>NZ_CP117702.1:832500-4937500 GCF_045277205.1 Bacillus sp. A01H | reverse complement strand
CTCATCGCATCCTGGGGCTGTAGTCGGTCCCAAGGGTTGGGCTGTTCGCCCATTAAAGCGGTACGCGAGCTGGGTTCAGAACGTCGTGAGACAGTTCGGTCCCTATCCGTCGTGGGCGTAGGAAATTTGAGAGGAGCTGTCCTTAGTACGAGAGGACCGGGATGGACGCACCGCTGGTGTACCAGTTGTTCTGCCAAGGGCATAGCTGGGTAGCTATGTGCGGAAGGGATAAGTGCTGAAAGCATCTAAGCATGAAGCCCCCCTCAAGATGAGATTTCCCATAGCGTAAGCTAGTAAGATCCCTGAAAGATGATCAGGTTGATAGGTTCGAGGTGGAAGCATGGTGACATGTGGAGCTGACGAATACTAATAGATCGAGGACTTAACCATATAATATGAAGCAATGTTATCTAGTTTTGAAAGAATATAAAAAAACTTGTTGACTTTCAAAGTTAAATGAGTTACAATAATTCTTGTCTTAAATGAATACAGTCTGGTAATGATGGCAGAGAGGTCACACCCGTTCCCATACCGAACACGGAAGTTAAGCTCTCTAGCGCCGATGGTAGTTGGGACCTTGTCCCCGTGAGAGTAGGACGTTGCCAGGCAAATGGAGGATTAGCTCAGCTGGGAGAGCACCTGCCTTACAAGCAGGGGGTCGGCGGTTCGATCCCGTCATCCTCCACCATTTAGCCGACTTAGCTCAATTGGTAGAGCAACTGACTTGTAATCAGTAGGTTGGGGGTTCAAGTCCTCTAGTCGGCACCAGAAATCATGGCGGTTGTGGCGAAGTGGTTAACGCACCGGATTGTGGCTCCGGCATTCGTGGGTTCGATTCCCATCAGTCGCCCCATTTTTCTTAAATAAATTAATATGCGGGTGTGGCGGAATTGGCAGACGCACCAGACTTAGGATCTGGCGCCTTTGGCGTGGGGGTTCGACTCCCTTCACCCGCACTTTTAATTAAATAACTCATACATGTCTTGCGGAAGTAGTTCAGTGGTAGAATACAACCTTGCCAAGGTTGGGGTCGCGGGTTCGAATCCCGTCTTCCGCTCCAATTTTCAATATGACATGCCGGGGTGGCGGAACAGGCAGACGCACAGGACTTAAAATCCTGCGGTGGGTGACCACCGTGCGGGTTCGACCCCCGCCCTCGGCACCATATGCGCCCGTAGCTCAATTGGATAGAGCGTTTGACTACGGATCAAGAGGTTAGGGGTTCGACTCCTCTCGGGCGCGCTTTTATTAACGGGAAGTGGCTCAGCTTGGTAGAGCACCTGGTTTGGGACCAGGGGGTCGCAGGTTCAAATCCTGTCTTCCCGATATTCCCAAAAAACATGGGGCCTTAGCTCAGCTGGGAGAGCGCCTGCCTTGCACGCAGGAGGTCAGCGGTTCGATCCCGCTAGGCTCCACTCATTTTAATATCATTTATGGCGGTGTAGCTCAGCTGGCTAGAGCGTACGGTTCATACCCGTGAGGTCGGGGGTTCGATCCCCTCCGCCGCTACCATAAAGGACCTTTAGCTCAGCTGGTTAGAGCAGACGGCTCATAACCGTCCGGTCGTAGGTTCGAGTCCTACAAGGTCCACCATTAGAAGTTTATATCTCGGAGGTATACCCAAGTTCGGCTGAAGGGATCGGTCTTGAAAACCGACAGGCGGCGAGAGTCGCGCGGGGGTTCGAATCCCTCTACCTCCTCCATTTTTTCTTAATTAAATATTTTATCGTCGCGGGGTGGAGCAGTCTGGTAGCTCGTCGGGCTCATAACCCGAAGGTCGCAGGTTCAAATCCTGTCCCCGCAACCAAGGTCCCGTGGTGTAGTGGTTAACATGCCTGCCTGTCACGCAGGAGATCGCCGGTTCGACCCCGGTCGGGACCGCCATTTTTACATAAAGGCTCGGTAGCTCAGTCGGTAGAGCAGAGGACTGAAAATCCTCGTGTCGGCGGTTCGATTCCGTCCCGAGCCACCATTTTGAAGTCGCAAGCCGGCTTAGCTCAATTGGTAGAGCAACTGACTTGTAATCAGTAGGTTGGGGGTTCAAGTCCTCTAGCCGGCACCACTTTCAAAATGAGCCATTAGCTCAGTTGGTAGAGCATCTGACTTTTAATCAGAGGGTCGAAGGTTCGAGTCCTTCATGGCTCACCATTTACAATTTAATGCGGGTGTAGTTTAGTGGTAAAACAAGAGCCTTCCAAGCTCTGGTCGAGAGTTCGATTCTCTTCACCCGCTTTTCAATTATGGGCCTATAGCTCAGCTGGTTAGAGCGCACGCCTGATAAGCGTGAGGTCGATGGTTCGAGTCCATTTAGGCCCACCATAATTGTTCCGCAGTAGCTCAGTGGTAGAGCTATCGGCTGTTAACCGATCGGTCGTAGGTTCGAGTCCTACCTGCGGAGCCATATTTATAGAGAAGTACCCAAGTGGCTCAAGGGGCTCCCCTGCTAAGGGAGTAGATCGCGAACGCGGTGCGAGGGTTCGAATCCCTTCTTCTCTGCCAGAACTGGCCCGTTGGTCAAGTGGTTAAGACACCGCCCTTTCACGGCGGTAACACGGGTTCGAATCCCGTACGGGTCATATTAAAAGAGATAGCATAATCTGCTATCTCTTTTTTGTTGTGTAAAAGTGGACTTTGGATAGAAAAAGAGATACTCAAGGTCATTAACGAAATGGCACTTAGAAATATATCATAGCTGGAAAAATCCTAAGGAATTAGTTGTAGAGTTATTAGATACAGTTGAATAATAAAAATTGAAATATGGGTCGCTCAACTAAAGGATGCTTTAATTGAGCTTTTTAATATTGAAATTTCTGTATTAGGCGCTACCACAGAAAACAAATAGTATAAATAGAAGAAGCTGTCTTTCAATAGGTGATCTACTGGAGACAGCTTTTTTATGATGCTAACGTTGTCGAGTTTTGTCGGTAAGTCGATATATTGCAAAAATCGCCGATATAATTTGAGTTACGGTCGATAAATTTCAATAATCGCTGATATATTTGGAGTTACAGTCGATATATTCTAAAAATCGCCGATATAATTTCACTTACCGACAAAAACATAAGAAAATCCCTTTCACAATCTAAAGAAAACGCCTCCATTGAAATGGATTCCACACCTATTCCAATAACTTTACACTCTATGTGAAAAAGTTCACAAATAGGTCATAATTTGTGAAGTAATTCACAATAATACGTGCTACAATATGAGTGTAAAGAAGTTAAACAACATTAAATTAGTATTTTAATTAATTACTTAAACAATCATAAAAAATATATGTGAACAATAGAGAGGGGAAATTACCATGAAAAAAGGTATCAATCGTGTAGTATTAGTAGGAACAGGAGCTGTAGGTTGTAGTTACGCTTACTCAATGATTAACCAAGGTGTAGCTGAAGAATTCGTATTAGTAGATGTTAATGAAGCAAAAGCAGAAGGGGAAGCAATGGACTTAAGCCATGCGGTACCATTCTCTCCATCACCAACAAAAGTTTGGAGCGGTAGCTATGCAGATTGTAAAGATGCAGATTTAGTAGTTATCACTGCTGGATTACCACAAAAGCCAGGTGAAACTCGTTTAGACTTAGTTGAGAAAAATACAAAAATCTTTAAACAAATCGTTCGCGGTATTATGGATAGCGGATTCGATGGAATCTTCTTAATCGCAACTAACCCAGTTGATATTTTAACTTACGTAACTTGGAAAGAATCTGGTCTACCAAAAGAGCGTGTAATTGGTTCTGGTACTACTTTAGACTCTGCTCGTTTCCGTTACATGTTAGGTGACTACTTAGATGTAGATCCACGTAACGTTCATGCTTACATCGTTGGTGAACACGGTGACACTGAACTTCCAGTATGGAGTCACGCTACTATCGGTGTACAAAAACTAGAAACAATCTTAGCTAACAACGAACAGTACAAACAAGAAGACTTAGACAAAATCTTCGAAAACGTACGTGATGCAGCTTACCATATCATCGAGCGTAAAGGTGCAACTTATTACGGAATCGGTATGTCACTACTTCGTGTAACTAAAGCAATCTTAAACAACGAGAACAGCGTATTAACTGTATCTGCATACCTTGAAGGTCAATACGGTGAGAAAGATGCTTACGTAGGTGTTCCAGCTGTAATTAACCGTGAAGGTGTACGTGAAATCGTAGAGCTTGAGTTAAATGAGGATGAAAAAGCGAAATTTGCTCATTCTGTAAAAGTATTAAAAGAAACAATGGCACCAGTACTATAATAATAATTGCTAAATAATCCAGAAGTGGGGAACTACTTCTTACTTCTGGATTTATATATAATTTAATATAAATTCCTTTTCCGGTTTCCCTTGTATATCCCCAATATACCCCTTTTGCTGGATCAGGGTCGTTTATAGAAAAGAGCACTCTACTTTGCGTAGAGTGCTCTTTATTATTATCATTTTTTAGGCGTTAATCCCAATTTCTTTAAAATATCTGCCAGTGTACCGCTTTTTGATTTTTCAATAGGTGTTTGTGATTTAGATGCATCGGGACCTTTTTTCAAGAAGTTCTTTTCAACGAAGCGAATATCTTTTTCGTCAACAATACCATCTTTATTTAGGTCACCGTCTTTCACAGATACTCCTTTTTTACCATAGTTGCTAGCGATAATTTCAGCATCTTTTATATCAATTACTTTATCGCCATTTACATCACCTGCAAGGTTTTCATCAAGGCGTGCATAATAATATTGGCCAATTAGCTTACCGTCTTTTTCAGTACCAAGTTTCGTTGTTAGTCGGCTTGTTAAATGCCCTGGTACTTCTACATATAAGTTATAGTCGCGTTTATTAACAGGAAGTCCATTTAGTTTGAAGTATCCGTATTTATCTAGTGAGCCTTCAAACTTATGACGGTAAGAATCTGTTGCATATACTTTTACGCCAAGCTTTGTATAATCGAATTTCTCATCTAAATAGCCACGTTCATTTAAGAATGCACCAGGTTTAATATTTCCTTCTACTAGTGAGTTTAAAGACATAACTGAGAATGTTTGATCTTGAAGGACACGCATTCTATTTGGCTCTGATTCACCTTGTTTCCAGTAAGCGAACACTGATAAATCTAATTGAGCATTTGCTTCATAAAATTCATCATTTTCTACCTTAAAAGTTATATCAATGAACGGGAAGTCACCATCTAATCCAGCGAAGTTTTTATCATCAATAGCCCCGCCTACTGTAACAGAACCTTCTTCTAGTTTTGATTCATTTATTTTTGCGGTTACCCCTTTTTCAGAAAGGAGTTTTTCAAAAGCAGGATTCAATTTCACATTTGCAAATTTGAAGTTCTTCTCTAGGAATTTTACGTTAAATGCCCCAGCAACGAATTGTTTTACGTGTTTCGCGTTTAGGGTTACTGTGAACTCGTCCCCTTTATATACTTCTTTTTTATCATAACTAGCCTTTGCATATTGAGCTCCTTGCGGGATAAACCAATAATTATTTACACCGCTTGGATAGTCAGGACCTGCAGTTGCATAATCGAAAATATATACACCTGTGTTCATTGGACCTTCCACTTTAAAGGATTCAGGAGTAATGCCAACTTTAAAGTCACCATTTGCATTAATAGGTAAAAACTTATGCAAGTATGGAGAATAGTCATAATACATAACTCCATTTGCTTCTTGCGTAATGTTTAATCCTTTTCCTTTTAAGTAGTCAACGTTCGAATCATACACATTTCCTTTAATCCATAACGCTTTTTTACCATCTTCTACTGTGTAATTTTCTTCATTTAATTCATAAATACCAGGTTTTAATCCAGTTAATTTTACTTCTGGCGGTGTATTATCAATTACGACATAATCACCTTTCACACGCGCTTTCCCAGCTTTATCATAGCCAACAAACTCTATTGTATAGTCTCCTTCTGGTAAGTTGATTTTCTCATCACCAATTGGTTTTGCAGGGTCATTTGTGAAAGGATACACTTTTCCGTTAAAGAATGAATCTAAGTAGTAATACACATCCGTTTTTAGTCCAGTCGTGTTTAATGTCCCAATGAAGCCGAGTGCTTTATTTGTTTTTGAATCTTTCACGATAAGGTCTAACGTTTCAAGTTCGCTATTTAATTGGAATGCCCCGTGAACATATGATTCACCATATGGATTAAACTTTGATGTATCAGTGGAAATTGCTTTTCTTGATAATATTGCATTTTCAATACCAGGTTCTGATACACGAATAGAGAACGGAATTTGGTACGTTTCTTCTTTATTTTTCGTATTTGTAATATGAATATATCCTTCATATCGGCCTTGTTTTACACCGGCTGGAACATTAATTTTTGCTTCAATTTCATCTGCTTTCCCAGCATCAAGTGTAATTGTTTCTGGAACAGAAACTTTTACACCGTTTGCGGTAGCATCGTTAATAGAAGAAGATGCTGGTGTATAAGAAATTTCTGTTTTAAATTCTTTTTTCTCTTGTTTATTATGGTTTTCCACTTTTATATTTCGTTTTTGTTCAAGAGCTTCACCGTCTTTTTGATAGAACTTCCCGAATGCAATGGATCCAGTTTCTTCAGGGACTTCAATTACTTCATCATTTACAACTGTTTTTGTTGTATCTAGCACTTTAAAACTAGTTTCCGTATGAACGGCGTTGTACGCATCTACTCGTCCAGCTCCAACTTCATATACGGAATACTTTTCTTTTAAATCATCAGCTGTGTTCATAAGAGACGCCTTTACATCGAATGGAGAGTATTCTGGGTGTTCTTGTAAAATAAGAGCAGCAACGCCCGCGATATGAGGAGAAGCCATAGATGTTCCTTGCATACGCTCGTAGGAAACGTCATAGTTTTCGCCCTCTTGTGGGTCGTTAATATATTCAGGTACTGTTGAAAGTACAGCAACACCAGGCGCTGTAATATCTGGTTTAATATCATCATTTGATGTAACAGGGCCGCGTGAGCTAAAGTCTGCAAGATGATCGCCTTCTGTTTGAATATAACTAAGTTCGTCAAAGGTAAAGGATGTATTACCTTGTTCGATTTGAGCTTTTAGTTTCTCACCGTCTTCTTTCGTTAGGCGGAATGCGGGAATGTATTTTGTACTTTCGCCAACGTAGAAAGGAATTTCTCCGTCCACATTGTTATAAATAATAACGGCTTTTGCACCAGCTTGTTTTGCATTCGCAATTTTTTCATCAAATGACAGTGTACCGCGTGCAACGAGAGCGATTTTTCCTTTTACATCTTTTTTACTAAACTCGTCAGGCGTACCGATTCCTACCGATTCGATAGATAACGTTTGTCCCTTGAAATCTTCTATTTTATCAGTGAAGTTTTTGCCAAATAAAATCAAGTTAGGGAATTGTACTTGTCCAGCATGACTTGATAGTTTCGGTAAGGAAATAGAGCTATCACTTGCTCCAACCGTAATTGCAAATGGAGAAGCACCTGGTGATCCGAGTGTCGCTGGATTTGGACCAGAGTTTCCAGCGGCAACGACTGTAACAACACCGGAAAGCATTGCGTTGTTAACAGCGATAGACGTTGGATCAAGCGGATTGTTGCTCTCGTCACCTAACGATAAGTTAATAACGTTCATACCGTCAGAAATAGATTTATCGATTGCAGCAATAATACCTGAACTATCGCCACTTCCGTATGGACCGAGTACACGATAGTTATACAGTTCAATGTCAGGTGCAACACCTTTTACTGCGGAATCTGATTTGTTTTTCTTTTGCGCAGAAACGATACCTGCTACGTGAGTACCGTGGGCTGTGTAGAAGGAAGAGCCACGATCATCAAATTCAGGAGCGCCAGATTGTTGCCACTCTGTATAAGTTGTTTCCATCGGATCTGCATCGTTATTAATAAAGTCCCAACCTTTTACTGAGTTTGGATCTACCTTGCTAGAGTCTTCGCCAGGTTTTGCGCGATAGCCCTTATACACGTCTTTTAGGTCAGGATGATTGTAATCAATACCTGTATCTAATACACCAACTTTAATTCCTTTTCCGGTAATGCCTTCGCTATGTAACTTATCGACCCCAATTTGCGGAATACTATCTGTTAGTTTTTGAGGTGCTTTCTGCTCTGCTTGTTTTGGTAAATTTAGTTTCACTTCATAATCTTTCCAAATACGCTTTACAACGCCAATTCGTAACAATTCTTCTACTGTATTTGCAGGTAACGTCAGCGCAACACCATTTATCGCATGTTTATAAGAACGTTTAATTTGTACAGACTGGAAGTTCCCTGACTTTACTGATGGGCTAAATTGATAAAGGCGTTTTAGTCCTTTTTGAAATTCCTCATGCTCTTGATCAATACGCGCTTTTATATTTTCAGGAGCAGCTTGTAATCCTTTTTCTTTTTGTTTTAATTCATTAATCTTTACTGGAGCTGTTTGAAATTCTACAATGATATTTACTGGTTCAGAACTACTTGTATTAATATCTGGAGAGATAGTAAAACCAGGGTTGGCATCTAACGTTTGTAATGCCTGACGCTGTTCTTTAGAAAGTTTTGATAGTAAAGACTGGGCGTTTGAAGAGTCAATTTGGTTAATAGGATTTTCAGCAAGTACATTGAACGGAAGGGCAGTTGAAAGCAGAACGCCAGCCGTTACAATTCCGGTAACAAAACGATTTTTCTTTTTCATGTATAAGCCTCCGATAATTTATATTTTAAAAATTATTTTTCCGTGCCTGGTGTTTGCTCTGCATGGAATGTCCAGTTTAGCTGTAAGGAATCACCCTGGAATTTATTTTGATCTTGTTCGTTGTCTTCGAAGGAGAAGAGCACGTGTAAATAATCTGTTTCACCAGATTTAATACCGTCTATTAAGTTATGACGTTCTAGAGAAGTAGCCACATCTTCAGGTTTCATAGTTTTTAATTCTGATAGTTTTGTTTCCCACAAAATTTCATGATCATCGTTTGGATTAGATGGCTTTCCATCATTCACTAAAAATTTGACGATGATGTGATCGCCTAAATCTTCACCATCATTATTTTTCTTTGCATCTGTAATTTCATAGGATGTTTCAAGTGCTACTTTTGCAATATCCAATGACCCTTTATTTTCAAGCGTGAAATTTTTTTCAATAAAGTCGCCTGGTTTTAAATCTTTCACATTAACAATTACACTTGGATTAATAGAAAGGTCTAGTGTTCCAGCTTGAAATGAGTTACTAGATGTTTCTGAATTACTGAAGTAGGCGAATACACCGCCGAATGTAAGGGATAAGCCAAGCGTTGCTGTGACAACTCCCATTCCAACCTTTTGTTTTAATGACATAAGAAAGCCCCCTAATTAAATTTTTATAGCGACTGTTCGTAACAAGGATAAATAAGTAAACATAGTAGTCCGCTATGAATTGTAGTTACGAAAAGTCTTTGTTCTTTATTGAGAACAAGTATATGCTTATCAATTTTCCATTTCAATACAATTGTGACGAAAAATGTTGAGAAACATTTTTTTATGACAGATTATTTTGTTACGATTTTAAGTGGAAAATAGGATGAAAAAGAGGATGAAGCTAATAAAATAGAGGTTGAGAAATAAATAGTAAGATGAAAGACTAGTGAAAAATGAAGCGTTTTCAATGAATATTCGTCAAAATTCGATATTTTATATAGAAATGTGAAAAAAATTCAACATTTTTAAGAAAAAAACGTATATTTTTTATAAATTAACAAGGATATTTCAGTTTTTCGCAGAATTGGTAAAGTATAAAAAATTCTGTCATCTTAGTGAGGTGAGCATATTGAGTGTAATAAATTGTGAAGAAGTGAAACGAGATGAGTTTCATACAGAAAAGTATTATGACAGTTATAACATCTTTGGCGCACATATTGTGACGGAAGATGAGATGCGAGGTGTACGATTTACAGTATGGGCTCCTCATGCGAAAGCAATGAGTGTTGTTGGAGATTTTAATGAATGGGATTATGAGCAACATAAGATGCTGCAAGTGACAGAAGAGGGAATTTGGTCCCTATTTATACCGCATATAGAAGAAAGAGAAATATATAAATATGCGATTGAAACGATGGCTGGTGATGTCATTCTTAAGGCAGATCCGTATGCTGTGTATGCAGAAGTAAGACCGAATACGGCATCTGTAGTTTTTGATATAAAGGGATACGAATGGAATGATAAAAACTGGAGTCGTAAGAAAAAGAAAAAATCGGTTTATAAAGAAGCGATGACAGTTTATGAATTACATTTCGGTTCTTGGAAAAAGAAAGAAGATGGAACACTGTACTCTTACAGGGAAATGGCAGAAGAACTCATTCCTTATGTGGTGGAACATCAATTTACACATATTGAAATTATGCCGCTTGTTGAGCATCCATATGATCGTTCTTGGGGATATCAAGGAACGGGATATTATGCAGCAACGAGTAGATTCGGCACACCACATGATTTGATGCATTTTGTCGATGAATGTCATAAATATGGAATCGGTGTCATTTTAGATTGGGTGCCGGGGCATTTTTGTAAAGATGCTCACGGTTTATATTTGTTTGATGGGACACCGACTTATGAATATAAAGATAAAGATGTGCAAGAAAATCCAGTATGGGGAACTGTCAACTTTGATTTAGGAAAGAGGGAAGTACGTAATTTCTTAATTTCAAATGCGTTATTTTGGATGAGATATTTCCATATTGATGGTTTCAGGGTAGATGCAGTTGCGAACATGCTGTACTGGAATAAAGAAGGACAAGAGCAAAGTAATGAGCACGCTGTTTCATTTTTACGAGAGTTAAATGAAGCTGTGTTTGCAGAGGATGAAGATTTTCTTATGACAGCAGAGGATTCAACAGCTTGGCCACTTGTAACAGCTCCAACGTATGAAGGTGGGCTTGGATTCAATTACAAATGGAATATGGGCTGGATGAATGACGTGCTGAAATATATGGAATGTGCGCCAGAGTATAGAAAATATATTCATGATAAAATGACGTTCTCTTTACTATATGCTTACTCTGAAAATTTCATATTACCGCTTTCTCATGATGAAGTCGTTCATGGGAAAAAGTCGTTATTAAATAAAATGCCAGGAGACTACTGGGATAAGTTTGCTCAACTTCGTTTATTATATGGATATTTCTTTACTCACCCAGGAAAGAAATTACTTTTCATGGGAGGAGAATTCGGGCAGTTTGATGAGTGGAAAGACCTTGAAGATTTAGATTGGAATTTACATGATTTTGAAATGCATCGTTATATGCATGATTACTTTAAAGAGCTCATAGCATTGTATAAGCGCTCCAAACCACTTTGGCAGCTTGATCATTCGCCTGAAGGTTTTCAGTGGATTGATGCTAATAATAATGAGCAAAGTATTTTCTCTTTTATCCGCCAAGGGGATAAACAAGAAGATGCGTTAGTTGTCGTATGTAATTTTACGAAAGCTACATATGAAAACTATAAAGTAGGTGTACCAGATTTTGAGTATTATAACGAGATTTTAAACAGTGATGCTGAGCAATATGGCGGATCAGGGCAAGTAAATAAGAAACGTCTGAAGGCGATTCAAGAACCGTTTCATAATCAAGCAGCACATGTAGAAATTACAATTCCACCATTTGGCGTATCCATATTACGACCAGTGAAGACGAGAAAGGGGAGCAAAAAACAAGATGGCTCAAAAACAAAAGTGCGTAGCAATGTTACTAGCAGGGGGAAAAGGTAGTCGATTAAGTGCATTAACAAAAAATTTAGCCAAGCCAGCTGTTCCATTTGGTGGTAAATATCGCATTATTGATTTTACGCTAAGTAACTGCGCGAATTCTGGTATTGAAACGGTTGGGATTTTAACGCAATATCAACCGCTAGAACTTCATAATTATATCGGAATTGGCAATGCGTGGGATTTAGACCGAGTAAGCGGTGGAGTCACAGTATTACCTCCTTATGCGGAGTCTTCGGGTGTGAAGTGGTACACAGGTACGGCAAGTGCCATTTATCAAAACTTAAACTATTTAAGTCAATATGAACCAGAGTATGTTCTCATTTTATCAGGTGACCATATTTATAAAATGGATTACAGTAAAATGCTAGATTACCATATTGAGAAAGAAGCGGACGTTTCCATTTCTGTTATTGAAGTGCCTTGGGATGAAGCGAGTCGCTTTGGCATTATGAATACGAACGAAGAGATGGAGATTGTTGAATTTGAGGAGAAACCGCAATTTCCAAGAAGTAATCTTGCATCAATGGGAATTTATATTTTTAACTGGGCGATTTTGAAAGAGTATTTAGAAATGGATGCAAGAAACCCTGAATCTAGTAATGATTTCGGAAAAGATGTGCTTCCGCTTTTATTAGATGAAGGGAAGAAGCTAATGGCGTATCCGTTTGAAGGATATTGGAAAGATGTTGGTACAGTGAAGAGCTTATGGGAAGCGAATATGGATTTACTGCGCGATGAAACATCACTGAATTTAAACGACCGTGACTGGCGTATTTATTCTGTTAATCCAAACGAACCGCCTCAATATATTGCTGAAAAGGCAAGAGTAGAAGAATCACTTATTAACGAAGGATGCGTCATCGAAGGGGACGTGAAGCATTCTGTATTATTCCAAGGGGTGACGGTGGAAGAAGGTAGTATGGTTATTGATTCTGTCGTTATGCCAGGAGCGAAGATTGGCAAAAATGTTGTGATTGAAAGGGCAATTGTTGGATCGGAAATGGTTATTGAAGATGGAACAATTATTCGTCCGGAAAAAAATGTTGACGATGTAGTACTCATTGCTGAAGGGAAATAGAAAAGGGGGATGAAATGAATGGGAGAAAAAATGTTAGGAATTATTAATGCAACGGGAAGTTTTCCTTCCTTAAAGAAAGTAACAGGGCATCGTTCACTAGCGGCGTTACCGTTTGGGGGCCGTTATCGACTCATTGATTTCATGCTTTCAAATATGGTGAATTCTAATATTCATAGTGTGGCAGTTTTTACAAGCCATAAAAACCGTTCACTAATGGATCACGTTGGTTCAGGCAAACAGTGGGATTTAGATAGAAAACGAGACGGACTGTTTTTATTCCCGCCAAATTGCCAATGTGATCAAGATGAATTTGGATCTTTTGCACATTTTAGAAGACATATTGATTATTTTCTAAGAAGCAGAGAAGAGTACGTCGTGATTACGAATAGCCATCTCGTAACAGCATTAAATTTTCAAGCAGTGTTAGAGCGACATATACATACGGCAGCTGATATTACGGAAGTTTGCCATGAAGGGGTTTCGCTTCAAACATACGTGTTAAAGAAACAATTATTGTTAGATTTATTTGAGTCATATAAAGATGTGGAGCAATATAGCTTATTCGATGTAGTGAGAGAAAAGCGCGGAAAATCACTACATATTGCTACATATGAGCATACAGGATATGTAGCTATTATTGATTCGATTGAAAGTTACTATAAACATAGCTTAGAAATTTTGCAACCTGCTATTTGGAAGCAACTATTTAAGAAAGAAGCACCGATCTTTACGAAAGTAAAAGATGAACCACCAACTCGTTATGTAAAGGGTGCAGCTGTGAAAAACACAATGATTGCAAACGGCAGTATTATTGAAGGTGAAGTAGAAAATAGCGTTGTCTCCCGTTCTGTTAAAATTGGAAAAGGTTCAATTGTTCGTAATAGCATTATTATGCAAAAGAGCCAAATTGGAGATAATTGTATAATAGACGGTGTTATTATTGATAAAGATGTGAAAATTGGTGACGGTGTTGTCTTAAAAGGAAACGCCGATGAGCCATACGTTGTAGAAAAAGGAAGCATTCAAAACAGTACGATTAATAGTTATTCTTAAGAAATCAGTGGGGGTTTTTCCTCCACTGATTCAAGTTTTAATTTAAATGAAAACTCGAAGGGAGGAAGCTGCAAGGGAAGTAGTATAAGCTTTTCGTGCAGTGGGACAACAAGTGAATATTTTATTTGCAGTATCAGAATGTGTACCATTTGTTAAATCGGGAGGATTAGCTGATGTAGCAGGTGCGCTCCCAAAAGAGCTAAAAAAATTAGGTGTGGAAGTTCGCATTATACTCCCGAATTATAGTCTTATTCCGCAAAAATTAAGGGACGGATGTACGCTACATAAAGTAATTAACGTCCCGCTTGGCTGGAGAAATCAATATTGCGGAATTTTAAAAGGTGAGCAAGACGGGATTACGTATTACTTAATAGATAATGAATATTATTTTAAGAGGGATTCTCTGTATGGTCATTATGATGACGGAGAGCGTTTTTCTTATTTTTCGAAAGCAGTTTTAGAGTGTATTCCTCATCTTGATTTTGAAGTGGATGTTCTTCATAGCCACGATTGGCATACAGCTATGGTCAATTTCTTACTACGTGAAAAGTATCAAGATAACCCATTATATGAGCATATTAAAACAGTATATACGATTCATAACTTGCAGTTCCAAGGTGTATTTCCTCCTGAAGTGATGTACGACTTGCTAGAACTTGGTGATGAATATTTTCATAGTGAGCAGTTAGAGTTTTATGGAAATGTGAACTTTATGAAGGGCGGTATTATCGCTTCTGATCAAATTACAGCAGTTAGCCCGACATATAAAGAAGAAATTCAATATGAATTTTTCGGTGAGAAGTTAGATGGATTGTTGCGAAAATATAATGGTAAGCTTAGTGGCATTGTAAATGGAATTGATACGAGCGTGTATAATCCAGAAACGGATTCGTATATTACTGCTCAGTACGATGCAGATTCATTATATGAAAAGAATGAAAATAAACGCGCGTTGCAGCGTTATTTTGGTTTGCCGGAAAAAGAAGATACGCCGATTATTTCAATGGTAACGAGATTAACGAAGCAAAAAGGTCTTGATTTAGTACGTACTGTATTCCGTGAAATAATGGAAGAAGATGTACAATGTATTATTTTAGGATCAGGTGATTCGGAATATGAACAATTCTTCGAGTGGATGGCATATGAGTATCCTGAGAAGGTAAAAGTGTACATCGGTTTTAATGAAGAATTAGCTCACCAAGTATATGCGGGAAGTGATTTATTCTTAATGCCATCACTGTTTGAACCGTGTGGACTTGGACAACTTATCGCATTAGCGTACGGTACGATTCCAATTGTAAGAGAGACAGGCGGATTAAATGATACGGTACAATCTTATGACGAAGAAACTGGAGAAGGAAATGGTTTCAGTTTCACGAACTTTAATGCACATGACATGTTACACACTGTTCGTCGTGCAATTGAATTTTATCATGATAAACCGGTATGGGAGCAGCTTGTAAAACAAGCAATGACTGAAGATTATAGCTGGGAAAAATCAGCCCTTGCTTATAAAAAATTGTATAAAAGTCTCATGGAATAACATGTAGGTGGTGAAGAGATGTTTACTCATGTTGAAAGTTTCAAATCAGCTTTTCTAGAAAAGTTAGAGACGATGTATGGTAAAAGTTTCAAAGAATCTACAACTCGTGATCAATACAATACGCTTGGGTACATGGTACGTGAGTATATGAATAGTCAATGGATTGCAACGAATGAAAGTTATCGGTCTGGAGAGCGAAAGCAAATGTATTACTTATCCATTGAGTTTTTACTTGGGCGTTTGCTTGGAAGTAACATATTAAATTTAGGCATCAAGGATGTATGTGAGCAAGGGCTTTCTGAGCTTGGAATTTCGTTGCAACAATTAGAAGAGGTGGAAGCAGATGCAGGTCTTGGAAATGGTGGACTTGGACGGTTAGCAGCCTGTTTCCTTGATTCACTTGCATCTTTAAACTTACCAGGTCATGGGTGCGGAATTCGTTACAAACACGGCTTATTTGATCAAAAAATTGTTGATGGTTATCAAGTTGAATTTCCAGAACAGTGGCTTCTTCATGAAAATGTATGGGAAGTAAGAAGGCATGATCAAGCTGTAGAAGTAAGTTATTTCGGCAATGTTGAACCGCTCTACATTGATGGGCGTTTAGAATTCAGGCATACAAATGCAGAAGTAATTATGGCCGTACCATATGACGTTCCAGTAGTAGGTTATGAGACGAGTACTGTAAATACACTTAGACTTTGGAATGCGGAACCAGTTCCTTTCCCACAAAATTGCAAAGATATTTTGAAATATAAGCGTGAAACAGAGGCGGTATCGGAGTTTTTATATCCAGATGATACGCATGATGAGGGGAAAATACTTCGTTTGAAACAACAGTATTTCCTCGTATCAGCAAGCTTGCAAAATATCGTTCGTATGCATAGAGAAAGATATGGTGACCTTCGTCAATTACATGAGAAAATTGCGATTCATATTAATGATACCCATCCAGTTTTGGCGATTCCAGAACTGATGCGTATTTTATTAGATGAAGAAAAACTAGCATGGGAAGAAGCTTGGCACATAACGACGCAAACGATTTCTTATACGAATCATACGACGTTATCAGAAGCACTTGAAAAGTGGCCAATTCACATTTTTAAACCGTTATTACCGAGAATTTATATGATTATTGAAGAGATTAATGAACGTTTCTGTCATGAACTTTGGGAACGTTATCCGTATGAATGGCATCGTATTGAAGAGATGGCGATTATTGCGCATGATCTCGTGAAAATGGCTCATTTAGCAATTGTCGGTAGCCATAGTGTAAACGGTGTAGCAAAAATTCATACGGAGATTTTAAAACAGCGTGAAATGCGATTGTTTTATGAGTTTTATCCAGATAAGTTTAATAATAAAACGAATGGAATCGCTCATAGACGCTGGTTAATGAAGGCGAATCCGCAGCTGACGAACCTTATTTCAGAGGCGATTGGAACAGAGTGGAAGAAAGAACCGATTAAGCTTCAAGAGCTACAATTAGTTCAATACGATGCGAGTTTCCAAGAGAAATTTGCAGAGGTAAAACAAGAGCGTAAAGAGATTTTAGCAGCGCGCATTCATCATACAATGGGGATTACAATTGATCCTAATTCTATTTTTGATGTGCAAGTAAAAAGGCTACATGCTTACAAGCGACAATTATTAAATGTTCTTCATATTTTATATTTGTATAACCGTTTGAAAGAGGATGCTAGTTTTACATTTTATCCGCGTACTTTTATTTTTGGAGCGAAAGCATCACCTGGCTATTACTATGCGAAAAAAATTATTAAATTAATAAATGAACTTGCAAGGAAAGTGAATAACGATCCGTACGTAAGCCAATATATGAAAGTTATCTTTCTAGAAAACTATCGAGTGTCTGTAGCGGAAGATATATTCCCAGCGGCCGATGTAAGTGAACAAATTTCAACAGCGAGTAAAGAAGCATCTGGAACAGGCAATATGAAATTTATGATGAATGGTGCGATTACGCTCGGCACGTTAGACGGAGCGAATATTGAAATAAAGGATAGAGTCGGTGATGATAACTGTTTCATTTTCGGCTTAACGGCCGAAGAAGTTCTTCATTACAATCAAAATGGTGGATATCGTGCAAGTGATTATTATCACCACAATGGGCACATTAAAAAGGTAGTAGATCAGCTAACGAATGGTTTCTTTGCACAGTCGGGAGCTGAATTTGAAGCAATTTACGATTCTCTCGTTATTCAAAATGATGAATATTTCGTTCTGCGAGATTTTGGCCCATATGCGGAAAAGCAAGAAGCTGTTGGTAGAGCTTATGAGAACCGAACGAAGTGGCTCGAAATGTCGATTTTAAATATTGCACAATCTGGTCATTTTGCGAGCGATCGAACGATTTTACAGTATAGTAATGAGATTTGGGGTATTGGTAATACAGTTACGCAAATTTAAAGAGATTGCTACGTTGGAAAAGATTGTATGAAATTTATATCGGCGATTTTTAAGATATATCAGCGATTCTTAACTTTTATCGGCGGTTTTCACATTTTATCGACCGATACTTAAAATATATCAGCGATTTTTAAGATATATCGATTTACCGACAAAAAATGACACTGATAAATAAACCGAGCTTAAACTTATTAAGCTCGGTTTTCTTTTTTTGCTTAAGAAAGAAATGGGATCGCAGTATATATGATACCTGTTCCATCATATTCTCCTGTCGCAAAGTATGAAAATGTAAAGAAACCTGTAAACGTAAAAATTACAATGAGAAAAAGTGCAAAGATAAATTTTAGCATGTAAGGTCCCCTCATCCAAAAGTAAATTCATATATTATTATAGTATAAGGATATTTAATTTCCAATTGTTTACTGGTTAAAAATGAGAAGTCAGACATGTTTTGTATGTTGTCATGGCATGATTATTTGTAATAGATTTTGTGTTTTTTGTAAAAGTCATGTTGTGATGAACGTGTGCATATTCCCAGTCTTGGTCATTAAAATTTATGTTTCGAGGAGGAAGAAGTGGAACGACATCAAATAAATTGACGAAACGAAAGCTACTAGCTACTTGCAGTTTATAATAATTCCGAAAGGCGATATCTCCCACTTTTGGGGAGGCAAATGTATACAGACCGTACTGTGCGAAGGCAGTGTTTATACGCGCATCGAGTATATGTAGTGTGGCAAGCGCGCCGCCTAAACTATGACCTGTTGCAAGAAGTTTTTTATGGGCTGGTAGTGATACAAGCATATCCATAATAGAATCCCGGCAAGACTCATAAATGGAAAGAAAGCCGTTATGGACATTTCCGCTATTTAAAGCATATGGGTATGGTTTTTGGTTAACGAGTGAATCGATAATCCAGTCTGTATCTGTTTGTGTTCCGCGAAAAGCTACAATAACGGTATCCTCAGATTCTAGTATGAATCCGAACCATTCTGTCGTTTGAATGGTTTTTCCTTGAAAGCCTTGTACATATTGAAAACCATCTGGTATTTCAAAAATCCCATTTTGTTTATATTGTTCATACGTTAACTCACAACAAGAAGCTAACAGTATGGCAGTATCTTTATCAAAGGATAAAGGAGTACGCATTAAGGGAGCCTCCTTAAGAAAAGGTATAGTTCAATATATGCAGTGAGGGACTTGATTCATTCTTTTAGAAAAAAACCTTGAAACTACAGTTACGTGAGGGAGTATGATTTTTGTAAACATACTGTTAGGAGGAGTGTAAGATAAGCAAAAGAGAAGGCTATCCAATTGGTGAGTTTTCAAGGAGAAGAGGCGTGGCTTAACGAAGTGATGGAGTATTATATGATTCGAAGTGGTTTGTATAGTCCACCTAAATAAAAAGAGCCCTATAAGGGCCCTATTTACTCTTTTCCATCTAATAAACGACCAAGTCCACCTAAAACACTACCTTCACCAGTGCTTTGTGCTGCTGGGCTTGTCAGGCGTGCTGCTAAGCGGCTAAGTGTTAAGGACTGGATCCAAACTGTTCCAGGGCCTTCTAACGTTGCGAAGAATAAACCTTCGCCGCCAAATAGAGCTGTTTTTACTTTTCCAACGAACTCGACATCGTAATTAACGTCTTTTGTCATGGCAACGAGACAACCTGTATCAATGCGAAGTTTTTCGCCATGTTTTAATTCACGTTTGTATACAGTTCCGCCTGCATGCATGAAAGCAAGTCCATCACCTTCAAGTTTTTGCATGATGAAACCTTCACCACCGAAGAAACCAGTTCCTATTTTTTTCGTAAACTCAATGCCGATAGAAACGCCTTTTGCGGCACAAAGAAACGCATCTTTTTGACAAACTACTTTCCCTTGATATTCTGTTAAATCTACAGGAATAATTTTACCCGGATAAGGAGCAGCAAAGGATACGTGACGCTTGCCGTGACCTGTATTTGTAAATACAGTCATAAACATGCTTTCCCCTGTAACGAGACGCTTACCAGCGCCCATTAACTTTCCGAATAAACCTCCAGATGGTCCAGAACCATCACCGAAGATTGTTTCCATTTCGATGTAATCTTCCATCATCATCATTGCGCCAGCTTCTGCAATAACGCTTTCTTCTGGGTCTAACTCAATTTCAACAAACTGCATATCATCGCCGTATAATTTATACTCGATTTCATGTGCTTGCATTTTTTTCACCTCATAAATATGTAGTAATTATATTGTACAGAAATTATTAGAATTAGAACACTATAGTTTTGTTAATTTTCCAATAAAATATGAATATGGAAGTTCAACATTATATTAAAATTATAAAAAAATAATGGAATGAAAGTGTTCTCATTTGACGTTTTGGATATAGCGTGATATAGTGAAGTCACTATTGAGCTACATAATGTGGTACGGAAATAAAGCACGTTGAATTAAAGGCTGTAAGCTTGTTATACATTCATGTCCTTTATATCCACCTTTTCATGTGGATTCATAGTTTCATTTTTATTTAGGAGGTACATGACATGCAAACAGGTAAAGTTAAATGGTTCAACAGCGAAAAAGGTTTCGGTTTCATCGAAGTTGAAGGTGGAGACGATGTATTCGTTCACTTCTCAGCTATCCAAGGTGACGGATTCAAAACTTTAGAAGAAGGTCAAGAAGTTTCTTTCGAAATCGTTGAAGGTAACCGTGGACCACAAGCTGCTAACGTTACAAAAAACTAATTAGCTAGCGATAAAAAGCATTCCGATTTTCGGAATGCTTTTTTTTATTCTTTGGAACTCGACTCATTTGAAGATAATTCGCCCTTAAAGGTACGCTCTTCAAAGTCATCAAGCATTTGCTCATATTCTTCATGTTCTTCCGTAGCGAAAACTTGCGGATTTTTTCCATACATATCTGTACCGATAAAGTTTTCAAAATCCTCTACGTAGCCTACGTTTTCTTCACTATTTACGTACATGCCGTTATAGTTTTTCGAATCTTGTCTTTCTAAATCAGATGGTGTTTCAGATGTTCCGTAATTGGCAACATCTTGCCATGCATCTTCTGCATCATATTCAACAGAACGATCTTCATCATGTTTGTGAAAAGAAGGAGACAGCACTTCTTCTTCGACTGGTCGTGTATTCATATTTAACTTATTTGTCGCGTGCTGGATGCATGTTGTAGCAGTCGGCATTGCTTCTAATCTTTCAAATGGAATTTCTTCGCCAGACACTTCGCAAATGCCGTACGTACCCGCTTCTATTTTTTGTAAGGCGTGTTTCGTGTCCTCAAGCTGTTTATGCCAAAGTTCAATAAGCCCGAAGTCTTTTTCACGTTCATATAGCTCTGTTGCCATATCAGCCGGATGGTTATCGTAGCTAGATAATTCTCCAACAGATTCACGTTCAGATGCACGATCTTCATTTTCGTGTGTTTGTATCGTTTGCTCTAGTTCTTGTTTTTGTTTTTCTAAAACGGATTTAAATTGATTTATTTGTTGTGGAGTTAACATAGTCGTCCACCTTCCTACAATTCAGTTTCTTTACATAGTATGAGCGTTGCGAGTAGGAATTATGAGCTGAAATTGGTATATGAAAAAGGAGCCGCATTAGCAGCTCCTTTTAAAGGAAATATCCAAGTAATAATCCGATTCCCATGAGGAGACCGAAGATTGTATTTGTTTTTGCTGTTGCTATCATCGCAGGTACCATTTCCATTGGAATGCTTTTGCCGATAAAGCCTTTCGTCGCTTTAAATGCTTTCGGTGCACTTAAAAATACGATAAGCATCCATGGTGATACAATGCCCACGATAATTAAAGCAATTGTCCAAATGTAGGAAACGATGAACATAGAAGCAAGTACACCGACCGCTCGCTCGCGTCCAACGAGAATGGCTAACGTTTTACGACCGTTTTCTTTATCGCCATCTAAGTCACGGATGTTATTAGCTAGTAAAATGGCACCAATTAAAATGGAGCTTGGAATAGATAGTAAAACGACTTCTGATGTTACAGTTCCAGTTTGAATAAAGAATGAAATCCCGATAATAATGACACCCATAAATAATCCGGCTGTTAACTCTCCAAATGGTGTATAGGCAATTGGAAGTGGACCGCCTGTATAAAGGTAAGCAACGGCCATACAAACAAGACCGATTGCAGCAAGCCACCAGCTAGAATTCATACAAATATAAACACCTAATAGTATTGCGATGCCGAAAAATCCAAATGCTAAGTTAAGCACTGTTTTTGGCTGAATGCCATCGCGAACGATAGCGCCGCCGATACCAACTGAACCTTCGTGATCAAGTCCTCTTTTATAATCAAAGTATTCATTAAACATGTTTGTTGCTGCCTGAATGAGAAGACAAGCAAGAAGCATTATAAGGAAAAGAGGGAGATGTATTTGATTTATACCTCCGACCTGCATTGCATAGGCTGTTCCGATGAAAACAGGAACGAAAGCTGCTGTTAATGTATGGGGACGTAGTAAACTCCACCAAATGCGCCAGCCTGTTTGCTTGCTTGGCTTTGGCGCCGTAGGAGAGGAATTCGTTTCGACGTTCATTTCCATGTTGAATCCTCCTTTGGTCACATATTGTACACAACTAAGTGTAGAAAAAGCATCATTTAGTGTCAACGTTTATTTTCTAGGAAGAGAAGGTGAATTTCTCAGAAATGCTAAACGTTGACAGGCCTTTCGTTTGAGGTGTATCTTAAAATCAAGCGTAATTATGACTATTTTTCGCCCATAGGGGGGAGACAATTGTGATTCAAACGAAACAAAAAGGCTTGCAGGAAGTTCTAAGTGCAGCCATTAAGTATGCAACTGATGAAAAAATATTGGTTAGTTTTGTAAAAAAAATAGACTGGATGGATCCACTTCTGTTTTATGCAGCAGGAAAAAGGATCTCATTCGAAAATAGATGTTATTTTGCAGACCCAGCTCAGCATGTAATATTTGCTGGAATTGGTTCTGTTTTCACTATAGCAACTGCTTCTCACAAACGCTTTCAAACTGCTCGTGACGAGTGGGATAAATTAAAAGAGAAAGCATTTGTACAAAGAGAAAGATACGAATTTGGAACAGGTCCTCTTTTATTTGGTGGATTTTCATTTGACCAAGAAAAAGAGAAAACAGATTTATGGAAAGAATTTGATGATACGACATTTTCACTACCGGCATTTTTATTAACTGTAAAAAATGAAAAAGCATGGTTAACAATGAATACATTCGTTTCAGCAACAGATTGTGCAGAAACTCTTTATAACGAAATTGTTTCTTTAGAAGAGAAAATTTTTGAGGAGAGTAAATGTGCACTAGAAGGATCGAAATTAACAGTTACTTCTAAAGTAGAAGTGGATCCGAAAGGCTGGATGAAGTCCATTGAGAAAGTGCAAGATGAGATGAAGCAGGGGAACGTGCAGAAGGTTGTATTAGCGAGGGAGCTAAAAGTAGAGATGGATCATCATATTGATTCTGCGCTTGTTTTAGAAGCACTTCGCATTGGGCAACCAGATTGTTACGTATTTTCTTTTGATTATAAAGGAGCATGCTTCTTAGGAGCGACGCCAGAGAGATTAATTCGCAAAGAAGATGAGAAGTTTACTTCAATGTGTCTTGCTGGTTCAACTGGTCATGGTCAATCTATAGAAGAAAGTAAGCGAAATAGTGATGCACTTCTTCATGATGAAAAGAATTTAGCTGAACACGGTTATGTTGTGAACATGATTCGAGGAGTATTAAATGAGCACTGCGAATCCGTTAATATTCCGGAAAGTCCTGGTCTATTAACAACGAAAAACTTAATTCATTTATATACGCCTGTAGAGGCAAAAGGCGACGCGAGTCTTTTAACGATGGTAGAAGAATTACATCCAACACCAGCTCTTGGCGGGACACCTCGTTTGGAAGCGATGAAACTAATTCGTGATGTTGAATTGTTAGACAGAGGATTATATGGTGCACCGATTGGCTGGATAGATGATGAAGGAAATGGTGAATTTGCGGTTGCACTTCGCTGCGGATTATTAAATGGAGAGAAAGCATCCTTATTTGCCGGTTGCGGGATTGTAATTGATTCAGTACCGCAACTTGAATATGAAGAAACAAGTTTGAAGTTTAGACCGATGCTTGGTGCTTTGGAGGAATTAATGAAATGAACAATCATATAGAAGCATTATCATATTATTTAGGCGCGTTCGTGGATGAACTGACGCGTCTAAATGTATGTGATGTTGTCATTAGTCCAGGCTCACGGTCAACGCCGATTGCTCTACTAATGGAACAACATGAAGGAATGAACACATATTTACATGTAGATGAAAGATCTGCAGGATTTTTTGCGCTCGGTATTGCAAAAGCGAAAAAACGTCCTGTTGCATTATTATGTACGTCAGGAACGGCTGCAGCGAACTACTATCCAGCTGTATGTGAAGCTTTTCATTCGCGAGTGCCGCTTATCGTCTTAACGGCAGATAGACCGCATGAATTAAGAGATGTCGGTGCACCACAAGCGATGAATCAAATTAATTTATACGGCACGTTTGTGAAGCAATTTACAGAGATGGCACTTCCAGAAGCGAATGAGGCGATGTATCATTACGCTCGCATGACAACGCAGCGCACGATAGCAAGCGCGCTTTTAGCACCGCAAGGACCTGTTCATCTTAATTTTCCGGTTCGCGAACCGCTTATCCCGGACTTCTCATTAGAAAGTTTATGGGATAAAGGACGCGGAGAATATACAGGAGTAGTTCAGCAAGGGAACGCGGTGATGCCGAGTGAATATGTAGATTCTCTTGTAGGGCGCCTTTCACATATGGAAAAGGGGCTTATTATTTGTGGAGATGATAGTCATTCAGAAATCGCAACGTTTGCAACGCAACTAGCTGAAAAAACGGGATATCCAATATTAGCGGATCCACTTTCTAACATTCGTAGCGGGCACCACGACAAAACGATGGTAATTGACTGTTACGATACATTTTTACGAAATGAATTGTTAAAAGAAACGTGGAAGCCGGACGTTTTAATTCGCTTCGGTGGTATGCCTGTTTCGAAAGCATTAACGCAATTCATTAAAAAACAGACGAAAGCCGTTCATATCGTTGTTGACGAATCTGGACAATGGAGAGATCCGGCTCTCGTTGCAACAGAAGTTGTCCAAGCGAGTGATATTGCATTTTGCAGTGCACTAATAGAAAAAATGCCAGTTATGAAAAAGAATGATTGGTCCCAAATGTGGCAACATATAAACGAAAAAACGAAGGAAACGCTTCGTGAAATGGAAACATATGATACGGCATTTGAAGGAAGAGTCATTACAGATATTGTCCGCGTATTACCAGAAGGGGCAACGTTATTTGCAAGTAATAGTATGCCAATTCGTGATACAGATTCTTTCTTCTTCACATCGGATAAAGACATTCAAGTAATGGCAAATCGTGGTGTAAATGGGATTGATGGGATCATTTCGACAGCTTTAGGAGCGAGCATGATTTGCGATCCACTTGTATTAGTGATTGGTGATTTATCATTCTATCACGATTTAAATGGACTACTAGCCGCAAAATTACATGAATTAAACATAACGATTGTCGTTGTAAATAATGACGGTGGCGGTATTTTCTCATTCTTACCACAGTATGAGAAAAAGGAACATTTCGAATCGTTATTTGGAACACCGATTGGCCTTGATTATGAGCATGTTGTCAACATGTACGGTGGTTCATTTAGCCGTGTAAATGGCTGGGAGCAATTCCGAGAAGAAGTACAAAAAGGAACAACGACAGAAGGTTTACACGTTGTGGAAATTTGTACGAACCGTGATGAAAACTTAACGTTGCACCGTACGTTATGGGCAAAAACACAGGACGTAATTACTACATCGTTGCAAGGTGAATCAAAATGAACGTAACGCTGCAAGGTGTATCGTATGAATATGAAGTAGTCGGAAGCGGGGAACCACTTCTACTTCTTCATGGTTTTACGGGAAGCATGGAGACGTGGCGTTCCTTCGTTCCTTCTTGGAGTGAGCAATTTCAAGTCATTTTAGTAGATATTGTTGGGCACGGAAAAACGGAAAGTCCTGAAGATGTGACGCATTATGATATTCGAAATGTAGCGTTGCAAATGAAAGAACTACTAGATTACCTTCATATTGAAAAGGCGCACATACTTGGCTATTCAATGGGCGGTAGACTGGCGATTACAATGGCGTGTCTATATCCAGAATATGTACGCTCTCTTTTATTAGAAAATTGTACAGCTGGGCTTGAAAGGGAAGATGAGCGAAAAGAACGCTGTGAAAAAGATGAGCGACTTGCTCAAAAAATTGAGCGAGAAGGCATCGAAAGTTTTGTATCGATGTGGGGAAATATTCCGCTGTTTGAAACGCAAAAACGTTTAGCACAAAACGTACAAGAAGCAGTGCGAAAAGAACGACTTGCTAACAATCCAAAAGGGCTCGCAAATAGCTTGCGCGGCATGGGAACAGGGGCTCAGCCTTCATGGTGGAATGAGCTGCAAAACTTAAAAATGCCTGTTCTTTTAATGAATGGAGAGTATGATGAAAAGTTCTTTTGCATATTAAAAAATATCAAAAAATGCGTCTCTGACGCGAAATTTGTCAAAATTGATGGTGCTGGTCATGCAATTCATGTGGAACAACCGGAAAAGTTTGATACAATAGTAAAGGGATTTCTAAAAACTATGCAGTGATGCTTTTTTCAGTTAAGAATGAAGTTACACTTATAGAGGAGATCAGAAATATACAAGGAGGTAGTTGTAATGGCTATTGAATGGGTAAAAGAAGGCAATTACGAAGATATTATTTATTCAACATACAATGGTATCGCAAAGATTTCGATTAACCGCCCTGAAGTACATAACGCATTCCGTCCTAAAACGGTAATGGAGTTAATCGACGCTTTTGCACATGCTCGTGATGATGCAAATGTTGGCGTTATCATTTTAACAGGTGAAGGTGGACGTGCATTCTGTTCCGGCGGCGACCAAAAAGTTCGCGGTCATGGTGGATATGTAGGTGACGACCAAATCCCACGTCTAAACGTATTAGACTTACAACGTCTAATTCGCGCAATTCCTAAACCAGTTATCGCAATGGTAGCAGGTTATGCAATCGGTGGTGGGCACGTACTTCATATCGTATGTGACTTAACAATCGCTGCAGACAACGCTGTATTCGGACAAACAGGTCCTAAAGTAGGAAGCTTTGACGGTGGATACGGAGCTGGTTACTTAGCTCGTATGGTAGGCCACAAGAAAGCTCGCGAAATTTGGTACCTATGCCGTCAATACAACGCACAAGAAGCGCTTGATATGGGCTTAGTAAATACAGTAGTACCATTAGAACAACTTGAAGCAGAAACAGTACAATGGGCAGAAGAAATTTTAGCAAACAGCCCAATGGCACTTCGTTTCCTAAAAGCTGCATTCAACGCAGACACAGACGGTCTAGCTGGTATTCAACAACTAGCTGGAGATGCAACGTTATTGTACTACACAACTGACGAAGCAAAAGAAGGTCGCGACGCGTTCAAAGAAAAACGCCGTCCAGACTTCGGTCAATTCCCTCGTTTCCCGTGATCAAACCAAAAGCGGAAGCAGCTCGTTCAGAATGTGAGGGGGATGGAGCTTCTGACGTAGAGGCGCTTTTTGCCTCGTAGGAAGAAGTGAAGCCACCGAACATTCTAGCTGCTGTAGCTGGATGAGATCAAAAGCGAAAGCGGCTCACTTAGAACACGAGGGCGTTGGAACTCCTGACGTAGAGGCGCTTTTTGCCTCGTAGGAAGGCGTGAAACGACCGACTGTTCTAGCCGCTGTAGCTGGATGTTTTAAAAGCGGAGCCGACTGTTTAGCCCCGTTGGCTAAGGTTCTTTCGCACAGAAAGTGTTTTTTACTTTCTTGTGCGGAAGGTTCTTAGACGGAAGGGGCTAGGAGGCGCAGCTGGATAAGGTCAAACCGGAAACAAAACAACTAAGAGACTTGATGTCATATCAAGTCTCTTTCTTTCATGAAAGGAGAATGAATGATGGAGACGATGCCAAATTGGTTAATGCAACGTGCATTTTTAACACCAGATCGCACTGCAATTGAAATAGAGGAAGAGAAAGTTACTTTTATGCAGTTGCATGAAAAAGTAGTATCTGTTTGTGAACACCTCACACATATAGGAGTGAAGCGTGGGCAAAAGGTGGCTGTTCTGATGAAAAATGGTATGAAGATGATTACAGTTATTCACGCCCTATCGTACGTAGGTGCAGTAGCTGTGCTTTTAAATACGCGTCTTTCAAGAGAAGAGCTACTTTGGCAAATGGATGATGCTGAAGTTATTTGTTTAGTGACAGATCAAGATTTTGAGGCTAAAGATATTCCTGTGTATTCATTCACCGACATAATGAATGGACCAAAAGAGGAAGCCTCTATACAAGAAGAATTCTCTTTAAAAGAAGCGATGACAATTATTTATACGTCAGGGACGACTGGAAAACCGAAAGGCGTTATTTTAACGTACGGCAATCATTGGGCAAGCGCGGTTGGTTCTTCGCTTAATTTAGGACTTCGTGATGATGATTGCTGGTTAGCTTGTATGCCGATGTTCCACGTTGGCGGGCTATCTCTTTTAATGAAAAATATTATGTACGGCATGCGCATTTTACTCGTTCCGAAATATGATGCTGATTTTATTCATAAAGCACTTCAAACGAGAGGTGTAACGATTATTTCTGTCGTTTCTAAAATGTTAACTGATTTATTAGAGCGACTTGGGGCAGAGACATATCCATCTTCTTTACGATGTATGTTACTTGGCGGAGGACCAGCGCCGAAACCGTTATTAGAAACGTGTGTTGATAAAGGGATTCCTGTATATCAAACGTACGGTATGACAGAAACGTCTTCGCAAATTTGTACGTTATCCGCAGATTATATGTTAACGAAAGTAGGGTCAGCTGGAAAACCACTATTTCAGTGCCAACTGCGTATTGAAAAAGATGGCGTAGTAGTGCCGGCGTTTACAGAAGGCGAGATCGTAGTAAAAGGACCGAACGTAACAGGTGGTTACTTTAACCGTGAAGATGCGACGCGTGAGACAATTCAAAACGGATGGCTTCATACTGGTGACCTCGGTTATTTAGATGAAGAAGGATTTTTATACGTATTAGATCGCCGCAGTGATTTAATTATTTCTGGCGGAGAGAATATATATCCAGCTCAAATTGAAGAAGTGTTGCTTTCTCATCCGGCGGTAGCGGAAGCTGGTGTTGTCGGTATGACTGATGATAAATGGGGACAAGTACCCGCTGCTTTTATTGTAAAAAGTGGAGAGGTAACAGAAGAAGAAATTCTTCACTTTTGCGAGGAGAAATTAGCGAAATATAAAGTGCCGAAAAAAGCGTGGTTCTTAGAGGAATTACCACGAAATGCTTCGAAAAAATTGTTAAGACGAGAGTTAAGACAATTAGTGGAGGAGATGTAAGTGGAGATAAAAAAAGCGACACTTCATATAACGGAAATGCCACTCGTCATCCCGTTTGCTGCAAGCTACGGAACGTATGAAAAGCGTGAGAGTATCGTCATTGAATTAGAAGATACGGACGGGTACATTGGATTTGGGGAAGTCGTTGCTTTTTCTGAACCGTGGTATACGGAAGAAACAGTGAAGACGGCGCTGCATGTACTGCAAGACTTTTTATTACCGGATTTATTAAAGGCTGAAATTTCTCATCCGAATGAAGTGCCAAGTTTGTTCCAGCATATAAAAAGAAACCGAATGGCAAAGGCCGGAATTGAAGGGGCTGTTTGGGATTTATATGCGAAGCGTCAAAAGAAATCATTAGCGACATTGCTTGGCGGAACGAAAGCTGAAATTGAAGTTGGTGTTGTAATTGGGCTTAATACGATTCCGGTTATGTTAAAACAAATCGAGAAGTACGCGGAAGAAGGATACGAGCGTTTTAAAGTGAAAATAAAGCCAGAGCATGATTATGAGTTATTGAAAGAAATTCGTAAAGAGTTTCCGCATATCCCGTTAATGGCTGATGCGAATTCAGCGTATACATTAGCGGATACGGAGAGTCTGAAACGACTAGATGAATTCCAATTGATGATGATTGAGCAACCGCTAGCGGATTACGATTTTCTTGATCATGCACAGTTGCAAAAGAAAATAGAAACGCCAATTTGTTTGGACGAAAGTATCCATAGTTTAGAAGATGCGCGTGTTGCGATTACACTTGGCAGTTGTCAAATCGTTAACATTAAACCAGGGCGAGTGGGCGGATTAACAGAATCAATCCAAATCCATAATTATTGTATGGAGCATAACATACCAGTTTGGTGCGGCGGTATGGTAGAGATGGGGATTTCAAGAGCACAAAATGTTGCCCTTGCCTCACTGCCTAACTTTACGATTCCAGGCGATATATCCGCTTCTAGTAGGCATTGGGAGAAGGATATTATTTCACCGCAAGTGATGCTTGAGGGAGGGAAAGTGATGGTGCCGCAAAGCGTTGATACTGAGTATGAAGTAGATCGCGGAAGACTGGCGGAAATCACGAAGCAGCGGATTGTGTTTGAGCGGTAGGTTGAGTCTTTAAAATAGTGGGCGAATTTCGTCGTTAATTGTCGGTAAGTCGATATTCCTTGTCGAAACGTCGATATATTAAAAAAATCGTCGATATAATTCAAGTTGTGTTCGATATATTTGGAAAATCGTCGATATAATTTCATTTACTAAGGTTACTCCCGCGAGTAGCCTTTTCTTATTGTACAAATTGGATAGACTAGTTTACAATCGAGCGTATAAAGGGGGAGTAAAATGAAGCGCATTTCCATTTTAATAGCGGATGATGAGGCAGAAATTGCTGATTTAATTGAGATACATTTAGAAAAAGAAGGGTACCACGTCGTGAAAGCAGCTGATGGAGAAGAGGCAATTCATATTATTGAAACGCAGCCAATCGATTTAGTGGTTTTAGATATTATGATGCCGAAAATGGATGGGTATGAAGTGACGCGTCAAATTCGCGCGAAGCATCATATGCCAATCATTTTCTTGAGTGCGAAAACGTCTGATTTTGATAAGGTGACAGGTCTTGTATTAGGTGCAGATGATTATATGACGAAACCTTTTACACCAATTGAATTAGTTGCACGTGTAAATGCACAATTACGTAGGTTTCTTACGTTAAATCAGCCGAAAGTAGCGGAGAATAAATCTGCTTTAGAGGTAGGCGGGGTCGTGATTGATCCTGAGCGAAGAACAGTAAATGTGTACGGAGAACAAGTTGAATTAACACCGAAAGAGTTTGATATTTTATATTTATTAGCGAGTCACCCGAAGAAAGTATACAATGTGGAAAATATTTTTCAGCAAGTATGGGCAGATGATTATTATGAAGGCGGAAATACAGTTATGGTACATATTCGTACGTTGCGGAAAAAACTTGGGGAAGATAAAAGAAAAGATAAGCTAATAAAAACAGTGTGGGGAGTAGGGTATACTTTCAATGGATAACATGATGAAAAGCTTTCGATTTAAAATGATTGCCTTATTTGCGTTAAGTATGGTGCTCGCTGCAACTGTAACTTATATAATTTATAAAGGATTGCAGTTGTATTATAAAACGATGGTTCGCTATGAAGAGCCTTTAGCACAATTTAGGTCAATCGTAAGGGAATTTGGAGACATTAACTTCTTTTTAATTTTCTTTATCCCGTTATCTATTATCTTTTTCTTCTTTTTGACAAAACCGTATTTAAAGTATTTTAGTGAGATTTCTAACGGGATTCATCATCTTGCGAACGGTAACTTTACGAATAGAGTTCAAGTTTCATCAAATGATGAATTTGGAGACATCGCGCGTGAAATAAATGTTGCGAGTGAAAAGTTAAAAGAAGCGGTGGAAAGAGGAGACTTTGTAGAAAGTAGTAAAGACCAGCTCGTTGTGAACTTAGCTCATGATTTAAGGACACCATTAACATCCGTGTTAGGGTATTTAGATTTAATTCTTAAAGATGAGAATTTAACAAAAGAACAAATTAAACATTTCTCCACAATTGCATATACGAAATCGCAAAGGCTCGAAAGTTTAATTGATGAGTTATTTGAAATTACACGTATGAATTATGGCATGCTAAAGCTGGATAAAAAGCCGATTGATATAAGTGAGCTGCTTATACAGCTAGATGAGGAATTGTATCCGTTATTAGAAAAACATCATTTAGAAGCTAGATTGAATGTTGATCCTCATTTGCCGATTAACGGTGATGGGAAATTGTTAGCTAGAGTATTTGAAAACTTGTTAACAAATGCTGTTCGTTACGGATATGATGGGCAATTTGTTGATTTGAATGGGTATATCGATAATGAAGAAGTTGTCGTACAAGTTATGAATTACGGAGATAGCATTCCAGAAGAGGACTTACCGTATCTTTTTGATATGTTTTATACAGGTGATAAATCGAGGTCAGAAAACCGTGGCGGGACAGGCCTTGGGCTATTTATTGCGAAAAATATTGTTGAACAGCATAACGGGACGATTTCTGCTGAAAGTAATGTAGTTAGAACAATGTTTGAAGTGCGATTGCCAAAAGACGAGAACGTTACAATTTAATAAAAATTTAAACTTTACCCCACTTTTTATTTTAATAGTTTTTTCTATTCTATACGTAAGTTATGTTAAGGAGGAACTAGAAATGAAAAAGTGGGTATTTATTTCTCTTTTTATCGCATGCACAATCTGTGTAGGCTTATATATATCACCGTTATTTCAAAAAGAAATTGATGTGAAAATCGGCGAGGAAAATAGCGCAATAAAGAATGCAAATATGGAAAAGGTAGAGATTACAAAAGAAGAAATTTATAAAGGGAATCTATTATTAGTTAACAAAGATTATCCACTAAAAAAAGATAGCATTAGGTCTGATATTATAAATGTAAATCATAATAGTGAGTTAGTGAGAGGCTACGTAATATTTGATAGAAACCTTCGTTTATCAAAGGATGTTGTAAAAAAGTTTTTGAACGTTGTCGATGCGGCTGGAAAAGATGGCGTACAACATTTCTTAATGAATAGCGGCTATCGAGATTTCCAAGAGCAAAGACAGCTATATGAAAAAATGGGATCTGATTATGCACTCCCAGCAGGATATAGTGAACATAATTTAGGGTTATCACTGGACGTTGGTTCAACGCAAAAGAAAATGGAAAAAGCGCCTGAAGGAAAATGGATTGAAGAGAACGTATGGAAGCACGGATTTGTTTTACGCTATCCGAAAAATAAAAGTAACATTACAGGCATTCAATATGAGCCGTGGCACATTCGTTATGTCGGGTTACCTCATAGTGCCATTATGCAAAAAAAGAAAATGACATTAGAGGAATACTTAGACTTCTTAAAAGAGAAAAAAGAAATCACAACCGATGTGGAAGGTACGAAATATACGGTTTCTTATTATAAAGTTTCCGGGAATAGGAAAGTGGATATTCCGGTGAATAAGCAGTATGAAATTTCGGGGAATAATGTGGACGGGGTTATTGTGACGGTTCAGGAATAGAAAAAGAGGTTGTTCCGTTTTGGAGCAGCATCTTTTTATTTAAATTTAAACATTATAACGTTATATTTACTTCTCCCTTTTTTTGTGTTACGCTAAACGTGTGAAAGATATATAAAATGAAATTTTAATGTAAGCGTATTCTTATGGCTTCTTATAGAAAAGGGTGAAGTACAATGACAGAACGATTCGTACTACGTAATGTGAAACGTGTGAACGGGGAAGAGATTGACATTGTAATTGAAAATAATAAAATCGCACAGGTGACGAAAGCAGGTGCTGGCGAGGGTGGAAAGGTTCTTGATTACTCGGGTACTTACGTATCGAGTGGCTGGATTGATTTGCACGTTCATGCTTTTCCAGAGTTTGATCCGTATGGCGATGAGGTGGATGAAATTGGCGTTAAACAAGGGGTAACGACAATTGTTGATGCGGGTAGCTGCGGAGCTGATCGCATTGCAGATTTAGTAAAAAGTAGAGAGCAGGCGAAAACGAATTTATTTGCCTTTTTAAATATTTCTCGCATCGGTTTGAAACGAATTGATGAATTATCCAATATGGAATGGATCGATAAAGAGAAAGTAATAGAAGCAGTAGAAAAGTATAAAGATGTAATCGTTGGGTTAAAGGCGAGAATGAGTAAAAGCGTCGTTTGTGATAGTGGAATTGAACCGCTGCATGTAGCGCGCTCTTTATCACGTGAAACATCATTACCGATTATGGTACATATCGGTTCAGCGCCTCCTCGCATTGAGGAAGTTGTACCTCTTTTAGAAAAAGATGATGTTATTACACATTACTTAAACGGGAAAGAAAATAATTTGTTTGATGAAGAAGGTAAACCGTTACCTGTGTTACTAGATGCAGTGAATCGCGGCGTTCATTTAGATGTTGGTCACGGTAATGCTAGTTTTTCTTTTAAAGTAGCAGAGGCAGCAAAGCGTCACGATATTGCCTTTAATACAATTAGTACAGATATTTACCGGAAGAATCGCGTGCACGGTCCAGTGTATAGTATGGCTCATGTTCTTTCAAAATTCCTTTACTTAGGTTATCCGCTAGAAGAAGTGATTGATGCGGTGACGAAACATGCGGCAGAATGGCTTAAGAAACCTGAGCTTGGCCGTATTCAAGAAGGAGATATTGCAAATTTAACTTTATTTACGGTGAAAGATGAGAAGATTACGTTAATAGATTCAGAAGGGGATCAGCGCATTGCTGAAAGAAGAATTGATACGAAAGGGGTTGTAGTCAATGGGTTATTCATTGAATGCTAAGTACGGATTAAAAAGAGTAATAAATGCGAGCGGTAGAATGAGTATTTTAGGTGTATCCGCTCCGACAGATACAGTTATGGATGCAATGAAACATGGGGGACAAAATTATGTGGAAATTGCTGATTTAGTAGATAAAGCAGGAGATCATATTGCGAGAATTCTAGATGCAGAGGCAGCGGTTGTTGTGAATTCAGCATCGAGCGGAATTGCGCTTTCTATCGCAGCAATTGTGACAGAAGGAAATCGCCGTAAAAGTGAAAGACTTCATCAAGAGGTCATCGCGAAAAACGAAGTGATTATGTTAAAAGGTCATAACGTTCAATACGGTGCTCCTGTTGAAACGATGATTTACTTAGGCGGAGGAAAACTTGTAGAAGTTGGCTACGCAAATGAAGGGAAAGCAGAGCATATTGAAGATGCAATTGGTGAAAATACAGCAGCAATTCTTTATGTAAAATCACATCATGCCGTGCAAAAAAATATGATTTCTGTTGAAGAAGCATGGGAAGTTGCGCAGCGAAATAATGTACCACTTATCGTTGATGCGGCAGCTGAAGAAGATATTCAAAAATATGTGAAGTATTCAGACCTTGCCATTTATAGCGGTTCAAAAGCAATTGAAGGGCCTACTTCTGGTATTGTTGGCGGGAAACGAAAATATATTGAGTGGCTGAAAGTGCAATTACATTGCATCGGAAGAAGTATGAAAGTTGGGAAAGAAACAACATTTGGCTTACTTCAAGCGCTTGATGAGTACGGAGTAAAAGAAGATAAGAGTGAGCAAGAAAAAGAGTTGTTACAAGTACTTATGCCGCTAAAAGAATTAAACGGTGTAAATGTAACGATCGTTCAAGATGAAGCGGGAAGAGCAATCTTTAGAGCCCGTATTCATATTAACGAAAAAGAGTTAAATAAATCGGCAAAAGACGTTGTGACAGCATTACGCGAAGGGGAAATCGCGATTTATACACGTGATTACGGAGTAAGACAAGGATTCTTTGATATTGATCCACGTCCACTTCAAGGTGATGACATACATGTGATTGAAGAAAAATTGAGAGAAATTGTAGGGGGAAACTAAAATGACAAACATTCAAAAACGTTTTTATAAAGGCCGCGTAGCATTAAATGTATTAGCGAACAATATCGAAAATGCGAAAGATATTTTTGAAGCAGCAGAAGGTTATGTAGTAGTGGGAGTGTTATCAAAAGACTATCCAACAGTAGAAGAAGCAGTTACAGCGATGAAAGCATACGGAAAAGAAATTGATGATGCTGTATCGATTGGACTAGGAGCAGGAGATAATCGCCAAGCAGCAGTTGTAGCTGAAATTGCGAAGCATTATCCTGGTAGCCATATTAACCAAGTGTTCCCTTCAGTTGGAGCGACACGTGCAAATCTTGGCGGAAAAGATAGCTGGATTAATAGTTTAGTATCGCCAACAGGAAAAGTAGGGTACGTAAATATTTCTACTGGTCCAATTAGTGCAGCTGGAGAAGAAAAAGCAATCGTTCCAATTAAAACAGCGATCGCACTTGTACGTGATATGGGCGGAAATTCATTGAAATACTTCCCGATGAAAGGGCTAGCTCATGAAGAAGAATATCGCGCAGTTGCGAAAGCTTGTGCGGAAGAAGGATTCGCATTAGAGCCAACGGGCGGAATCGATAAAGAAAACTTTGAAACAATTTTACGTATTGCGCTTGAAGCAAATGTAGAGCAAGTGATCCCGCATGTGTACTCTTCTATTATTGATAAAGAAACTGGCAATACGAAAGTAGAAGATGTTCGTGAATTATTAGCAGTCGTGAAGAAGTTAGTTGATCAATATGCGTAAGAAAATTGCAGCATTCGGTGAAGTAATGATGCGCCTGCAAGTACCAGGATATGAATTGTTATCGCAAGCTAATACATTAAAATACTCATTTTCTGGTACAGGTGTGAACGTTGCTGCAGCACTTTCTCATCTCGGGCATGAAGGGCTTCTTATTTCTACTTTACCGGAAAACTCGGTTGGAGATGCTGCATTATCTTACATTCAAAAATTAGGCGTGCAAACCTCGCTTGTTTCAAGAGGCGGTAAATATGTCGGCATCTACTTTTTAGAAAATGGATTTGGCGCACGTGCAAGCCGCGTTACATATTCGAATCGATTAGAAAGTAGCTTTAATACGGCATGTGAAGAAATGTATCAATTTGAAGAAATCGCGAAGGAAATTGATATCGTTCATTTTTGCGGGATTACACTTGCGATGAATGATACTGTGCGCCATCATATGAAATCTTTAGCGAAAGCAGTTAAACAAAACGGAGGCACTGTCGTTTTTGATTGCAATTATCGTCCATCACTTTGGGGAAAAGATGGGTACGAGCAGGCGAAACCACATTATGAAGAAATGTTAGGGCTAGCTGATATTGTAATGATGAACGAAAAAGATGCAATGTTTGTTTTAGGAATGAAAACAGAAGAAACGGAGCGAGAGGCGCAACTTGTTGATCTTATTCCAAAGGTAGCTGAAACGTATAGTATCGCTACAATCGCTGGTACACATCGCTCTATTAATAGCGATAATACACACTCGCTTCGGGGATTTATATGTAAAGACGGTGCGTTCACTTTTGCAAAAACACTTACGTTTTCTGTATATGATAGAATAGGTGCTGGAGATGCTTATACGAGCGGGATTATTCATGGCGAGATAGAAGAATTTGCACCAGAGAAAGCTGTTTCATTTGCGTCAGCAGCTGGAATGCTTGCACATACAATCGTCGGTGATACGCCAATGTCATCAGAGAAGGATATACTTCGGGCAATGACGGCATCAGTAGGTGATGTAGAAAGGTAGTGGGTGTAACGGTGAACGTAACGAGAAAAAAAGGACCATTATATTTACAAATAAAAAACATTATTCGTGATCGAATATTGCATGGTGTATATGCAATTCATACAAATATTCCTTCCGAACCGCAGTTAGAAGAAGAGTTCAAGGTGAGTAAAATTACAGTACGAAATGCGATTAAAGAACTCGCTCAAGAAGGGTATTTAGAAAAGAAAAGCGGTAAAGGAACGAAAGTTATACGTAACACTTCTGCGACAAAACTGTCAAAGGGTAAGAAATTTACTGAAGTGTTAGTGGAAGAAGGATATAAAGTACAGAAAAAATTGCTAAAAGCAGAAATCGTTCAGAATGAAGAAGGAACAGTGCCATTTCGATTATTCGGTAAAGAGAGTTTTCGTATTGAACGTTTATATACGTTAAATGATGCACCGTACATTCATTATACGCACTATTTCTCAGCGAAAATGGCAAGTACAGATTTATCGGACTTTGACTTGCAATCGCTTTATGATTTAGTTGAAGACCGAGGCATTCATTTAGAAAACTTTAGAGATGAATTCGCTGTTGGACTTGCACCTAATTTCGTTGCAGAAGCGTTAGGTGAAAAAGAGGGGACAGCGCTATTAAAACGAATGCGCTATTCTTACGATGAAGTTGGCGAAGTAATTGAATATAGCGAGGGCTACTACAATACAGAAATGCAGCATTATGTAGTGAATTATGACGTATAAAAAGAGGGTATTCGCCCTCTTTTTTTATAAAGTAAGGGGAATGAAAAATGGATATATACTTATTAATCGTCACGTTACTTGCAATTGCGATTGTTATTTTAGGGGTATCATGGTGGAAGTGGCATGCATTTATTAGTTTAACAGTTGCGAGTTTATTTTTAGCGATTATGTCTGGATTGAATTTAACGAAAATAGTGACTGCCTATGAATCTGGTGTTGGTAGTGTACTAGGGCATTTAGTTGGTTTTTAGCTCTCGGTACAATTTTAGGAAAAATGATGTCCGATTCAGGGGCCGGCATGCAAGTGGCAGATTTCTTTATTCGATTTTTCGGTGTAAAGAAACTACCGTGGGCTATGTTATTTGCAGGGTTTGTTATAGGGATTCCCGTCTTTTTTGAAGTAGGGATTGTCATTTTATTACCACTTGTTATTTCAATTCGAAAAACAACGAAGCAAAACATATTATTAATTGCTTTACCTGTTATTGCGGGGCTATCTATTGTTCACGGTCTCGTGCCACCACATCCAGGGGCGATGACAGCAATCGGTATTTATAACGCGAACTTAGGAAAGGTACTTTTATATTCATTACTTATCGCGTTACCAGCAGCCATTATCGCAGGACCGATATTTGCAAAGTGGGTACATAAAAGGGTTATACCTGAAAATGAACCAGAGCTTATTCGAGTTACGACTGTCTCAACTGACTTACCGAGTCGTAAAGTTTCATTCTTTATTATTTTATTACCAGTTGTATTGATGATTTTATCGGTCGTTGCACCATATATTTCATTACCGAAAAAGATAACTGAATTTTTTGTATTTATTGGAAGTCCAGTAATTGCTTTACTTATTTCATGTTTCGCAGCATTTTATTTACTTGGAATAAGACAAGGAATTAATAAAAAGATGATTAAAAAATTAACGGACGAAAGTTTATTACCGGTCGGTTCCATTATTTTAATTATCGGTGCAGGCGGTGGATTTAAACAAATATTAATTGAAAGCGGCGTTGGAACGGCGATCGCGCAAATGGCAGAACATATATCGTTATCACCAATCGTATTAGCTTTTATGGTAGCTGGATTAATTCGAATTGCAACAGGTTCAGCGACAGTAGCATTAACGACAGCAGCAGGGATTGTTTCACCAGTTATTCAGCACATGTCTGGTGTGAATTTAGAATTGCTCGTTATAGCAACCGGAGCAGGCTCGTTAATGTTTTCTCACGTAAATGATGCAGGGTTCTGGCTTGTAAAAGAGTATTTAGGTTTGACGGTGAAGGAAACGTTTAAAACGTGGACGGTACTCGAGACATTGTTATCATTTATTGCATTTGGTTTTGCACTTTTATTGAATATGTTTCTTTAGGAGATACCTTAACAGGTATCTTTTTTTTGATAAAGCCCATTTCTAAAAACAAGCCCGTTTTTAAGCAAGCCAAGCTTCCTATTCGCCCTGAAAACATAATATAAATGGAATCCCCTCATTTAGAGCAAGGTGAACTTGTTATGAATGATACTAAAGGAGGAATAGAGTAATGAGCGAAAAGTGTGAACACAGACATGATGATTGTAACCGCAGACATGGGTGCGGAGGCGGTTTTGCGCTTCTAATCGTATTGTTTATTTTATTAATTATCATCGGTGCTAGCTGCTTCGGCGGTGGCGGTTGTGGTTATGGCGGTTACGGCGGCTACGGATATGGTGGCTACGGCGGATATTGCTGCTAATTAAAAACTATTGAAAATGGCCTTGTGCAATACGCACAAGGCCATTTTATTCATATTTTTATGTGTTGTGATAATTTATTAATGTACAGAGATCGGATTAAGAAGAAGAAAATAATCTCGATAATCCCAAAGAAAGTGAGTACAATTAATAGCTCTTTTAGTAAAGAAAAAGCGAGCATGCTTTGTAAAAACTTAACCGCAAATAATGTGTGAACACCAGCAACAATGTAAGGGACGAAAAATAAAATTCCTAATTGAATCGTTGCGGAGCGAAACATTTCTGACTCAGTTAATCCAAGCTTTGTAATCGTAATATATTTTTGTTTTTCATTCGTTAAGTCGTTATACATACGGAAGTATAAAACACTAGCTGCACCGATAAAGAAAATAAAGCCGAGAAATGCCCAAATAAAGAATTGAGCAACTGCATTTCCTTTACTATGAACCAGTTCATCCGTAGCTGTATAAATATGAAATGGTTTAATGAAATCTTCTTCACCCTTATGTGCTTCATACAAAGTTTCTTCATCATGATTTAAGCTTTTTAATATATTTTTTGTTGGGACAATTGCATTTTCCCAATTCTCCACGAAGTAGTTATAAACTGTAATTGTTTCAATATGAGGAACCATATTTTCAATTACTTCATCTCGCATCACTATTAAGTGAGGTAATGCAAAGGGGGGCTCAATTCCTCTATTAATAAAACCTTTAATTTGAAATTCCTTTTTATTAGAGCCAAGTGTAATCGTGCCCTGCTTCGCAAATGGGTTAGATACGAGATTTAATAACGCTGGTGAATAGCGAGAAATATTATAAACTTGTGAAGATTCGAGAGTGATTTCTGGCCTGTTTAATTGCTTTGCTATTGCGTTATAATCACTCATTTTCATAATGGCAATTGATTCTTTTGAAGCTGTATCTTTTAAAACGGTAAATTTATATTTGTCATATTGAAAATTAGCATTTATAAGTTCAGTTTCAATCGTAGTAATATGCTTTTGTTCAAATACATTAATACCTTCTGATGTATAGGTGAATGGTATAGGATATCGTTCTAGTATGGATGCTTTCGTATGATTGTTTGCAGCAAATAACCCGATAATAATCGTAAATGCAAGTGCAGATAGCATAGAAACGATAAAGAGTACATTAATATTACTGCGGGTACGAGAAACTAAATCTGAAATCCATAACATATTTATTTGTTTCAAATAAAACTTTCTTCGTTTCTTTAAAATATAGATAAAGAGAAGAAATGTTTGTGAAAAAAATAAATACGTCCCAATTACTACAAGCGGTAAAATAGATAACATAATTAAGAATACAGATCCATTTTGGGCATTTTTTTCTGTTATGTAGCCTTGCGGATAACCGGCAATATAATAACATAGTCCTAGACAAGTTAAAGCAAATAGTGAAATGAGTATAGATGGTCTTTTTTCGCTCTTCTCTTTGTTAACTCCCTTAATAAGCTGCGTTGTTTTTCGAGTACGAATAAACATTGGTGTAAACGTAGATACGATGAAAAATAAAATAATAAAAGTTACGGTTGTAACGATAATAGCTTCTGTTGGCCAATATAAATAGAGGCCTTTTGCACTTGTTAATTTAGAAGTAACGAGTAAGAAAAAGTTAGAGAAAACAAGACCGCCTTGAATACCTGCAAAGATAGCAAGCATTCCAATGATCATATTTTCAGTAAACAAAAGACGTTTTAATTGTTTTTGAGATATACCGAGAACAGTTAAAACGCCAAATTGCTGCTTCCGTACATTTAAAAATGTTCCAATTGAATATAAGAGAAAGAAGAACGAGAACATAACGATAACCAACTGCGCTGTACTAGCTAAGTTCATTAGAGGATCACGTTCTTGGAAACTTTGTACACTTTGTAACCGCGGATGATATGCGTATACAGTAAATGAAAAGAAAACCATGATAGAAAACGCACTACTTACAAAGTAGGCGAAATATGCTTTTGAATTACGGGAGACATTTTTAAATGCGAATTGCCAAAATGTCATCCACGTCTTCCTCCTAGTAATGCTAAAACATCTAATATTTCTTGATAAAATTTCTCACGGTACAATCCGCGGTGTAGTTCATTGTAAAGTTCGCCATCTTTAATGAAAATGACGCGGTTACAATAACTTGCTGCGAATGGATCGTGCGTAACCATTAAAATTGTTGCATCTTCTTCTTTGTTCAATTTCGTAAATAGTTCCATCACGTCAATTGCCGCTTTTGAATCTAAATTTCCTGTCGGTTCATCGGCAAGTAAAAGTGAAGGATGATGAATAACAGCACGTGCTACTGCGGTACGCTGTGCTTGTCCTCCTGACACTTCAAAGATACGCTTGTCTAAAATATGATCAATTCCAAGTTTCTTTGAAATGTTATCAAGCTTTTCATCCATTTCTTTTAAAGGAACATTATCTAATGTTAAAGGTAGTACGATATTTTCACCGATTGTTAGTGTATCTAGTAGGTTAAAATTTTGGAAAACAAATCCTAGCTCTTGGCGGCGGAAAATAGCTAACTTCTCTCTACGAAATGTGTGCGGTTTTTTTCCATTAATCACGACATCACCAGCAGTCGGAGAATCAATGGTAGAAATAACGTTTAAAAATGTAGATTTACCGCTACCAGATGGTCCCATAATCGCAACGAATTCACCTTTATCTACATGTAAATTTATATTTTTTAAAGCTGTATGAGGGACCTTTCCTTCATACACTTTTGAGACATTTTTAATGTGTAATACTTCTTCCATAATAATCACCTTTCTATCCTTTAAAACTTAATATGGTGTGATAATTTTTGCATATAGAAGGAACGAATTAAAAGGAAAAATAAAATTTCAACTGTTCCAAAAATCATCAGTACGACTGTAATCTCAGCGAAGAACGAGAGATGTAAAACTTCTTGCAGCATCTTTGTCGCAAACATCGTATGAATTGATGCCATAATGTACGGGACAAAGAATAGAATCGCAAGTTGAATTGTAGCAGATCGTTTCATTTCGGCTTCTGTTAAACCAATTTTTGTAATCGTTACATACTTTTCTTGTTCATTTGTTAAATCTGTATGCATCCTGAAGTAAAGAACACTGCCAGCACCAATAAAGAAAATAACACCTAAGAAAGTACCAATTAAGAAGAACGAAGCGACATTTTGTTTTGTTGTGTATAGAGAATCGCTCGCTTCACTTGCATGGAAAGGCGGGTGCTCTGCTTGAATGTTGTTCCCGTCGGTATTAATTTTGTCTATGAATACCGCGCCGATGTTATTAGCTTTTTCCCAGTCCTTAACTTTAAAGCTATATACACTCATCTGTTTTGAAACAGTGGATAATGCTTCTACATTTTCATCAGATAGTATGAGCAATTGGTATATTAAGCGATTTGGGAATGGATTATAACTTTTATATTCTTTCACTTGTAGTTGTAAATTGTTTTGCGTAAGTGTAAGAGTATTTTTCTTGTCTTTATTGTGAAGCGTTCCAATAACTTGATCATCTAAGTCTTTCATAAGAATATAAGATTCATTCTTATTTACCGTGAGTGTCTCCCAATTTAAAGCTTTAGCAAGTACATTATAGTCACTTTGCTTAATGGCATAATAGAGCTGCGTGTTATTTTCAGCTGAAGATACTTCATATATATCCGTTTTAAATTTTGTATAAGTAAAGTGCTCTTCATTAAATTTTTGTTCTAACCAGTTTAAATGTTCATCCGCCAACGTATTTTCAGTATGTGATAAATATGTAAAAGGAAAAGGGTTTTCTCTTACTGTATCGAACTTCATAAATTTACCAAATCCATATAAGAATGTAATCATAGTAAAAGCAAGTGTTGATAGCATCGCTACAATAAAGAGCATGTTAATGTTTGTCCGAATGCGCGCTGCCAAATCAGAAATCCAAAGCATATTAATTCGCTTCATATAAAATGTTCTTCGCGTTTTTAATATACGAATGAGTAAAAAACTAATTTGTGAAAAGAAAAAGTATGTTCCAGCTGTAACAAGTGACGGAATGAGAAATATACTGGTGGCGGCGTACAAAAGCCCAACTACGTCGCCGAGCGACATGAAATATAGCGGATTGGCTGCTAGCACGTATCCAGATATTAAACATATCGCACCAAATAGAGAGATGAGCACAGATGCTTTTCTTTCTTTTTGTTTTGTTCCTTCTTTTAAAAGACGTACAGCCTTTCTCGTCCGAATGAGCATCGGCGTAAACGATGAGACGAGAATGAAGAGTCCTAGAAAAATGATCATAGTTAAAATAATGGCAGCTGTTGGCCAATATAAATATAAACCAGGAACATGTGTAATCTTGGCGGTAACTAATAAAAAGAACTGCGAGAAAACAAGTCCAAGTTGAATGCCGAAAAAGATGGAAAGAACACCAATTAGCATGTTTTCTAGAAATACGAGTCTCTTTAATTGTTTTTGGGATATGCCAAGTACTGTTAAAATCCCAAATTGCTTTTTTCGCACTTTTAAGAAAGTACCGATTGAATATAGTAAAAAGAAAAATGAAAAGAATACGATGACAATTTCTGAAATTGTCATTAATATGTTCAGAGCAGCATTCACGCCTGTCATATGCAATTTAGGATGAAATAAATAAACTGCAAACGAGAAAAAAATTGCAATGGAAAATGCACTGCTTACAAAATAGGCGAAATAAGCTCTGGCGTTCCTTGTGACGTTTTTAAATGCAAACTGCCAAAATGTCATTCACCTAAACCTCCTAATATAATGGGCATGAAAAAGGAGGGAAGAGATCCCACCTTTTTCATGTAATAACCTTTTTAATGTGTATCAGTATATTGTGATAACTTCTGCATATAAAGTGAGCGAATGAATAAGAAAAATACAATTTCAACGAATCCAAAAATAATAAGAACGGCTGAAACTTCTTTGAACAAAGATAAGCCAATTACATCTTGTAGCATTTTCGTTGCGAACATTGTATGAATGGATGCCATAATGTACGGAACGAAAAATAAAATACTAAGTTGTATGGTTGCAGATCGTTTCATCTCTGCACCTGTTACACCAATTTTAGAAATCGTTATGTATTTCTCTTGTTCGTTCGTCAAATCTGTATACATTCTAAAGTAAAGAACGCTACCGGCTCCAATGAAGAAAATAACTCCTAAAAATGTTCCAATTAGGAAGTATGCAGCACTACCAGATGTTATTCTGTATAACGATCCTGCTGATTCAAATAGTCGAATAAGAGTCCCTTCATATTGGGAGTTGTTGCGATCTTTTTGCACTTTTTCTATAAAAGTATCAGCAATTTCATATGTCTGTTCCCAATTTTGAATTTTATAATTATATGCCGATATATGCTTTACCGAGTTAGGTAAGTTGTTCACAACAATATCAGGCAAAACGATCGTTTGATATGAAAAGTCAGATGGAATTGCATGGATCTGTTCATAGCCTTTTACTTTTAATTTCGTATTTGTACTAGAGAGTGTAATGTAATCTCTTTTATAGCTTTGCTCAAATTCATTGAATATAGTGATATAAGACGTCCCCGTTAAAACATATGCCTCGTTATCATTTATAAATAGTTGTTTCATTCGTAAAGAATTCGCAAGTTTGTTATAGTCACTTTGCTTAATTGCGTATACGTCATTATAAATAGCTATACCTTTATCTTCTTCTAGCGGTGTTTCATACATATCAGCTGTTATTTTCTCATAAGGAAAATGCTCTTTTTTTAATTGTTGCTCAAGCCAATTTAAATGCTCTGTAACAAAAGGATTCGCATCATAAGAAAAATAAGAAATTGGGAAAGGCGAAGTTCGATTAACGTCTAGCTTAATAAATTTTCCGAACCCATATAGGAACGTAATCATTGTGAAAGCGATAGTAGATAGCATTGCTACAATAAAAAGCATATTAATATTCGTTCGAATACGGTTTGCTAAATCAGAAATCCAAAGCATATTAATACGTTTCATATAAAATTTTCTTCTTTTCTTTAAAATATGAATAAGTAAGAAACTAATTTGTGAAAAGAAGAAATATGTTCCGATTGTAACGAGCATTGGAATGACGAAAATACTTGAAACCATATATATAACACCTATTTGTGGGCTTACTGATACGAAATATTTAGGATTTCCAGCTAACGCATAGCCACCAAATAAACAAATCACACCAAATAAAGAAATAAGTATGGACGGTTTTCTTTCTTTTCGTTTTTTACTATTTATTTTTAAAAGGTGTACCGCTTTTTTTGTACGAATGAGCATCGGTGTCAACGTAGATACAACGATAAAAAGACTAAGGAAGACGATTGTCGTTAAAATAAAAGCGTTAATAGGTAAGTATAAATATATGCCTGGTACGTGCGTAATTTTTGCTGTGACTAATAAGAAAAATTGTGAAAATACAAGTCCAAACTGCATGCCGAAAAAGATAGATAAAATACCGATTAACATATTTTCCATGAAGACGAGACGGTGTAATTGTTTTCTCGATATTCCTAAAACGGTCAAAACGCCGAATTGTTTTTTTCTAACTTTTAAAAAAGTGCCAATGGAATATAGTAAAAAGAAGAAAGAAAAAAATACAATTACTACTTCTGAAAATATCATTAATCCTGAAATTTCAGAGACCGTGCCAAAGTTTTGTAATTTCGGATGGAATAAGTAAACAGCAAATGAAAAGAAAACGGCAATCGAAAAAGAACTACTTACAAAGTAAGCAAAATAAGCTCTCGAGTTGCGCGTGACGTTTTTAAATGCAAATTGCCAAAATGTCATAAATTATACCTCCGGTTAGAAGATATAGAAGTAGTTTTATTGCAAAAAATGTATGAGAGTGAGTTCTCATACATTTTGCTTGCATATGTCACGATCATGCTTCGGTCACCTTCTCCGTATATTCTGCTTGATTATTTGCAGCGTTGTGGAAGATGATTTTAATCGTCGTTCCTTTCCCAACTTCAGAATCTAGTTTGACAGAGTGACCTAAATAATCACAAATTTTACTTACGATATAAAGTCCCATACCAGTAGATTCTCCGAATGTACGACCATTTTTCCCAGTGTAAAACGGTTCGAATACTCGTCGAATATCTTCTTGCGGAATACCAACACCTTCATCACGAACTTCTAAAATAATATCTTTTCCGTTTCGATAAGCGGATAAGAATACTTTCTTGCCGCGCTCACCAGAGTAACGAACGGCATTTGTCATTAACTGATAGATGATAAATTTTAGCCATTTCGCATCAGAAGCAACCTGTAAATCAGAATGAACTTCTAAAACAGGGAAGACTCCGTTTCGGATAAATAGTTCTTTTAATCCATTAATATTTTTCGTTACCGTATCTTTTAATGAAATCGTCTCAACATGGAAGTCTTCATGGAAGTTATTTAACCTTGCCATGTATAAAGCCATATCAAGCCCTTGGTTTAGACGTTCTAATTCTTTTTTGAATTTCGGAATTAAATGTTCATCTTCCATTTCGAGTACCATAAGTTGCATAACAGAAACGGGCGTTTTCATTTGATGCACCCAGTGGTTAATGAATAATTGATGTTCTTGTTGTTTTACTTCGTACGATTGTAGTTCTTTTTGGAATAGACGATACTGCGTGCGCACGAGTTCATTTACACCGTGAGGCATCGGAGCAGTTGCTCTTTCAATAAATGCATCTTCCATTTTTTCTGGTTGTTCACTTAATCTATGGTACATTCTACGATTACGAACGTAACGGTAAGCGAGGAAACAAATAAATAAGTATAAACTTAAAACGACGAAGTAAAATTTATTATTTTGGAATCCATCTACTGCATCATACAGAACGAAAATGATACCGAAGTTTAATACGTACAGTAGAAAAAATGCAAAATGATCACGTAAAAATAGCTTCATGCTTATTCACTCCAAGTTGCGTTAAAACGATACCCAAGTCCGCGCACTGTTTCAATAGCATTTTCAATACCAAGCTCATTGAACTTTTTACGAAGACGCGTAATGTTTACGTTTAATGTGTTTTCTTCAACGAAGCTTTCGTCATCCCAAAGCGCAGCTAACAAATCTTCACGGCTCGCTGTACGAGGGAATTTAGATAATAACATTTCTGCTAAAATAGCTTCTTTCTTCGTTAAAAGAACTTGTTCAGATCCGAAGTGAATTTCAGGACGTTCTGGGAATAGTTTTAATCCTTCTACTTCAACGATACGCTCAGAAATGTTTGGTGCATAATCACCGTAAATACGGCGTAATTGACCTTTAATTTTTGCCATTACAACGTCGTAGTGGAACGGTTTTGTAATATAATCATCCGCACCGCTTTCAATCGCCATAATTTGTTCCATCTCACCAGCACGAGCTGAAATGAAAATAATTGGACAAGTAGATTCATGACGAATTTGGCGGCACCAGTAAAATCCATCGAATTTCGGTAAGTTTACATCAAGTAAAACAAGATGTGGTTTCACAGCGTTAAACGATTCCATAATATCATCGAAATTCTCTGCAACAACAGCTTCATAGCCATATTTTTGAATGTGAGATTGTAGTAATGATGAAATATTTGGATCGTCTTCAACGATTAAAATTTTATACATATGTATATTCCTCCTAAAAAACAATTGTAGCTATAGTGTATCATGTGTTTTAAGTCTTTTCATTATGTTGAAAGATAAGCTAATAAACAGTATAGGTCAAAAGCGGAGAAAGTAAAAAGGGCCTCGTATATAATTGACAATTAACTGAAAACATTTTAACATTTAGATAAATATCTAAATGTCTAATTAGTGAAAGGAAGAAAGACATTGAATCAAGCATTCAAAGCATTAGCAGATCCAACAAGGAGAAAAATTTTGGACTTATTAAAAGAAGGTGTTCTAACCGCTGGTGAGATCGCTGAACATTTCAATATGACAAAACCAAGTATTTCACACCACTTAAACGCACTTAAAAATGCTGAACTTATTCAAGATGAAAAGAAAGGGCAATTCGTTGTGTACTCTTTAAACACAACTGTATTTCAAGATTTGTTGACTTGGGTGTTTACGTTTACGAATAAGGGGGAAGAGGGGAAATGAGAAAACATCTTTTTGCAATCTTATTAACTGTTATAACTTGTTTAGCTTGGGCGTTTGCTTGGCCACATTTGCCGGATACAATTGCAACGCATTGGAGCGGAGGTAAGGTAGATGGATATTCTTCTAAATTATATGGAATGCTTTCTATGGTTGGAATTATGATTGTTTTATATATTTTTTTAAACGTGTTACCAAAGATTGACCCAAAGAAAGCAAATTACGAGAAGTTCTCTAAAGCTTTTATGATGATGAATAACGGGATACTACTGCTACTATTTATAGGGAATATAGATATTATTACAAGTGGATTAGGATACAACTTATTCATTAACCGTGTGCCGGAATTATTAGTTGGTATTTTATTTATAGTCATCGGAAACTATTTACCACAGTGCAAACCAAACTATTTTGTAGGTATAAAAACGCCGTGGACGTTAAGTAACGAAGAAGTGTGGAGAAAAACGCACCGTTTTAGTGGAAAGGTGTTTGTTATATTAGGAATTATTATGATTTTAAGTGTTTTTGTACCAGTAACGTGGAAATCTTTCGTAATGGTTGTAGTTATTATTGGTGCAGTAGGATTAACGATGGGATATTCCTATGTCGCTTATAAAAAAGAACTAAAAATGTAAAATAAAGCTGCTTTTCCTTAAAAGGAAAAGCAGCTTTATTTTTTATTTCCTCAAAACCGGTATCCAGATTTCACTTTTAAAGTTTGGAGAAGATATATCTTTCTGTTCATTCCATAATATCTCCGGTCCTTCCGCTAGTTCAAAGTTCGAAGAAGGGAACCATTCAGAATAAATACGCCCCCATACATTTTGTAGTGCATCCGGAAATGGACCAACAGCTTCAAATATAGCCCACGTTGAAGCTGCAACTTCAAGTTGCGCAAATTGCTCTGGGCAATCTTTCATTGTGGCTACGCCAATATAGTGATCAAGTTCTCCTTTTTCCTCCATTCTTCCTTCAGAAAAGTTAGTAGAAGCACTAATAATTCCAGTAGGTTCCATATTTGAAAGTGACTTTAAAGTTTGAATGACATCTGGATTTAAACTTTTCCACATAGAAGCAATTTCTTCATTTACACCGTTAAATACAATCGGTACGCGTTTTGTAATACCTATAATTCGAAATGGTTCTTTTTCTTCAATTCGATAATTCATTTCATTTCCTCCTTGGATGGATAATTGGAAGGTCATTGGTGAATAGGCTTTTAGGGAATGACTACTATTTCGGGCCTCTGAAGGTGTTATGCCGTGCAAGTTCTGAAAGGCACGCGCAAAAGAATCTGGTGAGTTGTACCCATATTTGATAGCGACATCAATGACTTTTGCATCGCTATTTTTTAGTTCAAAAGCAGCGAGAGTCAGACGTCTACAACGAATATATTCTGATAGTGATATGCCAGCTAGAAAAGAAAACATTCTTTTGAAATGATATTCCGAGCAGTAAGCTAGCTTCGCAACTTCTTTAAAATTAATTTCATTTGTTAGGTTGTTTTCAATATAGTGCATTGCAGCATTCATATTTTTAAGTGAATCCATATGATGACCTCCTCTGTACATAGAATAGCAGGAACGAAATAGCTCCATCCGACATTTCGTGCACAACTTTGTAGGGTACATTTTGTACCTTACAAAATTGTAATGTTCCTGTAAGGAGAATGAATGGATGGCATGATATCCCAATGTTATAGTAACAAAGTACTTTGATTCATTAGGTTAAATTTTGATTTCTTTGCTTACTGGTCTTACATAACTGTCATGTTTGTGTAAGAAACATCGATAGTGGAAAAAGTAGAGAATGTATATAGTGAAAATAGAGAATAGATGAAATGAGGGATGTCGAGATGAAAACAGTGTTAGAAGCAAAAAATATTGAAAAAGTGTATGACACGGGTGGTAATAAATTTGCAGCGTTAAAAGGTATTAACTTACAAGTAAAAGAAGGTGAGTTCGTTGGAATTATGGGACCTTCTGGTTCTGGAAAGACGACTTTACTAAACGTTCTTTCTACAATTGATAATGCGACGAACGGTGAAATTTTAATTGATGGAAAAGATATTGTGAAAATGAATGATGATAAGTTAGCGTTATTCCGCCGCGATCATTTAGGTTTCATTTTCCAAGATTATAACTTATTAGATACGTTAACTGTAAAAGAGAACATTGCGTTACCTCTTGCGTTATCAAAGGTGAAAGCGAGTGAGATTGATCGCCGCGTTCTTGAAATCTCAAAGAAATTCGGTATTGATCATATTTTAAGTCAGTTCCCATATCAAGTATCTGGTGGACAGAAGCAAAGATGTGCGGCATCACGTGCAATCGTTACAAATCCAAGTATGATTTTCGGGGACGAGCCAACGGGAGCACTTGATTCGAAATCAGCGACAGATTTACTTGAAAGTATGAAGTCGCTAAATGAATATGATAATTCTACAATTTTAATGGTAACGCACGATGCGTTTGCGGCAAGTTACTGTAAACGAGTTATTTTCATTAAAGATGGTGAGTTATATAAAGAATTGCACCGCGGCGAGTTAACGCGTAAACAGTTCTTCCAACAAGTCGTTGATGTAATGTCTTCTATTTCCGGAGGTATGGCTGATGACCTTATCTAGCATTGCCCTCCGCAACATACAGCGGAACTTTAAAGACTACTTTGTATATTTTGCATCTATGATTTTTAGTATCGTTATTTACTTTACATTTAAAGCACTGCAATATAATTCACAAATGGAAAAAGCAGCGGAAGCTTCTAAAAAAATTAGCGGGGCATTCCAAGTTTCCAGTGTGATGCTTATCATTTTCGTAGCGGTGTTTATTATATATTCGAACGGTTTCTTTACAAGAAAACGTAAAAAAGAAGTTGGACTCTATTCCTTATTAGGTATTCGTAAAAGACAAATTGGTAAAATGCTCTTTTATGAAAATATGTTAATGGGGTTAATGTCTTTAATTATCGGGATTGCGATTGGTAGTGTCCTTTCAAAATTATTCCTTGAGTTATTAGTAAATATGATGGGATTAAATTTAAATGTTCATTTTGAAGTACCGATGGCTGCCATTATTGATACAGCAATTATTTTCTTTGTGATTATTTTATATACATCACTTCAAGGATATCGTTTAATTTATCGATTCAAGCTAATTGAACTTTTCCGTGCAGAACGTGAAGGAGAAGCAATGCCGAAGGGCTCTGTTATTATGGCATTCATTTCAGTTTTCTTAATCGGTTCAGGTTATTTCTTAGCGCTAATGTACATGAAAGCAGTTATGTATGCAGACTTTATGGTCGTTGCATTATACATTTTATTAGCGACAGTAGCAGGAACTTATTTATTGTTCATGTTCTTCACAGTATTTATATTGAAACGTGCGAGAAATAATAAATCAGCGTTTTATAACGGTATGAATATGGTAACGACATCACAGTTACTCTATCGCATTAAAGGAAATGCGAAATCACTGGCGACAATCGCTATTTTAAGTGCAGTAACATTAACGGCGGTTGGTACGTCAGTTACGATGTATTACAACACATTTACGCAATCAAAAGTTGCTGCGCCGTATAGTTATTCCTATGAGAAAAAAGATGCAGCATTAGATAAAAAAGTAAATGAAATACTTGCTGGAGAAAAGAATAATCATCCAGTCACATATGAATCAGAAGTTGAAATGATTCCTGTGAAAGGAACATTTAAAGGTGAAAGAGCGGATCAAGTTCTGAACACACACTATAATGTGACGAAGCAGTACCAGCTTATTTCTCAATCAAACTTTAATACAATCGTGAAACATTTAGATATAGAACCTGTAAATTTAAGTGCGAATGAAGCTTTTGTATATGATAGCTTATATATTGAAACACTTGATTTTGGTCCTCTTTACACAGGAAATACAGCTGTATTCCCTGTTGGAAATGAATCGAAAGAGTTAAAGATTAAAGGTGTAAATAGTAGAAGTGTTACAAACTTAAATGAATTATTTGTAATCGTTCCAGATCAAACATATGAGCAGGCGAAACAAGTAAACGAAACGCGCACTGTAAAAAATATTGATGTAAAAGGTGAGCGAAATAGTAAAGAGTTAACAGCGAAATTAGCAAGCGTTATGCCAGCTGGTGAATCAGAAGTTTTAAAACCATTTAACGATTTCTATACAGGATTCCAAATGGGGCTTGAAACGACAGGCTTAATGATGTTTATTGGGTTATTCTTAGGATTAGTCTTCCTATTAGCGACAGGCTCAATCATTTACTTTAAACAATTAACAGAAGCAAGTGCTGACCGTGATCGTTACATTGTCCTTCATAAAGTTGGTGTAACGAAGCAAGAAATGAAGAAAGCTATCGCAAAACAAGTAAGCTTTATCTTCGCTATTCCGTTAGTAATCGGAATTTTGCACAGCTTGTTTGCACTAAAAGGTTTAGGGAACATATTACCGTATGAAATCATGATCCCACTCCTAATTAGTATTGGAGTATACGGCGCTATTTATATCGGATATTACTTCTTAACAGTTCGTTCTTATTATAAGATTGTGAGTGCGAAATAATAAGTGAAGCTGTGAGGAAGGAAAAAGCCATTTACCTAATTTTTATAGGTGAGTGGCTTTTTTGTATAGAAATAATTAACGTGCATCAATTATGTCGATGAAACTAAAGGTATGTTTACGGCCAAAGGTATCTATACATATTAAAGAACGTTTCAAAGGGTTTAATTCAATTACAGTCATATACATTGTAGGGAAATAATTATCTTTATAATAAGTGACCAATATTTGTTTTTCTGAAATGAATGAGCGTAATAAAGTGTCTTCAATTCTTTCTCTATCATCGTATGATGATACTTTTCCCGATTCTTTCATGTGAGCAGATTGTTTAGACATACTAGTCAATTGAACCGATTTTGATATATTTGTACTACTCATGCTTTCTATTCTCCTAACAATATATTTTCTATATAGGAAGGTTAATCACTATGGAAGTAACTACTGCTGATCATTCCGAAGTACCTTGTGTTAGTTTTATTATGTCTGATTGGGAAGCGAATTTGCTTAGTACTAAAAAATTATCAAATTCATTCACTTATTTATAGTAATTTATTTGTCATTTTTGTACTTTTTTGAAGAGGATTAAAACTTTATTTTGGATGAAGGAGAGGAAATCAAATGGAGGAAGGTGAGCAAGTATGACAACTATCTCACCCTCTATTAAGAAAGCGTTTTTATATAACGGTATGATTTTCACGATATTGTCTAGGAGTCATGTTAGTAATTTTTTTGAAGACTCTCGTAAAATAGCTTTGATCATTAAAGTTGAGCCAGGCACAAATATCTGATAGTGGGTAGGTCGTTAATGTTAATAACTTTTTGGCTTCTTCTACTCGTTCCCTCTGGATGTATTCACTTAAAGGAATTCCCACTTCTTTTTTAAATAGCTTTGATAAATAAGTAGGGGAAATATGTAAAAGGTTAGCAAGGTCATTAAGAGTTATTTCATCGTAAATATGTTTGTGAATATGATTTAGGCATGTAGTAATGGCATTAGAATATGCTTGATTATTATATTCTTTTACACGTTCTGCAAAAGTACATAATGCATCTTCAATTAATCTATTTACGGAATACATGTTGTCTAGTTTTTCAATGGTTTGAATATATAAAGTACCGAGTGAAAAAGCAATATGTGATGGAAGATTACCATCTATCGCATATCGAATAGCTAGCGTAATGGCGATAATGCCATTATTTTTTGGGTTTCTTAGTTGATCTCCTTTAGATGAAATTGCTGAATCTTCTTGCGGGAAGGAATATGCATATTGTATGACTTTTTCTTTATTGCCTTCTTTAATTGCAGAAAAAAATTTACGTTCCAATGATATGTCATAATGTTGCGGATCATGCCGAAGACGTTTTGAAATGTATAGATCAGGATTTACGATTTTATAAGAAACATCTTCGAGCAATTTATTTTTTTTCCAAACAATATCGCGATCTAATTTTTCATTGAAAATGACGTAATGTAACCAAATACTTATATCAATTAGTGTACTTTTTTTCATCTCGGGTAGAAATTGATAGTAGTCTATTCCTTGCTGCGTTTTATCATTACAGTTGAAATACTTCATAAGTTTAATAGCCATTTCATCTGATACTTTTGGGTAAGTGGTAGGGCCGATTATAATCGTTCCTTTTATATGTTCATGATTTGTTATATGAATGCTAATGAAATTCTCAAGATATTTATTCCCTTTGAAAATTGGAAAATTACAAGGAGCATTTTCTTGATAAAGTTCATTCAGATGTTCTTCTTTAGAAGTATAAAAAGGACTACCAATCGTATGAGAAGTAGATTCATATACAATTTTTTTATTAGTAGCTAAAAATTGAACAGGTACATGAAAAGTGCTATGTACAAGGTCGCATAAGTGCTGTATGTCGATATAATTATTCATAATCTTCTCCTTTTAAATCTTTTTGAAATATATTTGAACCTATATTCGTTTCTACAAAATATAAATTTCTTATTATTTGAATTTCTTTGCTCATACAAAATAATTACATATGTTGGATAATAATGAAAGGTAATTGACAGATTTATTTCTACAGATGTTGTATGAAAATAGACGTAGTGATGGTACCTTCCATAAAGTTCTTTTTATATCTATTATACCAAATTAATAAATATAAGAGAGATGTTTATATATAAGAACAAATGATATATTCTTCATAAAATTTTAAGAAATCTCCTCAATTTTTGTTAAGAAACGATAGTTATACTTAGAAACAAGTTAAAAACTATTGAACGAATGGGGAGAGGTTTACATGCAGCTCATAACATTCTTACATGAATTTATTAAACATCCGAAACATACTGGTGCAGTTGCGCCAAGTTCAAAAATATTAGCAAAGAAAATGGTAGATGTAATTGATTTTAATAAAGCAAAATGCATTGTAGAGTTAGGGCCTGGTACAGGGGTTTTTACGAAGGAGATTATGAAGAGAAAAAAGAAGGGAACAATATTTCTTCTTATTGAAATAAATGAAGTGTTTTGCAAAGAGCTAAAGAGAAAGTTTAAAGATGAGCAGAACGTCATTGTTGTGCACGGTTCAGCTGAAAATATAAAGAAGTATATGGAAGAGTTTCATATAGAATGCGTGGATTATGTCTTATCGGGATTACCTTTTACCTCTTTACCAGAAGAAGTTTCAAAACGCATTTTAAATAATGTAATGGAAGCAATACATGAGAATGGGGAATTCATAACATTTCAATATTCACTTGTGAAAAAAGGATTTATACAGCATTTCTTTCCTCAAATTACATTAGAAAAAGTGTGGCTCAATTTCCCGCCAGCGTACGTCTTTAGCTGTAAAAAAGAGCTAAGGAGAGTATATGCATAATGGAATTGCATGAATTATTATCCTATATTGAGCAGTATGGTTATTGGGCGTTATTTTTCTGTTTATGGTTGGGTATTATCGGTATGCCAATTCCAGACGAAATGATTGTAATGAGTGGCGGATTTGTCTCTTCACTAGGGATATTAAGTATCATTCCTGCATTTTTATTAACGTATTTAGGAGTTGTATCCGGACTTTCTTTAGGTTATATACTAGGGAAAATATTTGGTACAAAAGTACTTCATAAACTAATGAAAAAGAAAAAGGCAAAATATCTTTTGAAATCTCAACAAATGGTAGAGAAATATGGTCATTATGCGTTAGTTACAAGTTACTTCATACCAGTTGTAAGACATATTGTACCGTATGTAGTTGGAATGAATAACATGTCATTTCGGATATATGCTGTGTATTCCTATACGACAGGATTTGTTTGGACGCTCATTTATTTTGTGCTCGGTTCTTTATTCGGACAACATATTGAAAGAATTGTAGCAGTTGCGATAGAGTATGGTGTGTATTTTGGCGTAATTGTCGTTTTAATTGGCAGTTTGTTTTATGTAAAAAGAAGTGCAGTAGTGAGTAAGTAGCGGAGGCTGTTCCAAAATCCATTTTGGACAGCCTCTTTTGTTGTTTCTACTGTCAGTTTTTGTCGGTAAGTCGATATTCCTTGTCGAAACGTCGATATATTGAAAAAATCGTTGATATATTTTGAGTTGTGTTCGATATATTTGAAAAATCGTCGATATAATTTCATGTACCTAGATGTAACGCCACATTTCTTCTACATTAAGAAAAAGTTAAGAAACAGTACGAGTTTTTATTAAGAAATGCGCTCTATACTTAGAAATGTTCTCAAGAAAACATAATGAAAGGCGGAATATAGATGAAAAGATTTATTTTTGGATCATTACTTGTTATCGTCGCAGGAGCGGCATATTTATTAAGTGGGAGTGCTACAGTAGATTCCATGAACCCGTTTCTTAAATTAGAATATCGTTATGCCGTAATTGATAACGATGGAAAAGATTTAGGTGGAAATAAAGGCCGTGCATACACAGTGAACACATATGATAAGGATGGAAACGAAAAAGAGATAACAATTGATGGAGTGGATACATTGCAAAAAGGTTCATACTGGCATGTAATTACGAGAGGAAAGTCTGTGCACGATAAGGTACAAATAGAAGAAGAAATAATTCCTGACGGTGCAAAGGCAAAGTTAGGATTGTAAATATAAACCCGATTCTCGATGAGAGAATCGGGTTTGTTATTTTATGGTAAAATTTAAAGGGGAGGAGTGAGAGGAATGCTACTCATTGTTAGCCTTATTTTAATTGGAATCATGTGTAGTATGAGAATAGTATCATTACATATGATAGAACGAGAAAAGATAGAAGAACGATACGTATATTGTCCAAAATGTGATGCGAAAATTAGAAAAGGGAATTCTGCTCCTTTTTGTTCGAAATGTAATGTAATCTTTTAAAGAAGGTAAAAAGGCCAAAACGAACATATTTCAGTTCGTTTTGGCCTTTTTTGAATGAAGAGTAATAACAAATTTCTATGTTCCACTCATAATTTCTACGGTTATCTCCGCAAAAATAGGTTTTTTTTATAAAATCATTTTATTTTGGAGCTACAGACGTTGAAACATAAAATTGTTACTTATTAGTATCTATAACACTTTAAAGTGCGTACTTTTTATTGTGTTGTAGATAAGACATAATTACATACGTGAGAGGGAAATGAGTAGTGTAGAACTAAAAAGCATATACGTTATTTTTCATAACTATCGTGCTTTAATCGGTCAGCCCTTGTCACATTAATTGATATTCATTCATCATTTTTAAATAGATTTTAGGAGGAGATTTTAAATGAAAGATTTATTAAAAGGTACACTTGGTTTTGGTACGGCACCACTAGGTAATATGTACCGTAATATTCCAGAGGAAGAAGCAATCGCAACAGTGGATGCTGCTTGGGATAATGGTGTTCGTTACTTTGATACAGCTCCACTGTATGGATCTGGTTTAGCAGAGATTCGTCTTGGTGAAGCACTATCGAAAAGAAATCGTGATGAGTACTTCTTAAGTACAAAAGTAGGTCGAATTATTTCAGATGAATTGGAAGATCCATCTACACGTGATTTAGGTGAAAAAGGCGGACTTTTCGAATTTGGTCGTAAAAATAAAATCATCAACGACTACAGTGCGGATGCAACTCTTCGTTCTATTGAAGATAGTTTAAAACGTTTAAAAACAGATCGTCTAGATTTTGTTTATATTCATGACGTAGCACAAGATTTTTATGGAGATGAGTGGATTTCACAATTTGAGATTGCTCGAACAGGAGCATTCCGTGCACTTACTCAATTGCGTGATGAAGGTGTAATTAAAGGCTGGGGCCTTGGAGTAAATAAAGTAGAAGCTATTGAACTTATGCTGGACTTAGAAGAAGCAAAACCAAATGTATCTTTATTAGCTGGTCGCTATTCATTATTAGACCACGAGCGTGCGTTAGAACGCGTAATGCCTGCGGCTGTAAAAAACAATATGGACATTGTTGTTGGTGGACCATATAGCTCAGGTGTTCTTGCTGGAGGTACTCACTTTGAATACCAAAAAGCGTCACCAGAAATCATTGAAAAAGTTAATAAAATGAAAAACCTTGCCGATCGTCATGGAATCAGTATTAAAGCTGCTGCTTTACAGTTTTCACTGGCTAACCCAGCGGTTGCTGCTGTTATTCCAGGTGCAAGTAAACCGGAACGAATTGCAGAAGACCAAGCTGCATTGAAAACAGTGATTCCAGCAGCGTTCTGGGAAGAAATGCGTGAACAAAAATTAGTTGCAGTTAATGCACCACTACCAATTAACGTTAAATAAAAAGGAGAGTAATGAAAATGGCAAATACTATTACATCTATTGAAATTCCAGCTTCACCTGCCCAAGTATGGCAATTAATCGGAGGTTTTGATGCACTTCCAGATTGGTTACCATATATCCCTAGCAGTAAAGTAACGGAAGGTGGACGTGTACGTCATTTAGCTAATCCTGATGGCGATGCAATCGTAGAGCGCTTAGAAGCATTTAATGAGAAAGAACGTTACTACACATATTCAATTATGCAAGCACCATTCCCTGTGACGAATTATTTATCTACAATCCGTGTTAAAGAAGGTAAAGATGCTAACACATCATTAGTTGAATGGTCTGGTAGCTTCACTCCTGTAGCGGTTACTGATGAAGAGGCAATTAATCTATTCCATGGCATTTATAAAGATGGTTTAGAGGCGTTACAACAAACATATTTAGCTTAATCAATTTATTAAACATTTGAAAGTCTGCAGTGTAACAACTGCAGACTTTTTTGATTATGGAATTTCTTTTTAAGAAAATATTAAGAAACCCTAGCACTATTTGTTAAGAAAATGTATCTATACTGAATTCTGTTGCTTAAAGAGAACATCACGAATTATAACAGGAGGTACAAATAGATGAAAACAATGTTAGAAGCGAAAGGGATTTCGAAAATATATGATACGGGCGGTAATACGTTTGAAGCGTTGAAGGATATTCATTTACAGGTGAAAGAGGGAGAATTTGTTGGCATTATGGGACCGTCTGGTTCTGGTAAGACGACACTTTTGAATGTCCTTTCTACTATTGATACAGTTTCGAAGGGTGAGATTTTAATTGATGGAAAAAATATTGTGAAGATGAATGATGATGAATTGGCGTTATTCCGACGTAATCATTTAGGGTTTATTTTTCAAGATTATAACTTATTAGATACGTTAACGGTACGAGAAAATATTGCATTGCCACTTGCTTTGTCAAAAGTGAAGGCGAAAGAAGTAGAATCTCGCGTTGAGAAGATTGCGAAGAAGTTTGGAATAGATCATATTTTAAATCAGTATCCGTATGAAGTATCCGGTGGACAAAAACAACGCTGCGCAGCATCAAGGGCAATTGTAACAAGTCCAAGTATGATTTTTGGAGATGAGCCAACTGGTGCGCTTGATTCAAAGTCAGCGACGGATTTATTAGAAAGTATGAAGACATTAAATGAAAAAGATCTTGTAACGATTTTAATGGTAACGCATGATGCGTTTGCGGCAAGTTATTGTAAACGTGTTGTATTTATTAAAGATGGAAAGTTATATAAAGAATTACATCGTAAAGGGATGACACGAAAACAGTTCTTCCAGCAAATTATTGATATGATGTCTTCCATATCTGGAGGTGCGACAAATGAGCTTATCTAGCATTGCACTTCGTAATATAAAACGAAATTTTAAAGATTATTTTATATACTTTGCCTCTATGATTTTTAGCATCGTCATTTATTTTACGTTTAAGGCGTTGCAATACAATTCACAAATAAGTGAAGCTGGAGATAACATCGGACGAGGATTCCAGCTTGCGAGTGTTATGCTCATTATTTTCGTTGCGGTATTTATTATATATTCGAATGGTTTCTTTACACGAAAGCGTAAGAAGGAAATAGGTCTTTATTCTTTACTCGGTATTCGAAAGAAAGAAATAGGTAAAATGCTTTTTTATGAAAATATGTTAATGGGTTTATTATCGTTAGTAATCGGAATTGTAATTGGTAGCTTACTTTCAAAAGGATTCCTAAAGCTACTTGTAAATATGTTAGAGCTACATGTAAATGTTCATTTTGAAGTACCAATTGGAGCTATTATAGATACAGCAGTTATTTTTTGTTTCATTATTTTATATACGTCATTTAAAGGATACCGCGTTATTTATCAATTTAAGTTAATCGAGCTATTTCGTGCAGATAACGAAGGCGAAGTTATGCCAAAAGATTCTAAAATAATGGCTATCATTTCTTTATTATTAATTGGATCAGGTTATTTCTTTTCAGTAACGGCTATTAAAAATGCAAGCAGCGATAACTTTATGCCACTTGCGCTTTATATTGTATTAGCAACAGTACTTGGAACGTATTTATTATTTAGGTTCTTTACTGTTTTTGCATTAAAAAGAGCGCGAGATATAAAATCTTCATTTTATAATGGAATGAAAATGGTGACGACATCTCAATTACTATACCGCATTAAAGGAAATGCAAAATCGTTAGCGACAATTGCTGTATTAAGCGCAGTAACGTTAACAGCGGTTGGAATGTCTGTTACGATATATTACAACACATATATGCAGGCGAAGAAATATCACCCAGTTAGTTATTCATATGAAAAGAAAGATATAGAATTGGATCGTAAGGTGAGTGGGATTTTAAAAGAAGGAAAGAATGAAGTCATTCATCAATATGAATTAGAGACAGTAAAAGTAGTAGGAGAATACGGTGATGGAACTTCATTACAATCAAGAACAACAGAACTTATCGCACAATCATCATTTAATAAAATTGCAAAATATTTAAATGAAGAAACTTTAGATTTAAAGAAGAACGAATTGTATGCATTTGATGGTATGTACAGTGAAGGTAAGAGAGATAGTGGGGTATATAAAAATCGAAAAGCTACATTCCAAATTGAAGAAGTAGCACCAGTACAAGTGAAAGATGTACAAGCAAAAAACATTACAAACTTATATGAACTTCTAGTTGTTGTTCCAGACGAAGTATATGAGCAAGCAAAGAAGACAATTGGCTCTCATACTGTAAAAAATATTGATGTGAAAGATGAAAGAAATAGTAAAGTATTAACGGAGAATTTAAAGAAAGTAATACCGGAAGAAGATGCAGAAGGTAAAGAACAATTCAGTGATTTCTATACTATTTTCCGTGATGGTATTGAGGTATCAGGTTTAATGATGTTTAGTGGTATGTTCTTAGGACTTGTATTTTTACTCGCAACAGGGTCTATCATTTACTTCAAGCAATTAACAGAAGCACATGCAGATCGTGAGCGTTACATCGTTCTTCGAAAACTAGGTGTCACGAAAAAAGAAATGAAAAGGGCAATCGCAAAACAAATGAGATTTATTTTCTTCATTCCTTTAGTAGTTGGCATATTACACACTTTATTTGCATTAACAGGATTAGCGACAGTACTTCCGTATGAAATTGCAGTTCCGTTGTTAATTAGCATCGGCGTGTATAGTGTTATTTATATTGGTTATTATTTGTTGACGGTTCGTGCTTATTTTGGGATCGTTAGTAAATAGAAAAGAGAGAAAGAGAGCATAGTGAAAATTATGTTCTCTTTCGCTTTTTATCATTATTTATTTTCTAAAATTCGTTCAACATCATGTACACTTAATTTACTTGCCTTAGCAATCGTCTCAAGTGGTATACCAAGATCATACATACTTTTAATCATTTGGATTTTTCCCTGTTGAACTCCTTCTTTTCGACCTTTTTCTATACCTTGTTCTAAGCCTTTTTCCATACCTTTTTCCATACCTTTTTCCATACCCTTTTCCATGCCTCTTTTCATACCTTCTGTCTCTGCGTGGGCGAATTTTGCTGCTTCATCCATTAAAACTTTCTCCCTTGCGTCATAGGCTTGTCGGAAAGAGGAATCTTGACTCATACGTTCCCATTTGTTTATTGCTTTTTGTAAAATAGGGTCTTGGTTCATAGCAATATCCTCCAATAGTTTAGTTAAGTGCTCATCCTCATTTGCTGAAAGCAATAAAAGCCAACGAGCAAATGGGTCTTTCCACGGATTTACTTTTTCTTCATGCCACTGTTCTGTTAACTTTGGAATTTCTACAATGTGAATTTCTATGTCATCACTCAAGAGTTTCTGTTGTTGTGTATTCCACAATGTGCCCTTTGTATGAAATTCTTTGTGATCTAAAAACATTATGAAGTTCAATAAATTAATGGTGATGGTTTTACGAAGTGCACTGTAGGGCATCCCTTTTTGTAACTGGGATGTGTATAATTTTCCCCAATAATATAAACTGCGTTTCATCATATCGTGATTATTATTAAGCTGTATTTCTACATTTACTTTTGTCCCTGTGTCTAATGTTGCTGAAATATCTAGAATTGATAATTTATCATTTGCGTGTTCTCGGTGTAAATGTGGATCTTCTAATTGTAGAGAAGCAATAGGTGACTCTAAAGACTCTTGTAACATCGCGTTTAAAAAGGCAATGAGAATATCTTCACTACCATTCGTACCAAACAATTGTTTAAATGCAAAATCAATGCGTAAATTCACTAATTGTTGGTTGAACAAAGGTTGTCCTCTCCCTTATATGAAGGTGCTTCTTTTCTTAATTGTATCTAAAAATAACTAGAGGATGCAAATAGACCATTCTGCTATTTTTAAGTAGGATTATTATAATGTCAGAGGTAAGTATGGTTATGTTATACTCTAGTGAAATTGGGAAGTAGCGTATGAAACGGAAGAATGGAAACATGTTGAAGATGAAAAAGTAAGTGAAAATGAATTCTTCCAATCAGTAGCCGCTGCAATAGAGAAGAAAGATCCAAGTATTATTGTGAAGAAGGATGCTAATACGCACTGGAAAAATTGGGTGGAGTTTGATTACGAAAATTCATATTGAAATATCTTTGTAATAAAAAAGACGAGCTAAAATGTTAAAACTTTAGCTCGTCTTTTTGTATTACACAACCGCAGGATTATAAATCATCGTAAAGTGCCCTTGTAACAATTCAATATGACAAGGTGTATGAAGCGAACTTTCTCCATCTGTATCTACTTCTTTTTCTTCTTCTGTTTCGATATGAATGGATTTCGCTTTTACGTGGAAGATGTCATTTTCGTTTGAGTCTTCAAATAGTTTCTTTCCGATATAATCTTTAAATGCTTGAATACCTGTTGATTTGACTACGAAAATATCAAGTGTTCCGTCGTCGCATTTTACGTTCGGAATAAAGGATGGGATGCCGCCAAGATATTCACCGTTTCCAACCATGACAAGAACAGCTTCGTCTTCATATACTTGTCCGTCGTACGTAATTTTTACCGGGAATGTTTCAGCATTTTTTACAGTTCGGATTGTGCTTAAGTAGTAACCAATTTTACCAAGCTTTGCTTTCTCCTCTGCATCAATATTGTTTGATACTTCAGATACGAGTCCAATGCCCCAGAAGTTTAGGAAATGTTGTCCGTTTGCTTTTGCAACATCAACTGGTTTTACGTGTTCCTTAGTGATAAGTTTTGCTGCTTCTGCAATGTTTTGCGGAACGCCTAGTGTGCGAGAGAAGTCATTGCAAGTTCCGCCTGGAATGATCGCAAGTGTAGGTCTAGTTTCAAGAGGTGCTAAGCCGTTTGTGCATTCAAATACAGTGCCGTCACCACCAAAGACGATAATTAAATCTACTTTACTAGCAAACTCTTGGCAATATTTCGTTGCATCACCTTGCTTTTTCGTATGAAGGATATGTAAGTCAGGAAAAGCTGCGGCAAGAGGTGGTACGATTTTCGTTAAATTTGTATGTAAGTCGCCTTGTCCAGCTTTTGGATTTACGATGAGGAGTACTTTTTCAAATTTTGTCTTTGTCATTTTTCATCTCTCCCTGTTTTTTGTAATGGAAAGAAGGAGCTGTTCCGATGTATTTCAGAACAGCTTCTTCCTATTAATAGGGTGCTAAGATTGTCGGTTATTGTCGGTAAGTCGATATATTGAAAAAATCGCCGATATAATTTGAGTTGCAGTCGATATATTTGAAAAATCGCCGATATAATTTAAGATACGGTCGATATATTTTGAAAATCGCCGATATAAATTTCATGTACTATCGATTTTTTAAGTTATATGATTATTCCGTTACAACCGAAGCAATAAATGGTAAGTTACGATATTTTTCTGCGCAGTCGATGCCGTAGCCAACGATAAATTCGTCTGGAATTTGGAAGCCAACATATTCAGCTTTTAAGTCCACCTTACGACGCTCAGGTTTATCAAGTAGCGTACAGAATTTTAACGCTTTTGGTTTATGCATAAAGAAGTGGTCTTTTAAGAAGTGAAGTGTTAAGCCAGAATCGATAATGTCTTCTACGACAATTACGTTTTTGCCAGTAATGTTTACATCGATATCTTTTAATAGTTTTACTTTGCCAGTTGTTTCTGTTTGATTTCCGTAGCTAGATGCAGAAATAAAGTCGATTGTTACATCGTTTTTAATGTGACGAATTAAATCAGCAGCAAATACGAAAGATCCTTTTAATACAGCGATTACTACAATTTCTTCTCCTTCAAAATCACGTTCGATTTGAAGTGCTAGTTCTTTTACTTTTTCTTGTAATTGTTCTTCAGAAATTAAAGTGTCTTTTATTTCAATATTCATTGGAGTCCTCCTACAGTGTAAAACTTGTGAACATTTCGACTGTAAAGGATAGAAAGGAAAAAGTCAAAGGAGATAGTAATTTTTTACAAAATACGAACAAAATCGTCTGATGATATGATATACTAATTATATTAAGAAAACGCTTCCATAAAGGGTGATGATAATGAAGAAGAAACAGTACACAACTGTAACATTTATAAAAGCATTACTATTAACAATTGTTCTTGGATTGTTGGCTTATATAATTGATGTACCAGCGATTCGGATTTCACTAATTGGAATGACTTTAGTATTAGGCGCAATTTCTCATGGTATGATGTCGCAGCTACAAGAAGCTGGACTTGATGATATGAAAGATCATATAGATAAGAAATAAGAGACCTTCACATATGCATAGTGAAGTTTTTTTTGTTTCTTACAAAAATGTAAGGTAGTTGTAAGGGAAATCGATAGTTGCATAGTAGTGTTTTGGATAAACTATGGGTGTAAGGTAAAAGGCAAGCATATTTTAGGTAAATTAAGTTTTAGGCACTCTATATGTGAAAAAGGAGTAGGAGGGCATGGAGAAACGTTGGACGACCTTTTCTTTTTTAGCAACTAGCAACACCGTAATGCTAGCTGGCGAGATGGATTTTTTGCACTTGTTTGATCGAGAAGACGATCATTCTTCTTCTAAATTTACAATGAAATGGAATAAATGGAGCGAAAGTTGTAGGTTGGAAGAAGAGGCCCCTAACGAAGCGCAAAAAATTATTTTGACAAACCCTATTAAAGCGTGGGTTGTTCAACGTCGTAAGTGTAACGTCAAAAATCACTTAAAGAAAACTGAGCCGAGACAATTAGTTATCGCTCCGGCCCGTTCTACTTCTAAATCACGCGAAAGTAACATGTAAATAATTGAGACACACACCCGAAAAGAGCATTGTATCATACAGTGCTCTTTTTCTTTTTTGTAAAAAAGTATTTTGTTTGAGGAAAAATTTGCTATGATTATGGAGGAATCTTACATTTTACATTTAGTATGAAAGTATGATCGTAATGAAATTTGAAAAGGTGCGTGTATGATGAAAAAATATAGTGTAATTGCAGTAGCGAGTTTGTTAGCGACAAATCTATTAACCTTTCCTTCTAGTTCGCTAGCGGAAATTGAAAATAAAACGAGAAATAGTATAGAAGCTTTTTCCTATATACAGAGCAATGAGAAAAGCGAACTGCAACAACAATTAGAAGCTGTAAAAGAACGACAAATAGAATTAGAAAAAAGAGAAGAAATTTTAAAACAGCAGAAAGAATTATTTGTTAAGGTAGATGAATTAAAACAGAAAAAAGACGAGTTACTGAAACAAGATGGTGAACATAAAGTACAACTGGAAGAAGTACAGCAGGAATTAGATGAGTTGAAAAAGCAGCAAGCAGAACTTGAAGGGAAGAACCCGTTACAAGTGAAGGATAATAATGAAGAGAAAAAAGCTGCTGAATTAAAAAAACAAGAAGAACTTGAAGAGAAGAATGCATTAGAAATAAAAGAAAATAATAGCCAAGAAGAAAAAAAACTTGAAGAATTAGAAGAACAAAAAAAGAAAGAAGAGCTAAAGAAGCAACAAGAGGAATTACGAAAACAGCAGGAAGAATTGAAGAAGCAACAGCTAGAATTGGAGCAGAAAACGAAACAAGAGCTTGAGTTAACACAGAAAGAAGAGCAGGCAAAACAAGAACTTGAATTAAAACAAAAAGAGGAACAAGCAAAACAAGAACTTGAATTAAAACAAAAAGAGGAACAAGAAAAGAGAGAGACAGAATTAAAACAAGCTACCATTACAATGCAAGTAGCGCCGCAATCATTTCCTGACGTTCCAGGATGGGCACAAGAGTCTGTTTATTATTTAGTTCATAAAAAAGTTATTTCTGGGATGCCAGATGGAACATTTTCACCAAGTAAAGTATTAAGCAGAGCTGAAGCAGCAACAATTATGGCGAAAATTTTAGAATTAGAAGTTAAAGAGGGGGAGAAACCAACTTTTACAGACTCTCAAGATCATTGGGCAACTCCTTATATTGCTGCTGTGGAAAAGGCAGGAGTCATTAAAGGAGAAGGAAATGGGAAATTTAATCCGAATGGTCAAATGACAAGAGCTGCTATGGCAACGATGTTAGTACAAGCCTATCAACTAGAGAAAAAGGTTCATGAAGAATTATCAACATTATTTCCTGATGTAAAAGATCATTGGGGTGAGAAATTCATTAATATTTTAGTAAGCATGGGTATATCAAGTGGTGTTGATGGAGGACGTTGGCAACCAGATAGATCCATTACACGTGCAGAGGCAGCACAGCTCGTCGCAGTTACAGATAAGTCTAAAGACAATGAATTGAAGATGAAGAAGATAAGCATTTCGAAAAAATTCTTTACGTATAATGGACCATCTTTATCATCTGGAATTTCAAGGGAATATGGCCCTAGGGAAGTAACAGTGTATGAAGAGCGAGATGGTGGCTGGATTAGAATTCATACGGATACTGGTTTTAAGTGGGTTTGTTTAGTTGAAAAGAAAGTGAATATGAATAAAAATTTTTTGACATATAATGAGGCATCCTTATCTTCAGGGATTTCAGGTGAGTATGCTCCGCAAAGTGTAACGGTTATTGAAGAAAGAGAAGGAAATTGGATTAAAGTTTATACGGCCTTAGGCTATAAGTGGGTCTGCTTAATAGACAAAAAAGTTCAGATTGATAGAGACTTTACTACTTATGATGCTCCTTTCAGGTCTGCGAATATACTAGATTATTATGGGCCTCAAGCAGTAACGGTTGTAGAGGAAAGAGGAACTTGGCTTCGTATACGTACATATGCAGGCTATCAATGGTTGGATACGAAAAAAGAAGCGAAGTATTTATCTAAAGTGTTCTTTGCTTATGATAGTCCAAGTTTTGTATCTCGTGTATCAGGAAGGTATGCACCACAGACAGTCGAGGTTTATGGTGAGAGAGACGGTGGTTGGATTCAAATTCAAACTAGTAATGGGTTAAAGTGGGTTAATGAAGGGAATATTAATCGTAGTCAAGTTATATTGAACGTACCGTCACTGTATCAATTCCCAGAATTGCATAATGGCTGTGAAGTCGTTTCTTTACAAATGCTTGTAGAACATCAAATTGGTCGCTCGTTAAATAAAGTAGCATTTGCTTTTGAAATGCCTTTTGATCAAACGAAATTAAAGAACTATAAAACATCATCACAAATTTGGGGAGATCCAGATGTAGGGTTTGTAGGTGATGTGACAGGAAATACGCCAGGATATTCTATTAATCCCGAACCACTAAAACGTTTGTTAGATAAATATGCAAGAGGAACGAATTTAACTGGAAATGATCTTTCTGTTTTAGAAGACTATGTGAGAAATGGAAAACCAGTAGTAACGTGGGTGACTGTCGCTTTAAATAATCCAAGACCAATTACAACGTGGAAAACACCAGGTGGAAAGACAATTTCTGCAAGAATGAATACGCATGCGGTTGTTTTAACAGGAGTGGATGATAATTACGTATACTATAATGATCCTTTCTATGGAACGAAAAATGTAAAAGTGAGTAAGAGCCGGTTTGCAAGTATTTATAATCAAATGGGCAAGAAGGCCTTAAGTGTAGATTAATTTTAAAAGGTTATCCGAAGATGATTTCGGATAACCTTTTTTACAATGAAATCTTTAAATGAAATATATTTTATCTGCATCTTATATTTATATCTCTTGTTTATTCTAGTGATACATCCGATGCGAAGTGATGTAAAACGTATAAAAGGAGAGAAATACAATGAAAAAGAAACTATTACCAATCTGTGCAATGGCACTTTTAGCAGTAGGATATTCTTCAGTAGCAAGTGCCGATACTGGAACAGTAACAAAGGAAGATGCAGCGCAAGTACAACAAGATAAGGCTAAAAAAGAAGAAGCGATTAAGATACAGCAAAAAGGTGAGGAAGAGAAAAAGAGAATAGCACAAGAACAGCAAAAAGGCGAAGAGGAGAAAAAGAGAATAGCACAAGAACAGTTGAAAAATGATAAAGCAAAAAAAGAGGCAGCACAAGTGCAACAAAAAAATACTGCAACTAAAAAAGAAGTAGCAAAGCCAGTTGTACAAGGTGAAAAATTACCAAACACAGCTTCTAATAATGTAGCAATGATGGCACTAAGCGCATGCCTTGTAGGGCTAGGGACATTATTTGGTTTGAATCGTCGCAATAAAGTTAAGGCGTAAATAAAATATTCTCCTATAAAGAATGGAATAATTTCATATATTAAAAATGGTAGGTTATTCCTACCATTTTTGGCATGGAGGAATGAAGAATGAAGTTACTCAATTATATCGGTATCATATTGATGGCTATAGGACTATTTATGGGATCATATTATGCTGTGGAATGGTATAAAGGAAAAAGCTCTGCCGGGCAACTAACGAAGGAAGAAATAAAGAGCCTTAACAATATACAACATAATCAACTTTCACATGAAACCCCCGTAACTTCTCAAGTCCCTTCTTCTCAAACAGAGCATAAAGAAGGAGAAAAGGTAGCGATGTTACATATACCGAAAATAAAGAAGAAGTTTTCTGTATATTGGGGAGCGGATGATGCAACGCTGAAAAAAGGGGTTGGAATGTTCGTTAGTGATGTAACGACAACGCCATCTGGAGGGGGCCATACTGTACTAAGTGGGCACCGGGATACGGTCTTTACAGATTTAGGAGAGTTAAAAGAAAAAGATACTCTTGTTTTAGAGTATGATAATAAAACGTACACATATGAAATTCAAAAGAAGTGGATTACCCATGCGGATGATCGTACTGTTATTATAAAAAAAGAAGAACCGATATTAACACTGACGACTTGCTATCCATTTAATTATATAGGGGATGCACCGGATAGATATATTATCGAGGCGAAGTTAACTGCTAGTTATTCAAAATGAAATTATAGTTTCTGAAAGCGAGAGGGGGATATAAGTTATGGCAAAAAACATTTTAATTGTAGAAGATGAAGATATTTTGCGTGAAATATTAAAAGATTATTTTTTAAGTGAGCAATATGTAGTGTTTGAAGCAAGGGACGGGAAAGAAGCTTTAGTTGTATTTGAGGAAGAAGAGGTTGATTTAGTTATTCTTGATATTATGTTGCCGGAACTTGATGGGTGGTCCGTTTGCCGAAGAATCCGTAAAACATCCGAGGTTCCTATCATTATGCTGACGGCACGTGTTGATGAAGATGATACGTTACTTGGCTTTGAACTTGGAGCAGATGACTATGTGACGAAGCCGTATAGTCCGCCAATTTTATTAGCAAGAGCGAAAAGGTTATTAGAAAGTAGAAAAGTGACGAAGCGACTTTTAGAGAATGAAGATGATACATTATCAATTCATGGTATTCATGTCCATTTTCCATCGCGTACTGTTACGGTAGATAAAACAGACATTAATTTAACTCATACAGAATTTGAAATATTAGCGTACTTGATGAAAAATCAGGGGATTGTTTTAACACGAGAGCAACTCATTTCAAAAATTTGGGGATATGAATTTGCTGGTGACGATCGAACGGTTAATAGTCATATTCGTAATTTGCGAAATAAATTAGGAGAGAAAGCAAAGTACATTACAACTGTAGTACGAACAGGTTATAAATTTGAGGGGAATGTATGAGAAAAGGGGTTGTACTAAAATTATTTACCCTCACAACAGCATTATGTATGTTAATTTTAGCGACGATTTTTATTGGACAAACGATATTTTTTAAACAATATTACGCGAATCGAAAAGTAGAAGACATTAAAGTGAATTTAAATTCCTTCGAAAAGAATTATTTGAACTATGCAGGAAGTGCAGAAGGAATTCAGAAGCTAGAGCAAGACTTTTTAAGAGAAAATAATACGTGGATTACGACATTAGATCAAAATGGGAATTTAAAACATGCGGATGATTTTTATTTTGAGGTAACGATAGATCGTAGGCAACAAAAGAGCTTTGGACAACAAATATTCAAAATTCCCTTATACAATCTCGTCAATATAGAAGAGATTGATAATAAATCATCAGATCCATTTTTAGGACAAGAAATTTATTTTTCTGGAGTGAAAAAAGAAGAAAGTTTTATTCCATTCTCTTTTTCGCTAGGTAAGCAAAATTTGAATGGATTTAATAAACCGTTAGAAAAAGCATTTAATGAGAAAATGAGTAAATTAGATCAGGAGAAAAAGAAAGCAGCTGAGGAACAATTTGGTAAGGAAAAGAAGCCGGCAGTTCAGGAGCAAGCTGCCCAAGAACCAGATATTCACATAAGAGGGCGTGTTACGAAAGTTCAGCTTCCGGATGTAACAGGTCCTATAAATCCAATTTATAAAAATAGCATCTTTTTAGATAACATAAAAGAATTTCAAACGGATTTATTATTGAAAGAGAGCAAGCCCATACAATCTACTACACAAACAATGGACTATGAAAAAAATGATATTAAATATAAATTATTAATCAAACCAATAAAAGAAAAAGACGGATCCGTCACATATATATATGCGATGGCTTCTTTACAGCCTGTAGATGAAGCTGTACAAATGGTGCAAGATTACTACATTTACATCATTGCATTTGTAGTTGTTCTTATTTTTCTAGCTTCATTCTATTACTCTAAGCAAATCGCAAAGCCGTTATTAAAAATAAATGATACAACGAAGAAAATAGCGCATTTAGATTTCACAGAACAAATACCAATTACTTCAAAAGATGAAATTGGTGATTTATCGAAAAATATTAATGTGCTATCGAATAAACTCAATTCACATATTGGACAGCTAGAACAAGATATTGAAAAGGAAAGAAAGTTAGAAAAGACGCGGAAAGAATTCATTTCTGGTGTTTCGCATGAACTAAAAACACCGCTGAGTATTATGAAAAGCTGTATTTCTATTTTAAAAGATGGAGTAGCTGAGCATAAAAAAGAGTACTATTTTCAAGCGATGGAACGGGAAGTAGACAAAATGGATACTTTAATTTTGGATATGCTGGAGTTAGCTAAGTTTGAGTCAGGCACATATAAAATGAAAAAGGATTCATTTTATATTGATACAGTAATTGAAGATATATGTGAACACCTTTCTGTAGAAATAGAGAAAAAAGAACTTCGTGTTCATAAACATATAGGTCCATTTGAAGTAGTCGCAAATCAAGGCCGGATTGAACAAGTCATCGTAAATTTCATTACGAATGCGATACGTTATACACCAAATAAAGAAGATATTATTATTTCTACAATAGATGAGAAGGATCGTATAAAAGTATGTATTGAAAATAAAGGTACTCACATAGAAGAAGAACAATTAGATAAAATTTGGGATCGTTTTTATCGCGTGGATGCAGCTCGTCAGCGTTCGCAAGGTGGAACAGGTCTTGGGCTTGCCATTTCAAAGAATATTTTAGAACTGCATGATGCTGAATATGGAGTAAAGAATACAGAAGATGGTGTGTTATTTTATTTTTATTTACAGAAAAAAGCGTAGACAATATAATCTACGCTTTTTTAATTTATTTTCATATTATCTTTACTTAATCTTTATTTTTAAACGATATAATCTGGTTAGAAAATGAGGTTATGTAAGGAGTAGATTAGCCGTGAATAGCAATTTACTAGGTATGGTAGTATTTATTTTTCTTTGCGCATTTATTGTATTTTTAATTGATATTACGATATGAAAAAAAGAGCGCTTATTAAGCGCCCTTTTTGTTTGCATTTATTTGATAAGCATTGATGCTCTTGAATAAGCGTGGTGAAGTAAGGAATAAAAATATAAGTAAAACGGTACACAAAATATAAGACCCAATCATTGTACTACCATTTACGATTAATGAATAAAGCACAGCTGATTGACCTTTTGGCGCATATTGTCCCCAGAAAATGATACCGGCAATAAAGTGACAGAAGTAGCGGGCAAAGCTACCGATAAATGTAGCAAGGATAATATAAGCAAGAACTTTCTTTCCTTCATTTTGTTTTGATGAAGGTTTGTCTTTACGGCTACCTAAACTGGATTGTTCTAAGTTATTTTCATTAGAAGTTAAAAGTGCTTTTTGAATTGGACGATAGAATAAGCCAGCAAATCCGATAAAAGCAAAGGCAATGAAGTACTCAATGAATGCTTGAACAGGTGTTAAAATGTAAGCATCTCCCACGACAATTTGTAATAGTCCCCAAACTAAACCACCTAAGAAAGCTGATTTAAAGCCCCAGCGATAAGCGATAATAAAAATAGGAATCATAGCAAATGAAATGGAACCGCCTGTTGGAAGTTTGATTGATAATGGTAAAATGTCGATGACCATGGCGAAGGCTGCAAGAATAGCAGATTCGATCATCGCTTGTAAATTGGTGTTACGCATGTTGTCTCCCCCTAAATCCAAGTTGTACAAAAAAGAATAGATATCATAGGAGGATACGAAATACGTAAATAAAAAGAGGTATGTATTTCGGACGTTTGCACAATCCCTGCGTTAGCATTAACTAACAGGTTCGAAGGGTCGGAACGAAGTGTTCCCTCTCAGCGGCATGGCTCCCCCTGTGATAACGAGATTCTTTATTTGCTACTGTTTATTGTAAGCGAAATGGATGAGAATGGCAAACGAATACAGTATGACAATAATTGAAATAGAATTGTAGCGAAATGTTAATAAATATGAAGCAAAAGGGTATAGTACAAGAGAAATAGAGTGTGCTATAATTTTTTTGAAAATAATTATCATTCTCTTCTGAGGGGGAAGGTTATGAGCTTAGTAGATATTAAAATTGGTGAGAAAGTGTTAGTAAAAAGCGTTCAGTCGTTAGATCAATTATTAAAGAGAAGACTGGCTGCTTTTGGTCTTTCTGAAGGAAGCGAACTTCGTATGAAGCAGAAAGCGATGTTCAAAGGTCCTTGTACATTGGAGTGTCGTGGACAGTTAATTAGCATTCGTCATTGTGACGCGAAAATGATAAAGGTGGAATTAGCGTGAATAAGGTAGCTTTGCTAGGGAATCCGAATACAGGAAAGACATCATTATTTAATGCGCTTACTGGTTCTTATGAATACGTAGGAAACTGGAGCGGTGTAACAGTAGAAAAGAAGGTTGGTAAATTAAAAGATAAGCAAGGAACATTAATTGATTTACCAGGTGTGTATGATTTAAATCCAGTTTCGCGTGATGAAGGTGTTGTAACAAACTTTCTATTAACAGAAGAATTTCAGCATATGTTAAATATTGTGGATTCTTCGCAGTTCGAACGAAATATGCATTTAACGTTGCAATTACTTGAATTTGGTAAGCCGGTCTCAATTGGTTTAAATATGATTGATGTGGCGAAGCAAAGAGGAATTGTCATTGATGTAAAACGATTATCAGAACTATTAGGTGTAACAGTCGTTCCTGTCGTTGCAAGAAGTGGAAAAGGCTGTGAAGAATTACTTGCGACTCTTAAAGAAAATGATAAAAACGAGAAAAAGCCATTCATTATTTCATATGGTGTACGAATGGATGAAGGAATTGGAGAAGTAATTTCTCTTTTAGAGAAAGCGAATTATGAGCATCCGAGATGGTTAGCTCTTCAATTTTTAAGTAATAACGAAGTAGTAGAAAAAGAAATGAAAGCATTACCAATCTATAAGGAACTCATAGCCATTCGATCTCGCTTAGAAGAAAAACTTGATTGTACGTTGGAAGAGCACATTTACAAAACTCGTGAAGCGTATATTGAAAAGTTAAAAACAAATGTTATGAAGCATGAGAAAGAAGGAGAAATTCCTTTTTCAGAAAAAATTGATAGATTAATTACACATAAAATTTTAGGACTTCCAATCTTTTTAGCAGTTATGTTTTTTATTTTTCAGGTTACGTTTACGTGGATTGGGACACCGTTATCTGATATGTTAGATGAGTTTTTTGCTGGACAGCTTAAGGATTGGGTGATAGCTGGGCTTACAAGTGTTGGAGCTTCTGATTTTATTCAAGCACTCGTTACGGAAGGTATTATTGCTGGTGTTGGTGCCGTATTAGTATTCGTTCCACAAATCTTTGCACTATTCTTTTTCATTTCATTATTAGAAGACTCAGGATATATGGCGCGAATTGCAGTTGTTATGGATAGAATTATGGAGTTCTTCGGTTTAAACGGAAAAGCGTTTATTCCGATGATTATCGGTTTTGGATGTAATGTTCCAGGTATTATGGCAGCGAGAACGATTGAACAAGAAAAAGAACGTTTACTTACAGTTCTTGTAACACCATTTATGTCTTGTTCGGCACGTTTACCTGTATATGCGTTATTTGCGGGAGTATTCTTCCCTCATGGTCAGGCAACTGTTGTGTTCTCCCTATATGTTGCAGGGATTGTCCTTGCGTTATTAGTTACAAAAATTATGTCTCTTACCATTTTAAAAGCGGAAAAATCTATTTTCGTTATTGAACTACCGCCTTACCGCGTGCCGCAAGCGAAAACGTTATGGCTAAGTACGTGGGAGAAAGGGAAAGGATTTGTTCGTAAAGCAGGTACATTTATCTTTGGTGGTTCTGTTGTCATTTGGCTATTAAATTATGCAGGGCCATCAGGATTTGGTGTTGATATGGGAGACAGTTTCTTAGCAATGATTGGTGGATTTATCGCACCACTATTTGCACCACTTGGCTTTGGAACGTGGCAAGCTGCAGCTTCCCTTTTAACAGGATTTTTAGCGAAGGAAGTGGTCGTTTCTACAATGGCCATTATTTATGCGGTGAAAGAAGATGTGCTTGGAAATGTAATGGGAGCACATTATACAGCATTATCAGCTTATGCATTTATGTTCTTTATTTTATTATATGTTCCGTGTTTAGCGACGGTAGCTGTTATTAAACGTGAAACAGGATCAGCGAAATGGACGATTTTCTCAGTCGTGTATCCACTCGTAGTTGCTTATGTATTAACGCTCATTATATACCAAGTTGGATCCCTACTCGGATTCTAGAAGGAGATGTATTGTGATGATGGTCAATATTATAATTGGAGCTATCATTTTTGGTTATGCAGCATACACGTTAGTTAATTTTGTAAAGAGAAGTAAAAAAGGAAAATGCGCGGCATGTTCTTTAAATAAGTCATGTCAGTCGAATACTTGTAGTCCGGATATGGAGCAAATTGCTCATAAATAGAAAAAAGCTTTTCGAATTTGAATTGAACCCAAAAAGTTAGACAAATATATTAAGCAGCTAGCTACTAAGGATTGAACTCTGTATTGCACAGGGGGCAATCCTTTTAGTTTTGCTTTAATTCCTTTGTGATTGTAGTAATAAATATAAGTTTCTAGTTCTTGCTTAAATTGTTCCATTTACTGCTTGTATTTTATCTTTTGAAGAAAATTTAGCCATAAAAAATGCACCTCCAATTGTTAATTATGTGTCTAACAATTGGGGTGCACTTCATTACAGGCAGTCTTTTTAATCTACTTCAATATCTCGGCCTTCTGTCATCACTTTATTTCTCCAAAGCAAAAGTAATCTCCTGAATTCTGAAGTTTCTAATTTACATTGATTATTTGGTGGGCTAATGTAATAATTAATCGCGCTTGTATATTTAGGTTCAATAAATACAGCAGCAGCATTGTATTCTAGTTCATAACTAGGGTACTTTCCTTCTACGACATGGTCTAAAACTTCTATGTATTCATCCGCTTCATCTTCATCTAGATTTTCTATAAAGTCAGATACAATAGCAATTTCTTTTGGTAAACGAATTCTTAGTCCACCAAATGGGTCACGCCAAAATTCATGTGAATAATTCATTAATACAACCTCACTATCTTCTCGTATATTTTGGATAAGCAGTGGTAATTTCTCCATTTTCAATAATCATCTCAACCTTAAATCCAGAAGAAGTTTGCCCTACGTATTTATTTGGAGCGATTTGAACACGATTGGTATATGCTTCTTTAATAGAATCAACTACCTGGACTCTATTCCAATCCTTAGGGAAAAATGAAGATTTAGCTTGTTTTACAATACCATCAACCTTTAGCTCTGCAACATATAATCCTGCAGGATTTGGTGGCCTAGTAACGCGAATTATCTCTCCCCCATCATATTCTCGTGAATAGTGTCTTTTATTTTATTCACATCTTTATACGCTGCATCGATACCATGTTTAAATTTATCATATAAAGACTCATCGGAATTTTTTACTTTACTAAGATCCTCATAAGTTTCCTTGAGACCATGCCAAACCTTGTCACGTAAAAATCCATCATTTTTCTCACTATTTAACTTACCACACATTGCTCCTTCTTCAAGATTTCCATCATATGAAGCATCTGCGGTACGGAATTTTTTCGGCAATTCTTTTCAAATTCTCTTCCACTTTTATAATCGAATTGATAGATGTAAAAGCTTTTGGTCTTGCATCATTGAACATTTGAATGAACTGTTGGTTAGAGGCACCAATCCATTGAAAACACAAATGATCTATTTCATTACATAAATTATTATGTATAGTTTCTCATGCGATGCTGGTATTATTTGCACAATTAGCAACTTCTTCTAGCATTTCAGTTGTTACTTTGATTTGAACCATTTCTTTCCTCCCTTTCCCCAAATTAAAATTATGAGATAAAAAGAAAAAATGTAAATACGGAAACTTTAGATTAGCATAATAATATTTGTGTTAAATAATGTTAAAAGGTGCACTCATATTTAAGTGCACCTTTTAACATTATGTTTAATCCGCCATATTTAGAGCGTAGTCTACATTTATCTTACCATTACCATATTCAAAAGCATTACCAAGAGAAATAGCCGCTTTATTCATAATCTCTCTAACTTGTTTATTTGATAAATAAGGGTTCTTTTCAAATATTAATGAAGCAACGCCCGCGACGTGGGCTGCTGCCATAGATGTTCCGCTATCTAATCTGTAATTTCCATCTTTCCATGTACTTAAAATATCAACACCAGGTGCCATTAATTCAAGTTCATCACCTTTACTTGAAAGAAAACCGCGTGCATCATTTTTATCTAAAGCTCCGACAGCAACTACTGATTGGAATTTTGCAGGATAAGAAATTGTATTTCCGTCCTTATACCCCTCATTACCAGCTGAGGCAATTAATAAGATACCCTTTTGATAAGCCTTGTCCATAGCTTCTTTAAAAAATGCTGACTCTTTCTTTCCTCCTAAGCTCATTAAAACAATATTTACATTATGTTCAATGGCCCAGTCTATTCCCTTTACAACTGTACTGTATTTTCCATTTGTATATTTATCTAATACTTTTACGGCATATAAATCTACATTAGGTGCTATACCTGTCATTCCTAATTCATTATCTTGTGCTGCGACAATTCCTGCTAAATGTGTCCCGTGACCGTTATCATCATCAAAACTTGGGTGATTCTCTACAAATGAAATACCGTCTTTTATTTTTAAATCTGTATGTTCTGTATCAATTCCCGAATCCAATATAGCAACAGATACCCCTTTTCCAGTGAAAGGAATAGTGTTGATGGATTTTGATTGTGTCATTGAGGGATTAGTTTGAGTATTACTATCCCCAAGGGCTTTAATAGTTTGATCTACTTCCACTTCACTAACATTACTATTATGTTTTAAAACTTTTTCAGGATTATAGGAGAATTCAGCTTTAATAATAGGTAAATTTTCAAAGGTTTCCTTAATAACACCACCATGTTTAATGATAAGTTGTTCGTCAACTGTGTTATTAAACATAATTAAGTAGTCTTTTTTTATATCATGTTCAGCAGCAAATACGTTTTTTTCATTTAATCCACCAATAAAAAAGATTAATAAAGAAAAAATAGTAAAAGCAAATAAAGGTAAATTATGAATAGTTATTTTTTTCATCGAATGTTAGTCCTTTCAAACGTAAAAATAAGGCGCATATTGCGCCTTATTTTTGTGATTCTGAAATTAAATACTCACAAATGTCTGTATGTATACCTTGTCGATTCGTACGCTTTAATAAAATTAAAGGTTTTACATCTTCAGGTAAAAATGGAGTAATAAGAGATGAAAATGCTTCAAAAGTTGGAGCATTTTCTATAGATAGTCCATTAAAACCTGTAGTATCTAAATGAGAGTATTTAGATAACATGGCTTCTTTATGAGATTCAAAATATTTAATTCCATCTTTTTCTAATTGCTCTGATTGACGTCTTAATTGAAGAGAAAAAGCACTTAGAATATCTACAAAAATATTATGTTGTTCTCTAGAAAAATTATAGTCAATCATATAATCATAGAGAGGGTTGTCATCAATATTAACCATTTTTTTCAATAGTTCAATTTGATATTTTAATAATTCGAATTCATTCGTGTTCATGTATATCATCTCCATACTTCTATAAGGTATCAATACTATTATTACACATTATAGAATAACAAATAAAATTCCTTCCGCTACTACATCTGCTGTAGAAGGTGTTATGCCGCAATCATCAATTAAAAAGTTTTTTAATCCTCGTTTAGCTACATTTTCTGTGTACTCTAAATAGTGGGCAATTGATAAACGATTTTCTTTTACAGCGTTCTTATATTTTGCTTTACCTAAGTATCCAAGAAGGCTTTCTAACGCTTCACCGCCCCATTTTAAACCGTAAATTAATCCTTGCTTTTTCCAACCTTGAGCAGATACCTCGCCGTCTTCATCTATATCAATTGTTGGATTTTGATTTAAATCAGTCACATTGTAGTTTGTTTGTGGGAAATTCACAACATTATTTTTCACAGGTGCATCTGTTTCAGCAGCAAAAGAAGAAAGTGGTGCAACTGTTAAAAGTGCAGCGAATGCCATTGAAGCTGGGATGATTTTCTTGAATTTTGATTTTAAGTTTAGGTTTAACATAAGTGTATAATTACTCCAAAAATGTTTTTTTAAAATAACGATTCCAATTGTTGCATATTTTATTTAGGGCGTCCATGCGATATGCAATATTGCATATATATATATTTATATATATATATATATTATTTATTGGGTAAAATATTATTTTTTATGTCTGTTCTTTATTAGAGGGGATTAAAATAAAAATGGTGTCATTTATTTAAGTGAAGTGAAGTTACATCCAAAAATCATTTTCTTTAACTGTTTTAAACCCTCTTCCGATTTGAAATAGTTATCTTCTTAATTAATCAAATCCGTTGTAACGTTATGACGGACGAAATTGTTTATCTGCTAGTGAAGTATCCAAACGACTAGGAATAAGTGATAGCACTCTTAGAAAGTACATGGAAGTATTGCAGTGCGAAGTAATAAAGGGATATAAAGATGGTATGTATAACATTAATGGTAATTAGTGGATTTCAGGTGAGTATGTAAGGTTCGAAAAATAATATTAACGTCATATTATTGTAAAATGCATCCGTACAAATTATAGATTTATTCAGCGGATCAATGTCAACGACAGTCATATAGTTAGTAAGTAAAAAACATCTTCAGTACCTTCTAGATATCGTTTTACTGCTTGTATTTTATCTTTTGAAGAAAATTTAGCCATAAAAAATGCACCTCCAATTGTTAATTATGTGTCTAACAATTGGGGTGCACTTCATTTCGTGAAGCTTTTTTGTTTTACTTTTTAATTTTTACAAGTTGTGATGATTCTACACCATTCTTTCCAGGGAACTCTTTACTTGGATCTTTATCGAATTTTAATACACCTACAGATTTTTCTTCACCTTTTACATTTCCGTAAGTTGCATCATCAACAATTGCGAACATGTCGGCATATGCACGGCCACTTCCGATAATTGTGTTGCCTTCATATTTTAATTTTGCTCCATCAAGTGTAGCATTTTCTACTTTTTCTTTAGCAAATAATACACCTTGTTCTGCTGTTACAGCTGGTAATTTATCAAGTGGCTTCGTGTTGTCTTTTGCATCCACTTTGTTAAGTAATTCTTTCTTCACCAGTTCTTCACCAGTTTTCTTATCCATGACAAGAACTTTTTTACCTTCTAATGTTGTCATTTTCATTTTATAGAAGTCTTTTTCTTTCACTTCTTTTTTGTTTTTATCTGTAATTTGCTGAACTTGTTCTTCTGATCCGTAAATTACAAAACCGTTCGCTTTCTCTCCTAATAAAGAACAACCTGATAATGCCCCAAGTGAAATTGCTGCTGCTAACCCGATTCCTACTAATTTTTTCATGATGATTTCTCCTTTTATCTGTTTTATAGTAAATACAATTTTTGTATTAGTTCCGAAATGATGAGAAGCTTGTTTGTTGCTTCTGGTATTAGTGTATAAGAAATAGGGAGACGCAACTATCGAGTTAGCTTACAGTAACATTACACTTATGTAATTTAGTGAAATTGCACAAAAGCAAGTTAATTTTAAAGAGGGATAATGAGAATATATTAGAAATACAATATTATATATAGAATGTCATATTATAATGGATGTATTTTGGAAATAACATGTAAGGACATATTAGTTTTGTTATAATAAACACATAGGCTGTAAAAATGAATATTCTTTACTGTAAAGGGAGATTTTTCAGTTTTCCAAGTAGTGAATTTGAAATATGAGGTATATCATAGGAGGAATTTAGATGTCTGTATTTAAACGATTAAGAGATTTAACAATGTCGAACGTATATTCATTAATTGAAAAAGCGGAAGATCCAGTTAAGATGACGGATCAATATTTACGCGATATGCAAGCGGATGTACAAGAAGCTGAGAAAAGTGTAGCAGCTCAAATCGCACTTGAGAAGAAATTCAAAATCTTATTTGAAGAGCAAGAAGCGCTTGTGAAAAAACGTGAAGAGCAAGCTCATATGGCTGTTCAAGCTAACAACTTAGATCTTGCGCGCCGTGCTCTTGAAGAAAAACAAAGCGCAGAGCAAAAGATGAATGAATATAAAGCAAGCTATGAGCAAAATAAAGTTGCTGCTGATAATCTTCGCCTGAAGCTAGAAGAAATGCGCAAGCAATTAACTGAGCTGAAAAATAAACGTGAGACACTTGTAGCACGTGTAAATGCGGCGAAAGCACAAAAGAATATTAATCAGGCGATGTCTGGATTTGATTCAAACTCAGCGAAAGCTGGTTTAAGCCGTATGGAAGAGAAAGCTCTTCAATTAGAGGCTGAAGCAGAAGCAAGCGGTGAAGTGTACAAAAAAGAAAAATCATTAGATGATGAATTCGCAAGCTTAAACAAAAACTCTGCTGTTGACGATGAATTAGCTCGTATTATGAAGCAGTATGAGAAATAATATAGAATAGAGACAAATGAACCGACATGTCTAAACAAATTCATGTCGGTTTTCTATTACTTTTTAGAGGAGGTTTTGCAATGACATGGACAAATGTATTAGCCATGCTTGTATGGACTGGAGCGAGTGCAGTACTTTTATTTGCAATTATGTGGGTTGATTCAATTTTTACTAAATACAATGACTTAAAAGAAATAAAAAATGGGAATACAGCTGTAACAACTCGTTTCGTTATGAAATTATTCGCGCAAGGGTACATTTTATCTCAATCGATAACGAAAGCAAATGACTTATGGCAAGCACTACTTGCATCAGCCGTTTCTTTCGTTATTTTATTAGTGGTAGAAATGTTTATCGAATTTGTGTTAAAGAAAATGGCTGGTTTAGATTTAGAAGAAGGTACGAAAGAAGGCAGTGTTGCGCACGCGATGTTGGCCGGATCATTACATATTGTGGGTGCACTTATTTTAGGTGCTTGTTTATAAAGAGAGAAGGAGGGGTAGCTCATGAGTTTATTTAAACGAATTAAAAATATAATGAAAAGCCCAGAACCGCTGAAACCAGAGAAAAGTTTGTTAACGTTAGCTCCTGGCGATATGGTTGAAGTTTCATTAGTCATGTATGAATTAATTGGGAAAACGAGTATGCATTCTCGTAAAGAAATTGTTTTAACACTGCAAGACGGGAAAGATATTCGTTATTTAAAAATTGAAGATCGTGAAAATACGTATTACAAATTATATACACCAATTGATGGTCGTTTAGATTCGATTGATGAAATTCCGACGACAATTGAGATGGATGATACAGAGTACCATATGGAAGAGCAATATAACGGACGTGTTGTTGTGATGGGGAAAACACCATTCTCAGCTTCAGAAGAACAGTATGTATGGGAGTTCCAATCGGATAATCGAAAATTATTACGTATTGAATGGCAAAATGGTCGCACAATGATGTATGAGGGAGAAGCAATTATTCCTGCTGATGTACAAATTATAAGAGCAACGTAAGGGGGCGTAATCATGTCAAACCGATTGTTTACCATGATTAAATCGTTCGTGATCCCTATACTTGCTATCGTTACGTTACTTGTTGTTGCTGGATATGCCTTATCAGGTTGCCAAGGCGGACAGACAAAGTCGATTCAAGATCGTTATCCGCTTGAATCTGTCGCAAAAGAAGGTAAACAAGAATCTTACGTGTATAGGGCCGCCAATCGGTCAGTTCCTGAAGTCGCGAAGGAACTCATGAATGAAAGAGAACCGAAGCAAGCATCTAAAGAAGACGAAAATCAAATGTTCCTCGTTTATTCTGATAAGATTTATAATCTGCAAAAGGATAAAGAGAAGCCATCTGATACGTTAATTGAAATAAGTAATAAAGAGTTTGTCCGTCAAAATTACCAACCGTCCTTCCTGCAAGGATATATTATGGGTAGTATATTAAATGATATATTCGGTTCACGAAAATCATCGTACGGTGATTATCGCGGATATAATGACAGACAAAATCATAAACCAGTTATTCCAGAGAGACCGCCTACGAAAGAAGAAAAGAAAACCCCGCCTCCAATTACGAAGGAAGGGAAAGGGTCTATCATTAAGCGTGGCGATAATGTAGATTCGAAATCTTCTGTAGGAGATACAGGAAGTATTACGAAAAAAGGAAGCAGCACGCCTCCGCCTTCTACTGGAAGCAAAGGGAAAATAACGAAAACACCAGGTGGTTCGAGCGGATCAGATGTGAAGCCGAAATCATCTATTAAAACACCGCCAAGGAATACATCTCCTCCGAAAACGAGGGTCGGTGGTTCAGGAAAGATTACGAAGAGAAGATAGTGTAGAGACCGAAAAGTGGAAGTGGCTTTTCGGTCTTTTTTTTATTCTGGAAATTAATTCCTTATAGCTGGTATAATGAAGTTATAAGGAGGAGATTATTATGACTATGTATAAAAGATTTAGTGTAATTATGTTCCTCGTATTATTCTTAAGTTTGTTTATTAGCACAACGATGAAATTTCACTTTGTAGTAGGTATTCTATGGATACTATGTACGTGTACTCTTTTTCTATATGTTCCGCTTCGTTTCCAACAAGAAGTGCCAGCCTTTCAAAAATACGTGGCATGGATTAAGAGCGGGGGAAGATGGGGGGAGTAAAAATATATCGACCACAACTCCAAATATATCAGCGATTATTGGAATATATCGCCCGCAACTCCAAATATATCAGCGATTATTAGAATATATCGACTTACCGACAAAAATTGACAACAATAACAGAAGAGGGTGTGCCAACATATTGGCACACCCCCTTCTTTCATAATGATTAATGAATATCACGTTTCTTAAAGTTACCGCCTTTTACTTCTGCTACGTCATAAACTGTAATAAAGGCGTGTGGATCGATTTCATTAATAAGTTCTTTCATTTTACTTTCTTCTAAACGGTTAATTACACAAGAAATTTCTTTGAATTTCTCTCTAGAATAACCGCCGTATACTTCGTTATATGTTGCACTTCGGCCTAAACGATCACGAATGGTTTCTACCATCAATTCAGGCTCTTTTGTAATGATTTTAAATGCTTTCGAACCACTTAAACCAACTTCAACGATATGAATCACTTTCGAAGCAATAAAGTAAGCAATTGCCGAAAGGATAGCTCCTTGAAGACCGAATACGGTTGATACGAAAATAAATACGAACATGTTTAAGAATAAAATAAGGTCACTCGTTCCAAATGGTAACTTACGAGAAAGCAATACAGCTAGCATATCGATTCCATCTAATGCCCCGCCATTACGCAATGCTAGTCCCATACCAAAACCGATGATAATACCACCAACAACTGTAACTAATAATGTATCGCCTTCAATAATAGCTGGTATTCCGTGCATGACAACGGTACCTATTGCTAATGAAGCAATCCCGATAATGGAATAAATCGCGAAGCTTTTACCGATTTGCTTATATCCTAACCAAACGAAAGGAATGTTAATAACTGCGATTAGAGCTCCTAATGGTAATCCAAACAATCTTGAACTAACGATACTTAAACCAGTTACACCACCGTCTGATACGTTATTTGGAATTAATACTGCCTCTAATCCGTACGCTGTAATAAATGCCCCAATAATAATCATCAAAGCTTTTGAAGCGATTTTAAGCTTATTGGGCTTGTTTTTGATAATTTTCTCCATATGATTTCCTCGTTTCAAACTAGTTTCTTATTTGTTACGTCATTCACACTTAAATTTTATTTTAACATTTTATTTGAAAAAATTCTCCTTTAATGGATGTATGCAGGGAATATTATGACCATATTAACTTTAAAATATTTTTGAAATGAGTATAAGAAATCCCATCCTTTCAAAGGATGGGATGCTATTAAGAAATGATAAAACTAAGCACGGATAGGAATAAAGCAAAACCTAAAATAGTTCCACATATTTTCATATGGCGCTTACGTCCCATCACAACGATTGCAACATACTCACGAATCATTGCATTAGGCCAATAATAAAAGGCTGTCTTTGATCCAATTCCTTGGCTATTAAGACCAGCTTGTCTTGCATATATACCAGCGCGGAAAAGGTGGAAATTATTCGTTGTAAAAATACTTTTATACTTACCGTCTGGTTTTAAAGAATCCATAATTTCTTTAGAGAACAACATATTTTGATATGTGTTTACAGAGCGATTTTCTTGCACTGTATGTTCAAGCGGAATTCCTTTTTCAACAGCGTACTTTTGCATCGCTTCTGCTTCAGGAAGGCCTTCATCTGGACCTTGTCCACCAGAGAAAATAATTGTTGGTGGCGTATTCACAGCGGCTTGTTTCCAGTAAAAGTCGATCGCTTTATGAATACGACTGGCAAGTAAAGGTGGTACTTTATCATTAATTAAGCCGCTACCGAGAACGATAATGAAATCTTGATTACGCCTTGGTCTGTTGAATTGATATAGAAAATAAGCGCTTAAGAAGTTAGATAAGTGTATAAAGAAATATACGGTTATAAGAGAAATACCAGCGAAAATAGGCTGGAAATGTGATGAGAAGAAACTTGCTGGACTTATGAAAAGGAATAATATACAGAATAAAATACCTAAAGCAGCAATAAGTGTTAAACAGTTAGTAAAACGTCGGCCTTCTCGTTTCATTAAAATTCTCGCATTCAGAAATAGTCCAAACATTAAAGCAACAATACCAAAAGGAATCATAACGATAAGTGCTAAAATAGGTAAGACTATTATGTAGCCTAGGATAGTATTACTTGAGTTCCAAGAGACAAGTATACAAAACAGAAGGAAAAAACAGATAAAAGTATTAAATAAAAAACCATTTATTATTTTTCGTGGATCTTTTAAATAGGAGATAAGAAAAATAATAAACAATATAAGAGGAATGATTCCGAAAGACATAAATATAGTACACCTCAACTTGTATAAGAATTTGACATACCTTTTATATTACATGATTTTATAATTGAAAATGAAAAAAAAAGGATTTTGAATTTTCTCAATAAAATATATGGATACATATGTTACAATGTATGTAAAGCGATATATTAAAAGTAAAATGGTTGAAGAGGCACTCTATGGAGTGTCTTTTCTTTTTCATATGTAATTATGCATATTATATTTATTTTCAAGTGAAGAGGATTAAAATATAAGTGGTAGACATACTTTATAAAACAGAATGTAATACAAACATTTCCCTCTACTTTTTGTATCTAACAATCGTATAACAATAAATAATTCTGTTTTATAGTGTCTGTTTATGAAAGGCATCTTCTTTGAAGGCGCCTTTTTTGTTGTTTCATGTAGATGCTTTTCACTGTTGGTATAGTGGAAAGTATCTATACTAAACATTAGCAATCTTCCGTATAAATATTATCAATTTACTATATATTCCAGTAGTGTTAACCTACATATGAAAGGCTTTCTTTTTCAAAATATTACCCCTAATAAATTTTTGAAGAAGTCAACTGTCTCCAAAATTGCCATTCATGCTTAGCAAAAAAGAATCCTGCAGGATTCTTTTTTGTGTTCGACAGAATATGACAAAGTACATTTGAATAATTTGTTATATTGTTAAATGGTTATTATGGAAAGAGAAGGAGACTTAAGTATGAGATTTAAAAAATTAATTTTAACAGGTGCACTTGTTGCAACTACAGCATTTACTTCAATTGGAACAGCGGAGGCAAGCGCAGGTTTTAAAGATGTTCCAAACAATCATTGGTCTTATAAAGCAATTATGGATTTAGCAAATAAAAACGTTGTTGCTGGATACGGAAATGGGATTTTTGGATTTGGTGATGATGTAACGCGTGAGCAAGTTGCAGCTCTTATGTTCCGCCATTTAAAACCGACAGTAAAAGAACAGTATAACAATCCATATAAAGATATTACGGATCGTTCAACTATGTTTAAAAAAGAGATTCTTGCTTTAACAGAGATGGGTATATTTGTTGGAGATAACACAGGAAAATTTAGACCGAAAGATTCGTTAACTCGTGAAGAAATGGCACAAATTTTGACAAGAGGATTCCAATTGCAAATTAGAGGGGATCATAATTTCCCGGATGTAGATAGAAATGGATGGGCGAATCCTGCGATTACTGCAATTAAATCAAATTATATTACGGCTGGAACTGGTGATGGTACATTCGCACCTAAAATGCATGTAAGTCGTGAGCAATACGTTCAGTTCTTATATAATGCAACGTTACCATTTGAAGAAAGACCAGGAGCAAAACAACCACAGCCACAACCGAAACCAGAAGTAAAACCGGAAGTGAAACCAGATCCGAAACGTTTTGCGAACTGTAAAGAAGCAAACGATGCGGGATATTATGACATTACAAGAGATAGCCCGTATTATGGTAAGCATTTAGACCGTGATGGCGATGGAATTGCTTGTGAGAAAAAGAAAAAAGGTAAATAAGAAAAAAGCACTCAGTCTGAGTGCTTTTTTCTTATGGAAACATGCTATTTTTTTAGGCGCTTTTCATAAAATGAAAGTAAGGAAATGAAAGTAGGTGACAAAATGCCGTCAGTTGTGGAAGGCGTTATTATTGAAAACTGCAATGGAACGATTAATTTAGGAGATAAATATAACGTGCAGCCGATTGAAAAAACGAAAGCTTATAATGGATCGGGATCATCGAATACAGGGATTAAAGTACAAACATTTAGCGGGATTAGTACATCAGATGTAGGGGATAGCGATGTGAATGATCAGGGAATACAGTTTACTTTATAGAGAAATATGTAAAATTGCATAAAATGATGAACTTGTCCTGTGCTACAATCTAGCTGTGAGCTGTTAATGATTCTTCTGTATTATAGTTGTTAGATTAGAAATATAACATCTTATCGAAAATCATACGTATAAAAAAGACACTTCAAACGAAGTGTCTTTTTTCATTTTAGTGATACCCTTTAGCAGAGTCTTTATGAATTTTATTTTTAAAGATACTGTAACTCCAAAGTTGATATCCAATAACAATTGGTACCATAACCATTGCAACGAAGAACATAATTTTTAAGTTTAATTGACTACCAGCTGCGTTGTATAACGTTGTACTATAAGCATCATTAATACGAGATGGTAACATTCTTGGGAACATACCCGCAAAGCCAGTTGTCATAAACATTGCGATTGTTAAGCAAACGAATGTGAATGCAAGACCGATTTTATGTTTGTACACCATAATAAGTGCGAGTACACTCATTAACATTGCAAGTACTGGAAGAATGAATAGTACCGGGTACTCTGTGAAGTTTTGGAATAAATTTGTACGATTTGCAGTTGCTACATAGAAAATAGCTAAAATGATAGCAGCTGCCATTGAAAATGGTCTTGCGATTTTATAAGCACGGTCAGATACTTCACCAGTCGTTTTAATCATAACCCAAAGGGCACCAGATACGACGAATATAGCAGTGAAGAACAGCCCTCCTAAAATACCGTAATGATTTAGTAAGCTAAGTAAATTTCCTTCATAGCCATTTTTTCCAATTTGTAGTCCGTAATAAAGATTAGCAAATGTAACACCGAATAGGAAAGCAATTAAGAAACTACCAATTGCAAATGCCCATTTACAAGTTTTTTGCCAAATTGGTGAATCATCTTTATGCATGAACTCAAGTCCAGCAGCACGAGCAAATAGTGCAAGTAATACTAAGAATAACGGTGTATATAAATAACTAAACATATTTGCATATGTGACTGGGAAGGCAGCAAATGTTGCGCCACCAGCTGTAATTAACCACACTTCATTACCGCCCCAGAACGGGCCAATTGCTTCTTGTAATTGATTTCGTTCTTGTCGGTCTTTCGTAACGAAAGGAAAAATCATTCCGTTACCAAGTGCATATCCATCAAGAATAAAGTAAACTGTCCAAATCACGCCCCATAAACCAAACCAGATAATCGCAAGCATATCATGAGACATGAGCCACGCCTCCCTCAGTAGCAGGTTCTTCTAATGCTGCTGGTCCTTTTTTGGCGAACTTCAGCATTAAGTATACATCTGCGATTAAAAGTAAAGTGTAGAACAAGATTAAACTAATTAATGAGAACCAAATTTGCGGGACAGATATAGGTGATACAGATTCTGCGGTACGCATGAGTTTATAAACTGTCCATGGTTGACGACCTACTTCGGCAACAATCCAACCAGCATTAATTGCGATATATGGTAGTAAAACAGACCATATTGTAATTTTTAAGTAACGTTTTGAGTTTTCTAGTTTTCCTTTTCGGTTTAAGTAGAAACCGTACCAAGTTAATGCCATAAAGAACATACCAAGTGCAACCATTAAGCGGAAGCTATAGTACACAAGGTTAACGTTTGGACGATCTTCTTTCGGAATATCTTTTAAACCAACAATTTCGCCATCAAATGAATTTGTATAGAAGAAGCTTCCTAACTTTGGAATCGTAAGGAATTCAAAGTTCTTTTCATTTTCCACATCAGGAATTTGAACAATCGAGAAGCCTTGTCCTTTCCCAGTTTCCCAAACAGCTTCCATTGCAGCACCTTTAGCAGGTTGATATTTAGCCGCGGATACACCAGATTGATGTCCCATAAACGGTGTAATTGTTGCGGCAAATAAGCCTAACATTAAGCCAAACTTAAATGATTTTTTGAAGAATTCAACTTCATTTTTACGTAATAAGTGATAGGCACTAATTGCCATGACGAAGAAAGCACCAACAATATAACAACCAACTACAGTATGGAAGAACATATTCCAAGCGTATGGATTCGTAACGAGTGCCCAGAAATCATTTAATTCAGCGCGGCCGTTACGTACGACGTAGCCAACTGGGTTTTGCATAAAGCCGTTTGCTGTAATAATCCAAAGGGCGGAAATATTTGTGCCAAGTGCAACCATCCACATACAGAAGGCACGGAACTTTGGTGAAATTTTGTCTTTACCGAATAACCATATTCCCATGAAAGTAGATTCTAAGAAGAAGGCAACGAGTGCTTCGATTGCGAGAGGTGATCCGAAAATATCTCCCATATATTTGGAGTACTCAGACCAGTTTGTTCCAAATTGGAATTCCATCGTAATCCCGGTTATAATCCCCATTACGAAGTTAATTGTAAATAATTTACCCCAGAAATTTGCCATTTTGCGGTATGTTGGATTCAATGTGCGGGCGTATTGAGTCTCCATACACGCTACTAAAATAACAAGTCCGATTGTCAAAGGTACAAATAAAAAATGATAAAAAACAGTAATTGCAAATTGAAAACGACTCAGTAACAGAACGTCGGACATAATAAATATTCACTCCTTTTTTACATTATCTACAATCAGTTTATAGTGAAAATGCGTTTAAAGTATGTGAGACTTGTTACAAAGCTGTGTGTATATTTTGAAAGAATTATGTCGATTATCTGAAAATATCTTATTTTTACTATAAAGCGATATCCTTTTTGAGTTTTTCATATTTTGGTACACTAATTATGTAGTGTAAACGAGAGAAAAGAGGGCCTTTTACTATGAAGTCATTAGAAGAGATTTTGCAATACAATGAGAAATTTGTTGAAGAGAAAAAGTATGAAGAGTTTGTAGCGGGGAAATTTCCAAACAAAAAGATGGTAATTATTTCTTGTATGGATACAAGACTTGTTGAACTATTGCCGAAAGCGATGAATATGCGTAACGGCGATGTGAAAATTATTAAAGTAGCAGGCGCTGTTATTTCACATCCATTTGGAAGTATTATGCGTAGTATTTTAGTCGCTGTATACGAACTTGGCGCTGATGAAGTATGTGTAGTTGGTCACCATGATTGTGGTATGGCAAAAATTCAAGCAAGCAGTACGATTGAGAAAATGAAAGAACGCGGTATAACAGAAGAGAAATTAGATATGCTTCGTTATTCTGGAATCGATTTAGAACAATTCTTGCGCGGTTTCTCTAGTGTAGAAGAAAGTGTAGAACATAGCGTATCAGTACTTCGCAACCACCCATTACTTCCGGAAGAAGTACCTGTTCACGGTCTTGTTATCGATCCTGATACAGGAAAATTAGATTTAGTTGTGAATGGTTACGACAATTAAGAATTTACTTTGTCATCCTTTTTATCTGGGACAGGATCAAATCCTCCCGGGTGGAAAGGGTGACATTTTAATATACGCTTACAAGTAAGCCAAAAGCCTTTGAGGGCACCATGCTTTTGAAACGCCTCTAATCCGTAATGAGAACAAGTTGGATAAAAGCGGCAAGTGGGTGGTGTCATCGGAGAAATGAACTTTTGATAAAAGCGTATAATCCCAATAAAAATCTGTTTCATAACGATCTCCTTTTCAGCATATTCTTAAAGTATTATAGCACGACTGTACATAATACTTTACTAATGTGCATTTCCGTTATATCATATTGGATATAGCGGAATTAAATTAAAAGCGGGAGAGATGTTGTATGCCATCAGTAGAAAGCTTTGAATTAGATCATACGATTGTAAAGGCACCTTATGTAAGACATTGCGGAGTTCACAATGTAGGTAGTGACGGTATTGTAAATAAATTTGATATTCGTTTTTGCCAACCGAATAAACAAGCGATGAAACCAGATGTTATTCATACGTTAGAACATTTATTAGCATTTAATTTACGTAAATATATTGATCGTTATCCGCATTTCGATATTATCGATATTTCACCAATGGGCTGCCAAACAGGATACTACCTTGTAGTAAGCGGAACACCGACAGTTCGAGAAATTATTGATTTATTAGAATTAACATTAAAAGATGCGGTTCAAATTACAGAAATTCCAGCTGCAAATGAAACGCAATGTGGTCAAGCGAAGCTTCACGATTTAGAAGGAGCAAAACGTTTAATGAACTTCTGGTTAAGCCAAGATAAAGATGAACTTGAGAAAGTATTTGGATAGAAAGAAAACTGCCTGTGAAAGGGCAGTTTTTTTGTGTCATGATAATAAATAAAATTATATCGACGATTTTTCGAATATATCGACCGTAACTTGAAATATATCAACGATTTTTTTAATATATCGACGTTTCGACACTGGATATCGACTTACCGACAAAAACTGACAAAAAAATCATCCCTATTTTATTACGTGCTTGTAAATGCGAAATTGCTCAAGATTTCATTCTATATGTAGCGAAGGTAGTTTGATATGAGAACGAAGAGTGTAAGAATAGAAACGAAAAAAAAACGGAATGCTCATTGATTTTCGTCCGGATATAAATTCGTTAATTCCGACAAGAATAAAGAAAAAACTGAGAATAAATTGTACGTATGGGAGAAGTGAGAAATGATCGGTAATCTGGATATAAGTGCAAAGAAAGAGTATGAGAAGCGTGAAAAGTCCTAAAGCAATCCGTAATCCAATTAGCATGTAATTCCCCCTTAAATAGATTATTTATCGGAATATTTCTGAGAAGCTAAGAAATAAAGCACCAGCTCCAGCTATGAAAGCAAATATACCACTAGATTTTCTGTCTTGTTTTATTTCTCCTAGTCCTATAGTGAAAGCCATTAATCCTAAGAAAATGAACATATAAGGCATCATTTCTCTATTACCAGTAAAATATCCGTAAATTACTATACATAATGCAATGAGTGCAAAAATAATCTGTAATCCCTTTAGCATATATATCCCCCTTGTTATTTTATATAGCTAATGATGAGGAAAATCTAAATAAATCCGGTTCCTGAATCTTTTTTCTTTATTTGTTCAAGGGCAATAAGGAATAGTAAAGCTCCTAATAGAAATTGTGAAAGTGGTAGAAAGTTATGTTGACCTGCTAGTAAACGAATACTGGATATGATGTGGCCTAAAATAAGTAGTAGTATACGAAGCGTATTATGAATTCTTCTTGCTGTTTTTTGTATACGGGTTATCTTCTGGTTTATCGACGGAATGTTTATAAGCGTAGCCTTTATTAATCGTCATGACGGAGAGTACTAATATGACTAGGACGATTATAATACCGATAATTAATATTTTAAACATGGAATCCCTCCTTTTCTTTATTTTACATAATTTTGTAATTGATGAAAACAATAGAAATAAAAAGGATGAAAGAAGGGTGTTACATGGAGCAGAAAAAAACATATTATATATCAATAGCAAACGGTCAAATTTCACAAGTGAAGACAGCGGATACGTATAATTTTGAGATTTCCGCAAATGATGAGGAAATTACGGAGTTAAGAGAGTACTTTGATCAAGCGTATGTAGAGGATTTAGGTTCATTTGTACGCTCCCACGTTCCATTTGTTGAGTATCATCATGATTCAAATAATGACCGATATGATGAACAACTACAAAAAGCATATAAAATGATTTACGATTTAGGAAATCATGAGACGAAAGAATTAGTCGCGCAAATGGGAATAATCAATGGATTATAATTGGATAATATTATGCAGAAAAGCGAGAATATGCTACAATTTGTGGTAGGAAAAACTTGTAACCATCAATAGGGGAGTAATGGCATGTACAAATTTAAAGATTATTACCACAACACTGTACAATTATCGTTTGAACGTTATCCATTTTCTCCTGAGCCAAAGCATGTTTGGGTTGTATGCCGGTACGGGGATCAATGGTTATTAACGCATCATTTACGTCGCGGTCTTGAATTTCCAGGTGGAAAAGTAGAACTAGGGGAAACACCGGAAGAAGCGGCAGTTCGAGAGGTTCATGAAGAAACCGGCGGCATAGTTTCTGATTTAACTTACTTAGGACAATATAAAGTATCTGGAAAAGACAAAATAATCATTAAAAACATTTATTTTGCAACAATTAGTGCGGTAGAACAACATACGCATTACGAAGAAACGAAAGGGTCTGTTTTATTAAAAAACATTCCTGACAACATTAAAACGGATAGAAAATTTAGCTTTATAATGCGCGACGATGTATTGGCGCGTACGATGAAACATATAGAAGAAATCGGCTGTTTTACGAAGTAAAGTGGCCGATTTCTTTTTTTATAAGATCAAATGTAAATATATCTTTACATTATTTTGGGTATATTATACAATTTTGTAAAGATATATTTACATTTTAGGAGGAGGAAGATGGATAACAGAAAAGAAACGACTGTTACTGTTTCGATGGTTAAGTTAAATATCTATTCATTACTTATAATATTTGCGTTGGCGTTTGGAATTGGTTATTTGCATATATTTCTTTCAGGCGGGGTTCAATTTGAATTTACATTGCCCGTTATGTTTCTTTTGATTATTGGAATGATTGTTTTCGTTTGTATTCATGAGGCAATACATTTAATTGGATTTCGTTATATCGGAGGTGTTCCATGGAGTGAACTAACATGGGGCGTCAATTGGAAATTAGGTGCTGCATACGCTCATTCTAAAAAAGAAATTACAGTAAAGCAAATGAAGAAAGTGTTAATGCTGCCGTTTTTACCGACTGGAATTTTGCCAATTGTATTGGGGTTAGCTATGAATCTGGAGCCACTCTCATTTTTAGGAATTCTACTAACAGCAGGTTGCATGGGTGACATTGCCTTATATCAAAAAGTTTCAAAGTTTCCAGATGATGCGCTAGTTAAAGATCATCCGAGTAAACCGCAGTTTACAGTATATGAATTATAAAGGAAGAGGAGGCGTCCGGGAAACGAAGCCTCCTTTTACTATTTTCTTGTTTTTTTCTCTATCTCTAAAAACGAAAGCACCTCCAACAAATCATCCACCACACGCGAATGCTCAAAATTACCCCAAAATGAATCTCTTTTCCAAACACCAAGAATCCCTACTTGTTCAGAACCCAGTACATCATTTTCAGGATGATCCCCAACGTAAAGACATTCTTCTGCCTTCACATCTAGCTTTTTTAAAGCTCTTTCGAAAATTTCAGGATGCGGTTTTTTAATTCCTTCCGCTTCTGAAACGAGAATTGTATTTGTATACGTATGTATGTTTAGTGCGCGAAGATTATTTATCTGAAAGTCAGTAAAGCCGTTTGTAATAATACCAATTTTAATATTTTGTTGTGTTAAACGTTGAAGTAATTCATGCATGTTTTGGAAAGGGATACAATGATGTTGAAAATTTGTAATGTAGTCGTGCAGCAGTTGCTCTTGCGTTAAAGTAGTAATGTTGTATTCGGAAAGGAGAGTAGCATATACTTTATCTTTCCACGTATAGCCATTATTATCTAGTTCGAGAAATCGAGAACAATACTCGGATTTTTCTATGTTCATTAAATGAGAGGCAAAGCGATTATATTGATCATGAATAAATTGTTCTAAAGATTGACGACGATCTAATAGTGTTCCATCTAAGTCGAATAAGACTGCCCGAATCATAGGAAACCTCCTTACATTTTTTATAATTCATTATCGCATATTCGTTAAAAAATGATTATGATATTTTGTAGAATGGAATAATGGAGGATTGTATGAAGAGACTGTATGGCAAGTTAGTAGGGGTTATCGTTGCAATCGGCTTACTAGCAGGGTGCGAAAGTTCTATGAAGAGTGTGAAAGAAAAAGAAGTGTGTAAAACAGACGAAGAATGCGTGGAAATAGGAGATAAGAAACTTCAAAAAGTATATGAAAAAATAGATGGATTATCTGAGCTTGAAGCAGTAGAAGATTATGAAATAGAAGAGCATGAAAGTGCAGATATGAAAGAGGCAGAGCAGAAAAAAGAAGATGATGATGAAAATTATTTCTTTTTAGCTTCTTATTATATTGATGGCGATGAAATTGTAGATCCTTATTTTGAAAAAATAGAACGGAAACGTTTAAATAAAGTATTTGCTGAAGATAAAGAAGCGAAAGAAGAAGTACTGCAACAACGTCAAGATAGAGGGTATCATGAAGACTTGTGGGATATGTATCGCACGCTCATTCCAGCTAAATATCGCGGGAATATAACAGAATTTGATCTAATAACGGATGGTTATGACGGTGTTGTTGCTCACGTTATGCCTAGTATAGAGAATCCGAAAGAATGGACTCTTAGCTTAGATACGCTTGATTCTGCGGTAAATATTGATGAAGTGATGAAAACATTAATTCATGAGACGGCTCACGTGTTAACGCTCGGGCATAAGCAAATACCAGTAGATGAAAACTATGTAAAGGATTTTGAAGAGGATAAAGATATTTCGACGTACCGAAATAAATGCGGCAATCTTTTCTTACAAGAGGGATGTGCGGAGGAAAACTCTTATATCAATCAATTTTATAATTCTTTCTGGAAGCCTATTGAGCAGGAGTGGACAGAAAAGAAAGTAGAAGAAAGTGAAGAAACGCAAATTGAATTTTTTAAAGAAAAACATGATGAGTTTGTCTCACAGTATGGAACGACAAATGTAGCAGAAGATATTGCAGATACATTTACAGCATTTATTTTGCAAGATTCAAAAAAGGTGAAAGAAGGATCGGAGTTAAAGTATAAAAAAATTGCCTTTTTCTATCAATTCCCTGAGCTTGTAAAAATGAGGGCGGAAGTGTTGGCAGGATTATATGATGTTTCGAAAACGATAGAACAACGAAGTGGAAACTAATGCGGGTTATATATGTTAGCTAAGAAAACGTAAAGAATTGTAGTTCTTTACGTTTTTTATGTTGATAAAATTGAAAATTCTGTATTTTTATTAAAAAGAAGAAGGAACTACCATTATAAAATAGAATTAGTATAAAAATGTCACAATTTAGACACAATTATAATGCGCGTGTTATAGGGACTATAAGTTTACTCTCGAGGAGGTAATGAAACGTATGAAAACGATTCTTGCTGTCGCTGGTCTCATTTGGGTAATGTCTCACGGTTTTCCGATTTTTGAAGGGGAGCAAATTCGTAGTGCATTGGATAAAAAGTTTAATGATTATCATGTAATAGATCGAAAAGATAATGTCGTTACAGTACGTGTGAAAGATTGTTTCCATACAGTTACGGTTGCGGATGGAAACGTTAAAAATGAAACAAAGATGTGTGATAAAAAGTAAAAGAAAGAAGCTGACTATAGTCTATCGCTCTAAGTCAGCTTCTTTTTCGTTTCCCAATTAGAAGTTTTTCAAATGCCTCAACAAACACATACATAAGTGTTGCGAGGACGCATGTGAGTAGTACGCTTAGTAAGACAAGTGTGAAATTAAATACTTGAAATCCGTAGCTAATTAAGTAGCCAAGGCCTTGTTTAGAGACGAGAAGTTCGCCGAATATAACACCGACCCACGATAATCCAACGTTCACTTTTAACGTTGAAATAATGGCTGGGAAAGATGCAGGGAGAACGACTTGTTTATAACATTGCCATTTATTTGCGCCAAATGTGTCCATCACTTTTATATAGTTAGAATCGACTTCTTGAAATGCGCTGTAAATAACGAGAATGGTAATGATGATAGAAATGATTACTCCCATTGCAATTGAAGAAGAAATATTTGGACCGAAGATTACAATGATAATTGGCCCAAGTGCTACTTTTGGCATGGCGTTTAGGACGACGAGATATGGATCAAGTACGCGGGCGAGAAGTGGTAGCCACCAAAGGAAAGTAGCGATAATGGCTCCGAGCACTGTTCCAAGAATGAAACCTACTCCCGTTTCAAGTAATGTCGTCCATATGTGGACCCAAAGCGAACCGTCCATCCATTTATTAAGGAAGAGATCCCAAATGCTTGAAGGAGAGCTAAAGAGTAAAGGGTCAATCCATTCTTTTTTGCTAGCGATTTCCCATAGTGCAAAGAAAAGAATGAGCAGTAAAAGTTGCAAAGAGCGTGCTAACCATGCGCGCCTGCGTTCTTTTTTCCGAAACTGTTCATGTAGTTGCTTTATATTATCCAAGGCGCTCCAACTCCTTCCATATATTTTGGAAGAGGGATGGGAAGTCATGGTGGTGGCGTGATTCTAACGGTGATAAGGAACGGATGCTTTCTGGGACGATAAATGTTTTTGAAATTTTTCCGGGATTCGCTTGTAGTAAATAAATACGATCACTCATCGCAATTGCTTCTTCAATATCATGCGTCACGAGTAGTGAAGTTTTCTTATATTTGTGTAGTAAGCTGAAAACGAGATCTTCTAGTTTCAATTTCGTTTGATAATCGAGCGCCGAAAAAGGTTCATCTAGCAATAAAATTTTTGGATCGGTCGCTAATGTTCGAACGAGGGCGGCACGTTGACGCATACCACCGGATAGTTCACGAGGGTATTGCTGCTCTACATCATGTAGACCGACTTGCTTTAAAAGCTGTAAAGTATGTTCTTTCGTCTGTTCATCGTAAATGTTTCGGATATGAAGTCCAAGCATAATATTTTCTTCAATTGTCTTCCAAGGGAACAAGTAGTCTTGCTGCAACATATACCCCATAGATGAAGTTTTCGTTGTAATGGGCTCACCATCTAAAAAGACGATACCTTCAATTGGATCAAGCAGCCCGGCAATAATGGAGAGGAGTGTCGTTTTGCCGCAACCACTTGGACCGAGTATCGAAATGAATTCGCCTTCTTCCACTTGTAAACTCATATCTTCGAGAATCAATTTGGCATTCTCTTTTGCGAAAAAGCAGTGAGAAACGTTACGTATTTGTAAAAAGCTCATACACTTCGCCTCTATTTCTTAATAACGCTCTCGGCAATTTTTGTATTGACGAGCGCTTCATGTGGAACTTCTTTTTGTAATTCGCCAGCGTCTTTCATAATCGTTTGGAGCTGTTTCCATTCTTCAGCATCTAATAGCGGATTTGTCGCATAAGAATGTTGCTTTTTATACCGTTCAATTACTTTTACTGTAATGTCTTTTGAAGTGTCTTTAAATACCGGAGAAACGGCATCAGCAATCTCTTCTGGACTATGAGTATCAACCCATTGTTGTGCTTTATAGAGCGCACGTGTGAATTTTTCAGCAGCAGCTTTATCTTTCTTTAAGAAACTTTCCTTTGCCATGAACGATGTATACGGAACAGTACCAGATTCATTTCCGAACGAAGCGACGATATATCCTTTTCCTTCTTTTTCGAATATACTTGCAGTCGGTTCAAAGAGCTGGACAAATTCCCCTGTACCAGATGCGTAGGCATTTGCAATATTAGCAAATTCAATGTTTTGAATTAAGTTTGTATCTTTGTGAGGATCAATGCCATTTTTCTTTAAAACGTATTCTCCAACCATTTGCGGCATACCGCCTTTACGCTGTCCTAAAAACGTAACACCTTTTACGTCATTCCAATTAAAAGAGTCTAATTTTTTACGTGAAACTAAAAATGTTCCATCTGTTTGTGTAAGTTGTGCGAAGTTAATGACGGGGTCTTTTGCGCCTTGTTGATGAACGTAAATGGACGTTTCAGAACCGACGAGAGCAATATCAATCCCGCCAGATAATAAGGCAGTCATCGTTTTATCTCCTCCAGCTGTTGTTTGGAGGTCAACATGTAATCCCTCATCTTTAAAAAATCCTTTTTCAATCCCGACATATAACGGGGCATAGAAGAGAGAGTGGGTAACTTCGCCGACTCGAACATTTTGAGTTTGTTCTTTCGTATCTTCTTTTTTACTACTGCAAGCAACAAGTGTGAAGACAGCTAGTAACATGATACAAAAAACAGCTATTAATTTTTTCACTATATAACACCTCCTAGAAGTCACTCTACAAGCATGATATGTAGGTAAGTGCCCACATGTGAGTGTAGATAGCAGGAATTTTTTTGGTGATAAAGAAGTACAAATATAAGGGGTGATAAAATGGAGTACGAATATGATGATAGCGTACATTTACATCTTGACTATTTCGGAACAGAATGTGATATGGAATCGATTGCTTATAAACGGAAGAATGAAGACGTGTGGGATGTATATTTTAATTTTGGAGCATATGGTCTTCAGAAAGATGGGATCGAGACGGGTAAATTTATGGACGAATATGCTGGCTATTACGTTTTTTCTGTACATGCTCGTGATCTTAGTTGGGAATTTGGAAGTGCTCAATTTGAAGAGTGGGTTTTGAAAAATCATATAGTAGAAAAATCGCTGCAAAAATAAGGAGGAATTTTGTGGTCGATTTTCTCATTTTCTTATTCATTTTTGTAGTGGGATTTTTTATTATGCAAGTGCTCATTTACCGATTTGCAAAGAAAAACATCCAAAAATATACAAAAACAAAATGGATTCATATGTGGCTAGAGATGAATATGAAAAAGGGTCCGAGATTAGATTTTTTTGATTTTGTAGTTATTGTACTCGTATGTATCGTATGGAAAATATGGCTGTTTCCTTTTATATAATACACATGCTAATGATTTTTTCTTTTATCATAAAATAACGAAAAGAACCTGTCTTGTGGCGGGTTCTTTTCGTTATAGTAATAGTTGTAAAAAACTTGCATTTATAAGTGAAATAGTGAGTAGTATTGTGAAAGATATTTTGACAAATACAGAAACATATACATACGGAATTAAAGTGTGATTACAGAATGGACAAATTGGCTGTGTGCAAAGTGTGGGGTAATAAGAAAGAGGTCGTCCACCGTTGGACGACCTCTTTCTTATTATGCTTGGTTCGTGCGGAAGAATGGAAGCTTCTGCACAATGTGAATTAATCCGTATGCAAGAATTAAGCACATAAGAGGATTAATGAAAAATCCATAGCGATTAATTGCTAAGAATAAGTTTGAGAAGATAATGTAAATAATAGAACTTGCTACTAGCATCATAACGCGTTTATGTTTAAATGAATTTAGCATGAAGCAGAAGCTGCTCAAGAATGTACCGATGATAAACACTCTATGACATAGTTGCATAAAGTTGTGAATACGGTATTGGTCTACAGCAGGAGCTGTTTTGAATAATTCAATTGTTTTACCGACAGTGAACCAGGAGAACCAATAAGTGAAGTCCGTCTTAAAGCCGTTCTTGATTAATTCTTTTGCGTATGCCCCTTTGTCATCTAAGCCTTTGGCTCTCATTTCATTTACTATATTTTCATATCCAATTTTATTAAATGGATCAGCACCCGCAATTAGTGGATCAGCACCTTGGGTTGAGAATAAAATAAATTGGTTGAGTGCTAAATAGTTACGAACAACCCATGCACCAATAATAAAGAAAGGTCCGATAAACCATAACAATCCGATTCGAATGGAGTCTTTAAATCCATATGTAAATAACACAACAAGAACAGGAATGAGCATCATTGGAGCTGGATTTGGACGGAACATAAGTAAAATTGAAACGACAATTCCAAACCATATATGGAATTTCACTTTATTGTATTTCCATGCGAGAACAAATACATATACACATAACGCTAATAAGAATATGGATGGAACTTCTGTTAGCAATGTACGGAAGTATGTATAGTTACTTGGATAAATAGCATATAAAATACTTGCAACAATTCCATAAATGTTTTTTTCGAACAATTCTTTTCCTATTAAGAATACTAATAGCACTGTGCATAGGTTCATAATCATGTTAATAACAGTTGCTACGTAATAGTAAGGAATTGATGTAATATCAGAAATAATCATAGCGCCAGCTAATAGTAATGGCTGACCTGGTGTGATATATGCATTTTTCCCTGGAACTTCACTAGGTTCTAAATACACATAACCAAATACACCATGTTTTAATAGTTGTTCAGCTGTTAACGAATAGTTAAAGGCATCATTTGCACCATATGTTACTTTGACTAACTCTCCATCTAATCCTGGCTGTTTTACTAAACAAAAAACGTGCAACAGGAAAGAAAGCGCCAAAATTGCATATACCGCTTTAGGCAAACTCTTAAACTTAGTAAGCAAAAATGAGCAACTCCTTTTTTATTAATTCTTTCGTATTTTCATGTGAAATCTTTAATAGTATTAAGGATTTCCAAAACATAGTTATTATATCATAAAGTGGAATGCTGAAATTAAGTTTTTCAAGAATGAGTAATTTGTATGCCATAATTTAACTGTTTACTAAGGGAATATTAAGACAATACATTTATGATAGAATCAACTATGCAGACGAAATATGTCATATATGTTATTTTAATAGAAATAGTTCTTTCGATGCGGGGGAAATTAAGACATAGAAACGAGGGAATGAATTGAAGTATGGCTCTACACTTTTTGATCTTCCAAAAAGAAATATATTAATTTCTAGCATTATAAGTAGTATGGTGACTTTATTAGTAATAACTATGCTGTTTATGCTTTTAAAGGTTTTTAATTTAGACATAATGAAAGCTCATTTAAATCAAAATCTTGTTTTAATTGTTATGATGATTTTCATATGGGGCATAACATTTTATATTTCACATTTTAATAAAAAAGAGATGTCTACACTTAGGGCATCCCTACGAGTGCATTTTGTATTATTTTTACTAGCTCATACAGTAGCGTTATTTTATATTGTCATGCAAGTTAATATGAGTTTCATAGAGGCAATGAATTGGATTTACTTGTATAACATGCAGTTTATATTAAGTTTTGTAGTAATTTATGCAATATACATTCTTGTTTATAATTTAATAGGCAAGGTTTTTCTAAGTATGATTTTAACGAGCTGTACGTTAGTCATTTTAGGTATTGTGAATTATTTAAAGCTTATTTTTAGAGGTGATCCGCTGTATCCTTCTGATTTCACACAAATTATGCATATGCAATCTGTTATACCGATGGTGATGGACTATTTTAGCTGGAGTTATATTTTTGTCATTATCTTAAGTATCGTGGCTTGTATTGTAGCAGGGATATATATGAGAAGGTATATTCAAAATGTAAAGACTCATCTAGGAATAAGAGCCTTATTAGTAGTAGGATCTATTTTTGTTCTATATGCGTACGGTAATTTTGCGAACACATTTATGAATAAAGTATTTCAAAAATCAGGTGTAGATTTTGTTTTGTGGGATCAAAATGAGAACTATGCTTCAAATGGTTTTGTACTTGGGTTTATTAGCAATTTAGATACAACAGTTATGGAAAAACCAAAAAATTATTCTAAAGAAAATATGCTTCAAATAGCAAACGATATAAAAAAACAATATAGTGGAAATATAGGGAGCCAAAAGAAAAAAGAGAAACCGAATATTATTTTTGTAATGAGTGAATCGTTTTGGGATCCGACGAAAGCAACTAACCTTTCTTTTAGTGAAGATCCTGTACCAAATTTACATCATTATATAGAAAACTTTCCTGGTGGACAAACTATTTCTCCTACATTTGGGGGAAATACGGCGAACGTTGAATTTGAGGCATTAACGAGTTATTCAATGAGTTTGTTAAAGCCAGGTTCTATACCATATCAGCAGGTTATTACAAATAAGAAAGAAATTCCATCAATCCCTACGGCGTTGAAAAAAGAAGGGTATTACACAAGTGCAATTCATTCATTTGGTCGCACATTCTTTAAACGTGATGATGTATATAAGGTGTTAGGATTTGATAAATTTAATGCAGCTGATACGATGGAAAATGTAGATGTTGATGGAGATTATATTAGTGATTTAGCGATGAGTAAAGAGATAATTGCTGAGTTAGAGAAACAAAAACAACCTACATTTATTCATGCAGTTACGATGCAAAATCATTTTCCATTTACAGAGGGCCGATTTGGTGAAAACCTAATAGAAATTAGCGGGCTAGAAAATGAAGAATCAAAGGGAGAATTAGAAACGTATACAGAAGGGTTAAGACGTTCAGATGAGGCCCTTCAATATTTAATAGAGCAACTAGATAATTTAGATAGACCTACATTATTAGTATTCTTTGGAGATCATCTTCCATCATTAGGAACAAATAAATCTTTTTATAAAGAGAATGGGTATATAACGAATGAAAAAACACCGAGCGAACGTTTAGCGATGGCCCAAACGCCGCTATTAATGTACGCAAACTTTGATATGCCAAATGATAATTTAGGTGTAGTAAGTCCAATTTATTTTTCTAATCTTATTTTTGATTATGCAGGATTAAATAAATCTTTATTTTATCAATTTTTATCGGGATTTTACAAGGAAATACCGGTGCTTAGAGATGAATTAAAAGTTGATAAAAATGGAGAAGTAATCAATGATTTAACAAAGAAACAAAAAGAAATGTTAGAGCAATATAAAATGCTTCAGTATGATTTACTTGTTGGAAATCAATATAGTAAAGATATCCTCTTTAAATAAAGTGAAACTTTAATCAGTGGGGGTTTTCTTCATCCCCCACTGATTATTAGCCTTCACCAATCGGACTTTTATGGGCAGCCCGACCCCCACCTAACTTCTTTGCTTTGCTGAATTTTGAGGTGGGGGTCTTACTGCCCGTTAAAGCGGGATAAAAGAAACAAAAAGAACTTGTATAACGATACAAGTTCTTTTTTATAGTATTTAACGGGGTAACCAGACAAGCTGGGTTTAGGGAGTATTACCTGTACATTTAGTATAAATGAAAATGTAACCGTTTTATCGAATGATTTGTGAGAAATGTGTGAATTTTAACCTTTTTAAAAACTACGTTCCTATCGATACATTTGGCATAGTTTTTTATGAATGCAAAAACTTTATAAGTTCTTCGTTTAATTCATCCGCTTGATCAATTGGAGAGCCGTGACCACTATTTGTGAGAGGATGTAACTGAGAATTTTTAATACGCTTTTGCGTAAGTTCAGCGCTTTTGTATGGGATAAGTTGATCATGAATACCGTGGAATATTTTTGTTGGCACGTTAATTTTACTTAAGTCTTTCGTTACATCTTCATTTGCGGCTGCTTGCAATATTTTGATGAGAGCATAAGAAGCAGACTGCATACCGAGATAAGAAAACCATTCTAGCGTAGCAGATCCTAAGTTTCTATTAAAAAATGATAAAGATACATCATTTAAAAATTTAGGCATATTGGCATACATTTGATTAATGAGAGTGTCTGCTTGTTCTTTTGGGACACCATAGGGAGATTCTTGATTTTTAACGAAAGAGGGGGAAACGGCATCGACTAATACAAGTTTAGAAATACGATGACCATTATAGCGAGACATGTACCGAATAGAAAGAGCACCACCTACTGAGAAACCAATTAATGTAGCATTTTCGACTTGAAGTGCTTCTAAAACGATGGCGATATCGTCTGCTAAACGATTGTATGTGTAACCAGTCCATGGTTTATCAGATTGTCCATTTCCGCGTATATCCATAGCGATGCAGCGGAAACCGTGTTGTGGTAACACGTTGAGCTGATATTGGTACATTTGATGATTTAAAGGCCAGCCATGGACGAAGAACACGGTTTTACTACCGGGACCGGGATTAACGTCTTGCACAAAAATATGCACATCTTTTTCAACGGTAACAAACATGAATGAGCCTCCTATTCATACGCGAGGAGCGTATGATTTTGTTCTATTAAGACACTAAGCTTTCCTTCATTTTTTGCCGCTTATATAAAATCTCTCCCACATAATATACGTATTATTGTTTATAATTTTTATGATTGTATATCGTCTGAAAATATCACGGTTTTGGGATGATTTTCCTCAAATGTTCGATTTATCTTTGTTTGTATAAGAAAATCATTTATTATAATAAATGGTATTCTTCGAGATATTATGTTGAAGGGGTGTTGAAGTGAAAGAAAGTTTTCTATCATATAAAGAAGAAGAAAGAAATGCCAAAATCCTTTTGTGGGTGCTATACGTCATTGTTGTTTCATACCAAGTTTTCTATGCAATCGTATTAGAAAATAAATCACTAACGGATAAGGGACATAGCATACTATGGCAAGTTATTTGCGGAACTGCAATACTCGGTATGAATGTATATTTAATAAAAAAAGAGAAAGTGAATTTTGTGAAATATGCATGTGTATTTGCATACATAGGAATAGAAATTGCTAACATATTTTCGTATATGCTTTATAATGAGGCGGCATTTGATGGGGGAAATATAGTAGAAATTATTCTTATCTTCTTTGTACCTATATTTTTAAATAAAAAATATTTTGTGTTTGTACTTTCAACTATTGTAGGGAAATATGTAATTTACTTATTTGTATTAAAAGAAGTAAAAGGATTTATGTTCCTCATTATGTATACACTCGTATTAATAGCAGCATACATCATTTTAAATCGATTTATACAATACCTTTCAGCGGTAAAGGAAAGTATTAAGATTGCTAGTGAATCACAAAAATTAGCAGTAATCGGAAAGATGGCAGCGACAGTGGGACATGAAATTAAAAATCCACTTGCTTCATTGAAAGGGTTTACGCAATTACAACGAGAGAAGCATGAAGAGGACCCTATTTATAAACAGATGATTTTTGAAATAGAAAATATGAATAATATGATAAGTGAATTGATGGAAGTTGCTACATGTAAACCTTCTATTTATAAGAAACATAATATAGGTGAAATTGTATTACAAGCAGTAGCAATTCTTCGAGAAAAAATGAATGAATCTAGTATCCAGCTTATTTCTAATATCGAAGAAAAGATGATAGAAATTGAATGTGATGAGCGGAAAATGCGAGGAGTTTTTCTATATGTCATAAAAAATGCTCTGGAGGCGATGGAGCAAGGTGGCACATTAGAGTTACGGTTAGAAAATAAAGGACAAGATTATGTAATGCTAAGTGTAATCGATAATGGTTACGGTATTAAGAAAGAGAATGTGGCTCGTGTTACAGAAGCTTTTTATACAACAAAACAAGATAAAATTGGTTTGGGACTTACGGTAGCAGATCGAATTGTCAACGAACACCTTGGTACGTTACATATTTCAAGTGAAAGAGATAAGGGAACGAGAATAGATATTATTCTTCCAAAAAAGTGTGGAAATAATGAAATCCAATTGAGAGAAAAGCTAGGAGTTACCATATGAATAAAGACGGTATATTTAAAAATGAAGAAATGAAGGCGCTGAAAATATATTTAAGTTTATTTTTCATTATATTTTTTGTATACGATCTTGCCTACGAATTTATTGTACCTTTAATAGGAGGAGAGCAAGAAGGAGTAGGACAATTTGAAGATGGTTTAGGTTTATGGCTTTATTTTCTGATGGTGGTTTTATTTTGCATTGGAATATACTTTATGAAATGGAAAAATCCATTTGCAGTAAAGTATATTATTCTAATTGGGTATAATCTATTAGATTTTATCCATAATATTATGATTTACTACGGTAGTGATACTGAGTTTGATGGTGGGAATATAGTAGAAGGATTTTTTATTTTATTTGCTCCACTTTTTGTGAATAAAAGATATTTTTGGTTAGTTCCGAGCATACTTGTTGGAAAATATGCTCTTATAGGAATCATTATTCACTCATCACTCGTTTTAATCCCGATGGCATTATATAGCGTATTTACTATCATATGTTGGATTATGTTTTTAAGGTTCCAATCTTACGTTCGTACGCTTGAGATGATGAATAAAGAAATACAACAAACAGAAAAGTTAGCAACTGTTGGGAAAATGGCTACAGTTATTGGTTCCAAAATTAAAAGACCTTTAGCTAATTTAGATAAATTTGTAAATAAGCAAGCAGTTAAATATCCAGAGGATAAAATATATAGTGATATTATGAAACAAGAAGTAGAACGAATTCATACAATCGCTACAGAACTTAGTGGATTTGAGAAATCTAAATCAATAGAATCAGAAGTTCATAATATAGAAGAAATTATCGCTTATGTTATTCGAGTTATGGGGAAGCCTGCTTTAAATCAAGGTGTGCACATACAAGGTATTTATAGTAAAGACATACCATCGATTACATGCGATGAAAAACGATTAAAACAAGTGTTTTTTAATTTAATTAAAAATGCGATTGAAGCAATGTCAGTTGGCGGAACGATTACGATTAAAGTGACTGTAGAAGATGCAATCATTGTTCAAGTTAAGGATGAAGGTTGCGGCATTCCAAAAGACAAAATCCCGAAGCTAAATGAAGCCTTTTACACAACAAAAGAAACGGGAACAGGTTTAGGCTTAGTAGTTACAGAAAAAATTATTAAAGACCACAACGGTAAAATGAGTTTTGAAAGTGAAGTTGGGGTTGGAACGACGGTGAAGGTTATGTTGCCGATACAATAAAAAATATATTTTAAAAAGGGAAATCATTTATTTGAGAGTGATTTCCCTTTTTTGTGAATAAAAATCCGGAAGTGTTTACACTATTGGTGCATTATGTATAATTACGAATCTAAGATATGGGTATTTTTATGGTGGTAATATAGAGTGAGTTTGTTAGTTGTTGACCTAAATTATTGAGGCTTTTTCTGTTGAATAAATTATTTTTAAGAGAGAACTAAATATTTGTGATTAGAAAAACAGAATATACAGCACTGGTAGTAATTCCAGGATTAATATAAAGGGATATAGCATCTCCTCTCGAAACGAGGTTTCCGGTTGTAATGCTACTCCAAGTTACAGTAGCTGGACCTACAGCTGAAGTAGGATTAAATACTTGAAGTTACCCCGATCCAGTAATTTTGTCAGTAGTAGACTACTTATTTTGAAAATGTAGTATTTAATGAGATGAGAAAATCATCTGTTTTCTTAATAAAATAATCTGGTTGTACAGTAAATGTAGCAGATTGATAGTTTGGTAACCATTGTACGCCAATCGTTCGTACATCTGCCTGTTTTCCAGCAAGTATGTCAGCATCACTATCTCCAATAAAAATTGCTTCGTTTGCATTTACATGTAATGTATTTAATACAAGAAGAATACCTTCAGGATCAGGTTTTGGCTTCATTACATCATCTCCAGCTACTATACAGTCGAAGAAAGAAACTAATCCTAATGCTTTTAGAGAAATGTCCAGGCTTCTTCTTGCTTTTCCAGTTACGATAGCTAACTGAAACCCTTGTTTTTTTAAATGTATTAAAAGGTCTACTATTTTATGATTTCGCTCTACGTAATCACGATGCTTTTCTTCATAACATTCATAGTATCTTTCAACTGCTACTTCTTTTTCTTCAGAGAGTAAGTTCTCATGAATAATACCAATTTCACTTGGGCCAAACATAGAAAGAATCTCTGCTTCAGTAATTTCTTTATTATCAAATTGCCAAAAAACGTTTTGAAACGAGTAATAACATAAAGGTAAAGTATCAGCTAGTGTGCCATCAAAATCAAAAATAATTGTACGTAGCATTTTCTCACTCCTGTTTTAAGTTATTTTAAGGTTTATTTAAGGATTTATGTTGTGATATACTTAAAATAACTTAAAAGTACTTAAAAGTAAATAAAAATGGGTGAGAGTATGAATCAAGAGGAACGTTTAATAAAAATAATGGAGTATTTGAATGAACATAGGACGATGAGTTTGAAGATAATGTGTGAGCTATTTCAAGTCTCCAGAGATACAGCAAGAAGAGATATTGTAAAGTTAACAAATGAAACAACAATAGTGCGAACCCATGGTGGTGTAGCTTTATCATCTTTCCACCATAAAATATCGGATTATGTAAATCGTGAGGAAAAAGAAATTGAATATAAGATATCTATTGGAAAGCGAGCTGCTTCTTTTGTAGAAGATAATGAAGTGATTTATCTTGATGTTTCAACAACTGTTAACTGTATGGCTTCATTTTTGACAGCAAGTAACATAACGGTTGTTACAAATTCAATTGATACAGTAAATCATTTAATGGATATGGAGAATGTAAATATTCATATTTTAGGTGGAGAATTAAATAAACACTCACGTTATATGACGGGTTTTTCTGCAATGGAGAAACTAAAAGATTATCATTTTGATAAGGTTTTTATTGGATCACCCGGTCTTACAGAAGATGGTGTCTATTATGCGTATGAGGAAGATATTCATTTTAAGCGTCAAATTGTTAAACAAACAAATGAAGTGTTTTTACTTGCTGATGAGACAAAAATGAATCAACGTCAAAACTTTAAGGCGCTGTCATTAGAAGCGATAGATACAATAATTACGAATGATGCTATACCTGGCGATTTAGAAAGAGTAGTGAAAGAATATGGAATTGAGCTAATCGTTGGAGTGAAGTAAAGGGGGACGTAAAAATGAAGGGGATTATATTTGATATTGACGGAACGATGTTAGATACGGAAAAAGCAGTTTTATATTCATTACAGAGAACGTTGCGAGATGAAGGGATGAATTATTCATTAGAAAAGCTACATTTTGCATTAGGTATTCCTGGTATGGCTACGTTACAAGAAATTGGTGTGGAAAATATGAAAGCAGTTCATGAGAAATGGATACGTAATATGGCAGATTTTAAGAATGAAATTACAGTATTTAAAGGAATTGCGGAAGTGATTGAAATAGTATCTTCATATAAGATTCGAACTGGTATTGTGACTTCAAAAACACGTCAAGAGTTTATCGATGATTTCCAGCCATTTGGATTACATTCATATTTTGAACACTCTATTTGTGTGGAAGATACAATGAAACATAAACCACATCCAGAGCCACTTGTGACATGTCTAAAAAGATTGAATATAGAGGCACAAGAAGCGATATACATAGGTGACTCAGTATATGACTTACAATGCGCAAAACAAGCGGGAGCAAAATTTGGTTTAGCCTTGTGGGGAGCAAAGACAAGGAAAGGATTCGAAGAGGCTGATTATATTTTTCAAACGCCTCATGAAATTTTAAGTTTAGTAAAAAGAGATAGCTAATTTAGCTATCTCTTTAAAAATTTATAACCACCATTTTTCCTGTGGAATCAAAGTAACATCCACTTCAAAATTTTCTTTAAACCAATTATACATCAATGTTTCTTTCACTAAATATTCAGAGGCAGAGTGTGATACACCGATGAGTGACATATTCGTTTCTTTTACGTAATCCATAATGAGCGAGTATTTCTGTTTACCGTAATCATTGTCGATATGGCAATGGATTTCCCCAGTAATATATGCTTCAGCACCTTTTGCTTCTGCTTCTTTCATGAGAGACACGACATCACCACATCCTGCAATAATTGCAATTTTTTTGATAGAATCATGTTGTTTACCTTCGAAGTCTGTATAAGGAATATGGAAGAGATTTTTTAGACGTTTTTGGAGTGCTTCTGTGGATGTTTCATCCATTTCACAAATAAGGCCAACTGGCTCTTGTTCTGGACCTTCATATGCAAAGCCGTCAACTACATGAGCATGTAAAGATTTTGCAATTGAAATGCTCGTTCCATGCGTTTGATGAATATCCATTGGTCCGTGACATGTATATATAGAAAGTTGTTTTTCTTTTATCGCTTGCAAATATTTTTCAGGTATTGGAATAAAACCACGACCTGATTTTCCAAGCGGATCACCGCATTCCATTACAAGTGGGTGGTGCATAAAAAGTAAATCACCAGATGTGGACTGTGAAATGAATGTTTCAAGAACGTCATTTGTAGGAAAAACAGCTAAAAATACTTTATTTACAGTTTCAGCTCCTCGTATCATAAGACCGTTAAATAGCTCTACAAAATTGGTTTCGAAAAATTGTTGCCATGGAAAGTGGATAGGATCATATACAGATGGGATAAATCGACTAAAGGCACTATCTTTTCCATATTTTTTGATTTGGAACAAATGATTGAGTGATTGTTCTATTTCTTTTAAAGCTGGCATGTTATGTTATCCTCCTTGAACTAATTAGATGTTTTTGTTCTTCACAGCGAAATAAGAAGCGGTTAGGAAACAAATAAAACCTAAAATCCAACCAATAGAAGGAGAATAAGGAAGTATATGTTGTAATATCATACCGCTAGAAATAAAAAAGCTACCGAGTAGACCTAGGAAGATGGGGTATCGCAGTAATTTGAGCATGAGTGATACAACCTCCTTTACTACATACATTGTATATTGTTCGTAATTTTCTGTATATATTTTTAAAGAAAAATGGTGGTACAATATATGAAGGATACGAGAAGAGAGGATGAAGATTAGAGTATGTACGTTACTGTAACAGAAGCAGCATATAAAAAGATTATGGATACGATTCCAAATGAAGCGAAATATATAAAGTTATTTTACGATAATGAAGGTTGCGGTTGTGTAATGAGCGGAATTATCGATTTAGTAGCTGTAGCAGAAAAAGATGAGCGCGATGTGGATATCGAATCTAGCACAATGAATTTTATCGCAGATCGCACAAAACTTGTATTTATGGATGATAAATTAACAGTTGATTGGCATGAAGGTGGAGGGACGTTTCAGCTGAAGAGCCCGAGCCAATTTTATAATCCAAATATGAAGTTACACGTTCGAGTGTAGTAAAGAAAAGGTGGTTCCAAAATGTATTTTGGAACCACCTTTTTTATTGTATACGTCGCTATTCTTGTCGTTTTTTGTTGATAAGTCGATATATTTAAAAAATCGCTGATATAATTCGAGTTGCGCCGATATATTTTGAAAATCGCCGATATAATCAGAGTTGCGCTGATATATTCAGAAAATCGCTGATATAATTTCATGCCCCAAAACGTTTCATACAATAAAAAGATTTTTTCACATAATGAAATGTACATGTGATTGAATTTTCTGTATAATCTTATTTGCGGAGGGGATACGCATGAGAAGATGGGGAATTGAGTTATTAATTTTAGCAGTCGTTATTATTTGGGGGATTAATTTTACGATTGCGAAATATGGACTTTTAGAATTTACAGCAATTGAGTTTACTGCACTTCGGATGATATCGGCGGCACCGCTTATGTTACTCCTTACATTTTTTATTGAAAAGTCGGTTTATATGGAGAGAAAAGATATACCTAGATTAATCATCGTTAGCGTTGTAGGTATTGTACTGTATCAAACGTTATTTATGGAAACTGTTAAATATACATCCGCTACAAATGCCTCTTTACTCATTTCTATTTCACCTATTTTTACAACTGTATTTGCGATTATCTTAAAACAAGAAAAGTTTTCTTCTCGAAAGCTTATCGGTTCGATTATTGCCTTTTGTGGTGCAGCCTTAGTTTTAGTAGCAGGGCATTCACTGGCTAGTTCTTTTTACGGGAATGGGATTGGACTCATTACATCAATATGTTGGGGGCTTTATCCTGTTTTAGCTGGTCCATTAATTAAAAAATATTCAGCGCTACGTGTTACCGCATGGTCAGCACTAGTTGGCGCGATTCCACTCTTGCTTTTAAGTGGACCATACGTATTTATAATGCCATTTCATATTACACATGGAATAACACTATTCGCTTTACTATATTCTATTTTCTTTGTAACAGTATTTGGTTTAGTAATGTGGTATGTTGGTGTTCAAAAAATTGGAGCATCACATACGATGGTATATATGTATATAACGCCACTTGTAGCTGTTTTATTTGCAGCTGTATGGGCAAATGAATACGTATCATTTCAACAAATAATCGGTGGAATTATTATTTTCTTCGGTTTATGGTTTGTGAAATCGGAGAAAGTAAAAGTGCATTCTACTGCGGGGGAACCTATATCAAAATAGGAAAACAGATCACCTATGATCTGCTTTCCTATTTTTTTATTTTTGGTAAGAAGATGAGAAATAAGATCGCAGTAATAAGTGGAATTAAGTTTAAAAATGGAATACGGAAGAGTGTAATAAGAATAATACCCGGAAGAAGGACACCGAGGACAGCGTAGAAAATACTATGGTTCTTCGTGTACCAATACAATGAAAGTCCAATAAGTGCAGGGATAATGAGGTGAATGAGAGCCATTAAAAAATAAATCATTAGACGCCCCCTTTATTTGTGTACTTATTACATCATATCCGTATGTTCATAGATTGATATCATTTTTTTCATAAATGGACGAAAAATGTTTGAAAAAACGTCACAAATTATGAGGGTATGATCTTTGAAATCTTGTATAATATTATTTTCTAAAAATATTTAAACAACATAAACATACCGTTTATGTTGTTTTTAATTTGAGTGAAATGAATGTAAGCAGTATAAACTTGAAAAAAATTTCTTGTTGGATAGATAAAAATTACTGAAGAGGAGAACAGCATGATTAGTATGTCATTAAGGTCGTTTAAAATTCAATCGTATTATATACTAGGTATTCTTTTACTAGGCTGGATGGTAACACCGTTTTCAGCACATTTTTTAGGTGCAGGAATTGGACTTATCGTAAGTATGTATTGCGTTTGGCTTTTAGGGAGACGAATTGAGAAGCTTGGAGATAGTATCGTAAAGAAAACGAAAGCGCCGACGCTCGGTATGTTTAATCGTTTTGCGGCTGCTATTTTAGGCGCTATTATTATGTACGAAATTGAGCACCATATGGTAATGTGGGCATTTGCAGTAGGGATTATGGGCGGTTATTTTTTAATCGTTGTGAACTTAGGTTATTATAGTATGAAAGATGAAAAGGAACTAACAAAAAGATAAAAAGCCTCTTTTTAGATGGAATAGAGGATCTAGCGAGGGATAGAAGCGTTTAAATCCTTTTTTAGCTCCATACGTTGTGAAACTAGAGGGATGTAATTTATATGTTCGAATCCGTAAGTTGTATGTGTAAAAATGAATTTACCCTAGAATAAGGAATCCAGCGATGAATAGTACAACAGGAAGCGAAACATTGCATAAAATACAGGTTTTTGCTTCCGATAAGTTAACATGAAATTACGTATTAGTATGACTTTTATGTTCTTTAAAAAAGTTGGATATAATACAAAAAACTATTCCGGTAATTAGAATAATATATTTTATCGTTTCACTTGTATGCTCAAATAAATTAACGTTAAGCATTACAAGTCCCCAAAACATTTGAATCGCTCCATAACTGAATAAAATTTTTCCTGTACGAGAAAAATTTTTCATAGGTTTCACCCCTTCCTATATATGTAAATTATATCATGAAAAACTAAAAATAAGTAAATATAAAGTGAAAATTCTGTAAATTAACAAACGAAGTCACAGATGAAGAGAGTAACGTTTTACTTTATATAAGATATAGAAAGAAGCTTACGTAAAAAACGTAAGCTTCTTTTTTATGTAAGTGTGTGTAACCGTTAAGCCGCATTGGGTTTTGTCGGTGAGTACGCGAAACTTTACGGTTACACGACACTTATTCATATGAGTAAAGGGTTATTCCAACAGAAAGTTTGCGCTTAAGCGATTGGGCCGCCTAAGTTAATAATGTCTTCAGATACGCTGTCGAACTTTTTGAAGTTAGCTTTGAATTCATTTGCAAGTTCGATTGCTTTTGCTTTATAAGCAGCTTTATCAGCCCAAGTTTGTTCAGGCATTAACACTTCGTCAGGTACACCTGGTACGTGAAGTGGAACTTCAAGACCGAAGATGTCATGTTTAGCTGTTTCAGTTTTCGCAAGTTCACCGCTTAATGCTGCTTGAATCATTGCACGAGTGTAACCTAAGTTCATACGTTTACCAACGCCGTATTCGCCACCAGTCCAGCCAGTGTTTACTAAGAATACTTTCGCATCGTGTTTCTCAATTTTTTCACCAAGCATTTCAGCATAGCGAGATGCATCAAGTGGTAAGAATGGTGAACCGAAGCAAGTTGAGAATGTTGCTTGCGGAGATGTAACACCGCGCTCTGTTCCTGCTAGTTTACTAGTGTAACCACTTAAGAAGTGATACATAGCTTGTTCTTTTGATAACTTACTGATTGGAGGCAATACGCCAGATGCATCAGCAGTTAAGAAGATAATTGTATTTGGGTGTCCTGCAACACTTGGCAGTACGATATTGTCAATCGCATGCATAGGGTATGCAGCACGAGTATTTTCTGTTAAAGTAGTATCGTTATAGTCTGCGATACGCGTTTGGTCATTAATGATAACGTTTTCTAAAACAGATCCAAATGTGATTGCATCGAAAATTTGTGGTTCTTTCTCGTGAGAAAGGTTTACACATTTCGCGTAGCAACCGCCTTCAATATTGAATACACCGTTATCAGACCAACCGTGCTCATCATCACCGATTAATTTACGGTTTGGATCAGCAGATAATGTTGTTTTACCTGTTCCAGATAAACCGAAGAATAATGCTACATCGCCTTCTTCACCTACGTTTGCAGAGCAATGCATAGAAAGGATATCTTGTTCAGGTAATAAGAAGTTCATAATAGAGAAGATTGATTTTTTCATTTCTCCAGCGTATTCTGTACCACCAATTAGTACGATACGTTTTTCGAATGAAACCATAATGAATGCTTCAGAGTTTGTACCGTCAACAGCTGGATCAGCTTTGAAATTCGGTGCAGAAACAATTGTGAACTCTGATTCATGAGTTGTTAATTCTTCTTCAGTTGGACGAATGAATAGTTGATGTACAAATAAATTGTGCCATGCATATTCATTAATAACTTGAATTGGTAGGCGGTAATTGCGGTCAGCGCCTGCAAATCCTTTGAAGACGAATAACTCTTCTTTCTCTTTTAAGTATTCTAAAACTTTCGTATATAATTTATTAAAATGTTCTTCAGAAATCGGTTGGTTCACTGCTCCCCAAGCAATTTTGTCAGCAACCGATGCTTCTTTCACAATAAATTTATCTTTAGGAGAACGTCCTGTATATTTTCCAGTTGAAGCAGAAACGGCACCAGTCGAAGTTAATTTCCCTTCATTTCGCATTAATACTTTTTCCACTAATTGCGGAACACTTAGTTGAATCTGTGCATTGCTTCCGTTCAATAATTCGTGTAAACCAATTTGGACATTCACAGTACTCATATTTATATACCATCCTTTTCATTTAATGAAATATTTCTCGTAATCCCCAACAAGAGTATAACACAATTATATAAATAATGTATACTATTTATTTCTTTTTGTTTGTGTGAATACATTATTTCCTTATTAATATTTCATTTTAGGCGCATTGAGAAAAACTTTCACGAAAATGTGAATATTAATTGACAAATGAATATCATTTCTTTAGTATAGGTTGGGACGGATACTCTCTTATCCCGAGCTGGCGGAGGGACAGGCCCGATGAAGCCCAGCAACCTCACTTGTATTGGTAAACACAAGTGAATAGGTGCTAAAACCTGTGCGAGGCTACAGGTCTCGAACGATAAGAGCGAAGGGCAAAAAGCAGTATGCAAGTAGCAAATTAAACCTTTCCTCTCTATTATGTAGGAAAGGTTTTTCTGTATGCTTGTGTGGGAGAATAAATGTATGTCGCAATCTGTGGCAAATTAAGGATGAGTTCCGTACAATATATACAATTACTGTAGGGAGGTTTACCACATGACAAAAAAACGTCATCTGTTCACATCTGAGTCTGTAACTGAAGGACATCCAGATAAAATTTGTGACCAAATTTCTGATTCAATTTTAGATGCGATCTTATCAAAAGACGCAAATGCACGTGTAGCTTGTGAAACAACTGTAACAACTGGTTTAGTATTGGTAGCGGGGGAAATTACGACTTCTACTTACGTAGATATTCCAAAAATCGTTCGTGAAACAATTCAAGGCATTGGTTACACACGCGCAAAATATGGATTCGATGCAGAAACTTGTGCAGTTTTAACATCTATCGATGAGCAATCTGCTGACATCGCTATGGGTGTTGACCAAGCGCTAGAAGCACGCGAAGGTCAAATGACTGACGCTGAGATTGAGGCAATTGGTGCAGGAGACCAAGGTTTAATGTTTGGTTTCGCATGTAATGAAACACAAGAGTTAATGCCACTTCCAATCTCGCTTGCTCACAAATTAGCTCGCCGTTTAACTGAAGTACGTAAAAATGATACATTATCATACCTACGTCCGGATGGAAAAACGCAAGTTACAGTTGAGTATGATGAAAATGGTAAACCAGTACGTGTTGATACTATCGTAATTTCTACACAACATCACCCAGATGTTACATGGGAAGAAATCGATCGCGATTTAAAAGAGCACGTAATTAAAGCTGTAGTACCAGCAGAATTAATCGATGGAGAAACAAAATTCTTCATTAACCCAACTGGCCGCTTCGTAATTGGTGGACCACAAGGTGATGCTGGTTTAACAGGACGTAAAATCATCGTTGATACTTACGGTGGATACGCTCGCCATGGTGGCGGTGCATTCTCTGGTAAAGATGCAACGAAAGTTGACCGTTCTGCAGCATATGCAGCTCGTTATGTTGCGAAAAACATCGTAGCAGCTGGTCTTGCTGAGAAAGCAGAAGTACAACTTGCATACGCAATCGGTGTAGCACAACCAGTATCAATTTCAGTTGATACATTCGGCACTGGTAAAGTATCTGAAGACGTATTAGTAGAACTAGTTCGTAACAACTTCGATCTTCGCCCAGCTGGTATTATTAAAATGCTAGACTTACGTCGCCCAATTTACAAACAAACAGCAGCTTACGGCCACTTCGGACGTACTGATGTAGATCTATCATGGGAACGTACAGACAAAGCTGCAGCTTTAAAAGAGCAAGCTGGTCTATAATATATGAAAAAAAGCTTTGCGCGGTGAGCGCAAAGCTTTTTTTATTTCGTTTTATTTACAATTTGAATGCATGATTTGCAATATACTTCTCCATCTAGCTCAATATACTTTTTCATATTCGTCATGCCATTTGCCGGAAGCGGCATATGAATCCATGCTTTTTCATATGTTTGCATTTCTTTTTGGCATGATTTACAAACAGTTGGCTTTTTTTGAAACATGTGAAATCAACCTTTCATTTGACGTGCTTTGCCCGCACAAAATGCACTGCTTAATAAAAATAGCGTGGCGCATATAATACTTACTAATGTAGCGTATGGAATTGCGCCTTTTAGAGAAAAGCCGACAGTGATGGAAGCGATAAATAAGAGGATGAATGTTGTTGTTAATTTTTTGTATAGTTCCATAATAGATAGACCTCCAATTTATTTTTTAGTACAAGTTTTAAAATTGAATTCTATGTATGTAGAAAATATAAAGAGTAGCTAAAGGTGTGTAGTCTAAGGAGTATAAGAAAGTGCACTTTCCTTTTTGTGGTTTTTTATACTTATATTGTATCATGGCGCATTGTTGGCTTCATACATAATTGTGTAAAGATATGTATGATAAAATGAAGAAAAGTCTTTAAGAAAGGAAAGATGAAAAAATGAGCGTAACCGAACATAAAAAACAAGCGCCAAAAGAAGTGCGCTGCAAGATTGTAACGATTTCCGATACACGTACAGAAGAGACAGATAAGAGCGGGCAACTATTACATACATTGTTAAAAGAAGCAGGCCATACAGTGACTTCTTATGAAATTGTGAAAGATGATAAAGAAAGTATTCAGCAAGCAGTGTTAGCTGGTTATCATAGGGAAGATGTTGATGTTGTATTAACAAATGGCGGTACTGGCATTACGAAACGCGATGTGACGATTGAAGCAGTATCAGCGTTATTACATAAAGAAATTGTTGGATTTGGTGAGTTGTTCCGCATGATTAGTTATTTAGAAGATATCGGAAGCAGCGCAATGTTAAGTAGAGCGATCGGCGGCACAATTGGGCGCAAAGTAGTCTTCTCGATGCCAGGATCTAGCGGAGCGGTTCGCCTTGCGATGAATAAATTAATTTTACCAGAATTAGGTCATATTACATTTGAGTTGCATCGCCAATGAGTAAGTATGCTGGAATTGTATTAGCAGGTGGTATGTCGAGTAGATTCGGTGAGCCGAAAGCGTTAGCGAGTTGGCAAGGGAGTACGTTTATTGAGCATATTTTGAAAGTGATGACAAGCACGCTCCAAGAAGTTGTAGTCATTAGTCATTCTGATATAAAAGAGCGAGTAGAGAAACTCGTACAAGTTCCTGTTATCGAAGATATTCCGCACTATAAAGGGAACGGGCCACTTGCTGGAATTGTATCAGGAATGGAATACATAGAAGCAGATTGGTACGCTATTATGCCTTGCGATGCGCCAAATGTTTCGCATGAATGGTTTACCATTTTACTGGAGCAAACAAGCAATGAGTATGATGCAGTTGTACCTATTATTAATGGAAGGAAACAACCGCTACTTGCAGCGTACCATAACCGCGTGAAAGAAAAGATTTATACTTTGCTTCAAGAAGAAAAAAGAAGTATGGGTCAGCTTTTATCACAATGTAATGTGAAATATATTGCTGGTGAAGATATACAAGCAAATGCGGATTGGTTTATAAATGTGAATACGAAAGAAGAATATGTGCAGGTTCAAAAAGACCTTTCAAATGAATGAAAGGTTTTTTTGTATACAGAAATTGGGGAACAATTACTGTATAAAGGTATGTGAGTAAGTTGATTTTAAGGGGAATTCTTAAAATCACTATACAGTTAAAATACTGTATAACCATATATTAATTTTTATGGGTTTTTATTACAAGTCTATTTGTTTATGTTTGTTTTTGTTATAATGAATATAGAAATAATATAATATTTCACCTTGTGTATCATTTATCCGACTTTAATGGGCAGTAAGATCCCCACCTCAACATTCAGGAAAAGCAAAGAAGTTAGGTGGGGGATCAACTGCCCATAAAAGTCCGATTGGTGAGGGCTGATAATCAGTGGGGGATGAAGAAAACCCCCACTGATTAAAGTTTCACTTTATTTAAGTAAATTTTACAATTGTATAATAAACTCCCTTCGTTTTTTGAAGGGAGTTTTTCTATTTAAGCAAGCAACTCTGATTCGTTATGCTGAAGGACTTCTTCATATTCGTTAAGCAAGCCACGAAAGATCTCATCCCAGCTTTTTGATTTCGCATAAGATAAAGCTGCTACTCCCATCTGCTCCAATTTTTCTTCATTTTGCAATAAAAAATAAATGGATGATAGAAATGCGTCCTCATTTTTTGACGGGCAAAGAACTCCCGTTTTTCCATCTGTAATAATATTTTTAACCCCGCCACTATTTGCACCGATGACAGGTGTGCCGCATGCAAGCGATTCAAGTACAACATTTCCGAATGTTTCAGTGGCTGATGGAAATACCATCATGTTAGAACAAGCATATGCTTCAGCTAAATCCCCGCCTTGTAAATAGCCAGTAAACGTGACATTTGTTTTCGGAACAGCTTCACGAAGACTTGTTGCTAGAGGACCGTCTCCTGCTATAAGCCAATGAATATCGTTTCGAGTATGCGCTGATTTAACGATAAGATTTTGCAACGTATCAATATCTTTCTCAGGAGCAATCCGTCCAACATAGGAAAGGACATACTTCGCTGTAATATTATATTTTTTCCGGAATACTTCTGTATTGTAAGCTGGATGAAAGAGTGTGCAATCTACACCCCGTCCCCAAATAGAGAGGGCCTGAAAGCCTTTATGTTTTAATTGATGTAATGTTTCAGGAGAAGGGACAAAATTTTTTTGCATATGACTATGAAACCATTTTAAATAGTTCCAAAGCATATTGGAGAGAAATTCGATTTTGTAATAGCGCAAATAAGCATCGAAATCAGTATGATAAGAACCGACAACTGGGATGTTTAACTTTTTCGCATAATACAATCCACAAAGTCCCATGTTGAAAGGTGTAGCAATGTGAATTATGTCAGGTTTAAAGGAAAGAAGTTCTCGCTTAATGCGCGGAGTAGGAAAAGAAAAGCGACATTCTGGATATAATATTGTTAACGGGATACTTCTCATCTTGTTCACATTCGCTACGAAATTATCTTCAGCTGTATGCTGAGGGGCGAAAACAGAATAGGCGATTTTTTCTTTCTGAAAATATCGTGTTAACCGCTCTAACGTTTTCGCAACCCCGTTCACTTGTGGCGTAAAAGTATCGGTAAAAATGGCGACTCTCATCATATCACTCCTTTATGTGAAAAGTGGGATGAATTGATAAAAAGAGATGATGCCAGAGCAAGTGCCGAGACACATACCGACGAATACATCAGATGGATAGTGAAGCCCTAAATAAATGCGAGAAATACCGACGCATAATGCTAACGGTAATAGGAAAATAAGTAAGCTTGGATTATAGCAAATAAATGGAATAAAGACAGAGAAAACGGCTGTTGTATGACCAGACGGGAAAGAGTGGTCTTGTAATGGATGGACTGGATATTTTGCATCCTGAATTGTTAAATAAGGACGTTTTCGTGGATACCATCTTTTTAATATTTGCACAGGAATATGGCTAATTGCTAGCGAAATAGCAGTTGCAATTGCAGCTTGATGCAAAGTTCCACTTGCGAAAATTAAAAAGAACAGTGTGAGTGCGATAGAGAAAGTCGCGCCACCGATATGAGTAATATTGCTGAAAAAGAGATTTAACGTTTTTTGATCAAAGTAGCGGTTAATTCCTCTGAAAATGTAACATTCTATTTTATATAATCCACTGACCTTCATGAAAATTCTCCTCCCTCATCTACATATATATGGAGATATTAGCTTTTATTTTAATAAGATTTTGTTGAGGGAGTAATAATGTTTTGTAAAGAAAAAGTTAGATTTTATATAAAAAAACTGCCAGTATTATGGCAGCTGTAAAATCATTTTTGTAGTGATTTATAATATTGGCCTTTTTCAACGTATTGCGTGCGAATTCGCTCCATGTCTTTACGGTCTTCTTCTGTTAACTCACGAACGACTTTCGCTGGACGACCGAAAGCTAATGTATTCGGCGGGATTTTCTTTCCTTGTGAAACGAGGCTTCCAGCACCGATAAAGGCTCCTTCGCCAATTTCAGCACCATCTAATATAATAGATCCCATTCCAATTAAAGCATCTTTCTTAATATGGCAGCTATGTAAAATCACTTGATGCCCAATTGTTACGTCATCTTCTAAAATAAGAGGATATTGCGGGCTTTGGTGGAGTGTACATTGGTCTTGTACATTTACTCGGTCTCCAATAATTGTCGGTGACACATCACCACGTATGACTGTATTAAACCAAATACTTGATTCCTCGCCAATTGTCACATCACCAGTAATGGTTACGTAGTCAGCGATAAAAGCACTACTCGCAATTTTCGGATTTTTTTCTTTGTAAGGATATATCATGTAAAGCCTTCCTTTCCTAGAGACTAGTTTCAGTGTATCAAATTATGAGAAAGAGTGAAATGGAGGAGAGCCGTATGTGGAATTATGAAGCTGAGCAAGCAAAGGCTGTCATCGTTATTGTGCACGGCGCAATGGAATATCACGGACGTTATGAAGCTGTTGCGGAAATGTGGAATCATATCGGCTATCACGTCGTGATGGGGGACCTTCCGTCACATGGAACGACTTCAAGAAATAGAGGACATATTGATTCGTTTGATGAATACATAGAGGAAGTTAAATTATGGGTGAAAGAGGCAAGAAAGTATCGATTACCTATTTTTCTATTTGGTCATAGTATGGGTGGTCTTATCGTCATTCGTATGATGCAAGAGACGAAGAGAGAAGATGTAGACGGCATTATTTTAAGTTCGCCATGTTTAGGTGTATTAGCTGGACCTTCTGCACCGCTTCAAGCTGCCTCAAAAATATTAAATATTATCGCTCCGAAGTTACAATTTGCAACGAATCTTACAGTGGAAATGTCAACGCGTAATCATGAAGTGAGAGATGCGATGGAGAACGATTCATTGTTCTTGCGCAAAGTATCAGTACGTTGGTATAGTGAATTGATTAAGTCTATTGAAATCGCTCATAAAAAAATAGATGATTTTCCAGATGTTCCGCTCTTGCTAATGCAAGCATGTGAGGATAAACTTGTAGATAAAACACGTGTCCGCACTTGGTTTAATAATGTTAAAATAAGTGATAAGGCTTTTAAAGAATGGCCGAATTGTTATCATGAGTTATTAAATGAGTATGAGCGTGATGAAATTTTGAATTATATTCAGTCATTTACTGAAATACGCATCAATAACATAATAGAAACAAATAAGTAAATTATTTGTACATTGAATAGAGGAGATGAAGGAAGAAGTGAACGTACCGAGTAATCCCATAACGCTCATGGCGAAAGTATACCGTGATGTGTTTCCGGTTGTACACCATGAGCTAGCGATGTGGAAAGAGCGTGCCTACCATATTCCGAATGATGAGCTTCATAGTCAGGCAATCGCAAGTATTGAGCATAAAACGTTTCATTGCGAAGGCGGTGGCATTTTAGCACTATTAGCAAATGAACACCGTGAGGAATGTATTCGTTTTATCGTCGCATATCAAACGATTAGTGACTACTTAGATAATTTATGTGATCGCAGTACATCACTTGATCCGAATGATTTTGCCGCACTGCATGAATCTATGTTAATGGCATTATCACCTGAAGTAGAAGGTGGCGGTAATTATTATCGCTATCGTGATGATCAAGATGATGGTGGTTATTTAGATGAACTTGTTGAAACATGCCAAGATGTTTTAAAGAAAACGAAGCACTATGACAAAATTGCTCCTATTCTTCATGAACTTGCTTGTTATTATTGTGATCTGCAAATTCATAAACATGTGAAATTAGAAGAAAGAGAACCAAGATTACAAACATGGTTTGAAGCACATAAAGAAAACTTACCGGAGATGAGTTGGTTTGAATTTTCAGCATGTGCCGGTTCTACGCTTGGAATCTTCTGTCTTGTCGCATATGCCTTTCATGATGAATTACATGATGAAGATATTGCGAAAATTAGACAAGGATATTTTCCTTACGTACAAGGACTTCATATCTTACTTGATTATTTCATTGATCAAGAAGAAGACCGCATCGGCGGGGATTTGAATTTCTGTAGTTATTATGAAAACGAGCAAGTGATATTAGATCGTATGAAACATTTTGTAGAAGAAGCAGAGAAGAGCATTGGTGATTTGCCTCATGCGAAGTTTCATCGTCTCATAAGCCGCGGATTACTTGGTATTTATTTATCAGACCAAAAAGTATCAGCACAAAAGAATATGCACAAAATGGCAAGGCGCATTGTAAAATACGGTGGTCTCACTTCACGATTCTTCTATTGGAACGGGAAGATGTACCGAAAGAAAACGGCGCAGTGATAAAGAAAACCACTCATGTAGAGTGGTTTTTTTGTTATAATATGGTAAAGATGGTGACAGAAATGAAGCAATTGTTTCAAAAGCTGTATAACCATATTGAAATAACATTACTCGTGCTACTCTCCATTTCATTTGTAACTGGAATGTATATGATGATGAATAAAGCCGGTGGTCCTACAACGATGGATTATGTAGCTCAAGTTATTATTGTATTGATTATTATAGTAGATATTGTCTTTTTAATAAGCGGTAGAAAAAAAGAAAATAGTAAATAAAAAAGCATTTGTACACGGTAGTACAAATGCTTTTTTACTATGAGCGTATTTTTGAAAATACATATATAAGAAGTTCAATCACAAAAATAGCTAAAACAGATAGTCCGAATAAAGGCATGACAGCGCCTAGTATAACCATCATGATAAAGAAAACGATTATGCTTTTCTTATCTCTTTGCTTTGGCGGTGCTGCTAATTTTCCTTTCGGCTTTCTTGCTAACCACATTTTTATTCCGTAATAAATAAGAAGTAATAAAGATAATGTCGTTAGTAAGCATAATATTTTATTTGGCCATCCGAATAAATGACCTTCGTGAAGCGGGATACCGTAAGTGAACCATTGCGCAAGTAATCCATAATCACGATAGTCCGTTTTGGAAATGAGCTCTCCGCTATATTGATCAAAATAAGCTGTTATTTCTTCATTTGGTGCAACATGCATACCTGTAATACCAGAACCGCTCGATTTCGAAACAGTGAACACACCTTTTGGATCAGCTGGTAGTGAAATAACATATGGTTTCTTTATTTTAATTCCGTTTCGCAATTCATCGACAGAAATTGCTTTTGGCTCATTCGAATTCGATTCAGGAGGTGCTTCTTTTCTAGTTGCCCACGGCAATTCTTTTACCTTCGATTCAGGAGGTGCCATATACAATTTTGGATATCCGAGTGATTCATTTGACGATGCAATTTTATAAATTTGGTTACCCATAAATCCTGACCATGGCAACCCAGATGCAACTAACAAAACGAGAGGAATTGTAAATATAATACCGATAATAGAATGACGTCGTTTTGCTTTTTCTCGCTTATTGGATGCCGGTGTATTTTTGAATTGGCGTATACTCATGTACAACCCAGTTACAATTAAAAAGATTGTCCAACATGCCGCAAGTTCTACCGTATAGTTAACGACAGTGCCACCAACTAAAAGAGAACTATGTAATTCCCTCATGATATTGGCAAACGTTTCACTTGCGTTTTGATCCCCAACAATTTGATTATTACTATCTAAATACACATATTTTTGTTGCCCAGTATACTCATTTGCAATCGTAAGTCTCGTATTATAATCCCCATTAAACTCACTAATTTTCGCCACACTATAATGTGGATATTTTTTCTCTGTTAAGGAAATAGAATCAGCCATCGAAATAGATTCTGTTTGAGCACTCTTCCCAAAATATAAATCTTTATAGATGAAATCCTCAACCTCTTCCCGAAATAAATACCCAATTCCGCTCAGTGACAACGTAATAAGAAGCGGCGTAATAAAAAGCCCAGCATAAAAATGCCAACGCCAAAAAATGTAATGAAGCGAACGATTTACTTTCATGCTCTTAGTTCCCCTAACCTTCCCTATATGAATAACTACTTATTTAATATAGCGAGATTAAGTGTGATTACTTTGAAAGAATTGTGAAGAAAGTTAAAAGTTTTGGGGATTTTTATCAGCGAGACATACAATACGCAATGCAAAGCTTAGTTGAATGAATTAGCTCTTCATCTCCTTTTTGTAGCCTAATTTGAAGCGCTTTTTGAAAACAAGTAAGGGCGGTTTGGAAGTCACCCTCATCTAATTTGCTTTTTCCGTAATGTTGGTAGAAAAAATCTTCATAAGCGGGTAAGTCTGGTAGTGTTTGTAGAAGTTCGGCAAAGATTGTATTTGCAGCAGAAAAATTGCTTTCCCAATGATATGTATGTGCGAGACGAAGTTTGTTAATAAAAATCCCTTGGATGTTGTCTGTTTGTGTGTAATATTCAATGGCTTCCTGTAAGTAATACTTACTGTCAGAAAGGTTGCCAGCGATTCGTTCATAAACACCGATTAATCCGCAGTTTTTTCCATATAACGATCTTTCATGTAAATGCTCTTTCAAAAATAAAATCCCCTGCTTCATTTCAGCAAGGGATATAGGCTTTTCTCTAAGATTTTCATCAAATGTGTATCCCATTTCAAAAGGTATATTCATTTGGACCCCCTTATATTTTCTACATACATCCTAACAACCGCTTTCGCAAGACATTGAGAGGAATCAACAAAATCCTCAATCGCCACCACATTCAAATCAGTACATGCAATAATTGCAGTATCAACTTCCTCTCTCAATTGTAAAACGAGCGCATTCCACAATTCGCGAGCTTCTTCAACTTTTCCACTTTTAATATAAGTAATAATTTGATTAATCATATCCTGCCATTTTTCATGATGAATGTACTCTATATTACGCTTTGCAATCCCATCTTGGTAAATACCAGCTTGAACAGTTGCTTCTGTTGCGAGAAGAGCGACTCTTTTTGCAGTTTCAGGAATCGCTTTTAACGTTTCATCAACTATATTCAAAATAGGAATAGAAAGAGATTGCTGTAATTCTTCAAAATAAAGATGCGCTGTATTGCACGGCATAGCGATAAAGCTTGCGCCAGTACTCTCGAGTTTTTGTGCTCCTTCAATAATCGCTTTTTTCATCGCTTCATGATCAATAGGGCGATCCATGTAAAACGGTGTTGGGCACGAATAGATCATCATATGAGGAAAGTCCATGTCATGCTTTGCTCCGTATATTGTTTGGCACTCTGCTACAACTGTATCAACGAATGGTCCAGTTGATTTTGGCCCCATTCCTGCTAGTATTCCGATCATTGTTTTGTCTCCTTCAATATGTAATTAAAAACGTTTTTTGCGAACGATAAAAAGAAATAAGGTAAATAATAAAAATGAATATACGATAGCCCAAGCTGTGAGCCATAGCGTGTGAGTCAGTATATTATATTTGTATTGTCCAAGCATTAGAAAGCTTTCGACAGGTGGTAAAAACCATAGTAACTCTTTTTTAAACCGGATAGATGCAATCGTTATAAGCAATATAAATGTAAGACTAAGCCAAGCGGTGCTTGCTTTTGGAATCATATTTCTAGTAAATAAAGATGCGATTGAAATTCCAAGTATAGAGAAAGACATATGAGCGAGAAATCCGACTAAAAATAAAGAAACTGTCATTTTTTCATTAAACATTTGCAAAATAATTGGGTAGATTACGGATATAAAAGATAAAACAGTACAAATGAGAAGAGCTGTAATATATTTCCCTACATATAGTGCGGAAATATTATTTGTGTGAGAAATCGTAATTTGTTCTTGTACAGGATCTTCCGTATGAAAAATTGTGACCGTAATCCAGGCAGATAATAAATAAAGCGCAATTGCTGTTTCTAAATATGTCGGTACAATAGGAGTCGGTTTATATGCATATACAAAAAGTAAGCTCATGAAGTACATCGCAATAGGAGGGACGTACTTATACGATTTTGTATAGTCGAGAAAATGGTAACGAATAAGAGCAAACATAATAAACCTTCTTTCGATTTAAAAGTTAGGTTGTAGCAGTGTGATAGATGCTTTTTTATGCAATAAAAACTGAAGCATTTCGTTTGTATATTCTTTTTCGATTTGTAATTGAATAAGGTTTTGATTTGAATTGTGTGCAACGTGTATAAAACCGGATTGTTTTTGTAGTTCTATCGCTGAAAATGTTTCGTGAACAATTGCTTCAATATAGACTTGTTCTGCTCCTTTTTGTGCAGAGATATTTTCTGTGATTGTATGATTTGCTAACGTCACAATTCTATCGGCGAAGTTTTCTAGTAGCTGTTTTTCGTGACATGTGAAGAGTATAGATATACCTTGTTGTTTTAATGAGAGTAAAATATGTTCTAATTCTTGCTGAGAGTTCGGATCGAGTCCAGAAAGCGGTTCGTCTAAAATTAATAAATGGACGTCCGTAAGTAATGCTTGCATAATACCGGTTTTTTGTTTCATACCTTTTGAAAAGTTTCGTATAACGGAATGTCTTGCATGAAGTAAATGAAACCTTTCAAGAAGCAGCGGAATTTTATCTTTTACATATTTTGTTGATAAACCGTGAATGCGGCCGAGATGAAATAGATAATCCTCTAATGTAAAACGAATCCCTTCAGGAAAATGTTCAGGTACATAACCGATTTGTATATGTTCTTTCCTTTGAATTGTCCCTGCCGTATGTGAAATAAAGCCTGCAATTATTTTGAGTAGAGTACTTTTTCCAGTCCCGTTCCCGCCAACAATGGCGAGTGCTTCTCCTTCTGGAATGGATAAATCAATGTTGTCTAGTATAAGTGATTTGCCATACTTCTTTTGAATTCCCCTTAGTTCTACTAGCAAAGTTCTATCCTCCTATACAGTGTATATATCCATTATATAGGAGAATAACAAAAAGACGTGCAGTGAGTGCACGTCTTTTTTTGTTATGTTTTGTCGATAAGTCGATATAGTGTGTCGAATCGTCGATATATCGAAAAAATCGTTGATATATTTTAAGTTACGATAGATATAATTGAAAAATCGTCGATATATTTATCGCTTCTCAATCGCCACAATAAATGGCGGGTTATTTTGTTGGTTAATGAAGCCGTAGCGCAGTACGTGTGCTTGTTTTTGGTCTAATTCTTCGGCAAATTTGAGAACAGCGTCCCGTTCTACTTGTCCTTCTGGATGTCCGTGGTAAATAACAAGGACGATGATACCTTCAGGTGCCATTACTTCTAATAATTGTTCGATTGCTGAGATTGTTGAGTTCGGTTTTGTAACGATATGCTTGTCTCCGCCTGGCAGGTAACCTAAGTTGAAAATTGCGCCTGTTACTTTACCTTTTGCATCTTCTGGTAATACGGATAGAAGTGTATCGTGACTATCGTGAACTAAAACAGTACGTTCGAAAAGTTCTTTTTCTTTTAGACGAGTTGTTGAGCTTTCAATTGCCTCTTTTTGAATATCAAATCCAAATACTTTTCCGTTATCGCCAACGATTTCAGCTAGAAAGCATGTGTCATGCCCGTTTCCTAAAGTTGCATCTACAGCGTAATCGCCTTCTTTTACTGCCGTTTGCAAGAGAGTGCGAGCAAACGGTAATACACGTTCTAATTTCATTTTTGTTTCTCCTCATTTGCATATTTTCCTTGCCAGCTTCCGCGGCGTACAAATTCTGCATCGATGGAATTTAATACTTCCCATTTATTTAAGCTCCACATTGGACCAATCATTAAATCAGGTGGACCGTCACCTGTGATGCGGTGCACAATTACGTCCTCTGGAATGATTTCAAGTTGATCAACAACGAGACTTACGTAATCCTCAAGAGAAAGGAACTCGAGTTGTCCTTTTTCATATTGCTTCACCATTGGCGTTCCTTTTAATAAGTGAAGTAAATGAATTTTAATTCCTTGTACGTCAAGCTTCGCTACTTCACGAGCTGTTTCCATCATCATGTCGTAATCTTCAAGAGGAAGACCGTTAATAATATGAGAGCAAACTCGAATACCATGCTTACGTAATTTATTTACGCCTTCAACGTAAGAAGGATAATCGTGAGCGCGGTTAATAAGGTTTGCAGTACGTTCATGAACAGTTTGTAATCCGAGTTCAACCCAAAGGTATGTGCGTTTATTTAAGTCCGCTAAATATGCAACGACATCGTCTGGTAAACAATCTGGACGAGTTGCGATAGAAAGACCGACAACGTCTTTTTCAGCTAGAAGCGGTTCGAATTTTTCTTTTAATACTTCAAGTGGTGCATGTGTATTTGTGTAAGCCTGAAAATAAGCGATACATTTTCCATCTTTCCACTTTGAGTGCATTTTTTCTTTCATTTCATGATATTGCGTTATAACATCATCGCGGCGATCGCCAGCGAAGTCACCAGATCCAGCAGCACTGCAAAATGTACAACCGCCATAAGCAACTGTACCGTCACGGTTCGGACAATCGAAGCCAGCATCTAATGAAACTTTAAAGATTTTTCCACCAAATTCATTTCGTAAATGGTAATTCCATGTATGATAACGTTTATTGTCGTTTGTATATGGAAAAGGGTTTTGAACCTTCATTACTTTCCCTCCTAAGCCGATCAAAATGAAACAAAATCCATTATAACATACTCATAAGGTTCATATGGAAGGGACACACTAAAGGGGAATTGAAGCAAGGAGGGACAATTATGGCAGAGCGTCAATCACTTGAATCGTATATTACACAAGCGGAACAAGCGGTGGAATATGCGAAAGAACAATTAGACCAAGGCATGAGACAAGAGCATTACAATACGATGGAGTATTCGGATGCGCAGTTACAATTAGAACAAGCGTATAACGATTTACAAACGATGCAACAACATGCGAATGATGAGCAACGTGAGCAATTAAATAGAGCGCGTATGGCAATTCGCCAGTTGCAACATCAAATGATTATTACACCGCACTAATAAGGAGTGAATGTAATGGCGAAACGTTCAGATCAAAATAACCCAGAGCAAAAAACGCAAAATGGACATAACGCTGAGTTTTCGAATGAGCTTGATCCAGTTGTTCAAGTGAAACAGCGTAACAGTAAAAAAGGACAACCTCAAAGATCGAAACAATCAGAGTAGACCAGGTCGCAATATGACCTGGTTTTATTTTGTTATATGACAATAATGTAAGATTTCTGTAAGGTTTGTCGATAGTTGCGAGCCGTTTTCTCCAGTAGAGTAAGGAAGGGTTAAATTTTATACAAGGAGTTGCTTTATGGGGAACAATATGACAAACAAACGAATTGATGAGTTAGATTACATTCGTGGCTTCGCACTACTGGGAATTATTTTAGTAAATATTCTTGCACTACTTAACATTAAAATTCCAGATCCTAATACAGTAGATGCCAGCTATCAAAGGTTTCTATACTTATTTGTAGAAGGTCGTTTCTTCTCAATCTTCTCATTCTTATTTGGAGTGGGATTCTATATCTTTATCTCTAGAGCAATTGCAAAGGGGAAAAATGGATATGTTTTATTTTTACGCCGCTTAGTTGCACTATTTATTTTCGGTTTGATTCATCAAATGTTTCAATCTGGAGAAGCATTAACGTTATATGCAATTTGCGGGTTGATCGCTTTACCATTTTATAAAGTGAAAAAACAAGTGAACTTAGTTATTGGTCTTATTTTAACAATTGCCTTTAGCGTAATGGGTGCTAAGGAACTATTGCCACTTGGCTTAATTTTATTAGGGCTTGCTGCAGGGCAATATCGTGCATTTGAAAATCTTGCGCAAAATATAAAGAAAGTCGCTATTTTTACAGGTGTTATGTTTGTTTTAAGTGTCGTAGCTGTATGGTATCAATACGGGCACGTGCCTGCTGATCCATTTGTAAATATGATACTAATGAATGAGGACGGAACAATGGATGCTGCAAGCCAATTTTTAAAAATTGGTGTTACAGTTGGCCCAATTATTTCAGCTTTCTATGTTGGAGCATTAATTTTACTACTCCAATTAAAACTAGTTCAAACATTGTTAGCGCCACTGAAATATTATGGTCGTATGGCTTTAACGAATTATATTGGACAAACTGCAATGATTTTAATCGCAGGAAGTGTATGTAACTTTGCGGGAAATTTAACTTACATGCAGACGTTATATGTGTGTATTGCAATTTATGCAATTCAAATTGTGTTTAGTGTGATTTGGATGAAAATCTTTAAAATGGGTCCATTAGAATGGATTTGGCGTGTTATTACGTATTGGACGGTAACACCTTTAAAGAAATAAAGAGAGAAGTGGGCTGTTCCTTTTGTGGAGCAGCTTATTTTATTGTCAGCTTTTGTCGATAAGTCGATATATTTTGAAAATCGCTGATAAAAGTGGGAGAATCGCCGATATATTAAAAAAATCGCTGATAAAAGTAGGAGAATCGTCGATATATTTGAAAAATCGCCGATATAATTTCAGTTACCGATTCACTATGTCACTAGTAGTAAAAGCCAAGCTTACAAACACACCTTTTTTATCTTACAAAAGTGTAAGGTAATTGTAATGTTAACAAATAGCAGTTCATCTCCAAAAGGCGCAAAATAGGTAATGGAAAAACAAGCGTAGGAGGATATATATGACGAAACCAGTTGTAGACGTGAAAAACGTTCAAAAAGTGTACGGTAAAAAAGGTGAGAACCAATCACATGCATTAAAAGGTGTATCATTCTCAATTCAAGAGGGTGAGTTTGTTGGCATTATGGGACCATCTGGTTCTGGTAAAACGACATTATTAAATGTAATTTCAACGCTAGATAAAGCAACGGGCGGTGTTGTTGAAATTGCGGGAACGGATATTACAAAAATGAAGCAAGGTGAGCTTTCAGATTTCCGTTCACAAAAGTTAGGATTCATCTTCCAAGACTTTAACTTATTAGAGAATTTATCTATTTACGAAAACATTGCACTTCCACTTTCTCTTCAAGGTGTCTCGTCGCGAAATATTGGGCCAAAAGTAGAAAAAGTAGCAGATATGTTAGGCATTTCAGCTATTCTTCAAAAGTATCCATCTGAAGTATCTGGTGGACAAAAGCAACGTTCAGCAGCGGCACGTGCGTTAGTGCATGAGCCTGCAATTATTTTAGGGGACGAGCCAACAGGAGCGCTTGATTCTAAAAATGCAACGAGTTTACTTGATGCGATGACAAACTTAAATAAAGATCAAGGCGTATCTATTATGATGGTTACACATGATCCTTACAGTGCAAGTTACTGTCAGCGTATTTTATTCATTCAAGATGGTGAGCTATATAAAGAAATTCACCGAGGCGGTACACGTGAAGAGTTTTATAAAGAGATTTTAGATGTGCTAGCAGACTTAGGCACACAAAAAGCGTAAGAAAGGAGGTTCTAAGGCATGTTATTCAAACTTTCCATGTCAGGACTAAAAAGTAAGCTGAAAGATTATATCGTCTTACTTGTTGGTCTTGTCATGTCGATTTCAATTTTTTATATGTTCCAAACGTTAGCACTAAATAAGGCGTTTATTGAATCTAACTCAGTTATTCAATCAATTGGATTTGTATTCCAAGCAGGTTCATTTTTACTTGCTATTATAACGTTCTTCTATATTTTATATGCGAACTCTTTCTTATTATCTCTTCGTCAAAAAGAGTTTGGTATGTATATGATGTTAGGAGCAAAAAAGCATAAAGTTACATTACTTATGTTTATCGAAACAATCGTATTAGGCGCTGCGTCTCTTGCGATCGGTATTACAGTTGGTGTAGGACTTGCAGAAGGTATCGGACAGTTATTAATGAAACAATTAGAGTTTGCTGGTGAAGGCTATAAAGCATTTTACCTTCCATCAATGACCGTTACTTGCATTTTCTTCTTAGCACTATTTGTATTATCAGCAATTATGAATAGTATTAAGTTATCACGTATTTCTGTACTGCAACTTGTACATGCAGATGCACAAACAGAACGTGTTGCGGTAAAAGGAAAAATGACAGGTGTAGTTGCATTCCTAGCGGTTATTTTATTAGGCATTGGCTATGCATCGATGATTTACATGGAAAAACTAAGAGAAATGGGAATCCTTATTGCATTAGTGACAACAACAGCTGGTACTTACATGTTATTTGGATCACTTCTTCCTGTTATTATTAAAAAGTTAAAAAGTAATAAAAAGCGTAGTGAAAAAGGGCTTAACGCTTTTACATTTGCACAATTAAACTTCCGTATTAATAGCTTAACAAAGGTACTTGCAACAGTAGCGATGTTAGTTGCGCTTGGAGCCGGTGCCATTTCAGGTGGTATGGCGTTTAAAAATAACGTTATAAAAATGGTTGATGGTTTCGTAATATATGATTCAGTAGTTCATAATCCAACTGCTGAAGAAAAGAAAATTTTAGACGATATTACATTTAAAGAGAAAAGCGAATATCGTTACAAAGTCGATGATAAATACGTTTACTATGTAAAAGAAGATTTAGAGAAAAATCGTCCTTTAGTAAAAGATATGACAAATATGAAGTCGATGAAGGATTTAGTAAAAACGAAAAAAGTTTCAGAGGAACTACCAGTGGGTGCAGTTGCTAGAGAAATGAATGAAAAAGATGCGAGTGCTAAAGAACTTCCACAAGAATGGGACGAGGCTTTCAGAACAATCCAGCCATTTTACGTGCATGAAGATCATGCAATTAAAATTGTAGATCAAAAAATGTACGATACTGTAAATGGTAAAGAAGGAATTGTATTTACTGGAAAAACAGATGATTTTGAAGCGCATAAAAAAGAATGGAAAAAACTTGACGAGTTGCAGCTAGATAAATATAAAAATGTAAAAGCTGAAAGATTAGATAGTAAATATCAAGCTTACGACATGTTCTATGGCGTTGCGAGCGGAACAGTGTTTATGGGATTCTTCCTTGGAATTGCTTTCTTAGCAATGATGGCAAGTTGTTTAATGTTCAAAATTCTTTCTGGTGCATCAAAAGATATTACGCGTTATCAAATGCTTCGTAAAATCGGGGTGCGCCGTGAATTATTAACGAAATCCATTTATAAAGAGTTATTCTTAGTCTTCTTATTCCCAGCAATTGTAGGTATTGCTCACGTATTAGTTGGTATGAATATTTTCGGATTTATTTTAATCGATCCGTACTTCCGTATTTGGGTACCAATCATAATTTTCGTAGTTATTTACACGATTTATTACTTCATTACAGTTCAATTGTATAAAGGAATTGTTCTTCCGAAAGAAGATTAATAAAAACCGAGCGAAATTGCTCGGTTTTTATTATTTTCAGAAAAAAATACTTTAATGTTACTGAAATATATAATATAATGTAAATAAGTAACATAATATAAAAGTAGAAGCAACTGGATAAGGAAAGGAGGAATCCGATCTGTAGAAAGAGGCTGAACTTGTATCCCCTATTATTCCTACCCCTACTGTATTTGCACAATTATAAATTTCCGAGCTTAAAAGTATATTGTAAAAATAATGGATAATACATGGAAATCTCATAGCGTGATAAGGTAAAATGGACAACATGATGAGAAAATTACCGTTCATAAGATGAGGAGAATACATGTATGGAAGTTGTAGAGGCATTAAAAGATATAAGCCAAATTGAGGCGATGAAAAAGTATTTAAAAGAGCACTCACAGCGAGATTATCTTTTATTTGTTATTGGAATTAACACAGGATTAAAGATTACTGAGCTACTTAGTATGAAATTTGAAGAGGTATTAAATGAAGATGGAACTGTTAAAGAGTTTTATTCTCTTCCTGTGAAAGATGAAAAGTTTAAACAAGATATTTATTTAAATACAAAAGTAAAAGAAGCACTTTTAGAGTACGTACAATCTATTGATGTGAAAAGAGAAAACTACGTATTTCAATCTAATAAAACGAAAAATTCAATTACACGTCAACAAGCGTATCGTGTCATTCATAATGCTGCTGAAGCGGTTGGGATTGTTGGTAAAATCGGAACAAACTCAATGAGAAAAACGTTTGGATTTCATGCATACAAAAGAGGGATAGCGATTGCACTATTGCAAAAGCATTTCCATCACGCGACACCTTCAGAGACGCTCAAGTATTTAGGAATCTCAAAAGATGAAGAATTTAAAACCGAGATTGATGTTGATTTGTAAAAGCCGTAACTAAAAACTTTAGGAGGCGGGAATATGAATATTCGAGAGAGTGAATTACCGGGCATTGGATGTAAGTTTGAAGTAATTACAAAAGGTAATGAAAAGCTGGTTATTGTTATTCACGATGATGGCCGAAGAGAAATGTATCATTTTGATGCAGATCATGATGAAAGTATTTCAAGTATTTCTCTTCGTGATTCTGAAGCGAGACAAATTGCGGCTATATTAGGCGGAATGGTATATAGACCGCAAGCTTTAGACACAATTGAGATGGCTTTTGAAGGACTATCAATTGAATGGTTTAAGGTGGAAAATAACGCACCAGTCGTACAAAAAACAATTGGTAGCTTACATGTCAGAAAAACATATAACGTAACGATTATTGCTATTTTAAAAAAGAATATGAAGAAATTCTTTAATCCAGGTCCAGACTCTATTATTGAAGCTGGCGATATGCTCGTGTTATCGGGCGCGAGACATGAAGTGAAAAGAATTATTAATGAATTGCTTTCATCAGGAGGTGATTCATAATCGATGGATACTTTAATCTTTGAAGTTGGAACTGCGTTAGTATTAGTAGCTTTTGCAGCTATCCTCGCTGCGAAGTTAAAGTTCTCGATTATTCCGTTTCTCATTATACTCGGTATGTTAGTGGGGCCTCATGCCCCCGATTTAGGACTTATCGATTTAAGGTTTATTGAAAGCGGAGAAGTTATTTCCTTCCTCGGCCGCGTTGGCGTCATATTCCTCCTATTCTACTTAGGTTTAGAATTCTCAATTAAAAAATTAATTAAATCAGGAAAATCAATTGCTTTCGGGGGGACTGTTCACATATCACTTAATTTCTTATTAGGTTTGCTTTATGGATATGTGGTGGGATTCCCCTTATTAGAGACGTTAATTATTGCTGGAATCATTACAATTTCATCAAGTGCAATTGTTGCAAAAGTCATTGTTGATTTAAGAAGATCTGGTAATAAAGAGACGGAGCTGATTTTAGGAATCATTATGTTTGATGATATCTTTTTAGCGGTATATTTATCAGTCGTTTCAGGATTAGTGCTCGGTGGGGCAACATCATTTGTAGGTGCACTTACATCGGTGTTAATCGCAGTAGGGTATATGCTACTATTCTTTGTAATCGCTAGAAAAGCTACGCCGTTTTTAAATAAAATATTAGATATTTCCTCAAATGAAATTTTTATTATCGTAATATTCGCTATTTTATTCTTCGTAGCAGGATTTTCAGAAACGATTCATGTCGCTGAGGCAATTGGAGCGTTATTGTTAGGACTCGTCTTTTCTGAAACAGAGCATAGTGATCGAATTGAGAAACTCGTTGTCCCATTCCGTGATTTCTTTGGAGCCATATTCTTTTTCAGCTTCGGTTTAAGCATAGATCCGTTTTCCCTTGAAGGAGCAGTGTGGTTGGCATTAGGAGCAGTGCTCATTACACTCATCGGTAATTTTACAGCTGGAATGATGGCGGGACGTAAAGCCGGGTTATCGCATAAGGCTTCTACGAATATCGGTTTAACACTTGTATCGCGTGGAGAGTTCTCCATTATTGTTGCTAATATCGGCATTGCGGGTGGCTTAATGGCAGCGATTAAACCGTTCTCTGCTTTATATGTTTTAATATTGGCATCGTTAGGACCGTTATTAACGAAAGAGTCTGGGAGAATATACTCTCTACTAGATAAGGTATTTAAATGGAGTGCGAAAGAACGTGCAAAGCGAGAAAAGGAAGTCGGATAGTATAAAGAGGCTGCATGAACTTCATGCAGCCTCTTTATATAGTGTTGCTGTTGTCGTTTTTTGTCGGTAAGTCGATATATTTTAATAATCGCTGATATATTTCGAGAATCGTCGATATATCTTAATAATCGTCGATATATTTCCAAAATCGCCGATATATTTTCAAACAGCAATCAATATAATTTCATTTACCGACAAACCATTATCTGAATTTCATCAACTATTAATCAGTTGCCTTCCTATTTAAAAACGACTACAATTTTACTGTTATAGATGAACGAAAAAATAGAATAGGAGGGGAGACTATGCCAAGGAAAGTATGGCTATTAGTAGCTGGGATGATTATTAATGTCACGGGTGCTTCTTTTTTATGGCCTTTTAATACAATTTATTTGCATGATCACCTAGGAAAATCTTTATCTGTGGCCGGAATGGTATTAATGATCAATTCGCTTACTGGTGTAATCGGAAACTTGCTCGGCGGTGTTTTATTTGATAAATGGGGCGGTTATAAATCAACTTTAGTAGGGATTGTCATTACACTCGTATCGATTTTAGGTCTTGTGTTCTTCCACGGTTGGCCTTTATACGTTGTATGGCTAGCGTTAATCGGTTTTGGTTCTGGAATGGTCTTCCCATCGATGTATGCGATGGTTGGTACAGTTTGGCCAGAGGGCGGAAGACGAGCATTTAATGCGATGTATGTTGGACAAAACGTTGGTATTGCGATCGGAACAGCGTGTGGTGGATTAGTTGCATCGTATCGTTTTGATTATATTTTCTTAGCAAACTTTATTTTATACTTTGTTTTCTTCTTAATTGCTTTTATTGGATTCCGTGGTATGGAAGACAAAAAAGAGCCAGGAGTACAAAAAGAAGTGGAAACGAAAAAAGGTTGGTCGCTTACACCTGGATTCAAAGCACTTCTTATCGTATGTGTAGCATATGCTTTATGCTGGGTTACATACGTACAATGGCAAGGAGCAATTGCAACACATATGCAAGAGTTAAATATTAGTCTTCGTCACTATAGTTTATTATGGACGATAAACGGAGCGATGATCGTTTGTGCACAGCCACTAGTTAGTATGTTAATTCGCTGGATGAAGCGTTCGTTAAAACAACAAATTATGATTGGGATTCTTATTTTTGCAGTGTCATTCATTGTATTAAGTCAAGCGCAGCAATTTACGATGTTCCTCGTTGCGATGGTAACATTAACAATTGGTGAGTTATTCGTATGGCCAGCAGTTCCAACGATTGCAAATATACTTGCACCAAAAGATAAGTTAGGGTTTTATCAAGGTGTTGTAAATAGTGCGGCGACTGTAGGGAAAATGTTCGGGCCGGTCGTTGGCGGAGCAATTGTGGATTTATACAATATGGAAGTATTGTTTATAGCAATCATGGTAATGCTTGTAGTAGCGCTTATCGCAACGAGTATTTATGATAAACGAGTAAAAGTAGAAGAAACAGTTGAAGAAAAAATTGCAGTTTAGTTTGACGGAACATGTTCACATGTTTTAGAATATATTTAAATAAAACAACCTTTAGAACAAGGGAGATAGCTCGGCTGTCTTAAGACGAATTCGTTAGTTATTAAAAGTAACGATTAACCGAGAAGCCCCGCTTTAAGTAAGCTCTTTAGAGATACGAAGTGGAGGGTAGTTCAAATTAACTCATATGTGTAATAACAGTGAGAAGGAGTAGTAGTAATAGAAGCTGGTTTAGAGAGTTGACGGTCGGTGCAAGTCAATCCACGTTTCGTTATGAACTCGCCTTTGAGTTGCAGTTGTGAAACTAATAGTAGCAATTGCCGTTAATCCACGTTACGGATCTAAGCGAATGTATATTTGTACATTAATTTAGGGTGGTACCGCGGGAATCTATAACCTCTCGTCCCTTTCTAGGGATGAGAGGTTTTTTGTATTTTGGGCGGTGAAAATAAATAGAATTTCAAGGAGGGTATCTCATGAGCTTTAATCATCAAGAAATTGAGAAGAAGTGGCAAGGGTACTGGGAAGAGAATAAAACATTCCGTACGCCAGATGAGACAGAAAAACCAAAATTTTATGCACTAGATATGTTCCCATATCCATCAGGTGCAGGCTTACACGTAGGACATCCAGAAGGTTATACAGCAACAGATATTTTATCTCGTATGAAGCGTATGCAAGGATATAACGTTCTTCATCCAATGGGATGGGATGCATTCGGTCTTCCAGCAGAGCAATATGCACTTGATACTGGAAACAGCCCAGCTGAATTTACAGAGCATAATATTAATACATTCCGTAACCAAATTAAATCATTAGGTTTCTCTTACGATTGGGACCGTGAAGTAAATACAACAGATCCAAACTACTATAAGTGGACACAATGGATCTTCCTAAAACTATTTGAAAAAGGCTTAGCTTACGTTGATGAAGTACCTGTAAACTGGTGCCCAGCACTTGGTACAGTACTTGCAAACGAAGAAATCATTGACGGTAAGAGTGAGCGCGGTGGACATCCAGTTGAGCGTCGTCCGATGAGACAGTGGATGTTAAAAATTACAGCTTACGGAGATCGTCTATTAGAAGATCTAGATGAGCTTGATTGGCCAGAAAGCTTAAAAGATATGCAACGTAACTGGATCGGTCGTTCTGAAGGTGCCGAAGTACACTTCAATATCGATGGCACAGACGAGAAGTTCACAGTTTTCACAACGCGTCCTGATACATTATTCGGTGCAAGCTACTGTGTACTTGCTCCGGAACATGCACTTGTTGCTGATATTACAACTGCTGAACAAAAAGAAGCTGTAGAAGCTTACATTAATTCTGTAAAAATGAAGAGTGATTTAGAGCGTACAGAACTTGCGAAAGAGAAAACTGGTGTATTCACTGGTGCTTACGCAGTTAACCCAGTAAATGGTGAGAAATTACCAATCTGGATCGCTGATTACGTTCTTGCAACTTACGGAACAGGTGCTGTAATGGCAGTTCCAGCTCATGATGAGCGTGACTATGAATTTGCATCAACGTTCAATCTTCCAATGAAGGAAGTTGTAAAAGGCGGAGACATTACGAAAGAAGCATACACAGGTGATGGTGAACACGTAAACTCAGCATTCCTTGATGGTTTAAATAAAGAAGAAGCAATCGCAAAAATGATTGAATGGCTTGAAGTAACGAGCGCAGGAAATCAAAAAGTAACATACCGTCTACGTGACTGGTTATTCAGCCGTCAACGTTACTGGGGTGAGCCAATTCCAGTTATTCACTGGGAAGATGGCACAATGACAGCTGTAAAAGAAGAAGAATTACCATTAGTTCTTCCGAAAACAGACAACATCCGTCCTTCAGGTACAGGTGAATCACCACTTGCTAACATTGACGAGTGGGTAAATGTTGTTGATCCTGAGACTGGTAAAAAAGGTCGTCGTGAAACGAACACAATGCCACAATGGGCTGGTAGCTGCTGGTATTACTTACGTTACATCGATCCAAACAATAGCGAAGCACTTGTAGATCCTGAAAAAGTAAAACAATGGCTTCCAGTTGATATTTATATCGGCGGAGCAGAGCACGCTGTACTTCACTTACTATATGCTCGTTTCTGGCATAAAGTATTATACGATATCGGTGTAGTTCCAACGAAAGAGCCGTTCCAACAATTATTCAACCAAGGTATGATTCTAGGTGAAAACAACGAGAAAATGAGTAAATCAAAAGGTAACGTTGTAAACCCTGATGATATCGTAGCAAGCCACGGTGCAGATACACTTCGTCTATACGAAATGTTCATGGGACCATTAGATGCTTCAATCGCTTGGTCTGAAAATGGTCTTGACGGAGCTCGTCGTTTCCTAGACCGCGTATGGCGCCTATTCGTTCAAGATAACGGTGAATTAAGTGAGAAAATTACTGATGCACCAAATAAAGAGCTTGAAAAAGCTTACCACCAAACAGTGAAGAAAGTAACAGAAGACTATGCAGAGCTTCGCTTCAACACAGCGATTTCTCAAATGATGGTATTCATCAACGATGCATACAAAGCTGAAACGCTTCCGAAAGAATATGTAGAAGGTTTCGTAAAAATGATTGCACCAGTTGCACCTCACATCGGGGAAGAGCTATGGAGCAAACTTGGATACAATGAAACAATCACATATGCAAGCTGGCCAACATTTGATGAGTCTAAACTTGTAGAAGATGAAGTTGAAATCGTTGTTCAAGTTATGGGTAAAGTTCGCGCAAAACTAACAATGAGTAAAGACGCATCAAAAGAAGAAATGGAACAACTTGCACTTGAAGCAATTAAGGACCAAATTGAAGGGAAAACAGTTCGTAAAGTAATTGTAGTTCCTGGAAAACTTGTTAACGTTGTTGCAAACTAATGTATTCTAAATAAAAGCTCAGAGTATTTATGCTCTGAGCTTTTTTGTGTAGAAAATAATCTCTGGATCACCTTAGTCTAAGTTTTCAATTATTTCACTACGTACAAATAAAAGAGCGGAATTCCAATACAGACAAACACCTATTTTTCTATAGGAAATATGATAAAAAAGGTAGGCTAAATTGAGTAGAAGAGGTGAAAGGAATGAAAGGGATGGACAATAATGCACCACATGGCTTTTTCGGAGGTGGATCGGATAGTTATGAACAAATGATGTTAATGGGAGGCGGACAACAAGGGTATGGCGGAATTCCGAGCTGGATGGGTGGAACACCTGGAGGATTTTCCACATCAGTAGCTGGAGCACAAACAGGATTTCCGGTACCGGGAGTAGGTGTTGTGGCAGGCGGAGTAGGTGGTTATCCACAAGGTTTTTACGGTCACCATGGCCACCACGACGGTCATCATGGACACCATCATCAAGGTCACCATGGCCATCATGGACACCATCATCAAGGTCACCATGGCCATCATGGACACCATCATCAAGGTCACCATGGCCATCATGGACATCACCACCAAGGTCACCATGGCCATCATGGACACCATCACCACCAAGGTCACCACGGTCATCATGGACATCATCAACAACAAGTACATCACCACGGACACCATCATATACATCCGCAGGCTGTTTTTTATCAAATTCATCAAGATCACCATGGTCACCATGGCCACCACGGCCACCAAGGTCAACATGGTCATCAAGGTCACCAAGGTCACCAAGGTCAACATGGCCATCAAGGTCACCACGGCCACCAAGGTCAACATGGCCATCAAGGCCATCATGGCCACCAAGGTCAACATGGTCATCAAGGTTACCAAGGCCAACAACACCAACAACACCAACAACACCAACAATACCAACAGTATCAACAACAATCTTCTCCTTGGACAGGTGGAATTGGAGCAGGAGGAGCGGGGGCAGCAGCAGGAGCGGCTAGCATTAGTGGAGCAGCAGGACATGCGGGACACGTGGGTCATTAATGATTGCCAGAAAAAAAGACATAATAAAAAACTGCTAGGAAATCCTAGCAGTTTTTTTCAGCTTCTTGGCGTTGACGTTCGATTTCAGCACGAAGTTGTGGTTCTGGTGCTTGCCAGCCTTCAGGTTTTAGAATTTTACCGTCACCTTCGCGGAATCGAGGTTTCCCGTCAGGGAATAGTTTTGCCATGTTTGCGTTATTTACAATTTCGAATCCTTTATCAGGACGTACGCCCATTTCGGCAAACGTGCCGAATGCAAAGTAAATAAGGTCAATCAGTGCATCATATTGATCTTCAACAGTCGTTGCTTCTAGAAATTCTTCTAGCTCTTCTTGCATAAAACTCGCACGGATTTTTGCACGTTCTTCTGTTAATTTTGTTGGAGTATTTGTCACAGGATGTCCGAATACTTCATGCATTTTTGCAACAAGTTCGTACCCTTTATCTAAACCTTTTTCGTTTGTCATGTTGTTTCATCCTTTCTCGCTTAGTGCCGAATCTCATTGTAACATAAGGTGATTATGAAATGAAAAGAACATCTTATAGAAAATAAGATGCTCGCCTGTTATTCTTCTTTCTTAATTAAAATGGATAAAATAAGATCGATGCCAAACATACCAACGAGCAACATTGGTATAACGACAAGTAAATAACGTGTGAAGGAAACATTTTTTAAGTATGTATGAGCAAATAAAAAGACGCCGAGAAATAAAATACCATTTAAAATAGGCTTTACTAATTTTTTAGACATAAGCTCCCCCATAAATATCTTCTCTCTCTATCTAAAATAAAAACTCCTCTTTCCGTTGTATCATGCCGGGAAGAGGAGTTCAATCATTTCTCATTCAATTACACCAGAATTTGTAATATTTACAGTGTATTTTATATGAATTGGAACATCTTTGTACATTTTTCTCCACTCTTCTAATTTGAATGGACGATAATGGTGTTTATATTTTGCTCCTAGCCCGAGGGGATCGACATTTAAAGATTTAAACTGCTTAATTAACTTAGCAGCTTGTTTATCTAATTGCTTTTGAACATCTTTTTCAATGTTTTTTGTGTTTTTATTATTTTCTAAGTTAATTTGTTTTGATAGTTCTTGAATACGTGCATCAAGATGAACGTGAATGAAAAAAGAAGGCTTCCCGTTTTTAATCTTTATATCGTAATGTGGAATGGAACGAATATTGTTAACCACTACGTACGCAGAATCCGTTTTAAATTCATGTGAATCTAATTTATGTTTCTCTAATAGTTCTTTAAAGATGAACATATCTTTTTCCGCAATTTTACCGATATATTTATCCTTTTTAAAAAGACCAATTCCGGTAATTTTTATTTTATCACCATGCTTCTTTAAAATGGGAATATAGTAGTCTTGTCCTTCTTGATAATAACGGAATGCTCCTACATGTAGGTTATCCGTTGGTAAAGGACCGGTCTCCATATTATGTTCTAGCAATTTTTTTATATAAATTGCAACGTTGTATGAAGTCGAATATTTGCCTTTTAAAAGTTCAGTACCATTCCCCTCTAATAAAGCAGCATATAAAGCGTTCCCTATATTCACATCTCGAAGTAATGTATCGAATGAAGTAGCCATTCCTGTTTTAGCAAGTCTTATCGTATATAGAGCGACACGCATTTGTCCGCTAGCAAAAGGTTGAGAAGATTCTAACGATGTATCTGCTTTTACTTGTTTTACCGCATTTGCAGTTCCTTCAAAAACTTGAACTTTATTTCCCTTTTTCTGAATGGGGCAAACGAATGTCACTTTTACTTTATTATCTTTTGCAACGTCAAATACGGTTCCTTGAATAAGTTGTACATCATCGATAATGTTTTTTTGTAAACATCCCGTTAGACTGAAGAATGTTATACAAGAAATAAGTATTAATTTGCTTGTGCTTTTGATTTTTTCCATTTTCTTTTCACCCACACAATGATAAATAGGATTGGGATGTATACATAAATGAGCCAAAAACTAACTTTTGCTGCATTACTAATAAAATTGTTAATATCGTGCCTGTTTGTTAAAAGTTGTGAAACAATAAGCGTGATAAAGAAAAAAGCAATTAAAATACCTCGTTGTTTTACACGAAATATTTCGTGAGTTGCTCTCATTGACGCCCATAAAGGGAGGATAAAACTTGAAATAATAACAAGTGCATAGCCTGAAATTGCAATATATTCGAGTCTTTCTATAAATGGTAATTGAATGACTTGGGTCATAGAAAGTTGGGCCCATATCGTTTTTAACAATTGTTTTTCACTAAAAAAAGAAAAGGCTAAAAGGGTGCTAAATAGATATAGAAGATTTGAAAATAGTGCTCCGAGCTGAGCGTATTTATGAGATTGCATAGGCTTTTTCACAAATGGATACACCATGAGGTAAATCTCAAAACCGGTCATACTGTAGATTGACAGTTGAGCGGATTTTAAAATGTCTGAAAAAGAATGTGTAAATATGGGTAGTAAATTATCCCAATGTGAGTATTTCAAAACGAATAAACTTAGAAATAAATATCCTAATGTACCACCAATAGAGATGACGCAAATACCGGTAATTACACGAAATCCAGAAGAGATAATGTAATAGCTAACTAAGCACAAAAAGAGTGTTAACATAAAGGTGGAAGCGGTAGGAAACATCCATACTTGAATAATTTCAACATACGTTCGAATAACCGAAATACTGACGATTAAAAAATAAGCTGCAAAGGTGATATTAAAGATATTTCCTATCCATTTTCCAAACGTTTGCCTTTGTAAATCAATTAAATTTCCATTTGTTTCTTTTAATAAAAAATACATCATCCATATAAGGAGATGGATACAGAGTCCTGTGATTACAACGCCCATCCATCCGTCATATCCAGCGGCCTTTGCGATGATTCGAGCGAAGCCGAGAACGCCAGCACCGAACTGTGCACCGTGAATTAAGAAGAAAACGAAGATAGGAGATATTTGATATTTTTCTTGAACTTTACTCATCGAATGCACCTCATTTCTTAATCATCAAAGTCTGATCTATGTTTTGTTGAAATTCCTTTCGCTGCTTTTTTTACATGTTGTGGCCTTGCTTGTACATCCCGTGTATCAATCATTGTTAAAGGGAAACGGATCCAAGAATCTTTAACAGATTGTTGTCTTGTTGGGTAGAACAAAGCGTACGGCTTGCGTAAAGAAGTAAGTCTAAATAGGTGCGTAAATAAGAAGATAAATCCAAGTGAAATCCCGAAAAGTCCTCCTATTTCTGCAAATATGAGAAACGGGAAACGTAGTAATCGAACCGCATTACCCATTTTATAAATAGGTGTAATAAAGGAAGCGAGTGCTGATAAGGCAACGATAATTAATAAAATATTACTCGTTAAACCAGCTTGTACAGATGCTTGCCCGATTACGATACCGCCTACAATACCGAGCGTTTGACCAACTTTCATCGGTAACCTTGCCCCAGCTTCTCTCAGTAAATCGATTGCGAGTTCTAAAAAGAGTGCTTCAATTAAAGGCGGGAATGGTACTTGCGCCCTTGATAAAATTAAAGTTTCAAGTAAATCACTCGGAATGAGTTCATAATGATAATTTAAAACTGCAACGTATAACGGTGTAGCACATATAGAGAATAAAACGGAAATAAGACGTAAAACCCTTGAGAATGTAGCGTATAGCCAAGAGACGTTGTAGTCTTCTGGTGAAATGAAAAAATCGAAATAGGATACAGGTGTTAGTAAAACACTTGGAGAACCGTCCACAAAAATAGCGATTTTCCCATCGATTAGTGCTTTTGTAACTCTATCAGTGCGTTCTGTATTGATATAGAGAGGGAAAATCGACTTTTCTCCCATCAATTCTTGTAAATAAGCACTATCATTAATTTGATCATATTCAAGAGCACGTAAAGACTCCTCTAGAAAATCAACATTATCTTTTTCAGCAAGGTTGTCTAAATACATCATGACAACTTTTGTTTTGGAAAACTCACCGATAATCATCTCTTTTGTTTGTAAATCTAAAACAGGAAGACGTTTTCGTACTAAATTTATGTTTGTATCAATATCTTCTACAAAACCTTCTTGCGGACCAATAACAGTCGATTCATTTAAAGGAGGAGTTGGTGCACGATAATTATCAATTGCAATATTTGCGAGCATACATTTTTGATCTTGTTGATTTACTTGAACAATCGCATGCCCCTTTAAAACCATGTCCTCAATTTTTTGTAAATCGTTCGTAATTGTAATGCCGCTCATCGGAATATGTTCCTTCAGCTCTTCTAGTGATGCGTTAGGTCGTTCTAAAAGAGTGGGCATTAAATATTTTTGTAATTTCTCTCCATCAAGCGAAGGACGATAGTAAGAAATCCAATAAGGCATCGTTTCGTCGTCGGATGTATGATAATTCACAAAATCACTAGACTTTTTCAGCTTCTCTATTAAATCTTGTAAAGAATGAATACGATCTTTTTCTGGTTTCGAAAAATCATAAATACTATTACCTTTAGAATTTTGTTGCTTATCCTGATTTGAGTTGTCTTGTTTAGAGTGTTGCTGTTGACCCTGATCGGAGTCGTTCTGCTTAGAATGCTTCTGTTGCCCTTGATTGGAGTCGTTTTGCTTAGAGTGTTGCTGTTGACCCTGATCGGAGTCGTTCTGCTTAGAATGCTTCTGTTGCCCTTGATTCGAGTCGTTTTGCTTAGAGTGTTGCTGTTGACCCTGATCGGAGTCGTTCTGCTTAGAATGCTTCTGTTGCTCTTGATTGGAGTCGTCTTGCTTAGAGTGTTGCTGTTGACCCTGATCGGAGTCGTTCTGCTTAGAATGCTTCTGTTGCCCTTGATTGGAGTCGTCTTGCTTAGAGTGTTGCTGTTGACCCTGATCGGAGTTGTTCTGCTTAGAATGATTCTGTTGCTCTTGAGAAGATTCATCTTGTTTAGCACTTTGTTGCTGATTTTGATTCGATTGATTTTGCTGCTTATCTTGAGAAGATTCCTTGTGTTCCTCTTTTTTTTGCTCGCTATTGTTACCTTTATTATGTTTCGTACTTCTAGTCTGTTCTTTGTTGTCATCCTCTTGATTGTTAGGTTTTTGCTCCGAATTATCTGTTTCGTTTTTCTCTGTTGTATTTGATTTTTTTTTCTTACGTAGCCAATTCCAAATCATATGTATGCCCTCTTTGATTGTGTAATATAGTGCTATTTTGTGGCTAATTTTGTATATTATTCATTTATTTATGAAAAGAAGGAGGAGATTGGTTTGCATAGAAAAAATCCTTTAGTAAGCAGTACATACTATGACGAGAAGAGGGCGAGTCTGTGCAAATTGTAAAAAAGGAGAAATTTATTTTAAAGGAGTTTACATTTGAAAATGGTAGGACAATTCCTGTTCAAATGGGGTATGAGACTTATGGTACTTTAAATAGAGAAAGGTCAAATACGATTTTGGTTTGTCATTATTTTAGTGCAACTAGTCACGCAGCAGGAAAATATACAGCGCATGATGAGGAGTCTGGCTGGTGGGATGGTTTAATTGGACCGGGAAAAGCAATTGATACAAATCAATACTTTGTTATATGCACTGATAATCTTTGTAATGTGCAGGTGAAGAACCCTCATGTAATTACAACGGGACCGAAATCGATTAATCCGAAAACTGGAGATGAATATGCGATGGACTTTCCAGTTTTTACATTTCTTCATGTAGCTCGTATGCAATACGAGTTAATAAAAGATATGGGAATCCCAAGGTTACACGCTGTAATGGGCCCATCAGCTGGCGGGATGATTGCGCAGCAATGGGCTGTTCATTATCCTCATATGGTAGAGCGGATGATTGGTGTTATTACGAACCCGCAAAATCCAATTATTACGTCGGTAAATGTAGCGCAAAATGCAATTGAGGCTATCCGGCTGGATCCAAGTTGGAAGGGCGGAAAATATGGTGAAGAGCAGCCAATGAAGGGGCTTCAGTTAGCAAATAGAATGATGTTTATGAACGCGTTTGATGAGCATTTTTATGAAACAACCTTCCCTCGTAATAGTATAGAAGTAGAACCGTATGAAAAGGTTTCTTCATTAACATCATTTGAGAAAGAGATAAATAAATTGACATATAGAAGTATAGAGTTAGTAGATGCAAATTCGTGGATGTACACTGCGAAAGCAGTTTTATTACATGATATTGCACATGGATTTTCGTCTTTAGAAGACGCACTGTCTAATATAGAAGCAAATGTACTTATGATTCCGTGTAAACAAGATTTGCTTCAGCCGTCACGTTATAATTATAAAATGGTAGACCTATTGCAAAAACAAGGGAAGTATGCAGAAGTATATGAGATAGAAAGTATAAATGGGCATATGGCGGGAGTATTTGATATTCATTTATTTGAAAAGAAAGTGTATGAGTTTTTAAATCGGAAAGTATCTAGTTTTGTGTAGAAAATAAATGATGTGAAAAAGGTGCAATGTATGTAGTAGGCACCTTTTTTTACATGATTTGTAGGCGGAAAATATATGTGGCAATTGCTATACCGAAGAAGGCGATACTAAGCAATAGAAACAAGAATGACATTTCTTGTGGTGATTTTATCTTTCTATTATTTTTCATACTAAGAGCAATAATTGCAGCGATTAAGAAAATGATGCCCATAATGAAAAGAAAAAGTGTCATTTTCATTGGCTCCTTTCATAAAACAAGTATATTGAGGATACAATGCAAGAGTTATGTTTGTAAAGGATAAGTTTTACGAGAAAATTGAGAAATAAATTCCCTATTCTTTGCGTTCTTTCTTTCGCGTGCTAAAATTGATGAGAAATGATTGTTTAAAGAAGAGATTAAAGGTTTTATTGTATATAAGGAGGAACGAAATATGACAGAAGTGAAAACAATTACTACAGAAGAAGTACAAGAGCGTTTAGAAAACGGAGAAACGTTATTTTTAGTAGACGTAAGAGAAGATGAAGAAGTAGCAACAGGGAAAATTCCAGAAGCTGTACATATTAAAATGGGGGATATCCCAAATAAAGTAGATTTCTTTGATAAAGAGAATGAATATATCTTTATTTGTCGCTCGGGAATGCGCAGTGAAAATGTATGCCATTATTTAAATGAGCAAGGCTTTAAAACAGTGAACATGGTTGGCGGTATGCTTCAATATGAAGGCGAAATCAAATAAGTAGTTTAAAAAACTTGAAACGAGTCTGTTTCAAGTTTTTTTCTTTTGCATACAGTGTACAAAAGGGGGATAGGTAAATGGGGATTAACTTACGGAAAGTAAAAATTATAAATAATACAGGGGCTGTTAATGTCGGCGATTGTTATGATATCTCACCTTTAGCTGTAGCGAAAGTGTATGCAGGTGCTGGAGGATCGAGTGCGGCTATTTTTTTAAATGGGAAAAGACAGCCGGAAGCGGTAATTCGAACATCAGTGTTTCTTCCGCCATTAGCAACGAGTACACGTACATTAGGTTCATAGAGGAAAGGTAGAGTGTAATTATGCCTGCTCATATAAAAGAGTTTGTTATTGTGAATAATACTGGGAATATATTTACAGGTGATAATTTGAGTGATACTTCATTTACTGCTTCGAAATCGTACAGTGGTTCAATGGGATGCACTTGGATTGATGTTGTTACAGTAATAGGGACGGAGACGAAGCTTTGTTTACAGCCGGGTGATTCGGTGACGACAACATATACAAGAGGCACTCCTGCTGGTACTGTAACAGGAACAAATATGGGGCAAAGTGTAAATGCATCGGGTATAGCACAAGCTGTCCCTAATACAGATAATATGGATTCAGTTGCTGGACTCCCCTAAAATCATAGGGGAGTTTTTTATTTGTAAGAAGAGCTTATGTAGCGTGAAAAGTGGGGTAATTGTTTGAAAAATAGTATTGGAAACCTCTTTGGAAAATACAATTCAAATAGAAGGTGATTTTTTATCCCACTTTAATGGGCAGTAAGATTCCCCCTCAAAATTTAGCGAAAGCAAAGAAGGTAGGTGGGGGTCGGGCTGCCTATAAAAGTCCGATTGGCGAGGGCTGATTAAAGTTTCACTTTATGTGAAGCATATTTTGTAATTGTATTTTGCTGTTGAAGACCTGCGGTAGTATGTCAACTTAGAAATAACAAAGTTTAAAGTTGTCAAAGGTCAATTTGTTTAAAAAAGGCATCACAAAACTAAACCAGTAACGAATGTAATTTACTGGAAAATAATGAAAGGTAGCGATGACAAAATTTTATGTCATTCTTTCACACACCTTCCAGGCGTAAAAAGTTGGTGGCTACGTAGTAGCGCATCCACCAATCGCACAAATTTTCTTGCGGTTAGAACGAGTGCACGTTTGTGTTGATGTTTTGGTACTTCATTATATTTTTTCACGTAATACTCTTGATAATCTGATACATGCTTTCTTACTGAATTGGCGGCTTCAACTAAGTAATAACGCAAGTAATGATTACCTGTACGGGATAATGAAGTATCTTCGGCTGTAAAACGACCGGATTGGTGCTTTCGCCAGTATAATCCAGCGTATTTGGCTATTTTTGTTTCATCGTCAAATCTTTCGATTTGGCCAATTTCAGCAATGATACCGGCAGCGAAAACAGGGCCTACTCCAGGAATAGATTCAAGTGTTTGGGTCAAACCAGCCATGATTTTTTTAATAGACTTTTCTAATTCCTTGATTTGCTGTTGAAACGTACGAATGACTGCGATGGATGTACCTAAGATGACATCTATTGAATCTTCTACAACCTTATCCAAGCGATAAGAAACTTTCACAGCTTTGTGAATGGATGCTGCTACGCATTTTGGATCACCAAAACGGTTTCGACTTTTTTTCTGTAGGAACTCAGCGAGTTCTTCTAAAGGCATATTAGCGAGTTCCTCTAAGCTGAATTTTTCAAGAAATAGTTCTGTCATGGCGCTACCGAATACGGAAGTATCCACCTCTTGTGAAAATGTATTACATTTAAAACTTAGGTGTTGAAGAAAGTGTTGTTTTTCTTTCGTTAACATTTTGACAAGTTGGTATCGTGATCGAGTTAATTGCTGCAGTGCCACGTACTGGCTTTCTTTTACGATAGACATTTGATTACGGCCAAATCGTAAGTAATCAGCAATGACAAAGGCATCAATCTCATCGGTTTTATTCATGTCAGAATAACTTTTCTTAAAATTTGCGACTTGCTTTGGGTTTAGGAGAAATACTTTTGCTCCAAAACGCTGTAAATCTATATCATGGTGAAGAAACATAGAAGGATGAAAGCTGTAAACAGAGGTGGATTCTAGACCAATCTTAAGGATGTCGACCTCTTTACCTGCAACACACTGTAATAATTTTTCTTTGAGTGTAGTAGCTCCCGGTAGGTCATTACTGACCGAAAAAGAATCCAGTTTTTCTCCATCACCATTTAAAAAGCAAACTTTCATATCAAACGAACTTACATCTAAACCAACAAATAATCTCATGTAAGAGACCTCCCTTCTATATTAGAATCATTTCTTGGACGTCTCGAGATATCTCTAGTGTGTACGCCGACCAACAACCTCGTGTATGAGAGCTAGTCCTGAATCGAAAGCCGCCCTAGAGCTACTATCATCTAGGTTCGAGGGTCAGGCTGCTCAGCCTGCGAGTAGGGAGTCCCGCACGTTCACTGAGAAACACTCTTCAAATGTGGTAAATCCACAGGAGGTGAAAGAATTGTCCCAAATGATCCTAAAATCATTATCTAGAAATATCTTGGGACGTCCAAGTATTTTTATTTATAGGGCTCTTATTAAGAAGAAAATCTAAGCCTGTAATAGGGCTTAAATATTAATATACGAGGTGGTGGGAGTAGTGGAAGGAAATGATGAAAATTTAAAAATAAAAAGGTCGATACATTCTAATTTTAAGTTATCACCAGATCTTGTTGGTCCTACTTTTCCTCCAGTGCCAACTGGAATGACAGGGACGACAGGGCCGACGGGGAGTACCGGAGCAACCGGAAGTACGGGATCAATGGGAGTAACAGGTCCAACCGGAAGTACGGGAGCGACGGGAAGCACGGGAGCCACGGGAGTAACAGGCCCAACCGGAAATACAGGAGTAACGGGAAGTACGGGAGCGACAGGAAATACAGGGGCAACGGGAGATACGGGTCCGACCGGAAGTACGGGAGCCACGGGAAGCACAGGCCCAACCGGAAATACAGGAGTGACAGGAAATACAGGAGTGACAGGAGATACGGGATCAACAGGAAGCACGGGTTCAACGGGAGTAACAGGCCCAACCGGAAGTACAGGAGTAACGGGAAGTACGGGAGCGACAGGAAATACAGGGGCAACGGGAGATACGGGTCCGACCGGAAGTACGGGAGCGACGGGAAGCGCGGGAGCCACGGGAGTAACAGGCCCAACCGGAAATACAGGAGTAACGGGAAGTACGGGAGCGATAGGAAGTACAGGAGCCACGGGAGTAACAGGCCCGACCGGAAGTACGGGAGCGATAGGAAATACCGGGGCAACAGGAGATACGGGCCCGACCGGAAGTACAGGAGCCACGGGAGTAACCGGCCCAACCGGAAATACAGGAGTAACGGGAAGTACGGGAGCGACAGGAAATACAGGGGCAACGGGAGATACGGGTCCGACCGGAAGTACGGGATCAACGGGAGTAACAGGCCCAACCGGAAATACAGGAATAACGGGAAGTACGGGAGCGATAGGAAATACAGGGGCAACGGGAGATACGGGTCCGACCGGAAGTACAGGAGCCACGGGAGTAACAGGCCCAACGGGAAGTACGGGAGCCACGGGAAGTACGGGAGCGACGGGAAGTACGGGAGCCACGGGAAGTACGGGATCAACAGGAAGCACCGGCCCAACCGGAAGCACGGGTTCAACGGGAGATACGGGTCCAACGGGAAGTACCGGATCAACTGGAAATACCGGAGCGACGGGGAACACTGGTCCAACGGGAAGCACCGGCCCAACAGGAAGCATGGGTTCAACGGGAGTAACCGGCCCAACCGGAAATACAGGAATAACGGGAAGTACGGGAGCGATAGGAAATACAGGGGCAACGGGAGATACGGGCCCGACCGGAAGTACAGGAGCCACGGGAGTAACCGGCCCAACCGGAAATACGGGAGTAACGGGAGCAACGGGAAGTACGGGATCAACAGGAAGCACGGGATCAACAGGAAGCACCGGCCCGACCGGAAGTACGGGAGCAACGGGAGTAACAGGCCCAACCGGAAATACGGGAGTAACCGGAGCAACGGGAAGTACAGGAGCAACAGGAAATACAGGATCAACGGGAAGCACCGGCCCGACAGGAAGTACAGGAGCCACGGGAAGTGCAGGAGCAACAGGAAATACAGGATCAACGGGAAGCACCGGCCCAACCGGAAATACGGGAGCAACGGGAAGTACAGGAGCAACAGGAAGTACAGGAGCAACAGGAAGTACAGGAGCAACAGGAAGTACGGGAGCAATAGGAAGTACGGGCCCAACAGGAAGTACGGGAGCAACGGGAGTAACAGGCCCAACCGGAAATACAGGAGTAACGGGAAGTACGGGAGCGATAGGAAATACCGGGGCAACGGGAGATACGGGTCCGACCGGAAGTACGGGATCAACGGGAAGTACGGGAGTAACAGGCCCAACCGGAAATACAGGAGTAACGGGAAGTACGGGAGCGACAGGAAATACAGGGGCAACGGGAGATACGGGCCCAACAGGAAGTACGGGAGCCACGGGAGCCACGGGAAGCACCGGCCCAACCGGAAATACAGGAGTGACAGGAAATACAGGAGTGACAGGAGATACGGGATCAACAGGAAGCACCGGCCCGACCGGAAGTACGGGATCAACAGGAAGCACAGGCCCAACAGGAAGCACAGGTTCAACGGGAGTAACAGGACCAACGGGAAGTACAGGAGCGACAGGAAGTACAGGAGCGACAGGAAGTACGGGATCAACGGGATCAACGGGAAGTACGGGATCAACAGGAAGCACCGGCCCAACCGGAAGCACGGGTTCAACGGGAGATACGGGTCCAACGGGAAGTACCGGATCAACCGGAAATACGGGAGTAACGGGAGCCACGGGAAGTACGGGACCAACAGGGAGTACAGGAGCAACGGGAAGTACAGGAGCAACAGGAAATACCGGATCAACGGGAAGCACCGGCCCGACAGGAAGTACAGGAGCAACGGGAAGTGCAGGAGCAACAGGGAGTACCGGCCCAACAGGAAGCACCGGAGCAACAGGAGAAACGGGTCCAACAGGAAGTACCGGAGTAACAGGAAACACCGGTCCAACGGGGAGTACCGGCCCGACAGGAAGCACGGGATCAACAGGAAGCACCGGCCCAACAGGAAGCACAGGTCCAACCGGAAATACGGGAGTAACCGGAGCAACGGGAAGTACAGGAGCAACAGGAGATACCGGAGCAACGGGAAGTACAGGAGCAACAGGAAATACCGGAGCAACGGGAAGCACCGGCCCGACAGGAAGCACAGGATCAACAGGAAGCACCGGCCCAACCGGAAATACGGGAGTAACCGGAGCAACGGGAAGTACAGGAGCAACAGGAGATACAGGATCAACGGGAAGCACAGGTCCAACAGGAAGCACCGGAGCAACGGGAGATACGGGTCCAACAGGAAGCACCGGAACAACGGGAAGTACTGGCCCGACCGGAAATACCGGAGCAACAGGAAGTACGGGAGCGACAGGAAACACGGGTCTAACGGGGAGTACCGGCCCAACCGGAAGCACCGGAGCGACAGGAAACACGGGTCCAACAGGAAGCACCGGAGCAACGGGAAGTACTGGCCCGACCGGAAATACCGGTCCAACAGGAGACACGGGAGCGACCGGGGCGACTGGAGTTAGTACAACTGCAACGTACGCGTTTGCGAATAATACATCAGGAAGTGTTATTTCTGTTTTGTTAGGTGGCACGAATATTCCGTTACCAAACAATCAAAATATTGGACCGGGAATAACTGTTAGTGGTGGGAATACTGTATTTACAGTTGCAAATGCAGGGAATTATTATATAGCCTATACAATTAATTTAACAGCAGGTTTACTTGTGAGTTCCCGTATAACTGTAAATAGTAGCCCACTTGCGGGAACGATAAATGCTCCGACAGTAGCTACCGGTTCATTTAGTGCAACAATCATTGCTAACTTGCCTGCTGGAGCTGCCGTTAGCTTACAATTATTTGGAGTAGTTGCGTTGGCTACATTATCGACGGCAACGCCAGGAGCTACTTTAACGATTATTAGATTAAGTTAATAAGGAGAAAACCTTGGGGCTTTTATGCTTCAAGGTTTTTTATCTCCTTATTTGTATGTAGTCTCATTGATTAGGAAAGTTTTACTTTATTCACATGAGTAAAAACATCGCAGTTCGAAAATATATTATAATAGAATGAAAAGAAAGAAATTTGGCAGAAAGGGAGGGTGGCGATGCAGGAGATGGTTACAGATTTTTTTGGACGCCCACTTCAAGATTTGCGCATATCTGTCATTGATCGTTGCAATTTTAGATGTACATATTGTATGCCAGCGGAAGTGTTTGGGCCAGATTATGCTTTTTTGAAAGATGAGTTTTTACTGATGTTTGATGAAATTGAGCGTTTAGCAAAACTATTTGTGAGCATCGGTGTACGAAAAATTAGACTTACTGGTGGCGAGCCACTACTTCGTAAAGATTTAGCAAAACTTATTGCACGTCTCGTGAAAATTGACGGGCTATTAGATATAGGGTTAACGACCAATGCAATTCATTTAACAAAGCAAGCAAAAGTATTAAAAGAAGCTGGATTACATAGAGTAAATGTTAGTTTGGATGCAATAGATGATGATGTATTTAAGGCTATTAATGGCCGGAATATTAATACGAAACCTGTTATAAAGGGAATTATGGCTGCAAAAGAGGCTGGGCTTGATGTAAAGGTAAACATGGTTGTGAAAAAAGGGATGAATGATCATCAAGTACTTCCGATGGCTGCGTATTTTAAAGAGCAAGGAATCCCGCTTAGGTTCATTGAGTTTATGGATGTTGGTAGTACAAATGGATGGAATTTTGATCAAGTTGTTACGAAGCGAGAGTTAATTGAGATGATTCATCGCGTGTATCCGCTTGAGCCAGCTGAAGCGCATTATTTTGGTGAAGTTGCGAAGCGATATCGTTACGTTGGAACAAATGTTGAAGTCGGTTTTATTACTTCTGTTTCTGAGTCCTTTTGTTCCTCTTGTACGAGAGCGAGAATTTCAGCAGATGGAAAGTTTTATACTTGCTTATTTGCGACAGAGGGACTCGACCTAAGGGAACTTCTTAGAGGAAATCTTTCGGATGAGGAGTTAGTAAGCGTTATACAAGATGTATGGATGAATAGAAAAGATAGGTATTCGGATGAACGGACAGAAGAAAGTGCGAAAAATCGTCCGAAAATTGAAATGTCTTATATAGGGGGATAAGAAGGGAGGCTATCGTATGCAGGAGCGATATTCAAGGCAAATATTATTTTCTGGTGTTGGAGAAGAAGGACAGAGAAAAATTAGAGAGAAGCATGTGCTTATTATTGGTGCTGGAGCTCTTGGTGCAGCAAATGCAGAAGCGATTGTTAGAGCAGGTGTTGGAAAAGTAACAATTGCGGATCGTGATTATGTAGAGTGGAGTAATTTACAAAGGCAACAATTATATACAGAAGAAGATGCAAAGCAGTATAAACCGAAGGCGGTAGCAGCGGCAGAGCATTTAAAAGCGATTAATTCTGAGGTGGAAATAAATCCGGTTGTGACGGATGTAACAGTGCAGGAAATGGAAGAGTTAGTGAAGGGTGTAGATTTAATATTAGATGCGACAGATAATTTTGAAACGCGTCTTCTTATTAATGATATTTCACAAAAGTATAATATTCCATGGATATATGGTGGTTGTGTCGGAAGCTACGGAGTAACGTATACAATTGTACCAGGAAAAACACCGTGTTTCCGCTGTTTAATGGAGCATCCAGCAAGCGGAGCAACATGTGATACGGCTGGTATTATACAGCCGGCGGTGCAATTAGTAGTTGCGCATCAAATAACAGAAGCGTTGAAAATATTAGTAGAAGACTATGGGGCGCTTCGCGAAACGATGTTATCGTTTGATCTTTGGAATAATCAACAGATGGCATTTAAAGTGAATAGACAGAAAAAAGAAACGTGTTTATCTTGCGGAAGATTACGTACATATCCGAGTTTAACATTTGAAGCACAAACGAAAACAGAAGTGTTATGTGGACGAAATACAGTACAAATCCGTCCAGGTGTGCGGAATGAATTTAATTTAGAAGAAATTAAAAAGCGCTTACAAAGAAGTGTGGATGTAAAGGCTACTCCGTATTTAGTATCGTTTCTGGTAGAGGAATTTCGTTTTGTTTTATTTACAGATGGCAGAGCTTTTATTCATGGGACGAATGATATAAATGTAGCAAAACGTTTATATGCAAGATATATAGGTTGAACCTAAAGGGAAGTCCTTTAGGTTCAACAGGGAGAAGGTTAAGACTTTCTCGTATAATCTCCACTTTTTCCACCTGTTTTTTCAAGTAAGTACGTTTCGCCAATAATCATACCTTTATCAACAGCTTTACACATATCATACACAGTAAGGGCAGTAGCGGAAGCAGCTGTTAAAGCTTCCATTTCAACACCGGTGCTACCTTCTGTTTTAACTTTTACTTCAATCAGTAATCGATATTGTTCATCAGATTGTTTCCAATCGAAAGAAACGTCAACACCTTTTAATAATAAAGGATGACACATTGGGATAATATCAGAAGTGCGTTTCGCAGCCATAATACCAGCGATTTGTGCAACTGCTAATACGTCACCTTTCCCGATTTCATTATGAGAGATTTTATCGTAAATTTCTTTTGTAACGACAATGCTAGAGCACGCAATTGCTGTTCGAACGGTTGCTTTTTTGTCGCTTATATCAACCATTTTCGCGCGTCCTTGGTCATTAAAGTGTGTGAATGAAGACATGGAATTCCTCCTTGAAGTAATTTCTATTTAATATATAAAGTTTAATCGAGATAAAAAAAATTGCAAATATGGGGTGAGAAACGATGGTAGAAAAACGAATTCCGATTCAAGTTGCTGAGGCAGTAGAGAGAGTAATGGAATATGCGAAAATTGGTGAAGTAGAAGAAGTTTCTATTACGGAAAGTTACGGGAGAATTCTTGGGGAGGATGTTGTCTCTGATCATGACGTTCCTCATTTTGATCGTTCTCCTTACGATGGTTTCGCAATTCGAGCGGAAGATACGAAAGAAGCAAATCAAGAGAATGCAATTGAGTTTGAAGTAATAGGAGAAATCGGAGCGGGGTCTGTTTTTCTAGATACAGTAGGATCTTTTCAGGCGGTTCGTATTATGACAGGAGCAGCTATTCCAGCGGATTGTAATGCAGTTGTAATGCTAGAACTGACGGAAGGCTTTGAGAAGAACGGAAAAACATATATGAAGTTAAAGCGTCCTTTTCATAGTGGCGACAATGTGTCATTTAAAGGGGAAGATATAAAACAAAATCAAGTTCTCGTTCAGAAAGGTGTTGCAATTAATCCAGGTGTTGCGGCCTTATTAGCGACGTTTGGATATAGTACTGTGAAAGTTGTAAAACAGCCTGTTGTTGGTATTGTGACGACAGGAAGTGAATTGTTAGAAGTACATGAGTCGTTACAGCCGGGGAAAATTAGAAATAGTAACTCTTATATGATTGCTGCTCAAATTATGAAAGCCGGAGGTAAAGTCCGATATTATGGCCAACTTGCTGACGAGTTAGATGCATGTTTTACAGCTGTTCAAGCAGCGATGGATGAAGTTGATATTTTAATTACGACAGGCGGTGTGTCGGTAGGAGATTATGACTACTTGCCAGCTATTTATGAAAGATTACAAGCGAATGTACTCTTCAATAAAATAGCGATGAGACCAGGAAGTGTAACGACTGTAGCTGAAGTGGATGGAAAGTTACTTTTCGGTTTATCAGGGAATCCGTCAGCTTGTTACGTAGGATTTGAGCTATTTGTGCATCCAGTTATAAAAACATATTTGAATGCGAAAGAACCTCACATATATAGAGCAGATGCTATTTTACAAAAAGATTTTCCAAAGCCGAATCCGTTTACTCGTTTTGTAAGAGCAAAGGTGACAATTGTGGACGGGGCATTACAAGCGATGCCGGTCGGTTTAGATAAATCGAGTGCGGTATCTTCACTTGCAGATGCGAATGCTTTTATTGTGTTGCCTGGAGGAACGAGAGGCTTTGAGGCAGGGATGAAAGTGTCTGTATTATTGTTAGAGCACGCTGAGGGATGTGATTGGCCATGGGCAAAGCCCCTTCAATCTTACAAATAGTAGGGTATCAAAATAGCGGGAAAACAACACTTGTAGAGAAAATTGTACATGCATTAGCTGTACGGAAAATAAAAGTTGCTACGATTAAACATCACGGGCATGGAGGGTTTCCAGAAGTAGCGCAAAAAGATAGTGAAAGGCATAGAAAGGCCGGTGCTGTCGTAAGTAGTGTAGAAGGCGCTGGATTACTTTCATTGTCGTCATTAAGAGAGGAATGGTCCTTGCAAGAAATTATCCGTTTATACGAGTTTTTTGAAGTGGATACAATTTTAATTGAGGGCTATAAAAAAGAGAGCTATCCGAAAGTGGTGTTACTTCGTTCTGAGGAAGACGTTGAACTTTTACATAAAGTAGAAAATATAGTAGCAGTTATTACGTGGTATGATGCTCCTGCAAACTTACGAGAAGAATATAAAGTATTTCATATAACAGAAGAAAAATTGTACATAGACTGGTTTTTACAAACGGTAAGGAGTGCGAAATGAAAAATACGTATTATGAAGTAATTGATACAGAAATTTCAATTGAAGAAGTAGCGAATAAGGTTATTCGCCGCGAATGTGGTGCTGTTACAACATTTATTGGAACGGTTAGAGAGTTTACGAAAGGGCGTCGTACATTATACTTAGAATATGTCGCTTATAAAACGATGGCAGAAAGGATGCTAGAGAAAATCGGATCAGAAGTGAAAGAGAAATGGCCAGGTACACACGTTGCGATTACACATCGCATCGGTACACTGCAAATTTCTGATATTGCGGTTGTTGTGGCTGTTTCAACGCCGCATCGTAAAGCGGCTTATGAAGCAAATGAATATATTATGGAACGCATAAAACAAATTGTTCCGATTTGGAAAAAAGAGTTTTGGGAAGATGGAGACTCTTGGATTGGCGATCAATTAGAAAAAACGCCATATCCGGCGGGAGAGCCTGGGAAGGAGCTATAAGTATGATTCGAGTATTGTTATTTGCGAACTTGCAAGAAGAAGCAGGAAGAAGTGAATTACAAATAGAGAAAGAAAGTATTACGGTTGCAGAGTTAAAAGATGTTATTGCAAAAGAATATAATGTACCAGTCACAGAACCAATTATGGTTGCGATTAATGAAGAATATGCAAATGAAGATGATACAATTCAATCTGGTGATGTTGTTGCACTAATCCCACCAGTGAGCGGTGGTTAATATTGGATTCATTAAAACGACTTTCCTATATAGGGAAAGTCGTTTTTTTTATGGCGTTTTTGAGAACACTAACGTATAGAACAAGGAGGGCGTTATGAAAAAAATATGTGTAATGCTAACAATGATATGTTCTATCTTTTCCTTTTTGCCAAGTTATTCTTTGGCAAAAGAATCGAATGAACAACTTTTAGAAAGTGCATTATTAAATCGATATTATTCTGTGATAAGACAAGTGACAGAAGATCAATATGAATGTGCTTCAGTTATCAATATAAAGCGTCTCGGCAAGAATGGTGAGTTCGTTCCTAGATATGAAGTGACGCTACAATTTCTTACATTTCAAGGAGCACATAATCCGCCAAATGATAAAGTTACGCTTACTTTGGAAGATTATTTAGATCACGTAAGGATAAAGAAAGTGGAGCGAGAAAAGAATGTTTCTGGTGCTATTGCAGAAAAAATTTGTGAAAGGGAAAAAGAAAAAATAAAAGCTCACTCTACTGATTCAGAGTGATAACCTATGACATTTAGTAAAGAAAGGTAATGAGCAATGGATATATTTTTAGCGATTTTACCAGCTATATTTTGGGGAAGTATTGTGCTATTTAACGTAAAACTGGGCGGGGGACCGTATAGTCAAACGCTCGGAACAACGCTTGGCGCGCTTATTTTCTCGATTGTTGTTTATATTTTTATGAAACCAGTATTGACTCCTACTGTTATCGGAGTTGGTATTGTGTCAGGTTTATTTTGGGCGCTTGGTCAGGCGAATCAATTAAAAAGTATTGATTTAATGGGCGTTTCAAGGACGATGCCCATTTCAACAGGACTTCAATTAGTTGCGACAACTTTATTTGGAGTCATCGTATTTCATGAGTGGTCCACAACAATATCAGTCGTCCTTGGTGTATTAGCTCTCGTTTGTATTATTATTGGTGTTATTTTAACATCTCTTCAAAGTGAAGAAGAAAAGAATGCAGAGCAAGCGGGGAATTTTAAAAGGGGTATTATCATTTTATTAATTTCAACAGTCGGTTATTTAGTTTACGTAGTAGTGATTAGACTGTTTAACGTAGATGGTTGGTCAGCTTTGTTACCACAAGCAGTTGGTATGGTGTTAGGAGGGATTTTGCTTACTTTTAAACATCATCCATTTAATAAATATGCAATACGAAATATTATTCCAGGATTAATTTGGGCAGCTGGAAATATGTTTTTATTCATTTCACAGCCGCGTGTTGGAGTGGCAACAAGTTTCTCGTTATCGCAAATGGGAATTATTATTTCGACACTTGGCGGGATTCTTATATTAGGTGAAAGAAAAACGAAACGCCAATTAACGGGTATTGTTGTCGGTATCGTTTTTATTATCGCAGCCGGAATTATGCTAGGTATAGCAAAAAGTTAAAGGAGGTATGGAAATGTATAGTGATTTAGCAGGAAAGGTTGTCGTTATTACAGGATCAGCAAGTGGTCTTGGAAGAGCAATGGGGGTAAGGTTTGCTGAGGAGAAAGCAAAGGTAGTGATTAATTATCGCTCACGGGAGTCAGAAGCGAATGATGTGTTAGAAGAAATTAAAAAGGTAGGCGGAGAAGCGATTGCTGTAAAAGGTGATGTGACGGTCGAATCAGATGTGGCGAATCTCATTCAATCTGCTGTGAAAGAGTTTGGTACGCTTGACGTTATGATTAACAATGCAGGGATAGAAAATGCGGTACCATCGCATGAAATGCCGCTTGAAGGAATAGGGTAATTAACACAAATTTAACAGGTGCTTTTTTAGGAAGCCGTGAAGCGATTAAATATTTTGTAGAACATGATATTAAAGGATCTGTCATTAATATGTCGAGTGTTCATGAGAAAATTCCGTGGCCATTATTTGTGCACTATGCAGCAAGTAAGGGTGGTATTAAACTGATGACAGAAACGTTAGCGTTAGAATATGCACCAAAAGGTATTCGAGTAAATAATATAGGGCCAGGTGCAATTAATACGCCGATCAATGCAGAAAAGTTTGCTGATCCTAAAAAACGTGCTGACGTAGAAAGTATGATACCGATGGGCTACATCGGAAAACCAGAAGAAATTGCAGCAGTAGCAACTTGGCTCGCTTCTTCAGAGGCGAGTTATGTAACGGGCATTACGCTATTTGCAGATGGTGGAATGACGTTATATCCATCGTTTCAAGCTGGGCGTGGGTAATAGAAAAGGACGAAGAGATAAAACTCTTCGTCCTTTTTTTACAAAAAAAAATAGCGGCCAGCTATTTTAAATTTAGTGATTAATTGTATCTTGAAGATATTCTGTTGCTTGATGTTCAGAAACATTTTGCACGAGTGCAACTTCACTAATCATCATTTTTCGGGCGTTATCTAGCATTTGTTTTTCGCTCGCATTTAAAGCTCTCTCTTTATTGCGGCGAAGTAAATCCCGAACAACTTCTGCACTATCTTGCAGATTGCCGTTTTTCATTTTTTCCATATTCATTGTATATCTTTGTTTCCAGGAAAGTGATGTATCTGATTCCCCGTTTTGAAATTCAAGAAGTATATCATCTAACGTACCTTTATCTACGATATAACGAATACCTGATTTTTGTAATTGATCCATCGGAAGCATTACTTGCATATCCTTACTAATGATACGTATTACACAATATTGACGTATTGTTCCTAATATTTCTTTCTCTTCAATGGCTTCGATGACTCCTGCGCCGTTCATTGGATAAACGATTTTATCACCAATTTGAAACAAATCATCCACCTCCATATGTGGTAACCATCTTTAATGATAGCATAAGTGAATGGAAATGTCAAATTTTATATAATACCATAATAATTATATTTGAGTCAATAAGTAAAAGCTCTTTTTATATATATTTTTTTTGCTTTTATTTATGGATGATTTTTTTAGAAAAATAGTACAGGCGGAGAAAGGAGGCATATCCACTTATTTTTAAGCATAAAATGTAAAATCGCTAATACAATATACCTAAATCCGTTCTTTGCAAAGGAGGGAGAGAAGGTGGGGCGCACAATAAAAATTGATATTACAAATAAAGTGGTAGCTAAATTTAGACCAGATTATTTGGAATTGTATACGAGTAAATTTATGATAGGTAAGTTTTATGTCTATACTGAAGGTAAACAATATGTGTTAGAAGACGGATATATATATGAAGACGGAAAGTTTTATCGCATCATAGATACGCACCGTGGCAATAATCAAGCGGCGGAGGGCTGCGATCTAGGATGGTGTTAACATGATTCGTGTAAAAGTGTTTGATGAAAGTCACGAAAAAGACTTAGAAGACGCTGTAAATGTTTTTTTGAAAAAGATTGATGATAGTAACTTTGTAGACATTAAGTACCAAGTCGGTGTTTCTATTAACGATGACGAAAACCAAATTTATTGTTTTTCAGCAATGATCGTTTATAAAGCATAAAAAAGAGCTGGATGAGCCAGCTCTTTTTTATGCTTTATGTTGGGACAACATGTGTCGGTAATACGTTCATAATAGATTGGGTTGCGCCTAATTTCTTTGTCGTTAAAAGAGGCTCCCCTGTCTCATGATTTTGGGCATCTTTACACATACCAAGGTGATAACGATCACCTAAAAATGGATCAATATAAAAACCGTTTTTGAATACTTTATCATTCGGATGTTTTTCATGGTGAATATCAGAGCAGTTAATGCAATAGAACATAGCGTTCAACCCCTTTTTATTTTTGTTTGAAAAAAGTGAGTCGGTAGTCATTTCGCTCCTAAGGAAATGTTGAGGAGAAGAGAAATAACTACCTACTCAAATGGTGGGCATATTCCTTCTGATTTTTCATATCTCGCGTAGTGTCCCTGAGGGAAGGAGGAGAGACGAAATACGCATGATATACGTAAGGCGCTTCTTCCAAGATGAATGATGGAGTTTCATGTTGAGAGAAGTTTTTATTTTTTGTTGCCTTTGTGAGTATATTATGAGGAAATGTTCGGAGGGTGTTTGTCCTGTTGAAAAAATGTTGAGAATTTCTCAACAGTAAAAAAGAGTTAGCGTTGACATGAAACTAAAAGGTGTTATATTATCGAAGTGTAACCAAAAGGTGTTATATTTGAATGCCGAATAAAGGAGAATGGAAATGGAACAACAACATACATTAACTGACATTAAACAAACGATCGTTTTTAACGCGTCTATTCAAAAGGTGTGGAATGTAGTATCAACTGCAGAAGGGATTGCCTCATGGTTTATGCCAAATGATTTCGTATTAGAGGTAGGACATGAATTTCATGTACAATCACCATTTGGACCATCACCATGTAAAGTATTAGAAATCGATGAGCCAAATCATCTATCTTTTTCATGGGATACAGATGGCTGGGTTGTTTCATTTCATCTGAAAGACCTAGGAGATAATAAAACAGAATTTACGTTAATTCACGGCGGCTGGAAACACCCTGATGAAATTCTTCCGAAAGCGAATGCGAAGAGCTCTATTATTCGCGACAGAATGAGCGGAGGCTGGGTAGCGATTGTAAATGAAAAACTGAAAAAGGTTGTCGAAGGCTAAGTGTCCTCATCAGCAGCGAAATATGATGTGTTTCAAGCAATTGCTGATCCAACCCGCCGAGAAGTAATACGGTTATTAAGTGATAAAGAGTTACCGATTTCCAAAATAACGGATCATTTTCCGATGAGTCGTACTGCGGTTGTAAAGCACCTTCATATTCTTTCAGAAGCGAATTTAGTAAGTGGAAGAAAAAGCGGAAGAGAGAAAATATATCGCTTGCATCCAGAACCATTAGAGGAATTACAACAGTGGCTCTCGTATTATGAACGTTTTTGGGATAATAAATTGTCCATGCTGAAACATATTGTGGAGAATGAAGAGTAAAAGAGGATGACCATTTTGGTCATCCTCTTTCTTATTGCTCACTCGTTTGTGTAGCGGGCTTTAATAAAAGCCAAGCGATAATTAATGTACATACTGCCAATACAAAAGTACTCATATAAATGACGTGTACACTTGATGCTAATGCGGATTGCGATTCGGTTACTACGTTTGTTGTAGTACCTCCATGTCCGCCAGATACAAGATCAAGGTTTTTAATACCACGTGCGTGAATCATCGTATTGAAGATTGTGCCAAATACTGCCGCACCTAATGTTTGGCTAAATGTATTGATAAATGTGTTTAAACCTACTGCTGTCCCGCGTGTTTGAGCTGGTACGGCAGCTTGAATTGTTACCATATAAATAGGTGTTACAAGTCCCATTCCTAAGCCGAATAATCCGACTGCCACATAAATAAGGAACGATGGTGAATGTGTTGATAATGTAAATAATAAGAACGTAGCGACTGATAAAATGCTAGCCCCAAGTAAAATGATTTGTTTCGTTTTTAATTTTCCTACTAAGTTACCAGAGAAAATAGCTCCAAATGTCCACATAACAGGGATTGGCATTAAAATAAGTCCGGCTTCTGTTGCATTTTTTCCTAATACACCTTGGCTCCAAATTGGAAGGTACATTGTAATACTAATAATCATTGCGCCAGCGATAAGCGTTAATATATTAATCGTAGATAATGTACGGTTAGAGAAAAGTGCTAGCGGAATTAATGGTTCCGGAGATTTTTTCTCGATGAATAAGAAAATAATGAATGAAACGACGGCGAAGATTAATAGGCCGATAATTGTTATATCTCCCCAGTTTTGCTTACTGCTACCTGTTAATAATGCGTATAGTAGAGCAATCGTACTTAGTGAGAATACTGTTGCACCAAGATAGTCGATATGGTGCTTAGCAGGCTTAATAGATTCTTTGTAGTAAATGGCAATCATTAAGCAAGCGATAATTCCAAATGGAACGTTTAAGAAGAAAATATAACGCCAAGAAAGAGAATCAACTAAAAATCCGCCGACTAATGGTCCGATAACACCTGAGACACCCCAAACAGCACTTATCCATCCTTGTGCTTTTGCGCGGTCTTTCGCTTCGTCATATAAGTCACCAATGATTGTCATAGTAATTGGCATGACAGCACCAGCACCTAAACCTTGAAGGGCACGAAAGACGATAAGTTGTTCCATCGATGTAACGACACCGCAAAGTGCAGAACCGACTAAAAAGATTGTAGCTCCAATAAGTAAAACTTTTTTACGGCCAAATAAATCAGCTAGCTTTCCGTATATTGGAGTTGAAACCGCTGTGGCAAGCATGTAAATTGCGTAAACCCAGCTAACAAGTTCAACGCCGGATAAATCACTCGTTATACGAGGGATCGCTGTACTAACAATCGTTCCTTCTACAGCAGAAAGAAACGTCATTAGCATTAAAGACATCATGACTTTTTTTCTCATATGTTTTCCCCTTACCCTTTTTCAAATATTCAACAATATAAAATATAAAGGTACTAAGGTAAATAAAGCAACAAAAAAGCAATGGAAAGTTAAGGGGAGGGGATATTTGTCGTTTTTTGTCGGTAAGTCGATATATTTGAAAAATCGCCGATATAAGTAGCAGAATCGCTGATATATTTGGAAAATCGCCGATATAAGTAGCAGAATCGCTGATATATTTACAGAATCGCCGATATAATTTCATGTACCTATAAAAAAAGAAACAGGAATCCCTGTTTCTCAGTTTAATATTGCATTTTCGCGTTTTCTCCAGCTGTCGTTCCGGCAATTCTACCAGTAACGAGAGCAGATGTAATGTTATAGCCACCAGTATAACCGTGAATATCAAGAACTTCCCCGCAGAAATATAAGCCGTTCGTGAATTTAGAAGACATTTCTTTCGGGTTAATTTCTTTAACGGATACACCGCCGCCAGTAACGAATGCTTTTTCAATTGACTGCGTACCATTTACATTTACAGTAAATTCTTTAAAGTCTTTCACAAGTGCACGAATCTTCTCGTGAGAAACTTGTCCAGCTTGCTCGCTGCCATCAATTTCATTTTTTTCTAATAAGAATAGGAAGTAACGTTCAGGAACATAACCTTTTAACACGTTTTTAATTCCTTTTTTCGGATCTTCTTTCATTTGTTTCAGCATGCGCTGGAATAGTTGTTCACTATTTTCTTCTGGCAATGCATCGATGCTCATTTGCACTGTATTCGTTTTGAACTTTTTCAGTGCTTTTACAACGAATTGACTACAGCGAAGAGCAGCAGGACCAGATAAACCGAAGTGAGTGAAGAGCATGTCCATTTTGTGAGAAATGATAGCTTTTCCTTTCGGGTTTAATACACTTAAGTTTACGTCTCGTAAAGCGAGGCCTTGTAGTGAACGGTCTCGAATAAATGGTTCGTTTGAAAGGATTGGTACTTCTGTTGGGAATAATTCTGTAATTGTATGACCAGCTTTTTCTGCCCAAGCATATCCGTCTCCAGTAGAACCGGTTTGAGGAACTGATTTTCCGCCAACAGCGATAACGACGTGATTTGTTTCTAGCACTTCGCCAGTCTTTAGTACGACTGCTTTCGTTTGACCATTTTCATATTCAATCGTTTCAACAGGTGTATTCGTGCGGATCTTTACACCTAAATCTTTTAATCGTGTTAAAAGTGCGTCTACTACCGATTGGGCTTTATTTGAAACAGGGAACATGCGGCCATGATCCTCTTCTTTCAGTTTTACACCGAGATTTTCGAAGAATGTAATAATATCTTCATTATTAAAAATAGAAAAAGCGCTGTATAAGAAGCGGCCATTTCCTGGTATATGTTTAACGATCTCATCAAGTGGTAGACGGTTCGTTACGTTACAGCGGCCGCCACCAGAAATCGCAAGTTTACGCCCTAGTTTATTTCCTTTATCAAGAAGCAAGACGCTTGCGCCTTCTTCTGCAGCACCGATTGCAGCCATTAGCCCAGAAGGCCCGCCGCCGATGACAATAACATCATAATGCATAATATATCGACCTCATTTTCTACATTTCCTGCCTAAAAGAATAGCATGTTTTCCCTTAAAAGAAAAATAGAGTGAAGTACTGCTTAAGGAGAGAATTGTGGTACAATACAAAAGTTAGAGTTCAGCACTATCCTGCTATTTGTGGGCCATAGGACTAAAACCTTATGAGTTAGGGGAAGTCTAATAGTTCTCGAATGCTCGAATAGTTCAATTTATTATAGTTTCACTTTATGTAGATGTAGGAGGATTTTTGTATGTCCGATTCGAAATTTCTGCGCGGAACGCTTATCGTTACGTTAGGGACATTTTTAGTGAAGTTCTTAGGCATGATTTACGTCTTTCCGTTTCATGCATTAGTAGGGACAGAAGGCGGAACGCTCTATACATATGGATACATTCCATATACGATCTTTTTAAGTATTGCAACGGCAGGGGTGCCGCTTGCTGTTTCAAAATTCGTTTCCAAATATAATGCGCTTGGCGATTATAAAACGAGCCGGAGAATGTTCCGCTCGGGAATGGTTATGATGATAGTAACAGGAGTTCTTTCATTCCTAGTACTGTACATGACGGCGCCGTTGTTTGCAGAAGCAATGCTTGGTAAACAAAGTGTACACAGTAATATAGGAGAAGTTACGACGATTATTCGTCTTGTAAGTTTTGCGCTTATTGTTGTGCCGGCAGCGAGTTTAATTCGTGGTTATTTCCAAGGTCACCAATCGATGGGACCAACTACTGTTTCGCAAATTATTGAACAAATTATTCGTATCGTCTTTTTATTAGCGGGTAGTTTTATCGTTATTAAAGTACTTGGTGGTACAGTTGCAACAGCAGTTGGGGTAGCGACATTTGCTGCATTCGTTTCAGCAGTTGGAGCGCTCGGTGTACTCATTTGGTACTGGCTAAAACGTAAAAAACATTTGGATCAATATTTAATTGAACAAACTGTACCAGAATCGACAGTGAGTACTGTTCAATTATTTAAAGAATTATTTGCATATGCGATTCCTTACGTTGTAATTGGGTTAACAATTCCTTTATATCAACAAATTGATACATTGACATTTAACTCAATTATGCAAGCGATTGGCCAAGGTGATATTGCAGAGCGAGCGCTCGGTATTTTCACAATGTGGACGCATAAATTAATTATGATTCCTGTATCACTTGCGACAGCGTTTAGTTTAACGCTCGTACCAGCGATTACAAAATCATTTACTGAAAAGCAATACCGTTATTTAAAGTTACAAATTACACAAACATTCCAGGCAAATATGTTCTTAACATTGCCAGCAGTTGTCGGTATTTCATCACTTGCCTATCCGATTTATACTGCATTTTACGATTCAGATCCATTAGGTGGACAAGTATTAATGTGGTATGCACCGGTTGCGTTGTTATTTGCTTTATTTACAGTAACAGCGGCAATTCTGCAAGGTATTAACCAACAAAAGCATGCGATTATCGCACTTATAATGGGTGTTATTTTGAAATTTGTATGTAACGTAATCTTTATTCGTTATTTCGGTACAGTAGGGGCGATTCTAGCAACAGCTGTTGGTTTCTTAGCTTCTGTTTGGTACACAAATCAACAAATTAAAAAATACGCACACTATTCATTCGGTGTTGTATATAAGAGAACGTTCCAAATTGCAGTATTAACATTTGTAATGGTTGTGGTCGTAAAACTATCACAATGGATTCTATCCTTCATGATTTCGCCGGATGGCCGAGTTGGCGCTCTTATTACAGTTGCCATTTGTGCAGGTCTTGGCGGTCTCGTTTACGGATTGTTAGCAATTCGCACAGGAGTACTTGAAAGAGTATTCGGCGGAGAAGCGTTAGAGAAAATCCAGCGTAAACTTGGCAATAGATTTAAAATAAAGTTGAAATCAAAAGGGGCGTAATTACGTCCCCTTTTCTATGATAAATAAAGAAGGTGAAAAACGTGAGATTAGATAAATTATTAGCAAATATGGGATATGGAAGTAGAAAAGAAGTAAAGAAATTATTGAAAGACGGCGTTGTGAAAATTGATGGAATACCGGTGAAAGATGCAAAGGTTCATGTAAATGTAGAAGAACAAGAAGTTATGATTCACGGTGAAGTCGTGGAATATAAAGAGTTTGTCTACTTAATGATGCATAAACCACAAGGCGTTATTTCAGCTACAGAAGATGATAATCATGAAACAGTAATAGATTTATTAGAGTTAGAAGATGCGATTTTTAATCCGTTCCCAGTGGGAAGACTTGATATTGATACAGAAGGTTTCTTATTAATAACAAATGACGGGAAGTTATCACATCAATTGTTATCTCCGAAAAAGCATGTGCCGAAAAAATATTATGCACACGTTGCAGGAGTAGTAACGGAAGAGGATGTAAAAGAGTTTGCTAAAGGTGTTATTTTAGATGATGGCTATGAAACAAAGCCAGGTGCACTTACAATATTAAAAAGCGATGATATTTCTGAAATCGAGCTTGTCATTACAGAAGGAAAGTTCCATCAAGTGAAGCGTATGTTTGAAGCGGTAGGGAAAAAAGTAGTCTACTTAAAGAGAACAGAGATGGGGCCGTTAGTGTTAGATGAAGAGCTAGAACTTGGACAATACCGAGAGCTAACAGATGAAGAAGTAGAGATGTTAAAAACATATCAAGTAGATACTGAGAAATAGTGCTATTTTTAGGCGCAGAAAAGACCCCTTTCTAATGAGTTAGAAAGGGGTATGTATTTATTTACATACAATTATTTTTCGTTATGAGGTCATTCTCACTTTCTTTCCTGTTGTTGTCCACTTACCGCGGCAAGGGCTATACACGAGTTCATTAAACTGCAACACATTTAGATCACGTTGTATCGTTCGCGGTGTGATCCCGAACTCATCTACAAGGTCTTTCGTCGTTACCGTTCCGTTTTCATTGATGTACATATAAATTGATTTAATGCGTGTTAGCATACGAGTAGTTGTAGGTTTCAAGAGAAAACCACTCCTCTACTAGTTTTTTTGACCCCATTCAGGAAAGAAGGTCGTTACTACCATTGTACTCTACATGATAAAATTCATGCTTTAATCTACTTAAATTTTACAGAAATTTAACAAATATTCATATAGAAAAATATTGGTAGTTGACATTGTATATATGGTCAGTCAACTAACACATAAAATTCTACGTAAAACGCCAAATTCCTGCAAATTTTTTTGAAAAAATAAAAGAAAAACTAATAAGAAATATCTGAAATATTACAATTGTTCGGTATTTGGTTTTCGTATATGGCATAAGAGATTTCGGTTTGTTATGATGAAAGAAACAATATAGTGAAGGATGGATGCGTGATGTCAGCAATTAATTGGACAGAAGAAGTTGCAAAACGAAAAGATGATTTAATTCGTGATACACAACAATTTTTACAAATTAAAAGTGTATGGGAAGAAGAATCGGCGAAAGGGGGCGCACCATTCGGTGAAGGTGTAGAAAAAGCTTTATCTTTCATGTTACATAAAGGAGAAACGGAAGGCTTTACTTCTAAAAATTTAGAAGGGTATGCAGGTCATCTTGAAATGGGACAAGGAGAAGAATTAGTAGGTATTCTTTGTCACGTTGACGTTGTACCAGAAGGCGATGGCTGGACGACTCCTGCATATAGTGCAGATATTCGTGATGGAAAGATTTTTGCACGTGGTGCAATTGACGATAAAGGCCCAACGATGGCAGCTTATTATGCGATGAAAATTGTGAAAGAATTAGGATTACCTCTTTCAAAACGTGTTCGCATGATTTTAGGAACAGATGAGGAAAGCAATTGGAAATGTGTAGATCACTACTTTAAAAACGAAGAAATGCCAACAATCGGTTTTGCGCCAGACGCGGACTTTCCAATTATTAATGCAGAAAAAGGAATTTCTGATATACAAGTTGTGCAAAATGGTAGTGAAGAGAATAAAGGTACATATGAACTTGTTTCATTTGAGTCAGGTCGCCGTTTAAATATGGTTCCTGATTTTGCAGAAGCGGTTGTTACAGGAGAGGATGTAAGTGCACTTACATTAGCATATGAAGAGTATTTACAAACTGCTAAAAAAATAGGTGAAGCAATTGTAGAAGGTAATACAGTAACGTTGCAAATTAAAGGGGTTTCAGCTCACGGATCTACTCCTGAAAAAGGAGAAAATGCAGGTTTATTACTGGCAAACTTCTTAACGAAAGTTGCTCTTGATGGAAAAGGGGAATCGTTTGCGACATTTGTAGCAGCAACATTTATTGGTGATATTTATGGTGAAAAGGCTACTATCGCTTATAAAGATGAGGTTAGTGGTCCGTTAACAGTGAATGTTGGTCGCCTTTCTTATACGAAAGAGAATGGTGGCAATTTAGGATTAAACGTACGTTATCCAGTTACGACTAACTTTGAAGAAATGATTGCAAAGTTAAAAGAATATGTGGGTACTCATGGATTTGAAGTAGCTGATTATTCAAACTCTCGTCCGCATCACGTTGATAAAGACCACGTATTAATTCGTACGTTGCAGCGCGTATATGAAGAACAAACAGGTGAAAAAGCAGAACTATTAGCAATTGGCGGTGGTACTTACGCTCGTTCGTTAAAAGCTGGTGTTGCATTTGGCCCATTGTTCCCTGGAAAAGAAGAACTTGCGCATCAAAAAGATGAGTATATTGAAATTGAAGACTTATTAAAAGCAACAGCAATTTACGCGCAAGCAATTTATGAATTAGCGAAGTAATGGATATATAAATAATAAAAGACCGTCCCGATACATTCTTTGGGACGGTTTTCTATTACGTGTCGTTTGTTGGTAAGCAGATGTTCCTTGTCGAAATGTCGATATCATTTCATCTATTAACGCGACCTGAACTTGGTTAGACTTGTAGGGAAGTTGGATTCTTTTTAATGGAATGAGATAAGAAAGAAAAGCAACAATAGAAAGAAGGAGAAGATGTACATGGAACTGCATTATTTTGTCGCGATTACGTTACCAAATCATATAAAAGAAATGCTGTCTAACTATAAAGAGGAAATGCAAGAGGAATTACCATTTCGTTCATGGGTACATAAAGAAGACTATCATGTTACCCTTTCGTTTTTAGGTAGTGCGACAGAGGAACAATTAGAAGGAATAAAGAATGGATTACAAACACTTATACAAATGAAAGAACTATCGTTCACATTACAAGGATTTTCAACGTTTGGTATGGAAGACAGGCCGCGTATTTTTTGGGCAAAGGTAAGAGGAAATCAAGATTTGTTTCAATTGCAAAAGCGAGTACATGTTATGTGTGAAGAGAATGGATTTTCTTTAGAAACGCGCCCATATCATCCGCATATTACTGTTGCACGTAAATGGGTAGGAGAAGAAAAGTTTAATTTAGAACATATAAAGGAAGTGCCTGAAATATCATTTCAAGCGGATACGATTACTTTATACGAATCTCACGTAAAGGAGACACCGAAATATAAAGCAATTGCTGAAATAAAATTACAAAAATAGAATGTATGAAAACGTTTTTTATACAGGTGAATATACTATAAAGAATAATGTGTTACTGTATAGGGCTTCGCTGATAAGAAAAGCCTTATCATTTGCAGCTCGTTTCATTTTAACTTTAAGAATGATGGTGATTTTTTTATGTTGAAAGTAAAACGTCCATTTGATGCCTATTTAGATGAAATGAATAAAATTACAATTTTGCTCCCACATGCGTATGGAACAAGTCGGACATTTCGTTTGCAAGAAGGAAGTAACGTGAAAGATTTACCGATTGCTCATACAATTGCGCTTCCGGATGCAACGAAGTATGAGTGCTTTATAGAAGAGCCGCTAGATGTGGGGAAGTATTATACAGTACGAGATGAACGGAATGAAGAAACAGATTTACAAATAGGTGCTGTCATAAGAACAGCGATTTTCGATGAAAAGTATTATTACGAAGGTACAGATTTAGGGGCAGTACACCAAAAGGAAGCAACTACATTTAAAGTATGGGCTCCAACTGCGAGGCTTGCGAAAGTAAGAATTTATAAAAGTGATAAAGAATATACCGATCACGAAATGCACAGAGAAGAAAATGGGGTATGGGCTCATACATTACAAGGCGATTTAGCCGGAGAAAAGTATACATTTCTTGTTTGTATAAATTTAATATGGAACGAAGCTGTGGATCCTTATGCAAAATCAGTGACTGTAAATGGGAAGTACGGCGTTGTTATTGATTTGGAAAAGACGAATGTAACAAAGCGAGGGCAATTACCACCTTTACAAGCAATGACAGATGCCATATTGTATGAACTGCATATTCGTGATGCTACTATTCATCCGAATAGTGGAGTGAGTAAAAAAGGAACATATAAAGGGCTAATGGAAGAAGGAACAACAGGACAAAATGGGACGTTAACAGGTTTGTCTCATATAAAAGATTTAGGTGTTACACATGTTGAACTATTACCTTTATATTGTTTCGGTGGTGTAGATGAGGCAAACCCTTCCTCTGCGTATAATTGGGGTTACAATCCATTATATTACAACGCACCAACGGGATTTTATGCTACAAATCCTTCTGACCCGTATAACAGGATCGTAGAGTGTAAACAGCTGATTGAAACATTTCATGAGCATGGCATTAGGGTGATTATAGATGTTGTATATAATCATGTGTATGAAAGAGAGCTATCGTCATTTGAAAAGCTTGTTCCAGGATATTATTTTCGTCATGGTGAAAATGGTATGCCTTCTAATGGGACGGGAGTCGGAAATGATATAGCATCTGAACGGAAAATGATGAGGAAATTCATTGTAGAGTCTATTTTATATTGGCTTACAGAGTACAATGTTGATGGATTTCGGTTCGACTTAATGGGAATTTTAGATGTTGATACAATAAATATAATAGAAAAAGAAGTGCGAAACATAAAGCGAGATGCACTGCTATTAGGAGAAGGATGGGATCTACAAACACCACTTCCTCTAGAGGAAAAAGCAACGTTAAATAACGCAAAGAAAATGCCGCATATTGCGCAATTTAATGATCAATTTCGTGATGGGATAAAAGGGAGTACCTTTCATATAAATAAACGTGGTTTTGCATTTGGTGGGTATGTAGACTGTAATCATTTGCAGTATATTGCATCAGGAAGCCTTTTGAGTATGAAAGAAACAGGTTTGTTTCTAGAGCCTGTGCAAAGCATTAACTATGTAGAATGTCATGACAATATGACGATGTGGGATAAACTAATGCGCAGTAATGAAGAGTCGGAAGAGATTTTGAAAAAACGTCACGTGCTAGCAACTGCAATGGTGATTCTGTCGCAAGGCATCCCTTTCTTACATGCTGGGCAAGAGTTTTATCGTACGAAGCAAGGAAATGAAAATAGTTATAATGCAAATGATGAAATTAATCAATTAGATTGGGATCGAAAAGAGAAAGAAATAGAGACCGTTAACTATATAAAAGGTTTAATTGCGATTCGTAAAGAGCACGGAGCATTCCGGTTACAAAATGCAGACCTAATAAAAAAGTATATGAATTTTTTGCAAACATCTCCAGAAGTACTTGCATATCATTTAGAAAATATAGAGTCGTTTGGACCGTGGAAAGAAATTGTCGTTTTATTTAATAGCAGTTTAGAAGCGAAAACGGTGCAACTGCCGAAAGAAGAAACGTGGCATGTGCTAGTAAACGAAAAGCAAGCGAAAATAGAGCCAATTTCTTCATTTAGAGGAAAGGAACTTAGGCTCGCTCCGATTAGCACGTATATATTGACGATAATGTGACAAATCGCTACTTGACGATGAGAATGTAATAAATGTAGAATTGACAAAGGTGACGATTTTGATAAGTTGTCATTCTATGGCTGGTTTTGTAAAATAAAATAGAGAATTTTTGGCTTATGCCAAGTTTTCTTTTCATTTACAGTAAAATATATATGAATCCACAACATGTGTAGAAATGTTGCGGTTTTTCTTTTCATAACTATAAAAGATAAGGATTTGTTAACGGGTAATGAATATGGAATGGTTGGAACAATTATTAGGAAAAGAGTGGAGTCTTGTACCGGCTGGTGGAGTAACGGGCGATGCATATATTGCGCAAAACGGACAACAGAAGTTATTTTTAAAGCGGAATACATCGCCCTTTTTAGCGGTATTGTCAGCAGAAGGAATTGTTCCAAAATTACTTTGGACAAGAAGGATAACGAACGGTGATGTAATTTCTGCTCAAAAATGGCTTCCGGGACAGAAGTTAGAGCCAGAGGATATGAAACTAGAACGTGTTGCGAAACTTTTGAAGAAAATACACTCCTCTAAAGCACTTGTGCAGATGATTCAGAGACTTGGGAAGCAGCCGCTTCACGCACAAGAGTTATTACAACAACTGCAACTTGTTTTAAGAGGAGATATAAGGGATGAGGAAACAATTCAGCAAGGTCTTCAATATTTAATGGATTCATTAAAAGATATTGAATACAATGAATTCGTTGTATGCCATTGTGATGTAAACCATAACAATTGGCTATTGTCGGATGAAGATGAGTTGTTTTTAATTGATTGGGATGGAGCTGTAATTGCTGACCCAGCTCTAGACCTCGGTATGTTATTATATTGGTACATTCCGCGCCAAGAATGGAGTGAGTGGCTCGGTTACTATGATATTGAAATGGATGAATCGCTGCTTAAACGTATGAGATGGTATGTGATAGCACAAACGATTTTGTCTATTCAATGGCATACAACAAAAAAACAGCAAGCAGAAGCTGAATATTGGCATCAATATTTACAGCAACTACTTGCTTCAGAGTAATACTTAAGAAAAATTGTCCATTCCAGCAATCCACTGAGTAAGTTGTTCTTGATTATTGGAAATGTGGTTGTCCAAATTAGAGGAAGATTTACCCGATTGACTATAAGAATATACATCGTTTAGCATTGCTTTAGCGTCACTACTTATATTATCGTTTGCGAGTAACGATTGAATGAGACGCTCTAATTGCTCGCATTCAGAAACTGTCCCGCAACAATCACTTTGGTGATTGACTAAAATATCTTTCAGCACTTCTAATTGATGTTGTTGATTAATTGGCATGAACGGATCATCCTTTCGATTGTTTTTCTCTTCTTAGAAAAGTAAGAGAAAAAGCTGTTTCGTCATGGAATGTTTAATGCTGTATGTAGTTTTTATCAAAATGGTACATCTTATACTTGAAAGAAACGGACCGAGTGCTCGTACGTACTTGGTTTTTTGTTTGGTAGATTGATTAAAAACAGAAAGAAGGAATTATTCCTTTAAAATAGCTATGTAAAGAGAGGGAAACATCTATGCGTTTAAGACATAAACCATATGCAATGGATCGAATTAATGAGTATTCACATATCGTAATCGGAAACCCAGAGGAGCGCGCTGGTAACTGGAAAGAAGTATTTGGAAATGAGCAACCCATTCACATCGAAGTAGGTACAGGTCGTGGCCGCTTTATGTATGATATGGCAAAAGCCAATCCACATATTAATTATATTGGAATTGAAAAATTCACAAGTGTTGTTGTAGATGCACTGGATAAATTAATTGAAGAAGAATTACCGAACTTAAAGTTAATTAATAAAGATGCTGAAGATTTAACAGTTTTCTTTGCAAAAGGTGAGATTGATCGCGTGTATTTAAACTTCTCAGATCCATGGCCAAAGAAACGTCATACGAAGCGTCGTTTAACGTACAAAACGTTTTTACGCAATTATGAAGAAGTGTTAGTAGAAGGCGGAGAAATTCATTTCAAAACAGATAACCAAGGTTTATTTGAATATTCTCTTATGAGTATGGCGGAGTATGGTATGTTACTAACTTACTTAAGCTTAGATCTTCATAACAGCGACTTTGAAGGTAACATTATGACTGAGTACGAAGAGAAATTCTCTAGTAAAGGTCATCGCATTTACCGAGTAGAAGCAAAATATCGTACAGAGCCTATGCAGTAATGCATAGGTTTTTTTGTGTCTAAAATAATCAGAATTTTATGTTAGTATTAAAAGAAAAGGGGGATGAAAAATGGAACAGTTACAAGTTGGAGATATAAAAGTGACGTGGCTAAAAGGTGGGAACACACATTTAGACGGAGGAGCAATGTTTGGCGTTGTGCCGAAAGTACTTTGGTCACGTAAATATAAACATAATGATACAAATCATATTTATTTACGAACAGATCCGTTACTTTTACAAACGAAAGATGGCAACATGCTCATTGATTCTGGTATAGGAAATGGTAAATTGAATGAAAAGATGAAGCGGAATCAAGGTGTAACGGAAGAGTCGTCAGTTGAGAATTCTTTAGAAAAGATGGGACTAAAGCCTGAAGATATTCATTACGTTTTAATGACGCACCTTCACTTTGATCATGCATCTGGTTTAACGAAATGGGAAGGTGATCAACTTGTACCAACTTTTCCAAATGCAAAAGTTTACGTAAGTGAAACAGAGTGGAATGAAATGAGAAATCCAAATATTAGATCCCGTAATACATATTGGAAGGAAAATTGGAAGCCAATTGTAGACCAAGTTGTTACGTTTCAGCAAGAAATAGAAATTACGGATGAAATAAAAATGGCGCATACGGGCGGCCATAGTGACGGACACGCAGTGATCGCTTTAGAAAGCAAAGGGGAAACGATGCTGCATTTAGCAGACCTATTGCCGACGCACGCCCATCAAAATGTATTATGGGTCATGGCTTATGATGATTATCCGATGACATCGATTGAAAATAAGCAAAAGTGGATGAAGTATGGTGCTGAAAACGATGCTTGGTTCACTTTTTATCATGACGCGTATTATCGCGCAGTAAAGTGGAATGAGGAAGGTCATATCGTAGAAAAAATAGAACGGAAAACGGGTATAGAAGCATAAAAATGGGAGGGTGTTCCAGCAGTCTGTTGGAGCAGTCTCCTTTTTGTTGTCGTTTTTTGTCGGTAAGTCGATATATTTCAAAAAACGCCGATATAATTTGAGTTACGGTCGATATATTTCAAAAATCGCTGATATATTTGGAGTTGCAGCCGATATATTCGAAAAAACGCCGATATAATTTCAATCACTATCTGCAATTAAAAAATAAGAGGTTCACCTAATGGGAACCCTCCTGTTTATGCTGCTATAACCTCTAAAACAGTACCTGTTTTAGCATCAACTAAAAATTCAAATCGTTCTTGTATATCATTTAACATCGTTGTAAGACCGCCGCGATACACTTCATACGCGACATCATATTTTTCAAATGTCTCTGGAACCATATGTACCCAAGAGCCAGTAATTTCACCTTTATGACTTAATGCTTGTTTTACCATTTTCAATGCTTTTTCTGAAGAAATATGGGATTGTTCTTGTACTTTGTTTGCAACGAAATAACCAGCTGCGAACCCAACGCCAAGACCTGCTACTAAACCTTTCCAGCTCATATATTCACCTCAATTCTATAAAATAAAAATAGTGTACCGATAATAATTATAAAGCAAATACAGCTAAAAAAGAAGAAACTAGAAACATTTCGAAAATTTCGTTACAATAAAAGAGGTATTCTACTAAGGTTTGAAAGAAGGGGACTTCGTGAATAAAGAGACATTACAATTATTTCGCACGTTAACAGAATTACAAGGTGCATCAGGTTTCGAACATGATGTACGCCGTTTTATGAAGCAAGAATTAAGCAAATATGCAGATGAAATTGTACAAGACGGTTTAGGTAGCGTATTTGGTCTGAAAAAAGGGGACGAAACTGGCCCGCGTGTTCTTGTAGCAGGTCATATGGATGAAGTAGGTTTTATGGTTACGCAAATTACGAAAAACGGAATGCTTCGTTTTCAACCTTTAGGCGGCTGGTGGAGCCAAGTACTATTAGCTCAGCGCGTTCAAGTTATGACGAAGAATGGCCCTGTTATTGGGGTTGTTGGTTCTATCCCTCCTCATTTATTAAGTGACGCGCAACGTGCAAAACCGATGGATATAAAAAACATGTTAATTGATATAGGCGCAGATAGCTATGAAGATGCGATTGAAATTGGTGTAAAACCAGGACAACAAATCGTGCCAATCTGCCCGTTTACGCCGATGGCAAACGAAAAGAAAATTATGGCGAAAGCTTGGGACAACCGTTATGGATGTGGCCTTGCAATCGAATTACTAAAAGAATTAAAAGACGAAACATTACCAAACACATTGTACTCTGGTGCGACTGTACAAGAAGAAGTTGGTCTTCGCGGTGCTCAAACTGCTGCAAATATGATTCAACCAGATATTTTCTATGCGCTTGATGCAAGTCCAGCTAACGATGCATCTGGTGACAAAACACAGTTCGGTCAATTAGGAAAAGGTGCTCTTCTTCGTATTTATGACCGTACGATGGTAACGCATAGAGGAATGCGCGAATTCATTTTAGATACAGCAGAAACACATAACATTCCGTACCAATACTTTATTTCACAAGGTGGTACAGATGCGGGTCGTGTACATACAAGTAACTCAGGTATCCCATCAGCAGTGATTGGTGTTTGCGCACGTTACATTCATACACATGCTTCTATTTTACATGTTGATGACTATGCGGCAGCAAAAGAGTTAATTACGAAGCTTGTAAGAGCAACGGATAAAACGACGTTAGAGACAATTAAAAATAACGCGTAGAGAAGAAGGGCTGAAGAGCCTTTCTTTTTTTGGATTGAATAGATGACCCATCCATGTGTGGGAGCGGTCAGTGCCTAATTGGTGTTCGAATGGTGTATTAAGACCCTGAGTAGGAAAAGAGAGGAAGGCTGTTTTTGTGTTCGAAGACGGTAATGGTGAGGAAATCCACCTTCTTTTTTTAGGTTGAATAGATGGCCCAGTGATGTATGGTAGTGATTGATGTTTAATTTAAGTAGAACAAAATGATAAATTTTTATAGAGGTGAATGAAATGAAAGTAGTAGTTGGATCGAAGAATAAAACGAAGGTTGGAGCTGTGGAGAAGGTTTGGAAAGATGCCGAAATTACATCTCTTTCTGTTCCTTCAGGAGTAGCAGCACAACCGTTTTCAGATGAAGAGACGATGCAAGGAGCGATCAATAGAGCGAAGCGAGCGCTAGAGGAAGGGGAAGCTCAAATTGGCATTGGACTAGAGGGCGGCGTGATGAAAACGGAGTACGGTTTATTTATGTGTAATTGGGGCGCACTAGCAACAAGTGATGGTAAAACATTCGTTGCCGGCGGGGCGCGTATTACGTTACCGGATGATTTTTTAGCACCTCTTGAAGAGGGCAAGGAGTTAAGTGAAGTGATGGAAGAGTTTGTACAGAGAAAAGATATTCGTAGTCATGAAGGTGCTATCGGTATTTTTACGGATGATTATGTGGACCGTACGGAATTATTTGTACACGTTGTTAAGTTACTTGTTGGGCAATATAAGTATGATGAAAAGCAAGCATAAACCTTGCACCGTGCGCGATGTATGGTAGTATAAAGGAAAGATTATAACATGAAAAAATGCACTCGTTAGAGGAGGAAATATAGATGAAATCATTAGAAAGCATGGAGCAATTCCAAGAGTTAAAAAATGAAGAGAATGTAATCTTTATGTTCTCAGCAGAATGGTGTCCAGACTGCCGCTTCGTAGATCCATTTATGCCAGAAGTAGAAGAGAAATATAGTGATTTCTCATTTTACTATGTAGATCGTGATGAGTTTATTGATTTATGCGTAAAATTAGACGTATTTGGCATTCCGAGCTTTGTAGCGTACAATAAAGGTGAAGAAACAGGTCGCTATGTAAACAAAGATCGTAAAACACAAGAACAAATCGAAGAGTTCATTGAAGGTTTAAAATAAGGCAATTTGCCAATTGAATTGTAAAACAACCTCTACCTTCGCGGGGGAGGTTATTTTTTTGGAAGGGAGGAAAAAGAGATGAAGATGACAAGTAAAAAGATGAAAGACGAGTTAATGAAGAAATTATCTCGCCCGGAATGGGACTTTCAGTATGATAGTGAGAAAGAAGTTCTACGTATAGAACAGAAAGACTCAAAAAAAGGTATTAACGTATCGCTTCCAGGAGTTGTAGCAAAATGGGAAGTGAATAAAGAAAAGGCGATTGAAGAGGTTGCCTACTACGTACAAGAAGCGTTAATTGCGATGCATAAGGAAGAAAATAGCGCGGCGAAAATTTTACCTGTTATTCGCTCTACTTCTTTCCCGAAACAAGCAGAAGAAGGAAATCCGTTTATTATGACGGATCATACGGCGGAAACACGTATTTACTATGCGCTAGATTCGAATAAAACATATCGTCTCATTGACGAGCGTTTATTACAAAAATTAGGGCTTACAGAGCAACAAGTGCGTGAAATGGCATTATTCAACGCTCGCTCATTAGGTTATGAATTTAAACAAGACACAGTGGCAGGTAATACATTCTACTTTTTAAACACAAATGATGGGTATGATGCGACTCGTATTTTAAACGAATCATTACTACAATCGATGCGTGAAAAGATTTCTGGTGACATGGTTGTTGCTGTTCCTCACCAAGATGTATTAATTATTGCTGATATCGTCAACGAAATCGGTTATGATATTATTGCACAAATGACAATGAAATTTTTTGCCGAAGGGCATGTTCCGATTACATCACTTTCATTCGTATATGAAGATGGGGACTTTGAACCAATCTTTATTTTAGCGAAGAATCGGAAGAAGACAGATGGAAAAGAGAAAGGATGAACGAAGTGAACGTTTTTTACAACCTTGAAGGAATTGGTGACACTCTAATTGTTGCCTTACAAGATATTACTTTAGAGAACCGTACTTTTGATCGCAAAGGAGATGTTGCACGCGTATATGACCGTGAAAGTAACGAAACAGCAGGATTCAACATCTTTAATGCATCTTCTTACTTAGAAGTAAAAGAAACAGGTAACCTTACATTAACGAAAGAACTTGTAGAAAAAATTAACGAAATTTTAGCGAAGAACGGCTTTGAAGAAACAGTAGAAGCAGATCTTTCTCCGAAATTTGTTGTAGGCTATGTAGCTGAAAAAGAGAAACACCCAAATGCCGATAAGCTAAACATCTGTAAAGTAGAAATCGGTACAGAAACATTACAAATCGTATGTGGCGCACCAAACGTTGATGCAGGACAAAAAGTTGTCGTTGCAAAAATCGGCGCTGTAATGCCAAGCGGTATGTTAATCAAGCCAGCTGAGCTTCGCGGAGTTCCTTCTGCTGGAATGATTTGTTCAGCACGTGAATTAGAGCTTCCAGATGCTCCACAAGAAAAAGGTATTCTTGTATTAGAAGATAGCTTTGAAGTTGGACAAGAGTTTAAATTTTAATTGATATAAGAAAAGAGAGGTTGTCCTTTTGGATGACCTCTCTTTTCGTTTTTTTTTGTCAGTAAATCGATATCCTGTGTTGAATCGTTGATATATTGCGAGTTTTGACAGATATATTCAAAAAATCACTCATATTATAAGGATGTCACCTTTTTTCACAAAATCTATATTGTATTTTATAAATAATCTAGTTAAAATTTAGAAAAATAGAAGGGGATAGACGTATGAAACAACAACCAAAAATCGCAGAACTTCTGAAACGAATTGAAACTTCAAAACAGCAAGATATCGAGTTAGGTACTTATGAGATATATTTGTTTAGTGAAAATGAATTAGAAAAAGGACAAATTGGTTATCGATATGATAAACATAAAAATTCATTACTAAGTAAAGAACACGGAAAATGGAAAGATGAATGGATTGTTATTGGATATGAAACAGATATGGGAGACCCAGTTTTCGTGAATATCGATGATGATGCGTATCCAGTGTATACGGCAGAGCGTGGTACAGAATTGTGGCAACCCGTTCATATTGGAAATATAGATGAGATTATAAAACAATTATAAAAAACTTTGAGACCGGTGCAAAGTGTAACGGATAGTGTAGATGAGTATCGGAAGAGTAAAGCTTGAACGCATTCTTACATGTAAGAATGCGTTTTTCTATATGAAAACACTCGTAAATTAGAATATTATGGATAAATATGACATGCTTAATTTTACCTGCACTTTTTGCCGAATGCTGATACAATAAAGGATGTTACTATTTAGTAGAAAGAGTGGTAAGCATGTTAGATTGGATGAAAAAGCTGTTTAACAAAGAGGAAGAACAAACAGCGATGAATAAAGAAGTACCAAAGCAAGTTGAAAGTCAGCCGAAAATTCCTCGTGTAAACCACTACACTGAAGCAAGAGAAGCACAAATGGCAAGTAGGAATGCAGGTAAATGCCGTTTTCCATTAGTACCGGATAATGGGTTCGATGAAGAGGATGTTATAGAAACAGGGCATTTTGAAAAACCACCTGTTCAAGCTGTAACATATGAGAATCAGCCTATTCAAAGAGGAATCAAAGTGGAAAGAAGCAGACGACAGTATGTGGAGAAGGTAGTTTCTACATATGAAGAGCCGGAAATACAATATGAACCGGAGCGAGAGCCTGTCGTAAAGAAAGCATCTACACCAGCGCAAGAAAGTAACCGTAGACCATTTCGTCCAACAGAAATGATTTCGCCAATTTACGGATATAACCGTCCTTCAGTAGAGAAAAAGGAAGAAAAGCAGGAGGAAGTAAAGGAAAGAGAAGACCTTGAAATATCTGTAGAGGGCAAATCAGTCGTTGATGCATGGTTAGAGAAAAAAGGATATACACTATCTGATTTCTCAGAAGGACAAGCACCGACTTCTTCTAGTCATAGAGCTGCTAACGAGCAAGGAGAGCAACAATATGAAGAGAGTAAAAAGGAAGAAAAGTCAGTTGTTGATCAATGGCTAGAGAAAAACGGTTATGAAATCGAACGCCAAGAGCCTATAGTGGAAGAAAAAGAAGTGGTTCAAGAAATGAGTGCACCGCAGGAAGTTCCAGCGGCTGAATTACTTCATGAAACAATTGCTGAGCGCATGGAAGATGCGAAGCAAGAAAGTGATGTAGTGGACAAAAACATTCTACAAGAGGAATTAGTAGATTCTAAAGTAGAGCACGAGGATACAATATTATCAGAAGAAATTAAACGTAGTACAGAAATAGAACAACCTACTATTGAAGTAGAAAAACAAGCACCAGAAGAATCAGTGATTGTCAAAGCAGAAGAAAAACTTGAAGAAACAATTGTTGTAGAAATACCAGAAGAAGTGGAAGTAATTGCGGAAACAGAAGAGTCAGAAGAAGTAGAAGTAATTGCAGAAACAAAAGAGTCAGAAGAAGTGGAAGTAATTGCAGAAACAGAAGAGTCAGAAGAAGTAGAAGTAATTGCAGAAACAGAAGAGTCAGAAAAAGTAGAAGTAATTGCGGAAGCTGAAGAGTCAGAAGAAGTAGAAGTAATTGCGGAAACAGAAGAGCAAAAAGAAGTGGAAGTAATTGCGGAAACAGAAGCACCAGAAGAAGTGGAAGTAATTGCGGAAACAGAAGCACCAGAAGAAGTGGAAGTAATTGCGGAAACAGAAGAGCAAGAAGAAGTAGAAGCAATTGCGGAAGCGGAAGAGCGAAAAGAAGTAGAAGTAATTGCAGAAACAGAAGCACCAGAAGAAGTAGAACCTGTAGCACTTGAAGAAATGCAACAAGAAATGGTGTTAAATGAAGCAATTGAACAAAAGAATGAATTCATACATGTTGCTGAGGCTGATGAACAAACGAAAAAAGATGTTCAAAGCTTTGCGGATATTTTAATTGCAGAAGAACAGCCAGTTGCAGAAGAACAACCAGCTGCAGAGGAAGCACCGATTGCAGAAGAACAGCCAGTTGCAGAGGAAGCACCGGTCGTAGAAGAACAGCCAGTTGCAGAAGAAGCACCGGTCGTAGAAGAACAACCAGTTGCAGAAGAACAACCAGTTGCAGAAGAAGCACCGATTGTAGAAGAACAACCAGTTGCAGAAGAAGCACCGGTCGTAGAAGAACAACCAGTTGCAGAAGAAGCACCGGTCGTAGAAAAACAACCAGTTGCAGAAGAAACATCGGTCGTAGAAGAACAACCAGCTGCAGAAGAAACACCGATTGTAGAAGAACAACCAGTTGTACAAAAAGAAGAACCAAAACGTGAGAAAAAGCGTCACGTACCATTTAATGTTGTTATGTTGAAACAAGATAGAGCGCGATTAATGGAAAGACATGCGTCTAGAACGAATGCAATGCAACCTTCTATGAGTGAACGAGTAGAGAATAAGCCTGTACATCAAGTAGAAGAACAGCCACAAGTGGAAGAAAAACCAATGCAACAAGTAGTAGTGGAACCACAAGTGGAAGAAAAACCAATGCAACAAGTAGTGGTAGAACCACAAGTGGAAGAAAAACCAATGCAGCAAGTAGTGGTAGAACCACAAGTGGAAGAAAAACCAATGCAGCAAGTAGTGGTAGAACCACAAGTGGAAGAAAGACCAATGCAACAAGTAGTAGTGGAACCACAAGTGGAAGAAAAGCCAATGCAGCAAGTAGTGGAGCCACAAGTGCAGCCAGTACAACAAGTAGCGGCAGAGCAAGTACAAAAGCCAATTTCAAGTACGGAAGTAGAAGAGAAAGCATATGTTGTAAATCAAAGAGAGAATGATGTGCGCAATGTATTGCAAACGCCACCGACGTATACGATTCCATCATTAACATTACTATCGATTCCGCAGCAAGCAGCGTTAGATAATACGGAATGGTTGGAAGAACAGAAAGAATTATTAGATACAACGTTTAATAATTTCCACGTTGGCGCACATGTTATTAATGTATCGCAAGGTCCAGCAGTAACTCGTTTTGAAGTACAGCCAGACCCAGGTGTAAAAGTAAATAAAATTACAAACTTAAGTGATGATATTAAGCTAAGTTTAGCTGCGAAAGATATTCGTATTGAAGCGCCGATTCCAGGGAAGAGTGCGATTGGAATCGAAGTTCCCAATAAAGAAAGTAAGCCAGTATTTCTTCGTGAAATTTTAAGAAGTCCTGTGTTTACAAAGAGTGAATCACCGCTTACGGTTGCGCTTGGACTTGATATTTCAGGTGATCCAATTGTAACGGATATTCGAAAAATGCCACACGGACTTATTGCAGGTGCAACAGGTTCAGGTAAAAGTGTGTGTATTAACGCCATTTTAACGAGCATTTTATATAAAGCGAAACCACATGAAGTGAAGTTAATGTTAATCGATCCGAAGATGGTTGAGCTTGCACCATACAATTCTGTTCCACATCTTGTAGCACCTGTTATTACGGATGTAAAAGCAGCGACAGCTGCATTAAAATGGGCAGTTGAAGAAATGGAGCGCCGTTATGAATTATTTGCGCACGCAGGAGCTCGTGATTTAACTCGTTACAATACGATTGTAAGTGAGCGAGAAATTCCGGGAGAGACATTACCTTATATCGTTATTGTCATTGACGAGCTAGCCGATTTAATGATGGTAGCACCTGGTGATGTTGAGGAAGCGATTTGTCGTATTGCGCAAAAAGCACGTGCTTGTGGTATTCATTTATTAGTAGCGACGCAGCGTCCATCTGTAGATGTTATTACAGGTTTAATTAAGTCAAACATTCCAACGCGTATTGCGTTTACAGTATCGTCTCAAGTTGATTCGCGTACGATTATTGATATTGGGGGCGCGGAGAAATTACTTGGCCGTGGTGATATGTTATTCTTAGGGAACGGTACATCTAAGCCAGTTCGTGTACAAGGTGTATATGTATCGGATGATGAGATTGAAAAGACAGTTGATCATGTGAAAAAGCAAATGAAGCCGAATTACTTATTTAAGCAAGAGGATTTATTAGCGAAAACAGAACAGGCTGAGTCGGAAGACGAATTGTTCCTTGATGCATGTCAATTTGTTGTAGAACAAGGGGGAGCGTCCACATCTTCTGTACAGCGAAAATTCCGCATCGGTTATAATCGCGCGGCACGTCTCATTGAAGAGATGGAATCGCAAGGAATTATTTCTGAAGCAAGAGGAACGAAGCCAAGAGATGTCCTTATTTCTGAGGATGAATTTGCCGCTATGCAGGAAACAAATGTATAGTAAACGGTTTTGCTGTATACTAAGAGAAAATGTTGGATAGTAAAGTAGGGAGTAAAGCGACATGAAAGAAATTGAATTAAAATTAAAAGGTGAAATAAATAGACTAACAAATAAAACATTTAAATTTGACGAACGCGTTGGAGAAGGTTGGTTCTCTGCCGTTTACTTTTTAAAGACTAGAGAAATCATCGAAGAATTTCGCCCGAAAAGTGTTGTAACGATGCAATTTTTCCAAAAGGAAAATGCAGTTCTTTGCGGAACAGATGAAGTTATTGCATTGCTACAAACATTCGCTAAAAATCCTGAGGAACTTGAGATTAACTCTTTAAAAGATGGCGATAAAATTAGTCCATTTGAAACAGTGTTAACAATTCATGGTCCTTATGAAAATTTCGGATTTTTAGAAGGTGTTATTGATGGGATTTTAGCTCGTCGTACATCGGTTGCGACAAACGTATATAACGTTGTCCAAGCTGCGCGTAGCGTAGATAAAGAAAAACCAGTTATTTTCATGGGAGACCGTGATGATCATTATACACAACAAGCTGGTGACGGTTATGCAGCATACATCGGTGGTATGAGCGCACAAGCGACGCATGCGATGAATGAATGGTGGGGCAAAAGTGGTATGGGGACAATGCCTCACGCATTAATTCAAATGTTTAATGGTGATGTTGTGGAAGCGGCAAAAGCATATCATAAAAAATTCCCAGAAGATGAATTAGTTGTATTAATTGATTACAACAATGATGTCATTACAGATGCACTTCGCGTAGCACGTGAATTTGGATCAACATTAAAAGGTGTACGTGTAGATACGTCTCGCACGATGATTGATCAATACTTCATTCGCCACCCAGAAGTACTTGGAACATTCGATCCACGTGGTGTAAACCCATCGCTTGTATTCGCACTTCGTAAAGCACTTGATGAAGAAGGATTCCAGCATGTAGACATCGTTGTAACTGGTGGATTTGATGAGAAACGTATTCGTGAATTTGAAGCTCAAAACGTACCTGTTGATATATACGGAGTAGGAAGTAGCTTATTAAAAATGAATATTGGCTTTACTGGTGATAACGTAGAATTAAATGGAAAACCAGAGGCGAAAGCTGGTCGTAAATATCGTCCAAACCCACGTCTAGAACGTGTTCAATTAGAAAAAAGAGAAGATATGTAAGAGAGAGAAAAACTGATAGGTGATTGACCCTATCAGTTTTTCTGTTATCATAGTATAGCGGCTTCTTTTTTGCTATAATGGATTTGTTATGGACATAAAAAAGAAGTACGTACGAGTTTATCCTGATAAGTGAAGGGAAGAATAACTTCACTACATCAAAAATGTATGATGATTACCAAAATAAGAAAAGATTCATATACTGTCTTATAGATAGGCCGTTGTATTAGTTCGAAATGTTGGAGGTTCTTTAAGATGACAGTTTACCATTTTGTAGGAATTAAAGGAACAGGAATGAGTTCATTAGCGCAAATTCTTCATGACATGAAGCATACTGTTCAAGGGTCTGATTATGAAAAGCGTTTCTTTACACAAACAGCGTTGGAAAAGCGTAGTATCTCGATTCTTCCTTTTGATAAAAGTAATGTAAAAGAAGGACAAGTGATTATTGCAGGAAATGCATTTCCTGATACGCATGAAGAAATCGTAGCAGCAAAAGAATTAAACATCCCAGTACATCGTTACCATCACTTCTTAGGTGACCTTATGAACCAATACACAAGTGTTGCTGTAACTGGTGCACATGGAAAAACATCAACAACTGGTTTGTTAGCCCATGTAATGCAAGGTGCACACCCTACATCTTACCTTATTGGAGATGGAACAGGGCATGGGGTAGAAAATAGTAAGTATTTTGTATTTGAAGCTTGTGAGTATCGTCGTCATTTCTTGTCTTATAATCCAGACTATGCGATTATGACAAACATTGATTTTGATCATCCAGATTATTTCACAGATATCAATGATGTATTCAGTGCATTCCAAGAGATGGCATTGCAAGTAAAAAAAGGCATTATTGCATGTGGAGATGATGAAGAACTTCAAAAAATTCAAGCGAAAGTACCTGTTATTTTCTATGGATTTGGAGAAGATAATGATTTCCAAGCACGTAACATTCAAAAGAGAACAGATGGTACTATTTTCGATGTATTCGTTCGTAATACGTACTATGACACGTTCAAAATTACAGGATACGGCAATCACAGCGTATTAAATGCATTAGCAGTAATCGCGCTTTGCCATTATGAAAATGTTGATGTAGAAGCAGTTAAGCATCAGTTAACAACTTTTGAAGGCGTAAAACGTCGCTTTAATGAGAAGCCGATGGGAGAGCAAGTTATTATTGATGACTACGCACACCATCCGACAGAAATTAATGCAACGATTGAAGCCGCTCGTCAAAAACATCCAGAGCGTGAAATTGTCGCTGTATTCCAGCCGCACACATTCTCACGTACAGAAAAGTTCTTAGATGAGTTCGCTGAAAGCCTAAGCAAAGCTGATCAAGTATACTTATGTGATATTTTCGGATCAGCGCGCGAAAACAAAGGTGAATTAACAATCGAAGATCTGCAAAAGCGTATTGACGGTGCAGAATTAATTACAGATACAACAACGGATGTATTAAAGAAACATAAAAACGGCGTTCTCATTTTCATGGGCGCAGGAGACATCCAAAAATTCGAAGCAGCTTACGTAAAAGAAGTTCAAGTTGCAGAGAAGTAATAGAAAAGACGCATAGCTTAGCTGTGCGTCTTTTTTTGTTGTATTGTAGGGTGTAGTAATGTTGTCGAATTTAGTCGGTAAGTCGATATCCCTTGTCGAATCGTCGATATATTTTAAAAATCGTTGATATATTAGATGGGCATTTTCTATTTATAAATGTTAGAATAATAAGAAAAATAAAGAGGGGAGCTAAAAAACATGTTCACACTCCGGGTAGACGACGAAATCGAATTACAATTATTAGAGAAGCATCATAAAGAGGAACTATATCAATTAATAAATCAAAACCGTAATCATTTGAGAAGATGGCTTCCTTGGGTAGATGGGACGAAATCTGCTGATGTTTATAATGAGATTTGTCCGATGTGGTTAAAGAAGTTTGCAGAGGGAGACGGTTTTGAAAGTGGCATACGTTATAAAGGAAAGCTCGTTGGGATGGTAGGTATTCATCCAGTGAGCTGGGGGAAGAAAGCGGCAAGTCTCGGTTACTATCTTGCAGAAGATGCTGGCGGGAAAGGTATTATGACGCGTAGCGTGAAGGCTGTACTTCACTATGCATTTGAGAATTTAAAATTAAATAAAATGGAAATTAGATGCGGTGTTGAAAATGTGAAAAGCCGCGCAATCCCAGAGCGTTTAGGATTTAAGTTAGATGGTATTTTAAGAGATGAAGAATGGCTATACGATCACTTCCACGATATCGCTGTATATAGTTTATTAGCTTCAGAGTGGAAGGAGATTCGATGAACGAGAAGATTCATATTGTTCCGTATGAAAGTACATTTCAAGAGGAAGTAGTAAATCTTATCGTTCATATTCAGCAAAAAGAGTACAATGTCCCCATTATGAAAGAAGAGCAGCCGGACCTGCTTGAAATAGAAACATTTTATCAAAGGAATCATGGCAACTTTTGGGTAGCAATTTATGATGGTAAAGTAGTTGGAACAGTAGCTTTATTAGATATTGGGAATCATCAAGTAGCGTTAAGAAAAATGTTCGTAAAAAAAGAATTTCGGGGAAAAGAGTGGGGTGCATCACATAAGTTGCTCCAAACAGCAATTTCGTGGGCTGAGAATAAAAAGCTGAAGGATATTTACTTAGGAACGACAGTGAAATTTTTAGCGGCGCATCGCTTTTATGAAAAGAATGGTTTTGAAAGTGTGAGTATAGATGAGTTGCCAAAAAGTTTTCCAGTGCTGCAGGTGGATAAGAAATTTTATAGATATATTGTTTAAGAAGGTCATGTAGAAATGGCCTTTTTTTATGAACTAAAATGGAAAAAGTGGTATAATTTAGGTTAGGGGGTGCGTGTATGAACTTTCCGATTCAAAGAAGTAAGTCAGTAGTCATTTTCGTTTGTCTCACGTTAGCTTTTATGTTTGTGTATCCACTCGTCATGATTGTCGCAAATAAAGAGCAGTGGATGACAGCGTTAATTGGGATGAGTTTATGCTTCCTTGTTAATGTACCACTCGTTTGGGAAGTATTTATTAAAAAGCATAAAGTAGAAGATGGTGTATTAAAGTACGGTATTTTAAATGATGATGTTGTATTAAAAGATATAAGAGTTGTTCGTCAAGTTGGAAACTACCTTGAAATTACGACGAATGCATACAAAGTACATATGGTTGCGATGCCGCAACATATGACTGAATTTTTGGCACTTATTGAGAAAGAGAATCTACATGTGAAAATAGAAATGGTAGGGAAGAAATGAAATATGTAAAACCTTTGTTTTGCTTGGAAATATTATTTGTACTTGTTGGTTGCACTAGAGTATATATGAAATGGGATCTGCCTTTATATGTTCCTATATTGATTGGTACTATTGCAGTGGCGCTTTTGTATTATTTTCACTTTCAGCAAACAAAAAGCGAGAAAAGTAGGTCTATGTAGTTAGGAGGATTAGTAATGAAAAAAGTCCTTATGTTATTTGTACTTCTGCTAACCGCATCCGTTCTTTTACTAGGATGTAGTATGAAGAAGGAAAAAGTAGATATGAACTTAGAAAAGGCGCAAAAAGTTGAAATTGAATCACTTACTGATTCCAGTGAGAAGAAAGTAATTACCGATAAGAAAGAAATTGAAAAGTTGTTTGAAGTCATGAAAATGGATAAGTGGGAAATGCAGTCGGCTCCTTTAGATACTCCGCAAGGGAAAACATTTAAAATGTACCAAGAGGATACAACAAAATTATCGGAGTCGAGTAAAGATAAAAAGGAGTTACATGAAATTGGTACGATGACAGTATATAAAGATGTCCTTTATGTTGAAGTTGAAATGAAAAATAAGAAAATGAGTTTTAAAGTGCCAGAAGATGTGGCGAAAGACTTATTAAAATATTAAAAAAACGCTCGGAAAAAATCCCGAGCGTTTTTCATTATTTTAAGTTCTCTGGGTTTAAAGCATCTAATTCAGGTACAACGAAGCGTCCGTCTTTACGGATTAGTACGTCGTCGAAGTAAATTTCGCCGCCGCCGTATTCAGGGCGTTGGATGCATACTAAATCCCAGTGAATGTTCGAGTTGTTACCGTTCCATGCATCGTCGTAAGCTTGTCCAGGAGTGAAGTGGAAGCTGCCATCGATTTTTTCATCGAATAGGATGTCTCCCATTGGATGTAAGATGTATGGGTTTACGCCAATTGCGAACTCACCAACGTAGCGTGCGCCTTCGTCTGTATCGAAGATTTTGTTAATGCGTTCTGAATCGTTTGCAGTTGCTTCAACGATTTGGCCGTTCTCGAACTTAAGTTGTACATTTTCAAATGTATAACCGTTGTAAGGAGATGGCGTGTTGTAAGAAACTGTACCGTTAACAGAATCACGAATTGGTGCAGAGTATACTTCACCGTCTGGAATGTTTAAATGACCTGAGCATTTAATTGCTGGAATGTCTTTAATAGAGAATGTTAAGTCAGTTCCAGGTCCAGTTAGGCGCACTTTATCTGTTTTATTCATTAATGTAACAAGGCTATCCATCGCCTTATCCATTTTACCGTAGTCTAAGTTACATACTTCGAAGTAGAAGTCTTCGAAAGCTTCTGTGCTCATTTTCGCAAGCTGTGCCATAGAAGCATTTGGGTAGCGAAGAACAACCCAGCGTGTTTTTGGAACGCGAATGTCTCTATGAACTTTCTTACCAACTGTTTGACCGTGAATTTGCATTCTTTCACTTGGCACGTCAGCTTGTTCGTTAATGTTATCGCCAGAGCGAAGACCGATATAAGCGTCCATATCTTTCATTACGTTTGCTTCATAGGCTGCGATTTGTTCAAAATGTTCTTCAGTAGCACCCATTAATAAAGAGCGATCTACTTGATGATCTTTTAAAGAAACGAATGGGAAACCACCAGCTGCATATGCTTCTTTAACAAGTGCAGTTACAAGTTCTTTTTGTAAGCCAAAGTTTTCAATTAATACTTTTTCGCCTTTTTGTAAGCGAATAGAGTAGTTAATTAAATTGTATGCTAACTTTTCAATGCGTGGATCTTTCATATGTAAAGCCTCCCTACTAATTATGTATCCTCTCCTATTGTAACCTACTTAGTGGAATTTGTTGAATCATTTATGTTAAAGTTAACGAATAAGTATGAAAATTCTAATGGAAAGATAGGGATTAGAACGAAACGGAAAATGATTGTATAATAGGGGAAAGTATGAAAAAGATAAAGGAAGTGATGAAATGCAAGTTCTTTTATATGTAAGTGCAGCTATTATCGCGGTTGCTTTCGCTGTATTAGTAGTGTATGTATGCAGAACGTTGTTATCGGTTCAGAAGACGTTAGAAAACGTTGCAAGCACGTTAGAAGGTTTAGAAAAGCAAATGCAAGGGATTAGCGTAGAGACGGAGCAATTATTACATAAAACAAATGCGTTAGCTGATGACATTCAACAGAAGTCACAATCATTAAATAAAGTAGTATCGGGTGTAGATGGAATTGGAACGACAATCCATTCTTTAAATACGAAACTTCGTAATGTATCAGAGTCTGTTACGGACGAAATTGAAAATAATGCAGATAAAGTAGCGCAAGTTGTACAGTGGAGTAGCGCAGCAATTGAAGTATACAATCATTATCGTGCGACAAGACAAGAGAAAAAGGTTGAAAAAGAAGAACGTAAATTAGAAAGACTCGAGAAAAAAGCTGAAAAGACAGAAAAGCGCTCTAGACTTCGTATGAGAGGTGAATCGTAATGAATATGACAAAACTTGAAACAATTGAAGAGCTTGAAGTACTAGTAGAAAAAAACGAGCCTTATGTTCTTTTTAAACATAGTACGACATGCCCGATTAGTCATGGTGCCTATACAGAATTTCAAGCTTATTGTAGTGAAGAAAGAGCGGTACCAGCGTATTACTTATACGTACAAGATGCGAGAGATGTTTCGAATCGTGTTGCAGAACAGTACAGCATTAAACATGAATCTCCGCAAGTGTTATACATAAAAGATGGGATGGTAGTATGGAATACATCTCATTGGAACATTAAAAAAGATGCTTTAGAAGAGAATATTAAGTAAAAAGAAGCAAGCAAAAGGTGCTTGCTTCTTTTTTTTGTTTTTGTTGAAATATATTTAATGGTAAACTGTTAATAGTTCAAACTAAATAACTAGATTGTTGAAAGTAGGTTTTAAGTAATGAAGAAAATGGCATTATCCTTCGCAGTCGTAAGTTTATTACTAGGAGCTTGTAGTAATGATACGATTAGTAAGAAGGATGAAGTTATACAGAAAGATACGAAAGAAAAAAGCATGATTCCGAGAACTGCTGTTTCTAAAGATTATTATAGAACTGTAATTCCTTTAAAAGAACAAAAGGTTATAAATACAGCTAATGTAAAAACAAATTCTAAATTAGATTTAGCAGAGTATGAAAATGGTTTAATGAATATTGCAAAAGAGCAATTTGATACAGAAAACCATGTGCTTCAATTAAATCAGTATATTCCTGAGAAGTTAGTTGATGAACTAGTCGCAAAAGTAGAAGCACCCGTTTTGACAAATATTATAGAACAAGACTATTTCGGGAAACAGAATTCAAATGAATTAAGTTTATCTGGCGTTGTAATTGGGTTAGCTATGTCTTCAAGTGTATCCAATGAAGAGGCAATGTCTAAGGGGACTGAAGTTGCTAAGCAACTTATTGAAGCTATTCATAAAAATGACAAGTATAATAAATCCCCAATTACGTTTGCTATCTTTAAGCAAGAAAGTACAAGTTCTTTAAAAAATGGAACGTATATTGCTAGTGCTACCGTTCAAAAGAATGATACGAACCTTGGAAATTGGAATGCAATTGAAGAAAAAGCGTATTCATATCCTTCCGATGAATTTACACAAGCACATGGAGAAGATAATGAAAAAATAAATAAATTTGCTGAGGCAATGAAAGGTTTTTCTCCTGGAGACTTTATCCCAGTAAATGCTAAAGTTTCTTATAAGAAAAATCAAATGGATACATTAAATATGGATATTGTTATTAAATATAACGGTAAAACAGAATTAATGGCTCTTACTCAACTCGCCGCTCAAAGTATGTTAGACCAATTACCGAAAGATGCAAAAGTACAATTGCAGATAAAGTCCGAGAATAAAATTGAGGCAATTGTTATAAAAGAGAAAAACAGCGATAAACCGTTTGTTTCCTTCTTATAAAAAAAGACAGTGTTTAAACTGTCTTTTTTTACTGTAAATGAAAGGGGACGATGGGACAGGGCGTCACGTAATACGCTCCATATTTCCGCTGTACTAATCTCAATTTACCCCTTGCATTGTCGATGTAACGCATTCTACAGGGGGATGGGATCTTCTATTGCCAATTGTAGAGTACTTCCAGATCCAGCGCATCAAATGCCTATCATTGTCGATTTTTGTTGGTAAGTCGATATATTCAAAAAATCGCTGATATAAATTTCAATTACTAGCTAGTGTACTGCTTAAAAGAAGATTTCTACTTATGAAACATCTATATTTTTACAAAAAATACCCTTTTTTTCATGAAAAATACGAAAATACGAGAAAAGAAGCGAATTTTTTCGAAACTTTTGCGGGAAAATATTGTATGACCCTGCGTTTTTATCGTATCATTAGTAAAAGGAAGAACTCGGGACGATTGGTGGCATCTGCAAATAGAGTTGATGTCTTTTTTTCATTCAAGTAACCGATACATAAAAATAGATAGCAAAAATAGAAGGAGTGTGCGATGAGATGAACGTAACAATATATGATGTAGCGCGCGAAGCGAACGTTTCAATGGCTACCGTGTCACGCGTTGTGAACGGTAACCCAAATGTAAAGCCTACAACAAGAAAGAAAGTATTAGAAGCAATTGATCGTTTAGGATACCGCCCAAATGCGGTAGCACGTGGATTAGCAAGTAAGAAGACAACTACAGTAGGTGTTATTATTCCTGATATCTCAAATACGTTTTATGCAGAACTTGCTCGTGGAATTGAAGATATCGCAACAATGTACAAATATAACATCATTTTAAGTAACTCTGACCAAAACAAAGAGAAAGAGTTCCATTTATTAAATACGATGCTTGGAAAACAAGTGGACGGAATTGTTTTCATGGGTGAAGATATTACAGACATTCACATTGAAGAATTTAAAAAGTCTCCAGTACCAATCGTATTAGCAGCGTCATTTGATGAGCAAAATGAAACGCCATCAGTAAACATTGATTATACACAAGCAGCTTACGACGCAATGAAGCACTTTATTGAACAAGGACATAAGCGTATCGGTTTCGTCTCTGGTCCTTTCATTGATAAAGCGGGAAGCGCGAAGAAATTACAAGGTTATAAAAAAGCTCTAGAAGAAGCAGGTATTTCATATGATGAAAATCTTGTAATCGATGGAGATTACACATATGACTCAGGTATCGAAGCATTCGAAAAGCTTTGGAGCCTTGATGAAAAGCCAACAGCGATCTTCGTATCTTCTGACGAAATGGCACTAGGTGTAATCCACGCAGCACAAGACACTGGATTAAATGTACCAACTGATGTAGAAGTACTTGGTTTCGATAATACACGCCTTGCATTAATGGTTCGTCCACAACTTTCAACAGTTGTACAACCGATGTATGATATCGGTGCAGTAGCAATGCGTCTATTAACAAAGTATATGAACAAAGAAAAAGTGGAAGATCACACTGTTATCTTACCTCACCGTATCCAATTTAGAGATTCAACGAAGTAAGTATAGAAAAGCTCACAGCGATTGCTGTGAGCTTTTATTTATATTCAGGATAGTATGTTTGAACTATAGTATCCACCGTTTCATTTTTCTTAACGTGTAAAAATCTTGCGTATAATTCTTTTCCGGTTTCAAATGGTGTATCGTCTAATTCAAACACATGTAATAGTTTTCGAAACGTCCACGTTACTTGCTCACCGTACATATTATCGTACGTATGCTCAGACTGTATAGCGATTTGTTCACCTAGTGCATGGGCCTCTTCAAAACTGTGTGCCTTAACAAGAATAATACTTTCTTCAAAAAGTGTATCGTGATTTTCTTCATAATGCTCATCCATTTTCGTAGGATCAGGCTCACCAGAATGAACAGATTCAAACAATAATTTTACAGCGTACATATTATGCTGCATGTTTCACTCTATAAATAATACTTGCGACAAGTGAAGCAGGTATTGTAAATACGTTACTTTGGTAATGGTAATGTATTTGGGATTCTTCATAAGACATGTTGTCATATAGTTCGTTTTGTGACATATTCATTTTCTTCTGTTTTTCTTTGAGTATTTTAATGTAGTTATACTGTATTGGGACGAGAATGATGAAATAGGCTAATACGATTAGTGAAATCCAAATCATTATGAACACTCCCTTATAAAGAATATTTATATATGGTAATTATATCAAATTATACGAATAATATCCATTTGTTTCTAGTGGTCAATTTCCTTTCCAAAATGCAAAAAGTTCTTCAGGACTTCGTAAATTATGTGCAAGACATGTTTGTGCAGTGTGTTTAAAGCTTTGTATGAATTGTTCTAACCTAGAAGGATCATATTGTTTCACATTGCCAGCAATAATAGTTTCATCTTTATCTAAGTTAAGTGATATTTTTAGCGAAGTTATATTTGTTTTTAGTTGTACAACTTCCATGTAAAAAAACTTTTTGTCTAAGTCAATTATAATATAATCATATCGCTCTACTTGTTTAAAGTATCCTACAATATCATCTTCCAATTGAAACCCTCCCAAGTACTATAGCTTATCTGGAAGACTTCTATATAGATTGTATGATTCCTTGTTATATGTCACATAAGTGTAAAAATAACTATTATAGGGCAATGTCATGTATAATAGAAAGAAAAGGCTTGTGAGGGGGGAGAAGAGATGATCGTTCTTTGGATAATTACGCTTTGTATGACTGCTATTTTTGCATATATGACGTTAAAACAAAATGGTTTAAAGCGATTTGTTCCAGGAAGTATTCTTGCAGGAATTGCCCTTATCACGTATGTAATTTCTATTTTTATTGAAAGTGTATCAGTGGATATGAGCACAAGTTTAATGTTTATGGGGATTACACTATTTTCAAGTAGTATTATGGTACTTATGGTTGCTGGTATTATTTTATTTATTCATATGAATTCGGAAACGTTATAGCATATAGAAAAGGCATGCCCCCTTGGGACATGCCTTTTTATCCGTTCAATTATGCTCTATCTTTAGAAGAGTTTTGCTGTTTTAGCAAGTCGCGAATTTCGCCAAGAAGAACTTCTTCTTTTGTTGGTTCTGGAATTTCTTCCTCTTTTTCTTCTTCTTCTTCTTTTCTAGATGTTAGTTTGTTGAACACTTTAACGAACATAAAGATAGCCGCTGCAATAATTAAGAAATCAAAAATTGTTTGGATGAAGTTACCGTACATAATAGATGACTTACCGAATGTAAGTTTTAAATCTGTAAAGTCAACGCCACCTAATACCATACCAAGTAATGGTGTAATAACATCTTTTACTAAAGAACTAACGATTTTACCGAATGCAGCACCGATTACAACCCCGACAGCTAAATCAACGACATTCCCTTTGAACGCGAATTTCTTAAACTCGTTCCACATGTGTTAATCCCATCCTTTCCACGATTCATTATGAAATTTATAATTCCTATCAACATATTCTATAGAAATTTTCGAGAGAAATAAAGAGGGAATGGGAATGAAAGTAAATTCTGAAAAATGTATCCGTTTTAATTTTTGTTTACATTATTCAGCAGAGATTGCAAAAGCTGCTGCGTTTTTAATCCTTCTAATCCATCTACAACAGGCTTTGTATCTCCTTGCACACATTCAATGAAATGATGAACAGCATCTTCAAAACCACGTTGTTTTAACGTCGTATCCCATGATGGGGAACCAATTTGAGAAACTGCATTTTCTTGCTCAACTTCAAATGTGTTCATGTTTTTTACGCGAATGATTTTTCCTGTTGTGACAAGTTCAATTTGTTCTAAATTTGTACCGGCATGGCGATGCATTGCGGTAGAAAGTAACAGTCCACTTGGCGTTGTATATGTATGATGTCCGTAAAGAAGTTCATTCTTTTCATTGATTTGCATCATATTATGAACGACGTTAAGCTCATCGTTAGCTAACCAGCGAGCAGTATCTACAATATGTAAGTAATCATCTAACATCGTAAAGTCGTACGTATAGGGCCCGACTTTATTTGTACGATGCTTTTCAATTCGAATCCATGAAATATGATGAGCTTGCTCTTTTGCCGCAACATACATAGGAACGAAGCGGCGATTAAATCCGACCATTAACTTTCGGTTATATTTTTCGCTCAACTCGACTAGTTTTTCAGCCTGTTCCACTGTAGCAGCTAGCGGCTTATCTACGTAAACATCGATTCCTTTTTTCAGAAGTTCAGAAACGATTTCATAATGAGTAGCAGTTGAACTATGAACGAAGATTGCATCACATTCTGAAGCTAACGTTTCAATAGAATGGAATTCTTGAATGCGGTATTGCTGACAAATTTGTTTCCTTTTCTCTGCGTTAGGTGTAAACGCCCCTACAAAATTCCAATCTGTTTCTTTTGTAAGTGTTGGAAGATAAGCTTTTTGTGCAATACTTCCAAGTCCAATCATCCCAATTTTAGGTTTTTTCATGTGTATTCCCACCGATACGATAAACTTAACTAAATCTATACAATTTAATCAAATTTATACAAGTTAGTGCTTCATCGTGTTCTCGCAGCCCCAAAGGGACGAGGGGTATAACACTCCACACGAGGCAGTATCGTTACCTCCTATTATCAAGCATTTATTTTACCCATCTTGATAAATTTATCGCAGCATTTACATCCCTATCGTGATAGCTATTGCATGAAGCACAACGCCATTCACGAATCTTTAAACTCCACTGTCCTTCTGGTTGAACCGAATGGTCGTATTTTACGCCGCAACATGAGCAAATCTTGCTTGAGGCGAACCATTTATCAGCTTTTTCATACGCAATGCCGTACTTCTCGCACTTGTATGATAAACATTGAAAGAAGAAGTTTAATTTTTGAAAGGAAAGTGCCTTCGATAGTTTTTTGTTTTTTAACAGGTTCGAAATAGATAAGTCTTCCACAACAATCCTCATTGGTTTGGTTTTCACCAATTTAGCTGTTGCTTGATGGATATGGTTATTTCGGATATTCATAATTTTCCTAGATAACCGCAGGTGCTCAGCTTTCGCTTTTTCATATCCGGCAGACTGAATTTTCACACCTTTTTTAAATCTCCTAGACATATCTCTTTGCGCTGACTTTTTCCTTTTCAAAAGTTTTTTAACCTTAGCATCTTTGTTTATATTTCGTTCTTTCATACCATTAGAAGCTACAAAAAGTTCTTTTAAACCAACATCCACACCAATCGACTCATTCGTTAGTTCTTGTGATTCAAAGTCTTCTTGGAACCCTACACTAATCCACCAGTGACGACCATCAAAGGTAACTCTTGGATTGGATGGTTTTTTATTTCTTGGTAGTTGTTGGCTTGTTTTCACTTCTCCAATAGACTGAATATGAACGACTTTCTTTCCTATAACCAGTCTTTCATAATTGGCATAAAATCCTTGGATTACATCTTTTTTGGATTTATAAGAAGTGTGATAACCATTTTTGTACTTTTTGAACGAATGTTTTCTCGCCGTATCAAAATCTTTTGAAGCCTGTTTGGGAACTTGTGCATTAATTTCTTTTAACCACTCATATCTCTTTCGCTTCTTGATCTTTGTAAATCGTTTCTGTAAAGCTAACTGTGAAACAGATTTTCCAAATAGCTTATAGTATCTATCACTCATTCTTTTACAATAGTTATAAGCAAATCTTGCAGCGCCAGCATGGTTTCTAAGCAACTTTTCTTGTTCAGGCGTTGGAATCAGTCTAACTTTCTTCGCCAATATCATCAGAATGTAACTCCTTTAATGAAAGATTTGTTCTTCTGAATCGTAGCGTGTTCCACCAGCATTCTCCTGAGACTACTCGGATGCAAACCTGTTAATTCTGATACTTGACTAACTCGTAAAAATTTCATTATCATTCTTACCTCATTAAATTCACAATAGCACATACGTTCGATAAATTCAATGCGGTTTGATAGATTTAATTAAATGTATCTCGTTCAACTAAGGGCGCAATTCCTTAGCCAGTTCTCTTATGAACTTCTCATGTTTTCACATGAGCGCAGACTATATGTTTATCTACTTAGAGATAGAGGATTTTTCCATCACCATAGGCTTGTGATGTACTCTCGCCAGTTATACGAGATAGTCGTTGAACGTTCATCTTATCCATTTTGACTTAGATGATTCGAGGCGGAAGACCCATTGTTCTAGTGTTTAGGATTTAACCTTGCACAATCTGATTGATTTTTTCTGCTTTCGCGACATTCACGCTCGCTATTTCTAGCCACGTTGTAGTTCAATCAGCTTTAGGGATTGCCCGCAGTTAACCCTCACTACTAGCCAATCACTTGACTAGCAGGGCTTACTGATATATTTAATTAACTTTCGTTATAATTGGTTAAATAAATCGTAACAGTTAGTTACCCTATTAATATTAATATAACGGCTTAAATGTAGCATAGGGCGGGGAAGGAAAGCAAAAATTAGCGTTTTACTTATGTTCTTCTAACAAAATCTTCTCTATCTCTTTAAAGTGATGAGCACGAGCATGCTCTAGCAGAGTAACACCATCATTATCTGGAATGTTTACATCTGCACCGTGCTCAATAAGAAGGCGGATAACTTGTTGTTGTGTTTCATCTCCGTTGCTTAGTACGATGGCTTCCATTAAAGCTGTCCACCCGAGATTATTGACATGGTTTACATCGATATTTGTTCGCATGAGGAGTTCTTTTATAACATCAATATAACCATGTTCTGAGGCAGGGATAAGGGCCGTTCCGCCGTAACGATTCGTAAGTGTTGGATCTGCGCCGGCATCAATCGTTAGTTTTAAAATATCCAAGTAACCTTCTGCCCCGGCGTATAGAAAGGGATTGTTTTTCATATCATCTTGGATATTTACGTCAGCACCAGCTTCGATAAGCGCTTTTGCGGTTTTTACATCATTTTTGTATGTAGCAATCATAAGAGGGGTGCGTCCTTTATTGTCTGTTATATTTATGTCAGCCCCTTTTTTGAGTAACGATATAACAGTATTCGTTTCTTGTTTCTCAGTAGCTGTTAGTAGCGCTGTCTCCATGTTTATCATCTCCTTTTTAACTTCTTGTTCTTGCGAGCAACCTTGCAAAAAAATTACGCAACATATCATGCTTACTGTTTTTTTGAACATGGAATTTCAACCTCCTCATTTCAACTGTAAAAGAAGAACATTAAATTTTTATAAACTGACGCTAAAATTACTATAAAATCGCTTGAGTATTTGAACATATATTTTTATGCTTATGAGTAATAAGGTTTGATAAAGTGAGGATGTAACATATGTCTATTAAAACAAGGTTTTTATTTTCTTATATCGCTGTCATTCTCGTTTCCATTACGCTTATATTAATCGCGGGATTTTTAATCGTTTTTTCGATAACAGGTGATTTGGAAGCAGTGAAAAATTTCTATAAAAGCTCCTATATTCAAAAGCCGCTTACGTCAGAAGAAGAGAATGTGTATATTGAGTTAAAGACGGCAGCAAAGAAACATCAATCGCAACTATTAGATGAATCATTCGTTTCATCACTTGAAAAAGAAGGGGTGAAAATCGTTGTAAGAAAGGGAGAAACCATTTCTTATGCTACAAAAGTACTTGAAAGTGGGGCTTTAAAGGAAGCTCTTCCGAAATTTGAATCAGCAAATATTAATAGTCGTGGTACAACGGAATTAGGCGATACATTTTATCGATATGTAAAGTTTGATTTTTATTTTCCTCAGGAAGAAGAGGGGAGTATAGTTGTATTAAAGAAGCAAAGTTCATTTGTAGATCTTACACAAAAGTTATTTCCGATTTTGTTCGTATCACTTTTACTGTTAGCTATTTTACTTATTGGATTATTAAGTTACCTCGTCTCAAGAAGTGTTATAAAACCAATCTTTGTATTGAAAGATGCGACTGAAAAAATTAAAGAAGGAAATTTAGATTTTCAAATACCAGTTACATCGCACGATGAAATTGGGCAATTGAATCAAGGATTTGAGGAAATGAGGAAGAAATTAAAAGAATCGATAGAGATGCAAACGCAGTATGAAGAAAATCGAAAAGAGCTCATTTCAAACATCTCTCACGATTTAAAAACACCGATTACATCTATTATTGGATATGTAGAAGGAATAAAAGACGGAGTAGCAAATACGCCAGAAAAAATGGATAAGTATTTGACAACTATCCATACGAAAGCAAGACATATGGATACACTCATTGATGAATTATTTTTATTCTCAAAGCTCGATTTGAATCGAGTTCCCTTTCAGTTTGAAACGGTTGAATTAAATATGTTTATGCAAGAATTAATAGAAGAGATGCAGATGGATTTAAGTAAAGAAGGTATAGAAGTTAACTTACAATTACATGCATCACCACTTTATGTAAAGGCTGATTGCGAAAAGATAAATAGAGTGATATCAAATTTAATTCATAATAGTGTGAAATACATGGATAAAGAAGAAAAGAAAATTACTGTAACAGTATCGAGTGATAACAATAAAGTGATTGTGAAAGTAATGGACAACGGATCAGGTATAGAATCTGATACACTTCCTTATATTTTTGAACGTTTCTATCGTGCAGAGCAATCGAGAAATTCTAGTACAGGTGGAAGTGGACTTGGCTTAGCGATAGCGAAGCAAATTATTGAAGAACATGGCGGGGAAATTTGGGCGGAAAGCGAGCTTGGGGAAGGCACAAGCATTTTCTTCTCATTGGAAAAAGTAGAGAAATGTGGTGAGTAAATTGAAAAGAATTTTACTAATAGAAGATGAAGTAAGCATTGCAGAATTACAGCGAGATTATTTAGAAATTAATGATTTTCAAGTTGATGTCGAACATTCAGGAGAAACAGGTTTACAAATGGCCCTGCAAGAAGACTACGATTTAATTATTTTAGATATTATGCTTCCGAAAATGAATGGATTTGAAATTTGTAAGCAAATTCGAGCTATAAAAGATATTCCGATTTTACTTGTTTCAGCAAAAAAAGAAGATATAGATAAAATTCGCGGGCTCGGTTTAGGAGCGGATGATTATATAACGAAACCGTTTAGCCCGAGTGAATTAGTCGCAAGGGTAAAAGCACATATTTCTCGTTATGAAAGATTATTAGGAAATGTAAGTAAGCAACGCGATACGCTATATATTCACGGAATCTCTATTGATCAAAGGGCGAGGAAAGTTTTTATAAACAATGAAGAAGTTGCGTTTACAACGAAGGAATTTGATTTATTAACATTCTTTGTCACAAACCCAAATCAAGTATTAAATAAAGAACAGCTATTTGAACGTATTTGGGGATTAGACTCCGCTGGTGACTTAGCAACTGTTGTTGTTCATATTAGAAAGCTACGTGAAAAAATTGAAAGAGATCCAGCTCACCCGCAATATATTGAAACGGTATGGGGAGCTGGTTATCGTTTTAACGTGTAGGGAACCTGTCAAAGCTTTGGCAGGTTTTTTTATGTGATCAAAAGGGAAGGATAGGTAATTTATGTTAAAATATAAAAAGAGATAAAACATAGGAGAGTGTGAGAGGGCGTGCTACATTTTGGGGGATATATTAAAAGATAATAAATCAAACAAGATTTTAAAGATTGGAACTAATATCATACTTGTTTTATTACTAATAGGCGCAATACAAATGTTTTATGATGAAGATTCTACGAATGATCATTTCGGTGGGTTGTTTATGATGGTCTTTTTTGCAATTAAAATAGTTTCTAGTTTTCTAATAAGTTTAAAAGAAGGAGATAAAAAGGCAGTATTTATTGATTTAGGTTTAGTGGTTTTGTGTGTTCTTCTTTTAATTGTTACTAGTTGAAATATTTCTTTTGAAAAAAGCTCATAGTCTCATAGAGGCTGTGAGCTTTTTTTAATAATAACGGTACTGGCGTAATGATTTATAAAATGTTTGAGTGGTAGAAGTAAACAGAGTAGTTTCTTCTAAAAAAGGATAATGGTTGCTCTCCTCAAATGTCACAAAAGTAGAATCGCATATATCCTCATGTATCTCGATGGAATATTGAATAGGACACTGCACATCATATCTTCCGCATATAATAAGTGTCTTTGTTTGGATGGAAGGTAAATACTCTCTTAAATCAAATGAAGGATATTCATTGGCGAAAGCATTCATCCGGCTAATGGACATTGTTTTGTTGATTGGTTTACAAAAATAAGAGTTGTAGTTTTCTGGTTTAAACAATGATAATTTTGTTCTCTCAGTAGATAGTTCTTTCCGTTCCTCATTTGTAAGGTGAGGGCTTTTTAAATTTTCGATGAGCTGTTGCATATAATGAAACTGAGGATGTTCCGGATGATAAATACAAAATGGTGTTTCAGTATAGTTACTTGCTGCGGCTCCAACGACGACTAGTGATTGTAAGGATTTTGGATACGTGATTGCGTATAGAAGTCCAAGCATACCACCTGTTGAGTGGCCAGCGAAATGCCATATTGGAAGTTGTAATGCTTCTCGTATCGCTTCTAAATCGTGAATTGTTTCAATCATACTTAATTCGTTTTCTACCTGGGCTTTTGCTGAGTTACCAGCATCTCGTAAATTAATGAGCAATACACGATGCGTAGCAGTGAAAACATCCGCAAAGTAATCACCAGTCTCATTAAATTGCGAATAGTGATGTGTAATGCAAAGCGGTTCGCCACTGCCTTTAGTAAAAAGCTCGAATGTGCCACGTTTCGTGTTGACCATTTGTTGTTTCCACATAATATCACGACCTTTTCCCATAAAGTCCGTTAGTACATAAAAATATATCAGCGCAACTCGAAATATATCAGCGATTATCAAAATATATCGGCGCAACTAGGAATATATCAGCGATTATTAAAATATATCGACTTACCGACAGAAACCGACAATAAATAAAAGGAGGCTATTCAAAAACGAGCCTCCTTTTCGTTTAGTACAAAGATTTTTTCATATTATTCCGAATAATTTCAAGGGATTTCGCTACAGTTAATGCGTTCTTTTCTTCAATTTCTGGTTTGCGGGGGATAGGTTTATACATGTTGTCTGGATCTTCCCATGTGAGGGGAAGTTCTGTTTCTGCTTGTCCTTTCCAAGCGTCAATCCATTCTGGAGGGAGATAACCTGAGATGTTTTGGATGTTGTTCATTTCGAGCCAAATGAGTGCCCAAGCTCTTGGGACGACGCGCCAGTGGTCATAGCCACCGCCGCCTACAGCAATCCAGCGACCTTCGCAATATTCGTTAGCGATTTCGCGAGCGAGCTTCGGTATTTCACGATAAATACTCATCGTTGCGCAAAGGTGTGTAAGTGGGTCGTAGTAATGTGCGTCAGCACCATTTTGCGTTAAAATAATATCCGGTTTAAAGTATGCGGCCACTTCTCTTACGACAGTTCGATAGGAATCTAAAAACGATTCGTCTTCTGTAAAAGCATCGAGTGGAACGTTAAAAGAATAACTATAGCCATTACCTTGTCCTCGTTCGTTTACAGCGCCAGTTCCAGGGAATAAATATCGACCAGTTTCATGTAGTGAAATGGTGCATACGTTAGGATCGTCATAAAAGGACCACTGTACACCATCACCGTGATGAGCATCTGTATCAATATATAAAACGCGTAAACCGTATTTCTTCTGAATATATTTCATTGCGATGGAACTGTCGTTATAAATACAAAAGCCAGATGCCTTGCCGCGGAAGCCGTGATGTAAGCCGCCACCTAAATTAAGCGCGTGCTTTACTTTTCCAGAAAGAACAGCGTCAACAGCTGTTAATGTACCGCCAACGAGTAATGCGCTTGCTTCGTGCATATTTGGAAACATCGGTGTATCTTCTGTTCCGAGTCCATATGTCATTGCAATTGATTTTTCTAACTTTCCTTCTCCAGCACGTTTTACCGCATTTATGTACTCCTCTGTATGAATGTAGGCAATCTCTTCATCTGTAGCCATCCGTGGTGAGATGATTTGAGAAGGAGAGATGAAACCACCCTTTTGTAATAAATCGTACGTAAGTGTGACGCGCAGTTGGTTAAAAGGATGATCAGGGCTAAATGAATAGCCCCGAAAGTCATCCGAATAAATAAACGCGCTACTCATGCTTGCATCCCCATGATGTTTGGCCATAATACGCGGTAGCCTTCTGCTTCAAGTGCATCAATCACTTTTAGCGGATTCATCGTTTGAATGCGGAAAACGAGTACTTTATCATTCTCATCTTTTGCTGGGTAGACGAGAACGCTCACGATATTTATTTGTAACTCACTAAAAATAGCAACGACTTTTCCGAGAATGCCAGGTTCATTTTTTACTTGAATTTCAATTTGTGAACTCGGTTGATGTGCTCCTGTTAATTTCACTAACGTGTGCAGTACAGTAGATTCAGAAATAATTCCAACTAACTTTCCTGCCTTTGTAACAGGAAGACAGCCAATTTTATTTTCAAAAAATAAAGTAGCAATTTCCTCAACAAAGTCGAGAGGATGGCAAGTCATAACAGGATGTTTCATAATCAGTTCGAGCGGTTGCTTCAGCATATCGAGTGAAACTTGTTCATCTAAAATAGACGGACTTGCATCTCTTACATCCCGATCAGAAATAATGCCTACAACATGATTATTTTGATCGACAATTGGAATGTGCCGAATGCCTTTCGTGCGTATCGTTCGGATTGCTGTTTCGATTGTATCGTTTGGATGTAGTGTCACCACATCTTGATTCATAATTTCTTCTACAATCATTCCAGTTGCCCCCTTTATTAATACATAAAACGATTGTGAAAACGTAGACGATCAAATGCTTGAATAGAATCCGTATCAACGCGTTTACCGATGCGGACCATTAAACAGTTAGCAGGATGTGAACAAATTTCAGGATCATCTGTAGCCATCCATTGTAACCCGCCAGCATTCATCATCTTTTCCATTACTTTTCGGTACTCCCAAACATTTAAGCCTGTTTGTTTCAAATCCCAGTGCCAATAATATTCAGTCGTCAATATAATGTAATCTTCCATATAATCGTCCATCATAGAAACCTCTAGTAAGTTCTTTCCGACAGAACTCCCGCGGAAGGCTGGGACCACTTCAATTGCCCCAAGCTCAATTAAGTTTTCCATTTTTCCTTCTGACCATCGTTCAAGTGGATCAGGATACAAGTATGTAACATATCCAACAATCGTTTGGTCATGTCTAGCAATAATGAGACGAGCTTCTGGCAATTTAGAAATTTCGACAATTGCTTTATATTGCTGCTCGGCAGGACGAAACGCAACTAAATCTGGATGAAATTCATACATTTCTAAGTTATGTGTAGAGACAGGCCCTTCAATAATTAAAGTGCCTTTCGCTGTTTTTAAGTTTCTAGCATTATATATTTTTTTATGGATCAATGTATTGCTCACCACCTTGAGGGTTTGTGAATCTATTCATATCGTACTTTATAATATATGCGATGTGAATCGAAATTTGTCATTAAAAATTTGTCTAAAAATCAACAAATATACTGAAAATTTTAAATAATGTTATTATAATAGATAATAGAATACATAGGAGGGGGATGTAAAGTATGAAAGTAGAAACGCTTCCTGTCATTAAAGGAGAAAATAATTTGCCGAATTATGATGAAGCATACGCGAATTTTAACTGGGAAGAGGTTAATAAAAACTTTACTTGGAATGAAACAGGCCGAGTGAATATGGCGTATGAGGCAATTGATAAGCATGCGAAATCCGATCGGAAGAATAAAGTAGCCCTTTATTATCAAGATGGATCTCGAAAAGAGAAGTATACATTTAAGGAAATGAAGGATTTTTCTAATAAAGCAGGAAATGTCCTAAAAAATTATGGCGATGTAGAAAAAGGCGATCGCGTTTTTATTTTTATGCCGCGTTCCCCAGAGTTATATTTCGCACTTCTTGGTGCAGTGAAGTTGGGAGCAATTGTTGGTCCGCTATTTGAAGCATTTATGGAAGGCGCAGTTCGCGATCGTTTAGAAGATAGCGAAGCAAAAGTGTTAATTACAACACCTGAATTGTTAGAGCGTGTACCATTAAATGATTTACCTGCTTTAAAAACAGTCTTCCTTGTTGGAGATCATGTAGAAGAAGGCGGTAAAACGGTAGCATTCAATCCTTTATTCGAACAAGCTTCAAAAGAATTACATATTGAATGGTTAGGCCGTGAAGACGGTTTGATTCTACATTACACGTCTGGTTCTACTGGTAAGCCAAAAGGTGTGCTTCATGCGCAAAACGCAATGGTTCAGCACTATCAAACGGCGAAGTGGGTATTAGATTTAAAAGAAGACGATGTATATTGGTGCACAGCTGACCCAGGCTGGGTAACGGGAACTGCTTACGGTATTTTCGCGCCGTGGTTAGTCGGAGCATCAAATGTTATTTTAGGCGGACGCTTTAGTCCAGAAGCGTGGTATGAAGCGCTGCAAGATTACGGTGTAACAGTTTGGTATAGCGCACCAACAGCATTTCGCATGTTAATGGGTGCTGGACAAGATGCAATTAAAAAATACGATTTATCACAAGTGCGCCACGTATTAAGCGTTGGTGAACCGTTAAATCCAGAAGTAATTCGCTGGGGTATGAACGCATTTGGACTTCGTATTCATGATACGTGGTGGATGACAGAAACAGGTGGACAAGTTATTTGTAATTACCCTTGCATGGAAATCCGTCCAGGTTCAATGGGTAAACCAATTCCAGGTGTGAAAGCAGCGATTGTTGATAATGAAGGAAATGAAGTGCCTCCATACACAATGGGTAACTTAGCAATTGGTAAAGGTTGGCCAGCTATGATGCGTGGAATTTGGAATAACAAGCAAAAGTATGAATCTTACTTTATGCCGGGCGATTGGTACGTATCAGGTGATTCTGCCTATATGGACGAGGATGGATACTTCTGGTTCCAAGGACGTATTGACGATGTAATTATGACGTCAGGTGAGCGCGTTGGTCCGTTTGAAGTAGAAAGCAAATTAATCGAGCATGCTGCTGTTGCAGAAGCTGGTGTAATTGGTATTCCTGATCCGGTGCGCGGCGAAATTATTAAAGCATTTATCGCGCTTCGTGCAGGGTACGAACCATCTGAAGAATTAAAAGAAGAAATTCGTCAATTTGTAAAGAAAGGTCTAGCAGCTCATGCAGCGCCAAGACAAATTGAATTTAGAGATAAATTACCGAAAACGAGAAGCGGTAAAATTATGCGCCGCGTATTAAAAGCGTGGGAGTTAAACTTACCAACAGGTGACTTATCAACGATGGAAGATTAAGAGAGAAAGGTCTGAACGAAACAACGTTCAGACCTTTCTTTTTGTAAATAATAAAGGGGGAATGTAGATGAAGATACCTGTTTTAGAAGGAAACATAGTATGCTTACGTTCTGTGGAACCGGAAAAGGATTACAGACAGTGGTATGAGGTAATGAAAGATCCAGATATGCACCATTGGACAGGGAATGTGACTCCAAAAGATAGTAATGAAATTAAGGACTTGTTACATACTTATAAAAATTTAAAAGATATTATAGCTTGGTCAATTATAACGAAACACACAAAGGAAATGGTAGGGACATATTGGATCTCTGTGCCAACGGTGGATGAAAATAAAAAGTTAATTGTGAGTGCAGAGGCTCAGCGGATTGCACGTAAGTTTTGGCGTACAGGTGTCAATCGAGAAGCAAGGAATTTAATATATAATTACTTATTTTTAACTTTAGATGTGGATGAGATCCGTGCGCAGGCTTGGGATAATAATATCAATTCATGCAGGTCTATGGAACAAATAGGCTTTAAATTAGAGAATCAAGTGAAACGCTTATTCCCTAAATACAATGAACTATTTTTGGAAAACCATTATGTACTATTTAGAGAGGACTGGTTTGGATAAAAGGTTATGGCTGAAAAAATAAAATAATATTTGAACGAAGTGCCTTCCTCGTCTGTATACATTTATGAAAGAATAGATGAGGGAGGCTTTTTTATGTCTAATAAATTACTTCTTACTTTTGCTTTAATTGGAGTTATAGTCGTATTTTCTTGTGGTTTGCTATTACCGATGCCAATCGGATTTAAAGTATCAATGATTACAGCTGGCGTTATGATGATTGTTATGTTTTCAATTATTATTCCATTTGATAGAAAACATATAGTAAGAAAAAATGGATATAAAATTGATTTTATGAAAACAAAAGTATATTTTCGCTGGAATGTATTTGATACGATTTCGGCTTGTCTTGCAGTGTATGCATGCATATGTGTGCAAGCATTAAATATTTTAGTTTCAACTGGCCATACAATTCAAAACCCGTACGTTCAATTTTTTACGAATCAATCACAAGTATGGATTATTGTCGCAAGCTGCTATTTAATTTCCCGTATTTCATTAACGTTAAAAGGAATAAAGGAGATCAAAAACCATGGCGCAGATTGGGATTGAGGAAGAGCTCATGCTTGCGTATCAAAGTGGAGATAAGCAGGCTGGGGAAAAACTATACGTTTTAATCAAACCAGCGCTATACACATTTTTATATCGATTTAACCGAGATGAACAATTAAGTATCGATCTCGTGCAAGATACGTTTTTGACGTTAGAACGAAAGAAACATATGTATGAACTTGAAAAAGGAAAAATAAAAACGTATTTATTTCAAATCGGTTATCGTCTTATGATTAATAAATTAAATAGGAGAAAAAAGTGGCGTACACTTTTGCCGTTTTTAGCGCCGATTCCGGAAAAAGAATTCTCTCACGAAGATCGGCTCACAGTAAGAGAAGCAATTTTGAAAGTTCCAGAAGAGCAAAGAGCGGTCCTAATCCTTTCTTATTATCATGATATGCAGCAAAAAGAAATTGCAGAGGTATTAGATATTCCAGTCGGAACGGTGAAGTCGAGACTTCATAACGGGATAAAGAAATTGAAACAATTGCTGGAGGTGGACGAAATTGAGCGAAAATCCCTTTAAGAGTGAATATAAATTAAAACAGCATTTAGATAGTGACCATGTAGAAGTACCGGACTTTCCAAAAACGGTAAGTCGATTCGATCGATTAATCGGGTTTCTTGGTTCCCCGGCGAAAGATCCTGTGGAAGCGACAATTGGGAATGATTTATCAGTTGTGTTTCACGTATCGTTATTAGTTGGGGTTCCAATTCTTTCTCTTATTACGATACTCTTTATGACGTTGTAAAGGATTGGCAAGAAGAGAAACCCGACCTTATTTGACACGCCTATATAAATGATGGTATAAAGAAAAGTATATGAATAATTGAGCGTGGAAAGGGAGAAGTAGTGATCATTTCCCTGTTTTAGAGAGCTGATGGTCGGTGAAAATCAGCACATAGATGATCGCGAATTACGCCCCTAGAGCATCTTTTTTCGATTGAATTGTATTCAAAAGGGAAGAGACGGTGCTAAGCCGTTATGTAAATAAGGTGGTAGGCTTTTTTGGTCTGCAACTAGGGTGGTAACGCGATAATCAAAATCGTCCCTTATTTGAAGGGGCGATTTTTTTATGTTTTTAACCTTCACGCCAGTAATGAACTTAAAGGAGAGTATGTAGGATATGGGTATTTTACAAGATCTTGAATTTCGCGGTCTAATTAATCAGCAAACAGACGCTGAGGGCCTTGAGCAATTATTAGAAAAAGAAAGCGTTAAATTATACTGTGGTTTCGACCCGACAGCGGATAGCTTACACATCGGTCATATGTTACCAGTATTAATGTTACGTCGTTTCCAATTAGCTGGTCACCAACCAATCGCACTTGTTGGCGGTGGTACTGGTATGATCGGTGATCCAAGTGGTAAAAAAGCAGAGCGTACATTAAATACGAAAGATACAGTTGCTTACTACACAGAAAGCATTAAAAACCAACTTTCAAACTTCTTAGAGTTCGAAAACGTGGACAACCCAGCAACAATGGCTAACAACTATGATTGGCTTGGTAACTTAGATGTCATTTCATTCTTACGCGATATCGGTAAAAACTTCGGTTTAAACTATATGCTAGCAAAAGATACAGTAGCATCTCGTTTAGAGACTGGTATTTCATTTACTGAGTTTAGTTACATGATTTTACAATCATACGACTTCTTAAACTTATACCAACACCATAATTGCCGCCTACAAATCGGTGGTAGTGACCAATGGGGTAACATTACAGCTGGTCTTGAATTAATCCGTAAATCAGAAGAAGATGCGAAAGCATTCGGTTTAACAATTCCACTTGTTACTAAATCTGACGGTACGAAGTTTGGTAAAACAGAAGGCGGCGCAATTTGGTTAGACCCAGAGAAAACAACTCCTTACGAGTTCTACCAATTCTGGATTAACACAGATGACCGTGATGTTGTTAAATACTTAAAATACTTTACATTCTTATCTCATGAAGAAATTCTTGAGCTTGAAAAGCAAGTAGCTGAAGCACCAGAAAAACGTGCAGCACAAAAAGCATTAGGTGCAGAAATGACAAAACTTGTTCACGGCGAAGAAGCATTAGAGCAAGCGATTAAAATTTCAGCTGCATTATTCAGCGGTTCTGTAGCAGAACTGACTGCAAGCGAAATCGAGCAAGGATTCAAAGACGTACCATCTGTAGAACGCACTGCAGAAGATACAGTATTAATCGACTTACTTGTAGAAAGCAAAATCTCTCCATCAAAACGTCAAGCACGTGAAGATGTAACGAACGGCGCAATCTACGTAAACGGTGAGCGTACACAAGCATTAGACTACGTTGTAACAGAAAAAGACCGCATCGAAGGTAAATTCACAATCATTCGCCGCGGTAAAAAGAAATATTTCTTAATTCGTTACTAATCCGAAACGAATATAAACAAATAGTACCCCGAATTGTAGGCTGAAAAGTTTATGATTCGGGGTTTTTATATATGGATTTAAAACGCCGCATCTTTTCTTTTGAATAGAATATAAAGAATTAATATGAGCATATAAAGTAAACTCACTAGCATAACGATAAATGCTGTTGGATAAAATTTTGCTGCATATATAAAGAAGTCGATTTGATAAATATCTTCGTAATTTGAAACGGTGCCTTTGAAGTAATTCGTAAACTTAGCGCTATATTTCCATTCATCAGGATCATCTATTAAATTACTTCCCTGATACCAATTAATAAGCGCGGAAGTAATAAACAACATACATGCACTGCCTAGCTGAACCATTTGGTTTATTGTCAAAATGAATCAACCTCCTATTTTATGGTTATTATAGCGTGCATTCATATACTTGTAACCATTTTGTTGTAATCTCCTTTTCGAGTTCATACGGAAATCACATGTAAGCGGTATGATAAATGTATAACAACTAGAAAGGAGTGGTAAAACAAAATGTCACTAGAAGCGCTCATTATTTTTTCTTTGCTAAATGCGGGTCAGCTTGCAGAGAATTCGAAGGTGGATGTACATAAAGAGCAGAAAGATGCTTATGTATATGTTCAGAAAGAGGAAAATAAATAACTTTATTTTATATATAAACGAAAAAAGCCAATCCACAGGATTGGCTTTTTGTCATTAACGAGAGTAGAACTCTACGATTAATGCTTCGTTGATTTCAGCTGGTAACTCAGCACGCTCAGCGTGACGAGTGTAAGTAGCTTCTAATTTGTCAGCATCGAAAGTTAAGTATTCTGGTACGAAGTTGTTAACTTCGATCGCTTCTTTAACAACAACAAGGTTGCTAGATTTTTCGCGAACGCTGATAGTTTGACCAGGTTTTACACGGTAAGATGGGATATCTACGCGAGCGCCATCAACCATGATGTGACCGTGGTTTACTAATTGGCGAGCTGCACGACGAGTGCGAGCTAAGCCCATACGGTAAACTAAGTTGTCAAGACGAGCTTCAAGAAGGATCATGAAGTTTTCGCCGTGCTTACCAGGCATTTTACCTGCTTGGTCAAATGTGCGACGGAATTGACGCTCAGTCATGCCGTACATGTGACGAAGTTTTTGTTTCTCTTGTAATTGTAAACCGTATTCTGAAAGTTTCTTACGTTGGTTAGGACCGTGAGGACCTGGTGCGTAAGGGCGTTTTTCTAATTCTTTTCCTGTGCCGCTTAGAGAGATTCCAAGACGACGAGACAGTTTCCAAGCTGGACCTGTATAACGAGCCATAGTTGACTCCTCCTTTAAAATGTTTTTATTTACGTAAAATAAAAACAGACGTAATCGATATTTACGGGCATTTTGTTTTCATGTACCTTCGCTCCAGCAGCAGGGAGTTACGAGATACACCTCCGTAGAGGAACAAAATACAAACGATAAACTCACATTACAAGGCTGCCTTTTTATTTTACACAAACGCTATTATATCTTTTACCGAGAGTTTCGTCAAGCGAGTACGTTTTTGTTTTATGCATATAAATTTTGGAAATGAACAAGAAGGAATTTAAAACGATATAAAAGAAGAGATAGAAACACAAATAAAACGCTTACATAAAATGAAGTAAAACGTTCATCAAAGTTTTAATGATGAATATGCGGCAATAAAAACATAAAAGGGGATGTTTTTATGAAAAAGAAGCATATGGAGACAGCGTTAATTCATCACGGTTATACATCAGAGGCACATAAAGGAAGTTTAACACCGCCTTTATTTCAAACGTCTACATTTACATTTGAGACTGCGCAGCAAGGAGAGGCGAGTTTTGCGGGAGTGGATCCATCTTATATTTACTCAAGACTTGGAAATCCGACTGTGAAATTATTCGAAGAACGTATGGCGGTGTTAGAAGGAGGAGAAGAAGCGCTTGCTTTCGGATCCGGTATGGCAGCTATTTCCGCAACGTTAATTGGTTTTCTAAAAGCTGGAGATCATATTATTTGTTCAAATGGATTATACGGCTGCACATACGGTTTTTTAGAAGTGTTAGAAGAAAAATTTATGATTACGCATTCGTTTTGTGATATGGAGACAGAGGCTGATATGGAAAATAAAATTCGCCCGAATACAAAGCTTATTTTCGTTGAAACACCGATTAATCCGACAATGAAATTAATTGATTTAAAACAAGTGATTCGGGTTGCGAAGCGAAATGGGTTACTTGTTATTGTTGATAATACGTTTTGTTCACCTTATTTACAAAGACCGCTTGAACTTGGCTGTGACGCGGTTGTTCATAGTGCGACAAAATATATTGGTGGTCACGGTGATGTTGTGGCGGGTGTAACAATTTGTAAAACGAAAGCGTTAGCTGAAAAAATCCGCCCGATGCGAAAAGATATCGGCGGTATTATGGCACCGTTTGACGCATGGTTATTGTTACGCGGATTAAAGACACTAGCAGTAAGAATGGATCGTCATTGTGATAATGCAGAAAAAATTGTATCGTTCCTAAAAAATCATGATGCGGTAGAAGGTGTTTGGTATCCAGAAGGAGAGTTAGCATCTCGCCAAATGAAACGTGGGGGCGGTGTTATATCTTTTTCAATTAAAGGCGGGAAAGAAGAGACGCAGGCGTTTATTAATGACCTTCACTTTATTACAATTGCGGTAAGTTTAGGAGATACAGAAACGTTAATTCAGCACCCAGCAACGATGACGCACGCCGCGATTCCAGCTGCGTTAAGACAAGAAATGGGCATTTATGATAATTTAATACGTTTATCTGTCGGTTTAGAATCGTGGGAGGATATTGTTTCTGATTTAGAGCAAGCGTTAAAGAAAATATCTACTGTTAGTAATCAATAAAAAAAGAGCTAGCTATCGGTTTTGTACGTCATGTACTTAATCGATAACTAGCTCTTTTTTGTTACATATGTTTTAGGAGTGTTTCCACAAACTTTTCTAAATAGCGCTGATCTACTTCGTCGAAACGGTTTTTTTCAGGGCTATCAATATCAAGTACACCAATGACATTCCCATCCTTAATAATCGGTACGACGATTTCTGAATTTGAAGCACTGTCGCAAGCGATGTGTCCTGGGAATTGATGAACGTCTGCTACAAGCTGCGTTGTTTTCGTTTCAGCTGCAACGCCGCAAACGCCTCGTCCAAATGGAATGCGCACGCAAGCAGGCATTCCTTGGAATGGTCCAAGAACAAGCTGATTTCCTTCTGTTACGTAAAAGCCAACCCAATTAACACGATCCAAAAATTGGTTTAATAATGCGGACGCATTTGATAAGTTTGCGACTACGTTTGATTCGCCAGTTAATAATGCATCCAGTTGTTTTATTACTGTCTCATATTGCTGCACGCGAGATCCTGTATAACTTTCTTTAGTAAACATGGAAACAGCTCCTTTTTTATCGAGATGTGTAAAATATTAGCAAAATACGATGTGTTTCACATGACTTTGTCGATAGAAAATTAAAGGAATTTGTCTTAAAAGTCAAGAAATTTACACTATAGCTGTTCAGTGAGAGGAAGTGAGCGCATGAAACAGACGAAACAAAAAGTAATTGATGCGGCAATATCGTTGTTTAACACGAAAGGTTATGATGGAACGTCGGTGCGAGACATTGCAAAGCGAGCGGATGTGAATGTAGCGAATATTTCATATTATTTTGCTGGAAAGCAAGGCCTATTAGAGCAGCTTATTACTAATTTTTTAGAAGGGTATATTCATGTGATTGAAACGTCCTTTGAACAGAGAGAATATTTGTCGGCTAAAGATGTGATGGTGCAAATGGTGCGCGGGATTTTACGATATCAATTTGATAATAGGGAGCTGACACGTTTCTTTTACCGAGAGCTTTCGCTTGATACGACATTAATTCGCGAAGTGATGACCGTTTATTTTTCTAAAGAAAGATATTATATAGAGCAAATGATTAGACAAGGACAAATGAAACAAGAGTTTAAGAAGGTATCTTTTACAATGTTTATGACGCAATTAAAAGGCATGATAAATATGCCGTTTTTATATCCGCAATATATATCAGAAGTGTTGCATTCTTTTCCATCTGAGACCTTTTTCTTAGAAATGTACACGAAAGAAATTGAACAATGGATAGAACAAACATTATGTATAACGAATATGTATTATGAATGGCCAAGAGCTGTTCATATGTGAGAAATCCCCACCTAACGAACTGAGGTGGGGATTTTTGTGCTTTCTTTTCTTTGCCATAAATTGTTGCATAATAGCGCGATAATTGTTAATGAGGCTCCAGCAACTTCAATTTTGTCGACTGTATAACCTCGAAAGATGGAACCGATAAGTGCAAGTACAGGAACTAAATTCATAAATAATATGCCATTAATGGATGAAATATAGCGATTTCCTGCGTTCCAGCAAAATACTGCGATAACGCCTGCAATAATAGACATATATAAGAGTTCAAAACGAACGTTCATAATTGTCGATAGTGAAGGTACAGTAACGACGTTTGTATAAGTTAAAAAAGTGACGATAGTGATGAGTGAAATTGAGCCAAATAAACAAGTTAACGTCGTATACCTAAGTGGTGACCAAGATTGAAAACTAGCACCACCGTTTGTATAAATGACCCAGCAAGTAACGCCGCATAGCATAAGTATATTTGTTGAAAGGTGACTGGCAGCTCCAAATAATAAGTGAATATTTCCTTTTGAAATGACAAGCATAACACCGATAAGTGCAACGAACATGCAAAGGAATGTATAGTTTTGTGGGCGTTTATTTTTTGTTAGCCACTGCAATAATAAAGCGATGAGTGGCATAAGAGACTGAATCATCGCGGCATGGATGGCTCCAGACGGTCCGGCAAGTTGCTGTCCGTAGAAAACAAGAAAACCATATCCTGCGAAACCGACTGTTCCGTAAAAGAGTAACGAAAGTGTTTTCTTTTCTAAGCGGAGTGACTTTGTCCCTTCGGTCATTAATAACAGAATAAGAAAAATAATAGCTGCTGATCCATAGCGAATCGTTGTGAAGAAGAATGGATCGATAAACTGTAAGGCGTTTGCCATGACAGGAAACATAAATCCCCAAGCCGTTACGGCAAGTAAGCATAGGAGGGATCCGAGTAGCATTTGTTTTTTGTTCAAGAGTATCTTTCCCCTTTACATTTCGTTATAGTAAGTTGATGAAATAAGTATAAAGAGTAATTGTTTATAGAAGGAAATATCGATTTTTTATGACAGTTATAACTTTTTGTTAGAGGTGTGTACGATGGATTTGGAGGCAGTACGATCGTTTATTGAAGTGAAGAATACGCGAAGTTTATCAAAGGCGAGTAAGATTTTACATATTTCGCAGCCAGCGCTTAGTAAACAAATTCAAAGGTTAGAGGCCGATTTAGAAGTTACTTTACTGAAGCGTTCCGCGCAAGGAGTGGAATTAACAAGTGCTGGAGAGCTATTTATAACAAGAATGTTACCGATTTTGGAACACATACATGAAGTGAAAGCCGAGATGAAGAAATTTCAAGAGAAGCGAAACATTTCTATAGGCATATTGCCAAGTTTAGCAGCACATTATATATCAAAATGTAAAGATGTATTAGGTGACGGGTTCGAAGTAGAATGGAAAATTGAGCATACGAAAGTACTGATGGGACTCTTTAAAGAACGGAAGATTGAAGCGATGTTCGTCGATTCAGTAGTAGAAGGTGCTACGTGTATAAAAGAAATACGAGAAGAAAAAATTGTGTGTGTCGTTTCAAATGATCATCTTTATAAAGAGAAAACAGTAATCCGAATGGAAGATTTGCAAAATGAAAAGTTAATCGTATACCCAGAAATCTGCGATGTAAGAAAAATGATTACGAATCTGTTTCAAGGGATAGGTGCGAAACCGATTATTGCATTTGAAACTTCTTATGCAGAACCGATGCTTGCGATGGTCAGTGCTGGACTTGGCATTACGTTACTTCCAGAAATAGCAGTAGAGCAAGCGGTAAGGCAAGGAAATGTGCATGCGATTTCTATTGAACCGCCACTTTTGCGCAAAATTTATTTTGCATCTCATATGGAAGAAGGCCTTGTATTGCATTCATTTGCTGATGAGAGGTAATCCAAACGGAATATTGAGAAAGATTACAATTGCATTGAAAGAAACATGAAATTTTAAAAAAACTAGGTCAAAAACAAACCATTACATGGTATGATTAGTACATTGTTAGTTGTTAAATATAGGGGAATTCCCTTTTTATACATAATGCCTTCCATTTCATAAACGGAACGGACAAAAAAAGAGATATAACTAGGAGGCTTTTTTGCATGGATTCTATCCTGACGATCGTTATCATTGTAGTAAGCTCTATTCTAGTGCTGCTCATGATAGAGCTTGTGATAAGAAATCGTTCATATAAAGATATTGAAGCACTTGAGCAGTGGAAACAAGAGATAAAAGATAAACCTGTGGCAGATGAGCTAAAACGGGTGAAAGATTTAAATATGACGGGTCAAACAGAAGAACTGTTTGGTAAATGGCGTGAAGAATGGGATGAAATTGTATCAACAACCATTCCGAAAGCTGAAAAAGATTTAGCGCAAGCGCGAAAATTCGCCTCGCAATTCTCCTTCCGAAAAGCAAAGCATGCGATGAATGAATCCATAAGTGGTTTAGATGACGCTGATAATCGTATTACAGACATTTTAAATGAATTACAGCAATTGTTAGAAAGCCATGAAAAAAATAGCTCGGAAATCGAAGGGTTACGTGATACATATCGTAGTATGAAGAAGAGTGTTCTTGCTCATAGACATATGTATGGAGCAGCAGAGCAGAAAATCGAAGAGATGCTAGACGCTGAATCTGAGAAATTTAAAACCTTTGAAGAAGCAACAAACAATGGCGACTATTTAAAAGCGAGAGAAATTGTTATTAGTTTGGAAGAAGGTTTAGCAGATTTAGAAATCATTATTCACCAAATTCCAGATTTATTGGTAGAGTGTCAAGCGACGTTACCGGTTCAGTTGGAAGATTTATTACACGGACATAATGATATGGTAAGACAAGGTTATGTATTAGAGTATTTGGAAATTCCTAAAGAAGTTCGCGATATGAAGAAACAACTACAAATATGTTTAATGGATATACAGGAGCTTCACATAACAGAAGCGGCTGAAAAAGTAGAGAACTTAAAAACAAGTTTAGATAGCTTCTATGATCAACTAGAACAAGAAGTACATGCGAGACATTATGTGGAGCAAAAAACACTTTCTGTTTATGAAGACTTAGAAGAAATTCGCATTGAAACGATTGAAACAAAAGCAGAAACACAGCTCGTGAAACAAAGCTATCAGTTACAAGATAAGGACATTGAGTCTCAAAAAGTAATTGAAAAGCAAATGCACATTTTAATGAAACGTTTTGAAATGTTGCAATTACGGGTTGCGGAACAAGATATTGCCTTCTCTATTATTCGTGAGGAACTAGAAGAGATTTATGAGCAATGTGAAACATTAAAAGTACTTCATGCAGAATATAAAGAAATGCTGCAAACGATGCGCAAAGAAGAATTTGAAGCGCGTGAGAAGTTACAAGAAATGCGAAATACTATTTTCGAAACGAAACGCTTTATGCAAAAGTCGAATTTGCCAGGTCTTCCAGAGAGCATTATGGAAGATTTAAAAAGAGGACAAATGGCAATGCAAGCTGTATATGAGCAATTAGAAGTGAAGCCGTTAAATATGAATGCTGTAAATAGCAGTTTAGAAGAAGCTTACACAACTGTTAATGGTGTTGCTGAAATGACAGAAGAGTTAATTGGACAAGCGTATTTAGTTGAAAAATTAATTCAATACGGTAATCGTTACCGCAGTCATGATGAAAACCTTGCAGAGAGCTTAAATTATGCGGAGAAATTATTCCGTGAATATCAATACGATGCAGCTTTAGAACAAGCGGCTTCTGTACTAGAGCAACTTGAGCCTGGCGTTGTTCAAAAAATAGCTGAATATGTAGACAATGAACAAACCCTTTCATAAGGGTTTGTTTTTTTGTGTAATTTTGCAGGCGATGTTGCTATAATGAATAGCGGAATACAGTAAGGTTATTCGTTTTAAAATATAACGGAACCTTTGAGTAGTCTTAGCGTAATGACACGTATTTGTGATATGATTATATGATGTGACAGCGCTGAAAGGGGAAGAACGATGATCTATTTTGATAATAGTGCGACGACAAAGCCATATCCAGAAGCTCTTCAATCGTACGTAACGGTTGCGGGGAAATATTTTGGGAATCCTTCTTCTATTCATTCGCTTGGAGGAGAGGCAGAGCGTCTATTAACACAATCAAGAACAATTGCAGCGCAGCTTCTTCACGTTAAGCCTTCTGAAATTATTTTCACATCAGGTGGAACGGAAGGGAATAACCTTGCGATTAAAGGAATAGCGATGAGGAATCGTTCGCGCGGTAAACATATCATTACAACAAATATTGAACACGCGTCTGTGTTTGAAGCATATAAACAATTAGAAGATCTCGGTTTTGATGTAACATATTTACCGGTTAATGAGCATGGTGTTGTATCGGTAGAGGATGTAAAACGAGCGCTTCGTGAAGATACGATTCTTGTGTCAATTATTCACGTGAACAACGAGACTGGAGCAATTCAGCCTGTTGCTGAAATTGGAACGTTATTATCGAATTATCCGAAAATAAGATTCCATGTGGACCATGTACAAGGGATAGGAAAAGTACCGCTTAATTTATACGCTTCTCATATTGATCTTTGCTCAATATCTGGACATAAATTCCATAGTGTAAAAGGAACGGGTCTTCTTTATGTACGTGATGGCGTAAGGTTAGATCCAATTTTATCAGGTGGTCAACAAGAGCTGAAGTATCGCTCTGGTACAGAGAACTTACCTGGCATTGTAGCGATGGTGAAAGCACTTCGCATGACAATGGAGCAAGTGAAAGAAAAGGTAGCTCATTTGCAAAGTTTACAAGCAGAGCTTGTTCGTTTCTTTAAAGAGATGGAAGATGTAACGATTAATACGCCGCTTGCATATGCAGCACCGCACATTTTAAATGTATCATTTGTAGGTTTAAAACCAGAAGTGGTCGTTCATGCTTTAGAAGAGCACGGTGTATATGTATCAACGAAATCTGCTTGTTCTTCAAAAGCAAATGAAGTGAGCAGAGTGTTAGTGTCAATGGGAGTACCACATGCCGCTGCTGCAAGTGCTATTCGCATTAGTTTAGCACCAGAAAACACGATGGAAGAAGTAAAGCAATTTGAAGGTATTGTGAAAGAGACGATGCCAAAATTATATGAAGTGATGAGGTAAAGGAATATGATGACATATGAATATATTTTAGTTCGTTATGGAGAGATGACGACTAAAGGTAAGAACCGTTCTAAATTTGTAAGCACATTAAAAGATAACGTGAAGTTCAAATTGAAAAAATTCCCAAATATTAAAATCGATGCAACACATGACCGTATGTACATCCAATTAAATGGCGAAGATCATGAAGCGGTATCTGAAAGATTAAAAGATGTGTTTGGTATTCATAAGTTTAACTTAGCGATGAAAGTACCATCAGAATTAGAAGACATTAAAAAAGGTGCATTAGCAGCTTTCTTACAAGTAAAAGGCGATGTGAAAACATTTAAAATTACTGTACACCGTTCTTATAAGCATTTCCCAATGAGAACGATGGAATTATTACCTGAGATTGGTGGACATATTCTAGAAAATACAGAAGATATTACTGTAGATGTTCATAATCCAGATGTAAATGTACGCGTAGAAATTCGCAGCGGTTATAGCTACATTATGTGTGATGAGCGTATGGGAGCTGGTGGTTTACCAGTTGGCGTTGGCGGAAAAGTAATGGTACTTCTGTCTGGCGGTATTGATAGCCCAGTAGCAGCGTACTTAACGATGAAACGCGGCGTATCTGTGGAGGCAGTTCACTTCCATAGCCCACCTTTCACAAGTGAGCGCGCAAAACAAAAAGTAATCGATTTAGCACAAGAGTTAACGAAATACTGTAAACGTGTAACACTTCACCTTGTTCCATTTACAGAAGTGCAAAAAACGATTAATAAAGAAATCCCATCTAGCTATTCAATGACAGTTATGCGCCGTATGATGATGCGTATTACAGAGCGTATCGCAGAGGAGCGTAACGCACTAGCAATCACGACTGGTGAAAGTCTTGGACAAGTAGCAAGTCAAACGTTAGATAGTATGCATACGATTAACGAAGTAACAAACTATCCAATTATTCGTCCGCTTATTACGATGGATAAATTAGAGATTATTAAAATCGCTGAAGAAATCGGCACATATGATATTTCAATTCGTCCGTACGAAGATTGCTGTACAGTATTCACACCAGCAAGCCCAGCGACGAAGCCGAAGCGTGAAAAAGCGAATCGTTTTGAAGCGAAATACGATTTCACACCATTAATCGATGAAGCTGTAGCGAACAAAGAAACAATGGTATTACAAACGGTAGAAGTAGTAGCGGAAGAAGAAAAATTCGAAGAACTTTTCTAAAACCATAAATTACCATATGTAAACCGTGTATGAAGTCATGTTATTTATCACACTCTATACTCACAAGGAGGTGATATAACATGTCACGTAGCACAAATAAATTAGCGGTTCCTGGTGCTGAATCAGCATTAGACCAAATGAAATACGAAATCGCTCAAGAGTTTGGTGTTCAACTTGGAGCTGATGCAACAGCTCGCGCTAACGGTTCTGTTGGTGGTGAAATCACTAAACGTCTAGTTTCACTAGCTGAGCAACAATTAGGCGGTTACCAAAAATAATCCCATATGATGGCTTAGAAAGAGCGGGTTCTCCTGCTCTTTCTTTTTTATGTTGTGGCGCCATTTGTCGGTAAATTGATATATTTAATTTTTTGTTAATATATTCTAAGTTGTGTTCGATATATTCGACAGAACTAAAAAATTTGTCAAAAGATGAGGGTTCAAAATTGACAGAAAATTCTTTATTATATAAGGGAGGCATAAAGAAAAAGGAGGATGTTTATGAAGAGAGAGGAATTGTTGGCACCACCGTCTTATAATTTAGTTTCTGAAATAGAGAAATATACAGGTGATAAAGAGAAGCTTGCTTTAATTTGGCAAGATGATAAAGGGAATCGCCGAGAAGTTACATACGCGGAGTTAATGAAAGGTGCAAATAAAATTGGAAACGCTTTTATAAAGAGTGGTCTGCAAAAAGGGGACAAGCTCCTCATTATGATGCCGCGTTTAATTGAAGCATACATGACGTATATCGCTGCGATTAAAGCAGGATTTGTCGTAATTCCGAGTTCGGAAATGTTACGCAAAAAGGATATCGAATACCGCATTGGACATGGGGAAGTAAAAGCAATCGTAAGTTATGAGCCTTACATTGGACAGTTTGATGATATAGAAGCGATGGAATCTCTTCAAAAATTCGTTCTGAGCGAGCAGTCAGTAGATGGATGGATGAATTTAAAAACAGCGTTAGAAACAGAAAGTGACATGTTAGAAATGGCGAAGACAGATAAAGAAGATATGGTCTTTTTATCTTACACGTCAGGAACGACGGGAAATCCAAAAGGTGTTGTTCATACACATGCGTGGGCATACGCTCATTTACGTACGAGCGCTCCAAATTGGCTCGGAATTGAAGAGAATGATGTTGTGTGGGCAACAGCTAGTCCAGGCTGGCAGAAGTGGATTTGGAGTCCGTTTTTAGCAACTCTAGGCTCGGGGGCAACAGGATTTGTATACCACGGTAAGTTTGAACCAAAAACGTATTTAAATTTATTAGACGATAATAAGGTGAATGTGCTTTGTTGTACGCCAACTGAGTATAGATTAATGGCAAAGGTAGAAAATTTAAGCGAGTACAATTTAGAAGCGTTACATAGCGCTGTATCCGCAGGTGAGCCGTTAAATAGAGAAGTCATTGAAACGTTCCAAAAGCACTTTCATATTACAGTAAGAGACGGCTATGGGCAAACGGAAAATACATTGCTTGTTGGTGTAATGAAAGGGATGGATATTAGACCAGGATCAATGGGGAAACCGACGCCGGGTAACCACGTTGATATTGTAAATGAGGAAGGTATTCCAGTGAAAGTAGGCGAAGTTGGTGATATTGCAGTTCACATTGAAACGCCGGCCCTCTTTAAACAATATTACAAAGACGATGAGCGTACAGCGATGCAATTCCGCGGTGATTATTATATTACAGGTGATAAAGCGAAAAAAGATGAAGACGGCTATTTCTGGTTTGAAGGGCGCGGTGATGATATTATTATTAGCTCTGGTTATACAATCGGGCCGTTTGAAGTAGAAGATGCGCTCGTAAAGCACCCTTACGTGAGAGAATGTGCGGTTGTCGCAAGTCCTGATGAAATTCGCGGAAGTGTCGTGAAGGCATTTATCGTATTAAGAGAGAATATAGAAAAGAACGAAGAAACATTAATTCCAATACTCCAACAACACGTCAAAGAACTTACTGCACCATATAAATACCCTCGCAAAATTGAATTTGTAGATGAACTACCAAAAACGATTTCTGGAAAAATCCGCCGTATTGAGCTTAGAAAACAAGAGATGGAGATTCCGTCAAAATAAATTTGAAAACAGTGAAGGAAATAGTTGAATGAAATGGCAAACAATGATAATATAAAAACGAACACAAGTTCGATTTTATAAATTGAAAAAAGAGGTGTCCGTATGATTTTAGGTATTAATCCGTACTTAGTTTTAGATGGTAGTGGGCAAGAAGCTGTACAGTTTTATAAAGAGGCGTTAGATGCAAAAGTGGAAGTCATGCAAACTTTTGGTGATATGCCTGAAAATCCAGAATACCCGGTTCCAGCTGAAGCGAAAGAACGCGTTTTACACGCTACTTTAAAAGTTGGTAATACGGATCTTATGATTTCTGATACATTCCCAGGTCAAGGGCATGCAATTGGATCTCAAGTAACAATCGCAATTCAAATTAGTAACGCAGAAAAAGCGAAAGAAGTATTCGATAAGTTACAAGAAGGTGGCGAAGTTATTATGCCCCTTCAAGAAACGTTCTGGAGCCCAGCATACGGACAAGTAAAAGATAAATTTAATATTGAATGGCAAGTTACAACGTCTACTACTGAACAAAAGTAATGTTTAGAAAAGCACCATGTTTTGAAATGGTGCTTTTTTTTATACAATAAAAAATAAAGGAGATGAAATATATGGGGGAAATTTGGTATGGCGGCAACATTTACACGATGAGGGAAGAAAATGAAAAAGTAGAAGCTATTTATGTTGAAAATGGCAGGATCATTGATAATGGAAGTAAAGAAGAGTTAGAAAACCGATATGCTGTGGCTAAATTGCGCGATTTAAAAGGCAAAACGATGATTCCAGGTCTCGTTGATAGCCATATGCATCTTATTGGTCACGGGGAGAGGTTACTTCGTTTAGATTTATCAAACTGCACATCTTATAGAGAAGTGCTGACTCTCGTTCGGAAGCGAGTAGAAGAAGCGCCGAAAGGTTCTTGGATTATCGGAGAGGGCTGGAACGAAAATAATTTTAAGGATACGAAAGATGTTCACACGCGTGATTTAGATGAAATTTCGAAAGAACATCCCATTTTATTAAAGAGAGTTTGTCGTCACGTTACATGGGTGAATTCATACATACTGCAAGAAGCGAATATAACAGAAAAGGCAGAAGATCCAAAAGGCGGGAAAATTGGCCGTGATTCATCAAATATGTTAACAGGGCTTTTATATGAACAAGGACAAGAGTTAATTAAACATGTGCAGCCTGAAATTGATGAAGCTTATTTACAAAGCGCTTTGCAAACAGCGATTAAAGATTGTTGGCAATACGGACTCGTTGGTGGACATACGGAAGATTTAAATTATTACGGTGGTTTTAGAAAGACGCATAATGCGTTTTCTCATGTCATAAAGGAAATGCCATTTAAAGCACATTTACTCGTTCACCATGAAGTAGCACATGAACGAAAGGAATATGAAAGTGAGCATTATATTGAATTTGGGGCAATGAAAATTTTTTCTGACGGTTCTTTTGGCGGAAGAACCGCATTATTAAGTGAACCGTATGAAGATGCGAAGGAAACGAATGGAGTTGCCATTTTCTCACGTGAAGAACTTGCGGAATTAGTGAAGAAAGCACGAGATTTACATATGCCAGTTGCGATTCATACTATCGGTGACTTATCGCTTGAATATGTCATTGATGCACTTGAATTGTATCCGCCAGCAGAAGGATTACGTGACCGTATTATTCATTGTCAGCTAGCTCGTGAAGAGTTGATTGAAAGAATGAAAAACTTACAAGCCATTATTGATATACAACCAGTCTTTGTTTCATCGGATTTTCCATCAGTCATTGAAAAACTAGGCGAGCAACGTCTTCGTTATGCGTATGCTTGGAAGACGTTACTGGAAGCGGGATTACACTGTAACGGGGGATCTGATGCTCCAATCGAGCAAGTAAATCCGTTTCTAGGCATATATAGTGCTGTCACACGTAGAAGTTTTATTGACGGTGTATGCTATATGCCAGAGGAAAGATTAACGGTATATGAGGCTGTTTCTTTATTTACAACAGGAAGTGCCTATGCAATCGGAAAAGAAGCGAAGCGAGGGCAAATTACAAAAGGATATGAGGCAGACTTTACAATATTAGACCGCGATATTTTTGAAATAGAGGCAGAGGAAATAAAAGAAGTACAAGCAGAGATGACCGTAATAGATGGCAAAGTCGTCTATAGAAAAGGTGCGTAAAAATATATGAGCGATTATCGGAATATATCGACCGTAACCTGAATTATATCAGCGATTATTGAAATATATCGACCGTAACTCCAAATATATGAGCGATTATTAGAATATATCGACTTACCGACAAAAACTGACAAGAATATCGGCCGGATAGCGAGAGGTTGTTGCTCGCACCAATCGGGGTAAATAAATAACCGTAGAATTATGGGCCACCATAATTCTACGGTTATTTTAATACTATAAAAACGTTCTCTGTACTTTTTCCCAGAAAGAGTTGTTTTTTAATTTAACTGTTTTAATTTGTTTATCGCTTAAGCGTACAACAGCTTTTTCCACTTGTTTAATGCTAAGCGCTTCGTTATCCATGCCGATAACAGGATAATCGTTACCGTCTGGTCTTAGTTTTAAAGTTAATGTACGTTCGTGATTTAAAATGAACGGTGAACCAAGTGTACGATATGTGTTGTTATTTAAAGATGCTAATTCACTTACTTGGAAGCAAGGGATAAGCGGATCAACAACTGCACCACGTAACGATTTATTGTAAGCTGTACTTCCTGTTGGGGTAGAAACAACTAAACCGTCACCTCTAAAAGTTTCGAAATATAAATCATCAACGTGAACATCTACAACGAACGTTTTAATAATGCTAGAACGTAATGAGAACTCATTTAAACAATGGAAAGATGTGCTACCATCTACATCTACCTCAATTGTTGGATATTTTCGCACTTCAATTTCATTTTTTGTAATTTCTTGAAGGGCTGTATCAACGTGATCAATATGGAAATCGCAGTAGAATGAAATTTCATCTTTCGTAGAAATCCCTGCGTATAAACAATCTTCCCTAAAACCAGTTTTACGAACGGCTTGTAAGAAAGTTGCATCATCTCCAACACTGACGATAGCGTTTGCATTTTTTGGATGATCTAATATGGTAAATCCATTCTCTTCTAAAATACGATAGATTGGTTTCATTTTTTCAACGAGCTTTGCTTTGTCATCACCATAAAAGAAAAATAAATTGCGACGATCTGCCATTATGTATCCCTCCACTGCAGTTAAATTTTCTATGCTTCGTGCTACATATCATTAGAGTCCGTTCCCTGATGATATGTTCAAATAATATATTTCGATATAAATTGTCAAAATACCTTTTTGTTTTTAGAAAAATTTTTATATTCAATCTTATGAAACGCTGTTTAATGATGAATAAAGTTGTCGATAATGGGTACGGAGTGAAAGGATGATACGTATGAAGTGGCTCGTAATTGGAATAATAATTCTTCTCCTTTTTATTTTGTTTATACTATTGTCGAAAATAAAGCTTAAAGTGACATTTTTATATTCAGAAATGGAAAAGCAATGTTTGCTTCAAGTGAAAATATGGATGATCCGATATACATTTGATGTGTTGGAAAGAATTGAGAAACAGCAGAAGAAAACAGGACAAAAAATCGAAAAAGCTGAAGAGGACGGCGGACTAGACAATAAAATTATGGCACAACTTGATAGTATGGGGGAACTGATAAAAAAGCTGCAAGAAGTTCATACTATTGTTAAAGATTTTCTCAAACGAGTGAAAATCAATGGTTGGAAATGGCATACACAAATTGGAGCAGGCGACGCAGCTAGTACTGGAATTGTCACAGGATATGCATGGGGGACAAAAGGAATGGCTGCTGGAGTTGTAGGACAATATATGCATATTGTCGACGTACCAGAATTTGAAATTACTCCTGTTTTTCAAGGGAAAGGATTTGCATCAAGATGTGAGTTAACAGCATCTTTTCGTATATTCCGTACTATAAAAACAGCGGTGAAATTACTCGTGTTTATGAGAAGACAAAGATCTGGTACGACAGAAAAATCTGTTCAAGCATAGGGGGGATATAGAATGGACCATCCAATTCAAGGTTTAATGACAACTGCAATGCAGCATTTAAAACAAATGACTGATGTAAATACAATTGTCGGCGATCCAATTAAAGCTGCTGATGGAAGTGTAATTCTTACCGTTTCAAAAGTTAGCTTCGGATTTGCGGCTGGTGGAAGTGAATTTGGTAAAATAGAACATTCAGGCCGCCATCCATTTGGCGGGGGAAGCGGTGGAGGAGTTTCTATTAATCCTGTTGCTTTTCTTGTTATAAATGGAGAAGGCGTAAAAGTGTTGCACTTAGATAAGCAAACACACGTCATCGATAAAATAATTGAATTAGCGCCACAAGCTGTTGATAAAGTGAAAGAAATGATGGATAAACGAAAAGAAGACGATCCTGAATTTCAAATTTAACGAATAAAGAAGCTGATCAATAGATTAGCTTCTTTAATTTTTTTGTAAATAAAGCGATTTTATTTGCATTATCGATAGGGACAAACTATCATTTACATTGTACATATTTTGTTTAAATAAGGGAGGATTTTCAAGTGGCAAACGTAACTTTTAAAGGTAACCCAATGACTTTAGTTGGAACAGAAGTTAAAGTTGGCGATCAAGCGCCAAACTTCCAAGTGTTAGCAAATGACTTATCTCCAGTAAGTTTAGAAACATACAAAGGTGAAGTGAAATTAATTAGTGTTGTACCTTCTATCGACACAGGTGTATGTGATGCACAAACACGTCGTTTTAACCAAGATGCAGCAGGTATTGAAAACGCGAAAGTATTAACGATTAGCGCTGACTTACCATTCGCTCAAAAACGTTGGTGTGCAGCAAACGGTTTAGAAAATGTTGTTACACTTTCTGACCACCGTGACCTTTCATTCGGTGAAGCTTACGGCTTAGTAATGAAAGAGCTTCGTTTACTTGCTCGTGCAGTATTCGTAGTAGATAGCAATGACAAAGTAGTTTACGTAGAATACGTAAGCGAAGGTACAAGCCATCCAAACTATGAAGCAGCATTAGAAGCAGCAAAAGCTGCAAAATAATGTGAACGAAGATGACCTCTTTGTAAGAGGTCGTCTTCTCTCATATATTGCTATATGGAATCGATATACGAGAGAAGACGTTACATCATACATCACTAAAAAGGGAGCTCTTAAAAAGAGGTCGCTTTTTCTTTTGGGAAAAAATCAGATTATGGTATGATATAAGTTATGTGTAAAAGAGAGAAGGAGGAATGTACGTGAGTCAGACAGTAGAAACTTTATTTTCTATTTTTGATTCTTCTGCGGTAGTTTTACGTAAAGAATTAGATGTAACATATTTAGAGGCGCTTGTAGAAACAGGGGATAACTTGTTTGAAGGAGCGATTTTACAAGAGGAATTATCAGAATCAGCAATTGAAAGGCTGAATCGTGAATATAGTACGTTTAATGAAGAAACATATAAAGGTGAAGAAATTCGTAAAGCATTTCAGTTAGCCATCTTAAAAGGAATGAAGGAAGGCGTACAAGCGAATCACGAAATGACGCCTGATGCAGTTGGTATGTTCATGAGTTACTTATTCCATAAATTTATGAAGGGTCAAAATGAAATTACTGTGTTAGACCCTGCAATTGGAACAGGTAACTTGATGACGACAGTTTTCAATAGTGCTCAAGAAAACGTTACGATGAGTGGATTTGGTGTAGAAGTGGACGAAGTGCTAATTAAACTTGCTTTAGTAAATGCGAATTTACAAAAGCATGCAATCGAATTCTTCCATCAAGATGGACTAGCACCGCTTTATATCGATCCAGTTGATGCAGTCGTTTCAGACTTACCGGTTGGTTACTATCCAAATGAAATCGGTGCAAGTGAATATAAGTTAAAAGCAGATGAAGGAATGTCATATGCCCACCACCTATTTATTGAACAAAGTGTGAAGCATACGAAAGAAGGCGGATACTTATTCTTCCTAGTACCGAACTTCATTTTTGAAAGTGATCAAGCACCGAAATTACATGCATTTATTAAAGAAACATGCTTTATTCAGGGGTTATTACAGCTACCTGTTTCCATGTTTAAAAACGAGAAAAATGCAAAAAGTATATTTGTTCTCCAAAAGAAAGGTCCTAGTGTAACGATGCCAAAACAGGCGTTATTAGTGGAGTTACCTAAATTCTCCAACATGAAGGCGATGGAGGACATTATGGACCAATTAAATACTTGGTTTGCAACGCATAAATAAGGCTAGGTATATGTAACAGGGTTAGTAATTCATGTAGTACAGTTTTATATGATATGTCATATTTTTAAATATATACAAGATTTAACTGAATTTTTTTGAAATCTGTAATATATTTTTTTTCTTGGTGTTACAATTTTTTCACTTGAAATATATGTCGTACGATGTTTAAATTAAAATCGTGAGTATAAAATTTACTAATGATGAAACGTTTTCGTATTTAGTAAATTTGATCAGATAAAATCGAGCGGTTTGTGGAAACATCCACACAACTACCAAGAGAAAAAGGGGCGAAAGACTAGATGTCAAAAATCATCGCGATTAACGCAGGAAGCTCTTCCTTAAAATTCCAATTATTTGAAATGCCAAGTGAAACAGTATTAACAAAAGGTTTAGTAGAACGTATCGGTTTAGAAGATAGTATCTTCACTATTACTGTAGATGGCGAAAAACAAAAAGAAATTACAAACATTCCAGATCACGCAGTAGCAGTTAATATGCTTCTTAAAAAATTAACTGAAAACGGAATCGTTAAATCTCTAGATGAGATTGGCGGTATCGGTCACCGTGTTGTTCACGGCGGCGAAAAATTTGCTGACTCTGTTCTAATTACTGATGAAGTATTAGCTGATATCGAAGAATTAAGCGATTTAGCACCACTTCACAACCCAGCAAACGTTGTTGGTATTAAAGCATTCCAAGAAGTATTACCAAACGTACCAGCAGTAGCAGTATTCGATACAGCATTCCACCAAACAATGCCGGAATCTGCATTCCTATACAGCTTACCGTATGAGTACTACGAAAAGTTCGGTATCCGTAAATACGGTTTCCACGGAACTTCTCATAAATATGTAACTGAGCGTGCGGCTGAACTATTAGGTCGTCCACTTGAGAGCTTAAGCTTACTTTCTTGTCACTTAGGTAACGGTGCAAGTATCGCAGCAGTAGAAGGCGGTAAATCTATCGATACTTCTATGGGCTTCACTCCACTTGCTGGTGTAACAATGGGTACACGTTCTGGTAACATTGACCCTGCGTTAATTCCATACATCATGGAAAAAACAGGCCAAACAGTAGAAGAAGTAGTTAACGTATTAAACAAGAAGAGTGGTATGTTAGGTCTTACTGGTTACTCTAGTGACCTACGTGACATCATTGCGAAAGAAGAAGAAGGCGATCACCGTGCGAAAGTAGCACTTGATGTATTCGTAAGCCGTATCCACAAATACATCGGTTCTTACACTGCTCGTATGAAAGGTGTAGACGCAATCATCTTCACAGCTGGTGTAGGTGAAAACAGTGCGATTATTCGTGAACGCGTATTAGAAGGCCTTGAATACATGGGCGTATACTTCGATGCAAAACGCAATAACGTATTCGGTGAGGAAGCATTCATCAACTTCCCACATTCTCCAGTAAAAATTATTGTAATTCCAACTGACGAAGAAGTTATGATCGCTCGTGACGTACTACGTCTTGGAAACATCGGTTAATATATGAAAAGAAAGACGAGATCCTATAGGATTTCGTCTTTTTTCTTTTGGATATAGTTTAAAATTCCATCTGGATATAGTGCTTTTTTCTCCTGAATGAATGCTGTAATGGGAATCCACTTCGCATACGATACTGTTTGTTCATCTTGTATATTCAGTACTTCCATTCCATATAGTGACGTGTCTAATAAGCGTAAAGAATATAACTGAATGATTTCATGAGCAATTTCTCCATCAAGATGAAAGATGTTTTCTAAGCAACCTAAATAAGCAGTGATCTCCACTTCTGTATGAAGCTCTTCTTGAAATTCACGAATAACGGTATGTGCTGATTTTTCACCAAGTTCAATTGAACCGCCAAGAGGCCGGTAATATGTTTCATCGCCTGTATGATATTCTTGTACGAGAAGCCGCTCGTGATGTAAAGCAAGACCGAAAGCTTTTGCACGTGGATACATATACAATCACTCCTTATTTATCCCGCTTTAACGGGCAGTAAGACCCCCACCTCAAAATTCAGCGGAAGCAAAGAAGTTAGGTGGGGGTCGGGCTGTCCGTAAAAGTCCGATTGGTGAGGGCTGATTAAAGTTTCACTTTATTTTGTATAAGGATGATTATAATGTATTGCGTAATAAAAGTGTCGTGTATTTAAGAATGTGGTCGAATTACGATGCCATTAAATAAGTCATTCCAAAATGCTTCATTGTACTGAAATACATCCATAATAGGACATTTTATAACGCAAATATTTTGCAATCCCCAATCTTCTTCCGTAACAGTTGGTACATCTTCAGGAATGAGTAATAGGACAGAGAATGTATGTGTAACGATTTGAGATAAAATGTGTTCCAAGGAACGTGCTTCTTCGTATGTTCCTCCAGTTCGAATAAATAATATGGATTGTGCTGTGTCAATTGTTGTTAGAAAACGATTAATTCGGTGCTCATAATTTAACTTAATTTCTGTATAAGAAGGCCAAGAAGTTGGTGTGTTTACATCTGTTTTAAAGTCGTGGCAGGAGTCGATTTCGTATAGATTGTCCCGTAGTCTTAATTTCGCATCATCATCCCAAAATGAGATGAAGGATAAGTTTTCTAACTGTAAAAAACGGTCAAATCGATTTTGTAATAATATATTCACCTTTTCTAATGATGGGCTTAGCATAAAATCAATAACGCCAAAAAATGGTGATAATTTGAATTGATATAACGCCCAAGCAGGCCAGCAGTTTTGTCCTAAACTGAATACTGCATGATATTCTTTTTTTATATCGGATAGATTCATGTGATTTATCTCATCCTTTTTGTTAATATTTTATGTCACTAAAAGTGGTATGTGAATAAAGATAGACAAGCATATTTGCAAAGAATAAGCAGAAATATGTTACAATAGAAAAAAATCGAACGAGGTGGTTGTTACGATGCGATCGAAGCGAGAACAAGCCATTTTAGACAATATAAAAGAATGGGAATCGCAATTAGTTGAGCAAGAAGCGACTGATTTTCAAAAACTGTTTGATAAATGGGTACATAATACAATTGCGAAACTACCTGAGAAAAAACGAAAAGATTTCTTTACGAAAGCAGATGGATGGCTCTTTCATTTGCATGCATTGATTCAAAGTTCACAATCACAGTTAGAGGCGCGTAATCGTATTTTAGGAACATCGAGATTATTTGATGAATCGATTGAGCAACTAGAGGATTTAAAAGCATTATCTATCGATCAATTAACATACATAGCAGAGCAGCAAACAGCACGCCATCGCCTATATTCATTCGTACAAGGCGGAGCAACGGGTGCTGGAGGTTTATTATTATTAACAGCTGATTTTCCGGTTATGATTGCGTTAAATGTGAAGGCTGTCCAACTTATTGCAACGTCATTTGGGCATGATGTGAACAAGCCTTATGAAATGATGCTTGCGTTAAAGGTATTTCATGCGTCATTACTACCAGGAAGACTTCAGCAATACGCATGGTACAATTTACTGCAAGAGCTAGAACAAGAAGATTCCTTCTTCTACGAAGGAGATGAAGCGGTGTTACAACCAGCTTCGACTGAAATTATTTTAAAACAAATTTTGAAAACATTTTCGATTTATGCTCTTCGTCGTAAATTATTCCAAGGTATTCCGGTAATTGGAATGGCAATCGGGTCTACAGTGAATTATCGTTTAACAAGAAACGTTACTGAATTTGCAAATAGATTTTATCAAGTGCGCCACATAGTCGAGAAGGAAAAAAGAGCATAAAAAAAGCGAGAGGCCGAAGCCTTTCGCTTTTTTAATTTGTTGCATGCTTTTTGGACATTGGAATAGATACTGGCTGCTTTTCTTCTGCTTTTTCTGTTTTTGGATAATAAATTAAATCCAATGTTTTTGCCTGTACGGCAATCGAAAGAATAGTAAAAGCAATTTCTGTCCAATTTAAATAATATAATGAAAGCGCAAGAACAATCGCGTCAAAGACGAAGAAAATTTGCCCAATTGTAAAACGTGTTTTTTTACTTAATACAATTGTTAAAATATCGTCTCCACCGGTTGCACCGCCAAATCGCAATATAAAACCGAGTCCAATACCAGCTAACGCACCGCCAACTACTGCAGCTATAAATAAATTGTTTGATAAATCGACCGTAAATGGAGAATAATTTTCCATAAGAGAATAAAATACTCCGAATGAAATTGAACCTAAGAATGAATAGCCAACCATTTTTCTACCTAACAATGAAGCGCATAGTAGAATAATTGGGATATCCATCATTACAGTTGAAATAGATGGTGAAATATCATAAAAATTTTGGATGAATAGTGCGATACCTACAAAGCCACCTTCTGTTAAGTGGTTTTGGAAGTGAATGTGATATAGCGCTGCTGCTAAAATAAATGAACCGATTAAAACCATAAAAACTTCTTTAATAATTTGTCGACTTTGGATGTTCCTCATCGTTATTCCTTCTTTCCGTAGTTAGTAGTCCTTTTTTGTGTTGTAAACTAACTACGAGCTCACATGTAGCTTCAGTTAGTTTACGAAAAAACTAACTACGCTATATGTCGCTGAAGAAATAACGAATAATCCTCTCGTCCATCAATTCTCCCTACTTTCGTTTTAGTTTAAGTCTTAAAACGACTAAACAAAACGTGGAGTAGGATTCTTCATTTAGCAATCCTGCTCTTCTTTGTTTTGTTTAGCTAGTAACAATTAAGCCCTAAACAAAACGCTATGTGTAAGAAGAGTCTTTTTTTTGCCAAATTATCCTTCGGGCAATCATAATTTCCCCACTCTCGTATTTTTTTCGCTAGACTAAAGTATCTGAGCTGGAAAATACGCTACGTGTATGATTCGTCAATACGATGCCACATGCTCCTTCGAGCGATCATGATATCAAAATCCCTTCCTTCAAGATTTATATTATTATATCATACTTTCAAAAAATGTATGCGGATGGAAACCGACAATAAACGGAGGAAATCTACAAAAATTGTTATGTTTAAATATTTTTGTAGAAAAGCCTAAGTTATTTTGGAGAATTGGACCGTTTTTTTTAGTTTGTCCAATAAGTAAGAAAAGAAGAGTTTCTATTCAGTTGTATTTTTATCTTTAAAAAACGCATCCCAGCTAATCACACTTAAAAAAGTTAAAGCGATAATAACGAAAGCGCGCATAAGTGTAAGGCCTCCTTTTGTATATAGTATATGAATCATTTACTTTATAATGTGTCATTTTTTTACAAGTTTTAACTATTATGAGAGTATATTAATATAGATAGATGAAGAGGAGAGTGAGAATATGCTAAAAGACATGTTTAAAAGAAAAGAGTTAATATGCGTTTCATGTCAGAAAAAGATTCAATATGAAGAAGAGCTTGTTGCTTTTGTAAAGTTGCCGAAAGAAAGAAGTATATTAGTTGGTCCATTTGATGTGTGTTTGGCAAAAACAGCACAAGAAATATATTGTAAATCGTGTTACGACAAAAAAGCATGACCCAAAGTAATTGAGGGGCATGCTTTTTTTATTGGTGTGCTTTCCCCTCAGATACATTTTGAGTGAGTCGATACCAAAGCCAAAGGTCATTAATGATGGAAGCGAGATCGGCAATTTCTGAATTCAGTTTGCAAGAAATTTCGAAGTCTTCTTCGTTATTTAAATGATGCTGTTTTGCATTAATATAATGTTCGAGTTCTTTTATACGATCAGGAATCTTTCCGCGAACTTGTTCCCATTTTAATAAAATCGCATGTTGCATTTTTTCGGGGATATCTTCCCAGTCTTCTTGTAAATGCGGAATTTCAATTCCGAGATGTTCATCGTATAAGAAATACTTTTCCATAAGTTCACCCCCGTTTTCCTGCTTATATTGTACAAAAAAACAGAAAGAAGTTCGACGAAATTGTTTGAAAAAATTTGAAAATGACTCTTGATACATTTTGTAAAAGGTGTTAAAGTGTGAATTATTATAAAAGAAAATGAATATTTATTCTTTAGGGGGATGCAAAATGGAGAAGAAAAAAGTTGTATTAGCATATTCTGGAGGCCTTGATACTTCCGTTGCAATTAAATGGTTACAAGAGAAGAATTATGATATTATCGCGCTTTGTTTAGACTTAGGGGAAGGTAAAGACTTAGCATTTGTAAAAGAAAAGGCACTTTCAGTAGGTGCAATTAAATCATATATGATTGATGTTCAAGAAGAATTTGCAAACGAATATGCATTGATGGCGATGCAAGCGCACACGTTATATGAAGGGAAATACCCTCTCGTTTCAGCGTTATCTCGTCCACTTATCGCAAAGAAATTAGTAGAGATTGCAGAACAAGAAGGAGCGACTGCAGTGGCACACGGATGTACAGGGAAAGGGAATGATCAAGTTCGTTTTGAAGTTTCTATTCAAGCGTTAAATCCTTACTTAGAAGTGATTGCGCCTGTACGTGAATGGAAATGGTCACGTGAAGAAGAAATTGCCTATGCAAAAGAAAACGATGTACCAATTCCGATTAATTTAGACAGCCCATTTTCAATCGATCAAAACTTATGGGGACGCAGTAATGAATGTGGCATTTTAGAAGATCCATGGGCAGCACCGCCAGAAGATGCATATGAGATGACATTAGCATTAGAAGATACACCGAATAAACCAGAGTTTGTAGAAATCGGCTTTGAAGCAGGCGTACCGACGACTTTAAATGGTACTGCATACCCACTTTCAGAACTTATTAAAACGTTAAATGCACTTGCTGGAAAACATGGCGTTGGACGTATCGATCACGTAGAAAATCGTCTTGTCGGTATTAAATCGCGTGAAGTATACGAATGCCCAGCAGCAATGACATTAATTACGGCGCATAAAGAACTTGAAGATTTAACACTCGTAAAAGAAGTAGCACATTTTAAACCGATGATTGAGCAAAAAATAACAGAACTTATTTATAACGGTTTATGGTTCTCGCCTTTAAAACAAGCGCTGAATGCTTTCTTACAAGAAACGCAAAAGAATGTAACAGGCATGGTGCGTGTGAAATTATTTAAAGGTCATGCAATTGTAGAAGGACGTAAATCTGAGTACTCTTTATACGATGAAAAATTAGCAACGTATACTGCTCAGGATGAATTTAATCATGATGCAGCAGTTGGATTCATTTCATTATTCGGTTTACCGACGAAAGTATACAGCCAAGTGAATCAAAAGAAGGTGGAAGCGTGAGCAAACTTTGGGGCGGACGTTTTACAGAAGAAGCGGAAGCGTGGGTTGAAGAGTTCGGAGCATCCATCTCCTTCGATCAACAATTAGTAAATCAAGATATAAACGGGAGTATTGCGCACGTAACGATGCTAGCAAAGCAAGGCATCGTTACGAAAGAAGAAGCAGAGAAAATAAAGATAGGTCTTCAATATTTATTAGAAGAAGCGAAACAAAATAAATTGCATTTTTCCGTTGAAGCGGAAGACATTCATTTAAATATCGAAAAGATGTTAATTGAAAAAATCGGTGAAGTAGGCGGGAAACTTCATACTGGCCGAAGTCGTAACGATCAAGTAGCGACAGATATGCACTTATATTTAAATGAAAAAGTAGAGCATATTATAAAAGCTACAAAACAATTGCAAACTGTTCTTGTTCATCAAGCAGAAAATAATATTGAAACGATTATGCCTGGCTATACGCACTTACAGCGTGCCCAGCCAATTTCATTTGCGCATCATATTCTCGCTTATTTTTGGATGTTAGAGCGCGATGTGAATCGTTATGAAGATTCGTTAAAGCGTATTAACATTTCACCATTAGGAGCAGGAGCGTTAGCTGGGACAACATTCCCGATTGACCGAGAATATAGTGCGGGGCTTCTTGGATTTAATGGAATCTATGAAAATAGTTTAGATGCAGTAAGCGATCGCGATTTCATATTGGAGTTCCTCAGTAACTCATCTATGCTTATGATGCACTTATCACGCTTTTGCGAAGAACTTATTTTATGGAGTAGCCAAGAGTTTCAATTTATTGAAATGAGCGATCAATACGCAACGGGAAGCAGCATTATGCCGCAAAAGAAAAATCCAGATATGGCGGAACTTATTCGTGGTAAAACAGGCAGAGTGTACGGTAATTTATTTAGCTTACTTACAGTAATGAAAGGATTGCCGCTCGCTTACAATAAAGACTTGCAAGAAGATAAAGAAGGAATGTTTGATACAGTAAAAACAGTAGAAGGATGCCTTCATATTATGGCAGGCATGCTAGAGACGATGACTGTCAACAAAGAAAAAATGGGGCAAGCTGTAACGCAAGATTTCTCTAACGCAACAGAAATTGCTGACTACTTAGCAAACAAAGGACTACCATTCCGTCAAGCTCATGAAATTGTTGGAAAGCTAGTGCTGCACTGTACACAAAAAGGAATTTATTTAGTAGATGTACCACTTGAAACGTATAAAGAAATGAGCTCGTTATTTGAAGAAGATTTGTATGAAGTGCTGTCACCATATGCAGCTGTAAAGCGTCGTAACAGTGCTGGTGGAACAGGATTTGAACAGATTGAAAAGGCTTTGGAGAAGGCGAAGGGATTAACGAAAGAAGTTATCAAGAATTGAGTTAAAAAGTACGCCAGTCTGTTAAAGTCTGGCGTACTTTCTTTTTTACTAGTATTTAAGTTATGATATAGTAAAAAAGAATAATTTAGGGGAAGTCTATGAAAAAAATAATATTTATCGTTTTACTGTTAATTAGCTTAAGTGCAAATGTTAAAGTGTTTCTCCTAGACAAATATATCTTTGTTGGTGAACAAGTAAAGCGAGAGGAAGCGATTCTTGCAACGATGTGGCACTTGCAAGAAAAAGGATATAAAGAAAGTGATATTTTATATATAAAACCGGCCTTTTATAGCAAAATGGATTCTTATGGTATGAATGTACAGTTTAAAGATGAACCAAACGAATCATATACATATAGAGTTTTGAAAGATGCGAAAACCAATAAAGTAACTGTACACCAAGATAGCAATGAGCCAGGTGGTATGGGCGGGAAGCATCAAGAGCTTAAATAAAGAAAGAAAAACGACTGATGGCATTCGCCTGCAGTCGTTTTCTTTTAATCATACTTATGCCGATCTTCCGTAATTCGAATATACTCAATATCCATCAAATCTCTAAGCAATGCACCGTTACTTAGTTCAACTCCATGTTTCTCTTTAAAATGAGTACGAATCGTATCTAACATTTCGATTTCTTTCCCATTCACATCTAAAATAATACGTTCAGAATCATCCATGTAGCACCCTCCTTTTCTAAACATATATATTTTGTCCGTTTATTTCTAAAAAATGTATGTTAATGTAATGTTAGGAAATAAGAAAGGGATGGAAAATGAGACGTATTTATTTTATAGGGTTAATTTTGTATACGCTAATTGTATTGCACGTTGCATTCCCAAATATCTTTTCATTTGAGGATGTAGAAACAGTACATATCGGGATATTTATCTTTATTCTATTTGTAGTAGACTGCTGTATTTCGATATGGCTTTCGAAAAGAAAACATGTACAAGATAAAAAAGAAATGGAACGAAAAAAGAGAAAACGTTCATTTTGGATGATGACGTACTGTTTGTCTTTAGTGCTTACTGCTGTCTTTTTTAGTGAGTATATTCCAATAGAAAGATTAAATATTGGATTTGGAGCGTTCGTATTTGCATACTATTTTTTCATGCATTTTCTTCCTTATATGAAAGAAAAGCGAGGAGAAGAGGAAGATCCGCTTGTAGAAGAAGCGAGAGAACAAGAGCATAAGAGAATAGAAGAAGATATACAGAAACTTGGGGAACAAAAATGGTATTTGAAATCTAAAATTATATATGTTCTTTGCTTTATTACGCCGCCAATCGGTTATTTGTATGTATTCTGCCTTCGTAAAAAAATGACAGAAGATGCAAGGCAATCTTATTTAACAGTAGCTACGATTATGATGGCATTATGGTCTTTGAAGTTTCTTCCGCCTTATGTGTTGGCGATCGTTATTGTTGTTGTGGTTTGTTTTGTCTTTATAGTAAAGTATGTGAAATAAGTTGTAGTTATATAGACTACAGCTATATAATTATAATCGCAATAGTTTTATATAATGATATTAAAAGGAGATGCGGTATGAGTTTAATTAAATTAGTAACTAAAGCAGCCGCTAAAGTTACAGCAGAAGTAGTGGGCGGTGCGATAGAAGCAGTAGGAGAAGTTACGAACAGTAATTTCATAAAGGATGTTGGAAAAGGTGTTAATAAAGCTACTGTGAAAACTGGGGAAATCGTTGGGAATCTTGCTGATGGGACGTATGATGCTATAGGTGGTCTTATTACAGATGATAAACAGCAAGCGAAGCGAGGATACGAAGAAATACTTGGAACAGTTCAAGATACAGCAACGACAATTGGAAAAGGGATTGTACATGTTTCGGAAAAGGGAGTTGAAACTGTACAAGCAATAAGAGAAGGAGATACTGATAAAGCAATAGAAGCAGGGAAAGAATTAGCTAAAGTTGCAGCTGTAGGCGTCTTCTCAGTTGGAGTTATTGATATAGTTGATGGTGTGGATGGAATCGCCGACGGAGTAGAAGGTGATAGTGTAGCACAAGCATCAGCTCCAGAAGTAATGGATGCAGAATATACAGCGGAGGAAAACCCGAATACGCATCATGTAACACCCCATGAAAGAGTTTTACCTGACGGGAGAACAATATGGGTAGATGGTGATGGCGATACGAGTGTACATACACAAGGTGGCTGGGAACAGCATAATCCAGATTACAGAATTCCAAAAGTATAAATGAAAATAGGGTAAATAAGAGAAGCCTCTTATTTACCCTATTTATTTTTATAAATTAAAGCTCACCTTGCTCCTCATCACCACGAACAACAAGGACATCGCATTTCGCATAGCGAATAATATGTTCAGAGACGCTACCAATTAGGAAACGCTCAACAGCATTTAAACCAGTTGCACCACACATAATTAAATCTACTTTATGATTTGGAGCGATTTCTTTTGAAATTTTTGATTTAGGATTACCAAATTCTAATACAGTTTCAATTTTTTCAAGGCCAGCTTCAAGCGCAGTTTTTTTGTAGTCTTCTAATAAGTCTTCTGCAAATAGATTTGCACGTTCAGCAATTGCACGGCTATAAGCTTCTACTGCTGAGTATGCTTTTACATCAACGATATGAGCAATAGTTAATGTTGCATTGTTGCGTTTTGCGACTTGAATTGCTTTTTTAAAGGCTTTTTCTGCTTCTTTAGAACCATCCACCGCGATTAAAATATTTGTATATGTATTATTCATAGTAAATTCCTCCCAATCATTTTTATTACCGTTTACAACTTTATTATAAAACAAATTTTGGTAATGTGCTTGCCAGAAACGTTACAGAATTTCGAAAACTCTGTTTTGATTCATTTTAGTTGTAATTGGTGCGAGAACTTGTTACATATGAACTATAGCAATTTAAAAGGGGGCCGTTTTGTGAGACACGCGCTCATTACAGCCGGTACGAAAGGTTTAGGAAAGCAAGTAACAGAAAAATTATTGGCTAAAGGCTATTCAGTAACAGTAACATATCATAGCGATATCACGGCTATGGAAAAGATGAAAGAAACATATAAAAATATGGAAGAGCGTCTACAATTCGTGCAAGCGGATGTCACGAAAAAGGAAGATTTACATAAAATAGTAGAAGAAGCGATAAGCCGTTTTGGCAAAATCGATTTCTTAATTAATAATGCTGGTCCATATGTATTTGAACGAAAAAAGTTAGTCGATTATGAAGAAGATGAATGGAATGAAATGATTCAGGGTAATTTAACAGCGGTGTTTCATTTGTTGAAACTTGTCGTTCCGATTATGAGAAAACAGAACTTTGGCCGTATTATTAATTACGGATTTCAAGGGGCGGATAGCGCACCGGGATGGATTTATCGTTCAGCTTTTGCCGCAGCGAAAGTAGGACTTGTTTCATTAACGAAAACAGTGGCTTACGAAGAAGCTGAATATGGTATTACTGCAAACATGGTATGTCCTGGTGATATTATTGGTGAAATGAAAGAAGCGACGATTCAAGAAGCACGTCAGTTGAAAGAACGTAACACACCAGTTGGTAGATCTGGAACAGGTGAAGATATTGCAAGAACGATTGCGTTTTTATGTGAGGACGATTCCGATATGATTACCGGTACAATTATTGAAGTGACTGGTGCAGTTGATGTTATTCATAGACATCGATAGAGAAAAATAAAGAGAAGTTTCGAATAATTGGACAGTTTATCCTTTATGCAAAGAGGTGCGGATAATACTGTCCTTTAATATAAAATTAAATCTATCGGAAAACTTGTATTATTTTTTGTCAAATATTGAGATATTATGTTAAAATATAAGAGCGTAGAAAGCGCTTTAAAAAATGATTCAGGGGTCATTTCATAACTCAAGGGGGAACTAATAATGCGTATCGGTATTCCAACAGAAATTAAAAACAATGAAAACCGCGTGGCAATGACGCCAGCGGGAGCAGTACATTTAGTACAAAATGGTCATGAAGTTTTTGTTCAAAAAGGAGCAGGTTTAGGATCTGGCTTTACGGATGAAGAATACGTACAAGCTGGTGCGAAACTTGTTGAAACTGCTGAAGAAGCATGGAATCAAGATATGGTTATGAAGGTAAAAGAGCCAGTAGCAAGTGAATACGGTTATTTCCGTGAAGGTTTAATTTTATTCACATACTTACACTTAGCTCCAGAACCAGAATTAACAAAAGCATTAATTGATAACAAAGTTGTATCAATTGCATACGAAACAGTACAATTAGACAATCGTTCATTACCATTGCTTGCACCTATGAGTGAAGTAGCAGGTCGTATGTCTGCACAAATCGGTGCACAATTCCTTGAGAAAAACAAGGGTGGTAAAGGTATTTTACTTGCAGGCGTTCCAGGGGTAAAACGCGGCAAAGTAACAATTATCGGCGGTGGTCAAGCTGGTACAAACGCAGCGAAGATTGCAGTAGGTTTAGGTGCAGATGTAACAATCATCGACTTAAGTGCAGAACGTCTTCGTCAACTAGATGACATTTTCGGTAACCAAGTAAAAACGTTAATGTCTAATCCATACAACATCGCAGAAGCTGTAAAAGAATCTGATCTTGTTATTGGTGCAGTATTAATTCCAGGTGCAAAAGCGCCAAAACTTGTAACAGAAGAAATGATTCAATCAATGGAACCAGGTTCTGTCGTTGTAGATATCGCGATTGACCAAGGTGGTATTTTCGAAACAACTGACCGTATTACAACTCATGACAACCCAACTTACGAAAAACATGGCGTTGTTCATTATGCAGTTGCTAATATGCCAGGTGCGGTTCCACGTACATCAACTCTTGCATTAACAAATGTAACAGTACCATATGCAGTACAAATTGCGAACAAAGGCTACAAAGATGCTTGCTTAGGCAACACTGCATTACTAAAAGGTATTAACACATTAGATGGATACGTAACATTCGAAGCAGTTGCAGAAGCTCACGGTTTACAATACGCTGATGCGAAAGAGCTTCTTGAAAAAGCTCCTGCTTTATCATAATAGAAATACATGTAAGCCCCTCCTTTCGTAAGGAGGGGCTTTTTATTTGAGTTAATTATCTAGTTTCTTTACAATTTTCAATCCGAACATCATTGTAAAGAAAAGAATGCCGAACAAGTAATATAAGGCATACTCAACTCGTATCATCGAGTTTTTGTCAGTGATATATAAAATAAATAGTATCACAGAGCCGACTAAATGAGAGAGACCGAAAATTTGTGCCATAAGCTTTAAACTCATCTTCTCGATTCTTTCATCCATCTCAGGTAATGGATATTTCTCAGAAACGCTCTTTTTTTTCTTAAAGAATATTTTTTTCACTACTAATAGTATTAAATCTAAGAGTATGTATACACCAACGAATAGAAGGACAGAACTAATCTTTTCTTCGTCGTTACTATTGAAATAAAGTAATGATGATCCTAACAATAAAAGAGTAAGATGTGAAATGAACTTTTGATTAGAAGTATTTTTCATTCTTTTTCCTCCCCAGTTTTATCTAATTGAAATAAATCTTCTACTTTACAGTTGAAAAACTCACATAATTTCAATGCTAATTCTAAACTTGGGTTGTATTTGTTTTTTTCGATAGCGATGAGGGATTGTCTAGTGATTTGAACAGAGGAAGCTAATTGTTCTTGGGTGATGTCTCTAACGACGCGGAATTGTTTTACCCTATTTTTAATCAAATATACAAAGTCTCCTTTTTATAAATTTGTTACATTTATTATATCCATTTTTTGGTAATAAGTAAATGAAGCTTTACAAAAAGTAAACAAAACTTTACGTGAAATATAGCTTGTTATAATGTTATTTTTTGTGATAATTTGGAATTAAATGAAAAATGAAAGTCAAAAGAGGGGATTGGGTGGGGAGTAAAAAGAGGAAGAAAAAGCAGGCTAAGAGACAAAAGTATATAAAGAAAAAACAAGAACAGAACATACACATACCTATTTCAAAAAAAGTAGTCCTTATGATAGAAAAAACATTTCGGTATATTTGTATGGTTCTGTATGTAATTTTGTGTATGTATTCATTTGGAGTGTTTTACAGTTTTGAGATAACTCCTAATATTATTGAGAGTATTTTAGAATTTCTCCTTGTTGCAATAGAATTAGTTTTATTTTTTATATTATTTGATACAGTATGGCCTAGTCATGAAGGTAAGAAAGATAGGCAAAGAAAAATGAGCAAAAAATCTTCATACGCTTCAAGCTCATCAAGTGGATTCGGTGATTACAGTAGCAATGATTGTAGCAGCTCAAGTGATGGTGGAGGAGATTGCGGAGGTGGTGGAGACTAAGTTGATTTCTCAGAAGAGCGACTAATGAAAGGATGAGACGAAAGATGGAAACTGTGAACTTAATAGAATTAACAAAGGACATTCAAGAGCAACATAAAAACTTCGTCGTTTCAAATGTAAATAGTCATTGCTTACGAATCGCTGTGTTTACTGGTGAATATGATTGGCACTATCATTCTAATTCAGATGAATTATTTATTGTGTTAGAGGGAGAATTACTTATTGATTTTGAAGATGGAGAAACAGCGGTATTAAAGCCGAATGATTCTATTTTAATTCCAGCATGTACGATTCATAGAACGAGAGCATTAAAGAGAACGGTAAATCTTTGTTTTGAACATATAGAGGCGGATACGATTAAAGTGGAGCAATTATGAAAAAATTATCTGTAGCTGAGTATAGAAAAATCCTTCCGATTTTAGAAAGCCATACAAAAACGACGACGTTTGCTTATGCGGTATGTGATCAAGTGATAGATGGTGATGTTTTTGTAAACGAGAAGTTAACAGCAGGACTAATTCGTACAGCGAATGGCATTTATTATTTATTTGGTCATACTGATGATCAAAATTACAACGAAGATTTATTTTCTTTTATAAAAAAGGCTATTGAAAAAACAGAGAAGAGATTTACATTGTTCTCTTCGAGTGACGAGTGGGAAATGATGATAGAAGAACGTTTTAGTCATGTACTTCGAAACATCCCGCGAATGAAGTTTCAAAGCGTAATCTTTGAAGAGAGAAAACGAAATTGTAACAAAAATACATATGAAGTGAAGCGTATTGATAGAAGATATATAGAACGAAGCAGTGAATTTACAGAAGAGTACTACAAAGAATATTGGGGATCAAAAGAAACGTTTTTGAACGGTGGTTTTGGATTTTATATAGAACAAGATGGGATGATTGTAGCGGAATGTGTTTCAATATTTAATGGGAATGGATTTGTGGAAATTGATATTGCGACGCATAAAGCATATCAAGGGAAAGGATTAGCCCAAGCTGTCGCAACACGGTTTATTGAACATTGTATGCAAAATGATATTACACCGTGCTGGGATTGTTATGTAGACAATACTTCTTCGCGAAAATTAGCTAGCAAATTAAGTTTTCATAATCCAATAGAATATAGATTATTTGTACGGAAGAAAACGGGGGAATAAAAATGAATGTGGAATTAACGAGATTTAAAGTGAAGCCTGGTAAAAGTCATCGTGTAGATGAATGGATGCAGCTTCTGAATGACAATATGAAAGAAGTGCTTTTGACATTAAACGACGAAAAGATGTACGTTGAGACAATTTTCCGGGAAATAAGAGATGGAGAAGAGTACTTATATTGGTATTCTGTGCAAGGAGAAGGCGGGGCTCTTGTCGAAAATTCTCATCATGAAATTGATAAAAAGCATTTGGAATTTTGGTATGAATGTATTGATGAAGAAGCACCCTCTGTTGATATGAAAACAGAAGTCGTTATGATTCAAGATGTTGTGAAGGATGCGATGAAATAATAGATTGGTATTTTGTAACCGTAAAATGGTCATCTTTTTGGTTGAATATACATTATTGGAGATGCTGTAGGATGAGAATTAGTAATAAATATATCACTCTCGATGAAATAGAAGTAATAAGAGAACCTTTAAATAAATTGCATGAATATCATAATAATACATCAAAACATTTTTCTGGTGACTATCCAAGAATGTCATTTGAGGAACGTATTGAAAATTATAAACAAAATTCAAAGTACGGAGAGTATAGAATTGAATTATTAGTTGAGACGGAAACAGATAATATATTAGGATGTTGTATAGCATATAGCAAAAGTGTAAACGGAAAGATTGAAGTTTTATTCGTTGATGAAAAACACCGAGGAAACGGATTTGGTTTGAAATTAATGAATAGTGCAGTGGAATGGTTTAAAGCGAAGAAGATAGATGAAATTGAATTAACAGTAGTGTACGGAAATGAAGCTGTATCGTTTTATGAAAAGCTGGGGTTTTATCCTCGTTCAATTATTATGGAAACTAAGTCATAACGATAGTATGGAGAGAGATGAGTGAGAGTCTTTATTTCAAAAAAGTGATTTATATGTTAATAAAATATATGTGAAGGGCGCATCAAAATAGATGTGCTTTTTATTATGATAAAAATGTAGAAAAGCTGTATTTGGATATCTTTAAGTGAAAATAAAAGTGGGATATTAAGAATCTTTTAGGACAGACTATAAAGAAATAAAAAACAGAAAACCAAAAGACCTACCAATATAAGGTGTAGTTGTAACAGGTAAAACAGAGGATTTACAAAGTTTACAAGGAGCGCCATATATTAAAGCGGCTGTTAGAGGTGTAACAGTTGAGAAATATTAATTACAGTCTATTAATGTGAATAATCAGAAAATTTATGTTATACTATATGAAAAGGAGGTTTATATGAGGCAAATACATGGAGCAATTTATATTTACATAACAATGTTTTTCGTGGCGATATCTTATGGATTAGGGCACGTGTATTCGCATCCTATACTAACTTTTTTAAGCGGAGCATGTATGGCGTTTGCGCTTCTTGTCCACCTTTTCTCAGTTTGGATCGTGAAATTTCAATTAAATATTAGTGAAATAGAAGAAGGCACTTTTTAAGTGGCCTTCTTTTTCATTAGTATTTTCTTTTTAGGAAGCTGCTCGATTTGGTATGTTACTTTTTCTAGCGAGAGCAAAAGTTGGACGGGACAATATAAAGGCCATATTAAGGATGACAGTGAAGATGGAATGTTTACATTTCAGTATAAGGGCGGAGATGGAAATACAGAATTTAAAAATTTAGAGATTGCTATTAATGGAGCCTTTAGCACAATGACACAAACGTCAAAAAATCATAAAGGAGCAAAGATTGAAATGAAGTCTTCTTGTGTAAGTTGTGCGCCTCTATCTAAAGATGAACCGATAGAGATTGTGATTAAATGGGATGATAAGTATGAAGAGAAGATGGTGTTAAAGCGGAAATAGAAAAAGGCAGCACTCACGCTGCCTTTTTTATTATTTTACAAATTGTAATTCTTTCGGGAATTTCGTTAAAATTTCTGATCCGTCTTTTGTGATATAAATATCATCTTCAATACGAACGCCACCTACGTTTGGTACGTAAATACCTGGCTCGATTGTGAAGACCATACCTTCTTTTAATGGAGATTCGTTACCAGCTTTTACATCTGGATATTCGTGTACGCTAATTCCTAGTCCGTGACCAAGGCGGTGCGGGAAGAAGTCGCCGTAACCTGCATCTGCGATAACAGAACGAGCAGCGTTGTCGATTGCACCAAGTGTAACACCTGGTTTACATGCTTCAACTGCTTGTAGTTGTCCAGCAAGTACAGTGTTGTAAATACGAGTTTGTTCTTCAGAAATGTCGCCAAATGCCACTGTACGTGTAATGTCAGAGCAATAGCCGTCAATGATTACGCCTAAATCAAATAGTACGAAATCGCCGCGTTTCATTTTGTTTGCACCTGGAATACCGTGTGGAAGAGCAGAGTTTGCACCTGCTAATACCATCGTATCAAATGACATTTTATGTATGCCTTTTGTTTTTAATTCGTGTTCAATAATTGCTAATACTTCTAGTTCGCTACGATCTTCTTTAATTGCATTTACACCAACCTCAACAGCATAGTCTGCCATTTTAGCTGCTTCGCGTAAAATAGAAAGTTCTTTTTCGTCTTTAATTAAACGAAGTTCACGAACTTTTTCCTCAGCTGACGTGAAAGCTGCATTTGGGAATAATTTTGTTAATTCTTCGTAGCGCTCTACGTTTAAATGTTCTTTTTCAATTGCAACTGCATTTGCATTGATACCGCGGTCTTTAATTGCTTTTGCAATCATATCCCATGGTCTGTCAGTATCAGTAAATCCGATAATTTCATGTGCCCAGCCAGCGTTACGTGCTTGGCCTTCTTCCATTTTAGGGCAAATTAAAATAGGTTCTTTTTCTTGGAATACAAACATACCAAGAAGTCTTTCGTGTGGTTCACAGTGGAAGTTTGTCATGTAGAAGACGTTCGGTGTAGAAGTTAAGAACGCAGCTTCAACGTTTTTTTCTTTTAGCCATTGCATTAAATTTTCTAATCTAGCATTCATCGATTGGCACCCCCGAGATATTTAATTACAAATATAACTTTAACTCGGAAGAAAGCGTTATGACAAGTAAATCGATGTTAGAAAAGACAGGGAATTGAAAAATCATGTAGAATAAAAAGTGAGAATGTAATAAGGGGAGGAATGTAATAATGAAAGTATCTTATCACGGGCATTCAGTTGTAAAGATTGAAACGAATGGAAAAGTAATTTTAATTGATCCGTTTTTAACAGGAAATCCCAAAACAGATTTAAAGGCTGAAGATGTAAAAGTAGATGCGATTCTTTTATCACACGGTCATGGTGATCATGTTGGAGATACAGTAGAACTTGCGAAGAAAAATAATGCAGTTGTAGTGGCACCATTTGAACTAGCGACATTTTTAAGTTGGCAAGGTGTAAAAACACATCCGATGCATATTGGTGGTTCACATGAATTTGACTTCGGAAAAGTGAAGTTTACACAAGCATTCCACGGCTCTAGTTATATTGATGAAGAAAATAAGACGATTACATATACAGGTATGCCAGCGGGTATTTTATTTACAGCAGAAGAGAAGACTTTGTACCATGCAGGGGATACTGCTCTATTCTCTGATATGAAATTAATTGGGGAATTAAATAACATTGATGTAGCATTTTTACCAATTGGTGATAATTTCACAATGGGACCAGAAGATGCTGTTTTAGCAGCAAAATGGGTTCAGGCGAAAACTGTTGTACCGATGCATTACAATACGTTCCCGGTTATTGAACAAGATCCATATCAATTTGTAGAAAAGCTACAAAATTGTACAGGGAAAGTATTAGAAGCTGGAGAAAGTATTACACTATAGAAAAGAAACCCTTCATTTGAAAAGACAAGTGAAGGGTTTTTTACGTGTGTAGGACAGCTTGTAAAGGTTGTACTTGTTTTGATGATTCTTTTCTTTTTGGAAGTGGCTGTTCAGGTGTTTCATTCAATTCCATTGCAACTTTTTTCCCGTCTACGAAAGCTAACAATACAGCACCTACAACTTCTAATAATTTTTTCATCATGTATCCGCTCCTTTGTTTCATTTCTTGTCTTCATTGTATATGGAAGTGGCTGGACAAACTATCGAACGAGATGACAATACCATTACATTGTTGTAATAGAAGAAGTGGTGTAATGTAAGGTGTATTTTGTTGTAAAAAAAATAGTACAGATATACAAAGAGAGAGTGTAACAGTTTTGAAAATATAGTATACTGAAAATACAACACATGAAGAATTTAGGGAAAAGAAAGTATGGTGAAACCATTTGGCTACCAAGCATAACCAAATTTTAGAACATATTAATAGCCTGCCAGTAGGGCATAAAATTTCTGTAAGGCAAATTGCAAAAGATTTGAGTGTAAGTGAAGGTACAGCTTATCGTGCAATTAAAGATGCAGAAAATAAAGGGTATGTTAGTACGATTGAACGTGTCGGAACAATTCGAATTGAACAAAAGAAGAAAGAAAATATTGAAAAGCTGACATATGCAGAAGTCGTTAACATTGTCGATGGTCAAGTACTTGGAGGCAGAGAAGGACTACATAAAACGTTAAATAAATTCGTAATCGGAGCAATGAAATTAGAAGCGATGATGCGCTATACAGAAGCTGGAAACTTACTTATTGTCGGTAATCGTACGAACGCACATCAATTAGCGTTAGAAACCGGAGCTGCGGTGTTAATTACGGGCGGATTTGATACGGAAGATCATGTGAAGAAATTAGCAGATGAATTAAAACTGCCGATTATTTCAAGTAGTTACGATACATTTACAGTTGCAACGTTAATTAACCGTGCGATTTACGATCAGCTTATTAAGAAAGAAATTGTACTCGTTGAAGATATTTTAACGCCAATTGAAGAAACGTTATATTTAAAGCCAGATGATACAGTGCAGCAATGGCATGCGTATAACGAAGAGACGATGCACGGAAGATATCCGATTGTTGATGAAAATAAAAAGGTGTTAGGTATTGTAACTTCAAAAGATATGATCGGTGTAGCGAAAGAAACACCAATTGATAAAGTGATGACAAAGCATCCGATTACGGTAAATGGAAAAATGTCTGTCGCAGCTGCGGCGCGTATGATGGTGTGGGAAGGTATTGAGTTACTTCCAGTTGTTGATGAAGGAAATAAGTTGCAAGGTATTATTAGCCGTCAAGATGTACTTCAGGCGTTGCAAATGATTCAGCGTCAACCGCAAGTCGGTGAAACAATCGATGATATTGTAACGAATCAATTTATGACGCCGAAAGAAGCGAAAAATGAGCATCTATATCAATTTTCAGTGACACCGCAAATGACGAATTCAATCGGAACGCTATCTTACGGTGTATTCGCAACGATTGTGACAGAAGCAACGAATCGCGTTATTCGTGCGCAAAAGAAGAGCGATTTAATTGTTGAGAACTTAACAATTTATTTCGTAAAACCAGTTCAAATTGACAATGTTGTATCGGTTCATCCGAAAGTATTAGAAATAGGACGTAAATTTGGTAAGGTTGATGTAGAAGTACATCATGAAGGTAATGTTGTTGGGAAAGCATTACTTATGGTGCAATTGATCGATAAATAAAAAGATGGAGCAAGCCGCTTTGGTTTGTTCCATTTTTTTTAAGAAGGTATAGTAGAGCTTTTTAAAATTTAGTTATCAACTGAATCTATTATGTTTTGAATTGCAAAAGAAAAAGGTAAATTACGTTCTGTTTCATATTTATAAATAGAAGCGTGCAATCATTTGAAGATGCTTGAACAATAATTGTGGAGGTGTCGAATGGGAGTAATAATTCTCTTTTTAGGGGTAGTATTTGCAATAACTTTTCATGTGTTAACACATCGAAGAATGGATATAAAGAAAAAGAAATTGTATGTAGTAAGTTTGATTTTCGCTATTGTTTGTTCCTTTATCTCTACAGCTGGAGAAAATAAGGGCGATTTTCTATACTTTGGTGTACCAGCTGAAACATTTGTTTATTATGGTGGATGGGAAATATCTTTTAATCCATTAGGCTTTTTCTTTAACTTTATTTTGTTTTATTGGATTTTGAAGCTGTTATTTAAGCTGCGTAAGAGTTTGGGTAGTGAAGTGCAAAAATAGCAGTATATGTTGGAGACTTTAGCTAATCTATATCAGGTTAGAGAATTGGTTGTTAGTCGATAGAAAAGCTTACACTACTAATTATTAAAGGGAAACTATGCTGCACTATATGTACTAGGGGGGAGAAGAATGGATTTTCACATTAAAGAGCAGTTATGTAAGCAATATAATTTAAATAGTCTTATGAAAGTTTCATTGTTGCATGGGGGAGAAAATCAAACATATATGTTCGAATCGGACAAAAATAAATTTGTAGTTAGGCAGTATAGAGAAGGACGTTATACAGCCGAGCAAATAGAAGCTGAAATACATTGGTTAATAGCGATACAAAAACAAATGTTAGTACCAGAAGTAGTTGTAAATAAAGATGGTGACTGGATCACACCTGTTATGAAAGATGAGGGAAGTATCCAGTATTTTGTTGTCTTTAGGTTTATAAATGGAAGTGAAATTATAGAACCAAAGGATAAAGATTATGAAAAACTTGGATCACTCATGCGAATGTTTCATGAAAAAGCAAATGGAGTACTTAAAAGTGTGCCGCAAACTTGGAGGGGTTATGAAAGACCTATATATAGCGAGAAAAAGATGATTCATGAGCCTTTACAATGTTTATTACATGCTTCTTTTTTATCTTATGAGGATAAAAATAAATGCTTGAGAATTGCAGAAAGAATACAAGAACTTACAAACTCAATTCAATTGGGAGAAAAACAATTTGTTCACGGAGATATGCATTTTGGAAATATTCTTGTAGACAAAGAGGATTGGTATTTACTCGATTTTGATGAATGTGGATTTGGGTATAAAGAGTTTGATATTGGTGTTCCTAGATTGCATTTAATTGCTTCTGGACAGTTAGAAGAGGCATGGGGGAACTTCATGATGGGATATGGGGGAAATATTTCGGAAGCAGCCATTCGACTTGGAACTGCTTTAAGAATCTTTTATATGGCAGGGAAAATACCATTAAGACTTGATATTGAACCTATTAAAAAGAATCCTGATTATTTCATTCGCCGATATATTCAGTATGCGGAAGAGGAGTTATACAGTAAGACAATTGTCTGATAAAAAAACAGAATATTAATTCATTTGGATTCTAGACTATGTTATAATTTGATTGTAAGAAAATGGATTTCTGAAAGGTGGTATGCATGATGTCATCGACAGTACTCTTTTTTGGTAGTATCGCACTATTTTACTTCCTTGTGATGATACCGATTCAATATTTATACTTACAAGGTTTACATGAAAAAAAGAAAAAAACAGGATTATCTCAGCGAGAGCTATATGAAAAAATGTCTTTTGGGGAAGAACAGTTACATCTCCATGTGCAAGGCAATCCATTCAATATTCCTTCTGCGTTTGTCGCATATATGATTTTGAAAGTTAGAGGACGTAAAAAAGCATCACAATGTTGATGCTTTTTTACGTTGCTTCATAGACTTCGGCTTCTTCAACTGCTAATGGTAAGAAATGTTTGTATTGGCGAAATCCATTAAATACACTTGCACTGCCAAATAGAACGAATAAGATACCAACGATAATACGAGCGGTTGAAAGTTCTAAAAAGAATTGGTTTATCCCGAAGAATAAGACGAATGAACCGAGTGCCATTGCGGATTTTCCTGAGAGCCAACCTTTCTCCATTGGGCGGTTTGTACGAAAGTATTTTGTTTTGTAGAAGAGGTACAACATAAATGAGACGATAATACAGAAGACTAATACTGGCATCATGCACACTCCCATCGCTTTATGAAAAAATAGTATAGAAAAAAGAAATATCTAAACTTTCTAATTTTTATTATAAAGCAATTGTTCGCATGTATGAAATACTTTCCGTTATAATGGAGGATAAAGTGAGACTTTCATTAGTGTGGGGATGTGTCCGTGCTAATGATTAGCCCACATTCATTGGGCTTTTACTGCACGTTAAAGTGAAGAAGTTGAATAAAAAGGAGATTATACATATGCATGAGCAAATTTTAGGAGCAATTAAAGAGTTTGATACAATTATTATTCATCGTCATGTGCGTCCGGATCCAGATGCGTTAGGTTCACAGGGCGGTCTTAGTACAGTTCTACAAGAATCGTTTCCAGAGAAAAATATTTATACGGTTGGGTACAATGAACCGTCATTAGCATATTTACGAGTAATGGATGATATTGAAGATAGTGTATACGAAAATGCGCTCGTTATCGTTTGTGATACAGCAAACCAAGAACGTGTTGACGATCAACGCTATACAAAAGGGAAGATGTTAATCAAAATTGATCATCATCCAAATGAAGATCCATACGGAGACATTACGTGGGTAGATACGACAGCAAGTTCTACAAGTGAAATGATTTATGAGTTTTATAATTATGGAAAAGATAAAGGATTAAAAATAACAAAAGAAGCAGCTCGTCTTATTTTAGCGGGTATTGTTGGGGATACAGGTCGTTTCTTATTCCCGAATACAACAGCAAAAACACTTCGTTACGTAAGTGAGCTTGTTGACATGGGTGTGAAATTCACAGACTTATACAATGAAATGTATAAGACAAAAGAAAAAATCGCTCGTTTAAACGGTTATATTTTACAAAACTTTACGATGGTAGAAGAAGGAGCAGCTTACATTAAATTAACGAAAGAAGTATTAGAAGAATTTGATGTACTTCCTTCTGAGGCATCCGGCGTTGTTGGAGCACTTGGTAATATTGATGGATTAAAGGCATGGGTTCTATTTTTAGAGGAAGACGATGTGATTCGTGTTCGCCTTCGTTCAAAAGGACCAGTTATAAATAAATTAGCAATGCAATATAACGGCGGAGGACATCCGATGGCTTCTGGTGCAAAAGCATCTTCTTGGGAGGAAGCGGATCGTCTATTTGCTGATTTACGTGAGATTTGTAAATAAGAAATTATATGTTAGAACGAAAAGAAGGAGTGGCGCTAAACCCCTCCTTCTTTATTTTTCTTTCTCTATCGTAATGCTAATTTCAAGCACGGTATCGAAAGATATTGTATCGACTTTAAAACGGTATAGCCGATCGTAATGTTTGTACGTCTTGTTTTCGATTACCTTTTTGAGTAGGTCTTTATTTTTTGCGATACTTTGTATGTTTTTCGTTAAAAGATGCTGGAGGTCATTATGGATAGAAGTAGTCATGTTTTCAATTGTAAGGTTGTCTAAATCGTATTTTTCTCGATTTATAAGTTTTATTTTAATCTCTTGAATGGTTAAGAGCCGTTTATTTTCAGTATTTAATTTTTCTTGATCTTCGAGAAGGACGTGGAGTTTTGCTTCTTGTTTTTCTATAATTTCTCTTTGTTCTGCTATTTTACTAGCTTGTTCTTCTTGAAAAACACCGTATATGTACAAAAAAATAAACCAGCTCAACACGCCCCCAACAGCAGCACCAGCTAAAACTAAATACCATCTTTTTGCTGTATTGGCACTTGGTACTCTCATACATGCTCCTGCGTTAGCCATTTAATAATAATAAGACCAGTTTGCATACCACCTGTTGCGAAAAAAATAAGGAGAATTTGTTTTACGATATCTTTCATATCCCCGCCAAAGAAACTTCTTTCAAAACTATAAAAAGTATCAAATGTTCCGCCGATCGCTGCAACGAGTGCCCAAATTCTTAAATTTTGGGCGAATTGATTAATGTAAGTGAGAGTTGGTTTTCCGATAAGAAATGCACCAAATCCACCAATTAATGAACCACCAAGTATAACCCCAAAGGCAATAAAGTAACTAATAATAAGCAGAGAGAAAAAAGTGTGTTCTCTTACATCCATCGTCATTCCCCTTTCTTCTTCATATATATGGACAAAGTATAAGAAGTATGTTTTGATTTCCTCTTTCCTCTTCACCTATAATAAAAGTAGTCAAATAGGTAAAGAGAGGGTACAACAGTGAAGTTTGTGCATTTACAATGTCAAACCGTTTTTAGTTTATTAAAAAGTGCTTGTAAAATTGATGAACTTGTAGTTAGGGCGAAAGAGCTCGGTTATTCATCGCTAGCTATTACGGATGAAAATGTTATGTATGGCGTTATTCCGTTTTATAAAGCATGTAAGAAACATGGTATACATCCTATTATCGGCTTAACAGCTTCTATTTTTAGTGAAGAAGAAGAAAAGTCTTATCCGCTTGTCTTACTTGCTGAAAATGAAATAGGTTATCAAAATTTATTAAAGATTTCTAGTAGCATTATGACGAAGTCAAAAGAAGGTATTCCTAAGAAATGGCTTGCACATTATGCGAAAGGATTAATTGCTATTTCACCAGGTAAAGATGGGGAAATCGAACAATTATTATTAGAAGACAAAGAGAGTCAAGCTGAAGAAGTAGCTCGTATGTATCAAAATATGTTCGGCAGTTTTTATATGAGTTTACAGCATCATGCGATTCAAGATGAACTGCTTCTGCAAGAAAAATTACCTGCATTTATGAATAGGATAAATATTCCGGTTGTAGCGACGAACGATGTACGCTACATCAATCAAAGTGACGCACTTGTTCATGAATGTTTATTATCTGTTGAAAGTGGAACGAAAATGACGGATCCTGATAGGCCGAGGCTGAAAACAGATCAATATTATTTAAAATCATCAGATGAAATGGAAGCCCTATTTTCTCACGTAGAAGAAGCGATTTATAACACAGTAGAAATTGCAGAACGTTGTAGAGTAGAAATACCGTTTCATGTAAATCAATTACCGAAATTCCCTGTTCCATCTAACGAGACGAATGATATGTATTTGCGCCGCGTTTGTGAAGAAGGATTACAAAAACGTTATGGTACGCCGAAAGAAGTACATATAAAGCGTTTGAATCATGAATTAAACGTGATTTCTAGCATGGGGTTTAGTGATTATTTCCTCATTGTCTGGGATTTTATGAAGTACGCGCATGAAAATCATATTTTAACAGGACCAGGTCGTGGATCAGCGGCTGGCTCACTCGTTTCTTACGTATTAGAAATTACAGATATTGATCCAATTGAATACGATCTATTATTTGAAAGGTTTTTAAACCCAGAGCGTGTGACACTTCCAGATATTGATATTGATTTTCCGGATATAAGACGTGATGAGATGATTCGATATGTGAAGGATAAATATGGTCAGCTTCGTGTTGCGCAAATTGTAACGTTTGGGACGCTTGCAGCGAAAGCGGCAATTAGAGATATTGCGCGTGTAATGGGTCTTCCGCCGCGAGATATCGACATATTCTCAAAACTTATCCCATCAAAGCTTGGTATAACGTTAAAAGATGCATATGAGGAATCGCAATCACTCCGTGAATTTATACAAGGGAATCTTCTGCATGAACGTGTGTTTGAAATTGCAAAACGTGTAGAAGGCTTACCGCGTCATACGTCTATTCATGCAGCTGGCGTTATTATGAGCCAAGAGCCATTAACCGGAAGTGTTGCAATTCAAGAAGGGCATAACGATGTGTATGTTACGCAATACCCAGCTGATGCATTAGAAGAACTTGGGTTGCTCAAGATGGACTTTTTAGGATTACGTAATTTAACGTTACTTGAAAATATTATAAAGTTTATCGTGCAAAAAACAGGAAAAGAAATCGATATAAGAAATTTACCACTTCAAGATGAAAAGACATTCCAATTGTTAGGTAGAGGGGATACAACAGGTGTATTCCAGCTTGAATCAGGTGGTATGCGAAATGTGCTTCGCGGGTTAAAGCCGAATGAATTTGAAGATATTGTTGCTGTTAACTCGTTATATAGACCAGGACCGATGGAACAAATTCCAACCTTTATTGAATCAAAACACGGAAAAAGACAAATTGAATATTTACATCCGGACTTAAAGCCGATTTTAGAAAGAACATACGGTGTAATTGTATACCAAGAACAAATTATGCAAATCGCGTCGAAGTTGGCGGGCTTCTCGCTCGGAGAAGCCGATTTATTACGCCGTGCAGTGAGTAAAAAAAATCGTGATATTTTAGATCAGGAACGTAAGCATTTTGTGCAAGGGTGTTTACAAAATGGTTATGACGAGACATCTGCAGAGAAAATTTATGATTTAATTGTAAGATTTGCAAATTACGGCTTTAACCGAAGTCACGCTGTAGCCTACAGTATGATTGGATATCAGCTTGCTTACTTAAAAGCGAATTATACGCTGGAATTTATGACGGCACTATTATCGAGTGCAATTGGAAATGAAGATAAGATTGTGCAGTATATACGCGAAACGAAGCGAAAAGGTTTTCATGTTTTGCCGCCGTCTCTTCAGAGAAGTGGTTACAATTTCCAAATAGAAGGAAATGCAATACGTTACAGCTTACTTTCCATTCGAAACATCGGAATGGCTACAGTGACAGCATTAATCGAAGAACGAGAGAAAAAAATGTTTGAAGATTTATTTGAATTTTGTCTGCGCATGCCATCAAAGTTTGTAACAGAGCGAAATTTAGAGGCGTTCGTCTGGTCTGGGTGTTTTGACGATTTCGGTGTTTCGAGAACGAATTTATGGAAAAGTCTTAAAGGAGCGTTAGAGTATGCCAATCTTGCACGTGATTTAGGAGATGCTGTTCCGAAATCAAAATACGTACAAGGAGAAGAGCTCTCTTTTATTGAACAGTTAAATAAAGAGAAGGAAGTACTAGGTTTTTATTTATCAAGCTATCCGACAGCGCAGTATGTGAAGTTAGCGAAAGAATTAGAAATTCCAACTCTCGCTCAGGCGATGCGACATAAGAAAAAAGTACAAAGAGCTATCGTGTACATAACAAGCGTGAGAGTGATTCGTACGAAAAAGTTGCAAAAGATGGCATTTATTACATTTTGTGATCAAAATGATGAAATGGAAGCAGTTCTTTTCCCCGAAACGTATATACATTTCTCAGATAAGTTACAAGAAGGAGCAATTGTTTTAGTTGACGGCATGATTGAGCTTAGAAATCATAAGCTGCAATGGATTGTAAATGGACTATATCCGTTAGAAGAAATGGATGTGTATGAAGAAAAGAAAGATGCGTCTGTTTACGTGAAATTGCCATCTCAATATGAGAAAAAGCTTTTAAATCAGGTTACTAAAATATTGTTTGACTATTCGGGTTTTGCGAAAGTACTAATTTATTATGAAAAGGAACATAAAATGGTACAATTATCACGAAGTTTATCGATTCATCCAAGTGAAGAATGTTTAGGAGCACTTCGTGAAATTGTCGGGGAAGAAAATGTGGTTGTGAAAATATAATGGACAATTTCCCTACACTTCGATTATTATAGTAGTAGTGTTCGTGGTCAGACCACTTGGAGAAATTGATATCAGCAAGAATAATTTGAGGAGAGTGGATAGTTTGTCAACACTTCGTGAAGAAGCACTTCACATGCATAAAGTGCATCAAGGAAAATTAGAAACTGTATCAAAAGTAAAAGTAGAAAATGCAAAAGATTTAAGTCTTGCATATTCTCCAGGGGTTGCAGAACCTTGTAAAGAAATTTATGACGATAAAAGTAAGGTATATGAATATACAATGAAGGGAAATATGGTAGCAGTTGTGACAGATGGAACGGCTGTACTTGGTCTTGGTAACATCGGACCTGAAGCATCTCTTCCAGTAATGGAAGGTAAAGCTGTATTATTCAAGAGCTTTGCTGGTGTAGATGCATTCCCAATTGCCTTAAATACAAACGATGTAGATAAAATTGTTGAAACTGTAAAATTAATGGAGCCAACTTTTGGCGGCGTTAACTTAGAGGATATCGCAGCACCAAACTGCTTCATTATTGAAGAACGTTTGAAAAAAGAAACAAATATTCCTATCTTCCATGATGATCAACACGGAACAGCTATCGTAACAGTAGCGGGTCTTGTGAACGCGCTAAAACTAGTTGGAAAGAAAATGTCTGACATTAAAGTTGTCGCAAATGGCGCAGGTGCAGCAGGTATTGCAATTATTAAACTTTTATATCGCTATGGCGTACGCGACATTATTATGTGTGACCGTAAAGGGGCAATCTATGATGGTCGTCCTACAGGTATGAATCCGGTGAAGGATGAAGTGGCAAAATATACAAATAAGAATCGTATCGAAGGTTCTTTAGCTGATGTTGTACAAGGTGCGGACGTATTCATTGGTGTATCTGCAGAAGGTGCATTAACAGAAGAGATGGTTCGTACAATGAATGACGATGCAATTATTTTTGCAATGGCGAATCCAGTTCCAGAAATTATGCCAGAATTGGCAAAAGCAGCGGGCGCAGCTGTTGTTGGAACGGGTCGTTCTGACTTCGCAAACCAAGTAAATAATGTACTAGCGTTCCCTGGTATTTTCCGCGGTGCACTTGACGTACATGCGACACAAATTAACGAAGAAATGAAGATGGCAGCTGTACAAGCTATTGCTGAGCTTGTAGCAGAAGATGAGTTAAATGCAGACTATATCATTCCAGCACCGTTTGACGCGCGTGTAGCGCCTCAAGTAGCAGCTTACGTTGCAAAAGCTGCAATGGAGACAGGAGTAGCTCGCCGTCAAGTAGATCCAAATGAAGTTGCTGAGAAAACAAAACAATTAGCGCTGATTGGTAAAGAATAAGCGAGGAATTTCCATTGACATCATCAAATACAAAAGTATATCTCGAAATTGTAAAAAAAATCCGTTCCATTATGGAAGAGGATGGATTGGTAGCAGGGGATCGTTTGCCGTCTGAGCGTGAGTTAAGTTCACGTTTAAACGTAGGACGTTCCTCTGTAAGAGAAGCGTTGCGTGCTTTAGAACTTGTAGGATTAATTGAAACGAGACGTGGTGAAGGGACGTTTATTCGAAACTTTTACGATAACGGTCTTGTACAATTGATTGCTCCGTTCTTGCTGCAAGATGAGAAAACAATTCGTGATTTATTACAAACAAAACGATTGCTTGAGAAAGATATGATTCGAATTGTATGTAATTTACCGAAAGAAATGTTTTCTAAAGTGCTAAGTAAATTACATCAAGTGCTTGAAGGAAATGAAAACTCAGTTCCAATGCTTCACCAAACGTTCTTTAAAACACTTATTGAACAAGTCGATAATTATTTACTATATCGCATTTGGATGATCGTAAATGATTACGTATCAACGCTTTCTTGTAAAGTTTCAGGAGATTCTATCGATATGTATAGAAAGCTTTACGCTATTTTGGAAGAAAAACAAGAAAATGATGCACTAAAAATTTACGATGAATTAGTAGAGAATATACAGTTTCACTCGTAATGTATAAAATTTGTCGAAATGACCATGACACGTTATGACAAACATTCTATCGCGTAGCGGTTAAAGTTAAACGTAAAGAGTGAGGTTATTAGACAGATTGAGAAGATAAGGCTAACATCAAACTTTGGTGTTAGCCAAATTTTCTTCTTACGCTAACCTTAGCTCTCAACGAAGGGGGTCAAATTGTGCTAAGAGATTTATTCGTGAAAAAGAAAAAGTACGCTGCAATACCTTCAGAACAAGTACGAAAAGATGTACCAGACGGCGTTATGACAAAATGTCCGAAATGTAAAAAAATCATGTATACGAAAGAGCTTCTAAAAAATTTAAAAGTATGTGTGAATTGTGGATATCATCATCCTATGAATGCATGGGAACGTCTTGATAGTATATTGGACGAAGGGTCATTCCGTGAGTATGACAAAGAAATGGTTTCATTAAATCCACTCGAGTTTCCAGATTATGAAGAGAAACTAGAGAGCGATCGTAAGAAGACTGACTTGAACGAAGCGGTTGTAACTGGTGAAGGAACAATTGATGACATGCTTGTTGTTGTTGCAGTAATGGATTCTCGTTTTCGAATGGGGAGCATGGGCTCTGTTGTAGGAGAAAAAATTGCCCGTGCGGTTGAAAAGGCATACGACTTACAAGTTCCATTTATTATCTTTACTGCTTCGGGTGGTGCCCGTATGCAAGAAGGGATATTAAGTTTAATGCAAATGGCAAAAACAAGCGTAGCTTTGAAAAAGCATAGTAATGCAGGAGGATTATTTATTTCTGTTATGACTCACCCAACGACGGGCGGGGTTTCAGCGAGTTTCGCTTCACTTGGTGATTATAATCTTGCAGAACCAGGGGCGCTGATCGGATTTGCTGGTAGACGTGTAATTGAACAAACGGTGCGTGAGAAACTACCGGAAGATTTCCAAACGGCAGAATTCTTACTAGAACATGGTCAATTAGATGCGGTGGTACATCGTGATGATATGAGAGAATCGCTTCGTAAGATTTTAGAAGTTCATCAAGGAGGGGAAATGGCTGTATGGCAGAGCTAGAATTTGAGAAACCAGTTGTTGAGCTAAGAAATAAGATTCGTGAACTGAAAGACTATACGAAAAACAGCCAGATGGACTTCAGTGAGGAGATTCGTATTTTGGAAGACAAGCTAGAAAATTTAGAGGAAGATATATACGGCAATATGAAAGTATGGGACCGTGTTCAAATTGCTCGTCATGCAGAACGACCGACAACGCTCGATTATATTGAGCACTTATTTACTGATTTTTTTGAATGTCATGGAGATCGTCTATTTGGCGATGATGCAGCGATTGTCGGCGGCATTGCGAAGTATAAAGGGATGCCTGTAACTGTAATCGGGCATCAACGCGGAAAAGATACGAAAGAAAATATTCGCCGTAATTTTGGGATGCCTCACCCAGAAGGATATCGAAAAGCATTGCGTTTAATGAAGCAGGCGGAAAAGTTCAATCGTCCAATTATTTGTTTTATTGATACGAAAGGAGCTTATCCTGGTAAAGCTGCTGAAGAACGTGGTCAAAGTGAAGCGATCGCCCGCAATTTATTTGAAATGGCAGGCTTAACGGTGCCTGTTATTTGTATCGTTATCGGCGAAGGTGGTAGTGGTGGTGCACTAGGTCTTGGAGTAGGAGATTACATTCATATGCTAGAAAATTCCACTTATTCTGTTATTACGCCAGAGGGTGCAGCGGCAATTCTTTGGAAAGATGCAGGAAAAGCAAAGGAAGCTGCAGAGGCGATGAGAATTACAGCAGCAGATTTGAAAGAATTAGGTGTAATTGACGAAATTATTCCAGAGGCAAAAGGTGGAGCACACCGTAATGTTTTGAAACAGTCAGAAAATATAGATTTAATGCTTAGAAAAACTTTTGAACAATTAAACGGAATTTCGAAAGATGAATTAATCGAAAAACGTTATGAAAAATATATGAAAATTGGGCAAGTTTCGTTTTCAAACGCTTCCATTTGGATAAAATAAGAAAAGCGTGCGTTCCACTTCGCGAATGCACGTTTTTATTATGAAAAGACACATCTTCTCCATTGTATTTTTATATTTTTTCGTGTTATTTTATTATAAGGCAAATAATCTTTATGAGGTGAGTACAAATGAAACGTATTGGTGTATTAACAAGTGGTGGAGATTCACCTGGTATGAATGCTGCCATTCGTGCAGTTGTTCGTAAAGCGATTTTCCATGATATTGAAGTATATGGTATTTACCATGGATACGCTGGATTAATTTCTGGTCACATTGAAAAATTAGAACTAGGTTCTGTTGGCGATATTATCCACCGCGGTGGTACGAAATTATATACAGCAAGATGTCCTGAGTTTAAAGACCCAGAAGTACGACTAAAAGGTATCGAGCAATTAAAGAAACACGGTATCGAAGGACTTGTTGTTATTGGTGGAGATGGTTCTTACCAAGGCGCTAAAAAATTAACTGAACAAGGATTCCCATGTGTTGGTGTACCAGGTACAATCGACAATGATATCCCTGGAACAGACTTTACAATTGGTTTCGATACAGCTTTAAATACTGTTATTGATGCAATTGATAAAATTCGTGACACAGCTACATCTCATGAACGTACATATGTTATCGAAGTAATGGGACGTCACGCTGGTGATATCGCATTATGGGCTGGTTTAGCTGATGGTGCGGAGACAATCTTAATTCCAGAAGAAGAGTATGACATGGATGAGGTTATCGCTCGTCTGAAACGCGGTAGTGAACGTGGTAAAAAACACAGTATTATCGTTGTAGCTGAAGGTGTTGGAAGTGCAATTGACTTCGGTAAGCACATTGAAGAAGCAACAAACTTTGATACTCGTGTAACTGTATTAGGTCACGTACAACGTGGTGGATCACCAAGTGCACAAGACCGTGTATTAGCAAGTCGTCTTGGTGCAAGAGCAGTTGAATTGTTAATTGCTGGTAAAGGTGGACGTTGTGTAGGTATTCAAAATAATAAACTTGTTGATCATGACATTATCGAAGCGTTAGCTCAAAAACATACAATCGATAAAGATATGTGTCAATTATCTAAAGAATTATCCATCTAATCGGCGTAATGTCGGATATTTGGGAACGGTTTCATAATTTTCGGAGGTGCAATATGCGTAAAACTAAAATTGTATGTACTATAGGTCCTGCTAGTGAAAGTATTGAAAAATTAGAGCAATTAATCGAAGCAGGTATGAACGTTGCTCGTTTAAACTTCTCTCATGGTAGCCATGAAGAACACGGCGCTCGTATTAAAAACATTCGTGAAGCTTCAAAGAAAACTGGTAAAACAGTTGGTATCTTACTTGATACAAAAGGTCCAGAAATCCGTACTCACGACTTCGTAGACGGACAAGCTGAGCTTGTGACAGGTGCAGAAGTAGTTATTTCTACTGAGCAAGTATTAGGTACTGCAGAGAAGTTCTCTGTATCTTATGCTGGTCTTTATGACGATGTAAACCCAGGTTCTCGTATTCTAATCGATGACGGTCTTATCGAGCTAGAAGTAATCGAAAAAGCTGACGGAAACATCCGTACAAAAGTTCTTAACAGCGGAACTGTAAAAAATAAAAAAGGTGTTAACGTACCAAACGTAAGCATTAAGCTTCCTGGTATCACTGAAAAAGACGTAAAAGATATCATCTTCGGTATCGAGCAAAAAGTTGATTTCATCGCAGCTTCATTCGTACGTAAAGCAGCTGACGTATTAGAAATCCGTGAATTACTAGAAGAGCATAACGCTCAATACATCCAAATCGTACCAAAAATCGAAAACCAAGAGGGTATCGACAACATCGATTCAATCTTAGAGGTTTCTGACGGTTTAATGGTAGCTCGTGGTGATATGGGTGTAGAAATTCCACCAGAAGAAGTACCATTAGTACAAAAACGTCTAATCAAAAAATGTAACGTGTTAGGTAAACCAGTTATTACTGCAACACAAATGTTAGATTCTATGCAACGTAACCCACGTCCAACTCGTGCGGAAGCAAGTGACGTAGCTAACGCAATCTTCGATGGTACAGACGCAATCATGCTTTCAGGTGAAACAGCTGCTGGACAATACCCAGTAGAAGCAGTAACAATGATGGCTAACATTGCAGTACGTGTTGAAAAATCATTACAATATGAAGATATGTTCAAAAAACGTATTAAAGAGTTCACTCCAACAATTACAGATGCAATTAGCCAATCTGTTGCGCATACAGCACTTGCTCTTGATGTAGCTGCAATCGTAGCTCCAACAGAAAGTGGATATACTGCGAAAATGATCTCTAAATACCGTCCAAAATCTCCAATCGTAGCTGTAACATCTGACGAGCAAGTAGGACGTCGTCTTGCACTTGTTTGGGGTGTACAAGCATTTATGGCTGAGAAGCGTGCAGCTTCTACTGACGAAATGTTAGATACAGCGATTCAAACAGGTATGGATGCAGGTCTAATCGGACTTGGAGACACTGTAGTAATCACTGCTGGTGTTCCAGTTGCTGAAACTGGTACAACAAACTTAATGAAAATCCACGTTGTTGGTGAAGAAGTTGCTAAAGGACAAGGAATCGGTCGTAAAGCTGCAAAAGGTAAAGTAGTTGTAGCGAAAACAGCTGCTGAAGCTGTAGCAAACGTAAACGAAGGTGATATCCTTGTTACAACAAGCACTGATAAAGATATGATTCCTGCAATTGAAAAAGCTGCTGCTCTAGTTGTAGAAGAAGGCGGCCTAACAAGCCATGCGGCTGTTGTAGGTGTATCAATCGGTATTCCTGTTATCGTTGGTGTAAACGGCGTAACAGCAACTTTAAAAAATGGCCAAGAAGTAACAGTTGATGCAGCACGCGGAATTGTTTATAATGGACATGCGGAAGTGCTATAAGTAATACGGAGAGAAGGATCGGAGTCCTTCTCTTTTTTTTTACACAAAAATGAGGTGAAACTAGCTTTAAACGTCTGAAATTGCTTTTAAAAGCTGTTTGTTATGAAGTTTGATGGGAAAGTGCGTTTAGCTTTTATATGGTGTATATGGACGTTGTGAGGGTGTTTAAAGTGATAGGATATGAAAGGAGTGTAGAACTATGAAGTGGTTACTATTCTTGTTTATATTAATACCGGCTATTGAGATTACAGTCTTAATTGGATCGAGTCATGTAATAGGTTTGTGGTCTACGTTCGCTATGATCGTATTTACAGGCGTTGTAGGTGTGTATTTGGCGAAAAGACAAGGGTTTAAAGTACTTGGAGAGATTCAATCTAAGTTGAATAGAGGAGAAATGCCAGGAGCAGCGGTTTTAGATGGTATTTTTATCTTTGTAGGGGGTATTCTTTTAGTGCTTCCTGGATATGTAACGGATATAATAGGTTTCATCTTTGTTATCCCTATGACGAGGGCTTTAATGAAGCCGTTTGTTATGAAGTGGATGGAATGGAAGTTTAGAAAAAACTCAACTATTATTGTGCAGAAATAGTGCTTAGATTATAGCAATCTAAGCACTATTTTTTTGTCTGTAAAAGGATGAGAGAGTGGTTAAAGTTCAGTTAATGAAAGATGTGTTTTAATATGCGGCGAATGTGACGGTTAATAATCGATGGGGATAGGATCCTTGTAGATTAAAGTTTTACTTTGTTGTATTTGTTGTGTATTTTTTCGATTTGAGGAGTTATTAGCTCTTAATCAGTGTGTTTAAAGTGGGAATCTGAACTTAAGATTGTTTTTGTATGTAAAAGAATGAATTGGAACGAAAAAAGTTAAATAAGAGCAGGGAAATGGTCAGTTTAAGTCTTATTCTGTGCTATTTTGTATATTTATTCATTTACATAAAAAGTAATAAATGTAAGTAATAATTATAAAATTAATAGAATAAATATGTAAAAACACCACAAAATATGCGTTTTTTATGCAAAAAAACAAGAGAATTATCTTTTTTGAGTGCAATTCTCTTGTTTTATGTAATGAGTATGAAAAATAAGTACAAGGAATAATCAGTGGGAATTTCCCACTGATTACATGTAAGTTTTTTGTTGTGTATGAATTAGAAACTATTATTTTGAAGGTGAGCCTTTAATATATTTCCACAAATCATGGAATACACGAGCTTTGTGCAATGTATTAAGTAGTACTAAGGTGACTGGACCGATGATTAATCCTAAGAAGCCAAAGAGCTTAAAGCCGACAAATAGAGCAATCAGTGTTGCTAATGGATCAAGGCCGATATTAGATGAAAGTACCTTTGGCTCCATAATTTGTCTTTGGACAATCACGACGATGTATAAAATGAGAAGACCGATGGCAAAAGCAGTGTCGCCAGTGAAAAATACGTATATAACCCAAGGAACGAAGACAGCTCCTGTTCCTAAATACGGGAGTAAATCTACAACCCCTGTAATAATCGCGATAGTAATGGCGTATGGTACGCGTAATATTAAAAGTCCGATTAGTACAATAACAGTTGTCATAGATACGAGTGTAAGTTGCGCTTTAACAAAACCGAATAAAGCTTTTCTTAAATCCACAAAAATAGTTTTTCCATAGCCATGAACACGGTTGGGCAAAAACTTTCTTACTTTCTGAGCAAGACGATGCCAATCGTAACTAATGAAGAAAGTGGCTAATAAAACGAATACAAGTACAGTTAAAGTAGTTGGTAGTGCACTAATGAAATTTGTTAACCCGCTTATAATAGCGGTTAAAAGTTCTTTCATTTGCGTCGTTGCTTCGGTTCCTAAGTTTTGAATGTTTTGTGTAATCGTATAGCGCTGCGGTTCCCCAAGATGATTAAATTTAGAGATTAAATCATCGTAGAGAGGCATAATATGATTAAGTGCAAACTGCTGAGCGAATGCAACGATATCCGGAAATTTTACTGTAACAAGTTGTAGTAAGTATGTTGTGGCAGATATTGCTTCTGTTACAAGATATGTAACGAGTCCGACGATAGCTCCAAATACGAGAATTAAGCTAACGAGTACTGCGAGTGCGCGAGGAAATTGTAGTTTTTGATTCAGGAAATTGACGACAGGATTAATTAAATAAGCAAATGCGAAAGCGATAATAAAAGGATAGATAAGTCCTGACATATATAGTAATGCATAGAACCCGGCTACCGTCGCTACAATGACAAATACGAGTCGCAATATCATATATAGTAAGTTTCGATTCAAAGATGTATACCTCCCATTCCAATTTGGATTATCCTAATTCGTTCAACTTATAACGAGTGTGCCCCACTGATTAAAGTTTCACTTTATGTTATAGTGGAATGATGGATTTTCCTGCTTTTTCAGTATGTGAGTGACTGTGAAAGCTTGGTGTTGATGCTTCTACTATATGGTAAAAACTTCATTTTCTCTTCTTTTTATTTTACCTGTTTCTAATTAGAAAAGAAAGGAGAGACGCCCGTTTTTTAAAATGTATACATGCTTACATTTGGATGGTGAAAGTCTCAGTTTGTCATTTTAAAATGCGTAAAAAAATGAAGTGATTCATGTTGAATAGGCATCGATATAGCATGTATAACGATAGGTTTAAAGGTATTTTTGTTTGGAAATGAGTTCATTATTTTCAGAAAGGAAGTGCAAACATGATTAGTCAGTCAACGTTATTTTTATTCATACTACTTATTATAGGACTTATTGCGAAAAACCAATCGCTTACTGTAGCTATTGGTGTGTTATTTCTATTAAAATTTACATTTCTAGGGGATAAAGTCTTTCCTTATCTACAAACGAAAGGGATTAACCTCGGTGTTACGGTTATTACAATAGCAGTACTCGTACCGATTGCGACGGGGGAAATAGGATTTAAGCAACTTGGAGAAGCAGCGAAATCGTATTATGCATGGATTGCTTTAGCTTCAGGGGTAGCAGTTGCTCTGTTAGCAAAAGGTGGCGTACAATTATTAACGACAGATCCTCATATTACAACTGCGCTCGTTTTCGGGACAATTATAGCAGTTGCTTTATTTAATGGGGTCGCTGTAGGTCCATTAATTGGGGCTGGAATTGCCTATGCAGTAATGAGTATTATACAGATGTTTAAATAAGGAATTTTATAGTAATATAAAATTTTTGAATTCTTTCTGTTCACAAAAGTCAGATAATTGTTTATAATAGGATTAGAAACTTTGAAAAGTTACATAACAGCAGAGACTTTACACCAGATAAAATAAAAACAACATAAAACAATTTTATAATGATATTGTTTTATGTTGTTTTTATCATAAAACTCTTCGGAATTCATTTTCCTCACTAACTTGTTGTTTTGAGCGTGAGGATTCGGGGAGACATTCACGCTCATGCTTTCCATGTAGACAATGGACAATAAGAGGGGAACATCGCAACAAATTTGCATGATCGTGCATTTTGCTTGCCTAAAGAGTGAACGGGCGTTCATAATTCAAAAGGGGAGCAAATAGATATAAGAAGCAAGGTTGGGAGAATTTTCAGGAAAAGGAGAGAATGTCATGACTGTTATTCGAGGTTTAGAAGGGGTAGTAGCAACAACATCATCTGTGAGCTCTATTATTGATGATACATTAACTTATGTTGGGTATAATATTGATGATTTAGCTGAGAATGCTACATTTGAAGAAGTAGTGTACTTATTATGGCATCGCAAGCTTCCTAACGAGCAAGAACTAGCGAAATTTAATGAGATTGTATCGGAATACTATAAAGTTCCAGGTGAGATTTTAGCATATTTGAAACAAGTAGATTTAAAAATCGCACATCCGATGTCTGTTTTACGAACTGCAATTTCCATGCTATCATTATACGATGAGAGCGCTGAAATTATGGATGAAAAGTCCAATTATTTGAAAGCGGTTAAATTACAGGCTCAAGTGGGTACTTTAGTTGCTGCTTACGCAAGAATCCGTAAAGGTTTAGATGTTGTTGAGCCTAGAAATGATTTATCATTAGCTGCAAACTTCTTGTACATGTTAAATGATCGCGAGCCAAATGAAGTTGAAATTGAAGCTTTTGATAAGGCGCTTGTACTTCACGCAGATCATGAGTTAAACGCTTCTACATTTACTGCACGCGTTTGTGTAGCTACACTTTCAGATGTATATTCTGGCATTACAGCAGCAATCGGTGCGTTAAAAGGTCCTCTTCACGGTGGGGCAAATGAAAATGTAATGAAGATGTTAACTGAAATTGGCGAAGAAGAAAATGTAGAATCATATATTCATAATGCTCTTCAAAATAAAGTGAAAATCATGGGCTTTGGCCACCGTGTATATGAGCAGGGTGATCCGCGTGCAAAACATTTACGCGAAATGTCTAAGAGATTATGCGTGCTTTTAGGAGAAGAGAAATGGTATAATATGTCTATCAAAATTGAAGACATTGTAACAAAAGAAAAAGGTCTTCCACCAAATGTTGATTTCTATTCAGCTTCTGTATACCATTGTTTAGGAATTGACCATGACTTATTTACACCTATTTTTGCAATTAGCCGTATGTCAGGCTGGTTAGCTCATATTCTAGAACAATATGAAAATAACCGTTTAATCCGTCCGCGTGCTGATTATAATGGACCAACACATCAAGTGTATGTTCCAATTGCACAACGATAAGCGAATAACACTATTTCGATAGTGAAAATACGCTTTCAAAAGTCTGATTTTTTCGGAAAGATGTAATGATTAGAATATTTTAATTTGACTAACGGTTTGAACTGAGGGGTTATTCCCTCAGTTTCATACATATGAAATTTCAAACATGGGGGTTATCACATTGACGACAGGTGAAAAAATTACTGTAACTAATGGTGTTATGAATGTACCAAACAATCCGATTATTCCATTTATCGAAGGAGATGGAATTGGTCCTGATATTTGGGCAGCTGCATCTCGTGTACTAGAAGCAGCAGTTGAAAAAGCTTATGATGGTGAGAAGAAAATCGTTTGGAAAGAAGTGCTTGCAGGGGAAAAAGCATTCAACCAAACAGGCGAGTGGTTACCAGAAGAAACTTTAAATTTAATTCGTGAATATTTAATCGCGATTAAAGGTCCACTTACAACTCCAGTTGGCGGTGGTATTCGTTCTCTAAACGTAGCACTTCGTCAAGAATTAGATTTATATGTATGTCTACGTCCAGTTCGTTATTTTGAAGGTGTTCCTTCACCTGTAAAACGTCCGGAAGATACTGATATGGTTATTTTCCGTGAAAATACAGAAGACATTTATGCTGGAATTGAATATGCGCAAGGATCTCCAGAAGCAGAAAAAGTTCTTGCTTTCTTAAAAGAAGCAATGGGTGTTAATAAAATCCGCTTCCCAGAAACATCTGGTATTGGTATTAAACCAATCTCAGAAGAAGGGACAAAGCGTCTTGTTCGTGCTGCAATTCAATATGCAATTAACGAAAAACGCTCTTCTGTTACATTAGTTCATAAAGGAAACATTATGAAATTTACAGAAGGTGCTTTCAAAAACTGGGGTTACGAAGTAGCGGAACAAGAATTCGGCGACAAAGTATTTACTTGGGCTGAATATGATCGTATCGTTGAGAAAGATGGCAAAGATGCAGCGAATAAAGCGATGGCAGACGCTGAAGTGGCTGGAAAAATCATCGTAAAAGATTCTATTGCAGACATCTTCTTACAACAAATTTTAACTCGTCCACGTGAGTTCGATGTTGTTGCAACAATGAACTTAAACGGTGACTACATCTCTGATGCACTTGCTGCACAAGTAGGTGGAATTGGTATTGCACCTGGTGCAAACATTAACTATGTAACTGGACATGCTATCTTTGAAGCTACGCACGGTACAGCTCCAAAATATGCAGGTTTAGATAAAGTAAACCCATCTTCAGTTCTTCTTTCTGGTGTATTATTATTAGAACACTTAGGATGGAACGAAGCTGCGAAATTAGTAACTGCTTCAGTTGAGAAAACAATTGCTTCAAAAGTAGTAACTTATGATTTCGCACGCTTAATGGAAGGTGCAACAGAAGTGAAATGTTCTGAGTTCGCTAATGAACTTATTAAAAACATGGATGTAGCGATAATCAAAAACGCATAATTAAAGTGGGGGGTAAATTATGACAATCAAACGCAAGAAAGTTTCAGTCATCGGTGCAGGATTTACAGGAGCAACAACAGCATTCTTATTAGCACAAAAAGAACTTGCAGATGTTGTATTAGTGGACATTCCACAGCTGGAAAATCCAACAAAAGGGAAAGCGTTAGATATGTTAGAAGCGAGCCCAGTACAAGGTTTTGATGCTAACATTATTGGAACATCTGATTACGCAGATACTGCTGATTCTGACGTTGTTGTGATTACAGCAGGTATTGCGCGTAAGCCTGGTATGAGCCGTGATGATTTAGTAGCAACAAACTCCAAAATTATGAAAAGTATTACGCGCGACATTGCAAAACATTCACCAAATGCAATTATTGTTGTGTTAACAAATCCAGTTGATGCAATGACATATTCTGTATTTAAAGAAGCTGGATTCCCGAAAGAGCGTGTTATCGGTCAATCGGGCGTATTAGATACAGCTCGTTTCCGTACATTCATCGCACAAGAATTAAATCTTTCTGTGAAAGACATTACAGGATTTGTTCTTGGTGGACACGGTGACGATATGGTACCTCTTGTACGTTATTCTTATGCAGGTGGCATTCCGTTAGAAACGTTAATTCCGAAAGAGCGTTTAGAAGCAATCGTAGAACGTACCCGTAAAGGTGGCGGCGAGATTGTAGGCTTATTAGGAAACGGTAGTGCATATTACGCACCAGCTGCTTCTTTAGTTGAAATGACAGAAGCAATCTTAAAAGATCAACGCCGTGTATTACCGGCTATTGCGTACCTTGAAGGTGAATACGGTTATAGTGACCTTTACTTAGGGGTACCAGTAATTCTAGGTGGTAACGGAATTGAAAAAATTATTGAATTAGAACTTCTTGCAGATGAAAAAGAAGCGTTAGATCGCTCTGTAGAATCTGTACGTAATGTTATGAAGGTTCTTGTTTAATCATTAAATATAAGTAGAAAAAGATTCGGGGCCCCGAATCTTTTTCTACTATTTATACAAATGTTTTTTTGAAATAACATGAAAACGCTATCATTTGTAATATCCTATAATGAAACTGTAGATTTATACTATACATTGCCCTCATCATAGTAAATGTCGGATCAAGTATCGCTTTTAGTAGGATAATAAGGTGAAAAAATCGGAGGGGGTTGTAACATGTTAAAGAAAAAAGTTCAAATTGGTCGTAAAATGGATGAAATTACAGTAGGAGAGAAATTATCTATCACTGAAAAAATTGAGGATAAAGATTTGTTATTGTACTTAGGGTTAACGAATGATGCCAATCCATTATATATTCAGCATGATTACGCATCCCAAACTCCGTATGAAAAGCCGATTGTACCAAGCATTATGCTAACTGGAATGATTACAACGGCAGTTACGAAATATTTACCAGGTCCAGGTAGTCATATTACGAGAAAGGACCTTACGTTCGTGAAGCATGTTCACCATTATGAAACGTTACAAATCCACTTTGAAGTTGTGGCTGTTTCTGAGGAGGAACATACAATTGATATGCTTGTATCTGCTCATGATGAAAAAGGGGATACTGTTGTGAAAGGCTCATTAACAGTAACACCACCTTACAAATCAGTCTCTATTATGGAAAAAGCATTAGATAATTTTTAAAACATGAAAATGTGAATAGCGCTAGCATGCCTTTCATAAGGGGGCTAGCGCTATTTTTAGTTGAAGAATCCCTCTTTGAACCCTTCAGCAAAATCTGAACACCCCGTTTTAATCGTATCCCAGCTCGGTACGTTAAAAGTAAGGAAACATGTTACTAATAAAGTTAAAATAGATAGTAATATTCGCATAATAGCTCCTTTATTGCATTTATTAATATATTAAAATTAATAATATATCAATTGGTAATTAAAGTCAATTAAAGGGTTTTTTTAAGATGAAGTGGAAGAGAGAAGACGTTATCTTTGAAACGATAAGAGAAGCTGAAGTATGGGCGGACGGGGTTGCGAATGAAATGTATGGAAGACTATTTGATGGATATGAAACGCTAGATTATAAAATAGCGTACGCTGTATCTTTTTCTTAGCGCAAAGTCGAGAATATCATATCCATACGAGTATTGAATTTAATAAAGATATAGAAGTGTATAAAGTATGGATCACTACAAGTTAATTGCGCAATCCGAATCCATGAATAGACAATTATATTGAGAGGGACCTTGTTTTCTAGTATGATGAGAATAACGGGGAAAATACTAGGATGAAGAAGGTTTCAAGTCTATAACTTGGAGGAAAAGAATGAACAATCGTATTTTAGTAGTTGATGATGAGGAGTTTATCTTAACTTTAATCGAATTTAATTTACAACAAGCTGGTTTTGAAGTGATAACAGCGATGGATGGAGAAATGGCGCTTCAAAAAGCGACAACAGAACGTCCAGATTTAATTATATTAGATTTAATGCTTCCAAAAATGGATGGTATGGAAGTATGTAAAGAATTACGATTGCAGCGCGTTATGACGCCGATTTTAATGTTGACAGCAAAAGATGATGAGTTTGATAAGGTGCTAGGTCTTGAACTTGGGGCGGATGATTATATGACGAAGCCATTTAGCCCAAGGGAAGTTGTTGCGCGTGTGAAGGCAATTTTACGCCGCACGAAATTACAACAAGAAGAGCAAGTTACAGAATCGTCAGATGAAGAGAGCATTACAATTGCTGAACTTAAAATTTTACCGGAGTTTTATGAGGCTTATTTCCAAGGAAGAAAGCTTGAATTAACACCAAAAGAATTTGAACTACTTGTTTATCTTGCGAAAAATAAAAGTCGCGTATTAACGCGTGATCAATTATTAAGTGCTGTATGGAATTATGATTTCGCTGGTGATACACGAATTGTTGACGTTCATATTAGCCATTTGCGCGATAAAATTGAACAAAATACGAAAAAACCGACGTACATTAAAACGATACGTGGTTTAGGATATAAATTAGAGGAGCCAAAAGGGGATGAATAAATTTCGTTCCAGGCTTCTTTTTACATTTGTTTCTCTTATTGTTTTTATTTTAGTCGGACTCGGTTTATTGCTGGAAACCGTGTTTGAAAACTATTATATAGATCATGCGAAAGAGAGAATGGTAAAAGAGACAGAGTATGTTGCGGTATTAGCAGAAGAACAAGGTTTTGATGATGTTTTAAAAAATCCATATATATTTAAAAAGCTAGAAGAAAAAATTCAGGCTTCTATTGCCTTTGTAGATGAGAAAAAGAAAGTTCAATATAGCGGGGGAGAACCGTCTGCTTTTAGCCAAGGGATAATAAAAGAACTTTCCTCTGAAACAACGAAACAAAGAAATAAAGTCATTACGAAAGAAACAGATCAAAATAATGAATTTTACCATGCGGTGTTCGTGCAAGATGTAGCAGGGAAACAAGGATACATTTTTGTGAAGAGCACAATTGAGCCTTTGAAAGACGTTCATCAAAAAACGTGGGGATTATTAATTATCGGATTTGTTATTGCGTGTCTTGTAGTCGTATTTTTAGGTATGAAAATTACAGGGCAATATATTAGGCCGATTGAGTCCGTTACGAAAGTTGCCATCGAATTAGCGAAGGGTAATTATAAAGCACGCGCTTATGAAAGTCATTCGGATGAAACGGGAATGTTAAGTAAAGCGATTAATATTTTAGCTCGTAATTTACAAGAGATGACACTTGAGCAAGAAATGCAACAAGATCGTCTGCATACGTTAATTGAAAATATGGGAAGCGGAATGATTTTAATTGATAGCCGCGGTTATATCAACCTTGTAAACCGTTCGTATAAGGAAACTTTCCACGTCACAGATGAAGAATATTTAGATCGTTTATATTATGAGTCGTTTCATCATCCGGAAATTATAGAGCTTGTGGAAGAAATCTTTATGACAGAAGTGAAAGTGCGCAAACAAATGTTATTGCCACTTGGAATTGAGCGAAAGCATTTCGAGGTATATGGAGCACCGATTATCGGGACGAACCATGAATGGAAAGGGATTGTCCTTGTATTCCATGACATTACTGAGCTGAAAAAGTTAGAACAAATGAGAAAAGACTTTTTAGCGAATGTTTCTCATGAACTAAAAACGCCGATTACTTCTATTAAAGGTTTTTCAGAAACACTTTTAGACGGTGCTATGGATAATAAAAAATTCTGCGAGCATTTCTTGCATATTATTTTAAAAGAAAGTGAACGTATGCAAGGATTAATTGAAGATTTATTAGATTTATCAAAGATTGAGCAACAAGGATTTAAATTGAATATGGGTACCGTTGATATGAAGGGACTTCTTGAAGATATTCATATGGTGCTTGATAATAAAGCGGGAGAAAAAGAAATCTCTTTACAAGTAAATGCATTAAAACGTGTCTCTGTCATTGGAGATCCAAGTCGTTTGCAGCAAATCTTTATTAATTTAATGAATAACGCAATCGTATATACACCGGCTGGAGGCGTTGTTTCTGTAGAATTAGCAGAAGATAAATATAATGCTTATATAAAAGTGTCGGATACTGGAATTGGTATTAGTAAAGATGAAATTCCACGTATTTTTGAACGCTTTTACCGAGTGGATAAAGCGAGGAGTAGAAATACTGGTGGTACAGGTCTTGGGTTATCAATCGTAAAGCATTTAGTCGAGGCCCATCACGGTACGATTACAGTGGATAGTGAAGTAGGAGAAGGGACAACCTTTACAGTTGTTTTACCAAAATCAGCAACTGAAAAATAGGATGAAGGATGTTTACAATATATTAACAATGGCTTAATTAAATATTAATAAAGCTCTGTTAATATAATACATGAAAACCCCTTCATCCAAGGAGTAATTTTGGACGAGAATAGTTAAGCTATTCTCGTCACTTCCCTTTATGCCAATATAAGTCTGTTTTATATATGAAAGAAAATAACCGTTATTTTTCTTCTCTCTATTAGTCATGTTAATATAGAGAGAGGAAAGAAACGGTTTTTTTCTGTGAAAAAAATCATTTCAAATTTGTATGGGGAGGTTTCTGATTTGGAAAAAAAGGTCGTATTAGTAGATGGTAATAATATCGCGTATCGTGCTTTCTTTGCACTACCGCTTTTAAATAACGACAAAGGTATACATACGAACGCAATTTACGGTTTTACAATGATGTTAATGAGAATATTAGAGGAAGAAAAACCGACGCATATGTTAGTTGCATTTGATGCGGGTAAAACAACGTTCCGTCACAAAACGTATAGTGAGTATAAAGGAGGACGTCAAAAGACTCCGCCTGAGTTATCAGAGCAATTCCCATTTATTCGTGAGATGCTTGATGCATTCAATGTACCGCGTTATGAATTAGAAAATTATGAAGCGGATGACATTATGGGAACGCTAGCGAAAGAAGCGAGTGAACAAGGAGCTAGTGTAAAAGTTATTTCAGGAGATAAAGATTTACTTCAACTTGTTTCTGATAACACGCTTGTATGTATTCCTCGAAAAGGGATTACGGAAGTAGATGAATATACGAAAGAAGCTTTATTTGAGAAATACAGCTTATCACCGAAGCAAATTATCGATATGAAAGGTTTAATGGGAGACCAATCAGATAATATTCCAGGTGTACCAGGAGTTGGTGAAAAAACTGCGATTAAATTGTTAACACAGTTTGGAACGGTTGAAGAAGTGTATGAAAATATAGATCAAGTAAGCGGGAAGAAATTAAAAGAAAAGCTGGAAGCAAATAAAGACCAAGCTCTTATGAGTAAAGATCTTGCAACCATTATTACAGACGCACCGATTACTGTGCATGTGGATGATATGGAGTATAAAGGATATGAGCCAAGTGATGTCATTCCAATGTTCGAGAATTTAGGATTCACATCTCTTTTAAATAAATTAGGTGTTACTCCAGAAGAAACGGCTCCAGCTGAATTAGATGATATTACATTTGATATTGTGGAAGAAGTTACAGAAGAAATGCTTCAGCAAGATAGTGCGCTTATCGTTGAAGTACAAGAAGATAATTATCATAAAGCAGATATTCAAGGTTTCGGTATTCAAAATGAAAACGGATGTTACTTTATTCAGACAGACATTGCACTTAAATCAGATGCTTTTAAAGAGTGGCTTGCAGATGGAGAAATGAGAAAGTATACATTTGATGCGAAGCGTGCGATCGTTGCACTGAAATGGAACGGTATAGATGTGCAAGGGATTGACTTTGATCTATTAATTGCTGCTTACTTACTTGACCCGGCTGATACAGATAAAGATTTCCGTACTGTAGCGAAAATGAAAGAAACACATGCTGTGAAATCTGATGAAGAAGTTTACGGAAAAGGTGCGAAGCGTGCTGTTCCAGAGCTAGAGATAGTAGCGGAGCATGTAGCTCGTAAAGTGCATGTATTATATGATGTGAAGCAAACATTCGTTGAAGAGTTAGAAAAGAATGAGCAATATGAACTGTTTACAGAGTTAGAATTACCACTTGCACGTGTATTAGCTGATATGGAAGTAAAAGGTGTAAAAGTTGATACAGAACGTCTTCGTAATATGGGAGAAGAACTTGCAGGTAGATTAAAGGAAATGGAACAGGAAATTTATAAGCTGGCAGGAACAGAATTTAATATTAATTCACCGAAGCAGCTTGGTGTTATTCTGTTTGAGAATTTAAACTTACCGGTTATTAAGAAGACGAAAACAGGTTATTCTACGTCAGCTGATGTACTAGACAAGCTGATGGATCACCATGAAATTATTCCAAACATTTTACATTACCGTCAATTAGGGAAACTAAATTCAACTTATATTGAAGGTTTATTAAAAGTTGTACATGAAGATTCATCTAAAATCCATACTCGTTTCAATCAAGTATTAACGCAAACGGGCCGATTAAGTTCAACGGATCCAAACTTACAAAATATCCCGATTCGATTAGAAGAAGGAAGAAAGATTCGTCAGGCATTCGTTCCATCAGAAGAAGGATGGATTATGTACGCAGCGGATTATTCACAAATTGAACTTCGTGTATTAGCTCATATTGCAAATGATAAAGGGCTAGTCGACGCGTTCCAACATGACATGGATATTCATACGAAAACAGCTATGGATGTATTTGGCGTTGAAAAAGATGAAGTAACTTCAAATATGAGACGACAAGCGAAAGCTGTTAACTTCGGAATTGTGTATGGTATTAGTGATTATGGTCTTTCACAAAACTTAGGAATTACAAGAAAAGCAGCAGCGGAATTTATTGAAAAGTATTTAGAAAGTTTCCCTGGTGTACAAGAATACATGGATGACATCGTAAAAGATGCGAAACAAAAAGGATATGTAGCTACATTATTAAATCGCCGCCGTTACATTCCGGAAATTACGAGTCGTAATTTTAACTTGCGTAGCTTTGCTGAGCGTACAGCTATGAATACACCAATTCAAGGTACTGCAGCAGATATTATTAAAAAAGCGATGATTATTATGGCAGATCGTTTAGAAGAAGAAGGATTACAAGCGCGTCTTCTATTGCAAGTACACGATGAATTAATATTTGAAGCACCAAAAGAAGAAATTGAAAAATTAGAGAAGCTTGTACCAGAAGTAATGGAGCATGCAATTGAACTTACAGTTCCGTTGAAAGTTGATTATTCTTACGGTCCAACTTGGTACGACGCAAAATAAGGAAGTGATGAAATGCCTGAATTACCAGAGGTTGAAAACGTCAGACGGACACTTGAAAATCTTGTAACAGGAAAAACGATTGAAGATGTTATTGTTACTTATCCGAAAATCGTAAAACGACCGGATGATGCAGAAATCTTTAAAGAAATGCTAAAAGGCGAGACGATTGAAAATATAAAGCGAAGAGGAAAGTTTTTGCTTTTATATGTAACAAATTATGTCATTGTTTCACATTTGCGTATGGAAGGTAAGTTTTTACTGCATCAAGAGGATGAGCCAATTGATAAGCATACGCACGTCCGTTTCTTATTTACAGATGGAACTGAATTACATTATAAAGATGTGAGAAAGTTTGGTACGATGCATCTCTTTAAAAAAGGTGAGGAAATGAATCAAATGCCTCTTGCTGACTTAGGTCCGGAGCCATTTGATGCTGAATTGACACCACAGTATTTACAAGAGAGATTGCAAAAGACAAATCGTAAAATAAAAGTTGTATTATTAGACCAGCGTCTTTTGGTAGGACTTGGAAATATATATGTAGATGAAGTTTTATTCCGTTCTCAAATTCATCCAGAACGAGAAGCGTCGTCTTTAACAGTAGAAGAAATTGAGCGAATTTATGAGGCGACTGTTACAACGTTAGGTGAAGCAGTGAAGCGTGGCGGAAGTACAATTCGAACGTATATCAACTCACAAGGGCAAATTGGTTCGTTCCAAGAACTGCTAAATGTATATGGAAAAAAAGGAGAACCGTGTGTGACTTGCGGTACGATATTAGAAAAAACAGTTGTTGGCGGAAGAGGAACGCATTATTGCCCGATTTGTCAGCCGAGAATATAGAAAAGAGATAACATCGGATAGGCATTTGTCATATACATACAGCAGAGCTATGTATAAGGGAGGAGCTTACCGATGTACCTTTATTTATCTCTTATTTTATTAGCTTTTACATTAAGCTTAGATAGCTGTAGTGTAGGGCTAACATATGGTTTAAGAAGCGTAAGAATTCCACTAAGATCAATTGTAATTATCGGGATGTGTTCAGCGGCTGTTATGCTTGTTTCAATGGGAATTGGACATATGATCGCGAAAGTATTTTCACCTGTTATCGCAACGCGTATCGGTGGGCTTGTTCTTATTGGAATAGGGATTTGGGTATTATACCAATTTTTTCGAAGTGAGAAAAAAGAAGAACCGAAGCAAGAGGAGAAGGTATGGAAATTAGAGATTGCCTCGCTTGGGTTAGTCATTCAAATTTTACGGAAACCGACTGTAGCAGATTTCGATAAATCAGGCACCATTTCTGCAGGAGAAGCGTTACTTCTTGGTATCGCTCTTTCTGTAGATTCATTTGGTGCTGGAATTGGTGCATCTTTATTAGGGTATGCACCTGCTATGATGGCGATATTAGTTGCAGTGATGAGTTCTTTGTTTTTATTTATTGGAATGAAACTTGGAACGGTTTTATCAAATATGAAATGGTTGCAAAAATTTACATTCCTGCCTGGGGTATTACTCATTATTATTGGAATTTGGAAAATGTAAGTACGGGCGTGGAACATTAGTTTCGCGCCTTTTATTATGAGGAGGATTATATGATGACAGTAGTAATTGGATTAACGGGAGGTATTGCAAGTGGAAAAAGTACAGTATCTCAAATGTTTCGCGAGCTAAATATACCAGTTATTGATGCAGATATTATTGCGCGAGAAGTTGTAGAACGAGGAAAGCCAGCATATAACAAAATTGTAGAAGTATTTGGAACAGAAGTATTACAAGAAGATGGAGAACTAGATCGTCCAAAACTAGGAAGTGTCGTTTTCTATAATGAAGAGAAACGATTGCAGTTAAACAAAATTGTTCATCCTGCAGTGCGTGAGGAAATGAATAGGCAAAAGGAAATGTACATAAAAGAAGGTATGCAAGCGGTTGTGTTAGATATTCCTCTCTTATTTGAAAGTAAATTAACAAGTCTCGTTGACCGCGTTTTAGTTGTAGCAGTTAAGCCACATACGCAATTAGAACGTTTAATGAAGCGAAATAATTTTTCAGAAGAAGAAGCAACAGCTCGTATTCAATCTCAAATGCCGTTAGAAGAAAAAGTGAAACATGCAGATGAAGTGATAAATAATGATGGCACAATTATGGGAACGAAAACACAATTACAGGGGATTTTAAAGAAATGGAACATTATTGACTAAAAAATTGTGAAATTAATGAAAATGCTTAGTGACATATCCCCTTTTTGTGTTATACTATTATTGGGATTGGAGATAAATAGTATAACGCATTCAAGGGGGATAACATATTATGACTCGTGTGGCAATTAATGGATTTGGACGTATTGGGAGAATGGTATTTCGTCAGGCAATAAAAGAAAGCGCATTCGAAATTGTAGCAATCAATGCAAGCTATCCATCTGAAACGTTAGCACATTTAATTAAATATGATACAGTTCACGGCAAGTTTGACGGAACAGTAGAAGCATTTGAAGATCACTTATTAGTTGATGGGAAAATGATTCGCCTTTTAAACAACCGCGATCCAAAGGAATTGCCTTGGACAGATTTAGGTGTTGAAGTTGTAATTGAAGCAACTGGTAAATTTAATTCAAAAGAAAAAGCAATTCTTCACGTTGAAGCTGGAGCGAAAAAAGTTATTTTAACAGCGCCTGGTAAAAATGAAGATGTAACAATTGTAGTAGGTGTGAACGAAGACCAATTAGATATTACAAAACATACTGTTATTTCAAATGCATCTTGTACAACAAACTGTTTAGCGCCTGTTGTGAAGGTGTTAGATGAGCAGTTTGGAATTGAAAACGGTTTAATGACGACAGTTCACGCTTATACAAATGACCAAAAAAATATTGATAATCCACATAAAGATTTAAGAAGAGCACGTGCTTGCGGACAATCAATTATTCCGACAACGACAGGTGCTGCGAAAGCGCTAGCAAAAGTTCTTCCACATTTAAATGGGAAACTTCATGGTATGGCACTTCGTGTACCAACGCCAAACGTGTCTCTTGTTGACTTAGTAGTAGATGTAAAACGTGATGTGACAGTGGAAGCTATTAACGATGCATTCAAAACTGTTGCAAACGGTGCGTTAAAAGGCATTGTAGAATTCAGCGAAGAGCCTTTAGTATCTATTGACTTTAATACAAATACACACTCAGCTATCATTGATGGTTTATCTACAATGGTAATGGGTGATCGTAAAGTGAAAGTACTGGCTTGGTATGATAACGAGTGGGGCTACTCTCGTCGTGTTGTAGATCTTGTAACGTTAGTTGTTGACGAATTAGCGAAGCAAGAAAATGTGCAACATATTTAAGTGAATAAGGGAGAGGGCAAGTGGAATATTTGCCCTCTTTTTTTTATTTTTTTCTGAAAAGGAAAAAAATTATAGGAGTATATTTTTGAAAGTGGACATACCACGAAACGTTGGGGTTACTGTATTTGTGAATCATTTATTTTTTTTAGGGAAAAGTAAAGAGGAAAATATGACAGAAAATCGAAAAAACTGTTGTTGCAAAATGAAAATAAACAAAGTATACTAACACTCGTAAACTTAAGAGCTGAGGTACGTAGTCACTACTTAAAGGGTTAGGACCTCTCTGGACTAACTTTCCCCCGTGGTAGTGGAGCAAGCCAAATTGCAAATTAGTTTTCAATTCGAACAGTTAGAATAAATTTACAAGGGGGAACTGTAGAATGGATACTATGGATACGATGGGTCGTCACGTGATCGCTGAACTTTGGGATTGCGATTTCGACAAGCTTAATGACATGCCGTATATTGAACAATTATTTGTGGATGCAGCACTAAGAGCTGGTGCTGAAGTGCGTGAGGTTGCTTTCCATAAATTTGCACCACAAGGTGTAAGTGGAGTAGTAATTATCTCGGAATCACATTTAACAATTCATAGCTTTCCGGAGCACGGTTACGCAAGTATTGATGTTTATACTTGTGGGGATCGTATTGATCCAAATGTTGCTGCAGAATATATTGCAGAAGGTTTAAACGCGAAAACGCGTGAGAGCATCGAGCTTCCTCGAGGCACTGGTAGCTTCGAAATTAAGCAGAGAGAAACAAAAGCTCTTTAAAAAAGAACATAATTGATTTAAAATGTAAAGAGGTGTATAATGCACCTCTTTTTTAGTTTATAAAAAAGGGAAAATATAATGTACTCGTTAGTTGAATAAATGGAGCTCTTACGAATAAGTTAACAACGCATCTATCATCGTATTTTTTTAAACGAGATAATAATGCGCTTAAACTTAAAGTGGTAAGAGAGTTAAAATGAGTTATATAATAATGTATATATATTGTCAGATGAAGTAAGTAGAGAAAAAATAAAGAGTATAGTGTAAAGGAGTGAATATATTGCGTTGTCCATCCTGTTCTCATAATGGTACAAGAGTGTTAGATTCGCGTCCGGTAGACGAGGGGCGCTCTATTCGAAGAAGGAGAGAGTGTGAAAGCTGTTTAAGCCGCTTTACGACATTTGAAAGAGTGGAAGAGTCACCTCTTATCGTTGTAAAAAAAGAAGGAACACGAGAAGAGTTTAATAAAGAAAAGATTTTACGTGGCTTAATTAAAGCGTGTGAAAAAAGACCAGTATCTTTAAGACAATTAGAAGAAGTAACTCAAAGTGTGGAACGTGAACTTCGTAATTTAGGTATATCAGAAGTGAAAAGTGATATGATTGGTGAAATTGTTATGGAAGAACTACGTGATATCGATGATGTTGCTTACGTGCGTTTTGCTTCTGTATATCGCCAATTTAAAGATTTAAATGTATTTATTGAAGAATTAAAAGATATACTGCAAAAAGAAAGAGAGTAGAATCTGTATCGTATTCTCTTTACATACCGTAAGTAATGAGATAAGAGAGCTAGAAGCGAAAGCTAATAGCTCTTTTTCGCTAATAAATTATATAGTGAAGATTGGATGAGAGAAAGGAAAGCAAGAATGGAAAAACAGTCATGGATGGAGCTATTGCCGATTGATCGTTATAAAGTAAGTGCGAAAGGATTATTGCATAATTACGACCGAAAAGTGTTAACGATGTTATATCAGCCGTTAATAGGTAGTAGAGCTTTTAGCTTGTACATGACGCTATGGGGAGAGTTAGAACAAGATCGTGTATTTGGAAAAGAGAATACGCATCATTCCCTTATGGTGACCATGCAAATGCAACTTCCCGAAGTATATGAGGAACGAGTAAAGTTAGAGGCAATTGGACTTTTGAAAGTATATATTAAGAAAGAAAAAGATATTCGAATGTTTATATATGAGCTGCAACCACCTTTATCTCCGAAGCAGTTTTTTGATGATATTGTTTTAAGTATCTTTTTATACAATCGATTGAGTCGGACAAAATATAATCAAGTAAAGCATTATTTCTTAGAAGAAGAATTTGATTTTGCATCTTATGAAAATGTTACGCGTTCTTTTAATGATGTGTTTGGTTCGTTTAATCCAGGGCAGCTTGAGCATGCGCAAGAAGACCTTCGTATTCCAAAAACGACAGCTATGCCAAGTAATGAAAAGGGAGACGCTCCAAAAGTTTGGAATGATTTCTTTGATTTCTCCTTATTTGTAGATGGCTTGTCCGCTCTTGTTCCTAAAAAGGCGATTACAGATCAAGTGCGAGAATGTGTCATTACACTTGCTTACGTGTATGATGTAGATGTGTTATCGATGCAAAATATCGTTCTTGGTGCGGTGACAGAGCTGCAGACAATTGATATCGAAAGGCTTAGAAAAGGAGCGCGTGATTGGTATCAGTTCGAAAACGGACAAGCGTTACCTGTATTAAGTGAAAGAGTACAGCCTCACGCTGCACGTATGATGAAAGAAAAAGAGCCTTCTACGCAAGAAGAGATGTTAATCAAACAGTTAGAGGAAATCTCACCAAAACAACTATTGAAAGAAATCTCTGGCGGTGCAGAGGCAACGAAGGCTGACTTGCAAATCGTTGAAGATGTAATGATCAATCAAAAATTAACGCCAGGTGTTGTGAATGTACTTATTTATTACGTTATGCTACGCTCAGATATGAAACTTGCGAAAACGTATGTGGAGAAGATTGCTGGACATTGGGCACGTAAAAAGGTCGGCACAGTAGCTGAAGCAATGGCGTTAGCGAAAGAAGAAAACCGTCAATATCAAGAATGGGCTGAGACGAAGAAGAAAGGCCGTACGTCGAAGAAAACGGTACGAAAAGAAATGGTACCAGATTGGCTGAAAGAAGAGCCGAAAGAACAAGAGAAAGAAACTGTGAAAAAAGATGTAAGTGCTGAAAAAGGTGCAAGTACGTTAGAGGACGAACGAAAACGATTAGAAGAAGTGTTAAAAAAATATAAGCGTGATTAATAGAAGAGAATGAACGCTCTTTGAGGTGAGAAAATGGAGCATATTCAAAATTCATTTGCAAAGTTAATGGAAAATGAAAATTTTAAAAATAGATATGAAGTATTAAAGGCGGAAGTAATGGCACATCCGCGTGTGAAAGAATTTATAGACGAACATAAAGGGGAAGTAACAACGTCTATGATTGAACGCAGTCTTGTGAAATTATACGAATATATTGGACAAAGTGTAGGTTGCGCGGATTGTCCGGATCTAGGTTCGTGTAAAAACATGCTGCAAGGATATGAGCCAAAGCTCGTTATCCAAGGGAAGATGATTGATATTCAATATGATCGTTGCGTTAGAAAAGTAGCATATGACGAGAGGAAGAAATATGAAAAGCTCGTTCAAAGTGTATATATGCCAACTGATATTTTACAAGCAACGATGGAAAACTTAGACCCTTCAGATTTAGATGCGCGTATTGATGCAATTGGTGCAGCTAATGAATTTTTAAGTACATATGAACCTGGTAAAAAAGTACAAGGTTTATATTTGTACGGTAAATTTGGTGTAGGGAAAACGTATTTATTAGGAGCAATTGCGAATGAGCTTGCTCGAAAGAAAATAAGTTCAATGCTCGTATATTTCCCTGAATTTTTACGTGAAATTAAAAGTTCAATTCAAGATAATTCGATTGGGGAAAAGATTGATGCGGTGAAACGCGTACAAGTTTTAATGTTAGATGATATTGGAGCAGAAGCGATGTCAAGCTTTGTGCGTGATGATGTACTCGGTGCAATTTTGCAATTCCGTATGTTAGAAAACTTACCGACGTTCTTTACGTCTAACTTTGATTTTAAACAACTAGAACATCATTTAACATATACGCAGCGTGGTGAAGCGGAAGAAATGAAAGCAGCTCGTATTATGGAGCGAATTAAATATTTGGCGAAACCAATACCGATTGGCGGGAAAAACCGTCGTCATAAGTAAAGAGCAAGCTGAGAAGCTTGCTCTTCTTTTGTAGTTAAACGCTTTTTAAAGTAGCCGAATGATAAAATGAAAAGTTCTTATTGAAAATTCCTAGTAGCTTGTATCATTTTTTTCTCCCTCCCTTAATATATATAAAATTAGCAAGCCATATCGAGTGGATTTTCTAACGATAAGAAATGTAATTCTACTAAGAGTGAACTTTCACGCGGGACGGACTCTTATAGGATTTGTAACGTATAGATACAGTCCTTTAGAGCAGGGATAAAAGGGGGGACAAAAGTGATTGAAATTTGCTTCGAAGAAAAAAATGATGCTATGCACGTATATAGACAACTATTGAAAAGAGCGGAACTGTTATATAAGGAAACGAGTGTGTATTTACAGGAACAAAAAGTGGTGATTCACATACCAGTATGTGAATCAAATTATATTGAAAAGATTTTATTGCCAGTAATGGTATATTTCATTGTGAATGTGAAACAAAATGAGTGGATATATACAATCTTAAAAGAGAAGTTTTTTTATGAAGAAGAGGAAGAGTGCCATCAAATATTGCATATGGCACAAGAGATTTTAAAAGGAAGAAGAAAAGGAATTGCTCGTGAATTAACACGTCACACATTTGAATCATATATTAAATCCTCTTTAAATAACTGGCTTTGTGATCCGCTTTCATTCTCGTTTTCATCATATGTTCGTTTTCGTCTTCGTACATATAGGGAAATGGTAGCTAAGCTTGCTGAAGTGGCAATTGATGAGTATAAGTTAGAACAAGAATATCAAATGTTTATTGAGACGCTCCGGCAACAAGTCCGTAGCCGGAAATCACGTTTGTCATGTGTACATCTTATTTTTGATGAAAGTTTTATTTTCTATGATGATAAAGGTAGACGTTTAAAACAAGAGAAATTGGTTCAATATATAGATGAAGACTTATTAAAACAAAAGGATGTATATATTGATACGAAAGTAATTGCACCACTTCTTTCTATTTCGCCGAAAAAAATTTATTTGTATACGAAAGAACAAGACCATAATATGATTATTACTTTGCGAAATGTATTTCAAGAACGGGTACAATTACATGGATTACATGAGTTTGAGCGCAATGTGAAAAATTTAAAAAATAAAGGTAACGCCCTTGATTTTCTAAGTTTTTGAGCATATAATTACCTACATAAATGAAATATATTGAAATGTCATGATGAGGACATGAGTAGTTTTCTACGATTTTCAGAGAGGGAAGCCTTAGGGTGTGAGCTTCCTAGTACGGGATTATTACTTACCACCTCTAAACTTTAGCAGTGAACGGTTTTTCTAGTAATTGCTAACGGACAACACCGTTATGTTGAACTTGAGCAATTAACAATTATGTTAATTGGAACAAGGGTGGAACCACGAATTCAACACTCGTCCCTTTTTACGGGATGAGTGTTTTTTATTTTGAGAAAAAGAGGAGTGACCAGTGATGGCAGATGTAGTTAAAATTACTTTCCCTGATGGAGCTGTGAAGGAGTTTCCAAAAGGCGTAACAACTGAAGAAATCGCAGCTTCTATTAGCCCAGGCTTAAAGAAAAAAGCTGTGGCTGGAAAATTAAATGATGAGATGATTGATCTTGTTACACCAATCGAAGAAGATGGTGCAGTTTCTATCATTACATTAGATTCTGAAGATGGCTTATATATTTTACGCCACTCAACAGCTCACCTTTTAGCGCAAGCGTTAAAACGTTTATATAAAGATGTTAAGGTTGAGCTTGGCATTGGTCCAGTAATTGAAAATGGCTTCTACTACGATATTGATATGGAAGAAGCAATTACAGTTGAAGACTTCAAGAAAATCGAAAAAGAAATGCAAAAAATTGTGAACGAGAACTTAGAAATCGTTCGTCATGAAGTACCACGTGCAGAAGCAATTCGTCGTTTTGAAGAAATCGGCGATGAGTTAAAATTAGATTTAATTAACGATCTTCCAGAAGATGCAGTTATTTCAATCTATGAGCAAGGCGAATTCTTCGACCTTTGCCGTGGTGTCCACCTTCCATCTACAGGGAAAATTAAAGTATTTAAATTATTAAGCGTTGCGGGTGCTTACTGGCGCGGCGATAGCAATAATAAAATGTTACAACGTATTTACGGTACTGCATTCGTTAAGAAAGCAGAATTAGATGAGCATTTACGTATGCTTGAAGAAGCGAAAGAGCGCGATCACCGTAAATTAGGTAAAGAATTAAAACTATTTACTAATAGCCAAAAAGTAGGACAAGGTTTACCACTTTGGTTACCAAAGGGTGCAACAATCCGCCGCATTATCGAGCGTTACATCGTTGATAAAGAAGCAAGCTTAGGCTATGATCACGTATACACTCCAGTACTAGGAAGCAGAGAGCTTTATGAAACTTCGGGTCACTGGAACCACTACCGTGATGGTATGTTCCCATCAATGGAAATGGATAATGAAGAGTTAGTTCTTCGTCCGATGAACTGCCCTCACCACATGATGGTTTATAAAAACGATATTCACAGCTACCGTGAATTACCAATCCGTATTGCGGAACTTGGAACAATGCACCGCTACGAAATGTCAGGTGCGTTATCTGGATTACAACGTGTACGCGGAATGACTTTAAACGATGCTCACATTTTCGTACGCCCAGATCAAATTAAAGAAGAATTAAAACGTGTTGTAAACTTAACTCTAGAAGTGTACAAAGATTTCGGTTTAGAGAACTACTCATTCCGTCTATCTTATCGCGACCCAGCAGATACTAAAAAGTACTATGCTGATGATGAGATGTGGGAAAAAGCACAAGGTATGTTAAAAGAAGCTATGGATGAAATGGGTCTTGATTACTATGAAGCTGAAGGTGAAGCGGCATTCTACGGTCCAAAACTTGACGTTCAAGTTCGTACTGCTCTTGGAAAAGACGAAACACTTTCAACTGTACAATTAGACTTCTTACTTCCAGAACGCTTTGAACTATCTTACGTTGGTGAAGACGGTAAACAACACCGTCCAGTTGTAATTCACCGTGGTGTTGTATCTACTATGGAACGTTTCGTAGCCTTCTTAATTGAAGAATACAAAGGTGCATTCCCAACTTGGTTAGCTCCAGTTCAAGTACAAGTAATTCCAGTTTCTCCGCAAGTACATTTAGACTATGCGAAGAAAGTACAAGACGAATTACGCCGTGCTGGTATCCGTGTTGAATTAGATACTCGTGAAGAGAAAATTGGTTACAAAATCCGTGAAGCACAAATGCAAAAAATTCCGTACATGCTTGTAGTAGGTGACAATGAAGTAACTGAAAACGGCGTAAACGTACGTAAATACGGTGAACAAAAATCAGAAACAATCGCATTAGATGCTTTTGTTGATATGATTAAAGTAGAAGGAAAACGATAAGAAAAAGCCGCGGTATACCGCGGCTTTTCTATGTAATATGAGTAAGGGAAATTAGAAAAAAAAACCATGTAACACTTATCGTAAAAAAGTATTGCAAGTATGTTAGTTGTTTGTTACAATATTTCTTGTTGTTAGTAAAACACATTGCGTCGTCTTGACAGACGTCATGTCCTATGATAAACTCATCAAGGATAATAGAATATTGTTTTGTGGAACAAGTAGAAGCACCCGCTTCTCACCTGATGGACGCATTCGCAGTTTACAGGTAAATGTATTTCTTACTTAAGATTTTACAAGTGTGGGTGTCGTATGCCCGCACTTTTTTTGTCGGGTTCTATGACTACAAACTATGTTCTGAGAAAACCTTGGAGGTGGCTTACTATTAGCAAGGATATGATGATTAACGAGCAAATTCGTGCACGCGAAGTACGTTTAGTTGGTGCAAATGGCGATCAACTTGGAATCAAGTCTCGTAATGACGCTTTAGACTTAGCTGCAAATCTTAATCTTGATTTAGTATTAGTTGCTCCAAATGCGAAACCGCCAGTATGCCGCATTATGGACTACGGTAAATTCCGCTTTGAGCAACAGAAAAAAGAAAAAGAACAGCGCAAAAATCAAAAAGTAATTAGCATGAAAGAAGTTCGTTTAAGTCCAACAATTGATGAACACGACTTTAACACAAAACTTCGTAATGCTATCAAGTTTTTAGAGAAAGGCGACAAGGTTAAAGCGTCAATTCGCTTTAAAGGACGTGCCATTACTCATAAAGAAATCGGTCAACGTGTTTTAGATCGCTTCTCAGAAGCTTGTGCTGAAGTTAGTACAATCGAATCTAAGCCTAAAATGGAAGGACGCAGTATGTTCTTAGTTTTAGCACCGAAAAACGATAAGTAATAGATAGAGGAGGAAATACCTATGCCTAAACAAAAAACTCATCGCGGCGCTGCAAAGCGTTTCAAAAAGACTGGATCAGGTAAACTGAAACGTTCTCACGCTTACACAAGCCATTTATTCGCTAACAAATCTACAAAAGCTAAACGTAAACTACGTAAAGCTGGTGTAGTAAGCGCTGGTGACTTCAAACGCATTCGTCAAATGCTTGACAACTTAAAATAAGTTCGGCTGATATATAGAACAATTAGGAGGTAATATTATGCCAAGAGTAAAAGGTGGTACAGTTACTCGTCAACGTCGTAAAAAAGTAATTAAATTAGCAAAAGGTTACTACGGTTCAAAAAATACATTATTCAAGGTTGCTAACCAACAGGTTATGAAATCTCTAATGTATGCATTCCGTGACCGCCGTCAAAAGAAACGTGACTTCCGTAAATTATGGATTACACGTATCAACGCAGCAGCTCGTATGAATGGTCTTTCTTACAGCCGCTTAATGCACGGTCTTAAAAATGCTGGCATCGAAGTTAACCGCAAGATGCTTGCTGACTTAGCTGTTCATGACGAAAAAGCTTTCGCTGAATTAGCAACAGTTGCAAAAAACAACATTAACTAATTAATTAGTTGAAACCTTAGAAGATTTTTCTTCTAAGGTTTTTTTATTTGTATGCAAAGAGAAGTGTGTCGTTATCGATATGACAAAATCAATATAAAAGTTATAGCAATATAGAAGAATATGCATATGAAGTCAGGAGAATCCTCCTGGCTTCTTTTAATTATCATCCTCTGGAAAGAAGAGTATCTTTCCTACCTGAAACGACACTGCTATAATGGAAAGATGATATGGAACTTTCATCAGATAAAATAATATTTTTAATAGTGGGCAATTCCTGGATAATTATTAACTATCACCAATCGGAGTGAACAATCTAATCGTGATGATTGAAACGTATTTGTAAATTAAGGACAAGCTATTTTGTGTAAAGAGGTAAATGGCTGACTTATTAATAAGAAACGAAAAATAATAATGAACTTTGAGATGAAACAACATTGTTGCGTAAAATGCGATGTTGGAGGAGGACAATAGAGTGGACTTACTACAACTATTTAAATTACAAAAAGAATTAGATGACCGTATTGCGAAAGAACATGACTTACAACCGAAAAAATTGTTAAAAGAGAAAATGTTAGCTCTTCTTGTAGAAATTGGAGAACTTGCAAATGAAACACGTTGTTTTAAATATTGGAGCAACAAACCAGCATCAGAACGTGAAGTCATACTAGAAGAATACGTAGATGGCTTACATTTTATTTTATCAATCGGAATTGATTTAGGTATTGATAAAAACTTCTTATTCTATAAGTGTGCACAGACGAATAAAACACAAGTAGAAATTTTCTTAGACACGTATGCGAAGGTGATTCGTTTTACAGATCAACCATCTATTACGAACTATATTGAATTATTTACAAGCTACCTTCGACTTGGACAAGCACTTGAGTTTGAACAAGAAGAGATTGAAAAGGCATATTTAGATAAAAACGAAGTAAATCATCAGCGTCAAACACAAGGATACTAAGTTAATTTTTGAATATTTCAATTTCCTTTTGTATAATGAAGTGACTGAAGAAAAAGGAGGGTGTTGGCAATGACAAAATTAGACGAGACATTGACAATGCTAAAAGAATTAACAGATGCACGTGGTATTGCGGGTAACGAGCGTGAACCACGCGAAGTAATGAAGAAATATATTGAGCCGTTTGCGGACGAACTTTCTACTGATAATTTAGGAAGTTTAGTTGCGAAAAAAGTAGGGGAAGAAAACGGCCCGAAAATTATGGTTGCAGGTCATTTAGATGAAGTTGGCTTTATGATTACGCAAATTGATGACAAAGGTTTCCTTCGTTTCCAAACAGTTGGTGGCTGGTGGTCACAAGTTATGCTTGCACAGCGCGTAACAATTGTAACGCGTAAAGGAGATGTAACAGGTGTTATCGGTTCAAAACCACCGCATATCTTACCTCCAGAAGCGCGTAAAAAGCCAGTTGAAATTAAAGACATGTTCATCGATATTGGTGCTTCTAGCCAAGAAGAAGCAATGGAGTGGGGCGTACGACCAGGAGATCAAGTTGTACCTTACTTTGAATTCCAAGTGATGAAGAACGAAAAAATGTTACTTGCAAAAGCATGGGATAACCGAATTGGTTGTGCAATTGCAATTGACGTATTAAAACAATTAAAAGATGAAAAGCATCCAAACGTTGTATATGGCGTAGGGACTGTACAAGAAGAAGTCGGTCTTCGTGGTGCAAAAACATCTGCAAACTATATTAAACCAGATATCGCGTTCGCGGTAGATGTTGGTATTGCTGGTGACACACCGGGTGTAACGTCAAAAGAAGCGCAAAGTAAAATGGGTGATGGACCACAGATCATTTTATATGATGCTTCTGTTATTGGCCATACAGGTTTACGTGACTTTGTAGTTGATGTTGCTGATGAATTACAAATTCCATACCAATATGATTCAGTAGCGGGCGGTGGAACGGATGCAGGTGCAATTCATATTGCTGTAAATGGTATTCCGTCTATGGCAATTACGATTGCAACCCGTTACATTCATTCTCATGCGGCAATGTTACACCGTGATGATTATGAAAATGCAGTGAAGTTAATTGTAGAAGTTATTAAACGTCTTGATAAAGAGGCTGTACATAACATTACATTTAATTAATAGAAAAAGCGAAGGAGCCTCTCCTTCGCTTTTTTGTGTTTTAAAAAGGTCGTTCTAATCCTGCGGCAGTATGAGCCCCTAAAATGATTAAACGAGTTAATTGCATGGCCATAAAATGCGGGGTATATATCATCCCTTTTTTTAGCCATGACATAATCATGCCGAGATGGGCACCAGTAACATAACTAAGGAGAATGTCACGTGGAACCATTAGTTTTTCATCGTTAGGCTGTGCAATAGAGAGGCTTAATGTTAAATGTGTTTGAATGGCTTTCATCATTTTATACGTAAAGTTTCCGGCAGCTTTATCACCAAGCATGACGTTATAGAAGTTCGCATTTTCTGCGATATGTTCAAATAAAGACAAGAAATTTGGATGTGGTGAATCAAATGTAAGTTGAAAATCTTCTTTATTTCTATTTTTCGGTTTAATAACTTCTGTTAGCTTCTCTAACATTTCTTCAATGCTTTTGTCTAGTAAGTCATATTTATCGTGGTAATGGCTATAAAACGTAGCGCGATTTACAGGAGCACGTTCTGCAATATGTTGAACAGTTACATTTTCAAACCCTTTTTCGCCTACTAAAGCGACAAAAGCATCCTGTATGAGTTGTCTCGTCCGTTTTACACGTGGATCATTTGTATTTTTAATAGACATTTTTATTTCCCCTCGTTTAATTTTCTGTATTTAAACAACATATTGGTATTATATTGTTGTTTAAGCGACATTTCATACGTAAATTGTCGGTTGTAGATTTGAAATAATTATTTATAATTATAAACGATAGTCCTTCAGAAATCAGCACCGCTTGCAGGTAGATAAATTTCGATTTACACCGCAGATGGTGTGATTTTTTTGTTTAAAAGTTAATATAATTAACAATTAAACAATCTAAACAATAAGGACGTAAATAGTCTAGAAAAAATTATATGCGATATAAGGAGAGGAATGCAATGAATCAGTTTCGAAGAATGGTGATTATCAACATTATCACATTAATTGTACTAGTTGGTGGCGGTATTGGCGGTTATTACTATTACAATCAAGCGGAAAATTACTTAAAAACAGACAATGCAAAAATTGATGGAAAGGTAATTCCGATTGCATCACCAGTAGCAGGGAAATTAACTGACTGGAAAGCTGAAGTAGGTAAGAACTACAGCGAGAATGATAAATTAGGTGCTGTCACTGTAGCGGCAGCGAATGGAGAACAAACAGTAGATGTAACAATTCCACAAAATGCAACAGTTGTACAATCAAACGCAACAACAAATGCTTTCGTTGGAGCAGGTAGCCCAATCGCTTATGCATTTGATATGAACAATTTATGGGTAACAGCAAATATTGAAGAAACAGATGTTGATGATGTTCAAAAAGGTCAAGATGTAGATGTGTATGTAGATGCATACCCAGATACAACGTTAACAGGAAAAGTAGAACAAGTTGGCTTAACAACAGCGAACACATTCTCTATGTTACCATCAAGCAACGCAACAGCGAACTATACGAAAGTAACACAAGTAGTACCAGTTAAAATTTCTTTAGATCATAGCAAATCAGTAAATATTGTTCCTGGCATGAATGTGACAGTTCGTATTCATAAGTAAGGGGGAGATGAGATGTCCTCAATTGTAATTGCAGGATATGCACTATTTTGTATAATCGTCTTCTTCCTTGTAAATCGTCTTTTACGAAAGAAAAAAACGAAAATGGGAGAAGAACAAGTCCCAGCCGTAAGTAAAATAGAAGTAAGTAAAGTTGAAACAGAAGAGAAAGACATTGAACGAAAGCAAGAACCGGAAATTTCTAATGTAGTTGAGTTGGAAACAGGAAAGCAAGAAGAAGTAAAACAAGAAAAAGAAGTGCCGAAAAAACAAATGTCTATGCCTGTAGAGAATGTGAACGTAAAAGCAGTGGTAGCTGTATTAATTCTCGGCATGTTCGTTTCTATTTTAAACCAAACAATCATTAACGTTGCATTGCCTCCGTTAATGAATGAATTTAACGTATCAACTTCAACAGCACAATGGTTAATTACAGGCTTCATGCTTGTAAATGGTATTTTAGTACCGATTAGTGCCTTTTTAGTTTCACGATTTACGTATCGTAAATTATTCGTAGCAGCAATGTTATTCTTTACGGTAGGATCTATCATTTGTGCTACTTCAGGAAACTTTACAATGATGATGACGGGCCGCGTTATTCAAGCGGTTGGTGCGGGTATTTTAATGCCGGTTGGTATGAATATCTTCATGACATTATTCCCGCCTCATAAGCGCGGAGCTGCAATGGGATTACTAGGTGTAGCAATGATTTTAGCACCAGCTATCGGACCAACTGTAACAGGTTGGGTAATTGAAAATTACAGCTGGAACTTAATGTTCTATGCGATGTTTATTATCGGTTTAATTATTACGTTCCTATCTTTAAAATTCTTTACACTAGCGCAGCCAGTGTCTAAAACAAAATTAGATATATTTGGTGTTGTTAGTTCAAGTATTGGACTAGGAAGCTTATTGTACGGATTTAGTGAAGCTGGAAACAATAGTTGGACTAGTGCCGAAGTTGTTATTTCACTTATTATCGGTGTAATTGGTTTAGCGTTATTTATTTGGAGAGAGTTAACAACGGATAATAAAATGCTTGATTTACAAGTATTTAAATACCCGGTATTTACTTTTACTTTAGTAATTAACGCAATCGTTACGATGGCATTATTCGGAGGTATGTTATTACTTCCTGTATATCTGCAAAACATTCGTGGCTTTACGCCAATTGAATCTGGTTTACTACTTCTTCCAGGATCATTAATTATGGGGATCATGGGACCAGTAGCGGGTAAATTATTCGATAAATATGGCATTCGTCCATTAGCGATAATTGGATTGGCAATTACGACGTATGCGACATATGAATTTACAAAATTATCGATGGATACACCGTATAGCGTTATTATGACGGATTATATTATACGCTCAATTGGTATGTCATTCATTATGATGCCAATTATGACAGCTGGTATGAACGCGCTACCGATGAAATTAATTTCTCACGGTACAGCAACGCAAAATACGTCAAGACAAGTAGCGGGTTCAATCGGAACAGCGATTTTAATTACACTTATGACGCAACAAACAACTGCTCACGTAGCAAATTATGGAAATATGTTAACAACGTCAAACCCAATTTTAGTTGATAAAGTACACGGCATGGGGCAAAGCTTAGCGGCCTTAGCCGGCTCAGCACAAGCAGGAGATGCGATGAGCACGCAACTATTATTCGGACAAATTTCAAAGTTATCTGCAATTAACGGTATTAACGATGCCTTCTTAATTGCAACGATACTTGCAGGGATTGCTTGGGTGTTATCGTTCTTCTTACCATCAGGCAATAAACCAAATAGAAAAGCAGGGAATTAATTTCCCTGCTTTTTTGTGCTTTTTATGCAGTTACATATAAAAGATGATAACCGGTTACGGAGCAAAGCCCTGCTATAAACAAAATCGTCCCCATAGAACGAATACTCGATATTTGTCTTCCGCTTATAATAGCTAATAGTCCAGCTAAAGAGAAGAAGCACCAATATAAAGTTCCCGAAATTGGAACCATCCCCTCTAAATCTATTCCAGAACCTATACAAATGATAGGAACAACGATAAGGAATATGCTAATGAAACCAGCTATAGTGGTAAGTGATTTCCGATGTTTCATGCCACCAATAATTAAAAAAATACCGACGATGAATTGGCATAACATCAAAGTAAGAGCTAAAATCATCCAAGTTAATATTCCGAACACTTCTGTACTACCTCCGATTTGTGAGTTTCAAAAAATATTATATATAGTATGAATCACCCACAGTCATGAGTAACCAGAAGATAACCCCTAATATACCAGCGATAAAAATAATGAATCCCATATTACGGATACTTTTAATTTTTGCTTGTAATCCACTTACTCCAGCTAATAATCCAGTTAAAGAAAACAGTATCCAATATAAAGTAGTTGAAATAGGAAGGATTGTATTGCCCTCCATTCCCATGCCCCAAAAAACAAAAGGTAGTGTGACAAAGGAAAAGCTAAGTAGCCCCATTAAACCGACAAATAATTTACGGTGTTTCACGCTAGTAACAATTAAAAAAATACCACCAAAAAATCCGCATAAAACAAGAAGTGGCATATAAATAACCCAAAGTAAGCTCAACATATGTAATCTCCTTCTGTGTAATCAGTTATATTTTACTACATGAGGTTTATTTTGGATATTATTAATAAATATGTATAAATTGATAGAAATGAGTAATAACGATACGAATTAATAGATGTAGAGCATGAGAGAGAGGAGGAGACATATGAAAATTACAGAAGAAAATGTGGTGAATCAGCTAAGGAAAAGGAACGAAAAAGCATTAGATTTTATTATTGACCAGTACAGCGGACTAATAAAAAGTATTATTCAGAAGCATTTAGCTTCGTTTGAAGATGTGCAAGAGGAATGTATGGATGATGTGTTATTGGCAATTTGGAATCATATTGAAAAGTATGATGAAGAGAAAAATACGCTAAAAAATTGGATTGCAGCTATTACAAAATATAAATCTATCGATTATGCGAGAAAATATACGAAGACAGTAAATGAAAAGGGAATAGATCAAATAGATGAAATAGCGGTACATACCGATACTACTAAAAAAGAGATTAGTAATGATATGGAACATATATTAAATCATTTAAAGAAGAACGATAAAGAAATTTTTATGAAGCATTACGTGGAAGAGGATAGTGTAGAAGATATTGCGGAGAAAATGGGGGTGAAAACTTCTTTTATATACAATCGTCTATCAAGAGGTCGAAAGAAGTTAAGGGCATTATTTTTACATAACCGGATGAAATAAATAAGAAAAGAGGTGAAGGAAATGAAAGATCCATATGAAATGTTAAATGATATAAAAATGGATGAGAATGAATATGAAGAGATTAACTTAACGCACATAGAGAAAAAGAAAATAAAAAAGCGAATTCACAAAAAAATAAACAAGAACAAAGCCCATACGAAACGGAATATAGCTATTGTAACAACGGCCGCGGCATTATTTATTATGATGATGACTGTAGATATGAGAAGGATGATTGCAGATATACCGTTAATCGGAAGTAAAATGGAAGACTACGTGAACAGTAGAGGAGAACCTTTAAAAGAATATAAAACGACAATAGGACAAACAGTTTATGATAATGGTGTAGAAGTACGATTAGACGAAGTGATGATAGATGAGGGACAGATTATTGTTAATAGTACGTTTAAGTCTAGTCAGGTCAATTTAGAGGACTCTTATCCTAGCCCTGATATTTATATAAATGGAAAACTGTTAAATGGCAGCGGTAGTGGCGGAGACAAAAAAATAAATGAATATACATATACATTTTTCTCAAATGTAGATTTAAAAGACGATGAAATGAATCCTCTAGAAATTCGTGGAGAATGTGATATACAAGTTGTGTATAGGGATATCTCTTTAAAAGAGGGGAATTCAATATGGAAAGGAGAATGGGGTTTTTCCTTTAAAGCATCTGGAGACAAATTAAAAGCTGAAACGAAAACAATTCCAATTCATAAGCATTTTAAATTAGAAAATGGTCAAAAAATAGAATTGGAAAATTTAAAAGTGTCTCCTATATCTACAAAGTTGAACTATAAGATGTTGAATGGAACAAAGGTAGATGTAACATTTATCGGGAAGGATCAAGATGGTAAAGAGTTAATACCACATTCAGGTCTTACCTTATCGAAAAATAGTTATTGGCGTTTTGAAAAACTAGAAAATAGTGTAACGAAAATTATACTGACGCCCGTCCTAACTTCTGGTGAAGAGGGAGAAAAGAAAACGAATTATCGAAAAGTGTTAACGGAAGAAGAGTTTGAAGTTGTTATAAAAGAGTAAAGAGAGGTATCGTGATGATACCTCTCTCTATCCTAAAAAGGCTAACATATTATTTATAATATGAAGTAATATAGCTGGAATAATGGATTTTGTTTTTTTACATAAAATTGCCATAAATAGACCCATGATGAACATACTAAACATCACACCAGTTGAGTATATATGACCTATTCCGAAGAGGAAACTAGACCCAAGTGCTGCAATCCAAAAGGGGAAGCGCTGTTGTAGGAAGTGAAGAATAATACCGCGGAATATAAGTTCTTCAAAAATAGGTACAAGTATAGCACCGCCTATTAGCAATAACAGTTTGTATTGTTTTAACATTTCTAGATCTAAAGCGGATGACTGTTCTTTTACCGCATCAGGAAAAATATTATTAATTATAAATATATCATTAACGATATGTAGTCCATAAAAAAGGATTATATAGATGTATGTGCTTACTTTTTTTAATGCTGTAAAGTTTAGTGTTGGGACAATTAAATTTCTTAACGGTTTATATGCATAAATTAAAATTAATAAAATGCACAATACAAATAAATGCCTTCCAAAAGTAGTAAGTGATTTTGCTAAAGCAATTTGTTTTGGATCGGTTAAACCGTCTGTATAAATAACGGTAGGAAGACCTATAAAGAGGTCAGCTAGAAATCCTGTTCCCCAAATCGCGAAAACGAGCGAAAATAGAAATTGCGAGAGTGACATAGGATGCTTTTGTGGGTAAGTTAGTTGCGTGGCTTGTATAATAGTGAATCACCTATCCTTTTATATTAAATAATTATATATAAAGATTATAGGATATTTATACAAAAAAGTCATCATTGTAGTAAAAAAGATATGTTAAAGCTACTATTTACAGACATTAATAATTTTATATAGATGTTCTGTACAAATGGTTTGTCTAAAAGTGTTAACAGAAGAGTTTATAATTGTGATAAAAGAGTAAAGAGAGGTATTGTGATACCTCTCTCTTAATGTAAAAAAGCGATTATGTTGGTTAAAATGTGTAATAGGATAGCTGGAATAATAGATTTAGTTTGTTTGTACAATAAACAAGCGAAAATTCCAGTAACAAATGCACTAAACATAACTCCCACAGAGTAGGCATGAGCAATACCGAAAATTAAACTTGAGAGGATTACAGCTATCCAAAAGGTAAACTTCTCTTCGAAAAAACGAAGAAGAATCCCTCTGCATACAAGCTCTTCAAAAATAGGGGCAAAAATCCCACTAGCTAGAAGTAAGAGAAGTGGATAGTGCTCTAGTGTTGAAAGTTGTAATGCATCAGACTGTTCTTGTACGGATGAAGGGAATAATTTATCTAGTACAAACATATCTACAAACAAGGTGATTACATAATAAATGAGAACATAGATGTACATCCGAAAAGATTTTAAAACTCGAAAATCGAATATAGGTAATACTAGTTCTTTCAGTGGTTTATATTTCTTAATAAATGCGATTAGTAAAAGTAAGGCAACTAATTCATAACTTACATTTTTTATAGAATCAAGCAAAAATTTATTTGTATTTGGGTTAATGTATCCGTATAACTCAATAGGTAAAAATGTAAGAATTATATTTATTAATGAGAGACATGGAAAGAGAATGAATAAAACTCCAAGAAATTGTAACCATGACATAGAGTATTTCTGTTCATTAGAAAGTTGTGTAGCGGGTTGCATTTGTAAAACCCCCCCTTTATATTTATATATTTAATTATAAACTGTCTTGTTATCGGGGGTAACATTTAAATATTACATATAAAGGTGTATTTTCCATAAAATAATAAAAGAGGTATCACCCTATAGTGATGCCTCTTTCTCATTGATAACTATGTTCTGTTTTGTTGTTTGATTTCGATTGCTCTATTTGTAATTCACGCTCTACCAATCGGTCTAACTGTTGAATTGCTTTTAGTGCTTTTTCATAAGAAATTGTTCGATAATGATGCGCTCCGCCTGGTTCTTCATCTGCTTCGTCTGCCCATTTAATAATGTTTTGCAGAGATGTTCTTTCGATTTCTTGCTGTACTAAGAAAGAATCTGTATGAAGAAGAATTGCGATAGAAATTTCTTTTGCTAGTTTAGGGTGTTCTCCTAATCTAATAAGCAATTTATGAGCTCTTTCTGCTCCTTTAATTGCGTGTATATCATTCTTTTTATATAAATCATAGTCCCATTCGCCGCCTGTGTACCACGTATGATGTCCGATATCATGAAGGAAACCGGCTTTTGTCGCAGCATCGACTGAGGCGTGATGCTTTTTAGCTAAGTGAAACGCATGGTAAGCGACAGCGATCGCGTGGACCATCCCAGAACGATTTACGTATTTTTGTGTAATGTGGTGTTTAAAAATTTGTTCAAGCGTAATACGGTGCATAAAACATTCACTCCTTTTATCCCGCTTTAACGGGCAGTAAGATTCCTAATTCAAAATTCAGCGAATACGAGGAAGTTAGGTGAGGAATCAACTGCCCGTAAAAGCCCGATTGGTTCAACTAATAATTAGTGGGGATGAACACCCCTCCCCACTAATTAAAGTTTCACTTTATCTTATGGTGTATATGAAGAAAAATCGATCGGTTTAAATGTATTTTGAACATTGTACTCCATCGAGTAGCGTTAGTAAAGTAGAAATGTTTAGGAGAAGAAAAAAATCACCTTAGCTTATGCAAAGGTGATTTTTAAATTGCTTATTTTTTTAATCCTTGCTCTAGTGTTTCTAACATTTCATGCTTTTCATTTTCATCAGCGTTTTTCCAAATGACTTCGAATAAGACACCAAGACCTGGGAGCATTTTCTCTTCACCGCTTTGAATTGCATCGACAATTGTTTCTTGTAATTGATCTTGTGTATTACCAGATACATTTGCTAATACAGCACCGCGTAAATTAAAACTCATTGTTTTCACCTCTTCTTCAGAATTGAAACTGACGTTAGTTTTTGTTCTTTTTTATGTAAATATGTATGAAAAATAGGCTATAATGATAAGACAAGAAGAGAGGGAAATACATATTATGAAAAACATTGATTCAGTACAAAATCCGCGTGTGAAGCAGTGGAAAAAGCTGCAAACGAAGAAAGAGCGCGATAAAAAAGGTTTATTTTTTGTAGAAGGATTCCATTTAGTGGAGGAAGCTTTAAAAGCAGGAGTTGTAACAGAACTTATCGTTTCAGATCAGACAGACCTTCCGAAAGATTGGACAGTTAATGATGTGGAAATGTATATCGTACCGGAAGCAATCGTAAAAGTACTTCGTGAAACAGAAACGACACAAGGTGTATTCGCTGTTTGTGAAAAGCATGAGAAGGAAGTAGCTCTTGCTGATGGGAAGTTTCTTTTATTAGATGGCCTGCAAGACCCAGGTAACTTAGGGACAATTATTCGTACGGCTGATGCAGCTGGTATTCATGCCGTTGTGCTTGGAGAAGGTTGTGTTGATGTTTATAATAGTAAAGTACTCCGCTCTACACAAGGTTCTATTTTTCACTTACCAATTGTAAAAGGGAACTTAGAAGAATGGGTAGACAAGCTAAAAGAAAATAACGTTCCTGTATATGGAACAGCTCTTGAAAATGGAGTTCCGTACGGGGAAGTAACACCAGCTGGTAGCTTTGCATTAATTGTAGGAAATGAAGGAAACGGCGTACGCCAAGAAATTCTTGCAAAAACGGATCGAAACTTGTATATTCCGATTTACGGCGGGGCAGAATCATTAAATGTTGCAGTTGCAGCAGGGATTTTAACGTATTATTTGCAAAGCCCGGTTGCGAACAAATAAAAAACTTCTTATAATAAGTTGAAGTACATTATATTAAAAGTTAAATAACGAAAAACGTTGATAGAGAAGAGTAGCTTACAAAATCGCCATATAGGGAGAGAATGCCGTAGACTGAAAGCATTCTTATGGTAGACGGAAGTGAATTCACCTCTGGAGTTGACGCCAGGACCATGTATATGTAAAGGCGTTCCGGTCAGAATTGATCGTTATAACTAATGAGTGGGCAGACATGTTCTGTCAATTTAGGGTGGTACCGCGAATTTACCTCGTCCCTTTTTGGGAGCGAGGTTTTTTTATTTTTAAAATTAGGAGGGTTCCAAATGGAAGCACGTTTAAAAGAACTAAAGCAAAAAGCGTTAGAGCTTATTGAAGAAGCGAAAGAGCTAAAAGGCTTAAACGACGTACGCGTAGCGTATTTAGGAAAAAAAGGTCCAATTACAGAAGTATTACGCGGCATGGGAAAATTATCAGCAGAAGAGCGTCCACGTATGGGAGCATTAGTAAATGAAGTACGTGAAGCGATTCAAACGCGTCTAGACGACAAAATCAGCAACTTAGAAAAAGCAGTAATTGAAGCGAAATTAGCAACTGAAACAATTGATGTTACATTGCCAGGTCGTCCTGTTGAAACAGGTTGTCACCATCCGTTAACAGCTGTTGTTGAACAAATTGAAGATGTATTCATCGGTATGGGTTATGAAGTAGCGGAAGGAACAGAAGTAGAAAAAGACTACTACAACTTCGAAGCATTAAACTTACCGAAAGATCACCCAGCGCGTGATATGCAAGATACATTCTACATTACAGAAGAAACGTTACTACGTACACATACATCTTCTGTGCAAGCACGTACGATGGAAAATAATAAAGAAAAAGGCCCAATTAAAATTATTTGTCCTGGTAAAGTGTATCGCCGTGATGACGATGATGCGACGCATTCACACCAGTTCATGCAAATTGAAGGTCTTGTAATTGATAAAAATATTCGTATGAGTGACTTAAAAGGTACACTGCAAGTATTCGTGAAAAAGATGTTCGGTGAAGATCGTGAAATCCGTCTTCGTCCAAGTTTCTTCCCATTCACAGAGCCATCTGTAGAGATGGACATTTCTTGTATGATGTGTCATGGCAAAGGTTGCGGCACTTGTAAAGGAACTGGTTGGATTGAAATTTTAGGCGCAGGTATGGTTCACCCGAACGTACTTGAAATGGCTGGTTATGATTCAAAAGAATATCAAGGTTTCGCATTCGGTATGGGCGCAGAGCGTATCGCAATGTTGAAATACGGCGTAGATGACATTCGTCATTTCTATACAAATGATGTACGTTTCTTACAACAATTCAAACGAGCGTAAGGGAAGGAGAGGATAAGTATGTTCGTATCATATCGTTGGTTACAAGAGTATGTAGATATTAAAGATGTAACGGCACAAGAACTAGCAGACAAAATCACGAAAAGTGGTATTGAAGTAGAAGGTGTTGAAGTATTAAATAAAGGTGTAAAAGGTGTTGTAGTTGGTCACGTATTAGAATGTGAAAAACACCCAGAAGCTGATAAGTTAAGCAAATGCTTAATTGACATCGGCGAAGAAGAACCAGTTCAAATTATTTGTGGTGCTGCTAACATTGCAAAAGGTTTAAAAGTACCAGTTGCAAAAGTTGGCGCTGTACTTCCTGGTAATTTCAAAATTAAAAAAGCAAAACTACGTGGTGAAGCTTCTCACGGTATGGTTTGTGCTCTTCAAGAGCTTGGCATTGATGGAAAGTTAGTTTCAAAAGAATACGCAGATGGTATCTTCATCTTCCCAAGTGACGCTGAAGTTGGTGCAGATGCACTTGAAATTTTAAACTTACATGATGAAGTACTTGAGCTTGGTTTAACACCAAACCGTGCAGATTGCTTAAACATGTTAGGTGTTGCATATGAAGTAGCTGCTATTTACGGCCGTGAAGTAAAACTTCCAGCTATCGACTTACAAGAAACAGCAGAAAAAACTGCCGATTACATTTCTGTAAGTGTAGAAGCGAAAGAAGAAAATCCATTATACATTGCAAAAATGGTGAAGAACGTAAAAATTGGTCCATCACCAATGTGGATGCAAACTCGCCTTATGGCAGCTGGCATTCGTCCGATTAGCAACGTAGTTGATATTACAAACTACATTCTAATGGAATACGGTCAACCGTTACATGCATTCGATTACGATAAATTAGGTTCAAAAGAAATCGTTGTTCGTCTTGCAAAAGAAGGCGAAAAAATTGAAACGTTAGATGATCAAGAACGTACGTTACAAAGCCACCACCTTGTTATTACAAACGGCACAAAAGCGTTAGCAGTTGCTGGTGTAATGGGCGGAGCGGATTCAGAAGTTACAAATGAAACAGTAAACGTTCTAATTGAGTCTGCATACTTTGCAGGTCAAACAGTGCGCCGTACATCAAAAGACTTAGGTCTTCGCAGTGAATCAAGTGCACGTTTCGAAAAAGGAATCGACCCAACACGTACATTTGAAGCAATTCAACATGCAGCTGCTTTAATGGCAAAATACGCTGGCGGTGAAGCACTTGAAGGAGTAGTAGAAGCTGACAACTTACAAGTACAGGAGCGTACAGTATCTGTTACTGCTGAAAAAGTAAACCGAGTATTAGGCACAAATATTTCTGCGAGTGAAATGGGTACAATATTCACAAACTTGAAATTCCCATTCACAGAAGTAGAAGGAACATTCCACGTGAATGTACCAGCACGTCGTCCTGATATTACAATTTCAGAAGACTTAGTAGAAGAAGTGGGCCGTCTATACGGTTATGACCACATTCCAGTTACATTACCTTCTGGAACAATGACTCGTGGTAAATTAACAGCAGCGCAAACGAAACGTCGTAAAGTACGTCGCTTCTTAGAAGGTGCTGGTTTATATGAAGCAATTACGTATTCATTAACAAGCGCTGACAAAGCGAAACAATATATGGTGGAGCCAAACGAAAAAGCGCCTGTAGCTCTTGCACTTCCAATGAGTGAAGAACGTAGCCAACTTCGTTTAAGCTTAGTGCCACAATTGTTAGAAGCAGTTTCATACAATGTCGCTCGTAAAAACGATAGCGTTGCTTTATACGAAGTAGGTTCTATCTTCTTACCGACAGAAGAAGGAGAACTTCCGAAAGAAGAACAACATCTTGCAGGTGTTATGACAGGGCTTGCTCTTCACCATGCATGGCAAGGTGAGAAAAAAGTAGTAGACTTCTTCGTTGTGAAAGGTGTACTAGAAGGTCTATTTGACGTACTTGGCGTTTCAAACCAAATCACATATGCACCAGCAAAACGTGAAGGTATGCACCCAGGTCGTACAGCTGACATCGTATTAGAAGGCGAAGTAATTGGTTTCATCGGTCAATTGCACCCAGAAGCAGAAAAACAATTAGATGTGAAAAATACATTCGTATTCGAACTATCTCTTGTAAAAGTATTCGGTGCAGACGCTGAAGAAACTTACTACTCAGCAATTCCACGTTTCCCATCTATGACACGTGACATGGCTGTTGTCGTAACGAAAGAAACAAAAGCTGGCGAAATGAAGCAAGTTATTGCTGAAGCTGGTGGAGAACTTCTGAAAGACGTAACGCTATTTGACTTATACGAAGGTGAAAAAATGGAAGAAGGCAAGAAATCACTTGCATTCTCTATGAACTACTTCGATGCAGAGCGTACGTTAACAGACGAAGAAGTAACAGAAGCACATAACCGCGTGTTAACAGCGGTAGAAGAGAAATTTGGTGCGGAGTTACGTAAGTAATAAGAAATTGCCGGATTTATTCCGGCAATTTTTTTAGTGGATTGGTTGTCGGAAAATGTCGGTAAGTCGATATATTACAAAAATCGCTGATATATTTTCCGACATCTTGCATCTTTCTCTCGAATGTAGTACATTAATTTTAGTTTAACAAAATGAAAGACGATGATAAGGAAAAGTAGTATATACTATAATCCAAAGCGAGTCAGGGACGGTGAGAGCCTGATGAGGCGGTATATGTGAAGAACACCTTGGAGTTGCTAACCGAAATTGAATCTTGTATTCAAGAGTAGACTTAGACGGGAATCCGGCCTGTTACAAACCGGGAAGTATGTATTACATACGAGTTAAAGTTGGTCTTTATGACAAATTGGGTGGTACCGCGAAGTTTAACCTTTCGTCCCTTTATGGATGAAAGGTTTTTTTGTATTTAAATATATCAGCAAAGGAGAATTTCACTATGGAAAACACATTAGTAAAAAGTCTGTATAGAGATACAGATAAATACGCAGGTCAAACAGTACAAGTATCAGGGTGGATTCGTAACTTACGTGATTCAAAAGCATTTGGTTTCATCGAATTAAACGACGGTAGCTTTTTCAAAAGCGTTCAAATCGTTTTCGATACAGAATTAGATAACTTCAAAGAAATTGCAAAGCTTCCACTTAGCTCTTCAGTTAAAGTAGAAGGTAAAGTAATTGTAACGCCTGGAGCGAAACAACCATTTGAAATTAAAGCAGAAAAAATTGATATTGAGGGCTTATCAGATTCTGATTACCCACTTCAAAAGAAACGTCATACGTTTGAATACTTACGTACAATTGCTCACTTACGTCCAAGAACAAATGCATTCTCTGCAACGTTCCGCGTACGTTCTATCGCAGCATTTGCGATTCACCAATTCTTCCAAGAGCGTGGATTCGTACATGTTCACACACCAATCATTACTGGTAGTGATACAGAAGGTGCGGGCGAAATGTTCCGCGTAACAACGCAAGATTTAAACAACGTACCAAAAGGCGAAGACGGACAAGTTGATGAATCAAAAGACTTCTTCGGCAAAGAAACAAACTTAACAGTAAGTGGACAGCTGAACGCTGAAGCTTATGCATTAGCATTCCGTGATGTATACACATTCGGACCTACATTCCGTGCAGAAAACTCAAACACAACTCGCCACGCTGCTGAGTTCTGGATGGTTGAGCCTGAGATTGCATTCGCTGAACTAGGTGACGTAATGAACCTTACAGAAGATATGCTGAAATATGCAATGAAATACGTATTAGAGCATGCACCAGAAGAAATGGAATTCTTCAACAGCTTCGTTGATAAAACAGTTCTAGAGCGTATGAACAACGTAATTAACTCTGACTTCGGTCGCATCACTTATACAGAAGCAATTAAAGTACTTCAAGAATCAGGTGCTGACTTCAAATACCCAGTAGAATGGGGTATTGACTTACAAACAGAGCATGAAAGATACTTATCAGAAGAAATCTTCAAACGCCCTGTATTCGTAACTGACTATCCGAAAGACATTAAAGCATTCTACATGCGCTTAAATGATGACGGTAAAACAGTAGCTGCTACTGACCTTCTAGTTCCTGGCATCGGCGAATTAATCGGCGGAAGTCAACGTGAAGAAAGAATGGACGTTTTAGTAGATAGAATTAAAGAATTAGGCATGAAAGAAGAGGACTACTGGTGGTACTTAGAACTTAGAAAATACGGCGGTACAAAACACGCTGGATTCGGTCTAGGTTTCGAGCGCTTCCTAATGTACATCACTGGCATGGCTAACATCCGTGACGTAATTCCATTCCCAAGAACTCCAGGTTCTTCTGAATTCTAAAATATGAAAAAAGCGAGAGGATTTCCTCTCGCTTTTTATTTTGTATAGTTTACTGCCTCGTAGCAAAAAGTAACGCGAAGGGGTGAATATAAATGAGTAAAAAAGTGAAAAAAGATCATTCAAGATCGGGCCTCGGTTCTCCAGAAGTAGAAGGACAAGGAACGACGACGCATGAAACAGGTTCTCATAAAGTATCTTCATCTAATAAGAAGCAGAAACAAAGCTAACATAAAAAGGAGAGTCTTGGCGACTCTCCTTTTTATGTGTTACATCTTTTTATCATGAATCTCTTTTGTAATGTTATCTACATCTTTGTCTAATCGATCGAAATAGAAAAACCACAGTAAACTCATGAACACGTAATAGATGGCCATCACGCCAAGATTATCAGATATATTTTCAAATGTAGATTTAGTAGTGAAAAAAGCGCCCCAAATGGTAGAAATAGTGAGGTAAGATAGAGGACCTACGATGTGTACGAAAGCATATAATACCTTTTTAACTTTTACAGCGTTCATATGAAAAACCTCCTTTTTCTAATCATACATTCAAGTTCCTCACAGAAGTGTTGTAGTTTTGCTGGATTATGTATTAACGAGCGAGCATCGTGTTTCCCGATAAACCTGCGGATCCGAAAGTTTAATAAGAAAGATCGGCCATAGCGCTCTATTAAATCGTTGAACTCTCGTTGTTCGCTTAGTAGATGAATGTTTTCCCTAATTTCGAACTGTCTTTCGTGTGGATTACCTAGTAAAATATTTAGAATCATTTGTAGAAGTAGCAATAGGGATCCCCTCCTATGTTAGAATAATCTGTATATTATAATTATAACAAAACTATAAGGATAATAGTAGGATGAAACAAAAAACAGGAGTTTGTAGGCTCCTGTTTTTGTCGATACTATTTTAGTAAGCGAAACGCCTTTTCCGTATTAGCAAAATGCAGTTTCACAAACTCAGGTAATCGTTCTTTACCAAGCTTTTGAATTAATTTAGCGGCGGCGATATCAACTTGTTTACCTGCACCTTTTGGAAGGGGCATACCAGCTTTTTTGCTTAGTTCGTTAAATTGTTTTACGAATGAGTAACGAGCTAAAATGGAGGCGGCGGCTACTGCTAAATGGACGCTTTCGCCTTTCGTTGCGAAGTAAACATTTTCACGTTGTACCTGTTTTTGTTTTGCTAAATATTTGTAGTATGTATCAGGCTGTGTGAATTGGTCGATTAAGACGCCTTCAGGTTTTATAGGTGCCATTTTAGCTAATAAGTTTGTAATAGCTTTATTATGTAGCAAAGCTTTTAGTTTACCTTGGTTGTTTCCTTTATCAAATAGCTCGTTATATTTTTCGTTATGAAGAACGAGAGAGCTGTAAGGAACAACGTGTAGAAGTTGTTTTGCAATGGCAGTAATTTGTTCGTCATTTAAGTTTTTAGAGTCTTTTACACCAAGTTCTTTTAGTAGTGGAATTTGCTTCGCATCCACATATACAGCAACGACTGTCATCGGTCCGAAGAAATCACCAGTCCCCACTTCATCTGACCCTACGATCGACATTGTACCGATGGAAGCAGGCGGTGCATAACGGTGTGAATCAACAGATCTTTTTACAGCTGTTTTCGGTGTTTGAGAGCCAGTTTGCCAACGAGAAGCTTCTGCTTCAGCACGTCCACCTTGGAACATTACTTTTCCAGATTTATACGCTGTGATTGTGCAAGATGGCACTTTTGCCATGAAGATTCCGCCTTGTGGAGTTTTCGGGCTAAGCGAATGTTTATATTGTTGTTTCATGTCTTCAATTACTGTAGAATTTGTTTGAATTACGATAGAATTTGACATAATGGTCACCCCTTTTTTTATATTGTTATTTTTATCATATCGGATTGTTCTTTCTGTTTCCATATTATGAAGGTTCATGGTATGATAAACTTTAGGATTCTGTACGTGATTGGAGGCCGGTGAGTTGTCACAACAAAAGGGAAAGAAAAGTCGAATTAATGTAGAAATCTATGGTCAGCAATATTCAGTTGTTGGCGATGAAAGTACAAGTCATATCCGCATGGTAGCAGCGATTGTGGATGATAAAATGCGCGAACTCAATGCCAAGAATCCTTCGCTTGACACGAGTAGACTAGCGGTATTGACGGCGGTAAACGTCATACACGATTACATAAAATTAAAAGAAGAACATGAGAAATTGAAAGAAAGTATGACAAAAAAAGGAATGGAATAACATGATTGATATTATTATCATTTTACTGCTTGTTATGGGATTTTTCCTCGGCTTACGCAGAGGGTTTATTCTGCAACTTGTAAAGTTAACAAGCTTTATTATCGCATACCTTGTTGCATACTGGTACTGTAAAGATTTAGCGCCAGCACTTGCGAAATTTATTCCGTATCCATTTGATAAAAACGTATCTGTTCCAGAATGGATTGATGCAAATAATATTGAGACAGTATTTTATCAAGCGCTTGCGTTTATCATATTGTTTATTATCACAAAAATTGCACTTTCATTACTTGGTAATTTGTTAAATATGTTTGCAGAAATACCGGTTTTAAAGCAAGTAAATGCGTTTGCGGGGGCACTCCTCGGATTTTTAGAAGTATATATTATTTTGTTTGTCTTAATTATCATTGGAAACATTCTTCCGATTGAACAATTACAAACACCATTACAACAATCATCAATTAGCAAAATAATTGTAGACGATACACCGATTCTCTCTGAAAAGGTGAAGGAACTATGGCAGACAGGTAGCAGAGTATAACTTCTCTTTTTTCGGAAAGAGAAGTTTTTTTCTATGAAAGAAAGGCGGGGTAATGATGAAAGTAAATAAAAAACAAGTTATCAAATTATTAGAGACAATCGGGCTTTTTATGGAACTAAAGGGCGCGAATCCATTTAAAATATCTGCATTTCGTAAAGCGGCAGCAGCATTAGAAAGTGATGATCGTAGTCTTTCTGAGATTGAAGATTTCACGAAGATTCCGGGCATTGGAAAAGGAACAGCAGCAGTTATTCAAGAATATATAGAGTCGGGAACATCTGAAGTATTACAAGAGCTTGAACAAGAAGTGCCAAGTAGCTTATTACCGTTATTAAAATTGCCAGGCCTAGGTGGTAAAAAGGTAGCTAAGTTATATAAAGAACTTGGTGTTGTTGATATGGAATCGCTAAAAGCGGTTTGTGAGGAAAATAAAGTACAAGCTTTAGCTGGTTTCGGCAAAAAAACAGAAGAGAAAATATTAGAAGCAATCGATCAAGTAGGATCTCGTCCAGAGCGTTTACCAATCGCGATGGTATTGCCTATTGCCGGGGAAATAGAGGAGAAATTGTCGAATATTGCTGAGGTAATTCGTTTCTCTCGCGCTGGTAGTTTGCGCCGTGTTCGTGAAACAGTAAAAGATTTAGACTTTATTATTGCAACGACAGAACCAGCTGCAGTACGTGAGCATTTACTACAATTTGATAATATGATTGAAGTAATCGCGAGCGGGGATACGAAAGTTTCTGTTCGTCTTCAATATGAATATGATATTTCAATTGATTTTCGCTTAGTAAAACCAGAAGAGTTTATTACAACTCTTCACCATTTCACAGGATCCAAAGACCATAACGTAAAAATGCGTCAAATCGCAAAAGATAAAGGCGAGAAAATTAGTGAGTACGGTGTAGAGAACTTGGAAACAGGGGAAGTGAAAACATTTGAGACGGAAGAAGAATTCTTTGCTCATTTCGGTCTTCCATTTATCCCGCCAGAAGTTCGTGAAGATGGAAAAGAAATTGAATTAATTAAAGAGTATCCAAACTTAATTCAGTTCTCTGACATACAAGGTGATTTACATATGCATACAACATGGAGTGACGGTGCTTTTTCTATTGAAGAGATGGTACAAGCGTGCCGTGCTCGTGGATATAAGTTTATGGCAATTACGGATCACTCACAATACTTGAAAGTAGCGAACGGTTTAACGAAAGAGCGCCTTCGTGAACAAGCGAAAGAAATTGAACGTATGAATGAAAAGTATCCAGACATTACAATTTTACGCGGAATTGAAATGGACATTTTACCGGATGCCTCGCTTGATTTTGATGATGAAGTATTAGCAGAACTAGATTATGTCATTGGAGCAATTCACTCTAGCTTCTCACAAGACCGTGAAACGATTATGAAACGTCTTCGTGCTGCACTAGAGAATAAGCATGTCACAATGATTGCTCATCCGACAGGACGTCTCCTTGGACGCCGTGAAGGTTATGATGTAGATACAGACTTATTAATCGAACTCGCAAAAGAAACAAATACAGTTTTAGAATTAAATGCGAATCCAAACCGTCTAGATTTAAGCGCAAAATTATTAAAACAAGCACAAGATGCCGGTGTAAAAGTAGCGATTAACACGGATGCTCATACACTTGAAATGTTAGAAGATATGGAAACAGGTGTAGCGGCAGCACGTAAAGGTTGGATTCAAAAAGATAACGTGATTAACACGTGGGATATTGAACGTTTATTAGACTATATTAAACGTAATAAGTAACACAAGGGGGACCTGCAACATGTTAGAAAGAACGTTGCGTGTATTAGAATATAATAAAGTAAAAGAACAATTACTTGAACATACAGCATCTTCACTTGGTCGTGACAAAGTGAAGAACTTAGTGCCGAGCACTGATTTTGAAGAAATTGTAGAGATGCAAGATACAACGGATGAAGCAGCGAAAGTCATTCGTTTAAAAGGTAGTGCACCATTAGGTGGTATTACGGATATTCGCTCCAATGTGAAGCGTGCAAAAATTGGAAGTATGTTAAGTCCAAATGAATTATTTGATATTGCAAATACGATGTATGGTAGTCGCAATATGAAACGTTTCATTGAAGATATGGTTGATAATGGTGTCGAGCTTCCGATTTTAGAAACTCATGTCGCTCAAATTGTATCTTTATATGATTTAGAAAAGAAAATTACAAATTGCATCGGTGATGGCGGTGAAGTAGTCGATAGCGCAAGTGATAAACTGCGTGGTATTCGTACTCAAATTCGTACTGCGGAAAGCCGCATTCGTGAAAAGTTAGAAAATATGACGCGTTCTTCAAACGCGCAAAAGATGCTGTCTGACTCAATTGTAACGATCCGTAACGAACGTTACGTAATCCCAGTAAAACAAGAATACCGCGGCGTATATGGCGGTATTGTTCATGATCAATCAGCTTCGGGACAAACGTTATTTATTGAACCGCAAGTCATTGTAGAGTTAAATAACGCGCTCCAAGAAGCACGTGTGAAAGAAAAACAAGAAATCGAACGCATCTTATTAATGTTAACAGAAGAAGTGGCAGTAGAAGCCGATATCGTTTTATCAAACGTAGAAGTAGTTGCAAATCTTGACTTCATTTTTGCGAAAGCTTTTTATGCGAAGCGAATTAAAGCAACAAAACCAATCGTAAATAACGAGCGTTACATGGATTTAAAACAAGCACGTCATCCGCTTATCGATCCAGAAATTATTGTGCCAAATAACATTATGTTAGGGAAAGACTTTACGACAATTGTTATTACAGGACCGAATACAGGTGGTAAAACAGTTACGCTGAAAACAGTTGGTATTTGTGTATTAATGGCGCAATCTGGTCTTCACATTCCAGTAATGGATGAGTCAGAGATTTGTGTATTTAAAAATATATTTGCTGATATCGGTGATGAGCAATCGATTGAACAAAGTTTAAGTACGTTCTCCTCACATATGGTGAACATTGTTGATATTTTAGAAAAAGCTGATTTTGAAAGCTTAGTTTTATTCGATGAATTAGGTGCTGGAACAGACCCGCAAGAAGGGGCTGCACTTGCCATTTCAATTTTAGATGAAGTATGTAATCGCGGTGCTCGCGTTGTTGCTACGACGCATTACCCAGAATTAAAAGCATACGGATATAATCGTGAGCAAGTTATCAATGCGAGCGTTGAGTTTGATGTAAATACATTAAGTCCAACGTATAAATTATTAATCGGTGTACCAGGACGTAGTAATGCCTTTGAAATTTCGAAACGCCTTGGATTATCTGATCGTGTCATTGAGCAAGCACGCAATCACATTAGTACAGATACAAACAAAATTGAAAATATGATTGCGAAGTTAGAAGAAAGTCAAAAGAATGCAGAGCGTGAATGGAACGAAGCAGAAGCATTTCGTAAGCAATCTGAAAAACTGCATCGTGAATTACAACGTCAAATTATTGAATTTAACGAAGAGCGTGATGAACGATTATTAAAAGCGCAAAAAGAAGGGGAAGAAAAAGTTGAAGCTGCAAAGAAAGAGGCAGAAGGCATTATTCAAGAACTTCGTCAGTTGCGTAAAGCACAGCTTGCAAACGTGAAAGATCACGAGTTAATTGAAGCGAAGAGCCGTCTAGAAGGCGCAGCACCAGAGCTTGTGAAGAAACAAAAAGTAAATGTGAAAAATACTGCGCCGAAACAACAGTTGCGCGCAGGTGATGAAGTAAAAGTATTAACGTTCGGTCAAAAAGGTCAATTGCTTGAAAAAGTAAGCGATACAGAGTGGAGCGTACAAATTGGTATTCTGAAGATGAAAGTAAAAGAATCTAATATGGAATACATTAATACACCGAAACAAACAGAGAAAAAAGCAGTTGCAACAGTAAAAGGTAGAGATTATCACGTTTCATTAGAACTTGACCTTCGTGGTGAACGATTTGAAAATGCAATGGCGCGCGTTGAGAAATATTTAGACGATGCCCAGCTTGCAAGCTATCCTCGCGTATCAATCATTCACGGTAAAGGAACAGGAGCACTTCGCCAAGGTGTTCAAGATTACTTGAAGAAGCATCGTGGTGTGAAAACATTCCGTTACGGTGACATGGGCGAGGGAGGCCTAGGCGTAACAGTTGTCGAATTAAAATAGAAAACAACGAAACAAAGGGGAAACCATTATATGTTTATGGACAAACTTGCAAAAGTATTGTTAGCTTGTTGCGGAATATTTTTGGTGATTGGGGTTATTTATTTAGTTGTTTTTGCGAAGTAAACGAGCGTCAATCGTGGCATAATGATATTGCCATAGATTGACGCTTTTAATATATATGAAAAGGAATAAGCTATGAAAATCAACCAATACATAAGCGAAGCAAAATCCTGCTCAAGACGTGAAACAGATTGCCTTATTAAAGCTGGACGCGTGGCGATTAACGGCGAAATATGTACGCACGGTGCAATTGTAAGTGATGATGATGTAGTAACGATTAATGGACAGGTTCTTGCAAAAGAAGAGAAAGAAAAGGTGTATATAGCCTTTCATAAGCCAGTTGGTATTACTTGTACAGCAGCTGATCATATTGAGGATAATATTATTGATTATATTAATTACCCTGAGCGTATCTTTCCTGTTGGACGATTAGATAAAGCGTCAGAAGGCCTTATTTTATTAACGAATGACGGTGCGATTGCAAATCAAATTTTACATGGTGATCATGAGCACGAGAAGGAATATGTTGTCACAGTCGATAAACCTTTTACGGACTGGTTTATTGATGAGATGTCCAGCGGTGTAAAGATTAAAGATGGAATGACGAAGCCATGTAAAGTGACGAGAGTGGATCAGTCTACATTTCGCATCGTTTTAACGCAAGGAATGAACAGACAAATTCGTAGAATGAGTCGAGCTTTCGGGTTTACTGTAACAAAGTTAAAGCGAGTACGCATTATGAATATAGAGCTAAATGAGCTTGAAGTTGGAAAGTGGCGGAGCGTTACAGCTGAAGAGTTAGAAATTTTAATAGGGCAGTTATAGGGAGGGGAAATTTTCTCCCTATATTTTTTTGTCAGAAAAAATAAAACTATTGATTTTTTAAAAAATAGCCCATATAATAAAAAACAACAAGTTTCGACAAGATATTTTATAAAAGTAATGATGAGGACATGAGTTGTTTTTTACGATTCTCAGAGAGGGAAGCCTTAGGCTGTGAGCTTCCTAATACGAAAAGACAAGCTTACCACCTCTAAACTTCAAGAGTGAACTGCATACATGATGCATTGTAATTCTTGGCGGATAAAACCGTTATCAATTTACACGAGCTATAAAATGAGCTTATTTTGCTATAAATTCATTTTATTAGAATAAGGGTGGAACCACGATTTCAACACTCGTCCCTTTGTTAGGGACGGGTGTTTTTTGCGTTCTTTTACGGGGAAGTATGCTTGAAAGAGGATATATGACGGATTTTAATTCAGAATATTTTGTTAATTTATAATTATGTAGGAGGTTAGTAGAAATGAAATCATCTTTAAAGTTTTCTGAGATGTTTGCAATAAGTTTAATGTTATTTGCACTATTTTTCGGTGCGGGTAATATGATTTTTCCACCAGCATTAGGACAAGGCGCTGGAACAGATGTATGGATCGCGCTATTTGGTTTTGTCGTAACAGGCGTTGGATTGCCTTTATTAGGAGTTATCGTTATAGCTTTAAAGGGAGATATTAATGAGCTAGCAGGGCGTGTACACCCTATATTCGCACTAGTTTTTATTACTGCAATTTATTTATGTTTAGGCGTATTCGTAAGTGTGCCGCGTACAGGAACGGTTGCTTATGAAATGAGTGTTGCACCATTTTTACCAAGTGAAATAGCTGGTCAATCGTATCCACTTGTTATCTTTACATTTATTTTCTTTGCTCTCACTTTCTATTTAGCTTTAAACCCATCAAAATTAGTGGGCCGCATCGGTAAAGTATTAACTCCGATTTTATTAGCTGTTATTGCAATTATTGTAGGTAAAGCACTTATTACACCAATGGGTGAATTTGGTGCACCGACAGAAGCATATAGTGCTCCGCTATTTAAAGGTTTTATTGACGGATATTTAACTTTAGATGGACTTGCAGCACTTGTATTCGGAAATGTTGTAATTCATGCGTTAAAAGAAAAAGGTATTACAAATAAAAATAGCATTGCAAAAGTAACAATTTTTGCAGGATTTATTGCAGCACTTGGTTTACTACTCGTTTACTTAGCGCTTGCTTATCTCGGAGCTTCTAGTGTCTCTCTTGGAATGGGAGCAAACGGCGGAATTATTTTAACAAACGTTGTAAATCATTTATTCGGTAGTTACGGAACTTTATTATTAGGAATCGCAATTTCAGCAGCATGTTTAACAACTTCAGTAGGGATTGTCGCAGCTTGCGGAGAATATTTCTCTTCTTTATTACCGAAGCTTTCTTATCAAAAAGTTGTTTTCATTTTCTGTGTATTAGCATTTATGGTAGCGAATCTTGGTTTAACTCAGTTAAATGCATTAGCATTACCAATCTTAATCGCAATTTACCCAATTGGTATCGTGCTAATTATATTATCACTGGTTGAAAACTATATTCGTCTTCCTTTAGTCATGTATGTAGGTGGTATTGTAGGAGCATTCATGATTAGCTTCTTTGATGGATTACACAATGCAAATCTTGAGATTGCAGCATTAACACCAATTTTAAATAAAATTCCATTATATAGTGTTGGGATTGGTTGGTTCGTTCCTGCTCTAGTAGGTATTGTAATTGGATATGTCATTTCATTGTTTCAAAAGCAAGAAGTTGCTGTAGAAAAATAGAGAAAAGAGGCTTTCTATGAAAGAAAGCCTCTTTTTTTTGTAGAAAAAGCCACATATAAGGAAATTCAGATATTTAAAGTTTTATACGTAATATAGTTGACAAAAAAATTATGAGTAGGCTAAGATTGACTTAGTTGTGGAAATATTGGAAGGAAAGTGAGGAGTGAAAGGTATAAGGTTTTCTATAACAATATTATTTTTGTAGATAGAGGTGATCAAGTAGGAAGATGGATAGTTTTATTTTTTTTGAGATTCATTGAGAATGATAATCAACAAAATAAATAGAGACTTATGTTAAAATAAGAATCGCTCTTTATAAAGAATAGAGAGGGATATTATTTTTAACATGAATTGAGAATGATAATCAATTATATCTGTATTACATAAACAAATTACAATTAAATAAGGATAGAAGATTATTATTTTTTTCTAATATAATGAGAATAATTATCATTTTCAAAAAAGTATGGATGAAAGATAAACAAGGAGGAAGTAAACCAAATGAGAAAGATTTCTGTATTACCCGCTTTTATTATAACGTTCGTATGTATGCTAGCTTTTCTTATCATGCCATATGGGAAAGTTTCAGCACAACTAGCTGACGGTACGTATGATATTAACTATGTCATTCAAAAAGCGGAAAATGATTCAGCTTCAATGGCAAATGATTATTTTGAAAAACCAGCTAAGCTAATTGTGAAAAATGGTGAGATGAGAGTGCAAATCCCGATGAATCATAGTGCTTGGATTACAGAATTTAAAGCACCTGAAAACGGGAATTTTGTTGATGCAAAAGTAGTTAGCAAGGACGAGGCTGCTGATAAAAGAACGGTTGAATTTAAAATTGATGATTTATCAAAACCATTAGGAGTAAAAATTCATGTTGTCGTACCAAGTGCAAACTATGACCACCACTACACAATTCGTTTTGCTTTTGATGCAAATGTAAAAGCTGTAGGTGGAGATAACGGCGCGGCTACTACAACAAAAAACAATGATCAAACGAAAACAGGTACACAAGTTAAAGAAGAGAAAACAAAAGTGGAGAATAAAGAAACAACAAAAGAAGCGAACAAAGAAACAAATAAAGATACAAAAAATGAAAATGGTAAAGCTGAAAAAACAGATAATCCTAAAACAGGCGATGAAGCACGTATCGGATTATTTGCGGTGTTAATTCTTATTTCAGGTGTTTTCTTAATTCGTAACGTGAAGTTTAGTAAATAAATAAAAAGGAGCGTTATTTCATTGAACAGGTATCTTAAGATTGTTGTTGCTATGTTTTTAATGATATTTACATTCGTATCAACACTACAACCACTTGCAGTTCAAGCAGCTACTCAATTAGCTGACGGTGAATACTCAATCGGTTTTAAAGTTCTTAAAGACGCATCGGATGAAGTATCCATGATGAATGAATACTCTGTAAGTCCAGGAACTTTAAAAGTGAAGGATGGGAAAAAGAAAGTGTCCTTTACATTAAAAAATAGTTCATGGATTACGAAATTTGAAACAGACAAAGCAGGTCAACTTGTTGAGACAAATGTAATTAGTGAAGATAAAGAAAAAGATACAAGAGTAGTAGAATTCGATGTGGAAGATGTAGAGAAGATATTAAATGCGAAAGTAAAAGTAGATATTGATTTTCTGAACTATCATCATGAATATGATGTTCGTATTGCATTTGATCAAAATAGCATTACACCAATTCATGTAGAAAAACCAGATGAAAAAGAGGACCCAGCTAATAAGCCAGATCCAAATGAAACTACGGATCCAGGTCAGAAGCCCGACCAAAAGCCTGACCCAGATCAACAACCAAATTCTAACACAATTGAAGATGGTGCGTACAGCATTCCTTTCAAAGTGTTAAAAGATCAAACAGATGAAGAATCTAAAATGAATAGTTACATGGAAAATCCAGGAGTATTGAAAGTAGAAAATGGTAAGAAAAAAGCGGTTGTAACGTTAAAAAGTAGCTCATTAATTAAAAATTTCCAAACGGAAAAAGATGGTGCATTTGTTGATGCAAAAGTAGTGAGTGAAGATAAAGAAAAAGATACAAGAGTAGTAGAGTTTGAAGTAGCTGATTTATCGAAAAAACTTAATACAAAAGTATTTATTGAGATGGCATCAAGAAATTATAAACAAACGCATGACGTACAACTTGTATTTGAACAAGACAAATTGGAAGCTATTAAAAGTGAAGATAAACAACCAGACGGAGACAAACAACCAGACGGAGAGAAACAACCAGACGGAGACAAACAACCAGACGGAGGTAAACAACCAGACGGAGACAAACAACCAGACGGAGGTAAACAACTAGACGGAGACAAACAACCAGACGGAGAGAAACAACCAGACGGAGACAAACAACCAGACGGAGAGAAACAACCAGACGGAGACAAACAACCAGACGGAGATAAACAACCAGACGGAGACAAACAACCAGACGGAGATAAACAACCAGACGGAGACAAACAACCAGACGGAGATAAACAACCAGACGGAGACAAACAACCAGACGGAGACAAACAACCAGACGGAGGTAAACAACCAGACGGAGACAAACAACCAGACGGAGGTAAACAACCAGACGGAGACAAACAACCAGACGGAGATAAACAATCAAACGTAGATACCATTAAAGATGGTGAATACAGTATTGGTTTTAAAGTATTGAAAGATAAAACAGAAGAAATTTCAATGATGAATACGTACACGAAGAGTCCAGGGGTATTAAAAGTGAAAGATGGAAAGAAATATGTATCCTTCACATTAACGAATAGCTCATGGATTACAAAGTTCGAATTTGAAAAGAATAATTCATTTGTTGATGCAAGTGTATTAAGTGAAGATAAGAAAGCTGATACACGTGTAGTAGAAGTGGAAGTAGCTGATTTATCTAAGAAACTAAATGCAAAAGTGAAAGTAGATATTGATTCAATGAATTATCACCATTTCTATGATATTCAATTTGCATTTGATAACGATAGTATTCAACCGTTAGACAACCAAGGTGGAAACAACAATCAAGGCGGAAGTAACGACCAAGATGGAAACGATAACCAAGGCGAAAATGACAACCAAGGTGGAAACAACAACCAAGGTGGAAACAACAACCAAGGCGAAAATGACAACCAAGGTGGAAACAACAACCAAGGTGGAAATAACAATCAAGGCGAAAATGACAACCAAGGCGGAAATAACAACCAAGGTGGAAACAACAACCAAGACGATAACACAGCAATTGATCCAAACGCTCTTAAAGACGGTGAATACAGTATCGGTTTTAAAGTGTTAAAAGATAAAACAGAAGAAATTTCAATGATGAACACATATACGAAGAATCCAGGTGTATTAAAAGTGAAAGATGGAAAGAAATATGTATCCTTCACATTAACAAATAGCTCATGGATTACGAAGTTTGAGTTTGAAAAGAATGGTGCGTTCGTCGATGCGCAAGTATTAGGTACAAATAAAGAGAAAGATACAAGAGTAGTAGAAGTGGAAGTAGATGATTTATCGAAAAAGTTAAATGCAAAAGTGAAGGTAGATATCGATGCAATGAATTATCATCATTTCTATGATATTCAATTTGCATTCGATAAAGGAAGTATTAAAGCTTTAGGTAACCAAGGTGGAGATACTAACCAAGATGGTAATGGTAATCAAATCGGAAGCGACAACCAAGGTGGAAACGACAACCAAGATGGAACGAATAATCTAAATGAAAACCCAACAGTTGATCCGAAAAATTTAAAAGATGGTCAGTACGATATTGCTTTTAAAGTGTTAAAAGATAAGACAGAAGAAATTTCAATGATGAATCAATATGTTGTAAGTCCAGCAAGATTAACAGTGAAAGATGGCAAGAAGTATGTTGCAATGACACTGAAAAATAGTGACTGGATTACGAAATTCCAAACAGAAAATAATGGTGGATTTGCAGATGCAAAAATAGTAAGTGAAGATAAGGCTGCCAATACAAGAGTCGTAGAATTTGAAGCTAATGATTTATTTGCAAAATTAAATGCAAAAGTAAAAGTAGATATCGATTCAATGAATTACCATCATTTCTACGACGTACAAATTCAATTTGATACGACGAAGATTGGCGCTGTAGGAACGGTAAAAGAAGAGCCAAAGAATGAACCGAAAAACCCAGTAACTACACCAAAAGTAGATAATGTAAAAACAGTAGGAACTCCTGATTTTAACCGAAATGCAGATGGTAAAAAGAAAAACGAAGCTACAAATAATGATTCGAAAAAAGAGAAAAACTCAAAAACTGCAGATACAGCACAACTTGGTTTATACATGATGTTACTGCTAGGTTCACTTGCTTTACTAGTTCGTAAATATAGAGCAGGTAGATTGTAATTTTTGGAGTCTTGATGCATGTTCGCGTGCATCAAGACTTGTTTCATATTGTTTGGAAAGGAGTGGTGATTGAGAGTGAGGAAAATTGCAAGTGTACTAATGGCTATCATTTTATTAGTGAGTATAGCTGGGTGCTCATCACCTAAAAAAGAAACTGCGAAGCAAGTAAAGAGTGAAAGTAAAGAGCGAATTGTTGCAACGACAGTCGCTGTTACTGAAATTATGGATGTGTTAGAAGTAGATTTAGTTGGTGTTCCAACTAGTTCTAAAACCTTACCGAAGCGATATAAAGGTTTACCTGAAGTCGGGAATCCGATGAGTCCTGATATGGAAAAAGTAAAGTCGTTAAAGCCGTCAGAAGTATTATCCGTGACAACACTTGAATATGAATTAAAGCCAGTGTTTGACGGTGTAGGTATGAAAGCAAATTTTGTGGACTTAACTAGTTTAAAAAATATGCAAAATTCCATTAGTAATTTAGGTAAGCAATATGGACGCGAAAAGCAGGCTGAAGCAGTTGTAACGAAGTTAGATAAAAAGGTTGCTAGCATTCAAAAAGAAGTAAAAGGAAAGAAAGAACCGACAGTGCTTATTTTATTAGGTGTACCGGGGAGCTATTTAGTAGCAACTGAGCATTCCTATATTGGTGATTTAGTGAAACAACTAGGTGGTAAAAATATTGTACAAGGTGAACAAGTAGAATATTTAGCTTCTAATACAGAGTATTTAAAGAAAGCTGATCCGGATATTATTTTACGAGCAGCTCATGGTATGCCTGATGAAGTTGTAAAAATGTTTGATAAAGAATTTAAAACAAATGATATTTGGAAACACTTCGCTGCAGTTAAAAATAATCGTGTTTACGATTTAGAAGAGCGTTTATTTGGAACGACAGGAAATTTAGCAGCAATCGAAGCTTTAGATGAATTGAAGAAAATGATGTATCCGTGATGCATTTTCATATAAAGGAAGAGTGAAATGAATAAAAAAACTTGGAGTTTCTTCATTGTTACTGTATTGCTTATTGTTATGACGTCATTGTCAGCGATGAAAGGGAGTTTAGAGGTTGGTATCGTTGACCTTGTACAAGGGATATTTACAGGGGCAAATGAAGATGTTGAGGTCATTAAAGATTTACGTTTCCCGCGCATTATTATTGCACTGTTCACTGGGGCGGCTCTTGCTGTTTCTGGTGTTCTTTTTCAAGCTGTAATGAAAAATCCACTTGCCGATGCTGGGGTAATCGGTATATCTTCAGGAGCAAGTTTTATGACACTTGTTATTATTACGTTATTCCCGCAATTCTTTTTCTGGACACCAGTATTCGCCTTTTTAGGTGGTGCGTTTGCGTGTTATCTCGTTTATGCCTTTTCATGGAAGTCAGGGTTAAGTCCACTTCGTATTATTTTAGTTGGTATAGCTATTAATGCGATGTTTACTGGATTAAATGAATCTTTCATTACGATTTGTGGATATTTCATTAAGAGTATTAAGCAAACGACGACTTCTAATATAACGATGAAGACGTGGGGCGATGTAGAAATAATGGTTACGTATGGAACAATTGGTTTGGTTCTTGCACTGTTTGTAGGAGCTTGGTGTAATTTATTATCGCTACAAGATAAGACTGCGAAAAACTTAGGTTTGCACGTGACGAGAGTTCGTCTTATTATTTCTGCTATTGCAGTACTCTTAGCTGCAGTATCAACAGCGATTGCAGGTGTTATTGCTTTTGTAGGATTACTCGTTCCGCACATTTCAAGGCAATTAGTCGGTTCAGATCATAAAGTATTAATTCCATTTTCTGCTCTTGCAGGAGCGTTATTAATTTTGACGGCGGATACGATTGGAAGGTTAATTGTACCACCTAACGAAATTCCGGCGGCGACGATTATGGCAGTTATTGGTGGCCCGTTCTTAATATTCTTGCTTAGAAAGAGTGATAAAGTTCATGGAAATTAAAAATGTAACCTTTTCATACGATAATGTAACAAATCGTTTAAAGTCTGTTAGTAGTGAAATAGAGATTGGGAAAATTACAACAATCATTGGTCCGAATGGTTGCGGAAAATCAACATTACTTGGTGTTATGTCTAGAAATCATGCTCCTAATAGTGGGGAAGTAATACTTGATGGAAAAACGATTAGTGAGTATAAACCGAAAGAGTTTGCTAGAAAGTTAGCTGTTGTCCATCAACAAAATGAGGCGCCAGCAGATATTACAGTGGAAAAACTAATAAGCTTTGGGCGTATGCCATATAAAAATGTTTTTTCTTCGCAAACTGATGAAGATAGAGAAGCAATTGAGCGTGCACTAACATGTACAAATTTGCAAAGTAAGCGTGAAAAGCCAATTCATGCTTTATCGGGCGGAGAGAGACAGCGAGTTTGGATCGCGATGACATTAGCTCAAAGTACACCAATGCTTTTCTTAGATGAACCGACAACATATTTAGATATTTATTATCAGCTAGAAATATTAGAGTTAGTGAAAGAGTTAAATGAAGTGTATGGATTAACGATTGTGATGGTACTACATGATATTAATCAAGCCATTCGTTATAGTGATCATATTATCGTTATGAAAGATGGGGAAATTGTTACGAAAGGTAATCCTAATGAGGTAATAACAGAAGAAATGGTTAAAGCAATATATGGTGTAGATGTCGTTGTAAAACAAGACGAAGATACAGGGTTATACATGGTACCAATGGGAATTTAAAGGCTGGGCATAATCCGTTTTGAGGTGATAATTTGAATAGTAAGAAAGAACGGAAAAAGAATTCTTTTTTTCAACGAATACTTACAATTGTATTTTTAGGAATCTTTTTCTATTCAATGTATGAATTGGGTGGGATTTTCATGGATTATTATGAAAATCGTAAAGTAATGGCTGAAGCGCAACATATTTATAAGAGAAGTCCAATGGAAGAAAAATCAGAAGATGGGGAAGTACGTAAACAGTTTCAAGCTCTCCAAAAAATTAATCCAGAAATAGTGGGATGGATTACGATGGATGATACACAAATCAATTATCCAATCGTTCAAGCGAAGGATAATGATTACTATTTATTTCGTAATTATAAAGGCGAGGATATGAGAGCGGGAAGTATTTTTATGGATTATCGTAATGATGTGAAATCTCAAAACCGAAATACTATTTTATATGGTCATCGTATGAAGGACGGTTCTATGTTTGGAAGTTTAAAAAAGATGTTGGATGAAGATTTCTTCATGTCCCATCGTAAATTGTATTACGATACATTATTTGAAGGATACGACGTTGAAGTTTTTTCAGTATATACGACAACGACGGACTTTTATTACATTGAAACGGATTTTGAAAGCGATGCAGCGTATACAGCATTCTTAAAGCAAATTCAAGATAAATCCCTTTACAAAACGGATACGAAATTGACGGCTAATGATGAAATTATAACACTTTCTACATGTGACTATGCACTTGATCCAGAAGCAGGAAGATTAGTCGTACATGCGAAACTAGTAAAAAGACAGTAAATAAAAAAGTATAGAATATGAGAAGTGGTAACGCTTCTCATATTCTATACTTTAAAAAAACAGTTTTTACTGTGCTGCAGCCATTGGCATACGTACAACTTTTACATCATAGTAAGAGATTTTATTATCAAGAATATAATCTGGCATTCCGCCTTGATGGGAGTGAGCAGCTTTAAATGCTGGGCTCTTTGTCCAACCTTGGAAATCTTCTTTTGCATTCCAGCGCGTGCTAATTGTTACCTCGTCATAATCAACTGTATTTTGCGTTAGAAGAACTTCTAATCCTAAAAATCCTGGCATTGTTTCGACTTGACCTACTTTATTAAAACGATCAATTAATTTATGTCCATTTCCCTTTGTAATTTTAGCTGTATTTGTAACAATAATCATGTTTATTCCTCCTATAAGTTGTAGCCTTTATTTTCGAGAATTCATATACATTAAATGATAATGAAAATCATTATCATCGTCAATGGTAATCTTAAATTATGATAATATTTTTAATCCCGCTATTTGTTGGGCAGTAAGCCCCCCACCTCAAAATTTAGCGAAAGCGAAGAAGTTAGGTGGAGGGCGGGCTGATTAAAGTTTCACTTTATGTAGTATAATATCCTCCTGTTGACTATATATTTAACTTAGTTATATATTATGCAAATAGAATCAATCGAAAATATATAGAAGTAAAGTATGGTTTATACTTTGCTGTCGCAATACTATGAACAAGGAGGGCATTATGGTTGAATCACTTTTACTTAGTATCGTTATTATTATTACATTAGGTATTGCTTCACAATGGACTGCATGGCGCTTTCAGCTTCCTGCGATTGTTGTTATGGCAGTTGCTGGATTATTAATTGGTCCGGTTTTCGGTATTATTAATCCAAAAGAGGTGCTTGGAGATGTTTTTAGTCCACTCGTATCACTCTCTGTTGCGATTATATTGTTTGAGGGTAGTTTAAGTTTAGATATACGTGAACTGAGGGGGCTATCAAAACCAGTATTTCGTATCGTTACGTTTGGTGCGTTTATCGCGTGGATTGCTGGCTCGCTTGCAGCTCATTACGTCGCTGGATTAGATTGGGCGGTTGCATTTATTATTGGAGGACTTTTTATTGTGACAGGTCCAACGGTAATTATTCCGTTGTTACGCCAAGCGCGATTAAAACCAAGAACAGCTGCAATTTTAAAATGGGAAGGGATTATCGTTGATCCATTTGGCGCTTTGCTTGCTGTATTCGCCTTTCAAATTGTAAATTTCTTAACGAAAGAAAATGTACAATTACATACGTTGCTGTACTTCTTTGCAGGTTCATTATTTGCAATGGTACTCGGTTATGTATTTAGTATTTTTATGAGCTATATGATTTTAAAGGGAAAAGTACCAGAATATTTAAAAGCCCCAATTTTGCTAGTTACGGTACTGTTATGTTTTGGCATTGCGGATGAAGTGATGCATGAAACAGGTATGCTAGCTGTGACAGTAATGGGGATTACGCTTGCGCGGATGAAAAAATATATTTCTTCTATCGGTGATATTCGTCATTTTAACGAAAATATTTCTGTGCTACTAACGTCGACTGTTTTTATCATATTAACAGCATCCCTTCCAAGAACAACGATTATGGAGATTTTCAGCTGGCCTATTATAAGCTTCGTACTTATGATGCTATTTGTTGTACGCCCTTTATCGATTTGGATATCGACAATCGGCACAGAGTTAACAAAAGCAGAACGGGCGCTAGTTGGCTGGATTGCGCCGCGAGGTATTGTTGCATTAACGGTTTCAAGTTACTTTGCGACGGAGTTATTACAAGAAGGTTATAAAGATGCTTCTATATTAACGGCACTTACATTTGCACTCGTTATTACGACCGTTTGTGCTCATGGATTTTCAATTGGATTTTTAGCGAAAAGATTGGGATTGGCGAATACGGAGCCACCGGGAATTTTAATTTCAGGTGCGAGTACATTCTCATCTGCTTTTGCATTGCACTGTAAAGAGATGGGTATTCCGAGCTTAATTGTAGATGTATCAGAAGAGCATTTGCAATGTGCAAAGGGGAAAGGGCTTAATACATATAATGGCCAAGTACTTTCTGAACAATTACAATTTGAAGTTGATATGAATCAGTACGAATACTTAATTGCAGTTACAGATACGGATTCTTATAATGTATTAGTCGCAAATACATACGTACCGCAGTTTGGACATCATAATACATTTTTACTTCCAATCCATGATGTGGAAAAGATTGAACAAGAACGCATTTCCCTTTCGAAAAAAGCTCATTTACTGTTTGGTCAAAATGAAATTTATGAAGAATTAAATAGAAAAATTGAAGATGGTTATACGTTTAAAACGATACAAGTTGCAGAAGAACAAAAGATTAATAAAGAAGAAATCGATTCAGAGGATTTAATACTATTTATTCGCCATAGAGATGGTAGTCTTACTTTTTCAACATTGTATAAATATATAGCTGTTATGCCAGGGGATGAGCTAGTTGTACTAGCAAAGCAATAATATGGTATAGTGAAACGAGGCTGTTTTTCAGTCTCGTTTTTTAAGTGCTTCCTATAGAGAAAGCATGCAAATGGAAAGGAAGTTTTTATATGCGATCAGAAGTAACTGTAAAAATAAAACCGAAATTTATAAAAGAAATTAAAAGTGGATATCCGCTTATTTTAAAAGATGCGATTCAAAATTTAAATGATGTTCAGGAAGAAGGAACAATCATTAAAGTGGTAGATGAGAAGAACCATTTTGTCGGAAAAGGTTATTATGGAAAACAAAATAAAGGATACGGCTGGATTTTAACGAGAAAAGAGAGTGAACAAATTAATCAATCTTTCTTTGAAAGTAAAATTAAATCTGCCTTACATAAACGAAAGCAATTTTATAAATCAAGTGATACGACAGCATTCCGCGCTCTAAACGGTGAAGGTGATGGGCTTGGAGGCTTAATCATCGATTATTATGACGGCTATTATGTAGTAAGTTGGTATAGCGAAGGGATTTATACTTTCAGAGATGAGATTATAGCAGCTCTTCAAAAAGTAGCAAACTTTAAAGGCATTTATGAGAAGAAGCGTTTTGATACGAAAGGGAAATACATTGAAGGCGATGATTTCGTAGCAGGAGAGCGCGGTGAGTTCCCGCTTATCGTAAAAGAGAATGGTGTGAATTTCGCTGTTTATTTAAATGACGGAGCGATGGTTGGTGTATTTTTAGATCAGCGTAACGTGCGAAAACAAATTCGTGATAAATATGCGAAGGGAAGAACAGTGTTAAATATGTTCTCTTATACAGGTGCCTTCTCTGTATTTGCAGCGCTTGGCGGAGCAAGCAAAACGACGAGTGTCGACCTTGCAAATCGTAGTTTAAGTAAAACGATTGAGCAGTTTAGTGTAAATGAAGTTGATTATGAAGCGCAAGATATCATTGTAGAAGATGTATTTCTTTACTTCAAATATGCAGCGAAGAAAAAAATGAAATTTGATATGGTCGTACTTGACCCTCCAAGCTTTGCGCGTTCAAAAAAATATACATTTAGTGCAGCGAAAGATTATAAAAACTTATTAAAAGAAACAATTGCCATTACAGAAAATAACGGGATTATCGTTGCTTCAACAAATTGTAGCGCATTCGATATGAAAAAGTTTAAAGGCTTTATCGATACAGCCTTTAAAGAAATGAATGGTAAATATAAAATATTAGAAGAACATTCTTTACCAGAAGATTTCCGTACAATCGATCAATTTAAAGAAGGAGACTATTTAAAAGTAGTTTTCATCGAGAAAATTAAAGGATAATAAAGAAAAAGGAGCTCGAGTTTACTTGAGCTCCTTTTCTTATTGAACGATATTTTGTACTCTACCGACTTGCCCGTCCTGCAATCGCACTTTAATGCCATGCGGATGAGAAGGGGAGTTCGTTAAAATATCTTTTACAATGCCACGTGTTAATTTGCCAGTTCGTTGATCTTGTTTTAATACAATATCAACTTCAAGGCCGGGTGCGATATTAGAACGTTTTTGTCCGTTCATTTATACACCTGTACGTCTACGTTGGTTGTTTGTCTTTTTCGTTTGTTGGTTTTGTAACTTTTTTGTTTCTTGGCTTTGGTTTTTGGCATTTTGACCATTACCGTTACCTTGCTTTTTCTTTGCAAGTTGTTCGCGCATTAAATCAGCTAAGCTTACTTTTTTGTTTTCTGACATGATAAGTCTCCTTTATATAAAGTTAATTATGAACAATCGTAGTGAATTTCATCATATCATTGTTAAGGAAGGAAGGGAAGTTGGTTTGAAAATTCATATATTTGTTTCAAGTCTGTAGTAGTTACGATACAATTGAATTGTTAACGTTTGTAAAAAGGGGATAGACATATGTCACATCATATATTATTAGTTGAAGATGATCTCTCAATTCAAGAGATGGTGGAAAAGTATTTAATAAAAGAGGGCTTTCAAGTTACAATCGCGTCTGATGGAGAAGAGGGCGTGAACACATATTTAAAAGGTTCATTTGATTTGATTATCCTAGACATTATGATGCCAAAGTTAGATGGCTTAGAGGTTGTACGCATCATTCGAGAAAAAAGTGCCGTTCCGATTTTAATGATGTCGGCAAAAGATACAGATGTTGATAAAGCTGTCGGATTAGGACTTGGAGCAGATGATTACATTTGTAAGCCATTTTCTATGATTGAATTAGCCGCGCGTGTAAAAGCAGGAATTCGGAGATCTACGAAATATTCAGCTACAGAAACAACAGAAAAGATGATTCAAATTGGTGATTTAACGATTGATCCAATTAATTTTACTGTGGAAAAAAACGGGAAGCCTCTCAAACTTACTTTAAAAGAATTTGAGATTTTAAAACTGTTTGTAAAGAATCAAAATCGTGTATTTACGAAAGCACAAATATATACGCTAATTTGGAACGAAGAGTATTACGGTGACGATAACGTTATTAATGTTCATATGAGAAGATTGCGTGAGAAAATCGAAAGTGATCCATCTAATCCAGAATACATTAAAACGTTATGGGGTATCGGTTATAAGTTGGAAGTGATGTAATATGGTCAATTTGTTAATAGGTATTATTTTTATATTGTTATGTGTCATTTATATACAATATAAAATGAGGAAAAATAGTAGCAAAAATTTGCGATACACATATGAAAAGTTAGAAAGTATTGTTAATGAAAAAACAGGTGAGAAGTTACTTGTTATGACAGATGATCTAGAATTGCAAAAATTGTTAGTGGCAATTAATCAATTGTTAGATGCAAAACAGAAAACAAATGCAGATCATGCGAAAGTAGAAATTTCGATGAGAAAAATGCTTTCAAATATTTCACATGATTTGAAGACGCCACTAACAGTTATTCTTGGATATACAGAAATGTTAAATAAGGATAAAACGATAAATGAAGAAGAACAACAAATATTACTTGAGAAAGTGCATACGAAAACACTAGAAGTGATGGAACTAATTCATAAGTTTTTTGATTTAGCAAAATTAGAATCTGGTGACAAAGCAATCGAGATGACAAAAGTGAATATGAATGAAGTTTGTCGTGAGAAGATTTTATCTTTTTATGATTTAGTGACGTCGAAAGGTTTTCATGTTCATATTGATATACCAGAAAGAAATATATATGCACTTGGAAATGTAGAAGTATTAGGTAGGGTATTGAACAATTTTATATCAAATGCGATTACATATGGAGACGATGGAAAGACACTTGGTATGACGTTAAGAGATGATGAAACGAATGTGTATATAGACGTATGGGATACAGGAAAAGGAATTGATGAATCGCATATTGATAAAGTGTTTGAGCGTATGTACACACTTGAAGATTCAAGAAATAGATTGTACCAAGGTAGCGGTTTAGGGTTAACGATTACGAAAAGGCTTGTGGAAGCGATGGATGGAAAAATTCATCTTTCTAGTAAGCCGTATGAAAAAACAATTTTTACAGTTGCATTAAAGAAGATGCAGTTTTAGCTTGTAGAGAAGTAGATTCTACAAGCTTTTTTGCAGCGTAAGGAATTTGTAAGAAACGGGTAAGAAAAAAGAGATTTCCGTTGTCTATTATAGAAATATAAAGTAGTGCGAAAGGGGAAAGTGATATGACCTATATATTAAAAACGAATCAGTTAACGAAAGTGTTTAAAGGAAAAGAAGTTATTTCTAGCGTTAACATGCATGTGAAAAAAGGAGAGATATACGGTTTCTTAGGACCGAATGGTGCTGGTAAAACAACGATTATGAAAATGATTACAAATTTAATAAAACCGACGAGCGGTGAGATTGAAATTTTCGGTGAGAAGTTAACAGATACATCTTATGAAGTATTAAAGAGAATGGGGACGATTATTGAATATCCAATCTTTTATGATAAATTAACGGCGAAAGAAAACTTAGAATTACATTGTGAATATATGGGCTATTACGATAAAAATGAAATTGACCATGCTTTACATTTAGTGAAGCTGCAAGGTATAGATAATAAAAAAGTAAAAGATTTTTCATTAGGAATGAAACAACGACTCGGTATTGCAAGGGCAATCGTAACAAAGCCAGAATTACTCATTTTAGATGAACCCATTAACGGTTTAGATCCAATTGGTATTAAAGAGTTACGAGACTTATTTAAAATGCTTTGCAAAGAATATGGTATTACATTATTAGTCTCTAGTCATATTTTAGGTGAGATGGAGCTAATGGCGGATACAATTGGTGTAATTCAAAATGGAAAACTAATAAAAGAAGTTTCAATGAAGAGTATTAACGGAAAACAAACAGAGTACATTGAAATCACTGTTCCTGATGTGAAGCGTGCAGCTTATATTTTAGAAGATAAACTTGGCATAAAAAATTATAAAATAATGAGTGGAAATATGATTCGTGTGTATGATACAGAAGTGTCTCAGCAAGCCATTTCAAAAGCGCTTATTATGAACGATGTGGAAATTGAAAGTATTAATAAGAAACATAGTTCCTTAGAGGAATATTTCTTAAATGTAATGGATGGAGAGGGCATTCATGCTTAATGGATTGTTAGTGAATCTAGTAAGTGGATTGGTCGTAATGTTCATAAGCGGGATTTTATATTATAGGAAACCAGAGCGGAAATGGTTGTTAATTCTACTAATGATAGGAATGTTAAGCGTAGTTACTGCTGGAATTAGAATGTTAGCAGCATAAAGACAGTTATATAAAGAATGGAGGATTGGTTTTGTATGCTTAGATTAATGAAGCTCGAATGGAAGAAACATCAATTATCTAGTTACTTTAAAAGTGTAGCAATTTGTATTATAGCAATTTTCGCTGTAGTAAGCCTTATGGCAGTGGGAATGAAAGCCGAGGAAGACGTGCTCTTCTCTGACTTCACACAGAACATGGCTTTAATAAATATTTTTATTAGGGTAACATTCATTATTTTTAGTTCGGTCATTTTATCACGTTTAGTAATTGATGAGTATAAGAACAAAACGATACAACTATCATTTATGTATCCGCTGCAAAGGAAAATGCTAATGAGTGCGAAACTAACAATTGTTTTCTGTTTTTGTTTTGTGAGCACGATTATCGCGACTTTCATTATTAGCTTGCTCGTATATTTTGTGAGTCCAATGATGGGACTGATTGAAACACCTGCTACGATAGGCGAAATAATAGCTATCGTTCCAGGTACTATTATAAGTGCATTTATGATATCTGGTATAAGTTTAATTCCTTTATTTTTTGGAATGAGAAAGAAATCGACACCGACAACGATTACTTCGGCAGTAATAATTGGTATGCTGATTAGTGGTAACGTTGGTGCTGGAAACGGTCAAGTAAGTATGTTTGATTTTATAGCTATCCCAATCGTGCTCTGTTTATTAGGAATTTTCATTAGTTATCTATCATTTCGTAAAATCGACAAGATCGATGTGGCGTGAAGTAAGCTTAAAACAAAAACGAACTGGGGTATGAATAATGAAAAAAATAATAGTAATTGCAATATTATTCATTACAATTGCTAGTGTGGTTTTTGGTTTTAAGGTATTTCAGGGGAAAGATTTTAAGAAAGAAAAGTCTTTTGATATAAATAATATAAAAGAAATAGAAGTAGACAATGAAAATTGGAATATTGAATTTAAAAGTACAGACGCTAATAAAATAGTAATTTCCGCTCAAGGTCAACAAACAGATAAAGAGATAGATCCCGTCAAAATAGAAAATGATGAAAATAAAATTGTGATTAAGCAAAAACAAAAGGCGACCAGATTTTTTTATGGTTTTACGTTTAGGAAGAAAAATAGTATATCTATAGCTATTCCGAAGAAAGAAATAGATAAAATTATATTAAATAATAAATCGGGTGATGTGAAAATAAACGATATAGTAGTAAAAAGCATCGTGACAAAAGGCAAATCTGGAGATGGAATGATTACAGGACTATCGGCAGAGAAGGGTGAATTCACATCCGAAAGTGGAGATTTAATGTTAAAAGATAGTTTATTACAAGATGTAAATATAACTTCCACTACTGGCGATAATTATGTGAAAAATGTAAAAAACGAAAATATGAACATCACTTCAACATCTGGGGAAGTATTACTGAAAGATATGACAGAAGGAAAATCATTATTTATAGAAACAAAATCAGGGGATATTGGCGTACGGTATAAAGGTGTCCCGGCATCATTGAAGCTTATGGCCAAAAGTAATTCGGCTGACGTAATAGTGGATTTAAAAGGACTTAAGAAAGATAAAAATACAGAAAAAATAAAAGTAGGAACGATTGGTGATGCGAAAAATGAAGCGAAGATTTTAAGTGAAACAGGAGTCATTTATATTGATTAAGTCTTAGGAGGAAGGAGGACTATCATGCTACATTTAATGAAGCTAGAATTGAAAAAGTTTAAGCTTGGTTGGTACGTGAAGAGGGCAATTATTGCAAATATTGTTATACTGGCATTAATGATCTTTGTGAGCATCATCGCTCAAGTAGAAGGGGATGCAGAAATAAGGAATCCAGAGACGATATTGTTAATGGCTAGCACAATAGTAAGAGCAACATTTATTATTTTTGGTAGTGTCTTAATCGCAAGGTTAATAATTGGCGAATATAAAAATAAAACAATACTACTTATGTTTTCTTATCCTATTAACCGAAAGAAAATGATGGCTAGTAAGTTGGCTATTACAGCGATAGTCACATTTATAACAGTTATTGTATCTAACATTTTAGTAGTAGGAATTTTCTTTGGGATAGATAGCTATTTTTCAATTCTTCCTAATTCATTCACAGTAGATCAATTGGTGCAAGAAGGAATAAAACTGGTTCCTTTAGCCATTGCAACTGCGGGAATGAGTTTAATCCCTCTATATTTCGGAATGCGTAAACGTTCAGTGCCAACTACAATTGTTTCATCTCTTATCGTTGTCTCAATTGCAATGAATAGCAACCCAGAGTTTCCCACAGCAACTTTTCTTCCCCTTCAACTAGCATTGGCAGCAATTGGAGTTGCCATTGCATATTACGGAATTAAAAATATAGAGAAGGAAGATATAACTGTATGATAAGAATACGTAAAATAGTTTCACATGAAACAAGTTACAGAAAAAGACAAGATGTGTAAACACCTTGTCTTTTTCTGCTGTTACATTTTAGGAGCTTCCATTCCAGCGGCAGCCCATTCTTCTTTTGCAGGGCCATATACGCCAGGGACTGTTAAGCCAGCTTGCCTCATTAATACCGTCATTTGTCCGCGGTGGTGATTTTGATGATTAATAAGTGTCATTAAAAATATAGAATTTGGCATAGGACGACCAAAGAAGTCATTAATAGTTGCTAAATCTTTATCAGCCCATTTACTTTGAAGTGCTTCAACAAAAGCTGTATTCACTTTACGATATCCATCTGCAATTGTTTTTGCTGAAGTTGGAACAGGATAATCTTTCGTTTCTCCTTCAAACTTAAGCCCAGTACCAGATAGTATAACAGGAATTGCCGTCACGATATGCCAAGCAACTCTGCCTAACGTCCAATGCTCAGGTGCAATTTCTTGTGATAAAGATGCATCGGTTAATGAATCAAGCATTTTCTGAGTAGACGCAGCCTCGTATGTCCATGATTGCAAGAAGCCTTCAATTGTTTGGTACATTATTGTTATCCCCCCTATTTATGTTCATACATTAAATTCGAGAGAAGTGATGCATTCCCTTTTAATAGAAAAGCTTTCGTTAAATATTGCTACATTATAAAAATAATTAGAAAATATTTATAAAAGTGTCAGAAAAACGATCTTTTTATTCGTATATGTAATGAATAGAGAAATGGAAGTGAATTTCTGTATATAAAGTATAAAAATGATAAGGAATACGTATTGTTAGGGAATGCTGATGATTACAGAGGGCTATTTCAAATAATAGGTGGATTGAAAGTAGCGAACGGAATAGAACTAAAATTACAAGATAAGGAATTAAAGAGAAAGTTAACTTTAAAACGAAGTGTGTTCAATATAATCATGTATTCACTTGTTATATATTTTATGTACAAAGCTTATATTAATTTTATCCCGCATTAACGGGCAGTAAAACTCCCGTCTCAAAACTCGGCTAGATTGAAGAATTTAGATGGAAGTCAGGTTGCCTGTAAAAGTCTAATTATAGTTTCACTCTATGCCATAATAGAAAAACCAGCTTCATATATGAAGCTGGTTTTTAATTAACCTTCTTTTCACTCTTCCTCATCAAACATGAGAAATAAGGTGCTCCAATTACAGCAACGACAAGGCTGGAAGGGATTTCTTTCGGATATGCAATCGTCCCAATACAAAGTGAAATGTGTATAGTTAATAATCTGTGGAGATGAGGCGAAAGTACAAGCAAAAGGAGAGCAAATTGCATGTAATAATTACTAGAATCTATGGAATGTATCTGTGTTTATCCTATTAAGTAAATTATTTCTTTGTTAGTTAGATAGGTGTTTTTTAACTAGATGATTTTACTTAAAAGATCGAAGTAAAGGAAGTGATCAACATGTCTTCATGGAGAAATAATATAAATGGATATTGTAGTTGTAATAATCAAAATGGTGTACATGTTGATTCGTGTTGTTTTAGTTGCGATGGGACAGTGCCTAAGCTAGGCCCAACCGGTCCGACGGGAGCAACAGGTCCAACGGGAGCAACGGGAGCAACGGGAGCGACAGGAATAACAGGAGCAACAGGAATAACAGGAGCAACAGGAATAACAGGAGCAACAGGAGCAACGGGAGCGACAGGAATAACAGGAGCAACGGGAGCGACAGGAATAACAGGAGCAACGGGAGCGACAGGAATAACAGGAGCAACAGGAATAACAGGAGCAACAGGAATAACAGGAGCAACGGGAGCAACAGGAGCGACAGGAATAACAGGAGCAACAGGAATAACAGGAGCAACGGGAGCAACGGGAGCGACAGGAATAACAGGAGCAACAGGAATAACAGGAGCAACGGGAGCAACGGGAGCGACAGGAATAACAGGAGCAACAGGAATAACAGGAGCAACGGGAGCGACAGGAATAACGGGAGCAACGGGAGCAACGGGAGCAACGGGAGCAACGGGAGCAACGGGAGCAACAGGAATAACAGGAGCAACGGGAGCGACAGGAATAACGGGAGCGACAGGAGCAACGGGCCCAACCGGAGTGACAGGAATAACGGGAGCAACAGGTCCAACAGGCTCAACGGGGGCAACCGGAGCTACAGGTACAAGTATCACGGCGACGTATGCATTTGCAAATAATACGTCGGGAACAGCGATATCGGTACTTCTTGGTGGAACGAATGTCCCGCTTCCGAATAATCAAAACATCGGTCCAGGAATTACTGTTTCTGGTGGAAATACAGTATTTACGGTTGCAAATGCTGGGAATTATTATATTTCATATACAATTAATATAACGGCTTCGTTATTAGTCAGTTTACGGATTACAATTAATGGAGCACCACTTGCTGGGACGATCAATTCTCCTGCGTTAGCAACTACATCATTTAGCGCAACAATTATTACAACTCTTGCAGCAGGAGATGCTATTAGTTTGCAACTATTTGGTTTGTTAGCTGTTGCAACATTATCAACAACTACACCAGGAGCTGTGTTAACGATAATAAGATTAAGCTAAATAATAACTCTCTTATTTTTTTATAGATTAGGAGAGTTTGTACATATAATAAGAAGTTAATGGAGTGAAGCATAGTTATATAAAAGTCAGAATATTATGATTGTAACGTTATGGTGACTATAATATAATGAAAACAACCTCATGAATGAACATTCATTTATTTTTATGTATTTGAAGGGGGAATGAAGGTGGAAAAACCATGGTTGAAAAATTATCCAGAGGAAATTCCAAGTACAATTTCTTATGATATTCAGCCGCTTCATAAATATGTAGAACAGATGGCTTCTCGCTACCCAGAAAAGAAAGCGCTTCACTTTTTAGGGAAGGATATTACATTTTCAGACTTTCATGATAAGGTGAAGAGATTTGCAAATTATCTTCAAAAGCTCGGTGTGGAAAAGGGTGATCGAGTTGCCATTATGTTGCCGAATTGTCCGCAAGCTGTAATCGGTTATTACGGTACATTACTTGCGGGAGGTATCGTAGTCCAAACAAATCCATTATATACAGAAAGAGAATTAGAATATCAACTTCATGACTCGGGAGCAAAAGTCATTCTTTGCCTCGATTTAGTGTTCCCAAGAGTAACGAATGTTCAATCTGCTACAAAAATTGAGCATATTATCGTAACTCGTATTGCGGACTTTTTGCCCTTCCCTAAAAATCTATTGTATCCATTTGTGCAGAAAAAACAGTCAAATTTAGTTGTGAAAGTATCAGAGAGTGAAACGATTCACCTTTGGAACTCAGTAGAAAAAGAAGTGAATACGGATGTTGAGGTGCCTTGTGATCCTGAAAATGATTTAGCTCTTTTACAGTACACAGGAGGAACAACTGGATTTCCGAAAGGCGTTATGTTAACGCATAAAAACCTCGTTTCTAACACTTTGATGGGAGTTCAATGGTTATATAATTGCAAAGAAGGAGAAGAAGTCGTTCTTGGGGTTCTTCCATTTTTCCACGTGTATGGCATGACGGCTGTCATGAATTTAAGTATTATGCAAGGATACAAAATGGTTCTTATTCCAAAATTTGATATGAAAATGGTTTTTGAAGCGATTAAGAAGCATAAAGTGACATTGTTTCCAGGAGCACCAACTATTTATATCGCTCTTTTAAATAGCCCGCTTTTAAAAGAATACGATATTTCGTCTATTCGTGCTTGTATTAGTGGATCAGCACCACTACCAGTAGAAGTACAGGAAAAGTTCGAAACAGTTACAGGGGGTAAACTCGTAGAGGGATATGGTTTAACAGAATCATCTCCAGTTACACATAGTAATTTTTTATGGGAAAAGCGAGTGCCAGGTAGCATTGGAGTTCCGTGGCCAGATACAGAAGCAATGATTATGTCGCTTGAAACTGGTGAGGCATTACCACCGGGAGAAATCGGTGAAATTGTAGTAAAAGGTCCTCAAATTATGAAAGGATATTGGAATAAGCCAGAAGAAACAGCAGCTGTACTGCAAGATGGATGGCTCCATACAGGGGACGTTGGCTACATGGATGAAGATGGCTTTTTCTATGTGAAAGATCGTAAGAAAGATATGATTGTTGCGAGTGGATTTAATGTGTATCCTCGTGAAGTAGAAGAAGTATTATATGAGCATGAAAAAGTGCAAGAAGTAGTGACGATTGGAGTTCCCGATCCGTATAGGGGAGAGACAGTTAAAGCGTTTGTTGTGTTAAAAGAAGGTACAGAGTGTTCTGAGGAAGAATTAAATCAGTTTGCTCGTAAATATTTAGCGGCCTATAAAGTTCCGAAAGTATATGAGTTTAGAGATGAACTGCCGAAAACGACAGTTGGGAAAATTTTGCGCCGTGTCCTAATTGAGGAAGAGAAAAGAAAGAATGAGGATGAGCAAACGGGCTAAGGCCCTTTCTTTTTGAAAAAATGGGATTGACACTTTTCTAAATAGTCAGTATTATAAGAATATGAATGACTATTCATTCAGTCATCTTCTTGAAGGGGACAGTAAAGTGAAGAAAAATAGACCGAAATACAATCAAATTATTGATGCGGCAGTCATTGTGATTGCGGAGAATGGGTACCACCAAGCGCAAGTTTCTAAAATAGCAAAGCAAGCTGGGGTAGCTGATGGCACGATTTATTTATATTTTAAAAATAAAGAAGATATATTAATATCCTTATTCCAAGAGAAGATGGGAGAATTTGTCGAAACAATTCGTCAAAAAACAGCAGGAATTGAAAGCGCTGTATCGAAGTTATTCATGTTGGTAGAAACGCACTTCTTGCTGTTGTCGCAAAATGATCCTCTTGCTATCGTTACGCAATTAGAGCTAAGACAGTCCAATCAAGACTTACGCCTGAAAATAAATGAAGTATTAAAAGGCTACTTACAAGTTATTGATGAGATTTTAGAGACTGGTATAAAGCAAGGTGAATTCCAAGCGGATTTAAATGTTCGCGTGGCAAGACAAATGATCTTTGGAACAGTAGATGAAGTTGTGACCAATTGGGTAATGAGCGATCATAAGTATGATCTGGTCGCACTTTCAAAAACGGTACATGGGCTACTTATTGCAGCTTGTGGTTATCGTCAATAATGGGAGGGATCATGTTGAAATTCCTATCTGTAAGAGTTGAAGATCATATCGCGGTGGCTACGTTAAATCATGCGCCAGCTAACGCGATGTCTTCACAAGTTATGCATGACGTTACTGAATTAATTGATCAAGTGGAGAAGGATGATAACATTCGTGTTGTTGTTATTCACGGTGAAGGGCGCTTCTTCTCGGCGGGAGCAGATATTAAAGAATTTACATCTGTTACTGAAGCGAAGCAAGCGACTGAATTAGCGCAGCTTGGACAAGTTACGTTTGAGCGCGTTGAAAAATGTTCAAAACCAGTTATCGCGGCAATTCATGGAGCGGCACTTGGCGGCGGCCTTGAGTTTGCTATGTCTTGCCACATGCGCTTTGCAACTGAAAGTGCAAAACTTGGTTTACCTGAATTAACACTTGGATTAATTCCTGGATTTGCAGGTACACAGCGATTACCACGTTATGTTGGGAAAGCGAAAGCTTGTGAAATGATGTTAACAAGTACACCGATTACTGGTGCAGAAGCATTAAAATGGGGACTAGTTAACGGAGTTTTTGCTGAAGAAACATTTTTAGATGATACGCTTAAAGTTGCAAAACAGATTGCTGGAAAAAGCCCAGCGACGACTCGTGCTGTACTAGAGTTATTGCAAACGACGAAATCGTCTCATTATTATGAAGGTGTACAACGCGAAGCTCAAATCTTTGGTGAAGTATTTACGAGTGAAGATGGAAGAGAAGGTGTAGCGGCGTTTTTAGAAAAACGTAAGCCTTCATTTAGCGGCAGGTAGTTCAATTATTTTTTTAATATAAATTAACAGAAAATTAAAATTGATAGAATCTTTCTGAAAAACAAGGGGGTAAATGGAATGAACATCTACGTACTCATGAAACGAACATTTGATACAGAAGAAAAAATCGTAATTAAAAACGGTGCAATTTACGATGGCGAAGCGGAATTCATCATCAACCCTTACGATGAATATGCAATTGAAGAAGCAATTCAAGTAAGAGACGCACAAGGTGGAGAAGTTACTGTCGTAACAGTTGGTGGCGAAGATAGTGAGAAAGAACTTCGTACGGCGTTAGCGATGGGCTGCGATAAAGCGGTATTAATTAATATTGAAGATGATGTAGAAAATGGTGACCAGTTCACGACAGCAAAAGTGCTTGCTGAATATTTAAAAGATAAAGATGCAGATTTAATTTTAGGCGGAAACGTTGCAATTGATGGTGCATCTGGACAAGTTGGTCCGCGTGTAGCTGAAGCGTTAAATATTCCGTACGTAACGACAATTACAAAACTTGAAATTGACGGTACAAACGTGAAGATTGAGCGCGATGTTGAAGGTGATACAGAAGTGATTGAAACTTCATTACCAGTTTTAGTAACAGCACAGCAAGGTTTAAATGAACCTCGTTATCCATCGCTTCCAGGTATTATGAAAGCGAAGAAAAAGCCACTAGAAGAATTAGAATTAGATGATTTAGATTTAGAAGAAGATGATGTGGAAGCAAAGACAAAAACAATTGAAATCTATTTGCCTCCTAAGAAAGATGCAGGAAAAGTGTTACAAGGCGAGCTGCAAGATCAAGTAAAAGAACTTGTATCGTTGCTCCATACAGAAGCGAAAGTAATCTAATAAAATACGAAATTATATATGCAGGAGGGAAAATCTATGGCTCGTAAAGTATTAGTAATGGGTGAAGTTCGTGATGGATCGCTACGTAACGTTTCGTTTGAAGCGGTAGCAGCAGCAAAAACAATTGCAGAAGGCGGTGAAGTAGTAGGTCTTCTAGTTGGAGACAGCGTTGCTTCTTTTGCAAATGAATTGATTCATTACGGTGCAGATCGCGTTGTGACAGTTGAAAATGATAAATTAAAATCATATACATCTGATGGCTATGCACAAGCATTTTTAGCTGTATATGCTGAAGAAAATCCAGAAGGTATTGTATTTGGACATACAGCACTTGGGAAAGATTTATCACCAAAATTAGCAGCGAAGCTTGAAGCTGGTCTAGTTTCTGACGTAACTGCTTTAGAAGTTGAAGGTGGAAATGTTATCTTTACTCGTCCAATTTACTCTGGTAAAGCGTTTGAGAAGAAGATTGTAACAGACGGCATCTTATTTGCGACAGTGCGTCCAAATAACATCGCAACGCTTGAAAAAGATGAGTCTCGCAGTGGTGACGTGTCTTCTATTACAGTAGATGTGAAAGACTTACGTACAATCATTCAAGATGTCGTCCGTAAGACGGCAGAAGGCGTTGATCTTTCTGAAGCAAAAGTGATTATCGCTGGCGGACGCGGTGTGAAGAGCGAAGAAGGGTTCAAACCATTAAAAGAGTTAGCTGACGTATTAGGCGGCGCTGTTGGAGCATCTCGTGGTGCTTGTGACGCTGAGTATTGCGATTACTCATTACAAATTGGTCAAACTGGTAAAGTTGTTACGCCAGACCTATACATTGCATGCGGTATTTCTGGAGCGATTCAGCATTTAGCTGGTATGTCTAACTCAAAAATAATCGTTGCGATTAATAAAGACCCAGAAGCAAGTATATTCAAAGTAGCTGACTACGGTATTGTTGGCGATCTATTTGAAGTCGTACCTCTTTTAACAGAAGAGTTTAAAAAGTTAAAAGTACATTCATGATTTGAGTACCCTTGAGTTCCAAGTGAAGTACCCCTATATATAGAAAAAGGTGAGAGATCCCCTGTCTCTCATCTTTTTAGTATTTAATCCGTATTTTTATATAGTATAAAGGAACACTTTTTTGTTACAATACATAACGATACATATTATTCGCCACGTATATAAGTTAATGATATACTCTTGGTAGAATATACTTGAAGGAGGAAATAAAATGGCAATTGTAAACGCAAATGACCAAAGCTTCGCAGCAGAAACTAGCGAAGGTGTTGTATTATTAGATTTCTGGGCACCTTGGTGTGGACCTTGTAAAATGATCGCTCCTGTATTAGAGGAAATTGATGCAGAACTAGGCGAAAAAGTAAAAGTAGTAAAAGTAGACGTGGATGAAAACCAAGAAACTGCTCGTCAATTCGAAGTAATGAGCATTCCAGCTCTTTTCGTATTAAAAGACGGTAAAGTAGTTGATCAAGCGTTAGGTTACAAACCGAAAGAAGCGTTAGTAGAATTAGTTTCTAAACACTTCTAAAATAAAAAGGCTACCATTTGGTAGCCTTTTTTATTTTCCTTTTTTACACCTTTCCGTTACAATGAAAGAACGTATGTTGGGTATTTTGGCATAGTATGTTTTCATGTGAAAATAAAAATGCTAAGCATGTAGAAATGGAGGGTAACGAGTGCACGAACATTTAAAAGAGAAGTTGGCTATTTTACCAGATCAACCTGGTTGTTATTTAATGAAAGATAAGCAAGGAACGGTTATATATGTCGGAAAGGCAAAAGTGCTTAAAAATCGTGTGCGCTCGTACTTTACTGGTTCGCATGATGGAAAAACACTTCGGCTAGTAGGAGAAATTGTAGATTTTGAATATATTGTAACCTCCTCAAATCTAGAGGCGCTCATTTTGGAGTTAAACTTAATAAAAAAACATGACCCAAAATATAATATTCAATTAAAAGATGATAAAACATATCCTTTTATTAAAATTACAGCTGAGAAACAACCGCGATTACTTATTACGCGAAATGTAAAAAAAGATAAGGGAAAGTATTTTGGTCCTTATCCGAATGCACAATCAGCTCATGAAACGAAAAAACTGCTAGATCGTATGTACCCGCTTCGTAAGTGCTCAAATATGCCCGATAAAGTTTGTTTATATTATCATATGGGTCAATGTTTAGCACCTTGTGTGAAAGAAGTTACGGAAGAACAAAATAAAGAAATTGTAGATGAAATTATTAAGTTTTTAAATGGTGGACATAAAGAAGTTCGTTCGGAATTAGAAACAAAAATGTATGAAGCTTCAGAGAAACTAGAGTTTGAACGTGCAAAAGAGTTACGTGATCAAATCGCTCATATCGATGCGATTATGGAAAAACAAAAGATGATTATGAGTGATTTAGTGGACCGTGATGTGTTTGGCTATGCAGTTGATAAAGGGTGGATGTGTGTTCAAGTTTTCTTCGTTCGAAAAGGAAAGCTAATCGAACGTGATGTTTCTATGTTTCCAATCTACGATGAACCAGAAGAGGGGTTCTTAACGTTTATCGGTCAATTTTATGAAAACAGCAGTCATTTTAAGCCGAAGGAAATTGTCGTTCCAGGAAGTATAGACTCAGAATTAGTAGAACGCTTTTTAGAAGTGGAAGCGACACAGCCGAAACGCGGTAAGAAAAAAGATCTTGTAGAACTGGCAAATAAAAATGCGAAGATTGCCTTGGAAGAGAAATTCTATTTAATTGAACGTGATGAAGAGCGAACGATTAAAGCGGTAGAGAATTTAGGGAAGCAGCTCGGAATTGAAACGCCTTATCGTATTGAAGCGTTTGATAACTCAAATATTCAAGGGACAAATCCTGTTTCGGCAATGATTGCTTTTATTGATGGGAAACCAGCTAAGAAAGAATACAGGAAATATAAAATTAAAACAGTTCAAGGACCAGATGATTATGAGTCTATGAGAGAAGTTGTGAGACGCCGTTATACAAGGGCGCTGAAAGAGGGGTTACCTTTACCAGATTTAATCATTATTGATGGCGGAAAAGGTCATCTGGCGGCTGCAAGTGATGTTTTAGAAAATGAGCTCGGTTTATATATTCCGATGGCAGGTCTTGTAAAAGATGACAAACATAAAACATCTCATTTAATTATTGGAGATCCACCTGAACCTGTGATGCTTGAGAGAAATAGCCAAGAATTTTATTTATTGCAGCGTGTTCAAGATGAAGTGCATCGATTTGCGATTACATTCCATCGTCAATTACACGGGAAATCTGTCATTCAATCGGCACTCGATGATATTCCTGGAATTGGAGATAAACGAAAAAAGATATTGTTAAAACATTTCGGATCGTTAAAAAAGATGAAAGAGGCTTCTGTAACAGAATTTGTCGAAGCGGGTATGCCGAAAAATGTCGCAGAGACGATTTATAGTTATTTAGCGGATAAGAAGACGTTGTAGTTTACAACGTCTTCTATTTTTTGGTATAATTTCTGAAGATTTAAAATAAATTCAAATGAATGAAAATGCAAAAAGTCAACTAAACTGATATGTCTAGTTGACTGTGGGTAATGCTACACTTCAATGAGATCTTTTATATCCCATTTTACGAGAAATGTAATAGAGTCTGAACGTTTTTTCTTTTCTTCGTAGGACTCTGCAACGACGTTTCGTTGCTTTTGAATTTGTTCAGCGATGAACCCAGCTTCTAATTGATAAGAAGAATGTCTTTTTTGTTTTTGACGTTCAGCGATGAGTGTGCCTTTAAGTTGGAACTGCATTTCACGACGCTTATGTTCAATAATGCTTAAAGTGCCCCAGCCAGCTTTTTCAAAGAACTGAATGACTTCTTCAATTGTGTCTAGTGGATATTTTCTTGCAAGGTTTCTACCGGACCAGTATAAAATACCATCTAGATCGTTACCGATTAAATCAGGTAGTAATTCTTCACGTAGCAATTCGTAAGCGAAGGCGTTCAATGAAACATCTTCTAAAGATGTTGTATCGATTGTATTTTTACTCACAATATTCCCCTCTTTCTATAGGGATTATTATATAACATTTCTCATTTATAAAAACAGATTTTTCTTTGGGAAAATCTGAATATATAAGAAGAAAAAAAGAATTGGCAAATTATATGCAAATTATGTATACGTTTTCTTGACGCTTCGACAAAAATAGGAGTAAAATGAACTTGGTATCAAATTATGCTGAAATATTTCGAATAATTTTTTCAGTTTTTCTTATGCCAATAGTGAAAAAACATTATTGCCATAAACTAATCTGAAAACAGCAGTCAATCATTCAAGGGGGGTAATGGGGACATGAAAGGCCGCGAGTATACGTTTCGTAAGTGGCACTCATTAATGGGGGTCATCCCGGTTGGTGTCTTTTTGACGCAACATTTAATTGTAAACAACTTTGCAACACGAGGAGCAGAGGCTTTTAACAAAGCTGCAGGCTTTATGGAGCTCCTTCCATTCCGGTATGCGCTAGAAATTTTCATTATCTTTTTACCAATACTGTACCATGCTATATATGGCTTATATATTGCATTTACAGCTAAGAACAATGCGGTTTCTTACGGTTATTTCCGTAACTGGATGTTCGTCTTCCAAAGAATTTCAGGTATCGTTACACTGATTTTCATTTCTTGGCACGTCTGGGAAACTCGTATTCAAGCAGCGTTAGGTAAAGAGGTAAACTATGACATGATGGCAGATATTTTAAACAATCCAGCTATGTTTGCATTCTACTTAGTTGGTGTTGTTTCAACAATTTTCCACTTTGCAAATGGACTATGGACATTCTGCATCAGCTGGGGAATTACAGTATCTCCACGTTCACAAAGAATCTCTACTTATGTAACATTAGCTATTTTCTTAGGTCTATCTTATGTAGGTGTGAGTGCATTATTAGCGTTCATCGATCCACAGCTAGCAAACCAGTAAGGAGTGGGAGAGCATGAAAGGGAAACTTATAGTAGTCGGCGGTGGCTTGGCTGGCTTAATGGCAACGATTAAAGCGGCGGAAGCAGGAGTAAATGTTGAACTGTTCTCTTTAGTACCAGTAAAACGTTCGCATTCTGTATGTGCCCAAGGTGGAATTAACGGTGCCGTAAATACGAAAGGTGAAGGGGATTCTCCATGGATCCACTTTGACGATACAATTTATGGTGGGGACTTCTTAGCGAACCAACCACCAGTTAAAGCAATGTGTGAAGCAGCACCTGGTATCATTCATTTAATGGACCGTATGGGTGTTATGTTCAACCGTACGGAAGAAGGACTTCTTGATTTCCGTCGTTTTGGTGGAACGCAACATCACCGTACAGCATTTGCTGGTGCAACAACTGGACAGCAATTACTATACGCATTAGATGAGCAAGTACGTCGTCACGAAGTAGCAGGACTTGTAACGAAATATGAAGGTTGGGATTTCTTACGAGCTGTTATTGATGATGAAGGTGTGTGCCGAGGAATCGTTGCACAAGACTTACAAACTATGGAGATTAGAAGTTTCCGAGCTGATGCCGTGATTATGGCAACAGGGGGCCCTGGTATCATCTTCGGAAAATCAACAAACTCCATTATCAATACAGGTACAGCAGCTTCTGCTGTATATCAACAAGGCGCATATTATGCAAACGGTGAGTTCATTCAAATTCACCCAACGGCAATTCCTGGAGACGATAAATTACGTCTGATGAGTGAATCTGCACGTGGTGAAGGTGGACGTGTTTGGACATATAAAGATGGTAAACCATGGTATTTCTTAGAAGAAAAATATCCGGCTTACGGAAACCTTGTACCTCGTGATATCGCAACGCGTGAAATCTTTGATGTTTGCGTAGAGCAAAAACTAGGTATTAACGGTGAAAACATGGTGTACTTAGATCTTTCTCATAAAGATCCGAAAGAACTAGATATTAAACTTGGTGGAATTATTGAAATCTATGAGAAATTTACAGGTGATGATCCTCGTAAACTACCAATGAAAATCTTCCCAGCTGTTCACTATTCAATGGGCGGGCTATGGGTTGATTATAAGCAGATGACAAGCATTCCAGGTTTATTTGCAGCAGGTGAGTGTGATTATTCTATGCACGGTGGTAACCGTCTTGGAGCGAACTCACTATTATCAGCAATTTACGGTGGTATGGTAGCAGGACCAAATGCAATTGAATATATGAAAGGTCTTTCTAAATCATCAGATGCTGTTTCATCTACTGTGTATGAACAAAATGAATTAATCGAAACAGAGAAATTTAACAATATTTTAACGCTCGATGGTAACGAAAATGCGTATGTTCTTCATAAAGAGCTTGGAGAATGGATGACAGATAACGTTACAGTAGTTCGTGAAAATAAAAAATTATTAGAAACAGATGCAAAAATTGAAGAGTTAATGGCTCGCTACAAACGTATTAACATTAACGATACAGCGAGATGGAGCAACCAAGGTGCTTCATTTACACGCCAACTTGCAAATATGTTTGAATTAGCACGTGTTATTACAATTGGTGCATATAACCGTAATGAGAGCCGTGGGGCGCATTACAAACCTGAATTCCCAAATCGTGATGATGCAAACTTCTTAAAAACTACGATGGCGAAATTTGAAGGAGAAGGAAATGCACCGGCATTCCATTACGAAGACGTGGATATTTCATTAATTAAACCACGTAAACGTGATTATTCTTCAAAACACGATGTAGCTGCTAAGAGTGAAGAGAAGGGGGATAAACAACATGTCTGAGAAAACAATCCGCCTCATCATTACGAGACAAGACGGACCAGATGCGCAAGCGTTTGACCAAGAGTTTGAAATTCCGTATCGTCCGAATATGAATATTATTTCGGCGCTTATGGAAATTCGTCGTAATCCTGTTGATTCAAAAGGAAACAAAACAACTCCGATTGCATGGGATATGAACTGTTTAGAGGAAGTATGTGGTGCATGTTCGATGGTGATTAACGGAAAACCACGTCAATCATGTACAGCGCTTATCGATCAATTAGAACAACCAATTCGCTTAAAACCGATGAAGACATTCCCGGTTGTTCGTGACTTACAAGTTGACCGTAGTCGCATGTTTAATGCTCTAAAACGTGTTAAAGCTTGGATTCCAATTGATGGTACGTATGACTTAGGACCAGGACCAAGGATGCCAGAGAAGAAACGTCAATGGGCTTATGAGCTTTCAAAATGTATGACATGTGGTGTTTGCTTAGAATCATGTCCAAACGTAAATAGTAAATCGGACTTTATTGGACCAGCACCGTTATCACAAGCTCGTTTATTTAACTCACATCCAACGGGTGAAATGCATAAAGCAGATCGCTTACGTGCAATTATGGGTGATGGAGGACTTGCAAACTGTGGTAACTCTCAAAACTGTGTGCAATCATGTCCAAAGGGTATTCCATTAACAACTTCAATTGCGGCGTTAAACCGTGATACAACAATTCAATCGTTCAAAGATTTCTTTGGTAGCGACAATAACTATTAAAAAATATTGCCTCTTCATTTCGAAGGGGCAATATTTATAACTATATTTTTCTGTTTATTCTGTTTATTTTAAAGCGAAAAGGAGAGGGAACAATGAAGAGGATTTCTTATATTGAAGACTTTGAGCAATGGGAAAGTGGTTTTTCGTTTTACAATCCTGTAAAGGTTCGTTTTGGTGAAGTAGATATGTTTGGACATGTAAATAATGTCGTTGCCTTCACCTATTTTGAAGAAGCGCGTATCGCATTGTTTAAAGAACTTGGATTTATGCAAGAATGGACGCATGAATCTTCAGAAACGATGATTGTTGTTGCGGATTTACAATGTAATTTTATTAAACAAATATATTTTGATGAACAGTTGAAGGTGTATGTAAAAGCGGGATCAGTTGGAAATTCTTCATTAGATTTGCATTATATGGTGAAGAATGCAGAAGGAGAGGTTTGTTTAGTTGGTCGTGGAATGATGGTCCAAGCGTCGAAAAAAACAGGAAGAGGCGAACCGTGGCCTGAAGAGTGGAAGAAAAAATTACTACAATAATAGAGTGAAAGAAAAATAAGAGAGCAACATGCTCTCTTATTTTTTGTCTTCCATCGCTTCTTCTAATGTTAAATGATGTTTATATATGTATGTAGCGTATGGATTTCCAACGTAGCGCAAATGCCATGGTTCATATGAGTATTCTGTTGTTTCTGTTTTATCTTCTAAATAACGAATGACAAAGCCAAATTCATGAGCATGTTTTGCAACCCATTTACCTTCGGCTGTCTCTCCAAAAATAGGCTCTAATTGGAATTTAGCAGATTTTGAACTAATATCCATTGCTAAACCAGTTTGATGTTCACTCGTACCAGGAATGGCGCTTACTGAATCTGCCTCAGCTTTTCCTTGACGTCTAACGTATGTATCATGTAATGATTTTTGGCGTTTGTATGAACGATAACCAGATACAGCTGTAAGTTCAAGTCCTTCTTTTTTTGCTGCTGCAAACATATTTTCAAGCGCATCTGCAGCATCTTTGCGTAGCAATGTTTTTTCTTTATCTTTTGGACTAGTAAATGGTACATTTGGTCTTGTTAAGTCTTCAGGTGTATATCCGTCTGGTAGTTTTCGATGTTTATTAACTAATACAAGGTTAGAATCTGGATTTGTTACAACGGAAAAATCATTGTCTAGCTTCTTGGCGTTATGATCAGCTTTTGGAAAAGCAGGAATCTCTTCTTTTTGGTGATTATTATGCTGTTGACTTTCGACAGCTTTCGCCTCATTTTGTAGTGGCGATTTAGAATCAAAGTAAGCGAAAGAAGTGATACCGATTACAATAGTAGCGGCAGAAATAAGGATTATTTTTTTCATGATGCCTTGTAATCACAATCCTTTCTTAATAAAATATGTATCGTTTTTTATTATAAGTCTAGTTTACTGAAAAAGAAATATAAGAGTCGTAACGTAATAGAAATGCAAAGAAAATGTCAGAAAATGTGTGGAATTGTAGTATTTTTTTATATAATTCATTTCTTATCTTTCATGAAATTCATTTTTTATGTAATATATATACATAAGAAGATGTAGCGATTATCGAGAATAAAGAACTTCTTGTATAGACTAGGAGTGAATGGGAATGGATTTTGCAACACTTATTGGAATCATCTTAGGAGTAGTGGCGGTAGTTGTAGGGATGGTCGTCAAGGGCGCTGACGTAATGGCCTTAGTTAATCCTGCCGCAGCATTAATTATTTTTGTTGGTACATTTGCTGCAGTATGTATCGCATTTCCGATGGATCAATTAAAAAAGATTCCAAAATTATTTAAAGTTCTTTTTGGTTCTAATAAAAAAGATTTAAGTTATGAACAGTTGCTAGAATTGTTTGTTCATTGGACATCTGAAAGTAGAAAATACGGTATTTTGTCTTTAGAGCAGCAATTAGACAAAATTCAAGATGAATTTCTTTTGCGTGGTATGAAGTTTGTGATTGATGGCGTATCTGCAGAAGATTTAGAACAGATTTTAGAAGCTGAATTAGAAGCAATTGAAGAAAGGCATGCAAAGGGGGCAGCAATTTTTTCTCAAGCTGGTACATATGCACCAACATTAGGGGTTTTAGGTGCTGTTATTGGTCTTGTAGCTGCACTTGGTAATTTAACTGATATTGAAAAGTTAGGTCACGCTATTTCGGGTGCATTTATTGCAACGATTTTTGGTATTTTCTCAGGTTATATACTATGGCATCCATTTGCAAATAAATTAAAGCAAAAATCTGCAGCTGAATTAGAGAAAAAACGTTTAATTATTGATTGTTTATTAATGTTACAAGAAGGTACATATCCGTTTATTATGAAGAACCGCATTTTAGGTGCACTTTCTGCAACTGAGCGCAAAAAGCTTGAAAAAGGGGCAGAAAAAAATGCGGAGTAAAAAAAATAGAAGAAGTAAAAAGAAAAAACACGAAGAACATATCGATGAAACTTGGCTAATCCCTTATTCTGATATGTTAACGTTGTTGTTTGCATTGTTCATCGTTTTATTCGCAATGAGCAGTATAGATGCTGCTAAGTTTAAACAGATGGCTGTTGCTTTTCGAAGTGAATTAGCTGGTGGAACAGGTAACAAAGAATTTTTAAGTGATCAGAAGCCAAATGATGAAAAGGAATTATCAGCAAGTAGTTTAGAGTCTGAGAAGATTAAAAAGAATGCTGAAGCTGAAGTAAAGCAACAAGAAATGAACGAATTAAAAGCGGTACAAAAAGGTATTGATAAGTATATTGAGGAAAATCGATTATCTTCTTCTTTTAAAACTGATTTAACAGAAAAGGGATTGAAGGTAACGATATTAGAAAATGTACTATTTGATTCTGGGAAAGCGGACGTAAAATTAGAATCGTTAAGTATTGCGAAAGAAATGTCTAATTTACTGGTTTCAGCATCACCTCGTGAAATCACAGTATCTGGACATACAGATAATGTTCCTATTGCAAATGCGCAATTTGCATCGAACTGGGAATTAAGTACGCAGCGGGCAGTTAATTTTATGCAAGTATTACTGCAAAATAAAGAATTACAACCAGGAAAATTTAGTGCAGTTGGTTACGGAGAATATCGGTCAATTGCTCCAAATGATACGCAAGAAGGAAAAGCGAAAAATAGACGTGTAGAAGTGTTTATTTTACCTTTAACGAGAAATATGCAATAAAAGAGGAGGGCACATGCCATCCTCTTTTATTTTGCATCAAATGATTTTAAGTTGTCATGGCGGATTTTATCTTTTTCTGCATCTGATTTTTTGAAATCATAATCATATAAAGCGCCTTCCCAATCACCATACATCGGATTAGGGAAAATAATAAATTTCTCACCAAATTGTGCTTTTGAATCTGCTACTGCTTGGTTTCGGTCCTTTACAGACTTTCCATCAAAACCAGTGAAGTCAGATAAGTTATCACCGAAGAATAAGACGATATCATGTGTTTGAGAAACGAGTTCACGTCGTTTTTCTTTTCCTTTTTCTTTCGGGTCTTGTAGTAATATATGTTCTTTCGTTGCTTGAGGAGCGCCTACACGCTCAAGATTTTTAATTGTTGCATCTAGTTGGTTCGTTTTACGATTTGAGATGTAGTAAATATCTACACCTTTAGACTCTGTATATTTTAAGAAATCAATTGCACCTGGAAGGGCTTCGGCTTCAGCCTTATTAATCCAGTCATCCCATTTATATGGATAGCCTTTTCCTGTTTTTACGCTCATTGCTTGATGAGGACTGTTATCTAAAACAGTTTCATCTAAATCAAGTACGATAGCGGGTTTTTTCTCGGTTCCTTTTGCAAGAGCTGCATCAAGTTTCAATTGACCGATATTGTATCCTTGGTAGTACAGTGCTTTCGTTTCACCGGCTGTTTGATACCATAAATCAGCCATTAATTGCTGGTCTGTTAATTTTACTTTCTCTTCTTTCGCCACTGTTTTCTCTTGTGTTCCTGAACATGCTACAAGTGATGTAGATAGAACCGCTACAGATAATAAAGTGGTAATGCCCCTTTTCATCTTCATATGTACCCTCCTTGATGTTAGAAAACCAGTTAATATTATATATCGAAAAATAATATTTTTTGTATGAACATTTGCATATTGTCTTTTGTATATATAGTAGTATGTCCTATATTAGAAAGATGAGAAAAAATGATGGGAATTATTTTGACAAGTTTAATTGTCGAAATGACAATAATAATTGACAAACTATGTAATTTTATTTACAATTTTAACTAAATGAAACAAATGATGGATTAGAGAGATGCTACATAATAAGAGGATGGAGTGTAGTGCTATATTTTATCCTGAATAAACATAGTCTTTGAAAGAGAGTATGAATGATACTAAAGGGGAGGCTTTATACTTTGAGTTTACAAATTCAAAACTTAACGAAACAATTTGGGGAATCAAAAGCAGTTAACGGCTTGCAAATTTCGTTACCAAAAGGTGAAGTGTTAGGATTACTTGGACGAAATGGTGCAGGAAAAACAACGACAATCAAAATGCTTCTCGGATTATTAACGCCTAATGAAGGCTCTATTACATGGGATGGAAAACCATTTGGGACTAGTGGGGTAACGATAGGATACTTACCAGAAGAAAGAGGTTTATATACTAAAAGTAGAGTAATAGACCAGTTGCGATATTTTGGTAGATTAGAAGGAATGACGAAAAAAGAAGTAGATCTTGCTATTGATCATTGGTTAGATCGATTAGCAATACCAGAATATAAATTTAAAACAGCAGGAGAGCTTTCAAAAGGGAACCAGCAAAAAATTCAATTAATTGCTGCTCTTCTTCATAATCCAGAACTTCTCATTTTAGATGAGCCATTTAGCGGACTGGATCCAGTGAATGCTGGAATGTTAGCTAGCATTATTGAAGAACAAGTACAGAGCGGAAAGACAATTATTTTATCTAGTCATCGTATGGAACAAGTAGAGGCTTTTTGCCAACATGTATGTATTTTGAAAAAAGGCGAAGCAGTCGTAAAAGGCCAGTTAAGTGATATTAAAAAACAATATGGTTTTCGTAATTTAACGATTGAAGATACAGAAGTGAATGAGAAGGGATTAGAATCTATACATGTATCGTATGAAAAACAACAAGGCCTTCTTTATGTGCGAGTACAAGATGATGCAGAAGCTCTAAACATTTTACAACAATTACAAGAACAAGGTGTTACCTTACGACAATTTAAGATGTTAGAGCCGACGTTAAACGAAATCTTTGTAGAGAGGGCGAAATAACGATGCGTAAATTTTCTCACGTATTTTCATTTTATTTTAGAGAAGCATTTTTATCTAAAAAATCATTAATTACGAGTGCGATTTTGTTTTTAGTTGTGTTTGGCCTTTTTGCCTTTAATCATTTCACAGCTGATAACGATAAAGGAAAAGATAAATTTGCTGTAGTAACAGAAAGTGATACGTATAAAGTGCAAGAAAGTGATGTAACAAAGTTACTCCCGTCTGCTAAAGTAACGGTAGAAAATAAGGATAAGTTTAATGAGTTACGTAAGCAAGTAGAAGATGGGGATCTAGACGGTTTATTCCGTATTACAGAAAAGAATGGTATTCCAGAAGTGACGTATATGTATAGTGGTTTTCCAAGTCAATCAACTGCTACACTTATGGCGAGTTATTTAAAAGAACAATATACAGCGGTAATGATCGAAAAAAATAATGTATCTGCAGAAGTAGCCAAACAGTTACAGATGGAAATTCCGTTAAAGCAAGAGGCAGTAAAGGATCATGCATCTTCCTTTGGAATTGGTTATGTTTTCTCGTTTGCTTTATATATGTTTATTGTTATCTTTGGTGCTGCAATTGGAACAACTGTGGCATCTGAAAAATCATCTCGTGTTATGGAGTTAATGCTTCCGAAAGTAAAACCATTAACAATGCTACATGCCAAAATTTTAGCAATTGTTTCTAGTGCTTTACTATTACTTGTTATTGCTTCTTTCGGTTTTCTTGTACCAAATTTATTAGGGTGGGTGGATTTAGATAATGCATCCTTAATAGGACTTACACTAGATTTTTCTAAATTGGATGCTGTAGTAATTAGTATGTTCTTTGTGTATTTTGTTACGGGTTACTTACTATACGCAATGCTATATGCAGCGGTTGGTGCTGTTGTATCAAAAATTGAGGATGTGCAATCTCTTTCGTTCCCAATTACAATGTTAGGTATGGCGGCATTTTTTATTAGTCTTAAATCATTATTTGATCCAAATAGTACATTAGCTATAGTTAGTTCATATATTCCATTCTTTACACCTATGGTTACTTTTTCAAGACTTGTATCTGGTGAAGCGGGCACTGTAGAAATTATTGTGACGTTAGTCATTTTATTGGTGACTATTGTTATCGTCAATATGCTAACAAGCCGCATTTACGTAAATGGTGTAATGAATTACTCAGACAAAGTGAAATTTAAAGACTTAGCGAAATTTATAAAGCGTCAATAATGAGAGAAAAGCATGATTTCCTAATGAAATCATGCTTTTTCTTTATGTATAAATTAAAAATAGTATATAATAATAAGAGTCGTCTTTTAATAGAATGAATAAAAAGGAGGGTGTGCAGATGGGAATTAGTAGTCGTTTTACAGTAGGTGTTCATATGCTGACATTACTTGCGATAGATCGAAACTCTCGCTGTACCTCTGAATGGATTGCCGGTAGTGTGAATACAAATCCAGTTGTGATTCGTCGCATTACAGGAATGTTGAAGAGAGCAGGACTTGTTGATGTACAAGCTGGTAAAGGTGGTACGACACTTGCTCGTGATTTAGAAGAAATTACATTACTTGATGTATATAAAGCAGTGGAAGTTGTAGAAGAAGGACAGCTATTTTCCTTCCATGAAAATCCCAACATTGAATGTCCAGTAGGAGCTAATATTCAATCAGTATTAGAAATTATTTTAATGCAAGCACAAGAAGCGATGGAAAATGTACTTGCAAATGTAACGGTAGATCAACTAGTTACAAATTTAAAGTCTAAAATGAAAGAGTAAAAAAGCGAGCATCCTCATAATGAGGGCTCGCCTTTTTTTATTCAGAAATATTGAAAATTCTATTTTTCAGTATTTAAAATGAATTTACCTACGATAGCTGCTACGATACCACCAAGAATTGGTGCGATGATGAATACCCATAGTTGAGAAAGGGCTTCTCCGCCAGCGAATAAAGCTGGGGCGATACTACGAGCTGGGTTAACAGAAGTTCCAGTTAACGGAATACCTAATAAGTGAACTAAAACTAATGTGAAACCAATTACTAATCCTGCTAGAGAAGAACTTCCTTTTTTACCTGTTACAGCAACGATCACTAAAATGAATACGAAAGTTAAAATAAATTCAACTAGAAATGCTCCAGATAAACCAAGAGTTCCAAAACCGTTTTGTCCTAAATTATCTAAAGGTGTTTTAGCAGATTTTAAAATTGTTACTAACGTTGCAGTTCCTAATAAACCACCTAAAATTTGAGCTAATACATAATAACAAAGTTCCATAGCGTTCATTCTTTTATTGATGAACATAGCTACTGATACTGCTGGGTTAATGTGACATCCAGAAATTGTTCCGATGCTATATGCCATAGCCACAATAGATAGACCGAAAGCCATAGCGATTCCTAATGTTCCAATTCCTTCAATTCCGCCGCCAATGACAGCTACTCCAGTTCCGAATAATACTAGTACAAACGTACCAATAAATTCAGCGATTGCTTTTTTTAACATAATTTACCTCCTATTGTTGCGCATGAACCGTATTATAACATAGGTTTTAGTATAAACCGTTAATGAAATACTATTCTGATAAGGCGCAATAGGGGGACAATAAAAAAGAGTATAGTTCTTTGTTACAGAACCATACTCTTTTTTTATGCTGTTTTTTTCTGTTTAACGACTGGAACAGAACGGTTTAAAATGCTATTTGCAACCATTCCTAACATAATAATAATCATTCCAAGTAGGGAAAGCCCGCCAGGAAATGAACCATTTAAGAAAACAATTTCGCCAAGCACGGTAAAGACCATCGTTCCAGCTTGCGTTGCTTCAACAGCTCCAAGTAGAGCGAGATTATCTTTGGCTAAGTCAGTAGCAAAGAAAAATGTCATTGTCGCTATAACGCCAGAACATAATGCTAACAAAAATCCTTGTAGCATTTGGCTTGATGTTGGAATACCAGTAGTAGAAAATCCGTATATACCAAGTAAAATTGTTATAGGAAGACTGCCTATTGCCATTCCTAATACACGTTGGAATGTATCAAGGCGCCCACCAACAAGTTCCATCATTTTTCGGTTACCGAACGGATATAAGAAAGCAGCTAACACGACAGGTAAAAAACCTGAAATAAACTGAGTCATTGTAATGTGACCTGCTGCAGTTGCTTGCATACAAATTACACCAAGTAAAATAAATAATGCAACGTATAAACTACGAAGTGGAATTTTTCCGCGTACAAGTTTCGTACCTGATTTCGTTTCTATTTTAACGAAAAATAATGGCGAGAGTAGTAAACCTGCTAATATAGTAACTTGCCAAGTTCCAGCAACGAGCCAAGCTGGAGAAAAGACAGCTGCAAAACTTAATAAAGAATAGAAACCAATACCAGCAACAGAACCCCACCCGATCCAAGCCAATGGATGTTTCTTTAATTCTTCCCATAACTCCCTTAAGTTTTTGCGAAATAAAACGATAAGGAATAAAATAGGGAGAGCAAATAAAAAACGGAAGGAAGCTGTCCAAGCCCAGCTCGTTCCAGATACATTCATCGCTCGATTTATAATAAAAGTTGCGGAAAAAAAGGCTGATGATAAAAGGCCTAATAAAATTGCGCGCATGAAGTATAGCACTCCTTTCGGAATTTAATGATTATGTATAGTATAATATACTTTATCTAGATAAAAGTAAACTATTTTATATTTTAAGGTGGTTTTATAGATGAAAGAACATGAAGATATGCAAACGAAAGAAGTCATTCAGCAAGTAGGTCAGTTATTAAGGCAAATTCGAAATGAACAAAAATTAAGTTTAGAAGAATTAGCTCAAAAAACAGGGGTTAGTAAATTAACATTAGGAAAGATTGAAAGAGGCGAAACGAATCCGACGTTAGCTGTCATTTGGAAAATAACGAAAGGGTTATCGATTCCTTTATCGAGATTGATGGTTGTTGGAGAACCTGTAGCGGTTGCGCGCTGCGGAGAAGGATTTGCAGTAGACGTAGGACAAGCATGGCATTTAGAAACAATGTTCCGTTATACGAAAGAAACGGGTATGGAAATGCATCGTGCTTGTTTAAGGTCGAATAGTATATATGAACCAGAAGCTCATCATGAAGGTGCTATTGAGCTTGTAACGGTAATGAAAGGAAAAGTATCGATTCAAGTAGAAAGCGATGTTTACGAATTAAATGAGTTTGACTCTATTCAATTTGAAGCGAATAAGAAACATAGTTATAAGAATGAAGAAGATGAAGTGGCGGTATTACATTTAACGATGAAATATTCTTCATGAAAAAATCCCCTATAGAAAAATCTATAGGGGATTTTGTATACACTATGCTCAAATATACGAAAGAATGTTATTAGTAAGAGCGTGGCATAAGTAATAAACAAATAAAATAAACTAAAAACCCCGTCCCAAAACATAAAACTGCAATGACCCAAAGTATGCGAATGAGAGTAGAGCTAATATCAAAATATTCTCCTAAACCACCGCATATACCAAATAGCATTTTATCAGTTTCGGATTTATATAATTTTTTTGACATATTACGATCAACTCCTTTTTATAGCAAACTATATACTTCTATTCTATATGGAAATCTATGAGGAGACTATGAGGTTGTATGACATTTTTTTATAAAGTGAACCGTATTTTAAAATTTAGATGTGAGGTCATATAAACAATAAATCTAATTTATAGCGCAGTATAATAGTTTGCGATAAAAATAAAAAGGCCTTAGGTAGCAAAATTTAAGCTACCAAAAAGGCCTCATATTATTGTTTCATTTTATAGTTGAATTGTTGATGTATCCAATGTGAAAACAGAAAACAAATACTTAGTGAAAGAGTAACCGCTATACTAACCCAAATGCTCGTTAAAGGACCGATTAAGAAGTAAACTACATAACCGGTAAGAGCACCAATAATCGAGATGAGCGGTATAATGATGCTGATTTTTTGCTTGCTGAAAATAACGAATAATATTGTGATGATAAGAGATGTATAAAGAATACCAAAGAAAAAAATAATTTCTAAAATCGTATAGTTTGTAGTAATTGTAATGAAAAAAGCTAAAAATCCGATAGTGATAGAAATAAAATGAGTTGTATATAATTTGAAATTTATTTTTGTAGGTATCATCGGTATAAAATCTCGAATGAGTTTAGTAAATCCATGTATCCAAGAAATAAAACTAGAAGTTATTGCGCTTAACGAACCGATAACGAGCAGATAAAATAAAATGGTAAATTCTATTTTTTTTGGAAGCTGGACTAGAAGATCGTATAAATGATCTAAGCTCCCACTAAAGATAACTATCATAATTAGAGAAGCGAATGCCAAAGGGATAGTAATCCATATAAATCCTGATAGTAAAAAAGTTGGAATAATTTTTTTAGGATGAATACGGAAAGCTTTATCCCAAGATGCAGGGCTTATTAATACTCTTCCTGTTTCAATGAGAATACCGGCAGTAAGAAAATATATTCCATTTCTATTTTCATAAAATAGCAAGTACGGGTGATATAAGCGGATTCCATCGTATACATGGGTAATGCCATCTTGCACAAAAAAATAAATTGGAATAATGATCATAGTAGAAAACATTAATACAGTTTGCATAATAGCCATTTTAGTAAATAGCTTAGCGTTACTTAATATTACGAATATTGTACAAAGGGTAATGAAAAGGAAAGAACCCAATGTATATGGAATATGGAAAAAAACATTAAGTAAAATACTAGCAACTTTCGTTTGAATGAACATACTTTCTATACTTAATAGAACAAGGAAAGAGCATACAATTATATATCCTTTGCGAGAAAGTTTATAAGATAAGTAATCGTGAATGGATTCTCCTTCTGGGAATGTAGAACGTATTTTTTTTATTAAAATCCCCAATAAAATAAGAGTAAAAGGGCCAATCATCGCATAAAGAATACCAGCGATTAGCCCATAATTAATAATCGATTCAGGTAAAGCGAGCGTCGATATACTTGCGACCCATTTAGATAATAAAAGAACAGTACCAGTTCCAATGCCTAATTGTAAAGGTGTGAAAGCTGAGTTGTTTTTCTTCACAATTTATCCCTCGCCTCTATATTCTTTCGGAGTCATTCCGGTCATCTTACGAAAAACAGTGCTGAAATAATGCTGACTATTAAAACCAGATCTTTCAGAGATTTGAGAGATACACCAATGTGGGTGTTCCATTAAATATTTCTGTGACATTTCAATCCGATATTGCATGATATATCCGGAAAATGAAACCCCTACTTCTTCATGGAATTTTCGGCTTAAATAAGTCGGATTTGTATGTACTTTAGTTGCGATGTCTGCTAAGTGTAGTTTGTCATGAAAAGTTTCATGGATGATGTCTAATGTATCTTGAATAATACGTGAGTAGGAAGGGGTATTAGCATCTCCTTTGTACTTTTGTAATATATCGATGAGTTCTTTCTCTATAATTGGCTTTGTTATGTAGTCAATAACGCCTAGACGAATAGATTGTTTTGCATAATCGAAATTTTGATATGCGGTTACAATAATGATATCGAGGTTAGAGTTATTATTTTTTAATTTCTCACCTAGTTGTAGGCCGGATATGCCCGGAAGGTGAATATCTAAAAGTGCCAAATGAATTGAGAATTTTTCATTTATACGTAAAGCTTCAGCCGCATCTAAAGCTAGATGTAATGTCCAATTAGGGAACTGACGGTGGATAAGAAATTCTAATTGTTCCAGTTCCAGTGGTTCGTCATCTACTAATAGCACGTTCATTTTTGTATTACCTCCTCTGTGTTTTTTTCTGTGATGAAAGGCCATGTGATTTCTACTTTCGTGCCATTCTCTTTTGTAGAGAGGAAAGAGAATGTAGTTTGTTCTTGAAAGAATAACTGAAATCGTTGTTTTATATTTTCAAGTCCGTATCCGCTTTCTTCCGTATGGGAAGTAAATGGTTCGTTTTGAGTACCGTTGTCGGATACTAGAAGTGTAATTCGGTTATTTGTATTGTGTAGATGAATATTTAAAATAGCTTGACCAGCTTTTTTTTCAAGACCGTGTTTAAAAGAATTCTCAACTAACGTTTGAATAACGAAAGGTGGAATATAAGCATTCTGTAAATCTTCAGAAGAAGTAATATTTATTGAAAGTCTCGAGCGAAACCGCATTTTTTGAATCTCAATATAATAATTCGTATAAGCCAGTTCTTCAGAGATTGGAATTAACAAATCTGTTGTTTTATATTTTCCTTTCAAAAATAGAGAAAAGATCTCGAGTGATTTGACAACTTCATCTGTTCTCTGTAGACGAGCTAAGCTCAAAATTGTATTTAATGTATTGAATAAAAAATGAGGCTGAATTTGTTGCGTAAGTTGATGATATAAAGACTGTTGCAACTCTCGTTCCAGTGCTATTTTTTTCTTTTCACTTTCTAGTAAATCGATTCGTTTTTCAAAAATAAATAAACATAATAAAATAATAGCTCCAAAAATTGGAGCTAAGACAAGTATAGTTATTAATACAGCAAATGCTTCATAAGTTAACATACATACCTCAATCTTGTTTTTTATTATTATACTAAAGCGTTGTAAATGTTTCTATTATTCAGACTCGGATCAAATGATATGACAGGCTACTTTATGACCTTCGCTTATAGATTGAAAACTTGGTTGCTGCGTAGCACATTTTTCAATGGCATACGGACAACGAGTATGAAAACGACAGCCTTTTGGCGGGTTTAGAGGAGAGGGGAGGTCTCCTTTAAGTTCAATGCGTTCTTTTTTCGTTCCTGCACTAATGGTAGGAATTGCTGAGAGAAGCGCTTTTGTGTAAGGGTGTTGCGGATTGTTAAAAAGAGAATGTTTATCGGCAATCTCCACAATGGTACCAAGGTACATTACAATGATGCGATCTGATATGTGACGAACGACAGCTAAGTCGTGAGAGATGAATAAATATGTTAACCCGTATTGTTGTTGCAACTGCTTTAATAAATTTAAAACTTGTGCTTGCACTGAAACATCTAAGGCGGAGACAGCCTCGTCACAAATAATGAGTTTTGGATTAACAGCTAAGGCGCGTGCGATTCCGATTCTTTGCCGTTGACCACCGCTAAATTCATGTGGATAGCGCTTCACTGCATCAGGTGGAAGACCAACTTTCCCGAGCAGCTCAATAACTTTCGCCATTCTTTCACCTTTTGGGCATACGTTTTGAATGGCTATAGCTTCTTCTAAAATGCTCCCTACAGTTTGCCTAGGGTTTAAAGAAGCAAAGGGATCTTGAAAAATAACTTGTAAATCTTTTCGAACCTTTCGCATTGCTGAGTTATTTAATTCTAGTAAATCCTTGTCTTGAAAAATAATTTTTCCACTTGTTGCTTCATCAAGGCGTAATATTGCACGCCCAGTGGTGGATTTTCCGCAACCAGATTCACCAACAATACTAACAGTTTCCTTTTCGTAAATTGTAAAGCTAATATCGTCAACCGCTTTAATATAGTTAATAGAGCGTCCTAGAATTCCTTTTTTTATAGGGAAGTATTGTTTTAAGTTTTGTACTTGTAATAACTCTTTTTTATTTATTTGCGTAGCAGTAGACATATTATAATACCTCCAATTTTTCTGAAGATGATTTATCCCAAAGGTCTGTAAACATCCAGCATCGAACTTTACTTCCATCTTGTGTGAGTTGAAGTTCTGGAAGAGTATTGTGACATAGTTCTTTTGCATGTGTGCATCTATCAGCAAAGCGACATCCGCTCGGCATATGGTATGGACTCGGTACGGATCCAGGAATAGTTTGTAACTCTTCTTGGTCTGTATCGAGTCTTGGAAGAGATTGAAGAAGTCCGATTGTATAAGGATGTTTTGGACTAGTAAATATATGCTCGATATCTGCATATTCGACGATTTTTCCAGCGTACATAACGGCGACTCTATCGCATGTTTCTGACACGACTCCTAAGTCATGTGTAATCATGATAATTCCCATACCGAGTTGTTTTTGAAGTGATTTCATAAGTGATAATATTTGGGCTTGAATTGTTACATCAAGAGCAGTTGTTGGTTCGTCTGCAATGAGTAAATCTGGATTGCAAGCAAGTGCCATTGCAATCATAATGCGTTGTCGCATTCCTCCGCTTAGTTCATGAGGCTCTTGTTTTGCACGCTTTTCAGGAGAAGGAATTCCAACTAGTTTCAACATATCTACGGCTTTATTCCAAGCTTCCTTTTTATTTAATTTTTGATGGATACGAATTGCTTCTGCGATCTGTTCCCCAACAGAATATACTGGATTCAAAGATGTCATTGGTTCTTGGAAAATCATTGAGATTTGATTTCCGCGAATTGCACGCATTTCAGCTTCGTTTTGTTGTAATAAATCTTTTCCTTTAAATAAAATGCTCCCCTCAATTTTACTGCCGCTTTCTCGGTCAATTAATCTCATAATGGATAGAGAAGTGATACTCTTCCCACAACCAGATTCACCTACGATGCCGAGTGTTTCTCCTTTAGAAACAGAGAAATTTAAACCATCAACCGCTTTGCTTACACCTTCGTCTGTAAAGAAATGTGTTTTTAAATCTTTAACTTGTAATACCTCTTCCTTTTTATTCATGTTTGTGCACCCCCTTAATTAAGCTCAATACGTTTATTGAAATGACGGTATAAAATATCAACAATAAGATTGACTAGAACGAAGATGACCGAGGCGATTAATACGCCTCCTTGTAACATTGGTAAGTCTCTCATTCGGATGGCGTCTACGATCAATCTTCCAAGTCCATTTATAGCAAAAACTGATTCTACTAAAACTGTACCGCCTAAAAGGGCACCAAATTGTAATCCAACAACAGTAATAACGGGAATTAATGCGTTTCTCAAAGCATGTTTATATATAACAACTCTTTCTTTTACCCCTTTTGCTCTTGCTGTTCGTATATAATCTTGGCGTATAACATCAAGCATACTTGAGCGAGTCATACGTGCTACAATTGCTGCGCCAGATGCACCAAGTGTAAGTGCTGGTAAAACCATGTGCATCCAAGTTCCCCAACCAGAAACCGGGAATATTTGAATTTGGACAGAGAAGTAGAAAATGAGCATAAGTCCAAACCAAAAGCTTGGTAATGAGACACCTAACAAAGCGATAATCATAATAGAAACATCTGTCCAAGAATATTGCTTTGTAGCAGAGATGATACCAGCAATCATCCCAATTACAACTGTAATGACGATACTACACAGTGCGAGTTCAATAGTGATTGGAAGGCGGATTAATACTTCGTCTAACACTGGGCGGTTAGAACGAATTGAAACCCCGAAATCTCCTTGTAATATATTTCCGATATAAGAGAAATATTGCATGATAAAGGGTTTGTCTAATCCTAATTGATGGCGTATTTGCTCGACAGTTTCTTTTGATGCTCCTTCACCAGCGATAAGGAGAGCTGGGTCACCGGGTACCATTTGCATAATTAAGAAAACGACGAATACAACGCCGAAAAGAACGGGAATTAATTGTAGTATTCTACGAAAAATAAACATTAGCATGTATAATGCCCCTTTCTATTTTTTAAGTCTCGGATCTAGTGCATCACGTAATCCGTCACCAAACATGTTTAAACCGATTACGAGTGTAGACATTGCGATTCCAGGAAACATTGCAATATGTGGTGCGGTAAATAAAAAGTCGCGCCCATTACTTAACATGGCACCCCATTCAGGTGAAGGTGGTTGCGCTCCAAGTCCTAAAAATGATAATCCAGCTGCAGATAAAATTGCTGTAGCTAAGCGTAAAGTAGCTTGGACGATAATAGGTGATAAGATATTAGGGAATATGTGTTTCATAATAATAGTAAAATCATTTGCCCCTAGTGCTCTTATAGCATCGATATACTCTAATTTTTTTACTGTTAATGTAGAAGCTCTAACGATACGAGCGAACATAGGGATTGAGAAAAAGCCAATAGCGATAATTACGTTCACAAGACTTGGTCCTAGTGCGCCTACAATGGCAAGAGCAAGTAAAATACCAGGGAAAGCTAGCATAATATCAATGATTCGCATAATGATTGTGTCAAACCATCCACCGTAATAACCAGAAATGATACCAAGAATAATGCCGAACAATGCCCCTATAAATACAGAAGAAAATCCAACAAGTAACGAAAGGCGTGTCCCGTGTAAAAGGCGGCTTAAAATATCTCTGCCTTTATCATCTGTTCCCATCCAATGTTCCATAGATGGTGGTTGTAATTTGTTAACTAACTGAATATCAAATGGATTGTAGGGTGCTAACAATGGGGCAAATATAGCTATTAAAATATAGAAAAGAACGATAATACCCCCGATAAATGCCATCTTATTTTTTTTCAGTTTTCGATAGCTAATGATCCATTTCGATGTGTTCTTCGTTTGAATTGTTTGCAAAGAAGTATTTTCTTCTTTAGAAAGACGAACTTCCATTTTTTATACCTCCCTTTCTTTCTTTCTTTATGATTAAATTATCAGAAAATTAAAACAAGTCAACGAGTTTAAAACAATAAGTAAAGAAAGTGCAAATAGAAGTAAAGATGTTTCAAAATAATTCAGAAAATTCAATAAGTAAAGAAAGTGCAAATAGAAGTAAAGATGTTTAAAAACTTTTTTCGCAAAGTTATTTATAATTACAAATACATAGACGAAATTGAAAAAGAAAGGGTGGTGGAATGATCTGCTATTAGAAAGTAGGGGATAGAAAGCTAGATGTAAGGTTTCACTTTAGGATGTAGAGATAAAAGAAAGTGGAGGGGGAAGGGCGATGAGATTCAAAAGGGGACTTGTGATTTGTTTTATCACAATTTTATGTCTTTCAGTTTTTCTAGCGGGGTGTTCATCTAATACGAAGACAGGAAATGAAGGATCAGGAAGCAATGGAACAAAAGAAGGCGGTGTTTTAACAATTGCTAGACTGTCAGATGCTGATAATTTAGATCCGCATTTTATTACAAACATCCCTTCCGCAAGTGTTGTGTACCATAAAGTATATGAAAATCTTGTACAGCGAGATAAAAACATGGATTTTAAGCCGATGTTAGCAAAGGAATGGAAACAAATTGATGATTTAAATTGGGAATTTAAGTTGCAACAAGGAGTGACATTCCAAGATGGTGCACCATTTAATGCTGAGGCAGTAAAGAAAAACTTTGAACGTGTATTAGACCCGAAAGTAGGTTCAAATCGAGCAACTGTTTATTCCATGATTCAAGAAATAAAAGTAATTGATGAATATACAGTACAGTTCGTATTGAAATACCCATACTCACCTCTTTTATCTATTTTCGCAAGTAATGAAGGAAGTATTTTAAGTCCGAAGGCAATTGATGAAAAAGGGAAAGGCTTAGCGCAGCATCCGGTTGGGACAGGTCCATATACTTTTAAATCATGGAAACCAGGTGAAGAAATTCGCCTTGAAAAGAATAAAAATTATTGGGGTGAAAAATCAAAGATTGATGAAGTGGTATTCAAAGTAGTACCAGAAGATGCAACACGTATTGGAATGATTGAAACTAGTGAAGCTCACATTGCAGAGAATTTACCTGTAACTGAAGTAGAACGTGTGAAAAATTCACCATCTATGGAGTTAATTGAAAATGAAGGTTTAGGTGTAGAATATATTGGATTTAATGTACAGAAAAAGCCATTTGACAACCCGCTCGTTCGTCAAGCGATTGCACATGCAATTGAAACGAAAGGGATTTTAAAAGGGGTATATAACAATGTTGGGACTGAAATAAACTCCGTAATGACTCCTAAAGTGTTCGGTTATACGAAAGACGTAAAAGGATATAAGTATGACATTAATACTGCGAAAAAATTATTAGCAGATGCTGGTTATCCAAATGGATTTAAAACAACAATTTGGACGAATGACAGCAAAGTTAGAATGGCGTTAGTGGAAGTAATTCAATCTCAATTAAAAGGGATTGGCGTTGATGTAGAAATTAAAGTTATGGAATATGGTGCGTTTTTAGCTGCAACGAATAAATCAGAACATGCGATGTTTGTTGGAGGATGGGGAAACGCAACAGGTGATGGTGACTATAATCAATATAATTTATTCCATTCTAGTTCACACGGAGCAACTGGTAACCAATTTTTCTATAGTAATCCGGAAGTAGATAAATTAATAGAAGAAGCTAGAAAAGAAAAAGATGAGACGAAGAGAAAAGAATTATACAAACAGTTACAAGAGATTGAATTAAAGGATGCTTTACTAGTACCAATTCGAGGGATTAATCATATTGCGGCAACTACGAAAAATATAAAAGGATTTTGGATTGATCCATCTGGGTATTTGCGACTGGAAGGTGTAGAACTACAGTAAAATAGAAAATTCTATCAGTGTAAAAATGATTTTACACTGATAGAAATTTTTATCTGTTTTTGTTTCGTTTGTAAGTAGAAAAATCATATTGCGAAGGGAGATTGACAAAGTGAGTGTGAAATCACAATATTGGTTAACGAATGTAAAACTTGAATGTGGGTACGTATATGAGGAAGCGCGAATTACAAGTACAGAAACAGAAATTTGTAGTTTATTTATTGAAGATGGAAAGATTACGAACATATTACCTGGAATTGTATCAGAGCAAGATGGTGAAGTAGTAAATGCAAATGGTTTACTGGCATTACCAGCATTTGAAGAAATGCATATTCATATTGATAAAACGTATTATGGTGGACCATGGAAAGCATGTACACCAGTAAAAAGTATATTCACTCGTATTCATGAGGAGCAAACTATTCTTCCGAAGCAATTAGAAACTGCAAAGAGTAGAGCGGAGAAAATGTTGCAATTACTTCTTGAAAATGGAGCGACAAATATTCGAACACATTGCAATATTGATCCTGTAATTGGTCTTGGGAATTTAGAAGCAACGATTGCGGCACTGGAAACATATAAAGATAAGTTATCAGCAAAAATTGTAGCATTCCCGCAACACGGTTTGTTAAGAAGTAATTCCGTAGGGCTTGTAAAAGATGCTATGCGTATGGGAGCTCATTTAGTAGGTGGAGTAGACCCAGCCACAGTAGATGGTAATATTGAAAAATCATTGAATACAATTATGGATATTGCAGTAGAGTTTGATTCAGACATTGATATTCATTTACATGATGCGGATCAACTTGGAACATTTACAATGAAGAGATTAGCTGCACTAACAGAAGAAGCAGGGTGGCAAGGAAGAGTTACGATTAGTCATGCTCTTGGACTTGGAGATGTATCTGTAGAAGAAGCGGAGGAAATGGCTGAACGACTTGCGGCATTAGGTATTGATATAACGTCAACAGTTCCAATTAGTAGACATGTAATTCCAGTTCCGTTATTAAATCGTAAAGGTGTAAAAGTTTCGCTAGGAAATGATAGTATAACTGATCATTGGTCTCCGTTTGGGACAGGAGATATGTTGCAAAAGGCAAATTGTCTAGCGGAGAGATTTAGATGGATTGATGAGCGCTCTTTAGGGAAAGCACTTCAGTTTATTACGGGTGGGAAATCTATATTAGATGATCAAGGAAATCGTCAATGGCCAAAAATTGGGGATGAAGCAAATATCGTCTTTACAGAAGCATCATGTTCAGCCGAGGTAGTAGCAAGACAAACAGAGCGCTGTGCGGTTTTATATAAAGGGAATGTTGTTGCTGGTAGTTTGGAAAAAACGGCTATAAATAATCTTGTTTGAGAGGATGATTGAAATGCAAAATGTGTATTGGTTAACGAATGTACGATTAGAAACAGGTTACAAGTTTAATAATGAAGTAGTTACAGGTACAGAAACAGCTTTGCATCATTTACTTATACAAGATGGAAAGATTGCAAAGATTGTACTTGCGGATGTACCGCTTCAAACGGAATATGAAATGAAAGATGCGAAAGAATTGCTTGTTCTTCCGTCGTTTGTGGAAAATCATTTTCACCTTGATAAGACAAGACTTGGTGGTCCATGGGAAGCATGTACACCAGTAAAAAATATTATTGAGAGATTAGAGTTAGAACAGCAAGAGTTACCAATTTTAGCTCAAACAACTGGAGAGAGAGCAGAGTTATTACTAAGCAACATTTTAAATGCTGGTTCGACTCATATACGAACGCATGTAAATATTGATCCGTATATCGGTCTTAAAAACTTAGAATCTGTACGTCAAACTTTAGAGAATATGAAAGATGCGTTTACATATGAAATCGTAGCATTCCCGCAGCATGGTTTACTTCGTACAGAAGCGCATTCTCTTATGAGAGAAGCGATGAAAATGGGCGCAACTTTAGTAGGTGGTGTAGATCCAGCTACTGTAGATAATAATATTGAAAAATCACTTTTTGATATGATGGAAATTGCTGTAGAAGCAAATGCCGATGTTGATTTGCATTTACATGATGCAGGGCATTTAGGTATTTATACAATTAAAAAGTTAGCTCAGTATACAGAGGAGGCTAGTTGGGACGGACGTGTTGCGGTCAGTCATGCGTTTAGCCTAGGAGATGTATCTAAAGAAGAAGGAGCAGATATGGCAGACTTATTAGCTGAAAGAGGAATGTCTATTATTACGACGGTACCAATTAACAGAAATATGCCGCCAGTACCATTACTTACAGAAAAGGGTGTTTCCGTTTCTTTAGGTTGCGATAGTATGTTTGATTCATGGGGACCATTTGGAAATGCTGATATTTTTGAAAGAGTAGGGCGTTTAGCGGAAAAGTATCGCTGGATTGATGAAAAGTCTTTAGCTTCTTCTTTAACTTATATTACAGGTGGAAAAACGCCATTGGATCAAGACGGAAATCAAGTTTGGCCTAAAGTAGGAGATAAAGCTGATTTTGTTTTCTTACAAGCTACTTGTTCAGCAGAAGCGATAGCTAGACGTGCACAGCGACCTGCTGTGATGAAAGGTGGAAAAATAGTAGCAGGTTCCTTGCAACATGTTCAAGGCGTATTGATTTAATTTACGTATCTCCCTAATTTATCCCGCTTTAACGGGCAGTAAGACCCCCACCTCAAAATTCAGCGGAAGCAAAGAAGTTAGGTGGGGGATCAACTGTCCGTAAAAGTCCGATTGGTTCAACTAATAATCAGTGGGGGATGAACAAAACCCCCACTGATTAAAGTTTCACTTTATATATATTTTTTCAAGGGTTCCTAATGAAAGAATAGGAATCCTTCTTTTTTACGAGAAAAGGAGGGGAATAGATGACACGTACATATATATTACTGTTTATATGTGTAGTAGTTTGGGGGAGTAATTTTATATTTGGTGCGATTTTAGTGAATACATTTCATCCGGTGTTGTTAACGACACTTCGCTTACTATTTATTAATTTGTTTTTTCTAGCGTACGCTATTATGTGTAAGAAAGGCTTATATATAGAAAAGAATGAAATGAAAGGTGTATTATTAATTGGAGTCATAGGTGTCGCGATTAATCAATGGTCTTTTTATGAAGGGTTACAAACAGCAGATCCAACAACAGCTGCGCTAATATTAGCACTTACTCCTGTCATGACTTCTATTTTAGCGGTATTTATTTTAAACGAACCGTTAACAGCTAAGTTAGTAATAGGAGGGGGAATTGCTACTTTTGGAGTGTTTTTTGTAATTGGTGTTGGGCAGAGGTTTGTCTTTTCAGAAGGGTTAATATGGATTTTTATAACGATGCTATCTTTTTCTTTATCTATCGTTTTAATTCGGAAATTGGGGAACAGAGAAGATATGTTTTTGATTACATTCTTTTCTTCAATTTTTGGTTTTTTAATTATGCTACCGTTTCTTGCTTTTACCTTTTCTCACATAACGTTGAAATACTCTATAGAGAGTTGGTCGCTTCTTATTGTGACAGCAATACTTATGCATGGAATTTGTACATTGGCTTGGAATAATCAATTGAGAAAAGCACAAGCATCAACAGCAGCCATGTTTTTAAATTTAGAACCATTCGTTACGATGGTGGTAGGCTATATTATATTGCAGAAAAGTGTAACAGCTATTCAAATAATTGGAGCTGTTTTTATCGTTTGTGGAGTGTACACTGCGACATTTGGATACGGGAAGAAATCGAAGGGACAAAAAGTTTTGTTTCGAAAAGCTACGTAATAGTATAGTGTGTATTTCTATGTGAAATGTATGGAAGGGATGAAAAATTTGGACAATCAACATAACCAAAATCATATTATGGGAACTTTGCAATGGTTTATCTTTTTATTAGCGAATTCAATCGCATTACCAATTGTCGTTGGCGGATTATTTCATCTTACGACGGAGGAAATATTTTATTTAATGCAGCGTACATTTTTTGTAGTTGGTATATCTTCTTTTTTACAAGGGTGGCTTGGACATAGACTACCAATTGCAGATGGACCAGCTGGATCATGGGTTGGCGTATTTACCGTACTTGCTTACGCAACGGTCGGGCAAGATCAATTACACAGTACATTGCAAATTTTAGAATTAGGAATGATAATCTCAGGTGTTATTTTAATAGGACTAGGAGTAACTGGTTTCATCGGACGTATTTTATTTTTATTTACGCCACTTGTGACAGGGACGTTTTTACTTTTATTATGCTTACAATTAAGCGGTGTATTTTTAAAAGGAATGCTAGGAATTACTGCTACTGTTTCTCAAATTGATGCATTTACAGCGATAATTGCGTTTAGTATATTTCTTTTCGTTATTATACTATCTAATTTTGGGAAAGGTTTTGTCAAAAGTTATGCGGTTTTAATAGGATTAATTAGTGGGTGGATTCTTTTTCTCATTGCAGGAAAAGTGACGATTCTATCTCAAGTAACTCATTTTGTGCAACTTCCGCAAATATTTGCTTGGGGACTTCCAAAATGGAATACAGGTATGGCAGTATCAAGTTTCGTTATGGTATGTATTTTAGTTTCAAATACAGTGGCAGCTATTATAGCGATTAATCAAGCTACCATTCAAAAAGCGACTATTGAACAGAAACAGTTGAAGGATGGAACGTGGGTTGGAGGCATTTCACATATCATTTCTTCCATATTTTCAACTGTAGGTGTCGTGCCGTTACCGGCAACGGCAGGATTTATACGTTTAACGAAACAAAAATATATACGTTCGTTCTTACTAGCATGTATGTTACTAGTCGTAATGTCGCTGTTCCCAAGTATTATTCGTTATTTAGCATCTTTACCATCCGCTGTCGCATCTGCGGTTTTAATGGCTTCTTTCGTACAGTTAATTGGAATTGGGTTAAATAATATAAAACAAGTGGAGCTTAATGAAAGGAATGTAACAATTTTAGGCGTTGCAGTATTATTTGGTAGCGGCGTTATGTTTTTACCGTCTGGAGCGCTCCAGTCCTTGCCGTCTGTCATACAATATATATTTGGAAATGGTTTGTTCGTAGGTACAGTTGTCAGCATATTACTAGAACAAATATGGCGTACCGAAAAGTAAGTGGATACAAAGAGTGAACGCACTGTATAAAAGTCTAAAATAACATGTGAAATAAAGCCCATTTTCATTCACCACCCGCACATTTCGTTCATACAATATCTTGACTAAATAAACACCCAACTTACACATACACAGCTCTGGCTTAAGCAAGGAGGGTTATACCAGTTGAAGGAAAAAGCGTATCAATCTAAACCTTTACTCACAAAGAGAGAGAGAGAAGTATTTGAATTACTGGTTCAAGATAAAACAACGAAGGAAATTGCAGGTGAACTTTTTATCAGTGAAAAGACAGTTCGTAACCACATCTCAAATGAAATGTACAATTGTAACTAGTAATTACAGTTATAAAAACTTTCTCAATATTTTTCAGAAGAATGGGAGAATACATGTTCTCATTTATATGGTAGAATATTTTGTAAATACAGGGAGAAGACGTTATTTGTTTGAGATGAAGGGGGCTTTTCAATTGAGATTTCACAAAAAGATTATCGGAATAATTGAAGATCGGGAAGATTTAAGCCTAAGCTATGTAGCAGAACAAATCGGAGTTTCTAGACAATACATGTCAAAATTTAAAAATAAAGGCGCAATTGGATTTTGTCAGCTCGTTAAGCTGTCACATATATTAAGTGAGAAAGATAAAACATTCAAAGAAACAATGGCCGAATGGTGTCTAGAACTAGATACTACTGAGGCCATAAAACAAAGTTTTGAATATGCTTGTGTAACACGGAATATTAATCTTTTAGGGAAATTACTTACAAAGCATAAAGATGAATCAGGAACTATACGTGAATATGTTTCTGTATATGGAATCTTGTATCAATATATCATCGGAGAAGTTCATGGGACGGAAATAGTTAACCAACTGAAAAAAGTTGGACAACCCAAAGATAAAGTTTTAAACATTCTTATGGATATAATGAAATGTTACAATTATTTCCACTTAAAGAAGTACAATTTAATGTTGGAATTAATCCAAGAGATCGAAGCTCAGGTTGAGGCTGTTGATAGCGATAGAAAATCTTATATTAAAGAATGTTATATATATCGAGTGGCAGAAATTTTTGCCCCAGTATATTTACACTATAATCATTTAGATTTAGCTAGAAAATTTGCTAATATGATAATAGACGCTAATATCAGCGAAAAGACCATCTCAGACGCATTGTACATACTAGGAATGTCTTATCTAGGTGAGGACAAGGAAAAGAGCCTCAACTACTTTGAGGATAGTTACACGCTATTTAAAAAGGTAGGAGACAAAACATACGAAAAAGAGGTGCGTTATAATTTAGATTTTGCTAAGATATATTTAGGCGAACCTTTAGCAAAGGATTCAGACCCTCACTTGATACAATTTCAAAATAGCCCAGATACTCAAATGTTAAAATTGCTTCAAGAATCCCTATATGATGGGGAAGAAGAGGATTTTCTGGTATACTATAAAGGAATTGTAAGCAATTCACCGAATGAGATATATGAATGTTTTCAAAAGTTTCTGCTGCAATCTAATTATTTTTTTACAAGTTTGGTTGCAAAAGAGATTTACAAAAGAGGAGATCAATCGGGGTTAATTAAATCGATGATGAATTTTAAGGGGAACATAGGAAAGGGAGTGTTTTGCAGTGAAAAAGATAGCTTCTACAATCTTAATTGCATTAACAGTATTCACAGTGTGGAGCGGATATACGACAGAGAAACCAGATCACTACAAACAAAATGAAACGATAACATATATGCAAGAAACGATTAAGCCCGGTGGTTAAATCGTTGGAATGAAAGACTGAGAAAAATCTCAGTCTTTTTCTTTTTGGTCAACTAAAATGAAAAAACGAAAAGTGATGTACTTTTCAGAATATTCCCGTGGGGAAATGTTATTATATACCTACAGAGAACGGAAGGGGGATATATTTATGGGGACAGAAGAGATATTAAAATCGTTCCTAAAATGTATTGCTGAAGCTTCTCAAAATGAAGAAGATATACAACGATACATTGAAACAGCATTTAATATTAAAACAAACTAAAAAATAGTGATGATCCAGTTGCCACCACTATTTTTCAGTTGGATTATTTAATTTTTCAAGACTTTCCATGATCGATAGCATATTTTGTAGAACGATTTCTTGATGTTCTTCAGGTAATTGTTCTAATCGAGACTTTATACCGTGGTATTTCTTGTTAAAATCCTCATCTACTTCGCGAGAGTCAGACCTTCCTAAGATAAAATCAATAGGTACTTCAAAGAAATTAGCAGCACGTTCCACGGTTTCGCGAGAAGCTGGTTTAAGACCTGTTTCGAATTTAGAAACACTGCCAGCAGTAACGCCAATTGCCTTGCCGACCTCGGTCTGAGTTAACTTACGCTCTTTTCGTAATTGACGCAGTCGATCTTTAAACTCCACAATAATCACCTCATATAAGTGGTTTGTTGAGTTTATTATAATGTTTCCTGTAGGGAAAATCAATGATATAAAACAGTCGATTATTTAATAAAATGCGAAAAAATATGTCTTGAATTTTCCCTCAGGGAATGTTAAGGTAATTTACACAGATATAGGAAGGAGTCATCAAATGAAAACAAATGTAGAAGAAACAAAACTGAAAACAGCATTTAAAAATTCTGGATATAAATATCACGAATTAGCTGATGCACTTGGTATTTCTTGTAGTTATTGTTACAAGCTCATTAATAACCACCATTATAAGAAGAAAATTTCTTATAACTTAGCTTCTAGAATGGCGAATGTATTGAAATCAGATGTAGTTGATTTGTTTGAGGAACAGGTCGATTTTTTTTAGATTTAAATGTTCCCTAAGGGAATGTTTAATAAAATTTTTGAGTGTTGTCTCGGTGAAAATGAATCATATGGTGTTATTAAGAGGTGATAAGGTTGGTGATTAAAAAGGAAAATTTAAGGATTGTGGAAAGGATCTATGGTAATAAAAAACGTGAAATTGTCTTTCAAGAAGTGTATGAACATTATTTTGGAGTAAAGGTTACAGTTACTCGAAATAAGCTTAATAAATCAACTGTAGATAAGCAAGCAAACTAAATTCTTGCGCTTCATCGGGCCTTGCTTGATGAAGTGAGACTAATATTGGACAAGCTCGAAAGGTGGTGATTGGATGAAAAACGGTAAAAAGTTAACTAAGCGTGAAAAAATACACCTTAAATCATACAGCTTAAATCCTGATAATTGGTTGGTTTTCAAGAAAGCGGATGGAGAAATACATTTAGTACACCGTTATACTAGCGCAACTCGAGTAATTCCAAGTTTATAAGTTTAGGAGGTAATAAGATGGATCAGTTAACAGTATTGGAGTTCAACAATGAAAGGATTTTAACGACTAAGCAATTAGCATTCATCTATCAAACGGATGTTAATAATGTGCAAAAAAATTTCAGTAATCATAAATCAAAGTTCGTTGAAGGCAAGCACTATTTTTTCTTAGAAGGTGAAGAATTACGGTCTTTTAAACGCGACCTGAATAATATTCAGCTCGTGCCAAACAACGTAAATCAATTATATTTGTGGACAGAACGAGGGGCGAATAGGCATTGTAAGATTCTCGATACAGACAAAGCGTGGGAACAATTCGATTACTTGGAAGAAACCTATTTCAATGCACGAGAGCAACAACAACTACCTACTGAGCCAATGGATGTTTTAAAACTAACATTCCAGGCACTAGAAGGTCAACAACAAGAAATCGAAGAGATAAAGTCAGATGTACAAGACTTGAGAGAGAATACCCCGTTATTTGCAATCGAATGTGACGAAATTTCTAATGCTGTAAAACGTCAAGGAGTCGTATTGCTAGGCGGGAAACAGTCGAATGCCTATAGAGATCGCGGGTTAAGAGGGAAGGTTTATCGTGATATCTACAACCAACTATACCGTGAATTCGGAGTGAAAAGTCATAAAGCAATTAAGCGTTGTCACTTAAATGTAGCAGTGAAAATAGTTGAAGAATATACACTCCCAATTGTATTAAGTGAGGAAATATCTTTTGTAAATGCGCAAATGGATTTTACAGAAATGTAGTTAAGCAATACCATTCTTATTCCTCATATTTGAGGAGTGAAAAATAGAAAACGAGGTGGCGAAAGTAATGGATCAGTTACGTGTTATTGAGGGAGTAAAAAAGGACCAGCCAGATTACTTTGAGATATATCTAAGAATGTTTATGAAGGCAGTACAAGAGTTAAAGAACCAAAAAGAATTTACAAAGTTAGTAAGTAAAGAAGTGTACAAAAAGGCAATCTTTACTGGTGTGAGGTTCATTAACAATGTACCAAACGATTTGAAGGGCCATAAATACGTGAAAGCAAAATTCGATTTAATTGTTTATGTTAAAGAATTGATAGGTTTTCTAACACCTAGAGAATTCATATCTATATTCCCAATAGCTAAAGAGTATAAGGGGGGGAAACATGAAATGAAAGATTACTTTTCAACTATGAAAAGTATCGGTGAAATGGGGCTTGATACGAAAATTGGAGATAACGTTTCAGAGTTTTTATGGGACTATCATAATTGGGAAGATGTTACTGAATTTGTAGTTAGTTCGATGGAAGTTGTCAGTACTTTAAGGCAAACGGAAGGGAAGAAGTCTTTAGCAGAAGAGTTTTTTGAGGATGCAGGAATGGATACTTATACGATGCATACTGATCTCCAAGGTAAACAAAAGTTAACAAATAATCGTACTGGTGAGACGCAAGAAATTAAAAAATCTAGACCAAGATATTTAAAGCCAGTTCAATGATTGATGTTATGGAGGTTTATAGACAAAAAAAGTAACTTGCGCCAACAAGTTACTAAATAAAAATTCTTATAAAAATATACTTATTAGAAATATAACATACATGTCCAGTTTATGAAAAGAGGGGCATGATTATGCCCCTTAAATATAAGAGGTGTTCTATATGAGTAAGTTAATCATAAACGAAGAACCATTACTGGTTCTTCCATCATTAGCAAAGAGTATCGGGTTAAATGAAGCAGTCTTTTTACAGCAGATACATTACTGGTTAAATCGCTCTAATCATTTTTATGATGAAAGACGTTGGATATATAACAGTGTTGTTGAATGGTCCAAACAATTTCCATTTTGGAGCGAGAAGACAATTAGACGTATTTTAAAAAACTTAGAAGAAACAAATGTTTTATTGACAGGTAATTATAACAAAATGAAATTTGATAAAACCAAATGGTACACCATTGATTATGATAAATTGCATTCGCTTGAAACGGTAAACGATGTGGACAATCTGACCAGAAGAAGTGGTAAAAGTGACCAGGTGCTATCGGACAAGTTGACCAAACCAATACCAGAGAATACACAGAGACTATCTACAGAGATTACAAAATATATAGTCGAGATAGTAAACTATCTCAACTCCACATGTGAAAAGAATTATCGTACCTCAACTAAGAAAACTCAAACATTAATAAAAGCAAGACTAGCTGAAGGCTATGCAGTTGAACATTTTAAGAAGGTTATTGATATAAAGAAATCCCATTGGTTTAAAGACCCTAACATGGATGAATATTTAAGACCAGAAACGCTATTTGGAACAAAGTTTGAAAGCTACTTAAATAGCAAACCAAAAACAAAGCAACATTCGGAAATGTCTGCTGAGGAACGGTTGAAACATTTCCAACAAGAAGCAGAGGAACAAGATGATTTGCCATTCTAGGGGTGTGCTAAATGGGGAGAGAAGAACTTTTTCAAAGAGTGTTTAGTTGCGAACGGGAAGTAAGAAACTCAGTCAGTGTAGAGGAATTAATGAAGGCTATGTCACTTGAAGAAGGTGCATGGTGTAAGACTTGTAAAATATTCATTCCAATGATGCAGTTGCCTATTTACTTATTAAAACATTTAAAAGGGGCAAAAGTACCAGGTGTGAATTCGACTGGGAAAGTGCAACCGGTATGCCCTAAATGCTTTAGGAAACCATCTGCGGAACAAGATGAGATAAGATATCAGGATGTTGTAGAGGCAGCACAAAAGAGAATGCAACAAGGAGAACAAAATCGATATTTAATGCCAACACCAGAAAGATATATTGATGCTACACTTGAAAATTTTGAAATGAGAACAGGTGTCGAGAAGGCAGTTAAAGGGGCAAGGTACTTTATTGAAAATATCTCAAAAAAGAAAGAAAAAGGGCTGTTTTTACAAGGTGGATTTGGGTCTGGAAAAACAAGACTTTGTTATTCGATTAAACACACTTTAGAGAGTATGGGGCCTAAAGTGATTGTGTATAACGTGACACAACTGTTAGATAGGATACGGTCTACATTTAGCAGTGATAAGGAAAGTAAAGCGGAAATTATGGCATTACTCATGAAATGTGATGTGTTAGTACTCGACGATTTAGGGGCAGAAAAGCCTTCTGAATTTGCAGCTGAGTTTTTATATACAATCGTTGATTATCGATACAGTACATGGAGACGAATGATCATTACAAGTAACTGCAGCAATGAGGAATTGCAGGAACGTTTAGGTCATTTACAAGGTGGACGTATTTTAGATCGGTTAAGAGAAGGGTGTTATAAAATTCCAATTACGGCAGGGAGTGCGAGAAATGGCTAATAATAAAAACGGGGAACTACTTGAAGGTTTGAAAGAGTTGTTATGGGAGCTGTTAATCAGAGCGAAAACCGATGAAAGAGTAAGAGATTTTTTGGATGATTTTAAAGCAATGTTAGCCGAAAATAAACAATCAGCAAAAGAAGAGTTTTCGGAGGCTTTACTTAGATTGCAAGAAAAGCACTTTCCTAAGTTTGATAAAGGAGAGAGCAAAAATGACTAGAGAAAAGGGACAAGCTAAGGAAATAGTTGATGTTCGCGGAATGTCAGATGATGAGTTTATGGAGAAATATGAAAGGCTTGTACATCATTGCGTGTGGAAAAGATATGCGAAAAAAAAGACCAGCATAGAACATGATACTAATTTAGATATTGAAGATTTAACTCAGTTTGGAATGATTGGTTTGATAAAGGCAAGAGATAATTTTAATCCTGAATTCGGATGTGCATTTTCAACATATGCTGTTCCTAAAATTATCGGGGAAATAGGGAGAGCGATTCGAGACAATCAAAAAGTAAAAGTGCAAAGAAGTGTATATAGCGTAAAAGGAAAAATTTTAAATCAACAGTTATCAGATAAAGGGCCAGAAGAGATAGCGGACATTTTAAACGAGCCAGTAACTTTAGTAAAGATGGCCCTAAAGTATCAACCAAGTACAGATTCTCTCAATAAGGTAGTATATGCATCTGGATCTAATGAGGATGTAACATTAGAAAAAATGCTAGAAGATACTAAAGTGGAAGACATTGAAGAAACCACCATTAATCGAGCTGTAATAAGAGAATTTAAAGCTGCATTGGCTCCTAAAGAATACATTGTTTTAGATATGCATTTACAAAATATGACGCAGCAAAATATTGCAAATCAAATGGGATACAGTCAGGTACAGATTAGCCGTATATTAGCAAAGATTAATCAAAGAGCTGCTCAATTTGGTAAAGAAGGAGGTCTTCAAGATTGAGTGTTACAAAAGGCGTTTGTATTGCTGTAGATCACTCAGATTTGCTAAAGGAGAAAGTAGAATTCTTTTTATTTCCGGCTAAACCGAATCATTATTATGTAAGCAAATTTAATCGTAAAGGGGCGCATTTCGGCTGCTATCCAACTGAAAGGTTTCAAATTACGGAAAAGGAAGTATGGACACCAGAACCTCAACCCAATCTGCCTGAGTTGAATACAAGCTTATTCTATAGGGCTCAGTTGATCTGGCGGAAAAAGGGGTATAAAGATAAACCACTTAAAGATTACATCGTACAGCCGAGAGGGAAACATTGCTACTTTTGGCATGATCGGGAACGCAAGAAATTTTGTGGTTGTTTTCCGCTACATTGGTTTACCGATTTTGTACCAGTTCAAAGTCATCATATAGAAGAAAAAACTAAAGAAGAGGTTAAGTTATTACAACGGCCAGATGGACAACTTGCATTTTTTTAACGAAAGAAAGTGGATGGGCATTTTGCCTAGTCATCGATTAAAAAAGGAGTGTTCTTAATGGATATTAAAAAGTTGTTTGCAATGCAGAACGTTTTGGATAAAAGAGTTTTAGAGTCAAAAAAATCTTTCTAGAGAAGAAGTATTCGAATTTAGAATACTAGCGTTTTTAGATGAATTAGGCGAATGCATGAAGGAATGGAGAGTATTTAAGTTTTGGAGCAATGATCGTAAACCTAGAACTAGCATACCTACAGGGGAAATCATAGTACTAGATGATGGTTATGAAGTAGAAGTTTGTAAAAACCCTTTACTTGAGGAATATGTGGACGGACTACATTTTGCAATTGGGCTTTGCATAGATTTGAAAACGGAAATCAACTTCCCTGCTTCTATGCGTTGCGAGACAGTTACAGAGCAGTTTTTCGAATTGTATCATCTAGCAATACGATTAAAAGAAGAGCCAACAGCATTTAGGGCAGATGTTCTATTAGCTCATTATCTTGGTTTAGGGGAATTGTTGGGATTTACGCTAGAAGAAATTGAATATGAGTACATTGAGAAAAACAAGATTAATCATGAACGCCAAAGTAATGGATACTAATACAATTTGAATTTTATAGAAAAAGGGGGGGATAAAGATGTTGAGAGAGTGGAGTGAGCAAGAACGATTAGAAATTGAAGCTGAACAGGAAATGATTGCTCAAGCTGAACAAGATAATTGGAGAGAAGCAAACAATATGGATTAATGTTCGGTATTTTGTTTGGATTATCAGCTGATGGATCCGTTGAATGTTCGTTATTAGTAATAATTTATAAGTTAATGGATCCATTAAATGTTCGAGATTTAATACAAAAGCGTTATTTTAATCGAAAAGGAGATTGAGAGATGGAAAGTAGTGAAATTAACAATTTAATTGCAGAGAAAGTAATGGGATGGCATTTACAAAAAATGAAATATGTAACAGCTTGGTTTGATGAAAATAGTAACTGGACTTTAAAACAAACGTGGAACCCTTCGAATGATATCCGAGATGCATGGCAAGTTGTAGAGAAAATGAGAAAGGACTATGATTTTTGGTTTGAGTTAACTACACCAGAATCATTTTCTTTAAAAACAAAATGTTACTTCCAATTAGATGATATAGAGGTAAGTGCCGTTTGTGAAACTGCACCGATGGCTATCTGTAAGGCTGCATTACTGGCGATTGAAGCTAAAAATAAGAACTTAACAAAATAGTTATTTGACGGAGATAAAGAATGACAATAAAAAGAACCTGTTGTTTATAACAGGTTCTAATCAGAGCCATAGGCTCAATTACAGGAACTACAAATCTACTGGGGGGTAGTGTAATTCCTGATTAATATTAAGGTATGTTAATAAAATCTAAATATGATTAATCAAATGATAACTAAACAAAATTCTTATTTTAGAGAAAGGTGAGATGGAATGATAAAGATTAGTAAATCTGAAGAGTTCGAAGAAAAACTACGTCGGCACAATAAACGAATGGAAGAAGATGAAACATATAGAGCAGCTACAAAATTACTTACATTTCCTGCTGGGCGTAAACTTGAATTAGTGATTGAGGTAACGGATGAGTATTATAGTCATAATTTACACAACTTGCTTAGAGGGAATATAGAAGGGGCTGAATTACTAGGATTTAAGGTGAATGAGCTAGTAATTAACCCAAAGGAAAGAGAAAAGGACGCGGTAAGAAAATTCTTAAGGCAGGCAGCACAAGATTATAAATTATAACAAAATCGTTATTTAAATAAAAGAAACCCCGTTTATTCACGGGGCTTCTAAGGGTAAGTGCCAAGTAATGACGTACTCGACTAATTAACCATATCATGAATTTATTGGTAAAAATACTGGAAAATGTGTCCAACTGTTATGGTCATTAATCTGAATGAAAAGGCTATTTTAGTTGTAGTTAGACAAAAAGGACCCGCTATAAATAGCAGGCCCTTTCCTAAAATGGCAAAGAGTAACTCTTACCTTACTCTTCCACTATATAATACAACATATTTGACTATTTGTGTAGAAAAATGTCGAAATATGCAATGTTTCGTATCAATTATAAGAACACAAAGAAGTGAGAGTGATAATTGAACAAAAACGCTATTTTGTATTTAGTAAATGATAAAGCAGCTAGATCGATGAACTAACTGCTTTATCGTCCAACAATGACGATACCCACAATACACTGTAACGTAATGTTACAACTATAGTATGAGCAGAAGCGAAAATGGTATGCAAAAAATAAAAACTTCATTCAACACAACAAAGCAGCTAGTTAATAAAACTAACTGCTCGTTGCACAAAAGAAAATTAGGCCCTACAAGTAAATGATATGTAACTTTTAGTTACAGCTATATTATAAGCAGAATCAAAAATATTATGTGGAAGTGAAAATAGGCTAAATAAAAAACATTTTTTTTACAAAAGGAGTATGTAAAATGAAAACATTTAATGTGACTTTTACAGAATTGAAAATATATGAAGTAGTCATTAAAGCGGAGTCAGCGGAAAAGATTATTGATGCAGTTAAACGTTTAAAAAGAACCGAGGATGATTTAGTAGACAGAGGGGTCATCATAAATGAAGTTAGTGAGATAAATATTAATGAAGAACAAAAGTTCGAATGAAATCCCTTCTCAAATTGCTTATTTTGAGACGATAACAACTTTCTGAATATCATAAGACCTTATTAGCGAAAAAACTCTTATTCGAGCGTACAAGCCTGTTATAAACGTTGGGCGAAAATTAGAGTGGATTTATTAAGGAAGGAAGTATAAAAATGAGAAATTGGAAGAAAAAACATGTTAAAAAAGCATTTTTGAATCGTCAAAAGAAAATTGATAAAGAACGGACTGCTGTAGCTTGGAGAAATATTTTTGTAAAATCAGGAATCATAAAATAAAAAAGGAAAAGCAACTCGTTGGGGACAAGTCATTTTTCCAGATGGCAATGTAAATCCATTATAGCAAAACATATGTACAAGTTGTAGGAATAAACAACGAGACATTTTGACACCTATCGACAATCAGAAATGTGGTTGTTGATTTGGAAATATGAAAGTAGGTGAATCATCATTTGTTTAACTGGCTGAGAGATTACCAAAAATTAGAAGAGGACATAGCCTATCTGGAATACAACTTAGATAAGACAAAAGCTGAATTAAGACGCTGGGTCAGTGGTGATTTGAGAGAAGTACGTTTAACGGCAGAATCTGAAGGTGCTAAAGTTGAAAACCGTATTGAAGCGATTGAATACGAATTAGCACATAAGATGAACGATATGTATAAATTAGAAAAGTTAATTAGTAAGTTTAGAGGTTTAGAAAATCAAATACTTAAATTGAAGTATGTGGATGGTATGACGTTAGAAGAAATAGCAGAGGTAGTAAATTATAGTTCTAGTCATATTAAAAAGAAACATGCTGAACTCGTTAGATTAATTAAGTTCGTGGAGCGAGAAGGTGTCATTTAGGTTCACTCCTAAAATGAATCGAAACGGTTGAAAAAATGATTTATATTGATAGCATACAATTTTAGCAGAAGGGCAACTGGTGCACGGTTGCTCTTTTTAGTTGTGGAGGAGATTAGGCGATGGATGTACAAGCGTTATCGAGACGATTAGAAAATTTAGAACATAAAGTGCTTGTGGTAGACGCGAAGACAGATGTGCTAGGCCGAAATGTCATACAAAAAGGCGATAAAATAAAAGTGGTGTATCCGCATTTAGGGATACAAGGCGAGTACTTAGTGAAGAAAATAGATAGTGGTGTGATGGAATTGGTAGCAGAAGAAACAATGAAAAAGATTCAGGAGTGATTAGAATTGAAGAAACTAACTAAACAAGAACAAGCGGTTGTAGTTGGTACATTCATTTCAATGTTAGGAACAGATCTTGTAAATGAGCGTATCGATAAACAGAAATTAGAAAGTGTGCTTCCTATCTTTAATGAGCTGGAAGATAACACAACACCAAAGCAAAAGAGAGAAGCGATGGTTAGTTTGCTCGATAAAACAATAGATGAATTTTTAAAACAATAGCTATAAAAAAAGGAAAAGCAACTCGCATGGGGGCGAATTACTTTTCCGAGTGGCAATGTTAACTTTATTATAACAATTTGTATTTATTTGTAAATATATAATCGGAATATTCTTTTAAATGAGGTGAAGATGATGGAATTAACTAAGACTGAGATAGCTGTTGTTATTAGTATGTTTAACGTGGCATTAGGTGAAGACGAGTTCGGGAATTATCTTGAGAAGTGTATGAGTGAACATTCATTAGAGCAATTCGTTGAAACAACTGAACAAATCGCTAATAATACAACAATAAATGAGATGAGAGAAGCTAGTGTAAGTGCAATAAACAAGCTTATTCATAGTTTATTAGAAGAATAAGGAGTGAGGATAGATGGGTAATATTCGTAGATGTTGTTTAGTTTGTGACTATCAAATTAAAACTTATCAATCACCAGAAGAGGAATATCAAGAATTAACTGTTTGTCCAAAATGTAACGGTGCGTTTGTAGATGTCTGGAAGCTAGGAAAGTACAAACAACTAGATAATACACAGTCTAATAAAGAACCTTTACTAACAATTACATTAACAGATATAGATGCTAAACCGATAGTTCATTACAAAGGTGAACAGATAGATAGAAAGTTACGTGTTACGTTTGATTGGGAATCTCAATCGATTGATAAAATTAATCGGACATACATTCATATTGAACATGTACCAGCCGATAACAAACGTTTAAATACCGAGACCATTCAGCATAATCATCCTATTGCAAATAAGGAACAAGTTTAGATGTTGTCCATATTTGTTAATAGGTTAAAAGATAAGTGTTTTATCTGGAAGTTCAAACGTGAATTAAAGAAATTAAAAAAGGAATATGAAAAGGAGAGTCACTGAATGAACGGGTTTAATAAAATTGTAAACGATATGCAAAATGAACAAGTAGGAAATGCTATGCTAGATTTTGCTTTGGCCGCTAAAATGATGTTCGCTGCCTTTACACAGTTTAAAGAAGCTGGATTTAACGAAGAGCAGTCATTCGAATTAACACGTGAGATATTAATTGATTCATTAAGTAAGAATCAATAGATCAATGAGGTGAAAGGGAATGCAAGTATATTGCTCTGAGTGTGATAAAAGTTATGACATGCAGCCGCAAGTAACACAACTCCCTAATCGTATTGAGAAGTGTTTCTTTATTTGTCCTCATTGTAATCATGAACATATAGCTGCGTACGTGAATGATAAGATTCGTAAGTATCAAGCAGATATAGCAAAGTGTCATGAGCGGATCAATAAAAAGAATCTTGCTATTGAAGATGAAATGAAACGGTTAAGGAAGAGGTTTGAAAGAAGAAAGTGAGAGGTGAAGCGAGTTTGAAAATGCCATTAACAAAGCATTGGTGTTTAGATAGAAACTGCGGATTTGAAGAGACTTCTCATAAGATACGTGACGGTTTGAAATGTCCTCATTGTAACGGGCCAATGACGTTTCAACAGGTGAATAAGAAAAAAGAAAGCGCCAAGTGATGGGGCTTTTTATTTTGGAGGAGGATGAATGATGGATAATCAAAACAACGAAATGAAATTTGGAATTGCTGAATTGAAAATTCAAGTTACTGGTCTGGAACAAACGATTGTAGATTTGGTTCGAAGAGTAACTATGTTAGAAGCAGAACTAGCAACGAAAGCTGGTATAACTAATGTTCGAGAAATAGTCAAAGAATCTGAACTAATTAAAAAGATTAACGATAGTAAATCGGTGGGGATGGATTCTAAAGTTAGTATTTCATTAGATGGAAAAGTAACTCTTGAATCTATAGTTGAACAGACAACGGATGATTTTAAAATTAGAGCAACTGATATCAAGGGAGTAAAAACAAAGGAGGATTCACAAAATGGCTAATAACAAATTAATTATTGAAGTAACTACGGATACAACTGAAGCATTAGAAGGAATTAAAGAAGTAACTCAGGCAGCTAATGAATGTGTAGATGCGCTGGATAAATTAGAAAAGGTTATGGATAAGTTCACAAATCGAACCGATACAGTGGAACTCTATTGTGGTGGTAAATTGTTATCGAAGTCTACAGTTAATCATACAGCTAATTCAATTCAAGGTCGCATAATCAAGGGAGATGAGCTCGGAGGAAGTGAACGCTGATGAAGAAGCCGCTTAGACCATGCTGCGAATTCCATTGTTATAATCTCACGCGTGAAAGATATTGTGAGGAACATAGATACAAAGAAAAGGAAACGCAGCAGGATAAGAATAGATACTATGACCGATTCAAACGGGACAAAGAGAGCACGGCTTTCTATAAATCAAAGGCATGGGAAAGGTTAAGAGAGCAGGCACTAATGAGAGACACAGGTTTGTGCCTACATTGTAAGAACAACAGAAAGATTAAAGTTGCAGATATGGTTGACCATATCATTCCAATAAAAGTTAATCCAAGTTTAAAATTAAAATTAGAAAACTTACAATCACTCTGTAATCCATGTCACAACAGAAAAACAGCAGAAGACAAAAAGAAATACGGGTAGGGGTGGGTCGAAAAACATTCAGGGCGGTCTTCCCGTACCGCCGCCCCCTCAACTTCGCAGAAAAATCCGTTTTTGCATATTTTTTTAAGGGGGTGTAATCATGGCTGGAAGAAATAAACAACCACTCTCTGTTATACAGGGAAAAGGTAGATCAAATCACATTACAAAAAGTGAGAAAAACAGACGAGAAAAACAAGAAGAAGCATTACGAGGGCATACTGATAAAATTGAAGCTCCTTCTTATTTGACCGCAGCACAAAAAAAGGAATTCGATGCTTTAGCTGCTGAATTAGTCAGATTGAAAATTTTCAGTAACTTAGATGTAGACAGTTTGGCAAGGTACGTTGATTCTAAAGACCAGTATATAAAAATGGTTCGTCTGTTAAGAAAAACAAAAGCTTCAGATGACTTTAAATTGTATTCTCAAATGCAAAGAAGTAAAAATCTTTTATTTAATGAATGCCGTTCTTCAGCTAGTGATTTGGGTTTGACCATTACATCCCGCTTAAAATTAGTTATTCCAGAAGCAGATACTTCACAACAAAAGCAAAGTGAAGCGCAAAAGCGTTTTGGTGATCGTATATGAACTGGATAATGGAACGGGTTTTTGCATATTGCGAGGATATTTTAAGTGGCAAAATAAATAGTTGTAAAAAACATCGTTGGGCCATCGAACGATTTATAAGGGATTATGAGGAGTGTCAAAGTGAAGACAGTCCTTTTTATTTTGATGGAGAGATAGCGGAGGATTTTTACTGGTTTGCAAAGGAATTTAAGCATGTTGAAGGGATTTTGGCAGGTGAATCCGTAGAATTAACTGATTTTCAATTGTTTCTAGCGGCTAATATATTCGGATTCAAAAAGAAAATAAATGGAGCTAGACGATTTAGAAAGGCTTTTATTCAGTTAGCGCGTAAAAATGCTAAATCTCAGTTTCTTGCTATTGTAGCAGCTTTTTGTACATTTCTTGGAGATGAAAAACAACGTGCTTATATTGCCGGATGGACAAGAGACCAATCATCTGAAGTTTATGAAGCTGTAAAAACAGGGATTAGTTCTAGTGAATTGTTAGAAGGGAAATGGAAAGAAGCTTATAGTACCATTGAAATATTTAAGAATGGTTCAGTGGTAGTCCCACTTTCAAAAGAAGCTAGAAAAACTGGTGATGGTAAAAACCCGTCTCTTGGAATTGTCGATGAATATCATGCACATGAAACTGATGAAATTTATGACGTTTTATCGTCTGGTATGGTGGCAAGGAAAGAGCCGTTAATGTTTATCATAACAACAGCTGGTTTCGACTTATCAAGACCTTGTTATAGAGAGTATGAGTATGTCAGTGACATCTTAGACCCGTCAAAAAATGTAGAAAACGATGATTATTTCGTTATGATCTGTGAATTGGAAAAGAACGATGATATCAAAGATGAGTCGAATTGGATAAAAGCAAACCCAATCGTAGCTACATATGAAGAAGGTTTGGAAGGTATACGTTCAGATTTGAAAGTTGCTCTTGATAGACCTGAAAAGATGAGGGCCTTTTTAACCAAAAACATGAATATTTGGGTCGATAAAAAGGACAACGGATACATGGATATGTCAAAATGGCAAAAATGTGAAGTAGATAACCTTGATTTTTCAGGTGCAACTCTTTGGATAGGTGGCGACTTATCAATGACAACGGATTTAACCAGTGTCGGTTGGGTTGGAATGGACGATGAAGGTGATTTTATTGTTGGACAACATTCATTTATGCCTGAAGCACGTTTGAAAGAAAAGATGGCTATAGATAAGGTGCGCTATGATTTATGGGCCGAACAAGGATATTTGACTTTAACGCCCGGTGAAATGGTTGATTATACAATTGTTGAGTCTTGGATAGAAAACTTTTCAAAAGACAAAGAAATTCAAGAGTTTGATTACGATAAATGGAATGCGTTACATCTAGCGCAAAATTTAGAGAATAAAGGGTTCGTTTGTGTAGAAATCCCTCAAAGGATTGCTAATTTATCCATTCCAACTAAAACTTTTCGAGAAAAAGTATACGAAAAGAAAGTTAAACATAATGGAGATCCAGTCCTTTTTTGGGCGCTTAATAATGCTGTTGTTAAAATGGATGATCAGGAAAACATTATGATTTCGAAAAAAATAAGTAAAAATCGTATTGATCCAGCAGCAGCGGTATTAAATGCGTTTGCTAGGGCTATGTATGGAGCGAGTGTTAGGTTTGACGTATCTGAATTTGCCAATAAAGACTTTCTAGGCAAGTTATGGAACTAGGGAGGGGGTGAACATGTGAAGATAGTGGATTCTGTTAAAAAGTTCTTTAATTTTGAAAAACGCCAAACGTCGCAGGTAATAGAGTTGAATAAAGACGATGAAAAATTATTAGAATGGCTAGGGATTTCTCCAAGTACTATTAGCGTTAAAGGAAAAAATGCTTTAAAAGTTGCTACAGTCTTTGCTTGTATCAAAATACTATCTGAATCCGTATCAAAGTTACCATTGAAAATTTATCAGGAAGATGAATATGGAATCCAACGCGGTACAAAGCATTATCTCAACAATTTACTGAGACTAAGGCCTAACCCGTATATGTCCAGCATGAACTTTTTCGGATCATTAGAAGCTCAAAAAAATTTATATGGCAATAGCTACGCTAACATAGAGTTTGATAGAAAAGGTAAAGTCCAAGCGTTATGGCCGATAGATGCTTCTAAAGTGACAGTATACATTGATGACGTTGGTTTATTAAATTCCAAAACTAAAATGTGGTATGTAGTAAATACGGGTGGACAACAAAGAGTGTTAAAACCAGAAGAGATACTGCACTTTAAAAACGGAATAACTCTTGATGGTCTTGTCGGTGTTCCTACAATGGAATATTTAAAGTCTACATTAGAAAATTCAGCTTCAGCTGATAAATTCATAAATAACTTTTACAAACAAGGGTTACAGGTAAAGGGATTAGTTCAATATGTCGGTGATTTAAATGAAGATGCGAAAAAGGTTTTCCGAGAAAATTTCGAATCAATGTCTAGCGGTCTTCAAAATAGCCATCGTATTGCATTAATGCCAGTAGGATATCAATTTCAACCTATTTCATTAAATATGTCAGATGCTCAATTTCTCGAAAATACCGAACTTACTATTAGGCAAATCGCTACTGCATTCGGCATTAAAATGCATCAATTAAACGATTTGAGTAAAGCGACTTTAAATAATATTGAGCAGCAGCAACAACAATTCTATACCGATACATTACAAGCGACTTTAACAATGTATGAGCAAGAAATGACGTATAAGCTATTTTTAGACAGTGAGTTGGATAAGGGGTTTTATTCAAAATTCAATGTAGACGCTATTTTAAGAGCGGATATCAAAACGAGATATGAAGCTTACAGAACGGGTATTCAAGGCGGTTTCCTTAAACCTAACGAAGCTAGAAGTAAAGAAGATTTACCACCAGAAGCTGGTGGGGATCGTTTACTTGTTAATGGAAATATGTTGCCGATTGATATGGCTGGACAGGCATATTTGAAGGGAGGTGATACTAATGGAGAAGTCAGCAAAGAAGGAAATGAAGGAAATTAGAGCTTTGCCCATGACTATTGAAGTCCGTGAAGTTAATGAGGACGAGGGAAAACGAACAATTTCGGGATCGATAAAATATAACAATGAAAGTGCCGAAATGCGTGACTGGTGGGGCGATACTTTCGTAGAAGAGATTGCTGAGGGAGCTTTTGATGAAAGTTTAAAAGTTCGTGATGTTGTAGGTTTATGGTCTCACGACACATCTCAAGTATTAGGAAATACTAAAAGTAAAACTTTACGAATCGAAAATGACAAGAAAGAATTACGATTTGAATTAGATATTCCTAATACAACTGTCGGGAATGACGCATGGGAATTAATTAAGCGTGGAGATGTTGATGGAGTTTCTTTTGGGATGAAGGTTACAAAAGACAAATGGTCATCGGAAGAACGTGAAAATGGAAAGCTTTATAAGCGTTCGATTTTGAATGCTGAACTATATGAAATATCACCGGTTGCATTCCCTGCATATCCAACGAATGAAGTAAGTGTACGTTCATTGGATGATTTTAAAGCTGGAGAAAAGCGAGTAGCTGATGAGTTTAGGAAAAGAAAACTACAAATCGAACTAGAGCTTATATAAGGCTCTTTTTTTATTGATAAATTTAAGGAGTGATTTGAATGTCAAAAGAATTACGTGAATTATTAGCTAAGTTAGAAGGGAAAAAGGAAGAAGTGCGCTCTCTTATGGGAGAAGATAAAGTGGCAGAAGCAGAACAAATGATGGAAGAAGTGCGATCACTTCAGAAAAAAATTGATTTACAACGCTCATTAGATGAAGCAGAAACGGAACAACGAAATAATGGAAGAGAAGTTGAAACACGTAATGTAGATGGTGAAATGGAATACCGCGATGTGTTTATGAAAGCATTACGCAATAAACCATTAAATGCTGAAGAACGTGAATTTCTTGAGGATGATTTAGAAAAACGCGCAATGTCTGGATTAACTGGGGAAGATGGAGGGCTTGTTATCCCTCAAGATATTCAAACAAAAATCAATGAATTATCTCGTTCTTTTGATGCACTTGAGCAATATGTGACTGTTGAGCCAGTGCGTACACGTTCAGGATCAAGAGTGTTAGAGAAAAATTCAGAAATGATTCCGTTTGTTGAAATCACTGAAATGGGCGAAATTCCAGAAACTGATAACCCGAAATTCTCAAATGTACAATATGCAGTGAAGGACAGAGCGGGTATTTTACCGTTATCTCGTTCATTGCTTCAAGATAGTGATCAAAACATCCTAAAGTATGTAATTAACTGGTTAGGTAAAAAATCTAAGGTTACACGTAATGTGTTAATCTTGAACGTAATCGAAAAGTTAACAAAGCAAGCAATCAAATCTCTGGATGACATTAAAGATGTATTAAATGTTAAATTAGACCCAGCGATTTCACCGAATGCAATTTTACTTACAAATCAAGATGGGTTTAATTACTTAGACAAATTAAAAGATAAAGATGGAAAATATATTTTACAGTCAGACCCAACGCAAAAAAACAAAAAACTATTTGCTGGTACTAATCCAGTCGTTGTTGTTTCAAATCGTTTTTTAAAAACAAAGGGAACTACAAATAAAAAAGCGCCACTTATTATCGGGGATTTAAAGGAAGCTATTGTTTTATTTAAACGTGAAGATATGGAACTAGCTTCTACAGATGTAGGTGGTAAAGCATTTACTCGTAATACATTAGATTTACGTGCAATTCAACGTGATGATGTACAAATGTGGGATAATGAATCAGCAGTTTACGGAGAAATCGATTTAAGCGCTCCTGTTGAACAACCTCAAGGGTAAACTAGGGAGGCATTTGAATGCTTGTTACCTTAGAAGAAGCTAAAGAATGGATTCGAGTGGATGGGGACGATGACCAAACTATCACTATGTTAATTAAAGCGGCTGAATTATATATTTACAAAGCAACTGGCAAAACATTTACTCAAACAAATGAAGATGCTAAGTTGCTTTGTTTATTTCTAGTGGCTGATTGGTATGAAAACCGACTACTTGTAGGAGAAAAGGCCAGTGAAAAAATCAGAACCATTGTTCAGAGTATGATATTACAGCTTCAATATGCTCCAGAGCCTCAGGAGGAAAGAAAATGAATCCTGCAAAATTAGATAAAAGGCTTACATTTCAAGTAAAGGATGAAAATGCAAAAGGGCCTGACGGTGATTCAATAGATGGTTATAAAGATGCTTTTACAGTATGGGGCTCTTTCGTTTATTTAAAAGGAAGGAAATACTTTGAGGCAGCGGCCGCTAATAGTGAGGTTCAAGGAGAAACAGAAATCAGAAATCGAGATGATGTAAGTGCAGATATGAAAATTAAGTACAAAAACGTGATTTATGATATTGTTTCTGTCATTCCGACTCAAGGTCATACTTTATTAATCATGTGGAAACGTGGTGAAATGAATGGCTGATGGTATAGATTTATTAGGATTTGATCGTTTAGTTACTGAATTAAATCAAATGGGGTTACGCGGAGAGGAAATTGAAGATAAAGCTCTTGCAGCTGGTGGTGAGAAAATTCGAAAAGCGATTGCAGAAAGAAGTGAACCGAGGAGTTCAAGTCCTAAGAAACCGTCCAAAAGTGAACCTTGGCGTACAGGCCAACATTTGCTTGATAATATACGAGTTACGAAGGCACGAATGGAAAATGGTGTTAAAACAATCAAGATTGGAATAGACAAAGCAGACCGTTCTCCATATTTCTATGGAAAGTTTTTAGAGTGGGGTACATCAAAAATGCCAGCACATCCATTTATAGAGCCGGGTTTTAATACTTCGAAAGCGGAAGCTGTACGTGCTATGACAGATATTTTGAAGAACGAAATGAGGTTGAATCTTTGATAAATTTAAGACCTGATATTTTACAAGCTCTTGAGAATGATCAAGAGCTTGTTTCATTGTTAGGTGGAAAACGAATTTATTACCGTAAAGCAAAGAAAGCAGAAGAGTTTCCGCGAATTACGTATTTCGAATTAGATAATAGGCCAGATGGATTTGCAGATAATGAGGAAAGCGAAAGTGAAATTACATTTCAAATTGATATTTGGTCAAAAGGTAGTACAACAGCAATCCAAAAAAAAGTGAATGAAATTATGAAAAGTATTGGTTTCTCGCGTTATGCGGTTGCTGATTTATATGAGGATGATACACAAATTTTTCATTATGCGATGCGATTCGCAAAAGGAGTGGAGTTATAGATGACTGGAGAAGTTATTAAAATTAGTTCGACTGTCGGTGTGGATAGCCTAGTTTATGCAAAGTCATTGAAAGATGATGCAACAGGTGTTGACTATAGTACGGTTAAAAAAATGGAAGGTGCAGTAAAGGTCAAAACATCTAAAAAAGTAGCTACTGAGATTATGTGGAGCGACAATAAAAAATCGGAAATTGCTGAGTCTGATGGTGAGGTTGAGGTAGAAATCGAAGTTCGAGGTCTGTCATTATCAACAAAGGCAGATATTGAGGGATTCCCAGAAGTTACAGATGGTGTTTTAGATGAAAAGCGAGAGGGTGAAAAGCCGTATTTAGCAATTGGATGGCGTTTTTTAAAAGCTAACGGAAAATACCGATATGTTTGGTTATTAAAAGGGAAGCTTTCTCAAGAAGAGGAAGAAGCTGAAACTAAAAAAGATAAGCCAAACTTCCAAACAACAAAATTAAAAGGTTCATTCATCGAACGTGATTTTGATGATAGAACTAAATTTACAGCGGATGAAGATGAACCTACGTTTACAAAAGCTATTGGAGATAATTGGTTTAAAAAGGTATATGAGAAACCTGTGGCTCAACCACCAGCAGGAAAGTAAGAGGGAGCAAAAGCTCTCTCTTTTTTATTAAATTTAGGAGGGAAAAACTATGAAATTAACATTAATGATTAATAAAGAAAAACAAACTTTTAATATGCCAGAATTTATTCCAGCCCGCCTTATTCGTCAGGCTCCTGAACTTGCTGAAATTCCAAACAATCCTGGTCCAGAAGATATGGATAAAATGGTTCAATTCGTAGTGAAAGTTTATGATGGTCAATTTACATTAGATCAGTATTGGGATGGTGTTGATGCCCGTAAATTCTTATCGACAACTTCAGATGTAATTAACGCAATTATAAATGAAACAGTGGAAGCAGCAGGGGGTAATACTGGATCAGGAGAAGAAGAAAACCCAAACGCATAGAGGGAGGAGGGCTAACGTTCAGTGAGTTTATGGACGAGCTCTACCTCTCTTTATTGCGACAAGGGTACAAACACCATCACATTGATAATGAGATGGATATTTGGCATTATTTGAGACTTAATCGAAAAATGCATGAAAACGGAAATGAAAATTACGAAGGCTCCAATTCAAATGAAATAGAAGTGCCAGCGGAAAACATTATTTAACGAGGGAGGTGAGACTATGGCGAATGAAATAAATAATCTAGTCGTTAGACTTTCCCTTGATAACGTAAATTTCAGACAAGGCATCTCAAATTCAGGTCGTGCAGTTAGGACGTTACAGAATGAGTTGAAATCTGTAAGTACAGGAATGGGCGGTTTTGCTAGCGCTAGTCAGCAAACACAAGCAAAATTAAATACGCTCACCAGACTTATTGAAGCTCAAAAAGAAAAAGTTAAGGCATTGCGTCAAGCTTATGATCAGAATAAAGCTAAATTAGGAGAAAATGATGCTGCAACTCAGCGGTACGCTGCACAAGTTAATAAAGCTGTTGCGGATTTAAATAGATTCGAGAATGAACTTAAACAAGTGAATCGTCAGGCTCAACAAACAGCACTCGATAAATTAAATAATTCATTGAAATCTTTACAAGCTGAATTCCAAGCGGTTACAACAGGGATGCATGGGTACACCAATGCAACTGAACAGACGCGAGCGAAAATTGATGTTCTATCTCGTATGATAGATAAGCAAAAGGAGAAAATTAGGGAGCTTCAGTCAGCTTACAATCGCGCTAAAACCGAAGAAGGAGAAGCGAGTCAGTCAGCGCAACGTTACGCAGAACAAATTCATAGAGCCACTGCTGAATTAAATCGATTTGAACAAGGATTACGTCAGTCAAATCATGAACTCGAGCAACAAGGAAATCGACTACTAAATTTCGGGAATCGTATGGAAACGCTGGGCAATCATTTGCAAAACGCAGGAAGTCAAATCGGTATTGTTTTTGGTGGAATGACGTATGCAATAGGGCGTGGTTTAAAGTCGGCAATTACAGAATCAATGAACTTTGAACAACAAATGGCCAATGTTAAGGCTGTATCTGGTTCTACTGGGGAAGAGATGAAGAAATTAAGTGAACTAGCTGTCAACATGGGGGAAACAACGAAATACTCCAGTGTTCAAGCTGGTCAAGGGATCGAAGAATTAATTAAAGCTGGTGTTAGTTTAACGGATATTATTAATGGTGGATTAGAGGGAGCTCTTAATTTAGCGACAGCCGGTGAATTAGAGTTAGGGGAAGCGGCAGAGATTGCCTCTACTGCTCTAAATGCATTTAAAGCTGATCACCTTTCAGTTGCGGATGCAGCTAATATTCTATCAGGTGCGGCAAACGCATCGGCAACAGATGTACGTGAATTAAAATATGGTTTAGCGGCATCATCAGCGGTAGCAGCGGGAGCTGGAATGACGTTTAAGGATACAGCTACAACTTTAGCGGTATTTGCTCAAAACGGTTTAAAAGGTTCTGATGCAGGAACATCTTTAAAAACAATGCTAATGAGACTAAATCCGTCTACAAAAGAAGCATATAACAAAATGCGAGATTTGGGTCTTATCACTTATAATGCACAAGCTGGATTTGATTTCTTAGTAAAAAACGGTATTCAACCAGCTTCCAGAAATGTAGGGGATATAGAAGTAGCTTTAGAACAATATGTAATGAAAACTGAAGGAGTAACGAAATGGAATGATAAATGCGATACCACATTCCGCGAATTAGCAACAAGTTCAGCTTTTTTATCATCAAAATTCTACGATCAACAGGGGCATATTCAAAGTCTAGAAAATATTTCAGGGACACTTCATGAATCAATGAAAGGTTTGACAGACCAGCAACGAAGCATGGCTTTAGAAACATTATTTGGTTCGGATGCCGTACGTGGTGCGACTATTCTCTTTAAAGAAGGAGCAAAAGGTGTTAATGAGATGTGGGATTCCATGTCTAAAGTTACGGCAGCTGATGTTGCGGCAACTAAAATTGACACTTTAAAGGGACGACTTACATTATTAGACTCGGCATTTTCTACAATGAAAAAGACAATTGGTGATGCGCTAGCTCCAGTAGTTAGTGTTTTTGTTGCTGGCCTGCAAAAGCTTGTAGATGGATTCAATGCATTACCTGGTCCCGTACAGAAAGCAATTGCAATTACAGGTGGTATTGTTCTTGCTTTAACAGCTGTTGCTGCTGCAATCGGTGTAGTTTTAGCGGCAGTTGGAATGGTTATGTCAGGGATTGGAGCGCTAGCAACATCATTAGGAATTGCTGGTGGCGCTGCGGGTCTTGCTGGTGCTGCGGTTGGATTTTTAGGAAGTGCATTAGGAGTGCTTCTTGGGCCTGTTGGTTTAATAGCAGCCGCTCTTATCGGGACTGGAGTTGTTGCATATAAAGCATATCAAAAAGCAACAGAAGATAGTATCGCTTCAGTAGATCGCTTTGCTACAAATACAGAAGGGAGAGTAAGTTCTTCCACAAAGAAAGTCCTTGGTGAGTATTTCAAGCTGTCTGATGGTATTAGACAAAAGTTAACTGAAATTAGATTGAATCATGAAGTAATAACAGAAGAACAGTCACAGAAACTAATTAGTCAATACGACAAGTTAGGTAACACAATTATAGAAAAAACAAACGCAAGACAACAAAAAGAAGTTGAGGGACTTAAAAAGTTTTTTGCAGATTCTTATGTATTAACTGCTGAAGAAGAAAATAAGCGGATTGAACAAATGAATCAGCATTACGAACAAGAAAAGTTAAAAACACAAGAAAAAGAAAACAAAATTAAAGAAATTATTCAAACAGCAGCAAATGAGAAACGTGAATTTACTACATCCGAAAGAATTTCTTTACAAGCTTTACAAGATGAAATGGATAGAACAGCTATCCAGCATATGTCTAAAAATCAAATGGAACAAAAAGTTATTTATGAAAATATGCGTGTGCAAGCTAGCGAAATTACAGCTAGACAAGCAGCTGAAGTTGTTGAAAATAGCGCCAAAGCAAGAGATAAGGTTATTGAAGATGCGAAAAAGACTCGCGATGATAAAATTGCGTATGCGATACGTCTACGAGACGAGTCAGGAACACTTAATAAACAAGAAGCTGATGCAGCTATCGCGGAAGCGAATCGTCAATATAATAGCACAGTTTCTACAGCAAAAGATAAACATCGAGAAATTGTGAGTGAAGCAAAAGCGCAAGCTGGTGAACATGCAAATCAGGTAGATTGGGAAACTGGTCAAGTAAAATCGAAATATCAAGTTATGAAAGATGATGTTATTCGAAAAATGAAAGAAATGTGGTCAGATGTTACCAACAAATATGAAGATATGAAAAACTCTGCAAGCAACAAGGTAGAGGAAATAAAAAATACAGTTTCGAGAAAATTTGGCGAAAAAGTCCAAGCGGTAAAAGATAAGATGAACGAAGTGAAAAGCGGGATCGAGGAAAAATGGAATACAGTTGAAAAGTTTTTCAGTTCTATAAATTTACGTTCTATTGGTAAATCAATCATAGAAGGGCTTGGCAAGGGAATAGATGACGCTTCAGGAGGCTTGTTTAGTAAGGCTGCGGAAATTGCAAGTGATATTAAGAAAACTATTTCTGGAGCGCTTGAAATAAATAGCCCAAGTAAGGTTATGATCCCTTTGGGTAGTGCAGTTCCTGAGGGCGTTGGCGTTGGGATGGATAAAGGCAAACGTTTTGTTGTCGATGCAGCCAAAAATGTAGTTGGAACCGTTAAGAAACAAATGGGGAACATGCCATCTGTTTTTGATTTCGGATTCCAAACGAATCAATATAGTATCCCACGTAGTGCATCATTTAGCGACTTCAACGGATATGCGCAACCGCAATTATCTAATAACAATTCACCTAAAGCAAAAACAATATTCCCAAATAGACCAGCTGGAGAACAAGAACTGAATTTAACCGTAAACATGACTAATGTTTTAGATGGAAAAGAGCTTGCAAACGGAAGTTACACCTATACTACAAAGCTTCAAGATCGTGAACAAAAAAGAAGAGCGGAATTTTAAGGGTGGTGAACACGTTGGGGAAACTTAATTTTACTTTTAATAATATTAGAAAAGATTATATTCAAATGCTAGTTGGAAGAAAACGTCCTTCATGGGCTCCAGTAAAAAGAAGATTAGTAAGAGTCCCTCATCGCGCAGGGGCTCTTTTACTTAATACAGAAACGGAGGAACGTCGTATTGACGTTCCTCTTGTTATTAAAGCGAAAAAAGATATGGCAGATTTACAAAAGTTAAAAGAAGATTTAGCGGATTGGTTATATACAGAGCAACCTGCTGAACTTATTTTTGATGATGAGTTAGACAGGACTTATTTAGCATTAATTGATGGTTCTGTCGATTTGGACGAAATAGTCAATAGAGGTAGAGGGGTTATTACTTTTGTTTGTCCAATGCCTTATAAATTAGGGAAAACAAATACTCACAAATTTACGCAAGAGTGGTCTACAGAAACAACTTCTTATTTTACTAATAAAGGAAGTGTAGAAGCTCCAGCGTTAATTGAGATGACTGTAAAAAAACCAAGTACCTTTTTAGATGTATGGTTTGGAGAGTATCCGCATAATCGTGATTATTTTAGAATAGGCTATCCTCTGACTGTGGAAGAAACCACCGTACAAGAACGAGAAAGAGTCATGTGGGACGAAATGGCTACCCCTATAGGATGGACACCTGTTACTGGACAATTCGAGGAAATGAAAGGGACAGGTAGTTTTAAATCAAGGGCAGGTCATGCACTGTATTGTGAAGATTACGGAAAAGAGAAAGGATTCTACGGTGCCATAGCCAAGAAAAATATTCCGGGCGGCCCATTACAAGACTTTGAAATGGAGGCATGGGTGACTTTAAAGTCCAAAAACATAGGTGAAATGGGACGTGTTGAAGTTCTTCTTTTAGATGAGACGAGTAATGTGGTATCCCGCATCAATATGAATGATCTATATGCGACTGCTGAAATTACAAGGGCACATATGACAATTGGAAATAGCGGAACACCCAATAGTTTTCGAAAATTAGTTGATACAAGTGGATTCTATTCGACTACATTTAACCAATTCCGAGGACGTTTACGTATTGCTAGGCGGGGTAAGGTGTGGTCTGTATATGTGGCTAAGTTTATAGATGGTACAGAAAAAGATGGTGCTTCACTTGTAGAACGTTGGATTGATGAAACAGGAAATCCGATGACAGAACGTAAAATTGCACAAGTTATGATTGCGATTTGTAAGTGGGATAATCATCAACCTATTAACGAAATACAAATTGATGATTTAAAGATTTGGAAGGTAAACAAAGTTCCATCTAATGCACAACCATATATCTTTGATACTGGAGATAAAATTGTTATCGATACTGAGAAAAGTCTTGTCACGATCAATGGGGAGAAAGCAATCAATATAAAAGAAATCTTTAGTAATTTTCCTATCGTAATACGTGGTGAAAATCGTATCGATATCATGCCACCTGATGTAAATGCAACAATCAGTTATAGGGAGAGATATAGATGAGAACACCAAGCGGGATTTTGCATGTTGTGGATTTTAAAACGGATCAAATCGTCGCGGCTATCCAGCCAGAGGACTATTGGGATGACAAACGGCATTGGGAACTAAAAAATAACGTTGACATGTTGGATTTCACCGCTTTTGATGGAACAGACCATGCAGTTACGTTACAACAACAGAATCTTGTTTTAAAAGAAGTTCGCGATGGAAGAATCGTACCATATGTTATTACAGAGACTGAAAAAAATTCGGATAAACGATCTATTACCACATATGCTTCAGGAGCTTGGATTCAAATTGCTAAATCAGGAATTATAAAACCACAACGGATAGAGAGTAAGACGGTTAATGAGTTTATTGATTTAGCGCTCTTAGGTATGAAGTGGCAACGCGGAATTACTGAATATGCTGGATTTCATACAATGACCATCGATGAATATATTGACCCACTGACTTTTTTAAAGAAGATTGCATCTTTATTTAAACTGGAAATTCGATATCGTGTTGAGATTAAAGGTTCAAGAATCATCGGTTGGTATGTAGATATGATTCAAAAACGCGGGCATGATACAGGCAAAGAAATAGAATTAGGAAAAGATTTAGTCGGTGTTACGCGTATTGAACATACACGTAATATTTGTACTGCTTTAGTTGGGTTTGTAAAAGGTGAAGGTGACAAGGTAATCACTATTGAAAGCATTAATAAAGGTCTACCCTATATCGTAGATGCAGATGCATTTCAAAGATGGAATGAACACGGACAACATAAATTCGGTTTTTATACACCAGAAACAGAAGAATTAGACATGACTCCAAAACGTTTACTGACGCTTATGGAAATAGAATTGAAAAAACGTGTCAATTCCTCAATCTCTTATGAAGTGGAAGCACAATCGATTGGTCGTATTTTCGGCCTAGAACACGAATTAATTAATGAAGGCGACACGATCAAAATTAAAGATACAGGGTTTACACCAGAATTATATCTTGAAGCGCGAGTAATAGCTGGAGATGAATCTTTTACAGATCCAACACAAGATAAATATGAATTCGGAGATTATCGTGAGATAGTTAATCAAAATGAGGAACTAAGAAAAATCTACAATCGTATTCTTAGTTCGCTTGGTAATAAACAAGAAATGATTGATCAGCTAGATAAATTGGTTCAAGATGCTAATGAAACCGCTAGTAATGCAAAGAAGGAGTCAGAAGCAGCAAAAGCACTAGCTGAAAAAGTACAAGAGAATATTAAAAATAATACTGTTGAAATTATAGAATCCAAGAATCCGCCAACAACAGGTCTTAAACCTTTTAAAACGCTTTGGCGTGATATTAGTAATGGAAAGCCCGGTATTTTAAAAATATGGACAGGTACAGCGTGGGAATCGGTTGTACCCGATGTTGAATCGGTTAAACAAGAAACACTTGAACAGGTTAATAAAGATATTCAATCTACAAAAACAGAGTTGAATCAAAAGGTTCAAGAGGCACAGAATCAAGCAACAGGGCAGTTTAACGAAGTGAAGGAAGGCTTACAAGGTGTTAGTCGGACAATTTCTGATGTGCAAAACGAACAAGGCAATATTAATAAAAAAGTGAATCAAATAGAACAAACTTCAGATGGATTTAAAACTTCTATTGAATCGTTAACGAAAAAAGATACTGAAATTAGTAGTAAATTAAATACAGTTGAATCAACTGTAGAAGGTACAAAGAAGACTATTTCTGATGTACAGCAAACAACAAATGATTTAAAGAAAACCACTACTGAAATAGAAGAGAAGGCTGGAAAAATCACCGAAAAGCTTACAAGTTTAGAGACACGAGAAGTTAATGTTCGAAACTATGTAATTAACTCAGATTTTTCGAATAATAAATACAGCTGGAGCGGAATCACAAATGCGGTTACTACTAAAATTGTCGATGTTACAGTCCCAAGTGTTCCAGAAATCAAGAAAGGTTTGCAGTTAACAAGTAATGGCGCTTTTGTCACTCAGATGTTACAAACAGAACCTTTTATAAATAAAAAAGGGATAGCTTCCTGCTATGTGGATGTAAAAACAGTAACCTCTACATCTGAGTATCCACGTTTGTACATGCGGTTTACTTATGATCAAAATGGAAAAGAGCAAAATTATTATTCTATTTTTCCACAAAAAGAGGTAACAAATGGCTGGAAACGAATTTCAGTTAAATTTGATACGACTAAATATACAGGTACTTTGAAAGAGGTACGTGTAAATATAGCAACTGCCAATACGATAACTGTAGATGCAACGTTTACAGGAATAATGGTTACATTCGGAGACTTACTTGAATCTTGGAATCTTGCTCCTGAAGATGGAGTAACACAAGGAACTTTTCAATCTAAAACAATCGAGATTGAAAAAAGTGTAGATGGAATTAAAGAAACAATAACAAAAGTAGAAAATAATCAAAGTGGATTTGAGAATCGTGTTGCTACTGTAGAAAAAGATGCAACTTCCATTAAACAAAATGTCTCTTTAATACAAAATACGCAGACAGAACAAGGAAGACAATTGCAAGAGGCAAAAGCTGGATGGGAAAATACTGCAAAAGCACTTGAAGGTAAAGTTGAGCTTAAACAAGTAGAGGATTATGTTGCGGGGTTTAAGATTCCAGAGTTGAAGCAAACAGTTAATCAGAATAAACAAGATTTATTAGATGAATTAGCCAATAAGCTTGCAACTGAGCAATTTAATCAAAAAATGACTTTGATTGATAATCGCTTTTCTATCAATGAACAGGGTATCAATGCTTCTGCTAAAAAGATAGAGGTATATACAAAAGAGCAAGCAAATGGGCAATTTGCCACATCATCTTATGTAAGGGATATGGAAACTCGTCTTCAGTTAACTGAAAAGGGCGTTAGCATATCTGTAAAAGAAAATGATGTAATAGCAGCCATTAACATGAGTAAAGAAAACATTAAATTAAATGCTGCACGAATAGATTTAGTTGGTAAAGTTAATGCCGAGTGGATTAAAGCTGGATTGCTGAGCGGTTGCCAAATTAGAACATCAAATACGGATAACTATGTTAGTTTAGATGATCAATTTATACGTCTCTATGAAAGAGGAGTTGCTAGAGCATTTCTGGGGCATTACAGAAGATCAGATGGTGCAGTCCAACCGACTTTCATCTTAGGTTCAGATGAAAAGACTAACGCTCCAGAAGGTACTTTGTTTATGTCTCAAGCAGGTGCAGGATGGTCAGGGGCTTATGCGAGCATTGGTATTAGCAATGGCATAGTTGATGGTGCAGTCCAAAAGTCTGTGTATTGGGAGTTGCAAAGAAACGGGCTAAGTGTTCTAAACGCTAATGATTACCATGTTTTTTACGCTGGAAATGGAAGTTGGTATTTCAGAAGAGGGAAACCGGGGTTGTATCAAACTTCGTTAGTCGTTGAAGATAATAGTACAGATTCTGATTTAAGATTACCTAATGTAACTATACGTAATAGCCGTGCAGCGGGATATACAGGAGTTATTCAATTGAAATCCCCTGTTACTCAAAATGGCTGGGGTGCTGTTCAAGGGAATTTTATGACTCCTTCATTACGGGAGTATAAATCTAATATCCGTGATATTCCTTTTTCCGCCTTAGAAAAAATTAGAAGTCTTAAAATTAGACAATTTAATTATAAGAATGCGGTAAACGAGCTTTACAAAATGAGAGAAGAGAAAAGCCCCAATGATCCACCATTGACAATAGAAGATATTAAAACATACTACGGTTTAATCGTAGATGAATGTGATGAAATGTTTGTGGATGAAAGCGGGAAAGGAATTCACTTGTATTCATACGCATCCATTGGAATTAAAGGTTTACAAGAAGTTGATGCAACAGTACAAGAACAGGAGGTAGAAATAGCAAATCTAAAATCACAAGTAGCTAATCAAGAAAATCGGATAGTCCGATTAGAAGAGTTATTACAACAATTAATTGATAAGAAACCAGAGCAGCTATAAGCTGGTCTTTTTTTATTGCCTAAAAAGGGGTGATCAAAGTGGAAGGGTTACAAGATGTGAGGAACGATGTTCAAGAAATAAAGCAAGATATCAAGGACATTCGTTTAGAAATGAAAAGCTTAGAAATTCGAACGACAGGTAACGAAAAAGACATTATTAATATCAATAAACAATTAGATAAAATCAGCGCCAATACAACTTGGATTTTACGTTTAATTGTTGGGGGAATTATTGGAGCCGTTCTCACTTTCCTATTGAAAGGAGGTGGTATGTAATGGTTAGTTTTGCTGTAATAATTGGCGTTGTTGTTGGGCTATCGCAAATTGTAAAAACAATCGGGTTACAAACAAAATATGTTCCGTTATTGAATTTAACGCTTGGCATTGTGCTAGGCGTTTTGTTTTTGGACGGAGACATCAAAACAAATGTATTTCAAGGAATCATCATCGGACTGTCAGCAAGTGGATTATTTGACCACACAAAAATTATAAAAAAGGATGCTGATGTAAAATGAAAAAAACGTTAAAACACATTTCTTCTGTAGTCTTTGCAGCTATTTTAGCGTTATCCATTACAACAAGTGCTGTTGCTGACAGAGTATTGATCATTCCTGATTTGCCGAAGCAAGGATATAGAAATGGGGTAGGAGCTTATGAAGGTGTAGTGGCGCATAGTACAGCGACTCCAGAAGCTCCAGCAATCAATATCCAACGTTATGAAACGCGTACTTGGAGAAGTGCATTTGTACATTATGCAGTTGACTGGGATGAAGTTATTCAAATTGCAGATACACGTTATATTGCGTATGGCGCTGGACCAGCTGCTAACGCACGTTTTGTACACGTTGAACTTTGTGAGACTTCAGATTATAGCAAGTTTAAGCGAAGCTATGACAAGTATGTAAAATTACTAGCAAAAATTTTACGTGATCGTGGACTTTCAGTAGAAAAAGGATTATGGACACATGATGACGTAAGGAAATATCTTGGTGGAACAACTCACACGGATCCACTGGATTATCTAAAAAAACATGGTATATCTGAAGCTCAATTCCGAGCAGATGTAAAACGTGCTTATAATAACACGGGTATTTCTATTCCTGAACAACCTTCTAAACCAGCGGAAAAACCAACAGCCAATGTAGAAGGTGTAGCTTATATTGAAGGATATAATGTAAATCTACGCAAAGGCCCAGATGCAAGCTATTCTGTTATTCGTCAATTAAATAAACCAGAGGCTTATAAGGTTTGGGGAGAAAAGGGCGGATGGCTAAATTTAGGTTGGAATCAGTGGGTAAAATATAATCCATCATATATCCGATTTGAAAAGAAAGAATCTGTAAGTCCAGTTGCTGGAAAACGTGTAGTGTCGAAAGTGAGTAATCTCAGATTTTATAGCGCTCCATCGTGGGAAGATAAGTATGTTGCAGGTACTGTAGATGTAGGATTAGGATTTACGATTGACGCAACGGTAATGGTAAATGGTTCCCCACAATACAAAGTGCACAATAGTAAAGGAACAACATACTATATCACAGCAAGTGAAGCCTATGTGTATGTGAAGTGAAAAGAGGGATTCCCAACTTATTGGGAATCCCTCTTTTTTTATTGTTTCCATTCAATCAGACTACGTTTATTGCATCTATGACAAATAAAAGCTTCAGCTTTATGTACAACTGGTTGTTTTTTACTACAGTTAGGACATTTCACAAGTTGTTTCCCCATTGCTTTGTACATGAAAATAACTGAGAAAAACGCTAATCCGATAGCAGGTAAAATTCCGATGATAGTAAAGAATAAAGCTACTGAGATAAGCAACCCTAATATGCCGATTGAGAAGTATATAAATCTTTTTATTTGATTACCGGTAGAACTTTTCTTTTCCTGCAATTCGATAATAAAGGTTTCTCCGTCAGCAGTTTTACGTAACTCCATAAAATAGCCTCCTTAAATTAAATAAATCATACCGAACAATACAAAAAGGCAAAAAACTTAATCAATGTCTTTCCATATATCCTCAACTTGCATATCAAGTGCTTTTGCTATACGCATAGCAACTCGTAATGTCGGTTCGCTTTTCCCTCTAACTATCATACTTAATGTTTGATCTGTTATGCCAGCTCTTTTTGCTAATGCAGACTGTTTAATCATTTTATCGGCTAAAATCATTTTTAATTTGCACTCCATAAAATCCCTCCCTTTAAAACATTCAATCAATTTTTTGAAAAACCTTTTGATTTTTTTGTTGTTGGACAAACAAGTTTTTGTTTTCTAGTTCATATACCTATATCAAAACCACAAGGAATTCCACGTGGAACTAAGGACATCAAGAGGGAGATGGTTACATGCGTTGGCAGTATAATCACTTAAACACAACTCCATATTTACATCCTTCAAAAGAATTAAGAGATATGTACAATGAATCAAGATCAAGAGCAGAAACTGAATCAATTTTAAATCACATGAGAAACCATAAAGTTTTTAATAACAAAGAGTACAAAGGATATTTTAGTTTATCGCAGGTAGTCGAAGAGGATTTATATGGTGAGGAAGAAGATATTTTGAACTGGGAAATTCTAACGGAATGTTATGATGTCGTCCTTACAAGAAAGGGTATTACATTTCGTGAAAAGGAAGAGGAGGAATAAGCATGACTCTTGCTGGAGAAGCGATAATTATTTGGACGGCAACAGGGTTGTCGGTAGTTGCAATGAAGGCAGCAGAAAAAATGGGGAAAAGTGTTCCACATTGGCTTCCACGTGTCACCTTGTACACAACACTTACAGGCTCGTTTCTATACCTTCTACGTTATGTTCTCGTTTTATTTCTATGAAGGAATACGATGTGGAAACTTTTCATTCTTTATGTCATAAGGAGTTTAGCTTGTATGCACGTATTCCCTGAAACAGGGATATATACCCTCTATAAGAGGGATATAAAGGAGTGATTATATGCTGGAGTTGTTATCAGTACCATTCGCAGGTTTAATTTTCGCCATAGTTGGCGAAAGGCTCAAAGGAAGAGAGAGTGATCGAAAGAAAATACAAGTTTTTTTTGAGGTAAGCGGAATTGCGATACGTAGAGAAGATAAATTACAGTATCCAGTTTTTCTTGAACAAAAAGAGGATGATCGAAGTACAACTTATATATATAGGTTGCCTGTGGGAATGCCGAGTAAAATTATTCAGAAGGTAGAGGATGTTGTCTCTGAAGGGCTAAGTAAACCTGTCCGAATTGATTATGATAATTACAAGCTAAATATTCGTGTGTTTCATAGGGATATACCGAAAAAATGGTCATGGTCTAAAGGTTTGGTTGCAGAAGGAAGCTGGTGTGTTCCAATGGGCCAAAGTTTAGAAAAACTTATCTATCATGATTTTGATAAAACACCACATATGACACTAGGTGGTCTGACGCGGATGGGTAAAACGGTATTTTTAAAAAATGTAGTTACTTCTCTTACTTTAGCACAACCAGAACATATTAATTTATACATTATTGATTTAAAAGGTGGCTTGGAGTTTGGGCCGTATAAGAATTTAAAACAGGTAGTTTCTATTGCTGAAAAGCCCGCAGAAGCTTTTATGATATTAACTAATATTCTCAAGAAGATGGAAGAGAAAATGGAATATATGAAATGTAGACATTATACGAATGTTGTAGAAACAAATATTAAAGAACGTTATTTTATCATTGTGGATGAAGGGGCAGAACTTTGCCCAGATAAAAGTATGAAAAAAGAACAGCAAAGGTTATTAGGAGCGTGTCAACAAATGCTCTCTCATATAGCGCGCATAGGTGGTGCTTTAGGTTTTAGATTGATTTTTTGTACACAGTACCCGACAGGGGATACATTACCGCGCCAAGTAAAACAAAATAGTGATGCGAAATTAGGCTTTAGATTACCGACTCAAACAGCATCAAGTGTTGTTATAGATGAAGCGGGATTAGAAACGATAAAAAGCATTCCCGGACGCGCGATTTTCAAAACCGATAGACTTACAGAAATACAAGTGCCTTACATTAGTAATGAGATGATGTGGGAGCATTTAAAAGGATATGAGGTGGAGAAACATGAGGATGCAAACGCATATGCAAATCAACCGTCAAATGGCGATACTTGCGACGATTAAAAAGCTACAGTTTGCAACGAGAAGGCATTTAATGAGTATTCATGAAATGGGTGGAATAAGAAATGCAAACCGAATTCTGAAAGATTTATCTATTTATACAAGTAAGGTAGTTTACAATAAAGAGCATGTATATTATTTAAACCAGTCAGGACATAAATTGTTCGGTGAAGGGAAAGTTGTACATCATGGTAAAGTTGCACACGCTCTTTTACGTAATGAGGCTTGGTTACATTTATATTGTCCAGATGATTGGCAAGTAGAAACTGAAATTAAATATATAAAAGATAATAAAAAGAAAAAAATAATTCCAGATGTTAAATTCCGTGATGAGGAAAGAATACTTCACGCTGTAGAAATAGATCGTACTCAGAAAATGATAGTAAACGATGAAAAATTAAAAAAATATGAAGAGTTAACGCAGATTTATAAACAGAAGCATAACGGAAAAGTGCCAGTTATTCATTTCTTTACAATTACAAAATATAGAGAAAAGAAATTAGAAGAACTGGCAAATAAATATAATGTGTTTGTAAAAGTATATGTAATCGCTACTACTTAATGATGAAAAAAGAGCTGATCATTTTCGAATGATTAGCTCTTTTTTTACTTCACTTCCTTAATTTCAAACAGTTCATCAATAGATATTTTTAAAGCGCGACTTATTGCAACCAAATGAATATCTCTGTGCTGTTCATTTTTATCGAATCTTGATATTGAAGACTGAGGTATATTTGCTAATTCTGCAAGTTGAGATTGAGTTAATTGACGTTCTTTCAGTATTTCTCCTAAACGTGGTTTAACTATGTATGTTACATTCTCCAAAATAATCACTCCTCTATATCCATTATGCAATAAGTGATATTCAATAATCAATATTTTTTTCAATCCTGCATTGACTATCCAATAGTGGATAATGTATATTGGTGGTAACAAATATTGAAAGGGGTTCGATGTAATTGGAGAAGTTCAATGATTATTTTGGTTTAGAAAGCAAATCAGATTTTGTATGGTTTTATGGTTTCTACACAGTTTCTGCAATTTTAATTGTAATTAATATGATCATTGTACTTATATAACTGGGGGGTAAGAAGATGCTTAGTTCAGCAAATTATACACAATACAAAGAACTACAATCATTTCAATCAGTAGAAGAGATGAATGAAGCAATATGTTCTTTTTTATACAAACACACACATAAATTATCGGAGTCAGCAATAAAAGTATTGAAATTTTTAGCAAGACATTCTTGCAAGATTCCAGGTGTATCTTTCCTGAAGGTAGGAACAATTGCAGAGGCATTAAATATAAGTGATCGAACTGTTCGTAGGGTATTAAAAGTGTTAGAGGATTTCGAGGTAGTAACTAGACATAAAACAATTCGAACGGAAGGGAAATTACGAGGAGGAAATGGACATAACGTCTATGTCCTTCTAAAAAAATATAGTGTCACACCGAATGTCCTACCGAAAATGTCACAGCGGCAAGATGCAGAAAAACTTACAGAATCAAAGGTTTCCGATGCAAAATCGGACAAGGAAACTAAACTTTTTGAATCACACCCTCTAGAAGAATTAAAAAACGAATTAAACGTAAAACAAACGTCAGCAAGGGAATCTAAAGAAATTAAATTAAAAGATTTAGATGAAACTTTTACACCAGAAAATGTACCAAGCCAATTCAGAGATGTGGTAGCCCCGTTCTTCAAATCGGCAGATAAAATTTACAAGCTGTATCATCGTGTATTAATGGCTTATAAGCGTTCAAAAATAGACAAGCCTATTGAACAAGTGATAAATCAAGCTATTCAAGCGTTCAAAGAAACTGTTTTCGCAGAAAAAGCAAATAGAATTAGAAGTACTTTTGAAGGTTATTTTTATAGAATCGTTGAAAGTAAATTTGTAGTAGAACGAAGAAAAGAATGTAGGGACACCTTATATGATTGGCTTACAGAATAAGTAAAAAGGATTGTAGGGATAAGATTTTGTTTGTATACTTTAATCATTCACATCTTATTGATATGAGTAATTATAACTAGTGAAGATGGTGATTTGAGTGAAGTATGCAGTTTATGTTCGGGTATCTACAGACAGGGACGAACAAGTCTCATCTGTAGAAAATCAAATTGATGTATGTCGATATTGGTTAGAACGGCATGGGTATGATTGGGATGAAAACTCAATATATTTTGATGATGGTATTACAGGAACGGTTTTATTGGAACGACATGCAATGCAGCTTATACTAGAGAAAGCGAAAAAACGTGAATTACAGATGGTATTATTCAAATCAATCCATCGTTTAGCACGTGATTTAAAAGATGCTCTAGAGATTAAAGAAATACTTATTGCTAATGGGATTCGATTAGTAACAATCGAAGAGGGATACGATAGCCATTACGAAGGAAAAAACGACATGAAGTTTGAAATGTTTGCTATGTTCGCATCGCAATATCCAAAAACTTTATCTGTATCTATATCGGCAGCTTTATCAGCTAAAGTTAGGAGAGGTGAGCATACAGGTGGGCGTTTACCTTTTGGTTACTCTGATCGTGATAAGAAGTATGTAATTAACGAGGAAGAAGCCGAGATTGTTAGAGAAATCTATGATATGTATTCGAAAGGAATCGGGTATATAGGAATTGCAAAAATATTAAATGAAAGAGGCGTTCCATCAAAAACTGGTGGTAAATGGCAAATGTCTTCCGTGCAAAGAATTATTAAGAATCCAATTTATAAAGGTGACTATATATTAAATCAGTACACTACAGTAAAGATTTCAGGTCGTAAGAAACAAATAAAAAATCCTGAAGAAAAATGGACAATATTTAAAAACCATCATCCTGCCATTGTATCTGAAGAACAGTGGGAATTAGTAAATAGGCCACGGTCTGCTAAAAAGAGAAGGCCTGCACTTTGGAATGAATTTCGAGGGATAATGTTTTGCGCGCATTGCGGATCAGCAATGCAAGTTGTATATAGTGCTAAGAAAAAGAAAGATGGAACTAAGGAAGAGTGGCGATATTTAAAATGTTCCAGATATAAGCGATATGGAAGAGATGAATGTGTGTGTCATGTTCCGATTCAATATAATCAGTTTAGGAACTTTATTCTTGAAGAACTAGAGCAAGAAGAAAAAGAGGTAAAAGCAAAAGTTGAATCACAAGAGCCTACTATTCACAAAGAAAAAATAGATAAAATTAAAAGGAATATTAGAAAAGTAAAAGAAAGAAAAGAAAATCTTGTGGATTTATACATGGATAATCTTATAGAGAAAGATGAATTTAGTGAACGTCGTGCTGAGTTAGAACAAAAAATAAAAGAACAAGAATTACATTTGCTTTCTATGGAAGATGTTAAATTAACGAATGAAGTTCAAAAGAAATACCAAGAAGCTTTCTCTTTATTAAAGCAGGAGAAAAATTTGTACGATGCATTCAGAAAAATTATAAAACGTATAGATATTTTTCAAAATGGTGACGTAAGAATAACTTATGTATTAGATGCTTAATGAAAGTTATTGATTTATGGCAAATGGTGTGTGGAGATATTTTTTTATAGCGAAATTAACTATTTACAATTATACATCTCAAACGCAATGCAAAAGCTAGGGGTTAAAGGACGTTCACAAGCAGTTGTTGAGCTTCTTCGTATGGGAGAGCTCGAGTTATAAAAAGAAAGCCGACTTATATAAAGAGTCGGCTATTTTTTTGTTTCATGCGTTATATGAATGATAAGAACACTCCATACATAAATAAGTAGTAAGGAGGGGATATGTTGAAAAGGATATTGTTAGTTTCAACAAGCGCTCATGATATGAATGGACACCCGACTGGTTTGTGGCTGGAAGAGCTCGCAGCTCCTTATAACTTGTTTAAAAAGGCTAAGTTTGATGTTGATATTGTGTCGATACAGGGCGGTAGAGTGCCGATTGATAGAGTTTCTATTCCGAACGGGATACCTCGTGAATTTAAGCATGTCGCTTCTTTATTGCAAAATACGAAACCAATCTCAAATGTTCATTTTTCGGATTATGATGCGGTTTTATTTGGTGGTGGACACGGGGCGATTGTAGATTTTCCAGGTAATCCATATGTTGCAAATTTAATTGTGAATATGTACAACAACAACCGAATTGTAGCGGCTGTTTGTCACGGAGTAAGTTCTTTAGTCGGTGTGAAAAATAAGGACGGCTCGTTTTTTAGTGCGGGTAAGCATATAACAGGTTATACAAATGATGAGGAAAAAGCTGTACATTTAGAAAAGCGAGTGCCGTTTTTGTTAGAAAATAAATTGAAAGAAGAAGGGGCTTTGTTTTATGTTGCTCCAAATTTTACGCCGCACGTCGTAGTAGATGGGCGTTTAATTACAGGGCAAAATCCGCAGTCTAGTATGGAAATAGGGAAAGCTATAAGAAGAGCTGTAAATAAAGTATAGAAAAAGTGCTCGTTACTCATAAAGGTAGCGGGCACTTTTTCTATAGGATAAATGACCCCTTAAACTAAAAAGATGTATTGAGTATAGTGACTTCATTTATAATTAATCGTGAATTTGCTATACTATTTTGTATGGACAAAAGGGGAGGCTCTTTTAATGAGAAAAGTTGCGTGTGCAAATACTTATATTAATAAAATAAAGCCCGTTATTAGAAAAACGAGTTTTAGTCAATTGAAAATAGATGAAATTGCGAAGTATATGGATATTAGTAAAGCTACTTTATATAAACGTTTTTCTTCAAAAGATGAGATTATTGAAGCTGTGGTAGAAGATTTTATGAACTATCTTCTTGAAGGGGATGCGGATAATCAAGATGAAAGTATGTCTTTTGCAGAACGTTTCCAAAAGACGTTTATTCACTCTTTAAAATGTGTGACATACATTTCAGATGTCTTTTTACAAGATTTGAAAGAGGCATATCCGCACTTATCTGATCGGTTAGTCGCTGCACAACAAAATCGTAATCATAATTTGCAAATGTTTTTTGAAGCTGGTATGGAACAAGGTTACTTTAATAAAATGAACGCACAATTATTTATGGTGCAAGATGATGTGATGTTAAGGCGTATTATAGATCATTCTTTTTGTATTCAGTACGATATTACGTTAAAGAAAGCGATACTTGATTTTTATCAACTAAAGAAGTATCAACTGTTTAAACCGGATTATATAGAAGCGATTGATGATTCTGAAATTGAAAAAGAAGTTATGGCTATTTTGCAAATGATTTCGTAAAAAAGCAGATTTTCCTATATGAATGGAAAATCTGCTTTTTTTATTACATGTTCTTTTTTAAGTGTTGTAATACTAATTCAGCTACTGGACCACCTGAAGCTGGGTTTTGACCAGTGATAACACGACTATCTTCTACAGCGAAAGCTTCCCAAGGCTGCGCTGCTTTTTCGTAAATTCCTCCATTTTTAATAAGTTCATCTTCTGTTAAAAATGGAACGAATTGATCTAATTCAGCTAGTTTTTCCTCTTCATTTGAGAAACCTGTTACTTTTTTACCGCTAATTAAACGTTCCCCATTACTTAATGTAATATGAAATAAACCAGCAGCTCCGTGACAAACAGAGGAAACAATTCCGCCATTTTCATAAATGCTACGGCTAATCATTTGGAGTTCTTTATTTTCAGGGAAGTCCCAAATCACACCGTGACCACCTGCGTAATAAATAACAGCATAGTCTTCTGGATTCACCTCACTCGGTTTTATTGTAGAACCGAGGCGATTCATAAATTCTTTCTTTTGATACCATTCCCAATCGATGCTCTCCGCCATTGCTAAACTATGCGGATCAATCGGTGTATAACCACCTTGTGGGCTAACATAATCTACTTCGTAACCAGCTTCTTCAACTTTTTTAACGAAATGAACAGCTTCACCAAGCCAAAGGCCAGTAGCTCGATTTAAATTTGGATATTTTTCAACGCTCGTTAATACAACTAACATTTTTTTCTTCATCATAATCCTCCTGTAATGTTTCTTCCGTATACAAGTTCATTATTTTATTAAGTTAGAAATTGCAAATTTGAATAACCGTGTTAGTCCTCCTTATATCGGATTCGAAATTAGTGTATAACAATTTTTGAACAAAGTAAACTAAAAACACTAAAATAGTTTACTTTGTATATTTTTCGTTGACAAACTGTAATGCTGAAACTATGATAGTTCCATGAATATCGAACAACGTACATGTTTCGTTTCGAATTCAATTTGTCGCGCGATAAATGTATACATTTGATGAAGTTGTCTAGTGATAATAGAAGAGCTAAACAACTTCATTTTTCGTTTTCAATTACTACAATCAGGAGAGGTGTTACACATGGGGGAAGATATAAACAATCATTCAAAATGGTTTGTTTTCACATTATGTTTTATCGTTTTATTAGGACCGATGAATGCGGTTTTATTTAATGTTGCGTTAGAGGATATTGCTCATGATTTATCTATTAGTCAATCGAAAGTAAGTTGGGTTGTAGTAGGTTATTCTTTAGTTGTCGGTATTGGTTCAATGATATATGGGAAGCTTGCTGATCGTTACAGTGTAAAAAAACTATTAATTATTTCGATTATCATATTTGTAGTGGGTTCTATTATTGGATTTATGAATCAATCTTATGTGATTACCATTCTTGCAAGATTAGTGCAAGCGAGCGGGGGTGCAGCGTTTATTGCGCTTAGTATGATTGCAGTGGCCAAATTAGTTATTCCTCATAAGAAGCCTGGTGCGTTAGCGATGATTAGTTCTTCTATTGCATTAGCAGTAGGTATTGGCCCTTTAGTTGGCGGGGCTATTACAAATACACTAGGGTGGCCATATTTATTTTTATTTATGGTTATTTCAGTAGTGGGGATTTTCTTGCTTATAAAATTTATGCCAGAAGAAATGCAGCATACGGATGAAACGTTTCATTTTGATTATATTGGAGCGGCGTTACTATTTGCATTCATTACGACTGTTTTACTAGGTATCAATATGAATCGTTGGCTATTTGTGTTATCGATAATTTCTTTATTTTTATTCACGGTTCGTATGAAGAAAGCGGAGCATCCATTTATCGATATTGAGTTGTTTTCGAACAAAGCATTTCTTCGTTTAATAACAGTCGGATTTATAATTAATGTGGCGTTATGTGCTAATTTATTATTGTTGCCATTACTGTTAGGAAGAGAGCACGGATTGTCTCCATTTGTTATCGGAATTGTATTATTTGTTGCATCACTCTTTGGTATTGTGTCTAGTTTTATTACTGGAAAGATTGTCCCTTCGTTTGGAAATGTGAATATGATTTATGTAGCGTCTGTCATTATGATTGTTGGCTTTTTAATTTTAGGGTTTATTCCGAATGGAAGTATAGTCGTTATTGTATTGGCGATTATTTTGACATTTATGAGTTATTCTGCCATTCAAGTATCATTGAACACATTTATACCGAAAACATTACATGCAGCTAAAGTTGGAGTCGGTCTTGGCTTATATAATTTAATTAACTTTTTCGGTATGGCATTTGGACCAGCTGTTGCGAGCAAAATTATGGAATCTACAAATAGTTATCGTTTCAATTTTATTTTAATCGTCATGTTAATTTCTGCTCATTTCTTCTTATTAATAGGAATGTCTTCTTTCCAAAAAAAGATGGAGCATTAAAGATGTACTTTATTATAGAAGAAACCGACTTTCATATAGAAGGTCGGTTGTTTTTCTGTCTTGCAAATTATGAAAAAAAGGAGCAAAATAAAAAAGGTCCTAGTCTATACAGGTACAAATGAAAATTTTCATATAGAAGCAGTTTAAGTGAGCGAACTTAAAGTGTGAAAAATATAATGATAAAATAAGATGATGAATGAGAAAACGGGTGATGAAGTTGAATAGAGCAATCGGTGTTATCGATTCAGGAGTTGGCGGTTTAACAGTGGCGAAGGAATTAATTCGTCAGTTGCCGAAAGAGCGCATTATATATTTAGGGGATACAGCACGTTGCCCTTATGGTCCACGTTCTCGAGAAGAAGTGCGTCAATTTACGTGGGAAATGACGGAGCATTTACTAGATTTAAATATCAAAATGTTAGTTATTGCATGTAATACAGCAACTGCAGTTGTATTAGAAGAGATGCAGAAACAATTACCAATTCCAGTGGTAGGAGTTATTCACCCAGGATCACGTACAGCTTTAAAAATGACAAACACGTATCATGTTGGGATTATTGGAACGATTGGAACGGTGAAAAGTGGTGCATACGAAGAAGCGTTAAAGTCTATTAATAATCGTGTTATGGTAGAAAGTTTAGCGTGTCCACCTTTTGTTGAGCTTGTAGAGAGCGGTAATTTCGAAAGTGAAATGGCGTATGAAGTTGTAAGAGAAACGTTGCAACCGCTGAAAAACACTGATATTGATACGCTTATTTTAGGCTGTACACATTATCCAATTTTAGGTCCTGTTATTAAACAAGTAATGGGAGATAAAGTGCAACTCATTAGTTCTGGTGATGAAACGGCACGTGAAGTAAGTACCATTTTATACCATAGTAAAATGTTGAATGAGGGAGAGGAACAAAGTGATCATCTCTTCTTAACAACAGGAAAAATAGGCCTATTTAAAGAAATTGCATCAAAATGGTTCGGTCAACCGATTGAAAATGTAAAACATATTTATTTAGAAAAAGAATAATAATAGAATTCATATAAGTGAACTCCTGAGAAATCAGGAGTTTTTTTGTTTATAGGGAGCACAGCTTGTTCTAAAACATGAAACAGCTCGTATACATAATAGTACAAACTTAGATTTTAGGGGGGAATGGCATGCCTAAATCCACTTTTAAATGGGTTGTTGGTGCTACTGTGAGCGCTGTTTTACTAACAGGGTGTGGCTTTATAAATCAAGAGAAAGCAACGGAGCAAATTGATCCGCCAAAACAAGTTACGTATACAGAGGGTGGAAAGAAAGAAGTATCTAAGAAAGATAAGCAAGGACAAACGGTGAATAGAGAACTATACCTTGTTGATAAAAATGGCTATGTTGTACCGCAAACGTTAGCTATACCTACTCCGAAAGCAAATGAGGTTATTCAGCAAACGTTAGAGTACCTTGTGAAAGATGGACCGGTAACGAATTTGTTACCGAATGGGTTCCGTGCAGTCATTCCGGCGAATACATCGATGACCCTAAACTTGAAAAAAGATGGGACGGCAGTCATTGATTTTTCTAAAGAAATGAAAAACTATGCAAAAGAGGAAGAACGTCAAATCGTTGAATCTATTGCATGGACGTTGACGCAATTTAAAGAAATAAAACAAGTGCAGTTCCAAATAAATGGTGAAAAATTAGCGAAGATGCCTGTTGGTGGTACACCGCTTGGTGAAGGGGTGAGCCGTGCGAACGGTATTAACTTCGATGATGAGCAAGTAGCGGATGTAACAAATACAAAACCAGTAACACTTTATTTTATGGCACAAAATAATAATAAACAGCAATACTACGTACCAGTAACACGCCGCGTTGTAGAAGGAAAAGAAAATGATTATGCAGCAATTGTAGATGAACTTGTAAAAGGGCCGATTCATCAATCTCTTCTGAACGATTTCAATCCAGGAGTTAAGCTCATTACGAATCCGAAATTACAAGATGGAAATCTTACATTAAACTTTAATGAAAATATATTTATAAACCCAGATAAAAATATGATTTCAAATTACGTATTGAAGTCATTAGTTTTATCTTTAACAGAAAAGAAAGGCGTGAAAAGCGTTTCTATTGAAGTAAATGGTAAAGCAAATCTTATAGATGAAAAGGGCGGAAAGTTAATAAAACCTGTAGATCGTCCAGAAAACGTGAATACAGGTAGTTTTTAATCGCCAATAATTTGATATACTTAAGTAAGAAAGGGGAATTGCTTTTTGGGTTCCTCTTCTTTTATTGTATACATATCATACATTTAAATTTGGCTATACTAACAAGTAGTTATGAGGAGGTTATTTTTATGCGAGTAGATGGTAGAGAAAAAACAGAATTACGCCATATACATATTCATACGAATTATTTAAAACATCCAGAAGGATCAGTGTTAATTGAGGTTGGGGATACAAAGGTAATTTGCTCAGCGACAATTGAAGAGCGCGTCCCGCCATTTATGCGTGGAGAAGGAAAGGGCTGGGTAACAGCTGAATATGCGATGATTCCACGTGCGACAGAACAACGTACAATTAGGGAGTCAAGTAAAGGGAAAGTAACAGGACGTACAATGGAAATCCAGCGCTTAATTGGACGAGCATTACGTGCGGTAGTTGACTTAGAAGCGCTTGGTGAGAGAACGGTTTGGATTGATTGTGATGTTATTCAAGCGGATGGTGGAACGCGAACTGCTTCTATTACAGGTGCATACGTAGCGATGGTATTAGCGTTTGAGAAGTTATTACAAGCAGAAAAAGTATCTAAAATTCCAGTAAAAGATTATTTAGCAGCAACGTCAGTAGGGATTGTTGAAGAGCAAGGTGTTGTTTTAGATTTGAACTATGCAGAAGATTCTAAAGCAGACGTTGATATGAACGTAATTATGACTGGAAAAGGTCAGTTCGTTGAAGTGCAAGGAACTGGAGAAGAAGCGACGTTTAGTAGAGCGCAGTTAAATGAATTACTTGATGCTGCAGAACAAGGCATTTTCCAACTGATCGATATGCAAAAAGAAGCGTTAGGTGACATCGTATCTCATATAGAGTAGAGGTGGAAAAAATGAAACAAGTTGTTGTAGCGACAAAAAATATGGGGAAAGTACGTGAATTTGCTGAGTTATTTGAGCGATTTGATTTAGAAGTGAAATCATTACACGATTTTCCTCATATTGAAGAAGTCGAAGAAACTGGTGAAACATTTGAAGAAAATGCAATCTTAAAAGCGGACAGTTTGAGTAGACAATTGAATGCAATTGTAATTGCGGATGATTCAGGTCTTATTGTAGATGCTTTAAACGGGAAACCAGGCGTGTATTCAGCACGTTTTGCTGGAGAGCCGAAAGATGATCAAGCAAATATTGATAAAGTTTTACAAGAATTAAATGACGTAGCGTTTGAAAAGCGTAAAGCTCGTTTCTACTGTGCATTAGCAGTGGCTTTCCCTGAAGGGGATAAAAAGCCTGTCATTGTAAATGGGACGTGCGAAGGGTATATTTTAGAACAGCGCCGCGGGGAAAACGGTTTTGGATATGATCCGATTTTTTATGTGGAAGAATATAAAAAAGCGATGGCGGAACTAAGTTCAGATGAGAAAAATGCTATTAGTCACCGCGGACGTGCTCTACGTAAGCTAGAAGAAAAAATCCCTGAATGGTTTTTAGGAGAATAAGGGAGAGAGATTGATGAAAGCTTTAATCGTAAGCGATAGTCATAGCTCTGTGAAGGAATTACAGCAGTTAAAAGAGAAGTATGAAGGGAAAGTAGATATCATGATTCATTGCGGTGATTCAGAGCTAACGCCTGCTCATGAAGAGTTGCAAGGTTTCCATGTTGTAAAAGGGAATTGTGATTATGCTAACTTTCAAGACGAAATTGTAACTGATGTAGATGGTGTTCGTTTCATAGTTGTGCACGGACATCGTCATAACGTGAAAATGACGTTACAAACATTAGCGTACCATGCTGAAGAGGTAGGGGCGCAAGTTGCATGCTTCGGACACTCTCACGTATTAGGTGCGGAATTAATCGACGGCGTTTTATTTATTAATCCAGGCAGTATTTTATTACCGCGTCAGCGTGTAGAAAAAACATTTGCTTTATTAGAAATGGATGAAAATCAAATGGAAGTTCGTTTTGAAACACTAGACGGACAGCTAGTTGAACAGGCAGTTTTTAAAAGAGGATAAGAAAAATTATCCTCTTTTAAAAAAGGTGTTGACTTTATGTATGGTTATACATATAATAAATATTGTCGATAGGGCAACGGCGCTAACGATTGAAAATAAAACAACATATGCGGGTGTAGTTTAGTGGTAAAACAAGAGCCTTCCAAGCTCTGGTCGAGAGTTCGATTCTCTTCACCCGCTCCATGTCCCAGTAGCTCAGCAGGATAGAGCAACGGCCTTCAAGAAAAATAGGAGCCTTTATAGGGAAACAAGAACCTATAAAGTGGACGACACTATATCGGTGAAGCCTTAACAGTTCGGCTGATGGTAATACCGAGGAAACTTACGATCTTGAAAAAGATTAAGGAGTTTTGAATGATTAAGTAAAACTTAATGGTAAAGACTCTGAAGTATGATGAAAATCATCGTGAGGTTCCGTAGAGACTACACGTGTCGCACCTGAAATGGTGAAGATATAGTCCAGACTACAAACAGTAATTGCTGGTAGCGAAAGCTATGGTGGTAAGCTAAGCCGTCGGTCGGGAGTTCGAATCTCTCCTGGGACGCTAAAAAAAACTTGTTATCTTTTGATAACAAGGTTTTTGTTTGTCTACAAATTGATGTATGTGCAAAAGGTGTAAAAAATATGACGTAATATATGGTAATTATTATGTGTAACGGATTAAAGTGCATGAAGAAAAGAGCGCCATTTATGCGCCCTATTCCTCTTATTTCATTTCAAGAATCAATAGGTTTATGATGGAACTCAAATCCATATCCAGATTCTCCTAACTGTTCACTTACAATATTATAAAACTTTTTACCGCCCTCGTACGATTGAGCAACCGTTATCGAAACTTATCCCCGTTAGTGTGTTACAATGAATAGAAGCGGAAAACGAGAATCTCCAATTGACTAGACCTGTGATTGGTTAGACAGTTTAAGAAGGTTGTATAAAAAAGGGAGATGGCGCAAAGATGGCGAGATCAAATGAGAACGATTTAACGGAGAAATTGGCAGAAGGTCACCGAAAATATGGTGATGGCAACTTTACAGTACAGAACATCGGTGATGAAACCAACCCGGATTGGACTATCGTAAAAAATGTGAGGAAAGGATCGGCAGGTATTCGAGAAGAGGAAGATATATTAAGACTGCGATCAAAATATATAAAATAGTACGGAAATGAGCAGGCCGAGAGTTTGAACATCTTCTAGGACGCTGAAAAACCCTTGTTATCTTTTGATAACAAGGGTTTCTTGTTTAGTTATTAATAAACTTCTCAAATACAAAACCATAATCTTTCACATTATATTGTTTCTTCGTATCAACAAGCCAGTTAAAGGCAATCTCATTCATTTCTTTAAACTGCTCTGCTAAATTTACTTGTGCGTTTGAAATACGGCTAAAAGCGTTAGATGCCATATCTAAACTTTTATGTGCATACTGCAATGTAATGTCGTTGTCGTATGAAATTTCTTCGATTTTAAGTAAAGCTTTATATAAATCTTTTAATTCCTCGATATGTTTTTTATGAACATCAATTGAATAATGTTCATCTCCCATTTGAAATTTAATTTCTACATCTAAATCAATCGTTCCCGCAGTTTCAAGCGCTACGTTTTTAATTTGATATTTACTATAGCTAAAGCGGCGTAGTGTACGTTTTTTGCTTGTCGCACTTGTACCATCTAGGTGAAGTAATCCTTTGTTTGTGAAGCAATATTCATCTGATTTCGATTTAATTAGAAAATAAATTTTCTCTCCATCTTCATGCATTACGTAATCATCAGCATCGACCTTGTCATAATCTTTCGGTGTAATTACAGAACCTACATCACTTAACCCTAAAACATCAGCAGCTACTTTTTTGAACATATATAATCCCCTTGTAAATTAAATTCTTAATTATACAAAAATATATTAACATGGTTTTAACAAAGAGTTTTCTTTTAATGAGAAAATGTTGGGAGGTAAGTTAAGAAAAGGAACGAATATTATTTTGAAAATATGTAAAAAGGTGCTGAGAAAAAGTGTACCATCATACAAAAACAAAAGGAGATTTAGCTGTTTTAAAGGCACAAGTTGATTTGTATGAAAAAGGATATATGATTTTAATACCACAAACAGAGCATTCGCCCTTTGATCTTGTAGTATATAAGGGCGGGGTATTTAAAAGGGTGCAAGTGAAATATAGAGAGTTGAATGCAAGAGGGATACTGGAAGTAAGATTCCGATCTAGTTATTCTACAGCAAGCGGAGTCGCTACAAAAGAAGTGAATAAAGAAGAAATAGACGTGTATTGTGTATATTGTCCTCAAACGGATTGTTGTTATTATTTCAATCCGAAATTATTTAGTAAATCTATTAGTTTAAGAGTGGATTCTCCGAAAAATAAACAAGAGAAAAAAGTTAATTTTGCAAGTGATTATAGAGAAATTCCGTGAAAGCACCTCAAGCGATATGGGGTGTTTTTCAATCTCTCTTTGAAATCTTACAATTCTGTAAGGTAACTGTAAGGTAGTTCGATGGTAACAAATTGCTAATCCTCTATAATGAAGGTAACAACGATAAAACGAGGAGGAAGAAATAATGAAGGGATTAATCGTAACGGGTTTAACAGTTGCTTTTGGATTTGTAGCGTATGAGAAATTAACGTATGTAGTTGATGTTGTAAAACATTTAATCGCTTAGAGGAAACTACCATGAGAGGGAAAGGGAATGAGTGAATGAATGGAATGGTTATTTGGAATTATAGGTACTTGTAGTGTAGTGTTATTGTTCTTTGTCCCGAGTGGTATACTTAGTTCGACAACGAGTTTGTTCTTCTTAAGTTTGTTTGCTTGTACGATGCTTATCATTATGTTTTTAATGAAGCGAAGTAAACCAATCTTCTACTTTAGCATGATTGTTATGGCAATTATTGTTCTCCAAATTATTACCCTTGTTATATACCCCACTATTATAAAAGCTTTCCATTAATGATGAATCCTCTGCTTGAATTGCTGAGGGTTTTTATTTGCATATTTTTAATTTTGAGTAGGAATTCACTTGTATTGAAATATAAAAATTAAATATTTCTATATTTCAAACAAAGGGTTTCGGGATGTTGTGTTCTCATTACTCATTTGATATATTTACTTTAAAGATAATTAAAATCTAGAAAAAGAGGCGGACGTATGGATAAAAAAGAAAATACGGTCGTATTGTTTCCGCAACTATCAGAGCGCTATATTGATGAAGGTTTTTTAGCGCTGAAAGAGCGGAAATTCGAAGATGCATTGCGCTGCTTTGAAATATTACGTCAGTATAATGCAGAAACGGAACAAACGGAACTAGCTTCGGTTATTTGTTTGTTAGAATTAAAACATATGGAAGAAGCGAAAGAGAAATGTGAACAGTTACTGGAAACAGGAGCGGTCTTATTTGGTGATATTCTTGAAACGTATGTGACAATTTTAGTTCAAACAAATGATTATGAAGGCGTTATTGAAACTGTTGAAAAAGTTTTGCAAACGAAAGATGTAATGCCTGAGCAAAAGGAAAAATTAGCACAGCTCGCTTTATTTGCAGAAGGTATGTTACATGAAGTAGATACATCACGAGTTGATTCGAATTTTGAGTTAGATGAATTTACTAATGAAATATTTGGAGAAAACTTTGGGCAAAAGCTAAGAGCGATTCAGCAACTTTCGTTAAAAGACTTGGATCTTGCATTACCTATTTTAAAGAAATTTTTAATAGACGAAAAACAGCACCCTTATTTGAAAACTTCTATTTTATATAAAATGATAGAAAATCAAATAGAAGAAGAGATAGAGGTGGAAAAGTTTGGGAATACGATCAAGGTAATTCCGGCATTTACAGGTCATAATGAGGAGCAATCCGATAACATTATACATAGATTATCAAGTCGATTAGAGCAAAATTATCCTGATATATTTGATGCGATGGTTACATATTGGAAAGAATTGCAAATTAGCATTTTCCCATTCGCTCTATTAATGGATAAAGTGGAGATTTGGGCTGCTGTTTTAGAGAGAATTGGTAGAAAGCGTTTCGGGTTGACTATTGATGAAGAAGAGCTTATGACAGCGTATAATATTGAATTAGAAGAGTTTCATATTGCCTATCAATGGTTATTACGTGTCGAAAGAGAAGGATATTTGCCCGTATAATTATGAAAAAGAATCGTTCGGTTCTTGAAACGAGCATATTCTATGTTATAATGTAAGGGTTGCAAAAGGCAGAAATCTGCCTGTTTGTAAGAGAAGAGAAGTGTAATTCTCTTACTTAATATGTTTCATATTATTCTCGAACAAAATATACCGTAGTTGTCTTTTAGGCAATTAGTAGATTGGAACATTATATCTGAAAGCTTTTGCTAGAGGATTATTTGTACTTTTGTTATTTCAAAAAAGAGATAATGAAGATCTTAATCTATAGAGGTATGTGCATACATTATTATAGTTGGAGGGAAAGAATAAATGGCTGCAAAATGGGAAAAATTAGAAGGTAACGTAGGCGTTTTAACAATCGAAGTTGATGCTAAAGAAGTAAACAACTCTATCGACGCTGCGTTCAAAAAAGTAGTAAAAACAATCAACGTACCAGGTTTCCGTAAAGGAAAAATGCCTCGTCCGTTATTCGAACAACGCTTTGGTGTTGAATCTTTATACCAAGATGCTTTAGATATCATCTTACCAAAAGCATACGGTGAAGCAATCGATGAAGCTGGTATCTTCCCAGTTGCTCATCCTGAAATCGACATTGAGAAGTTCGAAAAAAATGCTAACCTTATCTTCACTGCAAAAGTTACAGTGAAACCTGAAGTTAAATTAGGTGAGTACAAAGGTTTAGCAGTAGAAAAAGTTGAAACAACTGTAACTGACGAAGATGTAGAGAACGAATTAAAATCTTTACAAGAGCGTCAAGCTGAGCTAGTTGTTAAAGAAGAAGGAACTGTTGAAAACGGTGATACAGCTGTAATCGACTTCGAAGGTTTCGTTGATGGCGAAGCATTTGAAGGCGGAAAAGGCGAAAACTACTCTCTAGCAATCGGTTCTGGTACATTCATCCCAGGTTTCGAAGAGCAATTAATTGGTCTTAAATCTGGTGAGTCTAAAGACGTTGAAGTATCATTCCCAGAAGAGTACCATGCTGCTGAATTAGCTGGCAAACCAGCAACATTCAAAGTAACAGTTCACGAAATCAAAACAAAAGAACTTCCTGAGTTAAACGACGAGTTCGCTAAAGAAGCTGACGAAGCGGTTGCAACTCTTGATGAATTAAAAGCAAAACTTCGCACAAACTTAGAAGAAGGCAAAAAGCACGAAGCTGAGCACAAAGTACGTGACGAAGTAGTAGAATTAGCTGCTGCTAACGCTGAAATCGACATTCCAGAAGCTATGATCGACACTGAGTTAGATCGTATGGTTCGTGAATTCGAGCAACGTTTAAGCCAACAAGGTATGAACCTTGAGCTTTACTACCAATTCACAGGTACTGATGCTGACAAGTTAAAAGAGCAAATGAAAGAAGACGCTCAAAAACGCGTAAGAATCAACCTTGTTCTTGAAGCTATCATTGAAGCTGAAAACATCGAAGTTACTGAAGAAGAAGTAACTGCAGAAGTTGAAAAAATGGCTGAAATGTACGGTATGCCAGTAGACGCTATCAAGCAAGCTCTTGGAAGCGTAGACGCTTTAGCTGAAGATCTTAAAGTTCGTAAAGCTGTAGACTTCTTAGTAGAAAACGCTGCATAATAAAATAACAAGGCGCGATTTTAATCGTGCCTTGTTTTATAAATATAGAAATATATTTATAAAACTTTTCGATGAAGAAGGAAAACTTCCTTAATAAGTCGAATATACATATTTCAAAAGTTTTAAAAACTTTTTATTTGTACATAACTAGTCATATTATTTGTATTTCTCGCCACGTAGTGACATAATATGTATTTACATACGATACATTTATCGTGTACATACGAAGGCAAGAGGTTAGCACTTTGTAAGGGGTGTGAAAATATGTTTAAATTTAATGATGAAAAAGGGCAATTAAAATGTTCTTTCTGTGGTAAAACACAAACGCAAGTCCGAAAGTTAGTTGCAGGTCCAGGTGTTTACATTTGTGACGAGTGTATCGAACTTTGTACTGAAATTGTACAAGAGGAGCTTGCGAAAGACGAAGAAGTAGAATTCAAAGATGTACCGAAACCGGTAGAAATTCGTGAAATTTTAGATGAGTATGTCATCGGACAAGATAACGCGAAAAAAGCACTAGCGGTAGCGGTATATAACCATTACAAACGCATTAATTCTAACAGCAAAATTGATGATGTAGAATTAGCGAAGAGTAATATCGCACTTATCGGGCCAACAGGTAGTGGTAAAACATTACTGGCACAAACGTTAGCGCGTATTTTAAATGTTCCATTTGCAATCGCGGACGCAACATCTTTAACTGAAGCTGGGTACGTTGGGGAAGATGTAGAAAACATCTTACTTAAATTAATCCAAGCAGCTGATTATGATGTAGAGAAAGCGGAAAAAGGAATCATTTATATTGATGAGATTGATAAAGTGGCACGTAAGTCCGAAAATCCATCAATTACACGTGATGTATCTGGTGAAGGTGTGCAGCAGGCACTTCTGAAAATTTTAGAAGGTACTGTAGCAAGCGTTCCACCTCAAGGTGGCCGTAAGCATCCGCATCAAGAGTTTATTCAAATTGATACAACGAATATCTTATTCATCTGTGGTGGAGCGTTTGATGGCATCGAGCCAATTATTAAACGTCGTCTTGGTGAAAAAGTAATTGGATTTGGTTCTGAGAAGAAAAATGCTGATGTAAATGAGAAGCATGTTTTATCTCACGTATTACCAGAGGACCTTTTAAGATTTGGTTTAATTCCAGAGTTTATCGGTCGTCTTCCAGTTATTGCGAACCTAGAGCCGCTTGATGAAGATGCTCTTGTTGATATTTTAACGAAACCGAAAAATGCACTTGTTAAGCAATTCCAAAAACTATTGGAGCTTGACGATGTTGAGTTAGAGTTTGAAGAAGGCGCACTAATTGAGATTGCGAAAAAAGCAATTGAACGTAAAACAGGTGCTCGTGGACTTCGTTCTATTATTGAAGGCTTAATGCTTGAGGTAATGTTCGAGCTACCATCTCGCAAAGATATCGAGAAGTGTATTCTTACAAAAGAAACAGTAGCTGATAATGCAGCACCAAAATTGGTGTTACAAGACGGTACTGTACTTGATACAAAAACATCTGCATAATGCGAAGGAGAAACAGCAATTTTTATAATTGCTGTTTTTCTTTATGTTTAGCTATGTTCCTCCGCGGAAATACTAAGAGATAAAACATTGCGGGAGGAAATAAATGATGAGCTGGACAAATATATTTTTACTTGTTCAACTTGTTTTTGGTGTAATTGTCGGATTGTATTTTTGGCATTTACTTCGAAATCAGCGAACACAAAAAGTTTCAATTGATCGAGAATCGAAAAAAGAATTAGAACAGCTTCGTAAAATGCGCGAGATTTCTTTAACAGAGCCGCTTGCGGAAAAGGTGCGTCCTACATCCTTTTTAGATATTGTAGGGCAAGAGGACGGGATTAAGTCGTTAAAAGCGGCTCTTTGTGGTCCGAACCCGCAACATGTGATTATATATGGTCCGCCAGGTGTCGGAAAGACAGCGGCAGCACGTCTCGTATTAGAAGAAGCGAAACGAAATCCAAAATCTCCATTTCGCACAAATGCAACATTTATTGAACTGGATGCGACGACAGCTCGGTTTGATGAACGTGGTATTGCAGACCCTTTAATTGGTTCGGTGCATGATCCAATTTATCAAGGTGCTGGTGCGATGGGGCAAGCAGGTATTCCGCAACCAAAAAAAGGTGCGGTAACAGATGCTCACGGTGGTATTTTGTTTATTGATGAGATAGGTGAATTACATCCGATTCAAATGAACAAAATGTTAAAGGTGCTAGAAGATCGGAAAGTGTTTTTGGAAAGTGCATACTACAGTGAAGAGAATACGATGATTCCAACGTATATACATGACATTTTTCAAAAAGGTTTACCAGCCGATTTTCGCTTAGTTGGGGCGACGACACGTTCGCCAGAGGAGATTCCTCCTGCTATTCGGTCGCGCTGTTTAGAGGTGTTCTTCCGTGAGTTAGATACAGAAGAAATTCAAAAAGTAGCGAAGAATGCGGCTGACAAAGTGGAAATGCAAATCGGTGAAAATGGTATTGAAATGATCGGGATGTATGCAAGAAATGGGCGAGAAGCGATTAATCTTGTACAAATTTCTGCTGGAATGGCAATAAATGAAGAACGTCCTTTCATTAAAGATGAAGATATAGAGTGGGTTGTTCACTCTAGTCAACTTACACCGAAGTATGAAAAACGCATTTACCCTATTCCGAGAATCGGTCTTGTAAATGGACTTGCTGTATACGGACCAAATACAGGCGCGTTATTAGAAATTGAAGTAACAGCAATCAAGGCGAAAGATAAAGGATCGGTAAATGTTACTGGAATTGTTGAAGAGGAAAGTATTGGTAGTCAAACGAAATCCATTCGTCGTAAAAGTATGGCGAAAGGTTCTGTAGATAATGTATTAACAGTGCTTCGATCTCTAGATGTATTGCCAGAAGGGTACGATATACATATTAATTTTCCAGGTGGTATCCCGATTGATGGGCCTTCGGCGGGAATTGCTATGGCAACAGGTGTGTATTCAGCAGTGCATCATACGTATGTGAATAATGAAGTAGCGATGACTGGTGAGATAAGTATACACGGGGAAGTGAAACCTATCGGTGGTGTGTACGCAAAAATAAAAGCTGCGAAAAAGGCAGGAGCTAAGAAAGTTATCATTCCTGCTGAAAACATGCAACCATTTTTGTATACAATAAAAGGAATTGAAATTATTCCTGTTCGGAAGTTGAAGGAAGTATTTGAGCTAACGTTTATACAGGAAAATATACATCGAGAGCTCGATGTACATACTACGATAGACGAAACAGATGCACAATCAATGTGAGAATGAACGATAATAGTATTTGCCAGACTTCGTTTAAGTTTGTATGCTTAAGCGGAGTCTTTTTTCTTTTATAAGGGAGAAAAAACGAGGGATTTACAGTTGCGGAGAATCTCTGCAATTGCATCTAGATGTATTGTAATATAAAATAGTTGAACAGGAGTTTAATTTATTATGGAGGTGCTATGTCTAGTATGAATACGAATGAAAGAATCGTGCCCCTCCTACCATTAAGAGGCGTTCTCGTATATCCAACGATGGTTCTGCATCTTGATGTAGGACGTGATAAATCGATACAAGCACTAGAGCAGGCGGCAATGGATGAAAATATCATCTTTTTAGCAATGCAAAAAGAAATGAATATCGATGATCCGAAAGAAGATGACATATATAGTGTAGGTACAGTGGCGAAAGTGAAGCAAATGTTAAAATTGCCGAACGGTACGCTTCGTGTCCTTGTAGAAGGTTTACATAGAGCAGAAGTAGTAGAGTTTATCGAAGAAGAAAATGTAGTGCAAGTTTCTATTAAAACGATAACGGAAGAAGTGGAAGCTGATTTAGAAGAGAAAGCTCTTATGCGCACATTACTGGAGCATTTCGAACAATATATTAAAGTTTCGAAAAAAGTTTCAAATGAAACATTTGCAACGGTAGCTGATGTAGAAGAGCCAGGAAGATTAGCGGATTTAATTGCTTCTCACTTGCCAATTAAAACGAAGCAGAAACAAGAGATTTTAGAAATCATATCTGTGAAAGAACGATTACATACACTTATTTCAATTATTCAAGATGAACAAGAATTACTTAGTTTAGAAAAGAAAATTGGACAAAAAGTGAAACGTTCAATGGAGCGCACGCAAAAAGAATATTTTTTACGTGAGCAAATGAAGGCGATTCAAACTGAACTTGGCGATAAAGAAGGTAAGGGCGGGGAAGTTGAAGAACTTCGTGAGAAAATTGAACAGTCAGGAATGCCTGAAGAAACAATGAAGGCCGCACTGAAAGAATTAGATCGTTATGAAAAGTTACCAGCAAGTTCTGCGGAGAGCGGTGTTATTCGCAATTATATCGATTGGTTATTAGCACTTCCGTGGACAGAGGCAACAGAAGATATGATTGATCTTGCTCATTCTGAAGAGATTTTAAACAAAGATCATTACGGTCTTGAGAAAGTGAAAGAGCGCGTACTTGAATATTTAGCGGTACAGAAGTTAACGAATTCATTAAAAGGGCCTATCCTTTGTTTAGTAGGACCACCTGGGGTCGGAAAAACTTCGTTAGCGCGTTCTATTGCAACATCATTAAATCGTAATTTTGTCCGTGTATCCCTTGGTGGTGTGCGTGATGAATCTGAAATTCGTGGTCACCGTCGTACGTACGTTGGAGCAATGCCAGGACGTATTATTCAAGGTATGAAAAAGGTGAAATCAGTTAATCCAGTCTTCTTATTAGATGAAATTGATAAAATGTCTAACGATTTCCGTGGAGATCCTTCAGCAGCATTACTTGAAGTGTTAGACCCAGAACAAAACCATAACTTCAGTGATCATTATATTGAAGAACCATATGATCTATCGAAAGTTATGTTTGTAGCAACTGCGAATACACTTTCCAGTATTCCAGGTCCGTTACTTGACCGTATGGAAATTATTTCGATTGCTGGCTATACAGAGCTTGAAAAGGTTCACATTGCTCGTGAACATTTATTGCCGAAACAATTAAAAGAGCATGGCTTACGAAAAGGTAATTTACAAGTACGTGATGAAGCGCTTCTTGAAATTATCCGCTATTATACACGTGAGGCTGGTGTTCGTACATTAGAGCGCCAAATTGCAAAGGTTTGTCGTAAAGCAGCAAAGATTATCGTTACAGCAGAACGTAAGCGTATTGTAGTAACAGAGAAAAACGTTGTTGATTTACTTGGTAAGCACATATTCCGTTATGGGCAAGCTGAAAAAACAGACCAAGTTGGTATGGCGACAGGTTTAGCGTATACGGCAGCAGGTGGCGATACACTGGCGATCGAAGTGTCCGTAGCGCCAGGTAAAGGGAAATTAATTTTAACAGGGAAACTTGGGGATGTTATGAAAGAATCCGCACAAGCAGCGTTTAGCTATATTCGTTCTCGTGCAGAAGAGCTTCAGATTGATCCTGATTTCCATGAGAAAAATGATATTCATATTCATGTTCCAGAAGGAGCAGTTCCAAAGGATGGACCGTCAGCAGGTATTACGATGGCAACGGCACTTATTTCTGCGCTAACAGGTATTCCTGTAAGTAAAGAAGTGGGGATGACAGGTGAAATTACACTTCGTGGTCGTGTATTACCGATTGGTGGTTTAAAAGAAAAAACATTAAGTGCTCACCGCGCAGGTTTAACAAAGATTATTTTACCAGCGGAAAATGAGAAAGATTTAGATGATATTCCAGAGAGCGTAAAAGAAAACCTTACGTTTGTGCTTGCATCTCATTTAGATGAAGTATTGGAGCACGCATTAGTAGGAGTGAAACAATGAAAGTAACAAAAGCAGACATTGTAATTAGTGCTGTTAAACCAGAACAATATCCAGACGGTGACTTACCAGAAATTGCATTAGCAGGTCGTTCAAATGTCGGGAAGTCTTCCTTTATTAATAAAATTTTAAATCGTAAAAAGTTAGTACGTATTTCTTCTAAACCAGGAAAAACACAAACATTAAACTTCTTCTTAATTAATGAGATGATGCACTTTGTGGACGTTCCAGGTTACGGATATGCGAAAGTATCTAAAACAGAGCGCGCGGCTTGGGGTAAAATGATTGAAACGTATTTTACAACACGTGAGCAATTAGATGCAGCTGTATTAGTAGTTGATTTACGTCACAAACCAACAAATGATGATGTAATGATGTATGATTTCTTAAAGCATTATGACATTCCAACCATTATTATTGCAACGAAAGCCGATAAAATTCCGAAAGGGAAATGGCAAAAGCATTTAAAAGTTGTAAAAGAAACGCTTGATATTGAAAGTGGCGATGAAGTCGTTCTATTCTCTTCTGAAACAGGACTTGGGAAAGAAGAAGCATGGAAAGCAATTCATAAATTTACAAAAACAAAAAACGCGTGACGAATGTCGCGCGTTTTTTTCTTTATACACTTTTAGCGTACGTTTAATGTAACCTCAATATTTCCTCGTGTTGCTTTAGAGTAAGGACATACACCGTGAGCGGCTTCTACAAGTTCTTGTGCTTCGCTATGTGAAACGCCAGCGACATGTACATCAAGTACAGCAGATAGGCCGAAACCACCATCTGTATCTTTTCCGATAGAAACGTGAGCAGTTACTTCTGTACTTTCTACTTTCACACGTTTCGTACGAATGACAAGTTGTAATGCACTATCAAAACAAGCAGCGTAACCAGCAGCAAATAGTTGTTCTGGATTTGTTGCCTCTCCGCCTGCACCACCTAGTGCTTTCGGCATTTTCACATCAAGATTTAATATGCCATCATCTGATACTACTTTTCCATTTCTTCCACCTGTAGCAGTTACTGAAGCAGTATATAATTTATCCATGTTTATTCCCCTTTTCTATCATTAATTGTTTTCATTGTTTCAATTAGTTTATTTAATTGAATTAATAAAGAACGATATTCTTGTTCTGTAATTCCTAAATTTGTTGCCATCGTTGTCGGCAATGAACAAGCCTTATCTTGTAAATCTTTTCCTTGTTCTGTTAATTCAATACACACTTTTCGCTCATCTTCTTTGGAACGAACGCGTTTTACAAGGTTTAATGATTCCATTCGTTTTAACATAGGTGTTAACGTACCGGAATCTAAAAATAGACGTTCTCCAATTTCTTTTACTGTTAATCCATCTTGCTCCCATAGTACGAGTAAAGTAATGTACTGTGGATACGTAATGCCCATTTCTTCTAAATATGGTCGGTAAAAGCGTGTAACCTCTCTAGAACAAGCGTAAATAGAAAAACAAAGTTGATTATCTAGATGCAAAGAATCTTCTGTCATGAATGACTCCTTTCTAATTAAGTTGTGCACAATTTAATTTTGTAAAATCAATATAACGAAAAAGAAATACAATGTCAAATACATTTTATTGAGAAAGTTTGTGCTACAATTTGGAACAATCATACATATTTTCCTTCATGATGAAAGAAGATAGGAAAGATGATGTTATAATTTATATGGAATAGTTTCCATCACTTGATTATGAGGGCTTTTTTTGGTAACGTACAAATAGAGTTATTAATTTATAATCATTATAAAGTAGAAAAATTTTATTCATTTTACTGAATCTCCTTTCTTACATATGGAGAATAAATAAAAAAATAATCGGTTGTTCACACGATTGTCAGATTCATAAGAGGAAAGTTGTATTATGATAGTAGATAAAGTGATAAAACGGGTGAAGGGGGACATGCTGCGTGCATATTCTTGTTGTTAGTGTAAATTATCGAACAGCCCCTGTAGAATTTCGTGAGAAACTCACATTTCAGGCAGCAGAGCTAGAGCAAGCAATGACTACATTACAAAATCAAAAGAGCGTGTTAGAGAATGTCATTGTATCAACTTGTAATCGCACTGAGGTTTATGCTGTTGTCGATCAATTACACACGGGACGGTATTATATTAAGAAGTTTTTAGCTGATTGGTTTCAGCTTGAAATAGAAGAAGTCGCACCATATTTAACTATTTTTGAACAAGATGGTGCAATCGATCATTTATTCCGCGTAACGTGCGGTTTAGATTCTATGGTAGTTGGAGAGACGCAAATTTTAGGTCAAATAAAAGATAGCTTTTTAGAAGCGCAACAAGTAAAAGCAACAGGGACAATTTTTAATGAATTGTTTAAGCAAGTTATTACATTGGCGAAACGTGCTCACTCAGAAACGACAATTGGTGAAAGCGCGATGTCTGTTAGTTATGCTGCTGTTGAGCTTGGGAAGAAAATATTTGGCGAGTTAACAGATTGTCACGTACTTATTCTTGGTGCTGGTAAAATGGGTGAACTTGCACTACAAAACTTATATGGAAGTGGTGCTCGTAAAGTAACAGTCATGAATAGAACGCTTTCAAAAGCAGAAATAATGGCTGAGAAATATATGGGACACGCAAAACCTTTAAGTGAATTACAATGTGCATTATTAGAAGCTGATATTTTAATTAGTTCAACTGGTGCATCGGATTATGTCATTACGAAAGAGATGATGACAAAGGTAGAGAAAATGCGCTCTGGTCGTCCATTATTTATGGTTGATATTGCAGTGCCGCGTGATATTGATCCAGCAATTGATGAGCTAGAAGGTTCTTTCTTGTATGACATTGATGATTTGCAAGGAGTAGTGGAAGCGAACCGTGCTGAGCGTTTGAAAGAAGCAGAGAAAATTCAATTTATGATTGAAGAGGAAATTGTTGTATTTAAAACGTGGTTAAGTACACTTGGTGTCGTTCCGTTAATATCAGCCCTTCGTGATAAGGCACTTGCTATCCAAAGTGAAACGATGGAAAGTCTGGAACGAAAAATACCGAATCTTAGTGATCGTGAGAGAAAAGTAATTAGTAAGCATACGAAAAGTATTATTAATCAATTATTAAAAGACCCAATTTTAGTAGCGAAAGAAATAGCTGCTGAAGAGGGAGCAGACGAAAAATTAGCGTTATTTGCAAAGATTTTCGATTTAGAAATGGAAGACGTAGAGAGTCGTGCGGAAGAAGTAGAACATAAAAGAGCGTGGACACCATCCGTTCCATCTTTATAATTTGGAAGGATGATCGGATGAGTTTTTTAAATAACAGTATTATTTATCATATTGCAATTATTTTATATGCTTGTAGCATTAGTTTATATTTTATAGATTATTTCCAAAGTAACCGAAAGGCGAACCGATTTGCTTTTTGGTTACTTTCGATTGTATGGGTTCTGCATTCTATTTTTATGTTGCTTAGAGCTACAGATTCAGAAACGAACCCCCTTTTAACCTTATTATCAGGTATTTATTTTTATGTTTGGCTATTGATTACGATGTCGTTAGTCATTAATCGATTTATGAGAATCGATTTTTTAGTCTTTTTTACAAATGTTGTTGCATTTGGCGTAAGCGCTTTTTCTATTTTTACGCCGCTTGGAAAGATGTCGCCGATACTTGCAGAGCAATTAGTTTCGGAGCTTGTATATGTACATGTCGGTATGGCTATTATTTCTTATGCAACTTTTACTGTATCGTTCATTTTTTCTATTATGTATTTATTGCAATATCGCCTATTAAAAAAGAAAAAATGGAATGCCAGATTAAGAAGGTTAGGGAATTTACCGAAGCTAGAATCGATGTCTTACGGATTAAATTTATTTTCTGTTCCATTTTTCTTACTAGCTATTTTATTAGGATGCATATGGGGATATACAAAATTGGACAATTTCCATTGGTATGATACGAAAGTAATCGGGTCCTTTGTCGTTCTATTTGTATATTGTGCTGGCCTATATTTACGAGCGGCAGATGTGTTGCAAGGGAAGAAAATCGTGCAGTGGAACATCGGAGCATTTCTCGTAATGCTAATTAATATTTTTCTATTAAGCAGTTTATCCAACTTCCACTTTTGGTATTTATAATGAGGAGAGAAAATTATGCGCAAAATTATTGTAGGGTCACGAAAGAGTAAATTAGCATTAACGCAAACAAATTGGTTTATTGATCAGTTAAAAGCGCTAGGTTTACCATATGAATTTGAAGTGAAAGAAATCGTCACAAAAGGCGATGTAATTTTAGATGTTACTCTTTCAAAAGTAGGTGGCAAAGGCTTGTTTGTGAAGGAGATTGAACATGCGCTACTTACGAAAGAAATTGATATGGCTGTACATAGTATGAAAGATATGCCGGCCGTACTTCCAGAAGGATTAATGATTGGTTGTACACCAAAGCGTGTTGACCCTCGTGATGCTTTTATCTCAAAAAACGGAGCGTCGTTTAAAGAGTTAGCAGAAGGCGCTATTTTAGGTACGAGTAGTTTAAGACGTAGTGCACAGCTACTCGCTGCGAGACCAGACTTACAAGTGAAGTGGATTCGCGGAAATATCGATACACGTTTACGCAAATTAAAAGAAGAAGATTACGATGCAATTATTTTAGCGACAGCGGGATTACAAAGAATGGGCTGGGATAATGAAGTTATTACAGAACATTTAGATGAGACGTTATGTGTACCTGCTGTAGGACAAGGTGCATTAGCGATTGAGTGTCGTGAGGATGATAAAGATTTACTGCAGTTGTTAGCTCATATGAATGATGGAGTAACAGAAAAAACAGTGGCAGCAGAACGCGTATTTCTTCATAAACTTGAAGGGGGATGCCAAGTTCCGATCGCTGGATATGCAACTCTTACGGAAAACGATGCAATCGAATTAACAGCTCTTGTCGGGTCTATGGACGGTTCTGTTTTATTGAAAGAGACAGTAGTAGGAACTGATCCAGAGAAAGTAGGATTAGAGGCTGCGGACCGTTTAATTAACCAAGGCGCAAAAGAACTCATTCTTGCTGCAAATAAGGAGCAACAATAAGCATGAACGCTCTCGCTGGCAAAACGGTATTGATTACACGTGCCCAGCATCAAGCAAAACAAATGAGTGTAGCGGTGAAAGAAAAGAGCGGAATTCCATTGGAAATTCCGCTTTTGCGTATGGAAGGTATGTCTCATAGGCAAATTCAACATATAGCAGGGCAGTTACATTCGTATGACTGGGTTATTTTTACGAGTAAAAATGGGGTAGCTTTTTTTCTAGATCGTTTGAGACAGAAGCTACCTGTAACGACTAAAATTGCTGCAGTAGGTGTGAAAACAAAGTTAGAGTTAGAAAAGCGAGGCTATCGAGTGGATTTTGTTCCAACTTCATTTGTTGCAGAAGTATTTGCAGAAGAGTTTGTAAAAAGATTAAGTGGAAACGAACGTATTTTATTTCCGAAAGGGAATTTAGCAAGAGACGTAATTCCAGTTGCGCTTCGTGAAATGGGTGTTTCTCTAGATGAACTTATCGTATATGGTACGAAAGAAAATGTAGAGAAAAAGCAAGAGCTTATAGAAGCATTGAAGTTAGGGAAAGTAGACATTATTACATTTACGAGCCCTTCCACTGTTACGAGTTTTGTTCGTTTACTTGAGGATACAAACTGGAGAGAATGGACAAAAAAATGTACAATTGCTTGTATAGGGCCTATTACGGAAAAAGAGGCGAGCCTTTATTTTCCGCATATTATTATGCCGAAAGAGTACACTGTAGAAGCATTACTACAATGTGTTTGTGAATCTATAAAATAAAAGAATGGGGATAGAAATCTATGAACTCTTTACAATTTAATCGTCATCGTCGCTTAAGACAAAGTGGAGGCATGCGTGCGCTTGTGCGTGAAACGTTTTTACATACGGAAGATTTTATTTACCCTATTTTTGTATTAGAAGGAGAGAATGTTCGTAATGAAGTGCCTTCTATGCCAGGCGTATATCAAATATCTTTAGATTTATTGCAAGCTGAAATGCAAGAAGTTGTTGATTTAGGTATTCGTTCTGTTATTGTATTTGGTTTACCTGCTGAAAAAGATGAAGTTGGATCATCAGCATATTGTGATCATGGAATTGTGCAACGTGCGATTCAGCAAATTAAAGGTGAATTCCCTGATCTAGTAGTAGTTGCGGATACATGTTTATGCCAATTCACAAGCCATGGTCATTGCGGTGTAATTGAAGATGGTATTATTTTAAATGACGAGTCTCTTGCAGTTCTTACAAAAACAGCTGTAAGCCAAGCGAAAGCAGGAGCGGACATTATTGCGCCATCAAACATGATGGACGGATTCGTAACAGCAATTCGCCACGCATTAGATGAAAATGGTTTTGGACATGTACCAGTTATGTCGTACGCTGTTAAATATTCATCAGCATTTTACGGACCATTCCGTGATGCGGCGCATGGTGCACCGCAATTTGGTGATCGTAAAACATATCAAATGGACCCAGCGAACCGCATGGAAGCATTCCGTGAAGCAGAATCAGATGTAATGGAAGGGGCAGATTTCTTAATTGTAAAGCCAGCTCTTTCTTACTTAGATATCGTTCGTGATGTGAAAAATAACTTTAATTTACCAGTCGTTGCTTATAACGTAAGCGGTGAATATTCAATGATTAAAGCGGCAGCGCAAAATGGCTGGATTAATGAAAAAGAAGTTGTACTTGAAAAATTAATTAGTATGAAACGCGCAGGAGCAGATTTAATTATTACGTATCATGCGAAAGATGCAGCAAGATGGTTACAAGAAGGAGGCGCTAAATAATGAAAAAGTTTGATAAGTCGATTGCAGCGTTTGAAGAGGCTCAAGATTTAATGCCTGGTGGCGTAAATAGCCCAGTTCGTGCTTTTAAGTCTGTCGGTATGAATCCGTTGTTTATGGAGCGTGGAAAAGGCTCTAAAGTATATGATATCGATGGAAATGAATACATCGATTACGTATTATCATGGGGTCCATTAATTCATGGTCATGCAAATGATTGTGTTGTTGAGGCTTTAAAAGCTGTTGCTGAAAAAGGTACGAGCTTCGGTGCTCCAACGGAAATTGAAAATAAATTAGCGAAACTTGTTATTGAGCGTGTTCCATCAATTGAGATTGTGCGTATGGTTAACTCTGGAACAGAAGCGACAATGAGTGCGCTACGTTTAGCTCGTGGTTATACAGGGCGTAACAAAATTTTGAAATTTATCGGTTGTTATCACGGTCATGGTGACTCGTTATTAATTAAAGCGGGTTCTGGGGTAGCGACGCTAGGTTTACCAGATAGCCCTGGTGTACCAGAAGGTGTAGCGAAAAATACGATTACAGTAGCGTATAACGATTTAGAAAGTGTGAAATACGCTTTCGAACAATTCGGTGATGATATTGCTTGTGTCATTGTAGAACCAGTAGCAGGGAATATGGGTGTTGTTCCTCCGCAACCAGGATTTTTAGAAGGTCTTCGTGAAGTAACAGAGCAAAATGGCGCATTGCTTATTTTTGATGAAGTAATGACAGGATTCCGTGTTGCTTATAATTGTGGACAAGGTTATTACGGTGTAACACCTGATTTAACTTGTTTAGGTAAAGTAATCGGTGGTGGATTACCGGTAGGAGCATACGGTGGTAAAGCAGAAATTATGCGCCAAGTTGCACCGAGCGGACCGATTTATCAAGCAGGTACTTTATCAGGTAACCCACTAGCAATGGCAGCAGGTTATGAAACGTTAGTACAGTTAACGCCAGAATCGTATGTAGAATTTGAGCGTAAAGCTGAAATGTTAGAAGCTGGCTTACGTAAAGCGGCTGAAAAACATGGCATTCCACATCATATCAATCGTGCGGGTTCTATGATTGGTATCTTCTTTACAGATGAACCAGTTATTAATTACGATGCAGCAAAATCTTCAAACTTAGAGTTCTTTGCGGCTTACTATCGTGAAATGGTAGAACAAGGGGTATTTTTACCGCCATCTCAATTCGAAGGTTTATTCTTATCGACAGCACATAGTGATGCTGATATTGAAGCGACGATTGCAGCGGCTGAAATTGCAATGTCAAAATTAAAAGCTTAATTGAATAAAGAAAATCGCTCTCCGTAAGGGGAGCGATTTTTTTTTATTCATAAAGTCAGCTTTCCGTACATAAATCTGTAATGACATATAGTTTGGGAGGGGGAAAAGAAGTGGCAACAGATCATTCATTACGTTTTTCATTAAAAGAATCTGTTTGGTTCCAAAAAGGACAGGAAGTCGAAGAACTTTTGTCAATTTCGTTAGATCCAGACGTTGAGATAGAAGAGCTTGATCATGAGGTTATTGTGAGAGGGCAATTAGATTTAACGGGAGAGTATGTTGCAAGGCAAGATGATTCAGCTTATTCATTAAGAGATTTATCGCCAGCGAAGTCAATTGATTATGTAGAAACGAGAGAAGATGGGGTTAATGAACTTGTTCATTCCTTTCCGCTTGAAATATCGATCCCAAGAAACCGTGTGAAAGTAATTGAAGAACTATATGTATCCATCGAGGAATTTGATTATGAATTAAAGGAAAATGGTTGCTTACAATTATTAGCGGATATATCTATTACAGGATTATGTGATGAAGAACGCATCGAGGATGAAGAGGAAGAGAAAGAAACGGCGTATGCTGAGTTGGAAGTTGATTCAGCGCAAGAGGATGAAAATAGACCGACGCCGCAAGTAGAAGAACCAGCTTATAAGGAATCAGATGAGTGGGAAGATTACGCGTTTGAACCGTTCCAACTAGAAGAAAGAAAAGAGCAGGAAGTAGAAGAAGAGGAAATAGAAGAACATGAATTTGTAGAGCGTGAAGAGGAGAAAGAAACAACGCCGCAATTTGAATTGTTCGGACGAAAAGATTTCAAGAAAGAAAAAGCGAAAAAACAAGAAGAGCAAGAAGAAGAAACGTATTCACAGCGAGATGAAAATGCGCTTTATTTAACGAAATTATTTACGAAAGAACCGGAAGAAGAATTTACAAAGTTAAGAATGTATTTCGTGCAAGAAGGAGATACGATTGAATCTGTTGCAGAACGTTATGAAACATCTGTACAAAACTTATACCGTGTCAATCAAACAGAAGATATATATTTAACTACAGGACAAATTATTTATATTCCTGTTTCAAGAGCAAAAGCGAAATAAGTGAGTGTTTTCACTCACTTATTTTTCTAAAGGCTATGTTTTGAATAGAAAGGGTTATTCGTATGGATATGGAATTACGAAATCGCTATGAACCCATTGTAAGGCAATATAGATTGGATACGCAGCATATGGAAGAACACGGAAGCGTGACGAAAATTTATACGAATCAAGGTCCATATGCGCTCAAGAAAATAGAAGGCAGGAAGTTAGAGCGGAATAACTTTTTGCACCATATTCAATATTTAAAGGAGAAAGGTTTTTCAAATTATGTACCTATATACCATGCGACGGATGGAAATTATATTTTAAGTGACGGTACGTATAATTATTATTTAATGCCTTGGTTAGAGCGTGCGGAAGGGAACGGCGAGGATAATGATCAATACCATAAAATGTTTCAGACTCTCGGAACGTTGCATCAAAAAACGGTAAAAGAAGAAACGTATACAGAAGAGGATTTAGAAAAACATTATACAAATATATCCGATCGCTGGGAAAGTGATGGAGAGATGTTAGAAGAGTTTCTTGTAGAATCTGAAGCGAAGTGGTATATGTCTCCGTTTGAATTGCAATATTGTACGTACTATCATCATGTAATGAGGGCGCGTGAGTTTGCGACGAAGCAATTAAATGAGTGGAACGATGCAATGAAAGAAAAAGAAACAACGCGCATTACTTTTGTACATGGTAACGTATCGCTTAATCATTTTTTATTTGATTATGAACGGAATGGCTATTTTATTAGTTTAGAAAAATCGAAGTTTGCAACACCTGTGCAAGATATTGTAGGCTTTTATTCTCGGTCTTTAAACACATATCCAATTGCGCGAAGTGATCGGTTTGAATGGTATCAAATGTATCAAAAAAATTTCCCTTTTACGAAAGAAGAGCAACTACTCATGTTTGCGTATATGACGTATCCATCGCAATTTATTCGGCAAATCCAGTCTTATAAGAAAAGAAGAGAGCGGCGTAATGAGGAAAATGAACTTCTCGGAGTAAAGAGTTTGCAACAAGCGCATTGGCTCGTTAGTAATATAGAATATTTTCTTTCGCAATTACAAGCTGCCCAGCAAGGGAACGGATAAAGAAGATAAGTAGAGGATGTTACTTATCTTCTTTTTTTTACTCAAAAAGCTGTAGTATTAAATTTATCTTGACGAATAAGGTTTCGTTTTTTACACTATTGTATATAATAATTAACAATCATATAAATGCCTTGAAGGGGAAGAGTATAACAAGAAACGTCTTCAGAGAGGAGAATCATTAGCTGGGAGATTCTCTAGATAGTTATGTTAGAAGGTAGCCCTGGAGCATCTTTTCTGAACGGAATAGTTCTCATTAGGAAAAGACGGATTTGTCCGTTATCAAATTAAGAGTATAAGCAAATTTCTGAATTTGTTTGTAAATAAAGGTGGTACCGCGATGTCCCTCGTCCTTTTTTGGATGAGGGGCATTTTTTATTTTAAGGAGGGAAAATAATGTCAAACACGGAAAAGAATTTACCAACTAAATATGATCATATGTCCGTTGAAGAAGGCCTTTATCAGTGGTGGTTAGAAGGCAAATATTTTGAAGCAACAGGAGACGAGAAGAAACAACCGTATACAATTGTAATTCCACCTCCGAACGTAACTGGTAAGTTACACTTAGGTCATGCTTGGGATACAACTCTTCAAGATATTTTAACTCGTACGAAGCGTATGCAAGGTTACGATGTATTGTGGCTTCCAGGAATGGACCATGCGGGTATCGCAACACAAGCGAAAGTAGAAGGGAAACTTCGTGAAGAAGGTATTTCACGTTACGATCTTGGCCGTGAGAAATTCCTTGAAAAGGCTTGGGAATGGAAAGAAGAATACGCTTCTCACATTCGTCAACAATGGGGGAAAGTTGGTTTAGGACTAGACTATTCTCGCGAACGTTTCACATTAGACGAAGGTTTATCTGATGCGGTTAATAAAGTATTCGTTCAATTATACGAAAAAGGCTTAATTTACCGCGGTGAATATATTATCAACTGGGACCCGGCAACACGCACAGCTCTTTCTGATATTGAAGTAATTCATAAAGAAGTTCAAGGTGCATTCTACCATATGAACTATCCGTTAACAGATGGATCTGGCCACATTCGTCTTGCAACAACTCGTCCAGAAACGATGCTTGGTGATACAGCGGTAGCGGTTCATCCAGAAGACGATCGTTACAAGCATTTAATCGGAAAAACAGTTACACTTCCAATCGTAGGCCGTGAGATTCCGATTATTGCTGATGAGTATGTAGAAAAAGATTTCGGAACAGGTGTTGTAAAAATTACGCCAGCTCATGACCCGAATGACTTTGAAGTAGGTAACCGTCATGACTTACCACGTATCTTAGTAATGAACGAAGATGGAACGATGAACGAAAAAGCTGGTAAGTATAACGGTATGGATCGTTTCGAGTGCCGTAAAGCGTTAGTAAAAGATTTACAAGAAGCGGGCGTATTAGTAGAAATCGAGCCTCATATGCATTCAGTAGGTCATAGTGAGCGTAGTGGTGCAGTTGTTGAGCCTTACTTATCAACACAATGGTTCGTAAAAATGGCTCCACTTGCTGAGAAGGCAGTAGCGCTTCAGCAAAAAGAAGAAGAGAAAGTAACGTTCGTACCAGAGCGTTTCGAAAACACATATTTACGTTGGATGGAAAATATTCACGACTGGTGTATTTCTCGTCAATTATGGTGGGGACACCGCATTCCAGCTTGGTATCATAAAGAAACTGGTGAAGTATACGTAGGTACAGAAGCACCAGCAGATATTGAAAACTGGAATCAAGATAACGACGTACTTGATACATGGTTCAGTTCAGCACTATGGCCATTCTCAACACTTGGTTGGCCAAATGAAGATGCAGCAGACTTCAAGCGTTACTATTCAACAGATGCACTAGTAACTGGTTATGACATCATCTTCTTCTGGGTATCTCGTATGATTTTCCAAGGTTTAGAGTTTACAGGCGAGCGTCCATTTAAAGATGTATTAATTCACGGTTTAGTTCGTGATGAGCAAGGACGTAAAATGAGTAAATCTCTTGGTAACGGTATTGACCCAATGGAAGTTATCGAGAAGTACGGTGCAGATGCAATGCGTTTCTTCTTATCAACGGGAAGTGCACCAGGTCAAGATTTACGCTTCAGCATGGAGAAAGTAGAATCTACTTGGAACTTCATTAATAAAATTTGGAATGCATCACGTTTCGTATTAATGAACATGGATGACATGAAATATGAAGAAATCGATTTAACTGGTGAAAAATCAGTTGCAGATAAGTGGATTTTAACTCGCTTAAATGAAACAATCGAAAGCGTAACACGTAACATGGATAAATATGAGTTCGGTGAAGCTGGTCGCTCATTATACAACTTTATTTGGGATGATTTCTGTGACTGGTACATTGAAATGGCGAAACTTCCTCTATACGGTGAAGATGAAGCAGCTAAGAAAACAACTCGTTCTATTTTAGCTTACGTATTAGACCAAACAATGCGTCTATTACACCCATTCATGCCATTCGTAACAGAGAAGATTTGGCAACATTTACCGCACGAAGGCGAATCTATTACAGTAGCAGCGTGGCCAACAGTACGCGAAGATTTACAAGATGCAGAAGCTGCAGCAGAAATGCACCTTCTAGTTGATATCATTCGTTCTGTTCGTAATATCCGTGCAGAAGTTAATACGCCAATGAGCAAAAAAGTTCAAATGCAAATTAAAGCAAAAGACGAGGCTGTACTTGCTCAACTTACGAAAAACAGCTCTTACATTGAGCGTTTCTGTAACCCAAGCGAATTAACAATTCAAACGGACTTACAAGCGCCAGAAAAAGCAATGACTGCAATCGTAACAGGTGCAGAGTTATTCTTACCGTTAGCTGATCTTATCAATCTTGATGAAGAGAGAGCGCGTCTTGAGAAAGAGCTTGAGAAGTTCGACAAAGAAGTAGAACGTGTACAGAAGAAACTTTCAAACCAAGGTTTCGTAGCGAAAGCTCCTGCAGCAGTTATTGAAGGAGAGCGTGCGAAAGAGCAAGATTACCTAGAAAAACGCGAAGCAGTTCGCCAACGTCTAGCAGATCTTGAGAAATAAAATGCTTTTTAGAGACTCACTATATTGGTGAGTCTCTTTTCTTTGCGTATAATAGGGTTATGAAGGTTGTTTTTTGAAAGGGGAAAGCATACGTGATACATACATACGAAGAAGCGATAGGGTGGATTCATAGCCGATTGAAGTTTGGTATTAAACCGGGATTAGAAAGAATGAGATGGATGCTAGAAGAGCTCGGAAATCCGGAGCGTCACATAAAATGTGTTCACCTTGCTGGTACAAATGGAAAAGGTTCAACGTTAACATATATGCGCTACATGTTAGAAAATGCAAAATATAAGGTAGGAACATTTACCTCCCCTTATATTGAAACATTTAACGAGCGTATTAGTGTGAATGGAACACCAATTGCAGATGAAGAGATTACTGAACTTGTAAAGATGGTAAAGCCAGTCGTTGAAAAACTAGATGAAACGGATTTAGGGGAAGCGACTGAGTTTGAAATTATTACTGTTATGGCAATTTGTTACTTCGGTAAAGTTAATTTCTGTGATGTTGTTTTATTTGAAACAGGGCTTGGAGGGCGCTTTGATTCTACGAATGTGATTCATCCAGTTCTCACGATTATTACGAATATCGGTCACGATCATATGCATATTTTAGGTAATACATTAGGAGAAATTGCATATGAAAAGGCGGGAATTATTAAGTCTGGTGTTCCGGTTATTACTGGTGTGCAAGATGAGGAAGCGTTGCAAGTCATTCAAAAAGTTGCAAAGGAAAATCAGGCAAACTTATACGAGATGGGCAACCATTTTACAGCGTTACATAAACAGTCTAGCGAAGATGGAGAACAGTTCGATTTCACTTGTCCTTTCGCCTCTTTTGAAGATGTGCGAATCACAATGAAAGGCAGCCATCAAGTAGGAAACGCAGCACTTGCACTTATGGCAGTCATGTATGTAAAAACATACTTATCATTTTTAATTGAGGAAGAAGAAATAAGAACGGGATTACAGGAAGCGTATTGGGTGGGGCGCTTTGAAAAACTGCAAAGTAATCCGGATATTATTATAGATGGTGCTCATAACCCAGAAGGTATTGAAAGTCTTGTGAAAACGGTAGAATCACATTACAAAGATAAAAATGTAATAGTTTTATTTACTGCCCTTGGTGATAAACAATTGCACAATATGGTAGGTCAATTAGAAAGCATCGCCGATGAAATTATTTTTACAACATTCGCCTTTGATCGTGCTATTTCAGCAGGCGAGCTTGCATCGTATGCAAAGGAAGAGTCAAAATTAGTTTTTGAAAATTGGAAAGAGGCAATTGATACGAAGGTTGAAATGCTTGGAGAAAATGATGTTTTTATCATAACAGGTTCTCTTTATTTCATTTCGGAAGTTCGAAAATATATTCGCGAAAAAAACTAGATAGTCTTTGCTATCTAGTTTTTTTGTTCTACAAATGAAGTCAAATGCATACATATAAGATAAATATATAGGGTTATTTGGCGAATTCCTCTGACAAATATCTCGTTTTTTTGTGAAATGAATATGATATGATGCGGACAACGATAAGAGGTGAGGTGTGAGTGTATGGACAAGCAATCACGAACGATCTCAGTGAAAGTGAATGGAACAGAAGCGAAGTATGAGGAGAAGAAGAAAGATGAATTTGACTGGATGGTAGTAGAAAGTGAAAGGCCAAAAAACGTTGTTCCGTTTCAAAAATCGAAAGTAGCGTCTATGGAAAAAAATCGAAAGAAGTGGAGCAATACGTTAATTGCAATCGTTGCAACTGCAATTATTATTGGTACGGCGTTTGGGATGGGGATGCTACAGTTACTGAAAGGACAAGGTGCGACAGGAGGAAGCGAAGTAACAGCTTCGAAGCAGATGCGAAAGGAAGAATCAAAGGTGGGTGGAACGGCAGAACAAACACCAGCACCAAAAGAGGAAAAAACAAAAGCACAGACAGGAACGTCATTAGATCCAATGAAATTATTTTTTGTTCAAGGAGGAATCTATTCTTCTGAAGAAAAGGGACAGGCCGCTCTTGAAGAGTGGAAAGGTAATGGAGGTGTAGCAGCCTTAAAACCGAGCGGTGATAAGTATGCATTAGTTGTTGGTATTGCTAGCGATGAACAAGGCATAAACCAATTAATGACGCAGTATAAAAAAGATAATGTCTCCGTATTGAAAAAGGGCTGGGATATAACAGATAAAGCGTTACTTAAAGATGATAAAGAAATCGGGGCGTTTTTAACAAAAGTACAGCCATTATATACTCATTTAGCAAAATATGCTTCTAGCGTACAAGCTAGTGAAAAAAGTAATGCAAAAGATATAAGTACAATCGAAAAAGAGTGGAAAGCGATTGAAAAAGAAGGGAAAAGTATGAAGCAGGAAGAAGCGAAGAAATTGTATATGTATACGTCGGTAGCTGTGCAAACAGTGAAGGACGGAAAAGATGATAAGGAATCTTTAGCGAAATTAAATCAAGTTATCATTGATGGTATACTTTCATACGAAAAAATTGTTTCACAAAAGGTGAAATAATAGGATAATGAAATGACGAAGGAAGAAGTGTAGAGGCTTCTTTCTTTTCTTTTGAATTTAGAGTAAAGTGCTTTCTCTATGACAGGAATATAATCGTGTTTTGGTAAGGAAGTGTTATTTTGTTTAGAGAAAATAATATTTCTTTTATTTGTGGACAAACTATTCCTTTGATACGATTGATATAAATGATTCTGCTTCATGTGAGAAAGGAAGGAGAAAATATGAAAAAAATTATTTTAGCTTCAGGATCACCTCGCAGGAAGGAATTGCTTGAGTTAGCGGGTGTACCATTTGAAATTGTTGTAAGTGAAGTAGAAGAAACGATTGGTGCGTATTCATCGCCTTCTGATATTGTTATGTCCCTTGCCCTGCAAAAAGCATCTGCGGTAGCAGAAAATAACAGTGATTATATTGTGTTAGGTGCAGACACAATTGTTACATATGAGTCGCGTATTCTTGGAAAGCCATCTAGTGAGGCTGAGGCGAAAGAAATGTTGCAATTATTATCAGGGAAAACACATGAGGTGTATACAGGTGTTGCAATTATAGCAAAGGACAAAACAGTCACTTTTTACGAGCGTACAGAAGTTACGTTTTGGGAATTAACAGAAGAGGAAATTGACACATACATTGCATCAAAAGAGCCTTTGGATAAAGCAGGAAGTTATGGGATTCAAGGTAAAGGATCTATTTTTGTTCAACATATTCAAGGGGACTACTATAGTGTAGTTGGGTTACCAATTTCACGTCTTGTTCGGGAATTAAAACAATTTAATATTGATGTAACCCATGCGTAAAACTGCATGGGATTTTCTTTGAGAGAACAAATAAAGGGGTGGAGAAATGAACGGTATTCGTGATGTTGTCAAAGAAGAACAGCCACGGGAGCGTTTATTGTTAGAAGGGGCTGGAAGTTTATCCAATCGGGAGCTTCTTGCAGTGTTACTCAGAACAGGTTCTAAAGAAGAAACAGTTTTAAAGTTATCGGATAAAATTTTGCATCATTTTGATGGTTTACGTATGTTGAAAGACGCAACGCTAGAAGAGTTAGTGAGTATACATGGTGTTGGAGTTGCGAAGGCATCACAGCTCATCGCTGCTTTTGAACTCGGTAGAAGAATGGTGCGTTTAGAATATCAAAATAGATACAGCATTCGAAGCCCAGAAGATTGCGCCAGATATATGATGGAAGAAATGCGCTTCTTGCAACAGGAGCATTTTGTATGTGTAAATGTAACATAAACACTAATAAAATTCTATATCTAATACTTCTGTAACTCCGTCTTTTTTATCAATTTTGATATTCTCTATGAACATATTCATAAATTGTTTTTTCTCATTAGATGATAAATATGACCAATTGCTTTTAATATTATTTATAATTTCTTTTATAGCATTATCATCTATATTTTCGTTTTCATTGGAACTTAAAGATTTCAACTTTTCTTTTATCGATTCTAGCGCTTGTTTCGTTTCTTTCATTTGATTGGCAAACTCTTCATCTGTCATTAGATCGTTTGACCATGCTTTTTGAAACTTTTCTCTTTGTCGTTCTACTTTAGATAATTGTTTCTTTAAGATATCAATTTCATTGTCTTCTGTTTGGAATTTCGGTACCTGTTTGAATCTGTATTTTTCAATGTAATCTAAAAAGGCTACCTCTATGTTTTTCTCACTGGAGGAAAAAGCCTTTTTCTTATTTAGAACACAAGCCTGACAACGATATCGATTATGTTCAATATCTTGATTATCTTTTTTTCTATGATACATTACTCTTTCACAAGTTAAATGATTTCCGCAATTGGGGCAAAGTAATTTCATTTGAAAAATGAAGATAGAAGTGGTTTTACGTTTTTTAAAATTTTGGCGACTAGATAGTAGTTGTTGAACCTTCATAAATCTATCTTTCGTAATGATTCCTTGGTGCGCATTCTCTATTATCTCATTAGACCACCTTATCGCTCCGTACATGGCGTGATTAGAAAGAATATCTAATATGGTGCGTATATGCCATTTGTAACCTCTTATGGGCTTAATATAGCCGTCTAAATGATCGGCGAGTTGTCTGATAGAGTAACCTTCTTCAATTTTTCTTACCATATCTAAAACTACTTTGCTTTCTTCTAGATTTATAATTAGTTTGCTATACTCATTTTTATCAAATCCAAATGGGGCCTTTGCTGAATATTCTCCTTGGCGAGCCTTTTCTAATTGTCCCATTCTTACACGTTCACCTAAATTTTCTCTTTCCCATTGAGCTAATGCAGCTACAATTGTAATAAACATTCTTCCCATAGCTGTGGAAGTATCATAAACTTCTGTTGCTGATTTAAAAGCACAATTGTATTTATCGAATGTATCTAGTAGTTTGTATAGGTCCATAACAGAACGTGTTAGACGATCTAGACGATAAACTAAAACAGTATTAATTAATCCTTTTTTGATATGGTCTAACATTATGCTTAATTGTGGGCGATTCGTATCCTTTGCTGATACACCTTCATCTACATAAAATTTAAAATTATCCCAGTCTTGTGCCACGCAATATGCTTTTAGCTTTTCACGTTGAGCTGAAATAGAGAAACCATCTCGTACCTGTTCTTCAGTGCTTACTCTTATATAAATTCCGACAGTCACTATTTATCTCTCCTTTTAAAAAGAGGACAGCTGTACGGGCTGTCCATTAAATTCCTAGCGCTAAAGATTTAATTGATATAGGTATTAGTTTAATGTAGCTACGTACATTACTACTTTACCGTGTATTTTTATATTCGCAGCATCTTCATAAGGAACTGTGTAATCAAAGAAACGATTGTCGTATGAATCCGGTCGGAATATTAATCGTTTATTTTGTTTATCATTAAAGAAACGTTTTACAGAATAATCGCAGCCGTTACTAAAAACAACTATGTCATTATCGTAAAGTTCCTCTAAAGCAACTTCTTTTACGGCAATTAAAGAGGTATGTGGTATAACTTTATTCATCGAGTCACCATTAACACGAGTCATAAAAATATCTTCTCTACCTGCCCATTTCCCCATTAATGAATCAGGAATATGTATAGTTTCCAAATCCATTTCTGTCATTCCATCAATTTCTAGAGGTAAACCAGCTGAAATTGCAGTTGGAACATAAGTATATGAAGATTCACGTACTAAAGAAATAGTTGGAGTATTTGGTTTATACACTTCATTTGTTGGTGGGAACAAATCATTAATTGATATATCCAATGCTTGTGCTATTGCAAATAATACATCTTGTTCAGGTTCGTTTGTCCCATTTTCATAAGATGAAATTGTATTATGTTTTTTTCCTATTCGTAATCCTAATTCTTTTTGGGTCATTTTCTTTAGTTTCCTAAAGTTTTTAATTTGTTGACCTACATATTTAGAAACATCTTGTTTCATGAAGTTTCACCTCCTTTCCTAATCTATTATATCATATTTCATGAAGTTTCAAACTAAAAATTTCATGAAACAAGAAAAATAATATTAAATTTCATAAAACATGAAAATAATTATTGAATTATTCCGTAACTTCATGTAATATGAAGTTGTCGGAAGTGAGGTGAATGATTTTGCAAGACAAACTGGTGTCTTTACGTATGTATAACAGGTTAACTCAGCAGGATATGGCGGATTTAATAGGTGTGGATAAGAGAACTTATGTTAATAAAGAATATGGAGTTACTCAATTTAAAGCTAATGAGATGTTTTTAATTGCTCAGAGATTCGGTAAAGGAATTGAGGAAATTTTTTTGCCAACTAACTTCATGAAACATGAAGTTTATGAGGTGGATGGTGAGATAGATGGGACGAACTATATTGGATAATCCGCCAAGTGAGGAAACGGCGTTGAAAATGGCTGAGTTTTTTATGAAAACTTCAGTTCCTCGTATTTTAGCAGCTCGTCAGGCTGAAAAAAAGAAAAAAGAGGTGACCAATGATGAACGGAGTATTATCCGCAAGTAAATTAATGAAAGCATCAGAAGTTGTAAAAAGATGCGCTGAAATGAGACATAGTCCCGCCTTATTACTTATTACTGAATTAGAAGCAAAGTGTCAGTTAAGGGAAATGAACCGTAAGGTTTCATCTCGAAGTGAGGTGAGTTAAGTGAGAAATACGTTAGGTGATTTAAACAATCATTTATTTGCTCAGCTCGAGCGCTTAAGTGATGAGGACTTAGTGGGAGATAAATTAGTCGAGGAAATAGAAAGGGCTCGTTCTATAACAAGCGTAGCCAATCAAATCATTTCGAATGGAACTTTAGTGTTGAACGCTCAAAAGTTTCATACAGAATACAAATCAAAGGATCTTACCAAACCAAAAATGTTGGAGGGGTAACGGGTGGCAAAACTTTTTAACGATGAACAAGTGGCTTTTATTCGAGAAAATGCAAAAGGATTGTCTAATCAGGCCTTAACAAACTTAATAAATAAGGAATTTGGTTTGAGTGTTTCAATAAAACAAATAAAAACATTTAAGAAAAACAATAAAATTTCCAGCGGTTTAACTGGTCACTTTGAAAAAGGTCACGTTCCCTTTAATAAGGGTAAAAAAGGCCTCACGAGGGGTGGAATTGAGACGCAATTAAAAAAAGGGCAACAAGCAACAAATTATAAACCAGTCGGTAGTGAACGAATCGATCGTGATGGTTACGTACTAGTCAAGGTTTCGGATAAAGGGCCTTGGCACAAACGGTGGAGGCACAAACACAGAGTCTTGTGGGAAAAAGAACATGGTCCCATACTAAAAGAACATTGCCTTATTTTTTTAGACAGCAATAAACAAAATATTGTATTGGATAACTTGCAATTAATTACTAGGGCACAACTGACTCGAATGAATCAAAATCATTTAATATCAAACGATGCTGAACTAACTAAAACAGGTTTAATCATTGCTGAGATTTACAGCAAGATGGGGGAACGTAAGCAGCCTAAATGATACATGTGAAGACCTGCGGTAGTATGTCAACTTAGAAATAACAAAGTTTAAAGTTGTCAAAGGTCAATTTGTTTAAAAAAGGCATCACAAAACTAAACCAGTAACGAATGTAATTTACTGGAAAATAATGAAAGGTAGCGATGACAAAATTTTATGTCATTCTTTCACACACCTTCCAGGCGTAAAAAGTTGGTGGCTACGTAGTAGCGCATCCACCAATCGCACAAATTTTCTTGCGGTTAGAACGAGTGCACGTTTGTGTTGATGTTTTGGTACTTCATTATATTTTTTCACGTAATACTCTTGATAATCTGATACATGCTTTCTTACTGAATTGGCGGCTTCAACTAAGTAATAACGCAAGTAATGATTACCTGTACGGGATAATGAAGTATCTTCGGCTGTAAAACGACCGGATTGGTGCTTTCGCCAGTATAATCCAGCGTATTTGGCTATTTTTGTTTCATCGTCAAATCTTTCGATTTGGCCAATTTCAGCAATGATACCGGCAGCGAAAACAGGGCCTACTCCAGGAATAGATTCAAGTGTTTGGGTCAAACCAGCCATGATTTTTTTAATAGACTTTTCTAATTCCTTGATTTGCTGTTGAAACGTACGAATGACTGCGATGGATGTACCTAAGATGACATCTATTGAATCTTCTACAACCTTATCCAAGCGATAAGAAACTTTCACAGCTTTGTGAATGGATGCTGCTACGCATTTTGGATCACCAAAACGGTTTCGACTTTTTTTCTGTAGGAACTCAGCGAGTTCTTCTAAAGGCATATTAGCGAGTTCCTCTAAGCTGAATTTTTCAAGAAATAGTTCTGTCATGGCGCTACCGAATACGGAAGTATCCACCTCTTGTGAAAATGTATTACATTTAAAACTTAGGTGTTGAAGAAAGTGTTGTTTTTCTTTCGTTAACATTTTGACAAGTTGGTATCGTGATCGAGTTAATTGCTGCAGTGCCACGTACTGGCTTTCTTTTACGATAGACATTTGATTACGGCCAAATCGTAAGTAATCAGCAATGACAAAGGCATCAATCTCATCGGTTTTATTCATGTCAGAATAACTTTTCTTAAAATTTGCGACTTGCTTTGGGTTTAGGAGAAATACTTTTGCTCCAAAACGCTGTAAATCTATATCATGGTGAAGAAACATAGAAGGATGAAAGCTGTAAACAGAGGTGGATTCTAGACCAATCTTAAGGATGTCGACCTCTTTACCTGCAACACACTGTAATAATTTTTCTTTGAGTGTAGTAGCTCCCGGTAGGTCATTACTGACCGAAAAAGAATCCAGTTTTTCTCCATCACCATTTAAAAAGCAAACTTTCATATCAAACGAACTTACATCTAAACCAACAAATAATCTCATGTAAGAGACCTCCCTTCTATATTAGAATCATTTCTTGGACGTCTCGAGATATCTCTAGTGTGTACGCCGACCAACAACCTCGTGTATGAGAGCTAGTCCTGAATCGAAAGCCGCCCTAGAGCTACTATCATCTAGGTTCGAGGGTCAGGCTGCTCAGCCTGCGAGTAGGGAGTCCCGCACGTTCACTGAGAAACACTCTTCAAATGTGGTAAATCCACAGGAGGTGAAAGAATTGTCCCAAATGATCCTAAAATCATTATCTAGAAATATCTTGGGACGTCCAAGTATTTTTATTTATAGGGCTCTTATTAAGAAGAAAATCTAAGCCTGTAATAGGGCTTAAATATTAATATACGAGGGAGGTGAGTTAATTGGAAAATGAGGTTAAAAAAGAACTGATTTAATCGGTTTAACAGGATCTGTTACAAGGAATTTAACTATTATTGATGCGCAGGAATATCCAACTGGAGTTTCTGTTCGTGTAAGTGACAACATGGGTGAAGAATACAACATGGATTTAGAAGATGTTGATTTGGATTAAAGAGAAACCGCCAGTTGGGGCTGACGGTCTAATAAAAACATATTTCTTGGTCATTATAGCATGAATTGACTTTGTGTAAAGGAGTGTAAAAGGATGGATAAGCAATTAATGCCTAAAACTGCATATCTAGTAAGGGTAGGTAATTTATTTATTAGCAATCCAGGTCCATTGGTAGTAACGAAGTTACCAAAAGATGCAATGGAATTCGAATATGAAATATCAAAACAAGTAGCCAACAATGTTGGGGGAGAAGTTATCCGTAAAACAGTGGAATATGCCAGGGCGGTGGAATCCTAATGGATATTAAAGCGATTGAAGAATATGTACAAGCTGTACGTTTAGCGCAGAAAAGTGGCATTTTGGGTGTCTATAATGACCGAATACATGTCAGATATCAATTGTTTGAAGAACTCATAAATGAGCAAGGAAATCTTGAAGTAGTGAAACGTGATTGTTCGGAATATCCATTTGAAGCTACTTTCACCAAAAACGGTTTAACGTATCTTTCCCTTCACACTGAAGAAGAAATTAAAAATATATTTGGAGATAATATCGATGAACTCATTACAAGAAATTGAATTAGCGGAAGTTGATGAATTACAGGATGCGGAGAGGCAATTTGAAATTAGTGATTTGGAAGGCCTTAATTGGGCATTTCGTAAATTGACTGCACTTAAAGCTGAAGAAAAGAAAATTACAACGTTGGCAAATGTTGAACGTGAACGTATTGCACAATGGGAGCAAAAAGAATTAAAACCTATCCACGATAGTATTAGCTTCTTTGAAACTCACATTCAACGTTACCATGCGGAACAACTTGCTGCAGATCCAAAACAGAAAACCATTTCTACACCATACGGTAAATCTAAAACACGTAAGAGTGGTGAGGCACCGGAACAGCAGGATAAAGAAAAATTACTTCAATACGCTATTGAAAACCATCTTGATGATTGCTTAAAAACAGAAGTTAAATGGGGTGATTTGAAGAAGAAATTCAAGATTGAAGAAATCAGCGGTGAAAAGGTAATTGTAGATGGGGATGGACAAATTGTCCCAGGGGTTACGGTTAAGCCTGAATCTATTTCTTATAGTGTGGAAGTTTAGAAATGATTCAGTTTTATAAAGGAATAAAGTTAAAGCTTATTAAGCGTAATTACAAAAATTATGCAGCAAAACGATTTACATTAGGTGGTACAAATCAAAACGTATGGATTCCTAATAATCATTTAAATCCTGACGGTTCCATAAAAGAAAATGAAAATATTGATTATGTATTTAGGAAAGCTCAAAGACAGTTGGAGCTTGCTGGGTATACAGGGTCAATTATTGGTATAAAAAGACGTTCAATGGAGGTTTAATAAAAATGGCTAAAGTAAAAATTGAATTAGATGTAGATTGGTTAGAAGAGGGTGAAAATCTTGATGATTTAATCAAAAGTCAAGTTATCACTGGTTTGCAAGACAGATTAATTCAAAAAGCAGAACAAAAGGTTTTAGCGAAAATTGAACGTGAAGCTGAGGAAAAAGCAAATGAGGTTGTAGATACTTTTATTCATGGAGCCTTAGAAAAGAAAATCGATGAATTAAAAATACCATATAAGAAAAACGGTTGGGGATCTGAAGTGGAATTAATACCAATTAGTGAGTTTATTGGTATGAGGTATGAACGATATCTGACTGAAAAAACACTTGATGAAAATGGCCGAGAAGCTAAGTACTCAGGTGATAGAAAGTTATCCATAAGCGAGTATTTTATTCAAAACTATCTTGCTAAGGAGCTTACTTCTAAAGTTAGCACGATGATTCAAACTGCAAGAAAAGATGCAGAGGAAACAATAGTTAAGGCGCTTGAAAACAATCTAAAAGAACAGTTATCCGTTGATATTATTCAAAGGCTTAATATCCCACAAATGCTAGAGGGTCTGCAAAATAAAGCTACAGAATTAGATGTTAAAGAATAAGTTGGGAAAAGGAGTGTAAAACATGTCGTTAAAAGTAACAGATGCACAACGTGAAAAGCTGAAAGCTTGTATAGCCTTATTCGGCGCAAGTGGCGGAGGCAAAACATTAACTTCTTTAATTCTGGCATATGGAATGATGAAAGAAGCTTATCCTGATTTACCAGAAGAAGAATTGTGGAAGAAGATTGGTGTTATCGATACGGAGCACAAACGCTCACTTCTTTATGCAAACAATACAATCAAAGGTTACAAGATTGGTAGCTTTAAATATGTAGAACTTGATGCTCCGTACTCTACAGTGCGATACCAACAAGCAATTGAATTGTTAAAGAAAAATGGTTGTGAGGTTGTTATTGCAGATAGCCTTTCACATGCTTGGGAAGGTATCGGAGGAATACTGGACCAGCAACAAGATTTAGGTGGGCGTTTTCAAGATTGGAAAACAATGAAGCCGGTTATTAAAGAGTTCATTAAATTACTTACAGAAAATGATGTTCATATTATCGCTACGTTACGTACTAAACAAGAATATCAAGCTGAGCGTGATGATAATGATAAGCTTCAAATTCGTAAGTTAGGATTAAAACCAATTCAAAAAGATGATTTGGAGTACGAATTCATGATTGTTCTACGTATGGAGCAAAATCATACAGCTACACCAACTAAGGATAATTCTAATTTAATAAATGAAAATGGTGAATTAATTAAGCCAGAGCATGGTGCAATCATTTATAAATGGTTAGAACTTGGTGTGGATGTAAGAGCGGAGCAAGAGAATGAAAGAAATGCTCTTATTGCAAAAATTATAGAAATTGTTGAATCCAGTGATGAAGCAGCGAAGATGCTAGATGAAATTGAGTTTAAAACAAAACAAAAACTCCAAGATTTCAATCTTAAATATTTAAATGCTGCTTTAGATAGATTACAAGTTTTTAACAACAAGGAGGAAAAATAATGTTTACAGTAGATCATGAACAAGCTAAAGGATTTGAACAAGTTAAGCCAGGAGAATATGAGGTAACAGTTGTTAATTATGAATTAAAAAAAGCTGAATCTGGAAACAACATGATTGTTGTGGATTATGAAATTCGTAGTGATGTAGACCAAGAATTCCAAGGACAAAAGCTCTTATTCGATAATTTTGTTGTAACTGAAAAATCACTGTGGAGATTACAAGCGATTTCTAAAGCTGCAGCTTTTCCAACAGGAATGAAATTTGCTTCTTATAAAGAATGGGCAGATACACTTTTAAATAAACATCTTCGTGTAGTAGTGGGTGAGCGTGAATATAACGGTAAAAAATATCCGCAAGTAAATGGATTTAAAGAATCAGAAGCATCGGCTCCAAATACTGCATTTACAATTACGGATGAGGATGTCCCGTTCTAAAAGTTAATTAACAAGATTCAAATAGGAGGGAGCTACTAACGGCTCCCTTTTCCAAAGGGAGAAGATCAAATGAGATATAAATTTAATCAAATACCGGCAGAGCTTAAAAACACTCCTCATTGGATCTTATGGCGGTCAGAAGTAAGAAACGGTAAGAAAACAAAAGTTCCTTATCAAATCAATGGGGAGATGGCTCAATCAAATAATAAACGGAGCTGGTCAACGTTCCCGACGATCATAAAATTCTATGAACAAGGAGATTATGACGGAATTGGATTTATGTTTTCAAAGGATGCTCCATTCATTGGAATAGATATCGACCATTGTATTCAGGAAGGTGCTCTTACAAGTTTAGCTGAGGATGTTATTGAAATCGTAAATAGTTACACGGAATACTCACCAAGTGGTGATGGTATCCACATCATTGCAAAAGGTAAGCTGCCATTAAAAGGACCGGGTACAGGACGGAAAAATGTTGATATCGGATTAGAAGTATACAGGCATGGAAGGTATTTTACTTTCACCGGTGATTGCCTGGATCAAGTACCTGTGGAGGATAGAACGGATGAATTAAAAGTTTTATTTGAGAAGTATTTGAAAGAAAAGCCAAAGCCTGAAAAGAAACAAAGTACTACTTCATTTGAACGAGAAGATATTACTAGTTTATCGAATGTAGAATTATGGGAGCGAATGTTTGATAGTAAAAGCGGTGCAGCCATTAAAGATTTATTCCAGGGCATGTTGATTAACGGAGATCATTCTTCAACTGATATGGCTTTATGCAATCATTTAGCGTTTTGGACGGATAAAGATGCTGCAAAGATGGATTCAATGTTTAGAGAGTCTTCCTTACTTCGTGAGAAGTGGGATAAACCACATTCAAGTGATGGTCGTACATATGGCCAAATGACAATTGATACAGCAATTCTTTCAACTCCTTCCACAATAGCTGATTATGAACCGCCTGAAGAGAAAAAGTATGAAGTTTACATTTCTGATAACTCAATTGAAGATACTGAGGAAATTATCGATGAAGCGCCAAAGTTTCATTTAACTGAGTTAGGAAATGCTGAACGTATCGCATATTATCATGGCGAAAATGTTCGGTATTGTAACGAGTTGGAATGGCTTATATGGAACGGTAAGCATTGGCATGAGGATAGTAAGAGACAAATTGAAGCTATCACGGCCAAAACGTTGAGAGCTATATATGGAGAAGCAAAGGCTACAGAAGATAAATATCAATCAAAGTTACTGCATGATTGGGCTAAGAAGTGTGAAAGACGGTCAATTAGGATAAATAGCATATTGGATGTAAGGCCGATGGTATCAGTGAAAAAGAAAGAATTAGATGCTCATAACTTCTTATTTAACTGTGATAACGGAGTTATCGATTTAAAGACTGGTGAATTATTACCACATGACCGTGACTTGTTATTAACAAAGATTTCTCCAATCAAGTATGACAAAAATGCTGAGTGTCCCAACTGGAAAGCTTTCTTGGAAAGTATTTTTAAAACACCTACAGGTCAAGCGGATCATGAATTAATTAACTACCTGCAGAAAGCTATTGGTTATTCATTAACCGGTGTAACAAAAGAGCAAGTAATGTTTTTCTTATTTGGTAATGGCCGTAATGGTAAGTCTACTTTTATTAATATCATTCAGGATCTACTCGGTGATTATGGAAGACAGACAAACAGTGACACCTTCTTAAAAAAGAGAAATGATTCAGGAATCAATAACGATGTGGCCAGATTAGATGGAGCTCGTTTTGTATCGGCTGTTGAGAGTGAAGAAGGACAACAATTATCTGAAGCCCTGGTGAAACAAATCACCGGTGGTGAGAAAATGTCAGCTCGTTTCTTACGCCAGGAATATTTCGAGTTTACACCTGAATTTAAAGTATTCTTCACTACCAACCATAAACCGATTGTAAAAGGTTCGGATGAAGGTATATGGAGAAGGATTATGCTTATTCCATTTACCGTAACAATCCCAAAAGACAAGATTGATTATGATCTACCAGATAAATTAGCAAAAGAAATGCCTGGTGTTTTGCGGTGGGCTGTTGAGGGCTGCATGAAGTGGCAGGTCGAAGGGTTGCGTGCTCCTGAAGCTGTGAAGGCAGCGACTGCAGAATATCGTGAGGACATGGACATATTGGCACCTTTTATTGATGAAAATTGTACAGTACATCCTACAGAGAAAATTGAAGCAAAGCTACTATATGAAAATTATACAAAATGGTGTTATCAAAATAATGAATTAGATTTAAAGAACCGTGCCTTTTATCGTCAATTAGAAATACGTGGGTTTAAAAAAGAAAAAGGTGCGAAAAACAAAACATTCATTATTGGTATGACACTAAATAATTATGCTAGTGCGAGTTTGTTTTCAACGGATGATAAAGAGGAGAAAAGTAACATAACTCCTATAAATAAGAAAAAGATTTGATGTTGGGTTACTAAAGGGTTACTGAACTTATTTTTTAATAACCCATATAAATGTTGTTATATCAATGGTTTATAGCTTATGGGTTATTAAGGTTACTGAGTTTCCTATAACAGCCTATAAGAAAATAAATAAAAAAATATATAATATATAGCCTTTAATAGAAAAACAGGTAACCTCAGTAACCCTGACAACTCAAATTAGCTTTGAACCCTTGATATGACTGGTTTTGTAGTGGGTTACTGAATAAAAAACTTAGTAACCCTCGATAACCCTTTAAAAAAAGAGGTGTAATATGCATCCAAAACAGATATGTGTTGATGTTCAATCGATGGGAGTGAAGCTTGTTCTTGATGGAAATGATTTATACATTGAGAACCATGAAAAGGTTGCTCCTGAAATTGAATCAGTTATTAAAGAATACAAGCTACGTATTATTAAATATTTGCAAGGGAATTATTCGGACCAAGATCATGCAGTAAAACAAACGATAGATAAAATTATTAATTTTTTTATCGGTGTTGAGCAAGACATGAATCCAAAAATTAATGATTGGTTTAATCATGATGAAGCTGCAGCAAGATTGGTTATGGAATTAACATTAAACTTTTCACTTAATGGTTGGTTATATGTAAAAGAATCTGTGGCCAACTATGAAAATAAATTAACAGATGAGCTTTCACAAGAAATATTCAATCGTGCAATGTCGCACTTTAAGAAAGGAGCATGAAAATGAGATATCAATTCAGGGTCTGGAATGTAATGAGTAAAAAGATGCTGGGTTGGGGAGAAATCTTTGATTTACCAGCATGGGAGATTTTCCCCGGAACACCTGAACAACGCGCATTTAATGTTATGCAATACACAGGGTTAAAAGACAAGAATGGTAAGGAGATTTATGAAGGGGATGTTCTTGATTTATCTTTAGGTGACGATAGTGTCCTTCGATGTGAAGTTATTTATGAAGCTCCTTCATTCTGTCGGAAATGGTATAACGCAAATACAATTCGCTTGAGACAAAGAGAGATAGAACCTATGGCATGGAATACTCATATTGTTTATGAGGTAATTGGAAACATCTACGAAAACCCAAAGTTATTGGAGCGATAAATATGAGTGCTATACATTATCGATACTCAGAAAAAGAGTTAAAGGAAATCCTAGATACATTAGAAATCATGGTGGATACAAGGGAACAGAAAAATCAACATGTACTTGATTATTTTCGTAAAAAGGATGTTAAATTCAGACTTAGAAAAATTGATACAGCCGATTATTCAGCGGTAATTCCTAAAAAACCTGAAATGGGCATTACACGAGATATTTATTTTAGCGCTGGGGTAGAACGTAAAAACGGTGTAGACGAATTGGTTCAATCAATTAAAGATCGTACAAGATTTGAAAATGAATTGATTCGTGCTGCTAAACATCCATTTGTTCTACTTGTGGAAGATCTACAAGGCTATCACAAAATATTAAAAGGTGAGTATATAAGTCAATACAAACCAGAAGCGTTACTTGGTAGTTTAAAAACATTTGAAGTGCGATATGGCTTTTCAACAGTATTTATTGAGCCTGCTACAACCGGTAATTACATATATCATCATTTCTTATACATGGCTCGTGAGTATCTAAAGAAAGGCGTCATATGATGAAAAACAAAATAATTAAAGGAGAAATAAATCATGATTAAAATTCAATTGAACGTTTTATTCAAGAAAATGCAAAAGGATGATAAAAAGGAAGTTTTAATGTTTCAAGTATTAAGTGATGAATTACCACATGCTGACGAATTATTAAAAATGCCAGGTACTATTGTTCATCTAACTGTGGAGAAAAGTGAAGTTGAACCAATCGGTGCTGAATTTGTTTCTATTCAACGTGATAGCAAGAAAACAGTTCTTAAATTCAATGTAAAAGGTGATACGAAAGATAAGATTAATAAGCTTTATCCATTTGCTGGTGAAAATGTTTCTATTACTCTTGAGCCTTCTCAAATGTCTATTGATGAATTTTACGAAGAGTAAATATAAGTCCTGGGCTTCGGCTCAGGATATTAATCTTGTCGACGTGTTTCGACATAAAAATGACCGTCAGAATCATAGTAATCTGAAGTTGTTTTTCTTTTTTAATACAAATAGGTGTATAAGTCTTAAGACGTCTAATAAAGGAAGATAAACGTGTTTTATGAGATTTGAAGTTTCGTAGTAGAAATGGAGGCGATTAAGTGATTTATTTACAACAGATTAATGAAATAGCATCTAAATTACCTTTACCAGTATTACAAGATATCAATAATCGTATAAGAGATTGGATTGCAAGTGGTGGAGAAGAAAATGATGAATATATTGGCCAACAATTACGATTTGCTCAAAACTATTTGAATGTATATGGTGAGTAGAAAAGAATTGTGGAAGATCCAAAGAAAGTAGGTGAATCATCATTTGTTTAACTGGCTAAAGGTATATCAAGAATTAGAACAAGAAGTTGCTTATCTAGATTACAACTTAGATAAAACAAAAGCTGAATTAAAACGCTGGGTCAGTGGTGATTTGCAAGATGTACGTTTAACTGCTGAATCAGAAGGTGCAAAGGTAGAAGAACGTATTGAAGCAATTGAATACGAATTAGCACATAAGATGAATGACATGTATAAACTGAAAAAATTAATTAATACCTTCAAAGGGTTGGAACATAAAATTGCATATCTTAAATATGTGGAAGGCATGACATTAGAAAAGATTGCTGCAGAGCTTAACTACAGTTCACAGTACATTTACAACAAACATGCTGCCATGAGAGAAAAGGTTGAGTACTCAAGTAAAATTTAACATTTACTTAAGGTAAGTAATCATTATACAAACCCTTGAAAAAATGAATTATAGTAATAACATAAGATTTTGAAGAGCGACTATCTTGCATAAAGGTTCTATAAAAAAGAGCCACATGACTTATGTAAAAGTCATATGGCTGTAAGAATGGGTTGGAAGGCAAGGAAGTTATGCCTTCGCAGAAATTTAATTAGGATACATGCATTTTAACATGCTAGGCATCTTAGTGGGTGTAGAAAATGACATTTGTCAAAGGACAAAAAATGTAGGATGATGAGGAGGCTATATGATACCTTAGAGAAGATAAGAAATAGCGGAAACTGTTTCCTACTATAATATGTCTACAGGCTTTCGCGGGCAACCATAGTCGTCAATTGAATGATTATGGTAGTAACGGGAGAGCGGTTGCTCTTCTTTCAGGCGCCAAGATGGAGATAGGTATGTGTAATGTGGGCAAGTTACATATATACTTGGCGTTTGAAAGAGGCGCTATATACATAATGGAGGCGTATGTTTTTAGGGTGAAGGAATGAAGAATGCCAGAATATACAAATGTGGGTAGGCTATAGTAGATGAGATGTAAGGGATTCTGGACATTCTTCAACCTTCTGAAAGAAATGTTGGAGGAAAAACAGTTTAGATATAAGTGTAATTGTTTACCAAGTTGAGGGCCTGAAATAAACCGTTTGGAGGGTTTGTTTTCCAACCATTTGTAGTATGTGCAGAAAAAATGGTTTTTACAACCAAAAAGAAATGGAAGATTCTTCACACTTTTATTTGTAAGTGAATAGAGTACAGTGTGGGCAGGAAAATATGTCATCTCTGGAGAGCACATTGGTCATGTGCTTTCTTTTTTTATACCAATATGATTAAAAATGGTTTTATGTACCAAAATTGAGCATATAAATGTGGTATAAATATCTATTAGAGTGTTCTCCTAGTGGAAAACAGCGAGGAAGGTGTGAAAAGATGGATACTACAAATACTGATTTACAAAAGAAAATCGACAGGTTACAGTTATGTTTTGTGGATGATCGTGTGTATCAAGAGCATCTAAAAGCTTATGAGGAATTAGGGATTTATACAGAGCGTTTTGAGTATTATAAAATGTATGGGCAATGTTTTGTGCCCTATTCAAAAGAATATGTTATGCGTTCAACCATGGAAGAGTTGTTGAAAAGAGATAAAGAAAAATACATACAATGTAGGCCTTCTTTTTTTTATCGTTTAAAAAGAAAGATGGGTGTATGGATATGGAGGGGAAAGGTGAAGTCGTTAGGTGGATTAGCAGAGTGGAGCCAGAAACATTTAAAGAACAAAAAGTGATAGACCGTTTTTTCTTATTCGCATGAAAAAGCATAGCCAAACTATTGTATGATACATAATCTGGCTGTGTAGGAGTGAACGGGTACTGAAAAACATAATGGCTTTTTTAGGGAAGTCATGTAACGTGAGGAGAGAGTGGAATGGATAAAATAGTTACGACTCATGTTGGGCTTGTGAATGGAAAAGTACATATTTTTCAAATGAATTTGGAAAAATTTTTAGATAAAGTAGTTGCTCCAGATGGATGTTTTAGGGAAGGTTTGATACGTTTTAATGATATTTTAATTAATCCAGAACAGATTGTTTCTGTGCAACAAGTGTCTTCTGTTCGGACTCGCAGACCAAGTCGAATAATAGAGTAATTTTTAAATTAACATCCATTTGGGTGTTTTTTTTGTGGAGGAATGAATAGATGAAACAAACAAAACAAGAACAAGCCGTGATCATCGGCACATTCATTTCAATGTTAGGACAGGACCTTGTGAATGAGCGCATCGATAAACAGAAATTAGAACATGCAATTCCAATCTTTAATGAGTTGGAAGATAATACAACACCAAAGCAAAGAAGAGAAGCGATGGTTAGTTTGTTAGATAAAACCATGGATGAATTTTTAAAGGAATAGAAAGAAATGAAAAGCACAGCTGCACCATCATCTGTGGACGATAAGCAACTGTGCTAAGGGTGGGGATACATAAAGGATAAAGCCAACTATGTTTTAGCCTTGACAGCAAGAGAGGTTTAACTCATGTTTACTATAATAGGAAATAAAGATACAGAGAATGTTAAAAATGACCTTTTCCAAGAGTAAAAAATGATAAGTCAGTATAGACGAAAAAATACACAGCTACATCATCTGTGGAGACAAGTAGCTGTGCAAAGAAAGGGTAAGAAAAAATCCGTTATAACCATAATAGGTGTTCGGAATGTTAGGGTACTTTTACTATAACAAGAAGTATACAAACATAGAATTATAAAGATGACCTTTTGCAAATGTAAAAGGAAAGGGAAAGAAGCGATGAAAGAATATAAAACCAAACAACAGAAGCGTAAATTTTATGACAGTGGTGAGTGGAAGCGATTACGTGAACAAGTAAAGAAGCATGACAACTATGAATGCCAAGAGTGTAAGCGCAATGGTAGTGTTCGTGTGGACACCAATGAATACAGTGAGAGTGCAAAGCGTAAGAAGATTCAGCTTGTTGTCCATCATATAAAAGAACTAGAACATCATCCAGAACTTGCATTAGAAATAGACAATCTCGAAACAGTCTGTGTGGATTGCCATAATACAGAACACGGAAGAACATTCAAAAAGAAACTGAATAAATGGGAACATGATGAAAAGTGGTAAAAATGATTCGGTAATAATACCCCCCTTAAAATATTTCATCAAAAATTGCTCTAAGGGGCACCGGAGGAGGGGGTTGATTTTTCAAATTTAGAACCAAATTCGCGCGTTATATCAAATTGGAAAACGATGTAAATCAGAAGGGAGGGATATTGTGGCTAGAGTGAAGCGTGAAACAATGAGAAAAAGGATTGAAAAGGATCTAACAAATCAATTAAAAGAAAAAAAGATTGTAGGTAATCATTATACTGACTTAATTCAAGACTATTTATCGTTGTGGGATTTAAAGTGTGTTCTTGTTGATGATATTGAAGAAACAGGAATAAAAGTATCTGGCATGCATGGTCCGAAATCCAATCCTTCTATTAATGATTTACATAAAACAAATGATCGAATGATAAAGATTTTAGATGCACTTGGATTAGAAGCATCGGCAGAAGAAAAGAAAGTTCCTTCAAAACCTGTGCGCTCAGTTAAAGATTTAACATGATTCAAAATAATTATGTCACTGAATATATTGAGATGTATCGCGCAGGGAAAATTAAGCTGAATAAAGAGCGCATAATGCTAATTGAGTACCTGGAGAAATACATTTTAATACGCGATGATTTGTATTTCGATAATGAAATGCATGAGGACTATATAAAATTCACTGAGAAATGGTACTTTGAATTGCAAGCATTTCAAAAGTTCCTAACAGCATTCGTTTTTCTTTTCTATAAAGAAGATGATTCTGTTTTTTACGAGCAATTTTTAATTATGATGGCTCGTGGTGGTGGTAAAAACGGTTTAATTTCATCATTATGCCATTTCTTTATTAGTCCGCTGCACGGAATAGATCGATACAATGTTTCAATTGTGGCGAACAACGAGAAACAGGCCAAAGTTTCTTTTCGTGAAGTCTATGATGCTATTAAAGGAAAAGAAATACTAGAAGATATGTTTTATCGAACCAAGGTAGAGATACTGAGTAACGATACGCAAAGCATTATTCAATATCATACATCTAATGCTGGTTCTAAGGATGGACTTCGTGACGGTTGTGTTATTTACGATGAAATACATCGATATGAAAACTTTGATGTAGTAAATGTATTCTCTAGTGGACTTGGAAAAGTGCCAAATGCTAGAGAATTTTTTATTGGTACAGATGGCTTTGTCCGCGATGGATTCCTGGACAAAACAAAAGAGCGGGCGATGAATATTCTAAAGGGGAAAGATTTAGAAGATCCATTATTCCCTTTCATTTGCAAGATAGATAATCCAGAAGAAATTGATAATCCTGATGTATGGGAAAAAGCGAATCCGATGTTTAGCGAGCCGAGAAGTTCTTATGCTAAACAATTATTTAAAAAGGTATTAACTCAATATAAACAATTAGAAAATAATCCTTCAAACCGTGAAGAATTCATAACAAAACGTATGAATTATCCTGAAACAGATTTAACAAAGTCTGTAGCTTCATGGGAAGAAATCATGCGTACTGGTTTTGAAGAAGATGGGGAAACGCTCAGAGAGGTTCCAGATTTAAAACATAAAGTAGCTGTAGGCGGACTCGACTTCGCCAGCATTAAAGACTTTGCTGCGGTTGGTCTACTCTTTAAACATGGTGAAGATTATATATGGAAAGGTCATTCATTTGTACGTAAAGGATTTTTGGACAAGGTGAAATTAAAAGCACCTATATATGAATGGGCTGAAAATGGCTTACTAACTATTGTGGATGAACCAGTTATTAATATCTCTCACATTGTAGATTGGTTTGTAAAAATGCGTGAGTTATACGGTGTTAATACGATTGTAGCCGATACATTCCGCCTTGATCTTGTCAAAACGGCACTTGAAGCTGAAGGATTTATATTGTTGTATATCCGTAATCCAAAGGCAATACATTCTCTTTTAGCACCAAGAGTTGAAACGTTGTTTGCAAACAATCGCATTATTTTTGGAGATAATCCATTGATGCGTTGGTACACTAACAACGTCTACGTCCACATCAAAAAAGACGGCAACAAAGAGTATCTGAAAAAAGATGAATTTAAGCGTAAAACAGATGGATTTCAAGCTTTTATTCATGCGCTATGGCAAGCGGATAACATTCTTGTGGATGAATTCGACTTTATGTTAGATGGTATTAAATTCTAATAAAGGGGGTGATAATCATTGGATGGCTAGATGCAGTATTTAAAAGAAATAGTGAAGTAGGATTTATGTTTGATGTGGAAATGTTTATTGAGAAAGCCAATAGAGTACACATGAAGCGACTGGCGATTGATACCTGTATATCCTTTTTAGGGAGAACAATTAGTCAGTCAGAATTTAGAGTGAAAAATGGTGAAGAATTTGAAAAGGATGAGCTTTACTATCGATTAAATGTCAGACCGAATAAGAATATGACAGCAAGTACCTTTTGGGAGAGTTTCATTTACAAACTTATTTATGATAATGAAGCTTTGATTATACAAGCGGATGATGGCGATTTACTTATTGCTGATGACTTTGAACATAATGAATATGCTGTGTTTGAAGATACTTTTACAAATGTCACTGTAAAAGATTATCAGTTTAAGAGAAGTTTTAAACAAAGTGAAGTTATTCATTTAAGATACAGGAATGATAAGTTATCACCTCTTATCGATGGTTTGTTTACTGATTATGGTGATTTATTCGGTAGAATATTAAGTTCTCAAAAACGTAAGAATCAAATTCGCGGAACAGTTGATATGGACATGCTCGCTGCAAAGAGCAAAGAACACCAATCAAAACTGCAAGAGTTTATTGATAACATGTACAAAGCGATTGGAGAAAAAGATGTCGCTATCATTCCACAACAACCAGGTTTTAAGTATGCTGAAACGTCAGGTGGAGCGAGTTCTGGGCAGAGTGTGGAGGAAATTAATAAAGTAACAAATGGCTTCTTAAATCAAGTAGCAATGGCTTTTGGTATTCCAACTGCTTTGATATATGGCGAAATGGCTGATGTGGAGAAGCAAACGAAAAATTATATGCTTTTCACAGTGAAACCTCTATTAAAAAAGCTTTCTGATGAAGCAAACGTTAAATTTTTTGAAGAAGAAGAGTATCTTTCAGGACAAAAAATTGAAGTTAAAGCTGTTTCTTATCAAAGCATATTTGATCTTGCGACAAGCATCGATAAACTCATTTCTTCAAGTGCATTTACAGGGAATGAGATTCGATTAGAAGTAGGATATGAAGTTTCTGATGATCCTAACTTAAATACACATCATATTACGAAAAACTATACGAAACTAACTGAATCTGAAGACCTGCGGTAGTATGTCAACTTAGAAATAACAAAGTTTAAAGTTGTCAAAGGTCAATTTGTTTAAAAAAGGCATCACAAAACTAAACCAGTAACGAATGTAATTTACTGGAAAATAATGAAAGGTAGCGATGACAAAATTTTATGTCATTCTTTCACACACCTTCCAGGCGTAAAAAGTTGGTGGCTACGTAGTAGCGCATCCACCAATCGCACAAATTTTCTTGCGGTTAGAACGAGTGCACGTTTGTGTTGATGTTTTGGTACTTCATTATATTTTTTCACGTAATACTCTTGATAATCTGATACATGCTTTCTTACTGAATTGGCGGCTTCAACTAAGTAATAACGCAAGTAATGATTACCTGTACGGGATAATGAAGTATCTTCGGCTGTAAAACGACCGGATTGGTGCTTTCGCCAGTATAATCCAGCGTATTTGGCTATTTTTGTTTCATCGTCAAATCTTTCGATTTGGCCAATTTCAGCAATGATACCGGCAGCGAAAACAGGGCCTACTCCAGGAATAGATTCAAGTGTTTGGGTCAAACCAGCCATGATTTTTTTAATAGACTTTTCTAATTCCTTGATTTGCTGTTGAAACGTACGAATGACTGCGATGGATGTACCTAAGATGACATCTATTGAATCTTCTACAACCTTATCCAAGCGATAAGAAACTTTCACAGCTTTGTGAATGGATGCTGCTACGCATTTTGGATCACCAAAACGGTTTCGACTTTTTTTCTGTAGGAACTCAGCGAGTTCTTCTAAAGGCATATTAGCGAGTTCCTCTAAGCTGAATTTTTCAAGAAATAGTTCTGTCATGGCGCTACCGAATACGGAAGTATCCACCTCTTGTGAAAATGTATTACATTTAAAACTTAGGTGTTGAAGAAAGTGTTGTTTTTCTTTCGTTAACATTTTGACAAGTTGGTATCGTGATCGAGTTAATTGCTGCAGTGCCACGTACTGGCTTTCTTTTACGATAGACATTTGATTACGGCCAAATCGTAAGTAATCAGCAATGACAAAGGCATCAATCTCATCGGTTTTATTCATGTCAGAATAACTTTTCTTAAAATTTGCGACTTGCTTTGGGTTTAGGAGAAATACTTTTGCTCCAAAACGCTGTAAATCTATATCATGGTGAAGAAACATAGAAGGATGAAAGCTGTAAACAGAGGTGGATTCTAGACCAATCTTAAGGATGTCGACCTCTTTACCTGCAACACACTGTAATAATTTTTCTTTGAGTGTAGTAGCTCCCGGTAGGTCATTACTGACCGAAAAAGAATCCAGTTTTTCTCCATCACCATTTAAAAAGCAAACTTTCATATCAAACGAACTTACATCTAAACCAACAAATAATCTCATGTAAGAGACCTCCCTTCTATATTAGAATCATTTCTTGGACGTCTCGAGATATCTCTAGTGTGTACGCCGACCAACAACCTCGTGTATGAGAGCTAGTCCTGAATCGAAAGCCGCCCTAGAGCTACTATCATCTAGGTTCGAGGGTCAGGCTGCTCAGCCTGCGAGTAGGGAGTCCCGCACGTTCACTGAGAAACACTCTTCAAATGTGGTAAATCCACAGGAGGTGAAAGAATTGTCCCAAATGATCCTAAAATCATTATCTAGAAATATCTTGGGACGTCCAAGTATTTTTATTTATAGGGCTCTTATTAAGAAGAAAATCTAAGCCTGTAATAGGGCTTAAATATTAATATACGAGGAGGTGAGAATACAAATGACGGTGAAAATTGACATTAAAGGGCCAATCATTTCGAATGATGAAGCTTGGATTTATGATTGGTTTGAAATGGATGCGACAAGCCCAGGTAAGATTACAAAACAACTGGATAATGCAAATAGTGAGGATTTAATTGTATCGATCAATAGTCCTGGCGGTTATGTAGATGAGGGTTCGGAAATTTACACAGCATTAAAAAATTATCCTGGTCATGTAGAAGTTCAAATTGTTGGTTTGGCAGCAAGTGCAGCTTCTGTAATTGCGATGGCTGGTGATAAAGTTCGAATTTCTCCAACAGCAAAAATCATGATTCACAACGCTGCTAAGTGGCATGGTGGAGATCATCGTGACATGGAAAAGGCAGCCGAGATGTTAAAAATAACAGATCGAGCAATTGTAAATGCCTATGTCATTAAAAGTGGTAAATCTGAGGAAGAACTACTTAACATGATGGCTGAAGAAACTTGGATGGGTCCGCAACAAGCATTAGAAAACAATTTCGCGGATGAAATCATGTTTATGGAGAATCCAGTTAAAATGACGGCTTCAACGGCTACTGCTGCCATGCTTCCGCAGAAAGTAATCGATGGCTTTAGAAATGGAACCATGAACAAAGGCCAAGGAATTACAAAAGAAGATTTAAATGCAGCATTATCAGGATTGAAAAATGAAATCCTGAATGATTTACAAAACAATATAGAAGAACAACCAAAGGAGCCGAATCCTAAACCTGTAAAAAACAGTGGGATTAAAGGGCTCCTTTTAAAATTATAAAAAACGGAGGAAACACATAATGGTTATTAAATTTAATAAATCTGAAGCATTTAATAAGGCAAAAGCAAAATTGACGGATACTTTAACTAACGCGGAAAGCACAGAACAAGAACAGACGTCAGCGTTTGAAGGTTTCTTTGATGCACTACAAACAGATGTAGCAAATACAGTTCGTGAACAAGTAAATAACGATATGCTTGATCGTTCCATTTTACAGCAACGTGGTCAAAATGTTTTAACTTCATCAGAAACAACATTCTTTAATGCAGTTGTTAAAGAAGGTGGATTTACAGATGGCTCAATCCTTCCTGTAACGACGCAAGAGCGTGTGTTTGAAGATTTAGTTACAGAACATCCCTTATTAGCTGAAATTGGTTTGCAAGACTTAGGAGCAGTTACGAAGTTTATTTACTCTGATGCAACGAAGGCGTATGTATGGGGCGAATTATTCGGGGAAATCCGTGGACAAATTGATGCTATCTTCAAACAAGAAAAAATTGGTCAACTTAAATTAACTGCATTCGCAGCTATTCCGAATGATATGAAGGAACTTGGGCCGGAATGGATTGAACGCTATGTTCGAACTGTTTTAGTAGAAACATATTCTGTTGGTCTAGAATTTGGTTTTATTAATGGTGGCGGATCTGTAGCACATCAACCAGTTGGTTTAATGAAAGATGTAAATCCAGAAACAGGCGCTGTTACTGATAAAAAATCTTCTGGCAAATTAACATTTACTCCGTCTGATAAAGGGGAAATTGTAGCAGGCGAACTTTATGAAGTAGTAAAAGCTTTATCTGTTGATGCGAAAGGGAAATCCAGAAAAGTATTAAATAAAATTGTAATGGTAGTTAACCCGATTGATGCGATTGGCGTACAAGCACGTAATACAATCCAGACCGCAACAGGTCAATGGGTAATGGCATTGCCTTATAACATTAAACCTGTAGAGTGTGAGGAAGTTCCTGTTGGTAAAGCATTATTCTTTGTAAAAGGACAATATATTGCTGCAATCGCAGGTGGATACAAGCTAAAAGAATTTGATCAAACATTAGCTTTCGAAGATGCTACTCTTTATACAATTAAACAATTTGCTAATGGGAAACCGAAAGATAATAAAGCGGCTCTTGTTTACGATTTAGAAATTTCATTTACACCACCAACTCCACCAGCAACTAAATAAGGAATGATGTAAATGGAAACAGTAATTTCAAATGAAATATTACAGGAATTTAAAGATAGGATGCACTTAGGGGATGAGGAAGATGGTAACCTAAAGCGCATCCTTTCTACGTCTAACAAGGCATTAATTAGGGTTTGTGGGAATTATGATGTAAATAAAGACGAGGAGTTCAAAGAATTAGTCTTTGAACGTTCTCGTTATGTTTATAACGATGCATTAGAGTATTTTGACAAGAATTTTTTAAGTCAGATTAATAGTTTAGGTATCGATAAAGCATTAGAAGAAATTAAATTGGACGGTGATTAATATGCGTCCTTTTCAGTACAAAAAACCACTGAATACAGGTGATTGTAGAAATCGAATTATCATTGAGCAACCTGAAGTAATAAAAGATGATTTGAATCAAGAAGTTGAAACAGGTAATTGGCAAGAAGTAAAAAAAGCATGGGCAATGATAAAAACGGTAAAAGGTTCAGAGTACATTGAAGCTTCGGCTTCACAGTCTACACGAATTTATCGGTTTGTAATTCCCTATACAACAGGAATTACAGAATTAATGCGAATTAAAATGAAGGATCGTATCTTTGACATTATCGAACCGCCAATGAATGATGATGAATTGTATCAAACATTGACTATTATCGCAAAGGAGCATGTTTAATATGAATGATTTTGCGAGCGAACTTGCTAGAGAATTGCAAAGATATGCAAATGTTGTGGAAGAAGAATTACTGACAGCGCAGGAAGAAGTTGCTGATGTTGCTGTGAATAAATTAAAGCAAAATAGTCCTAAAAAAACAGGTGCTTACCGTAAAGGGTGGCGTAAGAAAAAAGAAGATAATGGTGTTGTTATTCATAATACTCAAGGACAATTAACACATCTTTTAGAAAAGGGACATGCGAAAGTTGGCGGTGGACGTGTTCCGGCTCAAGTGCATATTCGTCCAGTTGAAGAGTATGTAATTAATGAATTACCAAGACGGATTGAAAGGGCGCTTGAATAATGACATTAGGTGAATTAATAAAAATTCTTGAAGCTACAGGATATCCTGTGGCTTATTCGCATTTCACAGCAACACCAGGTAACCCAGTTCCAGCGCCACCATATATATGTTTCCTTGTGGATGGATCAGCAAATTTAATGGCTGATAACAAGGTGTATCACAAAATAAATGATTTAAATATAGAGCTTTATACAACTAAAAAAGATGTAGTCACAGAAGCAAAACTTGAAAAGGCCCTGGACGATCATGAGATACCTTATGACTCGTATGGGACATTTATTGAATCTGAAAAAATGTATCAAAAAATATATGAAACGAGGTTGATATAAATGAATGAAAATAAAGTAGCTTTCGGTCTGAAAAATGTCCACTATGCACTCTATGACATTAAAGATGGTGTAGTTACATTTAGTACACCGATACGATTACCAGGTGCGGTTGAATTAACATTTGATCCACGAGGGGATTTAATTGAGTTCTATGCAGATGACATGCTTTACTACGCAGCAAGTAATAACCAAGGTTATGATGGGACGTTATCTATTGCGACTATTCCAGAGCAATTTGCAGTTGATGCATTAGGAGAGGAATTAGACGCAGAAGACGGTGTATTAAATGAATTAGCTGACGCAAAAGGAAAACCATTTGCTTTATTGTTTGAATTTGATGGCGATGTACGAGCGACTCGACATGTTATGTTTAACTGTTCAGCAAGTCGTCCAACGATTGCATCTAAGACGAAAACTAATTCAGCGGAGCCAAATACAAATGAGCTTAAATTTGTATCAAGCCCTATTGATATTAATGGAAAACGTATGGTTAAAACGAAAACTACAACAAAATCAAAACAAGAAATCTATGATAATTGGTACAAAAAAGTGTATACAAAAGTACCTGCATTAGCAAAAGGGGCGTAAGTGAATGGAAAAGACAATTACAATAGATGGAAAACAAGTTAGATTAAAAGCTACAGCAGCAACAGTTAAACGATATAAAGCACAATTCAGACGTAATTTATTTGCAGATTTGATGGGTTTAGGGGCAATTAGTACATTAACTTCACCAGATGGCTCACAACAACCTCTTGATATGTCTAATGTTGATTTAAGTAATGTAGATTTTGAACTTATTTATGACCTAACTTGGTTATATGCTAAAACGGCTGATCCAAATATTCCTGATCCTATGACATGGCTAGATGGATTTGAAGAATTCCCAATTGAAGAAATTATGCCTGAAGTTATGGAATTAGTTCAGGTCACTATGGGAGCAAAAAAAAAATAAAGAAAAACAATGGAGAGCAAGGGACATTCAGTGATGAAGAATTTACCACTGAATTATTCCTTGCTCTTTGTTATAAATCGAAATTAACAAGCTGGGATTTAGAAGATATGACAATCGGTGATTGCTTTGATTACATTGCTGAATTTGCTGAGCTAGAGAATCCAGATAAAGAAAAAGTTAGAAAAGCAAATCAAAAAGACTTCGATTCATTCTAAGAAAGGGGTGAGAAAATGGCAGGAAGAATTAAAGGGATTACGATTGAAATTGGTGGTAATACTCAGCCGCTACAAAATGCTTTAAAAGATGTAAATAAACAAAGTGATGCTTTGGCTAAGGAATTAAAAGATGTCGAGCGTTTGTTAAAGTTTGATCCTGGTAATTTGGAAGCATTAGCGCAAAAACAACAGTTACTTACACAACAGATTGAAAACACAACGCAAAAATTAGATAAGTTAAAGGCAGCAGAACAACAAGTACAAGCTCAATTCCAAAACGGTAAAATTTCTGAAGAACAATATCGTGCATTTAGACGTGAGATTGAATTTACAGAAGGGTCACTTAATGGTCTAAAAAATAAACTAGGAAACATGAAAGCTGAGCAAGAGAATGTAGCAAGTTCCACAAGGCAATTAGAAACATTGTTTAGAGCTACAGGAAAAAGCGTTGATGATTTTGCAGGAGCATTAGGGAATCGTCTTGTGAATGCAATTCGAAATGGAACAGCTACAAGTCGTCAGTTAGAGCAAGCGATTGGAATTATTGGTCGTGAGGCATTAGGTACAGAAGCTGATATTGAAAAATTACAAAGAGCCCTTCGATCTGTGGATGCTGGAAATTCCATACGGCAAGTACAAAATGAGTTAAGAGAATTACAACAAGAAGCTGGTAGAACCGAGAAGAAGTTTGAAGGACTACAAGTAGGATTAGAAAACGTTATTGGTGGATTAGCAGCTGGTGGTGGAATTGCAACAGCTATTGAAAAAGCGATGGATATGTCAAAATTAAAAACAAAGATCGATATCACATTTGATGTTCCGGAGTCCTCTAAAAAATCAGTAGAGGAAGCTATTAGAGGTGTTACCGCTTATGGTGTTGATGCAGAAGCGTCTTTAGAAGGAGTCCGTAGGCAATGGGCTTTAAATAAAGATATAAGTGATGAAGCGAATGCAGCAATCGTTAGGGGAGCGGCAGCAATTTCAGCTTCTTATGAAGGTATAGATTTTACAGAATTAATTCAAGAAACATATGAAATAGGAAATGAATTGGGAATAACACAAGATAGTGCTCTTGGTATGGTTGATGCGTTGTTAAAAATGGGATTTCCACCAGAACAGCTAGATATCATTGCTGAATATGGTAGTCAGCTAACTCGTGCAGGCTTTAAAGCTGAGGAAGTCCAAGCAATTATGGAAGCAGGTGTTGAAACAGGTAGCTGGAATTAGATTATAGTTCCCTTGTATGGTGACGTACAATGAAAAACTCCTTTAATTCAGTGAAACTCTCAAATGAGACAATACTGAGCGAAGCCTTTTAATTAAGGAACGTGCAACGACTAGTCGAAAGACGTAGGGTGTAAGCAAATGACATCCGAAACGGGGAGCAACTCAAGTAGTTGAAGATATAGTCTAATCTATACGGTGACGTATAGCAGTTCATAAAAGAACGGGCGTGACGTTGCGAATCACGTTGAATATAAATGATCGATAATCTCTTAGATGGGCTTAAAGAAGGTAGGATTCAATTAACTGAATTCGCCCAAGGAGCTGATAAGGCTTTAAAAGAAGCGCTTGACGGTTCTGGTATTGCAACTGAACAAATAGAAAAATGGGGAGCATCTGTTGCTAAAGGCGGAAGAGATGGCGCCGCAGCGATGGTAGAAGTAGCTAAAGCTATTGATGGAATAGAAGACCCGGTTAAAAAAAATCAAGTTGGGGTTAAAGTTCTAGCCACTATGTTTGAAGACCAAGGGCAAAATCTAACTAACACTTTAATAAGAGCTTCAGAAAAAACTGTAGACTTACAGAAGAATCAAGATAACCTAAATGAATCTGTTAAAAAATTAGATGCAAACCCAGTTGTAAAGTTCCAAAAAGCAATGGGAGATTTACAAATGGCTCTTGAACCTATACTTGGAGTAATAGCAGATGTTGTTGCTAGTATTGCTGATTGGATTTCTAATAATCCAGAATTAGCAGCAACATTAGCAGCAGTTGCAACGGCTATTGGGGTAATTTCAGGGGCACTTATGGCAATTGCACCAATAGTTGTAGCTGTCATGGGTGTATTTGAAATCGGAGCCGCCGCCGCACTAGGCATAGTTGCTATGGTCCCTATTATTATCGCAGCTATAGTGGCTCTAGGAATTGCTATTTATCAAAATTGGGATTCTATAAGACAATGGACAATAGATACATGGAATTCTATTAAGGAATATCTAATAGAGCTTTGGGATGGTATAGTTCAATCTTCTAGTGAAGCTTGGAGTTCTTTCTTAGAAGCAATGCATTCATTCTTTGATCCAATAGGGCAATTTTTTAGCGATTTATGGACAGGGATAGGTGAAATATGTAGTAGTACATGGAATTCTATTGTTGAATTCTTTTCAGGAGCTTGGGCCTCATTCACTGAAATGATGCATAGTTTCTTTGATCCTATAGGGGAATTCTTTAGTACTTTGTGGTCAGGTATTGTGGAAACGGCATCTTCTTGGTGGACCTCTTTAGTTACAACAGCTTCTGAACTGTGGGGAACACTCGTACAAGCTTGGCAAGACACTTGGAATACCATTGTTACCGTTTTAGATCCAATCATTTCATTCATAGCAACTGTTTTAGAAGCAGGATGGCTACTTATTCAAGCAGGAGTGCAAATTGCATGGGCAGCTATAAGCCAGTATATTATTCAACCAATCCAAGAAGCTTACAATTGGGTGAGTAAACAAATTGGTGAATTGGTTACATGGCTTGGTACACAATGGGAAATTGCAAAAGCTGTGGCCCAAGTTGCATGGGGATTACTTAAGCAATATATTATTCAGCCAGTCCAGGAAGCTTGGAGTACAACAAAAGAAAAATTCAGTGATTTGATTTCTTGGTTAAGCTCACAGTGGGAACTTGCTAAATCGTATACTCTTATGGCTTGGAATTTGGTTAAACAGTATGTAATTCAACCTGTTCAAGACTTGTGGAATACAACCAAGCAAAAACTTGGTGAATTAGCAAATTGGATATTAAGCAATTGGGAATCTATAAAATCTTATACACTTACAGCTTGGAATTTAGTGAAGCAATATGTTATTCAGCCAGTAACAGACGCTTATAATCAGGCAAAGCAAAAATTTACTGATTTATATAATTCAGCTAGAGAAAAATTCGATTCTGTAAAGAGTGCAGCTCAAGAAAAATTTGAAGCAGCTAAACGTTTTATTATTGATCCAATTAAAGATGCAGTTGACAGTGTAGAAAAATTTATTGGGAAGATCAAGAGCTTCTTTAGTGACTTGAAGTTAAAAATTCCTAAACCTGAAATGCCACCTCTTCCACACTTTAGCTTACAAACTAGTACGAAAAATATTTTAGGGAAGGATATTACATTCCCTTCTGGACTTAATATAGATTGGCGTGCAAAAGGTGGTATCTTCACTAAACCAACTATTTTCGGAATGAATGGCGGAAACTTACAAGGTGCAGGAGAAGCCGGAAAAGAAGCGGTTTTACCATTGAATAAAAAGACACTCGGAGATATTGGCGCAGGAATCATAGCAGCCATGCCAAGACAACAATTTGCTATATCAGGAGAAATAAATCAATTAATGGACGATATGAGCCGTATGATGGCTAGTTCCGCAAACCAATTAGCAGGATTAAAAACGGTTATGAGTGGTGTGTATGGGAATATGTCAAACAGCAGACAAGCCATGACAAACAGTGTATCAAATCAAGTCATTAATAACTCTTTTGGTTCGTCAGGTGGTGGAGTCATTCCAATGCTTGGTGGTGATTTAGTTGTGGAAGTTCCTGTTAGTTTAGAAGGAAGAGACGTGGCGCGCGGTACTTATCGTTATACAACCGAGTATCAAGAAAGAGAAACAAAAAGAAACTCAGACTTTTAGGTTTGGGTTTCCTTTATTTTATAAAGAAATGGGGTGACAGTATGAGTTCTTTTACATTTAACAATATACGTAAGGATTTTATTCAAATAGAAAAGGGATGGAAAAGACCAGCGTGGGCACCGGTGAAAAGGAATTTTCTAAGTGTCCCAGGATATACAGGAGCAAGACTATTAAACACCCAAACGGAAATGCGTGTTTTATCTATTCCTGTAGGAATTATAGTTCCTGAGGGTTCAGATTTGGAAACTATGAAAGAAGAAATTGCAGAATGGTTAATCACAGGCCAACCAGCAGAACTTATTTTTGATATAGAACCAAATAGAACATATTTAGCAGTTGTGGAAGATAGCTTTGATCCAGATGAATTTGTAACACTTGGAATAGGGACAATTAAGTTCATTTGTCCAATGCCATATAAATTAGGCCCTACTCGAACAGTAGATTTTCAAACAGGTGCAAGCGGGTTAATAGCAAATGTTCAAAACAAAGGCAGTGTAGAATCCAATCCAATTATAGAAGTTGAAGTAACGAATCCTTCCACATTTCTTGATGTATGGAATGGAGACAATTATTTTCGTATCGGATGGCCGCTTAGCGTAAATCAGATACCTGTCGAAAGAAATCAGCGGGTAATGTGGGATGAAATGTCTACCACTATAGGATGGACGGATGTTCCGAATGCAGAAGATATGGTAGGGGGCGGGGCTTTTAAAGTGGATGCAGGCTCACGCCTAGTTCCGGTTTATTTAGGTGAAACAAATATAAAAGGATGGCATGGTTGCATAGCTAAAAAGAACATCCCACAAGGCCCACTACAAGATTTTATTATGCAGGCGTATGTTGGGTTAAGAAGCTCTCACCCCGATCAAATGGGGCGTGTTGAAATAGGTTTATTAGATGAAAATAGCGACTATGTAGCTCGTATTTCTATGAATGATGTTCATTGGCAAGCAGAACAGAATACAGGGTTCGCTAAGCTTGGTAACAAAAAGAAACCAAACGGCGAGCGAGTGCTTATAAATGAACCTGGAGATCATCCTACTACATGGAATCAATATCGTGGTCGATTATGGTTAGCACGTACCGGCAATAGGTGGGAAGCTTATATTTCTAAGTTTTTATGGAATACCGAAAAGGATGATTCAGAGCGCTTTGTCGTGTGGGAAGATGAAAACAATATGAATATGGACAAAGTAGCACAAGTTCAAATAAGCATCAGTCAATTTTCGGATAACATGTTTTGTACAGACATGAGCATCGATGACTTAAAAATTTGGAAAGTCAATATGAATACCCAAGATAATCCGCCTTATATTTTTGATGTTGGAGATAAAGTAGTTATTGATACCGAGCGAAGCCTTGTATCAATCAATGGTAAAAAGGCGATTAATCTAAAAGATATATTCAGTGATTATCCAGTTATTAACAAAGGATTAAACAAGCTTGAAATTATGCCTTCCGATGTGGGAATAGCCAAAATAACGTATAGGGAGCGATTTAGATGAGAACACCAAGCGGAACATTACATGTTGTTGATTTTAAAACGAGTCAAATCGTTTCTAATATACAAACAAAAGATTATTGGGATGATAAACGACATTGGGAAATTAAGAACAATATAGATACATTAGAATTTAAAGTGTTTGATAATACGGAACATGCAGCTACACTCATGCAGCAAAATTTAGTATTAAAAGAAGTGCGTGACGGGCGTATCGTTCCGTATGTTATTACTGAAACCGAAAAGGATTCTAATGATAGATCAGTCATTGCTTATGCATCTGGTGAATGGATTCAACTTGCGAAAGCTGGCATTATTACTCCGCAGAAGGTGGAAGGTAAAACAGTAAATGAGTTTATTGATATGGCTCTTGCAGGTACGAAGTGGAAAAGAGGTAGAACAGAATACGCTGGTTTCCATACAATGACGATTGATGAATTCATAGATCCACTGAAATTTTTAAAAGGTATCGCTTCTTTGTTCGAGTTAGAAATCCAATACCGTGCTGAAGTAGTTGGTTCTCAAATTGTCAGTCGCTATGTGGACATGGTAAAGAAACGCGGTCAAGAAACAAGGAAAGAAGTAACACTTGGCAAAGATTTAGTGGGAATTAAACGTGTTGAGAACTCACAAAACATTTGTACAGCATTGCTTGGTTTCTCCAAAAAAGAAGGGGAAGGGTTTATTACAATCACCGACATAAATGACGGTATTCCTTATCTTGTGGACAGTGATGCTTTCCAACGATGGAACGAACGTGGTCAACATAAATTTGGCTTTTATACACCAGAAACAGAAGGCGATATAACACCGAAACGTTTAATGACTCTTATGAAAACAGAATTAGCCAAACGGATAAATTCCTCTATTTCTTACGATGTTCAAGCACAAAGTATAGGTCGTGTATTCGGATTAGCTCACGAGCTGATTAATGAAGGGGACACAATCCGAATTAAAGATACAGGTTTTACTCCTGAACTATATCTAGAAGCTCGTGCAATCGCTGGCGATGAGTCATTTACAGACTCTTCACAAGATAAATATGTATTTGGTGATTATCGTGAAATGACTGATCCGAATGAAGAAATGCGAAAACTCTACAATAGAGTACTTGCTTCTTTGGGTAATAAAGCCAATAAAGAATTATTGGAACAACTAGAAAAATTAGCAGAGGAAGCAAAAGGGACAGCCGAACAAGCTCAAAAAGAATCTCAAACAGCCAAGAAACTTGCTGAAAAGGTCCAGGAAAATCTAAAAAATAATACGGTAAATATCATTGAAGCTAAAAATCCACCGACCGATAATCTTATAGTAGGTAAAACATTATGGCGAGATATTAGCAATGGTAAACCTGGTATTTTAAAAGTGTGGAACGGTAAAGATTGGGAGCTCCTTATTCCTGATGTGGAAGCAATTAAGAACGATACGTTGGAGCATGTGACAAAAGAGATTAATGCTAGTGCAGAAAAGCTAGATGCTAGGGTTAAAGAAGCTGAAACGAAAGCGGATAATTTACAAAAAGACTTCGATGCTGTTAAAGGGGAACAAGAAAGAGTCAGTCAGGTAACTAAGACGCTTGAAGAAAGTGACAAGGGAACAAAAGAGACAATCAAAAGTTTACAAGGTACTCAAGAAAGTATGAGCCGAACGATTGTTGAAACTTCAAAAGGTGTCGAAGGATTAAAAAATACTGTATCTGATATCAAAAAAGATCAAAGCGGAATTACCGATCGTGTAGTAAAGACAGAACAAAATATTAACGGTATATCCAGTTCAATCGAGCAAATCAACAAAACGTCATCGCAAACAATCCAAAAGTTAAATCAAGTGGAACAAGATGCAAATGGAACAAAGCAAACCATCGAACGAATCGAAAATAATGTGAATAACCTTGATGGTGATGTTATTAACCTTGTAAGAGGAACTAAGACGTTAACAGCTAACGAAGAATTATCTTTAAAAGGTGCTCACTTATCTGTTATTAAGGACACGTACAATGGGAATGCTATCGCGCAAACAGATACAGAATGGCAAGGTATCGCCGTAAAACCCAGTGAATTAATTAAGCGTGGGAAAATAAAAATTGGCGACACTGTAACATTTTCTGTAACAGCTAGAATGATAGGCGGGGAATCGACACAAGTATTCTTTCCTAACAGTGCTGGTAAAACAACAGTTAATGGAGAATGGAAAAGGGTTTCAGTAACAATTCTAGTCGGATCTGATGCCACTGATCCCAATATTGTATATAGATTTGAAGCTGAATCAATACCTAAAGGTGCTTTATACCAACAAACTTCACCTATGCTATCCCTAACTAAAAAAGTTTATCCGTGGAGACCTGCGCCTGAAGATCAGGCAGACAGTAACGATTTTATCAAAGTCACAACTGAAATAAAGGCGCAAGCAGGTAAAATTAGCGAGAAGTTAACAAGTGTAGAAAAGAACTTCAATGAACAAGAAATTGGAGTACGTAATTTAATATCAGATACGAAATATTGGGAAACGACGCAATTATCTTCAAATTCAGCTTATGGAGTATTTAAGAATAACTTAAATCAAATCTTTAGTGAATTAGTAGACAAAACCGTAACTTTTAGCTTCGATGTAAAAATTATAACAACGGATAAAACGGCAGGTCGCGTTCAGTTTTATGGCGAAAACGGTTCGCCTAAATATACATTCGTTAGACAAATATTCACAGGAATTACGGACCAATTCCAACGAGTTACGTACACTACAAAAATTACAGAACAGCTTAATAACACAGGACAAGCGAGACTGGAATTTTGGGGAATAGATGCTAAAACAACAAAAATCATTATTCAAAATTTTAAACTTGAAAAAGGAAATAAAGCTACTGGATGGACACCAGCGCCTGAAGATCAAGTAACAACCGATGAATTCACCAAGAGAACAACCGAAATTGAAAAAAGTGTGGATGGTATAAAAGAAAATATAACTAAGGTTGAACAAAATCAAACGGGATTTGATAAACGAGTAACAACAGTAGAGAAAAACGCAGATAGTATTTCACAAAGCGTCGGTAAAGTACAAGAAATACAAACTCAGCAAGGGAAGACGCTTAGTGAGGCTACTTCAAAGATAGAACAACATAGTAAAGCATTGGAATTGCAATTAAAAATGAAAGATGTTGAAGATTACGTTGGTGGAATTGGTAACCAAACGGTTTTACGCAATGTCTTGTGGAAGAACGACACGAAATATTGGCAATTAACTTCAAACGCAGCAAGAGATACACAAGTTACTTATAAGGGATGCAATTCACTTAGTGTAATTACTACAGGTAATGCGAGCAATTTGTATAAAGGAGCATCGCACGATTATATAAACGCTGGTCCTGGATGGAATTATGTTTTCTCTGCTTACTTTTATACAGATAACAAAGCTAGTATAGATGCTGGAGCTGCTATCGAGCTCCAATGTTACGATGTAAACAATAAAATGATTAAAAGTTACTTGCAAGAAATAACTATTTCACAAGGCACATGGATTCGTACACATGTGGTAGGGCTATTAATCGAAGGCAGAAAAAAAGTTAAAGTGCTGTTTTGGGTTCGTAAAAATGGTCGTCTATGGATGGCACAACCCATGCTACAAATTGGTGATAAACCTTCTTCATTTATGGAGAACCCTGTTGATATTGTAGATAAAGATAAAATCATGGAAGAATTGACCGATAAGATAGCAACTGAAGATTACACTAAAAAAGTTACAGAATTAGAAAGAGGTATTAGTGCTAATGAAAAAGGCGTTTCAATCATCTCTGAAAAACAAGAAACATTTATAAATGAGACTTATAATGCCTATGTAAAGAAAACGGAATCAAGGTTAGAAGTGTTAGACGAAGGAATTATAGCGCAGATTTTAAAGGACGGCATTGTCACTGCCATCAATATGTCCCCTGGCAAAATTACAATTAATGCTGCAAAACTAGATATTAACGCAGACACAATGGTGCAATGGTTAACCGCAAAGGGTATTGATACGAATCTTATCAAAGTTAATGGCGATAAAATTACCATCGATAAAAACGGCGTTACTGTTAAAATGTTAGACTTCCTTTTTGAAGATGAATGGGGAACGAAAACAACCGTTATGCCAAAACGAAATTTAATAGCAGATCACGATTTTTCTAGTGTTCCAAAATTGAACATAGGTAACCCCAATTATCAGGGGTTTGGTGCTGGATATGGTCTACCTTGGAAAGTACAAGGAAACGGTGTAGTTATAGAAAATAACACTTTTACATTTAACTATGAACAAATGGTAAATGCAGTCCGTGTCGATACGTATAATTACCCAGAAACAAAAGTTCAAAACGGGATTCATCCAGGAAACTCTTATACATTGTCAGCGCATTATAGAACCGCACAGATTAACGGTGTACGTGTAACAGCAAAACCACGATTGCAGGTATGTTTTGTTACGCCATTAGATGAAGTGAGTTATAAAATTTGGCACGAAACATATAAAGATTTTCCAGAACCATCTACATTTTATGGTGAAATTAGAAGGTATAATTTCACGTTTACCGTTCCTAACAATTACAATCCACAAGAACATATGATTGTAGTTAAAGTTACAGCTGCAAATGCACAAGTTTCTGCGGGTAGAGCAGTTTGTGTTTCAGGGATAACATTGGTTAGTGGTAACTACGCTTGCATGTATAACTGGGATCGTACGGCAGCGGAAAGAGCAGACGGTATTCAGCCGTTTCGTAGGATTGCGTTAGGTGATGCCAATACGAATATAGGTATATCTGATGATGGATACACAGTGGATTTCACTACCAACAAAGAATTTAAATTTTTTACCAATATACGAGCAGTCCAAGGTGTAAATATGGGAGGCAATCAGTTCCAAGGCTGGGGGCATATCCGTTTTACAGATGGTAATCTTGGACCAGGTTTTTATGTAAGTACTCCAAATGGTTGGAAATTTAACGCACTTGGATAGAAAGGAAAGATATAAATGGACGATATTAACTATATGATGCCTTTTCAAGAAGGAGCAACTCTTCCTTATATGGGAAGAATAGTAGACATAAAACGAACAGAAAATGGAGTTTCTGTTCAAATACCCGCTGACATGTTAGACAATGCTGGGATTGCTAATGACACTAGTAAAGTCGAGGTATGGAGGCAAATGGATGATGGAGGAACTATTTGTTTTAGAGTGTTAACAAAATGTGAGTTATGTGGTCGTGGTGCCAAACTGTATGAATTAGATTTAGGAGTTGCTAAACGGCGTATCTGTGCAAATGATTATTTTAAACTTACTGGTGTGCATCCTCCACAAGAACCATTAACAACTGAAAATACAACGCAAATAGAGCAGCTATAAGCTGTTCTTTATTTTGCATAAAATACGGCTTTGAATAAATTCAATTCATAGATCAAGAGAAGTGATTTCGCTTCTCTTTTTATTTTGAGGAGATGATCATTGTGAAACGAATAGTAGACCAAGCAATTTATGAAAAGCATGTTAGCCAGGAAAACAAAAGCCTAGTCAAAGATTTTCTTATTGAAAAGAAAGCACAAGGGAAAGCGGCAAGCACTTTACAGCAATACAATTGGGATTTACGGATTATTTTGTTTCTAATACATCAACACTTCGAAAATAAAAATCTTATTGATTTAACACGTAAAGACATTCGAAATTTATCTATTATTTTTCAAGAGATGGAAATGTCTCATGCTCGTGTAAATGGATTAATGAGTGCGTTAAGATCCGCATTAGAATTTTGTGCGGATGATGACGACTATGATTATGAATTTAATGTAGGTTCACGAGTGCGTGGTTTACCTAAGAATCCAATTCGGGATATCACATTTATAACTGAGGATCAGATTAATTGGTTGATTGATGAATTACTTGATCAAGAAAAGTATATGTTAGCAACGTATTTGGCGCTTTCTTATTACAGCGCAGCTAGAAAGAATGAGGTTTACCAGGTTCAGAAAGAAGGGTTAACAGAACACTATTATACAAATGTGGTACGAGGAAAATGCGGTAAGAAGTTTAGATTATATTACAATCACCGGGTGCAGAAATGCATTCGTTTATATATAAATCAGCGAGGTCAGGATGCTATTCCAGATTTGTTTGTGCGTGTTTATAAGAATGGTGAGAGAAAAAGATTGAACAAGAGTGCATTTAATTATTGGTGCGACATATTTGCTAAAATGCTAAACGAAAAAGAAGGGAAGGAATTTAAAATTAATCCTCACTGTTTTCGTCACAGCAGATTAGATAATTTAAAAGTTCAAGGAGTATCGCTTGAAAAATTAAAATCACTTGCCAATCATTCTGATATCTCCACAACTGAATCTTATTTGAAAGACAGAAGCGAGGAAGATATTGCAGAAATATTTGGAATGGATCCAAGTTGTTTTGCAGCTTAAAAAGGAGAGGAAAAGATGGATCGCATTGATGTATTACTGAAAGCATTTATAGCTACATTTGGTGGCTTTTGTGGGTATTTCTTGGGAGGATGGGATGCAACATTGAAAATCTTAGTGACGATGGCAGTTATTGATTATTTAACTGGCATGATTGCAGCAGGATATAACGGAGAATTAAAAAGTAAAGTTGGTTTTAAAGGCATCGCCAAAAAGGTGGTGCTTTTTCTTTTGGTCGGAGCGGCCGCTCAACTAGACTCGGTACTGGGAAGTAACAGTGCAATTCGTGAAGCGACTATTTTCTTCTTCATGGGGAATGAGTTGCTTTCACTTTTAGAAAACGCTGGACGTATGGGAATCCCCTTACCTTCAGCATTAACAAATGCAGTTGAAATTTTAGGTGGAAAACAAAAACAAGAAGAGAAAAAGGGAGATGTTCAATAATGGAAATCAGAAAAAAATTAGTTGACCCAAGTAAATATGGTACAAAGTGTCCGTATACAATGAATCCAGAATTCATTACAGTCCACAATACGTACAACGATGCTACAGCAGAAAATGAAGTATCTTATATGATTCGTAATGATAACCAAGTATCGTTTCATATTGCCGTAGATGATAAAGAAGCTGTACAAGGAATTCCTTTAGAGCGTAACGCCTGGCATACTGGCGACGGTAACGGGAATGGTAATCGTAAATCTATTGGGGTTGAAATTTGCTACTCTTTAAGCGGTGGAGATAGATACTATAAAGCGGAAGACAATGCAGCTATCGTTGTAGCTCAACTAATGAAACAGTACAATATTCCAATTAATAAAGTCCGTACACATCAATCATGGAGTGGGAAGTACTGTCCTCATCGTATGTTGGCAGAAGGACGTTGGAATAACTTTATTGAAGGAGTCCAAAATGCATACAATGGAGATGGTAAAGTAACTCCTACGCGTATTCCACCGTCAAATAACGGGACAGGTATTGCGTATATTGAGGGGAATGGCATCAACCTTCGTAAAGGTCCAGGTACTGGATACGGGGGTATTCGTCAATTAGGTAAAGGTGAGTCCTACGAAGTATGGGGACAATCAAATGGATGGTTAAACCTTGGTGGCAATCAGTGGATTAAGAACGATCCATCTTATGTGAAGTTTAATAAGAAAAGCACAGTAGATTCTTCTATTGTTGGAAAGCGTGTTATTTCAAAAGTTAACAATCTACGTTTCTATGATGCTCCATCTTGGCAGGATAAAGATGTGGCCGGTTCTGTAGATGCGGGATTAGGATTTACAATTGATGCGAAAGTAAATGTAAATGGTTCACCGCAATATAAAGTCCACAATAGTAAAGGGAAAACGTATTATGTCACTGCTAATGAGGCCTATGTGTACGTGGAGTAACAATGATGACTTGCCGCCTTTTATTAATGGAATCTTTTTCTTGTTTTTACGAGTTTTGAATCAGAAAAACTAGCTGAACATGCAGTTGGTAGCGATTTTGACCATACCAATGTGGCTGTTTTAGCTCTTTATCTTTGATATTACTAAACTGTTGTTCAATTTTTCCACGCTCTTTCGTTAACTGTTTGTCAAAGATGGTTTGTGCAAAATAAGATAATACACGACGATGTGTACTTTTGATTTGTTGGCCATTACGTGGGGGAATTGTTTTCACCACGAAAATATCACATGTTCCTGCAATTTTATAGATGTGTTGACTATCATAAGCAGCATCTGCAACGGAAAAGAACACATTTCGGTTTTGTATATCTCGAAGCAATACAGGAGCCATTTTGTTATTATATACGTTCGTTGTTGTAAATGCATATGACACAATACAATACCTTCTGGTGTAGAACAGACATGAGCTTTATATCCCTCATACCGATTATAAAGAGTAGATTTCCCACGTTTTGCTTGAGAATCATATAAACTATTTCGTAAGGCGGTGCTATCAATTAAAACACATGGAATTAATCCTAAATTCATTTCTTGAAGAGTGTCTTTATGAATCATCGAAATACCTTTATTACGAAACCAAGTACCTATACGTGAAAAAGTGGATATCTGAGGAAAGAAGGAAAGATCACAAGATATACAAAATGAAGGGTATTGATGCAAAAAACGGGTTAACGTGCGTAATGAATTGATTTAGAATACCGTTTTTACAAAAAAACATTGGAGGAAAGCTTTTCTACAGATAGGTGGATGGCTTGTAATAGGCGGAATCCCCCCAATGGTTAAACTGTCTGCGGGGGGGGGATTTGTAAAATGGATTGATACTAATCAAAATTGGCTATTATACTAGTAAATCCGTCCTTTTTGGAGATAGTTTGAGTTACTATCATTCTTCCAGGAAAACACATTTCCTTAGTCATCTATTTTTAGATATTTATGAGTTTTACAACGCATTTTTGTGCTATAGGAACCAAAATTTACTAGTCACATATTATATATAGAACGTTATATAACATTTCATTATGTTTAGAAATGAGGAGATTAATTTGTCGCTAACATTTATGTATGTAACGAGTCAAAAGGATAATACTGTTGAAGTAATGGATGTAGCAAGTAATGAAGTTGTTTCCAAAATTCCAGTAGGAATCTCACCACGTGGAATAGCAATCACTCCAGACGGTCAATATGCCTATGTGGCGAATTTCGGGAGTAATACGATATCTGTCATTCTTACAGAAACGAATACGGTATTGACATCAATTAATGTAGGGGTAAACCCTACAGATATAGCAATTACACCAAATGGACAGTCTGTATATGTAACAAATTTTAGAAGTAATACAGTATCCGTCATCGATACCTTAAGTAACGCTGTGTTAACTACCATTCCGGTTGGAAGTATGCCAAGAGGTATTGCTGTCACACCGAATGGGGCATTTGTTTACGTTGTAAATTCTAATAGTAATCGTGTTTCTGTAATTGATACGAACACTAAAGCTATTATTAACACAGTTATCGTGGGAGCTAAACCGATTGGTATAGCAATTGCAGAAGATGGTTTATTTGCCTATGTCACAAATTATAGTGGACAAAAATTGTCTGTCATTAATATAGCAACAAACACGGTAAGCGCGACAATTCCAGTTAGTGTGAAGCCTTATGCAGTTACAATTACATCAAATGGAGCGTATGTTTATGTGACTGGATATAATACGAGTATTGTAGAGGTTATTAGTACAACAACGCATACAGTAACAGATTCTATTACTGTGGAAACATCACCGATTGGAATATCTAATTCTACAGGTGGACACATTATATATGTGGTTAATGAAGGAAGTAATACTATATCTGCAATTAATCAAAATATGAACACTATCATTGCAACTTTTCCAACAGGTATTCAACCTTATGGAATTGGTGTAGTAGGATCTGCAGGTGGAATAGGCCCAACAGGAGCTACTGGAGAAATGGGAGCGACAGGACTACCGGGCCCAACAGGAGCTACTGGAGAAATGGGAGCGACAGGACTACCGGGCCCAACAGGAGCTACTGGAGAAATGGGAGCGACAGGACTACCGGGTCCAACAGGAGCTACTGGAGAAATGGGAGCGACAGGGCCGACAGGAAGTGGAGCTATTATACCATTTGCTTCCGGAGGACCCATTATTATTACCACTATTGCAGGTGGGCTTGTGGGAACAACTAGTTTGGTTGGATTTGGGAGCTCTGCAACAGGTATAACACCTGTTGGTGGGATTATAGATTTGACAGGAACGGCTCTAGGACCTATTCTGAATTTTTCATTTTCAATGCCGGATGATGGGGTTATTACATCCATTTCAGCCTATTTTAGTAATAATGTGGCATTAACTTTAGTGGGATCTACAGTGACAATAACAGCTCAATTATATTCATCCACTACTCCAGATAATATTTTCACTCCAATTCCAGGAGCAGTAGTAACTTTAGCACCTGCGTTAACAGGGGTAGTGGCCTTAGGAGCTATAGCTAGTGGAATAACAACAGGGCTGAGTATACCAGTAACAGCAGAAACAAGACTGTTATTAGTTTTCTCTGCAACAGCTGCAGGTCTCTCGCTTCTTAACACAATAACGGGATATGCAAGTGGGGGAATACGGATTAGTTAGCATGTGTTTATAGGTTGTATAGTGGTCAATGAAATTTCGCTGTCCCTTATGATAAATCTTTAAGCATGCTTTAAGGATATGTGCGCGCGAGGAACATAAAATTAAAAAGTACACCTTCTCTAATTGAAGGTGTATTTTTTATGGGAGTTCTTTAGTTGTACTACTAATATATACAGTTTACGCATGCCCTATATTATAATAAATTTCTTGGTAGATCCTATTTATTTTACCATTATGAATTAGTAAGACTCAGCTAATCATATCATGGGAATGTTGACGTGCGCTGGATTTGTCACAGTGTATTGGGGTATATAAATCAAGCTTTTTACGCGAATAATTATTTTGTACATTCGTGTGTATCTTGTTAAATTATTTAGAATAAAATGAGTTATTCATCTTCTACTTGTTGAACTTCTACTCCTGTTGGTAAATGTTTCTTATTTTTCGATGAAGTTCTTTATTCAAACGTTGTGTAAGGATGATTGCAGTAGTTGCATACATTACAATGGGATTGATTGTATAACAGTTGCCGTCAGGTGAAATAAGTATATAAATGATTTGGTGCTTCTTCATACATTTTATGTCCCCTCTCATTGCGTGTTTGCTATGTATAGTCTTTGGTAGACTAAGCGGTCATTGTACACTTCATTCTATATCGGGCTTGTTTTTTCTTTAAAATTGGTTTGGGATTTTGGAGAAATAAAAAAGAAACGACATCTGTATCATGACGTAAGTGTCATTTTTTTGTTGTGCATTAAGGATGATAGTAGTGCACTAATATATATGTGTGATATGGTATAAAAGGGAACTGCAGAAGTGTGTTCCAGTAGGTAAAAATAAAGGGTATTCGGATTTTTCACATTAGTGTTTACTGGGTATAGAAAATATAAAGAACTAGATATTAGTAAAAGGAGAATTGTTAAACTTGACCAACAAATGGGTAGAACTTTAATAGGTGATGGACCACATGCAATACATAAAATTCTATTCAGGGATATTTTAAAAATCGAAACGCCTAGTTAATTTAGCTAGGTGTTTTTTATATGGCCATGAATTCTTTATCGAAGTAGAACTTGTCCATTAAGTTGTTCACAATCCCGTGGAAATAAGCGAATTTTCCTTTCTTCATTTTTACTCCGGATTTAATTTTCATAACAAACTCTTTAATAGCTTTTAAGCCGATAGTAAGTTCCTGGTCATTATCAAATGCTTTATTACCTGTTGTGTGGTTAACGATTTTATTGCACTGTCTTACGACCTTCCACAGTTCTTGAATAGTTTTAGATTCACTGTAAAAAGAGCTAGCTAAAGAAACAAAACGTTCTGGTACCCAGTGAGCAACGAAATCAGCTTGTTCAATATTCTCTTCTGGAGTATTGCTATTCTCATTACTATTACGTTTGTTTATATCTTTTATATTTTGTTTTAAGGAAACAGGTTTTGTTTTAATGGTAGGACACTTTGTAGGACTTTTTGTATCTAACTTGTTGGACACTTCTTCCACAATTGGTTGAATGATAATAGCATTAGAAGTTTGAAGCATATCTTTTTTACGTTTCATTGCTACTTGTTTAATCATCTTTAGATCCACAAGTTTCTTCATTAAACGTTGTACAGTTTTATATGAAACTTCCATTATGTTAGCAATTGAATTTTTGCATAGGAAACTAACGCCTACATATTTGCAGCTGTGGCGTTTTAAAATTTCAAGTAATGTAATGAGTTTAGATTGTACATCCGTACGCTTAATAGACATACGGATATTATCTCTGTATGTACGTATAGTTTTGTTTAGTTCTTCCAATTCTATAAATGGTGATAGGTTACGAAATGCTTCTTCGCTTGCTATTACATCTATGCATCTCTTTTCCATATTATATGTCTCCCTTTATGGAAACAAAAAAGCAACGTCACCAATTAAGTAAACGTTGCTTAAGAGACTCTGCATGATGTACAATGACTCATGAGAGTATGGCAAGTGTTTACCTGGCTCAATCAGGTGAACGGTATAAGAGTGCTACCAACACTGCTTATACACGCTGTGCTCTTTTGTTTTGTCGATTTTTTGTATATACGTGAACTTTATATGTCTCTATTTGAACACAAAGAATCAAGTTATACATAGGCAAACGATTTTTATTGGAAGTTTAAACTCTTCAATTGTACATCCCAGGGAAGTTTTTAAAGAAGCATTTCGCCGTGCAGCAGCCTCTATCATATGTCTTCATAACCATCCCTCAGGAGACCCTGCGCCGAGCCGAGAAGATATTGAAGTAACAAAACGCTTAGTAGAATGCGGCCAGATTATCGGAATTGAAGTGCTCGATCATATTATAATAGGTGACCATAAATTCGTGAGTTTAAAGGAAAAAGGTCATATTTAAGACTATGCTTTTTACTTATTTTGTTTTATAATGTGATTTATGAGTTTTTTGTAGAAAATTATCTACAAAAAGGATAAAGATATAAAAAACGTACTGTTTTTATAATATAAAGTAAGAAAAAATGAGTCCGTGAAAACAAGAAAGGAAGATAAATAATATGTTTGGATTTGGTGGCTTTACTCGCGATCTTGGAATAGACTTAGGAACTGCGAACACGCTTGTATATGTAAAGGGAAAAGGTGTAGTGTTACGTGAACCTTCAGTAGTAGCGTTACAAACTGATACGAAACAAATCGTTGCTGTAGGTAGCGATGCAAAACAAATGATTGGTCGTACACCAGGAAACGTTGTGGCACTTCGCCCGATGAAAGACGGTGTAATTGCTGATTACGAAACAACAGCAACAATGATGAAATATTACATTCAACAAGCTCAAAAATCAAATGGATTCTTCTCACGTAAGCCTTATGTAATGGTATGTGTACCATCTGGTATTACAGCTGTAGAAAGACGTGCAGTAATCGATGCGACTCGTCAAGCTGGTGCTCGTGATGCTTATCCTATCGAAGAACCATTTGCAGCAGCAATTGGTGCAAACTTACCTGTTTGGGAACCAACTGGTAGCATGGTTGTTGATATTGGTGGCGGTACAACAGAAGTTGCAATCATTTCTTTAGGTGGTATTGTAACAAGTCAATCAGTTCGTGTTGCTGGTGATGATATGGATGATTCAATCATTCAGTACATTAAGAAAAGCTACAACTTAATGATCGGTGAAAGAACAGCTGAAGCATTAAAATTAGAAATCGGTTCTGCAGGCGAGCCAGAAGGTATCGAGCCTATGGAAATTCGCGGTCGTGATTTAGTAAGTGGTTTACCAAAAACAGTACTAATTCAGCCAGAAGAAATTGCAGATGCATTAAAAGATACAGTAGATGCCATTGTAGAATCTGTTAAAAATACGTTAGAGAAAACTCCACCTGAATTAGCGGCAGACATTATGGACCGTGGTATCGTATTAACAGGTGGCGGAGCATTACTACGTAACTTAGATAAAGTAATTAGTGAAGAAACAAATATGCCAGTTCTTGTTGCAGAAGACCCATTAGATTGCGTAGCAATTGGAACGGGTAAAGCATTAGACAATATCGATCTTTTCAAAACTGCTGCTCGATAATATTGCAAAATAAAAATCAATGAAATTAAGAGGGTGTGAACGTGCCACAGTTTTTCTTAAACAAAAGATTAATTGTTTTGTTAGTTAGTATTATTCTTCTCGTGGCATTGATTGGAATCTCATTGAAAGAACGGAACAGTTTAACATGGCCAGAGCAGTTTGTTAAAGACACTGTCGGTGTTGTAGAACGTGTATTCCAAAAGCCAGCGAAATACGTAGCTGGATTCTTCGAAAATGTAGAGGATGTAAAGCGCACGTATGAAGAGAATAAAGAATTAAAAGCAAAATTAGACAATTATGCAGGTCTATCAGGGAAAGTAAAACAATTAGAAGATGATAACAAGAAGTTACAAGAGTTAACGGGTAAAGATAAGTTAAATAGCGGTTATACTGAAATTCCAGCGACTGTTGTTTCTCGTAATCCAGATAAATGGTACGATTTAGTTGGACTTGATAAAGGGGCACAGCAAGGAATAAAAAAAGATATGGCTGTATTAACTCCACAAGGTTTAGTGGGACGAGTGAAAAGTGTATCTCAGTTTACATCATCAGTAGAATTGTTAAGTTCTATGAGCCGAACAAATCGTGTTTCTGCTATCGTACAAGGGAATGAGAAAATCTTTGGATTGATTGAAGGTTACGATAAAGAAAAGCACTTACTTCTTTTCACAAAGATTGGTTCTGATGCACCGGTAGATAAGGATCAACTAGTTGTAACATCTGGGCTCGGTGATATTTTCCCGAAAGGTCTTGTAATTGGAAAAATCGTTGAAGTTCAGCAGGATCCATACGGTTTAACAAAAACAGCTTATGTAAAGCCAGCCGCTGATTTAAATGACGTAGAGCATGTTGTAGTTGCGAAACGTGAAACGCCTTCAGCGCCATTAGAATAGGAGGGGGAGAAGAGATGATGAAGATTTTAAAAAGAGCAGCTCTTCCTCTTTTGCTCCTTTTTGCTTTTTTATTTGAAAATATGTTTGCTACTATTGTTCCAACAGAGGTTTTTTGGAAAGACAGTATAGCATCACCTCATTTCTTTATCATTGTGTTATGTTTTATTACTGTGTACTATAGTCCGGTCCAAGGGATTTATTACGGACTATTATTTGGTTTCTTATTTGATACCGTATACACGGAACTTGTTGGTATATATATTTTTGCGTATCCGATTTTAGTTTATTTAGTTTATAGTGTGATGAAGGTACTACAATTGAATTTATTTATTGTTACTTCTATCGTACTAGCTAGCATAGTAGCATTAGAGTATTATGTGTATGGATTTTTAACTTTGTTAGGACGTACTCATATGTCGACGTATGTCTTTTTCACAGATCGTCTCCTGTCTACTTTATTGCTAAATGCAATTTTCTTATTGATAGTTTGTTTCCCACTGAGACGATATTTAGTGCGTCTTTCAAAAGCGATGGAAGAAAAAGAAAAAAGGATTTTCTAATTTTATGTCGAATTGAATCGGTGGGGTGAACTTTAGTGGAAGAAAAAAAGCAACAAAATGTAACAATAAAAGGGACAAAAGACGGAATAACCCTTCATTTAGATGATTGTTGTTCATTCTCTGAATTATTGAAGGAATTGGATGAAAAGCTTTCTACACATTACTATGATGGTGATGGACGCTCTTTAATTGAAGTGCATGTGAAAGTAGGAAACCGTTATTTAACAGAAGTCCAACAAGAAGAGATTCGTACGTTAATTCGTAATAAAAAGAATCTCGTTGTGGATTCGATTGAAAGTGATGTTATAACGAAAGAGGAAGCAATAGCTTGGAAAGAAGAAACAGAAATCGTCCCTATTTCCAAAATTGTTCGCTCTGGACAAGTTTTACATGTAAAAGGAAATTTATTGTTAATTGGTGATGTTAATCCAGGCGGAACGGTTATCGCTGGGGGGAATATTTTTGTCGTAGGATCATTAAGAGGAATTGCACATGCGGGCTATTATGGGGATTCAGATGCTGTAATCGCTGCATCTGTTATGAACCCGATGCAACTTCGAATTAGTGATGTGGCAATGCGGGCTCCGGAAGAGAAAGAAGACGGAGCGGAGGCGGCAGAATGTGCGTATATTAATGAGAACAATCACATTGTTGTCGATCGACTGCAACTTCTCACTCATCTTAGACCTAATTTAACAAAGTTAGAAAGGGGAATTGTATAGCTGTGGGAGAGGCAATAGTAATTACATCTGGAAAAGGCGGTGTAGGTAAAACTACAACGTCTGCGAACATTGGGACAGCCCTAGCGTTATCTGGAAAGAAAGTGTGCTTAATTGACACAGATATCGGTCTTCGAAACTTAGACGTAGTAATGGGGCTGGAAAATCGTATTGTATTTGATCTTGTTGATGTCGTTGAAGGGCGTTGCCGTTTACCTCAGGCTCTTATTAAAGATAAACGTTTTGATGATCTTTATTTATTACCTGCAGCACAAACGAGTGATAAATCAGCGGTAACACCTGAACAAATGGATGAATTAATACAAGTATTACGTCAAGATTATGATTACATATTAATTGATTGTCCTGCGGGGATTGAGCAGGGATTTAAAAACGCGGTAGCTGGTGCGGATAAAGCAATTGTTGTTACGACGCCAGAAGTATCCTCAATGCGCGATGCGGATCGTATTATCGGGCTTTTAGAAAAAGAGGATATTGAACCACCGAAACTTGTTATTAATCGTGTGCGTAGTCATATGCTTCATGAACAGGATATGTTAGATGTTGATGAAATCGTACGTACATTGTCAATCGAGCTTCTTGGTGTTGTCGAAGATGATGATGAAGTTATTCGTGCTACAAATACAGGTGAGCCTGTAGCGTTGCAACCGAGCGGAAAAGCAGCGTTAGCTTATCGTAATATTGCAAGACGTTTGTTGGGTGAGAATGTCCCATTACAAGCATTTGAACAAGAAAAGGTATCGGTATTTACAAAGGTGAAAAACTTCTTTGGAATCCGTTAAAAGCACTTCGCATATTTGCGGAGTGCTTTCTTTTTTCTTCACACGAATATCTTCCATACCTAGCTCATACATATGTACAAACTGTATACAACTGTTTCTATGTACATTAGCTTAACGAGAGAAAGGAGACAGTATGAAGAATAGACGTGTAGAAGAAATTAAAAAACGGATTGCGAAGAGGAAGGCAGAGCAAGAAAGGATGGAGGAAGAGCAGTATTTTGCTGGAGGGAATTTTGATAGTGAAACAGTATTTATTGAAGATGGAGAAAAGGAAATTCATCCTTTATTTCGAAAAGAAGTGTTTTTCTTCAAAGTATTGTTATCAGCAATATTAGTTCTTTCTGTCGCTATTTTATATAAGAATGCACCAGCTTCTTTCGACGGTGCTAAAGCTGTTACAGAAAAAGTGATGAAAGAAGAATTTCAATTTGCTACTGTAGCGAAATGGTACGAAAAACAGTTTGGAAAACCTCTCGTGTTCTATTCGCCTAATGAGAAAAAAGAAGGGACCATTCAGCAAAAAGATTATACCATTCCTGCTTCCGGAAAGGTGATGCAAGGGTTTCAAAAAAATGGCCAAGGTGTATTTGTTCAAACAGCTACAAATGCAACTGTTGAGTCAGTGAATGAGGGGCTAGTTGTTTTTGCGGGCAAAAAAGAGGAACTTGGTAATACAGTTCAAATTCAGCATGCAGATGGTACGGAGTCATGGTATGCAAATTTAAATGATATGTCAGTGAAATTATATGATTATGTTTCAAAGAAACAAAAAATTGGAACAGTGAATAATGATGCGAATAATAAAAATGGTAAGTTTTATTTCGCAATAAAAAAGGACGAAAAATTTATTGATCCGATTCAGGTGATTTCATTTGATTAAATATAGAGATGTTTTAACGAAGATTTCAGTACATCCGTTGTTTTGGGTTATTATTGTCATTGGTATTTTCACGGCACGTTTTAAAGAGTTACTACTGTTATTTTGTATCGTTCTCATCCATGAACTTGGGCATGCTTTTGCAGCGGCACACTATAATTGGCGTATTAAGAAGATTCAACTTTTGCCGTTTGGTGGTGTGGCTGAGCTTGAGGAACATGGGAATAAATCATTGAAAGAGGAACTAGTTGTTGTAATTGCAGGACCTATTCAACATATTTGGATGATGGCGGTAGGCTATATGTTGTTTGAAGCTGGTTGGCTTCATGCGGAATTATATTATTTCTTTATGTGGAATAATATAATTATTTTAGCGTTTAATTTACTACCTATTTGGCCTCTTGATGGTGGAAAAGTATTGTTTAACGTACTATCATATCGTTTTCCTTATTTACAAGCACATGAAAAGATGATGAAATTATCATGTGTTTTTTTTAGTGTCATACTAGGATGGCAGTTACTTTGGAATAGTAACAATATTATGATGTGGGTACTACTCATATTTTTAGCGGTGTCGTTATATCAAGAATGGAAGCAAAGACGGTATGCCTTTATGCGTTTTTTATTAGAACGTTATTATGGGAACAAAAGAGGAATTGAAAAGATTGCACCGATTGAGGTGCAATCAGAAGATCATTTATATAAGATATTCACAAAATTTCGTAGAGGCTATAAGCATTCTATTATCGTCCGCGGAAAATATAAAGAACATTACACATTGGATGAAAATGAATTGCTTTATGCGTATTTTACTGAAAAACGAACAACTTCATCTGTTGAAGAATTAATCGGTTAGTGTTGACGTTAGCACTAACCTTTTATTATTGTAAAAGCAAAGAAGATTATAAAGTGAGGAAAGTATTTTGAAAACGTTATATATGAACTACGCTGGATCGGAAAAACGCGTTGCAATTGAAGAGAATAAGAAAATTGTTGAGTTTTTATGGAAACGAAATGAAGAACAAGAGATTGTTGGGCATATTTATGTTGGACGTATCGTAAGAACGATTGCTGGAATGAACGCAGCTTTTGTAAATATCGGTTTAGAAAAACATGCGTATCTTTCGTACGATGATGTACCATCTTCTTATCGAATACATGAAGGACAAGCGGTACTCGTACAAGTTGTGAAAGAGGCAATTGATACGAAAGGGCCAAAATTGACAGCGAACATAGAATTTACCGGGAAATATGTCGTTTATATGCCATATGATGAAATGCGCGCGGTTTCTCGGAAAATAAAAAACAATAAAAGAAGGCAACAACTACTCCAAATTGAAGTGGAAGGGACAGGAGGTTATATTTTCCGCTCTGCTTCTGAAAAAGGAGAAATTGAAGAAATACAAGCTGAAATGCAAAGGTTACAGCAGTTATATGAAGAGTTAAAAAGAAAAGAGGGCCAAGGAAAGGCACCGTTACTACTTCATCGACCGGCGACTTTTTTAGATCGTGTATTTCAAGAGAATCCGATTGAAACGATTGAAAAAGTAATTGTAGATACAAGAAGTATAGTAAAAGAGTTAGAAGAAAAAGTTGGTAAAGAGAAAGTGTCCTTTTATAATGAAAAATCTTCAATGTTTAACCATTTTGGAATAGAGCGTGAAATTGAGAAAGCACTTCAAAAAATTGTGTGGCTCCCGAATGGCGCTTATTTAATTGTGGAGCAAATGGAGACGATGACTGTAATTGATGTGAATACGGGTAAGTTTACTGGAAAACAGAATTTACAAGATACAGTCCTTCGTACAAATGAAGTGGCAGCTGAAGAGATAGCGCGTCAATTAAGACTGCGTGATATCGGTGGTATGATATTAATTGACTTTATTAATATGAAAAGAAGAGAAGATAAAGAAAAAATAAGAGAATGTCTCATCGCTGCTATGCAACATGATCGTACATATACAAGGGTGCTTGGGTTTACAGAGTTAGGGATTTTAGAGATGACGCGTAAACGTAAAAAACATTCTTTACGTGACGTATTACTTGAAGAGTGTGCACCGTGTAAAGCGACAGGGTATGTGATGTCATATGAAACGATTGCGTATGAGCTAGAGAGAGAGCTAATTACATATGGAAATATAGAAGATGAGGCGGTATTAATCTCTGCACCTAAAGAACTGCAAAAAAAATTTTTGCAAAAAGAATTACAAAAAAATATTCCATTTGAAATTTATTTCAAAGATGATATGATCGAAAAGTACGCTATTATCCGTTTTGGAAGTAAAAAAGAAATTATAGAACGGAAAAAATAGTTATTAGAACTTTCATTGACAATAGTCTATGATTCATGATAACATCTTTATGTTATAGTTTATAGCACCTAAACGGCTATATGCTACAACCGCACAAGACAGGTTCCTTAAAGGCATTTATGTCTACCTCGTTTTTGGCGAGTCTTAGTAATTAAGAGGAGGTGCAAGTATGTACGCAATTATCGAAACAGGTGGAAAACAAATCAAAGTTGAAGCTGGTCAAGAAATCTACATTGAAAAATTAGATGTTGAAGCTGGTGAAACTGTTACTTTTGACAAAGTTCTTTTCGTTGGTGGCGAAAACGTGAAAGTTGGTAGCCCAGTTGTAGAAGGTGCAACAGTTACTGCGAAAGTTGAAAAACACGGTCGCGCTAAGAAAATCATCGTTTTCAAATACAAAGCGAAAAAGAACAATCGTAAGAAACAAGGTCATCGTCAACCTTACACTAAGCTAGTTGTTGAAGCTATCAACGCTTAATTCTGGTTAACATGATTAAAATTACGATAAGTCGCACGAAATTAGGAAGTATCCAATCATTTAAAATGACTGGACATGCCGATTATGCGCCACATGGACAAGATCTTGTCTGTGCTGGAACTACAGCGGTTGTGTTTGGTTCCATAAATGCTGTGGAAGAACTTTGTAATGTGCAGGCAACTATTGAACTCGGAAGTGATGGTGGATTCTTAACGTATGAATTGCCTAATGATTTAGACGTTCATACAGCAGAAAAAGCACAGATACTTTTAGAAGGATTGGTTGTTTCGCTTAAGACGATCGAACTTGATTACGGAAAGTATATCCGTTTAATAGAAAAAGTGCAGGAGGTGTAACGTATGTTAAGATTAGATCTTCAGTTTTTCGCATCTAAGAAAGGTGTAGGTAGTACAAAGAACGGTCGTGACTCTCAGTCAAAACGTCTTGGTGCTAAACGCGCAGATGGTCAAACGGTTACAGGTGGTTCAATTCTTTACCGTCAACGCGGTACAAAAATTTATCCAGGTGTTAACGTTGGTCGTGGTGGCGATGACACTTTATACGCGAAAGTTGACGGCGTAGTACGCTTCGAGCGTCTTGGCCGTGACCGCAAACAAGTGAGCGTATATCCTGTTGCTCAAGAAGCATAAGAACTCACGGAAAACTCTAACCTGAGTGCAGGTTAGAGTTTTTCTATATTAAGGAGTATCTAAATGAATAAAAAATGGACAATTATAGATGCATTGCGCCATTCAAGACATGATTGGCTCAATCGTATGCAGATGGTGAAAGGAAACCTTTCCCTTGGAAAAGTGGAAGAAATTCATAGTCTCATCGATCGTTTTGTCCAAGAAGCGAGACAAGAATCCAATCTGATGGGGCTATCAATGCCTTTATTTTCAGAGTGGATTTTAACATATAATTGGAAACAGCAGCCGTGCTTATTGGAGTACGAAGTATTAGGGAATTTACATAACTTATCTCACTTAGATGAGACTGTATGTACATGGACGAATCAATTTTTCTCAATGCTTCAGCATAGTTTAGACGTATATGTTGAAAATTATGTTTGTATCACAATTGAATGTGACGCGGAGAATGCTCGTTTCTTTTTTGATTTTCGTGGTAAGCTAACGAGTGTAGAAGAACTACAGAATTGGCTTGCGAACCAAAACAATAAATGGTATTCCATTTCTTATACAGTAAGAGACGAAGAAGTCTCAGTTATATTACAACCAATTGAAAAAAGTGTGGTGAAATAATGTTTGTAGATCAGGTCAAGATATATGTAAAAGGCGGCGACGGTGGTAACGGAATGGTTGCGTATCGTCGTGAGAAGTATGTTCCAAAAGGTGGTCCAGCAGGTGGCGACGGTGGTAAAGGTGCAGATGTTGTTTTCGTTGTTGAAGAAGGCTTACGTACATTAATGGACTTCCGCTACCAACGTCATTTCAAAGCTGATCGTGGTCAGCACGGAATGAGTAAAGGGCAGCACGGTCGTAAAGCTGAAGATTTAATCGTTAAAGTTCCGCCAGGAACGGTAGTAAAAGATGAAAAAACAGGTCAAATTCTTGCGGATTTAGTAACACATGGACAAACAGCTGTAATTGCAAAAGGTGGCCGCGGTGGCCGTGGTAACTCACGTTTCGCAACAGCTACGAACCCAGCGCCAGAAATTGCTGAGAATGGGGAACCAGGTCAAGAACGTGATGTCATTCTAGAACTTAAAGTACTAGCAGACGTTGGACTTGTTGGATTCCCAAGTGTAGGTAAATCTACATTATTATCTGTTGTATCATCAGCACGTCCGAAAATTGCAGAGTATCACTTTACAACAATCGTTCCAAACCTTGGTGTTGTTGAAACAGGTGATAACCGCAGCTTCGTTATGGCTGACCTTCCTGGACTAATTGAAGGCGCACATGCCGGCGTTGGACTTGGTCATCAATTCCTGCGTCATATTGAGCGTACACGTGTAATCGTGCATGTAATTGATATGTCTGATTTAGAAGGCCGTGATCCATATGAAGATTACGTAACGATTAATAATGAATTAAAAGAATACAATCTTCGCTTAACGGAGCGTCCACAAGTTGTTGTTGCAAACAAAATGGATATGCCAGATGCAGAAGAAAACTTACAAGCATTTAAAGAGAAAGTGGGAGACGAAGTAAAAATCTTCCCAATCTCAGCTGTAACGAAACAAGGTGTTCGTGATTTACTATTTGAAGTAGCGAACTTATTAGAAACAACACCTGAATTCCCAATACATGAAGTTGCGGATGAGTCTGATACAAGTGTAATGTACAAACTTGAGACTGAAGGTGTTAAATTTGACATTACACGTGAAAGTGATGGCACGTTTGTTATCTCTGGTTACGATATCGAGAAAACATTCAAGATGACAGACTTCTCACGTGATGAATCTGTACGTCGTTTCGCTCGCCAAATGCGCGGAATGGGTATTGATGAAGCGCTTCGTGCACGTGGTGCAAAAGACGGAGATATTGTAAAAATTCTTGAATATGAATTTGAATTTATCGACTAAGACTGCCGAAATATGGCAGTCTTTTTTTATATCGTAAAAGTCTGATTTATACAGGAAAAAATCCCCACTAATTAAATTTTCAATTTATAATAGAAAAAGAAGTGGTTTTATAAGAACTTTTTATGGGGAGAAAGTGAACATGTATAAAATATTAATTGTAGAAGACGATGAAAAAATCGCGGGGATATTAGAGGAGCATTTAGAAAGGTATGGCTATCAGTCATTTCGAGCAAGTGATTTACGACATATAAAAGATGAGTTTGTAAAAGTAAATCCACATCTCGTGTTACTTGATATTAATTTACCGTATTTTGATGGTTTCTATTGGTGTCGTCAAATCCGCACTGTATCGAATGCACCAATTATTTTTGTTTCTGCAAGAACGGGGGAAATGGATCAAGTAATGGCAATTGAAAATGGCGGAGATGATTACATTACGAAGCCATTCCATTTAGACATTGTAATGGCTAAGGTAAAAAGTGCACTTCGTCGTGGGTATGGTGAATATGCTTCCACGGCAGAAAGCGATTGTTTAGGTGTAAATGGACTGTTGTTATTCCCATCTCAGCACGTTGTTGAGTGGCAAGGGCAACAAACAGAACTGACAAAAAATGAATTTTACTTATTAGAGTGTTTAATGAAACAAGCAGATCAATATGTAACGCGCGAAGAATTGTTAGAAGCCCTCTGGGATGAGGTAGCTTTTGTTGATGATAATACATTAACCGTAAATGTAAAACGTGTAAGAAAGAAACTAGAGGAGCTAGGCATTAAAAATGCAATTGTAACGAAACGTGGATACGGTTATGCGCTTCTTACAGAGTGGGGAGAAGGCCATGAAGGTTAAAGATTACCTCATGGACCGCTTTTCTTTAATTCTTTCTTACATTGTTAGCCTCTGTTTATTTGGGCTCGTTTTGCAGTTGCAAAGTCTTTTAGAAAAGCGATCTATTGATTGGAATACGTGGTTATACGGACTTTTATTAGGGACAGTTGTTTTTACTGTATATCTCATTTACGATTACCGAAAACGGAGTGTGTTTTTAAAGAGGATTGAAAAGTATGTTACTGGCGGAAATACATTACATGATTCCTTACTTATTGATACTTCTTATACGGCAGAGCAAGAGATGGTCGTTGAATCGTTTACGCTATTAAGACAGCAATATATGAATGAAGTTCATAAACAACATGCAAAAGAACAACAGCAAATGATATTTATGAACCAATGGATTCATCAAATGAAAACACCGGTATCTGTTATTGAGTTACTATTACAGAAGTTTGGTAAAGAGCATCGTGAAGCAAGGGCAACAGTTGAAAGTATTCGTGAAGAAAATAATCGCATACTAAATGGTTTAGATTTAGCGTTACATATGGCAAGGTTAGAGCAGTTTGCGAAAGATTATAAAGTAGAAGTAGTAAATGTGATAGATATTATTAGAGGTATTATTAATGAAAATAGAAAGTCCTTCATTCAATCGTCTGTATTTCCGAAAGTGATGTTTGAGGAAGATACTTGTATGGTTGCCTCTGATAGAAAATGGCTCAGTATTGCTATAGGACAAATTGTTGTAAATGCAATTAAGTATACAAAAATTTCGGAAGCAGAGAAAAAGGAAATTCAATTTCAAATTGAAGAGAAAGATCAAAAGGTGTTATTACATATTAAGGACAATGGAATCGGTATTCCAGAGCAAGATGTAAAGCGTATATTTGATCCATTCTTTACAGGGGTAAATGGCCGGAAAACGAGAGAAGCGACTGGAATGGGTTTATATATTACGAAGGAAATTTGTGATAATTTACATCACGGTATGTATGTGCAATCGGCTGAAGGGGAAGGGACAACATTCACGTTCCAATTTGCAAAAGATGAAGAATATCATACATTAATGAGAAAAATGACAAAACTGTAAGATAACAAAACGTTTTGTAAGGGAAATCACTCGTTTCTTTTTCTTATTTTTCTTATAGTAAATGTAAGAAGAAAACACATAGGGGGATTAGAAATGAGTGTTCTTGAAGTAAAAGGATTAACGAAGGTGTACCAATCGAAAGGTTCAGTAGCAACGACTGCTTTAAATGATATAAATTTTAAAATAGAAGAAGGCGAATTTGTAGGGATTATGGGTCCTTCAGGGAGCGGAAAAACAACGCTTTTAAATTTATTAGCAACAATTGATAAGCAAACTTCAGGTCATGTGCTTGTAAATGGGGAAGAAATTAATCAAATGCGTGCTGCAAAATTAGCGGAGTTTCGCCGTACACATTTGGGATTCATTTTCCAAGATTTTAACTTACTTGATACGTTATCGATTAAAGAAAATATCATTTTACCACTTGTAATGGCGAAGAAATCTGTAAATGAAATCGATGCAAAAGTGCTTGAGATTGCAAAGTTTTTAAATATCGAGGGCATTTTAAATAAAAAGGTATATGAAGTATCAGGTGGCCAACAACAACGTGCAGCAGCTGCGAGAGCGATCATTCATGAACCGACGCTAATTTTAGCAGATGAGCCAACAGGAAATTTAGATTCTAAGTCGGCAAAATCATTAATGAGCGCGTTGCAAGACTTACATGAACAAAAGAAAGTGACAATTGCAATGGTAACGCATGATCCAGTAGCGGCGAGTTATTGCGAACGTATTCTTTTCATACGTGATGGAGAGATTTTCTCAGAAATACATAAGGGAAGAACGAAACAAGCCTTTTTCCAAGAAATTCTGGACGTACTTGCGATGCTAGGAGGGGAATATCATGAACTTTCGCCAGCTCGCGCTTAATAATGTAAAAGGAAATTGGCGTAATTATAAAGCGTTTCTTATAAGTAGTTGTTTATCGATAGTCGTATTTTTCATGTATGCTTCCTTCATTTATCATCCAGATGTTGTAGGCGGTAATATTAGTATGAGGGAGATGATTTCAAAAGGGTTAGAATCGATGAATTATATTGTCGTCATCTTCTCGGCACTCTTTATTTTATATGCAAATTCAACGTTTTTACGAGCAAGAAAAAAAGAGTTTGGTCTACTAACATTAATAGGCGGAACGAAATCGCAGCTCGGCCGAATGATTATATTAGAGCAACTGATGTTAGGTAGTATTGCAATTGTAGTTGGTATTGGGGTCGGAATGCTTTGCTCAAAACTATTTTTCCAAGCACTGAGTGTATTACTAAAAATTGATAAAACACTACCGCTCGTATGGAATAGTAAAGCAGTTCTTATTACAGCTGGTGTGTACTTTATTCTCTTTTTAATCCTATCATTGTTTAGTGTTTGGACAGTAGGGCGCTTGCAAATTATTGATTTATTAAGAGAAGCAAGAAAACAAAAAGTAGAGCCTTTTGCATTTACATGGTTATGCATAGTTGGTATAGGATGTATTATTGCTGCATATGTTCTTTGTTTCCAAGTAACCATTATGAATTTTATTATATATTTCTTACCAATTGTAGGATTGACCATTGGCGGAACGTATTTACTATTTACACAAGGAAGTACAGTTGTATTAAAAGCATTGCAAAAACGAAAACAATCTTTTTATACATACCCAAATATGTTCGTACTTAGCAATCTTATTTATAAAATGAAGGATAATGCTCGTTTTTTATTTGTAATTTCTATCATTACGGCGGTAGTATCTTCAGCAGTAGGTACACTGTACGTATATTTTGAAAATATGAGTGCGAAAACGATAGAGCTTACGCCACATGCTATTTCATATGAGGAAAAGGGATTAAATACGCATAGCCTTATTAATGAAGAAAAAGTACAAGAGATTGTAAAAAGAAATGGGTTTGAAGATGCACGAAAAGTAACCTATGTAAAACTACCTGCAACACAGAAAATAATGTTGTTTAACAGTGAACGTGAAGTACCAATGGCGATTATTTCAGAAAAAGAATATAACGCGGAAGTGCGTAAACAAAAGAAAGAGCAAATTACAGAGGTTCATAATGCACCAGGTAGCGCGACGATGGTTATGGTTGATGCAGCAAATGAACTTATGAAAATAGATCGTACGAAACCGTATGAATTTAAGATTAACGGACAAAAGCAGTCTGTTCAATTAAACGAGCCAACGTCATATTCTGTTTTTAACGATAGCGAATATCTTATTGTGAATGATCAAGACTTTGAGAAATATGCAAAGCTTGTACCAGATGAAGAAAAGACGAAATATTATGGTTATTATATTGAAGATTGGAAAAGTACCGAAGATCTTGTGCTAGATTTGAAAAAGGAAATTGCACCAGAAAAGCAAGGGGAATTGAGAAATTCAGTGTTTGCGTATAAGGCTATAAGAGAAGGTGGTGCAATTACAATGTTCATCGGTTTCTTTGTAGCTGTACTATTCTTCTTCTTCGCTTGTAGTATGACATACTTTAAATGGTTTAACGATAAAGAACAAGATCGTATTCAATTTAAATCGTTAAAGAGAATCGGTATGACAGATAAAGAAATTCGTAAAATTGCAATTCGACAAATGGGCGTTATCTTCTTTATCCCAATTGTCATCGGCGCTATTCATAGTGGATTTGCTCTTCATACGTTAGGAAAAATGCTTTATCTCGATTTATGGAAATCAGGTGCGCTTGTAATTGGAGCATACATTTTAGCTTCTGCGATTTACTTTATGATCGCGCAAAGAGGATATTTAAAACACGTAAAAAGCTAGGGGAACCTCTAGCTTTTTGCCTATGTAGTAAGTTACAGGAGGACGATAGATGAACATTCGGCAACTAGCGCTGCAAAATATAAAAGGAAATTGGCGTAATTATAAAGTATTTTTCTTAAGTAGTTGTTTTGCGATATTTGCGTCTTTTGCATACATGTCCGTCATTGTACATCCGTATATGCAAGAGACGATGTGGTATCAAAACGTACGCTGGGGACTGATCATATGTAATGTTATTATCATTTCTTTTTTCGTCATATTTATTTTGTATTCTACTTCTATTTTCATAGAGGCACGTAAGAAAGAATTAGGATTATATATGTTAATGGGAGCAACGAAATCTAACGTAATTGGCGTAATTATGACCGAGCAAATGTTGATCGGGGTATTTGCTAATATTTTTGGTATTGGGCTTGGCATGATTTTTTTAAAGCTCTTCTTTATGGTGTTTAGTATGTTACTGGGGCTTCCGAAAGAACTCCCTGTCATATTTGACTTGAGAGCAATTGGGGGAACATTTATTGCGTATATGGTCGTATTTGTTGTCTTATCATTTATAAGTGCTTTACGTATATGGAATATAAAAATCATTCGGTTATTGAAAGAATTTCGAGCAGATAAAAAAGAGAAGAAAACATCAATGTGGCTTTGTATATTCGGATTTATTTGTTTAGGTATAGGATATGCGTTAGCGTTACAAGCGACCATACTAACGATAGCGGTCTATTTTTCCCCTGTGTCTATACTTGTCTCTTTCGGAACGTATTTTTCTTTTACACACGGCACTGCTCAAATATTAGAAATAATAAAACGAAATAAAAAGATTATGTATACATATCCGTATTTATTTATAGTGAATCAATTGTCACATCGAATGAAGGAAAATGGTCGCTTTTTCTTTATGCTTTCTATGGCAACGACATTTGTAGTTACAGCAACAGGTACGGTGTTCTTATATTTTTCTAGCATGCAAGATATGTGGCGAGATGGGGGCGCACACTCATTTTCATACATAGAAAAAGGTGTTTCTACCCATGAAGTCTTTGAGGAAGGTACGGTTGAACAATTACTGCATCAATATGGATATGATGATTTTCAATTTATGAGTTTTATTGGAGTGTATGCATCTTTTCAGACCAATAAGGGAGAAACAGAAGTAGCGCCACTCATTAAAGAAAGTGAATACAATCAGGAGGCAAGAAAACAAAAACAGAAAACGTATCATCCTAAAAAAGGAACAGTCACACTTGTTTATTATAATAAATACAATCATCCGAATGTATATGATCAAAAAGAGATTCAACTACAAGTAATGAATCAAACTTATTCCTTCGTATTTAACGGTCAAAAGGAAGGGGTTCAATTTAACTATCATCCTTCGCACATTAACGGTCTGTTCTTCGTCATGAATGATAAAGACTTTGACAGTATAGCAAATCAGGTTCCTGATTCTGAAAAAATGATATATAGAGGCTATACATTACCAAGTATCGAAAATACGAAAGAATTAAATGAAGATTTACGGAAACATATGAAACAAGATAAAGATCATGCATTTCGAAGTAATATGGAATTTTATGTAACTATGAAAAAGGGCGGCGATATTACTCTATTTGTAGGCTCATTCATTAGTATATTATTTTTCCTTACATCGTGTAGTATCGTATACTTTAAATGGTTTCATAATATTGCATCGGATCGAAAGCAGTACGGGGCGCTTTCTAAGCTTGGAATGACGAAAGAAGAAGTGTGGAAGATTTCTCGCTGGCAATTATGTATGCTATTTTTTGCGCCAATTATAGTAGGAAGTATGCATAGTGCGGTTGCGTTATATACATTTCATAATACAATCTTTATGGATGGTTCATTACGAAAAGTAGGCTTGTTTATTCTATTTTATATTGTTGCATGCATCGTTTATTTCTTTTTTGCTCAAAGAGAATATAGGAAACATTTAGACTAGCAAATGCTAGTCTTTTTTTAATATTCGAAAATTACATAGAAGAATATAAAAAAGTATGGTATAACAGTAAGAAAACGAAAAAGAGGGGAAAAGACGATGATTCGAGTAGGATATTTAGGACCAGAAGCAACATTTACAAATATGGCGGTGAGTCGTTTTTTTCCGGAAGCAGAGCATGTACCGTATCGAACGATTCCAGATTGTATGGATGCAACTGCAAATGGAAATGTAGATTATGCAGTGGTACCACTAGAAAACGCTATAGAAGGTTCAGTGAATATAACGGTTGATTATCTTGTACATGAGCAACCACTTTCTATTGTAGGAGAAATTACAGTGCCCATTCAGCAACATTTACTTGTACATCCGCAGTATGCAGAAGTGTGGGAAGAAGTATATGCAGTGCATTCTCATCCACACGCTATTGCACAATGTCATAAGTTTTTAAATGAAGAATTAAAAGGGATAACTGCTCGAGATATGACATCAACAAGTGCTGCTGCGCAATATGTGAAAGAACATCCTGAAGAAAAAATTGCTGCCATTGCAAATGAAGCAGCTGCAGAGAAATACGGATTAACGATTGTAAGGCGAAGCATTCATACACATAAAAATAATCATACACGTTTCCTAGTACTCCATAAGAAAAAGAAAGCAATACTCTCAAATAATGGAGAAAACCGCGGAGAGAAAACGACGCTTATGATAACGTTACCTGCTGATTATGCAGGGGCACTATATCAAGTGTTATCAGCTTTCGCATGGAGAAAATTAAACTTATCCAAAATCGAATCGCGCCCGATGAAAACGGGTCTTGGAAATTACTTTTTCTTGATTGATGTCGATAAAGCATATGATGATGTATTATTGCCAGGCGTAACGATGGAACTTGAAGCACTCGGTTTTTCTGTTACGGTGCTGGGGAGTTATTCTTCTTATTGGTTATAAGGGGGAGTTAGGTTATACCGTGTGATAGATCAATAAAATCCCACCTATAAATGGTGGGATTCTTTATTTTAACTTCGCAAGACGCTCTTCTAATTGACCACGCCAAACGTCAGCTAGTTCTGGAACAGCAAGAATCTTTTCGATGCCATCTCTATCTTTTCTATTATGAAAATAAATTTCGTTAGAGAACAAGACAGAAACATTGATCGGTTGACGTTTTAGTAATGTGATTTTTGAATCTTTACGTACAGTACCTTCTTGAAGAACGCGGCATAGATAGCCAGTAAATCCAGTTGCTACAATGCGCGGCAGTATGCCAGGGATGCCAAGACGTTTTGAAATCGTGCTACAAGGTACTCTTGCTTGTGTCACCTGAATGATTGCTTCACCTAATTTGTATGTATCTCCGATGCAAACATCACGCTCTAACATATTTGTTACGGTAATGTTTTCGCCAAATGCAGAAGCGGGGAGTGTTGTTTGGAATTCTTCTTCCCATAGTGCGTAATGCTCGTGTGGATACACGCAAACAGCGCGATCAGGTCCACCATGGTGTTTTAAATCAGCTACATCATCACCAAGGAAGCCATCTTTTGAGAGAAAAGCTTCTTCCGTAGAATCTTTACATATACCTGTTATCATTTCTTTATCTTCGCCATATTTCATTTGTTTCGGTTTGCCAATGCTAAAGTGAACGAGTTCAATTCTCATATTTGATCTCCTTTACAATTGATTACAATATTATAGCATTAAAAAAGCACAGAGAATTATAAAAACTCTGTGCTTTACATTAATAAACGAGAAATCCTGCTTTATCTAAAGCCTCGCAAGCAGCATCTAATTTTTCTTTTGAATCTGCCTCAATAGTATGTAAGTGAATACCGTCTGTTAATTGCGATAGATAGGAAGCATTTGTGTTTTCGATTTTTTGTAAATATTGCTCTACATCAAAGCGATTGCTTACCATGATAGATGCTGTTAAGTCACCGTATACAGGATGCTCAACTTTTACATCTTTAATTGTAACGCCGTGGTCAACAAGCATTGTAAGTTCTTGACGTACTTCTGCTGGCTTATGTTGGCATACAATTACGCGTTCGAAAGCTTGTTGTTTTTCTTGTGGTTTTAAATATAAATAGCCTTGAGCAGTCGCAATGATCGGTTCGTTTCGTGCTTTAAGCAAGGAAATATCTTGCACGATAACTTGTCTACTTACGTTTGTCTTTTTCGATAGCTCATTTCCGGATAACGGTTCATTTGCAGCGAGAAGCCACTGAAGGATAAGCTGTCGTCTTTCTTCACCTAAAATCTTTTTTTGTTCATTTTGTTTCATTATGATTTAACACCTCTATAAAATTGATTTCCAATTGTGTGTAGTGCATGAATAGTAGTATCAATTTGATCTTTCGTTGTTTGTTGTCCGAAAGAGAAGCGGACATATTGTTTTGCCTCTTCATACGTTTTTCCAATTGCAAGCATTGTTTTCGAAGGTTCTTGTTTACCAACTTGGCAAGCACTTCCGGTAGAAATGGCAATACCGCGGCGATTACATTCTAGCATTGTATATTGGCCTTCTATTCCTTTTATTGTAACCCCAATAATATGTGGTAAACAAGAAGTAGAATGACCTTCTACTTCAATTTTTAGTGGAAGTGTTCGTATTTGCTCTAAAAAGTAAGATCGTAACCCTTTAAAACGTAAACTTTCTTCTTGTTGATTTTTTAATATATTCTCAGCAGCTGTTAAAAAAGCTGCGATGCCAGGAACGTTCACTGTACCTGGACGAAATCCTTTTTCGTGAGAAGTCCCCGGAAATATTTGTGTCCAGCGAACTTGCGGATTGATATAGCAAGCGCCAACACCCTTCGGTCCGTATATCTTATGTGCTGAAACAGAAAGACTATCAATCCCCATCTCAAAAACATGGATAGGAAGTTTACCAAAGGTTTGTACACAATCTGAATGAAATAAAACGTTATATTTTTTTAAAAGTGCCCCAATCTCTGCGATATTTTGAACGGTTCCGATTTCAGAGTTTCCGTGCTGTATACTTGCTAGAACAGTATCTTCTGTAATAGCTTCTTCTAAATCTATTAAACGAATGAGTCCATTTTTATCAACAGGAATTTCAGTAATTGTATACCCTTTTGATTGTAAGGATTGAAAATAACTTCGAATGGATGCATGTTCCATAGGTGTCGTAATAATATGCTTCTTATTTTGGGCATTGAGAAGGGACTGAATCGCAAGGTAGTTCGATTCTGACCCACCGCTCGTGAAGAATATCCCTTGTTCCTTTCCGCCAATCATTTCGGCAAATGTTTTTCTACAAACTTGTAGTAAAGAAGAGGCCGTTCCTCCAATATCGTGTAAACTTTGTTCATTTCCGAAGTATTGCGATGCTGCTTTCGTATATGTTTGTAATGCTTCCGCGCTCATAGGTGTAGTAGCTGCATAATCAAGATATATCATCATGTAAGTTCCTCTCTCTAGTAAGAGTTACATTTCTTTTATTTTTTTAAATGGTAGTGAAAATAAGAATTATAAAAAAACTCTTGTCATTATTTTAAAACTATGTAAATATAGGTGTCAAGACAGTTGAAAAGTGTAAAGTAGGAGGCAACAATTATGCCAAGTGCAGATGTCTTAATTATTGGAAGTGGCGTTGCGGCACTTCGTGTTGCAAAAGAGATTTGTCACGAAAAGAATGTGATTATTATCACAAAGAAAACGAATCGTAATAATAATACATATTTAGCGCAAGGTGGAATTGCCGCAGCCGTAGCTACATATGACAATCCAAATGATCATTTTGAAGATACGTTAGTAGCAGGATGTCATTATAACAATGAAGATGCGGTTCGTTATTTAGTTGAAGAAGGGCCGAAAGAAATGAATTATCTCATTGAAAATGGAATGAAATTTGATGGAGATGAAACGGGCCCTCACCTTGGAAAAGAAGGTGCACATCGGAAGCGGCGTATTTTACATGCAGGTGGCGATGCAACAGGAAAGAATTTATTAGAGCATTTCATTCAAGAAGTAGTTCCGCATGTTACGGTAGTGGAACAGGAAATGGTGCTTGATTTTATTATAGAAAACGAAAAATGTGCTGGAGTTTTAACGCGAGATAGTGAAGGGAAGTTGAAGCGTTATGATGCAGATTATACGGTGTTAGCCTCAGGCGGGATTGGTGGTTTGTATGCTTTTACTTCTAATGACAAAACAATTACGGGTGATGGACTTGCGATGGTGTACCGCGCGGGTGGGGAGCTTGTAGATTTAGAATTTGTACAATTCCATCCAACGATGTTATATGCGGGCGGGCGATGCTGCGGTCTCGTCTCTGAAGCAGTCCGCGGTGAAGGAGCTGTCCTTATAAACGGAAAAGGGCAGCGTTTTATGATGGATATACATCCAGATCATGATCTCGCACCGCGTGATGTAGTGGCAAGAGCGATTCATGAACAGCTTTTGTCGGGTGAAAAAGTATATTTGAATATCGAGTCTATTCAAAATTTCGAAGAACGTTTTCCAACTGTATCAGCATTGTGTAAAAAGAATGGTGTTGATATTACTAAAAAACGCATTCCAGTCGTACCCGGTGCTCATTTTCATATGGGTGGCGTGAAAACAAACATTGATGGGGAGACGTCTATTCCAAATTTATATGCAGTCGGTGAAGTAGCTTGTAATGGGGTTCATGGAGCAAATAGATTAGCGAGTAATTCATTATTAGAAGGTCTTGTGTTTGGAAAAAGAATAGGACAGCATCTTTTAACGAAAGCGACAAAAGACAGATTGAACAACTTTGCTGAGAAGGAAAAGAAGTTTATCGTTCTGAATCATTTGCCGACGAAAGAAGAAATACAAGAATGCATGATGAAATATGTTGGGATTGTGCGAACAGAGCAAAGTTTATCTTATGCAAAGAGATGGCTTAGTAAGTACGGTGTTCGAAATATGATATTACAACATGATGTTCTTACAAATGAAGAGATAACGCTTATGAATATGTTAACAGTTTGTGAGCTTATCGTCGTATCAGCTTTGCAAAGAGAAGAAAGCATTGGTGGCCATTATCGAAGTGATTACCCACATAGAAATAGCGTAAACAAAGAAATCGTTCGAGTGAAAAGAAAACTACAACTTGTGTAATGAGGGGAAGAGGGGCTTTATGAATACGATAAAGGTTAAAGAAGCATTAAATCGATTTTTTCTAGAAGATATAGGAGAAAGAGATGTAACATCTCAGCTTATTTTTCCAGATAATTTACTTTCAAAAGGAACGTTTCTTGCAAAGGATACAGGAGTCTTTGCGGGACGTTTAGTCATTGAAGAAGGGTTTAAATTAATTGATGAGAGAATTAAAGTGGAGCTTCATAAAAAAGATGGAGATCTTGTAGAAAAAGGCGAAATAATTGCAACTGTCCAAGGACCAATCGCATCGTTATTAACGGCAGAGCGCGTTATATTAAACGTTATCCAGCGTATGAGTGGGATAGCGACAATGACATACGAGGCTGTTCGTGCCTTAGATAGCAGCCATACACGCATTTGTGATACGCGAAAAACGATGCCAGGGCTACGTATGTTTGATAAGTATGCAGTTGTATGCGGAGGCGGATTTAATCACCGTTTCGGCTTATATGACGGTGTCATGATCAAAGACAATCATATTGCTTTTGCTGGTTCTATTACGAAAGCTGTTACATCGGTGAAAGAAAAATTAGGACATATGGTGAAAGTAGAAGTAGAAACAGAAACTGAGGAACAAGTGAGAGAGGCTGTAGCTGCTGGTGCGGATATTATTATGTTTGATAACCGTACGCCAGATGAGATTCGAGAGTTTTCAAAGATTGTACCAAGTGCCATTGTTACAGAAGCTTCAGGAGGTATTACCATTGAAGATTTATCGAAATACGGAAAAACAGGGGTAGATTATATTTCACTTGGAGCGTTAACACATTCAGTGAAAGCACTTGATATTAGTTTCAATATTGAGGCGTAAGGAAAGTGGCTTAGAGGGGGAGAAAGAAATATGAGTATTTTAGAAAAAGTACAACCGATTGAAACGATGTTACCAGAGCGTTATTACACGATGTCAACAGAAAATATGGAAAAGCGGGTTCGTGAAATTAAAGAAAAAATGGGGGAAACGCTATTTATTCCAGGACATCATTACCAAAAAGATGAAGTGGTACAATTTTCTGATGCAGCAGGAGATTCACTTCAGCTTGCGCAAGTTGCAGCGAGCAATAAAGAGGCGAAATATATTGTATTTTGCGGTGTACACTTTATGGCAGAAACAGCAGATATGTTAACGACAGATGATCAAATTGTTATTTTGCCAGATATGCGTGCAGGGTGTTCGATGGCAGATATGGCAGATATTGAACAAACAGAAAGAGCGTGGAAAGAGCTCACAAAATTATTTGGAGATACGATGATTCCGTTAACGTATGTAAACTCTACGGCTGCAATTAAAGCGTTTTGTGGTCGTAATGGCGGAGCAACAGTAACTTCTTCTAATGCAAAACAAATGGTATCATGGGCTTTTACGCAAAAAGAGCGTCTCGTTTTTTTACCGGATCAACATTTAGGAAGAAATACAGCGTACGATTTAGGTATCCCGTTAGATAAAATGGCAGTATGGGATCCACATACTGATTCATTAGAGTACGATGGAGATATAGAAGAAATCCAAGTGATTTTATGGAAAGGACATTGTTCTGTTCATCAAAACTTTACAGTGAAAAACATTGAGAACGTACGGAAAAATCATCCGGACATGAATATTATTGTACATCCGGAATGTTGCTACGAAGTTGTAGCTGCTTCGGATTATGCAGGTTCAACGAAATACATTATTGATATGATTGAAGCGGCTCCATCCGGAAGTAAATGGGCGATTGGTACAGAAATGAATTTAGTGAACCGAATTATTCAACAACATCCAGATAAAGAAATTGTTTCACTTAACCCCTTTATGTGTCCGTGTTTAACGATGAACCGAATTGATTTGCCGCACTTATTATGGGCACTTGAAACGATAGAAAAAGGAGAAGAAATTAACGTCATTAGCGTAGATAAACAAGTAACTGAAGAAGCGGTTCTTGCATTAAATCGTATGTTAGAGCGTGTGTAAAGCAGCGGATTCCCGTTGCTTTTTTTCGTACATATAATCATAACGAGAACAAAATGGGCATACATTGTTTTGAAGAAATCATTGCGATTATCTTATACTTATTCCGCTTCTAATGATATCGAAAATCGAAGAAGTGATACAAGTGAAAAGAGGTTAACGTTATTTAGAAAGGGTTACTTCATGAGATTTGTTACTTATAGATAAGTTATACAGGAGGGGGAAAATTTGAAAATTCATATCGTGCAAAAAGGGGATACCCTTTGGAAAATTGCGAAAAAGTACGGAGTGGATTTTGATACGTTGAAAAAAACAAATAGACAACTTAGCAATCCAGATTTAATTATGCCAGGTATGAAAATTAAAGTACCATCAAACAGTGTACACGTAAAACAGCATGCTGGAGCAGGTTCAGCACCTCCAAAACAATATGTAAAAGAAGTGCAACAAAAAGAATTTGCAGCAACGCCAACGCCGCTTGGAATAGAAGACGAGGAAGAAGTTACGTATCAATCAGCACCAATTACACAAGAGCCTGCCATGCAACAAACACAAAAAGAAGTGCAAGTAAAACCACAGAAGGAAATGCAAGTGAAACCACAAAAAGAAGTACAGGTAAAACCACAGAAGGAAATACAAGTGAAGCCACAAAAGGAAATACAGGTGAAACCGCAAAAAGAGGTGCAAAAAGAACAGCCAATTCAAAAAGAAAAACCAGTTGAAAAACCGTCAGTGATTCAAAAACCACCTGTTATAGAAAAACAAAAACCAGCGGAAAAAGAAAATACGAAGTTTTCGGTAAATGTGTTACCGCAGCCGCCGCAACCACCAATAAAAACGAAAAAAGAATATAAAATTTCAGATGTAATTAAAAAAGGAAGCGAGTTAATTGCTCCTCAAATTACTAAAATGAAACCTAATAACATCATTTCTCCGCAAACGAAAAAAGACAATATAATATCACCGCAAGTAAAGAAAGAAAATGTAGGGAATATCGTATCACCACAAGTGAAGAAAGAAAACGTAGGGAATATCGTATCACCACAAGTGAAGAAAGGAAACGTAGGAAATATAGTATCACCGCAAGTGAAGAAAGAAAACGTAGGAAATATAGTATCACCGCAAGTGAAGAAAGAAAACGTAGGAAATATAGTATCACCGCAAGTAAAAAAAGAAAACGTAGGAAACATAGTATCACCGCAAGTAAAGAAAGAAAATGTAGGAAACATAGTGTCGCCAAATGTATCGAAAGAAAATGTAGTGATTCCACAAGTAATACCACCAAATATTCAAGTGCCAAATATAATGCCAATTATGGATAACAATCAGCCACCAAACATCATGCCAATCATGGATAATAATCAGCCACCAAACATGATGCCGATCATGGATAACAATCAACCACCAAACATGATGCCGATCATGGATAACAATCAACCACCAAACATCATGCCAATCATGGATAACAATCAACCGCCAAATATAATGCCAATTATGGATAACAATCAACCGCCAAATATAATGCCAATTATGGATAATAATCAAATGCCAAATATGATGCCGATAATGGATAACAACCAAATGCCGAATATGATGCCAATTATGGATAACAATCAAATGCCAAATATGATGCCAATCATGGATAACAATCAACCACCGAATATGATGCCATATCAAATGCCGTACCAACAGCCTATGATGCCGCCGAATCCGTATTATCAACAACAAAATCCATATCAAATGCCATATCAGCAAGGAGCACCGTTTGGACCGCAATATACGTCTATGCCAAATCCAAATATGATGCCGATAGATAATAATATGCCGCCGCTCGTGCAAGGAGAGGAAGATTGTGGATGCGGAGGAGAGAGTAGGCTATATAGTCCGCAACCTGGAGGGCCACAATACGCGAATCCTTTATATTATCAACCAACTCAATCCGCATATGCACCACAGCCAGGAACGATGTATTATCAACCAGATCCACCAAATGTATTTGGGGAGCCAGTTTCAGAAGAAGAGGATGAAGAAGAAGTTTAAAAAAGGTGGGATGATTCCCACCTTTTTTGTATGTAGATTCGTTCTGGAAACGGAAGATTTACACCAAATGTTAGAAAATCCCCAGTGAAATATTAACAGTGTAAAAACCTTCTCTGTTACTCATCATAAGAGGGAGCTTTTCAGAAGAGAAGTTCATTCTAACAGAGGGGGTTTTTGTATTGAATACGAAAGTAAAAGTGATTGCTGCTTCTTTGTTAGTTACTAGTGCATTAGCTGCATGTGGTACACCAAAAAACAATGCAATGGATGGACGTAACTACAATTATGAGCGTACATCTTATAATGATACACATCAGTATCGTGATAATGTGACGCGTAACGATCGTTATACAGACTATGTAACATATAGAAATGGTCGTAACGATACAGGATACAACTATTACCGTGATGTAAATTATAACGGTCAAATTGCTAATCCGCATCCAACACGTAATATTACAATGAACAATTCATACATTAACAATGATGGTAAAACTGCAGAAAGAATTACAAATCGTGTGAAACGTATGAATAACGTAGACCGCGTATCTACAGTTGTATATGGAAACGATGTGGCGATTGCGGTAAAACCACGTAACACAGTAACAAATGAAACGGCAATGGCGAACGAAATTCGTCAAGCGGTTTCAAATGAAGTTGGAAACAGAAACGTATATGTATCTGTAAGAAATGACATGTTTACTCGTGTCGATGCAATGAGTACACGCTTGCGTAACGGTACAGTTACAAACGATTTTAATCGTGACATAGTGAATATGTTCCGAGACATTCGTTACGGTTTAACTGGTACAGTGCGATAGCAAAATAAAAGAGGAAGGGTAGCCCTTCCTCTTTATTCATCGTTGTCTTGTAAACGACGCTTTTTTATAAAATAACTAACGGAGTAAGATACTAAAAAGCATATGAAGAGAATGCTGCCTGTTAAAATAGCTTCAAAGAGAGGTCTTTCTGGACTGAAAATAATATAAATAATAGCCATAATAATTCCAACGATAAGGGAGCGAAAGACAAGTTTATAGTAAGGAGTTAATTGGATGTCCTTTTTGCTTTCTTCTACATCAATTGAAACGCTTAACTGTAAATAACTAAGCACAATACTCGTAAGAATAAATAATAGCCATAATGGAGATTTTGTAATTTGATCTAGTCCTTCAGTGAATCCGATATATCCTAAAATTCCAATTATACCAAGTGATTGAAAAAGAAAGGCAATACGTATATTTTTTAATGTTTGCAGAATGAGACGTTCATCTTTTATTTTTTTCACAATATCCATCTCCTGTTTATGATGATTTCGCTGTTATATTAATTGTAACATATATATTACATTTATCAATTTATAATTTACGTATAATTTGTTTGGATGAAAGAGGAAATAAAATATTTTTATAAACATGTTGCACTTATACTTTATTAATGTTATATTAGCAAAGCGATGAGCTAATTTACGTAAGACGAGAGATATGCTTAAGTGCTAAACACGCGAATGTGGTCGCCTGGTCTCTCGCCGTAAACGCATCAAGACGCCTGCTTTGCAGGCGTCTTTCATTTTGTATGAATGTAAAGGGAAGAATGGAGAAATCCAATCTTCCTTTTTTTATCGAAAAAGAGTCTGAAAATAAAGTTATTTACAACTGCGAATGAAAGAGTTACTATTTAATGGTAATATATTACATGTTTTTTATATATAAAAGGTTGGGATGAATAGGATATGGAGAATTTTGAATGTAGAAATACAGAAGTTGTATTAGAGAAATTTCAGGTCGTAACACCTATATTTCAGGCGTTGGGGGATGAGAATCGTCAGCAAATTATTATGCTATTGTTAGAAAACAAACAGATGAATGTAACGCAAATAACAGATAAAATGGGGATTTCTAGACCAGCTGTTTCACACCATTTAAAAATTTTAAAACAAGCAGAACTAATTGTAGCGGATCGACATGGAAAAGAAATTTTTTATTCTATAATAGCCGGAGAATTTTTAAAACAGGTGAAGGATTTACTTCAAGCAATAGAATCGAATTATTAATTTTTTTTAACTAATAAGTAAACAAGTTTAAACTTTTGAACTTGTTTACTTGAAAGGGGTAATAAAAATGAAAAAAATAAATCGTATGTATGTCATTATGTTACTTGTTCCTTTATTTTGGGGTGGCTCTTTTGCAACAGCAGAGCATGTTATTACTGAAATTCCACCGATTACAGCGGCAACAATTCGTTTTGGTTTAGCGGGTTGTATTTTAATAGGCATAGTTTTTATGAAATCTGAGTGGAATACAAGTTTGTTATTAAAGAATTGGAAAGGGCTGTTATTTGTATCATTAACAGGTATTTTTGGCTACAATGTTTTTTTCTTTATGGGACTTAACTATACTTCCACTTTGAATGGCTCGCTTATTATTGCTACAATGCCCGTTTTTGTAACCTTAGGAGCAATATTATTTTTTAAAGAGTCTTGGAGTATAAAAGTCGGAATAAGTTTAATGTTGTCTCTTATCGGTGTAATAGTTGTTATTACGAGCGGTTCAATAAATACACTTATGTCTTTGTCATTTAATAAGGGCGATCTTTTATTTATAGCTGCTTTAATCTGTGGGGTGTTATATAGCTTAACAGGAAAAAAAGTTATGAGTGGTGTCTCCCCTTTATTAACTACAATGAGTATGACGGTATTGGGTACTGGGTTTTTAGCAGGCCTTTCTTTATATGAAGATGGATGGGGAAAGGTTGGGACGTTTTCTTTACAGGGATGGATAGAAATGTTGTATATGGTCATATGCGGGACGTTAATTGGATATATCGTGTTTAATAAAGGAGTAGAAGAGTTAGGTGCAAGCAAAGCGAGTATGTATTTAAATCTAACTCCTATTGTAGCTACTTGTATATCAGTTGTCCTATATGGAGCAGCTGTTACGTGGCAACAGATAGTTGGAATGGCAATCGTATTAATTGGAGTCTATATAGCGACGGTACAATCCAATAAAGATATAAAAAAGCTTTCAAGTAATCAATATGTTTCGAAATAGGTAGAAATCATTGGACTCTATAAGTCTTAATGAGAGTAATCTATGAATTAGGGATAAAACCCCATGCCCATCAACTTAAGACATTTTAGTACCCCAAAGTACAAAAAAATGGTTATTCTTTCTAAAATAAACGAGAAAAATCAGAAAGAACAACCGTTTTTTTGTTGATTTAAAATAAAGATTAATGACAAAAGAATTTGAATAGTGATTTGTCTATCTATACATAAATAAAACGTTTAGAACAAAGATCGTTCAAGTTCAAACAAATTAAAATCTTGATAAATTATCTAAATAACAACTAAGCACTCATTTTCCTTCTATAATAAACATAAAAAATTCCATACATTAGTAGAAGAATAAGTAAAACTTGTATTTCAACATTTTCTTGTAAAATAGTAGCTATTGGCTCTGGAAGATAAGGTGATTTTTGAGCACCGCCTAGACCTAATGCTTTATTGAAAATACCAATTATACAAAAGAAAAAGACACCTGACCAACTTGCTATAATTGCTTTATGTTTAATGTCTTTATCTCTTTCATCATCTTTAATCCAAGGAGCTGATCCTTTATCACTTGTAAAAAATCTATTAATATAAGCCCACAATATAGCCCCCACAAAATATACTAAATAATTCATAATTCTATACTCCTTTCTTTAAAAAAAGTTCATCTACTGTTGTATTCAATACTTCTGAAAGACTAAAAGCTAATTTTAATGTGGGATCGTACTTATTATTTTCAATTGCATTGATTGTTTGTCTACTAACCCCACATTTATTAGCCAAATGTTCTTGCGACAACCCTTTTTTCTCTCTCAAATCCTTTATAATATTTTTCATATCACTTCTCCATCTTTTATAATCAAAATGTCAAAAGTTTTTTACATACTAATTGTAAAAAATCTTAATCGGATTGTCAAATACTTTTGACATGATACATTACTATTAACTTAAGATGAATTTATACCCATAATTCATAGAAAGCGTTATTCTTTTTGTAGAAATTTACAAAAAGGATGGTGTTTTTGTATGAATCTATCGATTCAAGATGAACTACAATTATTTGCTGAAGAATTATATGAACATCTTACTCCTTCATTTTTAGAAAAGCTTGCTAGAGAACTAGGTGTTGTACAACGAAAACGTAAGTTTTCAGGGCATGATTTAGCTACTATCTGTGTTTGGATTAGTCAACGGGTAGCGAGTGATTCTCTAGTACGACTATGTAGTCAACTTCATGCTGTTACAGGAACAATCATGAGTCCAGAAGGACTCAATAAACGTTTCAATAAAAAAGCTGTTTGCTTTTTAAAACACATTTTCTCTACATTACTAAAAAGTAAAATTTGTGAAACAACAGCGATTCCAAGCTCTTCCATCGCTTATTTTCAACGAATTCGTATTTTAGATGCAACGATTTTCCAGGTGCCAAAGCATTTAGCTAGTGTGTATCCTGGATCAGGTGGTTGTGCTCAAACAGCGGGTATAAAAATCCAGCTAGAATACGATTTACATAGTGGCCAGTTTTTAAATTTCCAAGTGGAACCAGGGAAGAATAATGATAAAACCTTTGGAACAGAATGTTTAGCAACATTACGTCCTGGTGATCTATGTATTCGGGATTTAGGCTATTATTCACTGGATGATTTAGATCAAATGGACCAACGTGGCGTGTATTATATATCACGGCTCAAATTAAACAATAGGGTATATATAAAAAATGAATTTCCTGAATACTTTCGAAATGGGACAGTAAAAAAACAGTCTCAGTATATCAAAGTTGATTTAGAACACATTATGAATACTTTAAAGCCAGGGCAAGTCTATGAAATAAAAGATGCTTATATTGGAAATGATAAAAAACTATTTACTAGGGTGATTATGTATCGATTAACAAGAAAACAACTTCGTGAACGCATGAAAAAACAAGTGTATACAGAAAGTAAAAAGGGAATAACTTATTCAGAAAAAAGCAAACGATTAACTGGCATGAACCTGTATGTTACCAATACACCATGGGAGATTGTTCCGATGGAACAAATACATGATTTTTACTCTCTCCGCTGGCAAATAGAAATTATCTTTAAAACTTGGAAATCTCTATTTCAAATTCATCATTGGAAAAATATCAAACAAGAGCGATTAGAATGTCATGTTTATGGAAAGCTTATTGTTATTTTTCTATGTTCTTCTACTATGTTTAAGATGCGACAATTAATTTTGCTAAAGAAGAAACAAGAATTAAGTGAATATAAAGCAATTGGAATGATTCAAGACCATTTACACATTTTATATCAATCCATACAGCAAAACACCCAAGAAATAACAAAGATCCTAATCCGCTTGTTCAACTTCCTACAGAAGAATGCACGGAAATCTCATCGATATGAGAAGAAAACAGTCTTTGATATTTTGGGTGTTGTCTATGAGTATAATGGATTGAGAAAGCAAAAGAGAGCTGCATAATTTTTGAAAGTAAACCTATTGAGGCTTATTTGGCATGCGTATTTTCAAGGGTATAAAATATTTTAAGCGTTTTTTAATTCATATGAACGAAAGTTCCTTTGATTTCTCTTCTAAAGTTGATGGGCATGGGGTAGTGATAGGGTTCTTGCTATGAACCGCAAAGTAAATGAATAAAGCACTAAGATTAGTTACCAAAAACCATAATTTTTGTAACTTGTTCAATCTTTATTAAGGTGCTTGGTTTAAATAGGATAAGATGTTACCAAAAATCATTACCAAAATGATTACCACAAACATTTTCCAAAAGTGTACCGTGCACTTTTTTATCCTACTGGTAATTCAATTAAACCAGTAATTATTGTAATAAATGTAGATTTCCCGATACCGAATGATCCCGCACCAACAATCATAATGTTTTCTTTTTTATTTGGAACTTACTTTGCGGTCTAGGATAGCAACCTTATTATTCTTTCATGTATGTTGACATAATGGCTTATTTGCATGTGTATCACTTTTTTATGTACAATGAAAGAAAAACATCATATGAGATGGGGAGAGGAAAACCCATGTCCAACCAACAATTAGTGAATTTACGCATTGATTTTGCTTTTAAACAATTATTTGGCACAAGTGGAAATGAAGATATTCTCATTGCTTTTTTAAATGCAATGTTACAAGATTCTTTAGAATCACCCATTGTTTCGTTACAACTAGAAGATCCACACTTGCACCGCGAACATGAAGAGGATAAATTATCGATTTTAGATATTTCCGCTACATTAGATACAGGAACAAAGGTAAATGTCGAAATACAGCTGAATAACAATCATGACATGATTAAGAGAAGTTTGTATTACTGGGGAAGGTTATATACATCCCAACTACAAAAAGGAATGCCATATAGTTCTCTTCACAAAACCATTACGATTAACTTATTAAACTTTGTGATGTTTCCAGAATATGAAGCATTTCATACAACAGGAATCTTATGGAATCAGCAACAGCAAAAGAAGTTAAGTGATGATATTGAAGTTCATATTGTGGAGATTCCAAAGCTCATGCAACAGTGGCGGAATGAACAAGTAAATCCCTGGGAAGATTCGTTTGTTCGCTGGTTATTACTACTTCCAGCGAATGAAGATGAACATTTAACCCAAACATTGGAGGATATTGCGATGAACCAAGACCCGATTTTACAAAAAGCCATGAATAAATGGGAACGTATGAGTCAAGATTCTTCTTTCCGACAAGCATATGAAGCAAGGGAGAAAGCTTTGATGGATGAAGCTGCAAAGTTTGCTTATGCAGAACAAAAGGGCATTGAAAAAGGGATTGAAAAAGGGAAAATACAGCTTATTCGTGGTATGCACAAAAATGGAATGCCAATAGAAGATATTGCAAAGTTTACAAGTTTAGATATAGAAGAAATACGAAACATTTTACAAGCCTAAATGATTAAAAATAACACCTACAAATACTGTAGGTGTTATTTTTTTAGTGGCCGCCGCCACCAGGAGTATAATTAATGTTCGAAGAGATATAAATACCCGTCCCAGGATCATGCGGATAGTTGCCTGTATGTTTATTAACACAATTAAAATTCAATTCCGACAAAACTTTCTGAATTTTTTGTATTTTAATTTTATAACATACAAACCAAAAAAGCGATAGGACATAAAAAAGAAGTTATAATTGTGTTTAGAAAATATATTTCAGTAAGCAGGCAGAATAGTGTAAATTAAAATAATTATATATGTTTTTTTATCAGTTGAATTTGAAAAATGTCATTATCCGTAATACCAAGCACTTTCATTTCCTCTTTAAATGAGCGCCAGGGTTCAACCCTAATGGATTTTGTACTTTTATCTCGTAATGTGTATTCTCTTATATAATATGATTTTTGTGTGTTATGTTCTTTCATTGTGAGACCTCCATTATGATAAAGAAGAAAACACTTTAAGTAAGTGATTTCTTCTTTTGATATGTACCTGTGAGACCTACAGATTGCTCTTCAATAATAATTATATATCTATTCAATGATATTTGGCTTCAAATCTTGAGCTTTAATTGGATTTACTTTGTTGCTGATCCTAATTTGGGTGTTTTTTCGGGGGATCGGCAAAGAAATCCAAAATGCAATATGCTTTTTATTCGTTATAATTTATTAATATAAGATTGTAAATTAAAAGGGGGATACTTATGAGAATAGTTAATAAAGATAGTGAAGTTATTAGCGATTTAAAAGAAACGTTTGCCTTATTTTTCAGCTTTATGTGTTTACTGCTAATATGGGGTTCTATAAGAGTTATTATAGAATCTTATTCTTTTAATTCACCATATAAATTAATATTTGAAGGTTTGAGCAATGTCCTTGGCGCTATAATAGGTATAGGGATAGTAGTAAAATTAATTTCTTTCCCAACAAGAACGGCTTTAAACTTCAATCAAGTAATAAAAATTAAACCTTTAAAAGTACAAGAATTCTTTATAATTGTTAGTACAGTTATTTTATTTTTCCCTCTCGTCAACTTATTAGGAAATGTAGGGAAGATTTTTTTTGATAATAGTGTGAATTTAGGTTTTGACAAAATTTCACTTGAGAATCCTTTTATTATGGTGCTTTTTTGGGGTGTAATTTGCGGACCAATAGCAGAGGAATTAGTTTTTAGGGGATATATTTTAAATTCTTTTCAACACATCCATCCAGTTGTTTCTATAATAGTGACAGTAATGAGTTTTAGCGTGTTCCATTTTAACTCTTATCAAGTCTTGTATACAATACCCTCCTCTATCGCATTTACCTTATTAGCTTTTTATACTCAAAACTTAATGGCATCTATCTTTGCACATATTTTAAATAATTTTTTAGCATTTGCCCTCCCTAATTATCTACCCAATTTTAAATTAGACGTATGGTATTTCGTCATTCCTTGTACTGTAATAGGTATCTACTTATTATACCGTATGGGAAAAAACTATGTTTCTTATACATATGTACCTTTGCAGTTAAAAGATATTATTTTTCCTGTCCTCTTTTTAATTGCATTCATATTGTTTGCTGTATATGCAGTAAGGGAGATATCATTACTTTTCTTTTTAATAATCCCAATTTTATTGTTATTGATTTATCAACTGTATGCGAAATTTAGGGGGAACGTGCAGAACAATGTTAACATCTAATGATCTCATTTTCCTTATATACAAAGGGTTAGTTGAACAATTTGTCGAATGGATAGATATACCATCTAATTAATATAAGTAGTGAGAATGAAAGGAGAACTTAAAATGAGTACTAATATGTATGAAAAATTAATGGAGATTTTACCAGATGATTCAGTGATTGGGCAACCGTTTTGGACATTAATGGAGAGGGATTCAGCATCTGAAAAAGGAATCAATGGCTCATATGTTTCTGTTTCGAATAATGTTATCCCTTTGTATATTTCAAAAAAGATGGCCATAGATGCTAGCCAAAGATTGGGTGGGGTTGTAAGAGGAGTTTCACAAAGTCATTTACAATTTTTGGTTGATTTATCTGAAACAGGCGAACAGTTTGGAAATATGAAATTATGTATTATCTTATTTGATGAATCACAAGCGATGATAGTAGAGCCTAGAATGGTTAAAGATTACTTTTTAGTTGATATGTAATAAATTGAAAATTAGTTTTACAAAATACACAAAATGTTAAACTCATAAAACCCATTGATATCGGTATGTATGCACGATATCAATGGGTTATTATTTAGACATTTAACAGTGTGTTTTACAAATTATAAAAAGGGGTAAACTTACTCTTACTTTTTATAGAAATAACATATAACATTTAATGATTTTTATTATTGATTAATAGCATTAATAATTTTTGGAACTCTTTCATCACGATGAATTTTAGGTAGCAATTTTACAGTAGCACTTGATAATCGTTCTAAGAATTTTTCTAATTCCTTGTTCTGTATAGGTTTCATAGAAAAATCTCCAGCCAATTTTTTATACAAATTAGCACATGAAGTAATTTCTAATTTAGAAATAATATCAGTATCTTGAAGCAAGCCAACAAAAACTTTAAAGTGTTTCTCCTGGAATTTTTGTATAAGTTCATCATAATACCCTACAGCATCCCTAGAAACCCCATAACTATTTCCTAATCTACAAGTAATTATAGTTTTAACATATTTATCTAAAACTGAAATAGGAATATCACCAGATTGAGGAACATACTTTGAAATCATTCTAATATGCTTTGGCTCATTGTAAAAGTTATCCCAACCATAATGTGCAGTATGTAAAGAGTCTAATAAACTATCAATCTCAACAGCTATCTGATCCTCAGACAAATAAGATAAACCATCCACTAATGATAAAAATTCGTGAGATAATTTTTTTCTTTCTAAATCTGCATTTACTGAAAAAACAGCGTATTTCAATCCAATATCTTGTTTGGCCTGTTTAGAAGAATTATTCCAAATACAATGTACTAATAATTTTATATTATTTCTTACTGTCACTTCAATTTCCGAATCTAAATACATTCCAAAAATTGCTCTTACAAGTGAGTCAACTAAATCTACTGGTAGCTTTGTAATATTAGATAATATAGGAGGAACATCTGTCTCATTTAAAACCTCTGTTCTTATATTATGTAATAATCTTTTAATTTCTAAAACTGGACCTTCTGGTTCTTTCGCTAAAACCTCTTTAATACAAGTCTGTAAATAGCTTGATATTTGTAAACCGTCAAGATCATTATGATTAGGATGTGCTGCACTCGCATGATTTCTCATATCTCTAAGAACCTGTTTAGAATCTATGGTATAATCTGTACAAAAAAGGATATTTTCTATGATACATAATTATACAAGTAACGTTTCACGTGAAGGGTGTTTTTGCCCATCCCCCGAAAAAGGGGAATAAGACAAAATATACCAATTAGATACTGAATAGAGTCTTGTATAAATTGGAGTTTGCGTAGTAAAGGAACAAAAACGACAATAATATTCCAAACCTTGAATATCTCTCTTTGAACGTACGTCTGTACGTTCAAAGAGAGAAGAGATACTTATAAAAAGCATTTTTGCTAATAGTCTCTATATAAAGTAGGAATGAAAAATACTACATTTTATAGACGAGTCAAAGAATACGAACATAGCTTACAAAAAGTACCCAATATGAATTTCGCATAGATTTAAGCCAGAGATAAAAATCACTGGCTTAATGTATAATATGAATGCTTCCGTCCTCAAAAATTTCCACCTTTTGATGGCTACCTAATTACTTCATAGGATTCATCATGAATCCTATGAAGTAATTCTGATTGCCCTCTAAGAAATTCGACTTCATCTTCACGAGAAATGTGACCAGGAGCGTACATAGATTCACCAACCTTCAAGTTTATTTTTTAGATTTACGATTAATCTCAACTTGAGAAAAAAACCTAATCAATTTAATAATAACGTTTTGAATTATAATACTTTTGAAGACTGTGTATACCTAGTTCTAAGTCACTTTTTGATAGTATTTTTTCGATGGTTTTCTCTTTTAGTATACTTGCTAAATGTAAGATATCAGTTGAAACATTTTCCCATTGCTCTACTTGTTTTTGAAGTCGTGTAATTTCATTTTGCTGAGTAAGTGTAAGGTGTACTTCTATTTGCCATTTTTCAAGTTGCTTTTTATATATTGGTATAAATTCGAGTTGATCGGTATGCAATTGAATAATACGACATACTGTGTAGTCATCTAATACACATGGTTGTTGATTCACTTCTAATAACTGTGTGTATTGTTCATTTGTATCCTCTAGTTGGTTATCAATCATATTCGCAATCATCGACAGGGCACTAATTGGTTGCCAATTTGGTTCAGGTGTCTTTGTCATAATTATCTTTATACTCCTTTTTATGTTAGATTAATTTCATCATACTATTTTTAGTCGGAAAATTCAGGAATATAATCGCCACAAACATTTCTCTAAAGCGCTGTATATGTTATTACTATATAGACCATATATTTCCCCAAAATACACGGGTATGGTTGAGATAAGTTCAAAAAGATAGAAAGACCTCATTCAAGAATACTTATCATGAATGAGGTCTTTCTATTAAAACGTTGTTTAATTTCCACCTTAAAAATGCTGTACATTCACTGGCTTTCAAATTAACTCTGTTGCATTAAACCCACATTTAAACCTTTTTAACAAATTCAGATTTTAATTTCATAGCTCCAAAACCATCAATTTTACAATCAATATCATGGTCTCCATCCACTAAACGGATACTTTTTACTTTTGTACCGATTTTCACAACCGATGAAGTTCCTTTTACTTTAAGATCTTTGATTACTGTTACAGAATCACCATCATTTAAGATATTTCCGTTTGCATCTTTAATTACCTTTGTATCTTCACTATTTTCAGTTTCTGATTCTAAAGTCCACTCATGGGCACATTCTGGGCAAACAAAAAGATTTCCATCTTCGTAAGTGTACTCTGAATTACATTTTGGGCAATTAGGTAAATTAGACATATTTTTATTTCCTCCACTTTTTATCATTCATTCTATATATAGCTTTTTAAAACTTTCCTTTTATAATTTCATAAGAATAGCAATTCTGAAGTTGAAATTTAAGAAGCTACCCTTATCTATGTTTCAAGAACCTATTTTTATCGCATATCTTTCAGTTTCTTAATGATCATGTTCGGTGTTGCCCATTCATCACGGTCAAAGTCAGAAATAGACACTCCAATATTTAAACGCTCTTGAAATTCTACTAATAAAGATACTGTAGCAAAAGAATCTAGAATCCCTTCTTCAAATAATTGCACATCTGGGTTATCTTTTACGATATCATTTTCACATACTTCTTCTAAAACAGTTAATACTTGATTTTTAAATTCAGACATTATTTATGCTCCTCTATATCCATGATTTATCATTAATTTTTTCATAGTTTTCTATTTTTTAACACATCATTTAAAAGAATCTGTCCCATCATCATTACAAAGCTACCCCTAGTTTTTGTGTAATAGTTATCCAGGTTTAACAAATAATCGTTCCCTGGAACATATGTGATTACAAACCCTTTGTTCTTTTCTTTAGGGAATGGAATGTAAATATTTTTAACATCTGGCTGTATAGCTGGAATGTCTTTCGAAAACAAACCATTTAATTTCGTTAAAAACGTCTTTCCATTAGAGATAGGTTGTATTTTCTCAGCCCTGTTCACACCATCTGTGTTTTTACTTGAATCTATTCCCCATACAATTACACCACCAGAAACACAAGAAAAAAATGACACGCTTTCTTCATAATTCTCTTTATCATCTTTGGAAAGAACACTACTCGTACAATCTGTTTTACATTGAAATGTAAGGAAGATATTCTCTTCTTGCTGTTTGATGATCATTTGTTGGATGTATGAAAAACCTTCTTGTTCACACCTTGTAAAAATCTTCTCCGCATTCTCCAAAGTAAACTTTCTCCTTCTCTATTTTTCAATAAAATAATTAAAAGAGTAGATCAAATCAAACAAACTTTGTATGTGAAGTGAATTTTTTATAAATCTAATGCATTCACTTTATTCTTTATTGTATTTGCTTCCTGAGATTGCTGAGAAAGCTCGATACATTCATGAAAAGCGAAATGCTTACACCCTATACATTTTTTTGTATTCAAATGTCCTAAAGCATAGTTGATGGCTTCTCCAGTATGATCAAAAAAGTTTTCTTCTCCAATCTCAGCGTACAATCTATTCTTATCTAGTGTTGCTTTTAGCTCTGATTGAATTCCTGAAATGAGAAGTACGCCACCTTGGTTTTTAAAATGCTGAACAATATTCCGAAAGTAAGACTCTCCTGTTGTATCAATAAAAGGAACTTTTCCCATACGCAAAATTAAAACTTTGGGTTTATAATGAATGGTCGCTAAAATGTTTTGTTCAAATGTTTGAGCAGCCCCAAAGAATAATGGCCCTTCTATTGTGTAAATGCTTATTTGTGGACAATCATGAGCTTTATTTACCACATGTGGTAACAATTTTTCATGCTTCCTTGTATGATCAGGAAGCACTTTAGATATGACAAGCATGTTGCTCATACGTTTTGTAAATAAAATAACAGCTAAAATAAGTCCAATTTCCACAGCTGTTGTCAAACTTGTAAATACAGTCAGTAGAAATGTTACAAGTAATACAAGAGAATCCCCTGTCTTCATTTTAAGTATGTGAATAAAATGTTTTTGCTCACTCATGTTCCAAGCTACCACCATTAAAATGGGAGCCATACTAGCAAGTGGAATATGCGAAGCGTATGGAGCTAATAGTAGAAGTGTGAATAACACAAATACCCCGTGAATAATTCCTGACATCGAAGATGTAGCTCCACTCTTAATATTGGTTGCTGTGCGGGCAATCGCTCCAGTTGCTGGAATCCCTCCAAATAACGGGGTAACAATATTGGCAATGCCCTGACCAATCAGCTCTTTGTTACTGTTGTGCTTACTATTTGTCATACCATCTGCCACGACAGCGGATAAAAGAGATTCAATACCACCCAACATTGCAATAACAAATGCAGGGCCAATCAACTGTTTGATACGCTCTAATGTGATTTCTGGTATATCAAACTGAGGAAGTGTATTTGGAATCGTGCCATATGCTGTACCAATAGTAGGCACATGACCTGAGAAAAATACAGTTGCAATGATAGTTGAAATTACAACACCTACTAATGAACCAGGTACTTTAGGTGAAATTTTTGGTGTTATGAGTATAACAAAAAAGCAAATCAAAGCAGTTATAACACTGTAAAAATTGGTAGTACCGATATGAGTGAAGATTTCCTGCAGGTTTGCTATAAATTCTTCATGCTTTTTTATACCTGTTAGCCCTAAAAAACTAGCAATTTGTCCCGTAAAGATAATGACGGCAATACCTGACGTAAAACCAATTGTTACAGGACGTGGGATAAATTTAATTAAAGATCCCAGTTTAAAAATTCCCATAAGACATAAGATAATTCCGGCTAACAAACCAGCAAGTAGTAAACTTTCATATCCATAGGTAATGACAATGCCTAAAAGAATTGGAACAAAAGCACCTGTAGGTCCCCCAATTTGATACTTTGAACCACCAAATAGCGAAATGAGTATTCCGGCAATACATGTTGTATAAATTCCATACTCTGGTTTAACACCAGAGGCTATTGCAAAAGACATAGCAAGCGGTATCGCAACAACTCCGACAATCATTCCTGACAGAAGATCCTTTTGAAAATGTCCCAATGAATATCCTTCAAACCTTCCTGTAAATAACCCTCTCATTACAAACCCTTCTTTTCTATTTATAATAAATCTGGATTACAAATGTATTTCTCGTTCCTTTATAGAGGAGATTTTCATTTTCACAAGAGAAAACATTATCCTAATATTTACTATACGTTTTTCTTAAATGACGATCTAATTTACCTACATCTCCACCTTGTTGTACGTAGGATTTCAACCTTTCCGCTAGAAGTTCTCCGGCTCGACTATCTAGCTTCTTCGTATCAATAAATGATGTAATCCTTACCTTATCTGGAGTAATATCTCTACGAAACATCTGTCCTGGGATTTCACTCCAAAAACGATTCCATTCATCTAATAATCCGATTTGATCGAATAAAAAACCTTGAATCCCACATAGCCAAGCTGTACAAGCTGTATTTCTTTTTTGACATCCAACGCCATCTTGTAAATGCTGGCATGAAAAACAACAAGAATTCCCACTTTTAATACAAACTTTACAAACATGATGAGCTCCTATTGAGTGGAAAATTTCAATCCCATGTTGGATGATATCTTCTTTCTTAACTTCAATGCTCAACCTAATCCTCCTTACCTATCGTTTCAAGTTCTGTTTCATCTAGTTCTTCTAACATTGAAATCGTATCGATTAAATGGTTGTTAAAAATTTTCCGTGCAACTACCAGTAAATCCACAATCATAGGGTCTCGTAGAGAATATAAAACTCGTTTTCCATCTTTCGTACCAACAACAATGTTTTTTGAACGTAGTACACTTAACTGTTGAGAAACAGCTGAACCTTCCTTGTTAAGGATGGTTTGAATTTCATTTACACTTCTTTCACCCTCTGACAATAGTTCTAGAATACCTATTCGCAAAGGATGTGATAAGGCTTTAAAAAAATCAGCTTTAAATTGTTGCATTTCATTTCCCATTAAAACACCTACTTATTTTTAATTAAAGACCCAAAAGTATCATATACATCTTCAAATGTTTGAATATGTATATGATACTTCTAGAACTTACAATTTTCAATAAAAACATTTGAACCCATATGGGTCAATTATTATTAGGTACATATTGTAATACTACGCCTCGTTTTTACACGTATTTCGGTTATACCCTAATATCAGTTACATTAGTATTGAATATTTTTATGAGAAATTAAAGCACACAATTCATAAAAAATGATATTTAATGAGATATTATGACATGTATCGAAATACATAAAGAAGGTGAATGACGTGAAAAGACTTCTAATTTTGTATGTCCTGTTTTCAATTTTAGCGGGCTGTTCTACAAAACAATCTCCAGTTGAAAAGCATGAGTCTAACGTTGGACATGAAGATATTGAATTAACAAAAAATCCTACATCCCAAAACGAACCACTTCAATCCCCAGCTCCTTCAGTACAAGAAAAGGTCATTTTAGACGTGCCATTAATATCTCAAAAACCTGAATTGAAATACGGATGCGAAGTTACGAGCTTAGCGATGGTATTACAGTACGCTGGTATTAAAGTGAATAAAATGCAGTTAGCTAACAGTATCAAAAAGGATACTACCCCGCTGTCTATGAATAAAAACAGAGACATCATTCAATGGGGGGATCCTAAAGAAGGATTCGTTGGAGATATAACGGGTAAAACTAAGGGATATGCTGTCTACGTCCAACCGTTACAAGAATTGATGGAACGTTATCTTCCAAATCGCACAGTGAACTTAACAGGAAAAGCTTTCAATGATGTGCTAGCTCAAATCAAAATGGATAAACCTGTAGTGGTTTGGACGACCGGAGATTACAAAGTTCCGGATAGATGGGAGTCTTGGAAACATGGGAACAAACAAATCACAGCTCCTCTGGATTTACACGCTGTTGTACTTATAGGTTTTGAGGATGGGTACATTTATATTAATGATCCTTTAAGCGGAAAAAAAGCGCATAAGGTAAAACAAGAACCTTTCATTCAATCTTGGGATGCATTGGGAAAACAAGCCTTATCGTATCGTTAACGAATTCAAATTCGTTTAATATCTATAAGAGTTCAAAGTAAAGAACATGAATTTTGTACGCTAAGTGATTGCCCTCATGAAAAAGTGGATTTTTTTATTAAGTTAGGAAAACAAATCAACCCTAAAACGAAAAAATGTGCTTTTTTGTTGCAAGTTAGCACAAAATTTCGTTCTAAGGGCGCTATAAAATTTTAAGTGGATGGAGATTTTTTTCTACCTTTATTAGGGGGGAGAATAAGCTTTTCCTGTTTTGCTAGTGGGGGGATGAATGTATTACTATGAAGTTAATTATCCAACTAAACGGTTTGCTCCTGATCCCTGGTATAAAGAAAAGGTACTCAAATGAGCACCTTTTCTTTATTGATGAAATTCGATAAGTTGTTAGTTTTCCAAGCTAACCATGACAAATACAACAGCTTCGAATTAATTATGTCATATATCTATTTATTAGTTTTTGAGAAAATAAGAATTGATAATAAGTGGACCTTGTAGGACTTGAACCTACGACCGGACGGTTATGAGCCGTCTGCTCTAACCAGCTGAGCTAAAGGTCCATGGTAAGCGATTAGTTTTCCAAGCTAATCGCGATAATGAAGTATACCGAGATAAGTATATATTATTTTGAATAGAAAGAAAAGACACCCTAACGAATGCCTTTCTCCGACTTGATACCCACTTCAATTTTTACAAAATGTATTGGACTCCCATCCAATTATATTTTACTACATGGGATATGGAAACCAAAAGAAAAATAGGGGGTCATATGAAAATAAATTGCAATTCTTCGCCATTAAAAAGATTCTTTTTTAAATTGTCAAAACGAATCCACAAATATAGTGGATTCGTTTTTGTTTTTTCTGAAGAGAACAAAGTAATGAAAAACGAGTTAGAATTTACAAATCTATTACCATCACACCGTTTTCCCTGTAACAAAAACGATCGTTTTTGTTACAGGGATTAGTATCAAGACATGACATCACGTAAACTAGCAATCTTGACGTAACAAAAATATGTAACAAAATTATTTTGTAACAATATCTATTTCATAACGTTTTTGATACAATAAAACTGAAAAAGGAGGAATTATATGAAATTTGGATATATGCGAGTATCTACAATTGATCAAAATTTAGATCGACAAGAACAGCAACTAAAAGATGCTGGTTGTGAACGAATCTTTTTTGAAAAAGTAACCGGAGTCAAACGAGACCGACCTGAGTTAAATCGTATGTTAGAATTTCTACGCAACGACGATACGGTTGTAGTAACAGACTTAACTCGCCTTTCACGTTCTACAAAGGATTTAATTGAGATTACCGAACTAATTTCTCAAAAAGGAGCGAACTTGAAAAGCTTAAAAGAGTCCTGGCTCGATACAACAACAGCACACGGGAAAATGCTCTTTACTGTTTTTGCAGGTATTGCTCAATTCGAAAGAGATTTAACCTCAGAACGAACAAAAGAAGGAATTCTGGCAGCAAAAAAACGTGGGAAATACCCTGGAAGACCAAAAACCGATGAAGAAAAAGTAAATTATGCCTTATATCTTATAGAACAAGGAATGAATCGTACGGATGCTGCCGAGAAAGCCGGTATTTCTAGAATGACCTTATATCGCAAGATGCAAAGAGATAATGAAGTTAACTAAAAATTAACGGAGCAAAGAATTACTTGCGTATTCTTCACGGTCTAGTTTTCCCACTGTTTCATTTTTACTTTTATAGGAAACTTCATAACTGACTAGAGCAGGAATCATCTTACTAAGCCTGTAAGATTTCATTTAGTTAACAAAAAGGAGACACGTTATGGTTAGTATGCAAGAAACAGCTTATCCCAGATTAAAAAGTTGTCCATCTTCTACAGAATTAGAAAAACTTTTCTCACCCACATCAAGTGAAATTTCGTGGGCAAAACAGAAAGCACGTAACTCTTTTTCGCAGTTAGGTTTATTAACAATGTTAAAAACATTCCAATGTCTAAATTATTTTCTTCCAATCAGAGATACTCCACCAATTATAATTGAACATATTGGGAGAAAAGCAAAGCTTGATCTACCAGAGCGAGAAGAATGGAGTTCTTATCATCGTTCTGGTACAGGAATTCGTCAGATTGCTATGATTCGTGAATATCGTCAAGCTAAAATATTTAATGACCAAGCTCGTCAAATTATGTTGAATATCATGAAGCTATCTGTATTAGAAAAAGACGAAAAAAGCGATATTATTAATATTGCGATTGATGAACTAGTCAAGCACAGCTATGAGCTTCCTGCTTTTAGTACACTTACAAAAGCTGTAGATCACGTACATGCTGAAGCGTATCGTGTTTTATATCAACGCATTTCAGATGCTTTAACGATTGACGAAAAACAAAAGATAGATCAATTGTTTCAGAGTAAGGAAGGTTCTACTTATTCTGATTGGAATGTAGTAAAACAAGATCCTGGACGTCCCACCTTATATCAATTAAGACGCTGGATATATCGAAAAAACTGGCTCAACGAACGGTATGTAGAATCTGATTTTTTTCAACGTCTCCATATTCCGCCTGCAAAAATTGAAAGATTAGCAGCTGAGGCTAAAACATTAGATGCATCTCGAATGAAAGAATTGGAAGCACATAAAAGATACACATTGACTGTCTCATTACTATCTGTTCAATTTGCAAGTACCATTGATGATATTGGAGAAATGTATATAAAACGTATAGCTAGTTCGCACAAAAAGTCTGAAGGTTCCCTTCAGGAGTTGAAAAAAAAGAAAGAAAAACAAACTGATAGTTTAATTACGATTCTACATAATACAGTGCTTGCGTTTCAATCCGAAGGATCGACAGAGGAAAAGTTACAAGAATTAGAAAATTTAATTGGTGGAAACTCTGGTCAATGTGTATTAGGTGATTGTGAAAATCATTTAGCTTATGCCGGAAATAATTACTTCTCGTTTGTATGGAAGCATTTAAAAAGCAGTAGAGCAGAGTTAATGAAAATATTAGAAACGTTAGAATTTAAATCAACAAACCAAAATAACGGATTAGAACAATCCATTTTATTTTTAATAAAAAATAAAATGAAGAAATCCGAATGGATTCCCATTATTGACTTAACTAATCAAAGAGATAATGAAGGTAATTTACATGTAACGCCTGCGATTGATCTTTCCTGGATACCTGAAAAATGGTGGCGGTGGATTCGTCCACATCAGAGAAGGAACGCTCCTCCTGAAAAGATTCATCGGCGCCATTTTGAAGCATGTGTTTTTTCTCAGGTTTGGTTGGAATTAAAGTCTGGAGACTTATATATAGAAGGAAGCGATAAATATGCAGATTATCGAAAACAATTAATTTCTTGGGATGAATATCAAGAAAATGTCGCTACTTTTTGCGATCAAGCAGGACTTCCTACAACTGCTCAAGATTTTAAAGTGCAAGTTTACAACAAACTAGAAAAAATGGCTAGGAGTGTAGATGTCTTTTTTCCAAAAAATAAAGCTGTTACACTACGTAATGGTGAGCCAGTTATCACAAAACCTAAAAAGAAAAAAGTATCTCCTTTATTAAAAGCTGTACGAAAACGTATTGATGAAAAAATGGTTCCAATTAATGTATTAGATTTATTAGGAGACACAGAATATTGGTTAAATTGGACACGTTTTTTCGGTCCGATTTCTGGTCATGATGCAAAGTTAGAAAAGCCATCTGAGCGCTATTTAACAACAGCTTTTTGCTATGGATGTAATTTAGGCCCTACTCAAACAGCGCGTTCTCTAGGAAGTATAGATCGCAAACATATATCTTGGATAAACGAAAGACATATTACAGAAGAGAACATTCAAAAAGCCATTGAATGGATTATTAATGCTTATAATCGATTTAAGCTACCTAAGTATTGGGGAAATGGAACTAGTGCTTCAGCTGATGGTACAATGTGGGATCTATATGAAAAAAATTTACTATCAGAAAATCATATTCGATATGGGGGATATGGTGGAATTGGTTATTATCATGTCTCTGACACTTATATTGCTTTATTCAGTCATTTCATACCTTGTGGTGTCTGGGAAGGTGTTTATATTTTAGATCTTCTCATGAAAAATAAATCTGATATTCAACCTGATACTCTTCATGCTGATACCCAAGGGCAAAATGCACCTGTTTTTGGATTAGCTTATTTACTAGGTATTCAACTTATGCCACGTATTCGTAATTGGAAAGATTTAAAGTTCTTGCGACCAAGTAAAGAGTCTACCTATCAACATATTGATGGATTGTTCTCACACTCAATTGATTGGAATTTAATCGAAAATCATTATAAAGATATGTTACGTGTAGTAATGTCGATTAAAATGGGACGAATTCATCCTTCTACGATTTTAAATAAGTTAAATACATATAGTAAAAAGAACAAGTTATATCAAGCTTTTCGAGAGTTAGGTAGTGCCATTCGCACTTTATTTTTATTAAAGTATCTATCTGATGAAAAATTGAGAAGTACAATTCAAGCAGCCACAAATAAAAGTGAATCTTTTAATGGATTTGCAAAATGGTTATTCTTTGGTGGAGAAGGAATTATTGCAGAAAATAATCGAGAGCGTCAAAGAAAAATTATTAAATACAACCATCTAATCGCTAATTGCTTAATTTTTTACAATGTATTTCAGCTTACACGGATTCTTCATGAATATATACAAGAGGGGAATAAAATTGATGCGGAAGTATTATCTGATCTGAGTCCGTATTTAACATTTCATGTAAACCGATTTGGAAAATACCGACTAGATTCTAATCGACGTCCTCCAGATATTGAATTTGATATACCTGTATCACCGATTCCAATTGAAGTAGCTGGTTAATCTAAGCAAGAGAGAGGTACAATTTATATAATCTTCTCTCTTGCTTGACATTTGTGAGTGGCTCCAAAAAGAAGGAATCGTTGCCGTACCCCCTTTACGTTCAATAAAATCTAAGATTTATTTTATTCTTCAACTTGGATACTTTAAGTCAAAGCATTTATTTTTTCAATTTAACCTATGTGAAGTGAAAGAAGATATTCAATATATTCTTAAAGTCCATTTCAATGATGCTGACTTCTCAAATTTTGAATCTATTGATAAAAAAACTAGGCTAAATCAACAACAACTTATTCTCAAGCGATTTAATTATTGTCTTTGTGATCCACAATCTCGACTAGATTTAAAAGAACAAGCTCGTAGAGCTGCAGCTGTAAGTGGGAAACCGATTTTTATTTTTCGCGAACTTATAAATTATTTAACTACTAAACGGATTATTATTCCTGGTTATAGCTTTATACAAGAGGTTATAGGAAATGCTATTACATATGAACAAAAACGCCTTATAAGGATTATACAAAAACAGCTATCCGAGGCGGATAAACAGCATTTAAAAGGATTATTATACAATCCTTCTGGTTTATATAAGATTACTCGAATCAAACATGAACCTAAAGACTTTAGTATGAATGAAATTAAACAGGAAATTGAATATGGGAAAGAAATGTATCCTCTTTTTCAATTGGCCAATTCAATTTTGCCACAACTAAAAATTTCTAATGAAAGTATTAAATATTACGCTTCTTTAGTAGAATATTATTCCATATATAAATTAAAAAGGTTTAATGAATCCCTTATAAATCTTTATTTATTGTGCTTTATTTTTCATCGATACCAAAGAATGAATGATAATTTGATCAATAGTTTTATTTATAAAATGAGAAAATACAACGATGATATCTTATCCTTTGCGAAAGACCAAGTATATAACTATTACACAGAAAACCAGGAGGATTTCAAGAAAGTCGGAAATGTTTTACAAGTTATAATGGATGAAAACATTTCAGAACATACAGTATTTAAAGACATACAAAGACGTGTATTTTCTATCCTAGACCGCCCTAAATTAACTGAGCTAGCAAATCAAATCCTGAATACTTCGAAGATAGATGAAAAAGCGTTCCGTTGGGAACGTATCGATGCATTAGCTTTACAATTCAAGAGACAAATTCGTCCTATTTTTATGACGATTGATTTTGTTACAACAGATATTGAAGATTCTCTTATGGATGCAATACATTTTTTAAAAGAAGTTCTTATGAAACGAAAAACTTTACTTAAATATGATATCAAAGATATTCCACAAACCTTTATACAAAATGGGACCAAACGTTACCTTTACACGAAAGATGATGCGCATTCAAAACGCTTACTAATAGATCGATATGAATTTTTAATTTATCATTCTTTATGGCATCGCTTACAATCAGGAGATATCTTTTGTAGAGATAGCATACAGTATAGAAGTTTTGAAGATGATTTAGTCGATGAAGATACGTGGGTACATAAAGAGAGTATGATTCAAGATTTCAATTTAAATAAGCTACAACAACCCATCGAACAACATTTAAAAGAACTTGAAAACAAATTGGAAGCTCGTATCATCTCTATTCATAAAAGGATTACTTCTGGAAAAAACAAACATGTTCAAGTGAAAAAACATAAAAATCAGCATTCTTGGACACTTCCATATACTCGAGCTTCAGCTCTTATTAATCATTCTTTTTTCGATGTATTACCACAAGTTGATATGAGAAGTATCCTGTATTTTGTAAATCAGCAATGCAATTTTCTAGATAACTTTGAACATATTCTGGGACGCTATGCCAATCAAAAAGCAAAGGATTATACTCTCATTCCATGTTTAATAGCTTGGGGAACAAATATGGGGTTATATAGAATGGGAGAAGTCTCTGATATAGATTTTTCAAAATTAGCTACTACATCAGCTAATTTTATTCGATTAGAAACATTAAAAGATGCAAATGATTGTATCAATAATGCCACAAGTCAGCTTCCTATTTTTCCATATTTTAATATTGATGATTTCATCCATTCAAGTAGCGATGGCCAAAAATACGAAACACAGATTCATACACTACAGTCCCGTCACTCTTCTAAATATTTTGGAATGAATAAAGGAATCACTTCTTATACAATGGTGGCTAACCACATTCCAATTCAAGCAAGAATTATTGGTGCAAATGAGCATGAAAGCCATTATGTATTTGATATTTTATACAATAATACAACCAATATAAAGCCTACTATCCATTCTACAGATACACATGGAACGAATGAAGTTAATTTTGCTATTTTAGATTTGTTTGGTTACCAATTTGCACCTAGATATAAAGATATTCAAGCAACGATATCTCGAAATTTATATGGTTTTCAACACCCAAGCCATTATGAAGAATTACTGATTAAACCTGTGCGTAAAATTAATACAGATCTCATTGTAAAAGAATGGGACAATATAAAACGAATTATGGTATCTCTTGCTTTAAAGACGACGACTCAAAATGTTATTGTTCGAAAATTAAGTTCTTATGCACGGAAAAATCAAACCAAGCGGGCACTATGGGAGTATGATAACATCATTAAAAGCCTATATTTTTTAGAATATATTGATTCATTATCGTTACGTCAAAATGTTCAAAAATCACTAAATCGTGGAGAAAGCTATCATAAATTACGTCGATCAGTATCATATGCAAACTTTGGGAAACTCCGTTTCAAGACTGAACAAGATCAGCACATTTGGAATGAATGTAGTAGGTTGCTCAGCAACTGTATTGTTTATTACAATGCGAGTGTATTATCTAATTTATTAATAAAATCCAAAGATACAGGTATTGAGATGAAAATATTACAGTATATTTCACCAATTGCATGGCAACATATCAATTTTTATGGTCGTTATGAATTTAGTAAATCCCCAACGGTAGTAAATATAGAGGAAATTCTTGAGAGTATCAATAAAGATGATATTCTAACCAGCTTAACACGAGAAGACTCCTTGGAAGAATAAAGTATCGCTGTCCTTATTCCCCCTTTTCGGGGGGATGGGCAAAAACACCCGAATTTGAAAAGAAGGGAGATATATAAATGGAAAACGCACATCATTCCTTACAGCAAAGGTTTAAAGAATTTCTTGTTATGTTCGTTAGTTTTTGGTTCATTATGTTTCTCATGTATGGTGAAAGCCTGTTACAATAAAATGGAGTCGAAACACCCTTAGGTAGCTCTCATAGGTGTAAGATCTGTGGGGGCTTTTTTAACAAATAAGATTAAAATTTCACGTACCGAAATGTTTAATAAAAAACAAAGTACCAAATTAATAGTCTACATTTAATTTCCATGCCCAATTAATCTGCTAAATGGATCATGTATTGTTTAGTTTGGATACTACTTCATGTAAAATGGACATTTTTTATATTTTGAATAGATTTTTTGCTAAATATGTAACTAGAGCAGTATTTTAAGTTAAATGTGATACGATAGTTATATATGCATTCAGATGGAAAAAGGGGATGAAGTTTGGTGAAAAACCATATAAAAGTAAATGGAAAGCTCCTTCAAACAAATAAAAAGTGGTCACATCTCCGGCAAAAACAAAAAGAAAATATTTCTAATTGGTTACATAGGGAATATACACAGTTTGTAAGAACACATCACAGAAAACCTAGAAAGTACGAGCATGATGAAATTCTTCATGAAGTGATGAATCAAATACAGGAACGTGAGATTTGGATTCCGTATAATGAAGTGAAAAAATACTATGTAAGCAAAATAGGAAAATGGTTTAGAAAAATAGAAAGTGAATGGGAAATACAAAGTGGAGGTGTATTCCATGTATAACTTACAAGAAGATATGTATGAACAATTAAAAGAGAAAAAAGGGGACATTACTATCTTTTTAAAGAGTGGGGTTCCAATACGTGGGCAAATCCTTGCAACAGATAAATTTACTGTGCTTATGATAGTTCATGGTAAGCAACAACTTGTCTACAAACAAGCAATCTCCACAATTATTAAGTAATTCTTTTTCCTCCTTTTTGGGGGGATGGGCAAAAACCCACCAAAAAGGAGAGTGAACAAATGTCCTTATTGCTGAAGGAAAAATATCACTTAACATTTTAGTAAATATCGACTTTCCAACACCGAATAGACCATATTTAATAGGATAATAAGCTTAGCGTACAGTAAACACCTTGAATTGCGTCCAAATTATGTCTAAACGTACAATTTTCTTTTTTTGATACGGTGAGGCCTATCAGGGGGCACCATATTATTTCGGGAATTCTGTATGTTTACAAACTTCTGTCACAGCACCCCTAAGTGTGTAAACAATTCAATGATCAATTAAACTTAGATTTTGATCTTTCTGAAGGCGTATTCATCCTAAAAAATACTGTAATGATAATGGTTTGTAGTCGTTAGCATATAATTTCTCCAAAATAATATGGATATGGTGCCCCTATATGAATAGCAAATTCAATATTATATGTATTCCATATATGGCTGAAAAATGAAGTAGGACTGCAAAACATCAGTCAAACGTTGTAAGTAATTTGAAAAACTTCTTAAAATATACTATTTCCTCATCTGTAAAATGGTACATAGATTGAATAGTAGCAAAATCATGTTTAAGACCAATGATTTTTTCATTATTATCATATTCTAACTCATCTAAAGCACCACTATTAGATAATTTAATCAGGAAATCTAGCATAGGTTTACTAGAAACATCCTGATAATCTGATAAATTTATCTTCGAATCATTTAGGGTATCTGCAAAAGCCTGGTGGGAAGCAATTGCCCCATTAGACAATAACATACCGCCTACTATTAACATTGGAATGCTTTTTTCTTTAATTTGCTTCATTATTTTTTGCATGTATTAATCTCCTTTACTAAAATATTATCGTTACTATGAAGCGTGATAATCTTACTTATCGCCAATATTAAATTTACCTTATATTAATATTAAAAACTATTAGATATTTGTCCGTTTTAAAGGGACATTTTCTTCGTATACAAACTGGTTCTGTTGCAAAGTTTGAAAAAGTTTAAACGGGTAGAGAAATGAGAGGAAATATTTATGCAGTAGCTACTAATTTTTGTAATTCATTGTATACCGAAAAGGCGAAATTTGTTTGAAAATTTCGCCTCTGTTTATAGATAGCCTGAATCGTTTCGATTCCTTTGATGGTACGAGAAGCATGACGAAGATTTTGAAATCCTGCGGATTTAACAAAACGTCGTTTGACATAACGATGATCCTGTTCAATGAGATTATTACGATGTTTAATCGTACAGTGCCTGGTATGTGTGTAATAATCGTCTTTCTGTAATTTTTTTAATGCACAAAGTAAAGCAGGAGCCTTGTCTGTCGTAAGAACCGATGGTTCTCCAAACTGTTTGACTAGTCTTTTCATGAAGGCATAAGCTGCTTGATGATTACGTGTTTTTCGGAGTTGAAAGTCTAGTGTATGTCCCTCACTATCAATGGCGCGATATAAATAACACCATTCTCCTTTGACTTTGATATACGTCTCATCCAAATGCCAAGCATGGTGTGCTGATTTGTTTTTCTTCTTCCACATTTGATAGATGAGATTTCCATATTCATGCACCCAACGCATGATGGTTGTAGGATGAACTGATACACCACGTTCTTTCAAGATTTCAGATACATCCCGATAGCTTAAAGAAAAACGACAGTAATAGCCGACGGCTACTAAAATAATGTCTTTCTTGAACTGTTTCCCTTTAAAATATCTCATTTTGGATGCTCCTCACTCTGTTTTGCAAAAGTTTAGCTTACTTTCAAAAACTTTGCAACAGAACCCTCTACCCGTTTAAACTTTTTCAAACTTTGCAACAGAACCGATTTTTTTCGTAGAAACTATCAACTTGTTAAAATGATGTTGCGAGAAGGAGATATTTTATATGTACAATCACTTGATCGTTTTGGTAGGAATAAAGAAGCAATTTTAAATGAATGGAAAGATATCACCAAAAATATAAAAGCACATATTGTCATTACAGATATGCCTTTATTAGACACAACCAAATATAAAGATAATTTGGGCAATCTGATTACCGATCTTGTCCTTCAAATTCTTTCTTGGTTAGCAGAGGAAGAGCGTATCAAAATCAAAACACGTCAAAGAGAAGGAATTGATTTAGCTAAAAAACAAGGAAAGCACCTTGGTAGACCCAAAGCAGAAATTACACCTGCATTTATCACTGCATATGATATATGGAAAACTGGAGAAATTACAGCAGTGGAAGCAATAGAGAAAGCGAATGTACCAAAAACTACATTTTATCGCCTAGTTCAAAAATATGAAGCTCAACTAACAAAATAATTGATAGGTGAGAAGAAATATCCAGTTTGTACTTGGCATAGATATTCTATTGGGTTATCTCCTCGTCGGGATAATCATTGCATGTATAGTTTGTTATCTCGAATGTAGAGAGTAACTTTCTCAATACCAATATATATATAATTTCATGTAAAATAAATGTGCTAACACTTATACTAACTTTTTATAACTTTCTCCTAAACACCGCAAGCCCCACTTGTGGTGTTTATTTTATATAAAAAAGAGAAAAAATTTTCCGATACGATGAGCTTTACTACTGTGAATGCAATTATCATCCTAATTTATCTCCTTATTTGAATCCTCTTTTTTTTCTCTTTACCATATACGTAACAACACGTTTTGAAATATGCATTTTTGCATATTACTGTTTTGAATATCTCTATAAAACCAACCTACAAATTACAAATCAATTTATTGAGGCAATATCAAGAATAGCAATCCGGAAAAGTTACAGCTGTCGGAGCAATGAGAAAATACGATATAAAACGTTCTTCTTTTTATAAAATAATAAAAGCATAGGAAGCACAAGAGAAAACGAAACATATAGCTAAAAATGAAGATGACATGTAGAAAGATGGTAATCGAGTTTCTTTCTATTTATATAAGGATTGCACGAGGCGCTTTAGTGCATACCTTGTATTTTGAATCATCCTTGCGAAATTTGACGAATCCACAACACGTGTTAAGGGGATTCCCTTGATAGTTTTTGGGACCATTGTCCATATCAAACTCTTTGTTAGGCTTCTCGTACAAGAAAAGGAAGAGAAAACATTTATGCTATATACAAACAAAAGAGAAGTCACATTCCAACTTCTCTTTTGTGACGTACAAGGAATGACAGCAATTATCCAGAATCCCTTAAACGTTAATGATATGTTGCAACATCACTTATGACATCACGGCTTTTAAAAGAGGAAGAGCAATTCCCCAAAGTGTGAATAGAGTAAGTGTAAGCGTCATATATATGCCCCCTTTCCTTCTAAAAGGATATTTTTTAGTATAAGTATACTTGGATTTTTTCTCAATAAAAAATAGTCTCAAAATGAAAAATATGCATAATTACATATTTAAGAGTTAAGAAAGCATCACGTATTTACACAAAGGCGCAAGACGAGCGTATACCTGATTACAGATATTTGTCCTCTTTCCTCACTTATCATAGCAAAATGATTTACATAAAATGAAGGAAGATGTATTACTTGTTCTTATTCTATAACACCAGAATTTGTAAGTGTGACATGATAAGATGTATGAATAGAGAAATTCGGATACTGTTCTTCCCATTCTTTTTCTTGAAACGATCGATTTATTTCTTTCCACTTCTTTCCTAATCCTAACGGATCTGTATGCAATACTTGGAATTGCTGAATCAAATATTGACTTTTTCGTTTTAAATCTTGTTCTATTGCTTGTTCTATACGTTTGACAACATGCCGTTGCTGCAAATTTTCATTACCTGTGATTTCTTGTATACGCCCTTTTATATGAACATCAATGAAGAAAGCGGGTGTTCCTTTATATGTTTTTAGTGTGTACTTTGGTTGAGATACAATATTTTGTATGACAATAGAATTCGAACCGTAAGAAAAGGTATGCATATCAAAAGCGTGCTTTTCTAACAAACCTTTGAAAATAAATAAGTCCTTCGCTTTTACCTCTCCAACCATCTTTTCCCTTTTAAATAAAGCGACTCCAGTAATATGTATTTTTCCATTTGTATGCCTCACAATGGGGAAAAATGTGTCACTTCCTTCTTGATAAAATTTAAAGCTACTGGCATGTAAATTCATATGAGGCAATACTCCTTGATCCATATTATGATTTAACAATCGATACAAATAAAGCGAAACATTTTCCGTTGTTTGATACGGGTAGGTGACGAATTTTTTTACATCTCCTTCTATAATGGCAATTTGTAAAGCATGTCCAATAGAAGCTTCCCTCGTTAATACATCAATAGACGCAGACAATCCTTGCTCCGCTAATGATTGAGAAAATAATGCAACGCGTAGTTGGCCACTCACCAGTGGACGTCCCGCTTGTATATTTGCAAGTTGTTTTGCTCCTTTCATGGAATGCGCAGTACTTTGAAATATTTGTACTTTATTTCCTTTTGTACGTTGAGGAGCAATAAACGTCATCCGTATTTGTTTTTTATATGCTTCAAATATGACCGCTTGCACAAGATTTACATCATCAATGATTGTTTTAGGGAGACATCCACTGCCTAAAAAGAATACGATGCATCCAATTAACATTCTTTTTACATATAATAATTTCATTTGATTTCACCTGTCTATCATTTTAAAACGTTACTTTTTTGTACATACAAAAGACACCTAGACTTTTATATCCCCTTTTGGGTTGGTAGTATGGTAACACCTAAAATAGAATTGTATACAAATTTATTTGGGTTACAGAACCAATGCTAAAAAATAAAAATGACATATTCATCTTACTGCCACATCCATACACATCTATTTTTATAAGGAAAAAATCCATCCGTGTTTTTATCATGTACCAAAGGAGAAATATTCAAACTCTTCTTTTGGTATACTTAAATATTTTAATTTTGAGGTTTGTTGCAAAATTTTAAAAAACGAATATCTTGTACAAAATATGGTTATCGTTTAAGAAATTCTGAATACTTGCTGTTATTCCTAGTACGTCGAACAAGAGATGTTTGGAATATGGCTTGATGAGAGCCCTTGTTTTACAAAGTTGAATATCAAAGGTGTATCCTTCTTGTTTAATCTCACAATACAGGTAGTATTTCTTGTGAAATAAAATTTTTATATGACTGTCTTCGCTTGTTCATTCAAACAATAAGCAGGATTTAAATATACATTTTTGCCTATCGTAGTCTTTTTGTGCTTATATAACCAATATTGAACACAATGATGGTTTTTTTCACCAAATACATCCCTTTCCACCTTAAATACACCATTCAGATTCTCCTGCAATCGACTTTATTTTATATTCAATACAAAAATAACCCTAGCGATTTAATATAAAGCCACGATGCTATAAACGCCCTTAAAATGTTTTTAGGTAATTTCCGTATCATAAAAATGCAAAAAAACACCTTTTCGTTCTTAAAAAAAATAAAAGAAAGGGGGATTTCTAATAAAAGAGGATTGTATTTTTAGTATAACTCCTGTAAGGTAAGCGCATACCATACAAAACATACGTCCAGGAGGGTGATACACAATGAAACCTATTTTAAAAACCAGTATAGCTTTAATGCTGTTCTCTCTTTCTCTCATGGGATGTCAGTCACCACAAACACAGCCGAAACAACCATCTCCATTAACCGAACAACAAGTTATGGCAGATGCTTGGTATCAAACGGCTGGAGAAGTCAAAGCGCTCTATCATCAAGGGTATAATATCGGAAAAATGAAATTAGATGCGGCACTTACCAAAGGTAACGAGAAAAAGCCTGCCATCGTTTTAGACTTAGATGAAACAGTTGTGGATAATAGTCCGTATCAAGCTATGACAGTAAAAGAGAAAAAAGGGTTCCCTTATAAATGGGAGGAATGGATTCAACAAGCGAAGGCAGAAGCTCTCCCTGGCGCAGTTTCCTTTTTACAATATGCAAATGAAAAAGGTGTAGCAATCTATTACATTTCCAATCGCAAACAAAATCAATTAGATGCCACTTTACAGAATTTACAGAAGTTGAATATTCCGCAAGCTGATAAAGAGCATGTCTTATTGCAAGGACCAGGGGAAAAAGGGAAAGAAGAGCGAAGAAAGAAAGTGGCGACAGAAAACGATATTGTTCTATTCTTTGGAGATAATTTATCTGATTTTACTGGATTTGATGAAAAATCTGTACAAGATAGAAATCAAGCGGTAGAAGCGATGCACGAAGCATTTGGAGAAAAATTTATTGTGTTCCCGAATCCGATGTATGGGGATTGGGAATCCGCTTTATATCAATATGATTTTAAAAAGTCAGATGCTGAAAAAGATAAACTCCGTAAAGATGCATTGCGTGTATTTGAAGATGTGAAATAGCGGTCAAATAGAGGGATGTTTACTATTTATTTTATAAGCTGTGGTAAGCTGTCATTTGGAAGGTTGAGCGCATTCGCTCAATCTTTTTTCCTATTTTTTACGATCCCATGATTAGATTGCAACATATGACGAATACACAATATCTATCAAGGGGATTGCCTTGACGGTAAATCGTTAATGTATCAACTATAGAAGGCTTCTATCCCAATCTTTATGTTTTAAACAAACGTTTGATTCGGTGTCCTCGTACGAACCTCCTACGGATTCGTTGTAATTCGTCAATGTTTTTATATATTTTTTAAGAAAGGGACCTTCGTATGTATAAATCTAATTTCGTTGCTTTCTTACTATTCATGATCTCTTTTTCTTGTTACGTCATCTATGTAACCAAAAACCCGCTCAATTTGCATCCCGTCGTTTTATTATCTATTATGTTGATTACAATTATAGGTATCATTCTTTTTAGTGATTTCTATGATACAACTTATATGAAATATATACTTCTCATGGGATTGTTTCTGTATCTCATTCTTATATGTAGTACACTGCTAAACATCATATGAGTGTGGATGTACAATAACATACCAGCATTTTTTTACTTGTCTCCTAAGGATAAGTGACAAATAAAGGTTCTGTTGCAAAGTTTTTAAAAGTAAGCGAAACTTTTGCAAAATAGAGTGAGGAGCATCGAAAATGGAAGATTTTAAAGGGAATCAATTCAAGAAAGATATTATTTTGGTAGCGGTCGGCTACTACTGCCGTTTTTCTTTAAGTTATCGCGATGTATCTGAACTTTTGAGAGAACGCGGCATATCTGTTCATCCGAAAACTATCATGCGTTGTTCTCACAACAGATAAGGCTCCTGCTCTACTTTGTGCACTCACAAAACTGAAATATAATGGACTTTATGTGCATACGAAACATTGTACTGTTAAGCATTTCAATAATTTTATCGAACAAGATCATAGACATATCAAGTGACGTTTTGTTAAATCCGCAGGATTTCAAAATCTCCGCCATGCTTCACGTACATTAAAAGGAATCAAAACGATTCATGCTATATATAAGCAAAAGAGAAGTCACATTCCTGATTTCTCTTTTTCGACGTACAAAGAATTACAGCAATTATTCAAAATTTCTTAAACAATAACCATAGTGTATAAATGGGATTAGTTTTTTTCAAACTTTGCAATAGAACCGAAAGGAGGAATGGTGTTTTCTTCACGTACCTGAAACCAATCGCTTTTTCGTAAATATTGATATTCCCGTTTTGTAATCTTACATTCTTTGTGTAATAGAAAACGATGACCAAATGCATAATAAGATGCACCCTTTACCAAAGTTGCGTAATACATAGATCAACAGTCCTTTTCATAAAAGCATACGAAAAGGAAACAAATGTATTGTCTCCTTTCCACTGTAAAGATAGATTGTACAGCCTACCCTCTTTCTATTAGGATAACTGATCGTTTGGTTTTTTATACCAATTTCGTATAGAACGCAAGACAATGTTTTTATACATGCCTTTAACTGCTTTTTTATAGGATAGACAAAAAAGGGATTCTGGGATAAGAGAACCTTTTGGCTACGAAATACTAGGCCTCACCATACATGTCCATCAACTTAAGAGAACAAATAAAATAAAATAAAATTCTCCTCAAAGCAGCTACAAACTGTTCAACATATGGGTTGTTCTAATAAAAAGAGGATTGTATTTTCGGTATAACTCCTGTAAGGTAAGCGCATACCATACAAAACATACGTCCAGGAGGATTCTGTTGCAAAGTTTGAAAAAACATAAACTCATTTACAAAATATAGTTAACGTTTAAGGGAGCCTGAATAATTGCTGTGCATGCAATTAAAAAAGTCTTACGAAATGCTATTGGTAATAGTTTAACTGATACGATTTTAGGAGATTAATAGCATTTTATGCTGTTATTATTAACCTAATTTCCAAGAAATAGAGGTGAATGTAGGGTGGCTAAACCTTTTAAAAAAAATAGTCGTTATATGGTTGGGTTGGACAGTCTAAGGGGCCTAGCTATACTAGGTGTTATTTTGTATCATATTAATTTTAATTGGATGCCTGGAGGTTTTTTAGGAGTTACTGTATTTTTTGTACTTTCAGGTTATTTGATTACAGATATTCTAGCGATAGAGTGGAAGAGAAATAAGAGAATTGATTTAAAAAAATTCTGGCTTAGTAGGGCAAGGAGATTACTTCCGGGAATGCTTGTTATGCTCGTTATAACGTTGGCATGGATTACGATTTTTCATAGCTCTTTACTTGAAAAAATGCGCGGAGATTCATTAGCGGCATTATTTTATGTTAGTAACTGGTGGTATATTTATCATAAATTATCGTACTTTGATAATTTTAACCAGCTTTCACCATTGAATCATTTTTGGTCGTTAGCAGTTGAGGAACAATTCTACGTTGTTTGGCCGTTTATCATTAGTTTAGGGCTTTACTACATAAAAAAACAATCCCGTATGATTTTATTAATTTGTCTGGGAGCCGTTGCTTCCGCTTTAGCGATGGCAATTTTGTATGAACCTGGAGCTGATCCGAGCAGAATATATTATGGTACAGATACGAGGGCCTTTTCCTTACTTATCGGAGCGGTACTTGCCTTAGTTTGGCCAAGCAATAGGCTAGCAAATAAAATTATCCCAAAGGCGCGTTTCATTCTTGATGTAGTGGGGGGCATTGCCCTTATTATTATTTTGATTATGTTTTGGAAGACCAATCAATATGATCCATTTCTATACAAGGGAGGAATGGTTCTTTTATCAATTGCAACAGCATTGTTAGTGGCAAATCTAGCTCATCCAGCTAGTCGTATTGCTCAATTTTTACGATTTAGACCTTTACGCTGGATAGGGATAAGATCGTATGGCATATACCTCTGGCATTATCCAATTCTTACATTGACGACTCCAAAGGTAAACGCTGAGGATTTTTCATTAATAAGAGCAATCCTTCAATTTCTTTTGATTATATTGATTGCACAAATTTCATGGAAGTTTATTGAAAAACCAATCCGACAAGGAGCGCTCCGGAACATTCAGTTTAAGAATTTAAGAATTCAAAATGTCACTTTAGGTGTTAAGTTAGCTTTAATTTGTACATTATTCGTTTCGTCAATAGCAGTCGTAGGGTTATCAAAAGCTAGTAAGGCTAAGGAGAATTCTCAACAAGATAAGGTGGAAACAGCACAAACACAACCGGCGCCACATCCAGTTGCAGTTTGGGAAAATCCAAATCAAGTGACGTCTCAAAAACAAGGGGAATCAAGAGAAGTAAATTCTGCGCAACCTAAAAATTCACTGACAGTTACTGCGATAGGCGATTCCGTTATGATTGATATTACTCCGTATTTAAAAAATACTTTTCCTGATATTAGGATTGATGCGCAAATTGGTCGCCAGCTGTCAAAAGCGATTCCGGTAGTTGAACAGTTAAAATATGAAGGGAATTTAGGAAACTATGTCATTATTGGATTAGGTACAAATGGAGCCTTTACTACTGAGCAACTTGTCTCATTAATAAAAGTAATTGGAAACGAACGTAAAATCATATTTATTAATACGAGAGTACCACGTCCATGGGAATCAATCGTGAATGAGAGACTGAAAGCTACGGCATCTGAATACCCGAATATAACTCTAGTTGATTGGTATGCAGCAAGTGCTGGAAAGAAAGACTACTTTGCACCTGACGGTGTGCATTTAACCAAAGTAGGTGCAGAAGCTTACGCAGCACTTGTAGCCAAAGCAGTGAAGTAATAATGAAATATGTTTTATTAATTTTTGGTTCCACCACATCGCTATTAAGCTAACAGGTTCTGGTGCAAAAAGTGAAACGCTTTAAAATTGAAATAGTTAAAAATAGATTCATATAAGGGGAACAGAATTAAGTATGAGAAAATATTTTTTTAGTATGACTATGTTGATTTTATTCATGGTTTATCTTCCTGTATCCGTTACATATGCACAGGAAAACAACAGCCATTTAAGTAATATTGAGAAAATGATTAGCGTTTTTAACGATAATACTAATCTAGGAGAAAAAATCAGCTATATTAGAAATAATGATTTGAATGATTGGCCAGTTCAAGAAATGAATCAGGTCCTAGATAAATTAGATAATTTAAATCTGAGTATAATGGAACGAGCAAGTTTAAAAAGCGAGGTCATACGTTCTTCAGGATTTTCTAATTTCGATTTTAAAGGAACAAATGCAGACGTATTAGCATTTAAGGAATTAAAAATAGAAATTATAGAGATTGATCAGGTACTTACATTATATAGAAGAAGCAAGGCTGGTGAACCAGAATCTAAACGTGGTCTTGGTTATTGGTGGGGAGATAAAGAAAGAAATATTGAAGAAACTAGAAATGAGTTAGCCGTATTAGAGGCTTGGGGGAATCCGCTCAATATACAATATAAAATCACGGTACCTGAAGGGAGCAGAATACTTAAAGGAATTACAGCTTCTCAAACTCAATACCTTGAAAGTACAAGTATAGTTCAAGAATATAGGGAAGGTGGGGCTATGCAATACTGGATTAATAAGGTAGATAACAACTGGTTACAATAAAAAATGATTAGGAGGATACCGTGACAAATCATCATGAATTTATAAGTTTAGCTCTAGATTGTGAGCGTATTATAAAACAAAATATTCCTAGTAATCCTGAAGATGCTAAAAGATATCATTTAATGTTAAACGAACTTAAAGGTTTAAGAATGACTATAAAATCAAATCAATTAAATGACAGGTTATATTATTTATCCATCACACAAATGCTTGAAAAAGATGATCCAAGAAAAGTATTGCAAGCCGTTTTAAAGCTTAATACATTTTATTGTAACTACTATCAAAATTTATAACATTATTAGGTTCTGTTGCAAAGCTCGAAAAAGTATACGATAATTCACAAAATCTGGTTAGATTTTAAGTACCCTGAATAACTCCTGTAATTCCTTGCACGCCGCAAAAGAGAAATCAAGAATGTGACTTCTCTTTTGCCTATATATAGCATGAATCGTTTCGATTCCTTTTAATGTACGTGAAGCATGGCGAAGATTTTGAAAGGAATCAAAATCCACTTATTGATTACCCTGAATGGGTTCCGCAAATTTGGAACTCATACTAAAATATTTACATAATCTCTAGTACGTTAAAACCCTTTGAAAAACTGAAATCGTTTTTCAAAGGGTTTTGTTTTTTAATATAATGTGAACATATTGTACACATTATGCTGATAGATTTCTCCATTTGTTTTAAAAGATCCAGAAAACGTTCTTGTCTCAGGGACATATCTTCCCCCATTTGTTTCTGGATATGCGGATGTTTGTTTACAGGAAAAAGAAAGATTCAAAGGGAGTTGAAACGAAACTTTTCCATTTTTATCCGTTCGTTTCTTTGCATACTCTGTATTGTCCTTTTTATTATAGATTGTAAACTCTACATTTGCTAAGTTGTTTCCAGGATAATATTTAAATCCCCCGGGCTCACTATGATCATATTTCCATTCCATAGCTGTCAATGTAATTTCTAATGTTCCCACTTCACTTTTTTGTGTTTGTAGTGATGGTTCACTAGCTGCTTGTACATTTTGCGTTGCCGCTGCACTAAACAGAACTGCACCTGTTACAAAGGGTACAGCTAGAAATCGAATTGCATATTTTACAGTTTTGTTCATTCTATTTCCTCCTTCATATATGAAATGGATTGTTCCTAATAAACATCCATTTTTCTCAATTTGTCTCCCTCGTAACAATTCCAAGTTTTACATAAAACAGCTATCATGATGATAGATTCAGCTTTCATTCTTTTCTATTTCACCATGAATCAATTATATATAGGTAATTCTCATGTTTTAGGTTATTGACACCAAATTTTATCCTCTCTAGACTAAACATAAGATCACGTCCGAATTCGTATCAAAAGCTTACCAATCTTAAAAATTGGCAAGTTTTTTTTATTTCAGCCTATTCATGTGATCGTACTTAATAAGGGAGGCGTTATCAAGTGACATTGCTAGAAAATATATTGACGCATAATGAAACGTTTGTACAAAAACAAGAGTACAAACCTTTTTCTACGACCAAATTTCCAAATAAAAAGTTATTGATTGTAACGTGTATGGATACCAGACTGCTAACATTGTTACCACAGGCATTGGGCTTACAAAATGGAGATGCTAAAGTCATAAAGAACGCAGGTGCTGTGATTTCCCATCCTTTTGGTAGTATGATGCGAAGTATCATACTGGGCATTTATGAATTACAAGTGGAGGAAATTTGTGTAATTGGTCATGAAGATTGTGGCATGGCGGGTTTGCAAGCTGAGCCGCTATTAGAAAAGGTAAAACAGCAAGGCATTGATTCCACCTGCATTCGTACCTTACAACATGCAGGAATCGATCTATCTACATGGTTAACCGGTTTCCGAAACGTACAGGAAAGTGTTCAACATAGTGTAGAAATGATACGCCAGCATCCTTTATTACCGTCTTCTGTACCTGTGCATGGACTTGTCATTCACCCCAAAACAGGAAATTTAGAAGTCGTTGTAGAGGGATATTCCTACGCACATACAACAAGTCCTTAAATGAAATGACTGCAGGAAGAGGAGGCATAAAGATGAGATTTTCAGGCAGATACACAGGATATAACTTCGCGAACTTACAAAAAGATATGTTAGCAGGATTGGTTGTAGGAATCGTAGCGATTCCACTTGCCATGGCATTTGCTATTGCTTGTGGCGTACGACCCGAATATGGTATTTATACGACGATTATCGCAGGGACTCTCGTATCCGTATTTGGTGGATCAAAATATCAGATTGCAGGACCAACAGGCGCATTTGTACCAATCTTACTCGGCGTTGTGATGCAATATGGCTATGAAAACCTATTGATTGCAGGTTTTATGGCAGGAATTTTACTTGTTATCATGGGCGTCTGCAAACTAGGAAGGTTTATCACCTTTATTCCGCGCCCTGTCATGATTGGTTTTACAACGGGGATTGCGGTTATTATTTTTTCTGGACAGATTGCAAATTTTTTAGGGCTTCATCACCTGGAAAAGCAAGAAACCTTTTTTTATAACATGAAAGAAATAGGGACAAATATCGCAGAACTAAATCCGTATAGTATCCTTACCGCTTTTCTATGCTTAGGAATTGTGATTGCAGCTACAAAATGGTTACCTCGAATTCCAGGCGCATTATTGGGATTGGTCATTTCAAGTGTGATCGCAACCCTGTTATTTCCGAATCAAATCGAAACGATTGGGACTACATACGGCGATATCCCGCATCAACTACCGGACTTCCAAATGCCTGAATTTACATGGGATACTGTCCTTATATTACTTCCAGCAGCCTGTATCATTGCGGCATTAGGTGGGATTGAATCATTGTTGTCTGCCATGGTGGCAGATAACATGGCAAACAGCAAACATAATAGTAATAAAGAACTGGTGGGACAAGGAATTGCAAATATGGTGGCACCGTTATTTGGCGGTATTCCTGCGACGGGTGCCATCGCTAGAACCGCAACGAATATTAAAAATGGGGCGACTTCTCCCGTATCAGGTATGATACACGGAATAGTAGTATTACTAGTATTATTATTCCTGTCTCCGCTTGCTTTTCATATTCCACTAGCTAGTATGGCACCTATTTTAATGGTCGTTGCTTGGAATATGAGTGAGAAGCATGAATTTATTCATATTCTGAAAACAAGAACAGGGGACACCCTGGTACTTGTTTGGACTTTTTTCTTAACCATTTTCACAGATCTTACAACCGGAGTAAGCGTGGGGTTACTCCTTGCGTTTCTTCTGTTTATTGGAAAAATGAGCAAATCTTTACACGTTCAAAAAGTATTGCCAGATCCAGTAGATTCCTATGTCAAGTCAGACATCGTCACAAGTGGGAAAAATTGTCCGCAAATCAGTATCTTTACCGTAGAGGGCCCTTTATTCTTCGGCACTATAAAAGAATTCGAAACATCTATAGAAGCAGCCTTACAGTCTAACGCTCACATTCTTCTCCTACGTATGGGGGATGTTTCTTTTATGGATACTTCGGCAGAGTCTGCAGTAGAACACATTCGAAAAAAGATGCTAGAAAAACAAGGAACCCTTTTGGTTTCCGGTATCCAGCATCAACCGAAAGACATATTCTATCAAACAGGGTTATACGAAAGAATTGGCGAACCACACTTTTTCACACGTACAGGAGTAGCATTGCATTTTGCACTACAAGAATTGGAGATATCTAAATGTAAAGGCTGTAAACAATTTGCGTTTCAAGAATGTACAACACTTTCTGGACAATCTGCAGAATCAGATAAGAAACGTTCTCCCTTGGAAATCAACATGTAAATCATGAAGTAACGTGATAAGTATATCGGCTGTATGTTCGTTTGTTCACAAAAGACCTATGTTTTAGAGGACATTTCTATAAAAGGTCCTCTTTTTTCTTTCTTCTGTATGCTTCAAGAAGGAAAATGCAGGAGTATAGTTAAATACTTATAGTGGTGCCATACACCATTTTTTTAAAACCATCGAAGACAAACCGAATATATCATCTAAATGAGGAGGGAGCGGTCCGATGGAATTAGAACAAGTTGTGCGCAAATATGAAACAGATTTATTACGTTTACCTTATGTTGTAGGAGTAGGAATGGGATTTGTACAAGAAAAAGAAGTGATTCAAGTATTTGTTTCGAAAAAAGTACCACGTTCTCAATTAAAAGCAGCGGAACAAATACCTACACAATTAGAAACATACCCAACGAACATTATAGAAGTGGGGACCATTACAAATCATTACACGGGATAAGGAGGAGAGTGTTATGGGGAAACATTCAAATATAAAGGTGTTGACTGTTCAGGAACAACAAGACATTCAAAAAGTGCAGCAAAGTGTAGAGGATGATTTCTTACAGTTTCGGAATGTAACAGGTATTGGAGCCGGTATTCAACAGGTAAATGGGATTATGACAGGCACACCCTCTTTACTTGTATTTGTAGATCAAAAACTACCTGTTGAAACATTGGAAACGAATCAAGTCATTCCAAAAGAAGTAAATGGAATCAAAACCGACGTCATTCAAACAGGATATCTATTTGCTGGGACTCAACAAACATTACAAGTTGATACACAAGCCCTTTCCACTCGAGTTCGCCCAGCAAAAGGAGGGTATAGCGTTGCTCATCGAAATGTGACGGCAGGTACGATTGCGACTTGCGTATATGATATATTACCGAATGGTTCTACCAATCCGCCAGCACATGGATATGGTATCCCAAATCGATACTATATACTAAGTAACAATCATGTCTTAGCGAATAGTAATAACGCGAACATAGGTGATCCTATTTTACAACCTGGCCCGATTGATGGAGGGAGCGATCCAGCGGATCGGATTGCGACCTTATCAAGATTTATCCCAATTACCTTTTCTTCACAAGTACCACTTGAAAATCAAAACAATCTCGTTGATGCCGCGATTGCAGAAGCACCTTTTCATCAGATAGATCGTTCAATTCATTGGATTGGTTCTGTGCAAGGCTGGCGACGAAAACAAAATGTTACCGTCGGTACACGCGTCATGAAAACGGGACGGACCACAAATCATACACATGGCGTCATCACTGCAGTAAACGCAACCGTCGATGTAAATTACGGAAGTGGTAGGGTTGCACGGTTTCGAGATCAAATTGTCACAACCAACCTTTCTTCGGGCGGAGACTCTGGCTCTTTAATCACGACAAATGATGGTGTTGCCATTGGCTTGTTATTTGCTGGTTCAACCTCAGTTACAATCGCCAATCATATAGAACATGTACGATCGTTACTTGGCATCGAAGTGGCAGAAAACATATTATAAACCTGTTCTACCCATACGAGACCTATTCAACATCTAATCGCTATATGTTATATAATTCTTTTTCTAAAACAAATGAAAAAACGAACACCATGTAATCTTTTTCAAGGCCTTTACAAGGATTTCAAACAAAAATTACGCCTTGGTATCAAAACCAAGGCGTACCAATCAGGATGATGAGCAAGCACATGTTTACGGAACAGGTACTCATATGCTAATTACTCCGGAACAAGATAATAATCTATCCTACTTATATATGACAAGATAAAAAAGATGGGATTAGACTATGTACCTAGTACTTTTAATAATTCTATAGCTGCTGGAATAACGGCTCCTAAAAATGTTAACACAGCGATTGTGATGGCCATATGTATAAATCCCCTTCCCTAATAAAGAATTTTTCTCATTATAACGTTTAATGGATATAGATGCAATAGTTTTTTAACTTTTCAGAAATTATATTTTTCCTTCCATTACTTTCACAAAAAACAGTTTCGCACTACCACTCTCATTCTTTGTTCAAAGGGAATTTCGTCTTTTTATCGAATCTATACACCATACCCTGTTTAGAGGAGTGATTTTCATTGACAGAAATCGTAAAAATTGAGGAACTCAACACATTCTTGCCTTTGGCTTCTTTAGAAGCACTACCTGTGGAAGAACAAAAGATGCGACTACAATATTGGAAAGAGCACTTTTCAATCAAAGAAATCTTAGAAGGATTAGGAACCTATAAAAATAAACTCTATGATTTGTATAAAAAACATGAAATTACGACCCAAGGGCACATGCAGGCAAAACGAAAAGGAAAAGAAAAAACTACTCCCAAAGAAGATACACCTAACACTCTAGAATATACTCATTCCACCGAACCAGCTCAAACGCAAACACTCCCATCAACCATCCCAATGCAAGATGTACCCGTGATTTCAGAAACTAAACCGACAACAATTCCGTCAGCACCGATAGAGCCTTCTATTCCAGAATCCTTTCATATCCACTATACAGGCCGTAAATCAAAACAGAAAGTCATTCACCAATTACAAGCGCTCGCTACTTTGTTAGAAGAAGAATCACACGAGCAATACCAGTTCTCGATCCAAATTGAAACAACATGCTTAAAATAAAAACAGACAAAGGATACAAACCACCTATAATTTTCTTAACCTTTTGTATAAAGTACAGCTTGTATGAGAAAACTGTTAATCATCCATAATATGTATTCCATTTTGAGTAGCCATTATTAGCTACTCTTTTTTTATTACTTACTGTTCACTTACAATACTTTTTCAAATGGGATATCACCATATATATTAATTAGGATGCAGAATATTTTTGTATCGTTTCTAGGACAGCTGACACAATGCTTTGCATATGTTGATGCAATTCCGTTATTTGTAGCAATAATTTTTCTCTTTTATATGTTTTCATCTCCCGCACCATTCCTACAGAAAGTCTTTTTATTTCTTGATATGATTCTGAGCTTTCAAATGCTACTGTCTCTATATATGCTAATTTCGGAAATGAATTGTGCTGTTCTTGTTTCTTGCTCTCCCATTGCTGAAATACATATTGAATCCATAGCCGGATTTCTTCTTGCATAAGTATGAATTTCTGTATTTGCTCTTCTTTTTTATTGCCCCTCATTACAGTTCACTCCATTCTATTTCCATATCAAAAACCTCTCAAAATAATTTTTTTATGTTTTATTTTGAGATCCCCTTTGTTTCTAAAACATATAGCTCATTCACCAAAGAATCATATTCTCTTCGTGTGATTTGCTTTCTATACAACTGAATTAATAACTCTTGATGTGCTTTTGAAAATGCCATTTTGTCAATCCATTTGGGATACATGCGATGCCTCTCTCCATTTCTGTCTGAACATTTTGTCACATTGCATTATTTTATCTCGATATTCAAGTTCGTTCAATTAAAAATATAATTTTTTGAAAATATCAATTTACAATTGACTTATAAGTCATTACAATAGACCTATAATATAGGAAAAAGAGGACATTAGACCTTTACAACATATAGGAGATGCATATGAATGACATGAAACTACAAGATGTTATGACCACTAACGAAGCAAGCTATCGATGGAATATTAACGAATCCACCTTACGAATGCGGATTAAAAATAGTCCTATAATCGACGAGTTAAAAACACAAGGATTAATTAAGTATTTCCTGAAACCCGGAAACAAACGTGGAGAATATTTATTCACTGTTGAAGCGATGGAACGTCTTTATGGTAAAGAAAAAAGAAGGTAATAGAAAGCCCTCAGCACCCACCAAGACTGCGAGGACTTTCCACAATATCATTTCCATTCAGAAAGGATGACAAATATGTCAAACGCTTTACAAATTAAAAATGATGAAGCTATTGTATCACATTCTGAAAGACCACAACAGACACCTCAGACGCCAAAAAATAAGCTACTTGGGGTCACCATACATGCCCATCAACTTAAGGATGGATACAAAACAAAATTTTGTTCATTTGAACTAAAATCTCCCCAAATGGAGGGATTTATTAAAAATAAGCACGCAAAATAAACCCTAACGGGTTTCATTTTTTCTTATGCAGCTTTCTTTTGCTTGCTGCATCCACTATACTCATAGATAACACCCATGATATCAAAGACAGTTTTCTTCTCATATCGATGAGATTTCCGTCCGTTTTGTTGTAGAAGGTGGAACAGGCGGGTTAGAAGATTTGTTATCTCTTGGGTGTTTTGTATGGATTGATAGAGGAGAAATAGATGGTCTTGAATCATTCCAATTGCTTTATATTCACTTAATTCTTTTTGCTTCTTCTGTAATAAAAGTTGACGCATTTTAAACATGGTAGAAGAACATAAGAAAATAGCGATCAGTTTTCCGTATAAATGGCACTCTATTCTTTCTTGTTTGACAGTGCGACAATGATCTATATCAAATAATGATTTCCACGTTTTAAAAACAATTTCTATCTGCCAGCGTAATGTATACAATTCATGTACTTGTTCCATCGGAACCCATTCCCAAGGTGCATTTGTCACATATACATTTAATCCCGCTACTAATTTACTTTTCTCTGAATAGGTTCTGTGTTTTGACTTTTCTTTTTCTGTAATTTTCTCTAGGCGTTTTTGTAATTGTGCCGCTGTTAAACGATGAAAAACGAGACGTGAAAATAACTGCTGTTTATCTCCAATATAAGCTTGCTGATATTCTATCGTTTCCCCTGGTTGGAGTTGATTCAAAATCTGTATGACATTGATTTGTATGTATTCTGATTGTTTTTTAATGGAACCATTTTTAAAATACTCCGGATCTGGATTTTTTACATATACGTTTGTATTTAACTTTAACCGCGAAATATAATACGTACCCCGTTGATCCATTTGATCTAAATCCTCTAATGAAAAATACCCTAAATCACGAATACATAAATCGCCTGGCCGTAACGTATCTAAACATTCTGTTCCGAATGTTTTATCATTATTTTTTCCAGGTTCCACTTGAAAATTAAGAAATTGTCCACTATGCAAATCATATTCTAATTGAATTTTGATCCCAGCGGTTTGCGCACAGCCACCTGAACCAGGATATATATGTTCCAAAGTATGGGGTACTTGAAACATAGTGGCATCCATGATGCGAATACGTTTAAAATGCGCAAAAAGTTGGCTAGAAATGTGTGTTTGTTCACAGATTTTTTGTTGTAACAACAAAGAAAAGATATGTTTTAAAAATAACACTGATTTTTCATTAAATCGTTTATTTAAGCCCTCCGGGCTAAGTACAGTACCTGTAACTGCGTGAAGTCTACTACATAATCGTACTAAAGGATCACTGGCCACCCTTTGACTAATCCAAATACAAATGGTAGCTAAATCTGATCCCGAAAATTTGCGTTTTCTCTTTACAAACTTCATCTCTCTTGCTAGTTCTTCCAAAAATTCAGGTGTGATATAGCGCTGTAATTCTTCCGCAAATGGTTGTAATTCATCTTGAATCGCGAGATTCATAAAAAAACGTCACCCTTTCTCATTTATATTATGTAAGAAAGAATAACGTTTTTTTGTACTTGGGGGTAGTAAAAAGCCTTAAGTTGATGGGCATGGGATAAAACCCCCATTTCCGGAAAAACTACTAATGAAAGTATGATCTTGCCTAAAAGAGGTGAACGGAAATGAAATGGATACTGATTGCGATGCAAGCTTTCGTTATGATGTTTTGTTTCGTTTATGGAACGAATGCGAAGGCGGAAGGGCCAGTACCAGAAGTAACAGAGAAAGACCCTCAAGTTACAATTTTATTAGAGCGAATGTATGTTGATGGAGAAGTAAGTGAGGAAATCTTTACAGAAAAAGTAGCAGACTTAGAAAAGTTTTTACAGCAATATAAAGAATGGCAGCTCGTTGATCGTGATGATGTACAAATCGTATTACAAAAGAAAGTTGACGATATTTCTCCGTTATTAAAAACGAGCGGTTATTTTGGAGTGTCAGAGGAAGGGATATTACAAATTTTCAAAGGTGTACCGAAAAGCGATAATGCGATTCATTCCTTCTTTCAAATTGATATGAAAAAGCTTGAGAGTTATGAGCGTGCGAAATTGAAACGTGGTATTCGTATTAAATCAAAAGAAGGTTTTGTGAAGACGATTGAAAAAATGAAACAATATGCAGTGCAAAATAAGAAAAAAAGCAGCTCATGGTGAGCTGCTTTTTTTCTTATTTATTTTTATCTAAAATTTGTTTTGCGATTTCATCGATTAGCATATCTTTTCCGATTGGATTGAAAGCTTTCGTATTGAAGATTTCGTTTGATACTTCATATACGTGATTGTTTTTTACAGCTCTATTGTCTTTCCAAACGGCACTGTTTTTGTAGTCTTCGTAAACTTTATCAGCTTCACCGCCAAAGTTTACAATAAACATTTGGTCAGGTTGGAATGCAACAAGACCTTCTAGCGATACTTGCGCCATCGTTTGTTTTAAATCTGTGCCTTTTGTTGCTGGAAGTTTTAAGTCGTTAAAGATGATGTCACCGTACCCGAAGCTACCGTATACGCGGAAGTTTTGTGGTGTAACTGCGATGAACATAAAGCTCTCATCTTTTGTTTTCTCCTTAATCTTTTTAGATAAAGAGTCGGCTTTTTTATCGTAGTCTGCAATCCATTTGTCGGCTTTCTTTTCTTCGTCAAATAGTTTACCTACTTCTTTAAACTTACCGCGCCAGTCTTCTAAGTTTGTTTCTAGAACAACTGTCGGTGCTACTTTTTCTAGTTGATCATAAATTTTTAATTGACGATTGTTCAAAATAATTAAGTCTGGTTTTAAAGCAGTAACAGCTTCTAAATCAACTTTAGGTGCCCAATACCAACCTACTGCTTTTACTCCGTCTAGCTTTTCTGTCAAATGCTTTTGGATTTTATCTTTATATGTATTTGCTGTACCAACAGGTTTGTGTCCAAGAAGTAATAATTCTTCTGTTGAACCAGATAAATCAACAATTCTCTTTGGATTTACTGGAATTGTAGCTTCCCCTTTAGCGTGTTTTACAACTTTTGTTTTCGGTTGTTCTTTTGCTTTTGATTCTTCTTTTTGAGAAGAACAGCCAACGATAGAAAGAACAACTAGCATAATAGTAAATAAAATAAATAGCTTACGTTTCATCCTGATGTAACCCCTTTAATTAGTATTGATAATCATTATCGACTTCTGTATATTAATGTGCTTCATGCTTTCTGTCAATGGAAAATAACAGAAGTTTCAAATAGAGAACATTTGTTGGGGTAGTCTCGCTTTTCTATCATTAAATATGTTAAAATGGAATACATGATTTAAGAGGGAGAGATCGTATTTTGTTTGAATATGTTACAGGTTACGTGGAGTATGTAGGACCGGAATATGTCGTAATTGATCATAATGGAATTGGTTATCAAATTTTCACACCGAATCCGTATGTATTTCAAAGAAGTAAGCAAGAAATCCGTGTCTATACATATCATTATGTGAGAGAAGATATTATGGCGCTTTACGGGTTTAAAACACGTGAAGAGCGTTTATTATTTACAAAGTTGTTAGGCGTGTCTGGTATTGGACCAAAAGGCGCTCTTGCAATTTTAGCTTCTGGTCAAACAGGACAGGTCGTTCAAGCGATTGAACATGAGGATGAGAAGTTTTTAGTGAAGTTCCCGGGCGTAGGGAAGAAAACAGCGCGCCAAATGATTTTAGATTTAAAAGGAAAACTAGCAGATGTTGTACCAGATGCATTTGTTGATTTATTCTCAGATACAGAACGTTTTGATGAGAAGAAAGGTTCTTCAGCTGAGCTTGATGAGGCGTTGGAAGCTCTGCGCGCACTTGGATACGCGGAACGAGAAGTTTCTCGCGTTGTACCAGAGTTATTAAAAGAATCATTAACGACGGATCAGTATATTAAAAAGGCACTTAGTCTTTTACTAAATGGTAAGAGGTGAGTATAATGGACGAACGTCTCCTTTCAGGGGAATCAGCATATGAAGATGCGGATTTAGAATATTCATTACGGCCACAGACGCTCCGTCAGTATATTGGCCAAGATAAAGCGAAACATAATTTAGAGGTGTTTATTGAAGCGGCGAAAATGCGTGAAGAGACGCTAGATCACGTGCTTTTATATGGACCACCAGGTCTTGGTAAAACGACGCTTGCGAATATTATTGCCAATGAAATGGGCGTAAATGTTAGAACAACTTCAGGACCGGCAATTGAAAGGCCAGGTGATTTAGCGGCTGTTTTAACAGCACTTCAGCCAGGGGATGTATTATTTATTGATGAAATTCATCGTTTGCATAGATCAATTGAAGAAGTACTATATCCTGCAATGGAAGATTTTTGCCTTGATATTGTAATTGGAAAAGGACCGTCAGCAAGGTCTGTACGTTTAGATTTACCGCCATTTACATTAGTTGGAGCAACGACGCGTGCAGGTGCATTATCAGCGCCATTACGTGACCGTTTCGGTGTACTTTCAAGATTAGAGTATTACACAGTAGATCAGCTTTCTGCGATTGTGGAACGTACAGGAGAAGTATTTGAAGTTGAAATTGACTCGTTAGCCGCACTAGAAATTGCAAGACGTGCTCGTGGTACACCTCGTATTGCGAATCGTTTATTACGACGTGTACGAGATTTCGCACAAGTTCGGGGTAACGGAACGGTTACGATGGAAATTACACAAATGGCGTTAGAACTACTGCAAGTAGATAAATTAGGTCTAGATCATATTGACCATAAATTATTGCTTGGTATTATTGAGAAGTTCCGTGGTGGTCCAGTTGGATTAGAAACGGTTTCGGCAACGATTGGAGAAGAATCTCATACGATTGAAGATGTGTATGAGCCGTATTTATTACAAATTGGCTTTTTACAACGAACGCCAAGGGGGCGAATTGTAACGCCACTTGCATATGAGCATTTCGGAATGGAGATGCCAAAAGTATGACGGAGATGCCAAAATTGCTTATTACAGCAGGGATCTTACTTATCGTTGTTGGCTTAGCTTGGAAGTTCATTGGAAGACTTCCAGGCGATATTTTTGTGAAAAAAGGAAACGTTACCTTTTATTTTCCTATCATTACATGTATTGTGTTAAGTATTGTATTATCTTTTATTATGTATATAATAAATCGATTCAAATAAGAAATAGGTGGATATAGTTATGGATATTAATCTGTTTGATTTTCATTTACCAGAAGAACTTATTGCACAAGTCCCATTAGAAGAGCGTGAAACATCAAGATTAATGGTGTTAGACCGTGAAACAGGCGATATTGAGCATAAACATTTTACAGACATTCTTTCTTACTTACATGAGGGGGATTGCTTAGTTTTAAATGAAACGAAAGTAATGCCTGCTCGTCTGCATGGTGTGAAAGAAGATACAGGCGCACACATTGAAGTACTTCTTTTAAAACAAGAAGAAGGCGATAAGTGGGAGACGCTTGTTAAGCCAGCGAAACGTGTAAAAGAAGGAACTGTTATCTCTTTTGGCGAAGGAAAATTAAAAGCAACTTGCACAGGAACTGCAGATCAAGGTGGACGTCAGCTTGAATTTTCATATGACGGCATCTTCTATGAAATTTTAGATGAACTTGGAGAAATGCCACTTCCTCCATATATTAAAGAGACGCTAGAAGATCGCGATCGCTATCAAACAGTATATGCGAAAGAAATCGGTTCAGCAGCAGCGCCGACTGCAGGACTTCATTTTACAGAAGAGTTACTGGAGAAGTTAAAACAAAAAGGCGTTGAGTTAGCATTTATTACACTTCACGTAGGGCTTGGAACATTTAGACCCGTTTCTGCTGATACGATTGAAGAACACCATATGCACGCAGAATATTACTATATGTCTGAAGAGACGGCGGCATTATTAAACCGTGTAAAAGAGAATGGTGGACGTATCATTACGGTAGGTACGACTTCAACTCGTACGTTAGAAACAATTGCGACAGATCATGACGGCAAGCTTTGTGCTGCTTCTGGCTGGACAGACATTTTTATGTACCCAGGTTACGAATTTAAAGCAATTGATGGTTTAATTACAAACTTCCATTTACCGAAGTCAACATTAATTATGCTTGTAAGTGCATTTGCAAACAGAGATAATGTACTTCATGCTTATAATGAAGCAGTAAAAGAAAAATATCGTTTCTTTAGCTTTGGTGATGCAATGTTCGTTGCCTCTCACGCTAAAATGGGAAACAAATAAAAGGAGTAAATTATGACAGCAATTCGTTATGAATTTATTAAAACTTGTAAACAAACAGGTGCCCGTTTAGGACGTGTACATACGCCACACGGTTCATTTGATACACCAACATTTATGCCAGTTGGTACGCTTGCAACAGTTAAGACAATGTCACCAGAAGAATTAAAAGCAATGGATTCTGGCATTATTTTAAGTAATACGTATCATTTATGGCTACGTCCAGGTCACGAAATCATTCGTGAAGCAGGCGGTTTGCATAAATTTATGAACTGGGATCGTGCAATCTTAACGGACTCTGGTGGTTTCCAAGTATTCAGTTTAAGTGACTTCCGTCGCATTGAAGAGGAAGGCGTTCATTTCCGTAACCACTTAAATGGAGATAAATTATTCTTATCACCAGAAAAAGCGATGGAAATTCAAAATGCATTAGGTTCAGATATTATGATGGCATTTGATGAGTGTCCACCATTCCCAGCTACTTTTGAATATATGAAGAAATCTGTAGAGCGTACAAGCCGCTGGGCAGAGCGTTGCTTAAAAGCACATGAACGTCCACAAGATCAAGGTTTATTCGGTATTGTACAGGGAGGGGAGTTCGAAGAACTTCGTCGCCAAAGTGCAAAAGACCTTGTTTCAATGGACTTCCCTGGTTACGCGGTAGGTGGTTTATCTGTAGGTGAGCCGAAAGATATTATGAACCGTGTACTTGAGTTTACAACGCCGCTTCTTCCAGATAATAAGCCACGTTACTTAATGGGAGTAGGTTCCCCTGACTCGTTAATCGATGGTGCAATTCGTGGTATTGATATGTTTGACTGCGTACTTCCAACTCGTATCGCTCGAAATGGTACATGTATGACAAGTGAAGGCCGCCTTGTTGTCAAAAATGCGAAATTCGCAAGAGATTTCGGTCCGCTTGATCCAAACTGTGATTGCTATACATGTAAAAATTACTCTCGTGCGTACATTCGTCACTTAATGAAATGTGATGAAACGTTCGGAATTCGTTTAACGTCTTATCACAACCTTCATTTTCTGTTAAACTTAATGGAGCAGGTGAGACAAGCTATTCGTGAAGACCGTCTTGGCGATTTCCGCGAAGAATTCTTTGAACAGTATGGCTTTAATAAACCGAATGCTAAAAACTTCTAATACATAATTTAAAAGGAGGAACAAAAGATGAATCCAGGTATGATGAATATCGTTATGATCGTTGCGATGTTTGCGATTTTCTATTTCTTATTAATTCGCCCGCAACAAAAACGTCAAAAAGCAGTTGCTCAAATGCAAAGTGAGTTAAAAAAAGGTGATGCTATCGTAACAATCGGTGGTTTACACGGTACAATTGAATCAGTAGATGAGACGAAAATCGTTATTAAATCTGGTGGTTCACACTTAACTTTCGATCGTAATGCGATTCGTGAAGTTGTGAAAAACTAATGAGGAAGGCCCTGCATGAAATGTGCAGGGCCTTTTTTTAGTTATTTTGTTTGGACATATTTACACCGAAAATGCCACCAAGTGTACTCGCGCCCATTAATGCTAATTGGTAAAGTAACTGCGAGTTCGATAAAGTTTGAGAGAAGCCTAAATAGTTAACTAGAAAAACAAGTATAGTGAATGTAAGTCCTGTTGAGAAGCCTACTAGCCAACCTTTCCCTTGTGCTTTTTTGCCGGCAGTAAACCCAGATATAAGCATAGATAAAAGTGCTAGTATAAAAATAGTAACAGCTAATGTTCCTTCATTCATATCTGTAAATTTTAATAAAAGAGCCATAATCATGCTAGTAACTGTTGCGAGAATTAATAGGATAACGATACCGAAGCCGATTGCAGTTGATAATTTTTTCGTTCCATCCATTTATACATTCCCCCTTTTTAATACAAGCATATTTTCCTTTTGCCTAAGTTAGACTATTTTCTTTTTTATAGGGGAGTCTATACGTAAAAAGGAGATGTAAAAATGGAATGGGTATCAGTAATTGGCCGGACGATGCTGTTGTATATTATCATCTTAATTATTTTTCGTCTTATGGGTAAACGTGAGATAGGAGAATTAAGTGTATTAGATTTAGTCGTATTCATTATGCTTGGTGAAATGGCTGTAGTCGCAATTGAAAATACGGATAAATCACTTTGGCATCAATTAGTTCCGATGGTCTTTCTTATGTGTATACAGATCATTTTGTCTGTCATTTCTTTAAAGTTTCAACGATTTCGGCATTTAATAGAAGGAGAACCAGCAATCATTATTAATGCTGGAAAAATTGATGGAAAAAAGATGAGAAACCAGCGATATAATATAGATGATTTAATGATGCAATTAAGAGAGCAGGGAGTCGGAGATATTAGGGATGTAGAATACGCTATTTTAGAACCATCTGGGAAGTTATCTGTCTTTCAAAAACAAAAAGGCGGGCAGGATGCATTGCAGTTTACTCTTCCTCTTATTATCGATGGCGAAATTCAATCGAATCATTTACAAATGATTGAACATACAGACGAGTGGCTTGTTGAAAAATTAAAAAACTTAGGCTATAACGATGTAACACAAATTTTATACTGTAGTTTTCAAAATGGGAAATTTTTTGTTGATTTGAAAGAAAACTAGAGGCTTACTATATGGAATAGTAAGCCTATTTACTTCAAAAATGAAAGTTTTCGAATGATAGGGAGACGACTTAACTCTTCTTTTCGAATGAGCTTGAAAATGAAGAGGAGCACAATATAAACGAGTGTTGTTAAAGTGATTTCCCATAATGTTTGTATGCCAAGTGAATGAGAGAAAACCATATACTTATGAAGGTAAAAACCGAAGGAGCCTGCGATACCGATGGCAAGTCCGCCAAAAATATAGTCTTTTGCGTAAATGGTAAATGTAATTTTCTTTAAAACAGTAGCATAATGAAGAAATGTTACTGTTACGATATTTGCTGCAATAGCAAGGGCAACCCCCATCATTTGAAACTCTGGCCTTGAGGCTAGTACGAAAATAACAATTAATTTCACGATTGCACCAATAAACGTATTCATCATGGCCGCACGTGCTAAGTTTAAAGCTTGTAAGACAGAGGTAAGTGGACTTTGAAAATAATGAAATAAAAAGCAAGGTGCAAGAAGCTGGATGAACGCTGTTGCACTATCCGATCCATACATAAGAGTTAAAACAGGAGAAGCAAATACGTATAATATAACGACTGACCACCCGCCAGTAATGAGTGAGATTCGAAGAGCTTGTTGTAAGCGGTGTTCTACTAATTTATGTTGTCTTTTTGCCATTGCCTCGCTAATTGATGGAACGAGTGCTGTCGAAAGAGCGTATGTAATAAAGGCTGGTAGTGAAAGAAGCGGGAATGCATACCCGTTTAATATACCGTATTGCTGAGTTGCGACGGAGGCAGCAACGCCGGCAATCGCTAAGCTTTGCATAACGACGATAGGTTCAAAAAAATAGGAAACGGAACCGATTAAACGACTTCCTGTAGTTGGAAGTGCAATATCCATAAGAGAATAAAATGTTCCTTTGCTCTCCTTTACAGTAGTGAAAAATCCAGAGCGTATAGATAAATGTTTTTCGCGCTGGAATAAAGTAAGTAAAAATAATAACGATGCCACTTCACCGAGAACGGCTGATAACATAGCGCCAGCTGCAGCATATTCTACGCCGTAAGGTAAAAATAATTGAATACATATAGCGATAATGGTAATGCGGACAATTTGTTCTATCACTTGGGCGTAAGCGCTAGGTTTCATATTTTGTTTCCCTTGGAAATAGCCACGTAAAACAGAAGAAACAGCAATAACAGGAACGACAGGCAAAATGGCCATTAATGGATAGTACGTTCGTTCATCAGTTAATAATGTTTTTGCTAAAATAGGTGTGAGGAGCATAATTCCAATTGTTAAAATGATACTAATAACAGATGTAACAGCTAATGATACTGTTAATATTTTTTTAACTTTTTGTTTATCATTCACAGCTTCTGCTTCTGCTACAAATTTTGCGATTGCGACAGGAAGACCGATTTGTGTTAATGTAATTGCTAGAATAAATGTAGGGACGGCCATCATATAAAGGCCAACGCCTTCTTCTCCTAAAATACGTGCCATTACAATACGATTAATAAATCCTAGAATTTTGGTAATAAAGCCGGCTATCATTAAAATAAATGCGCCTTTTAAAAAGCTTTGTCTCGTCATGGTCTTCTCCTACCTTCTCAAAATCAGTGGAATGATTTACAATAATTTATATGCACGTACGAGACAAGAATGACAAGCATTTAAGAGAGTACTCTTGAAAGTAGTTATTGCTGTCCATTAGAGCGGGATTAAAAGCGACTTTTCGTGCTGAAATAAGAAGGAGATGTTATATATGTTAGATAGAGAGGCTTTGGTAGAATCATACCGCGGACAGTTACAAGTCGTTTTAGAAAGTAAAGTAGAAGAGTTCCAAATGTTCGGCTACGACCGAGTAACAGATGATGACATTTGGAAGTTTCTTAAAGTGAAAAAGTGGAAGAAGATAGACAGTGACGTTAGATTGTATGAATTAGTTAATGACGTATTAACAGTAACAGCTAATGAATATATGACGTATTTAACTGTTGAAGCATATCAAGCCCCGCTTTGGTCATTTGATGAATATGAAAATAAATAACCGACTGCAATTGGTTTGTTCTTCCTTTTGCAGTATAATGATAGGTATTGATAATGAGGAAATAATTATGTCTAAGATCATATATAAAGGAGGTAGTGAAGAGAGAAAACAAATAATGAAAGTGTAGGTAATGTGAAAAACTTACCGACACAGCTGGTGAGGAACTAGCAAAATTATAGAAAGGAAGTCTACTAACTAGGCGTATGCACACGTGTAAAAGTGAATCGTAAAAGATTTATTTGAAGTGTTAGTAGCGGAAAGAGGGTACATATGGCAAAGCGTGGTACAAGAATTGCCGCCTTTTTCCTCATCGTTTTATTAATCGGTGGAGTAATTGGTGCGGCAGGAAAAGACATAGCAAAAGGAATTAGTCTAGGACTAGACCTTCGCGGTGGTTTTGAAATTCTGTATGAAGTAAAACCAGCCAAAAAAGGTGATAAAATCGATCGAGATGTACTTGTAAGTACAGTAGGTGCTCTTGAAAATCGTGTCAATGTTCTCGGTGTAAGTGAGCCGAACATTCAAATCGAAGGGCAAGATCGAATTCGTGTACAGCTTGCTGGTGTACAAGATCAGCAAAAAGCACGTGAAATGTTATCAACACAAGCGAAATTAACATTTCGTGATGTAGACGACAATCTTCTTATGGATGGAACGGATTTAAAAGGTGGCGGAGCGAAGCAAACATTTGATGAGCAAGGCCGTGCGAGTGTAGGTCTTACACTAAAAAGCGCTGAAAAATTCCGTGAAGTAACTGAGAAAATTTCAAAAATGCCACCACCAACGAATTTAATGGTAATTTGGCTTGATTTTGAAGAAGGAAAAGATTCGTATAAAGCAGAATCTGCAAAACCGAATCCGAAATTCTTATCAGCAGCAACAGTAAGTCAAGTATTTAACCAAGCTGAAGTATCTATCGTAGGTGGAAACTTCACAGTTGAAAGTGCAAAACAACTTTCATCTTTATTAAACGCAGGTGCACTTCCGGTTGATTTAAAAGAAATGTATTCAACATCTGTTGGAGCGAAATTTGGTCAACAAGCGTTAGAGCAAACAATTTTCGCTAGTGCGATTGGTATCGCTCTTATTTTCTTATTTATGCTTGTATTCTACCGTTTACCAGGACTTGTAGCGGTTATTATGTTAGGTCTATACATTTTCGTTACATTACTTGTCTTTAACTGGATGCATGCAGTTCTTACGTTGCCAGGTATTGCGGCGTTAGTGCTCGGGGTAGGTATCGCAGTTGATGCGAATATTATTACGTACGAGAGACTAAAAGAAGAACTGAAAATTGGTAAGTCAATGATGTCAGCATTCCGTGCTGGTAACCATCGTTCATTAGCAACAATTTTAGATGCGAACATTACAACACTTGCAGCAGCTGGTGTATTATTCGTTTACGGTAATAGCTCTGTAAAAGGATTCGCAACAAGTTTAATTGTAAGTATTTTAGTTGGTTTTATTACGAACGTATTCGGTACTCGTTTCTTACTAAGTTTACTTGTAAAGAGCCGTTACTTCGATAAAAAACCAGGATACTTTGGTGTGAAACAAAAGGATATTATTCCGTTAACAAAAGGTGTAGTACATCCACCAACGAAATTTGATCGTATTAACTTTGTAAATGTCGGTCATAAATTCCTTATCTTCTCGATTGTAGTTGTAATTGCAGGTGCAATTATTTTACCAATTTTCAAAATGAATCTTGGTATTGACTTTGCGAGTGGTACACGTATCGACCTGCAATCAAAACAATCAGTTACTGTGTCTGATGTTCATAAAGATTTTAAAGAATTGAACATTGACGTGAAGGAAGAAAACATTGTACCGACTGGAGATGACAATAAGGGATTCGCAGTTCGTACATTAGGTGTTCTATCAAAAGATGAAATTGCGAAAACAAAAACATTCTTCCACGATAAATATGGTACAGATCCAAACGTAAGTACAGTTTCGCCGACAATTGGTAAAGAAATTGCAAGAAATGCATTTATCGCAGTATTAATTGCTTCTGCAGTTATCATTTTATACGTAAGTATTCGATTCCGATTTACGTACGCATTATCTGCAGTGCTTGCATTATTACATGATGCATTCGTTATGATTGTTATATTTAGTATTTTCCAATTGGAGGTAGACTTAACGTTTATCGCTGCCGTGTTAACAATCATCGGTTATTCTATTAATGACTCAATTGTTACGTTTGATAGAAACCGTGAATTATACAAACAGAAAAAACGAGTTCGCGATATAAAAGACTTAGAAGAAATCGTAAATGCAAGTATTCGCCAAACGCTTGGTCGTTCGATTAACACCGTATTAACAGTGTTATTCCCAGTAATTGCACTGCTTATCTTCGGTAGTGAGTCACTACGTAACTTCTCGTTTGCGTTACTTGTTGGACTAGTTGTAGGTACGTATTCTTCTGTTTTCGTTGCTTCTCAAATTTGGTTAATGCTTGAAAACCGTCGTTTGAAAAAGGGCAAAAACAAGAAAAAGGTTGAGAAAGTAGAATCTGAACCGCAAGTATAAAAAAGATGATGTCTCTTTATGAGGCATCTCTTTTTTCGTTTGTGGATACAATAAGATAGTTACTTTGAAATGATGAAATGGAAGAAAGTGGTGATGTTATCGCTGTTTTTGTTACAATAAAAAGATAGGTTAAGAAAAGAAGGGATTTTAATGATGGAAAAAGATGAACGTTTTAAACAGGCCGAGTTTGGTGCTATTGTCGGGATCGTTGGTAATATTATATTAGCGATTATAAAGGCGGTAATTGGTTATATTGGGAACAGTAAAGCGCTATTAGCAGATGCGGTGCATTCTGCATCAGATGTAATTGGTTCGCTAGCTGTACTGTTTGGGTTACGAGCAGCAAAGCAGCCGCCCGATGAAGATCATCCGTATGGTCATGGTAAAGCGGAATCGATTTCAGCGATTATTGTTGCAGTATTATTATTTATTGTGGGAATCGAGATAGCGATTTCGTCCATAAAAGCTTTTTCACAGGAACTAGAACCGCCGAAAGGGATTACAATTTTTGCTGTCGTTCTTTCAATTATCGTGAAAGAAGGAATGTTTCAATATAAATTCCGATTAGGGAAAAGGGTAAATAGTGATGCAATTATTGCAAATGCATATGAGCATCGTTCAGATGTGTTTTCTTCAATTGCAGCTTTAATCGGTATTTGTGCAGCGATTATTGGTGGTAAGTTCGGGTTAGATTGGCTTGTGTATGCCGATCCAATTGCAGGATTATTTGTTTCACTTCTCGTTGCAAAAATGGCATGGAGTATTGGGGCAGAAGCAATTCATGCAACGCTTGATCATGTTCTTCATGAGGAAGATGTTATTCCGCTTAGAGAAGCAGTACTTCAAATAGATGGTGTAAAAAAAATTGGTTCTTTATACGCAAGGGAACATGGTCATTATGTTATTGTTGATATTAAAGTTTCTGTAGATCCATACATTACTGTAGAAGAAGGGCATCGCATTGGAAAGCATGTGAAAGAAACGCTTATGAAACAAGATAACGTACAAAATGTGTTTGTACATATAAATCCGTATTCTCCAAATTAAACATTATTAACATTTTAGTATATAGATATTGCATCGTAGTTTGCATGATATTGTCACCCCTTAATCTGTCTTGTATAATGAACAGGTTAAGGGGTGATTTCGTGTTACAACCGAAGACGCGTTGGAAAGAAAAAGAATATAATGGCGAGCGAGTGAGTGAATTAGCAAGTAAATTACAATTATCACCACTTGTCGTTTCGTTATTCCTCGGTAGAGGATTAGATACAGAAGATAAGATTTTAGATTTTTTAAATACAGAAAATCAAGAATTTCATGATCCATTTTTATTAGAAGGAATGGATAGAACGGTAGAACGTGTAAATAAGGCGATTCAAAATGGAGAGCAAATATTAATATTTGGTGACTACGATGCGGACGGAGTAAGTAGTACGACTGTGTTATATCTTGCCTTGCAAGAATTAGGTGCAGACGTAGAATTTTATATCCCAAACCGTTTTACAGAAGGTTATGGACCAAACGAAGAAGCATTTCGTTGGGCGCATAGCGCAGGATTCTCATTAATTATTACTGTCGATACTGGTATCGCAGCTGTACATGAAGCAAAAGTGGCGAAGGAACTTGGGATAGATCTAATTATTACAGATCACCATGAGCCACCACCAGAATTGCCAGAAGCACTTGCGATTATTCATCCGAAATTAGATGGCGGTGTGTATCCGTTTCACTATTTAGCGGGCGTTGGTGTTGCGTTTAAAGTTGCACATGCACTACTAGGCCGTGTACCAGAACATTTATTAGAAATTGCAGTAATTGGTACGGTAGCCGATTTAGTATCACTTCACGGTGAGAATAGATTGCTAGTGAAGCGCGGTTTAAAACATATGCGCATGACGAAAAATATTGGACTAAAGGCGCTATTTAAAGTTGCTAACGTTTCGCAAAGTGAAATTACAGAAGAGAGTATTGGCTTCTCAATCGCACCTCGTATTAATGCAGTTGGACGTTTAGAAGATGCTACGCCGGCTGTACATCTTTTATTATCAGAGGATCCCGAAGAAGCGAAAGAGCTGGCTGAAGAAATTGATGAGCTGAACAAACTGCGAAAAGATATTGTAAAGCAAATTACAGAAGAAGCTATCGCTGAAGTGGAAACGAATTTCCCTCCTGAAGATAATAAAGTATTAGTGCTTGCAAAAGAAGGATGGAATCCAGGTGTAATTGGAATTGTCGCTTCTAAATTAGTTGAACGTTTTTATCGTCCAACGATTGTATTATGCATTGATCCTGTAAAAGAAACTGCAAAAGGTTCAGCGCGTAGTATTGCAGGATTTGATTTGTTTGCAAATTTGTCAGATTGTAGAGAGTTATTGCCACACTTCGGAGGACATCCGATGGCAGCGGGAATGACGCTACATATGAATGATGTAGATGAATTACGCCGCCGTTTAAATGAACAGGCAGATACAATTTTAACGGAAGAAGATTTTATTCCAATTACAGCTGTCGATGCTTTTTGCAAAGTGGAGGACGTAACACTTGCAGCAATTGAAGATATGCAAAAGTTAGCGCCATTTGGTGTTGGAAATCCAAAGCCACGTATTGCAGTGAAAGATGCGGAGTTAGAAAGTATTCGTGCAATCGGATCAGACGGTTCTCATTTAAAGATGTCTCTTCGTGATGGACAAGCAACATTGGATACAATTGGATTCGGTTTTGGTGCGTACGCGAAAGAAATTTCTCCAGTTGCAAAAGTATCTGTAATAGGAGAAGCGTCTATCAATGAATGGAATAATTTTAAGAAGCCGCAATTAATGGTGCAAGATATTGCTGTAGAGGCATGGCAATTATTTGATTGGCGTAGTATGCGTAACGTAGAAGCAAATTTAGCAGAACTTCCGAAAGAAAAAATAACGATGGTGTATTTTTCTAAAGAGGTATTGCATAAATTTTCTTTAGAAGACTATAAAGAGCATATGATGCATGCATCAGAAGTAACCGAGTTAGATGAGCAATACATCGTGTTACTTGATTTACCAAAAGGAACAGATGAATTACGAGATCTATTTAAAGTTGGGTTCCCGTCGCGAATTTATACGCTATTTTATCAAGAGAATAATCATTTATTTAGTACTGTTCCAACGAGGGATCACTTTAAATGGTACTATTCATTCTTGAGCCAAAAATCACCATTTTCTTTAAGACAATATGGAGAACAACTATGTCAACATAAAGGTTGGTCAAAAGATACAGTAAATTTCATGACACAGGTGTTTTTTGAGTTAGAATTTGTTACAATAAAAGATGGCGTCATTTTTATGGCAGACAAAAAACAAAAGCGTGATTTAATTGAATCGAACACATATCGTGAGAAAATGAACCACTTACAATTAGAAAAAGAATTGGTTTATAGCACATATCAGCAACTATATACATGGTTTGAAACGATTCGTAATCATAAAGAAGTAGAACAGTTAGGGTAAAGGATTTGTATTTACAAACCTTTTAGATCTGAGGAGGATTCAGAAATATGGATTTCAAGCAACATATCGCAATTGTACCGGACTATCCAAAAGAAGGTATTGTGTTTAAAGACATTACACCGTTAATGAACGACGGTAAAGCATACAAAGCAGCAACAGATGCAATCGTTGAGTATGCAAAAGAGAGAGACATCGACCTTGTAGTAGGTCCAGAAGCTCGTGGCTTTATTATTGGTTGCCCAGTTTCTTACGCATTAGAAGTAGGATTTGCGCCAGTTCGTAAATTAGGAAAATTACCACGTGAAGTAATTACAGTTGACTACGGTAAAGAATATGGTAAAGATGTTTTAACAATCCATAAAGATGCAATTAAGCCAGGCCAACGCGTATTAATTACAGATGATCTATTAGCTACAGGTGGAACAATCGAAGCGACAATTAAGCTAGTTGAAGAGCTAGGCGGAGTTGTAGCAGGAATTGCATTCTTAGTAGAACTTACTTACTTAGATGGTCGTAAAATGTTAGATGGTTACGATGTATTAGTATTAGAAAAATACTAATCGCTATATAGGTAAAACTACGGTGATAAGAAGTACCCGTGAATCTCTTGGAGAGGAGCGGGTACTTTTGTATAATTGAACAAAAAATTATGGTGAAATGTCAGTAAAATCTTTTCCTTTTCACAATTCACAATCATTGGGTTATAATGATAGAATATAATTTATTCTATTTAATAAAGATAAAGTCAATTTTCAATAAAAGGTGATTCGATGGCAAATGAGCAGGTACTAACAGCTGAACAGGTACTCGAGAAAGCAAGTCAATATTTAGTGGATGAAGATATTGAGCTAGTAGCACGTGCCTATGAATATGCACGCGATGCGCATAGCGAACAATACAGAAAATCGGGTGAACCATACATTATTCATCCAATTCAAGTTGCAGGTATTTTAGTTGATTTACACATGGATCCAGCTACAGTATCAGCAGGTTTCTTACATGATGTAGTAGAAGATACAGAGATTACATTAGAAGATATTGAACGGGAATTTAATAAAGAAATTGCTATGCTTGTTGATGGTGTGACAAAGCTTGGAAAGATTAAATATAAATCTCATGAGCAACAACAAGCAGAAAACCATCGCAAAATGTTTATTGCAATGGCTCAAGATATTCGAGTTATTTTAATTAAACTAGCTGATCGTCTTCATAACATGCGTACATTGAAACATTTGCCTCAAGAGAAGCAGCGTCGCATTGCGAATGAAACGTTAGAAATCTTTGCGCCTTTAGCACATAGACTCGGAATTAGTACTATTAAATGGGAGCTAGAGGATACGTCACTTCGCTACTTAAATCCACAGCAATATTATCGTATTGTAAATTTAATGAAGCGTAAACGTGCAGAACGTGAAGAGTATTTAGACGAAGTAATGACTGGTATTCGTGAGAAATTAGACGAAGTTGCAATTCAACCTGAAATTTCTGGAAGACCAAAACATATTTACAGTATTTATCGTAAAATGGCACTGCAAAATAAACAATTCAATGAAATTTACGATTTATTAGCTGTACGTGTCGTTGTAAATAGTATTAAAGATTGTTATGCAGTACTTGGAATTATTCATACGTGCTGGAAGCCGATGCCAGGTCGTTTTAAAGATTATATTGCAATGCCGAAAGCAAATCTATATCAATCTCTTCATACGACTGTAATTGGACCGAAAGGTGATCCGCTTGAAGTGCAAATTCGTACGAAAGAAATGCATGAGATTGCAGAATTCGGGATCGCGGCACACTGGGCGTATAAAGAAGGAAAAACAGCAGAAACAACAGGTACATTAGAGAAGAAACTTACATGGTTCCGTCAAATATTAGAATGGCAAAATGAAGCTTCTAATGCAGAAGAGTTTATGGAGTCGTTAAAAATTGATTTATTCTCTGACATGGTATTCGTCTTTACACCGAAAGGCGATGTAATGGAATTACCACTTGGATCTGTTCCAATTGACTTTGCATATCGTGTGCATTCAGAGATTGGGAATAAAACAATTGGTGCAAAAGTAAACGGGAAAATGGTGACACTTGACTATAAATTAAAAACAGGTGACATCATTGAGATTTTAACATCGAAACATTCGTATGGACCAAGTCAAGATTGGGTGAAACTTGCTCAAACATCTCATGCAAAAAACAAAATACGTCAGTTCTTTAAGAAACAACGTAGAGATGAAAATATTGAAAAAGGCCGTGAACTTGTTGAGAAAGAAGTGCGTAGCCTAGAGTATGAGATGAAAGAAGTGTTAGCGCCTGACAATTTAAAACGAGTTGCTGAAAAATTCAACTTTGCAAATGAAGAAGATATGTTTGCGGCAGTTGGATATAATGGTATCACTGCATCGCAAATTGTTACGCGACTAACGGACAAGTTCCGTAAGCAACGTGAAGAAGAAGAGATTGTTGAAGTTAAAGAAGTTCGTAAACCGATGAAAATTCGAAAATGGGATTCTGGCGTTAAAGTAAGTGGTGCAGATAATTTATTAATTCGTTTATCAAAATGCTGTAACCCAGTACCTGGTGATGATATCGTTGGGTATATTACGAAAGGCCGAGGCGTATCGATTCACCGCCGTGACTGTGTAAATGTTCATACAGAAGAAGCTATAGAACGTTTATTAGAAGTAGAGTGGGAAGGTAGCCCTGAAAAAGAAATTGAGTATAACGTTGATATTGAAATTTCAGGTTACGATCGCCGTGGTTTATTAAACGAAGTATTACAAGCTGTTACAGAGACGAAAACGTACATTTCAGCAGTTTCTGGTAGAAGTGACCGTAATAAGATGGCAACAATTAATATGTCAATCTCTATTCGTAACTTACAGCACTTGAAAAAAGTAGTAGAACGCATTAAACGTGTTCCAGAAATTTATGCAGTACGACGCATGATGCATTAATAGGGAGTGTAGAAAAGATGAGAGTTGTTTTACAACGATCAAAAGAAGCGTCTGTCACAGTAGACGGTGAGATCGTAGGACAAATTCCGTTCGGTTTAACATTACTAGTTGGCATTACGCATGAAGATACAGAAAAAGATGCAACTTACATTGCAGAAAAAATTGCGAACTTACGTATTTTTGAAGATGAGAGCGGAAAGATGAACCATTCTGTACTTGATGTAGAAGGACAAGTTCTATCCATTTCGCAATTCACATTATACGGAGATTGCCGCAAGGGAAGACGTCCAAACTTTATGGATGCAGCTAAACCTGACTATGCAGAGCGTTTATATGATTTCTTTAATGAAGAAGTACGTAAGCAAGGGTTGCATGTAGAAACAGGGAAGTTCGGAGCAATGATGGATGTTTCTTTAATCAATGATGGTCCGGTTACCTTAATTGTGGAAAGTAAATAGTGTTGCAAGAAGAGAGGGGATGAGCCCCTCTCTTCTTTTATGGTTTTTAATGGTATATTTTGTTAATTATTGTTATGATAGTTAAGAAAATAAACGATATAATCGGGGGATTATGGGAGGTAAAACTTATGGAAACATTTGTACTCGTTCATGGAGCATGGGATGGCGGTTATGTTTGGAAAAAACTAGCTGAACTTTTAAGGGAAGAGGGTCATAGTGTATATACTCCTACATTAACTGGACTTGGGGAACGAACACATCTTATGCAACCTAATATAGGGTTGAAGACATTTATTCAAGACATTGTTAATACTATTAAATATCAGGGTCTAAAAGATGTAATTTTGGTAGGACATAGTTATTCTGGTATGGTAATTACAGGGGTGGCAGAAGTAATTCCCGAGTTCATTAAGGAGCTAGTATACGTGGATGCAATGCTTCCGGAAGATGGTGATTCTGTTATGGATATTTCTGGACCGGAAATGGCCGCGCATTTTATAGAAGAAGTAAAAGTATACGGGGAGGGATGGCGTGTTCTTCCTAGAAATACAATAGATGAGAGAAAATCAGCGATGCCATTGTTGGCTTTTACACAATCGGTTGAAATAAAAAACTCTAAAGCACAATGTATACCGCATATATACGTAGAAGTAAAGGATAATCCAGAACATTGGCCAATGACGTCTATCTTTTTAGAATCAGCAAAAAAAGCAAGAGATAGAAAATGGGAGGTTTTTTCTATTGAAGTTGGTGGGCATTGGGTAATGGAAACTAATCCAGAGGCATTGGTCCGTATATTGAATCAGAGTGTAGAAGTAATTTAATGTATGCTTTACTTCCTATAGAAGAAATGGCCGCGCAATTTGTATTACATGTAATGTTAGAAATTCTCGTAATTGGGGTAGGTATTGTATCGTATCGTTATATTATTTGAAGCATCATATGCTAGCAAGTGGACTAGCTCATTGTTATAAATCCAATACTAATGTTTATTTTGAGTCAATAGCTTTTTCGTTTATGTATAACTCTCTAATCAATATGGAACAATAAAAAGTAAAACATCCATATTGAATGTGAGGGATATACGTATGCGTATGAATGAAAAAGGGCATTCTGTTACAAATGGTGCAAATCAACTGTTTAACGTGAATTTTCATGATTTTATTTCAAAAGAGCAAAACAATACTTCAATGGAGCTTGCTTCTGAGTTTGGCATTTCTCTTCAAGATGTAAAGCGTCTAAAGAAGCAGATTGAACGCTCTTAGAGCACTTGACAATCCTACTGAACAAACGTATAGTAATTTTATATTTACATATGAATATAACCTTTGATAGAGAAGAGTAAATGAGACACACATGGAAAGAGAAGAAATGTCTTAGGCTGAAAACATTTCTACATGATGACTGATTGAATGACACTCTAGAGGTTTCAACTTGAACGGCGTATACGCTTAGTAGGGATGAACGCACATTTAAGCGTTATTAAAAAAGTGGAAGCATACGTGCTTCAATTAGGGTGGCACCACGGGTATAATACTCTCGTCCCTACTGTTCAAACAGTAGAGGCGGGAGTTTTTTTATTTTTATTAAGATTAAAACAATTTGAGGAGGAACTGAATATGTCTATTCAAATCCCACGCGGAACGCAAGATATTCTTCCAGGTACTGTTGAGTTATGGCAGTATATCGAAGGGCAAGCACGCGAAATTTGCCGTCGTTACAATTACAAAGAAATTCGTACACCAATTTTTGAACACACTGAGCTATTTTTACGTGGTGTTGGTGATACGACAGATATCGTACAAAAAGAAATGTACTCATTCCAAGATCGTGGAGAGCGTAGTTTAACATTACGTCCAGAAGGTACTGCACCTGTTGTACGTTCTTACGTTGAAAATAAAATGTTCGGTGACGCAACACAACCGACGAAATTATATTATATCGGTCAAATGTTCCGTTACGAAAGACCACAAGCAGGTCGCTATCGTCAATTCGTACAATTTGGTATTGAAGCAATCGGCAGTAACGATCCTGCAATTGATGCAGAAGTAATTGCACTTGCTGTAGAGTTTTACCGCGGCATGGGCTTAAAAAATATTAAAGTTGTATTAAACAGCTTAGGTGATGCAGCAAGCCGTCAAGCACACCGTGATGCATTAATCGCACACTTCGAGCCACGTATCGGCGAATTCTGTTCTGACTGTCAATCTCGTTTAGAAAAGAACCCTCTTCGTATTTTAGATTGTAAGAAGGACCGTAACCATGAATTAATGGGAACAGCACCATCTATTACAGAATACTTAAACGAAGATTCAGCAGTATACTACGAAAAAGTTCAAGAACTATTAACGATGATGGATGTTCCATTTGAAAAAGATCCGAACTTAGTACGTGGTTTAGACTACTACCAACACACTGTATTTGAAATTATGAGTGAGGCAGAAGGTTTCGGTGCTATTACTACATTAAGCGGTGGTGGACGTTACAACGGACTTGTACAAGAAATCGGTGGACCAGAAATGCCAGGTATCGGTTTTGCGATGAGTATTGAACGTTTAATTATGGCACTAAAAGCTGAAAACATTGAATTGCCAATCGAACATAGCATTGATTGTTACGTTGTAGCGCTTGGTGAAAAAGCAAAAGACCATGCTGCAAAAGTTGCATTTGATCTTCGTAAAGCTGGATTATCAGTTGAAAAAGATTATTTAGATCGCAAAATGAAGGCACAATTTAAATCAGCAGATCGTCTAAAAGCGAAATTTGTAGCTGTATTAGGGGAAGATGAGCTAGATAAAGGCATCATTAACTTAAAAGATATGGCAACAGGCGAACAAGAAGAAGTAGCATTAGATGTATTTGCTTCATACGTAGCAGAGAAATTAATATAGGGGGAACTTACAGTGGCTGAAAGAACGCATGCATGTGGAAAAGTAACAGTAGAAGCAGTTGGACAAACAGTTCAATTAAAAGGTTGGGTACAAAAACGCCGTGATTTAGGTGGATTAATCTTTATCGACTTACGTGACCGTACAGGTATCGTACAAGTTGTATTTAACCCAGAAACATCAAAAGAAGCGCTAGAAGTAGCAGAAACAATTCGTAGCGAATACGTACTACACGTAGAAGGTACAGTTGTTGAGCGTGGTGAAGGCGCAATTAATGACAATATGGCAACTGGTCGTATTGAAGTACAAGCAACGAAAGTAAATGTATTAAATGCAGCGAAAACAACGCCAATCATTATTGCTGATGATACAGATGCATCAGAAGATGTGCGTTTAAAATATCGTTATTTAGACTTACGTCGTCCTGTAATGTTCAACACATTCAAAATGCGTCATGACGTAACAAAAACAATTCGTAACTTCTTAGACACAGAAGAGTTCTTAGAAGTGGAAACACCAATTTTAACGAAGAGCACGCCAGAAGGAGCTCGTGATTATTTAGTACCAAGTCGTGTACATGATGGTGAATTCTATGCATTACCACAATCTCCACAGCTATTTAAACAGCTTCTTATGGTCGGCGGATTTGAGCGTTACTATCAAGTAGCACGCTGTTTCCGTGATGAAGATTTACGTGCAGACCGTCAACCAGAATTTACGCAAATCGATATTGAAGCTTCATTCTTAACACAAGAAGAAATTTTAGATATGATGGAGCGCATGATGACGAAAGTTATGAAGGATGCGAAAGGTGTAGAGATTAGTGCACCATTCCCTCGTATGACTTACGCTGATACAATGGCTCGTTACGGTTCTGATAAGCCAGATACACGCTTTGAAATGGAACTAACAGACTTATCTGAGTTTGCAGCAGGTTGTGGATTTAAAGTATTTACAAGTGCTGTAGAAAGCGGCGGACAAGTAAAAGCAATTAATGCAAAAGGTGCTGCGAGCAAATACTCTCGTAAAGACATCGATGCATTAACTGAATTCGTAAAAGTATACGGTGCAAAAGGTTTAGCTTGGCTTAAAGTGGAAGAAGACGGCTTAAAAGGACCGATTGCGAAATTCTTCGGTGAAGAAGATGCAAATGTGTTAATGAGCACATTAGAAGCTACTGCTGGTGACTTATTACTATTCGTAGCAGATAAGAAGAGCGTTGTTGCAGATAGCTTAGGTGCACTTCGTTTACGTCTAGGTAAAGAGCTTGAGTTAATTGACGAAAGTAAATTTAACTTCCTATGGGTAACGGATTGGCCGCTTCTTGAGTACGATGAAGATGCAGATCGTTACTTCGCAGCTCACCACCCATTCACAATGCCATTCCGTGAAGATGTTGAGCTATTAGAAACAGAACCAGAAAAAGCACGTGCGCAAGCATATGACCTTGTATTAAACGGTTATGAGCTTGGTGGTGGATCACTTCGTATTTACGAGCGTGACGTACAAGAAAAAATGTTCAAAGCACTTGGATTCTCACAAGAAGAAGCGCAAGAGCAATTCGGATTCTTATTAGAAGCATTCGAATACGGTACTCCACCACACGGTGGTATTGCATTAGGTTTAGACCGTCTTGTTATGTTACTTGCAGGTCGTACGAACCTTCGTGATACAATTGCATTCCCGAAAACAGCAAGCGCAAGCTGCTTATTAACAGAAGCTCCAAGCCCAGTTGCAGAAGCACAGCTTGAAGAGTTAAACTTAAAATTAAGCTTAAAAGAAGAGAAGTAAGAATGGGGTCTAGATGGTTATACTAATACCATCTAGGCTTTTTTTGAGAGGTTGTTTAAAAAGTCCGGTTCAGATAACTGTCGCATCTCGTCGTTACGTATGCTAGTCTGGTGCTCGAGTAGTAAAGCTACACTGCGCTCCTCCTAGCATACGTGCCTCGATCTGCTCGGTTATCTGAATCCTCCTTTTTAAACGTGTATTGGAAGGAAGTTTAAAAAGTCCGGTTTACACTATGTTTTTATTTTTGAAATATGTATTTTTAGGAATTCTATAACTTTTTCTATACAAATAGTCGGAAAAACGCTAGAATACATGGTAGACCATTTTTGTAATAGGAGTGTAGAGCTGAATGTTACATCAATTTTCACGTAATGAATTAGCCTTCGGTAAAGAAGGACTTGAAATATTAAAAAATAGTACAGTCGGTATTTTAGGGATTGGCGGCGTAGGTTCTTTTGCAGCTGAAGCATTAGCACGTTCTGGAGTTGGGCGTCTCGTATTAGTTGATAAAGATGTTGTAGATATTACAAACGTAAACCGTCAAATTCACGCTTTAGTATCTACTGTAGGACGTTCAAAAGTAGAATTAATGAAAGAGCGTATTGCAGACATTAACCCAGAGTGTGAAGTAATTGGACTAGAGATGTTTTATACAGATGAAACATATGAAGAGTTCTTTAAGCACGGTTTAGACTTCGTAGTGGATGCATCTGATACAATTACGTTCAAAATTCATTTAATTAAACAATGTTTACGTCGTAAAATTAAAATTATCTCAAGTATGGGTGCAGCAAATAAAATGGACCCAACTCGTTTCCGTATTGCGGACATCTCTAAAACACATACAGATCCAATTGCGAAAGTCATTCGTACGAAGCTTCGTAAAGAGGGTATTAAAAAAGGTGTAAAAGTTGTCTTCTCTGACGAAAACCCAATCGTAATTCGTGAAGAAGTACGTAAAGAAATCGTACCAGACGAAAATGCAAAAATTCGTAAAGCGAAATTACCGCCTTCATCAAATGCATTCGTACCATCTGTGGCAGGCTTAATTATGGCAAGTCACGTTGTACGTGAACGCATTAAAAATGTAGAAGTGAAACGTGTAGGGCAAGAATAAAATGAAAGCATATATCCATTTCGGATATATGCTTTTTTAGATGTGCTAAAGAAATAGGGGTATTTGCATTGCTACTAGTTCAAATGCAAGCAAGGCCAGTAAGTAATAATCATATTTGTCTGATTTATAACCTGAGGTCTTTTTTAAACTGTGAATGGTAAAAAGGCCTAACGTTAGAACGAGAATACCGAGTGTTATTTTGAAGGCTACTAATGAAATGGCAATCAGCTCCTTTCAATCGTATATGTTTATAGTAATATTTAAGTAAAAAATATCCAGTTGATTCAGGGGGTCCTTTGTATAGCAGGTTTACTTATTTTGTAAATATTTGTCGGTAAATCGATATTCCTTGTCGAATAGTCGATATAATTAAAAAATCGTTGATATATTGTAAGTTACGATAGATATATTCGAAAAATCGCCGATATAATTTCATTTACCAATATACTATCCATCGAAGAGACAAAAAAAGGATGTCACTTAGCCGGAAAATAGGGCTAGGTGACATCTTTTTTAATTCTCTGCAGAATAAATAATATCTAAATTTCCATTTTGATCTGTCTTGAAAATGGGAGCGATCTGCTCTTCTTGTTCTTCAACTGAAACGAGTTTTCGAGCACGATCCATAATTCTAACGAGCATTGCGTAATCTTCTTCGATTGCTTGTTGTTTTTTTGTGAGTGCGGCTAATTTAGTTTCAAGCTCATCATTCGTTTTTTGCAAGGAAGTGAGCTGAGTTTGTAATACTTCATTTTCAGTTTGTAACTTTGCGAGTGAAGGATTATTGTGCTCCAAGTTTTGCAAAAACGAGATGACATTTTGCATTGTAAGTTCTTGTTTACTTGGTACAATATCTTCTGAAAACTCAGCGTCGATTACGAGTTGTTTCGTTTTTGTGAACTGATTTTTTTCTATTTTAGCTTCAGAACGCTTTAATTCTTTACGTTGTTTTTTCGCAAGCTGCACCGCATCTTCATAATTCGGTCTTACTTCAGCATTCCATCTAAAACCGCAAGCTGCGGAAGTGCGGTTTAAAGCATCGCCGACTTCATCGAATGCTTTTATTTGTGTACTGCCGCTGCGAATATGTCGTAAAACAGTTTCTGCTAAAAGGAGATCGTCTTCTTTTGTCCATGCATCTTGACGTGTTTTCATAAGCGAAGCCTCCATAATGGTGACGTTTTCGCTTATGTTACCCTTTATTTTTCGTTTTATTCGAACTTTGTAATCTTTCATATACAGTAGAAAGTGCTTGCTCAAATTTCCCTGTCGTTTTCGGTTTATAATATTGTTTGTTTTTTATTTTATCAGGTAAGTATTGTTGCGGTACCCAACCATTTGGATGGTCGTGTGGATATAAGTATCCAATGCCTCTTCCAAGTGCCTCTGCGCCTTTGTAATGACTATCTTTTAAATGACTTGGAATATCGCCTGTTTGACCGTTCCGTAAATCGTGTAAGGCAGCGTCAAGTGCTTTATAAGCTGAGTTTGATTTTGGTGATAGGCAAAGCTCAATAACGGCATTTGCAAGTGGTATGCGTGCTTCTGGGAATCCAACTCGTTCCGCTGATTCTATAGCTGCTAGCGTACGCGGTCCAGCTTGCGGGCTAGCAAGTCCAATATCCTCATATGCCATAATAAGAAGACGTCTGCCGATGCTTTGCAAGTCGCCAGCTTCAATAAGACGTGCTAAATAATGAAGTGCTGCATTTACATCGCTTCCGCGCACCGATTTTTGAAATGCCGATAATACGTCATAATGAGCATCTCCGCCTTTGTCATGAACGAAGCTCTTTTTTTGTAAGCATTCTTCGGCGATTTCTAGCGTAATTTCCGCAGCTTTGTCATCAGTTGTAAAGCTAGATAAAACAGCTAGTTCCAGTGCATTATAAGCGGAACGCATATCTCCGCCTGATGCATTTGCAAAGTGATGTAATGCCTCAGGTGTAACAGTTACATCATATTCTCCAAGACCTTTTTCTTTATCTTCAAGTGCTCGTTTTAATCCAATTAAAAGATCATCTTCTGTTAATGCGTGTAATTCAAAGATTTGACAACGACTTCGAATAGCAGAATTAATAGCATGGAACGGATTACTCGTCGTTGCACCAATTAAAGTAAGGAGTCCACTTTCTAAATGGGGTAATAAAAAATCCTGTTTTGCTTTATCTAGACGGTGTACTTCATCTAAAATTAAAACGAGGTGTCGATGCATCTTTGCCTCTTGTACGACAACTTCCATATCTTTTTTATTATGAGTAACAGCGTTTAATAGGCGAAAAGGGGTTCCGGTACTTCCTGCAATTGCGCTCGCGATGGATGTTTTTCCAGTGCCTGGAGGGCCATATAAAATCATAGATTGAAAATGATTTGCTTGGACCATTCGCCATAAAATTTTTCCTTCACCAACTAAATGTTGTTGTCCGATAATTTCTTGAATATTTGTAGGGCGCATTCGATGTGCGAGTGGTTGTTTCATTTTTACCGTCTCCCTTAATGTATAATCTCTTTCTATCGTATCATTTTTTTTAGTGGAATTTGAAATAGGATGCTGTTTTGTGGGAAAAATGAATATGAATATTTTCATTTTTCTTTCAATTGTAATAATTTCCGAGTTTTTCAATGTGATTTTATGTTATCATTTTGATACACAAGTTGAAATTTCTTATAATACTATATTATGCTATAATTTCATAGGATTTTAAATTGTGTTCTTTTACAAATAAGATATAACCAATAGAAGTGAAAATTTGAAAAGAGGTGCAAAATAGATGAAGATTTCAACGAAAGGCCGCTACGGCTTAACAATTATGATCGATCTTGCAAAAAAGTTTGGTGAAGGTCCGATTTCATTAAAATCAATTGCGCAGGCACATGACTTATCTGAGCATTACTTAGAGCAATTAATTTCACCACTTCGTAACGCGCGTCTAGTAAAGAGTACACGCGGGGCATATGGCGGATATGTATTATCAGATCAGCCGGCTAATATTACAGCTGGGGATGTAATCCGTGTATTAGAGGGTCCGATTAGTGTTGTAGAAATGATAGAAGAAGAAGAACCAGCACAACGCCAATTATGGATGCGTGTTCGTGATGCGGTGCAAGAAGTGTTAGATAGTACAACATTAGAAGATTTAGTACGTTATGAGGAAGAAAATCACGGGGGCTATATGTTTTACATTTAATTCCTTGTGAAACGATTTGGAAAGAAGGAGATTTAATGGAACGCATTTACTTAGATCATGCTGCGACATCTCCGACTCACCCAGAAGTGGTCGAAAAGATGATTCCATATATGACAGAAACATTCGGAAACCCGTCTAGTATTCACTTTTATGGACGTCAAACGCGCCATGCAGTAGATGAGGCGAGACGCGCATGTGCACGTAGCATTCATGCGAATCCGAATGAAATTATATTTACGAGCGGTGGTACGGAAGCTGATAATTTAGCGCTTATCGGTGTAGCGCGTGCGAACCGTCATAAAGGTAACCATATTATAACGACACAAATTGAACATCATGCAATTTTGCATACGTGTGAATTGTTAGAGCGTGAAGGATTTGAAGTGACATATTTACCTGTTGATGAAACAGGACGCGTTCAAGTTTCTGACATACAAAAGGCATTAACAGAAGAGACAATTCTTGTATCTATTATGTTTGGGAATAATGAAGTTGGGACGATGCAACCAATTGCGGAAATAGGTAAGCTGCTAAAAGAGCATCAAGCTTATTTCCATACAGATGCGGTACAAGCTTACGGTTTAGTAGAAATTGATGTGAAAGAGTTTTGTATTGATTTATTATCAATTTCGGCTCATAAAATTAACGGGCCAAAAGGTGTCGGGTTCTTATACGCTGGTGCAAATGTGAAATTTGAACCGTTATTAATAGGCGGGGAGCAAGAAAGAAAACGCCGTGCTGGTACGGAAAATGTGCCGAGCATCGTTGGGTTGCAACATGCAATTTTGCTAGCTGAAAAAACTCGTGAGCAAAAAAATGCCCAATATGAAGAGTTTAAAGATATAATGGTATCTGTCTTCAAAAATGAAGACATTACTTTCGAGGTAAACGGAAACTTAGAATATCGATTACCACATGTGCTTAATATTAGTTTTACAGGAATGAACATTGAACCGTTCCTTGTGAACTTAGACTTAGCTGGCATTGCAGTATCAAGTGGTTCGGCTTGTACAGCTGGTTCGATTGATCCATCACATGTATTAGTGGCGATGTTCGGAAAAGACTCCGATCAAATACGTTCATCCGTACGTTTTAGTTTCGGACTTGGAAATACGAAAGAGCAAGTTGAGAAAGCGGCGTACGAAACAGTGAAAATCGTGAAGCGATTAACACAAAATTAGCATGGGAGGTGACATGATGAACAAACTACCTCACGAAACACGCGTTGTCATCGGGATGTCCGGTGGCGTCGATTCATCTGTAGCGGCTCTTTTATTAAAAGAGCAAGGTTATGATGTAATCGGAATTTTTATGAAAAACTGGGATGATACAGATGAGAATGGTGTCTGCACAGCAACAGAAGATTACAATGATGTAATTGAAGTGTGTAACCAAATTGGTATTCCGTATTATGCAGTAAACTTTGAAAAACAATACTGGGATAAAGTATTTACGTACTTCTTAGATGAATACCGAGCTGGTCGTACACCAAACCCAGATGTAATGTGTAATAAAGAAATTAAATTTAAAGCATTTTTAGAGCATGCCATTGCGCTCGGTGCTGATTATGTAGCGACAGGTCATTATGCACGCGTTGCTTATATGGACGGCGAATATAAAATGCTTCGCGGCGTTGATGACAATAAAGACCAAACGTATTTCTTAAATCAATTAAGCCAAGAGCAATTATCAAAAACAATGTTCCCGCTTGGTGAACTGAAGAAACCACAAATTCGTGAAATGGCGAAAGAAGCTGGTTTAGCGACAGCGGCGAAGAAAGATAGTACTGGTATTTGCTTCATTGGTGAGCGTAACTTTAAAGATTTCTTAAGTAACTATTTACCAGCACAACCAGGTGTGATGCAAACGTTATCTGGCGAAGTGAAAGGAAAGCATGACGGTTTAATGTACTACACAATTGGACAACGTCATGGCCTTGGTATTGGTGGTAACGGTGATCCGTGGTTTGCTGTTGGGAAAAACTTGAAAGAAAACATTTTATATGTTGATCAAGGATTCCATAACGAACTTCTATATGGCGACGAAGTTATTGCTACAAATGTTGGCTGGGTAAGTAATAAAGCGAAAGAGAAAGAATTTAAGTGCACAGCGAAATTCCGTTATCGTCAAGAAGACAATAAAGTAACGGTTCAAATCGTTGATGAAAATACAGTTCGTATTCTTTGTGACGAGCCAATTCGTGCAATTACACCAGGACAAGCAGTTGTTTTCTATGATGGAGATGAGTGTTTAGGCGGTGCTACAATTGATGAAGTGTACCGTAGCGGTAAGAAATTGGATTATTTAGGATAAAAGAGAAGCCTCTACCGATTCGCGGTTAGAGGTTTCTTTTACATAAGGCGAATTTTCGTTCGCTTGGAAAATACATTCTTTGTTATAATTTGTTGTAGAGGTGAAGGACATGTCAAACAAACTTGAAACAGGTATTCAATATATGCAAGAAGGAAACTGGGAAGAAGCTGCTAAAAATTTCACAGAAGCAATCGAAGAAAATCCGAAAGATGCGCTTGGATATATTAATTTTGCAAACTTATTAGATGTACTAGGTGACAGTGAGAGAGCAATTTTATTTTATAAACGTGCATTGGAGTTAGATGATAAATCTGCGGCTGCTTATTATGGATTAGGAAACGTATATTACGGTCAAGAGCAATTTGCAGAGGCGAAAGCTGTATTTGAACAAGCGATGCAAGCTGGATTACAATCAGCTGATGTAACGTTTATGTTAGGTATTACACATGTGCAACTTGGAAATGATCGTCTTGCACTGCCGTTTTTACAAAGAGCAACAGAATTAGATGAAAACGATGTAGAAGCTTTGTTCCAGTGCGGACTTTGCTTTGCACGACTAGAACATATTCAAGAGGCGAAACCTTATTTTGAAAAGGTATTAGAAATGGATGAAGAGCATGCAGATGCGTATTATAATTTAGGTGTTGCATACGTATTTGAAGATAATAACGAGAAAGCTCTTGCTTTATTTAAGAAAGCAACTGAAATTCAGCCAGATCACTTTTTAGCGGGTAATGGTGTTCGTTTATTAGAGCAAGAAGCTGAATAAGATGAAAATATAGTTAATGAGTAGTTATCCCTCATCTAAATAGGTGGGGGATGTACTGCTCATTAAAGTGAAACGAAACCGGAAAGGAGAGGAAAGATGGGAAATCAACATGCAATGGATTTGTTTGAGGAAGAGAAAAAGTTTATAAAAGCGCAAGTTCTTCATACCATTTTCCACAACGAAGAAAACCTCTATTCCGTTGTCAGTATGAAAGTCATTGAAACGAATGAAACGTACGACGAAAAAAAAGTGATGATAAACGGTCATTTTCCCCGCATGCATGAAGATGAAGTGTTTACGTTGACAGGTCATTTTAAAGACCATCCGAAGTATGGGAAACAATATTTAGTTGAAACGTTTAAGAAAGAATTGCCGCAAACGAAAGCCGGTATGGTGCAATATTTAGCGAGTGATTTATTTAAAGGGATAGGAAAGCGTACAGCTGAAAAAATTGTAGATCATCTCGGAGAACATGCTATTTCTAAAATTATGGATGATCCTGAGGCTTTAAATGGTGTTGTCAACAAGCAAAAAGCACAAGAAATTTATGAGACAATTGTTGAACATCAAGGGCTAGAGAAAGTAATGAGCTTTTTAAATGGCTACGGTTTTGGAACGAAGCTTTCTATTAAGATTTATCAGCAATATAAAGAGATGACATTAGAAGTAATTCGTAATAACCCGTACCAACTTATTGAAGAAGTGGACGGAATTGGTTTTGGAAGAGCGGATGATATAGGGCGTGCGTTAGGGATATCGGGTAATCACGACGACCGTGTACGCGCAGGATGTTTTTACACGTTAGAGAATGTCTCATTACAACTTGGTCACGTCTATATGAGGAAAGACCAACTTGTAAGAGAAACGATGTCACTTTTAAACAATCAAGAAGGAAGAGTGACTGAGGAAGATATTGTAGGCTGTATTGAAACGATGCAAAGTGAAGGGAAAGTCATCATAGAAGAAGAGCGAGTGTATTTAGCAACGTTATTCTACTCTGAAAAAGGTGTTGTAAAGTCCATTCGCAGGCTTATGAATCAAGAAGAAACACCTTCATTTCCAGAGGCAGAAGTGTTAAAAACATTAGGTGAAATTGAAGAACAACTGAACGTACAATATGCACCGTTTCAGCAAGAAGCAATTCAAACGGCACTTCATAAACCGATGATGTTATTGACAGGTGGACCAGGAACAGGGAAAACAACAGTTATTAAAGGAATTGTTGAAATGTATGCGTCACTTCACGGGCTATCGTTAAATCCGAATGAATATAGTGATGATAATCCATTTCCGATATTATTAACGGCTCCAACAGGAAGGGCAGCGAAGCGAATGAGTGAATCAACAGGGCTTCCAGCTTGTACAATTCACCGTTTACTTGGCTGGACGCCCGAAGGGTCTTTCCAACGGAATGAAACAGATCCGGTACAAGGGAAATTACTCATTATTGATGAATTTTCAATGGTTGATATTTGGCTTGCAAATCAGCTGTTTAAGTCATTGCCGACTAACATTCAAGTTATCGTTGTAGGCGATGAAGATCAATTACCATCTGTAGGACCTGGACAAGTATTAAAAGATTTATTGAATGCAGGTGCAGTTCCAACAGTAAAGCTTACTGAGATTTATCGTCAAGCGGAAGGTTCATCAGTAATTCAACTTGCCCATGCGATAAAAAATGGAATGCTCCCACCAGATTTAGCGCAAAACCAAAAAGATCGTTCATTTATCGGTTGTACAGGAGCTCAAATTGTTGAGGTTGTTAAGAAGGTTTGTGAGAATGCGAAGACAAAAGGGTTTAGCGCAAGAGATGTACAAGTATTGGCCCCGATGTATCGTGGACCGGCGGGTATTAATGTACTAAACGAAGCGTTGCAAGAAGTGTTTAATCCGAAAAGGGAAAAGAGTAAAGAAATTGCTTACGGTGATGTTGTATACCGAAGAGGCGATAAAGTCTTGCAACTCGTTAATCAGCCGGAGAGTCAAGTTTTTAATGGTGATATCGGAGAAATTGTTTCGGTGTTTTATGCGAAAGAAAACGTTGAGCAACAAGATATGATTATCGTTTCATTTGATGGAATTGAGGTAACATATACAAAACCAGATTTAAATCAAATTACACATGCGTATTGTTGTTCCATTCATAAATCGCAAGGTAGTGAGTTTCCGATTGTAATTATGCCGATAGTAAAAAGTTATAATCGTATGTTACGTCGTAATTTAATTTATACTGGTATTACAAGAAGTAAGAAGTTCCTTATTATTTGCGGGGAGGAAGCTGCTTTTCAGTCTGGTGTAAATCGCCTTGATGATGCAATGCGTCAAACGACTTTAGCTAGCCGATTGCAAGAATCACAAGGAGAAGTACAGATGGTAACGGTTAATGGCGAAGAAATGGACGTGGAAAACATTTCACCGTATGATTTCATGTAAAAAGGTAAAATTATATAGTGAAACTTTCAAACGTATAACGTTGAAAGGCTCCAGCAATGTATAAATGAATGCAGTTTGGACATAATGGCGAATAGAATCCGGGAGACTGTAAGGAGATGAACGCCATATGTTTATTTGTCCAAATTGCAAAGGGAAAGACATTGGAAAAATAGGTGTCAACCAATTTTATTGCTGGAATTGTTATATCGAATTATCGGTTTCAAAGGGGAAAATCCATACGCATCAAGTAGAAGAAGATGGTTCGTTAAGTTCTCTTGATGATTTATTTGATGAGAATGAAAGAACGATCGGATAACGAAAAGGGGGATTTACTTTGAATCTACGCAATTCATTAATCGCATTAGGTGTTGGAGCGGCAGCATATCAATATGCTCGCAAACAAGATGTATTTTCAAAACGTAATATGAAAAAAGCACGTAAGATGATTAAATCTTATTTATAAGCGTAAAAAACTCCCTTCATGATAAGGGAGTTTTTTTATGCACTTGTATGCAAATATAAAAGTCCAATTTCAGAGAAGAGATAAGATAGGCCGTAACATCCAACGCCAAGCATTCCGTAATGAAATAATTGCTTCGCTTTTTCCTTTCGTGAGGAACGAATAAAGAAGCCTTTCCAAATACCAAACCCGATACAAATCCATTCAAGAATCATAAAAAGTGCAGATAATATGAGCATAAATAAAACCATTATGAGCCCTCCTGATTAAATTGTTTTACGCTGCATTCTCAGGGGTGGTTGTCCTTGTTATGTTATGTATATGTACGTCGTTACAAAACAGTATGGTCTGCACGAAAAGATTTTAAAACTTTTGCACATAACCTACCCTATTTATTTTCAAAATAAAGGTGGAGGAGGTTTTTCGTGTGAAGAATCTTAAAATCATTTGGATATATCGTTTAGGGTTATTGTTACTTGTTTTTCTTTGTTTGCTCGTCTTTTTAAAAATTAAGCCGCTATGGGCACCGATTATTTTTGTATGTAAAGTGGCCATTACACCGTTTCTTATTGCATGTTTCATTGCGTATTTATTGCATCCTTTAATTGAAAAAATTCATAAGGAAGGGATGCCGCGTACACTCGCTATTTTGCTTATTTACATCCTTTTCTTTGGCGGGATTGGTTATGGAATTTATAAAGGAACGCCGGTTGTGATTAAGCAATTACAAGAAATCAATGAACAATTCCCGCAGTTTACAAAAATGTATGATTCTTGGATGGATGGTGTTACAGAACAAACAGCGAATTTCCCGTCATTTATTCATGAAAAGGTGAAACAAATTTTTGTCGGAGTAGAGACGAAGATACAAGCACTTTTAAATAAAGTGATGAGCACAGCTCGTGGTGTACTAGATTCGTTACTCATTATTTTCTTAATTCCGTTCATTGTATTTTACATATTAAAAGATTACGGCGAGTTTTATCATATCTTTTGGAAACTAGTCCCGAGTAAGTGGCGTAGTACGGGGCAAATGTTGGCGAAAGAAATTGATAAGTCACTTGGAAGTTATATTCGCGGACAGTTATTCGTTTGTTTAGTATTAGGAGGAGTATCGGTTCTTTCTTTTTGGTTTATCGGTATGAAATATCCATTATTACTTGGCATCATCATCGGGATAACAGATATAATCCCATACTTTGGCCCTATTTTAGGAGCGATTCCAGCGTTGATGATTGCAGCAACGGTATCAACAAGTTTACTCATTAAAGCGGGGATTACGATTGCTATTTTGCAATTCGTAGAAAGTAACATTTTATCCCCTTACATCGTTGGTAAGTCGCTTCGCATGCATCCTGTCATTATTATGCTTGCACTACTAGTTGGGGGAGAAGTGGCAGGAATTGTAGGGTTATTAATATCAGTTCCTGTTTTAGCGGTCATTCGCACAGTGATCGTTCATGTAAGGCCCCTTTGGAAAAAAGAAGATGTGTAATAGGAAGGCCCTCTACTTATAAAAGTAGAGGGCTATCATTATTTAGAGAGTTGCTCGTTTATTTTTTGAACGAGAGAGCTTACATCATTTGTTTGAATATGTTTTATTTTTTTCCATTCATTATCATACATAAATACAATTTGATTGCTGAAAAGCCGCTTTTGTTCTTTTAAATTTGAAATTTTTGCGAAAGCGTACTCTTCAAATAAAGGGTTCTTACTTACATCTGGTCCATAAAAGAAGAGCCGTTTGTCTGTTAAAATTAGCAATCCTGGCCTTGCGACGGAACGATAAATAAATATGTCTAGTGAACAGGCTACGTAAAACAATATTGTTTCATCAGTCGTTAACATATTTTTAGCTTTGTTCAATAAGGTTGTCATTATAATCGCTCCTTTATTATTAATAATTTAATTATAACAAAAATAAAATATTCAGAAAAGTGCGTGGGAGTAGTACAATTTGTTAATACATGCATAATATATGAAAAGGCTGTTAAGAATGAATAGTAGAATAGCTATGATTAATAAGTAATTGATATAATATAAATGATTATCTACATTGACAAACTTAAGAGAATTCTATTATATTTAGTCATATAATACATTAAATCAATGACGGAACAAGTACGTTACAGTCCATTTATAGAGAGAAGCTTCCATATGGCTGAAAGAAGCTTTAAATGAAGGGTAACAGAAAGCTAATCCTGAGAGCAGCTAATCACTGCCGTCTTGCCACGTTACGGCACCATGAGGTGATGAATTGATTCGTATAGCAATCAATTCATAATTAGGGTGGTATCGCGAGTTAACTCTCGTCCCTTTTATAGGGGCGGGAGTTTTTTATATTTAAGGAGGAAAATACAATGAAACAACTAACAGGCGCACAAATTCGTCAAATGTTTTTAGACTTTTTCCAAGAAAAAGGACATGCAGTAGAACCTAGTGCATCACTAGTTCCACATGAAGATCCATCTCTTCTATGGATTAACAGTGGTGTAGCAACATTAAAAAAATATTTTGATGGACGTGTAATCCCGCAAAATCCACGTATTACAAATGCTCAAAAATCAATTCGTACAAACGATATTGAAAACGTAGGGAAAACAGCTCGTCACCATACATTCTTTGAAATGTTAGGAAACTTCTCAATCGGTGATTACTTCAAAGAAGAAGCAATTACATGGGCTTGGGAATTTTTAACGAGCGACAAATGGATCGGATTCGATAAAGAATTACTATCCGTTACAATTCATCCAGAAGATGAAGAAGCATTCACAATTTGGAATGAGAAAATGGGTGTTCCAAAAGAGCGCATCATCCGCTTAGAAGAGAACTTCTGGGATATCGGTGAAGGACCAAGTGGACCGAATACAGAGATTTTCTATGACCGCGGAGAAGCGTACGGTAATGACTTTAGTGACCCGGAATTATATCCAGGTGGAGAAAATGAGCGTTACTTAGAAGTATGGAACCTTGTATTCTCTCAATTTAACCATAATCCAGACGGTTCATATACACCACTTCCTAAGAAAAACATCGATACAGGGATGGGTCTAGAGCGTATGACATCTATCGTTCAAGATGTGCCTACAAACTTTGACACAGACTTATTCATGCCGATGATTGGTGCAACAGAAACAATCTCTGGTGAGAAATATCGTAATGGTGACTTAGAAAAAGATATGGCGTTTAAAGTAATCGCTGACCATATCCGTACAGTAACATTCGCTGTTGGTGACGGTGCTCTTCCATCTAACGAAGGCCGTGGTTATGTATTACGTCGTTTATTACGTCGTGCGGTTCGTTATTCGAAGAAATTAAACATCAACCGTCCATTCATGTTTGAATTAGTACCGGTTGTTGGAGAAGTAATGAAAGACTTCTATCCAGAAGTACTTGAAAAGAAAGATTTCATTGCAAAAGTTGTGAAAAATGAAGAAGAGCGTTTCCACGAAACACTTCATGATGGTGAAGCAATTTTAGCTGAAGTTATCGCAAAAGCTAAAGAAGAAAAAACAACGGTTATTTCTGGAGTAGATGCGTTCCGTCTATATGACACATACGGTTTCCCAATTGAATTAACAGAAGAATATGCCGAAGAAGCTGGTATGACTGTTGATCATGAAGGTTTTGAAAATGAAATGGAAAAACAACGTGAGCGCGCACGTGCTGCTCGTCAAGATGTTGATTCTATGCAAGTTCAAGGCGGTGTCCTTGGAGAAGTGAAAGTAGCGAGCGAGTTCGTTGGTTACGGTACAGTTGCAACAGAAAGTAATGTTGTTGCACTTGTGAAAAACGGTGAATACACAGACAGCTTACAAGTTGGTGAAGAAGGACAATTAATGCTTGATGTAACACCATTCTATGCTGAGAGCGGTGGACAAATTGCAGACTGTGGTTATCTTCTTGCTGATGGCGTGAAAGTTCTTGTAAAAGACGTACAAAAAGCACCAAACGGCCAAAACTTGCACAAAGTTGTAGTTGAAGAAGGTACATTAACGAAAGATGCGGCTGTAAAAGCTATTATCGATACGAAAAACCGTAGTAGCGTTGTGAAGAACCATACAGCAACTCACTTACTACACCAAGCATTAAAAGACGTACTTGGAACACATGTTAACCAAGCAGGTTCTCTTGTAACTTCTGAACGTCTACGCTTTGACTTCTCTCACTTCGGTCAAGTACAAACTGACGAATTAGAAAAAATTGAGCGTATGGTAAACGAGAAAATTTGGGAAAGTATTGATGTTGAGATTTCTCAAAAAGCAATCGAAGAAGCGAAAGAAATGGGCGCAATGGCATTATTCGGTGAAAAATACGGAGATGTTGTACGCGTTGTACAAGTTGGCGACTATAGCTTAGAGCTTTGCGGTGGTTGTCACGTTGATAACACAGCTTCTATCGGTATTTTCAAAATCGTTGCTGAGTCTGGTATCGGTGCAGGAACTCGTCGTATTGAAGCAGTAACTGGTAAGTCTGCTTATGAATTAATGAACGATCAAGTAGGTTTATTAAAAGAAGCAGCTGGAAAAATGAAAACAAATCCAAAAGACATTTTAACAAGAGTTGATGGTCTATTTGCTGAAGTGAAACAATTGCAAAAAGAAAATGAATCTCTTGCTGCGAAATTAAGCAATATCGAAGCTGGAAACTTAACTGATTCTGTAATGACAGTTGATGGCGTGAACGTATTAGCAGCGAAAGTAAATGTTGCAGATATGAATAACTTACGTACGATGATGGATGATCTGAAAAATAAATTAGAATCTGCGGTTGTCGTATTAGCGTCTGTAAATGATGACAAAGTAAACATCTTAGCTGGCGTAACGAAAGATTTAATTAGCCAAGGTTACCATGCTGGTAAACTTGTGAAAGAAGTAGCTTCTCGTTGTGGCGGTGGCGGTGGTGGCCGTCCTGATATGGCACAAGCGGGCGGTAAAAACCCAGCGCAAGTTGAGGAAGCTTTAGCATTTGTACAAGAGTACGTTAAATCTGTTTCAAAATAAAGAGATAGTAGTGTACAATGGTAGGGAGAGGAGAAGTTCTTCTCCCTATACTTACTATATAAGTGAGGTGCTTGAAATGGACGGTTTTGATAAAACAATGAAGTTTAGCATTCAAGATGAAAAACAGAGTGTCCATGTAAATGATGTACTTTTAACTGTGTATGATGCACTTCAAGAAAAAGGCTATAATCCGATTAACCAAATCGTCGGTTATTTATTAAGTGGAGATCCAGCATACATACCTCGCCATAAAGATGCACGTAGCATCATTCGTAAGCTTGAACGTGATGAATTAATTGAAGAGCTTGTGAAGTCTTACTTGAAACATCATCGTGAGGAGTAGTTTATGCGGATATTAGGTTTAGATGTAGGTACAAAAACAGTCGGAGTTGCAATTAGCGACGAAATGGGCTGGACAGCACAAGGGTTAGAAACAATTAAGATTAACGAAGAACGAGGTCACTTTGGTTTTGATCGTATTTCTGAGTTAGTAAAGCAGTATGATGTGGACAAGATAGTAGTAGGTTTACCTAAAAATATGAATGGTACAATTGGCCCGCGTGGTGAAGCGTGCCAACAATTTGTAGAAAACCTACGAGAGCTGTTACAATTAGACGTTGTAATGTGGGACGAGCGTTTGTCAACGATGGCAGCGGAACGTCTACTCATTTCAGCCGATGTAAGCCGTAAGAAGCGAAAGCAAGTAATTGATAAGATGGCTGCAGTCGTAATCTTACAAGGATTTTTAGATAGTAAATAAGAGGTGACCAAAATGGAAGAAAATCAAATTACAATTGTAGACGAAAAAGGTAACGAACATTTATGTGAAATTATTTTCACTTTTGACGCTGAAAAATTTGGCAAAAAATCATACGTAGTCTTCTCTCCAATCGGTGAAGTAGACGAAGATGGAGACCAAATTTACGATGCAATGGCTTATGAGCAAAATGAAGAAGAGGGCGGAACTTTACTTCCAATCGAATCTGAAGAAGAGTGGGAAATGGTACAAGAAATGTTCAACACTCTAGCTGATGAGCAAGAAGCTGAATAATAAGTACTGAAAAGGTGGACGATATATAGTCCACCTTTTTTTATATGTAAAATGAAAGATTTTTTGTCGAAACTGCGTAATCCTTTGTAGTATAATGAGACGGATTGTAGAAAAATAAAGTATCTGTCAAAATGATAGGTAAGTTTATTGTGATTTTTCATCGTTTTGTATAGAAAGATGTACATATGGCCTACAATTGAATAAGGAGGAAGAGTTTTGGTAGAGAATCAAGTGAAAAAGAAGCGTAGACGCATTTTTTTATTCTCGATAATTGCACTGCTTTTAGTTTGTGGTTCAGTCTATGCGTATATTTCATCCGCATTAGGACCGGTTGATAGCGGGAATAAAAAAGAGATTGAAGTAGAAATTCCAAAGGGATCATCTACTAGTAAAATTGGTGAGATTTTAGAAGAAAAAGGTGCTGTGAAAAACGGTACAGTTTTTAGTTTTTATACAAAGGCTAAATCTAAAAATTTACAAGCGGGTACATATTTATTAAATCCTTCAATGAGTGCAAAAGATGTTATTGAGCAAATGTCATCTGGTAATGTACATCGTCCAACTCTTTATAAAGTGACGGTAAAAGAAGGTGCACAAGTAACTGAAATTGCAGAAACGGTTGCAAACGAATTAAAGTGGAATAAAGATGATGTTGTACGTCAATTAAACGATAAAGCATTTATTCAAAAAATGCAGCAAAAGTATCCCAAGCTGTTAACGGATAAAATCTTTGATAGCAATATTAAATATCCATTAGAAGGTTATTTATATCCTGCGACGTACTCTTTCTATAAAAAAGATATAACTTTGGAAGAAATTGTTATCCAAATGCTTGAGAAAACGAATGCAATCATTGTTCAAAACGAAGCAAAAATGAAAGCGAAAAACTGGGATGTGCATCAGCTTTTAACATTGTCTTCACTTATTGAAGAAGAGGCAACAGGCTTTACAGATCGTCAAAAGATCTCTAGTGTCTTTTATAATCGTTTAGCAAAAGGTATGCCGCTTCAAACGGATCCAACGGTATTATATGCACTTGGAAAGCATAAACAACGTGTATTATACGAAGATTTAAAGATAAACTCACCGTACAATACGTACGTTGTGAAAGGATTGCCGGTGGGCCCGATTGCAAACTCTGGTAAACATTCAGTGGAAGCAGCGCTAGAGCCTGCGCAAACAGATTATTATTATTTCTTAGCTGCACCAACTGGTGAAGTGTACTATGCGAAAACATTGGAAGAGCATAATGCACTAAAGCAAAAATATATTACGAAAAAGCAGTGAAATGGGGAGGGATAGCGAAAAAGGTCGCACATCCCTCTTTTTTGTGGTAAAATATATCGGGTTAAAAACTGGCAGAAGAATCGTTTTTAATATCAAAACGGGACGTACAAGCTAAGGATAAAGCTGGCTTGTATTTTTATTGCATTCTATGTGTGAAAAGACGTCATAGAGGCACTTCTCCATGTAAATAAGGAGGACCATTATGGAGGATGCAGTTAACGAGTACCTATTATCATTTATTGATCCGAAAGATAAATTAATTCTTGAAATGGAAGACTATGCGAAAGAAAATCATGTGCCAATTATGGATCGACTTGGAATGGAATTTATGTTGCAATTTTTACGTTTAATTGGACCGAAGAGCATTTTAGAGCTAGGTACAGCAATTGGCTATTCTAGTATTCGTATGATGCAAGCTATTCCAAATTCTCGCATTGTGACAGTTGAGCGCAATCGCGATCGATATGAAAAAGCACTTGAATATATAGAACGTTCACCAGTTAAAGAACGTATTTCAGTTATTTACGGTGATGCGTTAGAAACAGGCGAGCAAGTAGAAGAACATGGAACATTTGACGTTATTTTTATTGACGCAGCAAAAGGACAATATCGTCGCTTTTTTGACTTATATGAACCGTTATTAAATCCTGGTGGCGTAATTATTTCAGATAATGTTATGTACCATGGCCTTGTAACGACGAAAGAGAAAATTGAAAACAGACGTACACGTGGTTTAATCCGTCGTATTAAGACGTACAATGAATGGCTTATGAACCATGAAGGATATGATACAACGATTTTCCCAATTGGTGATGGAGTAGCTGTTAGTAAAAAGAAAGGGTGACCAAGGTATGAAGAAACCAGAATTGTTAGTAACACCAAAAGCAGTGGCGGATATCGAACCTCTTGCGAAAGCAGGAGCAGATGCGGTAATGATCGGTGAGCAAAAGTTTGGTTTACGTTTAGCAGGGGAATTTTCACGTGAAGATGTGAAACAAGCTGTGAAGATTGCACATGAAAATGGTGTAAAAGTATACGTAGCAATGAACGCTATGTTCCACAACGATAAAGTAGAAGAATTAACAGACTATGTTGCATTTTTAAACGAAGTACATGTAGATGCAATTGTTTTCGGAGATCCAGCAGTATTAATGGCGGTTCGCGAAGTAGCGCCAAATATGCAATTGCACTGGAATACAGAAACAACAGCAACAAACTGGTTTACTTGTAACTACTGGGGACAAAGAGGAGCAAAACGTGCTGTATTAGCTCGCGAGCTTAGCTTAGATGAAATTGTTGAATTAAAAGAAAATGCTGAAGTGGAACTTGAAGTGCAAATTCACGGTATGACTTGTATGTTCCAGTCGAAGCGTTCGTTAGTAGGAAACTACTTTGAGTATCAAGGACGTCATCTTGACATTGAAAAGAAAAAATATGAAGAGAATATGTTCTTATATGACCCAGAGCGTAACAATAAATATCCAATTTATGAAGATGAAAATGGTACTCACATTATGAGTCCAAATGATATTTGTTTCATCGATGAGTTAGAAGAGCTAATTGATGCTGAAATTGATAGCTTAAAAGTTGATGGTGTACTAAAAAGCTCTGCATACATTATTGAGGTAACGAAGAAATATCGTAAAGCAATTGATTTATGTGTAGAAGATCGTGATGCGTATTACGACGTGAAAGACGACTTATATAAAGAGATAGAAGAAATGCAACCGGTGAATCGTCCGTTAGATACAGGATTCTTCTTTAAAGAGACGGTTTACTAAACGAGGAGGGTGTAGGAAATGACTGTACAAGAAATTTCACGAGTGATCGATGGCAAACGCGTTATTGTGAAGAAACCTGAACTGTTAATCCCTGCGGGTAACTTAGAAAAATTAAAAGTAGCTATCCATTACGGGGCAGATGCTGTATATTTAGGTGGACAAGAATTTGGTCTTCGTTCGAATGCAGGTAACTTTACACTGGAAGAAATGGCAGAAGGTGTGGAATTTGCAAAGAAATATGGAGCAAAAATATATGTAACAACAAATATCTTTGCACATAATGAAAATATGGACGGGCTAGAGGAATATTTAAAAGGGATTGAAAAAGCTGGCGTAACGGGAATTATCGTTGCTGATCCGCTTATCATTGAGACTTGTAAACGTGTAGCGCCTTCTGTTGAGGTGCATTTAAGCACACAGCAATCACTATCCAACTGGAAAGCAGCACAGTATTGGAAAGAAGAAGGTTTACATCGTCTTGTATTAGCTCGTGAAGCAAGCTATGAAGAAATGAAAGAGATTAAAGAAAAAGTGGATATTGAAATTGAAGCATTCGTCCATGGTGCAATGTGTATCGCATATTCAGGAAGATGTACGCTAAGTAACCATATGACAGCGCGTGACTCTAACCGTGGTGGTTGTTGTCAATCTTGTCGCTGGGACTATGATTTAGTTCAAACAGTATCACAACATAAAGATGCAAAAGAGCTTCCTCTATTCCAAGAAGAAGATGCTCACTTTGCAATGAGTCCAAAAGACTTAAATTTAATTTTATCAATTCCGAAAATGATTGAAATTGGAATTGATAGCTTAAAAGTTGAAGGACGTATGAAATCAATCCATTACGTAGCTACTGTAGCGACAGTATATCGTAAAGTAATTGATGCATATTGTGCGGATCCTGATAACTTTGAGTTTAAACAAGAATGGTTAGATGAGCTTGATAAATGTGCAAATCGTGATACAGCTCCTGCATTCTTTGAAGGGGTTCCAGGACATCAAGAGCAAATGTTTGGAAATCATAGTAAGAAAACAACGTATGATTTCGCTGGTTTAGTGTTAGATTATAATGAAGAAACGGGCATCGTAACGATTGAGCAACGTAATCATTTCAAACCAGGACATGAAGTGGAGTTCTTTGGACCAGAAATAGAAAACTTTACGCAGACGGTGGAGAAAATTTGGGATGAGGATGGAAACGAATTAGATGCAGCGAGACATCCGTTGCAGATCGTGAAATTCAAAGTGGATCAACCAGTGTATGTGAATAATATGATGCGCAAAAGCATACTTCAATAAGAAAGAGTGATAGTCGAATGGGGACGAATAAGCCTGTTGTAATTGGAATTGCTGGTGGTTCAGGGTCAGGTAAGACAAGTGTAACGAAAGCGATTTTTGACCATTTTAAAGGTCATTCCATTTTAATCTTAGAGCAAGATTATTATTACAAAGATCAAAGCCATTTACCAATGGAAGAACGTTTAAAAACAAATTATGATCATCCATTAGCGTTTGATAATGATTTGTTAATTGAACATTTGCAGCAGTTGCTTGCATATAAACAAGTAGAGAAACCTGTATATGACTATACATTGCATACGCGTTCAGATGAAATTATTCCAGTTGAGCCGAAAGATGTAATCATTTTAGAAGGAATTCTTATTTTAGAAGACCCACGTCTTTGTGAGTTAATGGACATTAAGTTATTCGTTGATACAGATGCTGACCTTCGTATCCTGCGCCGCATGCAGCGTGATATTAAAGAACGTGGTCGTACGATGGATTCAGTTATTGATCAATATGTAAATGTTGTACGTCCAATGCACAATCAATTTATTGAGCCTTCTAAGAAATTTGCGGATATTATTATCCCTGAAGGTGGACAAAACCACGTTGCAATTGATATTATGGTTACAAAAATTGCAACAATTCTTGAACAAAAAGTAAATTTGTAATAGCATAGTAAAAGATATACGGTAGGAAGGGATTTTTTCCCTTCCTATCGAATACAATGAAACATGCAACCTCATCTATATATAGGTGAGGGCATATTTATATCAACTTTCCATACATATCTTCTTTATATAAAGAAGAATTGGGAATACGGGGTTGTATGTGACAACTCCGCTAGTACAGGCGTGCTAGAAACCTCCGCTTTACATATAAGCGGGGGAGTTTTCATATGGAACTCCTCTTTTTTTCGGGGGATTGGTATATAAAAGGAGTGGAAAATATGGCAACAGAAAAAACATACCCTATGACGCAAGAGGGTAAGCAAAAGCTAGAGAATGAACTTGAGGATTTAAAAACGGTAAAACGTAAAGAAGTTGTAGAGCGCATTAAGATTGCACGTAGCTTCGGAGATCTTTCTGAGAACTCTGAGTATGATGCAGCGAAAGATGAGCAAGCGTTCGTAGAAGGACGTATTACACAATTAGAAAACATGATTCGTAACGCAGTTATCATCACAGATAACGGTGAAGAATCTACAGTTGTTACATTAGGTAAAACAGTAACATTTAAAGAACTACCAGATGGAGATGAAGAAGCTTACACAATCGTAGGTAGCGCAGAAGCAGATCCATTTGAAGGAAGAATTTCTAACGATTCTCCAATCGCAAAAAGCTTATTAGGTAAGCAAATTGGCGAGAAGGTAGCAATCCAAACTCCAGGTGGAGAAATGCAAGTAGAGATTATCTCTGTAAAATAATTAAAAATCACTCGTGTAAAAGCGAGTGATTTTTTTATTTGTATAAAAGATGAAACACTCCGTCCAAACTATACTAGACGAGGTGTTTTTTTATGGAAATAAAACGGAGAATTACAATTGTTTTAATTTGTTTTATATGTGTCATGTTTATGTTACTTTGTCGTTTAATTCAAATACAAATTATCGATACGGAATCATTTACGGATCGTAAGATTAACTTAATTGAAAAAAGTGTTACACAACGGACGCAATCCATTACGGTAGATGATGGACGCGGCCATTTTATAGATCGTAATGGTAAGGAGATAGGTGAGAAAAAGTATCCTGTTTTAATTGTTTTTCCATTTCTACAATTAAAAAATAACATGTTGGAGAAAATTGCGCATATCATTGGTATGTCGAGACAAGAGATTGAAAGTCAAATGAAACATAAGAAAAGTGCATTTATCCTGCAAAGAGGAAATGAACCACTTCGCTTGGAACGAGAGCAGATGGAGAAGGTGAATCAATTAAATGTATTAGGCATTGTAGCAGCTGAAGTTCGTTTGCGGCAAACTAGCGTGGTGAATCATTTAATTGGTGATGTGGGTGAGAATGAACGAGAATTTCAAAAACGATACGGAGAAGTTAGAAAAATTTCAAAACAAACACCGATTGGCATTTCAGGATTGCAGCAATCATTTGATGAATTTCTTTTGACCGATGGAGAGGCAAAAGTATTGTATCAAGTGGACCGGCAAGGAGAACCGATTTTTGGAAAACAAGCGAAATATACATCGCCTGGAAATCCGTTTTATCCAGTGACGATTCAAACTACTTTACATAACGAGTTACAGAAAAAAGCAGAAGAAGTAGTTGAAGCAAGTGAAATTAAGAAGGGAGGAGTAGTGCTACTTGATGTAAAGAAAAATGAAATTTTAGCAATGGTTAGCAAACCATCTGTACAGGTGAAAGATGAGAGTCTATATAAAACTACACTTGAAAATCAAATGTTAACACCACATTTTCCCGGTTCTGTTTTTAAAACAATAGTTGCAGCGGCAGTGATTGATCAAAATAAAAATGTTTTTAATCGCGCATTTAATTGTAATAAAGATTTATATGGTGAAGATCACCCACAAGTTAGGATGGGGACACTTAGTTTTAAAGAGAGCTTTGCTAGAAGCTGTAACAGGACATTTTCAGAGTTAGGAAATGAGCTAATACAAAAGGATAAGATGGTGTTAGAAACTTATGTAGAGGCTTTAGGAGGCGCTGAGAAGGTTGGATGGAGAGGCTCTGTATTTCATACAACTCATTTTGAGCAAATGCCAGAGGAGAAAAGTGTTACGATTTGGGGGAGTGAAGGAAATAAGTATAGTAAAAAAGCGGTAGCGCAAACAGCAATTGGACAGAAAGATGTACGTATGTCACCTCTAGCGATTGCAAATATGATGGCGACGATTGCTAGAGGGGGAGAAAAGATGGAAGTGAAAGCTGTTGAAAAAATAATGTACAAAAATGGAACGGATTTTTATACATTTGAAGACCATACATTAGGTGGGAAACAGCTTTCATATGAAACAGTGAAAACATTACAACAGTTATTAAGGAGCGTTGTAACAACGGAGAAAGGCACAGGAGCAGCATTCAAGTCGTTACCACTAAGTGTCGCTGGAAAATCTGGGACAGCACAAACAGGAAAAGGAAGGAAAGAGAATCGATGGTTTGCAGGTTATTTTCCATATGAAAATCCAAGGTATGCTTTAGTTGTCGTGGATATAGAAACGAATAGCGATGTAAATGCAGTTACACCTATTTTCAAATCTATTGTAGAATCAATCTATCGATTAGAGAATGAAAAGTAATCTTGCAATTCATAGTAAAATGTTTTCATTTCATGAAAATATTATTGTAAATGTTCAACCTTTCTAGATTTAATGTTACAATAGCAAGTATGAAAAACTGCATGGAGGTTTGAAGAATGGCAGGAGGATCTAGATTCCAACAGAAACAACAAAAACGTCGTCAAAACGGTGTTTTAAATATTGCAATAGCTATTGTACTAGTAGCAGTAGCTATTGTAGCATATCAATTGTTTGTTCCTGACACGAAAGAGCAAGCGTCTTCTAGCGATAAAAAGGTAGCTCAGCAAACAACGAAAGAGAATAAGTCTGAGAAAGCTAAAGGCAAAGAAGAGACGAAGAAGAATGAACAAGAGAAAACAGAGGCTAAGAAGAAAGAAGAAGAAGAGAAGCTAAAGGCTGAAGAAGAACAGAAAAAAGCTGAAGAAGAAGCAAAAGCTAACGAGAAAGTACCAGCTGAAAAAACACAGCCAAAGGCAACTGACGCTTATACGAAACCTTCTTGGAAGCCAGTAGGCACAGAGCAAGGTGCAACACCTGCGATGACGTTTAAAAAAGGTACAGCAGATTGGAATGAGATGAATCAAGCGATTTCAGCTGCAATTGACGTTCCAGTAGAGCAATTAATTATTCATCGAATCGGAAATAACGGTAAGAATAAAGCTTACGGTAACGTACAAGATAAACAAACAGGTAAAAGATATTATGTAAATATTGATTGGGTAGACAATGAAGGCTGGAAACCAGTACTTGTTCAAACTCTAAACTAAAAAAGAGAAGCTCCTTAGGAGCTTCTCTTTTTTAGTTAGCGTAATTTCTTTAATTTAAAATGAACAACCGCGCTATAATATGGTCTTTTACTTTCAGGATCCATAACTATTTGATGCGAGATGTGATGAACTTCAAGCATAAGTGCTTTATTATTATCGATTTGTTCACTGATTTTACGTTCTAAAGAAGCTAAGTCTCCCGCTTCAAAAAATTCTACTTTATCTTCTAACATTTCAAAGGTAAATGACATGAAGACGGCCCCTCTCCTATGTAATCAACTATAGTGTAACAAAGAAAAGAAGGAAATACCATGTACATTTCAATTGACATTTTTAGAAAGAGGGAATATCATACTGATAAAACCGATAAGAAAAAGGGGAATTTTTGTGGGTACAGAATTTAATGGTTTATTTGATGAGTGGGCTCATACGTACGACTCATTTGTACAAGGCGAAGATATACAATATAAAGAAGTTTTCGCCCATTATGAGGACATTCTAGAGGATGTAGTTAACAAGTCATTTGGTAACGTATTAGAATTTGGTGTCGGTACAGGTAATTTAACAAATAAATTATTACTTGCTGGCCGCACAGTTTACGGTATAGAACCGTCACGTGAAATGCGCATGATTGCAAAAGAGAAATTGCCAAAAGAGTTTTCCATTACAGAAGGTGATTTTCTTTCGTTTGAAGTCCCGAATTCCATTGATACCATAGTAAGCACCTATGCATTTCATCATTTAACAGATGATGAAAAAAATGTAGCGATTGCGAAGTATAGTCAATTGCTAAACAAAGGTGGTAAAATAGTGTTTGCTGATACGATATTTGCAGATCAAGATGCATATGATAAAACTGTTGAAGCAGCAAAACAAAGAGGTTTTCATCAGTTAGCAAACGATTTGCAAACGGAATACTATACACGTATTCCAGTTATGCAGACTATTTTTGAAAACAATGGCTTCCATGTAACGTTTACGAGATTAAATCATTTCGTGTGGGTAATGGAGGCAACTAAGCAATAGAAAGAGGGATTAGATTGAGAATTGCTGTAATTGGAGCAATGGAAGAAGAAGTACGTATTTTACGTGATAAATTAGAACAAGCAGAAACAGAAACGGTTGCGGGTTGTGAATTTACGAAAGGGCAATTAGCAGGACATGAAGTAATCTTGTTAAAGTCTGGTATTGGTAAAGTAAATGCAGCGATGTCAACGACAATTTTATTAGAAAGATATAAGCCTGAAAAAGTCATTAATACTGGTTCAGCTGGTGGATTCCATCATTCTCTAAATGTTGGGGATGTCGTTATTTCAACAGAAGTTCGTCACCATGACGTAGATGTAACAGCATTTAACTATGAGTATGGTCAAGTACCAGGAATGCCGCCTGGATTTAAAGCTGATGAAGCATTAGTTGCATTAGCTGAAAAATGTATGCAGGCAGAAGAAAATATTCAAGTTGTAAAAGGTATGATTGCAACAGGTGATTCATTTATGAGTGATCCGAACCGAGTTGCAGCCATTCGTGATAAATTTGAAAACCTTTATGCAGTAGAAATGGAAGCAGCAGCTGTTGCACAAGTATGCCACCAATATGAAGTTCCGTTTGTTATCATTCGTGCACTTTCTGATATTGCTGGTAAAGAATCAAATGTTTCATTTGATCAATTTTTAGATCAAGCAGCTCTTCATTCTACAAACTTTATCGTAAAAGTATTAGAAGAGTTAAAGTAATGTAACAAAAAGGCAACTGTCTCATATAAAGAAAATACATACAGTTGCCTTTTCTTTATTGGCAAATAAGGGGGAGAACACGATGAATGTATATCGTGGAGTTCATGAGTTAATTGGTCATACACCAATTGTGGAAATTACTCGTTTTTCACTTCCAGAAGGGGTCCGTTTATTTGCAAAGCTTGAATTTTATAACCCAGGCGGAAGCGTTAAGGACCGATTAGGAAGAGAATTAATCGAAGATGCGCTAGAAAAAGGGCTTGTTACAGAGGGCGGAACAATTATTGAACCGACAGCTGGAAATACTGGTATTGGACTGGCACTCGCAGCGTTACAACATGATTTACACGTTATCGTTTGTGTACCAGAGAAATTTAGCATTGAAAAACAAGAATTAATGAAAGCACTAGGCGCAACGGTCGTGCATACGCCGACTGAGCAAGGAATGACCGGTGCAATTGCAAAAGCAAAAGAGTTAGTAAATGAGATACCGAATTCATACTCTCCAAGTCAGTTCGCAAATGAGGCAAATCCTCGTGCATATTTTAAAACATTAGGACCTGAACTTTGGTCGGCACTTAATGGAGAGATTAACATATTTGTTGCTGGAGCAGGAACTGGCGGTACGTTTATGGGGACTGCATCTTATTTAAAAGAAAAAAATGTAGATATAAAAACGGTTATTGTGGAACCAGAAGGATCTATTTTAAATGGTGGTAAAGCTGGCTCACATGAAACAGAAGGGATTGGCCTTGAATTCATCCCGCCATTTTTGAAAACATCTTATTTTGATGAAATTCATACGATTTCTGATCAAAATGCATTTTTACGAGTGAAAGAATTAGCGCAAAAAGAAGGACTTCTTGTTGGGAGCTCTTCAGGAGCAGCATTTCATGCAAGTTTACTTGAAGCAGAGAAAGCGGCGCCAGGTACAAATATTGTAACGATTTTTCCTGATAGTAGTGAGCGCTATTTAAGTAAAGACATATACAAAGGATGGGAATAAAAAATGAGAGCAAAGACAAAGTTAATTCATGGTATTCGCATAGGAGAACCTTCAACTGGATCTGTAAATGTACCGATTTATCAAACGAGTACGTACAAACAAGAAGCAGTTGGTAAGCATCAAGGATATGAATATTCACGTACAGGAAACCCAACACGTGCAGCTTTAGAAGAAATGATTGCGGTATTAGAAAACGGCCATGCTGGTTTCGCATTTGGTTCAGGAATGGCGGCTATTACAGCTACAATTATGTTGTTTTCAAAAGGTGACCACGTTATTTTAACAGATGATGTGTATGGCGGAACGTACCGCGTGATTACGAAAGTGTTAAACCGCTTCGGTATTGAGCATACATTTGTAGATACAACAAACTTAGAGGAAGTTGAAGAAGCGATTCGTCCAAATACGAAAGCGATTTATGTAGAAACACCAACGAATCCGTTACTAAAAATTACTGATATTAAAAAAATATCTACTCTTGCTAAAGAGAAAGATTTATTAACAATTATTGATAACACATTCATGACGCCATATTGGCAGTCGCCGATTTCTTTAGGAGCAGACATTGTACTTCATAGTGCAACGAAATATTTAGGAGGTCATAGTGACGTAGTTGCAGGTTTAGTAGTTGTAAATAGTCCGCAATTAGCAGAAGACCTTCACTTTGTACAAAACTCAACAGGAGGCATTCTTGGCCCGCAAGATAGTTTCTTACTACTTCGTGGTTTAAAAACATTAGGAATTCGAATGGAAGAGCATGAAACGAATTCACGCGCAATTGCTGAGTTTTTAAATAATCATCCAAAAGTGAATAAAGTATATTATCCAGGCCTTGAGTCACATCAAAACCATGAACTGGCAACAGAACAGGCAAATGGATTTGGTGCTATTATCTCATTTGATGTAGATAGCGAAGAAACATTAAATAAAGTACTTGAGAGATTACAATACTTTACGCTGGCTGAAAGTTTAGGAGCAGTAGAAAGTTTAATTTCTATTCCCTCTCAAATGACGCATGCATCAATTCCAGCAGATCGTCGTAAAGAATTAGGAATTACAGATACATTAATTCGAATTTCTGTCGGTATTGAAGACGGAGAAGATTTAATTGAAGATTTAGCACAAGCGTTAGCATAGTAAAAATGCACTGCTAGTATAGGCAGTGCATTTTTACTATATTAATTGTGAAATATTTCACAAATTAGACAAACACAAATAAAATAAATTCATGTATATTAAGTTCATGAAGTGTTACCCACGAACAAACTTGTGAAATATTTCACAAACAATGAGGTTCATGTAGGAAAGCAATTCTATTTTTTTGCGCTAATCAGGACTAATTATGACCTGTAGGGTCTTATTTAGTCCAAGATAGCAGAATAGGAGGAATTTACATGGTAGTCAAAGAGAAAGTTGTAAATGAAATGCAGGAAGTAAAAGAGATGATTGATACGTTAGTGAATAACGGTCAGAGAGCTTTACAAGCATTAGAAAGTTTTACACAAGAGCAAATTGACAACATTGTTCATGAAATGGCATTAGCAGGTGTTGATCAACATATGCCGCTTGCGAAGTTGGCTGTTGAAGAAACAGGTCGTGGTGTATACGAAGATAAATGTATTAAAAATATTTTTGCTACTGAATATATTTGGCATAGCATAAAGAAAGATAAAACAGTAGGGATTATTCACGAAGATCCTCATGAAGAAATAATAGAAATTGCGGAGCCCGTCGGTGTAGTAGCTGGGGTAACACCAGTAACGAATCCAACATCGACAACAATGTTTAAAGCATTAATCGCGATAAAAACGAGAAATCCAATTATTTTCGCATTTCATCCTTCAGCACAAAACTGTTCCATTGCAGCGGCAAAAACAGTATATGATGCAGCGGTGAAGGCGGGGGCACCAAAACATTGTATACAGTGGATTGAAAAACCTTCTGTCGAAGCAACGAAACAATTAATGAACCATGAAGGTGTTGCTCTTGTTTTGGCAACTGGAGGGGCTGGTATGGTGAAATCAGCTTATTCTACTGGAAAACCAGCGCTAGGTGTAGGTCCTGGTAATGTACCATGTTATATAGAGAAATCAGCGCATATAAAACGAGCGGTTAATGATTTGATTTTATCTAAAACATTTGATAATGGTATGATTTGTGCATCAGAACAAGCAATTATTGTAGACAAGGAAATTTATGATAATGTGAAAACAGAAATGATTGCAAATGATTGTTATTTTGTAACCGAGGAAGAGAGAAGTAAATTAGAAAAGCTTGTTATTAATGAAAATACATGTGCAGTAAATAGTGATATTGTAGGGAAATCCGCACAGTATATTGCCGAATTAGTTGGAATTACTGTACCTAAAAATACAAAAATGCTTGTAGCTGAAATACAAGGCATCGGAGCTGCATATCCACTATCTCGTGAGAAGTTAAGTCCAGTATTAGCTTGTGTAAAAGCAAATTCATTAGAAGAAGGGTTTACATATTGTGAAGAAATGTTAAACCTCGGTGGTTTAGGACATTCAGCAGTTATCCATTCTGTAAATAAAGAAGTGCAAAAGCAATTTGGATTACGTATGAAAGCTTGCCGCCTTATTATAAATGCCCCTTCATCACAAGGTGGAATCGGTGACATATATAATGGATTTATTCCATCACTTACGCTTGGCTGCGGTTCCTACGGGAAAAACTCGGTTTCTCAAAACGTAACAGCGACGCACTTATTAAATATAAAAAGGTTGGCAAATAGAAAAAAGAATATGCAGTGGTTCAAATTACCACCAAAAATTTATTTTGAAAAACATGCGACATCATATTTAGCAAATATGCCTAACATTTCACGTGCGTTTATTGTAACGGATCCAGGAATGGTTGAGCACGGATATGTAGATACGGTTACGCATTATTTACGTAAACATGCAAATGATGTGAAAGTTGAAGTTTTCTTTGAGGTCGAGCCAGATCCGTCAGATGAAACTGTGTTTAAAGGTGCGGAAATGATGAGAAGTTTTCAGCCTGATGTCATTATCGCACTTGGTGGTGGTTCAGCGATGGATGCAGCGAAAGGGATGTGGCTTTTCTATGAGCACCCAGAAACAACATTCTATGGAATTAAACAGAAGTTTTTAGATATAAGAAAACGTACATGTAAATATCCGGAATTAGGAAGTAAGGCGCAGTTTGTTGCTATTCCAACAACATCTGGAACAGGATCAGAAGTGACACCATTTGCGGTTATTACAGATAAGAAAAATAATATAAAGTATCCACTCGCCGATTATGAATTAACGCCAGATGTAGCAATTGTTGATCCACAATTTGTAATGACAGTACCACCACATGTAACAGCAGACACTGGGATGGACGTATTAACGCATGCAATCGAGGCGTATGTGTCTGTTTTAGCAAATGACTATACAGATGGATTAGCATTAAAGGCTATTGATCTCGTATTTAAATATTTACCAAGAGCATTTAAAGATGGACATGATGAAGAAGCACGAGAAAAAATGCATAATGCTTCTGCAATTGCAGGGATGGCATTTGCAAATGCTTTCCTAGGTATTAATCACAGTTTAGCACATAAAATTGGACCAGAATTTCATATTCCGCATGGGCGTGCGAATGCAATTCTTATGCCGCACGTAGTTCGCTATAATGCTATTAAGCCAAGAAAACACGCATTGTTCCCAAAATATGAGCATTTTGTAGCTGATGAACGCTATGCACATATTGCGAGAATGCTCGGGCTACCAGCAAGTTCGGTGGCAGAAGGTGTAGAATCACTCGTCAAAGCAATTATTGATCTCGGAAAAAGTTTAAATATAAATATGAGTATTGCGGGACAAGGAGTTGCTAAAGACCAATTTGAAGAGGTTGTTGGATTATTAGCAGAAAGAGCTTTTGAAGATCAATGTACAACAGCTAATCCGAAATTACCTCTCATTTCAGAGCTGAAAGAAATTTATATGAAAGCATATAAAGGTGAGTAATGGTTATGAAAGAGTCGCAATAAAGCGGCTCTTTTTCTTTTGGAAAACATCTCCCAGAATGGCTGTATTTACTTGTCTTTAAGTTTAGTAGAATATGATACAGTGAAATGGAGGAGTGAGAATATAATGAAAGAATTACAAGAGAAAATAGAAGATTATACTCGGTTCGGACAAATTCTTCTCGCTGTAAGTACATTGTTAATGGTTGGCTTATTGATTCCAAATGGAGCAAAAGAAACGATACAATTTTTTGTTATGATGGGGAGCATCGTTATATTTTTAAGTTTATCTTTCTTTTTCTTTCAGCGTGTGAAAGTGATGCGAGACAAGTTAGAGGGAAACGAATGTGAATAATATTGATAAATAGTGCGTTACAAAAAGAAGGAATCTTTTTGTAACGCTTTTTGTTTTTTTCTAGAAAATGTATGTGTTTCATATTGACAATGATAATCCTTATCAATTAAAGTGGAATAGTAGTTAATGATTATCATTATCAATTAGAGGTGGGAGAATGAAAAAATCTATTACGCTATTTACAGCGATTTTATCTATTTTTTTCTTATTAATAGGTTGCAGTGCAAAGGGAGACGAAAAAGCAGCGGCAACAAAAACAGAAAAAGGAAAAGAGAAAATAGAAGTTACCGACCTGTCAGGAAGAAAGGTAATATTCGATAAAGTGCCAGAGAGTTTTGCAACATTAAGTATGGGAGACATGAATATTATTCATGCTTTAGGCGGAAAAATAGTGGGTCGTCCGGATGCAAAAATAACTCTTCCAGAAGATATAAAGAAAGTACAAGTAATCGGGAATGCACATCAGCCAAATTTTGAGCAAATTGCCAGCTTAAAGCCCGATGTACTTATTGCTAATAATGGGTTCCAAAAGAATGTTCCAACGGTTGAAGGGCAAGGAACGAAAGTAATGATTTCTTCTACGAATTCTGTACAAGATATTCTAAAGAATATTGAACTATACGGAACGATAATGAAAAAAGAAGATAAAGCAAAAGAACTTAACCAAAAAATTACGAATCAAATGAAGACATATGAGAAAAAGAGTGATGTGAAAGCATTGCTAGTGTATGGAGCACCTGGTACTTATTTAGCAGCATTACCAACTTCTTTATCAGGTGATATTTTAGAGAAAACAGGTGGGAAAAATATTGCCGCTGATTTTCCAGAAATGAAGGAATATCCGCAATATGCACAGCTAAGTGTAGAACGCATTATTGAGGCGAATCCTGATGTGATTTACTTAATTACACATGGAGATCCAAATAGCGTTAAAAAAGCATTTGAAGGTGAAATGATGAAAAATGAAGCGTGGAAAAATTTAGATGCAGTAAAACAAAATCGCGTAGTTATTTTGCCACCAGACTTATTTGGATCAAATCCTGGAACAAAAGTTACAGAAGCGATGGACTTTATGTATAAAAGTATACAAGATGTAAGGAAATGATAAGTATGGAAAGTATTGAAGTAGTAAGGGAAAAGGAACATCCTTTTGCGAAAAAAAGATGGATCATAGCAGTTACCTTAGTTGTATTAACGGTTTTATGTCTTTTTTACGGTCTTTTCGCAGGAAGCCTATCCTTTTCTTTACGAGATATTGTAACAGGGATACAAGATGAAGGTTCGACAGTTCATCGAATTGTATGGGACCTTCGTATACCAAGAGTGCTCGTTGGATTTATAGTAGGAACATGTTTAGCTGCATCTGGCGCAATGCTGCAAGGGGTGATGAGAAATCCTCTTGCAGACCCTGGTATTATCGGGGTGTCATCTGGAGCAGGCCTTGTTGCAATTGTAATTATGATTTTATTCCCTCAGCATATGGCGTTTTTACCACTCGGTGCGTTTTTAGGAGCTTTCATAACGGCGATGATCATTTATGCTTTATCATGGCAAAAAGGGGCGCCACCTTCAAGAATTGTCTTAGTAGGTGTGTCAATTAATGCATTAATAGGTGCAGCGACGTCAGCATTAATGTTATTACATAGTGACAAAGTACAATCCGTGTTACCGTGGTTAGCGGGTGGTATTGGCGGTGTAAGTTGGGCACATTTAAACATGATTATTTATTATGCAATATTCGCTATTATACTGGCCTTCTTCGGTATCAAGCATATTCGAGTATTAATGCTTGGAGATGAAATGGCGAAATTATTAGGTCATAACGTGGAGAGAAGTCGTTTTTATTTAATAGTAGTAAGCACATTATTAGCTGGAATAGCAGTTAGTGTTTCTGGTCTTATTGGATTTGTCGGCCTTGTCGTACCACATATGTTACGTTTATTAGTTGGAAATGACTATAAATATTTACTGCCATTATCATGCCTTGGCGGAGGGATATTACTTGTTTTCGCGGATGCGATAGCTCGAAGTTGGTTTGATCCAATTGAATTGCCTGTCGGTATTTTATTATCCTTCTTAGGCGGTCCGTTCTTCTTATATTTAATTCATAGAGGGGGAAAACAGCGTGATTTCCGTTAATAAAGTGTTTTACGCACATTCTGAAAGATTTCAAATGCAAAATATGAATGTACATATTAAAGCTGGAGAAGTCGTTAGTTTGATTGGACCGAATGGATCTGGGAAATCTACTTTGCTTCGTTTAATAGCAAGACTACTTAAACAAAGCGAAGGGGATATCGTTTTAGATGGAAAAAGTATTCATACGATGAAAAGTGCCGATGTAGCGAAGCAATTAGCGATGTTACCACAAATGCATGATCATCAATTAGATTTAACAGTGAAAGAATTAATCGAATTTGGAAGAGGCCCTCATAAGTTATGGAGAGGTCGCTTAAATAAAGAAGATGAAGAAATTGTTGATTGGGCATTGTCTGTTACAAATCTTGAAGGGTATGAATATCGTCTTTTACAATCTTTATCAGGAGGGGAAAGACAACGCGCTTGGATTGCAATGACGCTAGCACAACGTACGAATGTCTTATTATTGGATGAGCCAACAACTTTTTTAGATATCGTTCATCAGTTGGAAGTAATGGAACTTGTGAAACGACTAAACGAGGAATTTGGCATGACAATTATAATGGTTTTACATGATATTAACCAAGCGGCTCAATATAGTGATCGTTTACTCGTATTAAAGCGAGGGAAGCTTCAGTATGATGGTATACCAGAAGAAGTGTTATGTCATGAAATGTTTCAACATGTATTTGGCATAGAGGTAGATATTTTTCAAGGAAGCGATAAGCCATTTTTTACACCGAAACGAATTTCTAAAAAAGGAGGAGCAAAATGCGAACAGAAGAACGTGTTACCACTGAGTTAGTAAGGGAATTTGTTATGGCAGCTCACGGAGATTTAGAAAAAGTACAAGAACTGTTGGCTGAATCGCCAAGTTTACTTCATGCTTCTTACAATTGGGGTGGATCAGATTGGGAAAGTGCGTTAGGAGCAGCGGCACATGTAGGGCGTAAAGATATTGCTCTTTACTTATTAGAAAAGGGTGCTCGAATGGATATTTTCGCGGCCGCTATGCTGGGGGAATTAGAAGTTGTACAAGCTATTTTAGTAGCACAACCAGAAGCATTACGTGCATCTGGTCCACATGGTATTTCTCTTCTTCAACATGCACGAATGGGTGGAGAAAAAGCACAGCGTGTATTTGACTACTTAACGGTGCTTTCTTACTGACCGCCAAAGTTCTTATGTGCGGTAAACTTTTCACTTTTATATAATTGGAAAGTTTACCGCCCGTTAGAACGGGATAAGTATCTAGTGTATTTGAAAATCCTACACCCCCCTCAATTGTAGTTTTCTTTATGCTAGTTATGATATGGATGCAGTAGACAATATTTGTCTACTGCCTTTTTTAAATTCTTTTGAGATTGAATATTCTGTATTTTAATGTTAGTTCATTTATAATAGATAGTAACATTTAGTATGGATACAAGACGTGAGCGTGTAATGAAGTACAAATTCGTGGGAAGGAGTGCAGAAATGTTTCATACAGATCGTTTACAAATTCGCAAATATACAATGGATGATTTACAGTTCTACGCTTCACTATGGGGAAATGAGAAGGTAATGCGCTATATTGGAAATGGGACGTTAAAAACATATATGCAGTGTAAAAAAAGTTTGGAGGAGTGGGTGATTCCTAGCTATAAAAACGGTCTCGGTTTATTTGTATTGATTGAAAAGGAAACGGGAATACGAATTGGTCATGCAGGATTAGTAAAGCAGCAAATAGATGGAAAAGAGGAAATTGAAATTGGTTATTGGTTATTACCTCAGTATTGGGGAAAAGGGTATGCGAAAGAAGCAGCGGCAGCATTTCGAGATTATGGCTTCCAAGCGTTACGAATGAATAAATTAATCTCTCTTATTAATCCGGATCACCCCGCCTCAATCTTTGTTGCTAGAAAAACGGGGCTTAGTTATGAGAAAACAACTTCATTTCATGGGATGGATGTTCTCGTTTATTCCATTAGGCGCATTGGATGAAAAAAGGTGAATTGCATCTTTTGAAGAATGGTATATAAAAATAAAGGGGGGATTACATGTACATTTATCATAATGGACTTATTATTCGTGAGGGAACGAATGGTGTACCTGCATATGCAATTAAAACTTTATTCGAAGATGCCGGTTGGAGCAATGATAATATCCCTTCTTGGCAAATTGAAAAATTCACGATAGCATTTGAAAATTCAACATGGGCATTCACAATTTGGGATGAAGAAGAGATGATTGCGATGGTTAGAGTCATTTCTGATGGAATCATGGTAGCCAACATAGTAAATTTAGTTGTGAAATGTGAATATAGAGGGAAGGGATTAGGTAAGAAACTTGTTGCTCTTTGTTTGCAAAAATTGCCACATGGTGACTGGTTTGCGCATACTTCTGCGAGTAATTTTGATTTTTATAGAAGTTGTGGTTTTGAGGTGAGAGAGTTATCGAGAAATGGAACATGTGCGTACTATGGATATCAAATAGCCAAAAAAGAGGGGCACCGATAAGGAGAAAAAGTAGAACAGAAAAAGGCTTACTATTTTAATAATATAAACTGAACTAAGATTCATTTTATGATAAAATGAAAGAAAATTCTGTTTATTATTAGGGGGATAAAAATGAGTATAAAAGTTGGGGATGTATTTAAATACGAAAGAAGATTTACTGAGGAAGAGGTTTTTGAATTTGCAAATATTACAGGGGATAAAGGTAGGCATCATATGGAATATGATGAAAATGGACGTTTAATGGTTCATGGTTTATTGACTGCTAGTATTGGAACGAAAGTAGGCGAAGAATTACATTACATAGCAAGAGAATTAGTAAGTGAGTTTATTAGACCAGTTTTTACAGGAGATACGATCACTTGTGAATTAACTTTAACGAATGTTGAACAGATGGAAGGATACAAAAAGGTTTCAATCGAGTCAGTTTATCGTAATCAACACGAAAAGACTGTACTAGTTGGGACAAGCTATGGAGTTATAAGAGGATAAAAAGAAGCCTGATTTACAGGCTTCTTTTTTTAATAAACACGTTTTCGATTTTCTGCATGACTAGAGATGAGTAATAATGCAGTTTCTTCTCCTATATTACGAACGATATGAGGAACACATGCATTCCAGGAGAAAGAATCTCCTTCTTCTACAATTGCAACATCTTCTCCATGTTGAACTTCTAGTTTTCCGCGTAATACAAGGTGACATTCTTCTCCTTCATGGGCATTTGGTGTGTTTTCTTTCGGAAACCCAGCAGGAATTTCTACGAGATTGAGGCGAAGGCCACCTTGCTCTGCAACATGTTCAATTCTTTGTTCATCTTTTCCGTATACACTATATTTACGCTCTACCTTTTTGACAACTTTCAATCGATCTTTTTGTTCTAACAATAAATAGGGAAGAGGAACGTTTAAAAAATTGGAGATTGTTTCTAAAGTTGAGATAGATGGTGATGTTTTATTATTTTCAACCTGACTCATAAACCCTTTAGAAAGACCTGTTCCCTCACAAATTTGTGCAATTGTTATGCCTCTACGTTGACGAATTTCACGTATTGCAGAACCAATATTCATAAAATCAAGCTCCTTTTTATAAACAACTATTTGTATCATAGCAAAAAAAATATATATTTTCCCAGTGAAAATGAATTGACGAATAAAAAAAATTAGTGTATGTTTTGTAATGTAAATAAAAGTTTTGTATAAGAAAACTATAAAGGAGAGAAGGAAATGAATCAACATATTGGTAACTTAATTATTCGTATCGTGTTAGGGGTAACGTTCTTTATGCACGGTTTAACAAAATTCCAATCGGGAATTGACAATATTGCAGGGTGGTTCACAAGCATTGGTTTACCAGGAGGACTTGCATACGGTGTAGCAACAGTTGAATTAGTTGGCGGTCTATTATTAATTCTAGGTTTAGGTGTAAGATATATTGGATTATTATTTGCACTAGTTATGGTTGGAGCAATTGTAAAAGTAAAATGGTCAGCTGGTTTATTAGGAGATGGAAAAAATCCTGGCTTCGAATTAGAGCTTGCATTACTAGCAATGGGTGCGTACTTATTTGTTGCGAAAGCGGATGGTTTTGTAGATAATTTCTTAAAAGAGAAAATGTCAAAGAAGAACTAATTTAAATGGGAGGCTAACAAGATGAGTTTTCAACTTCATCCCGATACAACGCTTGATGTTGTTCATTTATATGTATCAAATATAAAGAAATCACTAGAGTTTTATACAGAAGTACTACGTATGAAAGTACTAAAAGAAGATGAAATGGTCGTTACATTTGGGAATGAAAATAACGAACCACTCCTTATCATTGAAGAAAAGAAGGAAGCCTTACCAAAGCAAAGAGGGAGAACGGGTTTATATCATTACGCAATTTTATTACCGAGCAGACAGGATTTAGCGAATATCCTTCGTCATCTTGTAGAAATGGTTTATCCACTGCACGGTGGAGCTGACCATTACTTTAGTGAGGCCCTTTATTTAGCTGATCCAGATGGAAACGGGATTGAAATTTATCATGATCGCCAAAAAGAAGTTTGGCGTGATGAGAATGGAGAGCTACCATTTGTTAGTAACCCGTTAGCTGGTGAAGAATTATTACAGCAAGGAAGTACATGGAGTGGGTTTCCAGCTGGTACTGTGATGGGACATATTCATTTCCATGTAGCTGATTTGGAAGAAGCGAAACGTTTCTATGTGGATGGTCTTGGCTTTGAAGTAACGATCCCAGCCCGTAATGGGGCGCTCTTTGTATCGGCAGGCGGCTACCATCACCATATCGGTTTAAATACGTGGCAAGGTGAAGGAATACTACCGCAAATGCCAAATTCTGTTGGCTTGAAATATTTCACAATTGTACTAGCAGATGAAAAACAAAAAGAGCAAGTATGTGAAAGCTTAAAAAATATTGGCAAGATTGCTACGTACAAAGATGGAATATTACAAGTAGAGGATCCATTTGGACATTGTATCCATTTCAAAATAAAAGGAGAAGCCTAATAAAGGCTTCTCTTTTTTACTTTCTTATAATGGCTTTTTCATTTTGGACAAATAGTTCATCAAATTGCTTCGCAAGCTCAAAATCGAGTTTCGTTAAACCTTTTGCATTCCAAGATGACAAAGTAATAATGACTGCTTTATACTGGATAAGGATAAATGGGTGGTGATTATGTTCTTCTGATAGTTTGGCGGCTTCAGAGACAAATTCGACTCCTTTTAAGTAGTCGGAAAACATATATTTTCTTTCAATCCATTTTTCATCTTTTACTACCCATTTATCTAACCTCAATAATTCTTCTTGAACTTCCTCTTCAGTTAATCGTAGCATCATTTTTCACATCCTTTACTGGAAGTAGCGTAAGACCATTGTTAATAAGACGTGTTACAGCTTCATCCGTTGTGAAAGTAGAAAGTTGTCGTAATAATGCTGCTGATGTTTCATGCCCTTTGTTATGCTCTAAAAGCAATTCTAATATTTCAAGGCGAAGTAACCATTCTTTCGGATACAATTTATTTAATACTTCTTGAATTGTTACTAATTGCTCGATATGCGCGTCGTGTAAAATACCTTCATTTCGGATATCGCGAACTGTTTGATACATACGTTCAAGTTCATTCAGTACAAGTGGAGCAGGAATTTCTTGGATTTCTTCATCCATTGGGAAAAATGCTGCAGCATCTGCGGCACCTGGGAATACCGAAGTAATTGTTGAACCAACAGCCATATCAAATGAGCCCCATGAAGCATCAAATAAAACGCGGTCGTTATAAGTAACTGTGCAATTGATAAAGGAAATAAGCGCAATTTTTTTATCGTTTTTTACAATATCTGTTACTGTTCCTTTTACATGAATACCACTTGCAAAAGTAAACTCGGCAACATTTCCAATTGTAATTCCTAATGATTGTAATTGTTCATCTGTACAATTTTCTAATGTAATATTTTCAGTGAGTAATCCAATTGGTGTTCCAAACCCGTCACTGTGTACAGATGTAGAATGATTCGCTAGCTGTTTATTGTGAATTGCTAATGCTGTTGGCGAGCTCGTTCGCATGTAAATCAATTCACCTTCATCGTTTTCAATTGTCTCGGTAAATGTACCTGTAATTTGTAAGCCGCTATTTAATTCAGCAGTTGCATGATTTTCAGAGCGAATTGCTTTTTCTAATCCTTCTTTACCACCTGTTTTAAAGGCCATCGTTTCAGAGAATTTCTCAAGTGCTTCTGTTAATTCTTCAAATGATTCACAAACAAATAGTTGTGGTTGCATTTTTGTTACGTCATAAGTTGTACTTGTACATGCCTCTATAGAGAATGGAACCTTTTCTACAGCGTCTGTTAAGCAATATTTGCTTTCGCCAACAGAAGAAAGGAGACCAGCACCATATATTTTTGGAGCATCTATATTTCCAATTAATCCATATTCTACTGTCCACCAGAAAAGACGTGAAATTTGTTCCGCTTCTGATAAGCCAGAAACTAAGTTTTGTTTTTCAATTACATTATTTTCAGCAGCTGTAACTTCATCAGGAGTAGAAGTAGGGCTTTCTTTTACAATTGTTAATGTACGAACAGCTTCGAATGCATCATGTTCTTCTTTTGTTGAGAAAGCTTTTGCACCAATTTGTCCAAATCGTTTCACATATTTTGCATATGTAGGATCAAGTAAAATAGGTGCGTGTCCTGCAGCTTCGTGTACAATATCTGGAGCTGGTGTATACTCGATATTCTCTACCTTGCGAATATCTGTTGCGATTGGTAGCAATCCATGCCCTTGAAAATCGAAAAATGCGACGCCAGGAATAAGTCCGTCAATCGTTACAGCGCCCCAGCCGCTTGGCGCCAAACATTCATTCATTTCTTCTACCTTTGGAATTGCATCTATATTAATACCAGATGATTGTAGTCCGTTCACATAGGCTGGATGAGCAACGTCTTTTAAGAAGCTATGATTTTGTCTCATAATGTAACGCCATACAGCGTGGTTCACCGGTGTGTATTGATCATAATGCTGTGTGGATACGAATGGTTTTAAATGCGATGGAATTTCTGTTTTCTTTGTCATTTAGACATCCTCCTTTTTTAAAAAAAATTAAGTATCGGTTTCGTATAGATTGTATCACCCCCTTTCAAAATTGTAAGCGCTTATAAAATTTTATCATAAGATTCGGAATTATTTAACATTTGTTTCTGTGAGAAATAGAAAAAGCCCCTATCGGAAAATCCGATAGGGGCGAAAGAATCGGGTTACTACCTTATTTCACATCTAAATCAACATTTAAATTAGATGTATTTCCAGCTGCATCTGTTGCTACAATGTAAATTGTATTTTTACCTTCTTGTAATTGAGTACGATCTAAATAAATGCCGTAATTTTTCTCCCAAGGATTTAGGAATGCACTTTCCCATACACCATTTCCGTTGATTTCATACTGTAGTCTCACTGGAATTCCAGGTGCTACCCAACCAGATTCTGTCATCCAATCTAGTAAGATATCATCCACTTTTCCTGTGATTACAAGGTTTTCTTGGTCAATTTCGTATGTTAACTTAGGTGCAGTTCGATCCAGAAATACAGCAGCTGTTTGTTTTGTTTCCCCACCAGAATTAGAGGCAACTGCTTCGATTTGGTATAGACCGTCAGCTAACGGAGTACCATCTGCTTTTGTACCATTCCATTTGAAAGGTTTGTATCCAGCTGTTTCATTTTTAGCTTGATGGATAATCCCTTGGTACGTTACACGTTCTTTTGTAACTAAATTTGCGTGCAATGTTACATCATCCACAGGTGCAACTAAATAGTAGTTGATGAGATTATCGTCTAATATTTGGTCACCATTTGGACTAAATGTAGAATTAATAATTTCGAGTCCATCTATACGTTTGTAATCTTTAGGATCGATACTAAATGTAAATGGAATGCGAGTTTCTTCCTTCTTACCTTGTTCTTTTATATACACATTTCCAGTATAGACACCTTGGGGTAGCGAACTATCGACAGTGATAGTAAATGGTTTTTCGGTACTACTATTCGGCTGTATGCTAATCGATGAAGGTACAGAAGTTTTTACTTTTGTTTTTGTGTTTGTATCTAGCAATTCCACACGAGTTGAAAAACTTTTCTTTTTACTAGATAGATTTTGTAATGTAATATTTTGCGTCAGTTTTACTTTACCACTGTTTGGCTTAATAAGACCGAAGCTCACATTGTTAGGTTTGACTAATACATCTGTTTGAGCTGCTTTCGGGATGTTAATTAAACCAGACCCTTGTGTCATAATAGGATATGTATTTTTATTCACATCTTTTAAAGTTTTTGCGGTATTGGCAAGGGATGCTTTTAATTGCTCTGTCGTCCAATCAGGATGCATTTGACGCAAGAGGGCAACCGCTCCAGCTACTTGTGGAGCAGCCATACTTGTACCATTATGAGATTCATAGCCGCCTCTCGGCACTGTGCTCGTAATTTGTACGCCAGGTGCAATTATATCTGGTTTTATAAGCCAACTACCTTGTGACGGACCTCTGGAACTGAAGTTAGCAATCAATTCGGTTGGATTTGGCTGGCCAATTTTTATATTTTTCTTACGTTTTGTAATTAAGTTTTTCAACTCTTCACCGTTTACATTTGATAATTGCATAACTGGAAGGGCAAGATTTTCACGCATAAAATATTCTGGCATAATATTGATTTCTTTTTCTGTAGAAATGAATAGTACACCAACTGCACCAGCTTGTTTCGCTTGTTCTGCTTTTACTAACGTACTAGAAGTACCTTGTAAAACAAGTGCAAATTTCCCTTTCACATCTTGTTTTGCATAATCGCTTGGATTACCATAGCCAACATATACAAGTGGAGAATCATTTCCTATTGGGAAATCTGATTTTGATAACGGTAATCCTTGGTATGTTTTGCTGGAACCAGCTACTTGGAATGTTGGAAACGGAATAGAAACTGTAGATGCTCCAACTGATATCACGCTACTTGCATTTCCAGGTGCATCAACAGACCAAGGTTTTGGACCATCATTTCCATTGGAAACGACTGCAGTAACCCCAAGCTTTGCTGCACGTTCTAACGTTAAAGTTACAGGCTGATCAGGTACATTTAAATCTTGTCCAAGGGATAGATTTAACACATCAGCACCATCTTGAATTGCTCGTTCAATACCTTGAATAATATCATCTGTTGTACCAGTACCACCGTCATTCATGACACGATAAGCTAAAATAGAAGCATTCGGAGCAACGCCTTTAATTTTTCCGTTACCAGCAATAATTCCAGCTACATGAGTACCATGTACGTTACCATCCATTGGATCATTATCTTCATCAACTGTGTCATATCCACCGATATAATTTGCTTTTAAGTCAGGATGTGTATAGTCTACACCAGAGTCGATAATCGCTACTTTCATACCTTTTCCATCAAGCGGTTTGCCAGATGGGTCTTTTAAATTCCATGCTTCAATTGCACCAATTGTTGGTCCGCCGATATTTGGTGCTTCTTCACTAGTAGTACTTTTTGATGTTTCATGTAATTTATATGTTAAGTTCGGATAGACTGCTTTTACTTCAGGTAAAGAAGCAAGAGCGGTAATTTGATCTCCAGGAACTGAAATAGAGAATCCAGAAAATAACGTATTATACACTTCTTTAATTTTTGCACCAGGTGCTTTTTCTTTTATTTTCTTAGTTGTATCTTCTTGTGCTTTTTTAAGCTCGGTATGATAAGACTGTGCATGATTATTTTGTAAATCTGGAGCATGCTGAATGTTACTTTGTGAAGCGAGTGGAGCATGTTGCAATTCTACAATGACAGAAATTTCTTTTGATGTTTTTGTTTCAACATTTTGCGCAATTTTGTTTTCTCCCCATTGTTCAATGTTCGCTTTTAACTGTGGACTAAATTGCTTCTCCTTTTGTAGCGATTCAGCATGTGCGCTTAAAGCTCCAAAACTGGAAAAGACGAGCGCCATACTTAATAGTGTAGATGTAGTTTTTTTCATTGAAACTCCCCCTAATAAAAAGTGCTAGTATTCCGAAAAAACATCTTACAAATTGATCTCGAATTACATAATCGGATGTTAGCTAAACTATATTTTCGACATAATTCATACCAATCCTCTATGAATTTAAAATTTCTTGGGAAATTTTTTCTGATTATGTCGAATAGGTATTTTTTACATATTGTAGGTGGACATTGAGGAATGCTATGAGGGAAATGGAGGGGTGTTATGAAACGGTTCATAGTAAGCGTTGGTACAATGTTAGTCGTATTTTTATGTTCAACCATTAATAGTAGCGCAGAAAATAATGAATTTAAAATTGCTTTTATTCGTCATCATGACCTCTGGATTAAAGTTGATGGAAAAGAAAAACAACTTACAAAAGGAGAGTATATAACAGGGCCAAAGTGGTCTCATGATGGAGAGTGGCTGGCATATGTAAAAGGAAAGAAACAAAGTAATCTTGAGTTATATCGGCTAAAAGATGGAAAGAAAGTTACGCCGTTTCACTCAGAAGTATCAAATTATCAATGGTCACCAACAGAAAATATAATTGCATTTATATTTACAGGTACATTACATACCTTCGAGGTAGAAAAAAAGAATGCAGATTTTGAAAATGTATCGGCTGGTGTAGGTGATTATGCATGGTACCCGAATGGAAAGAAGTTTCTTGTATCTTCTGAAGCACACTTACTTCCAACTGGATGGACAGGAGCTCAGCTATATGAAGTACAAAAAGATGCACATATGAATCCTCACAAAATGAAGCATTTGTATGCATTGCCAAATGAACATGATGATTTCCTAGCGTTAGTTGCAAGTGGCTTTCAGTGGTCGCCAGATCAAAAGTGGATTTCATTTTTAGCAGTACCGACAGCTTCATGGTCAGCTGATAGCAATACGCTTTGCTTAGTTCGTGCAGATGGTAGTCGTTTTGAAAAGGTAGATCAAATGTTATTAAACACACAATGGTTCAAATGGGCGCCAGCCAACAATATATTGGCCTATATTGAAGGAAGCGGGAGAGTTGCATTAGAGAATAAACATTTGAAAGTAAAAGAATTGCCAGCACTTCAGCAGAACACATTTACACCGAAAGGATATGTCGATTGGGATTTTACATGGAAGAACGATAACGTAATTATCGTCTCTCGAGCAAAAGAGGGAGGATTTGAAACATTGCCAGAAAAAAGGCCACTACCATCTTTATATGAGGTTGATAGTACAAGCAATGTACAGCATCGAATCACAAAGCCACCTCATAAGCAGGGTGATTATCATCCAATCTTTATGAAGAAGAGCAATCAATTAATATGGATACGTTCAGACCGTAAGAAAGCAGATGTATGGCTTGCTCATAGAGATGGAAAGCATGAAATGAAGTGGATTGAAAATATAGATGTACCAGAGTGGTATTATGAGAAATGGAATTGGGGAAATGTTATATCGGTGAAATAACAATAAAAAATCTGCCTAAAAGATAATTTTAAGCAGATTTTTTATTATTATTTATGTGTTTTATTTGGCTTTTTTTTCGCTGGGTTTCCGTTCCCTTGACGTTTTCTATTTTGTTCATCTTTTGCTTGTTTTTCATGCAGTGTATCTAAAAAGTCATTCGAGTTACTCATTTTTCTATCGCTCCTTTCCTTTCATCTTGTCCTAATTACTATAACCATTTAGGAGGATAATCATGAGATAAAAAGTTAAGCGCTTAATTTTCTTCGATAGTATACGTAAAATATGCCATACGTAATAAATAGCATAAATAAAATTTGTAACTCTACATTTTCTTTTAAAATAGTTGCGACAGAAGTTGGTAAGTATGGTGATGTATTACTCGTTTCTATACCTAACCATTTGTTTAAGAGATTAATGGTACAAAACATAAAAACACCGGACCAGCTTGCAATGATTGCCTTTTGCTTAATTTTTGTTTCGCGTTCATCATCTGTAATCCAAGGGTTAGCAGTTTTATCACTGCTAAAAAATCCGTTTATATACCCCCATATAATCATGCCAATTAAGATGGTTAGCCATTTCATATGCATGTTTCTCCTCTCTCTTGTAAAAAGTATTTTACACATATAATTGTAATGTTTTCCAATTTGTTGTGTCAAATATTTTTTACATATCGATGTTTCATATAGCAGGAATAAAGGATGGAATAGGGAAGAAATATGTAAGAGGATTTTATAGTGAGAGGAGGATGGGGATGAAACTCATCTTTGTTCGGCACGGTGAAGGAGAACATACAAAAGATTCGCCATCAAGTTTACAAGTGCCTCATCCACCGTTAACGGATGAGGGAAGGAATCAGGCTAAATTACTTCAATGCAATGTACCCTTGCAAGAAACGGATATATTAATTGCTAGTCCTACAATTAGAACTTTACAAACGGCAACAATATGGAGTGCGAAAGTAGCTTGTCAAAAAATTGTCCACCCATATGTATCCCCACGTATTTTTCCTTATCGAGAAGGAGCGACAACATTACCATGTGATCACATAGTAGATCAGGGGGTAATAACAAATTTATTTCCACATTTTTTGATAGAGAAAAGTACAAATAAACAGCTATGGACGGAAGGTATAAATACTATTCCAGAGAATCGTTTTCAGCAAATCGTAGATGAATTTCTTCTTTGGTGTTGTCAGCTAGGCGCTGAAAGAATTTGCATTGTATCTCACGACGGGACAATTACTGCGTATCGGCAATATTTACAAAAAGTCGTTTTAACTAGAGCTGATTTTTTGCAAGAAACGGGTATATATGAAATGGATGTATCCCTTAAAATTTTGATAGAGGAGATCTAATTATAGGATGGTGGGTGTATGTGGAATGTTGCACTAGTAGTTGGCTTTAATTCTGATTTAGAGGCACAATCAATCCGAGCATCACTTGAATACTTTGGGGCGAAAGTTATAACGTACTGGATTGGTAGACCGAAAGAATTCATCGACATTCTTTCTGGAAAGAGTTTATATAACGATATTAATTATGTCGTCTTTTGCTTTCATGGTGAGGAAGGAAAGTTTGTCATGGAAGAGTTAGGTGAAGATATATATGAACAAGATGAACCGAGAGGATACTTTGGTGCAGAAGAAATTTATAAATATGCAAAATTGCATAATGCAAATATTGTAAATAGTGGGTGTACGTTAGGGGAACAAAAACTAGCAGAATCTTTCTTACGTAGTGGTGCGAAATCGTATATTGGATCGATAGATTATGTAGATGGAAATGCAGCACTTATGTTTACAATACGCTTATTTTACGGGCTTATTAACCATGAAAAAACGTTAGGAGAGGTTTTTGAAGAAGCACGGTTAATTGATAAAGAGACACATACATTTCGATTATATAAGTAGTGTGAAACACGTTTATTCTATATTCGAATAAACGTGTTTCACATTTAACTCACATTTTTTTTACATTTTCTTCAATGAAAACCATTATCACTTATGGTATGATATGTTCAAGTTTTTACAGGTAATAAAAGTTACTATATAAACGTTAGTTTTTAATGTTTCATACACATGTCATGAATTATTCATAATTAACATTTTAAAAATAAGTAACTAATGTTATTTTATAACTTGTAACTAACTTAATTACAAATTTAGGAGGAATATATGGTTATTCAATTTTTAAGAGAAAACAAAGCAGTTTCTTTTGTGTTAGCGGTAATTCGAGTGTATCTTGGTTACACATGGTTAATGGCTGGAATTGGTAAACTACAAGGAAAAGGATTCGATGCAACGGGTTATTTACAAGATGCAATTGAAAAATCTAAAGGAGCACAACCGGCTGTTCAATCTTGGTGGGCATCATTTTTACAAGATTTCGCAATTCCAAACGTTGATCTATTTAATACACTTGTAACGTGGGGAGAAATTTTAGTCGGAATTGGTTTAATTGTAGGCTGTTTAACAAAAACAGCGGTCTTTTTCGGTCTTGTAATGAACTTTTCCTATATGTTTAGTGGGTCAATTGGTGTGAATCCTGAAATGGTTATTCTATCAATGTTCGTTCTAGTTTCTGGTATGAATGCTGGTAAATTTGGAATAGATGGTTTCGTTATTCCGAAAGTATTAGGTTCAAAAACTCAAAAACGCCAAAAGCAAGCTGCTTAATATATGAAAACGGGTATCTCAAAATGAGATACCCGTTTATTTTTCAGTTATTATAGGGTTTTTGCCAAAGAAATCTTTCACATACCCTACAAACTCCTGTGGTTCCTGACGAAATGGTGCGTGATAGCCTTTCTCGATAATATGGAAAGTACTATTTTTTAAAAATTGATGATACGTTTCGCCCTCTTTCCAAGAAACGCTACTATCATTTCTTCCCCATATAATTAAGGTCGGTTGTTTTATTTCATTTGCGTTGATTTGAAGACGTCTAGGCCATAATTTCATTTTATTGTAATGCTCTTCATCATTACGTTTAAATTTCACTTTGCTCTCATCATAATCTGCAATGGCAGAAACGGTATTTAAATCAGTCGACAACTGTGGTCTTGGTGATCCTTGTTTATTAACGAGTGTATGAGGACCGCCCGTAGCATCAGTTAAAATAAGGTGGGTAACGGATTCTGGATATAAATATGTTAAATTAAGAGAAATTTCTCCGCCCATTGAGTGGCCCAATATTGCAAACGAATCGTAACCTAGTTTTTTCATTAATTTATAATACAAATTTGCATGGGTTGGGAAAGAATAATAAAAATCCATCGGCTTAGATGAGCGCCCGAATCCTAAAGCATCTACAGAAATAATTGTATGATCTTTTGCTAAGTCTGAGTAAATCTTTTGAAAACCATCTGACGATCCTCCAAATCCATGGATCATAAGTAAAGGTGGTTTTTCATTGCCAATCTTTTTGAAGTAAATGGTTTGACCATCTATTTCTACCATTTTTTCCTCGGTAGCTAGTTTTGCTGTAAGTGTATTTTTAACTTGTTTTACTTGTTCTACTGGCTTTTCTGCTGCACTACATCCTACTAATAGTGTAAGAGTAAGACAACCTACCATAAAATAGCTAAATCGCTTCAATTAGGTGTCCCCTTTCTAACATAACGCTGTATCTATCATAGCAAATAGCATATTACGATTTCCAGGAAGTTCGCTACCATTTTTTATCATAAGAGGTGAAAGGAGCGTTTCTTGGAAATTTTCTATTTGAAGAAATTTGCGAAATGAAAATTGTGAATGTGGGACATCAATTCTTACTGTGCCATTCCAACATTCACATATGTTTTGTAGTAATTGAATAGCATCTTCTTCTCTTTTGGCGATAAGTGGATTGATACATAATATACTATCTTTTTGTATGCATAAGGAAAAAGCTTCTATACAGTTATGTCTCTCAATTTTAAAAGAGTGGCTCGTTCTTGGTAATAGTAATGAATAAAGTAAAGAACGATCGGCACCAGTTGTAATTTGATCGAGGGAAATAAGCGATATAAGATCTTTTTCTTTTATTTGTTTTGTATGAGTGATATGTGTCTTAGTAGTTTGTTTTTCAAAACGATGAATCGTCGTTACTGTTTGAAATCCGCATGATGTATACAGAGGCTCGCCAGCTTTTGTTGCAATAAGTGCAATTGGTTGTTTTGTAAGAGTGTGTTCTAAGCAGTGATTAAGCAAAATACGCCCGATACCTCGTCTTTGAAAATGAGGATGGACGATTAACATGCCAATAGTAGAAAACCTATCTTTAAAAGGAAATACGCCTCCAGCTGCAATCAGTTTATTTTCATGCATATAACCGACAAGTGTACCGAGAGAAAGGTACATTTCGAATTGTTTTTTCATAAATGCTTTATTTTGTAACCATCCAATAGCTTTACAAAGGTCGAGTAAATCAAAAATAAAAGATTCATCAAGCTTTATTATTTTCATACATGCTCACCACATTTCTATTAATTTTCATAAAAGTAGATGGAAAATGTTAAATAAGAGATTTACGTTAAATGAAATCCAAATTGTTTATATTTTGATTGTAAAGGTGAAGATGGTTGATATGAAAAGACAAACTTATACAAATTATAACTGATATTTACATAAGTTAACAAAAAATTTACATATAACTAATTTTCTCTTAATAGTCTTCTATTAAATTTGATAGTGGGAAATGAATAACCTAATTAGGGGGACAAGACAGTGAAAAAGTTTGTGAAAAAAGCATGGCCATTTGCAGTTGTGGCATCATTAGCAGTTACTTCGGTAGCAACATGGAATTTTACACGTTCTAGTGAAGTGAGTGCAGATGAGAACGGAAGCAATGCAAAGATTAAAAATGTCATTGTATTAATTGGGGATGGTATGGGCCCTTCATATATGACAGCTCACCGTTATATGAAAGATAATCCAAAAACTTTTGAGATGGAATCTACAGAGTTTGATAAACATCTTGTAGGAACACAAAAGACATATCCAGAAGATGAACATGAAAATATCACAGACTCTGCATCTGCAGCAACAGCTATGTCAGCAGGAATTAAAACATATAATGCGGCAATTGCAGTTGATAATGATAAAGCAGAAGTGAAAACTGTTCTTGAACAAGCGAAAGAAAAGGGGAAATCAACAGGACTAGTTGCTACTTCTGAAATTACACATGCAACACCAGCTGCTTTCGGTGCGCATGACATTAGTCGTAAAAATATGGACGCAATTGCAAATGATTATTTTGATGAGAAAATTAAAGGGAAGCATAAAGTAGATGTTATGCTTGGCGGCGGCGTAAAAAACTTTGTTAGAAAAGATCGCAATCTTACAGAAGAATTTAAGAAATCTGGTTATAGTTACGTAACAGATCGAGATCAATTGTTAAATGATAAAAATGATCAAATTCTTGGTTTATTTGCACCAGGCGGTTTAGATAAAATGATTGACCGCAATGAGAAGACACCTTCATTAGAAGAAATGACAAATGCAGCAATTGAGCGTTTGAACAAAAATAAAAAAGGTTTCTTCTTAATGGTTGAAGGAAGTCAAATTGACTGGGCAGGACACGATAATGATATCGTTGGTGCAATGAGTGAAATGGAAGACTTTGAAAAAGCATTTAAAGCTGCGATTGAGTTTGCGAAAAAAGATAAAAATACGTTAGTTATTGCAACGGCAGACCACGCTACTGGTGGATTATCTTTAGGTGCAAATGGTGAGTATAACTTTAAAGTAGATCCAATTAAAGCTGCAAAACGCACACCAGACTTTATGGCAAATGAGATTGCAAACGGTGCAAATGTAGAAGAAACATTGAAAAAATATATTGATTTACAATTAACACCTGAAGAAATTAAAGCGGTAAATGATATTGCTCCTTCAAAAGATGTAACAAAGATTGATAATGCGATTGAAGATATTTTCAATAAGCGTTCGGTTACAGGATGGACAACAGGTGGACATACAGGAGAAGATGTAAACGTATATGCATTTGGCCCTGGTAAATACTTGTTCTCTGGCGTTCAAGAGAATACAAATATCGCGAAACGTGTCTTTGATATTGTTGGCGGTGGCGACCCGAATAAAGGAAGACGCTAATTATAAACGAAAGTGAGGCGAAATGCCTCACTTTTCTTTTTAGGAGATGGGAAGATGAGAGCTTTTTTCAGGGGGATAGGACTCTTTCTAATAGGTGTATTATTGCTAGTTGGATGTCAATCCAAAGAGAATCAGATAGAACAAAAAGCTACTACAAAAGCTGAAGGAAAGGTACAAATAACGAAAGAAGAAGAGAAAACGATTCAAGGTGTGATAGAGAAATTTGTACGGACGACAAATGAAAAAAATCTTACTGAACATATGGAGTTATTTTCAAAGAACATGCCTAGTGCTGAAGACTTAAAAACGCAAAAAGAAGCAGCTTTTCAAAAGGGAAATAAGAAAATTGAATTGGAACATATAGACATAAAAGCTAGTAAAGCAGGGTATGTTGTTGTTGAAACAAAAGAAAAGGAAATAGATGGAGAAATCACTCTTCAGAAAAAAGTACAGTATGCACTTGGAAAAGAAGAGGATGGCTGGAAAATTGAAGAGGTTCGCACGATAGAGAAGAAATAAAGTGAAATTTTCCGTAAATAGCGCAAAAAGGTTCTCATTGGCGAGAACCTTTTTTTATAGTGGTAACATAATTTGATCTGAGCATGCTTCGATATCATCAATATCTTGGCGAATGGTTGCCATTTTATTATCAAGATCCTCAGCTTTCATTGCGGCATCATGTAGTTCATCTTTTAAATAATCAGGTATTTTCCCTTCATATTTATAATAAAGTTTATGTTCTAAACTTGCCCAAAAGTCCATTGCGAGCGTACGTAACTGAATTTCTGCAAAGACTTCTTTTGTACCAGAATTCAGTGATAAAGGATATTTAATAATCATGTGTAAACTTTTATATCCATTTTGTTTTGGATTAGCGATATAATCTTTTACCTCTATGATTTCCATATCTTCACGCTTTTGAATGACTTCTTTCAAATGATAGATATCTTCTACGAAGCAACATGTAATACGAATGCCAATGATGTCTTGTAAATGCGTTTGCGCATTTTCAACTGTCGGTAATAAATTTTTACGCTCAAGTTTTTTAATAATACTTTCAGGTTGTTTTAATCTTGTTTTTATATGTTCAAACGGGTTGTAATCCTCTAAAAATTGGGCTTCCCGGTTCATAATTTCAAATTTAGTTTTTAACTCTTCTAAAGCAAATGTATATGGTAGTACAAAAGCTTTCCAGTAGTTAACTGTTGATTGATTATATTCCATTTATATACACACCTTTTCCTATTTACAAGTGAGGTTGTTATTATACTAAACACCAAATCATGTAGGCGCAAGCAGCAAATGATGAGATCATAAAACGATATTTAGTTTTCATACTTTCAACTCCTTTCGATTAAAAATTCTATATGAATAAACGTGATTGTTAATAAATTCACTATGTACAATTTCTATAGTAATAGATTCGTGTGAATTTCGTATGAACTAATTGTTTCAGCTTTTTGTCTTTTTTTGCAAATCATCATTATTCTCGATAATTTAAAGTGTTTTTATTTGATTTATTCATTTGTATAAATTAATGTATATTTGAATTTATAGTTATTAAGGAGGCTATACGGTGAACTTTGAAGAATTAGCAATTGCTAGACGTTCTGCAATGAAATTTGTACAAGGAATAGAAATCCCAGATGAGGACTTTAAAAAAATATTTGAGCTCACAAAGCTTTCTCCATCTTGTTACAATTTGCAACATACACATTATGTTGTAATTCGTGATCAAGAGCGCAAAGAAAGATTAAAAGAGTTAGCCTTCGGACAATATAAAGTATCGAGTGCATCTGCGGTAATACTTGTTTGTGGTGACAAGAGAGCATACCAAAATGTCGAAAATATTTATTTCGGTATGAAGGTTTTAAAGATGATTGATGAATGTGAGTATGAAGATACAATTAAGCAAACGAAAGGGTTATATGAAGGAAAAGGAGAACGCTTCATGGAAGAGGAAGCGATTAGAAATGCTTCGCTAAGTGCGATGACTTTTATGTACGCAGCTAAGTATTATGGATATGATACGTGTCCAATGATCGGTTTTGATGAGAAAGCAGTACAAGGTGAATTGAATATGCCAGAGCATGTAGTACCTGTTTTAATGATTACGATAGGAAAAAGTGATACTACTAAAATTCGCCCACGAGGATATAGAAAACCAATTAGTGAGTTTGTTACATATGAGACATTTTAATACAAGGTATAGATTACTTAAATAAAAGGGTTCTATTTAGATCCCTTTTATTTTGCAATTGACAAATAGAATGAAGTTATATAATATATAAATCGTAATCATTACGATTTAGTTTGCGATCTTTAAAAGAAAGGAGAATTACATATGCGTGTAAATATTACACTAGCTTGTACGGAGTGCGGTGATCGTAATTATATTTCTAAAAAGAATAAACGAAACAATCCAGAGCGTATCGAACTAAAAAAATATTGTCCACGATTAAAACGGGTAACGTTACATCGTGAAACGAAGTAGAAGACTAGAGATATCTCTAGTCTTTTTTGTTTATTATCCTTTGGTTTTGTTTGTTATAATTACCTTAAATTGTAACAAGGGGGCGGTATGATGAATCAAAAAGATATAGAAAGAAAAGAGCAAGTGGCTCATATGATCAACATTCCAGATGATTATAGACTTGTTGTAGACGATCAAGAAGGCGTAGATGACCCGTATCATCTATTATGGTGGGAGCATAAAGAGGATGAAGAGAGAATGATACAAATTACGCTGAATAGACATACTGGTAATTTAATTGAATTTAGTATAGATGATGAAAATTCTTTTTCGGACGATAAGGAAGCTCTAGAGGAAAATCAAGCGAGAGAGATTGCAAATATATTTTTAACAAAATATACAAAAGAAGGATATGAATTTTATACATATGTAACTGTTAAGGACGACAGGCGTGGTTGGAAAGAAGTAAATTATATGCAAGAAGTGAATGGCTATCCATTGCCGAATACGGGGTGTGTTGTGCTAGTACATCCATTAGGTGATGTGATGCATTTTTATTATAATGGACAAAAAGCTATCGAGAAAAAACCGTTATGGCCAAGTGATATTGTTGAGGAGAACGTCGTCTTAGAAAATTTGAAGGCTAGACAAGATATGAGACTTGCATTTGTAGATTTAACACACTCCTCATGTGAGTATGAAAATGGAGAAGAAGTAAAAGGGTACCATCTTGTATATGAACCAGATCCTAGCCATGCGTTTATTAAAGCAAGTACAGGCAAAGATTTGTTTGGGCCAGATCACTATAGAATAGCTTCTACAGTACCGGTTGTTAAAGCGATAAAAAACAGTGAAAGAAAAGATGTGCTCGATTTATTAGATTGGGATAAAGAAAAATTTATAAAAGTAGATGAAAAAGAGGATAGGTATGAAATTCAGATGAGATTTGTACTGGAGAAAGAATTACAAAAAGAAAGAAAAGAGAAAGATGCATATTCAATGGAGGAATTCTATAAAAAGTATTCCCCGATATTGAAACATGATAACTTCGTTGTAATTACTTTAGATAAAGAAACAAATCAATTACTTTCCTGTTTAATGTGGAAGGATGAGCGAGAAAGGAAAACGCTCTTATCTAGAGACCAATGTTTAGACAAAGCACTTCAATTTTTGGAGCATATTATTCCGGATGCAACCAATTATGTTCAACTTTGGGATAATTATGAAAAGGAAGATGGAATTGAGAGATTTTCCTTTTCAATATATGTAAATGACATTCAAGTAGAGGGAAAATATATTATGATTAATATTAATACAGAGAATGGTGCTGTGATGCACTACTCTGGAGAGTCTAGCAATTTTATAAAAGAATTGCTCACATACGAAACAACACCAAAAGTAACAAAGGAAAAAGCGTTAGAAATATACAGAGGGGCCATGCGAGTTCATTTAGAATGGTTTTTAGAAAATGAGGTAGAGGAAACAATTTACGAACTATTGTATAAACAAACAACGGATGAAAATCATAAAGAATCCTTCGACTGTAGTCGAGAAATTCGTTATATTGATGCGCATACTGGGGAGAAAATTTGGAGTAAATAAACTTTTAAATAGGGAAAAAGGTCTTCGAGAGAAGACCTTTTTTAGAAAGAACGATTATTCTTCGTATGTATCAATTTTATATAACCACTTCTGTACACTAGCAGGCGGTCCTTCTGTTCTCCACTTTATTGTACACATTCCACAAGAACAGTGAACTTTTCCTTTTGCAAAAATACCGGCAATTTCAGGAGTATATCCCCATGTGTGTTTTGCAATATTCATTTTTCGACGCATTGTACGTTGACGTTGGTGTCTTGTATAAGCACGTGTTCTTTCAAATTTCATATTTGTAATCCCTCCTTGTAGTACAAGTAGCTTGCAAGAGCGTACAAGGAGTTCATCTCTTACAAGCTACTCAGGTACAAGAGGGAAATGAAATATTTCATATTCCACTCTCCAATCTTTTGTTTAAGTATACGTAGTGAAGCTTTATGAGACAATTATTATGCTTAAAAACATACGGGAATGATATCGTACAGACACAAACAACCTCATGCCCACATACACTTAGTAAAGACCACTATTTTGGCGGAGGTGAAAGGTTTGAGTCTATTCGCCGCAATTGGATATATGGTTCGAGAAGTGTTTGTTTTTGTTTCTTATGTGAAGAACAATGCGTTTCCGCAGCCATTATCATCAGACGATGAGAGAAAGTACTTAGAGTTAATGGAGCAAGGTGATGCTCAAGCGAGGAATCTGTTAATTGAACATAATTTACGGCTTGTAGCTCATATCGTTAAAAAATTTGAAAATACAGGGGAAGATGCAGAAGATTTAATTTCAATTGGTACAATCGGGCTCATTAAAGCAATCGAGAGCTATTCGGCAGGAAAAGGTACAAAACTTGCGACGTACGCAGCACGCTGTATTGAAAATGAAATTTTGATGCATTTACGTGTATTAAAGAAAACGAAAAAGGACGTTTCACTTCATGATCCAATCGGGCAAGATAAAGAGGGGAATGAAATATCGCTTATTGATATATTAAAATCAGAGTCTGAAGATGTAATTGATATGATCCAGCTTAGTATGGAGTTAGAAAAGATTAAAGAGTATATCGATATTTTAGACGAACGAGAGAAAGAAGTAATCGTGAAGCGTTTTGGACTGGGGCTTGATAAGGAGAAGACGCAACGAGAGATTGCGAAGGCACTTGGTATTTCCAGAAGCTACGTATCAAGAATTGAAAAGCGCGCTTTAATGAAAATGTTCCATGAATTTGTAAGAGCAGAGAAAGAGAAAAAAGCAAAAGAATAATGTACATTACAAGCAGCTGTATTTTAAAATGGGCTGCTTTTCTTTTTGGAAATAAGGAAAGAAAAAGAGTTGTGTTCAGAAGAAATCCATGTTCACTGTTGAAAATGACGGATTCTATCTGTAATATTAGAAGGTGCTAAACAATTTAAGAATGATACCGTACTTAGTTTTCTGCATGTATAATATGGCGGTTCTATATGATATGTGGGAATAAGAACTAATTTTACATATGATATAGAAGGAAAAGAAGGGGAAGCTAAAGTTATAGACTGATTAGGAGGTTCCGCAATTTGCGACGTACATTATATCGACTTATGATCGAACTTACAAATGGTCGTTTTACTTCTTATATATTACGTAAATTTGCACAATCTCGTTTGAGCTCTATCATTATTCCATCGTATGCGAAAGTATTTCAAATTAATCAAGATGAGATGGAAAAGGGTTTGAAGGAATATAGAACATTGCATGAATTATTTACACGTAAGCTAAAAGAAGGAAAGCGTAGTATTGATACAGATGCATCGAGTATCGTTAGTCCTGTTGATGGTGTTTTTGCTGATCACGGTCCTATTGAGGACACAAAAACATTTGATATTAAAGGCAAGCGTTATTCGATTGTGGATATGCTAGGTAATGAAGAACGTGCACAGCGATATGCAGGTGGTACATATATGGTTATTTATTTAAGCCCAAGTCATTATCATCGTATTCATAGTCCGCTTTCTGGTGCTGTGATTGAAAGATTTGTACTCGGTAGAAAATCATATCCGGTAAATGCAGCTGGTATGGAATACGGGAAAGAACCATTGTCAAAAAACTATCGCTCCGTTACAGAAGTGAATAGTGACGGTGAACATATGGCGCTTGTAAAAGTAGGAGCTATGTTTGTAAATAGTATTGAGCTGCTGCATGAAAGAGACACTGTTCAAAAAGGTGAAGAAATGGCATACTTTACATTCGGTTCAACAGTTGTGTTATTGTTTGAAAAAGATATGATAGAAGTAGTGCAAGAATTGAAGAGTGGACAAGAGCTTCGCCTTGGTGAAAAGATTGCTACTCGATTGGCTCATAAGTAAAAAAGATTTTATAACTGTAAGTAAGATTTATGGACAAAGATGCGTAATGATGAAATTCCCTAGATGGGAGTACTTGTTTATTCGAGAGCCATCGCAGGATGGCTCTTTTTACAAGTTAGTTACTTAAAATTTCACTTTATATGTAATCAAGACGATTTGACGAGCTTGTCCTCTAATGAGCGTCTAATAATTTCTTGTTTTATAAGTAAAATGAAGTCGGGATTTAATTTTAGTTCTTTTGCTTTATAATAAGACTCAGTGAGTAACTCAGTAGATAACTGTTCCATATGTTTTGTTTTCAAGGTGAGTCACCTCCTAATAATATAAGGATTGATTCGTTGTTGCATTTAATGTACCAAAAAAATATGACAGTCACAAACGGGTGGTTATCCACATACCTAGGTGGATAAAATGTGTATAGATTGTTAGTAAATTCCAAATTAACCGAAAAATTAATGTGGAAAATGTGTACAATTTTATCCACAGGCCATATATCGAAATATGTTGTCGAAAAATTTTTATGAAAACTCCTCAAAGAGGTGAAAGAAATTGAAACTATTTTTACCAAATGAATATGTGAAAAATGTATATCATGTTCAACCAGAAGATTTGAAGAAACGTGGAATTAAAGGTGTTATTACTGATTTAGATAACACTTTAATTGAATGGGATCGTCCAAATGCAACGCCACAACTTGAAGAATGGTTTTTGAAAATGAAAGAGCAAGGCATTCAAGTAACGGTCGTTTCAAATAATAATGAGCAACGAGTGAAAGATTTTGCTGATCCATTAGGCATTCCATTTATTCATAGTGCGCGTAAGCCATTTGTTCGTGCGTTTAAGCGTGCGATACGAGAGATGCAGTTGCAACCAGATGAAGTTGTAGTAATTGGGGATCAGTTACTGACAGATGTGCTAGGTGGAAACCGAGTTGGACTGCATACAATTTTAGTTGTACCAGTAGCACAAACAGACGGATTAGTAACGCGCTTTAATCGAAAAATTGAACGAAGAATTATGAGAAACATGAAGAAAAAAGGTTTAATTAACTGGGAGGAATAAAGTTTGACTGAAACAATTAAATGTATTGGTTGCGGTGTAGAAATTCAAACAGAAGATAAAAATGAAGTGGGATATGCTCCTGCCTCATCTTTAGAAAAAGAACAAGTCATTTGTCAACGCTGTTTTCGATTGAAACATTATAACGAAATTCAAGATGTCTCATTAACAGATGATGATTTCCTACGTATTCTAAACGGTATTGGAAAATCGGATGCGTTAGTAGTTAAAATTGTAGATATTTTCGACTTTAATGGTAGCTGGTTACCTGGCTTACATCGTTTCGTGGGAAATAATAAAGTATTACTTGTTGGGAATAAAGCGGATTTAATTCCTAAGTCAGTAAAACATGATAAAGTAAAGCATTGGATGCGCTATAGTGCAAAGCAGCTAGGATTAAAGCCAGAAGATGTCTTTTTAATTAGTGCAGCGAAAGGACAAGGGATTGCTGAGCTGGCAGATGCGATTGAGTATTACCGCGGCGGAAAAGATGTTTACGTTGTTGGATGTACAAATGTAGGGAAATCAACATTCATTAATCGTATGATTAAAGAATTTAGTGATGAGACTGAAAATGTAATTACAACATCTCATTTCCCAGGAACAACGCTTGATTTAATTGATATCCCGTTAGACGAAGAATCTTCTTTATATGATACGCCAGGTATTATTAACCACCATCAAATGGCTCATTATGTTGGAAAACAAAGCTTAAAGCTTATTACACCAACAAAAGAAATTAAGCCAATGGTATTCCAATTAAATGAAGAACAAACATTGTTCTTTAGCGGATTGGCACGTTTTGATTACGTAAGTGGCGGTCGTCGCGCATTTACTTGTCACTTCTCAAATCGTTTAACAATCCATCGTACAAAGCTTGAGAAAGCAGATGAATTGTATAAAAATCATGCAGGGGATTTACTAAGCCCGCCAACACCAGAAGAATTAGAAAATATGCCAGAGTTAGTGAAATACGAGTTTAATATTCGTGAACCAAAAACGGATGTTGTATTCTCTGGATTAGGATGGGTTACTGTGAACGAACCGGGAGCAAAAATTGTTGCACACGTACCAAAAGGAGTAAGTGTTTCATTGCGTAAATCTTTAATTTAATATGGAGAGGGATTTATGAAACAATTATATGGTGTAATCGGAAATCCAATTGGACATTCATTATCACCCGTTATGCATAACGATGCATTTGAACACTTGAATATGGATGCCTATTATCATGCCTTTCTTGTTAAAGAGGAAGTGCTAGGGGAAGCAGTAAGAGGTTTAAAAGCGTTAGGTATTTCAGGATTTAATGTAACAACTCCGCACAAAGTTGCGATTATGGATTATTTGGATGAGATTGACCCGCTAGCAAAACAAATTGGTGCAGTAAATACGGTGGTTCATAAGGATGGGAAATTGATTGGCTACAATACAGATGGAATTGGTTTTGTCAAAGCGCTACAGTCAATTAGTAGTGAACCACTTCAAGAGAAACGTATTTTATTGCTTGGCGCAGGTGGTGCTAGTCGAGCTATTTATTTTTCACTTGCTGATGTAGGTGTAAAAGAGATTGATGTAGCGAATCGTACAGTAGATAAGGCGAAAGAACTTATTACTGCATGTACGGCTACTGTTCATTCTGTTGCTTTATCGTTAGAGGAAGCAACAGAAGAACAAGAGAATTATGATATTATCATTCAGACGACAACGATAGGTATGCATCCACGTGTCGAACATACGCCGTTACAAATTTCTTCGTTGAAAAAGGGAACGATTGTATCAGATATAATTTATAATCCATTTGAAACGAAAATTTTATGTGAGGCGAAAGAGCAAGGTGCAATCATTCAAAATGGTATTGATATGTTTGTTTATCAAGGAGCGCTTGCATTTGAAATGTGGACAGGTTGCGTACCGAATATTGAACGAATGAAACAATTAGTTATAAGAAAGCTTGGAGGCTAACATATATGTTAACAGGAAAACAAAAAAGATTTTTACGTGCACAAGCACATCATTTAACACCAATTTTTCAAGTAGGAAAAGGCGGAGTAAATGAAAATATGATTAAACAAATTGCAGATACTTTAGAAGCTCGTGAGTTATTTAAAGTAAGTGTGCTACAAAACTGTGAATTCGATCGCCGTGAAGTTGCAGAAGAGCTTGCAAAAGGTGCACGTGCGGAAATCGTTCAAGTAATTGGAAGTACAATTGTTTTATACAAAGAATCAAGAGAAAACAAGCAAATTAAACTTCCTCGATAAAAATAGCATATGTTATTTTTATCACTAGTAATGGTGTAGAGATCGAAACCAATTGAACTTTTATTAACAGTAAACTCTCTTCGGATGGAAATGAAGAGAGTTGCTGTATGTAAAAGGAAGGGGCGTTTCTTTTGAGAAAAATTGGCATCATTGGTGGTACATTTGATCCGCCACATTATGGACATTTGCTCATTGCAAATGAAGTATATCATGCTTTGAATTTAGAAGAAGTATGGTTCTTACCGAACCAAATTCCGCCGCATAAACAAGGGCGGAATATTACAAGTGTAGAAAGTCGCTTACAAATGTTAGAACTTGCGACTGAGGAAGAGGAACATTTTTCTATTTGTTTAGAAGAGCTAAGCAGGAAGGGCCCATCTTATACGTATGACACTATGCTACAATTAACGAAGAAGCATCCGGATGTGCAGTTTCACTTTATTATTGGTGGAGATATGGTTGAGTATTTACCGAAGTGGTATAACATTGAAGCGTTACTTGATCTTGTAACGTTTGTTGGGGTTGCAAGACCGGGTTATACATTGCATACACCTTATCCTATCACCACTGTGGAAATTCCGGAGTTTGCAGTTTCTTCATCTTTATTACGTGAGAGATATAAAGAGAAGAAAACATGCAAATATTTACTTCCTGAAAAAGTACAGGTATATATCGAGAGGAATGGGTTGTATGAATCGTGAGGAAGCACTTCATATTGTGAAACAACAAATGCATGAAAAACGTTATATACACACAATTGGTGTAATGGAGACGGCAATTGAACTTGCTAAATTATACGGTGTGGATGAAAAAAAGGCTGAAGTTGCAGCTATATTCCATGATTATGCGAAGTGTAGAGCGATTTCAGAGATGGAAGAGATCATTAAAAGTGAAGGTTTGCCGAAAGATTTACTTTGTTATAACAAAGAGTTATGGCATGCACCTGTTGGGGCATACTTAGTAGAAAAAGAAGTAGGTATTACAGATCCTGAAATCCTGCAAGCTATTACATATCATACAAGTGGTCATGAGAAAATGACGATGTTAGATAAAGTAATTTATGTAGCTGATTACATTGAGCCTGGGCGAAAGTTTCCAGGGGTGGAGGAAGCTCGTAAACTCGCATATACGGATATAGATCAAGCTTTATTATTTGCGCTAAAGAGAACAATTCAATTTTTAATGGAAAAAGATCAAACGATTTATCCATTAACATTCCAAACATACAATGCAGTTATCAAGGAGGAAATGAGTAAATGAAAGATAAAGATTTATTAGTATTAGCAGCAAAAGCAGCTGATGATAAGAGAGCAGAAGATATGGTTGTCCTAAATATGCAAGGTATTTCACCAATTGCAGATTATTTCATTATTTGTCACGGTAACTCAGATAAGCAAGTGCAAGCAATTGCACGTGAAATTAAAGCGAAAGCACACGAGTTCCAAATCGACGTACAACGTATGGAAGGTTTTGACGAAGCTCGCTGGGTATTAGTTGATCTTGGAGATGTAGTTGCTCATGTATTCCATAAAGATGAGCGTAATCACTATAATTTAGAGCGTCTATGGGGCGATGTGCCACGTGAAGATATTACAGAAGAGTTAGGCCAATGAACTACGAACAATTTGCGTTGCTGTACGATGAACTAATGAATGATGTCCCTTATGATAAATGGGTGGAATTCACAGAGGAAAGCTTGCAGCAAGCGGATATGAAAGAGGCGAAGATTCTTGATGTAGCATGCGGTACTGGTAATGTAACGCTTCCGCTTGTACAAAAGGGTTACGATGTAATCGGTGTCGATCTTTCGGAAGAAATGTTAGCAGTCGCACAGCAAAAACTAGGCGAGGCAGGATATTTTATTCCTTTTTACCAACAAGATATGCGGGAGCTTGATGTTCCAGGTGAGTTTGACTGTGTAACGATCTTTTGTGATTCATTAAACTATGTATTGCAAGAAGATGGAGTGCAAGAAACATTCCGAAGAGTGTTTCATCATTTACGTCAAGATGGTTTGTTTTTATTTGATGTACATTCTTTATATAAAATACATCATGTATTTCAAAATGAAACATACACAGTGAATGGAGAAGAAATATCTCTTATTTGGAATTGCTTCCCTGGTGAAGATCCAAACAGTGTAGAACATGATTTAACATTCTTTGTTCAAGACCCAGAAGAAGATGTGTACCATCGTTTTGACGAATGTCACGTACAACGTGCATATCCGGTTGAAGAGTTAACGAAATGGCTTGAAGAAGCTGGTTTTACAGTGCTTCGTGTAACTGGTGACTTTGAGCGACTTGAAGTTACAGAACAAACAGAGCGTATTTTCTTCATGGCGAAGAAAAACGGATAAAACAAAAGCAACCGAGAAGGTTGCTTTTGTTTTGTGAAGAAGCTGTAATTTTAGTTCTAGGATAATAAGAAAATGACATACGTGGATTGTGAAAAAGCTAGTTTAAGTAAAAATGTAATGTGAAAAATTAAGTATTTATAAAAAGGATTTGGAATGACGATGACGTATTTGTTATGTGTGTTTATTGAATTGCTGATCAACGCATTTTAAATCTTCATCAAATTTCTCGTGTGTCCGCTCGATTAATTTATGAAACATATCTCCAACATGTTCTTCTAAAACCCGAATACCTTCTCCTGTAACGCCGCCTTTCACACATACTTTTTCTTGTAAAGTAGGCAATGTGAAAATTCCTTTTTCGAGTAGTTTCCCCATTCCAACGACCATTTCACTTACTAAAGTAGTGGCTTCTTCATGTGTAATATTTGTTTTATCTACAGCAGCATTAATGAAACATTGTAATAAATAACTAAAGAATGCAGGGCCGCAGCTTGCTATATCAGATGAAACGCGCGTTATATCTTCTTCTATTACAAGGGGAGTAGAAATGTTTTTGAATAAGCGAAATAGTTTTTGTTGCCATTCTTCAGAGCAGTTACTTCCAAATGTAAATAGTGATGCGCCGGATAGGGCGCGGTTTGTAATGCTCGGAATAATACGGGCAACATGGCAAGGTACAAGTGTCTCTAATTGTGATGGAGATATTGGACTTGTGATAGAAACTAAGCACTTTTCATCAGAAAAATGTTCAGCGTATTTTTGCAAGATTGGGTATATATCTATCGGCTTTACGCAAATAAAAATAAGATGTGATCGTTCGATTACCTCATCAATAGTTTTGGCTATATGAACAGAAGGGTGTTTTTCCTTTATATGATATGCTTTGGCGGGCGTCCGATTAATGATCGTAAGGCACGAAGGTTTGACAGCACGGGTTTCTAAAAATGCATCGATTAGTATATTCCCCATGTTTCCTGTCCCTATAATTCCTATGTTCAATGTTTCATCCCTCCTTCGTAACAGCTTTCTCCTAAACAATATGAATGATGTTATAAATTTATGATTAGAGGTGAAAAATGATGTGGGATTTTCCAAAGAAATGGTTAGGATTAGTTGCTATTATTGGAACTGTGCTTTTTCTTATTTTCTGGAAAACGAATGAGCATACAGAGCGATCAGTTATTGCAACGGATGTTCAAGCGAAAGATATAGAGAAGAAAAGTAAACCGAAAATATCGGATACAAAGCAGCAGAAAAAAATAATTGTAATTGATATGAAAGGGGCTGTTGTTAAAGAGGGGGTGTATGAAATGAAAGAAGGGGACCGGGTCAAGGATGCTATTGAAAAAGCAGGTGGTTTTTTGCCTGAGGCAGATAGGATGAAGGTAAATTTAGCACAAATGGTACAAGACCAAATGATTCTTTACGTACCGAATAAAAACGAACAAGTGCAAGAAGTAGCTGCTGTTTCAAAGGGAGAGGGAAAAGTTCAAATAAATGCAGCTTCTAAAGAACAACTTGAAAAAATTACAGGTATTGGTTCTCGGAAAGCAGAAAGTATTTTGAAATATCGAGAGGAACATGGTCCGTTTCAAAAAATAGAAGATTTGTTAGAGATTGATGGGATTGGTGTGAAGTCTTTGGAGAAAATAAAAGATCAAATTATTATTCCGTAAAAGATTGACGAAGTTTTTCTTCATTCGCTACACTACAAGTAGACAAAAAAGTAGGTGAAGAATATGGAACGAATTTCATGGGATCAATATTTTATGACGCAAAGCCATTTGTTATCTTTACGTAGTACATGTACAAGGCTTGCAGTAGGAGCGACAATTGTTCGTGATAAACGAATTATTGCTGGTGGATATAATGGTTCAATTAAAGGTGGCGTACATTGTATAGATGATGGATGCTACGTTATTGATAATCATTGTGTTCGTACAATTCATGCAGAAATGAATGCTTTGTTACAATGTGCAAAATTTGGCGTGAAAACGGAGGAAGCGGAAATTTATGTTACGCATTTTCCTTGTTTACAATGTTGTAAGGCGATTATTCAAAGTGGTATTACAGCAGTTTATTATGCACAGGATTATAAAAATCATCCGTATGCCGTAGAGTTATTTGAAAAAGCGAATGTAACGGTGAAACACGTTCCGCTAGAATACGATATTGCAGCATTAGAGGATCAAAAGCGTCATATGGAGTTAAAAGAACTATTTGCATCTTTAGAAAAAGAGAACTTATCAATGGAAGAATTACAGCATGTATTCACGAAAGCAAAAATGATGCTATAAGGAGTGAGTATGAGTTGCAAGGACAATGGGGCTATGTTGCAATCTCATTTATAATTGGGATTGCAATTGCCTTCTCCTCTTCAGTTGTATTGCTAACTTGTTGTCTCGTTGTATATGTTTTCTTTTGTTTATATCGTACTTCGCGTAAAACCTTCTTTTATTGTATGATAGCGTGTTTTAGTGGCGCTATGTACACCGCGTATGTTCAAGGGCAAAACAAGCCTCTGAGAGAGTCCTATGAAGCTACAAGAGGAGTGATACATACTACACCTCTTATTAACGGCGATCGCCTCTCATTTCAAGTTGAAGATCAGAATAAAAATATAGTGCAGTTAAGTTACAAAATGAAATCAGCCTCGGAAAAGAAACAAATGCGACAATTACATGCAGGAGTATCATGTGTATTCGAAGGTGAGAGGAAAGAACCACAAATAGCTCGGAATTTTCATGGTTTTAATTATCGTGATTATTTATATAAGCAAAATATTCATTTCATATTGGACGCTACATATATTTCTGAATGCCATAAAATATCGTTGTCACTCGTGCAGTGGATTCTTCTTTTGAGGCAACAAGCAATCTCAGAAGTTACAGAAATGTTTCCAGAACAATCAGGTGCTTTTATGAATGCATTAGTATTTGGTGATAGACAACAAATGACATTTGAAGTTGAAGAGCAATATCAACAATTCGGTCTCGTGCATTTGTTGGCGATTTCAGGATCGCATATCGTATTGTTAATGGTAATCGTGTATTTTATTTTGCTAAGAAGCGGTGTGACAAGGGAGGTAGCGACAGTATGTCTTATCTTCTGCATTCCTCTATATATGATTTTAGCAGGAGCGTCACCATCTGTTATAAGAGCTTCTATAACAGGAGTTTTCATGTTAATTGCTTTTATGTGTTCTATTCGTTTATCTAGCTTAGATGCTTTAAGTATAACAGCTATATGTATGCTTATATTTGATCCATATCTCGTGTTTAATATTGGTTTTCAGTTTTCTTTCGTCGGTAGTTTTGCTTTACTTTTATCTGCCCCGCTTTTACTAGAGAGTGGTAATGGAGTAATTCGAAATTCTATTTATATTTCTCTTATTTCACAGCTCGTTAGTACTCCGATTTTGTTATATCACTTCGGTTATTTTTCTCCATATAGTATTTTCTTAAATATCCTATACGTTCCGTTTTTATCTCTCGTTGTATTGCCGTGCAGTATTGTTATTTTGATATGTATACCGATCATTCCGTTTCTGGCAAAAAGGCTTGGGAATGTATTATCAATAGGTTTGAATCTTTCTAATGATTTTTTAAGTTATTGCGAAAACTTACCATTTACCCGTCTTAATTTCGGACAAACACCTATACTTCTTGTAGCCCTATATTGCGTGAGTATTATTAGTATATTGATGGTTTGGGAAAGGCGAATGACGAAGGGGATTCTGTTTATATCTGCGGGTGTATTTCTTTTTATTAGTACATGCCATTATGTATATCCGTATTTTCGAGAAAGTGGGAGTGTTACCTTTCTCGATGTTGGACAGGGAGATGCAATATTAATTCGCCTCCCGTATGATCAAGAGATTTACCTTATTGATACTGGTGGAACAATTCGTCCAAACAAGGAAGAATGGCAACGTAAAAAGCATGAATTTTCTGTCGGAAATGATATTTTGATTCCTTATTTACAAAAGGAAGGGATTAAAAAGATCGATAAATTAATTATAACGCATGGAGATGCGGATCATATAGGTGCTGCACAAGAGTTGTTATCAAATATAACCGTAAAAGAAGTTGTATTTGGCCGAAAGGAACAAGATGCGGAATTAGAAAAAATAGTAAAGAAACAGGCTTTAGAAAAGGAAGTGAAAATAAGAGAAGTGAGAGAAGGAGAAAGTTGGAGCATAAATGGAGCGGAATTTTTCGTATTAGCGCCAACAGGGAAGAAGAGCAGTGAAAATAACGCTTCAATTGTAATGTTGGCAAAATTAGGAGGACTAACGTGGTTGTTTACAGGTGATTTAGAAGAAGAAGGTGAGAAGTTTTTAGTAGCTACGTATCCAGAGTTGCGAGCGGATGTTTTAAAGGTTGCTCATCATGGGAGTAATACTTCATCTACAACAACTTTTCTGAGCGTCGTACAGCCTAATATAGCCGTTATTTCTGCCGGTGAGCGTAATAGGTATGGGCACCCACATAAGGACGTTATAGAGCGTTTTGAGAAGAGGGGGATTGAAATATGGCGTACGGATAAGCAAGGGGCTATCTCCTATGTTTTTAAAGGGGAAAACGGAACCTTTCGCAGCAAAATCACATATGATGAAACACATAATAGATAAAAAAGACTGCCAGTAAGCAGCAGTCTTTAAGAACCGATAAATTTAATAACAGTTGCAATGATGAAAAGTGTTGCGAAAAAACCAAATGAGACGATAAATCCTACCCCTGAATCAATAGCGTCATTGCGTTTACTTTGAACGTTTTGTTCAAAATCATTCATTTAGAATCCCTCCCCAACATTCCACTTTAGTATAAAATATTGTCAGAAAAAAATCTACAATTTCCATGTGAGGAGAAATAGAGCGTTTTTACTACTTTTAGATCATGAAGTAATGTGAATTTTTGTTTCCAAGCATGTTAACAGTTGGCACTTATACTCGAATTTTTATTGCGAATAATAAAGGGAAGGTGATTACCGCACACCAATAAGAAACCCGGGGCTTATTGCGTGGCGTTTAATATAAATAAAGGGACGGGTTATATTGCCTGTTCCTTTGTACTTGTAAAACAAAAGCTAGGGCATTAGTATAAATATATATTGCCAAGTTAGGGAGTAGGAAAAAGTATGAGTGATATACATAAAAAGATTAAAAAGAAGCAGTTTGCTCCGTTATATTTACTGTATGGAACGGAAGCGTTTTTTATAAATGAAACGATAAAGCTTATTACAACAGAAGCGCTTGAAGAGGAAGATCGCGAGTTTAATGTTGTTACATATGATTTAGAAGAAGCGTATTTAGAAGATGTGGTTGAAGATGCACGTACACTTCCTTTTTTCGGAGAACGTAAAGTGTTATTAATAAAATCACCACTCTTTTTAACTTCACAAAAAGAAAAATTGGAACAAAATATAAAAATTTTAGAAGAATATATCGGGGAACCTTCTCCCTTTTCTATTCTTGTTTTTGTTGCGCCTTACGAAAAGCTGGATGAACGAAAAAAAATTACAAAACTATTAAAGAAAACAGCGGATGTAGTAGAAGCGAATGCAATGCAAGTGCAGGATGTTCAGAAGTGGATTGTTGCTCGGGCGGATGAAGTACATGTGCATATTGATCATGCGGCTGTTAGTTTGTTGTTAGAGCTTGTGGGAAGTAATGTAACAATGTTGGCGAAGGAAATGGACAAGTTAACGTTATACGTCGGTATGGGCGGAGAGATTACACCAAAACTCGTTGCAGAGCTTGTACCAAAATCAGTTGAACAAAATGTGTTTGCTTTGACAGAAAAAGTGGTGAAAAAAGATATCGCGGGTGCGATGCAAATTTTGGATGGATTATTTACGCAGCAGGAGGAACCTATTAAATTGCTTGCGTTATTAGTAAGTCAATTCCGTTTACTGCATCAAGTGAAAGAGTTACAGCAGCGTGGTTACGGCCAAAATCAAATCGCGTCTCATATTGGTGTGCATCCATATCGTGTAAAATTAGCGATGAATCAAACGAAGTTTTTCTCTTTTGAAGCATTAAAAAAAGTGATAATGGAATTAGCGGAAGCTGATTATAGTATGAAAACGGGAAAAATGGATAAAAAACTTGTGCTCGAGTTTTTCTTAATGCGGTTAAATCATATGTGATGAAACAAAAAAAGTTCACGTGCTAAGAGCGTGAACTTTTTTGTATATAAAAAAACGATCCGAATGGATCGTTTTTTAAACGCCTTACGCGTTTACTTGTTTCGCTAAGCGAGATTTTTGACGAGCTGCAGCGTTTTGGTGGATAAGACCTTTACGAGCTGCTTTGTCAAGTTTTTTAGAAGCAGTTTTGAAAGCTTCTTTAGCATTTTCAAGATCGTTATTAGTAACTAAAGCTTCTACAGTTTTAACAGCAGAACGCATGTCAGACTTGATAGAAGCGTTATGTGCACGACGCTCTTCGCTAAGTTTAGCGCGTTTGATAGCAGATTTGATGTTTGCCATACTTTTCACCTCCCTGGTGCAATCGAATGACTCGATTCTTAACATAGAACAAGTGATATTCTATCAAACGGTGAAGAGAATTGCAATAGTATATCCATGAAATTTCACGTAAAGGAAAGAATGACCTTATATAACTTTGGGAAATCTAACGATATTTACTATGAATGACGGAGGAGATACGATGAAAGAACCATTAGATTTAAGTAAATATAGTGTTAGAACGGACCTTGCTGTAGAGGCACATCAAATGCTGCAAGAGCGCCAAGAAGAGCAACAAGGGATACAAGGAGTTGTTGTAAAAGAGAGGGAAGAAGAAGGTATTACCATTACAAAAGTAACGATTGATGAAGTTGCCTCGGAATCGATGGGTAAAAAACCTGGAAATTATTTAACGCTTGAAGTACAAGGTATACGTCAACAAGATACGGAGCTGCAACAAAAAGTAGAGCGTATTTTTGCAAAAGAATTTTCGTATTTCTTAGAAGAGGTTGGCGTTACGAAAGAAGCGAGCTGTTTAATTGTTGGTCTTGGGAATTGGAATGTAACACCAGATGCGCTTGGACCGATAGTTGTAGAAAATGTATTGGTAACGAGACATTTATTTCAATTGCAGCCTGAAAGTGTAGAAGAAGGCTTTAGGCCTGTTAGTGCAATTCGGCCCGGGGTAATGGGGATTACAGGAATTGAAACGAGCGATGTCATTTATGGAATCATTGAGAAGACAAAGCCAGACTTTGTCATTGCAATTGATGCATTAGCTGCTCGTTCTATTGAAAGGGTAAATAGTACGATACAAATTTCTGATACAGGAATTCATCCTGGATCGGGTGTTGGGAATAAACGTAAGGAACTCAGTAAAGAAACATTAGGTATTCCTGTTATCGCAATTGGTGTTCCGACTGTGGTGGATGCCGTTTCGATTACAAGCGATACAATTGATTTTATTTTGAAACATTTTGGCCGAGAGATGAAAGAGGGAAACAAACCTTCCCGATCTTTGTTGCCAGCTGGTTTTACATTTGGAGAAAAGAAAAAATTAACAGAAGAGGATATGCCGGATGAAAAGAGCCGGAATATGTTTTTAGGTGCTGTAGGTACACTGGAAGATGAAGAGAAGAGAAAATTAATTTATGAAGTGTTATCTCCTCTTGGTCATAATTTAATGGTGACTCCGAAAGAAGTGGATGCTTTCATAGAGGATATGGCAAATGTAATAGCAAGTGGTTTAAATGCAGCGCTGCATCATCAAATTGACCAAGATAATACAGGAGCATATACACATTGATGGGAAGTGACGATAATCATGTAAGCCGCTTTTCGCTTTTATGTATATGTAGTGTGGCTATATGCTTACTTATGGTAATAGCAGGGGTGGCACTTGCAAATCATGGGTTGAAAAGTATGAAAGGTTATCAGCAAATGTCGTATGAACAAATCGCTCATATGACAGGAACAAAAGGTGAGGCCACTGAATCAGAAACTTTGGAAGGTTCGTTTTCCGCTACTGAAAAACAAAAACAATTAGAAAGCTTAAAAAGTTTTAATATTGTAGAAGGAATGGGTATGGCGATAGCAAGCGTTGCCTATGAAATAACAAAGTTTGGAACAGATATAGTTGTTGGGAAAGTAAAAGGGATTTTTAGTTAAGAGTCAAACGGAGGACGGTTGTTTTACAGGTTTGTAAGACAGCCGTTCTTTAATTTGAAAAAGGTTTGTCTCTTATGGTTTGTTCGCATAAGATATAAATAGAATGATTTGTATTGTAAGCAGCACGAGTTTTCATTGAATCTTTGCTGCTCTATTGATATAATCAGTGCTAGTGTATATTGGCGAGACTATTAGGAGTTGAGAACATAGATGAACAAAGAAGAAAGAGCAAAAAGACAGTCCAAAATTCGTAATTTCTCTATCATTGCTCATATTGACCACGGAAAGTCAACGTTAGCAGACCGTATTTTAGAGAAAACAAACGCGTTAACACAACGTGAAATGAAAGCTCAGTTGCTTGACTCTATGGATTTAGAGCGTGAGCGTGGTATTACAATTAAATTAAACGCAGTACAATTAAACTATAAAGCAAAAGACGGCGAAGAATATATTCTTCACCTAATTGATACACCAGGACACGTCGACTTTACGTACGAAGTATCTCGTAGTTTAGCGGCTTGTGAAGGTGCAATTCTTGTAGTAGATGCAGCGCAAGGTATTGAAGCGCAAACGTTAGCGAACGTATACTTAGCGCTTGATAACAATTTAGAAATTTTACCGGTTATTAATAAAATCGATTTACCAAGTGCAGACCCAGAGCGTGTACGCCAAGAGGTGGAAGATGTAATTGGGTTAGATGCATCAGAAGCTGTACTTGCTTCGGCAAAAGCTGGGATTGGTATCGAAGAGATTTTAGAACAAATCGTTGAAAAAGTGCCAGCACCAACAGGTGATTCAGAAGAACCGTTACAATGTATGATCTTTGACTCTTTATATGATCCATACCGCGGTGTAATTGCGTATATCCGTGTTGTAAATGGAACGGTAAAAGTTGGCGATAAAGTACGTATGATGGCAACTGGAAAAGAATTTGAAGTAACAGAAGTAGGTGTGTTTACACCGAAAACTACGCAACGTGATGAGTTAACAGTAGGTGATGTAGGTTTCTTAGCGGCATCGATTAAAAATGTTGGTGACACACGCGTTGGTGATACGATTACACATGCGAAACGTCCAGCAGCTGAGCCATTACCTGGTTACCGTAAATTAAATCCAATGGTATTCTGTGGTCTGTACCCGATTGACTCTGCACGTTACAACGACTTACGTGATGCGCTAGAGAAATTAGAATTAAACGATTCTGCTCTTGAGTTTGAGCCAGAAACATCTCAAGCGCTAGGATTTGGTTTCCGTTGTGGATTCTTAGGACTTCTTCATATGGAAATCATTCAAGAGCGTATTGAACGTGAATTTAAAATTGATTTAATTACAACAGCGCCAAGTGTTATTTATAAAGTATTCTTAACGAATGGTGAAGACATGATTGTCGATAACCCGTCTAATATGCCGGATCCACAGACAATTGATCGTGTTGAAGAGCCATTTGTTAAAGCAGCAATTATGGTTCCGAATGACTATGTTGGAGCTGTAATGGAAATCTGCCAAGGTAAACGCGGAACGTTTATTGATATGCAATATTTAGATGAAACGCGTGTTACTTTGACATATGAAATCCCATTATCAGAAATCGTATATGACTTCTTCGATCAGTTGAAATCAAATACGAAAGGATATGCATCATTTGATTATGAATTAATTGGTTACAAGCCATCTAAACTTGTGAAAATGGATATTCTTTTAAATTCTGAGCAAGTCGATGCTCTATCATTTATCGTACACCGTGATTCAGCATATGACCGTGGTAAAGTAATCGTAGAAAAATTAAAAGAATTAATTCCAAGACAGCAGTTCGAAGTGCCAATTCAAGCGACGATCGGAAACAAAGTTGTAGCGCGTTCTACAATTAAAGCGATGCGTAAAAACGTACTTGCGAAATGTTACGGTGGTGACATTTCTCGTAAGCGTAAACTTCTTGATAAGCAAAAAGAAGGTAAAAAACGTATGAAGTCTGTTGGTTCTGTAGAAGTACCGCAAGAAGCATTCATGGCTGTACTGAAAATGGATGATAACTAATAGTTGGAATGAAAAAAGAAGTCGTTTATGCGGCTTCTTTTTTACGTATAATTACTTTTTAGACATCTGAGTAGCTCTCATTTACAATAGTGAGAGAGCTTTTTAGTTCATATAAAGTTAGGAGTTTGTTAATGTCCGAAAATATTCGAAAAGATATTCAAGAAAAAATACAAAATGGCAATTTTAATTGTGAAAAGGAATTGACGCTTTCTATTATTAGTGGAAAGTGGAAAGTTGTGATATTGTGGCATCTTGGTGTGGAAGGGCCTCATCGTTTTAGTGAATTACAGCGATTATTTCCGAGCATTTCTCATAAAGTTTTATCAAACCAATTAAAAGAGTTAATGGAAGATGGGATTGTTGATCGAACAGTATACCCAGAAATTCCACCGCGAGTGGAATATTATATGACGGAATTAGGCATGTCGCTTTTACCAATCGTTGAAATGATGTATGATTGGGGAAAAATGCGAATGGAACAAATTCGTAATACGTTAGAGAAGTAAAAGAAGCCTCCCGAGCGTGGAGGTTTTCTTTTTAGAAAGGTAGGAGTTAGTTTTGGTGCAAGCTGCATATATTCATATTCCGTTTTGTCAGCATATTTGTCACTATTGTGATTTTAATAAAGTGTTTATTGAACGCCAGCCGGTCGATCAATATTTAGAGTATTTAGAGAAAGAAATAATAAATACAGTTCAAAAGGTACCGTTTGATAGTATGAAAACGATTTTTGTTGGCGGGGGAACTCCAACAGCATTAAATATGGAACAGACAAAGAAATTATTAAATATTATAAATCGTCGTTTACGTCCGTTTGCCCCGAATTGTGAATTAACATTTGAAGCGAATCCAGGTGATTTGCCGAAAGAGAAATTAAATGTATTGCTAGAAGGTGGAGTGAACCGAATTAGTTTTGGGGTGCAAACATTTCGAGATGAATTGCTTGAGAAAATTGGACGTAAGCATACGAGAGAAGATGCGTTTGTAGCAATTAGAGAAGCGCAAGAAGTAGGCTTTAAAAATATAAATGTAGATATTATTTATGCTCTGCCAGGACAGACGATAGAAGATGTAAAAGAAACATTAGACATTGCTTTTACGCTTGGTGTACAACATTTCTCGGCATATTCATTAATTGTGGAACCGAAAACAGTATTTTATAACTTAATGAATAAAGGGAAATTAAGACTTCCAGGTGAAGACCATGAAGCGAAAATGTACGAAATGGTAATGGATGAAATGGAGAAACATGGCTATACCCAGTATGAAATTAGTAATTTTTCAAAAGGGAATAATGAAAGTAGACATAATCTCACATACTGGAATAATGAAGAGTATTATGGATTTGGAGCTGGAGCGCATAGTTATGTAAATGGAGAACGTATCCAAAATGTAGGGCCGCTCAAGCAATATTTCAATAAAATCGATGAAACCGGATTTCCGTATTTAGATGTTCACGTGGTGACGGAGAAAGAAAAAATGGAAGAAGAATTGTTCTTAGGACTCCGAAAAACAAAAGGTGTATCTAAAATAGCGTTTCAAAAGAAATTTAATATGGAAATGGATCAAGTTTTCGCGAAGCAGTTACAAAACAACCAAGAACAAGGATTGCTTGAAGAGAGCGATGGATATGTTCGTTTAACGCGAAAAGGAAAATTATTAGGGAATGAAGTATTCCAATCATTTTTGATTGACTAATTAAATGTTCCATTAACGTGAAAAAGTTTCATTATTTCGTGACGTTTCCGTTGACAATTGAATGTCAATTTTGGTAAGTTATTAATAGATTTAGCACTCGAAGACAAAGAGTGCTAACAGAGGTGATGATGAGATGCTTACGGAACGTCAGCTCTTAATTTTACAAACAATTATTGATGACTTTATTGGATCAGCGCAACCTGTTGGGTCAAGGACGTTGGCTAAAAAAGATGAAATTACATTTAGTTCAGCTACTATACGAAATGAAATGGCTGATTTAGAGGAACTAGGATTTATTGAGAAAACGCACAGTTCTTCTGGACGTGTTCCTTCTGAAAAAGGATACCGATTTTATGTAGACCATCTTTTAGCGCCGCAAAATTTACCGAACGATGAAATTGTACAAATTAAAGATTTATTTGCTGAAAGAATTTTTGAAGCGGAAAAGATTGCACAACAATCAGCTCAAATTTTATCAGAGCTTACAAATTATACGGCCATTGTTCTTGGACCGAAGTTAAGCACAAATAAACTTAAAAACGTACAAATTGTTCCGCTTGATCGTCAAACCGCAGTCGCTATTATTGTAACAGATACAGGGCATGTACAAAGCAAAACGATTACCGTTCCGGAATCTGTTGATTTATCAGATTTAGAAAAAATGGTTAATATTTTAAATGAAAAGCTATCGGGCGTACCAATGTCGGAACTCCATAATAAAATCTTTAAGGAGATTGTTACGGTATTGCGTGGGTATGTTCATAATTACGATAGTGCAATAAAAATATTGGATGGTACATTTCAAGTTCCGTTATCGGAAAAGATATACTTTGGAGGGAAGGCAAATATGCTTTCGCAACCAGAGTTTCATGACATTCAAAAAGTTAGATCTTTACTTACCATGATTGATAACGAAGCTGAGTTTTATGATATTTTGCGTCATAAACAAGTTGGTATTCAAGTGAAAATTGGTAGGGAAAACTCTGCGACAGCCATGGAAGATTGTAGTTTGATTTCTGCAACATATTCGATTGGAGAAGAACAACTTGGAACAATTGCAATTTTAGGTCCAACGAGAATGCAATACTCTCGTGTAATTAGTTTGTTGCAGTTATTTACAAGGCAAATTACAGCTGGACTAAAAAAATAAAGAATAAAGAAGAATACATTCGCTCAAGTGATAAGCAATACATCACTGTGTGTAATATATAACTATACTTAGGTAATCATGCTATGCATGATACCTAATACCTTTTAAGGAGGTGAAAATTGTGGAAGAGCGTAACGAACAAGTTGTAGAAGAAGTGAAAGAAGAAGTAAAAGAAGCACAAGTTGAAGAAGCCGTAACATCTGAAGACAGCGAAGAAACTGTTGAAGAAAAAAGTGAGGCTGCTCTTTTACAAGAAAAAGTAGATGAATTGCAAGCGAAACTGACGGAAACGGAAGGCCGTATGCTACGTCTACAAGCTGATTTTGAAAATTATAAGCGTCGTGTTCAAATGGATAAACAGGCTGCTGAAAAATATAGAGCACAAAGTCTTGTTTCAGATATTTTGCCAGCTCTTGATAATTTTGAAAGAGCGATGCAAGTGGAAGCAACTGATGAGCAAATGAAGTCCTTATTACAAGGGATGGAAATGGTATATCGTCAATTGTTAGAAGCGATGACAAAAGAAGGTGTAGAAGCGATTGAAGCTGTTGGTAAACAGTTTGATCCTCATGAACACCAAGCTGTTATGCAAGTAGAAGACAGCGAATTTGAATCAAATGCGGTTGTGGAAGAATTCCAAAAAGGTTATAAATTAAAAGACCGTGTAATTCGTCCATCGATGGTAAAAGTAAATCAATAATTTACATAAAAGTAGGAGGATTCGCCATGAGTAAAATTATCGGTATTGACTTAGGTACAACAAACTCTTGTGTAGCTGTTATGGAAGGTGGAGAACCAAAGGTTATCCCAAATCCAGAAGGAAACCGTACAACACCTTCTGTTGTAGCTTTCAAAAATGAAGAACGTCAAGTTGGGGAAGTAGCAAAGCGTCAAGCAATTACAAACCCAAATACAATCATGTCTGTTAAACGTCATATGGGTACAGACTACAAAGTAGAAATCGAAGGTAAAGAATATACACCTCAAGAAATTTCTGCAATCATTTTACAAAACTTAAAAGCTTCTGCTGAAGCATATTTAGGTGAAACAGTAACGAAAGCTGTTATTACAGTACCTGCATACTTCAACGATGCAGAGCGTCAAGCAACGAAAGATGCTGGTCGTATCGCTGGTTTAGAAGTTGAGCGTATCATTAACGAACCAACAGCAGCAGCGCTTGCTTACGGTTTAGAAAAACAAGATGAAGAGCAAAAAATCTTAGTATATGACTTAGGTGGCGGTACATTTGACGTATCTATCCTTGAGTTAGCAGATGGAACATTTGAAGTTATTTCAACTGCTGGTGACAACCGTCTTGGTGGAGATGACTTTGACCAAGTTATCATTGATCACTTAGTAGCTGAGTTCAAAAAAGAAAATAACATTGATTTAAGCCAAGATAAAATGGCACTTCAACGTTTGAAAGATGCAGCTGAAAAAGCGAAAAAAGATCTTTCAGGTGTAACACAAACACAAATTTCATTGCCATTCATTAGTGCTGGAGCTGCTGGTCCATTACACTTAGAATTAACATTAACAAGAGCGAAATTCGAAGAGCTTTCAGCAAACCTTGTTGAAAGAACATTAGAACCAACTCGTCGTGCTTTAAAAGATGCTGGTCTATCTGCAAGTGAATTAGATCGCGTTATCCTTGTAGGTGGTTCTACTCGTATCCCAGCTGTACAAGAAGCTATTAAACGTGAAACTGGTAAAGAACCATATAAAGGTGTAAACCCGGATGAAGTTGTAGCATTAGGTGCTGCAGTTCAAGGTGGCGTACTTACTGGTGATGTAGAAGGCGTACTATTATTAGATGTAACTCCACTTTCTTTAGGTATTGAAACTATGGGTGGTGTGTTCACGAAATTAATCGAGCGTAACACTACAATTCCAACGAGTAAATCACAAGTATTCTCAACAGCTGCTGATAACCAACCAGCAGTAGACATTCACGTATTACAAGGTGAGCGTCCAATGTCAGCTGACAACAAAACGTTAGGACGTTTCCAATTAACGGATATCCCACCAGCACCACGTGGTATTCCACAAATCGAAGTAACATTCGATATTGATGCGAACGGTATCGTTAACGTACGTGCAAAAGATTTAGGAACAAGCAAAGAACAAGCTATTACAATCCAATCTTCTTCAGGTCTTTCTGATGAAGAAGTAGATCGTATGGTAAAAGAAGCAGAAGCAAACGCTGACGCTGACCAAAAACGTAAGGAAGAAGTTGAACTTCGTAACGAAGCTGACCAACTTGTATTCCAAACAGATAAAGTTGTAAAAGATTTAGAAGGTAAAGTAGATGCAGCTGAAGTTGCAAAAGCAACAGAAGCGAAAGAAGCATTACAAGCTGCGATTGAGAAGAACGAGCTTGAGGAAATCCGTGCGAAAAAAGACGCTTTACAAGAAATCGTACAACAACTAACTGTTAAACTATATGAGCAAGCTCAAGCAGCTGCAGGGCAAGCAGAAGGTGCACAAGGAGCACAAGATGCTGGCGCGAAGAAAGACAATGTAGTAGACGCTGAGTTTGAAGAAGTAAAAGAAGACAAGTAATTCAACTTTAAACATAATAAGTAAGATGACAAAAAGTCAAAGTCAAGCGTGCCTTGGCTTTGGCTTTTTTCACGAATGAGAAGGAATGTGTGAGGGTCTTAAGTTTTTTACTTTGCATACTGTAAGTGAGGAAACTTTGTTGCAAAGCACTTTCTTTCGGTGTTAAAATTACGTTTATGTGAAAGATTCGGGGGTTGTAAATTTATGAGTAAACGAGATTATTATGAGGTCCTTGGACTTAGCAAGGGTGCTTCAAAAGATGAAATAAAAAAAGCGTATCGTCGTTTGGCTAAAAAATACCATCCAGACGTAAGTAAAGAAGAAAATGCAATTGAAAAGTTTAAAGAAGTACAAGAAGCATACGAAGTATTAAGCGACGATCAAAAGCGTGCGCAATATGATCAATTTGGTCATGCTGGTGCTAATCAAGGCTTCGGTGGCTTCGGTGGCTTTGGCGGCGGAGGAGACTTCGGTGGTGGCTTCGGTTTTGAAGATATCTTTAGTTCATTCTTTGGCGGCGGTGGCGGCAGACGTCGTGATCCAAATGCTCCGCGCCAAGGTGCTGACTTACAATATCAAGTCACTTTAGATTTTGAAGAAGCTATTTTTGGTAAAGAGTTAAATGTTGAGATTCCAGTAGAAGATCCATGTGATACTTGTAAAGGTAGCGGGGCAAAACCAGGAACTTCAAAAGAAACATGTAAACATTGCTCAGGATCAGGGCAAGTAAGTGTAGAACAAAATACACCATTTGGTCGTATCGTAAACCGTCAAGCTTGCGGTCATTGTTCAGGAACTGGGCAAATCATTAAAGAAAAATGTACGACATGCCACGGTTCTGGTAAAGTTCGTAAACGTAAAAAAATCAATGTTAAAATTCCAGCAGGTATCGATAATGGTCAACAAATCCGCGTATCTGGAAAAGGTGAAGCGGGCGTAAATGGCGGCCCAGCAGGAGATTTATATGTTGTTGTTCATGTAAGAAATCATGAATTCTTTGAGCGCGAAGGAGATCACATTATTTGCGAAATGCCATTAACATTTGCGCAAATGGCACTTGGTGATGAAGTAGAAGTTCCTACTGTTCATGGTAAAGTGAAGCTGAAAATTCCAGCAGGAACACAAACAGGAACAGAATTCCGCCTAAAAGGAAAGGGTGCTCCGAACGTACGTGGATACGGTCAAGGAGATCAATATGTAGTCGTGCGTGTTGTTGTACCGACGAAATTAACTTCACAGCAAAAAGATTTATTGCGTGAATTTGCAGGACAAGAAGAGCAGGATGATAGTTTATTCGGAAAGCTTAAACGTGCTTTCAAAGGGGAATAATGGAAATAAAAAATGGAGTTGGTAAATTGTGAAATGGTCAGAAATTAGTATTCATACAACAGAAGAAGCAGTAGAAGCTGTCTCTCATATTTTACATGAAGCTGGTGCTAGTGGAGTTGCGATTGAGGACCCAGCGGAGTTGACGAAAGAGCGCGAGCAACAATATGGTGAAATTTATGCATTGAACCCAGATGAGTATCCGGCAGAAGGTGTGTTAATAAAAGCATATTTCCCGCAAACGGATTCTTTACATGAAACAATTGCAGGTGTAAAATCATCTATTGATGTGCTTCCATCTTACGACATCGAAATTGGTACTGGAAATATTACCGTTAACGAAGTCAATGAAGAAGATTGGGCTACTGCTTGGAAAAAATATTACCATCCAGTACAAATTTCTGATACATTCACAATTGTACCGACTTGGGAAGAATATACACCATCTTCTCCGGAAGAAAAAATTATTGAATTAGATCCAGGTATGGCGTTTGGGACAGGAACTCATCCAACAACAACGATGTGTATCCGTGCTTTAGAAAAAACAGTACAGCCAGGTAACACAATCATTGATGTAGGAACAGGTTCTGGTGTGCTGAGTATTGCAGCAGCAAAACTAGGTGCGTCTTCTGTTCAAGCATATGATTTAGATCCGGTTGCGGTTGAAAGTGCAGAAATGAATGTACGTTTAAATAAAACAGATGATATCGTGACTGTTGGACAAAATAGTCTTTTAGAGGGTATTGAAGGTCCTGTTGATTTAATCGTAGCTAACTTATTAGCAGAAATTATTCTTTTATTCCCTGAAGATGCAGCAAGAGTTGTGAAGTCAGGCGGATTATTTATTACATCGGGCATTATTGCTGCAAAGGAAAAAGTAATTTCTGAAGCGCTAGAAAAAGCTGGATTTACAATTGAAGAAGTGTTGCGAATGGAAGATTGGGTAGCAATTATTGCACGAAATGCGTAATATAGATTTTAGTCTATAATGAAAAGGGGAGTCTCTCACTATAAGGTGAGGGACTTGCCGTTTGTTATATGAAAAATGATAACGTTTCGTTCTTTTCGTAAGTATTGGCTTACGAAAGGAACGAAACTCTACTAAGGTGATTATATGCAACGTTATTTTGTAGAAGAGAAATATGTAAATGAGACAAGTATTCGCATTGTAGGTGATGACGTACATCATATAGCAAGAGTGATGCGTATGTCAGCTGGTGATCACATTTATTGCTGTGTAAACGGAAAAACAGCCGTATGTTCAATTGATGAAATTACCAGTGAATTTATTCATACGGCTATTGTAGAATGGGTAGAGACGTCAAGTGAACTTCCTGTTTTCGTGACGATTGCAAGTGGACTGCCGAAAGGAGACAAGCTAGAGTTAATTTTTCAAAAAGGAACTGAGCTTGGGGCAGCTGCATTCTTACCATTTCAAGCATCTCGCTCTATCGTAAAATGGGATGCGAAAAAAGCTGATAAAAAAGTTGAGCGTTTAAGAAAAATTGTGAAAGAAGCTGCGGAACAATCACATAGAAGTGAAATTCCAGAAGTACACGCCCCAGCATCGTTTAAACAATTGCTGTCAATGAGTGGTGAGTATGATGTTTGCCTTGTTGCTTACGAAGAGGAAGCGAAACAAGGCGAGAAATCTAATTTTGCGAAAGCTTTAACGATGATGAAACCAGGTCAAAAGCTATTGATTGTATTTGGCCCAGAAGGCGGTTTAGCTGAGGAAGAGATTACAGCGCTTCGTGAACATAAATTTGTACCATGTAGTTTAGGACCAAGAATTTTAAGAACAGAAACGGCGCCTTTATACGCGTTAAGTGCTGCTTCGTATCATTTTGAATTGATGGGGTGATGATCAATGTCAACTGTTGCGTTCCATACGTTAGGTTGTAAAGTAAACCACTATGAAACAGAAGCCATTTGGCAATTGTTTAAACAAGGTGGATATGAAAGAACTGAATATGAAAAGAAAGCTGATGTATATGTTATCAATACATGTACAGTAACAAATACGGGAGATAAGAAAAGTCGTCAAGTTATTAGACGTGCTGTTCGTCAAAACCCAGATGCGGTTATTTGTGTAACGGGATGTTATGCACAAACATCTCCAGCGGAAATTATGGCGATTCCAGGTGTAGATATTGTAGTTGGTACACAAGATCGTGAAAAGATGTTAGGATACATCGAAGAATTCCGTAAAGAGCGTCAGCCAATTAATGCTGTCCGCAACATTATGAAAACACGTGTATACGAAGAACTGGATGTACCTTACTTCACGGATCGTACACGTGCATCTTTAAAAATACAAGAAGGTTGTAATAACTTCTGTACATTCTGTATTATTCCTTGGGCGCGTGGTTTAATGCGTTCTCGCGATGGGAAAGAAGTTATTAAACAAGCGCAGCAATTAGTAGATGCAGGCTATAAGGAAATCGTATTAACAGGTATTCATACAGGTGGATACGGTGAAGATATTAAAGATTATAACTTAGCTGGATTACTTCGTGATATGGAAGCGGAAGTAGACGGATTAAAACGTCTTCGTATTTCTTCTATTGAAGCGAGTCAGATTTCAGATGAAGTAATTGAAGTGTTAGATAAGTCTGAAGTAGTTGTACGTCACTTACACATTCCGTTGCAATCTGGATCTAATACTGTATTAAAGCGTATGCGTCGTAAATATACGATGGAATTTTTCCAGGAGCGCTTAGATCGTTTGAAAGAAGCGTTACCAGGTCTTGCGATTACATCAGACGTAATCGTTGGTTTCCCAGGTGAAACAGAAGAAGAATTCATGGAAACATACAATTTCATTAAAGAGAATCGCTTCTCTGAGTTGCACGTATTCCCGTACTCAAAACGTACAGGAACACCTGCAGCGCGTATGGAAGATCAAGTTCCTGAAGATGTGAAGAATGATCGTGTTCACCGTTTAATTGAACTATCTAATCAATTAGCGAAAGAGTATGCATCACAGTTTGAAGGAGAAGTACTTGAAATTATTCCAGAAGAACAATTTAAAGAGGGCGACCGTGAAGGCCTATATGTAGGTTATACAGATAACTACTTGAAAATTGTATTTGAAGGATCAGAAGAATTAATCGGTAAATTAGTGAAAGTAAAAATCACAAAAGCTGGTTATCCATATAACGAAGCGCAATTTGTTCGTGTCCTTGAAGATGATGTGAAAAAGGAATCAGCAAGCGCATAAAGTGAAACTTTAATGAGCGTGGGATTCATTCCCCGCTCATTATTAGCCCGCACCAATCGGGATAAAAAAGCATGCAAACGGAAACGATTTGCATGCTTTCTTTTTTAGTGGAGAAGTTAAGTACTGAAAATGTACGAAATGAGTAGTTTTTCCGTACGTTTCTGCATGAAAAAAGGTATAATGACAAAAATATAGTTGCCTTCAGGGGAAAAGATAACAGCTATCTGCATAGTTTTTGAAAAAGGAAGAGCATCTATTCTTCTTTTATTCTGTCAAATAGTTGACCTGAAGTGATAAAATGTATTATAATCGTAAAAGACATGCTGAAGAAGTGTTTCTTTTTGCATGCTGGAGTTAGTATGTAAGTGTGATGTTTCGGAGGGAGGGAAAGAGAATGTCAAAAACAGTCGTTCGTAAAAACGAGTCTTTGGAGGATGCACTTCGCCGTTTTAAAAGATCGGTTTCTAAAACTGGTACACTTGCTGAAGCAAGAAAGCGCGAGTTTTATGAAAAACCAAGTGTAAAACGTAAGAAGAAATCTGAAGCGGCAAGAAAGCGTAAATTCTAAGAGAGGGTGTAAGTTATGAGTCTTCTCGGTCGTTTAAACGATGATATGAAACAAGCGATGAAGAATAAACAAAAAGAAAAATTAACCGTCATTCGTATGGTTAAGGCTGCTTTACAAAATGAAGGTATTAAACTACAGCATACTCTTACTGAAGAAGAGGAACTAACAGTTTTAGCTCGTGAAGTAAAACAGCATAAGGACTCCCTCCTTGAATTTAAAAAAGCTGGTCGTGAAGACCTTGTTAATAAACTGCAAAGTGAAATTCAGATTTTAAGCGCATATTTGCCGGAGCAATTAACGGAAGAAGAGCTAGTTGATATAATCAAGCAAGTTATTTCTGAGGTTGGTGCGACGTCTAAAGCAGATATGGGTAAGGTGATGACTGCTGTTATGCCGAAAGTAAAAGGTAAAACAGATGGATCGCTTGTGAATAAGCTGGTTATCCAGCTATTAGCATAAAAAAACGTCTCATTTCGTATGAGACGTTTTTTTATGCTTTTTTCAGTTTGGACGTGATATTACAAGCTCTTTTTTCATACATATGGGATGAGAGGGGGTCTTTTGGGATGAAAAAATTAGAACAAATGAAGAATTGGTTAACGAAGCAAATAGACCTACCAGTGGATGTGCTAATGGATCTACCTCGGATCACGCTTGTTGGGCAAGTGCATATCTATATAGAAAATCATCGAGGTTTATTAGTGTTTTCAGATAAAGAAGTAAGGTTGTTGTTAAAGCATGGTCAGTTATTAATTAAGGGGCAGTCCTTTGTTATTAAAACAATCCTTCCGGAAGAACTTTTGCTTGAAGGGATAATTGAGCAAGTGACGTTTTTAGAAGACGAACAGAAAGAGAAGTAAGGGAAACTTCCGTATGTGAAGTTTTTCTTCTTTATTCTAATGATTTGTCCCTACTATTTAAGTTTATCCCGCTTTAATGGGCAGTAAGCCCCCGCCTCAAAATTCAGCGAAAGCAAAGAAGTTAGGTGGGGGTCGGGCTATCCATTAAAGTCCAATTGGTGAGGGCTGATTAAAGTCTCACTTTATCCCGCTATTTATGGAAAATAAAACTCTTTATTTCATTTTCGTACGAGCTATTTTGCTAATTAAAGTGAAAAGTAGTGTGTCTACTTTTGGAAAGGTAGTGAAGGTAGTAGATGAAAAATAAATGGTTTATAAAGTGGCTTGGATATGTGAAGGTACGAATTGAAGGTAGAGGAGCGGAGCGGTTTGTTAACGAATGTGTGCGTAGAAAATTATTAGTTTGGGACGTTAAGAAAATCGCCGATGAAACGTTAGTCTTTTGTATGCTATTACGAGATGTGAAAAAAATAAAGCCGATTTATAGAAAAAATGAGTGTAAACTATATTTTATTGGGCGTTACGGTTTTCCATTTTGGAATAAGCGCTTAATTAAAAATAGTGGATTCTTAATTGGTTTTTTAATTTTCTTCTTTGGTATGATTGCATTATCGAATATGGTTTGGAAAATTGAAATTACGGGAGCGAAACCTGAAACAGAATATATATTGATGAAAGAATTGGACAAAATGGGTATTAAAAAAGGAAAATTACAATTCCAAATGCCTAGTGTAGAAGATGTACAACGTCATTTGACGGACAATATTAATGCGATTACTTGGGCAGGACTAGAAGTAAGGGGAACGACGTACCATTTTAAAATTGTTGAAAAAAATGAGCCGAAAAAAGAAAAAGAACAAAGGCCGCAAAATTTAGTGGCAAAAAAAGAAGCGATTGTTACAAAAACATTTGTTGAAGTTGGAAAACCAGTCGTTTTAAAAAATGATCATGTAGAAAAAGGGCAGCTTCTCGTATCAGGGATATACGGTAATGAGGAGAGTCCAACCATTGTTTCGGCGAAAGGTATTGTATATGGAGAAACGTGGTACACCTCTGAGGTGAATGTACCACTCAAGACGCAATTTCAAGTATATACTGGTAATACGTATAATGAGCATTACCTTACATTTGGGAGTACAAAAATAAAAATATGGGGATTTCAGCATGATAAGTATAAACGTTCTCGTACGGAAAGTGTAAAACATGATGTGAAATTATTTGGTTTTACACTGCCGATTGCATATGAAAAAGATGTAGTGCGAGAAGAGGAAGAGGCGAACCGAGAATATACAGAAAAACAGGCAATGAAAGTAGCGAAAGAAATGGCCGAAAAAGAACTAAAGAAAAAATTGGATGAACATGCTATGATTGTAAGTGATAAGATTTTGAGTAAAGAGGTTGAGGCGGATCAACTAAAAGTCACTTTGCATTATACTGTGATTGAAAATATTGCAGAGCCACAACCAATATCCGAATCCGATATTCAAGGAGACTGAGTAATGGCAGAACAATTAGTAGAAATGAACCAACAATTGGAAAATACTAACGAAGCAATCGCTCTTTTTGGAGTCAATGATGCTCATTTGAAAGTAATTGAACGGGAACTGAATGTATCAATCGTAACTAGAGGTGAAACTGTTCATGCATCTGGAGCAGTTGAAACTGTGACACTCGTAGAAAAAATCTTACAACAACTACTTGTTGTTATTCGAAAAGGTGTGTCAATTACAGAAAGAGATGTTGCGTATGCAATTCAGCTCGCACAACAAGGGAAAATTGCTCAATTTGAAGAGTTATATGAAGAAGAAATCTTTAAAACGGCAAAAGGTAAATCCATTCGTGTAAAAACGATGGGACAAAGAAGATATATTCATGCAATGAAGAAAAATGATATTGTATTTGGAATAGGACCTGCCGGGACTGGGAAAACATACTTAGCTGTAGTAATGGCTGTAAGAGCTTTAAAGCAAGGGTATGTAAAGAAAATCATTTTAACGAGACCGGCTGTAGAAGCTGGAGAAAGTTTAGGATTTTTACCAGGTGATTTGAAAGAGAAGGTAGATCCGTACTTACGTCCATTGTATGATGCTCTGCACGATATTCTTGGACAAGAATATACGCAGCGTATGATGGAGAGAGGTGTAATTGAAATCGCGCCTCTTGCTTATATGAGAGGACGTACGCTCGATGATTCATTTGTTATTTTAGATGAAGCGCAAAATACAACGGGTGCACAAATAAAAATGTTTTTAACTAGATTAGGTTTTAGTTCTAAAATGGTTATTACGGGGGACCCTTCACAAGTAGACTTACCAAAGGGGGTAAAATCAGGGCTTACGCTAGCCGCTAACATTTTATCTGGTGTATCAGGTCTTTCATTCATTACGTTAGAACAAACGGACGTTGTAAGGCATCCACTGGTACAACGTATTATTGAGGCATATGATAAAATGGAATGATCCTATTTGTCAGGATCATTTCTTTTTGTATTAAGGTTGGCGAACGGCATATTTTTTACTATCATAAAAGATAAGAGAAATAAACTATAGGTACTGGTGTATAAAAATGTTACCTAAAAGTATCGTTGGCTAGAAGAAATGAAAGCTATAAATAGTTTCACTTTATTTCTAGAGAGGAGAAGGTATTGAAATCATGTTAAGATCTCAAGAAATTTCTAAGTGGTTTCGTAATTTACAACATTCGAAAAAACTAAGTTGGATTTCTTACGTTTTATTAGGAGCAGTGCTGTTTTTCGCACTTATGAATAATGTGAAACCAGAGCAATTAGATGTTGATATGTATTCTATTGCGAAAAAAACAATTCATTCTCCTATTAAAATTGAAGATAAGGTTATAACGGAAAGAAAAAAACAAGAGGCCGCTCAAAAAGTCGGGGATCAATATACATATAGAAGTGAATATAAACAAAATAGAGTAGATATTGTAAATGATGTTTTTGCTAAGGTGAATGAAGTAATTCAGGAGATGAAAGCTGCTGGACCTGAAGAGCAAAAAAAGATGACCGATGCGAATAAATTAGAAAAGTTGAAGAAGAAGTTGCCATCTAATTTAACGAAGGAATTATCGGATGAGAATTTATTATACTTTATTAATGCAGAACCGGATCAATTAGAATTAGCAAAGAATGCGGCTTTAACGTCTGTTAGCGTTATCATGGGTGGAAATATTAAAATGTCCGAAGAAATGGCAGCGAAAGAGCGATTTGTTAATGAAATGAAAAGCCTGAATGTGAATAGCGGATTGAAAGAAGCTGTGAATGCGCTAGGATCATATGCGATTACAGCAAATTATTTCTATGACCCGGCTGTAACGAAAGAGAAGAAGAAAGCAGAAGAAGATTTAGTTCCACCTGTTTATATTCTTCAAGGACAAGTTATTGTTAGAGAAGGTGAAACAATTTCAAGTGATATGTATAATCAGTTGAAATTAGTCGGTTTATTAGAAAAAGGTAATAGTTTTCAGCCTTATGTTGGATTAGCGGTGCTCATTGGTGTGTTACTATACTTTATGCATAAACAGTTTGAAGTATTTTTACAGCGGAAAAGAGAAGACAAACCGTACATTTTAGCGTATATTACAATTTTGTCTATCACGATTGTTTTAATGAAAATTATTAGTTTGTTTCAAAAGCTTGAATATGCAGGAATTGCGTATGTTGTCCCAGTTGCGATGGGAACGATACTTGTAAAACTAATGATTGGCGATCGATTTGTATTTTTAACAAGTATGATTTTTTCTGTGTGCGGAAGTATTATGTTTAATGAAGGAGTAACAAGTACACTAAATTATAGTGTAGGCATTTATGTGTTATTAAGTTCATTATCAGTGAGCATTTTCTTAAGAGAAAAAAATCGTCGTACGATGATTTTACAAGCTGGTATACTCGTTTCAATCTTAAATGTAGTCGTCTTGGCGGCGTTATTATTATTACGTAATGGGAATTTTTCGCCTCTTGAAATTGGTACCCAATTATTAATGGCTTCCCTTTCAGGAATTATCTCATCCGTTTTGGCTATGGGGATATTACCATATTTAGAAAGTGGACTTGGAATTGTATCAAGTATGAAGCTTATGGAATTATCAAGTCCGAATCATCCGCTGTTGCGTAGAATTTTATTAGAAGCGCCAGGGACATATCACCATAGTGTAATGGTAGCGAATCTTTCTGAGGCGGCTTGTGAAGCAGTTGGAGCAAATGGTGTATTAGCGCGTGTAGGGGCTTACTATCATGATGTAGGAAAAACAGTACAACCACAATTCTTTATTGAAAACCAGATGGGAATTGAAAATCCGCATGATAAATTAGATCCTGTGACGAGTAAAGATATTATCATTGCTCATGTAACCGATGGAGTAAAGATGCTCGAAGAATACCATATTCCGCAAGAAATTATCGATATTGCTGGACAACACCATGGTACAACGCTCCTGAAATATTTTTATTATAAGGCGATTAAAGAAGATAAAGAAAAATATACAGAAGAGATGTTCCGTTATCCGGGATCAAAAGCAACTTCTAAAGAATCGGCAATCGTTGGTATTGCGGATAGTGTTGAGGCAGCGGTACGTTCTATGAATCACCCAACGCCAGATCAAATTAATAATTTAGTACAAAGTATTATTAAAGATCGCCTGCAGGATGGGCAATTTAGTGAATGTGATTTGACATTTAAGGAACTACAAATCGTTGGAAAAACGTTATGTGAAACGTTAAATGGTATTTTCCATTCGCGTATTACATATCCGGAACCACCGGAAGATAAGGAGAAAGAATGAGTTTATTAATTGATTTCATTGATGAAACAGAAGAAGTGAAAGAAGAGTATGTGAATTTAATTCGTGAGATATTAGGAAAAGCAGCTCAAATGGAAAAAATAGAGGATGGTGCAGAGTTATCAGTAACATTTGTAGATAACGAACGCATTCGCGAGATTAATCGTGATTACCGAGATAAGGATCAGCCTACTGATGTCATTTCTTTTGCTATGGAAGAAATGGGAGAAGGAGAAATGGAAATTGTAGGTGTAGAGATGCCGCGTATGTTAGGTGATCTTATTATTTCTATTCCGAGAGCGAAAGAACAAGCTGAAGAGTATGGACATTCTTTTGATCGTGAACTTGGCTTTTTAGCGTTACATGGCTTTTTACATTTACTTGGTTATGACCACATGACAGAAGAGGATGAAAAAGAAATGTTCGGAAGACAAAAAGAAATTTTAGAAGCATTTGGATTAGGACGATGAAAAAAGGAAAACTTATAGATAGTTTTGGGTATGCTATAGTCGGTATATTCTTTTGTCTTCGTCATGAACGAAATATGAAAATTCATTATTTAGCCGCAGTTGTTGTTATATGCTGCGGCTTTTATTTCCATATTACAAAAGTAGAATGGATGGTATTACTTATTGTAATAGGAATTGTAATGAGTTTAGAGATGGTAAATACGGCTGTGGAAAAAACAGTAGATTTAGCGACTACCGATATACATCCGTTTGCGAAAGTCGCAAAGGATGTCGCGGCGGGAGCGGTTTTATTGTTTGCGATAATAGCCGTTATAATTGGTGCTATTATCTTTTTACCGTATGTGGTATAGTTGCATTCCAAAGCTTTTCTTAAGCTTTGAAGGTGCCGTAAAGGCCTTTAATAAGAGAGTGTATCTATTCACAGCTGTGAACAGGAAGGATGCGGGAATATGAATGGTCAACAATTAATTCAAGAAGCAATCGAAGCGCGTAAACAAGCGTACGTACCATATTCTAAATTTCAAGTAGGTGCAGCATTATTAACGCAGGATGGAAAAGTATATCGTGGATGTAATGTTGAGAATGCTTCATATGGCTTATGTAACTGTGCAGAAAGAACAGCTTTATTTAAGGCGGTTTCTGAAGGAGATAAAGAGTTTGTAGCTATCGCAATTGTGGCGGATACGAAGCGTCCAGTACCTCCTTGTGGAGCATGTCGACAAGTTATGGTAGAATTATGTAAACAGGATACGAAAGTATACCTATCAAATTTACATGGTGACGTTCAAGAGACAACAGTCGGGGAATTGTTACCAGGAGCATTTTTAGCGGAGGATTTACATGAATAGAAAAGGTTATAAATCAGGTTTTGTCTCTATTATTGGCAGACCGAATGTTGGGAAATCTACATTTTTAAATCGTATTATTGGTCAAAAAATTGCTATTATGAGTGACAAGCCACAAACAACTCGTAATAAAATTCAAGGTGTATATACAGAAAATGATTCACAAGTAATTTTTATTGATACACCAGGAATACATAAACCGAAACATAAACTAGGCGACTTCATGGTGAAGATGGCGCAAACGACATTAAAAGAAGTTGATATCGTTCTATTTATGGTGAATGCTGTTGAAGGCTTTGGTCGTGGTGAAGAATTCATCATCGAGAAGTTAAAAGAAACGAAACAACCAGTATTTTTAGTTATTAATAAAATTGACCAAGTTCACCCAGAACAATTATTAGAGCTAATTGATCAATATCGCAAATTACATGACTTTGCAGAAATCGTACCAATTTCTGCATTAGACGGTAATAACGTAGAGGCCCTAATTGGTACAATTAAAAAGTATTTACCGGAAGGACCACAATACTACCCAGATAATCAAGTAACGGATCATCCGGAGAGATTTATTATTGCAGAGCTTATTCGTGAGAAAGTACTACATTTAACACGTGAAGAAGTGCCGCATTCTGTAGCTGTTGTTATCGATGCAATTCAAAAACGTGAGGGCGGGGCAGTTTATATTAATGCAACGATTGTTGTGGAACGTCCGTCGCAAAAAGGGATTATTATCGGAAAACAAGGGAAGATGTTAAAAGAAGTCGGTAAGCGAGCTCGTTTTGATATTGAAGCATTACTTGGTTCTAAAGTATTTTTAGAAGTATGGGTAAAAGTGCAAAAAGATTGGCGTAATAAAATGTCTCAGCTTCGTGACCTTGGTTTCCGCGAAGACGAGTATTAAAATAGAGTAAAGCTGTAATCAGCGGATGTTTTGTTCATCCGCTGATTATTGGTTTTTACGAGTTTTGATAAATTAGGAAAAATTTTTCTCACATGAAAATGGACAAAATGGGTCAATTTAATAACAACAAAGGAAATTGGTTTATAGGCTACGCTTATTGAGAAAGGTGGATTCTTATGCTAGATTTTACCTGGAAGTTTTTCTCCAAAACAGGAAGCATTGAGACGTATTTGCTTTTGAAAGAAATGGAAAAAGACGTAAACGATGAGATGGATCAACATGAAGAGGAGCTAGCGCATCTAGACTCTCCAATTTCTTGACCCGTTTTGTTCAAACCTTGGATGGTGACGAACATGTTTCAAAAAGTTGAGGGCATCGTTATCCGTACGACAGATTACGGAGAAACGAACAAGATTGTTACAATATTCTCAAGAGAATTGGGTAAGGTAAGTGCAATGGCAAGAGGAGCGAAAAAACCGAAAAGCCGGTTAGCATCTGTTTCGCAACTTATGACACATGGTCATTTTCTTATTCAAATGGGATCTGGACTTGGAACTTTGCAACAAGGCGAGATTATTTCAACTATGAAAGAAATTCGCGAGGATATATTTTTAACTGCTTATGCATCATTTATTGTTGAGTTAACTGATAAAGCAACAGAAGATAAAAAACATAATCCATATTTATTTGAAATGTTATATCAAACGTTGCATTATATGTGTGAGGGTGTTGATCCAGAAGTATTATCATTAATTTATCAAACGAAAATGCTTCCGGTATTAGGGATGCGCCCGTACTTTGATACATGTGCGATTTGTCATCAAGAAACAGATTTTGTCGCCTTCTCTGTTAGGGAGGGCGGTTTTCTGTGCTCACGTCATGCTGAGCAAGATCAGTATCGTATACCAGTGGGGGAAGCCGTTCATAAATTATTACGTCTTTTCTACCACTTCGATTTACATAGACTTGGCAATGTATCAGTGAAGGATAGCACAAAAAAACAAATGCGTTTAGTATTGAATACATATTATGATGAATATTGCGGGATTTATTTGAAATCAAGACGTTTCTTAGAACAACTTGATAAGTTTCAAATATAATTTGGGGCCGTATACGGTCCTTTTTACATCCTTTCTTTTTCGAATAGCATATTTAGTATATAATATTTAAGAGATAGTATAACTTTTTTCGTTGTGCATTAAAGGTGGTGATTATCATAGAGCTGAATAAACGGCAAGAACATATCATTCAGATTGTAAAAGATCACGGTCCTATTACAGGGGAGTCAATTGCTGCGCAATTGGGATTAACACGTGCAACGCTAAGACCAGACTTAGCAATTTTAACGATGGCTGGTTATTTAGAAGCACGTCCACGCGTAGGTTATTTTTATACGGGTAAAACTGGGGGGCAGTTATTATCTGAAGCTGTTAAGAAAATTAAAGTACAAGATTATCAATCTAGACCGGTTGTAATTGATAAAAATGTATCGGTATACGATGCGATTTGTACTATGTTTTTAGAGGATGTAGGTACATTATTCGTTGTAGATCAATCGACTCTATTAGTAGGCGTTGTATCTCGTAAAGATTTATTACGAGCTAGCTTAGGGAAGCAGGATTTAACCTCACTTCCGGTTAATATTATCATGACAAGGATGCCAAACATTGCGATGTGTCGTAGAGAAGATTCTTTATATGATATTGCGATGGAATTAATAGAAAGACAGATTGATGCGATGCCAGTTGTAAAAGATACGAAACAAGGTTTAGAAGTGGTTGGACGAATTACAAAAACAAATATTACACGTGCGTTTGTAAACTTAGTAAATAACGAATAAGTGTAATTTGTTTAAAGTGAGGTAATGTAATGGATAATAAAATCGTATATGTCGTATCTGACTCTGTAGGAGAAACGGCTGATTTGGTTGTTCGAGCAGCAATGGGGCAATTCCCATTTGCTCCTGATATTAGACGTGTGCCGTATGTAGAAGATACAGGGACATTAAAAGAAGTGATTTCGATTGCTAAGAGCAATCAAGCACTTATTTGTTTTACGTTAGTAAAGCCTGACATGCGCCAATATTTAGTGACAGAGGCTGCAAAAGAAGGTGTAGAGGCATATGATATTATTGGTCCTCTAATCGATCAAATTGAAGAAATTACCGGGCAAGTGCCTAGATATGAGCCTGGTGTTGTTCGTAGGTTAGATGAAGAATACTTTAAAAAGATTGAAGCGATTGAGTTTGCTGTGAAGTATGATGATGGTAGAGATGCACGTGGTATTTTAAAAGCAGATATCGTGTTAATTGGGATTTCGCGCACATCAAAAACACCACTTTCTCAATATTTAGCTCATAACAAACGTTTGAAAGTTGCCAACGTACCACTAGTACCAGAAGTAGATCCGCCTGAAGAATTATATCAAGTGGCTAAAGAAAAATGCTTTGGTTTGAAAATTACGCCAGAGAAGTTAAATCATATTCGAAAAGAGCGATTGAAATCACTTGGACTAAGTGATGGAGCAACATATGCCAATATTAATCGTATTAAAGAAGAGATTGATCACTTTGAGAATGTAGTTAGTAAAATAAATTGTCAAGTAATTGATGTATCGAACAAAGCGATTGAAGAAACAGCTAACATTATTGTGAATGCAGTGCAAAACCAAAAAATGTTTTAGCACATTTACCAAAGGTGAATGTGCTTTTTTCGCTCGTGAGAAACACAGTGCCTGCTGATTTCGTAATAGATGATAGCGAAGTGGTTATGCTTATATTTTTCGGTCTTTTTATTATGCTAAAGGTAGGGTTTCGCTATCCTGAAATAGAAGATGAAAAAATAAAGGGATATGTAGCGTAGTTGAAGAAAATATATTATAATAAAAAATTGTGATAAAAACCTATATTTTACGTTTAGACTTTAATTTTTCAGAATAAACTAGGGATAGGATTTAAGAAATGACATGTAATTACGTTAAATCGACAAAATCTATACAAGAAAACGCACATTATGGAAGGATTCGCAGAAGGGATGTAGAATACAGAAATATGCAAAACATCAATATGGTATGAGTTGATGCAGATGCATATACTGTGAAGGCTGACAATTGTGCGAGCTGGAACGAAAGTTCATGTCAAAATTTTGTTTGTCACATCGTATGCTCATCGTTTAAGGAAGTAGCGAGGGAATTTGGATCTATGTAGATGCTGAATAAGCAAAAGTTGATTTCTTTATATGTATCAACATGCAAAAAACAGATCTCGTGATCACATAGGATATGATGCTTGCTAGTCTTCTTATGAAAAAGTGCATATGTATTGTCTCCATGAGGTACATTTGTAATAGATGAGCAAATGGATACAATTTTATATAGTAGGTACGTATCTGCGAAGTTACGCAGAAAAGGGTCTGCAAAATCGCTTGATAACGTGATCGACAACATTTTCTAATAAGTTTAGAAAAAATATTGTCGAATTATAAAGGAATTTTTTAATTTATATCGAATACAAAATACGACACGGAGATGGAGTTATGGGGAACAGAATTCCTGAAGAAGTTGTTGAACAAATTCGGACATCATCCGATATTGTCGAAGTGATTGGTGAATACGTTCAACTTAGAAAACAGGGACGTAACTATTTCGGCCTTTGTCCGTTTCATGGTGAGAATTCTCCTTCATTCTCTGTTTCATCTGACAAGCAAATTTTTCATTGCTTCGGATGTGGAGAAGGTGGAAATGTATTTTCCTTTCTAATGAAAATGGAAGGACTGGCTTTTACCGAAGCTGTTCAAAAGCTAGGTGAAAGAAATGGAATTGCGGTTGCAGAGTATACATCAGGGCAAGGACAACAAGAAGACATATCTGATGACACTGTCATCATGCAACAGGCTCATGAACTTTTGAAAAAGTATTATCATCATTTATTAGTAAATACAGAAGAAGGAAATGAAGCACTTTCGTATTTGTTAAAACGTGGTATTACAAAAGAGATGATTGAGAAGTTTGAAATTGGTTATGCGTCACCTGCTTGGGATGCAGCAACGAAAATCTTACAAAAAAGAGGTTTATCGCTATCAAGTATGGAACAAGCTGGTCTTCTCATAAGAAGCGAGAAGGATGGTAGTCATTATGATCGCTTCCGTGGAAGAGTTATGTTTCCAATCTATACGTTACAAGGTAAAGTGATAGCGTTTAGTGGAAGGGCATTAGGAGATGACACTCCGAAATATTTAAATAGCCCAGAAACACCAATTTTTCACAAAAGTAAATTGTTGTATAACTTCCACCAAGCGAGGCCGTTTATTAGAAAACGTGGGCAAGTGGTCCTTTTTGAAGGGTATGCTGACGTACTAGCTGCGGTAAAAAGTGGTGTGGAAGAAGCTGTTGCGACAATGGGAACAGCTTTAACTGAAGAACAAGCAAAACTTCTGCGACGTAACGTTGAAACTGTTGTTCTTTGCTATGATGGTGATAAAGCAGGGCGAGAAGCGACGATGAAAGCAGGGCAATTATTGTTGCAAGTTGGTTGCCAAGTGAAAGTTACATCCTTGCCAGATAAGCTTGATCCTGATGAATATGTGCAACAATATGGGACAACTGCTTTTGAAAATCTTGTGAAATCAAGTATAAGTTTTGTTGGTTTTAAAATAAATTATTTGCGTTTAGGGAAAAATTTGCAAGATGAGTCGGGCAAAGAAGAGTATGTGAAAAGTGTTTTAAAAGAGTTATCGTTGTTACAGGATGCGATGCAGGCAGAATCATATTTGAAGTCATTATCGCAAGAATTTTCGTATTCAATGGAAACACTTTTGAATCAATTGCACCAATATCGCAAAGAACAAAAGGTACAGCAAAAACAAGTAAAGCAGGTTTCTAAGCCGTCTCAAATTGTTCAAACAAAACCGAAGTTAACAGGTTTTGAAAGGGCAGAAAGAGAAATTATTTACCATATGTTGCAAAGTCCAGAAGTGGCCGTTCGTATGGAATCCCACATAGAAGATTTTCATACAGAAGAACATAAAGGGATTTTATATGAACTATACGCATATTATGAAAAGGGAAATGAACCTTCAGTCGGAACATTTTTAAGTTGGCTCTCTGATGAAAAGTTGAAAAATATTATTACTGATATTTCGACGGATGAATTTATTAATCCAGAATACACAGAAGAAGTGTTACAAGGCCATTTGGAGACGCTTAGACGTCATCAAGAAAAACTTGAAAAGATGGAAATCATCTTCAAGATAAAACAAATGGAAAAAACAGATCCTGTAGAGGCTGCTAAATATTATGTAGCATATTTACAAAATCAAAAAGCGAGAAAATAGCTTTTTTGATAAATTTTTAGTATAATGAATGTTTGTATCTCGCGTAAGGAGGGGAACAGATGGCTGACAAACCAGCTCGTTCTAAACAAATTGAAACTGAAATGACCCTTGAGCAAGTGAAAGAACAACTCACTGAGCTCGGAAAAAAACGTGGCGTTCTTACATATGAAGAGATTGCAGAACGCATGAATGGATTTGAAATTGAATCCGATCAAATGGATGAATACTATGAATATTTAGGTGAACAAGGGATTGACTTAGTTGGCGACAATGACAACGACGAAGGCCCTAATAATCGCCAAATAGCAAAATCGGAAGAAGAATTCGACCTCAATGATTTAAGTGTACCACCAGGGGTTAAAATCAACGATCCTGTTCGTATGTATTTAAAAGAAATTGGTCGTGTAGATTTACTATCTGCAGAAGAAGAAATTCGACTTGCAACGCGTATTGAAGAAGGCGATGAAGAAGCGAAACGTCGTCTTGCAGAAGCAAACTTACGTCTTGTAGTAAGTATTGCAAAGCGCTACGTGGGCCGTGGTATGCTTTTCTTAGACTTAATCCAAGAAGGGAATATGGGTCTAATTAAAGCGGTTGAAAAGTTCGATTATCGTAAAGGTTTCAAATTTAGTACGTATGCAACTTGGTGGATTCGCCAAGCAATTACACGTGCGATTGCAGACCAAGCAAGAACAATTCGTATCCCAGTTCATATGGTTGAAACGATTAATAAGTTAATTCGTGTACAACGTCAATTATTACAAGATTTAGGACGTGAACCATCTCCTGAAGAGATTGGTGAAGAAATGGATCTTGCTCCAGAAAAAGTACGTGAAATCTTGAAAATTGCACAGGAGCCAGTTTCTCTTGAAACACCGATTGGTGAAGAAGATGACTCCCATTTAGGTGATTTCATTGAAGACCAAGAAGCAACATCGCCTGCGGACCATGCAGCGTATGAATTGCTAAAAGAACAATTAGAAGATGTGTTAGATACACTAACAGATCGTGAAGAAAATGTTCTACGTCTTCGTTTTGGTTTAGATGATGGACGAACTCGTACGCTTGAAGAAGTTGGGAAAGTATTCGGCGTAACGAGAGAACGTATCCGTCAAATTGAAGCAAAAGCACTTCGTAAATTGAGACATCCAAGCCGTAGTAAGCGTCTTAAGGATTTCTTAGAATAGGCTACCTTTAAGTTTACTTCACTTTTGTGAAGTAAACTTTTTTATTTTGTTAATTTTTGTTAAACTTTAGCTGTCAGCAACGATTACAATTTCTTGTAATTTATTTTACAGAATTGTCTTTTGATTTGCAAATGCTCATTTTTCGATTTTTCGATTAATTTTGTTTATTCTATACAAAAATATATGTAGAAAAGTGAAAAATATGATGAGAAACGTTAATAATTATCGAAATAATAAGCGATATAACAATAAAAAACAATAAACTGAATTTATGGAATATTTTTAACGATTAGTAGTTTACTCTTTTCTGATAGAGCGTTTTCAAGTACAATGGAAATGACTGAATCATCTAACTATTTAGGGGTATAGAGGGGGGAGAAGAGATATGAAACGTAATCCGCTGATTCCGTTCGCTCTTATTGCAGCATTGGGTATTATCGTTATGTTTGTATTTTCATTTCAGGGGCTAAATAAATCTAAAGAGTTAGCTGATGCAAAAAATGGCGGGAAGCCAGCACAAACAGCATCCAAGCCAGAGGATATTGTGAAGCAAAGCTGTACGAGCTGCCACGGTGATCAGTTACAAGGGGCGGTAGGACCTAATTTACAAAAAATTGGTGGGAAACTTTCAAAGGATGAAATTAAAGAAATTCTTTCGAAAGGAAAAGGAAATATGCCACCGAATATAGTTCCAGCTGATCAAGCCGCTAAAGTAGCTGATTGGTTATCGAAGAAAAAATAAAGTTCCGTATGACAAGCCTTTTGCTTAAGCAAAAGGCTTGTTTTTCTATATTTTCTAAAATACGATGAATGATAGAGAAGTGAATTGTTGTTATAGGCTTGCAACAACTACTATAAATTCATTATCATGGAGACAGACTGACAAGAGAAGGAGTAATGGAAATACATGAATGAAGTAAAGCTTTCAAAACGATTAGAAGAAGTTGTGCGTGAAATACCAGTAGGATCTACAGTTGCCGATATTGGATCGGATCATGCGTATTTACCGTGTTATACAATTATAAATAATATTGCTACTAAAGCAGTTGCTGGAGAGGTTGTAGATGGACCATTTCGCTCTGCGCAGGCAACTGTAGCTGAAAGTGGCTTACAAGATAAAGTAGATGTGCGTAAAGGGAATGGATTAGCTGTTATCGCGCCAGGAGAAGTAGATGTAATTACGGTTGCCGGAATGGGCGGAGCGTTAATTCGTGATATTTTAGAAAGTGGTAAAGAAAAATTAGAAGGTGTAACACGTTTAATCTTACAGCCGAATATTGCAGCGCATCACATTCGTGAATGGTTTATTGCGAATGGATGGGAGCTTATCCATGAAAAAATCGTAAAAGAAGATGGGAAAATTTACGAGATTTTAGTAGGGGAGCGAGGAAATATCACGGTTCCTTACTCTGAAAATAAACAGGCTGAATTATTTATGGGACCATTTTTAATGAAAGAAAAAAGTGAAGCTTTCGTTGAAAAGTGGGAAGGAGAATTAAAAAACTTCCAAAATATTTTAAAGCAGTTAGAACGTGCGGCTGATTCTGAAGAAACAAAAGCGAAGCGTGCGGAAGTAGAAGCGAAAATGAAAATGATAGGGGAGGTTTTATCATGAGTAAAATTCCAAATGGCCATGAAATTATTTCGTTATTTGAAAGTATGTATCCGAAGCATTTGGCGATGGAAGGAGATAAGATTGGCTTGCAGATTGGAGCGCTTAATAAACCCGTGCAGCACGTATTAATTGCGTTAGATGTAACGGAAGAAGTTGTGGATGAAGCAATTCAATTAGGAGCGAATGTCATTATTGCGCATCATCCTTTAATTTTTAACCCGCTAAAAGCGATTCATACAGATAAGGCATATGGGAAAATTATTGAAAAGTGTATTAAAAATGATATTGCAATCTATGCCGCACATACAAATGTGGATGTTGCTAAGGGCGGGGTAAATGATTTACTTGCTGAGGCGTTAGGATTGCAAAATACAGAAGTTTTGGCACCGACATATGCAGAAGAAATGAAAAAAATTGTTGTGTTTGTGCCTGAAACTCATGCAGAAGAAGTACGAAAAGCATTAGGAGACGCAGGTGCTGGTCATATCGGCAATTATAGTCACTGTACGTTTAATAGCGAGGGTACAGGTACGTTTGTACCTCAAGAGGGGACAAATCCTTATATCGGGGAAACTGGACAGTTAGAGCGCGTAGAAGAAGTGCGGATCGAAACGATTATTCCAGCTTCACTACAACGAAAAGTGATTAAAGCAATGGTAACAGCACATCCATATGAAGAAGTAGCCTATGATGTGTATCCACTTGATAACAAAGGTGAAACGTTAGGGCTTGGAAAAATAGGGTATTTACAAGAAGAAATGACACTTGGACAGTTTGCGGAACATGTAAAGCAATCGTTAGATGTAAAGGGTGCGCGAGTTGTTGGGAAATTAGATGATAAAGTGCGCAAAGTAGCTGTACTTGGTGGCGATGGTAACAAATACATCAATCAAGCTAAATTTAAAGGTGCGGATGTATATGTAACAGGTGACATGTATTATCATGTTGCCCATGATGCGATGATGCTCGGTTTAAATATCGTCGACCCAGGACATAACGTTGAAAAGGTAATGAAGCAAGGTGTACAAAAGCAATTACAAGAAAAAGCAGATGCAAAGAAACTGAATGTACATATTCATGCTTCGCAGTTACATACAGATCCATTTACATTTGTATAAGAAAAATAAAAAACCGTTGCTCATATAGGCAACGGTTTTTATTATTGTTCTTTTTTCACTTTTACACGAGGTAATATTTTTTGTAACGGTACTTTTCGAACTCTTTCCCATGTAGCAGGATTCATTGGGTCATATTGCTCTAAGAAAGCGATAACCTCTTTTGTAATTGGTGTTGGAGTAGAAGCGCCTGCTGTAACAGCTACGTTCTCGACACCTTGTAGCCATTCTAATTTGATTTCACTTACGTCCGCAACGCGGTATGCTTTCGTACCAGCGATTTCTTGCGATACTTGTGCTAAACGGTTTGAGTTATTACTTTTCGGGTCACCAACAACAATTGTTAAGTCTGCAACATCAGCTTGTTTGGCAACCGCTTCTTGGCGAACTTGAGTTGCTAAACAAATTTCCTTATGGAACTCTGCTGTTGGGAATTTCTTCTGAATGTCCTCCATTAAATGTTGAACATCCCATTGACTCATCGTTGTTTGATTTGTAACTAAAATTTTATCCGTTGGAATTTCTAATGTTTTTAAATCATCGGCTCTTTCGATAAGATGAACGATGTCAGGTGCGATACCAACTGCGCCTTCTGGTTCTGGATGATTTTTTTTGCCAATATAAATGACATGGTAACCTTCAGCTTTCTTTGCTTCAATAAGGTCATGTGTTTTTGTAACATCTGGGCAAGTGGCATCGATTGTTGTTAAACCTTTTTCTTTTGCACGTTGTTTAACTTCTGGAGAAACACCGTGTGCAGTGAAAATAACAGTACCAGAATCGATTTTATCTAAAATGTCTAATCGACTTGGACCATCTAGTGTGATGATGCCATCTTCTTCGAACGCATCTGTTACATGTTTGTTGTGAACAATCATACCTAAAATATAAATAGGTCTTGGTAATGATGTATCTAATGCGGCGTTACGTGCAATAACCATCGCGTCCACAACACCGTAGCAATAACCACGAGGGGAAATTTTAACAATTTTCATACGAGTAATCCTCTCCTTCTAAACAAGGGATACTTTTGTGCATAGTCTTTTACATTATAAAGGAGGAGTGGATAGAAAACAAAGGATTGTTACACATATAGTTTTGGTTTTGTTGCTATTTTTTGAACAGGCTCCTCTCGTACTTCTTTTTCTATGACTGGCTCAATCACCATTTTTTTTCTTTTTCTTTTTTTGGATGGAGGATGTGGAGTTGCTACCTCAACCTTTTCTGTTACGTCTTCAGTTTGATCTTCGGTTGGATTTTCTTCCGTACTTTTTCCAGAGGTTAGAATTTTAACAATGCTTGGTAGGTTACGCATAATGGGACCGTACTGTTCGACGACAGGGCTTACAGATTGAACGACTTGTGATACTTTTTCGATATTATTTATCATATTAGTTGGATTCGAAATTAAATTCGAAAAAAAACTACCGATGCCGCTACTTGATGTGTCTGTATTTGCTGCACCGCCGCGCGTGTCGTTTGATTCATACATTTGAGGAGGGATCATTTGCTCGGGATGTTGCTGCATGTATGGTTGATATTGCTGTTGATATTGTTGCGGGTATTGGTGTTGGTATTGTTGCTGATATTGCTGTCGATATTGAGGTGGCGGTTGCTGGTGCATCATTGGCGGTCCTTCCATTTGTCGATAAGGCGGAACCATTTGCATGAAAGCTTCGGTTGGATCGTGTTTTTTAAAGAGTTTAGCAAGAAATCCTTTCTTTTTTTGTGCCATCGGTGGTAGTTGTGGAATTGGATATGGTGTATAAGGTTGCTGCCCTGGATTTGGATACATTTGCCTCATGGGGGATTTTGGAAACATGTGAGAAATCCTCCTTTCTTCAGTTAGGTATATACACATACAATATGCAATAAGAGGGAAGAAGGTTAGTTTTTGAAGTAAAAACCTAAACTAAAGATGGATTTTACTTGTAGATTTCGATATAATGTAGACTTGACTGATTTGTGCGCGCAGTAGAAATTTAGAAAGAAGGTGTAACTTATGACACAACAAACTTTTACACAGTATGATTTTAAACCATTTTTAATAGATGCAGTTCGTGAACTACGCTTTACAGAGCCGACAGGAATTCAACAGAAAATTTTCCCGGTCGTGAAAAAAGGTGTAAGTGTAATTGGACAATCCCAAACAGGTTCTGGGAAAACACATGCATACTTACTTCCTACATTGAACAGAATTAACCCAGGTCGTGAAGAAGTACAACTTGTTATTACAGCGCCTACTCGTGAGTTAGCACAACAAATTTACGAAGAAATCGTGAAATTAACAAAGTTCTGTGCGGAAGATCAAATGATTACAGCACGTTGTTTAATTGGTGGAACTGATAAACAACGATCAATTGAAAAGTTGAAAAAACAACCTCATATTGTAGTTGGAACACCAGGACGTATTAAAGACTTAGTAGAAGAACAAGCACTGTTTGTTCATAAAGCAAATACAATTATTGTCGATGAAGCAGACTTAATGCTTGATATGGGATTCATTCATGATGTAGATAAGATTGCAGCACGCATGCCTAAAAACTTGCAAATGTTAGTTTTCTCTGCAACAATTCCTCAAAAACTAAAACCGTTTCTGAAGAAATACATGGAGAATCCAGAGCATATTCATATCAATCCAAAACAAGTTGCGGCTGGAAATATCGAGCATTATTTAGTGCCTTCTAAACATCGTAACAAAATTGATTTAGTGAAAAGAATGTTGCTACAATTTAAGCCGTATTTAGCAGTTGTTTTCACGAATACGAAGAAAATGGCAGATCAAGTTGCTGACGGATTAACGGAACGCGGCTTAAAAGTTGGACGAATTCACGGAGATTTATCACCTCGTGATCGTAAAAAAATGATGAAACAAATTCGTGACCTTGAATTCCAATATATTGTTGCAACTGATTTAGCAGCTCGTGGTATTGATATTGAAGGAATTAGTCATGTTATTAACTACGAACTTCCAGCAGATTTAGATTTCTTCGTTCACCGAGTGGGAAGAACAGCACGTGCAGGCTATTCAGGTATTGCAGTGACGATTTATGATCCAGCAAACGAAGAAGCGTTAGATAGTTTAGAAAAACAACGTCATATCGAGTTTAAACATGTAGATTTACGCGGAGATGAGTGGGCGGATTTAGGTGAACGTCGTCGTCGTAAGAGCCGTAAAAAACCAAATGATGAACTTGATGTTATGGCAACGAAAGTTGTTAAAAAACCGAAAAAAGTAAAACCAAACTATAAACGTAAACTTGCAACAGAACGTGACAAAGTGAAAAGAAAATATAGCAATAAAAAAAGATAAGGGATTTCCCTTATCTTTTTTTATCCAGCTATTTGTGAGAGCCGTAATCAATATGGATAGAAAATATTGATTAAAGTTTCGCTTCATCTAGATAATGTAAATGAAGAGTATAGTCTGTTTAAATAGTCGTATAAATTTATGTAGTGCGTTTTTTGTGAACAAACAATTCACTACATATTTCTACAAATTATGCTATCATTATATCTATTGTATATTGAAGAGGTGATTGTATGTTAAAGATTGGATCTCATGTTTCTATGAGTGGTAAGAAAATGTTATTAGCAGCAAGTGAAGAGGCTGTTTCATACGGTGCAACGACGTTTATGATTTATACAGGTGCACCGCAAAATACGAGAAGAAAACCAATTGAAGAATTGAATATAGAAGCAGGAAGAAAACATATGGAACAAAACGGTATCGAAGAGATTATCGTACATGCGCCATATATTATTAATGTTGGAAATACGACGAAGCCAGAAACATTCCAATTAGGTGTAGATTTCCTTCGTATGGAAATTGAAAGAACATCAGCATTAGGTGTGGCAAAACAAATCGTTCTTCACCCAGGTGCGCACGTTGGTGCAGGGGCAGACGCTGGTATTCAACAAATTATTAAAGGGCTGAATGAAGTATTAACGCCAGATCAGACGGTGAACATTGCGTTAGAAACGATGGCAGGAAAAGGAACAGAATGCGGCCGTAGCTTTGAAGAAATTGCAAAAATTATTGATGGTGTAACATATAATGAAAAACTATCGGTATGCTTTGACACGTGTCATACGCACGATGCAGGATATGACATTGTAAATGACTTTGACGGTGTATTAAACGAATTTGATAAGATTGTTGGTATCGATCGTTTACAAGTACTTCATATTAATGATAGTAAAAATGTACGCGGCGCAGGAAAGGACCGTCATGAAAATATCGGTTTCGGTCATATCGGTTATAAAGCATTGCATCATATTGTGCATCATCCGCAATTAATGCACGTACCAAAAATTCTGGAAACACCATATGTAGGTGAAGATAAAAAGGACAAGAAGCCGCCATATAAATTGGAAATCGAAATGCTGAAAAATGGTACTTTTGATGAAGGACTTCTTGAGAAAATTAAAGCGCAATAGGCAATAAGGAGGGGAATATCCCCTCCTTATTTTAGTAGTTGTTGAAATAAAGTATTTACTTGTTGGGCAGTAGCGGGCGAGGTTACTTGAGCTATTTGTTTTAAGAGCGCTAGTCGTTCGTCATTATCGTAAATGTTAATATTCTTTCCTTTCATAAGTCCAACAATTTGATCAGCTTGTGCAGTCGTAATTGGAACATCATATTCTTTACTATATTTCAATAATTCCTTTGTAGAAATATGATTTAATTTTTTATTTACAAGTTGTTTAATGAGGTTCATCGAGTTATCCTCCTTCACACGTTCTTCTATCGAAATATATGAGTACGTAGCTTGTACATATTCATATAGAGCTTCTTTTTTCATGAGAAAAAGAAGCGTATGTTATAATATAAGGACAAAACTATAGAAAAAGAGTATAAGGGAGGACTTATGGAGCAGAAGCAACATCGAAAAGAAAGTGTTATCCATCTTATGTATCGTTTAGTTATGATTATTTTTGGAGCAGCATGCGCAGCGGTAGCGATTGAATTATTTTTAATGCCAAATAAAATTATTGATGGTGGAATTATTGGTATTTCTCTTATATTAGATTATCTTACTCCTAATATTTGGTGGTTAAGTTTCTCTACTTTAGTCGTTATTCTCAATATCCCATTTATGTATTCGGGTTATAAGCAAATTGGAAAAACGTTCATGTTATCTTCGGCGTTCGGTATTGTAGCTTTAGCGTTTATTGAATCAACGTTACATGCTGTTCCGCCATTTACAACAGAGCCAATTTTAGCGACAGTGTTTGGTGGTCTTATTTTAGGGCTTGGTGTAGGGCTTGTTATTCGTCATGGTGGATCAATGGACGGAACAGAAATTATGGGTATTTTATTAACGAAAAAATTACCTTTCTCCGTAGGCGAATTTGTAATGTTTGTGAACTTATTCATTTTTGCATGGGCAGCATTTGTATTTGGTGTGGAACAAGCGATGTATTCTGTTATGACGTACTACATTGCATTCAAAACAATTGATACAGTCATTCAAGGTTTAGATGAAACGAAAGCTGTTTTAATTGTATCAGATCAATATGAGGAAGTATCAAATGCGATTTTGCATCGTCTTGGTCGTGGAACTACAAAGCTTGTAGCGAAAGGCGGTTACACGGATAAAGAAAAAGAAGTTATTTATGCAGTGGTAACACGTCTAGAAGTGACAAAGTTAAAATCAATTGTGTATGAAATTGATGCGAATGCGTTTGTTACGATTATGAGTACACAAGAGACAAATGGTGGTAAGTTTAAATCGGCTATTCACTAAAAAATTAATTATAATATCTTTTGAAAGCAGAGAATTTTTCTCTGCTTTTTGTTATAATAGTAAGGTTTCTTGAAAAAGTAGATATATTTTAGGCAGATTGGTTTACAACTATAATAAGCTGTACTATAATTCAAATAGATATAAATCGGAATCATTCTGAATTAAAATAGGTGAGATGCTATGAACAATATATTAGAAATAGAAGGATTGTCATTTCGATATGAAGATCGAAATGTGTTAGAAGATATAAATTTGCAAGTTCCGAAGGGAGCTTTTTTAGGTTTAGTTGGGCCAAATGGTTCAGGGAAATCCACTTTGCTAAAATGTTTATTAGGCGTTTTAAAGCCAAAACAGGGAAGCATTCGTTTGTTTGGTGTTGATAGTAAGAAGTTTAAAGAATGGAACAAAGTTGGTTATGTGTCGCAAAAGGCAAATAGCTTTAATTCTGGTTTTCCGGCAACTGTGTTTGAAGTTGTGTCAATGGGACTCGTTTCGAAAAAAGGGCTGTTTCGCTTTTTTACGAAAAACGATAAGAAAAAGGTAGAAAAAGCGATTGCTGATGTAGGAATGAGTGAGTTTCAAGGGCGTAATATTGGAGAACTTTCTGGTGGACAACAACAGCGCGTATTTATTGCTCGTGCGCTCGTTAGTGATCCTGAATTACTTATTTTGGACGAGCCCACTGTTGGAATTGATGTGAAGAATGTAGAAAGTTTTTATGAGATATTAGAGGATTTAAACAAAAGGCTAGGAATCACATTAATTCTCGTTACGCATGATATGGGAGCTGTTACCGAGAAAGTAACACATGTTGCATGCTTAAACAAACATTTACATTTCCATGGAAATGTAGAAAAGTTCCGAGAGTTAGAAGATGCAGAAATGTCCGTCTTATATGGACACCATGTTCATCGTTTAGAACACGAGCATGAGCATCACGGGAGGATATAATGATACAAGATTTTTTACAATATGACTTTTTACGTAACTCTTTATATGCAGGAATTTTAATAGGACTTGTTGCGCCGCTTATCGGTGTATTTGTTGTCATTCGCCGCATGTCGCTTATTGCGGATGCATTAAGCCACGTGACATTATCGGGTATTGCTGCAAGTTTACTACTAGAAAAAACAATTTTCACAGGGGGATTTTTAAATCCGTTATATATGGGGATGATTTTTTCTATTGGTGGGGCGTTACTTATTGAAAAACTACGTACTGTATATAAACATTATCAAGAATTAGCAATTCCAATTATTCTTTCAGCAGGAATGGGGATTGGCGTTATTTTTATTTCACTTGCAAATGGGTTTAACACAGATTTATTTAGTTATTTATTTGGTAGTGTAAGTGCTGTAACAAGTACGGATTTAATAATTATCGGCATTGTAGCAATTGTTGTTATCGTAACGATTACTTTATTATACAAAGAGTTATTTTTACTATCGTTTGATGAAGAATACGCTGTATCAACCGGTTTGAGTGCAAAGTGGATTCATTTTATTTTCATTATATTGGTTGCGCTTGTCATTGCAGTATCAATGCGTGTAGTAGGGGTTCTTCTCGTATCATCATTAATGACATTACCAGTTGCAGCAAGTATTCGTATTGCAAATGGATTTAAACAAACAATTTTCTTCTCCATTTTATTTGGTGAAATTGCAGTAATTGGTGGAATGTTTGCTTCGTATCAACTTGATTTAGCACCAGGTGGTACAATTGTTATGATAGCGGTTCTTATTTTAATTGGTGCGATTTTATGGAAGAAGAAAAAAACTGCATAAAGTAGGGATAGATATGAATCTAACAGAAGCTTTACGCCTAATGAAAGATAAAGGATACAAACATACTGGGAAAAGGGAAGAAATGCTCAGGTTATTTGCAGCTCACAATCGTTATTTAACAGCGAAGGACGTTTTAGAGCATATGAAGGATGATTATCCAGGTCTTAGCTTTGACACGATTTATCGTAACTTAACGGTGTTTGCTGAAATCGGTGTTTTAGAACAAACGGAATTAAACGGTGAAAAACATTTTCGTTTTACATGTTCTATTATGGAACATCATCATCATTTTATTTGTTTAGATTGCGGAGGGACGAAAGAGATTACTTCTTGCCCGATGGATTTTATGAATAAAGATTTTAATGGTTATGAAGTAACAGGTCATAAGTTTGAAATATACGGACGTTGTCCAAAATGTGCAAAGTAAAAGCTCGTTAGTTCTATAACTGACGAGCTTTTTTACGTAGAAAAGAAGGTTGCTCACAAATGTTGTGGGCAACCTTCTTTTTATTGTTCTTGTGTTTCTTTTTCTTTTTCTCGTTCAGCAGCCATTTCAGCAGCAATTACGTCGATTTCTTTTTTCAGTTCTTCTACCATTATTTCTTCTGGTACTTTACGAACGACTTGCCCTTTGCGGAATAATAGTCCTTCTCCGCGCGCGCCGGCAATACCGATATCAGCTTCACGAGCTTCCCCAGGACCATTTACGGCGCAGCCAAGTACTGCAACCTTAATTGGTACTTGTAGTGTAGAAATGTACTCTTCCACTTCGTTAGCGATGCTAATTAAATCAATTTCAATACGACCGCAAGTTGGACAAGAAATAAGTGTTGCTGCATTAGATGCAAGGCCGAATGACTTTAATAGTTCACGCGCAACTTTTACTTCTTCAACTGGGTCAGCACTTAATGAAATACGTAGTGTATTTCCGATGCCTTTACTTAAGATTGCTCCAAGACCAGCGGCACTTTTTACAGTTCCGGCAAATAACGTTCCAGATTCTGTGATACCTAAATGTAGTGGATAATCAAAAGCACGTGCAGCTTTTTCGTATGCTTCAATTGCCAAGTTAACATCAGAGGCTTTCATAGATACGATAATATCATGGAAATCTAAGTCCTCTAAAATTTTAATGTGATGCAGGGCGCTCTCAACCATACCATCTGCAGTTGGGTATCCGTACTTTTCTAAAATGTGACGCTCTAATGAACCTGCGTTTACACCGATACGGATTGGAATACCACGCTCTTTTGCTGCATTTACAACAGCTTCTACTTTATGGCGACGACCAATGTTACCTGGATTGATACGTACTTTATCAATGCCGCCTTCAATTGCTTTTAAAGCAAGACGATAATCAAAATGAATATCAGCAACAAGTGGAATGTTGATTTGTTTTTTAATATCAGCAATAGCATTTGCTGCGCGTTCGTCTGGAACAGCAACACGCACGACTTGGCAGCCAGCTTCTTCTAAACGTTTAATTTCAGCAACTGTTGCTTCAACATCATGTGTTTTTGTTGTTGTCATACTTTGTATAATTAATTCATTATTACCGCCAATTGTTAAATTACCGACTTTAACTGGACGTGTTTTTGTACGATGAGTCATTTCATTCACGAATAGATCGCTCTCCTTATAAAAGAAGTTTCTTATTTAGTCCCTTATATCAATGATAGTATACGTGATACAGGGCTATAGAAACCGAAGTGCTCGGTTTCACTTTTACTATTGTATCAGCGCCTTTATGTAATTGACAAGGATTAAGTGATTGCTTATTGATATAACGGGAATTTATAAGACTTTCCAAGTTGTATTTTTGTAGCAGGTGTATTTTTATTTAATTGTTTAAAATCATCAATTACTTTTTCGATAGAAGGAATTTTCTTCTTATTAATCGCTTCTGTAATGGAAAGAACCGTATCACCTGTTTTGACTTCAATTGTTTTATAAGTGACATCTGTTTCTTTTTCCGCTTTGTTTTCTTTCTTTTGTTTTGTATTTGTACTTTCTTGTTTTATCGTTTCGGCCGCATTTGTCTTTTTATATGAACTTAACATCGGTAAAGTGCCGATTTTTATATCGTAATAAAATATATAACCAAGAACAAGCACGAATAAGAATATACCTAATCTCTTCATATTCTTCACTCCTTTGCTAGGAATATATGCTTGTCCAAAAAAAAAATGCCTATTTAGGCATTTTTTTCGTTCGGTTTTGGAACTTCTTTAATTGTTAAGTATAGGACAATTAAAACAACTGCGATATAAATGAATGTTGAGCCAGGTACAACGATTTTGAATAAATCCATAATCATAAAGAAGATGGTTGGAATTGTGTAGCTGTAGGCAGTTAACGTCCATACTTGCTTATAAGATAATTTACGTTGACCACTCATAGCAGAACCGATAAACGCAAGTAAAGTAATTCCTAAGAAAGTAATGAACAATTGGAATAGATATACTAACACTCCGATAACAGCTAATAAAATTGGATAAATACTATCAAATACAGAAATGAAATCTTGCAAATCTTTTTTCTCAAGAGATGTCCCTAATAAATCATTGTAGGAGTATGTTTGCGTCTGGCCATTTCCTATAGAAACTACTTTATCTTTTAAAATAAATAAACCAGTTTTATTTTGATACTTTTCGATATCTGTTGTATTTGGATCAAATACGAAAAGAGCATCTCCCTCTTCTTTTTGAATAGGTTGTTCAATATCAGCTTTTAGTTCACCATTTTCGATTTTAAAATCAGGTAAATCTTTTTCAATTGCTTGATTTACCATAGTAACACTATCTTGGATAAAGCTACCGTAAAAGAATGTTCTTGGAATAGTAGTGATTAGACAAAGTAGCATAATATACAAAATGGTTTTTCCGATTTTTTGAAAACGGAATAGCGCCATATCTTTAGGCGAATATACGCTTTTGACTAATTGGGTAAATATGGACATAGATTCACTTCCTTTATGTATGTATAAAATCATTGTAACGTAGGAATCTAGGGAATCTCAAGATATATTATATTTACATATAGTAGCGATAACTAAATTTATTTTTATTAATTTTCTTCTTTTAAATGAAAAAAATACAATTGACAGTTTTCTTTTCTATATGGTAAATTTATCTTACATTTCTTAAAGGGTATATCCGATAGGAATTCCTTTATTTGATGTATTATTACATACATAATTGTGGACCCTTAGCTCAGCTGGTTAGAGCAGACGGCTCATAACCGTCCGGTCGTAGGTTCGAGTCCTACAGGGTCCATATCCATTTCACCTGTTTATTATGTCAGTAGGAAGCTTCCTTGTAGAAGGGAGCTTTTTTTATGAAATATATGAGCATTTTAATTGAAAAGAAGTGGGAATTTTGCTACTTTAATGATAGCAAGACAATGTGATTTATTTGTTTGCACCCTATGGCAATTAGGGTAGAATGTAGTTGTATGTCACTTAAGTGGCAATACATAAACTGGGAGGAATATAACAATGGCAAAACACGAATTACCAAATTTACCTTATGCGTATGATGCTTTAGAGCCTCACTTTGACAAAGAAACAATGAACATCCATCATACAAAGCACCATAACACGTACATCACAAACTTAAACGCTGCTTTAGAAGGTCATGCAGAATTAGCTGACAAAAGCGTAGAAGAATTAGTTGCAAACTTAAACGAAGTACCAGAAGCAATCCGTACAGCAGTACGTAACAATGGTGGCGGACATGCTAACCACACATTCTTCTGGACAATCTTATCTCCAAACGGCGGCGGACAACCAGTAGGCGAACTTGCAACTGCAATTGAAGCGAAATTCGGTAGCTTCGATGCATTCAAAGAAGAATTCGCAAAAGCTGGCGCAACTCGCTTCGGTTCTGGTTGGGCTTGGTTAGTAGTAAATAATGGTGAGTTAGAAGTAACAAGCACGCCAAACCAAGATTCTCCTCTAACTGAAGGTAAAACTCCAGTTATCGGTTTAGATGTTTGGGAACATGCTTACTACTTAAATTATCAAAACCGTCGTCCAGACTACATCGGTGCATTCTGGAACGTTGTAGATTGGAACGCTGCTGAAAAACGTTACCAAGAAGCAAAATAATTGTAATAACGATAGAAAAAGCTAGGAGAATGCTCCTAGCTTTTTTCTATGCTTTCCTTTTACATAATTGAGCTTGTCTTTGGAAGACTAGAACATGAAGTAAAGGAGAGTTGTGTATGAAGTGGAAACATATAATTGGTGACGTTGAAGTGAATCGGGATTTAGTGTTATTACTCCTTATTGGAGGTTTATACACGCTCGCAATTTCTTTATCGAATACGTTTGTTAACATTTATTTATGGAAACAAACACAAAATTATGTGAATCTCGGCTTGTATAATTTGGCCAGCGTTGTATTGCAGCCCCTCACATTTCTTATAGGTGGGAAATTAGCGAAGCGTATTGATCGCTCGATCTTGTTACGAATAGGCGTAGGCACGTTAGCGATTTTTTTTATCGTTGTTTTAGTAGCGGGGAAAAGCGCTTCTCACTATATTTTATTAATGGGGGCTCTTTTAGGAGTCGGATATGGTTTTTACTGGCTCGCGTTTAACTTATTAACATTTGAGATTACAGAACCAGAAACAAGAGATTTCTTTAATGGGTTTCTTGGGCTTCTTACATCCTTCTCTGGCATGATTGGACCGATAGCAGCTGGATACACAATTTCACGTATGGAGAAGTGGAGTGGTTATACGGTCATATTCTTTCTCTCGTTATTGTTATTTGCAATTGCTGTCGTTTTAAGCTTTTTTGTATCTAAGAGAGAATGTGAAGGTCGTTATGAGGTTACACAAGTTTTGAAAGAGCGACGGATTGATAAAAATTGGGGGAGAATTACACGCGCTCATTTTTTCCAAGGATTGAGAGAGGGGACATTCATTTTTGTTATTTCAGTATATGTGTACTTAGCAACCGATAGTGAGCTTGCATTAGGGAAATATAGCTTAGTAAATTCTGCTGTATCATTTGTATGTTACTATTTAGTCGCCCGTATGTTAAAGAAAGAGTGGCGAAAAAAAGCAATTTTACTTGGAGGCATTATTTTATATGCTGTTGTATTTTTAGTTATATTCAATGTTACATACACAAAATTACTTATTTATGCAGCATGCATTGCGATTGCATACCCTATTTTACTCGTTCCATATGGATCGATGACATATGATGTAATTGGTAGAGCGAAAAATGCGAGAGAGTGGCGTGTAGAGTATGTTGTTGTCCGAGAATTATGGTTAAATGCCGGGAGAATTTGTTCAGTTTTAAGTTTTTTATGTGCTGTATTATTCTTTCCGCCTGAAAAGAGTTTACCTGTCTTACTATGTATTTTAGGTGCTGGACATTTTCTTATTTATTTTGCAGTTAAAAATGTCAAATATGATGAAGGAAATGCAGGGAACACAAGTGTCGTAGCGCAAGGAACCACGCAGAATCAAACAGAACCAGAAGGTTAACTTATCGTTTGTTTTATGCTAGAATAGAAAAAGATGTAAGACAGCAGTGAGGACACCTGTATGAAGGTGTCCCTTTCAAATTACATAGCTGTTGGTAGAGGGGGTTTGTATGGGCAAGAAGCAGAAACAACAAAAGAAAAAGACTCACGTTCCTTTTCGGTTAAACGTGCTGTTTTTCTGCGTGTTTTTAATGTTCTCCGCGGTTATTGTAAGGCTTGGTTATGTACAAATTGTTCGCGGTGAGGAATATAAGAATGAAGTGGAGAGGAAAGAAAACTCGACGATAAGTAATCCTGTACCACGTGGGAAAATATTTGACCGTTATGGGCGAGCTGTAGTAGATAATGCAGCTGTACGTACGATTACATTTACAAAAATGAAAGGATCAACTGCAGAGGCTCGCTTAGAAACAGCGAAAAGATTAGCAGATTTGATTGAAGTACCGACAGATAAATTAACAGATCGCGATAAAAAAGATTATTGGCTTGCTATTCATAAAGAAGAAGCGCAAGAAAAAATTACGAAAAAAGATCGTCAAGAGTTTAAAGATAAAAAAATTGACGATAAAGAATTAGATGAGCGTCAACGAAATCGCGTGACAGAAGAAGAAGTGAATCAATTATCCGCAAAAGATTTAGAAGTGCTAGCGATTAAAAGCAAAATGGACGGCGGATATGCGATGACGCCACAAGTCATTAAAAAGGGTGCTACAGAACAAGAATATGCGATTATTAGTGAAAATCTAGCAACATTACCAGGTGTAGATACGAATGTTGATTGGGATCGAAAGTATATTTATGATGATTTATTCCGAAGTGTACTTGGCGGCGTGTCAACGTCTGATGAAGGTTTACCTAGAGAAAGACTAGATTACTATCTTGTTCGTGATTATAATCGAAATGACCGCGTAGGGAAAAGTTATCTTGAGCAGCAATATGAAGATAGTTTGCACGGTAATAAAGCGGAAGTGAGAAATATTACGGATAAAAACGGTAATATTTTAGAAACGATTAATGTATCAAAAGGGCAAAGTGGTAACAATCTGAATTTAACAATTGATATGGAATTACAAAAGCGTGTAGAAGAAATTATCACGAAAAATTTATTGAGATATAAAGGGGGACAACCTCTTTTAGATCGCGCATTCGTTGTAATGATGAATCCAAAAAATGGTGAAGTTTTATCTATGGCAGGGAAACAGTTAGTGGAAGAAAATGGCGAAACGAAAGTGCAAGATTTCGCATTAGGAACGATGACAAGTTCTTATCCGATGGGATCAACTGTAAAAGGTGCGACAGTACTTACAGGATATCAAACAAAAGCGATTCAACCGGGTTCCTACCAACTGGATGAACCAATCGTATTGAAAGGAACGCCGAAAAAATCTTCTTGGAAGACGATGGGATCTATTAATGATCTGACAGCATTAAAAATGTCTTCTAACGTATATATGTTTAAAACAGCGATGAATATCGCAGGTGTTCAATATGTGAGAGGTGGTACGTTAGATGTACCAAAAAAAGCATTTGATACGATGCGCTATTATTTCGGACAGTTTGGACTTGGTGTAAAAACAGGTATCGATTTACCAAACGAATCTGCGGGTCAAATAGGTAGAGGAAATCAGCCTGGTTTCTTATTAGATTTATCAATTGGACAGTATGACACATATACACCACTTCAATTAGCACAGTATGTTTCAACAATTGCAAATGGTGGTTACCGTATGCAACCGCAAGTTGTAAAAGAAATTCGTCAACCGGAAGCGAAACAAGGCGAAGTTGGAAAAGTCGTTCACTCAATGGAACCAAAAGTACTAAACCGTATTGATATGCCTGAATCACAAATTAAACGTGTTCAGGAAGGATTTAGACAAGTATTTAATGAGTCTGGTGGTACAGCTGCGAAATACTTTACAGGCGCATCATATAAAGCTGCTGGTAAAACAGGTACAGCTCAAACTGTGTATGGCGGAGATAAAGAGATTGGTAGAAAAGCAAACGGTGAGCGTAAAGAAACATATAACTTAACATTAGTAGGTTATGCGCCACTTGAAGACCCTGAAGTAGCATTTTCTGTTGTTGTACCTTGGGTAGATGATAAATCAGGTATTAACGGATATATTAGTCGTGACATTATGGACGCGTACTTTGATTTGAAAAAGGTAGAAAATGGCGAAGCTACACAAGAGGAAATAGATAAGAAAAATAAAAAGCAAGATGATGAATAAAAAAGTTGTAAAAAAAGCACACTATCTGAAAAGATAGTGTGCTTTTTTTTTTGATTCATGCATACGTTTTAATAAAGTGGACAAGCAGATCATATCGGAATTTTAAGGGACCTTGCAAATAATACGTATGCATTCACTATGGAAGTTATGGACCAATCCTCAGTGAAGATGAACAGTGGCTACGGATTAATAATTTACCTAATGTTGATTCTTGTGGAACTTTACAAAACTTTTACAAACAATTAAAACCGAATTAATAGTTTAGCAGTATTCTTATATCTGTAATCCTGTTATTTCCGGTTACTTCTAGGAGGAAGAACACGTGAAATGGATAAGTGCATCAATTAAAGTTTTCATACTGTCGACATGTTTCTTTTATGTTGGCACGTCTACTGCATTTGCTGTGAATGAAATGGGAGAAGTGAGAGTTGATGGATCCTCAACGGTTTTTCCTATTATAGAAGCAGTAGCGGAGGAATATACAAAGGTGCATCCAAACGTGAAAATTTCCATCAGTGTTTCTGGGACAGGAGGAGGATTTAATCGTTTCAGTAAAGGAGAAGTAGATATAAATAATGCTTCGAGAGTAATGAAACAAGTGGAAGAAAATGAAATGAAGAAAAACTCCATTCAGTTTACACCGTTTGAAGTCGCTTATGACGGCCTTACAATCGTTGTGAACCGTCAAAATACTTGGGTAGATAATATGACGGTAGACGAGTTACGTCTATTATGGAGTGAAGATGAAAGTGAAAAGCGATGGTCACAAATTCATTCATCATGGCCACGTGAACAGGTAAAGTTTTATGCGCCAGGTGTAGACTCTGGTACGTATGATTATTTTCAAAATGTCATCTTACAAAAAAGTCGCATTGTAAAAAAAGTCTCTTTGTCTGAAGATGATCAAGTTATTATGCAAGGGGTAATGAATGATAAAAATGCCATTGGTTTTGTAGGATATGCTTATTATATGGCCAATCGAGATAAGGTGAGAGCAATAAAAGTGAATGGTGTACTTCCGACGAAAGATACCATCCAATCAGGTGAGTATAAGCCGTTATCTAGGTCGCTATTTGCTTATGTGAATCATGCATCTATCCGAAATAAAATGAATGTAGCAAATTATATTGAGTTTATGATTCAGCATGTTGGTAATCTTGTTGAAGAGGTTGGATATGTAAAATTACCAAAAGAAAAATACAATGAACAGCTGCGGATGTTAACAGAAATAAAAAGGTAATGTCAGGGTGGAAAGGGGTTTTCATCTTTGGCTTATAATGACAAAAGTCAAATTACATTTTCTGTACAACATTTGATTGAAAGAAATACAAAACATAGAAAAAAAACGCAGCGAATCAATCGAATCGTTCCATTATTACTAAAAATAATTGCTAGCGTGTCTATTGCGACGACACTTGGAATTATTTTTACGCTTTCTAATGAAACAATAATGTTTTTTAAAAAAATATCATTGCTCTCCTTTTTGACAGAGAAAGAATGGTTACCTTTTTTTGAAAATCCTAAATTCGGTATATTACCACTTATATGTGGAACGGTACTTGTAACAGCAATCGCTATGTGCGTAGCAGTTCCTATCGGTTTAGCGTGTGCCGTATTTTTAAGTGAATATGCTTCAAACAGTGTAAGAAAAGTATTAAAACCGATGTTAGAACTATTAGCAGGTATCCCGACAATTGTATATGGCTTTTTTGCATTAACAGTTGTTACACCGCTTTTACAACGGATTATACCTGATTTACAGTTTTTTAATGCGATTAGTCCAGGTATTGTTATTGGCTTTATGATGATACCTACAATTGCATCTCTGTCTGAAGATGCAATGAGAGCTGTAGCAAAAGGAACGAAAGAAGCTTCGTTGGCACTTGGAGCAACTCGGTTTGAGATGGTAAAACAAGTCGTGTTTCCTTCAGCTTTCGCAGGGATTATGGCAGCGATTATATTAGCTGCTTCAAGAGCAATCGGTGAAACGATGATCGTTGTAATTGCAGCAGGGTCCACACCGAACGTATCTCTCGATCCGACACACTCTATTCAAACGTTAACAGCTTATATTGTGCAAGTGAGTTTAGGTGATGCTCCGCATGGAACAATTACTTATTACAGCATGTACGCTGTAGGCGCAACGTTATTCTTGTTTACTTTTATAATGAACATCATTTCGCAGTTTATTATGCGCCGCTTTAGGAGGGTGACATAATATGCGCATGTTGAATCATAAAAAAATACAAGAAAATATGGCATCACGTTTTTTTAAAGATCGAATTTACAAATTGTTATTTTATATGGCAATTTTGTTTTCAATAGTAATCCTGCTTATTTTGCTTTTTCAAATTTTTGAAAAAGGTGTCAGTTACCTTTCGTTAGATTTCTTTACAAACTTCGCTTCGCGTAATCCGAAAGAAGCTGGGATTGCTGCAGCTTTGTCAGGAACAATATTATTTATGAGTATTGTTATACCACTCTCCTTTATATTTGGGGTCGGAACTGCTCTTTATTTAGAGCAATATGCGAAGGAATCTATATTTAAAAAGGTAATAGAAATTAATAATCAAACGTTAGCGGGAGTACCTTCCGTCGTATTTGGATTACTCGGCTTAACCATTTTTGTATACGCTCTTCACTTAGGTGAGAGTATTATTGCAGCGGCACTGACGATGAGCTTACTCGTCTTACCGACAGTTGTTGTAGCGAGTCAAGAAGCGATACGATCTGTACCGAGGTCATTATTAGAAGCTTCTTACGGGTTAGGTGCTACGAAGTGGCAAACGATGTATCAAGTTGTATTGCCATATGCGTTCCCAGGAATTATAACAGGTTGTACGTTAGCGATATCAAGAGCGATTGGAGAAGCGGCACCGTTATTAGTTATCGGGGCACTTGCATTTGCAAATTATGTTCCGTTTAGTATGTTTGATAGATTTACAGTTTTACCAATTCAAATTTTTAATTGGATGAGTAGACCACAGGAAGAATTTCAGTATGTAGCAGCTGCTGGGATGATTGTTTTGTTAGGTTTGTTGCTCTTGATCAATATAGTTGTCCTATGGTTACGAAATCGAAAATAAGTTGGAAATGGATGAAAGGGGAATTCAAATGGTAGCAACAGTAGTAAATGTACAGGTGAAAAACGAGGAGAAAATCGAGACTGCGCCAAAGAAAGTAGTATTTGATACGAAAAACTTAAATTTATGGTATGGAGAAGACCATGCTTTAAAAGATATTAACTTAAGTATTCATGAGAATGAAGTTACAGCAATTATCGGGCCAAGTGGTTGTGGTAAATCAACGTACTTAAAAACATTAAATCGTATGGTAGAGTTAGTACCAATCGTGCGAACTACAGGCGTAATTGAATATAGAGAGCGCAATATATTTGATAAATCATATCCAGTTGAAGAATTACGAACACATGTAGGAATGGTGTTCCAAAAACCAAATCCATTTCCAAAATCTATTTATGAAAATGTAGCATATGGCCCGAAAATTCATGGGATTAGCGACAAGAAAACCTTAGATGAAATTGTTGAAAAAAGTTTACGTGGAGCAGCAATTTGGGATGAGTTAAAAGATCGTTTGCATGATAATGCATACGGTTTATCTGGTGGACAGCAACAGCGTCTATGTATTGCACGTTGTTTAGCGATTGAACCAGACGTTATTTTAATGGATGAGCCAACATCAGCACTAGATCCAATTTCAACATTAAAAGTAGAAGAATTAATTCAAGAGTTAAAGAAAGATTTTAGTATCGTTATCGTAACGCATAACATGCAACAAGCTGCGCGTATTTCAGATAAAACTGCTTTCTTCTTAAGTGGAGAAGTTGTGGAGTATACAGATACAAATAAATTATTTACGACACCTTCAGATAAGCGTACAGAAGATTATATTACAGGCCGATTCGGTTGATGTCGCTAGCAAGGCTAAGAGCAAATACCCTCTTAACAGAGGGTATTTCTTATTTTTACCTTATTTAAGATAGGAGAAGTAATACTTCTCCTATCTTAAGGTTTATTATAAGTAGGCTAGGTAGGAGAGTTATATATAGTGGCACATAATATTGAGGGGGAAGAAACAATGGTACGAGAACAATTTCAATGTGATTTAAAAACGTTACAGCAAAAGGTGATTGAGCTTGGTGAACTAGCGAGAGAAGCTTTATTGCTTGCTATGGAAGGGCTCCATAAAAAGGATGTAGAGAAAGCGTTAGAGGTAATAGATGGTGATTATCGTATGGATAATTTAGAAGAGGAAATAAATGATCTTGCGCTTATGCTCATTACGAAGCAGCAACCTGTAGCAAGTGATTTAAGAAGGATTTTCATTTCAATTAAAACAGCGACAGATTTAGAACGGATTGCAGATCATGCTGTTAATATTGCGAAATCAACCATTCGTCTCGGGGAAAAAGACGTGTCTGTTAGTTTGCACAATCTTGATGAGATGTTTGCGATTGCAAATAAGATGTTACAGTTAGCGCTAGATGCATATGAGCAAGAAAATTTAACTTTTGCGAAGCAAATTGCCGAAATGGATGATTCTGTTGATGAAATATATGGGAAAGCGATTCGTGAATTTATATCTTCAGTTCCAGAACAACCAGAAGCAATTACACAAATTACACAATTATCCTTTGTAGCGAGATATATCGAACGTGTAGCAGACCATATTACAAATATTGCTGAAAATGTTTTTTATTTAGTAAAGGGAAAGCATTACTTATTAAATGAATAAAGAAAAAAGCAGGTGAAGCATCACCTGCTTTTTTTAGTCAAAACATGACAAAAAAAGCTCGTTGTTTCCTTTAGTTTATGATGATAAGATGTATCATAATATAATGGAAAAAATAGGGCGTATATGTTATTCGCTTATTAAGTAATATTTTAAAAGTTAATAGTAAGCGCTTTCTTAAGTTGTTGAAAGGTGAATGTATATAAGGGGAACTTTACTGCCTGTCGGCCCGATTGGTCAAGGCTAATAATCAGTAGGGGATGAAGAAAACCCCACTGATTAAAGTTTCACTTTATTTTATACTGCTAGTTAATGCTGGGTAGATAATATACATATCGTATATGAAGTTACTGAACATTATATAAGTGGAGGCTGAAGTATATGAAGGGGGTTATTTTAGCTGGAGGAAAAGGACGACGCCTTAGACCATTAACATGTAATACTCCAAAGCCGATGTTGCCATTATTAGAAAAGCCAGTTTTAGAATACAACATTGAATTATTGCGTCAGCATGGTATACGTGAGATTGCAATTACTGTTCAGTATATGAGTACAGCTATTAAGCAATATTTTGGTGACGGTAGCAAATGGGGCGTTAACTTGTACTACTTTGAAGACTCTCCACCGCTTGGAACTGCAGGGAGTATTAAACAAGCGGAAAAATTTTTGGATGAACCGTTTGTTGTCATAAGTGGGGATGCGTTAACTGATTTTCAATTATCAGAAGGAATTACGTTTCATAAACAAAAGAAAAGAATGGTAACTATGTTTGTAAAGGAAGTAGAAAATCCACTCTCATTTGGTTTAGTTGTAATGAACAAAGAACAAGAGGTTACACGATACATAGAAAAACCGAGTTGGAATGAAGTAGTCTCTAATATTGTGAATACAGGTATATATATTATGGAGCCAGAAATTTTTTCTTACATACCGCCCCGAGAATTTTTTGATTTTAGTCAAGATGTGTTTCCGTTATTGGCAAATAAGAACACATTATTTGCATATTTGTCAGAAGGTTACTGGTTAGATATCGGTACATTTGATCAATATCGACAAGCACAATTTGATTTGTTAACGAAAAAATTGCAAGTACCTATCCCATATACGGAAGTATTACCGATGGTATGGATGGGAGAAGGGGTAACGATTGGAAAAGGAACGAAAATTCACGGTCCTTCTTTTATTGGTGAAGGAGCAAGAATTGGTGCTGGATCTGTAATTGAGCCATACTCTATTATCGGGAAAAATAGTGTTGTTTCAAGTTATTCTCATCTTCAAAAGAGTATTATTTTTGCAAATGCGCACATTGGGAAATATTGTGAGTTACTAGAAACGACAATAGGAGAACATACAATGGTGGAAGATGATGTTACATTGTTTCAAAAAAGCATTGTAGCGGACCATTGTCATATAGGGAAAAGTACGGTAATTAAGCAAAAGGGAAAACTATGGCCATATAAGGCGATTGATAGTCATTCGGTAGTAGGATCGGCTGGTGTTCAAGAAAGTGAGAAGAGTGCAGGATGGTTGCAAAAAAGCCGCATTGTAGGAAGAGGTAATGTGGAGATTACACCTCAATTTATTGTAAAGGTTGCGATGGCGTACGGATCTCTTTTTACAAAAGGGGAAAGTATATTAATCGGGAGTCAAGAACATATAGAAACGACTTCTTATAAAAATCTTTTTCTTCATGCAATTCATGGTATTGGGATTCATACGATGGAATGCAAAGAAATGAACGAATCACTTTTTCAGTACAGCATTCAAGATTTGCAATGTGCGGGCGGGGTTTTCATTCAAGCGGAAAAAGAAAAAGAGATTGTTATAAAGTTGTATGGTAAGGATGGGGCACAGTTAACGTATAAGCAGCAAAAAGCGATAGAACAAGTGTATATGTCTGAGTCGTTTTATTACGTATGTGAGAAGGAAATGGGGCGGAATAAGCTAGTACACGTTTCTTTACATAATTATATAGAGGCTGTATTAGAGCGTATTGATATTGAGAAAATAAAAAAACAGAAGTTCCATCTTCTTATTAATAAGAGAAATGATATGTTACAACATTTGCTTATGCTCTTTTTGCAAAGACTCGGATGCACAGTTACGTGGATTTATGCGGGCGAACAAAAGGATCATGTGAAAGCTTTAATGAAATCAAGTAAAGCAAATATGGCGCTTATGTTTTCAGAGCAAGGAAATTATTTCGAGTTATATGATAATCATAGTAATATTTACCAAGGGACGGATTTTGAAGAGATTGATATTCCAGATTTATTACTGGAATCGGCAGGAAATATTTACCCAATGTCTTTGAAATTAGGAGAATGTTATCTTCTATTTTATACGCAGGATGAAAAAAAATCGTTTCAAGCGAGATGGAAGCGAGATATTTTATATCGAATTGGAAAATTATTCGAGTTAATAGCATTGCAGGGAAAAACCTTTCTCAGCATAGTAGAGCAATCCCCGCCGCTTTATTTACTTTGTGATGAAGTTGTATGTTCGTGGAATGAAAAAGGGAAGGTGATGAGGAAATTATTGGCTGATATCGAAAGGAAGGAAGAAGGCATATTTGAAGGAGTACAGTTCAAATATACCGAAAAGGAGTGGTCTTATATCGTTTCTGACACAAAACAACCGAAATTTTTAGTGTATTCACATGCTAGAAACCCAGTAATAGCAAGGGAAAACATGAAAAATCTTATAGAAAAAATTAGACAATATCAAAAGGTGTAGAATTTTTATTTTAAAAGTGGTATTATAGTATAGTCTGATTTAAGTTATTAGTACTGGAGGGAAATAAGAATGCGTGTGAATATTACTCTAGCATGTACAGAATGCGGAGATCGTAACTATATCTCAAAGAAAAACAAACGTAACAACGCTGAGCGTATCGAGCTTAAAAAGTATTGCAAGCGTGACAAGAAGTCTACGTTACACCGTGAAACAAAGTAAGCAGTAGGAATATTTTCCTACTGTTTCTTTTTTTATTCGATTCCTCTCTTAAAAGTGATACACTATCATCGTAGAGCAAAGTATCACTGTGAGGGGGAAAATGTGTGAGAGAAGAGAAACTACGTTTACGTAAACAAATAATAGAGCACATGAATTCTTTATCAAAAGAACGGTATACAACTTTATCAGAGCAAATTGCATTTTCGTTGTATGCACAAAAAGAGTGGACTGAAGCTAAAACAATTGGAATCACTCTTTCAATGGAAAATGAAGTGAATACATATCCTATTATCGAAAAAGCTTGGGAAGAAGGAAAGAAAGTTGTTGTTCCGAAATGTAATAAAGAAACAAGAACAATGTCCTTTAGGCAAATTAGTAATTTTGATCAATTGGAAACAGTGTATATGAATTTACGTGAGCCAATTCCAGCGCTTACGGAAGAAGTGAATGCAGATGAAATTGACCTTCAAATTGTACCAGGTGTAGCTTATACAGAGCGAGGAGAACGGATTGGATATGGTGGTGGCTATTATGATCGTTATCTCATGCATTATAAAGGGAAAACGCTATCATTAGCTTATAGTTTTCAAATGGTAGACCATATTCCAATAGAGCCGTTTGATAAAAATGTAGAAAAAATTATTACAGAAAAAGGAACAATGGTTAAAAATGGGCTTGTATAGACAAATAAAAATTGACGAGACTTTTTCTTCTTGATTATAATAAAATATGTGAACGTTTTCTTATTATAATTTTTTATAGTAAGTGAGCATAGAGGGTGATGAAATGTTATCTATATATGATATTCAGCAATTGCTAAAGAAATTTGGTACGATTATTTATACGGGAGATCGAATTGCAGATTTACAATTAATGCAAGATGAATTGCGTGAATTAAATCAATCACAGCTAATCGATTCACAAGACTATCAAACAGCTTTATTTTTATTGAAGCAAGAAATTCAAAAAGAGCTAAATAAGAATTAGATAAAGGTAGGTAAGTAACATGGAAGAGAAATGGTTAGTTGGTGTTGACCTTGGTGGTACAACGATTAAATTAGCATTTATTAATGTATATGGTGAAATTTTACATAAGTGGGAAATCCCTACGAATACAAATGAGCAAGGAAAACATATTACACTTGATGTAGCGAAAGCTATTGATAAAAAGTTAGAGGAGTTAGGCGAATTAAAAAGTAAGTTAATCGGTATTGGTATGGGAGCTCCTGGCCCTGTACACGTGGCGTCTGGAATGATTTATGAAGCGGTTAACTTAGGATGGAAGAACTATCCGTTAAAAGATTTATTAGAAGTAGAAACAGGATTACCTGTTGTGATTGATAATGATGCGAACTTAGCAGCGCTTGGTGAAATGTGGAAAGGTGCTGGTGAAGGAGCAAAAGATTTAATTTGTATGACGCTTGGCACTGGTGTTGGCGGCGGTGTAATTGCCAATGGAGAGATTGTACACGGCGTAAGCGGTGCTGCTGGTGAAATCGGACACATTACAGTCGTTACAGAGAATGCTTTCCCATGTAATTGTGGGAAGTCTGGTTGCCTAGAAACTGTAGCATCTGCAACAGGTATTGTGCGTGTTGCTATGCAAAAAATACAAGAGACTGATAAAGAAAGTATTCTACGTTCTATGTTAGCAGAAGAAGGACGTATCACATCAAAAGACGTATTTGAAGCACATGGACAAGGTGATGAACTAGCAGGCGAAGTAGTAGAAAAGGTAGCTTCTTATTTAGGATTAGCTGTAGCGAACCTTTCTAGCACGTTGAACCCAGAGAAAATCGTTATTGGCGGAGGCGTTTCTAAAGCTGGAGATGCACTTTTAGAACCAATTCAACGCTATTTTGAGCAATATGCTTTCTCACGTGCTGTAAAGAGCACGAAGTTAGCTATTGCAACACTTGGTAATGATGCAGGTGTTATCGGAGGAGCTTGGCTTGTAAAAAAGCACAAATACGAAGCGAAGATGATATAAGTTGTGAAGTATGAAAAGAGGAAGGGGAAACCCTTCCTCTTTTTGTGCGAAATCTTGATGAAGACGAGCATGTAAATGAATTAAGCTGCTGGTGGGTACCCGTTATATAGAACAGTCATGATTGTAAACCATCCGAAAACGAGTACAGTTGCAATTGCAAAGCCGCCCGCGAGAAAATTCTTTTCGCGAAGTGTTCTAAGCGTAGCAAATACAGCTAACAGAGTGACAAGCGTAAAAATAATAACAAGGCCCATACAATATCCTCCTCTGTCTACCCATTCCTTAATATGAGTTTTTGGAATATTTACTCTTTTATATTGTACATGTTTTAAAAATGATTGTCGAGATAGCATCCTTTCTTTTCCTAAGAGAAAAAAATGTTGTATCATTGAAAGTAAGTTTAATAATTGGAGGAGATTTTCATATGAAATGGATACAAATGCCGTTAGGCCCATTACAAACAAATGCTTATATTTTAACGAATGAGCAAAATGAGTGTATTATCTTTGATCCTGGTCACGAAGGAGAGAAGCTCGTTACATATTTACAAGAAGAACAATTAAAGCCACTGGCTGTTTTATTAACACATGCTCACTTTGATCATATTGGTGCTGTTGATGCGGTAAGAGACGCTTTTCATATTCCTGTGTACGTACATAAAGAAGAAGCAGATTGGTTAGGCGATGCAACTGTAAATGGTTCTCAAATCTTTATGATGAATCGCAGCATTACAGCAAAACCAGCAGATCATATTATTGATGCAGAAGGTGCATTAGCAATTGGTTCATTTAACTTTGAAATTTTTGAGACACCAGGACATTCTCCAGGCAGTATTTCTTATTACTGTAAAGAGGCGAATGCTGTATTTTCTGGAGATGTATTATTCCAAATGAGTATTGGAAGAACAGATTTACCTGGTGGAAGTTTTGCAGAGTTGATTGGAAGTATTGAAGAGAAATTATTTGTATTACCTGATGAAACAGCGGTGTTATGTGGACATGGTCCAGAAACAAGCATTGGTTTTGAAAAAGAAAATAATCCATTTTTACAGTAAGGAGCTAGTATGGGGATGGAGCTCATTTTAAAAGAATGGATGGAAAAAGAAAAGGATTATTCAATTTCATACAGTACATATATGAACCTCGCATTATATGCAGAGGAACATGGATATTATATGAAAGAACGTGAAAAAATAGGAAGACAAGGGGATTTTTTTACAAGTAGCAACGTATCCTCTGTGTTTGCAAAAACTTTTGCTAAGTTTTTTATTCGTCTTGTTGAAAATGGTGAAGTTGCTCCACATATTTGTGAGATTGGTGGGGGGACAGGAAGGTTTGCCTATGATGTTTTACAAGAATGGAAGCAATTATCACCGGAAACCTTTATTGATTTAAACTATTCGATAATTGAAATGAGCCCTTTTCATAGAAAATTGCAGCAAAAGACTCTTTGTTCGTTTTCTAATGTGTCATATTATACGTCGCATAGTGAAATGGGAGAATCGTTCGAGGGGATTCTTTTTTCGAATGAGTTATTTGATGCATTTCCTGTTGAAGTAATTGAGAAGAGAAATGGAATATTGTATGAAGTACGTGTTACGTACACAGAGGAAGGGAAACTTGCAGAAGTATGTAGGCCGTTACATAAAAGAATTGGTCGATACTTATTGAAATATAATATTCATCTCGCTGAAGGCCAGCGTTTTGAAGTGCCAATTGCGATGGAAGAATATATAAAAGAAATTGCGAAATGGTTTCAACGAGGTGTATGTATTACAGTTGATTATGGATATACAAAAGAAGAATGGATGCATCCTGCACATCAAGAAGGTAGTTTACGAGGATATTACGAGCATAAATTAATTCGTAATCCTTTAGCGTATCCAGGTGAAATGGATCTTACTACTCATATTCATTGGGACGAACTGAAAGAAATGTTTAGCCTGCAAGGTATGAATATGGTATGGCATAAGAAACAATCTGAGTTTTTGTTAGCAGCAGGAATACTAGAGCTGCTTACGAATCATCAAGATCGGGATCCTTTTTCTGAAATTCAAAAACAAAATCGTGCAGTTCATTCTATGATTTTGAGCGGAGGGTTGGGGAGTGCATGTGATGTTGTTATACATACGAAACATATGCAACAGTTACACTTGGATCGGTATTTGAAAATATAAAAAACAAGACACAGCATAGTTCTGTGTCTTGTTTTTTAATACGACTTATGTAGCATCATATATTTCCTCTCATGATATATATTTATATTAAAGATATGAGATGAAAAATATAAAATACATCCTTTTTTTCTGTCTATGAGTCCCTAACCCAATAATACGCGAACGAGTTGAATAATTGTCTCGTTTTCTACTTTGTAATAAATTTCCAATCCTTTTCTTTCACTTGAAACGATTTTAGCACTTTTTAACTTTGCTAAATGCTGTGAAATTGTAGATTGTGGCATGTTTAAGCCAGTGTACATTGTAGAAACGTTGCTTGGACCGCGTTCAATTAATCCTTTTACAATACATAAGCGAACAGGATGAGCAAGTACTTTCAATAATTCTGCATTGCTTTCATATAGTTCTATTTCTTTTTGAAAGGTTTCTAACATGTTCTTTTCCACCTCCGTGTGAGCTGTTATACCATACTATACATACCAAAAAATTAAAGAAAAGAAAACAGTTGTTGCAGAAAAACATTCCTAAAGTAAAGAAATTGTAAGAAAAGAGACCCTGATGTAAATAAAGTAGATAATTTAGCACGGTTTTGTAAAATGACATTTTTGGGTGAAAATTTCGATGCGTTTTAAAAATTGAAAGATATAGATATATTTGTAACACAATTTTATCATGATTTTCCTATTCTTTCAAATGAATATACTAAATTTTTAAAATAATATGACAAAGGAATTGTAATGTTATATATAGAATATAAAACAGGTTAAAAGAAAAGAAGCCGAATGTAGTCAGCTTCTTTATGGTGAAAATGAAATGTTTGAATATAGCTGATAAATCTTAGAATTACCAAGATGTTAGTTATGTATTCTAGATTTCATCTTTCATCAATTTTAAAAATCTGTGGTTCCATATATTTTCATAAAAATCAATTGTCTCTTTTGCGGACATAAATGGATTATTTAACGTAGAGGTTGCTTTCTGGAACATGAAGTTTTCGTACCCTAGTCCATGGGCAAATTTAATCGTGGTATCCATACAGTACTCTGTTTGGGCACCACAAAATTCAATACGATGTACAGATAATTGATCTAAAATCTCTTTCAAGTTTGTGTTATAAAAAGAATTGGCATGTGTTTTTCTTACAAAAAAATCTTGTTTTTGAACATCTAAATCTGAATGAATAGCCCAAAGTTCTTTTTCAGGTACTAAATCATCATCACAATGTTGAACGAAAAGAATTGGTTTATTTGATTTTCTGTATGAAGAAATTCTTTTATTTACTTTTGCAAGTAAATTTTGTAAGTCAAATAAATGTTCTTCGCTATAACATACTCCATTTTGTAGATCGATAACGATTAAAATATCTGCACAAGTATCCATTATTTTTGCCCCTTTTTTACTTCTTAATATATCAATTAATTCATTACTTGGAAATGGGTGTACTCTTTCTTTTTTTATGAACTATACGAAAAGTAAAAAGTATAATCGAAAACATAAAAAGAAGATATGAAAATTTAATTTCATATCTTCTTTTCGCTCTATGCATTTACAGGCTCTTCTACATAAGAAAGGGCATTTTCAAAATCGGATATTAAATCGTCAACATTTTCAAGACCGACGGATAGCCGAAGTAATGAATTTGAAATCCCTCTTTCATCACGAGCTTCTTGCGATAGTGCTGCATGTGACATTTTAGCTGGGTAGGAAAGGATCGATTCGACAGCCCCTAAACTAACCGCAAAGACAGGTAATTTTACTTTTGATAAAAATTGGCGAAGTGCGTCTTCTGATTGTAAAGTGAAAGATAGGACAGCTCCTGCTGATGTAGCTTGAGATTGTTGAATGTTAAATCCAAGATGTGTTTGTAATCCTGGATAATAGACATTTTGAACTTTAGCGTGCTCTTGTAAATAGTGTGCAATTTTATTGGCATTAGCAGCTGAATGCTCAAGACGTACATGCAATGTTTTTAGACCACGAAGTACGAGAGAACAATCTTGCGGGCCTAGAATAGCGCCGAATGAATTTTGTAAAAAGCCAAGTTTTTGAGCGAGATCGGTATCTTTTACAACTGCTAATCCGGCAGTAACATCACTATGACCGGCAATGAATTTTGTGGCACTATGAAGAACGACATCAGCGCCAAGGTCAAGTGGTTTCTGGAATAGTGGTGTCAAAAATGTATTATCAACAAAAGTAAGGGCGCCAATAGATTTTGCAAGTTTAGAAACAGCACGAATATCTGTCACTTTTAAAAGTGGATTGGAAGGTGTTTCTACATAAAAGAGTTTTGTATTTGGCTTAATGTTTTGCTTTATTTCTTCTAAATTGGTCATATCAACAAATGTATGTGAAACACCGTAACGGGAGAGAACTTCAGTTATCATTCGATAAGTTCCTCCGTATACGTCTTCTGAAATGAGTACGTGATCACCTTGTGAAAGGAGGAGGAATGCAGTAGAAATCGCTGCAATTCCTGATGCGAAGGCAAATCCTTTTGTTCCGCCTTCTAATAAAGCAATGATGTCTTCAAGAGCTTCACGAGTTGGATTGCCTGACCTGCTATAGTCATATTTCCCGAACGTATCTACATCAAATTGGTGAAATGTTGATGTGTTATAGATGGGAACGTTAACAGCTCCTGTTTGCGAGTCATGTTTATATTGGTTGTGCAGTAAGAGTGTATCTATAGAATAACTCATATTCTTACACCTTCTTTTACAAGTTTAATGGCTTGCTTTAAGTCTTGAATTAAATCGTTACTATTTTCAATACCAACGGAAAATCGAAGAAGACGATTACATACACCGTTTGCTGTTCTAATTTCTTCAGGAATATCAGCGTGTGTTTGTGTTGCTGGATATGTCATTAAACTTTCAACACCACCGAGACTTTCGGCAAATGTAATTAAGGATAAAGATTGTAAGAATGGGTTAATCCATGTTTCATCTTTCAGACGAAACGAGATCATGCCGCCTCTTCCAGGATAAAATACATCTGTCACCCCATCCTCATCATTTAAATAAGCAACAACTGCTTTTGCATTTTCTTCATGTTGTCTCATGCGAAGCGCTAACGTTTTCATACCACGGATTAATAGCCATGAGTCAAATGGACTTAAGACCGCACCAGAGGCATTATGATAATGAGCGATTTCCTCACAAAGTTCCTTTCCTTTTGCAACGACAAGTCCGCTTAGTACATCGTTATGACCACCTAAATATTTCGTTGCGCTATGAAGTACAATATCGGCACCTTCTGTTAATGGCTGCTGTATATAAGGTGTGTAGAATGTGTTGTCTACAATAAGAAGTAGTCCGTGTCTTTTCGCTACAGTTGCAACAGCGGCAATATCGGTAACTTGCATTAATGGATTAGTTGGAGTTTCTATGAAAATAGCCTTCGTTTTCGTTGTGATGGCTTGCTCAATTTGTTTAATAGATTGTGTATTTACGTATCTACATCGAACGTTCCACTTTTTTTCGTGCTCAGAAAATAATCGATAAGTGCCACCGTATAAATCTTCAGAAACAATAAGTTCGTCTCCAGAGCGGAATAGGGAAAGGACAAGAAGAACGGCTGCCATCCCTGAACTACAGGCATAACCTTGTTCACCGCATTCTAAGTCTGCGATTGCCTGTTCTAATAGGCCGCGCGTTGGATTTCCAGTTCGTGAATAATCAAATCCAGTAGATTTACCAATTCCTTCGTGACGATAAGCAGTTGAAAAATAAACAGGTGGATTAACAGTTCCTGTTGTAGTTTCACTCCGGTTTCCGATTTGCGCTAATTTTGTTTCGATAGTTGACATGTGAAAATTCCTCCTTTTTAAATTGAACCATTAGTTGAATATAAAATAAAAAAGCCTTCTAAGAAGAAGGCTTTCGGTTTGAATAGAGTCTTCTTCTCATCTGTCAAATCTTTCACAATTTGCTGGAATTAGCACCTTATTAACAAATGTTAATGGTTGCTGAGGCGTCATAGGGCCAGTCCCTCTACCTCTCTAGATAAGAATGTTCGTATGAAATTTTATTATGTTTTTAACTTTACAACAAAAGATAATTGAATTGCAACTTTATTTTAAATAATTTTTATTTTTCCGCAAGTGTCATTGACTTTTGTATTTGTGCGTGCTAAATTTATAAAAAAATTAACAAACATTGTTAAAAGGGGAACGCATTTCCTTTTAGCTACATAAATAAAATAATAAAGACAAACTCTTATTGAGAGCGGTGGAGGGAAAGGCCCTGTGAAACCCGGCAACCTTCAAACGAAATGTTTGAAACGGTGCTAATACCTGCAAAACGAATGTTTTGCATAATAAGAGGAGGATCGATTATGTCCCCCTCTTCAAAGTGAAGAGGGGGTTTTTATATTGATAGAAATGAGGGAGATTTGTGAAATTACTAGATTTATTATCAAAAGGAATTGTAATAGGTGATGGTGCGGTTGGGACGTTATTACATTCACATGGTTTGCAAAGTAGTTTTGAAGAATTGAATATATCTGATCCAGATTTAATTGTATCGATTCATAAGCAATATGTAGCGGCTGGGGCAGATGTGATTCAAACAAATACGTACGGAGCAAATGAAGCGAAATTACGTATGTATGGATTAGAAAATCAAGTTACTGAAATTAATAGAGCGGCAGTAAAACTGGCGAAAGCATCTGTTACAGACAGAAATGCAATTTTAGGCACAATTGGTGGTATGAAACATATCGGGGCGGTTACGACAACTGATATGGAGCGAGAATTTATGTTACTGGAACAGGCAAGTGCATTATTAGAAGAACAGGTTGATGGACTGCTATTAGAGACTTTTTATGATGAGTTTGAATTACTTCATGCTGTCCAGGTGTTACGAAAAGAAACAAATATTCCAATTGTAGCGCAATTGGCGTTACATGAGGCGGGTACGACTCAAAATGGAAATGATGTAAATGAAATATTAAAACAACTTTTAGATTATGGTGCAAATGTTGTTGGATTGAACTGCCAACTAGGGCCACTTCATATGACGGAAGCTTTTAAAATGATATCGATTCCGAAAAATGGTTACTTGTCAGCATATCCAAATGCAGGTCTCCCAAATTATGTAGAGGGACGATACGTATATGAGGGAAGTCCAGCTTATTTTGAAGCGATGACACCGAAATTTATTGAGCAAGGTATTCGGTTATTGGGCGGTTGTTGTGGCACGACTCCAGAACATATTGAAAGTATGAAACGTGCTACTCTAAATGTTACGCCTGTAATAGAAAAGGATACGGTTCAAAGACCGAAAGTAGTTCATACACATGAGAAACGTTCAAAAGCTCATGTCACTTTAGCAGAGAAAGCAAAAAAACAAACGACCGTAGTAGTGGAATTAGATCCACCAAAAACGTTAGATACGCAGCGGTTTTTTGAAGGCGCAAGAGCATTGAAAAGAGCTGGAGCAGATGCTATTACTCTAGCAGATAATTCATTAGCATCGCCCCGTATCTCGAATATGGCAATGGGAGCATTATTAACGAAGCATGATATTCCGGTATTGACGCACTTAACATGTAGAGACCATAACGTCATCGGACTACAATCTCATTTACTAGGATTATCAGCGTTAGGCATGGAAGAAGTGTTAGCTTTAACTGGAGATCCAGCGCGCGTTGGTGATTTTCCAGGTGCCACTTCTGTATATGATTTGTCCTCTATCGAGCTCATTAAAATGATTAAAGAAATGAACGATGGGCGTTCCGTTTTAGGGAAATCCATTGGACCGGCAACAAGGTTTTCTGTGGGCGGTGCATTTAACCCGCATGTAAGACATTTAAAAGCAGCGGTTAAGCGAATGGAACGGAAAATAGATGCTGGAGCAGAATATTTCTTAACGCAGCCAATCTATGATATCGCGTTAATTGAAGAAGTGTATGAAGCGACAAAGCATTTAGAACAACCTATTTTTATTGGGATTATGCCATTAATAAGTAAACGGAATGCAGATTTTCTTCATTTTGAGGTGCCAGGTATTACTTTACCTGAAGCAGTAAGAGAGAGAATGGATGGACATGAAACGAAAGAGGCAGCAATTGAGGAAGGGATTCGTATTTCTCAAGAATTAATCGATGCGGCGATGAAATACTTTAACGGCATTTATCTTATTACACCATTTTTAAAATATGAAATTACAGAACATCTTGTTAAATATGTGAGAGAAAAGCAAGAAGTGAAAGAAGGTATTAATTGATGAAATGTATAGAAGAAAAATTACAAAATAACATCTTACTATTAGATGGTGCAATGGGAACGATGATCCAGCAAGAGGATTTAACTGCGGAAGATTTCGGAGGAGAGGAGTACGAAGGGTGTAATGAGTATTTAGTAGAAACAAGACCAGATGTTATTTTAAAGATTCATAAAGCCTATATTGAAGCTGGAGCGGATATTATTGAAACAAATACATTTGGGGCAACCAATATTGTACTAAGTGATTATGAGTTATCTCATTTAGACGAGGAGCTAAATGAGAAGGCAGCGCGTTTAGCGAAGCAAGCAGTCGAAGAAAGCGGGAAGGAAGTATATGTTGCGGGAGCAATGGGACCGACAACGAAAGCGATTAGTGTTACTGGTGGTGTAACGTTTGAAGAATTAATTGGAGCTTATACGCGGCAGGCAAGAGGATTGTTGAAAGGAGAAGTGGATGTATTACTCGTTGAGACGAGTCAAGATATGCGTAACGTGAAGGCTGCTTATATTGGAATTCAAGCGGCTTTTGATGAACTAAATACAGTTGTACCTATCATGATTTCGGGAACGATTGAACCGATGGGAACGACTCTAGCTGGGCAAACAATTGAGGCTTTTTACTTATCGGTAGAACATATGAAGCCATTATCTGTTGGATTAAACTGTGCGACTGGTCCGGAGTTTATGAGAGACCATATTCGTTCTCTATCTGATTTATCGGAGTGTTACATTTCTTGTTATCCAAATGCAGGTCTTCCTGATGAAGATGGACATTATCATGAATCTCCATCCTCGCTTGCCGAGAAAGTGAAGCGATTTGCAGAAGAAGGATGGGTTAATATTATCGGTGGTTGTTGTGGTACAACACCAGAACATATAAAAGCAATGAAATCCGCATTAACGTCTCTTAAACCTCGTGAACAGCAAGAGAGAGCGGGACATGGGGTTAGTGGATTAGAGGCACTGCAATATGATGACTCTATGAGACCGTTATTTGTTGGTGAAAGAACAAATGTTATTGGATCACGTAAATTTAAAAGATTAGTAGCAGAAGGGAAATTTGAAGAGGCTGCTGAAATCGCTAGAGCGCAAGTGAAGAAAAATGCTCATATTATTGATATTTGTATGGCAGACCCGGACCGCGATGAAATAGAAGATATGGAAAACTTCTTGGCAGAAGTTACGAAAGTGTTAAAAGTACCGATTATGATTGACTCAACAGATGAACATGTGATGGAGCGAGCTCTTACTTATATTCAAGGGAAAGCTGTTATTAATTCAATTAATTTAGAAGATGGAGAAGAGCGATTTAAAAAAGTGACACCGCTTCTTCGTAAATATGGTGCTGCAATTGTAGTTGGAACAATCGATGAAGATGGAATGGCAGTAAGTGCGGAAAGAAAACTAGAAATTGCGAAAAGAAGTTATGAGTTATTGACGACGAAATATGGTATACGCCCATCAGATATTATTTTTGATGCACTTGTATTTCCTGTAGGGACAGGTGATGAAGAGTATATTGGCTCGGCGGCTGCGACGATAGAAGGGATTCGCCTTATTAAAGAAGCATTACCAGAGTGTTTAACGATTTTAGGTGTAAGTAACATATCATTTGGTTTACCACCAGCTGGTCGCGAAGTGTTAAATTCCGTCTTTTTATATCATGCAACGAAAGCAGGGTTAGATTACGCGATTGTAAATACGGAAAAATTAGAGCGCTATGCGTCAATTCCTGATGAAGAAAAACGCCTTGCAGATGCATTGCTTTTTGAAACGACGCAAGAGACGTTGGAGAAATTTACAAACTTCTATCGCGTGGCAAAAAAGAAAGATGTTGTTGTCCAAGAAACATTAACACTTGATGAAAGGCTCGCAAATTACATTGTAGAAGGTACGAAACAAGGTTTACACGAAGATTTAAGTCTCGCACTTACAGAAGGAAGAAAACCTTTGGATATTATTAATGGCCCACTTATGACAGGAATGGATGAGGTAGGAAGATTATTTAATAATAATGAGCTTATCGTTGCTGAAGTATTGCAAAGTGCTGAAAGTATGAAAGCTGCTGTAAGTTATTTAGAGCCACATATGGAATCTAGCGATAGTGCGAAAAAAGGGAAAGTATTATTAGCAACTGTAAAAGGTGATGTGCATGATATTGGGAAAAATCTCGTTGAAATTATTTTAGCAAATAACGGATATGAGATTATTAATTTAGGAATTAATGTTCGCTCGGATCGAATTGTGCAAGAAGTACAAGAAAAGAAGCCTGATATTATAGGTCTTTCTGGTTTATTAGTAAAATCGGCTCAACAAATGGTAACGACTGCTGAAGATTTAAAAGCGGCGGATATTGATATTCCAATTGTTGTAGGCGGGGCAGCGTTAACGAGAAAGTTTACAGATAATCGCATTTCGCCATCTTATAAAGGGCTCGTATGTTATGCGAGTGATGCGATGACGGGGCTGGATATTATTAATAAGCTTCAAAAAGAAGAAGAGCGTGAGAAGATGAAGCAGGATAAAAAAGAACGTCATCTTCATATCGTAACAAAAGAAGAGAAGAAAGTAGAAATTCCAGCAGTAATTGAGCCATTACCGAAGGCTGAGGTTATCGTACCGGATTCAACAAAACGAATTGTATTAAGAGATGTTCCTGTTTCACATCTCGCGCCATTTCTAAATAGACAAATGCTGCTTGGACATCACCTTGGCCTAAAGGGAAGTGTGAAGAAACTTTTGCGAGAGGGAGATAAAAGAGCGCATGAATTAAATGATTTAATAGATGAATTATTGCAGGAAGGACAATCTTGGTTAAAACCGAAAGCAGTGTATCAATTTTTCCCAGCGCAAAGCGACGGACAGAATATTGTAATATATGATCCAGAAGATCATACGCGTGTTATAGAGCGTTTCACATTCCCAAGACAAGGAAAAGCACCATATCGTACTTTAGGTGACTATTTACGCCCAGTTGGAGATGAGATGGACTATGTTGCTTTCCTATCTGTTACGGTTGGAGAAGGTGTTCGTGACATTGCTGAAGAGTGGAAAGCGAAAGGTGATTATTTACGCAGTCATGCTATTCAATCGTTAGCGCTTGAACTAGCAGAAGGACTTGCTGAAAAAACACATATGCTCATTCGCGATCGCTGGGGGATTCCAGATTCGCCAGAATTGACGATGGAAGAACGCTTCCGTACGAAATATAGAGGGATACGAGTGTCCTTCGGTTATCCAGCATGTCCAGAACTCGCAGATCAAGAAAAGTTATTTCGCTTAATTCATCCAGAGGAAATAGGTATTTCATTAACGGAAGGATTTATGATGGAGCCAGAAGCGTCTGTAACGGCTATGGTATTTTCTCACCCCGAGGCAAGATATTTTAGTGTATTATAGTCTAGAAGGGGGAGACGTATGAAAAAAATAGTCTTTACAGGTGGCGGTTCGGCAGGGCATGTAACACCTAATTTAGCCATCATTCCACATTTACAAGAACAAAATTGGGATATTTCTTATATTGGTTCTCATCAAGGAATTGAGAAAACGATTATAGAAAAGGAAGGCATTCCGTACTATAGTATTGCGAGCGGAAAGCTACGCCGTTATTTTGATTTAAAAAATATAAAAGATCCTTTTCTTGTGATGAAGGGTGTTATGGAAGCGTATGTAAGGATTCGAAAACTAAAACCAGATGTAATTTTTTCAAAAGGTGGTTTCGTATCTGTACCAGTCGTAATTGGAGGATGGTTAAACAGGGTACCAGTTTTATTACATGAATCTGATATGACGCCAGGACTAGCAAACAAAATTGCGCTCCGTTTCGCTTCAAAAATATTTGTTACATTTGAAGAAGCTGCGAAACATTTACCGAAAGAAAAAGTAATTTATACAGGATCTCCTGTACGTGAAGAAGTACTAAAGGGAAATCGTGAAAAAGGTTTAGCATTTTTAGGTTTTTCACGTAAAAAGCCAGTTATTACAATCATGGGAGGAAGTTTAGGCGCAAAAAAAATTAATGAAACGGTTCGAGAAGCGTTACCAGAACTTCTGAAAAAATATCAAATTGTTCACCTTTGCGGAAAAGGTAATCTTGATGATAGTTTACAAAATAAAGAAGGATATAAACAATTTGAGTATGTACACGGAGAACTGCCAGATATATTAGCCATAACAGATTTTGTTATTTCACGTGCGGGCTCTAATGCCATTTTTGAGTTTTTAACATTGCAAAAGCCGATGGTTTTAATTCCACTATCGAAATTTGCAAGTCGTGGAGATCAAATACTAAATGCAGAGTCTTTTGAGAGACAAGGATATGCTTCCGTATTGTATGAAGAAGATGTGACTGTGAAATCTCTTATAAAGCATGTCGAAGAATTAAATCAAAATAATGAAGTGTATAGAACAGCTCTAAAAAAATATAATGGAAAAGAAGCAATTCAAACAATCATTCAACATATTTCAGAGGCATGATGAAACAATCATGCCTCTTTTAGTAGGATGAAAGATTCCAAGAAACGGTGTTTTTATGTTACAATAGCAAATGGATTAGTAGGGAAATTCCAATTAATGAAGCGTGAAAATACGAATGGATTAGGAGTGACTGTGTTGGAGCTAAGTCTCTATGAAAATACTGCACTTATTATATGCTTTGTGTTGTACGTTGGTAGTGTTATTGTTTATATTTCAAGGAAGTTTTCGCAAGAAAGAGAGCTTGAAAAATCAGAAATAACAGCTGAACTAGAAATGTTAGCTGATGAAAGTTATAAAAAACAAAAAATAAAAGAAGACCATGAGGCATCCCATCATTTAAACGCAAATAAGTTTTAAAGATGGGGATTTTTTTTGAAGTCGTTTTTTATTATATAGCAAGTAACGCTAAAAAGGAGTTTCCCGTATATAAAGAAGGGGTGTATAGAAATGAATTTTTATATCGCTTCAGGATTCCAAAATAAACATCTTGTAAGTTCTATAGCAAATGAACTGAAATATGCAGGATGGCACCATACATATGATTGGACAAGAAACGAAAGAGCTGTGAATCAAGAGCAATTAAGAGAAATTGGTCAGGCAGAAAAGAATGCTATTAAGGAAGCGGATATATTTTTACTTATATTAGATGGCGGAAACGGGAGCCATACAGAGTTTGGAATGGCGATCGCGTTAGAGAAAAATATATATGTATATCATGAAGGAAATCCGCTCCAAACAACGTTCTATCATTTGCCAGAAATAAATATTTTTGAAGGAGATGCAGCAGAATTTGCATCTTATGTTATGAATCATGTGAAATAATAGTAACTATCTAAAAGGTTATAAAAGTGATCTTTTGGGTACAGTGATGATAAGAAACATATATAAAGGAGTACATAATATGAAATTAGAAAATGGATGGGAAACGAGCTTTTTAGAAGTCGTACAAAATAGCGAATTTAAGAAAGAGGCACTTCTTAGCCAATTACTTTTTGCAGATAGTGAAGAAGTTGAGGAGCTTGTAGATGATTATGGTTATGAAGAAATCATTGACCGCGAACATGATGATGAATTAGCTCATATTTTAGGAGAAGAACTTTTTAGTGAGATGGAACGACACGTATTCTTATCTTCACAGTCAGAAGAAAAACTTATTTCATTCGTAAATGGATTAGGTTTTCATGTGTTAGATTGGATCGTTCTTCTTGAAACAGAATTTGGCATCGATAGTGCACACTTTACGTCGGATGCTGTGAAAATGTTAGAAAAGCGTTTCAGACAATTTCCATACATAGAAGATAAAACAATTTTTGACATGACATTTGGAGAAGCAATGGATGTATTAGAGTCTATTACAGGATTACAACTGAAAGAAAAGATGAATGTATAATGTAAAAAAAGAACGTGAGACTATCACGTTCTTTTTTTACATTATAATAATTTTATCATCTAGTTTCGTTTGTCCGCTAAGAAGTGCGTTTAAATATTCCACTTTTCTTATACAGGCTTGTATATGTCTTTCAACCTCTTGTAACTCTGCTTGGTGATGCGTTTCAATAGGATGAATTTGTACGTTGAATTTTTCAAATTGACTACTATATGTTATTTCTGCATAGCCGCTCATAATATCTGTTTCGTTATGAAATAAAAATTGCTTCGTTTTGTCACAGAATGATACATTCTGAAAGCCATATACTTTTAATGCTTCAATTACTTTTTTTATCATTTTTGTATTCATTTTTTTTAACCCTCTTTACGAAGTTCTACTTATACATTATAACATAAAAAATTACATAGAAAGCGCTTCCAAGTGTATTTTATTATAAACTTTACGTTTCAATCACAAAAATGAAACAAAGAAAAAATAATTGTAAAGAAGGAAGGACTCTTTTATTGTTTCGTCATATATATAGAGAAATAGTGCAATGAAAGGAAATTTTCCGAGGTGGAGATCGTATTTCCAATTTGAGCGCAGTAAAAGAGGTGAAGATCTTGAACTTTGATATTGTAGGACAAAAAGCATATATAAAAGATGGACCGCATCGGAACCGAATTGGAATTGTAAAGAAAAACGAGACAAAATTAGAATCGCAGTTTGCTATTGTAATTGGAGAACAAATCATTGAGGTAGAGCTAAAGGATATCGTGTTAGTTGGAGTAGACGTAGGACAATTTCATAAATGGTGCGAACAAAATGGTTATTTGTGAAAAGGACGGGCTGTGAGATAATGAAGTATATGTGAGGAAAGAGAATATGTTATTGTATTCTCTTTTTCTATGTGTAAGGAGACGGAGATGAAGTATACAGAACGAGATTTTACATTGGAGTTAAAAGAGAACATTCAATGCATGGAGAAGGAAATAGAGAGAATAGCATTTAAACTTTTTAAAGATTATTCACATTTGTACATAGAAAAAAACATGGAATTATTTATAGAACTCATCAGAGATAAAGAAAATCCTTTTGAAACAGGATATTCTTCATCAATTTCGATAGCTGTATTAGATGAAGAAGGAAAGATGGTTGAATTTTATACAGTTCCTATCTGGGAATGTTGTAGTTATTTTTTAGGAGTACCGCTTCCAATAAGGTTTTGGGGAAGTAAGTTAAGTGGTGAACTTGTTGATGAATCTTATTGTGAGATAGAGGAGGAGTTAAAGGAGCGGTTGGAAGAATTTTTACAGTTTGCGGGTGAGGAATAATAGTTAATCTGTAGTTTATAATTAATAGTTATTAAAAAAATGAAAAACGGTGTAATTTCTTTATATCTGTACATAGTGTTTGAAACAATATGTTATGCCTTATGTATAAAAGATAAAGAGGAAGATGAAAAGAACTAAAAAAGGACGCTAACCGTTTTGTTAGCGTCCTTTTCATTATGAAGCAATTTCACCAGTTTTTGTATCATCTTGATTGTACGTATCTTGATCTAATTCACCAAGCCATTTACTAGAAATAAGACCTGCTGTCATAGAACCACTTACGTTAAGAGCTGTACGCCCCATATCGATTAATGGTTCAACTGAGATAACAAGAGCGACAATACCGATTGGTAAGTTCATTGTAGATAGTACGATTAACGCTGCGAATGTTGCACCGCCACCAACGCCGGCAACACCGAATGAGCTAATCGCAACGACAGCGATTAAAGTTAAAATAAATTGTGGTTGTAATGGATCAATTCCTACAGTTGGAGCGACCATCATTGCAAGCATTGCTGGATAAATACCTGCGCAACCGTTTTGTCCGATAGATACTCCAAATGAGGCTGCGAAGTTTGCAATCCCTTCAGAAATACCAAGTTTTTCTTTTTGAGCTTCAATATTTAATGGCATTGCACCAGCACTAGAGCGAGATGTGAATGCAAATGTTAATACAGGGAACACCTTTTTCAAATATTGAATTGGATTTAAACCAGATAGAGCAATTAATAATAAGTGGATAACGAACATTACGATAAGTGCCACGTAAGACGCTAACACGAAGTTACCAAGTTTTAAAATAGCATTTATGTCGCTACCAGCAACTGTTTTTGCCATAAGAGCTAATACGCCGTATGGAGTAAGACGTAAAATTAATGTTACCATACGCATTACAATTGCATATACAGCATCAAGCATTTTCTTAAATAGCTCTGCTTGTTCTGGATATTTTCGTTTTACACCTATAAAGGCGATACCGATAAATGCTGCAAATATTACAACAGAAATTGTTGAAGTTGGACGAGCACCTGTTAAATCAAGAAATGGATTTGTAGGTAACAGCTCTAATAATTTATCTGGAATTGTTGTTTTTTCAATAGAAGTAAATCTTTCTTCAACTAGCTTCAGACGAGCAGATTCTGCATCACCTTGTTGCAGACCAGTTGCAGAAACATCAAATCCTGCACTTGCAGCGATACCGACAGCTGCAGCAATTCCTGTAGTCAGAATTAAAATTCCGATAATAAGACCACTAATTTTACCAAGGTTTTTCGTTAACTGTAATTTTGTAAATGCTGAAATAATAGATACTAAAATAAGTGGCATAACGATCATTTGAAGTAACTTCACATAACCGTTACCGATTAAGCCAAACCAAGTATTTGATTCAATAATTACTTTAGAAGTTGGCTCATAAATAAATTGTAATATAAGACCGAAGATAATTCCGACTCCTAAAGCGGTAAATACACGTTTATTAAAAGATACATGCTTACGTTGCATATAATATAATACGCCAACTAAAATGAGCATGACTGCAACGTTAATTCCGACAAGCAGTGTATTCATGATGATTCCCCCTAATTCCAATCTGTTATATAGAATATAAATCAATAAAACCTATAAGTCAACTAGGGAATTCCGGAATTAAAAAAAAGATGGCAAAATGCCATCTTTTAATGTCCAGCCCCAGGGACAAGTAAAAATGTCGTGTAGTATGTAAATCCTATGAAGAAAACAGTTAAATATGCCCCGAATACGTATATATACATACGCTCTGTTAAATTTAAATAGCTTAAAAGTACGAAGAATCCTGTTTGTCCTAAAAATAGTAGTGCAGTCGAATGCATATCCCCTACGTAAAACATAACCGAGAAAATTCCAGTCCAAAAGCCGAGAACGCGAAACATGCGCTCCATGCCATCTCCCTCCTTTTCTAAAAAAAGTAAACCTCACTTCATTATAGTTTATTTTTCTTACTATTGTAAATATTCGTTCATATAAAAAGAAGCCAATTATAATTGGCTTCTTTTTATATGAGAAATCAAATTGTTAGTTTATAATTACAAGATTTACATCCATCTAGTAAACTATCATTTCGTGTTAATTCCGTGTTAGGGAATAGGATTTCAAAAATCCCTTTCATCATATCTCCGTGCATATTACAAATTTCAGTTGGGTGATGGACAGCAACTTCTTTAAATGGACAATTGTGTACATCATAGAAAATTTTTGTTCCATCTGCACTTAATTCAAATGCAGGTGATAAGCCAGCTGTTGAAAAGGCTTCCTTTGCAATTTGAACTTTTTGCTCCACTGTTAAAGCATCTTCGCTCACATTTAAGCGCTGCATATGTTGTTGCATTAATTCGGCCCCGAATTGTTTCCCTGTTTCGTAGAGCGCTTTTTCACCAGCAGCACCAAGGCTAAGTAAAGAATTAAACGCGATTCTTGCTAACAATTGATAGTCACGGAATGGGAATTGTAATTGGATAACATCTTCAGATAATACATATAATCTGCTTGGTCGTCCGCCTTTTCCAGTTTTCTTCGTTTCAGATTTCAGCATATGAACATCTTCTAATTTAGATAAATGTAAACGCGCTACGTTTGGATGAATGTCAAACTCATCAGCAATTTCTTGTACAGTTACGTAACTATGTTTTTGAGAAATATATTTATAAATGTAATAACGAGTTGGGTCAGCTAAAACACCTGTAATTTTTAAAGCTTGTTCCATGAGGATCTCCACCTTTATCACTTTATCCAAGATAATAACATTATAATACAGATAAACATGGGTATAGGTAATTTTAGACAATAATTCGGAAATTGTTCATAATTTCACAAACATATTTTTCCTTTTTTATCTAGTGAAAATGCAAAAATACCGATTTTTCAGATGGATTTCTTCATGCTATATACATAGTGGGGAGGGAAAAATGATGAATGGAATTGAAAGCTTTGCGAATACGATTTTGAAAGAGGCGTGTAGGGTACAAGCTTCGGATTTACATATTGTGCCCCGGAAGAAGGATGTAGTGATTCAACTGCGCATAGGGAAAGATTTAATGACGAAACAATACATTGAAAAGGAATTTGGAGAAAAACTTGTTTCACACTTTAAATTTTTAGCATCCATGGATATAGGGGAGAGGCGGAAGCCACAAAATGGTTCACTGTATTTACAAATGGATGGACAGGAAGTGTATTTACGTCTTTCCACGCTTCCAACTGTATATCAAGAAAGTCTCGTTATTCGTCTTCATTTACAAGCATCTATTCAGCCGTTATCTCATCTTTCGTTATTTCCAAGTACAGCGAAGAAACTACTTTCTTTTTTACATTATTCCCATGGGTTACTCGTATTTACTGGACCGACTGGATCGGGGAAGACAACAACAATGTATGCATTATTAGAGGTAATTAGAAAAAAGAAAACACGCCGCATCGTTACACTGGAAGATCCAGTTGAAAAAAGAAATGACGATGTATTACAAATTCAAATAAATGAAAAAGCAGGTATCACATATGAGGCGGGACTAAAGGCTATTTTGCGTCATGATCCAGATGTTATTTTAGTGGGTGAAATTCGTGATGAAGAAACAGCAAAAATCGCTATAAGAGCAAGTTTGACTGGCCATTTAGTAATGACGACACTGCATACGAATGATGCGAAAGGAGCAATACTTCGGTTTATGGACTTTGGCATAACAAGGCAAGAGATTGAACAATCTTTATTGGCTATAGCTGCACAGCGACTTGTTGAATTGAAGTGTCCGTTTTGTAAAAGAAAGTGCTCAACTGTATGTAAATCAATGAGGCAAGTAAGGTAAGCGAGTATTTATGAGTTGTTATATGGATATGAGTTAAAACAAGCGATTAAAGAAGCAAACGGGGAATGTGTCACGTACAAGCATGAGACATTAGAGTCTTCGTTGCGAAAAGGATACGCTTTAGGATTTTTAGAAGAGGATGTTTATGTTTAAGAAAATATGGAGTTTAAGTGATCAAGTAATATTACTGAAACGATTAGGAGAACTATTAGAAAAAGGATACTCTCTTTTGCAGGCATTAGAATTTTTACGGTTTCAATTACCTTTAGAAAAGAAAGTACAATTGCAGCGCATGATTGATGGATTAAAAAATGGAAAAAGTTTACACGATTCTTTTCATCAATTAAAGTTTCATCAGGAGATGTTAAGCTATTTATTTTATGCCGAGCAACATGGTGATATTTCTTTTGCGTTGCAACAAGGGAGTGCACTTCTTTATAAAAAGGATAAGTATAGGAAAGATATGATGAAAATAATGCAGTATCCTATGTTTTTGGCGTTCTTTTTAATAATCATGATTTTGATTTTTAACCGCATTTTATTACCACAAGTTGACATGGTATATAGTTCATTTGGTTCTACAGCACCGTTATTCACAGAACAAATATTAAGTACAATTAAGCTACTACCCTATCTTATTTTTAGCACTATTTTTATTGTTATGGTGGGGTGTAGTGTATATATATTGTACTTTCGGAAACTCCCGCATATGAAGCAGATAAAAATTATGCTTCGTATCCCCCTCGTAAAAACATTTCTTATTTTAAAGCATTCGCATTATTTCGCTACTCAATTGAGCGGCTTATTACACGGAGGACTATCAGTACTTGAGGCTCTAACAATAATGATGGAGCAAAAGTATCAGCCGTTCTTTCAGTATGAAGCGGGCCGAGTTAAACACCAATTAATTGCGGGAGAACCGTTGCAATCTATTATTGCTAAAAGCGGATATTATGAGGAAGAACTTTCTTATATTATTACACATGGTCAAGCAAACGGTAATTTGGCGATTGAATTAGGTGATTATAGTGATCTGATTATGGAAAAGATGGAGCAAAAAATTAAACGTATGTTAGTGATTATTCAACCGATTTTATTTACGTGTATTGGAGCAATAGTTGTTCTTATGTATTTAGCGATGATTATGCCAATGTTTCAAATGATGAATTCTATATAGGAGGCATTTACATGCAGAATGAGGAAGGGTTTACCCTTTTAGAAATGTTATTAGTTATGGTCGTCATCACTGTATTATTACTATTAATTATTCCAAATGTAGTTACGCAGCGCTCATCCGTCGAAGGAAAAGGATGTAAAGCCTATGTGAAATCTATAGAAGCGCAAATACAAGTATATCAACTACAACATAATAAAATTCCCTCGCTAAAAGAGCTAATTGATGGGAAATATATTACAAAGGATGAGTGTCCGAATGGTGAAGCTATTCATATTTCCAATGATGGCACGGTAACAAGTGGGAAACTGTGAAGCAAAAAGGTTTTACACTTTTAGAAATGCTACTCGTTTTATTTGCCATTTCTGTATTAAGTATGGTCACGTATTTTCATGTACATTCATTATACGAAAAACAAAAAATCGAACAATTTTTAAGACAGTTTTCAAATGATATTTTGTATATGCAACAATTAGCTATAAATCGTCAAAAACACTATACATTACGATGGCATAAAGATAGACAGATGTATTATATAGGGGAATCGAGTACGGATCATTCTATCATTAAAAGAGAATATGATAGCGATATACAGTTGGATTTGAATACTTTTCCAAATCCGATGACATATAATCCGAGTGGAAATATTAATAGAGGTGGCACGATTTTACTTTCGTATCGAAGTTATAAATATGAGATTGTATTCCAGCTTGGAAGAGGGAGATTTACGTATCGTGAAATGTCAAAAAGGGTCAGTGATGGCTGAAATGCTTGTAGCATTAAGTATAGTAATGATGATGGTATCTTTACTACTTCCGCAAACAGTATTGATTATGCAAGAACGAAAAAACATACAAATTCGTTATAAGGCATTTGTATTATTAAAAAAAGAAGCAGCTTTATATATGTATGAGAATGAGGCAAAACAACAGAAAGAAAAAGTCATAAATGGAAATGTATATTACACATATTGGGGAGGAAATGAAGTTTGTGCGATGTGGAAAGATGTGAAAGGAAAAATGATGGAACAATGCTTTTATGCGGGAGAAAAAATGAATTAGAAGTTGGATTTACATTAATTGAAATGATCGTATGTTTTTTTCTGTTATCACTTTTCTTTTTACTCTTACCACGTTTAAGCTTTATTGGAATAGAAAACAAGCAATCAAAAGGGTTAAATAATTGGGAATGGGATGTGTTTGTAGGACAAGTACAGTTAGAGTTTCGTGAAGTATCATTTGTGGAAAAAATAGTTCCTGAAAATAGAGAGAGTATGTTGCGCTTCCGTCTTCGCACTGGAGATGAAGTGACGTATGAAAAATTGAATAATCACCTTATAAGAAAAGTAAACATGCGCGGAAGAGAAGTTATATTACAAAATGTTGAAATGGTTTCGTATGAAGTAACACCTCATTTGCTCTTTATCAATGTGAAAGATAGGAGCGGGAAAAAATATGAAGGTGTAGCTATAAGGTATAGCGAAATGGGAATACATGTATGATAAAACAAGATGGATTTACGATGCCAGGAACAATCATTTTTCTTATATTATTAACTTCGTTCTTTATATACGAAACGAATATGTTGCTTATAGATAAAAAATTTTATATTGAAATAGAGCAAAAGTTTGTACTGGAGGAAATACTAAATCAATCTATTACAAATATAAAAAAAGACTTACGGCAAAAAGAAAAGGAAGATACTTTTTTCTTTTCATATGAAAAGGGCGAAGCGAGTGGAAATTACGTATTTGAAAACGACGTTATTCTCGTTTCATTGCAGTGCAAAATAAAACAGGAAGTTTTCTATAAAGTAAGCTTTCGGTATAGAAAAAAAGATGAGAAAATATTCGATTGGATAGAAGGATAATAGTATGTGAAATATATGGATAAAAAACTATGATTTATCATTTGAAAATAGGCTGTTTTTTAAAAGGAAATGGATAAATAAAACAATTAAAAGTTTAAATTTTCTCAAAAAAGAGAAAGGTAGAAAGAATATGATATATTCATGCTATCCAATCATTATTTTTAGGGAGAATAGGGAAATGACAAACAACAATCAAATAGGTGAAAATAAGGAACAAACTATTTTTAATCATAAAGGAAATGCAATTATGACAGAAGATAGGGAAATACAAATTATTTCAAAATTCGAAGAACCTCTTATTGTCGTGTTAGGAAATGTATTAAGTGATGAAGAGTGCGATGAATTAATTGAATTGTCTAAAAATAAATTAGCACGTTCTAAAGTTGGTTCATCACGTGATGTAAATGATATTCGAACGAGTAGTGGTGCATTTTTAGATGATAATGAACTTACTGCGAAGATTGAAAAACGAATTTCATCTATCATGAATGTTCCTGTTTCGCATGGAGAAGGATTACACATTTTAAATTATGAAGTGGATCAACAATATAAAGCACACTATGATTATTTTGCCGAACATAGTAGATCAGCTGCTAATAATCGTATTAGTACGCTTGTCATGTACTTAAATGATGTAGAAGAAGGCGGAGAAACTTTCTTTCCGAAATTAAATCTTTCTGTGCACCCTAGAAAGGGAATGGCAGTATACTTTGAGTATTTCTATCAAGATCAATCACTAAATGAGCTTACGTTACACGGAGGGGCACCTGTAACGAAAGGTGAGAAATGGATTGCAACACAGTGGGTGAGAAGAGGTACTTATAGATAAAGCGAGTATGTTACGTTTTGTTCTTCAGTGTATAAGAAGAACAAAACGTTTTTTTATTAAATAAAGTAGCATCTTTCGTTATAATAACAAGTAATACATGACGATTGAGAGGAACGAAAATGAAATCTATATACATAACCGGCTATATGGGAGCTGGGAAAACAACAATTGGAAAAGCATTAAGTAAAGAACTTCATATGGATGTTATAGATACAGATCAAAAAATTGAAGAGAAGCAAGAGAAGGAGATTCGTGATATTTTTGCCGAAGAAGGTGAAATGGCTTTTCGGGAATATGAAAGTAAGATGTTACGTTCACTACCTGTTGAAAATGTAATCATTACAACTGGCGGCGGAATCATTGAGCGAGAGGAAAACCGAAAGTGGATGAAGGAAAATGGAACTGTCGTGTATTTATATTGTGATCCACATGTAATTGCAGAAAGGCTTCGTGAAGATACGACACGGCCACTATTTCAGAAGAAAGATATAGATGCATTTGTAACGAAATTCGAATCGCGCCGAGCTTATTATGAAGAGGCTCATATTCATATCGATACGACGAATAAGTCTGTAAAGCAAATTATGGATGAATTAAAAGAAAAGATTAATGAATAAAAAAGTGGACATACTAATCAAGTAGAGGTGATGATAATATGTCTACTAATGATTATGTTCGCTTTGTGACACAGCAGTTTGTGTCGTATATGGATGCTCCAAAAGAAGATCGTAAACAAAAGAAAGAACAACGCCGTGCTGAAAAAGAGCCATTTATGAATAAGTGGTTTGGTGTTATGCCGCTAAGTGCTGCTTTGTTTTATCAAAACGTAAAAAATAAAAGAAAAAAATCAAGTTAAAGATTTCGTAATATGTGTAGTAAAATGAAAATCCCCTAGTAGCATCATACTACTAGGGGATTTTCATTTACTGCATAGACTCTTTTTCTTCTGTAACGGCATGTATTTTATTGTTCACCCAGACAAATCCAATTCCGATACAAATGGAAATGCCCCATCCAACAGCGGTCATAATTGCTCTCATTTCACCGTAGCCATCTACACCGAAAACAGAGATGAAATAAATTTTTAAGAAGCTTTTTAATATGAATTGTAGACCGAAAAAGAGCGTTAAATATTGCAATGCTGGATAGATACGACTATCACGATACAGTTCACGACTTTTATCACGGTCATGGCCTTGCAGTGCAGCAATATCTGCTGCGAAATATAACATAAGTGGTTTTTTTATAAAAATTGTACATATAACGATAATGCCGAGTACGATGTGATAATATGCATCGTTCCACAACATTCGTTCAGCTGATCCAGATAATAAATCTACTGTCGTATTAGAAATGAGTGTAATTAAAATAAAGAACCCTGTTACGTTAAACTGTTTTTCTTTTTTAAAGGTATACAGTGTATAAATAATCCCCGGAACAGAGGAAAGTAACATCGCGTAATAAGGATCGATATAAGGTTTTGCAAATTTCCAAATGAGGAATGGGATTACGAGATAAAAGACAAGATCTAATATAGCTTTTTTATTTTGATTCATATACAGCCTCCTTAAGTCATACATATATTTTATAATATAATTTCTGAAAATTGTATAAGGTTTAGTGGGAAAAGAAAAAGAAAAAGTATATGTTTAGTAGATTGAAAAAAATACCCCTAGCGTAGTAAGTTTTTTTAGTATACAATAAAGGAAACGCTTTCATTTTTAGTTTGTTCACAAAATAGACGGAAAATCACATATTTACTATCGATATGTTGCTTTATAATGAAACTAATTAAATATACATGCATACAATATTGTGAAATAAATAACATAAATAATTTATATAAATGTAAACGTTAACAAAAGAGAGAGGTGGAGGCAATGAGTAAATTTTTCTTCAATCATAATCCAGCGACAGTAGAGGATGGAAGGCTTGTTGAATATGCTGAAATTATTTATGGAGAAGGCGGCCGTTCTGTATTAGAAAATTTAATGGTGAAGGCATCTATCAGATTGCGTGATCGTTATCCGAATAAATCTGACGAGCAGATCTCGAACCTAGTAAATAAAGGCATCCATGATATGTTTCAAAAATATGTGAGTGAGTAAGAAGTAAGAGTAGCTAACGGCTGCTCTTATTTTTTTGTATAAGGATGGTGTCTCTAGCTGAAAATAAGGGTGTATTTTGAAAGATATAAAAAGGAGGGGAAATAATGAGCAATGGAATTGGTCGTTCAAAAGAAAATCTTCCAACTGATGCTAATCATGTGAGTGCAAAGGATTGTGCGCATCAAAAACGCATGGCAAAGCAAAAACAACAAGAGCGTAATGGCGATAGAGGATAACTCAAAAAAGCTCCTTCTAAAACAGAAGGAGCTTTTTAAGTTAGAAAATGATTCGCGGTAACATAAAAGAGTCCACCGTTAATAATTTGTACTGTAATGCGGGGTTCATATTGTTCTTGCAGTGCTTGTTTTTCAATTTCATAGCTTTCAGGAAGTTCATCACTTTCTTCATAAAAACGATTTAAAAGGTCCAAATCGTGATTCCAGCGCACTCTTGCTTCTTTCGCCCACGTATGGTCATCTTCTGCAATAATATTTTTTAAAGCATCCTCTATACGTTGTAAACCGCTTTGCGGTTTAATAATAGGCGAGAGCGTAAAACAAAAGTCAGGTATTTTCGGTGTAAGTTTAATTTTAGTTAATGTTTCATGAAAGTTTGCAATCATTGTGCCAGAAATAAGATGAATGCCAATGGAGTGGAGGATATCTTTTTTTCGATCACATTGATAGGAAACTTTTATATTTACACCGAGCCACGGATGGAGCGGTGTATGTGTTGCTCCGCTATGCCGTACTTCCTCATATAAGCGTATGTAAGAGCCTAATTCTTTTGTCGTTTGAAAAATTTGATGAAGACGTGGTGAACCGTAGTGAATAAGTTCACCATCGTTTTCTTCATTTTCTGGATTTGTAATAAGAGTAAGGCGCATCGGATTCGGTACGCCTCCTGTCTTCTCAAGATAGTGCCAATAAAAAGGACGGTTCATTAATAATTTATCCATCTCAATTGTTAATTGCACATCCAATAGATGAGGAGAACGTTCTAAAATTTCACAGTTATTCGCCTCAAAAAAATTGTATAAGTAATTATGAATTTCATGTTGCTGCATAGCCTTGCACCTCAGCTTCATTTCGCTTCGCAAAGTCGATAATAGATGTTAAGTTTTCCATCTTAATTCGGATTTCTCCTTCGCTTTTTGATTGCGCAAATATTTCTTGAATGTGTGCGTCGATGTTTTTCATATTAATTCTCGTTAAAATTTCATCAAGTTCACCGATCACACGCTCAAATAAATTAATTTTTTCATATAACAGTTTCAAAATATGTTCTTCCACAGTGTGTTTTGTAGCTAAGTTATAAATATGAACATCATTCTTTTGACCAAGGCGGTGAATACGTCCGATTCTTTGTTCAAGACGCATTGGATTCCATGGCAAATCATAATTGATCATATGGCTACAAAACTGTAAGTTAATTCCTTCACCACCAGCTTCCGTTGCGATTAGCACTTGCGCATGATTTTGGAAAAGTTCCTTCATCCAATCTTTCTTCCCGCGTTTAAATCCACCGCGGAATGGGACGGAAGAAATACCGTGTTGTTGTAAAAACCATTGTAAGTACATTTGTGATGCTCGATATTCTGTGAAGATGACGACTTTATCATCAATTTCTTTTATAAGCTCTAGCGCTTTATTTGCTTTTGAGTTAAAAGGAATATGATTAATTTTCTCCATTAGCACATCGATATGCGGATCTTTTACGTAATGTTCATTTTCCTTCTGTCGTTTTTCTACATGTTTTTTTAATGAATAGTAAACAGCCTCACGACTACTACACGCTTCCCGTTTTAAAGTTAACGATGAGAAAGCTGATGTGAATGCATCTTGTCCTCGCCAATTTTCAATATTGTTATATAAATCTTGCTCTTCTTTATTAAACTCAACAAAAATTGTACGTACATGTCTCTTTGGCCAATCAATCCCAGTATTATGGCGCCGATTTCGGACCATCACTTTGTTAATAAGAGCTTTTAAATCTTCATCAGATTCGGCTGAACGATTTTTTGAAGCGTAATATTCTTCAAAATTGGATTGATTGCCTAAGTGTCCTGGTTTTAATAAAGAAACAAGGTTGAAAATTTCATCAATCTTATTTTGAACAGGAGTAGCGGTTAATAATAAACAAAATTTCTTTTTTAATCGCTGTGCAAATTCATAGTTTTTTGTTTTATTATTTTTAAGTTTATGTGCTTCATCGATAATAATAAGGTCATATTCTAAGTTCAAAACGATATCACGATGTGGGGAACGTTTTGCAGTATCAATTGATGATACAATCACATCGGCTTGTTCCCACGAGTAGCTTTTCTTTTGAGCTACAGCTGGAATGAAAAACTTTGTATTTAATTCGTATGCCCATTGTGATACGAGAGAGGCTGGAACGAGTATAAGTACTTTTTTCACAAGGCCGCGGACCATATATTCTTTTAAAATAAGTCCAGCTTCAATCGTTTTTCCAAGTCCTACTTCATCTGCTAGAATCGCTTTACCATTCATTTGTTCAATAACATTTTGAGCGACTTCTAATTGATGAGGCAGTGGTGTGAAATGGGATAAATGTTTCGGTGCTTGTAATCCATCAAAAGTAGGAACAAGTAATGATTTTTCTGTTTCATAAGCTAAATGATATAAATCCCAGTTTGTCCAAGGACCATCTTCGTCAATTCTATTTAAAAAATTGTTTTGCCACGTTCGATCTATGGAAATATCGACATTCATTACGACTCTCCCACCTTTTATAAACTAAAGTAATTATGAAAAAATCTTTAATATATAAGCCTTGTAATAAGGCGCTATTACACTTACTGAAAGGTAAACAATAAGTAAAGATAAAGGACTAAATCTTAAAAACTGTATGTAATAAGATTAAGCGTAAAAAATTCTAAATTATTTTTTATGCTAGAATATTGATGAAATATAGCGAATAATGTTAGGATAATGGTGTGAAATGTGTGGAATCTTTCGTATTTTATCCAAGAAAGTGATTTTTTATTTACGCTTTCATAAAAAAATATAATGAGATTCCGTATATCCTATCTTTTTAGAATGAAAATGTTTAGAAATGAGTAACAACTTTTATTGATTTGTCAGAGCATAAGGGGGAGAGATCATGATTACATTACAACGTACACCGTTATTTGATGTATACGCGAAGTATGGTGGGAAAACAATCGACTTCGGTGGTTGGGAGTTACCAGTTCAATTTTCAAGCATTAAAGAAGAACATGAAGCTGTACGTACAGCGGCAGGTTTATTCGATGTGTCTCACATGGGAGAAGTTGAGGTAAAAGGTGTAGATAGTTTAGCATTTTTACAACGTGTTGTTACAAATGACGTATCTACCTTAAAGGTAGGAGGCGCACAATATACAGCAATGTGCTACGAAAATGGTGGTACAGTAGATGATTTATTAATCTACAAACGTGGTGAAGAAGACTATTTATTAGTTATCAACGCATCAAATATCGAGAAAGATTACGAATGGTTAGCTAGCCACGTAATTGGCGATGCGACAGTAGTCAATGTTTCTAGTGAAGTTGCACAGCTTGCAATTCAAGGACCAAAAGCAGAAGGCATTTTACAAAAAGTTGTGTCAGAAGATTTGAAAGAAATTAAGTTCTTTAAATTTAAAAACGATATTCTTGTAGATGGAATTCCAGCACTTGTATCTCGTACAGGTTATACAGGTGAAGATGGATTTGAAATTTACTGTAAGAGTGAGGATGCTGCAAAACTTTGGGAGAAACTTCTTGAAGTTGGAGCAGAAGAAGGCTTAAAACCATGTGGCTTAGGTGCTCGTGATACACTTCGCTTCGAAGCAACATTACCACTTTACGGTCAAGAATTATCAAAAGATATTACACCGATTGAAGCTGGAATTGGCTTTGCGGTAAAACCAAATAAAGAAGCAGACTTCTTTGGAAAAGCAACGTTAAAAGAGCAAAAAGAAAACGGTGCACCTCGTAAGTTAGTCGGCATCGAAGTAATTGAACGTGGAATTCCTCGTACGCATTACCCTGTATTTATTGGAGAAGAAAAAATTGGGGAAGTAACGAGTGGTACACAATCTCCAACGTTAAAGAAAAGCATTGGTTTAGCACTAATTGATGTAAAATACGCAGCAGTTGATACAGAAGTAGAAATTGAAATTCGTAATAAACGCGTCAAAGCAGTAGTTGTTCCAACACCATTTTATAAACGTTCAAAGTAACGGGGAGAGGGGTAGATTTCATGTTGCATCGTTATCTTCCAATGACAGAAGAAGACAAAAAAGAAATGTTACAAACGATCGGCGTTCAAACGATCGATGAGTTATTCTCTGATATTCCAGAGAGTGTTCGTTTTAAAGGGGATTTAAAAATTAAAGAAGCAAAATCAGAGCCAGAGCTTTTAAAAGAGTTATCTCAAATGGCTAGTAAAAATGCGAACTTAAAAGAGTATGCTTCTTTCTTAGGAGCAGGCGTATACGACCATTACGCTCCAGTAATCGTAGATCATGTTATCTCTCGCTCAGAATTTTATACAGCTTACACGCCATACCAACCGGAAATTTCACAAGGGGAATTACAAGCAATTTTTGAATTCCAAACAATGATTTGTGAATTAACAGGAATGGATGTAGCAAACTCTTCTATGTACGACGGAGGTACAGCTTTAGCTGAAGCGGCAATGCTAGCAGCTGGCCATACTCGTAAAAAGAAAATTCTTGTATCTAGCGCAGTTCATCCAGAATCAAGAGCTGTACTTGAAACGTATGCAAAAGGTCAACATCTTGAAGTTGTTGAAATTAATCATAAAGATGGTGTAACAGATTTAGACGTATTACAAAGTGAAGTAGATGATACAGTTGCTTGTGTAATCGTTCAATATCCAAACTTCTTCGGACAAGTTGAAAAATTAGCTGATATTGAAAAAATCGTTCATCAACAAAAATCATTATTTATCGTTTCTTCAAATCCATTATCATTAGGCGCATTAACACCACCAGGAAAATTTGGTGCTGATATTGTCATCGGTGATGCACAACCATTTGGTATCCCAACGCAGTTTGGTGGACCACACTGTGGTTACTTTGCAACAACGAAAGCATTCATGCGTAAAATTCCAGGGCGTCTTGTCGGACAAACTGTAGATTCAGATGGTAAACGTGGATTTGTATTAACGTTACAAGCACGTGAACAGCATATTCGCCGTGACAAAGCGACGTCTAACATTTGTTCAAACCAAGCGTTAAATGCATTAGCAGCATCAGTTGCAATGACGGCACTTGGTAAACAAGGTGTGAAAGAAATGGCACGTCAAAACATTTCTAAAGCACAATATGCAAAACGTCAATTTGAAGCGAAAGGCTTCACAGTTACATTTGCTGGACCATTCTTCAATGAGTTCGTTGTAGATTGCAAGCGCCCAGTGAAAGAAGTAAACGATGCATTATTACAAAAGAATATTATCGGCGGTTACGACCTAGGCCGTGATTATAAAGAGCATGAGAACCATATGCTTGTAGCAGTAACTGAGCTTCGTACAAAAGAGGAAATTGACACACTTGTAAACGAAATGGGGGCTATCCAATGAAGAACCAAGACCAAGCACTTATCTTTGAAGTAAGTAAAGAAGGACGCATAGGATATAGCCTACCAAAATTAGATGTAGAAGAAGTGAAACTAGAAGATGTATTTGAGAGCGATTATATTCGAGTAGAAGATGCAGAGCTACCAGAAGTATCTGAACTTGATATTATGCGCCACTATACAGCACTTTCAAACCGTAACCACGGTGTTGATTCTGGTTTCTATCCACTTGGATCTTGTACGATGAAATATAATCCGAAAATTAATGAGAGTGTAGCTCGTTTCGCAGGATTTGCAAATATTCATCCGTTGCAAGATGAAAAGACAGTACAAGGTGCAATGGAATTAATGTACGATTTACAAGAGCATTTAATTGAAATTACAGGTATGGATACTGTTACATTACAACCAGCAGCTGGTGCACACGGAGAATGGACAGGCTTAATGTTAATTCGTGCATACCATGAAGCAAATGGTGACTTTAACCGTACGAAAGTAATTGTTCCTGACTCTGCTCACGGAACGAACCCAGCATCTGCAACTGTAGCTGGTTTTGAAACAATTACAGTAAAATCAAATGAACATGGTCTTGTTGACTTAGAAGATTTAAAACGTGTTGTAAATGAAGAAACAGCAGCACTTATGTTAACAAACCCTAATACATTAGGTTTATTCGAAGAAAATATTTTAGAAATGGCAGAAATCGTCCATAACGCAGGCGGTAAATTATACTATGATGGTGCAAACTTAAATGCGGTATTAAGCCAAGCGCGCCCAGGAGATATGGGGTTTGACGTTGTGCATCTAAACCTTCATAAAACATTTACAGGTCCTCACGGCGGCGGCGGCCCAGGTTCTGGTCCAGTAGGTGTGAAAGCTGATTTAATTCCGTACTTACCAAAACCAATTTTAGAGAAAACGGAAGATGGCTATCGCTTTAACTATGATCGTCCAGAAGCAATTGGGCGCGTAAAACCATTCTACGGTAACTTCGGTATTAACGTTCGTGCATACACATACATTCGTTCTATGGGGCCAGATGGACTACGTGCAGTAACAGAGTATGCGGTATTAAATGCGAACTATATGATGAGAAGATTAGCACCATTTTATGATCTTCCATTCGATAGACATTGTAAGCATGAGTTTGTATTATCAGGTCGTCGTCAAAAGAAACTTGGTGTACGTACATTAGATATCGCAAAACGTCTGCTTGATTTCGGTTACCATCCACCAACAATTTACTTCCCATTAAATGTGGAAGAATGTATTATGATTGAGCCGACGGAAACAGAATCAAAAGAAACATTAGACGGTTTCATTGATAAGATGATTCAAATCGCTAAAGAAGTAGAAGAAAATCCAGAAGTTGTACAAGAAGCACCTCATACAACAGTCATTAAACGTTTAGATGAAACGATGGCTGCACGTAAACCAGTTTTACGTTATGAAAAGCCAGCTCCTGTACAAGTTTGATTAGAATAACAAAGGAAGAACTCGCTATATGCGAGTTCTTTTTTTGTATGGAGAATTTGTTCCGCAATTTGTGGCCTGGTAATCAGTAGAGATGAACAAAAACACCCACTGATTAAAGTTTCACTTTATGCAGAAGTGGTGAAGAAAATGTTAAAAATTTATATTTTTTGTTTCATAATGGTGTAAAGAGGCAGTTTTATAGGTGATTTTGTTGAAAAAGTCAGTTTGATAAAAGTATTTATTTTTGTTAGAATTTTATTGAAATTAAGAAGGTGTGATGAGGCAAAAATTACTCATTTTTATGTATATGTGAAAAAACGAGCAAGACGGGGGTGAAAGTGTGGGATATCGATGTTATAGGATGGTATACCATTTAGAAAATGGAGAAACAATTAAAGATGTAAAAGAATTTTGTTACCGAGATCAAGGAAAAGTACTAGAAAGAGTAGCGCATCGTGTAATGGATAATAGAGAAGTGACGGCAATTGATAAGCAAGGAACGATCATTTCAATAGCATGTGAGGACATTGTAAAGGTGGAACTTGATTACATAACAGAAAGTTAACCTTGAGTCATATCGAATTATTCGATAAAATATACTGTTGAATGGTGAAGTGAGAAGAGAGGAGTTTATCATGGGTAGTACAAGACACTTTTATATGTTTATCTTAGCGTTTGTTCTTGTTGTGGCATTAACGATTTATTTAATTGTTGATAGCACTTGGTACAACACAGTTCATCCGGCGTTCCTTCTGTTTATGTATGTAGGAATTGCGGTAGTGAGTTTCGGAATGAGAGATGAGATGTTAGATCGCTTTGAAAAGTGATACATATACGAAAGACCAACAGGAAAATGTTGGTCTTTTTTTCTTGCCAAAAATAGGATGGTGTGTATATACTGTATATATAAGGTATATACAGTATATACACACTGGAGGAAAACATGAATATTATTATTTCGAATTCTTCCCAAGACCCTATTTATGTACAGATAAGAAAACAATTAAGCCAGCTTATTTTAAATGGTGGTTTAAAGGGTGGAGACCAATTACCGTCTATTCGTAGCTTAGCAAAGGAATTACAAATTAGTGTAATTACTACGAAGCGTGCGTACGAGGAGCTTGAGAAAGAAGGATATATAGAAACTGTTGCTGGGAAGGGGACTTATGTTTCACGTAAAAATAATGAACTATTAAAAGAACAAAGGCTTCGTCTATTGGAAAGTAAAGCGGAAGAGATTGTAAATGAAAGTAAAGCGTTACAGCTTTCACTTGAAGAATTACAGCAGATGATTGCGTGTTTATATGAGGGGGAATAAGAGATGTTAGAGTTAAAAAACGTATGTAAAAGCTATGAAGATTTTGCAGTAAAAAATATAAGTTTTACATTACCACGCGGATATATTATGGGATTTGTCGGACCGAACGGGGCCGGGAAAAGTACGACGATCAAAATGATTATGAATTTAATTCGAAAAGATAGCGGCGATATAAAAATTTTTGGCAAGGACAACAAGAAAGCCGAAAAGGAAATAAAGCAAAATATCGGCTTTGTATATGATGAAAATCATTATTACGAAGATTTAACGTGTGAGCAAATGAAGCGTATTATTGCACCGTTATATAAAAAGTGGGATGAAGAGCAGTATCAATCGTATATGCATAGATTGCAAGTTCCGAAGTATAAAAAAATTAAAGAATTATCAAAAGGAATGAAAATGAAATTTGCGATTGCCATCGCGCTCTCGCACCACGCAGAATTTATCATCATGGATGAACCAACAGCAGGATTAGATCCAGTTGTTCGAAGTGAATTACTTGATATGTTGCAAGAAATTGTAATGGAAGATGAAGTATCGGTATTATTCTCAACGCACATTACAACAGATTTAGAGCGCATTGCAGATTATATTACGTTTATCAACGATGGAGAAATTATATTTACTGGTGAAAAAGAAGACTTGATGGAGAACTACGTAATCGTAAAAGGAAGTAATGATTTATTAGATCGAGAAGGAAAAGAACTATTTGTTGGATTACGAAAAAATAAATTTGGTTTTGAAGGTTTAGCGAAGGATAAACAAGCAATTATCGACTGGTTTGGAAATGAGGTTGTATTAGAAAAGCCTACATTAGATGATATTATCGTTTACACTGCGAAAGGGAGAGGTGCCTATGCGTCAGCTCGTATATAAAGATTTGTTCTTTTTTCGGGTAATGTGGTTAGTGAATTTTGTTATGCCTCTTTTGTTTTTTATGTTAGAGCCAAGTGGTGAATTTTTATTTCCGATGAGTTGTCTATTTATAACCCTTTCCTCCGTTATGACGTTAACCTTTATGGATGAAAGAAATAAAAGTGACATTATTATAAATAGTTTACCAGTAAGTCGAAAGGATATCATTATTGCTAGATATATTTCCTGTGCAATATTTATTGTCGGTGCCATTCTTTCTACGATGTTAGTTGTTTTTCTTATAAGAGGCATTGTGGTAATTGGTGATATCGGTACATACCATCCGAATCTATACATTGAAATTCCATGGTATGAAGTAATAAATGGAGCTGTTTACGCCTTGCTTTTTGTTGCAATGTTTTTCCCCAGTTATTATGGTACAAAATCAAAGGTAGTGAGAAGTATAGTATCAGCAGCATCAATGGGAGTAGGTGTAATTATTTGGCTATTTATTAGTGATGGATTGGATGAAACAACGCCTCCATTCATGGAGTGGATTATGAACCCGGTGCATATTGGTGTATTTATAATTGGAGGAATTATATTAGCTAGTGTCTATATCGTTTCTATGCTTCTTACAATTAAAATTTATGAAACGCGTGATTTATAGAGAGGAGAATTCATATGCAACAGTTGATTTTGAAGGAGTTTTTTTTACAGAAGAAGATGTTTCCTTTCTATTTTTTAATCCCTATTTTATCTATTTTTAAGAATTCCGTCGAACCAATGGGGATTGCAATAGGATTATTTATAACATGTAGTACAATTATTTATATTTCTTTTTATCATGAGGAGAAAAGTAAAACAGAAAAAGTATTAGTGAGTTTGCCTATAACGAGAAAAGAGATAGTTATATCTAAATATATTTCAAGCACATTATTTATTATAGCTGGTTTGAGTATAACTTTTATAGTCATAATATTAGGAAATATTTTATTAGACAGAGATATAGTTATTCCTGGATATGCAGTGTTTTCAGCAATAGTAGCAACTTTGATTTATTGTGTAGTAACGATACCGACTAATTACATTGGGGGATATAAAGTTATTACAGTCTTGAATTTGATTATGCTGTTTCCTTTAATAGGCATGATTGGTCTTATGTGCAATATTTTTGGTGATAAAACAATTATGTTAAAAGTACTTCACTCTCAAGAGGCTACGCAAGCAATGGGTGTTCTTGGTATTGGAGTATTAGTGAGTATATTCATATCAATGTTCCTCTCAATGAAAATGTTTCAGCAGGCAGAGTTATAGAAGGGACATTTTCATATTAGGAGGTGCAATACATGATCAAGCAATTAGTTTTAAAAGATATGATGATGCAAAGAAAGTTAGGGTTTGTTTATCTTATATGTTTGGTTTTCCTTGCTATTGTTGATTTTCGTAGTGATAGTTTTCTTATGACGATTAGCGTATCTATACCTTTTCTTAGCACGGTACTGTCAATGAGTTATGAGGGGAAAAATAAAAGTGAAACGATAGTAAATAGTTTACCGTTTGACCGTAAAGATCTTGTCATAGGGAAATACATATTTGTAAGTATTTTAGTTGCTCTAGGTGGATGTTTCTCACTAGTGATTGGTTTCATACAGTTGCAAAATGAGCATATGACTGGATTTATGCTATGGGGAGAAATTCTCGGAGGTATAACAGGTGGGTTTGTTTGTAGCATAATTGTACTTCCGATTGAATTCTCAGTAGGATATAGCAGTGCCAAACAAATTGCTCCGTTCGCCGGACTTGCATTGGGATATTTGAGTGGATTGATTGTAAGTAACGTTTGGTTAGATGTAGAAAATGCTTGGAACACGAGTCTAGTCGTAAATATTTGTTTTATAGCAGGGCTTCTTATTTTGTATGTTATGTCCATGTTACTCTCAATTAACTTATACAATGAGCGTGATTTATAAGGAGGGAGCGATTGTGAAGCAACTTATAATAAAAGACTTTATCGTGCAATGGAAGTATTTAATATGGCACTTAATATATCCTCTTTTCATGTATATGACATTAATAGACATGAAAAGTTTTTACATAATTATGTCAGCTATAATTCCAGTTATAGCAATTTTAAGAACATTTAATGACGATAAAAAATATAATAGTGAAGTAATAGTAAATAGTTTACCACTAGCAAGAACGCAAATTGTGTTAGCTAAATACATAATGGCACTTATTATTTTTATTATAAGTATGATAGTGTCTAGTCCTGTAGTAATTAATCGGTTTGAAGATGGAACTGTTGAATTTATAACGACAACAGTAATTACGATTTCTGGTTTTGTTTTTATATATTTAAGTTTTGTCTTACCGATGTTGTTTTGGGTTAGCTACAAAAAAGCTACTTTTATTACGTTTTTCATACTAATAGCACCGACAGCAATTGGTACCATGTTCTTTGAAATCAGCATGGAACAAATTCAACTATATAACAGCGTGTTATTCATTAGTTCAATATGCATGTTTATAATATCTATCTTCGTTTCAGTGAAATTGTATGAGAAGAGAGAATTTTAAAAGGTGCCTTATGTAAGGCATCTTCTTCAATAGCGACAATAGGAAAGTAAAAGTTTATCCCGCTTTAACGGGCAGTAAGACCCCCACCTCAAAATTCAGTGGAAGCAAAGAAGTTAGGTGGGGGATCAACTGTCCGTAAAAGTCCGATTGGTTCAACTAATAATCAGTGGGGGATGAACAAAACCCCCACTGATTAAAGTTTCACTTTATAAACAGAGAGGCTATTCGGTACAACATCTTTTGGAGTATGTAATATAAAGCTGAAAACGATAACGAGAATAAGAAAGAGGAAAAATAAAAATAGGATCTGTTTATGTACGGAATTTTGCATATTATCCACTCCTTTTTTAGGTAGTATGTCCAAAAGAAAGGAGTGTATGAAAAATTTTAGGAGGGGAGAATAATGAACAAAAGAAAATGGTTATATAGAATAGGGATATTTTTCGTTTCAATCGGTCTCATATTAGCAAATGTTTATTCAGATATACCACCGTTATTTCCTAGTTTGCATAAAGGGGTTGGTATAAGTATTGCCATAGTCGGTCTGTTTTGTCTTATTACATCAAACTTTTATAGAAAGTCTGAATGAATATAAAAAAGGACAGTTACTCTTTTTCAGAAGAACTGTCCTTTTTAAATAACTTATTCCATAGCCTGGCGATACTCCATATAATGACGATTGCAATGGAGGCAATAATGGACCAGACGATTGATATTATTTCAAGTGTCATGTTAGGAAGGAATGTGAGAATGGATACTACTTTATGAAACAACCATTCTATTATGTGAAAACTTATTTGTAATAGAATGACGATACTAAGTGTGATCCATGCTAACAGTTGCTTCCCTTTTTCTTTCCACATGACATTCACCTCACGTTAGCTTAATAGTTTTAAGCCAACAGTGCCGCATAGAATGCAGCTTAAGAAAGCAAGGCGACGCCAATCCGCTGATTCGCGGAAAATAAGGATGCCTAGAAGTGCACTTCCGGCAGTTCCGATTCCAGTCCAAATCGCGTAAGCAGTTCCCATCGGTAATGTGTTCATCGCAAGGGATAAGAAGAAGAAGCTTACGCCGAAGTTAGCAATTAAAATAACTTTTGGTGCCCAGCCTTTCTTTTCAGTGGCTACTTTCATAAAGAGTACACCAATAATTTCACAAATACCAGCTAGAATTAAAAATACCCAAGCCATTTTATGCGGCCTCCTTCGCTTCTTTTTCTTCTGTTACTCGCTTTAAACCAATTACGCCAAAGAAGATTAAACCAATTAATAATACTTTTACGATAGAGAATGGCTCTCCGAAAACGAAAATTTCTGTAAGAACGATTCCACCAGCTCCAATTCCAGTGAAGACTGCGTATACAGTACCAACAGGTAAATCTTTATAAGCTCTAAATAATAAGACGAAACTAATTGTAATTAATAACGCAACACCAGCCCATTCAAGTGGAGCCTCCGCGTGTTTTAATCCAATTACCCAAAAGATTTCAATAATACCAGCTAAGATTACATAAATCCATGCCATATGTCATTTCTCCTTCCTACCAGTCGTTAGGTAAAGGGCTTAAAAACGACGCATTGCAAAGGAGCAATCCGTCAGTTTGAAAGTCCACGCCAAAATACTTTCCAAGAAGCGTCTAAACGTGTCTCAAAACGATTTAAACCTGCGTATAGTAGTTCAACCATAAGACCGTCAAGTAAGCATAGAAAAGCCTCTAAGGCGTCTTTTACTTCAATGTTATGCAACTCATCTCGTTCGCTTGCTTTTTTAAATACAGGGAATAAAAGTTTTCCGACGTTTTCAATGTGTACATTTGCTTTATTAATAATTTGTTCGCGAAATGCATCAGGCGGAAAATAAGAAGTTCGTAACCAAAACATTGATTCTTCACTTTCACCAAATCGTTTTGCATAGCCCTTTAGTAGCTGTAAGAGCAATTCTTCAGTAGACGAATTGGAAAACTTTTCGATATCGCCTGTGAAGCTCTGTAAATCTTTTTGAAGAGCGGATTCTAAGCATATAAAATATAGCTCTTCTTTTCCTTTAAAGTGTGCGTAAATTGATGGTTTTTTAATCCCGACTTCTTGAGCAATATTTGCTAATGAAGTTCCTTCGTAGCCGTAGCGTGCGAAATGAGAAAGTGCTACAGCTTTAATGCGGTTTGCTGTCATTTTCATCCCCTACCTACCGTTCGTTAGGTTTATTATATGCGAGTAAAAATATAAAGTCAATAGGTGAAGAGCTGGAAAAGAGCGCTATAGGTAACGCTCTTATTAGACAGTATCTCGTTCGATTAAATGGAATGAAAGCTCTTTTGCGTTCCCGATAATTTGCTCGCTTTGGATTTGTTTATGGAATAAAGAAAACGCATGTGAGCCCATTTCGAGACCGGGATGTTCAATTGTTGAAATTTCTAACGCCTTTGAAATTTCATGATTATCAAATCCGAGGATAGCAAGATCTTCGGGTACTCGAAGACCTTGCTTTCGAGCCTCTGTTAATAAACCAGCTGCAACTTGATCGTTCGCTGTAAAAATAGCGGTTGGACGATTTTTCATGTTTACAATACGATGGAGTATTTGTGCACCGTCTTGCATTGTATAGCATTGGTGAAAAATCCATTCGGGATGTAACGTTTTGCCTTCGTTACGAAGTGTATCAGCAAACGCTTTTTCACGTTCCATAGAATTTACACTTGTTTTTCTTGCTAAACAAATCCCGATTTTTTCATGACCTTTATTGAGTAAATAGGCGGTGCCGAGACGGAAGCCTTCATAATGATCTACGTAGACAGATGAAATGAGGGGGTGGTGCATTTTTTCGCATGAAATAATAGGAGCAAATTTTGCGAAAGTTTCAATTTGTTCCCATGAACTCGTTCGAGAGCAAATAATCATCCCGTCGAATTGTTTCATTTTCATCATTTCCAGAACACGAATTTCTTCGATACTATCGTAATTCGTTTGACATAAATTAATGTGATATCCAGCTGCTAACGCTTCGTTACCGATTCCTTCAATAATGGTACTGAAGTATGGAAGGTTAATGAAAGGGAGCATAACACCGATCGTATATGTTTTTCCTTTTATTAAATGAATAGCATTTATATTTTTGGCATAGTTCAATTCTTCAACAGCATCTAGAACACGCTTACGTTTTTCTTCTTTTACGTAAGGGTGATTATTCAGGACGCGAGAAACAGTTGATATGGATACACCAGCGGTTTTTGCAATTTGTTTTATATTGGCCATATGTATCACCTCTTCCTCTTATTATAAAGGGAAAATAATAAGAATGAAAAAAATCTTGACCTGAAAAGCTTTTCACAAACTATGTTATAAATATGACTTCTGTTATTCGCGTAACCTTTTTATTTGGGCGTGAGAATGATAGGGGTCTTTCTTGCGTCTATAAAAGAATTTTTGTCAAAATGTGTGAGAATAACGTGGAAAGTTTTCAAATGAAAAAACTAGCTGAATTATTCAGCTAGTTTTTGTATGTTATTATTTCTTTTTAATTTTTCCAGTCCACGTTTTAAATCCACCTTGTAATTGGTAGAAATCTTTGTAGCCTTGTTTCTTTAAGTATTGAGCCGCACGACCGGTACGGAATCCACTTTGACAGTATAAGTAAACTGGTTGATCTTTACGAAGTTCTTTATGACGAAGGCGAATTTGTGATAACGGAATGTTACGTGCGCCTAAAATATGCCCTGCAGTATATTCGTCTGCTTCGCGAATATCGATAAGCTGTGCTTTACGGTAGCCAGCGCGAAACTCTTCTTCTGAAAGTGTTGTAATTAATTTCTTCTGATAGAAATACATCCATACAGTGTAACCGATGAACGCTACGATTACGGCTAATAAAATAATCCAAGTTGTTGACACGATTCTATCGCTCCCTTTTTTCTTATCCTACTTTCAATATTATAATGCCCGTATGTATTTATGCAACAGATTCATTTGTATATAAGAAGAAATTTCGTATTCTTTCACAAATTTTGTCGAATTTGGTAGACTAGAGAATGTGAAAAATAATTGGTTATATGAGGTGCAGGATGGGAAAAGAAAAATGGTGTTATATTAACTCTGGTCAATGTTCACCGGCATTTAATATGGCGTTAGATGAATGTCTATTAAATTGGCAAAGTGAAAAGAAAATGCCACCAACTATTCGCTTTTATGAATGGGAAGTACCAACATTAACAGTCGGATATTTCCAGCGTGTTGAAAAAGATATTAATATGGATGTAGTTAACGAAAAGAAATATGGATTCGTTCGTCGTCAAACAGGCGGCAGGGGTGTACTACATGATAAAGAATTAACGTACAGTGTTATTGTGTCTGAAGATCATCCAAATATGCCAAAAACAGTTACAGAAGCGTATCGTGTTATTTCGCAAGGTTTATTAGATGGTTTTAAAGCATTAGGGTTAGAAGCGTATTATGCAGTTCCAAAAACAGAAGCAGATCGTGAAAATTTAAAAAATCCACGTTCAGGCGTATGTTTTGATGCGCCGTCTTGGTATGAAATTGTAGTAGAAGGAAGAAAAATCGCAGGTAGTGCGCAAACACGTCAAAAAGGCGTTATTTTACAGCACGGGTCGATTCCATTAGAAATAGATTTAGATGAGTTATATGATCTGTTTTTATTCCCGAATGAACGTGTGAAAGAACGTATGAAGAGTATGTTCTCATCTAAAGCGGTAGCAATTAATGAATTAACAGACCGTACGTTTACAATCGAGCAGTTAATTAAAGCGTTTGAGGTTGGGTTTGAAAAAGGATTAGATGTAGAGCTTGTTCCGTATGAATTAACAGAAGAACAATTACATGAAGTGCAAACGTTAGCAAAAGAAAAGTATGAAAGTAAAGAATGGAATTATAAAAAATAAGAGGTGGCAATTGCCGCCTCTTATTTTTTTATAGTAAATTAAGTACTTTTTCTACTTTGATTCCTTTATCTTGTAAAGAACGAAGGCGATTGACAACGTCCATAATTTCTTTGTCAAATGTAACGCTAATACCTTGGCTTTGTAGTTCTTCTTTTAAGCCTTCAATAGAATCATCTATGTCGATGCCAAGCTCGTAATCTTGACAAACTTCAATTGTCTTTTTCACGAGTTTCACATAATTTTCTTGTAGTTTTGAATTTGTTTCAGTCAAAGCAGGTTGCTTCGGTTTTGCAGGCGCGACCGGTGCTGTCTCTTGCTTTGTAACCGGAGTTGGTACTTCTCGTTTCACAGGTGCTGGAGTAGATAATTCCACAGCTGCTTCTACACTTACTGGCTTCGGTGCCGGAGTAGGCTTCGGTGTTGGTGCTGTAGCAGGTGTTTCTACACGTGTAACAGGCTTTGGAGCAGGTGTAACTGCTTTTGGAGCTTCTACAACTACTTCTTTTTTCGGAGTAGTTTCTACAACTGTTTCTTCTTGTTCAGCAGCCTCTTTATTTTCTTTACTCCACATAACGCGTTCTATTTCTAGAGAAACATTATTTTTGTTCATCGCTGTTAATGTAACTTTACCAACTTCAGCGTTTCCAGTGAAATCAACAATTTTATAAATAACACTCTTGTTCCAATCCACGTTTCCGCTCAAAAATAATTCTTCGTTACATTTCGGCGTTAAGCCCTCGATTTTAATTTCTGCGTTTACACCGTTTTCACTATATACCATAATTAGCGAAGCATTTACATCTTCGTCTGCTAACATTAGTTCACGTACCATTTTGCCGGTGCGTACTTGCGTTTTCTTCTTAACTGACATCTAATTTCTCCTCTCAAAAATTCAGTAATAATAAAAAAATCGTATAACGAAAAATAATTGCTCACGAAGATTTATGATACCGATAATAAAAGCATCACGTCAACAATTAACTTTAATTATTTTGCATTTTTCTTATTTTCTTTATGAAATTTTTCAATTTGTAAAATTAGACAGAAGAAAAACAGCCTTTTGAAAGGCTGTTAAAACGTGGAAAACTTTAATGCGTTTTAATTTTTCCACGTTCCCCATACTAACGAGAGGAGGGAAGTATATGAAACCGTTTATGCCAAAACTCGTTTACTTTGAACCGAAGGCACTTGAATATCCACTTGGAAAAGAGCTATATGAGAAGTTTACGAAGATGGGACTAGAGATTCGTGAAACGACATCCCATAATCAAATTAGAAATTTGCCGGGTGAAAATGATTTGCAAAAGTATCGCAATGCAAAGGCGACACTTGTCGTTGGAGTGAGGAAGACATTAAAATTTGATACGTCAAAACCGTCAGCTGAATATGCAATTCCGCTTGCAACAGGGTGTATGGGACATTGTCATTATTGCTATTTGCAAACGACACTTGGGAGTAAGCCTTACGTTCGCGTGTATGTGAATCTTGATGAAATATTTGAGAAGGCACAGCAATATATGGATGAAAGAGCACCTGAAATAACAAGGTTTGAAGCTGCTTGTACATCAGATATCGTTGGGATCGATCATTTAACACATGCATTAAAGCGGGCGATCGAATTTATTGGAGAAAGTGAGCATGGGCGTTTACGTTTCGTTACGAAATATTCGCACGTTGATCATTTGTTAGATGCAAAACATAATGGGAAAACTCGTTTTAGGTTTAGTATTAATTCACGGTATGTAATTAAAAATTTTGAGCCGGGGACGTCACCCTTTGAAGAGCGTATTGAAGCAGCACGTAAAGTAGCAGGTGCTGGTTATCCACTTGGCTTTATAGTTGCGCCACTTTATATGCATGAAGGATGGGAAGAAGGATACCGTGAATTATTTGAACGACTGTACAATGCACTAAAAGATTTGTCCATACCGAATTTAACATTTGAATTAATTCAACATCGCTTTACAAAACCAGCAAAAAAGGTCATTCAAGAGCGTTATCCGAGTACGAAGCTTGAAATGGATGAAGAGAAGCGTAAATATAAATGGGGACGGTACGGCATTGGGAAATACGTATATAAAAAAGATGATGCGGAAGTATTGGAAGAAACGATAAGAGGTTATATATATAAGTTTTTCCCTGATGCAGAAATACAATACTTTACTTAAGAGAAGTCTGTATGCAAATACAGATTCTTTTTTGTTTTATATATTTAGGCTTGTTTTCAACTTGTCACGTTATTCTTTCTGGTGTATCATTTTATTGATTGCTTCGTACGGAATGAGCAAAATGAAATTGGATGGAGGAAACCGATGCCTACCCCTAGTATGGAAGATTATATTGAACAAATTTATTTGTTGATTGATGAAAAGGGTTATGCCCGCGTATCTGATATTGCTGAAGCGCTTAGTGTACATCCATCCTCTGTAACAAAAATGGTGCAAAAATTAGACAAAGATGAATATCTAATTTATGAAAAATATAGAGGGCTTGTATTAACATCAAAAGGTAAAAAAATTGGAGAACGTCTCGTATACCGTCATGACTTGCTAGAGCAATTTATGCGTATTATCGGTGTGGATGAAAGTAAGATTTACAATGATGTAGAAGGAATTGAACATCATTTAAGCTGGGAAGCAATTGATCGCATTGGTGATTTAGTGCAATACTTTGAACAAGATGAGGTTCGAGTGGAAACACTTCGTGGTGTTCAAAAAGCAAATGAAGAGAAAAGTAATTAAAGGGAACGTATGTCGTTTCCTTTTTTATTTCAATCGAAAAGGATGGGAGAATTATGAAAGCAATTATTTTTGATTTTGATGGATTAATTGTGGACACAGAAACAATATGGTTTCACTCTTTCAGAGACGCCGTTCGTGAGTATGGTGGAGATTTACCTTTAGAGGAATTTGCAAAGTGTATTGGAACGACAGATGATGTACTGTATGCATATTTAAATGATCAATTAAAAGAGAAGTTTAACAAGCATGCATTAAAAGAAAAAGTGAAAACTTTACATAAAGAGAAAATGAAAATAACAGAAGCTCGTGACGGGGTAAAAGAATACTTACAAGAAGCGAAAGAAATGGGATTAAAAATCGCATTAGCTTCCAGTTCATCTAGAGAATGGGTTATTCCTTTTTTGGAAGAGCTACAAATTCGAGATTATTTTGAAGTCATTAAAACGAGAGAAGATGTTGAGAAGGTAAAACCAGATCCAGCACTTTACCGAGTGGCAATAGAAGGTTTAGGGATAGATTCGTCTGAAGCCGTTGTATTTGAAGACTCGTTAAACGGATTGAAAGCAGCAATTGCGGCAGGGTTAACGTGCGTTGTTGTACCGAATGATGTAACACGGAATTTACCCTTTGAAAATCATCATCTTTGAATTGAAAGTATGAAAGATAAAAGCTTGAAAGAAGTACTGCAAAATATAAAGAAAGACCGTATTTCCTAAAAGGAAGCACGGTCTTTCTTTTTGTTTTTTTTACCTTCAATGACAGTTAAATGAGATTGTTTTCTTTTTCGCTTTAAAGAAGAAAGATTCCCTTTTTTCCCTTTGTCATTAGAAGCGTTTGATTTAAAGAAAGAATTGCTTAGGGGTGCTACATTTTGTTTCCCATGCTTGCGGCTCGATTGTTTTGCAGCGCGCTTATATGAGCTTTGCGAATTTGCTGAACCGCTAGAGTTTGTAAACATTTTGTAGAGTAAATAAAAGATACCAACGACAGCCAACATGATACCAATATTTCTTAACACTCCCATTGGATCTGTAATGACAGATGAAACAAGGCCGAATATTGCTAATCCGATAATAAGCACAAATATAGCGAAAGTAAACGAACGACCGTTCATAAGGAACACCTCCTAAAAACATATATTAAAATTAGTATATTAACGATGAGGAAAGGAGTTGAACACCATTTTTAAATAATTATTGTTTGTTTTCTAAACGTAATAATTCTTCAAACGATGCAATGGCTACTTCCACTTGATCATCTGTTGGTTCTTTCGTTGTTAATAGTTGTAGCCATAATCCGGGATATCCAAGTATGCGTAATACTGGAATATCGCGTAATCGATTCGTAAATTGTAACACTTCAAAAGAAATACCGAGAACGACTGGAATTAATAAAATTCGGTTTACCACTCTGGCCCAAAGTGGATCTGTAGGGACAAGGAAATAAACAAACATTCCAATAATGACTGTAAATATAATGAAGCTACTGCCACAACGATAATGAAGGCGAGTTTGTTTTTGAACATTTTCTACAGTCAATGAAAGATTATTCTCATAGGCATTAATTACTTTATGCTCCGCACCATGGTACTGAAATACCCGCTTAATGAGTGGCGTTAAAGAAATAAAGTATATATAGCTCAGTAATAACATGAGCTTAATGACACTTTCGACAATGATTTGCCCTGTATGAGATGGGAAAATCGGTCTCGTTAATTCAGCTAGTAATGCAGGAACTGCTGTGAAAATGACTTTACCGAATATGAAAGATAAAACGCCAACTGCTGCAACTCCTAATACCATCGTTAACTTCGATTGTTCTTCTTTTTTATTTGCAATTTGTTCATCTTCTTCTGGGTGAACATCAAATCGTTCTGAAGCAAAGTTTAAATGTTTTGCCCCGTTCGCGCTTGCATCCACAATAGCGGCAATCCCTCGTAAAAATGGAATTTTTTTCAGGATAGATAATGCTTTATTACGAACGCGTGGTAATCGATAAAATTCAATCGATTTATCTTTACGACGAACTGCTGTAACAGTATATTCTCTACCGCCAAACATAACTCCTTCTATGACTGCTTGCCCGCCATATATTTGTTTTGACTCTTCTGCCATGTTAACACCAACCTGTATTTGTTTCTCTCTTATGTAGAAAAAGAGGCAATTGTCATACTGGGTTCTGTCGTTTTGAAATAAGACAATCACCGAGTTTCCTTTATTTTATCGACAAATACAAGTAGATGACAAGGAAAAATGTTACGAGAGTCGGACATTTCTTATTCTTTTTATAGACAAATTTCGCAGTGTTTAAACATGGTTCAAAATAGTTTCGGGCATACTATTGAGCGGAGGTGTTGATGTGAGTCAAGAACATATAGGAACAAGAAATTTTGTGCAAATTGGTTTATTTGGTGGACTCTTTTGGGGAGGAATATGGTATTTCCTTCATATATTTTCATTTACAGAAGCGGGACCGAACTATTTACTTCTACCATTTGCCTTTGGAAGTTGGAAAGAAGGGGTATGGGGAAATGTGTCAGGAATTGTTTGTATGGGACTACTTTCGATTTTAATTGCCTTTTTGTATAAAGCGTTTTTGGCAAAGTTTGAAGGAATTCTGCCAGGGATTATTTATGGTCTATTTTGGTGGGCGTTACTATTTTTCGGAGTGGGGTTAATAGCGCCTGCTATTAAAAGTGCACTCCATTTACCGAAAGAAACAATTGTGACGACGATATGCATTTTTATATTGTATGGTGTATTTATAGCATACTCTGTTTCTTACGCAGTAAATACCAATAAGGCCGAGCGAGAAGGGGAAGAGAAGACAAACTATTCAAACAAGTAACTCCTATGTTAAAATGTTATATAGACATTTAATATTAAGGAGTTTTAAGCATATGAAAAAGGTACTCCTCGTAAACGGTCCTAACCTAAATCGCCTCGGTGTCAGAGAGGTAAATGTATATGGAAAGGGCACGCTAGCGACACTTGAAGCAGATATGAAGCAAGAAGCAGAAACAATGGGAGTGGAGTTAGAATGTTTCCAATCGAATCATGAAGGTGCGATTATCGATCGTATTCATGAGGCGGAAGATATATATGAAGGGATCATTTTAAATCCTGGAGCATTTACGCATTATAGCTATGCGATTCGAGATGCAATTGCAAGCATTTCGATTCCTGTTATTGAAGTACATATTTCTAACATTCATCAGCGTGAGTCGTTCCGTCACGAATCTGTGACGGCAGCTGTTTGTGTGGGACAAATTGTTGGATTTGGTTTTTATGGCTATAAGTTAGCGTTATTTGCATTAATGGAGAAATTGAGGGAGGCATAAAGTAATGGAGAAAATCGAAAGATTAAGAAGTGCATTTGATGAGGCTGGTATTGACGGTATTTTATTAACAAATGAACATAGTCGTAGATATATGGCTAACTTCACAGGAACAGCTGGTGTTGTACTCATTTCGAAAAACCGCGCTCAATTTATTACAGATTTCCGTTACGTAGAGCAAGCTACTAAACAAGCGGTTGGATACGAGATTGTACAGCATGCGGGATTAATTATCGATGAAGTTGCAAAGCAAGTGAAAGAATTAGGAATTCAAAAGCTTGGCTTTGAGCAAGATACTCTTACATATAGTTCTTATTCAGCTCATAAAGAAGCGATCGATGCTGAATTTATCCCAACTTCTGGGCTTGTAGAAAAGTTACGCTTGATAAAGACTGATTCAGAGATTAAGATATTAAAGGAAGCTGCACAGATTGCAGATGCTGCCTTTGAACATATTCTATCATTCATTCGCCCGGGAGTATCTGAAATTGAAGTGTCAAATGAACTTGAATTTTTCATGAGAAAACAAGGAGCAACATCTTCTTCGTTTGATATTATCGTTGCTTCAGGTCTTCGTTCGGCATTACCGCACGGCGTGGCATCTGAAAAAGTGATAGAAACAGGAGATTTCGTTACATTAGACTTCGGCGCTTATTACAAAGGATATTGCTCTGATATTACTCGTACGATTGCAGTTGGTGAACCATCTGATAAATTGAAAGAAATTTATAATATCGTTTTAGAAGCACAATTACGTGGTGTGAACGGTATTAAAGCTGGTTTAACTGGCCGTGAAGCGGATGCGTTAACGCGTGATTACATAACGGAAAAAGGATACGGTGAATACTTCGGACATTCTACTGGTCATGGAATCGGTCTTGAAATCCATGAAGCACCAGGTTTAGCATTCCGTTCTGATACAGTACTTGAACCAGGTATGGCTGTAACAGTAGAGCCAGGTATTTATATTCCAGGTATTGGCGGCGTACGTATTGAAGATGATATCATTGTGACAAGTGAAGGTAATGAAGTAATTACGAAATCACCAAAAGAACTTATTATTTTGTAATACACAGGAGGATTTTTTTACATGATTTCAGTAAACGATTTTCGTACAGGTTTAACAATTGCAGTGGATAATGGCCTTTGGCAAGTACTTGATTTCCAACACGTAAAGCCAGGTAAAGGTGCTGCATTCGTTCGTTCTAAACTACGTAACCTTCGCACAGGTTCTGTTCAAGAGAAAACATTCCGTGCTGGTGAGAAAGTAGAAAAAGCACACATCGAAAACCGTCGTATGCAATACTTATACGCAAGCGGTGAGTCTCACGTATTTATGGATAACGGAACTTATGAGCAAATCGAACTTGGTGAAAAACAAATCGAGCGCGAGCTTAAATTCCTAAAAGAAAACATGGAAGTATCTATTATGACTTACCAAGGCGAAGTACTTGGTGTTGAACTTCCAAACACAGTTGAATTACAAGTTACAGAAACAGAGCCAGGTATTAAAGGTGATACTGCTTCTAACGTAACAAAACCAGCTACATTAGAAACTGGCCTTGTTGTACAAGTACCAATCTTCATTAACGAAGGCGAAACACTTATCATCAACACTGGTGAAGGTAAATACGTTTCTCGTGCATAGTAGAAAAGCACTCGTGATTATCACGAGTGCTTTTTTTATAGAAAATAGGGCAAATAATAAATAGTAGTTATTATAAAACTGAAAGCTGTAAGACTAGCAGCACCTGTTGTGTAAGGACCCCATGTCATTTGAAATGGTTTTACTGTACCTGTTTTATATATAGTGTGATCAATGTTGTTATTTTGGCTTATATTTAAAGCAACGAGCCAAATTGCCCCGAATATCGCTAAACTACCAAGGAAAAAGGCTTCCATGAATGACCAGCCGACCAATGATGAAAAAAGATAAATAAGAGTTACTTCTACTACGATTGTTAAACTAATTTTTAATCTCTTCATATTTTTCCTCCTCATTTTGTAATTCCAACCAGTTTAAAAATTTTTCACGTGACACGACGTGCAGAGAGCAAGGTGACCTTACTTCTTTCTCTAGTGCAGCGTGTTCGTCTGGAAATTTGTTTTCCACATGCAATGAAATATAAGGTAGTTTTTCTTGTGCTTTTAAAGAGCGAATATTATTCGTTTTAGCACCAGCAAATACATAGGAAAGTTGTAAGTCTAAAAAAGCAATCTTAAAAATTTCTTTTTTTGCAGCCTCATTATATCCTTTTCCCCAGTATGGATAGCCGAGCCAGCTGCCAATGTGAGATTGTTTCTTCTCATAATTAATATGTTTAAGTGTGGTGAGACCAATTATTTCATTCTCTGCATTTACAATCACTCTCGATAAAGACTTCTTTTGGTGTTCTTCTTCTATGGCGAAAAGAAGGAATGCTTTCGTGTCTTCGATTGTTTCTACTTTTATTCCTAATGCGTTTTTTACATGTGGATCACTTGATAGCTTGAAAATCGCATTTGCATAACGGAAATCGAGTGGTAGTAAAGTAACTCGTTGCATCATTTTCCCTCCTTTTCAATAAATATACCATAAAATACCATTATTATTAAGAATATTCAAATTATTATAGGCGGTAGATAAAAATTATGTTTTTAATTCTGAAATAGACAACCTCTGCATATGGTTGTACAAATATATTCTTTTTTAGCACATGCACTAGTAACCGTTATGGGAGAAGGTGGGAGAATGAAACAGTGGCTAGCGGCAATGGAAACATCTGTGCTTGTAATGGGGCTACTTCGGTTGTTTTCAGGTAGCGCGGAAATATTCGCCGCTTTGCTTATGCTTTATGTGAATGATGCGAAGAAAGCATTGTTTATAAATGGTATGTTGGCGTTTGTTGGACCGACCGTATTAATTTTAACAATGACAATAGGCATAGCGAGTGTGGCAAGTGAGATCTCTTTCTTGAAACTCTTTTTTCTAGCGCTTGGAATTGGCTGCATTTTTATCGCGTTGTTGAAATAAGTAAGTCGAGTATAGTGGGGCGAAGCTGATGAAAGAAGTATTAGAAGTTTTACCAAAAACGATGAAGCAGTTAGTGGAAAATTGTAAGCAGTACGATGCTCTAGAGGAAATCCGTGTTCGAATTGGAAGACCGCTAGAGTGTATTGCTCAAGGTGAAGTGTTTTTTTATGACTATATCGTTACAGCAGAGGATGCTATTTACTTATTGAATAAGTTAAGTCACTTCTCAATTTATACAATGGAAGAAGAATTAAAGCGTGGGTATGTGACACTCCGAGGTGGGCATAGAATAGGCTTAGCAGGAAAAGTTATTACAGAAAAAAGCACAGTGAAAATGATTCGAGATGTCTCTTCCTTTAATATTCGTATTGCTCGTCAAAAAATAGGCATTGCTGAACCGCTTTTGCCCTATTTGTATGAATCACGATGGTTAAACACGATGGTAATTGGCCCGCCGCAAACGGGGAAAACAACACTTTTAAGAGATGTAGCACGTTGCATGAGTCAAGGTGTAAGTACTTCGAAAATTCCTTCTTGTAAAGTCGGGATTGTTGATGAACGGTCAGAAATTGCTGGCTGTGTGAAAGGCATCCCGCAATATGACTTTGGCACACGAGTAGATGTGTTAGATGCATGTCCAAAAGCTGAAGGAATGATGATGATGATCCGTTCTATGAGCCCAGATATATTAATTGTGGATGAAATTGGTCGTAAAGAAGATAGTGAAGCAATTATGGAGGCTGTACATGCAGGGGTTCAGCTTTTTATAAGTGCACATGGATTTTCCTATGATGATGTTGTGAAACGCCCATCATTAAAGGCAGTGCTAGAGCTCGGCATTTTTGATAGGTTTGTGGAATTGTCAAAAGCAAGAGGGCCAGGAACAGTTATGCAAGTGAAAGATAAATATGGAAAACCGGTATTACCTCATAGAAAGGCTGAGGGCGTATGGTGAAAATATTTGGTGCAGTGTTAATCGTTGCGGTCAGCACCTTTTTCGGGTTTTCATACGCCAAAAGATACAGTGAGAGACCGAGGCAACTTAGATTATTAAAAGCGGCACTGCAATCATTAGAGGCAGAAATTATGTATGGGCATACACCATTGTCTGAAGCCGCTGAGCGATTAGTGAAACAAATGCCGAAGCCGTTAAATTGGATATTTCAAAGTTTCGCTAGCAGGCTAGAAAGTGGAGAACAAACAGTTAGAGAAGCTTGGATAGATAGTTTGAAAGAAAATTGGAAGCTAACAGCATTTCAACAAACTGAGTATGAGATTTTGCAGCAATTTGGTGAAACGCTCGGACAACATGATCGTGAATCACAACAAAAACATATTCGGTTATGTATTACACATTTAGAGAGAGAAGAAGAAGAAGCGAAAGCATTACAGCTGCAATATGAAAAGATGATTAAGAGCTTAGGAGTACTAGCGGGGCTACTTATTGTAATTTTACTGCTATAGGGGGGAGAAAGGCGATGTCCATTGATGTTGGATTAATATTTCAAATCGCCGGAATCGGCATTGTTTTAGCTTTCATTCATACTGTACTAAAAGAATTAAAGCGTGAGGATATTGCAAATTGGGTTATCCTCGTCGGTTTTGTCGTTATTTTATTTCATGTCGCATTTTTAATTAATACACTATTCGACAAGATTAAAAGTGTCTTTCTCTTCCAGTAAAGGGGGCGGTTCGAATCGAAATTATACAAATTGTCGGATTAGGCCTCGTTGCTACGTTTTTAGCGGCTGTATTGAATCAGCATAAATCTAGCATTACGTCATTATTTATTGTGTTCGTAGGTAGCGTAATGTTCCTTCTTTTAATCGATCAAATTCACGCTATTTTACAAATGATTGAGAGAGTAGCGAGTGAAGCGAAAGTTAGCAACGTATATGTAGAAACGTTGCTAAAAATTATTGGGATTGCTTATATCGCTGAGTTTGGAGCGCAAATTACAAAGGATGCAGGGCAGGGGGCAATCGCTTCGAAAATTGAATTAGCTGGAAAGATTTTAATTCTCGTTATGGCGATCCCTATTTTGACGGTTGTAATTGAAACTATTCTCGGATTTTTACCGACGGGATAAGGGGGAGTGAATGTTGAGGGGGTTTGGAGCTAAGCTGCTATTTGCTTGCTTCCTTTTCTTTTCTTTACCAGTTGTTGTACAAGCTTCTCCTGTAGAGACAAACGTCGTTGATCAACAATTGGATAAGCTCGGAATTGAAGATGTGAAGCAATTTTGGGACGGGCTTGTTACAAAATATGGAGGTTACTTACCAGAGAGTCAAAAAGGTAGCTTTATGGAGTTTGTAAAGGGAGAAAAAGAAATCTCTATAAAAGAGTGGATGCTAGGTTTATTAAAGTACTTATTTCACGAACTTGTTGCAAATGGGAAACTACTCGGAACGCTCATTATGCTCACAATTTTTAGTGCATTGTTGCAATCACTGCAATCTGCATTTTCAAAGAGTAGCGTAAGCAAAATAGCCGATGCAGTTGTATATATGGTACTAATTATTTTCGCTTTAAATAGCTTTTATGTCGTTATGACATATGCAAGAGAAACGATACAAACAATGGTAGATTTCATATTAGCGTTATTACCTATCTTGCTTGCACTCATAGCGACAGGTGGTGGCGTTGTATCCGTATCGTTTTTTCATCCGATTATCATCTTCTTAATGAATACGAGTGGGCTTTTGATGAATTATATCGTTCTACCACTTTTATTACTTGCAACGATATTAAGTATTGTAAGTACGATGAGTGATCAATATAAAGTTACGAAATTGTCCAAGCTTCTGCAAAACGTTAGCGTCGGGATTATCGGTATCTTTTTAACGATTTTTTTAGGCGTATTATCTGTACAAGGAACAGCGACAGCTGTTGCGGATGGAATCGCTGTGAAAACAGCTAAATTTGTAACAGGAAACTTTATTCCCGTAGTAGGAAGAATGTTTACAGAGGCGGCGGATACAGTTATTAGTGCGTCGGGATTATTAAAAAACACAGTCGGAATTATCGGACTCGTCATTCTATGTTTAATTGTCGCTTTTCCAGCGATTCAAATTTTTTGCATCGCATTTATTTATAAGTTCGCAGCAGCAGTATTGCAACCAGTTGGCGGCGGAGCAATCATTCAATGTTTAGATATCATTGGACGGAGCATCATTTATGTATTTGCTTGCTTAGCTATCGTATCGTTTATGTTCTTTTTAAGTATCACAATTATTATTGCTGCGGGGAACATTACACTTATGATGCGGTAGGAGGTGAAGGGTATGCAATTTGTTACAGAGTGGATTAGAAATATTATCGTTTTTTTACTCTTAGCGACAATGCTTCATCTTATTCTTCCAAATTCCAATTTGCAAAAGTACGTTAAATTCGTTGTAAGTCTATTATTAGTTGTTTTAATTTTAACGCCTCTATTTAAACTATTGCAAACAGATGTAAATGAAGTAATCGCAAATTTTAATGAAGAGAAGTACGTAGCAGAAGGATCTGTAAAAAATTCAATAGATTCGAAGAAAAAAGAAATACAAGCTCTAACACGTGCATATAGTTTAGAAGAGATGGCTACCAAAATGAAAAAAGAAGTAGGAAAAGAGTTTGAGAAACAGTATGGTATGTCAGTCTCTGAAATACAAATAGTCGCAGCGGAAAGCACAGCGGAAGTAAAGTCAGCGAAAGATATTCAATCTGTTGTTGTGACGTTGAAAGAAAAAGAACGTAGTAAAAATGATGCAATCGAAACAGTAAAACCAGTTGAAATTAATACGAAAGAACCACCGAAAAAAGTAGAGGAAACGAATGGAGAAATGAAAGACTTCTTTTCAAGCAGGTGGCAACTAGAGAATAAACAAATCCAAGTTCAAATGGAAGGGAGGACAGGTAGAGTAAATGGACAATAAAGATAAAAATTCGAAGTTCTCATTTTTTCGAAACTTATTGAATGGAGATGAAAAAGAAAGTAATGAGAAGGGGAAAAAGGTAACACCTAAGTTCTTACTTGTCCTACTCATACTTGGAATGTTGCTTATGTTTTCTAGTAGTTTCTTTTCAAGTAAAAAAGAAGAAGTACCTGTATTTAAAGAACAAAAAACTCAAAACCAAGAAAAAGACGTACCAACTTTTGGACAAAAAAATAATGATAATATGTCAAATGTAGAAAAATATGAAAAAGCGTATGAACAAGAATTAAAAGCAGCCTTAGAAGAAATAGCAGGAGTAAAAGATGTAACGATTAATGTAAATTTAGACTCATCAGAGGAAAAAATATTAGAAAAAAATACAGTGAAACGTTCACAAACAACAGGTGAAACAGATAAAACAGGTGGCAAGAGGGAAGTAGAAGATGAGTCTCTTGATGAAAAGACAGTCATTATACGTGAAGGGGATAAAGAAACTCCCGTTGTTTTACGAACAGAGAAACCGAAAGTGCGAGGGGTTCTTGTCGTAGCAAAGGGAGTGGATAATATACAAGTTAAAGCGATGGTAAAAGAAGCTGTCATACGGCTACTAGATGTACCAGCCCATCGCGTTTCAGTTTCACCGAAAAATTGATAGGGAGGAAATAAAGTGTTAAAAAAACAAACGGTTTGGCTATTAACGATGTTAAGTTTAGTTGTTGTACTATCTGTGTATTACGTAACAACTCCAGACAAAATGAATACAGCATCGCCGGCAACAGGTGAAAAGATTGGACAAGAAAAACAAGGTACTGATAAAGCAGTAACAAACGAAGCACCTAAAGAAACGCCTAAAAAAGAAAATACAAACAAGGAAACATCAAATAAAGAAACAAACAAAGAAACAGATAAAAAAGAGAGTGCTACAAAAGAAACAAGCAAAAAAGAAGCTAACGTAACAGTTCAATCAAGTGATGAAAATTTCACAGCATTACGTATGCAAATGGAAGATCAGCGAAGTGAACAAAAAGCAAAATTACAAGAAGTGATGAGTTCAACAAAAGCTTCAGCAACAGAAAAGAATAAAGCGAAAGAAAATTTTGATGCAATCACTACAATGGAAACGAAGCAAGAATTACTTGAGACAGTAATTAAATCTCAAGGTGGATATAAAGATGCCCTTGTAAGAGCTGATGGAACTGACATTAAAGTAACTGTAAAAGCAGCAAAACATTCACAAAAAGAAGCGAATAAAATTATACAACTTGTAAGAAGTGAAGGCGGATCAAAAGATGTAGGTGTAAAATTTGATCCACCAACAAAATAAAACGAATAATCCGCGGGGAATTCCTCCGCGGATTATTCGTTTTTAGTAATCGGATTGTTTGAAAATAGTTAGATAAAAATAATAATAGAAAAAAGCTATCATTTTCGATAGCTTTTTTCTGTTTCGTCTTTGTTTTTACTATGTTCAACTCGGAACGGAGAAATACGTTGTGAGTAAAAGATTAGCGGTTCATGGTAGTGATGATTACTTTTTCCGGATTTGACGTGGATGAAGAGAACGAATGCCCAGACCATTACGGCAGGTAAGAAGAGAATGAGCCATATCATATGTCCACACCTCGATACGATATATTTTCTACACTTTGAACATACTATTCTTATATGAAGGAATAATGAACGACGTGTAAACAAAAAAATAATATTTGGTAAAAATACGTTATTGACTATAGATGAGGTGACGAGTAAAGCGGTAATGGTAGGTTTACTTTATAGTATTTTGAAAAGTAAGGAATGTTTTTTCGGAAGTGGTCTTGCCAATTTTGTGTGAAACTTGGTATTATTACTAGGTAATAAATTTTTATTGGAATAATATTTTTACAGGAGTTTCGATTTATTATAAAGAAATATAAATTGGAATGTTTAAAAAATTTATCGTAAGATGGAAATAGTAACTATTTCTATTAGTAAATGAAATACATTTTCTAATAGAGTACATCGTATTTTTACAGTCAATCTAGTTTTAGTGAAGAGAAATCTGTAAAAACGGGACAAACAAGAGTATGGGAGTGGATTTTACATGTTTAAAATTCAAGAAGTTCGTGAATTAATTAAATTAATTGATAGCTCTAATATTGATGAATTTGAATACAAAAAAGATGGTACGACAATCAAAATGAAAAAGCGTGGCAATGAAGTTGTTGCGGTGCAAGCACCTGTAGCAAAACAAGCCGTGCAACCAGTAGCACCTGTTGAAGTTGAAACGACAGTAGCGGCAGCACAAGTGGAAGTGCCAAAACAAGAAGAGAAAAAAGCTGTTCAGAATGAAAACCTACATAAAATTACATCACCAATGGTAGGTACATTCTATTCTTCTTCTTCTCCTGATACGCCTCCATATGTAAGTGTTGGGGATAGAGTATCGAAAGATTCTATCGTATGTATTGTCGAGGCTATGAAGTTATTTAACGAAATCGATGCAGATGTAGATGGAGAAATTGTTGAGATTCTTGTTAATAACGGACAGCTTGTTGAGTATGGACAACCGCTATTTCTTGTAAAAGCGTAATAAGGGAGTCTTTGTGATGATAAAAAAAGTATTAATAGCCAATCGTGGGGAAATTGCTGTACGAATTATTCGTGCTTGTAAAGAAATGGATATTGAAACGGTCGCAATTTATTCAGAAGCGGATAAAGAGTCACTTCACGTACAAATTGCTGATGAGGCGTATTGTGTAGGACCAACGATTTCGAAAGAAAGCTATTTAAATTTGACGAACATTATTAGTGTTGCGAAGTTAACAGGCTGCGATGCAATTCATCCAGGATACGGATTTTTAGCAGAGAATGCAGATTTTGCAGAGTTATGCCGTGAATGTAACTTAATTTTTATCGGTCCAAGTCCAGAAGCTATTTCAAAGATGGGCACAAAAGACGTTGCTCGTGATACAATGAAAGAAGCAGGGGTTCCGATTGTACCAGGTTCACAAGGAATTATTAAAAATACCGAAGAAGCGATCAAACTTGCGAATCAAATTGGATATCCTGTTATTATTAAAGCAACTGCAGGTGGCGGAGGAAAAGGTATTCGTGTTGCGCGCCATGAAGAGGAGCTTGTAAAAGGAATTCAAATTACACAGCAAGAAGCTAGTACCGCTTTTGGGAACCCTAGTGTATACTTAGAAAAGTACGTTGAAGATTTCCGCCATGTTGAGATTCAAATAATGGCAGATACACACGGAAATGCCATTCATTTAGGAGAGCGTGATTGTACGATTCAGCGCCGCTTGCAAAAACTACTAGAAGAAAGTCCATCACCAGCACTTGATGAAAATGTGCGTAAGCAGATGGGTGAGGCGGCAGTTAAAGCGGCGGTAGCGGTTGATTATACAGGTGCTGGTACGGTTGAGTTTATTTATGAATATAAAACGAAAAGCTTTTATTTCATGGAGATGAATACGAGAATCCAAGTTGAGCATCCAGTTACTGAAATGGTAACAGGGGTAGACTTAATTAAAGAACAAATTCTTGTTGCTTCTGGAGAAAAGTTATCGTTACAGCAAGAAGAAGTACAATTTAATGGTTGGGCAATTGAATGCCGAATTAATGCGGAAAACCCTGCCAAAAAATTTATGCCATCTCCAGGTAAAGTAGAAATGTACTTGCCACCAGGCGGATTTGGTATTCGCGTCGATTCAGCTGTATATCCGGGATATTCAATCCCACCTTTCTATGATTCGATGGTTGCTAAATTAATTGTTCACGGAAAAACACGTGAAGAGGCAATTGCAAAAATGAAGCGTGCACTCAGTGAGTTTGTCGTTGAAGGCGTACATACAACAATCCCGTTCCATTTGCAATTGTTAGATCATCCTGATTTTGTAAAAGGTGAGTTTAATACGAAATTTTTGGAAGAGCATGAACTTGTGACGCAGTGATACATTAAAGGAGGTTTTTTTCATGGCTGAACATATGTTAGATATGGGTCAAGATACAACTCTTGGTAAAGTAGAAATTGCACCAGAAGTAATTGAAGTAATCGCAGGTATTGCAGCTGCTGAGGTAGAAGGCGTAGCGGCAATGCGTGGTAATTTTGCTACAGATGTTGTTGAGAAGTTAGGTAAGAAAAATCATGGTAAAGGTGTAAAGGTTGAATTAGCAAACGAAGATATTATCGTTGACCTTTATGTTGTAATGTATTTTGGCGTAGCAATTCCAGTTGTTGCACAAAAGATTCAAGACAACATTCGCCAAGCACTCTTTACAATGACAGGGCTTGAGCCAAAAGAAGTGAATGTTCACATCGTTGGCGTAACATTCGAAACACAAAAAACAGAAATCGAACCAGTGTAAGAATGAAAAAGGTGCCTAGTAACATAGGCATCTTTTTTATCGTTTCATTTCTTCACAAATTACAACCCTCTAATTATTATACTATTTCAAAAAATGAGAAATAAAAAAGAAAATGTTTCGTTTTACCAAAAAACGTACATTGTGATAAGATATGGAACTTGAAGTTAATCTTTTTATTATTTTTCAGCCTTGTAACCCGTGTGTGAAACGATAAATTGTGTTATTATCATTGTATTATAAGGTTGGAAAATCAATGAAAACTGTAAGAGTAAGTGAATTGACGGCTTATAAATTATAATAATATAACAAAGCATAAGGAAAGACTTGAAGCATAAAGGAGAGTTACAATGAAACGTAGGACGGCTAGAGAAAGAGCTATGCAAGCATTATATCAAATGGATATTACAGGTGAATTAGAACCGAAAGTAGCAGTGGAAAACACGCTAGATGAAGGTGAAGAAACAAATGAGTTTCTAGAATCACTTGTTGTAGGTTTTGTAGAAAATAAAGAAGTAATTGATGAAGCGATTCGTCAAAATTTAAAAAAGTGGAAGCTTGAGCGTATTAGTATTGTTGATCGCAGTATTTTACGTGTAGCTGTGTATGAAATGAAATACATGGAAGAAATTCCACACAACGTAACAATTAACGAGGCAATTGAAATTGCTAAAACATTTGGGGATGAGGAATCTCGTCGTTTTATTAACGGCGTTTTATCTAATATAAAAGATACACTGTAATTTCTTTAAGGGGGAATCTTAAAATGGTAGCAGTAATCATCAAAGGAAATGAAGTTGCGGAGAAAAAACGAGCACAATTAACAGAAGAAGTTGTGAAGTTGAAAGAGCAAGGGATTGTACCAGGATTAGCAGTTATTTTAGTTGGAGAAGATCCAGCATCTCGTTCTTATGTAAAAGGAAAAGAAAAGGGCTGTGAACAAGTAGGAATTTATTCAGAGCTAATTGAATTTCCTGAAACAATTACGGAGGAGCGTTTGCTTGCTGAAATCGATCGCTTAAATGGCGATGACCGCATTAATGGCATATTAGTGCAATTACCTTTACCAAAACATATTGAAGAAAAAGCTATCATTGAAAGAATTTCACCAGAAAAAGATGTAGATGGATTTCACCCAATCAGCGTAGGACGTATGATGACGGGACAAGATACATTCCTTCCATGTACACCGCATGGTATTGTAGAGTTAGTAAAAGAAACAAATCTTGATATCTCAGGAAAACATGTTGTAGTAATTGGAAGAAGTAATATTGTCGGCAAGCCAGTGGGACAATTGTTCTTAAATGAAAATGCAACTGTCACATACTGTCATTCTAAGACGCAAAATATGAAAGAGTTAACGAAATTAGCTGATATTTTAATCGTAGCAGTAGGACGACCTAAAATGGTAACAGCTGATTATATAAAAGAAGGAGCAGTTGTAATCGACGTTGGTGTAAACCGTTTAGAAACAGGGAAACTTTGTGGTGATGTTGACTTTGACAACGTGCTAGATGTTGCAGGTTACATTACACCTGTGCCAAAGGGTGTTGGTCCAATGACGATCACAATGCTTCTTCATAATACTGTTGAATCGGCTAAGCGTGCAGGTGTCGTTTGTAAATAATTTGAGTCGGCTATGAGGAGAGAGAAATGGAGAAACAATATTTAACCGTTACAGCGTTAACACGCTATATAAAAACAAAAATAGAATATGATCCGCATTTACAGTCTGTTTGGTTAAAAGGTGAAATTTCCAACTTTAAAAATCATAGCCGTGGCCACATGTATTTTACATTGAAAGATGAAAATGCAAGAATCGCAGCGGTTATGTTTGCGGGTCATAATCGTAATATTAAATTCAGACCTGAAAATGGGATGAAGGTACTCGTGAAAGGGAAAATCTCTGTTTACGAGGCGAGTGGTTCTTATCAAATTTATATTCAAGACATGCAGCCTGACGGAGTCGGAAACCTGCATTTAGCTTACGAACAATTAAAGGTTCGTTTAGAGGAAGAAGGATTGTTTTCTCAAGTTTATAAAAAAACAATCCCTCCTTATGCGAAAACAATAGGTGTGATTACGTCACCAACAGGAGCAGCGATTCGTGATATTATAACAACGATTAAACGTCGTTATCCAATTGGAAATGTTATTGTGTTTCCAGTACTTGTACAGGGGGAGTCAGCAGCTCCCTCAATTGTACAAGCGATCCGTACAGCGAATGAAATGGAAGGGATAGATGTCCTAATCGTTGGGCGCGGTGGAGGTTCTATTGAGGAATTGTGGGCGTTTAACGAAGAAATGGTTGCAAGAGCTATTTTCAAGAGTGAGATTCCTATTATTTCAGCAGTAGGCCATGAAACAGACTTTACAATTGCGGATTTTGTTGCCGATTTAAGAGCACCAACACCAACTGCAGCGGCTGAGCTGGCAGCGCCTAATATTATCGAGTTACAAGAAAAGGTATTACAAAGAACTCTAAGGTTGCAAAGAGCAATGAGAGAGTTAGTACATAAAAAAGAAGAAAAACTACAAGTATTGCAAAAATCTTATGCGTTCCGTTATCCAAGACAAGTATATGAGCAAAAAGAAGAGCAATTGGATAGAGCGTTAGAACAGCTTGTGTTAGCGAAAGAGCGCTATATTGATAAAAAGGTAAATCAGTTAAAACAGCTTTCATTTTATTTAGAGAAGCACCACCCATCTCAAAAAATTATGCAAACAAAGGTAGCAGTTGAAACATTGCAAAAGCAATTGCAACGTGAAATGCAAACGTTACTCCAAACGAAAGAATTTGCCTTTGTAAGAGCTGCTCAAAAACTTGAAGCGCTAAGTCCGCTTAAAGTAATGATGAGAGGGTACGGGCTTGTATATGATGAAGAGAAGCAAGTGTTAAAAAGTGTGAAAGATGTTAGCCTTGGAGATGCTGTTTCAGTTCAATTACAAGATGGAATATTAGATTGTAGCGTATCAGGAATAGAGGAGCGTGAATTGAATAATGGAAAATAAATTAAGCTTTGAAGAGGCAATTTCGCAACTTGAGCACCTCGTTTCTAAATTAGAGCAAGGTGACGTACCTTTAGAAGAAGCAATTTCTTATTTTAAAGAGGGTATGGAATTATCTAAGCTTTGTGATGAGAAGTTGAAGAACGTACAAGAACAAATGGCAGTTATTCTTGGGGAAGATGGAGAGCTTGAACCGTTTACTGCTTTAGGAGATGAAGCATAGTGACAATTGCTTTTGATACTTTTTTGAAAGAAAGTAAAACTTTCGTAGAAGAGAAGCTTGTAAGCTATGCAAATGAATTACAATGTCCAAATGTACTTCGTGAAGCGATGGCATATTCTTTGGAAGCGGGTGGAAAGCGTCTCCGCCCGTTACTTTTATTTGCAACATTACAAGCGTTTGGTAAAGAAAAAAATCTTGGTGTAGGTGCAGCTTGTGCTCTTGAAATGATACATACATACTCGTTAGTTCATGATGATTTACCTTGTATGGATGATGATGATTTAAGAAGAGGGAAGCCCACAAATCATAAAGTATTTGGTGAAGCGATGGCAGTTTTAGCAGGAGATGGTTTGTTGACATATGCTTTTCAAGTTATTATGGCATATGAACAAAAGGAAATCTCTGCTGAGAAAAAAGTAAGACTTGTACTTGAGCTTGCAAAAGCGGCAGGGCCAGAAGGAATGGTTGGCGGACAAGTAGCAGATATGGAAGCGGAAGGGAAACAGCTTACGATCGATGAGCTAGAGTATATTCATAAGCATAAGACTGGAAAACTACTTGAATTCGCTGTACTTGCAGGGTCGATACTGTCTGATGCGACAGAAGAACAGGAAGAAAAATTACTTGAGTTTGCGAAATATATCGGCCTAGCTTTCCAAATCCGAGATGATATTTTAGATGTGGAAGGAACCGAAGAAGAGATTGGAAAACCGATTGGTAGTGATGTTTCTAACGAAAAGAGCACATATACGACGTTATTTACTGTAGATAGAGCAAAGGATATTTTAGAAGAAACGATTGCAAAAGCAAAAGATGCTATTAGTTCCTTGCAATTACAAGATGAATATTTACTATCTATTTGCGATTTGATTGCAAAACGTAATAACTAATATAACAGCGTTTTCATTTGTTGAGTCATTCATCATTTTATGATATAAATGTAGGAAAAGGTTTTTCTTTTCTTGTTATTGGCAAAAATATATGTAGATTACATTGCCGTTATCACTTCGTGTTAGCGGCTATTTTTTTCATCGCCTAAAGAAATATGGTTTATAATAAGATTAGGGCGCAATAGACTGGTTAATAGCAGGACAAGGTGAAAAATAAAAAAAGAGAATTTCTTGTTTTGTGTAAATGTTTTTTATAATATTTGACATGTTGACAGATTATGAAATGAAAGTGAGTGATCCATGTGGATCTAACGCAAATTCAAAACCCTAGTTTTTTGAAAGAGATGTCTATCAGTGAACTAGAGGGATTGAGTGAGGATATTCGTAAGTTTTTAATTGAAGAGCTCTCTCAAACAGGTGGACATATTGCGCCTAATTTAGGTGTAGTAGAACTCACAATTGCTCTGCATAAATTATTTGATAGTCCGAAAGATAAATTTTTATGGGATGTAGGACATCAATCCTATGTACATAAAATTTTAACTGGACGTGCAAAAGAATTCGGCACATTAAGGCAATATCAAGGTCTATGTGGTTTCCCAAAACGTTGTGAGAGTGAGCACGATGTATGGGAAACTGGCCATAGCTCGACATCATTATCTGCTGCAATGGGAATGGCTCTAGCACGTGATTTAAAGAAAACGAAAGAATATGTTATACCAATCATTGGTGATGGCGCTTTAACGGGCGGAATGGCTTTAGAGGCATTGAACCATATTGGACATGAAAAAACAGACATGATTGTTATTTTGAATGATAATGAAATGTCAATTGCGCCAAACGTTGGTGCACTTCATAATGTGCTTGGACGTCTACGTACCGCAGGAAAATACCATTGGGTAAAAGATGAGCTAGAGTATATTTTGAAGAAAATCCCAGCTGTCGGTGGGAAAGTTGCTGCGACAGCAGAGAAAATAAAAGATAGTCTTAAATATTTACTAGTATCTGGTGTCTTTTTCGAAGAGTTAGGCTTTACATATTTAGGTCCAGTCGATGGACATGATTATGAAAAGTTATTCGAAACGTTGCAATATGCAAAGAAAACAAAAGGCCCAGTGCTTGTTCATGTTATTACGAAAAAAGGAAAAGGTTACAAACCAGCTGAGAGTGATGTTATTGGCACTTGGCATGGAACAGGACCTTATAAAATTGAATCAGGTGACTTCGTTAAACCGAAAGAAGTTGCACCAGCATGGAGTGCTGTTGTTAGTGAAACAGTACTTAAGTTAGCGAGAACGGATGAGCGTATCGTTGCAATTACACCTGCAATGCCTGTTGGATCGAAACTTGAGAAATTCCAAAAAGAATTCCCGGATCGTATGATTGATGTAGGTATTGCAGAACAGCATGCTACAACAATGGCAGCGGGTATGGCAACGCAAGGTATGAAACCATTCTTAGCGATTTATTCAACATTTTTACAAAGAGCTTATGACCAAGTTGTTCATGATATATGCCGCCAAAATTTAAATGTTTTCATCGGAATTGATCGCTCTGGTTTAGTAGGAGCAGATGGTGAAACGCATCAAGGTGTATTTGATATCTCATTCTTACGCCACTTGCCGAATATGGTACTTATGATGCCAAAAGATGAAAATGAAGGGCAACATTTAGTATACACGGCGATGCAATATGAAGATGGACCAATCGCATTACGTTATGCGCGAGGTAATGGACTTGGCGTTCATATGGATGAAGAATTAAAGGCGATTCCAATCGGTTCATGGGAAACGTTAAAAGAAGGTACACAAGCAGCTATTTTAACATTTGGTACGACAATACCAATGGCAATGGAAGCGGCTGAGCGTCTTGAAAAGGCTGGTATTTCAGTGAAAGTAGTGAACGCTCGCTTCATTAAACCAATGGATGAAGCATATTTACATGATCTCTTAGGAAAAAATATACCAATTTTAACGATTGAAGAAGCTTGCTTAATTGGTGGTTTTGGAACAGGAGTAGTTGAATTTGCGTCTGAGAACGGGTACCATAGTGCGTTAGTTGAACGAATGGGTATTCCAGATCGTTTCATAGAACACGGTAGTGTAACAAAATTATTAGAAGAAATCGGTTTAACGACAGATGCTGTTGTAGACCGTATTCATACAATGATTCCATCAAAACAAAAAAGGGCGTAACAAATGAGTGCGAAAAAAGAAAGAGTAGATGTACTATTAGTAGAGCGAGGGCTTATAGAAACACGTGAGAAAGCAAAACGCGCCATTATGGCCGGCCTTGTATATGCGAATGAGATGAGATTGGATAAGCCAGGGGAGAAAATCCCACAAGATACAGAGATTACGGTGAAGGGGCAAGTTATGCCGTATGTAAGCCGTGGTGGTTATAAACTTGAAAAGGCATTAGAGACATTTCATCTTGATTTACAAGATAAAGTTATGATAGATATTGGTTCATCAACTGGTGGCTTTACCGATTGCGCGCTTCAAAATGGAGCGAAATTATCTTATGCATTAGATGTAGGGTACAATCAACTTGCTTGGAAATTGCGTCAAGATGAGCGTGTTGTCGTAATGGAACGAACGAACTTCCGTTACGTAACACCAGCAGACTTAGAACGTGGTTTACCGCAATTTGCTAGTATCGATGTTTCGTTTATATCATTAAAACTTATATTGCCAGTTTTAAAAACAATGCTTATGCCGAACGGGGATGTAGCAGCGTTAATTAAACCGCAGTTTGAAGCTGGAAGAGAGCAAGTTGGTAAAAAGGGTATCGTTCGCGATCGAAAAGTACATGAGGCTGTCGTAGAAATGATTGTCGACTTTGCTATAAAAGAAGGATACGACGTAGAAGGCTTAACATTCTCACCAATTACGGGCGGGGATGGTAATATTGAATTTTTAATTCATCTGAAATGGCATGGTGAACGTGAGAATGGCGAAAATCATTCTCCAGTTTCTGTTGAGCAAGTAGTTACAGAGGCACATGATGTCCTAAAACAAAAAGGGAAAGGGGAATAACATATGTTGTTCCTCTTTTTGTTGTAATTGTATAATGATTGTAAAAACAATTGTGTACAAGTAACGAATTATAAGTTAACATAAATAAGTGAAGTATACCAATGTTTAAACTATGGTAAGAGATAGTGTGAGGTGCAAATGTATGAATAAAGGTCAGCGCCATATTAAAATCAGGGAAATTATTGCGAACAAAGAAATTGAAACACAAGATGAATTAGTTGATATTTTACGTAATGAGGGATTTAATGTAACGCAAGCAACAGTATCGCGCGATATTAAAGAATTGCACTTAGTGAAAGTGCCATTACATGATGGTCGCTATAAATATAGTTTGCCAGCAGATCAACGATTTAACCCGTTACAAAAATTAAAACGTAATCTAGTGGATTCATTTGTAAAATTAGACACGGCAGGACATATGCTTGTGCTAAAAACATTGCCTGGTAACGCTCATTCACTTGGAGCACTTATTGATCATTTAGAGTGGGATGAGATCATCGGAACCATTTGTGGTGATGACACTTGCTTAATTATTTGCCGTACACCTGAAGATACAGGTGTTGTCTCTGATCGTTTCTTAAATATGCTGTAATAAAAAATCTTGTTTGCTTTCCTCTGTAAAGTGGAAAGTGAACAGGATATTTTTATTGGTTAAAAACGTGAATTCTTAATTGTAATATAATATTTTCTTTGAATAAAATTAGGAAATAGGTGGATTGACCCGTAAAACAAATGTTTGGTACAATGGAGCGGTTAGAAAAGTAATTTATACATACAAACATATAGTATGACTATTTGAATAAAGAACTGAGAAAAGCCCTTCATAGGGGATTAGTTTATAACGAGGTGAATGGGGCATTGTTATCGGAATTATCGATTAGAAACTTTGCTATTATTGAGGCATTAAATATTTCTTTTCAAAAAGGATTAACGGTTTTAAGTGGTGAAACAGGGGCCGGAAAATCGATTATTATTGATGCGATTAGTTTACTTGTAGGTGGCCGTGGTTCAGCAGAATTTGTTCGATACGGAACAGAAAAAGCTGAGATAGAGGGGCTATTTTATGTGGAAGATGATAAGCATCCATGTATTGAAAAAGCAGAAGAGTTGGATATAGAAATAGAAGACGGCATGATTATTTTGAAGCGTGATATCGCTGCAAACGGAAAAAGTGTATGTCGTGTAAATGGAAAACTAGTTACCCTTAGTGTATTAAAAGAAATTGGAAAAACACTTGTTGATATTCATGGACAACACGAAACGCAAGACTTAATGAATGAAGAACGTCATCTATTTATGCTCGATCATTTTGATGGAGAGCGTATCGTTAAACAATTAGATATATACCAAAACGTATATGCTGACTATGAGAAATTAAAAAAACAGTTGAAATCGTTAAGTGAAAATGAACAACAAATGGCACATCGTTTAGATTTAATTCAATTTCAGCATGAAGAAATCCGTAAAGCGGATTTAAAGATAGATGAAGAAAATGACTTAACTGAAGAACGATTGCAAATTTCTAATTTCGAAAAAATTTACAAAGCATTAGGGGATGCGTATCGCTCGTTAAGTGCTGACGGACAAGGGTTAGATAATGTACGAAGCGCAATGGGACAAATGGAGAGTATTACACATTTAGATGAAGTGTATCAAGAAAATCATGATTCCATTGCCAATAGTTATTATTTATTAGAAGAAGTTGCCTATCAACTAAGAGAAAAGCTCGATATGATGGAATATGATCCGAATCGCTTAGATGAAATTGAAACGCGTTTAAATGAAATTCGTATGCTAAAGAGAAAATATGGAAATACTGTAGAAGAGATTTTAGCGTATGCTGATAAAATTGAACAAGAAATTTTTACGATTGAAAATAAAGACGTTCATATTGAAACGACGAAGAAACAGTTGAAGGAATTAGAAAGTGTTATTCTGAAAGAAGCAACGTTGTTAAGTAATATGCGTCATGAACTTGCAGAACATCTTACAAATGCCATTCATCAGGAATTAAAAGAATTATATATGGAAAAAACAAAATTTGAAGTGAGAATTATGAAGCGAGAAGGAAATGCAGAAGAGCCTCTCGTGGAGGGAGCACCGGTAAGACTTACAGCGGATGGTTACGATCATGTGGAATTTTATATTTCAACAAATCCGGGTGAGCCGCTAAAACCACTTTCAAAGGTTGCTTCTGGCGGAGAGTTATCCCGTATTATTTTAGCTTTAAAAAGCATTTTTTCTAAGCATCAAGGTGTTGCATCTGTTATTTTTGATGAAGTGGATACTGGTGTAAGTGGCCGGGTCGCACAGGCTATTGCGGAAAAGATTTATCGAGTATCAGTAAACTCACAAGTACTTTGTATTACGCACTTACCTCAAGTAGCTTCAATGGCGGATTCGCATTTATTTATTCGAAAACAAGTAGCAAATGATCGAACAATTACATCAGTTACCGTTTTAACTATGGAGGATAAAGTAACAGAAATAGCTCGAATGATTTCTGGTGTGGAAATTACAGATTTAACGACAGAACATGCGAAAGAATTACTTACGCAAGCGCATCATTTTAAACAGACAGCAGAGGCTATCCAGTAATGGATAGCTTTTTTTCTCAAATGATGATTTCTTAATTCTTCCGGTTATAAATAAAGCATTGCAAGGAGAGATTAAAAAGTGAAGCCAAAAGGCTGAATGTGGGGTAGGAGCGAGGAGAGTGAACAAATTGAAATTAGAAAGATTTCGCAAAATAATAGGTATTTTTCTCCTTGTTTCTTTAGTTTTTATTGGGTGTTTTAAACCGCTTCGGACGTTTATTTCATCTCCGAAGCAACTTGTTGTTTTTGAAGGACAACAATCAGAAATAGCTTCATTACCAGTATTTAAAGCTTCATCTACAGATCGTCATGTGTTTACAGTAAGTTCAAATGAACAAAAACAAGGACTTATGGTAAATTCTCATCAAAATGGTGAAGCAGATATGGTGTTTCAGCTTGCTGGTTTTCCAGTGAAAAAAGTAAATGTGAGAGTATTAAAAGATTTCAAAGTTATTCCAGGTGGACAATCAATTGGTGTAAAGTTAAACACAAAAGGGGTACTTGTTATAGGCCATCATTTAATTCAAACTGAAAAAGGGAAAGTATCTCCTGGTGAAACAGCTGGTGTGCAAATTGGAGATATGATTACTGAAATTAATGGTAAAACAATTGAAAGAATGAGTGATGTAGCACCATTTATTCATAATAGTGGGGAAACAGGCGAACCGCTTAATCTCGTTTTGCTAAGGGATGGAAAGCATATCCGCACTAAATTAACACCACAAAAAGACAGTGGAGAATCGTCTTATCGCATTGGTTTATATATTCGTGATTCGGCAGCTGGAATCGGAACAATGACATTTGTTCATCCTGATTCTATGAAATATGGGGCACTTGGTCATGTTATTTCTGATAATGATACGAAAAAGCCGATTCAAGTCGAAGATGGACAAATTATGCGTTCGACAGTTACATCAATTGAAAGAGGTAGTCATGGGAATCCAGGGGAGAAATTAGCGAGGTTCTCACCTGATCGTGAAGTGATTGGCAATATTACAATAAATAGTCCATTTGGTATTTTTGGCAAATTGAATACAAATATGACAAATGGCGTAATGGATAAAGCAATGCCTATTGCACTATCTCATCAAGTAAAAGAAGGACCAGCAAAAATATTAACGGTTATTGATCAAGATAAAGTGGAAGCGTTTGATATTGAAGTTGTGAGTACAGTACCGCAAAAGTTTCCGGCAACAAAAGGCATGGTAATAAAAGTAACAGACAAACGTTTATTAGCGAAAACAGGTGGTATCGTACAGGGGATGAGCGGAAGTCCAATTGTACAAAATGGAAAGGTAATTGGCGCTGTTACACATGTATTTGTAAATGATCCAACATCCGGGTATGGTGTTCATATTGAATGGATGTTACATGAGGCTGGAATTAACATTTATGATCAAGAAAGAAAAGCGAGCTAATTAATAATTAGCTCGCTTTTCTATTGAAAAATTCGTTGAAATTTTGTAAAAGCTCCGCAAGAGGTGTTTTTTGTTGTAAAATAAAAGGAAAGGGTTGAACGTTTCGTTGTTTTTCTATGATGGAATGTGTTGCGAAAAGGAATAAATAAACGATAAACATATTTTTTTGTGATTTTATCGGAAAGTAACAAACTTTAAAAGGGAATTTTCACACAATTGTCGAACAATTCATGTAGCCTAGAAGGATACACATGTCGGAGAATCGATTCGGTAAGGGAGGAAAAGCTGTGGAGAAAATTAAAGTATGTCTTGTGGATGATAATAAAGAATTAGTATCAATGCTAGAGAGTTATGTAGCTGCTCAAGAGGATATGGAAGTAATTGGTACTGCTTATAATGGTCAAGAGTGTTTAAATTTATTAAAAGATAAGCAGCCGGATGTACTTGTATTAGATATTATTATGCCACATTTAGATGGGTTAGCTGTACTAGAGAAAATGCGCCATATTGAAAGGTTAAGACAGCCTAGCGTAATTATGTTGACAGCGTTTGGACAAGAAGATGTGACGAAAAAAGCAGTTGACTTAGGTGCGTCATATTTCATATTAAAACCATTTGATATGGAGAATTTAACGAGTCATATTCGTCAAGTGAGCGGTAAAGCGAACGCTACTATTAAACGTCCACTGCCATCTTTCCGATCAGCAACAACAGTAGATGGAAAACCGAAAAACTTAGATGCAAGCATTACGAGTATCATTCATGAAATTGGTGTGCCTGCTCATATTAAAGGGTACATGTACTTAAGGGAAGCAATTTCTATGGTGTACAATGACATCGAATTACTGGGATCTATTACGAAAGTATTGTATCCAGATATCGCGAAGAAATATAATACAACAGCAAGTCGTGTCGAGCGTGCAATCCGTCACGCAATTGAAGTAGCATGGAGTCGTGGGAATATCGATTCTATTTCGTCCTTATTCGGTTATACAGTATCTATGTCAAAAGCAAAACCTACGAACTCTGAGTTCATCGCAATGGTTGCGGATAAGTTGAGACTTGAACATAAGGCTAGCTGAGAATAGAAGAAGTAAGGAATTTAAGTTTTAATAAAGCTTAATAATTCTTGAAATGTATACTCGATAGTAAATTTAAAACCAATGAACTTTTTAATTAATGACCAATGAATGTTAGAATTCGTTGGTCTTTTTATTGTACATGTTCGAAGTGAAGGTTAAATTGAATCATGGTATATCCAATGAGGGATTTTAGCAAGGAAGCCATCCATGATATAATAGAAAATAATAAAAAGTCCTGCGAAACAGGACTGTATTATTCTTCGTCTTTATTTTGTTTTTCTAATTCAACTAACTTTTGAATTAAAATGTGCTGCGGCATATGCATAAGTTGTTCAAGTGGAACACCTAATGCTTTTGATAGGCGGACTGCAGTGTCTGGAGAAATTTGTAATGGTCTCATAGAAGTACCTCCTTTTTCGTATAGTATAGCATAAGATTGGGGGAGTGAGGATGACTCTTATATTTGCGCATCGTGGTGCAGCGGGAACGTACCCAGAAAATACGATGATTTCATTTGAAGCAGCTGAATCTTTTAAGGCAGATGGAATTGAGCTGGATGTTCAATTAACGAAAGACGGAAAGGTTGTCGTCATTCATGATGAAACAGTGAATCGGACAACGAATGGAAAAGGTGCGGTTCGAAATTATGTATATGAGGATTTATGTAAATTAGATGCGAGTTATAAATTTGGTGATAAAGTAGGATTTTGTAAAATACCTCTTTTAGAAGAGGTGTTAAAATGGATTGAAAAAACATAGTTGTTACTTAATATTGAACTTAAAAATAATAAAATTCCATACAGAGGTTTAGAAGAAGAAGTTATAACGCTTGTACGGAAATTTAATCTAGAAGATCGTGTTATATTTTCTTCATTTAATCATTACAGTATGAAAAGGTGTCATATGATGGCTCCAGATATTCAAACAGCGATTTTATATCGCGAAGGTTTGCATAGTCCGTGGGCATATGCAAAAAAAATGGGGGCTACAGCAGTGCATCCTAATTATCGTTATCTTCAAGATGCTGTTGCCGAACTAACGATGGAAAGTGATGTAGAGGTTCGGCCCTATACAATTAATGAAGAAACACTTATGCGTAAATATTTTGATATGAATATTTCGGCGATTATTACGGATTATCCTGAAACGGCAAGAACATTATTGCCAATAAAAAAATGAGACCGCTTGTAACGGTCTCATTTTTTTATTTGTAAATAGTAGGGCTTTCCTATCTTCGAAAGCGAGCTTGTACTTTATTTCGTTTACGATCTCGGTGTAAGACGAAACCACCAAAGATATAAAATCCGAGCGCGAAGCAGAGAGCCCCGATTAAAAATTGTAACCATAGTATAGAGAGTGGAGGAAATAAAATCCCGAATACGGTATCTCTCATTAACTTAATGCCAAACACAGCTAATGAAATAGGGATGAGTGCTAATAATAGAGCAAGGTAACGCTGCATATAAACGCTCCTTTTCAGATTATTTTGTTTATTTTAATGATGTTATATGAAAAGGGGGTTTGTCAAGAGGGGGCTGAACGAGTAAGATAAGGGTGTGAAAAATTTTGCAGAGATACTCCGAGAGGAAGTGTAATATATGAAACAAAAAGTTTTAATTGTTGGTGCAGGTGAAGGTGGTAGTACACTGCTGCGTCTGTTACAGAGTTCGAATATATTTCAAATTATAGGGATTATTGATATAAATCCGATAGCAAAAGGGTTACAGATGGCAAAGGAATACGGGATTGCAATTGGAGAGAGTGTGACTCCGTTTCTTTCTATGCACATTGATGTAATGTTTGATATGACAGGTGACGATGATTTACATAAAGATTTATTAAAGAAAAAGCATAAAGATACTCTTCTTATACCAGGTGATATTGCAAAAATTGTTACGAGATTAGCACATGAGAAGGAAAATTTAATTGGAAAGTTAGAAGAGCAGACGCAGCAAGGCGATTTAATTTTAAACTCTACGCATGACGGTATGATAGTGATTGATCAAGAAGGACAAGTTCGCCTATTCAATAAAAGTGCAGAACGTATTATCGGATATAAAAAAGAAGATGCGGTAGGGAAATATATTTTAGAAGTTATTCCGACTAGTAAGTTGCTTCGTATTATACGTACGAAACAAATAGAAGTAAATTATGAACTGACGCTTGAGAATGGAAAGAAAATTATTACAACCCGTATTCCAATATTAAAAGAGGGAGGAGAAGTGCAAGGGGCATTTGCGATTTTTAAAGATATAACAGAGGTTGTAGATCTTGCGGAAGAAGTTACAGATTTAAAGGAGATTCAAACGTTACTTGAGGCGATTATTAACTCGTCTGAGGAAGCCATTTCGGTCGTGGATGAAAAAGGTCGAGGGTTAGTAATTAACCCTGCATATACGAAATTAACAGGTTTAACAGAAGAGGACATTATTGGAAAGCCAGCTACAACTGATATTGTAGAAGGTGAAAGTATGCATATGAAAGTACTTCGAACGCGTAGGGCGGTACGAGGCATACATATGAAAATCGGACAAAAAAAGCGAGATGTAATTGTAAACGTAGCACCAGTTATTGTGGATGGAATATTGAAAGGGAGCGTCGGTGTAATTCGCGACGTATCAGAAATTCAAAAATTAACAAATGAACTGAATAGAGCAAGGCAAATTATTCGAACGTTAGAAGCGAAATATTCATTTGATGACATTGTCGGAAATTCAGATGAAACAACGGCTGCTATTGAACAGGCGAAACTGGGGGCGAATACACCAGCAACAGTGTTGTTACGCGGGGAGTCAGGGACAGGTAAAGAATTGTTTGCGCATGCTATCCATAATGGAAGTAATCGGAAATATAATAAGTTTGTTCGTGTAAATTGTGCAGCTATTTCGGAGACGTTGTTAGAAAGTGAATTGTTTGGTTATGAGGAAGGGGCGTTTTCTGGCGCGAAAAGAGGGGGAAAACGTGGATTCTTTGAGGAAGCGAATAACGGCAGCATCTTTTTAGATGAAATAGGGGAACTATCTGCAAATACGCAAGCGAAACTCCTTCGTGTTTTGCAAGAGAAAGAAATTGTAAAAGTTGGTGGAACGAAAGCGATCCCTATCAATGTCAGAGTAATTGCAGCGACGCACGTGAATTTAGAAAAAGCCATTCTAGAAGGGAAGTTTAGGGAGGATTTATATTATCGATTAAATAAAATTCCAATTCAAATCCCATCTCTTCGTCAGCGTAAAGGGGATATACCGGCAATCGCAGACAGATTAATTCAAAAAATCAACCAAGATTATGGCCGAAATATAGAGGGGCTCACTAATTCTGCTATTTCATATTTACAATCATATGAATGGCCAGGGAATGTGAGGGAACTTGAAAATATTTTGGGGAGAGCTATTATCTTTATGAATTATAACGAGACCTATATTGATGTACAACATTTACCGCCATTACATAACGAAGAGCAAGTGGAGTCAAAACAAGCTCATTTATTGCCTGAGTTAGAAGAAAAGCCACTTGAGCATTTAGTGACGGAGTTTGAAGGGAATATCATTCATGAATATTTAGAGAGATTTGGTGGAAATAAAACACAAACAGCAAGAGCGTTAGGAATTTCGGTTCGAAATTTATATTACAAGCTAGAAAAGTATGAGTGTGCAAAAAATAGCATGCAATAAATTGCGTACCGTGCAATTTATTGCATGGTATACAAAAAGCGACAAAATAAGACAGAATCTTTTGTTATTTTCCAAAGTATTGATTTTACTGTGTTTTGAATGCGTTTTCATTATTGGTAAGACCACTTTTGAAAGTTGGCACGGTATTTGCTTAATAAAAAGACGAGGGACGACGGAAAGGGTTGATTACAAAATATGAAGTTAGAACACTTAATTGATCAAGCGGCAGGCCAGCCTAAAAAAACTGTGGCTGTAGCAGTAGCTGAAGATCATGAAGTAATTGAAGCTGTAGCGAAAGCAATTACATTACAGCTAGCTCAATTTCGTCTATATGGAAATCAAGAAAAAATAATGGGGATGCTACAAGAACATAGTTTACAAACTTCAGAACATATTGAAGTGATTGCAACACAGTCAAGTGCTGAGGCTGCAGAACTTTCTGTTAAAGCTGTAAGAAATGGCGAAGCAGATGTGCTTATGAAGGGGAACATCCCAACAGCAAATATTTTGAAGGCTGTATTAAATAAAGAGTGGGGACTTCGTAAAGGTAGCGTACTTTCACACGTTGCAGCATTTGAAGTTCCAAACTACAATCGTCTCATTTTTGTTACAGATGCAGCGATGAACATTGCACCTGATGTAACACAAAAAGCTGCTATTATACAAAATACTGTAGAAGTTGCCCGGGCAATAGGAATTGATTTGCCGAAGGTAGCACCAATTGCAGCGGTAGAGGTTGTGAATCCTGCGATGCAAGCGACAATTGATGCAGCGATGTTAACTCAAATGAATCGCCGCGGACAAATTAAAAATTGTGTCGTTGATGGACCACTTGCTTTAGATAATGCAGTATCACAAATTGCAGCAGAACATAAAGGCATAGTAAGTGATGTAGCAGGTAAGGCAGACATTTTACTCGTCCCAACAATTGAAGCTGGAAATGTACTATATAAATCACTCGTATACTTTGCGGATGCAAAAGTAGGAGCAATGATTGCTGGCGCAAAAGCACCGATTGTTTTAACATCTCGTGCTGATTCAGCAGAAACAAAAGTATATTCATTAGCATTGGCAGTTGCCACTGCTTCAAAATAAACCAAATAGGGTAAAACATTAGGGGGAAACGACAATGGCATTAGAAATCTTCGAATACTTAGAAAAATATGATTATGAGCAAGTAGTATTTTGTCAAGATAAAGAATCAGGTTTAAAAGCAATCATTGCAATTCATGATACAACACTTGGACCTGCTCTTGGTGGAACAAGAATGTGGACATATGATTCTGAAGAAGCGGCGATTGAAGATGCATTGCGTCTTGCAAAAGGGATGACATACAAAAACGCAGCAGCTGGTTTAAACTTAGGTGGTGCGAAAACAGTAATTATCGGTGATCCACGTAAAGATAAGAGCGAAGCAATGTTCCGTGCATTAGGTCGTTATATTCAAGGACTAAACGGACGTTACATTACAGCTGAAGATGTTGGTACAACAGTAGATGATATGGATATTATCCACGAAGAAACTGACTTTGTAACAGGTATTTCACCATCATTCGGTTCTTCTGGTAACCCATCTCCAGTAACTGCATACGGTGTTTATCGTGGTATGAAAGCTGCTGCGAAAGAGGCTTTCGGTACTGATAATTTAGAAGGAAAAGTAATTGCTGTTCAAGGTGTTGGTAACGTAGCATATCACCTATGCAAACATTTACACGCTGAAGGCGCAAAACTAATCGTTACAGATATTAATAAAGAAGCTGTACAACGTGCAGTAGAAGAATTCGGTGCAACAGCAGTTGAGCCAAATGAAATTTACGGTGTTGAATGTGATATTTACGCACCATGTGCATTAGGCGCAACAGTTAATGACGAAACTATTCCACAACTTAAAGCAAAAGTAATTGCAGGTTCTGCAAATAACCAATTAAAAGAAGATCGTCACGGCGACATCATTCATGAAATGGGTATTGTATACGCACCAGACTATGTAATTAATGCGGGTGGCGTAATTAACGTAGCAGACGAGTTATATGGATACAATAGAGAACGCGCATTAAAACGCGTAGAATCAATTTATGACACAATTGCAAAAGTAATCGAAATTTCAAAACGCGATGGCATTGCAACTTATGTAGCAGCTGATCGTCTAGCTGAAGAGCGCATTGCAAGCTTGAAAAACTCTCGTAGCACATACTTACGCAACGGTCACGACATTATTAGCCGTCGCTAATCATTCATATATTACTTTTACAAAAGGTGTGGTTACCTCTTATGAGGTTTCCACCTCCTTTTGAATTTATTAGTGGAGGTAGCAACAGTGTCTGTAAATCGAATTCTTGTTATTAATCCGGGTAGTACATCCACAAAAATTGGTGTTTTTGATAATGAAAGACCCGTTTTAGAAGAAACTATTCGTCATGACGAAGAACAGATTGGAAAATATAAGCGAATTATCGACCAATATGAGTTTCGGAAAGAAACGATCTTAGAAGTTCTACATTCTCACGGTATTAACATTTCAAAATTAAACGCAGTTTGTGGCCGTGGGGGATTACTTCGTCCAATCGAAGGCGGAACATACACAGTAAACGATGCGATGTTAGAAGATTTAAAAAATGGTTTTAGCGGTCATCACGCTTCAAACCTTGGGGGCATTTTAGCATATGAAATAGCTTCTGGATTAAATATTCCGGCATTCATTGTAGACCCTGTCGTTGTAGATGAAATGGAGCCTATTGCTCGTATAAGTGGTATTGCTGGTATGGAACGCAAAAGTATTTTCCATGCATTAAATCAAAAAGCAGTTGCTCGTAAAGTAGCTGAACAGTTAAATCACAAATATGAGGATTTAAATTTATTAGTTACACATATGGGCGGAGGTATTACAGTTGGTGCTCATAAAAAAGGAAGAGTAATCGATGTAAATAACGGTTTAAACGGAGAAGGCCCATTTAGTCCAGAGCGCGCTGGTACAGTACCAGTAGGGCAACTAGTAGAAATGTGTTTCTCTGGTGAGTATTACCGAGATGAAATGATTAAAAAACTTGTCGGACAAGGTGGACTTGTAAGTCTTATCGGTACAAATGATGCGATTAAAGTAGAACAAATGGTTGAAAAAGGTGATCCTGAAGCAACTCTTATTTATAAAGCTATGGCATATCAAGTTGCAAAAGAGATTGGCGGAGCTAGCGCTGTACTTCACGGGAAAATCGATGCAATCGTATTAACTGGTGGACTTGCTTACAGTAAAATCCTTGTTGATGAAATAAAAGAACGAGTAGACTGGATTGCAGATGTTATCGTACATCCAGGAGAAGATGAATTACAAGCATTAGCAGAAGGGGCACTTCGTGTACTACGTGAAGAAGAAGCTCCAAAAGAATATATTGTACGTGAAAAAGAAACGGTAGCTAGGGGTTGAGATAATGGCAAAAGAATATGATTTAGTCATCGTTGGCGGCGGTACTGGTGGATATGTTGCTGCAATTCGTGCATCACAACTAGGGTTAAAAACTGCACTTGTTGAAAAAGAAAATCTTGGTGGTACTTGTTTACACAAAGGATGTATTCCTAGTAAAGCCCTTTTACGTAGTGCGGAAGTATACGCAACTGCTAAAAAAAGCGAAGAGTTCGGAGTTATTGCAAGTAATGTAGAACTAAACTTTGCGAAAGTACAAGAGCGTAAAGAGAAGATTGTAACGCAACTTCATAAAGGTGTTCAGCACTTAATGAAACAAGGTAAAATTGATGTGTTTGAAGGTATTGGCCGTATTCTTGGCCCATCTATTTTCTCTCCGATGCCAGGGACAATTTCAGTTGAACTTGCAAGTGGAGAAGAGAATGAAATGTTAATTCCAAAAAATGTACTTATTGCAACAGGTTCTCGTCCGAATTCATTACCAGGTTTAGAATTAGACGGAGAGTATGTAATGTCTTCTGATCATGCCCTAAAAATGGAAACGCTTCCTAGCTCGATTATTATCGTTGGTGGCGGTGTAATTGGTATTGAGTGGGCATCTATGCTTGCTGACTTCGGTGTAGAAGTTACAGTATTAGAGTATGCGAAAACGATACTACCACTAGAAGACCAAGACGTTTCAAAAGAAATGCAACGTCTATTCAAGAAAAAAGGTATTAAAGTGGTAACTGGTGCAAAAGTATTACCAGAAACATTGGTAAAAGATAATGGAGTAACAATTCAAGCTGAACATAACGGTGAGAATAAAGAATTTAAAGCAGAAAAAATGCTTGTATCTGTAGGACGACAAGCCAATACGCAAAATATTGGTTTAGAGAATACGGATATCGTTGTGGAAAAAGGATACATTCAAACAAATGAGTTTTATCAAACGAAAGAATCTCATATTTACGCAATCGGTGATGTAATTGGTGGCTTACAGCTTGCTCACGTTGCTTCTCATGAAGGAATTGTTGCAGTAGAACATATTGCTGGTAAAGAAGTTACACCAATTGATTATTCTATGGTATCAAAATGCGTATATAGCAGTCCGGAAGTTGCTTCTGTCGGTTTAACAGAACAAGAAGCGAAAGAAAAAGGCTATAAGCTAAAAGTAGGTAAGTTCTCATTCCGTGCAATCGGAAAAGCGCTTGTATACGGCGAATCAGATGGTTTCGTAAAACTTGTAGTTGATGAAGAAACAAATGATATTCTCGGTGTTCATATGATTGGACCGCATGTAACAGATATGATTTCTGAAGCGGGTCTTGCAAGAGTACTTGATGCAACACCTTGGGAAGTAGCACATACAATTCATCCGCATCCATCATTATCTGAGGCGATTGGTGAAGCAGCATTAGCTGTAGATGGAAAAGCGTTACACGCATAAAAATGTGGATTTAGGAGGTTATGAAAAATGGCAGAAGTAAAAGAAAAGCGCCATGAAGAGCTTGGCTTAAGTGATGAGCAAGTATTAGAAATGTTCCGTACGATGTTACTTGCACGTAAAATCGACGAACGTATGTGGTTATTAAACCGTGCTGGTAAAATTCCATTCGTAATTTCTTGTCAAGGACAAGAGGCAGCACAAGTTGGAGCAGCATTTGCTCTTGATAGAGAGAAAGATTATGCATTACCATACTACCGTGATATGGGTGTTGTACTAGCGTTTGGTATGACAGCGAAAGAACTGATGCTATCTGGTTTCGCGAAAGCTGGAGATCCAAACTCTGGTGGTCGTCAAATGCCTGGTCACTTCGGTCAAAAGAAAAATCGTATTGTGACAGGTTCATCTCCAGTAACAACGCAAGTACCACATGCAGTTGGTATTGCATTAGCTGGAAAAATGGAAAAGAAAGATTTAGTAACGTTTGTTACATTCGGTGAAGGTTCTTCCAACCAAGGTGATTTCCATGAAGGTGCAAACTTTGCTGGCGTACACAAGTTACCTGTTATTTTTATGTGTGAAAATAATAAATACGCAATCTCTATTCCAGTTGAAAAACAATTAGCATGTAAAAATGTATCAGACCGTGCAATTGGATACGGTATGCCTGGATATACAGTAGACGGAAACGATCCGCTTGCAGTATATAAAGCTGTAAAAGAAGCAGCAGACCGTGGCCGCCGTGGTGAAGGTCCAACTTTAATTGAAACAGTATCATATCGTTTAACAGCACATTCAAGTGACGATGATGATCGCGTTTATCGTGATAAAGAAGAAGTAGAAGAAGCGAAGAAAAATGATTCAATTGTAACATTTGCTGCTTATTTAAAAGAGGTTGGCGTGTTAACTGAGGAATCAGAAAAACAAATGTTAGACGAAATTATGCATATCGTAAACGAAGCAACAGAATATGCAGAAAATGCTCCGTATGCAGCACCTGAAGATGCATTGAAGCACGTATACGCAGAATAGGGGGGAACGTTTCATGGCTGTAATGTCTTATATTGATGCTATTACATTAGCAATGCGCGAGGAAATGGAACGCGATGAGAAAGTATTCGTTTTAGGTGAAGATGTTGGTAAAAAAGGTGGCGTATTTAAAGCGACACACGGATTATATGATCAATTTGGTGAAGATCGTGCGCTAGATACACCACTTGCAGAATCTGCAATCGCTGGGGTTGCAATTGGTGCAGCAATGTATGGAATGCGTCCAATCGCTGAAATGCAGTTTGCGGATTTCATCATGCCAGCAGTAAACCAAATTGTTTCTGAGGCAGCAAAAATTCGTTACCGTTCTAATAATGATTGGACTTGTCCAATCACAGTTCGTGCGCCATTTGGCGGCGGTGTTCACGGTGCATTGTATCATTCGCAATCTGTAGAAGCGATGTTTGCAAACCAACCTGGTTTAAAAATCGTTATCCCTTCTACACCATATGATGCAAAAGGCTTACTAAAAGCTGCAATTCGTGATGAAGATCCAGTATTATTCTTTGAGCATAAACGTGCATATCGCTTAATTAAAGGTGAAGTGCCAGAAGATGATTACGTATTACCAATCGGAAAAGCAGATGTAAAACGTGAAGGTGATGATATTACTGTTATCACATACGGATTATGTGTTCATTTTGCTCTTCAAGCAGCTGAAAAGTTAGCGCAAGATGGCATCTCTGCACATATTCTTGATTTACGTACTGTATATCCATTAGATAAAGAAGCAATCATTGAAGCAGCTTCTAAAACAGGTAAAGTTCTTCTTGTAACAGAAGACAATAAAGAAGGAAGTATTATGAGTGAAGTGGCAGCAATTATCGCTGAAAACTGTCTATTTGATTTAGATGCACCAATTGCGCGTCTTGCAGGTCCAGACGTTCCAGCAATGCCATATGCACCAACAATGGAAAAATTCTTTATGGTAAATCCAGATAAAGTTGAAAAAGCAATGCGTGAACTTGCGGAATTTTAATCGGGGGGACTATACATGGCTGTAGAAAATATTACAATGCCTCAGCTCGGGGAGAGCGTTACAGAAGGTACAATTAGTAAATGGCTCGTTAATGTTGGCGATCACGTAAACAAATATGATCCGCTTGCAGAAGTAATGACTGATAAAGTAAATGCTGAAGTACCATCTTCTTTCACTGGTATTGTGAAAGAGTTGATCGCTGGTGAAGGTGATACGTTAGCTGTAGGTGAAGTAGTTTGTGTGATTCAAGTAGAAGGCGCAGATGAAGTAGCAGCAACAGCTGTTGAGGAAAAAACAAAAGAAGAACCAAAGGCAGAAGTAGCTACGCCTGAAAAAGCACCGAAAGCAAAACAACCAACTGATGGAAAACCTCGTTTTTCACCAGCTGTGTTAAAACTTGCAGGTGAACATAACGTTGATTTAGATCTAGTAGAAGGTACGGGAGCAAACGGCCGTATCACTCGTAAAGATATTTTAAAGCTAGTGGAATCAGGAAATATTCCGCAAGCAGGTGCGGCGAAGAAAGAGGAAGCGGTAGCGGCAGTAGTAGAAGCGCGTCCGGAAGCACCAAAAGCAGCGCCAGTAGCACAAAAAGTAGAAGCTGCGAAACCAGTTTCTGTACCAACAATGCCTGGCGATATCGAAATTCCAGTAACAGGTGTACGCAAAGCAATCGCAGCGAACATGTTACGTAGTAAACACGAAGCGCCACACGCTTGGATGATGATTGAAGTAGATGTGACAAACCTTGTGTCATACCGTAATTCAATTAAAGGTGATTTCAAAAAACGCGAAGGCTTTAACTTAACGTTCTTTGCTTTCTTCGTAAAAGCAGTAGCACAAGCGTTAAAAGAGTATCCTCAAATTAATTCAATGTGGGCTGGCGATAAAATCGTTCAGAAGAAAGATATTAACCTTTCTATCGCTGTTGCGACAGAGGACGAACTATTTGTACCAGTAATTAAACACGCGGACGAGAAGACAATTAAAGGTATCGCTCGTGAAATTACAGAACTTGCAGGAAAAGTACGTACGAAATCGTTAAAAGCGGACGAAATGCAAGGCGGAACATTTACAATTAATAACACAGGATCATTCGGTTCTGTTCAATCTATGGGTATTATTAATTACCCACAAGCGGCTATTTTACAAGTTGAATCAATTGTAAAACGCCCAGTAATTATGGAAAATGGTATGTTCGGTGCTCGCGACATGGTTAACTTATGTTTATCACTTGATCATCGTGTACTAGATGGTTTAATTTGTGGTAAGTTCTTAGGACGTGTAAAAGAAATTTTAGAAAATACGTCAGAAAATAATACATCTGTATATTAAATAAAAAGCTCGCTTATGCGAGCTTTTTATCATCTTATTTCTTCATCTACATCTACTATATGTATAATACCTTTCCCAGTAATCTTACAATGAACCATTATGTATTAGGAATTTATGAAAATACATTGCTGATATATGGTATATGGATATAAAATAAGAAAAGAATAATTTTTTTGGCAAATCTTACTGACGAAACTGTAGTATAATATATTGTATTGTATGAAAAAGAGAGTTATTCTATATAAGTGTTTTATAGATAATGTGTAATCAGTCGTCAAAACATGAAGAATGTTGACTCCTGGTTTTTTATTTTGCTGTAACAATGTTTCAGGAGGATGTCATGAAAAGAAGTACCGAGTTTCTAAAAAGTTTAGATGTAAAATTAATTTTAATTTTGTTAGCATTATGTGTTACAAGTATAGCTGCTATATATAGCAGTCAGCAAACTGGCCAATATGGAGAGGCAAACTTTGCGATGAAACAAGGTTTGAACTACATAATTGGGGTTGTATTGTTATTGCTTGTTGCAAGCATCGACTTAGATCAATTACAAAAATTGTCTTGGCCACTTTATATCGTTGGATTTGCTTCACTTATTCTTTTGAAAATACTACCGGTTTCCAATTTCACACCTGAAAAATTAGGTGCAAAAAGATGGTTTGTATTTCCGTTAGTTGGACAAATTCAGCCATCTGAGTTTTTCAAAATTTCATTGCTTCTCGTAGTAGCAAGTATAGCAGTGAAACATAATGCGCAGTATATGGCAAGGACATTTCAAACGGACTTAAAATTAGTAGGTAAAATTATGCTAGTATCCCTCCCGCCTATGGCTGTTGTATATAGCCAACCGGATACGGGGATGGTGTTCTTATACGCTGCTGCCATTGCATGTATTTTATTTATGTCAGGTATTCAGAAGAAATTGATAGCGTTATGTACAGTTATTCCAGTCACCATACTATCCACGTTAATATTTATTTACGTAAGGTATGAGGATTTCTTCTTTAATAAGTTAGTTACGCTACTAAAACCGCACCAACAATCACGTATTTTAGGTTGGTTAGATCCATTTGAACATACAGATCAAGGTTATCAAACACAGCAATCAATTTTAGCTGTAGGTAGTGGCGGTATGGAAGGGAAAGGGTTTGGCGAAGGGAATGTTTATATCCCTGAGAAGCATACAGACTTTATTTTCGCTACAATCGCCGAAGAAGGTGGATTTATCGTAGCAGCGTTAGTTGTATTCTTGTTCTTATTACTACTATATAGAACAATTATTATCGGTTATTCTGCTGATAATTTATTCGGTACATTATTATGTGCTGGGTCAATTGGGATATTAACGGTTCAAATATTCCAAAATATCGGTATGATTGTTGGATTAATGCCTGTAAAAGGGATTGCATTACCTTTCTTATCGTATGGGGGAAGTTCCTTGTTCTCGAATATGATTATGATGGGTCTCATATTATCGGTACGAAAAACGTATAAAAAGTATATGTTTTCCGTTAAGTAAAAAAAGCTGGTTCGTTTTTAAACGAACCAGCTTTTTTACATATATACTCATAAACGTTGCAAACTAAAACAGACTAGCAGTTTAGGATGTAAGGAGTGCAAAGTGATGCATATGCATATTTTTGAGGGAGCACGGCATCTTTCTAATAGTGAATGGGTTATTCGGGCTATTATAGCATACATATTTTTAATATTAGTTGCGAAAGCGATGGGGCAAAGGTCCATCGCACAACTTCGCTTTTTAGATGTTGTATTGGTGTTATTGCTTGGCGGGAATATTTCTAACGCATTGTCTGATGAAAAAGTAGGATTAATGGGCTCGATGATTACAACGTTTATACTCGTTGTACTTCATATTATAAGTTCAGTTTTAATGTTGAAGTGGGATAGATGGAGACGCTTTTTAGAGCCAGCACCTATCATTCTTATACACAACGGCTCCATTGATTTTAGCAATTTGAAAAAAGCGAGAATTACCGTGGAATATTTATTTTCAGAACTTCGTATGCGAAATGTGAGCGATATTCAAACAATCAAATTAGCATTATGGGAAGCGAACGGTGTCGTTTCTATATTTCGGTATCCAGAATATGAGGCAGTTTCCCGACTTGATCTAAAAGTGGCGGGAAAAAAATCTCCAGTTTCTTTTGTATTAGTAAAGGATGGGAGCATTCAGCAAGATGTTCTTGCATTATTAGGGAAAACAGAAGAATGGGCGAGAGAATTTCTAGAGAAAAACGCAGAAGTTGAATCCATTTTGTTAGCTACAGTAGATGAAACACATAAAATAAATATTTTGTTAAAAAAATGAAAAATATACGCATTTTGTCGTTTCATACATATGATACAATAGTGTGGACAACGAAAAAGGAGGGATACGATGGGATATGTAGAAGAATTACGGAAAATAGTTGGTCATCGCCCTTTAATTTTAGTTGGTGCTGTTGTACTCGTTATAAATGAAAATAGATATGTATTATTACAACAAAGAACAGAGCCTTACGGAAAATGGGGGCTGCCTGGTGGATTAATGGAGCTTAGTGAATCACCAGAAGAAACTGCTTTTCGTGAGGTATACGAAGAAACAGGAATAAAGGTGAAGAACCTACGATTAATCAATGTGTTTTCTGGAGCGAACTATTTTACAAAATTAGCAAACGGTGATGAATTTCAATCTGTAACGACCGCTTATTATACGGACGAATACGATGGAGATTTTGTTATGAACAAAGAAGAAGCGGTTCAGCTTAAATTCTTCCCACTAACAGAACTACCTGACTATATTGTTGGGTCGCATAAAAAAATGATTGCTGAATATATGAAGATTATGGAAAAGTGACAAAAAGGTGTTAGAACAGGGTTCTAACACCTTTTCTATATCCAAATACAAGTAAACTTACTTGTATTTCATAAACATTAACTGGTAAGATACAAATAGGTAGTTTTAGAGGAGGGAAAAGATTGATTAATTTTAACTTTTTTATGAATGATGTTGTCCGCCAAGCGCGTGAAGAGATTGTCTCTGCTGGATATACAGAATTGACGACGCCAGAAGCAGTAGACGAAGCGTTTAAAAGAAATGGAACAACACTTGTAATGGTAAACTCTGTATGTGGTTGTGCAGGCGGTATTGCTCGTCCTGCTGCTGCGCATTCTGTACATTATGATAAACGTCCTAACCACCTTGTAACGGTGTTTGCAGGTCAAGATAAAGAAGCGACAGCAAGAGCTCGTGAATATTTCGAAGGGTATCCACCATCTTCTCCATCATTTGCTTTATTAAAAGATGGAAAAATTGTAACGATGGTAGAGCGTCATGAAATTGAAGGTCATGAACCGATGCAAGTTATTGCAAAACTACAATCGTATTTCGAAGAGAATTGCGAAGAACTATAATCAGTGGAGGTGGTTCATCCCAACTGATTATAAGTCCTTATAAAAATAAATGAAAAGGCGGTACGTCCACACTCAAGTGGATGTACCGCCTTTTTTATTTCGTATTAAAATTTGTGGGATATGCATAGTTCTGTTATTTTATGCAACTTTTTATACATGGATAACTGTGTTTTAACTTGTTTTATATTTATTTTTATTTTATATATTGCATAAAAATAAAAGTGCTGATACAATACAAACATCGAATAAATATTCTATTAAACTTTTAAATATACATTATTAGGGGGAAGAAAGATGAAGAAGTTATTATCAATATCGTTTGCACTTATTTTAATTGTAAGTATGTTCAGTGCTTGTAGTAATGGGGAAGAAAAGGCTACTGGAAAAAATAAAAAAGTACTCGTTATGGGGACTTCAGCAGATTATAAACCATATGAATACGTAGAAGCTTCAAAGAGTGATGAAATTATCGGCTTTGATGTTGATGTTGCTAAATATATCGGAAAAGAACTTGGTTATGAAGTGAAAGTGAAAGATATGGATTTTGGTGGTTTATTAGCATCTCTTAGCTCAGGAAAAGTTGATTTCGTAATGGCAGGTATGACGCCAACTGCAGAGCGTAAAAATAATGTTGATTTCACAGATATTTACTTTGTTGCGAAAAACATGGTCGTTTCTAAAAAAGACTCTAACATTAAATCTATAGAGGATTTAAAAGGGAAAAAAGTAGGGGTACAAACAGGATCTATTCAAGAAGAGAAAGCAGCAGAATTTAAAAAGCAAGTAGATTTCAAAGTTGAGGGACGTGACCGTATACCAGAAATCGTACAAGAAATTAAAGCTGGTCGTTTTGATGCTGCAATTATAGAAGACACAGTTGCTAAAAATTATTTAGAGAAAATGAAAGATTTACAAGGAATTGAAATTAAAGAAGCTCCAGAAGAAGTTGGAGCAGCAATTGCCCTTCCGAAAAACAGTGATAAAACAGCTGAATTTAATAAAGTAATTAAAAAAATGCAAGAAAATGGAGAAATGGATAAATTAGTGAAGAAATGGTTTGGCAGCGAAAAATAAGCTGCCTTTCACTTTTCTGTGAGGGGAATGAAAAGAATGAACTTAGATTTTTCGGCGATTACGCCTTCGATACCATATATATTAAAAGGTCTAGAAGTTACTTTGAAAATTGTAGCAGTATCAGCTTTAGCAGGTTTTCTTTTAGGGACGTTATTAGCACTTTGCAAAATTGCTAGAATACGAGCATTAAATATAGCGGCAGATCTTTATACATCAATTTTCCGTGGTACACCACTTGTATTGCAATTAATGATTATTTATTTCGGTGTCCCGCAAATAATTGGTTATGAAATACCGGCATTCTTAGCAGCTGTACTTGCATTTAGCTTAAATTCAGGTGCATATATGTCAGAAGTAATCCGTGCCGGCATTCAAGCGGTTGATAAAGGACAAACAGAAGCAGCGATGGCTTTAGGAATTCCATACGGAAAAATGATGCGAAATATCATTTTTCCTCAAGCTTTAAAAAATATATTACCGGCACTTGTAAACGAGTTTGCGACACTTACGAAAGAATCGGCTGTAGTAACAGTAATAGGAGCAACGGATTTAATGCGTCGTGCTTATATCGTAGGCGGGGAGACTTTTAAATACCTTGAACCATTACTTTTTGTTGGACTCATTTATTATATGCTAGTCATTATTCTTACATTAGTCGGGAAGGCAATTGAAGGGAGAATGAAGAAAAGTGATTAAAATTGAAAACCTTCATAAATCATTTGGAAAAAACGAAGTATTAAAAGGAATTACAACAACGATTGAAAAAGGGGAAGTAGTAGCAATTATTGGACCGTCTGGATCAGGGAAATCAACATTTTTACGTTGTATGAATGTGTTAGAAGCACCGACAAATGGTCACATTTGGATTGGAACGGAAGAAGTAACGAATCCAAAAACGAATATTATGCACGTTCGTGAAAATGTCGGAATGGTATTTCAGCATTTTCACCTATTTCCTCATATGACTGTATTAGAAAATATTACGTATGCTCCTATCAATGTAAAAGGAGTAACGAAACAAGAAGCTGAAAAGAAAGCCGAAAAACTGTTAGAAAAGGTCGGCTTATTAGATAAAAAAGATACGTATCCAAATCGTCTTTCGGGAGGACAAAAGCAACGTGTAGCAATTGCAAGAGCGTTAGCAATGGAACCAGAAGTAATGTTATTTGATGAACCGACATCAGCACTAGATCCAGAGATGGTAAAAGAAGTGTTAGAAGTTATGAAATCATTAGTTACGACAGGAATGACAATGGCGATTGTTACACATGAAATGGGATTTGCAAAAGAAGTAGCAGATCGTGTTCTCTTTTTAGATGGTGGAAAGCTTGTAGAAGATAGTGCGCCAGCAGAATTTTTTGCAGCACCGAAAAGTGAGCGTGCGCAACAATTTTTACAAAAGATATTGTAATATGTAAAGGTTACGTGAATAATAAGTAGAAAAGGATGACATTGTGTCATCCTTTTTTTATACTAACTGTAAATACGTTTATACATATAGGAGCAATGCTATGTTCAAAATTGGATACCGTACAGTAAAAACAGCAATAGGGACAGGCGCAGCCGTTTTTATTGCACAGTTATTAGGGTTGGAATTTTATAGTTCAGCGGGTATTTTAGTTATATTATGCGTACAAAATACGAAACGTAAATCACTTCAAGTGTCGTTACACCGTTTTTTAGCCTGTGTATTATCAATGGTGTTCGCATTTTGTATTTTTGAAACAATTGGATATACACCACTAGCAATTAGCGTACTATTACTTACATTTATTCCGACTGCAGTCATGTTTAAAATTCAAGAAGGTATTGTTACGAGTTCAGTTATTGTGATGCATCTATATTCATTGAAACAAATTACATGGCTTATTGTTGGGAATGAAATTGCGATATTAACGATAGGGATTAGCGTGGCTCTCTTAGTAAATATGTATATGCCAAGTAGTGAAAATAAGCTAAAAGAGTATCAAGGTAAAATAGAAAAAAATTTTAAAACGATTTTGTTTGAAATGGTTGTATATTTACGAAACCGAGAAAGTAGTTGGAGCGGGGCAGAACTTATTGAAACTGAACAGATGCTAAATGAAGCTAGAGATTTATCGTTTAAGAAACTTGAGAATGCATTTATGCGAGAAGATGACTATTACTATCGCTATTTCAATATGCGTATGCAACAATTCGAAATTTTAGAGCGAATGATTCCGTTAGCAGCTTCTTTATCATGGACATATGAACAAGCGGACATGATTGCGGATGTGGTTGAAAACATTGGAAATGCTATTAGCCCTCAGAGTACCGGGGTTATTTCTTTAAGGCAGCTTCAAGAAATGCGAGAATTATTTAGAGATATGCCATTGCCGGCTACCCGTGAAGAATTTGAGATACGTGCGAAACTTGTTCAACTTGTATACGAAATGGAACAATATTTACTCATTAAAAGTCGCTTTAAAGGAAAGGATAATATAAAAGAACTTATATAGAAGGTAGGAATTATCTATGCCGTATCTTCTCTCTTTCCTATTATGTCTTTCTTTATCGCCTATTTGGCCTCTTGGTGATAATCCGCGTGCCGGTGATCCTTTCATTATTGTAAATAAAGCGACGAATAAACTAGCTTATATTGACGATGGAAAGATTCAAAAGGTTTTTCCAGTCGCGACAGGAAAAACAAATGAATTAACCCCAGAGGGAACTTTTGATATTGTAATGAAAGCAAAGGACCCATATTATATTGCGAAGAATATTCCTGGGGGATCACCGAAAAATCCACTTGGATCTAGGTGGATGGGATTTAATGCAAGAGGAACTGATGGGAGTAAATATGGAATACATGGAACAAACCAACCGAGTTCAATTGGAAAGTATATTTCACAAGGATGTATAAGAATGAAGAAAAATGATGTGGAATATTTATTTGATCGCATTCCAATTGGAACGAAAGTATGGATTGTAAAATCGAAAAAGTCATTTCAGCAATTGGCAAAAGAAAAAGGAGCCATTGCATATGAAAAAGTCAACGAAAAAGTTGGCTTTTTCTATTGTAATAAGTTGTCTTGACATGTGTACATAACCATGCGTTAATGAGAGTATAGAAAGATAAAATGAGATAAAGGGGTTGCTCATATGTACTTGAATCCAAAACTTTCGTATATGCAGTTTTTTATGGGATTTCTATTTATTATTACATTCATATTGGCAACTTTTAATATATGTTCTTATCTTGTAGCGATTGTATGTATGGCATTACTTAATCTTACTTTTGTTATTGGGGCATTTCAGCAGAAACAATATACAAGTTTTGTGATAGCACTTGTAATGTCATTTTTCTTTAGTATTGTAGCGATTGTGCTTTACATAAAATAAACCATCTCGATTTCGAGATGGTTTATTTTATTATGTGTAAAAAGTAAAAAAAGGACGAACAGATCGTCCTTTTTACCAAAACATACTTGCGCCAGCAAGTAATGTTGTTACAAGCATAGAAATTAGCATTACATAAATCATAACTTTTTGAGCTTTTTTATGCATCGTTAAACCTCCTTGCAAATCAGTACAATATCATTGTAACGAGAAATGATATTGTGGACAAGGGGGAGAGAAATGACAAAATTCGAGAAGTGTGTGTAAAGTATAACAGGAAATTTGTATGTACGTAGAGAATATATAAGAATGATAGGGTATAAGTTTTTTGTTATGCAAGCTGAAGAATGGAGATACGATGATGAAAATATATGAAACAAATCGTTTACATTTAAGGGAAATTGATGAGTCGTATGCTGAAAAAGTTCTTCAATATTACGACAGAAATCGTGAATTTTTAAAAGCCTGGGAAGAGTATAGACCGGATGATTTTTTTTCGTTAGATTATCAAAAGAAAAAGTTACAAAAGGATAGAAAAGAGATCGCAGAAGGTAAAATCATCAGACTTTGGATTTTTAAAAAAGGTGATGATACGAAAATAATTGGATGTATTTCATTTAATTTAATTGTTCGTGGAATTTACCAATCTTGTGTACTCGGCTATAAATTAGATAAGGAAGAGTTAAACAAAGGTTATACGACAGAAGCGCTTAGAAAAGCGATTCAAGTTGCTTTTGAGGAATTTCAATTACATCGTATAGAAGCACCGATTATGCCACGAAATTTAGCATCTATACAAGTCGTAACGAAGATAGGTTTTCAGTATGAGGGCGTGTCTAGGAAGATGTTAATGGTTAATGGAGTGTGGGAAGATCATATGCGCTGGGTATTGTTAAATGAGTAATAGAAAGCAGATGGTTATCTAGACATATAAACCGTCTGTTTTTTGTCTTGTATTTCGAAACTTTTGCGAAATTCTGTTATAATTAATAGTGTTACATACATAATGGTAGTGCAGGAGGCGCAGTCTTATGATTAATCAAGAACGTTTAGTAAATGAATTTATGGAGTTAGTACAAGTAGATTCTGAAACGAAATTTGAAGCAGAAATTTGCAAAGTATTAACAAAGAAATTTACAGATTTAGGTGTAGAAGTATTTGAAGATGATACAATGGCTGTTACTGGGCATGGTGCAGGTAACTTAATTTGTACATTACCAGCAACAAAAGATGGTGTTGATACAATTTACTTTACTTCTCATATGGATACAGTAGTTCCTGGTAATGGAATTAAGCCTTCTATTAAAGATGGATATATCGTATCAGATGGTACTACGATTTTAGGGGCGGATGATAAAGCGGGATTAGCATCCATGTTCGAAGCAATCCGTGTTTTAAAAGAAAAAAATATCCCTCATGGTACAATTGAATTTATTATTACAGTTGGAGAAGAATCTGGTCTTGTTGGTGCAAAAGCATTAGATCGTGAGCGCATTACAGCGAAATATGGTTACGCGTTAGATAGCGATGGGAAAGTTGGCGAAATCGTTGTTGCAGCTCCAACACAAGCGAAAGTGAACGCGATTATTCGCGGGAAAACAGCTCATGCTGGTGTAGCACCAGAAAAAGGTGTATCTGCAATTACTATCGCAGCGAAAGCAATTGCGAAAATGCCACTTGGTCGTATTGATTCTGAAACAACTGCAAATATTGGACGTTTTGAAGGTGGTACACAAACGAATATCGTTTGCGATCATGTACAAATCTTTGCAGAAGCGCGTTCTTTAATCAATGAAAAAATGGAAGTACAAGTTGCGAAAATGAAAGAAGCATTTGAAACAACTGCAAAAGAAATGGGCGGCCAAGCAGATGTTGAAGTAAAGGTTATGTATCCAGGATTTAAATTTGCTGATGGCGATCATGTTGTAGAAGTTGCAAAACGCGCAGCTGAAAAAATTGGTCGTACACCTTCTCTTCACCAAAGTGGTGGCGGAAGTGATGCAAACGTAATTGCTGGACACGGAATTCCAACAGTTAACTTAGCAGTTGGTTATGAAGAAATTCATACAACAAACGAAAAGATTCCTGTTGAAGAATTAGCGAAAACAGCAGAATTAGTTGTTGCAATCATAGAGGAAGTAGCGAAATAATATAACAAAAAAGCGTGTAAATCAATTGTGATTTACACGCTTTTTACTTTGATTCGATTGCTTTTACAAGGCGGATAAGCCAATACAAGAAAATCCATGGCAGTATGTAAGTTGTTACTACATGGACTAGACGAGGAAAGAAACCAGCTATGTTTATATCAAATATAGGAAGAAGTAAATAATTGATTGCGACGATTAGTATAATTATGAGAAACGTATAATTGAGTTTATCAGTTGATTTCATAATAATCACCCCTAATTACAAAAATATCCACTTCATTTAAATTATAGCAATAAATATGATGGAAAAGAACAAGTAATAATTATAATTATTGTGCAAAATTTGCTATAATAAAAGAACGAACGTTCTGATTAGGGGGTGAGTACTATGCGAGAAATGTATCCAAAAAAAGGTCGTGTTATTTTACATGTAGATATGAATTGTTTTTTCGCATCTGTTGAAATTGCTCATGACTCATCGTTACAAGGGAAGCCGTTAGCGGTTGCTGGAAATGAAAAAGAAAGAAAAGGAATTATCATAACATGTAGTTATGAGGCGAGAGAATATGGAATACGTACAACGATGCCACTTTGGGAAGCGAAAAGGTTATGTCCGCAATTAATTGTAAGGCGCCCTAATTTTACATTATATCGCGAAGCTTCATTTCAAATGTTTCAAATTCTTTCCCGTTTTACGGAAAAAATACAACCAGTCTCAATAGATGAGGGGTATTTAGATATTACAGACTGTTACGCACTCGGTTCACCTCTTGAAATAGCAAAGATGATTCAGCAGGCGTTATTAACAGAATTGCAGCTTCCGTGTAGCATCGGGATTGCTCCGAACCTTTTCTTAGCAAAAACAGCTTCTGATATGAAAAAGCCTCTCGGTATTACCGTGCTCCGAAAACGAGATATTCCAGAAATGATTTGGCCACTTCCGGTTGGAGCGATGCATGGAATTGGAGAAAAAACAGCTGAGAAATTAAAAGATATTCATATACAAACAATTGAACAGTTAGCAAAAGGAAATGAACATATCATTCGCGCTAAAATTGGAAAGCATGGTGTTGATTTACAAAGAAGGGCAAAAGGTGTGGATGATAGAGAAGTTGATCCGAGTCAAATGGGACAACATAAAAGCGTTGGTAATTCGATGACTTTTTCAAAGGATATGGATGAAGAAAAAGAATTACTTGATATGTTAGAAAGGCTATCAAAATCAGTGAGTAAAAGATTACAAAAGCGAACTCTTGTCAGTTATAATATTCAAATTATGATTAAATATCATGATAGGCGGACAGTAACGAGGAGTAAGCAATTGAAAAATGCCATTTGGGAAGAACGAGATATTTTTCAAGCGGCCTCTCGTTTATGGAAGCAACATTGGGATGGCGATTCCGTTCGTTTATTAGGTGTTACAGCTACTGAAATAGAGTGGAAGACTGAATCGGTGAAGCAATTAGATTTGTTTTCATTTGAAGAAGATGCGAAAGAAGAGCCGCTACTTGCTGTCATTGATCAAATTAATGATAAGTATGGAATGCCGCTTTTACAACGAGGTAGTCAATTATTACGTAAGCAAGAAAAGTCTTTTCAGCAAAAATTAGAAAATAAGTTTATGTAGAAGGTGTCATGAAGCTGTAAATATCATGACACCTTTTATGTTCAACTTGCTTCTAAATCTAATGAAGTTTTCCAACCAGCTGCAGTAACGCCAGATTCTAATAGCATTCTGCTCACTATTTTTTCAATTAAGACTGCTGTATTTGTGTTGCAGTGTAATGTCGCTTGTATACATACTTTTTGATTAGAATCTACGTCTTCACTATACAATTCTTTTAAACCAATGCCTTCAGAACTTACCATATGCATAAGTAAAAAACGAATATGGGCTTCATGTTCTTCTGAACAAGTGAGAGAAAGTAAGTAGTTCGTTTGTTCAGGTGATTCTTCTTTTGATTTCTGATTCATAAAGAGAGCGATTGGGCGAAGTAGTATGTTTGCTAGTAAAACACCAGCTGCACCTAATATAGCTGCAATGAGGAAACCAGCGCCTGTAAGAGTACCAACAGCAGCTGCGCACCATAGGGTAGCCGCAGTATTAAGCCCTCTAATACTAAAACCATCGCGGATAATAACGCCGCCTCCTAAAAAACCAATCCCACTGACGACTTGAGAGGCAATACGTGAAGGGCTAGCATCGTGATCAATCATGACGGATAATAAAACAAATATACAGGCACCAAGTGATACGAGAGCATTTGTCCGTAGCCCAGCCATCCTATGTCTCCATTGTCGTTCCATTCCGATGCAAGCACCTACAATAATTGCAATAAATAATCTTAGTACAATGTCATACCATACCATCATGGTCACCTCCATACATATAAGTCCAAGTTATGTTTTTGAGAATGAGCGGGAAGCACCCGCTCATTCTCATTTTTATAACCAGCTATGAAACTTTTTAATATAAAGATTTTTCAGGAATTGTGTTAAGAAAGCATAGCCTAATAGTATCCCTACTAACCAAGGGAAATAGCTAAGTGGTAATGCTTGTAATCCAACGGCTGCTCCAAGTGGCGAGAATGGAATATAAATTCCGATTATCATAATACAAGCGGTTAATAAAAGAACCGGTACTGATGCGGTACTTTGAATAAATGGAATCTTCTGTGTTCTTATCATGTGAACAATTAAAGTTTGTGTTAGCAATCCAACGACAAACCAACCAGATTGGAATAATGATTGTTCGCTAGCTGTATTTGCACTGAAGACGTTCCACATGACCACATAGGTGATGATATCAAATATGGAACTAATGGGACCGATGCAAATAATGAAGTTCCGTAAATTTGCAGTATCCCATTTTCTTGGTTTTTCTAAAAACTCTTTATCCATTTTGTCCCATGGGATAGACAGTTGTGAAATATCATAAAGTAAGTTTTGAATTAAAAGGTGAATGGCAAGCATCGGCAAGAAAGGAATGAAGGCACTTGCTACTAACACACTAAATACATTTCCGAAGTTAGAGCTTGCTGTCATTTTAATGTATTTCAAAATATTACCGAATGTAGTGCGTCCTTCTAAAATACCTGCTTCTAATATCATTAAACTTTTTTCAAGTAGAATAATATCGGAAGACTCTTTTGCAATATCAGTTGCAGTATCAACACATATGCCAACGTCAGCTTCCCGTAACGCTACGGCGTCGTTAATGCCATCTCCCATATAACCTACAGTGTGTCCGTTTCCTTGTAATACTCGTATAATGCGGGATTTTTGCATTGGATTTAGTTTAGCAAAAACAGTTGTTTCTTCGACTAGCTTTGCTAATGCTTTATCAGGTAAAGCATCGATTTCGTAACCAAGGATAGGCTCGCCAATATTTAATCCAACTTCTTTACATACCTTTTTTGTCACGATTTCGTTATCACCAGTTAAAATTTTTACTTGTACACCATGTTTTTGTAATGCTTGAATGGCAGTAACGGCAGATGGTTTCGGCGGATCTAAAAAGCCAATATATCCAGCGAGAATCATATCATTTTCATCTTGTACGGCGTACTCTTTATTATTTGTTGGTCTATTTTTTTTATAAGCTACAGCAATAACGCGCATACCTTCACTATTCAAAGTTTCACTTAGTTGTTTTACATGTAAGCGCATGTCATCGGTAAGAGAAGCAATTTTGCCATCTATTTCAGTGTAGTTGCAAATAGATAAAATTTCTTCTACAGCCCCTTTACAGACCATTGTATGTTCACCTGAATTGTTTTTTATAATGACGGACATACGCCGACGAGCAAAGTCAAATGGAATTTCATCTAGCTTTTGAAAAACAGATGGATCAAATTTTTGATTTTCTTCTGTATGTTTTATAACGGCTTTATCTATTAAATTTTTCAATCCTGTTTGATAGAAGCTATTTAAATAGGCAAAGTGTAATACACGATTACATGTATTACCATTAGGATTTAAGTGCCGAACAAGTACAACTTTATCTTCTGTTAAAGTTCCTGTTTTATCGGTACAAAGAATGTTCATAGCACCTAAGTTTTGAATAGAATTCAGCTGTTTTACAATTACTTTCTGTTTAGACATGTTAACGGCACCTTTAGCTAAATTAGCAGTCACAATCATTGGTAACATTTCAGGTGTTAGACCAACTGCGATTGCAATAGCGAAGAAGAAAGCTTCTTGCCAATCCCCTTTTGTGAATCCGTTAATGAGAAGAACGATAGGTGCCATAATAAGCATGAATGTAATTAAAAGCCAGCTTACTTTGTTTACACCTTTATCAAAGCTTGTTTCTACGCGCTTACCGATTACTTTATTTGCTAAAGAGCCAAAATACGTATCGGTACTTGTGGAGATGACAACCGCTCTTGCGCTACCACTTACAATATTTGTCCCCATGAAGCAAAGATTTTCCATATCGAGTGGATTGTAATTTTTTTTCGTGCTTTTCGGTAATAGATGTTTATTTTCTGTATGGTAGCAGTTTTCGTATTTTTCTACAGGAAGTGCTTCTCCTGTTAAAGAAGATTGGTTCACAAATAAATCTTTAGCCGATAAAATACGCACATCAGCTGGAACAATGTCTCCGGCTGAAAGTGAAATAATATCGCCAGGTACAAGTTCCTCAATTGGAATTTCCGTTGTATCAGTTTGCTTTAAATTTTTTACATTTTTTGTTTCGTGTACAAATCCATCTATTCTAAAGACACTCGCCGTTGTTCGAACCATAGCCTTTAACTGATCTGCAGCTTTTTGAGAACGAAATTCTTGTAAAAAGCGAATCGTTGCACTTAGCATTACCATTACAGATACGACAATCGTTCCTTGTATGTCATCTGTGAAAAAAGAAAGTGCGCCGAGAGCTAATAAAACAAAAATAAATGGATTTTTAAATGCCAGCAGAAATTGAATGTACCACGGTGATGTTTTATTATGAGCTATTTCATTAAGGCCATATAAAGAAAGTCTACGAGACGCTTCTTCTTTAGAGAGTCCATTTTCTGTTGTTTCTAAAAGTCGTAACGCTTTGTTTGCATCCTGCGTTGCGACTTCCACTAATAATTTGTGATTTGTTTTCATACAATCTTGATCGTATGAATGTTTCGTTTCTTGTTTTTGTAAATTTAACATCGGTAGTTCCTCCTTTTTCATGAAGGAGGAAACAAGCTGTTACTCGACTATTTAAAATTAGGAGGAACAGTTTCTTTCCTACCTACATGATGAAATATTAACGTAAAACATATGGGTATCTGGGCCGAATCATCAATTGCCAACTGTTCCTCACCTCCGTACAATTTAGTAGTTTCTGAATATGCTATGTTTGTTTCATAGTAAGGTGCATATATACGTAAAAAGACCTTTACTCAAAACGAGTAAAGGTCTGAATTTGTAGTTAAAAGAGTCCACGACAAAGACTGTTAGTAAATATAGATTAAAACAGTTTTGTGTATGACAAAATATACGCACCTCTCCCTCGTTGAGTTTTAGCACTGTATAGCATAGGTACTGAAACCAGCTACGTTAAAAAAGGCCTTCATTCCGACCTTTCCTGTTGACCCATTGGCGTCTCTCGACATTTTTGGGCAGCAGCGTTTCTCTATACAGGAGCCTCACCTAACAGAGACCATATTCAATTACACGTTGAATGTTAGCACTGAAATTTTGTAGTGTCAATATATTTTTTTGAAAACTCAAATAGATTCATCTTGGCTATATAGTAGGAAATAAGAGGGGGTTTTTGGAAATAAGTTTGGAAAATAAATACCGTAATAAACATAAAAAAAGCACTGATTACAGTGCTTTTTTTATAGATTATGAGATTGTAGCATTTTCAAAAATAACAATTTCTGAACGATTTGTTGTTGAAACACGTTGTGCATAATATGTTAAAGCTGAAGAAATATATGTTGGTAACGAGTCATTTGTATGTGTTGTTGTATATTCATGGATTAATTCTTTCAAAGTCGTCCATTCTAATTGTGCTGGGTGATCAGACACGAAAGAACTTACCCAGCGATCAAATGAAGATGAAAAATCAGTTTGTAAACGAAATGCTTCTTTCATAATAAAACGCTCCCTTAAAATGTAGTATAATCATTTTAACATAAAACACGAACGATTGCTAAGTTTTTTGAGTATAACGTTCGTGATATATAGTTGTCTAGATGATTGGTTATGTAAATTCGATTTGCCATTTGAAATAACATTCCGTAAGATGAAAGGTAGATTATATAAAGAGCTGGAGGAAAGAAAGTGGAATTTGTATTTTTAGGAACTGGTGCAGGTGTTCCTTCGAAAGGAAGGAACGTTTCAGCAATTGCTTTGCAATTGTTAGAAGAACGAGGACAGACTTGGTTATTTGATTGTGGCGAGGCGACGCAACATCAAATATTACATACATCAGTACGTCCACGCCGCATTGAAAAAATATTTATTACGCATTTACATGGTGATCATATTTTTGGATTGCCTGGTTTATTAGGAAGCCGTTCGTTCCAAGGAGGGACTACACCTTTAACAGTGTATGGACCAAAAGGAATTAAACAATTTATTGAAGTCGCATTATCAGTAAGTACGACACATGTAAAATACCCGCTTGAAATTGTTGAGATAACAGAAGAAGGTACTGTGTTTGAAGATAATGAATTTCATGTGGAAACGAAAAGATTGTCACACGGTATTGAATGTTTTGGGTATCGTATTATAGAGAAAGATATACAAGGCGCCCTTTTAGTCGATAAATTGCTGGAGATGGGCGTGAAACCAGGTCCACTCTTTAAACGTTTAAAAGATGGAGAAGTGGTTGAATTGGAAAATGGTACGATACTAAACGGAAAAGATTTTATCGGCCCACCTCAAAAGGGAAGAATTATTACCATTTTAGGTGATACGAGATATTGTGAAGCGAGTAGAGAGCTAGCACAAGACGCTGACGTACTTGTTCATGAAGCAACTTTTGCAGCAGAAGATGAACAACAAGCTTATGATTATTTTCATTCCACATCTAAGCAAGCTGCGAGTATTGCACTTCAGGCAAATGCAAAACGATTAATATTAACTCATATTAGTTCTCGTTATCAAGGGGATACATATAAGGAATTATTGAAAGAGGCAAGAGAGCTATTTTCTAATACAGAAATAGCTACAGATTTAAAATCATTTCCAGTGGACAGATAATAATGTTGTGAAAAAATGGTGACGAAAGGTTGCCATTTTTTTATTTCTAAAAAAAAATAAAAATAAAACTGTTATCATTTTATGCTTATATAGGATGAAACAGAAGGTTTTAATGATGTAAAGATATAAGATGAAACAACATAGTATCGATTGTTTAGAAAAACTGTTATATAAGTCGGACGACATACAAGTAGTACAAATAGCAAAAATGGATTGTTATTCAGAACTTTTAAAATTCATTAAAAGTAAGCGTTTTATTAAAAACAAGCTATAATGAGGACAGATTATAATTTACTGTAGGCTACATGTGTTTGAGACGTTTATCATAACAAGTGAAGTTGAATAAATTGTGAGAGGGCAACATGGAAATTATAATAGGAAGGACATTACTATTATTTGTATGAAGCCTTTTTCACTTTTTAGCTTTAAGGCATCAAAAGGTATGAAAGCAATGGGCGTTTCACTTGTTTATGCTATGCTTGTAAGGGGTTCTGTGTTAAACTTTGGATTGCTACAAGACTTTACTGTAGATTATCTTATATTATGTGTAAATGAAGGTAATGCTAAGTTTCTTATTTCATATTATAACTGGTATTATTTCAGGATATATCGCTTCACTGTTATTCAAAAACGATCCAATTCGTATAGCGGAACAAATTCGTAGTACAACTGGAAAAGCAACCGATTTGGTAGCTTAATAGAATAGTAAAAAATTTTTTCATAGAGGTTTAGGGGGAGTTATGATGAAGTATCGCTCAGTATTTGATATTATCGGTCCAGTTATGATTGGTCCATCAAGTTCACATACAGCAGGCGCAGCAAGAATGGGGCAAGTTGCTCGCCAGCTGTTTCGTCATGAACCAGAAAGAGTAAGCATTTCATTATATGGATCATTTGCAAAGACGTATCGTGGGCATGGTACAGATGTAGCGCTAATAGGTGGGATATTAGGGTTTGAAACAGATGACTTACGTATTCCAGAGGCGCTAGAGATAGCAAAAGAGCGCGAAATTGAAGTGGAATTTATTGAAGAGGATGCCAATGCACCTCACCCAAATACAGCGAGAATTCGTTTGTATAAAGGTGAAGAAGAAATTGAAGTTGTTGCTTGCTCAATTGGTGGCGGTAAAATTGAAGTTGTAGAATTAAACGGATTCGATCTTCAATTATCAGGCACGAGTCCAGCACTACTTATTGTAAATAACGATCGCTTCGGTGCTATTGCAGCAGTAGCTTCAATCCTTGCGAAACACGAGATTAACATTAGTACAATGAGTGTTTCTCGTAAGGAAAAAGGAAGAAGAGCGCTTATGGTCATCGAAACAGATGAAATATTAGCAGATGAAGTGATTGAAGAAATAAAAGCGCAACAAAATATTTGTCAAGTAACTATTATGGAATAATTGCAGGGGGGACACACCATGTTTCGGAACGCAGCGGAACTAGTGGCGCAAGCTAAAGAACAAAATGTAAAAATCGCAGAAATTATGATTCAATGTGAAATGGAAACAAGAAGTATTTCACGTGAAGAAGTAATTGCTGGTATGGAAAAGAACTTAGTCGTGATGGAGCAAGCGGTAGAACGTGGTATTCGCGGAGTGAAATCACCAACTGGTTTAACTGGTGGAGATGCTGTAAAAGTTCAGGCGTATATGAAGAGTGGAAAAGGCTTATCTGGAGATACGATTTTGGACGCAGTGAGTAAAGCTGTTGCAACAAATGAAGTAAACGCAGCGATGGGAATTATTTGTGCAACACCAACAGCAGGGTCTGCTGGAACAGTGCCAGGTGTACTATTTGCACTAAGAGAAAAATTGCAGCCTACACGTGAAGAAATGATTGAATTCTTATTTACAGCGGGAGCTTTCGGTATGGTTGTTGCGAATAACGCTTGTATTTCTGGTGCAGCGGGAGGATGCCAAGCTGAAGTTGGTTCAGCAAGTGGAATGGCAGCTGCAGCTGCAGTTGAAATGGCTGGTGGAACACAAGACCAAGCAGCTACAGCGATGGCAATTTCATTAAAGAACATGCTTGGTTTAGTATGCGATCCTGTTGCAGGACTTGTAGAAGTACCTTGCGTAAAACGTAATGCAGCAGGAGCTGCAAATGCGATGATTTCAGCTGATTTAGCATTAGCTGGTGTAACGAGTACGATTCCATGTGATGAAGTGATTGAGGCGATGTTTAGAATCGGACAAACGATGCCAGTAGCACTTCGTGAAACAGCTGAAGGTGGACTTGCAGCAACACCGACTGGTCGCCGTCTGCAAGAAGAGATTTTTGGGAAGACGAATAACTAAAAATATATGTTTATAAAAAATGGAGCTCAAGTAAGATTGAGCTCCATTTTTTATTTTTCTTTTGTTAATTGTTCTAACGTTTCCCCAAGGTTATGTGATCGTTGCGCTGCCTGTGTAATACAGGAAATAAGCGCTTGTTGAAATTTATGTTCTTGTAATACTTCAATGCCCGCTTCGGTCGTTCCACCAGGAGAGGTAATTTCCTTTCGCAAAATAGACGGGTGTTTTTCACTTGCTTTTAGCATTTCAGCAGCACCAATCATTGTTTGGAGAATAAGTGACTTTGCAACATCTTCTTTTAAACCGATTTTTTTTGCAGCTTCTTCCATCGCTTCTACTACGTAATAAATATAAGCAGGCCCGCTTCCGGATAATGCAGTGACAGCATGCATCTCTTCTTCCTCTACAACAGAGACGAGACCGATCGTTTCAAATAAAGCTATGGCAGTTTGAATATGTTCCTTTGTTGCATGTTTTGAAGATGAGATAGCAGTAGCTGATTTTAAAATAGCTGCAGATGTATTTGGCATGGCACGAATAATCGGAACGTCTTTTTGAAGTAGATTTCTAATTGAATGAGTAGAAACACCTGCTAATAACGAAATAATAAGCAGGTTATTATGTATGTCTTCTTTAAAAGGGGTAAGCGCTTCTGCAACATCTTTTGGCTTCATTGCTAGAAAAAGAATATTTGTATTAGTAAGTAGTTCTTTTTTATTATGTGTACCTTTGACACCGTATTTGTTATGTAGCTCCTGTAACCTTGTCTCATTAGAACGATTACTTACAGTAATTTGTTCGCCTTTCACAACATTTGCATGTAACAAGCCACCAATAATCGCTTCAGCAATAGAGCCCGCACCGAGAAAGGAAATGTTTTGAATAGACATGATGTTCCTCCTTTAATTTTGGTTAGAAATTCTTATAAATGTACATACATTCGTTTTTTTCTAGGAAACACCTCTTTTTATCTGAAAATAATGACAAATATATAAGGAAGTTGTAAACTGAAGAAGTATTCATTTTTGAACCGGAAAGAGACAGGGGGGCTAAGCATGACGGCGATTCATCGAATGGAGATTCCTGTGCCATTTGCAGTTGAAACTGTGAATGTGTTTTTAGTTGAGGGGGAGACATTAACATTAATTGATACAGGGACGAATACAGAAGAGGCAAGAAATGCGTTAGAAAGTCAGTTAGGTACATTAGGATATACGATAGAAGATATTAAAACAGTAGTTATTACGCATCATCATGCGGATCATTGTGGGCTTTTAAATATATTTTCTGAGAAGACGAACATTATTGGACACCCTTGGAATGAGCCGTGGATCACGCAAAATCCAGAATTTTTAAAGCGATATCATGATTTTTTTAGAGAGACGGCTTTACAATTTGGTGTTCCAGCAGCATTTTTGAAAGACGAGGCGTTATTGACGACAAGGACACTGAAATATTCTTGTAATAGATCGTTAACGCATACTGTGAGAGAGGGAGATCGTATTGATTCAATGCCTGGTTTTACAGTAATTGAAACACCAGGTCATGCTTCCACTCATATTTCATTATATAGAGAATCTGATGGAATATTAATTGGCGGGGATGCTCTCATTAGTCATATTTCTTCGAATCCAATATTAGAACCACCATATGAAGGACAAACAGAAAGGGCACGCCCATTATTACAATACAATCAAACGTTAAAGCGTTTAAGTGAAATGAATATTTCGCGCATTTTATCAGGACATGGAGAAGATGTTCTAAATGTGAAACAACTTATTGAAACGAGATTACAAAAGCAAGAAACACGTGCATTTAAAGTGCTTGAGTTATTAAAGGAAAAACCAATGACAGCATTTGAAGTATGTGTAAAACTATTTCCGGTATTATATAAGGAACAATTGCCACTTACTATTTCAGAAACGGTTGGACAATTAGACTTTTTAGCATATAATCAACAAGTGATGATTGATGAATCTTCGCAACAATTGATTTATTATGCAAAGTAGGTGACAGCAATGACGGGACGTTTACAAAATAAAGTAATCGTCATTACAGGTGCTTCTAGTGGAATTGGAGAGCAAGTTGCAATGCAAGTTGCAGAGCAGGGAGCGACTCCAGTATTAATGGCTAGAACAGAAGAGAAATTAAAAGCGCTAGCAGACAAAATTAAAGAAACTTATAATACGCCTTGCTATTATTATGTATTAGATGTAAGTGAAGAGACGGGGATAAAATCTGTTTTTTCAAAGGTATTACAAGAAGTGGGACGTATTGATATATTAGTAAACAATGCGGGATTTGGTATTTTTAAAACGTTTGAAGATGCGTCAATGGATGAAGTGAAAGATATGTTCCAAGTAAATGTATTTGGATTAGTAGCTTGTACGAAAGCAGTTCTACCTTATATGGTGAAAAGAAACGAAGGGCATATTATTAATATTGCTTCACTTGCTGGGAAAATTGCAACGCCGAAATCAAGTGCGTATGCAGCGACGAAACATGCAGTATTAGGATTTACCAATAGTTTACGCATGGAGTTATCCAGTACGAATGTTTTCGTAACAGCGATTAATCCAGGTCCGATAGATACAAACTTTTTTGAAATAGCTGATCAATCCGGTACATATGTGAAAAATATGGGACGATACATGTTAAAACCAACATATGTAGCAGAGCAAATTGTAAAATCAATGCAAACGAAAAAGCGTGAAGTAAATTTACCGAAATGGATGGGCATTGGTCCGAAACTTTATGCATTATTCCCAGGTTTATTTGAGCGTGTTGCAGGTAAATCATTAAGTAAAAAATAGGAGATTTCCATATGGAAATCTCCTATTTTTTTATTTTCCAGTCACATAATCGTAAACGATATCCTCAACTGCCTCGTATACATCAATTTTAGTATTTGAATGAATTATTGCTTGAATATGTTTAACAAGCATTTCCTGATCCTCATTTGACATAGGACTACATTGATATTGCTGAAAACTTTTTATAATCATTTTCTCAATTAATTTTTCATTCATGTTTTCCCCGCCTGTATGTACGTATGTATTGTTTTATTGTACTTGAAGTGAAATAAAAAAACTACTATGCACTATTTTTGTATAAAAATTCGGTTGTGCATATTATTTTTCTAGTAAAATTAAGTTTTTTAAGTTTATAAAATTTATAAATATTTAATTGACTCTATAAATATACAATATTATAATCATACTTAATTTAAAGAATCGATATGAGGAGGAGCATATGAAGGTCGCGATTATTGGAGCAACTGGGTATGGAGGTATTGAATTAATTCGGTTATTAGAGCAACATCCATATTTTTCGATAGTATCTCTCCATTCTTTTTCACAAGTTGGTGAGTGTATAACAAATGTATATCCGCATTTTCAAAATGTTCTTGTTCATACGTTACAAGAAATTGATGTGGAGGAAATAGAGAAGGAAGCAGAAATTGTATTTTTAGCAACCCCAGCAGGAGTATCAGCAGAGTTAACTCCCAAATTATTAGCAGTAGGCTTAAAAGTAATTGACCTATCTGGAGACTTTCGTATGAAAGATCCTTTCATATATGAACAGTGGTATAAAAGGGCAGCTGCAAAAGAAGGAGTCCTTAGGGAAGCTGTATATGGGTTAAGTGAATGGAAAAGGTCCGAAATTCAAAAGGCAAATTTAATTGCAAATCCAGGATGTTTTGCTACAGCTGCATTATTAGCGATATTACCGTTAGTTCGTAGCGGCATAATTGAAGAAGATTCCATTATCATTGATGCGAAATCAGGAGTATCTGGAGCAGGAAAAACGCCAACAACGATGACTCACTTTCCTGAGTTATACGATAACTTGCGTATTTATAAAGTAAATGAGCATCAACACGTTCCTGAGATTGAGCAAATGCTCGCGGAATGGAATAGAAAAACGAAGCCAATCACATTTAGTACACATTTAATACCGATATCACGTGGGATTATGGTTACACTTTATGCGAAAGTAAAGCGAGAAATGGAAATAGAACAACTTCAAAAATTATATGAAGAGACGTATGAACAATCAGCTTTTGTTCGAATTCGCATGCAAGGAGAGTTTCCAAGTCCGAAAGAAGTGAGGGGCTCAAATTATTGTGATATGGGGATAGCTTACGATGAAAGAACAGGAAGCGTGACAGTCGTTTCTGTTATAGACAATATGATGAAAGGTGCGGCTGGGCAAGCGATTCAAAATGCAAATATAATAGCGGGACTAGAAGAAACAACAGGTTTACAATATATGCCGCTTTATTTATAAGGGGGACATGATGGTTAAAGTAGCGTCTATTACAAAATTAGAAAATGGTTCGATTGTAACACCAAAAGGTTTCTCGGCAATTGGCACTGCAATTGGTTTGAAAAAGGAGAAGAAGGATTTAGGGGCAATCATTTGTGATGTACCGGCATCATGTGCTGCTGTTTATACAACAAATCAAATACAAGCAGCCCCCTTGCAAGTAACGAAGGATAGTATAACGACTGAGGGGAAATTACAAGCTATTATCGTCAATAGTGGAAATGCAAATGCTTGTACAGGGATGAAAGGATTACAAGATGCATACGAGATGCGTGCATTAGGGGCGGAACATTTTGGAGTGAAAGAAAATTATGTTGCAGTAGCTTCAACAGGTGTAATTGGTGTTCCGTTGCCGATGGATATAATCCGAAAGGGAATTGCAACTCTTATCCCGGCGAAGGAAGAAAATGAAGCTCATTCTTTTTCTGAAGCAATCTTAACGACGGATCTTATAACGAAAGAAACTTGCTATGAGATGATGATTGATGGAAAGAAAGTGATGATTGCTGGTGTTGCGAAAGGTTCAGGGATGATTCATCCAAATATGGCAACGATGCTAAGTTTTATTACGACAGACGCTCATATAGAGCATGACGTATTGCAAACCGCATTATCACAAATAACGAATCATACATTTAATCAAATTACGGTGGATGGCGATACTTCTACGAATGATATGGTCATCGCTATGGCAAGTGGATTATCAGAAACGAAACCAATCGATATGGAACATGCAGATTGGGAAACTTTCATATTTGCCTTACAGAAGGTATGTGAAGATTTAGCAAAAAAAATTGCACAAGATGGTGAAGGCGCTACGAAGTTAATAGAAGTAAATGTGCTAGGAGTTCAAACGAATGAAGAGGCAAAGAAAATCGCAAAACAAATAGTCGGTTCGAGTCTTGTGAAAACAGCAATACATGGTGAAGACCCAAACTGGGGGCGAATTATTAGCAGCATTGGACAAAGTGAAGTAGCGATTAATCCAAATACAATTGATATTACTCTTCAATCTATCGTTGTGCTGAAAAATAGTGAACCTCAAATGTTTTCTGAAGAGGAAATGAAAGAGAGATTACAAGAAGATGAAATAGTCATTGATGTGTATTTACATTTAGGTGAAGAAACCGGATCAGCTTGGGGCTGTGACTTAAGTTATGAATATGTGAAAATAAACGCTTGTTATCGTACATAAGGAGAGGGAAGATGAGCGATTATATTGTAGTGAAATGCGGCGGTAGTATGTTGGATCAATTAAATGATGTGTTTTTTGATTGCATAAAGAAATTACAACAGAAGTATAAAGTAGTGATTGTTCATGGTGGTGGCCCAGAAATTGATGCCCAATTAAAAGATTGTAACATCAACGTAGAAAAAAGAGATGGATTACGGGTAACACCAAAAGAAGTTATGGATGTTGTTCAAATGGTGTTATGTGGAAGTACGAATAAAAAACTCGTAATGAATTTACAAAAGCATAATTTACGAGCGGTAGGTTGTTCAGGATGTGACGGCAATCTACTTCAAGTTCAACCTGTCAGTGAGGAGATAGGATATGTGGGAGAAGTAAGGTATGTCGAAACGGCCTTACTAAAAGGATTAATAAATATGAATTATATTCCTGTTATTGCTCCGGTCGGCATAAATGATAATGAGATTTATAACATAAATGCGGATACCGCTGCAGCTGGGATTGCGGCCGCATTATCTGCAAAAGAACTCATTTTTATTACAGATGTAGATGGGGTATTGCATGAAGGAAAGTTAGTAAAGAAAACCGACGAATTTGAGATTGTTAATTTTATAGAAAACGGTGTTATTACCGGTGGGATGATTCCGAAAGTACAGGCAGCACTAGCATCATTAAAAATGGGAGTGCAAAAGATTAGTATCGTAAATGGGATGAAGGATTTTACCGAGGTTACAGGTGAGTGTATCGGAACGACGGTAACGAGGGGTGTGAGTATTGCATGACAAGTCATCTTTTTCAAACGTATGGGAGAAGAAAGATTGAGTTTGTAAAGGGAAAAGGAACGAAAGTCATTGATAATAACAGTAAGCAATATTTAGATTTTACATCAGGAATTGGTGTATGTAATTTAGGACATTGTCATCCTACTGTTATGAAAGCTGTACAAGAGCAACTGCATGAAATATGGCATATATCTAACCTGTTTACAAACAGCTTACAAGAAGAAGTGGCGTCATTATTAACAGAAAACATAGCATTAGATTATGTGTTCTTCTGTAATAGCGGGGCAGAGGCGAATGAAGCTGCTTTGAAGCTAGCCCGTAAGCATACTGAAAAATCTCTCGTCGTAACATGCGAGCAATCTTTTCACGGTAGAACATTCGGAACGATGAGTGCGACGGGACAAAATAAAGTGAAAGAAGGATTTGGTCCGCTCCTTCCCTCTTTTTTACATACACCTTTTAACGATATAAAGGCATTAGAGGAAGTAATGAATGAAGAAGTTGCGGCAGTAATGATAGAAGTTGTTCAAGGAGAGGGAGGAGTCATACCTGCTGATCTATCTTTTTTGAAAGCGATTGAAGCATTATGTAAGAAGTTCGGGTCCTTATTTATTATAGACGAAGTCCAAACAGGAATCGGAAGAACAGGGACATTATTTGCTTACGAACAAATGGGAATAACACCTCATATCGTTACTACTGCTAAGGCGCTTGGAAACGGGATTCCTGTCGGAGCGATGATTGGTAGGAAAGAACTTGGAATATCGTTTCCTGCAGGATCACATGGTTCAACGTTTGGGGGAAATTATGTTGCAATGGCTGCGGCGAAAGAAGTATTGCAAATAATTAAAAGATCATCGTTTTTAAAAGAAGTAAAGGAAAAGGGCGAGTACGTATTACAGAAGTTGCAAGAGGAATTACGACATGTCGAATGTATCCAAAATATACGTGGTAAAGGGCTTATGATTGGAATTGAATGTACGCATGAAGTTGCAAGTTTTATAGAACAACTAGAAAAACAGGGACTTCTCGTATTACAAGCAGGACCTAATGTTATAAGACTATTACCGCCACTCATTGTAACGAATGAAGAGTTAAAACAGGCAGTATATATGATAAAAAAAGTAGTTTGTACAAAAAACGTATCAATTATATAAGGGGGAATTTTCATGTCAACTGTACAAGTACCGAAATTAAATACGAAAGACCTTTTAACACTAGAAGAATTAACGAAAGAAGAAATTATTTCTTTAATTGAGTTCGCAATATATTTAAAAAAGAATAAGCAAGAGCCTTTGCTGCAAGGCAAAATATTAGGTCTTATCTTTGATAAACATTCAACTCGTACTCGTGTATCTTTTGAAGCAGGAATGGTACAGCTCGGGGGACATGGTATGTTTTTAAGTGGAAAAGAGATGCAAATGGGAAGAGGAGAAACCGTTTCAGATACTGCGAAAGTATTATCACAGTATATTGACGGGATTATGATACGTACATTCTCACATGCGGATGTAGAAGAGCTTGCAAAAGAATCGAGCATACCTGTTATTAACGGATTAACGGATGACCATCATCCTTGTCAAGCATTGGCAGACCTAATGACAATATATGAAGAAACAAATACATTTAAAGGAATAAAATTGGCTTACGTAGGTGACGGAAATAATGTATGTCATTCATTGTTGTTAGCGAGTGCAAAAGTTGGAATGCATATGACTGTTGCAACACCTATAGGGTATGAACCGAATGAAGAGATTGTAAAAAAAGCGTTAGCGATTGCCAAGGAAACAGGAGCTGAAATTGAAATTTTGCATAACCCTGAACTAGCGGTGAATGAAGCAGATTTCATTTATACTGACGTTTGGATGAGCATGGGGCAAGAGGGCGAAGAAGAGAAATATACGTTGTTTCAACCATACCAAATTAATAACGAACTTGTTAAGCATGCGAAGCAAACATATCGCTTCTTACACTGTTTACCTGCCCATCGTGAAGAAGAAGTAACAGGCGAGATTATAGATGGATCACAGTCTATCGTATTTGAGCAAGCTGGTAATCGATTGCATGCGCAAAAAGCATTATTAGTAAGTTTATTTAAAAATGTAGAAGAGCTTTCCTAAAGGATGTATACCCCAGTTGCTAGATACGAATAAAAACTGGGGTGTTTTTTATGGTTAAATTCTTTTTAGAAGAGAAAGTAAATACGGTAAAAAGATATTACTTTGAGTATATACTGAATGTACTTAATTACATGGATAGAGGGAGGATATCTATTAGAGAAACAGCTACTAAATTTTTCATTTGTGCCTAGTTTACCAGGAAGGCCTTTTACTTCACATACACTTCGTTTGCCGTTAAGCAGGTTTTATGTAACATGAATATTTTTAAATATTCTGAAATTTCTATATTTACATTTTTTTCTTTTTGTCTCATAATTTTAATGGGGAGAGGGAGGGAAAAAATGGTTCAAATTAAAGTAACACCTGAAATGCTAGAAGAAGTTGCGAATCGTGCAAGTAATACCCGAATCGCATTAGAATCTATACATAATAATTTATGTAATGAAATAGATCAGTTGTGTTTTCAGTGGATTGGTGCCTCTAATCAACAGTTCATTCAACTGTTCAATGATGCGAGACCAAAAGCTTTTGCATCTATTCATTCACTTGTAAAAGTAGAGGAAGATTTGAAAAGAATTGCTGAAAAATTCCGCAATACAGATAATCAAAATGTTACAATGGAACAAGGAGCGATGTGTGGACCACTATCGTCAGAAAAAGAGGATTTTGATGGTGAAAAACTTGCTAGGGATATAGTAGGTGAAATAAGTGGTGAGTATGATATTCGTCGTGCTTGGGATGGGATTGATCCATCTACTGGCGAAAAACTATCTACTTTGGATAGAGTATTTGCTGGAGGAATGGCAGTAGCAGGGCTTACACCCTTTGGAAAGATAGCTAAAGTAGGTAAAGGAGTTAAAATGAGCTAAGGCTGCTGAGGCTGTGAATAAAGCTAAAAAAGTACCTGTGGAGAAAGTCAATGGAGTTAAGGATACTGTAAAAGCTACAGAGGATAGTATCGTTACTAAAAAACCATATAGTAAAAGCAGGCCTAGTTATGGAAAAGGTCAGGTTGAAGAAGTGTGGGAAAATGCGAAAGATTCTATCGATGGGAAAGTTTATGATCCATCAGGTGTAGAAATAATTTGGGATAAATCTAAAACAAGAAGTGGTCAATGGGATATGGGGCATATACCAGGAGAGAAATATTCTGATATGCATGAATTGTATATGAATGAGATTATTACAAAAGAAGAGTTCTTAAAGTGGTATAGAAACCCTGAAAACTATCGACCGGAATTGCCAAGTACTAACCGAAGTCATAAGTATGAATGAGAGGGTGATAGTATAAATGGATATTAATAAAGCTGATTATGGGACTATTATAAAATTCGGGAATCTTAAATTATTTTTAGAGAAGCTAAAAATTGAGGGAAACTGTATTGAAGAGATTGTAGATTCAATTGATAAAAATGGTATTAGTTTACTTGAAAAATCATTAATTAGTAGAAAGTTTGATATAGCAAACTTTCTATTGGATAATGGTGCAAAGGTTAATATAATTTCTAATGATGGCTGTAATGAGTTTCACTATTTAGCAGCAAATATTAATTGTCAAGGTGCGGTTGAAGTAGCTTGTAGGCTGGTTGATATGGGGGTAGATTTGAATTTAAAAGATAAAAAATTTGGTAATTCTGCAATATGGTCTTTATGTCAAGAAGTATTAAAAAAAAGAACAAAGGAGGGAAATGATTTAATAGTAAAATGTTTGGGAAAACGACCGAATATTAATGATGAAAATAAATATGGATATTCATTAAGAGATTTAATTGAAGAACGTGGAACAGATGATATGAAAAAAGTTTTGGAGATGATTGTTTGAAAAAGAGTAGTGGATTAGGTGGTAGCGTTGTATCTAAGAATATTTTACAAAATAAAGGGAATGTGAAATGGTGTATTAAAGAACAACCAGTTAATGCTATCGATAATGGATGGAGATTTTTGTCGGAAATAGATACAGATGAATATCTTGCTGATGCATCAAATATGTCAGTTTGTGATTGGGGAACTATTATTGAAATAGAACCAGCGGTAATGAATATTTTTAATATGCCAATTGGCACAGATATTACTTTACTAAATGAAAATAATAAAAAGTATTTTGTTTATACTGATTCGGGAGAAAAAGTAGATTTTTAAGAAGGTATTTTAGTGATTAGTACAGCTATATATCTACTAGCATAAAACTTTATGCATATAAGTATATATTTTAAGAAAATAAAAGAATCAATAATCTATACTATGGAATTGGGTAAAATTCTATTGAAACCTTGATTGGCTATATGTCTTTCAAGGTTTTTTAGTAATCTAAAAAGTTTCACATAAAAACTTATGATTTTAAATTAATATTCAAATATGACGACAATGCATTGGGAAATATGTATTTCAAGGTGTTGCATAAGAATTACCTCCCCCCCATTAGTCGATAGTTGGTATATTATTAAAAAACTCTAAACTTATTAAGTAAGAGAGGATAACGAATTAAATGATTAAGCCTTTATATGCAGAAAATATTATAGTGGGTGTAGAATATAAAAATATGTTCAATTGGTTATAAACCTACAAAATTTAAGTTTGTAGAGGAGGAGTAGACGATGAATAATTGGAAAGATAAGATAGCTACAATGATTTTAGTGAAGCAGGAGCTAATGAAACAAGATGTAGAAAAAATATGGCCAAACCATTTTCCGGAGGTGGGAGCAAATGAAAAATCTATTCGCATTATTGAACAAGAATTGGGATATAAACTTGATTTAATGTATAGAGAATTTCTTCAATATGCCAATGGATGGGCAGGTTTTTATCAAACGGTGGATTTATTTGGTACGGAGCAATTAAAGGAATCAGCTATAATGGATTATGCTCAGGTACTATTAGAAGCTATAGATGATGTTGTTTTAGAAGAAAGCGGTGTTTTAAGGCCGGAGCTATTACCAATAGCAGTTTCGGAATTTGATAGGGATTTATTTGTTTTATGTTTACCTAATTCTTCTAGACCAGGAGAGATAATTTGGTTTGCGGGTGAAGAAATAGATAGATTTGAGAATTTTGACGAGTACTTTTTAGCAATGATCGACTATAATAGAGAAGAGATATTAGCTTTAAAGGGGTAGTTTATACAGTCATGTTTTTTAAGTGTCTGTTACTGTACAGCTATAAAAACATAAATACTAATACAGCTAAAGCAAAATATATTTGAAGTGAACAGAAAAGAAAATGGATATTAATTGTTAAGATATACAAGTTTTAAGGTTAAGATAAAATCTAGTGCAACTTAAAAACAATATGAACTGAAAGTACTTGATTGTCGATTAAAGGCAACAAGTGCTTTTTTCGTCTTGATATAAAAATAAATGAAATGGGACAAACATTAGGAGAATAAATAAGAACAAAGCTGCTCAACTTGAACTGTACCGCAATTGTTAGACACGAATAACAATTTGAGGTGCACTTTTTTATCTCTTCCGGCAAGAAGACTCCATCTGATTTGTGTTACGGGTGAAACCCAATAATTCAGGTGGAGATGAATTGCCGTCAGTAGGTAGGCTGAACGCTTTTGTTTCGTTCATAACAATTTTTGAGGGCGAATGTTTGTTTCTTTTTGTCCTACAATATTATGTAGATAAGAAGGGAATAGATTGTAAGGCAACGAAATTAGATAATGATTATCATTCAGCTACTTAAGCCAAAAGTAATGAATACGCTTAATGAACTTTCTAAGAAAGGTGGTGAAAACAATGGCTAGAAAGAAGGTAGTGAAAGTATTACGGAAACAAAAGAAAAGAGAAACCATGCAACGGTTCACGCAGAAACAGAATATCGGACGAGCTTGCCTTACTGCAAAAGAATTTCGTTTACTTCAGCGCATGGCGCATAGTTCAAAAGCACTGCGAAATGTTGGGTTGTACACGATAAAACAAAGTTATTTGAACGATAATAAAATGGCTACTGTAAAAGAAGTGGACAATGCCATGCAGGCTGATATGAACTACTCGGGCGTTCAATCAAACTCTGTTCAAGCGATTCGTAGAGCCTTATTTACAGAAATGAAGAGCTTTTTTAAAGCGTTGGAACAGTGGAAGAAACATCCTGATAAGTTCACAGGTCGTCCGAAGTTTCCGAATTATTCTCGTTCCACTGACAAACGAATCATTGAAATCTATCAAGTGCCAAAAGTGGATGAGAACGGATATTGGATGGTTCCGATGAATGTTGCATTTAGAAAAAAATTCGGTTCCATTAAAATACGTATGCCAAAAAACTTAAGAAATAAAAACATCTCCTACATTGAGATTGTACCAAAGCAAAAAGGTCGGTTCTTTGAGGTGCATTATACATATGAAATGCACGTCTCTCAAGTGAAGAAACAACCCACGACTACGAGTAACGCTTTGAGTTGCGATTTAGGTGTAGATAGATTAGTAAGTTGCGTAACCAATACAGGTTATGCCTTCTTAATTGATGGAAAAAAACTAAAATCCATTAACCAGTACTTCAACAAAACGATACGTAATCTACAACTGAAAAATATGGAAAACGGGCTTTCTAAACGTCTTGTAACGAATAAAATTGCTGCACTTTGGCATAAACGAGAAAGACAAATAAACGGTTACATTGCACAAACAGTAGGCCTATTGTTCAAAAAAGTGAAAGAATTCGATATAGATACGATTGTTGTAGGGTATAACGCTGGTTGGAAACAAAAATCTCATATGGGGAAAAAGAATAATCAAACATTTGTGCAAATCCCATTTGAGAAATTGATGGCAGCAATTGAGAATAAATGCATAAAAGAAGGCATCCGCTTTTTCAAACAAGAAGAAAGCTATACTTCAAAAGCTAGTTTTCTTGATAAGGATCCGGTTCCAGTTTGGTCTAAGGATGATAAGACGCAGTATCGCTTTAGTGGCAAACGAATTACGCGTGGTTTGTACCAAAGTAAAGCAGGAACATGTATCCATGCTGATATTAATGGTGCGCTGAATACATTGAAAAAATCAAAAATTGTAGAACTGGATGACAATCTGAAAGTGAAAACGCCGATTCTATTAGAAGTGCAAAAACGTAAGGCTATTGCTTCGCGCATAGCCTAGTGGGTGCGTCAACCATCCATGTGTACGCGACTTGTCGGGGCTTGTAGCACACGCTGGATTCATCCCAGTGGTGGCTTCTTCCATAAGGGAGAACGGCTCTTTTTCGAAAGGGTGGTGCAAGTGGGAAAACAATCGTTTGTTGTCAGTACCAACCAAAAACATACTTGGGGTGTTACCTTAGGGTAGCATGAATGCTAGAGCGTCAAACTGTCTAGCGATAGACGAAAAGACCTAGCGTTCGAACTCAAGCCCCCACTGAAAGGTTTTATCTCAGTGGGGGTGGTTGACAGTGAAATGTCATATGTATATTTAGTTAACTATTTCGATATCATCTATAATAAAAGAGGAAATGAAATTTGTTTTTCGGGGTGTGTAAGGGCATACTAGGTATAAAAATATAGTTAAAGAGATGATGAGAGTGAAAACAACTAAGAAAACATATTCGTTTTTTCAGCGGATGTGGAGAATATTAAAGTTTCAATATTATAAGTTGCTTCGATCACCAGAAGGAGCGAAGAAAGTATCGTTAGGTTTTGCGATTGGTTTTGGTTTAGAGATGTTGGTTATATATACAGCATCGCTCGTCTATTTAATATTTTATCCAATCGTCAGGTTAGCAAAGGGATCTTTTCCTGCCGCGGTGATTGGCAATATTATTGGAAAAATATCGTTTCTCCCAGTAGTTTTATTTCCGCTTGCGTATGCGCTAGGGAAAATGATTTATCCATTTCATGTGCAAAAAATACATCATGAACCCTTTACAATATCGGACTTGTTTTCAAGTCACATTTTTACGATATTAAAGAGCTTATTACAGAGTGAAGTGTATGTATTAATTGGAATGACGATTTTAGGGGTTGTGTTTGGTGTAGTTTCATATTTCGTTGTGCATTATTTATATGAAAAGAACCGTAAGTTACGTTTGAAGAACAGAAAGAAAAGAGCGAGAGAACCACTCATGCAAATATAAAGAGTGTCACACTCATTTTCTCCTTTGAATATGTTTAAGAAAAAGGAGGAGAGAATGAATGTATTATTATTACGTACCGCAAGTATATCCATATGTAAATTATTATCCGGTTTATGATACGAGTAGGCAATATGAATTATATCGACAACAACAACTACCGCAAATACCATCGCAACAACCTACGCAAGATCAAAAACCATATTTAACGACATGGCCATATTCAAATGTATACTATGGCAATTATTACGAATCATAAAGCTGCTTCTATTTAGAAGCAGCTTTATACGTTTGTTTTCAAAATTAAATTTTGAATGGTTTGAAGAGAGTGAATGAGTTTTTCACGTTCTTCCTCAGATAACGTTTGGAAATTTTCTTTTAATTTGTCTAAAATGAATTGTTGATACTGATTTACTAACAATTTCCCTTCAGCTGTCAGGGAAATTAAAATGACCCGTCGATCTTTTTCGCTATAATGACGCTCTATTAGTTCTTCTTGGATCAGTTTGTTTAATAGAGGTGTCATGTTAGGCCGTGAAATCGCTAGCCGCTTGCCGATTTCGGAAACTGCTAATGTGCCATTTTCATGCAGAAGCAGTAATACTTGTGTATGTGATGGCGGCATATGTCTTTGAGAAGAAAATTCTCCAGGAAGCATAAATTTGCGATAAAAAAGAGGCACTAGCGAAAGAAGATGATCAACAATACGTTCCCACTCGCGTGATTCCATATAAAGGCCCCCTTCCACTCTCATTGTAACAAAAAAGACATGTTATAAAAATAGAATTGTTTCATGCGAATTTTAATATTTGTAGGCCAACACTTTTTTTGTAAAGGAATCGGCAATAATCGAATAGCCTTTATCATTTGGGTGTACTTGGTCAAAGAGTAAATCTTTCTTATCATTCGATATTAATTTGCGAATTGGTAAAACGATAGATGGTTGATTTGCTTTTGCAATGGAATAAACGGATTCATTCCATCCGTCTAAAAACATATCTGCATAACTTGCGATGGAGTCATCGAGTTGTAACGGGTTATAGAGTTCAGAAAGAATGAGTAAAGCATCCGGATTTTGATCTCGGACTGTCTTTACAATATTTTTTACATCCGCTTCAAAATGAGCTTTTTCTTTATTTAACATTTTAATACCGTCTATAACACCGACATCACGATTTAAGCGAAATAAATTATTTCCCCCAATGTTAATTGTAATAATATTGGCTGCTCTAATTTTTTGCTTTACATCTTCTGATTCAACCTTTTTAGCGAGACGATCTGTTGTAAGACCGTTTATCCCAAGGTTTTCTACAGTAATTGGTTTATGAATTTGTGCTTCTATTTGTTTAGAGGCTAATTCAGCAAATCCACCTTGTGTCGATCCATATCCTTTGGCGAGCGAATCACCTAGTACGAGATGATAAAAGGAATCGTTTGTTTGCTTATCAATCCAACTTGGAGTAGATGTTTTTTCTGTTTTTTCTTCGGGTTCATTTTGTTTTGTCTCATCGTTCTTTTCAAAATAAGAATAAGAAATGATTAGAAGGAGGAGACAAACAATTGTTAAGATGACTTTTTTCATAATTCATCCTCCTTGTAATTGGTAATTGTATCATATTCAGCAGTATTAACAATGTAAGGGCATATTATATGTTTATGAAAAGTTTACAATAACTTTACAGAAAATTTGTAGAAGTATGTCAAAAAATATTGACGATATGAAAGTACATTATATATGATAATGTCAGATAAGGTGAAATTCTACATAGTGGGAGCTTTATCTCCCGTTAATTGCTAGTCTCCATTAATGGATCGTTTAAGGAGACTACTCGTTAGCGTAGGGTGAAATGAAAATCGTGTATCTACTAGAAGAAAAAAGGTATGTGGTTAGAGAATGCTAGAAATTCATTTCATTATTCTTTGGTAATTGTATAAGGGGGATTTTTTGTGAAAAAGTCAAAAAAAATGCTAGCTGGAGCAACTCTTGCTATTGGTGTTATAGCGCCGCAAGTATTGCCAGCAACAGCTCATGCGGATGAGCAAACTGGGGAGAGTACGGTTAACTTACGAATTCTAGAAACATCAGATATTCACGTTAACTTAATGAATTACGATTATTATCAAACGAAAACCGATAATAAAGTAGGTCTCGTGCAAACTGCAACACTTGTGAATAAAGCGCGTGAAGAAGCGAAGAACTCTGTCCTGTTTGATGATGGGGATGCATTACAAGGGACACCGCTTGGAGATTATGTAGCGAATAAAATAAATGATCCGAAGAAGCCTGTGGATCCTAGTTATACGCACCCATTATATCGTTTAATGAATTTAATGAAGTATGACGTCATCTCTCTTGGGAATCATGAATTTAACTACGGTTTAGATTATTTAAACAAAGTAATTAGTAAAACAGAATTCCCGGTTATTAACTCGAACGTCTATAAAGATGATAAAGATAATAATGAAGAGAATGATCAAAATTACTTTAAACCATATCATGTTTTTGAAAAAGAAGTAGAAGATGAATCAGGTCAAAAACAAAAAGTGAAAATTGGCGTAATGGGATTTGTTCCACCTCAAGTTATGAACTGGGATAAAGCAAATCTAGAAGGAAAAGTGAAAGCAAAAGATATAGTTGAAACAGCGAAAAAAATGGTGCCAAAAATGAAAGCAGAAGGTGCCGATGTTATCGTTGCACTAGCGCATTCAGGTGTTGATAAGAGTGGTTACAACGTTGGCATGGAAAACGCATCGTATTATTTAACAGAAGTTCCTGGTGTAGATGCGGTATTAATGGGACATTCACATACTGAAGTGAAGGACGTATTTAATGGTGTTCCAGTTGTAATGCCTGGTGTCTTTGGAAGTAACTTAGGTATTATAGATATGCAATTGAAAAAAGTAAATGGAAAATGGGAAGTACAAAAAGAGCAATCGAAGCCACAACTTCGTCCGATTGCTGATAGTAAAGGAAACCCACTCGTACAATCTGATCAAAATTTAGTTAATGAAATTAAAGATGATCACCAAGCGACAATTGATTATGTGAATACTGCTGTAGGAAAAACGACAGCGCCAATTAATAGTTATTTCTCATTAGTACAAGATGATCCTTCTGTACAACTTGTGACAAATGCACAAAAATGGTATGTAGAAAAGTTATTTGCTGAAAATGGACAGTACAGCAAATATAAAGGAATTCCAGTTTTATCTGCAGGAGCACCATTTAAAGCGGGTGGCCGAAACGGTGCTACATATTATACGGATATTCCAGCTGGAACGTTAGCGATTAAAAACGTGGCAGATTTATATGTATATCCAAATACGTTATATGCTGTAAAAGTAAATGGGGCACAAGTAAAAGAATGGCTTGAAATGTCTGCAGGTCAGTTTAATCAAATTGATCCAAAGAAAACAGAAGAACAGCCATTAGTAAATATCGGATACCCTACATATAACTTTGATATTTTAGATGGCTTAAAATACGAAATTGATGTAACACAACCAGCGAAATACGATAAAGATGGAAAAGTTATAAATGCTAATACGAATCGTATTATAAATATGACATATGAAGGTAAGCCAGTAGCTGACAATCAAGAGTTTATCGTCGCTACAAATAACTATCGTGGAAGTAGCCAAACGTTCCCGGGTGTAAGCAAAGGGGAGGTTGTATACCAATCACAAGATGAAACGCGTCAAATCATTGTGAAGTATATGCAAGAAACGCCAGTTATTGATCCAGCAGCAGATAAAAATTGGACGTTTAAACCGATTGTTGCCGATAAATTACATACAACATTCGATTCTTCACCAAATGCACAAAAGTATATAAAGAAAGATGGAAAAATATCATATGTTGGACCATCTGAAAATGAATTTGCTAAATATGCAATTGATATAACGAAGAAGAACGATGATGATAAAGAAACTGGTGGAGAGAATCCAACAACACCGCCAACAGGTGAAGGAAATAATGGAGAAAATCCAACGACACCACCAACAAGTGAAGGAAATAATGGAGAAAATCCAACGACACCACCAACAGGTGAAGGAAATAATGGAGAAAATCCAACGACACCACCAACAGGTGAAGGAAATAATGGAGAAAATCCAACGACACCACCAACAGATGAAGGTAATAATACAGGATCTGGACAAACTACAACGGATAATCAAAACGTAAAAGAAACAACAACTGTAAGTGAAAAGAAAGAAGAACGTGATTTACCGAAAACAGGTACAAGTGTTGTTTCTACAATTGGAGCAGGTTTGGCGTTTGTTGGAGCAGGATTCCTTCTGTTATTTAGAAGAAAGAAAGCAAATAGATAGTGGAGAAATATAAAAAGGATTACCGATTCAGGTAATCCTTTTTGATATATTATGAAAGTGTTACAGCTTTTTCCTTCTTCCATGAAAGGCCAAATCCAGTAAAGCCGACGATAATTGTTACAACTGGACAAGCTAAGCAGAAGATTGCGAATGGAACGTAATCAAAAGTTGGAACGCCAAGGACGTTCGATAAGAATACGCCACTTACTCCCCATGGTACGAGCGGGTTAATAACTGTACCTGCATCTTCTAATACACGTGATAAATTACGACGTTCTAAACCGACTTCATCATATTTATTAGCGAATGCTTGTCCTGTTAAAACGATAGATAAGTACTGCTCACCAAGTAAGAAGTTCACACCGATTGCAGTTGAAGCAGTAGAAATAATTAAGCGTGTGCTAGTTTTTACGAAGCTAGAGATGATATTCATTAGCTGCGTAATAATACCCATTCCTTGTAATAATCCTCCCATACAAAGAGCTAGGAAAATAAGAGCGATTGACATCATCATACTTTGCAGGCCACCGCGAGATAATAAGCTATCAATATCTTTCATACCCGTTTTAGAAACGTAACCGTCTTGCATAATTTTCATTAAATCAGTTAAAGAAGTACTAGGTTTAAATATAAATAGGATAATGATCCCTACTATAATTCCAGCAAGTAATGTTGGAACTGCTGGAACTTTTTTAAATGCGAATAGGAACAGTAATAAAATTGGAATAAGTGTAAAGATAGAAATCGTTGCATTTTTCTCTAATGTGCTAATGAAGTTTGTGAAGTCAACGTCTCCACTAGTACCGCTTCCTAAAATGAAAAATGCGATAAAAGCAATAATGAAAGCTGGAACTGTTGTCCAAAGCATGTTACGAATATGCTCAAATAAATCTACACCCGTTACAGCTGGCGCTAAATTTGTTGTATCAGATAAAGGAGACATTTTATCTCCAAAGAATGCACCAGAAATAATTGCACCAGCGATTAGAGCAGGATCGTATCCGAGAGCACTACCCATGCCCATAAAGGCAAGTCCTACAGTTGCGGCAGTTGTAAAGGCACTACCGATACTTGTTCCAACAATTGCACAAACAACAAAAACAGTTGGAATGAAAATTTTTGGGGATACAAGCTGGAAGCCGTATACCATTAAAGTTGGAATTGTTCCAGCAGCGATCCAAACACTAATTAATACGCCTACAAGTAAGAATATAAAAATAGATGGAATACCAGCTGAAATACTACTTATCATTCCTTTTTCCATCGTAGACCAATCAATTTTTTTCATAAATCCAAATGCTAATAAAAAAACGATACCAAATAAAATTGGGATGTGTGGTGAAACTTCTAATTGAATAACACTAAAGCCAATGCAGAAAAAGATAAATACTGTTAAAAGAACAGATTCAATTTTTGAAACCATTGTTTTCCCCTCCTAAGTAATCTAAAATAGCTCTTTTTTATATAAAATTCGCCAATATTGTTTATTTCCTTCTAAATTTTAGAATTTTGTGACAAATTACCGGTAATTGTTGTTTCTTTAATATGATACGGAAATGAATGGATAAAAAAACGTCCCTGCATATAATTATACAGGGACGAAGAAATCGCGGTACCACCCTAGCTTGTGAAATGAATGTATCACAAAATAAAGGGTCGTATGATATGCGCTCATAAAATAAAAACGCCCCTGCAACATATGCAGGGACGAAAAGTTCGCGGTACCACCCTAAATTGTGAAACAGTGTCGTTTCACCACTCTTTAGATATAACGGTCTATAACCGTCTTTCACTACTCCTTACGTTTCGCAAAAGAAGCTCCAGGGGGTAATTCATAATTCGCTCTGTACTGGTTCGCACCGACCACCAGCTCTCTGAAAGCAGAAATCGAAATACTACTAAATCCTATCAATGCCGATTCATATGATGTTAGTTAAATTTTTATCATATATTCGTCTCACATGTCAATAAAAATATTCAATGATTTTTTAGGGAAATAAAGGAGAACGATTTTAATCCTATGAAAATGTGCGTTATAATGAATTTGAAAGGGGAGGAAAGAGTGAAGAAAAAAATAATTCTTTTTACCACTTTACTAGTCATTGGCGGAAGTGCTGGCATTTACACAGCTTTTGCAGCTGAATCAGAGCAGGCGAAGCAAAAGCAAATACAGCAGTTAGAAGTGAAGAAAGCGAAAGAAGCTGAAGAGAAGAAGTCGATGGAAAAAGCAGCTGATAAACTAGGGGTTTCTACGGAAGGAAAAACAAAAGAAGAGGTTGCGAAAGAAGTAAATACCGCAAGATTTGAGAAGCGCCATGATCTATTGATTGAACATGCAAAACAACTTGGAATTGAAACAGAAGGAAAAAAAGACGAAGAGATTATTTTAGAAATCGGAAAGATACAACATGGAAAGTAGAACAACTTATCTTATGATAAGTTGTTCTTTTTTAAGAACTACTTGATTTAAAAATAATTGACAGTCATTTAGATTTAATGTTAACTATATTTATAAACTAGTTAACATTAGGGGTGACAATTGTGACTTTTAGTAAGAGTACGACTGACAAACCATCATATACATATGAAGAGTTATCGGAGAAAAATAAAGCCTATGTATGGCATCCATTTACACAAATGAAGGATTATTTAGAAGAAGATCCTGTCATTATTGAACGGGGAGAGGGAAGAAAGCTATACGATGTAAATGGAAATGAATATTGGGACGGTGTTTCGTCTATTTGGTTAAATGTTCATGGACATCAAGTGCCAGAACTAGATGAGGCAATTCGTGAGCAATTAAATAAAATTTCCCATTCTACTATGTTAGGGCTTGCTAACGTTCCATCTATTTTATTAGCCGAAAAAATAATTGAAGTTGTACCAGAAGGTTTGAAGAAAGTGTTTTATTCAGACTCCGGTTCTAGCGCTGTTGAAATTGCAATTAAGATGGCCTTTCAATATTGGCAGCATAAAGGAAAACCGAAGAAACAAAGATTTGTTACATTAAAAGAAGCGTATCATGGTGACACAATTGGAGCTGTTTCAGTGGGAGCAATAGACTTGTTTCACCAAGTGTATAGTTCGCTTTTATTTGAAGCAATTAAAATGCCTTATCCATATACATATCGTTCTCCTTATGGAAATAATAAGGAGGAAATTGTAAAAAAACATTTAGAAGAAATGGAAGAGCTGCTGAAAGATAAACATGAAGAGATTGCGGCGGTTATTGTAGAACCTTTAATGCAAGGTGCTGGCGGTATGATTACAATGCCAAAAGGATACTTAAAAGGGCTACGTAATTTATGTACAAAATATAATGTTCTATTTATTACAGACGAGGTAGCGACTGGATTTGGGCGTACTGGAAAAATGTTTGCATGTGAACATGAAAATGTAACACCGGATATTTTGACAGCCGGAAAAGGTTTAACAGGCGGATATTTACCAGTTGCAATTACTGTAACGACAGATGAAATTTATAATGCCTTTTTAGGAGGCTATGAAGAACAAAAAACATTTTTCCACGGACATAGTTATACAGGGAATCCGTTAGGGTGTGCGGTAGCAATTGCAAATCTAGAACTATACGAGAAAACAAATTTAATAGAAGAGGTGGCACGTAAAACAGAATATGTGGCGACGCAATTAGAAGACCTCTTTGCATATAAACATGTAGGGGACATTCGTCAATGCGGGTTAATGGTTGGAATTGAACTTGTGAAGAATAAGGAAACGAAAGAAGCGTTTGAATGGACAGAGAGAGTCGGTGTTCAAGTATGTAAACGCTCAAGAGAACTAGGTATGATTTTGCGCCCGCTCGGTAATACGATTGTGTTTATGCCCCCTCTTGCTTCTACAATTGATGAGATTGATGATATGTTACGTATTTTGTATAAAGCAATCTCGGATGTTACGGAGGGAGAATAATGAGCGGTTTTTTTATAACAGCAACGGATACTGAAGTGGGAAAAACTGTAGTTGCAGGTGCATTAGCAGGTGTATTTAGAGAACTTGGGTATAACGTAGGGGTCTATAAACCGTTACAAAGTGGACATGTTGCATCAAATCCAGAAGGAGATGCAGCAAGGCTAAAGGCATTATCAGGTGTACCGACAAAAGAAGATGAAATTTGCCCTTACTCTATTGAAGAGCCGCTTGCCCCGAGACTTGCCATGAAAAGAGCTGGAAGGACAGTAACGTTAAAAGACATTATTCATCACTATAATGAACGATTGAAAGATTTTAATAGTCTACTTGTAGAAGGAGCAGGTGGATTAGCTGTTCCATATACAGAGGATGCTTTAGTAATTGATTTCGCAAAAGAATTACAACTTCCACTTATTGTAGTAGCACGCCCTACATTAGGAACAGTAAATCATACAGTTTTAACGATCGCTTACGCAAAGGCATATGGTTTAACAGTAGCAGGTGTCATTTTATCTGGCTGCAAAGAATGCGAAATGGAAAGAGTGCAAGAAAATAAAGAAATGATTGAAGAGCTAAGTGGGGTACCGGTTTTAGGTTTATTACCATTCTTTGCAGGTGAGTTTACAAGAGAAGAAGTCTTGGAATCTGCTAAAGAATATATAATGATTTCAAAATTAGAGGAGCTTATCCGAAATGAATCAAACGTGGCGCACACATCTTCAATCTAAATTGCAACAATTACATGAGCGAGAGCAGTATCGTAATTTGCATGTAACAGAACAAGCAGAAGAGACATGGCTTATTCGAGATGAGAAAAGGATGCTAAATTTAGCGTCAAATAATTATTTAGGGTTAGCTGGAGATGAAAGGTTAAAAGAAGCTGCTATCGCATGTACAAGAAAATATGGAACTGGGGCGACAGCATCAAGGCTCGTGGTAGGAAACTATTCACTGTATGAAGAGGTTGAGAGAAGTATATGCGATTGGAAAGGCACTGAAAAAGCCTTAGTTGTGAATAGTGGATATACCGCAAATATTGGAGTGATCTCTTCATTAGTGAGTCGTCACGATATTGTGTTTAGTGACAAATTAAATCACGCAAGCATTGTTGATGGAATTATATTAAGTGGGGCAGAGCATAAAAGGTATCGTCATAATGATTTGGATCATTTAGAGAAGTTATTGAAAACAGCGTCACCTGAAAAGCGGAAATTAATCGTAACAGATACTGTTTTTAGTATGGATGGTGATACTGCGTATTTGAGGGAGTTAGTAGAGCTGAAAGAGAAATACGGGGCAATTATTTTAGTGGATGAAGCGCATGCGAGTGGAATATATGGAATTGATGGAGCAGGGTTGTCTCATATAGAAAAAGATCTTTCTCAAAAAATTGATATACATATGGGGACGTTTAGCAAGGCTTTAGGGTGTTATGGTGCGTATTTGACAGGTGATGCAATTTATATAGATTATTTACAAAATATGATGAGAAGCTTTATTTTTACTACAGCTTTACCGCCAAGTACGTTAGGAGCAGTGCAAAAAGCAATTGAAATTGTACAAGAAGATCATAAGAGAAGAGAGAATCTTATAGCAAATGGAGAATACTTCAGGAGCAAATTACGAGAAGCTGGATTTGATATAGGGAATAGTTCAACTCATATTATACCGATTGTAGTCGGTTCAAATGAAAATGCTTTACGGTTTAGCAAAAGGTTACAAGAGGTAGGTATTGCAGCTATTGCAATTCGTCCGCCAACTGTACCGATTAATAGTTCTCGAATTCGCTTTGCAGTTACATCGCAACATACAATAGCTGATTTAAAATGGGCTATTGACCGAATTACTCACATTGCGAAAGAAGAGGAGCTTTTCGTATGAAAGAGCTGAAGATTATTTTTATCCCTGGATGGGGAATGGAAGAAAATATTTGGGATTTAGTACTTCCCCATTTTAAAGGATATCCTGTTCAATGCATTAATTGGCGTAACGTGAAAGAACAAAGTGAGTTTGCGAACAGGATTATAGATGTAGCACAGGATGAAAATGTAATTTTAGTTGGATGGTCACTAGGAGCATTAGCGGCAATTCAAGCTTATAAAAAAATTAAGGCAAAGGGTATCGTGCTAATTGGTGGTACTGCTAAATTTACAAATACAAGTGACTATAGTAGTGGATGGAATACTTTGCATGTAGAACGGCTGAAAAGAAATTTGGAGAGAAGGAAAGAAGATACGCTCAAGCGGTTCTATGAAAATATGTTTACGAAAGATGAGTTGAAAGAGAATAAAAGTTTTGAAGACATCGTAAAACATTTTAAAGGTGATTCTATGCAGTCTTTACAATTCGGTTTGGATTATTTAATAGAAACAGATATGAGAGCAGCATTGAAAGAAATTAACGTCCCTATACTACTTATTCACGGAGAGAGGGATGTAATATGCCCATTGTCTGCAGCATGTAGTATGGCTGAGAATGAAACTGCCACACTCAAGGTAGTAAGTGAGGCTGGACATGCATTATGCGTAACGAATTTCGAATATTGCGCAAATGAAATCATTCAATTTGTAGAGGGGATACGACATGATTAACAAAACGTTACTACAAAAACGATTTAACGTGGCAGCTGTATCCTACGATCAATATGCAAATGTACAAAAAAAGATGGCGCATTCATTACTTTCTACATTGAATCGGCGATATAGTGCAAATTCATCGATACGTATTTTAGAACTTGGATGCGGGACAGGATATGTTACAGAGCAATTATCAAACTTATTTCCGAAAGCACAAATTACAGCTATTGATTTTGCCGAAAGTATGATTGCAGTTGCGAGAACTAGACAAAATATAAACAATGTAACATTTTATTGTGAGGATATCGAAAGATTACGACTAGAAGAAACGTATGATGTCATTATTTCAAATGCCACATTTCAATGGCTAAATGATTTAAAACAAGTGATAAGAAATTTATTTCGTCATTTATCTATAGAGGGGATATTACTCTTTTCAACATTTGGACAGGAAACATTTCAAGAATTGCATGCTTCGTTCCAGCGGGCGAAAGAAGAAAAAAATATACAAAATGAAACATCGATTGGGCAACGTTTTTATTCGGAAAATCAGTTGCGCCATATATGTGAGATGGAAACAGGGGATGTACATGTTTCTGAAACGTGTTACATAGAGAGATTTACAGAAGTTAGGGAGTTTCTACATTCTATTCGTAAAGTAGGAGCGACCAATAGTAATGAAGAATCATATTGTCAAAGTCCCTCACTCTTTCGTGCGATGCTTCGCATATACGAAAGAGACTTCACGGGAAATGAAGGGATAATGGCAACGTATCATGCTTTATTTGTGCATATAACAAAAGAGGGGAAGAGATGAAATGAAACAAGTACAAACAAAGAGAGATTGGAAAAAACTTGCATACGACGTAGTAGAAGAGAAAGTGATTACGAAAGAAGATGCAATAGCGATATTAGAGGCTGACGATACAGAGATTTTAGAAATTATGAATGCTGCGTATATCATTCGCCACCATCACTTTGGTAAGAAAGTAAAATTAAATATGATTATTAATACGAAGTCTGGATTATGCCCTGAAGATTGCGGATATTGTTCACAGTCTATTATTTCAGAAGCACCGATTGATAAATATGCATGGCTAACGCAGGAAAAGATTGTAGAAGGAGCGCACGAAGCAATTCGCCGTAAAGCGGGTACGTATTGTATTGTGGCATCTGGTCGTCGTCCGACTGATAAAGAGGTAAATCACGTAATTGGAGCAGTTAAAGAGATTCGTGAAACGACAGATTTAAAGATTTGTTGTTGTTTAGGTTTCTTAAACGAAGATCAAGCAGGACGTTTAGCGGAAGCGGGTGTACACCGTTATAACCACAACTTAAATACACATGCGAATAATTACGAAAGTATTTGCTCCACTCATACGTATGACGATCGTGTTGATACAGTTCAAAAAGCGAAACAAGCGGGTATTTCACCATGTTCAGGAGCGATCTTTGGAATGGGGGAGACAATAGAAGAGCGTGCTGAAATTGCATTCGAATTACAACGTATAGATGCCGATTCAATTCCATGTAATTTCCTTGTTGCTGTAAAGGGTACGCCGCTTGAAGGACAAAAAGAGTTAACACCAGTAGAATGTTTAAAAGTACTGGCGATGATGCGCTTTGTAAACCCAACGAAAGAAATTCGTATTTCAGGAGGGCGTGAAATCAATTTACGTTCTGTACAGCCAATTGGTTTATTTGCAGCAAACTCTATTTTTGTTGGAGACTACTTAACGACAGCTGGACAAGAACCGACTGCAGACTGGGGTATGATTGAAGATTTAGGATTTGAGATTGAGGAATGTGCATTATAAGATAGAAAAAAGCAAACTTATAAAAGAGTTTGCTTTTTTTGTAAATAAAATGTAATAAATAGTTGTGAATGCTTGATACTAGTGGCTTTTGAGCGAAAAAAAGAATTTTGGTGGACGAATTTTCCAAGCCCCAATTGTACATAGTAAATATGTAATTTACATTGGGTTGGAGGATTTTACATGCACAAATATATATTAGCGATTATGACTTGTCTCATTTTACTAAAAGCGATAAGCGCTGATCCAGTTAAGGCCGCCGAAAATCCTGAACAAAAAGAGATGCAACAACGAATTGAACAACATTTTCGAACGAAAGCTGAACATTTTGGATTGAAAACAGAAGGGAAAGATTTAAAGGAAGTACGAAAAGAAATTACTATTATAGAAGAAGCGAAGAAAAGAGAGAATGTATGGAAAACAGCACAGACGCTTCGTATACAAACAGAAGGAAAGACAATGGATGAATTAATAAAAGATGTACGGAGAAAAGTGAAGAAATAAAAAAAGAGGCCGCAGCCTCTTTTTTTATGCCCATTGTTTTGATAAGTGAGCCATTTCAATTGCAGCGACGGCGGATTCATAGCCTTTATTACCAGCTTTCGTGCCCGCGCGTTCAATCGCTTGCTCGATCGTTTCAGTCGTCAATACACCGAAAATAACGGGGATGTCTGTTTGTAGTGATAAAGATGCAACACCTTTTGCTACTTCATTACAAACGTAATCGTAATGTGTTGTAGCACCACGAATGACAGTGCCTAACGTAATAACAGCATCATATTTCCCGCTATTCGCCATCTTTTTAGCGATTAAAGGAATTTCAAATGCACCAGGAACCCAAGCAACATCGATATCAGCTTCTTCTACACCGTGACGCTTTAATCCGTCTAAAGCGCCGCCAAGTAATTTACTTGTAATGAATTCATTAAAACGTCCAACAACAACCCCAACTTTTAATCCTGTACCAACTAAATGACCTTCGAATACCATAATAAATCTCTCCTTTAATTATAAGTTTAGTAAATGTCCTAATTTGTTTACTTTCGTTTGTAAATACGTTTTATTCTCTTCTTTTGCTGGCATTTGTAACGGTACACGCTCGATTACTTCTAAATCGTAACCTTGTAAGCCAGCAATTTTTCTTGGGTTATTCGTTAATAATCGTAAATGTTGTAAACCTAAATCTTTTAATATTTGAGCGCCAATACCGTAATCCCGCAAATCAGCAGGGAAGCCAAGCTTTTCATTTGCTTCTACAGTATCGAATCCTTCTTCTTGTAACTTATAAGCGCGAAGCTTATTCAGAAGCCCAATGCCTCGTCCTTCTTGTCTCATATAAAGAAGAACGCCCTTTCCTTCACGCTCAATTTGAGCAAGTGCAGCATGGAGTTGTGGTCCGCAATCACATCGGCACGAGCCAAATACATCTCCTGTTAAGCACTCTGAATGAACGCGTACAAGTACAGGATCTCCTGTTGAAATATCACCTTTTACGAGTGCAATATGCTCTTTCGAATCTAAGGAATTAGAATAGCCAATTGCATGGAAAGTACCGAAATCTGTAGGTAATGTAATTTCCACTTCTCGCTTCACTAATGTTTCATGGTGGCGGCGATAAGCAATTAAATCTTCTATTGTAATCATTTTTATATCAAATTGTTTTGCGCACTGTAGTAAATCAGGTACCCGTGCCATCGTACCGTCCTCATTAATAATTTCACAAATGACGCCAGCTGGTTCTGCTCCGCAGAGCTGTGCTAAATCGACAGCAGCTTCTGTATGACCAGCCCGGCGCAAGACACCACCTTCTTTCGCAATTAATGGAAAGATATGTCCGGGACGATTGAAATCAGCACCTTTTGATGCAGGATTTAACATTTCTCGTATCGTAGTTGCACGTTCGTGGGCACTAATCCCAGTTGTTGTAGAAACATGATCAATGCTCACTGTAAATGCAGTATGATGCGAATCTGTATTATGAGCTACCATTGGTTCTAATTGTAGACGTTCTGCGTACCCTTCTGTAATTGGTACACAAACGAGACCGCGTCCATGTGTAATCATAAAGTTAATTGTTTCTGGCGTAATATACTCTGCTAAAGCGATAAAATCGCCTTCATTTTCACGGTTTTCATCATCACATACGATCACGACTTTTCCTTGTTTTAAATCTTCTAGAGCTTCTTCAATACGATGAAACATAATGCTTCCCCCTTATAGAAATCCGTTTTCTTGTAAAAAGCTTTCGGTCATTGAACCTGTTCGTTTTACTGGTTTAGAAATAAAGCGTTCGATATATTTACCAATCATGTCACACTCAATGTTTACGATGTCACCGGCATTCTTTTCTCCGATAACAGATTCACTTACTGTGTGCGGGATGAGTGAAATTGTAATGGAAGATTCGTCTATATCAAATATTGTTAAACTCGTTCCATCAACAGCAACGGACCCTTTATGCAAACAATAGCGTAGCAATTCATCAGAAATAGCTATTTTGTAATAGACGGCATTATAGTGTTGTTTTTTGTTTAATATCGTTCCGATGCCATCGATATGTCCTGAAACGAAATGTCCACCGAATCGTCCGTTTGCAGCCATTGCTCGCTCTAAATTTACTTTAGAGTGTGATTTGAGCAGGCGAAGTGATGTTGATTGCATCGTTTCGGGCATTGCATCAACTGTAAATGAAGTAGGTGTAAAGCTTGTTACAGTTAAGCAAATACCGTTAACCGCGATGCTATCACCTAAGTGAACATCTGATAAAATTTTATTGGCATGAATCGTTAACTTCATCGCTTCGCCGCTTTGTTGCATGTTTGCAATCGTTCCTAATTCTTCTACAATTCCTGTAAACATTCCGTCACCTCACTTCGAGCATTTGCAACAATTTTTATATCATCGCCAATTTGTTTCATCTCTTGAATTTCCAAGGAAAGTGCATCTTGTAATGTTGAAAAACCATTTCCACCAAATAAAGTAGGGGCATTACTTCCACCAATTAATTTGGGACTTATATAAGTTACAATTTCATTGAAATGCTTTGTTTGTAAGAAGCTTGCATGAACTGTTTGCCCACCTTCGACGAAAAGAGAAAGAATTTGTTTTTCGCCGAGTAGGTGTAAAACATCCTGTATTTCAATTTGCTTCGTTTTTATTTGGAATATAGCTATATTTTCAGATTCATAAGAAGCTATTTTCTCTGGATTTACATCCTTACCAACTATAATCCATGTCGGTGCTAAACCATCTGTTATGACATGAGAAGATGGTGGCGTTCGTAAATGGGTATCTAAAATAACGCGTATAGGATTTTGCCCCCCGTTAGGAATTCTTGTTGTTAAATGCGGATTATCAGCTATAACTGTATTCACTCCAACAAGAATTGCATCGTGTGTATGACGATATTGATGAACATCAGCCCGTGCTTCTTCACCTGTAATCCATTTACTTTCACCAGTTACAGTTGCTGTTTTTCCATCTAAGCTCATCGCTGTTTTTATTGTTACAAATGGGCGTTTCGTTTTCATGTAGTGAAAAAAGTAACGATTTAATAAAACCGCTTCTGCTTCAAGAACACCGGTAGTTACTTCGATGCCAGCTTCTTCTAATCTCCGTTTTCCATTACCAGAAACGAGAGGATTGCAATCAAGAGTAGCAATTACCACCCGTTTAACTCCTTTTTTTAACAGTAAATCACAGCAAGGTGGTGTTTTTCCAAAATGGCTACACGGTTCAAGTGTTACATACACGGTGGCTCCTTTTGCTTTGTCACCAGCCATATGAAGAGCATGAACTTCTGCGTGTTCTTCACCAGCACGTAAATGAGCTCCCATACCGACGATGTTTCCGTCTTTTACAACAACAGCACCAACCATAGGATTTGGACTTGTTTGCCCAGATGTTCCTTCTGCTAATTGCAGAGCAATCCTCATATATTCTTGATCTGTCATTTTCTTCACCTCTCCTAAAAAAAATCAAAAAACCCCAAGGATTTTAATATCCTTGGGGTTTGGGAGACGTGATTTCTAGAAATATAGTTCGAATACGAAAGTATAGGAAAGAAACCTAACGATGATTGATATTTTGGCATAAGGAAGAAACCTAGCAAAAATATCAAATTTTTCAAACGCTAGTCGTATCTTTTTATTTCAGCATAGAAAGATAAGTATACAAAATAAAACATATATATAGATTTGAATTGAATCTATAAAAATATGCATACTGAAATAAAAGTGTATTCGCTATATAAAATTACTAGAAAACATATCCTTCTCCCATCCAGACTATACTGTCGGCCCTAGAGTTTCACTAGATCCACCGTTTTCGAGTTGAAAACGGGTCACGGACTTAGAAGTTTGCACTTCATCACCGCCGGTTGGGAATTTCACCCGACCCCGAAGGATGCTGTTTGCTCAAATTATAGCACAAAAAAAATAAAAGGCTAGTAAAAAGTATTCGAATGTGAAGAATTGTGTGAAAATATATGTAGGCTGAGATGGAGACAAAAGTATTAGAAATGTTGTAAGGAGAAGGGATATAACGGAGTTGCTAAAAAGAAAAAACATGCACAAAAAAATGTGCATGTCACATGTAAAATTATTCTGCCTCTGGTGCTCTAACAACAGATTCGAATTTACCTTTATGCGAAGCATCGCAATAAGGCATATTTTTTGATAAACCACAACGGCATAAAGAAAATGCCGGTTTTGCTGGGAATACATTCCCTTGTGAATCAACTAATTCCACGTCCCCTGTAACGCGAAAAGAGCCATTATCATTTACTTTAATTTGTACTTTAGCCAACGCTATCCCTCCTTCCCAAACGCTTAATTTCATCATATAATCAAGAGAAGTACTTGACAATATGAAAAGAGCACTTTCTTTGGAAGAGAAGAGAGTGTTATAATGTTTTTTATAACTGACTAGAGTAAGGTGACGAAAGATGGATAAACAATTACGTACATTACGAAATATTGCAAATGAGCGCACGTGGGCTTCATTTTTGAATGATAATCATCCATATAGTTTGTTACACTGGTCCATTGCTGGTGTAGGACAAGAGTCAAAGGATGTTTGGTTACTGCAAGATGAGGTAACATTTCAAACGACAGAATTTCCAACGCTAGATGATGCAATAAAGTGGATTTCTGAAAATATGGAACAAGTTACAGACGTTTTAGCGCAATAAAAAAACAGGCTTATGCAAGCCTGTTTTTTGTTTCTTTTACATATGAGTTTAAAAATTGATCAACGGCTGCTTCATACTCTTCTTTATTTTCGTTATAAGAGCAAGCGTGTGCGCCGTGTTCTGCAATATAAAGTTGTTTATTGTTTTCCTTCGCTTCATAGAGCGCTTTCGTCATATCAGCTAAAATATAATCATCATCTTTACTATGAATAAAGAGGACGGGATTGTTAATGTTTTTTATACAATCGATTGGTGAAACTTCACGAATCGTATAACCGTCACGCACTTTTAAGAAAGCATTTGCTAAAGGTAATAAAGGCCATTTCGGTAAATGGAATTCAACCTTTAAACGATGTTGTAATTGTCCGTAGAAATCAGAAAAAGGACAATCTGCAATATAGAAATCAGCACCATCTTCTACAAGTCCTGCGTACTGAAGAAGTGTTGCAGCTCCCATCGATTCACCATGAATACCGAGTGTTATATTTGTTCCAAAACGACTTTTTAGCCAGTCAACTACAGATTTTAAATCATGCTTTTCATAGTATCCATAGCTTGTTGTTTTTCCGCCAGTTTTACCATGACGACGATGATCATAAATAACGACATTATATCCTCTGTTTAAAAATAACCTTGCATATTTTACAGAGTTCATTTTATTTACAGTTACGCCGTGACAGAAAATCATAAACTTATTGGAATGACCAGCAGGAATGTAATATCCGTGAAGATCATATCCGAATTGCGAAGGAATATGAATTTCTTCTTTATGAAGAGCTTCAAAATCTTCTATACGAAAATGTTTTTTCGTTTCTCTTTCGAGTATTTCTTCCTCTGTTTTTTTCTTTAAGTACATCACCTTATTTGTAAAGAAAATCCCAAGGGCAGTTATCGCACCTAGTATAGTAAACAATGCTGCAAAAAAACGTTTCATACTTTACCTCATCCTCCAAATACCGTTACATGTGATACACTTATATTGTATCACAAGGATAGAAAAGGGGAGAAATAGGAAATGGTGCATATACAAAAAATTACGCCAGCGATGAAAGAAACAATCCGAATGTTCATGTGTGAGAACTGGGGGAGTTCATTGATGGTTTCACGTGGTAAGGGACATCAATTAGAAGAGTTGCCAGGATTTGTTGCGCTCTCAGAAGACAGAATAATCGGAATTGTAACGTATGAATTGATCGGAAATATGTGCGAAATTGTATCGTTAGATAGCTTTGAAGAAAGAAAAGGAATAGGGACAAAACTTGTGGATTGTGTATTACGAGTTGCAGAAGAAGAACGGTGCAGGAAGGTTTGGCTTATAACAACAAATGATAATATGAATGCGTTACGTTTTTACCAAAAACGTAATTTTTTGATGACGAATTTATATGTAAATGCGGTGGAAGAGGCACGAAAAATAAAGAAAGAAATTCCGCGCATCGGGTATGATAATATCCCGATTTTACATGAAATTCAATTAGAATATAGTTTAGTGTAATGATGTAACAATTTTCAGAAATATAAATTATTAACCTTGACGAATATTGTAATTTAGGTTACCGTAAAATTGTAATCTATTACCATATTAAGGGGTGACGATGTGGCAACTATACGTGATGTTGCAAAATTGGCAGGTGTTTCAGTCGCAACCGTTTCACGAGTTATAAATGAAAAAGGATACGTTCATGAGGACACAGTAAAACAAGTAAAGGAAGCAATTGAGGAATTACGTTATAGGCCAAATAGTGCAGCAAAGCCACTATTTAAAGAGAATTCAACGATAATTGCATTACTTGTAGATAATCTATATGACCCATCAAACATCACTTTGCTACATTGTATTGAGGAAATAGCGTATAAAGAAGGATATCAAATTATTGTTTGTAATATAGAGAATAAAGATAGATACATACATATGTTGAAGGAAAATAACGTTGCAGGTGTTATTTTAACAAGGTCCGTTTTTAAAAGTATAGGAGAAATCCCACTTCCGTTTGTTGTGATTGATGAAAAAAATCTTATGCAAATTATTATGAAAGTGGCCAAAGAGCGGTCTCTTTATTAAAAGAAAAAGGTTGTCACTTTCTTGCTTATTTCGGTGAGGGCGAAGATAGTGAAGAAATGGAAGAGTACATATCAGGATTTTTAGACGCTGTTTGGGAGGAAGGAATCTCTTATCGAGAAGAATGTGTACAAGGGTATACGAATAAACAGTTTGTTACATTATTGCAAACTTATCCGTATATAGATGGAATTGTAACTTCAAGTGATAAGATTACCTTTGAGTTAATTCGAGCAGCAAAAAAATTAAATATCCGTATACCGGATAAATTGAAAATTATTGGACTGAACGGGAGTATAGACAGTGAGTGGGCAGGTCCGTCATTTATGCAAATGGAAAGTTGTATCGAAGAAAATGGGAAAATAGCATTGCAACAATTAAAGGGAAAAATAAAAAAGTAAAAGGTGCGTATAAAACGCACCTTTTATAATGTAATTGCGGCAATAAAGCCGAATATAAGTAACGGTATATTGTAATGTAAAAAAGTTGGTACACACGTATCCCATATATGATGGTGTTGACCATCAGCATTTAAACCGGATGTTGGTCCAAGTGTACTATCTGATGCTGGAGATCCTGCGTCTCCTAGCGCTCCGGCTGTACCGATAATTGCAATGGTGGCCATTGGACTAAATCCAAGCTGAATACAAAGAGGTACAAAAATTGTTGTTAAAATAGGGATGGTTGAAAAAGATGATCCAATCCCCATCGTAACGAGCAGTCCAATTACAAGCATAAGAAATGCAGCGAGTGGTTTGTTATTCCCAATTATATGTGCACTCGTTTGTACAAGAGATTCAACATGTCCTGTTTTTCGAAGAACAGCTCCGAACCCAGCGGCAGAAATCATAACAAATCCGATAAAGGACATCATACGCATTCCGCTTGTTAAAATTGCATCAGCTTCTTTAAGAGGTAGACTACCACTAACTGATAAAACGATAATCCCCGCTAGAGCGCCGAAAATCATTGATTCTGTTGCTAATTGAACAGTTAATGTAGCTAAGATAGATACTAGCCCGAAAGTAATGCTTCGTTTTGTATAGGGAACGATTTCATTTTCAGTAGTATGAATTTGTTCTGTTTCATACGTACGAGGTTTTCGGTACGTAATAAATACTGCCACACATAATCCGATAATCATACCGATTGCTGGAATGGTCATTGCTTTTGGAATAAGTGCGACATCAAATGTAAGACCGCTTTGCGCAGCATTTGTTTGTAATACATCATGATAAATTTTTCCGAATCCTGCTGGAATCCACATATAAGGAGTAATCAATCCGAATGTAATAATACATGTAACAAGTCTGCGATCCACTTTCAGCTCATTTAATACTTTTAAAAGTGCTGGAATTAAGATGGGGATGAAAGCGATGTGAACAGGAATCACATTTTGTGAGAAACAAGCCATCGTTAAAATGATAAATAGAATAAGTATTTTAGAGTAAACTTGTTTTTTCGTGTCTTGTTCATTGCCAATCCACTTTAATGCAGTTTGAATCATAGCATCTGGAAGTCCGGTTTTGGAAAGAGAAATAGCGAAACCACCAAGCATTGCATAACTTAAAGCGATTGGAGCACTGTTTCCAAGACCAGTTGTAAAAGTGTTAATCGTTTCTGAAATACCGAGTCCACCGATAAGTCCGCCTGTTAAAGCTCCAACAATGATGGCGACAATGACCTGGACACGTAACAAACTAAGCAATAGCATAACTGCTACTGCAATGAGTACAGCATTCATAATAAATGTAATCTCCCCAAAATTTTATTGTGTTAAGGCAAGGAAATATGAATCACCTTGCTAGATTTATACATAGTTGCGACATATTATTATAAATTGTTTCTTATGAAATGTAAAAGAGCCTTTTGTTACTAATGGTGAAAAGCTAGCTCTTGTTTAATGGATTGTAAAGAACGAGCGAATAATTCTGGCTCTTCTAAATCGGGAGAATGTGCTGAATTTGGGAACCAAATCATCTTTTTTATCGGTGCTTCTATTACATCACAATATTCCTGAACGAGTGCATAAGGAGTTTGATAATCATAGCGACCAGAACAAAAATAAACTGGAATAGATAAACTCGTAATAGAAGAAAAGAAATCGATTGTCAACATTTCTTCCCATAAAACGCCAGATTTTAAATTTCCTGCGAGAAACTTGAACCAATCTAATAGTGTATATTCGGGAGAAAAGAAGCCTTTTCGTATGAAAGAAAAGGAAGATCCGTTTTGGATTGCACCTCCGAATGTGCCAAGCCATTTTCTTTGAATAATAAGGCGTCTCGTATCTAAAAATGGCGGTTTTCCTAATTTTAAAAGGGACGCTAATGCTTTTTTATGATTATATTTTTTTGCAGAACGAATTAAATGCTGATATAGTAATTCCTCGTTTTGTTTCATATGTACAATTTGCCCAATACCGATATAAGCCTCGATATATTGTGGATAATAGTGTGCTATGTTAAGCCCGATAATACTTCCCCAAGAATGACCAGCGAGAAATAGTTTCTGTTTATTGAACTTTTTAAGTACATATTGAATCACTTCTTTTGCATCGGAAATGAATTGTTCGATTGTAAAATTTGCTCCGAAATCTTTCATTGAAAAGGATTTACCTGCCCCGCGCTGATCCCAATTAATTACGATGAAGTGTTTCTCCAATTCTTTTTGAAAATGACGAATAAATCCGATTTGTGCCATGCCTGGTCCACCGTGACAGCATAATAAAATAGGCTGCTCTACGTTTTGCCCGCGCATAAGGAGAGTTTGTTTTCGGTTGTTAATCATAACGCTTTCCATCGTAGCGATACTATTGGGAATGAGTTTTTTATTTTCATTATAGAACTGCGGGGTATTGCTACGAAAAAGCATATTGAAAACCTCCTTTTCTAAAATCGTATGAATCGCACAGGCTATTCGTTTTGCATATACTGTTAGAAAATCATTGTAACATACCATACTAGTGTCATTTCAATATGGGAGGAGGGAAATTGTGACGATTGGAGAAATTATCGATTGTTTAAATAGGCGTGAATCCATCGCTATTATAGCAAAACGTCTTGAAATAAGCCCGTATACATTATCGAAGAAATTAAGATTGATTGGATACGAATATGATGGAGAACAGAAAAAGCGTATTTTTGTAGGAGATGGAGAAGAACCGCGTCACTTACAACTCCAAGAAGCGACAGCCCTTCAATATGCGAAAACGGATTATCAACTATTAATTTATGAACAATTACAAAGTATTTATGAGTTATTAAGAAAGAAAGAAGAAGTAATTGCCCCCATGATGAATATAAGTACAGAAAAAAAGAAACGTACCTTTTCTATTAATAAAGAAATATTAGCAAAACTAGACGTTATATCAGAATCGAAAGGAATTCAAAAATCTAAACTTGTAGAAGAGGCGTTACAACAATTTTTACAACAATATGATTTTAACAACACATCACATATTGATAAATAAAGAAAAGGATACTATGTTCATTGTAAGAACGAGTATCCTTTTTAGGTTTCACATATATGACGGATAAAAGGTTTATGTGTATCTTTTACGATGAAAAATTAAGATTGTTTATTATGAGTGTACTTAATTTGTTTTTTGAATTCTACCATCGATAATTGGCTGAATAGGTTCTTTTAATTGTTTTACGTAATCGACTAGCGCTTCAAAGTCGTTTGGACCAGTCTCTGGATTTTTACCATTTTTAAATGATACAAATCCATCACCGCCAGAAGCTAAAAAGGCATTTGCCACTACGCTATACGTTTTAGATGGAGATAATTCTTCACCGTTTGTTAAACGTATATTTGTAACTTTTTCACCGTTTGGTTTATTTGCATCCCACGTATATTGAATACCTGAAATTTGAAGCATTCTCGTCGTTCCTTTTTGCCATTGTTGATTTAAAATGTCGCGAATATCTTGACCTGTTAAATCTACTTTAATTAATTGGTTTCCAAAAGGCTGAATGCCGTATAATTCGCCCCATGTAATATCGCCAGCATCTAAGTCATTACGAATGCCGCCTGGATTCATAAGTGCGATTTGAGTTTGCATCGTTTGGCGCTGGGCATCGGCAACTAAATTTCCAAGAGTGGACTCACCAGCATCATTTTGTTTACGGTCGATAGGTGCTGTAGATTTTCCGACAACTTCATTTACAAGCGGTGCAATTTTTTCTTTATATTGATCTAGTTTTTTCTTTACTTGTTTATCAGGTTCTACACCTTCATGGTATGTTGTAACAACTTCAGCTTTTTTCTTTACAATATCTTTTGTTTTACGATCAATTGTTACATCTACATCTGAGAAAGCCATTCCGTAAGAGTTCGCTTGGACGATTAGTTTATTATTTACAGTACCATTTACATACGTGTGACTATGCCCACCAAAAATAACATCAATTTCCGGATCTGTTTCATTTGCAATTCGAGTAAGGTCTCCATTTGTCACACCAGACTCATCTGTTGTTCCACCGACATGAGCAAGGACGACAATGGATTTAACGCCAAGACGCTTTAATTGCTGCGTTGATTTATTAATTGCTTCTACTTCGTCAGTGATTTCTACATTTTTAAGCATAGTAGGCATCACGACATTTGGTGTATCAGTTGTAACTACGCCAATGAATCCTACAGGCACACCATTTACCATTTTTACAGTAAATGGCGGTAAAAATAAGCGGCCAGTGGATTTATTATAGAAGTTTGCAGCGACATAAGGGAAATTTGCACCTTTGAAATTCCCTGTTTTTTCGTGATAGCCACCGTAAATGAGACGTTTCATTTCATCAATACCTTCATCAAATTCGTGGTTACCGATTGTACCAACATCAAATTTTAAGTCATTTAAAAATTCAATCGTTGGTTCATCTTGTAACAATGCTGAAACTGGTGGACTAGCTCCGACAATATCGCCAGCGTGTACGAGAAGTGTATTCGGGTTTTGCTTTTTACGTTCTTTTAAATAAGTAGCTAAGTAATCAGCGCCACCAGCTTCTTTGTTATTAATTTTTTTAACAGTATCTAGTTGTCCATGGAAATCATTAATACCAAGCATTTGTACGTCTATGTAGCGGTTTTGTTCAGCTGGAGTCTGGGATGGGGGAGCAGCAAATACGGTTGAAAAAGTAATGGTGCTTAAAACGGCAACAGCAGGAATGATTTTTTTCCACATAATCTAATTCTCCTTTTTTATAATCTGACATCATACGACATAATTTTAATAGATTCATAGGATTATATCTATACAAAAAAATAGTTTTTTCGAAAAATTAACATATTTACAAAAAGTGAATAATAGAGTAAAGGACCTTTTTTATTGTCGAGTTCATTGTGTATCTACTATAATGGAGAAAAAAGTAAAAGGTGAGTAGTATGAAGAAAAAGAAACAAAGACAAATGCAAAGACAAGCGCAAGTGAATCAACAAAAGAAAGAGTCGCTTACATTAGGTGATCAATTAAATGATTCACTCATGCAGCAATTAAAGAATAAGAAGAAAGAGTTGCAAGTGAGAGAAGAGGAAAAAGTGGCAGCTGAACAGGAAAGAAAGCGCCAAGAACAAAAAGAACGTGAAAAGAATAAATCATTTGAAGAACTGTTAAGTGAAAGTAACCTTACTTGGAAAGACTTTAAATAATAACGAAAATGATCAGTGAATAACGCTGATCATTTTTTTGACGAGCTTGTAAGAAAAGGGGAGTTAGAATGAGAAAAATTGTAGTTGTTCCGCATGAAAATCATTGGGGTGAAAAATTTCAAATGGAGGCTGAAAGATTAAAAGCGGCGATGCCAGAAAAGGTGAAGGTCCATCATATTGGAAGTACGTCGGTGCCAGGACTGGCAGCGAAACCAATTATAGATATGATTATGGAAGTAGAGAGTATCGACAGAGTAGATAGGTGGAATGAACGTTTTGAAGAGCTTGGCTATATCGTAAAAGGGGAGAATGGTATTTCAAGACGCCGTTATTTTATTCATGGAACGGAGGAAAAACGCTCGTATCACTTACACGTGTTTGAAAAAGGAAACCCTGAGATAGTAAGGCATTTAGCATTTCGTGATTATATGATGGCTCATTGTGAAGAAGCTGAGGCATATGCAACTTTAAAGAAAGAATTAGCTGAAAAGTATACATATGATGGTGCGTTATATTCGGAAGGGAAAACTGAGTTTGTACGTAATGTTGATGAAAAAGCGAAGAAATGGATGGAAAATAATGTTAATTAATGAGTTCGCATTATTTTAGAAAGTATATAAGTTTATTATGTAAACTGTACATATGTTTTGACTTTTTGGTTGAATCTTGTTCAAATAAAGTGGTGGCTTATAAAAAAATGTAATGATGAAAGGGAGACGACTGTGCACATTCCAACAACTACACTTCATAATGGCGTAAAAATGCCGATGATTGGTTTAGGCGTTTATAAAGCGAAAGAAGGCGACGAAGTAAAACAAGCAGTAAAAACAGCGCTAGAAGTTGGATACCGTTCGATTGATACAGCAACTGTATATGAAAATGAAAGCGGTGTCGGAGAAGCGGTTCGTGAATCAGGAATTCCGAGAGAAGACATCTTTATTACAACAAAAGTTTGGAACGATGATCAAGGATACGAGGAAACACTTGAGGCGTTTGAGAAAAGCTTAAAAAAATTACAAATGGACTATGTAGATTTATATTTAATACATTGGCCAATAAGAGGGAAGTATGTTGATACGTACCGAGCATTAGAAAAACTGTATGAAGAAGGTAAAGTGCGCGCGATTGGTGTTTCTAACTTCCATAAACATCATTTAGAACTGCTATTACCAAATTGCAAAATAAAGCCGATGGTAAACCAAGTGGAACTTCATCCGATGTTAACACAATTTGAATTGCGTAATTTCTGTCAAGGTGAGCAAATTCAAATGGAAGCATGGAGTCCATTAATGAGGGGCGGAGAAGTATTTCAGCACCCGATTATTCAGGCCATTGCTACTAAATATGAAAAAACACCTGCGCAAGTTATATTAAGGTGGGATATTCAAAGCGGGATTGTGACGATTCCTAAGTCTGTTACACCATCTCGCATTCAGGAGAATTTTTCTATCTTTGACTTTTCATTAACAGAAGAAGAGATGACTCAAATTAATACGTTAAATCGTAATTTACATGTAGGAACGAATCCTGATAAATATGATACGTTATAAAAAGACGCTACCAGTATGGTAGCGTCTTTTTATCGGTGTAATGCGTACGTATCACATTTCACAATTTGCTGAAGCTGTGTATATTCTGCTGTTGTTAACTGTGTTTGTTTACTAGCTTGTACATTTTCTCGTAATTGCCCAATAGAGCTTGCACCAGGTATAACAGCTGCAACAGTTTCGTTATGTAAGCAATATTGAATAGCTGTTCCTGTTAAAGAGCTTTCCCCGATTAATTCTTTTACACTCGCGAGTGTCTCATATAATTCATCGTAAGAATAAGAAAGGTAATCCTTTTCTTTTACTCTTTCTATCTTTCTTGTATTGTTATCAGTTAATATTCCTTTTGCAAGTGGTCCGCGAGCAATGACGCTAATTTGATGTTCATTTAGAAGTGGGAACCATTCTTCAGGGCGACGATTCAAAAGGCTATATTCCATTAGTACACTAACGATATTTGAACGTTTTGCATATTCACGGATGACATTTGGACGTATTGAAGAAATACCGTAATGGCGAATGATACCTTCTTTTTTTAATTCTTCAAAGGCTTCAATTACTTCATCTATAGGATCTTCAATCGTCCCGCCGTGAAGTTGATATAAATCAATATAATCAGTTTGAAGTCTACGTAAACTTTCTTTCACTTCAGCCTTTATGTAATTTTTAGAAGGATCCCAAGACCAGCCGTTTTTTTCTTCTGTCCATCGATTCCCAACCTTCGTTGTAAGAATAATTTGGTCTCGTTTTCCTTTTAAGGCTTTTCCAACAAATTCTTCGTTTAATCCATAATCATATAAATCCGCTGTATCAAAAAAATTGATTCCTACATCGATTGCTTCATCGATAATACGCAAGGCTTCTTTTTCAGATGTACCGAGAGACATACAGCCAAGTCCCATTTCTGTCACAAATAAATCTGAGTTTCCTAATTGACGTTTTTTCATAAGTCAACCTCCTCGTATATTAATATTTAAGCCCTATTACAGGCTTAGATTTTCTTCTTAATAAGAGCCCTATAAATAAAAATACTTGGACGTCCCAAGATATTTCTAGATAATGATTTTAGGATCATTTGGGACAATTCTTTCACCTCCTGTGGATTTACCACATTTGAAGAGTGTTTCTCAGTGAACGTGCGGGACTCCCTACTCGCAGGCTGAGCAGCCTGACCCTCGAACCTAGATGATAGTAGCTCTAGGGCGGCTTTCGATTCAGGACTAGCTCTCATACACGAGGTTGTTGGTCGGCGTACACACTAGAGATATCTCGAGACGTCCAAGAAATGATTCTAATATAGAAGGGAGGTCTCTTACATGAGATTATTTGTTGGTTTAGATGTAAGTTCGTTTGATATGAAAGTTTGCTTTTTAAATGGTGATGGAGAAAAACTGGATTCTTTTTCGGTCAGTAATGACCTACCGGGAGCTACTACACTCAAAGAAAAATTATTACAGTGTGTTGCAGGTAAAGAGGTCGACATCCTTAAGATTGGTCTAGAATCCACCTCTGTTTACAGCTTTCATCCTTCTATGTTTCTTCACCATGATATAGATTTACAGCGTTTTGGAGCAAAAGTATTTCTCCTAAACCCAAAGCAAGTCGCAAATTTTAAGAAAAGTTATTCTGACATGAATAAAACCGATGAGATTGATGCCTTTGTCATTGCTGATTACTTACGATTTGGCCGTAATCAAATGTCTATCGTAAAAGAAAGCCAGTACGTGGCACTGCAGCAATTAACTCGATCACGATACCAACTTGTCAAAATGTTAACGAAAGAAAAACAACACTTTCTTCAACACCTAAGTTTTAAATGTAATACATTTTCACAAGAGGTGGATACTTCCGTATTCGGTAGCGCCATGACAGAACTATTTCTTGAAAAATTCAGCTTAGAGGAACTCGCTAATATGCCTTTAGAAGAACTCGCTGAGTTCCTACAGAAAAAAAGTCGAAACCGTTTTGGTGATCCAAAATGCGTAGCAGCATCCATTCACAAAGCTGTGAAAGTTTCTTATCGCTTGGATAAGGTTGTAGAAGATTCAATAGATGTCATCTTAGGTACATCCATCGCAGTCATTCGTACGTTTCAACAGCAAATCAAGGAATTAGAAAAGTCTATTAAAAAAATCATGGCTGGTTTGACCCAAACACTTGAATCTATTCCTGGAGTAGGCCCTGTTTTCGCTGCCGGTATCATTGCTGAAATTGGCCAAATCGAAAGATTTGACGATGAAACAAAAATAGCCAAATACGCTGGATTATACTGGCGAAAGCACCAATCCGGTCGTTTTACAGCCGAAGATACTTCATTATCCCGTACAGGTAATCATTACTTGCGTTATTACTTAGTTGAAGCCGCCAATTCAGTAAGAAAGCATGTATCAGATTATCAAGAGTATTACGTGAAAAAATATAATGAAGTACCAAAACATCAACACAAACGTGCACTCGTTCTAACCGCAAGAAAATTTGTGCGATTGGTGGATGCGCTACTACGTAGCCACCAACTTTTTACGCCTGGAAGGTGTGTGAAAGAATGACATAAAATTTTGTCATCGCTACCTTTCATTATTTTCCAGTAAATTACATTCGTTACTGGTTTAGTTTTGTGATGCCTTTTTTAAACAAATTGACCTTTGACAACTTTAAACTTTGTTATTTCTAAGTTGACATACTACCGCAGGTCTTCTCCTTATTCTTATTGTACGCAAGGGAAAAGAGGTTGACAAACGTTTACTTTTTAGTTGCTGTAATCCACTCTTGTACAGTTGTATACTCTTTGCCATATTGTTTTAGCTTATGGCGAATTTGCCATGCTTTTCCGACTAAAGTGACGCGATTTGGTAAAATATAAACTTTCATTTCTATCACGCTCCTTTCAATGTGGTAAAATGTATGAGGAAAGAATAGGAAATAGAACAGGGAGATGAAGTAGTATGAGTAATCTTGCAGAGAGAACAGTAAAAACTGAGCCGATTTTTGATGGTAGAGTTATAAAAGTTCGTGTTGATGATGTAGTATTACCAAATGGAGCAATGAGTAAACGTGAAATTGTAAATCACCCTGGTGCAGTTGCTATTATTGCTATTACTGATGAGGGGAAAATTGTGCTTGTTGAGCAGTATCGTAAAGCGCTTGAAAAGGCGATTATAGAAATTCCGGCTGGCAAGTTAGAACCAGGTGAAAAACCTGAGGTGACAGCAGTTCGTGAATTAGAAGAGGAAACAGGTTATGTATGTGAAAATATGGAGCTTATTACTTCTTTCTATACATCTCCAGGATTTGCAGATGAAATTTTATATGTATATAAAGCGACAGGTTTGACGAAAAAAGAAAATAAAGCTGCGTTAGATGAAGATGAGTTTGTGGAATTAATGGAAGTATCATTAGAAGAAGCAACTACTCTTATGAAAAATCTTCGTATTCACGATGCGAAGACGATGTTTGCAGTACAATATTTACAACTACAAAAATAAACACTCGCCAAAGGCGAGTGTTTTTAATTAATTTTTGCATATACGCGTGCATCACGTAAGCTACCATCTGGTGCTATGAAATCATTTTCCATTGTACCTTCTAGAATAAATTCTAAACGTTCTGCTAAGTTACATGCATTTGTATTTGTTGCATCAATACGAATTTCAATTCTTCGAGCGCTTAGCTTATCAAAGGCAAATTGAATGGCACCTTTCACAGCTTCGGTCATATAGCCTTGTTTTGTATAAGCGCTATGTAGCCAGAAGTGAAGTGAAAACTTTGGAATATCCCAGTTTTCAGGCTTGAGCGTTATAGCTCCGATGAATGTACCAGATACTTTATCGTATAAGTGAAAATCAAGTGTTTCACGAAGTAAAAACTGTCCGTGAGCGTTACGAACGATTTCTTCAGCACTTTCTTCTGTTTCAGCGTTAATTGGCATCCACGGTACTAAGTCTTCTAGAGAAGCTTGTATTGCTTCATACACTTCTGCACCATCACCTGGAAATGGCTTACGAACCTGTAAGCGTTCAGTTTGAAATAATGTTGGAAAATCTAATAATAATGGTTTCAAGAGAAATCCCTCCTATTCTCTACTTTTTAGTTTAGCAAAGTAGAGCGGAATTTCAATGTTAATTCGTCATACTTTTTTCTTTCTTTCATACATTTTTAGTAAGAGTGTGAACGGAGGGAAGAAAAATGTGGAGAAAAACTTGGCAAGACCGTGTAATGTCTCACATACAGGAAAACTCTTCATTATATATATTTAACGCTGTTTTGTTATTGATGGGAGTAATATTTGGAGCGATTCTTGTAAATAGTTTACAATTAAATCAAAAACAAGATTTATCATTTTATTTGCAACGTTTTTTTGGACAAGTTTCTAAAGGAGAATTTGCTATTGCAGGCGAAATGTTTCGAGAAAGTTACTTTTCACAATTAAAATACATTGGATTTATTTGGATTTTAGGGATTTCAATTATTGGATTGCCACTCATTTTTATTTTATTATTTGCAAAAGGAGTAGTTGTCGGATTTACAGTAGGTTTCTTAGTAAGTCAGCATGGATGGAATGGATTATTATTAGCATTCGTTTCTGTATTGCCACAAAATCTCATTATCATCCCAGTATTTCTCGTTATGACAACAATTGCCGCAAGTTTTTCCTTACGCATGATTAGGCATCAATTTATCCGCAAAATAACTGAGCCGCTATTACCATTATTGATCCGTTATACATGCTTCTTTCTTGTAATTGGAGCGGTGTTAGCTCTTGCTTCTAGTGTAGAGGCTTATGCATCACCAGTTTTAATGAAAGAAGTCGTTGAGGCTATTAATAAACAATAAATACTTTATGAGAATAATTATCAATTTGTTTTTATTGTTTTTCTTTTGACAGAAGCCCTTCTTCTGATATAATGGTGTAAGAGTGGCGAGGAGGGAGTAGTACCGAATGGAAGAAAGAATTGAACGAATTAAGAAGCAATTACATGCAGCGAGCTACAAATTAACACCGCAACGTGAAGCAACAGTTCGTGTGCTGCTAGAAAATGAAGAAGATCATTTAAGCGCAGAAGATGTTTACCTCCTTGTAAAAGAAAAGTCGCCAGAGATCGGATTAGCAACCGTCTATCGAACTTTAGAACTATTATCTGAGTTAAAAGTTGTCGATAAGATTAACTTCGGAGACGGTGTTTCACGCTATGACTTACGCCAAGAAGGTGCGCAGCGTTTCCACCATCATTTGATTTGTACACAATGTGGTGCTGTACAAGAAATACAAGAAGATTTACTTGGTGAAGTGGAAAGGAAAGTAGAACATGACTGGAGCTTTAAGGTGAAGGATCATCGTTTAACATTCCATGGGATTTGTAAAAATTGTCAAGAAAATGAAACGGATGAAAAATAACCTTTTCCTATTTAACTAGGAAGAGGTTTTTTATTTGAATAAGGTATAAATTGGTGAAAGCTTGGCATATGTTGTAATAACTTATATTTTGGAGGAATTTACAATGCGCCGAGCTTTAAAATTAACTTTTGATGGGATAAAAGTATTTTTATTATTTACAAGTTGTACGATTTTGTTTTATTTCGCTATACTATGGATAAATGAAGAATATGAAAGCTATCATCGTTATGAAAAGCCAAAAGAAGAGACTGTAGAAAAAGTATCAGGGAATGAAGAGCCGGCAAAGGATGCTTTCGTAAATAGAATGATGTTTTTCTATGAAAATGGGGAGTAGTGTAGATTGGAAGATCAATTAAAAGATTTTATTCATTATATGGTTGTTGAAAAAGGACTAGCGAAAAATACAGTAGTATCTTATGAACGTGATTTAAAAAGTTATGTAAAGTATTTACAAAATGTAGAACAAGCGAAAAGCTTTCACGAAGTGACACGCTTGCACATTGTTAACTTTCTGCAGCATTTAAAAGAAAACGGAAAATCTTCGAAAACATTAGCACGTCATATTGCATCGATTCGTTCGTTTCACCAATTTTTACTTCGTGAACGAGCGGTAGAGCACGATCCATCCGTACATATTGAAACGCCGCAAGGAGAACGGAAATTACCGAAAGTATTGTCAGTTGATGAAGTAGAGGCGTTACTGCAGACACCAAAAATGACGAGCGCTTTTGGGGTTCGTGATAAAGCGATGCTAGAGTTATTGTATGCAACAGGACTTCGTGTTTCAGAATTAATTGCATTAAATTTAGAAGATGTACATTTAACGATGGGATTTGTTCGATGCATAGGGAAAGGGAATAAAGAAAGAATTATTCCACTAGGAAGTTTAGCGACGGAAGCGATTCAAAAGTATATTGAAAAGGGAAGAAGAGAATTGATGGGGAAAAAAGTAGTAGATGCACTCTTTTTAAACCATCATGGCAATCGATTATCAAGACAAGGATTTTGGAAAATTTTAAAACGATTAGCGAAAGAAGCAAATATTGAAAAAGAGCTTACACCTCATACATTGCGTCATTCTTTTGCTACGCATTTATTAGAAAATGGAGCAGACTTACGTGCTGTGCAAGAAATGCTTGGACATGCAGATATTTCAACGACACAAATTTATACGCATGTTTCAAAAACTAGATTAAAAGATGTATATAAACAGTTTCATCCGAGAGCATAGGTACTATGCTCTTTTTTCATAGATTCAAAAGGCTATAGCACTTCACAGAAACTTCACAAACATTTCGTACATTGTTTTCAGCAGAAGACTAGAATATTACAATGTATTTCCTCTATACTAAATAAAGTATGAAGGAGGAAATGATGATGAAAAAACTTATTATGACTTTATTTATCGCGATGCTAGCATTGGCTGGCTGTAATACAAACAAAGAAGAACCGAAAAAAGAACAGAAACTAGAAGCTGTAAAAGTAGCAGTTCAAACAAATCCGAAAGAAATTAAACCTGGTGAAAAAACAGAAGTACAAGCACTTGTTACACAAGGAAAAGAAAAGGTAACAGATGCTGATGATGTAAAGTTTGAAATTTGGAAAGCTGGCGACGAAAAGCACGAGATGCTAGAAGGTAAGCATAAAGGAAAGGGTGTTTATGCTGTAGAGAAAACGTTCGAGACGGATGGCGTATACCATATTATCGCTCACACAAATGCGCGTGAAATGCATGTTATGCCAGAAGTAAAAGTGGCTGTAGGAAATGCGAAAGTAGAAGATGCGAAAAAAGAAAATAGTGATCATGGTGCAGGACATGGTGATCATAAAAGCGATACAATGATTCACCTTATGGCTGGTGACATAAAAGCAAATGCTGAATCAACAATGAAAGTTCATTTAAAACAAAAAGAAGAAGCTTTAACTGGTGCTGAAGTACAACTTGAAATTTGGAAAGATGGTGTGGAAAAACACGAATTCATTCCAGCAAAAGAAGGAAATAAAGGGGAGTATGAAACGAAACATACTTTCAAAGAAAAGGGTTCTTACAAAGTGAAAGTTCATGTTAAAAAAGGCGAATTGCATGAACATAAAGAAGAAACAGTAGAAGTAAAATAAAAAGGTAGCTCTTTAGAGCTGCTTTTTTTATTTTTATTCTGAAAATGATTAGTGGGAAAGAACAAAACCGCTACTGATTAAAATTTCACTTTATATGAAGAAATAAATCATAAAATGATTAGCACTTCTGTGCATAATGGATTACAATAGAAGTGTGAAGAAAATGAGAAATTCTACGAAAATGTATTAAAAAGAAAGCGTAAACATGTTATGATATCAGTATCAGATGTCTGATATCTGACTTAGAAAAAACTAGAAATGTTTTTGAGTCGTTTCAAGGTAAACGAAATAGGTTAGAGAATGATTTAAAGAAGTACTGTTTGATAATGAGAACGAAAGATAATTCTTATGGAGAACAGTTTCACTTTATAGCGTTTTGAACATACTACAAGAAGTAGAACTGAACTTATAGGAGGTCGCAGTTATGAATAAATATAAACGTATATTCCTAGTCGTAATGGACTCTGTTGGAATCGGTGAAGCACCAGATGCTGAACAATTTGGTGATTTAGGATCTGACACAATTGGTCACATTGCTGAACATATGAATGGGTTACAAATGCCTAACATGGTGAAATTAGGTCTTGGTAACATTCGTGAAATGAAAGGCATCTCTAAAGTAGAAAAACCACTTGGATATTATACAAAAATGCAAGAAAAATCTACTGGTAAAGATACAATGACAGGCCACTGGGAAATCATGGGTCTTTACATTGATACACCATTCCAAGTGTTCCCAGAAGGATTCCCAAAAGAATTACTTGATGAATTAGAAGAAAAAACAGGCCGTAAAATCATCGGTAATAAACCAGCTTCTGGAACTGAAATTCTTGATGAACTTGGTCAAGAACAAATGGAAACAGGCTCTTTAATTGTTTACACTTCTGCTGATAGCGTACTACAAATCGCAGCACACGAAGAAGTAGTGCCGCTTGATGAGTTATATAAAATTTGTAAAATTGCACGTGAATTAACGTTAGATGAGAAGTACATGGTAGGCCGTGTTATTGCTCGTCCATTCGTTGGGGAGCCTGGAAACTTTACACGTACACCGAACCGTCATGACTATGCATTAAAACCATTCGGCCGTACAGTAATGAATGAATTAAAAGATAGTGATTATGATGTGATTGCTATCGGTAAAATCTCTGACATCTATGATGGTGAAGGGGTAACTGAATCACTTCGTACGAAGTCTAACATGGATGGAATGGATAAGCTTGTAGATACATTAAATATGGACTTTACAGGTCTTAGCTTCTTAAACTTAGTTGACTTTGATGCATTATTCGGTCACCGTCGTGATCCACAAGGATACGGAGAAGCTCTGCAAGAATATGATGCACGTCTTCCAGAAGTATTCGAAAAACTAAAAGAAGATGATCTATTATTAATTACAGCAGACCACGGTAATGACCCAGTGCATCATGGTACTGATCATACACGTGAATATGTACCGTTATTAGCATATAGCCCAAGCATGAAAGAAGGCGGAAAAGAGTTACCACTTCGTCAAACATTTGCTGATATTGGTGCAACTGTAGCAGAAAACTTCGGTGTGAAAATGCCAGAATACGGAACAAGCTTCTTAAACGAGCTAAAGAAATAGGGGGATAAACAAATGAATCGTGAACTTATTACAAAATCAGCTTCATATTTAAAAGAGAAATTTCAAGAGACACCACAAGTAGGACTAATCCTTGGATCTGGACTAGGTGTATTAGCGGATGAAATCGAGAATGCAGTAACAGTACCTTACAGTGAAATCCCTGAATTCCCAGTTTCCACTGTAGAAGGCCATGCAGGTCAACTAGTATTCGGTACACTTCAAGGTGTAACAGTAGTAGCAATGCAAGGACGTTTCCACTTCTATGAAGGATATGATATGCAAAAAGTAACATTCCCAGTTCGTGTTATGAAAGAACTAGGAGTAGAAACAGTTGTTGTAACAAATGCAGCTGGTGGTGTAAATACATCATTCGAACCAGGCGATCTTATGTTAATTTCAGATCACATTAACTTCATGGGTACAAATCCATTAATCGGACCAAATGATTCTGAAATGGGTGTACGTTTCCCTGATATGTCTACATCATATACAGTAGAGCTTCGCGAAATGGCGAAACAAGTTGCAGCAGACTTAAATATTAAAGTACAAGAAGGGGTATACGTTGGAATGACAGGTCCTGTATATGAAACACCTGCTGAAATTCGTATGCTTCGCACACTTGGTGGAGATGCAGTTGGTATGTCAACAGTACCTGAAGTAATTGTAGCGCGTCACGCTGGTATGAAAGTACTTGGTATTTCTTGTATTTCAAATATGGCAGCTGGTATTTTAGATCAGCCACTTCACCACGATGAAGTAATCGAAACGACAGAACGTGTTAAAGCTAACTTCTTAGCATTAGTAAAAGCAATCGTAAAACAAATGAAGGGGTGACCTCACAATGAGAATGGTGGACCTAATTGCAAAAAAACGTGACGGACATGCATTAACGACAGAAGAAATTAACTTTATTGTTGAAGGATATACAAATGGTGATATTCCTGATTATCAAGTAAGTTCACTTGCAATGGCAATTTTCTTCCAAGATATGAACGATCAAGAACGTGCAGATTTAACGATGGCAATGGTAAATAGCGGTGATACAATCGACTTATCAGCTATTGAAGGAGTAAAAGTAGATAAGCACTCGACAGGTGGCGTTGGTGATACAACAACACTTGTATTAGGTCCATTAGTAGCCGCTTTAGGTGTACCGGTTGCAAAAATGTCTGGACGTGGTCTAGGACATACTGGTGGTACAATTGATAAATTAGAAGCAGTTCCAGGATTCCATGTTGAAATCGAAAATGATGAATTCATGCGTCTTGTAAATGAAAATAAAATCGCAGTTATTGGTCAAAGTGGAAACTTAACACCTGCGGATAAAAAATTGTATGCACTTCGTGATGTCACGGCAACAGTAAACTCAATTCCGCTTATTGCAAGCTCAATTATGAGTAAAAAAATTGCTGCTGGTGCAGATGCAATTGTTCTTGATGTAAAAACTGGAGCAGGTGCATTTATGAAAACAGATGAAGATGCAAAACGTTTAGCAGAAGCAATGGTGCGCATTGGTAATAACGTTGGTCGTAATACGATGGCTGTTATTTCTGATATGAGTCAACCACTTGGTGAGGCTATTGGTAACGCACTTGAAGTACAAGAAGCAATTGATACATTACAAGGTAAAGGACCGAAAGATTTAGAAGAGTTATGTTTAACGCTTGGAAGTCAAATGGTATACCTTGCTGGACAAGCTTCATCTCTAGAAGATGCACGTGAGAAATTAATTGAAGTAATGAACAACGGTAAGGCGCTAGAATCATTTAAAACGTTTTTATCAGCGCAAGGCGGCGATGCATCTGTTGTTGATGATCCTTCTAAATTACCACAAGCACAATTTAAAATTGAAGTGGAAGCGAAGGAAGACGGTTATGTATCAGAAATCGTTGCAGATGAAATCGGAACAGCAGCAATGCTTTTAGGAGCAGGACGTGCGACGAAGGAATCTGAAATTGATTTAGCAGTTGGCTTAATGCTTCGTAAAAAAGTAGGGGACAGCGTGAAAAAAGGTGAATCCCTTGTTACCATTTACGCAAACCGTGAAAATGTAGAAGACGTAAAAGCAAAAATTTATGAGAACATGAAGATCTCTAAAGAGCATGTAGATGCACCAACATTAGTGCACGGCATCGTTACTGAATAATAAAGAAGGGCCAGGGAGTGTTTCTCCTTGGCTTTTTTTACTATTTTTTGTTTATAATAATAATGGGTGAAAATATGATTAGAATTTGTGCAATAACAAAAACAGATGAAGTATTATATGATGTTTCGCTAGAGGAAACAAAGAAAGACCATATTGTATGGTATTGGCTAGATTTATATAAGCCAACGAAAGAAGAGTATACATACATTTTGCAAGATCATTTTAAGTTCCATCCCCTTGCAATTGAAGACTGCATAGAATATGTACAGAGGCCAAAAGTTGATTTTTATGATGGATATAACTTTTTAGTTCTTCATGCATTTGGTGAGGATGGATTAGAACCTCACGAGATTGATTTATTTATTAGTGATCGTTATATTGTTTCTTTCCACTTTTCTCATAACAATGCAATTGAAAGAGTATGGAAAACGCTTGGAGAAAAGAAGCGTATTAAAAATAGTCCCCTGCACGTAGCGCATACAATTATCGATCAAATTGTAGATGACTATTTTGCGCCTGTATATTACATTGAGGATCATTTAAATGCAATTGATGATAATTTAACGGGTGAAACGGCAGGAAGTGTACTAGAAGAAGTATTTGATATACGTGCAGATTTATCGAAGTTAAGACGTACAATTATTCCGATGCGTGATTTATTGTATCGTATTTTAAATTCGACTCGTTTTTACGGTATAAGTGATCATGAAATTTATTTTAAAGATATACATGATCATTTGCTTAAATTGACCGAAATGATTGAAGCAAGCCGGGAGTTAACAGCAGATATTCGAGATAGCTATTTTTCATTAAACTCGCATCATATGAATAACATTATGAAAACATTAACTGTATTCTCGACTATTTTCATGCCATTAACATTTATTGCGGGAGTATATGGAATGAACTTTACGCATATGCCAGAGCTCGGTGGACAATATAGTTATTTTATTTGTTTACTTATTATGGCACTAATTGGTGGCGGCATGATGGCTTGGTTTTATAAAAAAGGATGGTTTAAGTAAAAAACACCGAGGGAAAATTCCTCGGTGTTTTTACTTAACCAATAGCATGTAATACGAACATGGCTAAGAATAAGCATGTAATGATATACATAGACGGTGCGACTTCTTTACGCTTTCCAAGAGCAACTTTTAAGATAGGATAAGCAATAAATCCGAACGCAATGCCATCAGCGATACTATATGTGAGCGGGATCATGACGATAATTAAGAACGCTGGAAATCCTTCTGAAAAATCGTTCAGAGGAATTTGTTGAATGCTTGTAATCATCAGGCCGCCAATAATAATTAAGATTGGTGCAATGGCACTATCAGGAATTAGTTTGACAAACGGAAGTGCAAACAGTGATGCAAAGAATAACAACCCTGTAACGATAGACGTCAGACCTGTCTTTCCGCCTGCAGTAATACCTGCGGCACTCTCTACTGTTGATACGGTAGGGCTTGTGCCAAATAGACCACATGTCATTGCTGAAATTGCATTGGCTTGGTAAGCACGTGGGAATTTACGGTCATCTTCTAATAAACCGTGCAGAAGTCCCATGTTCTCAAAAATAAGCACCATGCTTAAGGAGAATGTTGCAATCCAAAATGGTAAGGAAGAAAGTTTGCCAAATGACATAGCCCCAAACACATCGCCGTAATTAGCGAATGAGAATGAACTATTTCCGATTTGACTTGTATCAACAAGGCCAAACAGCCATGCAATACCAGTTCCTATTGCAATCGTCCATAAAAAGTTTCCACGTACGTTACGAATAAATAATACGAGTGCAACGATAAGAGTAAGCACGGTCGCAAGAACGACAGGGCTACTTAATTTACCCATTGCAACAGCAGTATTTGGATTCGAAACGACTAAACCACCTTTTTGCAATCCGATAAATGCTAAAAATAATCCGATGCCGACAGTGATAGCTTCCTTTAGTGACTTTGGAATCGATACTGAAAGCACGCGAGCGATTGGTGTAAACGCAGCAATTGCAAAAATAATACCAGAGATGAAGACAGCTGCTAATGCTTCCTGCCAAGTTAATCCGAGCGTATGGACAGCAGTGTACGTGAAGAATGCATTTACACCCATACCAGGGACAAGAATAGCAGGTGCATTTGCCCAAAATGCCATGAGCAGACATCCGACAAATGAACTGAAAACAGTTGCTAAAATTCCAGCTTCAAGAGGAATGCCAGCATCGGATAAAATGGATGCATTTACAATCATAATATATACGATCGTAAAAAATGACGTAACTCCAGCTAAAACTTCTTGTTTTGGTGATGTTTCGTGTAAACCTAATTTAAATGTTCTTTCAAGTATTCCTTTCATGTTAAACCTTCTTTTTCATATCCCTCTCCCACCCGTGATATCTCTTTCGTAAGAGCTCACCGTCCTTTATTATATCAGAACATCATGTTTTTACAACAAGGAAAATGATAACGTTTACTTATAAATGAAATTATTTATAAATACGTAAAAATCGCCCGTATTGTAGAAATGATTTCTAATTCTCCCGATTGAATGGGAGGAGACGCTTGTGCATGTAAAGTAGCATAGGACGCGACTTCCCTTGGTAATTGAGCAGATTCTTCAACGAATGAGAGTGGAACGGGATTAATGTTTAAATTGTATGTACTCGCAATAGCACGAGCTTTTTCTACAGCTTGTTGCAGGGCTTGAATGAGAGCTTGCTCATAATATTTATTTGGGTGAGATATTCGAAACCGTAAACCTTTTGCTACGTTTGCTCCATTTGAAACGGCTATATCATATACTTCCCCTGCTTTTTGTACATTTAAAACGGTAATTTCATACAAATGTTCCACCCGATATCCTTGTAGTAATGCTTTATCATTTACATACTCGTATTGAGGAGTGATCGTATAAGAAATCGTTTCTATATCTTTATCAGCGATACCAAGCTGTTTAAGTGCATCCAGCAATTGTTTTGATTGTACTGCATTTTCTTCTTGCGCTTGTTTCACATTTTTACTATCAGTTCGAATGCCAAGTGTTAGTATAACAACATTTGGTTTCGCTTTGACAACACCCTCACCTTGTACAGTAATAGTCGCTTCTTTACCAGTATTAGCTGTGCGTACATTGTGTAAATAAGGATTCATTCCACCTTGCATCTTCCATCACCATCCTTTTTATATGTATATGTGTGAACAAAAAAGAAATTTGTATGAAAAAGTTACATAAATGGGAATGTTAAAGAAAGAAAGCATATACAACGAGGGTATTTATAGATTATAATATGTGTAAATATGATAAAAAAGGGACGAGGCTAGTGAACGAAAAAAGAGAAACACTGATTTTAGAGTTATCCGGATCATTTCGAAAGATGATACGTTTATTACAAAATGATATTAATACACGTTTTGCAGAACATATGCCATATAATGAATTTTCTGTATTACGCGCGTTATTTTTAAACAGTCCACAGATGGCTTCGCAAATTGCGAGTGAAGTAAACGTAACCTCCAGTCATATTACTGCTGTTACAGATCGTCTTGTACGAAAAGGATTAGTAGAAAGAAAACGTTCTAATTCAGATCGTCGTATCGTGTACTTAGAAATTACAGAACACGGAAGAGAAGTAACTGAAAAACTAGAAGCTGTACGAAAAGAATATTATAAAGAGAGATTTAAAGGTTGGAGCGACCAAGAAATAGAAATGGTGTTAGAGCTATTTGGCCGCGTATTATAATAAATGAGGATAGGGAGCGACAGCTTTCCTATCCTTTTTCTTTTGAATAAAAACATTTTGAAACTCCAATACTTTAATTAAAAAGAATCGGAGTGAAAAATAATGAAACGTATTTGTACGCTTTTCATTATGATTGGAAGTTTTTTCTGCTTTCATCAATTCGCGGATGCCGCAACACCTCTTCAAGTCGTTCAAAAAGAATTACAACATATTTCAAATAAGCAACCTGTTTTATATTCAAAACTATGGATTCGCTCTATGCAGAATGCTATTTTATTTCATCACAGTGATAACATTCGGCATGAAGATACGATAAGCAATGTAACGAAATCTTCTCTTGTAAAAGTAAAACAACTTCCACTTCAGAAAGCATCACAGTACATCCCGAGATTATCACAATATATTTCTAAGTTTGAGGCTGAGAATGTGCAAGTGTATTATGTTGCAGCGCGTTATGAAGTAAAAAAAGAAAATCCGTATCAATTAAATGGAATGAATTATTTTATGCAAGTGTTTATTCAACAAGGTGGAGAATGGAGAATTGCTGAAAGTATAGTTGCTCCAACAGATCAAATTGTCGCAAATGGTGACGGGTTTGGAACGAAACAAGAAAAAGAGTATGGGAAAAGAAGAGAAAATGTGAAATAACCTCCTCATCGAGAGGAGGCTATTTTATTTAAAATTCCAAGAGACTTTCCATTTTAATATTTTAGGTAGGAAGAAATACGTAATGAAACTAGTTACTAAAAATCCGATGTAAAAGCTGGACAATGAGTGCGCTCGACTTAGTATTAAACCTCCAACGATCCCCCCAAAGAAAATCGCACAAGCCAAAACTACTTTTTGTAGTTTTGGATATAATAAGTAGTTACCATTTCGCTCATTGATTGAACGGGCATATAAATATATACCGAGTGGTAATAAAAGAATAATATGTGCAATAGGTCCAATCAATGTTTTTGCCGGTGGAATCTTTGTAAAGTTTGGTTCGTTATGACGTACTCCATTTTGATCAGTATAAGCGCTTTGTGGATCATAATTAAAGTAAATATTAAAATCTTCTGCTGGACTAGAAATACGTATGTTTTCCATAACATTATGTATAATACCATTGTTCTCATGAAAGTCGGCACTCGAGTGAACAGCAATGACTCCTGATATTAGAGATGGAAGTAACGCTGGGAAGATTAATATAGCTGCAGTAAGAAATCCTTGCGATATCACATTTCCAGCGATTGTTCCTATACATAAGGCAAGTGTATAAATAGCAATTAATACAATTAACATGTATATAAAGTAACGATGAAAGGGGGAGAATACTTGATATTTATTATGAAAAGTCAACTTTTTCATAATAGCAAATAGTCCCCAGTTTAGAACGACAACAGCGGCGATATTACAGATTCCAAACAACCACTTTGTTATATAAAGGTGCGAACGTTTAAAGGGCATAGACCATAACAAGTCGCTAGCGTTATTTTGTCTTTCCCATCCAATTAACGTACAAGCTAGAACGATTAGCAAACTACCTAACAGCATGATAGAATCTAGAAGTGTTAAATCAAAATTGTAATGATATATAGCTTTCCATTTTTTGTTCATATTTAGAAAATATTGCTGTTGAATAGAAGTCATATAGTATTTATATGATAAAGTACAGAAGCTGACGAGCCAAAATAACCATATAACATATTTACTTTGTTGATACGTTCTTAGCCACAGTGCTTTTTGAAACATAGGATCTCTCCTTTAAAAAACTTTATAATTTGTTAAGCGTGATAATGCAATATAAGTAATGATTCCAGCGAGAAACAAACTGATATAGTAGTTAGGTAAGAAAAAAAATTGATTGATTTTATAGCCACCTAGTAATGCAAAGTAAATGGTTGTCCCCCATATACATATTCGTAAATGCTTTTGGAAAATAAATATCTTTTGACTGTTTTCATTTGGCGATCGTGTATATAAATATGTTCCAAGTAGTAAGTAAACTATTGTATAAAAAATAGGGACTAACATCGATTTAGCTGAATAATAGTGATGAGATGCTGGATCTCTTAAAGTAGTTGAATCGTTGTCCTGCTTTCGGTATTCTGGATTATAATTATAATCAATAGAAAAACGATATATTGGTGCAACTATATTTGTTTTTTGGTTGAATTCATAAAGGTGTTGATCTAATTTATTACTTTTAGTATTGGTAGCCTCTAAATGGTTTAGCGTAAAAGTGTATATTAGCGGAATAAATGTAAGTCCCATTAGTAGCCACGGAATACAAAAAACAAGCTGTGAAACAACACTTCCAGTAAAAGTACCGATGCATAATGCAGCTGTGTATACTGCTACATAAGAAACAATCGCATAAAGAAAGTATCGATGAAATGGACTAAAAGATTGATAATCAAAATGAATCGTTGTTCTATAAATAACATACATAAGGATCCAATTGATAAGTAACGAGACTAAAATACAAAATGAACCAAAAGCCCATTTAGATAAGAAAACATCTTTTCTTTTAAACGGCATCGTCATAAGTAGTGTATTAGATTGGTTGCTACGTTCCCATCCTATCAATAAGCAGGCTAAAGCAATGATAAGAACAGTTAACCAAAAACTATTACCTTCTCCTGAAGAAAAGATATAAAAATAATAATACTGTTTACCTTTTTCTTGTAATTCGTAATATTTATCGAGTTCCATCTGAGCACTTCTATAGTATCCTAAAGATAAAAGATAAAGCGAACTAAAGAAGAATAGTAACACAGCATATTTCCCGCGCTTCCAATTCCACATCCATAACGCCTTATGAAACATACCCATCCTCCTCCAGTGTCGTAACGAAGACATCTTCAAGCGACATTGTTAATTCTTCAATGAGCAGTGGTTGTTCTTTATAAAACTTTTCCAGTGTTGTAGCTACATTTCCCTCGATTAAGATTGTATATACTTTTCCTGTTTGATTTAATATTTTAATATTGCTTAAGTTTTCTAGTTTTTGAGGTAATGAACGTTCGTAAGCAACTTGTATTTTGGCAAATCGTGATTTTGCATCGTCTAGTGATGTAATAGAAGCTATAGTATGGCCTTTTAATATAATAATTGTATCTGCAATTTGTTCCACTTCATCTAAATGGTGAGTGGAGATGAAAATGGTAATCTCTTTTTCTGCAACTTCTCCAACGAGAAACTGTAAAATTTGCCTTTTCACGATAGGATCAAGTCCATTTGTCGGTTCATCTAAAATGATATATTCTGCTTTTGTAGAAACAGCTAAAATGATGGCGAGCAGTGCTTTCATTCCCTTTGAGTAACTACGAATTCTTTTGTTTGGTAAGTTAAAACGTTCTAACAGTTCATAGAAATATGCTTCATCAAATGCGGTATAAACCTCTTTGTAAAACTTTACAATTTCTTTTACTGTATATCCGTTCAATATGTTAGTAGAATCCGGAACATATACGATTTTTTGCTTTATTTCAGGACACTGATGCACGTTTGTATCTTCATATGTAACAGTCCCTTCATCAGGGTCTAAAATGCCGACCATCGTTCGTAATAAAGTTGTTTTCCCCGCACCGTTTCTTCCGAGTAATCCGATGATACTCCCTCTTTGCAATGTGAAAGAAACATCATCTAAAATCGTTTGATTATCAATTGTTTTCTTCAAGCTTGTCACTTTCAGCATCCGCATTTCCTCCAATCTCTTTATAGTATGAATCTATCCAATCATGAATTTTATCTTTCGTAACACCAAGATAAGAGGCTTCTAATAGTAATTGATGAAATTGCTTTTCAACCATAGCGATTTTCCTTTCGTCTAATGTTGGGGTAATCGATTGGGATACAAATGTTCCTTTTCCTCGTAATGTTTCAATAATCCCTTGTCGCTCTAACTCTTGATACGCTTTACTCACTGTATTTGGATTGATAACGAGTAAAGAAGCGAGTTCTCGTACAGAAGGTAGTTTGTCACTTGGAGCTAACATGTTCTTTAATACGAGTTCTTTTATATTTTGAACAATTTGTTCCCATATCGGAGTGTTGCTTCTTGGATCAAGTTGAATATGCAAGAGCAATGTCTCCTTTCTAACTTGTATTAAGTGTACTATTGCGAATAATACACTTAATACAATAAAGGTGATGAATTTGTTTGTCAACTGAAAATGTTAGAAAAATATGGTATTAAAAAACAGTGAATTGGAAAAAATAGGTTTGATATAGAATGGAGGGTTAGTCATGAAGCGAGTTTTTGGAATACTTGTTTGTTTCATGTTATTGCTTTCTGGTACTTCAGTTAGTTTCGCACAATCTGAGAAGACGAAGCAGGATAAAACAGAAGAAACAACGCCGAAGTTAGCAGAACAAGCGTCGTCAGCAATCGTAATTGAACAAGATACAGGTAAAGTTTTGTTTGATAAAAATCCAAATGAGAAATTACCGCCTGCTAGTATGACGAAGATTATGACAATGCTATTAATTATGGAACAAGTTGAAAAAGGAAAACTAAAACTGACCGATAAAGTGAGAGCAAGTGAGCATGCAGCTTCAATGGGTGGATCACAAATCTTTTTAGAGCCTGGAGAAGAGATGACCGTAAATGAAATGCTAAAGGGTATTGCAATTGCATCTGGAAATGATGCGTCTGTTGCAGTAGCAGAGCATATCGCTGGTTCAGAAGAAGGTTTTGTAAATATGATGAACAAAAAAGCGAAAGATTTAGGACTGAAAAATACTCATTTTCAAAATCCGACAGGTCTTCCGGCTAAAGATCATTATTCCACAGCAAATGATATGGCTATAATGGCGAAAGAATTGATGAAGTACCCACTTATTCGCAAATACACAGGAAAATACGAAGACTATTTACGTGAAGATACGGATAAGAAGTTTTGGCTCGTTAATACGAATAAGTTAGTGCGTTTTTATCCTGGAGTAGATGGTGTAAAAACGGGTTTTACGACAGAAGCAAAATATTGTTTAACAGCATCGGCTGAAAAGAATGGGATGCGTGTTATTTCAGTTGTTATGGGAGCACCTACATCGAAAGAACGGAACAATCAAGTAACGAAGCTTCTTGACTACGCATTTGGTCAATATATGACAAAGAAATTGTATACACGAGGCGAAAAAATTAAGACTGTCCAAGTAGGAAAAGGGAAAAAAGAAAAAGTAGATTTAGTTGCGTCAGATAATGTATCTCTTCTTATGAAGAAGGGCGAAAATATGGACAAGGTAAAGCAAGAAGTAATTGCTGAAAAGAAAGTGAAAGCGCCGATTAAAAAGGGCGATGCGCTTGGTACACTTGTTATAAAAAAAGATCAAGATGTTTTATTAAAACAAACAATTGTAGCAAAAGAAGATGTTGCTGCAGCGAGCTGGTGGGAGTTATTTAAAAGAAGTTTTGGGATGTTTTCAACATCAAAATAGCGGCAAACATTTTGCCGCTTTTCTATTCGTATGTAAGTAAATAATTGCTGAATGGTTTCACTTTATGGCGAAATAGTTCTTCTTTTGTCAGTAGGAAGGATTCTTATGTTGTATCACGAAAATCTTTATGTATGTAAATGAGTAAAGTTTGAGCATAAGGAGGAAATCGTGTGAGTCTTTCCATGCAATTAGAAGTAAAACGTGACGTCCTATGTGTGAGGCTAGCGGGTGAATTAGATCATCATACTGCTGAAGAGTTGCGAACGAAAGTAACAGATATGATTGAGACACATGGTGTTCATCATATTGTTTTGAGCCTAGAGAACTTATCGTTTATGGATAGTTCTGGTTTAGGTGTTATATTAGGCCGATATAAGCATGTAAAGGGATTAGGTGGAGAAATGGTTGTTTGTGCAATTTCACCGCCTGTTAAACGTTTATTTGAAATGTCGGGCTTATTTAAAATTGTTCGCTTAGAAGAAAGTGAAGCGCATGCGCTCGCGACGTTGGGGGTGGCATAAATGAGAAATGAAATGAACCTTCAATTTTCAGCGTTAAGTCAAAATGAATCGTTCGCTCGCGTTACAGTAGCTGCTTTCATTGCACAACTAGATCCTACGATGGAAGAACTTACAGAGATTAAAACAGTTGTGTCAGAAGCGGTTACGAATGCAATTATTCATGGGTACGAAGGAAATGCAGAAGGTGTTGTTTATATTTCTGTAATTTTGGAAGAAGCAATGGTGAAACTCACGATTCGAGATGAAGGGATTGGTATCTTTAATTTAGATGAAGCGAGACAACCCCTTTTTACAACTAAACCTGAATTAGAGCGTTCCGGAATGGGATTTACTATCATGGAAAATTTTATGGATGAAGTAGAAGTTATTTCAAACGAATCTTTCGGGACAACAATCCATTTGACAAAATACTTATCAAATAGTAACGCTCTATGCAATTAAGGAGAATAGCCTATGGACATAGAGGTCAAAAATGAGAAGAAGAAACCTCAGTTAAAGGACCACGAGCTAAAAGCGTTAATTCAAAAAAGTCAAGATGGAGATCAACAAGCAAGAGATACAATTGTTCAAAGTAATATGCGTCTCGTATGGTCGGTTGTGCAACGTTTTCTTAATCGCGGATACGAACCAGACGATTTGTTTCAAATTGGATGTATTGGACTCTTAAAATCGGTAGATAAATTTGATTTATCTTTCGACGTGAAATTTTCAACATATGCAGTTCCCATGATTATTGGCGAAATACAACGGTTTTTACGTGATGATGGATCAGTGAAAGTAAGTAGGTCTTTAAAAGAAACAGGAAACAAAATTCGAAAGATGAGAGATGAGCTTTCGAAAGAATTCGGAAGGGCTCCAACGATTAATGAAGTAGCTGAAGCGTTAGAACTAACGCCAGAGGAAGTGGTTCTGGCGCAAGAAGCAAGTCGTGCCCCTTCATCCATACATGAAACGGTGTATGAAAACGACGGAGATCCAATTACTATTTTAGATCAAATTGCAGATCAATCTGAAACGAAATGGTTTGATAAAATTGCTTTAAAAGAAGCAATTAGAGAATTAGATGAGAGAGAGCGTTTAATTGTATATTTACGCTATTATAAAGACCAAACTCAATCAGAAGTAGCAGAGCGAATAGGTATTTCGCAAGTGCAAGTTTCAAGACTTGAAAAGAAAATATTAAAACAGATGAAAGATCGAATAGATGAATAGTTATCTATTCGATCTTTTTTTATGACTTTAATAGGAGGAGATTGTAAACTTTCTTAAAAATTAACAGAATTTATTGATAATTTAGTAAATTTAAAATATAATCCAATTATGAACTTGTCACAAAGGGGGAAGGAAATATGGAAACGAGGCAACAATGGGGAACGAGGGCTGGATTCATTTTTGCAGCGGTCGGCTCTGCCGTTGGATTAGGAAACATATGGCGTTTTCCTTATACGGCGTATGAAAATGGGGGAGGCGCATTCTTTTTACCGTACTTATTCGCATTATTAACGACTGGTATTTCATTATTGGCGTTTGAATTTGCTCTTGGGCACCGTCACCGTGGTTCAGCACCACTTACGTTCTTCCGTATTCATCCGCGTGCTGAATTTATCGGTTGGTGGCAAATGTGTGTAACATTTATCGTTTCAACATATTATGCAGTAATTATTGCTTGGTCTATTTCATATACGTATTTTGCAATTACTGGCGCATGGGGGAAAGATACGGAATCATTTTTATTTAAAGAGTATTTACATGTTGCAGATAAACCGGGACAGTTTGGAGGGCTCGTACCGGAAGTATTAATTCCACTAGCTCTCGTTTGGATTATTGTGCTTGGTGTTGCTTTTAAAGGAGTTAAAAAAGGAATCGAAGTTGTGAACCGTATTTTCATCCCTTTACTAGTTGTTATGTTCCTTATTATCGTAGTTCGTGCAGTGACGATGGAAGGTGCAATGCAAGGATTAGATGCATTCTTTAAACCAGATTGGAGTCGTATTTTTGACGGAAAAGTATGGCTTGCTGCTTACGGTCAAATCTTCTTTAGCTTATCTTTAGCATTTGGAATTATGATTACGTATTCTAGTTATTTACCGAAAAACTCAGATACAACAAATAATGCCTTTATTACTGGATTTGCAAACTCAGGATTTGAATTATTAGCAGGGATTGGGGTCTTTGCGGCTCTTGGATTTATGGCAAATAATATGGGAGTACCAGTTGATAAAGTGGCAAGTGCTGGTGTAGGGCTTGCGTTCGTAGTATTCCCGCAAATTATTAATGAATTACCGATGTCACCTTTATTTGGCGTATTATTTTTCTTATCATTAACGGTTGCCGGAATTACATCCCTCATCTCGCTTGCGGAAGTATGTTTTGCTGCTGTATCTGAAAAGTTCAGCTTAAGTCGCCAAAAAACAATTGGAATTATGGGGACGCTTCTCGTACTCGTTTCTCTCGTTTTTGCGACACGTGGCGGGCTTATGTTCCTAGATGTTGTGGATTACTTCGCTAATAACTTCGGATTAATTACAATTGCTCTAGCGGAAGTAGTTACGATAGGACTCATTTTACGTCGTTTACCAGTTTATCAAAATCACGCAAACTTCGTATCTGATATTAAGTTAGGGACGTTTTGGAGAGTGAGTTTACTCGTTATTACTCCGCTTATGTTAGGGTACATGTTAATTGATGGTACAATCCAAAATATTAAAAAGAACTATGGAGGTTACCCAACGGAGTTTGTCGTAACATATGGTTGGTCAATTGCAGCAGCGTTCCTTATCATTGCGCTAATCATTAGTTTAAAGAAATGGAATGCACAAATACATTCAGATTCTGCTAAGCTTGAAAAAGAATGGAAAGATCGAGGTGTTTCATAATGAGTGGATCAGCGATTATGATGATGGTTATTGGAATAGTAGTCATTTGGGGAGGGCTCGCATTAAGCATTGCAAATTTATTTAAGAAAAAAGCATAAACTAAAAAACATCTGTACCGAAATGGTACAGATGTTTTTTTATGAAAAAATTGTATTAGAAAAAAATTGAATAACCATACTACAACTACGAGGAAGAGTGAAGAGGTGAATGGAAATTGGAACAAACAATTTATATTAAAATGCGTAATCGATTAAAAGTTTCTCCTACGTATGAAGTAAAGCTGGGAGATGTTGCTCAACTTGCCGGAGATGCTGCAGTAGTTCAGTCGTTACAGGATGAGGTAATTTATAAAATTACAGCGCGTGATAAAACGCATGTTGTAATTGATGTTATGAAAATAATTGAGATTATTAGGCGAAAAACCGCTCATATACAAATTAATTTACTCGGTTCTGGACAAACTCTTGTTGAAATTATATATGAAAAAAAGAAAGTACATCCGATTTTTTTCGGACTTGTATGGTTGTTACTTTTCATTGGAGCAGCTCTTGCCATCATATATTTTCATGAAGATGTAAGCATGCAACAAGTGCACCAACGGTTATATTACATGATTACGGGAGAATTTAAGGCGCAACCACTTTTATTTCAAATTCCTTATTCATTAGGTCTTGGGCTAGGCATGGTTTTATTTTTTAATCATGTATTTCAAAAGCGTATTAATGAAGAGCCGAGTCCGTTAGAAGTGGAGATGTTCCAATACCAGCAATCACTTGACCAATATGTAATTGTTCATGAAAACAAGGATAATATGAAACAACTTACCGATGATTGAGTCTGGATTCGTTATTTTAATTGCTTTAGCAGGAGGAATTGCTGTAGGTAGCGGATATGTTGCGTTTTTAGCTGTACTTGGTATAATCCCTCGTCTAGCTCAATTAACGAGAAGTGGAAAGCACATTCAATATTTTGAGTGGGCAGTTATTGCAGGTACGTTAACAGGAGCTTGGTGTAGTTTGAAAAACATTACATTTCAAACGTCGCAATATTGGCTTGTTATATTAGGAATATTTTGTGGTACATTCATTGGAATGCTCGCTGCCGCATTAACGGAAGTGTTAAATGTTCTACCTATTTTAGCGAAACGAGTAGGGGTAGAGGGGAAGATTGTTGTTTTACTCGTTGCTCTTGTACTTGGAAAAGTAATAGGCTCGTTGTTTCACTGGATTTATTTCGTAAAGTAGGAGGCAATATATAAATGACAGGGCGAAAACTAAAGGACGATTACGTAAATAAAGTGAAGGAATACCATCCGAAGCCAAATTATTTTATAAATTGTGTTAAGGCATTTTTTGTAGGTGGATTCATTTGTACAATCGGAGAAGTATTGATGAAATTTTATATACATTATTTTCATTTTAGTGAACAAGAGGCAGGGAATCCAACAGTCGCAACTCTTGTACTATTATCGGCGATTTTAACAGGTTGTGGTGTATATGATAAAATCGGTCAATTTGCTGGAGCAGGTTCGGCCGTACCTGTTACGGGATTTGCGAATTCTATGGCAAGTGCTGCGTTAGAGCATAAGAGTGAAGGAATTGTACTTGGGGTTGCTACAAACATGTTTAAGCTAGCGGGAAGTGTAATCGTTTTTGGTGTTGTCGGTGCGTACATTATTGGGTTAATAAGATATACTTTTAAAATTTTTATGTCTTAAAGGAGGGGCTAGTATGAGGTTGACAGGAAAACAAACGTGGGTATTTCAAAATGATATTTATGTGAATGCAACCGGTACTGCCGTCGGTCCAAAAGAAGCTGAAGGCCCTCTTGGAAAGGAATTTGATATTTCATATGATGATTTACATTGCGGAGAGGAAAACTGGGAGCTTGCGGAACGAAGATTAATGTCAGATTCTATTCAACAAGTCATGCAAAAAGCAAATGTAGAAACATCACAAATTGATTTCTTTTTAGCGGGTGACTTATTAAATCAAACAGTAACAGCAAATTACGTTGCGCGTAAGTGGGGAATTCCCTTTTTAGGCATGTTTAGTGCTTGTGCGACCTCGATGGAGACTTTAGCGGTCGGATCAGCCTTTATAGATGGCGGATTCGCAAATCGTGTTTTAGCGACGGTAAGTAGTCATAATGCAACAGCTGAAAGACAGTTTCGTTATCCAACAGAGTATGGGGGACAAAAACCAGGAACAGCAAATTCCACTGTTACAGGTGCGGGATCCATATTAATTAGTAAAGAAAAAAGTGCCATTAAAATCAAGGCGGCTACGATTGGAAAAGTGCAAGATTTAGGAATTGCGAACCCTTTAGATATGGGATCGGCGATGGCACCTGCTGCAGCTCATACAATTCAGCAACATTTTGAGGATTTGAAGAGAAGTGCAGCCGATTACGATTTGATTGTTACCGGTGATTTATCAGCTATTGGGACACCAATTGCGAAACAACTGTTACTGGAAGAAGGTTATGATATTGGGCATATATATAACGATTGCGGATTAATGATTTATGATCCCGGTCAAGAAGAAGTATTTGCTGGTGGTAGTGGTTGTGCTTGTTCAGCTGTTGTCACATATGGTCATTTATTAAGCGAGATGCAAAAAGGGAATTTACAACGAATTTTTGTCGTTGCTACTGGTGCGTTATTAAGCCCGATGATGATGCAGCAAAAAGAAACAATTCCAACAATTGCACATGGTGTCGTATTTGAGAGAGTGAAGGGAGAGTGAATTGTGGATTATATATATGCATTTCTTGTAGGAGGCGCTATTTGTGTAGTTGGGCAAGTATTGTTAGATTTCGCAAAGTTAACACCAGCCCATTTAATGGCTACCTTTGTAGTGATAGGAGCAGTTTTAGATGGATTCGGATTGTACGATAAGCTTATAAAGTTTGCTGGTGCTGGGGCGACAGTTCCTATTACAAGTTTTGGACATTCCCTATTACACGGGGCAATGCATGCTGCAGAGAAACACGGATATATAGGGATTGGTATGGGTATGTTTAGTTTAACGTCTGCAGGTATTTCAGCAGCAATATTATTTTCATTTTTTGTAGCACTTATATGTAAACCGAAAGGATAAATCAAATGAGACGAAGGGTTGTTTTGGTCACAGATGGAGATGAATATGCAAAGCGAACAATTGAGCTTTTAACGAAGGAATTTGGGGGAAGGTGTATTTCAGCATCACAAAGTAATCCAACCAAATTGACAGGGAAGAAAGTTGTTGAGCTTATTATGCAAACGCCATATGACCCTGTATTTGTCATGTTTGATGACAGTGGATTTATTGGAGAAGGATCTGGTGAAAAAGCTTTAAAATATGTAGCCACGCATAAACAAATTGATGTACTTGGGATTTTGGCAGTAGCGTCTAATACACACCATTGGGAATGGGCACGTGTAGATGTAAGTGTAGATCGGAACGGGAATTTAACGGAATATGGTGTTGATAAATTTGGACTTCCAGATGGTGAAATTGGCAGAATTAGCGGAGATACAATTTATTGTTTAGATGATTTGAATGTTCCCGTCATTGTTGGTGTGGGTGATATTGGTAAGATGTGTGGAAACGATGAATGGGAGAGAGGCTCACCAATTACGAAAAAAGCAATTCAGTTAATTTTGGAAAGGAGTGGATTTTATGACGAAGCCTAAAAAAATAGATATTCCGATTTCAACTTTCATAAGTGACAATGAAAATTATTTAAAACAAACGGCTGGATTAGGCGTCACATTTGATGTTGGTATTCGTAAATTTCAAATTTTGAATAAAGAAATTGCAGTGTTATTCGTAAATGGACTTTGTGATACAAATTATATTATTCCTATTTTAGAAGAAGCTGTGGATACGAATGAAATAAGGGATGTTGAAGAAGATACTGTAAAGCTTTTAGAGAATCGTTTAATTCATCAGCAAGTAAGTAAAGTGAAAACGATGGATGAAGTAATGCTTCAAGCGTTATCAGGGCTTATTGTTATATTTGTGGAAGGCGAAACAGAAGCGTTCGTGATAGATGTTCGTAGCTATCCAGGACGAACACCGACAGAGCCAGATACTGAAAAAGTAGTACGCGGTGCGAGGGATGGATTTGTTGAAAATATCGTTGTAAATACAGCGTTAATTCGTAGAAGAATTCGAGATCCACGTCTTCGAAATGAAATTATTCGAGTAGGGGATCGATCGCAAACGGATATTTGTATTACATATGTACAAGATGTTGCAAATCCAGATTTAGTAAAGATTATAAAACAAGAATTAAATAACATCGATATCGATGGCATTACGATGGCGGATAAAACAGTGGAAGAATTTGTTGTAAAGCAAAGCTATAATCCATTCCCGCTTATTCGATATACAGAAAGACCGGATGTAGCAGCAAATCATTTATTAGAAGGACATGTTCTAGTACTAGTTGATACATCACCGAGTGCTATGATTACGCCAACAACATATTTTCATCATTTACAGCATGCAGAAGAGTTTAGACAAAATCCAGCTGTCGGAACATTTTTACGTTGGGTACGCTTTTTAGGTGTTTTATTCTCCTTGTTTTTACTACCGTTTTGGTTAGTGTTTGTATTTGATCCAACTCTTTTACCAGAAAATCTTGCTTTTATTGGACCGACTAAGATGACACATTTACCAATTTTATTACAGGTGATAATGGCAGAAGTAGGACTTGAATTTTTAAGGATGGCAGCCATTCATACTCCAACGCCGTTATCGTCAGCAGCAGGATTAATTTCTGCCATATTAATTGGTCAAATAGCAATCGATGTAGGTTTGTTTGTACCAGAAGTTATTTTGTATGTAGCAGTTTCTATGATCGGTGCTTATGCAACACCGAGCTATGAATTAGGGCTAGGGAATAAGGTTGGAAAATTATTTGTTATTATTTTAACAGGTCTCTTCCATGAGATGGGCTTTGTAATTGGTATGACGATATTGATTTTATTTTTAACGTCTATAAAAAGTTTGCAAACCCCTTATTTATGGCCGTTTTTACCATTTGATTGGGGCGCATTAACAAAAATTCTACTCCGTCCGACGATGTCTAGTTTAAAAGTACGACCAAGTATTGTAAGACCTCAAAATGTAAAAAGACAAAAATAAACGGGATTATAAACCCGTTTATTTTTTTAGCAAAAATTTATTGTTTTTTAACAAAAATCAAACATTTTTTGTGTACACTTAGAGTAGATATTGTGTATGGAAGGGGAAGAGGACATGATTAAATTATTTGTAAGTGATTTAGACGACACGCTCGTTTACGATGTAAATCATATGCAAAAAGAAGATGAACGTGCAATTTGTTGGTTAGCTGAAAAAGGGACAAATATTTGTTTTGCCTCAGGCCGCTTTACTCATCGAATTGATGAAGTCGTAAATAGGTTTGAATTCCCATATTACACAACTGGCTTAAATGGAGCGACAATGTTACTTCCGGATGGGAATTTGTTTTATGAATCGAGTTTTGAAAATACGGTTGCCCAGGAAATATATCGATATATACATAAAAAAGGACTAGCGGATATTGTTTGTGCAAATGAGCAGCGATATACAAAAAGGAAGAATGAACATCACCATAATTTTGAAGCGTATATGGGCGTGCATATCGCTGAAATTGAAGCGTTAGAAGAGGAATTTGGTAAAACTGTACATCCTGCGAAATTGTTTGTTTTTGGGGAAGAAGAGACAATTGAAGCATTAGATCAAGAATTACGAGATACATTTCAGAATGAAGCGGAAGTTTTTATGTCTGGTAAACGCTATGTTGACATTATGCCAAGGGGAGTAAGTAAAGGGAGTGCTTTAAGACGACTAATGGAACATTTGCAAATTGAAGCAAATGAAGTTGCATGCATTGGAGATTCTTTCAATGATATTTCTATGTTTGAAGTAACCCCGCATTCATTTACTCTGCACCATGCTCATCCATATGTGAAGGAGAAAGCGAATCATATTGTTCGTTCGGTTGAAGAAGCTATTATGAAATTGCCGTTACTTGTATAAAAAAGAAGCTCGCTACTAGCGAGCTTCTTTTTACTTGAATAACGATTTAACAAAATCAATGATACTTGAGAAGAAATCTTTCACTTTATCTAGGAAACTTTGCCCTTCTTCAGATCCTAAAAAGGCAGAAACGTGTTCTTTTGCTTTATTTAACTGACTGCCAACTTGATTCCAATCAATGTTAAGATTTTTCATTTTATCAAATAGAGCAACTAAGTTATCTAACTGTTCATCCGTTAATGTAATACCAAGTTGATCCGCAATTTTTTTAATTAATGAACGTAAATCTTCAGTCGTTTTTGGCTGCTCTTTCGCAATTTCTTCTTTAATTTTCGCAACAAGTTGAACTGCTTTTTCTTCACCAATTTTATCGCCGAGCTGGGATGTTTGCACCATTTCTTCATTGGCTACTTTTTTTACTTCCTCAGGAATTGCTTTGTTTGATGTTGTCTCATAGGCTTTCATTAAACCAGTTAAAGCAGCAGTTCCAGAAACTTTAAATGGTGCAGTAATTTGAATTTCTGCATCTTTCACACCTGCTGTAATAAGTGCGTTTGTGTACATTGCATCTGTTATTGAATTAATGTTTTTTGAACGTACAATGAGACCAGAACCTGGCTTTGTGTATGTGATCATAGAAGAGGAAATTGCTCTCGTACCAATTTGCGCTTTTGGAACAATCCCTTCTAGAAATTTATGTTCTTCCGCATTAGACACAGTAATAATTGTAGCATCTTTTGGTGCTTTCATTTCTTTTAACAGATCTTGTTTTTGTTGTTCAGACAAGTTTTCTCCTAGTGTAACAATTGATTCTCCTTCGATGATGTCTGCAAACGAAGCTGTTGGCATAATAAATACTGCTACAGCTAATAGCAGAGCTAGTAATTTCGTTTTCACGAAAAATCGCTCCCTTTCTCTTTCTAAAATTTTCGGGCAACACAGTTATTATAGTATATATTTCTTATTTGTCACCTAGCTTTTTCCACATTTCAAAAAAGAAGTATGTAGATTGTCGGATTCTTTTTGTTTCTAGTCATGAATGTGGTAATATAGTGCTGAGATAGTTGAAAGGAGACATATACGTATGAAAACTTTAGGATACATAGTAATGGAAAATGGTGAAAAAATCGATTTGGAATTTTTCCCAGAAGAGGCACCAAAAACAGTAGAAAACTTTAAAAAACTAGCAGAGCAAGGATTTTATGATGGTGTGACATTCCACCGCGTTATTCCTGGCTTCGTAAGCCAAGGTGGAGACCCAACAGGAACGGGTGCGGGTGGCCCAGGTTACTCTATCCCATGTGAAACTGATGGAAATCCTCATAGACACCTTGTAGGATCACTTTCTATGGCTCATGCTGGCCGTAACACAGGCGGTAGCCAATTCTTTATCGTTCATGAGCCACAGCCACACTTAGATGGTGTACATACTGTATTCGGTAAAGTAACAAGCGGTATTGAAACAGTATTAAACATGCGTCAAGGTGATGTAATGAAAGAAGTTAAAGTTTGGGAAGAATAAGTGAATGAGAAAAGAGAGCTATTGCTCTCTTTTTTTAATAGGAATGGGTATTTCGTTTACGGTACATGATACAAGTAGTAATGTGATTGTAGTGAAAATAAGTCGCTTATGAGAACAAAATATTAACAAATTACATAGAATACATTAGATTCCACATTTCAATAAAAGTTGTTTATTACATTCATTTTGCTAGAATTCATCTGCTCTAAGGTGATGAATAGTGAAGTGATAATGAGCGGTGGATGTTTTTTTCACTTTCATATAACAGTGTTTCTTCTTTTATCTACTTAACAAAAATAGTAATGAAACGTATATTTGACTTTCTTCTTTTCGCTTTGTATGATTATCAAGTTGTTTTAAGCTCTTCTCACTCTGTTGAAAATATTGTAAAATGAATGTGATATGAAAAGAGTGATTGAGGGGATTTAATAGTTTGTAACTTTTGTAAGAAGGGATAAGGGTTATGTTAATTCGTTTTAAAAAAAGTTATGAAAAGATTGCAATGGGGCTTCTTTCATTTATGCCAACTGAAAAAGATGTGAAAACATTACAATTGACTATGAAAGATTATGAAGCAAAGGATGATTGGCAATTGTATTTGTGGAAACAAAACGAAGATTTTGTTGGGATAATGGGGATTGTAAAAAAAGAGAATCAAGTTTTGGAAATTCAGCATTTGAGTGTGAATCCATCTCACCGTCATATGGGTATTGGGACGAAGATGGTTCAAGAGTTAAAGAGTAAATTTCTTGAATTTACAATTTGCGGAAATGAGCAAACAGCAAGTTTTTGCAAAAAGTGTAAAGGGCTTGAACAAAATATACATTCGTGAAAGCAGAGATAAGTAGTTTATTATCTCTGCTTTCTTTTTTGTAATTGTTCGTTTCGTTCAGCGATGACTTCTGTTCGATCACGTAATGTGTGCTTATGTATTATAAATTCATTAGAAGTAGCATTCACGTCTTTCCAAGGAAGGTTTTGTTTCTGACATAATTCTATGCAGTACTTTTCTAATGTTGTATCCGACAATGGTAAAAATAACGGTGTAAAACTTTCTTTTTTCTGGATAGATTGCAATTTATCTTTGAGTAAGAACAGAAGTTGTGCCTCATTTATTCCTAAACGAAGTAAATGTGCACTGTTTTTTTCTAAAATCGTTATGGCGCTTTTCATCATCTTCTCTGCGCCATTCCAGTTAGAGCGTCTGTGATGGTATAAAGAAACTGCAATTTGAATGAGGCCGACTAAATAATGATCCCGATTTCCTCTCGGTTTTGTTTTCCAATATTCTTCCAGTATTTCGTGGCATTCAAAATAATCATAATCTCCGTGAAAATGAATTAAAAACTGTATGTATTCCGTAGGATACATTTTCTTCGCCCCTATCTAACGGTTATAAGTATAAGTTTATCATAGAAATATGAACAATAAACGACTAGGGAATTTCTCCCTAGTCGTTATTGTTCATATTAGCAGAAGCAAGCTGCCCCTACAATAATGAGTAAAATAAACAATACAACAAGTAATGCGAATCCACCGCTAAAACCACAATCAACGTGACCCATAGTTTTTTGACCTCCTACATTGTTCTTACTACACTGTTATCATATGAAGTGGTGGGCATGATGCCATAGGCATAGGTCTATTTTTAATTAAATTTCTTAAAAAGGTTGGATAGAACATGAGTATGCTCTATACTTATGTTGTTATAGAAAAAATGTGGTGGGATGCTTTGTGCAGTATAATTTTAAAGTAGAGGCTTTTGAAGGGCCTTTAGATTTATTGTTACATTTAATACATCGTTATGAAATTGATATATATAATATTCCTGTAGCGGAAATTACAGAGCAATATTTATCTTATGTTCATACGATGAAAGAACTACAATTAGATGTTGCAAGTGAGTATTTAGTAATGGCTGCAACGTTATTACAAATTAAAAGTAAAATGTTGTTGCCGAAACATGAAGAAGATGTACTTGATAACGGTGATGACTTTATAGATGATCCTCGTCAAGAATTGATGGAGAGGTTAATTGAATATAAGAAATATAAGCAAGTTGCTACTGAACTAAAAGAAAGAGAACAAGAAAGAGCACAGCTATATACACGTCCGCCAATTGATTTTACATCGTTGCAACAAGAAGAGGAGACAAGCTTGCCTCTTGATGTTACGTTATATGATATGCTAGCGGCATTTCAAAAATTAATGCGCCGTAAAAAAGCAAAGAAACCTGTGACAACACGTATTACTCGTCAAGAAATACCAATTGAACAGCGTATGACGGATATTTTAAAGCTGTTAGAAATACAAGGTGGTCGTCAAAGTTTTTATGATTTGTTTGTTGATGATGAACGGGAAATAATGGTTGTAACATTTTTAGCGGTTCTTGAGCTTATGAAAAATCAACAAATCGTAATTGAACAAGAACATAATTTTGATGAAATTTTCGTATCAAGCTATACTAAATCTGCATAGAGTTAGTATGGAAAATGGGATAGAAATAGTATATCTCATGCTAGGTTTGAATGTATCGTTTGGAACAAGAGAAAAAATATTGAACCGAACGCATTGATTGTGATTCGGTTTTTTGATGTGTATTTTTATGGAGAAAATAGGAGGAAGGAGCTCGTAAGATGGATAGAACAGAACAGAAATCAATCATTGAAGGGCTTTTATTTGTTTCTGGTGATGAAGGGATTTCTCCTGAACAAATAGCAAAAGTCCTTGAAATTGAAGGAAACGAAGTAATCGATATTTTAGAAGAAATGCAAAAAGAATGTGAAGGTGCACACCGAGGTTTGCAAATTGTACAGTATGCAAAAGTATATCGTTTTGCTACAAAGAAAGAACATGCGTCGTACTATCAAAAACTAATAGATATCCCAACAGCTGCTTCACTCTCTCAGGCTGCGCTAGAAACGTTAGCAATTGTTGCATATCGTCAACCCATTACAAGAACTGAAATGGAAGAGATTAGAGGAGTAAAAACTGATAAGGCGTTACAAACGTTAGTATCACACTTACTTATAAAAGAAATGGGAAGAGCAGAAGGACCTGGGCGTCCGATTTTATATGGAACGACGAAAGAATTTTTAGACACATTTGGATTAAAAACATTAGATGATTTACCTCCGCTTTCTGAAGAAAACGAACAAATGAATGAAGCGGATTTATTCTTTGGTTCTTTACAAGAGATATCGAAATAAAAGCTTAGCATTTTGCTAAGCTTTTTTTGTATATCAATTATATACCGTGCCATACTAATTGAAAAAAGGAGACGAGTTATGAGAGGTATACGAAGTATTTTATTATTAGTTTCTGTTTTGTTATGCTTTTCTTTAAATAGTGTATCGGCAAAAAGGTATATGATGTCTATTCATACCGCGTCTCCTTTACATATGCAGCGGCAACATTTTGGTAAAATGAAAGTGAGTTTCTTAAAAGTTGGGCAAGGTGATGCAACACTTATTATATTGCCAAATGGACAAACGATGTTAATTGATGGAGGACCTTATGAAGCTGGTGAGGTTATCATCCAAAAGCTAATTGAAAAAGGAATTAACCATTTAGATGCTATCGTCAGTACTCATCCTGATATGGATCATATTGGAGGGCTCATTCCGATTGTAGAGCAAATGCCGGTATCACTTATATTAGATAGTGGAAAAACATATAGTTCTCTTACTTATCATACGTATCGAAATCATATAAAGAAAAGGGGAATCCCTTTCATTTCAGTAAAAGAGGGCCAATACATACCGCTAGATCCGCATGTTTCCATACAAGTATTAAACAATGGGAAGTCCAAAGATGAAAATAATGAATCTTCAATTGTATTAAAGGTTCGGTATGGTAAGGCAGATTTTTTACTAATGGGTGATGCTGATGTGCGGACGGAAACTGAAATATTAAAGCAATTTGATGTACATGCAGATGTGCTAAAGGTGGGACATCATGGCTCATATACTTCAACAAGTGAAAGGTTTATAAAGAAGGTAGAACCACAGTTCGCGATTCTTTCTTATGGTAGCAAAAATCCGTATGGGCATCCGCATCAAAGTGTAGTGAGACGATTAAAACGGCGTGGTATAATGATGTATGGAACAAATAGACGTACGGTAGAAATGGAAACAGACGGCGAACATATTACAATAGGGTCTAGCGGATTAATGCCATTACTTAAGTGATTCATACGTTAGATGATATAGTTCCTTTTTGGAAAAAATGAATAACATATATTATAATTGCGAGAGACGTACTAAGCTTCCTTTTTGTTAAGCAAAGAGGAAATTTCATTAGAATGTATAGACAACTACTCGTGCATATATTAAGATGGAATTAGGCGAATAAGGTAATAATAACAAGTAGGTATTTCATGGGAAAGGATCGATGAAAATGAAAACGCAAGTTGTCATCAATGCCAAAATTTATACAGGTCAAGAAGTAGTAGAAAACGGATTTATTCGTTACGCAGAAACAATTAAAGAAATTGGTTTGATGGCTCAATATGTATCACAAGAAAATGAAACTGTTTTAGATGCGGCAGGGAAAATTGTGATTCCAGGTATGATTGATGTTCATATTCATGGTGGATACGATATTGATGCGATGGATGCAAATAGCGATGGGTTAGTAACTCTAGGGAAAGAAATGTTAAAAGAAGGAGTTACAACTTACTTCCCAACAACAATGACACAAGCTCCAGAAGCAATTGAAGCAGCACTACATGCTGCGAAGGAAGCGAAAGAAAAAGGAGCGCATTTCGAATATATTCACTTAGAAGGACCGTATGTTTCAAAAAAACGTGCAGGTGCACAACCACTTGAACATATTGTTCCTGCGAATATTGAACAATTTAAACAATGGCAGGAAGCAAGCGGAAATTTAATTAAATTAGTAACATACGCACCTGAAGAAGAAGGAGCGTTAGAGTTTGAGCAGTATCTTGCTGAAACTGGTGTTGTCGGCACAATGGGGCATACAGATGCAATTGATGCGCAACTAAAAAATAGAAACATTACACATGCAACGCATTTATACAATCAAATGCGTGGATTACATCACCGTGAACCAGGAGTTGTTGGTCATGTGTTATTAAATCCAGATGTAATGGTTGAAGTAATTACAGATGGTATTCACATTCACCCAGATATGGTGAAATTAGCATATAAATTAAAAGGACCGAAAAAAGTAAGTGTTATTACTGACGCAATGCGTGCAAAAGGTCTTGAAGATGGATTATATGAGCTTGGCGGACAGCCAGTACATGTAAAAGATGGTAGTGCTCGATTAGAAGATGGAACGTTAGCTGGTAGTATTCTAAAAATGGATCAAGCTTTCCGAAATGTAATTGAATTTACAGGTTGTTCAATCGAAGATGCAGTACTAATGACATCAGTGAACCAAGCAGAAGAGTTTGGATTAAATAATAAAGGTGCATTAGCGGTAGGAAAAGATGCAGACTTTGTTGTGATGAATGAAGATTTACATGTATATGATACGGTTCGTTTAGGAATTCATATGAAGGAAGGGAAGTAATGAAATGAATATTCTTGTTGTAAAAACTCCAGAAGAACTAGCAGAAGCAGGTTATAAATTAATTGAAGAAGTTGTAAAAACAAAAGAAAATCCAACATTAGGAATGGCTACAGGAAGCTCTCCATTAGGTATTTATGCAGAAATGCGAAAAAATAAACTTGATACAAGCCGTGTAACCACTGTAAACTTAGATGAGTACGTAAATTTACCACATGAAGATAAAAACAGCTATCACTATTTCATGCAAGAACAGTTGTTTGATCATCTTCCATTTAAACAAACTTATGTACCAAACGGGATGGCAAGTGATTTAGAGGAAGAGTGCAAACGTTACGAGGGCATTCTAGCTGCTAACCCAGTTGACCTACAGATTCTTGGAATCGGTGAAAACGGTCACATCGGATTTAACGAACCAGGAACACCGTTTAATTCTCCAACAAACATTGTTGAATTAACAGAATCTACACGCCAAGCAAACCTTCGCTTCTTCGAAAAAGAAGAAGATGTGCCAACTCATGCAATTACAATGGGAATTGGAAGCATTATGAAAGCGAAACAAATTCTACTTGTTGCTATGGGTTCTAAAAAGGCAGAAGCTGTTAAAGAATTATTGCAAGGTGCATATAGTGAAGCGTGTCCTGCTACAGTTTTACAACGTCATCCGAATGTAACCGTAATCGCTGATCAAGAAGCTCTATCTTTATGCAGTGAGGCGATTGCTGATGAACATCGACAAGTATTCACCATTTCCGATCTATTATCAGATTCAAGAGTGGGTGAAACAGCTAATTGAGGACGGCGAATGGAAGCCGGGAGATAAAATCCCATCTGAGAATGAACTTTGCGATAAGTTCGAAGTGAGTCGTATGACAATCAGACAGGCGATTAATAATTTAGTGGAACAAGGTTATTTATATCGGAAACGTGGAATCGGTACGTTTGTCCAACTTCCGAAAGTGGAACAAAAACTGCAAGGAATGACAGGATTCACGGAAGATATGATTTCTCGTGGGATGAACCCAAGTAGTCAATTATTAAGTTTCCGCCTAGTTCCAGCTACTGTGAAAATAGCAGACCGGCTGAGAATACAGGAGGGAGAGTCGGTTTATGAAGTGAGGCGTATTCGCTTAGCTGACGATGAACCGATTGCTTTTGAGACGACATATTTGTCGCCAGCTCTTGTAAAAGATATTAACGAAGAAATATTGCAACAATCTTTATATGAACATTTAGAGAAAAAACTGGGCTTCAAACTTGTTAGCGCTACTCAATCAATTGAAGCTTCAATTGCAACGGATAATGAAGCGGAACATCTGCATATTCCTAAAAAGGCGCCAGTGCTTGTCATGCGTCAATGGTCATATTCAGAAGGTGAAGTACCGTTAGAGTATGTGAAATGTATTTATCGTGGAGATCGTTATAAGTTTATTACAAACATCGCACGTAACAAATAATATATTTCAGTTTGTGAAGTACAGTAAATGTCAAATTGTTTAACATGTAAAGAAAAAATACGACTCATCCTTACAAGGAGTGAGTCGTATTTTTATTATGAGCAATTACGTGGTTAACAGCTTCTTTAACTGTATTTACTACATAGTGAGCGTGTTCTTTTACTGCGTCATCTGCTTGAGCCATAGCAAAACTGTGAGGAGTTAGAGCAAACATTGGAATATCATTATAAGAATCCCCTATGCAAGCAACTTCCTCTGGTTGTAATTGAAACTCTTTTAATAAAACAGAAATAGCAGAACCTTTACTAATATTAGGTGGCATTACATCTAAGCATTGTTCTGCTGAAATGAACGTACTAACTTTTCCATGAAATTTTTCATCAATTTTTTTCTGAAGGAGTTGTAAGCTCTCCTTTGTGCCACCGACAGAAATTTTATTCGGGAAAATTGTATCATCTATTTTCTGTAATAAATTTGGTTCTTCGACAGAAGTCATCGTTACTTGTTGCTCAAGTTCGTGAATAAACGGTGTTTTTTCTTCAATGTAGTAATTATGTTCATCACTAACATAACGGAAATAAGGATCTTCATTCGTCATGTGTAACAATTCAGGAAGAATGCTGGAATCAAAAGTTGCAGATAATAGCTGCTTATTTTCATTTGTATATACAAAAACACCATTAACACTAATGCGGTGGAAATTTGTATTTACAGCTTTCATTAAGTCTGCAATTTCATTATCAAGTCGGCCAGAAGCGAAACAAAGAATCACATTTTGTTCAGCAAGACTACGAAGTGCTACAATATCCTGTTCGTCAATTAAACCTCCGTGTTGCATCATTGTACCGTCGATATCACTTACAAACATTTTAATCATGTTGTTATCTCCTTTCTATGTACAGTTGCTCTTACATTATACGCATCATATATAAACATGTCTAAAAAATGAATTTTTATGAAATGGTAGATGTTTTACATTGACGACAAAGAAGAATATTCTGTAACATAAAAGCAGGCTATTTAAGTACGAGGGTGGTGTTATATGAGTAATTATCTAGAAATTAAAAAAGTTTTAAATAATAATGTCATCATTGCTAGCCATCCTGAACATGAGGAAGTAGTAGTGATTGGTAAAGGAATTGGATTTGGGAAAAAAGCGAAAGATGTATTGGAGCAAGAACAAATTGAAAAAATGTTTGTTCTAAAAAATGAACGTGATCGTGAACAATACAAACTGCTAGTTCCACATGTGAGTGAAAAATTAATTGAATTAATGAATGATATTATGTTCTATATTCAAGAAAAAGCAAAATCCCCATTGAATGAACATATTCATATCGCTTTAACAGATCATGTTTCTTTTGCAATTAAGCGTTTAAAACAAGGGTTTACAATTGATAATCCTTTTTTAGTTGAAACGAAAATGCTCTATCCAGAGGAATATAAAATTGCTGAAGGTGTTGTAAACCTTTTAAATTCTCGTTTGCAAATTACATTGCCAGAAGGAGAAATCGGGTTTATTGCACTGCATATTTACAGTTCACTTACAAATTCAGATTTATCTTCAGTTAATCAAAACTCCCGTCTCATCGCACAGCTTGTATCTTTAATTGAGACGAACTTACAAATTACATTAGACCAAGAAAGTATTCACTATTTACGCCTTATTCGTCATCTTCAATATGCTATTGAGAGGGTGAAAAAAGGAGAAAAAGTAGAGGAATCGCAAAGTTTTGCTGATTTATTAAAGGCGGAATATCCTGTCTGTTATAATTTAGCTTGGAAGCTAGTTAAGGTTATGCAAAAAGAATTGCAACTTCCTGTTTATGAAGCAGAGAGTATATATTTAACGATGCACCTGCAGCGCTTAGTGAAGGCAGAGCATGTGTAAAATGACATATATTTTTGTCGAAAATGAAAACGTTAAAAAAAATCATTGAATCGCTTACAATAGTTATGTATAATAACTATTGCAAAGTTATACAAATTTCGACAAACACATTAAGGTATAAAACGAAAACGTTTGCCTTAATTATAGTGAACTTATACGTAAACCTATTTTTGACACGTGTTACTGATTCGATCAGGCATGAGTGGAGAAAAGTAAGGAATGTAAGCTAGAGAAAGGGATATACTACCCTTTGTATAGCTATCGTTCTATCTTTTTTTCCTCATGCCTTTTTGGCGTTTGTCGGAAGGTATCAATATAGATAAGAGAGGAAGGGTTTCCATGTTTAAGAAGATCTTTGGTGTTCTTCAAAAAGTCGGAAAAGCGCTTATGCTTCCAGTAGCGATTTTACCGGCAGCAGGTATTTTACTTGGATTTGGTAATGCATTTCAAAATCCACAGTTAACAAATGTTATTCCTGCTTTAAAAGCAGATTGGTTCGTAATGGTAGCAAAAATTATGGAACAATCTGGTGATATTATTTTCGCTAACCTTGCATTACTATTCGCAGTTGGGGTAGCAATTGGCTTAGCTGGTGGAGACGGAGTAGCTGGTTTAGCAGCATTCGTTGGCTACTTAATTATGAACAAAACGATGAGTGTGTTCTTAGAAGTAGATAAGCTAGTGAAAGTAACAAGTTCTGGAGCAGACCCAGTAAAAGTTGGATTTGCAGATCCAGCGTATGCAAACGTATTAGGAATTCCAACGCTACAAACTGGAGTGTTTGGTGGTATTATCGTCGGGATAGTAGCGGCATATTGCTATAATAAATACTTCAACATTGAATTACCATCATACTTAGGTTTCTTTGCAGGTAAGCGTTTCGTACCGATCGCAACTGCAACATTCTCTTTAATAGTAGGTATTATCATGTGCTTCGTTTGGCCATACATTCAAGGTGGCTTAAACACGTTCTCACATCAAATGATTGATGCAAATAGAACGTTAGCAGCATTTATTTTCGGTTTAATTGAACGTTCATTAATTCCATTTGGATTACATCACATTTTCTATTCACCGTTCTGGTTCGAATTCGGTCAGTATACAAATGCGGCTGGCGAATTAATTCGTGGTGACCAAAAAATCTTTATGGCACAGTTAAAAGACGGTGTAGAATTAACAGCAGGTACATTTACAACTGGTAAGTATCCGTTCATGATGTTCGGTCTTCCAGCGGCAGCTTTAGCAATGTACCATGAAGCACGTCCAGAAAATAAAAAATTAGCAGCTGGTATTTTAGGTTCTGCTGCATTAACATCTTTCTTAACAGGTATTACAGAGCCACTTGAATTTTCATTCTTATTCGTAGCACCAGTATTATTCGGAATTCACGCTGTATTCGCTGGTCTATCATTTATGACAATGCAAATTTTAGGTGTTAAAATTGGTATGACATTCTCTGGTGGTTTAATCGACTTCCTATTATTCGGTGTACTACCAGGCCGTACGGCATGGTGGTGGGTAATTATTGTTGGTCTTGTACTAGCGGTTATTTACTACTTCGGATTCCGATTTGCAATCCGTAAATGGGATTTAAAAACACCTGGCCGTGAAGTTGCAAATGCGAATGAAGGTGCAGGAAAAGCAGAAGCTGGTGAACTTCCTCGTGAAGTATTAGTAGCACTTGGTGGTAAAGAAAACATTGCTTCTTTAGACGCTTGTATTACTCGTTTACGTGTTCAAGTTAACGAACAAAAGAATGTAAATAAAGATCGCTTGAAAGAACTTGGAGCAGCTGGTGTACTTGAAGTTGGAAATAACATTCAAGCTATTTTTGGACCGAAATCTGACACATTAAAATCACAAATTCATGATATTATGTCAGGTCGTACATCTCATGTTGAAAAAGCAGAGCCTGTAAAAGTAGAAGAAGCTCCTCAAAAAGTTGATGAAAACGAAACAATCGTTTCACCAATTGAAGGGAAAATCCTACCTATTACAGAAGTGCCGGATCAAGTATTCTCAGGAAAAATGATGGGAGATGGATTTGCAATTGAGCCAACAGAAGGAACAGTAGTTTCTCCAGTTAATGGTGAAATTGTCAACGTATTCCCTACAAAGCATGCAATTGGTATTCAATCTGAAGGTGGAAAAGAAATTTTAATCCACTTCGGTATTGATACTGTAAAATTAAATGGTGAAGGTTTTGAAGCACTTGTAGCGCAAGGTGACAAAGTGAAACAAGGACAACCATTATTAAAAGTAGATCTTGCATTTGTAAAAGAAAATGCACCATCTATCATTACACCAATTGTATTTACGAATTTACAGCAAGGGCAGCAAGTCGAATTGAAAAAAGATGGAAATGTTAAGAAGGGCGAAAACGCTATTATTGACATTCAGTAGGAATTTGACGCAAAATGTTTATAATTATAATAGGTGATGTGGTTGACCGAACATCGCCTATTATATACAATAGATGATGTAGTACTCACGTCTATACAACTAAAAAAATACTGTAATTTAAAGGAGATAAATTATCATGGAAAAAATCTTTAAAGTAACTAGCGACTCAGGAATTCATGCTCGTCCAGCAACTCTACTTGTAAACACTGCAAGCAAATTTGGTTCTGACATTAACTTAGAGTATAACGGAAAGAACGTTAACTTAAAATCAATCATGGGCGTTATGTCTTTAGGTATTCAACAAGGCGCGGAAATTAAAATCACTGCAAATGGTGATGATGCAGCTCAAGCACTAGCAGCTATCGAAGAAACTATGAAAAACGAAGGATTAGGAGAATAATGACTCTTAACATTCAAGGGATCGCTGCATCAAGTGGGATTGCTATTGCAAAGGCTTTCAGACTTGAAAATCCTGAATTTAACATCGAAAAGAAATCAATTACAAACGAAGCTGCAGAAATTGCACGCTTAGAAGCTGCGCTTGAGAAAGCAAAAACTGAATTAGAAGCTATTAAAGACCACGCTTTTGCTGAGCTAGGTGCTGACAAAGCTGCGATCTTTGAAGCACATTTATTAGTGTTAAATGATCCAGAACTAGTAAACCCAGTAAAAGATAAAGTAAATAGTGAAAAAGTAAATGCTGAATTTGCAATGGATGAAGTTGCATCAATGTTTATTTCTATGTTTGAAAACATGGATAACGAATATATGAAAGAACGTGCTGCGGACATTCGTGACGTAACAAAACGTGTTCTTGCACATTTACTAGGCATTAACTTCTCAAATCCTGGTACAATTTCTGAAGAAGTAATCATTATTGCTGAAGATTTAACACCATCTGATACAGCTCAGTTAAACCGTAAGTATGCAAAAGGTTTTACAACTGATATCGGTGGACGTACATCTCACTCTGCAATTATGGCTCGCTCTATGGAAATTCCAGCTGTTGTTGGTACGAAAGTTGTTATGGAGAAAATCCAAAACGGCGATATCGTAATCATCGATGGTTTAGATGGAGAAGTAATTGTTAATCCATCAGAAGAAACTCTTCGCTCGTTTGAAGAAAAGAAAGCGAAATTTGAAGAGCAAAAAGCTGAATGGGCAAAATTAAAAGATCAAGCTACTGTAACAAGTGATGGACATCACGTTGAGCTTGTTGCAAATATCGGAACACCAAATGATGTACAAGGTATTATCGATAATGGCGGAGAAGGCGTTGGTTTATACCGTACAGAATTCTTATACATGGGCCGTGATAATCTTCCAACAGAAGAAGAGCAGTTCGAAGCGTATAAAGCAGTTCTTGAAGGTGTAAAAGAAGGTCAACCTGTTGTTGTTCGTACACTTGACATCGGTGGAGATAAAGAGCTTCCATACTTACATTTACCAAAAGAAATGAACCCATTCTTAGGATACCGTGCAATTCGCTTATGTCTTGATGAGCAAGATGTGTTCCGTACACAACTTCGTGCATTACTTCGTGCTAGCGTATACGGTAACTTAAAAATTATGTTCCCAATGATTGCAACTCTTGATGAGTTCCGTCAAGCGAAAGCAATCCTATTAGAAGAAAAAGCGAAACTTGTAGAAGCGGGTACAACTGTTTCTGATTCTATTGAAGTGGGTATGATGGTTGAAATCCCAGCTTCAGCAGTATTAGCAGATCAATTTGCAAAAGAAGTTGATTTCTTCTCTATCGGAACAAACGACTTAATTCAATACACAATGGCTGCAGACCGTATGAACGAACAAGTATCTTACTTATACCAACCATATAACCCATCTATTTTACGTCTTGTAAAAATGGTTATCGATGCTGCTCATAAAGAAGGCAAATGGGCTGGTATGTGTGGTGAGATGGCGGGAGATTCACTTGCGATCCCATTATTATTAGGATTAGGTTTAGATGAGTTCAGTATGAGTGCAACATCTATTCTTCCTGCAAGAACACAACTAAGCAAGTTGTCAAAAGCAGAAATGGAAACATTAGCAGAAAAAGCATTAATGATGTCAACTGCTGAAGAAGTTGTTGAACTAGTTAAAAGTATATAATCAATAAAAAAACCTGAGTCGATTTGAAATCGGTCTCAGGTTTTTTCTATGAGAAAAGTAAAACTTATTTTCTTACTTTTGAAGATAAGGAACAAAATTAGATAGCGATAGCAACGATATCAGCTGGGCATACACGTAAAATACCAGTAAAAGTATTTCGGTTTTGATTGTGCTTATCGTCTTTATTGTTATCTTTGTTATCTTTGTCATTGTTATTACGAGCTAAAGCAGAGAAAAGAGCAACACCGTTACAGAAACCTTCAAAAATTACATTGTTGAAAGATCCAACACCTTTAACGCTTAATAGAGAAAGCTCTGTTCCAACTGAAATGCTAGCAAGTACGTTACATACAGCTGGTTGTTGTGGTCTAACTACTTCTTTCTCTTTCTCTTTCTCATGATGTCTGCACTCTCTTTCATGATGATGACAGTCTCTAAAGTTATCACAGCATCCAAATGATCCAAACATAATCCTCATCACCCCCTTCACACTTATAATCTATGTAAGTTCGGTAGTGAGTGACTGGACAGAGAGTGGAATTTTTTCTAGGGGAATTTCTCATTTTAAAAGACTAGCTGGGTGTTTATTACGGAATGATGTTTAAAATAGGATAGATATCACAAAAAAGTGTAAAGACCACCGAAATGAATGAAATAGGTAGCCTTTACACTTTTTTGCTTTTATATAAAACGATGATATATACAGGAAGAGCTAACAGTAGCGGTACAATGGATCGTGCAGTATGTTTTTCTGATTCTAATTGGAATGCTTCTTCTTTTGGAAATTGTAAAACTGAAATATTTGCAGCATCGCCAATAAAATATAGAAGCAGTACAGTTACTATGTAACATAAAAGTGCAATAAAGCTTCCGTATGAACTCAATGAAAATCCCTCTCTTGTTATCTATTTGTTATCATTGTATCATAATTGTAACAAAAACACACGGTTATATTTCGATACTTTAACAAAATTCGACACGAAACGTCATTTATATGTATGCGAATAGCTGAAATTTACTGTTTTTTATGTGTGGATGTCGAATCATACATTTTAGTATTACGGATGTGTGACAGAATAAAAAAAGAAACGAAGGTAATGAAATTACCTTCGTTTCTTTTTTATTCGTATGAAAGGGCAGTAAGACCCTCACACTGATTCAAGTTTCACTTTATTATTTTGCCCATTCACTCACTTGTTCTACGCTCATTCGTGGTGCAGGATGGCCTTTTAAAGTTGATTCCCCAATTGTAATAAGCATAATTGGTACGTAGCGAGATGAAACATTGAATTCTTCTGTAAGTGCTTGTGGGTTGAAACCACCAATCGCACAAGTATCCCAGCCAGTTGCTTTAGCTGCAAGCATAAGTTGCATTGCTGCTAAAGATGCATTTGAAAAGGCTGCATCTCTTGGGAATTGCTCACGGGCATATGCAGACTCAATATTTTTAGCTAAGCGTTCTTTTGCTTCTTCTTTCATAAATCCTTGTTCTACAATTGGACCATAAACGGGTTCAACGTTTTTATAAGCTTCTAAATCACCTAAAATAGCGACTACAGCAGAAGCATCAAGAATTTGTTGTTGGTTATAAGCAATTGGATGTAATCGTTTCTGTACATCTTCACCTTGGAATACAAGGAATTTCCAATGCTGTAAATTCCAAGCGGAAGGTGCTTGAGCAGCTCCCTTTAAAATCTCGTGTAACTCTGTAGATGAAATTTCTTTCTCTGGGTTGAATGCACGTGTAGATGTGCGTTCATATAAAACATTAAAAAAGTTTTCATTTGTCATTATATATCCTCCAAATTACATATCAAATTATGAAAAAAATACATGTAATATATTCTACTTACATTTTGTAAGTTATCGAATTTAAGAATATAATATCTTTATTTTAATTGTCAAGTTTTCAAGCGGAAGCTAGGGCATTCATACAAACGATACAATTCCTATAATCATACACTAAAAAAGGAATTTATAGAGTGAAAAAGCAAAGATAACATTCTCAATTAGCTTGTTAACATGTATCCCTCACTCATTAAAGTTTTTAGAGAACAGTTTTTTATAAAATGTTTGTGAGGAATTCTGTAGAACAAGATATATGAAGTGAGTGAAGACTAGTGATGAACATACTACATTTTTTATTAGAGAATACGGTTTTCCAAAATGTATTACAAGATCTTCAGTTAAATGTCCTTTATATAGAAAATGGATGCACACATCAACAAACGATAGAAAATATCCATCCAAAATGTATGTTTATAGCAAATAGTTTTGAAGAAGGAGAAGTATTATTTCAGAGGACTAAACCACATATTGTAATTATGTATGTAACAGATTTTTCTCAAATAAAATATATAAAGAATATGTATAATCCACAGAGTACATTTATTGTCATTTGGGATCAACAAATAACAAGCGAGTTTGCAGAGGTACTTACGTTAGGAATACGTAATATTGTGATAGCCCCTGTGACTCCGCAAATGGTGTTAGAGGAAGTAAATAAAAGTTTATATCAGCTTTCTTTAGTGCGGCAAGTAAGTTTGCAACAAGAACTACTTCAAACGATGTTTGATTTTCGAAATGATCTATTATTTATAGTAGAAGACGATGAGATTGTTGATTGTAATACAAATTTTTTAGAGTTTTTCGGATATGAAAATTTGTTTGCTTATCGTGAGCAACATTTAGTATTTGCTGAACATCTTATTAGAGAAAATGGATACTATTCAACAACTCATGATATAACATGGTTAGATGATACATTATCATATGATAGAAGAATTAAGATGTCCAACTATGAAGGGGAAGTGTCAACTTTTTTATTGCGTGCGACACCATTGCCAGAAGATTTATCAAGATTTATTGTGAAGTGTACAGAGATTACCGAATTAGATGAAATCTATCAAGAACAAGAAAGACTTGCTATGATAGATTCGTTAACAGAGATTTATAATCGTTTGAAATTCCAACAAATACTCGAGGCAGAATGGGATAATGCGATGCGTAATAATGAAAACATAGCACTTATTTTATTTGATATAGATAATTTTAAAGCAGTAAATGACACGTATGGCCATGATTTTGGTGACTTAGCATTAATTGAGCTTGCAGAGCTCATGAAATCTAAAGTGGAGCAGCAACATGTATTTGCTAGGTGGGGAGGAGAAGAATTTATTATTTTAGTAACGAATACAGTAGAAAAAGAAGCATTTCAAGTTGCGGAATCATTACGATTTTTCATTGAAACAAAGCAATTCTCAGGGATTTCGAAATTAACAGCGAGCTTTGGAGTTGCATTATATGAAAAAGGGATTACAAGAGAAGAATTAATGCAACGAGCGGATATTGCATTATATGAAGCGAAAAAAAATGGGAAAAATCAAGTGTGTGTATATAGAAAAGAAAAAAAGTGATTTTTCGCAACAAATTGTTGCGATTTTTTTTTATTACTTGATAATAGAGTGTAGGGGGGATTTTGAACGAAGGAATTATGGAGGAACAAAATGATAAAAAAAATAATGATGATAGTTTCAATATGTGCTTTAGTTTGTGGAGGAGTATACTATTTTCTCTATAATTCTAATATAAAGGAAAATAAAGAATTAACAACTAAGGTGAATCCTGCTGTTGAATCAGAAGTACAAGAGAATATAGAAGAAGAAAAAGAAAAGCAAATTGATTACGCTAGCATATCTCAAAAATTAGATCAATATTTAGTCGGAAAGCAATTCAATGGAACAGTTTTGGTAACAGATAAAGAGCATGTTATATTGAATAAAGGATATGGGTATGCTGATGTTCAAAATAAAATAGAAAATACGCCTCACACAAAATATCGTATCGGTTCTATTACGAAAACAGTTGTGGCTACATCTATTTTACAACTGCAGGATCAAGGTAAGCTAAATATTCAAGATAATGTAAATAAATATATTCCTTCATTTCCGGAGAATAAAAATATTACGTTATATCATTTATTAACGCATACCTCTGGTTTACCTGAACACGCAAAAGGCAATGTTAATGCTGCTTCCCGTTTACAGTTAATTAATTGGATTGGACGTCAAAATTTAGAATTTCCTGCAGGAACAGGTTGGAGATATACAGATTATAATTATATGGTGCTTGCCTATATAATAGAACATATATCGAAAAAACCTTTAGGAGATTATATAAAAGAAAATATATTTACAAAAGCAGATATGTATGAATCTGGTATGGGAAATATGGTACCTGGAGATAAAAATTTTACAAAGGGTTATGTGAAAAAAAATCAAGAGCTTGTACCAGCGCAGAAGGTAGGCATAGATTGGCTATATGGTTGTGGTGAGATGTATACGACAGTTGGAGATATGAAGAAATTAGACGAAGCAATTATAAATGGAAAACTTCTTTCTGAACAAAGTATACAAGCGATGTTTTCACCTTCAACAGAACGAAAATATGCATTTAGTTTTTACATATATCCGGATTATTTTCATAATCATGGTGTACTATCTGGTTGGAACACTTTCAATAATTTTAATAAAGAAAAAGGGACTTTTGTTATTTTATTTTCAAATGTGAAAAATAGTATGGATGATGACTTCAATAAAGATTTCCGAAAGATGGTAAGTGATTTATTAGAACAAAGGGGATGAGAAAATGAAACATAAAAATGTATCAATTGGTTTCATTGGTATTGGTGTAATGGGAAAAAGTATGGTGCGTCATTTCATGCAAGACGGTCATACAGTATATGTATATAATAGAACAAAATCGAAAACAGACTCTTTAGTACAAGATGGTGCAAATTGGTGTGATACACCGAAAGAGTTAGTAAAGCAAGTTGATGTTGTAATGACTATGGTTGGGTATCCACATGATGTAGAAGAAGTGTACTTTGGGATAGATGGAATTTTGGAGAATGCAAATGAAGGTACGATCGCAATTGATTTCACGACATCTACACCAACATTGGCAAAACGTATTAATGAAGCCGGTAAAAGTAAGAATGTATATACGTTAGATGCACCTGTATCTGGAGGAGACGTTGGTGCGAAAGAAGCAAGACTCGCAATTATGGTCGGTGGAGAGAAAGAAATATATGATAGATGTTTACCGTTATTTGAAAAACTAGGAACAAATATTCAGTTGCAAGGGACTGCTGGAAGTGGACAACATACAAAAATGTGCAATCAAATTGCGATTGCTTCTAATATGATTGGAGTATGTGAAGCTGTTGCTTATGCAAAAAAGGCTGGATTAGATCCTGATAAAGTATTGGAGAGTATTTCAACGGGAGCAGCAGGTAGCTGGTCATTAAGTAATTTAGCTCCTCGAATGTTAAAGGGAGATTTTGAACCAGGTTTTTATGTAAAGCATTTTATGAAAGATATGAAGATCGCGTTAGATGAGGCTGAAAGATTACAATTACCAGTACCAGGTTTAAGTTTGGCGAAGGAATTGTATGAAGAGCTAATAAAAGATGGGGAAGAAAATAGCGGAACACAAGTGTTATACAAAAAATATGTAAGGGGGTAAATGAGATGGATCTTCAAAAATTTGATGAGATGATTGATACTGTACAAAGAGCAACATGTATACAAATTAATGAAAAACAAAAAGAAGCTTTTAAACAAAAATATGATTTTGAACCGAATTTCGAATATGGAAGAGATGAGAAAGGGCATTACGTTATTCGAACTTCAAAAAAGATGCTAGAAGAAATGGAATTTTATTTGGCATTGAAATATGATCGAGATGGAGTTGACCTTTACATGGAAGCGGAGATTGATGGTATATATCATGTATCTGTTAGCTATAGTGAAGACGCTTTGCACCTACAAGAATTGTTTCAATTTCTAGAAGAAAAAAAATAAAAGTCCTCATTTGAGGACTTTTATTTTTAATTTTGTAATTATAAGCTAGAAGCCCGGCGGCATCGTTCCATTGGGAATGGAATAACTTGCGCGATGTGATTAGGACCAAATTGTTTTGTACGAGCATGGCGTATTATATAAAATGCACACAGAATTGAAACAGGAATAGCACCGAACAACCCGAAAAATAAAGCGCTTACACAAGATGCAACAAAACCTAAAACACCAACTTCTAATTCTTCCATAATAGCTCCTAGAATAATAGGAAGTGCTCCACACGTAACCCCTAGTATAAGTGCGATAAGTAAACTCATGATTATCCCCCTCTGTTTGCGATATTTTTTCCTTCTTAGTTAATTGTAGTATATCATATATAAAACAGAATTTTCAGAAAAAATTCAAAAAAAGTTCAATAAATGTTCAAAAAGTATTAATAAATATACTTGAAAAATTGAAGGGAGAGATTGTACTGAAAAGAAGGAATAATACGGTTAGAACCATAAAAAATCAGGCTTATTTCAAAATGAAATAAGCCTGTTCCATAGGAGGATGTATATATGTAGAGTGAATAAAAGGTTGGAAAAGGGGGTCCAAGACCTTTTATTCAACTAACTACCTTAATAGATTGGAACCCAACCTTCAGTTGTAACAAAAATACGAATAGCTACAACTTGACGATCATCTTGCAAGGTAAAATAATGTCTTGCATTTTCAGGAACAGATATGAGATCGCCTGGCTCAAGTTCAACGTCAAAGAATGTCCCATCTTTTCCTTCAATGGCAAAGATGCCATGACCACTAACAATAAAGCGAACTTCATCATCAGTATGATGGTGTTCTTTTTGAAAATTAATTAATAATTCGTCAAGGTTAGGTGTGCTATTTGAAAGTGAAATTACATCATGTGCTTTATAACCTCGGCGTGCTGAAACATCAGCAATTTCTTTTGAAAACACAGCTAATATTTCAGCTTTGTTTTCATCTGTTAATGAGTAATTTTCTTTTAAATGAGTAGGAAGTTTGGAAATATTCCATTTCTCATATAAAACGCCTTCCTCTTGTAGAAATTTAGATACTTCCACTTCATTTTCAATGCGAGTATTTACTTCATGAATACGAATTTGCGCCATTAGAAACGCCTCCTTGAATTGATAATAGTTTTATATGAAATTGGAATAAAAACTCATAAGCTTCTAATCTTTTCTTTGCATCAAAGCTATCTCGGCCCCATACGGTAATACCATGGTTACGGATTAATACTGCCCCCGAATCTCCCTGTATATGCTTGCGGAAGTTTTCTCCAAGCGTTGGGATATGAGCATGGTTTTCGATAATAGGAATGTGAATTGTTGCATCTTCTTCCCAAATATCGAGAGCTTTAATAATTTCTTGATTTTGAAGTGTGACTGCATCACTATATAAATTTGTGATAACATTGTTATCAGTTGTATGAACATGAAGGACACACCCAGCATTCGTATTGTTATAAATATGTGTATGCAAGATTGTTTCTGCTGAAGGGCGTAATTCAGTCTCTAATACGGGAACCCCTAGATGATCTACTAGTAGAAAGTCATCTGGAGTCGTTTTTGTTTTATCTTTACCGCTTGCTGTAATGAGAAAAGTGAGTGGTTCATGACTAACCTTTATAGAAATATTACCACTCGTTGCTGGAAACCAATTTCGTGTTGTTAATTCTTTTTTTATCTCGCTTAAGTCATACCATTGACGAAAAAGTTGTTTCATAATTTCACCTCCAACAAATGTTTTAATTCAGTTTGAACATCGTGAAACGTTTCAAATGCTGTATAAGAAATATGATTTTCTTCGCATTTTGTAATAAGGAAATCACGAGCGAACACTTTATCCGCTTGTTTCGCAGCTTGTAAATCGGTAATTGAATCTCCAATTACAATATGGAAGTCATTCGTATCACTCAATTTACGGATGAGTGATGATTTACATAATCCGCAATGATTTTGACAAAGACGATCACAAGGATGAGGCCAATTCACCGTAATGTATTCATTTGAAAAATCTGTTTCATTACAGTAAATTTGCTCTTTTGGAATGAGTCCTTGTAAGAGTGGATAGACGAAGAAATCCATTCCACCTGATATAACATAAAAGGAAATATTGTTTTCATTTACAAATTGTATAAATTCATGAAAACCGTTACGAATTTCAGCAGTCTCTATTAAAAATTGAATAATTTCATCGTGCAGATTAGTAGGTATGAATTGAAATAATTGAGAAACACCTTCTTGAATAGATAGCTCTTGTGATAAAATTTTATTCTTTACTTCTTCAGCTTCTGGTGGTGCGAATTTTTCCATAATGGACATAATGTTATCATTATTTGTAATCGTGCCATCGAAATCACAAAATACTTGAATACTCATAATTTCACCTCATGAGAGGGATTTCCCCATATTTGTAGTGCGCTATGCAAATTTATGTCATCTACTTCATGGAGTGGTTTATTTTGCAAAGTAGCATCAATTGCAGCACGGAAAGCTTTACCGCCGCCCTGCGCCCCATTTGGATGTCCATGTATCCCGCCGCCAGCATTAATAACAACATCTTTACCGAAATCTCGTACAATAAAGGGAACGAAACCAGGATGAATACCAGCAGACGGAACAGAAAAGCTCTTCTTGAAAAATACATCGTCTTCAGTTAAATATTTTGAGATAGCAAGAGCCTCCTCTTTTTCTAGCGCAACACTTCCGTATGGAGATGGGAATAATGAAAAGTCAGCCCCAGCATAACGGAGTAGCTTTCCAAGTAATAATGGTGATGAAACTCCATATAACTTGGATGCTGAATAAGCACCACTTACAGCAGGATGTGCCATAATAGGAACTGGGATTTCATCATCTTCTGCAAGTGATTGTAGTACATCTAGTCCGTAAGAGAATACGTTAAATAATAGAATATCGGCTCCAGCTTGCACTGCACGTTTCGCATTTTCTTTTAAATCAAAAGTTCGTCCTGTTAAATTTACGGCATATAACGTTTTATGTCCGTACGTTTCATATACGGATTGTAAAACTTCTTTTCCAGATATGATGCGTTTCGTAAGTGGTGTTAATGCATTTTCAAATAATATTTCATCATCTTTTACGATATCTACACCACCAATTGCTTGATCGCGTAATTGCGTTTTTAAATACCCAATATTTCGTCCAATCATTCCTTTAAAAATACTCATTAAAAGGGGACGATCATGTACTTGTAAAAGATTTCGAATACCATCTATCCCGAATTTTGGACCAGGAAAATGTTTTTTTAACTCGTCTGAAAAAGTTAAGTCAATTAATTTTACTTCGCCATCAAGGGATAGCTTTCCGAATGTAGTTGTTAAAATAGCTGGTAAATCTGGACTGAAATTTAATAACGGATATTCAATTTTAATAATCCCGCGTGTTACTTTTTTACGTAAATACGAATTGGTATGTTCATGTTCAGCTAATTCCTCAACATGAATGACGTTGCCTTTATGTTGTTTTAATTGTTCTTGCAATAAATGCGGCAAATGAGTCCAAGAGCCAATTGTTAAACCGAGTGCAATTTGTTCAGCTTTTTTTTCTAAGTTATGTGAATCATCATGGATTAAATATGTCGCTATAATTCCGCTCATTGTTATAACCTCCTAGTTAAATAAAAAAACCTCTCAGCTAAGGAGAGGTTTTTTTACAACCAGCTCCTTATCTGTCAGCGTAATGCTGCGAGAATTAGCACCGTGTCTACAATTGTAGATCGGTTGCCGGGTTTCGTCGGGCTCGTCCCTCCACCTGCTCTTGATAAGAAGTATTTAGAAATGTTTAAATTTTTAAGATAACTGAATTTTGTCAGATATTTTTCATGTTGTCAATTACTTTTTGAAAAAATTTAATTTATCGATTCGATTAATGGCTTCTCGTAATCTATCTTCTGTATGCAAGAGACCAACGCGGACGTACCCTTCACCATGCTCACCAAATCCAACACCAGGAGCAACTGCGACATGTGCTTTTTCTAGTAAAATATTAGAAAATTGCTCAGAAGTATATCCTTTTGGAACAGGAAGCCATGCAAAAAATGACCCTGTTGGAATGTCTACATTCCAACCAATTGAGTGACAAGCTGAAATAAGAGCGTTTCTTCGAGATTCGTAACTATTTACAAGGTCTATGACGCAAGACTGTGAACTTAATAGTGCTTCGCGGGCAGCATCTTGAATGGCACCAAAAATACTAACATACATATGATCTTGTAATAAGTTAATGGTTTCAATGACACTTTCATTCCCTACCGCAAAAGCGATGCGCCAGCCAGCCATATTGAAAGTTTTCGATAATGTGTAAATTTCGATTCCTGTATCTTTGGCACCATCTGCTTGTAAGAAACTAACAGGTTTTTGACCATCGAATCCAATCGCACCGTAAGCAAAATCATGAACGACTAATATATTATGTTTATTAGCAAAATGAATGGTTTCATCAAAGAAATCTTTTGATGCAGTAGCACCGGTCGGATTATTTGGATAGTTTAAAAACATTAATTTTGCACGCTCGGCAATAGAGTCGTCAATTTTTGTATAATCTGGTAAAAACTTATTTTCTGCAATAAGCGGCATTGTTTCAAATTGTGCTTTCGCTAAAGCAACTCCTGATAAATAATCTGGATAGCCTGGATCGGGAACGAGAATTGTATCACCAGGGTTTGTAAAGCAAACTGGTAATTCTACTAATCCAGCCTTTCCACCAAACAATATAGCAACTTCAGTTTTCGGATTTACTACTACATCATATTCACGTTGATAGAATGTTGCCACGGCTTCTTTTAAGCTTTCATGTCCGCGAAATGGCGGATATTTATGATGAATGGTCTTTTCTGCAGCATCTTGCAAAGCTTTTACGATATGCTGCGGTGTTGGTTGATCTGGATTACCTTGACCTAGATTAATAACATCGTGACCAGCTGCTACAACTTTGTTAACTTTTGCAACAAGTGAAGCGAAAAATTGTGTTGGCAATGATGTTACTATCTCAGAAGGTTGAAATGATTTCATACTTTCCACCTCTTTTGAAAGTTGTTACAATTCTAGTGACAAATGATATAATCTTTCCAGTATTTTGTAAAGAAAAAAATAAGAATGGGGCTGAAAAAATGAAAGTCGCATGTATTCAAATGGATATTGTCTTTGGAGATGTAGAAAAAAATATTGAGAATGCTAAAAATAAAATAAGTGAAGCGATGAAAGAAAGACCAGATGTTATTGTTTTACCAGAACTATGGACAACAGGTTATGATTTAACGAGACTCTCTGAAATTGCAGATAGGGATGGATTGGAAACGAAAGAAAAGTTGATAGAATGGTCGAAACAATATGGTGTACATATTGTTGGTGGTTCTATAGCAAGGCAAACAGAACAAGGTGTTACAAATACAATGTATGTTGTAACGAATAAAGGAGAACTAGTCAATGAATATAGTAAAGTGCATTTATTTCAGCTTATGGATGAACATAAATATTTAATCGCTGGAAATCGTACTGGTGAATTTAAGTTAGATGATGTAGAGTGCGCCGGCACCATTTGCTATGATATTCGTTTTCCGGAGTGGATGCGCGTTCATACTGCTAAAGGTGCAAAAGTTTTATTTGTTGTAGCTGAATGGCCATTAGTTCGTTTAGCGCATTGGCGTTTACTATTACAAGCAAGAGCAGTTGAAAATCAGTGTTATGTTGTAGCATGTAATAGGGCAGGGAAGGATCCAAATAATGAGTTTGCTGGCCATTCTTTAATTGTCGATCCTTGGGGCGAAGTTGTTGTAGAAGCAAATGAAGAAGAATCAATTCTATTTGGAGAGTTTACACTCGAGAAAATTAAAGAAGTACGCAAAGGAATTCCAGTTTTTGCGGATCGACGTCCAGAATTATACAAATAAAATGTTGACAAGTGATTTTTATTCTTGGTATAGTCTTCAACATAAAGTTAAAAATTCTAAAAAATTATACAACTCTTATCAAGAGCAGGTGGAGGGATTTGGCCCGATGAAGCCCAGCAACCGACCGTAATACCATTGTGAAATGGGGCGTTTATGACGCCAAAAGGCACGGTGCTAATTCCAGCAGAAAGTAAAACTTTCTGGCAGATAAGAGGGGAGAAGATAAACTTCAAACCTCTTTCTTAGTGGAAAGAGGTTTTTTTGTGTTAGAAAAACCTCTGAATTAAAAAAAGGGGGAGAAGACGATGGGATATTATTCATTAACAGAAGTAACCGCTGTACAATATGCGAAAGAACATGGCTATTTTGAAAAGAAAGCAAATGTAGTTTGTCATGAAATTGGAGATGGAAATTTAAATTACGTGTTCAAATTAGATGATGGAGAGAAGTCTATTATAACAAAACAAGCACTACCATATGCGAAAGTAGTTGGTGAGAGCTGGCCGTTGTCTATAAAAAGAGCGACGATTGAAAGTAAGGCGCTGCAAATTTTTGCAAAGTATGTGCCGGAATATGTGCCGGTAGTGTATAGTCATGATGAAGAATTAGCGGTAACAATCATAGAAGACTTATCAAAATTAACTATTACAAGAAAAGGATTAATAGATGGAGAAGAGTATCCACTTCTATCCCAGCATATCGGTCGTTTTCTAGCGAATGTTTTATTTTATACTTCAGATTTTGGTTTACAGTCAGAAGAGAAAAGGGTACTAGAAGGTACATTTGTAAATCCAGACCTTTGCAAAATTACAGAAGATTTAGTGTTTACAGATCCGTTTGGGCATTACGATACGAATGATTATGAGTCGGAGTTACAATTGGCTGTAGATGAACTATGGAGTGATAAAACTTTAAAACTAAAAGTAGCGCAATATAAATATAAATTTTTAACGAGAAAAGAGGCACTCATTCATGGAGATTTACATACTGGAAGTATTTTTTCATCACCTTCTGAAACGAAAGTGATTGACCCAGAATTTGCAACGTACGGTCCATTTGGATTTGACATCGGGCAATTTATTGCAAATCTATTATTAAATGCTCTATCTAGAGAGGAAGAACAGAGAAGTGTGCTATTTTTCCATATTGAGAAAACATGGAGCTATTTCGTAGACACTTTTACGAAGTTATGGATTGGAGAAGGTGTAGAAGCATATACGAAAGAGAAACAATGGTTGCCGATTATTTTGCAAAATATTTTTACGGATGTGGTCGGATTTGCTGGATGTGAGCTTATCCGAAGAACAATTGGCTTAGCACATGTAGCTGATTTAGATGAAATAGCAAATAAAGAAACGAGAATTCAAGCTAAGAAACAAGCGTTATCCTTAGGTAGAGAACTAATAAAATATGAATCTAAAAACGCTGATATTCAACTGTTCCGATCATTATTCCAACAGACAGTTTCTGGAGGGGTAAAAGCATGAGTACAGTTGTTACGATTCCGAGGTCTGTCAGTTGGAAAGGTGATGCCATTGCAGTATTAAATCAAACAAAGTTGCCGCATAGCACAGAATACAAAACATTAACGACGATTGAAGAGGTATGGAAAAGTATTGTCATGCTAGAAGTACGAGGAGCACCTGCAATTGGAATTGTAGCTGCATTTGGCTTGGCGCTTGCATCAAAAAAATATACTACTTTACATATTGAAGAATTTCAAAAGAAGTTTAATAGAGATTGTAATTATTTAGGGACGTCACGCCCGACAGCAGTCAATTTATTTTGGGCAATCGATCGTATGAGAGAATCTATTCAAGAAATTACTACAATAAAAGAAGCGCAAAAAATATTAGAAGAAGAAGCGCTTCGTATTCAGCAAGAAGATGAAGCGGTATGCCGAAGTATTGGAGAACATGCATTAACATGCTTTAAAGACGGTGATAACATTTTAACAATTTGTAACGCTGGCAGTATTGCAACTGCTAAATATGGTACTGCATTAGCACCGTTTTATATTGGGAAAGAAAAAGGTGTACATTTACATGCATATGCATGTGAAACGAGACCGGTTTTACAAGGCGGTCGCTTAACGACTTGGGAATTAAAACAGGCAGGTATTGATGTAACACTTATTACAGATAATACGGCAGCTCATGCTATTCAAACGAAAGAAATCAACGCAATTATTGTAGGAGCGGACCGAATTGTCGCAAATGGGGATACAGCAAATAAAATCGGAACGATGAATTTAGCTATATTAGCAAAGTATTTCGATATCCCGTTCTACGTTGCAGCTCCACTATCTACATTTGATATTACGAAACAAACAGGTGCAGAAATTGTTATTGAAGAAAGAGATGAAACAGAAGTTACGAAAATTTTTGGGAAACAGGTAACGCCAGTTGGAACTACTGTTTATAATCCTGCATTTGATGTAACACCGAATGAATTAATTACAGGTATTATTACTGAGCAAGGTATTATACGTGGAGATTATAAGCGAGAAATTGCATCATTGTTCGAAAAAACAAGCTAATACATAATAGCTTGTTTTTCTATGCCTAAATGTGTTCTTTTTTCTTATTTATATAATGAAAGGAGGAGAAAAAGATGGAAGAGTGGATCAAGATGATAGGTAATGTAGGGTTTCCAATTGTTGTAACATTATATTTACTTCATCGAATTGAAAGTAAATTAGATGGGGTAATTGTTGCAATAGAGAAGTTGCCACGGCAATTACTACAGTATGATGATCCTCGCGATAAAAAATAAAGTTTGCTCTTCGTGAGCAAACTTTATTTTTTATTGAGCAGTATAACCACCATCGATAACGACAGCTTGTCCAGTTATACCTTTAGCTTTTTCGCTCGCTAAAAACATCGCATAATCAGCAATCTCTTGTACTTGTAATAAGCGTTTTTGTGGGACAAGTGGATAAATGACATCCTCTAAAACATTTTCAAGTGGTACATTTCGTGTAGTGGCCAAGTCTTGTAATTGATTCCGTACGAGAGGGGTATCGACATAACCGGGACAAAGCGCATTAACAGTAATTCCGTGAGTAGCCCCTTCTAAAGCGGCAACTTTTGTTAATCCAATTACACCATGTTTTGCGCTATTATAAGCAGCTTTTCCAGCGAATCCAACGAGGCCATTAATGGAAGCTACATTAATAATTCGGCCATATTTTTGCTTTTTCATAATGGGAAAGGCATGCTTAACGGCGATAAAAGGAGCGATTTGCATAATTTTAATTAGTAGCTCGAATTTTTCGGTTGGAAAATCTTCAATTGGTGAAACGTGTTGCATGCCTGCATTATTAATTAATATGTCTAATGAACCGAAATGAGTAACAGTTTGAGAAATGGATGCTTCTATTTCTTCTTCGGATGTAACATCACATTTTAAGCCGATAGCTTGAAAGCCCTCTTTTTGTAGTTGTTCAGCAGCTTCTTTTGCACGTTCTTCAAGACGATCGGTAATAACAACTTTTGCCCCTTCTTTTGCAAAAGCGTTTCCCATTTCATATCCAATACCACTTGCAGCACCTGTTAAAAAAACAACTCGATTTGTAACCATGATGAAAAACATCCCTTCGTAATAAAGTTCTCATATTGCTCTATTTAGAGAGTGGATAAGAAAAATCCTGCAAAGATTTGGAAAAATATTGTTAGCTATCTTGTTTTGCAAAATAGTCTCTGCTATACTATTTTGTAAAGCAAGATACTTACGCTTATCTATCTTGTAAAACAAGATAGTAGGAGGATTTGAATTATGTCGACAAGTCAAATGCTGAAAGGGATTTTAGAAGGATGCTTACTTGCTATTATTTCTGAAGGTGAAATATACGGTTATGAAATGAGTGAGAAGCTAGCAAAGTATGGCTTTACAATGGCGAGTGAGGGAAGTATTTATCCGTTATTAATACGAATGCAAAAAGAAGGATTCATAAAAAGTGTAATGAAGGAATCCCCATCTGGTCCAAAACGGAAGTATTACACGTTAACAGAAGATGGCGAAGATGCACTGGATGAATTTATGGATCGCTGGGAAGCGATGCAAAGTAGTGTGGAACGTCTACTTGAAGGGAAGGGGAGAAGAAAATAATGCTATCAAATGAAGCACGAAAGTTTTTATTAGATATGAGGTTGTTTTTGACTGCAAAGAGTGTGAAAGAAAGCGATATTGAAAGCTTTATTGAAGACGCAGAACTTCATTTAATAGAAGGTGAGAGTAATGGAAAAAGCGTAGAAGAAATTTTCGGAAGCTCACCGAAAGAATACGCAAATGAACTTGTAAAAGTGATGGAAAGAGATAGACAGGAAACGTGGAAGCAAATTGGTTTTACAGTAATGAATATCGTATCGTTTTGGATTATTGCTTCTGTTCTAATAGTAAATAACGGACTATTACAGATGTCACTTATTCAGTGCGTTGGATATAGTTTGTCATTAATTTTAGTTGTGATAGGTCCTAATTTTCTACTTCGCAAAATGACTTTCGTAACAAGTTTTACAAAAACATGGTTTGCTATGTGGTCGTTAGTCATAATCACACCAATGTTTCTAATAGGGGCTGTAACGATATTAGATGTGATTTATCCTACAAAAATGTTTATATTCACCCAAATGCAAAGTTATATATTAGCTGGTAGTATTTTCATCATTACAGTAGCAATAAATATATATTTTAATGGATGGTTTAAAAACTTATATTTAATCATCCCGCTTTCTATTATGTTAGTGTTTAAAACATTTACATCAGAAGACCTTGTTCCAATGTTATTTCAAATTATATGTTTATACGGAAGTTTGTTTATTTTAATTTTTGTTGAAATTATGATGAAGACGAATAGAAGAGAAGCGATTAAATAAGGGAGGGAGTATCATGCAGATTTCTAAAGAAGGAGAAAAGTTTTTAATCGATACGAAAGTGTATTTAACAACAAAAGGAATGAAAGAAGAAGATGTGGATGCCTTTTTAGAAGATGCAGAGCTTCATTTAATAGAAGGTGAGAAAGAGGGAAAGACGGTAAGTGATATATTTGGTGATTCACCAAAAGAGTATGCGGAAGAATTAGCGAAAGAGATGGAGAAAGATAAAGGCGGGAGTATAAAGAATATTTTAGGAATGATAATTGGTATTGGCGGGTATTGGTTACTTACAAATATTTTATTTGAAAGCCCAAATCATGAATTTACATTAACGAATGTACAATTAATTGGATACCCAATTGTTTTAATGATTACGATTGTAGGAATTATATTTGCTTTTAAAATGTCTTCATTTAAGAGTAAAATAAAAGAGTTTAGCATTCTTTATGTGGCATCTTTGCTACCAATTTTATTACTAGTATTATTAATGTTTATGAATAAATGGTATGGGACACCTGTATTACAATTAACGACTATACAAAGTTATATACTAGCTGGAGTTATCTTGTTAGTACTGTTAATTGGGGAAGCGTACATACTTGGCTGGATTGGGATATTAGCTGTTATTGTCCCGCTATTCATTATGTTTGTATTTAAAGAATTAGGGAAGAACAACCCATATTGGGGAATGTTAGAGCCGTTACTTCTGTACGGAAGTTTATATGTATTAATGAGATGGTCTTTGAAAATTGAGGAGAAAAAAACTGTAAGCTAGCTTTATATTAATAGCGAACGAACTGAATTTTTTATTAAGAGGAGAACAAATATGCAAAGTATATTTCTAGGTATATTGTCTATTACATTTTTAGGTTTAACGATTTTTGGGCTATATACTACCTTTTCTAAAAAGGTACACGATGACTATTTCGATACTTTATTAGATGACACATCAGGTTATGTTTTGTTCTTCAGTTTAATAGGAAAGTGGCTGCTCCGGATATGCAAAAAATTATTTCCAAAGAAATATTATATAGAGATTTTTAAAGTAATTGTATTTATGTTTAGTTGTATATTTGCATCCGTTGCAGCCGGAATGTAGTTTATTAATTGGAATCTATTGTTTTAAACAGTAACAAAATCGTTACTGTTTTTTTCTTTGCAATAAAGAGCTTTGTAAAGAGAGAGCTTTTTGTTCGTTCGTTAATAGAGACTGAATATGGACATTTTCAGGGCGAGGGACGATCGGATACATAAGATTTGTTGGAGAAGGATGGTGCTCCGAGCCAGTTGGGGAATGAGGATCTGCGTGAGTAAGTTTTCCGTGAACACGTCTTGTAAATAAAATATGACCAATTTCATGAGCGAGCGTATATATATTTTTCATAGGAGCAGCCGAGTTTGTTAAAACGATATACCCTGTAAGTTGCTGTTGTTTTGCTAAAGAGTAGGCACAGGCAATTACTGCTGTTTCTTTGAAATAATCACTGCCAATATAACAAATGTAAAGGTCGCATTCAGGAGCTTCATTTACACAAGTTTGAAAAAAGGATGCTAATTTTTCCTGACTTTGAATAGAATCTTTATAACTAATTTCACGGTCAGAAAAACGAAAAAGTTCATTTAAAACAATTACTTCTTGAATTTGAAATGTAATGGGGTGCCAAATTGATTCTGCAACTGCTAAATCTTTTGCAATACGGTCATCAGAAATATCGGCGCCTGGCGTAATGCAAATACATATATTGACGTATGGATCCATAAGGAACACCTCAACTGAAAAAATTCTTTCTATAATATATGTTGGGAAAAGATCCTATGTATGGATAAACGCCTTGTTTATTACAAGTCGAAAAAATTTCATAGTTCTATAACATGGTTTGGCTGTCTTTTTGATATAGTAAAGGAAAGGGGGAGAATATATGTATACATTAAAAATCGTTTCAGACAGAGAAGCACTGTATCAATTTGCAAGTTATGTAAGAGTTGTACAAGGGGTGGAAGATGTATATGTAGAGGTGGGAGAACCTTTATATGAACATCCTTTAATGAAATTTTATGTACATATTAAGCTTGAGGAAACATATGAGCAACATAAAGCGTTACAAGAAATAGCAAGATTAGTAGAATTAGGGCGTTTTACATATGTCCATTATCGTAATGATGAAATAGAAGAAGCTTTTGAAGCTGTAAAATATGAAAGTTTTAAGAAATAAAGGTGAAAAAAGGGAGCGAAAGCTTCCTTTTTTCTTTAAAATTACATCAACAAAAGGAGAAAAATTTTGTTATGATAAGGGAGGGTGAGGAAAGGAGAGTTTACATATTGGGGTATATTGAAGAGTTACGCAAAGTCGTTGGTACAAGGCCGCTTATTCTAGTAGGATCAGCAATTATTATCTTAAATGATAATCAAGAAGTATTGCTTCAATATCGTTCAGATACATATGATTGGGGTGTACCTGGCGGGGCGATGGAGCTAGGAGAAACTACAGAAGAAACTGCTCGTAGAGAACTATTTGAAGAGACGGGACTAAATGCGAAAATTATGCAATTTATCGGGGTTCTTTCGGGAAAAGAAGTGTACTTCCAATATCCAAATGGAGATGAAATTTTTAATGTCATTCATCTGTATCAGGGGCATCATGTGAGCGGGGAATTAAGGCTTGACCATGAAGGATTACAGCTTCAATATTTTCCTGTAGATAAGTTACCGAATTTGAATAAAACAACTGAGAGAATTTTACAAAAATTTCTATATGCATTAACAGAATAGAAGGTTAATTCCTTCTATTTTTATTATATTAAATATTTTGATTTTTTAGTATGTTTATAGTATGATAAGTGTAGACATACATCTTATGGAATTTCACCTAAAAACTGACTAGGGTACATAAGAGAGGGGCAAGTGCAAAATGCATAATGTTGTTATTACAGCTGCAGTTCGTTCGCCAATTGGAACTTTTGGGGGAGCGCTAAAAAATGTAACGCCAGTAGAATTAGCTGTTCCTGTACTTCAGGAAGCTGTAAAACGAGGCGGGGTAGAACCACACGAAGTTGATGAAGTGATTTTAGGTCATTGTATTCAAAGAACTGATGAAGCAAATACGGCAAGAACGGCTGCATTAGCGGCAGGATTTCCTGACACAGTTACAGGTTATACAATCCAACGCCAATGTTCTTCAGGTATGCAAGCAATTATGTCGGCTGCAATGCAAATTCAATTAGGTGTAAGTGAAGTTGTCGTTGCAGGTGGAGTAGAAGCAATGAGTTCAAGCCCTTATGCATTAAAACAACACCGCTGGGGACAACGCCTACAACACGGAGAAATTCGTGATACGGTGTGGGAAGTATTAGAAGATCCAATTCATCATATTATGATGGGGGAAACAGCGGAAAATTTAGTTGAACAATATGAAATTACAAGAGAGGAACAAGATGAAGTTGCGCTTCGTAGTCATACATTGGCATTGAAGGCAATCGAGTCTGGATACTTTGACGATCAAATTGTTCCTATTACAATAAAAGAACGTAGAAAAGAAGTAGTATTTTCAAAGGATGAACATCCACGTGCTGACATTACAGCAGAAAAATTAGCAGGATTAAAACCAGCTTTCCGTAAAGACGGATCTGTAACGGCAGGGAATGCATCTGGCCTGAATGACGGAAGTGCGGTTCTAGTATTAATGAGCGAAGAAAAAGCGAAAGAAAAAGGCTTACAACCGTTAGCTAGAATTGTTGGATATTCAGTAGCTGGAGTAGATCCTAAAATTATGGGTATTGGACCAGCACCAGCAATTCGTAAAGGGTTAGAAAAAGTAGATTGGTCATTAGAAGATGCAGATTTACTGGAAATTAATGAAGCTTTCGCTGCACAATACTTAGCTGTAGAGAAAGAATTAGGTTTAGATCGTGAAAAAGTGAATGTAAACGGTAGTGGTGTAGGACTTGGACATCCAATCGGTTGTACAGGAGCTCGTATTACTGTAAGTTTAATTCATGAATTAAAAAGACGCGGGTTAGAAAAAGGAATTGCCTCTCTATGCGTCGGCGGCGGTATTGGAGTAGCATTATTTATAGAAGCACTATAAAAAAGAAGCAGCAATCGCTGCTTCTTTTTTTATGATTCAAATAAATGATGAAATAATCGATCACGATTTTCAAAGAAAAGTTTCGTCGTTTGGTAATGCTCAGTTTCTTCTAATGTGGATTCATGAATCCCTTCTTGTGTTAAAGAATATATAGTGGATTCAGGATAAGCCATTAAAATAGGAGAATGCGTTGCGATAACAAATTGTGAACCTTGTTCCGCTAGTTCATGCATTCGAATGAGCATAGAAAGTTGTCTCATTGGTGATAGAGCGGCCTCGGGCTCATCTAAAATGTATAAGCCTTGTCCTGAAAAACGATTCATAAATAAGGAGAAAAATGACTCACCGTGTGATTGGGCGTGTAGTGAAGTACCACCATATGAGTCAATAATTGGATTTCCACGTGCTTCTGAATCGGCATCCATTTCATCAATATAAGAAGCAACATTATAAAACGATTCAGCACGAAGAAAGAAACCATCGTTTGGTGTATTGAAACTTTTGGAAATTCGAAGATGTTCATGTAAAGATGAATGTGAATCGTTTGTACTAAAACGGAAGTTTTTCGTTCCACCTTCTGCATTAAATCCTAAAGCAATTGCAATCGCTTCGAGTAATGTTGACTTCCCCGTTCCGTTTTCTCCAATAATGAATGTTACATTTGGATGGAAAGCTAGTGATTGTAATGTTCGAATAGCGGGTAAACAGTAAGGATATGCGGAGAAACTAGGGATATTTTCTTTTTTTAATGTGACATTTTGTAAAAAGGGTACGTCAATCAATATAGAAACCTCAATTCATAACGGATTTTGATTCTAAAAAAGCAGCAAATACAAGGGTAAGACAACTTGCAAATAGTATTGTATATTGAAGTGCGCCAAAGCCAAGACCTTCCCAGCCGAAAGTCATTCTCTTCCATATGAAAATAAAAAGAATGCTTATAAAACCAACGAGAGCAGGTATATATTTTATAATTTTGTAGTGCTTCCATAGATAGAAGCCAATGTATGTACTTAAAAACAAGGTAAACAGAACAAGAAAAAAGACAAGTGTTAATGACACGTGAATCCCTCCTTATTTTCTGAATATTTTATGTGGATTATATCATTTAAACTATCATATTCCAATGTGAAAATAAATATTGCATGGAGATTATTCATGTCGTTATGATAGTATGTAATCTATTGTAATTATAAAAAGGAGTTAAAACATGCCGTTTACATTTGCACATCCAGCAGCAGTTCTTCCTTTTGCAAAAAAGTATTCTCAACATATTTCAGTAACGGCTCTTATATTAGGTAGTATGGCGCCTGACTTTGAATATTTCCTACACTTTAGACCGTATGGTGTAATTGGGCATACGTGGCTTGGATTCTTATATTTTAATTTACCACTCGTATTTTTATTAGCATACATATATCACTACATTTTAAAAAAGCCGTTTATAACACATTTACCTAAACCATTTGCTGGCTACTATACATATGCAGTAGATGAGAGGTGGGGGCTTTACACAAGGAAAGATTTCTTTGTATTTTGTTATTCAGCATTATTCGGTATGTTAACGCATGTTGTTTGGGATGCATTCACTCATAAGACAGGCTATTTTGTTATGAAAATACCATTATTGCAAAGAGAATGGTACGGTATCTCTGTTTATAAATATATGCAACATGGAAGTACATGTATTGGTTTTCTGTTATTAGTATACGTTTTATGGAAGTGTAGAAATGCAATGGGTAAAGACCTTATTTTAGCTTTGGAAAAAATAAAATATTGGATTTCGGTAATTGTTGTGGCAACTATTATATTTATCGTGCACGCGTTCGTAGATCCCTATTTTCATATTTTCCAAATAGGGGGTATAATAGTATCTGGACTGACAAGTTCGTTTTGTGGACTTCTCATTGTTTCTATAGTTTACAAAGCAAAGGACTAATTAATATTAATGAATGATAGTGTTAGGAGAAATTATATGATGAAAGCATGGAAAAGTATTTTTGTTTTATGTAGTTTTCTTCTTATGTTAAGTGGTTGCTTCCATCAAGAAGAAAAGAAAGCTGAACCGAAGAAGAAAGAATCTATTCCTGAAACAAAAGAATATGGTGGGCGTGAGCTGAAAAAAGTAGGACAAAAAGTGAAAGAAACAGGATGGGGTACTTTTAAATTAGAACAAATTCATTCTGTGAATCAAACATTTGAAGTAGCACCAATGAAAATTCACGTACAAGATGTGAAAGTAATCTCTTTATCGCAGATGAGTAAAGATGCAAAAAATACATTAAAAGTATATACGGCATTAACTCCTGAAGAAGTAAAGCGTAGATTAGGAGATAAAGTCAGTCAAGAAGATGCGGAGTTATATGCATCGCTAAGTGGTACAGAGATTAGTGATACGATTCGTTACGTTGAAATTACATATAAGGTGGAAAATAGCGGGAATAAAAATATACAATTTTTCTCTATGAATGATGTTGCGATTAATGATAAACAACATTTTAAAGTAGCAACGCAAAACTTTTTATATGATGAAGATACGCTCGTTGGTACAAAAAATGTATCAAGGGAAGACTATAAGCCAGGTGAAACAAGAGATGGTATTATCGGCCTAATACTTGATGATGGAAAAGAAAAGGTAAAGGATATTAAATTTACAACAGATAATGTAATCGCAGCAAATACAGAAACGCAAGATGTTGTAAAAGAGCCACAAACTTTTAATATCTCACTTTCTGAGTAAGTTGTTTTTAAATATATGCAAGAAAAAACAGTCAGTGCTCAAACTATTATGCTGACTGTTTTTTCTGTTCTTCTATGTATGAATCTACACTTTGAAAAGGTACCTTAATTTTAAACGCATCTTTTTGTTCATGAAATTGTTTTTCATTATAGGGGCCAAAACGTTTATTATGCTTTACGTCAATAATCCAATAATGCTCGCTTTTTTTATTTGCAATTGCTGCGTCAGGATTATTAGGATCTGACTTTTCCTCAGTTTGTTTTGCAATAATGTATTTATCATCCCAGGCTATGTCTGTAATTTTTGCAGGAATGTATTGTGTGGCATATACAGCATCTTGCGTGGGGAAAAGTTCAAATGCATTTCCAGAAGTACGTATGAGTTCGTATTCATCGTTAATCGTATATGTTATATGATTTGTATTTCCAGCACAACCGGCTAATAGGAATGCGACGAATAGGATTATCCATTTTTTCAATATGGGAACCTCCTTTACAATGCTGTTGTAACACATTGTACAAGAAAAGTAAGAGAAACGCTAGTTTACAATGTTTTTTAGAAGTGGTACGATGAGACGGGTAAAGAAGGATATGAAGGAGTCGACATAAAAATGAAGTTAAAGATGCATCGTCCAGCGCTTGTAATGAACCGCATAGGTGCTTCCCTAATTGACATGTTTTTAATCTCGGTTATGTATGGTGCAGTAGTAGCTGTTATGACTGGAAATTATAGTGCTATTTTTAATCGCTTTAATATTAGTTTTGGCGATTATAGATATGATCTTGCAGTAGTTTTTATATTAATGGCGATATATTTTATTTTGCTACCCTTTATTTGGAACGGTGTAACACTTGGTAAAAAGGTAACGAGAATAAAATTAATTTCATTGAAGAGTGAAAAGTTAACATTACAAACATTAACGATTCGTTTTTTTGTATTGTTATTACCGAACATATTACTGCTTGGAATTCCGATATTATGTAACGTATATATGATGTTATTCCGCAAAGATAATTGTGGTTTTCAGGATTTAATTACAAAAACGAAAGTGATAAGTCTTGTATAACAAAAAGAGACCTTTGTATATACAAAGGTCTCTTTTTGTTATACAAATATATTTTAATGGATATATAATAGGGAAAAAGTTAATCTATATCATTTTCGGATTTAATAGATTGAAAATTAAGAAAATGTTATAATGATTAAAATAATATGTTTATATAATAAGGGGGAAATTGAAATGACTGGAGGTAGCGTAATCTTTTGGGGGATTTTAATTTTCATCGGTTTAGTTTTCGATCAGCGTAATAGTAAGAAAAAAGAAGGAATAAAAAAGTAACCGTTTACAAATGAATAAGCAACTTTTCTTGCTTGCAGACTAATCTCATAAAGGAGTATACTGAATGACGGTAAGACTTATAGAAGGGGTAATGAAAATGAAGCTTGCAGGAAAAGTTGCTATCGTAACTGGCGGTGGCATCGGTATTGGACGTAATACAGCTCTTTTGTTGGCTAAACAAGGCGCAAAAGTAATTGTGACGGACATTGATCAAGAAAGTGGACAAGCAACAGTGGAGGAAATTACGAATCTAGGCGGAGAAGCACTTTTTGTATCCTATAATATGGAAAAACAAGGAGATTGGCAACGCGTAATCAGCATTACTTTGAATGCATTCAGTCGCATTGATATGCTTTTTCAAAATGCTGGTTTATATAAAATAGATTCTATATTTTCACGCCAACAAGAGAACGATTCCAATGTACTTTGTATTAATGACGTATGGATAGAGATAAAACAATTAACGTCATCTTTTATGAAACAGCAAGAAGAAGTGGTGCTAAGTGACTTACCGATTTTCGGTATTATTAGCACGAAAGGACAATCATTTCATACAGTAGAAGCCCTCGTATAATAGTGAAAACCGCCCTCAATATATGTGGACGGTTTTTTTGTATGAAAATTATTTTTTAACGAATGCGTTGTTCGTTTTGACTATCAAAGAAATGCGCTTTATTCATATCAAATGCTAGTTTAATTTGGTCACCAGGTGAAAATGTATGTCTTGCATCAACACGTGCTGCAAAATCTTGATTTCCAAGTTTCATATATAAAATAGATTCAGCACCTAATAACTCAGCAACTTCAATTTTTGTTGTGAAGGCAGTAGATTGTGAAGCTTCTAAAAATAATAGTTCATCATGAATGTCCTCAGGACGAATACCTAAAACAATGTCTTTATTTACATAGCCTTGTTCACGTAATATCTTCATTTTTCCTTCAGTTACTTTAATTTTTGCAGCATTGTCTATAACGAAATCGGTTTCAGTTAATTTACCACGGAAGAAATTCATCGCTGGAGAGCCGATAAATCCACCAACAAAAATGTTTTCAGGTGTTTCATATACTTCTTTTGGAGTACCGATTTGTTGAATTTTTCCGTCTTTCATAACAACAAGACGAGAAGCCATTGTCATCGCTTCAGTTTGATCATGCGTTACATAAATTGTTGTCGTACCAAGGCGGTGGTGTAACTTAGAAATTTCTGAGCGCATTGCAACACGTAATTTAGCGTCTAAGTTAGATAATGGCTCATCCATTAAGAACACTTTCGCGTCTCGAACGATTGCTCTCCCTAACGCAACACGTTGACGTTGTCCACCAGATAATGCTTTCGGTTTTCTATCTAAATATTGTTCCAGTCCTAAAATTTTTGCTGCATCTTTTACACGACGATCAATTTCATCTTTTGGTATTTTTCTAAGTTTTAATCCAAATGCCATATTATCATATACACTCATATGTGGATATAGGGCATAGTTTTGGAAGACCATTGCGATATCGCGATCTTTTGGAGGGACATCATTCATTAGCTTACCATCAATTGAAAACTCTCCTTTTGAAATATCTTCTAGTCCAGCAACCATTCGTAATGTTGTAGATTTTCCGCATCCAGAAGGACCGACAAATACGATAAATTCTTTATCTTGAATGTGTAAATTGAAGTCTGTTACAGCTGTTACATTATTATCATATATTTTATAAATGTTTTCTAATTTCAGTTCTGCCATGGTATTTCCCCCTAGAAATAATTATGCAAACGTTTTCTTTGAGTTCATTATAAACGAATAGATTCAAAAAATAAACAAAAAAATAAAACGTTTTCATGAATTGGAAGAATATTAGTAAATTTCGTATGTTTTCTTAGAAAAATAAGAATAAAAGTTGTAAGCGCTATTTTAAATTAAGATAGAATCTGTTATCATTCATTAATGAAAACGTTTGCGCCTTGAAAAAGAGAAAATCGAATTATGAATGAAATGGGGTAGCATAATGGAAAAACAGTGGTGGAAAGAAAGCGTAGTATATCAAATTTATCCTCGTAGCTTTATGGATAGCAACGGTGATGGCCTCGGGGATCTTCGCGGTATTATTTCAAAGTTAGATTACTTAAAAGAATTAGGGATTGATGTAATTTGGTTATCACCAGTCTATGAATCTCCAAATGATGATAATGGTTATGATATAAGTGATTATTGTAAAATTATGAATGAGTTCGGAACAATGGAAGATTGGGATGAGCTATTACATGAAATGCATGAACGTAATATGAAACTTATGATGGACTTAGTTGTTAATCATACTTCTGATGAACATAATTGGTTTATTGAATCACGTAAATCAAAAGATAATAAATATAGAGATTACTATATATGGCGCCCTGGAAAAGAAGGAAAAGAGCCGAATAACTGGGGAGCAGCGTTTAGCGGATCTGCATGGCAGTATGATGAAATGACAGATGAATATTATTTACATCTGTTTTCTAAAAAACAGCCAGATTTAAATTGGGATAATGAAAAGGTAAGACAAGATGTTTATGAAATGATGAAGTTTTGGTTAGAAAAAGGAATTGATGGCTTCCGTATGGATGTTATTAATTTTATTTCTAAAGAAGAGGGATTACCAGCTGTTGAAACAGAAGAAGAGGGGTATGTTTCAGGTCATAAGTATTTTATGAACGGTCCAAACATTCATAAATATTTACATGAAATGAATGAAGAAGTATTGTCTCATTATGATATTATGACGGTTGGTGAAATGCCTGGTGTAACGACAGAAGAAGCGAAATTGTATACCGGGGAAGAACGAAAAGAACTGCAGATGGTATTCCAATTTGAACATATGGATTTAGACTCAGGAGAAGGCGGAAAATGGGATGTAAAACCATGTTCACTTCTTACTTTAAAAGAGAATTTAACGAAGTGGCAAAAAGCATTAGAACATACAGGCTGGAATAGTCTGTATTGGAATAACCATGATCAGCCTCGTGTTGTATCTCGTTTTGGTAATGATGGAATGTATCGCATTGAATCTGCGAAAATGTTAGCGACGGTGCTTCATATGATGAAAGGAACACCTTATATTTATCAAGGCGAAGAAATCGGAATGACAAATGTTCGATTTGAATCGATTGATGAATATCGAGATATTGAAACATTAAATATGTATAAGGAAAAAGTGATAGAGCGCGGTGAAAATATAGATAAAGTGATGCAGTCTATTTATATAAAAGGCAGAGATAATGCTAGAACACCGATGCAGTGGGATGATAAAGATCATGCTGGATTCACAACAGGTGAGCCCTGGATTACGGTAAACCCTAACTATAAAGAAATCAATGTGAAACAAGCGATCCAAAATAAAGATTCAATTTTTTATTATTATAAAAAGTTAATTGAGTTACGCAAAAATAACGAAATAGTTGTGTATGGATCATATGATTTAATATTGGAGAATAATCCATCTATTTTTGCATATGTAAGAACGTATGGAGAAGAAAAACTTCTTGTTATTGCAAACTTTACTGCGGAAGAATGTGTATTTGAATTGCCTGAGGACATTAGTTATAGTGAAGCAGAGTTATTTATACACAATTACGACGTAGAGAATGGACCGATAGATAACATGACATTACGTCCGTATGAAGCAATCGTGTTCAAATTGAAATAAGAAAAATCCTTATACCACTTTGGTATAAGGATTTTTTTGGTTACCATTTTAATATGGAGAATCCATATGGAGGAAGTGTAACTTGTAATACACTTGCTTCCGCTGAAAATTCTTCGTTTGTATAAATATTAATGATTTTCTTTCCGGTAACATGGAGAGGCAGTGAAGCTGTAATATCACTATTAGTCGGATTTAAAACGAAAAAGATAGTTTCATCTTCATATGTTTTTGTATAAGAAATATAATTATGTTCATCATTTGCTTCAATGAATTGGAAAGTACCATGTCCTCCAAATGCTTTATATTGCTTTCGTAACGAAATTAATGTTTGTACATGTGTAAATAATAGATGATCTTGTTCTTTCGTATCCCAAACCATACATTTGCGGCAATCAGGGTCCATACCGCCATCCATACCAATTTCGTCTCCATAATAAATACAAGGAGAGCCGATGAAAGAAAGGTGGAATACATAAAGTAACTTTAACTTATTTTTATCTCCGTTACATGTTGTCAATATTCTTGGTGTATCATGGCTGTCTAATAAATGAAATGCTGCTTCATTTACATTCATAGAGTAGGAATGTAGAGATTCTATAATTTGTTTCATAAATTCATTTGCCTTAATGGAATTGTTAGCAAAGTAAGACAGTAGAGCGTTTGTAACAGGGTAGCTCATTACAGCATCAAATTGATCTCCTTGTAGCCAAGGAAGTGCATCGTGCCAAATTTCTCCTAAAATATATACTTCAGAATTTAATGCTTTTATCTCACTTCGGAACTCTCTCCAAAATTTATGGTCGACTTCATTTGCTACATCAAGGCGCCAACCGTCTATATTGAATTCTTTTACCCAATAACGCCCTACTTCAAGTAAGTATTCTTTTACATCCGGGTGTGCAGTGTTTAATTTCGGCATATACGGTGTAAACGCGAAAGTATCATAATTCGGAAGTGGCTCAGTTCTAATTGGGAACTCATGAATATGAAACCATTCTTTATATGCTGACTGTTCACCATTTTCTAGTACGTCTTGAAATTTATCGAAAAAGTATCCACTGTGATTGAATACGGCATCGAGCATTACTTTTATACCGTGTGTATGACATGCCTCAACGAGTTCTTTGAATGTTTCTTTTGTGCCAAATTGAGGATCGATTTCCATGTAGTCAATTGTGTCATATTTATGGTTTGAATGTGCTTTGAAAATAGGTGTGAAATATATTCCTGAAATTCCAAGCTTAACAAGGTAATCGAGGTTTTGCATAATACCAGCAAAATCTCCGCCGAAAAAATTAGTTGGAGTTGGTTCAGCGCTTCCCCAAGGAAGGGTGTTTTCTGGATTCAACGTATGATCTCCATTAGCGAACCGTTCTGGGAAAATTTGATACCAAACAGTATCTTTAATCCAGGAAGGTGCTTTGAATACATCATTTGCATGAATAAATGGAAAACAGAAAAAGTTACCAACGTCATCATTTGGAATGCTAGAAAAAAATCCGCGTTCTGCATAAATAAGCGTTTCTGTCTCTGCTTTTAATTCAAATCCATAACGTAAGCGCTTAAATTTTGGCTCGATGGAAATGGACCAATAATCAAATAATGCAGTAGAACCAGTTTTTTTCATCGGTGCACTTGAAGAAATCCACTTCCCGTCTGTCCATTCATAAGGATCACCATAAATAAGATTGGTGCTTTGAACATCGTCTCTTTTCGTACGTATTCGGATATGAATCGTTTTTTCATCGTAAGCGTATGCGTAATTATCTTTTGGCCTATGATAGATGGCGTCTTTAAGCATATAAAAAATCCCCCTTTACTATCTCTATGCATATTGTTCCCTTAAGTATAATAATAAAGCATATGTTGCAAACGATTGCTTTTTGCATAGCTTTAATATTGCTTATAAGAGTAGTATTCATTTCATATAAAGTCAATCTATAAAGAGTGTAGTAATAATATTTTAAAAATTAATATTTGCAAAATGAATAAAAGAATGTATAATGATAGACAAATAGCGCAAACGTTTTCATAGATTGAGATATCGTTTGCGCTTCTATTAAACTATTTAATGCAAACGTTTTCAATTAGTAAGGTACATATACAATTCAGGGAGGTTTTTGGGATGAAGAAAGCATTATCATTATTAACGGTTTCAGCATTATCAATTGGTATGTTATCTGCATGTGGACCGAAAGATTCAGGGAAAAAAGAAGAAAGTAAAGCAAAGAAAGATTACGATCTACTCGTTTGGGAAGATGATAAAAAAGGTGTTGGTTTAGAACCAGCAGTGAAAAGCTTTGAGGAAAAATATAAAGTAAAAGTAAAAGTTGTTGAAATGCAAATGACAGATCAAGTGAAGAAGTTACGCCTTGATGGACCAGCGGGGACGGGACCAGATGTTGTAACATTGCCACATGATCAAATCGGAAATGCAGTAACAGAAGGTTTACTTTCTGAAGTGAAAGCTGATGATGCTGTAAAGAGTAAATTTACTGATTCATCAATAGAAGCACAGACATATAACGGAAAATTATATGGTTTACCAAAAGCAATTGAGACACCAGTCTTTATTTACAATAAAAAACTAATGCCAAAAGCGCCAGAAACGATGGACGAGCTGTTTAACTTCTCAAAAGAATTTACGAAAGATGGCAAGTACGGATTTTTAGCATTAGGAGATAACTTCTACTTTGCTAATGCATTCATGGCAGGTATGGGTGGTTATGTGTTTGGTGAAAAAGATGGAAAGCCAAATGCAAGTGATGTTGGATTAAATAATAGCGGAGCAGTACAAGGTGCTGAGTATCTTCAAAAATGGTACAAAGAAAAGTTATTCCCGAAAGGTATTATCGGTGAATCTGGTGGACCTGCTGCTGATGGGCTATTTAATGAAGGAAAAGCAGCATCTATCATGAACGGCCCTTGGGCGTTCCAAGCAATGGAAAAGAACGGAATTGATTATGGCGTTGCTCCAATGCCGAAATTACCAAATGGTCAACCAATGAAAACGTTTGTTGGGGTTAAAGGATGGCATGTAACAAGTTTCTCTAAACAAAATGATTTAGCTACAAAGTTCACTGAATGGGTAACGAATGAAGAAAACGCAAAAATTCGATTTGAGAAGACGAAAGAAATTCCTCCAGTAAAAGCAGTAATGGAAGATCCAATTATTAAAGATAACGAAGCTGCAAAAGCAGTTGCAACACAATCTGAAAATGGAATTCCAATGCCAAACATTCCAGAAATGCAAGAAGTATGGAAACCAGCTGGAGATGCGCTTCAATTAGTTGTTACGGATAAAGAGGCACCAAAAGCAGCACTTGATAATGCAGTGAAGCAAATTAAAGGTAATATTGAGGCAAATCATAGTAAGAAAAAATAAGGTGAAATTCGTGCCTCTAATATGAGGGGCACGAATTCTCTCCCAAGAAAAAAGGGGGAAGGAACATGCAAACATCTATGGAACCAGCAAACGGCTTAAACGGTTCAAAACATAGGAAAATGGCAACCATGTTATCAATCATTCCAGGCGTGGGCCAAATGTATAATAAACAATTTGTAAAAGGTCTTATTTTTCTAGTATTAACAGGTTCATTTATTGTAGCCTTTGCTGATTTATTAAATATGGGATTATGGGGAATTGTAACGCTTGGTACAGAAGTTCCACGTGACCATTCTGTCTTTCTATTAGTAGAAGGAATCTTGGCACTCATTGTCATCGTGTTTGGACTCGGAATATATGCATTTAATTTATATGATGCATACCAAAACGGAAAGAAACGGGATATAGGAACACCGTTAAACTCTGTAAAAGAGCAATACCGTAATTTACTAGACCAAGGTTTTCCGTATTTAATGGTTTCACCAGGGTTTTTATTACTTATCTTTGTCGTTGTATTTCCAATCATTTTCGTAATTTTAATTGGATTTACGAACTATGATTTATATCATTCTCCTCCAGCTAAATTAGTAGATTGGGTAGGATTTAAAAACTTTATTGATATCTTTACATTACCGATGTGGAGAGAAACGTTTTTAAGTGTATTTTCTTGGACTGTCATCTGGACATTCGTTGCAACGACATTACAAGTTGCACTTGGTATTTTCTTAGCGATTATCGTAAATCAGCCTGGTATTAAAGGGAAGGCGATTATTCGAACAATCTTCATTTTACCGTGGGCGGTCCCAGCATTCGTATCTATTCTTGTTTTCTCTGGTATGTTTAATGAAACATTTGGAGCGATTAACAATCAAGTATTAGCTTTATTCGGAATTGAAAAGATTGCTTGGATGACAGATCCATTTTGGGCGAAGATTGCTTTAATTATGATTCAAACGTGGCTTGGATTCCCGTTCGTCTTTGCAATGACAACAGGTATACTGCAATCGATTCCAGGAGAATTATACGAAGCGGCTACAGTAGATGGAGCTACAGCTTGGCAACAGTTTCGTAAAATTACATTGCCACTTGTTCTATATGCAACAGCACCAATATTAATTACGCAATATACGTTTAACTTTAATAACTTTAGTATCATCTATCTATTTAACGGCGGAGGTCCTGCTGTAGCTGGACAAGACGCAGGTGGAACAGATATTTTAATTTCATGGATTTATAAGTTAACGATGACTTCCGCGCAGTACGGAAAAGCAGCAGCTCTTACAATGATCTTATCGTTAATCGTTATTACAGTTGCGTTATGGCAATTTAAGAGAACAAAATCATTCCAAGAAGAGGATATGATGTAAATGAATATTAAAAGACAAAAGATGTTACGTCTCTCATTAAGTTATCTCGTTATTTTCGTAATGTGTGCCATCATTTTCTATCCATTATTATGGATTATTGGCTCATCGTTTAATCCGGGTGATAGTTTATCTGGATCAAGTATTATTCCGCAAAATGCAACACTAGATCATTATCGTAAGTTATTAGATTTAGAGAATAGTAATTATTTACTATGGTATAAAAACACATTAAAAGTAAGTGTTTTAACGATGATTTTTTCAGTGTTAGCAATTAGTTTTACTGCTTATGCATTTTCGAGATACCGTTTTGTTGGAAGAAAAAATGGTTTATTAACATTTTTAATTTTGCAAATGATTCCAAACTTTGCAGCGTTAATCGCTTTATACGTATTAGCACAGTTAACAGGATTAATTGATACGCACCTTGCATTAATTTTAATTTATGTAGGCGGGGCAATTCCAATGAACACATGGCTTATGAAAGGGTATTTTGATACGATTCCGAAAGAATTGGATGAGTCAGCTCGTATGGATGGAGCAGGGCATTTCCGTATTTTTTGGCAAATCATTATGCCACTTGCAAAGCCAATCGTAGCGGTTGTAGCGTTATTTACTTTCATCGGCCCATTTACAGATTTTATTTTAGCGAGTATTATTTTGCGCACACCAGAAAATTATACGTTAGCAGTTGGATTATATGAAATGGTGGCGAAGAAATTTGGGAATGAATTTACAACGTTCGCAGCGGGTTCCGTATTGATTGCAATCCCAATTTCAATTTTATTCCTATCACTACAAAAATACTTTATCTCTGGTTTAACTGCTGGAGGTACGAAAGGATGAAAAATGGGACAGTATGTCCCATTTTTCTTTTCATCTTCCTATAAAACATTTTATAGGGAGATGAAAAGAGATTTGACATCCCATATGAAAAGAAGTGAAATAAATAGTATATTATAGTATAGGAAAAAAGAGCTCTATCCCTTACAATACATGGAGAGGGAGAATATGATAGGTTTTACAAGATAGAATCAATGAAAGTTTATGACTTCCCCTATTACTTGCAACGGGTGCAAGATGAAAATATATAAAATGGCAGAGAAGTGAAAGGAGGGGGATTTTTATGACAGTTACAATTAAAGATGTGGCGAAGAAGGCGAATGTAGCACCATCTACCGTTTCTCGTGTAATTGCTGATAATCCAAGTATAAGTGAAAAAACAAAGCGTCGTGTTCGGAAAGTAATGAGTGAACTAGGGTATCATCCTAATTTAAACGCAAGAAACCTAGCTAACCAAACAACAAAAACACTTGGCCTTGTTATGCCAAGTTCTGCAAGTAAAGCTTTTCAAAATCCGTTTTTCCCAGAAGTTATAAGAGGGATTAGTTCGTTTGCACATGTGGAAGGGTATGCGCTTTATATGTCGACAGGTGAAACGGAAGATGAAATTTTTAATGGTGTTGTAAAGATGGTGCAGGGGCGCCAAATTGGTGGCATTATTCTTTTATATTCAAGAGAGAATGATCGGATTATTCAATATTTACATAAACAAAATTTCCCGTTCGTATTAATCGGGAAACCATATGATCGTAAAGAAGAAATTACATATGTAGATAATGACAATTATACAGCTGCAAGAGAAGTAGCAGAATATTTGATTTCATTAGGTCATAAACAAATCGCGTTCATCGGCGGTGGATCAGATTTACTTGTGACGAGAGATCGTTTGGCTGGTATGAGTGATGCTTTAAAATTAGCAGACATTGTATTGCCGAAAGAGTATATTTTACATTTTGATTTTTCAAGAGAAAGTGGTCAACAAGCCGTGGAGGAATTAATGGGGCTAAAGCAACCACCGACAGCAATTATGGCAACGGATGACTTGATTGGACTTGGTGTGCTAAGTGCACTTTCTAAAAAAGGATTCGTTGTACCGAAGGATGTTTCAATTGTAAGCTTTAATAATGCTTTATTATCAGAAATTGCGAGTCCTCCGCTTTCAACAGTTGACGTGAATATATATCAGCTAGGATATGAGGCAGCAAAAGCTTTAGTTGATAAAGTAGAGAATGCGGAGTCTACTGCAAAGTGTATCATTATTCCGCATAAATTACTGAAGCGTCAAACTTGCGATCATTATGCATAAAAAAAGCTAAGAGTTTAACTCTTAGCTTTTTGTTGTAGAAAGGCTTCTAAACGGTCACAGCCTTCTTTTAAAGTTTCAATACTATATGCATAGGATAAGCGAAGGTAGCCTTCACCATATTCAGAGAATGCTGTTCCAGGAACGACGGCAAGTCCAGCTTCTTTCACAAGATCAAGTGCAAAATCAAATGATGAAGATGTTAAATGGCCAACATATGGGAATAAGTAAAATGCACCTGTTGGCTTTTCAACTGTTAAGCCCATTTGAATAAGTCTATTATATACGTAATCACGTCGTTTTTTGTATTGATGACGCATCATTTTTGGTGCATCTTTAGCAGCTGTTAAAGCTTCAATTGCAGCATATTGAGCGATTGAAGTAGCGCACGTTACGTTGTATTGATGAACTTTTAATATATGCCCAGCTAAATAGTTTGGTGCGAATAATAGACCGATACGCCAGCCAGTCATAGAATGCGATTTTGATAAACCGTTAATGACGATAGTCTTTTCACGCATTTCTGGGAAATGAGCGATCGATGTATGTGTCTGTTCATATACAAGTTCGCTATAAATTTCATCAGAAAGAACGAAAATATTTTTATCTTTTAAAACATCTACAATATCCTGTAGTTCTTCTTTTGATAAAGTTACACCAGTTGGATTAGAAGGATACGGCAGTACGACGCATCTTGTTTTTTCTGTAATGGCCTTTTCCAGTGCTTCGGCTGTTAAACGGAAGCCAGTTTCACGAACATCGATAAAAATAGGTGTTGCGCCGCATAATCGAATAATCGGTTCGTACCCTGGATAAATAGGGGCAGGTAAAATGACTTCTGTTCCTGGCTCTAAAATCGTTCGAAATGCAACATCAATTGCTTCACTAGCACCGATTGTAACGATGGTTTCGTTTTCAGGTGAATAATGTAAATCATAGTTATCTTTTACAAAGTTACAAGCTGCCTTGCGTAACTCTAGTAAACCAGCGTTATGTGTATAGCTTGTATAATTTTCTGTAATAGCCCGTTTTGCCGCTTCTTTTACGAGAGAAGGTGTAGGAAAATCAGGTTGTCCAATTGTTAAAGAGATAAGATTATCATAGTTTTGAATCATGTTAGAGAATTGACGGATTCCAGAAATTTGGATGTCCTTTACTCTAGGGTTAATGAATTGTTCCATTGTATCTCCCTTTCTTCCGTTTGAAAATTAAGTTCATTTTAACATATTTTCTATCATTTCGCTTGCGTATATGGTATGTAGAAAGAGAGGAATAATAGAAAAAAAGCCGCTGTAAGCGACTTTTTAATATCCGTATTCCCAATCTATTTCATCTTCATTCCAAAGTACAGAGGATACTTTGCCAAGGTGAACAACTGATTCATTCACAGCGCATGTGCAATTTTCTTCTCCTGTTTTATGCTGTAACTCTTCATACACTGATTTTTCAACGTTTTCTAGAACGACCAAATTTTCTTCTTTTAAAACAAGCGTAGTACCCGCCATATTTATCTTCCTCCTACTAAAATAATGATCACTTATTTGTAAACATAGATAGTATGGATTATATGCTGTATTTTGCTATAGTTGTCCGTCTTATGAAGTATTTTTTATTTTCTTTGTAATCCGTATTCATTGTATACTGTCGGGCAGAAATTTGGTACAGGGTTTACATTCATTTCGAAAATCTGTAACAATTATTATGTGTTGTTAACAAAGAATTAACAAATATGTTAAGAAAAATCAAAATTTTAAAACAAACAAACCTGTAAAATGATATAATCATATCAAAATACATATAGGGGATGAGAGGTTATGGAGCTTATCCGTGATTTAATGATCCAAATTGCAATCATTATTTTGCCACTATTTTTATACGAAGCGATTCGTTTAAATCGTTATCAAGAAATGCCTCCGAAGCCGAACCGCTACTTTATTATGTTTTTATCTAGCATTACACTCGTTCTCTCTATGACATATTCTATTTGTTTTGGGGACGTTTGCGGGTATAACTTTCACCCAATCCCAATTGTTAGTGGTTTTTTATATGGTGGGATTGTTGGTTTAATCCCGGCCGTTATTTTTGTTATCTATGAATGGGCGCTAAAGGGCATAAACCTTCTTCCAGTCATAGAAGTAATATTTCTATTGATAGTTCCATTATTTTTATCAAAGAAATGGTCTCTATTTTCAAGGGATAAGAAGCTAATTTTAGCATTTATGATTTCATCATTGTACGTACTTGTTTCTTTAGTGATTGGTATGATTAACGTTCTGTTAGAAACGGGGTTTACACCATATGTTTCGCACTTATATAGCGGATATATATTTGCTTCGCTTATTATGGTTATGACAATGGTATTTCAGGTGTACTTAACAGAATATTTAAATGAAAATGCAATACTACGTACAGAGATGCAAAAGTCAGAGAAACTTAATATTGTAAGTGAGTTAGCAGCAAGTGTTGCACATGAGGTTCGAAATCCGCTCACTGTTGTTCGTGGTTTTATTCAATTGCTAGAAAGTACGGAAGATGTGAAGAACAAGGATTATATGCGTCTCGTATTAGCTGAATTGGACCGGGCAGAACAAATTATTTCAGATTATTTAAATTTAGCAAGGCCACAAATTGAGAAAAAAGAACATATTTGCTTATCAGCTCAATTAATAGAAATGACGACTCTTATGTCATCATTTGCAGCGATGCAAGGTGTATATTTGCAAGTTGAGATTTCTGAAAGTCTTTATACGATCGGTGATAAAACGAAATTGAAGCAAGCTATTATGAATGTTGTTAAAAATGGTATTGAAGCAATTCAAGGAAATAAAGGATATTTAAAAGTAACGGCTATACAAAAAGATGAAACGATTGTAATAAGAGTTAAAGATAGTGGTGTTGGAATGACGAAAGAACAATTAGCAAGGCTCGGACAACCGTATTATTCTTTAAAAGAAAAAGGGACAGGATTAGGACTAATGGTAACATTTAGTATTTTACAAGCGCATAATGGTACGCTGGAATATAAAAGTGAAAGTGGGAAAGGAACTGAAGCGATTATTATATTGCCAGCTGTAAGAAATAAGGAATAAAAGTTACCGATAGAAGGTAACTTTTTATTTTATATTAGAAAAAATATATTATGCTATTCAGTTGTTTTTTCTTGTTTTGTTCGGCTAAATAAACTTCTAAATGATTGGAAAAAGCTTTGTTCTTTTGAAGCGGAGACTAATCTTTTTGTTTCTTGAATTTCGCGAATGACTTGCATAAGTTGTGCATCACGGTTGCTATCTTTATTATAAATTTGATTTACGAGTTTATTCATTTTTTCTTCTTGTTTAGATTCTCGTTTATACATATGATTCATTAATAAGTCCATCTTTTCTTTTTGCAGAGCATCTGTTTGAGCGGCATGATCCACTAACTCTTGTAGCATTTTTTCCTGAGATCCTTCTTTTACATAAACTTGTTGCATCAACTCATCTAGCTTTTCATCTTTTAAACGATTTTGGGTAATAAGGGTAGAATTTTGATGAATAATGGCTTCATTTAGTTGAGCGAGCATTTCAAGTTTTAACATGAATTCCTCGAAGTTGCGCCCATCTTCTTTTTCTTTCGGTTGTATTTCTTGCGTATTTTGTATAACTGGTACAGGTGGGGCCTCTTTTTCTTTTAAAATAATTGGTATCGTTTCTGAAATATCTTCCTGCAATGTAGCAGCTCTTTCATGTATAGATTTCAATAGTTTTAAATCATCAAGTTTATAAATACGAGCATCAGCTGTTTTGGAAATTATATAACCATGTTCTTCTAACAGTTGACTATATTTGCGGACTATATGTTTTGGGATGCCTGTTTTATTCGTCACATCTTTCGTTTTATAGGTAGCTTCCATAATATTTCCTCCCCAAAAAGTATCGTATATATCATTTCAATCTTTTATGAGGACTTCCTTTGAAAAAGAATGTCGGAAGGTTATTAGTTTTCTACAGCATTAGTGAAAAGATGAAGAAAAATGAGAGTTTTTGGCGGAATGGCGAAGAAGAGCTAAAATAATGTCTGAAAACATATACAGGAGAAGTTTGTTATAATAACTGAGGAAAAGAAACTGGTAGAATCATGGAGGTATACATGAAGCAATTAAAAGGTATTATCATTTCAATTATTGCAATTCTTTCTATTGTAGTAGCGGTGTATGAAGTGCTTGTTCCAGAGGAAACAAGTATTAAAAAAACAAATGCGTATGATCAAGTTCTAGAATTTCCGAAAGATCGATACCCAGAGACAGGGAAACATATTACGGATGCTATAAAAGAAGGGCATTCAGAAGTGTGTACAATCGACCGTGGTGGCGCTGCGGATAGAAGAAAATTATCGTTAGCTCCATACCCATCAAAAAAAGGGTATGATCGTGATGAATGGCCAATGGCGATGTGTAAAGAAGGCGGAAAAGGAGCGCACATCGAATATATAAGTCCAGCAGATAATCGCGGAGCAGGCTCTTGGGTAGGAAATAAGTTAGATAAATACCCAGATGGTACGCGTGTAAAATTTGACGTAAAGTAGTAGTTGTATATTTCATAATGAAGGAGGAGGGAAACGATGGAGTTAACAATTTCGTATTCGCAATTAATGTTGATGAACTATGACGGTGATCAGCCTTACGTTGACTGGACGGATGAAGATTTTGAGAGAGGTTATGCGAAGACGGATGGAACTGTTATTTTTGAAGCACTTTCTGATTATACTTGTGAAGTAAAAGTGACCCCAGGGAAACATATTGAGAAAGAAGAAGTAATTAGAACGGTTACAGTTCCTTTTACAGTTGAAAATGAATGTATCGTTGTAACAAGTATTCTTTCAAATAAATTTCAAATTCCTATTCCAAATGGTGAGTATACGGTTGTATTACAGGCAACACCCCTTGAAGAACCAACGGATGATGAATTATATAAAATACAATATGAATTCTTTTTTGAAAGTAAAGAATAAAGAATGGGGTATCCTCAAAAAGGATACCCCATTTTTATTATGCGTTTGTTTTTAGCAAGGAACGAGCGTCTTTTGCCGCTTGCACCATGTGCTCTAAAGCTGGAATAACTTCTTCTGTTCTTCTCGTTTTTAAACCACAATCAGGATTAATCCAGAAATATTTAGGATCGCATACTTTTAAAGATTGTTCTACGATTTTATACATTTCATCTTTACTTGGTACACGTGGGCTATGAATATCATATACACCTAGACCGATGCCTTTTTCATATGTTGTATGTTTTAATGTATCAATAAATTCACCGTGACTTCTTGATGTTTCGATAGAAATCACATCTGCATCTAATGCGCGAATCGCATCAACGATATCTTCGAAGTTACTGTAACACATATGAGTATGAATTTGTGTTTCATTTGCTACAGATGAAGTGGCTAAAAGGAAGGATTGTACTGCCCATGTAATATAAGCGTCCCAATCTTTTTCTTTTAGTGGCATTCCTTCACGAAGTGCTGGCTCATCGACTTGAATTACTCGAATTCCGGAAGATTCAAGTAGTTCAATTTCATGACGAAGAGCTAATGCAATTTGATATGAAACTTCTTTTCTTGGAATGTCATTTCGAACGAAGGACCAATTTAAAATCGTAACAGGTCCAGTTAACATGCCTTTTACAACTTTCTCTGTTAAGCTTTGTGCATAAACAGTTTCCTTAATAGTCATTCCGTTAATAAAGGCTACATCACCATAAATAACAGGTGGTTTTACGCAGCGGGAACCGTATGATTGCACCCAACCGTTTTTAGTGAATGAGAAACCAGCAAGGCGTTCACCAAAATATTCGACCATGTCAGTTCTTTCAAACTCACCATGTACAAGAACATCAAGACCAATTTCTTCTTGGTAACGAATCCATTTTTCTGTCTCTTTTTCAATAAATTGTTCATATTGTTCATTTGAAATAACACCGTTACGCCATTCTTTTCGCGTTTGGCGAACTTCAGTTGTTTGCGGGAAGCTACCGATAGTTGTTGTTGGTAACAACGGTAACTTCAAAGCAACTTGTTGTAATTCATATCGTTTTTCAAATGGAAGAGGTCGTGAAAAATCTTCTTCTTTTAGTGCTGTTCGTGCTGCTTTGACATCTTCTCGGTTACGTGCAGCAGATGAACGAATTGTATGATGTACATTTCGATATGTTTCCAGCTCATTACGAATACTTTCTGTACCTTGAGTTAGAGCGGAATGAATAAGAACTAACTCTTCTAATTTTTGATTTGCAAATGCCAACGCGTCAAATAGCTCAGTCGATAAGTGAGTTTCTTCTGTTTTATCGATTGGCGTATGCAATAAGCTACAAGAAGGCTGAACGATGAAGTTTTTCGTTTGGACTTGTTTTTGTAACGTTGTAAATAACGTAAGAACTTCATCAAGATCGGCTCTCCAAATGTTACGGCCATCTATACAACCAACAGCTAAAGTTTTATCAGCTGGGAATCCATATTTTGAAATAGCATGTAGATTACCTTCTTTACCATGAATGAAATCTAATCCAATACTTGATACTGGGAATGTAATGATTTCTTCATAGTTTTCTTCTACACTATCAAAATATGTTTGTAAAAGAAGATTCGCATTTGGAACTTCTCTACGAATAGCTTCATAAATTTCTTTTGCTTGTTGAACTTCTTCTTTCGTTAAAGAAGCGAAAATCGGTTCATCAACTTGAATGATTTGTGCACCAGCTGCATGTAGTTCTGAAAGCAGTTGTACGTAAGGTGCAACTAACTGTTTTAAAATAGTAGCAAATTGCTCTTGTGTATAGCCTTTAGCTAATTTCAAGAAAGTATATGGTCCTAAAATAACAGGTTTTCCATCTACTCCTAATTCTTGTTTTGCCTCTTCGTATAAGCGAAGTGGACGATTATCTTTTAAAGAGATTTGTAATCCCTCTTCATATTCTGGAACGATATAATGATAGTTTGTATTAAACCATTTTGTCATTTCGGAAGCTACGTGATCTTTAGAGCCACGCGCCATTGCGAAATATACATCAAGGTAAGATGTAAACTCAGAAAAACGTGATGGGATAAATCCTAGCATATAAGCAGTATCCAAAACGTGATCGTAATATGTAAAGTCGCCAATTGGAATAAGTTCAATCCCTTTTTCTTGCTGTGCTTTAACGTGTTGAAGACGAATTTCTTTCATTGTTGTTAAAAATTGTTCTTCATCGATTTTATTAGACCAAAAAGCTTCCAATGTTTTTTTCCACTCTCGTTGTAGTCCGATACGTGGATAACCTAAGTTACTTGTTTGAATTGCCATTTCAAATTCCTCCCTAATTGAAAGTAAGCATTTCCGTTTACTAGGAAATACCTATAACAAAAAGCATATAGGCATAGAAAATAAGCCTTCCTTTTTGTTTTAACACCTCATCATCATCCGTGAATCTATCAGTGTTGTTAAAACAGGCAGGTCTCCTGACTTATGCTTCATATGATTTCTTTCACCTTCCCGTTTTCACAGTGGCATTAAAAAGAAATCTCAGCATTTACAGTGGCGGGACCGTGTTGGAGTTTCACCAAGCTTCCCTTTTAAACACGAAACAAACTGTTCGTGTACCCATTTTCCTTTTGAAAGGAATTTAACAAGCGATATGATATTGAAACAAATTCTAACACAATTTTTGGAATTTTGTCTACTGTTTTGAAATAAGAAAATTCTAAAGTTTTTTATTTTAATTATTTGTATTTTTCTGATTTTTTAGAGTGAAGAAACATGAGGAGAATTGAAATAAAGTGCAATTAAATTTATAAAGAAATGGGTACCTATACATACATAAGATGCCAGTTATGTTATTAAATAATTGGTTTATCTTATATAGAAAATTAAACAAGCATAACCTCAACCTAAATTAGAATGGGGTTATACTTGTTTTAGACTTTGAAATAAAATAACTATATTGTCATTTTACAGTTTCTATTTTAAAAGTTTAATCCGTATCAATATCAATTTCTGAAAGTCGACCGGCAACAGCATCTGCAAGAAGGGTGTTTAACCATTGCAATTCGACTGTAATATGTTCAATAACGCTTTGCAAAATATATAGTTGTGCACGTGGAATTTGTCCGTTGCTACAGTCATAAATAGTTTGCATGTTATGTAAATATTGAATGGTATCATTTTTCTTTTTTTCTAAAATCGGAACTAACTCTTGGTCATCACCAAAATGAGCGAAAGAGAGTGCCGAATAAATTGGTTTATATATTTGATTTTTTGCCTCGAATTGTTTTAATAGTAACGTGTGAAATAACCGTTTACCTTCGTCTGTTATATGAAAAATTGTTTTATCTGGTCTATTTGTATCTCGAACAATAGTTGTAACACGAATTGCACCTTGCTTTTCTAATTGCTCGAAGGCGTAATAAAGTGATCCTTTTGCATATTTAATATAACAATCCATTTGTCTTTCTTTCATGATGTGTTGCACTTCATATGGATGTTTATCTCCTTCGAGTAGTAAGCCGAGAATGACTAATTTCATGCTCATTCTGTCTCAACTGCTACTAAAAATATAGACAAATGTATATTCTTAGAGTATTCCTGCTTCTACGTGCCCTGCCTCGCTAATCACTTGCTACTACAGTTTGCTGTGACACTCCACAGGCGTAAATTCCGATGTAGCCCACCGTACATATATACAAACTATTTACGTTAGTATTGTATATTCTTTTGCTTGTAAAAGGTTGATCGCTGCGTTCAAATCTCTATCCATTACATTGCCACATTCACATGTATATACTCGGTCAGATAGCTTTAAATCCGCTTTCTTTTGACTGCAACATGAGCATAACTTTGACGATGGATAAAACCGGTCTACTTGACGTAATTCAATTCCATATTCCTCACATTTCGTCAAAAGCCACGTTTTAAAAGTAAAAAAAGACTGCTTGGCAATTGTTTTAGATAAATGTTTATTCTTCATCATACCTTTCACATTCAAATCTTCCACTGTAATAAACGTTGGTTTGGTTTTCACCACACTCGTTACAATAGACTTTACATACTCTATTCGAATATTCGCTAATCGAGCATGCAACTTTTGCACTCTAAGAACATTTTTATCTATATTCACTCTTTTATTAGTAACAGATTTTTCACCTCTTTTTTTTAGATTTTCAAATTTACGTGCTAAAGAGCGTTGTTCACGTTTTAACCGTCTTTCTATCTTTTTTACTTTTATTGTTTTGTTGATGTTTTCATGAACGATACCATCGCTACGTGTAGCAAAATCCTTCACTCCTAAATCAATCCCTAGACCTATTTTATTGAGTGCTAACTTTGTTGCCATTTCTTCCAATTCGCAAAGTACAGATACAAAATATCTTCCTTTTGGGTTTCGGTAAGCAGTTAAAACACCTTGATTGTCCCACCTTTGCAATGTCTTAACAGAGACATTAAGCATTTCTGAAAATTCTTTTGGTTTATATTGTTTCATAATTACTTTTTTGCTATATATGCACACTTTTGTCTATGTTTTTGTTTACTGTTTCTTTCTCCTGTATATAGAAACTTGATCCCGATTGGTGAGGGATAATAACCAGTAGGAATGGTTCCTTACTGATCAAAGATTTACTTTATATATTATAAACGGCATACCCTTTTTCATAAAGGGTATGCCGTTTCTTTTTTCTATACTAACTTACCTGCTTTTGTTTTTGTTTCGTTTTTGGTCCTGTAAAAAGACGCTCATTTCCCATAAGTAAAATGCAAATAATACTTAGTACAGCCGGGATCAGTGCCCAGAAGAATGTACTGGCAATAGATGTAGCTAGAGCTTCTTTAATACCAGTTAATATTTCAGTTGGTATTTTATCGGTAGCACCTGGTGATAATAAGAAACTTGTGTCTCCACCCTTTGGAGCTAATTTTGCTAGTTCAGGTGGGAAGAGAGTGTTTAGTTTATCTGTAAAAATATGATTTTGAATTGTACCGAAAATCGTTACACCAAGAGTCATACCGAGTGAACGGAAAAATGAGTTTGTTGATGTAGCAGAACCACGGTCTCTCATTTCTAATTTGTGAATCGAAGACATACTTAAAACTGAGAATGAGAAACCAACACCAAGTCCAGCGAGAACCATAAATAGTGTTACGAGTAGGCGAGGTGTGTCCATTGTTAAAGTGCTTAGTAAATAAATGCCAAGAACGAAGAAAACTCCAGATGCCATCATAATGTTACGATAACTTGTTCGAGAAGCTAACTGTCCACCCGTTTGACTTCCAATTACAGAGCCAATCATCATAGGTGTTAAAATTAATCCAGCATTTGAGGCTGAACCACCGAGAACACCTTGAACGAAGATTGGGATATAAACTGTACAGATGATAAAAGCGGCACCATAGAAAAAGGCAACACCTTGGCTAGCTGCGAATAAAGGTTTTTTAAATAGATGGAAAGAAATGATAGGCTCGGTTGCTTTTCGTTCTACGAAGAAGAAAATAATAAGCATAATAACAACTGTTGTAAATAAGCCGATAATCACAGTGGAATTCCATGCGTATTCTTTACCACCAAGTTCTAATGCGAACATTAAGCAAACGATACTAATAACAAGTGTAATAGCGCCAGCCCAATCAATTTTTTGTTTTCTAAATTCTAGAGATTCACTATAATATTTCGTAATGAAGAAGAAGGAGATAAGTCCTAATGGAATATTAATATAGAAGACCCAGTGCCAACTTATATAGTCTGTAATATAAGCACCTAATAAAGGGCCGAATACACTAGATGTTCCGAAAACAGCACCGAATAGCCCTGTCATTTTTCCGCGCTTTTCTGGTGGGAATATGTCGTACATAATAGTGAAGGCGATAGGCATAAGAGCTCCGCCACCAATTCCTTGAATTGCTCTATAAATACTTAATTGCTCAATACTAGATGCTGTTCCACAAAGTGCAGAACCGAACAAGAAAAGAATAAGGCCACCAATATAAAAGCGTTTCCGTCCGTACATATCAGAAAGTTTTCCGAAGATAGGCATTCCTGCCATTGTTGCTACCATATATGCAGACGTGACCCAAACGAACTTGTCAAATCCTCCTAGGTCTCCAACGATTGTTGCCATTGCTGTTGCAACGATTGTATTATCCATTGCCGCCATTAAAATACCAAGTAGTAAACCCGCAACAACAAATTTTGTCTTGCTGGAGTCTTTTTTTGATAATTGAGATTCCAAAGATAACCCTCCTTTAATAATAAGTAAACTATATTAAGTTTTGAGTGCAGCGCATAAAAATTATAAATATATTTTTAAAAATCAATTTACACAAGTGCACTGACAAAGCCATAAAGAATATTATAGTCAAGTTTGACTAAAAGGCAAACTTTTTCTTCCGTCAAAATATTCTGTTGTATGGACAGCGAAAGAGTGAGTAATACTTAGTATTGGTAAAAAGTCAATGAAGGAAATTGTAAAAAAATATTTCAGTAAGAATACCTGCTGTTAACAGATGAAAAATGGTTTTTTCTTTACTTTGTCGAATAGGATAAAAGGAAGAGTAATAACTATATATCGTTTGTAACGAGCTTTATTAATATTGTGTAGAGAGGCAGAATAAGGTCGTATGGATATGATGCATCTGAAATGGGGTGAATATTATTATGAAAATATGGAAACGAATTCCGGATCAAGGAAGGCGTTCAATACCGCTACAACCGGTATTATGGATTGATGGCTCAAAAAAGGAAAATGAATGTCCTAACGTAGCAGTTACATTACAAATCCGTAGTATGTATAAAGAAAAATTTTCATATGAACTGACCTATGATGTAAACGACATACTTATTATTCGAATTGAAGTTGAAAATAAAGGAATGGAAATGATTTCACGAGTTGTAGTAAGTCATATGATTCGAGATTATTTTGCCTATATTCCAAATTCATTAAAGGTTGATAAGGGGATGAGCGAGTTTCTGTTCCAGCTTGTAAGGTGGAGAATCGATAATTTATTACCAAATGAGAAGGTAGAGTTAATTTGTAAAATAAAAGCAAATAAAGATAAAGAACTCAAAAACACACTATTTCAGGCTACATATACATTTCAATATAACGGAGTATCATATGGTCCGTTGCAAACAAATGAAGTTGTTGTACGGCAATGATAAAAAGGAACCTGTATGAAAGGTTCCTTTTTGATTCCCTTTTTTGTTCGATCCATATTTACAATAGCGTCGATTTGATTGTATGTAATGAAGTTTACTCCGAAAGAATTAAATAGTAATTTTAGCGACTACAGAAACCCCGATAGTAAACGTATAATATCTGATAGATTTTTCTTTTGTAGCATGTAGGTCACCATATTTCTAAAATGATGCATGGCATATATATGAAATAGAATAGAAATGGTAGACAAGCTTAAGCGGAAATGTACACTCAATATGTACATTTTTTATTTTGTAGAAAAACATAATTGTTATAGAAACATATATTGGTATAGAAGACCTGCGGTAGTATGTCAACTTAGAAATAACAAAGTTTAAAGTTGTCAAAGGTCAATTTGTTTAAAAAAGGCATCACAAAACTAAACCAGTAACGAATGTAATTTACTGGAAAATAATGAAAGGTAGCGATGACAAAATTTTATGTCATTCTTTCACACACCTTCCAGGCGTAAAAAGTTGGTGGCTACGTAGTAGCGCATCCACCAATCGCACAAATTTTCTTGCGGTTAGAACGAGTGCACGTTTGTGTTGATGTTTTGGTACTTCATTATATTTTTTCACGTAATACTCTTGATAATCTGATACATGCTTTCTTACTGAATTGGCGGCTTCAACTAAGTAATAACGCAAGTAATGATTACCTGTACGGGATAATGAAGTATCTTCGGCTGTAAAACGACCGGATTGGTGCTTTCGCCAGTATAATCCAGCGTATTTGGCTATTTTTGTTTCATCGTCAAATCTTTCGATTTGGCCAATTTCAGCAATGATACCGGCAGCGAAAACAGGGCCTACTCCAGGAATAGATTCAAGTGTTTGGGTCAAACCAGCCATGATTTTTTTAATAGACTTTTCTAATTCCTTGATTTGCTGTTGAAACGTACGAATGACTGCGATGGATGTACCTAAGATGACATCTATTGAATCTTCTACAACCTTATCCAAGCGATAAGAAACTTTCACAGCTTTGTGAATGGATGCTGCTACGCATTTTGGATCACCAAAACGGTTTCGACTTTTTTTCTGTAGGAACTCAGCGAGTTCTTCTAAAGGCATATTAGCGAGTTCCTCTAAGCTGAATTTTTCAAGAAATAGTTCTGTCATGGCGCTACCGAATACGGAAGTATCCACCTCTTGTGAAAATGTATTACATTTAAAACTTAGGTGTTGAAGAAAGTGTTGTTTTTCTTTCGTTAACATTTTGACAAGTTGGTATCGTGATCGAGTTAATTGCTGCAGTGCCACGTACTGGCTTTCTTTTACGATAGACATTTGATTACGGCCAAATCGTAAGTAATCAGCAATGACAAAGGCATCAATCTCATCGGTTTTATTCATGTCAGAATAACTTTTCTTAAAATTTGCGACTTGCTTTGGGTTTAGGAGAAATACTTTTGCTCCAAAACGCTGTAAATCTATATCATGGTGAAGAAACATAGAAGGATGAAAGCTGTAAACAGAGGTGGATTCTAGACCAATCTTAAGGATGTCGACCTCTTTACCTGCAACACACTGTAATAATTTTTCTTTGAGTGTAGTAGCTCCCGGTAGGTCATTACTGACCGAAAAAGAATCCAGTTTTTCTCCATCACCATTTAAAAAGCAAACTTTCATATCAAACGAACTTACATCTAAACCAACAAATAATCTCATGTAAGAGACCTCCCTTCTATATTAGAATCATTTCTTGGACGTCTCGAGATATCTCTAGTGTGTACGCCGACCAACAACCTCGTGTATGAGAGCTAGTCCTGAATCGAAAGCCGCCCTAGAGCTACTATCATCTAGGTTCGAGGGTCAGGCTGCTCAGCCTGCGAGTAGGGAGTCCCGCACGTTCACTGAGAAACACTCTTCAAATGTGGTAAATCCACAGGAGGTGAAAGAATTGTCCCAAATGATCCTAAAATCATTATCTAGAAATATCTTGGGACGTCCAAGTATTTTTATTTATAGGGCTCTTATTAAGAAGAAAATCTAAGCCTGTAATAGGGCTTAAATATTAATATACGAGGGAGGTGAAGTATGAAACATAAAGGGAAAATTAGTGGATTATTACTTGGGAATACAGTGGCAGTTACAGAATGGATTGCGCTTCAGGATGTAATTACAAAACTGGATTCGCGATCATTTTATACCGTCTTTATTATTTATATATTGCAAATGATACTCAGCTATTATTTTGGACATTGGTATGATAAAAAAGCGAGTGGGCGTATGGATACGGAAGTAGGAGGAATGGCAAGTAATGATTTTGTAGTTGATTTTTTTGAGAAAGTAGCTGCTTTATCAGAACGAGATTCTCATAATATTACAGTGTACATTCTTTCTGTGAAAGAATGGAAAGGACTAAAAGAAACAGTGCAAGAAAAAAAATTGGAGGTGTTAGTACAAAAATTGGAGGGCACGATTGTAAAGACAATTCGTAAAGGCGATGTCGTTACGAAGTGGGATGAAAATAAGTATGTGATTGTGGCAATTGATAACGGACATGAAAAGTCGACAATAACAAACCGATTAATGAAAAATATTGAAAGTGAAATAGAAAATGGTTTGTTAAGTATGACTCTATTATTTGGGGCTGCTAGTTATCCTATAGAAGGAAAAACGTTTGAAGAATTGTTAAGAAAGGCACAAAATCAATTGTACCAGCATAGAAATTTGTAAAAAAATAAGTGAAATTTTGATTTGAAGAAATATGATATGAAGAAGTTTTTATTGTAACATTTTTTTGACTTTTATTACAAAAAGAACTTTTTTTGTAATAAAAGTCTTTAAAAATATATGAAATAGGCATATAATTATGATGGATGTGTCAATGCATTTTGCACAATGTGTTTCATTTTAAAAGTGTAGAGGAAAGTATACTCTACACTTTTCCTTTTTAGGGAATGGCAAGAATAATTGTAAGTTGTTGCAAGATAGCATTTATACTGTGTAAAATGAACGAAGAGATTATTTGATAGAAAGCGGGAAAGGGAATGATAGAATGATAGACGTGTGAGAACAACGAACATCTTTTATCAGGTGAATGATTACTGTTGTTCTTCAAATTATTATGGTTGTGATGAATTCCGTTGTACTTTTGTGTAATACATAATATCAATAGGTTTTAAAAAGTGCCAAGTAAAAGATGGATATGGAACTGCTATTTAGTTCAAAAACGGAAAATGTAATTTCAAGTAATACAATTTGTACAAGCATTATAAACAATATGAATGATTTTCGTGAAAAAGGTGCGAGTGTGGAGTTTATAGAAGGTTATATAATTTCATAGCTTTTTACACGATGATCGTATATAAGTAGGAGGAAAAAGATGTTGAAATATAGTAAATTAGCAATTGTAACTGCATTATCAATGACTTTACTAGCGGGTTGTTTCGGGCCGAAACCAGAAGAGGAATTATATGTTGCATTTGAAAATGCTGCAAAGCAAGAAAAAACAATGTTTGAAGATGCAAAAAAACTTGAAACTTTAGAGAAAGAGGGACAAGAATTATATAACCAGATTGTTCAAGAAGGAAAAGATAATAATCAAACTGTTAAGGAAAAACTAAACCAAGCAGTGAAAAATACAGATGAACGAGAAAAAGTGCTTAAAAAAGAAAAAGAATCTTTAAATAAGGCACAAGAAGAAGTGAAATCGGCAGATAAATATGTGAAGAAAATTGAAGATAAGAAATTGAAAGATCAAGCGGATAAAGTGAAAAGCACATATGAGAAACGACATGATTCATTTAACAAAATGTATGATAGCTATAATAAATCGTTAAAACAAGAAAAAGAATTATATACAATGTTACAAGATAAAGGTACGAAATTAAAAGATATTAGTGAAAAAGTAAAAGTAGTAAATCAGTCTTATAAAGATATTGAATCAGAAAAAGACAAGTTTAATGAATTTACGAAGTCTTATAATACAGGAAAAATTGCTTTTTATAAACAAGCAAATATTAAAATTAAAGAAGAGAAAAAATAAAACAGTTTGGCCTACAATTGGCCAAACTGTTTTATTTTTTTGTATAGGTACGACTATACCATGGGACAGGTTCACTTAATTTCTTTTCTTGTTTTAGCGCTTCAGGACCAATATAATCTTGAAGTGTTTTTTTTGCTACTGTTAAAGATAAGGTTGTTTTCGGATTTCGATAGGAGGATTCAAGATGACCGAGATGTGGTAGGATTCGAAAATCTTCTTTTGTAGGAGGAATATGGAAAAAGTAATCACCTAAACGTATAAGAACATCAGATTGTTGTTGGCTAAAACGTGGATTTCTAGAGAAATGTAATCCTTCTTTAATAGCTTTTTTTTCAGTAATTAAGCGTTCTAAAGCTGTCTTTTTTAACCAGTATAAATACTTCGGATTAGTTGCAGCTTTAGCATGACGATTCACAACGAAAATAGATTGAGCTAGTCGATTAATAGAATGTTGGTTTTGTAATTGAGATTGTGGTTGTGAAGGTTTCATATTAAATCTCCTTTCAATTTTTCATTATTATACCATAAGTAAAAAGCGATTTTTATTATATGCAAAAAGTGATTGTATATATTTTCAATATTAAAGCAATATTGTTACAAAAAACAACTATTTTGTATAATAGTAATAGAATGTGTTTTAGAAATTTGATAATGAAAGAGTGAGAAGTTTGAAAGAAATATTAAAACAGCAATATGCCATTATAGATATTGGATCTAATACAATGCGTTTAGTTATTTATGAAAAGCAAAACGGAGGTTTTTATAAAGAGATTGAAAATACGAAAGTGGTTGCAAGGTTAAGGAATTACTTAGTCGATGGTGTGTTGATTGAAGAAGGAATAGAGGTATTGTTACAAACATTATTTCAATTTCAAGAAAGTACACGATTCCATCAGTTGCGCCATGTACTTTGTGTTGCAACAGCAACAATTAGGCAGGCTGAGAATCAAGAGGAAATTAAAAAACTTGTTGAAGGACAAACAGACTTTACTCTTAGAGTATTATCAGAATATGAAGAAGCACGTTACGGCTATTTAGCAGTTATGAATTCAACTTCGTTCTCTGAAGGAATTACAGTAGATATTGGTGGAGGAAGTACGGAAGTTACATACTTTCGAAATAGAGAGATTTTAGAGTATCATAGCTTTCCTTTTGGAGCACTTTCTTTAAAGCAACAATTTATTAAAGGGGACATACCTACTGAAGAAGAGTTGGAAAAGCTTCAAACGTACTTAGAATATCAATTTCGAACATTACCATGGTTAATTGATAAGAAATTACCCCTTATTGCAATTGGTGGTAGTGCGAGGAACTTAGTGAAAATTCATCAAAATTTAATTTGTTATCCTATAGCAGGAGTACATTTATACAAGATGAAAGAAGAAGATATTAAAAATGTGAAAGAAGAATTGGAAGGCTTGTCGTTCATAGAACTTCAAAAATTGGAAGGATTGGCAAAAGATCGAGCGGATACAATTGTTCCCGCAGTCGAAGTATTTCATACGCTTGTTAATGTTATAGAGGCACCAGCATTTGTATTAAGTAGAAAAGGATTAAGAGAAGGTGTTTTCTATGAAGAGTTGACAAAAGATTTGGGGATTTCATATTATCCGAACGTGGTCGAAGAAAGTTTGTATTTATTATCACATGAATATGAAATGGACATGGAATTTGTAATACAGCTTATTAAACATGGAAGATTGATTTGTCAACAACTTGAACAAACAGGGCTGATTTCTATGTCAGTAAAAGACTGGGAAGTATTCCATCAAGCAGCGAAAGTATTTAATATAGGCAAATATATAGACGAAGAAGCGAGCCGCTTACATACGTTTTATTTATTAGCGAATAAAACAATTGATGGTATGATGCACAAAGAGCGAGTAAGATTAGCGCTTATTGCGTCTTATAAATCAAAAATGTTATTCAAACAACATTTGTCACCATTTGAAGGATGGTTTGATAAAAATGAACAAAAGAAAATTCGCCTTTTAGGGGCTGTTTTACAATTTTCAGCAGCTTTAAATATAAGACAAAGATCGCTTGTTGAATCAATATCTATAACAGAAAGTAAAGAAGGATTAACATTTGAAATTGTATGTGAACAATCGGCGTTAGCGGAAAAAGTGCAAGCTGAAAAGCAGAAGAAACAGCTAGAAAGAGTATTGAAAACAAATATTAACTTATTATTTAAATTAAAGCATTGAGTTGTACGGATGTCTTTACAAAAAATTTACACTTTATAATATTGTAATTTGCTAAAATGAAAGTAACTAAATTATAGTAAAAAAGTTTCAAGGGGAAGTGTGAAGAGAATGGAATTATCGAAGGGGAATATAGTAAATTTAAATGATACAGCTTATTACAACAATCGAGAGTTAAGTTGGTTAGCATTTAATGAACGTGTACTACAAGAAGCACAAGATGAAACGAATCCACTCTTAGAAAGATTAAAGTTTATTAGCATTTTTAGCTCAAATTTAGATGAATTCTTTATGGTACGCGTGGCAGGATTGAAGGATCAAGTGAGTGCTGGTTTTAACCAACCAGAAAATAAGGCCGGCTTAACACCAAAAAAGCAACTAAATAAAATTGCGATAAAAGCACATGAATTAATGACCGTACAGTATGGTACGTTTAAAAATTATGTGTTGCCAGCGCTGGAGTTAGAGGGGATTGAGCGTTTAACATTCCATGATTTGACGAAAGAACAGAGAGAATTTATAGAAGAGTATTTTGATGAACAAATTTTCCCAGTCTTAACACCTGTGGCTATCGATGCATATCGTCCATTTCCGATGTTATTAAATAAAAGTTTAAATTTAGCTACTCTTTTATATGATGAGAAACAAGTGGAAGAAGAAAACCGCACGAAGTTAGGAATTGTACAAGTTCCTTCACTACTGGAACGTTTCATATTTTTACCGAGTGAAGGACAAAAGCATAAATTTATTTTATTAGAAGACGTAATTAGTAGTTTTACTCATAAATTATTTACAGGATATAAAGTATCATCTGTTACTCGTTTCCGTATTACACGCAATGCGGATTTAACAATTCACGAAGAAGGTGCGAGAGATTTATTAAAAGTAATTGAAAAAGAATTAAAAAAGCGTAAGTGGGGAGCTGCTGTACGTTTAGAAGTTGGCAAAGAACACATTGATGAAAGAGTATTAGCGTTATTATATGAAGTGTTGGAAGTAAAAGATGAAGATGTGTATATAATGGATGGACCGTTAGATTTAACATGTCTATTTTCTTTATATAAAAAACTAGCGCCTTTATATGAACATTTAGTATATCCGGCTCTTATTCCACAACGACCTCAAGATTTAGGGGATGCGGAAGATGTATTTGAAAAAGCAATTGAGCATGATATTTTATTACATCATCCGTTTGAATCGTTTCAGCCAGTAGTTGATTTTGTTCGTGATGCAGCAGACGACCCGAATGTACTTGCGATCAAACAAACATTATATCGAGTAAGTGGTGATTCTCCAATTATTCAGGCGCTAAAGGTAGCGGCTGAAAAGGGAAACAAGTGACGGTATTAGTTGAGTTAAAGGCAAGGTTTGATGAAGAAAATAATGTGCATTGGGCTAAAGAATTAGAACAGGCGGGTTGTCATGTTATTTACGGTGTAAGTCATTTGAAAACACATAGTAAAATTACGCTAGTTGTAAGAAGAAAAAACGGAAAAATTGAAAGGTTCGTACATCTTGGAACCGGAAATTACAATGATGCAACCGCAAAGCTATATACTGATTTTGGCTATATTACATCACGAAAAGACTTTGGGGTCGATGCAACAAATTTCTTTAATTATTTGAGTGGTTATACAACAAAGCCGCATTTTCATCATTTATCGGTTGCACCATTTGATATAAGAGAGCAATTTATCGATTTAATAGATGAAGAAATTCGTTATCATAGACAATATGGAAATGGATATATCATTGCTAAAATGAATTCATTAACTGATAAACCACTTATTAAAAAAATGTATGAAGCATCACAAGCTGGAGTAAAGGTAGAGCTCATCGTTCGAGGAACATGCTGCCTACGACCTGGTATTCCAAATGTAAGTGAAAATATTCGGGTAGTTAGTGTTGTCGGGAGATATTTAGAACATAGCCGTATTTATTATTTCCATCATAATGGAGAAGAGAAAATATATTTATCTTCAGCTGACTGGATGACAAGAAATATGGAGAAACGTGTAGAAATATCTTTCCCGATATTAGATATTGAAATGAAGGCACGAATTAAGGCGATTTTACAGCTTACTTTAGCTGATAATGTGAAAACACGTGAACAAAATAAAGACGGTGACTATTATTATGTTATTAATAATGGGGCAGAAGAGATTGATAGCCAAGTGAAGTTATTTAAGATGGCGTATCAAAACACAGATGCCGAATAATGAGAACAAAGTAAAAACCTCTTTTTAAAAAGAGGTTTTTACTTTGTTCTCTACTTATTGTATGTTCTCAAAATAGAAGCATGCGTAGAGAGAATAGTTTTTATTGTAAGCATGTTAATGGATTATGAATCGGTTAAGAGAGGGAATAACATTGGTAGAATTGTTGCGGTACATTAATAATAGTATGGCTGTTGACAAGGTCCACCATAACAAGGGTAAGGTGCTGGCGGTGGAAAAGGTGGTGGATATGGTGGGTAATATGGTCTAGGACCGAAAGCTAATGCCCCGCCAAGCAGTCCACCAGCAATACCAGCTAGAAATGGAACTCCAAAAAATGGAAAGAAGCGTGAGTCGCCTACTGGACCAATAGGTGCTGAACGGACTGGGATTGGTTGATAATATGGATACATGAACAAACCTCCTTTATTGGACTCACTTTTATCATATGGTAAATGAAACGTGGATGAGCGCGTACAAGAAAGGATATGTAAGAAAATAGGCGAATGATTACGAATGTTGGAGCGTGAAAATCGTAATTTCAGGTTTTGACATAAATCGGAAGGGGACACGAGTTCTTCCGAGGCCTCGGTTGACATAGAGAGCTAAATCTTGGATCGTATAGAAACCTTCTACATAGTTTTTAGCAAGTGCTGGGGTAATAATAGCGCCCAAAAAAGGAATTTGTACTTGTCCGCCATGACTATGACCAGAAAGCTGTAAGTTAACTGGATAGTTAGCGATTTGCGGTGCAATATCTGGTTCGTGAACAAGAACAATGTTATAAGTGTTTTTCCGAGCGCGCTGTAGTGTCTCCTTTATTTTTGGTTTGCCTAATAGTATATCATCAAGACCGAAAATGGAAATCTCACTATTATCCAGCAGACGGATTTTCTTTTCGCTATTTAGTAATAGTTCAAATCCAGATTCACGCATGATGTGTTCGTAGTACTCCGTTCCATATCCGCCGTGATCATGGTTACCATAAATAGAAAATTTACCGAAGGGAGCTTGTATATTTTTTAAAATGGATGCAACGAAAGGAGTGTCAGTATATGTTTGATAATTATCAATGAGATCGCCAGTAAAAAGAACAATGTCGGGTTTTACAGCATTAATTTTAGAAACGATTTTAGATAAATGGTGGAGAGAGAAATAGTATCCGAGATGTAAATCGCTGAATTGAAGAATCTTCATACCATGAAAACTTTTTGGTATGAGTTGTGATTTCAGTGTATGTTCTGTAAAAGAGAGTAGATGAGGCTCAATATATTTAGCGTAATAGTATCCGATGCTAGTCGTTATAAATGAATATAGACAAGTTCGCATTCCAGTTTTTAAAAAATCTCTTCTTGTAATTTTCTTCATAAAAATATGAGTATACCTATTTGACTTATATCATATATGTTCGCTCTATTTACAGGTTACTCAAACCTCCTCGTATATTAATATTTAAGCCCTATTACAGGCTTAGATTTTCTTCTTAATAAGAGCCCTATAAATAAAAATACTTGGACGTCCCAAGATATTTCTAGATAATGATTTTAGGATCATTTGGGACAATTCTTTCACCTCCTGTGGATTTACCACATTTGAAGAGTGTTTCTCAGTGAACGTGCGGGACTCCCTACTCGCAGGCTGAGCAGCCTGACCCTCGAACCTAGATGATAGTAGCTCTAGGGCGGCTTTCGATTCAGGACTAGCTCTCATACACGAGGTTGTTGGTCGGCGTACACACTAGAGATATCTCGAGACGTCCAAGAAATGATTCTAATATAGAAGGGAGGTCTCTTACATGAGATTATTTGTTGGTTTAGATGTAAGTTCGTTTGATATGAAAGTTTGCTTTTTAAATGGTGATGGAGAAAAACTGGATTCTTTTTCGGTCAGTAATGACCTACCGGGAGCTACTACACTCAAAGAAAAATTATTACAGTGTGTTGCAGGTAAAGAGGTCGACATCCTTAAGATTGGTCTAGAATCCACCTCTGTTTACAGCTTTCATCCTTCTATGTTTCTTCACCATGATATAGATTTACAGCGTTTTGGAGCAAAAGTATTTCTCCTAAACCCAAAGCAAGTCGCAAATTTTAAGAAAAGTTATTCTGACATGAATAAAACCGATGAGATTGATGCCTTTGTCATTGCTGATTACTTACGATTTGGCCGTAATCAAATGTCTATCGTAAAAGAAAGCCAGTACGTGGCACTGCAGCAATTAACTCGATCACGATACCAACTTGTCAAAATGTTAACGAAAGAAAAACAACACTTTCTTCAACACCTAAGTTTTAAATGTAATACATTTTCACAAGAGGTGGATACTTCCGTATTCGGTAGCGCCATGACAGAACTATTTCTTGAAAAATTCAGCTTAGAGGAACTCGCTAATATGCCTTTAGAAGAACTCGCTGAGTTCCTACAGAAAAAAAGTCGAAACCGTTTTGGTGATCCAAAATGCGTAGCAGCATCCATTCACAAAGCTGTGAAAGTTTCTTATCGCTTGGATAAGGTTGTAGAAGATTCAATAGATGTCATCTTAGGTACATCCATCGCAGTCATTCGTACGTTTCAACAGCAAATCAAGGAATTAGAAAAGTCTATTAAAAAAATCATGGCTGGTTTGACCCAAACACTTGAATCTATTCCTGGAGTAGGCCCTGTTTTCGCTGCCGGTATCATTGCTGAAATTGGCCAAATCGAAAGATTTGACGATGAAACAAAAATAGCCAAATACGCTGGATTATACTGGCGAAAGCACCAATCCGGTCGTTTTACAGCCGAAGATACTTCATTATCCCGTACAGGTAATCATTACTTGCGTTATTACTTAGTTGAAGCCGCCAATTCAGTAAGAAAGCATGTATCAGATTATCAAGAGTATTACGTGAAAAAATATAATGAAGTACCAAAACATCAACACAAACGTGCACTCGTTCTAACCGCAAGAAAATTTGTGCGATTGGTGGATGCGCTACTACGTAGCCACCAACTTTTTACGCCTGGAAGGTGTGTGAAAGAATGACATAAAATTTTGTCATCGCTACCTTTCATTATTTTCCAGTAAATTACATTCGTTACTGGTTTAGTTTTGTGATGCCTTTTTTAAACAAATTGACCTTTGACAACTTTAAACTTTGTTATTTCTAAGTTGACATACTACCGCAGGTCTTTTCAGTTTATTTGAAATATATTTTAAATAATAAAAAAGTAGTATTGATTACGAAAAAACGAATGAAAAGAAATCTCTTTACGTTAAAATATCAGAAAAGTTTAAAAATATAAAGATTTCTATTAAATAAAATGATAAAATGAATGTGTATTCATTTTTTGGAGGGGATATATATGAAAGAAAAAGTAGTTATTATAACAGGTGGATCGAGTGGAATGGGAAAAGGAATGGCGACTCGTTTTGCAAAAGAAGGGGCACGAGTTGTTATTACAGGACGTACAAAGGAAAAACTAGAGGAAACAAAATTGGAAATTGAACAATTTCCAGGACAAATATTACCGGTACAAATGGATGTAAGAAATACGGATGATATTCAGAAAATGATTGAACAGATTGATGAGAAGTTTGGACGAATTGATATTTTAATAAATAATGCAGCTGGAAACTTTATTTGTCCAGCAGAAGATTTATCCGTGAACGGCTGGAATTCGGTTATTAATATTGTGTTAAACGGTACATTTTACTGTAGCCAGGCTGTCGGAAAATATTGGATTGAAAAAGGTATAAAAGGAAATATCATTAACATGGTAGCAACATATGCGTGGGATGCAGGTCCGGGAGTTATTCATTCGGCTGCAGCGAAGGCTGGAGTATTAGCAATGACGAAAACACTCGCTGTTGAGTGGGGACGTAAATATGGAATCCGAGTTAACGCTATTGCGCCAGGACCAATTGAACGTACGGGCGGTGCTGATAAATTATGGATTTCAGAAGAAATGGCTAAGCGTACGATACAAAGTGTTCCGCTTGGAAGACTGGGTACGCCAGAAGAAATTGCAGGTCTAGCTTATTATTTATGTTCAGATGAAGCTGCGTACATAAATGGAACGTGCATGACAATGGATGGAGGACAACATTTACATCAATATCCATTTTAAAAGGGATAAGAAAAATGTGACGGAATTGTGACATATGAAAGAAAAGTGTTTACAAGAGGTCATATATACGTTATATTTAAGACCTCTTTTTTCTTCATAGTAGAATTGCTAATTCCCCTTAGCATTTTACCCCTCTAATCCCTTCAGGAAAACTGAAGGGATTTTTTATTATTTTTCCGTAAATATCATGTTATAATTTTTGAAAAGTAAAGGGAGGGAAGCACGTTGATAGATGCATTAGATGTAATGAGTAACTTGGATAAAGTCCTTCCTTATTATCAAGCAATTTTTAGTGCTGATGAACATACTGTAATTGGATATGAAGTAGTAGGGCGTATTCAAACAGAAGAGGGCATACAAAGTTTAGCTTCTTTCTTTCATGATGACTCTATTCCAAGTGAGTTTCAACTAGAAGCGGATAACATTATAGTAGAAAAAGCTTTAAATCGTTATTTAGAAAGTGATCAAAAACTATTATTATTTATACATCGAAATGCTAACGTATTAATGAACGATGATGATGAAAGTTTGCTTCAACTTTTATTGATGTATGAAAAACAAGGTTTAAATTTGAAAAACATTGTTTTAGAGATTACAGAACATGAATGTAAAGAAGATATAGAGCAATTTAATCATTTGCTTATGTATTATCGTACATATGGTATTCAAATTTCGATTAATAAAGTCGGAACAGGTACAAGTAATTTAGAACGTATTAGCGTGTTAGCACCTGATATTTTAAAAGTAGATTTAACAAATTTAAGGCAAACTGCACTTTTACAATCTTATCAAGATATTTTATATTCTTTATCATTACTTGCTAGAAGAATTGGTGCGACATTGTTATATGAAGAAATAGATGCTTTTTATCAATTACAATATGCATGGAAAAACGGTGGTAGGTACTATCAAGGGAATTATTTGAAAGAATGCTTACCTGATTTTATTGAAACGAACGTTTTGAAAGAACGACTTGGTAATGAGTGTCATCAATTTATTCAACATGAGAAGAAAAAACTACAAAAGATTTATAATTTAACAGAAATGTTACGTGATCGAATTGGCGATGTTTTAGCCAAACAGAAAAAGAATGAAGATATAAATGATTGGTTATTACAATTTAGCCAAAGTGTATCACAATGTAGTTTTCGTATATTTATTTGTAACGAAGATGGTTTCCAACAATCAGGAAACGTTATGAAAAAAGATGGGGAATGGATTGTGATGCCTGAGTATTATATGAAGAACTGGAGTTGGCGCCCGTATTTTCTAGAGAATATTATGAAAATGCGTTTTGAGAATAAGGCAAGACTTTCAGATTTATATGCTGATATTGAAACCGGTGAGATGGTACGAACATTTTCTTTCCCGATTGATGATGAAAACTTTTTATTTATAGATTTATCGTATGAATATTTATATGAAGAAGATGTTTTATTTTAATGCACGAAGAGATTCGTGCATTTTTTGTTTGTTTTTATCATAAATTGGTAATAGTGAAAATGGTGCCGAAAATGCTGTCTATCGTTGTAAAGATTTTACGAACGAAACCAGCCCTTTCTTTGCATAATCATTGTTACAATGAATACTACAAAGACAAGTTTTCTTAAAAGGAAGGTGAAAAAATGAGAAAATATGGAATATGGTTAGTTCTATTTGTATGCGTTGCCTTTCTAGTTGGTTATAGTGTTACAACTGTTTTAGGAAAAGAGGAAGTGAAAGTCGATCGGAAAGAAGTGTTTGTAACGATACAAAAAGGCTATGAAAGCCAATTTTCAATTCGTGGGAAGCGTTTGCCGATGAATAAGATGATAGAAACGTTATCACCATATTTTACAGAGAATTTCCTTCAAGTATTTACAGATGAAAATAGTAGAAGTGATAAACAAAGTGGTGAATATTTACTTCCAGCAAAAGAAGCGCCATTTTCTTTTAATTCAGAAACGAAAATGTCATATGATGAAGAGCATAAAATTTTATATGTTTATGAGCGGGCGAAAAGTGGACAATATCAAATTGTAACATTGCAAAGAGATCAAGGGAAGTGGAAATTGGCTGGATATCATGAAAGTCAAGAACTTTTAACTGAAATAAAAAGGTTACAACAATTATAAAGTGAAACTTTAATCAGGGGCATATCCCGTTTAATATGAACTTGCCACAATCAGATGCATACTTCCAAAATATATCAGGATAAAAATAGGAATAGGTCTTTACCTATTCCTATTCTATATTAAGAAGTTGTTGTAATTTTTCAATTTGAAAACCAGCAACAACTTCTCCATCAATTACAACCGTCGGAGTTGAATAAGAATCATAGTCATATAAAAGACGATTGCGAGCAGCGGCGTCTTTTTTTACGTCAAACTCTTCGTATACAACGTTATTATGCTTTAAAAATTCTTTCACAATAACACATGGCGGACAATCAGGTTGTGTGTAAACCTCAATTTTTTTCATTGCAATTCCTCCTTTTTACTGTTTTTTATTATATTCTTCCAGTATAAAAATCGCAATAAAGAAGGGAAAAGATGTTCTTTCTGTTTTTTCCTTCGTATTTCGACAAATTTTTAGTTGAGTTTCTGGCCAATAACCTTTATCCTAGAGTGTGGAACATTTTTTCTGTTATGACGGATAGAATGAGTATAGCTGTAAAACCTATTGGTAGGAAGATCAGAGAAAGGAGAGATTTCATGTCTCTACTCCAAGGAATTTTAACTCGACTTGTTAGTCTACAAGAACAAGCTGAAAGCGGTGAAGTAGCACAACGCTATTTTGAAGTGAACGGTGAGCGCAAATGTAGCGTGAAATTTTTCGATAAAAGTGAAATGTATGAGTTAGAAGTGTATCAACAAGGTGAAAAACCTCAAGTGTATCAATTCGATAATATCGACATGGTTGCAATTGAGATTTACGATATCATTTCTTGATACATATAAAAAAGGTGTTGCCATGGGGCAACACCTTTTTTAGTTCTATTACTTTTAGTATATATGTATAAGGATTTTTCATTTTTCCTACAATGGTAATAAAGTGAAAGTGTAATTAGTAGGGTTTCTTCGTCCTATACAGCTTATTATCCATCACCAATTGAGGACGGATAGTAAATAGCGGGATGAAAATAGTGAGGAGGTGTGTTATATGGAACGTTTACCAGTTGTGATTTGTCCTAATTGTCACAATTCTGCTGAGATTATTCATGTACTAACGGCTCAATCGAATCAAAACGTAATTTATACGTGCCAAGTTTGCCATTATGTAATTCGGAATATTGAAACGAATAAAGGGTAGGGAGTTATAATTTTTGTTTTTGTCCCATACAATGAGAATACGAAAAGTCTGTCTAATTGAAAGGACGTGACTATGTGGCCGGTGAACATAAATTTTATAATGTTTCAGAGAGACATTTAAATTTTGATATGGTCTTTACCCGTATTTGTAACTTTATTGAAAAGGATCCGCGAAATTTATATCGTTTATCCATTGGGACAGACTCACAAGCACATCAAAAGGATACGAGGTTTATTACGGCAATTCATATTCATCGCGTTGGAAAAGGAGCCTGGGGGTGTTTACACCATCAATCAGTAAAAGATAAGCCAGAAACTTTACGTGAGAAAATATATTTAGAGACGCAGTTTAGTCAAGAAATTGCATGCCTATTTACTCCAAATCATATACAAACAATATGGGATTTATTGCATCCATATGCTCAAGATGGGGCTGGTTTTATAATGGAGATTCACTTAGATATCGGAAATGATGGTTTAACAAAAGAATTTATTCTAGATATGACAGCGAAAATTCAAGCGATGGGATTAACTGCAAAAATTAAGCCAGATGCTTATGCGGCGTTTAGTTATGCGAATCGATATACGAAATAAAAACAATTTATATATTTCTTTCACTAAAAACTGAATATTACATCTATTAAATAGGCTGAAAATTTTATATAATAATGGTAACGATGCGAGTATAAGGAGAGGGGTATATGAAAAGGGAATTTGTTTTAACGGAAGAAGAGGAAAGTTTGTTACTAGATATTTTATTTCAGCAAAATTATGCGAGTGAAATTTTAGCTGTGGAACTTACAGATATCGAGAATGGTTTAAAAAAGACAGACGTGATGCAATATAAAAAAATCACAAGGTTATTTTACAGATTAAAAAATAAAGGGTATTAAGCGCTACCGGAATGGTAGTCTTTTTTTTGTGTTATATGCTAAAATAGCTGTGTAATTTTGTTTTTTACTGAAAGAATGTAAGGACAAAATAATAATATGAAAACGCTGTCATAAAATGTGAATAGAGCCGGTGATTATAAGCAGGAAAAAGGGAAAATGGGGGATGTAATATGATTAGTATTCCAAAAGACGAGTTTCAACAAATTTTTGTAAAAGATTTAATGATTTCATCAGAAAAAGTAGCACACGTTCAAATAGGGAATGGTTTAGAGCATGCTTTACTCGTACTTGTGAAATCTGGATATTCGGCGATACCTGTTTTGGACCCGATGTACAAATTGCACGGGTTAATTAGTACTGCTATGATTTTAGACGGTATGTTAGGGCTAGAACGCATTGAGTTTGAAAGACTTGAAGAGATGAAAGTAGAGCAAGTAATGAAGAAAGATATTCCGGTTCTTAAGTTAGAAGATTCGTTTGCAAAAGCATTAGAAATGACTATTGATCATCCATTTATTTGCGCTGTCAATGAAGATGGGTATTTTGAGGGGATTTTAACACGTCGAGCGATTTTAAAATTGTTGAATAAAAAAGTAAGGCAACATAATCGATAATGTGAGAAAAGTGACTTCATAGAACCGAAGAAGTCACTTTTTTTTCGTGCATATCAGTTGTGTATGTATTATATTTAAAAAGATAAAAAATATAAGCGTATGTAGTTAAATTACGGATGAAAAGCTTATTGAGATAAGGTGTATGGAAGCTAAGGAAAGAGGGAGAAAGTTGCAAATTGATGATTTTCAAATGATGGTTGTGTTAGCACAGGAATCAAATATGAGAAAAGCGGCGGAACGTTTATTTGTTTCACAACCTGCGCTTAGTCAACGATTACAATCTATGGAGAAACAATGGGGAATGAAGTTTTTTATTCGCTCGCAAAAAGGATTGACAATTACACCTGAAGGGGAAAAAGTTGCAAATTACGCAAAAGAAATGCTACAAAGGGAAGAGGATATTAAAAGTGAACTAGCTGTTTTTAGAACAGAAACTCACGGGACGTTAAAAATTGCTGTCGCATCAGTTATTGGTCAATATTGGCTTCCTCCTGTTTTGAAGAAGTTTGTACATAAATATCCTTCTGTAAAAATATCGCTGTTTACTGGCTGGAGTAGTGAAGTGCAAAAGCAATTTTATGAAGGAGACGTGCATGTTGCTATATTGAGAGGAACACAAGAATATAAAGGCCAGAAGCAACAATTATTTGAAGATGAACTTTATTTAGTGGATAAAGAAATAAAAGATATTTCGATGTTAAAAGAAACAAATAGACCATTTATTCAATTTAAAAGTGATTCGACTTATTATGGACAAATACAAAATTGGTGGTATGGTTTATTTTCTAATCCACCTAAGAGAACGATTGTCGTTGATCAAATTGAGACTTGCAAACAACTCGTTTTAAATGGTATAGGTTATGCTCTTTTACCTTCTACTGTTCTAAAAGAAGTACAGGAAAATATGTATAAAACACCTGTCCAATTAACGAGAGAAACATGGTTGTTGACGAGTGAATCAGCTAGACAATTGAAGCAAGTACAAGCATTTTTAGAAATTATAGAAGAAATTCAAATGGAAAAATAGGATTATTATCTTGCTACTCGCCCTATCGTTTGGTAGAGTAACATTATAAATGGATTTAGGAGGCAACAAGAATGAAAATGATGGACGCTAACGAAATTATTTCGTTTATTCAAAAAAGTGAAAAGAAAACTCCTGTAAAGGTATACATAAAAGGGGATTTAAAAGAAGTAACATTCCCTGAAACGGTACAAGCATTTGTAAATAAAAAGTCTGGTGTATTATTTGGAGAATGGTCTGAAATTAAGACAATTCTAGATGAAAATAGCAAGTACATTGTTGATTACGTTGTTGAAAATGACCGTCGTAATTCTGCAATTCCAATGCTTGATTTAAAAGGTATTAAAGCTCGTATTGAGCCAGGTGCGATTATTCGTGACCACGTTGAAATCGGCGACAACGCTGTTATTATGATGAATGCAACAATTAATATCGGTGCTGTAATTGGTGAAGGGTCTATGATCGACATGAACGCGGTACTTGGTGGACGTGCAACTGTTGGTAAGAACTGTCACGTAGGTGCAGGCGCAGTACTTGCAGGTGTTATTGAGCCACCTTCAGCAAAACCAGTTATCGTTGAAGACGATGTTGTTATTGGTGCTAACGTAGTTGTGTTAGAGGGAGTTACAGTAGGTAAAGGTGCAGTTGTAGCAGCAGGAGCTGTTGTAACAGAAGATGTACCTCCATATACAGTTGTAGCAGGTACTCCAGCACGTGTAATTAAAGAGATTGATGAGAAGACAAAAGCAAAAACTGAAATTAAACAAGAACTTCGTCAATTAAACCCAGAGAAATAAAAACAAAAAAGCGTAAGAGCATAAACAGGCTCTTACGCTTTTTATAGATAGAGGTGCAAAAATGGCAGTAAGCAAATTCGTTCAAATTCGTAGAGACTTACACAAAATACCGGAAATTGGATTTAAAGAGTGGAAAACACAACAGTATATTTTAGATTACATAGGAACGCTTTCGAATGAACATGTGGAAGTGAAAGTATGGAGAACGGGTGTCATTGTTAAAGTAAAGGGAAAAAATCCAGAAAAAGTTATAGGTTATCGCGCAGATATAGACGGTTTACCAATTACAGAGGAAACTGGATATGAGTTCGCTTCTGTTCATGAAGGAATGATGCATGCATGTGGACATGACTTACATACGACAATCGGTTTAGGCCTTCTAACAGCAGCTGTAACAGAAAGAATAGATGATGACCTTGTATTTCTATTCCAACCAGCTGAAGAAGGGCCTGGAGGGGCTCTTCCTATGTTAGAGAGTGAAGAGTTAAAAGAATGGAAGCCAAATATTATTCTCGGCCTTCATATTGCACCTGAATACCCTGTAGGGACAATTGCTACAAAAGAGGGGCTATTATTTGCAAATACATCAGAGTTATATGTTGATTTAAAGGGGAAAGGTGGACATGCAGCTTATCCTCATACTGCAAATGATATGATTGTCGCAGCTAGTCACCTTGTTACACAGCTTCAGTCTGTTATTAGTCGTAATGTAAACCCACTTGATAGTGCAGTAATTACAATCGGAAAAATAACAGGCGGTACAGTTCAAAATATCATAGCAGAAAAGTCTCGATTAGAGGGAACGATCCGAACGTTATCAGTGGAATCGATGAGCCGTGTTAAAAGTAGGATTGAGGCAATTGTTGCAGGTATAGAAGCTTCCTTCCAATGTGAAGCCGTTATTGACTACGGAGCGATGTATCATCAAGTATACAATCATGAAGCATTAACGAGAGAGTTTATGCAATTTGTAAGTGAACAAACTGATATGAAAGTAATTACATGTACTGAGGCAATGACAGGTGAAGATTTTGGTTATATGCTTCAAGAGATTCCTGGATTTATGTTTTGGCTTGGGGTAAATTCAGAATATGGTTTACATCACGCAAAATTAAAGCCAGATGAAGAGGCTATTGAGAAAGCTATCGTATTTTTAGATCAATATGTAAAATGGAAGGGAACTAGAAAGTAAATTTGCTCGCCAACTTGGTGGGTATTCGTTAGTTCCAAGGTGAAAACATCTTTCATATTTGTTTTGAGTACACATCGGCATACAAATGGATAAAATAATGAGCAGTGGTTTTGAGCCGCTGCTCATTATTCATTATCGCTTATTGAGAAGATGATTAGTTAACTAGCTTATATATGTTTACAATTCGTGTGGAAAGTGTGTAAAATCAAGGTGAAACGTAGAAAAAAGGGTGGGGAATTACGTGCAGATTAGCAGTGCGATTTTATGTTTTGTTTTATATACATATGTTATTATTGCGGCGGTTTATTTTGGGATAAGTTTTTATGCCTACCGTTTAGCGAATAATAATGAATATGAAGAGACATACAACTGGGTGAAAAGGTATTTATCACCTGTACTAGAAATTATGAATGGGTTCGTTCTTTTTTTATTTATTGGATTAATTGCTTTTTCAACGAGCTTAGTAGGAAATAAGACTACATTATTTGTACTAGGTATCATTATTTTTATGCTATTAGGAATTCGTATTGGTAATACGGTATTTTGGAATGAGAGAAAAGTAGATGGTTGGACGGGAATGCTAATACCGTGTATGCTAGCTGCTATCGTGACGAATATAGAACATGAATATTATCAGTTGCATTTTTGGCTCATAATTGTTTTAACAATTCTCTCTGTGTTGTATATAAGTACTGTCGTGCTAACATACATTGCAAATGAAAAGGGAGATGTAAAAGGTACGCATTTCTTTAGAGGGCGTGCATTGTTATGGAGTGTGCCAACGATGGCGGTTATAGCAATTATTGCGATATTAGTAAATGGGTATCAATTTACGAATTGGCAACTGTTTTTAGAAAATTGGTGGATTTTTATTCTTTCGTTTATCGCTTTTTTAGGTGCAACGCATTATTTATTTCATCAACACCATTATATATTGGCATTGCTATTCGCATTCACACAACTATTATTTGCTTTCTTCGGACAAGAAACGTTATTATTCGTTTTTGAAACGTTTAGTTCATTTGGAAACATATTTGTATTTGGTATGTTAATTTTCAGTATCGCATTTTATTTACAACAGTATTTTTATATGCAAAAACAAAAATAAAGAATGATATACAGGTTTTTGTAGCAAATCTAAAGTATGTTACAATAAAAATACATAGTATTCGATGTTATTGGAGGAATTCCTGTGGGTGAAAAAGAGAAAGAATTTGCTGTCATTGGGCTTGGGCGTTTTGGTGGAAGTATTTGTCGAGAACTTGCTCAATTAGGTATGGAAGTAATGGCAATTGACTCAGATGAGGATAAAATTAATGAGTTTGCAAATATAGCTTCACATGCTGTAATTGCAGATTCAACAGATGAGATGGTATTAAAAAGTCTTGGTATTCGTAATTTTGATCATGTAGTCGTTGCGATTGGGGACAATTTGAATTCAAGTATTTTAACAACGTTAATTCTGAAAGAGTTAGGTGTAAAAAATATTACTGTAAAAGCTCAAAATGATTACCATGAAAAAGTATTAAGTAAAATAGGAGCAGATCACATTGTGCACCCAGAGCGTGATATGGGAAAAAGGATTGCTAATAATATTGCATCAAGTAATGTATTAGACTATCTTGAGCTTTCAGATGAGCATAGTATTGTAGAGATTATTGCAAATAAAAAAATCGATGGTCATTCTTTAATCGAATTAGATATTCGTGCGAAGTTTGGATTGAATATTGTAGCGATTAAACGTGGTAAAGAAGTTATTGTATCTCCTCGAGCTACGGAAAACATTCAAGCGGGAGATATATTAATTGTAATTGGTCATGACGATGAAGTAGATCGTTTCAAGCACTTTTTAAGATAAGAGAAAAGGACAATACCATAAAGGTATTGTCCTTTTTCTTATATCTCCATAATGATTGGTAAAATCATTGGGCGACGTTTCGTTTTCTCATATAGGAATGGTGCTAATGTATCTGTAATTTCATTTTTAATTTCAGACCATTGCGTTGTTTTACGTTCCATTACTTTTTCTAAATGAGTTGTAATTAATGTTTGAGCATCATTAATTAAATCACTACTTTCGCGCATATAAACGAAACCACGTGAGATAATATCAGGCCCTGCTGCAACTTTAAATTCTTTCATATCAATGCTTACAACGACAATAACAAGTCCTTCTTCAGAAAGGATACGACGATCGCGTAATACGATATTACCGATATCTCCAATACCATTTCCGTCAATATAAACAGATCCAGATGGTATTTTACCAGCTACACTTGCTTCATCTGAACGTAAGGCAAGAACATCACCATTATCCATAATGAAACAGTTTTCTTCTGGAATACCACAATCATTTGCTAATTTCATATGCATACGTTGCATACGATATTCACCATGAATTGGCATGAAATACTTCGGTTTAATTAGACGAAGCATTAGTTTTTGTTCTTCTTGTCCACCGTGTCCACTCGTGTGAATGTTTGACAGTTTTCCGTGGATTACATCAGCACCAGCACGGTACAACATATTAATTGTACGGCTTACACTAATTGTATTACCAGGGATTGGTGAAGAAGAGAACACAACTGTGTCGCCAGGAATAATTTGAATTTGACGATGGGTACCATTAGCAATACGTGAAAGTGCTGCCATTGGCTCCCCTTGACTACCTGTACATAAAATAACAACTTTATTAGCCGGTAGACGATTTAATTGAGATGCATCTATGAATGTATCTTTCGGACAGCGAATATAACCGAGGTTTTGTCCGATTTCAATCGCTGCCTCCATACTTCGGCCAAATACAGCCACTTTACGATTGTTTTCAACAGCCGCTTCAACGACTTGTTGCAAGCGATGGATATTTGATGCAAAGGTTGCGAAGATAATACGACCTTCTACTTTGCGGAAAATATCTTGAATACTATCACCAACACGGCGCTCAGACATTGTAAAGTTTGGAACTTCACTGTTTGTACTGTCAGATAAGAGACAAAGTACACCGTCTTTTCCGATTTCAGCCATTTTTGTTAAGTCCGCTGGTTCACCAACCGGTGTGAAGTCAAATTTGAAATCTCCAGTATGAACCACTTGTCCTTGAGGTGTTTTCACAACAACTCCGTATGAATCTGGGATACTGTGAGTTGTACGGAAGAAGGAAACAGATGTCTTTTTAAATTTAATAACATCATCTTCTTGAATTTCATAAAGCTTTGCTTTACGAAGTAATCCGTGCTCTTCTAATTTGTTTTTGATTAGTGCAATTGCTAATTTTCCGCCATAAATCGGAATGTTCACTTGACGTAATAAGTAAGGAATTCCACCGATATGATCTTCGTGACCATGTGTAATGAATAGCCCTTTAATTTTATCTTCGTTTCGCACAAAATAAGTGTAATCTGGTATTACATAATCGATTCCGAGGAGTTCGTCTTCTGGAAACTTAATTCCAGCGTCAATTATAATAATTTCATCTTGAAATTGAACAGCATATGTATTTTTACCGATTTCACCAAGACCACCTAAAGCAAAAACGGCTGCTTGATCATTCTTTAGAAATTTCATATGACTATACGATTTCCGCTAATGTTAAATCAGCGTTTTCTTTTTCATATTCAAGATGATTGCCAGTCACAGACTGAACGAATTCGATATTATATGCGAACTTATTTAATTTTGTACGAACATCCTTCTCAGACGTAGCCTCTAAATATAAAACTTTTGTATTTTCACGTACTGGAACCTCAGTCATTTTTTCTTGATAAAATACTTTAAAAATCATTTGGAAAACCTCTCCTTGTCTATGTTTTGCATTATCTGTTACTTATTATAAAGCAAACAGTCACGATTTTCATGTTTTTTCGAATGAGAATGAAGAAAAAGCCCGAAATGGGCATAATTTAAGCGATCGTCTTTTTACGGACTAGATCTTTTAAATAACGCTTCAGCTTTTTCTTCAGCTTCTTCAGCATGATTACTCCTTCCTTTCCTTATTTTAAACATGCATATTACTAGTGAAAACGCCGTCTCTGATATAAGAAAGAGGACAAAAGTGAATGTTGAATCTTGTCTTTTCTCATACAGAGAAAGTTATTCTATAGTAACGATTAGTAGCCGTTAGTTATAGCTATAGTATGAGAAAGAATAGAAAAGAAAATTCATACGAACAAGTATCCACATTTTTTACTAATATATATATGCAGGTTTCATAAATAAGGTCAGAAAGTGAACGCTTTCTTCACAGATGTTTAATATGTTATACTTTTTTTTAGTATTTGAAAAGCGATAATCAAAATAGGAATATAGAGTAACAGAAAGGATTTTGACAAATGAATGATAAAATTGTCTTTTTTGATATTGATGGAACATTATTAGATCATGATAAGAAGATTCCGCAATCTACGCGAGACGCAGTAAGGCAGTTACAAGAAAAAGGCGTGCATGTAGCAATTGCGACAGGACGTGCGCCATTTATGTTCGAAGATATTCGTAAGGAACTTAATATCCACAATTATGTTAGCTTTAATGGACAGTACGTTGTATTTGAAGATGAGGTAGTATTTAATAACCCATTACATCCAGCTGCTCTACATAAGTTTACTCAGTTTGCAAAACAAGAAGGATATCCACTTGTATATCTTGATCATCAAGAAATGAGAGCATCAGTGGAATATCATGATTATGTGAAAGAAGGGTTTGGCAGTTTACATTTTGAGCATCCGGCATATGAACCTGATTTTTATGAGAAGCGTAATATTTATCAAACACTTCTTTTCTGTGAAGTAAATGAAGAAGAAAAGTTTATAAATCAGTACCCAGACTTTCATTTTATTCGCTGGCATGCGTATTCAATGGATATTATTCCAAATGGTGGTTCTAAGGCAAAAGGGATTGAGAAATTCATTGAAAAGCTAGGATTTAACCGTGAACAAGTGTATGCATTTGGGGATGGCTTAAATGATTTAGAAATGATTGAAGCAGTTGGGACAGGTATTGTGATGGGGAATGGTCATGAAGACTTGAAAAAACTTGCAAATCATGTGACAAAGGATGTTAGTGAAGACGGTATATATCATGGTTTAAAATGGGCTGGATTGCTATAAGTGAATATGGAATCTATTTCATATAGTAAAAAGGCGGAGGAGTATATTCCGCCTTTTTTACTATCGCTCTAGAGGTTTTGAATCGTCAGGAGCGGCAAATGGATTTTCTTTATTAATGTGATCATAGAACATAACACCATTTAAATGGTCAATTTCATGTTGAAATACAATTGCTGGTAACCCTTTTAAACGTAACTTTACTTCTTCGCCGTTAATAGAAGTTGCTTTCACTGTAATTCTTGTATAACGAGGGACATAACCAGGTACTTCACGGTCTACTGATAGACAGCCTTCACCACTTTGTAAATATGTACGTTCAACAGAATGGCTAATGATTTTTGGATTAAATAATGCATGACTATATAACGTACCGTCCGTATCTGTTACATGAACCGCAATCATTCTTTTTGAAATACCGATTTGCGGAGCCGCTAATCCGATTCCAGGGCGTAAACTATATTTTTCAGCCATTTCAGGATCTTGGCTATTTATTACAAATTCAATCATTTCCTTAAGAGTATTTGTATCTTCTTCGCTCGCTGGTAGTACTACCTCTTCTGCAACGTTTCGCAAAATAGGATCTCCTTCGCGAATTACATCTTTCATTGTAAGCATATGTAATCTCTCCTTTCCTTTTTAGTCTACCAAAGGAGATGGAAAAAGTCATCGGCAAGTAAGGGGAAGATAGATCGGTTATGTAGGAATAAAAAGAAAGAGACGGCAGAGCCGTCTCTTTCTTTCCATAGTTGTTTCATTTTACATTAGCGAATGCAAGCAGCACCAACGATAATTAAAAGAATAAACAACACAACGATTAAGGCGAAGCCGCGTCCAGACCCACCACAAGAACCGCCATAACCGTAGGAAGGATATGAACAAGTTGGATAGCAATATGAATATCCGTACATGAGATGACCTCCTTTATCATTTCCCGCTAATACTGCGGTTACTATAATGTATGGAGGGAAGAGTAGAAATGTATGGGTAATTACCTATAAAAGGAAGAAGAGTTTGTATATTTTTGCTAAGAAGAGAGAAAAACTAAAGGGAATTAAATCGTTTACATATTATTCTAAGAGAAAAAACAAGTTAAAAAGGGAATAATATAACAGTAGGTTAATGCTTACTAATACAGATGTGAAAAATAAAAACACGTTTGTGTAGGAGAAACCTGCAGATTATTTATAAAAAAACGTATTCAAAGTAATTGACATCGTAATTAGAATAGTTGTAAACTAAAAAACGTGATCAAGATTGTATTAATATGTTTCTGAAAAAACATTAGTACAGATTGTTAGGTACACAAAATTATTCTCAACCGACAAATAAATTTGTTGGTTTACATTGTTGCGGTTTCCATCTAGCTAATAGATAGTGAAAGCGTTTCAGAATATGGTTCAAGAGAGGAAGAGGTGAACGGAATGGGTACTAAAACAAAAAAGACCCTATTTAATGTTGATGAGCAAATGAAAGCTATCGCAGCTCAATTTGAAACATTACAAATTTTAAATGAAAAAGGCGAAGTTGTGAATGAAGCAGCTATGCCTGAATTATCTGATGATCAATTAAAAGAATTAATGCGCCGTATGGTGTATACTCGCGTACTAGATCAACGTTCTATTTCTTTAAACCGTCAAGGACGTTTAGGTTTCTACGCACCAACAGCTGGACAAGAGGCTTCTCAATTAGCAAGTCATTTCGCACTTGAAGCAGAAGATTTCATCTTACCAGGATATCGTGATGTGCCACAATTAGTATGGCACGGTTTACCATTATACCAAGCATTCTTATTCTCTCGTGGACATTTCATGGGTAACCAAATGCCTGAGAACGTAAATGCACTTGCTCCACAAATCATCATCGGTGCGCAAATCATCCAAACTGCTGGTGTTGCGTTAGGTATGAAATTACGTGGTAAAAAATCTGTTGCAATTACTTACACTGGTGACGGTGGTGCTTCACAAGGTGACTTCTACGAAGGTATGAACTTTGCGGGTGCATTCAAAGCTCCAGCAATCTTCGTTGTACAAAACAACCGTTATGCAATCTCTACTCCAGTAGAAAAGCAATCTGCAGCTAAAACTGTAGCACAAAAAGCAGTAGCAGCAGGTATTTACGGAATTCAAGTAGACGGTATGGATCCATTAGCTGTATACGCAGCAACTGCTTTCGCTCGTGAGCGTGCAGTAAATGGTGAAGGTCCTACTTTAATCGAGACTTTAACATTCCGTTACGGTCCACATACAATGGCTGGTGATGACCCAACTCGTTACCGTACAAAAGATATCGAGAACGAATGGGAACAAAAAGATCCAATCGTACGCTTCCGTGCATTCTTAGAAAACAAAGGCCTATGGTCTCAAGAAGTTGAAGAGAAAGTAATCGAAGAAGCAAAAGAAGATATCAAACAAGCAATTGCTAAGGCTGACCAAGCTCCAAAACAAAAAGTTACTGATTTAATGGAAATCATGTACGAAAAAATGCCTTACAACTTAGCTGAACAATATGAAATTTACAAAGAAAAGGAGTCGAAGTAAGCCATGGCTCAAATGACAATGATTCAAGCAATCACTGATGCTTTACGCGTTGAAATGAAAAATGACCCTAACGTACTTGTGTTTGGTGAAGACGTTGGTGTAAACGGCGGTGTATTCCGTGCTACTGAAGGTTTACAAGCTGAATTCGGTGAAGACCGTGTAATGGATACTCCACTTGCAGAGTCTGGTATTGGTGGACTTGCAGTTGGACTTGCACTTGAAGGATTCCGTCCAGTTCCAGAAATCCAATTCTTCGGTTTCGTTTATGAAGTAATGGATTCAATTTCTGGTCAATTAGCTCGTATGCGTTACCGTTCTGGTGGACGTTGGACTGCTCCAGTAACAGTTCGTTCTCCATTCGGTGGTGGTGTTCATACTCCTGAACTACATGCTGATAGCTTAGAAGGTTTAGTGGCTCAACAACCTGGTCTAAAAGTTGTTATTCCATCTACTCCATACGATGCAAAAGGTCTTTTAATCTCTGCGATTCGTGACAACGATCCAGTTATCTACTTAGAGCATATGAAATTGTACCGTTCATTCCGTCAAGATGTACCAGAAGGTGAATACACAATTGATTTAGGCAAAGCTGACATCAAACGTGAAGGTACAGATGTATCTGTTATCGCTTACGGTGCTATGGTTCACGCTGCATTAAAAGCTGCTGAAGAACTTGAAAAAGAAGGTATCTCTTTAGAAGTTGTTGACTTACGTACAGTTCAACCATTAGATATCGAAACAATCATCGCTTCTGTTGAAAAAACAGGCCGCGTAGTTGTAGTTCAAGAAGCTCAAAAACAAGCTGGTATTGCAGCTAACGTTGTAGCGGAAATTAACGACCGTGCAATTTTAAACTTAGAAGCTCCAGTTGTACGTGTTGCAGCTGCTGATACAGTATTCCCATTCTCTCAAGCTGAGAGCGTATGGTTACCAAACCATAAAGATATTGTTGAAGCTGTTAACAAAGTAATGAACTTCTAATTTTTACTTATTCATGTGCAAAAGAAATCAGCACATGCTGATTTCTTTTGCCATATTCCATAATAAAGAAATGAATCAGGGGGCTGAATTCCGTGGCATTTGAATTTAAACTACCAGATATCGGTGAAGGTATCCACGAAGGTGAAATCGTAAAATGGTTTATTAAACCAGGCGACGAAGTAAACGAAGACGACGTACTTCTTGAAGTACAAAATGATAAAGCAGTAGTAGAAATTCCTTCTCCTGTTAAAGGTAAAGTACTTGAAGTACTTGTAGAAGAAGGTACGGTTGCAGTAGTTGGAGATACATTAATTAAATTTGATGCTCCTGGATACGAAAACCTTAAATTTAAAGGCGACGATCATGACGAAGCTCCTAAAGCTGAAGAAGCAAAAGAAGAAGCTCCTAAAGCTGAAGCTACTCCAGCAGCAACTGCAGAAGTAGTAAATGAGCGCGTAATCGCTATGCCATCTGTTCGTAAATATGCTCGTGAAAACGGCGTAGACATTCATAAAGTAGCTGGTTCTGGTAAGAACGGTCGTATCGTAAAAGCTGACATCGATGCATTTGCAAATGGTGGACAAGCAGTAGCAGCAACTGAGGCTCCAGCAGCAGTAGAAGCTACTCCAGCAGCAGCGAAAGAAGAAGCACCAAAAGCACAACCAATCCCAGCTGGTGAATATCCAGAAACTCGTGAGAAAATGAGTGGTATCCGTAAAGCAATTGCGAAAGCAATGGTTAACTCTAAACATACAGCTCCTCACGTAACATTAATGGATGAAGTAGATGTAACTGAACTTGTTGCTCATCGTAAGAAGTTCAAAGCTGTGGCAGCTGACAAAGGTATTAAATTAACTTACCTTCCATACGTTGTTAAAGCTTTAACATCTGCATTACGTGAATACCCAATGTTAAACACTTCTTTAGATGATGCTTCTCAAGAAGTAGTTCATAAACATTACTTCAACATCGGTATCGCAGCTGATACAGACAAAGGTCTATTAGTACCAGTTGTTAAAGATACAGATCGCAAGTCTATCTTCACAATTTCTAACGAGATCAATGATCTTGCTGGTAAAGCACGTAAAGGTCGTTTAGCTCCTGCTGAAATGAAAGGCGCTTCTTGCACAATTACAAACATTGGTTCTGCAGGTGGACAATGGTTCACTCCAGTTATCAACCACCCAGAAGTAGCAATCCTTGGTATCGGCCGTATCGCTGAGAAACCAGTTGTGAAAAACGGTGAGATCGTTGCAGCTCCAGTATTAGCATTATCTCTAAGCTTTGACCATCGTTTAATTGACGGCGCAACTGCTCAAAAAGCATTAAACCAAATTAAACGTCTATTGAATGACCCACAATTATTAGTAATGGAGGCGTAATAACAATGGTAGTAGGAGATTTCCCAATTGAATTAGATACAGTCGTTGTTGGTGCAGGTCCTGGTGGATACGTTGCGGCAATTCGTGCAGCACAATTAGGTCAAAAGGTAGCGATTATTGAAAAAGCTAACCTTGGTGGCGTATGCTTAAACGTTGGATGTATTCCTTCAAAAGCGTTAATCAATGCAGGTCATCGTTATGAGAATGCAATGCATTCTGATGACATGGGTATCACTGCAGAGAACGTAAAAGTTGACTTTACAAAAGTTCAAGAATGGAAAAACGGCGTAGTTAAGAAATTAACTGGCGGTGTTGAAGGCCTTCTTAAAGGTAACAAAGTTGAAATCATTCGCGGTGAAGCTTACTTCGTAGATGCTAACACATTACGCGTAATGACTGAAGATGCAGCTCAAACTTATACGTTTAAAAATGCTGTTCTTGCAACTGGTTCTACACCAATCGAAATTCCAGGATTCAAATACTCTAAACGTGTTATCAACTCTACAGGTGCTTTAAGCTTACCTGAAATTCCTAAAAAACTTGTTGTAATCGGCGGCGGTTACATCGGTATGGAATTAGGTACTGCATATGCTAACTTCGGTACAGAAGTTACTGTAGTAGAAGCTGGCGACGAAATCTTAGCTGGTTTCGAAAAAGCTATGAGCTCTGTTGTTAAACGTGCTCTACAGAAAAAAGGTAACGTAACAATCCATACAAAAGCTATGGCTAAAGGCGTTGAAGAAACAGAAACTGGCGTAAAAGTTAGCTTCGAAGTTAAAGGTGAAATCCAAACTGTAGAAGCAGATTACGTATTAGTAACTGTAGGTCGTCGTCCAAACACTCAAGAAATCGGTCTTGAGCAAGTTGGAGTTAAAATGACTGACCGCGGCATCATCGAAATCGATGAGCAATGTCGTACAAATGTACCAAACATCTATGCAATCGGTGATATCGTTCCTGGACCACCATTAGCTCACAAAGCTTCTTACGAAGGTAAAGTAGCTGTAGAAGCAATTAGTGGCCATGCGTCAGCTATCGATTACATCGGAATTCCTGCAGTATGCTTCACTGATCCAGAATTAGCATCTGTTGGTTACACTAAGAAACAAGCTGAAGAAGCTGGAATGACTGTAACTGTATCTAAGTTCCCATTCGCTGCTAACGGTCGTGCATTATCATTAAACAGCACTGACGGTTTCTTACAACTTGTAACACGTAAAGAAGATGGTCTTCTTGTAGGTGCTCAAGTTGCAGGTGCAGGCGCTTCTGATATTATTTCTGAGATTGGTTTAGCTATCGAAGCTGGAATGACAGCAGAAGATATCGCTCAAACAATCCACGCTCACCCAACATTAGGTGAAATCACAATGGAAGCAGCTGAAGTTGCTCTTGGAATGCCAATTCACATTGTAAAATAATTTAAGTAATGAAAATAGCCCATCTCTTATTTAAAGAGATGGGCTATTTTTTATTTTATAATAAAAGTGGCTTGCAAGGTCTTTATACGTACTTGTCGAATGAATATATAATAATTTAATTGAATTGTTAAAACATATATAAATCCAAAAGCCATATATATGCTTTCGTGTAATATGTAATTGATTCAAACTTAATACCATATATTAATAAAATAGAGCATGTCAAAGGAGAAGGTTCCATGAGAATATTACATGTTATATTTTATCATTTTTTATTATGGAGTGGTTTTTCCGTTGTATTATCATTGTCAAATGGTGATAAGTTGCATTATAAAGTTATTCTATTTTTTGTATTTCTTTATTTAGCATATGTGATCGCATATTTTGTATTGCAAATTAGAAAGCAGGCATTATTCCTTACGTGTTCAAATTGCATACTTTTCTTAATTATATTTTCTATTTTTTAAATTAACGTTTATAGAAATACATTGTTCTTCCATTAAATAATTTTAACTCTCCTTCTAATTTCTTCGCTAGAAAACGGCAAAATTCATTTGCTTTTCCTTTATCACCAAATGTTGCATTAGGTGGTAAAGAAACTTGAATATAAGTTTGTTCCTTTTCTATACCGACACCAACATAAATGGAGTCATATCGATCGTGAGTAGATTGTAGTTTGAATGTTGTTGCTGATGTATCTAAAATTTCATACGGAAAAGCGGTATTTGTATAAGCGTAATTAATTTGAACACCGGTTTTGGAAGTAACTGTTTTATAATAATGAAAAAGTTGTTTTATATCATCTATTGAAACAGATTGTTGATTGGATTTAGGTACAAGCGTAATAAAGGCATGTTGCATATAAGTTCCCCCTAACTTAGTAGAATACTCTCATTCTACATCCTACTGAATTTTTTGACAATTAAAAGGAGTATTCCTTTTTTTGTTTAATATACTAATGAAAGGTGATGTAGAAAGGTGGAAACCGATGTTTGAAAAATTGTATGATGAGCATGAAAGTGTGAAGGTACGATTTTTGGGGTTTATGACACATGATAATCGTTATGATTTTGGTGTTATTTATACAAATATGTTCTTTGGAAAGCCACTTATTGTTTGCATGCAAACAGGAAGGTCTACTTTACTTGGACGAGATGATGTAGAGAATGTTCAACATTTACAGGAAGTTTTCAAATTAGGCTCAGAAGAGGAAGCAGCTGAGTTATCTCAGTTTTTCTCATTTCTAGTTCCATCTACATCTTTGCATGCGGAATACGAAGAATAAATAATGTAAAACAGTCGTACGTATAAATATGGCTGTTTTTTATTTGAATATCGCATACTAATTTAAATTTAAAATATTTAATGTGTTATACTAAAAACCTATTGACGTAAAAAGTATAACATATTAAAATAAAGACAGAAAGTTAAGCGGTTACAAAAGTTTTTGGGATTATAAACTTAGGGGGAAATGAAAAATGGGAACAATCGTATGTCAAGATTGTGAAGGTACAATTGCACACTTCGAGGATGAGAAAGTAACAGTACTTTACGGGAAATGTGGATCTTGCGGATGTGATCACACAGAGCATACAAAAGCCCAATAATTGATAGGAAATGGACAGCTGAAAGTTTTTAGGACCATAAACTTAGGGGGAAATGAAAAATGGGAACAATCGTATGCCAAGTATGTGAAGGAACAATCGGACATTTTGAAGATGAAAAAACGACAGTGCTTTACGGAAAATGCGGAACAAATTGTGACTGTGCTAGTAGAGATAATGCGAAAGCTTAATGATAAATAAATAAATAGATTACTATTAAAACTCAGGGGGAAATGAAAAATGGGAACAATCGTATGCCAAGTATGTGAAGGAACAATCGGACATTTTGAAGATGAAAAATCAACAGTACTATACGGGAAATGTGGATCTCATTGCGACTGTGACCATAAAGAACATTCAAAAGCTTAAATAAAAAAAGCGCCTACATATGTAGGTGCTTTTTTTAATAAACTGTAGTTGTGTTGCCAACTGTTGCAACAATTGCATCATCTCTAATCGGAATAAATCCTATGGATGTCTGTGGTGTGCTAGGAGAAGCATGGTAGCTCATGAGACGGCTATCAATACGGGTAATAGTATCGGTTAAGAAAGCGGAAATGAAAGCGTAAGGGACTCGTCGCTCATTTAATGCGTATATAATTTCTTCTTTTGTTTTTACACCTACGCCATGCCCATAAAAAAAGAAATTTCCTAGATAGATAGTATTTTCTCCTTGCCACTCGATTGTAGCTGGATTCACTTGTGGATTTTTAAAGTAAACGAGATCACCTGGGACAAGATCACCACCTGTCTTTGTTATGAGCTTTAAATCTTGATCGTAGTCCCACGTATAAAGTAAAAGGTTTGCAAAGAGACGGTTGAAAGTTTCTTCCTCATATAATGCTAGTAAAGCTTTGTAAAAAATAATGATCATAGCGGTGGCACATTCAGTTCCATATAGTTTTCCGTTTTTGAAAATATCTTGTATGGCAATGGAAGGGGGTATGTTTGGAAGGAGCTCGAATCCTCCAAGAGATGTTCTTTTCCAATACTGAGGGTTACAAAAAGATTGTTGAAATGTACGAAACTGAAAACCACTTTGAAAAAGTTCTAATGCAGAAGTAATAATATTAACACGCAAATTTAGATCAAAGCTGAGTTCACCAGATGTTCGGAAGGAATAGATTTCTTGATTTCCTGCCATTATAGATAAAATTTGTTGTTTCTCATTTGCAAATGGCTCATATTCATTTGTGATATAAGGATGTACAATAGAACGGCCTATTACAATCATAATAGTATCCCCACCTATACGTTACATTACATAATATCGTATGAGAAAAGGCCAAAAGGGTGAAAGAAAAGCCTATCAACTGATAGGCTTGTACTCTTTAATCACGCGTAATGTTTGTAATGTCATATCTTCAGGACCTTGTACAGGTAAACCTGCTTCTAAGTTTTTACGAATATAATCTAAGTTATCTTGTGTAATAATTTCCCCCGGAGTAAAGATTGGAATCCCTGGCGGATAAACCATAACGAAATCAGCTATAATACGACCTGCTGCATTTTCAAATGGGATGACTTCTGTTTCCGAATAAAAAGCATCTCGAGGAGAAAGTGCTAACACAGGTATTTCTGGAATTTCTACTTGCACTTGAACACCTTTATCAGCTTTATTTTTAAATGTTGCTGATAAATCTTGTAATGCCGCAATAAGTGTATTCGTTTCACTTTCTGTATCCCCAAAAGTGACAAGACATAGTATGTTGTATAAATCTGAGAGTTCTACTTCAATGTTATATTGCTCTCTAAGCCATACTTCAGCCTGATGGCCTGTAATACCTAAATCTTTTACAGATACAATTATCTTTGTAGGATCATAGTTAAAAGTAGCATCCGTACCTAGCATTTCTTTCCCTGGACAGTAAAGATGTTCAATATCATTTATAGCATTACGAACTTGTTCCGCTAATTGTATTGTTTGTTCTATGAGCGCCTTTCCTTCTGTAGCAAGACGTTTTCTAGCAACATCTAGGGAGGCTAACAAGATGTAAGACGTTGATGTAGTCGTAAGCATGCTAATAATAGATTGAACATGTTTTACGTTCACAAGGCCTTCTTTTACATTAAGAATAGAACTTTGCGTTAAAGATCCACCTAATTTGTGAACACTCGTTGCTGCCATATCTGCACCGGCTTGCATCGCTGACATCGGCAGTTCATCGTGAAAATGAATATGAACACCATGAGCCTCATCAACGAGTACAGGGATATCGTAAGAATGTGCTAATTGTACAATCTGTTCTAAGTCCGCAGCAAAGCCAAAGTATGTTGGATTAATAACAAGTAAGCCTTTCGCATCTGAGTGCTCTTCAAGTGCTTTTTTGACAGATTGGATTGTGATTCCATGTGAAATACCAAGTTTTGGATCGATTTCAGGATGCATGAAAATAGGTTTTGCACCTGAGAAAATAATAGCTGACATTACTGATTTATGCACGTTTCGTGGCACTAGTATTTTGTCACCAGGACCGCAAACGCTCATCACCATTGTCATTATTGCGCCACTTGTACCTTGAATAGAAAAGAAAGTATGATCCGCACCAAATGCAGCGGCTGCTAAATCTTGTGCTTCTTTAATCATACCTTTTGGATGATGTAAATCATCGAGCGGCGCAATGTTAATTAAATCAATTGCTAATGCATTATGCCCAATAAATTCGCGAAATTCAGGATCCATGCCTTGCCCTTTTTTATGACCTGGAATATGGAATTGAATTGGATTTCGCTTACTGTGCTCAACTAAAGCGGTAAACAATGGTGTTTCGTATTGGGACAATCTATACACCCCTTCTTTTTTTTATATTTATTAGAGTTTGTTTTATATAATCTTGTTCTAAAAAAGTTAAGTTCTTTTTTAGAATGAGACTTGTTTTTCTGCCATTCACAAAAGCTTTTTTGAGATGGGAGCTTCACTTTATTTCCTATAAAACAAAAGCATTATATCACCAATAATTATAGATGTATAGCAAAAAATATTTTTACGGTGAGTATGTTAAATAGTAGCTGCCTACTAACTTCTAGTGGAAGGCAATTCCATTAAAATGAATAAATAGTGTATAATGCAAAGTGACTATAGTGAAGTAGAAAAAATCACTTTAAGATAGCGTATTGAAATAAGAAGAAATGATAAATGAGGTGCGAAATGGAATATCAATATCCGTTAGATTATGATTGGTCAAATGAGGAAATGGTTACAATTGTGAAGTTTTATGAAGCGATTGAGAAAGCATATGAAAAAGGAATTGTAAGAGAAGAATTAATGGGTTTATATCGTCGTTTTAAAGAGATTGTTCCATCGAAAGCAGAAGAAAAGAAAATTGATAAAGAGTTTCAAGAAGTAAGTGGATATTCTATATACCGTGCGATTCAGAAGGCTAAAGAAATTGAAGAAGAAAAGCTTGTGAAAATGTAAAAAATATTTTGAAAAATAAAAACTGAAGTGATATAATGTGATAACAACTAAAAACGGACAATATAAATTGTCCGTTTTCTACTATCGATTACAAAGTGCATATAAAGGAAGGAGTGATTGCATCGTAGATTCAATCTTAGCAAGGAATTGTTCGTTGGTCATTGCTGAAAACTCCTCTGGTGATATATGAATACCAACTAATAATTCTGCTTTTTTTACAGTAGCTAGACGTTCAATCATCTTTTGTAAATCATTTGTTTCAAGTGTTTTATGTAATTTTACACTTGGTTTAGTATGGTCAATGGACCAAACGAAGTCATTTGGAATATTTGTTTTTAAATCATTTATATGTTCTAAGAAGGCGTGAGCCGTCTCCACTTTTTGTGGACACTCATAGATTAAACCAAAGTATATGAAGGCATGAGTACCCCATAATCCAATTTGGAAATGTGGTAGCATTTTATATCCGCGTTTATTTGTTGAAAAAGCAACCCAAGTATCGTTTGGTGGATTGACTTTGCGACGTGCGTGTTTTGCTACATGATAAAAAAAGTTCTCATCAGTTTGTTTGGATAAATACGCTGCAAACTGTTCCCCTAAAGCTTCTAGCTTAGGATGAATGTTCGTTTTAATTGCACTCATTCGTTCTTCGAGACCATCAACTGTAAAGACCTCAAAATCAGTTGATTTGAATGTTTGTAGTGTCATGATTGTTCCTCCAACTCCTATTTTGCTTTTATTTTAGCATAGCTTGTACTATTCATAAAAAAAACAGCACAAAAAAATTTAAATAAAAAAATATAATTTTGTTGCATAGATGATTTATCCAACATAGTATAGTATAAAACAAAAAATCAGAAAATTGAATTAATTCTAGTCCGAGGGCAGACGAATATTGGGAGGAGGCAAATAATATGAGACAGGTGATTAATGCGTTAAAGAGAACAGATGCTGAAAAGAGAATACCGGTGCTACGTTTGGAGCTAGATTATGAATTAGCAACTTTATATGATGCGATGATGGAAGATGATAAACAGAAAAAAGAAGAGTGTGTACAAAAGTTAGAAGTGTTAAGACTTGAAATGATTCGTTTAGAAGCGTAATAATAGTATATGTATAAAAAATTAGTTGGTGCGAACCTTATAAAGGGTTCGTTTTTTCTGTGAACAGTATAGATCGGAGTGTTTAAACATGCAAGAAGTATGGAAAGACATCGATGCACACGCCAAACAGTGGATTCGGGATGCGGGAGAGCATTTAATGGCATCAATGAAAAAAGCACTTATTATAGAAACAAAATCAAATGCAGCTGATTTAGTAACAAATATGGACCGAGAAATAGAACAGTTTTTAATTGGGAAAATTAAAGAAACATTCCCACATCATCATATTTTAGGTGAAGAGGGCTATGGAGACGAGGTAACTTCTTCTGACGGGGTTGTTTGGTTAATTGATCCAATTGACGGCACGATGAACTTTGTTCACCAAAAAAGAAATTTTGCAATTTCAATTGGAATTTATGAGAACGGTATCGGAAAGATTGGACTTATTTATGATCCAGTTCATGATGAATTATATCATGCGTTAAAAGGGGCTGGAGCATTTTGTAATGAAGTACCGATACCTTTATTAGAAAAAGGTACTGTAGAGCAAGGTATTGTAGCTTTAAATGCGATATGGCTTACCGACAATCCATTGCTTAATATGGAAAGTATGATGGCACTTGTTAAGAAAGCAAGAGGCACGAGATCATATGGCTGTGCAGCATTAGAGATGGTATACGTTGCAACTGGAAGAATCGATGCATATGTAACACCTAGATTATCACCATGGGACTTTGGTGGGGGACAGATAATTGTAGAGGAAGTTGGAGGCAAGGTAACAACATTCTCCGGAGCGCCACTTTCTATCGTAGAGAAGAGTAGCGTATTAGTTGCGAAGCCAGGGGTGTATGAAGAAGTGTTATCGTTTATCCCGATTGGTGAGGGCTGATAATCAGTGGGAGATGAAGAAAAAAACCACTGATTAAAGTTTCACTTTATATCCAAGTAACAAAAAAAGTAAGAGGCTGTATACAGGCTTCTTACTTTTTGACGTTATTGCGATTTACGCATTTTTCTTTTTGTTACAAAACCGTATCCAACTGTAACAAATGTGCCGATAATGCAAATAATAATACCGATTGGACTATTTTCAGCAATCATAATGCCGATACCAATTAAGAAAATAACACCGATAATTGCAGTTAATAAAAAGCGATATTGAATGTGTTCCATTTCTTCACCCTCCAATCTCATTTTACTTTCACAAAAGTAAGAATACAACTATATTTTCATTCTTGATTTTATTTTAATTGCTATTGTATCCCCTTCGCTCTTATAATAGAGAAGGATTAAAAAGACATTAGGAGTTGGACATGTTGAAAAAACGACAAGATTTACGTAATATAGCAATTATTGCCCACGTTGACCATGGTAAAACAACACTTGTTGACCAGTTATTACGTCAAGCGGGGACTTTCCGTGCGAACGAACACGTTGAAGAGCGCGCAATGGATTCAAATGATCTAGAAAGAGAGCGCGGTATTACAATTTTAGCGAAAAATACTGCGATTCACTATGAAGATAAAAGAATTAACATTTTAGATACACCAGGTCACGCTGACTTCGGTGGAGAAGTAGAACGTATTATGAAAATGGTTGATGGTGTTTTACTTGTTGTTGATGCATATGAAGGTTGTATGCCACAAACACGATTTGTTTTAAAGAAAGCTCTTGAGCAAAACTTAACTCCAATCGTAGTAGTAAATAAAATTGACCGTGACTTCGCTCGCCCTGATGAAGTAGTTGATGAAGTAATCGACTTATTCATCGAACTTGGTGCAAACGAAGATCAATTAGAGTTCCCAGTTGTATTTGCATCAGCAATGAACGGAACAGCAAGCTTAGATTCAAACCCAGCAAATCAAGAAGAGAATATGAAATCATTATTTGATACAATTATTGAACATATTCCTGCACCAATTGATAACAGCGAAGAGCCACTTCAATTCCAAGTAGCACTTCTTGATTACAACGACTATGTTGGACGTATTGGAGTTGGACGCGTATTCCGCGGTACAATGAAGGTTGGACAACAAGTTGCTTTAATGAAAGTAGACGGAAGCGTAAAACAATTCCGCGTAACAAAATTATTTGGTTACATGGGATTAAAACGTCAAGAAATTGAAGAAGCAAAAGCTGGAGACTTAGTAGCTGTTTCTGGTATGGAAGACATTAACGTTGGTGAAACAGTATGTCCAGTTGAACATCAAGATGCGTTACCATTATTACGTATTGATGAGCCAACACTACAAATGACGTTCCTTGTAAATAACAGTCCATTTGCAGGTCGTGAAGGTAAATACATTACATCTCGTAAAATCGAAGAGCGTCTTCGTTCACAATTAGAAACAGATGTAAGTTTACGTGTAGATAATACAGAGTCTCCTGATGCATGGATCGTATCTGGACGTGGGGAACTACATTTATCTATCTTAATTGAAAACATGCGTCGTGAAGGTTATGAACTACAAGTATCTAAGCCAGAAGTAATTATTAAAGAAGTTGATGGCGTAAGATGTGAGCCTGTAGAGCGTGTACAAATCGATGTACCTGAAGAATACACTGGTTCTATTATGGAATCTATGGGTGCTCGTAAAGGTGAAATGTTAGATATGGTGAATAACGGAAACGGTCAAGTTCGCCTTACTTTCATGGTTCCAGCACGTGGTTTAATTGGTTACACAACAGAATTCTTAACATTAACTCGTGGTTACGGTATTTTAAACCATACATTCGATTGCTACCAACCAGTACACGCTGGACAAGTTGGTGGACGTCGTCAAGGTGTTCTAGTTTCACTTGAAACAGGAAAAGCATCACAATACGGTATTATGCAAGTTGAAGATCGTGGTGTAATCTTCGTTGAACCAGGTACAGAAGTATATGCTGGTATGATTGTCGGAGAACACACTCGTGAGAATGACTTAACAGTTAACGTTGTGAAAATGAAACAACAAACTAACATTCGTTCTGCGACGAAAGATCAAACTTCAACAATGAAAAAACCACGCTTAATGACTTTAGAAGAATCATTAGAGTACTTAAACGATGACGAGTTCTGTGAAGTAACTCCAGAATCAATTCGTTTACGTAAAAAGATTCTTGATAAGAGCGAACGTGAAAGAGCTGCTAAGAAAAAGAAATCTGTAGAAGCGTAAAATAGTAAAACAGCTACCTTTAATTAAGGTAGCTGTTTTTTTATGTTTATTTTTTAGAATATTTACTCTTTTTGTGGACAGTATTTTTTTCACAGGTTACTCTTGTATTAAGTACATAAAGAAAAATGGTTTGATTTATGAGGAAGGGGGATAAATGGTGTTAGAAAGAATGTCGTTTTTTGCGAAGTTATGTAAAGTCGATGAAAATCCAGAGCTAGGGATGTGGTTACTGTATGGCGTCATTATTATATTAAGTGCACTTGTGTATAATTTAGGTTTTGCAAGAAAACTATCTATAATAAAAAATATAGTGATATATATATCGTTAGCGATTGGGTGTACAGTGTTAACTTTCTTTGCAGTTTTTTTACCTGTTGGAGAGGGGCTTGTTGTAGCAGCAATTGTACTTGGGATTTATAGGTTGCGATTACGTCAAGCAAGACAACAAAAAGCAGGATGAGGGGGAGTTTTATGCGTTCCGTACAAGATGCGTTATATAATTGGTTAACAATTAAAACAGTTGCCGAAGCACGTCCGGATGATAGTGCTGCAAAAGAAACGTATTTGTTATTTCAAAATATGATATATGAAGAACATAAATTGAGAAATGTGGAAGTTAAGAAGAACGAGGAAATGTATTTAGTTACATATGAAATAAATGGAGAAAGAAAATCTGCAAGGTTTCCATTAGAAGCTATTGATTGTTTTTTGGATCAAATGAATCGCGAACCTGAAAGATATAAATAAGTCCTTTATCATATTGATAAAGGACTTATTTATATTTTACCAATCGTCTTCGACTTTTTTATCACGATATAATCGGAAATTACCACTTGCATGACGTTCCATCGTACGTTCAGCAATTCGTTCCGAACATTCCATGCACATATATGTATGAATAGGGCGATTACGCAGCTTTTTTGCCATAGGATTTTCATCATCTAACATATCTTTTTTATCACAAATCATACATTTGACTCTCATTTCGTCACCTCAATACGAATTCTATCAGTATAAGTATATCATGGAAGTGTAATGTTTTTGAATAATAGTGGGAAAAAATAATATTTTCGCAATTCAAAAAATAGGTTATGATAAGGATATATGAAGTATATTTGGAGGTGGAAATATGGCGAATGTAGTAGAGCCCACATTAACAGATGATTTAGTACAAACGTTACGTAAAGAGTGTATTGTTATGGTAGCAACAACAGATTTTGAAAAACAAGTTCCTAACGTAAGTGCTATTTCTTGGGTGTATGCAGTGAGTAAAACTAGTATTCGATTTGCAGTAGATCAACGTTCACGTATTGTGGAAAATATAAGACATAGTACTGGAGTGGTATTGACTATAATGGCGAATGAATCCGTATTTTCCATAAGTGGTGCAGGTGAAATTTTGACTGATAGAATGGAAGGCATTCCTCTAAAATTAACTGTAATAGAAGTAAATGTACAAGAAGTACGTGATGTTATGTTTTATGGTGCAAAACTTGCAATTGAGCCAACATATGAAAAAACGTATGATCTTCGTGCAGCTAAAAAGCTCGATAACCAAGTACTAGCAGGAATGAAAGAATTATAAATGTGATAAATAAGAAAGTCAGTTATTAACTTTTGTAATCACTTATTGTGATTTTATGTTAATAATTATAATTAAAAGTAATATATTGAATAGAAATGAATAAAAAATAAATAAAAGGTTTAATGGCTATAAATTTCGATTCTACCTCGTTTATACGGTACATATAATTATAACAATGGTTCGTCCATATTTTATGGATGAAACCCTTGTTCTACAAATTTAAAAGTGGAGTCAGGGGGTAACAGGTTGGATAAAATTTATGTGTTAGATACGAATGTACTTTTGCAGGATCCTTTATCTATTTTTTCATTTGAAACCAATGAAGTAGTGATTCCAGCAGTTGTATTAGAAGAGGTTGATTCGAAAAAACGTTATATGGATGAAGTAGGACGAAACGCTCGTTATGTATCTAAGTTAATAGACAAATTTCGTGAAATAGGAAAACTGCATGAAAGTATTCCGCTAGAAAACGGCGGTACATTTCGTATTGAATTAAATCATCGTTCGTTTGTCCAACTACAAGATATTTTTGTAGAAAAAACAAATGATAATCGAATTTTAGCTGTAGCAAAAAATCTATCTTTAGAAGAACAAGAAAAAGAGGACGGGAAGTCTGTTATTTTAGTAAGTAAAGACGTGCTCGTAAGGGTAAAAGCAGATGCAATAGGTTTAAAGGCGGAAGATTATTTAAGTGATCGGGTTATTGAAGTGGAAAATATATATTCAGGATTTTTAGAAGGATATATATCAAAAGAACAATTGGATTATTTTTATGAAAAAGGCGAATTGCCTTTATCCGAAATTGCAAATCATCCTTTTTATCCAAATCAGTTTGTAGTAATGAAAGATGCGTTAGGTGGATCTAGTTCAGCACTAGGCATTGTGGATCATTTAGGTAAGAAGGTAAAGAAACTTATTTTTCCAAATGAACAAGTATGGGGAATACGACCACGAAATGTGCAGCAAATTATGGGATTAGAATTGTTGCTTCGTGAAGATATTCCACTAGTTACGCTAACAGGGAAAGCTGGTACAGGAAAGACATTACTAGCTTTAGCTTCGGGGCTCATGCAAACGGAAGATTTAGGGTTATATAAAAAACTACTCGTTGCACGGCCAATTGTTCCAGTTGGGAAAGATATCGGTTATTTACCGGGAGAAAAAGAAGAAAAGTTAAGACCGTGGATGCAACCGATTTTTGATAATCTAGAGTATTTATTTAATACGAAAAAACCAGGAGAGTTAGATGCTATTTTAGCTGGAATGGGTTCGATAGAAGTAGAAGCTCTTACGTATATACGCGGGAGAAGTATTCCAGATCAATTCATTATAATTGACGAAGCACAAAATTTAACGAAGCATGAAGTGAAAACGATACTAACGAGAGTAGGAGAAAAAAGTAAAATCGTATTAATGGGAGATCCTCAGCAAATTGATCATCCGTATTTGGATGAATATAATAACGGTTTAACATACGTTGTAGAGAAGTTTAAAGAGCAACGTATTAGTGGTCATGTAAAGTTTGTTAAAGGGGAGCGATCTAATTTAGCTCAACTAGCCGCAGATTTACTATAAAAAGGAGTGAGCAAAAGCTCACTCCTTTTCTTTAAATAATTGTAAATTTGCGGATGTTACGGATTGGATTTTGTCTATTAGATCCATCATTGTAATATAAATGAACAGGTCCATCTTCTTTTAATGGTTTTCCTTCTTTTGAAAAACCAAGAATAGCATGTTTGACAGTTTCTAATGGAAGCGTTATTGTATTATCTACTGTTTCGATCTCGACTTGCGTAGCGTCATCTGAAATTTCGGCATTAGCAAGAAAAGGTTGAAATGGTATACCGAACGTTCCAGTAATTAGCTGTTCTTTTTTAAATTTCTTTACACTTTGTTGTATCGGCGGGAAAGCAGCACCATCACGGATTTCGCGATCCCAATGTTCCGAAGTGTTTTTTAAATAAGCTTCTAGTTCTGAAGTGTTTTCTCTCGTTTCATCAAAGTAAGTTGTCAAATCTACTTTTCGATCATCAAAGATCCAAACGGTTGGATCGATAGTGATTGGAAAACGAACTTTTCCATTAATAAATAAAATTTCGCTCATTGTTGTTCCCCCATTTGTGTTATACTCCCACTTTTCAGTATAATAGTATTAGACACTATTGTCACAAAAAATGTTTCTATTGCAATTTATTAAAACTATCGCTAATATTAATAGATAGGAGAGAGTAGGACGGAAACGGAGGGAATCAATTTGGCGTCTGAGACAGTATCAAATCATCAGGAAAAGGCACTAGCCCTTCTACAAGCGGATGCGGAGAAGATTTTAAGACTTATTAAGGTGCAAATGGACCATCTTACAATGCCGCAATGTCCATTATATGAAGAAGTGTTAGACACACAAATGTTTGGACTATCCCGCGAAGTCGATTTTGCAGTTCGCCTTGGTCTTATTGCAGAAGAACAAGGGAAAGCAATGTTAGGAGAGCTTGAACGTGAGTTATCTGCACTTCATGAAGCATTTACAAACAAACAACAATAACGGGTTCAAATAAGGGGGCTCAAACTGAAAAAGTTTGAGCTTTTTATTTGTATAATAAAGCAGGAAGAATCAATGTACATATGGAATACAACAATAATTAAATTGAAACAGAGAGAGGAAATGAAATGAAAAGAGTATGGAAATCAATGGATTATTCATTATTACTTCCTCTTGTTATCTTATGTGTGCTGGGAGTTATAATGGTATATAGTTCTAGTTCCATTGTTGCGATTTCATCGAAATATAACTGGCCGGCAGATCACTTTTTTAAAAAACAATTAGTTTCTCTTGCTATTGGAACGGTAATGCTAGTGATTGTCGCTGTAGTACCTTACAAATTTTGGAGGAAGAAAATAGTTCTTGCAGCTATGGGGTTAGGGGGGATTGGCTTACTAACAGCAGCCTTCCTTTTCGGTAAGGTAATCAATGGTGCAAAAGGATGGATACTAGGTATACAACCAGCTGAGTTTGTAAAAATAGCAGTAATTATTACGTTAGCAAGTTTTTTTGCTAAGAAACAAGAGAGGCAAACCCCTTTTTTACAAGGGATAATCCCCCCCTTATTTGTGGTGGGTGGATCGATGGTATTAATTTTATTACAAAATGACTTAGGGACTGACATATTAATAGGTGGAACAGTGTTAATTATGTTCTTCTGTTCAGGAGTTAATGTTAACCTGTGGATAAAAAGGTTTATATTAACATCTATCGTATGGGTTCCTGCATTGTATTTTATTGGGAATTATAAATTGAATAATTACCAAAAAGCCCGATTTTCAGTTTTTCTTGACCCGTTTAACGATCCTCAAAATGATGGATTCCAATTAGTTAATTCTTTTATTGGAATTGCCTCAGGTGGGTTAAATGGTAGAGGATTAGGGAATAGTATACAAAAGTATGGCTACTTACCAGAGCCGCAAACAGATTTTATTATGGCAATTATATCTGAAGAACTAGGTTTTATAGGGGTAGCTATTATTTTAATCTGTTTATTACTTATTATTATTCGTTCGTTTAGAGTAGCACAAAAATGTAAAGATCCATTTGGAAGTTTAATTGCAATCGGAATTGCAAGTTTAATTGGAATACAAACTTTTGTTAATGTCGGTGGTATGTCTGGATTAATACCGCTTACAGGGGTACCTTTACCGTTTATTAGTTATGGTGGTAGTTCTTTATTGGCTAATTTAATTGCGATGGGTATATTGTTAAATGTAGCCAGCAATGTAAAACGACAAGAGAAAGAGCAAAATACGATAATGAAAGAAAGAGAACAAGATGGACCACGTCTTGTAGTTGTAAAATAAAAACACATTGTGCTTTAGAGCGCGATGTGTTTTTTGTTTTTAAATAGGATATACCATTTTGTTTTTTAACGAAAAAATATATCACATTTAAATTAATGTGATATACAATTAGGTTGTTACATAAGGAAGAGGTATGCTATACTATTTTTGTGAGACAAATTGCTCAGAAAACTTATCATTTGTTAAAAAATAAGGTATGATGGATAAAAATAAAGTGAAGCTTTCTAAGTATAATATAATGTGGAAAGTGAAGAACTTCACGCTCTTTATGGTGTGTATATATTTTATCTCTAGAGTGGTAGGAAAGTAGAGGGGGAAAATCATGACAAAGCTGCAACGTATTCAAAAAGTATTGGTAGCTAACCGTGGAGAGATTGCAATTCGTGTGTTTCGAGCTTGTTCGGAACTGGGATTAAAAACAGTTGCAATCTATTCTAAAGAGGATAGTGGTTCTTATCATCGTTATAAAGCCGATGAATCCTATTTAGTTGGGGAAGGAAAAAAGCCAATTGATGCTTATCTAGATATTGAGGGCATTATTGAGATTGCGAAAAGTAATCATGTAGATGCAATTCACCCTGGATATGGTTTCTTGTCAGAAAATATTCAATTCGCAAAACGTTGTGAAGAAGAAGGGATTATCTTTATCGGTCCAAAAAGTAAGCATTTAGATATGTTTGGAGATAAAGTAAAAGCAAGAACACAAGCGCAGCTAGCACAAATTCCAGTTATTCCTGGTAGTGATGGGCCAGTAGATTCATTAGAAGAAGTCGAAAAATTTGCTGAAAAGTATGATTACCCGATTATTATTAAAGCTTCCCTTGGCGGGGGCGGTCGTGGTATGCGTATTGTACGTACTAGTGAAGAATTAAGAGAATCGTATAATCGAGCAAAGTCAGAAGCAAAAGCAGCCTTTGGTAATGATGAAGTATACGTAGAAAAATTCGTTGAAAAACCTAAACATATAGAAGTTCAAATTTTAGCAGATGAAGAGGGCAATGTTGTTCATTTATACGAGCGAGACTGTTCTGTACAACGTCGTCATCAAAAAGTAGTAGAAATTGCACCTAGTGTGTCGCTTTCAGATGATTTGCGTCAGCGTATTTGTGATGCTGCTGTAAAGTTAACGAAAAATGTAAATTATTTAAACGCAGGAACAGTTGAATTTCTTGTAAAAGATGATAATTTCTATTTCATTGAAGTGAATCCGCGTGTTCAAGTAGAACATACAATTACAGAAATGATTACAGGAGTCGATATCGTTCAATCACAAATTTTAATAGCTGATGGACATGCATTACATAGTAAAATGGTAGGTGTTCCAAAGCAAGAGGAAGTTGTTGTACATGGATTTGCAATACAATCTCGTGTAACGACTGAGGATCCACTAAATAATTTCATGCCGGATACAGGAAAAATTATGGCATATCGATCAGGTGGTGGATTTGGGGTTCGTCTTGATACAGGTAATAGTTTCCAAGGTGCTGTTATTACACCGTACTATGATTCTTTACTCGTAAAAGTTACAACATGGGCGCTTACTTTTGAACAAGCTGCTGCAAAAATGGAACGTAACTTAAAAGAATTCCGTATCCGTGGTATTAAAACGAATATTCCATTCCTAGAGAATGTAGTAAAACATAAAAACTTCTTATCAGGGGAATATGACACTTCATTTATTGATGCGTCACCTGAACTATTCTTGTTCCCGAAACGTAAAGACCGCGGAACGAAAATGTTAAATTACATTGGGACAGTAACAGTAAATGGCTTCCCGGGGGTAGGGAAAAAAGAGAAACCAATTTTCCCAGATGCTCGTATACCGAATGTATTACACTCAGAGCCAATCCAAAATGGAACGAAACAAATTTTGGATGAGCGTGGAGCAGACGGATTAGTAAAATGGGTACAAGATCAAAAACGTGTACTTTTAACGGATACAACATTCCGTGATGCGCATCAATCATTACTTGCAACGCGTATTCGCACAAAAGATTTACACCAAATTGCAGAGCCGACAGCGAGAATGTTACCGAACTTATTCTCAGCAGAAATGTGGGGCGGTGCAACGTTTGATGTTGCATATCGTTTCTTAAAAGAAGATCCGTGGGAACGATTACTAGATCTTCGTGAAAAAATGCCAAATGTTTTATTCCAAATGTTACTTCGTTCTTCAAACGCGGTTGGTTACAAAAACTATCCGGATAATTTAATTCAAAAGTTTGTGGAGTGTTCTGCCCAAGCTGGAATTGATGTGTTCCGTATTTTTGATAGCTTAAACTGGGTAGAAGGTATGAGAGTTGCGATTGATGCTGTACGAGATACTGGTAAAATTGCAGAAGCAACGATGTGTTACACAGGGGATATTCATGATCCACTGCGTAGTAAATATGATTTAAATTACTATAAAAATTTAGCAAAAGAATTAGAAGCATCAGGAGCTCACATTTTAGGTATTAAAGATATGGCGGGCTTACTAAAACCAAATGCAGCATATGATTTAGTTTCAGCATTAAAAGAGACGGTATCGATTCCGATTCACCTGCACACACACGATACGAGTGGAAATGGTGTATTAACGTATACGAAGGCAATTGAAGCAGGTGTTGACATTGTCGATGTAGCAGTAAGTTCTATGGCTGGTCAAACGTCACAACCAAGTGCGAACACGCTATACTATGCGTTAGGTGGAAACGAAAGACAGCCAGATGTTAATATAGATTCATTAGAAAAATTATCTCATTACTGGGAAGATGTACGTAAATACTACGCACCGTTTGAAAGTGGTATGAATGCTCCTCATACAGAGGTATATATGCACGAAATGCCAGGCGGACAGTATAGTAATTTACAACAACAAGCGAAAGCGGTTGGCTTAGGCGATCGTTTCGATGAAGTGAAAGTAATGTACCGCCGTGTGAATGACATGTTTGGTGATATTGTTAAAGTAACACCATCATCTAAAGTTGTTGGTGATATGGCATTATTCATGGTTCAAAATCACTTAACAGAACAAGATGTTTTAGAGCGTGGACATTCTATGGACTTCCCAGGATCTGTTGTTGAAATGTTCTCTGGAGATTTAGGACAACCATATGGTGGTTTCCCGAAAAAGTTACAAGAAATTATTTTAAAAGGGAAAGAACCATTAACAGTAAGACCAGGTGAATTATTAGAACCAGTAGATTTCGACGCGTTAAAAGAAGAGCTATTCCATAAACTTGGACGCGAAGTGACGATGTTTGATGTAGTTGCATATGCATTATATCCAAAAGTATTTATGGATTACGAAAAAGTTGCTGAGATTTATGGAAATGTATCTGTGCTTGATACACCGACATTCTTCTATGGTATGAGACTTGGTGAAGAAATCGATGTGGAAATTGAACAAGGTAAAACATTGATGGTTAAACTAGTATCAATTGGAGAGCCTCAGCCGGATGGAAATCGTGTGCTTTACTTGGAGTTTAATGGTCAACCACGTGAGATTGTTGTGAAAGACGAAAGTGTGAAAGCGACAGTTGCACAACGTGTGAAAGGAAACCGTGAAAATCCAAACCACATTAGCGCAACAATGCCAGGAACGGTTATTAAAGTAGTTGTAAAAGAAGGCGATGAAGTGAAAAAAGGCGATTCTATGGCAATTACAGAAGCGATGAAAATGGAAACGACAGTTCAAGCGCCGTTTAATGGTAAAGTGAAAAAAGTATATGTTAACGATGGAGATGCAATTCAAACGGGTGACTTACTCATTGAATTAGATCACTAAAACAAAAAAGAGTTGCGGAAACGCAACTCTTTTTTATTACGAAAAAATACCTTGCCAATTCGGGCAAGGTATTTTCATTTATTTTGTTTGTTTAGAAATTGATGCAGCTTCTTTTGCATTCACTTTACTTCTTGTACCTAACATAACTAAATAGCATAGTACAGCAAACAAGCAAGAAATGAATAGGGAATGTAATAATGCCATTGATAAACTAGCATTTGTAAATACGACTAAAATTCCTACGATAGCTTGAAGTGTAACAAGGATAAATGAGATGATCCATCCCCAGTATACGACAGGCTGCTGTTTGTAATGGCGGATAGCGAGAATCATCGCGTATAGTATCCAAGCGAAAATTAACATCGCTGCAACTCTATGTCCCATTTGAACCCATTCATGTAATTGAGTTGGCATAGGTCTATTTTTGCTGCATAAAGGAAAGTCTGGACAGGCTAAGCTAGCTCGTTCGTGACGTACTAAAGCCCCTGTGTAGACGACAATATAACTGTAAATTGTTACACCATAAATATGAAATTTCATTTTTTTGTCCATAATAAGTGAACGTGCATCGAATTTTTGGTCAATTTCAAAGATAAGACACGTTAATAAAATGACAGAAGCAAATGAAATTAAGGAAATACCGAAATGGATAGCAAGTACAGCTGGCATTTGCCCCCAAACAACCGCTGCGGCTCCCATTAATGCTTGTGCAACTAAAAATACGAAGGATAAAATTGCTAACGTTTTTGTTTCGCGCACATGTTTATAATATTTCCAGGACAAAATACAAAGGAGAGTGACAAGAATTCCTGCTGATCCTGATGTAAGGCGATGACTTAGTTCAATAATAGTTTCCACTGATAAATTAGATGGAACAAATTCACCGTTACAAAGTGGCCATGATTTACCGCATCCTTGGCCAGAGCCTGTTTTTGTAACTAAGGCGCCTCCTAATAAAACTATTAATAAATCAAGACTCGTAATGACTGCTAACCATTTAATAAAGCGTTGCAATCTCTTTCACCATCTTTCTGCTATGAAGTTATTGCGAAATATTTTCATTCCATTATGTATAGAATAAAACGCGCTAGTTCCTATGATATATAAAAAATAATAAAATAGCAAAGAAATGGAGGGGGAAGACAGGGAAGAGAAAACGGGTGTGGAAATAAGGTTTATAAGGAAATTTTTAGGTGAAAAATAGGCTATTTTGAAAAGAAATGGGAAGAATACGTGTTAAATATGACAAAAAAGTTTATTATAGAAGGTAACATCATGTTATGATATGGATAAGTAACAATTAAGTTTTTTATGTTCGACACAAAAAGTTCATGTTTTCTTCACAAAATGTTCGGGAAATATGATTTAATATATTGGAGTATGGGCGTAGATTAGTAGTAGAATGGGTTAACAATGTTTCTACTGTAATAATATTGCTATATAGAAGCGAAATATTTCAATTTGAAATAGGCGCAAAAAGAAAGACGAAAGTTTTAAGAGGGGGTTAAAGTGATGAACCATGCAACAAGTGAGCTGCATGATGAGTCTGCTGTTACAAGCGTACCGGAAACAACTCGGTTACAAGATTTAAAAGCGCTCGTTAAAATGGGGATTGTAAACTCAAATACACTTACTGTATTTACAGGATTTTGGTTGGCATTACACTTTAATGGATTAAGTGTAATGGACAATCTGGATAAGTTATTCTTTACAATCGTTGGTTCTGGATTAGTTATGGCAGGGGTATGTTGTTTAAACAACTACATTGATCGAGACATCGATCCATTAATGGAAAGAACAAAGACCCGTCCAACGGTTACTGGAAAGTATAAACCAGGATTTGCACTTACATTTGGACTAGTTATATTACTTCTTGGTTTTGTATTTTTATTATTAACAACACCAATGGCAGTCTTAATGGGATTTATTGGTGCTTTCACATATGTTGTTCTATATAGTTTATGGACAAAGAGAAAGTATACACTAAATACTGTTGTAGGTAGTATATCTGGTGCAGTTCCACCTTTAATTGGATGGGCAGCAATCGATCCATCTTTAGGCCATCCAATTGCTTGGATGTTATTTTTAATTATGTTTATTTGGCAAATCCCACATTTCCTTGCATTAGCAATGAAACGTGTTGATGAATATCGAAACGCAGGAATTCCAATGCTTCCTGTAGTTCATGGATTTGAAATTACGAAACGCCAAATTATGATTTGGACAGTATGTTTATTACCACTACCATTTTATATGAGTGGACTAGGGATAACATTTATGGTAATTGCAACACTGCTTAACATCGGATGGATCGTTTTAGGTTTTTATGGCTTCCGTAAGAAAGATGACATCAAATGGTCTGTGCAAATGTTTGTTTATTCCCTAAATTATTTAACAATCTTATTTGTATCAATGATTGTAGTTACATTCTTCTAAGACAACGACATAATTGGATTTCTTTACGTTGAGATTTACTTTACTTAACTATAAAGTACAATCTAATTCACAAGGAAAGTGGGGGTTGTTTGTATGAAGAAACAGTGGCGACTGCTTTCGTTCGTTTCACTGCTGGCTTTACTGTTAGGGGGATGCGGTAAAGCCTTTCAATCTACTTTAATTCCGCAAGGAGAAGTAGCAAAAATGCAATATGATCTGCTCTTACTAGCAAGTGCGATCATGGTAGGAGTAGTACTAGTAGTTACTATTATTTTCTTATATGTAATTGTGCGTTTCCGACAAAAGAAAGGTCAGGAAGATTATATTCCGGAGCAAGTTGAAGGGAATCACAAACTAGAAATTATATGGACAGTTATTCCGATTATTCTTTTGCTAATCTTAGCTGTTCCGACGGTTACATATACATTCAAACTTGCTGATGTAAGTGCGATGGAGAAAAAGAATATTGATAAAGATACTATCGTTGTTGATGTAACAGCGAATCTTTATTGGTGGGAATTTTCTTATAAATCAGAAAAGATAGTAACTTCTCAAGATTTAGTCATCCCCACAGGTAAGAAAGTGTATTTGAATTTGAAGGGTGCCGATATTAAACATTCGTTTTGGGTTCCATCTTTAGCTGGGAAAATGGATACAAATACAGATAATGTGAACAAAATGTGGTTAAAGGCAGATAAATCGGGCACTTATAATGGTTTTTGTACAGAATTTTGCGGCCCATCACATTCTTTAATGCAATTCAAAGTGAAAGCTTTAGATGAAAGCGAGTACAAAAAGTGGCTTGCTGATATGAAGAAAATTGATGGGAAGAAAGAAGTAGCTTCAACAAAGGCGCAAGAAGGCCAAGAAATATTTAATAAAAGCTGTATTGGTTGTCACGCAGTTGGATCTAATGATAGTAGACCACCTTCCGCTCGTATCGCACCAAACTTAGCAAACTTTGCGGATCGCGATACAGTTGCCGGCATTGCTGAAAACAATGAAGAAAACTTAAAAAAATGGCTGAAAGATCCTGAAAATATGAAACCAGGAAATAAAATGACTGGTAAATATGGCAACTTAACAGACGATCAAATTGATGCATTAAATGCATACTTACAAACGTTAAAAGTTGAAAAGTAAAGAGGGATTATTCGCGAAGGGGAGGTTGAAAACGTGAGTTCTGTAGCAAAAAAACAGGGGATGGGTGCTGTCATATGGGATTATTTAACGACAGTAGACCATAAAAAGATTGCCATTCTCTATTTAATTGCAGGTGGATTGTTTTTTATAATAGGCGGAATAGAAGCTCTATTTATTCGCCTTCAATTAGCGATTCCTAACAACGCTTTTCTTGTTGGGGATGCTTATAATCAAGTATTAACTATGCACGGTACAACAATGATTTTCCTCGCAGCTATGCCACTCGTGTTTGCATTTATGAACGCCGCTGTACCACTTCAAATTGGTGCACGTGATGTAGCGTTCCCGTTTTTGAATTCACTCGGATTTTGGTTATTTTTCTTTGGTGGAGTATTTTTAAATTTAAGTTGGTTTTTAGGTGGAGCACCTGATGCAGGATGGACATCTTATGCATCTTTAGCTTTAGCCTCTAAAGGCCATGGTGTTGATTTTTATGTGCTTGGCTTGCAAATCTCCGGTATAGGTACATTAATTGGAGGTATTAATTTCCTTGTAACCATTATTAATATGCGTGCGCCAGGGATGACGTATATGCGTATGCCGATGTTTACGTGGACGACATTTGTAACATCTTCATTAATATTATTTGCTTTTCCGCCGTTAACTGTAGGATTAGGACTTTTAATGTTAGACCGCTTATTTGGAACAAGTTTCTTTAATCCAGCACTGGGCGGGAATACAATTATATGGGAGCACTTATTCTGGATTTTCGGTCATCCAGAAGTATACATTCTTATACTCCCAGCTTTCGGAATATTCTCAGAAATCTTCGCGACGTTTTCGAAAAAACGATTATTTGGTTATTCGTCGATGGTGTTTGCGACAGTATTAATTGGATTTTTAGGGTTTATGGTATGGGCGCATCATATGTTTACTGTTGGGCTTGGTCCAGTTGCAAATGCTATTTTCTCAGTTGCAACAATGGCGATTGCCGTTCCGACCGGTATTAAAATATTCAACTGGCTCTTCACAATGTGGGGCGGAAGTATTCGTTTTACGACACCGATGATGTGGGCAGTAGCCTTCATTCCATCATTCGTAATGGGAGGAGTTACAGGTGTTATGCTAGCATCTGCACCAGCTGATTATCAATTTCATGATAACTATTTCGTAGTAGCTCACTTTCATTATGTAATTGTCGGTGGTGTTGTATTTGGTTTACTTGCAGGAGCTCATTATTATTGGCCACTGATGTTTAATAAAGTATTAAATGAAACATTAGGAAAGATAACGTTCTGGCTATTCTTTATCGGCTTCCATTTAACGTTCTTTATTCAGCATTTCCTTGGCTTGATTGGTATGCCACGCCGTTACTACACATATCTTGAAGGGCAAGGGTTGGAAATGGGGAATATGATTAGTTCCATCGGAGCGGTGTTTATGGCTCTTGGAACGATTGTTCTTCTATTCAATGTAATTAAAACGACAGTATCAAAAGAAAAAGCTGGTCGTGATCCGTGGGATGCACGTACATTAGAATGGACAATGCCAGCACCGACACCAGAATATAACTTTAAACAATTACCATTTGTTCGCGGATTAGATCCGTTTTGGATTGAAAAACGTGAAGGGAATAAAGAGATGACAGCAGCGGAACCAGTTGGTGATATTCATATGCCAAATCCTTCGTTTTCACCATTTGTCATTTCTTTCGGATTGTTTATAGCGGCATTTGGTGCGATGTATATGCAGGGCGGAAAAGATAAGTTCTGGTTATTAGTAGCAATTATTGGTTTAATCATTACATTTGGCGCAATGTTCCTACGTTCAGTAATTGATGATCATGGGTATCATATTCATAAAGAAGATTTAGAGGATAAGGGGGGCAAGGCGTAATGCATGTAGATGAAAAATTAATGAATGAAACATTTCCAGCAGAGCCTGAAAAAGCAACCCTTGAGGGGAAAAATAAGTTTGTCGGTTTTTGGTTATTTCTTGGAGGCGAAACAGTATTGTTCGCTTCCTTATTTGGCACATATTTAGCGTTAAAGAATTCTACAAATGGCGGACCAACATCTCAAGAGATGTTTCAAATGCCACTCGTTTTCATTATGACGATGCTTTTATTAACGAGTAGCTTAACGAGCGTATATGCGATGTATCATATGAAAAACTTTAATTTTAAGAAAATGCAACTTTGGCTACTAGTAACAGTGCTGCTAGGTTTAGGCTTTTTAGGATTTGAGATATATGAGTTTTATCATTATACGCATGAATTTAAGCATACTATGAGAAGTAGCGCATTTGGTTCCGCGTTTTATGCTCTTGTTGGTACACATGGACTCCACGTATTGTTTGGATTGTGTTGGATTTTAACATTAATCTTTAGGAATGCGAAGAGAGGTCTAAATTTATACAATGCACCGAAGTTTTATGTTGCATCGATTTATTGGCACTTTATTGACGTAGTTTGGGTGTTTATTTTCACTGTAGTATATTTAATGGGAATGGTGGGATAAACAATGGCGATAAAGCAAACGAATAATCCTAAAGTTGATCTTGTTTATCGGAAAAGAAAAAGTGCGGAGGAAATGAAGCATCAAGTTATTACATTTGCATTAATGATTTTTTTAACATTAGTTGCATTTGCAGCGGTAGCATATCCGAAAACTTTTAGTCCGACTTTTTCAGTACCATTTATTTTACTATTAGCGGTGGTACAAGTAATTTTTCAATTGTATTATTTTATGCATATGAGTCATAAAGGACATGAAGCGGCAAGTTTCTTTCTTTATTCTGGTCTGTTGATCGGATTAATTACAATTTTAGCTTTTATGACAATTGTGTGGATTTGAAAAGTGAAGAATAAGGGAGCTTGTGTTGACACAGCTCCCTCTTCATGTTATGTGAACGGATAACCTTAAGAAGGTAGGTGTGAAAATGAGTAACTTGTGGATATTTGGTTTTCAAGCGCTATGGAGTCCAATCTTTTTATTATTTATGCTTTCGATCCTCATTGGATATTTTTTAATTATTGGGCCGTATAGAATGCGATTTGAACATGCGACAAAGGTAAGTAAGAAGCAAGTTTTTTATTTTACGACTGGAATTGTTCTTTTGTATTTTGTAAAGGGAGGGCCTATTGATTTAATTGGTCATATTATATTTAGTGCACATATGTTTGAAATGGCAGTTATGTATATTGCCGTTCCGCCTTTGTTGTTGCTTGGTATACCAGTTTGGTTATATCGTTATATTACTTCTTTTAAGTTCGTTCAAATTATATTAAAGATATTTGCTAAGCCACTTATTGCATTGTTTGTATTTAATGGCCTGTTTTCTTTTTATCATTTACCAGTTGTTTTTGATGCAGTAAAACAAAGTCAAATTGCTCATCCTATCTGTCTCGCTATATTGTTCTTTACGGCAATCATGATGTGGTGGCCGATGCTAAATCCATTACCAGAATATCAAACGTTAAGTGATATAAAGAAACTTGGTTATATGTTTGCTAACGGTATATTATTAACGCCAGCTTGCGCGTTAATTATTTTTGCAACGGCGCCGTTGTTTGCAACGTATACGGATCCGGCTGCTTGGATGAAGGCGATGGAACTATGTGTACCGGCGGGAACTTTATCTGATTTAAATATAACTGGACCAGAATTTTTACACTGGATGCCGATCGTACAAGACCAACAAACAGGCGGCATCATTATGAAAATTGTCCAGGAAATAGTGTACGGTACAATTATTGGTTATGTGTTCTTTCGATGGGCGCGTCGAGAGCGTGAAAAGGATAAAGAGCAGTTACAACAATTGCCGCCGTATTTACAAACGAAGTAAAAAAGTGTATGGGTTTCCATACACTTTTTTAGTTTTACTAAACTTTAATAGATTGAATTTTCTAATTATTTATGTTAAGTTAGTGTAGGCATGTACTAAAGTGGATATAAGATTTACTACTAGCTTTAATGCATAATAATTCCATGTGTAGTACAAGTTTTTTAGAGAGTTACAAATTTATATTGTTATCTTTAATAAAACAAGGACTATTTTAAGGGGGAATTTAAATGGGTAGTAGTGGAAGTATGGTAAAGCCAATTAGTGGTTTTTTAGCAGCATTAATACAATATCCAGTACCGGTAGTAGAGTCACGTGCAGACATTGATAAACAAATTAAACAGATCATAAAAACAATTCATTCAACTAAAGCAGGGTATCCTGGATTGGAATTGATAGTATTTCCAGAATATAGTACGCAAGGGCTTAATACAAAAAAATGGACTACAGAAGAGTTTTTATGTACGGTCCCTGGGCCAGAAACAGACTTGTTTGCTGAGGCATGTAAAGAGTCTGAAGTATATGGTGTTTTTTCTATAATGGAAAGAAATCCTGATGGTGGAGAACCGTATAATACAGCAATAATTATTGATCCACAAGGTGGTGCGACACGTTCCTAAGTGAAAAGCTTAGGCATTGTCGAACTTACAGTTCAACAGTGAACTGTCATTCCAAGAAGTCAAATGATAGGGTAACGCCTTGAAGGGCTTCCTTTAATACTCCGACATGCAGTGAAGTTAGCAAGAACTGAACTGTATGAAGCTCGGTGAAGTCGGTTGAGAGTTACCGTAATCCTATAGGATACGAAAGTCACTCAGAGGTGGGTGGTGTAACCTATAAACCGGAAGTCTATAAATTACCTATGGTTAGTATGCACTATGAACCAATAGAGTATGGTATGTGCGGACGAATCTCTGATGGTACGGGTCTATATCGGAAGTAAGTCGAAAGGCTTACTGACACAATTAGTGTCGCTACTGTGGATGAGTAAAACTCGCCTTTATGAAAGTCCATATATTGTTACAGGCAATATCAAGGTAGCAGACTCATAGGAGAAACCTAACGGTATATGCACAGATAGGAATGACGGAACGTGGTAAGCTGTCAACACTGAGGGCTTGCTTCCGATGAAGTGGTTCTAGGGAAAACAATTGTAAATTGTATAACCTAGGTTTATGACAGTGAAAGTGGTGGCACAGTACCTATGAAACGTGTAATGAACGTGGAGGGATAGCCACTAGTCGATTGAAAACTGACTGTTACTTATGGTTGACATGGTTTCGAGTAAGACTAAAGAGATGTAAACCTCCAGTAAATAAGGGGAGGTTACAGCCCATGTTAAAGAAAACTAAACTAAGGCACAGTGAATATTACGACATGCAAAGAAAGTATGATGAGTTATATTCTAATAGCCTTAATGGTAACAATTTCTATAAATTAATTGATATTATCGGTTCGGAAGAAAATATTAGATTAGCATACCGCAACATCAAAACTAATAAGGGGAGTAACACGGCTGGAGTTGACAATTTAACCATTAAAGATATTTGGCACCTAAACGATACAAAGATTATTCATGAAGTTAGGAAACGATTAAATAACTATCAACCACAAGCAGTTAAAAGAGTCCTTATCCCAAAAGAGGGCAGTGATAAGAAGCGACCCCTGGGGATTCCAACAATTTGGGACAGATTAGTACAACAATCTATCCTCCAAGTATTGGAACCTATTTGTGAAGCTAAGTTTCATAACCATAGTTATGGATTTAGACCGAACAGAAGTACACACCATGCACTAAGTAGAGTTGTAAGTCTTATTAACATAGGTCACCAACACTACTGTGTTGATATTGACATTAAAGGGTTCTTTGATAATGTATGCCACAAAAAGCTATTAAGGCAAATGTGGACTCTGGGAATAAGAGACAAATCACTTCTATGTGTTATTTCAAAAATCCTTAAATCTGAGATAGAAGGAGAGGGTATTCCCAATAAGGGTACTCCGCAAGGAGGAATTATTTCTCCTTTACTTTCCAACATTGTTCTAAATGAACTTGATTGGTGGATAAGTAGCCAATGGGAAACCTACAAACCTCACAGAATCTCTACTCGGCATTTAGGGTTTCGACAATATGCTAGGAAGTACACGAATCTAAAATGTGGTTATGTAGTGAGATACGCGGATGACTTCAAAATAATGTGTCGGACTTATGATGAAGCACAACGCTTTTATCATGCGACAGTTGATTTTCTCAAATCCCGCTTGGGATTTGAAATTAACCCCAAAAAGTCCAAAGTGGTTAATCTCAAGAAAAACTCGTCAGTTTTCCTTGGATTCAAAATCAAAGTGGTTAAACAAGGTAAAGCTAAATTTGGATATATTGCAAAAACCAGTATGTCCGACAAAGCTATTACAAAAGCTAAAAGACAACTAAAAGAACGAATCAAAGGAATTCAAAAGGAGCCCACTTCAGAGAAAGTTACTCAATTTAATTCAACCCTTCTTGGTATACAAAATTACTTTAAATATGCGGTTACAATTTACATGGATTTAACGGAGGTAAATTACTCTCTGCGAAGAGTCATAAGAACCAGACTTAGAAACAATATGAAGCACATGAAGTTCTGTGAAACATCTGTGAATTTTAAAAGGAAGACCAAAGGAATACAACCTAACACTAAGATTTACGTTGTACAGAACACTCCACTCTTACCAGTTACAGGAATACATCATAAAAACCCGTGGAATTTTTCGCAGGTTATCTGTAACTATACGGAAACGGGGCGTAATAAAGTACATAGTAATCTTAAGGCAATACCTAAGGATGTTCTCAACCAAGTTATGAGGACTTATTCGAAGAATAAAAGTATTGAGTACAACGATAATAGGATATCAAAATACGTTGCTCAATATGGTAAGCGTTATGTAACTGGTGAGGAAATTGGTATTGAACGTGTTCATTGTCATCACATTGTTCCCATTAAACAAGGTGGGGATGACAAGTACAACAACTTGGTAATTGTAGATTGGTTTATACACAAACTGATTCACATGACGAATCTTAATAAGATTACACATTACCTTCGGTCTTTTAAACTTAACAAGAAACAAATGGATAAACTGAATGTGCTAAGAACTAAAGCTGGAAATGAACCGATAGTAACATAATTTGATTTTAAAGTCAGTTGGAAACGATGGAACGCCGTATGCTAGGAAACTAGCACGTACGGTGTGAGGTGGGGGAAAAGGTGGAGATTACATCAAAGCCTTACCTATCATCATAAATGATTTTGAAGTATCGTAAGCTAAATCCTTGGGTGCCAGTTGAACCTTGGAAGGCTGGAGATTTAGGTTTACCTGTTTGTGATGGGCCAGGAGGAAGTAAATTAGCTGTTTGTATTTGTCATGATGGTATGTTTCCTGAAGTAGCTCGTGAAGCAGCTTATAAAGGTGCAAATGTCTTGATTCGTATTTCTGGATATAGCACACAAGTTAGTGAACAATGGATGTTAACTAATCGTTCGAATGCATGGCAAAATTTAATGTATACATTGTCGGTGAACTTAGCCGGTTATGATGGTGTATTTTATTATTTTGGTGAAGGACAAGTATGTAATTTTGATGGGACTACTTTAGTGCAGGGACACCGAAATCCTTGGGAGATTGTTACTGCTGAAGTATATCCAGAGCTAGCAGATCAAGCTAGATTAGGATGGGGTCTCGAAAATAATATATATAATCTAGGTTCAAGGGGATATGTAGCGACTCCTGGTGGGGTGAAAGAAAACCCATATACGTTTGTAAAAGATTTAGCTGAAGGTAAATATAAGGTTCCTTGGGAAGATGAGATTAAAGTAAAGGATGGAACTATTTATGGGTATCCAGTCAAAAAGACGATTCATTCTTAAGTAAGATAAATAGAACAAGCGCATCATATTGATGCGCTTGTTCTATTTACTCAATGATTTGGAATTCTTTTAACTCTTTTTCGATATTTTGTAGGAGTTGTTCGCTTTTTTGAATTACATTCGTTGGGAAAGTTTCACCATCACCATATTCAACGCCGTGAGGATAATAATGTTTACCTAATAAGGGAGGGAGTAGCTTTATTTCAGCGTGTCTGCTGCCAATGTCACCTTCAACAGCTAAACCTTGTACACGTAAATAATAAACATCGTTTAATATTTCGAATTTATAATCGTATGTAACTCGTTCATAATCCCACTGTCCAGCAAGTACAAAATGGTTCTTTTCCATAATCTCTGTTAATAGTGTTAAATCAACGACTGCCCCATTAAATTTCGTATTTGTAAATTGCATAAAATACCTCCTTTTTTAATGTTACACCATTATTTTTATAATAGTATGAATAATAAGAAAGTGCAATTCATATTGAGAGAAAAGGGATAATCCAGACTTTTTTTGCGAAAATATGATATAGTGAAAAGAGTACGGTACACACAAAAAAAGGAAAGAAAAGGATTTGTGTATATCTCAATTTTATGTTTTTTGCAGGAGGTATATCGATTGAAGAAATTATTGCGTATCGTAATGATTACAATTTTAATTTTAGCTGTTGATTTATACGGGAAATTACTCGTTTCACAATATATATTAACCCCATCTCAATCAAAGCAAGAAAATAAAATTGTGAAAAAGAAAAAACAAGTAAATGAAGACTCTTCTGATACGGTTTTAAATATGATTGGTGGGGACTCTGAAAATTTATTAGCAAAATGGGGCGAACCTTCTCGAATAGAACCATCTGCTTACGGATATGAATGGTGGGTATACAATCAAGATTTAGCTCAGTATGTTCAATTTGGGGTTGCTGAACGTAAAATTGTAACGGCGTATGTCGCTGGTGAGCAAGTTAAGGTGCCACCTTATTATATAAATGAAAAGTATGAAGATGTGTATAAAAAGAATCCACTTTCTCATGAGATTTCGTTAAAAAGAGGAAAGAATAGTTATCAATTTGAGTTATCTGATACCGAAGTGATGGAACAACCATTAGTACCAGTAGAAGATGGTTGGGCACAATTATATTTTGATCATTTTACGCATGAGCTTGTCGGTGTTCGTTATATGGATGACGAAACGTTATTGCGTCAAAGACCGTATCAGCTCGTTTATTCGGGTGAATTATTAGCAGAACAACCATTAACTCCAGATAAAATGAAACAAATAGAGAATGGGAATATGCAACAAATTTTTGATTTAACAAATATTATTCGAAGTCGTCATAATTTACCGTTATTAGCGTGGGACCAACAAACGGCAGAGGTGGCAATCGGTCATAGTAAAGATATGAAGGATAATAATTATTTTTCACACGATTCACCTACATTAGGTACGTTAGGAGATCGTTTACAGCGCGGGAAAGTAGGGTTTCAACTTGCCGGTGAGAACATAGCGGCGCAACATAGTGATGGGGTTGCGGCATTGCAAGGTTGGTTAAATAGTGAGGGACATCGAAAAAATTTATTGAATGAACAATTTACAGGATTAGGTGTTGGCGTATACGATAAGTTTTATACACAAAACTTTATTCGGAAATAAAATGAAACTGTAAATTGTGGATGGGAATCTTCCCCTATGCAAATAGTAGGATAAAAAGGTGCATGAATCGTCTAAAAATAGGCGAACCATGCGCCTTTTTTTTCTTATTATATAGTAGATATACATGAAGAGGTGAGGATTATGCCGACAACAAAAGGACCGTTACATCCATCGGTTCAACAGTTTAAAGAGTTTGTAAACCATCACCCTAAAATGGTTCATGAAGTTCGAAGTGGTCATAAAACTTGGCAACAGTTTTATGAGGAATGGTACTTACTTGGTGAAGAAGATCCAATATGGGCAACTTTTAGACCGGATGGAGCGCCTGCTTTTTCTTCGGTAAAAGAAAAGAAAAAAGAAAATGGAAAAGAAAAGGATACTCGAACTGAAGAAGAAAAAACTGCTGATGTGATGGGACAAATGCTTTCTTTCTTTAAAAAGTTAGACGTGGAACAAATGCAACATCATTTAGCCAATGTGACGAGTGCTATTGGGAGTGTGCAACAAGTTTTTCAACAATTTCAAGGAAAACGCACGCAGCAAGAAGAGAGTACTTCCGAAAATAATCCATTTTTCTTTCAGAAGGATTAGGAGGAAAGCGGATGAGAGCAGAAATTATGGAGTTTATAAAGGCTGATGAGGATTTATCTCGCTATATTAGGGAGCAACCTTACTGGTATAGAAAACTAACGCGAAACCCTGAAGAAAAAGAGGCATTTGAGTTAGCAGCTATGCAACATTTCAAAAAAACGATACCAGATAAAGTTGAGAAATTTCAAAATCAATTGGCAGTTGCTTCCATTATGATTGATATGTTTCAGTATATGAAGCAGCAAAATGCAACATAATTGGAAGGGAAAACTATGTCCGTCATGCAGAACTTTTGATACAATAGAAGCGGATTATTTAAAAAGGAGTTGCAGCATGAGCATGACGGAAATTTGTTTAGTACGACATGGACAAACTGATTGGAATTTTCAAGAGATTATTCAGGGACGTGAAGATATTCCGCTTAATGAAGTGGGGAAGAAGCAAGCGAGTCAAAGTGCAGTTGCTTTGCAAGCGGAGGCATGGGATATAATTATAAGTAGCCCATTAATTAGAGCGCAAGAAACAGCTAAGGAAATTGCAGAGGCAACTGGATTACAATCAATTTTATTAGATGAGCGATTTGTTGAACGTAATTTTGGTGAAGCTTCTGGGAAGCCAGTTGCGACTGTTAGGGAATTAATTGCAGAAGGTAAAGTAGAAGGTATGGAGCAAGATGAAGAAATTGTAGCTCGTTGTTTTGCCGCGGTAAAAGATGTTGCAGAAACTCATTCTGGCAAACGTATTATTATTGTAGCCCATTCTCATGCGATAAAAGCAATTTTACATGCAATTGCTCCGGAAGATATTTCGTTTAAAACACCGTTAAAAAACGCATGTATTAGTTATGTGAATGAAAATAGTGGGAAGTGGGATGTTGTTAAATACAACATCGCGGAACATATTAATGTATAAATGTGTACTGAAATTATTAAAAAATAGTTAGAATGATATCTTTCTGTTTAGTGAGACACTTCAATTAGTAGTTCTATTCTAAATGTGGTATGATAAATACTCGGAGGTGTCTCTCATGATTGTAGCGACGCTAGAAAGCGTATTAATATTAGATAAGGCAGAGCAGCTTGCAAAAGCGATCATCTGTTCAGATATAGCAGAAGATTACCGTAAATGTTATAAAGACTTGCATGAAGATATGGAAGTTCAGACGTTAATTCAGCAATTTACAGCGATGAAAGAACGATATGAGGAAGTGCAACGTTTCGGTAAATATCATCCTGACTATACTTTCGTTTCGACGAAAATGAGGGAATTGAAGCGTTCTGTAGATTTACATGATAAGATTGCAGCTTTTAAACGAGTAGAAACGGCTTTACAAAAGTTGTTAGATGAAGTTAGTGTAGCAATCGGTTCTGAGGTGTCCTCTTCCATCAAAGTTCCAACAGGAAATCCATTTTTTGATGCTGGTGGCTGTGGTGGCGGTTGTGGTACCGGCGGAGGTTGCGGTTGTAAAAAAACGGGGTAAATCACCCCGTTTTTTAGAAGGTAGAAGAAAACGTATACAGAGTTTGTCCTGTAATGTCATAAATTTCTGATTGGTTTTCATAAAATATAAAATATATGTTTTTAAAAGGAGAAGATGGAGAAGATTATGTTCGGGCAACGACAAAGTATGATTGTTTATTTACATTCATTGAAACATGCCAAGATTTTAAGAAAATATGGTAACATACATTACATATCAAAACGTTTAAAATATGCAGTAGTATATTGTGATATGGAACAAATTGAGCATATGATGCAAAAGTTGAACAAACTTCCTTTTGTGAAAAAGATAGAACAGTCGTACCGCCCGTATTTAAAAACGGAATTTGAAAATTCACGTCCTGATCGGGCAAAAGAATACGATTATAGCTAATAGAAAAAATCCCCTGCTAATTTTAACAGGGGATTTTTTATTTGAAATAACACATTATTTCATTGGAGGAATAAAATTATTCATTCGTAAAATACCAATTAAATGATTGAAAAACAGTTCTTTTTCTGGGAAAGTTGTGGATGGTTTTACCGTAAAGGTAGTCACTTTTTTTCCAAGTTGTTCTGCCGTTTCTTCAAATAAAATGACGCGTTTACTTTTTTTATTTTCAAGTACAGGAATGCCTTCACGACATATGTATAATGGTTGGAAATCACCAGTAGTAGTTGGTTTTAATATTACAACAAGTGAGCACACTTTTTTTTCATTTTTAATTGTTTCAAATTGTAACATATGTGTTATACGTTCTTGATTTGCTTTGGCAATTTCAAGTAATTCATATAAATCAGAGTAGCCCTCTCCGAGTTCTATAAAGCGTTGAATCATATCTTTTCCTCCTCTTTCTTTTACTGTACCATCTCACTTTTTAAATGAAAAGTAGACAAAGAAAAAAAACCCTGCAAAGCAGGGCCCTTCTTATACTAGCATGTACTAGTAAGAAGGCAAAGGGAGAGGAGAAACCGGAGGAAGAACTTATGGGGAAACGTAAGTCTTCTCCGCGGTTGGCAACAACATCGAAGGTGATGTTGTTATAGTTATTTATGTCCAATCTAAATGAAGATATACATGATGAAATTAAATTTTATGTTGGGCTTTTTATTTTTCTTTTTTTTATTTTATGATAGGATAAAAAAGATAAAGTGAAACGAATAGTTCGTGTTAGCGAATGGTGAGATGAATACATAAAAATGCAGAGCGGTTATTTTAAGCTAAGTTCTTCTAGTCTTCGTTGGAAGATGAATGGAATCGTAAAGTTTGGTAGCGGTTACCGAATGGAGAAGGGCTTTCTATAATTGCTCTATAGATTGAAATAAAGGTAGTGACAACAGATGAGAGTAGTTTCAGGAAAATGTAAAGGACACCCACTTAAAGCGGTGCCAGGTAATACAACACGTCCAACGACTGATAAAGTAAAAGAATCCATTTTTAATATGATAGGCCCTTATTTTGATGGGGGTGTCGCTCTTGATTTATTTGGTGGTAGCGGTGGTCTTGGAATCGAAGCTATAAGTAGAGGGATTAATAAAGCGATTTTTGTTGATCGAGACAATAAAGCGATAAAGGTAATCCATCAAAATTTAGAAAGTTGTAGAATACAGGAACAAGCTGAAGTATATCGGAATGATGCAGAACGTGCGATAAAAGCACTTATAAAACGTGAAATATCATTTGATCTTATATTAATTGATCCTCCATATAAAGATCAAAAAATTGTATCTTTAATTAGTGTAATGGATCAACATGGATTGCTACATAACGATGGTTTAATTATGGCGGAGCATGGTAATGATGTAGTTTTACCTGAGGCTATAGGAAGACTTGTAAAAGTGCGAGCTGAAAATTATGGCATTACAGCGATATCGATTTATAAGTATGAAGGTGAGGGGACGGAATGACAAGTATAGCTATTTCTTCGGGAAGTTTTGATCCAATTACCCTTGGGCATCTGGATATTATTAAAAGGGGAGCAAAAGTATTTGACGAGGTATACGTAGTAGTTTTAAACAACTCGTCAAAAAAACCGTTCTTTTCAGTGGAAGAGCGTTTAGATTTAATTCGAGAAGCAACAAAGGATATTCCTAATGTCAAAGTAGATTCACATAGTGGACTATTAGTTGAGTATGCAAAAATGCGTAATGCGAACGCGATTTTACGTGGATTACGCGCAGTTTCTGATTTTGAATATGAGATGCAAATTACTTCTATGAATCGAAAGTTAGATGAAAACATTGAAACCTTTTTTATTATGACAAACAATCAATACTCATTTTTAAGCTCGAGCATTGTGAAAGAAGTTGCGAGATATGGAGGAAGTGTAGTAGATCTTGTACCTCCTGTTGTAGAACGTGCTTTAAAAGAAAAGTTTCAAACCCCGTTAAAGTGAACGGGGTTTTTCTTTGTTGCTCCGAAAAAATAATAAGATGACATATACATATAAGCAAAATAATGTAAATATCGGTCCGTAGTGTATAAAAGATGTCCAAAATTCATGCAGAATAGAAGAATGATTCGATAAAAAGACAGGGATATCTTTTTGCATAGGTGAGAAAGAGCTTACTTTTTCATAAAACGGTTTCCAAAATATAAAAGTAAAAATAGGAGCAAGAATACTTTGGATAATTCTTGCGAAAAAATAGGGCTTAAATCGAATGTCTGTTTCAGCTAATATGCTAGCGACTTGTGCCTGAATAGAAAGGCCGCTAAATGCTAAAATAAAGCTTGTTACCATAGCTTGCTGCAGGAGGGGTGTTTCAGTTATTTGACTAATCATTTGGCTTCCAAGTGTCATTTCAAACATGCCAGATAATATTGGGATACTAAATTCAGTAGTTAGTTGGAAGAATGATAAAATATGTTGCATAATAAAAGAAAGGGCTGCTGTAATATGAAATACAGTAATCATTTTATTTAAAACAGAGAATAAAATAATAAATCCACCAATCATAAGTAGCGTTTGAATAGAAGAAACGATAGCGTCCCCAAGTAATTTTCCTATTGGTCTTTTTTCTTGCATACGTGTCTCGTGTAGAATTGAAAAAGGGTTTTGAAAAGGGTGTTTTTTAGTAACATGTTTATCATGCGTGGAACTGTTGTTATTGCCATAAAAACGCATCAGTAACCCGACGGCAAAATTACTTACATAATGTGCAGCAGCTAATACGATTCCTAATTTCGGATTATTGAAAAAACCGATAGAAACAGCGCCAAAAATAAAAAGTGGATTGGATGAGTTTGTAAAAGATACGAGGCGCTCTGCTTCAATTTGTGTTAGCTGATTGCTTTTGCGCAGTCTAGCGCTTAATTTGGCGCCAGCGGGAAAGCCTGAAGCCATTCCCATTGCCCAAACAAATCCGCCTATTCCTGGAACGCGGAAAAGTGGTCGCATAAGTGGTTCTAATATAACGCCTATAAATTTTACGACACCAATACTAATGAGAAGTTCGGCAATGATGAAAAACGGTAAAAGTGAAGGGAATACAACTTCCCACCATATATTTAACCCTCGAATGGAAGCTTGTAAAGCAGCTTGGGGGTGGAGTACAAGAGAAAAGGTTAAAAAAAGTGTTGATATGGTAAGGAAAGCCGTTTTCCATTTTTCATACATGTAAGTAAATCCCCCTTTGTCCCAAAAAACGTTCATTTCAGTATACGTGGATACGTAGTGAATTTAGACCATAAGTATGAAAAAGGAACGAAAAAAATTAAAGGGTGAGAAAAGTGAAAGAACCGAAAATTGGCTTAGCTCTTGGATCTGGGGGCGCAAAAGGTTTTGCTCATATTGGTGTTATAAAGGTTTTAAGGGAAAATGATATACCGATTCATATGATTGCAGGAAGTAGTATGGGGGCTTTAGTAGGTACATTTTATGCGGCTAGTTCAAACGTTGAAAGACTGTATAAACTGGCAAATGTTTTTAAGAGGAAATATTATTTAGATTTTACGGTTCCGAAAATGGGATTTATTTCTGGAAAACGTGTCAAAGATATGATTAAAATGTTTACATATAATAAAAATTTAGAAGAATTAGATATCCCGACGGCTGTTGTGGCTACTGATATCTTAAAGGGGGAAAAAGTAGTTTTTACAAGTGGTCCAGTTGCAGAGGCGGTGAGAGCAAGTATTTCTGTACCTGGAGTGTTTGTGCCAGAGAAAATAGATGGACGATTATTGGTAGATGGCGGAGTAATTGATCGCATCCCAGTATCGGTTGTGAAAGAGTTAGGTGCCGATATTGTCATTGCTGTTGATGTATCCCCGATTAAAGTAAATGGAGAGGTTACGTCTATTTATGATGTAATTATGCAGAGTATTGAAATTATGCAACATGAGCTTGTGATAAATCGGCAAATTGCATCTGATTTAATGATGCGACCAGCTGTAGAACAATTTAGTTCCCGGGCTTTTACAAACATTGAAGACATTATTCGAGTTGGAGAGGTAGAAGCGGAAAAGCATGTTGCAAATATTCATTTATTAATTGAGCAGTGGAAGGAGAAACATAATGTTTAAGCGTTTTCGGTTTATATATGCAATTTTAATAGGGGTTATATTGGCAATGTTACTTGTTTATGTACGTCTGCCGTATTATGTAACGAAACCAGGAATGGCTGCCAAATTAGAGCCTTACGTTCAAGTTGAAGGGGGAACAAAAGAATCAGGTGATTTTATGCTTGTTACGGTTTCAATGGGACCGGCAAATGTAGTGAATTTAATAGCGGCACAGTTTAATAAATATACACATATTTCAAAAGCGGAAGAAATATTGCAAAAAGGTGAAAGTGATGAAGAATATCAATTTCGCCAAAATTATGCGATGAAAGATTCGCAAAATGCAGCGATTTATAATGCTTATAAACGTGCAAATCGTACTGTTTCTTTTGAAAATAAAGGTGTGTTGGTTGCTGGTGTAGCGAAAGGGATGCCTTCAGAAGGAAAGCTTAAACTTGGAGATGTTATCATTGCCGTCGACGGAAAAACATTTGAAAAGACAGAACAATTTATTGAATATATGACAGGGAAAAAAGAAGGAGATACAGTAAATATTGAGTACAAGAGGGATGGGAAACAGTTAAAAGAAAATTTAAATGTAAAGACTATTCCGAATGGAAATGGACGTGTTGGTATAGGTGTTTCTATCGTTACGGAAAGAGAATTAGTGGTAGATCCGAAAGTGAAAATTGACTCTCATGAAATAGGCGGACCATCGGCAGGCCTAATGTTTACATTAGAAATATATAATCAACTGGTGGAAGATGATTTAACAAGAGGGCATGAAATAGCTGGAACAGGGACGATCAATGAAAAGGGAGAAGTTGGCCCGATTGGCGGTATTCAGCAAAAAGTGGTTGCTGCAAGTGATGCTGGTGCTGAAGTGTTCTTTGCACCAAATGAAAAAGGTGCAGAGAAATCGAATTATAAAGATGCACTTGAGGCTGCGAAAGATATTAAAACGAAAATGAAAGTTGTGCCAGTTGATACGTTGGATGATGCATTAATGTATTTGGAAAAAATGGGCAATAAATAAAAAAATCTCTCTTTTTCAGAGAGATTTTTTTATAGGAATTTTGCAGTTGTTTCATCGTAACGAATTGGGTGATGTGTTGCATCTTGTTTTAGTAGTTGTGTTCGTAATGGTTCTTGTATGATGGAGAAATATACAGAATTGGCTTTTCGATCTATGTGTAAAGTAGGATGGTCAAATGTTTTTGTATGGGTAAGGATTGGAAGCTCTATTTTTTTCTTGTTTTTTGAAAGGTACGTTTGTCCTTTTTGTGACATGCCTAATAGACGAATGTATGGTGCATGTTGCTCTATATTTGCGCAATGTATTTCTTCTTTTGTTGTATTTGTTAAAATATGTGTACAAGCTCTTTGTAATCTAGTCCATGTATAACGTTTCGTTTTTAACGCTTCCATGAATGAATGGAAGGAGGAACTGGTTTGTATTTTTGATAAAATACGATGCTCTAAACCTTCCTCAATTTCATATATATGTCGTAAGTCTTCTGGAGACATCGTCATAAGTTTGTATTTAAAAAATGAAAAGTATTGTTCCCAATTATGTAATGTCCCGTAGTTTTGTTTATAACTCGCTAAAAGAGAAGCAGTCGCTTTTGGGATGAAAGGCTCAATTTCTGTAAAGGAACTATTTTCACTAAAAAGTTGTTTGCGAATACTTGTTGCGCTTGCAATATGTTGGTCGTTAAATGTTTCATCATGATAATGAGATGCGAATCTTTTTATCGTTTGTGCTTGCATAGAACTATTTTGCATTAGAATTGCTTTTATGTATTGGAAGCCTAAAATGTTATTTGGTTGTGACATGTCTATATTTTTTTCAGAAGATAAAATGTGTAGGAAAGCTTCAGATGTAGCTTTTGCGTAACTATTACCTGCGTTCATAAATTGCTTTACAAGACGATTAAAAGTCTCTTCTTCATTTTTCTGCACAGAGATGGTGTTATAAAAATTTTCGATTTGTCCATCTTCACTGCCGAAACAAATTTCAGAAACGTGTAGGGCGTTTAAAATAGAAATAGCGCCATTTGCAAAGGTTTCGGCCTTTTGCGTTGAAAAGGCATAAGGAAGCTCTACAACGAGGTCTACACCGCATGTTAAGGCCATTTTGGTACGATACCATTTGGATACGAGTGCTGGCTCACCACGTTGTAAAAAAGGGCCACTCATAACAGCGATTGTAATATCAGAGTGTGTTAACTTTTTTGTTTGTTGCACATGATAAGCATGACCGTTATGAAAAGGGTTATATTCAACAACAATACCACTGGCTTTTATGGTAATCTCTCCTTTCGATGTAGCATCTTTTTGAAAAACGTGATACTCTATATATTATTTACTATGATGACTTCATTATAGTGTAAAGAAAAAACTTACACTATAAATGCATTATATCACTTATACCGCAGGGTTTAACCATCTTGTTTTTCCTCATTGACCACTTTTTGACCACTATGACCACTTTTCAGTACATTTCCTAGCATTTCAGTTACTTCAATTTGACGCTCTTCATAAACATCAGTATAAATATTTAAAGTTGTAGAAACATTTGTATGACCAAGCAATTTTGAAACAACCTTTGCATTTGCGCCAGAATCGATTAAAATAGTTGTAAACGTTCTTCGGATATCGTGGAATCTAATATACGGTACGTCAATTGCTTCGCACAAAGCTTTCATTTGGTAGCGTATCGTATATGGATGCACGATTTTTTTATTTCTTGTGCAAATTAATAAGTCGAAAGAATTCTCCTTCTTATGACTTTGATATTCTAACAACTCTTCCATTAATTCTTCCGTCATGGGAATTATACGATTAGATGCTTCAGTTTTTGTCTCACCTAATTCATACTTACCATCAACAAGCGTTAATGTTCTTTGTACATGAATTGTCTTGTTTTTGAAATTAATATCGTCCCACTGTAAAGCTAATACTTCTCCGATCCGCATGCCTGTATGCAAAGCTAAAACAAACGCAATATAGTAGCTTCCTTGTATTTTTGCATACTCCATAAACTTCATGGCTTGTTCAACTGTCCAACTAGCTTGCGACTTCTTTTTAACTTTAGGCCGCTTTGCTTTCTTAGCGGGATTAGAGTTAATCATTTCTAACTCTACGCCTTTATCGAGGATTTGTTTTAACATAACATCAACCGATGAAATGTATTTCGTTGTTAGACCCTCTTTAAGTAGCTTCTGATGAAAATTATGCACGGTCAGAGGTTTTATATCTGATAACCTCTTCTCGCCGAATTCAGGCATTACACGTGAGCGTAGAATGCGTTTGTATTGATACAATGTTGATGGTCTACATGATGATTCTTTCTCTTGCATCCAGATTTCTACGAGCTGAGAAAAGCGAATATCACTATTCTCATAATCTCCATTTGCTAAATCATTTGTTACCCTAGCCACTTCTTCTTGAGCAGCTTTCTTTGTTTTAAAACCACCTTTAGTGATTTGTTTTCGTTTCCCTGTGAGTGGGTCTTTGCCGACATCCATAGTAAAAGACCACTTCTCACCGCGTTTACGAAAGTATGCCATGATTTTCACCTCGTCATAATCGTTTTCTAGATACAAGCTGTGATATGTGGTAGTGGTATAAAAATGATAGCATGTTAGCGTATTTTTTGTAAAAGGTATAATTTGATGTTTATTAAGCCATATATTTCATTTATTTGTTCCAATATTCGACAAAAAAGCTATAATAGAGAAAGACATAAAATACATATTACTATGTATAAGATATAGAAGATGGGTGGGTTACGAGGTATGGAAGTAATGGTTCCACAGCGCTTTAATCGCAGTACAATGTATGAATTGTTAGAAGCAATAATTGATGAAGATTTAAAACCTAAAGCTGAAGAAATTACATTTAATTTCCGAAAACTAAAATTTATTGAGCCTGCTGGTGTAACTATACTGGGAAATTTATTTGAGTGGTTAAATAAAAATGGTGTTACATGCGACAAAATATTGCCAAGAAGTATAGATGGTAGGGATGCCGTTAGGTATTTGGATGATTCTTTATTTTTTGAGCAATACTTTGGAGAAAAATTAAGAGAACAAGCAGGTTTGAGGCCTACAACCATCCCGTTAAACTTGGTGTCATATGCAAACAGTTATCAATTCTTACGCGGTAGGTTCGCTTTTTGGCTTGCAAATAGATTAGATGTAACTGTTGAATCTGTTAAAAATATAACGGTTTCCATGGAAGAAATTTTCAATAATATTAGGGATCATGCGCAAGAAAATACAGGGTGTATTTTCGCGCAACACTACCCGAATAAAGATGGCGAAAACACAGTACATATCACTATTTCTGACTTCGGTGTCGGTATTCCACATAATATACAAAAGGAATATCCTTCAATGGATGATGGAGAAGCTCTAAATATGGCGATTACAGCGGGATTTTCTACAAGAAGTACCCCAAGAAACAGAGGGGTTGGTTTAGCTACATTAGTTGATAATGTTGTTAAAGATCTTGGTGGTGAAGTGTATATCCACTCTAACCATGGTATACTAACTTGTAAAGCAGGAAACAATGACAGTGATGTAGAATATAATGTATCACCATCATATTATCCAGGTACTTTAATTCAAATAAAATTAAAGGCCGATAATATAGAAAATATAATATCAGATGAGGAGGACTTCGGCGAATGGGATTAATTAATGTTTTAGATCATGTAGAACGATGCTATTCAAATGACGACGGACAAATCATTCAAGATTTAATCAGACACAGTTTTAAACAAAATGAGAAAGTGGTTGTGTCATTCAAAGGAGTAACAGCATTAAATTCATCTTTTGTTAATACTGCGTTTATCGAATTGTTAAATGATTATGAATTTTCTTTCATAAAGGCGCACTTAGGTTTTTCTAACTCAACAGCCCAAATTAATAAAATGATAAAAAGTAGATTTAATTTTGAGGTAAATGAAAGAAAAAATTTATTAAGCGTTTAAGCTTATTCGAATAATAAAAGGAGCCAACTTCGGCTCTTTTTATTTTGTCCAATTTACAGTTGCAAAAAAGGTAAGCTACAATATCCATATATAAAATGAAGGAGGGAAAAAGAATGGGAGAATTCACAAAAGATCCAGGCGGTGGTGGCTGGAGACATAATCAAGAGCCGGGCATAGGATGGAAAGTAATTTCTGATCCAGGTGGCGGAGGTGGAAGTCCTTTATCTTATGATCCAGGAACAGGAAAATAAAAAAGAGAGCATAATGCTCTCTTTTTTATTTGGTAAAAATATGTTAATTTTTACCGTTGCGATTGGAAAAGATTTCTTCTAAAATCAAATCATAACAACTCTTTTTTTTCGTTTAAGAACTGCGTGTAAAATTTGAGTTGTTTACAGAACTGTTCTCGTTGGGGTTCATCCAGGCCTGCGAAAACCGTTTGAATTTCATCGAGAACATCTTCTAATTGCTTTTCACTTGTCGTGAATTTTCGGCCCATGAGTGCATCGACAGAGATATCAAAGAATGACGCGATACGATCTAGTGAATCTAAATCGGGCTCATTGAAATTTGTTTCTAGATTACTGATTTGACTTCGGCTCAATTGAACTTTATCGCCAAATTCGGCTTGTGTTAAAGAACGATTATTTCTAAACTTTTTTAAATTTTCTCCAAATGTATTCATGCCTTTATTATAAATAAGGCATAATTTTTAGACTATACAAACCAAATAATTTGGCGTAATTAATAAGAAAGCTTAATTATTTGGTTTATATTAAAAAAACAACTAGAACAAATGTTCTTGTGATGGTAAAATATTCTTAGTGAAAAATAGAATTTTTGAAAAAAACTTTCTCAACATGATTTGACCACAATCAGAACGAACATTCTAAATCTTATGATAAACTGAATTTAGTGAAAGAATGAATAAAAAAAGACCCACGGTGTTATAGATGTGAGGCCACACAACTATAACATTTAACCCTAGCCTAGATAGGGAAAGTTTCCATGAGTCAGTACATAGTATAGCATACTTCATAAGTATAAAGAAAATTATGATTCATTTTCCTATTGAGAAAAAAGGGATATGTTTTGGGTTCTGATTTGGGAGGGAATTTTAGAATGAAGAGCTTTATTAAGAACTTACAGGAGCATATCAATTATCTTAAGTTGGATATTGGTACATTAGCAAAAAAAGCAGAGATTGATAGAACTAATCTTAATAGGATTTTAAATGGGAAAATTAAAGAAATGAAGTTAGAGTCATTCTTATTAATTGCTCCCGACTTGTATCCAAATTGGACAGAACGTAGAAAGAAAATTAGAGAATTTATATTGCTTTGCGAGAGTGATTTAAACATAAAAAAGGCACTGTCTTACTGCCAAACAGCCGGTGAGTATCAACTAATGAAAAAATTAATAAAAAAACATATTAGCAGCGATAAAAAAGGGAAAATAAACAAATATCTACATTTGTATGATTTATACAATCAAAGAAATTTGAACAAGTTAGAAGGAGAAGAATTAAAAAGGAAATTAGATGAATTACCATACTCTAAAAATGTTGACTATCAAATAATAGTAGACATGTTACATGGGTTTGCGCTGTATGATAGTAGTAATTTCATGGCTATGGTCCCGTATTCTAAAAAGATCGATCAAAACTTACCATTAGTAGAGAATGCATTTATAAAAAAACATTTGGATTTGCAACATAATGATCGTAAGTCTCATATTAATTTGTTTAGTAATAAAACAAAAGAATGCAGGGACATTTGTAATAGTATAATAAAATCTGCCCCAGAAGATTCAGTTATAAAGGCTAAAGCGTTGAGTTGCTTAGGGGAGTCATTTATATTTGAAAATCCTTTTCAGGCAGAAACGTACTTTTTGGAAAGCCTAAAGTTAATAAAAAAATTAGGTATTACTACTTATAGTAAAATGTATCGTGCAGTTCATAGCACATTAGCTTTTTTGCGAATTGAGTATGGAATAAATGTAGATAAAATAGATTGGGATTTTGTAGGAGAAGCGGAAAAAGCTTTCTTTGATGCTAAATTTGGTTCAGGAGTTAAAGCTAGAGCTTATTTTGAAGACTTAAAAAGACAAGGAAAAACTTTGTCTGCATTTAAATTATATTATTTATTTTTTGTAGATAGAAATGATATAATGGTTCTCAAAGAGGCTTTAGAAAAATTCGCTAATAATGGGAATGTATTCTATTCGAATTTGGTAACACGTCTTTTAATTAAAGAGGGAGTGAAGTAGGTTGAAAAAAATTATTCTTACAATGGTATGTGTTTTAGGACTACTAGGAGCAGTTGAACAAAACAAAGATACTTCACAAGCACATTCAAGTAAAGCGGAAACTACATATCTAATGGTTGATCCAGGAACTCATTAAAAATTTATAAATTATTTTTCAAGACGCTACTATTAAGTAGCGTCTTGAGTGCTTTTTAAGGGGTATGCATTTTTGAAAAACGTTACAAAAATGCACAGTTTGTTAAAAAAATCACATAATTATTGGGATGGAGGAGTTCGTATTGTTAGTAAGTAGTGAAGAAAAAATAAAATCCATGATTAAATATTTATTAGGGGATAAAGTCTCAGAAAATGACACTCTTCATGCTTTGAAAGAAATACATAAACAAGGATTCATTACTGATAATGAATTAAGGGAAGTCATGCAGCAAATGGAACCAAAAAAAGGACTAGCCTCATGCTAATCCTTTTTTTCTTGTTTTAACATTCTTTGGATAGCTACTTCTAAAAGCGCTTTGACGCTTTCGATCTCCTCAGGAGACAGCTTTCTTCCATCCCAATGCAATTCATCACTTTCAAATATTTCTTTTATGTTATTGCTACTTTTAATGGAATTATCGCTTTTCCCGAATAAGTAATCAATGGGAACATTGAAGAAATCAGCTAATTTTTCAATGTTCTCGCGTGAGGGGATTTTTGTCCCTTTTTCATATTTGGAAATAGTTTGCTTGCTGACACCGATATTTTCGCCTATTTTTTCTTGTGTTAGTCTTCGTTCTTTTCTTAACTCGAATATTCTCTCCCCTATGATATTCATCTATAACATCCTTTCGCGCTACTTGTAAAAAAGTATCTAGTTTAAATGTAACAATGAGTAGCCCTAATGGCAACGTAAAAATAAAAAATAAATTTTTTAAAATAAAAAGTTGCCTTTAGGGCTACTTTTGGTTATACTAAGTTTAGAAGTTGAAGGTGGTGACTTAAAATGCTAAATACACAACGAATTAAATCTCTAAGACAAAAAAATGGTTATTCTTTAGAATACGTTTCAAAGGCTTTAGGTCTGAAATTCAAACGTTCTTATCATAACGTTGAAAAAGGAGAATCAGGATTATCGGTAGAGAAATTAAAAAAACTTTCGGAACTTTATGGTGTATCGATTAGTGATCTAATAAAGTGAGAGAGATTTTTTTTACAACCCAAGTCGCCCTATAGACTACAAATGAGGGCGACGCTATAAGATAGTGTATCCATATTTAAACTAAAAAATGATTGGAGTGAAAAAACATGTACCAAATTAAACAACTACCATTTTCACTGAAAGCAGATGATGTACAGGAGTTCTTAAATATTTCTCGATCAGCCGCATACGCACTCATGAAGAGAGAGGATTTCCCAACAATCGTAATTGGAAAAAGCAAACGCGTTAAAGCGGAAGATTTTCTTAAATGGGTAGAAGCACAAAAGGTGGGGACAAATGCTAGTTAAAACAGAATTTCAGATTTGTAACAAAATTATCGTTTGATAAATAAGGGAGGTGATTTAGTGGAAGATACAACATCGTTAGTAGTATTCGCAATGTTTATCGCATGCAGTGTATTGTTGCTTTACATTACTTACGAACCAATAAAACGATGGGCTTGGAGTGACGTAGAACAAAATAAAAAGACCCATGGCAGTGGGTCCTTTAAGAAAAAACAATTGTTATAAGTATATCACGGAAAGTAGGGAAATAGTACATGGATTTAATCGAATATCAAGTGCTATTACCTAATAAATTTTGGGACTTAGCAGAGAGCAACGATGAATTAAAGAAGATGATCGAACAGTATTTTAAAAATGGTTATCCGCATTACAAAATAAAGAAAATTATTAGAAGTGGCGAATCGCACATAGCGATTTGTGAAAGGAAGTGGCTGATTTGAACAACGTAGTTTTACAAATAGGACAGATGAACTTCCGTGGAAATGTCATAGATCATGGTTGGTTTAAAACACTCACACTAGATAATGGAAAACCAAATATGGTTGCGATTTCCATATTAGGAGAGGTTGTTTATTGGTACAAACCTACAGAAGTAAGAGATGAGCATTCAAATAATGTGAGATATAAACAAAAGTTTAAAGCGGATACGCTTCAAAAGAGTTATCAGCAATTTGCAGATTCATTTGGTTTTACAAAAAGACAAGTAAAAGATGCATGTGATTACTTGAAGGACAGAAGGTTAGTCCGTATCGAGTTTCGTACGGTATTCAGCAATTTGCAGATTCATTTGGTTTTACAAAAAGACAAGTAAAAGATGCATGTGATTACTTGAAGGACAGAAGGTTAGTCCGTATCGAGTTTCGTACGGTATTTGTAAATGGAACTAGATGTAACAATGTAATGTTTATAGAGCCCATTCCTGAAGAAATACAAAAAATATCAATTTTATATTGGGAGAATGGCACCCCTCCTACATTAGAACGTAAGAGGGTATTACAACCAAATGTATCACCCTCTTACGATAAAACGGAAGAGCCTCCTACATTTAAACGTAAGACAAATACAGAGATTACTACAAAGAATACTACAGAGAATGTAAGTAGTAGTAGCATCTTCTCTTTCTACGAAAATAATTTCGGGATTTTAAATTCGTTCATAGCCGAAAATATTTCACAATGGGTAAACGATACAAGCGAAGAACTTGTACAAGCAGCTATGGAGCGTGCTTTGAAACAGCAGAAGAAATGGAATTATGCTGAGGGCATTTTAAAACAGTGGGTTAACAATAATGTGAAGACTTTAAAGGATGTGGATGCTTTAGAAACGGAATATCAACGAAATAAAGGAGTGAAAAAACGTGTCGGAATCAATCGGAAGAGTGATGACTCGGATAGTGAATACATCGGCTTGTAGTAAAGAAACGGAAGGGTATACATGCGAATATTGTAATAAATATATCGCAGCAATCACTGTAGAAGTTCCGCAATTACGTATTAAAAACAAAATACTTCCTACATGTGAGTGTATTGTAGAACGTGAAGAAGCAAAAATACGTGAAGCTCAAAACTTTGCTAAGAAGAGAGAAATAGAAAAGTTGTTTAGCATTAGTAACTTAGGAGAAAGGTTCTCCAAAAGTACATTTGAATCGTTTCTAGATAGAAACGGATCAGAGACAGCTTATAAAGTTGCAGTGAAATACGTAAAGACGTTTAAAGAATGGAACGGGGAATCGTTAATGCTTTGGGGAGAACCTGGTAATGGTAAAACACACCTAGCAGCCGCGATTGTAAATGAACTTTCTAAAAAAGGATACATCGTAGTATTTCAAAGTGTTCCAGAATTATTACAACGTATTCGAAGTACGTTTAACAGCGAAAACAAAGAAAATGAAACACAAATTATGAGAGCACTTTTAGAATGCGACTTACTTATATTAGATGATATTGGAGCGGAAAAAACTACGGAATGGGTAGAAGAAAAATTGTTCAATATCATTGATGGTCGGTATAGAAAAGAACTTCCTACTCTGTATACGAGTAATTTAGAACCCAAAGAATTAAAAAATCAAGTTGGCAAACGTTCATATGACCGAATGGTTGAAACAAGTCTAACTGTAAAAAATGAAGCGGCTAGTTATAGAAGAGAGATAGCGAAACAACGTTTACAAAGGTTTATTGAAGTATAAAAGGAGGAAATAAAGATGTGCGCATTATGTCATGATACAGGGATTATTCGTAAAGAAACTTATCCGGGTGTAATTGAAACGAACGGTTGTAATTGTGAAGTAGCAATTCAGCAACAAGTAGAAAATGATAAGCGTTGGCAAGCGTGGTTAATAAAATTTGAGTCAATGAAACAAGACTTACAACGTAATCATCAACAAAAAGTTAGCTAACAAGAAAAAGGAGGATTTCAGTCGTATGAAGCCTACGAAAATTGAAATCGATGTTACTGATAATAAAATTTATGTGGTTAAAAATGGTGAGGTTACTCCACTGAATCCTCCAGTAACAGGGTTTGGGGAACAAGTAATCACTTGGCAAGGTGGGAAAGTTGATCGTGTATCAACTACCATCACAGAAAAAATAAAATAACTGGGGATGCGATTATGAAGCAATTAACTATTGATGATGTTATGGGTAGTTTCAACTATGACGCAATAAGTACCAGTGAAAAGTTTTTGAATCCAAGCTACGAAGTGCATTTTTACGATAAAGAGGAACGGAAAAAGATGGATTGTTTTGATGCTAAAACTGAAGTTGAAGCTTGGAATGCAGCTATAGAAGAGCACGGGAAAGGTATTCAGAAGATTAGGATAACTAATTCAAAACGTACTAGAGCCGAATTTCTGGAACTAGATTAGGAGGGGAAATTGATGGCTTTCAATCGATGGTTAACTGATGAGGAATATCAGCAAGCAGAAGCAAATGGTATTAGTAGAAGGGTTCTTTACATGAGAATGTACAGGTACGGTTGGGACTTACAAGAAGCTTTGACTACACCACCGAGAACATATTGGCATATGAACGAAGGTAAATACAATAAATGGTTAAAATTAGCGACGGAAAACGGAATTAATTCAAGCACCTTTTACAGTAGGGTAAATAACGGTTGGGATCCTAAAGATGCTGCAAGTATTCCAACCCGCAAACAAACTGATAGGAAGGAGCTTGTTAAGATTGCTGAATCAAACGGCATAAGCGCTAGTACTTTCAGGTCTAGATTGAGTTATGGATGGGACCCGATAAAAGCAGCGACAACACCAGCTAAGTCTAAAAATAAAAATATTAGTTAAGAGGAGTAGATGAAAATGAAAGTTATTGAAAATGGTGTATTGGAAGCAACTAAATTAATTAATGAAGCAAGAAAAGGTGAACAGGTTATAAAAGAAGCTACGGTTTTACAGATTGCAAGTATTTTATCAATCGGGGAATTAAACGATTATCAAGAAGCGACATTACGTACTTGGAATAACAAAACTGATTTTGGAGGACGTGTTTCAAATGCAGCTTTAGGACTTACAGGAGAAGCTGGTGAAGTTGCCGATATTGTAAAAAAAGCAATTTATCATGGTCATGGATTTCAACCATCGCATGGCCCAGGAGAAGAGGATGGAAATACTCATAAGTTAGCCTTAGAGCTAGGGGACATTATGTATTATGTAGCAATTATGGCGCACGAATTAGGATATACGTTACAAGATATTGCTGAAATGAATATCGCAAAATTGGCTAAGAGATATCCGGACGGATTTAGTCGAGAAGCAAGTCAAGCACGTGTCGATGTGAAGTAAGACCAAATTTGAATTTTATTAAGAAATGGGGGATATCATGCGAGAAGAAGTTAAATGGTTCGCTGAACAGATGGAAAGTAAATTACAAGAAAATGACCATAAAGGCGGTTGGCAAGATTGTGATTGCTATTGGCTTCTAAAAAGAGCAAGAGAAGAGTGTCTGGAATTATTGTGTGAATTGGATGCTTATAGAGACTTAGGTTTGAATGAAGAAGAAATTATTAAAGAATGTTCAGATGTTGCCAATTTCATGATGATGATTGCTGATAAGGTGCGTAAAAACTAAACAAAAGCGTTATTTGAATAGAAAATGGCAGCTGAAAATTCAAGGATAAATCAGCTGCCAATAAAGTAGTTATTAAATCTTATTATTAAGCTTTTAATTTGGATTTTTGCTCTTATTTCGAGAAGAAATTATACCGAAAATAGCACCAGACATTGCACCGATTAAAGTTGGTAAGAGTATACTCCATACTGCAAAAGACATAATTAGACCTCCTAATAATAAAATGTTGTAACTATGCATTTTATTATATCGCAATTTAAGGATTTAATGTTAGAAAATCTTGGGAAATCAAACAAAATAGTTATTTGGGAGAAAGGGCGGATGAAAAATGAATTATGTAGCATTTGATGTTTTGTTAGGAAAAGTATTAACAGAAATTAAGAAAGATGTTCCGGATGAGCTAACATTCTATACTTCCGATGGTGAAGTTTACAAAATGTACCACGAGCAAGAGTGCTGTGAGGGAGTTGGAATTGAAGAAATTATTGGAGATTTAGATGATCTTATCGGTTCACCTATAACTATGGCGGAAGAAGTTAATCAAGATGGACCAGATAACGATTGGGGAAGTAGTGCATGGACGTTTTATAAATTAGCAACAATCAAGGGATATGTAACATTACGTTGGTTAGGTGAATCAAACGGATATTATTCTGAATCGGTTGATTTTGTGCAGCTAGAAAACGAAGATGAAATTTAAACAAAATTCTTATTTAATAATAAAAGAGTGCATATATAAATGCACTCTTAGAAAGATAAGTGAATGTATCATGAAATAAAAATAACTCAAAAAAATTGTAATCAGATTTTTATGAGTAAATTTTTAATATTGTATGTTTTGTTGTGATCTATGGAGCCTGTCACTAAAAAAAATAAAGAGCGCACAGGAAAGCGCTCTTTGACCAAGATTAAAATTGAAAAGTATCAGCAATTAAATCATATGTAAGTTTTCAATTTATGTGCAAGTTTAAATCAAATCTTTATTTAAAAGAATTCAGCCCCTAACGGTGCGCTGCTAGGAGCTGAATCTTGAGAACTTTTATTAAAATTACATGAGGTTGATAAGTGAAGGTAACTATCGATCTCTCGAATTATAGCACTAAGTTAATTTAATTTATAACTCGATATTTAAATTCAACAATATATAATGTTCATCAATCGAATATTGTGTTCAATATTAAAAAGAAATTAGCTTTTGAAAATGTGTTTGTAACGAATGCGGTGACGATCTACACGAATGTGATTGTGAAGATATATAAAATCGTTATTTGAAAGTAAATAAAAAAGAGCACACATATAAGTGTGCTTTTAGCCTAAAAGGTGTGAACGTATGGACTGGAATGCCCTACACAATAATATACGTTTGTCTCATTAAAAGGTGAAAAGATTTTTATAAAAACGCTATTTAGCGTGTAAATGGAAGGGAATTTCGGAAAGTGCCCTTTTGTAACAGCTATGCACTCCAAAAAGAAAGGATGCAATATATCATATGAAGTTATGTTTGTTTAATTGTGTGTGGGTTGTATAAAAATTTCATTTTCAGAACTTGAGCATAGTTTTATCGAGAATCCACTTTCCTTCAATTTTTTTAGCAGGTAATTTGCCGGCAACGCACATATTTCGTATTGTTTGAGAGGAACGTCCTAAAAATTTAGCAGTTTCCTCCACACCTATAATGTTTTTAAGTGAAGTAAAAGAATCGTATGAAGTATTACTATTTTCCTCAGGGATTGTATTTATATAAGGTTCTAAAAAAATTTCACCAGGTGCCATAATCCAAACGGAAGGCCATGTATTATCAGAGCCAGAAATAGACTTTAAAGCTAATGTGGCAGTTTCTAATGTTTTATGATAACTGAGTATAGAAGTATAATTTCCAACCAACATGTAAAAATCAGTATTGTTAGTGAAAATCTTTTGTTGTTTAAAGTCGGACATTACCGATAACTCCTTTTTCAAAGGGATTGTATTTCTTATGTTTGCTAAATAAATGTGGTTTATTCCAATCAAAGTTGAGCAAGCTTTAAAAACCATAAAGTGAAAGCTAATTTGATTAAATCATAGGGTAATAAAAGAGCGTTGGAATTATATTTAAGAGGAATAACCTTATAAATATTCCATATAACGATTATGGAAATTGGAACTATATATTAACCATAAAAAAATAACTTGGTAGGAAATCGCAAAAATAAAACGAGCACTTGTGCCAGAGTGCCCGCTTATGAAACCTTAAACCATTTATCCATGTTTATGTGTGTGAGCCATGAACATAGAATAGTTGGGCAAGTAAGGATTCAAGATAGTATATGTACGTTCAATAAAATGGTTCGTTAAACCAAAAAAGAGCAGGTAGCAAAAGCTAACTGCTTAAACAAAAGGATGACTGAAATGACAAAATCAATTTAAGGAGGTATTTACAGTATGCGCATGAATCCGTTTTTTATACAAGGAAACCGTGAAAAATGGTTTTTAAAACCAAATAAAGCGAGTTGGTTTTAAAAAAGATAGATGGATAGAAATTAAGAGGTCAAAAATGAAAAACAAACCTATTTAAGAAGGTATTGGCGAACTACTGAATGAGTTGGAAATTATGAATTGTTAGGTGTGACTGTATCGAATCCAGTAGAGATAGGTGGTTGTGTGAATTAATGTACGGCACAGCACAGTGATTTTATAATTTAAAATCCGAACAAAATAATCCTTTTAATAGAATGTGAGGTTACAAGATGAAGAGTAAAGAACGGTTTGGTCTTATAGCAATTGTTGTAATAATATTGCTTTCAATTGTTTTTGAAGTGATTAATTATACGCATGTAACAACAGTTAAAGGTGAAGTAATCGATAAATATACAAAGAGAAGTAACGATCAAGATAAATTTTATATTGTTGTAAAACAAGAAGATAGTTCAGAAAAGGTAATTGTAAATAAAGATAGTGTGTTTATGTTGAAATTCGATTCAGCAGATGTCCAAGCGAAAGTTAATACTGGAGAGAAATATGAATTTAAACTACGCGGTTATAGGGTGCCGGTGTTATCGATGTTTCCGAATGTAGATACGATCCAAAATAGAAAGTGAGGTTAGCAGAATGAAACCTTTGAAGAAAAGAAAAGTAAGAAAAGCTATCGCTCGTCGTACAAAATCAGTAGAAAAGTATCGAGTAGAAAAAGCTTGGAGGAATATTTTTGTACAAGCTGGTATAGTGAAATAAAAGAGATTTGAGGAGATGAATTGTTTTATGAGGAAGCAAAGATGGAAAGCAATTATGACAGCCCAAGGTTATCCTAAGGAACAAATTAATGTAAAGAAGAAAGAACGAAAAGAACTAACAATAACAAGTTTGACACAAGACGAAGTAAATAATTTAAATAAGCAATGGGGATTCTTATCTAAATAATTTAGTCCGGCTAGAAAACTAGAGGACACCAATTCTTTAAAGCAGCAATTACAGCTGTTTTAGGAATAGGTGTCCTTTTATTTTGAAAAGGGAGATGGGGAAATGAAGGTGCTAAGAGATCAGTTACGTGAGTGGGAAAAGCAATCCAAACAAGCAAAGAAGAAAAAACGAAAAGAGAAATTAAGTACTCGTGATATTGAAGATTTAATGGGGATTCGTGGACCGCGATATGAACGCAGACGTGGAGCATTAAGACAAAAGTAATTTAAAAATAAAAAGGAGTGGTCTTACATGACTAAACAATTATCTTTCTTGCCCAAAATCGATAGAGTAGCAACGCAGAAAAAATTAGAAGGTGTTCTGGAAAGCGTACGTTTATATAGACAATTTGGAATGATGCGTGAAGAAATGAAAGTCACTCCTTCTTATGAAATTAGATATCACGGACCTACAAATGATGTGGGAAAGCCATTAGAAGATGTAGCGATGGCTAATATACAGCAAAGTAAACGAGAAGAGTGGATTAAGCAAACATCATTTCGCATTGACCAGTTTCTTAGTCGTTTAGGAAATGGGCGTGCTGGAAAGGACCAAAGAAACATTATTATTAAGCGTTATTTAGAAGATGAAGATGTATGCGATTATATGGTGTATAACGAACTTGGCATGAGTGAGCGTACTTATCGACGAGTTAAGGCTAGAGTGTTTTATAAACTTGCTTTTGCTCTTAGATTAGAAGTGTATGAGACTGAAGAAACTGGAGGTAATGAATAATGAATTTTGTTCAGCCGATACGTGATCCAGAGCAAATACAGCAGTTAAAAGAATATTTTAAGGAAAAGAGTTTACGTAATTACATTCTCTTTATTATGGGAATCAATACAGGCCTGAGAATCTCGGATATTTTGAAACTGAAGGTAGGAGATGTTAAAGGCAGCCATATATCCATGAGGGAAAAGAAAACGGGGAAGCAGAAACGAATACAAATTACTGCATCTCTTAAAAGGGAGCTTAAATGGTTTATTGAAGAAAGAGAAGATCATGAGTATTTATTACAAAGTAGACAGGGGAAGAATCGTCCTATTGGGCGCAGCATGGCATATAAGATATTAAGTGGAGCAGCGGCAGAGTTTGGTTTAGATGAAATAGGGACACATACGCTGAGAAAGACATACGGGTATCATATGTACATGCAAACAAAAAACATAGCATTACTCATGGAGATATTCAATCACTCGTCAGAGAAGGTCACATTACGTTATATAGGGGTAAATCAAGATGCAATGGATAAAGCAATGACTAGATTTAAAATCTAAGCATTGCTTTTTCTTTTTGAATCTATACAGTTACTCATAAATTCCATACTGTGTAACTCAAAAGGGAAGGTTTAATTAAGTCAATGATATCAAGGGATTTGGCGAATGGGTCAGTTACACACAATATAAGATAGGGGTAATTCAAACACATAAAATTGTCCTCTTACGTATACAAGTTATATATAATAAAGGAGAGGTGAAGCGAATGGTGTGTGAAGAACTGTTACAAGCATTAGTTCAATTTCAAATGCAGCAGAGAGGACGACCTAACACATTAAGGTTAAACCCAGATTATTATAGAATGATACTTGAACAACTGGCATATCCAGAATGGTTAATGCAAAAGAAAATCATGAATTTGGAACAAACATTTTTAGGAGTTTCAGTAGAATTAACAAATGAAATTAAAACGTTTGAAATAAGAGAATAAAAGGTGGCAGAGTCGTAACCGTTTTTTGGCAGGAAAAGTGTCGGTTGTTTTGGAAGAAACGTGTTATATTTGTATGGTGAGAAGTGGCGGAAAACACGACTCATAAAATTTCTTTATATTATATTTTTTCTAAACGGTTCATCAGGCGGGCATCTAAAATCCGAAACCAGCTTTCGATGGTACAAGATTGAATGTAGCCGTTGAAGTGAAAAAGCATCCATAACGGATGCTTTTCCTATTTTATGAGGAGGCGAAGAAATATGTTTTTCAAAAGAAAGAAAAGGAAGGGACAGAAAGTGAAGCGAGGACATGTAAAAAGAAATAGCGATCGTACGACAAACGATATGTTGTTTCATCATACATTGATATCAAATATAATTAGTTCGAATTCAGATTATGGAAGCTATGACAATGATAGTCGTTCATCTTCTTGTACTTCACATGATTTAGGAAGTTCATTTGATTGTTCGTCAAGTTTTGGTTAAGTAGCCGAATGGCTTTGTTTTATTTTGAAGGAATAATAAAACAAAGCCAGTTAACCTAAAAGGTAACCAGCTTTGTTTGTAAGTTGTTGTTATAAACACAATATGCTTTGCCACTATAGACAAGAACACCATCAGGATATTTATACTATAACATAATGAGTAACATAAGATGATTTAAAATATGTCCTTTGATAAAAGTAAGATGAAGAGAAAAGCGTAGTGAAAGAATATAAAACCGAACACCAGTAACAAAACATAACAATTCAGCTTGTTATGTTTTGTTACTGGTGGCGCCTGTGATGGAGATAATTGTAAAAATGAGGTATAGTAATAGGAACATTACTATAGGGTTCATAAAAGAATCAAACGCAAAGCTTGCGTTTGGTAGAATATAAAATAAAAATTCAACCGTAAGAAAACCAGCGTTCATAGCCGAAAGAATTAAGGTAATGCTAAAAAGTTTGAAAAATCTTTGAAAAAATAAGAATCCGAGCAGGATTGCTGCTGCAGATATTCCAATTGGAATTAATACATACAAATTTTTAGCTAAGTTCCAGTTAGTAGGTGAAGCTGCAGAAGTCCCGCTAAACCATCTATAAAGAGTATATATTAATCCCATAAGATTTCCAATCAAGTTGCAAATATATACGTAAGACTTCATTATAAATCACCTACTTATGTTCGTAAGAAATTGTTTTGTTTTCGCAAAATATAATCGTTTCAAAAAACAAAAAATGTAGCATAAAGGACATGGCTTTGAAAAATGTTCTTTAACAAAGAGAGAGTGAAAAAATGTTAATACGCTAACGCATGATTTATTATTAGGAGATGTAAAACGGTATGTATGCAATGAATCGAGAAAACACATATTATGGATGAAGGAATGGAGAATGCGAATACGGTACAATGTGTGGTAGGTAATTTTGATGACTTGAGAGTATGCATTCTTCACCCTTCATGAAGAAATAATATGTCTAGGATGAAATATATTTGTCACATTGTTTAAACAGTGAGATATAGTTAATGGAAGGAGCATGTGCAAATCATATTTTTTTCATCCACTCTTACTATTTACTGATTTTTGGTTTTTAATACCAAAGTGGTGAATATAAATTAGTAAACACCCATTTGGGTGTTTTTTGATAGGGAAAAGATAAGGGGGAGAGGGATGAGTAACGTTGATATAGATTTACAAAAAAAGGTCGATGCGCTCGGTCTTCATGTTGTGGATGATGTAGTTTATAACGAGCATCTTAAAGCATATGAGCAAGTTGGGATCGATGTAACGCACCTTACATATTATAAGTGGTATGGAAAATGTTTCGTTCCATATTCAAAAGATTATTTACTCAGTTCAACAATGAAAGAGCTATTAAAAAGGGATAACGAAAAATATAAACAATACAATTACCCTTTTTTTACTCGATTAAAGGGAAGGATGGATGTATGGATATTGAAGGGAAAACTGAAATTGTTAGGAGAATTAGCAAAGTGGGGATGGAAACAATCAAAGGATGGAGAGTGATGGAATAACAAAAGAAACAAGTGGCGTATTTTTTACGAGGAATTATACAGTATGTTCTCCATCCTTCAGGGAGAAATAAAATGACTAAGGAGAAGAACAAACGTATTTGGCTATCTAATCGGTAGGTAGTACATGAACCAAAGGGGGTTCATACGAAAATAATATCGTCTGTTCTTCTTCCATTCTTAATATCGGCTATTTATTGGTTTTATATACCAATAAATAGCTGAAAAAAAAGAGACGTATATAAACGTCTCCTTTGTACAGTTATACAAAAAGTCAGGGAATATCGGATATGGTATTACATTCTGTATTTGGTAACGTATATCTCTATTGTTTGATTTTTTTATTAGAATTCTAATTTGTCTATCCACTAAAGGATGGAACGAACAAACGAAAAAAGAAGTGTTTCACAAGGTTGAGTTTTTGTGTAGCAAATTGTCTGTTTTTAATGCGGAAAGAAAAGGGGGGAGAAGATGAAACTAACAAAGCTTGAAAATGCGGTAATTATTGGTGCATTTATAACGGCGCTAGGTAAGGAAGAACTTGATTTCTGTACAGATGAATTTTCATTAGAACATTTAGAGCTAGAACTGGAAGAAATATTGGACGATTGTACACTCAAACAGATAATGGCGGCTGGAAGAAGTGGAATGAATAAAATGATTCAGGAGTTATTAGAAGAAAGTTGATGGTTATATATCAGTGAAAAAGTACAGAACCAAATAATAGAAGCGTAAGTTCAATGGCAGTGGTGGTTATTCAACTTCCTGTTCGTCACATTCAGCGTATGATTCAGGAAGTTCATGTAGAGGAGATTGGTAGTAAAACAAAAAGCATCCATTCGGGTGCTTTATTTTGGAGGGAGGAAGGATGGATAATCAATGCGAGCACGAGTGGACTAATATTTGTATTCCGGGTGATGATGGCATTTATGTAGCTTGTCCAAAATGCAAATCTGTAGATGTAGAAGAAACGAGGAGATTATCTAGAGCGTTAATTAGAAAGAAGGCGGAGAGAGAATGAAATTAAATAAACAAGAACAAGCGGTTGCTATTGGTACATTCATTTCAATGTTAGGACAAGACCTTGTAAATGAACATATCGATAAACAGAAATTAGAAAGTGCAATTCCTATCTTTAACGAGTTGGAAGATAACACTACACCAAAGGAAAAGAGAGAAGCGATGATCAGTTTGCTTGATAAGACAATGGATGAATTCTTAAAGCAATAGCCATAAAAAAGGAAAAGCAACTCGCATGGGGGCGAATCACTTTTCCTGATGGCAATGTTAATTTTATTATAGCAATTTGTATTTATTTGTAAATATATAATCGGAATATTCTTTCTAAAGGAGTGAGACAGATGCAAGTCTACTGTTTCAACTGTAGTAAAGATTACAATATGCAACCGAAAGTAGCACAGCTTCCTAACCGTATTGAGAAGTGTTACTTTACCTGTCCTCATTGTGGCCATGAGCATGTTGCTGCATATGTGAACGATAAGATTCGTAAACATCAAGCTGACATTGCAAAGTGTCATGAGCGTATTAACAAGAGGAACCTAGACATCGAAGGTGAAATGAAACGGTTGAGGAAGAGGATGGAAGGTGCCAAGTAAACCATTCAAGCCGTGTAAGTCGTTAGGTTGCAATGAACTGACACGGGATAAGTATTGCGCTAAACATATCGAAAAGGAAAAAGAAACAGTAAGATATTATGACAAGCATATTCGAAACAAAAGCTCACGTTCATTCTATAACTCAAAGCCATGGAGAGTTATGCGTGAGTTTATTTATCGTAGAGATCATGGTCTATGTGTTCAATGTAGAAGTAATGGCATCATTAAGATAGGTGATGTAGTCGATCACATCATACCTATTCGAGTGGATTGGTTAAAACGATTAGAACCATCTAATTTACAAACACTTTGTCATGCTTGTCATAACAAGAAAACAAAAGAAGACGAGAAGAAATACAGAAGATAACTAAAAAGGAAGGGAAGCAAGCCTACCAGTATATCACGCTAGATAAACGGGAAGAGGCCCTAGAATGAGTCTAGGGCCTCCAGGATACTTGTTTAGGGAAACTGCATGTAACTTACAAGTTACAAATATAAGGATAACATTGAATCTATATAAAAACACGGATAAATTTGTCTTGAAAACGGACAAAAAACACCCCCGGTGTAAAAAAAGTAAAAGGCAGTTCCTTGGAGACCGCCGCCTAGCTTTCCGTACAAAAAATTCGTTTTATGTCATAAAAGGGGGTTCAACCAAAGGAGGTGGTTCACATGGGACGAAAAGCGAAGCCAATCCATTTGCAAATACTTGAAGGGAATAAAAATCGATTAACTAAACAAGAAATAGAACAACGAGTGAAGGCTGAACAAAGTATTCAACCAAAAACGAATAGAATAAAAGCTCCAACTTGGTTAAATTCAGTAGCTAAAAAAGAATTCAATCGTATCTCTAAAGAATTAATAGAATTAGATCTTATTACGAATGTAGATATTAATGCTTTGGCGGCTTATTGTGATGCCTACTCTGATTACGTTGAATGCACAAAGATTATCAGTGAAGAAGGGTTAATGGTAGAGTATACAAATAAAGCAGCTGAAACAAATAAAGTTCCACATCCCTTATTAACTAAAAAGAAACAATTGCATGAACAAATGAAGTCGTTGGCAATTGAATTTGGATTAACACCAAGTTCTAGAGCATCTTTGGCAAAACCTAAGGGTGATGATAAACCCAAAACCAATGCAGAAAAGCGGTTTGGTGATAGGGTATGAGATTAGAAGAAAGACTAATGCAATATGTTTATGACATTTCGGATGGTAACATATTGGCTTGCAAAAAACACAAATGGGCTTGTGAGCGTTTTTTAAGAGATTTAGAACGTACACAAGATGATGAATGTCCATTCTATTTTGATATTGAACAGTTGTATGATTTTTATGAGTGGTGCAAGCAATTTAAACATTTTAAAGGTGTATTAGCAGGGCAATATATTGAATTAACCGATTTTCAGTTATTCGTAGCAGCTAATATATTTTGTTTTCTTATTAAAGATACAAATAATAGACGTTTCCTACGTGTATTTATTGAACTTGCAAGGAAAAATGCAAAATCACAATTTTTGGCCCTTATCGCTTCTTATATAACGTTCTTATCTGATCAACAAGAAGAGTGCTATATAGCTGGTTGGGATAGACAACAATCAAGCCTTGTTTACAATGATATTTTAAAACAACTTGGTGCATGTGATATGTTATCCAAAAAATATAAGGACTCTTATGGGAAAATCACGCATATAAAGAGTGGTTCAACAATAACACCACTTTCTAAAGAAGCAAAAAAGACTGGTGATGGCACAAACCCATCTCTCGGTATCGTTGATGAATATCATGCTCATGATACTAGTGAGATTTACGATGTAATTGATTCAGGAATGGGTGCACGTGAGAATACATTGATGTTTATTATCACCACAGCCGGATTTAACATCAATGGACCTTGTTACAAGGAGTATAAATACTGTTCAAGGATATTAGATCCAAACGATTTAGGAGTGGAGAATGATGAGTATTTTGTTGTTATTTGTGAACTTGATAAAGATGATGATATTAAGGATGAAACTAATTGGATAAAAGCCAATCCGATTGTAGCAACTTATGAAGCTGGAATGAAAAAGCTTCGAAGTGATTTAAAAGTTGCTCTTGATAACCCTGAAAAAATGCGCTCTTTTTTAACAAAACGTATGAATATATGGGTTAATCGGAAAGAAAATGGTTATATGGATATGTCCAGATGGAATAAGTGTGATGAAGTAATCGAGTTATCTGAATTGAAAGGTATGGAATGCACAGTAGGAGCCGATTTATCAGCAAAAATCGATTTAACTAGTGTGGATTTCGAATTCAAGAAAGATGAAAAATATATTGTAATTAGTCATAGTTTTATACCAGAGGATACTTTAGTCGAGAAAATGAAAACAGATAAAGTACCATATGACATTTGGGCGAAGCAAGGTTGGATTACTGTAACACCTGGTTCAGTAGTAGACTATAATTTTGTTAAAGAATATATAAAGAAGATGGAAGCTGATAATGAGTTTAAAATAAAAGAAATATGTGCGGATCCTTGGAATGCAACTCAATTTATGCAAGACATGGAAGCTGAAGGATATGTTGTTGTAGAAATTAGACAAGGTATGGCTACTTTATCAGGACCAACAAAAGACTTTCGTGAGCAAGTGTACCAAAAGAAAATTATTCATAATAACAATCCGGTTCTGAATTGGGCAATTGGAAATGCTGTTACTAAGCAAGATGCCAATGAAAACATCATGTTGGACAAATCAAAAGCGACGGAGAGAATTGATCCGATAGCGGCTGTTATTAACTCGCATGTTCGATGCATGCTCAATTCAGGTGAGATGGATTTAAACTCATATATTTTAAGTCAAGATTTCTCATTCTAGGAGGAATTACATGCGGTTTTTAATGTTTTTTATCAATATTTTAGATGATATTTTATTTATTTCAGGGTTGTCCATTATTATAGGGACGACTTTTTTTATTAATCCAATTTACGGATGGTATCTGTTGGGTATTATCCTCACAAATTTGGGGGTGATAATGATTAGAAGATAGAAGACCTGCGGTAGTATGTCAACTTAGAAATAACAAAGTTTAAAGTTGTCAAAGGTCAATTTGTTTAAAAAAGGCATCACAAAACTAAACCAGTAACGAATGTAATTTACTGGAAAATAATGAAAGGTAGCGATGACAAAATTTTATGTCATTCTTTCACACACCTTCCAGGCGTAAAAAGTTGGTGGCTACGTAGTAGCGCATCCACCAATCGCACAAATTTTCTTGCGGTTAGAACGAGTGCACGTTTGTGTTGATGTTTTGGTACTTCATTATATTTTTTCACGTAATACTCTTGATAATCTGATACATGCTTTCTTACTGAATTGGCGGCTTCAACTAAGTAATAACGCAAGTAATGATTACCTGTACGGGATAATGAAGTATCTTCGGCTGTAAAACGACCGGATTGGTGCTTTCGCCAGTATAATCCAGCGTATTTGGCTATTTTTGTTTCATCGTCAAATCTTTCGATTTGGCCAATTTCAGCAATGATACCGGCAGCGAAAACAGGGCCTACTCCAGGAATAGATTCAAGTGTTTGGGTCAAACCAGCCATGATTTTTTTAATAGACTTTTCTAATTCCTTGATTTGCTGTTGAAACGTACGAATGACTGCGATGGATGTACCTAAGATGACATCTATTGAATCTTCTACAACCTTATCCAAGCGATAAGAAACTTTCACAGCTTTGTGAATGGATGCTGCTACGCATTTTGGATCACCAAAACGGTTTCGACTTTTTTTCTGTAGGAACTCAGCGAGTTCTTCTAAAGGCATATTAGCGAGTTCCTCTAAGCTGAATTTTTCAAGAAATAGTTCTGTCATGGCGCTACCGAATACGGAAGTATCCACCTCTTGTGAAAATGTATTACATTTAAAACTTAGGTGTTGAAGAAAGTGTTGTTTTTCTTTCGTTAACATTTTGACAAGTTGGTATCGTGATCGAGTTAATTGCTGCAGTGCCACGTACTGGCTTTCTTTTACGATAGACATTTGATTACGGCCAAATCGTAAGTAATCAGCAATGACAAAGGCATCAATCTCATCGGTTTTATTCATGTCAGAATAACTTTTCTTAAAATTTGCGACTTGCTTTGGGTTTAGGAGAAATACTTTTGCTCCAAAACGCTGTAAATCTATATCATGGTGAAGAAACATAGAAGGATGAAAGCTGTAAACAGAGGTGGATTCTAGACCAATCTTAAGGATGTCGACCTCTTTACCTGCAACACACTGTAATAATTTTTCTTTGAGTGTAGTAGCTCCCGGTAGGTCATTACTGACCGAAAAAGAATCCAGTTTTTCTCCATCACCATTTAAAAAGCAAACTTTCATATCAAACGAACTTACATCTAAACCAACAAATAATCTCATGTAAGAGACCTCCCTTCTATATTAGAATCATTTCTTGGACGTCTCGAGATATCTCTAGTGTGTACGCCGACCAACAACCTCGTGTATGAGAGCTAGTCCTGAATCGAAAGCCGCCCTAGAGCTACTATCATCTAGGTTCGAGGGTCAGGCTGCTCAGCCTGCGAGTAGGGAGTCCCGCACGTTCACTGAGAAACACTCTTCAAATGTGGTAAATCCACAGGAGGTGAAAGAATTGTCCCAAATGATCCTAAAATCATTATCTAGAAATATCTTGGGACGTCCAAGTATTTTTATTTATAGGGCTCTTATTAAGAAGAAAATCTAAGCCTGTAATAGGGCTTAAATATTAATATACGAAGGAGGTGAAACTTTTGATTTTTCGGCATTTATTTAGAAATCAGGATACAACGGATTTAAAAAATCCATCTCCCTGGTTTAAAAGTTTATTTGGCTATCAAGCCGCGAGCGGTGAGAAGGTAACTGTTGAATCATCTTTAAGTGTTCCAACAGTTTACCGATGCATTAACATCCTTGCGAATAGTGTAGCTATGCTTCCTTTTCAAACATTTAAAAAGACAGCGAAGGGAAGGGAACGGGATAAGGCGCATCAAGTTTCTTTTGTATTAGAAAGACGCCCTAACCCATATCAAAGTCCATTTAAATTTAAGCATTTAATTGAAACACATCGCAATACATGGGGTAACGCCTATATCAATATCCATTGGGGTATGGATGGTAGACCAAAAGAATTATGGGTATTAAATCCGGCTGTTACAACGCCCTCTGTGGATCTAAAAACCAATAAACTATGGTATTTTACTAGTTTGCCAGACGGTACACCTATAAAAATACCTGATGATGACATTATTCATCTTACTACATTGTCTACAGATGGTTTAAAGGGGAAACCACCTATCCAAATTGCAAGAGAATCAATAGGTAGCTCACAGGCGGCACAAAAATTTAAAGGTAAGTTCTTTACAAACGGTGCAGCGCATAGTGGGATATTAAAAACGCAACAAGCACTTGGCAAAGAGGCGAAAGATGTACTTCGTGATGCATGGGAAGAGGCAAATACAGGATTAAATAATGCTCAAAGGATTGCCATTTTAGATGCTGGTTTAGAATTTGAAAAGGTTGGAATGCCTTTGAAAGATGCTCAATTTATTGAAGGTATGAAATTTGATAAAGGTGAGATTGCGAACATCTTTAATATTCCTTTGCACATGATTAATGAGTTAGATCGTGCTACTTTCTCTAATATTGAGCAACAAGCGCTGGATTTTATTCAAAATACATTGAGTCCAATTCTTATTCAATATGAGGAAGAGTTTTCTTATAAAGCATTTTCATTTAATGAGCAAAAACGATATTACTTAAAGTTTAATCTAACAAGTTTATTACGTGCTGATTCTAAATCAAGAGCAGAATTCTACAAAATTATGTTAGATGCTGGTGCTTTCTCAATCAATAAAGTGCTAGAACTGGAAGATATGGATGGGATTGGGGAATACGGTGATAAACATCGTGTTGATTTAAATCATGTATCTATTGAAATTGCGGATGAATATCAATTAGCGAAAGCAAATGGAGGGGCACTACAGAAGGGAAGTGAGGACGATTAAAGACGTATTTACTATTAAAAATCAAACGGAATCATCAGCAGACTTATTTATTTATGGTGACATCATAAATAATACAGGTTGGAAATGGGATGATTCTGACATTATGCCTGATGATGTGAAAAATATCTTAGGGCAATTGGATGATAAAAGTAACCTTAATATCTATGTAAATAGTGGTGGTGGTTCTGTATTTGCTGGTTTAGCCATTTATAACATGTTAAAGCGCAATAAAGCACAAAAAACTGTTTATGTGGATGGTGTTGCAGCTTCTATTGCTTCTGTAATCGCCCTAGCTGGTGATCGTGTTGTTGTTCCTTCTAATGCATTCTTAATGATTCATAAGCCTTGGACATATGCAGCTGGAAATGCAATTGATTTCCGAAAAGCAGCAGAGGACCTTGATAACATCGAATCAGGAATCATGAATGTATACAAAGAGAACTTAAAAGAGGGCGTTGAAATTGAAGAAATTCAACAATTAGTAGATGCTGAGACTTGGCTAAGTGGTGAAGAAGCTGAAAAATATTTCAATATTGAAGTTGTGGAAGCGAAAGATGTTGCAGCATGCAGCAGTGATTACTTTGATAAATATCAAAAAACACCAAATAAGATTGTAGCAAAAGCTCCTTCTATTCCAAAGAAGGACAATAATGAACAATTAAAAATCCAAAATGCACTAGACCTGTTAGAACTATAGGTCTATTTTTTGTGCCAATATAAGGAGGAAATACCGAATGGATAAACGTGAACAAGAATTACGTCAAAAAGTTGCTGACTTAAAAGCGAAAGCAGAAGAGTTTAATAATAGCGGTAAATATGAAGAGGCAAAGGCAAAAATCGAGGAAGCAAAAAGCGCAAAAAATGAATTAGATAATTATTTAGCAATGATGCAAATTCAAGTTTCTGACCCTGTAAATTCACAAGCAGGAGTTTTACCTCCATCATCAGTTAAAAATGAAGACCCATCGTACAAAGAAGTATTTATGAAAGCTATCCGTGGTCAAAATTTAAGTCATGAAGAAGCAAGCGTTATGCAGGAATACAAAGCGGCCTTATCTGAGAATTCAGGTAAAGATGGCGGCTATATTGTTCCAGAAGATATTACGACAACTATTAATCAATTAAAACAAACGGTTGATAGCTTAGAACAATATGTAAATGTACAACCTGTATCAACAAAAAAGGGGGCTCGTACACTAGAAAAACGTGCAGCATCTACACCTTTTGCGCCATTATCTGAGTATGGTAAACCAAATGCAATGCAAGAAATTGCTTCTCCTGAATTTGATCGTTTATCTTATGCTATTGAAGATTACGCAGGCTTCTTACCGGTGCCAAATGATTTATTAGATGATACAGATCAAGCTTTAGAAGAATATTTACGTCAATGGATCGCTAAAAAATCTATTGCTACTCGTAACTACCTAATTTTACAAGAACTTAACAAATTGACAAAGGTAGATTTTGTGGATTACAAAGGCATTAAAACAGCATTAAATGTTACATTGGACCCAGCTTTTGCAGCCGGAGCTAATATTTTCACTAACCAAGATGGATTCAATTACTTGGATCAATTAGAAGATAAAAATGGTCGTCCGCTTCTTCAACCAGACCCAACAAATCCAACACGTAGTTTATTGTCAGGAAAACCGGTAATTACTTTATCAAATAAAACAATCGCTACAGATAAAGATGGGAAAGCGCCTTTCATTGTTGGTAATTTAAAAGAAGCTATTATTCTTTGGGATAGAAAACAGTTATCTATTGATATGACCAAAGAAGGCGGAAATGCTTGGAGAACAAATACTTCTGAGTTCCGAGCGATTGAGCGTGAGGACGTTACATCATGGGATACAGAAGCAGTTGTGTATGGACAAATTACGGTTGCACCTAAAACAGGAGCTTAATAAAGTAGGAGGTGTCCTTCTTGGTACTAACATTAGAGGAAGCGAAAAAGTATCTTCGTGTGGATGGTGATGAGGAGGACGATCTCATTACATCTTTCGTAATAGCAGCTGAAATGTATATTAAGAATGCCACAAGTAAAAATGTAAATTTAAAAAGCGAGCTTGCTAAATTAGCAGCTCGTATTTTAATTGCTCATTGGCATGAAAATCGAGAAGCGGTTGGAAAAGCTGAACAACTAGCATTTAGTTTGCAGTCAATATTAGTCCAATTGCAATATTGTGTAGGTGATTCCATATGAATCCAGGTAAATTAGATAAACGTCTTACATTCCAAATAAAAGACGATGATGCAAGGGGCCCAGACGGTGATCCGATAGAAGGTTATAAGGATTCTTTTACTGTATGGGGCTCTTTTACTTTCTTAAAGGGACGAAAATACTTTGAAGCAGCGGCAGCTAATAGCGAAATCCAAGGCGAAACAGAAATCCGATATCGTGCTGATGTGAACGCTGATATGAAGATTAAGTACAAGAACGTAATTTATGACATTATTTCAGCTATTCCAACTGAAAAACATACATTATCAATCATGTGGAAGCGTGGTGGAATGAATGGCTGATGGTGTGGATTTATTAGGGTTTGATCGTTTGATTTCCGAATTAGAACAAATGGGTCTACGTGGGGAAAAGATTGAAGATAAAGCCCTTGCAGCTGGTGGTGAGCAAATTCGAAAAGCCATTGCGGAAAGAAGTGAACCAAGGAGTTCAAGCTCTAAGAAACCATCCAAAAGTGAACCTTGGCGTACAGGCCAACATTTGCTTGATAATATACGAGTTACGAAGGCGCGAATGGAAAATGGTGTAAAAACGATCAAGATTGGAATAGACAAAGCAGACCGTTCTCCATATTTCTATGGAAAGTTTTTAGAGTGGGGTACTTCTAAAATGCCAGCACATCCATTTATAGAACCAGGTTTTAACGCTTCTAAAGTGGATGCGGTACGTGCTATGACAGATATCTTGAAGAATGAAATGGGGCTGAATTTATGATAAATTTAAGCCCTGAAATTGTACAAGCTCTTGAAAATAATCAGGAGCTTGTTTCTTTATTAGGTGGAAAACGTGTGTATTATCGTAAAGCCAAAAATGCTGAAGAGTTTCCACGTATTACGTTTTTTGAATTAGACAATAGGCCAGATGGATTTGCAGATAATGATGAAAGCGAAAGTGAAATCACATTCCAAATCGATATTTGGTCAAAAGGTAGTACAACAGCAATCCACCAAAAAGTGAATGAGGTTATGAAAAGTATTGGTTTCTCACGTTATAAGGTTGCTGATTTATATGAAGAGGATACAAAAATTTTTCATTACGCGATGCGATTCGCGAAAGGAGTGGAGTTATAGATGGCTGGAGAAGTTATTAAAATTAGTTCGACTGTCGGTGTAGATAGTCTTGTTTATGCAAAGTCATTGAAAGATGATGCAACAGGTGTTGATTACAGTACGGTTAAAAAAATGGAAGGTGCAGTAAAGGTTAAAACATCTAAAAAAGTAGCTACCGAGATTATGTGGAGCGACAATAAAAAATCGGAAATTGCTGAGTCTGATGGTGAGGTTGAGGTTGAAATTGAAGTTCGAGGCCTGTCATTATCAACAAAGGCAGACATTGAAGGATTTCCAGAAGTTACAGATGGTGTATTAGACGAAAAACGTGAGGGTGAAAAGCCATATTTAGCAATTGGATGGCGCTTTTTAAAGGCTAATGGAAAATATCGATATGTTTGGTTATTAAAAGGGAAACTTTCACAAGAAGAGGAAGAAGCTGAAACTAAAAAAGATAAGCCAAACTTCCAAACAACCAAACTGAAAGGTTCGTTTATTGAACGTGATTTTGATGATAGAACTAAGTTTACAGCCGATGAAGATGAACCTACGTTTACAAAAGCTATTGGAGACAATTGGTTTAAAATGGTATACGAGAAACCAGTGGCACAACTACCAGCAGGAAAGTAGGAGGGAGCAAAAGCTCTCTCTTTTTTATTAATTAAGGAGGAGTACATTATGAAATTAACTTTACGAATCAACAAAGAAGAAAAAACTTTTAACTTACCAGCCTTCATTCCAGCTCGTTTAATCCGTCAAGCGCCGGAGCTTGCTGAAATCCCAAACAATCCTGGTCCAGAAGATATGGATAAAATGGTTCAATTCGTGGTTAAAGTGTATGATGGTCAATTTACATTAGATCAATATTGGGATGGAATTGATGCTCGTAAATTTTTATCAACAACTTCAGACGTAATTAATGCGATTATAAATGAAACTGTGGAAGCAGCTGGTGGTAATCCTGTATCTGGAGAAGAAGAAAACCCAAACGCGTAGAGGGAGGAGGGCTAACGTTCAGTGAGTTTATGGACGAGCTCTACCTCTCTTTATTACGTCAGGGATATAAACATCATCATATCGATAACGAAATGGATATTTGGCATTATTTACGGCTGAACCAAAAGTATCGTGAACAAGATCAGTCAAATAGTGAAAATCAGAATTCAAATGAAATTGAAGTTCCAGCAGAAAGCATTATCTAACGAGGGGGAAGATGATGGCGAATGAAATGAATAACTTAGTCGTTAGACTGTCCCTTGATAATGTGAATTTTCGTCAAGGTATAGCGAATTCAGGGCGTGCAGTCAGAACATTACAGAACGAATTAAAATCTGTAAGTACAGGTATGGGTGGTTTTGCTAACGCTAGTCAACAAACGCAAGCGAAAATGAATACACTCAGTAGGCTCATTGATGCGCAAAAAGAGAAAGTTAAAGCATTACGACAAGCCTATGATCAAAATAAGGCTAAATTAGGTGAAAATGATGCAGCAACCCAGCGATATGCTTCGCAAGTTAATAAGGCAGTTGCTGATTTAAATAGATTTGAAAATGAATTAAAGCAAGTAAACCGTCAAGCTGAACAAAAAGGGATGGATAAGTTAAACAACTCTTTAAAATCCTTACAGGCTGAATTTCAGTCTATTACAACAGGTATGGGCGGTTTTTCTAATGCGACAGAACAAACACGAGCTAAAATAGATATTTTATCCCGTATGGTAGATAAACAAAAAGAGAAGATTAGGGAACTTCAACAAGCCTATAATCGTGCTAAAACAGAAGAAGGCGAAGCGAGTCAATCAGCACAAAGATACGCTGAACAAATTCATCGGGCAACAGCTGAACTGAATCGATTTGAAACTGGATTACAGCAGTCAAATCGTGAATTAGAACAGCAAGGGAATCGCCTATTGAACTTCGGTAATCGCATGGAGACATTGGGTAATCATTTGCAAAATGCCGGAATGCAGATCGGCATGGTATTTGGTGGTATGACTTACGCAATAGGTCGGGGCTTAAAATCAGCAATCACTGAATCAATGAATTTTGAGCAACAGATGGCCAATGTAAAAGCTGTTTCTGGATCTACTGGAGCAGAAATGAAAAAGTTAAGTGAATTGGCTGTTAATATGGGAGAAACAACAAAATACTCCAGTGTTCAAGCAGGTCAAGGTATTGAGGAATTAATAAAGGCTGGTGTTAGCTTACAAGATATTATTAACGGCGGATTGGCAGGCGCCCTTAACTTAGCGACGGCAGGGGAATTAGAGTTAGGTGAAGCAGCCGAAATTGCTTCCACAGCTCTGAATGCATTTAAAGCAGACCATCTTTCAGTTGCGGATGCAGCCAATATTTTATCTGGTGCAGCCAATGCTTCCGCAACTGATGTAAGAGAGTTAAAATATGGACTTTCAGCTTCATCAGCAGTAGCAGCGGGAGCCGGAATGACGTTTAAGGATACAGCTACAACTTTAGCGGTATTCGCACAAAATGGTCTTAAGGGATCAGATGCAGGGACATCTTTAAAAACAATGCTAATGCGTTTAAACCCTTCAACAAAAGAAGCATATAACAAAATGAGAGATTTAGGACTTATTACTTATAATGCGCAGGCTGGTTTTGATTTCTTAGTTAAAAACGGTATTCAACCAGCTTCCAGAAATGTAGGGGATATAGAAGTAGCTTTAGAACAATATGTAATGAAAACAGAAGGTGTAACGAAATGGAATGATAAATGTGATACAACATTTCGTGAATTAGCAACAAGTTCAGCTTTCTTATCATCAAAATTCTACGATCAACAAGGGCATATTCAAAGTCTAGAAAATATTTCAGGGACACTTCATGAATCGATGAAAGATTTGACAGACCAGCAACGAAGCATGGCTTTAGAAACATTATTTGGTTCGGATGCCGTACGTGGTGCGACTATTCTCTTTAAAGAAGGAGCAAAAGGTGTTAATGAGATGTGGGATTCCATGTCTAAAGTTACGGCAGCTGATGTTGCAGCGACCAAAATTGATACGTTAAAGGGACGTCTTACATTACTAGATTCAGCATTTTCTACAATGAAAAAAACAATTGGTGATGCACTAGCTCCAGTAGTTAGTGTTTTTGTTGCTGGTTTACAAAAACTTGTTGATGGATTCAATTCTTTACCTGGACCAGTACAAAAGGCAATAGCAATTACAGGTGGTATTGTCCTTGCTTTAACAGCTGTGGCTACAGCAATAGGTGTGGTTTTAGCAGCGTTTGGAATGATTGCTTCAGGAATTGGTTCTTTATCTCTTGCATTAGCATCAGTCGGGGGGATTGCTGGAATTGCGGCTGGAGCAGTTGGATTCTTAGGAAGTGCGCTTGCGGTTTTAACAGGACCAATTGGTCTAGTAGCAGCCGCTCTTATCGGGACTGGAGTTGTTGCATATAAAGCATATCAAAAAGCAACAGAAGACAGTATCGCTTCAGTAGATCGCTTTGCTACAAATACAGAAGGAAAAGTAAGCTCCTCAACAAAGAAGGTTCTAGGCGAGTATTTCAAGCTGTCCGATGGTATTAGACAAAAGTTAACTGAAATTAGATTGAACCATGAAGTAATAACAGAGGAACAGTCGCAAAAGTTGATTGGTCAATATGACAAATTAGCTAATACAATCATTGAAAAAACCAACGCAAGGCAGCAAAAAGAAATTGAAGGGCTTAAAAAGTTCTTTACGGATTCGTATGTATTAACCGCTGAAGAAGAGAACAAACGAATCGAACAGTTAAATCAGCACTATGAACAAGAAAAGCTAAAAACACAAGAAAAAGAAAATAAAATTAAAGAAATTCTACAAACAGCCGCTAGGGAAAATAGAGAATTAACAGCATCCGAGCGGATCTCGTTACAAGCATTACAGGATGAAATGGACAGAGTTGCTGTCGAACATATGTCTAAAAATCAAATGGAGCAAAAGGTTATTCTTGAAAATATGCGTGTGCAGGCTAGTGAAATTTCAGCTAGACAGGCAGCGGAAGTTGTAGAGAATAGCGCCAAAGCAAGAGATAAAGTTATTGAAGATGCGAAAAAGACCCGTGATGAAAAAATTGCAGAGGCAATTCGCCAACGTGATGAAAATAAAACAATCACTGCTGATGAAGCGAACGCAATTATTGCAGAGGCAAAACGTCAGTATGATAGTACAGTTTCTACAGCTCGAGATAAGCATAAAGAAATTGTGAGTGAAGCAAAAGCGCAAGCTGGTGAACATGCAAATCAGGTAGATTGGGAAACTGGCCAAGTAAAATCGAAATATCAAGTTATGAAAGATGATGTTATTCGAAAAATGAAAGAAATGTGGTCGGATGTTACCAATAAATATGAAGATATGAAAAACTCTGCAAGCAACAAGGTTGAGGAAATAAAAAATACAGTTTCGAGAAAATTTGGCGAAAAAGTCCAAGCGGTAAAAGATAAGATGAACGAAATGAAAAGCGGTATCGAAGAAAAATGGAATACAGTTGAAAAATTTTTCAGTTCTATAAATTTACGTTCCATTGGTAAATCAATCATAGAAGGTCTTGGAAAAGGAATAGATGACGCTTCAGGAGGTCTATTTAGCAAGGCTGCTGGAATTGCAAGTGATATTAAAAAGACTATTTCTGGAGCACTAGAGATTAACAGTCCATCTAAAGTGATGATTCCAGTTGGTAGCGCGGTTCCAGAAGGTGTTGGAGTTGGTATGGATAAAGGGAAACGGTTTGTTGTCGATGCAGCCAAAAATGTAGTTGGAACCGTTAAGAAACAAATGGGGAACATGCCGTCTGTTTTTGATTTTGGATTTCAAACGAATCAATATAGTATCCCACGTAATACATTTAGCGACTTCAACGGATATGCGCAACCGCAATTATCTAATAGCAATCCATCTATCGCAAAAACAATATTCCCAAATAGACCAGTTGGAGAACAAGAACTGAATTTAACCGTAAACATGACTAATGTTTTAGATGGAAAAGAGCTTGCGAACGGAAGTTACACCTATACTACAAAGCTTCAAGATCGTGAACAAAAAAGAAGAGCGGAATTTTAAGGGTGGTGAACACGTTGGGGAAACTTAGTTTTACTTTTAATAATATTAGAAAAGATTATATTCAAATGCTAGTTGGAAGAAAACGTCCTTCATGGGCTCCAGTAAAAAGAAGATTAGTAAGAGTCCCTCATCGCGCAGGGGCTCTTTTACTTAATACAGAAACGGAGGAACGTCGTATTGACGTTCCTCTTGTTATGAAAGCGAAAAAAGATATGGCGGATTTACAAAAGTTAAAAGAAGATTTAGCAGATTGGTTATATACAGAGCAACCCGCTGAACTTATTTTTGATGATGAGTTAGACAGGACTTATTTAGCATTAATTGATGGTTCTGTCGATTTGGACGAAATAGTCAATAGAGGTAGAGGTGTTATTACTTTTGTTTGTCCAATGCCGTATAAATTAGGGAAAACAAATACTCACAAATTTACGCAAGAGTGGTCTACAGAAACAACTTCTTATTTTACTAATAAAGGAAGTGTAGAAGCTCCAGCGTTAATTGAAATGACGGTGAAAAAACCAAGTACCTTTTTAGATGTATGGTTTGGAGAGTATCCGAATAATCGTGATTATTTCAGAATAGGCTACCCTCTGACTGTGGAAGAAACCACGGTACAAGAACGAGAAAGAGTCATGTGGGATGAAATGGCCACTCCTATAGGATGGACACCCGTTACTGGACAATTCGATGATATGAAAGGAACAGGGAGTTTTAAATCGCGGGGTGGTTATGCGCTGTATTGTGAAGATTACGGAAAAGAGGTAGGATTCTACGGTGCTATAGCCAAGAAAAACATTCCGGGTGGCCCATTACAAGACTTTGAAATGGAGGCATGGATGACTTTAAAATCCAAAAATATAGGCGAAATGGGTCGAGTTGAAGTTCTTCTTCTAGATGAGGCTAGTAATGTGGTAGCCCGCATCAATATGAATGATCTATATGCGACTGCTGAAATTACAAGGGCACATATGAAAATTGGAAATAGTGGAACACCAAATAGTTTTCGAAAATTAGTTGATACAAGTGGATATTATTCGACTACATTTAACCAATTCCGAGGGCGTTTGCGTATCGCTAGGCGGGGGAAGGTGTGGTCTGTATATGTGGCTAAGTTTATAGATGGTACAGAAAAAGATGGTGCTTCGCTTGTAGAACGTTGGATTGATGAAACAGGAAATCCGATGACAGAACGTAAAATTGCACAAGTAATGATTGCGATTTGCAAGTGGGATAATCACGAGCCTGTTAAGGAAATACAAATTGATGATTTGAAAATTTGGAAGGTAAACAAAGTTCCATCTAATGCACAACCATATATCTTTGATACTGGAGATAAAATTGTTATCGATACTGAGAAAAGTCTTGTCACAATCAACGGGAAGAATGCAATCAATATAAAAGAAATCTTTAGTAATTTCCCTGTCGTAATACGTGGTGAAAATCGTATCGATATAATGCCGCCTGATGTAAATGCAACAATCAGTTATAGGGAGAGATATAGATGAGAACGCCAAGTGGGATTTTGCATGTTGTAGATTTTAAAACGGATCAAATAGTCGCAGCTATCCAGCCAGAGGACTATTGGGATGACAAACGGCATTGGGAACTAAAAAATAATGTTGACATGTTGGATTTCACCGCTTTTGATGGAACAGACCATGCAGTTACGTTACAACAACAGAATCTTGTTTTAAAAGAAGTTCGCGATGGAAGAATCGTACCATATATTATTACAGAGACTGAAAAAAATTCCGATAAACGATCTATTACCACATATGCTTCAGGAGCTTGGATTCAAATTGCTAAATCTGGGATTATAAAACCACAGCGGATAGAGAGTAAGACGGTTAATGAGTTTATTGATTTAGCGCTTTTAGGTATGAAGTGGCAACGTGGAATTACTGAATATGCTGGATTTCATACAATGACCATCGATGAATATATTGACCCACTCACTTTTTTAAAGAAGATTGCATCTTTATTTAAACTGGAAATTCGATATCGTGTTGAGATTAAAGGTTCAAGAATCATCGGTTGGTATGTAGATATGATTCAAAAACGCGGGCATGATACAGGCAAAGAAATAGAATTAGGAAAAGATTTAGTCGGTGTTACGCGTATTGAACATACACGTAATATTTGCACTGCTTTAGTTGGATTTGTAAAAGGTGAAGGTGACAAAGTAATCACTATTGAAAGCATTAATAAAGGTCTACCCTATATCGTAGATGCAGATGCGTTTCAAAGATGGAATGAACACGGACAACATAAATTCGGTTTTTATACACCAGAAACAGAAGAATTAGACATGACTCCAAAACGTCTACTGACACTTATGGAAATAGAATTGAAAAAGCGTGTCAATTCCTCAATCTCTTATGAAGTGGAAGCACAATCGATTGGTCGTATTTTCGGCCTAGAACACGAATTAATTAACGAAGGCGACACAATCAAAATTAAAGATACAGGGTTTACACCGGCATTATATCTTGAAGCGCGAGTAATAGCTGGAGATGAATCTTTTACAGATCCAACGCAAGATAAATATGAATTCGGCGATTATCGTGAGATAGTTAATCAAAATGAAGAATTCAGAAAGATTTACAATCGTATTCTTAGTTCGCTAGGCAATAAACAAGAAATGATAGATCAGCTAGATAAATTGGTTCAAGAAGCTAACGAAACAGCTAGTAATGCAAAGAAAGAATCAGAAGCAGCAAAAGCACTAGCTGAAAAAGTACAAGAGAATATTAAAAATAATACCGTTGAAATTATAGAATCCAAGAATCCACCGACAACAGGACTGAAACCTTTTAAAACGCTTTGGCGTGATATAAGTAATGGAAAGCCCGGTATTTTAAAAATATGGACAGGTACAGCGTGGGAATCGGTTGTACCCGATGTTGAATCTGTAAAAAAAGAAACATTAGATCAGGTTAATAAAGATATCGAAACCACAAAAACAGAGTTAAATCAAAAGGTTCAAGAAGCGCAAAATCAAGCTACAGGACAATTCAACGAAGTACAGGAAGGTTTACAAGGTGTCAGCCGTACAATTTCCAATATCGAAAATAAACAAGGTGAAATCGATAAGAAAGTAACTAAGTTTGAACAAGATTCTAGTGGATTTAAAACTTCTATCGAAACGTTAACGAAAAAAGATGGTGAGATTACTAATAAATTAAATACAGTTGAATCCAATGTGGAAGGCACAACAAAGATAATTTCTGATGTGCAGCAAACAACAAGTGAATTAACTAAAACAACAACTGAAATTAAAGAAGAAGCTGGACGTACAAAAGAACGAATGGAACAAATTAATAGTAAAGTTGACGGTTTAGAAGTCGGTGCCACTAACTTAATTGATGGGACGGAATTCATTGATGCTAGTGGTTGGAGTCGATGGAGTACAATTGGTTCTGTACGCGTATTAGATCAAAGTGGGTTAAAAGACGCATTACCTTATCCGCGCTGTTTATTAGTGGAATCACAAGAAGGTGGCAAACAGCTAGCCGTGCCGAATAACACGCCGTTTGGTGTGCAAGGTAACGGAAGAACTTTTTCTGTTAGAAAGGATCAAAAATACACAGTTTCGATGAATGTTGCAACTAGTGAATTAGGTCATAAACTTGATTACACTTATATTATGTATACCGATAAAACAAATCAAAGGATACCAGATATAGACATACTGTCATTCCCGTTCGTTGCTAAAATAAGCGATAGAGAGAACAACAATTACTATAGAGTTAAATTCACATTTACAGCCACTAAGGACGATGACAAAGTGTTTATTCTTATTGGTGGTAGAACAAAGCGTGAGTTAACAGGAACAAACGGTTATGCATGGATTAGAGTTAACGCCCTTAAAATAGAAAAAGGTACCATAGCTACTGACTGGGACACTTCAAACGCTGATAAAGTGTCGTTAAATGAATTCACTAAGAAAACAATCGATATTGAAAAAAGTGTAGATGGTATCAAAGAAACAATAACAACAGTAGAAAACAATCAAAGTGGATTTGATAAGCGTGTTGCTACTGTAGAAAAAGATGCAACTACCATTAAACAAAATGTCTCTTTAATACAAAATACGCAGACAGAACAAGGAAGACAATTGCAAGAGGCAAAAGCTGGATGGGAAAATACTGCAAAAGCACTTGAAGGTAAAGTTGAGCTTAAACAAGTAGAGGATTATGTTGCAGGGTTTAAGATTCCAGAGTTGAAGCAAACAGTTAATCAAAATAAACAAGATTTATTAGATGAATTAGCTAACAAGCTTGCAACTGAACAATTTAACCAGAAGATGACTATGATTGATAACCGTTTCACTATTAATGAACAGGGTATCAATGCTGCAGCAAAAAAGACAGAAGTATATACGAGAACGCAAGCTGATGGACAGTTTGCAAAAGACTCTTATGTAAGAGATATGGAAACTCGTCTTCAGTTAACTGAAAAGGGCGTTAGCATATCTGTAAAAGAAAATGATGTAATAGCAGCCATTAACATGAGTAAAGAAAACATTAAGTTAAATGCCGCACGAATAGATTTAGTTGGTAAAGTTAATGCTGAGTGGATTAAAGCGGGAATGCTAAGTGGTTGCCAAATTCGAACATCAAATACAGATAACTACGTAAGCTTAGATGACCAATTTATACGTCTCTATGAAAAAGGGGTTGCTAGATCATTTCTAGGACATTACAGAAGAACAGATGGTTCCGTACAACCAACTTTTATTTTAGGGACAGATGAAAAGACTAGTGCTCCAGCAGGCGCTTTATTTATGTCACAAGCAGGCGCAGGATGGTCAGGGGCTTATGCAAGCATTGGTATTAGCGATGGCATAGTTGATGGTACAGTCCAAAAATCTGTGTATTGGGAGTTACAAAGAATCGGATTAAGTGTTCTATATGCTAACGATTACCATGTTTTTTATGCTGGGAGTGGAAGGTGGTATTTTAGAAGAGGAAAACCGGGGTTGTATCAAACTTCGTTAGTTGTTGAAGATAATAGTACAGAGTCTGATTTAAGATTACCTAATGTAACTATACGTAATAGCCGTGCAGCAGGATATACAGGAGTTATCCAACTGAAATCATCTGTTACTCAAAATGGCTGGGGTGCTGTTCAAGGGAATTTTATGACTCCTTCATTACGGGAGTATAAATCTAATATCCGTGATATTCCTTTTTCCGCCTTAGAAAAAATTAGAAGTCTTAAAATTAGACAATTTAATTATAAGAATGCTGTAAACGAACTATACCGGATGAGAGAAGAGAAAAGTCCCAATGATCCACCATTGACAACAGAAGATATTAAAACATACTACGGTTTAATCGTAGATGAATGTGATGAAATGTTTGTGGATGAAAGTGGGAAAGGAATTCATTTGTACTCATACGCATCCATTGGAATTAAAGGTTTACAGGAAGTTGATGCAACAGTACAGGAACAGAAGGTAGAAATAGCAAATCTAAAATCACAAGTAGCTAGTCAAGAAGATCGGATAGCCCGATTAGAAGAATTATTACTACAACAATTAATAAATAAGAAATCAGAGCAGCCATAAGCTGGTCTTTTTTATTTTGCACAAAATATGGCTTTTGTTTGAAAATGTTTGCATGCACAGTAAAAAAGGTTGTCTCATAGTATGTAAAGATTGCTCTATTAGGATTCTAGAGGAGTGTGAACATATGGAAGACGTATATGCGAAGATTGACAGACTCAAAGCGGAACAAAAAGAAATTATGCGAGATATTCGTAACTTAGAAACGCGTACAACTATTAATGAAAAAGACATTTCAACGATTAATAAGCAATTAGAAAAAATCAGTACCAATACAACCTGGATTTTAAGGATTGTTCTTGGCGCAATGGTGATGGCAGTTATACGGCTAATATTAAAGGGTGGTCTTTAATTTATATGCATTTATGAAAGAGGGACGAAAGTCTCTCTTTTTATTTTGAAATGAGGTGGTCAAAGTGGAAGGATTACAAGAAGTAAGAAGTGATGTTCAAGAAATCAAGCAAGAAATTAAAGAAATAAGATTAGAAGTGAAAAGCTTAGAAATACGAACAACAGGTAACGAAAAGGACATTATTAATATCAACAAACAGTTAGATAAAATCAGCGCTAATACTACATGGATTTTACGACTTATAGTAGGTGGAATTGTTGGTGGCATTCTCACTTTCTTAATGAAAGGAGGTGGTATGTAATGGTGAGTTTAGCTGTAATGATTGGAATTGTAGTTGGTCTTTCGCAAATCGTAAAAACAATTGGATTACAAACAAAATATGTTCCGTTATTGAATTTAACGCTTGGCATTGTGCTAGGCGTTTTATTTTTGGACGGAGACACCAAAACAAATGTATTTCAAGGAATCATCATCGGACTGTCAGCAAGTGGACTGTTTGACCACACAAAAATTATGAAAAAGGATGCTGATGTAAAATGAAAAAGACATTAAAACATATTTCTTCTGTAGTCTTCGCCGTTATCTTAGTTTTATCTGTCACAACAAGTGCTTTTGCTGATAGAACACTTATTATTCCTGATTTACCTAAACAACCATACCGTAATGGTGTAGGTGCTTATGAGGGCGTAGTAGCGCATTCTACAGCAACTCCTGAAGCGCCAGCTATTAATATTCAAAAGTATGAGTCTCGTACGTGGCGTTCGGCATTCGTACATTACGCAGTTGATTGGAATGAAACAATTCAAATTGCTGATACGAAATACATTGCTTATGGTGCAGGACCAGGCGCAAATAAACGATTTGTTCACATAGAATTATGCGAAACAAGAGATTATGAGAAATTCAAACGTAGCTATGATAAATATGTTAAGTTACTAGCTAAAATCTTACGTGACCGTGGATTATCAGTAGAAAAAGGATTATGGACTCACTACGATGTAACGAAATATCTTGGTGGTACAGATCATGAAGACCCACTTGATTACTTAAAGTCTCATGGTGTTTCAGAAGCTCAATTCCGTGCTGATGTACAACGAACATACAATAATTCTAGTGTGGATGTTTCTGTACCGGAGAAACCATCTAAACCAGCGGAAGTTCCAACAGCTGTAACAGATGGTATTGCTTATATTGAAGGTTACAACGTTAACTTACGTAAAGGACCTGGTACAAGCTATTCTAAGATTCGACAGTTAAACAAACCAGAAGCTTATGTTGTATGGGCTGAAAAAGATGGTTGGTTAAACCTTGGCGGTGAACAATGGGTTAAAAATGATTCATCTTATGTGAAATTTAGCAAGAAAAGTACAGTGGATTCCTCTATTGTAGGTAAACGCGTTGTTTCTAAAGTTAATAATCTACGATTCTATGATGCTCCATCTTGGCATGATAAAGATGTTGCTGGTTCTGTAGATGCAGGTTTAGGTTTTACAATTGACGCAAAAATAAACGTAAATGGATTCCCGCAATATAAAGTACACAATAGTAAAGGTAAAACGTACTATATTACTGCAAGTGAAGCCTACGTGTACGTGAAGTGATTTTTATAAAAGAATAGTTTTGTAAAAAAGGGTCTACTCATACTTGAGCAGACCCTTTTTTATTTCATTATGGAATGGATACAATCACGCTATTATTATACATTTTGTCTACTTGTTCTTTATTATAACCATATGTAAGTGTTAATTTATCATCTACAAATAAGCAGGTACCCACATTAAACCCTCTACATCCAGACATAAATTTTGGAAGTTTAGGAATAAATCCAACCGCTTCAATATCCATCAAAATAAATCGTACTGGAATTGCTCTTTTATTTTGCTGTGCTCCTTTTAACATATGACTCATAAATGAAAAGATTTGTTTTCCCATATCTGGGACGAAATCTTCTTGTTGTTGATCATTTTCTGTATACGTGAAATAAACAATTATTTTACGCTTTAATAGTTGCAATAAATCTTGTTTAGAATTTGAATGTAGTTCTGTATAAGGAAGTAATAAGATTTCATAACCCTGGTCATATTTTTGAGCAGATGTTTTTTGATACATAATTCCCTTGTAATCTAATACAAATAGTGATTCCTCTTCGCATCCTATGATAAATTGCTCTACTTCAATTAATCCATTTTTAGGATCATAATAGTTTTCGATAATGCGATTCAATGTTTTGAATGGTGGTTGTTTTGACATTGTAATTACTCCTGAGTATATTTTTTCTCTTGTTGTTTTTCAGCGACTAATTCTACAGATGTTTTCCTTCGAACCTTAACTTTTAAACCATAAATCTTTTCGTAAAGTTCTTCAAACACCTCTTCTATTTTTCGATCACCATAAATTTCTTTTACAATTCTTAGGTTGGTTTTCTTTCTTTTAGACACAACTCATTCCACCTCCTCTTTAATCCAAATCTCCTCCATGTACATATTTAATGCTTTAGCAATTTTATATGCAGTAGGGAAAGTTGGGAGTTTTGTATTGTTTACAAGTGCACTTAATGTTGATTGGCTGATTCCGGTTGTCTTTGAAAAATCTTTTTGTCTTATTTCTTTTTCGGCAAAAATAATCCGTAACCTACATTTAAACTCCATATTACCTCCTCCTTAAAATATATATCTTTCCACACAAAATTTTTCATTCCTGTTCAATTTAAGTTTATTTAGAAAAAAAATTTAACAGGACAGGCAAAACGCTTCCTTCTAGTTCATATACCTATATCAAGACCACGAGGAATACCAAGTGGAACTAAGGACATCAAGAGGGGAGAGGTTTATATGCGTTGGCAGTATAATCACCTGAACACAACTTCATATCTTCACCCATCAAAGGAATTACGGTCAATGTACAATGAATCAAGATCAAGAGCAGAGACGGAATCAATTTTAAATCACATGAAAAACCATGAAGTTTATGACCGAAAAGAATATAAGGGATATTTCAGTTTGTCGCAGGTGTTAGAAGAAGATTTATATGGTGAGGAAGAAGATGTTTTAAACTGGGAAATTTTAATGGATTGTTATGATGTGGTCCTTACAAGAAAAGGTATTGCCTTTCGTGAAAAGGAAGAGGAGGAGTAATTATGACACTTGCAGGGGAAGCGGTAATTATTTGGACAGCAACAGGGTTGTCAGTAATTGCTATGAAGGCAGCAGAAAAAATGGGGAGAAGTGTTCCATATTGGCTTCCACGTGTAACCTTGTACACAACAATTACAGGCTCGTTTCTATACCTTCTACGTTATGTTCTAGTTGCATTTCTATAAAGGAATACAATGTGGAAGGTCAGGACAACAGGAAGGGGATAAGAAAAGGCCCGTCCCGTTATATTCTAAAAGAGTGCAATGATATCCTTATAGGATATTTAAGGGGGAAATGTTTATGTTAGAGTTACTAATAGTTCCTACAGCAGCATTAACATACGCATTAGTAAGTGATAAGTTCAAACGAAAAGATGATGATAAAAAGAAAATTCAAGTCTTTTTTGAGGTGAGTGGAATCGCAATTAAAAGAGAAGATAAGCTACATTATCCCAAGTTTCAAAATCAAGTTGATGATGATCGTAGCACAACATATGTATACACATTACCTGTAGGTATGCCGAGTAAAATTATTCAGAAGGTCGAGGATGTTGTAAGTGAGGGGTTAAATAAACCTGTTCGGATTCATTATGATAACTATAAATTAAGTATTCGAGTATTTCATAAAGACATACCTAACAAGTGGGGATGGTCAAAAACATTAGTTGAACAAGAAAAATGGCTTGTACCTATAGGGAAAAGCCTAGAAGAAACAATTTATCATAATTTTGATAAAACACCACACATGACTTTAGGTGGTTTAACACGTATGGGGAAAACCGTATTTTTAAAGAATGTAATGACATCTCTTATTACAGCACAACCAGATCATACGTATTTATATATCGTCGATTTAAAAGGCGGTTTAGAATTTGGACCGTATCAAAATTTAAAACAAGTTGAGTCGATAGCAGAAAAGCCAATTCAAGCATTTCAAGTTTTAAATACCATTCTTGAGAAAATGGAAGAGAAAATGTTCTATATGAAGGAAAGACATTATACAAACGTTGTAGAAACAAATATAAAAGAGCGTCATTTCATTATAGTTGATGAAGGGGCTGAACTTTGTCCTGATAAAAGCATGGGTAAAGAGCAGCAAAAGTTATTAGTTGCTTGTCAAAGAATGCTTTCTTATATAGCTAGGATTGGCGGGGCGCTTGGGTTCAGACTAATTTTTTGTACGCAGTATCCAACAGGAGATACATTGCCGCGACAAGTTAAGCAAAATTCAGATGCAAAGCTTGGGTTTAGATTACCAACACAAACGGCTTCTCAAGTGGTTATAGATGAATGTGGTTTGGAATCGATTAAAAGTATACCTGGACGCGCTTTGTTTAAAACGGATCGGTTAACAGAAATTCAAGTACCTTATATTTCTAATGAAACGATGTGGAATGTACTAAAACAATACGAGGTGGAGAAACATGAACATACAAACACACATCAAATTGAATCGTCAGATGATGATTCTGACCTCGATTAGAAAGCTTAAATTTGCTACACGTAGGCATTTAATGGCTATCCATGATTTAGGTGGTATAAGAAATGCAAACCGTATATTAAAGGATTTAAGCACGTTTGTTAACAGTACAGTTTATAAAAAAGAATATGTATATTACTTAAATAAAAAAGGGCGCGCGCTATTCGATGATACAGAAAAAATAGTACCAACAATTCGATTAGCACACAGCCTTATGAGAAATGAAGCGTGGCTCTATCTGTTTTGTCCGGATGACTGGCAGATAGAAACACCTATACGTTATAAAATAGATGATAAAAAGAAGACGATTATTCCAGATGTAAAATTCCGAGATGAAGAAGGAATATTAAATGCAGTTGAAATAGATCGGACTCAAATGATGAATATTAACAGTGAGAAAATGAAGAGATATGGTGAATTTACAACGTATTACAAAAATAAATACAATGGGAAAGTACCCATCATTCATTTTTTTACAGTGACAGAACACAGGCAAAAAACATTAGAAAAATTCGCAATGAATCATGATGTATTTATAAAAGTCTATGTTGTACCAGAATTTCAATAAAAGAGCTGAATATGTACTCAGCTCTTTTTTGTTTAATTATTTTTCTCAAACGAGAAATTTAATAATGCTGTTGGACTATTAGGATCATAAGTGAAAGAGATTTTATAGCTTGAGGTATATGCCACAGATTCTACTTTTGGGTCCTTTCGATTAATTTTAATACGAATGTCCTCTAACATGTCTTTTACTTCTTTAGTTGCATCAATTTTTAACGATTCAAGTGAAAATAAAAATACATTTGGGTCGTCACCTAAATAAGTGATTTTTTGTATTACCTTTTGTTTGTCGTCTAAAATAACTCGGAAATTTTTCATATTACCTAATTCAACAGTTCCATCATCTTTTATATTTTGGTTTTCAATTAATGAAACAACATGTAAAGTCTTATCTTGATATCCTTTTTCTTTTACAACCTTTAAATCTTTAGAGAGTTTTTCTGTGTTTGTAGAGCTACCGTTTTCATCTAAAATACCATTAAAATTTGTAACGAAACTTCTTACTTCTGTCGGGATTTCTTTCGCTTCATTCTTAGTAGTGTTTTTTGATGCTGAAGAACTATCGGAAGAACAGGCTGATAAAGTAAGGGTGCATAAGGCGGTAAAGATGAGTATTAGAATTTTTTTAAACATATTTTTCCTCCTGTTAAAATGTACAATTACTAAATCAAAAATAACAGATGTTAATAAATTAGAGGTGTCGTATTTTGTCGGGGATAAATAAAATAGAAAAAAGAGTGGATATTAAAAGAAGTGTGGGTTGGTCGGGAAAATAGATCAAGAAAAGTTAATAATCATATATATAAGAAGAGAGTGGCGAATAAAACGACCACTCTCTTTTGACCACGTTGACCACGCTGACCACAACTTGTACCACATTTATTATTTACTTTATGTCCATTTTGTCTAAAATAGAAAATATAGCTGGACAAGAATACACGTTTTATCACATAATGGACACAATGCATCTTTAGAGGTGTAAAGAAAAAACATTGACAAATATAAAATGGCTAGCTATAATTTTGTTTGTTGCCTTGAGGTGATATGATATGAAATGGTCCATCCATCAATTGAATAAATTGAGAAATAAAGGATTGACATTGGATGAGATGGTAGATGTAAGTGAGCTAAAAGAGGTCGAGAAAGATATTCGTGAAATTAATCCTGTTCACGTAACAGGAAGAGTTGATTTTGGCTCCGGTAAGTTTACGTTCCATCTACATATAACTGGAAGCATGGTTTTACCATGTTCTCGCTCTTTAGTAGATGTGACATTACCATTTGACATTAAAACAACTGAGGTGTTCCAAACTTCACAAGAAGAATTTGAAACTGAAGCTGAAATTCATTGTTTAGAAGGAGAAGTACTTGACTTACTGCCCGTAATCAAGGAAAATATACTTTTGGAGATTCCAATGCAAATTTTCAGTGATGATGTTTCTGGTGGAGCACCGACGCAAGGTCAAGACTGGCAAGTGATTTCGGAAGAAGACAAAGAAAAGCCTGTTGATCCAAGATTGGCAGGACTTGCAAAGTTTTTTGACAAATAATCGGAAGACTGGTTCAGGCCTTCATATGAAAATAACTATTTCTTTTAAGGAGGTGGGAAGAATGGCTGTACCTTTTAGAAGAACTTCTAAAACAGTAAAAAGAAAGCGTCGTACGCATTTCAAATTATCAGTACCTGGTATGGTAGAGTGCCCAAGCTGTGGTGAAGCGAAATTAGCTCACCGTGTATGTAAAGCATGCGGTACTTACAAAGGTAAAGAAGTAATCAGCAAGTAATTGCGGGAAAATAAACGTAGAAGATATCTTCTACGTTTATTTTTTTTTGTCTTATTCTTCATTTGTTGTATTCTATCTTTTCTAGTAACTGCATATGTTTAATAAAAAATGCATAGGGAGGACTAGAGAGATGGCGACAACAAGACAAGATGCTTGGACTGATGATGAAGATTTGCTTCTGGCAGAAGTAGTACTCCGGCATATTCGAGAAGGTGGAACGCAATTATCTGCCTTTAAAGAAGTGGGAAGACATTTATCTCGTACACCAGCAGCATGTGGCTTTAGATGGAATTCTTACGTTAGAAAGCAATACAAAGAACGTATTGAAGAAGCGAAGCAACTGCGTAAAGTGGAAAATTATGAAGTGAAAGAGACGAAGGTATTAGAACCTACGTCAATTACATTGAATGATGTTATTGATTTCTTGCAAAATTATAAAGATGAAAACTCTTTAGTGGTGTTGCAACAGCAAATTGAATCGTTACAAACAGAGAAAGAGAGCCTGTTGGAGCGATTATCAGTATATGAGGAAGAATATAGAACATTGCTTGATTATATCGATCAAAAAAGAAGTGTAATGGTAGCGGAAAGAAATAGCGCTCGTTCGAATGGGAAATTAGAGAAGTTAAAGAAATAAAAAAACAGCTGCTATGTAGCTGTTTTTTTATTTCTTATGCAGACTCTTCATTTGTAACCGCATTCAAATTTGTTTCTGGGTGCCAAACGTAAAAATCACCATCAGGTACTGACACAGGTTGGAAATTTAATTTATCCCAAAAACCAGCTGAATGGATACGTGCGATCGTTTTAATTGGGAACTGCAGTCCCTTCGCATAATTTACAAGCATTTCTCCGAATCCTTGTTTTTGGAAAGTTGGTAATACTTCAAGTTTATAAAGTTCTAGGTAAGTACCTGTAATTTCGAATGGTTCCCCGCCGTTCCTTTTCATGTATAGACTCATACGTGCAATGAGTGATCCACCGTAATAAATACCGTAAAATGGAGATTCACTATTGTTTTCAATAATGTTTGCTTGTAATTCTTCTAACATGGATAGTTCTTGAGCTCCGCAGCCTTTAAATTTTTTAAACTCGTCTAATGTTTTATAATTGATGAGCAAGCGCTCAACTTTTGGGAATCCCATAACATCACATCCTTTTTGTCTCATTGAATGCAGAAAAGTGAAAATATTTATAATAATATTATAACTCATTTTTTTATTTTTATGAAGATGATAGTGTATTTCTTTTATTATTTTTTTGAGGATTTGCTAAACTAAGAGTAGAAGTATAGTAATAAGTAGTATATACATATTGAAAGAAGAGGTGGCATTTGATCATCTTTAGTTAATTATGATTCCGTATGAATCGGGGGTTCGCGGAATAAAAGAGGAGGGGAAAAAGGGACTTATGTATCGTGTTCAAATGAGTTCCTTGTGTGAAAATGAAAATTGGAGTTGTGGGACCAGGAGCTATTGGTCTATTGTATACATTTTATTTACAAAAAAGTAATCAAGATGTTACGTTGTTTACAAGGACAGCTAAGCAGGCTGACGAATTAAATATAACGGGTGTAACTTGTATTAGGGAGGGGAAACGTGAAACGGTATTCCCGCCAGTATTACCAATAGAAAGCATGCTAGACCAGCAGCTAGATTATATATTTATTGCTGTTAAGCAATATCATATAACTGACATACTACCTTTTGTGCGAGGGAAATCCTCAGTAGTCTTTTTGCAAAACGGAATGTCACACCTTCATGCTATGCAGAAAATAGAGAATGAAAATATTGCAGTTGGAATTGTAGAGCATGGTGCGAAAAAAGAAGAAAGACATACCGTTTATCATACAGGGATAGGTGTAACGAAGTTTGGAATCGTGCGCGGTCGGTCTATACATTTTGAAAAAATATTTAATTGCTTTCCTTTTCCGCATTTTCCAATTCGAATAGAAGATAATTGGAAGGATGTTATGCACAAAAAATTAGTAGTGAATGTATGTATCAATCCATTGACGGCATTATTACAGGTCAAGAACGGAGAATTGATCACGAACCCGTTTTTTTATCAGATGATGGAGCAAGTATTCAAGGAAGTCGTTTTTCTCGTTAAAGAAGAAAAAGAAATGGTATGGGAAATGGTACGTCATGTATGTGAAAGAACATCTCATAATACATCATCTATGCTGGCAGATGTAAGGGCGAATAGACAAACAGAGATTGGTGCGATTGTTGGATATGTATTAGAAGAAGCTAAGAAACAGCAACGATCCGTTCCGACACTTCAATTTTTGTTCGATGCAATAAAAGGGTTAGAAGTAAAAGTATAAGTGTAATTCTTTGCTTTTACGTGAAACATTGACTACAATGTGGATTGGTGAGAGAACAGGATACGAAAGGAAGAATTATATGGAGATAAAAGAAATCTCTGTTCCGCAACAAGGTGTTGTAGCGGACTATATGAACGGTAAAAAAGAGATACAGTCGTGTTTTGATTATATGTTAACAGAAGATGCTTTTAAACAGCGTGTACAAGATTTGCGTGAGAGGGAGTTTTTCCGCCAAGATTTAGTAGCGCATTTATTAGAATATAATACAAAATTACAAGCGGGAGAAGCTACAATTCAAAATGTAAAAGCGCTTGAAGATGAAGATACATATGTTGTTATAGCTGGACAACAAGCTGGGTTATTAACTGGGCCACTTTATACGATTCATAAAATTATTTCAGTTTTACAGCTTGCGAAGGAAAAGGAAGAAAGTTTAGGCGTTAAAGTTGTTCCTGTTTTCTGGATTGCTGGTGAAGACCATGATATGGATGAAATTAATCATACTTTTGTAACGAAGAATAAAAAAATAAAAAAGACCATTTTTCATGATCGTAATCCGAAAAAGGCGAGTGCTTCAGAGTCTGAGCTTTCTTTGGAAGACTGTAGAAAGTGGATTGAAGAAATTTTTAAAACATACCCTGAAACGAATTTTACAAAGGATGTACTGCGATTTATTGATGATTCTTTACGGAAATCGAATACGTATGTAGATTTCTTTGGTCACCTTATTATGAAAATGTTCATGAATTCTGGTTTAATTCTTGTCGATTCGCATCATCCTGAATTAAGAAAATTAGAAGTGCCGTTTTTTAAACAAATTGTAAGTAAGTATAAAGAAGTGCAAGAGGGGCTTCATAACCAACAGGAAGTAATTAAAGAATTAGGATATAAGCCAATTATTGAAACAAAGTCTAATGCAGTACATATATTTATGGAAATTGATAATGAGCGAGTGTTGCTTGAAGACAATCAAGGGAAGTTTGTTGGGAAAGATGGGACGTATTCCTTTTCATATGAGGAATTGATTGAAGAGATGGAAAGAAGCCCAGAGCGCTTTAGTAATAATGTTGTAACGCGCCCTCTTATGCAAGAGTATGTATTTCCTACGTTGGCGTTTATTGGAGGTCCAGGGGAATTAGCTTACTGGAGTGAATTACAACAAGTCTTCCATACTATCGGCTTCCGAATGCCTCCTGTCGTTCCTCGTATTACAATTACTTATATTGAGAGGGATATAGCGACAGATTTACACGATTTACAATTGCAAGAGAGTGACCCGTTTTTGAATAACGTAGATAAGTTGCGTGAAAACTGGCTATCTAATCAAATAGAGGAACCGATAGATGAACGATTTGTAGAGGCGAAAAAAGAAATAATTGATATTCATAAGTCATTACAACAGTTTGTGAAGAAAATAGATCCTGGATTAAGTTCGTTTGCAGGGAAAAACGAATTCAAAATTAATGAACAAATTGAACTGTTGGAAAGAATGTTGAAAAGAAATGTTGAGAAAAAACATGAAGTGGAACTAAATAAATTCCGTCGTATACAATTTGCACTACGCCCATTGGGAGCGCCACAAGAGCGTGTGTGGAATGTATGTTACTATTTAAATCAGTTCGGTTTAGATTTCGTTGATCATGTAATGGAAAAACCGTTCTCTTGGAATGGAAAACATCACGTTATAAAACTATAGAATCTTGCTCTTAGGAGCAGGATTTTATTTTTATTCCGTTGAATTTACTGTGAAGTGAAATTTTTCTGAATTATTAATTTTAAAAAAGCTAATATCGTAATTATGCAGGATACTTAAATATATGACAAAATAGCACAAAATGTAAACGTATTATTATCTTTTTCGACAGTTTTTTATTTAAATTCCCGCAAAAGATGATAAAATTTAGTATATAATAAAAGAAAATGGCGATTTGTATAGTATGCTGCCTTTGTAGGCAAGTTAAATGAGTCGTTCTTTCATAGTATTTCGTTCTCTAGTCGTGAAATATGCGTTTAGAGGAGGAGATACATTCAACATAATTAATTGGAAAAAGAGTAGGTGCAACAATGTTTAATCACGTAACAGTGCTTTTGAAGGAAACAGTAGATGGCTTAGATATAAAGCCAGGTGGTACATATGTAGATTGTACACTGGGGGGAGGAGGACATAGTTCTTATTTATTATCCCAATTAACTGAAGGCGGAAGATTAATCGCGTTTGATCAAGATGAGATAGCAATTCAAAATGCGAAAGAAAAATTCTCTTCATACGGTGAGCAGTTCATAACAGTAAGGAGTAATTTCCGTTACCTATCTGAAAAACTACAGGAATTAGGTATAACAGAAGTAGACGGTATTTTATTTGATTTAGGTGTTTCATCCCCGCAATTAGATACACCAGAGCGTGGCTTTAGTTACCATCATGATGCACCGTTAGATATGCGAATGGATCAAGATGCCCCATTAACAGCCTATGATGTTGTAAATAGTTGGTCATATGAACAACTTGTAAGAATTTTCTTCCAGTATGGCGAAGAGAAATTTTCAAAACAAATAGCAAGAAAAATTGAAGCGTATCGTGAGAATAAAGCTATTGAAACGACAGGGGAATTAGTAGAACTAATTAAAGAGGGTATTCCAGCTCCTGCTCGTAGAACGGGTGGACATCCTGCGAAGCGAGTGTTCCAAGCGATCCGTATTGCGGTAAATGATGAATTGAAAGTATTTGAAGAAGCGTTGGAATCTGCAATTGAGATGGTTAAGCCAGGCGGAAGAGTTAGCGTTATAACATTCCATTCTTTAGAAGACCGTATTTGTAAAACGACGTTTAAGCGAAATAGTACAACGCCACAATTGCCACCAGGATTACCAATTATTCCTGATGAATTTAAGCCGAAATTAAAGCTTATTACAAGAAAACCGATTTTACCTTCTGATATAGAGTTAGAAGAAAATAATCGAGCGCGTTCTGCGAAATTGAGAATCGCTGAAAAACGATAAAAAGGGGAGAGAGGTATGAGTAACTTAGCTGTAAAGTACAAGCAACAAGCGCAAGAAGAGGTTCAGATTCAAACGCCCCCACAGCAGATGGTTCAACCAAAAGCTAAAGCGAAGATTACAAGAATCGAAAAACTGTTGTATGTAGCGTTTATTGGCTTTTTATTGTATGCCTGTGTAGCGTTTATTGGAAATAAAGCAGGCCTTTATCAAGTTAATGTAGAAGCTGCGACAATAGAACAAAAAATTGTACAGCAGCAAAAAGAAAATCAAGAGTTACAGGCTGAAGTAGAGAAGTTAAGTCGTTATGAACGAATCGCTGAAGTTGCAAAAAAACACGGGCTAGAAATTAATGCGAATAATGTGAAAGGCCTCAAATAAGGCAATAGGTGTGAAGGGAAAATGAAGAGAAATATGACTAAATTTCATACCAATAAGGGAGCAGGGTATTTTATGATTTTATTCCTCCTGCTCTTTTTGCTGTTATTAGCCCGATTTTTTTACATACAAGCGACAGGAACAGTGCATAATCAGGATTTGGATAAACTCGCTCAGCAAAAACATAGTAAAACAGGAGTTCTGGAAGCGAATCGTGGGACGATTTATGATCAAAATTCCCATGTGTTAGCACAAGATGCAAACTCTTATAAACTTGTAGCGGAATTAAAAGGTGCGAAGCCTGTTGAGAATAAAGAGGATACTGCTAAGAAAATTGCGGGCGTACTCGGAAAAGATGAAGAGAAGATTTTAGCTACTTTAAATAAAGAGGGTAGAAGTCAAGTAGAGTTTGGGAAATTAGGTAAAGGCTTGACGAAAGAACAGAAAGAACAAATAGAAGCATTGAAATTACCAGGTATATCTTTTATTACTGAAAATGCAAGAGTGTATCCGAACGGTGATTTTGCATCTTATGTTGTAGGTCATGCGAGACCTGATGAAAAGGGAATCGCTGTAGGTCAATTTGGTTTAGAAAAGAGTTTGAATAAGTATTTAGGTGCTTCCAATGGAGAGGTAGCTTATACAGGCGATCGTAGAGGCGTATCTCTTGACGGTGGAAAAGTGAATGTGAAGGCACCTAAAAATGGAGATAATGTATATTTAACACTCGACCAGCGTATTCAAAGTTATTTAGAAGATGCAATGAAAGAAGCGAGTAAACATTATGAGCCAGAAAGCTTAATAGGAATTGTTGCGGATCCAAAAACAGGGAAAATATTAGCGATGTCTAGTAAGCCTAGTTATGATCCGAACCAAGAGAATAATAATTATTTTTATAATGACGCAATTGCAAATGCATTTGAACCTGGATCAACAATGAAAATTTTTACGCTAGCAGCAGCTATTAATGAAGGTGTGTATAAGGGACAAGATTATTATCAGTCTGGTACATATCAAGTCGGGAACCGCAAAATAAAAGATCATAATGGCGGTGCTGGATGGGGATCTATCACATTTGATGAAGGTGTAGAGCGCTCTTCCAACGTAGCGTTTGCTATTTTAGGGGATCAAAAACTTGGTCCAGACCGTTTCCGGAAATATATCCATGCTTTCGGATTAGATGAAAAAACGAATATTGATTTACCTGGTGAAGGTTCAAATACCATTGTATTCGATCAGCAAATACAGCAAGTAACAACAGCTTTTGGACAAGGTTCTACTGTAACACCAATTCAGCTTGTACAGGCTGCAACTGCTATTGCGAACGATGGGAAAATGATGAAACCTTATACAATTGATAAAATTGTAGATCCGATAACAGAGGAAGTAAAATTAGAACATAAACCAGAAGAAGTGGGAAAACCTGTTACAAAAGAGACAGCAGCGCAAGTAAGACAGTTATTAGAACGCGTTGTTACATCGCCGAAAGGAACAGGAACTGCTTATAAAGTCGATGGCTATTCAGTTGGTGGTAAAACAGGAACAGCGCAAATTCCGGATGGAAAAGGAGGCTATATGACGGGAAGAGAGAATTATATATTCTCATTCTTAGGTATGGCACCTATGGACAATCCGCAACTTGTTGTGTATGTAGCTGTTAAAAAGCCGAAATTGAAAGATGATGAGAGCGGCGCACAACCTTTAGCTGATATTTTTAAATATGTAACGAAGAATAGTTTAGAGTATTTAAAGATTAAGCCTAATGAAGTGAAAGATCCGAAGAAATATGTGAAAGAGCAGCAAACTGCTGTTCCAGATGTAACGGGAAAAACGATGGAAGAAGCGAAAAAAGCCATTGATAAAGCAAAACTTCGCCCAATCGTATTAGGTGAAGGGAAAGTACAGCATCAAGTACCGAAAGCAACTGAACAAACATTAAAGGGTGACCGAGTCTTCTTAGTGGGAGATAAACCTACAATGCCAAATATACAAGGCTGGGCACTTCGTGATGTTATGAATTTAGCAAAAACATTAAAGCTTAATCTAAAACCTACTGGTACAGGATACGTAACCGAACAAAGTGTACCAGAAGGAACATTGTTGCAACCTGGTACAGAGTTAGGTGTAACACTTGTACCGCCACTTGAACCACAACAAGAAGCAGAAAAGCCGTAATGGTAAAAGAGAAGAAGTTCTAATTAAATAAGTACAAGCATATATTGGAACAAGCTAGGCGTAAGGGAGGCTTGTTCCAATATGCGTGTATCAAATGTAACAGTTAGAAAACGACTTATTTTTATACTCATATCAGGTATACTTATTTTCACTATCATCGATATTCGTCTTGGATATGTGCAATTTTTTCTTGGGAATATGTTAACGGATCGTGCGAAAGATTCATGGAGTCGTAATATTACTTTTGAACCTGAACGTGGAAAAATTTTAGACCGAAATGGTGTGGAACTTGCCACGAATAAAAGTGCTCCAACTGTCTTTGTTGTACCGAGGCAAATTGAAAAACCAGCAGAGACTGCAGAGAAGTTAGCTGCAGTATTAGGTGTGGAAAAAGATGAGATTTATAAGAGGATTACAAAAAAAGAATCAATTGTAAGGTTAGATAAAGGCGGAAGGAAAATATCACATGATAAGGCGAAAGAGGTAAGAGGATTAAGTTTGAAAGGTGTTTATATCGCAGAGGACTCTATCCGGTACTATCCATTTGGCAACTTTTTATCACATGTATTAGGGTTTGCAGGTAGTGATAACCAAGGTCTTATGGGACTAGAAAAATATTATGATAAAGAACTGAATGGTGATGAAGGTCATGTGCGCTTTTTTGCAGATGCAAAAGGGCAAAGGATGCCTAATGTTGGCGATGATTTCAAAAAACCAGAAGCTGGTTTGAATTTAGGCTTAACAATTGATGCACGTATTAATAGAATTATGGAAAGAGAAATGAATATCGCAGAGTCGACATATAATCCAGATGGTATGATTGCGATTGCGATGAATCCGAAAAATGGTGAAATTTTAGGTATGTCGAGTCGGCCGAGTTTTGATCCGGCAGATTTTCAAAGTGTTTCTCCAGAAGTGTACAATAGAAATTTACCAGTATGGAGTACGTATGAACCTGGTTCAACATTTAAAATCATTACGTTAGCCGCAGCTTTGAATGAAAATTTAGTAGACTTAGAGAAAGATACGTTTTATGATGATGGAGCAGCTGAAGTTGGTGGAGCAAGATTGAAATGCTGGAAAGCAGGAGGTCATGGTAGCCAAACGTTTTTAGAAGTAGTTCAAAACTCTTGTAACCCAGGATTTATCGAGCTGGGTGATCGTCTTGGTAAAGATCGATTGTTTAAATACATTCGTAATTTTGGCTTTGGACAAAAAACCGGAATTGACCTGCAAGGTGAAGGTAGTGGGATTTTATTTAATTTAGACAAAGTCGGTCCAGTCGAGCAAGCAACAACTTCATTCGGTCAAGGTGTTTCTGTTACGCCAATTCAACAAGTGGCGGCGGTAGCAGCAGCTGTAAATGGTGGAACATTGTATCAACCGTATATAGCTAAAGAATTTATTGATCCGAAAAACAATCAAGTTGTAAGTAAAAAGACACCTGTGGAAAAAAGAAAAGTTATTTCCAAGGAAACTTCAGAAAAAGTTCGGTATGCATTAGAGAATGTTGTAGCAAAGGGATCTGGTAAAGGTGCTTTTATTGATGGGTATCGTGTAGGCGGAAAAACAGGTACAGCCCAAAAAGTGAAAGATGGTAAATATTTAGAGAATAATTATATCGTATCTTTTATCGGTTTTGCTCCAGCAGATGATCCGGAAATTGTTGTATATGTTGCTGTTGATAATCCGAAAGGTGTAACGCAATTTGGTGGAGTAGTAGCAGCTCCAATTGTTGGAAATATTCTGCGGGATGCACTTCCTGTTATGGGAGTGAAACCGAGAAAAGAACAAGTTGAGAGAGAATATAAATGGGGCGATACACCAACTGTGGAAGTTCCAAATTTAATTGGTATGAAAAAGAAAGACTTACAGACGCAACTCGTTGATTTGAAGCTTGATATAAGCGGAGATGGAGAGAAAGTCATTAAACAGTCCCCAGAAGCAGGAGCTAAAGTGAAAGAAGGCTCAAAAATTAGAATTTACTTCGGGAATTAAAGGTAACCTAGTACGTTTTATGGTACAATTGGTGGAAGTGAGTTCTTTATAGAAGAGTTACTTAATTTGAGACCGCAAGAGTCTCGGTTATAAATAGGTCTATTTATTAGACACAGTAGCACTTACCTCCTATTTTACATAATTAGGAGGTAACGTGTTGCTTATTAATAAAAGAGATAAATACACAATGTAGAGAGGGTTTAGTGAAATGAAGTTGCATACACTTGTATCATGTTTGCATGATTTTCCAGTTGTTCCAAAAGAAAATCCAGAAATCACATCTATAGAAGCTGATTCACGTAAAGTGAAAGAAGGAAGCTTATTTGTATGTATGAAAGGATATACGGTTGATAGCCATGATTTTGCTAAGCAAGCAGCGGCACAAGGAGCGGCTGCTATTGTTGCGGAAAGACCAATTGATGTTGACGTTCCAGTTGTACTTGTGAAAAATACTTTTCGTTCGTTAGCGGTTTTAGCTGATTATTTTTATGGTCAACCAACACACAAGTTACATTTAATCGGTATTACAGGTACAAATGGAAAGACAACAACATCGCATATTATGGATGAGATTATGCGCGCACATGGTCATAAAACCGGGCTAATTGGAACGATTAATATGAAAATCGGTGATGAAACATTTGAGGTGAAAAATACAACACCAGATGCACTAACACTTCAACAGACGTTTGCAAAAATGGTTGAACACGGTGTGGATAGCACAGTAATGGAAGTTTCATCACATGCTTTAGATCTTGGCCGTGTACACGGATGTGATTACGATGTCGCAGTGTTTACAAATTTAACACAAGATCATTTAGACTATCATAAAACGATGGAAGAATATAAACATGCAAAAGGGTTGCTATTTGCGCAACTTGGCAATAGTTATAATCATAATCGTGAAAAATACGCGGTATTGAATAACGATGATGCTGTAACAGCGGAATATATGAGAAGTACTGCAGCAACTGTTGTAACGTATGGAATTGATACAACAAGTGATGTTATGGCAAAAGATATCGTTATGACAAGTGGTGGAACTACATTTACGCTTGTAACACCGTATGAGAGTGTAAATGTTACGATGAAATTAATTGGGAAATTTAATGTATATAACGTACTAGCTGCGACAGCGGCAGGACTTGTTTCTGGTGTAAGTTTAGAAACAATCATTGATGTAATAAAGGAACTAGCTGGAGTTCCAGGACGTTTTGAAGTAGTTGATGGTGGACAAAATTATACAGTTATTGTTGATTATGCACATACACCAGATAGCTTAGAAAATGTATTAAAAACAGCAAAACAGTTTGCAAAAGGTGACGTATATTGCATCGTCGGTTGTGGCGGTGATAGAGATAGAACGAAGAGACCAATCATGGCAAGTGTTGCAACACGATATGCAACTCACGCCATTTACACTTCAGATAATCCAAGAAGTGAAGAGCCAGGAGCTATTTTAGATGATATGGTACATGGTGCAAATGGAAATAATTATGAAGTAATTATTGATAGAAAAGAAGCGATATACCATGCAATTGCTAACGCAAAAGCTGAAGATATTATCATTATTGCTGGTAAGGGTCATGAAACATATCAAATTATTGGTAAAGATGTTCATCATTTTGATGATCGTGAAATCGCTAAAGAAGCAATTACAGAGCGTTTAAACAACGAAGAGTAACAACGTGAGAGGAGGACTACATGTGCTTGAGCAAGGTTTATTAGTAACGGCTGGGGTAGCATTCTTAATTTCTGTTGCCCTTTCGCCATTGTTTATTCCATTTTTAAGAAAATTAAAGTTCGGACAGAGTATTCGTGATGAGGGACCAAAATCACATCAAAAAAAATCAGGGACACCGACAATGGGTGGTATCGTCATATACGTATCTATGATGGTAACTTCACTTATTATGGCGATTAAGTTTAATCATTTAGGTGCAGAGGTATCGTTATTACTATTAGTGACATTTGGTTACGGATTGATTGGATTTTTAGATGACTACATAAAGGTAGTTAAGAAGAGAAATCTTGGTTTAACATCAAAACAAAAATTAGTAGGTCAGCTTGTTATTGCTATTGCGTTCTTTTTAATTGGAAAAGGGCAAGCGTTCCACACATACATCATGATTCCGGGAACGGATGTTAAGTTTGAATTAGGTTGGGCGTATTTTGTACTTGTACTATTTATGCTTATTGGTGGATCAAATGCAGTTAACTTAACTGACGGTTTAGATGGTTTATTATCAGGAACTGCTGCTATTGCATTTGGAGCATTTAGTATTATTGCTGTGGCACAAGAGCAATTTGGAGTAGCGATATTCTGTATGGCAGTTGTAGGAGCTGTACTTGGATTTTTAGTATTCAATGCGAATCCAGCAAAAGTGTTTATGGGAGATACAGGTTCATTAGCTTTAGGTGGAGCCATTGCAGCTGTAGCGATTTTATTAAAACAAGAATTGCTACTTGTAATCATTGGCGGAGTATTCGTAATGGAAACTTTATCGGTTATTATTCAGGTCATTTCATTTAAAACAACAGGAAAACGTGTCTTTAAAATGAGTCCACTACACCATCATTATGAATTATGTGGTTGGTCAGAGTGGCGTGTCGTTGTGACGTTTTGGTCTGTAGGATTTTTATTAGCTGTGTTAGGAATTTATATCGGGGTGTGGATGTAATTGAAAACTGTAACTGAATTTCAAAATAAAAATATTCTTGTATTAGGCATTGCAAAAAGTGGTTATGCAGCAGCTACATTGTTACAAAAGTTAGGGGCAAATGTTATTGTAAATGACGGAAAGCCTTTAGCAGAGAATGTACTTGCTGCAGAATTACAAGCAAAAGGAATGGATGTTGTATGTGGTGGTCATCCTTTAGAATTATTAGAGAGAAATATTTCTCTTGTAGTAAAAAATCCAGGAATCCCGTATTCTAATCCAATATTAGTTGCTGCGAAAGAAAAGCAAATTCCAATTGTTACGGAAGTTGAATTAGCATATCGTATTTCAGAAGCACCATTTGTTGGGATTACGGGGTCTAACGGTAAAACGACGACGACAATGCTTACATTTGAAATGCTAAAAGAAGGACAAAAGCATCCCGTAATTGCAGGGAATATTGGAACTGTAGCGTGTGAAGTTGCACAGGATGCGAAAGAAAATGAAGTTGTAGTTACAGAACTTTCATCGTTCCAATTGATGGGAGTAGAATTGTTCCAACCTAAAATTGCTGCGTTTTTAAATTTATTTGAGGCCCACTTAGATTATCATGGGACGAAGAAAGAATATGGTTTAGCAAAAGCGAATATTTTTAAAAACCAAACAGAAAATGATTATAGTGTAATAAATGCAGATGATGCAGATGTGATGGCTTTATCTGCTTATAGTAAAGGTCAAAAAGTACTGTTCTCAACAACGAAAGAAATTGAAGATGGTGCGTGTATAAAAGATAATGCTCTTTATTTTAAAGGTGAAAAAGTTGTTGAAGTAGGCGATATCGTTTTACCTGGTCAACATAATTTAGAAAATATTTTAGCAGCGATGAGTATCTCAAAATTATTGGGTGTTTCTAATGAAGCGATTACGGCAGTTTTAAAACGTTTTACAGGTGTAAAACATCGTTTAGAATACGTAACAACTATAAACAACCGTAAGTTTTATAATGACTCAAAAGCAACGAATATGTTAGCGACAGAGAAAGCTTTATCTGCGTTTACACAACCGACTGTGTTATTAGCAGGTGGGCTAGATCGTGGAAATGAATTCGATGATTTAATTCCGTATTTCAAAAATGTTAAAGCGATTGTAACATTTGGACAAACAGCTCCAAAATTAGTAAGAGCTGCAGAAAAAGCGGGATTAGATACAATTGAAAGTGTCGATACTTTAGATGAAGCTGTAGTGAAAGCTTATGCTCATTCTACAGATGGCGATGTAATTCTTCTTTCTCCAGCATGTGCAAGCTGGGATCAATTTAAAACATTTGAAGAAAGAGGAGACATTTTTATACAAGCTGTGCATAAACTTATATAAAGTAAATCAAAACATCAGTAGGCTAACACCTACTGATGTTTTGTTACATAGGGCAAAAGTTTCTGCCTAAAGAGGTGGTGTTTATGGGTAATGAAGAAAACGCCTGATTTTATTCTCATCATCGTTACACTTGCGTTGTTAACAATCGGAATGATTATGGTTTATAGTGCGAGTGCGGTTTGGGCCTCTTATAAAATGGGGGACTCATTCTTTTTTGCAAAAAGGCAATTGCTATTCGCAGGTCTTGGTGTAGTGGCTATGTTTTTTATTATGAAAATTGATTATTGGGTGTGGCGTACGTATTCAAAAGTAATTTTGCTAGTTTGCTTCATTCTTCTTATTCTCGTTCTTATTCCTGGAGTAGGTCTTGTTCGAGGAGGAGCGCGAAGTTGGATTGGAATCGGGGCATTTTCCATTCAACCGTCCGAATTTATGAAGTTTGCGATGATTATTTTCTTAGCGAAATTTTTAGCGGAACGACAAAAATTAATTACCTCTTTTAAACGTGGTTTACTACCAGCTTTAGGTTTTGTATTTCTTGCTTTCGGAATGATTATGTTACAGCCCGACCTTGGTACAGGGACGGTAATGGTTGGGACATGTATCATTATGATATTTATCTCAGGAGCAAGAGTCTTTCACTTTGCAATGTTTGGTTTGCTTGGTGTAGCAGGATTTGTAGGGCTAATTGCATCAGCACCGTATCGGATGAAACGTATTACATCATATTTAGACCCGTGGTCAGATCCGCTTGGAAGTGGATTTCAAATTATTCAATCGTTACTCGCAATTGGACCAGGTGGATTATTCGGGCTTGGACTTGGACAAAGTAGACAAAAGTTTCTTTATTTACCTGAACCGCAAACAGACTTTATATTTGCAATCTTATCCGAGGAATTAGGTTTTATTGGTGGTTCATTTGTGTTATTATTATTTAGTCTATTATTATGGCGTGGGATTCGTATAGCTTTAGGAGCGCCAGATTTATATGGTACGTTTTTAGCAGTAGGTATTGTGGCGATGATTGCGATTCAAGTAATGATTAATGTTGGTGTTGTAACAGGATTGATGCCTGTTACGGGTATTACTTTGCCGTTTTTAAGTTATGGTGGATCAAGTTTGACATTAATGTTAATGGCAGTAGGTGTATTATTAAATATAAGTCGCCATTCTCGCTACTAAACCCTGTTTTATAAGACAGGGTTTTTCGTATGTGTACGAAGAAACAATATGTATATAGAAATAAATACGACTGTAATAAGAAAAAGAGAAGCGGAGGAGTTAGTAGTGCGTGTATTAGTAAGTGGTGGGGGCACTGGAGGTCATATTTATCCGGCTCTTGCTTTAATAAGAGAAATAAAAAAATTAAATCCGGAAGCAAGGTTTTTATATATTGGTACGGAGAATGGATTAGAGAGCACAATCGTGCCCAAAGCAGGTATACCGTTTCAATCTATTGTTATAAGTGGATTTAAGCGTAAAATATCGTTAGATAACGTGAAAACGGTGATGTGTTTTCTAAAAGGTGTACAAGATAGTAAACGATATATTCGTCGTTTCAATCCAGATATTGTAATTGGAACAGGTGGATATGTATGTGGACCTGTTGTATATGCTGCGGCAAAATTAGGTATTCCAACTATTGTACATGAACAAAATAGTGTACCTGGTGTAACGAATAAATTTTTAAGCCGCTATGTTGATAAAGTTGCAGTTTGTTTTGAAGCGGCTGCAGAACATTTTCCGCAGTCAAAAGTGGTCATGACAGGAAACCCACGAGCGTCAGAAGTAATGGATCAAAATGGAATGAAAGGAAAACGTTCAGTAGGTTTATCTCTTCCTAAAAAATCCGTGCTTATTTTTGGTGGCAGCCGTGGGGCTAGACCAATTAACGATGCTTTCGTAGAGGCAATTGAACAGTTTGGAAATAAAAGTTACGAAATATTGTATGTAACAGGTGAAGTTCATTACGACAAAGTGATGGATGCAGTGAAGCAAAAAGGGAACCCGAATAATGTTATTATTAAACCTTTCATTCATAATATGCCAGAAGTACTTACAGGTGTAGACCTTGTTGTCTCAAGAGCTGGAGCAACAACACTTGCAGAATTAACAGCGTTAGGTAAGCCAAGTGTGTTAATTCCGAGTCCTTATGTAACAAATAACCATCAGGAAAAAAATGCACGTTCTGTTGTCGATAAAGGAGCAGCAAAAATGTTGCTTGAAAAAGATTTAACAGCTGAAACACTTATTCGTGATATTGACGAGATTTTATTAGATGCACAAACATTACAAAATATGAAGCTTGCTGCTGGGCAATTAGGTATTCCAGATGCAGCAAATAAGTTGTATGAAGTAATGAATAAGCTTGTAAAAAAATAACGTTAGGTGAACGCCCTGCATACTACTGTAATAAGGATGCTTAGTATGGGGGAGATTGTTTATGGAGCAATTAGTAAATGAGCTTATAGAAGCAAATGTTGGTCGCGTGTTAGTGGATGAACCGTTAGCACGTTATACAACTATGAAAATAGGTGGACCAGCTGATATTTTAATTGTGCCAAAGCATGTTGCCGGTATTGAAAAAACGTTGCAGTTAGTAAAGAAATATAAAACAAAGTGGACTGTAATTGGTCGCGGTTCGAACCTTCTTGTATCTGATCTAGGTATAGAAGGTGTCGTTATTCGTTTAGGAGAAGGATTAGACCACTTAGAAGTCGAAAAACATAGAGTAAGAGTTGGTGGTGGGTATCCCCTAATTAAATTATCAACTTTACTTAGTCGGCAAGGGTTAGCCGGTCTGGAGTTCGCAAGTGGTATTCCAGGAAGTGTTGGCGGTGCAGTGTATATGAATGCAGGAGCACATAATTCGGATATATCAAACATATTATCAAAAGCTCTTATTTTGTTTGAAGACGGAACAATTGACTGGTTAACGCATGGAGAAATGGAGTTTTCCTATCGTACATCTGTATTGCAAACGAAACGTCCTGGTATTGTTTTGGAGGCTGAGTTTCAATTGCAGATAGGAGAGCGTGAAGGAATTGTAAGTGTTATGCAAAAGAATAAAGATTACCGTCGTGAAACACAGCCATGGAATCACCCTTGTGCAGGAAGTGTGTTTCGGAATCCAACTCCATACTTTGCAGGAGATTTAATAGAAAAGGCGGGGCTTCGTGGTTATCAAATAGGTGGAGCTCAAATTTCTGAAATGCATGGGAATTTTATTATTAATACTGGGGGAGCCAGCGCGCAAGATGTCTTATCTTTAATTGCATTAATAAAACAAACAATTAAGGATGGATTTGGCGTAGAAATGCATACAGAAGTAGAAATCATTGGAAGATAACGGTTATTCGTTCCGCTCATTATCATTTATGTTATAATAAGAAGATAAGAACGGCATGAGGAACATGCCGTTCTTTATGTTACGTAGGGGGATCGTACATGAAAAATAGTAAAGTAATTAAACTACAGGATCGTGTACCAAAGTTAAAAAATCAACAGAAAAAAAAGAAGAAAAATGTTAATCATCGGTTGATTTTATACATATCAATTTTATTTCTATTAGTTCTCTTTTTAATTTATTTTCGGTCTCCGCTTAGCAATATAAAAAAGATAAGTGTGTTTGGAAATCATTATATGACAGATGAACAAGTGATGAAGGAATCAGGTGTGACGTATGATACAAGTTATTTCCGGGTGACAGCACATAAAGCTGAAGAAAATTTAACGAAACGAAAAGAAATTAAAGCAGTAAATGTAAAGAAACGTTTTCCAAATAAAATTGACGTTCATATTGAAGAATATTTAACGATTGGTTATATAAACAAAGAAGGGAAATTACAACCGTTATTAGAGAATGGGAAAACACTTGATGTACTCCCGAACGGAAAACTTCCTGTTGCAGCACCAATTTTTGAACCTTTTAAAGAGGAAAAAATGAAGGAGTTAATTGCTGAGCTTGAAAAATTAACCCCAACTATTTTAAGGTCTATTTCTGAAATTCGTTATTCACCGACGAATGCGAATGAAGACCACCTTACTTTATATATGAATGAAGGGTATGAAGTGAGCACTACGATTCAAAATTTCGCAAAACGTATGGAAGCTTATCCACTTATCTTAAAAACAATTGAGCCGGGTAAAAAGGTATTAATTGACTTAGAAGTAGGGGCATATACGAAAGAATTAGGGGCGGAAGAAAAAAAAGAATAGAAAGATAGTGTTCGCTACGTTATTGTAGAAAAAACGAAACGAACGTTCTATTGGATGTGCCTGAATTTACAAGAATGGTTCATTTGATGAAAAAGATGTAAAAATTCTTAGATTCATACTAGGATTGGTACAAGTTTCACTTTTCTATGAGTACATCTTAGTGTAGACTTATACTTGGCGGTAATCTTTACACTTGAAATGGAATTATTTCAAGATAAGCAGTTATTCACAGTTTACTGCGATATTCTTAAATGAATGTTAAATAAAAATAAGAAAAATATAGGGTTAAAAAAGGGAAACGTATAAAGACGTTGAATATTTTTCTTATAAATAGTAAAGTTGCGATTGTTGTTCCATATATTGAGTTGTATGGTATAAATAAAGAAGGAGGTGCCAAAGAATGAACAGCAATGAAATATATGTTAGTCTTGACATCGGTACATCCAATGTTAAAGTCATCATTGGTGAAATGGTTAATGACAGCTTAAACATTATTGGTGTTGGAAATGTAAAATCAAATGGTTTAAAGAAGGGATCGATAGTTGATATAGACGAGACTGTTCGATCAATTAAAAAAGCAATTGAACAAGCTGAGCGCATGGTGGGAATCCACATTGAGCAAGTTGTAGTAGGTGTCAATGCAAACCAGGTACAACTACTTCCTTGTCACGGAGTAGTCGCTGTTTCAAATGAAGATCGTGAAATCGGGAATGAAGATGTCTTACGCGTTCTAGATGCAGCACAAGTTGTGTCAATTGCTCCAGAACGTGAGTTTATTGATGTGGTACCTCGACAGTTCATTGTAGACGGTCTTGACGAGATTAACGATCCACGCGGGATGATCGGTGTAAGATTAGAAATGGAAGGTACACTTATTACAGGCTCGAGAACTTTACTACATAACCTACTTCGTTGTGTAGAAAAAGCAGGTCTTGAAATTGTTGATATTTGTCTTCAACCTTTAGCGGCTGCAACAGTTGCTATATCTTCGGATGAAAAAAATAGAGGAGTAGCCCTTGTTGATATGGGCGGAGGATCTACAACTTTATCTATTTTTAAAGATGGAGAGTTACAAGCGACGAGCGTATTACCATTAGGTGGAGACCATATAACGAAGGATATTGCAATTGGGTTGAAAACTTCAACAGAAAATGCAGATCAAATTAAGTTGAAATATGGACATGCTTTTTATGATACAGCATCTGAAGAAGAGATGTTTACGGTTCCTATTATGGGAAGCGATCAAACAGAACAATATTCTCAGTTGGAATTATCGGATATAATAGAGGCTCGTGTAGAGGAAATTTTAATGTTTGTTCAAGATGAAGTGCGTAAGTTAGGAGTAAAGCAAGTAGCTTCTGGTTATGTACTAACTGGTGGAATTGCTTCTATGCCAGGTGTCCTTGATCTTGCATATGATATTTTACATGAAAATGTTCGTATAGCAACTCCTGATTATATTGGTGTGCGTGAGCCACAATATACAAGTGGAGTAGGATTAATTAAACATTCTTATCAAAAAGCTAAATTACGTGGGAAAAATGTACAGGAAAAGCAAGAGCATTTTGAACCAGTACCAGCACAAGCTCCAGCGCCGGTACAACAGCAACCTGCGAAACAAAAAACTCGTAATCAAAACAATAATAATCAAAATGATGACCGTATGATGTCAAAAGTAAAACGTGTATTCCGTTATTTATGGGATTAAAATTGGACACGAAAAATGAGGTTCTAGGGGGATTTCGACATGTTAGAGTTTGATACTACTCAAGATCAATTAGCGAATATAAAAGTTATCGGTGTCGGCGGTGGCGGAAACAATGCTGTAAACCGTATGATTGAACACGGTGTACAAGGTGTAGACTTTATCGCTGTGAATACTGATGCACAAGCATTAAATCTATCAAAAGCTGAAACAAAAATGCAAATTGGTGGAAAATTAACACGTGGACTTGGTGCAGGTGCAAACCCTGAAGTAGGGAAAAAAGCTGCAGAAGAAAGTAAAGAACAGATCCAAGAAGCACTTCGTGGTGCTGATATGGTATTCGTAACTGCTGGTATGGGCGGCGGAACTGGAACTGGTGCAGCGCCAGTTGTTGCTCAAGTGGCAAAAGAATTAGGTGCATTAACAGTTGGTGTTGTAACACGTCCATTTACATTTGAAGGACGTAAGCGTGCAACACAAGCGGCATCTGGTATTGCAGCATTTAAAGAAAATGTAGATACACTTATTGTAATTCCAAACGATCGCTTATTAGAGATTGTTGATAAAAACACGCCAATGTTAGAGGCATTCCGTGAAGCGGATAACGTATTACGTCAAGGTGTTCAAGGTATTTCTGATTTAATTGCAACACCAGGTTTAATTAACTTAGACTTCGCAGACGTAAAAACAATTATGTCTAATAGAGGTTCTGCTTTAATGGGTATTGGTTCTGGTAATGGAGAAAATCGTGCTGCTGAAGCTGCGAAAAAAGCGATTTCTAGTCCATTATTAGAAACATCTATTGATGGAGCTCAAGGTGTTATCATGAATATTACTGGTGGAGCTAACTTAAGCTTATATGAAGTACAAGAAGCGGCAGATATTGTAGCTTCAGCTTCAGATCCAGAAGTAAATATGATCTTCGGTTCGGTTATTAATGAAGGATTAAAAGATGATATCGTTGTAACTGTAATTGCAACTGGTTTTGATGATACAATTGCAACTCAACCACCAAAACCAATTATCCGTCCGAATGTGAATCACACGCAACAACAGCAACAGCCAGTAGCTCAACCACCAAAACAACGTGAAGTAAAACGTGAAATGAAGCGTGAAGAGCCAGTTGTACATGAGCGTCATTCAGATTCAGATGATATCGATATTCCAGCATTCTTACGTAATCGTCGTAGACGATAAAAGAAAAGGAGCATTTATGCTCCTTTTTTGTTTTATACGGGGAAAAGATCTGCCTAAGCAGGTCTTTTTTTATTTTATATATTTTAATCTATTTCGCTATTTGCCGGATAACATGATTGGTGCGTGGTGATTAAAGTTTCACTTTATATGTAAGTAAAAAGTATATAGCATTCTATGAAACATATACTTTTATTTTTTACCGACAGATTATGTCTAGAAAGCACAAAATAACAAAAAAACACCTCCGCAAATTGACACACTTTCCTATTGGATATGCATTATACTAGTCTCAACTTAAAAAAAGAGGTGAATTGTTTGGTTGTTTACGCCGACGTTGTTTGGTTGTTAAACGCCTGCATTGATTTTCTTTTACTTTTATTAACGGCTACCGTGTTAAAAAAGAAGATCAAAAGATGGAGGCTTGTGTTAGGGGCATTGATAGGTTCAACCATTGTTATTTTTGCCTTTACTCCTTTTGCTTCTATGATGACACATCCGATTATGAAACTACTGTACTCGTTATTTATTGTGTATACAGCATTTGGGTTTACAACATTTAGAAATTATGCACAAACTGTTTTTACTTTTTACTTTGTAACCTTTATGGTTGGCGGAGGATTAATGGGCACTCATTTCTTTTTGCAAACGAATGAAATGGTAAATGGGTTGGTTCAATCTCAATCAATTTCTTATGGTGACCCAATTAGTTGGTTGTTCGTTATTTTTGGTTTTCCAGTCATTTATTATTTTTCTAAAAAGCGTATTGAAAGCGTAGAGGTTACAAAAATACACTATGATCAAATTGTGAAATTGAAAATTCAATTAGCTGAAGAGGAACTAGAACTCGCAGGTTTAATTGATAGTGGGAATCAACTTTACGACCCGTTAACGAAAACACCTGTTATGATTATGCATATTTCATCGTTAGAACATTGTTTACCAGCTTGGTTAACAGAACAAATTTATTCCAAAACAGAGATTCCTCAAATACCAGAAAATGATTCTGGGTGGGCGACAAAATTACGCTTAATTCCTTTCCGAGCAGTAGGAGTAGAGAATCAATTTTTATGGGCAATTAAGCCAGAAAGTGTACAAATTTATCATGAAGGTAGTTCTATTGTCGTCAATAAAGTATTGATTGGATTAAATACACAACAGTTGTCAACCAATGGAGAGTATCAATGTATTGTGCATCCGAAAATGTTAATTTCGCAAAAAATGGTAATTGCTTAATAATGGGAGGCGGGATAATATGATGAAATTAAAATTTTATTTAGTATACCTTTGGTATAAAGTATTGTTGAAATTAGGAATTAAGACCGATGAAATTTATTACATTGGTGGAAGTGAAGCGTTACCACCACCGTTAACGAAAGAAGAAGAGGAAGTTCTTTTGAATAAATTGCCAAAAGGAGATCAGGCAGCAAGGTCGTTACTGATTGAACGCAATTTACGGCTAGTTGTATATATAGCAAGAAAGTTTGAAAATACAGGGATAAATATTGAAGATTTAATTAGCATTGGAACAATTGGGCTTATTAAAGCGGTAAATACATTTAATCCAGAAAAGAAAATAAAATTAGCAACATATGCATCACGTTGTATAGAAAATGAAATTTTAATGCATTTGCGCCGGAATAATAAAAATCGTTCAGAAGTTTCTTTTGATGAACCGCTTAACATCGATTGGGACGGGAATGAACTTTTATTATCAGATGTATTAGGGACAGACGATGATATTATTACAAAAGATTTAGAAGCTACTGTTGATCGTCATCTTCTAATGAAAGCATTACATCAATTAAATGATCGTGAAAAACAAATTATGGAACTTCGGTTTGGGCTTGCAGGAGGAGAGGAAAAGACGCAAAAAGATGTAGCGGATATGCTTGGGATTTCACAGTCATACATTTCGCGTTTAGAAAAAAGAATCATAAAAAGATTACGAAAAGAATTTAATAAAATGGTGTAAAGAATAAGACCAGCCGTTATGTAGGCTGGTCTTATTCTCTTTCGTTGTATGAGGAAGGACAACGAAAATGAAAAATGAAGAGAAAACCGCATGCATAAAATCTCCTTCAAAGGAAATACTTTACACTGTACAGCAACTCCCGATAGGAGGGAACACTTTGACGAGAAACAAAGTAGAAATTTGCGGTGTTGATACAGCTAAACTTCCCGTACTAAAAAATGATGAAATGCGTAAATTATTTCGTGAAATGCAAAGTGGAGAGATAAGCGCAAGAGAGAAATTAGTGAATGGAAACTTACGTCTTGTACTGAGCGTCATCCAAAGATTTAATAACAGAGGAGAATATGTTGACGATTTATTTCAAGTTGGTTGTATCGGACTTATGAAATCCATTGATAATTTTGATTTAGGCCAAAATGTAAAATTTTCAACGTATGCTGTGCCGATGATTATTGGGGAAATACGCAGATATTTGCGTGATAACAATCCGATTCGCGTATCTCGTTCATTACGAGATATTGCGTATAAAGCGTTACAAGTAAGAGAAAAGTTGATTGCAGAAAATTCAAAAGAACCAACAGCAATGGATATTGCAAAAGTGCTTGAAGTGACTCATGAAGAAATCGTTTTTGCTTTAGATGCAATTCAAGATCCAGTTTCATTATTTGAGCCGATTTATAACGATGGGGGAGATCCTATCTTTGTTATGGATCAGTTAAGTGATGAAAAACAAAAGGACGAGCAGTGGGTTGAAGAGCTAGCACTAAAAGAAGGAATGAAGCGTTTAAATGATCGTGAGAAAATGATTATTCGCAAACGTTTCTTCCAAGGGAAAACACAAATGGAAGTTGCAGAAGAAATTGGGATTTCTCAAGCACAAGTGTCACGTTTAGAGAAATCAGCTATTAAACAAATGAATAAGACAATTCAAGGATAAGGTTTCACCATTTATGGTGAAACCTTTTTATATGTCATATAGTTTGTTTGCGCTCATAGTAGGGTAGCTGTGTTCATATAATGAAAATAATATGAAGTGGGTAAGAGGTTGCTTCCTGTTCATTTGAGAAACAATGTTTTTTCGATTCGTCATATATAAGGGAGAGGATGAAAGTGATACAAATTTCGGAATTGCAGATGAAAGATATAATAAATGTTTCAGACGGAAAAAGGCTGGGTAATATTGGTGATATTGAAATTGATATGAACACAGGGAAGATCGATTCTATTATTATTTCTAAACAGGCACGTATGTTTGGGATTTTTGGGAAAGACGTAGAAATTGTAATTCCTTGGAAAGAAATTGTGAAAATTGGGGAAGATGTCATACTTGTTAGAGTAAATCCTGTTAATTCTGTAACTGAATCAATACAAACACCGACAATTTCATAAAGAATATTACAAATTCCTCTTTTTTTTCTGTTAGGATTATGAAAAAATAAAAGTATGGTAAAATAGACAGGAAGTACCATGCTTTTTTATGTTATTTTAATTAAAAGGAGCCGCTGTTATGAGAGAACCATTTAAATATGTGGACGGTATACTGTATTTAGAAGCGTGGAAAGAACTTGGAAACATTACTGCTGGATTTACGACAAAAGATGGTGGGATAAGTACGGGCTCCTTTCATGCAATGAATTTAGGATTACATGTGAATGATATTGCCGAGAACGTTCATGAAAATAGACGCATTTTAGCAAATAAGTTACAAAAACCATTAGAAAACTGGATTTGCTCTGAACAAGTTCATGATCATCATGTTGAAAAAGTAGGACAACAGGAAAAAGGAAGTGGCGTTTATTCATATGAAGACGGCATTTCAAAAACAGATGGCATTTATACGACTAATAATGATGTTCTTTTAACATCTTGTTATGCTGATTGTGTTCCACTCTATTTTTATGCACCATCACATGGTATGATAGGACTTGCGCATGCTGGATGGAAAGGGACTGTAAAAGAGATTGCAAAAGAAATGATTCAAAAATGGAATGCAGAAGGGATTTCGAGTGATGAAATTCATGTTGCGATTGGACCAGCAATTGGATCTTGTTGTTATGTTGTTGATGATCGAGTGTTAACAGCAGCAGAGCAAGTAGTAAACGGTTCTGTTCCTTATAAAAAAGTTTCTGACGGACAGTACGCAATTGATTTAAAAGAAATTAATCGTATATTATGTGTACAAGCAGGCATAAAAGAAGAGAATATTGTAATGTCATCTCTTTGTACAAGCTGTGAAGAACAACTGTTTTTCTCTCACCGTCGTGATCAAGGTAAGACAGGGAGAATGTTGAGTTTCATAGGTTTTAAGGAGGATGAAAGCAAGTGACAGTACAAACAAATTTAACAACTGTAAACGAAGCAATTAAACAATCTTGCGCGCGAGCGGGACGTTCTTTGCAAGATATTAAACTCGTTGCAGTTACAAAAACGGTAGGAATTGAAAAAACAAACGAAGTAATTGAAGCAGGAATTATCGATTTAGGTGAAAATAGAAATGAAGGTTTCTTACAGAAGTATGAACATTTCGGTTCAAAAGTGAATTGGCATTTTATTGGATCATTACAAACGAGAAAAGTAAAAGAAATCATTAATGAAATCGATTATTTACATTCATTAGATCGTCTTTCACTTGCAAAAGAAATTCAAAAACGTGCGGATAAGAAAGTGAAATGTTTTATTCAAGTGAAAACATCATCTGAAGAATCAAAGCAAGGATTGGCAATAGAAGAAACCGTTTCTTTTATTCAAAGTTTGCAAGAATTGGATAAGATTGAAGTGGTTGGACTAATGACAATGGCTCCGTTTACAGAAGAAGAGGAAGAAATCAGACGCTGTTTTAAGACATTACGTATGCTACAAACAGAGGTGCAGGAGTTAGAATTATTACATGCGCCATGTAAAGAATTATCAATGGGAATGTCTAATGATTACACGATTGCAATTGAAGAAGGTGCTACATACATTCGTTTGGGGACGATTTTAGTAGGAAAAGCGTAAAAGGAAGGAGAATCTTATTATGAGTTGGTCAAAAGTAAAATACTTCTTTTTTGATACACCTGAAGAAAAAGAAGCAGCTCAATATAGTTATGAAAAGGAGCAAACGGACATGAAGAAGCAGCAAGATCCGCCAGAACAACAAGATGTTACGTTTCCAAAAGCGCAAACGAAACAAAATGTTGTGAGCATTGAAACAGCGAAGCAATCCTCAAAAGTTGTTTTATTAGAACCACGCACATATTCGGAAGCGCAAGGAATTGCGGACCATTTAAAAGGTAGACGAGCTGTTGTAATTAATTTACAACGAATGTCTACGGATCAAGCTGTACGTATCGTTGACTTTTTAAGTGGTACTGTATACGCTATAGGCGGGGACATTCAAAAAATAGGACCGAAAACATTTATGTGTACGCCTGAAAATGTAGATATAGTTGGTGCAATTTCAGAGTTATTCGGTGAAGAAGAAGACACAAATATAAAGAGGTGGTAATACGCCATGGAAACCGTTTTAAGACTTTTAGTTTATGCTATCGAGATTTACTCGTGGGCACTTATTATTTACATTCTCCTATCATGGTTCCCAGGTGCAAAGGAATCAACTTTCGGAGAGTTTCTTGCGCGTATTTGTGAACCATATTTAGAACCATTTCGCAGATTTATTCCGCCGCTTGGTATGATTGATATTTCGCCACTCGTTGCGATCTTTGCTTTAAGACTTGCGACAAATGGTTTAATAAGTTTATTCGGCTATTTCTTATAGTAAGAGGTTATATGTATGAGCATCTACGAGCATTTTAGACCTGATGAAGTGGTCTTTGTGGATAAAGTGTTAGAGTGGAAGCGAGCAGCGGAGTACCATCAAGTGAAATTAACAGATTTCCTTGATCCAAGGCAACAACAAATTGTCACGATGGTAATAGGCCAAGGGGATGTTGCTGTACAATTTGATGGTGCAACGTCTCAAGCAGAGCGCAAAAGAGCACTCATTTATCCGGACTATCTAGTAATAAATGAAGAGGAATTTCAAGTAGAAGTATTGGAAATTGACTATCCTTCCAAGTTTTATACGCTAGAGCATAGGCAAATATTAGGTACATTTATGTCTCTCGGTTTAACGAGAGAAAAATGTGGTGATATTTTGCTTCAAGAAGATCGTGCCCAAATTGTAGTCGCGAAAGAAGTTGTATCTTATATTGAGATGAACTTACAATCTATAGGAAAAGTGAAAGTCTCCTTATCACCAGTGCAAGGGGAAAAAATTCTACAGATACAAGAAACGTGGGGGGAGAAATCCGGAACGGTTTCTTCACTTCGTTTAGATGTTATGTTAGCTGAAATGTTACATATATCTAGGCAAAAAGTACAACCTTTCATAAAAAATGGTTTAGTAAAAGTGAATTGGAAAACAGTGGAGCAAACCTCTTATGAATGTTATCCAGGAGATGTTTTTTCAGTGAGAGGATATGGACGCAGTAAATTGTTTTCTGTAGAAGGTAGAACAAAGCGCGACAAATGGAGAATTTTGTATGGTATACTAAAATGATTGGTTTTTTAGAAGGAAATCCTCCTATTTTGTCGAAGAAAAGATATAATTGAAAGAGGAAATTTAGATAACTACTTGGAGGTGGCGTTGTGCCGTTAACACCATTAGATATTCATAACAAAGAATTTGGTCGCGGATTCCGTGGCTATGATGAGGATCAAGTAAATGAGTTTCTTGATCAAATTATCAAAGATTATGAATTAGTCATTCGTGAGAAAAAAGCTTTAGAAGAACAAGTTGCGCAATTAGAAGGGAAGTTAGATCATTTCTCTAATATTGAAGATACGTTAAACAAATCTATCGTTGTTGCACAAGAAGCAGCGGAAGAAGTAAAACGTAATGCCCAAAAAGAAGCGAAATTAATTGTACGTGAAGCTGAAAAGAATGCAGACCGTATTATTAACGAAGCTTTAGTAAAATCAAGAAAAGTTGCTTTTGATATTGAAGAGCTAAAGAAACAAGCGAAAGTATTCCGCACTCGTTTCCGTATGTTATTAGAAACACAGCTTGAAATGTTAAACAACGATGATTGGGATAAACTAATTGAGTTAGAAGACGAAGTAGACGAGCTGTTGAAAAAAGAAGAAACAGTGTAAGCTTGACGTTTTTCTCATTATTACATATAATTTTATACAACATATTTATTAAGAAAAACGAAGATAGGGATAAGTACCTTTTTCATACCTTATATAGCGAACTGAGGATGGTGTAAGCTCAGGATAAGGAGATAATGGGAATATCACCCTGGAGTTCCGCGCTGAACAAATAGAGTAAGCGTAGGCGTATATTCGCGTTAAGAATATAAAGAGGATTGTATACATACGTATAGAATCTACTAGGGTGGTACCGCGGGAGACTTTCTCGTCCCTTTTTGGGATGAGAAAGTCTCTTTTTTATTCCGTTTTTTAGGTCTTTCTTTTATACATGTAAGGAGGAATTGAGCATGGAGTACAAAAATACATTACTAATGCCAAAAACAGAGTTCCCGATGCGTGGGAATTTACCAAAACGTGAGCCTGCAATGCAAGAAAAGTGGGCGGAAATGAATATTTATGAAAAGGTACAAGAACATACGAAAGGTCGTCCTTTATTTGTACTGCATGATGGACCTCCATATGCGAATGGTGACATTCATATGGGACATGCATTAAATAAAGTATTAAAAGACTTTATCGTTCGTTATAAATCAATGACTGGTTTCTGTGCACCATATGTCCCAGGTTGGGATACACACGGTTTACCAATTGAACAAGCTTTAACAAATAAAGGTGTGAAGCGTAAAGAAATGACAGTTGCTGAGTTCCGTAAGTTATGTGCAGAGTATGCATATGAACAAGTAGAACGTCAGCGTGAGCAATTTAAGCGTTTAGGTGTACGTGCTGATTGGGATAACCCATACATTACCTTAGAGCCAGCATATGAAGCACAACAAATTAAAGTGTTTGGTGATATGGCGAAAAAAGGTTATATCTATAAAGGGCAAAAACCAGTTTACTGGTCACCAACGAGTGAATCAGCTTTAGCAGAAGCTGAAATTGAATACCAAGATAAGAAATCAGCATCTATTTACGTAGCATTTCCTGTAAAAGATGGAAAGAACGTATTAGAAGGTGATGAGAAATACATTATCTGGACAACAACGCCTTGGACGTTGCCTGCAAACTTAGGTATTTCTGTTCACCCAGAACTTGAATACGCTATTGTAAAAGTAAATGGTGAAAAATATATTATTGCTTCTGAACTATTTGAGACAGTTGCAAAAACGTTAGAGTGGGAAAACGCTGAAGTTGTGAAAACAGTAAAAGGTAGCGAGCTTGAGTATACAGTTGCAAAGCATCCATTCTACGATCGTGATTCATTAGTTATGCTAGGAGATCACGTAACAACAGATGCAGGTACAGGTTGTGTTCATACAGCACCAGGACACGGGGAAGATGACTTTATTGTTGGTAAAAAGTATGGCTTAGAAGTACTTTGTCCAGTTGATGATAAAGGTGTATTAACAGAGGAAGCACCTGGATTTGAAGGCTTATTCTATGATAAAGCTAACAAGCCAATTACAGAAAAATTAGAAGAAGTAGGCGCATTACTGAAGCTAACATTCATTACGCATTCATATCCACATGATTGGAGAACGAAAAAACCTATTATTTTCCGTGCGACAGCACAGTGGTTTGCATCTATTGAAGCATTCCGTAAAGAGTTATTAGAAGCTGTTGCGGAAACAAAATGGGTACCAGCATGGGGCGAAACTCGTCTTCATAACATGGTTCGTGACCGTGGTGACTGGTGTATTTCTCGTCAACGTGCATGGGGTGTGCCAATACCTGTATTCTATGCTGAGAATGGTGATCCAATCATTACGGATGAAACAATTAACCATGTAGCTGATTTATTCCGTGAACACGGTTCTAACGTATGGTTTGAGCGTGAAGCGAAAGATCTATTACCAGAAGGATTTACACATCCAGGTAGCCCAAATGGTGAATTCCGTAAAGAAACAGACATCATGGATGTATGGTTCGACTCAGGTTCTTCTCACCAAGCAGTATTAGAAGAGCGCGATGACTTACAACGTCCAGCAGATTTATATTTAGAAGGATCTGACCAATATCGTGGTTGGTTTAACTCTTCATTATCGACAGCAGTTGCTGTAACAGGAAAAGCGCCATATAAAGGCGTACTAAGCCACGGTTTCGTATTAGATGGTGAAGGACGTAAAATGAGTAAGTCGATTGGAAACATCGTCGTACCGAAGAAAATTATGGATCAATTAGGCGGAGATATTTTACGATTATGGGTATCTTCTGTTGACTATCAATCTGATGTACGTATTTCGGATGATATTTTAAAACAAGTAGCAGAAGTGTATCGTAAAATCCGTAACACATTCCGTTTCTTATTAGGAAACTTAGACGACTTTAAGCCAAGTGAAAATACAGTAGCTGTAGCTGAACTTCGTGAAGTAGATCGTTACATGTTAGTGAAATTAAATGACTTAATTACAAAAGTAAAAGAAGCATATGAGACATACGACTTCGCTGCTGTATATCATGCAATTCATAACTTCTGTACAATTGATTTAAGTTCATTCTACTTAGACTTTGCAAAAGACATTTTATACATTGAAGGTGCGAATCATGAAGATCGTCGTGCAATTCAAACTGTATTATATGATGTTCTTGTTGCATTGACGAAACTTGTAACACCAATCTTACCGCATACAGCTGATGAAGTATGGCCATACATTCCAGGTGTAACAGAAGAAAGTGTACAATTAACTGATATGCCAGAAGCTGTACAATTAGATGGTGCAGAAGCATTAAAAACAAAATGGGATGCATTTATGACATTGCGTGATGACGTATTAAAAGCGTTAGAAGTAGCTCGTAATGAAAAGGTAATCGGTAAGTCATTAAATGCAAGCATTACGCTATATCCAACTGCAGAAATGAAAGCTATGTTAGAGTCTATTAACGAAGACTTAAAGCAATTATTCATCGTTTCTGAGTACAAACTTGGTGGTATGATGGAAGAAGCGCCAGCAGATGCACCGAAGTATGAACATACAGCGGTTGTTGTTGTTCAAGCAACGGGTGAAACATGTGAACGTTGTTGGGTAGTTTCAGAAACAATTGGTAAAGATGCTGAACATGAAACATTATGTGAGCGTTGTGCAACGGTTGTTAAAGAAAATTATGTAAAATAATAAGGGGTGACTGCACGTAAAGTGCAGTCATTTTTTTGGTTAACAGTATATTGAAATAACTTTCACTCTCTTTCCTATGAAGGAAAAATGTGTGAGAGGTAAGCATATAAATTTCGGACACACTAATCGTACATTGCAACTGGGAGGAATGTACACGTGAATGAAATGTATATGGAAATCAAAGAAGAATTGCAATTGATGCGAAAAGAGTTACAAGAGAGGCTAGCTAAAGAGGTTATGTACAAATATAATACAGAGTTTAGCGAAGAGCTTGGGTATGAAATTAAGGAAGAGATAAAGAAAAAACTTTTATTACATGATATAAAAGAGGATTTAAAAGATGTAGAACGTGCATTATTTAAAATGGAAATAGATATGTATGGTATTTGTGAAGACACAGGGAGAGTAATGTCGGTAAAACAAATGAAAACGATGCCGACTGCACGTACCATTCATGAATTTTTCTATGAAAAAGTAAATGTATGAATGTGCACAACGATATTATATTACCTTTTTTTAATTTATTTTATTCTTCTATAAAGGTTCATTGTGAAAAGGTTGCAGCTATGCTAAAATTTTGAGGTACACTGTCTTTGTGGGGGAAATGAAAATGATATATTATGTAATAGCGTTATTTGTCATTGCCATCGATCAAATATCGAAATGGCTAATTGTAAAGAACATGGAATTAGGTACGAGTATTCCGATTATCGATAATGTATTATACATAACATCACATCGAAATAGAGGAGCTGCTTGGGGCATTTTAGAAAATAAAATGTGGTTTTTCTACATTATTACAGTCGTTTTTGTAGCATTTATCGTATTTTATATGAAAAAATATGCAAAAACAGACAAGCTTCTAGGAATTTCATTAGGTCTAATTTTAGGCGGAGCAATTGGTAATTTTATTGATCGTGTATTTAGACAAGAAGTAGTGGATTTCATTCACGTGTATATTTTCTCGTACAACTATCCAGTATTCAATATCGCTGATTCAGCATTATGTATTGGTGTTGTATTAATTATTATTCAAACATTATTAGAAGGCAAGAAAACGAAGGAGTAATTGAATGAGTGAAGTAGTACAAGTAACAGTTGCAGAAGAACAAAAAAATGAGCGAATTGATAAATTCGTTGCAGGAATAAATAATGAATGGTCACGTACACAAGTACAACAATGGATTAAAGATGACGTTGTTACAGTTAATGGAAAAGCTGTAAAAGGGAATTATAAAGTTAGAGAAAATGATGAAATTACAGTGACGATTCCTGAGCCAGAAGAGTTAGATATTCAGCCAGAAGATATGAATTTAGAAATTTATTATGAAGATGCAGATGTACTTGTTGTTAATAAGCCGCGTGGTATGGTTGTGCATCCAGCACCAGGTCATACAAGTGGTACACTTGTGAACGGTCTTATGCACCATTGTACAGACTTATCAGGCATTAATGGTGTGATGCGTCCGGGTATCGTACATCGTATTGATAAAGATACGTCTGGTCTATTAATGGTTGCTAAAAATGATATGGCACACGAATCACTTGTAAATCAACTTGTAGCAAAAACAGTAACGAGACGTTACAAAGCGATTGTACACGGTGTTATTCCGCACGATAAGGGAACGATTGATGCTCCGATTGCTCGTGATAAGAAAGAACGCCAAAGTATGACGGTTGATGAAAATGGTAAGCATGCTGTTACGCATTTCCAAGTGTTAGAGCGATTCAAAGATTTCACACTTGTAGAATGTCGCTTAGAAACAGGGCGTACACATCAAATTCGTGTTCATATGAAATATATTGGCTATCCACTTGCAGGAGATCCAAAGTATGGACCAAAGAAAACATTAGATATGAACGGACAAGCACTTCATGCAGGTATTTTAGGCTTTGATCATCCTCGTACTGGTGAATATATTCAGTTTGAGGCACCGATTTCAAAAGTGTTTGAAGACGCATTAAATATTTTGCGAAAATAGTATTGACAAATCATAAGAAAACTGAGATACTGACAACAGTTAAATAATGATCCTTTAACACAGCCCCGTGAGGTTGAGAAGGTAACGGTTTGAAATGCATAGGGTGTGCTATACCCTTTTTCAAAAGTCCTCTCGCACACGCTGAGAGGACTTTTTTTATACCATTACTCTCACGCAAGAAAAAAGCTTGGAGGTGTAGAGCATGCAAGAGAAAGCTGTCGTTTTAGATGACCAAATGATTCGCCGCGCTTTAACACGAATTAGTCATGAAATCGTGGAACGAAATAAAGGTGTCGATAATTGTGTTCTTGTCGGAATTAAAACTCGTGGAATTTTTATTGCACAACGTTTGGCAGAACGAATTGGTCAAATTGAAGGAAAAGAAATAGAGGTTGGAGAGCTAGACATTACGTTATATCGTGATGATTTAACGCTACAATCGAAAAATAAAGAACCACTTGTAAAAGGTTCTGATATCCCTGTAGATATTACGAAGAAAAAAGTTATCCTTGTAGATGATGTATTATATACAGGCAGAACAGTTCGAGCAGCAATGGATGCTCTTATGGATTTAGGTAGACCATCACAAATCCAACTGGCGGTTCTTGTTGATAGAGGTCATCGTGAACTACCAATTCGCGCTGATTATGTAGGAAAGAACATTCCAACATCAAGTGAAGAGCGTATCGAAGTTGATTTGCAAGAGACAGATCAACAAGATCGAGTAAGCATATACGATAAGTAAAGCCCTTTTAAATGTAGTCCTGTGAGGCTGCCAAAGGGTCTTGGCTTTCATATGTCAAATTTGGCATACGAAAGTGTAGGACTCTTTGTGCACAGGCACAAAGAGTTTTTTTATTGCAAAGATTTAAACTGAAGGAGGATGTAACAATGGAACAAAAGCCAGTGTTAGACGTTAATGAAGTACCGAAACCGGGAAAATGGTTATTTTTAAGTATACAACATTTGTTCGCGATGTTTGGATCAACAGTGCTTGTTCCGTTTTTAACAGGATTGAATCCGTCAGTAGCATTAATATCAAGTGGATTAGGAACGTTAGCGTTTCTTCTTATAACGAAAGGTCAAGTACCTGCCTATCTAGGATCATCATTCGCCTTTATCGCACCGATTATAACAGCAAAAACGGCAGGGGGGCCTGGAGCAGCAATGCTTGGTGGTTTGCTAGCAGGACTTGTATACATCTTAATCTCACTCGGAATTAAGAAATCAGGATCAGAGTGGATTATGAAATTACTACCACCAATCGTAGTTGGTCCAGTAGTAATGGTAATCGGGCTAGCTTTAGCACATACAGCAGTTAACATGGCGATGAATGGTGCGGATGGCAAATATAGCTTTACACACTTTTCAGTAGCATTAGTAACATTAGCAATTACAATTATATGCTCAATATTCGGAAGAGGATTTTTCAGTATCATACCAGTGTTACTTGGCATTATCGGCGGATATATCTTCGCTTACTTCCAAGGGTTAGTAGACTTAAAGCCGGTAGCTGAGGCAAAATGGTTTGTTGTACCAGATTTCACAGTACCATTTGTAACATACACACCAGAGTTTTCATGGAAGATTGTACTCTTGATGGTACCAGTTGCACTAGTAACAATTTCAGAACATATCGGACATCAAATTGTATTAGGAAATGTTATTAAAAGAGATTTAATTAAAAAACCAGGTTTACACCGTTCAATCTTCGGTGATGGAGTAGCCACATTAATCGCATCACTAATCGGTGGACCACCGAATACAACGTATGGTGAAAACATCGGTGTGCTAGCAATTACAAGAGCGTACAGTGTATACTTATTCATCGGTTCAGCGGTATTCGCAATCATGTTCGGATTTATCGGTAAGATTTCTGCACTGATTCATTCGATCCCCACACCAGTTATGGGTGGTGTATCAATCTTACTATTCGGTGTAATCGCATCAAGCGGATTACGCATGATGGTAGACGATAAAACAGATTTAAGTGACAAACGAAACTTAATGATTGCATCAGTAATACTAGTAATCGGTATTGGTGGAGCGGTACTTCACGTAGGAGAATCATTCCAAGTAGAAGGAATGGCACTAGCAGCAATTGTAGGTGTACTGTTAAATCTACTACTACCGGAAACGAAACAAATAAAACAATCTAAGCAGATTGCTTCATAATAATAACCTTTTAATTCAGTCCTGTGAGACCGGAAAGGGTGGCTTCTTTCTTGCACCCTAGTCTCACATGACTAGGGTATTTTTATGCAAAGGTTGTTATAAAAATACAAAAGTGGTAACATAAAAATCAGAAAGATGAGGGATGACGATGAGCCATTTGTTAACGATGAGTGAATTATCGGAAGTAGAAATTTCAGAAATCCTAAAAGACGCAGAAGATTTTGCGAATGGAAAAGAGAGCAAAACGACAGAGCAAACTTTTGTTGCAAACTTGTTCTTTGAGAATAGTACGAGAACGAGATTTAGCTTTGAAGTTGCTGAGAAGAGATTAGGACTTGATGTTTTAAACTTTTCAGCGGATGCATCTAGCGTACAAAAAGGAGAAACTTTATACGATACGATAAGAACACTAGAATCAATCGGAACAAAAGCAGTGGTCATCCGCCATGAGCAAGATCGCTACTTCGATGAACTAAAAGATCAGGTGAATATCCCGATCTTAAACGCTGGAGATGGATGTGGAAACCACCCAACGCAGTGCCTACTCGACCTTCTTACAATTAAACAAGAGTTTGGAAGATTTGAAGGTTTGAAGATTGCGATAGTAGGAGATGTTCGTCATAGCCGAGTAGCACGTTCTAATGCAGAAGCATTAACGAAGCTAGGTGCAACAATTTACTTTGCAAGTCCAGAAGAGTGGAAAGATGAAGACAACACATTTGGAACATACAAACCATTAGATGAACTTGTTCCGGAAGTGGATGTAATGATGCTACTTCGTGTACAACATGAGCGTCATGATCATTATGAAACAGACATTATGAAAGAGTATCATGAGAAACACGGATTAACAGTAGAAAGAGAAAAGCGTATGAAAGAAGGAAGCATTATTATGCATCCAGCTCCTGTAAACCGAGATGTTGAAATTGCAAGTGAACTTGTTGAGTGTGAGCGTTCACGCATATTTAAACAAATGGAAAATGGAGTTTACGTAAGAATGGCTGTACTAAAACGCGCCTTACCAAATGTATTAGGAGGAATGAAACATGAATTATTTGTTTAAAAATGGTCGTTATATGAATGAAGAAGGAAAAATCGTAGCAACGGATCTTCTCGTACAAGACGGTAAAATCGCTAAGGTAGCAGAAAATATTACGGCAGATAATGCTGAAGTAATCGATGTGAACGGAAAGTTAATCGCACCTGGATTAGTAGATGTACACGTACACCTTCGTGAACCAGGTGGTGAACATAAAGAAACAATTGAAACAGGTACGCTAGCAGCGGCAAAAGGTGGATTCACAACAATTTGCGCAATGCCAAATACACGCCCAGTACCAGATTGCAGAGAACATATGGAAGACTTACAAAATCGTATTAAAGAAAAAGCACATGTTAACGTACTACCATATGGAGCAATTACAGTACGTCAAGCGGGTTCTGAAATGACAGATTTCGAAACGTTAAAAGAACTTGGAGCATTTGCTTTCACTGATGACGGTGTAGGCGTACAAGATGCTAGCATGATGTTAGCTGCTATGAAACGTGCAGCGAAATTAAATATGGCAGTAGTTGCGCACTGTGAAGAGAATACTCTTATTAATAAAGGTTGTGTACATGAAGGGAAGTTTTCTGAGAAACACGGATTAAACGGTATCCCATCAGTATGTGAATCTGTACATATTGCAAGGGATATACTGCTTGCTGAAGCGGCAGATTGTCACTATCACGTATGTCATGTAAGTACGAAAGGATCTGTACGTGTAATACGTGATGCGAAACGCGCTGGAATTAAAGTAACAGCAGAAGTAACACCCCATCACTTAGTGTTATGTGAAGATGATATCCCATCAGCTGACCCTAACTTTAAAATGAACCCACCGCTTCGTGGAAAAGAGGATCATGCAGCATTAATTGAAGGTTTATTAGATGGAACAATCGATATGATTGCAACTGATCATGCACCGCATACAGCGGAAGAGAAAGCGCAAGGAATTGAAAGAGCACCGTTCGGAATTACTGGTTTTGAAACAGCATTCCCACTTCTATACACAAACCTTGTGAAAAAAGGAATTATTACACTAGAACAGTTAATTCAATTCTTAACAGAAAAGCCAGCTGATACATTCGGCTTAGAAGCAGGTCGCCTGAAAGAAGGTAGAACAGCTGATATTACAATCATTGATTTAGAACAAGAAGAAGAGATTGATCCAACAACATTCTTATCAAAAGGAAAAAACACACCATTCGCAGGTTGGAAATGCCAAGGATGGCCGGTAATGACAATCGTTGGTGGTAAGATCGCATGGCAAAAGGAGAGTGCATTAGTATGAAAAGACAACTTATCTTAGAAGATGGAACAGTATTAATTGGAACAGGTTTCGGAGGAGAAATCGAAAAGTCAGGTGAGGTTGTATTTACAACAGGAATGACTGGATATCAAGAAACATTATCTGATCCATCATATTGCGGTCAAATTGTAACATTCACGTACCCATTAATCGGAAACTACGGCATCAACCGTGACGATTTTGAATCGATTCACCCATCTGTAAATGGTTTAATCGTAAACGAAATTTGTGATCACCCATCAAACTTCCGTAATGAAATTTCGTTAAATGACTACTTAAAAGAAAGAAACATTCCAGGATTAGCAGGAATTGATACGAGAAAATTAACGAGAAAAATTCGTCAATACGGTACATTACGCGGACGCCTTTGTAACATGGATGCAGATGTAGAATACATCGTAAGCCAATTAAAAGCGACAGTATTTACAGACCATGTAAAACGCGTATCAACGAAAGATCCATACCCAAGCCCAGGCCGCGGACATCGTGTTGTATTAGTAGACTTCGGTATGAAACATGGTATTTTAAGAGAATTAAATAAACGTGATTGTGATGTAATTGTAGTTCCTTACAACACGACAGCTGAAGAAATTTTACGCCTTAGCCCAGATGGAATTATGTTAAGTAACGGACCTGGGGATCCAAAAGATGTACCAGAAGCAATTGAAATGTTAAAAGACATTATCGGTAAAGTTCCTTTATTCGGAATTTGCCTAGGACACCAACTATTTGCTTTAGCATCTGGTGCGAATACAAGTAAGTTAAAATTCGGTCACCGTGGTTTAAACCATCCAGTAAAAAATCTTGCAACTGGAAAAGTAGCAATTACATCTCAAAACCATGGTTACGCAGTAGAAGAAGAATCAGTTGAAAATACAGAACTTGAAATTACACATGTTGCTTTAAATGATGGAACAGTAGAAGGTCTTCGTCATAAGAAGTTCCCAGCATTTACAGTTCAATACCATCCAGAAGCTTCAGCAGGACCAGAAGATGCAAATGATTTATTCGAAGATTTCTTAACAATGATTGAAAACTTCAAGAAAGAAGGGGAAGAGTTATGCCAAAACGCCTAGACATTAACACAATTTTAGTAATCGGATCAGGACCAATTGTAATTGGGCAAGCAGCGGAGTTTGACTACTCTGGAACACAAGCTTGTCAATCTCTTAAAGAGGAAGGTTACAAAGTAATCCTTGTTAACTCTAACCCAGCGACAATTATGACAGATACTGCAACTGCAGATAAAGTATACATTGAGCCTTTAACATTAGAATTCGTAAGCCGAATCATTCGTAAAGAACGTCCAGATGCAATCTTACCAACATTAGGCGGTCAAACAGGTTTAAACATGGCTGTTGAACTTGCAAAATCAGGCGTACTTGAAGAGTGCGGAGTTGAAATTTTAGGAACAAAATTATCAGCAATCGAGCAAGCGGAAGATCGTGATTTATTCCGTACATTAATGCAAGATTTAAATGAACCAACACCACCAAGTGAAATTATTCATAACCTTGATGAAGCATATGGCTTTGTAAACGAAATTGGTTATCCAGTAATCGTTCGTCCAGCATTCACATTAGGCGGAACGGGCGGCGGAATTTGTCATAACGAAGAAGAGTTAATTGAAATCGTAACAAGTGGTTTAAAACATAGCCCAGTAACACAATGTTTATTAGAGAAAAGTATTGCTGGCTGTAAAGAAATTGAATATGAAGTAATGCGTGATTCAAATGATAACGCGATTGTAGTATGTAACATGGAAAACATCGATCCAGTTGGTGTTCATACAGGTGATTCTATCGTTGTAGCACCGAGCCAAACGCTAAGCGACCGTGAATACCAAATGTTACGTAACACGTCATTACGAATTATTCGTGCACTAGGAATTGAAGGTGGATGTAACGTTCAGCTTGCACTAGATCCATATAGCTTCCAATACTATGTAATCGAAGTAAATCCACGTGTAAGTCGTTCATCTGCACTAGCGTCTAAAGCAACTGGATATCCAATTGCGAAATTAGCAGCGAAAATTGCAGTCGGCTTAACGTTAGATGAAATCGTAAACCCGGTAACACAAAAAACTTACGCTTGCTTCGAGCCAGCATTAGACTATGTTGTTTCAAAAATTCCACGCTGGCCATTTGATAAGTTTGAATCAGCGAACAGAACACTTGGAACGCAAATGAAAGCAACTGGTGAGGTTATGTCAATCGGACGTAACTTAGAAGAATCATTATTAAAAGCGGTTCGTTCTTTAGAACTTGGTATTTATCACTTAGAATTAGACCACTTAAAAGAACTTGATAAAGAAACAATGAAAAAACGCATTATTAAAGCAGATGATGAGCGACTGTTTATCGTAGCAGAAGCAATTCGTCAAGGTGTAACGAAAGAAGAGATTAACGAATGGTGTGAAATGGACTTCTTCTTCTTACAAAAAGTTGAAAATATCGTAAATATGGAACGCGAAGTAAAAGCGAATGTAGGAAATATGGAAGTACTACAAACTGCAAAAGAAATGGGCTTCAGCGATCACTACATTGCAGCAGCTTGGAACAAAACGGAGCGCGAAATTTACGATATGCGTAAAGAAAATAATATGACGCCGGTATTCAAAATGGTAGATACTTGTGCGGCAGAGTTTGAATCTGCAACACCGTATTACTACAGCACATACGCTGATGAGAACGAATCAATTGTAACAGATCGTAAGAGTGTAGTAGTTCTAGGATCTGGTCCAATCCGCATTGGTCAAGGTGTTGAGTTTGACTATGCAACAGTTCACTCAGTATGGGCAATTAAAGAAGCTGGATATGAAGCAATTATCATTAACAATAACCCAGAAACTGTTTCAACAGACTTCAGTATTTCTGACAAATTATACTTTGAACCATTAACGATTGAAGATGTAATGCACATCATCGATTTAGAAAAACCAGAAGGTGTTATCGTTCAGTTCGGTGGACAAACAGCAATTAACTTAGCGGCAAAATTAGAAGAACATGGTGTGAAGATTTTAGGAACATCACTTGAAGACTTAGACCGTGCAGAAGATCGTGATAAATTCGAAGCTGCTTTAACAAAACTTGGTATCCCACAACCAGTTGGTAAAACAGCAACGACTGTAGAGCAAGCGGTAGCAATCGCAGAAGAAATTGGTTACCCAGTATTAGTAAGACCATCTTACGTACTAGGTGGACGTGCGATGGAAATCGTATATCGTCAAGAAGAACTACTGCACTACATGAAAAATGCAGTTAAAGTTCACGCAGATCACCCAGTATTAATCGACCGTTACATGGTCGGTAAAGAAATTGAAGTAGATGCAATTTCAGACGGTGAGAATGTATTCATTCCAGGTATTATGGAACATATTGAACGCGCTGGAGTTCACTCTGGTGACTCAATTGGAGTATATCCACCACAAAGCTTATCTGAAAAATTAAAAGAACAAATTATTGAACATACAATTGCACTTGGAAAAGGATTAAACATTGTTGGATTACTAAATATCCAGTTTGTCGTATTCGAAGATCAAGTGTACGTAATTGAAGTAAATCCACGTGCGAGCCGTACAGTACCATTCTTAAGTAAAATTACAGGTGTACCAATGGCAAACGTTGCAACGAAAGTTATTCTAGGGCAAGACCTAGTAGAGCAAGGATACGGAACGGGCTATCACCCAGAAGAGAAAGAAGTGTATGTAAAAGCTCCGGTATTCTCATTCGCGAAATTACGCTCAGTGGATACAACATTAGGACCTGAAATGAAATCAACAGGGGAAGTAATGGGTAAAGATTTAACGCTTGAAAAAGCATTATACAAAGGTTTAGTTGCTTCTGGAATTAACATCCCAACGCACGGATCAGTAATCATTACTGTAGCGGATAAAGATAAAGAAGAGGCGATGGAAATTGCAAAACGTTTCCACGAAATCGGCTATAACTTATTAGCAACAGCTGGAACAGCAAAATCGTTAACAGAGCAAAATATCCCAGTACAAGTTGTAAACAAAATTGATTCTGAAGACTACAACTTACTAGATATTATCCGCCAAGGAAAAGCACAGTTTGTAATCAATACATTAACAAAAGGCAAACAACCAGCGCGTGATGGTTTCCGCATTCGCCGTGAATCAGTAGAAAATGGTGTAGCTTGCTTAACATCACTTGATACAACGAGAGCAATCTTACGAGTATTAGAATCTATGACATTCTCAGCTCATTCAATGAAAGAAATTACGCAAACAAAGCGTCACGAGGTGGTACATGCATGATGCAAAAGCAAAATATGATCGTCGTTAATCAAAAAGAAATCGCAAAGAACATTTACGAATTAGTGCTTCAAGGAACTTTAGTACAGCAAATGAACGAACCAGGGCAGTTTGTACACATTAAGGTAGCAGAGGGCATTGCGCCCCTTCTGCGCCGCCCAATTAGTATTTGTAATGTAGATCAAGAGAAGAACGAATTTACAATGCTATATCGTGCGGAAGGACAAGGGACAAAAACATTAGCAACTAAAAAACAAGGTGAAATGGTAGACGTACTAGGACCATTAGGGCACGGTTTTCCTGTAGAAGAAGCAGAAGCTGGTCAAACAGCTTTACTAGTAGGTGGGGGGATTGGTGTACCACCACTTTATGAATTATCACAGCGCCTCGTTGCAAAAGGTGTACGCGTAATTCACATCTTAGGTTTTCAAACGAAAGATGTTGTTTTCTATGAAGAAAAATTTGCAGAACTTGGTGATACGTATGTTGCGACAGTAGACGGTACACACGGTACAAAAGGATTTGTCACAGATGTAATTGATCATTACGGAATTGACTTTGATATTCTTTATTCATGTGGTCCGTTAGCGATGCTTCGTGCATTAGAAGGACGTTACAAAGAGAAAAAAGCCTATATTTCATTAGAAGAACGTATGGGCTGTGGTATTGGAGCTTGTTTCGCATGTGTATGCCACTTACAAGAAGATCCAAGTGGACATTCTTACAAGAAGGTGTGTAGCGACGGACCAGTATTTCCAATCGGGGAGGTTGTACTATGAACAGATTGCAAGTTGAATTACCAGGATTATCATTAAAAAATCCAATTATACCGGCATCTGGATGCTTTGGATTTGGTCGTGAATATGCACAGTTTTACGATTTAAGTGTACTAGGATCAATCATGATTAAAGCGACGACAGAACAACCACGCTATGGAAATCCTACGCCTCGTGTTGCTGAAACACCGGGTGGCATGTTAAATGCAATTGGACTTCAAAACCCAGGATTAGAAAAAGTAATGAATTCTGAATTACCATGGTTAGAACAATTTGACCTTCCAATCATTGCAAACGTTGCAGGTTCACAAGCTGAGGATTACGTGGCGGTTGCAAAGGAAATTTCTAAAGCGCCTAATGTCCATGCGCTAGAATTAAACATTTCTTGTCCAAACGTAAAAACAGGTGGTATCGCCTTTGGTACAAATCCTGAAATTGCTGCTGATTTAACGAAGCGAGTAAAAGAGGTTTCTGAAGTACCTGTATATGTGAAGTTGTCACCGAACGTGGCAAACATTGTGGAAATTGCAAAAGCGATTGAAAATGCAGGTGCAGATGGTTTAACGATGATTAATACATTGCTTGGTATGCGTCTAGATTTAAAAACAGCTAAACCAATTTTAGCAAACCGTACAGGCGGATTATCAGGTCCTGCGATTAAGCCAGTAGCAATTCGTATGGTACATGAAGTAAGCCAAGCGGTTAACATTCCAATTATCGGAATGGGTGGTATTGAAACAGCGGAAGATGTAATTGAATTCTTCTACGCTGGCGCAAGCGCAGTTGCAGTAGGTACAGCGAACTTTATCGATCCGTTCGTATGTCCGACAATTATTGAAGAGTTACCAGCATTACTAGATGAATTAGGATTTGATCACATTTCGGAATGTCAAGGAAGGAGCTGGAAGCAAACATGTCACAGTCGTTAATCGTTGCACTAGATTTTCCGGGGAAACAAGATGTAGAACAATTCTTGCGCCACTTTGAAGGGGAAGAGTTATTTGTCAAAGTTGGTATGGAGTTATTTTACAAAGAAGGCCCTGCGATTATTACGTACTTAAAAGAAAAAGGGCATAAGATCTTTCTAGATTTAAAACTTCATGATATTCCAAATACGGTAAAAAGCGCTATGCGTAGCCTAGCTAGTCTAGATGTTGATATGGTAAATGTTCATGCTGCTGGGGGAAGCAGCATGATGAAAGCTGCAATTGAGGGATTAGAGGAAGGTAAGCAAGAAGGAAAAGAGAGACCGATTTGTATTGCAGTTACACAACTAACAAGCACTTCGGAAGCTATGATGAAAAAAGAGATCGGCATTGAGAAAACGTTAGAAGAAGCGGTTGCTCATTATGCAAAATTAACGAAAGAAAGTGGACTGGATGGCGTTGTTTGTTCAACGCTTGAAGTTCCAAAATTACGTGAAGTATGCGGAAATGAATTTGTAACAGTAACACCGGGGATTCGTCTTGCAAGCGATGATGTAAATGACCAGGTGCGCGTAGCAACACCGAAACGTGCGAGGGAACTTGGCTCAAGCTATATCGTAGTTGGACGTAGTATTACAAAAGCAGAAAATCCGCTTGAAGCGTATAAAACAGTAAAACAACAGTGGGAAGGTGTAACAGTATGAAAAAAGAAATCGCATCGCATTTATTAGAAATTGGAGCAGTATTTTTACAACCGAATGATCCATTCACATGGTCTTCAGGTATGAAATCACCAATTTATTGTGATAACCGTTTAACTTTATCTTATCCGAAAGTACGTCAAGCGATTGCAGCTGGATTAGAAGAGTTAATTAAAGAGCACTTCCCAACTGTAGAAGTTATTGCAGGAACAGCAACTGCTGGTATTGCGCACGCGGCATGGGTAAGTGATCGTATGGATTTACCAATGTGCTACGTACGTAGTAAAGCAAAAGGTCACGGTAAAGGGAATCAAATCGAAGGAAAAGCTGAAAAAGGTCAAAAAGTTGTAGTAGTAGAAGACTTAATTTCAACTGGCGGCAGTGCAATTACATGTGTAGAAGCACTTCGCGAAGCTGGCTGTGAAGTATTAGGAATCGTATCAATCTTCACATACGAGCTAGAAGCAGGAAAAGAAAAGTTAGAAGCAGCGAACGTAGCATCATATTCTTTAAGTGATTACAGTGCATTAACTGAAGTTGCAGCAGAAAAAGGTATGATCGGACAAGCTGAAACGAAAAAATTACAAGAGTGGCGTAAAAATCCAGCTAACGAAGCTTGGATCACAGCGTAACACGAAAAAAGACGACTGCGGGGGAACGCGGTCGTTTTTTTTATATTATTGTTAAAACTTCATGTGAAGTTCCATCAATATCAAAGAAAATCATATTCCTGTCTCCTTGCTAACAACTATTTAGCGTTTTCAGCAACCTCATATCCTTTCACAAACAATAGCGTCATATAAGAAACAATAAATGAGAAGATGCTGTACATGCCAACCCAAAAGAAAAATTTTGGAGTAAAGGCGATAACACCTATTATTAAAAAACTAGCAAACGTTACAATCGGCATTACGTAATACGTTTTCGTTTTGCGTGTTCCAATAACAGATACGATAAAGATAAATAACGGACAAATTAATAAGACGAAAATCAATTCATTCATAGGTATGTCCCCTTTTCTAATTGCAGTAATCTGTTTCTTATAAACGTTTTGAAATAATTACTCTCCTAATATAATTTCGCTAAGTAATAACGAATCCCTTTTAAAAACTGATAATTCATGATGAATTTTACAAGCAAAAAACGTAAGCAAGAGAACACTTGCTTACGCTATAGAATAAACATCGCAACGATCGTGGTGACAATTAAGCCAATCATAACTGGTAAAAAGTTTCGACGTGCAAGTTCAAATGGATCGACTTTACAAATCGCAGCGGCAGGAATAAGTGCCCAAGGAATCAACGTCCCGCCCCCGGTCCATATAGCTGCAATTTGCCCGAGTGCTGTTAATGTAGCTGTTCCATGGCCAAGTGCTGTTCCGAAAAGATTGGCAATGGAACCAGCAAGTGATATACCTGAAAAACCTGATCCATCTAAGCCGGTAATGACACCAACGATAGTTAATGTCCCTGCCGATACATATTGATTTAAAGGAACAGTTTGAGATAAAGCGATGCCTAAGTCGTTAATGATTCCGTGTGAACCTTTCGGTAAATAGTCCCCGATAATTTTCACAAAGCCACTATCTCCTAAATAAAAGAGTGCAGCGATAGGAATAACTGGTCCGAAAATTTTAAAGCCAAATTGGAGCCCTTCTATAAAGTAATCGGTCGTTTTATTCAGTCCATTACCTTTGTAGGCGATGAGAGAAATGATGATAATCATAATAACAGTTGTTCCGCCGATAAGTGCAGTTGCGTCGCTTCCTTGTAGTTTAAATTGAATCATGCAAAGGATATCAATGGCATATACGATCGGAATACAAATAGCGAGCCATTTTTTTGTCCGAGTAGATAATGAAGTGAGCGTTTTAGAAGACGCAGTTGATGAAATAGACTCTTGTATAGATAAGCCTGTATGAAATTCTTTTCGTAAGAAGAAAAAAGCGACGGAAGTTGTCACAATGCCCATAACGATAACGAGTGGAACACTTGCAGAAACAACGCTAGAAACAGGAAGACCAGCAGCGTCTGCGGTTAATTTTGGTGCGCCTTGTATAACGAAGTCGCCGGATAAAGCAATCCCATGACCGAACAAATTCATAGCAATCGCGACTCCAATTGGAGGAAGACCGACGCGTACAGCAACTGGTAATAAAATAGCTCCCATTAAGGCAACAGCTGGAGAAGGCCAAAAGAAGAAAGAAATTGTCATCATCAAAAGACCGATAATCCAGTAGGCGAGGGTAGGGGTACGAATCATCTTTGTAAATGGTGAAATCATTGTATCATTTATGCCAGTATGAACGAGTAAATTGCTCATGGATACGATAATGGAAATGATTAATATAGTTGGTAATAGCTCAGTAATAGCGTAAATAAAACTTTGAAAAATGCCGCTAACGGCAAGAGGGATAGAACTTGTAGCAGTTAATGCTAATAAAAAGATGAAAACGATACAAATAATCGTCGTATCCTTTCGGAAAATAAAAAAGGTAATAATGGTGAGTAAACAAATAACATAGAGAGCGTGTAATAGCGTTAATTCAACTCCCATAACATTCACATCCTTTAGGCATTCGTGTAGTTTATTGTATGAAAGTAGGGAAAGTATGTGAGTATAGGAAACCGAAAAACCAAAATTTCATGTACCGTAGTGGTAAGGTTGAAAAATGGATGTTAAAATACAATTAATCCTAAAAATGGAATTAAAGGAGGGCTTATGCGCAAAATAATTGGGTTTTGGGGCTTTATTCTCTCTTGTAGTCTATTAATCATTTTAAATTTGTTTACAAGCAATGAATGGATCAGTATTATACCTGTTTTTGGGTTTGTACTTATACTTTTATATAACTGGGATGATATGAAACAATATAGCAAGAAAAGTATTGGAATTATGATAGGTATCATCGTTGTTTGTTCATTATTCGTAGGAGTTATTTTAATAGAGGGTCAGAAACAAATGGAGAAAATGTCTATTTTTCAAGAATGGATGTCGTCTGCAAAAAGTCTTTATATTGTAATTGTAGTAGTTATTTTTCTAAGAATTGTTATAAGCATAGCAAGTTACATATTAAAGGAGAAGTAGAATGGGGGAGTACGAATGAGAGAGAAAATAGGTTATTATGGTGTGCTCGTTTGTTTACTATTATCAGTTATTTCAGGGCAATTTTTTAAAAGTGAATGGGTACCAGTTATATTATGTATAGGAGTATTGATTTTTGCTCCTATGTATCGCTGGGATGAGTGGAAAGCATATAGCCGAAAAAAGAAAATTGTATTCAGTATTGAGTTTGTCATGATAATTAGTACGATTCCGTTTTTGTTACTGAAGGGAAATGAGATAATAGATGGAATTGTAATGTTTCAAGGGTGGTTATTTATTGCGAAATTGCTATATTTAATTTGCATTTTAATGTTGGTAGCGGTAGTCACTAAAACAGTAAATGAAAAGCTATTCGTTAATGAATAGAAGAAAGTGCCACCTTATCTGGTGGCACTTCCTTACTTTATTGAATGAGCTTTTTGCATCTTCTTAATTAAACGAATTTGTCCGCGATGATTGATTTCATCTTCAAATACGTGAAACCACTTAAAATAGTTATTTGCTTGTTTGTCATACCAAAAGTCTGTCGTTTTAAACAGCCATTCATCAGGTAACGATTGGAATGTTTCAATTGTTTTGGAACGTACTTCTTGTAATGTATCAATATAAAATTCTATAGATTTTCCTTTTATTTCCTCACGTCCAAGAGCTTCTAACTCGAGGCCAGGTAACCATCTTTCTAGTTCGGCCTCCGTTGGTTCGCGGTCTTCAAAAGTATGAATCTGGTAGTAAAATTCAACAGCAGCCATGTGATATAATAGCATGCCGATTGAATTTGCTTCCTCATCATATAAATAATCAAGTTCTTCCATTGTTAAATCTTCCACTACTTGCATTGTTGTATAGCGAGCGTAATTCATCATGGAAACTAATTTGGAAAATTCAGGATGTAAACCGTCTATTTTATCGATTACAAAGTTCAATTACAATTCCCCCTTTTTAAATGAATACTCCAGAGAGGGAATTCTATGTGTAGAGAAAAAATCAAGTTGAAAATTTCAAAATATTAACAAGGGATTATAATTAGTTCTCTATTTGATTTTGTAATAACTTCATATCCGTCTTTTGTAATGACAATATCATCTTCAATTCTACAACCGCCCCAGTTCGGTATGTAAATACCTGGTTCAACTGTAACGACCATACCCTCTTCTAAAGTAGCCTTACTTTCTTGGGATAGGCGGAGAGGTTCGTGAATTTCTAATCCAAGACCATGACCAGTAGAATGTCCAAAATATTGACCGTATCCATGTTCAGTAATGTAGTTTCTCGTTATATCATCGATACGTTTTGCAGTTTCTCCAGGTTTAATCGCTTCAGTCCCGCGTTTTAATGCTTCAAGTACAATATTGTATATCTTTTTGAATTCTTCTGATGGTTCCCCGATTACTACAGTACGTGTTATATCGGAACAATATCCGTCGTAAAGTGCACCGAAATCTAATGTAACGATGTCGCCTCGTTCAATTATTTTATTTGATGCAACTCCATGTGGAAGGGAAGAACGAACACCAGAAGCTACAATAATTTGAAATGATGAAGATGCAGCACCTTTTTTTCGCATGAAAAACTCTAATTCATCTCGTACAGTATTTTCACTTATTCCTGGTTTTAGAAACGTAAGAATGTGGTGAAATGCTTCGTCCGCAATATTAGCTGCAATTTTCATTATTTCTATTTCAGGCGTGTCTTTAATGATACGAATATTTTCGATAATTTCGCACACTTGAATCATTTCCGCCTGTACGTACTTTTGCAAGTTTTTATATTGTTGCAATGTCATGTTGTTTTCTTCAATTCCGAGTTTTTGAATGTTTAATTTTGATACTTGATTTGCAACTTCTTCCTCTAAATTTCCTTTATGCATAATAATTTCAGCATCTTTTATTTGTGATTTTGCTTGATCTACATAGCGGAAATCTGTTATAAAAACAGCTTGATCGGCAGAGATTAAGACGGCGCCAGCACTACCTGTAAAGCCTGTTGCATATTGGCGGTTTTCTTTTTTTGTAATAAGTAACCCGTCAATTCCGTACTTATGTAGTTGTTTTTGGATATTAGTTATTCTTATATTCATTTTAATGCCTCCTTTTTATATTTAATAAAGCAAAACTTGTGCCAATATACTTATTGACAATAAAAGAGAAGCGGGAGTTTTGTGTCAAAAAAACTAGACAAATATAAAATGAGGATGTCAAAAATTTATACAGTAATGTAAACTTGCATATTATAATCTTTCAATTCTAATATTATATTTTTTGTATAAATAAATGGTGATAATTGGTATAATAAGAGGTCGTTATGTTTTCTTGTAGATAAAGGTGCGTAACGAATAAATAGGAATAAGGAATGTGAGTATATGAAGAAATTAAGTAAAGTCATGTCATTTTGCTTCGCTGCTAGTATGCTAGTTGTAACAGGGTGTGAAAAAAGTGAAATCAAAGTTCAAGCAAATGAAACGATTGAACAGCTTGATGAAGCCCCAGAAGTGACAGAAAAAGAAGCGAAAAAGATTGTAAGAAAGAGTGTAGATGCAATAGCAAATGCATTTAGTGAGATGGAAAAAGAAAATGGATGGAGTCGAAATAATCCAGGAGATTTGGCGACAGCGAAAAAAGGAGTTAAGGGATTGGTTACAGAAAAATTTGTAGAGAACCAGCTTCCTAATTCGCTTGAAACATTTAATAGATCTAGAGAGACAGATATGTTGCCATTCCCTATTAATATTGAACCAGAAATGAGATTAACGTATACACAGAAAGATAAAAATTTAACGATTGAAACGATTATACCTTCAAATGATATGGGAAATGAAGCAGAGATATGGGAATTTATTTTCGTTTATAAAGATGGAAAATGGTTAATGGATAAATGGTCATCGCATACACCGAGAGATTTAAAACTTACGAAGGAAGAAGTTAGTGAGTTTCTGAAAATTCGAGGCTTTAAGAATGTCGATTTTGTTAAAGAGGAGAACAGTGGTGACAAAAAATATATTTTTAAAGAAAATGCTAGATTAATTGCTGTAGATGCAAAAACATCGGTTATTACATATGATTTAGATGAGCAAAAGCAGGAAAAAGAAACGAAAGAAAATAATAGTCAAGAACACGAAAACATTAAGGAAAATAGCATGAGTACGCATGCTATTTCTAAAGAAGAGAAGCAGACTAAAAAAGAAACTTCGTCAGCAGTAGGTAAAACTAAAGTTTTAAATGAGTTAGCGGCTCTAGAAAACCAAGAAAAACATACAAATGTCATGTCAACAAATGACATAGTAAATGAAATAGAAGGAAATTATGAACTGTGGGATAATAAACTAAATGAAATTTACAGTACATTAAAAAATACGATGTCCCCTGATGCATTTCAGTCATTAAAAACGAAACAAATTGCGTGGGTTAAAGAAAAGGAAAGTAAGGTTAAAGCAATTGGTACTGATACAAATAACGGGACGATGAGACGTATAGATGCTTCAGAAGAGAAATACAAGATGACAAAAGAAAGATGTTATGAATTAGTGAATGGGTATATGAACTAGTTGGAACGAATAAAAAAATGCGCTGCTTATAAGCAACGCATTTTTTTATTTAAGCTTTTAATTTCATTACAGTATCAGCATCGGGTGTTACATAAACAGTTTGCTGATTGTCGTACGTAACAAAACCAAGTTTTGCACCACTCGGTTTTTTCACATGGCGTATTTTGGTGAAATCAACAGGTACAGAACTAGACTCTTTTGCTTTACTGTAATAAGCAGCAATTTTGGCAGCTTCTAGTAAAGTTTCTTCAGCAGGTTCTAAAGAACGAATGACAACGTGAGAACCAGGTATATCTTTCGTATGTAACCAAATTTCATCACGACGGGCAAATTTCGTTGTTAAATAATCATTTTGTTTATTGTTTTTACCGACGAAAATCTCTGTGCCATCACTTGCTACATATTTATCTAATACTGGTTTAGTAGGCTTTTTCTTTCCGTTTTTCGTTTTACGATTGCGCATATAACCTTCTTCAGCTAATTCCTCACGAATTTCTTCAATATCTTTTGAAGAAGCAGCTTCCATTTGTTGAAGTAAGCTATCAAAATAAAGAATTTCTTCCTTTGTTTTTTCGATTTGTTCTTCTACAACAACAACGGAATTTTTCGCTTTTTGGTACTTTTGGAAATAGCGTTGTGCATTTTCAGATGGCGTTTTTAAAGGATCTAATGCGATCTTTACAGTTCCGCCATTTTCATCATAATAGTTAACGACTTCAATATCTTTATCGCCTTTTTTCAAAGCGTACATATTGGCTGTAAGTAGTTCTCCAAATAGTTGATATTTATCTGCTTTTCCAGCATCTTGTAATGTTTTTTCTAGTTTAATGAGTTTTTTCTCATTTTTATTTTTTTCGTTTTGCATAAAGCGCTCTAAATCATGAGCTTGTTGTTTTACACGGTCACGCTCTGCTTTTCCAAAAAAGAAACGGTCTAGCAATTCACTAACAGATGAGAATGTCTTGTCTTCTCCAGCTAAGTGCGCAAGAGGGAAAAGATAAAAGAATTCTTTCCCATTTGAAGTAGTCATTGTTGGTGAATATGTATGAGTTAATAATGGTTTTTGTATGGAGAAAAATGCGTCAGCTAATGCTTTTTCATTTACCATACCTGCTTTTTTCACTACTTCTTTTGCGAATAACGGTGATATTCCGGTAAAGGTTCCGACTAGCTGTTTATCCATGTTTCCAGATAGAAAGTCCAGCGGTCTAATAAATTCATCATTTGTTTCGATCTGAAGTGGGTTAATTTTATGTTGTGCTGGTGGTGCAATATATTCAGCTCCAGCGTATACAGTTCGATGTCGGTTTACTGCTAAGGAAACGTGTTTTAAGCTATCTAAAATATTGTTTGTTTTTGTGTCTACTAAAATGATGTTACTATGTCGTCCCATAATTTCAATTACTAATGTTTTTAGCGATTCATCACCAATTTCATTTCTGCTACGAACGGTAATTTGAATAATACGCTCTAAATCAATTTGTTCAATTTTTTCAATGAATCCACCTTCTAAATGCTTACGAAGAAGCATACAGAACATTGGCGGAAGTGCAGGTGAATCATAATTTTGATTTGTTAAGTGTAAACGTGCATATGTCGGATGAGCGGAAAGAATCAGTTTTTGATTTTTTCCGTTTGCTCGAATATGTAATAAAATCTCGTATTTTGAAGGTTGATATATTTTTGAAATTCTTCCCGTGTAAAGAGAATTTGCAATTTCATGTGTAATCGCTCTTGTAAATAATCCATCGAATGCCATAAATGAACACTCCTTTCTAACTAAAAGTTAATTATAGCATTTTTTTGGACGAGGCTGAATAAGCTTTCAATAGAGTATGTCTGGAATCAGGAGGTCGATAGCAGGATGAACTGGTATGGAATGCGTGCACATGAAGTGGAAGAAAGAACGAATACGAATGTGAAGGTTGGACTTACAGAGAAAGAAGCAGAAGGGCGAATTAAAAAATTTGGTACAAATGAACTAGATGAAGCAAAGAGGCCTTCTGCACTAATGGTATTTTTGGCGCAATTTAAAGATTTTATGGTGCTTGTTTTGTTTGGTGCAACAATCGTTTCGGCTTTTTTAGGGGAATACATTGATTCTATTGCGATTGTGGCAATTGTTATTATCAATGGTATTCTCGGATTTTTTCAAGAAAGAAAGGCTGAAAAGTCATTGGAAGCTTTAAAAGAGCTAGCCGCCCCGCAAGTAACTGTACTGCGAAATGGAAAGTGGGTAAAGGCACCGTCTAAAGCACTCGTTTTAGGTGATGTTATTAAATTTTCTAGTGGCGATCGTATTGGAGCTGATGTACGTCTTGTTGAGGCGTCGAGTTTATATATTGAAGAATCAGCTTTAACAGGAGAGTCAGTTCCAGTGCAGAAGAAAGTAGAAGCGTTGCAAGGGCAAGATGTTTCAATTGGTGATCAAAAAAATATGGCTTTTATGGGTACGATGATTACACGAGGGTCTGGAACAGGAGTCGTTGTAGCAACGGGTATGAATACAGCGATGGGCCAAATTGCAAATATGTTGCAAAATGCAGAGCAAATGGAAACACCATTGCAAAGAAGATTAGAGCAACTTGGAAAAATATTAATTATTGTGGCTCTTATTTTGACAGCGCTTGTCGTGTTAGCTGGTGTGTATCAAGGGAATGAAGTATATCATATGTTTTTAGCTGGCGTGTCGCTAGCTGTTGCTGCTATTCCAGAAGGGTTACCAGCAATCGTTACAGTAGCTTTATCGCTTGGTGTACAGCGTATGATAAAAAAGAGAGCAATTGTAAGGAAGTTACCAGCAGTAGAAACGTTAGGCTGTGCTTCTGTCATATGCTCTGATAAAACAGGAACGATGACGCAAAACAAAATGATGGTAACACATATGTGGTCAGGTGGAGAATTGTGGAAAGTGACAGGCCAAGGGTATGAACCTAATGGCTCTTTTATGAAAGGTGAAAAAGAAATTAATCCAGCTAAGACGAAATCACTTTATCAACTACTTACATTTGGTTCGCTATGTAATAACGCAAATATTATTCAAAAGAAAAAGGCGTATGTATTAGATGGAGATCCAACTGAGGGGGCGCTTGTAGCTGCAGCAATGAAAGCGGGGATAACGCGTGAGGCGCTGAAAGGGAAATTTGAAATTATTCGTGAATTTCCGTTTGATTCAACTCGAAAAATGATGAGTGTTATTGTACGAGATCGAGAGGGGAAAAAGTTTGTCGTTACGAAGGGAGCACCAGATGTCCTTCTGCAAATGAGTCAAACGATTTTATGGGGAGATAAGCAGCAACCATTAAGTGAGTTGTATAGAAAAGAAGTACAGGCGGCTATTCATAGTTTAGGTAGTCAAGCGCTGCGAACAATTGCAGTTGCATTTAAGCCATTAAAAGTAACTGATTCTACCGAACATGAAAGAGACGTTGAAAAGGATTTTATGTTAGTTGGGATACAAGGTATGATTGATCCGCCAAGACCAGAAGTAGAGCAGGCAGTAAAAGAGTGCAGAGAAGCTGGTATTCGAACAGTGATGATTACAGGGGATCATAAAGTGACTGCAATGGCGATTGCAGAACAATTAAGCATTTTACCACCAGGTGGACGCGTTGTTGAAGGGGTAGAACTCGCAACTATGGATGTAGAAGAATTAGAAAATGTTGTAGAAGATACGTATGTATTTGCTCGTGTATCACCAGAACATAAATTAAAAATTGTTAAGGCGTTGCAAAATAAAGGACATATAGTGGCGATGACAGGTGATGGAGTAAACGATGCTCCAGCTATAAAAACTGCGGATATTGGGATAGCGATGGGAATTACAGGGACAGATGTTGCAAAAGAAGCTTCATCTCTCGTATTGCTGGACGATAATTTCGCTACGATAAAATCAGCAATTAAAGAAGGTAGAAATATATACGAGAACATACGTAAGTTTATTCGTTATTTATTAGCATCGAACGTTGGAGAAATTTTGGTCATGTTATTTGCCATGTTACTTGCACTACCGCTGCCGATGGTTCCAATTCAAATTTTATGGGTGAATTTAGTTACTGACGGTTTACCGGCGATGGCGTTAGGTTTGGATAAGGCAGAGGGAGACGTGATGAAGAGAACGCCGCGTCATCCGAAAGAAGGGGTATTTGCTAGAGGGCTTGCCTGGAAAATTATAAGTCGTGGCTTTCTAATTGGGGCAGTGACGCTAGTAGCATTTATTATTGCGTATAATCAACATCCAAATGAACTGAAATATGCACAAACTGTAGCGTTTGCAACATTGGTACTTGCTCAGCTGATTCATGTATTTGATTGCCGAAGTGAGCATTCTGTTTTCCACCGCAATCCGTTTGGAAATGTGTATTTAGTAGGAGCGGTTATCATTTCATTACTACTCATGCTAGTCGTTATATATTATCCACCGTTACAACCGATTTTTAGCACGATGCCAATACAAGCGAGAGATTGGTTGTTAATTGGAGGTTTATCGTCAATTCCGACCTTCTTATTAGTAGGCTCTTTATTAACAGGGAAAAAGGGGAAGAAGGAAAAGCCAATATTATATAAGAAGGGATTAAACTTGAAATAGTCAATGATATGAAAATGTGATATAATTTACAGAAGGTAGTAGAGCCTTGTCTCTATTACCTTTTTCATTGAGTTATTTCATGGCTTGGATGTGATAAAAAATGATTTGTAGTATGACAGGATTTGGAAGATCGAAAGTAGAGAGTGATACTTTTCAAATTACAGTAGAAATGAAATCGGTGAACCACCGTTTTCTAGAGATGAGTATTCGACTACCGAAGCAAATGACGGTATTTGAAGACAAAATTCGTAAAATAATTGCACAGCAAGTTCGCCGTGGACGTATTGAAGTGTCTATTAGTATAGCGGGTGAAGGGCTTGTTGAAAGAAAATTAAGTGTGAATTGGTCGCTTCTTGAGCAGTACCAATCGATTATGGAAGATATAAAAGGAAAATTTCAATTACAAGATTCTATTACACTCGAGCAATTAATGGCAATGCCAGAAGTAACAGCGATTGAAGAGGTAGAAAACGTAAATGAACAATTTGAGAACAGTTTATATGAGGCTGTTCGCCAAGCTGCTCATATGTTAAAAACGATGAGAGATGGCGAAGGAGAACGATTACATAAAGATATAGCGTATCGCTTACAAGAGATTCATAATTGTGTAAATGCTATTATTCCGCATGCACCAATTGTTACACAAAAATATCGTGAACGATTAGAAAATCGCTTAAAGGAATTACATAATCAAGATCTAGATGAACAAAGATTGCTAACAGAAGTTGCAATTTTTGCTGAGCGTTGTGATATTCACGAAGAGTTAGTTCGTTTGCAAAGTCATTTAGAACAATTCCGTGAAACACTGCAGATTGAAGAGCCTGTTGGAAGGAAAATGGATTTCATCGTGCAAGAGATGCATAGAGAAATTAATACGATTGGTTCTAAGGCAAATGACTTAACAATTTCAAAATATGTTGTAGAAATGAAAAATAACCTTGAAAAAATTCGTGAACAAGTACAAAATATTGAGTAGCTTTCAAAAAATATATAAAGTTATACGTGGTGGAGAAATCGGATAGACTTACTAGGAGGCGCAAACTATGGCCATGCGGTTTTTAAATATTGGATACGGAAATATTGTATCTGCTCATCGAATTATTGCTATTGTAAGTCCGGAGTCAGCTCCTATTAAACGAACAGTACAGGAAGCACGCGAACATAATGCTTTGCTTGATGCTACGTATGGGAGAAAAACAAGGGCGGTTATTGTTATGGATGATGGGCATGTTGTATTAAGTCCAATTCAGCCAGAGACGATTGCACATCGTTTGAATAATAAAGAAGAGTTAAGTGAGGAAGGGTAGGTTTTACATATTTATGAGAAGTAGAAGAGGATTGCTCATCGTTCTTTCAGGACCTTCTGGGGTTGGTAAAGGAACGGTTCGAAAAGAGCTGTTTAGTCATGAGGATACACGTTTTCAGTACTCCATTTCAGTAACGACACGTAAGCCACGTGAAGGTGAAGTGGATGGTGTGGATTATTTCTTTAAAGAGAGAGAAGAATTTGAGGAAATGATTCGTAATGAAAAATTACTTGAGTGGGCTGAGTTCGTAGGTAATTATTACGGAACACCAATTGACTATGTTGAAAAAACATTACAAGAAGGAAAAGATGTATTCTTAGAAATTGAAGTGCAAGGAGCAATTCAAGTTAAGAAAGCTTTCCCAGAAGGTGTATTTATTTTCTTAGCACCTCCAAGTTTATCTGAACTAAAGAACCGAATTGTCGGTCGTGGTACAGAAACTGAAGATGTTATTGAAAATCGTTTAACGGTAGCGAAAGAAGAAATTGATATGATGGACGCTTACGACTACGTTGTAGAAAACGACCAAGTTGAACTAGCTTGTGAAAGAATTAAAGCAATTGTGGTTGGCGAACATTGCCGCCGCGAAAGAGTAGCAAAATATTATAAAGAAATGACGGAGGGTCTATAATTATGTTAAATCCATCAATTGATTCATTATTAACAAAAATCGATTCTAAATATACACTTGTAACAGTGGCTGCAAAACGTGCGCGCGAAATGCAACTTGCTAATAACTGTGTTGTAGAAAAACCAGTTTCTCATAAATGTGTAGGTAAAGCATTAGAAGAAATCGATATGGAAGCGTTAAGCTACGTACCAAGTGAAGATAAAGTAACTGAATAAGACTTTGTCTTCGACAATTTAAAACATAGACTTTATAATTTTCTATGTAACGGTAACAACCTATTTACAAGTAGGTTGTTATTTTTTTACGGTAGGGAAGAAATATTGATACTGATGAGCTGATAATCTTGTTTCAGTATTATAAGTTTGAAAAAGAAAGAGGACGAGCCATATGCTAAAAGGGAAAAAGATACTTTTATGTGTAACAGGAGGCATTGCGGTCTTTAAAGCGGCTGCGTTAACGAGTAAATTGACACAATCTGGTGCTATTGTAAAAGTAATGATGAGTGAGTCGGCAATGAAGTTTGTTACACCTCTTACATTCCAGGCGCTTTCTCGCCATGATGTATATACGGATACATTCGATGAGAAAGACTCAGCTGTTATTGCTCATATCGATTTAGCAGATTGGGCAGATGTTGTACTTGTTGCACCTGCTACAGCCAATTGTATTGGAAAGTTAGCTAACGGTATTGCAGATGATATGATTACAACTACTTTGTTAGCTACTACAGCCCCAGTGTGGATTGCACCTGCTATGAATGTGCATATGTATGAAAATAAAATTGTTCAAAAAAATATGATGACGTTAAAAACGTTAGGATATACATTTATTGAGCCTGGAGAAGGTTTTTTAGCGTGTGGTTATGTAGCGAAGGGAAGATTAGAAGAACCTGAAGCGATTATTGCACGGTTAGAAGAGGCTTTTTCAGAGCAAAAACCACTACAAGGAAAAAGAATATTAATAACTGCTGGCCCAACTCGTGAAAAGATTGATCCAGTCCGTTTTATGACTAATTTTTCTTCTGGAAAAATGGGATACGCGATTGCGGAAGTGGCAGCGAACTTAGGCGCTGATGTTATACTCGTTTCGGGACCGACAGCATTACATCCACCATTACATGTAACTACGGTGCAAGTGGAATCTGCACAAGATATGTTAGAGGCGGTTATTCAACATTATGAAGACGTAGATGTTGTCATTAAAACAGCAGCGGTTGCAGATTATCGTCCGAAATATGTTCATGATAATAAAATGAAAAAGAAAAATGGCGATGCTGTAATTGAACTTGAGAGAACAGTAGATATTTTAAAAACGTTAGGTGAGATGAAAGACAAACAGTTACTTATCGGTTTTGCGGCTGAAACGACAAACGTAGAGGAATATGCAACGAAAAAATTACGTGAGAAAAATGCGAATATGATTGTTGCAAACGACGTAAAGGCGCAAGGAGCTGGATTTGGTACAGATACGAACATTGTAACAATGTATAGAAAAGATGGAGAAGTTATAGAGTTGCCACTTTTAACGAAGAAAGAGGTTGCTCGTGAAATATTAAAGCAAATTGAAATAATGTTAGAAGATGATCGTCTATGAAATTTGCAAGTGTAATAGTTGATGTACCTGCACGTCAGACAGATCGACCATTTGATTATATTATCCCTAAAAAATGGGAAGATATTGTCCAGACAGGCATGCGTGTAGTAGTTCCGTTTGGCCCAAGGAAATTGCAAGGTTTTATTATTGGGATTAAAGATTCGGTTGAAGTAGAAAGTAAGAAGTTAAAGACAATTCATGAAATTTTAGATGTAACACCCGTTTTAAATGAAGAGTTGTTAAAGCTAGGGTATTGGCTTACAAGTGAAACGTTATGTTATATGATTTCAGCTTTTCAAGTTATGCTTCCAACGGCGATAAAAGCAACATATAAAAAACGTCTACAACTTCGTAAACAAGAAGAAGTAGCACCTGAACTACTGTTTTTATTTCAGGACAAAGAAGCGATAGATTGGGAAGCGATTGAGACGCAGCCACAGCTATACCGCACGATTCAACAAGAAATTAAACATGGCACGATTGAAGTCGTTTATCAAGTAAAAGATAAGGTACAAAAGAAGAAACAAAGAGTCGTTCAACCGGAGTTGCCAGAAGATAAATTAGAATTAGCAGCATTTGAACTGAAAAGTAAAAAACAACAAGATGTCCTCTATTATTTTGTGGAAAATTATAAAAGTGTACCGTTGAAAGTAATAACAGAAGAGTTACAAATAACAGATGCTCCAATTAAAGCACTTGTTAAAAAGGGACTACTCTCAGAAAAGTATGTGGAAGTGTACCGAAATCCGTATGACGATGACGATTTTGAACAAACGAAACCATTCCCACTTACTGAGGAACAAAAGCAAGTTATTACACCGATTTTATCATCAATTACAAATGAAACTTACAATCCATTTTTACTATATGGTGTTACAGGAAGCGGAAAAACAGAAGTATATTTACAATCTATAGCAGCGGTGCTCGAGAAAGGAAAAGAAGCTATTGTACTTGTTCCTGAAATTGCACTAACGCCTCAGATGGTAGATCGTTTTAAAGGTAGATTTGGCTCACAAGTTGCAGTTCTTCATAGTGCGCTGTCTGTTGGAGAAAAATATGATGAATGGCGTAAGATTTTAAGAAAAGAAGTGAAAGTCGTAGTTGGTGCACGTTCAGCTGTATTTGCTCCTTTTGAAAATTTAGGGATTATTATCATTGATGAGGAACATGAATCGAGCTACAAGCAAGAAGATAATCCGAGGTATCATGCAAGGGATGTAGCTGTGTGGAGAGGACAATATCATAAATGCCCTATCGTTCTTGGTAGTGCAACACCGACGCTTGAATCGTTTGCAAGAGCGAAAAAAGGTGTGTATGAATTACTGACGATGGAAAAACGTATGAACGAACAAGCTTTACCGACAGTAGAGATTGTTGATATGCGTGAAGAACTTCGTGACGGGAATCGCTCCATGTTTTCAAAGGCACTGCATGAAAAAATAGCAGAGCGGTTAGAAAAGAAAGAACAAATGGTGCTCTTTTTAAATAGAAGAGGTCATTCTACATTTGTTATGTGCCGTGATTGCGGGTACGTTGTACAATGTCCGCATTGTGATATCTCGCTGACATATCATAAAATGAATCATCGTTTAAAATGCCATTATTGCAGTTACGAAGAAAATATGCCGACTGCGTGTCCTGCTTGTCAAAGTACATACATTCGTTTCTTTGGTACAGGTACGCAAAAGGTAGAAGAAGAAATTACAAAACTATTTCCAGAGGCACGAGTCATTCGAATGGATGTAGATACGACGAGTCGTAAAGGGATGCATGAGAAATTATTAAAGGCGTTCGGGGAAGAAAAAGCAGATATATTACTTGGAACACAAATGATTGCGAAAGGGTTAGATTTTCCGAAAGTAACGCTTGTTGGTGTTTTAACTGCTGATACGATGCTTCATTTACCTGATTTCCGGGCGAGTGAAAAGACTTATCAGTTATTGACGCAAGTAAGTGGAAGAGCAGGCCGACATGAATTGCCAGGGGAAGTTATAATTCAAACGTATACGCCAGAACATTATAGTATAGAGTTAGCAAAGAACCAACAATATGATGTGTTTTTTGATCAAGAAATGCAAATGAGGCGAACGAGACAATACCCACCTTATTACTATGTTGTACTTGTGACGGTATCTCATCCGGAATTATTAAAAGCAGTACAAGTGACGGAAAAAATTGTCGGTCATTTACGGACGCACTGTTCGCAGCAAACGATGGTGTTAGGACCGGTTGCTTCAGCAATTCCAAGGATAAAAGATAGATATCGTTATCAATGCATGATAAAATACAAACGGGAACCAAACTTAAAGAACGTGCTCAAAATGGTAAATGAACATTATCAAGCAGAAATGCAAAAAGAGCTACAAATCTCAATTGATTTTAATCCAACAATGTTAATGTAGCGGAGGGAAATATGGCAGTTTTAGAAATAGTAAAGCATCCAAATGAAGTGTTAGAAACACCGTGTGAAAGAGTAATTAACTTTGATAAAAAGTTAGTGAAATTGTTGAAAGATATGCATGAAACAATGTTAATTGCGGACGGAGTCGGTTTAGCTGCGCCTCAAGTAGGGGTAAGCTTGCAAGTGGCGGTAGTTGATATCGGTGATGATACTGGGAAAATTGAGTTAATCAATCCATCGATATTAGAAAAACGTGGTGAACAAGTAGGTCCCGAAGGCTGTTTAAGCTTCCCGGGACTTTATGGTGAAGTGGAACGTGCGGATTATATTAAAGTGCGTGCGCAAAATCGTCGAGGCAAAGTATTTTTACTAGAAGCAGAAGGGTTTTTAGCGCGTGCAATTCAACATGAAATCGATCATTTACACGGTGTGTTATTTACATCGAAAGTGACAAGATATTATGAGGAAAATGAATTAGAATAGGTATTAAAAGGAGCGGTTTTTAAATGATAAAAGTAGTATTTATGGGAACACCGGACTTTTCAGTGCCGGTGCTTCGTCGTCTTATTGAAGATGGCTATGATGTAATAGGTGTTGTTACGCAACCAGATCGTCCGGTAGGCAGAAAAAAAGTATTAACACCTACACCTGTTAAAGTGGAAGCAGAAAAGCATGGTATTCCGGTGTTACAGCCGTTAAGAATTCGTGAAAAAGACGAATATGAAAAAGTATTGGCATTAGAGCCAGATTTAATTGTAACAGCTGCGTTCGGTCAAATTGTACCAAATGAAATTTTAGAAGCACCGAAGTATGGATGTATTAACGTCCACGCTTCTTTACTTCCTGAACTTCGTGGCGGTGCACCAATCCATTATGCAATTATGGAAGGGAAAGAAAAAACAGGTATTACAATTATGTATATGGTAGAAAAATTGGATGCTGGTGATATTTTAACGCAAGTAGAAGTGGAAATTGAAGAGCGTGAAACGACAGGTTCGTTATTTGATAAGTTAAGTGAAGCAGGGGCACATCTTCTATCTAAAACAGTACCTTTACTAATTCAAGGTAAGTTAGAACCAATTAAACAAAACGAGGAAGAAGTAACGTTTGCATATAATATAAAACGTGAGCAAGAGAAAATTGATTGGACAAAAACAGGTGAAGAAGTATACAATCACATTCGCGGATTGAATCCATGGCCAGTTGCTTATACAACTTTAGCAGGACAAGTTGTTAAAGTATGGTGGGGAGAAAAAGTCCCTGTAACGAAATCAGCTGAAGCAGGTACGATTGTTGCGATCGAAGAAGATGGTTTCGTTGTAGCAACTGGTAATGAAACGGGTGTTAAAATTACAGAATTGCAACCTTCTGGTAAAAAGCGTATGAGCTGTTCACAATTTTTACGTGGAACAAAACCTGAAATTGGAACAAAGTTAGGAGGAAATGCATGAGACAAAATGTTCGTGAATTAGCTCTTGATGGTTTAATTCAAGTAGAAAAAAGTGGTGCATACAGTAACTTACTTTTAAATAATCTAATTGAAAAAAGTACAATTGATAGAAAAGATATTGGTTTATTAACTGAGATTGTATATGGAACAATCCAACGTCGTGATACATTAGATTATTATTTACAGCCTTTTTTAAAAAAGAAAGTTGAAGCGTGGGTAAGAGTATTACTTCGCTTATCTTTATATCAAATGATTTATTTAGACCGAGTGCCTGAAAGAGCGGCTATTCATGAAGCCGTTGAGATTGCAAAGCGTCGCGGGCATAAAGGAATTGCTGGTATGGTGAACGGTGTATTACGTTCGATTCAAAGAGAAGGTGTACCTTCTGTAGATGAAATCAAAGATCCAGTAGAACGTTTGGCAATTGCAACAAGTCATCCAATTTGGCTTGTCCAAGAGTGGACTTCAGAATATGGTTTAGAAACTGCTGAGAAAATGTGTGAAGTGAACATGTTACCGCCTGTACCAACAGCGCGTGTAAATGTTGATAAAATAACAGTAGAAGAAGCAATTGCATTATTAGCTAGTGAAGGTATAGAAGCGAAGCGTGGCGATTTATCAGATGATGCAATTCAAATTGAAAAAGGGAATGTAGCGCACACAGATGCGTTTAAAAAAGGTTTTCTTTCTATTCAAGATGAAAGTTCTATGCTGGTAGCACGTGCCTTAGAACCAGATGAGGGAGATGTAGTTCTTGATAGTTGTGCTGCTCCAGGTGGAAAAACAACACATATCGCAGAGCGATTAAAAGGAACTGGTCAAGTCATGTCCCTTGATTTACATGCACACAAAGTACGTTTAATTAAACAACAAGCAGAGCGACTTGGTCTAGGAAATGTCGAAACAAAGGCATTAGATGCTAGAAAAGTGCAAGAACATTTTGCAAATGAAACGTTTGATAAAATATTAGTAGATGCCCCATGTTCTGGATTTGGTGTAATTAGACGTAAGCCTGATATTAAGTTAGGTAAAGATAAAGGCGATAGTGAAAGATTATCGACGATCCAACTTGCAATACTAGAAAAAATCGCACCGTTATTAAAACAAGGTGGTCGCCTTGTTTATAGTACGTGCACAATTGAAAAAATAGAAAATGAACAAGTAATAGAACGATTTTTACAAGAGCATCCTGAGTTTGAGTGGGATACTACGATAAAAGAGCGTATGCCAGAAAAGTTAAGTCCGTATATTGATGAAGGTCAAGTACAAATTTTACCGCATTATTTTGCAACAGATGGCTTTTATATTGCTTGTTTAAGGAAGAAGGTGTAGCATCGTGGAAACGACTGTGAGAAAACAAAAGAAAAATTTAGAAACGAAAAAACCATCAATTTACTCTTTACAACTTCATGAAATGCAAGATTGGTTAAAGGAGCAAGGAGAACCAAAGTTCCGTGCTGGACAAATTTTTGATTGGTTATATAAAAAACGTGTAAAAAATTATGAGGATATGTCAAACCTTTCTAAAGGATTGCGTGAAAAATTGTCGAATTCCTTTGATATTACTACTTTAAATACGTTAGTAAAACAAACGTCTTCGGATGGAACAATTAAATTCTTATTCCAATTATACGATGGATATTCTATTGAAACGGTATTAATGCGACATGAATATGGAAATTCCATTTGTGTAACAACGCAAGTAGGTTGTCGTATTGGATGTACGTTCTGTGCTTCAACGCTTGGCGGTTTAAAGCGAAACTTAGAAGCTGGAGAAATTGTAGCGCAAGTAGTAGAAGTGCAACGTGCACTTGATGAATCAGAAGAACGTGTAAGTTCTCTTGTCGTTATGGGAATTGGAGAACCATTTGATAACTACGATAATTTAATGGGATTCTTACGCATCATTAACCATGAAAAAGGACTTCATATTGGTGCGAGACATATGACAGTTTCGACAAGTGGAATTATCCCGAAAATTTATAAGTTCGCTGAAGAAGACTTACAAATTAATTTTGCGATTTCACTGCATGCTCCAAACTCAGAATTACGTTCAAAATTAATGCCGATTAACCGTGCTTATAAGCTACCAGATTTGATGGAAGCTATTAAATACTATGTAAATAGAACAGGGCGTCGTATTACTTTTGAATATGGACTATTTGGAGGAGAAAATGACCAAGTTGAGCACGCTGAAGAACTTGCTGCGCTCTTAAAAGGTGTAAAATGTCATGTGAACTTAATTCCGGTAAACTACGTACCTGAACGTGATTATGTACGTACGCCACGTGAACAAATTTTCTTGTTTGAAAAAACGTTAAAAGATCGTGGAGTAAATGTAACGATTCGCCGTGAACAAGGTCATGATATTGATGCAGCCTGCGGTCAGTTGCGTGCGAAGGAGCGCAAAGAAGAGACGAGGTGACGAGATGAAAGCCGTGTTTCTATCAGATAAAGGAAAAGTTCGTCAACATAATGAAGATAGTGCAGGAGTTTTTCATAATTTAGATGGAAATATTTTAGCGGTAGTAGCAGATGGAATGGGAGGTCATCGAGCTGGTGATGTAGCTAGCTCGATGACCATTCAATTATTCCATGATTATTGGAAGCAAACGCATAATATGAATGAGCCAAAAAAAGTAGAAGAGTGGTTACATACTAGTGTTGGGATTATTAATGAGCGTATATATGAGTACTCTAAGCAACATGTAGAATGTAATGGCATGGGAACAACACTTATAATAGCAATTTGTACGCCGAGCTTTGTGACAATAGGTCATATAGGGGATAGTCGTTGTTATATGGTATCAGAGGGAGAAATCTCGCTTGTAACGGAAGATCACTCACTTGTAAATGAACTTGTGAGACATGGTGAAATTTCAAAAGAAGACGCAGAATATCACCCGAAAAAGAATGTTTTATTAAGGGCATTAGGAACAGAAGAGAAAGTCGGATTAGATGTTAAAACGTTGGTGCTAGAGGAAGATGATCAGTTACTTCTTTGCTCTGATGGATTATCTAACAAAGTTTCTATTGCTGATATGCAACAAATTTTACAGTTAAATGAACAGCTAGAAACTAAGGGGCAACGTCTCATTCAATTGGCGAATGATCGTGGTGGGGAAGATAATATTACCCTTGTTCTGATTGATTATGCGGGTTCGACAAACGAAAGTAGGTGAAGTGCAACGTGCTGATTGGAAAACGCTTAAATGACCGTTATAAGCTGCTGAAAATGATTGGTGGCGGTGGAATGGCCAATGTATATTTAGCTCATGATGATATACTGGGCCGGGATGTAGCGGTAAAAATATTACGACTCGACTATTCAAATAACGAAGAGTTTATTAAACGTTTCCATCGAGAAGCGCAGTCTGTTACAACGTTGTCGCATCCAAATATTGTGAATATGTATGATGTCGGAGAAGAAGATGGTATATATTATCTTGTAATGGAGTATGTACCAGGACAAACATTGAAGCAATACATAATTGAGCGAGGGATGTTATCGATAGGAGAAGCTCTTGATATTATGGAGCAGTTAACATCCGCCATGGCACACGCCCATCATTTTGAAATTGTGCATCGTGATATTAAACCGCACAATATTTTAATTCGAGCTGATGGAGTAATAAAAGTAACAGATTTTGGAATTGCGACAGCTACAAGTGCAACAACAATTACACATACAAATTCAGTACTCGGTTCGGTGCATTACTTATCACCAGAACAAGCACGTGGCGGGATAGCAAATAAACAATCAGATATTTATTCCCTAGGGATTGTTATGTTTGAGTTGTTAACAGGAAGACAACCGTTTTCTGGTGAATCTGCTGTTGCTATAGCTTTAAAACATTTACAAAGTGAAATTCCGTCTCCAAAAAGATGGAATGAAAATATTCCGCAAAGTGTCGAAAATATTATATTAAAGGCAACTGCGAAAGATCCGTTTCATCGATATCAATCTGCCAATGCGATGAAACGAGATATTGAAACGGCGCTATATCCAGAGAGGATAAATGAGCAGCCATTTTACATACCGGAAGATATGGAAGCGACAAAAGCGATTCCGATTATTCAACAAGAACAATTATTTGAAAACGTTACTGATGAAACAATTGTTTTAAAAGGAAGTAAAGTGGATGAACAGACAAGAAAAGAAGAAACGGATTTAAATAAGAAGAAAAAACGAAGTAATAAATGGCTCAAAATTTTAATTACAATATTTTTACTTTTAGCAATCGGAATAACGTTAGCGCTTACTGTTATTCCAGGATTCTTTATTCCAAAAGATGTAAAAGTCCCTGATGTGTCTGGTATGAAATATACGACAGCAGTAAATACATTAGTTGAAAAAGGTTTTGAGGTTACGGAACCTAATATTGTATATACAGATGATGTTGAAACTGGTGATGTCATAAAAACAGACCCTGTGGCAGGAAGAGTCGTGAAAGAAAACTCTAAAATTACTATCTATCAATCAGGTGGAAAAAAGAAAAGTAAGATGAGTGATCTTACAGGGAAAGATTTTGAGAGCATAAGGTCTGAATTAGAAGAAAAATATAAACAAGTTACAATAAATTATATTGAAAATGATAGACCAAAAGGTGAAATCGTTGAGCAAATTCCGACGCCAGATCAAATGGTAGTAGAGGCGGAACAAGACCTGAAAATTTGGGTAAGTAAAGGTCCTTATCAAATTAGACCAGGTGACTTTTCAGGATGGACTGAAAATAGTGTCAATGGTTATTTGAATGAGAGGAAACTAACTCCAGATATAAAACGAGAGTATTCCGATACTGTTGATAAAGGACTTGTAATTTCGCAATCTCCAAAACCAGGAACGCCGTTAAAAGAAGGAGATAAAGTGACGATTGTTATTTCAGATGGTCCTAAGCCGAAAGTAACGAAAACAGTGAAAGTGGATAATATTTCTATTCCGTATGAGTCTTCTATAATAGGTGAGAAAAAACCGCAAAAGATAGAAATTTATAAAGAAGATATGCAACAAAAAATGGATAGACCAATTGAAACTAGAACAATTTCAGAGTCGGCAACTATTTCATTAGAATTTGTAATTCAAGAAGGTACAAAAGGACACTATAAAATTGTACGAGATGGTGTAACGATTATTGACAAAGAAGTACCATATCCAACTCAATAATAATGAATTCCATTTTCTTTTTAGAGGGAATGGAATGTATTACTCCTGCCTGTTATGCTGTCTACATATAGTGGACCGTATAACAGGCAAAAATATATGGTTCAAAAAGCTATAAAAGTGATACTGTTATAAATAATATTTTAAATTTAATGGTAGATTAAACGTATTAACTTGTATATATGACGGGTTTTGAAATCTTTATTTAAAGAATGATAATCCATTCAATAGGAATTACAGCTTCACTTTATACAGAATAAAGGAGAATTATATGCCAGAAGGAAAAATTGTAAAAGCTCTAAGTGGATTTTATTATGTGCAGCATGAAGAAGGGATTACACAATGTCGCGGGCGTGGTGTGTTTAGAAAAAATAAAATTACACCATTGGTAGGAGACCAAGTTGTTTTTCAGGCTGATAATCCAAGTGAAGGATACGTGCTTGAAGTATTTGATCGAAAAAATGAACTTGTTAGGCCTCCTATTGCTAATGTTGATCAAGCGATACTCGTATTTTCTGCAGTAGAACCAGATTTTAATCCGGGACTGTTAGATCGATTTTTAGTGCTGATTGAATATCATAACATTAAGCCGATTATTTGCATTAGTAAGATGGATTTAGTGGATGAAAAAATGAGAGAGACTGTTGAATCTTATGCAAATGACTATCGTGAGATGGGATATGATGTATTATTTACTTCTATAAATACATCGGAAAGTATTGACATTTTAAAACCATTCTTAGAAGGTTGTGTTTCCGTCGTTGCGGGGCAATCTGGTGTTGGAAAATCTTCTATGCTTAACGTCTTACGTCCAGAATTAGAACTGAAAACGAATGATATTTCCTCACATTTAGGACGCGGGAAACATACGACAAGACACGTAGAATTAATTGCGATTGGAAGCGGACTAGTTGCAGATACACCTGGTTTTAGTTCACTCGATTTCATAGATATAGAGGTAGAAGATCTTACATATTGTTTTCCAGAGTTGAAAGAAGCGAGCCAATACTGTAAATTTAGAGGGTGTACACATCTTTCTGAACCGAAATGCGCTGTGAAGGCTGCGGTTGAAGAGGGGAAGATTACAGAATATCGTTATAAGAATTACAAACAATTTGTAGAAGAAATTAGAGAGAGAAAGCCGAGGTATTAGTTATGATTAAAATTGCACCATCGATCTTATCAGCAGATTTTTCAAAATTAGGGGAAGAGATTAAAGATGTAGAAAAAGGCGGGGCGGATTACATTCACGTCGATGTAATGGATGGACATTTCGTACCAAATATTACGATTGGACCATTAATTGTAGAAGCAATTCGTCCGATCACATCGTTACCGTTAGATGTACATTTAATGATTGAAAATCCTGATAACTATATCCCGACTTTCGCAAAAGCGGGAGCGGATATTATTACTGTTCATGTAGAGGCGTGCCCTCATTTGCATCGTACAATTCAGTTAATTAAATCTCATGGCATTAAAGCAGGAGTTGTATTAAATCCGCATACGCCAGTTTCAGTGATTGAGCATGTATTAGAAGATATTGATATGGTATTACTTATGACAGTAAACCCTGGATTTGGTGGGCAGAAATTTATCCATTCTGTATTACCGAAAATTAAACAAGTTGCAGAAATGGTTAAAGAGCGCAATCTAGAAGTAGAAATTGAAGTTGATGGTGGTGTAAACGCTGAAACAGCAAGACTTTGTGTAGAAGCAGGAGCAAATGTACTTGTAGCTGGGTCAGCAGTATACAATCAAAAAGACCGCGGTGAAGCAATTCGTGTCATTCGTGGATAATGAATGAACGGGTCTTTATCCCAGTGAATCTTCTAGTGTAGTAAGTTTTCACTATTTATAAAGGGTAGAGAAAAAATATATAAAAAGGCAATCTACCGAATGGCAGATTGCCTTTTTACAATAGAAGGGGAAGGAAACATGATTATTCATATTTTAGCGGGAGGACCCGCGGAATATTGTGCAGATTTTTCTTCATATGAAAATGAGAAAGTAGTGTGGGCGGCAGTTGATAGAGGAGTATATCGTTTATTAAAAAGAGGTATTACTCCTGCTGTTGCGTTTGGAGATTATGACTCGGTTACGGAAGAAGAATTAGCATGGATGGGGCAACAAACAAATGATTTACATATTGTTCCTCGTGAAAAAGATCAAACTGATTTAGAAATTGCGATTAACTGGGCGTTAGAACAAAAGCCGGCACTCATTCGTATTTTTGGTGCTACTGGCGGAAGACTTGATCACGGTTTAGCGAATATACAAATGCTTTTAAAAGGATTAGAAGTAGGAATAGAGATGTGTATTGTAGACAATCAAAATGAAATAAGTGTAAAAAGAGTAGGTACACATATAATTGAAGAAAATAAAAATTTCCCTTATGTATCTTTTGTGCCTGTTACTGAAATAGTGGAAGGGATTACATTACTTGGTTTTAAATATCCTCTAACGAATAAAAAAATAGAGTGGGGATCCACACTTTGTATTAGTAATGAACTCGTTGAGGAAAAAGGTACTTTTTCATTTACTTCTGGCATATTAATGGTGATAAGAAGCACTGATTAAAGAAACAATTTTGCTCCTTACATCATATAGTGACCAAGTGGAGTAATGGGGATTAGGAGGGAAACCATGAGATTTTATACAATTAAGTTACCTAAATTTCTTGGTGGAATTGTTCGTGCCATGTTAAATACCTTCAAAAAAGATTAAAAAAAGCACCTATTACCGGTGCTTTTTCCATTGGTATAGTAAAAAAAGAGCCTAGCGGCTCTTTTTTTTATTATTAAACACGTTCGATTTTGCCAGATTTTAATGCTCTAGCAGAAACGTAAACACGTTGAACTTTTCCGTCGATGCGTACGCGAACTTTTTGAAGGTTAGCGCCCCACTTACGTTTTGTAGCGTTCATTGCGTGAGAACGAGAGTTACCAGAACGAGCTTTTCTTCCAGTAATAGCACAAACACGAGCCATTTATATTTCCCTCCCTTGATACCTTACCATACGTAATTTTTCAATGTTAGTCTTTTATGCGATGCTAAAAACACTACTATAATTTAACACAACTAAAAAGAGAATGCAACACTGTAGAAAAAAGAAATCAAGAAAAATTACTTGACACTATATGTCAATGAAGAAAAGTTGAAATCAAGAAAAATTGCTTGACATATTATAGTGATACATGTTGTATAATAACAATGGACTATTTTGCTCATCATAAAAAAGTGTAGTTTTCAACATAAAATATGAGAGTGAAAAAGAAAGAACGATGGAATTTTCTTTAAAAAGATTATATGATAGTAACTAAAGTAGTCTAACTCACTTTCACCATTTATGAAGGGGGAAAACGAGATGTCAATTGAAATTAAAACGAAGTACGGTCAAATTGATATTAGTACAGATGTAATTGCAACAATTGCTGGAGGTGCCGCGGTAGATTGCTACGGTATCGTAGGTATGGCATCAAAAAATCAGTTAAAAGATGGATTAACAGACATTTTACGAAAAGAAAATTTCACTAGAGGTGTTATTGTTCGTAAAGATGAAGATGAAGTACATATTGATATGTATATTATTGTGAGCTATGGTACGAAAATTTCAGAAGTAGCACATAACGTGCAGACGAAAGTGAAATATACATTAGATCAAACTGTAGGACTAGCAGTAGATTCTGTAAACATCTACGTACAAGGAGTTAAAGTAATAAACTTGTAATGTGCATTAAGGAGGAAAATCTGTGTCAATTCAAAAAATTGATGGAAAACGTTTATCACAAATGATCATTCAAGGAGCGAATAATTTAACGAATAATGTTCAGCTTGTTGATGCATTAAACGTATTTCCAGTTCCAGATGGCGATACCGGTACAAACATGAACTTATCTATGACTTCAGGCGCACGTGAAGTGAAAGCAAATCCTTCACAACATGCTGGTAAAGTCGGCGTAAGTTTAGCCAAAGGATTATTAATGGGAGCTCGTGGTAACTCTGGAGTTATTTTATCTCAGTTGTTCCGTGGTTTCTCGAAATCCATTGAACAAAAAGAAGAATTAACAACAGTTGATTTTGCTGCAGCTTTAGAAGCTGGAGTAGAGGCGGCTTACAAAGCGGTTATGAAACCGATTGAAGGAACGATTTTAACGGTTGCAAGAGAAACGGGTAAATATGCAGTAACAGTTGCGAAAAAACAGCGCGACTTTGTTTTGTTTATGGAAGACGTTGTGAAAGAAGCAAATGCATCGTTAAATCGTACGCCAGATTTATTACCTGTATTAAAACAAGTTGGCGTTGTAGATAGCGGTGGTAAAGGTCTTGTAGTAGTTTACGAAGGGTTTTTAGCTGACTTAAAAGGAGAAACGATTTCTTCTGATGCACCTGCCCAACCATCTATGAATGAAATGGTGCGCGCAGAACATCACCGTAGTGTACAAAGCCAATTGAGTACAGAAGATATTAAGTATGGATATTGTACGGAGTTCATGGTGAAATTAGAAGCTGATAAAGTGAAAGAACATAATTTCTCTGAACAAAAATTCCGTGAAGATATTAGTGTGTATGGTGATTCACTACTAGTTGTATCTGATGATGAAATTGTAAAAGTTCATATTCATGCAGAACATCCTGGAGACGCTATGAACTACGGACAACGTTACGGTAGTTTAATCAAGATTAAAGTAGAGAATATGCGTGAACAGCATACCGCTTTATTAGATGAGCCTGCTATGATGCCTGAGCCAACTAGCCAGCCTAAAGAGAAACAACCGTACGGTATCGTAACTGTAGCTATGGGATCTGGTATTAAAACTTTATTTGAAAGCATTGGCGCGACGAAAGTTATCGAAGGTGGCCAAACGATGAATCCAAGTACTGAGGATATCGTGAAGGCGATTGAAGAAGCAAACGCTGAAAAAATCATTATTTTACCGAACAACGGGAATATCGTAATGGCAGCAGAACAAGCAGCGTCAGTTGTGGATCAAGAAGTGATTGTAGTTCGTTCAAAAACAGTTCCTCAAGGTATGGCTGCAATGTTAGCATTTAATCCAGTTGGAACGCTAGAGGAAAATGAAGAAAACATGAAAGAAGCTTTATCTCATGTGAAAACAGGTCAAATTACGTATGCTGTACGTGATACGGAAATTGATGGTGTGGCAATTCAAAAAGATGATTTCATGTGTATCGCAGATGGAAAAATCGTATCAACAAATGCTGAAAAAGTAGGGGCTGCGAAGCAATTACTAGAAGCACTAATTGATGAAGATTCTGAAATCGTAACGATTCTACAAGGTGAAGATGCAACTGATGAAGAGGTAGCTGAATTAGTTGAATTTGTAGAAGAGAATTTTGAAGATGCAGAAGTAGAAGTACATGCTGGAAACCAACCGGTGTATTCTTTCATCTTCTCTGTAGAATAAGAAAAAATTCGTTTTGAAAATAAATGGATTACTTACTTGCTAATGGATAATAAGTAGTAATATGAAGTTTATTACTAGTTTTTATTCAAAAGGCTAGCATATTGAAGATAAAAAAGAGCCTTGCTGCTAATAGTGAGGCTCTTTTCTTTCGTGTTGTTTATGAGGGATTTGAGTAGTTTCTCTTAGAATGCCTATGATAGAATATATAGGGTGAAAGAGAGCGATTACAGATGTCAATCATGTTAATGGATAATGAATCAAAAAATAATGTGACGGAGCGTGAGAACCTTGAATGAAGTTGTACAAGTTCCTGTTACGGATGTAAAGGGAATCGGAGGAGAAACATCTGAATTACTACACGAGATGGGAATTTATACAGTTTCTCATCTATTAGAACATTTTCCGTACCGTTATGAAGACTATGCGATGAAAGATCTTGCTGAAGTAAAGCATGATGAACGTGTAACAGTAGAGGGAAAAGTTCATAGTGCTCCTTTACTGCAATATTATGGGAAGAAGAAGTCGCGTCTTACGGTTCGTGTCCTCGTAGGTCGTTATTTAATTACAGCTGTATGTTTTAATAGGCCGTACTATAAGCAGAAGTTAAATTTAGATGAAACGGTAACGATTACTGGTAAATGGGATCAGCATCGTCAAACGATTGCGGTATCAGAACTTCATTTTGGACCGGTTGTACGTCAACAAGAAGTAGAGCCTGTGTACTCAGTGAAAGGGAAACTTACAGTAAAACAGATGCGCCGTTTTATTGCACAAGCGTTAAAAGAGTATGGAGATTCTATAGTTGAAGTGTTACCTGATGGATTGCTAAGTCGATATAAATTATTGCCGCGTTATGAAGCGCTTCGGGCGTTGCATTTTCCAACAGGTCAGGAAGATTTGAAGCAAGCGCGTCGCCGTTTTGTATATGAGGAGTTTTTCTTATTTCAGTTAAAAATGCAAACGTTACGAAAAATGGAGAGGGAAAATTCGAAAGGGACGAAAAAAGAAATTCCTTCAGAAGAATTGCAAGAGTTTATCGATGCACTTCCGTTTCCATTAACTGGTGCGCAACGCCGAGTTGTAGATGAAATTATGAAAGATATGACATCTCCTTATCGAATGAATCGTCTGTTGCAAGGTGATGTAGGTTCTGGTAAAACGGTGGTCGCTGCAATTGGTCTTTATGCAGCGAAATTAGCGCATTATCAAGGTGCTTTAATGGTTCCAACAGAAATTTTAGCAGAACAACATTATCAATCGCTCGCAGAGACGTTCTCGCACTTTGGTATGAAGGTTGAATTGTTAACAAGTTCAGTTAAAGGTGTGAAACGCCGAGAGATTTTGGCAAAATTAGAACAAGGAGAAATAGATATCCTTGTTGGAACGCATGCTTTAATTCAAGATGAAGTTATTTTTCATAGGTTAGGTCTCGTGATTACTGATGAACAACATCGATTTGGTGTAGCGCAGCGACGAGTTTTACGTGAGAAAGGTGAAAGTCCAGATGTATTATTTATGACAGCAACACCAATTCCACGTACGTTAGCAATTACTGCATTTGGAGAGATGGATGTTTCTATAATCGATGAGATGCCGGCTGGTAGAAAGGTAATTGAAACATACTGGGCAAAACATGACATGTTAGATCGTGTTCTCGGTTTTGTAGAGAAAGAGATAAAAAAAGGAAGACAAGCATATGTTATTTGTCCTCTAATTGAAGAATCTGAGAAACTTGATGTACAAAATGCAATCGACTTACATAGTATGCTGACTCATCATTATCAGGGGAAATGTCAAGTCGGATTAATGCATGGAAGATTATCATCTCAAGAAAAAGAAGAGATAATGGGGCAATTTAGTGAAAATAAAGTGCAAATTCTTGTGTCGACAACAGTTGTTGAGGTGGGTGTGAACGTACCGAATGCGACTGTAATGGTTATTTATGATGCAGAGCGTTTCGGTTTATCACAGCTTCATCAGCTAAGAGGCCGTGTTGGGCGTGGTAGTGAACAATCGTATTGTTTATTAATCGCGGATCCAAAATCGGAAACGGGAAAAGAACGAATGCGTATTATGACCGAAACGAATGATGGATTTGTATTGTCAGAAAAAGATTTAGAATTACGAGGTCCTGGAGATTTCTTTGGGAGTAAGCAAAGTGGTTTACCAGAATTCAAGGTTGCTGATATGGTACATGATTATCGGGCGCTAGAAACAGCTAGACAAGATGCGGCGTTACTAGTAGATTCAGAAGCGTTTTGGCATAATGATCAATATGCGTCGTTGCGTACGTATCTTGACGGGACAGGTGTGTTCCAGGGAGAGAAGCTCGATTAAAGGGAGGCAACAAAAGTTTTTGTTGCATTCTACTTTTAATGATTATATACTACTGTTAGTACCTAGTCATAAAAATGGATGGTGCGGTATGAAAAAAAGAAGAAGTAAAAAAGAAAGACAAGAATTATTACAACAAACGATAGAAACGAATCCTTTTATTACGGATGAAGATTTAGCAGAAAAATTTCAAGTGAGTATACAAACTGTACGTCTTGATCGTATGGAATTATCTATTCCTGAATTAAGAGAAAGAATTAAACATGTAGCTACAAAGCAACATGAAGAAGATGTGAAATCTTTACCGTTAGAAGAGGTTGTCGGAGAAATTATTGATATAGAATTAGATAGACATGCGATTTCTATTTTTGAAGTGAAGGTAGAACACGTATTTAAAAGAAATCAAATTGCCCGTGGGCATCATTTGTTTGCACAAGCAAACTCACTAGCTGTTGCGGTTATTGATGAAGAATTAGCTTTAACTGCAAAGTCTACCATTCGATACATTCGTCCTGTAAAATTAGGAGAGCGTGTTGTTGCAAAAGCGCGCGTGGAAGATGTAGAGAATGATAAAGGGCGGACGGTTGTCAAAGTGCGTAGCTTCGTTGGAGAAGAACTTGTTTTTACAGGCACTTTTGAAATGTATCGATCTAGTAATTATAGTGAGGAAGGTAACAACTTATGAAAATCGCAATAGATGCAATGGGCGGCGATCATGCTCCAAAGGCTGTCGTACTAGGAGCAATGAAAGCTATTAAGGAATATTCTGATTTACATATTACGTTAGTGGGGAAAGAAGAGGAAATTCGTCAATACTTAACGAGTGAAGAACGAATTACTATACTTCATACAGACGAAAAAATCGAATCGACAGATGAACCAGTAAGAGCGGTTCGTCGAAAAAAACAAGCTTCAATGGTACTTGCGGCGCAGCAAGTGAAAGACGGTGTAGCGGATGCTTGTATATCAGCTGGTAGTACAGGAGCTTTAATGGCGGCTGGATTGTTTGTTGTAGGTCGTATGGAAGGAATTGAGCGACCAGCTTTATCCCCTACAATGCCAACTGTTGATGGAGAAGGTTTTGTTATGTTAGATGTTGGAGCGAACGTTGATGCAAAACCAATTCATTTATATCAATATGCAGTAATGGGATCTGTATACGCTGAGAAAGTAAGAGGAATTAAAAATCCTCGCGTTGGACTTTTAAACGTTGGAATAGAAGATGGTAAAGGTAACGAGCTTTCAAAACAAGTCTTTGCAATGCTTAAAGATGCGCCAATTAATTTTGTTGGGAACGTTGAATCAAGAGATTTATTGCAAGGTGTAGCAGATGTTGTTGTATGTGACGGTTTTACAGGGAATGTAGCACTGAAATCATTAGAAGGAACAGCACTTGCATTATTCTCTATGTTAAAAGAGCAGTTAATGAGTTCGTTTACGAGCAAATTAGCAGCGGCGGTATTAAAACCAAAACTTATGGTATTAAAAGATAAAATGGATTATTCGGAGTATGGAGGAGCCGCGTTATTTGGATTGAAAGCTCCTGTCATTAAGGCTCACGGTTCTTCCAATGACCAATCAATATTTAGTGCGATTCGTCAAACGAGAGAAATGGTAGCGAAAGAAGTTATTCCTACTATTTCAAGCGTAATGGAGAAAGAGCCACTCCAATAAGAGGAGGATTTGAAATGGGAAAACTAGCATTTCTTTTTCCGGGCCAAGGTTCACAGGCAGTTGGAATGGGTAAACAGTTAGCAGAGAATAATAAAGAGGTTGCAAATGTATTTGCAAAAGCAGATGAGGTGTTGCAAGACTCACTTTCAGAAGTGATTTTTGAAGGGCCGCAGGAAAAGCTTACGTTAACAACAAATGCGCAACCTGCTTTATTAACAACGAGTTTTGCTATTTTGACAGCTTTAAAAGAGTATGATATTACACCAGACTTTGTCGCAGGGCATAGTTTAGGTGAGTATAGCGCTCTTGTAGCAGCAGGTGCATTAACTTTTGAGGATGCAGTATATGCTGTAAGGAAACGTGGGGAATATATGGAAGAAGCTGTTCCTGGCGGAGAAGGTGCAATGGCGGCTATTTTAGGTGCTGATCCACATATGCTGAAACAAGTTACAGAAGAAGTAACAAGTGAAGGGTATGCAGTACAAATTGCTAATATGAATAGTACGAAGCAAATTGTGATTTCTGGAACAAAGCAAGGAGTCGAGATTGCTTCTCAAAGAGCGAAAGAACATGGTGCAAAGAGAGCAATTCCGCTTAAAGTAAGTGGACCGTTCCACTCTGCGCTTATGAAGCCAGCGGCGGAGAAATTCCAAAGTGTCTTAAATGAAATTACAATTCAAGATACGAATATTCCGGTAATCGCAAATGTAACAGCAGACGTTATTACAAGTGGTGCACATATTCAAGAAAAGCTAATCGAGCAGCTCTATTCGCCTGTCTTATGGTATCCATCCATTGAATATATGGTGAGTCAAGGGGTAGATACATTTATTGAGATTGGACCTGGGAAAGTACTTGCTGGACTTATGAAGTCAATTGATTCATCAGTGAAAGCATACGCGATATACGATGAAGAGACATTACAAGATACCATTTCGAATTTGAGAGGAGAAAACTGATGTTAAAAGGGAAAGTAGCATTAGTAACGGGTGCTTCACGTGGAATTGGTCGCGCAATTGCGATTGATTTAGCAAAACAAGGGGCAAATGTTGTAGTAAATTATGCTGGTAACGAGCAAAAGGCAAATGAAGTAGTTGATGAAATAAAGAAATTAGGTTCGGATGCAATTGCAGTAAGAGCAGATGTTGCAAATGCTGAAGACGTTACAAATATGGTGAAACAAACTGTAGATGTATTTGGACAAGTTGATATTCTTGTAAATAATGCAGGTGTAACAAAAGATAATTTATTAATGCGTATGAAAGAAGAAGAATGGGATACAGTTATTAATACAAACCTAAAAGGTGTATTCTTATGTACAAAGGCAGTATCTCGATATATGATGCGTCAACGTCATGGACGTATTGTAAATATCGCTTCTGTTGTCGGAGTAACGGGAAACCCAGGACAAGCAAACTATGTTGCTGCTAAAGCAGGTGTAATCGGATTAACAAAAACATCAGCAAAAGAGTTAGCAAGCCGCAATATTACTGTAAATGCAATTGCTCCTGGATTTATTGCGACAGATATGACAGACGTATTAGATGAAAATATAAAAGCTGAAATGTTAAAATTAATTCCTGCAGCTCAGTTTGGTGAAGCGCAAGATATCGCAAATGCTGTAACGTTTTTTGCTTCTGATCAAAGCAAATATATTACAGGTCAAACGTTAAATGTTGATGGCGGTATGGTAATGTAATAAAAGAATCGATTTCAGCTAGTTTTTTTGGACAATATTTAATATAATATTTGAGGGGAGGTGAATGGAATGGCAGATGTTTTAGAGCGTGTAACAAAAATTATCGTTGATCGTTTAGGAGTAGAAGAAACAGAAGTAGTACCAGCTGCAAGCTTCAAGGAAGATTTAGGAGCAGACTCCCTAGATGTAGTAGAACTTGTAATGCAATTAGAAGACGAATTCGAAATGGAAATTTCTGATGAAGATGCTGAAAAGATTGCTACTGTTGGCGATGCTGTGACTTACATAGAGAGTCATCTATAATGCTTGAATGAAGTCCCGTTTTTTAGCGGGGCTTCTCGGCTTATATCTGGAGGGACCTATGCCGTACCGTAAATATAGAGAAAAAAAATACGAAACAAAATATCGTGAAGCGTTTAAAGTATTTCAAGAAAAAATAGGTATTACGTTTACAGATGAAAAATTATTGATTCAAGCATTTACGCATTCATCGTATGTGAATGAGCATCGAAAAAAACCGCATGAAGACAATGAGCGTCTCGAATTTCTTGGAGATGCAGTATTGGAACTTACTGTATCGCAGTATCTGTTTCAAAAATATCCGACAATGAGCGAAGGAGAGTTAACAAAACTACGTGCAGCTATTGTATGTGAACCATCTCTTGTTCGTTTTGCAAACGAGTTGTCATTTGGTAGCCTAGTTTTATTAGGAAAAGGTGAGGAAATGACAGGCGGACGTGAACGACCAGCTTTATTAGCGGATGTCTTTGAAGCGTTTATTGGTGCCCTTTATCTTGATCAAGGGTTAGAAACAGTATGGGGCTTCTTAAAAGAAATTGTATACCCTAAAATTAATGAAGGTGCTTTTTCTCATGTGATGGATTATAAGAGTCAATTACAAGAGTTGATTCAGCGTGATGGTAGTGGCAATATTGAGTATCAAATTTTGCAAGAAAAAGGACCGGCTCACAATCGGGAATTTGTGTCACGTGTTACGTTAAATAACGTGGCCTTAGGTCTTGGTAGTGGCAAGTCGAAAAAAGAAGCAGAGCAACAAGCTGCTGCAGAAGCGTTGAAAAAGTTAAAAGAACAACTATAAGGAATCCCCCTTTGAATGAGGGGGATTCCTTGTGCATAGAATGAAACTTTCCTTTCGTTTATAAATGTAAGGAAATGAAATCCGTATAATCGTTTGTTTTTGTATAAACAACATTTATAGCAATGGAGAATAGGAGGAAGGCCTTTCGTGTTTTTAAAAAGATTAGAAATAGCAGGATTTAAGTCTTTTGCTGAGCGTGTATCTGTCGATTTTGTCCCAGGTGTAACGTCTGTAGTAGGACCTAATGGAAGCGGGAAAAGTAATATTACTGATGCCATTCGTTGGGTACTTGGTGAACAATCGGCAAAATCATTACGTGGTGCAAAGATGGAAGATATTATTTTTGCAGGTAGTGATACGAGAAGAGCGGTTAATGTTGCTGAAGTAACATTAACTTTAAATAATGAAGATCAACGTTTACCGATTGAATATAATGAGGTGTGTGTAACGCGTCGTGTATCTCGTTCTGGTGATAGTGATTTTTATATTAATAAACAATCATGCAGGTTGAAAGATATTATCGATTTATTTATGGACTCTGGTATGGGAAGAGAAGCTTTTTCGATTATTAGCCAGGGGAAAGTTGAAGAAATTTTAAGTAGTAAATCAGAAGAACGTCGTGGTGTATTTGAAGAAGCGGCGGGAGTGCTGAAATACAAACTTCGTAAAAAGAAAGCTGAAGGTAAATTAGCAGACACACAAGAAAACTTAAATCGTGTACAAGATATAATTCACGAATTAAGTAGTCAAGTAGAACCTTTAGAAAGACAAGCTTCTATTGCAAAGGATTATCTCGAGAAAAAAGAAGAATTAGAGAAAGTAGAAGCGGCGCTTATTGTACATGAAATTGAAGAATTACATGAGAAATGGGAAGCGCTTCGAAATCAGTTTGGGCATAATAAAAACGAAGAAGCGAAAATGTCAACGCATTTACAAAAAGGTGAAGAAGAGCTAGAGGAATTACGAGGCCAATTACAAGCAGTAGATGAGTCTGTAGATTCCCTGCAAGAAGTACTTTTGCTTTCTAGTAAAGAACTAGAAAAGTTAGAAGGACAGCGTGAGCTATTAAAAGAGAGAAAGCAAAATGCAACGACGCATTGTGCACAACTCGAACAGTTAATTGTTGAATTAACAGAGAAAGCTACAAGTTATGATGGTGAAATTGAATCGAGTACAGAAGTATTGATGCAATTTGTAAATCATGTAAAAGAGTTGGAGACGAAATTGCATGATAATGAGCAATTACTTGCAACGTTTGCTGACAATTTAGAAGAGCAAATTGAGAATTTAAAAGGTGACTATATTGAACTTTTAAATCAACAAGCTAGTCATCGTAATGAGTTATCTATGATTGAAGAACAATCTAAACAACAAAACTCAAAAAATGAACGCCTTGATGAAGAAAATGCGAAATATGTAGAAATGCGTATGGAAATTACAGCGAAAAAGACAAAACTTGTGGAAAGTTATGAACAAGTAAAAGAAAAAGTAGCTGGAATCCTTTCGAATATACAAAAGACAGAAGCGGCACTTGGGAAATGCAAGGCGCAGTATAGTGAAAACGAAACAAAACTGTATCAAGCATATCAATTTGTACAACAGGCACGTTCTCGAAAAGAAATGCTAGAAGAGATGCAAGAGGACTACTCTGGTTTCTATCAAGGGGTACGTGAAGTATTGAAAGCTAGAGAAAATAGGTTGCAAGGTATTGAGGGTGCTGTTGCAGAACTGCTAACGGTACCGAAAGAATATGAAATTGCAATGGAAATTGCTCTAGGTGCAGCGATGCAGCATATAGTTGTACAAAAAGAAGAACATGCTCGTAATGCAATTGCGTTTTTAAAACAAAATAAACATGGACGAGCAACGTTTTTACCGCAAGCTGTTATTAAAGGTAGATCGTTATCATTTGAGCAATTACGTATTGTAAATCAGCACCCATCGTTTGTAGGTGTGGCAGCAGAACTCGTGCAATATAACAATAAATATGAAAATGTAGTTTCAAATTTATTAGGTACTGTTATTGTTGCAAAAGATTTACGCGGAGCGAATGAGTTGGCGAAACAATTGCAATACCGTTATCGCATTGTAACAATCGAAGGTGATGTAGTAAACCCTGGCGGTTCTATGACGGGTGGAGCGGTAAAACAGGCGAAATCATCTTTATTAGGACGTCAACGTGAACTAGAAGAGTGGACGAGTAAGTTAACTGATATGGAAGAAAAAACAACGAAGTTAGAAAACTTTGTTAAAGCAGTAAAACAAGAGATTCAAGAAAAAGAAGTGCAAATACGCGAACTAAGGCAAAGTGTAGAAGCAGAGCGTGTAGATGAACAGAAATTAAGAGAAGAAATTAGTCGCTTAGAATTAGAAGAACATCGTATTAATGATCGGTTATCTATTTACGATTTAGAGATTGAAGGGTTCTTGCAAGACCAAGTGAAAATGCAAGGCCGTAAAGAAGAGTTAGAAAAGATTTTAGCGACTCTTCAGGCAGAGATTACGGAATTAGATAGCAAAATCACAGCTTTAACAAAACAAAAAAGTGAGCAACATTCTTCGAAAGAAAAAGTTCAAAAAGAAATGACTGAGTTAAAAGTGTTAGCAGCTGAAAAGCAACAACGCTTATCTAATCAAAAAGAAAAAGTAGAACGATTGACGAAGGAAAAAGAAGAAACCGATGCAACGCTTGTCAAAACGAAAGAGGATTTAGCATTCTTAAAACAAGAAATGACATCGAATTCAAGTGGTGAAGAACAAATTACGAATATGATTGAGAAGAAAGCATATGATCGTAATCAAACTTCAGAGTTAATTCGCTCTCGTCGTGAACAACGTGTATCGTTACAAGAGAGAGTAGAACAGTTAGAGCGTAACCTGAAAGAAACAACAGGTAAACATAAATACATTCTTGAGATGTTGAAAGATCAAGAGGTAAAAATAAACCGACTTGATGTAGAGTTAGAAAATAGATTACAACATTTACGTGAAACATATACGATTTCATTTGAAGCGGCAAAACTGAAGTATACAATGGTGATGCCTGCTGAGGATGCACGTAAAAAGGTGAAACTAATTAAACTCTCCATCGAAGAACTAGGTACAGTAAACTTAGGAGCAATTGATGAGTATGAGCGTGTGGCAGAGCGTCATACATTCTTACTAGAGCAAAAAGATGATCTAGAAGAAGCAAAAACGACATTGCACCAACTTATTACTGAAATGGATGAAGAAATGAAAAAACGCTTTTCTACTACGTTTGAAGGAATTCGAATGGAGTTTCAATCGGTGTTCTCTGAATTATTTGGAGGCGGTAGAGCGGATTTAGTTATGACGAATCCAGAGGACTTATTAAATACGGGTATTGATATCGTAGCGCAACCGCCAGGGAAGAAACTGCAAAACTTAGGTTTACTTTCAGGTGGAGAGCGTGCTTTAACGGCAATTGCGCTGCTATTTGGTATTTTAAAAGTACGCCCAGTCCCATTCTGTGTATTAGATGAGGTAGAGGCTGCTCTTGATGAGGCAAACGTTGCCCGTTTTGCTCAGTATTTAAAGAAATTTAGTGATGAGACACAGTTTATTGTAATTACACATAGAAAAGGTACAATGGAAGAGTCTGACGTATTGTACGGTGTAACAATGCAAGAGTCAGGGGTATCTAAACTTGTTTCGGTTCGTTTAGATGATGGAGAAGAACTAGTTGCAAGCAAATAGAAAGGATGGGACAGTATGAGCTTTTTTAAAAAACTAAAAGAAAAAATTTCAAAACAAACAGATACGGTAACAGAGAAGTTTAAACAAGGATTAGAAAAAACGAGAAATTCGTTTGCAGATAAAGTAAATGATTTAGTCTTTCGTTACCGTAAAGTAGATGAAGATTTCTTCGAAGAATTAGAAGAAATTTTAATCGGTGCAGATGTAGGCGTTTCGACAGTGATGGAATTAATCGACCAGCTGAAAGAAGAAGTGCAACGTCGTAATATTCAAGATCCAAAAGAAGTACAAGCTGTTATTTCGGAAAAATTAATAGAGATTTATAAAGGTGACAGTGATTTTACTAATGAAATTAATGAGCAAAAGGATGGCTTGACAGTTGTTTTATTTGTTGGTGTGAATGGTGTAGGTAAAACGACAACAATTGGTAAGATGGCTCATAAGTTTAAATCAGAAGGTAAGTCTGTTTTATTAGCAGCAGGAGATACATTCCGTGCTGGAGCGATTGAACAATTAGAAGTATGGGGCGATCGCGTTGGGGTAGAAGTGATTAAACAAGGATCAGGGTCTGATCCAGCAGCGGTTATGTATGACGCTGTACAAGCTGCAAAAGCACGTAAAGTAGATGTATTACTATGTGATACAGCAGGACGTTTACAAAATAAAGTAAACTTAATGAAAGAGTTAGAGAAGGTAAAGCGTGTAATTGAGCGTGAAGTACCAGGAGCTCCTCATGAAGTATTACTTGTTATTGATGCAACAACAGGACAAAACGGTTTAAGTCAAGCGAAAACATTCCGTGAAGCAACGAATGTGACTGGTATTGTTTTAACGAAGTTAGATGGAACTGCTAAAGGTGGTATTGTATTAGCAATTCGTAACGAAATGGATGTACCGGTGAAATTCGTTGGATTAGGAGAGCAAATGGATGATCTGCAACAGTTCGATCCAGAACAATATGTATATGGTTTATTTGCGAACTTAGTAGAAACAGAAGAAGTATAAGTGAAAGAAGCGGTATTTTCCGCTTCTTTTTCTATAAAAATATGAGATGTTAAGAAAAAAACTTGACACTCTTTTGTACTCCATGTAAACTAATTCATGTAAAGGGAAATCACTTAACAAAGGATGATCCAACATGCTCGAAAAAACAACGAGAATGAACTATTTATTTGATTTTTATCAATCGTTGTTAACGCAAAAACAAAGAAGTTATATGTCGCTTTATTATCTAGATGATTTATCTCTTGGTGAAATTGCGGAAGAATTTGATGTAAGTCGCCAAGCCGTGTATGATAACATTAAACGGACTGAAGCGATGCTTGAAGAATATGAAGAAAAATTAGTATTACTTCAAAAGTTTCAAGAGCGACAGCGACTTGTTGCAAAGCTAAAACAGCTAATCAGCGAAGAAGAGCATGTGAATGAAGAAATGAAACAAGTTGTTGAAGCTATCGAAAAATTAGATTAGGAGGGCGGCAATATGGCATTTGAAGGATTAGCCGACCGACTTCAACAGACGATGCAAAAAATCCGCGGCAAAGGAAAAGTTTCTGAAGCCGATGTGAAAGAAATGATGAGAGAAGTTCGTCTAGCTCTTTTAGAAGCGGACGTTAACTTTAAAGTAGTAAAAGATTTTGTAAAGCGTGTATCTGAACGTGCTGTCGGACAAGATGTAATGAAAAGTTTGACACCTGGACAACAAGTAATTAAGGTTGTACAGGAAGAACTTACAGAACTTATGGGCGGAGAGCAAAGCAAAATTGCTGTTGCTAATAAGCCACCGACTGTTATTATGATGGTTGGTCTGCAAGGTGCAGGTAAAACAACGACGACAGGTAAGCTTGCGAATTTGCTTCGTAAAAAGCATAATCGTAAACCAATGCTTGTTGCGGCGGATATTTACCGTCCTGCAGCGATTAAACAGCTTGAAACATTAGGGAAGCAATTGGACATGCCTGTATTCTCTTTAGGAGATCAAGTAAGTCCTGTTGAAATTGCGAAACAAGCGATTGCAAAAGCGAAAGAAGATCATCATGATTATGTTTTAATTGATACAGCAGGTCGCCTGCATATTGATGAAGAACTAATGGATGAATTAGCGAAAGTGAAAGAAGTTGCGAAACCGGATGAAATTTTCCTTGTTGTCGATGCGATGACAGGACAAGACGCGGTTAATGTTGCACAAAGTTTCCATGAACAGCTAGGTTTAACAGGGGTTGTATTAACGAAGCTGGATGGTGATACGCGCGGTGGTGCGGCATTGTCTATTAAAGCTGTTACAAATACGCCAATTAAATTTGCTGGTATGGGTGAAAAACTAGATGCACTTGAAGCGTTCCATCCAGAACGTATGGCATCCCGTATTTTAGGGATGGGAGACGTCTTAACATTAATTGAAAAAGCGCAAGCTACAGTTGATGAAGAGAAAGCAAAAGAACTTGAGCAAAAGATGCGTACGCTTTCGTTTACACTTGACGATTTCCTAGAACAACTTGGACAAGTGCGTCAACTTGGACCGCTTGATGAATTGTTAGGAATGCTTCCTGGTGCAAATAAAATTAAAGGGCTGAAAAATGCACAAGTTGATGAAAAACAAATTGGGCATATTGAGGCAATTATTCGTTCTATGACTAAATTAGAGCGAGAACAACCGGAAATAATCAATGCTAGTCGCAAAAAACGCATTGCCAAAGGTAGCGGTACAACGGTACAAGAAATCAATCGTTTAATCAAGCAATTTGATGATATGAAAAAAATGATGAAAACGATGACTGGAATGCAAAAAGGTAAGAAAAAAGGACTAGGTGGATTGAAGTTTCCATTCATGTAAGGAAAAAAGATGGCTCTGTTAAGAAAAAATACTTTACAAAGCAATAGTCTTTTTGCTAATATAATTATCTGTGTGAAATAAATTCGGAGGTGCTTTATAAATGGCAGTTAAAATTCGTTTAAAACGTATGGGAGCTAAAAAAACTCCTTTCTATCGTGTAGTTGTTGCAGATTCTCGTTCTCCTCGTGACGGACGTTTCATTGAGGAAATCGGTACTTACAATCCGGTTGCTCAACCAGCTGAAGTTAAGATCAACGAAGAAGCAGCATTAAAATGGTTAGGAAATGGTGCTAAACCATCTGATACAGTTCGTAACTTATTCTCTAACCAAGGTATCATGGAGAAATTCCACTTATCTAAACAAGGTAAGTAATTGAGGCAATGACTATGAAGAAGTTAGTCGAGACGATTGTCAAGCCTCTTGTCGATTATCCTGAAGATGTAAAAGTTACACAGGAACTTTACAACGGAGAGATAAAGTATCGATTAACTGTACATCCTGAGGATGTTGGAAAAGTCATTGGAAAACAAGGGAAAGTTGCGAAAGCAATTCGAATGCTCTTGTATTCAGTGGGACATCACAATAGTGAAAAAGTAACACTGGAAATTCAATAAACGTAAAAAGGGCGAGGAGTTATTCCTCTCCCTTTTTTAACATTTAAAGAGAAGTTGCATGTTCCATATGTGAAATGGGGATGCTTAATTTATATAGAAACCAGGGGTGACATACTGTTTATGACAAAATGGTTTAACGTAGGAAAAATTGTAAATACTCATGGCGTAAAAGGAGAAATTCGTGTGGTTTCTCGTACGGATTTTCCAGAAGAGCGATATAAAGTAGGGAATACGTTATACATATCGAATGAAAAAGGTGGAGAGCCTTTCCCAGTAAAGATTACTTCTCATCGTCAACATAAAACATTTGATTTATTGACATTTGAAGGATATGGGAATGTAAATGAAGTAGAACAGTTTAAAGGTTCTCTTTTAAAAGTGCCTGAAGATCAATTAGGCGAACTAGCTGAAGGTGAATACTACTATCATGAAATTATTGGTTGCAACGTTGTAACGGAAGAAGGAGAAGCGCTAGGGACAATAAAAGAAGTTCTATCTCCTGGTGCAAATGATGTTTGGGTAATTAAACGTCCAAAAGGTCAAGATTTGTTAATTCCTTATATTGATGATGTTGTGCTTCAAGTTAACATTGAGAATAAATTAGTAACCATTCATGTAATGGAAGGGCTACTATAATGAAAATTGACATTTTAACTTTGTTTCCAGATATGTTTACAGGTGTGTTTGGATCTTCAATTTTAAAGAAAGCACAAGAAAAAGAAGCGGTAGAGCTTCGTGTTGTCAATTTCCGCGATTATACAACGAGTAAGCATAATAGTGTGGATGATTATCCGTATGGTGGCGGCGCTGGGATGGTGTTAACTCCTCAGCCTATTTTTGATGCTGTAGAAGATTTAACGAAAGAGACAGAGCGGAAGCCGCGAGTTGTCTTAATGTGTCCGCAAGGTGAAAGGTTTACTCAGAAGAAGGCGGAAGAGCTTGCAGAGGAAGAACATTTAATCTTTGTATGTGGGCATTATGAAGGATATGACGAACGAATTCGTGAACATCTCGTAACAGATGAGATTTCTATCGGTGACTATGTATTAACGGGTGGAGAGTTAGCCTCTATGGTTATAACTGATAGTGTCGTACGTCTCCTTCCAGGAGTACTAGGAAATCATGCTTCACAAGTCGAGGATTCGTTTAGTACAGGTTTATTAGAGCATCCTCATTATACACGTCCAGCTGATTTTCGTGGTATGAAAGTGCCAGATGTATTAATGTCGGGAAATCATAAAAATATTGATGAATGGCGACATAAAGAATCGTTGCGTCGTACGTACACGCGTAGACCGGATTTACTAGAAGAACGAGAATTGTCTAAGCAAGAAAAGAAGTGGCTAGAACAGATTAAAGAAGGCAAATAAGTGCTTGATATATTTTCTATTGCAACAGCCTTAGCAATATGCTATTATAACACTTGTGCTGCTGAAATCAGTAGCCGTATTAACGATGTTCCGCTGTAATTTATTTAGACTTTATAAGAGCATCTGTTTAAAGGAGAGAATTTAATATGCAACAATTAATCGCAGAAATTACAAAAGGCCAATTAAAAACTGACCTTCCTTCATTCCGTCCTGGAGACACTTTACGTGTACACGTAAAAGTAGTTGAGGGAACTCGTGAAAGAATTCAGCTTTTCGAAGGTGTTGTAATTAAACGTCGTGGTGGCGGAATCAGTGAAACATTCACAGTTCGTAAGATTTCTTACGGTGTAGGTGTAGAGCGTACATTCCCAGTTCACACGCCAAGAATCGCGAAAATCGAAGTACTTCGCCGTGGTAAAGTACGTCGTGCTAAGTTATACTACTTACGTAACCTTCGCGGTAAAAAAGCACGTATTAAAGAAATTCGATAAGACATGTATGGGAGCTTGTAAATGCACAAGCTCCCTTTTTCCAATCTATATAAAATTTTGATATAATACGATCAGCTTACATAATCGTGGAGGGGAAAAGCATGAAGAAAGAAAAGAGTTCACTTTGGGAATGGATCAAGGCAATTTTGATAGCTGTTGTATTAGCAGGTGTTATTAGACAGTTTTTCTTTGCGCCAATTCTCGTAGATGGAGTATCGATGGCGTCTACATTACATGATCGCGATCGAATGATTGTTAATAAAATTGGTTATCACATAGGAGATCCGAAACGATTTGATATTATTGTATTCCGAGCAACGGAAGATAAAGATTATATTAAGCGTATTATCGGCCTGCCAGGCGATGAAATAGAGTATCGTAATGATAAACTATATGTTAACGGAAAGGCTTATGAGGAGCCGTATTTAGACAAGCAGAAAAAACAAATTGCTGACGGACCGCTTACATATGATTTCACTCTTGAAGAAATGACAGGGAAGAAAACTGTTCCAGAAGGTCAATTATTTGTTTTAGGCGATAATCGTCGTTTTAGTAAAGATAGCCGTTCGATTGGTACAATTTCAATGGACCAAGTGATTGGAAAGGCAAATATACTATATTGGCCGTTAAAAGATGCTCGTATTGTGAAATAAAAGAAAAAGAAGGTGGCAACATGGTAATTCAATGGTTCCCGGGACATATGGCAAAGGCTAGACGCCAAGTAACAGAAAAATTAAAGTTAATTGATGTTGTAATTGAGCTTGTAGATGCTCGATTACCTTTATCTTCTCGAAATCCGATGATCGATGAGATTATTACACATAAACCGAGGCTTGTTGTTTTAAATAAAGCGGATATGGCAGATGATCGTTTAACAAAGCAATGGATCGCATATTTTAAAGAAAAAGGCCATATGGCAATTTCAATTAACGCACAGGCTGGACAAGGCATGAAGGAAATTGCGGCGGCTTGTAAAGTGTTAGTGAAAGAGAAATTTGATAAAATGGTTGCAAAAGGTATTAGACCGAGAGCGATTCGTGCATTAATTGTGGGGATACCGAATGTTGGTAAATCTACGTTGATTAATAAGTTAGCGAAGAAAAATATTGCTAAAACAGGAGATCGTCCTGGTGTGACAACAGCTCAGCAATGGATTAAAGTTGGGAAGGAAATGGAATTACTTGATACACCAGGTATACTATGGCCTAAATTTGAGGACCAATTAGTTGGATTACGTCTAGCTACGACTGGTGCAATTAAAGATTCTATTTTAAATCTACAAGACGTAGCTGTTTATGCGCTACGTTTTATGGAGAAACATTACCCAGAGCGATTAAAAGAGCGCTATAATTTAAATGACATTCCAGAAGATATCGTGGAGTTATTTGATGCGATTGGAAAAAATAGAGGCTGTTTAATGGGCGGCGGAATGATTGATTATGATAAAACATCTGAACTTGTACTTCGTGAGCTTCGTGGTGGCAAACTTGGAAAAATGACGTTTGAAACACCAGAAGAGTTTGCAGAGCAGACAGAAGATGCAGAAAAAGTAGAAGAAGTATAAGACGTGCGTTTGTACGTCTTTTCTTTTTTGTATATAAAGGGAGTGGCATGAATGCAAAAAGTGACGATTCAAGAGGCGGAACATTTACTACAAGAAATTATGAGTGAAGAGGACGACCGCTTTCAGATATTAATGAAAGATGAGCGAAAAGGGGTACAAAAGCTCATTTCGAAGTGGTATAAACAAAAAGAGTTAGCACAAAAGGAAAAAGAAAAATTTCTAGAAATGTCTAAATATGAAAATGCATTACGTGAAAAAGGTCTCACATATATCGCAGGTATAGATGAAGTAGGTCGTGGACCGTTAGCTGGGCCTGTTGTGACGGCAGCTGTCGTTCTTCCTAAGGATTTTTATATTCCGGGGTTAAATGACTCGAAAAAGTTGAGTGAAGCGAAACGTGAGCGTTTTTATGATGAAATTAAAGCGCAAGCAATTGCAATTGGAGTTGGAATTGTATCACCGCAAGTTATTGATGAAATAAATATTTATCAAGCGACGAAACAAGCGATGTTAGATGCTGTTGCGAATTTATCTTGTACACCACAATATTTATTAATTGATGCGATGAAACTCCCTACACCAATTCCGCAAACATCTATTATTAAAGGTGATGCAAAAAGTATTTCTATTTCAGCTGCATCCATTATTGCGAAAGTAACGAGAGATCGTATGATGAAAGAGCTTGGAGAAAAGTATCCTGCATATGGATTTGAACAACATATGGGATATGGCACAAAACAACATTTAGAAGCGATTGAAGCGCATGGCATATTAGAAGAACATCGAAAATCGTTTGCGCCAATTAAAGATATGATTCAAAAATAAGCTGCGAAAACGCAGCTTATTTTGTATTTTGACATATAAACATTACTATTTTCCAAAAAGAATAAAGCGATTTCAGTTTTCTGACACTTTATTGTAGACAGCGTGCCAATCATCTTATACAATGGCAATGTAATGTTTTTTAAACATTAAAAAACTTTTCGAGTAAAACAGGAAAACAGGGGAGGATGGGACCATGAATATCCATGAGTACCAAGGTAAGGCAGTCCTTAGAAGCTATGGGGTTAGCGTTCCGAACGGGAAGGTTGCATTTACAGTAGAAGAAGCTGTAGAAGCGGCGAAAGAATTAGGAACGGATGTATGTGTAGTGAAAGCACAAATTCACGCTGGTGGACGCGGCAAAGCTGGCGGAGTAAAAGTTGCAAAAAATTTAGATGAAGTTCGTACATATGCAGAGAGCATTTTAGGAACTACACTTGTGACACATCAAACAGGTCCTGAAGGTAAGGAAGTAAAACGCTTACTTATCGAAGAAGGTTGCGATATTAAAAAAGAATATTATGTAGGTCTTGTTTTAGACCGTGCAACTTCTCAAGTTGTTTTAATGGCTTCTGAAGAAGGCGGAACAGAAATTGAAGAAGTAGCAGAAAAAACACCTGAAAAAATCTTTAAAGAATATATTGATCCAGCAGTAGGCTTACAAGGCTTCCAAGCACGCCGAATTGCATTTAACATCAATATTCCAAAAGAGCTTGTAGGACAAGCTGTGAAGTTTATGATGGGCTTATACCGTGCTTTTATCGAAAAAGATTGCTCTATCGCAGAGATTAACCCACTTGTTACAACAGGTGATGGTAAAGTTATGGCATTAGATGCGAAATTAAACTTTGATTCTAATGCTTTATATCGCCATAAGGATATTTTAGAACTTCGTGACCTTGATGAAGAAGATGCAAAAGAAATCGAAGCTTCTAAATATGACTTAAACTACATTCCTTTAGATGGAAATATCGGTTGTATGGTTAATGGTGCAGGTTTAGCGATGGCTACGATGGATATCATTAAACATTACCATGGCGATCCAGCTAACTTTTTAGATGTTGGTGGCGGTGCGACAGCTGAAAAGGTTACAGAAGCATTCAAAATTATCCTTTCTGACAAAAATGTAAAAGGTATCTTCGTTAACATTTTTGGTGGCATTATGAAGTGTGATGTTATTGCAGAAGGTGTTATTGAAGCAACGAAACAAGTAGGTCTTGAATTGCCTTTAGTTGTACGTCTTGAAGGTACAAACGTAGAGTTAGGTAAGAAAATTTTAAATGAGTCTGGCTTAAATATTGTTGCAGCAGAATCTATGGCAGACGGTGCACAAAAAATTGTTTCACTAGTGGGCTAATAGAAAGCGGGGGAGAAAAATGAGCGTATTAGTTAATAAAGATACAAAAGTTATTGTTCAAGGTATTACAGGTTCTCAAGGGTTATTCCACACAAAGCAAATGATAGAATACGGTACGAAAATTGTCGGTGGTGTAACGCCAGGTAAAGGTGGCACTGATATTGAAGGTGTACCAGTATTTGATACTGTAGAAGATGCAGTGAAAGCAACAGGCGCAAACGCTTCAGTTGTATACGTTCCACCCGCTTTTGCGGCTGATGCAATTATGGAAGCAGTTGATGCAGAAATTGATTTAGTAGTATGTATTACTGAAGGAATTCCTGTATTAGATATGGTAAATGTAAAGAGATATATGGCTGGTAAACATACACGTTTACTTGGACCGAACTGCCCAGGTGTTATCACACCTGATGAATGTAAAATTGGTATTATGCCAGGGTACATTCATAAAAAAGGTCATGTAGGTATCGTATCTCGCTCTGGTACATTAACGTATGAGGCTGTACATCAGTTAACACAAGAAGGTATTGGTCAATCTACGGCTGTAGGTATCGGCGGAGACCCTGTTAACGGTACAGACTTTATTGATGCGTTAAAAGCATTTAATGAAGATGAAGAAACACATGCTGTAATTATGATTGGTGAAATCGGTGGTACAGCGGAAGAAGAGGCAGCTGAATGGGTGAAAGCTAATATGACAAAACCGGTTGTAGGCTTCATTGGCGGCCAAACAGCGCCTGCTGGCAAACGTATGGGTCATGCTGGTGCAATCATTTCTGGCGGTAAAGGAACTGCTGCAGAAAAGATTAAAACGATGGAAGCTTGTGGTATTAAAGTAGCGGAAACTCCAGCAGTTATGGGTGAAACGCTAATCTCTGTCTTAAAAGAAAAAGGTCTATTTGAGACTTGTAAAAACTACTAATCTGTTGAAAGACACCTTCTTGCTTGAAGGTGTCTTTTTACAAACTTCTTGTTAACATAATAAAAATTATGGGTAAGGAGAATTGGGATGAAAAGAGAACGATTATTACATCTTCATTACTTGTTAGCAGACCATTGGAAGGCGATAGAGAGGCTATTACATGTCGATCCAGAATTGAAGGAAATATACAATTTTAATGCAAAACAAATTGAATGTTACACTGGAATATCCTCGAAAAAATCTTCAGAATTAGTAAATTTTCTTCAAAGTTCAAATCTCCCACAATATATATCTTATTTAGAGAAAAATCGATTCTTTTATATGACAATATGGGATGAAGATTATCCAAAATTATTACGTGAAATACAAGATCCTCCCTTTGTATTATATGGAAAAGGAGAAAAAGATTTTCTCGATAAAGTGAATAAATTAGCGGTTGTTGGAACGAGAGAGCCGACTTTATATGGATATGAAAGTTTGAAATTTATTTTACATCCATTATTAGAAAAAGAATGGCTTATTGTCAGTGGATTTGCAAGAGGGATAGATGCGATGTCTCATGAAATTACAGTAAGACGGCATTGCCCAACAATTGCGATACTAGGACATGGATTATCGTATATATATCCAAGAGAGAATCGATATTTATATGAAGTGTGGAATGAATATATATTGTTATTAACAGAGTATCCTCCGCACTATGCACCGAAAAAATGGTATTTTCCAAAAAGGAATCGAATTATTAGTGGCATAAGTAAAGGTGTTTTAGTTGTAGAAGCGAAATCAAGAAGTGGAACACTTATTACCGCAGACCTTGCTCTAGAGCAAAATAGAGAGGTATTTGCACTGCCTGGACCTATATTTATAGATAGTGCATCAGGAACAAATCATCTCATTCAACAAGGAGCGAAACTAGTAAGAAATGCAGAAGATATACTGGAAGAGATTTTAAATTAACCTTATATTTTTATGTTTTTATTAAACAATTATTGACAAATGGTAGATAGGCACTGTATGGTATATTCATTCTTGATTGACAAAAACAAGAGAAATCAATAAGATTAATGAAGACTTGAATCCACCTCTTAAGGAGGCACTAGCATGTCAGATTACCTCGTAATCGTGGAGTCGCCTTCTAAGGCGAAGACCATTGAGAAATATTTAGGGAAAAAATACAAAGTTGTCGCGTCTATGGGACACGTTCGCGATTTACCTAAAAGCCAAATGGGGATAGAAGTAAAGAACAACTTCACCCCGAAGTATATTACCATTCGTGGTAAAGGTCCCGTCTTAAAAGACTTAAAATCAGCAGCAAAAAAAGCAAAGAAAGTCTATCTCGCGGCCGATCCAGACCGCGAAGGGGAAGCTATTGCTTGGCATTTAGCCAATACGTTAAATGTGGACGTTGAATCAGATTGCCGAGTTGTGTTTAATGAGATTACAAAAGATGCAATAAAAGAATCATTCAAACATCCTCGCGCGATTAACATGAATTTAGTAGATGCACAACAAGCAAGACGTATACTAGATCGTCTTGTTGGTTACAATATTAGTCCTTTATTATGGAAGAAAGTAAAAAAAGGATTAAGTGCAGGACGCGTACAATCTGTAGCAGTTCGTTTAATTATCGAACGTGAAAGAGAAATACAAAGTTTCGAGCCTGAAGAATTCTGGACAATTAAGACAGAATTTGTGAAAGGGAAAGACACATTTGAAGCAAGCTTTTACGGTGTAGATGGTGAAAAAGTTCAATTAACGAATGAAACACAAGTGAATGAAATAATTGAACGGCTGAAAGATAATGCGTTCTCAGTTGAAAATGTAACGAGAAAAGAGCGAAAACGTAATCCAGCATTACCATTTACAACATCTTCCTTGCAACAAGAGGCGGCGCGTAAGTTAAACATGCGAGCAAAGAAAACGATGATGCTTGCGCAGCAATTGTATGAAGGAATTGATCTTGGAAAACAAGGAACTGTAGGTCTTATTACGTATATGAGAACTGATTCAACACGTATCTCAGAAACAGCTCAAACAGAGGCACGTACGTACATTACTGAGGCGTTTGGTACGGAATACATAGGAACAGAAAAGAAGAAAGAAACGAAGAAGTCGAACGCACAAGATGCGCATGAGGCAATTCGTCCTACTTCGGTAATGAGAAAGCCAGAGGAACTAAAGAGTTTCTTAAGTCGTGACCAACTTCGATTGTATAAATTGATTTGGGAGCGATTTGTTGCAAGTCAAATGGCGTCTGCTATAATGGATACTGTGACAGCGAGACTCATTAATAATAATGTTCAGTTCCGTTCAAGTGGATCGGTTGTAAAGTTCCCAGGATTTATGAAAGTGTATGTAGAGTCGAAAGATGATGGGGCTGAAGAAAAGGATAAGATGTTGCCACCTTTAGAAGTAGGGGAAACCGTATTTTCGAAGGATTTAGAACCGAAGCAACACTTTACACAACCTCCGCCGCGCTATACAGAGGCTCGTTTAGTAAGAACACTTGAAGAGCTTGGAATTGGAAGACCGTCGACTTACGTACCGACACTTGAAACGATTCAAAAACGTGGATATGTAGGTTTGGATAATAAACGCTTCGTTCCAACTGAACTAGGTGAAATAGTAATTGAACTTATTTTAGAGTTTTTCCCGGAAATTATTAACATTGAATTTACTGCTAACATGGAGCAAAGCCTCGATGAAGTAGAAGAAGGAAATGCGAATTGGGTAAAAATTGTTGATGATTTCTACGTAGGATTTGAACCGCGTTTAGAAAAAGCGGAAAAAGAAATGCGTGAAGTGGAAATTAAAGATGAACCAGCTGGGGAAGATTGTGAATTATGTAATCACCCAATGGTCTTTAAAATGGGTAAATATGGGAAATTTATGGCTTGCTCGAATTTCCCAGATTGTCGTAATACAAAACCGATTGTGAAAGAAATCGGTGTTACTTGTCCGAAATGTGATAAAGGTCAAATTATTGAACGTCGTAGTAATAAAAAGAAACGTCTTTTCTATGGGTGCGGTACGTATCCAGAGTGTGACTTTGTATCTTGGGATAAGCCGATTGGCCGTAAATGTCCGAAGTGTGAAGGTATGCTAGTAGAGAAGAAGTTGAAAAAAGGCGTACAAGTACAATGTATTTCGTGTGATTATGAAGAAGAACAACAAATGTGAGCGTAACTGCTCACATTTTTTTCGGGAAGAAAAGGAAAGGTGATAAATATATGACAACACAAGTAGTAAACGTCATTGGCGCAGGTCTTGCAGGAAGTGAAGCAGCTTACCAAATTGCAAAACGTGGTGTCCAAGTAAGATTATACGAAATGAGACCGGTAAGGCAAACGCCAGCTCATCACACAGATAAATTTGCAGAATTAGTATGTAGTAACTCGCTTCGCGCAAACACATTAACAAATGCTGTTGGTGTTATTAAAGAAGAAATGCGTTTAATGGATTCTGTTATTATTCGTGCAGCTGATGAGTGTTCTGTACCAGCAGGAGGGGCTTTAGCGGTAGATCGTCATGAATTTGCGGCAAAAGTAACGGAATATGTGAAAAATCATCCGAACGTAACTGTGGTGAATGAAGAAATCACTGAAATTCCAGAAGGTCCTACTGTTATCGCGACAGGTCCACTTACGTCGCCTGATCTTTCTGCGCAATTAAAAGAATTAACGGGTGAAGACTACTTTTATTTCTATGATGCAGCAGCACCGATTGTTGAGAAAGACAGCATTGATATGAATAAAGTGTATTTAAAATCTCGTTACGATAAAGGTGAAGCGGCATATTTAAACTGTCCAATGACGGAAGAGGAATTTGACCGTTTTTACGAGGCTTTAATCGCTGCTGAAACAGTACCTTTAAAAGAATTTGAAAAAGAAATTTTCTTTGAAGGTTGTATGCCGGTAGAAGTTATGGCAAGTAGAGGAAGACAAACACTAGTATTTGGACCGATGAAACCTGTTGGATTAGAAGATCCGAAAACAGGGAAAACGCCATATGCTGTTGTTCAGTTACGCCAAGATGATGCAGCGGGAACGTTATACAATATCGTAGGTTTCCAAACGCATTTAAAATGGGGACCGCAAAAAGAAGTGTTACAGTTGATTCCGGGACTGGAAAACGCAGAGATTGTACGTTATGGTGTAATGCATCGTAATACGTTTATTAATTCACCTAACTTGCTTCGTCCAACATACCAATATAAACAACGTGATGATTTATTCTTCGCTGGTCAAATGACTGGAGTGGAGGGATATGTTGAATCAGCGGCTTCAGGATTGCTAGCAGGTATCAACGCTGCTCGACTTGTAAAAGGTGAAGAGCCGGTTGTATTACCACCTGTAACTGCGATGGGAAGTATGGCGAATTATATTACTGCGACAAACGCGAAAAACTTCCAGCCAATGAATGCAAACTTCGGTCTGTTTGCACCGTTAGAGAAGAAAATTAAGAAGAAAGCAGAACGTAATGAAGCCTATGCAACACGCGCTTTAGAAACGATTCGAAATTTTGTAAATATTTAGTTAAATTTCTTGCAAAGGCTACTAAGTTGTGATACGATTTAGTAGCCTTTATTGAGGTGAATTGTGTGAATGTGAAGAAATTGTTACAATTATTCGTTGGATATTTACAAATTGAAAGAAATTATTCAAAATATACAATTGCAAGTTATCAAAATGATTTAGAACATTTTGTGCAATTTATGGAGCGAGAAGGCATATCCTCTTTTTTAGATATTACATACGCGGATGTTCGTTTGTACTTAACGACGTTGCACGATGAAAAGTTAGCCCGTAAATCTGTCGCAAGAAAAGTATCAAGCTTACGAAGTTTATATCGTTTTTTGATGCGTGAAGGTTATCGGAAGGATAATCCGTTTGCACTTGCGTCACTCCCCAAAAAAGAATTGTCAATCCCAAAGTTTTTATATGCTGAAGAATTAGAGGAATTATTTGAAGTTTCTGATACGGAAACCCCGTTAGGTCAAAGGAATCAAGCTTTATTAGAGTTGATGTATGCGACCGGGATCCGTGTAAGTGAATGTGTCAATTTACAACTTACCGATATTGACTTTGCGGTGGGAACAATTTTAGTAATGGGAAAAGGAAAAAAACAAAGGTATATTCCGTTCGGGAGCTATGCACAAGATGCTTTAATTACTTATATAGAGAACGGGAGAAAACAGTTAGCCAAGAAAACTGAAGAACAATCTCATATGGTATTTTTAAATGCGAAAGGCACGCCGCTGACAAGTCGAGGAGTACGCTATGTATTAAATGAACTCATTAAGAAAGCTTCACTGACAATGCGTATAAGTCCTCATATGTTAAGGCATACATTTGCTACACATATGTTAGATGAAGGGGCAGATTTACGTACTGTACAGGAGCTACTCGGTCATGAAAATTTGTCTACGACACAAATTTATACGCATGTCTCTAAAGAAAGATTGCGTTCTGTCTACATGAAGCATCACCCACGGGCATAAATTGCTTTTAAAGCTATAAAAACATATAAAGGAGTTTTTTCTATGGGAAATTTCCACGCTACAACGATATTTGCAGTTCATCATAATGGAGAATGTGCAATGGCTGGAGATGGCCAGGTGACAATGGGAAATGCTGTTGTAATGAAACATACAGCTCGTAAGGTTCGTAAACTTTTTCAAGGGAAAGTTTTAGCTGGTTTTGCAGGTTCAGTTGCTGATGCATTTACTCTTTTTGAAATGTTTGAAGGGAAATTAGAAGAGTATAATGGAAACTTGCAGCGTGCTGCTGTTGAGATGGCGAAGCAATGGCGCGGTGACAAAATGTTACGTCAGCTAGAAGCGATGCTCATTGTCATGGATAAAACAACGATGCTCCTTGTTTCAGGTACGGGAGAAGTGATTGAACCGGATGATGGTATTTTAGCAATTGGATCTGGCGGAAATTATGCGCTTTCAGCAGGTCGTGCTTTAAAACAATATGCAAGTGAACATTTAACAGCGAAGCAAATTGCGAAAGCGAGTTTAGACATTGCAGGCGATATTTGTGTGTATACAAACCACAATATAATTGTGGAAGAATTGTAGAATCGTAAGGGAGGCATTTTATATGCATTTACATTTTACTCCGCGTCAAATTGTGGAAAAATTAGATCAATACATTATCGGTCAAAAGGATGCGAAGAAAGCGGTTGCTGTAGCTTTAAGAAATCGATACCGCCGAAGTAAATTAGCTGAAAATCTACGTGATGAAATTGCACCTAAAAATATTTTAATGATTGGACCGACAGGTGTTGGTAAAACAGAGGTAGCACGACGAATGGCGAAACTCGTTGGAGCACCTTTTATTAAGGTTGAAGCTACGAAATTTACAGAAGTTGGATATGTAGGTAGAGATGTAGAATCGATGGTACGTGACCTTGTGGAAACGTCAGTTCGCATTGTGAAAGAAGAAATGGTAGTAAAAGTACAAGACAAAGCAGAAGAACAAGCGAACCAACGTCTTGTTGAAATTTTAGTGCCGAGTCCGGAGAAGCAATCTGGATTTAAAAACCCATTAGAAATGCTATTTGGTGGCGCTCAAAATTCGAACCAAACAACAGATTCACAGGAAGATGTTGAAATCGAAAAGAAACGTCAAGATGTGGAAAGAAAGCTTGCTGCAGGACTTCTTGAAGATGAAATTGTATCGATTGAAGTGACTGAACAACAGTCTTCCATGTTCGATATGCTGCAAGGAACTGGCATGGAACAAATGGGGATGAATTTTCAAGATGCATTAGGAAGTTTTATGCCGAAAAAAACAAAAAAACGTAAACTTTCTGTAAAAGAAGCAAGAAAAGTCTTGACAAATGAGGAAGCACAGCGCTTAATTGATATGGATGAAGTTACACAAGAGGCTGTTTATCGTGCTGAACAGCTCGGGATTATTTTTATCGATGAAATTGACAAAATTGCTGGTAAGCAGTCGAATAGTGTAGATGTATCACGTGAAGGTGTGCAACGTGACATTTTACCAATTGTAGAAGGATCAAATGTTGCGACAAAATACGGATCAGTAAAAACGGATTATATTTTATTCGTTGCAGCTGGAGCGTTTCATATGTCTAAACCGTCAGATTTGATTCCGGAATTACAAGGGAGATTTCCGATTCGAGTAGAATTAACAAAATTATCGACGGATGATTTTGTTAAAATATTAATCGAGCCTGATAATGCGTTAATTAAACAATATATTGCTTTATTAGCGACTGAAGGTATAGAAATTGAATTTTCAGACGAAGCTATTCGTAAGATTGCTGAGATTGCTTATCAAGTTAATCAGGATACAGATAATATTGGAGCAAGAAGACTTCATACGATTATGGAGAAGCTCCTTGAAGATTTATCGTTTGAAGCATCTGAAATTACGTTAGAGAAAATAACGATAACGCCTCAATACGTTGAGGAAAAATTAGCAACGATTGCTAAAAATAAAGATGTGAGCCAGTTTATTTTGTAATAGTGTCATCAGGTGACTCGCCCTAGTTTCCAAGTGATGAAAAAATATGTGAGTAACATGTAGGAGGAACTTTTGAAATGGAATTATTAGCAAAAACAAGAAAATTAAATGCGTTATTACAGAGCGCAGCAGGAAAGCCTGTAAACTTTAGAGAAATGTCTGACACAATGTGTGAAGTAATCGAAGCGAACGTATTCGTAGTAAGCCGTCGTGGTAAATTACTAGGTTATGCAATTCACCAACAAATCGAGAATGAGCGTATGAAACAAATGCTTGCAGAGCGTCAATTCCCAGAAGAGTATACACAAAGCTTATTCAACATTACAGAAACATCTTCAAACTTAGATGTAAACAGTGCTTACACAGCATTCCCAGTAGAAAATAAAGAATTATTTGGTCAAGGCTTAACTACAATCGTACCGATCGTTGGTGGCGGTGAGCGTCTAGGTACATTAGTTTTAGCTCGTCTTGGTCAAGAGTTCTTAGATGATGATTTAATTCTTGCTGAGTACAGCTCAACTGTTGTAGGTATGGAAATTTTACGTGAAAAAGCAGAAGAAATTGAAGAAGAAGCACGTAGCAAAGCTGTTGTTCAAATGGCGATCAGCTCATTATCTTACAGTGAGTTAGAAGCAATCGAGCACATCTTCGAAGAATTAAACGGAACAGAAGGTTTACTTGTTGCAAGTAAAATTGCTGACCGCGTAGGAATCACTCGTTCGGTAATCGTAAATGCACTTCGTAAATTAGAAAGTGCTGGTGTAATTGAGTCGCGTTCTTTAGGTATGAAAGGAACATACATTAAAGTACTAAACGACAAATTCTTACATGAACTTGCTAAATTAAAAACAAACTAATTTATAAAACTCTTCTCATTTTTTGAGGAGAGTTTTTTGTATAACAGATTGATGTTGTTCGTACATAGCGTCATAATCGCATTTTTTTGAAAGGCCATGAATTGCATTTCACTTTTTTTGCTTAAAAGAAATGTAGGTTGGTAATACTAGAATTCGAGTATGAACAAAGAAAGTTTTACATTGTTCGCATTTTCGACTTGATTGTAATATTTCAGTATGATATAGTAAGCAGTGGTGTCAGTACAAAGTACACACGTTTACTGATTTAAGTGTTGGTGCTACGTTTGTAGTTTCGCTTAGAGATGAAGTAAACGGAGGATATCAAAAACCATTTAGGAGGAACTATATTATGTCAGTAATTTCTATGAAGCAATTGCTTGAAGCTGGTGTTCATTTCGGACATCAAACTCGTCGTTGGAACCCAAAAATGAAGCGTTACATTTTCACAGAGCGTAACGGTATCTACATCATCGACTTACAAAAAACTGTGAAAAAAGTTGAGGAAGCTTTCAAAGTTATGCGTGACATCGCTGCTGAAGGCGGAGACATCTTATTCGTAGGTACTAAAAAACAAGCACAAGAAGCTATTAAAGAAGAAGCAACTCGTGCTGGTATGTACTTCGTTAACCAACGTTGGTTAGGTGGAACTTTAACTAACTTCCAAACAATCCAAAAGCGTATCAAGCGTCTTAAAGACATCGAAAGAATGCAAGAAGATGGTACTTTCGAAGTACTACCTAAGAAAGAAGTTGTTCAACTTAAAAAAGAGTTAGAGCGTCTTGAGAAATTCTTAGGCGGTATTAAAGATATGAAAGGTCTTCCAAGTGCATTATTCGTAGTAGACCCTCGTAAAGAGCGTATTGCAGTTGCTGAAGCACGCAAATTACACATTCCAATCATCGGTATCGTTGATACAAACTGTGATCCAGACGAAATCGATCACGTTATCCCAGCGAACGATGATGCAATTCGTGCTGTAAAACTTCTTACATCTAAAATGGCAGACGCGATCCTTGAAGCAAAACAAGGTGAAGAAACTGTTACTGCGTAACAAAGTTGGAAAGGTGATAAGGGGTTCGGCCTTTTATCACCTTTTTTAAGGTATAAACACCTTTATAAAAGGTATAAATACATATTTTAGGAGGATGAAAAGTATGGCAATCACTGCACAAATGGTAAAAGAATTACGTGAAAAAACTGGCGCAGGTATGATGGACTGCAAAAAAGCTTTAACAGAAACTAACGGCGACATGGAGAAGGCAATTGACTTCTTACGTGAAAAAGGTATCGCGAAAGCTGCTAAAAAAGCAGACCGCATCGCTGCTGAAGGTTTAACTTTCATCGAAACAAACGGTAACGACGGTTTAATCTTAGAATTAAACTCTGAAACTGATTTCGTTGCGAAAAACGAAGGTTTCCAAACATTAATTAAAGAATTAGCTGCTCACCTATTAGCTAAGAAGCCTGCTAACGTTGAAGAAGCTATGGCTCAAACAATGGAAAACGGTAAAAAAGTTGAAGAGCACATCAACGAAGCAATCGCTAAAATTGGTGAAAAGCTTACACTTCGTCGTTTCGAAATCGTATCAAAAACTGATGCAGATGCATTCGGTGCTTACCTACACATGGGTGGACGCATTGGTGTTCTAACAGTTCTTGAAGGTTCTACTGATGAAGCGGCTGCTAAAGACGTAGCAATGCACATCGCTGCAGTTAACCCAAAATACATCGATCGTGATGCTGTAACAGCTGAAGAAGTTGAGCATGAGCGTCAAGTATTAACACAACAAGCATTAAACGAAGGCAAGCCTGAAAAAATCGTTGCAAAAATGGTTGAAGGCCGTCTAGGCAAATTCTTCGAAGAGATTTGCTTACTTGACCAAGCATTCGTTAAAAACCCTGATATGAAAGTTCGTCAATTCGTTGAGTCTAAAGGCGCAACATTAAAAGGATTCGTTCGCTACGCTGTTGGTGAAGGTATCGAAAAACGCGAAGACAACTTTGCTGAAGAAGTAATGAACCAAGTAAAAGGTAGTAACTAATACAGATTAGGGAACACATTGTGTTCCCTTTTTTAAAATAAAGATGTAAGCAATTGGAGGTTCATTATGAGTAAACCGAAATATAATCGTGTCGTTTTAAAGCTGAGTGGAGAAGCTTTAGCTGGCGAGCAAGGATTTGGAATCAACCCAGCTGTTATTAAGTCAGTTGCGGAACAAGTGAAAGAAATTGCAGAACTAGATGTAGAGGTTGCTGTTGTTGTTGGCGGCGGTAACATTTGGCGTGGAAAAATTGGAAGTGAGATGGGCATGGATCGTGCAGGAGCGGATTACATGGGCATGTTAGCGACAGTTATGAATTCATTAGCTCTTCAAGATAGCTTGGAGAACATCGGAATTCAAACTCGCGTACAAACTTCAATTGAAATGCGTCAAGTGGCAGAGCCTTACATTCGTCGTAAAGCAGTTCGTCACTTAGAGAAAAAACGTGTTGTTATCTTTGCAGCAGGTACTGGTAACCCATACTTCTCTACAGATACAACGGCAGCATTACGTGCAGCGGAAATTGAAGCTGACGTAATTTTAATGGCGAAAAACAATGTGGATGGCGTATATAATGCAGATCCATCTATTGACCCAACAGCTACGAAATACGAAACACTTACTTACTTAGATGTATTAAAAGAAGGTTTAGGTGTAATGGATTCTACAGCTTCTTCTCTATGTATGGATAATGATATTCCATTAATTGTATTCTCAGTTATGGAAAAAGGGAATATTAAACGTGCCGTGTTAGGCGAAAATATCGGAACAGTTGTAAGGGGGAAATAAATATGGGACAACAAGTATTGAAGTCTGCAAATGAAAAAATGGAAAAAGCGGTTGCTGCTTATTCACGCGAATTAGCAACAGTTCGCGCTGGTCGTGCAAACGCGTCTGTATTAGATAAAGTACAAGTTGATTACTATGGTGCACCAACACCAGTTGTGCAATTAGCGAACATTACAGTTCCAGAAGCACGTTTACTTGTAATTCAACCGTATGATAAAACTTCTATCGGTGATATCGAAAAAGCAATTTTAAAAGCAGATTTAGGCTTAAACCCTTCTAATGATGGAACTGTAATTCGTATTGCATTCCCTGCATTAACAGAAGAGCGTCGTCGTGATCTTGTAAAAGTTGTGAAAAAATATGCTGAAGAAGCAAAAGTTGCTGTTCGTAACGTACGTCGTGACGGTAACGATGATCTTAAGAAGCTTGAAAAAGCTGGCGAGATTACAGAAGACGATTTAAGAGGATATACTGAAGATATCCAAAAAGAAACAGATAAATATATTGCAAAAGTTGACGAAATCGCAAAAAACAAAGAAAAAGAAATCATGGAAGTGTAATAGCGATACTTTCGCAAATATGACCCTCTTCTTAAGGGGGTCTTTTTACACTTTTAGGCATACGTCTGCTTGTTGGAGGGTATGAATGATGTTTAAAAACTTTCCTTTTTTTAAAGGTAAAAAGGACACATCGTTTGATCATCTCGTTGAAGAAGTGAAAAAAGGATACATCCCAGAACATATTGCCATTATTATGGATGGTAATGGAAGGTGGGCAAAGAGGAGAGCGATGCCTCGTATTGCGGGACATCATGAAGGCATGCAAGTTGTAAAGAAAATCACAAAATTTGCAAGCAAACTTAATGTGAAAGTATTAACTCTTTATGCTTTTTCAACTGAGAACTGGAAAAGACCAAAAAAGGAAGTTGATTATTTAATGAAGCTTCCAGAAGAATTTTTAGGTACATTTTTACCAGAATTGATTGAAGAGAACGTACAAGTCCGTGTAATAGGGCAACAAGATCGTCTTCCTACGCATACACGCAGAGCGATGGAGAAGGCCATGGAAGAGACGAAAGAGAATACGGGATTAATTCTGAATTTCGCGTTAAACTATGGAAGTCGAGATGAAATCGTTTCTGCTGTGCAACATATGATGAAAGATAGTGAGGAAGGAAAAGTTCGTGTTGAAGATGTAAGCGAAGAAATGCTTTCTTCCTACCTAATGACGAGTTCTTTACCTGACCCAGAATTGTTAATCCGTACGAGCGGAGAGCTACGTATTAGTAATTTCATGTTATGGCAAATTGCATATTCGGAATTTTGGTTTACAGATGTGTATTGGCCAGATTTTACCGAGGAACATTTGCTAAATGCGATTACAGACTTTCAGCATAGAGGGCGCAGATTCGGAGGCGTGTAGAAAGAGAGGGTTTGGTAGTGAAACAGAGAATTATTACTGGAGTGGTTGCTGCCGCGCTATTCATTCCCATCGTAATTTACGGTGGCGTGCCTTTTACGGTTTTAGTGTATGCACTTGCTTCTATAGGTTTATATGAATTAATTCGTATGAATAAGCTTACGCTTATTTCAGTACCAACAGTTTTAGCTGCAGTATTATTATGGATTATTTTAATTCCAAGTAGTGCATCAGAACTGTTTACTTGGATTGGATTAGGTAAATTAGAAATCACATTTGTGATTGTTCTATTACTTTTATCATATACAGTCCTTTCTAAGAATACATTTACTTTTGATAATGCTTCATTTTTACTAATGGCGACAACATATGTTGCAATGGGATTCTTATATTTGAATGAAACAAGAATTTTAGGAATTAAATATGTGTTTTGCGCATTATTTGTTATATGGGCTACTGATTCAGGTGCATATTTCGTAGGAAAAGCATTAGGAAAAAGAAAATTATGGCCAGAAATTAGTCCAAATAAAACGATTGAAGGTTCATTAGGCGGCATCGTTTGTGGAATTATTGTGGCGCTTGTTTACAACATGTTCTTCCCAGTGGAATCGAATGTAGTAATTTTAATTGTGCTGACAATTATCATTTCTATTTTTGGACAAATTGGTGATTTAGTACAATCTGCATTTAAACGTCATTATGGCGTAAAAGATTCAGGTACAATTTTACCTGGACATGGTGGTATATTAGATCGAACAGATAGTTGGTTATTCGTTTTACCAATTCTCTACTTCTTATTACAATACAATTAATAAATGAACGAGGGGTTGGAGTCATGAAAAACATTAGTTTATTAGGTGCAAGCGGATCAATTGGTACACAAACTTTAGATGTATTACGCTCGCACCCAGACCAATTCCGTCTCGTTGCTTTTTCTGTAGGGAAAAATATTGACTACGCAGTAAAGGTCATTCAAGAATTTTCTCCGCAAATTGTCTCTGTGCAAAGAGAGGAAGATGTTTTAAAATTACAAGCTGTCTCTGGTAATACAAAAATTGTATATGGTAGTGAAGGACTTTTAGAAGTAGCATTACATCCAGATGCGGAGATAGTAGTAAATGCTGTTGTAGGTAGCGTAGGGTTGTTACCGACACTTCGTGCAATTGAGGCGAAAAAAACAATTGGAATTGCAAACAAAGAAACGTTAGTAACTGCAGGGCATCTTGTAATGGAAGCAGCGCGAAAACATAATGTTTCGTTACTTCCAGTAGACAGTGAACATTCAGCTATTTTTCAATGCTTGAATGGTGAAAATGAAAAAAGAATTTCTCGACTAATTATAACGGCTTCTGGTGGAAGTTTCCGTGATAAAACGAGAGATGAATTGCATCATGTGACCGTAGAAGATGCGCTTCGACATCCAAACTGGTCAATGGGTTCGAAAATTACAATTGATTCTGCTACAATGATGAATAAGGGGCTAGAAGTAATTGAAGCACATTGGCTTTTCGGTATCCCTTATGAGCAAATCGATGTTGTTTTACATAAAGAAAGTATTATTCATTCTATGGTTGAATTTGAAGATCGTAGTGTGATGGCACAGCTTGGCTCACCTGATATGCGAGTGCCAATTCAATACGCACTTACATATCCTGATCGATTGCCTCTTTCAGACACAAAGCAGTTAAATTTATGGGAAATGGGTACATTGCATTTTGAGAAAATGAATCAAGAACGTTTCCGTTGCTTGCGCTTTGCGTATGAAGCTGGAAAAACAGGTGGAAGTATGCCAGCTGTAATGAATGCAGCGAATGAAGTAGCTGTTGAAGCTTTTTTACAAAAGAGAATTGGTTTCTTAACAGTGGAAGACCTCATTGAAAAAGCAATGAACCATCACAATGTCATTGCACGTCCAAGCTTAGAGGAAATTCTGGAAATTGATGCAGCCACAAGACGGTTTGTGATGGAACAAATTTAGCAAAGGTGGTATGGAATTGAATACAGCGATTGCCTTTATATTAATTTTCGGTGCACTTGTATTTTTCCATGAGCTAGGGCATCTATATTTCGCAAAACGAGCAGGTATTTTATGCCGTGAGTTTGCGATTGGTTTTGGTCCGAAAATATTCTCATTTGAAAAGAATGAAACGGTGTATACGATTCGATTACTGCCCCTTGGCGGCTATGTAAGAATGGCTGGCGAGGATGCAGATACAGTTGAGTTAAAGCCAGGGAAAAAGGTTGGCCTTGTATTAAACGAAAAAGACGAAGTTGTAAAATTAGTTTTTGATGGATATGAAAAGTATCCAAATGTTCGCGTTATTGAAGTCGAACAATCTGATTTAGAGCATAATTTAACAATTTCGGGTTATGAAGAGTACGAGGAAGAGCTTCAAACATTCCGAGTGAATGAGAAGGCTCGTATTATTACTGCCGGTGAAGAAATTCAAATTGCTCCGTATAATAGACAGTTTGGCTCTAAGAAATTAGGTCAACGTGCTTTAACGATCTTTGCGGGTCCTGCAATGAACTTCATTTTAGCATTTGTTATTTTTGTGATTCTTGGATTTGTACAAGGTGTTCCTGTTGACAAACCAATGGTCGGAAAAGTGATGGAGAATAGTGCAGCAGAGCAAGCTGGATTAAAAGAAAATGATACAATTCAAGCTATTGATGGGAAAAACACAAGTACATGGAAAGATGTTGTTACCATTGTACGTGAAAACCCGAATAAAGAACTTACGTTACAAGTAAAGCGTGATAGTGAACAGTTTAATGTGAAAGTAACGCCAACGCTTGATAAAGAAGGTAAAGAAGAAATTGGTAGAATTGGTGTTTACACTCCAGTAGAGAAAACAGTAATGGGTTCGATTAAATCAGGTTTTGAACAAACATATTATTGGACGAAACTAATTTTTGAATCTCTTGTGAAATTAGTAACGGGTCAATTCTCTATTAATGAGTTGTCAGGTCCAGTAGGAATTTATAATCTTACAGATCAAGTGGTAGATTATGGATTTACGCGTGTATTAAATTTAGCAGCCGTTTTAAGTATTAACCTTGGTTTATTTAATTTACTACCAGTTCCTGCTTTAGACGGTGGACGTTTGTTCTTCTTCTTAATTGAAGCGTTACGCGGGAAACCAATTGATCGCCAAAAAGAAGGAATGGTTCACTTTATTGGTTTTGCATTATTAATGTTACTTATGTTAGTTGTAACTTGGAATGACATTCGTAAGTTTTTCTTGTAAAATAAAGTGAAACTTATAATGAAATAGAGCTCGTAGAATAAAATCCCTCACCTAACTCGAGGTGAGGGGTTTTCCTGCGTGTAAGAGTAAAATGAAGAGGTGCGAATAAATGAAACAAAGTATGGTATTCAGTCCTACATTACGTGAAGTTCCAGCTGATGCGGAGATTAAGAGTCATCAGTTATTACTTCGTGCAGGTTTTATGCGTCAAAATGCTTCTGGTATTTATAGTTTTCTACCATTTGGATTAAAAGTACTACACAAAGTAGAACGTATCGTTCGAGAAGAAATGGAGCGCGCAGGTGCTGTAGAATTATTAATGCCAGCGATGCAAGCTGCAGAATTATGGCAAGAGTCAGGTCGTTGGTATTCTTACGGATCTGAATTAATGCGTATGAAAGATCGTAACGCTCGTGAATTTGCATTAGGAGCGACACATGAAGAAGTAATTACGGATCTTGTACGTGATGAAGTGAAATCGTATAAAAAATTACCGTTAACATTATATCAAATTCAAACAAAATTCCGTGATGAACAAAGACCTCGTTTCGGTTTATTACGTGGAAGAGAGTTTCTAATGAAAGATGCATACTCTTTCCATGCTACGCAAGAGAGCTTAGATGAAGTGTACGATCGCTTATACAAAGCATACTCTAACATCTTTGCTCGTTGTGGCTTGAATTTCCGTGCGGTTATTGCTGATTCTGGAGCAATGGGTGGAAAAGATACACATGAATTTATGGTATTATCTGATGTTGGTGAAGATACAATTGCATACTCTGATACATCTGATTATGCAGCGAACATCGAAATGGCTCCTGTTGTAGCTACGTATACGAAGAGTGACGAAGCAGAAAAAGAGCTTGAAAAAGTAGCAACACCAGACCAAAAAGCAATTGAAGAAGTATCTGCATTCTTAAACATCGAAGCTGAAAAGTGCATTAAGTCTATGGTATTTAAAGTAGATGAGAAATTAGTAGTGGTACTTGTTCGTGGTGATCATGAAGTAAACGATGTAAAAGTGAAAAATGTATACGGTGCTTCCGTTGTTGAGCTTGCCTCTCATGAAGAAGTAAAAGAATTATTAAATTGTGAAATTGGTTCATTAGGTCCAATTGGTGTAACAGGTGATATCGAAATTATTGCTGATCACGCTGTAGCATCAATTGTCAACGGATGTTCAGGAGCGAACGAAGAAGGATTCCATTATGTAAATGTAAATCCAGAACGTGACTTTAAAGTAAGTCAATATACGGATTTACGATTCATTCAAGAAGGAGACCAATCTCCAGACGGAAACGGAACAATTCTTTTCGCACGCGGAATTGAAGTTGGTCATGTATTTAAATTAGGAACTCGTTATAGTGAAGCAATGAACGCAACATTCCTAGATGAAAACGGAAAAACACAACCACTTATTATGGGTTGTTACGGCATTGGTGTGTCTCGTACAGTGGCAGCAATTGCAGAGCAGTTTAATGATGAGAACGGTTTAGTTTGGCCAAAAGCTGTTGCACCGTTCCATGTGCATGTAATTCCAGTGAATATGAAGTCTGATGCACAACGTGAAATGGGTGAAAACATCTACAACTCATTACAAGAGCAAGGATATGAAGTATTACTAGATGATCGTGCAGAACGTGCAGGTGTTAAATTTGCTGATGCTGATTTATTCGGCCTTCCAGTTCGCGTGACAGTTGGTAAAAAAGCAGACGAAGGTATTGTAGAAGTGAAAGTACGTGCTACAGGTGAGTCTGAAGAAGTAAAAGTAGAAGAACTTCAAACATATATTGCTAATATTTTAAAATAGGAAGAGGTACCTCGTAATGAGGTACCTTCTCTTTCTTTGTAAACGTATTTTGTAAAAGAAGAAGGGAGAAATCTTTCTTTGTAGTACGTTTCAATTTATAATAGCAAATGGAAGGAGAGTGCTTATGTCTTTAACAAATGAACAAAAAGAGCGATTTCAAATTTTGCTCCAGCAGTTGCAAATACCAGACGACCTTATAAATCAATATTTACAAGGCGGTGGTATTGAAAGGCTCGTTATCGATAAAGCGAATAAAAGTTGGCATTTTAATTTACAAGTGCCACGTATTTTGCCTACAGAATTATATGAATTGCTAGAAACAAAGCTTAAGCAATCATTTTCTCATATTGCAAGAACAACATTTGCATTAGAAACAGAGAACAAACAATTTACTGAAGAAGAAGTGAGGGCGTATTGGCCACTTTGTACGGAACGAATTACATTTTCACCTATGTTTGCTTATTTAAAGAAGCAGCTTCCGCAGGTCAATGGAGTGAAGTTACTTATAAATGTGAATAATGAGCTGGAATCTACTGCTTTAAAGAAAAACGTTGCGAAACCAGTAGGGGATCAATACGAGGCTTTTGGATTCCCGCGTTTCCAGTTAGACACACATATACAGCAAAATACAGAAGAAATGCAAAAGTTTCGTGAGCAAACGCAGCAAGAAGACCGCGAGCGTGTTATACAAGCTATGGAAGAAATGGCGAAGAAGCAAGCTGAAGAAAGCAGCGTTGTGCATGAAGGGCCGATCACACTCGGGTATCTTATTAAGCCAGATGAAGAGATTACACCAATGCGAGAAATTCAAGATGAAGAAAGAAGAAAAACAGTTCAAGGATATGTCTTCCATGTGGAAACGAAAGAGCTTCGTAGTGGACGTACGTTATTAACTTTAAAAATAACGGATTATACAGATTCGATTATGATCAAAATGTTCTCACGTGATAAAGAAGATATTCCAATGCTACAATCCTTGAAAAAAGGAATGTGGGTGAAGGCTCGTGGTTCTGTTCAAAATGATACATTTGTTCGAGATTTAGTAATGATTGCAAATGATATTAATGAAATAACAGGACCGTCTCGTAAAGATAAAGCACCAGAAGGCGAAAAACGAGTAGAGCTCCATCTTCACACGCCAATGAGTCAAATGGATGCTGTTACTCCAGTTTCTAAGCTTGTTGCTCAGGCTGGTAAATGGGGGCATGAGGCTATTGCCATTACAGACCATGCTGTTGCACAGTCATTCCCAGAAGCATATTCAGCTGGGAAAAAAGCCGGAATTAAAGTTATATATGGTGTGGAAGCAAACTTAGTGAATGACGGTGTACCAATAGCGTATAACGAAGCGCATCGTTTACTTGCAGAGGAAACGTATGTTGTTTTCGACGTTGAGACGACAGGTTTATCAGCTGTATATGATACAGTTATTGAGTTAGCTGCTGTAAAAGTAAAAGGCGGCGAAATTATTGACCGCTTTGAATCTTTTGCAAATCCGCACCAACCATTATCGGCAACGATCATTGAATTAACAGGTATTACAGATGATATGTTAACCGACGCACCAGAAGTGGACGAAGTGTTTAAAAAGTTTGAAGAATGGATGGGCGACCATACACTTGTTGCTCATAACGCAAGCTTCGATATGGGCTTTATTAACGTAGGATTTAAAAAAGCTGGTTTAGAAAAAACAAAAAATCCAGTAATAGATACGTTAGAGCTTGCACGATTCTTATTCCCAGAAATGAAAAATCACCGTTTAAATACGTTGTGTAAAAAGATGGACATTGAATTAACTCAGCATCACCGTGCGATTTATGATACAGAAGCAACGGGATACTTACTAGTGAAAATGTTAAAAGATGTAATTGAAAAAGGTTTTGAATATCACGATCAATTAAACGATAGTATGGGACAAGGGGATGCATATAAGCGCGGGCGTCCAAGTCATATGACATTACTTGCTACATCGGATGTTGGATTGAAAAATTTATATAAACTTGTTTCATATTCTCATTTAAATTACTTTTACCGTGTACCACGAGTACCAAGATCACTATTAAAAAAGTATCGTGAAGGTATTTTAGTAGGAACGGCTTGTGATAAAGGTGAAGTGTTTGAGGCGATGATGCAAAAAGCTCCTGAAGAGGTAGAAGAAATTGCGCAGTTCTACGATTACATTGAAGTAATGCCACCAGAAGTGTTACGTCATTTAGTAGAGCGTGAACTCGTTCGAGATGAGGGACAATTAAAAACAATTATTTCTAACTTAGTAAAACTAGGTGAGACGTTAGATAAACCAGTTGTGGCTACAGGAAACGTGCATTACTTAAATCCAGAAGATGCAATGTATCGTAAAATTTTAGTAAGTTCACAGGGTGGAGCGAATCCGTTAAACCGACATTCATTACCACCTGTACATTTCCGTACAACGGATGAAATGTTAGAGTGTTTCTCATTTTTAGGTGAAGACGTAGCGAAAGAAATAGTCGTAACGAATACACAAAAGATTGCATCATTAATTGGTGATGTTCATCCAGTAAAAGATGATCTATATACACCGAAAATTGAAGGTGCAGATGATGAAACGCGTGATATGAGTTATAAAATGGCGCGTAGCATTTATGGTGAAGAGTTACCTGAAATTGTAGAAGCGCGTTTAGAAAAAGAATTAAAAAGTATCATCGGGCATGGATTCGCCGTAATTTATTTAATTTCACATAAGCTTGTGAAAAAATCGTTAGTAGACGGATATCTAGTAGGTTCGCGTGGATCGGTAGGTTCATCATTCGTTGCAACGATGATGGAAATTACAGAAGTAAATCCATTACCACCACACTATGTATGTCCGAAATGTAAGCAATCAGAATTCTTTAATGATGGTTCTGTAGGTTCTGGTTTTGACTTGCCAGATAAAGAATGTCCAACTTGTAATATTCCATATGTAAAAGATGGACATGACATTCCGTTCGAAACGTTCCTTGGATTTAAAGGAGATAAGGTACCCGATATCGATTTGAATTTCTCCGGGGAATACCAACCACGTGCCCATAACTATACGAAAGTACTATTCGGTGAAGATTATGTATATCGTGCAGGAACGATTGGTACAGTTGCGGAAAAAACTGCTTATGGATATGTAAAAGGTTATGCAAATGATCATAACTTAACAATTCGAAATGCAGAAATTGACCGCTTAGTAGCAGGATGTACCGGTGTAAAACGTACAACAGGGCAGCATCCAGGTGGTATTATCGTTGTGCCAGATTATATGGACATTTTTGATTTCTCACCAATACAGTATCCAGCAGATTCAATAGGTGCTGAGTGGAGAACAACACACTTTGACTTCCACTCTATTCATGATAATTTACTGAAGCTTGATATACTAGGACACGATGATCCGACAGTTATTCGTATGTTACAAGATTTAAGTGGTATTGATCCAAAAACAATCCCAACGGACGATCCAGAAGTAATGAAAATTTTCTCAGGGCCAGAATCGTTAGGCGTAACGGAAGAACAAATTAACTGTAAAACAGGTACACTTGGTATACCAGAGTTTGGTACGAAATTCGTAAGACAGATGTTAGAAGAGACGAAACCGACGACGTTCTCAGAGTTAGTCCAAATTTCTGGATTATCACATGGTACGGACGTATGGCTTGGTAATGCAAACGAGTTAATTTATAACGGTACATGTACGCTGAGTGAAGTTATCGGTTGTCGTGATGACATCATGGTATATTTAATCTATCAAGGTTTAGACCCATCATTAGCCTTCAAAATCATGGAGTCAGTACGTAAAGGTAAAGGTGTACCAGAAGAATGGGAAGAGGACATGAAAAGTAATAATGTACCAGGTTGGTATATTGATTCATGTAAGAAGATTAAGTACATGTTCCCGAAAGCCCATGCGGCTGCTTACGTACTTATGGCTGTGCGTATCGCATACTTTAAAGTACATTTCGCGCTTTTATTCTATGCGGCATACTTTACGGTTCGTGCAGATGACTTTGACGTAGAAGCGATGGCAAAAGGTTCAGCATCTATACGTGCAAGAATTGATGAAATTGCGCAAAAAGGTTTAGATGCAGCACCGAAAGAGAAGAGTTTATTGACTGTACTAGAAATGACACTTGAAATGTGTGAGCGTGGATACTCATTCCAAAAGGTGGATTTATATCGCTCACATGCAACAGACTTTATTATTGATGGAGACTCATTAATCCCTCCATTTAATGCGGTGCCTGGTCTTGGTACAAACGCAGCTTTAAGTATTGTGGAAGCACGCAAAAATGGAGAATTCTTATCAAAAGAAGACTTGCAGCAGCGTAGTAAGGTTTCGAAAACAATTATTGAGTATTTAGATAGTCAAGGTTGTTTAGGTGATTTGCCGGATCAAAACCAGTTATCGCTGTTCTGATAGGTAGGAAAAGTCTTTGCAAATCAACATTTGGTATGGTATACTATTAACCGAGATAACCATGTCATGTATATTGTGTGAAAAGAAGAGTGGGGAAACCCACTCTTTCGTGTTACTATCTACATTTTATTGATGTGGAGAGGTAAGAAATTTCTGTCGTATATACATATTTTGTTACAAGTTTTACTTCTTAAATTTGGTAATACTAAGACAGATATTCCCTGCTTAACGGCAGGGGCTTTTGTTAGCTAACGAGAAAGAATAAGATAGACCGTTCTATGGACGGGGTCTTTTCTTGTGAATGGTACATGGCGGCAGGAAGGAGGCTGTTTATGGATAAGAAAGTCACAGAAGTTGTAGAAGCATTTGCGCAGCCAATTGTTGAAGAGTTAAATCTTGAACTTGTAGATGTAGAGTATGTGAAAGAAGGACAAGACTGGTTCTTACGCGTATTCATCGATTCTGAAAAGGGAGTCGACATTGAAGAATGCGGTGCGGTGAGTGAACGTTTAAGCGAAGCTTTAGATAAAGAGGATCCAATTCCTCATCTTTACTTTTTGGATGTGTCATCTCCTGGAGCAGAACGTCCATTAAAGAAAGAGAAAGACTTCCAGCAAGCGGTAGGAAAACAAGTGGCAATTAAAACATATGAGCCGATTGATGGTGAAAAGATGTTTGAAGGAAAAATGCTTTCCTACGATGGTACTACAATTACACTATTATTAACAATTAAAACACGTAAAAAAGAAATCCAAATTCCAATGGACAAAGTTGCAAATGCGCGACTTGCTGTTACGTTTTAGTTAGAAGGGGGATCTTCATGAGCACTGAGTTGTTAGATGCCTTGCTCGTATTAGAGTCAGAAAAAGGAATTAGCAAAGATATTATTATTGATGCGATTGAAGCAGCGTTAATCTCTGCTTATAAACGCAATTTTAACCAAGCACAAAACGTTCGTGTGAGCTTTAACCCACAAGTGGGAACAATCCAAGTTTTAGCACGTAAAGACGTTGTTGATAATGTGTTTGATCCACGTCTTGAAATTTCTGTTGAAGAAGCAAGACAAATTAATCCAAACTATCAAGATGGTGACGTACTAGAAATTGAAGTAACACCAAAAGATTTCGGTCGTATTGCAGCACAAACTGCAAAACAAGTTGTAACACAACGAGTGCGTGAAGCTGAGCGTGGTGTTATTTACTCTGAGTTTAGTGACCGTGAAGAAGATATCATGGTTGGTATCGTACAACGTCAAGATGCTCGTTTCATCTATGTAAGCTTAGGAAAAGTAGAAGCTTTATTACCTGTAAGTGAGCAAATGCCAAACGAACAATACAAACCACATGATCGTATTCGCGTATTCATTACGAAAGTAGAAAAAACAACAAAAGGACCACAAATTTACGTATCACGTACACATCCTGGTCTTTTAAAACGTTTATTCGAAATGGAAGTTCCTGAAATCTATGATGGAACGGTTGAAATTCGTTCTGTAGCACGTGAGGCAGGAGATCGTTCTAAAATCTCTGTACATGCAGAGAACATTGATGTGGATCCAGTAGGTTCTTGTGTAGGACCGAAAGGACAACGTGTACAACGCATTGTAGACGAACTAAAAGGTGAAAAGATTGACATCGTTCGCTGGTCAAATGATCCAGTAGAATATGTTGCCAATGCTTTAAGCCCATCACAAGTTGTGAAAGTACTTGTAGATGAAGAAGAAAAAGCAACAACAGTTGTTGTTCCAGACCACCAACTGTCATTAGCTATCGGTAAACGTGGACAAAATGCACGTCTTGCAGCTAAATTAACAGGTTGGAAAATTGATATTAAGAGTGAGTCTGATGCGAAACAACTTGGTATTGTAACAGAAGAAGATAGCGTAGTCGCATTCGGATTCGATTCTGTTGAAGACGAAATCGAATAGAGGTGATGAGTATGAGCAATCGAAAAGTTCCGTTACGAAAATGTGTTGCAACGCAAGAAATGAAATCAAAACGAGAGCTCGTTCGCATTGTTCGTTCCAAAGAGGGAGAAGTGTCTATTGATTTAACTGGAAAGAAATCAGGACGAGGTGCTTATTTATCAAAAGATAAAGAAAGCATTCTTCAAGCTCAAAAGAAAAATGTTTTGGAACATCATCTAAAAGCGAAAATCGACAGTTCTCTTTATGAAGAACTTCTTGAGCTTGTTGAGAAGGAGTCGAAATAAGTGTCCGATTGGAAATCGTTTTTAGGACTAGCAAACCGGGCTCGAAAAATTATTTCGGGTGAAGAACTCGTTTTAAAGGAAGTACGAAGTGGCAAGGCAAAACTTGTGTTGCTATCTGAGGATGCGTCAGTAAATACTACAAAGCGTATCACGGATAAAACGACGTACTACAACGTACCAATGAGAAAGGTCGAAAATCGACAACAATTAGGGCATGCGATTGGGAGAGATGAGCGAGTCGTTGTAGCTGTGTTAGATGAAGGCTTTGCGAAAAAGCTGCGTAGCATGCTCGATACAAATTACCGGGGGTGAAGGTATGAGTAAAATTCGAGTGCATGAATATGCGAAAAAACATAATATCTCAAGTAAAGATCTTATGACAAAACTAAAAGAAATGAATATCGAGGTTTCGAATCATATGACAATGTTAGACGATGAAGTAGTAAACAAATTAGATAATGAGTATCAAGCTGAAAAACCTTCTGTTGCAGATGAGTTTGAAGTAGAAGAAAAAGTTGTTCGTAGTAAAAAGAACAGCAATAAGAAAAAGAAAAAAGGCAAAGGAAATGAAGATAAGCGTCAAGAGAACTTTGCTGGAAGACAACAAACACAAACTGTAGAAACACCAGATAAAATTACTTTCTCTGGAAGTCTTACAGTAGGTGATCTTGCTAAGAAATTAAGCAAAGAGCCATCTGAAATTATTAAAAAGCTCTTCATGCTTGGAATTATGGCAACAATTAACCAAGATTTAGATAAAGATACAATTGAGTTAATTGCTAACGACTACGGTATTGAAGTAGAAGAAGAAGTAATTGTAAGCGAAACTGAGTTTGAAACATTCATCGATGAGCAAGATGATGAAGAGAACTTAAAAGAGCGTCCAGCTGTAGTTACAATCATGGGACACGTTGACCATGGTAAAACAACATTGCTTGACTCTATCCGTAACTCTAAAGTAACTGCTGGTGAAGCGGGTGGAATTACTCAGCATATTGGTGCATACCAAGTTGAAGTAAATGACAAGAAAATTACATTCTTAGATACACCTGGTCACGCGGCGTTTACAACGATGCGTGCTCGTGGTGCACAAGTAACGGATATTACAATCCTTGTTGTTGCAGCTGATGACGGTGTTATGCCACAAACAGTTGAAGCAATTAACCATGCGAAAGCAGCAGGAGTACCAATTATTGTTGCTGTGAATAAAATGGATAAACCAGCTGCGAACCCTGATCGCGTAATGCAAGAACTAACAGAATATGAATTAGTTCCAGAAGCATGGGGCGGAGACACAATTTTCGTACCAATTTCTGCGATTCAAGGCGAAGGAATTGACAACTTACTAGAAATGATTCTTCTTGTAAGTGAAGTAGAAGAGTATAAAGCAAATCCAAACCGCTATGCAACTGGTACTGTAATCGAAGCCCAGCTTGATAAAGGTAAAGGAACTATTGCGACATTACTTGTTCAAAACGGTACGCTTCGAGTAGGAGATCCAATCGTTGTTGGAACTACATTCGGTCGTGTTCGTGCAATGGTAAGTGATATTGGTCGTCGTGTAAAAGTTGCTGGTCCATCAACTCCTGTTGAAATTACAGGTTTAAACGAAGTACCACAAGCAGGAGATCGTTTCATGGCATTCGCTGATGAGAAGAAAGCTCGTCAAATCGGTGAATCACGTGCACAAGAAGCGTTACTTGCTCAACGTGGTGAGAAATCTAAATTAAGCCTTGAAGATTTATTCCAACAAATCCAAGAGGGCGATGTAAAAGAAATTAACTTAATTGTGAAAGCGGACGTACAAGGTTCTGTAGAAGCAATGGCAGCATCACTTCGTAAAATTGATGTTGAAGGTGTTAAAGTTAAAATTATCCATACAGGCGTAGGTGCGATTACAGAATCTGATATCATTTTAGCTTCTGCATCTAATGCAATTGTAATTGGATTTAACGTACGCCCAGATGTAAATGCGAAGCGTACAGCTGAATTAGAGAACGTTGATATTCGTTTACACCGCATTATTTATAAAGTAATCGAAGAGATCGAAGCAGCGATGCAAGGTATGCTAGATCCAGAATTTGAAGAAAAAGTAATCGGTCAAGCAGAAGTACGTCAAACGTTTAAAGTAACAAAAGTTGGAACAATCGCAGGTTGTTACGTAACAGATGGTAAAATTACACGTGATAGCGGCGTGCGTATTATCCGTGATGGTGTGGTAATCTATGAAGGTCAACTTGATACGTTAAAACGTTTCAAAGACGACGTAAAAGAAGTTGCTCAAAACTATGAGTGTGGTATTACAATTGAGAAATACAACGATCTTAAAGAAGGGGACATCATTGAAGCGTACATTATGGAAGAAGTGAAGCGATGATTATCGCTTCTCTCTCATTTGAGTGTATGATTTACGATGTGCATTCTTTAAAAGAGAAACGAGCAATTTTGCAACGGGTGTTAACTCGTGTGAAACAGCGTTATAACGTAGCTGTTTCAGAAGTAGGGCATCAAGATGTATGGCAACGTACAGAAATTGCGATTGTTTCCGTATCCTCAAATCGTGTTATTTGTGAAAAAGAAATGAATCGTGTACTTGAGTATATCGATTCATTTCCTGAAATTGAACGTACGATAACACAATTGGAATGGTATTGAATGAGGTGAAGAGTTATGAAATTACGTGCAAACCGTGTAGGCGAGCAAATGAAAAAAGAATTAGGCGACATCATCAGTCGTAAAATTAAAGATCCACGTGTCGGATTTGTTACTGTAACAGATGTACAAGTGAGTGGAGATTTACAAATTGCTACAGTGTATATTTCTGTTTTAGGTGATGAAGAACAGAAAGAAAGTACACTAAAAGGTTTAGCGAAGGCAAAAGGCTTCATTCGTTCAGAAATTGGCCAACGTATTCGTCTTCGTAAAACACCTGAAATTTCCTTTGAATTTGATGAATCTATCGGATATGGTCATCGAATTGATACACTTTTACATGAAATTAATAAAGAAGGTAAACGTGAAGAATAATGGATAGACATTTGTCTATCCATTTTTTCAATGTAAAATAAGTTTTGAATAAGTATTATGAAAGAATTACGATGAGGTGAGCATATATGGAAGGTGTAGTATTATTACATAAGCCAAAAGGCATGACATCACATGATTGTGTATTTAAATTAAGAAAGATATTGCGTGAAAAACGAATTGGTCATACAGGAACATTAGATCCAGATGTAACAGGAGTATTGCCTATTTGTGTTGGACGAGCAACGAAGATTGCACAATTTTTAACAAGTGAAACGAAAACATATGAAGGGGAAGTAACATTAGGGTTTTCAACAACAACTGAAGATGCTTCAGGTGAAGTTGTGGAAACGAAACATGTAGATCGTGTTATTACTCGTAAAGAAGTGGAGGAGGTTCTTGCCGCATTAACAGGTACGATTGAGCAAATGCCTCCGATGTTTTCGGCTGTAAAAGTTAACGGAAAAAAATTATATGAATATGCAAGAGCAGGACAAGAGGTTGAACGTCCAGTTCGTACAATTACAATTCATGAATTTGTATTACTAGATGATCGTGAAGTGTTTGAAGGAGAAAATATTTCATTCCGTTTCCGTGTAACGTGTAGTAAAGGAACATATGTAAGAACATTAGCGGTAATGATTGGTGAAAAACTTGGTTTTCCATCACATATGTCTCACCTTGTAAGAACGGCTTCAGGTGAATTTGTATTAGAAGATTGCATATCATTTGAAGAAATTGAAGAAAACGTGCAAAATGGAACAGTAGAGTCTATCTTCATTTCAATTGATGAAGCATTAAGTAAGTTCCCGAAAATGGTTGTAGATGAAAAGCAAGCAGAAAAAATAAAAAATGGTATGTTCTTAAAAAATGAATTGCAAATAACGGCGCCATTTATAACAGTGTTTGATAAAAACGATCGCTGCCTTGCAATTTATGAGCACCATCCAAAGCACCCTGGTATGCTAAAGCCGATGAAAGTACTTGTGAATAATCAAGAACTAAAGCTATAATGAATTATTGGAAGGATTATTACAGAAAAAGGTGAATTCAAGCGTGAAACTTATTCATTTAACTCATCCACATGAACAAAATAAATTAGAATTACCACCTACTGTAATGGCATTAGGATTTTTTGATGGCATTCATTTAGGACATCAATGTGTGATTCGAACTGCGAAACAAATAGCGGATGAAAAGGGATATAAAAGTGCAGTGATGACATTTTATCCGCATCCATCTGTTGTTTTAGGTAAAAAGGAAGCGCATGCGGAGTATATTACACCAATGTGTGATAAAGAAAAAATAGTCGAGAGTTTAGGAATCGATATATTATATGTTGTTAAATTCGATGAATCATTTGCAGGCTTATTGCCACAACAATTTGTAGATGATTATATTATTGGTTTAAATGTAAAGCATGTAGTAGCAGGGTTTGATTATTCATATGGACGTTTAGGAAAAGGAAAGATGGAGACTTTACCATTTCATGCAAGAGGGGAGTTTACACAGACTGTGATTGAAAAAGTTGAATTTCAAGAAGAGAAAGTAAGTTCTACGGCATTACGAAAGTTAATTCGAAATGGCGAAATGGAGCAAATTCCATCTATTTTAGGTAGAGCATATACAGTAGGAGGAACGGTTGTACACGGTGATAAACGTGGACGTCAAATTGGTTTCCCAACAGCTAATGTAGGTTTAAGTGATGAGTATCTATTACCACCTGTAGGTGTTTATGCAGTGAGATTAAAAGTTCACGATGAATGGTACGATGGTGTATGTAATATTGGATATAAACCAACCTTTAAAGAAGATGAGCGCCAACTATCTATTGAAGTGCACTTATTTGAATTTAACAAAGACATATATGATCAAAATGTTACAGTAGAGTGGCATATGCGTATAAGAGAAGAGAAGAAATTCAATGGCATCGATGAGTTAGTTGAACAAATCGCAAAAGATAAGAAAACAGCACAAGAATATTTTGCGAACGAAAATAATATACTTGCTTTTTCAAATGAAAAGTAGTATTCTATGTTATGTACTTTATGACAACCATTGCTTGGCATTGCGACTCACCGACGCTTGCTAGGTAATCGGGGGTTTAATTAATAGGAGGTGAAATAGGATGGCTTTAACACAAGAGCGTAAAAATGAAATCATTGCACAATTTAGAACTCATGAGACTGATACTGGTTCTCCAGAGGTTCAAATTGCTGTCCTAACGGAGCAAATTAACACTCTAAACGAGCACTTACGTACTCACAAGAAAGATCATCATTCACGTCGTGGTCTATTAAAGATGGTTGGTAAACGTCGTAACTTACTAACTTACCTTCGTAATAGCGATATCACACGTTACCGTGAATTAATCACAAAGCTTGGCTTACGTCGATAGTCAAAGAAGCGGGAATATTCCCGCTTTTTTGTTAGGTAAAAATATATCTTCTACTCTTTATAGCTTACTTCATTTTCGGTAATACTAGAGGTAGAATATTGTGATATACTATCCATTTACATAGAAGAATTGAATACTTTAAATTGAGAGGGGTACTTAAATGAGTCAAGAAAAGCAAGTCTTCTCGATAGATTTAGCTGGTCGCCAGCTAACAGTTGAAACAGGTCAGCTTGCAAAGCAAGCGAACGGAGCAGTATTAGTAAGATATGGCGATACAGCGGTTCTATCTACAGCAACTGCATCAAAAGAAGCAAAAAATGTAGATTTCTTCCCACTTACAGTAAACTATGAAGAGCGTTTATATGCAGTCGGAAAAATTCCTGGCGGTTTCATTAAACGTGAAGGTCGTCCAAGTGAAAAAGCAATTTTGGCAAGTCGTTTAATCGACCGTCCAATTCGTCCACTTTTCGCAGATGGATTCCGTAACGAAGTACAAGTTGTCAGCATCGTAATGAGTGTTGATCAAGATTGTTCTTCTGAAATGGCAGCTATGCTTGGTTCTTCATTAGCGTTATCGATTTCAGACATTCCATTTGAAGGTCCGATCGCGGGTGCAACAGTTGGTCGTATTAACGGCGAATTCGTTATCAACCCAACAGTAGAACAGCAAGAACAAAGTGATATTCACCTTGTTGTAGCTGGTACGAAAGATGCAATTAACATGGTTGAAGCAGGAGCAGATCAAGTGCCTGAGGAAACAATGTTAGAAGCAATTATGTTTGGTCATGACGAAATTAAACGTCTAATTGCATTCCAAGAAGAGATTGTACAAGCTGTAGGTAAAGAGAAATCAGAAGTGAAACTTTATGAAGTTGACGCTGATCTTAACCAAGCTGTACGTGAAATGGCTGAGAAGGATATGCATTCTGCAATTCAAGTACATGAGAAACATGCACGTGAAGATGCAATTAACGAAGTGAAAAAGCGTGTAATTGAGCATTACGAAGCGCAAGAAGCTGATGCTGATACATTAGGACAAGTAAATGAGATTTTATATAAAATTGTAAAAGAAGAAGTACGTCGTCTTATTACAGTTGAGAAAATCCGCCCAGATGGCCGTAAAGGTGACGAAATTCGTCCATTAGCATCAGAGGTTGGCATTTTATCTCGTACACACGGTTCTGGTTTATTCACACGTGGACAAACACAAGCATTAAGTATTTGTACATTAGGCGCATTAGGCGATGTGCAAATTTTAGATGGCCTTGGAGTAGAAGAATCAAAACGCTTTATGCACCATTACAATTTCCCATCATTTAGTGTTGGTGAAACAAGACCAATGCGTGGACCAGGTCGTCGCGAAATTGGTCACGGTGCACTAGGAGAACGTGCTCTTGAGCCTGTAATTCCGTCTGAAAAAGATTTCCCATACACAGTACGTCTTGTATCTGAAGTATTAGAATCAAATGGTTCTACTTCACAAGCGAGTATTTGTGGTAGTACTTTAGCAATGATGGATGCTGGTGTTCCACTTAAAGCTCCAGTTGCAGGTATTGCAATGGGTCTAGTTAAATCAGGTGAGCATTACACAATTTTAACTGATATTCAAGGTATGGAAGATCATTTAGGTGATATGGACTTTAAAGTAGCAGGTACAGCACACGGTGTAACTGCACTACAAATGGACATTAAAATCGATGGTCTATCTCGTGAAATTTTAGAAGAGGCATTACAACAAGCGAAAGTTGGTCGTATGCACATTCTAGATCATATGTTATCTGTAATTGCAGAGCCACGCACTGAATTATCAGCGTACGCTCCAAAGATTATTACAATGACAATTAACCCGGATAAAATCCGTGACGTTATCGGACCAAGCGGTAAACAAATCAATAAAATTATTGAAGAAACTGGCGTTAAAATTGACATCGAGCAAGATGGTACAGTATTCATTTCTTCAATAAATCAAGAAATGAACGACAAAGCTAAGAAAATTATCGAGGATATCGTTCGCGAAGTACAAGTAGGTGAAATCTACGAAGGAAAAGTGAAACGTGTTGAGAAATTCGGTGCTTTCGTTGAATTATTCAGCGGTAAAGATGGATTAGTTCACATTTCTGAACTTGCACTTGAGCGTGTAGGTAAAGTAGAAGACGTTGTGAAAATCGGTGATGTAATTACAGTTAAAGTTATCGAGATTGACAAGCAAGGTCGCGTGAATTTATCTAGAAAAGTATTGCTAAAAGAAGAGCAAGAAAAAGAAGCTGCTAAAGAAGAAAACAAACAAGAGCAGCAATAAGCAAAAGCCAGTTTAACTGGCTTTTTTTGTTATGTAAAAATATGATTTGCATATATTTTTATGTCAGTATAGGTATAGTTTTCATTATAACGCTCAAATTAACAAAGATAAGAAGAAAAATGGTTTTTTATATAGTTAATGGGAGGGTTTATATGAAAACTCGTATATTGGCATACATATGTATATTCTTTTTATATGTCAGTGCAGGTTCTTATTCTGTTTTTGCACAGGATCACTTATATGAAGAAATTCAAAAGCATGCAAAACAATATGAGATTGCACCGCAAAATGCGATGATTGATAAGATATGGAAAGCAACACCAGGATATAATGGAAGACAAGTTGATATGGAAGCATCCTATAACAATATGAAGAAATTAAAGCAGTTTGATCAAAAACATCTTGAATTCAAGGAAGTATCACCGAGTGTCCACTTAGAAGATTTATCACCAGCACCAATTTATAGAGGTCATCCGGATAAAAAGATGGTCGGGTTAACAATAAATGTGGCATGGGGAAATGAATATTTGCCTCGTATATTAGAAATATTGAAAAAGCATGATGTGAAGGCGACTTTCTTTTTAGAAGGACGTTGGGTGAAAGAAAATTTACGATTTGCAAAAATGATTGTCGATGCAAATCAAGAAGTTGGAAATCATTCTTATACACACCCTAATATGAAAACGTTATCGTCTGATGAAATAAGAGATCAGTTACAAAAAACAAATCGAATGATCGAAGCAGCTACGAATCAAAAGGTAAGATGGTTTGCACCGCCGAGTGGAAGTTTTCGGGATGAAGTCGTGAAAATTGCAGATGATTTTCAAATGGGAACGATTATGTGGACTGTTGATACAATTGATTGGAAGCGACCTGAGCCAGGTGTACTATTGCAGAGAGTAATGAGAAAAATACATCCAGGTGCTATCGTATTAATGCATCCTACTTCGTCCACAACAGAAGCATTAGATACAATGATTACAAAATTGAAGGAACAAGGATATAAAGTAGGGAATATAACAGAATTACTGGATGAAAAACGTGTAGATTAAATACATTTGCATGACATTCATCCTTAAACTTGTTATCATTAAATAATAGCACTTATTTAGAGAAACTGGCAGTAGGAGGAAAGTTTTTGATTAAAAAATATACTTGTAAAAATGGTGTAAGAATAGTTATGGAGAATATACCAACTGTAAGATCGGTTGCGATTGGTATTTGGATCCATGCAGGATCAAGAAATGAAAATGAAAAAAATAACGGGATTTCTCACTTTTTAGAGCATATGTTCTTTAAAGGAACAGAAACACGTAGTGCACGTGAAATTGCAGAATCATTTGATAGCATTGGTGGGCAAGTGAATGCTTTTACTTCAAAAGAATACACTTGTTACTATGCAAAAGTGCTAGATGAGCATGCTAAATATGCTTTAGATGTATTAGCAGATATGTTCTTTAATTCAACATTTGATGAAGAAGAACTGAAAAAAGAGAAGAATGTCGTATGTGAAGAAATTAAAATGTACGAAGATGCTCCAGATGATATTGTGCATGATATGTTAACGAAAGCAACATATGAAACGCATCCGCTTGGATATCCTATTTTAGGAACAGAAGAAACGCTTAATACGTTTACAGGTGATACGCTACGTCAATATATTAAGGATCATTACACACCTGAAAATGTAGTTGTATCAATTGCAGGAAATATTGATGAAGCCTTTTTACAAACAGTAGAGCAATATTTCGGTAGTTATGAAGGAACGACAAACCGTGAACAAGTACATAGCCCAATTTTCCATTTTAATAAGGTAGCACGTAAAAAGGAAACAGAACAAGCTCATTTATGTTTAGGATATAAAGGCTTACAAATGGGACACGAAGATATTTATAACTTAATTGTATTAAATAACGTTTTAGGCGGTAGTATGAGTAGCCGTTTATTCCAAGAAGTACGTGAGCAACGCGGGTTAGCTTACTCAGTATTCTCTTACCATTCTTCTTATGAAGATACAGGCATGTTAACGCTGTATGGTGGAACAGGTAGCCAACAATTGGATACACTGTATGAAACAATGCAAGAAACATTAGAAACATTGAAAAATACAGGTATTACAGAAAAAGAGCTTATGAATAGTAAAGAACAATTAAAAGGAAACTTAATGTTAAGTTTAGAAAGTACGAATAGTCGTATGAGCCGTAATGGTAAAAATGAATTGCTACTTCGTAAGCACCGTTCACTTGATGAGATTATTGAAAGTGTAAACACGGTAACAAAAGAAAATGTAGATGAGTTAATTCGTAACATGTTTACAGATGAATTTTCTGCAGCATTAATTAGTCCAGATGGAAAACTTCCAAAAGGAATAAAACTGTAATTACTATATATGATTTAAAAATAACCGTATCTCTTTTAAATGAGATACGGTTATTTTTTGTGGGTATATAGAATAGGTACTAATTATGGATAACTTAAATGAATAATTTGGATAGGGGTGAGAGTATGCGATTAAGTGAACTAAGCGGGAAAGAAATTGTTAATTTAGAAAGAGCAGAAAAAATGGGGGTTTTAGGTTATGTGGATTTAGAGGTTGATGAGAAGGATGGACAAATACAGGCTCTTATTATACCTGCTGGGAAATGGGGAGGTTTCAAAAAGGAACCACAAGAAATAAGAGTAGCATGGAGGCAAATTAAAAAAGTGGGGCATGATATGATTCTTTGTGATATTACAGATCGTTCAAATTCGAAGTGAAAGATGGCCATTTTGGTCATCTTTTTTTGTTCATTTTACTCAGAGCAAAATCCAACAGAATATCTTTCCTATGCCGAATTTTGAGGTAGGGCCTTCCTACATACAAATAGCGGGATACATGATAGGTGCTTTTTGTTTTTCAATCACCTAAAACTCGTACATTACATATGATGTGGAGGAAAAAGAAAAAGTAGGCACTTTTCTTATAAATGACAGAAAAAGAAGGTGAATTAGGGAATGTTGACTGAGATGCATATTGCTGTCATAGGAGGAGATGCAAGACAGCTAGAAGTAATTCGCAAGCTCGTTGAATTGGATGCGAAACTTTCATTGATAGGGTTTGATCAGTTAGACCATGGCTTCACAGGGGCAGCAAAAGAAAGTATACAAAATTTAGATTTCACTTCTTTAGATGCAATTATTTTGCCAGTTGCAGGTACAAATGCCAAGGGAGAAGTAGATACTATTTTTTCAAATGAAAAAGTTTCTATAACGAAAGAACAAATTGAAAATACACCAGAACATTTTACTATATATTCAGGTATTGGTACGCCTTACTTGGAAAATCTCGTATCTACTACAAACCGTAAACTAATTAAATTATTTGATCGTGATGATGTGGCAATCTACAATTCTATACCAACTGTAGAAGGTACATTAATGATGGTAATTCAACATACCGACTATACAATTCATGGTTCTAATGTAATGGTTTTAGGATTTGGTAGAACAGGGATGAGCGTTGCCAGAGCATTTCAATCATTAGGAGCCCATGTCAAAGTTGGAGCAAGACGATCGGAACATATTGCACGTATTACAGAAATGATGTTTTCTCCTTTTCATATGCAGAACATTGAGAAAGAAGTAGGGGATATCGATATTGTCATTAATACAATTCCACATCTCGTTGTGACAGCGAATGTCATTTCAAAAATGCCGGCTCATACGTTAGTAATTGATTTAGCTTCTAAACCAGGCGGTACCGACTTTAGATATGCAGAAAAAAGAGGAGTCAAAGCGCTGTTAGCACCTGGATTACCAGGTATTGTTGCTCCAAAAACAGCAGGACAAATTTTAGCGAACGTTCTTTCTCAGTTATTAGCAGAAGATGTAATCGCAAGAAAGGAGAATGGGGAATGAATTTAAAAGGGAAAAGAATAGGGTTTGGTTTTACGGGTTCACATTGTACGTACGAAGAAGTAATGCCTCATTTAGAAAAGTTAATTGCTGAGGGAGCTGAAGTGCGTCCAGTTGTTTCTTACACTGTTCAATCAACAAATACGAGATTTGGCGAAGGGGCAGAATGGATTAAAAAGATTGAAGAAGTAACAGGTTTTAAAGCGATTAATTCAATCGTTGGCGCAGAACCACTTGGACCTAAAATCCCATTAGATTGTATGGTAATTGCTCCTTTAACAGGAAATTCTATGAGTAAATTTGCGAATGCAATGACAGACTCTCCAGTATTAATGGCAGCAAAAGCGACGCTAAGAAATGGCAAGCCTGTCGTATTAGCCGTTTCGACGAATGATGCTTTAGGGCTTAATGGAGTAAATCTCATGCGCCTAATGGCCACAAAAAACATCTACTTCGTCCCATTCGGTCAAGACGCACCAGAGAAAAAACCGAACTCAATGGTAGCACGCATGGAGCTGCTTGAAGATACAGTATTAGAAGCACTGCAAGGGAAGCAATTGCAACCGGTTGTCGTAGAAAAATTCAGATATATGAATTAAAAAACGAAAAAAAACGGACAATTTTTGATGAAACCATCATTCTTACTGTAGAATATGATAAAATTAACGTTATTAAGATTAGAAGGGGTATTCTATACTCCTTCTCATTCTAAGTTATAGAAGGATTGGTATCTAGAAAGGGGCATAGTGATGGAAAAGCAAAAAACTTTTCATGTCGCTGTAGTTGGAGCAACCGGCGCAGTTGGTGAACAAATGTTAAATACTTTAGAGAAACGAGAATTTCCAATCGGGAAGTTAACGTTACTTTCATCTAAACGATCTGCAGGTAAGAAACTTGTATTTAAAGGCGAAGAATTTACAGTTCAAGAGGCAACTCCTGAAAGTTTTGAAGGAGTAGATATCGCACTATTTAGTGCTGGTGGATCTGTATCAAAACAATTAGCGCCAGAAGCAGCAAAGCGCGGTGCGATTGTTGTTGATAATACAAGTGCATTCCGTATGACAGAAAACGTGCCACTTGTTGTACCTGAAGTAAATGAAAACGACTTAAAAGAACATAACGGTATTATTGCAAATCCAAACTGTTCTACAATTCAAATGGTAGTAGCTCTTGAGCCAGTTCGTCAGCAATATGGTTTAAAACGAGTAATCGTTTCCACATATCAAGCTGTATCAGGTGCTGGTGCGGCAGCGATTGAAGAACTTCATGAACAATCACAAGCAATCTTAAATGGTGAAGAAGTGAAGGCGAATGTTTTACCTGTATCAGGTGATAAGAAACATTTCCCGATTGCTTTCAACGCGATTCCACAGATTGATAAGTTCCAAGATAATGGATTTACATTTGAAGAAATGAAAATGATTAATGAAACGAAAAAAATTATGCATATGCCAGAGCTAGAAGTAGCGGCAACATGTGTACGTTTACCAGTTGTATCAGGTCACTCTGAGTCTGTTTACATTGAAGTAGAAAAAGAGGGTGTAACAGTAGAGGAATTAAAGAACTTACTTGCAAATGCGGAAGGTATCGTTCTGCAAGATAACCCAGAAGAGCAATTATATCCAATGCCAGCTACTGCAGTAGGTAAAAACGAAGTATTCGTTGGAAGAATCCGTAAAGATTTAAATAACGATAAAGGATTCCATCTTTGGGTCGTATCTGATAACTTATTAAAAGGCGCTGCATGGAATTCTGTTCAAATTGCAGAGCGCTTAGTAAAATTACAATTAGTGTAAACGGCTAAGAGAAGGTGCAAAATATGAAAATTATTGTTCAAAAATTTGGTGGCACATCTGTACGTGATGAAAATGGACGTAAGCATGCGCTTCATCATATAAAAAAATCGCTAGATGCGGGTTATAAAGTAGTGACTGTCGTATCTGCTATGGGTCGTAAAGGTGAACCATATGCAACTGATACGTTGTTAAGTCTTGTAAATCAAGAGGAATCTCACATTTCTAATCGTGAGCAAGATTTATTATTATCATGCGGAGAATTAATCTCAGCAATCGTTTTCTCTAACATGTTAAATGAGAACGGTATAAAAGCGGCGGCATTAAATGGTGCACAAGCTGGTTTTGTAACAAATGATGATTTTACAAATGCTAAGATTATTGAAATGAATTGTGATCGTATACACGAAGAGCTAGAAAATGTAGATGTAATCGTTGTGACAGGATTCCAAGGACAAACGAAAAAAGGTGATACGACAACACTTGGACGCGGAGGTAGTGATACTTCAGCTTCAGCTTTAGGTGTTGCGCTTCATGCTGAATATATCGATATCTTCACAGATGTAGAAGGTGTGATGACTGCGGATCCTCGCATTGTAAAAGATGCACGTCATCTTCAAACTGTAACGTATAACGAAATTTGTAACATGGCGTACCAAGGTGCAAAAGTCGTTCATCCACGTGCAGTTGAAATTGCGATGCATGCAAAAGTACCGCTTCGTGTACGTTCTACGTACTCTGATAGTGAAGGTACGCTTATTTCAGCATCTGACGGCGCTACAAAAGGCCGTGATGTAGAAGAACGTCTTGTTACAGGTATTGCACATGTATCAAATGTGACGCAAATTAAAGTACTTGCAAAAGAAACAGCATATGATTTGCAGCAGCATGTGTTTAAAGAAATGGCGAATGAAGGAATCAGTGTCGATTTAATTAACATTTCACCTACTGGGGTAGCTTATACGGTGAGTGATAATGTATCAAATCGTGCAGTTGAACTATTACAAAACCTTGGATATGAGCCAATTGTGACAGAGCATTGTGCGAAAGTATCTATTGTAGGAGCTGGAATGGCAGGATACCCAGGGGTTACTGCGAAAATCGTTACAGCTTTAGCTGAAAAAGGTATTCAAATTCTGCAATCAGCAGATAGTCATACAACTATTTGGGTTCTTGTAAAAGAAACTGATTTAGTGGAGGCTGTAAATGCATTACATAGTGCGTTTGAGCTTTCAAAAGAAAAGCAACTGGAACAATAAGGAGTGAGACCATGATAGATTTTGGGACAATTGCAACCGCGATGGTAACACCGTTTGATATAAACGGCAATATCGATTTTGCAAAGACAACGAAATTGGTAAATTATTTAATTGATAACGGTACAACAGCAATCGTGGTAGGAGGAACGACAGGAGAATCTCCTACATTAACTTCAGAAGAAAAAGTAGCGTTATATCGCCATGTCGTATCTGTTGTCGATAAAAGGGTGCCCGTAATCGCTGGAACAGGTAGCAATAATACGCATGCTTCTATTGACTTAACGAAAAAAGCAACAGAGGTTGGTGTTGATGCAGTAATGCTAGTAGCACCGTATTATAACAAACCGAGTCAAGAAGGAATGTATCAGCACTTTAAAGCAATTGCTGAAAGCACGCCGCTTCCGGTTATGCTATATAATGTTCCAGGACGATCTATTGTACAAATCTCCGTTGATACAGTTGTTCGTTTATCAGAAATAGAAAACATTGTTGCGATTAAAGATGCAGGCGGCGATGTGTTAACAATGACAGAAATCATTGAAAAAACAGCGGACGACTTTGCGGTATACAGCGGTGATGACGGTTTAACGCTACCAGCTATGGCAGTTGGAGCGAAAGGTATCGTTTCTGTAGCATCTCATGTTATCGGAAATGAAATGCAAGAAATGATTGCAGCGTTCCAAGCAGGTGAATTTAAGAAGGCGCAAAAATTACATCAATTACTTGTAAGAGTAACGGATTCATTATTTATGGCGCCAAGTCCAACACCAGTAAAAACAGCGTTACAAATGGTTGGATTAGATGTAGGTTCTGTACGTTTACCACTTCTTCCATTAACAGAAGAAGAAAGAGTAACGTTACAATCTGTTATGCAATCTATCCCTCGTTAATAAAAAATGACCTAGTATAGAACTAGGTCATTTTTTATTTGTATGAAAGTCTTTCCCTCTCTTTTCTTATCTTGCCTATATATGTTTTTATAAGATCATTAACTGGTTTTTCATTATATATTGCAACATGTAAAAGAAAATAATCTTAACCCTTTAAAGGAATTAAAAAGTCATAGTTATTTATAGAATGAACGCTTATATAAACGTAATAAAGTACCAATTCTATTTTTGAGAGTAATTACTTCAAATATGACGTAATTCATAAAAAAACTCCATTTTATAAGTATTTTTGTCCAATTCTAGAAAAATAAGTCTTTAAAATCTATATTATGAAATAAATTTAGAGTATTTATAGCTATTTCTTTAAAACGATATGGGGTACGAAATCGGAGTAAATATAAAGGACATCAGTTCGATAAGTTTGTTGGGAATGCGTTCTTTTCCTTTTTCTTTCGCACGATTTAACTTGTGTTCTATTTCTTGTATCAGGTATAATATGGCTAAGTAGCTTAGTACGGGTATGCTTAGCAAAATTGGTAAAAATTATAATTTGATTACATTTTCATATCATATCGAATAAGATATTTGATTTATATAATGAAAGAGAGGTGAAACCTGGTTTAAAAAATAAACAAGGACATGATATCGCATAACGGTAAGGACATTCGTCTTGGACGGTGAATATATGGTGGTTGTAGAGTTTCCCCTGGTGTCTCTGCAATTTTAGTGAAATCAGTGTTTGAAAGATTTTTAAACCAGGCAACAACATGAAGAGAAAAGAGAATGAGTCTGTTAAAGTATTTGCTCTTGGTGGAGTAGGTGAAATCGGGAAAAACATGTACTGTGTTGAAATTGATTCTGAAATCTTTATTGTAGATGCAGGGTTAATGTTCCCGGGAGATGAAATGTTTGGAATTGATATCGTTATTCCTGATATTACATATTTAGTAGAAAACCAAGAGCGAGTAAAAGGTTTATTTATTACTCACGGTCATGAAGATCATATTGGTGGCATTGTTTACGTACTTCGTAAATTATCAATTCCAGTGTATGCAACGAAATTAACGGTAGGACTTATACAAGAAAAACTGGGCGAAGCGGGTATGTTAGGCCGTGTAGATTTAAAAACAATCGATTCAAATTCAACAGTAGAGTTCAATACTACAACGGTGTCATTCTTTGGAACGACACATAGTATTCCAGATTCTGTTGGTGTTTGTTTCCATACATCAAAAGGTGCGATCGTATATACGGGAGACTTTAAATTCGATCAAACTCCAATTGGAAATAGTGGAGCAGACCTTGGGAAAATGGCTCAAATCGGAAATGAAGGCGTTCTATGCTTATTATCTGATAGTACAAATGCTGAGCGTCCAGGCTATACAGGTTCTGAAAAAGAAGTTGGTGTAGAAATTTCTAAAGTGTTCTACGGCGCAGAAGGACGTATTATCGTTGCTTCATTTGCATCGAATGTACATCGTATTCAACAAGTATTTGATGCAGCTGCTGAAACAGGACGAAAAGTAGCGGTTGTAGGACGTAGTATGGTGAAAGTGGTAGATATCGCAAGACGTCTTGGTTATTTAGATGTTCCAGAAGGTATGGTTATTTCACTACAAGAAGTAGACAATTTCCCAGAGAAAAAGGTAGCTATTTTAACGACAGGTAGCCAAGGTGAACCGATGGCAGCCCTTTCTAGAATGGCAAAGCAAGCTCATAAACAAATTTCAATTCGTAAAGGTGATACGGTTATTATCGCGGCATCTCCAATTCCAGGTAATGAAATATCTGTATCAAAAATTATTGACTTGTTATTTAGAGCGGGAGCTGAAGTTGTTTATTACGGTGAAAGAAAAGTTCACGTTTCAGGTCACGGTAGCCAAGAAGAATTAAAATTAATGTTAAATTTAATGAAACCGAAATATTTTGTACCCGTACATGGTGAGTTCCGTATGCAAAAAGCACATGCATACTTAGCTGAAGATGTAGGTATTGCAAGAGAAAATATCTTTATTGTAGAAAAAGGCGATGTAATTGCTTTTGGTGACGATGAAGCAAACTTAGTTGGCAAAGTGCAAGCTGGTAATGTGTTAATTGATGGATTAGGTGTAGGTGACGTTGGTAATATCGTTCTTCGAGATAGAAAAATGTTATCTCAAGATGGAATATTAGTAGTTGTTGTAACACTGGGTAAAGATGAAAAGAAAATTATCTCTGGTCCAGAAATCATCTCACGTGGATTTGTATATGTACGTGAATCAGAAGCGTTAATTGACCGCTCTACAGAGATTGTACGTATGATTGTTGAGCAATCAATTAAAGAATATTCAATTGAATGGTCTATGTTAAAACAAAATATTCGTGAATTATTAGGGCAGTTCTTGTACGAAGAGACGAAGAGAAAACCTATGATTTTACCGATTATTATGGAAGTATAAAAAAGATCACCTTTACGGGTGATCTTTTTTCTTTTTTCACTCTATCGAATGAAATTTATAACTTAAGAAATACTAATTATATACGAGTGAAAGGGGATGCGATATGACAGAACGTGATCGTTATACAAATGAAGAGAAAGAGGCTGAGCCGAAAGAAACCGGAAAAGAAGCTTCAATAGTGGAAAAAATTCAGCAGCTTGGACAAACGAATGTACCGCAAATGAATGAATCACGTATTCATTGTTTAACAATTGTTGGACAGGTGGAAGGTCATGTTCAGTTGCCGCCGCAAAATAAAACAACAAAATATGAGCATATTATTCCACAAATTGTTGCGATTGAACAAAATCCGAAAATTGAAGGCTTGCTTTTAGTGTTAAATACAGTTGGAGGTGACGTTGAAGCTGGGCTAGCAATTTCTGAGATGGTCGCTTCACTTTCAAAACCGACAGTATCTTTAGTTTTAGGCGGAGGGCATTCTATCGGTGTACCGATTGCAGTTTCTACAGACTATTCATTTATTGCAGAAACTGCGACGATGACAATTCATCCGATTCGTCTAACAGGTCTTGTTATAGGTGTGCCGCAAACATTTGAGTATTTAGATAAAATGCAAGAAAGAGTCATTCGCTTTGTGACGAAGCATTCGAAAGTAACGGAAGATCGTTTTAAAGAGCTTATGTTTGCGAAAGGGAATTTGACGCGAGATATTGGTACGAATGTAATTGGTGGAGATGCAGTGAAGTATGGTCTTATAGATGATGTCGGTGGTATCGGAAATGCGATTCGAAAATTAAACGAATTAATAGATAATCGCGCGGATGATCATGCAGAAGGGACAATGTTACAATGATTTTATATACAATTATGCCAGAGCAACTCGTGTATCCAGCCGATTATTCGCAATGTGAAAGTCAAAAAGTCGTAAATATAAATGGTGTTGAATTAATGGTTTCAGAAGAAGAACATGGGTATTATTCTATTGTACGCGTGTTAAGTACGGATCCGCTTCACTACTTAGAGTTTGAGCCGGGACAGAAAATAACCTTTTAGCAAAAAGAAGGATTTTGTTTAGAAGCTATGGTATAATATAAAAAACAAGACGGTTGAGCAGCCATGAGAGGGCTGCTTTCTTCTGTTTATTTAACATTTTACAAGAAGTGTAAAAATAGAAGATATAAAGACCTGAAAAAATAGAGAAAACAAACATATAAGCAGAGTTTTTTAGGAATTTTTACTTATATGTAGATCACGAGGTGAAGAAATGGCAAAACAAAAGCAAAGAGGGACGAAGGCAAAGGCAAGACGTACGATAAAGCCAACTTTGTATTATGAAATCGTCGGTTTAACTCTTTTTGCACTTTCAATCATTACGATTTTACAGCTAGGCGTTGTAGGAAAATCGTTTGTGTTATTTTTTCGCTTCTTCTTTGGTGAGTGGTACATAATTGGTGTGTTAGGTGTAATAGCTTTATCCGTTTCATTCGTTATAAAACGTGGATGGCCGAACCTTTTAAATAAACGGTTAATCGGTTTTTATTTAATAGTATTGGCGATATTAATGTTTAGTCATATTACATTATTTAACCTTCTTACGAAAGATGGAGCAGTGCAAAATACTTCTGTTATTGTAAGTACGAAAGATAATTTCTTTCTTGAAATGAAAAAAGGGCCAGATAGCGTTCATTTAGGTGGTGGCATGTTTGGTGCACTTATGTTCGCCACTTGTTACTTCTTATTTGACGAAGTAGGAGCTTATATTATTGGTATTATTTTAGTTATTCTCGGTATACTTTGTATAACAAATAAGCATATTGGAGAAGTGTTAGCTCCAGTTGGTAGAATTCTTAGAAGTCAATTTCAAGTGATGCAAGGGGACTATAAAGATTGGAGAGCCAAAAGAACGGCTGAACAAACAGAAAAGAAAAAAACAACAAGAAGCACAAGGAGCAAACGTGCTGCAGAACATGAAGAAATTATTGAGCCGATGGAAGAAATCTCAATTGATCCTCCGATTATTTCGAATTTCACTGAGAATTATCCTGTAAATGAAGAAGAGGATAAACGAATTGAAGTAGAGGAAGAAGAGTTAATCACTTCACCGTTTATTGAAGAGGCTCCACCAGTTGAAGAGCCGAAGAAAAAGCGTGGAGAAAAAATCGTTGAATCGCTAGAGGGGGAAACCCAAGCACCTCCTATGCAATTTTCAAATGTAGAAAATAAAGATTACAAGCTTCCTGCGCTTGATATATTGAAATTTCCAAAGAATAAGCAAGTTACAAATGAAAATGCGGAAATTTATGAGAATGCTCGTAAATTAGAACGTACTTTCCAAAGTTTTGGAGTGAAAGCGAAAGTAACAAAAGTACATAGAGGTCCTGCAGTTACAAAATATGAAGTGTATCCTGATATGGGAGTAAAGGTAAGCAAAATCGTCGGTTTAAGTGATGATTTAGCACTTGCGTTAGCGGCGAAAGACATTCGTATTGAAGCGCCTATTCCCGGGAAATCAGCTGTAGGAATTGAAGTTCCGAACTCAGAAGTCTCCATGGTAACGCTTAGAGAAGTTCTTGATTCTAAAGCTAACAATCATCCGGAAGAGAAGTTGTTAATAGGCCTTGGACGAGATATTACAGGTGAAGCTGTATTAGCCCGCTTAAATAAAATGCCCCATTTGCTAGTGGCGGGTGCGACAGGTAGCGGGAAAAGTGTATGTATTAACGGTATTATTGTTAGTATTTTAATGCGTGCAAAACCACATGAAGTAAAATTAATGATGATTGATCCGAAAATGGTAGAGTTAAATGTATATAACGGTGTGCCTCATTTGTTAACACCAGTTGTAACGGATCCGAAAAAGGCATCGCAAGCATTGAAAAAAGTTGTAAGTGAAATGGAGCGTCGTTATGAGTTATTTGCTCATAGTGGCACGCGAAATATTGAAGGATATAATGATTATATAAAAGAGCATAATAATCAATCAGAAGCGAAACAACCGGAATTACCTTATATTGTCGTAATTGTGGACGAGTTAGCAGATTTAATGATGGTTGCTTCGTCGGATGTAGAGGATGCGATTATGCGTCTAGCGCAAATGGCTCGTGCTGCCGGTATTCATTTAATTATTGCAACGCAACGTCCGTCAGTTGATGTCATTACGGGAGTTATTAAAGCGAATATTCCGTCACGTATTGCATTCGCTGTATCTTCTCAAACAGATTCTCGTACAATTCTTGACGGCGGTGGTGCAGAGAAACTGCTAGGTCGTGGAGATATGCTATTTATACCAATTGGTGCATCGAAGCCTGTACGTGTACAAGGTGCGTTTTTATCAGATGATGAAGTTGAGAGAGTTGTAGAATATGTTATTGGTCAGCAAAAAGCGCAATATCAAGAAGATATGATCCCGCAAGATGTTCCTGATACGAAGCAGGAAGTAGAAGATGAATTATACGATGAAGCAGTTCAGCTCGTAGTGGAAATGCAAACAGCCTCTGTTTCTATGTTGCAACGTAGGTTTAGAGTTGGTTATACCCGTGCTGCCCGTTTAATTGATGCAATGGAAATGAATGGTGTAGTAGGTCCGTATGAAGGTAGTAAACCACGAGAAGTGCTCATTAATGATGTACAAGAAAAAAGTTCATAAAAAAAGCCTAATTGTTTTTACAATTAGGCTTTTTTATATGCTGGTTTTGTTATATACTATATTCAGCGATAAAGAAAGGGCTTACATTTAAGGTGGTTCTTTAGAATACGAATACTTTGGTGTGGTTTTTTGTGAATGTTCGATATTTCATGTAGAAAAATGTTAAATTTTGTTGACACGTATGGGAGCAAGTGGTAAGATTACTTCGAAAAGAATCACTGCCTCATATAATCTTGGAGATAAGGTCCATAAGTTTCTACCTGGCAACCATGAATTGCTAGACTATGAGGGGAAAAGTGTGTAACAAAGGATGTAAGAGATCTTTGTGCCGAACTTTTTCTCGCTATGAGGAATGTTTATGGTGCAAAGTTTTTTTTATGCAGTAAAGAGTGAAAATTTTTTTTAAAAAAATTATTAATATTTATTCGACAATTATGCTTATTTTTAGTATTTAGCAATTTTTATTATGTTGTAAGTTGAAAAAAGAGAAAAGAAGTCTTACATCAGAGGTCGAATAATTGAAATGCGGGGGAGTCTTATGTCAGTAAAATCCGATAGTCGTCACCTATATTTACGGGTGATTGATCACATCAAAGAAAAGATTAAAGATGGGGCTTACAAAGAAAGACAAAAGTTGCCATCAGAGTTTGATTTAGCGAAAGAACTTGGCGTAAGTAGAGCGACTTTAAGGGAAGCGCTGCGTATTTTAGAAGAAGAAAATGTTGTCATTCGTAGACATGGTGTAGGAACATTTGTAAATGCAAAACCGCTATTTTCTTCTGGGATTGAACAACTTTCTAGTATTACAGATATGATTTCTAGTGTGGGGAAAACACCAGGAACTATCTTTTTATCATCATCTACAACAAGTTTAACAGAAGAAGAAAAAGAGAAGTTTAATAGTGAAGATGGTTTTAATGCAGTGATGATTGAGCGTGTGCGTACAGCAGATGGGGAACCTGTTGTATATTGTATCGATAAACTTGCAAAAGAAATCTTGCCAGATTTATCGGGATACAACGAAGAATCATTGCTTACAGTGATACATAACAATACGCACAAACGTATCACATACGCAGTTGCTCATATTGAGCCAATTGGCTATCATCCGAAAATCTCACCGATTTTGGAATGTGAACCGGAAACGGCACTGCTAGTATTAAAACAAATGCACTATGATCAAAATGATGAGCCAATCTTATATTCTATCAATTACTTTAGAGCTGATAAGTTTAGCTTCCACGTATTAAGAAAACGTATGTAGGTAGGTTCCTTTTTAGGGAGGTGACAGCAAGAAGTTAGGGACAGCAGCGTATAAAAAATAGACAAATCATTTCAGGAGGGGTTTCTAGTATGAAGAAAAAAACAGGTCTTTTATTATCATTAACATTAGCAGCAAGTGCGGTGTTAGGTGCATGTGGTAACTCGGATAAAGCGAGTAGCGACAAAAAAGAGTTTAAAGTTGGTATGGTTACGGATGTTGGGGGCGTTGATGACAAATCATTTAACCAATCAGCTTGGGAAGGTTTAACGAAATTCGGTAAAGACAATAATTTAAAGAAAAATGAAGGATATCGTTATCTTCAATCAAGTAAAGATGCTGATTATATCCCGAACTTAACGAAGTTTGCGAAAGATCATTATAACACAACATTTGGTATTGGTTACTTAATGGAAAAATCAATTGCAAAGGTAGCTGAACAATATCCAAAAGAGCAATTTGCGATTGTAGATACAGTTGTAGAGAAGCCAAACGTAACAAGTATTACATTTAAAGACCATGAAGGTTCATTCCTAGTTGGTGCTGTAGCAGCGATGACGACAAAATCAAATAAAGTTGGGTTTGTTGGTGGTGTAAAAAGCCCATTAATTACAAAATTTGAATCAGGCTTTAAAGCTGGTGCAAAAGCAGTAAATCCAAATATCGAAATCGTATCACAATATGCTGATGCATTTGATAAACCAGAAAAAGGCTCTGTATTAGCTTCAGCAATGTACGGTGGTGGAGTTGACGTAATTTATCATGCTTCAGGTGCAACTGGTAACGGTGTATTCACAGAAGCGAAAAACCGTAAGAAAAAAGGTGAAAACGTTTGGGTAATCGGTGTTGACCGTGACCAAAATCAAGAAGGTATGCCTGAAAACGTAACTTTAACATCAATGGTAAAACGTGTTGATATTGCAGTAGCAAAAGTAGCACAAGAAGCGAAAGACGGTAAATTAAAAGGCGGTAAAGTAGAAGAATTCGGATTAAAAGATGACGGTGTTGGTATTGCGAAAACTACTGACAATGTGAAAAAAGTAAATCCAGAAATCTTAACAAAAGTAGAAGAGCTTGAGAAGAAAATCACTGACGGTGAAATTAAAGTCCCTGCAACTGATGAAGAATATAAAACATATGAAGCTTCTCTAAAGAAATAATAATAGAGAAATAGCAAAGGTTAGTTCGTAGAACTAACCTTTGCATATATAAAAATACTTTTAATAGAGTGTAATTAGGGAGTGTTCCCTGCTAAAAGGAGGAACAAAATGGAATACGTAATTGAGATGAACAATATTACAAAAGTATTCCCAGGCATTGTAGCGAATGACGATATTACGCTGCAAGTAAAACAGGGAGAAATACATGCTTTACTTGGAGAAAATGGTGCAGGGAAATCCACATTGATGAATGTACTATTTGGTTTGTACCAACCAGAACAAGGTGAAATTAAAATTAAAGGAAAACCTGTAAAAATTACAAATCCGAATATAGCAAATGACCTTGGTATTGGGATGGTCCATCAGCATTTTATGCTTGTTCATAATTTTACAGTTACAGAGAATATTATTCTTGGAAATGAGCCGAAGAAAAACGGGAAAATTGCTGTTGAAGAAGCGGCAAAAGAAATTAAGCAATTATCTGAACAGTATGGTTTGGCTGTTGATCCACATGCGAAAATTGAAGATATTTCTGTTGGGATGCAGCAAAGGGTTGAAATATTAAAGACTCTTTATCGTGGTGCAGAGATTTTAATATTTGATGAACCAACTGCGGTGTTAACTCCTCAAGAAATTCATGAGTTGATTCAAATTATGAAAAAGCTTGTGCAAGAGGGGAAATCTATCATTCTTATTACACATAAGTTAAAAGAAATTATGGAAGTTTGCGATCGTTGTACAATTATTCGTAAAGGTAAGGGGATTGGTACTGTTGATGTAGCGGAAACGGATGAGCATAAACTTGCAGAGTTAATGGTCGGACGTCAAGTGAATTTTAAAACAGAAAAAATAGAAGCTAAACCAATGGAAGAAGTACTATCTATTGCAAACCTAATTGTTCATGATACGCGCAAGTTACCTGCTGTAAAAGGCCTTGACTTAACTGTTCGTGCAGGAGAAATCGTTGGGATTGCAGGGATTGATGGAAATGGTCAAAGTGAATTAATAGAGGCGATTACTGGTTTACGAAAAGTTGAGTCAGGTTCTATTGCAATTAAAGGAAAAGAAATAACGAATTGGCCTGTTCGAAGAATAACAGAAGAGGGGATTGGTCATATTCCTGAAGACCGTCATAAACACGGGCTTGTTCTCGATTTTTCTGTTCGGGACAATATTGTTTTACAAACATACTATAAAAATCCATTTTCAAAGAAAGGGATTTTAAACTTTAGTAAAATTACAGAAAAAGCGAAAGCACTTATTGAACAGTTTGATGTACGTACACCTAGTGAACAAACGTTAGCTCGCGCTCTATCTGGTGGAAACCAACAAAAGGCAATTATTGCACGTGAGGTAGATCGTAATCCAGATTTACTAATTGCAGCACAGCCGACACGTGGTTTAGATGTAGGTGCGATTGAATTTATTCATAAAAAATTAATTGAGCAGAGAGATAATGGTAAGGCAGTATTGCTTTTATCTTTAGAACTGGATGAAATTTTAAATGTAAGCGATCGAGTGGCTGTTATATATGAAGGGAAAATTGTAGCAATTGTGGATGCGAAAGAAACAAATGAACAACAGCTTGGATTATTAATGGCCGGCGGGACAGGGAAAGAGAAGGTGAACACAAATGGCTAAAAAATTTTTAACAGAACGAACAATTAATATTTTAGTACCTGTGTTATCCGTAGTTTTCGGTTTACTTGTTGGTGCCATTGTAATGTTAGTTAGTGGATATGATCCAATTGTTGGATATGCCGCGCTTTGGGAAGGGATGGTTGGCAATCCACAAGCTATCGGTGAGACGTTGCGTACGATGATTCCGCTTGTATTAGCTGGTCTTTCAGTAGCATTTGCATTTCGTACAGGTCTTTTCAATATTGGGGTGGAAGGACAGTTATTAGTTGGGTGGCTCGCTGCTGTTTGGTTTGGATATGCAGTGTCGTTACCAGCAATTTTGCATATTCCGTTATCTATTTTAGTGGCGGCAATTGTCGGCGGTTTATGGGGCTTTATACCTGGATATTTAAAAGGGAAACTTAAAGTAAATGAAGTAATTGTTACAATTATGATGAACTACATTGCACTTTATGTTACGTATGATCTTATTAAACGTTTTATCCACGAAGGTAATGAAAAATCTTATGACGTACAAGCAAGTGCTTCGTTAGCTTCTGATTGGTTATCTTCATTGACAGATGGATCTCGTTTACACTGGGGAATTGTTGTGGCTATTATCATTGCGATTGTAATGTGGTTCTTATTAGATAGAACAACGTTAGGGTATGAATTAAAATCGGTTGGTTTTAACCAAAATGCCTCTCAATACGCAGGAATGAAAGTATCGCGTAATGTTGTATTATCAATGACAATTGCTGGTGCTTTTGCAGGAATTGGTGGAGCTATGGAAGGATTAGGGACATTCCAAAGTATGACAGCAATGTCTTCGTTTACTGGTATTGGATTTGATGGGATTGCGGTAGCACTTTTAGGCGGAAATAATCCATTTGGTATACTATTAGCAGCTTTACTGTTTGGTGGTTTGAAAAGTGCAGCACCACAAATGAATTTCGAAGCAGATGTACCTTCGGAGTTAATTAACGTTATTATTGCATGTATTATTTTCTTTGTAGCGTGCAGTTATGTTTTACGCTGGGCACTTACACGCATGAGCAAGGAGGGGAAATAAATGAGTTTTTTAGATATTTTAGCCATTCTTGTGACGGGTACGTTATATACGGCAGCGCCACTTATTTTTACGGCGTTAGGTGGAGTGTTCAGTGAACGTTCTGGAGTTGTAAATATAGCGTTAGAAGGTTTAATGTTATTTGGTGCATTTATTGGTATTGTTACAACGTTATTAATGGGTGATACGTGGGGATCGATGACTCCTTGGATTGCATTATTATTTGCAGCAATTGGTAGTGGATTGTTTGCACTTCTTCACGCAGTAGCATCCATTACATTCCGTGCAGATCAAGTAGTGAGCGGAGTAGCAATTAACTTCTTAGCACTTGGTTTAACAGTATTTGCGATTAAGAAAATCTTTGGCAAAGGACAAACTGATTTCATTCAATACCGCATTGAAAAAATCGATGTTCCGGGTCTTTCGGATATTCCGGTAATCGGAAAAATCTTTTTCTCTAATGTACCGTTAACATCATATATTGCTATTATTTTAGCGTTTGTCGTTTGGTATATCATTTATAAAACGCCGTTCGGTCTTCGTCTTCGTGCGGTTGGTGAGCATCCAATGGCAGCGGATACGATGGGGATTAACGTATATAAAATGCGTTATATTGCAGTTGCTATATCTGGAATGTTTGCAGGAGTTGGTGGAGCGGTCTTCGCTATGTCGATTTCTGGTAACTTCTCAGGTGCTACAATTACTGGACAAGGTTTCTTGGCGTTAGCAGCAATGATTTTCGGTAAATGGAATCCACTCGGTGCTCTTGGAGCGGCTCTGTTCTTCGGATTTGCTCAATCATTAGGAATAACAGGCGGTACAATTCCAGTACTAAAAGAAATTCCAAGTGTATTCTTAACGATATTGCCGTATGTATTCACAATATTAGCGCTTGTTGGTTTTGTAGGTCGTTCTGAAGCTCCAAAAGCATTAGGAACTCCTTATGAAAAAGGAAAACGATAAGTATAAAAAAAGCTCGCACATTAGTGCGGGCTTTTTTACATAGACTATATTTAATACGGAATTTTACTATGTTCCTTACATATTACAGTTTTTAGAAAGGGCCTAATGTAAGTATAGTGAGGAAGAAAAGTTGATTTTTCATTTCTAAAAACTGTATATTGAAGAGGAATATTCCTATATACGTAAAGGAGGGCTATAAATGAAACTGATGGAACAACAGTTACATGAGTTAGGTGGTTTACGAGTACATATTATTCCAACTGATAAATATAAAACAAATACATTTGTATTTCGTTTGAAAGCACCTTTAAATGAGGAGACGGTGACAGAACGTGCCCTATTGCCATACGTATTGCAAAGTGCGACAGAAAAGCTTCCTTCTGTAATTCGTCTTCGTCAATATTTAGAAGAATTATACGGATCTTCTTTGGCAGTAGATGTAAGTAAAAAAGGAGAAGATCATATCATCTCTATTTATGTAGACATTGCAAATGAAGTATATTTACATGATGCACCACCGTTATTTGAAAAAGCGCTTTCTATGTTATCGGATATCGTTTTACATCCAGCGAAAGAGGGGAATGGTTTTCTGCCTTCTATTGTAGAAAGTGAAAAGAGAGCGCTCTTACAACGAATTGAAGCGACGTATGATGATAAAATGCGTTATGCAAACGAGCGTTTAATTGAAGAAATGTGCAAAGTAGAACCGTATCGTTTAAGCGCAAATGGGAAAAAAGAGAGTGTTTCTTCTATTACAAATGAAAGTTTGTATCAATATTATCAAAAAGTGTTAGCGGAAGATGAAATGGACCTATACATTATTGGTGATATTTCAGAAAACGCAGTTGATCTTGTAAGTAAGTATTTTTCTATTTCAGCACGTCCTGTGAGGGAAAGAAATGTACTTCTTCATAAGAGAAATAATGAAGAAAAAGAAGTTGTGGAAAAACAAGAATTAAAACAAAGTAAATTACACATCGGATATCGTACATTTATTACGTATAAAGACGAAGATTATTTTGCGCTGCAATTGTTTAATGGATTGTTTGGAGGATTTTCTCATTCGAAGTTATTCGTTAATGTTCGTGAAAAAAATAGTTTAGCGTACTATGCAGCATCTCGCTTTGAAAGTCATAAAGGTTTATTATTTGTCATGTCAGGAATCGAAGCGAAAAATTATGAAAAAGCGGTTGAGATTATTAAAGAGCAAATGCTTGCAATGCAAAATGGTGATTTTTCTGAAGAAGAGATGCATCAAACGAAAAGTGTTATTCGAAATCAAATATTAGAAGCAATTGATACACCGCGTGGATTTGTGGAAATGCTGTATCATGGTATTATTTCAGATCGTACGCGTCCGGTTGAAGAATGGCTTACAGGTATTGAAAGTGTGACGAAAGAAGAGATTGTGAAAGTTGCTAAAAATATTGAATTAGATACAATTTACTTTTTACACGGAACGGAGGGAGAATAAATGGAGAAAATTGTTTATGAGCAATTAAAAGAGACACTCTATTATGAAAAACTTCCTAATGGATTAGATGTATATATTTTACCGAAGCAAGGATTTAATAAAACATTTGCAACGTTTACGACAAAATATGGTTCTGTGGATAATACATTCGTACCACTAGGTAAAGAAGAAATGATTCGTGTGCCGGATGGGATTGCTCATTTTCTTGAGCATAAACTATTTGAAAAAGAAGATCATGATGCGTTCCAATTGTTTAGTAAACAAGGGGCATCGGCAAATGCTTTCACATCTTTCACAAGAACAGCTTACCTTTTTTCGTGTACATCAAATGTAGAACAAAATTTAAATACATTGTTAAATTTCGTACAAGAGCCTTACTTCTCTGAAAAAACAGTTGAAAAAGAGAAGGGTATTATTGGGCAAGAAATTCAAATGTATCAAGATAATCCAGATTGGCGCTTATACTTTGGATTAATTGATAGCTTGTTTGTAAAGCACCCGATTAAAATTGATATTGCAGGTACAATCGAGTCTATTAGTAAAATTACGAAAGACCTACTATATGAATGTTATGAAACATTTTATCATCCAAGTAATATGTTGATGTTTGTTGTAGGTGCAATTGATCCAGAGAAAACGATGGATTTGATACGTGAAAATCAAGCAAAAAAAGATTACAAAAACCAACCAGAAATAGTACGTTCATTTGAAGAAGAACCAGATGCGGTAAATGAAAAGAAGAAAATTATTTCAATGCCTGTACAAACTCCGAAATGTTTAGTTGGTATTAAAGCGACAAACTTAAAAGAAAAAGGGGAAGCCCTTTTAAAACAAGAAATTGCGCTTACGTTACTTCTAGATTATTTATTTGGAAAAAGCTCCGTTCATTACGAATCTTTATATAACGAAGGACTCATTGATGATTCGTTCTCATATGATTATACGGAAGAGAATAACTTCGGTTTTGCAATGGTTGGCGGCGATACGAAGCAACCTGATGAGCTGGAAGAGCGTTTGAAAGGTATTTTATTAAATACAAATTATGATCAATTAGATGAGGCGGCATTAGAACGAGTAAAGAAAAAGAAAATAGGCGGCTTTTTACGTTCCTTGAATTCACCGGAATATATTGCAAATCAATTTACACGATATGCGTTTAATGAGTCGAGTCTGTTTGATGCATTGACTGTATTAGAAAGTTTAACTGTTCAAGATTTACAAGAAGTAGCCAAATTACTATTATCAGAAGAAAAAATGAGTGTTTGCCAGGTTTTACCGAAAAAATAAAAGATTTTATAATAATACCTTCATCTTATCATTGATAAATTGTAAGATGAGGGTATTATTTATTTGTAGAAAAAAGATTTTGTTGAGATAAGAGAGGAATTGTATGAAAAAGTATGCATTAGTAACTGGAGGGAGCGGAGGGATTGGCTCTGCTATTTCGAAACAATTAATTCAAGATGGATATACAGTATATGTTCATTATAATAACAGTGAAGAGAAAGTGAATGAGTTGCAGAAAGAATGGGGTGAAGTAATTCCTGTTCAAGCAAATTTAGCTTCTACTGATGGAGCAGAGCAATTGTGGAAACAAATTGAACATCCTCTTGATGTTATCGTATATGCAGCTGGGAAGAGTATTTTTGGACTCGTAACAGATGTAACGAACGATGAATTGAATGATATGGTAGAACTTCAAGTGAAGAGTATCTATAAATTATTATCGATGGCATTGCCATCTATGATTCAACGCAGAAGCGGTAATATTGTACTTGTTTCGTCTATATGGGGACAAATTGGCGCGTCATGTGAAGTTCTTTACTCGATGGTAAAAGGTGCGCAAAATTCATATGTGAAAGCTTTAGCAAAAGAGGTTTCATTAAGTGGAATAAGAGTGAACGCGGTGGCGCCAGGTGCAATTGAAACGGAAATGTTAAACGTATTTTCAGAAGAGGATAAGAATGAAATTGCGGAAGAGATTCCGTTAGGACGATTAGGATTACCGGAAGAAGTAGCAAAAACTGTGTCATTTCTCGTATCACCAGGTGCATCTTATATAACTGGACAAATTATTGGAGTAAATGGCGGGTGGCATTGCTAAAAATTTCTTACATAAAAAATGAAAAACTGTACAAATTAAGCATGATTCTATTACTAAGTAGTGAGGTGCTTACACATGTCAGTTTTAGATAACTTTGATCAATGGAAGAGCTTTTTAGGAGAACGTTTAGAACAAGCGCAAGGAAAAGGTCTTGATGGTGGTGCTGTATCAGATATGGCATTTCGTGTTGGTGATTATTTAGCAAATGAAGTAGAAGCACGCAACGATCAAGAGAAATTATTAGCTGAACTTTGGAAAGTTGCTGACGAACAAGAGCAACATACAATCGCAAACTTAATGGTAAAGTTTGTACAACATAAGTAAAAAATAGAGAGGGGATTCTCCTCTCTATTTTTTTTGTATAATAATTGAAAGGGATAGATTATACATTTAGCTTCCCTATTAAGGTGAAATCATATAATATAGTACGTAGGTGTAAAGTAAGCAAGGGGAGTGATCTTGGATGATTGAATGGTATTTTGAATATGAAATACATAAAAACCGACCTGGCTTGCTTGGTGACGTTTCTTCGTTAATCGGTATGCTCGGCATTAATATTGTCACAATTAATGGTGTAGATAATGCAAGGCGTGGATTACTCCTTATGTGTGATAATCAAGAGCAAATCTCTAGACTAGAATCAATTTTAAATACGATGGATAACATAACGGTAACGAAATATCGTCCGCCAAAGCTAAGAGATAAGCTAGCGGTTAGACATGGTAGGTACATACAACGAGATGCAGATGATAAGAAGACATTTCGGTTTGTGCGTGATGAATTAGGGTTACTTGTAGACTTTATGGCTGAAATAATGAAAAAAGAAGGCCATAAGCTAATTGGTATACGAGGAATGCCTCGTGTTGGGAAAACAGAATCCATTGTTGCCGCAAGTGTTTGTGCAAATAAAAGATGGTTATTTGTATCGTCTACTCTTATTAAGCAAACTGTTCGTAGTCAATTGATTGAAGATGAGTATAGCGACGACAATATTTTCATCTTAGATGGAATCGTGTCAACAAAGCGTGCTAACGAAAGGCATTGGCAGCTTGTTCGTGAAATTATGAGATTGCCTGCAACGAAAGTTGTGGAACATCCTGACGTATTTGTGAGTCAGTCAGAATACACATTGGATGATTTTGATTATATTATCGAGTTGCGTAACGATTATGATGAAGAAATTCAATATAATTTAGTAGATGAAATTGAGCAAGGTACGCAAAATAATTTCTCTATGTTTGACTTTTAAAGAAATATTGAGGTGTTAGTAGTGACAGAATTAGGACAAAAGCTGAAAGAAGCAAGAGGAACGAAAGGCTTGTCTATTGATCAGCTGCATGAGATTACAAAAATTCAAAAACGCCATTTAGTAGCAATTGAGGAAGGCAATTATGATGTATTGCCAGGAGCTTTTTATGCGCGTGCATTCATTAAACAATACGCAGATGCGGTTGGATTAAATGGAGAGGAACTGCTTGTAGAATATCAGAGTACGATACCACAATCTGAAAAACGCGACGTTCCACAAGTGTCAACCGGACAAAAAACACAAGAAACAATGCAGAAATCTTCATCATGGCCAATTGCAGATCATATGCCGAAAATCTTAGTTGCGCTGCTAGTAATTGCAGTTGGAGTGGTAATTTGGTTTATTTTCCAAGCGTTAACTGGAAAAGGTGATGAGAAGGTTCCGAATGCTCAAAGTGAGAAAATTGAAGTTAAAAAAGCGGAAAACTCTCCGTTAGATACGAAGAAAGATGAAGTGAAAGCGGAAGAGCCAAAAAAAGAGGAACCAAAGAAAGAAGAACCGAAGAAAGAGGAACAACCAGCACAGCCAACTGGACAACAAGAAGTAAAAGTGGTTGGGACAACTGGTAAAGTATCTACTTTGGAAATTCATAATAATAAAACATTAGAACTGGAAATATCGGGTAAAGGTGCGAGTTATGTAGATGTTAAAGATGATGCGGGTAACGAAATTTTAAACACTACAGTACAAAATGGTCAAACAGAAAAACGAGATTTATCAACAGCAAAAGAAGTGCGACTTAATATTGGAAATGCAACGAATGTTGAAGTTAAACTGAATGGCCAAGTGGTCGCTTACCCATTGGATCCAGAAAAAGAACTTCACCAAAGATTGGTGATAAAAAACCAAGGGGTAGAGCAACCTGCACAATAACAGTCATCGCTTCGATGACTTTTTTCAATGAACAAATGTTTTTGATATGATGGAGGAATAGCTGTGAATTTACCAAATAAAATTACAATATCTAGAATCTGCTTAATTCCAATTTTTATGGTAATTATGTTAGCACCCTTTGATTGGGGTTCATACACAATTGGTGATGTTGATTTACCAATTCAACATTTAGTAGGAGCGCTTATCTTTATTGTTGCTTCGGCTACAGATTGGATTGATGGACACTACGCAAGAAAGTATAATCTTGTAACGAATTTAGGGAAGTTCCTTGACCCGTTAGCGGATAAATTACTTGTTTCAGCGGCACTTATCACGTTAGTTGAGATGCAATATGTACCTGCTTGGATCGTTATTGTTATTATAAGCCGTGAGTTTGCGGTAACTGGTTTACGTCTTGTACTTGCTGGAACAGGGGAAGTAGTTGCGGCAAATCAGCTAGGGAAAATTAAGACATGGACACAAATTATCGCGATTGCGGCATACTTATTACACGATGTACCTTTAAATTTAATCCATATTCCAGTTGCTGATATCTTTATATGGATTGCATTAATTTTTACTGTTATTTCAGGATGGGATTATTTCTGGAAAAATAGAGCTGCTTTTGTAAACTCAAAATAGAAGTTTATGGGGGAATTGGGATGAATGCTGAAATTATTGCGGTTGGAACGGAATTATTACTTGGACAAATTGCAAATACGAACGCCCAGTTTTTATCTGAAAAGTTAGCTTCAATTGGCATTAATGTGTACTACCATACTGTAGTTGGAGATAATAACAAACGATTACAGCAGGCGATTGAAGTTGCAGAAGAACGTGCGGACATGCTTATTTTTACAGGTGGATTAGGACCGACAAAAGATGATTTGACGAAGGAAACAATTGCGTCTAGCTTAGCGGAAGAGCTTGTATATGATGAAAAGGCATTGGCATCAATAAGCGATTACTTTAAGCGAACAGGTCGAGAGTTCACGGAGAATAATAAAAAGCAGGCGCTCGTTTTGGATGGAGCGACTGTATTTGCAAATGATCACGGTATGGCACCTGGTATGGGATTAAATAAGAACGGAAAAGTTTATATTTTATTACCAGGACCACCGAAAGAAATGAAGCCGATGTATGTAAGTTATGTGGAGCCTTTTTTACGTAACTTTACAACAGGAGAAAACATTTATTCTCGCGTGCTTCGCTTTTTCGGAATTGGGGAATCTCAATTAGAGGTGAAAGTTCAAGATTTAATTGATGGACAAACGAATCCGACAATCGCCCCGCTTGCCAATGATGGAGAAGTGACATTACGTTTAACGGCTAAACATCAAAATGCTCATGAAGCGGAGAAACTCATTCAGCATGTGGAAGATTTGATTTTAGAAAGAGTTGGAGAATTTTTCTACGGGTATGACCAAGAGTTTCTACATTATAAGGCGATAGAGTTATTGAAGAAAAAAGGATTAACTTTAGCGTGTGCGGAAAGTTTAACAGGTGGTCTCTTTGGTAATCAAGTAACAGAAAACGCTGGTGTGTCTTCCGTATTTAAAGGCGGTGTCATTTGTTACCATAATGATGTGAAGCAACATGTATTACATGTACCTGAGGAAGTCTTGTCTACTGACGGTGCAGTTAGTAAAGAATGTGCTCGTTATCTTGCTGAAAATGTTAGAGAATTATTAAAAGCGGATATCGGAATTAGTTTCACTGGGGTAGCAGGACCAGATGCTTCAGAACATAAAGAGCCGGGAACTGTATTTGTTGGATTGGCGATTAAAGATGAACCAACTGTAGTCTTTCCTCTAAATTTAAGCGGAAGTCGTCAACAAATTAGGGAACGCTCAGCAAAATATGGATTTTATCATTTGTATAAAAAGCTAGAAGAGATATAAGTCTCTTTTAGCTTTTTTTAATGGTTAAATGTGGTTATATTTAATGAAAAATAAAAAAATCGAATAAATGTTCGATTTTTTGTTGGCAAATTGAATTGAAAATAGGTATAATAAGATTAGCAATTCAGTTAAGGAGGAATTTTGAATGAGTGATCGTCAAGCGGCATTAGATATGGCGTTAAAACAAATAGAGAAGCAATTCGGTAAAGGTTCAATTATGAAATTAGGAGAACAAGCGGAGCGTAGAGTTTCTACAGTTTCTAGTGGTTCTTTAGCACTTGATGTGGCATTAGGGGTAGGCGGATACCCACGTGGCCGTATTATCGAGATTTATGGACCTGAGAGTTCAGGTAAAACAACAGTTTCATTACATGCAATTGCAGAGGTACAGCGTCAAGGTGGACAAGCAGCATTCATCGATGCGGAGCATGCAATGGATCCTGTATATGCACAAAAATTAGGTGTTAATATCGATGAATTACTATTATCACAACCTGATACAGGGGAGCAAGGTTTAGAAATCGCAGAAGCACTTGTACGAAGTGGTGCGGTTGATATTATCGTAATTGACTCTGTAGCAGCTCTTGTACCAAAAGCTGAGATTGAAGGAGACATGGGTGACTCACACGTAGGTTTACAAGCTCGTCTAATGTCTCAAGCACTTCGTAAACTTTCAGGTGCAATCAATAAATCAAAAACAATCGCAATCTTTATTAACCAAATTCGTGAAAAAGTTGGGGTTATGTTCGGAAATCAACTACAAGTTGCTTAATCGTAAAGATTAAGGAGTTTACCATGGGTTTCCCTTGCTAGTGATAGCATGTTAAAAACCTTGTGAACCTTATTGCCTAAGGGTGTAACTATCCATATAGTTGCTAACGGTGAAGCCCACCATTATTTAGGGTAATACCGTGCCAAGCTCCATAGTGATATGGGGAAGGTGTAGAGACTACCGAAAAGAACTTTTAGTTAACTGAGTAGGGTACGGCAGATGATAGGCTACTGCTGGAAGTGCAAGGCTCTCTGTAAAGAGATGAAGAGATAGTCCGGACTATAGAGATGGAAAATCTATAGATAGTGCCAGAAACAACTCCAGGTGGTCGTGCGTTAAAATTCTATTCAACTGTTCGTCTTGAAGTACGTCGTGCGGAGCAATTAAAACAAGGTAACGACATTGTTGGTAATAAAACAAAAGTAAAAGTAGTTAAAAATAAAGTGGCACCACCATTCCGTGTTGCGGAAGTTGATATTATGTACGGAGAAGGTATTTCAAGAGAAGGTGAAATCTTAGATATGGCTTCTGAACTTGATATCGTTCAAAAGAGCGGTGCTTGGTACTCTTATAATGAAGAACGCTTAGGGCAAGGTCGTGAAAATTCGAAGCAGTTCTTAAAAGAAAATACGGATTTAAGAGAAGAAATTGCCTTCTTTATTCGTGAGCATCACGGAATTAGCGAAGATTCAGGTGCTGAAGATATGGAAGATCCAAGTCTTCTTGATTAAAGTGGGATAAAAGACACGGCTTCGTGTCTTTTATTTTTGTATCATTATGAAAGCGTTGTATATCGTCGGAGATAAAATATTTAATCCATCTAAAACAGTATGTGTACAGAGGGATATATGCGTGTTTTACATGAATAAACTGGAATTTACTAAGGTTTTCCAGGATAATATGCTCTCTGCTTTTTAAATTCCTATATAAATTAGAGCTGAAGGTAAAGAAAGTAAAAGTAGACAACGCTTGACAATGAAAATTGCGATAGATACAATGAGAATGTATATTTTTTCTTATATACGAAACACTCTTCTCAAGAAGAGAAGTAATATTCGGAGTAAGACTTAAATCTTGCCGAAATAATAATATGACATTTTAATTGTGAAATGAAGAAAGTCCCTTAAAAAAGCGGGACGACGGTCTTTGCTGTATGTTGTTATTCAATGTACATGCCGACAGTCTTTTTTCATTCATAGCAAGGGGAGGTGAAATCATGAGTAGTACTGCAGTTTGGATACTCATCTCCATTTTGCTTGCAACAGTCGGTGCAGTTGTTGGCTTTTTTGTTCGAAAGTCTATTGCTGAAGCGAAGATTAATGGTGCAGCTAATGAAGCGAAACGTATTATAGATGAAGCGAATCGTGAAGCTGAAGCACTTAAGAAAGAAGCGCTTTTAGAAGCAAAGGATGAAATTCATACACTTCGTACAGAAGCTGAATTAGAAATTCGTGACCGTAGAAGCGAATTACAAAAACAAGAAAATCGTTTAATGCAAAAAGAAGAGAACCTTGATCGTAAAGACGAAACGCTCGATAAACGCGAGCAACAGTTAGAAAAGAAAGAGGATTCTCTTGTAGCGAGACAACAACAGATTGAAGAGTTGGAAAGCAAAGTGGGAGAGTTAGTTCAAAAGCAACAAACAGAATTAGAGCGCATTTCCAATCTGACACGCGAACAAGCGAAAGCAATTATTCTTGGTAAAGTAGAAAGTGAAGTTTCTCATGAAATTGCCGTAATGGTAAAAGAAAGTGAAGTTCGTGCGAAAGAAGAAGCAGATAAGAAAGCAAAAGAGATTTTATCTCTTGCAATGCAGAGATGTGCAGCTGATCATGTTGCTGAAACAACCGTTTCGGTTGTAAATCTTCCAAATGACGAAATGAAGGGACGTATTATCGGACGTGAAGGTCGAAATATTCGTACGTTAGAAACGTTAACAGGTATTGACCTAATTATCGATGATACACCAGAAGCGGTTATCCTTTCTGGATTCGACCCAATTCGTCGTGAAACAGCTCGTATCGCTCTTGATAAACTAGTACAGGACGGACGTATTCACCCAGCGCGTATTGAAGAGATGGTCGAAAAATCAAGACGTGAAGTGGACGAGTATATTCGTGAAGTCGGAGAGCAAACAACGTTTGAAGTGGGTGTTCACGGTTTACATCCAGATTTAATTAAGATTTTAGGTCGTTTAAAATACCGTACAAGTTACGGGCAAAACGTCTTAAAACACTCTATGGAAGTTGCATATTTAACTGGACTTATGGCAGCAGAGCTTGGTGAGGATGAAAAACTAGCAAGACGTGCTGGTCTATTACATGATATCGGTAAAGCGATTGACCATGAAGTAGAAGGTAGCCACGTTGAAATTGGTGTTGAACTCGCAACGAAATATAAAGAGCATCCTGTAGTTATAAACAGTATTGCATCTCACCATGGGGACACAGAACCAACTTCTATCATTGCAGTTTTAGTTGCAGCAGCAGATGCATTATCAGCTGCAAGACCTGGAGCTCGTAGTGAAACACTTGAGAACTATATTCGTCGTCTCGAAAAGTTAGAAGAGATTTCAGAGTCTTATGAAGGCGTAGAAAAATCTTTCGCAATTCAAGCAGGACGAGAAGTTCGTATTCTGGTAAAACCAGATACAATTGATGATTTAGAAGCTCATCGTTTAGCTCGTGATATTCGAAAACGTATTGAAAATGAACTGGATTACCCAGGGCATATTAAAGTAACTGTTATTCGTGAAACACGTGCAGTGGAATACGCAAAATAAAGTGGTGAAACACCACTTTATTTTTTTGTGTTGGAATTGGTTAAAATAAAGGAAATTAGTTATATCTAGCATACAAGTGAAACAAACTTATAATAAATATATTGTAAGATAATTACTTGAAGCTATAGTAATAAAAAATGTAGTACATAGGAAGGGTAAGACATATGAGAATATTATTTGTTGGGGATGTAGTAGGATCTCCTGGTAGAGGTATGATTCAACAATACGTACCGGCATTAAAGAAGAAATATACACCTACAGTAACCATTATTAATGGGGAAAATGCAGCAGGTGGACGTGGAATTACGGAAAAAATATACCGAAACTTTTTAGAATGCGGAGCACAAGCGGTTACACTTGGAAATCACGCTTGGGATAACCGTGAAGTATTTGAATTTATTGATGATGCAAAATATCTTGCAAGACCAGCTAACTTCCCAGAAGGCACTCCAGGAAAAGGGCTTATTTTTGTGAACTGTAATGGAACAGAAGTTGCAGTTATTAACTTACAAGGACGTACGTTCCTTCCTCCAATTGATTGTCCATTCCGTAAAGTGGATGAATTAATTAACATTGCGAAAAAACGTACGAATATTATTTTTGTTGATTTCCATGCGGAAACTACAAGCGAAAAACAAGCGTTAGGTTGGTATGTAGATGGTCGTGCTACAGCGGTAGTAGGTACACATACGCATGTTCCTACAGCAGATAATCGCATTTTACCAAGCGGAACGGCATATATCACAGATGTTGGTATGACAGGGCCGTACGATGGAATTTTAGGTATGGACCGAGAAGCAGTATTGAAGAAGTTTTTAACAAACTTACCAGTACGATTTGAAGTGACAAATGGTAGAACACAATTAAGTGCAGTGCTAATTGATGTGGACCCTAATACGGGAAAAGCTAAGAAAATTGAGCGTATCTTAATTAATGATGATCAGCCATTTTTTGAGTAATTCCTATTAAAATTTAGATAAATTATTATTTTTTAATTTTTTAGAAAAATTACAGAAATTTAGCAGGAATACGTGTCATTCCTCGTGAATATAAGTTAAAGTGAAATAATTGCTAATACTTTTTATAGAAACGAGGAGGAAACGCGGAATGGAAATATTAAAAGTTAAAGCAACGTCGGTCCCTAATTCTGTAGCTGGTGCACTTGCAGGTGTTATTCGCGAACGCGGAACAGCAGAAATTCAAGCCATTGGTGCAGGTGCATTGAACCAAGCGGTAAAGGCAGTAGCAATTGCAAGAGGATTTGTAGCGCCTAGTGGTTTGGACCTGATTTGTATCCCAGCGTTTACGGATATCATGATTGATGGGGAAGAACGTACAGCAATAAAATTAATTGTAGAACCTCGTTAAGTTTAAACAACCTGTTTGCAGTATGCAAACAGGTTGTTTTTATAATGGAGGAATGAAAATGAAAATTTTTGATGCTCATTGTGATGTGCTTCTTCAGTTATGGAGTGCACAAGGGAAAAAGGATTTTAAACATGATTCGCAATTACATATTACATTTGAACAGTTAAAGAACAGAAAAGGAAGTATACAATGTTTTGCTATATATGTGCCAGAAACAGTGGCATATGAAAACCGATTTGAAGTAGCATTGCAAATGGTAGATATTTTTTATAATGAAATTTTATCCTTACCAGGTGTGAAGTTTATTCAGACAAAAGATGATATGAACATGTTAAAACAGGACGAGATTGGAGCGATATTAACATTAGAAGGATGCGAAGCAATTGGAAAAGATGCAATGAAATTACGGTTGTTGTATCGCCTAGGAGTACGTTCTTTTGGACTAACATGGAATTATGCCAATCTATTAGCTGATGGTGCGCTAGAGACACGTGGGGCAGGTTTAACGACTTCTGGTAAACATGTTGTACAAGAACTGAATGCGTTACATGTATGGACTGATGTGTCTCATTTGAATGAAAGAAGTTTTTGGGATGTGATTGAAATTGCAAAAAATCCTATTGCTTCCCACTCAAATTGTATGAAACTTTGTCAGCACCCACGTAATTTAAACGATGAACAACTTAAAGCTCTTATAAAGCGAAATGGCATGATCGGTGTCACTTTTGTACCGCAGTTTCTAACAAATGAAAAACAAGCGAATGTAGCAGATATAGTAAGACATATCGAATATATTTGTTCATTAGGTGGAGAGAACAATATAGGGTTTGGTTCGGATTTTGATGGGATAGTAGAAACAGTTGTAAATGTATCAGCGTATCGAGATTATGAAAATGTAATGAACGAGCTTTGTAAACACTATGCTGCATCTACTGTAGAGCGATTTTTATATGATAATTTTGTTGAACATATAAGCTTTTAAAATTTTTGTTTTAAAAATCCAGAAAAATTAGAATTAATTCATTTGATATTATTGCTTTTTTTAAGACCTAATACTAGAATGAAAAACAAAATAGCTTTATACTAAAGATTCAGGGAAATCAGAAGAGGCATAATTTGCGTCCATTGTAGTTTATTTGCATAAAAAATGCTAAACTATTACTGTAAAAAAATACACTACAATGAATGCAGCCAAAAGGGGTGTAGGAGATGATTAGTCAACTTTCATGGAAAGTTGGAGGCCAACAAGGTGAAGGAATTGAAAGTACAGGAGAAATCTTCTGTATTGCATTAAACCGATTAGGATATTACCTATACGGTTACCGCCACTTCTCATCACGTATAAAAGGCGGCCATACAAATAATAAAATTCGTGTAAGTACAACAGAAGTACGCGCGATCTCAGATGATTTAGATATTTTAATTGCTTTTGATCAAGAAACAATTGATTTTAACTTCCACGAACTACGTCCGGGCGGGATTGTAGTTGCAGATGCGAAATTTAATCCGACAATACCTGACAATACAGATGTAAATCTATATGTGATACCGTTTACAGATATTGCATCAGAATTAGGCACATCATTAATGAAAAACATGGTTGCTGTTGGAGCATCAAGTGCGGTATTAGGATTAGATGAAACAGCTTATTTAGATGTTGTTGAAGAGATCTTTGGTCGTAAAGGAGAGCAAGTCGTTCAAAAGAACATGGACGCAATTAAGCGCGGCTCTCAATATATGAAAGAGTTACTAGGTGAGAAAGTAAACATGATGCAGCTTGAAAAAGCTGATGGTCAGAAGCGCATGTTTATGATTGGGAACGATGCGATCGCATTTGGTGCAGTAGCTGGTGGTGCTCGCTTTATGTCTGCATATCCAATTACACCTGCATCTGAAATTATGGAATACTTAATTAAAAAATTGCCAAAAGTCGGCGGAACAGTAATCCAAACTGAGGATGAAATTGCAGCTTGTACAATGGCAATCGGTGCAAACTATGCTGGTGTTCGTACATTAACTGCATCTGCTGGTCCAGGTCTATCTTTAATGATGGAAGCGATTGGTTTAGCAGGTATTACAGAAACGCCATTAGTAATTGTTGATACACAACGTGGTGGTCCAAGTACAGGATTACCAACGAAACAAGAGCAGTCTGATTTAATGGCAATGATTTACGGTACGCACGGTGAAATTCCAAAAATCGTAATGGCGCCAAGTACAGTGGAAGAAGCTTTCTATGATATTGTAGAAGCGTTTAACTTATCTGAAGAATATCAAGTACCTGTTATTTTCTTAACAGATTTACAGCTTTCTTTAGGGAAACAGACAGTAGAACCACTTAAGTTAGATAAAGTGGAAATTCGTCGTGGTAAGCTTGATTTAGAAGCGGAATTACCAGAACGTGAAAATAAAGCATACTTCAAGCGTTATGAAGTAACAGAAGATGGCGTTTCACCACGTGTTTTACCTGGTATGAAAAATGGTGTTCACCATGTTACAGGTGTAGAACATGATGAAACTGGTAAACCATCTGAATCAGCATTAAACCGTAAAGATCAAATGGACAAACGTTTCCGTAAAATGGAGAACTTGAAGTTTAATACCCCTGTTTATAAAAATGTTAAGCATGAAGAAGCAGACGTATTGCTTGTTGGATTTAACTCAACTCGTGGTGCGATCGAAGAAGCAATGGAGCGCTTAGAACAAGAGGGTATGAAAGTAAACCATGCTCATGTGCGTTTAATTCACCCGTTCCCAACAGCTGAAATCGATCCACTTGTGAAAAATGCGAAGCGTGTTGTAGTGGTAGAAAACAATGCAACAGGTCAACTTGCTAACATTATGAAAATGAATCTTGGTAACGGTGAGAAAATTTCTAGTCTTTTAAAATATGATGGGAACCCATTCTTGCCGAAAGAGATTTACAACGAATGCAAAAAAGGGGTTGTATTAAATGGCAACATTTAAGGACTTTCGTAACAGTGTAAAACCAAACTGGTGCCCAGGTTGCGGAGACTTCTCGGTGCAAGCTGCAATTCAACGTGCGGCAGCTAACGTTGGCTTAAATCCAGATGAACTTGCTGTTATTTCTGGTATCGGCTGTTCAGGTCGTATTTCAGGTTATATTAATTCATATGGTGTGCATAGTATTCATGGTCGTGCCCTTCCAATTGCACAAGGTGTAAAAATGGCAAACCGTGATTTAACAGTTATCGCATCAGGTGGTGACGGTGATGGATTTGCGATTGGTATGGGACATACGATCCATTCTATTCGTCGTAACATTGACATTACGTACATCGTAATGGATAACCAAATTTACGGATTAACAAAAGGGCAAACTTCACCACGTAGTGAAGCTGGATTTAAAACGAAAAGTACACCACAAGGTTCAATTGAACCGTCACTAAATGTTATGGAAATGGCTTTAACAGCTGGTGCAACATTTGTGGCACAAAGCTTTTCAAGTGATTTAAAAGAATTAACACAAATTATTGAAGCTGGTATTAACCATAAAGGATTTTCATTAATTAACGTATTCAGCCCATGTGTTACTTACAATAAAGTAAATACTTATGATTGGTTTAAAGAGAATTTAACAAAACTAAGTACAGTAGAGGGATATGATCCGTCTAATCGCATGATGGCTATGCAAACATTAATGGAAAACAACGGATTAGTAACAGGGTTAATTTATCAAAATACAGCGCAGCCTTCATACCAAGAACTAGTAAAAGGCTATAGTGAGAAGCCTTTAGTGCAATCTGATTTAAACATGGATCAGAAAATGTTTGATGAGCTTGTTGCTGAATTTATGTAATGTAAGAAGAGGAGGTTGCCATTTGGCAGCCTTTTTTAATGAGTAAAAATATAAAGCAGTCTTATTTACTTGGAAAATTCAGAATGGTAAAATAATATATAAATCGTTGTATGAAAATTGCATGTTCATTAACTAGGAAATGTAATAATAGGATAAGCCTTCTTCTTTGTAAAAATTGGCGAAACACTTCATACTATGGTAATGTGTATAGGGATAAAGCAATATGCTTTTGAGTAGGACAAAAGAAATACAAAAAGGGAATGTCTATTTGTGTGGGGAAGACTTCATTCTTATAGATGATTAGATTGATTACTCAAGTTTCAAAGGACAAGTATCTCTCAAGCTATCTAACCATTTTTGAGGTGGGTCTAAGCGCATTAAAATGGACTACAAAGTGTGTATAGTTAAGGGTGAAAGGAGATTACCGATGAACGAGCAACAACGATTAGCAAGTCAACAAGTGAATTCCTCTACGAAAAAAGAAGAGAAAGATTATAGCAAATACTTTGAAAGTGTATACCAACCACCTTCCTTAAAAGACGCGAAAAAGCGAGGGAAAGAAGAAGTTAAAATTGAACGGGATTTTGGCTTACCTGAAGAGTTTCGCAATTTCGGTACAGGAAGAAAGTTTTATATTCGTACATATGGTTGTCAAATGAATGAGCACGATACAGAAGTAATGGCGGGTATTTTCACTGCACTTGGATATGAACCAACCTTTTCAACTGAAGAAGCAGATGTAGTATTATTAAATACTTGTGCTATTCGTGAAAATGCTGAAAATAAAGTGTTCGGTGAACTAGGGCATTTAAAGGCACTAAAACGAAGAAATCCTGATCTTTTAATTGGTGTATGTGGTTGTATGTCCCAAGAGGAATCTGTTGTAAATAAAATTATGCAAAAAAATCAGCATGTAGATATGGTGTTTGGAACGCATAATATTCATAGATTACCGTACATTCTAAAAGATGCAATGTTCTCGAAGGAGACGGTAGTTGAAGTTTGGTCCAAAGAAGGAGACGTAATTGAAAATCTTCCGAAAGTACGTCGTGGTGATATTAAAGCTTGGGTAAATATTATGTATGGCTGTGATAAGTTCTGTACATATTGTATCGTACCGTATACACGCGGAAAAGAGCGAAGCAGACGTCCAGAAGACATTATCCAAGAGATTCGTCATTTAGCTGCGAATGGTTATAAAGAAATTACGTTACTTGGACAGAACGTAAATGCATATGGTAAAGACTTTGAAGATATAGAATACGGTCTTGGCGATTTAATGGACGAGCTCCGTAAAGTTGATATTGCCCGTATTCGTTTTACAACGAGCCATCCACGCGATTTCGATGATCACTTAATTGAAGTGCTTGGAAAAGGTGGCAACTTAGTAGAACATATTCACTTACCAGTTCAATCTGGAAGCACAGAAATGTTAAAAATTATGGCGCGTAAATATTCACGTGAGCATTATTTAGAGCTTGTAAGAAAAATTAAAGAAGCAATTCCAAACGCGGTATTAACAACTGATATTATTGTCGGTTTCCCGAATGAAACAGATGAGCAATTTGAAGAAACAATGTCGTTATATCGTGAAGTAGGGTTTGATACTGCCTTTACCTTTATTTATTCTCCGCGTGAAGGTACACCAGCTGCAAAAATGAAAGACAATGTACCGATGGAAGTAAAGAAAGAACGTCTTCAACGCTTAAATGCATTAGTAAATAAATTGGCAATTGAAAAGAATAATCGTTATAAAGGTCAAATTGTAGAAGTGTTAGTTGATGGAGAGAGTAAAAATAATCCAGAAGTACTTGCAGGTTATACTCGTACAAATAAACTTGTAAACTTTGTTGCTCCAAAGTCTTTAATTGGTCAGCTTGTGAAAGTAAAAGTAACGGATGCAAAAACTTGGTCTCTTAACGGAGAATTAGTTGAAGAGCCGATTGAGGTGGAATAATAGATGAAAGTATATTCGAAAGATGAAATTGTTGAGCAAGCGAAAGAATTAGCAAAAATGATTTCTGAAACAGAAGAAGTTGATTTCTTTAAGAAAGCAGAGGCACAAATTCATAAAAATGAAAATGTGAAGCGCGCAATTGATGAAATTAAAGCACTGCAAAAACAAGCAGTAAACTTGCAACATTACGGGAAATGGGAAGCTTTGAAAAAAGTAGAAGCTGAAATTGATGCCCTGCAAGATAAGTTAGATAGCATCCCAGTTGTACAAGAATTTAAATCTTCACAAACATATGTAAATGACTTACTACAGCTAGTTGCAAGTACGATTTCTAACAACGTAACAGATGAAATATTAATTTCAACTAATGGCGATGTATTGAAGGGTGAAACGGGCGCAGCGGTAGAAAGTAAAAAAGGAAATTGTGGTTGTTAAAGAGATGTCGAATTGACATCTCTTTTTTTAGTGGATTAAACGTAAGTTCTTCTGAAAAAAAGAATGACACATTCCGCTATTGTCACGCATATGATTAAGTGAATAGTGATTGAGGAGGGTTACGAATGTCCGAATTTAGAGAGATTATTACAAAAGCAGTGGTTGGAAAAGGACGTAAGTATACAAAGTCAACGCATACATGTGAATCGAATAATGAGCCAACAAGTATTTTAGGGTGCTGGGTAATTAACCACTCGTACGAAGCAAGAAAGAATGGAAAACATGTGGAAATTGAAGGTTTCTATGATGTGAACACTTGGTATTCATTCGATGGCAATACAAAGACAGAAGTTGTAACAGAACGTGTAAACTACACAGATGAAGTAAGCATTGGATATCGTGATAAAAACTTTTCTGGTGATGATTTAGAAATTATTGCTCGTGTCATTCAGCCACCAAATTGTTTAGAAGCTCTTGTATCACCAAATGGTAATAAAATTGTTGTAACGGTAGAACGTGAATTTGTAACAGAAGTAGTTGGCGAAACGAAAATTTGTGTAAGTGTAAACCCTGAAGGTTGTGTAGAATCAGATGATGCTTTCCAAATTGAAGATGATGAGTTTGAAGAGTTAGATCCGAACTTTATCGTTGATGCAGAAGAAGAGTAATAGAAAGCTAGGGAGAAGTTCTTCCTAGCTTTTTACTTTACATAAGTGGTGCTTAGATGAACATGATTGCTAATGAAATGTGCTATAATGAAGAAAGACTCCTGAAATAGGAGATAAGAGTGTCCGTGAAATGTGACATATATGAATATAGATTATTATGTAAGAATTATGGAGGATAAGTATGACGCAATATACGCCTATGATACAGCAATATTTAAAAGTTAAGGCAGACTATCAAGATGCCTTTTTATTTTTCCGCTTAGGTGATTTTTATGAAATGTTCTTTGAGGATGCGGTTAAAGCAGCCCACGAACTTGAAATTACATTAACGAGCCGAGACGGTGGTAGTAGTGAACGTATACCGATGTGCGGTGTACCGTATCATGCGGCTAAAAACTATATTGAACAACTTGTTGAAAAAGGATATAAAGTAGCGGTTTGTGAGCAAGTAGAAGACCCAAAAACAGCTAAAGGTGTAGTGCGCCGTGAAGTCGTACAATTAATTACGCCAGGAACGATGATGGAAGGGCGTACGATTGATGAGAAAGAAAATAACTTTTTAGCCGCATTAACACATTTTGAAGATGGATCATATGCGTTAGCTTGTAACGATTTAACGACTGGGCAAAATACAGTAACGTTATTGACTGGTTCAGTAGAGGATATTTTATTAGAAGTGTATGCAACTGGTTCGAAAGAAATTGTTGTAGATTCTTCCTTTTCTAAAGATGAACTAAACAAGTTAACGGAAACGTTAAAAATGACGATTTCATATGAAGATGCAACGGCAATCCCTGAAGGGTTAGAACATCTTGTGAAAAATGTTTCACAAGCAAAGTTAATTAAAGCAGTTGGACGCTTATTTAACTATGTAATAAGAACGCAAAAACGTTCATTAGATCATTTACAGCCTGTGGAAATTTATTATACGAATCAATTTATGAAAATTGATGTGCATTCAAAGCGAAATTTAGAGCTGACAGAAACACTTCGAACGAAAGAAAAAACAGGATCATTATTATGGCTATTAGATAAGACGAAAACGGCTATGGGTGGTCGTATGTTAAAACAGTGGATGGAACGTCCACTTATACAGAAAGAACGAATCGAAGAGCGTTTAGAAATGGTTGAAACGTTTGTAAATGATTACTTCTTGCGTGAAGATTTAAAAGAAAAGTTAAAAGAAGTATATGATTTAGAACGTTTAGCAGGGAAAGTTGCATTCGGTAATGTGAATGCACGGGACTTATTACAGTTAAGACGCTCGTTACTACAAGTGCCAGCTATTTTAGAAGCGATTAGTTTGTTAGATAACGCGTATGCAGCGAGATTAATTCAAGGTGCAGATCCATGTGAGAGCTTAACAGAATTACTAGGAAGAAGTATTCAAGAAAATCCACCGCTTTCTATTAAAGATGGAGATATTATTAAAGATGGTTATAATGACAAGCTTGATCAATATCGCTATGTGAGTAAAAACGGAAAAACGTGGATTGCTGAGCTTGAAAAACGAGAGCGTGATATTACAGGAATTAAATCGTTGAAAATTGGATACAACCGTATTTTCGGTTACTACATTGAAGTAACGAAAGCGAACCTTGGAGCATTACCAGAAGGCCGCTACGAGCGTAAACAAACGCTTGCTAATGCGGAACGTTTCATTACAGATGAACTAAAAGAAAAAGAAACATTAATCTTAGAAGCTGAAGAAAAAATTGTACAACTAGAATACGATTTATTTACAGCGCTTCGTGAAGAAGTAAAAGTATTTATTCCGAAATTACAGCATTTAGCGAAAGTAATTAGTGAATTAGACGTACTGCAAAGTTTTGCAACAGTTAGTGAAGAAGAACAGTTTGTAAAACCTGTACTAACAACGAAGCGCGAAATCTTTATTAAAGATGGTCGTCATCCTGTCGTTGAAAAAGTATTGAACGGGAAATTGTATGTACCGAATGATTGTATTATGCCAGAGAATATGGATGTATTTTTAATTACAGGACCGAACATGTCTGGTAAAAGTACGTATATGAGACAATTAGCACTTGTAACGGTTATGTCGCAAATTGGTTGTTTCGTACCAGCAACAGAAGCAGTATTACCTGTATTTGACCAAATCTTTACGAGAATTGGCGCGGCGGATGATTTAATTTCAGGTCAAAGTACATTTATGGTCGAAATGTTAGAAGCGAAAAATGCCATTGCAAATGCATCAGAAAGAAGTTTAATTTTATTCGATGAAATTGGACGCGGTACATCTACGTATGATGGTATGGCACTTGCACAAGCAATCATTGAACATATTCACGACCAAATTGGTGCAAAAACGTTATTCTCTACACATTATCATGAATTGACAGTGCTAGAAGACAGTTTAGATCAACTGAAGAATGTACACGTTTCAGCTATTGAAGAGAACGGAAAAGTAGTATTCCTTCATAAAATTCAAGACGGGGCAGCAGATAAAAGTTACGGAATTCACGTTGCGCAACTTGCAGAGCTTCCAGATAGCTTAATCGCTCGAGCGAAAGAAGTATTAGCGCAACTTGAAGGACAGGAAGAAATTATTATTCCAAAGCGTGTAGAAGTGAAAGCGCAGGCGCAAGAAGTTATTCCAGAGCCTGTAGTTGTAAAAGAAGAACCAGTAGAAATAGAAGAGACGAAAGCAGAGACTGAAGAAGAATCACAACTATCATTCTTTGGTGGAGAACAATCTTCGAAAAAACAAGACAAGCCAGTTTTAGATGCAAAAGAAACGGCAGTACTGACGCAAATTAAAAAAATTGATTTACTTGATATGACACCTTTAGAAGCGATGAACGAACTGTATCGCTTACAAAAAAAGTTAAAGAAAGGATGAGTAAGTAGATGGGTAAAATTCGCAAACTAGATAATCAACTCTCTAACTTAATTGCGGCAGGGGAAGTAGTAGAGCGCCCTGCCTCAGTCGTAAAAGAACTTGTGGAAAATTCTATCGATGCGAATAGTACATCTATTGAAATCCACTTAGAAGAAGCTGGTTTATCGAAAATTCGCATCATTGATAATGGGGACGGCATTGCAGAAGAAGATTGTATCGTCGCTTTTGAACGACATGCGACGAGCAAAATTAAAGATGAAAACGATCTGTTTCGCATAAGAACACTCGGTTTCCGCGGCGAGGCATTACCGAGTATTGCCTCAGTTAGTGAATTAGAATTAATCACTAGCACAGGTGATGCACCTGGTACGCACCTTATTATTAAAGGTGGAGACATTATAAAGCAGGAGAAAACAGCGAGCCGAAAAGGAACAGATATTACAGTACAAAACTTATTCTTTAATACACCAGCGCGTCTTAAATATATGAAAACCATTCATACAGAGCTTGGGAATATTACAGATATCGTGTATCGTATTGCAATGTCACACCCAGAAGTATCGTTAAAGCTATTTCATAATGAAAAGAAATTGCTTCATACATCAGGAAATGGTGATGTAAGACAAGTACTTGCATCGATTTATAGCATTCAAGTTGCAAAGAAGCTTGTTCCAATTGAAGCGGAATCTTTAGATTTCACAATTAAAGGCTATGTAACATTACCAGAAGTAACGAGAGCATCTCGAAATTATATGTCAACAATCGTAAATGGTCGTTACGTTCGAAATTTCGTATTAATGAAAGCTATTCAGCAAGGATACCATACATTATTGCCAGTCGGACGATATCCAATCGGCTTCTTATCGATTGAAATGGATCCAATGCTAGTTGACGTTAACGTACATCCTGCGAAATTAGAAGTTCGTTTTAGTAAAGAACAAGAATTACTAAAGCTTATCGAAGAAACATTGCAAGCAGCATTCAAAAAAATACAGCTCATTCCAGATGCAGGTGTAACAACGAAGAAAAAAGAAAAAGATGAAAGTGTGCAAGAACAGTTTCAGTTTGAGCATGCGAAGCCGAAAGAACCATCCATGCCGGAGATCGTTTTACCGACGGGCATGGATGAAAAACAAGAAGAACCGCAGGCTGTGAAACAGCCAGCGCAGCTTTGGCAACCGCCAAAACAAGAATGGCAACCACCACAATCGCTCGTAAGAGAAGAACAAAGTTGGCAGCCATCTACTAAACCGATAATGGAAGAACCGATTCGAGAAGAGAAATCGTGGGACAGTAACGAAGAGGATTTTGAACTAGAGGAATTAGAAGAAGAAGTTCAGGAAATAGAAGAAATCGAAATGAACGGTAATGATTTACCGCCGCTTTATCCAATTGGACAAATGCATGGAACATATATTTTCGCTCAAAATGATAAAGGCTTATATATGATTGACCAACATGCCGCGCAGGAACGTATTAATTATGAATACTTCCGTGATAAAGTAGGACGAGTAGCACAAGAAGTACAAGAACTACTCGTACCATACCGTATCGATTTATCTCTTACCGAATTTTTACGTGTCGAAGAGCAACTAGAAGAACTAAAAAAAGTTGGACTATTTTTGGAGCAATTCGGCCATCAATCCTTTATCGTTCGCTCGCATCCAACGTGGTTCCCAAAAGGGCAAGAAACAGAAATTATCGATGAAATGATGGAGCAGGTCGTTAAACTAAAAAAAGTTGATATTAAAAAATTACGTGAAGAAGCAGCCATCATGATGAGCTGTAAAGCTTCAATTAAAGCAAATCAATATTTAACGAACGATCAAATATTTGCTTTACTGGAAGAACTTCGTACAACAACAAACCCATACACATGCCCGCACGGAAGACCAATTCTTGTGCATCATTCTACTTATGAGTTGGAGAAGATGTTTAAGAGGGTTATGTAGGGATAATATGATTTAATAAAAAGAAGCGATGAAATAAATCGCTTCTTTTTTGTTTAGATATTCTTTTTTTATAAATTCTTCATCTGTAACCAATTATAGAAAAATTATATGAATCCATAGTTTTCATACAGGTTGCATGTAAAAACTTCTTTTTCTCTCAATGTTTTTTCTTTTCCTTATAGAATCCTTATAATTATCATTTATTCTAGAATTACAATATACGAGGAGGAAGTTTAGGATGAATGAGATTATGTTAGAAACAAAAAATCTTTGTAAAACATTTAGAAAGCAAAGTGTCGTACAAAATATTTCGCTTTCTGTACCGAAATATTCAATCTATGGATTGTTAGGTCCTAATGGAGCGGGGAAATCGACCACTTTAAAAATGATAACAGGCATGCTTACACCTACTTCTGGTGAGATTTACTTTGATGGTCATAAATGGACGCGGCACGATCTACATTCTATTGGTGCTTTAATTGAGTCTCCTCCGCTTTATGAAAATTTAACAGCAAGAGAAAACCTGCAGGTTCGTACGACTGTTTTAGGTTTGCCTAAATCAAGGATTGATGAAGTATTGCATATTGTGGAGCTAGAGAATACAGATAAGAAAAAAGCGAAGGATTTTTCTATGGGGATGAAGCAACGACTGGGAATTGCGATTGCATTGCTGAACCATCCGAAATTTTTAATATTAGATGAGCCGATGAATGGACTGGATCCTTTTGGAATTCAGGAATTAAGAAAACTCATTCTATCCTTTCCTGGAAAAGGAATTACGGTCATTTTATCGAGTCATATTTTAAGCGAAGTAAGTCAAATTGCAGATCATGTTGGGATTATATCAGGTGGTGTATTGGGGTATCAGGGGAAATTGAATAAGAATGATGACTTGGAAGATTTATTTGTACAAGTGGCTGGAAAGTATAGAAGGGAGGCATAAGAAATGAATCTATATATTGCATCTGAAAAAATTAAAATTAGACATACTTTTTTGAATAAACTTATATGGCTAGTTCCATTTGCTACAATACTAATTGCCTTTTTATTATCGGCGGATTATTTTCAATTATCTAGTTACAACTGGTGGTACATTACGATGCTTCCGGGAATGGTTTCTTTAAGTTGTGTACTTCTTGCGGAGAAAGATAAAAAAATGAATAATCGTTCCATTTTATCGTTACCAGTTTCATTAAAACGAGTGTGGATTTCTAAAGTATTACTAATTTTAGGGATTTTGAGTTTTTCATGCATACTGTTTTTCTGTGGAATCGAGTTATCTAGTTTACTAGTAAATAAAGAGAATTTCCGCATCATTCCTACGGTAAATGCACTATTAGGAAGCGTTCTTTTAATCGTTACTTTTATGTGGCAAATTCCAATCTGCTTGTTTTTAGGTAACAAAATAGGTCTATTTCCGACGCTTCTGTTGAATGTAGGGGCAAATGGAATTTTTGGAGTTGTATTGGCAACAAAAAATATTTGGATGATTAGTCCATACACATATCCAAGTAGACTGATGATCCCTATTTTGAAAATACTACCAAATGGTTTGTATGCAGAAACCGGAAGTGTAACGTTTAAACCAGAACTACTTTCCTACGATGTGATTTTGCCAGGCATAGTAATTTCTGTTGTGTTGTTCCTGTTATTCACTTATGTGACGGCAAAGTGGTTTGAAAAGCAGGAGGCAAAATAATATGGCGGTTTTGTCGAGGATATTAAGAGCTGATTTTATAAAAATGAAACACACGATTTTTTTCTGGATACATGTAGCGATGCCAATCATCGGTATTGCTCTTTTTTTAAGTTATTATTCCTTTTCAAAATTTGATTCTATAAATAAAGTTTCAGGCTATATACAAGTATTATCGATATCTTTTCCGTTGCTAATTAGCATAGTGTGTTCTTCTGTCGTGGAACAGGAAGCTTTGGCAGGAAATTTTAAAGAACTTTTATCAACGGAATACGGAAGACGTAAAGCGTTAATTAGTAAAGTATGTTTACTTTTAATATGTGGGTTTTGTTCCACTATGTTGGCAGTCGTTGGGTTTGCGACAGGTTTTCATTTTCTGTTAGGACAAAATGAAATTCCATTTGCTTTGTATGTTGAAATTTCATTCATTCTTTTTAGTTGTCAAATCTTTATGTATATATGGCATCTGTTCTTAAATTTTCGCTTTAGTAAAGGTGTTTCCATTGGGATTGGAATTATAGAAAGCTTGTTGGCAGCTTTAATGCTTACAGGGATGGGGGATGTAATTTGGAAATACATACCGTGTGCATGGGGCGCGAGATTATGCAATTATTTTTTGGGATACAAATTAAGTCCTAGTTCTATTCGTGTCTTAGCAGTAGAGGCAGCAACTGGAGCAGTGATTTGTGTTTGTTTCACGATCATTGCATTTGTTATTTCTCTTATGTGGTTTTCCTTTTATGAAGGACGCAAAGAAATGTAAGTGTAATTTTATTATAATGGAAGAGTGGGGAGGGATTCTATATGGCAAGAATATTAGCAATTGATGATGAAGACGGCATCCTTTACATTATAAAAAGTGCTCTAGAGAAAGAAGGTCATGAGGTAACAGCCGTTAGTAATCCTCTTACTATACCAAAGGGAAAATTTTGTCATTTTGATTTAATTCTGTTAGATGTCATGATGCCAGAAATAGATGGTTTTACACTTTGTAAGGAAATACGGGATTTGGTTGATAGTCCAATTGTATTTCTAACAGCCAAAACAATGGAGAAGGATCTAATCACAGGGCTTAGTCTCGGTGGAGATGACTATATTACAAAACCTTTTGGAATTGGAGAACTGCGTGCGAGGGTATCCGCGCATGTAAGGCGTGAGCATAGAGAAAAGCAAAATGCATTTTTCCTGTCAGGTCTTACATTTCATCTGTCATGTAAAGAAATATGGTATGACGATACATCTATCGCATTTACGAAAAGTGAGTATGGAATTTGCGAATATCTAGCTTTGAATCATGGACAAGTATTTTCAAGAGAAAAGATTTACGAAAATGTTTTTGGTTATGAGGGAGAAAGTGATAACCAAGTAATTGTGGAACATATTAAAAATATCCGTCATAAATTATCTAAGTATGGCATGAATCCAATAGAAACAGTATGGGGAATTGGTTATAAATGGAGAAAATGAAAAAGCAAGTCAACCTTAGTAAGATTTTAATACAGTATATTTTTGCATTTTCAATAGGGACGATTGCTTTAGTGACTTTTTTTATGATTCTATTCCAAGTTGGAGTTAACGCAGAAATAATCTTACCAGCAAATTATTATGAAAAACAGATTGAGTCGCAAAGAGATGCTATAGTTAAAGCGGAACAGGAAGATGATCAAATTTTAAAACAATATAAATATGCTCTGTATGATTTTTCAGGAAACGTTATACAAGGGAGTATTAATAAAGATTATGCAGGACAAATATGGAATAACATACATAATGATGAAAAAGGTGACAGTACGTACTACTATGCAATTATAGAACGCGATAAAGATATTTGTGTCATTCTATATACGTTACACGCTACTTTTAAAAATCCTATTTTGCAGAAGTATTTACCGAGTCCGGAAGTTTGTGAAATTGTTCTTTTTATTCTACTATTTGTTGCCGAAGTGATATTTCTATCTCGCTCTTTTGGTAAATCATTGTCAAAGGAAATGATGATTTTGAGAAAGGTAACAGATAAAATTCAAAAGGAAGATTTAGATTTTCAAGTGGAACAATCTAAAATAAAAGAAGTGAATGAAGTATTAACTTCTTTAGTAAAAATGAAAGATGAATTAAATCATTCGTTACGTACACAGTGGAATATGGAAACAAATAGAAGAGAGCAGATTGCTGCTTTGGCACATGACATTAAAACGCCGTTAACGATATTGAGAGGGAATGCAGAGCTATTAAATGAATCAATGCTAGATTCAAATCAGAAGAAATGTAATGAGCATATTTTGAAAAGTATTGATGAGATGGAAATATATATGAAATCTTTACTCGATATTACGAAATGTGAGGAAGGCGCTCCACTTCAATTCAAGCAAACAGATCTCCGAGACTTTATTCATAATATTATAGAAGAAAGTGCAATTTGTGTTTTAGGCAAACAGTTAAATCTAATTGAAAATGTTCAGGACATACCAAATTTTATTCCTATTGACGAGACCGCTTTGAAAAGAGCAATTATGAATATAATGATGAATGCAATTGAATATTCTCCGACAAAGGGTGACTTGATGTTCTCAGTGGAAATGATTAGTGAAAAACTGCAATTTATTGTAGAGGACTCGGGAAGAGGGTTTACAGAAGAGGAAATGCATTCAGCTACAGAGCAGTTTTATAGGGGAGATAAAAGTAGAAACTCCAAAGATCATCATGGAATGGGGTTATACATTGCTAAAAGCTTTGCAAAGCAACACGGTGGAAATCTTTACTTAAGTAATTCGAAAAAGCTGTACGGTGCAAAAGTTGTTTTGGAAATATCAGCGAAGTAGAGGGAGGGGGGCAGATTATAACAATTCGCTCCTTTTTAATATACTTCTTTTACAACTATATGTTAAAAATTCATTTATAAACTAGAGATAACCTCAACCTATTTGTAATTTATATGTACGTTCTTAATTTGTTTGTAAGGAAAGAGGTTTTTAATTTACAGACTTATCGGAATTATGTAAAGTGTAGATAAAACCATAAAATGGGGTGTTCTTTATGTGTACTAGTTTGACATTAGAGACAAAAAACGGTCAGCATCTTTTTGCAAGAACGATGGACTTCACATTAGATATGAATCAAGAAGTAATAATCATTCCTCGACATTACCAGTGGAATAATATAACTGGTGAAATCATTAATACGAAACATGCTACGGTCGGAATGGGAATTAATCATCAAGGAAGGATCATTATGGCGGACGGAGTAAATGAAGCAGGTATGACATGTGCAACACTCTATTTTCCAGGATTCGCTACGTATAGTCAAAGCATAGATGACAATAAAACGAATTTAGCTCCATTTGATTTTGTGACTTGGAGTCTTACACAATTCAATTCTGTCAAAGAGTTAAAGAAATCTGTAGATAGCCTTACCTTTTTGGATATACCGTTACCGGATTTAGGACTTACGCCACCACTACATTGGATTTTGGCAGATAAATGGGGAGATTGTATTGTACTGGAGCCGACAAATGAAGGATTAAAAATGTATGACAACCCACTAGGAGTGATGACGAATAGTCCGGAGTTTAATTGGCATTTGCAAAATTTAAGACAATACATAGGTCTTAAATCGCAGCCATTCGCGCCAACAGAGTGGAGTAACTTACCATTAAGTGCTTTTGGTCAGGGATCGGGCTCAATGGGACTTCCAGGGGATTTCACTCCACCCTCAAGATTTGTGCGGGCAGCATATGGCAAACAAAACATTCAAGGTATAGATAGCGAAGAAGAGGGAGTATCAGCCCTTTTTCATATCTTATCAAATTGTGAGGTTCCTAAAGGTGGAGTAATAACAGAAGAAGGTGCATTAGATAATACCATATATACAAGCGTAATGTGTATGGAATCCGGAACATATTATTATCATACTTACGATTGTAGACAAATTATAGCTGTTCATTTATTTCATGAAAATTTAGATACAGATGAGATTAAAGCCTATCCGTTCCAACGGAAACAAAAAATATTTTATGAAAACTAAGTAGCTTTGAAGCAACATTTGGTAAATTTTTAAATATATATAATAGGGCAATAATGACCTATATCATTCTTGGCTACTTCTTTAACTTTGGGATTTATCATAAATCTACTCCTTTCTTCAATGACTCCAACGAGTAGAAATTTGCTGCTAGGAGCATTGGCTAAGGAGCAGTGAAGGTGGAATTTATTTATAAATAGTAAAGAACCAAAAAGGTGTGGAACATATCCATACCTTTTTGGTTCTTCTATTATCTATGTATAAAAAAGCGCTGTATATCAGCACTTTTTAAAAGTACATGAGTTGTATAAGAAAAACTTATATATTACCTATAACTATACAAGGTCTAATATAGATTCTTATTTGATTAATTGTTATAAGAGCCTATACGCTTATTTATTTTTATTATTATTAATTTTTTCCGTATATAGCACCTGCTCTTTATAATGCTTCTTAATTGGGAAAGTATGTGTACCAGAGCCGTTTTTGAAATTTTTATTGATAGGGTTTTTTAGCGGGATTGTTGTAGTTTCGGTAAATTCATATGGGTAGTTTATTTTAGATTTATCTTCAAACATGAAAATGCCTCCTTTTAGGATTTCCTGAATTCTTTACTATAACATGATATGCATATAGATTTTTTTTGGACTAGTTATTTATAGAGGTTAATGGAATTTAATTACGAAACTACTGAAATATTTTAAAGGAAAATAATTTGTGAAATATATGATATTGATTTTTGTTATTTGTTTGGGGAGGTGTTTTTTGCATATGTATTCGTTATAAATTGTTTTTATAATATGATTCATATAGGTTTTTCCTGATAATATAATGCGGAATATTATAGTGTTATTATGTTATTAGGAACATTTAATGCTGTTTCATAACTGAAAGGGAATTGAAAAAAAACTGAAACTTTTCTCATAAAAATTCAATCTAACTTGAAAAATGAAAGGAAAATGAAATTTTCCAAAAGATATTCTTTGTTAAGATAAAAAACATACATAAATAAAGTGTTGACATATCTTAAAAATGTATTTTCAAGATATAGTGGGGGAAAAGATGAGAATAGAAAAACAATTAATAAAAAAGATGTATTATGAAACATTTCTAATGGAGAATGTAACAAAACCACCTCTTGACGTGCTTGGAGAAGCTTATATAAGCGAAGAAAAAAATGAGATTTCTGATGGATCTTATATTCGTTTTGCGCAAGGTGAATTTTATTATCAGCATCAAGATTTTGAAGCAGCTATTTTTAAATGGGAGAAGGTTAGTAATGAATTAGCACCATGGGCACAAAAAAATATTGCGGATGCTTATTTCGAACTGAATCAATTAGCAGTTGCTGAAAATGTTTATACTTCCATTGCTACTGATAATATAATATTGATGACAGAAATTAGATTACAATTACTTTCTCTTTACATAGAGCAAAATAATTTTGAAGCAGCTTTCGCTGTTATTAAAGAAGCGGTTTCTTTAAATCCGGATTATCCGAATGTCACAAAAATTGCCCGTTCCTTTTATGAGGAACAACAAGATTTTGATAGTGCAGTAGAGCTTGCTGTGAATGAGTTAATTCGAATAGAATCTTATCCTTGGTTTGAGGTGTTAAAAGGATATATCGATAAAGGATTTACTAAACATATTTCACCAGATTATTTTTATGATGCATTAGTTACATTAAATAATGTAGATCAAGTACAATTTACGCAAATGGTTTCATCACTTTGGAACAGTTATAAAAATGAACAAAATTACTTATTGTGGCTTAACACAATAAATGAATTTTTCTTACATATTGAAATAGAGTCGTCCGATATATGGGACAAAATTTCTTCTCTTTACGAAGAAACATACTTTGCATTAATTCAAGGGCAATATATGCTTAAACAATTACACGATATCATTCCAAGTCTTTTAACAAATTGGTTAAAAGTAGTCAATCCGTCTTATGCTGTATTTCCATCAGCAGCTGTATTGGCATGGGATGAGATTTTTCCATCTAAAATAGATTCAGGCGATATACAACATGCGGAAAAGCTACTGTTATATTCTATGAATCATGTGAATGGTTTAGAGTACAGTCTACATCTTTTTGAATCTATTACACAGTGGGCACAAAAGAACAATATAGAAATAGGTCAACGATTTAGATGGTTAGTTGACGAACTTGCAGATTTAAGAACAAATCGTATTTTAGTAACAGGAACTTCAGGGAACGGAAAAACTACATTTATCAACTCTATATTAGGAGAAAATCTATTAGAAAAATCAATTTCAAATGTAGTAGTTTTAAAAAATGATGCTCATACAGAAATTAACGCCATAACAGATGCTGCAATTACAACAACGGAAGATATCTCTGATTATCATAATATGATGTCTCAACACCATCAAACGTATAGAGATAGAGCATGTGTTGAATTTAAATTACCATGCAAATTTTTAAGTGAAAATAAACTTACATTTGTAGTTACACCTGGCTTTAATAGGAATAACGACACTAGGGATGAGGTATTTGAATATCTAAATTCTGTGGATGAATTATTGTTTGTATTGAATGCGGATTCACCTTTTACTGATAAAGAGCGTGATATTCTATTAAGCATTCAAGAGCATACACCAAATTTACAAGTGCATTTCTTATTAAATAAAATCGATAACATTTATAGTGAAGCAGAAGTGAAAAGAGTATTACATGATACGGCAGCGAGAATAAACACATATTTCCCGCATGCGAGGATTTTCCCTTATTCTTCGTTATATACGAGTAATCAACAATTGAATGAGTTAACTGAGTTTATTCATTTTAACTTTAATTATAAAAATATTGATGCAGAACGTACTGAAAAGCTATTGTTCTTCATCCGAAAAACAATTACATATCTTTTAGCTAAACGCGTTGAGAAAGAAAACAATCTAGTGGATGCGATTAAGTGGAATGAAGATATGCTAGTGAAACTAAACGGTAGCATGAATAACCTTACTGCATTTGAGAGGGAAAAAATTCATTTCATTACAGAGTCATATCGTACAATGAAAACGGAAATTACGAATGATCTTACTGAAAATATACCGAAGGTATTACAGAGTTGTTCTGATTTAATAAGTGAAGAAAGCGATTTCGGTCACATGGATACGCAACTAAATAAAGCAATGAATGAAAGAGTGCATAAATATTTAGAACAAACGGTATTACCTCATCTTGCTCTTTCTATGCAAAATTGGATTGCAACTTCTCATAATGAGCTCCTTCAAAGTCAATCGTACTTAGAAGAACTTAGTGAAGGACTTAATTCTTTATTTGGAGAAAATCGAATACAGTTAGAATGTGACTTTAAAGTGTTGGATGACTGGCGCAGAGATACTGACAGAATGACGACTAGAATACAAATGGATGAAGTAAATATTTTACGTCGATTTACGCCAGCACAATTTTTACTGAAAAGTGCCGGTAAATTATTTGGAGTTCTTCCTAAAAATAAAACTATGTTATATAACAAATACAAACAGTATGTAGAAAATGAAGATTATACTGAGGTAACGGATTCTATTATGAAGAAATTTTTCTTGCCATTTGAGCTATTCGAAAACACACAAGAGCGAGATATTCATATCTTCTTTAGGAATCCATTTAACTCCTTGAAACAAGCTGTAGAAAATATGCAATTAGAAATACAAGAAAAACAAGAGATGTTACATAAAATGAAATCAAATCCTGAAGTTTATCATGATTCTATCATGCTCTTTGAATTGAGATTACGTCAATGTGAAGTAATTTTACATATGGGTGATGATCATACTTATACAGATGTAATGTTAGAAACAAGTGCAGAATAAAAGTAAAATATTTAAGATTTTTTATGTGAAATTGCATCACATGTTATAAGAGAGTAAAAGGGAGCAACTGTAATGAGTTGCTCCCTTTGCATATTCACATTATTTTTCAGTTTCTTTAATTTTAGTTTGCACTTCGCCAGTTTTAATTTTATTACTTTCTGAGAAACGTAGTAAATCTCCTTCAATAATTTTGTCAGACATTCGTAATTCATTTTGTGCACGGTTAATGAGTGCTTGAGCTTCTTTTTTTGGTAAATCTACAATTTCACCTGTTATGCGGTCATAGAAAGTGTTGTTTTTGTATGCATATTTGTCTGTAATGAAGCTACCATCACGTAAAACAACAAAACCGGTATATTCATCTGAAAACATATCATGACCAAAACGAATATCGTTCGTAGTATCAATCCCTAATAAATTGAGAATAGTAGGTTTCATATCGATTTGTCCCGTAGGCTTTGAAATCGTTTGACCTTCTGTTTGTCCAGGGACATGAATATATAAAGGTGTACGTTGTAAATTTAAAGTATCAAATTCTGTTATTTGATCTTTTTCTAAAAACTGTGCCATTGCACGATTATGTTTTTCAGAAATGCCATAATGATCACCGTATAATACAATAATAGAATCATCATACATTCCCTCGGCTTTTAAACGCTCAATAAATTTTTTAATTGATTCGTCTAAGTAACGTGCTGTTACGATATAACGATCAAATACGCCATTACCAGAGTTATATGGTTCAATGAATTTTGTATCTTCATCATACGTAAATGGATAATGATTCGTTAAAGTAAGGAAACGAGCATAAAATGGTTGATCAACAGTTTTTAATATATCTACTGATTGATCGAAGTATTCGATATCTTTTAATCCCCAATTTAAATTTGTTTCGGGCGTAATTTTGTAATCAAGTTCATTATAGTAACGGTCATAACCGAGAGCAGAATACATAATGTTACGATTCCAAAATGTTGCATTATTCGCATGGAATACAGAAGTGAAATAACCTTGCTGACGTAAAATTTCTGGCGTCGCAGTATAATCATTGTTACCGTGTGTGAAAAATACAGCTCCTCGATTTAATGGATATAACGACGTATCGATTAGAAATTCAGAATCGGATGTTTTTCCTTGCCCAGTTTGGTGGAAAAAGTTATCAAAGTAATAGCTTTTATTTATGAATTCATTCAAAAATGGTGTAACTTCTTGTCCGTTAACTGTTGCGCCGATTAAAAAGGTTTGCAGGGATTCAAGAGTGACAACAATTACGTTTTTTCCTTTCGCTACACCAAACATGTGAGGATTTGGCTCACTTTCGTTTGCCTTCACGTAGTTTTCTGTTTCTTGTAATTTGCTACTATCAGCAAGTGCCTTTTGTGATCCTGCTTTTACTTGCAGTGTTAAATCATAAACTTGATGCGTGTATAGTCCTAAATTTTTAACAAGCATGACCCGGTCGAATGATCTCGTTAATAGTTCAGGTCGTTCTTTTTCTGCAAGATGTAGATTTGCAAAAAATACACCAACCGTTAAGAGAAAATATACGAAGCGTGCCGGATGCGTTACACGTCCTGTTTGAAAGACTAGTGCTTTCTTCTTTAATAAAATAAAGAAGAAAATAATGTCTACGAATGCGAGTATAATTTTGTAGTTCAATATTTCTATAATACTACCGCCTAGTTGGCCAAAGTTTGATGTTTGTCCAAGTACTGGTAACGTAACGAAATCACTATAAAAATCATAGAACATTACATTTCCAACAAGTATGATTGTTAATAAAAAATTAATACACAGCGCGATATAATTTCGCTTTTCACCGGTTGCAAATAATGCGAATCCGACAAAAGCTAATGATGCAGCGAGCGGGCTAATAAACAAAATAAGCTCTTGTGTAGAAGATTCAATTTTTAAATCAAAACTGAATCTTGTAATAAGATATGTTTTTAACCATACTGCTAAAGCAATTATTAAAACAAAGCTTATATTTTGCATTTGTAAATTGATTTTATTTTTCATTTTGACTCCTTCTTTATACAATTTATTTAACTTGTGTTATATATTATATTTTTATAACTATTAGAGTGTAATAAAACATTTAGCCAATGGTTTCTAACGGTAATAATATGAAGTATTCATATACGTACAATGGGGAATTTTAAAGCATAAATCTATTTTTTAGAACAGAGCAGAAAAAGTCATAGTTGTAGTAAAAAATACTTATAGACATCCTAACATATTAAACACTATGATGATGTTACAAAATATCGAACAAATGAAAGTAGAAATGAATAGAGGCTTGTAAAACGATTGACATTCAATTCTAATAAATTGAATGTCAATCGTTTTACATACATAGTTATATTACATATGTATCTCGTAAAATTCCGATTTTTTACGGGGGAGTCGTTAGCGGGGGAAGGATAAGGTACATAAATAAAGCGTTGTGAAATTTAAACCATAGATAAATATTTTCCAACATATAACCCATTTGCAGCAGCTTGAGATAATGAATGAGTGACGCCGGAACAATCCCCAACTAAAAATAGGCCATGTATACTCGTTTCAAAATGGTTATTGAGCTTTATCCACAATTAAAACCTTTTTGTTACTTTTAGCTAGTAAATAAGCCATAAAAATGCTACTTACTCCAGCGCCGATAATTGTAACATCATACATATTCTTTCACATGCTAACGAATAGTTTGTTTTTTATTTTTCTAGTGTATAACAATTTTATGAAGTTAAGAAATAGCTTTTATTAATAAAGAGAGTTTTTGAACTTGATTCTTTTTTAATTTTTCAGAGTGGTGGAGTAAATACAAATTTTTTATTTGAAAGAAGAGATAGTTTTAAAAAATCACTATGTCATATGATTAGTAAAATCTTCCATATAAAAAACAGACCTTTTAAGTGAAGAGGTCTGTTAATGATTTTAAATGTTATTTAGCGAAGACGTGGTTACCAATTACTGCTACTGTTTGACGTGTCGTAATCCATTTGTCTGTTGATGTTTTCGGATTATAGAAATAAAGCCAATCAGAATGTATTCCATTTGTGGAGATAGCCTCTTCTACAGCCATTTTTGCTTCTGCGCTTGCAGGTTGATTAATTCTTCCATCTGTAACAGGAGTAAATGCATATCCGTATTTAATAGGTTCATAAATAACGCCTGTTATTGTATTTGGAAAACCTTTTGCGTTTACACGGTTTAGTATAACTTTCGCTACTGCTACTTTTCCTTTATATGATTCGCCACCTGCTTCAGCGGTAACTAAGCGTGCCATTAAGTCTTTTTCTTTTTCTGAAATGCTTGAGCTTATTTTTATATGTTGTCCTGTATAAAGCTTGTTTCCGACTGTATTGTTAATTTGTTTTATAGATTGAACGGTAACATTGTAACGCTTTGCTATCGTTTCTAATGAATCTCCCGGTTGTACTTGATAAATAATTTGTCCAGAAATGTTCGCAGGCTTGGCGTTTTGGTGAACAGTGATTTCATTTGAGTTGACGGAACTCGGGATATGTAACTGTTCGCCAATGAAAGTTTGATCGTTTCCTTTATTATTAGCCTGTTTAATGGATTGTATTGAAACGCCGTATTGTTTACTGATGCTCCAAAATGTATCATTCTTTTTTACTGTGTGAATGGTAGAAGCTTCAGCTGTACTTTGATTACATACGAATGTAATTGCAGCTGCAGATAAAGGGATTATATGTTTTGTTTTTAATAATTTCATTGTAAATCCTCCTAGGAAAAATAAGGTGAAACGGTTAAGTACTGTAGTTCAAAATGTCTATATATAATATTTTAATGTAAGTATATTAGCACATATAAAATAAATAATCATTATAAGTTTCTTATTTATGTAGTGTAGAGTCCGAATATGAAATATTGCATATGAAAATCCGTTGAAGTTCATATTGCTGATTACTATAATCTATTTAGTAGAAGGGGGATATGTTATATAAATGAAATTATTATAGATTAATATAATGATTAAATATTATTAATAGGAGAAGTGATGTAATGAATATATTTAAAAGAATATTTGTTTCAGCTGTAATCATTTCAATGTTTTTAGGAATAGGAGGCACTGTCAATATTGTAAATGCTGATTCTATAGAACAGCAGAGTAAATTAGGAATAGACCAAGAAACAGATAAGCAAATCATTGTAAAATTCAATGCGGATTTGAAATTACCATATGAAGATGGTATTGAAAAACAAATACAATCTCAAACGAACGATAAAGTACTAGAAGATCTTTTGGTAGAATATCCAGATGTAACATTCATGCGTTTATTCACATCTGTAAGTCCAGAGGAAATAGAAGACCTTGAAGTGAAAGCGCCCAATAATGTATCTACAAGTTTATTAAACTACTATATTCTTCAAACTCAAAATGGTGAACAAGAGGAAGAACTAGTAGATAGGTTAAAGAAATCTTCTTTAATAGAAGATGTGTATATGAAGAAACAAGAAAAAATAACGCCACCAGAAGTGCAACCATCAAGTGTATCTCTTAATCCTAATAACAATCCTAGATTTAAACAACAAGGTTATTTAGAAGCAGCACCATACGGTATTAATGCGCCCTTCGCCTGGGGAGTCCGAGGCGGTAATGGAAGTGATGTAACCTTTGTTGATATGGAATATGGATGGTTATTAAATCATGAGGATTTAGTACATCAAAATATTGAGTTAATGTCTGGAATAAATATAGATCAACATGTCGGTCATGGGACGTCTGTACTAGGAATTGTATCCTCTGAGGACAATGAAGTTGGGAATATTGGGATTGCGCCAAAAGCGAAAGCAAAGGTGATTTCTCAAATAAGAGATAACGGACAGTATAATACAGCTGATGCAATATTAAGTGCTGTAAATCAGTTAGAAGCTGGGGATGTTTTATTGTTAGAGGCACAAGCATCTTTCGATGGATATGGTGATAAATATTTACCTGTTGAAGTACAACCAGATATCTTTGATGCGATCCGTGCTGGTACAGATAAAGGTGTTGTCATTATAGAAGCTGGAGCAAATGGTTGGAATGATTTAGATCAATTTAAAGATAGAAATGGTAAACAAATTTTAAATCGTAATAGTAAAGATTTTAAAGATTCAGGTGCAATTATGGTAGGAGCGGGCTCTTCATCTCTCCCTCATGAACGTATGTGGTTTTCGAATTATGGAAGCCGTATTGATGTGTATGGTTGGGGAGAAAACGTAGATACAACTACAGCTGAGCAAAGTCGAAGTGCTGTAAATCTTTATACATCTAGCTTTAGTGGCACGTCAAGTGCTTCACCTATTATTGCCGGAGCAGCGACTTTAGTACAAAGCATTGCTAAAGAAAACTTAGGACAACCATATAGACCGAGTGAACTAAGAGCAATATTAAGCAACCAGAATACAGGAACAAAATCTAAAGATCCATATTCAGATAGAATTGGTGTTTTACCAGATTTGAAGTCTATACTAGTAAACTTAGGGTATGGACAAAGAAAACCAAACGGTGGAAATGAGTTACAAGTAACAGAAAATGAACCAAATAATGAACGTATACAGGCAAATAAAGTTAACTTTCATACACCGATGAAAGGGACACTATATAATAGTGATAGAGTAGATGTATTTACTTTCCAAATTGACTCGCCAGAAAATATTACTATTTCTCTATTAAATGAACAAAACATTGGGATGACATGGGTGCTTCATCATGAATTAGATTTAAATAACTATGTAGCATATGGTGAAAATGAAGGAAATGTAGTTAAAGGTACTTATAATGCAAAGCCAGGTAAATATTATTTATACGTCTATAAATATGAGAATAAAGATGGTTCATATGTATTGAATATAAAGTAAACGAAAGGAACTTCAGGTGAAGTTCCTTTAAATTTTTCTAATTTAGGATATGTGAATGATTTTTTAACTTTACTTCTATGTAATATTTCATATTTATGAAATGTTATTTATTTTTTACTCACCAGATTATATTATATTCAATAAGTTTGATATAACACAGAAAAAGGAGGAATAATAATGAGCAGTAAGAAATTTATTTTGAAATTATTCATATGTAGTACGATATTTATCACCTTTGTATTTGCTTTACATGATAAGCAAGTAGTTGCAGCAAGCTCTGTTAATGAGTTTGAAAATTGGTCAAAGTGGATGCAACCTATACCTGATAATATCCCATTAGCACGAATTTCAATTCCAGGAACACATGATAGTGGGACGTTCAAATTACAAAATCCAATAAAGCAAGTATGGGGAATGACGCAAGAATATGATTTTCGTTACCAAATGGATCATGGAGCTCGTATTTTTGATATAAGAGGACGTTTAACAGATGATAATACGATAGTCCTTCATCATGGGCCATTATATCTTTATGTAACCCTGCATGAATTCATAAACGAAGCGAAACAATTTTTAAAAGATAACCCAAGTGAAACGATTATTATGTCTTTAAAAAAAGAGTATGAGGATATGAAAGGAGCAGAAAGTTCCTTTAGTAATACGTTTGAAAAAAGTTATTTTGTGGATCCTATCTTTTTAAAAACAGAAGGAAATATAAAATTGGGAGATGCTCGTGGGAAAATTGTACTACTAAAAAGATATGGTGGTAGTAATGAATCTGGAGGATATAATAATTTCTATTGGCCAGATAATGAGACGTTTACCACAACTGTAAATCAAAATGTACATGTAACAGTACAAGATAAATATAAAGTGAGTTATGATGAGAAAGTAAAATCTATTAAAGATACGATCAATGAAACGATGAACGATAGTGAGGACTTACATCATCTATATATTAATTTTACAAGCTTGTCTTCTGGTGGTACAGCATGGAATAGTCCATATTACTATGCCTCTTATATAAATCCTGAAATTGCAAACTATATAAAACAAAAGAATCCTACAAGAGTAGGTTGGATCATTCAAGATTATATAAATGAAAAGTGGTCACCATTACTGTATCAAGAAGTTATAAGAGTGAATGAGTCACTTATAAAAGAATAAAGATGATGAGAGTAAGAAGCGATAAAATACGGCGCTTCTTATTAAAAATACAGTTTGTCTTGTAAACGGGACAATTTTCGAATTATCTCAATCGATGTTTCATTATGAAAAGGCCAAACTTTTAAATCGGATCAATTTTAAGTGAAAAATGAATGTAATTAACTTTACGAAAAAGCAACTGATTATAAGTGATCAGTTGCTTTTTATTTTTAAAGTGGATGAGCAAAAAAACATGAAAGTGGTTGGTCCGTTTTTGGCAAACATCCATTATGATAAGAGAAGAAAGGTAGTATGTTATTAACATTTTAAAGAGGAAATTCTTTATTCAAATAGATTGTCTTTAGAGAGGTGAAAATACAATGATTTTTGCAATTTCACTAGTCGTTATTATTGTAGTTGGATCGCTGTTTGGGACCGTGCTAGTTGCGCGAAATGTGGAGGAGAATTACGGCAAGTCTACAAAGAGAAATGTGAAAAACTTATCAACTATTTATATTATCCTTCTTTTCGTACTACTTGTTGGGGTAACGTGGTATGCGGTAATAATTTGATAGTTTGTAACAGAACTGCAACGAGAGTATGAAGCTGGAATTTCAGAAGCTATCGAGTAATCAGAAACGGGGCTATTTTAATATATCCATTTTAGGATGAGAAAATGTGACTAATTAATACTATTTTTACGGTAAATACTGTTAGTAATAAATTGAGGATAGTTAGCTTTGAAAGGAGGCAACTATATGGAATGGAAACCAAATCGTGCAGATAAGACGCCTGTATATAAACAAATAGCGGATTATATTGAAAGAGGTATTTCTTCAGGTGAGTTTCCTTCTGACAGTAAGTTACCTTCTGAGCGCATGTTAGCAAAAGAATTACAGGTGAATAGGAGTACGATAGTAGCTGCATATGAAGAATTAAAATCAATTGGAGTAGTAGAACGGCAAAAAGGAAGCGGAACACGGGTGAATACAGACATATGGGGTGTTTCACATAAACGAATACCGAACTGGGGTAGGTACGTTGAGGATGGATCGTTCTTACCTAACGTACCACTTGTTCAACAAATTAGAACGGAAACACAAAAAGAAGACTTAATTAATTTAGCGAGTGGTGAATTGTCACCAGAATTAATTCCGAGTGATAGATTCCGAACAATTTTGTCGGAGAAAACATTTATGGAAAACCTCGGTTATGACCATCCACTTGGAAATGAAATGTTGAGAAAAACAATTGCGGCACATGTTCAGCAATATAAACAAATTGAAGCAGATTCGAATTCTATCCTTATTACATCAGGAGCACAGCAGGCACTTAATCTTATCGTTCAATGCTTATTAAAACCTGGCGATGCGATTGCAATTGAGGACCCTTCGTATTGTTTTTCACTGCCGATGTTTAAATCTGCTGGCTTAAAAATATTCCATTTACCTGTTGATCAGCATGGAATGAATCCAGAAGACTTAATTGATTTGCATAAAAAGCATCGTATTCGTATGGTATTTTTAAATCCGGATTATCAAAATCCAACTGGAACTGTGCTTTCATTAGCAAGACGTAAAAAGATTTTAGAACTGTCTTCTGAATTTGGTATACCGATTGTAGAAGATGATCCGTATAGCTTAACTTCATTTAATGGAGAAGTGAATCCAACATTAAAATCAATGGATCAAAACGGCAATGTTCTTTATATAAGTTCATTATCAAAAATTGTTGCATCAGGATTACGTATTGGTTGGATAATTGGCCCAATGCGTGTAATAGAACGTTTAGCGGATGCAAAGCAGCAAGTTGATTTTGGCCATAGCGTATTTACGCAGTGGGTGGCAAATCAATTTTTAGAATCAGAAGATTTTCATGCACATATTACAATGCTCCGTGGACAATTGAAGGAAAGAAGAGATGCGTTAATTAGAAAGCTTGAAGAAATATTAGGGGACCAGGTTGAATTCTTTGTTCCAGAGGGTGGAATACATTTGTGGTGCAAAGTGCAAGGAACGTTTGATGAATATCATTTATTAGGTGAATCTATACGAAATGGTGTAGCGTTTGTCCCGGGGAGTGTTTTAGGTACTAAAAGTGAATATGTTCGTTTTACTTTTGGGAGAGTAAATGTCGAACAAATTCAGCTGGGAATGACGAGATTTGCGGAAACGTTAAATGAAATTTCATAATAGTAATGCGTAATATTGAAATGAGGGAAAGAAATGAAGTACGTGATGCTTTTACTTCAAGTAGGCGTGCTATATGTATTTAGCTTAGTTGGTACGTGGATTCAAGGGGTATTCCATCTATCAATGCCAGGAAGTTTAATAGGGATGTTAATGCTTTTTCTACTCCTTTCTATTCGTATTTTACCATTAAAGTGGTTTGAAGAAGCGACAATCGGTTCGGTGACTATGATTGTAACAGGGATACTCATCAGTATATTTAGACCATATGGAACGAAATTTATATTTTAAATTGTAATGGAGATGATGAAAGTGACAACATGGTTTATAGTTACATTATTTATTTTTGGTGCCCTTAAAGTACTCGTTTCTAGTATGCCAACTTCAGTTGTAGAATCTATTATTAGTAGATTTGAATTACATCAAAAACTTGATGAGGAGAATACCTCTATATCGATAGATGGAAAAAATATAGAGGGGGAAATGAAACTACAAGTTATTCATGAATTTAATGAAGCTTTATTTTTAGATAAACATTATTTTCCACCGCGCGGAGAAGGAATACCAATCGTCATTGATACGAAAAAAGGGAATAAAGAGATTAGATTTTCTCTATACAGCTATGAGGAACACGTTGACGTAATAAAGCAATATAAGAAGAAAGTCGTTGCCTATCGTTTACGATCTAAAAGCCTTCAAACCCGTGCACCATTAGCAATAACTAAAGATTATGCTTAAGAAGAGATCTATAATGATCTCTTTATTTTTTTATACAATGATATACTTTCCAAATAAAAAAAAAGAATATCATATAGCCAAATAAAGAGTATGTATGATTCCAATCTACACTATGAGTAAAGAAACCTAATCTTTCAGCAATCTGTTCAAAAATGCTAGCACAAATACCTATTGTAAGAATAAATAGAATCCTAGAAAATACAGATAGGTTTTTTGAAATGTGTATGAAAATTGTTGTTAAAATCGGTAGTACAAACAAAGTAAAGCCTATGTTAACTGAAAATATGGATGAGAATGGTCTAACCGGAAAGGAATATATTTGTTTCGCAACAAAGAAAGCATCTAAGCAAGTGCCGATAATAGAAGATAGTAAGATTGTAACGACTAATGCGAAAAGGTTATTCTTCTTCTCGAAGAAGAACATTTTTCTTTGCAAGAATGGCCAGTTCAATCTTTTCGAGTGTTTTACAGTAGTCTTCTGTGATTTGTCCATGTATCCTTTCCTCCTTATCAGTTAAATAATGTATGACTTGCCAGTCGTTAAACCAATCTTCATATTCTGCTTCTTCATGTTTCATATTTTTCCATGCATACATAAGTGCAGGGCTATATATACGGTAGGTATCACTTTTTAATTGGCATTTCTTTATTCTTCGTTTATAAAACTCTCTTGAAAAGGATTCATTTACGCTTGAAAATAAATGTGGCCAATAATCTTTTCGTGATCCAGTGTGTGGATGAGTGTCAGCCCATTGTAGTATACGAGCTAAAACATGCTCATCATGAAATAATAGTGCATATAATCTTTTTCCGAGCAAAATTCGTTCGTGTAAGGAAGTGAAGTGTTTCATTGTATCACCAATTAATTTTGTTTTCTGTATAGGCTTTTCTTCGCAGAAAGGGAAGAGGATATGATTAAATTGAAAGAAATCAAAAAGTTTGAATCCAATACTATTTAGTACATTTTTTTTGAAGTGTTTATTTTGAATTACTCTTTTTTCTAAGTAGTTTTGTTCATTAATAATAGTGGAAATAGCTAATATTTGTTTGTTTCCGGTTTTCCAAAAAAAGTTCCATATCGTTTCCATAAATGTTGACACATTGAGATGAGGGAGGAGATAAAAAAGATTTTTGGATTTTTTTACACTCTGTTCATATAACAAAAATTGTGGATACACATCTTGAAAGATAAGCCAATTCCCCCGTTCTAAAAAAGAAAAGAAAGTAAATTGATCTTTCTCAGATAACAACTTCGTATATAAATCCCCCTTTAAATCTGTCATGTTCCAACCGCCGTTACGCGAAACCATATGTCCAAGTAATGCCCAATGTATTTCAGGATACCTTTTGTAAAATTGATAGTAAGCGCGAGTTCTTGTCACATTATTTTGATTTAATAATTTTGTTCTTTCTTTAATTGTATGTATTAATATTTCTTCTTCTTTCGAAAAGGGGTAAAGAAAGTTATTTGCGTTGGTGCATTTTTGTTTTAGCTCATTTTTTATTGAGAAGAGGGATAGGGGAATGTTTTTGTAAAGTTTATGATTTGGATTGTTGTGCTGCATGTAATTCCCTCCAATTCAAGTCTGTTATCATAAATATATTAGTAACTACTTACATAAATGATATGTGAAGGAAATGAAAAGTTGCAAAGCACAAAAAAAGAAAGAGGAGACGGGCTCTTCTTCCTTTTTCTTGTATGTATTTGCGCTAATGGTTATAACGAACACCTTTTTTGAGAAGAGTAGAAAATGAATCAGCATGAATAGGCTTGCTGTAGTAGTACCCTTGAATAAACTGACATTTATTTTTTTGAAGGAAACTCACGTGTTCTTTCGTTTCTACACCTTCAGCAATGACAGACATTCCTAATGTATTTGCTAATGTGATGATTGTCTTAATAATTTCCATTCCATCGTCACATGTTTCAGACATTGTAATAAATTCTCTTGGGATTTTTAACGTATCGATTGGATATAAAGGTAAGTAAGCTAGCGAAGAATAGCCTGTACCAAAGTCGTCGATTGAAATGTGAATCCCTAAACTTTTTAGTGTACGCAGTTTTATCAATGTTTCTCGCTCATCCATCATTGCAATTCGCTCTGTTAACTCAAGATCGAGAGAACTTGCTGGTAAACCTGTATTTGCTAAAGTAGAAGAAATAGACTTTACAAAATCCTCTTGTTCAAATTCTTTAGCAGATAAATTCACACCTATTTTTAAATGTGAATATCCGAGTGAGTGCCAACGTTTCATTTGCTCACAAGCCTGCTCTAATGTCCATTTTCCTATTGGAATGATTTGTAGTGTTTCTTCTGCAATCGGAATAAACTCGTATGGAGAAATAACGCCTAATTCGGGATGATTCCACCTGATTAGAGCTTCTGCACCGATAATTTTATTAGATTCACTATTAACTTGAGGTTGATACAAAAGGAATAATTCTTCATTTTGTATTGCATTTGGTAAATCTTTCTCTAATCGTAATCGTCTTTCAATTTTTTTAGCGATTACATCGTCATAAATAGAGACAGCGTTAAGCTCTTTTGCCTTTGCATCATACATTGCAACATTAGCGTTTTTCAAAAGTGTAGCGGTATCGATTCCAGAATGTGGATAAATAGCGATGCCGATACTCAGTGATAAAGTTAATGTATATTCATGTATGACAAACGGCTTTTCTATGCTTTCAAATAATTGGTTACATAACTCGAATAAGGCATATTCGTCAGTATAATTTTCAATTAAGATTGTAAACTCATCACCACCAATTCTTGACAGATGAGTATGTGATGGAAGACATGATTGGAATCGCTTTGCAACTTCTTCTAATATGTAATCTCCGGCCGAATGTCCAAGTGTATCGTTGATTGCTTTAAAGCGATCGAAGTCTAAATATAATAATGCAAACTCGTTTTCTGTTTTTTTAGCACTTTTTATAACTTTTTTTAATTTCTTATGGAAAAAGGCACGGTTCCCAATTTTCGTTACAGTATCATGGAATGCTAAATATTTAATTTCTTCTTGCTGTTTTTTTAGTGCAGTAATATCTTTCACCATAATATAGCTTCCTGAAATTTGACCGTCTATCATAATAGGGACGATGGTAACGTATAAAAAATAAGTAAAGCCATCTTTATATTGAGAACTAAGTTGTATGGATGCCGATTCTTGTTGTTTCACTTTTTCTAATGCTGATGCTAGTTTATGTTTATCTTCATCTAAAATAATCGAAAAACAAGTTTCACCAAGTAACTCATCCGTTGGTGCACCGAGTAGTATACTTCCAGCTTTATTTACATTTAAGAATACGCCATTTAAATCAATTGTAAAAATAGGGTCAGGATGATATTCATATAATGATTTGAATTTTTGTTGCTTTTGAGATAGAGCCTCTGATTTATGAACTAAATCTGAAGTTCGTAATCTAACTTTTTCTTCCAATTGGGCATTGAATACTTGTAAACGTTTGGTTAGAGAATTGTTTTGCATACGTACAATAGAATGACGAATGAGTACGAAAATAAAAGCAATACAATTTCCCGTAATGAGAATGGAAGATGCTGTTTGTTCTTTTAACGTAAACCCGATTAGTATTGCAACAGCAAGATAGGGAAATACAACTAAAGCCTTTTTTCCTATTATAGGGTTTACAATGAAATAATTTTTATGACTATTACGATCTTCTGAAATAGATCCAGCTATTGCAATAAGTAATATAGGTATTCTATATAAAAGACGTAATAGTGTTATCGTTTCAGTTGATAAATGGTTATGTAAGTAAAAATAAATATAGTTAAAAGTTGCAGAACTTATTAATACAAAAATAAAGATATAAATTTTCCGTTTAGAATTAAAAATTGTTGGACGGAAAAAGAGACTAACACCTAGTAGAAGAAATAATAAATCTGCAATTGGATATAGAAATGAAAGGAAAACATCTCCTAGTGAAAGAGAGAATATATTTAAATTTGGTTGATTAAATAAATACCACTCCAATGTGAATATGGAAGTAAGTACTATGCATATATCACAAATAAAGAACGCTTTTTCCCATTTATCGCATTCTTTTAGGATTTTATAGCAGAAAGCGATAAGACAGAAGAGTAGAAAAAGCATATAAAACACATCAGAAATAGTAAAACGATGTATTGGAATTTTGAAGAAACTCTCTTGATATGTATATACTATTTTTCCTAATAAAAAACTACCAATTGCTATCGTGATACATATCCAAAACGGATTTGAACTAACTTTTTTAGAATATATAGAATAAATGAGTGATACAAATGTAATGGCTTCAACAATAAGGGAAGCAAAGCGTACATCCGAATTTGAAAAATGAGTGGGGAACAGATAGAAAAACATAAAATAGATTGAATAACATATTAATGTTCCAATTAATATACATATTTGTAAATTTTTATTGAATTTCAGTGAAATCACCTTCTTTAATTATGCACTATGTTCGTAATATCTATACATAATAATATTATTTAAGAATTGTATCAGATTTCCTTATAAAAATCATGTTTATAAGGAAAGTATCGAAAAGTATAATTATTCTTAAGTTTTAAAGATATTGAGTTTGATAGTATATACTGCATCAAGATTTTAAATAGAAATTGTATATTTAGTCATCTTTTGAATTGTAAAGGTTTTTTATTGATTTGGAAGTGGAGATGCAAAATTGCATATAAAATGATGAGGATCTTCTTCTTAGGTGATCTTTTGATTGTTATAGGCTATTTTAAGTAAGGATTTTATTTGTAATCTGAAAATTAACTCTTGTAAAAATATTAGTGGGCTATATAAAATAAGAACGTGTATTCTTATAGAGTATATAGCGTTTCGATTAAATAGGGAGGATTTTTTATGTTATTTCGAATTGAAGATGCAGAAATATACTATGAAATTGTTGGAGAAGGAAAACCAGTCATTATCATACATGGCTGTGCTCCTGACCATAGGTTAATGATGAAATGTATGGAATCAGTATTTCAAAAAGATGAAGGTTATAAGCGAATATATATTGATTTACCTGGAATGGGAAAGTCGAACGCTCCAGATTGGATAAATAGTTCAGATCATATATTAGAAGTGTTAACTATGTTTATTGAAGAAATCATTCCAAAGGAAGATTTTTTACTAGTAGGAGAGTCTTTCGGTGGATATTTAGCTAGAGGGATACTTTCAAAAATGTTTGAGAGAGTCAATGGACTATTATTAATATGTCCTGTGGTTGTTGCGATGCAAAAAGAAAGATGTTTACCGGATAAACAGATAATTGTACAAGATAAGGAGTTTTTAAATACGTTAACTTCTACCGAAAGAGAAGAATTTAGCGAGTTAGCAGTAGTAGCAAATGAATATACATATAAGCGATTTCAAGAGGAAATTAAGCCGGGGTTAGATGTTGCTAATTATGAGTTTATTGAAAGGTTGCAAAAAAATTACTCTCTTACTATAGATTTTCACCGTAAGAAATATGAGAAACCTGTTCTGTTATTAGCCGGAAGACAAGATATATCGGTAGGTTATCAAGATATTATAGAAATTATTGATGATTACCCAAGAGCGACATTAGCGGTGTTAGATATGGCAGGGCATAATTTGCAAATTGAACAGCCTGAATTATTTGAGAGTTTAGTAGGAGAATGGATTAGACGAACAAATCAGCAAAGTTTATAAAAAACGAATGAATATTTTCAAGGAGGAAGTATGAATACATATATTTATATGGTTAGGCATGGTGAATCACCAAAATTAGAAGGGAGTGAAAGAACACGGGGATTAACTGAAAAGGGAAGTTTAGACGCTCATAGAGTAACGGACATATTAAAAGCAGAGGCAATTGATACTTTTATTTCAAGTCCGTATAAAAGGGCTGTGTTAACGATAGAAAAAGCAGCCAATTTCTATGAAAAAGAAGTATTAATATATGAAAATCTCAAAGAGTGTATGTTTTTAAGTGAGGATCAGGTTATATCAGATAAAGAAGTGTATCCACTTGTAAAGAAGATGTTCTCTAATCCGGATTTTGCACGAACGGAAGGAGAGTCATATACGGATTGCCAGAGAAGAGTAGTGAAAGTATTAAGAGAAATCTTAATGGATTTTCAAGGACAAAAAATTGTAATTGGTACACATGGGCTTGTCATGACATTAATGATGAACTATTTTGATGAACAATATGATTTTGAATTTTTAATGAATACGTCAAAACCAGATATATATAAGATGGAATTTAATGAATGTAGAGAGATTATGGAAAGCGGAATAAAGTTGGTTGTATGGATTTTGTTGTAAAAGTTACTTTTATAGCAAAATCTTTTTTATTTCAATAGAAAGCATTTTTATCAACTATTTTTAGAATGTTAAATCAATAAGTAATTATTCAGTTTCTGAATAATATAATTAAAAATTGGTTTAAGCAAACAATTTTAAATGTGACAAAACTCCAAACGTTGGATTTATATTCAATAGGAGAAAAAGATGTAGAAGTTTGTCTTACTGTCCTCGTTTACTTTTTATTTCATTACATATAGGCTTTGTGGTGTAAGGGAGGACATCACCTTTACGCAAAATCTATAAGGAGGTCATTGTAATGAAACAAATTAAAAAGTTTGCGGGAGTTGCTTTAGCGGGGACGATTGGATTAAGTGGACTACTGTTTTTAGAACCAAGTATAAGCGCTGCGGAATCACAGCAAGTGAAAGAGGAGAATTTCAATGCAATTGATGTATCGATGAATCTAAATGAATTATATGTATTAAGTGGCAGAAGCATTGATATTCTTTCTGGAGATAAAGAAGCAATTCAGCTAAATAAATACACAATTCGTTTTAGTAAACCCGGGAAGTACATTATTAGGGTAAATGGTTGTATTTATAACGATGTATATACTTTTATTGTGAATGGTTAGTATATCTTCTTAAATTATGGAATAAAAAAGAAACGCCCTATTTGCGGTGAGAATCGTAAATAGGGTGAATTTATTTGTATTAAATTGTACTTTAAACATGTTCACTAATTTTCTTTTTGTTATGTAGAGTATGTAAAAGTGTTTGAAATACCTTAAATGATTGCTGAAAGATTGGACTTTGAATAAAGGTATACAGAAAAGTTACGATAAAAACAGGACCACCTAGCATAAATCCAATAACTAGTACAATGCATTCTACAATGATTCGAGCACGGCTAATAGATAGACCTGTTTTGTCGGAAATAGTAAGCATGAATCCATCACGAGGTCCAGCACCAATTCCAGCCGCAACATACATACCTCCACCGATACCTGTAATGGCAATACCAGAAAATAAAATGAGTAAGTTTATCCATAAATAATCACTAGCGTTTGGAAGAATATTTGATTGTAAGAAAAAGTCCATAATGGGACCGATAAGTAGTGCATTTAAAAATGTTCCCACATTTATATATTTTCGATCTACTAGTAAAGAAATGAGAACGAGACATAACCCACATATGACACTCCACGTACCAATCGTCCATCCAAACCTTTGGTAGAGAGCCATATTTAAAACTTCCCAAGGATGTAAACCGAGAAATTTTACTTTGACTGCAAGAGCATTTCCAAGCCCAAAGAAGATTAACCCTAAGAAAAAAAGAAAATAGCGAAAGAGAGTTAGCCTCATTTTTAAAACCTCCCATATTGTATAATTATGTATATTACATGTAAGGGTTTTAATGTACAAATTTTACGACTTTTCAGCCGGTATTTAAAATAGCTAAAATACAAATGAAATATATGTATTCACAGTCAAAAAAGTTAAAATATTTCGTCTCAAGGATTATAATAGAGAAAGAAGTATAAAAGGGAGTGAATGAATTTGAAACAAGAACTTATTGAAAGATTTACGAGATATGTAAAGATTGATACGCAATCAAATGAAGACAGTCATACAGTGCCAACAACACCAGGACAAATTGAGTTTGGTAAGTTATTAGTTGAAGAGTTAAAAGAAATTGGGTTAACAGAAGTAACGATGGATGATAACGGATATGTAATGGCAACACTTCCGGCTAATACGGATAAGGATGTTCCTGTAATCGGCTTTTTAGCACATTTAGATACAGCAACAGACTTTACTGGAAAAAATGTAAAACCACAAATTCATGAAAACTTTGACGGGAACGCAATTACATTAAATGAAGAGCTTAATGTTGTATTAACGCCAGAACAGTTCCCAGAATTACCGTCTTATAAAGGACATACGATTATTACAACGGACGGTACAACACTGTTAGGAGCAGATGATAAAGCTGGTCTTACAGAAATTATGGTTGCAATGAATTATTTAATACATAATCCGCAAATTAAACATGGGAAAATTAGAGTTGCGTTTACGCCGGATGAAGAAATTGGCCGCGGCCCAGCGCATTTTGATGTAGAAGCGTTTGGCGCTTCATTTGCTTATACGATGGATGGAGGTCCATTAGGTGGTTTAGAGTATGAAAGCTTTAATGCTGCAGGTGCTAAGTTAACGTTTAACGGAACGAATACACATCCTGGAACAGCGAAAAATAAAATGCGTAACGCAACTAAACTTGCTATGGAGTTTAATAGCTATTTACCAGTAGAAGAGGCACCAGAATATACAGAGGGGTATGAAGGATTCTATCATTTACTTTCTTTAAATGGTGATGTTGAGCAAAGTAAAGCGTATTATATTATTCGAGATTTTGATCGTGAAAATTTTGAAACGCGTAAACATAACGTTGAAAATATTGTGAAGCAAATGCAAGAGAAGTATGGACGAGATGCAGTCGTTTTAGAAATGAATGATCAATACTATAACATGCTTGAAAAGATTGAACCAGTGAGAGAAATTGTTGATATTGCATATGAGGCAATGAAAAGTTTAAATATCGAACCAAATATTCATCCGATTCGCGGTGGAACAGATGGATCACAATTATCGTATATGGGATTACCAACCCCAAATATTTTCACAGGTGGTGAAAACTATCACGGTAAATTTGAGTATGTTTCGGTAGATGTTATGGAAAAAGCTGTTCAAGTTATTATAGAAATTGCAAGACGATTTGAAGAACAAGCTTAAAAAAGAACCAAGTAGTGCAAAAACGCTACTTGGTTTTTTAGTATAATACTCGCCACAAATAAAAAGTTGCGTAAGACTCCCAGTTGATCCAATTTGCCGCAAAATCTTTTATTTCCTGTTTAGTCGGTTTACTTTTAGAACCTGTTATATATTTAATTGCATTGTGCAAACCAACATCGTCAATTGGAAAAGCGGAAGGGAATCGTAAACAGCGCATTAAAACATAGTGAGCAGTCCACGGACCTATACCATGTATAGCAGTTAATTGTTTTTCAGCAATCTTTACATCTTGTGTTTGTAGTAAAGATTCTTTTGATAGTTTTCCTTCTGTAATAAGCTTTGCAATACCGATTAAATATTCACATTTTCTAGTCGTCATTTTTAAATTTTTGAGATCCTCTACGTGTAAATTGGCAATTGTTTCATGTGATGGGAATATCCAATGCTTTCTATCGTTCCATTCTACATAACTTCCAAATGTCTCGACTAATCTTCTTTTTAGTGTATAAGCATAAGTGAGGTTAATTTGTTGCCCGATAATTCCCCAGGAAAGTGCCTCAAATAAGTCTGGAATACCTAAAGTACGAAGGCCAAAATATTGTTCAATTGGTCTTTGAAGGAGTACATCATGTTTAGCTAATGTATAAAAGGGAGCTAAATCAGTAGTTAAATCAAACCATTCAGTTACATAGTTAGCTACAGCATCGCGTATCGGTTTTGCAGAGATATAGGCTTCTCCTAAAAAACGTATTTGAATAGTATCATCCGCATTCATACTAATTTCAACTAAAGGATTTACATCGTGAACAGGGATAACTTTATAAATTTTGTTATCTTCAATGTGGAACATACATTCATTGTTAGAACGGGATAGATAGCGTAAATTTTCTTGAAAACTAAATTCTGTTGGAACTGTTAAAGTTAATGCGTTACTATATTCGGCTGTCATATGAATTCCACCTGTAATTTTTCTAATGCAAGCAATTCTTTCTTCATTTCTAATCCTCCTCTAAAACCAGTTAGTTTACCATTCTTTCCGATAACACGGTGGCAAGGAATCATAATGAGAATTGGGTTGGCAGCAATAGCAGACGCAACGGCACGTACCGCTGTAGGTTTTTGAATTCTATCTGCAATTTCTGTATAAGAATATGTTTTTCCATAAGGAATTTCACGTACCGTACTCCAAACAGATAATTGAAATGCAGTTCCGTAAGCAGCGATAGGGGATGTAAAGGTTTCTCTCTTGTTTTCTAAATACTCGATCATTTCTTTTGTATATACTTGTAAGTAATCTGGACTATGGATCAATATATGTTGAGGCAGTTTTTTTCTAGCCCATATATTTACTTCTTCAAAGGTTTCGTTTTGTGATCCAATGAAACATAGTCCAGTTTCAGTTGCAGCAATATGAAACTTCCAATTTGCATGTGTAAGTAGCGTCCAATATATATAATTATTTTTGTAAGAATTCATTATTGTATCCCTCTTTTATTTCATTCTTTTTTCGATATTCAGTAGGGGTAAATCCAGTTTTCTTTTTAAATAAAGTTGCGAAATATTCTGGGTTTTCTATCCCGACGGCAGTACTAATTTCTTTAATGGGTTGATTTGTGTGTAAAAGGTGTTCTGCTGCTTTAACAATTCTGAACTGCTGTATATATTCTATCGGACTTATTCCTGTCATTTTTTTGAAAGTGCGTTGTAAATGAAAGGGGCTACCATGGCACATTTCCGCAAGTATGTCTAGAGTTAATAATTCATCAAAGTGTTTTTCGATATACTCTTTAATTTGTTCTACCCACTCTTCATTAGGTAAAGTGAGCCCATTTGGTTTACAACGTTTGCACGGACGAAAGTTTTCACTTAATGCTTGCTCTGCATGATGAAAAATTCGTACATTGTTTTTATTCGGTATTCTTGATTTGCATGACGGTCGGCAAAAAAACCCGGTTGATTTCACGGCATAAAAGAATTTGCTATCATAGGAAGAATCATTATGAATAATTGCTTGCCAATGTTCATTTGTTAACTTAACTCCTTCATTGTGCAAAGAACATCACCTCTGAAATTAGTATAACCTGAATAAAGTGTGTATGTATGTATTCATAAATGTAAGAGCAAGATTACAAAGGTGAAAATATTGGATGGCGTTTAGATTATTTTGTTGTTTCCGAGAGAATGAAAGACCAAATAACAGCGGCGAAAATTAATAGTGAAGTAATGGGGTCAGACCATTGCCCAGTTGAATTACATATAAATTTCTAAAAAAAGAAGTATCTACCTAACATGAGGCGGATACTTCTTTTTTAATTCAGTTTGTTAAAATTTTTCAAATCTTTCTTGAAATAATTGCATATTAAATATATAATTAGTAACGATAATCATTATCAATGAAAAGGATTATCAATGGGTGAGGTATAAAAGAATTATAGCTTAGGGGAAGTGAACGAGAATGAGTTCTGGATAGAATTATTAATCTAATAAAATATATATGTAGGACAAGTTTCATATAGTTAAATTTTATTGAGAATATAGTTTGGAAATTCGAGAGGAGATATTTAAAGATGAATAAGAAGTTATTTACATTAGGTATGGTAACAGTTTTAAGTGTAGGACTAGCAGCATGTAATAGTGCGGATAAAACTTCAGGAGAAAAAACTCAACAGACAAAGGCTAGTGAGACGAAAAAAGACGAAAAACGAAAAATTACATATTTAGGTAAAGAATATACAGTGCCAGCAAAAGTAGATAAAATTGCAACAGCTAGTTTAGAGTCAATGGAAGATGCAGCAGTACTTGGAATTAAACCAGTTGGTGCGATTACGGTTGGTGGTAAATTACCAAAGTATCTGGAGAAAGATTTAGAAGGTGCGAAATCTGTTGGTGAGAAAATGCAACCAAATTTCGAAACATTACTTCAATTAAAACCAGACGTTATTACATCTAGTACGAAATTCCCAGCAGAAACAGCTGAAAAGTTTACGAAAGTAGCTCCTACATTCCCGGTATCACATGTTTCAACAAATTGGGAGGATAACTTAAAGTTAATGGGAGAATTAACTGGTAAAAAAGATAAAGCTGAAAAAATTATTAAAGATTACAATGCGGACGCTGAAAAAGCAAAAGCAAAACTAGGAGATAAGTTAAAAGACAAAAAAGTCCTTGTAATTAGACTAAGAGCAAACGAATTATTCCTATACCCAGAAGGAGTATACTTCAACCCTGTAATTTATAAAGATCTTGGATTAACTGTTCCAGAACAATTGAAAACTGTAAAAGCACAAGAGAAAATTTCATTTGAAAAACTTGCTGAACTAAACCCAGATTATATTTTCTTACAATATGAAACAACTGAAAATAAAAACCCGAAAGTGCTAGAAGAAATTGAAAGTAATCCAATTTGGCAAAGTATGAATGCTGCGAAAGAAAAGAAAGTATTTGTAAACGTTGTTGATCCAATGGCACAAGGTGGTACTGCTTGGAGTAAAACAGCGTTCTTAAAAGAAGCAGTGAAAAAATTATCTAAATAATACAATAAGTAAGGTGCGTTGAATGATATGCAGAAAACAAATGCAGTACCAGTAACTATATTATGTATAGCACCCATACTCATCTTATTTACAGTTATACTTTCTATTTTGTATGGGGCGAAAAGTATTGATGCTGAAACGGTGTGGAACGCGTTATTTCATTTTGATTCAAGTGATGTAAATCATAATATCATTATTACTTCACGTTTACCAAGGGTAGTTGCAGCTCTTTTAGTTGGAGCATTTCTAGCCATATCAGGAGCACTTATGCAGGGGATGACAAGAAACTATCTTGCATCCCCTTCTATTATGGGTGTGACGGATGGGGCAGCTTTTGTTATTACACTTTGTATGATTTTTCTTCCGGGAATGTCATCGATTGGTATGGTTGTATGTTCAATGATTGGTTCTGCATTAGGAGCCGGTATCGTATTTGGTTTTGGTTCGCTCCTTCAAAATGGTTTATCGCCAGTTCGTTTAGCGATTATTGGGACAGTTATTGGAACATTTTTAAGCAGTGTGTCTGCTGCAATGGCTTCATACTTCCAAATTTCTCAAAATGTTAGTTTTTGGTTTAATGCAAAATTAGACCAAGTAGACCCTAATATCATTAAAATTACGATACCGTTTGGGATAATTGGAATAGTTTTAGCGCTGTTAATATCAAAATCTATTACGATTCTTTCTTTAGGAGAAGAAGTTTCTATTAACCTAGGGCAGCGTACAAAACTAGTTAAAGCGATGGCTATTTTATCAGTTATCTTTTTAACAGGAACGGCAGTTGCTTTAGTGGGGAAAGTTGGTTTTGTAGGTTTAATTATTCCGCACATTACTCGCTTTATAATTGGGGTAGATTATAAGTGGATTTTGCCATGCGCAGGCGTTATTGGCGGCGTTTTTCTAGCGTTATGTGATATTTTAAGTAGGTTTGTAAACTATCCATTTGAAACACCGATTGGAGTCGTTACCTCCTTAATTGGAATTCCTTTCTTCCTTTATTTAATCCGTACAAGAGGAGGAGAGAGACATGCTTAAAAGTTCAAGTCAACGTTTTGGAATGACGATGGGGATTAGTATATTTTTAATACTATGTGCTATTTATATTAGTTTAACGAATGGTACGTTTGATATTACGATTACAGATGTATGTAAAACACTCCTTAGAATAGATCCAGTACCAGACCATGATTTAGTTATTTTTGAGTTTCGTCTCCCGCGCATCATAATTGCGGGATTAGTAGGGGTAGGTCTCGGTGTTGCAGGTGCTGTTATTCAAGGAATTACGAGAAATGGATTGGCAGACCCAGGTATTTTAGGAGTTAATGCAGGAGCAGGAACAGCAATCGTCATTTTTATGTTTTTCTTCCAAGGGCAATTAAAAAGCACAGACTGGGTTTCTATTATGATGATGCCAATGTTTGGTTTAGTAGGCGGATTAGGTGCAGCTATCATCATTTATCTGTTTTCTTGGAAAAATGGTAAGTTAGATTCGCAGCGTCTTTTATTAACAGGGATTGCGATTGGATCAGGATTTGGAGCCTTTTCTATGTATTTATCACTCAAAATGAAGTCAACCGATTTCGAGATGGCTGCAGTTTGGGTGTCAGGCAGTATATATAGTGCAAACTGGAAGTATATTATTGCAATGTTACCGTGGCTTATCATACTGATTCCACTTATACAAAAGAAAGCTTATTTATTAGATTTATTTCAATTGGAAGAAACGAGTATTACAAGTTTAGGTGTTTCAGTAGAAAGAGAGAAATCAATTTTACTACTAAGTAGTATCGGACTTGTAAGCGCATGTGTTGCAGTTTCAGGAAGTATTGGTTTCATCGGATTAATGGCACCGCATATAGCGAAAAGACTTGTCGGTATTCAGCATAAGCATATCATTCCTACGTGCGGAGTAATTGGAATGTTTCTTGTAATTGCTTCAGACTTTATCGCAAAAACAGTTTTCACACCTGTAGAGTTACCAGTTGGAATTGTTATTTCTATTGTCGGTGTACCTTATTTCTTATATTTACTTTATAAGGCGAAAGCGTAAGAGGAGGAATAAAAGTGAGTATTTTAAGTGCGAAAAATTTAGAAACAAGTTATGAAAAGCTTACAGTGTTTCGCGATTTAAATGTGGAAATACAAGAAGGAAAAGTAACGACAATTATAGGACCAAACGGGTGCGGTAAATCGACACTGTTAAAAACGATGGGAAGAATTTTAAAGCAAAAGAGTGGTAAAGTATATTTGCAAGGACAGGATTTACATACAATTCCAACGAAAGAAATTGCGAAGCAGTTAGCTCTACTTCCGCAAACTCCAATTGCACCAGGAGAGCTTAAGGTAGAAGAATTAATTTCTTATGGACGTTATCCACATCGAAATAATGTAAATAAGTTAACTTCAAAAGATAAAGAGATGATTGACTGGGCATTAGATATAACGAAAACTTCTGCATTTCGAACGAGACAAATTGCAAATCTATCAGGTGGTCAACGACAAAAGGTATGGCTAGCGATGGCTTTGGCACAAGAGACAGAAGTGTTGTTATTAGATGAGCCAACTACATATCTTGATATGTCTCATCAATTAGATGTATTACAAATTGTGGAGAAATTAAATAAAGACCATAATTGTACGGTCGTTATGGTATTACATGATATTAACCATGCAGCAAGGTTTTCAGATGAAATTATTGCAATGAAGGAAGGAGAAATCGTTACAACTGGTAGCCCAGAAGAAATCATTACAAATGAAGTGTTAAAAGAAGTATTTCATATTGATGCACGTGTCATGATTGATCCGTATAATGGGTCTCCTGTTTGCTTCGGTTATGATAGCGTTGTATTTCAAGAAGAAAAAGTAGAAATATATGTAACGAGTTAAGAAGGGGGGATATAAGATGAACACTACGATTGAAAAACAGCAGATTGTAACATCTAATACTGAACAGTGGAACATGTATTCAAAATTAGATGGTAAGGAATATCAAATTCATATTTCAAAGCCGAGGCAACCAGCACTGGATTCAGGATATCCTGTCATTTACGTATTAGATGGTAATGCCTTTTTTCAAACATTCCATGAAGCGGTTAAAATACAATCAGTTAGAGCAGAAAAAACAGGTGTTTCACCAGCCATTATAGTAGGTATTGGTTATCCAATCGAAGGGGCATTTTCAGGTGAAGAAAGATGTTATGATTTTACGCCTAGCGTAATTTCAAAAGATGCGGCTTTAAAACCAGATGGTAAACCTTGGCCTAAAACAGGAGGAGCACATCATTTCTTTACTTTTATTGAAGAAGAATTAAAGCCGCAAATTGAAAAGAATTTTGAAATTGATAAAGGAAAGCAAACAATATTTGGGCATTCACTAGGTGGTCTATTTGCTTTACATATATTATTTACAAACATAAATGCCTTTCAAAATTATTTTATTAGTAGTCCATCTATTTGGTGGAATAACCAATCTGTGCTTGAAAAAGAAGGGAATCTTATAAATGAATTAAACAATGCAAAGGTTAAAACAGGAGTATTTCTTACAGTTGGTTCACTTGAACGAGAGCATATGGTTGTAGGGGCAAACGAATTATCAGAGCGCCTTTTCAAAGTAAAACACGATCAGTTTCGATTTACGTTTTATGAGGCGGAAGGGGAGAACCATGCATCTGTTGTACCGACTTCTTTAAGTAAAGGATTGAGGTTTGTTAGTCACATATAGAAGAGGGAAAAGGTGAGCGATTGCTTACCTTTTTCATTATTGTTTAAAAGCAACGTATCCATCAATTAAAAAGCTAGTGAGAAAGCGAGTAATTTAATATAAACGAGAAACATTCAAATAAACATTTGAATGTTTCTCGTTTATAAGGTATACTACATACATAATCAAATATATATTTGAATAAGAGGTGTTACATATGAGTGAAGAGTATTGTGAACTTTGTTATCATGATGAGCAAAAAGTAAAACATGCAAGTGATATGCTAGAGAAAGAGAAGATAAGTAGTGTAGCGAAGATGTTTAAGGCACTTGCAGATGAAACACGTTTAAAAATTGCTTATGCGTTGTATACAGAAAAGGAACTTTGCGTACGTGATGTCGCAAGTATTATTCATAGTAGTATTGCAACAGCTTCACATCACTTAAGACTATTACAAACGATAGGATTGGCGAAAAAGCGTAAAGAGGGGAAACTTGTTTTTTATTCATTAGATGACTCTCACGTAAATGGATTAATTGAATTAGCGTTTAGTCATAGTAGTGAAATAAAGAAAAAAGAACTAAATATGTAACAATGCATTTTCATAAAGATACTTCTTTATGAAAATGCAACTTTCAAAGGAGAGGAGATAATAAGTATGGTTAAACTTGTATTAATAAGACATGGACAAAGTGAATGGAATGTTGAAAATCGGTTTACAGGTTGGACAGATGTTGATTTATCAATGAAAGGTATGAAAGAAGCAAGAGAAGCTGGAATAATGCTGAAAGCTAATGGTTTCTCGTTTGATATCGCATATACATCTGTTTTGAGAAGAGCGATGCGTACTTTATGGATTACTCTCGAAGAAATGGATTTGATGTGGATACCTGTTCATAAAACATGGAAATTAAATGAGCGACATTACGGTGCGCTTCAAGGATTAAATAAGGAAGAAACAGCGAGAAAATATGGCGATGAACAAGTAACATTATGGAGACGTTCAACAAATGTACGCCCACCAGCACTTACAAAAGATGACGAAAGATATGAAGCAGCACATCCGAAATATAGAGATGTAAAAGATTATGAGTTTCCTCTTACAGAAGATCTAGAAGATACAGAAAAACGAGTTGTTTCCTATTGGAATGAAGAGATAGCTCCTAACGTAAAAGCTGGTAAACAAGTAATTATAGCAGCACACGGCAATACAATACGTGCTTTAGTAAAACATTTAGATCAAATTTCAGATAAAGATATAGAAAATGTGAACATTCCAACAGGAACACCATTGGTTTATGAATTAGATAGCGATTTAAAACCGATATGCTATTATTATTTAACTAGAGAAATAGAAACTTTAGAAGGAAGTTTGGTATAAATATACCCTACCTACGTATTGTATATTTATATCGGAGGTGATTTATAGTGTTATATTATACGGTTGTAAATAAAAAGAATTGTGAGGCATGTGGACTATGTATTTCTATAGCACCTGATATATATCAGGTAGACGGAAGAGGAAAATCATTTGGTGTATTAGATAATAACCAAGGAATAATGGGTATTCCAAAAACTTTCTTGCAAGCAATGTTGGCGGCAAGTGACGGCTGTCCAACAAGTTCGATTCAAATAAGAAAAGAGCCATTTGTAAATAAAATAAAAATTTAATAGTGGAATTATGAAAGACAAACAAAATTAAAAGGAGGTATTTATATGGGACATCATCACGGTCACCAACATCATGGGCATGCTCACGGGCATTCCCATGGCCATCATCATTTTGAGGAAAGTAGGAAAGGTAACAGAAAAGGATTAATTACAGCCTTAGTGATTACAGCAACTATCATGTTCCTTGAATTTTTCGGGGGACTAGTTACAAATAGTTTGGCTTTATTATCTGATTCAGGACATATGTTAAGCGATACAAGTTCCTTATTATTAAGTTTAATTGCTATTGGATTAGCAGCTAGAACGGTTACTTCTAAAAAAACGTATGGATATTATCGTTTTGAGATTTTGGCGGCATTAATTAATGGAATTACGTTATTTGTTGTAGCAGGGCTTATTGTATGGGAAGCAATTGGTCGGTTTTTTGAACCACCAACTGTTTCAAGTGGTCCAATGATGTTAATCGCATCAATTGGTTTACTAGCAAATTTAATTAGTGCATGGGCACTGATGAGACAAGGTGATGTGAAAAATAATGTAAATTTACGTAGCGCGTATTTACATGTTCTTGGAGATGCTTTAGGGTCAGTGGGAGCATTAGTAGCTGGGGTACTTATGTCGTTATTCTCATGGTATATAGCAGATCCAATTATTTCAGTAGTTGTTGCTTTATTAATTTTAAAGAGCGCGTGGGGAGTAACAAAACATTCCATTCATATACTTATGGAGGGTACACCCGTTGCAATTGAACTAGAGAAAGTGAAGCAAGCGATTAGAGGAGTAGAAGGTGTACGTGATTTACATGATCTTCATATTTGGACAATTACATCTGGATTAGACGCATTAAGCGTCCATGTAATGATTGATAAAAAACAGGATGATCAAGAAGTACTTCAAAATATTATTGATATGTTAAAACAAGAGTTTCATATTGAACATGCTACCATTCAAATTGAAACACTTACTATTAAACATAATGAAATGATCGTCTAATTAAATGTAAGCAAAAGTCTATGGGGAAATTCTCCATAGCCTTTTGTTTGCGTAAGTAGAATTGTCCTTTTTGAAAGTTTTGTTTCAATTTTTCGTCTAAAGAGACAAAAAGTTGTCACAATTCGTTCACAATTAGCATAAACATAAAATAGACGAAATGAACTTATTTCCGAAAAGGCTTGGTTCATTCCAATTATGATTCGTAGAGCTGAAAAAGCACGGATGAAAAGTTCACTATATTCTCAAGGAGGTAGATCGTATGAAAACTATTCTCGCTATCGCTGGACTTATTTGGGTTTTATCGCATGGTATCCCAATTTATGAAGGAGAACAAATTCGCAGTGCTCTAAATAAAAATTTTAATGAATATCATATCATTGATCGGCAAGATAATGTTGTGACAGTTCGTGTAAATGACTGTTTTCATACGGTAACCGTTGAAGGAACTTCAGTAGTGAATGATACAAAAGTATGTGATCAGCAATAATTATATATAGGAAGAAAAAGTCTCAATTTACATGTGTGAAGATTGAGGCTTTTATATTTGGGAATGAATAATAAGCGGGGATGGACAACCCTCGCTTATTATTGTTTTTTGAAAAAAGGAAAGGGTATAATGAAAATTAAGACTGAGAAGCTAACAATGTGTTAAGAATAATCATAAAGTGGAAATATACTCATATGGGGTATCATGCATAGATATTTAATGCTATAATTGGTATACTCGTAAAAGTAATTGTTTTATTGGATGAAGAGAAACTTTAAGAAGGTGATAATATGGGGCATAAAGAGCATGAAGCAGTAACACATAGATCAGAAAAAGAAAAAGAGCAAATTATAAATAGATTGAAGAGAATTGAAGGGCAAGTTCGGGGTATTCAAAATATGATTGAAAATGATCGGTATTGCGTGGATATTTTAGTGCAAATTTCAGCGATTAATGCAGCGATGAAAAAAGTAGGAATGGGTGTATTAAAAAACCATACGAGTCATTGTGTTTCAGGTGCAATTAAAAATGGTAATGGTGACGAAGCAATCGAAGAATTAATGACAGTATTTGAACGTTTTTCAAAAGCGTAAAAACAAGCTAGTGTGTAACTAGCTTGTTTTTTGTTTATCCTTGTATTGGTGTGAAAAAGTGTGTGTAAAATAAACTTTTAGAAAATAATTGAAAAATCATGATAAAAAACCATTGATTACCTTAGGGGGGTATGGTAAGATGTAACTGTGATTAACAAACAATGAATAAACAAGAGGAGGATTTTAAATGGAACAGTTAACATTACAAGTTGAAGGTATGTCTTGTGGACATTGTGTAAATGCTATCGAAAGCAGTGTGAAAGAGCTAAACGGTGTTGAACAAGTGAAAGTTCAATTAGCAGAAGGAACTGTTGAAGTTACTATCGACTCGTCAGTTGTAACATTAAAAGATATCGTTGCTGTAATTGAAGATCAAGGATACGATGTTCAATAATTATTTTTAGATATGGAAATAAATCGTACTTTATAGGAAGTACGATTTATTTTGCTAATAATTATACCTCATAAGGGTATGTAGAGGTGAGAGACATGAATGAACAAAAAGAGGCCAATCTTCAAATATCAGGAATGACATGTGCCGCATGTGCAAATAGAATTGAAAAAGGCCTAAAAAAAGTAGAAGGTGTTCATGATGCAAATGTAAATTTTGCACTTGAAAAAACGAAAATAATATATGATCCCCAAAAAACAAATCCGCAACAATTTAAGGAAAAAGTTGAATCGTTAGGATATGGAATTGTAAGTGATAAAGCTGAATTTACTGTTTCAGGAATGACATGCGCAGCATGTGCCAATAGAGTAGAAAAGCGTTTAAATAAGTTAGAAGGTGTGAACGGGGCGACAGTAAATTTCGCTTTGGAATCAGCTACAGTAGATTTTAATCCTGATGAAATTAATGTAAATGAAATGAAGAGTGCAATTACGAAATTAGGATATAAATTGGAAGTGAAATCAGATGAGCAAGATGGATCAACTGATCATCGCTTACAAGAAATTGAGCGACAAAAGAAGAAGTTTATTATTTCGTTTATTTTATCATTCCCGTTACTGTGGGCAATGGTAAGTCACTTCTCATTTACATCGTTTATTTATTTACCTGATATGCTTATGAACCCTTGGGTGCAGCTAGCTCTTGCAACGCCAGTTCAATTTATCATTGGTGGACAGTTTTATGTTGGGGCTTATAAAGCGTTACGTAATAAAAGTGCTAACATGGATGTTCTTGTGGCACTTGGAACGTCGGCCGCCTATTTCTATAGTGTATATTTAAGCATTCAATCTATCGGTTCTTCGGAACACATGACAGATTTATATTTTGAAACGAGCGCGGTACTTATTACACTAATTATTTTAGGTAAATTATTTGAAGCAAAAGCAAAGGGACGTTCATCAGAAGCAATTAAAAAGTTGATGGGTTTACAAGCAAAGACAGCTACAGTTGTGCGAGATGGAACAGAAATGAAAATTTTAATCGAAGAAGTAGTAGCTGGTGATATCGTTTATGTAAAGCCTGGTGAAAAAATTCCGGTAGATGGTGAGATTGTAGAAGGAAAGTCAGCAATAGATGAATCGATGTTAACAGGTGAAAGTATTCCAGTTGATAAAACAATTGGGGATGTAGTAATCGGTTCTACAATGAATAAAAATGGATTTTTAAAAGTGAAAGCAACTAAGGTAGGAAGAGATACTGCATTAGCTCAAATTATTAAAGTAGTAGAAGAGGCTCAAGGTTCAAAAGCTCCTATTCAAAGGGTAGCAGATCAAATTTCAGGTATTTTCGTACCGGTTGTAGTTGTGATTGCTATTATTACATTTGCAGTGTGGATGATATTTGTTACACCAGGTGATTTTGGCGGAGCACTTGAGAAAATGATAGCAGTACTTGTTATCGCTTGTCCATGTGCATTAGGTCTTGCGACACCTACATCTATTATGGCTGGATCAGGAAGATCAGCTGAGTATGGTATTTTATTTAAAGGCGGAGAGCATTTAGAAGCAACGTATCGATTGGATACAGTTATTCTAGATAAAACAGGTACTGTGACAAATGGAAAGCCAGTGTTAACGGATGTAATTGTCGCAGATGGATTCAATGAAGAAGAAATATTACGTTTAGTAGGTGCGGCAGAAAAAAATTCTGAACACCCACTTGCAGAAGCGATTGTAGAAGGAATTAAAGAAAAGAAAATTGATATTCCAAGTTCAGAAACGTTTGAAGCGATTCCTGGATTCGGTATTGAATCAGTCGTAGAAGGAAAACAATTATTAATTGGTACACGCCGATTAATGAAGAAATTCAATATTGATATTGAAGAAGTTTCTAAATCGATGGAAGAGTTAGAACGAGAAGGTAAAACAGCAATGCTTATTGCAATTAATAAAGAATATGCTGGTATAGTGGCTGTTGCAGATACTGTAAAAGATACTTCAAAAGCAGCTATTACAAGGCTTAAGAAAATGGGTCTAGACGTTGTGATGATTACAGGAGATAATACGCAAACTGCTCAGGCGATTGCGGGGCAAGTTGGTATTGAACATGTAATTGCAGAAGTATTACCAGAAGGAAAAGCAGAAGAAGTGAAAAAACTTCAAGCGCAAGGTAAGAAAGTAGCAATGGTTGGAGACGGAATAAATGATGCTCCAGCACTTGCTACGGCGGATATCGGTATGGCAATTGGAACAGGAACGGATGTAGCGATGGAAGCGGCAGATATTACGTTAATTCGTGGCGATTTAAATAGTATTGCTGATGCAATCTTTATGAGTAAGATGACGATAAGAAATATTAAGCAAAATTTATTCTGGGCACTAGCTTATAACGGTTTAGGAATCCCGATTGCAGCGTTCGGTTTCTTAGCACCTTGGGTTGCAGGAGCAGCGATGGCATTTAGTTCTGTATCGGTCGTATTAAATGCATTACGATTGCAAAGAGTGAAGTTAAAATAATAAAACTTTAAATCTATAGAGTAATTGCATATGCTTTTAAACAAAAAACAATACTTTGAAACAAGTATTGTTTTTTGTTTATATAGAAAGAAAAAAGATATAATAAAGCAAAAATATTGAATCATAAATGGTAGAAAAGTTAAATGATAGTGTAGTAAGGAGATTCAAATATGTTAAAAGATACAATCATTAGGGCCTTCCATAAAGATGATTTAGGTCAAGTATTACAGTTGTTCTATGAAACAGTTCATACAATTAATGCAAAAGATTATAACGTGTTACAGCTACAGGCATGGGCACCAGATCAACTAGATAGGGAAAGCTGGTTAAAGTCTTTAGAAAAGAATATTAGTTATGTAGCGGAGCATAACGGTGTGATAGTCGGATTTGGGGATTATAATGATGAGCATTACGTAGATCGTCTATTCACGCATAAAGATTATCAAGGGAAAAGGATAGCTTCATACATACTACAAAAGTTAGAACAAGAAGCAGTGAACTTGGGGCATAGGGAGATATATACAGAAGCGAGTATTACAGCAAAACCTTTTTTTGAAAGTAAAGGCTTTATTTGCATAAAGGAACAAAAGAAAGAGCATAATGGTCAGATTTTTATTAATTATGTAATGAAAAAAATAGCCCTCTCGTAAACGAGAAGGCTATTTTTCATTATTTTACAGCTTCTTTTAGTTCTTTACCAGCTTTGAAAGCAGGTACTTTAGAAGCTGCGATTTGCATTTCTTCACCAGTTTGTGGGTTACGGCCTGTACGAGCAGCTCTTTCGCGAACTTCGAATGTACCGAATCCGATAAGTTGTACTTTTTCACCAGCAGCTAAAGTGTTAGTGATTGATTCTACTACAGTTTGTACAACTACAGTAGCTTCTTTTTGAGAAATCTCAGCATTTTGTGCTACGTTTTTGATTAATTCTGTTTTGTTCATGTTTTTCACCTCATATGTAAATAATGCTATTTAAGTTGTTATTATAACGTATAAAACATTCGAGAACAAGTGTACGCACATATATTCATAAAAAAAATGGAATTTGTAATATTTTTCAGGATTGCTGTATAGTCGTTCCATTTAAGCGGATACAGATTTTTTCTTTAATTCCGTTTGTTCTTTAGTAGAAGGTAGTTTCTTATTATAAGATATGAAATAAGGTAACGCTACAAATAACATACCTCCTACTAAGTTTCCGAAGAAAACAAAAATGAAGTTTGGAAAATATTCAAACCAAGTTAAATGACCTGCAAAAATTATAGCTGGGATGACAAACATATTGGCTACAACGTGTTGAAATCCAATTCAACAAAAGTCATAACTGGGAACCAAATGCCGATAATCTTTCCGATAAATTCTTTACTTCCCATACTAAGCCAAACAGCTAAACAAACGAGCCAATTACATCCGATTGCAGAAATGAAGGCTTGTAGTGGTGTATCTTGTAGTTTAGCTTGCGCAATAGAAACTGTTTTTGCTAAAAAAGCTCCCTCTGTTAATCCGACGATATGACCGAAAAAATAAGCAACGAATACAGCACCTATGAAATTGCTCAATGTAACAATAATTAAATTTCGTATGAAATAAAATAAAGTAATTTTCTTTTGAAGCCAGGCCATGGAAACTGTCATCATGTTACCAGTTACTAGTTCACCGCCTGCAAGAATAACGAGAATAAGACCGATAGGGAATACAGCAGCGCCTAGAAAACTAGTAAATGATCCCCAAGCCTTTGGCATTGTTCCAATAACATGAATATCGAGTAAATACCCTAATGCTATGAAAGCACCGCCAAAAAAACCGAGAATTAGCATAGGGAGTAATGATAAATGAGCTTTTTTTCTTCCGGAATTAGCAGCAAGTTCCGTAATTTCTTCTGGTGTAAATACAGACATGAATAATCTCTCCTTAATAAAATGATAAAAGAATAAATGGAACATTTTTAAGAATCTATGTATTATAAAAATATGTTATGACTTCTGTATAAATTTGTCAAAGTGAGCAGGGCTGGAATTAAATATAACTAACATTGTTCGTGTTGTCACATTCATGTAACAATAAGGTTTTAAAGTACTTCTAGAGGTGAGAACATGAATACGTATCACGTAAAAGAAGAACAAAAAAAATCAATCGTCAAGGTATCTATAATCAGTTTTGTAAGTGTAGTAATGATTTCTATAAGTTTGTATTTCTATGCGACAGAAATAGAACGAAAACTAGTAACAGTTACGTGGAATGAAATAGAATCTTCTACAATTCCTAAAGAGTTTCATAATAAAAAAATATTGCAGTTCTCAGATGTACATTTAGGACCAGAATTCACACTGAAACAACTAGAAAAATTGGTGGAGAAGATGAATGCGTTACGTCCGGATGTAGTAGTTTTTACAGGGGATTTAATAGATAAATTTGGATCGTATCAAGCCGAAAAAGAAGAAGCAAAAGGCATATTACAGCAAATACATGCACCCTTAGGGAAATATGCAGTGTTTGGGAATCATGATAGGGGCGGCGGAGGTAGTTTATTTTATAAAAAATATATGGAGGAAGCTGGTTTCGCTGTGTTAGTCAATGAAGTGCAGAAAATTAAAGCGGAAAACGGCAAATATATTACAATATCAGGTTTGGATGATTTTTTATTAGGTAAGCCGCAAATAGACTCAACTTTAAAACATGTAAGGCAACAAGATTTCAATATGTTATTAGTACATGAGCCGGATGTTGTAGACAAAGTAGCACGTTACCCAGTTGATTTTCAAATGTCAGGCCATAGTCACGGAGGACAAGTTCAAATTCCTTTTATCGGTCCATTCATTACGACAAAACTAGCTGAGAGTCATGTTGAAGGTATGTATGAAGTAGAGGGGAAGAGTAAGCCGTTATATTTATATGTAAATCGTGGTATTGGGACAACCCGAATGCCTGTTAGATTTTGGAGTGTACCTGAACTTTCAGTATTTGTATTGAAGCAAAAGAGTAACTAATGTATTCAATTCCACATCATCATTCTCAATTTGATTTTGATGAACGAGCGATGTTAATTGGTGGTAAATAAAAAACAACAATAGGTCATATAAAACCTATTGTTGTTTTCATTATTTTTGCAAGGGAATCGCATCGAAATATGTTCTATAGTTACTAGAGAATTCAAAGTTGTTTTTTGCATCCCAATTAATAGACCAAGACATTAGGCCGCGGAATGCAGGATAGCCACTCTCATTTGAAAGTTTATACTTTCCTCCGAAAGGAATTCCCTTAATGATATAATCTAAAGCTTTTTTCATTTCAGTTGGAGAAATATACCCACCACTTGGAGCGGCCGCTGGTGCTGCAGGAAGTCCAATCATTACTTGATCCGAACGAAGAGCTGGGAACATGTTATTTGCATTACCACCTACAGGAAAACCATGTAAGAGCATATCTGCCATAGCGACCTCGTAGTCTGCAGTACCTTGATTGTAGTTATTACCGTCCATTCCAACCCCGCTGCCAGCGTTGTAGTGTTGAACGTGAATGTATGTCAGTTTGTCTTTCACTCCGTAAATAATCGGTAAATATGCACCCCAGATGCTTCCGTATGCACTATAACCGCCTTGAACATAAGCTGTTTCAGGAGCCATGCTTAATAGAAAGTCGGGACCGTAATGATCTGAGATTGTTCGAATAGCCGAAATAAGATTTACGATTTGAGGAGTAGTTGGGTTTTTGAAATTAGTGTCATTTCCGTTTAAGTAAATACCTGATTCAAGGTCAATATCTATTCCATCAAAACCGTATTTATCAATGAGAGATTGTATGGAATTAATAAAGCGTTGCTTAGCGGCATTGTCAGGAAGTAAAACGACTCCATTTTGTCCACCAATTGAAAGAACTACTTTTTTTCCTTTACTCTTTAAATAAGAAATATCTGATTTGAATTCTGCATCTGTACCATACACAGGAGAAAATTCAACAGTAGAACGATCACCACCAGTTTCCCCGAAAGATACATTAATTACATCCCATTTTGGTGAAACGTCTCTTAATTTAATAATGCCAGTACCGTTATCAAAGTTATGCCAGTATCCAACGAGTAGTTTTGATCCTAAATTGTTTGCTGCTTGTGCTTGAAAGGGGGCTAGTGGTAGCAGTAAAAAAATTACTAACGTACAACAAATGAATTTGAACTTGTTTAACATATCAACACTCCTATACAAAAAGTTGTCTAGATGTATAATCTTGTTTATTTAATGATATCTGAAAATTCGTTCTTTCGTAAGGTAGCTATAATTTTCTCAACAATTGTATATGGAAAATTATTAAACCTAATGTAATAATTTTTATAGGAGCTTGCATTACAATTGTTAAATTCAGAATATTTTGATATATTTTAAAGTGTAGGCAAGGTTTTCACATAATACTCTTACATAAATTTCAAAATTACGTTTGGAAGGGGATGTATAAGAGTTGGATAAAAATCTTAAGAAAGACCTCAAAATACGCCACATTACAATGATCTCAATTGGCGGCGTAATAGGAGCTGGTTTGTTTGTTGGAAGTGGGGCAGTTGTGCATTCAGCAGGGCCAGGTTCTATCGTTTCATATGCATTAGCAGGACTTCTAGTCGTTTTCGTTATGAGAATGCTTGGGGAAATGGCAGCTATTAACCCGACAAGTGGGTCATTTGCAACATATGCAAGAGAAGCAATTGGTCCATGGGCCGGTTATACAATTGGGTGGCTATATTGGTTTTTCTGGGTAATTGTTATTGCGATAGAAGCCACAGCAGGTGCTGGTATTATTCAATACTGGATTCCAGAAATCCCACTTTGGTTATTAAGCCTAATATTAACGATTTTATTAACATTGACGAATGTTTTTTCGGTGAAATCATTTGGAGAGTTTGAATATTGGTTTTCTTTTATTAAAGTAATAAGTATTATTTTGTTCCTTTGTCTTGGACTAGCTGTTATTTTAGGATTTGTACCAGGAACGGAAGCACCTGGCACTTCGAATTTAGTAGGACAAGGAGGATTTATGCCAAACGGTATAAGTTCGGTGCTACTTGGAATTACTGTCGTTATATTTTCATTTATGGGATCTGAGATTGTTGCAGTAGCTGCTGGAGAATCTGCTGAACCTGTAAAAGCAGTAAAAACAGCAACAAATAGTGTAATTTGGCGTATTCTCGTATTTTTCATTGGATCGATTGCTGTAGTTGTTACACTTCTTCCATGGAATTCAGCGAACATATTAAAAAGTCCGTTTGTAGCGGTACTGGAACATATAGGGATACCAGCGGCAGCACAAATTATGAATTTTATCGTTTTAACAGCTGTACTTTCTTGTTTAAATTCTGGTTTATATACGAACTCAAGAATGCTTTTTTCAATGGCAGAAAGAGGAGATGCTCCAAAGGCATTTTTGAAATTGAATAGTAGTGGTGTTCCAGTTCGGGCCGTTTTATTCGGAACGTTCTTCGCTTATATTGGAGTTGTTTTTAGTTATATATCTCCAGATAAAGTCTTTTTATTTTTAGTCAATGCATCTGGCGGAATTGCGTTACTCGTTTATCTCGTTATAGCTGTTTCGCATTTAAAGATCCGTAAAAAAATGGGGAAAGTAGAACAACAAAATTTGAAAGTGAAAATGTGGTTTTTCCCGTATGTAACGTATGTTACAATTGCCGCTATTATAGCTGTTTTAGTTGCGATGCTTGCAATTGAATCTTTACGTTCACAAGCACTTTTGACGATGCTTGTTACTGTTCTTATAATACTTTCTTATTTTATTTTTAATAGAAATAAAAATAGTACAGTATCGAATACTACAAGTAAGAATGAGGAATCTGTGCGATTCTAATTTCTTGTTTTCGAAGAGAGTTACACCCAATCATTGCTATAAAAGAATCATATATAATCATAAAAATGAGTAATTTCTATTGTCATAGTGAATATAAACTTTTTTCTTGACTTTTTATACGAAGGCGAGCAGAATGGTAAAAAAGGAAGGGGGGATGACGATGGAAGAGTATGTATTAGAGCTGTATAACCTGTTATATACGACAGAATGGCAAGATATTGTTTCGTTTCTAGGAATCGTATTTTGTATGAAAATTGTAATTGTATATATGGAAGAGCAAGGTATGTTCTATTCCTTCTCATCCCCGTTCGATATGCAACGCGAGCCGTTGCTGAACTATGCCAAGGTAAATTACGAACAATTTCCTTTTGTATTTTTCTTTATGATTCGATTTATTACAGCAATTGTAAAGAAAAAGGAAAGTGACGATGAAGAGTGCCACTCAACTTGTAATATAGCGAATGTTCTTTAAGCTAAATACAAGGAGGAGATTTATATGTGGTTTCGATTTCTTATGATTGGTTTCTTTTCATTAACAGCAATTTCTTTAATGGGATATCAAGTGTCTGAAATTTTTCAAGCATATAGCGATGCATTTTTTAACAAAAACTAATCGCATTGCTATTTGAATAATAAAGCGATAAAATCCTTCTTAAGAAGTTTTATTAAGAAGGATTTTTTCTTTGTTTTGTCTTGCTGTGTCAAACTATTGTCACATTTACACTGTGAATAGTATGTTAAAATAGTGAGGTTACGTATACATATTTGAAGGAAGAGGGAGTGACCATTTTGGTGGATCAATCAACAAATCAGAAAAGCTATGCTCCTATTGTGATAACGCTTTCTGTAATTGTAAATGCGATTATTTTATTTTTGTTCTTTGGACCTGTTGGCTATGAAGGAGAAGTACATTTTGATGTAACGATTTTACCAATGTTAAACGCAATTTTTAATAGCTTTACGTTCGTATTTTTATTAGCAGCGTTATTCTCTATTATTAAGAAGAATGTGAAAATGCATCGTGGCTTCATCCTAGCAGCATTTACAACGACGTTGCTATTTTGTGTTTCTTATTTATCGTATCATTACTTGGCACCAGCAACACATTTTGGTGGCGAAGGATTCATTAAATATGTGTATTTCATCATTTTAATTACACATATTATCCTAGCAGCAATTATCGTACCACTTGCATTGTTTGCACTTGTATTTGGTTTTACAAATCAATTAACACGTCATCGTAAAATTGTACGTTGGACAATGCCGATTTGGTTATATGTAAGTTTATCTGGTGTTATTGTTTACTTAATGATCTCACCTTATTATCAATAAAAAATCTCAGCCTATAGGCTGGGATTTTTTTGTTAGGCAAATGTTTTTGTAAAATGAAAAAAATATGGTATACAAAAGTATAGTTGCTTTTCATATAGAAGGGATGGTAAAGGGATATGCAAAATTTTGTATTTCGTAATCCAACGAAACTTATTTTCGGTAAAGGTCAATTAGAGCAATTGAAAACTGAAATTCCACAGTTCGGTAAAAAAGTTCTTCTCGTATACGGGGGAGGCAGCATTAAAAGAAACGGTATTTATGATAATGTAATTTCTATTTTAAAGGAAATAAATGCAGAAGTATTTGAATTGACAGGTGTTGAACCGAATCCACGTGTATCAACTGTAAAGAAAGGGATTCAAATTTGTAAAGATAATGGTGTTGAATTTATTTTAGCAGTTGGTGGAGGTAGTGTAATCGACTGTACGAAGGCAATTGCAGCTGGTAGTAAGTACGATGGAGATGTGTGGGATATTGTAACGAAAAAAACATTTGCCAGTGAGGCATTACCATTTGGTACTGTGCTTACTCTTGCGGCAACAGGATCTGAAATGAATGCTGGTTCTGTCATTACAAACTGGGAAACGAATGAAAAATATGGCTGGGGTAGCCCAGTTACCTTCCCTCAGTTTTCAATTTTAGATCCAGCTCATACTGCGTCTGTACCGAGGGATCAAACAATTTACGGTATGGTAGATATTATGTCACACGTATTAGAACAATATTTCCATCATGGAACAAATACAGAATTACAAGATCGTTATTGTGAATCTGTTTTAAAAACAGTCATTGAGACAGCTCCTAAGCTTTTAAATGATCTAGAAAATTATGAGCATAGAGAAACGATTTTATACTGCGGTACTATGGCGCTAAACGGTATTTTAGCGATGGGAGTAAAAGGAGACTGGGCAACACACAATATTGAGCACGCGGTTTCAGCGGTTCATGATATACCACACGGAGGTGGCCTTGCGATTTTATTCCCGAACTGGATGAAGCATGTTGTAGATGAAAATGTAAGTCGTTTTAAACAGTTCGCTATTCGTGTATTCGATGTAGAAACAGATGGAAAGACTGATCGAGAAATTGCGTTAGAAGGAATTGAGGCGTTACGTCAATTTTGGACTTCAATTGAAGCACCAGTAACGTTATCTGATTATGCTATTGGAGAAAATGAAATTGATGTAATGGCGGATAAAGCGATGGCTTATGGCGAATTTGGTAACTTTAAAAAATTAAATAAAGACGATGTTTTAAGCATATATAAAGCTTCCTTATAAGTGAAGCGAGTAAAGGAACCCATTTGATATAACAATCCAATGGGTTTCTTTTTTGTTGTTTATAACTGTTTGTGATTGTTTTTGGTTATTTGTGAATGTTTATGGTTGATTTTTGTGATCGTTTTCATTATACTGTAATCAAAGAAGAGGTGAATAAAATGTTAACTCCTGAACGTCATCAAATGATATTGCAACTTGTAAAAGAGCAGAAGGTTGTTAAATTACAACAATTAGTGGAAAGAACAGAAAGCTCTGAATCAACAATTCGTCGTGATTTAGCGCAATTGGAAAAACAACGGTTATTAAAAAGAGTTCACGGTGGTGCAGCTGTTTTAACAGGAAAAGGACAGGAGCCGACGATGGTTGAAAAATCATCCAAAAACATTCAAATAAAACAACAAATTGCGAAGTATGCGGCTAACGTTGTGGAACAAGGTGATTGCATTTATTTAGATGCAGGAAGTACAACATTTGAAATGATTCCATTTTTAATAAATAAGGATGTTACCGTTGTTACGAATGGACTTATGCATATTGAAGCTTTAGTTGAAAATCATATTCGTGCATATTTACTAGGCGGAATGATGAAGAGTAGGACGAAAGCTTTAATCGGTGCTATGGCACAGGAAAGCATGCAGAAGTATCGTTTTGATAAATGTTTTTTAGGAGCGAATGGTGTACATGAACAACTTGGTTTTACAACACCAGATCCGGAAGAGGCACTTTTAAAGCAAATGGCATTAACATTAGCAAATGAAGGATATTTCTTAATTGATGAAAGTAAGTTTTCGGAAGTTGCGTTTGCGAAAATTGCCAATGTGGAAGAGGCGAATATTATTACAAACCATTTAGAAATTGATTTAGAAAAATATAAAAGACAAACCAATGTAATTGAGGCTGATAAACAATGATCTATACAGTAACTTTAAACCCATCTATTGATTATATAGTACAAGTTAATTCCTTAGAGTTAGGCGCAGTAAATCGAGCGGAAAAAGATATGAAGTTTCCTGGAGGGAAAGGGATTAATGTTTCTCGCGTTCTTCATCGTTTAGGTGTGGAAAATGTAGCGCTAGGATTTACTGGTGGATTTACCGGTCGATTTATTAAAGATGTATTACAGACGGAAGGTGTAACAACAAACTTCATCCAAGTAAATGAAGATACTCGAATTAATGTGAAAATAAAAGGGAAAGAAGAAACAGAATTAAATGGGCAAGGACCTAGTGTGACTAAGGAACAATTTGAACAATTAATGAAACAAATTGAAAGTATGCAAAAGGGAGATTGTGTTGTACTAGCTGGAAGTGTACCAGCGTCTATCCCAACTACTTTTTATGAATCAATCGCAGCGTTCGGAGCTGAAAAAGGCATTCGTGTAGTAGTAGATGCAAGTGGTAGTGCCTTGCAACATGTAGTTAAAAATAAACCATTTTTAATAAAGCCTAATCATCATGAACTTGGTGAGTTATTCGGAGTAGAGATTTCCACAGTAGAAGATGTTTTACCATATGGAAGAAAATTAGTTGAACAAGGTGTAGAGCACGTTATTGTATCAATGGCCGGAGATGGAGCTTTATTATTTACGGCAGAAGGTATATATGAAGCAACTATTCCAAAAGGCGTTGTAATTAATTCGGTTGGGGCTGGAGATTCTCTCGTTGCGGGATTTGTAGGAAGATATGAACAGACAAAAGATATTGAAAAGGCATTTCAATATGGCGTTGCAACAGGGAGTGCAACAGCATTTTCAGCCGATTTATGTGAAAAGGAAAAAGTAGAAGAATTATTGTCGCAAGTAATTGTAACTAAGCGATAGGGGGAAGCAACATATGAAAATTACAGAACTATTAAAAAGGGATACAGTTATTATGAATTTGACAGCTTCAAATAAAGAAGCTGTCATAGATGAGTTAGTTGAGAAATTAAACGGGGCAAATCGTTTAAATAGCAAAGCTGAATTTAAAGAAGCTATTTTAAAGAGGGAGTCACAAAGTACAACCGGCATTGGTGAAGGGATTGCTATACCTCATGCGAAAACAAAAGCTGTTAAGCAACCAGCGATTTGTTTTGGTAGAAGTGTAAGCGGTATCAACTATGAATCGCTTGACGGACAACCTGCGCATTTATTTTTTATGATTGCTGCAAGTGAAGGAGCGAATAATACGCATTTAGAAACGTTATCACGCCTATCTACACTATTAATGGATGAAGGGTTTCGTAAGCAATTGTTAGAAGCGAAGGATGAAGAAGAACTTCTTTGTTTATTTGATGAAAAAGAAAATGAAAAAGAAGAAGAAGAGGTTGAAGTTGCAAAACCAGAAGGGAATGAACCGTACGTATTAGCTGTTACAGCTTGCCCGACTGGAATCGCTCACACATATATGGCTGCAGATAGCTTGAAGGCAAAAGCAGCAGAGCTAGGAATTGCAATTAAAGTTGAAACGAACGGATCAACAGGTATAAAAAACGGTTTAACGAAAGAGGATATTGAACGCGCAACAGCTATAATTGTTGCGGCAGATAAACAAGTAGAAATGAATCGTTTTGCTGGTAAACATGTTATTCAAGTGCCAGTCGCTGATGGGATTAGAAAAACGGAGACGCTTCTTAATCGGGCTGTAAAACAAGATGCACCAATCTTTAAAGGTGTAAAAGAGGATGGAAAGGCAGAAAATACGGAGAAAGAAAATGGATTAGGAATTTATAAGCATTTAATGAACGGCGTAAGTAATATGCTTCCATTCGTTGTTGGTGGCGGGATTTTAATTGCGCTAGCGTTTTCGTTTGGTGGTATAAAAGCAGAAGGTCCTTTAGCTGAATTGTTCATGTCTATTGGAGGAGGGGGAACAGGGGCATTTTTATTCCTTGTACCAATTTTAGCAGGATTTATTGCTAGTTCTATTGCTGATCGTCCTGGTTTTATGCCTGGTGTTGTCGGAGGATTTTTAGCGGCACATGCGAATGCTGGATTTTTAGGTGGATTAATTGCTGGTTTCTTAGCCGGATATGTTGTTTTAGGATTGAAAAAATTATTTTCAGGGTTACCAGTACAGTTAGAAGGAATTAAGCCTGTTTTGTTATATCCAGTCTTTGGATTATTGATTACAGGAGTTGTTATGCAAAAAGTAGTAATTCCGCCTGTAGTAGCATTGAATGAAATGTTAACAGGATGGTTAAATGGTTTGAACGGTACAAATGCTATATTACTAGGTCTTATTTTAGGTGCGATGATGGCAATTGATATGGGTGGTCCAATTAATAAAGCAGCATTTACGTTTGGTATTGCTGCGATAGAAGCGAAGAACTTTGGGGTGCATTCAGCGGTTATGGCTGGTGGTATGGTGCCACCGCTTGCAATTGCGTTAGCAACTACCTTCTTTAAATCGAAGTTTACAGAAGCGGAACGTAAGTCTGGTTTAACAAATTATATTATGGGGGCATCGTTTATTACAGAAGGTGCGATTCCATTTGCAGCAGCAGATCCGGTTCGGGTAATTGTCAGTTGTGTTGTCGGTTCAAGTATTGCAGGTGCATTATCAATGTTATTCCAAATTACATTACCAGCACCGCATGGTGGATTGTTTGTTATCGCTTTAGTAAATAAACCAGTGTTATATATTTTCTCGATATTGATAGGGGCAGTTGTTTCTGCTCTTATGATGGGAATTTGGAAAAAGAAAGTTAAATAATACGTGTAAAGGGAGTAGCTTTTATTAGCTGCTCCTTTTTATTACAAAAAAGGAGGTTGATAATTGGATAATGATGAATTTTGGTAAAAGATGTAATGAAATATGCTTTTTTTGTAACAAAAAAGTAATACTGTAATTTTTTCTGGAAAAAAATTCTGGTGCTTGTATGTGGAAAATATATGAAAACTATTGGGAATTCTATTGGAAATGTAATTCATTAATATGGAAATTTATGTTACAGCTCATTAATCGTATATTACGAATGGTTTGTAATTGTGTGTTTTCTAAAAATCTTAAAAATCCGTTGCTATAATAAAAATACGAAAACAAAGCAAATGGAGGCTATTCATGAAAAAATTATTAGGTATAGCAACGGCGGCAGTTTTTGGTCTTGGGATTTTTGCAGGTTCTGCGAAAGCGGAAACGATTGTAACAACAGACGTATTAAATGTTAGAGAAAACCCAACTGTAGAGTCTAAGCTTGTAGGTAAAATGTTAAGTGGAAATAAATTAGATGTTGTAAATACAGAAAACGGATGGACAAAAATTAAATTAAATGGTCAAGAAGCATTTGTAAGTGCTGAATTTACAAAAAGTACATATTATGTGACGGCGGGTGTGTTAAATGTTCGCGCTGGAGCGAATACTGACTCAGAAATTCTTGGAAAACTGAATAAAAATGATGTAATTGAAACGACAAATCAAGTTCAAAATGAATGGTTGCAATTTGACTATAATGGAAAAACAGGATATGTTCATGTGCCATTTTTAACAGGAACGGCACCAGTGATTGAAAAGAAAGAAGTTGCAACGAAAGAAGAAGCGCCGGAAAGAGTAAATACGCCGGTTAAAAGTAATAAAGTAGTTAAGAGTAAAGAATCTGTTAAGAATGTAGAATCAAGTAAACCTGTGGCAAAACAGCAGTCAACTACGAAACAAGTTGCGAAATCTAATGAAACAAGTGCACCGACTAGTGGACGTGAAATAACGGTAGAAGCGACAGCATATACAGCAGATCCGAGTGAAAATGGTTCGTATGGTGGTCGTGTATTAACTGCAATGGGGCATGACTTAACAGCGAATCCAAATATGAAAGTAATTGCTGTTGATCCTAAAGTAATTCCACTTGGATCAAAAGTATGGGTAGAAGGATATGGAGAAGCGATTGCTGGAGATACTGGTGGTGCGATTAAAGGAAATCGTATTGATGTTTTAGTTGGCTCAGATGGTAGTGCGAATAGCTGGGGGCGCAAATCTGTAAAAGTGAAAGTTATAGAGTAGTATATGTGTATTAATATAAAAGGCGGTTGCTTGAAAGTATGTAAGCAATCGCCTTTTATGGATTATTGAAAAGGATAAATAGTTTTACCTGTAATAATTTTATATGCGCTGCAAAATTGGTTTTGTATATACTCTGTATCTTTATTTTCTAGATGTAATGTTGTTTCTTGGAGAGCAGAATGAAAAGAACGTAGTAAACAATTTAAGGCGAAGTATAATTCTTCTTGTGAACAATTGTGTTCTTTTGTAGCAGTAGCTAAAATGAGGTCTTTTGTCAAAGATGAAAAATTGATAGTGGATTGTTTCATAGTTAACTCATCCTCTCGAAGGTATTTTTAATCATGTATATGCGGAATTGGACAAACTATGTTCTTTTTTATTTATAATTTCATGTACCGTAATGAAAGAACTTGCAATCATGCCGTTAAAATTGGTAAGATTGGATATAATCAATAGATGGAGTACATTACATAAAGAGAGTTGAATGATATGGGAGAAGTGCAACGTGAAAAAGTTGCTGTCATCATTGGACCAACTGCTGTTGGGAAGACGAAGTTAAGTATTGATCTTGCCAAAGCGTTAAATGGTGAAATTATAAGTGGAGATTCCATGCAGATTTATCGTACGATGGATATTGGAACCGCAAAGGTGACGAAAGAAGAGATGGACGGAATTCCACATTATATGGTTGATATAAAAAATCCAGAAGAATCATTTTCGGTTGCCGAATTTCAAGAACGTGTTCGTAAGCATATTCGCGAGATTACAGAGCGTGGTAAATTGCCGATTATCGTTGGTGGAACTGGTCTGTATATACAATCTGTTTTATTCGATTATCAGTTTACGGATGATGCTGGTGATGCTATATACCGAGAACAAATGGAAAAGTTAGCATTAGAACGTGGTGTGGAATATGTACATAAGAAATTACAGGAAGTAGACCCAGAAAGCGCTGAGCGTATTCATGCAAATAATGTACGCCGTGTCATTAGGGCGTTAGAAATTTTCCACACGACGGGTGAAAAAATGAGTGATCAACTTGAAAAACAAGAAAACGAGTTATTATACGATGTTTCCTTAATTGGCTTGACAATGGATCGTGAAATGCTATACGATCGCATTAACTTACGAGTTGATATAATGATGGACCAAGGTTTATTAGAAGAAGTAGAAGGGTTGTATAATCGAGGGATACGAGATTGTCAATCTATTCAAGCGATTGGGTATAAAGAGATATATGATTATTTTGAGGATCGTGTCTCTTTAGAAGAAGCGGTATCACAATTAAAGACGAATTCACGTCGTTATGCAAAACGTCAATTAACGTGGTTCCGTAATAAGATGGATGTCACATGGTTTGATGTTACAGACGGTGAAAAAACGTCAGAAATTTTACGATACATAGAAGGAAAGCTACAACTAAAGTCGAATAATAGTAAGTAGAGAAAAAGAGGAGGATTCGACATGAAGCAATCAATCAATATTCAAGATCAGTTTTTAAATCAACTCCGTAAAGAGAATACGTTTGTTACGCTGTACTTATTAAATGGTTTCCAGCTTCGTGGATTAATTAAAGGATTTGATAATTTTACAGTCCTACTGGAAACAGAAGGTAAGCAACAGCTTATTTATAAACACGCAATTTCTACATTTGTACCACAAAAAAATGTTTCAATTGAATTAGAATAGTAATGAATTATTGTACATAACAAAAAAAGAGCGAGTTTCTCGCTCTTTTTTTATTTGCCATAAACGATAAATAGTGAAATTTAAGCGATTCTAAATACAGTTAGACGAATGTTAGTATTTCCTGTTGCAGGGATCGTAATCTCGTTAAGAGTAGATTGGACAGAAATGTTTGCTCCGGCAGCTAATGTTTCGATTGTAGTAAATGAAAGTGAGTCGCCTATTAAATTTGAAGAGAAGTTGTCAGTTGCGACTGCTCCATTTATTGAAATTCCTACTCCGAGTGGCGCACATCCTGGTGCAGTTGTAGAGATGGATACGCTAATTACATAAATACCACCGTTGATAACTGTAACTGTGTCTGTGCCATTAAAGATAATATTATTTACGTTAATTGCAGTACTGAAGATAAAGTTATTAAATTGTAGTACTGTTTGTTGAATGTTGTTTGTTACAACAATTGTTGCTATAGGGAAGCTAGGTCCAGTAGGCCCAGTAGGTCCGGTAACTCCTATACCAGTAGCGCCCGTTGGCCCTTGAACGCCTTGAGGTCCAGTGGCACCAGTAGCACCCGCCGGTCCTTGAGCACCTTGAGGTCCAGTGGCACCAGTAGCACCTGCCGGTCCTTGAACGCCTTGAGGCCCAGTGGCACCAGTAGCACCCGCCGGTCCTTGAGCACCTTGAGGTCCAGTGGCACCAGTAGCACCTGCCGGTCCTTGAACGCCTTGAGGCCCAGTGGCACCAGTAGCACCCGCCGGTCCTTGAATACCTTGAGGCCCAGTGGCACCAGTAGCACCTGCCGGTCCTTGAACGCCTTGAGGCCCAGTGGCACCAGTAGCACCTGCCGGTCCTTGAACGCCTTGAGGCCCAGTGGCACCAGTAGCACCCGCCGGTCCTTGAACGCCTTGAGGCCCAGTGGCACCAGTAGCACCCGCCGGTCCTTGAATACCTTGAGGTCCGGTAGCACCTGTATTACCTTGAGGTCCCTGAGGTCCAGTAGGTCCAGGAGGCCCACCAGAAGGTCCAGTAGGTCCGGTAACTCCTATACCAGTAGCACCCGTTGGCCCTTGAACACCTTGAGGTCCAGTGGCACCAGTAGCACCTGTGTTACCTTGAACACCTTGAGGTCCAGTGGCACCAGTAGCACCTGCCGGTCCTTGAACGCCTTGAGGCCCAGTGGCACCAGTAGCACCCGCCGGTCCTTGAATACCTTGAGGTCCAGTAGCGCCGGTAGCACCTGTGTTACCTTGAATGCCTTGAGGTCCAGTAGCGCCGGTAGCACCCGCCGGCCCTTGAGCACCCTGAGGTCCAGTAGCGCCGGTAGCACCTGTGTTACCTTGAACGCCTTGAGGTCCAGTGGCACCAGTAGCACCTGTGTTACCTTGAACGCCTTGAGGTCCAGTAGCACCAGTAGCACCTGTGTTACCTTGAATGCCTTGAGGTCCAGTGGCACCAGTAGCACCTGCCGGTCCTTGAACGCCTTGAGGCCCAGTGGCACCAGTAGCACCCGCCGGTCCTTGAATACCTTGAGGTCCAGTGGCACCAGTAGCACCCGCCGGTCCTTGAATACCTTGAGGTCCAGTAGCGCCGGTAGCACCTGTGTTACCTTGAACGCCTTGAGGTCCAGTAGCACCAGTAGCACCTGTATTGCCTTGAACGCCTTGAGGTCCAGTAGCGCCGGTAGCACCCGCCGGTCCTTGAATACCTTGAGGTCCAGTAGCGCCGGTAGCACCTGTGTTACCTTGAACGCCTTGAGGTCCAGTAGCACCAGTAGCACCTGTATTACCTTGAACGCCTTGAGGGCCAGTAGCGCCGGTAGCACCCGCCGGCCCTTGAATACCTTGAGGTCCCTGAGGTCCAGTAGGTCCAGGAGGCCCGCCGGAAGGTCCGGTAGGTCCGGTAACTCCTATACCGGTAGCACCAGTAGCACCCGTGTTACCTTGAGCACCCTGAGGTCCAGTAGCGCCGGTAGCACCTGTGTTACCTTGAGCACCTTGAGGTCCAGTAGCGCCGGTAGCACCTGTGTTACCTTGAACACCTTGAGGTCCGGTAGCACCCGTGTTGCCTTGAGGCCCTTGAGGTCCAGTGGCACCGGTAGCACCAGTAGCACCCGTGTTACCTCGAGGTCCGGTAGCGCCAGTAGCACCCGTGTTACCTTGAGGCCCTTGAGGTCCAGTGGCACCGGTAGCACCAGTAGCACCGGTAGCCCCTGCTGGCCCAGTAGGTCCAGTAGGGCCTTGAATGAATGAAGCAGAATTAACTAGAGCGGTTTGTAATGCTGCGATTAATTTAAGAAGCTCTTGAAGTGTGCAAGGGTCAATTCGGAATAGTTTTGTAATGGATAGTAAATAATTAATTAGATTTTGAAGCTCGATAAATACAGCGCTTGCTACGAAAGTTGGATTTTTTAATATAGTTATTAAGTTTTTAATAATAGCTAACCCTTGTGCTTTCAGGGAGGAAGTAGCATCTAGTGAACAAATAAATTTACTTAGTAGGTTCAATGTATCAATTAGATCTTCAATATTTTGGGGAGATGGATTTGCGAAAAGTTTTGGGATTATTTTTGTTAAATCGATAATGATTGCGCGGAATGTTCTAAGTTGTGCCTTAGTAACTGGGATTGATGGAGTATTTGGAATTCGTCCAGCGCTACTTGGAAAGCATGGTTTGGAGAATTTGTTCTGACTGTCGTTATAATGAGACATTAAATCTCTCCTTTCTAATGAGGATATGAACGAAACTCATCATAGTAGATGCAAAAATTAGTTAAATGGTCATAGTAAAATCGTTTGTTTGAAGAAAAAATAGAAAAAACGCCTTATAATAAGGCGTTTTTTCTATTTTCTGCGTATTGATAATATCGTTTTAGTGAAATCTTTGATTTGAAGCCAGCTAGCTTTATAATTTCTGACTCCGGAGTTTCTTTTTTTATTAAGTTTAAAATATAGGTGTTACGAAAGTGTTGTCCTGAGATTCCTTTGCGTAAATTAGCTCTGGATACTTCAAGGCGAATCATTTTTTGGATAGCGATTTCTGTTAATCCCTTCGGTGCATCATTTTCGTATACCCATCTATATGTTCCGCGATTAAAATCGAATGCGACAAATAATGGGTCATTACTATGATATTTTGGACGAACGGGTTCGGGGATGCTTTTGTAATAAGTATATAGTTGTTTTTTGTCTTCGCTAGTTAAAGTAATTGTTCTTTCTACTCCTGCGGTTGCAGGTATAGATAATGTGTTAGTTTCAAAGTGGACGTGATGCATAGTTAATGCTGTAAGTTCCTGTAAGGATAATCCATAGTCAATTAATAAATTTAAAATAGCGATATTACGATCCATCAATAAAGGGCGTACAGGACGTTGTTTTTCTGAAAGTCCTTCTAATGAAGTGACTATATGTTTTAATCTTTTTTCTTCATCAGATGAAATGAAATCTTCATTGCGGAGTGTGCGGTCTGGTTGAATAGAAATTTCCATGTTCTTTAATGGGTTGGGAATATTTAGAAAGTGATGCATTCGATTTAATACAATGAATACACGGTGCATCGTTTTCTCTGAGTAATGTCGATTCTTTTTTAAGTCGGAAAAGTAATCTTCGTAGTCTTTTGTACAAAGTGTAGCCCATATATTACTGGAAGGGAGCTTTTTGTTTTTTTCTAACCAATGTCCGAAATCTTCAATGTCATAAACATAACGTTTAATGGTTGAAGGTTTTCGGCCTTTATTCAATAAAAAAATAGAAAAGGCTTGTATTGTATCATGGAATTCCGTTGTCTCCATAGTCCCACCACCTTCATTATTTCTTTTATTATAGCAAACTTTTCTGAAAATAGTCATTTGCAAAGGAGACAAGAATAATAATATTTGGTGAGTGGATAAAATGAGGTGATTGTATGGAACAATCGATGCGAAAGAAAAATAATAATCAAATTAACATTGTGTTAAATCATCGAAAGAAAATTTCTTTACCGGCTGCAGAAAATAAAACAGTAATTTCAAATGAAACTACTACGAAACATGAGATGCTGCAAAGAATTGAAGAAGAGATGGGAAAATTCGTTGGGATGGATGATATAAAAAAGATAATAAAAGAAATATATGCTTGGATTTATGTGAATAAAAAAAGACAAGAAATAGGATTGAAGTCTGAGAAGCAAGTACTCCATATGTTGTTTAAAGGCAATCCGGGTACAGGGAAGACAACTGTTGCTAGAATGATAGGAAAATTGTTATTTGAGATGAATATTCTATCAAAAGGGCACCTAGTTGAAGCTGAACGTGCAGATCTTGTAGGAGAGTACATCGGTCATACGGCTCAAAAAACAAGAGATTTAATAAAAAAAGCAATGGGGGGAATTTTGTTTATTGATGAGGCTTATTCATTAGCACGAGGGGGAGAAAAAGATTTTGGAAAAGAAGCAATTGATACGCTCGTAAAACATATGGAAGATAAGCAACACGGTTTTGTATTGATTTTAGCTGGATATTCCAGAGAGATGAATCACTTTCTTTCATTGAATCCAGGACTGCAATCTCGTTTTCCGTTTATAATTGAGTTTGCGGATTACTCAGTAAATCAGCTGTTAGAAATAGGGAAGAGGATGTATGAAGAACGTGAATATCAGTTATCGAAAGAGGCTGAATGGAAATTTAGAGATCATTTACATGCTGTAAAGTACTCATCGCAAATTACATCCTTTAGTAATGGACGATATGTCCGGAATATTGTTGAAAAATCAATTCGTACACAAGCTATGCGGTTGTTACAAGAGGATGCGTATGATAAATATGATTTGATTGGAATATCAAGTAGTGATTTGATGCTTGAAGAGGAGACGCACAGTACGTAAACTGTGCGTCTGTTTTTTTATATAAGTGCTCTACTATTTTTTTGCTTTTTCTTGATAAGATTTATGGAAACGTTCCATTTTAGCGCTTTTTTCGTGTGCAGAATTAGGATCATGTCCAATTTGACCTACTGAGCTTTTTTGAGCCCCTTTATTCACATGGTTTGTCATTTGTGTTCACCTCGCTTTGAGAATTAGTATAAACATTATGTAAGGAAAAACTCGTTAGAAAAGAAAAACCTCTTTACGATCTGTAAAGAGGTTGGATTGCTATTTATGCATTGAACGTTCGTTTGTGTCGATGCGTCTATGCGGTAAATGCCATTTGTAATGAATAGAAACCATGCGGAAGCAAACAATTAAAATGAATAAGGTGTATAGAGCCCAATCGCTAACAATAATTTGAGCGCCGATTAAGAAACCTGCCAGAATCGTCCAAAAAGCATATACATCAGCTCGAAGAACGAGAGGTTTTCTACGGGCTAAAAGATCGCGGATAATACCGCCTCCAATGCCAGTTAAAACGGCTGCTACGATTGTAGCGCTAATTGGTAAATTTAATTTTTGAGCGTATAATGCCCCTTGTACGGCAAATGCTGATAAGCCGATAGCATCAGTGATGTTTTCCCACTTTTTCCAGTGTCTAATTAATTTATTTGGAAAAAGAAAAATAATCGTCATTGATAAAAGTGCGATTTGGAATAACATGTCTTGTTGCCAAAACGCGACAATCGGATAACCGATTAATAAATTACGAAGGGCACCTCCCCCAAATGCGGTTGCCATTCCTAAAATATACACCCCGAAAATATCATAATCCTCTTCCATTGCAACAATAGCCCCGCTTAATGCGAAAGCAATTGTGCCTATGATGCTAAAAATCTCCCATGCCATGAATTTTCTCCCCCGCTAACTAGATGAAATGTGCTTCCTCTGCTATTATATTAGAAGGTTTAAATTTCGAAAAGGATGAGTGAACATATTTGATGGAAGAAAAAGAGAAAGTCATATTAGTGGGCTGTCAATTGCCGCAAGATGATGATGAAAAATTTATGCATTCCATGAAAGAACTTGCATCATTAGCGAAAACTGCACGAGCAGAATTGTTAGTGTCTACAACGCAAAAACGACCGAAGTTTCATCCGGCGACTTATATAGGTAAAGGTAAATTAGAAGAGCTTACAATGTTAACTGAAGAACTAGAACCGGATGTTATCGTATTTAATAACGAATTAACACCGAGTCAAATTCGGAATTTATCCGCAGTATTAGATGCGAGGGTAATTGATCGAACGCAACTCATATTAGATATTTTTGCGCAACGTGCGAAGTCGAGAGAAGGGAAGCTTCAAGTAGAATTAGCTCAGTTGCAATATACAATGCCGCGTCTTATGGGGCAAGGATTGTCTTTATCACGTCTTGGTGGTGGTATTGGAACGAGAGGGCCAGGTGAAACGAAACTTGAGACTGATCGTCGTCATATTCGAGCGCGCGTTGATGAAATAAAGAAGCAACTTGCAGTTGTTGTGGAACATCGAAAAAGATATCGTGAGAGAAGAAAAGATAATAAAGTATTTCAAGTTTCGTTAATAGGATATACGAATGCGGGAAAATCTACACTGTTTAATAGATTAACGGAAGCTGATACGTTTGAAGAAAACTTGTTGTTTGCAACACTAGACCCGACAACAAGGAAGATGCCGCTACCTTCTGGTTATACAGTATTACTAACTGATACAGTTGGTTTTATACAAGATTTACCTACGTCATTAATTGCTGCATTCCGTTCGACGTTAGAAGAAGCTGGTGAAGCGGATGTTATTTTACATGTTGTGGATTCTGCAGATCCTAATTATGTAGGGCATGAGAAAACAGTAAAACAATTATTGTCAGAACTCGAAATAAATCATATTCCTATTATTACGTTATATAATAAAAAAGATGAATTACATCAAAACTTTATTCCGTTTCCGAAAAATGACTTCTTAATGACTAGTGCTTTTGAAGAAAAGGATCTATTACATATAAAAGAAGCGATAGAAACGAAAATGAAGGAAGAAATGAATCGTTATCAAGTGGAGATTCCTCCGAGTGAAGGTAAGTTATTAACTCTATTAAAGACGGAGACGCTATTAACAAAAATGGAGTTTTTGGAAGATAAATTTGTATATGATTGCGCGGGGTATATTTTTGCTCATTCATCGCTTAATGTACAATTAAAGAGATTTTTAGTGGAAGAAGGAGAAAATAAAAATGTTTGATCGTTTGAAAAATGGAGAAAAAATTGCTCCAATCGTAAAAGAAGTAGAGAGCCAAATTACAGAAGTACATAAACGTGCGGATGAAGTAATTGAAAGTAATCAGTTTCGTGTGTTAGAAAGTTTTCGTAAACATAAAATTAGCGATTCACATTTTATTCCAACGACAGGTTACGGTTATGACGATATTGGTCGTGATACGTTAGAGAAAGTGTATGCAGATGTATTTGGAGCGGAAGCGGGCCTAGTTCGTCCGCAAATCATTTCAGGTACTCACGCTATTTCTACAGCGCTATTCGGTATTTTACGTCCAGGAGATGAGTTATTGTACATCACTGGTAAGCCGTATGATACGTTAGAAGAAATCGTTGGTGTACGCGGAAAAGGTGTAGGATCATTCAAAGAATATAATATTGGTTATAATGCAGTTCCGCTTACTGAAGAGGGGCTTGTTGATTTAGGAGCTGTTGCGGCTGCCATTCATAGTAATACGAAAATGATCGGTATTCAGCGCTCAAAAGGTTATGCTACTCGTCCGTCTTTTACTATTTCTCAAATTAAAGAAATGATAGCGTTTGTTAAAGAAATTAAACCGGATGTTGTCGTGTTTGTAGATAACTGTTATGGCGAATTTATTGAAGAACAAGAGCCATGTCATGTTGGTGCAGATTTAATGGCAGGTTCGCTTATTAAAAACCCGGGCGGGGGAATTGTTAAAACTGGTGGTTATATTGTTGGTAAAGAACAGTATGTTGAAGCGTGCGCCTATCGTTTAACATCTCCAGGAATCGGTGCGGAAGCAGGGGCATCTTTATACAGTCTGCAAGAAATGTATCAAGGTTTCTTCTTAGCGCCGCATGTAGCAGGACAAGCGCTAAAAGGTGCGATTTTTACAGCTGCATTTTTAGAAAAGTTAGGAATGAATACATCACCAGCGTGGAATGCACCAAGAACAGATTTAATTCAATCTGTTCAATTTGATGACAAAGATCGCATGATTGCATTCTGCCAAGCAATTCAATATGCATCCCCGATTAACTCTCACTTCACTCCATATGCCAACTATATGCCGGGGTATGAAGATGATGTAATTATGGCTGCGGGAACGTTTATTCAAGGTGCAAGTATTGAATTGTCGGCTGATGGTCCAATTCGTCCGCCTTATGTTGCTTACGTACAAGGTGGGCTAACTTATTCGCATGTGAAGATTGCGATTTGTTCTGCAATTGATGCATTAATTGAAAAAGAATTATTAACAATTTCTTAAAGGGAAGCTGTCGATTTCGACAGCTTTTTTCGCGTGAAAGTAATGATTTATTTCATTAGAAAAAAGAATGAAAAAACTTTTAAAAAAATCATGTAAGAAAAGCTAACATCTATTGACATCAAACATAACATGGTATAAAATGAGAAGCAGTTAAGGCGAAGGAGGAACTGAAACGATGAAAGAAGATAGACGTTCTGCCCCGCTGTTTCCTATTGGTATTGTTATGGATTTAACACAATTATCTGCACGTCAAATTCGCTACTATGAAGAGCATAATCTTGTTTCTCCAACCCGTACAAAGGGGAATCGTAGATTATTTTCATTTAACGATGTAGATAAGTTGTTAGAGATTAAAGATTTATTAGATCAAGGCTTGAATATGGCTGGTATTAAACAAGTGTTACTAATGAAAGAAAATCAAACAGAAGCAGTGAAAGTAAAAGAAGAAACGAAAGAAATTTCAAAAACTGAGCTTCGCAAAATACTTCGAGACGAACTACAACATACAGGTAGATTTAATCGAACTTCATTGCGACAAGGTGATATTTCAAGGTTTTTTCACTAAAGAGAACTGATTCTGAAGGTGTTTAGAGGGACTAAGGAGGAATTTATAATGGCTAGGTACACAAAAGAAGATATTTTCCGTTTGGCGAAAGAAGAGAATGTAAAGTATATACGTTTACAATTTACGGACCTTTTAGGGGTAATTAAAAACGTAGAAATTCCAGTGAGCCAATTAACAAAAGCTCTTGATAACAAAATGATGTTTGATGGATCTTCTATTGAAGGTTTCGTACGTATTGAAGAATCTGATATGTACTTATATCCAGACTTAGATACTTGGGTGATTTTCCCTTGGACAGCTGAAAAAGGTAAAGTAGCTCGATTGATCTGTGATATTTACAATGCAGATGGCACTCCATTTGAAGGGGATCCACGTAACAACTTAAAACGTGTATTAAAAGAAATGGAAGCTTTAGGATTCTCAGATTTCAATCTTGGACCAGAGCCAGAATTCTTCCTATTCAAAGTAGATGAAAAAGGAAATCCAACATTAGAATTAAACGATAACGGTGGATACTTCGACCTTGCGCCGATGGATCTAGGGGAAAACTGTCGTCGTGATATCGTTCTTGAACTTGAAGAAATGGGCTTTGAAATTGAAGCGTCTCACCATGAGGTTGCTCCAGGGCAGCACGAAATTGACTTCAAATATGCAAATGCAATTCGTTCATGTGATGACATTCAAACATTCAAACTTGTTGTAAAAACAATTGCTCGTAAACACGGTTTACACGCAACATTTATGCCAAAACCATTATACGGTGTGAACGGTTCAGGTATGCACTGTAACTTATCACTATTCAAAAATGGTGAGAACGTATTCTATGATCAAAACGGTGACTTACAATTAAGTGATGATGCTCGTCACTTCATCGCAGGTATTTTAAAACACGCACCAGCATTTACAGCGGTGGCAAATCCAACTGTAAACTCTTACAAGCGTTTAGTACCTGGATACGAAGCTCCTTGTTACGTAGCATGGTCTGCACAAAACCGTAGTCCATTAGTACGTATCCCTGCATCTCGTGGTATTAGTACACGCGTAGAAGTACGTAGTGTTGACCCAGCTGCAAACCCATATTTAGTAATGGCTACATTATTAGCAGCAGGTCTTGATGGAATTAAAAACAAATTAACTCCACCAGCTGCAGTAGATCGTAACATCTACGTAATGACAAAAGAAGAGCGCGAAGAAGCAGGTATCGTTGACTTACCAGCAACATTAGCGCAAGCTTTAGTTACATTACAATCTAACGAAGTAATTAGTAACGCATTAGGAGATCACTTACTTGAGCACTTCATCGAAGCGAAAGAAATTGAGTGGGATATCTTCCGTACGCAAGTTCACCAATGGGAACGCGATCAATATATGTCTCTTTACTAAGAGGTGAGGAGCCCTGATACTACGGTATCAGGGCTTTTTTATTTGTTGGCAATATAGGTGTTAGTTGAAATGAATTGAATAGATGTCTGAAAAAATTATGACGGTATTTAAATTTCTATTCCATATCTTTAATGTAACGTGGTGAAATTCGAATTGTTTTGTGTTCCAAAAGGGTGGATAAGTAAAAGTAACATGCGTAATATCTATGGATATAAAAAATTGAATGATATGTTGTGTTCGGTATTGGATATGTTTCATACTAAAGTTGGAGTGTTTAAAAATATAGTACCTTGCAATAAACAATACTAAGTGGTATATTATGGATAAGGAAGGTACTGTGTATTGAACAGTACTGAAATGAGAAAGGGGGATTGTCCTTGAACGTTCAGTTTAAAAAAGGTGTGTTAGAACTATGTGTACTGGCACTTGTGAAACGTAAGGATTGTTACGGCTATGAACTTGTTCAGCAAATCTCAAATAAATTTTTAATATCGGAAGGGTCAGTATATCCTTTATTACGCCGTTTAACGAAGGAAGGATATTTTCAAACGTATTTAAAAGAATCTACGGAAGGACCACCTCGCAAATATTATCAACTAACTGAGCAAGGGGAAACGCAACTGAATTTGTTAGTAACAGAGTGGCGTGATTTTGCGAAAGGTGTACAAGAAATTATTGAAGGGGTGGAATGGGATGAGTAAAGAACAGTTTCTTAATGAATTATCAAGTCATCTTAGAAAGTTACCGGACGAAGAGAGGAAAGATATTTTATTTGATTATGAAGAGCATTTTCAGTTTGGGATAGAAGAGGGGAAAACTGAATCGGAAATAATAAAGGGTCTTGGCTCTCCGAAAGTAATTGCAAAAGAATTACTTGCGATGTATCGATTTGATGAAATGAAAAAAGATCCGTCAACTTCAAATGTGACAAGAGCTGTCATGGCAGCGATTGGACTTAGTTTGTTTAATTTCATTATTGTATTAGGCCCGTTAGTTGCAATTATCGCTTTTATATTCTCTTTTTGGGTCGGTGGGATTGTTAGTGTAGTGACACCATTTTTCGTTATTGGAAAAGTATTTATGGGTACATTTATATGGTTAGATGTATTCGTAAGTATAACATTTGTTGGGATAGGTTTGTTGTTATGTATTATCGCTTATTATAGTACGAAGTGGTTTAAAAGGTTATGTGTACGTTATGTCATATGGAACTTCAAAATGATAAAAGGGGAGTAGATGATGAAAAAAATATTGTTAGTAGCGATCGCTTGTATCATTATTGGAGTAATAGGAATTTCACAAACATATGAAAAAGCAGTGCAAACTGCAGAAAAAGGAAACAAAGAAGATATAATTAAAAACGAAACACTAAAAAATATAGAAGTTAAGTTAGATGTCGGGGATATTGTTGTCCAAAAATCTCCTGACGCTTCTTTTTATGTAAAGCAATTAGGAGATGCGCGTAAACAAGAGATTCATATTACTGAAGATGGTGACACATTAAAAATCATTGGGGAAAGAGAAAAAGGTGCTTCATTTGATTTTTCTTTTTACGATTTTAGGTTTCAAACGTCTACATTGACTCTCCTTGTGCCTGAACGCTCTTACCAAGATGTAAAAGTAAATTCATCTGCTGGACAAATTGAAATAAGTGATGTGAAAAGTGACCGTGTAAGTGCTAGAACACTTACTGGAGAAGTGGATTTGAAACATGTAACGGCTAAGAATGTGGAGGGATCTACAAAAGCTGGTGAAGTAAACTTTAAAAAAGTAATAGGGAAAGTGACTGCAAAAACGACCAGTGGGGAAATAAATATTCTAGATCATGATTCTAAGTACAATCTAGAAGCAAGTTCAACTGCGGGAGATGTAAATATTACTTTATCGGAAAAACCAAAAGATGCGGTAATTACTGGGCAAAGTGCTGCCGGGGATGTAACAATTTTTAATGAAGAAAATAAAGACGTAACGATTGGTAATGGGAGTAAAAAGATTAGCGGTAAAACAGCTGCGGGCGATGTGACGATTGAAACGCGTTCGTAAGAAATAGAATGTGTGAAAATCTATCAAAATACAAAAAAGAAGATAATTACCTTATATAAATAAGGTAATTATCTTCTTTTTTATTCTTAATGTAAATCACGATATACGCCAATTACTTTACCGATAACTGACACTTGCTTTAAAATAATAGGTTCTAATGAAGAGTTTTCCGGTTGTAGACGGAAATGGTCTTTTTCTTTATAGAAACGTTTAACAGTTGCTTCATTATCTTCTGTTAAAGCGACTACAATTTCACCATTATATGCAGACTGTTGTTGGCGAACAACAACTAAATCTCCATCGAAAATACCAGCTTCAATCATACTATCTCCAGAAATACGTAACATAAACACTTGATCTGCTCCTGCGACAATACTAGCTGGAAGAGGGAAGTGTTCCTCAACGCTTTCGACTGCTGTAATTGGTAATCCAGCAGTAACTTTCCCGACAATTGGAACTTGAATAACAGATTGTGTTTCTGTATCCATTCGGTCTTCACCTAAAATTTCAATTGCGCGTGGTTTTGTTGGATCGCGTCGAATGTATCCTTTTTCTTCTAATCTTGATAAATGTCCGTGCACTGTAGAACTAGAAGCGAGGCCGACTGCTTGGCCAATTTCACGTACGGAAGGTGGATATCCTTTTTCTTGTACTTTTAGCTTAATAAAGTCGAGAATGTCTTGCTGGCGTTTCGTTAACTTTTCCATGTTTTCTAACACCTCGTTTTCTTTCATTTTTCTTATTAATAAGTATAACATGTGAAAAAACATTCTACAAACATAAGTTCGAACAAAAGGCGAATTTATGTTACACTAAAGGGAAATTATAGTGAGAAAGAGGGGTTCATAATGAATGCAATTATTTATGCGCGTGTGAGTACAACAAAAGAAGCGCAAGAAACATCATTATTACGTCAAAAAGATGAATTATTGCATTTAGCGGAGCGCTATCAAATGAATGTTACTAAGGTGATTGAAGAGCAGGCTAGTGGCTATACAATTGAACGTGATGGCATATTAGAAGTGCTAGATACAATTCGAGACGAACAAATTGATGTGCTACTTATACAAGATGAAACGCGCCTTGGTAGGGGGAATGCAAAGATTGCGTTAATGCACTGTTTACATAAAGAAGGAATAAAAGTATATACGCATACACATAATGGTGAATTGCAATTGTCGGATTCTGATTCAATGGTATTAGATATTATTGGTATTGTTGAAGAGTATCAAAGAAAGATTCATAATTTAAAAATTAAACGTGGTATGCAACGAGCAGTAGAAAAAGGCTATCGTCCAGAAAATAATTTAAAGAATCGTCATTTAAGTGTAGGACGAGAGAAGAAAGAAGTGCCAATTGAGGAAATTGTACGTTTGCGTAAGAGTGAACTTACTTTCGAAGAAATTGCAGCAACACTACGTGGCTTTGGTCATAATGTTTCAAAAGCGACGGTACATCGTAGATATGTAGAGTATACAAAGCAATTGCTTGATAAAGAAGAGTAACTATTGTATGATAATAATCAGTTTTGAGTAGAAGGGGGATTCGAGATGCTTAGTCACGAACTCGTTGAACGCATTAACTTCTTAGCGAAAAAAGCAAAAGCTGAAGGTTTAACTGAAGAAGAACAACGTGAGCGTCAATCGCTACGTGAACAATATTTAAAAGGATTTCGTCAAAATATGTTAAACGAACTAAAAGGAATTAAAGTCGTTAACGAACAAGGTACTGATGTTACACCGGCGAAATTAAAAGCTTTAAAAAAGCAAGATAATGCAAAATTAAACTAAAAGATGGGCGAAGCCCATCTTTTTTTATTTATTTAATAACTTTCCAGTTGTTATTAACTGTTGCTTCTATCTTTTTATGCTTCAATATATAGTTAGCGATAAGTTCAGACATATCTGTTGGTATATCTTTTATTACGGGCTTATTTTGAAACATAAAGAAGTTCCCTCCGCCGCTCGCGCGATAATTATTCATAACGACATCATATTCTTCACTCATATTAAGAGGAGTGCCTTTATGCTGTAAAGATTCTACTCTGTCGCCAATTGGTTTGGAAATGTTTAATACGTACGAAATTCCTTCCCACATATCGTAATTATAGTGTTGCGGTTTTGGTTCTATGTAGCTAGGGTTTACGATGATGGTTCCATCTTCTTTTAATGTGAAATAAGAAGCAGAGAGTTCGAGAGCATCTTTTATATCAGCTCCAGTTATTCTAATTACTTTTAATGTATTTGGATAAATATAATTAGAAACGATGTCACGCATTGTTACATATGTCGGGAAACCTGGAGATGTATTATGGAATAAGCTTGTACAAGAAATAGAAACATTAGCCATATCCATCTGTATTTTATTTATGAATTCAATAAAAGGATGGTCTTGCAAACGAGTTTGCATAGCATCTGAAATTTGCATGTCACCGTGGATGGTTCCAATAGGTTGATCAAGCCATTTTTGTGTTTTCTCTTCATAATCAGTTACCAAGTAAAGAACATCTGGATCTGCCTCGATTTCTTGCACAGTCAATAGTTCGGAATAACTCTCTTTTTTTACCCACTCTTGTTTCATTTTTTCAAATGTTACAGTTACTTTTCCAACTGAATGTCCGTTACATCCAGTCTGTAAAATTGTTACATCATTACCCACTGTTTGAGCCATTTCTCGGTGCTGATGGCCTGTTAATAAAATATCTATGCCCTCAATTTCATGACACATAGCATACCCTTGGTTTTCGCCTGTTAAAACTTCAGTCGGTTCTCCAGTTTGTAAATCGCGTTCAAATCCCCCATGATACGCTACGACTAGTAAATCTGGTTTCTCATGTTCGTGAATGTAAGAAACCCAATTTTTTGTTGTTTCTAACGCATCTTCAAATTGCAAGTCTTTAATGTGATGGGGTTGTTCCCAATTTGGAATATAATGCGTTGTCACCCCTAAAATAGCAATTTTTATATTTGCTTCAATATGTTTTATTATATATGGTTTCCCGAAATAAGGTTTTTTACTGCTTTTGTCTAAAATATTTGCTGATAAATATGGGGAGTTTGCAGTAGAAATAGCATTGTTTAATACATCCATTCCATAATTAAATTCATGATTCCCAATCACTGCAGCGTCATAACGTAAATAGTTTGCTATTAATGACATTGGGTTTTTCTTATCTTTTTCATATGTAGCGTAATGGTAAGTAAATGGTGTTCCTTGTATGAAGTCACCGTTATCAATTAAAAGAACGTTTTTATTTTGGGACCGTTCTTTTTTTATAAGAGTAGAAATCTTAGCTAAACCAATTTCTGCTGGAGAGTTATCTTGGTAGTGAATTGGATAAACAGTACCATGTATATCACTTGTTAATAGGATGTTTAAAGTTACAATTTGATTTTGATTCAATATCATTCACCTTTTCTATTATTATCTACTGATTAAGCATATCAAATATATGGAGAGAATTTTAATGTGAGTGTATAGAATGTGTAAAGATTCTGTAAATAATCAATTATTTGTAAAAATGTGTGATATATTTCTTCATGTTTATGAAAGGTTATTTTATAACAATGAAAAATGGAGGCATTAACATGTTGAAAAAAGTTTTTGCAATGAGCACAACAGTTGTATTAGCAGCGGGTTTGTTAAGTGGCTGTGGAACGAAGGAATCAAGCGCAAGTAAAAATGAAGATACGAAAAAAGGGTATGTACCGAAGACTTTAAATGTTCAATTTGTTCCTTCTCAAAATGCAGATACGTTAGAGGCGAAGGCAAAACCACTTGAGAAGCTATTAAGTGATAAGTTAAATATTCCAGTAAAAGTTAGTATTTCAACGAATTATAATACAATTGTAGAAGCGATGGCATCTAAGCAAGTAGATGTGGGATTTTTACCCCCAACAGCGTATGTGTTAGCACATGAGAAAAAGGCAGCAAACGTAATTTTACAAGCGCAACGTTTTGGCGTAGATGATGAAACGGGAGCTCCTACAAAGGACTTAGTAGACTTTTATAAATCTGAGTTTGTTGTTAAGAAAGATTCAAATATTAATAGTGTAAAAGATTTAAAAGGTAAAAAAATTGGCTATCAAGATGTAACGTCATCAGCGGGATATGTGTGGCCTGCGGCTGTACTATTAAAAGAGGGCGTTGATCCGTTAAAAGATGTGAAACCTGTTACATTAAAAGGTCACGATCAGTCGCTTATTGCTCTTTTAAATGGTGACGTAGATGCAGCTGTTGTATTCCAAGATGCTCGTAATATTGTAAAAAAAGATTATCCGAATATATTCGATCAAACGAAAATAGTGAAATTTACGGAGAAAATTCCAAACGATACGATTTCGGTACGTTCTGATTTAGATGAAGAGTGGAGCAAGAAATTACAGGATGCTTTCATTGAAATTGGAAAGAATGAGGAAGGTCACAAAATCATTAAAGAAGTATATTCACATGAAGGATATGTTAAATCTGATGATAGTAAATTTGATATCGTTCGTGAATATGGAAAGAAAGTAAAAACGCAATAATACATATGGAAATGGCAACTAGCTGGAAAGGTATGTTTTCAGTTAGTTTGCCGTTTTGAATACATAGAAGGTAGGTAAGATGTGTGATAGAGTTTCGAAATGTTTCCAAAGTGTATCCAAATGGTACAAAAGGATTGAATAATATAAACTTGAAAATTCAAAAAGGTGAGTTTGTTGTAATGGTAGGGCTTTCCGGAGCTGGAAAGTCTACACTTCTAAGATCGGTAAATCGTCTTCATGAGATTACAGAAGGAGAAATCATGATTGAAGGTGAGTCTATTACGGCTGCGAAAGGAAAAGGATTACGCCGCATGCGCCGGGATATTGGTATGATTTTTCAAAGTTTTAACCTTGTAAAGCGATCAACAGTATTAAAGAACGTATTAGCTGGCCGTGTTGGGTATCATTCGACGTTGCGTACAACGTTAGGTCTATTTCCGAAAGAAGATTTGGAGCTTGCTTTTCAATCGTTAAAAAGAGTAAATATTTTAGAAAAAGCATATGCGCGTGCTGATGAATTATCAGGAGGACAACAGCAACGTGTATCGATTGCTAGAGCGTTGGCGCAAGAAGCAAAAATCATATTGGCAGATGAACCTGTTGCATCGTTAGATCCGCTAACAACAAAGCAAGTATTAGATGATTTGAAGAAAATTAATGAAGATTTTGGAATTACAACAATTGTAAACTTACATTCTATTGATTTAGCTAGGCAATATGCGACGCGCATTATTGGATTACATGCAGGAGAAATTGTTTTTGATGGTTTAGTAGAAGAGGCAACGGATGAAAAGTTTGCTGAAATTTATGGTGACGTAGTACAGAAAAGTGAATTGTTAGAGGTGGCAGTTAAATGAATGACGTGACGATATATTCGAAATCGATACCGAAGCCACCGAGTAAGTTGAAACATATGTTAACGGCTGTTCTAGTCATTTTACTGTTGTGGGGAAGTAGTGTACAGGTCGATGCATCATTGTCAAAACTAGTAGTTGGTTTTCCTAATATGATGGATTTGTTAAAAGGGATGGTGCCGCCAGATTGGAGTTATTTTCAAGTTATTACAACAGCAATGTTAGATACAATACGTATGGCGATTATCGGGACGACTTTAGGAGCGATTTTAGCTATTCCACTGGCACTGTTTGCGGCAAGCAATGTGTTTACTAGTGCATTTTTGTACAGTCCAGCTCGATTGATTTTAAATTTTATCCGAACGATACCAGATTTATTATTAGCGGCAATTTTCGTAGCGATTTTTGGAATCGGGCCACTTCCAGGTATTCTGGCTCTTACTTTTTTCTCGATGGGGCTCGTGGCGAAATTGTTGTATGAGTCAATTGAATCAATTGATCCAGGTCCTTTAGAGGCGATGACAGCAGTAGGAGCAAATAAAGTGCAATGGATTGTTTATGGAGTAATTCCGCAAGTGAAAGCGCATTTTGTCTCTTATGTTCTGTATACATTTGAGGTGAACGTACGTGCAGCAGCTGTTTTAGGTTTAGTAGGAGCAGGTGGTATTGGATTATACTATGATCGTACACTTGGATTTTTACAATATCAGCAAACTGCATCTATTATTATCTATACCCTTGTTGTTGTATTGTTAATTGATCATGTAAGTACATTGTTGCGGGAGAAATTATAATGAGTAAAACGACGATAATCGTACCAAAACCGAAGAAACCGAGTGTGTATCGCTTGTTTATTTTTATAGCACTTATATTTGTTTACGTATGGGCTTTTTCAGGAGTACCGCTAGAAGGAATTAAGGATACGGCAGGAGAAATTACAAAAGCAATTATGACAGGTGTATTGAATCCAGATTGGGCGTATGTATCTTTGCCAGATGGTGAAGATTTATTACATGGTTTAATTGATACGTTGGCAATAGCAATATTAGGTACATTTATTTCTGCCTTTTTATCTGTTCCATTTGCTTTTTGGGCGGCGACGAATATGAGCAGTGGAAAACTAACTTCAGGAACTGGGAAATTTGTACTTAGTTTTGTACGTACATTTCCTGAATTAGTTATGGCCCTTTTATTTATAAAGGCTGTTGGACCAGGCTCTTTTGCCGGCGTCCTAGCTTTAGGATTACACTCTATTGGAATGTTAGGGAAATTATATTCAGAAGGAATTGAAAATATAGATAAGGGGCCGACAGAGGCGTTAATAGCTACAGGCGCAAACCGGTTCCAAATACTTTGGTATGCAGTATTGCCACAAGTATTACCAGATTTTCTATCGTATACATTATACAGGTTCGAAATTAATGTACGATCCGCTGCCATTTTAGGTGTTATTGGAGCAGGTGGTATTGGTACGCCCCTAATTTTTGCACTGAGTTCACGTAATTGGTCTCGTGTGGGAATTATTTTATTGGGCATCATTTTAATGGTCATTATCATTGATTTTATTTCAAGTTCGATTCGGAAACGGATTGTTTAACTGATTTGAAAAGCATCGAATTTAGATGCTTTTTTGTATTTTTAACGCATTATCCGAAAGAAATCTCCTTCCTGGGGCGTGTGAAAGATGAATTTCGGTTTGGCGTAGCCAAACATTTGGTTTTCCTATTTATTTGACTCCTGATATAATCAGTCTTATAAGAGGTAAAGTTTGGTTAACAATGAAAGTAGATAATAATCATGTTAAGTGGGGGTAGTTCACAAGTGGGTTAAAAAAGTTAGTATTGAAGAATTTTGTATATCTGTATAAATATACAGATAATTCCCTTTCTTTTCAAAATAAAAATAATGAAAAAGTATGTCATATTGAATACCCATACATTCCCGAAAACATTGATTTTTTTATAAAAAATCAAAAAAACATCAACATATTTGTCGATACATGTTGTATAATCTTGCGTGGGAAGCTATCATATAAATGTATAAAACGTTTACTAATATAAGCGAAGGGAAGAATAGCATGTCACATTCAATCGAACAACTTTCTATCAACACGATTCGCACATTATCCATCGATGCGATTGAAAAAGCAAACTCTGGTCACCCAGGAATGCCAATGGGTGCAGCACCAATGGCTTATACATTATGGACTCAATTTATGAAACACAATCCAAATAACCCAACGTGGTTTAACCGTGATCGTTTCGTATTATCTGCAGGTCATGGTTCAATGTTATTATACAGCCTACTTCACCTATCTGGTTATGATGTAACAATGGATGACTTAAAGAACTTCCGTCAATGGGGAAGCAAAACTCCAGGACATCCTGAGTACGGTCATACAGCTGGTGTAGATGCAACGACTGGTCCACTTGGACAAGGTATTGCAACTGCTGTAGGTATGGCAATGGCAGAAAGACATTTAGCTGCTAAATATAACCGTGATGCGTATAATGTAGTAGATCATTATACATACGCTATTTGTGGTGATGGAGATTTAATGGAAGGCGTTTCTGCTGAAGCATCTTCATTAGCTGCTCATTTACAATTAGGTCGTCTTGTTGTGCTTTACGATTCAAACGATATTTCATTAGATGGCGATTTAAATCGTTCATTCTCTGAAAGTGTAGAAGATCGTTACAAAGCATACGGATGGCAAGTAATCCGTGTTGAGGATGGAAACGATATTGAAGCTATCGCGAAAGCAATCGAAGAAGCGAAAGCTGACGAAAAACGCCCAACGCTAATTGAAGTAAGAACGACAATTGGTTTCGGTTCTCCAAACAAATCAGGAAAATCAGCTTCACATGGTTCTCCACTTGGTGTAGAAGAAACAAAGTTAACGAAAGAAGCATACGCTTGGACTGCTGAGCAAGACTTCCATGTAGCAGAAGAAGTATATGACAACTTCCGTAAAACAGTACAAGATGTTGGTGAAACTGCGCAAGCTGAGTGGAACACGATGCTAGGTGAATATGCACAAGCATACCCAGAATTAGCAAACGAACTGCAAGCAGCAATGAACGGTCAACTTCCAGAAGGTTGGGAGCAAAACTTACCAACTTATGAATTAGGATCAAAAGCAGCAACTCGTAATTCTTCTGGTGCTGTAATTAATGCAATTGCAGAATCTGTACCATCATTCTTCGGTGGATCAGCTGACCTTGCTGGTTCTAACAAAACATACATGAATAACGAAAAAGACTTTACAAGAGATGATTACAGCGGTAAGAACATTTGGTACGGTGTACGTGAGTTCGCAATGGGTGCAGCAATGAACGGTATTGCACTACATGGTGGTTTAAAAACTTACGGTGGTACGTTCTTCGTATTCTCTGACTACTTACGTCCAGCAATTCGTCTTGCAGCATTAATGCAATTGCCGGTAACATATGTATTCACACACGACAGTATCGCTGTTGGTGAAGATGGTCCAACACATGAACCAATCGAGCAATTAGCAGCGCTACGTGCGATGCCAAATGTATCTGTTATCCGTCCAGCTGATGGTAACGAATCTGTTGCAGCTTGGAGACTAGCTCTTGAATCTACAAACAAACCAACTGCTTTAGTATTAACTCGTCAAGATCTTCCAACATTAGAAGGTGCAAAAGACGATACGTATGAAAAAGTAGCAAAAGGTGCATATGTAGTTTCTGCAAGCAAGAAAGAAACAGCTGATGTAATCTTACTTGCAACTGGATCAGAAGTAAGTCTAGCTGTTGAAGCTCAAAAAGCATTAGCAGTAGACGGTGTTGACGCATCTGTTGTCAGCATGCCATCTATGGATCGCTTTGAAGCTCAAACTGCTGAGTACAAAGAATCTGTATTACCAAAAGCAGTAACAAAACGTTTCGCAATCGAAATGGGTGCTACATTCGGATGGCACCGTTACGTAGGTCTTGAAGGAGATGTGTTAGGTATCGATACATTCGGTGCTTCTGCTCCTGGTGAGAAGATTATGGAAGAGTATGGATTTACTGTAGAGAACGTTGTTCGTAAAGTAAAAGAAATGCTTTAATGATTTTAGAAAAATCTCTCCGGCATGGAGAGGTTTTTCTATGTAAATGAGTTTTTTCGACAGAAAAAGTTTTTTCTCTCTCCGCAGTCAGACAATCATTGCAAAATTTCTTCTATATAATGAAGAGAAAAGGTTGTCCAGATTGGGAGGCGAAAGATGAAAACGTATGAATTGTATTTAATTCAAGAGGATATTGCGAAAGCTTACTTTGGTCGTGAATATTTGTTTTTTGATTTATTTGCTCGATTTTCAGAATCTGGGTCCCTTTCGGAGAAAAAAGTGTTATATAAACAAATGATGTATATAACGATGCCATTACAAGTAATGAAAATTCATCATAAATTAGAACAAGCTTTGCGCGTTCTTGGTAAATATGATCGAACACATCATACACATACACTTTATACAGGGGCGGAATATGGCGAAATAATGGTGAAACCACACTATATTCGCATGAATACCTCTGGAAATGTTTCTATGGAAACGACTTTCTTTGAGGTGCTTCGGAAGTGTGAATTAACATTTTTAGCTATGGATTATGAAAATACAAAGTACGGATGGCTGAATCCTCTAAAACAAGTACGAACATATGTGTAAAAATGTCGAATTGTATCTTGTCTTATTGAAAAGGTTTTAGTACACTGTAAGGTAGACAACATGAAGGAGGAAAATATATGCCAATTTGGTTAGGTATTCTAGTGGGCGTAGTAGCACTAGTAGCAGGCGTGGCGTTAGGATTTTTCATTGCCCGCAAATACATGATGAATTACTTACAAAAAAATCCACCAATTAACGAACAAATGTTAAAAATGATGATGATGCAAATGGGACAAAAACCTTCCCAAAAGAAAATCAATCAAATGATGAGCGCGATGAATAAGCAACAAATGAAATAAGCGCTAAAAGACACTCGCTAAGAGTGTCTTTTCTTTTTGATATGGACAGAGTTTAAAACTTTTAAAAATTCTGTATTTTTGGTAAACTGAAAACATCGCTCATTTTAAGAGAGGGGGAAAAATATGAAAGTGTTTATGAATTTAGCGTGGTTTTTTAAACAAGAAAAACGAGCGTACATAACCGGAATTATTTTATTATTTGGCGTTGCACTTTTAGAACTTGTAGCACCAAAAGTGATTGGGATTGTTGTAGATGAAATTAATGAGGGAACATTAACGACTGATAAGTTACTAAAATGGGTTGTACTCTTAGTACTCGTAGGTATTACGATGTACATATTACGTTACGTGTGGCGTATTATGATTTTCGGATCTTCATTAAAATTAGCTCGCCAATTACGGAAAAATTTGTATGAACATTTTACAAAGATGAGTCCATCTTTCTATCAGTCAAATCGCACAGGTGATTTAATGGCGCACGCGACCAACGATATTCAAGCAATTCAGCAAACTGCTGGGGCGGGTGTTTTAACACTTGTTGATTCATTGGCTGTTGGAGGATGTGTACTCGTAGCAATGGGTTTTACAATTAGTTGGAAGTTAACATTGTTAAGCTTAATTCCAATGCCGATTGTAGCAATATCGACAAATTATTACGGCACTTTATTACATAAAAGGTTTCATAAAGCACAGCAATCGTTTTCGGAAATCAATGATAAAGTGCAAGAGAGTATGAGTGGGATGAAGGTAATTCGATCGCTTGGACAAGAAAAAGAAGATTTGCAAGCGTTCCGAAAAAAATCAGAAGATGTCGTACATAAAAATATGTTAGTTGCACGTATCGATTCGTTATTTGATCCAACAATCGCTCTTATCGTAGGATTTTCATTTTTAATCGCAGTATGTTACGGGTCAGTATTAGTTGTGAGAGGTGAATTAACAGTAGGTAATCTCGTTACATTTACGACGTATTTAGGTACCCTCGTTTGGCCGATGTTAGCGTTTGGATGGCTGTTTAATATTATGGAGCGTGGGCGTGCTTCGTATGACCGTGTAGAAAAAATTCTCTCACAAAAATCAGATGTAGTAAATAGAGAAAATGCTGTGCATACAGTAGCGAGCGGTGATGTTTCATTTGCGGTCGATTCGTTTTCGTATAAGAAAAATGAACTGTTACATTTAACAGATATTCATTTTGATTTGAAGAAAGGGGAAACGTTAGGGATTGTAGGACGTACAGGTGCAGGGAAAACGACTTTATTAAAATGTTTAATTCGTGAGTATGATCATTTTAATGGTGAATTAAAAGTTGGAGAGCGGGATATTCGCGATGTAACACTTTACGGTGTCCGTTCTGCTATTTCATATGTGCCGCAAGATCATTTTTTATTTTCAGCGAGTATTGGGGAGAATATTGCCTTTGGAAAGGCGGATGCTACATATAATGAAATTACCCGTGCTGCAGAGATTGCTTGTATTCACAATGACATCCTTCAATTTTCAGAGGGGTATGAAACAGTAGTTGGGGAAAGAGGCGTTTCTTTATCTGGAGGTCAAAAACAGAGAATTTCTATTGCGCGTGCTTTATTAACGGATGCTGAAATATTAATTTTAGATGATTGTTTATCAGCGGTAGATGCAAAAACAGAAGAAACGATTTTAAATGCTTTAAAGAGGGAGAGAGCAGGGAAAACGACAATTATTACTGCCCATCGTTTAAGTGCAATTCAGCATGCCAATCTTATTCTTGTTGTGGATGAAGGTAAAATTGTACAACGAGGTACACATGAACAACTAATGAAAGAACATGGTTGGTATAAAGAAATGTATGAGAGCCAGCAGTTAGAAGCATTAGTCGAGAAAGGAGGCGTATGATGGCTGAGAAAAAACAGAGCGATTTAAGAAGATTACTGTCTTATATGAGGCCATATAAAGGACTGTTAGCATTAGCATTTTTATTTCTAGTTGGTGCAACTGTAACAGAAATGATGGGTCCTTTTTTAATTAAACAATTCCTTGATGAACACTTAGTACCACGTAACTTTGATCAATCAGCACTTGTTACTCTATTTGTAGTGTATATTGTTGCTCACTTATTAAAAGTATTATTTACTTATTTAGACTTGTTATATTTTCAAAATATCGCTTTTAAAATTGTTCAAGATATGCGTGTTGAAGTATATGAGCATGTTCAAAAGTTGTCATTAAGTTTCTTTGATCGTACGCCGATTGGTACGCTTGTATCGCGCATAACGAATGATACAGAAGCAATTAAAGACTTTTATGTCAGTGTATTATCAACATTTGTTAAAAATATCGTATTTTTAGTAGGGATTTTAGTAGCGATGTTTTTATTAAATGTAAAATTAGCGCTATTTTCTCTCGTATTAATTCCGATCATGTTTGCGATTATGGTATTATATCGCCGGAAAAGTGCAGCTTTTTATTTAGAAGTCCGTAATCAATTAAGTGTGTTAAATGCAAAGTTAAACGAGTCCATTCAAGGGATGAATATTGTTCAAGTGTTCAGACAAGAAAAGCGCATGAGAAAAGAATTTGAAGAAGTGAATAATAAACATTATAGTGCAGGGCGACGTACATTAAAGTTAGATGCATTGCTTTTACGTCCAGCAACTGATTTAGTTCATATTGTAGCTATTGCGTTAGTACTTGGTTTATTTGGAATTGATGCTTTGAAGAGTCCTGTTGAAGTAGGCGTTTTATATGCGTTTGTTAACTATATCCATCGTTTCTTCCAGCCTGTAAATGAGATGATGATGAAATTATCATTTTTCCAACAGGCACTGGTTTCATCATCACGTGTATTTCATTTAATGGATGAGAAAGATTTAGCGCCAGTTCAAAAAGGGGATGGAAATCCTCAAGTTATTAATGGAGATATTGAATTTAAAAATGTTACTTTTTCGTACGATGGAAAACGTGATGTTTTAAAAAATGTATCTTTTCACGTGAAACAAGGGCAAACGGTTGCTTTCGTTGGGCACACTGGTAGCGGAAAGAGTACCATTATGAATTTATTACTGAGATTCTATAATATTAAGTCCGGAAATATTGTAATAGATGGTGTAGAGTTAGAGAAATTTGAAGAACAAGAAATTAGAAAGAAAATAGGACTTGTATTGCAAGATGCATTTTTATTTGCGGGAAATGTAAAGCAAAATATTCGTATGTATAATGAAGAAATTACGGATGAAGAAGTAAAAGAAGCGGCACAATTTGTGCAAGCGAATACGTTTATTGAAAAATTACCAGAGCAGTATGAAACGGAAGTAGTAGAAAGAGGAGCTGCATTTTCTAGTGGTCAACGACAATTAATTGCTTTCGCTAGAACGATAGCAACGAATCCGAAAGTGTTAGTATTAGATGAAGCAACAGCAAATATTGATACAGAAACTGAAGATGCAATCCAAACAGCGTTACAGCAAATGCGAAAAGGACGGACTACGATAGCGATTGCACACAGATTATCTACCATACAAGATGCAGATCAAATTTTTGTTATGCACGATGGAGAGATAGTAGAGAGAGGGACACATCAAGAATTACTGAGTGAACAAGGATTGTATTATAATATGTACTTACTACAAAATAAAGGAAGTTTACAAAAAGCCTTGTAATTACAAGGCTTTTTTACTTTGGTTATAAAATATGTTTGCTCTTTATGTCTATAGTATAAACGTCGTCACAGAAGCGGTTTCATTAGAAGCTTTGCAAGGAAATGGAACAAATGGTGGTGGAAATGTTTACCGGCCCAGTAGTGCTACTGCAGTCTATGGTGTTACTGTAATTAATGGCGATAATGTAAAGTTATGGGGTGGACCATCTTTACAGTCAAATGTAATCCGTCAGCTAAATAGAGGAGAATCATATGAAGTTTTGGACGAACAAGATAGTTGGCTTGCTTTAGGTGAAAGCGAATGGATATACTATGATCCGAGTTATATTCAGTATAGTGTACAATAAAATGAACGTAAAAGGTATCTCGCTTGAGATGCCTTTTATTATAAATATGTAATTTTTACAAAGTGTATATTAAAAGCATAGTATAATATAATGGATGTTTATAAAAATAATTGAAAATGCAATAAAGGAGAAAAAATATGGAATATGTGCTAATAGGTGTAATTTTATTATTATTAGCTGCAGTATTCGTGCTGTTTTATAAAAATAAACAGTTAGAATCAGAGAGTCAGCAAGCGGAATTTGAAAAAAAACAAGCAATTGAAACGTACGAAAATGAAATTGCAGCTACGGTTACAGAACATAAAGAGCAGCAAAATACATTAAAAAATATAGAACAGAAAAAATACAATGATTTACAAATAAGTGCAGCGAGAGAACTTGAAAATATGCGCATGATGAAAAATCAATTAGCTGTGCAACATAGTAAAGAACGCAGTGAAATGCAAGAAAAACATAGTAACGAAATACATATGTTTCAAAAGTTAATTGCAGATTTGCGAGAGTATACGAAAAATGGAGCCGAAGTGAGTACACACGAAACATTACAGTATATGAAGCGTGGCTTCGTAGAGCAAGGCATAATACTAGATAATGAATTTCATATTATGCCGAATGTTTTTATGAGAAATCAGCATGGAAGAAATGATTTTCGAATTCATCATCTTGTTTTAAGTAAAACGGGTATGTATGTACTTGAAACGAAAGAATGGACAGGGAAATTAATTCATGGCTTAACGAAAGAAAATGCTAGTACATATTCATTTATGATTGATGAAATTGGCAAGTATCAACAAGAGATAGAGAAAGAAGAGACGTTTGAATATATTACAGGTGAAGATTCATTAACGATACAAGTGAAAAATGAAGGGAACCCAGTATATAGAGCGAAGAAACTATCTCATATTCTATACAATTGTTTGAAAGAAATGCAAGTTGATATTGTAAAGGAAAACATAAATCCGATTGTATATTTTTATAATGAGAATGGGAAAGAAGTGTTAGATCTTTCTGAAGAAAAAACGGCGAGATTAAAAGATAGAGAGCAACTTGTATCGTTTTTCAGAAATGAATTCTTAACGGGGAAAGTAATATATACAGGTCAAGAGTTAGAAAAACTTCGAGAAACCATTAATCGAATGAATTATATAATGAATTAAAAAGAGGTGGGCTTTCTGAGTGCTATATTAAGGGGTATTTTGTATGTTTATATTTGTTTGTATATACTCATGTATCTTGCTCTTATGTTTATTATTGGTATGGCTCATACGTCATTAAGTGTAACGAGCATTTTTATAATAGTCATGCCATTTGTTTTATTAGTTATGATTCAAAAGTCGATCTTATATGTTGCTAAAAATCGTAATGAAGAAAAGAAGCAAATGTCGGGAGTATTAATAGTAGCACTTATTCCGTTAGTAGTATGTACTGCACAATTAAGTATGAATACGTACACTTCCAAGTTTAACCAAGATCGGTGGTTACACGCTGAAGATAAACGGGTACATATGGTAGATGATCTATTGCAAAAATATAAATTAACAGGAAAATCAAATGAAGAAATTACACAATTATTAGGAATGCCTACTGAAACGAGAAATGAAGAAAACGGGGTTATCACTTCGTACTATCTTGGAACTGAACGTGGCTTTATTCCCATAGATAGTGAACATCTTGTTTTACAATTTGATAGAGATGGTAAAGTTTTGGAATATAAGGTGCATACCGATTAAAGAACCGTAGAGAGAAGCTATATATTATAGCTTCTTTTTTATATTCCAATATAGTAAATGTAGGCAAATAGTAGTCATTCCTATCTATACGAATTGGAATGAGTCTGTTATATTGTAAATGGTTATGTTGCTTAATAGTTTAGTAGATAATCTATATTTTGGTTGAGGAGGGGAATTTTAACACGAATTTAATGATATGCGTGTTAAGTAGTATGATGAAAAAAGGATTTCATAATGTTTTAGCTGCATCAATTGTATTTAGTATGGTAACGATTCCAAATTATTCCTATGCTAATGAACTTGGAAAAACTGTTACAGTTTCATCTGAAGAACAAGCTTTAAAAAGTATTGAAAACCATATGAAAGATGAAGATGGTCGAGGGGAAGATAAAGGAGTAAGAAGTGAAGTGCAAGGTGAGTTTCTTGTACATATAGTGAGAGAAGTACCTTTATACGATTCTAGTAATTTTCAAAAAGAGACAGGGATTCGTATTTCGAATCAAGTCGTAAAAGCTGAGAAGAGAAAAGGAAACGCTTACTATGTTCAAACTTCATCGGGAACGGGATGGATACAAAATAGTGATGGAAATGTAGAGGTTAAAGAAATTCACCCGTTATTAAGTGAAAAGTTAGTTATTAATGAAGAAAGCTCTACTTACTCTCAACCATTTACTTCATACAAAGAAGAAAATGTACTGGAGCCGCAAACTATTCAAGCAATTGGACAGGCGGGAGAATGGTTTCAAGTAAAAATAAATAATGAGATGAAATGGATTCATTCACCTTCAGCAAAATTTGAAGGAACAAAAGCTTCACTTATACAAGATGCAGCACCAACACGTACAAAACGTGCAGCAGCTATGTATGCTGCGCCAATAGAAGAGAAAACAACGGATATTTATGGTGTACCTTTAAAAGAAATGATTGTACCAAAAGGAAATGAAAATATTCGTCCAGGTTATGCGATGAACCCGAAGTATATTACGATTCATGAGACCGATAATTATAATGTTGGGGCAAATGCTAGAAACCATGCGATATATTTATATAACCAAGCAACGGGAACGGAAGATCGTTCAGCGTCGTGGCACTTTACGGTAGATGATAAAGAGATTTATCAGCATCTCCCACTAAATGAAAATGCTTGGCATGCTGGAGATGGAGCTGAAGGAACTGGGAATCGAGAATCAATTGCGATTGAAATTGCTGTAAACGAAGATGGTGATTATAATAAAGCTGTTGAAAATGCTCGTAAACTAGCAGCTTATTTAATGGGAGAATTAAATATTCCTTTAGAAAATGTGAAAAAACATCAATTTTGGAGTGGGAAGATTTGTCCAGCCATTATGATTAAAAATAATGGGTGGGAACCATTCTTGCAAGGAACGAAAGTTTATTATGATGCGAACCATAAAGATGATATAACGGGTGGTTGGTATGAAGCAGACATTCGTGAATTAGATAAGCGCGGTATTATGGTTGGAGATGGAAAAGGTTCTTATTGGCCAGAGCGCCTTGTGACACGTGGTGAATTTGCAAATTTAATATCAAGATCATTGCAGCTACCTGAAGGATCATCGAATTTTAATGACTTAAATACAGCACATCCATCGCTAATAGATGGTATTAATCGTGCAGCAAGTGCTGGGATAATAAGTGGTAGAGGAAATGGTATATTTGCTCCAAACGATACGATTAAACGAGATGAAGCTGTTATCATGATTGACCGTGCACTGCAATATAAAAAAATTAAAGGTAACTTAGTCTCGTTACCATTTTCAGATCAAGATTTAGCATATGATAAACAAGCTGTACAACGTGTTTATGGATTAGGTATTGTAAAAGGAAATGAAAATAATGAATTTATGCCGAAAGGTTCTGCAACGCGTGGAGAATCGGCAGCATTTATTAATAGAATGTTAAAAGTAATAGAAAGTAAATAATGAAAAAGCATTCGCGATTGCGAGTGCTTTTTTTATTTTTCAATACGTTATGGAAGGGAGAGAAGGGTTTTGAAGGGAATAAGGAATGAAAGCGGAGGTGATGCATATATATAGATGCGTTAAGTTGTTTTTTGCATATTGTATAAATGAAAAGGAGGTAAGACGGTGAAAGCTATACCGACTGATGTCCTGAGTAAAGAATTGATGGAAAGAGAAGGCGTTATATCTATTACAGTAAAGGAATTTGAAAAAATCGAAGTAGCTGGAGTAGTAGTCGCTGGTCCCGCGGTTATTTTGATTAATCAAGATTAAGTACATAGTATTGAAATAAAAAGTATCCTAGATGGATGCTTTTTATTTGTGTAGAAGAAAGAATATGGTGGATAATTGCCTTACTGGAGGGAGAGTATGTGGCAATTATTATAACGATGTTAGTAATGGGGATTTTATTAGGGTTTGTTGGAGCTGGGGGAGCCGGGTTTATTATCGCGATACTCACTTTAGTATTCCATATTCCTATTCACGTTGCACTTGCAACGTCTTTAACTGCTATGGCATTTACGACATTATCTGGGGTTATAAGTCATTATCGTGAAGGAAATGTAGTACTTACTATAGGCGGGATTGTTGGGGGATGTGGAGCGCTTGGTTCTTATATCGGTTCAAAAATTGGTTCACTTATACCAGGACATCTTCTTCATTGGTTTACAGCTGGGATGCTATTTTTATCTGCAATTTTTATGTTTATTAAATTAATTAAGTTTCAAAATAGGGAAGAGTTACTTTTAGCAGAGATTAAAGATTTTTCGAAAGAGAACATAATGAAATGTATATGTCTTGGATTAGTCACTGGAATGATGGCTGGTTCATTTGGGATTGGTTCTGCACCATTTATTCAACTTGGATTAATGGTTCTATTAGGATTGACGATTCAGCAATCTGTAGGAACAACAATGCTTGTTATATTGCCCATTGCGATTGGGGGTGGGTTAGGGTATAGTTCAGAAGGGTATCTAGATTATATATTATTATTGCAAGTATTAATTGGGACGATGCTAGGAGCTTATATCGGTGCGAAGTTTACAAATTATGCACCACGTATGCTTTTGAAGTTTTCAATGATTATGACACCAGTTTTCGCTGGATGTATGTTATTAATGGGATAAAAATAATATAGCAAACTAATATGTTTTACGAATGAATTATGTAAGTAATTCATATTTCCCATATAAAAGGATTTGCTTTAATATAATGAGTGTAAAGTTCGAGTATTCGAAGTACTACTTGAATTATATCCCTATCCCTTTTCTAAAAATGCGAACAAGTTTTGCCCTATTCTATTCAATATTTAATTGTATAGAAATATATTGTTCGATGACCATTATGGAACGTACATAATGGGAAAATCCCGATCCTTAAAGAGGATGCCCCTAATCTTCATGTGAAAATATGATCGGATATGAAAGCTGACCAATTTATGGTCAGCTTTCTTTTTGTTCAAAAACTATTTCTTCTTTAATTTCAGTTTGTAATAATAAAGCTTTTCCGAAACGACGTTTACATTCTGCACGCACTTTTTCAATGGCTAGTAGCTGAGTAGTAGCAGGAACTGTGACGATAGCTTGGCGAGGTTTTCGATTTTCTTCACAAAAGACACATTCCACAACATATTTAAAAATCATGCTTTCATCCTTCCGTTTTTAATTTCTAAGAAGGAACTGCCTATGAAGTTGATGTAAAATTTCGTCATTGTTTTCCTTTTTTCCTTTTTTTCAAGGAGAAAATACAAAAGGAGACGAATAGTAGTAGGGGAGGGGTGTATATGGAAAGATGGATAGGTTGCGCAGCAGTATGTGTAAATGAAAGAAATGAAGTTTTAATGTTATTACAAGGACAAAAGGATGAAGAAAAAAGGTGGTCCGTCCCAAGTGGAGGACTTGAAAAAGGAGAAACATTAGAGGAATGTTGTATCCGAGAGGTTTGGGAAGAAACAGGCTACAATGTGGAAGTTGTAAGTAAAATATACGAAAAAGAAGCGATTACATATGGGGTTCCTGTATACGTTCATTATTATGTCGTAAAAAGAATAGGCGGTAGTATGAAAATCCAAGATCCTGATGAGTTAATACATGAAATTGCTTGGAAGAGGATAGATGAAATGAAGGAATTAACGTTATCTTTCCCGGAGGATTATGAGATTTTAAACAAATACATAAATAAAAAAGCAAGTGTGTAAACACTTGCTTTTTCAATGTATCCACGATAAGAAAAGCGGAACGATAACTAAACTAGCTCCTGCAGTTAAAAGCATAGATAAACTTGCAATCGTTCCTTCTACAGGACCGATTTCGAATGCTTTTGATGTACCAGTTCCATTTGCGCTCGTTCCTAACATAATACCTTTTGCAATTGCTGTTTTAATACGGCATATACGAATGAGAGAAGGTCCGAGCAATGCTCCTGTTAACGCAGTTAAAACAACAAATACTGCTGTTAATTGTGACATACCACCAATCATTTCTGAAATGGCCATTGCAATTGGCGTCGTTACAATATGAGGTGCTAAACTATGCTCTAACGATGAATCAATTTGAAAATAATTTGCTAGTAGTGCTGAAGTAATAACTGATAGAAACGAACCGACAATGACATTAAGTAAAATAGCCATTCCATGTTTCTTAAGTAAATCAAAGTATTTATAGATTGGCCATGCAAAAGCAACTGTTGCAGGTTTTAATAATTCTGTTAACCAGTGGCCTCCAGTTTCATACGTTTCATAAGATGTGTCTAGTCCGAGTAATAACGCGATTAAAATAATAGGACATACGAGAAGAGGAGAAAGTAAGCTCCAATTCCAGCGTTGATACATTTTCTTCGATATCCAATATGTGAATAGTGTTAATAGTAAACAAAGAAAGCCGATCATTGCACGGATCCTTTCCGCTTTAGTAGCAATTCTGTTAAGAGTCCTGTAACGAGAGTGACACAAAGTGTACTAATCATAATAATTAAGATGAGATCGATTCCATATTGTGATAGTGTATCTTTGTAGCGTATGACAGCGACTGCAGAAGGAATGAAAAATAAAATAAGTTCTTTTAATAAAAAGTCTGCACCGTCTTGTATCCACTCTTTTTTCACTAGGTTAAATTTTAATGAGATTAATAATAAAAAAATACCGATAATACTTCCTGGAACTGGGAGGTGTGCCTGTTTTGCAATCCATTCACCTGTCCAAGCGAAACAAAATAATAGTAAAATTTGTCCGCTTAATTTCCACCATTTCATACAGTAACCACCTCTTTCTTTTTTTACATAAAAATTGTAAAAAAGAATTAACAATTTCTACTATACGTTCATTCAAAAAATTTGTCTAATATATAAATTATATGTTATTAATATATTAGACGTATTAATTGAAATGGAAAAGGGTGTCCAAAATGGAATTACGGCATTTGCAATATTTTGTTGTAGTGGCAGAGGAGTTACACTTTGGACGAGCAGCTGCTCGTTTACAAATGACACAACCACCGCTTAGTCAACAAATTCAGCAATTAGAAAAAGAAATGGGAGTTATGTTATTTTCAAGAACGAAGAGAAAGGTTGAATTAACAGAAGCTGGAGAAATGTTTTTGAAAGAAGTAAAAAAAGCGTTTGAACAAATTGAAAAAGCTGTAGAAATTGCACAAAGTGCCCAAAGGGGAGAAGTGGGCTCACTTTCAATTGGTTTTGTAGGTGCGGCGATATATGATATTTTACCATCTATCGTAAGGGAGTATAGAAAGAAATTTCCGAGGGTGTCTGTTGCATTACATGAATTATCTACTCCAGATCAAGTGCATGCACTTCATGATAATCGTATTGATATTGGATTTTTGCGTCCACCAATCCCGACACAATTATTAGAATTAGAGCCAATTCAAAAACTATCTTGTACGTTATGTTTACCGAAGGCTCATCCACTTGCAGAGAAAGATGAAATACATATAGAAGATTTACGGGATGAACCGTTTGTATTTATTACGAGACCAGTATGGCCAGCTTTGTATGATACAATTTTATCCCTTTGTAGAGAAGTTGGATTTAGCCCGCGTATTGTGCAAGAAGCAACGGAATATCAAACAGTTATGGGACTTGTAGCAGCAGGGATTGGAATTACAGTCATACCGGTATCGGCAAATAAATTATATAAAACGGAAGTTGTATATAAAGAGCTATATGATTCTAATTTTGTTGCAGAAATGTCAGTCGCTTACAAAAAAATGAATAGCAATCCAGAGCTTTTAGAGTTTTTAAAAATTGCAAGAGAGAAGAAAAGAATAGAAGTTGAGGATGAGATTAATTAAGTTATTGAAAAATACACCTCGTTAAACACTAAAGCGGAAATGTAATTGCATTTCCGCTTTAGTGTTTTTTTAGTTCTATACGAAAGAGATAAACATGTTCATTTTTGTTTTCTAGGACTAAAGACTTAGAGAAAATTCCGATTGTAGTGCGATGTTTAAAATGTCATATTTTTATACACTAGTAGTATAGAATGCGTATGTAATAAGGTAGGGGAAGAATTTTATGTCTTTATGTCGGTTAGCGAGAAAAAATATAAGAACATTTGCTACCAAAAGGATGAAGCAATTTATGTGGATTGCTATGAGTATTATGATTTTGTTTTTTATGATATCGCTACAATTTAATGAAGTAGTTGCTGGGGAATTAGGGACTACACTTTTATTTCAAATGTGTTTTTACACGTTGTTTATCGTAGTCATTTTCATATGTACGTTTATTACATATAAAATGACTTATTCTCTTTTGCAAGCGAGGAAAGAAGAAATTAAATCTTATGTAGCAGAGAATAGGAAGAGAAATGATGTACTATGTTTATTATGTCAGGAGCAATTATTTATTTATGGAGCAGCGTTTGTTTTTGGATTAGTTAATGGGATGTTATTTTTAAAATTATTTACGATTATCTTTATGAAAATAACAGGAATACAAAGGATAAATAGTGCACCGATTACAATATATGCAATAGTAGTAGTGAGTATAATTATGATTGTTATTCTTCTATTATCGATGGTGCAATGTATTCGATTTGTTCAAAGTTTACAAGGTGAAAATTCATTTCAGTTTAAAGAAAAGGTATGAGAAATCATGCCTTTTTCCATTTTACACATAAAAATAATCATGTTACAGTGTAAAGACCTGACAAAGAATGGGAAGGAAAGGTTGTATAGCATGACAAATGAACAATCGATTGTAAAGGTTGAGCAGTTAACGAAGCGAATCGGTTCAAAGACACTTGTAGAAAATATTAGTTTCGAAGTTAAAAAAGGTGAAGTAGTTGGTTTGCTTGGACCAAATGGTGCTGGAAAAACGACTTTAATGAGAATGATGGTCGGCATGATTCGTATGACAGAGGGCGAAGTTTGGATTGATGGTCAATCTGTAAAACAGCAATTTGAAAGTACTGCCTCGAAAATTGGAGCGGTAATTGAGACACCGGAATTTTATCCGTTTTTGAGTGGCTATGAGAATTTAACATATTTCGGACGCATGAATGGTAACGTTACAGAAGAACGTATCGATGAAGTAGTGAAACTGCTAGGTATGGGACAAGTCATTGATCGCAAAGTAAAAGCATATTCACTCGGCATGAGACAACGTTTAGGAATTGCCCAAGCGCTTATTCATGATCCAGATGTATTAATATTAGACGAACCAACGAATGGATTAGACCCTAGTGGAATACATGAAATGAGAATGTACATAAAGAAAATTGCACATGAACAAGGAAAAGCGGTACTGGTATCTAGTCACTTACTTTCGGAAGTTGAATTAATGTGTGATAGAGTTATCATTATTCAGCACGGAGAATATGTCGCGACGCAAAATATTCAGCATAATCAAAGTGAAGAGATGGAGACAATCCGTATACGCGTAGATGATGCGAATAAAGCGGCAGAAATGTTAGACCAAGATGTTTTAATAAAAGGTAATGATTTACTTATTCATGTAAAAGATGAAGAAATCCCAAATGTTATTCGTACATTGCTTGAGAAAAACATTCAAGTGTATCGTGTATATGAAGAGAGAAAAACGTTAGAAGAGCAATTTTTAGAATTAACAGGGGGAAAAGATATTGTTTAATTTAGTGTATAACGAATTGTATAAAATATTTAAGCGAAAGCGAACGATTATTCCATTTGCAGTTATTGCAGTATTAATAATCGGATTAGGATGGGTTACTGTAAAGTATTTGGAGCCGGAAACAAAAGGATGGAAAGCTGATTATACAGAACGAACTGTAGAAATTGAGAAAAAGCTAGGCATGGAAAAAGGAGCAATTTTAGCGGAACGATCTGGGGATGAGCTTGTAAAGGAATATCAGCTTAAGATGAAGCATTTAGATACAGATACAGCACCGGCAAGTAGTTCTCCAATTTCTTTCATGAGAGATACAGGCTTTATCGTATTTCCAATATTACTTCCGTTTATCCTCGTGTATGCAAGTACAATTTTTGCGAATGAATATAGCTGGGGAACATATAAATTTTTAACAATACGACCAGCGAGTCGCTTTAAAATTTTGACAGCTAAGTTTTTAGCAATTGTCATATTTGCAGCGTTATTGTTTATATTTAATATGATTTTTTCCATTTTATGTGGGCTTGTTATTTATAAATTCCAGCAGCCTGCATGGAGCGAGTTTATTTTCCAAGATGGAAATATTATAAAACAAAATATTTTTGTAGAAGCTAGTAAGTATTATATTTTATCGTGGTTGCCGACGATTGTGTACGCAGCGTTTGCATTTATGATTTCTGTGCTAACAAGATCTAGCGGAGGCGCGATTGGTATTTCACTATTTCTCGCTTTATCAGGAAACATCGCATTACTAGCAGCAACTAGATATGATTGGGCGAAATATTTATTGCCAGCAAACACAGATTTATATAGTATTGCAAAGAATGGAAGCTTTATTGATGGAGTAACGTTCCCGTTTGCATCATGTATGTTATTACTGTATTTATTTGTATTTTTAATCATTTCCTATACAGTATTTTTAAAACGTGATTTAACTTAAAAAAAGGAGCCGTTAAGCATGAACTGTACCCTATAAAATGGACAGTTTAATAAAAAAGCCCTGAAAAATCAAGCACTTAAAAGATGGTTCCGATATTCGATCGGAGCCATCTTTTTTAATGTCCACTGATAACGATTATAATTATACTCCTCCATATAATCCTTTATGTTGAGCTCAAGGGATTCAAAGGTTTGACAATCTTTGTAATCTAATTCATCTTTCATATGACCAAAGAAGGATTCCATTGGTGCGTTGTCTAAACAATTGCCCCTACGGGACATAGATTGTTTGATCCCCATTTCTCTTACACGTTTCTGAAATTCAGGGTGTGTATAATGAATACCTTGGTCTGAATGTAGAAGCGCTTCAGGATGGATGACTTCTCCTAATCTCTCTTTCAAGTTATCTAATGTTTGATAGACGATATCCATTTGTAAAGAAGAGGAGACATGATAGGCTAAAATCTCTCGTGTTGTACTGTCTTTTACACATGATAAATAAGCCTTCTTTCCTTGTCCATAAAATAAATAGGTAATATCGGTTAACATACTTTTTTCAGGCTCTTCTTGATTGAATTGGCGATTTAAAAGGTTCGGACATGTTTTATGTTCTTGTGTCGCTTTTGCGATGTGTTTATAAGGGTTTGCTCGGCGAATCTTTGTCACAAGATTATATTTACGCATAATACGGTAAATACGCTTGAGATTCATACAAATTCCTTTTGTCTTTTCCAACATCATTTTGATAGAACGACCACCACATATTTTTCCTTTTCGATTAAAAATTTCTTGGATCCATTCATAATCTGTTTCATCATTACGTTCTTTTTCTAGATGTTTATCTGACTGATGAAGCCACGCATAGTATCCACTCCGACTTACCCCAGCCAGTGTACAAAGGTAACGCACCATACGTGGGAATTGGAAGCGACGTATGGTTTGTTCAATCAGTGCGTATGTTTCTCGTGGTGTTAACGCTTCTTCTGTAACGCCTGCCTTTCGAGTTCGTCTAACTTTTTTAGGAATGTCAATTCCGCTTCTAAAAACGCAATACGTGCTTCCGCTTTTTTTAATTTTTCATCAGAAGAGAGAGCTTTTTCCGAAGGGCGTCCCGTACTTCCTTTCCCGCGGCGTTCTGTATAAAAGCCCTCTTCACCAAATTGTTCAAAGGTTCTTCGCCAGCGTTTCAAGCATTGTTTTGGTTTCTTCTCACCAATCACAGCTAAGTCAAACCCATTCTCTAAAAAGATTTGGCTAGGACCTTTTCCTTGTTGATTTTCTTTTACCGCTCTTATTTTGAAATCAGGACAATAGCTAATCGAACGTTCCGACGCTTTTAATACATTTTTATTTTTTTCTAGCTGTTTCATTTGAATCTCGTTAAAAATAATTTTACTCATTCTCCGTACCTCATTTCTATCGTTGATTCCATTATAACGAGGTTTTTTGATAAAAATACACAAAAACCCCGAATCATGGGGCTTTTTTTTAGTGTCCATGATTCGGGATACAGTTCAGCATTTCTTAACGGCTCCTTTTTTAGGAAAAATGTTTAAGTGCCCTTTCAGCTAACAAAGCGAAGTATTCTGCACTTATAGGTAACGCTCGCTCATCTACTGTAAAGCTTGGATGATGCCATTCATGTGTACCACTCGTTCCCATAAAGACGAATGATCCTGGTATGTGTTGTTGATAAAAAGAGAAATCTTCGCCAGCCATGGAAGGAGTAGGGGTAATCACGTCTAGTGACATTTCCTGTGCAGTTTGTGTACATAAATGAGTAAGACTTTCATCATTATGGACAGCAGGAGGACCTGAATGAAAATGGAATTCTGTTTTTACACCTAGTGCATCAGAAACGCCCTTAATGATACGTTCCATTAAGGCTGGAATTTTTTCGCGTGTTTCAGCTTGGAAAGTACGAACAGTACCTTCTAATATTGCTTTTTCAGGAATAACGTTCCACGTATTTCCTGAGTGGATGTTTGTGACACTAACGACGGCATTATGTGAAGAACTTATATTTCGGCTTACAATAGTTTGTAGTGCCATCACAATTTGAGAAGATGCGACAATAGGGTCTACCCCAGCATCTGGTACAGCTGCATGTGTACCAACTCCGTGAATTTCAATTTCAAATCGATCAACTCCGGCCATCAGTGGACCATCTTTAATACCGATTGTACCTACTGGTAAATCAGGTTTATTATGCATACCGAAAATAGCTTGTACACCACGTAAATGCCCGGCTTCGATGACGTTGCAAGCACCATTACTACTTTCTTCAGCTGGCTGGAATATAAAGCGTACAGTTCCGCTAAGAGAAGATTCTTTTTCTTTTAGCAAATAAGCAGCCCCTATAATAGCAGCTGTATGAAAATCATGCCCACAAGCGTGCATTTTTCCATGGATTTTTGAAGCGTAGGATAAATTTGTTTCTTCCTGAATAGGAAGGGCATCAATATCAGCACGGATTGCTATAAGCGGTCCGTTACGATTCCCCGAAATTTCAGCAATAACGCCCGTTTCTAAATTAGAATTTATAATCGTAATGTTTTTCTCTTCCAACCAATTCTTTATAGCTTTCGTCGTTTCAAATTCTTCGTATGATAGTTCTGGATGCTCATGTAAATTTCGACGAATAGAAATTAGCGTCTCAGTTAATTGCTCTAGATTTGCTGCCACTTATAATGCCTTCTTTCTTAAATAAAGTATTTACATTAAGTATACAATATTAAAAGAGAGGATTCTCAAATGAAAATCCCCTCTCGTTTATGCTGCCAATTTTTTGTGTGTATGATGTTTACGATAACGTCCACGCATTGCATAAGCAATTTGCGGGATTGCAATCCCGATTAAAATAAGTGATACACCGAACCATTGTGAAGATAGTACAGCTTCTTTTAAAACGAATACAGACATAATTGTTGTAACTGGTAGTTCCGCAGCGCCAAGAATAGTCGCTAAGCCAGAACCAATCTTTGGAATACCAATTGTAAAGGCGATAGAAGGAATGACGATACTGAATGTTCCTAAACCTAAACCGTATTTCCAAAGTCCTTCAGAAATTGCACCGTTAAAAATAAATGTTGGAGGGAATACGATCATTACTAAAGTTAAAGCACCAGCCATTAAAAGAACACCGCGTGGTAATGAAGGTACTTCAACAGCAACTTTTCCGCTCACGAAAATGTATGTTGCAAATGTAACAGCAGATAATAGGCCTAATATAATTCCAGTCGTATCGAAATCACCTGCTGATTTTTCTAGTAAACCACTTGATAAAAATGTACCTGCAAGTAAGAAAATAACAGAAATAACTTTTTCTCTTGAAGGTAAAGTTTTTGTTGCGACTGCTTCAATAATAATTCCGACCCAAACGAATTGGAATAAAAGTATAATGGCGATAGATGCTGGTACAGTTTTTAATGAAGCATAATAAAAAATTCCAGTGAAACTTGCAGATGTACCTGCAACGAATAAAATTAAAGCTTGTTTTAATGGAACACGATGTCTAGAAAATAGAAGTGTAATAGCAAGCAAAATAATCCAACCGAACAAATATTGGCTGCCAATTACCTCTCCAAGTGAAAATCCTTCTGCATATGCAAGTTTAACGAAAATAGCTAAAATTCCATAACTACACGCTCCTAATAAAACTAAAAGAGAATAACGAAGCATGAAATATTCCTCCCATCTATATGAAATTGTTCCGTAACGGACATATATAACTAGAGGGAAGTATACAAAATTAAAAATGAAGGGTCAAATAAAAGAAAAGTGTGACATTTTATAGAATAATAATAAAAGTATGATATTTATGCATAATCTTGAAATTAGTAATAATAGAAGTATTGTAAAATCAAGTTTGTATTGTATAAAGACAGCATTTGAAAAAAATATTTTTTAATCAATATGTATATAAACGTACGAATAACATGCTAATCATTTGAGAAACTATATTACCTTTGTTATGTTAATAACATTAGAGAGGTTTTGTAGTGTAATTGAGATTTTTCTATATAAATAGAAGGAAATGAAAACGTTTTTTCAGAAAAAGTGTGAAAGGGTAGTTTTTCTTATTATCACGTTGGAAAAGTGATTTCACGAATTGTTCATAGTATTTTTATATGTTTTTGCTACAATATGTAAGGAGAGGAGTGGAATAATGCAAGATATTAGTATTTTTTTAGCGTTTGGTGCTGGGTTTTTATCATTTATTTCCCCATGTTGCTTACCGCTTTATCCGGCATTTTTATCGTACATAACAGGTATGTCGGTTTCTGAGTTGAAAGAAGAAAATGCAATGCTTCGCAAAAGAAGTATGATACATACAGCGTTTTTCTTACTTGGATTTTCAATTATATTTATTGCAATTGGATTTGGTACAAGTTTTATTGGAGGCATCTTTACAAATTATAAAGATTTAATTAGACAGTTAGGTGGTATATTTATCATCGTGTTCGGTCTTATTATTGTCGGTGTGTTTAAGCCGAAGTTTTTAATGCAAGATCGTAAATTTACGTTTAAAAATCGTCCGAGTGGTTATTTTGGATCTGTTTTAATTGGGTTGGCATTTGCTGCAGGGTGGACGCCTTGTACAGGACCTATTTTAGTGTCTGTAATCGGATTAGCAGCAACAAATCCAGAATCAGCAATGATTTATATGATTGCATACATACTTGGATTCGCTATCCCGTTCTTCGTACTATCATTCTTTATTACGAAAATGTCTTGGATTAAAAGAAACAGTATGAAGTTCATGAAAATCGGGGGATACATTATGATTATCATGGGTATCTTCTTATACTTTAACTGGATGACAAAAATTATCGTATATTTCTCAAGTTTATTTGGTGGTTTTACGGGTTTTTAGTATTATTCTGTGAAAATGTTGGAAATACTAACGGAAAAGCATATAATGAAAGTATATTTTGCATATAGCCACAAAAAAGGATGAGAAAATATGAACATAGTTGTTTTATCCAGTATCGTTGCTGTTTGTATGGCTGTTGGTGCGATGTTTATTCGTTTAAAAGCAGCTAAGAAACCTGCAACATTGAAAAAAATTATACTTCCACCATTTTTTATGAGTACGGGAGCGTTGATGTATGTTTTTCCTGAATTTCGATTAACTCCAGCAGAAATGTTAGAAGCAATTGGCGTCGGTTTGTTTTTCTCTATTTTTCTTATTAAAACATCTAAATTTGAGATTAGAGGACAAGAGATTTATTTGAAGCGTTCGAAAGCATTTGTCTTTATTTTAATCGGATTACTTGTCGTGCGTATTGTATTTAAAACATATTTAAGCCAATCGCTTGATTTGGGACAACTTAGTGGGATGTTCTTCTTGCTGGCATTTGCGATGATTGTGTCATGGAGAATTGCCATGTACCGTTCCTTTACGAAATTACAGAAGGAAATGGAAAAAGAAGATGGTTTTTATAATGAAAAAGATATGAAATTAACTTAAAAACTGTATATGTATAAAATAAAAAGACAGCGTTTTTTGACGCTGTCTTTTTATTTTATATTGCTAACATCTTCTATTCCAACCGCGCCGGATAAAACGTTCCCCATTAAAGAAACAATTTAAATTTGGTGAGACGAACGGACCGATAAACGGAATAATGTTTGGCTCTGAAGTTTCATCAACGAAAGTCGGTGGTTTAGTAGGATCTGGTCTGAGTGTATAGCGAATGCGGGCGGTATTTTGAATGAGACCATTTCGTGGCTCTGCTGTTACTTGAACGATAAAACGAACAACAACGGATTCACTTGGATTAACAGTATTGATAAGAATACCGATAGTTGGGCTAGTTCCGGGACGTGCTACTCCATTTACTGTTACTGAATTTGGATAGAAAGTAACTTCAGGAGGAAGTGGGTCGGTAATGAGTACGTTATTTACTGGGATGGTGCCATTGTTAGTAAAGGTAAGTGTATATGTGATGAAATCACCGAGATGGGCGCTATTTACATTTGCGGTCTTAATAAATGTGTTTGGCTCATTAGGGTTTACTTCTATCGTAATTGGTGGTGTTGTAGTCGTTGTTGTGATAGGTGGTCTAGTAGGGTCGGGTTGAGAAGTATACGTAATGGATGCGATATTTGTAATCATTCTATTAGCTGGAAGTGTAATAACCTGTACTTTGAATGAAATAGTTACGGATTCTGTTGGATTAAGAGTTCCGACTGGAATGCCTGTGGATGGATTTGCGTTTGGAACGGGAATGTTATTAATTGTGACACTATTTGGAACGAATGATGTGCCGACAGGAAGTGAGTCTGTAACAGAAATGTCAGTGACAGGAATCGTACCTTCATTTTGGAATGTGATAGTAAATGTAATCGTATCACCTACTGAAACGATGGATTTATCAGCGGTTTTTATCGGGTTAATAGTCCTAACGTTTACAGGAGTAATTGTAGTAGGTGTAGGCGTAGTAACGGATACAGGTGGTTTAGTAGGATCGGGTTGGTACTGGAAGGAAACGTTACCTTGGTTTTGAATTTCTCCGCTTGGTGGAATTGAAGTAACTAGGACACGGAAAGAAATCGTTGCGGATTCAGAAGGAGCAAGTGTTGAAATTGGGATGCCTGCTGATGGATTTGCAGTTGGTTGCGGCACGTTGTTAATTGTTACACTATTTTGGATGAACGAAGTACCGATAGGAATTGTATCAGTTACAAGTATATGATTAGCAGGAATGGTACCTGTATTTTGGAGAGAAATCGTATACGTAATGATATCACCTAAAGTAACTGTTTCCGGCGTGGCTGTTTTTTTCGGATTTAATATAGCTGTAGTTACATTCGTTGTGTTAATTGGAGTAGGGTCTGTAATTGTAATAGGAGGTTCACCAGGACCTGGTTCATATGTGAAAGTAACAGTTGCTTGATTTCGAATAATACCACCAGGTGGTACACTTGTGACTCTTGCTTGGAATTGAACAGTAATTGTATCGTTTGGATTGACTGTTCCAACAGGTATACCTACAACAGGATTTGCTCCAAGATCTGAAATGCCATTTATTACAACAGTACCTGGAAGAAACGTTAACCCATTTGCTAACGGATCAGTAATGATAACGGAAGTTGCAGGGACTGATCCGCGATTTTGGAAGGTTACAGTATACGTTATGATTTCATTTATATCTACAATTTGTTTGTCGGCTAGTTTATTTGGGTTAGGTGTAGGTGTAATAACGGATACTTCAACAGTTGGAGTAGGATCTGTAATAGTAATAGGGGGTTCGCTAGGGTTTGGCTGGAATGTGTAAGTGACAGTTGCAGTGTTTTTAATAATACCGTCTGGTGGGAGTTCAGTTACAGTAACTTGATAAGTTAATGTAACAATTTGTCCTGGAGTTACAGTCCCAACGTTTACACCATTATTTGGATTTGTTCCAGGTTGCGTGACGCCATTAATCGTAACGCTATTCGGAATGAAAGTAGTACCAGATGGAGTAGGGTCTGTAATAATAACATCTGTCGCATTAATATTCCCGACATTTTGGAACGTAATTGTATATGTGACAGTATCACCAAGATTAATAGTTTGAGGGTTACCTTGTTTGTTAGGATTAATAGTAACTTCACTTACTTGCGTCTTTGTAGTAGGTGTAGGCGTAGTAACAGATACAGGTGGTCTAGTAGGATCTGGCTGATATTGGAATGAAACGATCCCTTCATTTTCGATAAAGCCTGTCGGTGGTATCGAAGTTACTTGAACTTGGAAAGTTACGACGGCTGAAGTGTTAGGTTCTAATGTACCGATAAGAATTCCGGAACTAGGAACGATACCTGGTTGCGTGACGCCGTTTATCGTAACACTATTCGGAATGAAAGTAGTACCAGCTGGAATAGGATCGGTTACAAGTACATTTGTTGCAGGGACAGTTCCTGTATTTTGTAAGGAGATTGTATAGGTGATTGTGTCACCTAATAAAGCAAATACTTTATCAGCGGATTTTGTAGGGTTTGTTGTTGCCGTGTTGACATTGGTAGTAGTAGGAGGCGTTGGAGTAGTCACTGTTACTGGAGGTTCTCCAGGATTAGGTTGGAATGTGTAGGTGATAGTAGCTTCATTTATAATAATTCCGTTAGGTGGTATGGAAACAACGCGAACTTGAAAAGTTACAACAACTGATTGACTAGGATTTAATGTGCCAAGAGGAATGCCAAGAGCTGGATCAACATCACTAGTTGGGATACCATTAATTGTTACACTATTTGGAATGAAAGTCGTACCAACTGGAATCGAATCTGTAAAAATGATATTTGTTAGTTGAACAGTTTGTAAGTTTTGGAATGTAACGGTGTACGTAATGATATCGTCTATATCAACGTTGTTTCGATCAGCCGTTTTCGATGGATTAATAATACTATTAATGATTTCAGTATTAACTGGTGGTGTTGTCTCTGTTTCCGTAATAGGAGGTTCATTTGGATTAGGCTGAGATGTAAAGCTGACTGAACCGACATTTGTAACAACCCCGTTAGGCGGTATATTCGTAATCGTTACTTGGAACGTAATGGTTATTATTTGATTTGGTTGTATTGTACCAATGAGTATCCCAATGCTTGGATCAACACCTGGTTGTGAAAGGCCATTTACTGTAACAGAATCTACAATAAATTGTGTGCCTACTGGTGGTTGATCAATGACAGATACATTTGTCATAGGAATATTTCCAGTGTTTTCAAGGGTAATTGTATAAGTGAGTGCATCGCCAATGTTAGCGATTGGCAAATCTACTGTTTTTGTTGACTCTAATTCTGCATTTTGTACAATTGTTTCTGCGATTGGAGTCGGTGTGGTTGTTGTAATAGGCGGGAGTGTCGGATCTGGTTGAGATGTGTAAGTGACATTTGCTTCATTTGAGATAATGCCATTTGGTGGTAAAGCTGTTATTTGTACTTCTAAAGTAACAGTCACTACTTGTCTAGGGTTTAATGTGCCAACTGGGATTCCTGTTTCAGGGGGCAAATTAGGTTGTGGAATGCCATTAATCGTAACGCTACCAGGGATAAATGTAGTTCCAGTAGGGATAGAATCTGTAATAATGACATTAGTTGCAGGTATATTACCAGTATTTTGAAGGGTGATTGTATAAGTGAGCGTATCACCAATACTTGCAAACTCACGATCCACTGTTTTTTGCGGGTTCGGGTTAGCGGTACGAACAGGTAAAGTTACGGTAGGAGTCGTTTCTGTTGTTGTAATAGGAGGTTCGCTAGGATTAGGCTGAGAAGTGTAGGTAACACTTGCTGTATTTTCTATTTTTCCATTAGGAGGAATAGCGTTTATTTGAATCTGGAATGTAACAGTAACTGTCTCGCCGGTATTAACTGTTCCAACAGGAATTCCTGTGACTGGACTTACGCCGGGTTGAGCGACATTGTTTACAGTAACACTATTCGTAATAAAAGTTGTACCCGGTGGTAAAGAATCTGTAATTGTTACACCAGTAGCAGGTATAGTTCCTTGGTTTGTAAATGTGACAGTATAAGTTACAATATCGCCAATTTCTGCAAACGTAAGGTTTGCTGTTTTTGTTGGACTTATGACTACAGTTTGGATAGGAGTTGTTGTTTCAGGAGTTGTTTCTGTTTTTGTGACTGGAGGTAAATTTGGATCCGGTTGATAATTAAATGTTGCACTACCTTGATTTCGGATTTCGCCGCTAGCAGGGATGTTTATTACTCGTACTTGGAAAGTAATCGTTGCGCGTTCGGATGGCGCTAAAGTTCCAAGTGAAATTCCTGATGATGGATTTGTTCCTGCTTGAGGAATCCCATTAATCGTAACACTATCTGGAATAAATACAGTACCGGCAGGGATAGAATCTATTACTGTTATATTCGTAGCAGGAACAGTACCGGTGTTTTGAAATGAGAGAGTATAGGTAATGACATCATTTAATGCAACGAAGGAGCGATCTGCTGTTTTTTGTGGATTTAGTGTAGCGGTATTAACTGCTGTTTCTGTTTCAGGAGTTGTAATAGTTGTCGTAACGGGAGGTTCATTTGGATTTGGCTCGTATGTGAATGTAACATTTGCTTGATTTCTAATAACTCCTCCGGGCGGGATACTATTTACTACACCTTGGAACGTAACTGTAATACTTTGACCGGGATTTACAGTGCCGACGGGTATACCAATTTCAGGGTTTTCTCCAAGTTGTGATGTGCCATTTACGACAACGCTACCTGGAACGAAAGAAACACCAGATGGAAGTGTATCTTTTATAATAACATTTGTAGCGGGGACGGTCCCTCTATTTTGGAATGTTACAGTAAAAGTAATCGTATCCCCTATATCAACAACTTGTCGATCAGCAGATTTTGTAGTCGTTGGATTAGGATTATTAATTGGAATGTTTACACTTGGAGTGGTGGTAGTTGTTGTGACAGGAGGCTCACTTGGGTTCGGTTGATATTGGTAAGTGAAGGATGCTTGGTTTCTAATTATTCCATCAGGTGGTAAGTTTGTAACGACAACTTGATACGTGATTGTTTTCGTTTCTCCGACAGAAATGGTACCAAGTGGTATACCAAGTGATGGGGCTGCTCCTGGCGTTGTAATGCCATCGATTGTAACACTATTTGGAACGAAAATAGTTCCGTTAGGTGTAGGGTCTGTAACGACTACATTTGTAGCCGGAACGGTCCCGTTATTTGTAAATGTGACCGTGTAGGTAATCGTATCTCCTAAATCAGCAACTTGTTTGTCGGCAGATTTTGTAGGCGCTGTAATAACGGTCCCAACTTGAGTTTCTGTTTTAGGAGTTGGGGTAGTTGTTGTAACAGGAGGCTCATTTGGATTAACAATATAATTAAATAACACACTGCCTTGGTTTTCTATAATTCCATTTGGCGGGACACTTGTAACTTGAACTTGGAATGTAATTGTTTTTGCTTGATTTGGATTTAAAGTACCAATCGATATACCGTTTTCAGGATTACTGTTAGGTTGTGAGATACCATCAATCGTGACGCTATTTGGAATAAATGTTGTACCGTTTGGAATTGGATCTGTTAGTACAATATTTGTTGAGGGAACAGTGCCGTTATTTTGTAAACTAATTGTATACGTAATAACATCACCAATATCAACGAAAGTACGATTAGCAGATTTTGTAGGGTTAACTGTAGCGGTATTAACAGAGACTGTAGTAGGTGCTGTCGGTTCGGTTGTGGTAACCGGCGGTCTTGTTGGATCTGGCTGGTACGTATATGTCGTTGAAGCTTCGTTTGCAATAACACCGCCAGCTGGAATTTGTGTAACAAGAACTTGGAAAGATAGTGTTTTGGTTTCACCGGGATTAATTGTTCCAACCGGGATTCCTAGTGCGGGATTTGAATTTGGAACCGGTACATTATTTAAGATTACGCTATTCGGAATGAATGTTGTACCAGTAGGAATGGTATCAGTAAAAACTACATTTGTAGCAGGGATCGTACCATCATTAGTGAAAGTAATCGTATACGTAATAACATCACCAATATCAACAGTAGTTTTATCCGCCGTTTTAACAGGGTTTGTAATAGCGGTGTTAACAGGAGTAGTAGTAGGTGGTGTAGGGTTTGTTGTTGTAATAGCTGGTTTTGTAGGATCTGGTTGATACGTAAATGTTGTGGTTCCGATATTTCGGATTAGGCCATTCTCTGGGAGAGCGGTAACTTGAACTTGGAAAGTGACAGTGACAGTATTACCAGCTGCGATTGTTCCAATTTGTATACCACCAGAAGGGTTTACGCCAGGTTGTGAAGTACCGTTAATTGTGACGCTATTCGGAATAAATGTAGTGCTACTTGGAATTGGATCAGTTACAATAACGTTCGTTGCAGCGATGTTTCCTGTATTTGGTACAGTAATCGTATACGTAATAATATCACCGATATCAGCAATTTGTGGACTAGCAGTTTTTGTTGGATTTACAATTGCAGTTCGTACAGAAGTAGTTGTTGGAGGTGGTGTTATCGTAGTGGTTGTTGAGGGTTCAGCCGGATTCGGTTGCGACGTAAATGTTACATTTGCTTCGTTAGTAATCGTTCCGTTAGCTGGGAGGGAAGTGACTTGGACTTGAAATGTGACAGTTGTAGTTTGACCAGCAGGAATTGTACCTAGCGGAATATTTGTTGGAGTTACGCCAGATTGTGCCGTTCCATTAACTGTAACACTGTTTGGAATAAAAGTAGTGCCAGTAGGGATAGGGTCGGTGATGGAAACATTTGTCGCTGAAATATTACCGTTATTTGGAACAGTAATCGTATACGTAATGATGTCACCAATATTCACAATTTGTTGGTTTGCACTTTTAGTTGGATTTATGATAGTAGCATTAATTTGTGTTTCAACTATATTACTTGTAGAGTTTCTGTTAATTGGTGGTTGGTTTGGTGGATTATATTGAAAGCTTGAAGTTGCACTATTTGGAATAGGGTTAGGTGTAGGGAGAGTATTAACTTGAACTTGAACTTGAAACGTAATTGTAGCATTCCCGTTTGCAGCAATCGTTCCTACATTTATTCCAGTAGCAGGATTATCTGTAGTAGAAGTACCATTAACTGTAACGCTACCCGGTACGAACGATGTGCCGGCAGGAGGCGTGTCTGTAATGATAACATTATTAGCAGCTAATGTGGCTTGATTTGTGGCCGTAATTGTATACGTAATCGTATCACCGATAGTAGCAATTGTTTTATCTACTGCTTTTGTTAATGCGACATTAGCTGTGAAAATATCTGTATTAACAATATTGCTTGTTGTCGTACGTGTGATAGTGGGTGCGTTAGGTGCAGGTTGAAATTCGTATCCAAATGATGCTACGTTACTTGCAACTGGTGGGGTAGGGACACTTGTAACATCTACTTGAAAGGTAATTGTAACAGAGCCGCCAACAGGAATGTTGCTAATGGGAATACCAGTAGCAGGATTTCCAGCTGTTGCAACGCCATCAACTGTAACGCTGTTTGGAACGAAAGTAGTGCCAGCGGGTATGGGGTCTGTAAATGTAACGTTTTGGGCAGGAAGTGTTCCGGTATTTTGGACAACGATTGTATAGGTTAAACGACTTCCTATTGTTGCTATTGCCATTAGATTCGTCCTTTCTGTATAAATTTAAATCCGGTCAAGGCATGGAATATTTACAAATAGCATTATTTAATAATCTAGAAACAATACTATGTGTAAATATTAGTATAAAATGAGCTCGTCATTGCATCCTATTCAAATTTAAATGAATAGGAATAGGCAAAGGCTTTTTTTTTGCCCAAATTAGTCTGTGCATATACAAATGGAACTTTTTTTACTTGTTTGCATTAAATGAAATAGCGAATAAATATTTATCTTATATGGAAGGGGAGTGGAATTGTTGGCTTTTGTACAAACATATACGAAAACGGACTCTTTATTTATGGTACACACAGGGAATACAGTTGGCATGCGTGGTATTACAACAGCGACGGCGTATCAATACAATGCATTAATAACAAGAGATACAAATTTAAGTTTTGCAGGAGTTCCTTCTTCGGTAGATCCATTAACTTTTGCGGGAACGACAAATGATTGGACATTAAATGGTTCTTGGGCAAGACTTAATCCTTCAGTAACAGATGTACCAGCAACAGCAACTGTAGACTTTGCAATGCTAGTATGGCAAGGAACATTGAGTGCAACTGTGACAGAAACGGTGGTAAATAACAATATACCTACTTTACAAACACCGGATGGGGTCACTCATACAATTACGAGTGTTCCTGCATGGGGAGAGACGAGATCAAGCGGAACATTTCAAGGTACCATTTATACACGTGCTGCAAATGTAACAAATATTCTACAAGGGCTTTCAAATCGAGCAGCGGGGGATTATTTTGTAGAAAGGGTTCCCACGGCAAATCCTCCGACGCAAGGGACAGGCGTAGGATGGGCATTGGTTGTTGTATATCGCGATAATTCATATCCTATTAGGAATGTTAGTTTATATACTGGTTTACTCATTTCTACATTGGGTGAGACAGCAACGATTTCAAATTTTATCACTCCAGCTGTAGCGCCGGTTAATGCTCGTGTATTTACAATGGCAATTAATGGTGATACTGATGCGACAGGTGATAGATTTAACTTAAACGGTACGGGACTTTCAGGACCTAATAATTTAATAAATAACTTTTTTGCTTCACAAGTAAATAATTATTTGGGAAATTTAAATACAGTCGGAAGTTTTGGGGATAGAAATATGCCAATTGGTACTTCTGCGACTAATCGGCGTGCAGAGTTTGATGTGACAAATGTACCCGCAAATGGCGTGTTAACAGCCGGTTCTACTTCTACTACCGTGAATATCCCAAATACATTTGATTATCTTTACGCTGGTGCTGTCGGTTTACAAATAGATTTAGCGGAGGCACGTTTAACTGCTACAAAATCAGTAATAGTGAGTTAAAAAATTGAAAACTTTAATAAAATTTTTTATCCTAATAGGAGTGAATTCTATTGGCTTTTGTTCAAGCTTACGGTAAAAACGATAACTTATTTATGATGCATACGGGTAATACGATGGGAATGCGCGGTACTGCAAATACAAACTTTGCTTACAATGCACTTATAACATTAAATACAGATTCTACTTTTGGAGGAGTTCCTTCATCGACGGACCCGAATACATTTGGAGGTACAACAAATGATTGGACATTAGATGGCTCATGGGCTGAATTAAATCCATCAACTACTATCGTTCCAGCTACGGCGGTTGTAGATTTTGCGTTACTTGTTTGGTCAGGTGGATTGGATACGGCTGTTACAACTGCTGTTGTTGATGCGAATCCTCCAAATTTAGTTACGCCTGATGGAACGAGTACACAAGTGACAATTAATTCAGCATGGTCATCAGAAGGGACAAATCTCCCTTTTATAGCCAATGTTTATAATCGAGCAGCAGACGTTACACCTTTACTGCAAGGTTTACCGAATCGAGCAGCAGGAAGATATAGTGTGACAAGATTACCTACGCGTCAGCCAGTTGGTTATGGTGCAGGATGGTCGTTGATTGTTGTATATCGTGATTCCTCATATCCGATGAGAAATGTGAGTTTATTTCCAGGTTTTTTATTATCCGGTACACCACAAACCATTTCAGGATTTTTTACACCAGCTACAGGGACGGTGACAGCAAGAGCTTTTGTAATGGCGGTAAATGGTGATCCGAATTTTACAGGTGATAATTTTCAATTGAACTCTGTGACATTAACAGGACCAAATAATCCAATAGGGAACTTTTTTAGAGGGCAAGTAAATGATATTAATGGAAATTTAAATACAATTGGTAGTTTTGCAGATCGGAATTTTTCTGGAACGACTACAACTGCAAATGCAAGAGCTGAGTTTGATATTACAAATGTAAATGCAACAGGTTCTATTGCACCAAATACGACATCTACACAAGTAAATATTACAGGTACTGGAGATACAATTTATACAAGTGCGGTTGGATTACAAATAGACTTGGCGGAGGCTAAATTAACAGCAGTAAAATCAGTAACTGTAAGTTAAAAAAGATTGCTATAAGTTAGCAATCTTTTTTTATGAGGTAGATTTTGTTAGTAAAGATTGATAATGAGAATAATCAATCTTTTTTTCTTGTAGTTTTTTTACTAAAAATTTATGATCACGCTTCGGTGTAGCAATAATATACCCTTTAATAATTAAATCTTGTGTAATTTGAGAGGCTTTTTCTTGTAAGGCTAGTTCACCGATTTTGCCAGCAATTTTTGATTTAGCAACATCGCGAAATAGCTCTGGAACAGGACTTACGAGCTCTTCTAACAATTGTTTTTGTTCGTCATCCCATAAATGCCTCGTTTTATTAATATAGTGCTCTTCCCAATCTAAAATGGACATACCATCTTCTTTTGGTAGTCGTTTTAAAAATTTTCTGAACATAAAGTATCCACCGATAGACATAAGTCCTAATAAAATAACAGTCCACAGTACAATAAACCAACTGAACCATCCTTCGAGCAAGAGTATCCCCCCTTAATGATTGCGGTTTTCTTTTATTTATATTATAAACAGTGAGATTGATAGAAAGCAAGAACGCTTGGTCATTTTGACCAAGCGTTATCATTTAAACGAAGTATAGTTGTTCCACACATAAATTATTATTATCATCTTCTACATATTCAATGATTAATGTGCCAACTTTACGATCTTTATCTTCAGTTGTGAAAATAGAGTAAGAAGTAAAACGTGCTGTTGATAGGCCGCTTATATGTGTAGGTAAAGAAATGTAGTCGTTATCGCGGAAGAATTCCATCAGTTCAATATCCTCAAATTCTTTTCGGTCAACTTGTTTGTTTGTATAGCGGCGTTGAAGTTGTTTTAAAGACTCGTTCCAAGAAATTGCTTTTGTATCGTATACCATTGTCTTATCTCCTTACTGTATGTAATCATTAAGAACATACGTTCTAATCTAGTATACTCTTTTTATTTGAAAAGGGAAAGCAAAAAATAATGTAAGCTTGGATTTCCAAGCTTACATTATTAATGCGTCCGTCATAATCTCTATTTTTTATTATATGTTAGATAAGAATAAGAAACAAGATGATATATATTTTGTTGATAGTTTTCAAGATTCTGTATATTATAGTTTTACTAAAGCGCAAGGGAATGAGAGGAATGGCATATGTAATTTCACTCCAAGGACCGATGGCAAGCGGAAAAACGACATTGGCTAAAAGGTTAGAGTAATGTGGGTTTTCAGTTATATATGAAAACCCTTATCCAATTGTAGAAAAGCGAAGAGTATTAAATTTGGATATAAATTTAAAAGAAGGGTTTATTCTAAATCAAAAAATGTTTATGGAAGCAAAAATAAAGGAGTTTCAAAATGTAAAAGATTCAGTTGTAATTTTTGATCGCGGGCCAGAAGATATTGAGTTTTTTACGCTCTTTTATCCAAAGATTATAGGAGAAGAGTGGGATATAGAAACTGCATTAAGAGATGAATTATATAAATTAAGAGAATGTCGTTCAGATGCTATTTTTTATTTAGATGGCTCGGAAAGTAATTTATATAATAGAAAAAATAATGATAGAACAAGAAACAGAAGTACATTTGAGGAGCAATTTAAATTAGTAGAAACTGAAAAAGACTGGTATAAACAATTTCCTGTAACTTATGTGGACACGAATAGATTAACAGCGGAAGAATTAGAGGGATATTTTATGGATTGGTTAAAGGAGAGAGGGATATGAAAAAAATACTTTTATTTGTATACCCAACATTTGCGGAGTTTGAAATAACAGTAGCAACGGCATTGTTGAAAAATAAATATGAAATTATTACAGCGAGTTTAACGAAAGAATTGATTATAAGTGAAACAGGTTTGCAAGTGCAACCGCATATAGAATTAAGTGAAGTACGTGTAGAAGAATATGAGGGGATTATTATTCCAGGCGGAGATGCGATACATATGAAGGATGCAGAAGGACTCTTTTCAGTCATCCGTCAGTTTCACGAACAAGAAAAATTAGTAGCTGCTATTTGTGCGGGACCGTATGCACTAGCAAAAGCAGGCTTATTCAAAGAAAACTCGTATACAGTAACTATGGATTATAGAAAATTAGATTGTTTTCCAGTAGAAAATTTTGTGTATGAAGAAGTTGTGGAACATTCAAACATTATTACAGCGCAGGGGCATGCATTTGTACCATTTGGAATAGCGATTGCCTCTTATTTTGGGATAGCGAACGAACACAATATAAATTTTTACAGTGGTAAGGGGAATGTGATGATGGAGGAGCTTTTGCCTGAGAATGTATAAAAGCTAGCATTTGCTAGCTTTTTTCTTTTTGACATCGATAAATGGCTAACGTTTTCGGATCGCGCCATATACCGTTATGAATTGCCAATTCATTTTCTACTTCTTCTTTTAGCCATTCCTTCATTTCGGCGTGAAGATGTGTATTATCAGGTATATTTAGCGACGGAAACATGCTAGAAATATAGTTTACAATTGGAGTAGCATGATGAAAAACGAGAGCATTATGAATAACTGCTTCTTCAACAGTTGAAAAAACAGACTGTAATATCTCTTTACCATTTTCCAAACAAAATGGCGTGACTGAAGATGTTGTTTTCGGTAAATCAAATGCGTCTAACATGCGATTACACATTTCAACTATACGAGGTAATGTAACGTCAGAATTTGTAGTAGCTAAAAGTGAGCCACCAGGACGTATTACTTTATGGAACCCTTGGATAGTTCTTTCAACATCTTTCATATGATATAACATATGTCTTGCGACGATCCAGTCGTAGCAATTGGCTTCAAAAGGAAGTTTTTCAGCGTCACCTAGTCTCCATTCAATTAAAGTATTTGTTTTAGTGGCTTCAGAGAGCATGGCTTCTGATTGATCAAAACCTGTTAATTGACCTTTATGGCCATTCGCTTGCAAAAAGGAAAGAAATTTTCCGTTAGCGCACCCAACCTCTAATATTTTCTCGTCTCCTTGAAGTTGTAAATGATCCATGACGACTTCATCTAAATTCACTTGTTTTTCTTCGTAATGTTTATGCGTATCAATACGTATTTGTAAATGGTGGCTTACATTGTACTGGCGTTTTACATCATTCATCTTTTCGCATTCCACCTTCGTGCAAAATTGCTGAATTGCGTGCGTTAATACGTCGGTTTTCTTTAAGCCTTCGTAATGGAGTGCAGCTTCAAACCTTTCAAGTAATTTTTCTTCAATTCGAAAATGAATGTTTTTTCGCTTTGTCACTGAAATCTCTCCCCTTTGTATCGGTTAGTGAGACTATAACACGCCTGAAAAATTTGTGTAAATCATTTGTGTACACAAATGGAGGGGATGAAAAAATTGTTTGAATGTGAGTTTAAACTATTGACGATTTAACCGTTTTCATATATTCTTAAATTAAGAAATATTCAAATAATTAAAAGAAATGAGAGAGTCACATGCTTCTTCAAGGAACACATCGAATTGGTCGTATGGCCATGCTGTTGGCACTTGCGGATGAGAATGAAAGCCCTGTATTATCTATCCCAAAAGGGTGGAAGTATTGTACGGGGAAAGTGGGTTCGATGAATTCGCAAAAGGTTGTCGCAGCAATGGAAACAGCGGCTAAGAGCAACCAAGTTATTGAAACAGACGTTTACAGAGAAACACATGCACTTTATCACGCAATTATGGAAGCTTTGTACGGAGTGACGAGAGGTCAAATTCAGTTAGCAGACGTTCTTCGTACAGTAGGACTTCGCTTTGCGATTGTGCGCGGTACACCGTACGACGGAAAAAAAGAGGGCGAATGGGTTGCTGTTGCATTATATGGAACGATTGGTGCACCTGTAAAAGGATCTGAGCATGAGGCGATTGGTTTAGGAATTAATCACATATGATTTGCCCATAGTCTATTAGTTAGAAGGGGGCCTTACTTTTTTAGGACAGAAGTCTGTCTTAAAAAGATAAGGTCCCCTTTTGCCTTTTTAAGGAGGAAAAACAATGATTACGTTAACAGGACACACATTGACAATTGAAGAAATGAAGAGGTTGTTACTTGAAGGAGAAGGTGTAACAGCTTGTCCAACTAGTATGCAAAAGGTGGCGGAGTGCCGCGAAGTAGTTGAGAAAATTGTAGAGGACGGAAAAGTTGTTTACGGTATTACAACTGGATTTGGAAAGTTTAGTGATGTGCTAATTCAAAAAGATGATGTAAAGGCACTTCAACATAATTTAATTCAGTCACATGCATGTGGGATAGGCGAGCCATTCCCTGAAGAAGTATCACGCGGTATGTTAATTTTACGAGCAAACACGATGCTTAAAGGAGTATCTGGTGTTAGACCGCTCGTTGTAAATATGCTTCTTGAGTTTGTAAATCGTAAAATTCACCCAGTTGTTCCACAACAAGGCTCACTTGGTGCGAGTGGCGATTTAGCACCTTTATCTCATCTTGCGCTCGTATTATTAGGCGAAGGTGAAGTGTTCTATAAAGGAAAACGCGTTCATGCAATGGTCGCTCTTACAGAAGAAGGTCTTGAGCCAATTGAACTTGAAGCGAAAGAAGGTCTGGCGTTAATTAATGGTACGCAGGCGATGACAGCGCAAGGAGTTCTTTCTTATATAGAAGCAGAAGCAACGGCTTATCAAGCTGAATTAATTGCATCTATGACAATTGAAGGTTTACAAGGCATTATTGATGCATTTGATGAAAATGTTCATAAAGCACGTGGTTATAAAGAGCAAGTAGAAGTAGCAAGCAGAATTCGTGACATCCTTCATGATAGTAAATTAACAACGAAACAAGGAGAACTACGTGTGCAGGATGCCTATTCACTTCGCTGTATTCCGCAAGTACACGGTGCTTCTTGGCAAGTTTTAAATTATGTGAAAGAAAAATTAGAAATTGAAATGAATGCCGCGACAGATAATCCACTTATTTTTGATGGCGGAGAAAAAGTAATTTCAGGTGGTAATTTCCACGGTCAACCAATTGCATTTGCGATGGACTTCTTAAAAGTTGGAATGGCAGAACTTGCAAATATTTCAGAGCGCCGTATTGAACGCTTAGTAAATCCACAGTTAAACGATTTACCACCATTTTTAAGTCCAGAACCAGGACTTCAGTCTGGTGCAATGATTATGCAATATGCTGCAGCGTCACTAGTTTCTGAAAATAAAACGTTAGCACATCCGGCGAGTGTTGATTCAATCCCGTCATCAGCTAACCAAGAAGATCACGTAAGTATGGGAACAATTGCTTCACGCCATGCACATCAAATTATTCAAAATGTAAGACGTGTTCTTTCAATTGAGATGATTTGTGCGATGCAAGCAGCAGAATATCGCGGTATTGAAAACATGAGTACAGTGACGAAGAGCTTCTATCATCAAGGTCGTCAACAAGTACCTTCTATTACTAATGACCGTATATTCTCAACGGATATTGAAAATATTGCGTATTGGTTAAAAACGAATTATTCGATAAAAGAAAGATTAGATGTAAACGCAGCACTATAAAATGAGAAAAGGGAGAGAGTGAAATGGAAAAAGTTAAACAAACAATTCGCGCACCAAGAGGTACTGAGTTACAAACGAAAGGGTGGGTGCAAGAAGCTGCACTTCGTATGTTAATGAACAATTTAGATCCGGAAGTTGCTGAAAAGCCAGAAGAATTAGTTGTATATGGTGGAATCGGCCGTGCAGCTCGTAACTGGGAAAGCTACAATGCAATTGTAGATTCATTAAAAACGTTAGAAAGCGATGAAACATTACTTGTTCAATCAGGAAAACCAGTTGCAATCTTTAAATCACATGAAGATGCACCTCGCGTTCTTTTAGCGAACTCAAACTTAGTACCGAAGTGGGCGAACTGGGATCACTTCCGTGAACTAGAGAAAAAAGGTCTTATGATGTATGGACAAATGACAGCAGGTAGCTGGATTTACATTGGAACACAAGGTATTTTACAAGGGACATATGAAACGTTTGGTGAAGCGGCACGCCAACATTTCGGTGGTTCATTAAAAGGTACATTAACACTTACTGCTGGTTTAGGTGGTATGGGCGGTGCACAACCTCTTGCTGTAACGATGAATGGCGGTGTTGTTATCGCTATTGATGTTGATAAGCGCAGTATCGATCGCCGTATTGAAAAGAGATACTGTGATATGTATACAGAATCATTAGAAGAAGCATTAACGGTTGCGAACGAGTATAAAGAGAAGAAAGAACCGATTTCTATTGGTTTATTAGGAAATGCGGCAGAGATTTTACCAGAGCTAGTGAAGCGTAATATTACGCCAGATTTAGTTACAGATCAAACATCTGCTCATGATCCATTAAACGGTTATATTCCAGTAGGTTACACATTAGAAGAAGCAGCAAAACTTCGTGAAGAAGATCCGGAGCGCTACGTACAATTATCAAAAGAAAGCATGACAAAACATGTAGAAGCAATGCTTGCTATGCAAGCAAAAGGCGCAATTACATTTGATTACGGAAATAACATTCGCCAAGTTGCTTTTGATGAAGGTTTGAAAAATGCATTCGATTTCCCAGGATTCGTTCCAGCATTTATCCGTCCATTATTCTGCGAAGGAAAAGGACCATTCCGCTGGGTAGCGCTTTCTGGTGACCCAGAAGATATTTATAAAACAGACGAAGTAATTTTACGTGAGTTTGCTGATAATGAGCATTTATGTAACTGGATCCGTATGGCTCGTCAGCAAGTTGAGTTCCAAGGTCTTCCGTCACGTATTTGTTGGCTTGGTTACGGTGAGCGCGCGAAATTTGGTCGCATCATTAATGAAATGGTTGCAAATGGTGAATTATCAGCACCAATCGTTATCGGTCGTGACCATTTAGATTGCGGATCAGTAGCATCTCCAAACCGTGAAACAGAAGCGATGAAAGATGGTAGTGATGCAGTAGCTGACTGGCCAATTTTGAATGCATTAATTAACAGTGTAAACGGTGCAAGCTGGGTATCTGTTCACCACGGTGGCGGCGTTGGTATGGGTTATTCACTTCACGCTGGAATGGTTATCGTTGCAGATGGAACAGAAGCAGCGGCAAAACGTATTGAGCGCGTATTAACTTCTGACCCTGGTATGGGTGTTGTTCGTCACGTGGATGCAGGATATGACTTAGCTGTGGAAACTGCGAAAGAAAAAGGCGTTAACATTCCAATGATGAAATAAGGAGGAGAAAACATGCTGGACACTTTACTAATCAATATCGGTCAATTACTAACAATGGATCAAGAAGATGGCTTGTTAAGACGGGAAGCGATGAACACGCTTCCTGTTATCGAAAACGGTGTGGTTGGGATTGAAAACGGCGTAATTACTTTCGTTGGAACAGCAGAAGAAGCGAAAGGATTACAAGCGAAAGAAGTAATTGATTGCGGCGGGAAAATGGTTTCTCCTGGTCTTGTTGATCCGCATACTCACCTTGTATTTGGTGGATCTCGTGAAAATGAAATCGCATTAAAATTGCAAGGAGTGCCGTACTTAGAAATTTTAGAACAAGGCGGAGGTATTCTTTCAACTGTAAATGCAACGAAAAAAGCGTCGAAGGAAGAACTTGTTCAAAAAGCGAAATTTCATTTAGACCGTATGCTATCTTTCGGAGTTACAACTGTAGAAGCGAAGAGTGGTTACGGATTGGATGATGAGACGGAATGGAAACAATTAGAGGCAACTGCACAATTACAAAAAGAGCATCCAATCGATTTAGTTTCTACATTTTTAGGTGCTCATGCAGTTCCGAAAGAGTATAAAGGTAGATCGAAAGAATTTTTACAATGGATGTTAGACTTACTGCCAGAAATGAAAGAGAAGCAATTAGCTGAATTTGTTGATATTTTCTGCGAAACAGGCGTGTTCTCTGTTGAAGAGTCGAAAGAGTTTTTATTAAAAGCGAAAGAGCTTGGCTTTGATGTGAAAATTCATGCGGATGAAATTGATCCTCTTGGTGGTGCGGAAGCGGCAGCTGAAATTGGTGCAGCATCAGCGGACCATTTAGTTGGTGCTTCTGATAAAGGAATTGAAATGCTTGCAAACTCTAATACAGTAGCCACTTTATTACCAGGAACAACTTTCTATTTAAATAAAGAAAGCTTTGCTCGCGGTCGTAAAATGATCGATGAAGGTGTTGCGGTAGCTTTAGCTACAGACTTTAACCCAGGCAGCTGTCCAACGGAAAACATTCAGCTTATTATGAGCATCGCAATGCTGAAGTTGAAAATGACACCAGAAGAAGTTTGGAATGCCGTAACAGTTAACTCTTCTTACGCAATTAATCGTGGTGACGTAGCTGGGAAAATTAGAGTAGGTCGCAAGGCAGATCTAGTGCTATGGGATGCTTACAATTATGCTTACGTACCGTATCATTACGGCGTAAGTCATGTAAATACAGTATGGAAGAATGGTAATATCGCATATACAAGAGGTGAACAATCGTGGAGCACGGCCACTATTTAAAGAAAAATGCCAAGTTTATCGATCGTGAAGTGACAAAATGGAGTGAAATGATCAAAGATTGGGAGGAAGGCGTGGAAATATTCGGTGCGGCCTTAATTGGAGCACCCCTTTCTAAACCGTCTATTAGTCATTCAGGAGCAAGTTTTGCTCCAAAAACAATTCGTGCGATGTTAGATGCATATAGCACGTACGCAATTACAGAAGAACATGATATGAAAGAAAGTGTCTTATATGATTGCGGCGATATTACGATGCATGTGACGGATATAAAAGAAAGTCATAACCGAATTGCGAAAACAGTTGGTCATGTAACGAAAGTAAATCCGAACATGATACCAATCGTTCTTGGTGGGGATCACTCGATTAGTTTTCCGAGTATAACAGGATTTGCAAATAGTAAAGGGAAGGTCGGTATTATTCAATTTGATGCCCATCATGATTTGCGCAATTTAGAAGATGGTGGTCCGTCAAATGGTACACCGTTCCGTAGTTTACTAGAAAATGGTGTTATTACAGGAAAACAACTCGTTCAAATCGGTATTCGTAATTTTTCAAATGCACGAGCGTACCATGAATATGCAAAAGGACATGGCGTGACAGTGTATACAATGAAAGATGTACGAGAGCGAGAAATAAAAGATATTATGACGAAAAGTATCGAAGTATTAAGAAAGCAAGGCGTGACTTCTATTTATATTTCTCTTGATATGGATGTACTAGATCAAGCATTTGCGCCAGGTTGTCCAGCGATTGGTCCTGGCGGAATGGATAGTGCGACTTTACTGGATGCGATTGAATTTCTTGGTAAAGAACCTCTCGTTCAAGGGATGGATATTGTAGAAATTGATCCAACCCTTGATTTCAGAGATATGACGAGCCGAGTAGCTGCGCAAGTGATTATGAGTTTTCTTTTGGCGAGGGAGACAGTTAGTAAGCAGGTTAGTATATAGACGGAAAAGTAGATTTTTATTTACGCTTTATCAAAAACACATTACTACTCAAATGTAGTGATGTGTTTTTATGTTAAAAGAGAATGAATGTGTGTGGAACCGTTAATAAAATTGCGGTTTTTATAGTGTATTGTGTGAATTTAATTTCTTGCTTCTGAAGTGTTGACGTGTAAAATATTTTTGTGATAAAATAAAAACTTTTCTAAAAAACTAAAAGTGTGTTAAATTTGAGAAGGTTACCATATATGGAGGTGGATTATTTGTTTCAAATTGGCGATAACATTGTTTATCCAATGCAAGGAGCAGGTATAATTAAAGCCATAGAAGAGAAGGAAATCGCAGGAAAAAAACAACAGTATTATGTTATAAAAATGTCGGCTAGTAATATGGAAATAATGATTCCTGAAGGGAAAATATTGAGTTCAAATATACGACCAGTAACGGATATCACGGCATTAATACACATAATAAATATTTTTCAACATGGAGAATCAGATAGATTACTTACGTGGAAAACAAAGATATAAATTGAACACTGATAAAATAAAAACGGGTAAAATGCAAGAAGGTGCTGAAGTTGTGCGTGATTTAATGCGTATACAGAAAGAAAAGGCACTTAATGCAAGCGAAAAGAAAATGTTAGATAACGCACATGAATTTTTGATTAGTGAACTGGGATTAATTGAAGGTATCACAGAAAATCAAATAAAAAGCTTTTGTTAAGGTTCATTACAAATAATATATGGTATCCCAAAAAAGGTTTTGAATTTTTTGGGAACATAATTATAGACAATCAATCATTTCAAAGACATTCAACTCTTTCAAACCACTTTTAGAGCATTAACCTCTTTTGTTATTACTACAATCAAATCCATTTTTATTTTTTAATTCTTTTACGAATGTTCGAAGTTTAATTCAATACTTCGATAAAATAGTTACTTGATTTTTGCAATCCTGATTCACACTGGCACGGACGAGGAGCCGTAAGGATGAAAGAGAGGTAGGGCTTTCATTGTTTTAGGTATATAAGTTATTATTTTTAGAAGAATACTGAACCATTTTCACTTCTATTGATAAGGGATTCTTTATATTAAAGAGATGAAGAAATTGACAGCCATATATGATCAACTAAAAAAGGTTTCCTACTAAGGAAACCTTTTTAGTTTATTTATAGCATTCTGTTTTTGGGATATTCGAATGTTTTATAGAAAAGTCGTATAAATTGACGTTACTATCTAAAAGTAAGTATGATGCGATTGTAGTAAGAATTTTTTTAGGGGGAAGAAACATGACAAGTTCGAACAAGAAAGCGGCAAGTATTTATGAAGGAACAAATGTAAACGCTTGGGGATCTTTTGAAAATATTGAAGAAACGAAGTTGTTTGATCAGATTCAAGTCGGAGCTTGGTCTCTTCGTAATCGCATAGCAATGGCACCGATGACAAGATGCTTTGCAGACAATGAAACTGGAGTAGTTGGTGCTGATGTAGTGGAGTACTATAGAAAGCGTGCTGCTGACGGAGTTGGATTAATTATTACAGAAGGAATCGTTATTAGCGCAAGAGCAAAAGGAAACCCAGGAGTACCAGGGATTTATACGCAAGAACAAATTGATTCATGGAAACCTGTTACAGAGGCAGTACATAAAGAAGGCGGGACAATTATTGCTCAAATATGGCATGTTGGTCGTATGAGTCATCATGAAATAATTGGTGGGCAAATGCCCCAAGCGCCTTCTGCCATCGCTGCAGAAGGGAATGTTCCACGTTTTCGCAAACCATTCGATACACCAGAAGCAATGACATTAGAAGAAATACAAGAAGTTATCAGTCAATACGCACAAGCTGCAAAAAATGCGATTGAAGCTGGGTTTGATGGGGTAGAAATTCACGGTGCACACGGATATTTAATTGATCAATTTACTTATGAGTTTGCTAATAAGCGTACTGATAAATATGGCGGTGACTTAAAGCAAAGATTAACGTTTATGAAAGAAGTAACTGAGGCTGTAATAGAAGCAGTTGGAGCTGATAAAACACTTCTTCGTTTCTCTGCTTTTAAAGGGGATAATCCTACTTATATGTGGGAAAACCCTGAGCTGGCAATTGAAACATTTGTAAATATGTTTAAAGAAGTTGGATTAACGATGATTCATCCTTCAACGATGAATTATACGCAAGTGATTGCTGACGGAAAGAATTTTCATCAATTAGTAAGAAAATATTGGGATGGTACGATTGTTGGGGTTGGTAATTTGAATCCGAAAGAAGCTGAAGAAGCGTTGCAAGAAGGAACAATTGACGTAGCTGCATTCGGAAGACCGTTAATTGCTAATCCAGATTTTGTTCATCGAATTAAACATGCTGAAAGTTTAGTTGAATATGACGCGAAAGAGCATCTTGCTACATTAATTTGAATAAAGATAAAAGGAGAACACATGGAGTGTTCTCCTTTTATTATGGAATTTCATAGGGGGAAGCGAGATGAGTGAAACGCTACTCGTTATTATTAGTATATTAATATTATTAATGTTGCTTTTAATCGTCTTTTTTATTATCACATTTTTTATAAAAAAACGGACGCATCATTCTATTTTAAAACTACATCCATACTTAGGAAGAATGCGTTACTTACTGGAAAAGATAGGGCCGGAATTCCGGCAATATTGGTTTGATCACGATACAGATGGAAAACCTTTTTCACGTTACGACTTTCAAAGTGTTATGTTTTTAGCGAAGTATCGCTCTGAAATACTTGGTTTTGGGTCGAAACGAGATTTTGAAGCATCTGGTTATTATATTGCTAATACGTTGTTTCCGGTATTAACAGAAGAATTAAGTGTGAACGTAACGCAAGAACGTGAAGGGAAAAAGTATGTGATTCATAAAGAAGGATTATTTTCAAGGAGAGAAAAATTGACAGCGGATACAACGAATCTTTGGTTATACGAAGAAGACGATGCAATTATCGTCGGCGAAAATCGTAAATATCCGTGGAAACTGTATGGCATGTTTGGGGCATCAGCAACTTCTTACGGTGCGATTGGCGAAAATTATATTTTAGCGAGCGGCTTTGGAGCGAAAATGGCAGGCGGATCGTGGATTAATACTGGTGAAGGTGGCGTTATTCCAGAACATTTACATACAGGGGCGAATATCGTTGCGCAAATTGGTCCAGGACTATTTGGATACCGTGATGAGGACGGGAATTTTTCAATGGAGAAATTTATGGAGAAAGTGAAAGAAAGTAATATTAAAGCATTTGAATTGAAATTTGGGCAAGGTGCGAAAATACGTGGTGGTCATTTAGAGGGGCAAAAAGTAAATGAGAAAATTGCTTCTGTTCGGAATGTACGAGTAGGAGAAACGATTAATTCTCCGAATCGATTTTCATTTTTGAACAATGCGGCAGATACACTTTATTTTATTCAGCGTTTGCAAGAAACTGGCGGGAAACCAATCGGTATGAAAATTGTAATTGGACAGCAGGAGCCGTTGGAAGATTTATTTAAAACGATGAAAGAGTTAAATATCTATCCGGATTTTATTACAATTGACGGTTCAGAAGGTGGATCAGGAGCAACATATAAATCGATGGCAGATAGTATGGGGATGCCGCTTATTCCAGCGTTACTGACATGTATTGATACAGCGAATCAGTATGGTGTTCGTGATAAATTCAAAGTGTTTGCCTCGGGGAAATTAATTACACCAGATAAAGTGGCAATTGCTTTAGCGATTGGTGCAGATGCTGTAAACTCGGCACGTGGTTTTATGATGGCAAGCGGTTGTATTATGGCGCTTCAATGTAACTCTGGCCAATGTCCATCTGGTGTGGCCACGACGAATCCGCACTATCAAAAAGCGTTAGATCCGTATGAGAAGAAGTGGCGAGTTATGAATTATATTATTAGTATGAGATATAGTTTGTTTTCGTTAGCAGCAGCAGCGGGAGTAAAGAGTCCGCGTCATTTAACGAGGGAGCATATTGTATTTAAAGATGAGGTGGGGCGGGTGGTGCCTCTTTTGGAATTATTTCCTATAATAAATCAAACCTAAAAGTATATTGAAAATGTAAGATTTTTCGAAGGGATAATCATATTATTTAGGAAATATTAGGAGTATAATGGGAAAAGATTTTAAAAATGACTATTTTTAGGGAGAGATTCACTTGCAGCAAGGTTCGTACAGTATTACAATTTTTTTACTCGTCATAGGGCTCGTTATATTTAGACGTATGCGTTCTATGAATCGGCCAATTAAAAATAAAGGAAGACGACTATTATTGCCATTATTCTTTTTATTACCAGGTTTTTCTTTATATGCTGCACCGATACAACTTGCTGGTTGGCAAATTGGGATAGCTGCTGGGATTGGACTGTTATTGTCAATTCCACTTATTATTTTAAGTGGGTATGAAGTGAGAGAAGATGGTCAAATTTATGCGAAAAAAAGTATTGCTTTTATTGCTACATTTTTAGTTATCGTTCTTTTACGTGCTTATTTTAGAAGACATTTACAAGGTTTAGATCCAAAGTCAATCGGCATTCTTTTCTACACTCTTGCGGTTTGTTATATAGTACCTTGGCGTATTGGCTGCTATATAAAATTTCGTAAAGTTTACGTAGAGAAAGAGAAAATTACGATGCCAATAAGCTAAAAGCCATGCATTTGTATGGCTTTTTCTTTTGGAAATTTGTCGGATAAATAAATGAAAATAAGAAGTGGAAAAGTGTTTTTGTTTTCTGAATATTTTTACTTTAATTTCTTTTAAAAACCGGGTAATCCACTGGGATAAAGGCGTTTATGAAGGTTTTCACATGCAGTAAAAAACACCTGTTCACTTGAAAGAACAAAAAATGTTTGTTAAGGTAGGGAACCATAAGCGAAAACAAGAAAATAGAAAAAGTCATTTTTCGAAATTTTGAATGGCTTATGTAACTAAGGGAGAGATTTGGTGAAGATTGAGATTATGGTTTCGCTTGCTATTTATATGGCAGGTATGTTGTATATCGGTTATTGGTCTTATAAGAAGACATCCGATTTATCAGATTATATGTTAGGCGGAAGGGGACTCGGTCCAGCAGTTACAGCTTTATCAGCTGGTGCTTCTGACATGAGTGGTTGGATGCTAATGGGATTACCTGGTGCGATGTATGCGACAGGGTTATCAAGTGTGTGGATTGCGATAGGTTTATTAATAGGTGCTTATGTAAACTATTTAATTCTTGCCCCGCGTTTGCGAACGTATACAGAAGTGGCTAATGATTCAATTACGATTCCAGACTTTTTAGAGAATCGATTTAAAGATCGTACGAAAATACTTCGTTTTGTCTCCGCTATCGTTATTTTAGTATTTTTCACATTTTATGCGTCGGCTGGTTTAGTATCAGGTGGACGTTTGTTTGAAAATTCTTTTAACCTTGATTATAAAATTGGTTTATTTGTAACTGTTGGTGTCGTAGTTGCTTATACACTATTCGGTGGTTTTTTAGCAGTAAGTTGGACCGACTTTGTGCAAGGGTGTATTATGTTTATTGCTCTCGTATTAGTACCAATTGTTGCTTTTACAGATGTCGGTGGTGTAACAGAAACATTCAATACGATTAAGCAAGTTGATGCATCGCATTTAGATATGTTTAAAGGGACCACAATTCTTGGTATTATTTCCTTTTTAGCATGGGGTCTTGGGTATTTTGGTCAACCACATATTATTGTCCGCTTTATGGCAATTACCTCTATTAAAGATTTGAAAACTTCTCGTAGAATCGGTATCGGTTGGATGACGATTTCAATTATAGGTGCAATGCTTACTGGTCTAGTTGGTATTGCTTATTACGCTAAAAATAATGCGACATTACAAGATCCGGAAATGGTCTTTGTAACATTCTCAAATATTTTATTCCATCCGTACATTACTGGATTTTTATTATCAGCTATTTTGGCTTCGATTATGAGTAGTATTTCCTCGCAATTACTTGTTATTTCAAGTGCAGTAACGGAAGATTTCTATAAAACATTTTTCCGTCGTAACGCAAGTGATAAAGAACTTGTATTTATCGGTAGACTGTCAGTTTTAGTAGTAGCTATGATCGCAGTTGTTTTAGCGTATCATCCAAGTGATACAATTTTAACACTCGTCGGTTATGCTTGGGCAGGATTTGGTTCAGCATTCGGACCTGCCATTTTATTAAGTTTATATTGGAAGAGAACGAACAAATGGGGCGTTCTTGCTGGAATGATTGTTGGTGCAGTAGTTGTAATTACTTGGGTACAAATTCCAAGTTTAAAAGCGACTATGTATGAAATGGTACCTGGATTCTTCTGTAGCTTATTAGCTGTGATTGTTATAAGTTTATTAACGAAAGAACCAGTTAAAGCAATTCATCGTGAATTTAATGAGATGGAAGCAGTGCTGGAAGAAGAAACGAAATGATCAGCGAAGAGAGTAAACGAAACTGGCGTTTACTCTCTTTTTATTTAAAATGAAAATAAGGAACTTGTTGACAACTAAAAGTAAGTAACTTATAATAAATTTGAGTTCGAGTTAATTTGTACTTTGAATAAAGATTTCAAATGGATTAAATATTTTTTTAATAATTATCTCGAATTTGAGATAATTTAAGGAACTGGAAGTTAATGTGTAATTTTAAAATCAATATCTCGAATTCGAGATAAAATTATCATGACGGATTTTACTAGTCAGTATGGACAAAATGAATAATGAATCTTAATGTAAAGCAATTTTTATAATGGAATAAAAAAGGAGTGGAAGAAATGGAAAAGAAAACAATGGGCATCCACCATATTACAGCGATTGTAGGGCATCCACAAGAAAATGTAGATTTTTACGCTGGTGTGTTAGGTTTACGTTTAGTGAAACAAACAGTGAATTTTGATGATCCAGGTACGTACCATCTTTATTTTGGTAATGAAGGAGGAAAACCGGGAACAATTATTACGTTTTTCCCATGGGCAGGTGCTCGTCAAGGAGTTATTGGTGACGGTCAAGTAGGAATCACTTCTTATGTTGTACCAAAAGGGGCAATGGAGTTTTGGGAAAATAGATTAGAAAAATTCGATGTTTCGTATACAAAAATGACTCGATTTGGGGAACAGTACTTAGAATTTGATGATCCACATGGTTTGCATATAGAATTAGTAGAAAGAGAAGAAGGCGAATTAAATAATTGGACTTTTGGGGAAGTTACGCCAGAAGTAGCAATTAAAGGATTTGGCGGTGCAGTTCTTTTATCAGCGCAGCCTCAAAAAACTGCTGAACTGTTAGAACATATCATGGGTCTTGAGAAAATTGGAGAAGAGGGTGAATTTGTTCGATTCCGTTCTTCTGCTAATATTGGCAATATTATTGATTTGAAATTATCGACAATCGGACGCGGTCAAATGGGTGTTGGTACAGTTCATCATATTGCTTGGAGAGCGAGTGACGATGCTGATCAGCTAGACTGGAAAGAGCATGTGTCCCGTTTTGGATACCACGTAACTCCTGTACAAGATCGAAATTATTTTAACGCAATTTATTTTAGAGAACACGGTGAAATTTTATTTGAAATTGCAACAGATCCCCCTGGTTTCGCTCATGATGAATCGTTAGAGACGATGGGTGAGGAATTAAAGTTACCGGAACAATATGAAAAACATAGAAAACAGATTGAACAAACGCTTTTACCATTTGAAGTGAGAAATTTAGATTAAAGTGATTGAAAGGGGAAAAGGATTATGATGAAACATGTTTTTCAAAAAGGAAAAGATACGTCAAAACCAGTATTGCTATTACTTCATGGTACAGGAGGTAATGAATTAGATTTATTACCACTTGCAGAAATAATGGATCCGGAAGCTTCAGTATTAAGTGTCCGTGGAAATGTATTAGAGAATGGGATGCCACGTTTCTTCCGTCGATTAGCAGAAGGTATTTTTGATGAAGAGGATCTTATTTTCCGTACGAAGGAATTAAATGAGTTTTTAGACGAAGCTGCAAAAACATATGAATTTGATAGAAATAACATTGTAGCTATCGGTTATTCAAATGGAGCAAACATTGCGGCAAGCTTATTATTCCACTACGAAAATGCGTTAAAAGGTGCTGTGCTTCATCACCCAATGGTGCCTAGAAGAGGAACACAATTGCCTAATTTAGCTGGGAAATCCGTGTTTATTGCTGCTGGGACAAATGATCCAATTTGTTCATCTTCTGAGTCAGAGGAATTGAAGCTACTATTAGAAAATGCAAACGCTAATGTAACAATGCATTGGGAAAATAGAGGACATCAATTAACGATGGGTGAAGTAGAAAAAGCAAAAGAATGGTATGGAAAAACAGTTCTATAAGTATAAATAATAAAAGAAGCATCTGCTAATCGTTAGCAGATGCTTCTTTTATTATTTAAGACTGGATTGCAAGGTGAGGTGAAGAAAGTGGTAGGTGAATATCAACGACCGTACCTTTATTTAATTCACTTGAAATGTGTAATTTACCATGATGTTCTTCAATTATTTTGTAACACATCATTAATCCTAGCCCTGTGCCTTTTTCTTTTAAACTATAAAAAGGTTCGCCTAAACGGGAGATACGATCTTCTGGGATACCGCAACCTTCATCGATGATCCGTATTAAGATGAAATTACCCTCTAATGGTTTTGTTTGGATGAAAATATTTCCGCCATTTGGCATTGCTTCAATCGCATTTTTTAATATATTTATAAAAACTTGTTTTAATTGGTTACCGTCACATTGAATGTCATATACGTAATCAAAATGATCCATAATGATATGAACGCTATGCATAATTGCGGTTGGTAAAATAAATGTAACTACCTCTTCAATTAAAGTTTGTATGTTACAAGTTTGGATTGCTAATACTTGTGGTTTAGACATCGCCATAAATTGACTCGTGATAGATTCCATCTGTGAAATTTCACTTAACATAACATCGATATACCACTTCTGCTCCTCATTTATTTCAGGGAGTAGCAATGTTAGAAAACCTTTTAGAGAAGTGAGTGGATTTCGAATTTCATGAGCAATTCCAGCTGTCAGTTGTCCGACTACTGCGAGCTTTTCAGATTTTCGTAATAACTTTTCCGTTTCCTTTAGCTCAGTAATATCTCTTCCCATTACGATAAGACCTTTACGGGAGCCGTCAGGGTGATAGAGAGGAACTTTCGATATACTTAAGATTAGGTCGAAATCATCTCTATGAATAATAAATTCTTCACCATGAAGAATTTGTCTTTGTTGCCATGCTAATTCATCGACTTCTTCACAATGTAAAAAAGCTTCTCGGTACGCTTCATTATATTGAATGAGTTCACTATCTTTTTTTCCGTGGTAAGGTACATGATGGAAATTGAAGCAAGAAAGTGCGTAGTCATTTGCCTCAAGCCAGCGCCCTTCATGATCTTTAAATATAACAAACGCAGGCATGGAGTTTACTAATGTGCGTAATCTCTTCTCACTTTCTTTCAGCTTTTTCTCAATTCTTTCTGATTTTTCAAGAGGCTTCATAATGGCATATACGCCAGTTAGACGATTTTGGACAAAAATAGGAACTAGTTTTGTCACGACATCTAATAAGAATCCATCTTTATGATAAATAGATAAAATATACTCTTGTTGATTATCCGCTTCCGTATTCTTTATATTTTGTAATACTTGCTCAGAAATATGAGCTTCTAAAATCGAGGTAATGCTTTTTCGCTCTAATTCTGAAGAAGTGTAACCTAGTATTCTTTCAGCAGAAGGATTAGTGTGTATAATAATTCCCTCTAAATTTAATGAAATAATACCATCAGGGTTGTGTTCGAACAGAGATGCGTACATTTCTGCTAATGAACGATCTTGTATATGGTTTCGCAAACGTCTAGAAATGTTCGGATGACGTTTTTTTTGAGTTGATGAATATTTTTTACGACTCATAATAGTTCCTCCGTACAAATAGCATCTAAAAAGATTTGTCTATTCATAACTATAATATAGATGTAACGTGTATTTCTATAAAAAATGGAAGTTATATAATAAATTTTGTTTTCTTTATTTTGGAAAAGTACGTATAGGGTGGTAATAAGGGGAGCTTATATTGTTTTATAAATCATTTGTAAGTTACAGGAGTAGGTTTTCCTTATAACATTAGGGTAGAAGAGGGGGAGAGAAAATGAGAACTTATATTCAAGGGATCGATCATGTACAAGTAGCTGCGCCTGTAGGGTGTGAAGAAGAAGCGCGAGAGTTTTATAGTAATAAAATTGGTATGGAGGAAATCCCAAAGCCAGAGGAATTAAAGAAGCGCGGTGGGTGCTGGTTTAAGTGTGGAAATCAAGAGATTCATATCGGAGTTGAGCAAAACTTTACCCCAGCTAAAAAGGCACATCCGGCTTTTTATGTTTTAAACATAGATGAATTTAAACAAGCGTTAATACAGCAAGGCATTGAAGTAATAGATGATCATGCACGACCAGATGTAATTCGATTTTATGTGTCAGATCCGTTCGGAAATCGAATTGAATTTATGGAAAATAAAAACTAGGTGGAAATCCACCTAGTTTTTTAACCTTTTCTAAACAATCCTAATACTTCAACCGTTTCTGTAATGTTAACAAATGCATGAGGGTCAATTTCAGAAATTGTTAATTTCATACTTGCTAATTCTTCACGAGAAATGACTGTCATAAGTACACGTTTCTTTTCGCTAGAATAAGCACCTTCGCCATCAAGTAATGTAATGCCACGTACAACAGTTGAAAGAAGTTGTTTTTTCATTTTTTCTGCTTCATTTGTTACAATCATAAGTGTAACCTTCCGATGTTTCGTATGAATAGCATCAATAACTTTACCAGTTACATAAATCGAAAGTAAGCTTGTAAGAGCAACATCCCAAGTGAAGAAGAATCCTGCAATGATTACAACGACTGCATTTAAAATAATAAGGAATCCGCCAAGTTTAATATCTCTTTTGCGAGATAACAACATACCGATAATATCAAATCCACCAGTTGATCCATTACAGTTAAAAACAAGACCGATACCAGCTCCGGCAATAACACCACCAAAGATAGATGATAAAAGTGGATCTGTTGCTACGACTTTCACTGGAACATAGTATAATGCAACAGATAATACAATAACAGAGACAATCGTGTTAAAAATGACTTTTTTTCCAAGACCTATGTATCCTAAAATAAGGATAGGTAAGTTTAATACAAAGTTAATAATACCTGTGTTTACAGGAGTTACAATCCCTAAAATAATAGCAATTCCGCCAATTCCACTACTTAAAATTTTGTGGGGGATAAGGAAAAGATTAAAGGCAATCGCAATAATAATAGAACCAATAATAACACCAAGAAATCTGACCATCTCTTTCCCGTCCTTCACTGAAAAATTCATATTATTTCAAGATTATATATGATATTGAAAGTTTTGGGTAAAAACAGTTTATTTCGGAAAATTAGATTAATCAAAAGAATTTGAGTATTTTACCATTTGAAAGGGGATACAGTTGTGAAGATAAAAACATATCAACAGAAAAGCCCGTTGAAGCAAGAATGTGAGGATTCTTATTTTTGTAATGAAGAAAAAAAGATTTATGGTGTATGTGACGGTGCAACACCACTTGTCCCATTTCGTGATGAAAAGGGACATAATGGAGCATACATCGCTTCACATTTATTTGCAAGTTATTTTAATTCATTCCGCGAAAATCATAGTTTACAAGTTGCAGTTGCAAAAGCAAATGAAGCATTGCAAAGAAAAATGTTAGCATATGGAGTAGATACGAGAAAGAAAGAGCATTTGTGGTGCACATGTATCGCGGCAGTCCAAATAGTTGGTGAGAAAATTGAATACGCACAGTTAGGGGACTGTATGATTGTCGCAATATTTCGAAAAGGAACGATGCAAGTATTAACGAAAGATACGGTTGAAGGAATTAGTAAACGAGCAAAAAAGAAAAGAGAAGAAGATCGTAAAAAAGGGTTATCTGTACCAGAAGAACATGTTTTTCAAGATGTGCGAGAACAGTTAAAATACAATCGTTATCTTGCAAATGTGAAGGGGGGATATTCCGTTGCGAATGGAATGAAAGAAGCAATTCATTATTTGCAGCATGGGGAATTACATGTAGATGAAGTGAGTGGGATTTTTATTTGTTCAGACGGATTATTCCACCCAGATTGGCCACTCGAACAAACTGTTGCATATATAAGAAAGAATAGTATAAATGAATATGTAGCAATTATTGAAGAGTTAGAAGGGGAAAAGAGAATACGACCAGATGATAAAACAATTATGATGATTGATTTTTAAGGGGGATATTCAAATGGAAATTAAATGTGTAAATTTAGCATTTCAAGATGAATTAGTTCCTTTAGAAAAAGTAAACAAACTGATTATTCACCATACATCCGAAGATGGATGGGATGTGTATAAAACACATGAATTTCATCAAAAAGTAAGAGGGTGGAGCGGGATCGGTTACAATTATTTTATTGAAGAAGATGGAACTGTAGTCGAAGGACGTGGTTTACATATTGGAGCACATGCGAAAGATCATAATAGAGATACAATTGGAATATGTATGACGGGTAATTTTGATAAATATGATCCAACTACCGCACAAATGAATGCATTATATTCTTTATGTAAAATGTTTATGAATCGGTTTGCTATAAAGAAAGAAAATATACTCGGTCATAGGGAGCTAGAAGGCGTTACAAAAAGTTGTCCTGGAAAGCGTTTTTCTATGGTAGAGTTAAGAAACATACTATCTTACATATAGAGGAGTAATAAACGATGATGAATATAAAAATACCAAATGATAAAAAAGAAGAGCTTGTAGCACAAATTCAGCAATTTTTCGTTGAAGAAGATTTAGATGAAATTGGACGTTTCCAAGCAGAGCGTTTAATAGAAGAAATGATTAAATTAGTTGGACCATTTGCATACAATCAAGCAATTGGAGAGGCAAGAAAGCTTGTAACAGAGAAACTATCTAATATTGAAGAAGATTTGTATGTGTTAGAGAAAAATGAAGGGAAGTAAGCTTTCGTCAATTATAAAATAAGTGTTATGTCACGGCCTTTTTCGATGTTTTATTTGGAAAAGGCCGTGACATTTTTTTATTGTCATCAGGGAAATAATGAAACTTATTCCTCTATCTCGTACTCCATTCTTTTGCCATTTCATCATGATATGCTTCTGTCCAATGATATGGTTGCAACTCTTTTAAAGGTTTAAAAATAATATCTTGTTTAGCATTTGTAATCGCACACTGTACTTTTGGTCCCCAATAAAATAAACGTTCTTGGCATACACCACAAGGCGAGAGTACCTTTAATTCAGAATGCTCATTTTCTCTCGCAAGACAAATAGAATGTGTAACTTTCTTTTGAAATTTATGAGCTTCTAAAATTGCACCTGTTTCCATACAAAGTTCAGTTGAAGCATTTATTACATCCGGAGCAACGCTTGTATAAATTGTTCCATCTTCTACACGAATCGCTGCGGCTCCACCCCAATCGTTTGGATATCTTTGTTCAATTAACTGTTTCACCACATCATATAATTGTTGCTCAATATTCAATTTCTTTTCCTCATTTCTGCCCAAATTCAGGGTTTTTTATTTCGGAATATTCTTTCTTTTATCATGATAACATAAACAAAAAAATAGAATGAACTTTTAATTTCAAGCCATCTTTTTTGCCAAAAGGAACGTTTTTTATAAAAAAATTGAGATTAAAAATATATTATCTTAATTTTATCTTTTTTTAATAATTTGTTTATGGGCAATTTATAGTTCCTATTTATAATTCCTATATATAGCAGCTATTGATACTACAAATAAGAAATTTGGATGTGTAACACTTTGTATTCCATTAGCTGTAATCAAAATTTATAACATAAATTGCGCACATAGAATCTTCTTTTGAAAGAAAAGTGGTGTAATTATTTGTTAAATGAAGGAAGGGATTGGGAAGCTATGAATAAAACAATTTTAAAAACATGTATCATATCAGCAGTTTTAGGTGGAAGTCTATTAAGTGAAACGACTGGAGAGGTGAAAGCAGAAGTAGTTACACCAAACACGAATCATACTGGGGTATTCAAAGATGTTCCAAAGGGGCACTGGGCATATGAGGCGATTCAGCAATTAACAGACGAGAAAATCATTTTCGGCTATGATGATGGAAGATTTGGTTTTGGAGATAACGTGACACGCGAACAAGTTGCAGCTTTACTATATCGTTATTTTAATTTGGCAGAAGACAAAAATTATCAGAACCCATATGGAGACGTAAGTGAAGATTCGACAAGTTATATAAAGGAGATTTTGTCTTTAACAGAAATGGGCGTTTTTAAGGGTGACGAGCATGGGAATTTTAGACCGAAGGCTTCCTTAACGCGTGCAGAAATGGCACAAGTTCTTACAAATGCTTTTCATTTAAAGGCAAAGAGTGATCACACTTTTAATGACGTTTCAACGAACTCATGGGCAAGCAATGCAATTAGTGCTGTTCAAACAAATAATATTGCAAAAGGAGTAGGCGGAGGAAATTTTGCTCCAAATATGGATGTGACGCGTGAACAGTATGCACAATTTTTATACAATGCAATACAAGAAACTAAGCAAACTCAAAAGACGAAGGGGCAACAACTAGCTAGTATACTTGGTGAAACAAACTGGCAAGGGACAAAAGTCTATGACAAAGATCATAATGATGTAACGAAAGAAAATCAAAATTTCATCGGGCTTGCAAAGTATGATGCTAAAACGGCAAGGTATGAATTTTTTAATGCAAGTACAGGAGAGAGTCGTAATGATAGCGGTACCTTTTTTATAACGAATGATGGAAAGAAAAGAGTACTAATTTCTGAGACGCAAAATTATCAAGCAGTTGTTGAATTAACGCAATTAGATAAGGAGAAATTTACATATAAAAGAATGGGGAAAGATACAAAAGGGAACGATGTAGAGGTGTTTGTTGAACATATTCCGTACCATGAAAAAGAACTTTCTTTCACGCGGCCTGATAAAAATTTAGAAAGTTCGACAGGTAAAATAGTTAAAGATGTTGATGGAGATGAAATTTTATCTAGTACACTATGGAACGGAACGGTGGTATTAGACGACCAAGGTAATGATGTAACAAAATATAACTCAAACTTAATCAGTCTAGCAAAATACGATAAAAATACAAATAAATACGAATTTTTCAATGTGAATACTGGAGAAAGTCGTGGAGACTACGGTTTCTTTGATGTTGTACATGGTAATAAAATAAGAGCTCACGTTTCGTTAGGAAATAATAAATACGGTGCAGTTCTTGAACTTACAGAATTAAATAAAGAAAAATTTACGTATACAAGAATGGGGAAAGATGCGAATGGAAAAGATATAAAAATCTTTGTTGAGCATGAACCGTATACAGGTGATCTAAAACCAAATTTCACAAAGTAAGCCTTTACTGTAGCAAAGCATTATGTTAGAAAATGTTAGTAAGGAAAAGCTTAAGGGTTGGGTAATTAAAATAGTTATTTATAGACAAATAGATGCCTTGAGGCATCTATTTGTCGTTTTAAAATGATTTTTTATGGGTGCAATTTCTCTTTTCTCAAATCTAGTAACTTACTACTTGCACAACCCTACATTTTCGTTTTTTATTTATTTTCTTTATTCTCTTTATATTCATTAACTTTCTTTTTTACATTACCGACAGTATCTTTAGCAGTGCCTTTTACCTTATCCCATTTTCCTTCAGCTTGTAATTTCTTATTATCAGTTACTTTCCCGACAACTTCTTTTACTTCACCTTTTACTTTATCAATAGCACCTTCTACTTTTTCTTTTAAACCATGATCATGTTTAGTCATACATTTCTCCTCCTTGTAGTTTGATTAGAATGCTCTTTTCATATTGCAAGTTGAATGATGTATCTAGCAATAGCGTAACAGATTTAGTTTGAATATTCAAATGATTAATAGAGTTGAAAAGGAATTGTCATAAAGTGTATAAAGTTGTAATGAGAAGAGAAAGAATGTTAATTATATGTTTTTGGCGGTCCAGATTGATTTTGTATAAGCGATCTTCATATGGGCACGTTCCATATTATTTTGACTGCTGCTACCGAATCTTGCTTGTCCGACTATTAAATGACAATTGGATTCAATAGCTGTCTCAATTCGTTTTTGAATTAAGGCAGTATGACAGCCTTTACGCTGAAATTCTGGCAAAGTAGCAGAAGCAGCTAATGATGCGACACCCTTATTTATATACAGGACACCAATGCCAGCAGGAATGTTTTGAACTTCAGCTATGAAAAAATGCCATCCTGGTTTATCGTAGAGAATTTCGTTATTTTGGCGCACACCATCTTTTGTAAAGGATGGCATGTTAAATCCACGTACATATATGTCTGCAAAAACATCAAACTCATTTTCTTTTAATTTGCGAACTGAAATGTTAGAAGGAAGAAGGGACGGATCTTCTCGTGGTGTACTATATAAAGCGGTATGGAAGCTAGATTGATAAAAACCTTTTTCAGATAAGTATTGAAATAGTTCAGCTGTACCTTGCGCTGGCGTAATTTCAAAACGACAAGGGATTTGTAGTGATTGATAATAAGAGATGATTTCATCTATCTGAGTTGTATTTGTAATACCTTTTATCGTATTAAAAGCAGGACCAGCAATTACTTTTGATGAAAAGGCGGTGGCACTTCCGAATTGTTCTATTTGTACTTGCATTGGATTTTCTTTTATCGCTTGTAGTGCCTCTAATCTAGAAGAAAGCATATTTATTTCTGCGTTTTCTATTTCTTGTGCTGTATGGGGCGTCATAATTGTACTCATATAATTCCTCCGTCAGTAAATATATTTCATAGTACATATACGATGTTTGTTCTGATATTCCTGTTGAAATGTAAGAGAATATGAAGTTTTTTGGAAGGGAAATGGAAGTGGACTGTCGAAGGGAGTGGAAACAGATTAAAGGTGGTGCTCTCATGAAACAGAAAAATGTGCAGACATGCTCTAATTGTGGTTCTCATAACATAGGAGAAGGTGAGTTTGTCGGTTATGCACAAATACGGAAAAAGGAGACGATGTTCACATCTTCACCAGTAGATGCTTATATTTGTACAGATTGCGGAAATGTCCTTTTATTAAAAGTACGACATTATGAAAAGTTTAAGCAGAAGCCGTTATGATTATTAAAAAGTGTTTTTATTAGGGAAGTTAATAGGAGAAATATTTACATATATATGAATATGCCTTATATAAAGAGATGACAACATATACTGTGTGGGATGCTTATGAATCGTTGCACAACGTACAAAAATGTATAGAAGAAATTGTGAATTAGTATGAGAAAGAAAAATTAGCTCATCTTAGAATATTTCATATCGAAAACTCCTTTATAAATAAAGGAGTTTTTTATTTTTTATAACAATAATTACCTTTGATTGTTATAATTGGTTATTGAGGTGGGGTGTTTTATAAACGCTATAATCATAGAAGAAAACTAGCTAAATCTTATAGAAAACCGCTATATAACATAATCGCAACCGTAAGTTGACAAAGTGCAACCGCAGGAAGATAGAGATAAGGGCTATGTTTACATACAATTTAGTTAAGAAAACGAAGGGGGACACACATATGGGATTTGGTGAGAAGCTTTTTAAATTAAGAAAAGAAAAGGGTCTTTCTCAAGAAGCATTAGCTGAGAAATTAAACACAACAAGGCAAGCAGTTAGTAAATGGGAAAATGGTCAAGGGTTTCCTGAAACTGAAAAATTAATAATGATTGGAAATGTATTCGAAGTATCTCTTGATTACTTATTAAAAGAAAATGCTGAACAAAGTAACGAAAAGGAAAATGGTTATTACGTAAGCAAGGAAATGGCAGAAGGGTATATAGCGTATGGACAAAAAATTTCTAAATATATAGCGCTAGGATTTAGTTTACTCATTTTATCTACAATACCGTATTTATTATTTAAAGAAAATGCAACAATGTCGACATTCCTTGTCATTATTGTTGCTGTTCTTGGAATTGGAGCGATGATGGTACCTGTAACGATAGAAGAGAGTCGATACAATGTATTGAAAAAGGAAGAACTATTATTTGATCAAAACTTTCTAAAAGAATTCACAAAGAGATATGCGATTATTAAGAAAAAGTATGCTGCAGTAATGATCGTTGGATTTTGTTTTATAGCTGCAGGCGCAATCCCGTTTTTGTTTGAGAAAAAGCATATCACTTCAGGGGAATTAGTGCAGTATTACCCTTACTGTGTTGTACTTATTGCTATCGGAGTTTATCTTTTTGTTCGTGTGTTAGGAGTATTAGAGGCGTATCGAATTTTAGTAGAAAATAAAGAATATAGTAATCGTCTTATTTTTAAACTGAAAAAGAAAGTGAGAGAAAAAGTGGATAATTTTTAATAGGAGAAAACATATTTTTATGAAAAGTTAAGATAGGAGTGTAATGATGTCAAATCTTCTAGAAATTGAAAATTTAAGTAAATCATTTGGAAACAAAGTTGTTTTAAGAGATGTTTCTTTCAATGTGCCGTCTGGATCAATTGTTGGATTCATTGGTAACAATGGAGCTGGGAAATCAACAACCTTTAAAACAGTACTAGAATTAATTTCTAAAGATAGTGGTACAGTAAAAATATTTGGTGAAGAAAATATAAATAAAGATGCCAAGATTAAGGAAAAGATAGGAGTCGTATTTGATGCTATGAATCTACCGGCTCATCTTACGATAAAGCAACTAAACAAAGTTTTTGAAAAGATGTTTGAATCTTGGGATCAAGATAATTTTTATCGATTAGTTCATACTTTTTCTTTACCTACTAATGAGAAAGTAGGTAAATTCTCGCGTGGAATGTCAATGAAACTAACTATAGCTGTTGCGTTATCGCATAATGCAAAATTATTAATCCTAGATGAAGCGACGGGTGGTCTCGATCCTTCATCTAGAGAAGAGGTGTTAGAGGAATTAAAAAGTTTTGTGAGTAAAAGTAATGGTGGTATACTACTTTCTTCTCATATTATGAGTGATGTAGAAAAAATAGCTAGCCATCTTATCATTATAAAAGATGGAGAAATTTTATTGAATGAAGAAAAGAATAAGGTTTTGAACAATTATGCCATTGCAGATGTTGATGAGGAACAACTAACTTTAATCAACAAAGATATAGTTGTGGTGAAAAAGAATAATGGCTCTTATTTCAATGTACTTGTATCAGATGTGCATAAACTACCAAATGGGATTGCACATAGAACCATTTCGATAGAAGAAATGAGTGTCTTATTAACGAGGAGTGAAAAATAAATGAGAGGTTTATTATTGACAAACTATTATCTAGTGTATCGAACTTTCTTTACGTTCATGGGAATAGCGATATTAGGATCGGGATTTGTTTTTTATTTTGGTAATGCTTCAATGTACCGTTTAATTGCTACGTTTATTATCTTTTTTGCTGCAATTCCTGCACTTGAAGTTATTAAATATGAGAGTAAGTCAGGTTATGAAAAATATGTACTTACTTTACCGGTTACTAGAAATAACATTGTACAAAGTCATTACCTTTTCTATTTTTTAGTTGTAATTATTGGTACTTTATTGTCGTATGGCATATTTTATATACATAGTTTCGTTTCAGATACACCAATTGATGATGGGATATTTAAGAGTGTTTCTTTAGGGACGTTTATCATCCTTAATGCCGGAGCAATAGCCTATCCACTCCTCTATATTTTTGGAGCAGAAAAATCTGATGCTATTACAATTGGAGGCGCATGCGGGGGACTTGTAACTTATTTTGGATTACAAAGTGTAATTGGCTATCTAATAGAACAATTTCCAATATCAAATTTAAATTTATCTGTATACGTTTCCATTCTATATACAATATTTGGCGTTATTATATATATCTTTTCTTTTGTTATTTCGGTATTTATATATCGTAAGAAGGAGTTTTAATGTGTTTTCTCTTAGTATTTTCTGAATTATTTCCAAAGAAATAATTCAGAAAATACAGAAAAATATCGTGATTATTTGTGGAAGTCTGTTATAATAAACAAAAAATGAAAACGCTTTAAAGGGGGATGTAACCAATATGATGATGAATGTACCGCTAACAATTAGTTCTATGATGGAAAGAGCAGAAAAACTGTTTTCGAAGAAAGAAATTGTTTCACGGACACATGACACAGTTACGACATTAACGTATAAGCAGTTAGGTGAAAGAACGAGAAGGCTTTCCAGTGCGTTAAAAAAATTAGGAATTAAAGAAGGCGAGCGTATAGGAACGTTAGCGTGGAATCATCATCGACATGTGGAAGCGTATTTTGCTATTCCTGGTATTGCTTCCGTTTTACACACAATTAATATTCGTTTATCTCCTCAACATATTTCATACATTATTCAGCACGCAGAAGATCGAATTCTACTTATTGATGAAGATCTTGTACCACTTGTTGAAAAAATTCAATCTGAATTATCAACTGTACAAGCCTACATTATTATGACTGATAAAGATGGACTTCCAAATACTACGCTAGAACCTGTATATCATTATGAAAAGCTATTAGAAGAAGGCGATCCAAATTTCCAATTTGTAAAAGATATTGATGAAAATACACCTGCTGGTATGTGCTATACGTCAGCGACTACAGGAAATCCAAAAGGTGTTGTATATACGCATCGTAGTACTGTACTGCATTGTATGGCACTCGGTTTAGCGGATACAGCTGCTTTATCGGAAAGTGACGCGGCGATGGCAATTGTACCGATGTTCCATGTGAATGCTTGGGGACTTCCTTTCGCTGCTACTTGGTTTGGATCAAAACAAGTTCTTCCAGGACCGATGTTTACGCCGAAAATTTTATTAGAAATGATTCAATCTGAAAAAGTGACGTTAGCTGCCGGTGTGCCGACAATTTGGCTTGGTGTATTACAAGAGTTAGAAAATAATAGTTATGATTTATCTAGTATGACGAGAATACTATGTGGTGGTGCAGCCGCACCGAAAAGTGTTATTAAAGCATTTGAACAGAAACACAATGTTCCTTTCATCCATGCATATGGTATGACCGAAACAAGCCCACTCGTAACACTTGCACGTTTAAAAAGTTATGAAACAGAATTATCGTATGAAGAGCAATTAGAAATTAGATCAAAGCAAGGGTATCTTGTCCCTGGTGTAGAAATGAAAGTAGTCGGTACAAATGGTGAAGTGAAGTGGGATAGTACGGAGATGGGCGAGCTATGTTTACGAGCACCATGGATCGCTGCAAGCTATTATAACGATGAGCGTACGGTCGAAGGTTTTCGTGATGGTTGGTTATATACTGGTGATGTTGTCACAGTGGACGAGGAAGGCTGCGTAAAAATTGTTGACCGTACGAAAGATGTGATTAAAAGCGGAGGCGAGTGGATTTCTTCAGTAGACCTTGAAAATGCTTTAATGGCACATGATGCTATATTTGAAGCAGCTGTCGTTGCTGTTCCTCATCCGCAGTGGCAAGAGCGCCCTGTTGCCTGCGTCGTTCAAAAGAAAAATAGTACAGTTACGAAAGAGGAAATATATGAGTTTTTAAAACCACAGTTTGCGAAGTGGTGGTTACCAGACGATATTGTATTTATGGAAGAAATACCGAAAACATCTGTTGGGAAGTTTTTAAAACAAGCGCTTCGGAAAGAACTTGAGCATTTGCATAAAGAGAAATAATGGAATTTATATTTGTAAACCTAATTTAAAAATAAGTTGACAAATGCTAGATAGAAAGATAATATAACTCCTATAATATGTTACCTAAAAAATATTTTAAGTTTACAAATGGGAGAAGCAAATATGAATACAAAAAACTTAGTTTTCGTCGCTTTATTTAGTTCTATTATGGGAGTGTTAGGGTTAATACCTCCGATTGCTCTTTCTATTACACCAGTTCCAATTACATTGCAATCACTCGGTGTTATGCTTGCCGGTGGGTTGTTAGGATCACGTCTAGGTGCATTAAGTCAGCTTATTTTCTTACTTATTGTAGGAGTAGGAGCACCATTACTTGCTGGTGGACGCGGTGGCCTTAGTGTATTTGTTGGGCCAAGTGCAGGATATTTACTTGGTTATATCGTTGGAGCGTTTGTCATTGGCTATTTAATTGAGCGTTTACGTGAAGTTTCTATTATAAAAGTATTATGTATTAATATAATTGGTGGTATTTTCGTAGTTTATGTATTTGGTATCCTTGTGCAAGCTTTCGTAATGGATATTTCTGTATGGGAAACGATGAAAGTGAGTGTTGTGTTTTTACCAGGTGATTGCATAAAAGCGATTATAGCAGCAGTTCTTGTAACAAAATTACACCGTTCATTGAAATATATTATTACGCCTACTCTAAAGAGAAGCAAATATACAAATGCGGGATAAGAAAGAGAAGAAACACGTTCGTTGCGTGTTTCTTTTTATTATTTTGGAAAGAAAGGACGTCTCATATGGGTATTACAAAAGAATATAAAAAGCATGCCTCTTTACAACCAAATAAAATAGCAATTAAGGAAAATGATAGAGTTTTAACATATGAAGATTGGTACGAGTCAGTATGTAAAGTAGCGAATTGGTTGCACGCAACAGAATCGAAGAGTAAAAGAGTAGCAATTGTATTAGAAAATCGCATGGAGTTTTTACAACTATTTGCAGGTGCCGCTATGGCCGGATGGGTTTGTGTGCCATTAGATATAAAATGGAAAAAGGATGAGCTAAAGGAAAGACTAGCAATCAGTAATTCAGATATGATTATTGCGGAACGATATAAATTAAATGATATTTCCGATGAAGAAGGAAGAATAATTGAAATTGATAAATGGAAACAAATAATAGAGAACTATCTTCCTACAGAGCACATTGTAGAAAGTTTACAAGATGCTCCTTTTTATATGGGATTTACATCAGGATCAACAGGAAAGGCAAAGGCATTTTTACGTGCGCAACAATCGTGGGTTCATAGTTTTAATTGTAATATACATGACTTTCATATGAAAAAAGAAGACTCTATTTTAATAGCTGGAGCGCTCGTTCACTCTCTTTTCTTATACGGTGCAATAAGTGCATTATATATAGGTCAAACCGTACATATTATGAGGAAGTTTATTCCAAATCAAGTGTTAGATAAGTTAGAAACTGAAAATATTTCGGTCATGTACACCGTACCAACAATGCTGGAATCTTTATATAAAGAAAATAGAGTAATAGAAAATGAAATGAAAATAATTTCGTCAGGAGCGAAGTGGGAAGCTGAAGCGAAAGAAAAAATAAAGAGTATATTTCCTTATGCGAAAAGATATGAATTTTACGGTGCATCGGAACTGAGTTTTGTAACAGCATTAGTTGATGAAGAGAGCGAAAGAAGGCCAAATTCAGTAGGGAAACCTTGTCACAATGTGCAAGTTCGAGTATGTAATGAGGCAGGAAAAGAAGTACAGAAAGGTGAGATAGGAACTGTTTATGTGAAAAGTGATCAGTTTTTTATGGGATACATAATAGATGGGGTTTTAGCACGGGAGTTGAATGCAGATGGCTGGATGACAGTGCGAGATGTAGGTTATGAAGATGAAGAAGGATTTATTTATATTGTCGGTAGAGAGAAGAATATGATTTTATTTGGAGGAATTAATATTTTCCCAGAAGAAATAGAAAGCGTATTACATGAACATCCAGCTGTTGATGAAATAGTTGTAATTGGTGTGGAAGATAGTTACTGGGGTGAAAAACCTGTCGCCATCGTAAAAGGAAGTGCTACGAAGCAACAATTAAAAAGTTTTTGCTTACAACGATTATCCTCTTTTAAAATACCGAAAGAATGGTATTTTGTAGATGAAATACCTTATACAAATAGCGGGAAAATCGCTCGTATGGAAGCAAAAGATATGATTGAAAACCAGGAGAAAATATATGAATAGAGCAGTTATTGTAGAAGCAAAAAGGACACCTATTGGTAAGAAGAATGGGATGTTAAAAGGGTATGAAGTTCAGCAATTAGCAGCACCTCTTCTTACATTTTTAAGTAAAGGAATTGAGAGAGAAATAGACGAGGTCATATTAGGGAATGTTGTTGGGCCAGGAGGGAATGTTGCAAGATTATCTGCTTTAGAAGCAGGACTTGGATATCGTATTCCTGGTGTAACGATTGACCGGCAATGTGGTGCCGGATTGGAAGCGATCCGCACCGCATGTCATTTTATTCAAGGCGGGGCCGGTAATTGTTATATTGCAGGAGGAGTAGAGAGTACAAGTACATCACCATTTCAAAATAGAGCGCGATTTTCACCAGAAACAATTGGTGATCCTAATATGGGAGTAGCGGCTGAATATGTTGCAGAACGTTATAACATCACGAGAGAAATGCAAGACGAGTATGCTTGCCTCAGCTACAAACGAACACTGCAAGCGTTAGAAAAAGGATATATACATGATGAAATATTGTCTTTTAATGGATTGTTAGATGAGTCTATAAAGCCAGAAATGAATTATGAACGAATGATTAAAAGAACTAAACCCGCATTTCTACAAAATGGTACAGTAACGGCAGGGAATTCATGTGGTGTAAACGACGGGGCGTGTGCAGTTCTTGTAATGGAAGAGCGGCAAGCTCGAAAATTAGGATACAAGCCTATTCTTCGTTTTGTTTGTAGTGCTGTAGTTGGAGTGGATCCCAACCTTCCGGGGACTGGTCCAATATTTGCGGTGAACAAATTACTAAACGAAAGGAATATGAAAGTAGAGGACATTGATTATTTTGAAATAAATGAAGCATTTGCTTCAAAAGTTGTAGCTTGTGCAAAGGAATTACAAATTCCGTATGAAAAATTAAATGTAAATGGTGGTGCAATTGCGCTCGGTCATCCGTACGGTGCATCTGGGGCTATGCTTGTAACGCGCTTGTTTTATCAGGCGAAACGAGAACGTATGAAATACGGAATCGCGACGTTAGGAATAGGGGGCGGAATAGGGCTTGCACTATTATTTGAGAAAGTAGAAGACTAGCAAGGAACTAGTTCTCTACTTTTTGAGGAACATAAGCATTGCTACCAGGCTTTGCTTTTATTTCGTTCCAAGCAGCGATAGCATCAGCTTTTGATTTTCCTTTGTTATTTGGATCTTCGAAAAAGTCACGAGTAAAGCGATTGTATTCAAACTGCGCGCTGATAGTTGTTTTATATGTAGGGTCTTTTTTTCGTTCGTTTTCTTCATACCAAAACGTTATCGCATCTTCATATGTTTTTCCAATATTCTCTTTAAAAAACTTTTGAAGAGCTACTGTAAAGCGGAATTTTGTTCCGATTTTTTCTTTAAAAAAAGCACGAACATCTTCGCTACAGCGGTGATTGTTAGTAATAATCGTTTGAAGAGAAAGGTCTTTATAAGAGAGGGAAGTTTTACTCGCTTTTGGACCAGAGCTGTTTTTTAATATTTTACCAGTATGTAAATAATGGGAGATACGATTGGCTATTTCAATCTTAGAGCCACTAGCTGGCAACCCATGCTCACGACAAAATGTTTGCAGTTCTTCTTTTAACCAATAATAGTTTTGGAAATCTTCAAGTGATATAGACTTTGTTAAAGGTGGACGCATGAATGTAACAACTTCTTTCTTCCATATTTTTCTTTAATTATAAAACGTACGTTCTTTTTATGGAAGGATTAATTTGTAAATATAATGGGAAGAGGAGATTACATATGGAAAATGTAATGCAAGTTCGTGTTACTGGAATTTTAATTGAAGATGAAAAAGTATTGCTAGTAAAGCAAAAAATTGCTAATCGGAATTGGTCTTTACCTGGAGGAAGAGTGGAGAATGGTGAAATGTTAGAGGAAGCAATGATTCGAGAAATGAGAGAAGAGAGAAGAGACAGGGTTAGAAGTTAACATTCAGAAGCTACTCTATGTTTGTGATAAACCAGATGCACGCCCGTCTTTATTACATATAACGTTTTTGCTTGAAAGGATTGAAGGTGAAATTATGCTACCTTCTAACGAGTTTGATCATAATCCGATTCATGATGTGCAAATGGTGCCAATTAAAGATTTAAGTTATTATGGTTTTTCGGAAACTTTTATCAATCTTATAAGTGAAGGTTTTGTAAATGCAGGGAGTTATCAAGGTTTGAAACAAAATATAGGTCTGTAAATATAGTGGAAGGATAGCCGTTCGCTATCCTTCATAACATGTTTTACACTGCTGACTGTAAAGAAGAAACAAGTTGATTTAAAAACTCATCCCCAGTCATAATCGCTTTCCCACCGCCACGAGCACTTTTTTTATTTCCGCCACCTTTTCCTTCAATTGCAGGAAGTGCATCTTTTAAAAGAGCATTCATATCAAGCGTGACTGTTTTTCCACAAGCAAGAATACATTGTAATTTGTCCTCGTTTTCAATAACGAAATATGTAATGGCATGCTCTTGTTGTTCTGTAATAATAGTGGATAGCTTTGCGATTTCTTGCATAGAACGATTTGTAAACACTTTAGAAATAAGTATGCCAGCATGTATTTTGGTAGGTTGTTGAAGTAGTTCGTTTGCCTCTGCATATAATAATTTTTCATTCATTGTTTGCATAGCTTTTTCGGTTTCTTTTTGAGAAGTTAGAAGCTGTGCTACCTTTACTGGAATATCAGCTTCGCTACTGTTTAATTGTTTAGAAACATCCTTCATAATTTGTTGCTGTTGTCCCATTAATTTAAGTGTGCGCCAACCAGCGATAAATGTTAATCGTATGCTGCCTTTATTACGTTCCCATCCTAGTACGTGAATAGGCCCTACTTCACCAGTACGTTTCGGGTGTGTTCCGCCACAGCCGTTATAATCAAAGTTTTCGATCATAACAACGCGTATATTTTCTGTCATATTCGGTTCTTTACGAAGAGGTAATGTTTTCGCTTCTTCTAAGTCCATCCACTCTATACGGATTGGATGGTTTTCAAAAACTATATTGTTTGCAATTTGTACTGCTTTTTCAACTGTTTCTGTATGCAGATTTTCTGTTTCTAAATCGATTGTTACCGTTTCTCTACCAAGATGGAATCCAATCGTAGGTATGTTAAAATGATCCCAAAAAGAAGCAGATAAAATATGCTGAGCCGCATGTTGTTGCATATGATCAAAACGGCGCTCCCAATTGATTTTACCTTCTACTTCTTCTGTATGTAATTGTTTTGTAATGAAGTGGCGGATTTCTTCGTTGACCTCTTCAACACCAAATACAGTAATGCCATTTAAAGTTCCAGTATCATGGGGCTGCCCGCCACCTGTTGGGTAAAATGCCGTTTCGTTTAAAACAACGTATAAGTTACCGTCTTTATCATAATCTTGCTTTATAACTTTAGTAGTAAAGTCTTGCTTATAAGCGTCAGTGTAATATAATTTGTGCTCCAATTTTCTTTCTCCTCTCGCATTAACTAGTTTCATTGTAAAGCAATTGAAATTCGTTTCCTAATATTTCAGAAGAAAGAAACTATTTTTAGAATTTTCTTGCTATAATAAGAAAAAGAAAATGCGGGGGTGGAATGAATATGTTGTATGAAAACGGCGTAGATAAACTGCTTAGTTTAAGCAAAAATATTTCTGAATTGTATCGAGAATTAAACGAAATGACCCGGATTTTAACGGATTGTAACCGTGAAAGTGTGAAGTTTGATCGGTTATATGTAAAAGAGGTAATGTGGAAGAAAGAAGATGTAATCGAGAAATATGACCAGTTACTTGTGCAACTTTGTATAAATGAATGCTTTGATTTAAAAAGTGTTATTACAGGGGAATATAAGTATACATATGAAGAAGTAGAAAACATCGTTTTACAATTTAATGAAAAGTATAATGTCGCAATTTTAATTAAAGACGTTTGTAAAGAATTACAGTTTACATATGGCATAGATATGGATATAACGAGAACAGCTCGAGTATCAACAGCTCAAGTATAAAAAGGGAAAAGAAAGCAGATCCTTTGCTTTCTTTTTTTATGTGATAACAGGGAGAGTAGGTTTTTAAGATGAAGGGGAAGTTACAAAATATTCATCCGTTAGGAATGACAATTATAATCGGGACTTTATTTGCGAGGTTCGCCACGTCAATGAGTATTCCTTTTTTAGCAATTTATTTAACGACTGTTAAAGGCGTATCAGCTGGAATGACGGGTGCTATTATTGGAACGAGTGCACTTGTTGGAGTGTTTGCTAGTTTTATCGGAGGGAATTTATCTGATCGATTCGGTCGAAATATGATTCTAATATGGTCCATGATCGTTTGGGTATTTGTATTCATAGGATTTTCACTTGCAGATCATGTTTTAAGTTTCTTTTTATTAAATGCTTTAAATGGATTATGTAGGTCCTTTTTTGAACCGACGTCAAGAGCGTTATTATCAGATTTAACGAAACCAGAGTATCGTTTACTCGTATATAATTTGCGTTACGGTGCAATCAATGTTGGAGTAGCGATTGGGCCACTTGTCGGATTACAGATTGGAAGCGCAAAATCAACAATTCCTTTTTTAGTAGCAGCTGGAGTATATATTCTATATACAGTTATACTAGCGTTCCAATTTAAGAAATATCCAGTGGAACAAAAGAAAATCAATAAAGAAAAGCCTGTTACAATGCTAAATGCGCTGCGTATATTACGAAAGGATGTCGTATTTTTAGTTGCGTTAGTTGGTATTATTTTGAGTAATTGTGGTTTTTCTCACTTAACGACGACAGTATCACAATATTTTGCAAATGCACATATATTCCAGGATGGAGTGAAATTATTTTCATATATGTTAGTATTAAATGCGATTGTTGTAGTCGTAATTCAATATCCTGTTATTCAAATGTGTAAAAAGTATACACCATTAGCATCCATTATGGTTGGAACTTTATTTGTGAGCGGGGGATTATTTGGATTTGGAATAGTAGAATCTATGCTAGGTGCTGCTATTTGCACAATTATTTTTACAATTGGAGAAGTCTTAATGTTTTCGATGACGGATGTATTTATTGATGATATAGCTGTTGCGCATCTAAAAGGAACGTACTTTGGAGCAATGGGATTTTCAGGAATTGGAGCAGTAATTGGTCCATGGTTTGGGGGAGTACTTCTCGATTATTACGGGTACCAAAATGGATTTGTAGTATTTTCAGCGCTAGCTATATTTTCAACTGTAGCGTTTCCAGTACTGTTAGTTACGAAAGGTTTATTGAAAAAAAGATATGATGGGAATTCTAATATGGAAGTACATGCGAAATAAAATAAGCCCCAGTCAACGACTGGGGCTTATTTTTGTATTTATTTTAATTCTCAATTTGAAAAAGAACTTTTTCCTCATGTTTATGAGCTACTTCATTTTTGGAAATATGAATGGCTAAATATCCATTCTCTAAGCAGGCTAGCATCTTTTTATAAATAATATTATCGGGTAAAGGAATGATCCTCTGCAAAGAAATATTTTTATGAAGTATGCAAATGTTTAGGCCTGTCTTCATCTTTTTAATGACTACATTTTGTTCTGTCACATTTGGTACATCTGTTTCCAAAATGTATTCTTGTTCCGTTTCACAAAGGTCAATATGAATTTGATTTGGGAAACTAAAGTTGCTACAAGAATCAGAACAAAACTGATCCATCCATTCTTCGAAACCATCAACATGAAAAAGACAATCCTTCTTTTTCTTGCCCATGTAAGACACCCTCCGTAAAATCTCAATTCATACTATGTTATGCATGAATGAAGTAGGGGTGAAGAATAAATGGAAAAATATAAATATTGTATGTGGAAAAGGTAGCTAGTGTGCACTTTTTGTGTTACATATCATGATGCGCATGATGTTTTTGGCGTGAATGGTTACGGTTTTTTACTTTATGAGATCCGCTTAACGGTTCAGGTTGTCCCTTTTTCTCTTTCGCTTCACGATTGTTTTTTCCCATTGTATGTGACACCTCCTCTTTCTCTTTAGAATGAGAGAAGTTTGCAAATTTATACGAGAATGTTTTTAGAAAAAAAGGTAAAGATAATTGGGACTAACTATTATGGAAAGGGGATTGTATAATGCCATATCATAAAGATAAACAACAAGCTTTTCAAGCGGCTCAGCAAGGTGTTACACAAGCAGAAAATGCATTTAACAACATTGTAAAAAATGATCCAAACTACGGTCATGATTTAAAAGAATTACGCCAAGAGGTTCAGGAAGCCTATGAACAGATTCAAAATGCACTAGAAGTAGCTTCGGAAACACAACGCCCACAACTTGAGCAATACGAAAATAATCTTCAAAATATTATGCAGCATGTAGATCAATTAGAAAAGTAAATGAGGTTGTTGTGTATTCGACAACCTCTTACTTTAACGAATATTATGCGAAAACAGAAAGTTTTTCTACTCATTTTTTCTTTATTATGCGCAGTACATATATTTCAAGTTGAAAAAGTGGAAGCGAAAATGTTGCTCAGAAAAGAGCTAGAACCAACTGGCTATGTAACATGGGAAGTACCTAATAATGAAAAGATTATTGCTATTACATTTGATGATGGACCGGATCCAACTTATACACCACAAATTTTAAATTTATTGCGCCAATATAAAGCAGAAGCGACATTTTTTATGATTGGATTTCGAGTTCAGCGTAATCCATATTTAGTGAAACAAGTGTTAAAAGAGGGGCATGAAATTGGAAATCATACGATGAACCATTTGTATGCAAGTAATTCATCGGATGAAAAATTAGAAAATGATATTTTAGATGGAAAGAAATTTTTCGAAAAATGGGTGAAAGAGCCTTTGCTATTCCGTCCTCCTGGCGGTTATATTAACGATGCTGTATTTAAAACAGCGAAAGAAGCTGGTTATCAAACGGTTCTATGGTCGTGGCATCAAGATCCACGTGATTGGGCAAATCCAGGGGTTGAATCCATTGTAAATCATGTAGTGAAACATGCTAAAAGTGGTGATATAGTATTGCTACATGATGGAGGAAATAATCGTAGTCAAACAGTAGCAGCGCTAGCAAAAATATTACCTGAACTGAAAAAGCAGGGCTATCGATTTGTAACGGTTTCGGAATTGTTACGTTATAAACATTAGAAAAAATCCCAAAAGGTGAATGCTCCTTTTGGGATTTTTCGTTACTGGTTCTTTTTGCGTTTCTTATTATTTTGTCGTTCTGCAGGAGTTAAGTTTTCATTTGCAAACTCTTCGTTATAACCAGCACCTTGTCCTTGTGCAGATGCTGCATTCATTCCTGAAATAGTATGATTTGCTTTTCTTTTACCCATTTTATTTCACCTCTATAACTTTTTTTGTAAGTTGCATGATGAGCAGTTCATAGTATGTATGAACTGTAAAGAAAGCGCTAATAGAGCACTTTACTTTATGGTAATAGTATTCATAAGGAACATGAACACTATTCAAATTTAGAAACATAAAGAAAACTTATGATAATCTATAAGTTTCTTATTATTTACTTATTTAGAAAGTTGTAATAAGATATTATCGTAAGGTATTGAAAAGTTTGTCTACATTTTATATTCAGACAACTTAGTCACGTTTAACAGGGGGGAAACATAATGGTCAAACATAATCCATTTCAATCACGTGCAACTTTTGAAGTAGATGGAAAAACGTATCATTATTATGATTTGAAAGCGCTTGAAAATGCAGGGGTTGGCAACGTATCTCAATTACCATATTCCGTGAAAGTTTTACTTGAATCAGTACTTCGTCAAGTGGACGGACGTGTAATTACAGAAGAGCATGTTACAAATTTAGCGAAATGGGGAACGAAAGATGTGCAAGATATCGATGTTCCATTTAAACCATCTCGTGTAATTTTACAAGATTTCACTGGTGTTCCAGCTGTTGTTGATTTGGCTTCGCTTCGTAAAGCAATGGCAGACATGGGTGGGGATCCTGATAAAATTAATCCGGAAATTACTGTAGACCTTGTAATTGATCACTCTGTACAGGTTGATAGAGCGGGTACGGCAGACGCGCTTGCATTCAACATGGACTTAGAGTTTAAACGTAATGAAGAACGTTATAAATTTTTAAGCTGGGCACAAAAGTCATTTGATAACTACCGTGCAGTTCCACCAGCTACAGGTATTGTACACCAAGTAAACCTTGAATATTTAGCACCAGTTGTTCATGCTGTGAAAAATGCTGAAGGTGACTTAGTTGCATACCCAGATTCGTTAGTTGGAACAGACTCACATACAACAATGATTAACGGTATCGGTGTTCTTGGATGGGGCGTTGGTGGTATTGAAGCAGAAGCGGGAATGCTTGGACAGCCTTCGTACTTCCCAGTACCTGAAGTAATCGGTGTAAAATTAACTGGTACACTTCCAAGTGGTACTACAGCAACAGACGTTGCATTAAAAGTAACACAAGTATTACGTCAAAAAGGTGTAGTTGGTAAATTTGTTGAGTTCTTCGGTAATGGCTTAAAGAGCATGCCTTTAGCTGACCGTGCAACAATTTCAAACATGGCACCAGAATACGGCGCAACTTGTGGATTCTTCCCAATCGACGAAATTTCATTAGAATACTTACGTTTAACAGGTAGAGATGAGGAGCAAATTCGCGTTGTTGAAGAATATTGTAAAGCGAACGGCTTATTCTATACAGCAGACAGCAAAGATCCAATTTACACTGATCTTGTTGAAATTGATTTAAATACAATCGAATCTAACCTTTCTGGACCGAAACGCCCACAAGATTTAATTCCACTTTCAGATATGAAAGATGCGTTCCACAAAGCTGTTGTAGCACCAGTTGGAACACAAGGACTTGGATTTAATGAGCAAGAGTTCGATAAAGAAGTGAAGGTTACATTAGAAGATAAAGAAGTAACGATGAAAACAGGTGCAATCGCAATCGCTGCAATTACAAGCTGTACAAATACATCAAACCCATACGTATTAATTGGGGCAGGTTTAGTTGCGAAGAAAGCAATTGAAAAGGGACTTAAAGTACCTGAATACGTAAAAACATCATTAGCACCAGGATCTAAAGTTGTTACGGAGTACTTAGATAAATCAGGTTTAACAACGTATTTAGATCAATTAGGTTTCCAAACAGTTGGTTACGGCTGTACGACTTGTATCGGTAACTCTGGCCCATTAGCACCGGAATTAGAAGAAGCAATCGCAGCAAACGACTTACTAGTAACATCTGTTTTATCTGGTAACCGTAACTTTGAAGGTCGTATTCATCCACTTGTAAAAGCAAACTACTTAGCATCACCACCACTTGTTGTGGCATATGCACTTGCAGGTACTGTTGATATTGACCTGAAAAATGATGAAATCGGTAAAGATGCAAATGGCAATGCTGTTTACTTCAATGATATTTGGCCATCAGCTAAAGAAATTGAAGATGTAGTTCAAAGCGTTGTTACATCTGAGCTGTTCAAGAAAGAATATGCACAAGTATTTAACAGCAATGAGCGTTGGAATGAAATCCAAACTTCAAACGAAGCTTTATATACTTGGGATAATGATTCAACGTACATTCAAAACCCACCATTCTTTGAAGGTTTATCTAAAGAACCAGGTGAAGTTGAAACGTTATCAGGCTTACGCGTAGTTGGTAAATTTGGTGACTCTGTAACGACTGACCACATTTCACCAGCAGGTTCAATCGGTAAGCATACACCAGCTGGACGCTACTTATTAGAAAACGGCGTACAACCAGTTGACTTTAACTCTTACGGTTCTCGTCGTGGTAACCATGAAGTTATGATGCGTGGTACATTCGCGAACATCCGTATTAAAAACCAAATCGCACCAGGAACAGAAGGCGGATATACAACATACTGGCCAACTGGTGAAGTAACATCAATCTATGATGCTGCTATGAAGTATAAAGAAGATGGCACAGGCCTTCTAGTTATTGCAGGTAAAGATTACGGTATGGGAAGTTCTCGTGACTGGGCTGCGAAAGGTACAAACTTATTAGGTATTAAAGCAGTAATCGCAGAAAGCTTCGAACGTATTCACCGTAGTAACCTAGTATTAATGGGTGTATTACCACTTCAATTTAAAGATGGCGAAAGCGCTGAAACGTTAGGTCTTGTTGGTAACGAGTCATTTGAAATTCAAATTGACAAAACAGTTAGACCACGCGATCTTGTAAAAGTAGTTGCAACTGATGCAGATGGCAACGAAAAACAATTTGAAGTAGTAGCTCGTTTCGATAGTGAAGTTGAAATTGACTACTACCGTCACGGTGGTATCTTACAAATGGTTCTTCGTGAGAAAATTGAAGAGTCTAAAGTGTCAAACTAAACAATTGAAATGAATGATAAGGAAGCTAACAACTGTTAGCTTCCTTATTTTATGGAAAGGGATGAAACCAAATGGTTTCATCCCTTTCTTTTTACTATAAAAATGGAGGGAATACTATGAAAGAATATAAAAGAATTTTGTTACCGTTACAGAAAGAAAAAATATTAGTAATAGCAGCTGTATGCAGTGGGATTTTTGCAGCTATTTTAAATCTATCCCGTCCACTATTCATGGGACTAATTGTAGATAACCTAATTCAACGAGAGCTGAAGGGAGCGTATTTTTACATTACTTTGTTTACAGTTACCCGCTTATTGATGTGGGTGAACAATCTTTCATTTGATTATGTAAGCTCAAAAGCGAGCCAGCGAATATTACGAGAGAAGCGTATAGATGTATTGCGCCATTTTTTCCTATTACCGTTTGAAGAGAGTGAGAAAATCAAACAAGGAGAGCTAGAAACGTTAGTCGTATCTGATATTCCGAACTGGGTCAGGCTATATGGTTCTATATTAATAGAATATATACACGCCATTGCGCAATTTATCGGTGCGATCATAGCACTACAACATATAGATATACAGTTCATATTGTGGATAACTCCGTTTTTATTTTTAAGTGCAATGGTTCCGATGCTTTTAGGGAAGAAGGTAAGAAATATTGCTAGTATTGCTCAAAAAAATCAATCAACTGTTGTAGAGATGGTGTCACAGTTTGTAAAAGGAGCGCAAGATTTACGTAGTTTGCAAAAAGAAAAATGGGCTATTGGCTTATTTAAAGGAGTAACGGCACAATCTTATAAAACAGAAGTAAAGAAGACGATGATGCAGCATTACATTGGAGTAGTTGGAACAGTGATTGAAACAGGAGCATATATCGTTGTTCTTATTATAGGTGCGCAAAAAATAATGCAGGGCGAAATGGAGGTTGGTTCACTTGTTGCAGTGTTAGCGACAATTGAGATGCTCTTTTTCCCTGTCCGTTATGTGGGGGATTTATTAATGATGACACAAGTTGCAGCTGCTTCGGCAAGTAGAGTTTTTTCCTTTTTAGATAAACGAGTGGCAAATAGTAATGTAGAAAAAGCGATGGGGATGACAATAACAAATGTTTCATTTCAGGAGAATGGTGAAGAGAAATGCAGAATTAAGAATATTGATTTGCAAATTAATCCTGGCGAACTCGTTATGATTGTGGGAGAAAGTGGTGCAGGAAAAACAACGCTTTTAAAATTAATGACAGGTTTGTATAAACCATCTAACGGTAGCATTGCTTATTATGGAAATGAGGCTCGATTGACTACAGTGTGGCAAGAACCTCGATTCTTTCAGACGACAGTAAAAGAGAATATGTATTTCGGGGAAGTGGGCTTAGAAAACGAGTTAGAAAAAAGTGCTGAACTTGTAAATGTAACGCCGATTATTAGGGGGTTACCTGAAGGTCTTCAAACTGTACTACATAAAAGCGGTGAAGAGTTTTCGGGAGGAGAAAGAAAACGGCTTGCATTATTGCGAGCAATTGGTTCAAATCCGAATTTTATTATTTTAGATGAACCGACTGCGGGATTAGATCCGGGCAATCAAGAATTTGTTTGGAATATGATAGAAGGACTAGGAAGCGATGTAACGAGAATTGTAGCAACGCATGATGTAGAGAAAGTGATACTAGCAGATCGCGTTGTCATCATGAAAGAAGGAAGTATTGTAGCATGTGGAAGTCCTGAAAAATTAATAAATAGTCATTTGTTTTTTTAAGGGATGTGAATAAAGATAAGAGCATTGTTCTTATCTTTATTCAGCGTCATTTATTTGATACTCGATAGATTCGGAATGATTCAGATCAACATTAAAAGTAGCAGTCATAAGGAAAGTTGTAATTCCAAGAATTAAGAAAAGGACGAATGAGACTAGAGAGATGTAAAGACAAATACGCCCTACTTTCTTTTTTTCAATATCTTTATTAAAGAGTGAAATGATCCATGTAATAATACCGATTGGATATAAAAGAAAACTAAGAATATATAATGTTATTTTTTCGAATGAATTCATAAACAATCCCCCTTTTGTTGAAGGTTATATAACCATGAAAATAAAAGGTGAATGGGTCTAGAAGAAGATAGGTAATACTTCATTTGTTTTTCTAATTATATGATAAAAAGGAAAAAAATGCACTTTAAATAAGAATATTCTAATTATTTCGACTGTGAATATTTCCAAGCTTGTCCGTATAAGCTAAAATAAGGTATATAGCATTTTGGTGAATATGTTAGAAGACAAACACGTTAGGGTGATATAAAATGTGGCGGAAGCTTACGATTATTGTAGTATTACTTTGTTTAGCGGGATATGCAGCTTATGAACAGTTTGGTAAAAGCGATCAGGCGGCCCAAGGAGAGCAAGAAAAAAGTAAAGCTGCTATGAAAGAGATGATTGCAAGTAACGGTATTGAAATAGGAAAGAGTGCGCCAGACTTTGAATTAACGAAGTTAGATGGAACGAATGTAAAATTATCGGATTTAAAAGGAAAGAAAGTGATTGTAAATTTTTGGGCAACGTGGTGTGGACCTTGTCAGCAAGAAATGCCAGATATGGAGGCTTTCTATAAAGAACATAAAGAAAATGTAGAAATTTTAGCAATAAATTATACGCCTTCAGAAAAAGGCGGAGGGATAGAAAAGGTGAGTAATTTTGCTAAGGAGAAAGGAATTACTTTTCCTATTTTATTGGACAAGAATATTGATGTGACAACAGCGTATAAAGTCATTACAATCCCAACTTCGTATTTTATAGATACGAAAGGTGTCATTCAAGATAAGTTTATTGGACCGATGACGCAAAAAGAGATGGAGAAACGAATTGCTAAATTAAAATAACAGTGAAAAGGTAGAGATGGAATATAATCATTTCTGCCTTTTCTTTTTCACGTAGTGAAAGCTTCATGATATGATAAAAGAAATATAAACGTTGAGAGATAAAGGAGTGTATTTGGAGTGGGGAATATATCCTTACCGTTAGATTATGTTGTAATTGACTTTGAAACAACAGGATTTAACCCTTATAATGATAAAATTATTCAAGTGGCAGCAGTGAAATATCGTAATCATGAACTAGTAGATCAATTTGTTTCCTATGTGAATCCAGAGCGTCCAATTCCAGACCGAATAACGAGTTTAACGGGTATTACAAATTATCGTGTTTCAGATGCACCGACGATTGAAGAAGTGTTACCTTTATTTTTAGCATTTTTACATACGAATGTAATTGTCGCTCATAATGCATCTTTTGATATGCGCTTTTTGAAAAGTAATGTGAATATGCTGGGGTTGCCGGAACCGAAAAATAAAGTGATTGATACTGTATTTTTAGCGAAGAAATATATGAAGCACGCTCCTAATCATAAACTTGAAACGTTAAAGCGAATGCTTGGAATTCGTTTGAGTTCTCATAATGCATTTGATGATTGTATTACTTGTGCAGCAGTTTATCAAAAATGTGCCTCTATTGAAGAAGAGGCGAAAAGGAAATCGAATACAGAAGTACTTGATGAGACAGCAGTATATGAAGCGGTAAAAGAGATACTTGTACGAAATAAACGTGATATCGAATGGATTCGTTGCATGAATGTAGGAAGCTATTTAGATATAAAAGCTTTTTATCCAGTTATGAGATTAAAGGTAAAAGGGCGAAAGAAATACGTATTAACAGACATATTAGAAGATGATGTGAAAGAAATATGTACGAGTTTAGCCTGTGAACCGGCGTTAAAAAGTGAAGTTGGTAATACGAGAATTATGCTGAATTGCTTAGAGGACGTCCTGAAATTAGAAAGTTATATTTTAGAACAGTATGATTTCGTACTGCAAGCGCTGCATGATTATAAACAAAGTGAAATGAATGCAGATGAAAAGTTAAAAGAGTATTTAAATATTATGGTATGAAAAACTCCGTGTACATTTTATTGTACACGGAGTTTTTTTAGGAGTATTAAAACATAAAATTTTCTTGCAAATCTGATTAAAGAGTTTTTCCTTTGCTCATACTATGTATAGTAAGAATGAGAAGGAGAGAGGGTGAACAGCATGAGAAGAAGTCGTCGCAAATCATTTGACGAGCTTGTGAAAGAAAATAAACAACAATTATTAAGCGATCGCGATGCAATCGATCGCATTGAAGAGCGTATTGAAAAACGTTATGAAATGAAACTTTTTAAGCAAGCTGAATAATTCTTAACACTAGTACGATACTACTGTTAAGGAGGCGATAGTAATGGGTAATCCGAAAAAGAATTCAAAAGACTTTGTACCGAATCATATTGGAACACAATCAAAAAAAGCTGGTGGCAATAAAGGGAAGCAAATGCAAGACCAAACGGGTAAACAACCGATTGTTGATAACGGTTAAAGAAAAGGAGAATATTGTATTCTCCTTTTTTATGTATAAATTTGAGGGAAGATAGGTAATTTAAGATGGTGTGTATATACAATATTAGGAGGAAAGTACATGCCAAATCCAGATAATCGAAGTGATAACGCTGAAAAGTTACAAGAAATGGTGCAAAATACAATTGATAACTTTAATGAAGCGAAAGAAACAGCGGAACTTTCTAATGAAAAAGATCGTTCTGCTATTGAAGCAAAAAATCAAAGACGTTTAGAAAGTATTGACTCATTAAAAAGTGAAATCAAAGATGAATCTTAACAGAATGTACAAAAAGGGCTGACTTTTGTCAGCCCTTTTTCGTAATCGTAAAGTTTTCAACGAGTAAACGCCAATTTTGCGGGAATGGTAAACCAATCTTCCAATAACTAATACCACCTATACCTTGTTCTTTCATTAAATTAAACTTACTTTGAACAGACCGTGAATCTTCAAACCAAACTTCGTGTTGTACACCATTTTCATCGAAATAATTAAAATGAGGAGCCTGTGCTGTGAAATCATAGCGGATCGGAACATTGTATTTACGAGCTAGTGCAACAGCTGCGACAGAGCTAATTGCTTTTGCAGGCGGATTTCCTTCTTTGAATGGAAGTTTCCAATCGAATCCGTATAAATTTTGTCCCATCATAATTTTTTGCGGAGGCATTTGAGATTTTGCGTATTGAAGTACTTCTTTTACAGGACCGATAGGAGAAATAGCCATCGGTGGTCCGCCCTGCCAACCCCAGTCGTATGTCATAATGACGACGAAATCAACAATTTGACCTTGTGCTTTATAATCATGAGCTTCGAAAAATTTTCCCTTTTGATTTGAACTTGTTTTCGGTACAAGTGTTGTACTTAGTGTGTACCCATTAGGTAAGCGTGTTTTCACATTTCGTAAAAAACGATTATACGCTTCGCGATCTTCAGGTGCCACGCTCTCGAAATCAAAATGAATGTCTCGCATACCGTACTTCTCAGCTGTTTGCAAAATGTTTGTAATAAATTTATTTTGAATCGTTGCATCACGTAAAATAACGGATGTTAGATCGGCACTAAAGTTTCCATTTTCAATATTTGTAATAACGAGCATAGGAATGGTGTTTCCTTGCGTTGCAATATTAGCAATTTTAGCTGTTTCAGTTGGTTCTTTTAACGTACCATCTCTTTTTGCCTCGAAACTGAAGTAGGCTAAGTATGTTAAAAATGGATTAATAGCACGTGTAGAATTAACTAAACTTTCTTTAATGGGGATAGTTGAAGGTTGTAAATAAGCGATGGATTCTACTGCTCGTTTCGTCCCTTTTGGAATATATAATTGCTGGCCAACATGGAGAATGGATTTTAAAGATAAATTATTCACTTTAGCTAAACTAGCGAGAGGAACGTTATATGTTTGAGAGATTCGATATAAGCTATCGCCAGGCTGTACATAATAATTATTTCCTTTCGTATTCACAATTAGTGCCTGACCAACAACGAGTGTTTCAGCTGGATTTAATCCATTGTCTTTTACTATCTCGTCAGGTGTTGATCCATATTTTGATGCCAAGCTATATACGCTATCACCGCTACGAACCGTTACAATTTGAATCATATGCTTGCTCCTTTCGGTAAAAGATTCACTATTTTTATTTTATTTTTGATGTCACTGTATTATGATTAAATGTATGCAAGGTAGCAGAAGTGAAAGAAGGCGAATACATATGTTTGTAGCAGAACATGAAGTTGAAATCCGTTATGCGGAAACAGATCAAATGGGTGTTGTTTACCATTCAAACTATTTAGTGTGGCTTGAACTAGGTCGCACGAAACTTATACAAGATTTAGGGTTTTCATATGTTGAAATGGAGAAGGAAGGAATTATTTCTCCTGTTTTAGATTTGCAAATTTCTTATCGTAAAGCGATGCGCTACGGGGAAAAAGCAATTGTAAAAACGTGGGTTGATACAGTGAGCCCGCTTCGCGTTGTATATGGATATGAAATTTATAATGGTGATGGCGAACTTTGTATTACTGCAAGTACAACGAATATTTGTGCAAAAAAAGAAGGATTCCGCCCTGTATCATTTAAAAAGTTCTATCCAGAGTGGTATGCGAAATATGAGGAAATTAAGAAAAAATAAAAAAGCGTGGCGGAAGCCACGTTTTTTTATTTTTCATAATTAAATTGCGGGAAATCATCACCGTCGTTAAATGTAACAACTAAATTATGTCCATCGAAGAACCACTCATCATCGCTTTCAATAAAGAAGTTAATATCTTCTTCTTGAATTTGCACAGCAGGATGTGCAGGATCATCTTTACGAATACCTAAAGAAAGTCCTTTTTGCACAGTACTGCAACCACCGTATTGTACGAAAAAGCGTAGTGTTTCACCTGATTGTAAGTTTAATTCGTTTTTATACCATTGTGCTGCTTCTTTTGTTACGGAAAGATTCATGTATAGTTCCTCCAAATTATGTTGCTTTTTCTTTAGTATAAAAAATAACGCAAAAAGACGCTATTAATATGCTTCACGTTTTCTTTTTGCGTTATGTGGGTTACGATCTTATTTTTGCTTTTTTGAAAAGTTTGCTTTCGGTTCAGTTTTATTTATAATTCGTCCAATATTTGCACGGTGTTTATAAATAACCATACCTGCTAATAAACACATCGCAATAATGAAGATTTTATCCCCGCTAACAATTGATGCGATAACGGCAACGACAGCTGTTACCATAGAAGAAAGTGATACGTATCTTGTTGTAAATAAAAGGCTGAAAAAGACAACAGCTAAAATTGCAAAAACAACTGGTGAGTAGCATAATAGCACGCCAGCAGAAGTTGCAACTGCTTTACCACCACGGAATTTCGCGAAAATCGGATACACATGTCCAAGAACAGCTGCTAATCCGAACCATAGTGGATGAACATCTAACGCGAAAATAATCGGTAGACTCGTTGCTAATGTACCTTTTAAAATGTCAGCAATTGTAACGATAAAACCTGCTTTTTTCCCTAATGTGCGGAATGTATTTGTTCCGCCTAAATTACCGCTTCCGTGCTCACGAATGTCAATTCCATAACCAATCTTTCCAACGACTAGTGCAAATGGAATCGAGCCAAGTAAGTAGGCAACGATAAATAAAAGATATGTAGTAACCATAAGTTCAGTCTCCTTTATTCAAATGTGTTGATAAAGGGTAAAAAGAGTTTTTCCCGTATATTGTACCATACATTTGTAAAGAGCACATTTCTTTTTTGTAAATGAAAAATTCATTATTTCGTGCAAAAAATTTCACAGGAATGTTACATTTCTCACAGAAACAATAAGACTATATGTAGTAACATTTTAATCAAAAGACAACAACATATTGGTGGAGGGTTATAAATGTTACAAAAAAATACACGTGGAGAAGAATTAATGAGAGTGTTTGAGACGATTGTCCACGGCAATGAACAAGATTTAATGCAAGAAAATGCAAATGTAGACGGCCGCTCTCCAATGGGAGTAATGGGAACGTTCGCATCTGAGAGTGCAAAATATTATGCTGTGGAAAATTTATTGTCAGATCAAGTGAAAAAAGCGATAAATGAAAATATATTATATCCACATGATTTAGATTTTTATGCGACAGGAACGACGACTTGTTCACAAATTCCGTTAGCGCAACTGCTTGCGAACGGTTTTCATACCGGACATGGACATATGAGACAACCGCAAGACATTAAAAGTGCATTAGCTCTTTCATCTATTATTTTTCAAGCGAATCAAAATATGCAGCACGGTGGTCAATCGTTTGCACTCTTTGATGTTGATTTAGCTCCATATGTGAGAAAAACAGTAGAGAGACATAAGAAACGATTACAGTCATATCCGCTCACGAAAGAACAAATAGAAGAATTTGCGTGGAAAGAAACAGAAAATGATACGTATCAGGCTTGTGAGGCTTTCATTCATAATTCAAATAGTATGCATAGTAGGGGCGGCGGGCAAGTACCGTTTATTTCTATTAATTATGGAACAGACACATCAAAAGAAGGAAGACTTTTAATTAAACAACTTTTAAAAGCGACACAAGCTGGTCTTGGTAAAGGAGAAACACCAATTTTTCCTATTCAAATTTTTAAAATGAAAAAAGGTGTGAACTTTGAAGAAAGTGATCCGAACTATGATTTATTTGAATTAGCGTTAGAGACAACGGCTGAACGATTATTCCCTAACTTTTCATTTTTAGATGCGCCATTTAATGCTGTGCATTATGATGGACGACCGGAAAGTGAAGTATGTTACATGGGATGTCGTACTCGTGTTATGTCGAACATACATGGAGAAGAAACGGCGATTGGAAGAGGGAATTTATCATTTACATCTATTAACTTAGTGAAATTAGCATTAATTAGTGGTTCAAAAGAAGCGTTTTTTGAAGCGTTAAATTATTATTTAGATTTAGGAATTAAGCAATTATTAGAGCGATTTGAGTATCAATGTACGAAACGAGCAAGAGATTTTCGATTTTTATACTCACAAGGTGTATGGCGCGGTGGAGAAAAGTTGCAGCCTGAAGATTCTGTAGCATCCATTTTAAAGCAAGGGACGTTAAGTCTTGGTTTTATCGGTCTTGCGGAGTGTTTAGTAGCTTTAACAGGAAAGCATCATGGAGAAGATGAAGAATCATGGAAACTCGGGTATGAAATTATTTCCTTTATGAGGGATAGAATGGATAAAGCGACAGAAGAACATGAACTGAATTTCTCGGTAATTGCAACTCCGGCAGAAGGATTATCAGGGAAGTTTGTGAAAAAAGATAGAGAAGAATTTGGCGTGATTAGCGGTATAACAAATCATAATTACTATACGAATTCATTCCATATTCCAGTTTATTATAACATGCAAGCGATAAATAAAATTCGTTTAGAAGGCCCGTTCCACGCTCTATGTAACGGGGGACATATTACGTATATTGAACTAGATGGAGCAGCAATGCATAACAAAAAGGCATTAAAACAAATTGTACAAGCGATGGCAGAGAATGGCGTTGGATACGGTTCAATTAATCACCCTGTTGACCGTTGTAAGTGCTGTAGTTATCACGGAGTTATTGGAAATGAATGTCCGAGCTGCGGAAATGAAGATGAGGCTAACATAGAAAGAATTCGCCGTATAACAGGTTATCTTGTAGGAGATATGTCGAAGTGGAATAGTGCGAAACGTAGTGAAGAGATGGATCGGGTGAAACATAAATGAAAGTGATGAACATCATTCATGATAGTGTAGTAGATGGAGAAGGGTTGCGGACAGTCGTGTTTTTTGCGGGCTGTCCGCATCGTTGTTTCGGTTGCCATAATCCGAAATCGTGGAATATTTGTAATGGAACTGAAATGACAGTAGAAGAAATTGTGAAAGAGATTGCAAGTAATCCATTAACTGATGTAACATTTTCAGGTGGAGATCCATTTTTCCAAGCTGCTGAAGTGAAAAAAGTAGCAAAAGCTGTGAAAGATTTGAAAAAAAATCTATGGATGTATACAGGTTATAGGTTAGAAGAGATACAGAGTTCTCAAAATAATGATATGATAGAGTTGTTACATTATGGGGATGTTTTAGTCGATGGAAGATTTGAAATCGAGAAAAAAGATTTAACACTTCCATTTCGCGGAAGCTCCAATCAACGTATTATTCGATTGAAAGAGTAAAAAGGCGGGATAGATTATTATGAATAAAACAGTATTACTTGTTGAAGATGAAAGAAGATTACGTGAAATTGTCAGCGATTATTTTCGCAATGAAGGCTTTGAAGTAATCGAAGCAGAAGACGGAAAAAAGGCGTTAGAATTATTTGCAGAGCATGAAATTGATTTAATTATGTTAGATATTATGTTACCAGAAATAGATGGATGGTCTGTTTGTAGAAGAATTAGAAAAGAATCAGCAGTACCAATTATTATGTTGACAGCACGTTCGGATGAGGATGATACATTGCTAGGTTTCGAATTAGGTGCAGATGAGTATGTAACGAAACCTTTCAGCCCGAAAGTGTTAGTAGCTCGCGCAAAGACTTTATTGAAGCGTGCGGATGGCGTGGTAGGAGTAGCTGAAGAAAATGCTATGTCTTTAGCTGGAATAGAAGTGAATCGTCTATCTAGAACTGTTTTAGTAGATGGAGAAGAAATTATATTAACACATAAAGAATTTGAACTTCTCGTTTATTTAATGGAGAACAAAGGAATTGTGTTGTCACGTCAACATTTATTAGATCAGTTATGGGGATATGACTATTACGGTGATGACCGAACTGTTGATACTCATATTAAAAAACTACGAAATAAGCTAGGAGATAAAGCGAAGCATATCGGTACTGTTATTCGTGTTGGTTATAAATTTGAAGAATAATTTGGAACGTATTGTGTGCTTCAGTCTAGGAAAATAACAATTTTATATCCTCTTTTGCAGGTGGAATGTACAAAAAATGCTTTTTTTGTCTACAATGTTAAATAAGTGTATTTTTTTAATTGGATTTCACGATGAGTTCACAAGAAGGACACAAAACGTGACTATACTAAAAATACGAATTCACCAGAGAGGGGAAGTAAACATGGGATATTACGACGGACCAAATTTAAATGAAGAGCATAGTGAAACGAGAGAAGTGAGAAAATCGGGCAGTAAAAAAGGCTATTTTTTCACAGGTTTAGTCGGAGCTGTAGTTGGGGCTGTTTCAATTAGCTTTGCGGCACCATATATGCCATGGGCTCAAAATAATGGAGCGACTGTATCATCTTTTAGTTCAGATTCAAAAGTTGAAGGTACTGTAGTTCCTGTTGTCAATAAAGCAAAAAATGAAACGGACTTACCTGGTATGATTGAAGGCGCGAAAGATGTTGTTGTAGGTGTTATTAATATGCAACAAAGTATTGATCCATTTGCAATGCAACCGACGGGTCAAGAACAACAAGCTGGTTCAGGATCAGGTGTTATTTATAAAAAGGCAGGAAATAAAGCATATATTGTAACGAACAATCATGTAGTAGATGGTGCAAATAAACTTGCTGTAAAACTGAGTGATGGCAAGAAGGTAGATGCGAAGCTTGTAGGGAAAGACCCTTGGTTAGATTTAGCTGTTGTTGAAATTGATGGTGCTAATGTAAATAAAGTTGCCACTTTAGGTGATTCTAGTAAAATCCGTGCGGGTGAAAAAGCAATTGCAATCGGTAACCCACTAGGATTTGATGGAAGTGTAACGGAAGGTATTATTAGTAGTAAAGAACGCGAAATTCCGGTTGATATTGATGGCGATAAACGTGCAGATTGGAATGCTCAAGTTATTCAAACAGATGCAGCAATTAACCCTGGTAATAGTGGTGGTGCGTTATTTAACCAAAACGGAGAAATAATTGGGATTAATTCAAGTAAAATTGCACAACAAGAAGTTGAAGGAATTGGATTTGCTATTCCAATTAATATCGCAAAACCAGTTATTGAATCTCTTGAAAAAGATGGAGTAGTAAAACGTCCAGCGCTTGGAGTAGGTGTTGTTTCATTAGAAGATGTGCAAGCTTATGCAGTCAATCAATTGAAAGTACCGAAAGAAGTAACAAACGGTGTTGTATTAGGTAAAATTTACCCAATATCACCGGCTGAAAAAGCAGGTTTAGAGCAATATGATATTGTAGTAGCATTAGATAATCAAAAAGTAGAAAATTCACTTCAATTCCGTAAATATTTATATGAAAAGAAAAAAGTAGGAGAGAAGGTAGAAGTTACATTCTATCGTAACGGTCAAAAAATGACGAAAACAGCTACTTTAGCAGATAACTCAGCTACAAAGAATCAATAATCGGAATAAAAGAAAGTCTCTTTCATATTGAAAGAGACTTTCTTTATCGGCTATACTAAAGGAATAGGAGGGATAATTTATGACAATTGAAAACCCAACTCGTACGGAAATTGGTGAAGTATTAAAGAAAAGCAAAACGATTGCAGTTGTTGGTTTATCGGATAAGCCAGAACGTACATCGTATATGGTTTCAAAAGCAATGCAAGATGCTGGATACCGCATTATTCCAGTTAACCCAACAGTAGATGAGGTGCTTGGAGAAAAGGCAGTTGCTTCACTAAAGGATATTAAGGAACACGTTGACATTGTAAATGTATTTCGTCGCTCAGAGTTTTTAATGGATGTTGCAAAAGAATTTGTAGAGATTGATGCAGATGTTTTTTGGGCACAATTAGGAGTACAAGATGAAGATACATACAAACTTTTAAAAGAAAAAGACTATACTGTAATAATGGATCGTTGTATAAAAGTAGAACATGCGATGACAAAATAGTATAGATTGTAAAGGTAGGAAGATTGCTTCAGCCCTCATGATAATAAGTAGGGCCGATGAACGAGGTGTTCATCATGAGATTTTTTAAAGGCTGTTTTTGGGGATTGTTACTTGTAATCCCGTTTTGGATCTTGATCATTTGGATCATAATAAAGGTTTGGAATGTGTAATCTTGGAATACATATCCATTTCTCGTTGACAAACGATTATTTTTCTGAAATAGTAGCCTAGAGGAATCCTTGTGAAAAAACAAGGATTTTTCTATTGAAAATGGTATATAAAAGAGATAAGATAACTTGCCAAAACTATAGTCGAGGCGTTATTCTATAATAGAAACATATGTTCTGATTTTGGATTAGGAAAGGGGCAAGGAGTTTGGCGAAGCATCAGTTCCAATATAATGAAGATGCGATTCAAGTGTTAGAAGGACTTGAAGCCGTTCGAAAACGCCCGGGTATGTATATCGGGAGCACGGACAGCCGTGGATTGCATCATTTAGTATACGAAATAGTAGATAACTCCGTTGATGAAGCGTTAGCGGGATTTGGCGACGAAATTTCTGTCGTAATACATAAAGATAATAGTATTAGCGTTATAGATAAAGGGCGAGGAATGCCTACGGGAATGCATAAGCTTGGAAAACCTACACCAGAAGTTATTTTAACTGTACTTCATGCCGGTGGTAAGTTTGGTCAAGGTGGTTACAAAACCAGTGGTGGTTTACACGGTGTTGGGGCGTCAGTTGTAAACGCCTTATCTGAATGGTTAGTCGTAACGATTAAGCGTGACGGAAATATTTATGAACAACGCTTTGAAAATGGCGGTGTTCCTGTAACGACGCTTGAGAAAATCGGAAAGACGAAAGAATCTGGTACGACAATGCATTTCAAACCAGATACAACGATTTTCAGCACAACAAATTACAATTATGAAACATTATGTGAGAGATTACGTGAATCTGCATTCTTATTAAAAGGGATGAAAATCTCAATAAAAGATGAAAGAAATGATTTAGAAGATGTCTTTCATTATGAAACAGGAATTGAAGCTTTCGTTTCCTATTTAAACGAAGAAAAAGATTCAATTCACCCAGTTGTATACTTCACTGGTGAACAAAATGGGATTGAAGCAGAACTAGCATTTCAATTTAACGATGGCTACTCAGAAAATATTCTTTCGTTTGTAAATAATGTACGTACAAAAGATGGTGGAACACATGAAGCTGGATTTAAGACAGCGATGACGCGTGTGTTCAATGAGTATGCTCGCAAAGTTTCACTATTAAAAGAAAAAGATAAAAACTTAGAAGGTACAGATATTCGTGAAGGTGTAGCGGCTATCGTTTCTGTACGTGTACCAGAAGAAGTACTTCAGTTTGAAGGGCAAACAAAAGGGAAACTAGGTACAAGTGAAGCTCGTTCTTCAATTGATGCCATTGTATCAGAGCATTTAGCTTACTTTTTAGAAGAAAACCCGGACGTAGCCACACTTCTTGTGAGAAAAGCAATTAAAGCAGCGCAAGCACGTGAAGCCGCTCGTAAAGCGAGAGAGGAAGCGCGTACTGGTAAAAAGAAAAAGAAATCAGAAGGTACATTAAGTGGTAAGTTAACACCTGCACAATCACGTAACCCGCAGAAAAATGAACTATACCTAGTAGAGGGTGACTCTGCCGGTGGTTCTGCAAAACAAGGGCGAGATCGACGCTTCCAAGCGGTATTACCATTGCGTGGTAAAGTAATTAATACAGAAAAAGCAAAGCTTGCTGATATCTTTAAAAATGAAGAGATTAATACAATTATTTATGCGATTGGCGGCGGTGTAGGCAATGAATTCGATGTGGAAGACATTAACTACGATAAAGTTGTAATCATGACCGATGCCGATACAGACGGAGCGCATATTCAAGTATTGTTATTAACATTCTTCTACAGATATATGAAACCACTTATCGAAGCTGGTAAAGTGTTTATCGCACTTCCTCCTTTATACAAAGTAAGTAAAGGAAAAGGAAAAAGTGAAGTAATTGAATACGCATGGTCAGATGATGAATTAGATGAAGTAACGAAAAAAGTTGGAAAAGGTTACATGTTACAGCGTTATAAAGGACTTGGCGAAATGAATGCGGATCAATTATGGGAAACAACGATGAATCCTGAAACGCGTACATTAATTCGCGTGAAAATTGATGATGCAGCGAGGGCAGAGCGCCGCGTAACAACATTAATGGGCGATAAAGTAGAACCGCGCCGTAAATGGATTGAGCGCAATGTACAGTTTGGTATGCAAGAAGAAGGAAATATTTTAGAAAATGAAATGATTATGGAGACGGAGGTGGAATAACATGCAAGCAGAGAAGTTTCATGACCTCCCGCTTGAAGACGTGTTAGGTGATCGCTTTGCACGTTATAGTAAATATATTATTCAAGATCGCGCACTTCCAGATGCGCGTGACGGCTTAAAACCAGTACAAAGACGTATTTTATATTCTATGTATGTAGAAGGAAACGTGCACGATAAAGCGTTCCGTAAGTCAGCTAAAACAGTCGGTAACGTTATTGGTAATTATCATCCGCATGGTGATTCCTCTGTATATGAGGCGATGGTACGTTTAAGCCAAACTTGGAAAGTACGTAATGTTTTAGTTGAAATGCATGGTAATAACGGCAGTGTTGATGGGGATCCGGCAGCAGCAATGCGTTATACGGAAGCACGATTATCACCAATTGCATCGGAGTTATTACGTGATCTTGATAAAGAAACAGTAGAATTCGTATCAAACTTTGATGATACGAGTGAAGAACCGGTTGTTTTACCAGCAGCGTTCCCGAACTTATTAGTGAACGGATCTACAGGAATTTCCGCAGGTTATGCAACAGAAATTCCTCCGCATCATCTTGGAGAAGTTATTGACGCTACAATGATGCGTATTGATAAACCGAATAGTACTGTTGATGATTTATTAACAGTTATGAAAGGACCAGATTTCCCAACAGGTGGTATTATTCAAGGGATTGATGGTATTAAAAAGGCGTATGAAACAGGTAAAGGTAAAATTATTATTCGCGGGAAAGCAGAGGTTGAAACGGTTCGTGGCGGGAAACAGCAAATCGTAATTACTGAAATTCCATACGAAGTAAATAAAGCAAACCTTGTTAAGAAAATGGATGAGTTACGCCTAGATAAAAAATTAGATGGCATTGCTGAAGTACGTGATGAGACAGATCGTACAGGTCTTCGCATTGTCGTAGAATTAAAAAAAGAAGCAAATTCTGAAGGTATTTTAAATTATTTATATAAAAATACAGATTTACAAATTCCATATAACTTTAATATGGTAGCGATTAATAATCGTCGTCCAACGCTTATGACATTACCGAAAATTTTAGATGCATATATTGGCCATCAAAAAGAAGTTGTTACGAGACGTTCACAATATGAATTACGAAAGGCAGAAAATCGTCAACATATTGTAGAAGGTTTAAAGAAAGCATTATCGATTTTAGACCAAGTTATTGAAACGATTCGTGCTTCAAAAGATAAGCGTAATGCAAAAGATAATTTAAGTGCGAAATTTGGTTTTACAGAAGCGCAAGCGGAAGCAATTGTATCCTTGCAATTATATCGTTTAACGAATACAGATATTACAGCGCTACAACAAGAGGCAGATGAGCTTAATAAGAAAATTATTGAGCTACAGGCAATTTTACAAAGTGAAAAAAGATTACTTCAAGTAATTAAAACAGATTTAAAGAGAGTTAAGAAAACATATAGTGATGATCGACGCGCGATTATTGAAGATCAAATCGAGGAAATTAAAATCGATGTAGAAGTGATGATCCCACAAGAAGATGTCATCGTTACTGTAACGAAAGAAGGATATGTGAAACGTACTGGATGGCGCTCACATAATGCCTCAAATGGCAAAGACTTCGGTATGAAAGAGGGTGACATCTTACTTGAAAGATTCGATACGAATACGACAGAGACAGTCCTCTTATTTACGAATAAAGGAAACTATATATATCTGCCAGTATACGAAATGCCAGATATTCGTTGGAAAGATTTAGGGCAGCACGTTGCTAATATCGTTTCACTTGACCGGGATGAAACCATTATTTGGGCAACTGTCGTACCGAACTTTGAGGAAGAAAAGCGATTTATCGTATTTGTAACGAAGAACGGTATGATTAAGAAGACAGAATTAAACCAATATAAAGTACAACGTTACTCTAGAGCATTCGTTGCTGTAAACTTGAAAAAAGATGATGAAGTTGTTGATATATTTGCGACAGATGGAACGAGTGATATCGTTCTTGCTACACATGGTGCATATGCACTTATTTTCCATGAAGATGAAGTAAGTCCAGTCGGTGTAAGAGCCGCTGGTGTGAAAGCAATTAATTTAAAAGAAGATGACTATGTCGCTTCTGGTAAACCATTAAATGCTGATAAAGATCAACTTATTCTCGTAACGCAGCGCGGTGCTGTAAAACGCCTAAAAGCATCAGAAATTGAGAAATCAACGAGGGCGAAGCGAGGTCTTGTTATTTTCAAAGAATTAAAACGTAATCCATACCGCATTGTCGGTATTGAAATCGTTCGAGACGATGAACTAGTTTATATGAAGACAGAGAAACATATCGTAGAAGAAATTGATCCGAAAGCGTATCGAAATAAAGACCGGTATAGTAACGGTAGTTTAGTGCTAGATGTTAACGATACTGGTGAAGTTATTGAAACGTGGACGAAAAAAAGACCGGAATAAAAAAAGCATCTTGCCATGAATAATGGCAAGATGCTTTTTTCTAGGCAACTTATTATGTAAATAATAATAATCTTGTTATAATAACTGAATGAAATCGTTCTCATGAAGTGGACTTACTACCCACAAATAGCGGGATAAATGGAGGGGCAACATGAAAAAAATAGGTGTAGGGATTGTAGGGTTTGGATTTTCTAGTACAACATTTCACATCCCATTATTACAAACGATAGAAGAATACGATATTCGTGCCGTATTATCTTCAAAAGAAGAGGTAGTAAAAGAAACATTACCGAATGCTAACGTCTTGAGTACAATTGATGAATTGGTGAAGCGAGCTGATATTGATTTAGTTGTTATTACTTCACCAAATACAACTCATTTTCCATATGTAAAAGAAGCAATATTAAACGGTAAGCATGTTGTTGTAGAGAAACCATTTGTTGTTTCAATTGAAGAAGGAGAAGAGCTTATTTCATTAGCAAAGAAACATAATGTGGTATTAAGTGTATATCATAATCGCCGTTTTGATAATGATTTCTTAACGATAAAGAAATTATTAGAAGAGGATAGAATAGGAAATGTATACGCATATGAGGCGCATTTCGATCGCTTCCGTCCACATGTACGTGATCGATGGAGAGAAAAAAACTTACCAGGATCAGGTATATTATATGACTTAGGCTCGCATTTAATTGACCAAGCATTATCATTATTTGGGAAACCAAATGCAATCAGTGCAGATGTAATCAAACAACGACCAGGTGCAGAAATTGATGATTATTTCCACATAGTACTTCATTACGGAGTTAAACGTGTCATTTTACGTAGTAGCAGTTATGTGAAAAAGGCAGGTCCACACTTTACACTGCATGGAGATAAAGGTTCTATCGTGAAATACGGTATGGATTCACAGGAAGAACAATTAAAAAATGGAATGAAGCCAGGCGATAACGGTTATGGGGTAGACATTGAACAGAATTTTGCTACTCTAGAAACAGAAGAAGAGTCAGTACGTATTCCAACAGAAGTCGGCTGTTATGACATGTACTATAAAGGTGTAAGAGATAGTATTATAAGTGGTGAGAAATTACCTGTAACAGCACAAGAAGGTTTAGAAGTTATTAAGCTGATTCAATTAGCGGTTGAAAGTAGTGAAACAGGTAGAGTTATCACTGTAAAATAAAAAAGACACGAAATTCGTGTCTTTTTTATTTTTGTGGAACAGAAAGACCATAGAAAAACATAGTGACAATATCTTGAATATGTTTTTCGCGATCTCCTTCAAGAAGCTGTACCCCAAAATCATCACCTAATTTTGTAAACATTTGAATGTAAAGTAACATCATTTCTTTAGTAAGGTGAGGGTTAATTTCATTTTTTTGCTGTGCTTGTTCTAATATTTCTAAATACCAAGGCAAGATTTTTTCGTTTTGATAACTATAAATAAACTTTCGGAGCTCTTCATCTCTTTGCATCATTTGTAGTAACATATCCGGCTGAAATAACCCACCAGTATTCATTTTTCTTACAATCATTTTTTGCATCATATCATGAAAAGGTAATTTTTCCGCTGCAAGATCTTTATAATATTGAAATTCAGATATAATAAATTCTTGTATAAGCTCTCGAAATAACGCATCTTTACTTCCGAAATGATTATAAATGGTAACTTGAGAAACGTTTGCTTCTTTTGCAATATGTTCTATTTTCACTTCATTAAATCCGCGTTCTGAAAATAATAAGAAGGCTGCCTCTTTAATAGCACGTTTTTTCTTTTCTTTCACTTTTTCAAAGCCGTTCAATGCAATCACCTCAATTAAAATATACAAGAAAAAATAATGAAAAACAATAATTTTGAAATATAGACATATAAATATTTCAAAAAGTTGTTGCGAATATAAAAGATGAGGAGTACAATAATTTTGAAATATCACATATTAAATATTTTAAAAAATGAGGTGGAATTATGATTTCAGTTCAAGATGTTACAAAACAGTTTTCAAATGGAAAAGGCTTGTTTCATATTACATTTGATGTAAAAGAAGGAGAAGTATTCGGTTACTTAGGACCAAATGGTGCCGGGAAATCCACAACGATTCGTAATTTAATGGGATTTATAAAATCGACATCTGGAAAATCTTCCATTTTCGGATTAGATTGTTGGAATGACGCCGCGAAGATTCAAAGGGAAGTTGGTTATTTACCAGGAGAAATTTCTTTTATTGAAGGAATGAACGGATTAGAATTTCTGAAGTTAATGCAAGGAATGCGTGGGCTAAAGGATACGAAAAGACGAGATGAACTAATAGAACGTCTGCAATTTGATGTGAAAACACCAATTCGCAAAATGTCTAAAGGAATGAAACAAAAAGTAGGAATTGTTGCTGCATTTATGCACGATCCGGAAGTGTTAATTTTAGATGAACCGACTTCAGGACTCGATCCGCTTATGCAGCAAGTATTTATAGATTTAATAGTAGAGGAAAAGCAAAGGGGAAAAACGATTCTTATGTCTTCACATATTTTCACTGAGATTGAGCGTACATGTGACCGAGTAGCGATTATTAAAGATGGGCGCCTTGTAACGGTTGAAAATATTCATGATTTACAAGGGATGAGACGACAAGTGATAGATGTAACCGTATCATCAGAGGAAGAGATTGATTCTCTTACAAAATGTAATTTGCAATTTGAAGCGGTAAAAGGTAGAGAGGCATCGATTATTGTACAAGGAAACTATCAAACTGTTTTACAAATACTTTCAAACTATAATGTAACGGCACTTCAAACGAGAGCGATGGATTTAGAACATTTATTTATGCATTATTACGATAAGAAAGAAGGGGTAAAGCATGAATAAGCAATTGTTTTTAGCTAGTTTGAAAGAGACGCAAAAAAGTATTTTGAGTTACGCAACTGGTGCAGCTCTATATTTATGGTTGTTAATTTGGATATTCCCTTCAATGGTATCAGCGAAAGGTTTAAATGAATTAATAAGCGCTATGCCTGATAGTGTGAAAAAAATTGTTGGCATGGAAAGTCCGATTCAAAACGTAATGGATTTTTTAGCTGGTGAGTACTATAGTCTATTGTTTATTATCATATTAACAATTTTTTGCGTTACAGTTGCAACACATTTAATTGCCCGGCATGTAGATAAAGGGGCGATGGCATATTTATTGGCGACACCTGTATCTAGAGTGAAAATTGCAATCACGCAAGCCTCTGTTCTCATATTAGGACTACTAATTATTGTAGTTGTTACGTATGTAGCGGGCATAGTAGGTGCAGAATGGTTTTTAAGTGATAATAACTTAAATAAAGAATTATTCCTAAAGATAAATATAGTCGGAGGGCTCATATTTTTAGTCGTTAGTGCATATTCATTTTTCTTTTCTTGTATATGTAATGATGAAAGAAAAGCACTTAGCTACTCAGCAAGTTTAACTATTTTATTTTTTGTACTAAATATGGTAGGTAAATTAAGTGATAAGTTAGAGTGGATGAAAAGTCTATCGTTATTTACACTGTTTCGTCCAAAAGAAATTGCGGAAGGAACGTATAATATATGGCCGGTAAGTATAGGTTTAGCTGCGGGAGCGCTTTGTATTTTTATAGTAGCGATTGTATTGTTTAAGAAGAGGGATTTACCGTTGTAGAGTAGAAAGTCCACTATATGAGTGGACTTTTTTTGATGAGGAGGAAACTAGTGGATCATTTATTCCGGGTGCAGCTATATGTAAATGATATAGAAAAGTCATTATTGTTCTATGAAGAAGTAATTGGTTTAAAGTTGTATAAACGAAATATGCATGCAGCACGTTTTAATTTCGACCAGTTTTCTTTATTACTAGTTAGTGATTCAAGATTGAATGAAAATCACTATTTTTACAATCGAAAAGAGATGAAGGGGAATGGCTTTGAACTAATTATTGTTGTCAATCGGATTGAAGAAGTATATGAACGTTGTAAAGAGAATCGGTGCACAATACAAGAAGAAATTCAAACTTATCCATGGGAGATGAGAGGATTTAAAGTAGTGGATCCAGATGGATATTTCCTTAGGATCACATCTAAGTAAAGGTAAACATGAAAAATGTTTACCTTTTTTTATGGAAATATTCAAAAAAATGAACCTTTTTCTAGGCTCATACGTCTAATACATGTAAAGTTAAATTTGAAGCGAGGATGAAACAGGAGGAGCAATTGTGAAAGTAATCCCTTTATATAAAATGTTTGTAAAAGAAGAAACAGATGTTTCCTTAGCGAAAAAAGGTGATCATGAAGCGTTTATGACGCTTATACATACAGAAAAAGTGAAGATGTATCGTATTGCAAAGGCTATGTTACGTGATGAGACAAATATAGAGGATGCGATACAAACAACAATTTTAAAAGCCTATGAAAATATAAAAAAATTAAAGAAGGAAGAGTTTTTTCAAACTTGGTTAATTCGAATTTTAATGAATGAATGTAATAACATTATTAGAACGTATAAAAAGATAATTGTGACAGAAGAGAATGATTACAATATGAGTGCGTGCGATCAGTATGAAGATATAGATTTGTGTAATGCGATTCAATCGTTACATGAAGAGTTAAGAGCTGTTACGGTGCTTTATTATTATGAAGATATGAATCAAGAGAGTATAGCGAAGCTTTTAGAAGTACCAAAAGGAACAGTGAAATCGAGATTGGCACGTGCGAGGGAACAACTACAGAAACGATTAAAGATGGAATAGGAGGTGCAAAGGATGGATAATGAAAAAATATTTGATGAGAAATTAAAAAAGAGAATAAACGAAGAGAATGTTATAGTACCGCCAGAGTTAAATGAAAAGATTAATCGTACACTACATAGTCTTCCGGTAAAAAAGAAAGGTTACAGAGTTTATATGATGGTTATAAGTGCTGCTGTTCTAGCACTTTCCATTGTGTCTATGTCGGAGTTTTCTGATCAAATTTTTGCTCAAAACGGCGGAGTGTTTGAATATGTAAAGAAAAAGGCATTTTCTGATTACGAAAACGAAGAGGAAATAAAAGCAAATGCAAATTATCCAGATAAAGAAAAGATTCATGAAAAGATGCTAGATTCCATTGATCATTTTAATAATATTTCAGGACAATTTGAGGAATATTCTAGTTCGTCAAGAATTGCTACAACATACAAATATGCGATTGATACGGAGCAACAAAGAGGTATCTCTTCGAAAGAAGATAAACTAGCGAAAAAACGAACCATTATATATAACGAGGGCAAGAAAAAAGAATTTGATGATGAGAAGTATACGTACAAAGAAACAAAATGGAGCCCGAAAGAAAGAAACTATGAACTATTAAAATTAAATCCTACGGGAAGGTTATTGAGAAAATCAGGTGAGAAAAAAAGATATGATGATGAATATGTGGGATTCGCGAAGTATAGTATTCAATCCGAATTTGCTGATCTATTAATCCGATATAAAGATTGGAATTATAAAGAAACGAAGTATCTTGGACTGGATTGCTACAAAATAGAAGGGACAATAAATATAGAAATGCCTGTAAGTACATCTGAAGACTTAAGAGGGAAATTTGAAATGGTTGTAGAGAAAAATACAGGGATTATGCTGAAATTCCTTAGTTTCCACGAAGGTATGATTCAATATTCGATTACAACTGAATGGATACAAATAAACAAAGGATTGAAAGAGAATACATTTCAAAAGGAAAGCACTAATTATGAGAAAGTGAAAAATATATTAGATGAATAGAAAACGGAGGAAACTATATGGAGAATCATTCTTCTTCAAGAGAAAAGAAAAATAAACGAAAATATAAAAAGACAACGATAATAAGTGTATTGTTAGCAATATTACTATTTGGCGGATTTGGATATGGTACTTACGTATATATGAAAACTTCTAATCTCGTACAAAAATCAAATGTTAATTTGGCACGTGGTGAAAAATCAAATTTACGTGAGGAAACGGTAAAACCGATTACGAATAATGTTTCACTTTTAATTATGGGAATTGATGAAAATCAAGAGCGACAAAAGGAGTATAATGGTGCATTTCATACAGATGCACTGCTGTTAGCTACTTTTAATAAAGATGATAAGACTGTGAAATTGACGAGCATACCACGTGATACATACACATATGTTCCGGTTGAAAAGAAAAAAGATAAAATAACGCATGCATATGGAAGTGGTTTCGTTAAAAATGGTAAAGATGGAGGGCCGCAAGCTTCAGTGGAAGCGGTAGAAAAGTTATTACAAGTGCCTGTTGATTATTTTGTAAAGTTTAATTTTAATTCATTTACTAAAATTGTTGATGGATTAGATGGGATTGAAGTAGATGTCCCAGTTGAATTTACGGAGCAAAATAGTAAAGATGAACCTGACGCGATCCATTTGAAAAAAGGACTACAAAAATTAACAGGGGAAGAGGCACTTGCCTTAGCAAGAACGCGTCATATTGATAGTGATGCAATGAGAGGACAGCGCCAACAACTTGTTATGGAAGCGATTTTAAGTAAATTAAAAAGTGTAGGATCGATTACGAAGCTAGAAAAAATAGTTGAGGCGGTTGACGGTGATTTTAAAACAAATTTAGTAATGGATGATATTTTATCTTTTTATAAATACGGTTTAAACAGTTCAGTTGAAAAAATACAATTAGCTGGTGATGATTTATACTTACCTAATGGCCCAAACGGCCAACGTGTATATTATTATAATCCTAATAAAAAAGATCTACAGAGTTTGAGCAATACTCTTAGAACACATCTAGGATTAAGTGAAAAGCAGATTGAGGAGAATTAAAGCAGATGTGATGTCTGCTTTTTTATTACGTTAAATAGTATGTCGTTTATATACAAATGTTATATACTATTTTCAAAATTAACATAATAGTGTAACATAAAGTTAAGGTTTAAGTTACATAACAGAGGGCCATCACATAGAATAAATGTTATTGATGAAAATAGTTTGGGAGAAATGAAAAAATAAGGGAGTATTAAAAATGAGAATTGTAAAGAATTTAACATTTCAAGTTATTGTGGCCATTATTTGTGGTATTGCAGTAGGAGCGATTTGGCCGAGTGTTGGACAAGAGATGAAGCCAATTGGTGAAACGTTCATCAATATGATTAAAATGGTTATTGCACCGATTATCTTTTTAACAATTGTGCTTGGTATTGCAAGCATGGGAAGTATGAAAAAGGTAGGCCGTGTTGGCGGGAAGGCACTATTATATTTTGAAATTGTTACAACAGCGGCTTTAATAATTGGTATCATTGTAGCGAATGTTGTGCGTCCAGGAGACGGATTAGATCCCTCAAAACTAAAAGGCGGAGATGTTTCACAATATGTACAAAGCGGGCAAGAAATGAAATGGATGGATTTCTTTTTACATATTGTGCCGTCTAACATGTTTGAAGCATTTGCAAAAGGTGATATTTTACAAGTTTTGTTTTTCTCCATTTTATTCGGTGCAGGGTTAACGATGTTAGGGAAAAATGGACAACCGGTAATCGACTTTTTTGAAAGATTATCGAAAGTATTTTTTAACATTTTATCAATTGTAATGAAATTAGCACCAATTGGAGCATTCGGCGGGATGGCGTTTACAATTGGTAAATATGGTTTAAGTACACTTATTCCACTTGGTAAATTAATGATTTGTGTATATGCAACAATGGCATTATTTGTTTTTATTGTTTTAAATTTCATTTGTAAATTTTATAAATTTAGTTTGTGGAAATATTTAGCGCATATTAAAGAAGAATTACTTATTGTTCTTGGGACATCATCATCAGAATCAGTATTACCGCGAATGATGACAAAGATGGAAGACTTCGGATGTTCGAAGCCGGTAGTAGGTTTAGTCATTCCGACGGGGTACTCTTTTAATTTAGATGGAACAACAATTTATTTATCGATGGCCACTATATTTTTAGCACAAGTCTTTCACGTCGATCTTTCACTAGGTCAACAATTAACGATAATAGCTATTTTGTTAGTTACATCTAAAGGAGCAGCCGCAGTAACAGGTGGAGGCTTTATTGTACTAGCGTCTACTTTATCTGCGATGAATGTTATTCCATTAGAAGGGTTAGCGCTATTACTTGGTGTAGATCGTTTCATGTCAGAAGCACGTGCTATCGTTAATTTAATTGGTAACGGTATTGCGACTGTAGTTGTTGCAAAAAGTGAAAATGAATTTGATGAAGAGAAGTATACGAGAGTAATAGAGGAAATGAAAAAAGAGAAAATGGCCGGATAAAAAGTCAGCTTTGCTGACTTTTTTATTTTTGTAGAAAAGAGGTTTGTTACGATATACATTATTTATTAACAATAATTTACAGGTTTTTTATAGTGGAAGGATATAAAGACTATTAAATCAATACATAAGATTCAATAAGGCATAGTGTTTCGAAAGATTATGGAATTTTTATGAATATTACTGTAATAAAATAATTTTTTAAAAATTTTCAATAATAACACTTTACAAAACTCGAAAAATTAGTAGAATAATAGTTAATAAGAATCTTCTGATAAATATATAAAGAAAAACAGAATTATCAGAAAATTCTTAAATGAGAGCGTTAAGAATTAGGGAGGGTACAGAAAGTGAAAAAGAAAAAAATGAAAAAACTAACAGCAGTTGTAGCACCAGTTTTAGCAATGAGTATGGCATTAACAGCATGTTCTACATCAGGTGGAGATAAGAAGACAAGCACAAATTCTAGCTCTGGCGGAGATAGCAAATCAGAAGAAAAATTAGCAGCGAAACAAGTACTAAATCGTACTGAAACAAATGAGATTCCAACAATGGATACTTCTAAAAATACAGATACATTAGGTTCTCAAATTTTAGGGAACACAATGGAAGGTTTATATCGATTAGATAAAGATAACAAACCAATCCCAGCTGCGGCAGAATCAAGCACGAAGAGTGAGGATGGTAAAAAATATACATTTAAACTACGTAAAGATGCAAAATGGTCAAATGGTGATCCTGTAACAGCAAAAGATTTCGTATATGCTTGGCAACGTCTATTAGATCCAAAAACAGCCGCCGAGTATGCATTTATCGCATTCCCAATTAAAAATGCAGAAGCGGTTAATAAAGGTGAAAAACCTGTAGCAGAATTAGGAGTAAAGGCAGTAGACGACCTTACTTTAGAAGTTGAATTAGAACAAGCAGTACCATATTTCTTAAACTTAGTAGCATTCCCATCTTACTATCCATTAAATGAGAAATTCGTAAAAGAAAAAGGAGATAAATTCGGTTTAGAGTCTGACACAACAGTATATAACGGACCGTTCGTACTTACTGATTGGAAGCATGAGCAAGGCTGGAAACTAAAGAAAAACGATCAATATTGGGATAAAAAGACTGTAAAACTAGATGAAATCAACTATAGTGTAGTAAAAGAAGTTGCTACAAGAGTAAACTTATATGATACAAATGCAATTGATTTTGCGCTATTATCAGGTGAATTCGTTGATAAGTATAGAAATAATAAAGAAGAGTTTGGTACATACTCACAAGTAAGTACTTACTTCTTACGTATGAACCAAAAACGTGGCGGACAAGATACACCGTTAAAGAGCCAAAAATTACGTGAAGCCATCGCACTTTCAATCGATAAGAAAAATCTATCAAACGTTATTTTGAATGATGGATCTAAACCTGCGGACTTCTTAGTACCGAAAGGATTAGCAACTGGACCAGACGGTAAAGACTTCCAAGAAACATTTAAAAACGGTATTAAACCAGATGCAAAAAAAGCAGCAGCTGCATGGGATGAAGCGAAAAAAGAACTTGGAAAAGACCAAGTTACAATTGAGCTATTAAACTATGACACTGGTAATGCGAAAAAAGTTGGGGAATATGTAAAAGATCAAATTGAGAAAAACTTAAAAGGTGTAACTGTTAATATTAAACTTCAGCCATTCAAACAAAAGCTGAAATTAGAAACAGAGCAAGATTATGATTTATCATATGCTGGTTGGGGACCTGACTACGCTGACCCAATGACATTCTTAGATATGTTCCAGTCTAATCATTCTCATAACCAAATGAGCTTCGCTGATCCGAAATATGATGATATGATCAAAAAAGCTGGCGGAGAATTAATGGGTGATGCGAAGAAACGTTGGGAAGAGCTAGGAAAAGCTGAGAAATTACTTCTTGAGCAAGATGTAGCACTTGTACCTTTATACCAACGTGGTGATGCATACGTTCAAAAACCAAATGCAAAAGGCATCGTTCACCATAACATTAGCCCAGAGTATAGCTTCAAGTGGGCGTACATGACTGAAAAAGATGGAAAATAATTTTTAAGCAGTGAGGCTATATTTAAGTGGATGTATATAGGTTTCTTAGCTTATTTTGTAGTGAGAATCTCATTATCCACTATAGAAAGATAAAATGATAGAGCATTCTAAAAGTAGACTATTTACTTTTGGAATGCTCTTTTATTATGAGAATACATGCGAATAAATAGATAGATGTAGGAAAGAACTTGTATCGTGATAATTGTAAAGAATACTCGTTACTATCACAAAAAAAAAATTTTTAGAATATTTTAAAAATAACTTTACAAAACCGGAAAAATTAGTAGAATATTAATTAATAAGAATTTTCTGATAAATAAACATTAGAAAATCTCTCAAAATTAGCTTCGTACATATAATTGGGGAGGGTACAAAAATGAAGAAAAAGATGAAGAAGTTCACGGCGGTTGTAGCGCCAGTTTTAGCGATGAGTATGGCGTTGACAGCTTGTTCTGGATCTGGTGGGGAGAAGAAAACAACTACGACGTCTAATGGTGGTGGGGAAGAGAACAAATCCGAAATTAAATACGCAGCAAAACAAGTATTAAATCGTACAGAGAATCAAGAAATTCCGACGATGGATACGTCTAAATCTACTGATACGTTAGGGTCACAAATTTTAGGGAACACGATGGAAGGATTATATCGTCTTGATAAAGATAATAAGCCAATCCCAGCTGCTGCAGAATCTAGTACGAAAAGCGAGGATGGAAAAAAATATACATTTAAATTACGTAAAGATGCAAAATGGTCGAATGGTGATCCTGTAACAGCGAAAGATTTCGTATTTGCATGGCAGCGCTTACTTGATAAAAATACAGCGTCAGAATACGCATTTATTGCTTACTATATTAAAAACGCAGAAGCAATTAATAAAGGTGAAAAACCTCTAACAGATTTGGGGGCAAAAGCAGTAGATGATTATACACTAGAGGTAGAATTGGAAAAGCCAGTACCATATTTCTTGAATTTACTAGCATTCCCGTCATACTATCCGTTAAATGAAAAATTCGTAAAAGAAAAAGGCGATAAGTACGGTTTAGAAGCAGATACAACGGTGTATAACGGGCCGTTCGTGATGTCTTCATGGAAACATGAACAAGGATGGCAGCTAAAGAAAAATGATAAGTATTGGGATAAGAAGACTGTAAAATTAGAAGAAATTAACTATAGTGTAGTGAAAGAAGTTGCGACGAAAGTAAACTTATATGATACAGGGTCAATTGATTTCACACTACTATCAGGAGAGTTTGTAGATAAATATAAATCGAACAAAGAAGAATATGGCGAGTATGCAGAATCAAGTACATTCTTCTTACGTTTAAATCAAAAGCGTAACGGACAAGATACGCCGTTAAAGAGCAAAAAGCTTCGTGAAGCAATTGCATTATCGGTTGATAAAAAAGGACTGGCAAACGTTATTTTAAATAATGGTTCAAAAGCAACAGATCAATTAGTACCAAAAGGACTTGCGACAGGACCAGACGGTAAAGATTACCAAGATACATTTAAAAATGGCCTGAAATATGATCCGAAAAAAGGTGCAGCAGCTTGGGAAGCAGCGAAAAAAGAACTTGGAAAAGATCAAGTGACAATTGAATTACTAAGCTATGATGATGGAACTGCGAAAAAGATTGCTGATTATGTTAAAGATCAAATTGAGAAAAATTTAAAAGGTGTAACAATTAATACAAAAATTCAGCCGTTCAAACAAAAATTAAAATTAGAGACTGCACAAGATTATGAAATTTCTTATGCAGGTTGGAGTCCAGACTATGCGGATCCAATGACATTTATTGATATGTTTGAATCGAAGAGTCCATATAACCAAATGAGTTATTCAAATGCAAAATACGACGAAATGGTACAAAAAGCAGGTAATGAATTAATGGGTGATGCGAAGAAACGTTGGGAAACGTTAGGAAAAGCTGAAAAACTATTCCTTGAAGAAGATGCTGGGCTAGTTCCTTTATATCAAACAGGAAGAGCGTATGTAATGAAACCGACTGTTAAAGGAATTGTGAAACACAATATTAGTCCAGAATATAGCTTTAAGTGGGCGTATGTAACGGAAGGGAAATAAGAAAAAAGAGCGTTTGAAAAATATATTATTTATTTTTTTAAAACGCTCTTTTGCTATCCAATTAAATTTAAATAGATAGAGAAGAATAAGAAAAGTGGTACTTACATATAGTAGATGGGGGAGAATTCGTATAGTAGTAATAGATTGTTATCGAAGTAAATAAATTAATTATTATGAATATTTTAAAAACACTTTACATTCCAAGGGAAATTAGTAGAATAATAATTAGTAATAATTTTCTGATAATTTAAATTAGAAATCTCTCAAAGTTAGTTTCGTACATATAAATTGGGGAGGGTACAAGAATGAAGAAAAAGATGAAAAAGTTTACGGCGGTTGTAGCACCAGTTTTAGCGATGAGTATGGCGTTAACAGCGTGTTCTGGATCTTCAGGTGGGGAGAAGAAAACGACAACGACATCTAATAATGGTGGAGAAGAGAAGAAATCTGATATTAAATATGCGGCAAAGCAAGTGCTAAATCGTACAGAAACGAATGAAATTCCGACGATGGATACTTCAAAAAATACAGATACACTTGGCTCACAAATTTTAGGGAATACAATGGAAGGTTTATATCGATTAGATAAAGATAATAAGCCAATCCCAGCTGTAGCGGAATCTAGCACAAAAAGCGAGGATGGCAAAAAGTATACATTTAAATTACGGAAAGATGCAAAATGGTCAAATGGTGATCCTGTAACAGCGAAAGATTTCGTATTTGCATGGCAACGTCTAGTAGATCCAAAAACAGCTGCTGAGTATGCATTTATTGCTTACTATCTTAAAAATGCAGAAGCGATTAATCAAGGAAAAGGAGAAGTTTCGACATTAGGTGTAAAAGCGGTAGATGATTATACGCTTGAAGTAGAACTAGAAAGACCAGTACCATATTTCTTGAACTTAATGGCATTTGCGTCATACTATCCATTAAATGAAAAGTTCGTGAAAGAAAAAGGGAATAAATTTGGTTTAGAGTCTGATACAACACTTTATAATGGTCCATTTGTGCTTACTGATTGGAAGCATGAGCAAGGTTGGAAATTAAAGAAAAATGAGCAGTATTGGGACAAAAAGACTGTCAAACTAGAAGAAATCAATTATAGTGTAGTAAAAGAAGTAGCTACAAGAGTAAACTTATTTGATACAGGTGCAATTGATTTCGCGCTATTATCAGGTGAATTCGTGGATAAGTATAGAAATAATAAAGAAGAGTTTGGGGCCTATTCGGAAACAAGTACGTTTTACTTACGTCTAAATCAAAAACGTGGTGGGCAAGATACACCGTTAAAGAGCAAAAAACTACGTGAAGCAATTGCATTATCAATTGATAAGAAAGCTTTAACGAATGTTATTTTAAATGATGGTTCAAAACCAGTGGATTACTTAGTACCAAAAGGTTTAGCAAGTGGACCAGACGGTAAAGATTTCGCAGAAACGTTTAAGAATGGTTTAAAACAAGACTCCAAAAAGGCAGCAGCAGCATGGGAAGAAGCGAAAAAAGAACTTGGAAAAGATCAAGTGACAATTGAACTTTTAAATTATGATACTGGTAATGCGAAAAAAGTTGGGGAGTATGTAAAAGATCAAGTTGAAAAGAATTTAAAAGGTGTGACAGTAAATATTAAGTTGCAACCATTTAAGCAAAAACTAAAATTAGAATCAGACCAAGATTATGATTTTTCATATGGTGGCTGGAATCCAGATTATGCGGATCCAATGACATACCTTGATATGTTTGAAACAAAAAATTCGCAAAACCAGATGAGCTACTCAAATTCAAAATATGATGACGTTATTAATAAAAGTAAGACAGAATGGATGGCTGATGCAAAAAAACGTTGGACAGAATTAGGGAAGGCAGAGAAATTGTTACTTGAGGAAGATGTAGCACTTGTACCTTTATATCAAAGTGCTAAATCATATGTTATGAAACCGAATGTAAAGGGAATTGTGAAACATAATATTAGTCCGGAATATAGCTTTAAATGGGCGTATATTGAAGAGAAATAAAAAAGAGAAGAGCATTTTCAAGTTGCGGTATCGCACTTGGGAATGCTTTTTTATGTGCACTAATTATGGATGGGTGAATATATGTATTATAGAAAATTTAAAGGAGAATTTTATGAAACGAAACACATACATCGATTTCCTAGCTTATTATGGAATAGGGAGTGCTCATCCTGGTGGTTTTACGTTAACAAAACAACTGTTAGCACAATTGCCTTTTAGATATGGAGCAAATGTCCTTGAACTCGGCTGCGGTACGGGGAAAACAGCAGCGTATATGACAAAAGAGTGTGGTTATAAAGTAACGGCGGTTGAAAAGAATGAAATTATGATTCAAAAGGCGAAAGATAGATGGTTGTTTGAAGGACTAGACATTCAATTAATTGAAGGAAATGTAGAGCAATTACCTTGTTTACATGACTCATTTGAGTTCGTACTCGGAGAATCGATACTCGCTTTTACAGAAAAAGAAAAGGTTATTTCAGAGTGCTATCGTGTATTACAGAAAGACGGTAAGCTTGTTGTCATTGAAATGATTATTGATAGGCACATTGATAAGGGAGAGGAAGAAAAAATCGCTCAATTATACGGGATGAAAGAACTATTAACTGAGAGCGAGTGGGTACAATTATTTCAGAAAGCAAATTTTCGGCGGGTTACTATTGCTGGCGGTGGTACAATTGCAGAAACAATCTCTAGCTATATAGAAGAGCCAGAATGGAATGTATCACAATTTATTCCGAATGAGTTATATGAGGCATGGGTGCAACATGAAAATGTACGAATTATGTACCAACATATTTTAGGTCATCGTATTTTTATATGTGAAAAATAAAGAAAAAGAGTTGGCTAAAGATAGTCAACTCTTTACTTATGTTAAATGAAAAATAATGCAGCTAATGTAATTCCGAAGATGAAACCAAATCCGAGTTCAACACCCCAGCCACAACCGCCGCCTCCCCAGCCGCCGCAACCACAATTACTACAACCACGACCACCACATCCACAGCCGCTGAATCCACCACCACAACCAAATCCACAACTATCACATCTGCTAAGGCCGCCGCAAAGGTCGCAACCACCATTTGCATAAGCGTCATAGTATCCGAATCCTGAATCAAAAGATGAGCGCTGTTGCACCGGTTCAATCCATACAGAGCTTTGTGTCACATCGATTATTTTACCTAAATGTATACGGCCATCACGGTCTTCAATCCGAACCACTTTTCCGAAGTAACGTCGGCATGTATCATAACATTTTTGTCTATGCATATTCATTCCTCCTTCCCCATTACAGTAATACGATATGTAAGGGGGACAAGTGCGGCTTGTACGAATGTCCTAACTATCATAATTGTTATAGGAAAGGGGAAATATAGGAAGAGGATATATAAGGAGGAAAAGGCATGAAATCTACAGATCAGTTTCAGACATACGAAGTACCGTGGGAAGAATTTATTGAAGCATTGCGAGAGGAAATGAAAAAGCAAGTAGGGGCAGATATTATTGATACAGTAGTTTGCAATTTAGAAGATGGTTTTGAAGTGTATACATATGTGCAGGGGGATTTGGATTTTGAATATAAGGAAGCGCTGGAAAGGAAATACGGGAGTGATGCAAAAACTCCTAACGTGTTAACGATTATGTTATTAGCTGGCATTTATCGTACAAGTGAAGAGAATATACGCTTACATGCGGATCATAAAGATAATCCGATTGTTGAAGTGTATGTGAAGAAATGAAACACGCTGTGAAGGCGTGTTTTTTAATTTTATGATAAAATGTTAGAAAATTAAGAAAGGTGTTGATGGTTTGAAAATTAAACATCTTAATTTAACAGTTGCAGATGTAGTAGCTGCGAGCGAGTTTTTAGAAAAGTATTTTGGCTTAACTTGTAGCGGAACAAGGGGAAATGGCTTTGCAGTTATGCGTGATAATGATGGATTTATACTAACTTTAATGAAAGGAAAAGAAGTTCAGTATCCAAAAACATTTCATGTAGGATTTCCACAAGAAAGTGAAGAACAAGTAGATAAGATAAATCAAAGATTGAAGGAAGATGGATTTTTGGTTGAGGCTCCTAAACGTGCACATGCGTATACGTTTTACGTTGAAGCACCTGGTGGATTTACAATAGAAGTGATGTGTTAAGTCAAAAATCAAACTTTTTGTTATGTGTTTTTAAAATAAAAAGTAGGAAAAGTCTGTTTTAAGTGTAGAGCTTAAACAGGCTTTTTTACTTATATGATCGGATAGAAAACGCTAGAAGGAATCATATTCAGTTTTTATAACTGTTTACATAATAAAGTTATGCTACGTTCGTTGTCCTAAAATACAAGTCATATATCTTGTATCCTCTCATAAATTTAAACATAGGAATTTGTCTACAAAGGTGGCGAAGCCTCATCATGAAAATTCGAATTTGTGCCACATTCATGTTGTTTCTATTTATATGGTTACATCCTTTTTGGACTTTTGCAAAAGGAGAGGAGGCAAAGGAAAGGGTCGTTTCACTTGTATATGATGATTCGGGCAGCATGAGAAATAACGATCGCTGGAAATATGCCAATTATGCTTTGCAAAGTTTAGTTGCGCTATTAGATGAAAAAGATACATTTTCTTACGTTCCAATGAGCAAGCCGAATGATCCATTAAACATTTCGTTAACGAAGGATAAGAGACAAACGGAAATTGAGGGAATTGGAGCGTGGAAAACGTATTTAAATACTCCGTTTAGCGCAGTAGAAACGGCGATGCAATCTATAAAAAAGGAAGCAGATATAGATGGGAAACGTGAATTTTGGCTTATTGTCTTAACTGACGGGGCATTTAATGATTTAGAGAAAGATAAGATTGGCGGAAAAGAACAAATTACACAGAAGTTAGTACAGTTTAAGAAAGAAATGGATGCAAAAAAGATATCGTTACATCCAATTTTAATTACGATGGAAGAGGATTTAGGACAGCAAGAAAAGGCACAACTAAATACGTTTAAAGAAATATGGAAGAAAGAGATAAATGGAGTTACGATGCCATCTAGTGGAGAGGATGGTATTGTAAAAAGCGTCAATCAAGTGGCGGCATTAGTTGCAAATCGTGATCCGTTCTCCTCTGTTGAATCGATTGTAAAAACGAAAGTAGTAGGGAAGAAAGTAGAGATTACAACACCATTTCCGTTAAAGCGTATGACGCTTGTGCGACAATCGCCTTCTCTGCCCGATTATCAGGTCACACAAATTTCTAAACCATTACAATTACAATCTTCTTTTTCTATACATGCACCAGGCGAAGCGAAATTGTTCGGAAATATAGTTCATATAAGTACGGAAAATGAGGAAGTTATTAAACCAGGAACTTATACGATAGAAGTGGACCAGGATATTGAGAAAGAAGGGTTACAAGTACTAGTCGAACCGGCACTTAATTATACTGTTTCTACTTATGACAAAGAGGATAAGGATAGAAAAAATGTTGAGGAAATGTATGAAGATGTGACAGCTGTTATTGAAGCAAAACCTACTGAGTTGCCAGTTCAGTCTTCTTACTTTCAGGCCGAAGTAGAAATAGACGGGAAGCAATATGCGATGAAGTGGGACGATAAAAGACATGTATTTTATTACGAAACGAAGCTTACTAAAGGATTAGTACGCGGGAAAGTTCATATGAACATAAAGGGGTTTTACAGACAGACGAAAGAATTTAAAATCGAAACAACGAAAAAGCCTAAATTATCACTTCAAACTGTCACGAAAGATTATGAAGAAAAAGTAACAAATTTAGAGAATAGTAAACCATTTATTATACAACCACAGTTAGATGATAAGCCGATGACAGAAGAGGCTGTAAAAAAACTATTAAAATCTACTGGTGTCACATCTAAACAATCAATCAACTATGAAATAAAACAGCATGGTAATCAAATTTACATTTATCCTCGACCGCATTACTCCGACACGTTCAATTTTACAGATACCGGCACCGTAGAAGCTACCATCGTAGTGCAGGATTCAAAATTACCAAAAGTAAAGAAAGATATAACACTCCATATTCAAAATGCGCCGTTTTATGAAAAGTATGCGCTTATTTTTAAGTTTGTTATTCCTATCACTTTATTACTGTTAATAGTAGGAATAATCGTTTTAGGATGGATTGTCCGTCCAAGATTTCACCGGAAAGCATTATTGTATTACGAATGGGATCAAGAGGTAGCGAAAGATTGGTTATATCAATCTGAGCCAGAGTTACTCAAAAATAAATGGTGGAAACATTATTTTGGTATTCCGTATAGAGCAGAAAGAAAGACTGTGCAATCCGTTACGTTTATAGCAAAGAAAGGATCGAAATCGATATTTGTAGCGAAAGAGTCACAAGTAGTAGGAATGATTATTGATGGGATGTTTATAACAGAGGATGAGGTTGGCATGGAACATAAGACACTATATCCAAATGAACTTTTAGTAATTGATAGAGGATATGGTAAGGAGATTTACAAATACGAGTGTGAATAGTAGATGAGGAAAAGAGGAGAGTATTATTTTTCCCTCCTTTTTTCAAACAAGCAAGAATAGGAAGGTGGTTCACATGACGTTACAAGTTCCAACAATATTAATTGGTTTAGGTGGAATCGGTAGTACTGTGACACATCAAATATATGAAAGACTACCTGAGGAGCGTCGGAAAAAAGTAGCAATGCACGTATTTGATACAGATGTGAATACATTGAGTAAATTCGATCATATTCGAAAGTTTAAGACGCAAACGAGCTCTAGTAAAACACCTAGGGAGTATATTGCGGGAGATCCGACGATTCCAGAGTGGTTTCCGATGGATCCAACTATACTTGATAAACCATTAACAGAAGGAGCAGGACAGTTACGCGTCATTTCCCGTTTAGCGTTACGTGCTGCGATGAAAGAAGATAAATTAACGTCCTTTTGGCAAGAAATCGAGAAGATTTTTCCAGTTACAAGCGATCAAACGGAATATGGAGTACGTGTCATTATCGTAACATCACTAGCGGGCGGAACAGGTTCAGGAATGTTTCTACAAATTGCATTATATTTACGTGAAATGCTTCGAAAAAAACTGCAACATCACAACATTTTAATACGTGGTGCGTTTCTAATGCCGGATGTGTTAGTGAAGACGAGAACAGTTAGTGCGAAAGAGTTTGAAACGGTGCAAGCAAACGGCTATGCCTCGTTAAAAGAATTACATGCCATTACGCTCGGTTCTACAGGAGAACTATCCAAACGCGGCGGGGTTACGATTGAATTAGAGTATCGACCGGATCAAGTAGATGAGGATGGGAGAACAAATCACACGATTAAACAACACCATTTACCGTACAATTATTGTTTTTTATACGATTACGAAAATTTACATGGACACCATCTGCATAATTTATCAGATTATATGGAGCAAATGGCAAATACGATTTATTTACAATTATTTAGTCCGATGTCTGCAAATCATTTTGCACAGGAAGATAATCAAATTCAGCAATTAGCAGAATCAAGCGGGAAAGGGCGATATTGCGGGGCCGGAACGGCAAAGATTATTTATCCATATGAGCATGTGTTAAAATATTGTGCTTTAAAATGGGCCGTGCAAGGTTTAGATGAATCGTGGCTTCATTTAGATCAATTGTTTCAAGAGAAGAAGCATAGATATGACCAAGATGTAAAACGTGGTATGCAGCGTGAAAAGCCAGAGCGCGGGAAAAGTTATTTAGAAGATTTAGAACATCTTGCTACTCGTCCAGAGCAGGCTCATATTTTCTATAGACAAATGTACAATGAAACGCGTGAAGGAGCAGAAGGCGGCAAGGTTGGTGTTGCGAAATCTAAACTGTTTTTAGAAGCTGTAGAGAGTTATGTACAGCGTACGGTACAAAAAGACGAGGAATTAAATCGTCTGCAGCATGAGTGTAAAATTTCGGCTGCGAAGCTAAAAATGACGGAACAAATGAAAGGTGAAGTAGCAAGGGTCGATCATGCGGTTCGTTTATATGCGTATGCGATTCCGAGCCGTGTACATGAACATGTAACGACACTTTTATATGACATGATTGAATCAGACCGTTTTTCACCAAGTGGTTCTGAAGGCCAGTCATATCAATTAAATACATGGTTTTTAAAGAAAACAGATCCAGTTCATCCAGTAGCAGCTCGTTTTATGTTGTATGAAATTCGAAAGCAGTTAGTGGAAAAAATGAATCGACTACATGAAAATAATGAACAAAAGCGTAATTTAATTCAAAATTACGATAAGAAATTTAATGTGAGTAACATTGATGGAACGGTAACAGCTGTACGTCGAGTAGAAATTGCGCAACAACAAGGTTGGTTCGGAAAAATGATTAATAACCAGCAGCGTTTATTTAAAAAGGAATTTGAGGATATTGTAACGCAGTACGTACACAAATTAAACGAATACCGTAAAGAAATGCTATTAGAACTCGTTTATCAATCGTTATATCAAGCGGTTAATAAAATGATTCAATATTGGGAAAGGTTTTTTGATAATTTACATGAAACACGTGAAAATTTATTGTTCGAAATTCAAAAACGAAGCAAAGAATTTGAAGGGAAAACAAACCCAACGAATGTATACGTATTAGCGGAAGAGAAGTTACAAGAAAAGATATGGCAAGATATGCAACAACATTTAAATTTAGGTGTATTACCGAAAGATATATCAGCAGAAATTTATATGAGCTTATACGGGGAATATTGCCGGGATGCGAAAACAGAAGAAATTCAATCGAAAAAGGTAGAAGACTTTTATCGTGAGCACATACTAAGTTATTGCTATGATGAATTACAAATACGCTATCGCGATAAATTAGAGCTGAATATCGTTGAGGCATTACGAAAAGAAGCGGATTATAAGAATCGTGATCGTGATGAATATGTTCGTGAAAAAATTGAAGACTTGTTCCATTTAGCAAGTCCATTCGTGCCGAAAGTTTCTCATCATAGGGAATTACAATATTGGGGTATACACCCATCTTTAAAGAAAGAACTGCAAGAGGAATTAATGCAAGAAATGTTTAAAGAAAAAGATACAGTAAATGAAGCTTTCTCGCCATTTGAAGTCATTTGTTATCGTGCACATTACGGTTTATCACTACAAGACTTTCCTAAGCTTTCGTCTGGACATATTGCAAATGGATTTATGAATGATAAAGGTGATTATTTTCAGTCGTACTATCGCCGTGTAAACAAGTTGAATAGTAAAAAATCTAGTTTAACACCGCATTTAGATAAGTATTGGCACTTACCAGCATTCATGCCAGACTTAAATGCAACGCAAACGAAGTTAGATTATGATAAATGTAATCGAGCTCTTCTATACGCGTATATATATCGCTGGATTAGTTTAGTTGCTGTTGATGGTCAATTCGTGTATCAATATAACGGCGTTGGACGTAGTTTCTTAATTCAGTCGATGGGGAAAAATATTTCAAGCGAAAGTTATAAATTGCACAGAGCGTTACTTCATAATCCGTTCATTTATGAAAACATCTTATCCAGGTTTGAAGAAGAACAAGAAAAGGCGATGATACAAGGTGGGCATTTATATACACATCCATTTGTATTAGGTGCTCAAGATATTAGATGGCTACGTAAAGAGCATGTCCATAATATTTTAGATATGATTTTAATGTATGACCGTGAAGCGAAATATGATCCAACGTTAGAAGAAACTTCTGATGAATTATTAAGGTTATTCCTTGATGAAATTGAGTTATATTTCCAAAACTATTACGGTACAGGTGCCGATATGGTTGCCAAGAAAGAGAAAGAAATGTTTATTAAACAATTGTGGGATCGTTCGTACGCGAAAGGATACGTAGATCCAAATAGTGCGCCTTATAAAAAATGGCAAAATTTATTAAGCGTTCATGATGAAGAAGAAACGCCAAAAACGAATGTATAATGAATGAAAAGGGAATCCTTAAAAGTGGCAATACAACTTTAGAAAAGAGGGATTCCGATGCCGTTTTTAGGAAGTGTATATCAAATATTTGGATTGTATCCAGAAATTTATTATGGGATGATTTCAGCTGAAATTGCGGAGCAGCAAAGATTGGAACAAGCGGAAAGTGAAGAACAAGAAACAGAAGTGTAACTGTATAAGAAGCTTCAAAATAAAAATGATAACACGCTACTTACTCTTTAAACGTATAAGAGCAAGTAGCGTGTTTTTTTTGCTATTTAATAATCCCATTTTCTAAAATTTTAATCGTAGGTGTTACTTTCACGTTAGCTTTTGAAAAGACACTCGGCCAAGCGTCTTCAACTTTTTTCCATTCTTCATATTGAAACGCTCTCGCATAATCACCAAATCCGAATGGATCGAGTTGTTGTTTTTGAATTTTGTGGATTAAATTGTTCAAATCTTTGTTTAGTTGTTTTGTAATAAGAGAAGTTAATTTCTTCCTATCTTTATCTATATCCATATTGAATGTAAGTTCAGATACGGCAATTTTTAAATCCATTTTAACATTAAATTTGAAGTGGTTATCGTTATAGCCTGTACGGATATCACGATTCATGCTAAGAACGTTTATTGATACGAAATCTTCACCTTCTGTATCTTTTAGATGACTATTACTTTCAACTGAATGCGAAGGGATTTTCATTGTAAGTGAAACAGGTATATTAGCTTTTTTTTGCAACATGAGCAGAAGGGCACTTTCATAGCGATTTAAAGACATCTTATAAATTCCGCGAGAAGTTAAAAGTGCAGAGCCTGTAACGATAACATCTTTTTTTCCTTTTTTTATTTCTGAAATAGCAGGTGTTATACCTTTATTAAACGTTTGTCTATGAAATTCATGAAATGGTGTGAAAACTGTCCGATTGTATAATTTATTTGTATTAATTAAATCTGTTAAATACTCAGGAAGAGCAGGTTTATCTTTAAAGTTGTTATATATAACAGAAGAAATTGGCCCGTCTACTGCAACCATGCGCATGTTTCCGGTATTTTTAGGATCGCGGTACCAAACATCAAGGTAAGGCATAGCACCTTCTTGTTTTAAAAATTTCGTGCTAAATAAAATGAGCTGTAACTTTTCTGTAGACACTAAACCGCTACTTGAACTATTAAACGTTGCTTTTGCTTCTCGGGGTGTACGTACTTTCGCTTCATGAGTTTCGTACTTTTTCTCCACATCTTCATTAAAAATAGGGTTTACGTGGTACACAATTAATTTACCTTTTGCTTTTGCGTCAAAGCCGTAAATTAATGAAATCGATTGTTTTTCTAAGTCTAGACGATCTCCACAGCCTGTTAAAAAGGTTATGAGAAAGCAAAGTATAGTGAAATGAATAAAGCGCCTCATTTAAACTCTTCTCCTTTCCCAATACTGATATAGTGTCATGTATAAGAGAAATACGACTGGAAATAGAAAAACGATAAAATAACTGGCAGCTCCCCAAAATTCTCGCAACGCACTTATTTGGTAAGAGGAAGGGATATAAAAGAATAGAACGAAAATGCATCCGAATAATAAAATCCAAACAGGTAACGAACTCCCTTTTTTGTTAAGTAATTGATTGATTCCATCTGAAGCGGTAAAAATATAAGGAATGCACGAATCGAAAATAATGAAGAGGTAAAATGACAAAAAGATAATTTCAAACCGTTCCAGAAATGAAAAGTGAAATGGTGTAATAAGAGAAAGAGTCGGCCATAAAAACTTAGTTATACCATCTGGGCTAAAATAAACGAAAGAAACGAACGTAACTTGTAGGTAGACGAATAACGTAATCATATTTGCAAGAACGATGCCTTTTTTTGCAGCTGATTTGTTAGTTAGATAGGGATAAAGGACGAATGCAAACTCGAATCCGAGAGACGCAATGATAGTTGATTTCACTGTGGTTACAACTGGTAGCCATCCTTCCTTTAGAAAGGGAAGAAGATATATCCAATGACCATCTTTAAGAGGGATAAACAATAGTAATGGTATCCAGAGGGTAAAAAGCACAGTGAAAACGGCAAAGCGACTAATAATAAGTACACCTTTACATGCAAGCATAAGCATTGGAATAGAAAGCAAAATCATAATTAAAAACATTGGAGTTCTAGGTAAAATCCAAATGTGAATGACATATAAAAGAGAAAAGATTAAGGAGACCGCAGCAAGTATAGCGTATAAAATCCAAAGAAGCATAGCGAATTTTCCTAGCCACTTCCCAAGATAACGAGTCAGCACATCAAGTAAAGTATACCCAGGATGCTTTTCCATAATTTTTACAATACATAGACTGACTAAAGTAGTGATAGCGCATCCAATAATAATAGAAATCCATCCATCTGTATTCGCCCCTTGTGCAACTTCACGAGGAAGTGTAAGGACACCGAATCCTACTTGAACACCACTAATCGTTAAAATGTATTGAAATAAACTAATCTCCCTCTTTGCACGCTTTGTCACTTCTCTTCCTCCGTTCCTTCTATATCGCGTTGTCGATTCTCTTGTTTTAAGTTAAGGGATAGTGGGCGCTTCTTCATTATTTTCCATGGTAAACGTATAAGAATATCTTTTAAATCCGAAGCAAATAACGGAGAAAAAGGACTACCATAAGGAACACCGAGAGATTCCATAGAAAGTATATGAATAATAATGATTGCCATCCCAACCATAATGCCAATGACACCAAATAAAGAGGCAATTATCATCATTGGGAAGCGAAGAAGTCGAATTCCTGCAGACATTTCTAGATTAGGGATGATGAAAGAAGCGACTGCAGTAATAGATACGACGATAACCATGACATTACTTACTATTCCTGCTTGAACTGCAGCTTGTCCGATGACAATCCCTCCTACGACGCCAATGGTTTGTCCAACGGGACCCGGAAGCCGAACTGCAGCTTCGCGGAGCATTTCAAGTACTAATTCCATCAAAAGTGCTTCTAATATAGGAGGAAAAGGAATTTTAGCTCGAGATTCTCCAATCGTTAACAATAATTTAAGTGGAATCACTTCATAATGAAAGGAAATCATAGCAATATAAAGAGCAGGAGCAAAAATTGCAATAAATAATCCAGTGAAACGAAGTAATCGTATAAAAGATGGAATCATTGGTCTGAAGCTGTAATCATCTATCGTCTGAAAAAAAGCTGAAAAAGTCATTGGTCCTATTAATACGCCTGGTGAACGATCTACAACAACAGCAATTCGCCCATCTAGAATATGATGTGCTGTTGTGTCAGGACGTTCAGTTATTGATAATTGCGGAAAGAGAGTATAGGAATTATCTTCAACAAATCCTTCTAATTCTCCGGTAGTAAGAATCGCATCCACTTTTACTGATTCGATACGGGATGCCATTTCTTTTACGACATCTTCGTCCGCAACATCTGCTAGATAAAGCAAAAAAACCTTTGAAGTAGCTCGTTCACCAACAGTGAATTCCTTCACTTTCAATTCGCGATTTGGAATATATCGACGAATAAGTGCAAGGCTGTCGCTCGCTACTTCATTAAATCCTTCGTGTGAGCTTTTTATGGAGCTCTCTGTTGTAGGCTCTTCAATGCTCCTTTTTGGTGCCGCTTGCGTATCAAGCTCTAAAGCGGATAATTGCCCGTTTATAAATAAAATACTTTTGCCGTGTAAAAGAGATTGTTCAATGTCTGTCCACTGCTCAATCTTTTTAATATTTCCGATAGAAACAGAGGCTTCCCAAAAATCGTCTTCATTCCACTCTTTAAATAAGAGAGGACGAAGGATGTTTACGTTAATAACAGTTTTGTCTACAAGTCCTTCCATATATATAAGTGCAGCTTCCTGTCCGTTTTTTAATGGAAAATTGCGTGTTATTAATTCTGGAATACCGCTAAACAGTTTGGACAAGTGCTTTAAATTAAGGGAAAGGGAAGAAGAAATAGATTTATTTAATGTGTGATCAGCTTGCTCTTGGTTAGAAAAAGATTTTTCACCACGAATCCATTTATTAAAAGACCCCATTTGTTTGCTTACTCCTTGTTATGTTTTATCCCGATTGGTGAGGGCTGATTAAAGTTTCACTTTATATGGGTTATTATGGATAGTTCCATACGGACATATGCGTAGTTTAAATTTTATATTGTATATTTTTAACTTTAACGCTATAATTATAGTGTTAAAGATGGAATCGTGATATGACCTGTTATGACTCTATCGTTTTATTTATGAATAAATGGATTGGTATTTTAGCAAGATGTGCTAATAAACTACTCCACCATGATAATAACGTGCCGAAATGTGGTGCGTATATTTTCGTGGTGGAGTTTTTTTATTCTCAAAAAGGGGGAAAGACCATGAATAACAACATGGTTCATATTACAATTGACGGAAAAAAGTATACAGCGGAGCCCGGTTCAACGATATTGGGTGTGATAAATGAGAACGGGATTGAACATCCGCAAATTTGTTACGTGCCAGAAGTAGATCCTATTCAAACATGTGACACTTGTATTGTAGAAGTTGACGGAAAGTTAATGCGCTCTTGTTCGACAGTAGCGACAGAAGGTATGAACATTGAACGTAATTCTACTCGTGCGAAAGAAGCACAAACAGAGGCGATGGATCGGTTACTAGAAAATCATTTATTATACTGTACAGTATGTGACAACAACAATGGGAACTGTAAACTGCATAATACAGCAGAATTAATGGAAATTGAACATCAAAAATATCCTTATGAACCGAAAGTAGATGTAAGTGAAGTTGATATGACGCATCCGTTTTATCGTTATGACCCGAATCAATGTATTGCATGTGGTCAATGTGTAGAGGTGTGTCAAAACTTACAAGTAAATGAAACATTATCGATAGACTGGGAAGCGGAACGCCCACGAGTGATTTGGGATGAAGGAGTAAATATTAATGATTCTTCATGCGTTAGTTGTGGTCAATGTGTAACCATTTGTCCTTGTAACGCTTTAATGGAGAAAACGATGCTCGGTGAAGCTGGATTTATGACGGGATTAAATCCGGTGTCATATATACCAAGGGTTTTAGAGCCCTTGGTGGCACTTTGGTAACTTTTTTGCCAAATCGTCTTCTATAAAAGCGAGTGCTTCTGCTTGTTTTGACGGATATAAGTGACTATAAGTATTCAAAGTTGTTGCTACATCAGAATGACCTAGTCGTTGTGCTACTACAAGCGGACTTACACCTTTATTAATTAAATAAGATGCATGTGAATGTCTAAATTCATGAAGTAAAATTTTTTTAACTCCAGCAGTAGCTACATATTTTTTGTATCGTTCATCTAGCGTGGAGGTAGCAATACTATTATAAAACTCACCGAAAACAACATAATCGTTTTTTACTGGTGCTGTTAATGTAGCATGTTCTTTTAATTTCTTCAATAAATTAATGATAAGTGTAGGCAATAAGATGATTCTATTGGATGATTTTGTCTTTGGTTTTGTAACTTGACGATTGTATTCAGTTTTGTTGATGTTAATCGTTTTTCCTACAAAATCAACATCCGCCCATGTTAAAGCTAATAATTCACCTTTCCTAGCTCCGCTATAATAAAGTGTCGAAAAAAATGCATTGTAAAGTAGATCATCTACAGTATCGATGAATCTTTGAAATTCATCGAATTCCCAATAATTCATTCGTTTGTTTGATTCTAATTCAAAGTTTCCTGCAATACGTGCTGGATTGCTAGTCAATCCATAAAATTTTATCGCAAAATTGAATATAGCGGATAGTATAGTATGAATTTGCTTTAGAGTATCAGCGGAGTAGTTATTTAAGAGTTTATTTTGATAGTTCATTACATGTTTTGCGGTAATGGTATCAATTTTCATTTTACCAAATTCTTTTAGTAAATGATTATAAATTGCATTTTTTATGGCGTTAATCGAAGACTGTTTCCTTCTCTGACAATACCAATCAAAATAACTATCAGCAACTTGAGCAAATGTTAAGTTAGAGTTTGTTTCTTTTTCAACTAACATTTTAGCTTCAGCTTCACGTGCTTCTTTTTTTGTTTTAAACCCACGACGCTTTACTTGTTTTTGAGTACCATCAAACTGACGAACTCTGACTACGAAGAAATATGTTCCTCGTTCTTTATCTTTGTAGACTACCATAGAAAATCCTCCTGTATATATAAAGATTGATAATTCAATTTATTTATTAAATTATAGCTTGTTTGTTACCAAAAGAAAAGGCGCTCAACATAAACAGAGCGTCTTTCTTTAACTTGAGCCATTTAAGTTCAACTAACATATTACCAACATAAAAATGAAATTACCGTTTCTACTGAATTTAATATTATGAATATTTTAAAAGAGAGTTGAGTAGTAATAGTGAGGAATTTGGTTAGGGGCTCTAATCAAAAGGGCACCTTAGTAAAGGTGAAATAATAGTTACATACTAATGTTTGATGCATATTGAGAAATACCGACATTTGTTTTTTATAATATTGCAATTAATTTTCTAATTGGTTGGGCATATTTATTGAAAATCGGCTGACTTCTACATTATTTTTAATAGAATTAATAAACAATAAACCAATACTTGTTACAAACATAGAGTATGTGAAACTGCATTCAAATATTTGTAATCCTTTTCATTGAAGTTATATTGAGAAATAAATTTAAGGGTGGAATAGAATGTTAGTTCGTGCTAAAATCGGCATTGTATACAGTATATGGATTTATGTCAATAAAATAGACAGAATAGTAAAAATAAATATAAGTAAAAACATAAAGCTTGCAGAGCGTGTGTAAGAGGTACTCTCGTCAAAGCCTCTCACATCGTTCATCCTACTAACTTAGGATAAATACTTGCATCATACGAGTTTTTCGTTAGTGTAGCACATGCATAGTAACTTTAGAATGTGTCCTGAGTTGAGAAAATTAAGGTTGGGGGTTTTTATGTTACTGGATGGAGGGAAGATTACTTTGAAGCCGCTACATGTTGAAATTTGCGAATTAATTGACAATAGTCCAGAGCTAACGTATGCAAGTATTGCTGAGGCTATTGGAGTAAGTCCCCAATATATGTCTAAGTTTAAAAAAAGTGGGACAATTAGTTTTTGCAGTCTCTTGAGACTGTCTCAAGTATTAACGTTGCCTGGTGAAAACTACAAAACTACCATGCGTGACTTTTGCTTGAAAGTTGATACAACAGAACTAATCAAACAAAGTTTTGAGTATGCTTCAATTACTAGGGATATTGAATTGCTAAAACTTTTGATAGGAAAATATCGGAAAGATAAAGGAAGTATTCAAGAGTTTGTGGACGTTTATGAAATATTGTATCGATATATGCTAAGGCAAATTGATGGGGAATTACTGATTAAAGAAGTAAATAACTTACGTCAGCCTACAGATTGTTGTTTGCGAATATTAATTTGCATAATGAAATGCTATGGTTATTATTTTTGTAAAGATTTTCCGATGATGATTGGGCTTGGTAAAGAAGTAGAGCAGAGGTTGAAACAGTTAAGTGGTGGACGTAAGGATTTTATCCAACACTGCTATTTTTATAAGGTATACGAGGTATTAGCTCCTGTACATCTACGCTCAAATAACAGAGAAATGGCAAGAAAATATGCTTTTACTATTAAAAATACTAACGTTGGTATCAAAGCTGTTTCGGATGCAGCCTATATAATTGGCATGTCTTATTTACTTGAAGATAAGCAAAAATGTTTATCAATGCTAAAAGAAAGCTATGATTTATCTAAAGGGATAAATGATCAGGGCTACGAGAATGAGGCATTTTATAATCTGAAAATGGCAGAAATTTATTATGCTGCGGAAACAGACGGAACGGCTAGTGTATTGGCTGACGTTGACAAATATGCTCAAGTTTTCTATCAGAAAGAAAATGAAGACTTTATTGTGCTATTTAAGGCAATGCGAGATACGTCTAATGAAAGCTTACATAAATGTCTTCAGCAATTCTTTACTCAAGGTAATTACTTATTTTCCAGTTTAAGCGCAAAAGAATTATATAAGCGCGGGGAAGATTCTGCTATAATTAAGTGGATGATAGATTATAAACAAGAGGTGGGAGGAAATGAATTTGAAAAAGAGAATATTGATATTTTCAGTGATGTTGACTTTAATGATAATGCCGTTCGTCTCTAGTAAGGGATTAGATGGAAAGGGCTTGGATAAATACGTTAATTATATGGATGTTAGACCAGGCGGTTGATTTAAAAAGGAACCACTTAATGAATTTTAATTAAGTGGTTCCTTTTTTATTTGTCAATATATTTTGCTGAAAAAAAGTAATTTGTTTTTTGGTTAGTTTGAAGATTTCTATCAAAACTAATAATAAAATTATAGAAAAGGGGCAAATTTATAATGGTTGATAAATTATCTATGGAGGAGATTAGATAATATGAATACGTTAAACATTGAAAGGGTTCAAAACGAATGGGAAAATGTAGAAGGTAAAATTAAAAAGATGTTAATATTGGAGCAAATTTTCAGTGAAGATGAAGAGTTTATACATATGGTCAATAAAATTAAAACCATGATTAACAATCAATAATCATGGTTATTTTTCGTGTATTTTAATTAGGTCATCAATTAATTTTATAATATTTTGTTTTGTTTCTTGTGGCATATTGTCGAGACGTTTCATGAGATGAGCAGTTTCCGAATTTATTTTTTCTGTTTCAAGTGAAAGGTCGGTTTGCATACCAAGTAAATAGTCGACAGAGACACCTAAGACAGTAGCTATTTTATAGGTGTTTTCTCGTGAAGGGCTCTTTCTATTGGTTTCGTATAAGGAAATCGCAGACCTATTTACATTTAAAGCTTCCGCTAGTTCTTTTTGTGATATGTTCTTTTTCGTACGAATAGACTTTATACGCTCTCCTAACGTCACCATTACTAACACCCTCCGGTTAACTAAATTAAACTTTTCTACTGCTTATAATAACTAAAAAAGTATGACAAAGCAATGTTTTTTAAAGAACAAGACATAAAAAAGATAAAAAGGGTTTACAAAGAAATTGTATTTATTGTATGATGTTAACACAGGTAACAGATGGAGGATGAAAATGAAAAAATTTAATGGGAAGAAACTGTCTTTATTAAGAAAAAATAAGGGGTTTTCGCAGAGGGAATTGGCTCAATTATTAAACTGTAGTCATTCTTTAGTTAATTTAATGGAAAACGGAAAAATTCAGCCAACAACCTCAAAATTATTAGGGATTTCGGAAGTTTTTAAAGTTCCAATGGATGATTTATTCATCGATTTTTTTTAATTTATATGTTAACAGTGTTAACTTTATAGTGAATTGTGATTGAAAATTAATTTAATTAGAAAAGGAATGATGATTATGCACAAAAACTTATTTGTTGCTCGAAAAGAGCAACGCATGACACAAGAAACAATTGCAAATTTAATCAATATAGCCCCAAAAACATATTATTTAAAAGAACATGGGAAAAGTGACTTTACCTTAAAAGAAGCTCAGAAACTAGCAAAATACTTCAAAACAACAGTGGACGAGTTGTTTGCAAAATAACAAGAAAAGGGGAGAAACACGCATGAAAAACGGTAAAAGGCCAACTAAACGAGAGAAGGTACATATCAATTCATATAATTTAAATCCTGATAATTGGCTGATTTTTAAGAAGGTAGATGGCGAATTACATTTAGTGCATCGTCATACGAACTCAATACGAGTCATTCCAAGTGCATAGGGTGGACAAGCATTATTAAAGATGAGGAGGGTATTATATGGATCAATTAACAGTAGCAAACGAGTTAAACATCCTAGGACAACAATATATCGCGGGTTATCAGTTCACTGGAATTGAAGGGGGATTTGGCGCAGGTAAGAAAGCAATGTTAGTAAAAGAAATTGCTTTCATTCATGGGCAACCGTTAAAAGAAGTGAACAGAAGAATTAATGATAACAGAAAAAGATTTAAAGATGGAGTGGATATTATTGATTTAAAAGCGGGTGGGTTTGAGCCACTGAGTTTGCAAAACTTAGGATACAGCAGACAATCCGTAGCTAATTCAAATAACATTTACCTTCTCTCAGAACGAGGCTATGCAAAATTATTAAAAATCCTTGAAGATGATACAGCGTGGGAACTATATGATCAATTTGTTGATGGGTATTTTAATCTGAGAGCAAAGGAATATCAAAGAAAAGTGCCTACAGATCCCATGAGTATCTTAAAGCTTACTTTTGAAGCGCTAGAAGGGCAAAAACAAGAGCTACAGCACATCAAATCAGATGTCAAAGACTTAAGAGAAAATGCTCCGTTATTTGCTGTAGAATGCGATGAAATATCAAATGCAGTCAAGCGTCATGGCGTTGCGCTATTAGGTGGTAAACAGTCTAATGCATACCAGCATGCGGGGATTAGAGGTAAAGTCTACCGTGATATTTATAACCAACTGTATCGTGAATTTGGAGTAACAAGTCATAAAGCAATTAAACGAGGTCATTTAGAACTCGCAACAAAGATTGTTGGAGAGTATACGTTACCTATTGTGCTGAGTGAGAAAATTAATATAGTAAACTCTCAAATTAAGTTTTCTGAGATGTAGAGCAAGCCGAAAGGGGGAGATAACCATGATGGAAGAAAGTATTGTATCACTATGTATTGTTGGGTTTGGCATCTGTGGGCTTTTATTTGCTGTTTATGCTCTAGATAAACCAATTAAAGAATTTACAAAAGATGTGGAATGAATTTGAGGGGGAAAAGCGCTATGACGTTATCAGTTTTAAAGAAAGATGTAAAGAAAAAACAAATACTAGATGAATTCTTACAGCATTGTGAAAAGAAACAAGTAGAAGCGATTCAAAAGAATGGTTCATTGTTACTTTGCACTTGGATTAAAGAAGCACGATTGGCTCGACGGGAGCTTATAGCGCTATACCGTGAGAAAGAAAAACATGATAACCAACTTGAACAGGATCGTAAAAGTATTTTAGGGATTGTGGAACATTTAAGAAGTAGAGGCATCAATGCTTCAGCTGTAGAGAGGGTACATTGTATAGCAAACTATTATAACTAAAAACAAGAAAGGATGGTAAAAGAAAATGACAGCAGAAGAATTATTTGAAGAAAAGAAATATTTAGTGATTGCAGCAATCAAGCAACAATTTGGAAGTATCGCAAGAGCTGGACAGATTGCAGAAATAAACAATATGGATTTGGATGATTTAATTCAAGTTGGCTATCTGTATTTATGGGAGCATTGTGTGAATTATGATCCAGAGAGAGTAGATACATTCAATGCATACGTGATGAAAGGTATGAAATGGGCAATGAGTGATGAGCTTCACTTGAAAGGAACGTCTTTTAAGATAAGCAGACGAGTGAGTCATGAGGAAAGGAATAAAATGAATATTCATTCGATTGATTTGCATGGAGAGGATGAAACAGTGAACGAATTTTACGCAGTTTCTCCAATCAAGGTGGAAGAAGAAGTAATGTTAGCCATTGAGTTTGAAGAAGTAACAAGTGTGCTGGAAGAACAAGAAAAGTCAATTATTCTGCACGTCGGTGAAGGGTATACCACAGAAGAAATAGCTAGGAAATTAGAGATGAAAAAATCTACTGTTCAAACAAGAAAGACACGAGCATTTTTAAAGATGAATCCAGAGTATAAGCCACTGAAACAAAAATCCTTTTTCTTAGGGAGAAGAATGATAAAGAGAAACCACCAGTTGGGGCTGGTGATTTAATAGAAACATATATGTTGTTCATCATAACACATATTGTGGACGATATGCAAAAAAAGACCTGTTATAGCAGGTCAAAAGTCAGGGTATTTCGTGAAAGAATACAACTTATTCATCATTCTAACAGGAAAAAATGAAAAACGAAAGGTTGAAAATGAAAAATATTCAATCTTTAAGTTGAGAAATATCAAATACTCTGGCAGTAAAGATATATTGAAAAAATGTTAGATGGAGAAGGGTGACGAGAATGAATACCAATGTCATAAAAGTCGCAAGAATAAACCTTCAAGGTAACACTTTAGACCAAGGTTGGTTTAAGTACCTTACTTTAGAAAATGGCAAACCATATATGGTTGCAATTACAATACTTAGCGAGATTTTTTATTGGTATAAACCAACTGAAATAAAGGATGAAAGAACGAATGAAATTCAGTATAAACAAAAATTTAAAGCAGACAAACTTCAAAAAAGTTATCAACAATTGGCTGATTCATTTGGTTTTACCAAAAGACAAGTACAAGAAGCGTGCAAATACTTAGTAAAAAGAGAATTAATTGCAATTGAATTTCGTACGATCATAGTTAACGGGACGAGGCATAACAACGTTATGTATGTGGAACCAATTGTGAAAAACATCGAAAAAATTTCTATTTTATATCAAGAACCTATCACATCAGAAAGTGACACCCTCCCACATTCTAATGAGAGAGGCTCCCACACTAAAACGGAGGAGACTCCTACATTGAAACGTGGGACAAATACAAAGATTACTACAGAGATTACTACAAATAAAAAGACTTCTTGTCACAAGTTTGAAACTTGCGACATGGAGCATGCCAAATTGTTATTCCAGTTAATTTTAGAAACTAACCCAGAACATAAAGAACCGAACCTCGAGAAGTGGGCCAATGAATTCCGCTTAATTCGCGAAAGAGACAAGAAAACGAATCAACAAATTGTGTATCTCTTGGAATGGTCTCAGAATCATTCCTTTTGGAAAAAGAATATATTGTCACCTAGTAAGTTGAGAAAGCAATGGGACAGGCTAGTGATTGAAGCCAAAGAAGAACACGAGGTGAAGAAAAATGAGCAGATTCGCAAGCATAGCGGAAGTCATGGCAGATTTGCAAAAGAGGGCTATGAAAAACTGCCAGAACCAACAAGAAAGTGGAGAGAGCTTACAGACAAGGAACGAGAGGAATCACAACAAGAATATGAAAATAACATTGAATGGCTCGGAGAAGACGCTTAATGATACCTGTCCGTTATGCAGTGGAACGGGAATGATCTTAAATGGATGGACAGGTAGAATGTGTGATTGCCAAAAGAAACAATCTGAAATAGCAAGGTTGAAAAATGCAATGATACCAGAAGAATTTGAAGAAGCACGTTTTAAAAATTATATTCGTCATACCGATATGCAAAAGAAAATGTTTAACAGCATGATGGAATACTTAAAAAAGTTTAATGAAATCAGAGATACGAAGCGCAATAGTTTTGGATATATCGCTACCTATGGCGAAGCTAGATTAAAAGCTTTATCCATCAATGAACGAGTTGAAAAAATGAAACTTCACAACAATTACGGATTAGGTAAAACACATCTACAAATAGCAGCTGCTAGATGGATCATACAAAATGTTCAAACAGTAAATAAAGACATTGTAAATGCACAACCGAGAGGGTGCAGAGTGGTTTGTATAAGTGATGTCACTTTTATGACAGAGATTATGTCAGCAAAGCGTGATGATAAAAAAGAATACTTTGAAAAGCTCCATACAGTCGTAGATTATGCGGATGTATTGGTTTGGGATGATTTAGGTAAGAGTAAACATACAGAATCTCGTGAAGAAATGTATTACGAAATCATTAATGAGCGATATAAGCGTAAAGCGCCAATCATTTTTAGCTCAAATGAAGATGAATATACCTTACCTGAAAAAATCGGCTTTGCAGCTGCTGATAGATTGCTAGGGATGGCAAATGATTATTTGATTGAAGTTGAGGGAGAAAGCTATAGACGGTAAAAGAGAGAAGTGAATCATTTTGCGGGAATGGAGTTGAGAGCATGGAACAATTATCCTTTGAAGATATCGTAGGAAACATGGATTATACAGCACATAGTACGGCTGAGAAATTCCTCTCTAATCATTCATTAACACCTACCTATGCAGTAGAATTTTTTGATCAAGATAAAAAGCAGAAGTTACGTTGGTTTGAAGTCAATACAGAGGATGAAGCAAAAGAAAAGGCCGAAGAAAAATATGGGAGAATTCAAATTATAAAAGTATATGTGTCCAAGCGAACGTTGAAAGAAATTATGGAGCTGGACTAAGGGCGTTTTCATCCAGAGAGCACATGCATTTCCTAAAATGGACAAGCCAATGCAAAGGAGAACAGGCATAGATGAAAAGAGAAATAGACATGAAAACAAACGGCATCTACATTGTGGTGGATGGGAAAATCAACTTTGAAGAACCCCCAAAGAGCGGCTACGGACAGCAAGTCTTATATTGGGTAAAGGGAAAAGTGTCCCATACACAAACAACGATTACGAATAAGTTCAAATAAAATTTGAATTTTATTAAGAAATGGGTGATAAGAAATGAAATTATATAGCAACGTGTTAGACATTATTTATTGTCATACGCAAGAGCAAGCCGATGAACTATATGATTTTTATGTAAAGAAAGGACACACAGTCGGAGTTTCTACTGTAGAAATCGACACAGGAACGCTCGGGAAGTGTGTAGTTAAGAAAATAGATATCTATAAAAACTAAACAAAAGCATTATTTGAATACAAAGAGGGGGAAATAGAAAATGGAATACGTTGAAAAAGCAACTAAAGATATTAGGGAGAATTGGTTTGGAGATCATGTAGCTGAAATTCAAGGTGAAGAAGGATTACAGGTTATTTATTGGGGCAAGCCCGGAACAAATATGTATCGTACTAAATTTGTTCTTGCAGGATATAACGTATTTATTTCAGGTGATATTGGCGAAGCGGTGTATAACCTTACATGTCCAGCAACATTAGAAAATATTAAAGGATTCAATTTAGGGTGTTTCACTGAAAAGTTAACGGCTTTTTGTGAAGAACGTTGGAATTTCGATGAAGAAAAGGCAAAAAGGGAACTTGATGAATATTGGAAGGAATACGATATAAATGAAACAAGAGAAGACGGACGGGAAGTATATGATCGTATTATTTCAGCAATTGATGAGAGTTCATCTATGGAAGGTTACCATTTTTGGTTAAGTGATGTTTATCATAGCAGCTCACTAGATTCTGACGCTTTGGAAGACATTTGGAATTTCGGTAAAAGGTTGCCACGTCGTTTAATTAGTTACTGGTTAGGATTGCAAATGGTAATTGAACAATTAGAGAAAAGCAAACCAGCAGCAGTAGTGACTTTATAACAAAATAGTTATTTGGGAGAAAGGGCGGATGAAAAATGAATTATGTAGCATTTGATGTTTTGTTAGGAAAAGTATTAACAGAAATTAAGAAAGATGTTCCGGATGAGCTAACATTCTATACTTCCGATGGTGAAGTTTACAAAATGTACCACGAGCAAGAGTGCTGTGAGGGAGTTGGAATTGAAGAAATTATTGGAGATTTAGATGATCTTATCGGTTCACCTATAACTATGGCGGAAGAAGTTAATCAAGATGGACCAGATAACGATTGGGGAAGTAGTACATGGACGTTTTATAAATTAGCAACAATCAAGGGATATGTAACATTACGTTGGTTAGGTGAATCAAACGGATATTATTCTGAATCGGTTGATTTTGTGCAGCTAGAAAACGAAGATGAAATTTAAACAAAATTCTTATTTTGTAGAAAGGAAGAATGAATATGGCATCCGGTTGTATTTTAGGGGAATGTCCAATATGTGATGAATTAATTTTTGAAGATGAGATTGATTTTGACTAGTACAACAACATGGTTCATAGAAGGTGCCTTAATTTACGAAATCACAATAGCAAGACGATCCATCTCTTACACCAAGAAATACAAAGGCTTGAGAAAAGAATAAAAGAATTGGAAAAGCAGAATAAGAGCGGACAGATGACGCTATTTTAATAAAGTTATTATTTGATTGGAGGAGACAAAATGGGCTGGGAAAAAATAATTGAGCAAAAGGAAATGACAACAAAAGAAAAGTTACAACTGATATGTGACGCTAGTTTGGTACAAGCGAAATCCGTATTAGTTGAAGCGAACAGTTTTGCTTGGATGGTTCGAACTATTATGGAACTGAGTAAGGAGGAAGTTAAAAATGAAAGAGATTAAGTTCAAGGCTCATGATGGAGAAAAGTGGATTTTTAGTGAATGTGTATCAAGAGATGAAGAAGATGATTGGTGGATCTTAGATAACGAAAATGACAGTTGGCTTATGTGTACAGAACCAAAGCAGTGTACGGGTTTAATAGATAAGAACGGAAACGATATTTATCTTGGTGATTTTGTAAGGTGGATAAGAGTGATATATACGGATTGTAGTCGGGAAGAAATTGAAAGTACAGAAGTAATTGAAGGAACTATTGATTGGTTATATTCAGTTTTAACCCTTAGGACTGAGGAATTTGCTAGGTTATTGTTGCCACATTTAGTTGAAGATCAGAATGAGTTTGAAGTGATTGGAAATGGTTATGACAATCTAAAGACATTAAAAAACTAAACCAAATCTTTATTTTAGAGAAAGGAAGGATTCGAATGAAGGAAATTGAGGAATTAAAAGATCGTCTTAGAAATGAAATGGTAACTCGTATGGATGATTCGGATATAGTCGATATATTAACGGTTTTGCAAAGAGTGGAAGAAGAAATTGACGATTGGAAACAAAGTCATGATAAGGTTGCAAGGGTATTAGAGAAAAGCGAACGAGATCATAAAGAAACAATGGATTTGTTACATGATACCAGTAAAAAGGTGAGGGTAAAAACGAAAAACAAAATGGAAGGTGTCATACGGTGTTCCCAATACGAATGCGAGCAATTTAAAAGAAAAGTCAAAAAGTTAAAAGAAGAAAAGGATGAACTTTTAGAGCAATTGGCATCGTGTAGAGAGCGTTTGCTTCCGTTAATGGAAAATCACAATGATTATGAAGAATTGCTTGCTTTGACTGTATCCGATCCATTGCAAATATCATATTTGTGTGAACGTGTAGCAGCAGAGTTTAATGCATTGAATTAAATTCAAACAAAAACGCTATTTGGTATGTAAATGTAAGAGCACTTCGGGAAGTGCCCTTCTGTAATGACTATCCACTCTAAAAAGAAAGGATGCAATATATCATATGAAATTATGTAGGTTTAGTTGTGTGTATTTTGTATAAAAATTTCATTTTGTAGAAAAGAATGCATAAGAAAAAGCACCTTCGAACAGTGCTTTTTCCTGGAGTGTAATTTATGTCTCTGAAGATGAATCGTATCTTCAAAATAATATATGCTTTTTTAGAATTAAAGTTGCATGTACAAAAAAGAGCAGCTAGCAAAAGCTAACTACTCCATTACAAAAAGGTTCCGAGCTGCCAACACTGTTAAGAAAGCAGCTTATAGATAGTATGCACAAAGTTATGGTAATTATTCAAATGAATAAAGGACAGTTAGCAGAAACTAACTGTTCAACCCTTAAAGAAAGGGAGGAATTAATGGGTATATAAAAATTCCTCCAACTATAGTGTTAACGAAATATTGAGTTTTATTCAGGGGGTAGAGGGAAATGGTTCAAATTTGTCCGATGTGCAACAAGGAAACGGTTGATCCAAATAATGAAGAAATTGATGTGGATTTCTGTAATGAATGTGAAACGAAAATAATATTTGATGGTACAGGGCGTGAAGCTTGAAAAAATTTATTTCTTAACAAAATAATCCTTTGAATAGAAAGTGAGATTAGGAGAATGAATGAGGAAATGCAAGATCTTAAAAAACGAATGGAAGCAGCGGTAAATGAACCTGATAAGGATAAGCAAAGAGAAATGGTGCAACAAATTGTTGATAGTCCAGAAATGCTGCAATTTAAAGAAATGATTCAAAATGTATTTAATCGTATTTGTGAAATAATTACTGATTTTATAGAAACACTTTGTGAAGTATTGAAGCCAATAGTACGAGTGGTTAAAAAGTATCAACGTATTAATTCATTTAGAAGGCAACGAATTCAACATAAAGGGGGAATGATTCTGATGAATAATCATAAGAAAAAGAAATTAAAGAAACGTCTTGCTCGCCGTGCTAAAGAGGTTGATAAATATCAAGTCAATAACGCTTGGAGAAACATCTTTGTACAAGCTGGAATTATAAAATAACAATATTGGAGGAATAAAAATGAATGGTAAACAGTTTTTTGGAATGTATTTGGCTCTTTACTTAATCATCATGTTTGTGACCTTCAGTAATGCAAAAAGTTTTGTACAAGCTGGAATCATTATGGCACTTGTAATTTTGATTTCAGAAGTTGATCATAAATATGGATTTTATAAGGGAAGCAAGAAGGTTAAAAGCAAATAAATATAGTCCGGCTAGAAAACTAGAGGACACCAATTCATTAAAGCAGCAATTACAGCTGTTTTAGGAATAGGTGTCCTTTTTATTTTGAAAAGGGGAGATGGGAAAATGAAGGTGCTAAGAGATCAATTACGTGAGTGGAAAAAGCAATCAAAACAAGGAAAGAAGAAAAATAAGAAAAGAAAAAAAGAGAAGTTAAGTACGCGTGATATAGAGGATTTAATGGGGATTCATGGACCTCGTTATGAACGCAGACGTGGAGCGTTAAGACAAAAGTAATTTAAAAATAAAAAGGAGTGGTCTTACATGACTAAACAATTATCTTTCTTACCAAAAATTGATAGAGTAGCAACACAAGAGGAATTAGAAGGTGTGTTGGAAAGCGTGCGTATACATAGACAATTCGGGATGATGCGTAAAGAAATGAAAGTCACTCCTTCTTATGAAATACGTGAGCATGGTCCTACACATACAGTCGGAAAACCGTTAGAAGATGTTGCTATAGCAAATATTCAACAAAGTAAACGAGAAGAATGGCTGGAGAGAATGTCATTACGTATTGATCAGTTTCTAACTCGATTAGGAAACGGACGCGCAGGAACTATTCAAAGGGATATTATTTATAAACGTTATTTAGAAGAAGAGGACGTATGTGATTACATGGTTTACAACGAAATAGGGATGTCAGAGCGTACTTATCGACGTTGGAAGTCTAAAGCGTTTTATAAACTTGCTTTTGCACTTGGATTAGAAATTTACGAGACAGAAGAAACGGGAGGTAATGAATAATGAATTTTGTTCAACCAATACGTGATCCAGAGCAAATACAGCAGCTAAAAGATTATTTTAAGGAGAAGAGCTTACGTAATTACATTCTCTTCATTATGGGAATCAATACAGGCTTAAGAATCTCGGACATTTTGAAATTGAAGGTAGGAGATGTCAAAGGTAGTCATATATCTATGAGAGAAAAGAAGACAGGGAAACAGAAACGAATACAAATTACTGCAGCATTGAAAAGAGAGCTCAAATGGTTTATTGAAGAAAGAGAAGATAATGAGTACCTATTGAAAAGTAGACAAGGTAGAAATCGTCCAATCGGTCGTAGCATGGCATATAAGATATTAAGTGGAGCAGCGGCAGAGTTTGGATTAGATGAAATAGGAACGCATACACTGAGAAAGACGTACGGCTATCATATGTACATGCAAACAAAAAACATAGCATTACTCATGGAGATATTCAATCACTCGTCAGAGAAGGTCACGTTGCGTTATATAGGTGTAAACCAAGATGCAATGGATAAAGCAATGACTAGATTTAAAATCTAAGCATTGCTTTTTCTTTTTAAATCTATACAGTTACTCATAAATTTCATACTGTGTAACTCAAAAGGGAAAGTATAATTAAGTCAATGATATCAAGGGATTTGGCGAAGGGGTCAGTTACACACAATATAAGATATGGGTAAGTCATTAAGATAAAATACATAAGAGAAGAATATAAAAATAAGTGGCAGAGTCGTGACCGCTTTTTGGCAGGAAATGTGCCGGTTGTTTTTGAATCAACGTGATATATTTGTATTGTGAGAAGTGGCGGAAAACATTTCTCACAAAATTCCTGATAATGAAAATGGATCGTCATGACCGGTGGCGATGGTTGCAGATTGGATGAATAGTTGTTTCTTGATTTCATATTCAACTGCAATTTATGTTATTCAAGCGAAGAAGGGCTTTTGCTCTTCTTCCAGTTACTTAATATTGTTGATGCATATCAGCAGAACATCATTAGGTGATTGGAAGAAGTGTGAAACTTCACGTACCGTAATCAAAATACAAATTAATAACTTATTTCAAGCATCCATTTGGATGCTTTTTATTTTGGAGGAGGATGAATGATGGAAGGTAAAACAATGACATTTAAACCTTTAAAGCAATATAAGATTGATCCGAATAAAATCCAATCATTAGATGATGTAATTTCAATATTAAAAAATGTAACGATATATGTGAATGGTGAACAAGCATTAAAAGGTCTTGAGCATTTAATTGAAAAGGATGATGAGTAATGAAACTAACTAAACAAGAACAAGCTGTTGTAATTGGTACATTCATTTCAATGTTAGGACAGGACCTTGTAAATGAGCGTATCGATAAACAGAAGTTAGAAGGTGCAATCCCTATATTTAATGAGTTAGAAGATAACACAACACCAAAGCAAAAGAGAGAAGCAATGGTTAGTTTGCTTGGTAAGGCAATGGATGAATTCATTAATAGTAAGGAGTGAGGATAGATGAATGGAACGCTTGTAGAAAAAATTGTACATAAAGATGCGGTAGAGGTTCTATCTAAGTTTTCTACAAAGGAACTAATTGAAGCATTAAAGCTAAAAGAAGATGTGCAAATCACTGATACAAGTGAAGATGTATATCGTGTGCAATATGATTTAACCAAGGCAAAGAAGTATTGCTTATTAATTAATAACTGTGATGTTGAGTCAGTTCAAGGTATTTTGAGATTACAAGAAGCTGAGCGACAATTATATGCTGGTGGTTGTTGTGATTAAAGAATACAAGACCAAACAACAGAAGCGTAAGTTCTATGACAGTGGTGAATGGAAGAGTATACGAGAGCAAGTAAAGAAGCGTGATAACTATGAGTGCCAGGAATGCAAACGTAATGGAAGAGTACAAACAGACACGAATGAATACAGCGAGAGTGCGAAGCGTAAGAAGATACAACTCGTTGTCCATCATATAAAAGAACTTGAACATCATCCTGAGCTTGCATTAGAAATGGATAACTTAGAAACAGTCTGTGTGGATTGCCATAATAAAGAACACGGTAGAGTATTTGTTAAAAAGATAAACAAATGGGAACACGATGAAAAGTGGTAAAAAAGAATCAAATATAACACCCCCCCTTAAAAAATTTCATCAAAAATTGCTCTAAGGGGCACCGGAGGAGGGGGTTAACTGTCAGGTTTTTTTCGATTTTACGCACGTAAGGGGGGGTGGGTAGATGGCTGTTAGTATTGTGAGGTTAAAAGAACAGCTCATGAATAGCATTGATATTACAGATTTAGTCGAAGTTGAAAAGGTAGAAAGATATATTGATCTTGTAAAAGCATTTAGAAAAATAAATAGAACTATTAATAAAGAAGGCGAGTCCGTAACGATAAAAAACGGTTCTCAAGTTTTTGTTAAAGCCCACCCTCTTATAAGTGAGAGGAATAAAATTAACAGTTCATTAATTGCTTTAGGAAGAGATATAAAATTTATGCCTAAAGCAGGTGCTTCTAATTCGGGTTACAGTCAAAGTGATTTAATATGATTAGGCAAAAGTATGTAGATGAATATATTGAGCTTTATAGAAGTGGGAAAATAAAGTTCAACAAAGAAAGAGAACTGTTAATTGAATATCTAGAAAAATATATTTTGAACAGAGACGATTTGTATTTTGATGATGAAATGATTGAGAAGTGTATTCGCTTTGGGGAAAAGTGGTATTTTCCATTACAGTCATTTCAAAAATTCTTAATAGCATTCGTTTTCTTATTTTATAAGAACAATGACCGTGTTTTTTACCGGAAATTCTTGTGGATGTTAGGGCGTGGTGGTGGAAAAAACGGTTTAATATCCGTCATTACTCATTTTTTAATTAGTGAATTGCATGGTATTCCTAAATATAACATTTCAGTTGTTGCAAATAGTGAAGATCAAGCAAAGACAAGTCCTGATGAGGTGAAAGACACTGTTCGTAAATATGAAATTTTAAAGCAAGGATTTAAAGCAACAGAGACTCAAACTACTTCTAAGGTTACGAAAAGTATATTGAAGTACAGAACTTCAAATGGAGAAACAAAAGATGGTTTGCGTGATGGTGCCGTTGTGTTTGATGAAATACATCAATATGAAAGTAATAAAGATGTTCGTGTTCATATCAGTGGTTTGGGGAAAAAGAAAAATCCACGTGAGTTTTATATTGGTACAGATGGATATGTACGAGATGGATTTTTAGATAAGTTAAAAGAAAAAGCAATGAAGGTTTTAAATGGCGAAGCTCGTCCTAATGCAGTTTTTCCATTCATTTGTAAACTAAATGATGAAAGTCAAGTTGATGATATTGATAATTGGGAACTTGCTAATCCTATGTTGTCAAAGCCATTAAGCGAGTATGCAGAAGGTTTATTTGAAACGATAAAAGAAGAATATGAAGATTTAGAGGACGACCCTAGTAACAGAGAAGAGTTCATGACAAAGCGTATGAATTTACCTGTTACAGATTTAGAAAGGTCTGTCGCAAAGTGGGAAGAGATTGCAGCGACAGATCGGGAGATACCAGACTTACGTGGTCAAGAATGTATTGGTGCGCTCGATTATGCAATGATTCGTGATTTTGCAGCATGCGGATTGCTGTTTAGAGGTAATGGGGATTATATATGGAAGTCTCATTCGTATGCTAGAAAGGAATTCGTTGATAAATACTATAGTTATTCGAAAAAACAGGATGCTGAAATGGCTGGTAAGAAGAAGTTTGCACCAATCCGAGAATGGGAAGAGCAAGGTCTTCTGACAGTCGTAGAAGGAGAAACGATTGATCCTAATACTATAGTTGCTTGGTTTGTTGAAATGCGAAATTATTATAATATTAAGAAAATCATAATGGATAATTATCGTGCAGATTTGCTACGGACACTTTTTGAGGATGCTGGGTTTGAGGTTGAAGTCATTAGGAATCCGAAAGCTATTCATGGATTGCTCGCTCCTAGAATTGAAGTTGCATTTGCACATCGTCAGATTATTTTTGGTAATAATCCGTTAATGCGTTGGTATACCAATAATGTACTCGTTGTTATAAAAAAAGATGGAAATAAGATATATGAAAAGAAAGAGCCAGTTCGTAGAAAAACAGATGGATTCCAAGCGTTTGTGCATGCTATGTATCGAGCGGATGAGGTAAGAGAAAAAGATGTTGGTGCAGCATTGGACTTGCTGAATGCGTTGAAATTTTAAAAGGGGGTGGTGACAATTGGATGGTTAGGTTCAGTATTTAAAAGAAATAAGGAATTGGACTTCATGTTGGACTTGGACATAATTTATGATACAGCAAACAGGCTTCATATGAAACGATTGGCGATTGATACATGCGTATCATTTTTAGGAAGGACAATTAGTCAATCTGAATTTAGAGTAAGAAATGGTAAAGCATTTAAGAAGGATGAGCTTTATTATCGATTAAATGTAAGACCAAACAAGAATATGACCGCAAGTACCTTTTGGGAAAGGTTTGTTCGCAAACTTATTTATGATAATGAGTGTTTAGTCATACAAGCAGATGATGGTGATTTACTTATTGCAGATGGATTTCAACATAATGAGTATGCTGTGTTTGAAGATACTTTTACTGGTGTAAGGGTAAAAGATTATACATTTAAGAGAAGTTTTAAGCAAAGCGAAGTTATTCATTTGAAGTATCGTAATGATAAATTATCTCCACTTATTGATGGACTGTTTGCAGACTATGGTGATTTATTCGGTAGAATATTAAACTCTCAAAAACGTAAAAATCAAGTTCGCGGAACAGTTGATATGGAAATGACAGGTTCCAAAAACGAAGAGAACCTAGCGAAATTACAAAAGTTTATTGATGATATGTATCAGGCGTTTGGTAATAAGGATTTTGCTATCGTTCCGCAACAAAAGGGTATTAATTACAACGAGATATACAATGGTGTTGCGAATGGGCCAAGTGTGGATGAAATCAATAAAGTAACAAATGGTTTCTTAAATCAAGTAGCTATGGCAATTGGTATTCCTACAGCATTGATATATGGGGAAATGGCTGATGTAGAAAAACAAACAAAAAATTATATGCTTTTCACAGTAAGGCCATTATTAAAAAAGCTATCTGATGAAGCGAACGTTAAATTCTTTGAAATGAATGAATATCTTTTGGGACAAAAAATTGTGATTAAGGCAGTTTCCTATCAAAGTATATTTGATCTTGCGACAAGTATTGATAAACTCATTTCTTCAAGTGCATTTACAGGAAATGAGATTCGTTCAGAAGTAGATTATGAAGATTCTGATGATCCAAATCTAAATATCCATCATATTACGAAAAACTATACAAAATTAGATGAATCTGAGACCTGCGGTAGTATGTCAACTTAGAAATAACAAAGTTTAAAGTTGTCAAAGGTCAATTTGTTTAAAAAAGGCATCACAAAACTAAACCAGTAACGAATGTAATTTACTGGAAAATAATGAAAGGTAGCGATGACAAAATTTTATGTCATTCTTTCACACACCTTCCAGGCGTAAAAAGTTGGTGGCTACGTAGTAGCGCATCCACCAATCGCACAAATTTTCTTGCGGTTAGAACGAGTGCACGTTTGTGTTGATGTTTTGGTACTTCATTATATTTTTTCACGTAATACTCTTGATAATCTGATACATGCTTTCTTACTGAATTGGCGGCTTCAACTAAGTAATAACGCAAGTAATGATTACCTGTACGGGATAATGAAGTATCTTCGGCTGTAAAACGACCGGATTGGTGCTTTCGCCAGTATAATCCAGCGTATTTGGCTATTTTTGTTTCATCGTCAAATCTTTCGATTTGGCCAATTTCAGCAATGATACCGGCAGCGAAAACAGGGCCTACTCCAGGAATAGATTCAAGTGTTTGGGTCAAACCAGCCATGATTTTTTTAATAGACTTTTCTAATTCCTTGATTTGCTGTTGAAACGTACGAATGACTGCGATGGATGTACCTAAGATGACATCTATTGAATCTTCTACAACCTTATCCAAGCGATAAGAAACTTTCACAGCTTTGTGAATGGATGCTGCTACGCATTTTGGATCACCAAAACGGTTTCGACTTTTTTTCTGTAGGAACTCAGCGAGTTCTTCTAAAGGCATATTAGCGAGTTCCTCTAAGCTGAATTTTTCAAGAAATAGTTCTGTCATGGCGCTACCGAATACGGAAGTATCCACCTCTTGTGAAAATGTATTACATTTAAAACTTAGGTGTTGAAGAAAGTGTTGTTTTTCTTTCGTTAACATTTTGACAAGTTGGTATCGTGATCGAGTTAATTGCTGCAGTGCCACGTACTGGCTTTCTTTTACGATAGACATTTGATTACGGCCAAATCGTAAGTAATCAGCAATGACAAAGGCATCAATCTCATCGGTTTTATTCATGTCAGAATAACTTTTCTTAAAATTTGCGACTTGCTTTGGGTTTAGGAGAAATACTTTTGCTCCAAAACGCTGTAAATCTATATCATGGTGAAGAAACATAGAAGGATGAAAGCTGTAAACAGAGGTGGATTCTAGACCAATCTTAAGGATGTCGACCTCTTTACCTGCAACACACTGTAATAATTTTTCTTTGAGTGTAGTAGCTCCCGGTAGGTCATTACTGACCGAAAAAGAATCCAGTTTTTCTCCATCACCATTTAAAAAGCAAACTTTCATATCAAACGAACTTACATCTAAACCAACAAATAATCTCATGTAAGAGACCTCCCTTCTATATTAGAATCATTTCTTGGACGTCTCGAGATATCTCTAGTGTGTACGCCGACCAACAACCTCGTGTATGAGAGCTAGTCCTGAATCGAAAGCCGCCCTAGAGCTACTATCATCTAGGTTCGAGGGTCAGGCTGCTCAGCCTGCGAGTAGGGAGTCCCGCACGTTCACTGAGAAACACTCTTCAAATGTGGTAAATCCACAGGAGGTGAAAGAATTGTCCCAAATGATCCTAAAATCATTATCTAGAAATATCTTGGGACGTCCAAGTATTTTTATTTATAGGGCTCTTATTAAGAAGAAAATCTAAGCCTGTAATAGGGCTTAAATATTAATATACGAGGAGGTGAGAAAGAAAATGACGGTGAAAATTGACGTTAAAGGACCGATTATTTCAAATGATGAAGTTTGGATTTATGATTGGTTTGAAATGGATGCTACAAGTCCGGGTAAGATTTCAAAAGAGCTTGATAATGCGAATGGTGAGGATTTAATTGTTTCAATTAATAGCCCAGGTGGTTATGTAGATGAGGGTTCAGAAATTTACACGGCATTAAAAAATTATCCTGGTCATGTGGAAGTTCAAATTGTTGGTTTAGCAGCAAGTGCGGCTTCTATTATTGCAATGGCTGGCGATAAGGTTCGTATTTCACCAACAGCACAAATCATGATTCATAATGCATCAATGTTGAGTGGTGGAGACCATCGCGATATGACAAAGGCGGCCGAGATGTTAAAAATAACAGATCGTACACTTGTAAATGCCTATGTCATTAAAAGTGGTAAATCAGAAGAAGAACTACTTAATATGATGGCGGAAGAAACATGGATGGGTCCACAACAAGCTTTAGAAAATAATTTTGTGGATGAAATAATGTTTATGGAGAATTCGCTTAAAATGACAGCTTCAATTGCCAATTCTGCCATGATTCCGCAAAAAGTAATCGATGGCTTTAGAAGCGGAACGCTGAGTAAAGGTAAACCACAAGGAATTACAAAAGAAGATTTAAACGCAGCTTTATCAGGATTAAAAAATGAAATTCTGAATGATTTACAAACGAATCAAAATCCAAAAGAGCCTATTCAAGAGCCTGTTAAACCGAAACAGAATCTGAGTACGCTCTTTTTAAATTTAGGAGGAAAATAAAATATGGTTATTAAATTTAATAATTTTGAAGAAAAGAAACTAGCATTCGCGAAAGCAACACAGGAAGGTACAGCAGAAGAACAAACAGTAGCATTAAACTCCATGATTGAAGCACTCGCTACAGATGTACGAGCTGATATTTTAAATCAAGTAAATGAATCAATGGTAGATCGTTCTATTATGCAATCTCGCGGTGCAAATGTATTAACAAGTGAGGAGATGAAGTTCTTTAATGCGGTTGTTGAGGAAGGTGGATTTAAGTCCACTGAAACTTTACCTAAAACAACTCAAGAACGTATTTTTGATGACTTAGTTGAAGATCATCCTTTCTTACAACATATTGGTTTAGAGAACTTAGGTGCAGTAACAGAATTCATTTACGGAGATCCAGAAGGCGCAGCGGTATGGGGACCATTATTTGATGATATTAAAGGGCAATTAAATGCTACATTCCGTAAAGATAGCATTTCACAACTTAAATTAACGGCATTTATTCCATTAGCAAATGACATGCTGAAACTTGGGCCTGTATGGGTAGAACGTTATGTTCGTACAATGATTACAGAAGCAATGAAAGTAGGTTTAGAGCGTGGATTTGTAGCTGGTACGGGTAAAAATGAACCTATCGGATTATTAAAAGATCCAAGTGGAAGTGTTGTGAATGGAGTATATCCTGATAAAAAGCCAGTAGGAACTTTAACATTTGAACCAGGTCGCAAAACAATCAATGAATTAAAAGGCGTTGTTAAATTACTGGCTAAAAAGTTAAACGCTGATGGTTCAGATGCAGATCGACCAAAGAATATCGCTGGTAAAGTTGTTATGGTAACTAATCCATTTGATACTTTTGATATCCAGGCAAACGCGACAATTCAAAACGCAGCTGGAGTATATGTAACTAGCTTACCATTTAACCCAATCCTTACAGAGTCAGTGTTTGTACCTCAAGGAAAAGTATTATTCTTTGTTAAAGGTCAATATGTTGCAGCAATGGGTGGAACAGAGCCAATCAAGAAATATGAAGAAACACTAGCTTTAGAAGATGCGACAGTTTATATTGCTAAACAATATGCTACAGGTAAACCAAAGGATAAATACACTTCACAAGTTTATACATTGAAACTTGAAGAAGTAACGCCATCGACACAAGGATGATGTGAATGGATACAGTGATTTCAACTGAAATATTACAAGAATTTAAAAATAGGATGCACTTAGGTGATGATGAAGATGATAACCTAAAGCGCATCCTTTCTACGTCTAACAAGGCGTTAATTAGGGTTTGCGGAGATTATGATTTAAATAATGACGAGGAGTTCAAGGAATTAGTCTTTGAACGCTCTCGTTATGTTTATAACGATGCATTAGAGTATTTTGATAAGAATTTTTTAAGTCAGATTAATAGTTTAGGCATCGATAAAGCGTTAGAAGAAATTAAATTGGACGGTGATTAATATGCGTCCTTTTCAGTACAAGAAACCACTGAATACAGGTGATTGTAGAAATCGAATTATTATTGAACAACCTGAAGTAATAAAAGATGAATTAAATCAAGAAGTTGAAACAGGTAATTGGCAAGAAGTAAAAAAAGCGTGGGCAATGATAAAAACGGTAAAAGGTTCGGAGTACATTGAAGCTTCGGCTTCACAATCTACACGAATTTATCGGTTTGTAATTCCTTATACGACAGGTATTACAGAATTAATGCGAATTAAAATGAAGGACCGTATCTTTGATATTATCGAACCTCCAATGAATGATGATGAAATGTATCAAACGTTGACTATTATCGCAAAGGAGCATACTTGATATAAATGATTTCGAGGTGAAAAATAATGTCTATTCAGATTGGCAGACTAACAGATGAAATCACAAGGCAATTAAGAAGATATTCACAAGTGGTGAGTGAAGATGTTGATCAAATTACAGATGAATTGACGTCTGAAGGCGTTGAGAAGATTAAGAATAATATACGGAATAAAAAACTTATCCGATCAGGTTCATATGTAAAAGGTTGGACTAAAAAAAAGATTGGTAAGAGTATATTTATCCACAATAGGACTGATTACAGATTAACGCATTTACTTGAAAAAGGTCATGCGACGGCAAATGGAGGAAGGGTATTTGGTACTCCGCATATCCGTCCTGTTGAAGAATGGATGGTGACTGAATATGAAAAACGTATAGAGAAGGCGATTGAAAAATGATATTAGGTGAATTAACAAAAATCCTTGAAGCTACAGGCTATCCTGTGGCTTATTCTCATTTTACAGCAACACCAACTAAACCAGTACCAGCGCCACCTTATATTTGTTTCCTTGTGGATGGATCAGCAAATTTAATGGCTGATAACAAGGTCTACCACAAAATAAATGATTTAAACATTGAGCTTTATACAAATAAAAAAGATTTAGTTGCAGAAGCCAAACTTGAAAAAGTCCTAGACGATCATGAGATTCCTTATGAGTCATATGGGACTTTTATTGAATCCGAAAAACTATTTCAAAAAATATATGAAACGAGGTTGATGTAAATGGGTGAGAACAAAGTTACCTTCGGTTTAAAAAATGTTTATTATGCACTTTATGAAAATTTAGATGGGGTAGTAAAATTTAAAACTCCAATTCCGATTCCAGGAGCTGTTGAATTAACATTAGATCCACGTGGTGATTTAATCGAGTTCTATGCTGATGACATGCTTTATTATTCAGCAAGTAATAACCAAGGTTACGATGGAACGCTATCTATTGCGACAATTCCAGAACAATTTGCTGTAGATGTTTTAGGTGAAGAGTTAGACGAAGTAGATGGTGTATTAAATGAATTAGCTGATGCGAAAGGGAAACCATTTGCCTTGTTATTTGAATTTGATGGAGATGAAAAAGCAACACGTCACGTTATGTTTAATAACTCAGCAAGTCGTCCAACAGTTGCATCTAAATCGAAAACAAATTCGGCTGAACCAAATACGAATGAACTTAAATTTGTTTCTAGTCCGATTGATATTAATGGTAGACGTATGGTTAAGACAAAAACTACATCTAAAACAACGAAAGCAGTTTATGAGAATTGGTTCAAAGAAGTATATACAAAAAAATCAGTAGAAACACAAAAGGGAGCGTAAGTGAATGGAAAAGACAATTACAATAGATGGAAAACAAGTCCGATTAAAAAGTACAGCAGCAACAGTTAAACGTTATAAAGCTCAGTTTAGACGTGATTTATTTGCGGATATGCTCAAATTAGGAGTTATTGCTCCTTCAAATCCTCAAGCTGGCGCTACTATTGATTTAGCGAATGCAGATTTAAGTAAAGTAGATTTTGAGGTTGTTTATGATCTAGTTTGGTTATATGCAAAAACAGCAAATCCAGAAATTGCTGATCCAATTACATGGTTAGATGGTTTTGATGAGTTCCCTATCTCTGAGATTCTTCCAGAAATTATGGACATGATTCAAAGTACGATGGGTGCAAAAAAAAAATAAAGAAAAGTAATGGAGAGCAAGGGACGTTCAGTGATGAAGAATTAACCACTGATACATTCCTTGCTCTTTGTTATAAAGCGAAACTAACAAGTTGGGATTTAGAAGATATGACAATTGGTGATTGCTTTGATTACATTGCTGAATTCGCTGAAATGGAGAATCCAGACAAAGAAAAAGTTAGAAAAGCAAATCAAAAAGACTTCGATTCATTCTAAGAAAGGGGTGAGAAAATGGCGGGAAGAATTAAAGGTATTACGATTGAAATTGGTGGCGAAACCACAGGTCTTCAAAATGCTTTAAAAGACGTAAATAAACGCAGTAATGATTTAACCAAAGAGTTGAAAGATGTTGAACGGTTACTAAAGTTCGATCCCGGTAATGTGGAAGCATTAGCACAAAAACAACAGTTACTCACACAACAAATAGAAAATACAACGCAGAAATTAGATAAATTAAAGGCAGCGGAGCAACAAGTACAAGCCCAATTTCAAAACGGTAAAATTTCTGAAGAGCAATATCGTGCTTTTAGGCGTGAGATTGAATTTACAGAAGGGTCTCTTAATGGTCTGAAAAATAAGCTTGGAAATATGAAGGCTGAACAAGATAATGTAGCGAGTTCCACAAGGCAATTAGAAACATTGTTTAGCGCAACTGGGAAAAGTGTTGATGATTTTGCAGGAGCATTAGGAAATCGTCTTGTGAATGCAATTCGAAATGGAACGGCTACAAGTAAGCAATTAGAGCAAGCAATTGGAATTATTGGTCGTGAAGCATTAGGGGCAGGGACAGATATTGATAAATTACAACGTGCTCTTCGTTCTGTGGATGCTGGAAACTCAATACGGCAAGTGCAAAATGAACTAAGAGATTTACAACAAGAAGCTGGCAGGACGGAGAAAAAATTTGAAGGCTTAAAAGTAGGGCTTGAAAATGTTATTGGTGGTTTAGCGGCTGGTGGCGGAATTGCAACTGCAATTGAAAAAGCAATGGATATGTCAAAGTTACAAACGAAAATTGATATAGCTTTTGATGTTCCAGAGTCATCGAAAAAATCAGTAGAGGAAGCTGTAAGGGGAATTTCAGCTTATGGAGTGGATGCTGAAGCATCTTTAGAAGGTGTACGCCGGCAATGGGCTTTAAATAAAGGCGTAAGTGATGAAGCGAATGCAGCTATCGTAAAAGGAGCGGCCGCAATTGCACAATCCTATGAAGGTATAGATTTTACTGAGCTAATTCAAGAAACAAATGAAATCGGCAATGAATTGGGAATATCACAAGAAGGCGCTCTTGGGATGGCTGATGCATTACTAAAAATGGGCTTTCCACCGGAACAATTAGATATTATTGCTGAATATGGTGGGCAATTAACACGGGCTGGATATAGTGCTGAAGAAGTACAGGCGATTATGGAGGCTGGTGTTGATACAGGAACCTGGAATATTGATAATTTGCTAGATGGCTTAAAAGAAGGTCGTGTCAAAGCGGCTGAATTTGGTCAAGGCGTTGATAAAGCTATGACAGAAGCTCTTGAGGGTACAAAAATTTCAGCAGAACAAGTTGAAAAGTGGGGGAGAGCTGTAGCTAACGGTGGTAAAGAAGGTTCCGCAGCTATGACTGAAATTGCGCAGGCTTTATCAGAGGTTGATGACGAAACAAAACGGAATGAACTAGGTGTTAAATTTTTTGGTACGATGTATGAAGATCAAGGGCAAAATATCATTAATACTTTACTAGGTGCAAAAGAAAAAGTTGTAGATTTTGATAAGAACCAAAAAAACTTAAATGAATCTATTAAAAAAATGGATGCAAATCCAGCAGTTAAATTTCAAAAAGCAATGCAAGATTTACAAATGGCTCTTAAACCTGTTCTTGGGGTTATAGCTGATGTTGTTGCTAAAATAGCTGACTGGATTTCTAATAACCCTAAATTAGCGGCTACTTTGGCAGCTATCGCAATAGCTATTGGAGTAATTGCGGGGGCATTTATGGCTTTAGCACCAATTGTTGTCGTCATATCGAGTATAGGGGCTGCAATGATGGGGTGGGTCGCACTAATTGCCATAGTTGTAGCCGCTGTAGTTGCCTTGGGTGTACTAATTTATCAAAATTGGGATTCTATAAGGCAATGGACAATTGATGCTTGGAATGCAATTGGAGAGTTCTTAGTAGGAATATGGGATAGCATAGTACAATGGGCAAGTGAAACATGGAATAGTATTAGTGAAACTACATCAGAAGTTTGGAACTCAATTAAGGAGTTTTTAATAGGATTATGGAATGGAATAGTTGAGTTTGTTGTAACTTGGGGAACCGCCATTTTAGAAGCATACATTGGTATTTGGACATCTATTTTTAATTTCTGTATGGAAATTTGGAATGGAATTGTGGAATACCTTACTTCTGTTTTACAAGGAATAGCAACTTTCTTCACCGAAGTATGGACTTCTATTTCAACCTTCTTCCAAGAGACATGGAATGGTTTAGTTGCCTTTTTAACTCCTATTTTACAAGGGATTGCTGATTTCTTCTCTATGATTTGGAATGGTATTTCTACAGTGATTCAAACTGTATGGAATTTCATTACTCAATACTTACAAGCGATTTGGACAGCGATTTTATACTTTGCTACACCAATATTTGAAGGTATAAAGAATTTCATTTCTGAATGCTGGAATACCATTAGTTCTACTACAAGTTTTGTATGGGAAACGATTAAGAATTTCTTAGTTTCTTGTTGGAACGGGCTTGTAGCATTTGTTATGCCGATTTTCGAACAAATCAAGTCTTGGATCATTACCGTGTGGGATACAATCAGTTCCGCAACAATGACTGTATGGAATGCTGTTAAGGGCTTCTTACAATCATGTTGGAATGGATTAGTTGCTTTTGTAACGCCAATATTTAATTCAATAAAAGACTGGATCGTAAATACATGGAACACGATAAGTTCCACTACAAGTGCGGTATGGAATGCAATTAAAAGCTATCTTTCTAGTTTATGGAACTCAATTGTTTCCACAGCAAGTTCCGTATTTAATAACATCAAACAAGCTATTTCTACTGTTTGGAATATGATTAGTAGTACAAGTAGTAGTATCTGGAACGGTATTAAATCCACGCTTTCAAACATTTGGGAAGGTATTAAGTCAACAGCATCTTCAGTATGGAATGGTTTGAAAGAAGCTATTATGACTCCTGTTCGTTGGGTCACAAATGCAGTTAGTGGAGCATTTGAGGGTATGAAATCAGCGGTGTTAGGTGTATGGGATGGTATTAAAAGCGGTATTCGTACAGCTATCAATGGAATTATTCGTATCATTAATAAATTTATAGATGGATTTAATACACCAGCAGAATTGTTAAATAATATACCAGGAGTAAGTGCTCCAACTATTCCACATGTACCAATGCTTGCTAAAGGTGGAAAACCTGTAGGTGATGGTTCATTTATTACAGGTGAAGCTGGACCAGAATTATTTACGAAAAAGGGTAATTCAATCACAGTTACACCTTTATCATCAAAAGAAAAATCACTCGGCATTACTGGGACTATGAATCAATTAATGGGTGATATGAGTCGGATGATGGCTAGTTCTATGAGTCAATTAGCAGGATTAAAGTCTGTTATGAGTGGTGTATATGGAAGTATGTCCAATAGTAGACAAGCTATGACAAATACGGTTGCAAACCAAGTGTTTAATTATTCTCCTGGACAACCAGGTGGAAATGGAATGATTCCAACACAAGGTGGAGATTTGATTATTGAAGTGCCAGTTGTTTTAGAGGGACGAGATGTGGCGCGTGGTACTTATCGATATACGAAAGAGTATCAAGAAAGAGAAGAGCAAAGAAACTCAGCCTTTTAGGTTTGGGTTTCTTTTATTTTATAAAGGAATGAGGTGTCAGCATGAGTTCTTTTACATTTAATAACGAACGAAAAGACTTTATTCAAATCGCAAAAGGATGGAAAAGACCAACTTGGGCGCCATTAAAAAGGAATTTTCTAAGTGTTCCTGGTTATCCAGGTGCAAGACTATTAAACACACAAACAGAAATGCGTGTTCTATCTATTCCTGTAGGAATTATCGTTCCTGATGGATCTGATTTAGAAATCATAAAAGAAGAAATTGCGGATTGGTTAATTACAGATCAACCAACAGAGCTTATTTTCGATGTAGAACCAAATAGAACATATTTAGCTGTTGTAGATGATAGCTTTGATCCGGATGAATTTGTAACACTTGGAATCGGTACAATTAAATTTATTTGTCCAATGCCTTATAAATTAGGAAAGGTACAGACTCACACTTTCACACAAAGTTGGTCTACTGAGATTACTTCTTATTTCACGAATAAAGGAAGCGTAGAAGCTCCGGCATTAATTGAAATGACTGTAAAAAAACCAAGCACTTTTTTAGATGTATGGTTTGGTAAATATCCTTTAGAACGAAACTATTTCCGTATTGGTTATCCCTTAACTGTGGAAGAAACAACGGTACAAGAGCGTGAGCGTGTGTTATGGGATGAAATGGCTTCACCTATAGGTTGGACTCCTGTTACGGGACAAGTTGAAGAAATGAAAGGTACAGGTAGTTTTAAATCAAGGGATGGTTACGCGTTATATTGTGAAGATTACGGACAAGAGAAAGGATTCCACGGAGCGATAGCTAAGAAAAACATTCCAGGCGGCCCTATTCAAGATTTCGAAATGGAAGCATGGGTGCGTTTGAAATCTAAAAGTATTGGGGAGATGGGGCGTGTCGAGGTATTGCTTTTGGATGATGCAAGTAATATTGTCGCACGAATCAATATGAGCGATTTATATTGGGATGCTGAAATCACAAAAGCTTACATGCGAATTGGAAATGCCGGAACACCCAACAGTATACGAAAATTAGTAGATACAAGCGGAGCGCACCCTAATACATTTAATCAATTTTACGGTAGGTTACGTATTGCGAGAAGAGGTAAAGAGTGGACTGTTTATGTAGCTCGTTTCAGAGATGGGACAGAAATCGATGATGCTTCAATTGTTGAGCGTTGGATCGATGAAACGGGAAATCCGATGACTAACCGAAAAATTGCACAAGTTATGATTGCGGTATGTAAGTGGGATAACAACCAACCTGTTGATGTAATACAAATAGATGATTTAAAGATTTGGAAAATAAATAAAGTTCCTTCTAATACAAAGCCTTATATTTTCGATGCAGGAGACAAAGTGATAATTGATACAGAAAGAAGTCTTGTTACGATTAACGGAAAAGATGCTATCAATATTAAAGACATATTCAGCGAATTTCCTAAGATTATACGTGGAGATAATCGTATTGATATTATGCCACCAGATGTTGCAGCTACAATCAGTTACAGGGAGAGATATAGATGAGAACGCCAAGTGGTGAATTGCATGTTGTTGATTTTAAAACAGAACAAATTGTAGCATCTATTCAGCCTATAGATTATTGGGATGATAAAAGACATTGGGAAATCAAAAATAACATTGATACATTAGAGTTTCATGTATTTGATAATACAAGGCATTCATCCACACTTATGCAACAAAACTTAGTATTAAAAGAAGTGCGCGATGGTCGAATTGTTCCATATGTAATTACTGAAATTGAAAAGAATTCCGATGATAGATCAGTAATTGCTTATGCATCAGGAGAATGGATTCAACTTGCTAAAGCTGGAATTATCCCTCCACAAAAATTAGAAGGTAAGACAGTAATTGAAATGGTTGATATCGCTCTTGCAGGTACGAAGTGGAAAAAAGGAAATTTAGAATATGCTAGTTTCCGTTCTATGACTATCGATGAATTTATTGATCCATTAAGCTTTCTAAAAAAGATAGCATCATTATTTGAACTAGAAATACAGTACCGTGCTGAAGTTGTAGGCTCTCAAATCGTTGGACGTTATGTAGATATGGTAAAAAAGCGTGGTCAAGAAACAGGGAAAGAAATAACCCTCGGTAAAGACTTGCTAGGAATTAAACGGATTGAAAACTCCCAAAACATTTGTACAGCCTTACTAGGTTTCGTAAAAAAAGAAGGCGGAGAGTTTATTACCATTACGGAAATAAATAATGGTGTCCCTTATCTTGTGGACAGCGATGCATTTCAAAGGTGGAATGAGAAAGGGCAACATAAATTTGGATTCTATAGTCCCGAGACAGAAAACGAAGACATGGATTCAAAACGTTTAATGACTCTTATGAATACAGAGTTAAAAAAACGTGTAAATTCTTCTGTTTTTTATGAAGTTGAAGCACAATCAATCGGTCGTGTATTTGGACTATCTCATGAGTTAATTAATGAGGGCGATACGATTCGAATAAAGGACACTGGATTCACACCTAAGCTTTATTTAGAAGCAAGGGCGATTGTTGGTGATGAATCGTTTAAAAATCCATTGCAAGATAAATATGTATTTGGGGATTATCATGAGATTATTGATCCGAATGAAGAATTAAGAAAGATTTATAACCGTATCCTCAGTTCATTAGGTAATAAACAAGAAATGATAGATCAGCTAGATAAATTGGTTCAAGAAGCTAACGAAACAGCTAGTAATGCAAAAAAAGAATCAGAAGCAGCAAAAATACTGGCTGAAAAAGCGCAAGAAAATATTAAAAATAACACGGTAGATATCATTGAAGCAATGAACCCACCAACAACAGGTCTTAAACCTTTTAAAACACTGTGGCGTGATATTAGTAACGGTAAGCCCGGCATATTAAAGATATGGACAGGTACAGCTTGGGAATCGGTCGTACCAGATGTTGAATCTGTAAAAAAAGAAACATTAGATCAGGTTAATAAAGATATTGAAACTACAAAAATAGAGTTAAATCAAAAAGTTCAAGAAGCACAGAATCAGGCGACAGGGCAGTTTAATGAAGTGCAGGAAGGTTTACAGGGTGTAAGCCGTACAATTTCCAATATCGAAAACAAACAAGGTGAAATCGATAAGAAAGTAACTAAGTTTGAACAAGATTCTAGTGGATTTAAAACTTCTATCGAAACGTTAACGAAAAAAGATACTGAAATTAGCAGTAAATTAAATACGGTTGAATTAACTGTGGAAGGCACAAAGAAGACGATTTCCGATGTACAACAAACAACTAATGATTTAAAGAAAACAACTACTGACATAAAAGAAGAAGCTGGGAAAATTTCTACAAAATTAGAGCAGGTTGAAGCTCGTACAGTAGGCGGTGAAAATTGGCTTATTAACACTGGACCAAACGAAAAACCACAAACAATTGGAATGGTCGGAGGTGCCCAAGTAAACAAAGCTAAATTCGCTGTACAGCCTGGTGAATACATCGTGTTAGAGTGTTCGGATCATACCGACTCTTTCTATCAATTCCATTTAGATAATACAAAAATGGGAGACTTTGAAAAAAGTAAAGACATGACACTCTCTCTGGATTTACAAAATGACGTTCATGTTGACTTCATTTTATTCCAGTTTATCAATGGCGTATGGAGTGAAAATGTACAAAAGGGAGTACCTGCATCAAATGTTTGGAAACGTGAGGTATGGACATTCAATATTGATACGCGCGCTACTGGTTGGGGATTACGTTTAAGATTCGCCAGAAATACAAATTCCATTGGTAAAAGATTCAGATTCAAAAAAACCAAACTTGAAAAAGGGTCAATTCCCACTGATTTCAGTAAGTCAACTTATGAGTTGGAACAAAGTGTGGATGGCGTAAAAACTACTGTAACAAATGTTCAAAATAGCCAAGCTGGATTTGAAAAGCGTATGTCTAATGTGGAGCAAACAGCAAGCGGACTATCCTCCACAGTTAGTAATTTAAATAATGTAGTATCCGATCAAGGGAAAAAGCTTACTGAAGCTAATACTAAACTTGAACAACAGGCAACCGCAATCGGAGCAAAAGTTGAGCTTAAACAAGTAGAGGATTATGTTGCTGGTTTTAAGATTCCAGAGTTGAAGCAAACAGTTAATCAGAATAAACAAGATTTATTAGATGAATTAGCTAATAAGCTTGCAACTGAGCAATTTAACCAGAAGATGACTTTAATCGATAACCGTTTCACTATCAATGAACAGGGTATCAATGCAGCTGCCAAAAAAACAGAAGTATATACAAGAATACAAGCGGATGGAGAATTCGCTAAAGATTCCTATGTAAGAGATATGGAATCCCGTCTTCAGTTAACAGAAAAGGGCGTTAGTATATCGGTAAAAGAAAATGATGTAATAGCAGCCATTAACATGAGTAAAGAAAACATTAAGTTAAATGCTGCACGAATAGATTTAGTTGGTAAAGTTAATGCTGAGTGGATTAAAGCTGGATTGCTGAGCGGTTGCCAAATTAGAACATCAAATACGGATAACTATGTTAGTTTAGATGATCAATTTATACGTCTCTATGAAAGAGGAGTTGCTAGAGCATTTCTGGGGCATTACAGAAGAACAGATGGTGCAGTACAACCGACTTTCATCTTAGGTTCAGATGAAAAGACTAATGCTCCAGAAGGCACTTTGTTTATGTCTCAAGCAGGTGCAGGATGGCCCGGGGCTTATGCGAGCATTGGTATTAGCAATGGCATAGTTGATGGTTCAGTCCAAAAGTCTGTGTATTGGGAGTTGCAAAGAAACGGACTAAGTGTTCTAAACGCTAATGATTACCATGTTTTTTATGCTGGAAATGGAAGTTGGTATTTCAGAAGAGGGAAACCGGGGTTGTATCAAACTTCGTTAGTCGTTGAAGATAATAGTACAGATTCTGATTTAAGATTACCCAATGTAACTATACGTAATAGCCGTGCAGCAGGATATACAGGAGTTATCCAACTGAAATCATCTGTTACTCAAAATGGCTGGGGTGCTGTTCAAGGGAACTTTATGACTCCTTCACTACGGGAATATAAATCTAATATCCGTGATATTTCTTTTTCTGCCTTAGAAAAAATCAGGAATCTTAGAATTAGACAATTTAATTATAAGAATGCTGTAAACGAACTATACCGGATGAGAGAAGAGAAAAGCCCTAATGACCCACCAGTGACAACAGAAGATATTAAAACATACTACGGTTTAATTGTAGATGAATGTGATGAAATGTTTGTGGATGAAAGTGGTAAAGGTATTCACTTATATTCATACGCATCCATTGCAATGAGAGCTTTACAGGAAGTTGATGCAACGGTACAGGAACAGGAGGTAGAAATAACAAATCTAAAATTACAAGTAGCTAGTCAAGAAAATCGGATAGCCAAATTAGAAGAGTTATTACAAAAATTAATTGATCAGAAACCAGAGCAGCCATAAGCTGGTCTTTTTTATTTTACACAAAATATGGCTTTGATTAATTTCAATTCATAGATCAAGAGGAGCGACTTCGCTTTTCTTTTTATTTTTGAGGAGATGATCAGTGTGAAACGAATAGTAGACCAAGCAATTTATGAAAAGCATGTTAGCCAAGTAAACAAAAACCTAGTTAAAGATTTTCTAATCGAAAAGAAAGCACAAGGGAAAGCGGCAAGCACTTTAAAGCAATATGGTTGGGATTTACGAATTATTTTGTTTCTAATACATGAACACTTCGAAAATAAAAATCTTATTGATTTAACACGTAAAGACATTCGAAATTTATCTATTATTTTTCAGGATATGGGGATGTCTAATGCGCGTGTAAATGGATTGATGAGTGCTTTACGTTCAGCACTTGAATTTTGCGCAGATGATGATGACTATAATTATGAATTTAATGTAGGTTCGCGGGTTCGCGGGTTACCTAAGAATCCAGTTAGAGAAATCACTTTTATAACAGAAGAACAAATTGAATGGTTAATCGATGAATTACTTGAACAAGAGAAATATATGTTAGCAACTTATTTAGCACTTTCTTACTATAGTGCAGCTAGAAAGAATGAAGTTTATCAAGTTTAAAAAGAAGGGCTGACAGAACGTTACTTTACAAATGTAGTATGTGGTAAGCGAGGTAAGAAATTCAGATTGTATTACAATCCCCGAGTACAGAAATGTATTCGTTTATATATAGAACAACGAGGTAAAGATGCAATTCCAGATTTATTTGTAAGAGTTTATAAGAACGGTGAGCGAAGAACATTAAATAAAAGCGTCTTTAACTACTGGTGTGAGATATTTGCTAAGATGCTGTACGAAAAAGAAGGTAAGGAATTTAAAATTAACCCTCACTGTTTTCGTCATAGCAGATTAGATAATTTAAAAGTACAAGGTGTACCACTAGAAAAGTTAAAATCGCTTGCCAATCATTCTGATATCTCCACAACTGAATCTTATCTGAAGGATAGAAGCGAGGAAGATATTGCAGAGATATTTGGAATGGATCCAAGTTACTTTGTGGCATAAAAAAGGAGAGGAAAAGATGGATCGTATTGATGTATTACTAAAAGCATTTATAGCCGCGTTTGGTGGCTTCTGTGGGTATTTCTTGGGAGGATGGGATGCAACATTGAAAGTCTTAGTGACGATGGCAGTTATTGATTATTTAACTGGCATGATTGCAGCAGGTTATAACGGAGAGTTAAAAAGCAAAGTTGGTTTTAAAGGCATCGCCAAAAAGGTGGTGCTTTTTATTTTGGTTGGCGCGGCCGCCCAGCTCGATACAGTACTGGGAAGTAACAATGCAATTCGTGAAGCTACAATCTTCTTCTTCATGGGTAATGAGTTACTTTCACTTTTAGAAAACGCTGGTCGTATGGGAATTCCCTTACCTTCAGCATTAACAAATGCAGTTGAAATTTTAGGTGGTAAGAACAATAAGACAAGCTCTGAATATACTAATAGAAAAGGAGATGTAAAGTAATGGAAATTAAACGAATGTTAGTACCTGTAAGTCGTTACTCCGTCTTATGCCCGTATGAAATGAATCCAACAGAAATCACATTTCATAACACGTACAATGACGCACCGGCTATAAATGAGCGTAATAATGTCGCTAACAATAGCACCGGAACATCATTTCATATCGCTGTGGATGATAAGGAAGCTATTCAGTTAATTCCTTTTAACAGAAACGCATGGCACGCTGGAGATGGTACTAATGGAAGAGGGAATCGTCATAGTATTGGGGTTGAAATTTGTTATTCACAATCAGGCGGAGCAAGATATCGCAAAGCTGAATTGAATGCAGTTGAAGTGATTGCTCAATTAATGACTCAATTTGATATACCGATTAGTAAAGTTAAGACTCATCAAGAGAGAAATGGGAAGTACTGTCCACATCGAATGTTAGATGAAGGACGTGTTCAGTGGTTTAAAAATCAATGTGCAAATAGAGCATCTAGTATTAAAAATTCAAATAAAACACAAGAGACAGGAAAGGTGGAGATTATAGTGAATAAATTTAATAAAGTTGTTACGTATGAATTTGGGACAGCGTTAGTACCTGAGATGTTAGGAATGATGGATGCCCTAGGTTATGAATCTCGTATTATCTCATATGGAGATAAACAAGGATTAGTTAGATTTGAAACAGCATATCGCCAAGGTAACGAGCTGGACAAGGCTACAGCGTGGTTAGATGCTAAAGGACTTAAATACTTCTATACAAAAGAATAGTTTGATTAAAATAAATAATAAAAACCAGAACATTCTTTAGGAGTGCTCTGGTTACATAGGATGCTTATTATAAAAGAGGAACGTGTTAATTTATTTTGTGTAATACAATGTTAAAATATGAGAAAAAACACTCCGAAGTGGTGAAGTCTGGAATGCTTTTTCTGTATAGATTGGCATGTTATATGGCATAGCCGGAGCCGGAGCAATTTAATATATGCTTTTGACTAATAATTTTTGTTATATTATATTTTATATTCAACCATTCTTAACTGAAATAGTTAACAAAAAAATCCGTCTCTTTTTGGAGGCGGATTTTTTTGTGTTCTGTAAGGAATTATATTTTCTTATTAATTTTTTCATATAGATCATCTACCTTACAGTCTAATATATCAGCAAGTTGAAATGCTTTGTCAATCGTGGGAAATGAACGACCTTGTATATAATTACTCACTTGACTAGGAGTAATCTTTAATTGTTGAGCTATCCATCTCCCTTTTAATCCTTTTTTCTGCACTAATTCTCCTATATTACTTTTCAATTCAATCATTAGCATCACCTATAAATATATTCACTAAAAAATAATAATTACCTGTTAAATATAATTTTTATAAAAGTTAAATTAAATTAATACTGACAAGCAATAATCCTACTTCTGGTTCATATACCTATATTACTTCCATACGGAAGCCCACGAAGAATTCTACTTGGAATTCCGTATGACACTGTAGATATCAAGAGAGGAGAGGGTTATATGCGTTCTCATTATAGTTATCTCAATGTAACGCCGTATTTATATTCATCAAAAGAATTACGTCACATGTATAACGAGTCAAGATCCAGAAAAGAGATGGAATCAATTCTTACTCACATGAGGAATCATGAAGTATTTGATAACAAAGAGTACAAAGGGTATTTCAGTTTATCACAAGTCATTGAAGAAGATTTATATGGAGAAGAGGAAGATATATTGAATTGGCAAGATTTAATGGAGCGGTATCAAATTGTAGCTACCAAATCAGGGATTAAATTTCGTGAGAAAGAGGAACAGATTGAGGAGGAATGGCTATGACACTTGCAGGAGAAGCAATTATTATTTGGACGGCAACAGGTTTGTCTGTAATTGCGATGAGTGTAGCTGAAAAAATGGGGAAGAGTGTTCCACATTGGCTTCCACATATAACCTTGTATACGACGCTTACGGGCTCGTTCTTATATCTTCTACGTTATGTTCTCGTTATGTTTCTATGAAGGAATATGATGTGGAAGAGAGGGACAGTAGAATTCATAAGCGAAAATGCTTGTTCTGTCTTCTTCCAACAAAGTGCAATGATATCCTTATAGGATATCTAAAGGAGAAATGTTTATGCTGGAATTACTATTGGTCCCGACGACAGCTTTAACTATTGCATTTGTAAGTGATCGGTTTAAAAGTAAAATAGATGATAAAAAGAAGATACAAGTATTTTTTGAAGTGTCAGGAATTGCAATTAAAAAAGATGATAGGATCCATTATCCAAAATTCAAGAAGCGAACTCATGATGATCGAAGTACAACATACGTGTATGAGTTGCCTGTTGGTATGCCAAGTAAAGTTATTCAAAAAGTTGAAGATGTTGTAAGTGAAGGATTAAATAAACCTGTTCGAATTCAGTATGACAATTATAAATTGAACATTCGTGTATTCGATCAAGAAATACCAAAGAAGTGGGAATGGTCAACAAATTTAATTCAAGTTGGAAAATGGCTTGTGCCAATAGGGCAAAGTTTAGAAGAGTTAATTTATCATGATTTTGATAAAACGCCACACATGACTTTAGGTGGTTTAACACGTATGGGAAAGACTGTGTTCCTAAAGAATGTGATGACATCTCTTATTAATGCACAAGCAGAATATACACACTTGTTTATTATTGATTTAAAGGGAGGATTAGAGTTCGGAGCATACCAAAAAATAAAGCAGGTGGATTCAATTGCAGAAAAGCCAATGGAAGCTTTTCAGGTATTAAGCACGATTCTAAAAAAGATGGAAGAAAAAATGCTTTTTATGAAAGAACACCATTATACCAACGTGGTAGAAACAAATATAAGAGAACGCTATTTTATTATCGTGGATGAAGGTGCAGAACTTTGTCCAGATAAGAGCATGAATAAAGAACAACAAAAGTTACTAGGAGCTTGTCAACAAATGCTTTCTCACATAGCGCGAATTGGTGGAGCATTAGGATTTCGGTTGATATTTTGTACACAGTACCCTACTGGTGATACTTTACCCCGTCAAGTGAAACAAAACAGTGATGCAAAATTAGGATTTCGGTTACCAACTCAAACAGCTTCTCAAGTTGTCATTGATGAAACTGGCCTTGAATCAATTGAAAGTATACCAGGGCGTGCACTTTTTAAAACGGATCGATTAACAGAAATTCAAGTCCCTTATATCTCAAATGAACAGATGTGGGACGTATTAAAACAATACGAGGTGAAAAAGGATGCATATGCAAACACATATCAAAATGAATCGTCAGATGATGATTTTGACCTCGATTAGAACCCTAAAATTTGCGACAAGAAGACACTTGATGGCAATTCACGATATGGGAGGAATTCGAAATGCAAATCGAATTTTAAAAGATTTAAGTCCATATGTGAATAGTACCGTTTATAAAAAAGAGCATGTATATTACCTCAATAAACAAGGACGTGCGCTATTCGATGATGCAGAAAAGGTTGTGCCCACCATTCGATTAGCACACAGCCTCATGAGAAACGAAGCGTGGCTGAATCTATTTTGTCCTGAAGATTGGCAGATAGAAGCCCCTATCCGTTATAAAGTAGATGACAAGAAGCGAACCATTATTCCGGATGTAAAGTACCGTGATAGTGACGGGATTCTAAATGCAGTTGAAATAGATCGTACACAAATGATGAATGTGAACAGTGAAAAAATGAATAAGTATGGTGAATTCACAGTGTATTATAAAAACAAATATAACGGGAAAGTCCCTATCCTTCATTTCTTTACACTTACACCATTTAGGCAAAAGACGCTAGAACAATTTGCTGTGCAGCAAGGTGTATATGCAAAGGTATATGTGATACCTGAAGTGTAAAAGAGAGCATCACATACCAAATTCAGGGTCAAAATAATATTTGTTCATCAAATTGTTTACGATACCGTTGAAATACGCAAACTTACCCTTTTTCATTTTAACTCCATCTTTTACCTTCATCGTAAATTCTTTCATAGCTTGTACACCAATTCGTAGTTCTTGTTCTTTATCAAAAGCACTTTGTCCTGTTGTATGATTTACTATACGATTACATTGTTTCACTACTCTCCAAAATTCTTGAATGGTTTTCGCTTTTGAATAATAAGCAGAGGCAAGAGAAGCAAAACGTTCTGGAACCCAATGCGCAATAAAATTCGTTTGTTTTATATTCTCTTCTGGCGTCGAATTATTTTGTATGCTATTACGTTTACTTATATTTTTATTCTTTTGTTTTAAAGAAATAGTAGTTGTTTTCTTGGTGTGACAAATTTCAACGTTTTTATCAGGGGATGGTGTGACAATTTGTTTTTCTACAATGATTGGTTGAATGACAATGATATTACTCGTTTGTCTCATGTCACTCTTACGTTTCATTTCTAGTTGTTTGATAATCCCTAGAGACTCTAAGTGTAGGCATGCACGAATAACGGTTCTACGACTAATAAGAAGTGCTTCAGCAATCTTCTTTTTTGATTTAAAAGAAACGCCAAAGTATTTACAAGAATGGCTGTGTAAATGTTTGAGTACAGCCAATTGATTTTTATTTAATTGATCAGCAAATTGTTCTTTATATGCGCGTACAGTGTCATTTAGTTCTTTGAGATTTTGGAAAGACACTAAATTTTTATACGTTTCTGTACTAGCAAGAATGGTAATTGTTTGTTTCTTTTTCATAAGGGCTCGTCTCCTCTGAAAATAAAAAAGCAACAGTATGCCACAAAATGTAAGCAAACTGTTGCGGAAGAACCCTTACGTACGGTAAAATGAAGTACATAAAGAGTTACAGCAAGTGTTTGCCTAGTGTGATTAGGCGGACGGTTAATCAAGTGGTGGTACACTTTATTAACACGCTGTGCTCTTTTATTTTTTATTAGTTTAATTTTGAATTTTTGCGGTAACAAATTGGTCATAAATAACCAGAAATATGTTGCTATTTATAAATTTGGATATAGTACAAAATTGCGTAATATAGCCGTTTTATGCGGTTTTTAGAAAATAAGGTTTTGTAAGTTATTTATGACGGGACTAAAGCCAGATATTCTTGAACCGATGGTAGATTTAATTAAAGAAGTAGAGCCTGGATATAGCGGTATTTTTGCGGTATCAGAAGTGGAAGCGGCCATGCGTGATACTCGTACGAAGAAAACGAAAACAGTATGTACATTTTGTGGTGTAGGTTGTTCATTTGAAGTGTGGACGAAAGGGCGTAAAATTCTTAAAGTACAACCTTCTTCTGATGCGCCAGTTAACGCAATTTCTACTTGTGTAAAAGGAAAATTTGGTTGGGATTTCGTAAATTCTAAAGAACGAATTACGAAACCTTTAATTCGTAAAAATGGAACGTTTGTTGAATCAACATGGGAAGAAGCGTTGAATGTAGTTGCAAGTAAATTAGGATCGATTAAAGAAGAGTACGGTAAAGATGCTATCGGTTTTATTTCTTCATCTAAAATTACGAATGAAGATAATTATGTGATTCAAAAATTAGCTCGACAAGTATTTGAAACGAATAATATTGATAACTGCTCACGTTATTGTCAATCACCAGCGACAGACGGATTATTCCGTACAATTGGTATGGGCGGAGATGCTGGAACGATTAAAGATATTGCACAATCTGGTCTTGTTATTATTGTAGGTTGTAATCCGACAGAAGGTCATCCTGTTTTAGCTACACGTATTAAACGTGCACATAAATTACACGGACAAAAATTAATTGTGGCTGATCTTCGTAAAACAGAAATGGCAGAGCGTTCAGATGTCTTTATTAGTCCAAAACAAGGAACAGATCAAGTATGGTTAATGGCTGTTACGAAATATATGATTGATCAAGGCTGGCACGATCAACGATTTATTGATGAGAATGTAAATTTCTTTGAAGATTTCAAAGAGAGCCTTACAGCATATACACTTGAATATGCAGAAGAAATGACTGGTATTTCAAAAGAAACACTGATTCAAATGGCTGAAATGATTCGTGATGCAGATGGTACATGTATCCTTTGGGGAATGGGGGTAACGCAAAATACAGGTGGATCTGATACTTCCGCTGCAATTTCAAACTTACTACTTGCAACAGGTAATTATCGTCGTCCAGGCGCTGGTGCATATCCGCTTCGAGGTCATAATAACGTACAAGGTGCTTGTGATATGGGTACTTTACCAGGATGGCTTCCTGGATATCAACACGTTACGAACGACATGGAACGTGCGAAATTTGAAATGGCTTATGGAGTGAAAATTAATAGCGAACCAGGTCTGAATAATATTGAAATGCTTCACGCGATTGACGAAGGGAAAATGAAAGCTATGTATCTTGTCGGAGAAGACATGGCTCTTGTAGACTCTAATGCGAATCATGTACATGAAGTATTATCAAGCCTTGATTTCTTCGTTGTGCAAGATGTTTTCTTATCTAAAACGGCTCAATATGCAGATGTTGTATTACCAGCAGCGCCATCTCTTGAAAAAGAAGGTACTTTTACAAATACAGAGCGTCGTGTTCAAAGACTATATCAAGTTCTTCCTACGCTTGGAGATGCGAAGCCAGACTGGTGGATTGTGCAGGAAGTTGCGAATAAATTAGGTGCAAACTGGAGTTATAGTCATCCAAGTGAAATTTTTGCTGAAATGGCAAGTTTATCACCACTATTTTCACAAGCAAACTATGAAGTATTGGAAGGATGGAATAGTTTCCATTGGGGAAGTTTTGATGGAACGAATACACCGCTTCTTTTCCAAGATGGATTTAACTTCCCGGATAAAAAAGCTCGTTTTGCGATTGCTGACTGGGTGCGCCCAGCTGAATTCCCAGCTGAGTTCGACCTTCATATTAACAATGGTCGTATGCTTGAGCACTTCCATGAAGGGAATATGACAAATAAATCAACAGGTATTCAAACGAAAGTGCCTGGCGTTTTCGTTGAAGTTTCTCCAGCACTTGCAAAAGAACGTGGAGTAAAAACTGGTTCATTAGTCCGTCTTGTCTCTCCGTTTGGAGCGTTAAAATTACGTGCACTTGTAACAGATCGTGTAAAAGCGAATGAGTTATATTTACCGATGAACTCTACAGATAATGAAACAGCAATTAATTTCTTAACAGGTCCTGCCGTTGATACGCGTACGAACACACCTGCTTATAAACAGACGAAAGTGCGTATGGAAGTGCTGGAAGTTGATGGCGAAAATCCGATGCCAAAAGCGAACCCGCGTAATAAAAAACGTCATCCTCAATCTGGTATTGAGGTACATCGTAAGTGGGCACGTCCAGGGTATGTGCATTTAACGGATAAGTAGGAGGAGAAAAATATGGCTGCACCTATAAAAATGATTCAAAAACAAGAATTAACTGAGGAAGAAATAAAACAGAAAAAATTAGACGATTTAAAAGAGCTTCTAGCTAATAATGAAGACGCTCTAAATCAAATGTTTAATATAGTAGGGGAATTGAATGATATTGGCATGCTAGAAGCAGCAAATTCTATGCTAAAGGCGAAAGAACCAATCGCAAAGATTGTTCTTGGTCAAGTGACTCGTGAGCCCGTTACAAATTTAATTAATAATATGATGGGGGCTGCGGGTGCTTTAACAGAACTTGATCCGGAGCTTACGAAAAAGCTTATAGGTAGCTTATTGGTAGGGCTAGAAGAAGGTAATGAACATCTAGAGAGTAATAAAAAGGTAGGGGTATTCGATCTTATGAAAGTATTGAAAGACCCAGACATTAACCGTGCTATCGGATTTGGGCTTCATTTCTTAAAAGGTATGGGTAAAGGGTTAAAAGACGAGTAACCTTCACGAAGTGAATCTTTTCGCCCAAATGTGTGTACGAAATAGTTTGGGCGGAAGGCTCATTTTGGTAAAATATATAATAAAGTAAAATGAGGCTTTTTGGGAGGTATAATTGTATGTCAAAAAAAGTACATGAATTTAATGATATGATTCGAAAACTTCGAAAGGAACTTTTCGGAAAAGGGCCAGAACGAATTCATACTGTTTTTGCTGAAAATATGGCGATTGCGACTCTTTATGGAAACTTAACACCTACTGAAAAATTCATTTCAAGTACGATGGACGGTGCGGAAATGGTTCATATGGCTAGAACGAAAATGATTCAAGAAGTATATGCCGCGAATTCCCGTGAACATTTGGAGGAACTTGTTGGAGCGAAATTAGTGAACCTATTTTCAGATATGAAAGTAGAAGAAGATATTGCAGTTTCGGTATTTGTTTTTGATAAAAATATAACGTGAGAGAAGGATACTGATCGTGAAACCGATACAGGTAGAAAGAGAAATCTTTCGTTATGAACAAGGGGCGTTTAAACATATAGAGGACAGCATTGTAACAGAGTTTCCAGTCACGATTAAAATGAACGGACAGGAGTTTGTTACAATGGTTAGTACTCCAGAATATATAGAAGATATGGTAATAGGCTTCTTAGCATCTGAAGGAATCATTCGGAACTATGAAGATATTGATGACATATGGGTACAAGAGAAAGAAGGATTTGTACATGTCACGACGGCAAAAGTAAATCCGTATTACGAACAAATGCAAAATAAACGTTATATTACTTCATGCTGTGGTATGAGTAGACAAGGATTTGTTTTTGCAAATGATGCACTAAGCGCAAAGAAAATGGATGGCGTCCATGTACAGGTTACTGCAGAAGATTGTTTTCGATTAATGAAAGAAATGCAGCAATCTGCGGAGACATTTCGTCATACAGGGGGCGTTCATAATGCATCTTTGTGCAATGTGAATGGTATTATTTTAAGTCGAATGGATATCGGAAGGCATAATGCGTTAGATAAAATTTACGGTTATTGTTTAAAAAATAATATTTCTATAAGAGATAAAATCATTGTTTTTAGCGGTCGTATTTCTTCGGAAATATTATTGAAAGTTGCAAAAATTGGTTGTGAAATTATACTGTCAAAATCAGCTCCAACTGAGTTGGCTTTACAGCTAGCTGAAGAATTAGGTATTACTACGATAGGATTTATTCGGAATGAATCCTTAAATGTATATACGCATCCGGAGCGTGTTTTAAATATAAAATAAGTAAAAGCGAGGCAATAAATATGAAATCTGTCACATTAGACAAACTACAACGTCCGTTAAAGGATTTACGTATTTCAGTTACTGATCGCTGTAATTTTCGCTGTCGATATTGTATGCCAGAAGAAATATTTGGTCCTGATTACTCGTTTTTGTCTAATGATAAAATTTTATCTTTTGATGAAATTGAAAGGATAACGCGTATTTTCGTTTCTTTAGGTGTTAGAAAATTACGGATTACAGGCGGAGAACCGTTACTTCGAAGAGGTCTTCCGCAGCTTATCGAGCGCCTGAATAAAATAGATGGTGTGGAGGATATCGGTTTAACAACTAATGGATCGTTACTTAAAAAGTTTGCTCCTGATTTATATAAGGCGGGTTTATCACGTGTGACAGTTAGTTTAGATTCCTTAGAAGAAGAGCGGTTTTTCTATTTGAATGGTAATAGAAGCAAAGTACAAAGGGTTCTGGAAGGAATACAAGCTGCAGCTGAAGTCGGTATGAAAATTAAAATAAACATGGTCGTTCAAAAGGGGAAAAACGAACAGGATATCTTGCAGATGGCGCAATACTTTAAGGAAAATAAACATATTCTTCGTTTTATTGAGTATATGGACGTTGGAAATTATAACGGTTGGGATTTAAAAGAGGTTGTCTCTAAACAAGAAATAGTAGATACGATTCATCAAGTTATGCCATTAGAACGAATAGAAGCGAATTATGCAGGAGAGGTTGCGACTCGCTATCGTTATATTGGAAGTGATGAAGAAATAGGTATTATTTCATCAGTAACAGACTCCTTCTGCTCCTCATGTACGAGAGCTCGTATTTCTGCAGAAGGAAAATTATATACTTGTTTGTTCGCTTCTAAAGGAAATGATTTGAGAGAACTGCTTCGATCAGAATACACTGACGAGGAAATAACAGATGTCGTACGCGATATATGGAACAAACGAGAAGATCGTTATTCAGATGAACGGTTAAGTAATAGTAATAAAAAAGCTATGCCTAAAATTGAAATGTCACATATCGGTGGTTAATATAAAGTTGACATAAAAGTGAAAAATGGAAGGTGTACAAGAATTGTAGATTTTCTATTTTATAGTAAAAGTGATGATTGATCTCTCTGTAAAAGATGTGCAGAGAAATTAAGCAGCATTCAAAAACCTTTATTTTGAAGAGGTTTTTTGAAGCTGCTTTTTTATTTGGAGAAAATGGAGGAATTGGTAATGTCATTTCATAAACCGGAACAAATTGCTGAGCTTGTTATTGAGGCCGGTGTTCAAAAAGTAAGTCAGACCTTGCCAGCAATGCTTATTCTCGGTTTTTTAGGAGGAGCATTTATTTCGCTCGGTTTTTTACTTAACATTCGCGTTTTAGGTAATTTACCTGAGCGCTGGGGGAGTTTAGTAAATGTTTTAGGAGGCGCGGTTTTTCCTGTTGGACTCATGCTCGTCGTATTAGCAGGAGGAGAATTAATTACCGGAAATATGATGTCAATGTCTATGGCGCTTTATGCAAAGAAAATTACATTGGTTAGTGTGCTAAATAACTGGATTTGGATTACTTTCATGAATTTTGTAGGAGCTATTTTCGTAGCGTATTGTTTCGGTCATCTTGGCGGATTAACAGAGGGGGATTATTTAAATAAAACGGTAGCGATAGCAGAAGGCAAGTTACATGAATCTTTTGGAAGAACTTTAATTTTAGCAATTGGGTGTAATTGGCTCGTTTGTTTGGCGCTTTGGCTCGCTTATGGGACGAGTGATTTTGTCGGAAAAATAATCGGAATTTGGATTCCAATAATGGCATTTGTAGTGATTGGATTTCAGCAAGTAGGAGCAAATATGTTCGTCATCTCAGCAGTCATTTTTGCAGGGCATCTGACGTGGATGGATCTTGCTAGAAATTTTGTTCCTGTTTTTATCGGGAATGTAATTGGAGGAGCTGGATTTGTTGGGTTTGCTTACTATGCTTGTTATCAAAAACAGCATTCTAATATGAAATAGAGTTCGTGAGAGGAAGGGTATGTAATGGCTGAGCGGTATTCACGACAACAGTTGTTCAAACCGATTGGGGGTAGAGGACAAGAAAAGATTCGAAATAAACATGTGTTAATTGTAGGGGCAGGCGCATTAGGAAGTGCAAGTGCTGAAAGTTTCGTACGTGCAGGCATTGGGAAGTTGACGATTATTGATCGTGATTATGTTGAATGGAGTAATTTACAAAGACAACAACTGTACTCTGAAGAAGATGCGAGAGAGAAATTGCCAAAAGCAATCGCTGCTAAAAATCGGCTAGAAAAACTTAATTCGGAAGTACAAATAGATGCTTTCGTAATGGATGCATGTGCAGAAAACTTGGAAGGACTATTAGAAAATGTTGATGTAATAATTGATGCAACAGATAATTTCGATATCCGATTTATAATAAATGATTTATCACAAAAATATAATATCCCGTGGGTATATGGTTCTTGCGTTGGCTCGTACGGTATGAGTTATACAATTATTCCGCAAGAGACACCGTGTTTACATTGTGTGCTGAAGAACGTTCCAGTTACAGGTGTGACGTGTGATACAGCTGGAATTATTAGTCCGACTGTTCAAATCGTTGCAGCATATCAAGTGGCGGAAGCACTCAAAATTTTAGTAGAAGATTTTGCAGCAATTAGAAAAACATTTTTTATGTTTGATATATGGAGTAATCAAAACCATTTTATAAAACTAGGAAAAATCAAGACAGACGATTGCCCTTCGTGCGGTTTGAATCGAACTTATCCTTATTTATCATACGAAAATCAAACGAAGGTAGCTGTTTTGTGCGGAAGAAATACAGTTCAAATTAGAACGGTAGAAAGTAGACAGTACAATTTTGATGATATAGAAAAAGTATTAAAAAAACTGGGGGAAGTAGATCGGAATCCGTATTTACTATCTTGCCAACTAGATGAGTACCGCGTCGTTATTTTTCGAGATGGTCGTGTTTTCATTCATGGTACAAATGATATTTCAAAAGCGAAACAGTTATATTATCGCGTATTCGGTTAATAGAAAGGGTTGTCAATAATGGAAAGAAGAGTGCCAATTACGGTTGAAGAAGCTGTTCGTAAAGTAATGGAATTTGCTAATGAGGGTTTAAAGGAGCTACTACCTATTGAATTAGCTTATGGACGTGTATTAGCGGAGGATTTAGTAGCTGACTATGACGTACCTTCATTCAATCGTTCCCCGTATGACGGATTTGCTATTAGAGCAGAAGATACGAATTTAGCAAGTTATGAAACGCCAATTGTATTTGAAGTAGTGGGTGAAATTGGTGCAGGATCGCTATTCGATGAGAAAGTAGGTCCGTTTCAAGCAGTTCGAATTATGACGGGAGCGCAAATTCCGAATGGATGTGATGCAGTTGTTATGCTAGAGCTGACTCGTCAATATGAGGAGGCTGGCAGTAAGTATATGGAATTGAAGCGGTCATTCAAAGCGGGCGATAATATTTCTTTTCAAGGTGAAGATGCTCGTAAAGGAGCGGTTCTTGTAAAGAAAGGAACATACATTAATCCAGGTATTTCAGCTCTTCTTGCTACATTCGGGTATAGCGAGGTGCCAGTTGCGAGAAAGCCTGTAGTTGGACTATTAGCGACTGGCAGTGAATTACTGGATGTAAACGATTCATTACAGCCAGGGAAAATCCGAAATAGTAATACGTATATGATATTGTCTCAAATCCGAAGAGCAGGCGGAAGAGTAAAATATTTTGGGAAGTTTAGCGATGATTTTCATACGTGTTTTACGGCTGTAAAAGAAGCATTAAGCCAAGTAGATATGCTCATTACAACAGGTGGTGTATCCGTAGGGGATTACGATTATTTGCCAGCTATATACGAAAAATTAGGTGCATCAGTTCTTTTTAATAAAGTTGCAATGAGGCCAGGAAGTGTTACGACTGTAGCGCAATTAAATGGCAAGTTATTATTCGGTTTATCAGGAAATCCATCTGCTTGTTACGTAGGATTTGAATTGTTTGTAAGACCTTGTATTCGAACGTATATGTTTAGTGAAAAAGCACATGTGAAAAGAGAAAAAGCGTTATTAGGAGAAGACTTTTTAAAGCCAAATCCATTTACAAGATTTGTACGAGGAAAACTAACATATAACGAAGGGCAGTTAATCGCTTATCCGTCAGGGTTTGATAAATCTAGCTCAGTTTCTTCTCTAGCAGAGACAAATATATTTATTGTACTTCCAAGTGGTACGAGAGGGTATAAAAAAGATATGTTCGTAGATGTTCTCTTGTTGGAAGATAACGAAGGTAGTGAATGGCCTTGGACATTTTATAAAGTGAGAGGTGATTCTAATGGGACAAGTGCTATTTGAAATTGTAGATATACCGATTGTAGTTGAAGAAGTAACAAATAAGGTTGCAAGAAGAGACGCAGGTGCGATTACAACTTTTATTGGTACAGTGAGAGAATTAACAAAAGGAAAACGAACGCTACATTTAGAGTATGAAGCATATGAAACGATGGCAGTAAAACAACTTATGAGAATTGGTGAAGAAATTAGTGAAAGATGGCCGGACGCAAAAATAGCAATTACGCACCGAGTAGGACGGCTAGAAATAATGGATATTGCGGTAGTCATCGCAGTTTCATCACCGCATCGCAAAGTAGCTTATGAAGCGAATGAATACGCAATTGAACGTATAAAGCGAATCGTCCCAATATGGAAAAAAGAATTTTGGGAAGATGGGACGATGTGGATTGGCGATCAACTTGAAAATACACCATATCCAGCAGGAAAACCGAAGAAGGAAGAATGAGAAAATGATTACAATTTTACTGTTTGCAAATTTGCGTGAGGAAGTCGGGTTAGATCGATTCGTAATTTCCGAAAAACAAGAAATGACTGTGCAGCAATTAAAAGAATGGCTCAAAGCAAACTATAGTTTACAATCGCTTGATAGAGTGATGGTGGCTGTTAATGAAGAGTTTGTAACGAATGAAGAGATGATACGAGCTGGAGATATTGTCGCATTCATCCCGTCTGTTAGTGGTGGATAATAAGCGTTTCTTGAAACGATAAGAAGATGCTATATATAAATTCGAATACGAGAAGGGATGAGTTCTATGCTTACTCAAGAACAAATAATGAATGCGTTAAAACATGTAGAGGATCCAGAATTACACAAAAGTATTGTGGAGTTAAACATGGTTAGAAATATACAAATGAATGGAACAGAGGTTAAACTTGAAGTAGTGCTAACGATTCAAGGATGTCCGTTAAAATCAAAAATTCAACAAGATATTGAAGAATCGCTTCACGCAATTGGTGCCTCTAAAGTGGCTGTAACATTTAGTTCTATGACAAAAGAAGAACGTGCAGTCTTAACAGAGAAGTTAAAGAAAAATACTAGAACAGAAACTGGTATGCCAAGCATGCTTCGTCCTGATTCAGGAGTACAATTTCTTACTGTAACGAGCGGAAAAGGTGGGGTCGGAAAATCAACTGTAACAATTAATCTTGCAACAGCTTTAGCTCGTATGGGCAAAAAAGTGGGGATATTAGATGCAGATATATATGGTTTTAGCATTCCAGCTATGATGGAAACGAATCAAAAACCAACGATGATTGATCAAACAGCAATTCCAGTTATTAGTCACGGTGTTAAAATTATGTCTATGGGATTTTTTACAGAAGGAAATAATCCGGTTATGTGGCGCGGACCGATGTTAAATAAATGGATTCAAAATTTCCTTGCGAATACGCACTGGGGAGAATTAGATTATTTACTTCTTGATTTACCACCTGGTACAGGAGATGTTGCTATTGATGTTGCAGCAATGATTCCGCAGGCGAAAGAAATTATCGTTACAACACCACATAATGTAGCTTCATTCGTAGCATCTAGAGTAGGCGTAATGGCAAAACATACGAAACACGAGATTTTAGGTATTGTGGAAAATATGGCTTATTATGAAGAACAAGATGGATCGAAAAATTATCTGTTTGGAAAAGGCGGCGGCGAAATGTTAGCAGAACAATTGCAAACAGAAGTAATCGCACAAGTACCTTTTGCAAAACGTGAAGAAAATAGCGGTTCATCTGTATATGATGAAGATTCTCTTGTTGGAGAAGTGTTTACATCGTTAGCAGAAGATATTATTTATAAAGGATAGAGGAGGGATTTTTATGGTGTGTAATATCGATCATTCTATTGAAGATGTAATGAATAAACTTGAAAGTCAAAAGAGTTTTTTATCTGAAGAGATTTTTAAAGGATTAAAAAATTTTTTGCAAGGTAATCACTCACAAGAAATATTAAATGATGTCTTTCATCTTCTAAAAAAGTATGACTTAGTTAGTGAAGAAGAAAGAGAGACGAGAAATACTCAATTATTGCTGATTATAAAATAAATAAGCTTTGGCTTTTGTTTTGTAACAGGAGGGGTAAATGTAATGAATATGAAGAAGATGATTGAAACGATAGAAGCAACAAAAATGACTGATGAAGAATTATCGATTGCTCATTTACATCAAAAGCTCGTGAAGCTATATAGTCAAAAAAATGTTGCTCATTATACGGAGTTATTAAAATATATTTTATCCTTATCCGTGCAGCTTGATTTACATTTCGTATTGAAATATTTTGGTGTGCGACCGGTTGTTGCTATAGACGAGCGTATGCAATTTCAAGAGATATTTAAATGTTTAGCTAATAAGGATGATAATGGGGAATGGTTTTTACATTTCGTTTCTTTATATGTAGGGCTAATTGTAGTTCTTCACTTTGATGAAAAAGTGATTGAGAGAAGTTTTTTTGATGCTATGGTAGTGGGTGAAGGGAATGAAATATAAGGATCTTGCCCATAACACCTTTCTATTTAATAGCTATAATTAGTCTTTTGATTGGCTATGTAAATATGGAGGTAACGAATTAATAAAAAGTGTTCTTCAGTTGTTTCCATCGTTTTTTCATGTTACCATTAAGCGAATTTTTCATAGGGAGAGAAAGCGATGAAATGGATTTATTTTATTATGATTAACGTTATAGCTTTTAGCCTTATGGGGCTTGATAAACGAAAAGCGCAGAAGAAACAGTGGAGAACGCCAGAAAGTACGTTGTTTTTATCAGCAGCAGCTGGGGGAGCAGTTGGAGCTTGGATCGGTATGTATATGTTTCATCATAAAACTCATAAAAAGAAATTTGTTTTCGGCATACCGTTACTTGTTGTAATAACGGTATGTTTATTATTCGTTGTATGAGAAATGTCGAAAGAAATGCAGATTGATTATTGGTAAAGTGAGCACGTGGGAACGTATAATGGAGAAAAAATGAGAAGAGGAGAAAAAGGAAGATGGGGAGTCAATCAGCAGAGCAAAAAAAAGGGATTATATATGCGGCTGGTGCGTATACGATGTGGGGAATACTACCAATCTATTGGAAATGGGTTGAGGAAGTCCCAGCAGATGAAATATTAGCACACCGCATCGTTTGGGCATTCGTGTTTATGTTAATCGTATTAGGTGTTACGAAGAGATTTCGTCAGTTTATTGGAGAGTTCGTGAATCTTTTTAAACGACCTAAATTATTAATGTCATTAACAATAGCTTCAGTCTTGATTAGCGGAAACTGGTTTGTCTACATATGGGCCGTTAATCATAATCATGTCATTGAAGCAAGTCTTGGCTATTATATTAATCCGCTTATTAGTATTTTACTTGGTACAGTCGTTTTAAAGGAAAAGTTAAACTTTTGGCAATACGTTGCAGTTGGCTTAGCTGGAGTAGGGGTTATCATTTTAACAGTACGTTTCGGGGCTATTCCGTGGGTTTCTTTATCACTTGCCCTTTCATTTGGATTATATGGATTAACAAAAAAAATGTTAAACTATGATGCGACAATTGGACTTACGATGGAAACGATGTTAGTAACGCCGTTTGCGATTATTTATTTAGTAATGACAGGAGTACATGGTTTCGGCTCATTTGGCTCGATCTCAATGTCATCGACATTACTATTAATAGGAGCGGGCATTGTTACAGCATTGCCACTTTTTTATTTTGCAAAAGGAGCCCAACTTATTCCGCTTTATATGGTAGGGTTTTTACAATATATTGCACCAACAATTAGTTTGATTTTAGGTGTATTCGTATTTGGTGAACATTTCACATCTACTCATATGATTGCATTTTTCTGTATATGGGTTGCATTAGTTGTATTCTCGGTAGCGAAAACAAAGTTCTTAGTGCAGAAACAACCGAAATTTATAAAAAATAAATCAGCAAAAGTATCGTAATGCGTAGTATTTTCTACGCATTTTTCTTTATACTGATACTATAGGATTTCCATTATAGCTAGTAGGGAGCTGAGAACGTGGAAACGATTTTACATAACGATCCGCTTATGGCCGCTGTAATTTCATGGTTTTTAGCACAATTAACGAAAGTAGTCTTTAAATTATTTAAAACGGGTGAATTTGATTTTGCAAAGTTTTTCGCTTCAGGTGGGATGCCAAGTTCTCATGCTTCAACTGTTACAGCACTGGCGACAGGTGTTGGCGTTGTGGAAGGTGTGGAAAGTACTTTATTTGCAATTGCTGCTATTTTTGCCATTATAGTTATGTATGACGCTTCAGGAGTAAGGCTTGCAGTAAGTAAACAGGCGAAAATATTGAATGAGTTTTTTCACGGTAGACAAACAGAATATAAGAAGTTAAATGAACTTGTCGGGCATACGCCGTATGAAGTAGTAGTTGGTGCTTTATTAGGGATTATTGTCGGAGTAGGATATTGTTTATAAGCAGAGCATCTTATATGTTCTGCTTTTCTTTGTATTCATACATATTCAGCTACTTTCTTGAATATCGTTATACGGATTTCGAAAGGGTGGGTGAGTAACTTGTTATTATATGAAAAAGTGCATGAAGAAATAGCGAGAAGAGCAACTGCACTTCAAACGATGCAACGGCAAGATGGTACGTGGCGATTTTGTTTTGAAGGAGCTCCATTAACAGATTGCCATATGATTTTTTTATTAAAATTATTAGGTAGAGATAAAGAGATAGAACCGTTTGTAAAAAGGTTAGCATCACTTCAAACAAATGAAGGAACGTGGAAATTGTATGAAGATGAAGTGGGAGGTAATTTATCAGCTACCATTCAATCTTATGCCGCCTTACTTGCTTCGCAAAAATATACAAAAGAAGATGCGAATATGAAGCGAGCGGAAAATTTCATTAAGGAACGCGGAGGCGTGGCGTGTGCTCATTTTATGACAAAGTTTTTATTAGCAATTCATGGAGAATATGAATATCCTTCACTCTTTCATGTACCAACACCAATCATGTTTCTACAGAATGATTCCCCCCTCAGTATATTTGAATTGAGTAGCTCAGCACGTATCCATTTAATTCCGATGATGGTGTGTTTAAATAAAAGATTTCGAGTAGGGAAAAAGTTATTGCCAAATTTAAATCACATTGCGGGCGGGGGCGGAGAATGGTTTCGGGAGGATCGGTCTCCTTTGTTTCAAACGTTATTAAGTGATGTAAAACAAATTATCTCGTATCCACTTTCGTTACATCATAAAGGATATGAGGAAGTCGAACGTTTCATGAAAGAGCGTATTGATGAAAATGGAACGTTATATAGTTACGCAACTGCCTCGTTTTATATGATTTATGCTTTACTTGCGTTAGGGCATTCTCTTCAATCATCAATGATTCAAAAGGCTATAGCTGGTATAACATCTTATATATGGAAGATGGAAAGAGGGAGTCACTTGCAAAACTCTTCTTCAACTGTATGGGATACGGCTTTACTCAGCTATGCGTTACAAGACGCACAAGTTCCGAAAGATCACAAGATGATTCAACAGACAATAACATATTTATTAAAAAAACAGCATACAAAAAAAGCTGATTGGAGCGTACATGCTCCCGCACTTACTCCTGGCGGTTGGGGTTTTTCGGATGTAAATACGACAGTTCCAGATGTTGATGATACAACTGCTGTACTAAGAGTGTTGGCAAGAAGTAGAGAGAATGAAAAGGTAAATAATGCTTGGCAGAAAGGGATTGATTGGGTTAAAGGATTACAAAATAATGATGGGGGCTGGGGAGCGTTTGAAAAAGGTGTGACGAGCAAATTATTAGCAAATTTACCAATCGAAAATGCAAGTGATATGATTACAGATCCTTCCACACCAGATATTACAGGAAGAGTGTTAGAGCTTTTCGGGACATATACGCAAAATGAATTACCTGAGAAACAAAAACAAAGTGCGATAAATTGGTTAATGAATGCACAAGAGGAAAATGGATCATGGTATGGGAAATGGGGGATTTGTTATATATATGGTACGTGGGCTGTTATGACAGGTTTACGGTCACTCGGAATTCCATCTAACAATCCATCATTGAAACGAGCAGCTTTATGGCTTGAACATATACAGCATGAAGATGGTGGATGGGGAGAATCATGCCAAAGTAGTATGGAGAAAAGATTCATTACTTTACCATTTAGTACACCATCTCAAACAGCATGGGCGTTAGATGCTCTCATTTCTTACTATGATACAGAAACGCCAGCTATTCGAAAAGGCATTTCATATTTGCTTGCGAATCCTTATGTGAATGAAAAATATCCTACTGGAACAGGTTTACCTGGTGGGTTTTATATTCGTTATCATAGCTATGCCCAAATTTATCCGCTACTTACTTTGGCACATTATACAAAAAAATATAGAAAATAAACCGAGAGATATCTCTCGGTTTATTTTGTTGGGTAGTAGGTCCCTGTTGAAAAGAATAAGGTTGTGCTTTCCTTATTTTTCAGTTGACTGGCGTTTTTGACGTGCATCAGCGGCATTTGCACGTGCGTTTGCTTCTAAGTCATTGTGGTCAGCAAGTTCACGAGAGAACTCTACATCAATGCCATCAGTAGCTTTGTTTTGTTTGAAATTTTTTTTGTTCATTCGACACAATCTCCTTGCACTTTATCCCGCTTTAATGGGCAGTAAGACCCCCACCTTAAAATTCAGTGAAAGCAAAGAAGTTAGGGGGGACGGGCTGCCCATAAAAGTCCGATTGGTGAGGGCTGATAATCAGTGGGGATGAAGAAAATCCCCACTGATTAAAGTTTCACTTTATGCGACGTTGCAAAGTTAGTTTGACACAAATAGACTTTTTTATACAAAGAGGAATTGGAAAGTAAAAAGCCGAAATATACAGTATAAGTAATAGAAATGGGGGATAGGTATGGAGTTTTTAAACGGGAAAACAGCTGTTGTAACAGGAGCTGCACAGGGAATTGGAAAAGAGATTGCAAGGGTGTATGCAAAACTAGGGGCGAAAGTATTAATTAGTGATGTAAATGAAGAGAAATTACAAAAAACGACACGTGAGTTCTTGGATGAAGGATATGAAGTGAGCTTGTATCGATGTGATGTGAGTAATCAAAATGAAGCAAAGTCGCTAATTGAATATGCCGTTCAAAAATTCGGAACATTACATATTTTGGTGAATAACGCTGGGATTACAAGGGATGCAATGTTACATAAAATGGAGAAGTCTGCTTGGGAACAAGTATTACAAGTGAACTTAACTGGAGTTTTTTATTGTATGCAACCAGCGCTGCTTTACATGAGACAACAAGGGTATGGACGTATTATTAATATATCTTCAATTAGTAGAGAAGGAAACATAGGTCAAGCAAACTATGCAGCTACGAAGGCAGGCGTTGTAGGTTTAACGAAAACGGCAGCGAAGGAAGTTGGAAATTTCGGTATTACGTGTAATGCGATTTGCCCAGGATTTATGGATACAGATATGACAAAAACGATACCAGATAAAGTGAAAGAAAAGATGGTCGGCGCGATTCCGGTTGGTAGAATTGGAACGCCAGAAGATATTGCGAACGCAGCTGCCTTCTTAGCATCAGAATACGCATCCTATATTACAGGAGAAGTATTAAATGTGAGCGGGGGACTGCAAGTTTAAAGACATACATAATGAAAAGAACCTGACCGGATAGGTCAGGTTCTTTCTCTTTAATTTAAGTTAAGCCAAACGCTCTTCACTTCTGTATAGTTATTTAATGCATAAGATCCCATTTCACGGCCAAGACCGGATTGTTTAAATCCTCCAAATGGAGATGCTGCATCAAAGACGTTATAACAGTTTACCCATACTGTACCAGCACGTACTTTACTTGCAACGTAGTGTGCTGTTTTAACATTTTCTGTCCACACACCAGCTGCTAAGCCGAATTGTGATTTATTTGCACGTTCAATTACTTCATCAATATCGTTAAAAGGTATAGCAGAAATAACTGGACCGAAAATTTCTTCTTTTGCAATCGTCATTTCATCATTTACGTCAGCGAATACTGTAGGAGAAACGAAGTAGCCTTGATCAAATGGATTACTTCCTCCGCAAAGTACTTCAGCACCTTCTTCAATCCCTTTTTCGATGTAGCCCATTACACGTTTTTGTTGTTCTTCGGAAACGAGAGGACCGATTGTAGTTTCTGGACTTAAGCCAGCACCTTGATTTAATTTTTTAGAGTAAAGGACAAGGTCAGCCATGACATTATCATACATTTTCTTCGGAACAAATAAACGTGATCCAGCAGAGCATACTTGTCCTTGGTTAAACATAACACCAGAAAGTGCACCAGGAATCGCGCGAGATAAATCAGCATCTGGCAAGATGATATTTGGTGATTTACCGCCTAACTCAAGTGTAACACGCTTTAATGTTTCAGATGCTTGGCGCATAATTTGCTTACCGACTGGAGTAGAACCAGTAAATGCAATTTTATCAACGAGTGGATGATTAACAAGAGCTTGTCCAGCTGATTCACCGAATCCAGGAACGATATTAATAACACCTTTCGGGAATCCAGCTTCTTCAATTAATTCAGCTAAGTATAAGGCAGATAGTGGAGTTTGTTCTGCAGGTTTTAAAACGATTGTACATCCTGTAGCAAGCGCTGCTCCCATTTTCCACATTGCCATAAGAAGTGGGAAGTTCCAAGGGATAATTTGACCAACGACACCAACAGCTTCATGACGTGTATAGTTAAAATAATCACCGGAAACAGGGATTGTTTGACCAACGATTTTCGTCGCCCAGCCAGCATAATAGCGCATATGCTCAATTGCAAGTGGTATGTCTGCTGCCATTGTTTCACGGATTGGCTTTCCGTTATCTAACGTTTCAAGCTGTGCAAGCTCTTCTTTATGTTCTTCCATTAAATCAGCTAACTTGTACATAAGCCGGCTTCGCTCAGCAGTGCTCATGCGAGACCAAGGACCTTCGTCAAAAGCTATGCGAGCTGCAACGACAGCTTTATGAATATCTTCGCGACCAGCTTCAGAAACGACGGCAAGTGTTTCGCCAGTTGCTGGGTTAGGTGTGTTAAACGTTTTACCGGAAGCGCTTTCAATGAAAGATCCATTCACATATAACTTTTTTGTACCTTGAAGAAACTTTTTTACCTTTTCATGAAGATTTACAGCTAGTTGACTCATTGTATAACCCCCTTGAAAATATAATGTAAACGCAGTACGAGACGGCGTTTATTCCGAAATCAAGGATGTGGAAACTAGATGGAAAGCCTCTAATTAAAATCATAATTAACAAATACTGAAAATTCAAATTTCATTTGTGTTACAATTGTAAAAAATATGTAATGTAAGAAAGTCTTCTATATGATTATAAAAAATCCTGCTTGTTTTTGCTTTCTAGTAGGAAAAACTAGAAGAACAATGGTACAATAATACATCGTGAGAGGAGGGAGAAAAATGAAGAATTATCATGATGATCCACGCTTTCGAATCGCCCATAGAGAAGCGTTAATTGGTCTTGGACTTGCTATTATCAATTTTATAATATGGTACGGATTTGCTTATGGGCTTGGTAGTAAAAATCCAAGTGAATATACATATGTATTTGGTTTTCCAGCATGGTTTTTTTATAGCTGTATCGTTGGATTTATCGTTATGGTTATTTTACTTAGTTTAGTTGTTCGTTTTGTATTTCAAGATATTTCACTCGATGAGGAAGAAAAAAGTGAGGAATAATAGATGAATTGGTATGTAATCATTCCAATGATAATTTCGTTTATCGTTGTATTTTTAATTGGTGTATATGCTTCAAGACGTGTACAAGCGACTGCCCATAATAAATTTTTGCAAGAATATTTTTTAGGTGGGCGTGAGCTCGGTGGTTTATTATTAGCGATGACAATGATTGCTACATACGGTAGTGCTAGTAGCTTTATTGGTGGTCCTGGTATTGCTTACAATATGGGGCTTGGATGGGTATTGTTGTCTGCGATTCAAGTTGTAACAGGTTATATCGTTTTAACAGTTATCGGTAAAAAGTTTGCAATTATCGCTAGGAAGATGGAAGCCATTACTCTTATCGATTATTTAAAGGGAAGATATAATAATAAAGCAGTTGTCATACTTTCTGCGTTATGTATTATTATCTTTTTATTTTCAGCAACAGTAGCTCAGTGGGTCGGCGGTGGCCGATTAATCGAGTCGCTAACGGGTCTTTCTTATACAACAGCACTATTTTTATTTACTTTTTCTGTACTTGTGTACGTATTAATTGGTGGATTTCGTGCAGTTGCTTTATCAGATACGTTATTAGGTATCATTATGTTAGTTGGAACGACAATCATCTTAATTGCTACTGTCGTTGCCGGTGGTGGAATTGAAAAGATTATGCAGGAACTTGTTCAAATCAATCCGAATTTAATTACACCATTCGGAGCAGATGGTAGTTTAACGAAATCATATGTGACATCATTTTGGATTTTAATTGGAATTGGCGTTGTCGGTTTACCGCAAATTAGTGTGCGTGCCATGTCTTATAAAAATTCAAAAGCGATGCATCAAGCGTTAATAATTGGGACGATTGTTGTCGGTACAATTATGATTGGTATGCATTTAACGGGTGTGTTCGCACGAGTCGTACTTCCAGGTATAACGGTACCAGATAAAGTAATGCCGCTACTCGCGATGGAAGTGTTGCCACCTTGGTTAGCTGGGGTTTTCTTAGCTGCACCAATGGCAGCGATTATGTCTACAGTAAACTCGTTATTGCTACTTGTAAGTTCATCAATCATTAAAGATATATACGTAAATTACATAAATAAAGATGCGGCAGATAGTACGATTAGAAAAGGGAGTTTATGGATTACTGCTATCGTAGGACTGCTCGTTTATGCAGCAGCAATTAAACCACCTGATTTTTTAATATGGTTAAATTTATTTTCTTTCGGTGGATTAGAAGCAGCATTCATTTGGCCAATCGTATTAGGATTATATTGGAGGAAAGGAAATGCAACAGGAGCGCTTGCATCTATTTTAGTTGGGGTAAGCTCATATATGTGTATCCATCTTTTCTATCCAAATCCGTTCGGTATACATACAGTTGTCTTCCCAATTTGTTTTGCGTTTATCGCTTATATCGTTGGAAGTATGAGTGCTGTAAAGAAAACAGTATAGGTTAGTGGGAGAACGTAGTCCTTAGAGGACTGCGTTTTTTCGTATAAATTTGTTCTTTTTATTCTGTAATCCTGTGAATATTCATAAATTAATAACAATTGAGGGGATGGAGTTGAGGGTGATGAAAAAAGTATTGTTTTTAGGAGACCCGGGAATTGATGACTCTTTGGCAATTATGTATGGATTGTTACATCCTGATATTGATATTGTTGGTGTAGTAACTGGATATGGAAATGTAACGCAAGAAAAGGCGACAAGTAATGCGGCATATTTATTGCAACTGGCAGGGCGGGAAGACATACCTGTTATTAATGGTGCGAAAATCCCTTTATCTGGAGATATTACAACATACTATCCAGAAATTCATGGGGCGGAAGGTTTAGGACCAATTCGACCGCCAAAAAATCTTTCTCCAAATATAAAGCCTTTTTGTGAGTTTTTTGACATACTTGAAAAATATAAAGGAGAATTAATTATAGTTGATGCTGGTAGGTCAACGACACTTGCGACAGCATTTATTTTAGAAAAACCATTGATGAAGTATGTGAAGGAATATTATATAATGGGCGGTGCTTTTTTAATGCCTGGCAATGTGACACCAGTCGCAGAAGCTAATTTTCATGGTGATCCTATTGCGTCACAATTAGTAATGCAAAATGCCAAGAATGTGACATTGGTGCCGCTTAATGTTACATCTGAAGCTATAATTACGCCAGAGATGGTAAAGTACATTACGAAACATTCTAAAACAAGTTTTAATAAATTAATTGAACCGATTTTTACGTATTATTATAAAGCTTATAGAAAATTAAATCCGAAAATAACAGGGAGTCCAGTACATGACGTCGTTACAATGATGGTTGCGGCAAATCCCTCTATTTTGGACTATGTATACCGCCGTGTCGATGTAGATACAGTAGGGATTGCAAAAGGAGAGAGTATTGCTGATTTTCGTCCTCAACCTGATGCAAAAGCTTTAAAGAATTGGGTTCGAATTGGTTGGTCGTTACACTATAAAAAATTCCTCGAAGATTTCGTTAAAATTATGACGTAGACATAATGGGAGAATACAAGTTAAAATAATGGAGATGATTACTAAAATAATCATCTCCATTATTTTGTTTGTAAGAGATAGATAGAGAAGAGCTACACAATAGGAGAGGAATTTTACTTGAAAAAAACTATAGTATGCGCAGTGATTGTGGGTATTTTCGTTTTGCTAATATCGGGTAATTTTTTAGTGAAAAAAGTTTGGAGTTCGAATAATGATGATGCGCAGTATATCGCATCCTTTATTGAAGAACATAAAGATGAAAAAAATAGCGCGCTTCTAGTAAAAAGAAATGATAAAGTCGTTTATTCTGTAAATCCGAATGTTGTATTGCCAGTTGCTAGTACAATGAAATTAATTGTGGCGCTTGAATTTACGAAACAAGTTACGGAAGGGAAAATTGATTCGTCTAGTTTTGTTTCCATAAATGATGTGAATCGTTATTATGTACCGAATACAGATGGTGGTGCGCAAGATAGATGGCAAAGGTATTTGGAGAAGACAGGTAAGATAACTGAAGGAGCGATTTCTTTAGAAGAAGTGGCAAAAGGAATGGTTAAGTTTAGTTCGAATGCGAATGCTGAATATTTAATGGAAGTGTTAGGATTAGATAATATTAATCGGAATTTACAAAGTTTATCGCTTCCAGCACATCAGCCGCTATTTCCAATTGTTTCATCTTTGTACATTCCAGGATATTTGCATAAAGAACTACACGTTCCGAAATATAAAATAGAGAAAAAGTTAAAAGAAATGTCTCAAGAGCAATATCGTCAATATGCGATGATTATTCATGAGCGCTTAAAAAAGAAGGGACCATTATTACAGAAGGAAATTCCTCTTTATTTAGAGGAACGTTACGATAAAATTTGGTCAGATCGATTGCCAGCTGCTTCTGCAAACGATTATATGGTACTGCTTCAAAAGGCAAATCATAAGGGTGGACTGACAGAAGCAGAAGAAAAAGTATGGGCTAACATCGTTGAAACAGATATGAGCGCTAAGAAATACCGTAAAACATTTAGACATGCAGGGCAAAAAAACGGCTATACGCCATGGACAGTTACAAAAGCAGTTTATGCGATGGATAAACGGGGGAACTGTACAGAAATAGTGTTTTTAGCAAATAATTTAAATGAGGACGACAGTGCAGAAATACGGAAACATTTAGCAAACTTGCATTTCCAAGTGTTGCAAAGTGATAAGTATGATGCGACTTTTATTAAATAAACTCGGTGCAGAGAGCACCGAGTTTATTTTTGTGTACAAGCACTTTTTTGCTATCTCTGGGTATGATGGGTAGTAATACTTAGGTGAAAGGGGAAAAGGTGATGAAACAAAGTAAAGAAGAGTTTATAAAGAGTGAAGGCGCTGATTTCCCTGGGAAAACATATGTGGATTGTGTATTACAACATGTATTTAATTTTCAACGAAATTACTTATTGAAAGATATGTTTCAAGTGCATAAAGCGCATATTACGATGCTGATGGAAGAAAATTTAATGAAAAAGGAAGAAGCTAAAGTTATATTACACGCGTTAAAAAAGGTAGAGGGAATGCCAGAAGAGCAATTGCTCTATACAGAGCAGCATGAAGATCTCTTTTTTTTAGTAGAACATTTAATTTCTCAAGAAGCAAAAAGCAATTTTGTAAGTAATATGCATATTGGTAGAAGTAGAAATGATATGGGTGTCACGATGTATCGCATGAGTTTAAGACGGTATGTATTACGATTAATGGAACATCATTTGTTATTGCAAGAGAGTATATTGCAACTTGCTGCTGATCATAAGGAAACGATTATGCCAGCTTATACCCATACACAACCAGCGCAGCCAACGACATTTGGTCATTATACGTTAGCGATTTATGATACGATGCAGAGAGATTTAGAACGCATGAAAAAAACGTACAAACTTTTAAATCAGTCCCCAATGGGAGCCGCTGCGCTAGCTACAACAAGTTTCCCAATTAAACGAGAGCGAGTTGCCGAGTTACTTGGGTTTACAAATGTAATTGAGAACTCATATGATGCTGTTGCTGGAGCGGATTATTTATTAGAAGTTAGCTCTTTACTTATGGTAATGATGACGAATACGAGCAGATGGATCCATGACTTCTTACTATTAGCGACGAAAGAATATGATGGTATTACTGTGGCGAAGCCATATGTGCAAATTAGTAGTATTATGCCGCAAAAGCGAAATCCAGTTTCCATTGAACACGCCCGTGCAATTACGAGTAGTGCTTTAGGAGAAGCATTTACAGTATTTCAAATGATTCATAATACACCATTTGGTGATATTGTTGATACAGAGGATGACTTGCAGCCATACTTATATAAAGGGATTGAAAAGACTATTCGTGTTTTTTCTATTATGAATGCAGTTATTCGAACGATGAAGGTTGAGGAAGAAACGTTGAAAAATCGTTCCTATAAACATGCAATTACGATAACTGATTTCGCAGATGCTTTAACAAAAAACTATGACATTCCATTTCGGCATGCGCATCATGCAGCGAGTGCTATTGCAAATATGTTATTGGAGCAGAAAAAGGAGCTTCATGAATTACATTTGAAAGATGTGAATATGTACTTACAAGAAAAATTTAATATAACTTTATTAGAAAAAGAGTGGAAAGAAATTATATCGCCAGAAGCTTTTATACAAAAAAGAAATGTATACGGTGGGCCGAGTAAAAAAGAAATGGAGCGCATGATTAACAATCGAAAAGAGTTATTTCGACAAGAAGAAGAGGTATTTGAAAAGGAAAAACAGAGAATTTTACAAGCTGAAAATAATTTGAATACGTTAGCTTCGAATATTATTGAATCGTAAAAGAGGGATTTAGTGAATTAATCGCCAATACCTTAATAAAACTATAAATAGAGAGAAGAGATTGTCGATGATTCAATTGCATGTATATGAAGAGATTGTTAATTTTAAAGAAGAGGTTACACCATTTCTAGAAAAGAATGAGCAGGAAAATAATCTCATATTAGGCGTATTACAAATGGTCCACCAACCGATATTTATGGGGATAGCGAAACAAGGAGAAGAAATTGCGGTTGTATTTCTTCAAACAGAAGAGAAGAAACAAATTATTGTTGCTACGTCTGAAATTGCGGAAGAGGACATCGTGGAACTTGCAAAAAAATTAGCGGAAGTATATCCAAATGTTCCTGGATTAATCGGTAATAAGAAAATTGTACAGAGATTAGCCGAAGAGATTGCAGTGTTAGCAAATAAGAAAACTACTGTTGCGATGGAGCAAGGTATATATGAATTAAAACAAGTGAAGAAAAAGTGGAACGGAGATGAAGTCTTTCGAGAAGTAAATAGTGATGAGCTAACATTAATAGAACAGTGGATATACCAATTTTGCGAAGATGTGAATCTTCCTACTACGAAAGAGGAAGCAAAACAAACGGCACATACATTAATTACTAATCATCGTTTATTTGGTCTAGAAGTAGATGGAAAACTTGTTTCTGTAGCAGCAAAAACACGTCCAACTAAAAATAATATAACAGTTAATTTCGTATATACGCCGAAAGAAGAAAGGAAAAAGGGATACGCATCTAATTGTGTAGCGGCACTTAGTCAACGTATGTTAGATGAAGGTTACAAAACAACGACATTATATACGGACCTGGCAAATCCAACATCGAATAAAATTTATCAAGAAATTGGTTATGAACAAATTGCGGAGTCTGTGCTTATATTTTTAGAGAAGTAGAACAAAAAGGCGTGCTAAAATAGCACGCCTTTTTGTTATTCATCAATTCTAATAACCTCGCCTTGAGGGAAGTCTTCGGTTTCTAGTAAGTTACGAATAGCTTTTGCAACGTATTCAGGTGATAATAGCTTTCCTTCTTCTTTTAATGCGATGAATCGATCTAAATTTGTGAAGTCTTCTTTATTTGTTTCCCGAATTTGTGCTTGCATATTTGTATCAACAACACCAGGTGCAAAAGCGACGATTTTTACTGGAAATTCTTTTGCTGCTTCTTCCGTTGCCACGCACTGTGTAAACATATTTACGCCAGCTTTCGTTGTACAATAAGCGCCCCATCCGAAGTAAGGATTTTTTCCTGCACCAGATGAGATGTTTATAACACGTTTATCTACTTTCCATTCTTTCGTATGTTTCATGAAAGTAGAGGTGAGAATCATAGGTGCAAGTAAATTAATGTGAACGTTCGTAATGAATTGTTCACTTTCTGCTTTTTCAATTGGCTTCATAGGAGCAACCGTACCCGCATTATTAATTAAATGAATAGAAGATACACTGTCTTCTTGAATAGATGAAATGATTTTGTTAAAGTTCGTTTCTAAATTATGTACATCTTGAAGATCTAAGGAGTGGAAAACACAATTGCTATTATATTGTTCTGCGAGTTTCGTAAGCTCTTTATTTTCTCTTCTAGAAATAGAGATGACAGTTGTATTTTTTTCTAACAATTGTGTGGCAATAGCCTCACCTAAACCTTGTGAAGTTCCTGTTATAATAACGTAGCGCATAGTTTTATAAACCCCTCTCATATGTGCGGAATTTTGTTGGACAACGTACATTGTATAGTTTGTCTACATTTTATAGTATAGAGCACTTTTTACTATAATTGAAATGAGATGATTGTGTGCCTTTTATAAATCGGTTTACGACAACAGTACCTGGTGCCGTCACGTTTACTGGGAATACGCTGGGACTTAGCCCTACATCGCCTGCACCAGGTAATATTTTTGGTACACTTGCTGTGTTTACGACAGTAAATACAGCGTTGCAAGTACCAGGATTCCCAGCGGGGACAACAGATGAGTGGCAATTGAATTCTTCAAGTGCAATTTTAAATCTTCCAGCGGGAAGCAGTGTGTTATATGCAGAATTAGTTTGGGCTGGTACTTTCCGGACTGATACGGAAGATGTTTTACCATTTTTAAATGATAACATTACATTTACAACGCCAGCAGGGACGTTTTCTGTTACGCCAGATCCTGCTACCGCGCAGCAAGGTTCAGTAGGAAACCAGTTTTATTATGCTCGCTCTGCCAATGTAACGAATCTTGTTAGTGCAGGTGGAGCAGGCACATATACTACAGGTGCCGTGCCAGCTGCAAGAACTTCAGCTGACCCAACAATTAGCCGTTCAGCGGGCTGGACGCTTGAGGTTGTGTATCAAAATGCAAGTTTACCACTTCGAAATTTGTCAGTATATGCAGGTCAAGAAATTATTGATGCTTCATCACCACCAGTTGATGCTACTATTTCCGGATTTGCTACGCCAGCTACAGGAGCTGTAACAGGAAGGGTACTTGTAACTGCTCAAGAAGGTGATTCTAACATTTCTGGAGATCAACTTCGCTTTGGACCGAATGCGAGTGCTACAGTTGCATTATTCGGGCCGAGAAACCCTGCAAATAATTTCTTCCAGTCTCAAATTTGTAATGACAGCGGAAATTTAGATACGAGCGGTACATTTGGAGATTTAAATCAGCCGTTAGGGGTAGCTTTGGCTGTCCGAAGACAGGGGTGGGATATTACGAATGTAGATGCCTCCGCATCTTTAGTAAACAATCAAACGTCAGCAACTGTTCGATTTGTTACAAATGGAGATGGATACGCTGCAGCTGGTTTTGGTGTTCAAATTGATGCAACAGGTCCAATTATTAATCCTGTTAAATCGGTCAATAGAACAGTCGCAGGGGTAGGGGATACTCTCACTTATACGATTACGGTCCCAAATACAGGAACAGGAAGTGCAGAAAACGTTGTATTACGTGATAGTATTCCGAGCGGAACGACGTTTGTTGCAGGTAGTGTAACGGTAGGAGGGGTAACACAGCCGAATGCGAACCCTGCTACTGGAATTAATTTAGGTACAATCCCAAATAATACGCAAAGAATTGTTACCTTTCAAGTGCGAATAACATCGTTTCCGAACCCCAATCCTATTCCAAATCGTGCAATGGTATCATATCAATTCCGTCCTTTCGTCGGTAGTCCACTTATTACTAGTATGTCTTCTTCGAATACAGTACAAACGACAGTGAATCAAGCAACTATAAGTATGCAAAAATCTGTAGATCTACAGACGGCAACGCTTAATGATGTATTAACGTACACGGTTAATGTGACGAATAATGGAAACGTTACTGCAAACAATGTTATTTTTGTTGATAGTATTCCTGCAGGAACAACATTTGTAGCAAACAGCGTTACGGTAAACGGAGTAGCACGTCCAGGAGCGAATCCAGCAAGTAGTATTAATCTAGGCAGTATTAATGCTTCGCAAACGACCGTAGTGCGCTTTCAAGTTCGAGTAACATCGAACCCTCTTGTCAATCCAATTCCGAACCGTGCAAGTGCAACATTTACCTTTACTCCAGTGCCTGGTCAACAACCAGTTTCTGGGCAAGCGACAAGTAATACTGTAGTTACGACAATTAATATAGCTGATATAACAACGAGAAAAACAGTGGATAAAGCTTTTGCAACGGTTAACGACGTTCTTACGTACACGGTAACAATTCAAAATACAGGAAATGTACTTGCAACGAACGTTATTTTTCAAGATCCAATCCCAATTGGAACGACATTTATCGCAAATAGTGTGACTGTGGAGGGGATTTCACAACCTGGAGCAAATCCAGCGACTGGGTTTACAGTAGCTAATATATCTCCCGGCGGAAGTAGGACTGTTACATTTCAAGTACGAGTTACATCGACGCCATCAGGAGGCACGATTGCGAATCGCGGAAATGTAACTGCTAATTTCGTCGTTATTCCAAATCAGCCACCAATAACGATTAATAGACAAACGAATACAGTTGTGACACAAGTTAATACAGGCGGTTTAAATGTAATAAAAGAAGTGAATACAACGCAAGCCGCAGTAGGGGACACTTTAACGTACACAATTGCCGTTCAAAATACAGGAAACGTTTCGTTAACAAATGTATTTTTCCAAGACACTATTTCTTCCGCTGTTTCATTTGTTGCAAATTCTGTAACAATTAATGGAGTACCGCAAAGTGGATTGAATCCGAATACAGGATTTTCTCTTCCGAATATTCCTGCGGCTCAAACCGTTGTAGTCACATTTGATGTATTAATTATACAGGATCCAGAAAATGAAGATATTTTAAATCAAGCAAATGTAACAGCAAGTTTTCAAGTGAATCCGAGTGAACCACCCGTAACAATCAATGTTCCGAGTAACATTGTGAATACAACTGTACAATCAGGTAACTTTGAAGTTGTGAAATCAGTAAATACGGATGTTGCAACGGTAGGGGATATTTTAGTATATACAATAGAAGTCATAAACGCAGGTAGTGTACCAGCTACAAATGTATTTTTCCAAGATTCAATTCCACAAGGTACATTATTTATTGAAAACAGTGTCTTTGTGAATGGGATCTTACAAGAAGGGGCAGATCCAGAATTCGGATTCCCATTAAATAATTTGCCCGCTGGTGCGAGTGTAATTGTTACATTTGAAGTATTAATTGATGAAGTTCCACTTGGAAATAATGTTGTAAACAGTGCGAATGTTACAGGAGATTTCCTTGTAAATCCAACAGAGCCACCGATTACTGTAACAGAACCAAGTAATACTGTTATGACGGTCGTAAATTCTTCAGGATTAAATGTAATAAAAAGTGTAAGCGCTACTGAAGCTGGTGTAGGAGATACGTTAACGTATACAGTACGTATACAAAATAGTGGGACAGTAGCAGCAACTAATGTATCGTTCCTTGATCCGATTCCAGTTGGAACCACTTTTGTAGCGAATAGTGTAACAATAAATGGGACACCTCAACCAGGTTTAAACCCGACAACTGGATTTCCACTTGCTAATATTCCAGTAGGAGGGATGGTAACAGTTACTTTCCAAGTAACAATCACGAGTGTACCACCAAATAGAGTTCTTCCGAATAATGCGAATGTAACTGCTGATTTCCAAGTAAGTCCTCTCCAGCCACCAATTACAATTGTAACGATTAGTAATATTGTTGTGACGCGAGTGAATGTAGGATCACTTAATATAATGAAGAGTGTAAATACACCACAAGCAGGAGTAGGGGATACGTTAACGTATACGATTCTTATTCAAAATACAGGAACTGTTCCTGCAACGAATATTATTTTTCAAGATCCAATTCCGTCCGGTACTGCGTTTGTAGCAAATAGTGTGACGATAAATGGAGTCGTTCAGCAAGGCGCGGATCCTATGGCAGGATTCCCAGTACCAAATATTCCGGTCGGGCAAACGGCCACGGTTACGTTTCAAGTTACCGTGACGAGTGTTCCGAGCGGTGGAAATATAAGAAACCAATCTAACGTTACTGCCAGTTTTCTTATAAACCCAGCAAACCCTCCAATAACGACTGTTACAAATAGTAATTTCGTTGTGACGCAAGTAAACACAGCACAGTTAAATATACAAAAAACTTCATCTGTACAACAAGCAGCACTTGGAGAAACTTACACGTATTCTGTTGTCATTCGTAATAATGGTACAGTAACAGCAACGAACGTTTCTTTCATTGATCCAATTGCTCCAGAAACAACATTTGTAGCAAATAGTGTAACGATAAATGGAACACCACAACCTGGATTTGATCCAAATGCTGGATTCCCGCTTCCTAATATTGCAGCTGGAACATCATTGACCGTAACGTTCCAAGTTACTGTGGTTGCACCATCTACACGTGGAGCAGTATTAAATACAGCATCTGCTACAGCCACTTTCTTATTAAATCCTTTACAACCACCAGTAACAACAACGAACTCAAGTAATACAACGGTAGTTACAATACCGTTACCTCCTCCTGGTGAAGTAACAGCAACAAAAACAGTTGACGTTGCAGCTGGAGCGGTTGGGGATGTATTAACGTACACTGTGCTCATTTCAAATGTAGGAATTATACCAGTTACAGATGTGTTCTTCCAAGATGTCATCCCAGAAGGAACGACATTTATAGAAGGTAGTGTAACGATAGGTGGAGTGCAGCAAATTGGTGTAAATCCGGAAATAGGATTTACAGTTACGCCATTATTAATCGCTGGTGGAAGTATTGAGGTCACGTTCCAAGTGACCATTACGGAAATTCCAGATAATGAAGTCATCTTAAATGATGCAGATGTTACATTTACTTCACAACCAAATCCGCAGGAACCACCGATTACAGAAACGATATTAACGAATTTAGTCGTTACGACAATTAATATAGCGTCTATTTTTCCGTTAAAACTAGTAGATAAGGAAGTAGCCACTGTAGGAGAAATATTAACGTATGATGTATTGATATTTAATTTCGGAACAGTGCCAGCGACCAATGTTCAATTTATCGATACGACTTCTGCTGGTGTAGCATTTGTACCAGGAAGTGTGAGCATCAACGGGGTGTCTGCACCAGGATTAGATCCTTTCATTGGTTTTACAGTTCCAAATATACCTGTAGATGATTTTGTAGTTGTCACATATCAGGAAGTGGTTACAAGCATACCAGAAGGTGGTACGATTGTTAACTTTGTAGACGTTACAGCTACATTTGCTGTAAGTGAAACAGAACCACCGATTACGGAGACGACGACAAGTAATACGACATTAACAGAAATCAATGAGCCTGGTTTGAATGTTTTAAAATCAGTAAGTCAGCCGGTTGTTGCAGTAGGCGATACAATCACATATACAACAGTAGTTCAAAATACAGGGACAGTGCCAGCAACGAATATTCAATATAGTGATGTACTACCTTCCTCTATAGCATTCGTGCCGAACAGTGTAACGATAGACGGTGTGTTACAACCTGGATTCAATCCGAATAATGGATTCCCGCTTCCAGATATAAACCCAGGTGAAAGTGTAGAAGTCACATTCCAAGTAACTGTTGTTAGTGTTCCGTCAAACGGAACAATTGCCAATACGGCAAATGTAACTGGAAGTTTTGTATTAGTACCAGGAGAACCACCAGTTATAGTAAATCAGCCAAGTAATACAACACTCACAACTGTAAATAGAGGACGCTTTAATGTTATTAAACAAGTAAATAGAGCCGCTACTCTAGTTGGAGATGTATTGACGTATACAGTGCAAATAACGAATACAGGAACAGTAACAGCTAATGATGTTCAGTTTATTGATACCATTTCAGCAGGAGCGTCATTTGTACCAAATAGTGTAACGATAAATGGAGCCCCGCAACCAAACTTAAATCCGATTACTGGATTTGGAGTTGGAGATATACCAGTTGGTGAAACGGTTATAGTGACGTTTCAAGCGACAGTTACAAACATCCCGTCATCAGGAACAATTACGAACGTTGCAAATATAACAGGAAGCTTTACTTTAGTGCCAGGAGAACCACCAGTTGTAGTAACAGAGCCGAGTAATACGACGATAACTAGAGTGAATAGAGGACGATTTAGCGTTATAAAATCTGTAAATAAAGAAGCGACACGTTTAGGAGATACGTTAACGTATAGTGTGCAAGTTACAAATACGGGAACGGTAACAGCAACGAATGTTCAGTTTATCGATTTTCCGTCACCTAGTTTAGAATTCGTTCCTGGAAGTGTACAAATAAATGGGATTCCGCAAGTAGGATTAGATCCATTTGTAGGCTTTTCATTACCGGATCTTGCTGTAGGGGATAGCGTATTAATTACATTTGAAGTAAATGTAATCTCGGTTCCGTCTTCTAGTAGCATTATGAATACAGCGAGAGTAACGGGTGATTTCGAATTGATTCCAGGAGAACCTCCGTCTACAATTACAAATTCAAGTAATACGACGGTTACGCCGGTAAATAGAGGTAGCTTAGATATGCTAAAAGAAGTAGACCATTCAATTGTTGGCGTAGGAGAAACGGTAACGTATACGGTTCGTATATTAAATACTGGTACTGCTGATGCAATGAATGTTCAATTTATCGATGTGCTATCTCAGGAAGCTGATTTCGTTCCAAATAGTGTAACGATAAATGGGGTTCTGCAACCGGGGGTAAATCCGCAAATTGGATTTACGATACCAGATATTCCAGTTGGTGAGACGGCACTTGTAACATATAAAGCTACGATTACAAGTTTTCCAGATGGTGGTACAGTAGTAAACGTTGCTGGGGCGTTAGCAGAATATATTTTAGTACCAGGAGAGCCTCCAGTTACAGTGATGGACACGAGCAATACAGTTATAGTGACGGTAAATACTGCAATCTTATTTGTTGCAAAAGGAGCAAACTTTGAAGTAGCAATGGTAGGAGATGTTGTCACTTACGGAATTGCCGTTATAAATGATAGTACAGTTCCTGTGACCAACATTGTGTTAACGGATATCATTGATCCAAATACGTTATTTATAAATGGCACGGTAACGGTAAACGATGTAGCTCTTCCATTTGCTAATCCAAATACCGGTATTCCATTAGGTGATTTTCAGCCAAATGATGCAGCCATTATTAATTTCCAAGTTGTCATAACAGGAGGACAAATAAATAATTTAGTTACAAATACTGCTATAGCAAATGGGCTAGCAATTGTAAATCCGAATGAGTTACCAGTAGTAGTGGAAGGTGATAGCAATACAGTTGTTATCCCGTTTATTCCTCAAAATGTCTCAACGACAGTCGTAAAAACGGCAGATTTACAGGCAGCAACGATTGGAGATGTTATTACCTTTACGACAGTTATTACAAATACGGGTGATACTGTCATACAAAATATTCGTTTTCAAGATATGTTAGATAGTAGTGTTCGATTTGTCCTTGGAAGTGTAACGGTTGATAATACACCAGTACCAAATGTAAGCCCGGTATCAGGATTTCTTATAGGGAATTTAAATCCAGGTGAAGCACGAACAGTTTCGTTCCAAGTAGTAGTTCAGAGTGCCCCAAGTGGTTCGGGGAATTATATAAATCAAGCAAGTATTCGTTTCGAACATCAAGTAGGCACAGTGTTACCACCTGTTATACAAATAGTAGAAAGTAATATAGTTGTTATTCCATTTGTTCCAACGATAGAACAAATTTGCGAAACGAATCTTAATTGTTTAGGGAAAATTTCTTTTCAATGTTCTCCGTGTGATCACTTGCAAATAAAGAGAAAATAAATGCAGAAAGAGCATCCTGTAAGAGAAGGATGCTCTTTCTGGATGAATCAAGTAGATTCTTTTTCGGGTGAGCTGAAAAATTCATCAATTTTGTCGGAGAGTAGAAATGGAATAGCTCCTTTTATAACAGAAATGTCCCAGTCCCACCATGAGATATTTTCTAGTTTGTCAATTGTTTCTTGTGGGAAACGATATCGAACAAATTTTGCAGGATTACCAGCTACAATTGCATATGGTGGTACATCCTTTGTAACAACACTCTTTGCGCCAATAATGGCACCGTTACCAATCGTAACACCAGATAAAATGCAGGATTGATAACCAATCCATACATCATTGCCGACTACAATATCACCTTTTGAAGAGGGGTGACCAGTAATATGGGCTCCTTCGCTGAAAAGAGCGTTAAATGGATAAGTCGTTATCCAGTCCGCGCGATGTTCTCCGCCAAGTATGAAAACAACTTCTTCTCCTAATGAACAAAACTTACCTATTTTTAATTTCGTTTCATCATTCCAAGAAAAAATAGTTGGACCTACTTTACTATAAGTATAATCACCGATATCATACTTACTATATTCAGGTTTTTGATTTAAATATAACATGATTCTTCAACCTTCTTTCTCAATCAAGAAATAAGCGTGGAATATTATATGCAAGGTGTAGTAAGGTGACCAGTGTTAATAGGTAAAATAAATAAATGGGAGTGGAATGTATGAGATATGAAATGGGATTATATAATAAACCTTTTCAGTCAATTCAATCAGGAAAAAAAGTGTATGAAGTGCGCTTATACGATAAAAAGCGTCAACTCATAAAACAAGGCGATCATATTGTATTTACGAACCTTACGACAGCAGCAACGATGGCTGTAAAAGTAACGGAGATAAAACGATATAAAAACTTTCAAGCAATGTACGAACAAATTGATAAAAAATTATTGGATTGTGGAAATGATAGTTTAGCGGAAATGTTAGAAAGTACATACAAAATATATACGAAAGAACAAGAACAAAAGTGGGGAACAGTTGCGATCGGTATTGAGGTAATAAAATGACAAGAAATCGCGGCGCAGCTATCATTGTGCAGGAAGGGAAAATTGCTCTTATAAAACGTATCCAAGAAGATGAAACGTACTATGTTTTTCCAGGTGGAGGAATTGAAGAAGGAGAAACACCTGAAGAAGCAACAAAGCGAGAAATTTTTGAAGAATTAGGGGTACATATAAAAGTGGAGCATCTAATTGCAAAGGTGGAGTATAAGGGTACGGAGTATTATTTTAATGCCGATATTGTAGGTGGAGTTTTTGGAAGTGGTAAAGCTGAAGAATTCGAAATGAAAGATAGAGGGATTTATATTCCGTTATGGTTGCCGATATATGAGTTGGAAAAAGTGAATATAAAACCGTATGAAGTGGTTGAAAGTATATTAGAACATTATAAAATATAAGGTCTGACAACATACAAAAAAAACCATTGACATAGTCTTCTGATTTAAGTATTGTATTCGAGTATGTTTATAATCAGGAGGTTTATATGAGCAATCAAACAACTACACATCATGTGAAAATGACAACAGCAGATCCATCTGGAATCGGTCTATTTGGATTAGCGATGGTAACACTTGTAGCATCATCTCAAAAGTTAGGCTTAACAGATGGCGTTTCACTAGTATTACCATGGGCAATCTTTTTAGGAGGATTTGCACAAATCTTTGCTTGCATTCACGATGCAAAGCATAACAATACATTCGGTACAACAGCATTCGGTGCATACGGTCTATTTTGGCTAGGTGTTGGAATGACTTGGTTAATTCAACTTGGAGTATTTGGCGAAAAATTAGCGCAAGCTGCAGATTCAAAACAGCTTGGTGTAGCCTTTATCGGATATTTAATTTTCACAATCTTTATGACAATTGGTGCAATGGAAACACATAAAGTATTATTTATGATTTTCGTCCTTATTGATTTCTTATTTATCGGTCTTTCATTAAGTACTTTAGGTGTTATGCCGCATGCAATGCATAATTTAGCAGCATATTCTGAACTTCTTATTTCATTATTATCTTTCTATGGTTCAGCAGCAGCAGTGTTAAACACACACTTTGGTAAAGTTGTTTTACCAGTTGGAAAGCCGTTTGGTATTTTTAAAAAGTAATAAAAAGCACAGATGATTGTATAGTCATCTGTGCTTTTTTATATGGAATAAATAAAAATAAAAAATACAATTGAAATTGATTCTCATTATTAATATAATGAGAATGAGAATCATTTATTGAAAGAGGGGGATGCCAAAGTGGCAAAAATTTTAATAGCTTATGCAAGTATGTCAGGAAATACAGAGAGTATTGCTGATTTAATTAAAGTTAGTTTAGATGCTTTTGATCATGAAGTAGTATTGCAAGAAATGGAAGGCATGGATGCTGAAGAATTATTAGCTTATGATGGAATCATTTTAGGATCTTATACGTGGGGAGATGGGGAATTACCATTTGAAGCGGAAGATTTCCATGATGACTTAGAAAATATAGATTTATCAGGGAAGAAAGTAGCGGTATTCGGATCAGGTGATACGGCGTATGAACTATTTTGTGAAGCGGTAACGATATTTGAAGAAAGACTTGTAGAGCGCGGTGCAGAGCTTGTACAAGAAGGGTTGAAAATCGAACTAGCTCCAGAAGATGAAGAGGATGTTGAAAAATGCAGTAATTTTGCAATTGCATTTGCTGAGAAGTTCTAAGAATGGGAGTGTCAACGTGGAGACAATGTTAAGTGCGACCGCTATTACAAAGTTAAGAGATGGAAAGCTTATGTTAGCTACTACATATAATGGTTTATTTATTGAACAAGACGGAGAATGGAAACAAATTTTAAATGGTTTTCAAAAACGAATTAGGGATTTACATAGCGAAGATAATGTAGTGTATGGTGTAGGTGACGAAGGAATTTTTATTCGTAGTATGAATGGTGGAGAGAATTGGACGGTTCAACGTTTTCCAACAAAGGCAACGAGTTGGAATGTATGTAGTAATATAGAAGGAACTGTCATTGCTCATGGAGATAAAACGTTGTATCATTCGAATGATTTTGGTTCGACATGGGAAACCATTCATCCATTTCTTGAATATGGTGGCGGAGCACCATCTATTCGATCGTTGTTTTTATATAAACATTACTTATTTATCGGTACGAAAATACATGCTAAATATGGTGGTGTTTGGCTCTTTAATTTGGAGACACTTAAATTAAAGAGGATTAAAATCGTAATGAATCAAATGATCTCAGCGTTGACTTTACACAACTCTTATTTAGTAGCAGCCAGTGGATCATGCAAAGGCATTAGCGGGAATATTTCTTTTTGTAAAATAAATGAAAGTATTGAGAGTGAAAAACCATATTGGCACACATGTCAAAGTGAGCAAAAAGCAAGTAGCTATTTAGACTTAAGTGTAGATCAACATGTGTTATATACAACGTCAACGCAAAATAAGGCTGGGATTAGTACTGTTTGTCGTGTACTTTTAGAAGAAGGAATTGTAACAGTATGTGATTCAGTTAAAGGGCATGGCTGGCGCATTGTGAACCAAAAAGAAGCCTATTTTGTAGCGGGATCAGGTGAATCAAAAGCGATGCAGTGGAAGAAAAAAATTGTATAGCAAAAAAACTTTGCTTTTATTATATTGATATGATATATTATATTTAAACCATTTTACTTTTAATAATATAGAGATTTAAATGAGCTGTAACTTCCGAGGAGGATAGCAATGTTAAATCTCCTCAGAGTTGCAGTTTTTTTAATGTCTGACTTATTTTTGTAAAGTGGTTGAAAATGAATATGTACATATAGGTACATTGTAGGAGGATTTTTTACATGCAAAACGGTAAAGTAAAATGGTTTAACTCAGAAAAAGGTTTCGGATTCATCGAAGTTGAAGGCGGAGAAGACGTATTCGTTCATTTCTCAGCTATCCAAGGCGAAGGTTTCAAAACTTTAGAAGAAGGTCAAGAAGTTACTTTCGAAGTAGAACAAGGTAACCGTGGACCTCAAGCTACAAACGTTAACAAGAAGTAATTGTGGAAGAAAGAAGGGCTTGCCCTTCTTTTTTTTTGCGTTTTAATTGAAGAACCTCCTATGTACATAGCATAATGAGATTGAATTTTCGTGTTTTAGATGAAGTATTACATGCATAAAGTGTATGAATAAATAAATACTGAAAATAAAGTATGTGTGTGAAAAGGAATGTAGAAAGAGGTAAATAAATTGGAAAACGCTACACATTTTATTGTGTTTGATATAGAGAGAAATTTTAGGCCATATAAATCAGAAGATCCGTCAGAGATAGTTGATATCGGAGCTGTAAAAATAGAAGCAAGTACAATGAAGATAATTGGAGAATTTTCGGAGTTAGTAAAACCCGGTGCACGACTTACTCGTCATACGACAAAATTAACGGGAATTACAAAGAAAGATTTAATGAATGTAGAGAAATTTCCGCAAATTATAGAGAGATTTATTCAGTTTATCGGAGAAGATTCTATATTTGTTACATGGGGAAAAGAAGATTATCGATTTCTATCTCATGATTGTACGTTACATGCTGTAGAATGCCCTTGTATGGAAAAAGAAAGAAGAATTGATTTACAAAAATTTGTTTTTCAAGCGTATGAAGAATTGTTTGAGCATACACCAAGTTTACAATCTGCAGTAGAACAGCTCGGTTTAATATGGGAAGGGAAGCAGCACCGTGCTTTAGCGGATGCTGAGAATACAGCGAACATACTTCTTAAAGCATATAGCGAGAGAGATATTACTAAAAGGTATAAAAGGCATGGTGAACTTGAACTAGTAGAGAACGGAAAACTAACAGAAAAAGCGAAAAAAAAGATGCGAAAATGGGTATTTAAAGAAATGAGAAAAAATACTGAGCGTCCTTTCGTTTGGAGTACATTTGAAAGTAGCGACACGTGGGAAAGTATAACGGAAAGATATTATATAAGTGAACCAACAATAGAACTTCTGAAAAAACATTTTCGTACGGCGGTTCGAAAAGCGGAAAGGCAGATTAGGTATTTGGCTGAGATGGAGAAGAATGCAGAGGTTAAATGACATTCTTCTCTATTTCTAGCTACATAAATTTACTGTCATTGTATTGATGGATGAATAAAGTATTCATATAAATAGGAATTGATTTGTTGTGCTACTTTGAAATTTAAGGTGTGGTAAGAAATTTTTTAATATATTCATAAAATTAGAGCCCATAGAAATGAAAGAGGGTAAAGTTGAATGGAAGCAATCTTTAACATTGTAACAGTTTTAGTTTTTGGGATAATATTTACCACGCTATAGCGGTAATTACACTTCCTTTCATAGCACAGAAGAAGAATTGGAAAAGGCTTAATATATCTTTAAATCGTGGTGTATTAAAGATTAAAATAGAAGAGTAAGCTAAGAGTCTTATATATATATGGGAGGTGTGATAGTGATAGACTTGGATATTAACGATGTTACCGTACAGATGGAATTAAACGGAGTCTTTTGGAATGAGGATGGGATTGCTGAAATGACGGTGACTACAAAAGACGAACATTCTCTTATTCTTCGTCTAGTAGTTGATTTAGAAAGGAAAACGATTAGGGCGACGAGTATTGAAATAGTGAATGGATTCTGTCCGCTATGCAAACAGAAAAGGAACGAATGTAGTGAATTGAATGACTTGCAAAACAAAATGGATATTTTAGAAGAAGCTTACGATTGGGTGAGAGAGCATCCAAAATATCGTTTTCAATTATCTTTTTACGAGTACAATAAATTTGAGGTAGTAAAGTGAAAATTTCATTTTACCAATATACATAGTGACTACTCTAATGGAAATACACTTGTACACCAAAAAACAAATCTACTGAATCCTGTGACAAATGTCCTCTTGGATCAAAAATAAGCATATTTTATTATAAAGCAGAAAAACCGATTCTTAGTAGAATCGGTTTTTTACATAACTTTCAAATGTGTCACAAATAAAAGATCGTTTGTTAATAGTGCTCTGTAAAAATAGGGATATAGAATGGTTTATTCAATCCCGTTCGGATCATAAGAATACTGCTGCTTATTCTCAATCCGTTCAATTACGTCTTGCAACTCGTCTGGCTTCAGAAATTCAATAGGAGAGAAGCCTTTCTCAAATGTAAGTGTATCAGCCTCAATCATTAATACGTATCGGTCATTTACCTTTGCGATATGTATTTGATCCCCGAAATCAGCAAGTAGGGCTTTCACAGAGATATGATCCGCTTTTAGCTTCAATTCCACTTCAGGCGCATGCTCGACGATTTGAGCGGTAGCTTCCATTACTTCTTCGGTTGAAAATTGTTCCATAATTTCGCGTTTCGGACTGGCAGCCCATACTTCCATTGCTTGGTCGAACTGTTCGCGCTCTTCCGTACCTTCTTCAAATACATCTTCAATTTGGTCGTATACCATGTCCATTACTTGTGTTTTCATAATTTCAGGCATAGAGCGTTCGTATTCGACGAATTTTAAGAAGTCTTCAAAGTAACGGGCGTGTGATGCTTGGTGAATCTTTAGCTCGCCCACTTCGACCATACCTTCTTCGGGCATGTACGGATATTGGATAGATTTCATATTTTTTGTTGTGATGGCCATTTCAACGTTACGAATTAGTGTGGATTCATCGGAAATGGAAGCGACTTTCGGCTCAAAGTCACATTTCATAACGAAAACGAATGGATCATCAAAGTATTTGCGTAGTTTAGCTTGCGCAATTAAAAATACACCACCGCGTACAGCACTTGTGTCAAGATATGTATAAACGAGAGGTTCGCTCATATCTTTGAAGTTTTCCTTCGTTTCTGCAAAGCGGATGCGATTAAATAAGTTGTAATGAGGATTTGAATCAAGTTCGTGCCCTTCTTCTACAATAAAGCGACCGATCTTTGTCGGAGCTTGCTCTGTTTTCGCATGACGTTCTACTTTTCTCTTTGAAATTTTTAATAATTCTCCATTCAAAAATTCTTTTAAGGAGCTATCTTCATACTCTTCAGCGTCTAATGTTTGAAAATGTTTGTAGCGTTTATCAACAGCTTCACCTTTTCCTTCTACTTGTACAACATAAAAGGAAAGATAATTTATTTCAAAATCCATATTTATCACCTTGTTTCATTTCATTAACTCTTATCAGTATAGAGATGGAAAAAACTTTCGTCAATTTATATAAGGAAGGGGAAGCCCCCTTCCTTCATATATTTTTTATTTCCGAAATTAAAATCCGTCTTCTAATGCTGAAAATGGAATGTTCAGTCTGTTTTCTACTGTACGTAAACGTTGGTTTAAGCGGTTTAATCTACGTGTATGACGTTCAACCGTGTTTTCTAATTGACGTACTCTTTGTTCAAGCTCATTTACTCGTCTTTCTAATTGACGGTTTCCAGCACCAGGAAAAGAGATTGGAAGTTGGAATTGTCGAGTTTGATCATATGGATTAACTTGTTCTACTGGATCTATATATTGTTGGTATTGTGCTTGTAAATCATATTGAGGTTGATAACCAGTTTGGTTATATGGATCGTATGGATTGTAGGGGTACATAAAAACATCCTCCATTTCTTTAAAATAGGTTAATTCACCATAATGTATGTGTAAAAGCGGAGTGTGGCACGGCAAATACCTATTTATGTTCACAGGATGTTTTTTATAAATACGAATATGGAGTTTTACATTTGTATTTCGTTCGTTTTATGGTATATACTGGATAATAGGGAGAGGTTACGTAAAGGTTACAATTCTATCAAACTCAAACTTTTATGTAAATATATATAGACATTTGGAAAAGAAAAGAGTAATTTATATAGAGTAAAAAATAACTTGTAACAATTTATAAATATATTGTAAAATGATTGTAACAAAACATACATAAAAATGAAATAATACATAAAAGTAGTATTGGGGAAAAGGGGAGAGTATATTGTTCCGTAAAGTAAAGGGTATATTAGTTGGGGTTTTATGTGTAGCTGTAGTGAGTGGCTGTGGTACAAAAGTAAGTGATGTTGCATTAGTAAGTGATATTGGTGGCCACACGGTAGAGGCTAAAGCAGAAGTACAGGATTCTATTAGTTTAGTAGATGGGCGTACAGGTACGGAAGTAAAAAAGTTAGATTTGTCGAGTCTAGGTTATTTTGAAGATGAAGCGAAATTTAAAAAATCAGTTGAGAAGGTTGCTAGGGAAGTTGGGAAAAATGTTGACAAAAAGATGGTCCCTTCACGTCTAGGATCTGATGGAAGTTGGCAAGAAGGGAAACCTTCTTATGAATTAATGGAAAAAGAATTAGTAGATAAATTATTAAACGTAGGTATGTGGGATTCTTCCTATCAATTACCTATTGTTGAGAAGAAGCCTACTGCAACATTAAGTGATGCGCAAGGAAGTGGTACGGTAATTGGTAGATATGAAACGAATTTAGGTGGCTCAACAGGTGGCCGTATTGAAAATATTCGTTTGTCAGCAGCGAGCATAAATGGAGTTGTATTAGCAAAAGGAGACCGTTTCTCTTTCAATGCATTAATTGGTGATACAACGCCAGATAAAGGATATCAATTAGGAAAAGAAATTGTAGATGGTAAATTAGTAGATGGATATGGCGGTGGTGTTTGTCAAACATCATCAACATTATACAATGCGGCAGATCAAGCTGGTTTGAAAATGGTAGAGAGAACAACACATTCTAAAACGGTAGGTTACGTTCCACAAGGAAGAGATGCTACAATTGCATATCCATACTTAGACTTAGTGTTTGAAAATACGAATGATGCACCTGTGAAGCTTTATATGGGCATTCAGGGCGGAAAGTTAGTTGCTGAAGTACATAAAATGCGATAAGAATTAGAACAGACTATTTTTGTAAAGTCACCTTTTCTGAAAGTTAGAAGAGGTGACTTTTTATTATGAACATAAAAATAAGTGTAAATTCTGACTTTTCTTATTTACATAGGATGATTTTAGTTGTATCCTTCATAGTAACGGTTATATGTAATGGAAGAATATTGGGATAAGGAGATGGAGTTATTTATGGTACAGATTCATCCGAAAACACGTATTGGTCATGTTGAATTTAAGGTGATAGATTTAGAACGTCAAATTTCCTTTTATGAGAATGTTGTAGGCTTAGAAGTAATTAAGCAAGAGGGGAATAAAGCATATTTATCTGGAAAAGGTGGAAAGAATACATTACTTGTTCTTGAAAAGTTAGAGGACGGGGTACTGCAAGAGCCGCGTACGACTGGTATATATCATGTAGCCTTTTTGGTTCCGACTCGTGAGGCTTTTGCGTCGGCATTATTTGGTGTGATTCGTAATAAGAATGTAATTGATAGTCCGGCTGAGCAAGAGGGACGTTATACATATTCAAATGAAATTTTACCAATTTCAAGGTTTAATAGCGCAAGCGATCATACGTATAGCGAAGCGTTTTATTTACAAGACTTAGAGGGAAATGGTATTGAAATATATGCGGATCGTCCGCGCGATCAATGGGGAGAAGGGCCAGGAGGAAGTACCCCGCTGGATTTAAAAGACCTAGCAACGCTTGTTGATTATGAGTTTGATGGATTACCTGCTAATACTGTCGTTGGACATGTACATTTACGAATAGCTAATGTAGAAGAGTCACATGACTTTTATGTAGATACAGTAGGCTTTGAAGTGCAGCAACGTGAAGATGACTGCTTATTCATTTCTGCAGGAGGATATCATCACCATATAGGCGCAAATACGTGGAACGGAGTAAATAACCCGCATTCACCAGCACATGCAACTGGACTTAAGGTATATACGATTGTATTACCGCATAAAGAAGCATTAGATGAAGTGAAAGAAAGATTAATAGAAAAACAACATGGAATAAGTGAGATTTTAACTGGATTAACTGTAGTAGACCCGAGTGGTATTACAGTACAGTTTGAAATAGAAACAGCATAAAAGAAGTCGGAAGGTGTATAATTACCTTCCGACTTCTTTTTGATACGTAATCCAGGTAGCACAAGGATTGAAAGGAACGGATTTTAATATCTCCATTGCATATATACTTGTTGAATCGAATTCACCTTGAATGAAAGAATAGCCGTGTTTATTTGCATACATAAATTGTTCGAAAACGAGCAGTTTCAGTAAGGATAAATCGTCTTTCGTGTGAGTTCCGCACCATCCTAGTTCTACCGTATTATCCTTTTCTGATGTATGGAGGAAAGAGTATGCCATAATTTGATGCTCTTCATTTATAATGAGAAAGCTCCCATCTAGTAGTACGTCATCAGCTAAAATCATCTCTTGCCAAGTTTGTAGTGGGAATGAGGCAACGGGATTTGCTAGGTGGGTTTGCTCATAATTTTCTTTTACTAAGTAGGCTAGTTTTTCTAATAAATTATTATTTGATACGATGTTCGATAAAGTTTGTACATGATAATTTGAATTAGGGACTATATCGATAGAAACTATTTTTTGTAAGTCTAATATCGGCATATATGTTCTTCGAATTTCCGTAAAATTATGTTCTTCAAAAAACGTTTTTAAATGAGCTGATGTTTCCCATATAGAGGTTTGTAATGGGAGTTTAAAGTTTTCTCGCTTTTGAATCTCGTTTAATAAAAATTCTTCAATGTGTAGCTCTGCATAGAAAGGATTCGTATATATTCGAAAGTATGTGCAGTATGGATGGAAGTTACTGCCCCAGGTGAAAAAGATGCCTACTACATCTTTTTTATAGTAGGCAACATACGCACATTTTGTTTTATTATCTCGTAATAAGTGAAATACGTACGATTCTTCATTGTATAAATCAATAAGTTGTTTTACTTGTAGCTCATTATTTTTACTATACTTCTCTATAACAAGATTATTTTCATTGGAGGACTTCATCATAGCTCAATCCAAAAACGTCTTACTACATTCCCATCTTCCTCAATGAAATCCTCATCACGAAGCCCGCCGTTATGTAAAATTGTTTTTTCTGAAGCAGTATTTACTTCATCGCAAACGATCAGTGCTTTCGTGATGTTTAATTGCTTCGCTTTTTCCAGTGATAATGCTAGTAATTTCGTAGCATAACCTTTTCTTCTTTCAGAAGGGCGAATGCCATAACCGATATGACCGCCAGCGTTAAATAAATGTTCGGTTAAACTATGACGTATATTAACAGCTCCTACGATCCTATTATGATCTGTAACGAGCCAATACGTAGAATCTGGTACCCAAGAGTCAGGAAGATTTATTCCATTATGTGCATCGAGTAATTCTTGTACCATAGCGGGGAAGTTAGAAGGATCCTTTGTAATAACCCACGGAATCATCGTTTCACCGCTATCTTTCCATTCGTTATAAAAATCTAAGTATTCTTCTTGTAAATCGATAGTAGGTGTAAGTAAAGAGACGTTCATTGTTAATAAGCTCCTTTATTTATGTAGTATGTATAAAAAAATTACGACACAAAATGAAAGCGTTTTCTTAATTTTCTCAACCTCATTTCATGTTATCCACCTTTGTTTTTTCAAGAAAATGATTGGATGTTTAAAATTAGAAGTTATTTATTTTATGTTAATATTTAAAATATTAACATAAAACGACCTAGGTATTAAGTGTATTTTAGTAAAATTCCTTCATATCGATAAATAGATGTGTGTGATAATTTTTATTTTATCTATCTATAATGAATGAAAGGGGGAAGAGCTCGTGAGTGTAAATATTGATTTCATTATACGAATCGGTGTTGCTGGTTTGTTAGGAGCAATAATCGGTATTGAAAGGGAAATTCGATCAAAAGAAGCGGGCTTAAAAACACATTTCCTAGTAGCGGTAGGAAGTGCTTTAATAATGGTCGTTTCGAAATATGCTTTTTCAGATATTATGAATGAAGATCATATGGCACTAGATCCGAGTCGTATTGCAGCGCAAGTTGTTAGTGGAGTAGGTTTTTTAGGTGCAGGTACAATTATTATTCAAAAGCAGGCGGTGAAAGGATTAACGACAGCAGCTGGTTTATGGGCTACAGCAGGAATTGGATTAGCAATTGGTGCTGGTATGTATGTAGTAGGAATTGGAGCGACGATTCTTGTTTTAATTGGTTTAGAGATTGTAAGTCGTATTTTTAAGGTGCAATTTTTATTTCCGCAAAATATAATGGTGCAAATGTGTATAAATAAACGTGAAGCAGTACAACAAATATTAGAAACACTTCATATGAAAGGCATTCCAATACTTTCATATGAAGTGGAAGCTTCACAGCAAGGGATAGAAATTGTTTATAAGGTAGGGATGCAACTGAAAAACATATCGTCAGAAGAAAAGAATGAGTTTATTCAGCATATGCAAACATTACCAGAAGTTACATTCATAAAGTTAAAATCATAGTTTTGAAAACGAGGATAGATGTAGCGGGAATTTCGCTATTATCTATCTTTTTTTGATATAAAACGCACATAAAGTCAAGTGTTAATTTTGCATGGTATGGATACATGTGTGAACGTTACCTTATTTTTTCTCAATACAGTATAAAAAGTGAAAATAGTAAAATAATGGTGCGGTACACTAAAAAATGTAAGGTAGGGGAGAGCATGAAAGGCTATTCAAAAAAAGTGTTAATAGGGGTAAGTTTTGCTAGTTTCATGTTAGGGAGTTTTCAAGGGGACGCATTGGCAGAAGGTACAAAGGGAGAGCAAGTTTCATATCGGAATGTGCTCAAAATGGAGCCGATTGGTTTACAATTACCAGTGCAAGAATTAGCTCATTCATCAAAAGTGCTGGAAAATAAGTCTTTTGAGAAAAGGCTACAATTTGCTGATTTGTCCCAAAGGCCACCTGAAGTGAAAAAGGAAAGTAAGCAATTAGCTGTAGCGAAAACGTATACAATTGCTGAATTAAATCAATTGAGCAATCAGCAGTTAGTGGACTTACTTGTAACAATTGATTGGGAGCAAATTACTGGGCTATTTCAGTTTAATAAGGATAGTCTTGCATTCTATCAAAATGATAGTAGAATGCAGGCAATTATTGATAAATTGAACCAGCAAGGACAAGCTTATACGAAAGATGATTCAAAAGGGATTGAGACTTTAGTAGAGGTGTTACGATCTGGTTTTTATTTAGGATTTTATCATACAGAATTAAGTAAACTAAATGAGCGAAGCTATCATGATAAATGCTTACCTGCACTAAAAACGATTGCGAATAACCCGAATTTTAAACTCGGTACATTAGAACAAAATAGAGTTGTCTCATCATATGGAAAATTAATTGGAAATGCTTCAAGTGATGTGGAAACGATTACATCAGCTGCAAAGATTTTTAAACAATATAATGATAATTTTTCTACATTGGTAGATAATCTTTCAGCTGGAAATGCGATTTACGATATTATGCAAGGTGTTGATTACGATATTCAATCGTATTTGTACGATACGAGAAAAGCACCGAAAGATACAATATGGTATCAAAAAATTGATAGCTATATTAATGAATTAAGTCGTTTTGCCTTAATTGGAACGGTGACAGCGAAAAATGGTTGGTTAATTAATAATGGTATTTATTATACAGGTAGACTTGGTACGTTCCATAGTACAGAAACGAAAGGGTTACAAGTTGTAACAGATGCCATAAAAATCTATCCGTATTTAAGTGAGCAATATTTCGTAGCTGCTGAGCAAATTGCGACGAATTATGGCGGGAAAGATGCGAATGGTAAAGTGGTTGATCTAGATCAAATAAGAGAAGATGGTAAGAAAAAATATTTACCGAAAACGTATACGTTCGATGATGGAGCAATTGTGTTAAAAGCTGGAGATAAGGTGACTGAGGAAAAAGTAAAACGTCTATATTGGGCGGCAAAAGAAGTGAAGGCACAATTCCATCGTACGGTTGAAAGTGACCAGCCGTTAGAAAAAGGAAACCCTGATGATGTATTAACGATGGTTATTTATAATAGCCCAGCTGAATATCAATTTAACCGTCAATTATACGGATATGAAACGAATAACGGCGGTCTTTATATAGAAGGAACAGGTACGTTCTTTACTTATGAACGTACGCCAGAAGAAAGCATTTATAGTTTGGAAGAATTGTTCCGACATGAGTTCACGCATTATTTACAAGGTAGATATGAAGTGCCAGGACTTTGGGGACAAGGGAAGATGTATGAGAATGAGAGATTATCTTGGTTTGAAGAAGGGAATGCGGAGTTTTTTGCAGGTGCAACGAGAACAGATAATGTTGTACCGAGAAAGAGTATTATAGGAGGCATATCTTCAAATCCAGCAGAACGTTATACAGCAGAGAGAACGTTAAACGCAAAATATGGAACGTGGGATTTCTATAATTATTCCTTCGCTTTACAATCGTACATGTACAATAAGAGATATGATATGTTTGACAAAATTCATGATCTTATTAGGAAAAATGATGTAACAGCATATGATGCATACCGCTCTGCTTTAAGTAAAGATGCGAATTTAAATAAAGAGTATCAAGACTATATGCAAATGTTAGTAGATAACCGTGAGAAATATAATGTTCCATTAGTATCAGATGATTATTTAGCGACGCACGCACCGAAACCAGTTTCAGATATTGCAGCAGAAATTACAGCAGAAGCAAAATTAAGTAATGTATCAGTTAAGAAAAACAAATCACAGTTCTTTCATACATTTACACTACAAGGAACATATACAGGTACGACTGCAAAAGGAGAATATGAAGACTGGAAATCAATTACACAAAACGTAAATGATACGTTAAAACGTTTAAGTGCGAAAGAATGGACAGGCTATAAAACAGTAACAGCTTATTTCATAAATTACCGTGTGAATGCAGCAGGACAATTTGAGTATGATGTTGTATTCCATGGTATTAATACAGAAGAAGGTGCTGTGAATAAAGTGCCAGTTGCGGTTATAAATGGGCCCTATAGTGGAAATATAAATGAAGCAATTTCGTTTAAAAGCGATGGATCAAAAGATGAAGATGGGAAAATTACTTCGTATAAATGGGAGTTTGGTGATGGTACGGTAAGTAATGAACAAAATCCGACTCACGTGTATACAAAAGAAGGAACATATACAGCGAAATTAACAGTAACAGATGACAAAGGATTAACGAATACTGTTACAACGAATGTAACGGTTCAAAAGAAAGAAGATAATAGTGTAGAAAAAGAGCCGAATAACTCATTCCAGACAGCAAATAAACTGCAGCTAAATCAAATTTTACGTGCTAGTTTAGGAAACGGTGATACGAGTGATTACTTTGAAATAAATGTGGAAACAGCGAAAAACCTGCAAATTAATGTAACGAAGGAAAATAATATTGGAGTAAACTGGGTTCTTTATTCGGAAGCAGATTTAAATAATTATGTTACGTATGCCCAGCAAGAAGGAAATAAGTTAGTAGGAAGTTACTACACGTATCCAGGGAAATATTATTTACATGTGTATCAGTATGGCGGGGGAACAGGGAATTATACGGTAGAAGTGAAATAGTAAAAAGGTCGCCGTGAGTGGCGACCTTTTTGTTGCGTGTTATACAAAAAAATTTACAAAAGCTTGATAGGCACTACCAAGAGAAAATAACGTAGCTACCATATGTGCAGTCCATTTAGGCATATTTAATTTCAATACGGTATTGTACAAGATTCCATATAAGGGGTTCTGCCGACGAAACGCGGAAATTATACGCTAAGCATAAGTTTACCAATAAAATAAAAAACAAAGTCTGTAAATTTATGTAAAATAATGATATGATTTAATTGAATATAAAGAAAAAGGAAACCGATACAGCTTGTGCGTATGCAGTGCATTTTGGTCTAGGTCGCAGTCTTTTAATGTGCTCGAACTACAGGAGGAGTAAGCATATTCCCGATGGATCCATTTCTGCACTTCCATTATTTAGGAAAACCCCTGGTATCCAAGACTAAATTTTACCCATACATCATTTTTTGATGTAGCTCTTGAAGATAAAAACTATTTAATTTTCAAGGAACAGTTATTAACTTAAAACTTATTATACTAGGAGGGTGTATCATGAAAAAAATATGCTTTGTATTAATTGTCGACGCTGGTATAAATTATGGTTCAATATTTTCTCTACCATTTTTAAGGAATCACGATGATTTGAAGGAATATTTTTCTGAGTATTATGATGTTTCGATTAATTATATTAGGGATAAAAACTCAGTTGACTATTTGGTAGTTCCCAAACCGTGTCCACCTTTTGATAATGAAAATAATCTTCCAATAATTGAAGTACCAGCAAACTTATTTATGGAAAAGGATTTTGAAAAAATAAAGACTTATATAGACAATTATTTTTCTAATAACTCATAAAGAAAATAAAAGTATAAAAAGAAGTCCGATAAAAAACGAGTGGTGAAGATTCAATGAATAAGGCACAAGCAACATTAGTAAATTACCAGCACCAACTAGATTTAGCTTCTTATTGGGGAGATGGTACCACTTCGTCTTCAGATGGGATGGGCATGCAAATGGAGGTTTCATCTTTACATGCAGACGCAAATCCACAGTACGGAACAGGTAAAGGTGCTACCATTAAAGTCCGATTAGTGAAGGCTAATAATCAGTGGGAGATGAAGAAAACCCCCACTAATTAAAGTTTCACTTTATCGCTTTATGAGTGATCAATTCTCTAGCTTTCATACAAAAGTGATTAATCCGAATGCTAGGGATGCCGTTCATGACATTGATGGTTTACTACATCACGAAACAGATTTACATATTGAAGAGCATTCTATTGGATCATTACGCCTCTTAGAACATAAATAAAACCCTTGATTTTCTGCTTAGCGTAGATAGATCAAGGGTTTTTCTTTCAAAATCTTTTTACGCGTTATAGCCGAATAATTTTAAATCTTCCCCTGAGTTCGAAATGATCTCTTCGAACTTCAATCCTACTTTTTCTAAAAGCTTTCCTGACTGGATGTTATCAGTAGTAGTAATGGCTACAATTCGTTTCAGACCTAGTTTTTGTACTCCGTATTCGATTACAGCAGAAGCTGACTCGTAGCCATATCCTTTCGAACGGAATTTCTCTAAAAAGGCAAAGCCGATATCAACATCTTCTAATGAATCTCTTTTAATAAGGCCACACATACCGAGCGGAGTGAGATCTTCTTTTCGTTCTACTAAGTAAAGGCCGAAGCCCATTTTATTATACATATCAACGGGGCCGTTTAAGATGTATTTTTTTGCATCTTCTAAGTTTTTAATCCTTTTATCACCGATATACTGAATCCATGCAGGATCGTTTACTAACTCGAGAATAAATGGAGCATCTTTTAGATGAAACCAGCGAAGAACGAGTCGTTCCGTTTCAAGAACTATCACAATCTACTGCACCACCTTTAACATTTATAATCATTAGTATGGATTGTGTAATACAAAATCGCAACATATTTTACAAGATCCCGGATTGTTCACATAAAGTTCGTTTGTTTTGCATAAAGGGATATTTTATAATTAGAATTGATTGTAAAGAGTGAGATGCTTATACAATGACTCCTAGGTGACTAGGAGTTTTTACTATATAACTATCATTATTACTAAATATGACACACTACACATTCTACTCAAGGAGGTATATAATGAAGAAATTATATAATGCATCGTTTACGTATTTGATTATCGGTTTATTATCAGGGATTTTCGCTAGGGAGTATGGAAAGTATAAAGGGATTGTAGGATCTACTTTGTTAAACCTTTTACATACACATACACTTGTACTCGGCTTTTTCTTCTTTTTAATTGCTTTAGGATTAGCAAAAGTATTCGCGTTTCATGAAGCGAAAAGTTTTAATAAGTGGTTTGTTGTACATAATATCGCATTAATATTAATGTTAGGTTCATTGGCAGCAAGAGGGCTTCTTCAGTTAAATGGAGCGGACTTTAAAGGGTTAACTTATATTGTTGGGTTTTCTCATTCGCTGATGGCATTTACTTTAATTTGGTTTATGTTGTTAATAAAGAAGTCATTTAAAATATAGTTTTATAGAAAAGAACTTGCAGTAATTGTTGCAAGTTCTTTTTTTATTCGAAAGTAAGAAATGAATTTCGTATATGTAAAACTTGAATTATTTAATTTTTCGGATTATTATGTATAAAATAGTTAACATATTTTGTAATTCAAATTTATAGAAAGTAGGAGAGTGTAAGATGGAAATAACGGTAGAGCGTTTAGTAAATGAATTAAAGGGTGTACTTCCCGAAGATCGAGTAGTAATTAATACAACAGTAAGAGAGTTACATAGTAAAGATGAATCTTATCATGCTAGTAGTTTACCTGATGTAGTAGTTTTTCCGAAAACGACCGAAGAGGTTAGCACGATAATGAAAATAGCGAGTGAGCACGGGACACCCGTCGTTCCGTTTGGGGTAGGTTCTAGTTTAGAAGGACATGTAATTCCTTATGAAAAAGGAATTACGGTTGATTTTTCATTAATGAACAAAATTCTTGAAATAAGAGAGAAAGATTTTCTGGTGAAAGTCCAGCCAGGAGTGACTCGTTCTCAGCTCAATAAAGAATTGAAGAAATACGGATTGTTTTTTAGTGTGGATCCAGGAGCAGATGCAACGTTAGGGGGAATGGTTGCTACAAATGCAAGCGGAACGACAGCGGTTAAGTATGGAGTAATGCGTGATCAAGTTCGTGATTTAGAAGTCGTTCTTGCTGATGGGGAAGTAATACATACTGGGAATTTAGCTGCGAAGTCGTCATCAGGTTACCATTTAAATGGTGTTTTCGTAGGATCAGAAGGTACGCTTGGATGCTTTACAGAGTTAACATTAAAAGTATACGGCATACCGGAGCATGTTATGGCCGCGAGAGCATCGTTTCCAACTATAAATGATGCAGTAGAAGCTGTTATTAACATATTGCAAGCGGGTATTCCGATTGCGAGAATTGAACTCGTTGATGAACTATCTATGAAACAAGTCAATCATTATAGTGAAACAAGTTACAGAGAAGAACCTACATTGTTTTTAGAGTTTCACGGTAATGAAGCAGGGTTAAAGCAAGATGTTGAATTTACGAAGGAAATTGTTTTTGATCATAAATGTAAAGAAGTTGCTTTTGAAACGGAAACTGCAGCGAGAAATAAATTATGGGATGCACGGCATAACCTAGCATATGCTTACGTTCATAGCTATCCTGGTAAAAAGCTTATGAGTACAGACGTATGTGTACCAATTTCAGAATTGGCTGGGGCAGTTCAACATGCGAAAGATACATTAGATAAGGTTGGGCTTGTTGGTGGTATTCTTGGTCATGTAGGAGACGGGAATTTCCACGTGCTCTTAATGGTTGATCCAAACGATAAAGAAGAAGTGGAAAAAGCAGATGAAATAAATGAAAGTATCGTTCTATATGCTCTTAAACGAGGAGGAACATGTACAGGGGAACATGGCGTTGGTATTGGAAAACGGAAGTATCAGGAAGAAGAACATGGGGCGGCATTATTCGTAATGGAAAAAATAAAGAGAGCTCTTGATCCGCAAAATATTTTGAATCCGAATAAAGTTTTTCAGTTAAAGGATAGGGGATGATGGGGTGAAAGTACTAGAAGCGATAAGTAATATAGCTGGAAAGTATTTTGCGTTTTGGGTTATTTGTATTGCAACTATTGCGTATTTTATTCCCGCTCCATTTCTCGGGTTAAATAGTTACATAACGATTTTACTCGGGGTTGTTATGTTTGGGATGGGGTTAACATTAAAGGCTGTTGATTTTAAAATTATTGCTACAAAACCATTGCCAGTTATTATCGGTGTATGTGCTCAGTTTATTATTATGCCACTTGTCGCATACGTACTAGCCTACGTTATGAATCTGCCAGCAGAATTAGCAGCTGGATTAGTATTACTCGGTTCAGTACCGGGTGGCACCGCATCAAATGTTATGGTTTATTTAGCAAAAGGAAACTTAGCGTTGTCTATTGCAATGACATCATTATCAACGTTACTAGCACCAATTGCTACACCTCTTATTTTATTATTACTTGCAGGACAATGGATGCCGGTTAATCCTATGTCTATGTTTCTTTCTATCGTACAAGTTATTATCATACCTATTATTTTAGGATTAGTAGTGAAGAAGTTATTCCCTAAAACTGTTACGAAAGGAATGACCGTTATCCCTTTCATATCGGTTGTAGCAATTATCATTATTGTTTCTGCAGTTGTTTCAGCGAATGTAAGTAGTATTACTTCTTCAGGCCTTCTTATCTTTATTGCCGTTATGCTCCATAATGCTTTCGGTTTTTTACTCGGATATATAACAGCATTCATACTTAGACTAGACGAAGGGACAAGAAGAGCTATTTCAATAGAAGTAGGAATGCAAAATTCAGGTTTAGGTGTTGCGCTAGCAACAGCACATTTTGGACCAGCTGCCGCCCTCCCAAGTGTGTTAGCAGCAGTATGGCATAACATTGCAGGACCGATTTTAGCAACCATCTGGTCAAAAAATGCAAAGGATACTTTCAGTGATGAAACTTTATCGGTAAATATAGAAAAATAGGAATGATAAAGAATGCAAAAACGTATTGTACATTTTGAAGGGCTAGTTGTTTTCATAGCTGCGATTTATGCGTATTCATTATATGAATTTAGTTGGATAATATTTTTTCTGTTCCTCTTAGCTCCGGATTTATCAATGTTAGCGTATGGTATAAATAATCATGTTGGGGCTAACATTTATAATTTATTTCACACATATATCATATCGATATTAATTGTTATCATAGGTGCTTATTTTAAGATAGATATAGTTATTATGATAGGCCTAATATGGACAGCACATATTGGAATGGATCGAATGTTTGGATATGGATTGAAATATGAGACGGATTTTAAGGATACTCATATTCAGAGGTTATAGTTGCTTTTGAGGAGAGGGATACTTTGAAACAGAGAATTACTATCGAAGAGTATAACATCAAATGGGAAAGTGAATTTAATAAATTACAAACTCTCATTAACGATGTAATGGAAGACAGTATTTTATCCATTGAACATGTTGGGAGTACATCTATTAAAGGACTTGCAGCAAAACCAATATTAGATATTGATATCGTAATAGAAGATTATGGGTTTTTTCCTAAAGTAGTAACAAAGCTTGAAGCGATAGGATACTATCATCAGGCAGAATGGAGCTACAAAGGGAGAGAGGCGTTTGGCAGAAAGGACGCTTTCGTTCCGTGGGACGGAGAAAGTACAGATTGGATGGAACATCATTTGTATGTGTGTGATAAAGAAAGTGAAGAGCTAAGAAGACATATAGCGTTTCGGGATTATCTTCGTGAACATGAAGGTGTTGCTGTTGAATATGGACATTTAAAGGAAGAGTTAGCAAGAGAGGCAAAAAGTAGAACGAGCTATAGTGAAGGTAAGACAGCATTTATTACAAATATATTAGAAAAGATAAACTAAGGCGGCATGGAATACATGCTGCCTATTCTTTTGAAATAGAACGCTGCCATTATAAAACAAATACAAACTGGCCCTGTTGAATGCCACAAGACTTAAATATAATGAGAAATAAAAGACCGGAAAAGAGGGAGTTTATGTATATACCAAAATATTTCGCAATACAAGATGAAGAAATGAAGTACGAAATAATGGAACAAAATAGCTTTGCAACGTTATTTTCTCAACATAATGGGGAACCATATGCGACGCATTTACCGTTGTTATTAAATAGGGAGACCCTTATTTTACATGGTCACTTCGCACGGCCGAATGAACAGTGGAAAGATATTGGGACTCAGCAAGTACTAGCTATATTTCAAGGACCACATAGTTACATCTCTCCGTCATGGTATGAAACAAACAATGCAGTACCAACATGGAATTACGTTGCAGTGCATGTATATGGTGAATTAGAAATTGTTGAAGATGAACAGGAATTAATAGACTCTCTTCAAGAGTTAGTACATAAGTATGAAGATCCGGAGAGCACCTACTCACTTAATGATGTAGACCCGAATTATATGGGAGGATTAAGTAAGGGGATAGTTGGGTTCAAAGTAAAGATAAATAAAATAGAAGGAAAAGCGAAGTTAAGTCAAAATCATTCTGTAGAGAGACGGAAATTAGTTGTGGAGGAACTTGAGAAAGTTGGTAGTGAGGGGAGTAAGGGGATTGCGGAATTGATGAAAGAAACAAAATGAGTTTGGTAAAATAAAGGTGATTTACTAATTTTGTAGAAATATATTTTACTTGCAAGAAAAATGCCTCCGTAGCTCTAGAAGGGAAGAGCGCCGGAAAACATGTCGCACCGGGTCGCAAGGCGAAGGTTTCAGAAGCACCGAAAAGAAAATAAGCTGAGACAGGTGGAATTCCTGTCGGTGAAATTCCGTAGGGAAGCGTGTTCCCCTTAGCCTATGCTAACGAAAGGAGTGCGGGTTCGAATCCCGTCGGATGCATATGGAAACCTCTATATGAAGAAACATTTGATTACATTAACTCTAAATAAGCGCATTTAAAAAAGACCCTCTTAAATGAAGGTCTTTCGTTTTTTAAAGTGTTTTTTCAGCTGTTGTTGAGTTATAGTCTTTACCTACGTCAACGGATTGAACAAGGTCAGGCCTTTGTGGTGCAGGGAGATCGGCGTGACTTGCTTGATATGTAAAAGCACTATTTATCCCAATAGAAATAATACCAATAACAGACAGTCCTAGAACGACAGAACTAATTTTTTTAATCATTTTAGAGCTCCTTTCTCAAACGTTTTTTCTTTTGCTTGTAACGCTTTATGAAAATACTCACTCGCTTTCACATGATTATTTTCATCATAAAATTTAGTTGCTAATTTCTCTGAATATTCTTGAGTGTAGTTATATAAAGATTCTTTGTCGAAATACGTAATTCCTTCAAGAATAATCTTTTCTAGATCTTCAGTTGTCTCATTATTGTTAAGGGAATTTAAAATTTTAAAATGAAGTATATATTCAATATTGTTTAGTTCTGTACAAACTCCCAATCCTTTTTTTATAAATTCTTCAGCAATGTTTATTTCACCAAGTTTATAATGCTCTCTGGCTTGTAAAAAGAGTGCTTTAAAGTGTGTAGGCACTTTTGTTGTTACCTCTGATAAATGTCGAATCGCTAGAGAAGACAGGTTTTGACTTGCATAGAGCCAACCTAGATTATTGCGAACGCTTAATACTAAATCCTTTTCGTTTAGTTTTTGTAAAATTGAAAGAGCAGAATTGAATTTTTCCTCTGCTTGTTCATATTGTTTTAGAAATACACATGAGGAACCTATTATATTGTCGCAAAGTGCTAACTTTATCTCAAATCCATTTTCAGTCATGAAAATATTTCTGGCTTTTGTTGCTTGCTGAATTGCATCAATCGGTTTATAAAAATGTTGATTAAAGATAGCGAATCGGTAATTATATTCAGCTTCCTCTAGTTTATCTGAAACATTAACTAATAGCTTTTCAGCATTTTCATAATGTTCACTTGCTAAATTATAATTTGTTGTTAAAGTAGCATGAATCGCTTTAAATAAATGATAGTAGTAAGAAAGTTGGTGATTAGGTGAAATCGCGTAAGAATCTATTTTATTGAAACTGTCTTTTGTGATGCTTAAACCATCAGTTAAAACTTTGAAACGAAAATCTAGTAGAGAATAGTATAATGCTAAGTTTTCATCTTCTTCAAAGTTTAGTTCTTTTTCCTCAATTTCATGCTTTAAGTTTGTTGCCTGGGACACATCTTGTTTTAGCATAGCTAAATACCAATCATTAAATAATTTTGTAATTTGTTCATTACCTTGTAGTTGAACGTTCATGAAATCCCCTCGCTTTTTGAATATTCTTATAAAATATAGTATCAAAAATAACAATATTTAGAAATACGATTTTTATTTCTCAATATTTGTTTAACAAACTTTTCAGTAAGCCGATTGGAATAGTATTAATTTGTTTTGGAGTAAAGAAAAGGTGTCGGGGGAGGGGGCATTTTAAATTTCTAGTTGAGAGGTGAAAATATAAAAAAGGGTGCGTTCACACAATTTGTATGAACACACCTTTTTACAGATTAAACAATCAAGTCCCACAAAAAGTACGATAAGGGCGATTCGTAGGCGCAGGTGGAAGGCAGTATTCTTCTTGATCTGTAGAATATGCATAAGGATTTGCTAGAGCTTCAAGAAGTTTTTCCATTACGCTATAGTCGCCATTTGTGACAGCGGCTTCTAGTGCTTCTTCTACGCGATGGTTTCTTGGGATGATTGATGGGTTATTATTTTTCATCATTTCGTAGGCATTTTCTTTCGATTCATCTTGTTTTTCTAATCGAGATTGCCACAGTTTGTACCATTCTTTAAATTCAGGGCTATCGAATAGAGGGGTATTTTCTAACGTATTAAGAGTTAATGAACGGAATGTATTTGTGTAATCCGCTTTAAATTTCTCCATCATTTTTAAAAGTTGCTCAATAAGTGATTGATCTTGTTCTTCGTTGCTAAATAGTCCTAATTTCTTTTTCATTCCAAGGAACCAATGGTTTTCATACTGTACGCTAAATTTTGAAATTTCGTCTTGAGCAATCTTTAATGCTTCTTCTTCATCTTCGTGTAGGATTGGTATTAAGGATTCAGCTAGTCGTGCGAGATCCCATGCGGCCATATATGGTTGATTTCCATATGCGTAGCGACCTTGTGTATCAATGGAGCTAAATACAGTTCCTTGGTCGTAATTGTCCATAAATGCACAAGGGCCGTAATCAATCGTTTCACCACTAATCGTTATATTGTCAGTGTTCATTACGCCGTGAATAAATCCAACAAGTTGCCATTTTGCGATAAGACTTGCTTGTCTTTTAATGACCTCTTGTAGCAATGCAGTATATCGGTTTTCATGATCTTCAATTTCTGGATAATGCCTTTTTATTGTATAGTCAGCTAGTGATTGAAGATCCTCGATAGAACCGCGAGCTGCAGCATATTGAAATGTGCCGACGCGTATATGGCTGCTTGCTACTCTAGTTAAAATAGCTCCAGGTAACTTTGTTTCACGATATGTTGGTTCGCCTGTTGTGACAACTGCTAAACTGCGGGTAGTTGGAATATCAAGTGCATACATTGCTTCGCTAATAATATATTCACGTAGCATTGGACCGAGTGCAGCACGACCATCACCGCGGCGTGAATACGGAGTAGGACCAGAACCTTTCAGTTGAATGTCAAAACGTTTACCTGAAGGAGTCATTTGTTCACCAATTAAAAGAGCACGACCGTCGCCTAACATATTAAAATGTCCGAATTGATGACCGGCATATGCTTGAGCTAATGGACGAGCTCCTTCTGGGAGTGCATTACCAGCGAAAATAGCGATTTCGGCTTCCTTCTTCAATTCTTCAGGATTAAAGCCAAGAGATATCGCAAGTGAATGGTTTAGCTTAACTAACTCCGGTGAACTTACGGGAGTAGGGGGGATTTCTGTATAAAATGATTGTGGTAAAGTCGTATAACTATGGTCTAAATTCCAACCAGCTTCATTATTTTTAGTCATTTTATCTCCTCCTTGTTTATTTTTTTATTATGTATTTGTACGTATGTATTCTTTGTAAAATTAGCTAAAAGTATAATATGATATTTCCCCTTGCAATCTATTGTAAGGACTTCACTGCACTATGTCTATTTAACAGTAAATATAAAAACTCCATTTGAAGAAAATGGAGTTTTTATTATTATTTCATTTTTACAATTATTTTCCCCTTTGCTCTTCCAGCCTCTGAATATTCCATTGCTTTTTGCGCATCTTCAAAAGGGAAAACTCGATCGATTACAGGTTTGATTTTTCCGGCTTCAATATAGTTTGCGATAGTACGTAATTGATCTCCGCTTGGCTTCATAAATAAAAATGAATATTGAGCATTATGCTTTTTTTCAAGTGCAGTAAGTTTTTTACTTGCTAATGAAAATAAGAATGTTTTAAAAAATCCAGAACCAAATTCTTTACCGAAACGAGCGTTTGGCATTCCTGAAACGGAAACAATGTTGCCGCCGCTTTTTATAATATTGAATGATTTTTCAAGTGTTGTACCACCAATGGTATCAAATACTGCATCATAATCTTTTAGTATTTCTTCAAATTTTTCTGTTTTGTAATTAATAATTTGATCTGCTCCAAGAGACTTTACTAAATCGGAACCAGCTTCACTAGCAGTTGTTGTAACGGTAGCGCCCATTATTTTTGCTAACTGAATTGCGAAAGTACCAACACCACCAGATCCAGCGTGAATTAAAATCTTTTGATCTTTTTGTAATTGCATAATGTCATGTAATGCTTGATAGGATGTTAAGCCAACAAGTGGAATTGAAGCAGCTTCTTCAAAACTTAAATTTTTCGGTTTTAAAGCTATGTCATCTTCATGAATGGCTATATACTCCGCAAAAGTACCAATCTTATTTTTTCTTGGACGTGCATATATTTCATCGCCGACTTTAAAACGAGTTACTTTTGATCCAACCTTTATGATGACACCAGCAAAGTCATTCCCAAGGATTAGGGGCATTTCATATTTAAGTAACACCTTTACTTTTCCATCGCGTATTTTAAAATCAATTGGGTTAATACTAGCTGCATGAATTTCTGCGAGCACTTCATGCTCATTTATTTCAGGAATAGGTACCTCGGCCATACGCATTGGGACTTTTCCGTACTTATCAATTATCATCGCTTTCATTTCTTATACCTCCAAATTTCAATAAAGTGAAACTTTAATCAGTGGGGGGGTCTTCATCCCCCACTGATTATTAGTTGAACCAATCGGACTTTTATGGGCAGTTGATCCCCTATCTAAATTCTTTGCTTTCGCTGAATTCTGAGGTGGGGGTCTTACTGCCCGTTAAAGTGGGATAAAAGTTGTGCAATAGCTTTTCGATATCTAATACAAGATTTTTTAATAAACTTAATTTTGTACGTATATCAATATAATAAAAGTTTTTTGTACCTTCTTTTCGCATTAAAATAATACCGGCTTCTCGTAAAATTCTAAGGTGATGTGATACCGCTGGTCGAGAAAGGTGTGTTTGTTTCGTAATTTCACCTACACGTAATCCTGTTTGACATTCCGTTTCCATGAGAACTAACAAAATAGCTTGACGTGTTTCATCGCCAATTGCTAATAATACTTTTTGAGAATCAATAAAATCTTTTTTTATAACATTTAATTGTTCTTGTTTATTCATTTCAATTACTTTACCTCCTGCTAATGAGTCGAAAGGTTTAAGATGATGGACCATTACTTCGATACGGTAATGCTACATGATTGTTGTATGAGCTGCAATATTGGGAAAGAAAATCGAGACGAATGAAATTTTATGAGTTGAAAATGGTAGGAGATAGAAAAGGCTTAATAATACGTTGTTTACAGATGAGGATGGTTAAGTCATTGCACAAAAAATTAAGCGGTCGTAACTCTATATAATTTATTGGGTTACGACCGCTTATCATGTTTTTATTATTTTGAAGTGAGTTGTTTCGTTTTACTCTTTCATACATGCATAATTCAAGCAGATTATAGATGTATGAAAAAGTAAAAGTAATTTGGGGCGTAATCTATCTATATGATAATTTAAAATGAAATATAAGTCTATATCTTTGTTGTTTTTTTGATTATATTTATGTCACTGAGCTCAGAACAATGATGTGGAGGATAAGTATATGGAATCGAATGATGTACCAGTTTTAATTGTTGGAGGGGGATTATCAGGATTAGCGTCTGCGTTATTCCTTGCAAAACATAATATTGAATACTTGCTTATTGAAAGGCATCCGTCTACTGCCATTCATCCGAAAGCAGGTGGAATCACTTTTCGTACGATGGAGTTATTTCGAGAATTAGGTTTAGAACAAAGAATTAGATCAGCGGGTAAAACATTAGAAAATTGCCGAGGAAGAATAGCTGTTCATACAATAGCTGAGGCGAATCAGGAAGAATTCGCACAATTGAGGGTGACTCAGTATGGAAACGATGAAAAATTACTTCGAAAAGTAAAAGAGATTAGTCCATCAAAACAAACTGCTTGTTATCAAATTACTTTAGAAGAGATGATGTTACAAGAAGCGAGAACATTAGGCGGAGAATTATCTTTTTATCATGAATTGGTTTCTTATGAACAAAATGAGCAAGGAGTAATCGCAACGATTCGAAATCGTGAAACGGAAAAAGAGAGCGTTGTTCATTGTGACTACGTAATTGCAGCGGATGGAGCGAAAAGTAAAATACGTGAGCAGCTAGGGATTAGTACCGAGGGCCGTGGAACAATTGGTGGTTATTATATGAATATTTATTTTGAAGCGGATTTAAGTGAATTTATACAAGGAGATGCATTTGGTTTTACTATGGTACTTCATCCTGAAGTTCTTGGTGCGCTTATTCCAGTTGATAACGAAAGAAGATGGATTTACCATGTATCCTACGATCCATTAAAAGGAGAGCAACCAGAAGATTTCACTATAGAACGTTGTAAACAAATTATTCAAACCGCAATAGGAAGTACAAATGTTGAGTCAGAAATAGTAAGTGTTTTACCGTGGGAAGCGACTGAAAGTACTGCTACAAAATTTCAAGATAATCGCATTTTTTTAGTTGGTGATTCTGCACATATTATGCCGCCAACAGGAGGGTTTGGTTCCAATACAGGAATACAAGACGCACACAATCTAGCCTGGAAATTAGCGGCTGTTATAAAAGGAAAGGCAAAACCAAAATTGTTAGAAACATATCATGAAGAGAGATATCCTGTTGCAAAATTAACGACAGATTATGCGAGTAGTTTACTGTTTCGTGCTGCGAATAGAGAGGAAGGCAGTCTGAATAATATGGACGGTTTAGCTGTGACTGTTGGGTATCATTATAGTTCAGATGCAATAATAGATGAATCAGTCATTCCACATAGAATGGATAGCGTAGAGTTGAACGGGAGACCTGGAACGCGAGCGCCACACTTTTGGGGGATGTATAAAGGGAAAGAAGCTTCTATATTAGACTTATTTGGTAACAATTTTGTATTACTTACTGGAGTAGACAATAGCTCTTGGGCTGAAGCTGTATTTGATGTTTCATCTAAATTAGGAATAAATATTAAACTGTATCGAGTAGGTGGAAGTGGAGACTTTATTGCTCAAGAAAATGTTTTTCGTGAATTATATAGGATAGAGAATGGAGGAGCTGTATTAATTAGACCAGATGGCTTTATAGGATGGCGTTTGGCAAAAGCAGTGGTAAATCCAGATGTAATGCTGGAAGAGGTAATGGGTAATTTATTATGTGATTTTTAAGTAACTACGGAAGTATTGTCTTATATAGGACGATACTTCTATTTTTTTAGCTTACAAAATAAAGATTGTGTAGTGAAGAGACATTACTATTATAAAAATATATGTAAATTAATTCCCTTTATTTTTTGTTGTTAGAATTTTTTTAGTTTTTAGTTATAAGTGTTGGCAATTACTAGATTGAATCATTTTTTTATTGTATTATATTTCCTAGAGGTTACAGACTACATTACCTTTAGCCGAAGTAAAGCAAATAAATGATGTAAAAAGACATGTTTTATCACCAAAAGAATTTTTTAAAGGTTCATTGAAATTAAAAACAAATGCTTTAGGTTATGCAGCTGTAGGATGGGATGTAATTAATGATACAAAGGAAAATATTGAAAATAAAGCGTCAAAAACTAAGCTAGCTGGTGATATTATTGGTGATGCAGCAATTGGGGTTGGTTCTACTGCTGCTACTAGTGCATTAACTGGTGCTGCAATAGGTACAGTAATTGGGGGACCAATTGGAACTGTAGTTGGGGCCGGAATTGGCTTTGGTGTTTTTATCGGGATAAGTTGGTTAACAGATGGAATCAAATTTAACAAAGGTGATTGGAATCATGATGGCAAACAGGATTCGGTAAAAGATAGAGTTAAATCAGGAATTGGAAATGTATTAGATAAAATTTTTAAATTTTTATGGGGTGTATAATGGACAAATATAATGGCAACAGCATAGATGATTGTATGCGGATATTAATACCATTTGATATAAGAAATATTGTAGGGGCCTTTGTGTGGGTTATCATGAATTTTATGCTACTCATCATTTTATTCATATTTCCACCGTACAATATATACTCTTACGTAGCTTTACCATTTTATGTGATATGTAATCTATGGGGAATTTGGGTTTCTATTCATAAGCCTCGGCAGCCTCAATTGCAACATTTATTATATTCTGGATTTGTTGCGTTAAGTATTTCATTTTGTAGTTTTATAGCTGTGCAAAAGTTAGCTTACGAATTCGTAGAAATAGAATCTCCTTTATTTTTTATTCTATCGCTTATTGCATATAGTTTAATTGTTTATAAATCTGAATTATTCTGGATTAAATATTTTACAGCTCGCTTAAGGGGGATCACTGATCAAGATGTGAAAATCTCTAAAATTGTATATTTTTCGGGTTTAGGTTATATGATTGGTCAAGTTAGTATTGGAATTTTGAGCCAAAAAGCTATGGCGATTGTGCTAATCGTTATTTTTTCATTTATTTCAGTTGTTTTCCTAGCGCTAAGTACACATTTGTATTTTTACTTTGATTTCAAAAAACAAGGTATTACTTCGCGACATTTAAAAGAATTATATTTTCAAAAGAAGCCTAAACTGTCAAGGAAGGAAAGGAGACAATCCGTGGCTGCTTTGGGACATGTAAATATACCACATTCTCAAAAGAAACCTAAACTTGCAAGAAAGGATATACGAAATTAAGAATTTGTAATTAAGTAAAGCCTAGATTTACGTAAATATCATGTCAAATGACAATAGAATTTTATCTTGTATGAATTGAAATTAAAGAAGTTAGATAGGAATCGGGCTGTTCGGAAAAATTCGATGTGTTCAAATACTAATTAGTATAAGATAGATATATAACTTATACTGATTAAAGCTTTACCGTACTGAAAAAATAATATTCACAAATATTAATAGGTTTGGTATGATTAATTTCGACAAGTTAATCGAGGCCGGAGATATTTGAGATAAGCCATAAATTTATTTAAGGATACAGAAGTGTCCTCTAAATAATTTATGGCTTTTTTTATTGATGAAATGTAATCAATAGGAAGTTACATGTGAATAGGGGGGATATGGAAAATAAATAGTATAGTAATAACATAGGGGAATTATATTTGTAAGATTGGAATTTTAATATAAACTTATAAAAATGATGAAAGTATATCTTCTATTTCGTGTAAATCTCATTAACTTGTTGAAATTTGTAACGTAGGAAGGGTTAGAAGGATGAGAAAAATTATTAGCGTTTTAGTTATCTTCTTTATGACGGGAAGTATCTTTGCTGGGGGAGCTGTTCATGCGAAAGCAGAAGGAAAGCATGAGTGGAATAAGAATAAGTTTTTAAATATTGCACATCGCGGAGCAAGTGGACATGCACCTGAGCATACTTTTGCTTCTTATGATTTAGTGAAAAAAATGAAAGCGGATTATTTGGAGTTAGATATTCAATTAACTAAGGACGGCCAGTTGATTGCAATGCATGATACGGCAGTTGATCGCACGACAAATGGTACAGGTGAAGTACGAGATAAAACATTAAGTGAAATAAAGAGTTTAGATGCAGGATCGTGGTTCAATAAAGCGTATCCAGAAAAGGCTAAGCAAGAGTACGTTGGTCAAAAAGTTCCGACTCTTGAAGAAATTTTCCAAAAGTACGGAAGAAGCATGAAGTATTACATTGAAACAAAATCACCAGATGTGTATCCAGGAATGGAAGAGAAATTATTAGCTTTATTAGAAAAATATAATTTAATAGGTCAAAACATGTCTTCTAGCCGTGTGATGATTCAATCATTTAGTAAAGATAGTTTAACAAAGATTCATAGTATGAATGAAAATATTCCGTTAGTTCAACTGCTTTGGTATTATCCAAATGAAAACAATGAGATTGTTGAATGGTCTGCTATTACACATGAACCGAAACGTGTAACGAATGAAGATTTTCAAGAAATTAAAAAGTATGCAGTTGGTATTGGACCAAACTTACGTAATGATAACGGAGAATTAATTATTGATGAGTCATATATGAAAATAGCTAGAAATAATGGACTGCTAATTCATCCTTATACAATTAATGAGAAACCAGATATGAGATTGTTAATAAAATGGGGTGCTACAGGAATGTTTACAAATTATCCTGATCGATTACATAGTGTGTTAAAAGAAAAATAACTAGGAGAAAAGGTATACCGACATTTTGGTATACCTTTTTTTATTATGCTAGATTATAGTAATAGGATACATATTCTTCTAAACCTTCAACCTCATTTTCAGGTGGCTCAATGCCGCCCTTTCTACCGTAGCAAATATTTCTCAAGTATTCTCCAAAAATCATAGAGCGACTTTTTTCATTTTCCATCCAATTATATCTATTAATGATAAACTCACCATCGAAACTTGTATCAAATGTATATGGGATACACGTAATAGTTTTAGGTAAATGTTTTTTTAATACTCGATATTGCCGACCAGCGCCTAAACTTTTGCAAACAAATAGTAGCTGATTAATCTTTGTAAAATCAAAAATCTTTTTCGCTTCCATTACATTAGCGATAGAATGGAGGGAGTTTTTCTCGAATAGGATAGCATCTTTTGGTACGCCATGTTCAAGTAATTTATTTACAATTACTTCTGCATCTGACAAATCCCCGTAATTCCAGCTCGGATGTTTCATGCCATGTAAACTAGTACCACCTGTAACGATAATTTTATTTCCTAAACCTTGTCGATAAGCTTCTAGAGGAGCTTGCCAATTGCCAGGGTGTGAACCGCCGAAAACGAATATTGCATCACATTTTTGTGGTGTTATTTCTTTTAGAAAAGTGATTTCTGTAATTTGATCGATTTGTTTTTTCGTAAGAGTAGGGACATCAGGATATTTAGGTATTACCATTTGAAAACCTCCTATATAATAAAATGACAAATTCATCATATAGCAATTTTAATAAGTGGAAAAAGGGAAGCTTTTCATTTGAAAGTACCCCTTTTAAGATAACTCTCCAATAAACCAAATCTCTTTTTTATCGATTGTATCTTCATCATAAATGACTTCTTGAAAGTGAAACAGTTGGGCAGTAGGGCGAATTGAAATCCCCCATGTTTCCCAAAAATTAATTTCATTTGAAAGAGGGACCCAATTTTGAAATTCACTATTTCTATTGAAAAAATTTTGAAAGTAGTCATCGTTTTTAAATACGATAATTTGCGATCTCCATAAATTTTCTATAGAAATTATAGTAACAACTCGATATGTATGTGTATCATTCGGTTTTATTTTTATTAAATGATTCACTCGATCTATGAAGGTTTGTATACATAATCGTTTTACTTTTCTAGGTGTTTTATGAGACTCGATAAAAGCTTGAGAAACTGGTAAAGGCATATACCAATATTCATCGTTATAGAAAGTAGAAGGGAATATTTTTGTATGTTCCTCAATGCGTTTAATCATAGTGTTTGTTTTTCGTTTCATCCCACGTATTTTCTTTTCATGCATTGTGAGTCATCTCCATAAATTTTTGTAATGCAGCTGAGCGAAATATGTCTTTTCTAGTAATGAAAGTAGTAGGAACCTTTTTGAAGCTATTTGGTAAAGGGTTGAATGATACGTCATGTTCATGTCCCTTTAAAATTGATTTCATCATAATCGCTACGCCTATATTTGATTTTACACATGCAAGTATCGCTTCGATTGTTCCGAATTCTAATACTCGTTTAGGCGAGATGTCTTCTTCTTGAAGCCAGTCTTCTAATAAACTTCTATAATAGCACCCGTGACTAAAAGCGAGTAAATTCATATCTTCTATGTCTGTAAGAGAGGATAAAGGTTTTTTACTAATGAGAACCAATTCTTCTTCATGAAATACAGTTGTATGGAGTTTATTATGCTGAGTAGAGCCAGCTATAAACGCTCCGTCTAGTTTTCGCTCTAATACAAGCTTAATTAGTTGTTCAGTCGTATTTGTTTCCAAAATCAATTCGACTTCTGGGTACCTCTCATAGTAGGCCGTTAATATAGAGGGAAGCCTTACCGCAGTTGTAGATTCTGTACACCCAATTTTTAAAGTACCTTTAGGATCAGTTCCATTACTTTGAACCGCTTTTATAGATTGATCCATTAAGTGGATAATTTGTTTGGCGTACGTTAATAAAATCTCACCGTTAGAAGTTAAAGTTACACCTTTTCCGTTTCTGTAAAATAAAGGAACACCTAATTCATTTTCTAGTTGTTTCATACGCATCGTTACGCCTGATTGCACATAGTTCAAATTTTTCGCTGCGTGAGAAATATTATTTTCCTTCGCGACTTCGTAAAATACAGTTAAATCTTTTATGTCCACGTATCATCCCTCCGAAAAGGTATCAATTTTTTTGATGGATTATATGATGAATCTTTATTTTATATGATATCAGAACTTTCATACAATGGAAGGGGGAGGGATTATTATGTTGATTGAAGAAAGGGTGAATAGTACTTATAAATGGGTTATGTTAATTGTTGCGACGATTGCTCAAACAACAGCGACACTTATAACGTATGGTGTCGGGGTTTTCGCTTTATTTTGGAAAGAAGAATATGCACTTACGAATACGGAGAGTGGATTATTAGTAAGTGTTGTAAATGTTGGACCGTTATTTTGTATGCTTTTTGTCGGTCGGCTACTTGATCAATATAATGAAAAAATATTAATTTCTATCAGTTCATTTTTGCTAGGGAGTTCGCTTTTACTGACTAATATAGTAAATGGATTTAATGGGTTATTATTTGTACTTTTATTAATAGGAATGTTTTATAGTGTTTCCCAGCCAGGAGGAAGTAAAGTGATTTTAAAATGGTTCCGAAAAGAAAATCGCGGATTAGCGATGGGAATAAGGCAAGCGGGTATACCGATTGGTGGCGCGTTAGCGGGAGTGTTAATCCCGTTTCTTACAGTACAATATAATATGACTTACGCGATCAATAGTATCGCATGCATTTGTATAATTGGAGGGCTATTATTTTTTATGTTTTACAAAGAGCCATATGTTCAGGAGGAAGCGAGGAAAGGACATAATAACATTTCCTTTTGGATGGAGCTAAAAGTAGTGATATGCAAAAAAGAGTTGTATCCAATTTATATAACGGGTATTTGCATGATTTCATTACAAATGGTGTTAGTTGGACACTTCATGAAATTTTTAGCAGGGGAACAATCGATTACATCTATTGTAGCCGGAACAGTATTTTCAGTTATGTTCTTTTCTGGAATGATTGGTCGTATTGCATTAGCAGCTATTAGTGATGTGTTGTATAAGGGGAATCGGCGTATACCTTTATTTATAGCTGTCTGCGCTTCTATCGGCTTGATTTTATTGTTAGTAATGAATATACATACAATAATGAGTGGAGTCTTGTATAGTGTAAGTGCATTGTTAGGATTCTTTTCAATTGGATGGTTTAGTCTTTTTATAGCCGAAGTTGCTGAATTGGCAAGTGAAGAATCTGTAGGAATAACAGTGAGTGTAGCACTTACATTAAATCAAATTGCTATTATTGTTGCACCTGTTTTATTTGGTTATATTGTGGATGAGAAAGGGTATGCGTATGCGTGGTTATGTATAGTAGTATTGTTAAGTATCTCGGCAGTCAGTTTATATAGAAAAAACAAGAAAATAAAAGAAAGTTAGCAATGTAAATTTTTTATGAAGAAAATATAAAGAAATGCCGAGTGAGCGACATTTCTTTTTTTATTTGTTGTATAATCAAAGTATAAATGAGATTCATTTTCAATGAAGTTCATTGCCTGTAATTTTAGCTATAATGATTTGTTTTTCTTTATCGTTATTTACATGATTTATTTTGTTTGAAAATTTTTAGTATCATTTCCTTTTAAAGTTGTAATCTATTTTACTTAATATTAAATTATAACTATATTCCATTGTAGGATAATGAAACGTCATATCATCTAAACGATTGTTTCTATCTGTGTTTTTCATCTTAACAACTCCGTTTCTTATCTTGTGTAACAAATGTTACATAAGATGTTGAAATTATAGTAGGGTGCATCCGATTGTATGGTGGAAATTTTGCGAGAAAGAAATACAATAGAGAGTAGCCGAAAACTGAATATGAGAAAAAGGAATCTAGTTCATTTAGGTGAATAATAGGTAGTATTATAAAAAATTTAAAAATTAATAGATATAGAATAGAATGGATGCGCGTTAAGTGAAACTATATAAAAGAGGGTTCCTATTATGCTAAAGAAATGGTTAATCGTTTTCTTTGTTTTTGCTATTTTTTGTGGGAGTGTCGTTGCACTAATACATGCAAATAAAGGTAAGAAATATGATATAAAGGCATTTTCTAATTTAAATAGTAAGCAAAAGGACGATATGCAAGAAGTTGATGCAACTGAGAAAAAACGCTATGAAGCTGTAGCTGGAAAACTAGATCAATATTTAAAAGATAAAGGATTTAATGGGAGCGTTCTTGTAGCTAGTAAAGATCATGTGATTTTACGAAAAGGTTATGGATATGCGAATGTGAAAGATAAAGTAGTAACAACGCCAAGAACGAAATATCGTATTGGTTCTATTACGAAAACGGTCGTTGCAATATCTATTATGCAGCTAAAAGAAAAAGGGAAATTAAATATTGAAGACAATGTAAATAAGTATATCCCATCGTTTCCAGCAGATAAAAACATTACGTTACGAAATCTATTAACACACACATCTGGCTTGCCAGATCAAGGACAAGGTAGGGTGGATGCAGGGTCACGTTTAAAGTTAGTAACGTGGATTGGAGCGCAAAAATTGCAATTTCCTGCAGGGACAGGCTGGAAATATACAGACTATAATTATATGGTGCTTGCATATATTGTAGAAAAAATTACGAATAAACCGCTCGCTGAATACGTGAAAGAAAATATTTTTACTTCTGCTGGCATGTATGAATCTGGAATGGGGGCGACTCTCCCAGAAGATATTTTTTTAGCAGAAGGTTATACGAGAAAAGATAATGAATTAATAGCTGCCCCCCGCTTAAAAATGAACTGGTTGTATGGGTGTGGTGAAATGTATACAACTGTTGAAGATATGAAAAGATTAGATGAGGCAATAATGGATGGAAAGCTGTTATCTAAACAAAGTGTATTAGATATGTTTACTGCATCACCTGCAAGAAAATATGGATTTAGTTTCTATACGTATCCAGATTATTATCATAACCACGGGGTATTAGCAGGCTGGAATACTTTTAATAATTTTAACTGGGATAAAAAAACATTCGTCATATTGTTCTCTAACGTTCAAAATGGTATGAATGATACATTTAATCAAGAGTTTAGGAAAATGGCGAATGATTTAATAGAAGGAAACGGAGCATGAAAGAGAAAGAGCCTCTAGCGAGAGGCTCTTCTTTTTTATAAAGTTGAAAACTCTTCAACAAGTTCACTAAAACGATTTAATGCACTTTCAATCGGTTCTGGCGTAGTTAAATCAACGCCAGCTTTTTTCAGTAGATTTAATGGATAATCTGAACTTCCACCTTTAAGGAATTCGAGATAGTTTTTCTGTGCATTTGGATCGCCGCTTAATAATTTATCAGCAATTTGGATTGCAGAAGCGAATCCAGTTGCGTATTTGTATACGTAAAATGGACGGTAGAAATGCGGTATTCTAGCCCATCCGTATTTTACTTCTTCGTCAAATACGAGGGAGTCGCCATTATATTCTCTAAACAAGTTTTCGTAAACCTCGCTAAAGGTTTGGGCATTTAATGGTTTACCTTGCTGTGCCATTTCATGCGTGATTTTTTCAAATTCAGCGAACATGATTTGTGTAAAGAAAGTGCCTTTAAATTTCTCAATGAAATGGTTTACTAAATGGTTACGCACGTTAGCATCTTTTGCTTCTTTTAATAAATGATGAATTAATAGCACTTCATTTACTGTAGAAGCGACTTCTGCGACGAAAATAGTATAGTGTGCAGAAATTCTTGGTTGATATCCGTGTGAGTAGTGCGTATGCATGCCATGCCCACATTCGTGAGTAAGGGTGAAAAGGCTATTTAAATCATCGTGATGATTTAAAAGAATGAATGGATGAACGCCGTATACACCAAAGTTATAAGCACCGGAACGTTTTCCTGGCGTTTCTCTTACGTCAATATAACGTTTATCTTTAAAGCTTTTTAATGTTTCAATATATTCTTCACCTAAAGGAGCTAGTGATTCAATCATGATGTCAAACGCGTTATCGTATGGAATATCTTGTTTTACACCTTTTACTAAGTCGACACTTAAGTCATATTGTCTTAGTTCATCGACATTTAATTTCTCTTTTCGAAGTTCATTATATGTATGTAAAGATTGAATGTTTTTTTTCGTCGTTTCAATTAAATTTTCATATACTTCTTTCGGAACCATGTCGCCAAATAATGATTTCTCTAACGCTGATGGATATTTTCTTAGCTTAGAAACAGTAACATTATTTTTAATAGCTGCAGATAAAGTAGAAGCGATAGAATTCTTTAATTGAACGTATGGTTTGTAATAAGCTTTATAGGCTTCTTTACGTTTTTCGCGGTTCTCATCTTCTATTAACTTTGCATACATTCCTCGTGTTAAAGTAACTTTTTCTCCATCATTAGTAGTCACTTCACCAAATAGTATATCTGCATTATTTAGCATGCCATATGTATGTTGCGGAGAGGAGAGTGCTTCGCCCATTTGTGATAAAATCTCTTCTTGGTCCTTATTCAATACGTGTTTTTTATAACGGTATAATTCAAATAAATCTTCTTTATAATATTGTAAGCCTTCAGCTTCTTCTATGTAAGTGTGTAATGTGTTTTCATCTACGCTAAGTAAGAATGGAGAAAAGAAAGATTTAGCTGCACTTACTTTCACTTGTAATTGTGTTACTTTATCGACAAGAGATTGAGCGTCAGTATCGCGTGTATCAAGATCAGATTGTAATCGTGCATAAGCGAATAGTAAAGATATGATGCTAGAAATTTCTTCACTCTTTGTTAAATAGGCTAATAAACTATTGCCATCGTGAATATTTCCATTAAACTCGTGTAGTTCTTTCGTTAATACTTCAATTTTATGAAAATCACTTTCCCAATCTTCAATGGTATCGTAAATATCCGTTAAATCCCATTTTTCTTTCTCATCTACTTGTAGTCGATCTTTAAGTTCTGTCATAATCATTTCCTTTCTAAATATGTAGTTATATTTCTATATAACTATGAAATACAACAAATTGCAAAAAATCCCTGCTGAAAATTAAAAAGCCTTGCTAAAAGGCAAGGCTTGAAAAATTATAATGTAATTCCGAATTTTGAATGTAAAAGGTTTTTATATTGCCCATCTGTAACTTTTTCTTTCGTTTTTTTACCGTTTTTCGCTATTGTGAGACTATCCTTCGTTAAAGAGGCATGCCCATCTTCAGTTAGTTTTACAATAAGAGGTACTTTGTTAAATGGTGAGCACTCATGTTCAACGATAATTTTTTGTGCTGCATTTGCTTTTTCTTCATCCACTTCTTCTATATAAAATGCATAGCCTAACGTCCAATCATCAGTAGAAGATTGATCCAAAAACTCATTGTTTTTACGCATCTCTAACATGTAGTTTCCTTTTTCGGTCATTTCTTTACGAATACGATAATCTCCTGTAACGGAGTGAATGACTTCACCTGAGAAAGGAACAGGTGCAAGTGGTAAGTATGATCCGAATCCAACTTCAATTAAATAAAGCTCATTATGATGTGTTAAAACGGTTGCGATATGGCCAGAATCAACAGCCCATATAGAATTTGCAGCGTTATACACTGTTCCTGAAACGAGATGAACATCGAATCCAGCGTCTTTAAGGAAGTGATACATAGTAGGATTGAGTTCATAACAAAGACCACCACGAGTGTTTACTAAAATTTTTTCTTTTAGATTTTCTTTTGATATTTCCTTAAAATTCTTTTCGAGAACATTTAAGTTTTCAAATGGGACAGTTTGTGCCATCGCGTACATAATGTTAGGTAAATCTTCAAATGAAACTTTGTCTTTTTCTTCTATATGTAATCGTGCGAAAAATTGTTTTTGAAAGTCTGTCATAGAAACCCCTCCGTTAAACGATTTATATATATTGTATCTAATATCGCAAGAGGAAACATCTGCATATGTGCGTACGACTAAAGTATGACACCTTTACTTCTTGCTATACATATAGTATGATGATTTCAGTAAATTAGATTTCAATGACCATAATATAAAATAATGAGAGGTGCTTTTTGTGAGTGCGGTAGGTACTAAATAGGAAAAATTGAATGAAATAAATCGGATAAGAACAGGGGATTTTTATGTATACCATACCCCTAATTTTGTCATGGATTTATTTCGATACCTATGAAGATACCTACAATACTTTATAAAGCGTGTAATAAGGGGATTGCCATCCGTTTTTTATGGTTTATTTCCCCATATGTTATTACTCATGCTTTGTAAATGTAAAAGCTGCGGTATCCCCGCAGCTTTTTTGTGTATATTTTTAATGTTAAAAATGGTAATTGAATAATGTAGAACTCATTGGAATCTAATGAGTAGGTATCTTCATTTATGATAGAAATCAATCATAGTGAGGAGAAACAAAATGAATACGATGACTTTTGAAAAGTTACAATATAACGAATTAAAGGATATAGTGAAATCTTATTGTGTAAGTGGATTAGGAAAAGAATTAATAAATAAATTAGAGCCGAGTGCAAGTATAAAAGTAGTAAGGAATCGATTGAATGAAACAACCGAAGCGCGAGCTATATTAGATGCAGAAGGGCATGTTCCTTTTTTCGGTATTTCAAATATTGCTAGTACAATTCAAAAATTAGAAAAAGGAATGATTTTAGATCCAGAAGAGTTAGTAAGTGTTTCAGACTTTTTACGCGGATGTAGAAAGATTAAAAAGTTTATGTTAGATAAAGAATTTTTTGCGCCAGTATTAGCTTCTTATGCAAATTCAATGACTGAATTTAAAAGTATTGAAGAGGAAATTAATTTTTCAATAAAAGGTAATAGTATTGATTCTGCCGCTAGTAAAGAGTTAAAACGAATTCGAAATAATATGGATTCGGTAGATGGGAAAATAAAAGAACGTTTAACGAAGTTTTTAAATAGCAGTGCAAATAAGAAGTATATTCAGGAGTTCTTTATTAGTAAAAAAGATGATCGTTATACGATTCCGATTAAATCTTCTTATAAAAATCAAGTTGCCGGAAGTATTGTTGAAGCGTCGGCTAAAGGTTCTACTGTATTTATAGAACCGCATACGGTTACAAAGTTAAATGCGGAACTGGCAAGTTTGAAAGCAGAAGAAGCGATGGAAGAATATCAAATTTTAGCGACTTTATCAGGAATGGTAGTAGAAAATATATATCATATAAAAATTAATATGGAATTAATTAGTCAGTATGATATGGTGTTTGCGAAAGCGAAGTTTAGTAAATCGATTGATGGAATAGAGCCGAAGTTAAATGATCATGGCTACGTTCATTTAGTAAATTGTAAGCATCCGCTTTTAAGTGGAAAAGTAGTACCATTAAACTTTGAAATCGGTCAAAACTATCGTAGTTTAATTATTACAGGGCCGAATGCGGGCGGGAAGACAATTGTGTTAAAGACGATTGGATTGTTAACATTAGCGACAATGTCAGGTTTGCATATTGCCGGAGATAAAGAAACAGAAATTGCTATTTTCGAAAATGTATTTGTAGATATTGGTGATAATCAAAGTATCGAAAATGCACTAAGTACATTTTCATCACATATGAAAAATTTATCTGAGATTATGAGGATGTCAAATAATAATACGTTGCTATTATTTGATGAAATAGGAAGCGGGACTGAACCGAATGAAGGAGCAGCACTTGCAATTTCTATTTTAGAGGAGTTTTATCTTGCAGGATGTATTACAGTTGCGAGTACGCATTACGGTGAAATTAAACGCTTCTCAGAAATGCACGATGATTTCATGAACGCAGCCATGCAATTTAATAGTGAGACGCTAGAACCGCTTTATAAATTAGTGATCGGTAAATCAGGTGAAAGTAATGCACTTTGGATTGCAAATAAAATGAACGTAAGAGAACGTGTACTGAAAAGAGCGAAAGAGTACATGGAAAATAAAGAATATACTTTAGAAAAAGTGAATGAAAGTAAAATTAGAAAGCCGAAATTCCTGCAAGAAAAAAGAGAAAATCATTACGAGTATAAAATTGGCGACCGTGTAAATTTATTGGATCATGATGATTTTGGTATCATCTATAAGGAAAAAGATAACTTCTATAATGTCGTTGTATATTATAACGGTGAATTCATTGAAGTGAATGTAAAACGTATTACTTTAGAGGTATCAGCAAAAGAATTATATCCAGAGGGATACGATTTAAATACGCTATTTGTCGATTATAAAGAAAGAAAAATGCAACATGATATTGAGCGGGGATCGAAAAAAGCACTTCGTAAAATTCAAAAAGAAATGAGAAAGAATAGAGGGTAATCCAGAGTGGTAACGATTAGACAAGAACGACAAACCGATTATAGAAAAACGGAAGAAGTTGTACAACAAGCATTTTTAAATGAAGAATTTAGTGATAAAAAGGAACATGAACTTGTAAAACGTATTAGAGAGTCTGACGCATTTATTCCAGAGTTATCAATCGTTGCAGTAGATGAAGAAATAGTCGGTCATATTATGTTATCTAAAATTACGATAGAACAAGATGGAGCTTCTGTAGATTCATTAGCGCTTGCACCAGTATCAGTTGCTACGGGATATCAGAAAAAAGGAATTGGTGGAAAGCTTATAGTAGCTGCGTTAGAAAAAGCGAAAGAACTTGGATACGGATCAGTTGTAGTATTAGGACATCCAGAGTACTATCCGAAATTTGGTTTTAAGAAAGCCAGTGAGTGGAATATAAAAGCACCATTTGAAGTGCCTGAAGAAGTGTTTATGGTAATGGAATTAACAGAGAATGCTCTTGAGAGTGTAGAAGGAGTTGTACAATATTCGAGTGCATTTGCTGAGTAGGAGTATCGGTTAAGAAATATAATCATAAAAGACGCTATCTTTTTGTATGGATATACAGAAAGGTAGCGTTTTTTATTAAGCGAAGCTACTTACATATATTTTGCTCAATGAATAATTGAGGTGTTAAAATTGAGATAGAAATGTAAAGGGAGAGAAAAAAGAATGAAGAATCGAGAAACAGATAGCAACGTAGTTACGTTATATGTTACAAGACATGGTAAAACAATATTAAATACGAACCATCGCGCGCAAGGTTGGGCAGACTCTCCGTTAGTAGAAAAAGGTGTGGAAGTTGCCTCTAATTTAGGAACGGGATTAAAAGATATTCATTTTACAAGTGCGTATAGTAGTGATAGCGGCCGCGCGATTGAAACTGCTAATTTAGTATTAAAATATAGTGAGCAATCAAAATTGAAACTTGAGCAAAGAAAAAAATTACGAGAATTAAATTTTGGTATTTTTGAAGGTGAAAAACTTGATAATATGTGGGATGCGGTTGGAAAAGCTGCAGGCGTTGCATCACCAGAAGAACTTATGAAGTTTTCTATTCAAGAAGTTATTGATCTTATTAGAGCAGCAGATCCTACGAAACAGGCGGAAGATTGGGAATTATTTTCTACTCGTATAAAAGCAGAGATAGATAATATTAGTGAAGAAGTAGCTAAAGATGGCGGCGGTAACGTTTTAGTTGTTGTTCATGGGCTGTTGATTACTACCTTAATAGAAATGCTAGACAGTAGTAAAACAAAACTTGGAGTGGAAAATGCTAGTGTGACGAAGATTTTATATCAAGATGGAACATATACAGTCGAGTCAGTTGGAGATATGAGCTATGTTGCAAAAGGGAAAGAAAGTGTGAAAATATAATCCTATCTCAAATAGATATAAGAAAAGGGAGTTAGTAAAATCTAGCTTCCTTTTTATTTTTTAGTGCATCATTTGAAGTATTGTATCTTTATATTATGATTTTGTTTTTAATGTGTAGAATGTTTCTTTGTTCAACAATTGGGTCATTTAATTGAATAAGGGCGTATTTTTTTGAATAGGACCACTTTGTTAAAAAGGATACATCCAATTTTTAGCGAATACAGGGTTATAAATAAGAAAAGTGGTGAGGTAAATAGGAAAAGAATGTAATTCCTTTTTGGACAATAAAACAGAAAAATGTATAATTAACAGGCTTCAGAGCGCGGGGTGTGTTTTCGCAGAAGAAGAGACCAGGTTACTTATTTCAGTAGCCCAAACTCCAGAGGACCTCAAGAGAATGGTGGAAATGCGAGCCGATGGTTTACCACTTGAATATGTTGTTGGATACGCAAAATTTTGTGGGATGCGGATAGAAGTGGAGCGGGGTGTTTTTGTGCCTCGTCAACGAACCGAGTTTCTTGTTCACCAAGCAGAAGCGCTGTCATGTTTTGGTGATATTGTCGTTGATCTCTGTTGTGGTTCAGGTGCTGTCGGTGCAGCTCTAGCGGCAGCTTTAGGAAGAGTTGAATTATATTGTGTTGATATTGACCCTATTGCGGTACGATGTGCAAGCCGCAATGTAACGAGTTTCGGTGGCCATGTTTTTGAAGGTGATTTGTATAAATCGTTGCCTCATTCACTTAAAGGCAACGTGAAGACCATACTTGCAAACGCACCTTATGTTCCTACTGATGCAATAAAACTGCTCCCACAGGAAGCTCGCCTACATGAACCAAAGGTGGCGCTTGATGGGGGAGAGGATGGACTTGACATTCAGCGAAGAGTAGCGAAAGAAGCATTTCTCTGGCTAGCACCTGGAGGTCATCTTTTAATAGAGACGAGCGAAATGCAGGCAAATCAGACCTTTGAAATCTTTGCTGGTGCTGGGCTTACCACGAAAGTAGCTCGAGATGAGGAATTAGATGCTACTGTTGTTATAGGATCGAAAGCTAGTTTTTAGTTTAAATCGGTACGTAGCCTTATTCATAAATAAAGTGATAATTTCCTAGCGATATACAAATAAAAAACATATGCTTTTAATTGAGAAAAGAGATCGAAAATTATCCGAGCGTTTTGAAGAAGAAAGGACATAACGTATTAGTTATGTCCTTTCATTTATCAACTTTTTTTACTATAGGTTTTCATAAAACTTAACCTAGATTCCTTTTCATTTTGTGAATTATGGAATCAATAAAATCTTCCCTGTACTTTTTCTGCTCTCTAATAATTTATGAGCACGGGCACCGTCTTGTAAAGAGAATGTAGTAGGACTTGCAATGTTTAATTTTCCAGTAGCGATCCAATCAAATAATTGAGTAGAGCGTTTTTTTCGTTCTTCAAAAGTAGTAAGCACGTTCCAAAGGTCTCCGCCAGTTAAAGTTTTTGAAGTATCCATAAGCATACGCGGATCAACGGGAGCAGGATTACCGCCAGCCATTCCGAAAAATACAACAGTACCACCAACTTTAGTAGCGTTAAAACTTTCCTCAAGTGTAGAGCCTACTGATTCATATACAACATTTACCCCGGTACCATTTGTTATTTCAAGTACTTTCGTAGCCCATGATTCCGTATATAAAAATATGTGATCGGCACCAGCTAATGTGGCTACTTTTCCTTTTTCGTTTGATGAAGTTAGGCCGATTACTTTTCCGCCTAGCAGTTTAATCATTTGAATAAGAAGTTGCCCAACACCGCCAGCTGCAGCGTGCACTAAAGCTATATCACTTTGTTTTATTTGATAGCTATCTTTCGTTAAATAATGTGCTGTTAAGCCTTGCAATAAGACAGAAGCGGCTGTTTCAAAAGAAATTGAATCTGGAAGCGGGATTGCTTTTTCTGATGGAACGGCAACTAATTCTGCATTTGCAAATGGAACATCAGTAAATGCAATACGGTCTCCAGGATTGATATTTGTAACGTTAGCTCCTACCTCTTCAACAATACCAGCCCCTTCATAACCTAATATATAAGGTGGATTGCCAGCAAGATGATAATCACCGCGGCGTCTGTAAATATCAGCAAAGTTTAATCCAATTGCTTTTGTACGGAGAAGAATTTCATTTGGATTTATGATTGGATCATGTATTTCTTTATATTGTAGTACATCTGGACTTCCAAACTGTTCGAAACAAAGTGCTTTCATATGGAATACCTCCATTATATTGTTTGTCGATGCTCTTTATCATACAATACAAATATCAATAGACAAAGAGGATTATTTCGATGAAATCAATCGGGAATTCCGATTGAAAAGAGGGATGATAAATGGAGATAAAACAATTAATTACCTTTAAAATCGCCGCGGACACTTTGAACTTTACCCAAACTGCGAAGAAATTAAACTTTGCTCAATCAAGCGTAACGGCGCAAATTAAAACGTTAGAAACTGAGCTAGGTACGCCGTTATTTGAAAGATTAGGGAAACGTCTTTTCTTAACCGAAGCAGGAAGAAAGTTTCAACTATACGCGGACAAGATAATCGCACTTAGTAACGAAGCGAAGACGGCTGTGAAAGATGATGAAGAAATAGCTGGTACGTTAACGATTGGTGCGCAAGAAAGCCAATGTACATATAGACTTCCTTCTATATTAAAGAGATTTAAAGCACAATTTCCTCAAATAAAACTTATATTTAAACCCGCACATTCCAATAAAGATGCGAAGGAACAATTGATGGAAGGAAAAGTCGATCTTGCATTTATTTTGGATGAATGTAAAACAGAAGATGCTTTACATGTTGAGCCGCTTATGAAAGAAGAATTAAAAGTAGTAGCTGCTCCAGGGCATCATTTACTCCAGCAAACTTCTGTTTCGATAAAAGATTTAGAGACGGAAACACTTTTATTAACAGAACTAGGGTGCTCATATCGGACTTTATTTGAAGAGTTATTTCGCATCCAAGATGTGTATCCAGCAAATAAGATTGAGTTTGTTAGTGTAGAGGCAATAAAACAATGTGTTATTGCAGATTTAGGTATAGCCGTTTTACCGGCGATAGTAGTAGAAAAAGATATACGAGAGGGGACGATAAAAGAGTTACATCTAGAAAATACTATCAATCCAATTTTCACACAAATTGCTTGGCATAAAGATAAATGGATGACAGTGTCACTGCAGCAATTTATTGATGTGACGAGGGAGTTTTTTACAACGGATTAAGTGGAGAAATATTTATTTTCTATAAAAGAAGAAATGGTAATTTTGTATTGAGAATCGATGCTTGCATGAAACGAGTATCGGTTCTTTATGTTTTAAATAAAGGATGTTTTCAAATGTGTATTTCTCAACTTTTTTTCTTACAAGGGTAAGTAAATTTCTTCGTATATTCCAATAATCGTAAGGGAATTTACAACTTTTATTCGTTTCTGTAAGATGCCTCTAGGCAGCATGAAAGGAGGGGCGTACATAGGGATAGATATACGTACTTATTTTGGGGGGGGAGATTTACAATGTTTAAAAAGTTAATGAAAGTATGTGTGTTAAGTGTAGCGAGTGTAGGGGTATTATTTAGTTTTCAAGGAAGTACATTTGCAGCTACCGATCTGAGTAGTTATTATGACGGGAAAAATCCAGCAACAACGAAAGTATACGGGGGAAGTACAACGTGTGATGCAGATGGATTTAATGCAAAGTCTACAGCGGTATACGAAGGTAGTAAAAAAGTAGGGACAGTGTATTTACGTTACAGTAATAAATGTCATGCAGCTTGGGCTAAGTTTGTTTTAGATCAACCAGCACCAGCTGTTTCAGGAGGAGTGTATGCGTACGCTGTTGTGAATAAATACAAAAATGGTGTGTTTCAAAAATCAGTCACTTCCAATCAAGGAAATGGCACAATTAAAACTGGTCAAACGAGTACTTATACAGGAATGGTATTTGATTTAACTGCTGATTTCGGATACACAGCAGATGCTGAAGCAGTTACGTTTAATAACGGTTACGGGAAAACAGCACGTTATTAATAAAGGAGTGAAATTATATGGAGCTATTAAAAAAGGTGAGTGCATGTTTATTGTTATCTTTACTCGTTGTAACTAGTATGTTTAGTACGACTAATAGCGATAAAGCATACGCAGAAGACCACTCATATGATGGGAAAAGTCCTTATTATAATAGCTGTGATCAATCCGCAGTAACGAAAGAGAAGAAGTGGATTGATTCAAATTCTTATGTGGAATTAAAATTTAGCACGACGTGTAAAACAGCATGGGCAAAAGTTACTGTAACTCGCCTGGCAGTTTATAATAACGAAGCTGATGCAAGAATTGTTAGAAAAACAGATGGAAAGGCATATACTTGCGGAAGTGCTGGAGGAAATGGTGTTGTAAATAAAGGGCAAACATCATGCTATACACCAATGGTATATGATTTAGATCCAAGAAAGGCACAAGCACAAGGGAAACATGCTATACCAAATAGTGATGCTTATAATTATGCCGAGACTATTTGGTATTGATGAGGATATGGAGATTGTAAGGTAGAATATTTTAAGAGCATGTTTTGATTGGTTTTCAAAACATGCTCGATTTGTATTCATCCTAAGCTTTTTGATATCAACTAATCAGGTCTGTATCAGGAGGAACATATCCAAGGTGTCTAGCCATAGATACAATTTGTCCTTTATGGTGAAACTCATGCGTCTCCGTATGAGTTAAAAGCCATAGCGGCGTTGTACTCCAAGGTTCTTTTTGCCATTTTACTTCATTTGCTATATTGTCGAGCCATCGGTCATTGTATTCATCTAAAAAGCGTTGTACAGTTTCATCTACTAACTTAAATCTAGCACGGACTTTCGTGACATCTGCATGCTCAATTTCATAATCGCTAGCAAATGAAAAATCTGCCCGTTTTTGCTTGAATGCGAATGATCCAAGCCAGTATCGGTAGCAATCGGCTACATGAATATGTGTCTTTATAATGCTACCGCTCCCGAAATTCGGAATAGTGCTATGTAATTTTTTTAGTGGGATTTCTTCCAAAAACGAAAATAGAGTTTCTCTTGTAGAGCTAATAAGATTATATTGTTGTTTTAAAATATGTAACATGCAAGTACACTCCTCCTTTATTTACATAGTAAGTAATTCTATATTTACGAGGAGTGAACCTTTTTATTATTTTTAATAAGCATATTAGATGTATTTCTTATTTGTTTCTGATAGATTAAACAAGGTAAAACTTTAATAAGTTGAACATTCTTAGTTCATAATAAATGGTACATGAAGAAGGGGAACGATAAAATGAATAGACTAGTTGGCTTAAAACAATTTGAAATAACGCGCGGTGCGTTACTTACATTTATGGAGACGCTAGATGATAAAACTGCAGATACGCAGCCAAAGGGTTTTAACAATACAATTCGCTGGCATATCGGTCATGTGTTAACGGCAGCAGAAGTTTTCATGTTTGGAAAAGAATTTAAACAATTACCAACGGAATATCCAGGTATGTTTGGATATGGATCAAGACCATCTAAATGGACAACAGCAGGACCATCGTTAGAAGTGTTAACGGTTCAATTAAAAGAACAAGCAAAACGTATTAAAGAAATTCCAGCAGAAGCATTTGAAAATAAACTGCCAGAGCCGTTCCTAGGACTAGAAACAGTTGGTGAGCTTTACGGTATGATGCTTTATCATGAAGCAGATCATATTGGTCAGATGAAGGCGATGGAACGTATTATTAAAGCTCTTTAGTCTTAATTGCATATAACGAGCAATACAGGTGTAATGTTAAATAATATATACAAAAAAAGGTAGATAAATTATTATCTACCTTTTTTGTATAACTTCTTGAAGGATTAGGGATTATCATCGTGATGCTGATGAAGAAGGGAGAAAAACAATATATAAGGATAAAAAAATATTATTTTTATGATGGATTATTAATTATAGTATTCCTAAATATGGAATATGCGTATAATAATAGAGAGGAACTAGAAATAGGGGTGAATACTATGATTACATTAGAACAAAAGCTAGAGCAATATATACATACATATTCACAGTTAAAGGGAGAACTAAAATGGAAAACGAGTGATTCTCGAACAGGAATGATGATTGCTGCTATGTATGCAAGTAGTGATAAATTGCTTGATCTCGGACGTTTTTTAGAAATTAGTAGTTATATTAAGAATGAGGTAGGGATGTTTTCATACTTAAAGTCTTATCATCGCTTTGTAGTGGCCGCAACATTAGATATTCACTTTACAGATTATAAGAAAGCTTTTCGAGAGTTTTTAGACTTATATGAACAATTGGTCGCTGGTGGCTTTAGTCGCAGTATATTTACTTATCTTGCAGCAGCTGTGCTTTTAACAGAAGATAATGAGCATCATGGCACGCACATTCAGCGTTCAATGCAAGTATATAAACGTATGAAAGAGGATCATCTTTTCCTAACAGGTACAAATGATTATCCGCTCTCCGTTTTATTAGCAGGACAATCAGAGCATGTAGAAACACTTATGGACCGAGTGGAGCGTCTTTATCAGAAACTAGCAAAAGCTGGCTTGCGCAAAGGGAATGACCTCCAATTTCTAAGCCATATTCTTTCACTAAAGAAGGATGTCAGGGAAGAAATATTAGTTGCAACATGCACAAACATATGGAATTTGTTAAAGCAAGAAAAGGTAAAAGTGAAACAGATGCATTACCCAGCAATCGGGCTATTAGCGTTACTTGAGGATGGAGAAAAAGAGATTCATTCTATTAAAGCGTTGATTGAAAAATTGCAGGGAGAGAAATTATTCCGTTGGCATACAGATACGAATATTCTTATTGCTATTCAACTGTTCGTAAGTCAGAAAGGTGAGGAAAGTAAAGCTACCAACACAGGTTTACAAACAATGATAGAAGTCCTCATCCAAGCACAACAGGCAGCTATAATGGCAACGATTGCCGCTTCATCTGTAGCAACATCTTCAGCTAGTAGTAGTTCATAATGTGTAACTGTTTATGCTGTTGTAAATTATAACTCCTTTGATAAGGATGGTTTAAAAAACATTACTAAAAAAAGCCCATCACCCCCTAATGAGTGATGGGCTAACTATTTTATATAATCAGTATTATCTTTTCAACTGCTTCAAATGTTTGAGTTGTGTAACAATCATAATGCTAATGACAACGAGTAAAAACCATGAGCTGATTTTACTTAAGTGAACGAGATTCCAAGCTTCCCGTTGGTTTGGATATTGCCATGCACCGAAAAATGTTGCGATGTTTTCTGCAATCCAAATAAAGAATCCGATAAGAAAAAAGGCGAGAACGAGCGGCATTTTATATGTAACGCCTCGTAATGAAAATTCCACAAATGTTCGAAAGAAAACGATGAATAGAAGTAACGTTAAGAACCATCTAAAATCGTATAGAAAATGATGTGTGAAAAAATTGAAGTAAATCATTGCTCCTAGAGGTATTACAAAAATAGCTTTCGGCCAATGATACATTTGTAAATGTAGTCTTCTCCACGCTTGGCATATGTAACTTGCAACACTTGCATACATAAAGCCGCTGTAAAGTGGAACTCCAAAAACCTTTGAATATGCCTCTTCCGGATAACTCCATGAACCGAAATGAACTTTATATATTTCTAGTAAAAGGCCGATGAGGTGGAAGACAGTAATTACTTTTAATTCGTCTTTCGTCTCAAGGCCAGTCTTGTACATAACCCACTGCATAAGAAGGCATACGATGAGTATGAAATCGTAGCGGTATAACCCTGGGATCGAAACGATTTTTGAAAGGGCTAGTGTTAAGAAAATAACGACTGGGAATAAGCAAGATAATGCTTGCTCGTAAGTGAAGTGTAGTAGTTGTTTTATATATAACATTGCATCACCTTAGATATTTTTATTTGAAAACTCAAAATAATGATTAAGTATACTACACTTTTAAAAATAAGCTAGTAGGTCTATTTTGCGTGTATTTGTAAGTTTTGGAAGGGAATTGTAATAAGTATTTTAATATTTAGCGAAGTGAAAAAATAGTTTGCTATTTAAAAAAAGTGGCGATATAATATCTAAATGAAAATGATAATTATTATCAATAATAATTACAAATAAAAAATAATTATAAAAAACAACTGAATATAAAGGATGAAATGAAACATGTTACATAAGCCTGCTGTATATGCTGGCAATAATCGCTGGCTACATATTAAGTTCATATGTTTCATGAGCTTAACAATTTTATTTTTAATCGGCTCTATATTTTTAGCTGTTGCATTTGGTGCAAAGGATATCCATTTACAAACCGTATGGACAGCGGTTTTTGATTATAATCCGAAATTAATACAGCACCAAATTATTTATGAATTAAGACTCCCAAGGGTAATCGGTGCAGCAGTTGTAGGAGCGGCTTTTGCAGTGGCTGGAGCTGTTATGCAAGGAGTAACACGAAATCCTTTAGCGGATGCAGGTGTGCTGGGTATAAATGCAGGTGCGATGTTTGTAGTAGCACTTAGTTTTGCCTTTTTCCCGCATATGCCGTATTCCTATTTAATGATTGTCTCCTTTATTGGAGCAGTCTTAAGTACAGTGCTCATTTTTATTATCGGATCAGCAACATCAGGCGGATTAACACCGATGAGATTAACGATCGCTGGGGCTGTTATGGCTGCGCTTTTACATTCGTTAAGTTCAGGTGTTGCGATTTATTATGACTTAAGTCAAGATTTAGCTTTTTGGTACGCTGGTGGTGTTGCAGGGGTTAAGTGGGAACACTTGAAATTTTTAGTTCCCATTATTCTCATAACAATTGTTTTTGCGACAATTTTAGGGCGGTCTATTTCACTCATATCAATGGGGGATGATGTCGCTACGAATTTAGGTGTGAAAACGAATCGAACGAGGATACTTGGAATGATTATAGTAGTTATTCTAGCAGGTGTTTCTGTTTCAGCTGTTGGCTCTATTGGATTTGTAGGACTAGTTATCCCGCATATTGCTAGAAAATTAGTTGGTGTGAATTATCGACTCATTATTCCTATGTCAGCATTTTTAGGAGCCATGTTATTAGTTGTAGCTGACTTAGGGGCAAGAACAGTAAATCCTCCTAAAGAACTTGCAATAGGAATTATGGTGGCTCTTGTTGGAGTTCCGTTCTTCCTCTATATAGCACGTAAAGTTGGGAGGGAGTTGTAAGTGAAGAAGATTTTAAACACAGATAAAACGAGAGCCGTTACTGTAACTACAATATTCGGTTGTATTAGTATCGCTGTCATTTTGCTTAGCTTAAATACGGGGACACTTAGCATTGCACCGCTCAAAGTAATTCAAACGCTTTTCGGTCATGGTGATTTTGAGAGTGCAACCGTGCTATACGATTATCGTATGCCAAGAATTATAATCACAATGTTAGCTGGTATTGGCCTTGGGATTTCCGGTGCGATTTTGCAAGGGTTATCAAGGAATGCGTTGGCCGATCCTGGTATTCTTGGACTGCATTCAGGTGCATCTTTCGGGCTAATTATATTCGTTACTTTCTTTCATTCTATTAATGAGAATGCATCGATTTTAATACCGTTATTTACATTTGGTGGAGGAGTATTAGCTGCATTTCTTATTATTTTACTTGCGAGTGATCGTTCGAAAGGTTTACTTCCCATTAGACTTATTCTCGTTGGTATTGCTGTTTCAGCTGGCTTTAGTGCAATTTCGTTATTTTTCTCTCTCAAGTTAAATGATGAGACGTATACATTCGCTTCTAGATGGCTAGTTGGTAACGTGTGGGGAAGGGATTGGATTCATGTCCTAGCATTATTACCTTGGATTTTCATACTTACCCCGTATGCATGGTTAAAATCTAAAACGTTAAATGCATTGTCACTAGGTGATAGTGTGGCAGCGGGACTTGGTGTTTCTGTTCAAAAAGAACGGTTACTACTTTTAGCTACAGCGGTTGGATTATCTTGCGGGAGTGTATCGATGGCAGGAGGGATTGGTTTTATCGGTTTAGTTGCTCCGCATATCGCCAGAAAGTTAGTAGGTACTACCTATCAACATTTCCTTCCACTGGCTGGTATTATCGGAATGATTATTTTAGTACTAGCAGATACGATAGGTCGTCCTATATTTGAGCCAAATTCTATTCCAGCTGGTGTAGTAGTGGCCGCATTAGGAGCACCGTATTTTCTTTATTTACTTACAAAAACAAAATAAATACTTCAAAGAGGAGAACATATGAAAAAGAAACTTACTATTTTATTTAGCATCATGTGTATTTTAGTATTAGCAGCATGTGGTCAAACGAAATCTAATGAAGAGGCAACGAAAAAAACGGAAAAAAGTAATGACCCAAAAATTGCTTCAATGTCTATTCATTTAACAAATAATTTACTTGCATTAGGAATTACACCAGTAGGTTCTGTAATTGGTGGAGATTTAAAAGATTTCTTACCACACGCAAAAGAACAACTGAAAGATACGAAGAAACTGGGTGTTGTAACTGATCCGAATATGGAAGCATTACTTCAATTAAAGCCTACTGACATTTATGTGGATGAAAAATACGCGGGTAAAGATGTAGCGAAATACGAAAAAATTGCAAAAACGCATACTTTCAATTTAGATGAAGGTACGTGGAGAGACCATTTAAAACAAGTTGGTAAACTTGTAAACCGTGAGAAAGAAGCGGATCAATATATTCAAGATTACGAAGAGCAATCAAAACGAGTAAAAGGTTTAATAGATAAAGAGCTAGGTAATAACGAAAAAGTAATGGCAATTCGCGTTACTGCCAAAGAATTACGTGTATTTAGTACGAAAAGACCGATGGGACCAATTTTATTCCAAGACTTAGGATTACAACCTGCAAATGGTGTAGAGAAAATCGATGGAAACCGTCCTTTCGAAGTCATTTCACAAGAAGTATTACCTGACTTTGATGCAGATGCTATTTTCGTTGTTGTAAACAGAGACGATAAAGCAAAAGCTGCATTTAAACAACTTCAAGAAACACCAATCTGGAAAGACTTAAAAGCAGTTAAAGGCAAGCACGTATACATTATCAATGACCAACCATGGCTTGACTATTCTGCTTTAGGAAACAAAATGGCAATGGATGAAGCGGAGAAAATGTTTACGAAATAATATAGTTTTGCTATTAGGGAAGGCCCTCTAAATTTGGAGGGCTTTTTATTATTGTTAGAATAAACGAAAAATTATACAATGAAGTTAATTTCGTGTAGAGGAGATGTACCAATGTCAGCGCTTATTGTAAGTATCCCGTTTATAAAGCAGTTTATGGAACAAGGGGATAAATAGGCTAAAATAAGTATCCCCGTTATTAAAAAAGGGGGAGTTTGAAATGACGATGAATTTTATCAACATAAAACGATTAAATTAACAGCTATGAGAGAAGCAGTTCAAAGAGATGGGAAGTGTTTTGACCGTATGATTATGGGGATATTGCGGGATGAATGGATAGAGCTACAAGGTTAGAAAGTATATTCGAAATTATATATGTAGTATGCAGGAGATATAATAATAATTGGCGAATTTTTACAGTGTACTGATTGCATTGATAAGGAGCTATGTGAGATGAATTTAGAAAAAGCAAAACCAGTAAATGAAGAGGTCGCTGAATTAAAGGAGTTAATTAAAGAATTGCACGGAAGTGTACATCAATTGCAAAGCGAAGTGCAGCAACTAAGGCACGAAAGACCAGTTGTTGAAGTGAGAAAAGGTGTTCAACTATCACCAGCAATCGTTGGACAAATTGGTGGTATGATTTTAGGTGGATTAGCAATTATCGGTATATTTTGGTGAACGAAAAAAGGTATGCAGTTTAGCGCTGCATACCTTTTTTTGTTGTCGTTATTTGTCGGTAAGTCGATATTCTCTGTCGAATCGTCGATATAATTTCATGCAATACAACTTTTACATTAAATAACGTAAATATATATAAGCATGTGATAATAGTAATGCAATGATTGTTAACGGCAAACCAATTTTTAAGAAGTCCATATAAGAGAAAGCATGTCCTTCACGTTTAGCGATACCAGCAACGACTACGTTTGCTGATGCTCCGATTAACGTTCCGTTTCCTCCTAAGCAAGCTCCAAGTGATAATGCCCACCATAGTACTTCGATTTGCGGAGAATCGACAGATAGTCCGAGCCCTGTAGCTAAATCTTGAATAAGTGGGATCATCGTTGCGACAAATGGGATATTGTCAATTGTCGCAGATGCGATCCCTGATACCCATAAAATAAGTATAGCGGCAAAACCGATATCACCATTCGTTACGTCGAGTACTTCTTTTGCGAGTGAAGAAATAAGTCCGATATCAATTAACCCGCCAACGAGAACAAATAGTCCAGCGAAGAAGAAAATAGTTACCCATTCAACGTGGGCAAATACATCTTCAATATCGTGTTCTTTTACTCCAATTAGCATAAGAAGTGTAGCGCCTGTCATCGCGACAACCGCAGCGTCTACATGAATAACAGAATGAAGGATAAACCCTAAAATAGTTAGTCCCAAAATCGTGATCGATTTTAAAAGGAGGCTTTGATCTTTAATATAATCTTTTTCGTTTAATACCATAAGTTTTTCGATTTGCTCAGTTGTTGTTTTTAGTTTATTGCGATACATAAAGTAAATAATGCCAAGTGTCACGATAGAAATAATAATTACGATAGGAGCTAAGTTAAGTAAAAAGGCATTAAAGTCTAAATGCTTATTTGCTGATCCAATCATAATATTAGGTGGGTCACCGATTAATGTTGCTGTTCCGCCTATATTTGAAAATAATACTTCTGAAATCAAATAAGGAACAGGATTTACTTTTAAAATACGTGTAATAGATAGTGTAACAGGTACGATTAATAAGACAGTCGTTACATTGTCCAAAAATGCAGATCCGACAGCAGTTAATAGGGATAGCAATAATAAAATGCGGATTGGTTTTCCGCCAGCTGCCTTCGCTGCTTTAATGGCCACAAATTCAAAGACGCCTGATTGACTCGTAATATGTACGAGAATCATCATCCCAATTAAAAGGGTGATTGTTTCCCATTGAATATGTGATGTGAAAGCGGTATGTAAATCTACAATTCCAAAAATAATCATAATAGCAGCACCGAATAGTGCAATTACAGCACGATTCAATTTCTCAGAAATAATAAATCCGTACGTGACTAAAAATACGGCAATTGCAAAATAATATTGCCAATTTGCTACTTCATGTGCTGATTGTTCCAATCATGTCACCTTCTTTAAAGTATGTATTTAATTGTCAAAATGTATCTCGCTGTATTCATACGGGATAAAATATATTGTAGCAAATTCAAAAAAGAAAGAAAACTATTTAACAAAGTGAAGGAAAAAATGATGATTTTACAGATTTTCCGAATAGGAAAGCCCACTACGGTGCGATAGTACCCCCTTTAGGGGTGGATGATAGTGAGGTCAAATGCGATGTACAGATACAATATCGAAAGTATGTTCTGTACATCAAGTATTTGAAATGGTATAATTTTCATAACAGACAAGTAAAAGTCTCTAAAACAATCTTGTTCTCTGAAAACAGAATACATATGAGGTTGGAATAACAAATTCTTCTACTCCGTAAAATGTATTGAGTCGTCAAGTACAAGACGCTAAAACACATTTGAGAACTCACAATCTGACTCGTTTGGTAATAGAACGAGTGCCGTATCTGCTAGATGCACTGGATACGGAGTGGTGATGGCACACCGCAATCTTGCACGTCAGCGATACTAGAAATAGACGTCGCCTTTGGTAGCAAGAATCCCATTGACGTTAGTCAGCTTGCGGCTTTAGCCGTGGGAGTGTCAAATATGATATAAAAAAATGAAGAAACACAGTGCAAATTATTAGGAAAAGTGGGCGTTGTCCTCTAATATAGAGATAGCAATTTACATTATTTTTGCGTAAAATGGTTTAAAGAGGTGAATTCCGATGGAAATAGTAAAAGATAGTTCTCTTATTCAAAATGAAATTGAACGTTTTGTAAATAAAGATGTATATATTCATTTAGAAACGACGAACGGAGCGTACGCGTCACACTTTAATGAAAAGATGATGACAGTTGGAGCATTCATTCGAAATGCAATGATTCGCTTTGAGCGCGGGAAAATAACTGGAACAAACCCATACCGAGTTGGTTTAAAGATGGATCACGGCTGGGTATATGCAGAAGGTATTACGCACTGGGAAGTAGACGATAAAGAGCGTTTATTACTTGCAGGGCACGATAACCAAGGCCGCTTAGCAGTAGCGCTTGAGTTAAGCTTAACGCCATTTAAGTAAGAAGGAGGGAAACTTATGGAGAGACATGTACTTGTTGTATTTCCGCATCCAGATGATGAAGCATTTGCGGCGGGAGGAACAATTCGCTTATTAACAGATCAAGGAGTACCTGTAACGTATGCGTGCGGTACGCTAGGACAAATGGGACGTAACATGGGTAAGAACGTATTTGCTAACCGTGAAACGATTCCAAATATCCGTAAAAAAGAATTGAAAGATGCATGTGAAGCGATGGGGATTCAAGACTTAAGAATGCTTGGTTTCCATGATAAAACGTTAGAATTTGAAGATGTTGATTTCGTAGCAGATAAAATTGAAGCGATCATTCAAGAAGTAAATCCATCTCGAATTATTACATTTTATCCAGAGCACGGCGTACATCCAGATCATGATGCATTTGGCCGCGCTGTCGTTCGCGCCGTATCACGTATGTCAAAAGAAGAACGTCCAGTTATTCATGCGGTTGCGATTACGAAAAATCGCGAAGCTGTACTAGGTGAGCCGGATGTTGTAAATAATATTAGTGAAGTATTCGAGCATAAATTAGCTGCACTAGGTGCGCACCGTTCGCAAACAGAAGCGATGCTTGAAGAAACGCATGTAAAAATCAAAAACAAAGATGCAGCAACATTAAAATGGCTGCAACTGGAACAATTTTGGACTTATAAATGGGAGTAGACTAGAAGGGTATCTTCTAGTAGCTCTTACATAGAAAAAGCACCGTCATTTGTGACGGTGCTTTTTTGTGCTATTAACAATATTAGCATCATCCCTTTCTAAAGATAGGACAGCTTTAGCTACTTTCTTACTAGAATGAGGATGTTATAAGAAAGTTTGTTGCTTTTATCATTATTTGGAATCTGTATTATTACATAAAGTTCGAGTGGAGAAGAGAGTATACTTTTTGTATGGTGTAATAAAGATATAGCCCGCCTACAGAAATAGGCAGGCTATTTTTTATAAAGAAAAGACAACTTAAGGCTAGAGCCCTTGTTAAGAAATAGGGTGAAAACAAGATTTTTTAACGAGAGATAAGGTCGTTCAACAGATAAAGATATCGTATTTGAAACACGTGATTATTCGTGGGTTAAGTTATATTTTTGATAAAAAATCTTTAAAAAGCATTACAATTCCTAGAAGAGATAAGACTTCAATCGAAAACCAAAATACACTTTTTTGAGGTTTTTTAAATTCCATTATTATGGAGAAAAATAAAAAGATAGCAATGAGAAAAAAAATTAAGAGACGAAGTATATCAAACATCAATAGCACTCCTAATAGTTAATTTGTTTCACTATATAGTTATTTCCAATATTACAGAATTTAAGAAGCGACTAATTAATATTAAAGCAAAAAGTTCTCAGAATCCATGAATTAAAAATGAAAAAATTTGAGCCACTGAAAACAGGGGGATTATATATTAATTAGTTTAGCGATTGAAAGAGTAATTTTTTAATCTTGTAAATGTCTGGTTAGTTCAACTAAACAATTAGTGGGGGATAGATACCCCTCTTAATGATTAGAATTTCACTTTTTTTGTTTTCTTTTTTATATAAAGCCTTAGAACTGGAATTTAGTAATGGTTTATAAGAAACATATATTTTGAATCGTTTAATAGAATAATATATATTTATATAGATTTAATGATTTTAGTTTGTTAAAAATGGGGAAATCGATATGAAGGTTAAATTTGCTGTAATAAAAGATAAAAACTTTGACTGTAGTTTATTAAAAACAAAATTACTGAAAACTTTTAAAGAAGTAGATTGTGAAGCAGATATTGTAAAGGTTGAGGATGGAATTTTTGAAAACAATGATATACAAACACATCTATCAGAAATAACCATTCATGTTACTGGAAAAAATATTGGGTATAGGTCTGTTTCCGCCAGTATATTTATTGTTCTAGAGAGTTTATCAATGGAACTATTTCGTATTACTATTAGTATACATTAAGCAGCTAACAAAGTAGACTCTTCATAAAATCATACTGATTATATTGAGTTAGTAAACATGAAAATGGTGATGAAAACAATAGAAATTATCTTAGGTGCTCTCATATGCTGGAGAGCACCTTGTTTGCTGTTACATAAACAAGGGATTCCTTTTCTATATTTAATTTATCCTAACGCTAATTTAAATATAGAAGAATGGAAACATAATTAGATTGTACAAATAATTTGGTGCGCACATATACGGAATGTATTCACCGGTAAGAGGGTTGTCTCATAATATATATAGATTTTTCTATTAAGATGAACAGAGGGTGTGAATACATGGAAGATGTTTATGCTAAAATTGACAGTCTCAAGGCCGACCAAAAAGAAATTATGAGAGACATTCGTGCTTTAGAAACGCGTACTACTATTAATGAGAAAGACATAGCAACAATTAATAAGCAATTAGAAAAAATAAGTACAAACACAACTTGGATTTTGCGAATTATTATTAGTACGATAATAATGTCAGTTTTAGGATTGATATTAAAAGGGATGATATAAAAGAAAGAGGGGAGCTCCCTCTTTCTTTTATATAAATGAGAAACTATACATTTTCCGTTTCTTTTTCATCTGCATACTTATCCTCTAAGGAAATTAATAGAGGGATTGATATAGTTACAAGAATGATTAAAGTAGTTATAAAAGATTTAGAAAGAGAAAAAGAACCTTCAATTAAAGGTGATAAAAACTTGAATGAAAGTATACTTGTTAGTAAGGAAATTACTAACAAGCTAAAAAGTAATATATTTTTATTCTTTATAGATGTCTCTATAAAGTCTTTAACACAGGTTATTACGATAAATATAGTTAATATGATAAGAGAAACAAAATAATGTGTTACATTCGTCATACTAATAGTAGGATCGTCTATTATGTAGGCAAGTAACTTAGATACTAATATTCCTCCAAACAATAAAATAATAAAAGCGAGTAATCCTTCCGATATATAAGTGCTGAAATTGTCTTTCTTTTTAAAGAGCTTATAGCTGAGAGTAGCCTGGATTATTTGAATGACAAATAAAGCGATAATCCATACATAATATACAATTGGTAATTCTCCTGAGAATAGAGAAATTAGGAAGTTTAATAGTGTCCTTAAAATTTCAATCATTACGAAAGTCCTCCTGTTTGTAAGCTTGGCGAAATTAGAAATATGCTAGTCTATCGTTTAATAATTAAATCTATTGATTCAAACTATTTCTAATTATTCCATAAAAAGGTTGTTGATTCAAGGTATCTCTTTAATAAATCTGCCAAGGCCGAATAATAGAAAAAGAAACGCAATATGTAATATAATTGAAAAAGTGTATTTAAAAAATCAATGTTAATATTACCCTCCTATAAGTATTAACATACGTAATTGAGGTGTTTTCTTTGTTGTTTTATGAGCGAATTTCTATCATGGCCCCTCCTGTTCCGTAGCTAAGGAAAGTCTTTTTATTTCTGAGATTTTCAAAGTTATAGGAGGGTATGAAAAATGAAAAAAGTCTCAGTACCATCACTTTTGTTAATGATTATTCTTGTCGCATTTCCGCAAATTAGTGAAACGATCTACACACCGTCTTTACCGGACATTTCAAAGGCGTTACATGTAAGTAATAATGAGGTACAGTTAACGCTTAGTGTGTATTTTGCTGGATTTGCTTTAGGTGTATTTTTTATTGGATGGCTATCAGATATAATTGGTCGTCGCCCAGCAATGTTATTTGGAATTGTCGTATATGGCGTTGGGAGTTTCTTATGCTTTATTGCAAATTCCATTGAAGTTTTATTAGTAAGTCGTTTTATTCAAGCGTTTGGAGCAAGTGCAGGATCAGTTGTGACACAAACGATTCTACGTGAAAGTGTAGAGGGGCATAAGCGCCACGTTATGTTTGCTCAAATTTCGGCAGTTATTGCTTTTACACCAGCGATAGGACCGTTAATTGGTGGCTTTCTTGATCAAATGTTTGGATTTAAAATCGTATTTTTAAGTTTAGTAGTTATGAGTGTCGGTATCTTTCTGTATACGTTTGTTTCTCTTCCAGAAACAAAAACGGACTCGGTAACGAATAAAATAAATGTGTTTGCAGTCTTAAAGAAGTTAATTACAAATCCGAAAGTAGTAACGTATGGGCTATTAATTGGGGGAGCAAATGGTGTTTTATTTAGCTATTATGCAGAAGCACCGTTTATCTTTATTGAATACTTTCAATTATCGCCTAGTATGTATGGATTTTTAGGGATTGTTGTTGCTTCTGCTTCTATTATTGGAGCGAAAGTTTCAAAACGATTGCTTGCCACGTATAAACCAGAGAAAATTATATATATCGGTTGTCTCGTAATGACAGGAGGAGCTATCCTTTTATCTGTTATTACGTTTGTTGGACCAAATCCGAATGCAATATATATGGTTGTATTTTTAGTAGCGATGTTTATATTGCTATTAGGAATCGGAGTAGCGCTACCTAACTGTTTAAGTTTAGCATTAGTAGATTTTCAAGATGTTATTGGTACAGCAGGTGCATTGTTTAGCTTAGGGTACTATGTAATTGTAACGATGACAATTTGGGGAATGAGTCAGCTGCATACGGGCTCGTTACTGGTGATGCCACTTTATTTTCTGGCTATAGTAGTTATCATGATGGTGTTTACTAAAGTATTTATTCTAGGTAAACAAACTTCAAAAACGATTTAAATATGTAATGGTAAAAGGGTCTCATTAAAAATGAGACTCTTTTATATTTTATCCCGCTGTTTTGAGGCAGTAAGATTCCTGCCTCAAAATTAGATTAAAAAAGTTAGTAGTTTATTAATATATTAAATTTCTGGTTGGTATATGAATTGGACGCGTGGGAAATTACGTTATCAACTATAACAATTGAAGTACATGAGATGTGAAACCGAGGGAAAAATGCTCTCCTCGGTTATTTATATTGTAATAATATACATACCGGAATCATATTGAATAGATGTATTTTATTGTTAATTCAGTTAAAATTTAAACGTAATCATGCATATTAATTTATTGAAAAAATAATTGAATTTTTCAGATTAATGAATTAATATAAGGTAAGTAATTTTAAGATTTATAGAATGTTGGAAGATGAAAGGTTTTGAAAATTTTATAAGAAGCAGAAAAACGATTTTAGGATAGCTTTAAAGCTAGTGTAAAATGACGTTTGCTTCATCATTTTCAGGGCCGAAAGGAATTAGGGGAAAGCATCTTGTTTTAAAATGCGGCTATGAATCATCTAAGAGGGGGAAGTGAAGTGGCAAACAAAGAATTGAAAAGAGGTTTAGAAGCACGTCATATTCAAATGATTGCTTTAGGCGGAACAATTGGTGTTGGTTTGTTTATGGGTTCAGCCAGCACGATTAAATGGACAGGTCCGTCAGTTATGCTTGCGTATGCAATTGCAGGTATTTTTATCTTCTTCATCATGCGTGCCATGGGAGAAATGTTGTATATGGAGCCAAGTACAGGATCATTTGCAACGTTCGGTCATAAGTATATTCACCCGTTAGCTGGTTACATGACAGCGTGGAGTAACTGGTTCCAGTGGGTTATCGTTGGGATGTCAGAGATTATCGCGGTGGGGGCGTATATGCAATATTGGTTCCCGGATTTACCAGCTTGGATACCAGGTGTAATCGCAATGGTTATTCTTGGCGCAGCTAACTTAATTTCTGTTAAGTCATTTGGTGAATTTGAATTTTGGTTTGCGATGATTAAAATCGTTACAATTCTATTAATGATTATTGCGGGATTTGGACTTATTTTCTTTGGAATTGGTAACGGTGGAGAAGCGATTGGCATATCGAATCTTTGGTCAAATGGTGGTTTCTTTACAGGTGGTTTTTCTGGATTCTTCTTTGCATTATCACTTGTAGTAGGAGCGTATCAAGGTGTAGAATTAATCGGTATTACTGCTGGTGAAGCGAAGGATCCGAAGAAGACACTTACAAGAGCGATTCAAAGTACAATTTGGCGTATTTTAATTTTCTACATCGGTGCGATTTTCGTTATTGTAACTGTGTATCCGTGGGATCAATTAAGTACAATTGGAAGTCCGTTCGTAGCAACTTTTGCGAAAGTTGGTATTACGGCAGCTGCGGGACTTATTAACTTCGTTGTTATCACAGCAGCAATGTCTGGTTGTAATAGTGGTATTTATAGTGCTGGTCGTATGCTATATACGTTAGGTGTAAATGGACAAGCACCGAAATATTTCACGAAACTTTCTGGAAATGGTGTACCTTTATTCGGTACAGTTGGCGTAATTATCGGTTTAGCGGTCGGTGTAGTTCTAAGTTATATTGCACCAAAAAACTTATTCGTATATGTATATAGTGCGAGTGTACTTCCTGGTATGGTACCATGGTTTGTCATTTTAATTAGCCAAATTAATTTTAGAAAAGAAAAGGGAGCAGAGATGAAAGATCATCCGTTCAAAATGCCGTTTGCTCCTGTTACAAACTATTTAACAATTGCCTTTTTAATTATGGTATTAATCGGAATGTGGTTTAACGATGATACGCGCATTTCACTAGTTGTAGGTATTATTTTCTTAGCTATCGTTACAATTAGTTTCTATGCTTTCGGAATAGGGAAGCGAACTCCGTTAGACGTTCAAAATGATCAAGAGATTTCAAGTAAATAAAGATAGTAAAAAGTCCGATTTCTTATTTGGAAATCGGACTTTTTGTTATTAAAACTTTTCTAAAACGATCTTCCCAATTGTACTTCCGCTTTCAAGCAGGGCATGTGCTTTTTTTACATTTTGAGCGTTAATTGGTGTGAATGTTTCATTTAAAGTAGTCTTTAAAATGCCTTCATCTAGTAGTTCGCTTACTTTATTTAATAGTTCGTGTTGCGTAATCATGTCTCCAGTTTCATACATCGCTTTTGTAAACATAAATTCCCAAACGAGTGTAGCACTTTTACTTTTTAAAATGCCCATCTCAAGAGGGTGTTCATTTTCTACGATAGAGCAAATTTTGCCTTGTGGTTTAATGAGGTCACATATTGCTTGCCAATGTTGATCTGTATTGTTTAGGCAGAAAATATAATCTACATCTTTTAGCCCAAACTCTAATATTTGTTCTTGTAAAGGTTGGTGATGGTTAATGATATAATCGGCACCGAATTTTTCAACCCAGTGTATCGTTTCATTGCGGGATGCAGTTGTGATAACATTTAGTCCGGCCCATTTCGCAAGTTGAATGGCAATTGAACCTACACCACCAGCACCGCCTATAATTAAAATGTTTTTAAAGGAGTTCGTATCTTTCTTATTATAATCAATACCTAAACGTTCGAATAAACCTTCCCAAGCTGTAATAGCTGTTAACGGAAGTGCTGCAGATTCAGCATCACTTAACGTTCTTGGTTTTTTACCAACAATTCTTTCATCAACTAGGTGGTATTCACTATAGGTACCTTGTCTCGTAATACTTCCAGCGTAAAACACTTCGTCGCCTTCTTTAAATAACGTACAACTTTCGCCAGTTTGTACAACAACACCACTCGCATCCCAGCCAAGTATTTTCGCTACTTCTTCTTTTTTATCTTTCGGAGAGCGAACTTTTGTATCAACTGGATTAACGGAAATAGCGTTAATTTTAACGAGTATATCTCTTCCTGTAGCAACAGGTTTTTCAACTTCCATATCAATTAAACTGTTTTCTTCTTCAATAGGTAAGTATTCATGTAAACCAATTGCTTTCATTTGTATTCCCTCCATTAAAGTAAGAGTCATTTACTCTTTTATTTTTATTATAGTAGGTGGAGTGTCATTATGTAAAAAAGTTAAGTCCCTTCTATTTTGTAAAAGGCCTGTTTCAGCATCATGTAGTACCGTGTAACTGGAGAGGATCCGCCATCGTTTTGATTTTATAGGCGTTGGATGAAAGTTATACTTATTTTTCCAGTGTACCTTGCAATGAACAATACCAAGTGTTATATTATACTTGTGGTTACTTATTATAAAACAGTACTGAATAATAAATAGTAGTGAACATCAATTAGAATAGGGTGAATGAATATTGAATGTACAATTTAAAAAAGGAGTTTTAGAACTTTGTGTTCTTGTCTTACTTGATAAGCAAGACCGTTATGGGTATGAATTAGTTCGAAGTATTTCCAATCGAATTGAAATATCAGAAGGGTCTGTTTATCCTCTACTGCGTAGATTAACTAAAGAAGAATATTTTACAACGTATTTACAGGAGTCTTCAGAAGGTCCTTCAAGGAAGTATTATACGCTGACGGATAAAGGTAGAACGTATTTGTACCAACTTTTGAGGGAATGGAATGAGTTCTCACAAGGTGTCAATCAATTAATAAAAGAAGGTGTAAGTAATGACGAAAAATGAATTTTTACAACAATTAAATGCATCTCTAAAAAGATTATCTGAAAAAGAGCGTGCAGATATTTTAAAAGATTATGAAGAACATTTTACTTTCGGATTAGAGGAAGGGAAAAGTGAAGAAGAAATTGTAGCTTCATTAGGTTCTCCAGCTCAAATCGCCAAAGAGTTATTAGCAGATTATCATATTGAGAAAGTAACAACAAGTGCAACAACAGGAAATGTTTTTCGTGCAATTTGGGCAGTAATTGGATTAGGTTTTTTCAATTTGTTAATCGTACTTGCACCTGCAATTACATTAGCGGCATTGATTTTTTCAGGTTGGGTTATAGGTATCTCATTTTTAGGTGCACCATTACTTGTTTTAGTTGATACGATTATACATCCAAATACATTCTTGTTATTTAATCTTTTCGTTTCTTTAGCACTTTGTGGACTTGGATATTTCATTGTTATTGCTATGTTATTTTTAACGAAGTTAGCAACGAAAGGATTTGTTCGTTATTTAAAGTTCAATATAGCACTAGTAAAAGGTGGTTTGAAGCATGATAAATAAGAAGCGTTTCTCAATCATTGCAGGTATTATTTTCATTATTGGTATTATTGGAAGTTTATTCACTTATCGTTCAATTGCTGGGGTACCAATTTCAGAAGAAAAGGTCATTAATAATAATGTGTCAAGCGTCATTATCGATACGAATAATGTTCGTGTTAACATCAACCCTACAACAGGTAGTAACGTGAAAGTAAAATTAGATGGTGAGGTTAATCCAAACGTAAAAAGAACATTAGCTACGGATGAGAAAGATTCAACGCTTCTTATTTCTTATAAAGAAAAACAACAGAGTTGGTTCAACTTTAATATTTCTGAAGTGTTGGCGCCATTAACATTAAATGTGTATCTACCTGAAAAACAATATGAATTATTAAAAGTTTCCAATAATAATGGCTATGTTTCTGCTAAAAAACTAAACGCAACAAATTTTAATATCAATACAAGCAATGGACGTGTTGAATTAAGAGAAATCAATTCGCCAAAAATTATCGCGGAAACAAACAATGGAATTATGGATTTCAAAGATGTATTGGCACAAAATATTCATGTGAAATCGAACAACGGACGAATAATGCTAGACCATGTTGAAGGTGAAATAGAGGGGCAAACTAAAAATGGAAGTCTTACTCTGAAAACGAATGAACTGGATCGAAATCTCAATTTTACGACTCACAATGGAAAAATTAATATTGAAACTGAAAAAGAACCAACTAATGTTCAATTTAATGTTGCTGTTGATAATGGTAGAGCGAATATCCTTGATAAATATAATGGAAATACCGTTATTGGAAAAGGAGAAAATGTAATTAAATTAAATACACATAACGGAAATATTACAGTGGAAAAACAATAGCATATCTGCCAAATTTAAACTGCAAAATTATTGAAGGTGATTATGAAGTGGTACCTGGTGTTCGGTTATTGTATACACCAGGACATTCTCCAGGACATCAGTCATTATTAATTGAGACGGAAAAAAACGGTCCTGTACTATTAACGATTGATGCATCTTATACGAAAGAGAATTTTGAAGATGAAGTGCCGTTTGCGGGATTTGATTCGGAATTAGCTTTATCTTCAATTAAACGTTTAAAAGAAGTTGTGACAAAAGAGAAACCAATTATTTTCTTTGGACATGATATAGAACAGGAAAAGGGTTGTAAAGTGTTTCCTGAATATGTATAGTGCAAAAAGTCATGAGCTCACGTGCTCATGACTTTTTCGTTTAAATAATTTTTTTTAATAAGTTATAAACTTTTTTGGAACTATCTTCATTTAGTTGATAGTACGTTAGGTTTACATCATCAGGAGTATCTTGCTGAGCAATCATCACTTCGTTATTGTGATGATCAACTACCCAAATGAAATATTTTTTATAAGTTCCATCTCCGAAAGTAATCCACATATCACAATCTATTAAATCTGATCCTTCTTCATCTAATATTAATTTTCCTTTTTTTGCGGTATCCATACTATTAATAAACGTTTTTAATTCATCTGTTTTTGTGAGGAAGAGATCCTTTTTTGTTTTAATGGATTCGACATGTATATCTTTTATTTCCTGTTTTCCTAAAAAGACAGGGGGCTCATTTGGATCCCTTTGAGTGGAAATAATAGTAGCTTTTTTCTTGGGCTTATTTGCTGTATAGAGATCTTGAATAGATTTTCCAGAGTTTATAAACCATATGATCCCACAAATAATCAATGTGCTACAAAGCAGTAAAATAATTTTCTTAATAGAATATTCTCCTCTCTATTACTTCGTATAAAGAGCTTTTCTATTAATATATGATAGGTAAGCGTAAAGTATTATAGTTGAACGTGGCTATTCTTAACAGTTTTAAGAGGGCGATCAACGAGTAAATTGTAAGTAAGCCCAATTAATACGAAAACACCGCCGATAATCTTTCCAGTTGAGAGTTCATTTGTCAGGAAGAAATCAATGATAGTCCCTGCAAATAACTGTCCGATAAAGATGAGTAACGTTAAATAAAATGCTGATATTTTAGGAGTGATATAGTTCGATAATGAAATAACGATAACGCCTACTAATCCGCCTAAATATACAGCGATAGGTATGGATTGTAACGTATGCATTGGAATATACATTGAATCTGAACTGAAAATTAAAAATAACATAGAGAAAAATAAGCCAGTAATATAATTAAAAAACGTGCCTTCCCAATTTCCAATTTTCGCTGCTAAATTTGCGTTAATAATTCTAGCAACGACGATAGAAACACCAGCTAAAATAGCGATCGTAACATATAACATTTTCTTGCCCCCATTAATAAATTGTCATGATTATAATTCCAGAAGAGATGAAACATAATCCAATTAGTTTTTTCTTTTCAAACTTTGCAACTTTCATTCCTAATAAACCGAAATGATCAATAACGATGGAAGCAATGGATTGACCGAGTAAACTTAATGCGATCGTAATAGAGGCACCAAGGACGGAGAAGCTTATATTGTTAAAAAGAACAGTGAATACTCCAATCGCTCCAGCGCTATATAAAAAAAATGGAATGCTTTTATCAAAATGGATTTTATGTTTGTTTATGATTAAAACGAAAATAACTGCAATTAAACCGACAAGGTGAATGACGATACTTGCTGTATACTTGCCAATTAACTCAGATAAAATCCCATTCAATGGAAGCATAACGGCGATGAGCACACCAATAAAGACAGAAAGAAAGTTATACAATGTAATATCCCCTTTGTATTTCATATTTGTAATGACTGTATCATGCTAAAATTGTGTATTACTATGACATATGTCATAGTGGAAGGAGAAAATTTTGATTACAATGGGGAGTAGTTGTAAAGGCGGGGGAACTATGAAGAAAATATGTAATTCTATTAAATTAGCAGAGTATATGAAACAAAATAATATTGACTCATTTTTTAGTAATGATATGAAACCATATATGGAACTTATATTTTTTAAGAAGAATGAGTTTATTTGTAGAGAAAATGAAGAGATAGATTATTTATTTTTCTTCGTTGAAGGAAAAGCGAAAGCGTTTAATACATTAAGTAACGGGAAATCTGTATTATTATGCTTTTATGATAGCTTGCAGCTGTTAGGAGATGTAGAGTTAATTCATTCTCAAAAGACAACTTCAAACGTACAAGTGATGGCAGATTCATATTGTGTTGGTTTGCCTTTAGGGAAAGTGAGAAATCAACTATTTCATGATGCGAAATTTTTACGATGTATTTGCGGATCGTTAGCGCATAAGTTAAATCGGCTTTCAAAAAATAGTACCATTAATTTACTATATCCTCTTGAAAATAGACTTGCGAGTTACATGTTAGCAGCAGGAGACCGGGCAGTACAGCACGGAAATAGAATTGTATTTAGTGGGAATTTAACGGAAACAGCGGAATTGTTAGGAACGAGTTATCGGCATCTATTACGTACATTAAATATTTTTTGTGATAAAGAGATTATAAAGAAAAACAATGGATGCTTTGAAGTAGTGAATGTGGATGTTTTGAGAGAATTGGCGGCAGATGTTTATAAATAATATAGTAAAGTGGGGATTTAGATGAAAATAGCAATCATTTCAGATGTTCATGGAAATAGTCACGCTTTACAAGCAGTATTAAAAGATTTGGAACGTCGCAAGGTCGAAATGATAATAAATTTAGGAGATAGTGTGTATGGGCCGTTAGATCCTTTAGGGACCATTGAAATATTAATGAAGAACGAGATGGTACATATTAAGGGAAACTGTGATCGCATGCTTTGGGAACCTATACAAGAGCAGTCGGCTACACTAACTTTTGTCCAAAATCAATTAACAAAAAATCATATAGATTGGTTACAACAACATCCGTCACAATTTATTATAGAAGATATGTTATGTTGTCATGGTACGCCAATTTCAGATGAAGTGTATTTGTTAGAAGAGATGAATGAAAATGGTGCGATATTAAAGAATGAAAAAAATATAATGGATCAACTCCAAAATATTGAGCAAAAAATAATAGTATGCGGTCATACGCACATTCCTAGAGTTGTATATTTAGCAAACGAAAAAATCGTTATAAATCCGGGGAGTGTAGGACTTCCAGCATACAAAGATGAGTTACCTGTTATGCATAAAATGGAATCAGGAACTCCGCATGCAAAATATGTAGTGATAGAAGAGGTTTTGGGAGAATGGATAATTGAACAAATTTCAGTTCCTTATAATTGGGAAGAAGCTGCTGGATTAGCTGTTCAACAGGAAAGATATGACTGGGCACAAGCGCTAAAGACTGGGAAGGTAGAATGAAGGGGCAGTTTACTTGATGGTAAACTGCTCTTTTTATTTTGAGTACATATTGAATTATATAAAAATAAAATGTTATGATTATGGAAACGTATGAATATATGAACAATTATTCATATATTTAAGAAGAGGAGGGATTAGAATGAAAGATCTAATTATTATTGGAGCGGGTCAAGCTGGATTAACAATGGGATATTACTTGAAACAAGAAGGGTATAATTTTTTATTACTTGAGGCGGGAAACCGAGTTGGTGATTCATGGAGAAATCGATATGATTCTTTACAGCTTTTTACTCCGCGGCCTTACAGTAGTTTACCAGGTATGGCGTTAATAGATGAAAAAAATGAATTTCCATATAAAGATGAAATTGCAACGTATTTAGAAGAATATGCAAGACATTTTCAATTACCGATCCAATTGCAAACTAAAGTTTTTAAAATAAAGAAAGAAAGAGATATATTCGAATTACATACCCCTACAGAAATTTTACAAACGAAAAAAGTTATTATCGCAACAGGTGGTTTTCAGCAACCGTTTATTCCCTCAGTTTCAGCAAATCTATCATCACATGTTTTTCAAATACATTCATCACAATATAAATCACCATCACAAATTCCTAAGGAGAAAGTACTCGTAGTAGGTGGCGGGAATTCAGGAATGCAAATTGCAGTAGAACTGGCAAAAACTCATGAAGTTACACTGTCTATTAGTCATCCTTTAACGTATTTACCGTTACATCTTTTTAGAAAAAGTATTTTCAATTGGTTAGAAAAATTGGGTTTATTGTACGCCGAAGTAAATACAAAGAGGGGGGAATGGTTTCAAAAGAGAAAGGATCCCATTTTTGGATTTGAAGGTAAGGAACTCATTCGTAATGGATCAATACAACTACAAGAAAAAGTAGTAAGTGCATCAGAAAATAACATTATGTTTCAGAATGGTGAAACATATAGTGCAGAAAGCATTATATGGTCAACAGGCTTTATTCAGAACTATAACTGGATTGAAATAGAAAAGGCAGTGGATGAGAATGGATTGCTTAATCATGTAAAAGGAATAAGTCCAGTAAGAGGATTATATTATATCGGCTTGCCATGGCAGTCTCAAAGAGGTTCTGCACTTATTTGTGGTGTAGGAAAGGATGCGGCGTATTTACTTTCTGAAATCAAAAAAATAGATCAGTAGCAGCGACTACTGATCATCCATATGTACATGAATTAGGAGAGGTCAAACATTTATTGACTTTATTATAATTGATTTTCATAAGGATAAAAACTGAAAATTCTAATTTCGTGTTGAGAAAGTTTTTTGTATCGAAATATATAAAAGAATAGGGAGTTTTTAGTAAAAAGAAATATGATATTTATATTTTAATAAATTATGATATAGTTTATAAAGAGTAGATTACATAAAATGTTATTTTATTACATATAAAGTAAGGGGGATGGCTGTGAAGTTTGATGATCAACGCCTACTAGGAGTACGATTAGGTTCTGTACTTGTAACAGAAGAAAATCAATATTTAGTAATAAAGAAAAAAGATCATTATGCACTTTTAAATATACATAATTTAGAATGCACACATGTTGAAGTGCAGCTAGAACATATTGAAGAAATGTTGCAGGAAGATTTCCAAGAAAGTATAACGGAGATTATCGCACCAGAACATATAAAAATTGTTGCGAAAAATGTTATATAAGAAAGAAGCTGAAAGGAACGGCTTCTTTCTTTTTCATTATAAGGATAACGTTTTTAAAATCTCACCAATAATCCCTTCCATTTGATGAACACCTAAGTCAGTGTTCGTCATAATAACAGCACCATTACCCCGGTATGGATAACAAACCATCATACATTGAAATCCCACGCCCCATCCGAGTGAATATATTTGTAAGTCTTCATTTGAATCATCCAGAAAAACACCTAGTCCCGTCCATTTTGAGCAACCTTGAGGAGAAATCATATCTTGTACTGTTTTTTGAGAAAGTTTTAGTTTACCCTTTCCTTGTAAGGAATGAATGATTTCAATAACTAAAGCTGATAAGTCAGTTGGTGTTGTCCAAATACCTGAAGAAGCTGCGAATGGATAAAATGGATACTTCTCATTTGTAACGGTGCCATCTTTATTATGTCCGCAAGCAAAAGCATCGGTTTTATCTATGTCTTCAGGAGAGAAGATTGTACTATTTTCCATTTGCAGTGGTTGAAATATATATTCTTCTAGTAAAAGGTTGAATGGCTTTCCAGTTATATCTTCAAGTAGTATTTCGATTATACAAAAGTTTGCATCCGAGTAGTGAAATTCGCTTTCTGGTTTATAAGTTACTTCTATAGGTACGGAGCAATATGGTGTTTTACCGGCAAGGAGTTTAGACATGCTTGGTTGCCCATGTGCAAGTGTATAATGTTCAAAACTATTAGGTGGGTCAATGATTCCAGATTGGTGACTTAACAAGTTTCGCAATGTGACTTTTTTCTGTGAAGTAAATAGATTAGTAGGGATGTTCCAAGATGTGAGTCTATCATTTACGTCTTCATCTAAATGTATGATTTTCTGATCGGATAATGTTAGTACGAGAATTGTGGTGATAAATTTGCTAATAGAACAAGAATTGAATATGGAATCTGTAGTAACAGTTCTAGTTGTTCCAGATTCAAGTGTTCCGAAAGCAGCTGTTTCATTTAGCTTGCCGTCGTGTATAACAGCAAGACTTAAACCTACAATGGAATATTGGTTCATTTTCTCGTATATATTGTTACTTTTTAATTTCATAGTGACTCCTTTCGTCGAAAAAGACAGAATGTTAGTTCTATTATACAGTAGTAAATAGAGAGAATGAGAGAAAAAGAAACACTTCATCGATCAAAGATGAAGTGTTTTAGTTAATTCGAAGTGAATGTTTTAAAAAATTTATCGCGGTACATGTACATAAGCCATGAGGCTGTAATTAATGAAATAATGATTTGTTTGTTTTGAATTGGTGCCTTGAAAACAAGCCAGCCAACGATATCAAATAATACATGTAGTGTAATTGAAAGAACTACAAATTGTAGTAACGTCTTAAAAAATCTTTTCATAAAGTGTCCCCCTGAAATAAAAGGTTTATCAACAGTGTTGTATATTACTATTATACATTAAATGTGTTTCGTGGTAAAATTTACATAAGTTAGTGAAATAAAACAAATGAAAGCTAGTGAGGAGGAATAGTCATGGAATTTTGGATGATCATACCGATAGCGATCTTTGGGTTTATTTATATCGTCGAAAAGTTAAATAAAATTGAAAAGAAAACGGATGCGCGTTTAAAGCGAATGGAAGATAGGTTACAGCTAATTACGAAAGAAATGGGAATTGTAGATAGAGAACCGGAAATTAATAAAGAGTTGCGGCAGCTTATGGAAGAAGGAAAAACAGTTACAGCAGTTAAGAGAGTAAGAGAAGCTTTTGGTTTTTCTTTACTAGAAGCGAAGCAATATGTTGATAAATTATAAAAAGATCATCCATTTGGGTGATCTTTTTTCACTGCACCATGCGTGTATTTACATAAGCAGCGATTATAAAGTGTCCAATTATAATGATAGGAAATAAGATTTTTACATTAGGAGTAAGGAAGACGCTACCAATTGTGGCAATAACACCAGCAGTTAAATTATAAAGACCAACTATTTTTGATAACTTATCTTTTTCTGGTACACGGCGTTCATTGAATCCTGATAAGAGCCAAGTGTATTGTTTTACTCCGATGAAATAAGCTAGTGCAAATGAAATGATTGCTAGTATGAATAATGATGGGGAAGCGAAGAGAGTCATTGAGAACACCTCCGTTAAAGGGCTATAAATCAATTATAGTATGAATGTTATAATTTAACAAAATATAAGTGTAATAGAAAATGGAGTATGTATCATGAAGGGGGATTAAGTATGAATATTGTGGAATTCCAGAGATATGTATCAAATTTCAGTGAAGAAAAAGGATTTCAAGATACAACAATTGAAGAGCGTACAATGTATACAATGGCGGAATTAGGGGAATTAGCGGAAGTTATATTAAAGCGCGATAAAATACAAGATGCAAAAAGAGAAATCGGTTTAGAAATGTTTGATGTCATTTGGAATATATGTGATTTAGCAAACAAGTTAGAAATTGATTTGGAGAAGGCATTTGAAGAAAAAATGATGATTAATAAAAAACGTGAATGGTAAAAGGGAAGTTAAAAAGCGTACAAAATTTTGTGCGCTTTAATTAATGGTATGAAAAATAGTAAGAAAAGATGGAACAAACACTGAAGATGAATTGTCTATTATAGGTAATAACTATTTCGTTTGAAAGAAAGGGTGGAGAAAATGAAAAAGAATATATTATTAAAATTAGGAGTATGTGTTAGTTTACTAGGAACAACTCAATTTGTTAGCACAATTTCTTCTGTACAAGCAGAACGAACGGTAGAGCAAAAAGTAATGAAAAATGAGGCAGGAACTATTTCGATTTCTCAGTTAAACAAAAATGTATGGGTTCATACGGAGTTAGGTTATTTTAACGGAGAAGCAGTTCCTTCGAACGGTTTAATTCTTACTACTTCAAGGGGGTTAGTACTTGTTGATTCTTCTTGGGATGATAAGTTAACGAAGGAATTAATAGAGATGGTAGAAAAGAAATTTAAGAAGCGCGTAACGGATGTCATTATTACACATGCACACGCTGATCGAATTGGTGGAATAAAAACGTTGAAAGAAAGAGGCATTAAAGCGCATAGTACAGCACTAACTGCAGCACTAGCAAAGAAAAATGGATATGAAGAACCACTTGGAGACTTACAAACCGTTACAAATTTGAAGTTTGGAAATATGAAAGTAGAAACATTTTATCCAGGGAAAGGACATACAGGAGATAATATCGTCGTGTGGTTACCGCAATATAACATTTTAGCTGGAGGTTGTTTAGTAAAATCTGCAGATGCCAAAGATTTAGGAAACGTTGCTGATGCTTATGTAAATGAATGGTCCACATCGATTGAAAATGTGCTGAAGCGATATGGAAATATAAATTTAGTAGTGCCTGGTCATGGAGAAGTAGGGGATAGAGGATTACTTTTACATACATTGGATTTGTTGAAATAAAAAAAGCGAGGAGAAACAATTTTCTCCTCGCTTTCTTCTAACTATATTTAAATGCGAAGTCCGCATACGTTACTGAGATTTTAATTCCAAGTATACAAATACCAGTACCGTCATAATTGCGATAACAACGTAAGTAGCATCAAGCATAATAAGTGTTTTTAAAGTTTCAGTCATCCTCATTCACCCCTGGTATGAAAATATAACATAATCTCTTATCAATTAAATCAGAGATTATAAAGATAACAATGTACATGAAATTTATTAAGTAGATTCTATATAAATATATCATATAAATAATGTAAACAATGTTAAGATAATGTAAATGTATTGTAAAGAAAGGGGCGGTTCATCATGTCTGTAAATCTATTCATTTATAAATGCTATGTATCTCTCGTGTGCCGGATAGAACACAGTTATAACATGTAAAAAATAAATTCATTTTGACAAATCAATCACGATGGTAGCTGTTACTACATTTTCCTCTAATACTTCTACCTGTACTTGTTCATCGTTTCTCCAATTGATATTAAAGTTATCTGTCGTATACATTTCCTTAAGAGTGACCTCTTTATATTTTTCTAAAATGCTACCTCTTTTCCCATAATAGATTCTTACAGTTGAACTGGGACTTGGTCCTTTTGATTTTATTGTTTCTCTAAGCTCAATAATATTTATTAAATTTGGAGATTCACTTTTTTGAAAGGTAAAGGAACTGACCACTTTTTGTACCTTCTTAAAAATAGGACCATTCGATTTATTTGATATGTTAAATTCCACAACTTCAGGTACGGATTCTTTGCCTCGCAGTGTTATCGTTGCTTCATAATCATTTTTCCAATCTACGAAAACGTTTGAGGAATCGAGACGTTCTCCCTCATTTGCAATACTTATGTCAAAATGTTCCCATAAGCCGTATTTAATTCTGACGGGAGAGGAACCATGAGAAGAGTCTGAATCTATTTTCACTACTTTAATCGTATTTTTATTATTTGGAGAATGACTTTTTTCTAGTGTAATGTCCTGTAAATACAAAATGTAAGACAAACAGCCTACTACTAAAATAATTGGAATTACAATACGTAAGGCAGTAATTGGACGACCTCGTGTCCTTTTTTTCTGAGTGCTTTTACTATTTTGTTCAAGTTCTTTTTCAATACTCGTTTGAACTGTTACTTTTGGCGGGCAAATAAACCACCAAACGAAAGCTATAAGTAGTAAGAAAAGAGGTATTCCTTGAATAAAGAAAAATCCTTTCCAAAAATCAAGTGCAGTACTATATGGAGAATCTGTTGCCATCCCCCCTATAAAAAGTGCCACTGGACTTGCAAGTATATTTATCCCTAAACCGATCAATACGAATGAAAGATTTTTATTCCTAATTTTTCGTGCCCCAGCCATAATAAACAGAAATACTGCAATACCAAGTATAAGAAACAGTATTCCGTAATAAAACATCATATATACCATCATATTGTCCCTCCATAACTTTAATTGTACCATCAGTAAGGAAAATTTTGTGAAATGTTAGGTGGATAGGATATTTGTATTCCTTAAAAGTGTACCGATATATGATGCAAATAAATCATGTGCAAGTATGAATGCCAGGATATAGTAAAAATATTATGTCGACAATATGAACTGTCACAAATCTTTATATATTATTGTGATTGATATCACATCACTTTTTTTCAATGGATATTATGCTTAGGGTGTAATGAATGATTGGGAGAGGGTGGGATGATATGTTTTGTTATCAATGTGAGCAAACCCCAACAGGCGGATGTAAAGTAATGGGTGTTTGTGGCAAGAATGAAACGATTGCGAGTTTACAAGATACGATTGTTTTTGGGTTAAAAGGAATTGCAGCTTATCGCACACATGCTGCTCAGCTAGGGTATACGGATGCTTTTGTAGATGCTACGACGCAAGAAGCATTGTATATGACATTAACCAATTCTAACTTTAATGAACAAGAACATGCTGATATGGCTATGAAAGTTGGGAAATCAGCTTTACGGGTAATGGAGTTGCTAGATGAGGCACATACGAATCATTTTGGTGTTCCAGAGCCTGTTCAAATTACACAAAACCGTGTAGAAGGTAAAGCTATTGTAGTTACAGGCCATAATTTATTTGCGTTAGAAGAATTATTAAAACAAACAGAAGGAAAAGAAATTAATATTTATACGCATTCGGAAATGTTACCAGCACACGGGTATCCGCAGCTGAAAAAATATAAACATTTAAAAGGAAACATCGGTAAGGCATGGTATGATCAAAGACGCCTTTTTGAAAAATTTACAGGTGCCATATTAGCGACAACGAACTGTGTTATGCCAATTAAAGGATCATACTCTGATCGATTTTATTCATATGATATTGCCGGCCTAGAGGGCGTACAAAAAATTGAAAATGATAATTTTGCACCATTGATTCAAAAAGCGCTAGAACTTCCAGAAGTACATATGGAGTCGGATGAACAGTTAGTAACAGGGTTTCATCATAATACAGTCTTATCATTAGCTCCAGAAATTATTGAGGCAGTAAAAGAAGGAAAGATTAAGCGTTTCTTTGTCATCGCAGGTTGTGATGCACCAGGAAAAGGCGGGGAATATTATCGTGAATTAGCAACGTCACTTCCGCCTGAAACAGTGATTTTAACGACTTCTTGCGGAAAGTTCCGCTTCAATGATGTGGATTACGGCGTTGTACCTGGTACCGAGATTCCGCGCTACATCGACTTAGGACAATGTAATAATTCCATTTCTACAGTGAAAATAGCGGCTGCTTTAGCTGATGCTTTCCAATGCGAAGTGAATGAATTGCCAGTAAGCATTGTCTTATCTTGGTTTGAACAAAAAGCGGTTGCTATTTTGCTTGGGCTATTTAGTCTTGGAATTCAAGATATTCGCATCGGTCCAAAGGCACCTGAATTTATTTCAGCTGGCGTGCTCGATGTATTACAAGAAACATTCGGTTTGAAATTAATTACAACTGCAGCAGAAGATATGGATATGATGTTATCGTAACAAGAGGATGATTGGTCTTATTCAGAAGAAGAGCTAGCTTATAGCGCCCCAAAACAATAATATAGAATTATTGTTTTGGGGTATTTTCTTTTCTTAGCGGGGTGGGTAGTAGTTGATTTTAGAAAAATATAAAAATCGAGTTGACATTTACAACTACTCAGTCATACAATGTAGTTGTAATAGGTGATACTGAGTAGTGTTGTTTCTTAAAAAACTTTTCACTAAATAATAGGTAATAGCGGATTTTAGAAGAAATTTGAAAATCAGTTGACATGTACCGCTACTTAGTCATACAGTGTAGTTGTAATAAGTAATACTGAATAGTGTAGTTTTACTCAAAAGCTATTCAGTAAAAATTCGCCTTAGTACTCTGTAATACTGAATATAAGTCAGACAGAATAGGGGGTAAAGGAGGATCAGAACATGGAAAATTTAACTGAAATGTTGAAAGGTTCACTGGAAGGGTGTGTGCTGGAAATCATTAGTCGCCGTGAAACGTATGGTTATGAGATTACTCGCCACCTGAATGATCTTGGGTTTACAGAAGTCGTGGAAGGAACAGTCTATACCATCCTCGTACGATTAGAGAAGAAAAAGCTTGTGAATATTGAAAAGAAACCATCAGATATGGGACCGCCTCGTAAGTTTTATTCATTAAATGAAGCTGGACGTCAGGAACTTGAATTGTTTTGGAAAAAATGGGATTTTGTATCGTCAAAAATTAACGTCTTGAAGTCAAACTAGCCTCATAATATAAAATGTTTCGGCTCATATTTGGAGAGTTTCTGGTTCTGCTTTATAAAAAAAGGAGGAAAATAAGATGTTGGAAATATTCAAAAAATTAATTGGTGATAAAAAAGAGTACAGAATGATGATGGCACGTGTTGCAGCACTGCCAGAGGACTATCAGTTTGTGTTTAAGAAAATTCAAAACTACATGTGGAATTTTTCGACCGGAAACGGGATGGATATGCTGCACATTCAGTACGAATTAATCGATTTGTTTGAAGCTGGTGCAGCGGAAGGGAGACAAGTGCTAGATATTACTGGGGAAGATGTGGCATCTTTTGCTGACGAACTAGTGGCAAACGCTAAAACGTATGTTTCTAAGTATCGTGAAGATTTGAATGAAAGTATTATGAAGAAATTGAGAAAAAAATAAATGCAACAAGTAATACCGACTGATTAGCTGGTCATAAATGTGAATTAACGCCATCGCTATTCAGTTATATTTTTAAACCACTACTAAGTAATACAGATTATCAGTGGTACTAAATAGAGGGTGCAGGTAATTTAATTTTATAAGGGGGAAAAAGTATGAGTAATGCAGCGATTTCTGTAAAAGGGTTAAAAAAAGCTTTTAGAGATAAAGAAGTCTTAAAGGGAGTGGATTTTGAGGTGCAGCGTGGAGAAATTTTCGCGCTGCTAGGCTCAAATGGAGCGGGAAAGACGACAACGGTTAACATCCTTTCGACGCTACTGAAACAAGATAGCGGTGAAGGAAGTATTTGCGGATTTGATATTAAGCGCCAACCAGATCATGTTCGTCAAAGTATCAGTTTGACAGGACAATTTGCAGCTTTAGACGGCATGCTTACCGGGAGGGAAAACTTAATCATGATTGCCAAGTTACGTGGTGTTTCCAATCCTGCTCAAGTTGCTGACGATTTGCTTGATAGATTTAGCCTGACAGATGCGGCCAATCAAAGGGCAGATCAGTATTCAGGTGGGATGAAGCGCCGGCTTGATATCGCGATGAGTTTGATCGGGGCGCCAGCAGTTATTTTTCTTGACGAACCAACGACTGGGCTTGATCCTGAAGCGCGCATTGAAGTGTGGGATACAGTTAAAGAGCTTGCTGGTGGAGGAACAACTATCTTACTAACAACCCAGTATTTAGAGGAAGCAGAACAATTAGCTGACCGTATCGCTATTTTACATGGTGGAAAAATTATTACGACAGGTACTCTTACTGAACTGAAAGAGATGTTCCCGCCAGCAAAAGTGGAGTATATCGAGAAGCAGCCTACATTGGAAGAAATATTCCTTGCGATCATTGGCAAAAAGGAGGAGATGTAAATGAAAAGCAAAACAGGGGTATTACTTGGGCGCTTAATGCGCAATATTATGCGTAGTCCAGATACAATTATTACGGTAGCGATTACACCGATTATGATGATGCTATTGTTTGTATACGTATTTGGTGGGGCTATACAAACAGGAACAGATAACTACGTCAATTATTTATTGCCAGGAATTTTGCTAATGGCTATCGCATCTGGTGTCGCTTACACTTCTGTACGATTATTTACGGATGTAAAGAGTGGGCTTATGGCACGTTTCATTACGATGCCTATTAAGCGCTCATCGATATTGTGGGCTCACGTTTTAACCTCTCTTGTTGCGAATGTACTTACTATCTTAGTTGTTATTCTTGTTGCGCTCTTAATGGGTTTCCGTTCCAGTGCGAATATTCTAGATTGGCTTGGAGTAGCTGGGATACTAGGGATGTTTACGTTAGCGCTAACATGGTTGGCTATCATTCCAGGGCTGAAAGCGAAGTCTATGGAAGGGGCGACAGCATATTCGTACCCACTCGTTTTTCTTCCATTTATTAGTTCGGCCTTCGTACCTACCGAAACGATGCCGAAAATTGTTCGTGCATTTGCTGAAAACCAGCCTGTAACTTCAATCGTGAATGCGATTCGTGCTCTTTTATATGAAGGATCTGTTGGAAGCGATATTTGGATTGCGCTCGCTTGGTGCGTAGGGATCATGATCATCTCTTACTTTTTCGCTAGTAAAGCATTTAAACGTCAGTTAGGGTAAGTGAAATAAATCGTCCGAAATAATATATATCTTTGAAAAAGCACGGAAAGATTTTCCGTGCTTTTATTATTTGTTGTGCTCTCGCTGTAGTAAATAAAATGATATTAAAAAAAGGATATCTACCCAGTGACAATGGCTCACTGTTTATGGAGTGTAAAAGCACAATTGCTTTTGTAAATTCTCTAGTATTTCTTCAGGCATTTCCCTAATTGTAATATCTTTCCCTAGGAAAAGTAGCCAATTTACTATTTCCGTTACTTCATCCGAATTGTTAACATTGATAAATGTTTTTAAAATGGCTGTGGATTGGTAAGGATTTGTATAAGATATTGAAATTTTGAAAGGGTGGTATTTTTTGAACTGGGCAATTGCTTTTGGACCAAGTTCAAGTATAAGGTTAATCACTTCATCCTTCTTACTTAGTTTTTCTAAAATCTTTTTCTTATTTAGCTTTTTTTTCGTCGTGTATGGTTCGATATGGATGAGATGATCGACAGGAAACATCCTCTTCTTTTCTTCTTTTAAGTCAAACCCTTCAATGATCCATTGACTTTTTTCTTGATACAGGTGTAATAGATAAATGGAATAAGACTTGATTTCTTTCTCTTCTTTAATGGAAATCAATAAATGTCTATCCAAAAGAAGGATTTGGATGAGTTTTTCTAACATAGGGTGAGGGAGGTCAGAAAGCTCAAGTAGATCAGGGTTATATGGGTTAGTCCCTTCAAACAGCAAGAGTTGATTTAAAAGAACGATATCATCTTGCTGGGTTTCTGAGATGAGTCCTAACAGTTTTTCGGCTAAAGATTGACGACTTTTTAAATAGGGAAGTTGTTGATTTCTTGTAGCCATAAAGGCAATAAAAAGAGCTTTCACTTCGTTATCAGTAAAGCGAACAACGGGCAGGATAGAGTTATGCATAACAAAATATCCCCCAGTCCTCCCAACTTCAGCAACAAGTGGCATGCCCATAGCTTCTATTTCTCTAATGTCCCTAATAGCTGTCGATCGAGAGATGTTAAATTCTCGTATGATTTCTGAAATTGTAAAGTGGGAGCGATTGTTGATATACCGCATAATTGTATTAATCCGTTCAACTTTTTTCATTTGGTTCTCCTAAACAGTATCATTTTTTGACATGATTTAAAGTTATTATAAACTCATCAGATGAAAAGATAAATCATTTGATTCATTTTAAAAGAAGGAAAGTTTTGAATATGAAAAATTATACGATTGAAGAAAAAGATAGCTTTATTGTGTTAGGTATTGGAACTGAAATTAAGAGTGAATATACAGATTTTGTTGGAATAAAAAAAGAAAAGGAAGACTTTTGGTCGGCTGTTAAAGAAGATGGAAGGTTGGATACTTTAAAAGCTCTAGCTACAAATGATTATATTTTTTCTGTGAGCGAAGCGGTGAATAACAAGATGATGTATTATGCGGGCGTCATGACAGAAGCACAAATAGAAGAAGAATCTAGAGTGATTCAGTTTCCTAAGGGAGAATACTTAGTAGTAAAAGGGGAAGACAAAACAGCTGAAGAGCTAAGTAATAAGCTTACTGGTATCGCCTTCGGTCAAGCTTTACGAGAAGCAACAGATTTTGCTTATGTTGGTGGGCCAAATACGACGGTTGAGATGGGGAAAAGAAACGGTTTAGTGTTTGGTGAAATGTGGATTCCGGTTGTTAGGAAGTAAATAGTTAAAAGGAGAGATGAAATTGTCCTGTATCGTTGATTTTAAAAATGTAACTACAGTTGGTTTAGAGTCTTCACCTATAGTAGAAGCGCTAGCTGGTTTACGTGCTCATGAAGCCCGTTACTTTATGAATAAATACAAGCATGAATTTATAGTTGTACCAGCTAGTGCAAGCCAGAAGACTCTTGATTATGTGAACCGCATTTTGAAGGAAGAACGTAATATTGAATTTGCGGCGAAACCTTTAGAAACATCGTATTTTCAAGTGGAAAATATTAAGTTTGCATACGTCTTTTATGAAGATGGTCTTGTGATTAACGTCATGTATACATTGGATAACCCGAAGAAGAGGGCTGTTGGATTTAAGCTTTCTGATGGAATGGAGGTACCAACAGAATTGGCAGAGAAATTTAAGTTTGCTAGGCAGAAGTCTAAATTAGCTGGAACAATTCGGGGTTCGTTTTTTGTAATTAAAAGAGAATATAGTGTAAGTTGAAGAATCCAGTCGTTTGTAGTATTTTAAAATGCACGATTATGGAATATGGAGGCTAACAATCTTGAATTGTTGGCCTTTTTGACGTGAGTATAATATTCATATACTACTACACATTATGTTCTGATAAACTGGAATGAAAGGTAATTATTGTAAGGTGGTGGTGGCGGAGTGAATAAAAAAAGATTATTTGAGCTATCCATAATAACATTTGTTTTTCTTTTCCTCCATGTAAGCACATTTACTAATGAAAAATATAACGATAAATTGGGATCCTTTACTTTCATTGTGCTATTTCTTATGCTTTCTACTTATACCGCATTTATAGAAAAGTATTTTCATGATATACAAAAGTGGATTCGAAATATCACATTTTGTTTTGCTTTGTTAGTAGTAGTTTTAGTAGCTTTATGGATAGGTTACTTTTAGAACTTTACTTCTGGGAAAGTTCATTTAGTGCCCAATATTTTGTCCATCTATAGGGAAAAGGAGATAGGTAATGCTTTAAATGGAGAAACCAAAGTGGATATTTTTTAAAGTAAAAAGAAGAGGTATGTGAAAAAGAGATTGGTAGTATGTATAATATACAACGTCAAAAAAACTAATACCCTTCTAATAAACAGTAAATACTTTTTATGGGAAGGGTATTCAATTTAAGTCTATAAAAAGGAAATGCAAGTTCTCACTTATTTAGAATAAGAGAAAAGATGATGTTTTATTTGTTCAATAAAATAATGATGGTGGATATTATCGTTAGATACACGACTTGCCATAATAGCGCCCTCCATTGAAGAGGCAAGGAAAGAAGCGAGCGAAATAATGTTTATCTCTTCTTTAAGTTCTTGTTTCTCTATTCCTTCTTTTATGAGAGAAGCCATTAACATTACTGTATCATCATAGCCTTTTGCTGCTGCTTTTTGTAATTCTGGAAATACGCCAGTACTTTCAATTGCGCTATTAAGTAATGGACAGCCTCCAGCGATAGGAGGGTTATTAGCTGCATCTTGATATACAAGGAAAATTGCAAGGATTTTATCGATTGCTGTCTTTTTATTTTCCATTGCTTTATGAAAATGACTCCACATAATCTCACCACTTTTGTCGTAGGCAGCAAGAACAATTTCTTCTTTATTTTTGAATCTACGATAAATAGATCCTTTCGGTAGTTCAGTGGCTGTCATTATATCCTGAATGGATGTGCGAGTTATCCCATTAGTATTAAATAAATATAAAGATGTTTCAATAATCTTTTCTTTTACTGTATCAACTTTAGTCATGCTTTATAGTCCTCCTAATAAAAACGAGCTTAATATTCCAGGTAATGTTTACCCTCTATTTTCTTGATTTTTTTGTAAGTAGAAATAAGTTTGGAACAAAAAATATCTTATCAATTCCTATCTGATGGAAACCTCAAACTGTATTATCCATACTATTCGAATGAATTTTCTGTCAAAAACAATATGACCAGTTGGTTAATTCAGTCATATCATGCAACTAATTTTACCGTATCGACATATGAGTATTATATATAATTTTAATTAATATGTTTAGCTAAAATGTTTGAACTACTCTCATTTTCACTTCGTTTAATTAGGAGATCTTGCGGTTAAAAGCCGTATCACTTCATACTATAAAAGATTAATTGTTAATAATGAATGAGTACTGGAATTTGATTGTAAATCAGAAGCTGAAATATAAATTTATTTGCTTTGTACCGTTTTGATTTTGTAAATAATTTATAAAGGGGGTTTAAAAAACTAGAAACTTATAGTATCATTAGTTTTCAGACCGAACCGTCCGGTCCGGAAATTATATAAGTATATTTAGAAGGAGAACGTTATGCAGAAAGAAAAATCAAAGATTCTAAGTAATTTCATTATGGAGGTAATAAAGTGAGCTTTATAAAAACGAATACAAAAGAACTTATTATGCTAATAGTTTATATACTGTTTGCACTACTTCAAATTGGCTTGTTCATATTATTTGGCATATCCCTTTTAACTAACAGCAACTTAGTTGAATCAGAATTTGCTCTTAGTGCCATCGGTTTGACTGTACCTGCTATTGTAGGAATCATTTTCTTTAGGAAAGAAATTATTGAAAGTTTTACTTATTTTAAAGAGAAAACAATTTTGAAAATAGTAAGCGTTCCTATGGTGGTTTTACTTATGGTAATTGTGGAAAATTCTATTATGCATTTTCTAAATACAGGTCAGCCAGAGAACCAAGAACAGGTCCTTTCAAAGGGCCCAGAGGTGCCTATTATATTCACAGTACTTCTATTTGGGATTATAGGACCAATAATTGAAGAAATTATATTTCGTCATATATTAGTAAATCGTTTTTCGGAATATGTTGGTACTGCTATTGCATCCATCGTTTCGATTATAATTTTTGCAGGTCTTCATTCAAATCAACTTTCGGATCTTGCTATATATTTACCTGGCACGGTGATGCTTACTGCGGCTTATCTTATTTCTAATAGATCCCTTGCATATGTTATAGCGATACATATGTTAAACAATTTTAATGCTATTTTTTAATTACATATGTCATAGAGAGACACATGCAATTGAATATTATAAAAAATTAGGAGGGTGTCAAACATGATTGTAACAACAACGTCTGGAATTCAAGGTAAAGAAATTATTGACTATATTGATATTGTAAATGGTGAAGCTATTATGGGGGCCAACATTGTACGCGATTTATTCGCTTCTGTTCGTGATGTTGTCGGTGGTCGTGCTGGTTCTTATGAAAGTAAGCTAAAAGAAGCTCGTGATATTGCAATGGACGAAATGAAAGAACTTGCAAAACAAAAAGGTGCGAACGCTATCGTTGGTATTGACGTAGATTACGAAGTTGTTCGTGATGGAATGTTAATGGTTGCTGTAAGTGGTACAGCTGTACGTATATAAGTAAATAAAAAAACGGATTCCCTCCTTGGAATTTATACTTTCAGGAGGGATCCTGGTTCTGTTGCAGATTTTAAGACTAAAAACAGAAGTTGATAAATCATTGTACGTCAAAAAACCACAGTTTGGGTGTAAACTGTGGTTTTTTATATAGAGGCCCCAACACGTCCCTATTAAGCTAAGCTTATGCAACGTCAATTTTTGTTAGCTTAATAGTAGCCCTATTACAATTAAAATAATATGTCTATATTGTTTTAAGTACTTTTTTATAATAAAACTTAATCAATTTTAATATATGTTATGTATAACATATATTTATCTAAAATAAGGGGGAATATTATGACTGAAATAAACGAATCTTCAGGAAGCGATTTACAAAAAGATGTGAAGTTTTCTATTATAATCCCTGCACATAATGAAGAAAAGTACATTAGAAAATGTTTGGAGTCAATTGCAAAAGCATCAGAGGCATATAAAGAGCAAACGGAAGTTATAGTTGTTTTAAATCGTTGCACAGATAAAACAGAGGAAATAGCAAAATCTTATGATTGTATTACATTAAAAAATGAAGATAAAAACTTATCTAAAATCCGAAATGCAGGGGCAGAAATAGCTAGTGGAGAAATAATCGTTACTATAGATGCTGATACGATAATGACAGAGTCTTTGTTATCTAATGTAGATAAATATTTATCTTCAGGTAAATATATTGGTGGTGGGGTGAATGGGAAGTTCGAAAGAATGTCTTTTGGAATATTCTTTTCTGCAATTCTAATTATAATTCCCTTACTTTTTAAGTACGGGGCTATATCTGTGGGGATTTTTTGGTGTTATAGAAAAGATTTTATGGCAATTAACGGATTTAATGAAAACATGCTTATGGCAGAAGATGCAGATTTCGCGAAACGCTTAAAAGAATGGGGAAAACGAAATAATAAGAAATTTGGTACCATTAAAAATGGCATGATAACTTCATGCAGAAGATTTGATACATATGGAGACTGGGCTTTACTTAAAAATCCAAAAGTAATATTAGCTTATCTAAAAGGAAATGATCAAAAATATGCAGATAAGACATATTATGATAATCAAGAAAGATAACGATGGAGAAAAGCGGCAGGAAATAGGGAGAACAGCAGATTTTTTTATACATAATGAGAGCCTAACTTAATTTAATAGATATGATAAGAAAACCATCAATTTGATTAGCCCTTTTTCAAATCAATGGTTTTTATTTTTGAAATAAATATGTATTTTTTATAAAAAATATTTTTTGACCCCCATAAAACTTTGTATTCCTCCGAATATGTATAGTGAAGAAAATAAATAGAAGAAAATTGATTATGAAAGAATATTGATGTGTTAATAAAATTACTAGATTAAGTGGGGCATCCGAAATAAAAGGGTGAAATTACCAATGATATAGAGAAGAGTTATGCAAGGATTGCAGATAAAATAGAAACAGAGCAAGCAAAACAAGCGGAAGAAAATAAGAAAGTAGAGTGAAATGTAAGCCTAACTGTAAGAACGATAGAAAAGTTGGCTTTGAAAAATATGAACAACAAGAAGACAAGCCTAAAGAAAATGTGGTTGAATGGTCACTTGTTTAGTGACCATTCTTCTATTTCAAGCAGAAGGAGGGAGAGAGATTACCCGTGTTGAGTTTAGTAATGAAGATCTTAAGAAAACCGAAAATAGAAGATATCGTATGTAACATACAAAATAACGAAGAAGATAAAGAAGCATTTATCGTACAGTATCAGCCGTTTATTAGAAAATCAATCTCGTCTGTCTGCCGCCGATATATTACAGAACAGGATGATGAATATAGTATTGGATTGTTTGCGTTTAACGAAGCAATTGAACAGTATTCATATAAAAAAGGGAAATCTTTTCTAGCGTTTGCTGATCTTCTTATAAAAAGAGATGTAATTGACTATATACGCAAGGAGTCTAAGCATAATCGTGTCTTTTTAAAAGAAGATGAGCAAGAGGAAATGTTAGAAATGCAAGTGTCGCTTACGGAGTATATGAAAGAGATGGATAATAGTAACCGTAAGGAGGAAATTCTTCATTTTCAAAGTGTGTTAGCTGAGTTTAAAATCACATTTTCAGAGCTTGCTAAAGAATCTCCTAAGCATCGTGATACGCGTGAACACTTAATAGAAATTGTAAAGATGATTATAAAAGAAGAGGAAATGATGGAGGAGCTGTTCCGAAAGAAAAAATTACCACTTAAACATATTGAACCGCGTGTTAGGGTAAGTCGTAAAACGTTGGAGCGGCATAGAAAATATATCATTGCAATGTGTATTATCTTCGCAAACAACTATACATACATTCTTGATTATATAAGGGGAGGGAAGCATGATGAATAAAGGAATTGTGATGGATATAAAAAAACATAGCGTAGTTGTTTTAACGCCAAATGGAGAGTTTATTACGTGTAAAAGAAAAGGGGATTCTTGCATGATTGGAGAGGAAATTTCATTTGATGAGCAAGAACAAAAAGTATCGCGTTTTTCAATTCCTTATTTCTTAAAGCCGGCATCATTACTTGTTGCTTGTTTTCTATGCGCGCTGTTATTTTTCTACAACCAACCGGAAGAAAAAGTATTCGCTTACGTCTCAGTTGATATAAATCCAAGTTTAGAAGTGAGTGTAACGAAGGATCTTCGCGTTATAGATTTACAAGCTTGTAATGATGATGGAAGGCGTATTTTAAAAGAATTAAAGCAATGGGAAAATAAACAATTGCAAGAAGTAATACGTACAATTATAAAGCAGAGTCAAGAGGATAAGTATTTAACGAATGATAAGCAAGTTATGCTAACCGCTATTGCAAAGGATAAGTTGCTAGAACCGAAGTTGGAAAAGGTAATGAAAGAATTAAAGAAAGAATATGAGCTAAAACATATTACAGTCGAATATCAAAGTAGCACGATGCAAGTACGAGAGAATGCTAGAAAAGCTGGAATGGGCACAGGTGTCTATATAAAGCAAGAGAATGAGAAGAACAAATCGGTTACGCCGCCGGCCACGCCGTCTAATCCGGTGGAAAACGAAGAAGAGTTACAATCGCAGCCGGATTCATCTCCTGATGTAGCGCCAGATTTGTCTTCTGTAAAAGACAAAAAATATGAGAAGCCAGAGCATAAAGAACAAAAGAAAATAGAGGAACAGCCAACGAAGCAAATAAAAGAAAACAATGGTAGAGGATCTCAGCAAGAAAATAGAGGGACTAAGCAGGAGAATAACGGTAGGGAATCCCAACAAGGAAATAATGGGAATCAGCAAGGAAACAACGGTCGAGAATCCCAACAAGGGAATAATGGAAATCAGCAAGGAAACAACGAAAGAGGATCGCAAGGGAATAATGGGCACCAGCAAGAGAACAATGGAAGAGGATCGCAAGGGAATAATGGGAATCAGCAAGGAAATAACGGGGGAGGGTCCCAAGGAAATAATGGGAATCAGCAAGGAAACAACGGAAGAGGGTCCCAAGGAAATAATGGGCACCAGCAAGGAAACAACGGAAGAGTACCCCAAGGAAATAATGGGAATCAACAAGGTGACAATGGTAGGGGATCTCAACAAGGAAATAATGGGAATCAGCAAGGTGACAATGGAAGAGGATCCCAAAAAGAAAATGTTGGAAACGAGCAGGGGAATAATGGTAGGGGATCTCAACAAGAAAATAGAGGCCACCAGCAAGGGAATGAAAAGAAGAATCAATAGAAATATAGAAGTGGGAGATTCGTTTTAAAGTGAAAAGGAGTTATCTCACTATTGCGGGCAGTAAAACTCCCATCTCAAAATTTGGCTAGGGCAAAGAAGTTAGGTGGGAGTTGGGCTGCTTAAAGTTGTACTTTATTATTCTATCGTTCTATTAAGAAGGAGTATGTGAAAAATATAATGGAGAAAAACATTCAACAAGAGAAAGATAAAGTAAAACCTGTTTTTTATGATCCGAAAGGAAGAAGAAACATAGCTTTTATTTCGTTTCTATGTATTTCAATAGTTAGCGTAAGTATTGTATTTTATTTTTTCTTTCAAAGTATTTTTTCAACACCAGAAATTCCAAATATGAATACAGCTGTACAACAAGATAATAAACTTGTACCAATTAATCAAAAACTTAGTGATCAGCAGTTAAAGAAGGAAGAGTTTAAACCAAATACCGAAACGAAGGATAATAAAAATTTGGTGAATTCGCCGAAGGATAGTAAACAACGTAAAGAAGTGTATGGTTTTTATGTAAACTGGGATGAAAATAGTACCGCTTCTTTAAAAGAAAATATCGATTCATTAACCACGCTAGTACCAGAGTGGTATCATTTAAAAGCAGATTTAACGATTAGAAGTGAGATAAAACCTGAGATAGTAAAGTTAGCAGAAAAAAATCAAGTGAAAATTATGCCTTTACTAACTAACTATACTGAGGAAGCTTCTGGTCCGGATAGTGGGCTAATTCATAAGTTGCTGAATTCCTCAAATGATGTAAAGACAAAGTTTATAAATGATTTAGTAAAGCAAGTTGAAAAGAATCGATTTGCGGGTATTAATATTGACTTTGAGGCCGTACCTGAAAGTGATAGAGAAAACGTAACAAATTTTATGAAAGAACTTACTAGGGTCTTTCATAAACATGATTTGCTCGTTACACAAGATGTTCCAGCTAATGATAAGGCTTTTGATTATAGTGCGTTAGCAAAAATAATAGATCGAATGATTGTAATGATGTACGATGAGCACTATGGAGCAGGAGAGCCAGGACCAATTGCTTCAAATAAATGGTTTCAACATACATTAAAAGAACTGAATATTCCGTCTAATAAACTTATAGTTGCTTTCGGTAACTATGGATATGATTGGAAAGTAAATAGTAAGGAACCGGCGAAATCTTTAACTTTTTCAGAAGTTATGGTAATGGCTCATAATTCAGATATGAATATTCAATGGGATAAGATGAGTGGAAATCCTTATTTTAGATATAAAACAGGAGATAAAGAACATACTGCTTGGTTCTTAGACGGCGTTACTCTCTATAATCAAGTGAAAATCGCAATGGACAACAAAGCAAAGGGGTTTGCGTTATGGAGATTAGGAGCAGAAGATCCTACAATATGGAAAGTTTTAAAAAATCCGATTGAGGCACAAAAAAATCCTGATGTATTACATAAAATCACTAGTTTAGATGAAGTGAATTATTCTGGACAAGGTGAAATTTTACAGATTGAGAATGAAAAGCAAAATGGATTGAGAGATTTTAAAGTAGGTAAAGATGGTTATCTTACAGATGAAGTATATCAATCCTTACCATCTGCATACGAAGTGCAGCGATATGGAAAACCGAAAGGGAAACAAGTAGTACTAACATTTGATGATGGACCAGACCCGAAATATACGCCGGAAATCTTAGATATATTAAAAGAGAATAAGATCAAAGCTGCTTTTTTTGTACTTGGTGAAAACGCACAACTAAATACTAGTATTGTGAAAAGAATATACGATGAAGGGCATGAAATTGGCAATCATACTTTCAAGCATCCTAACGTAGCTGATACGTCTTTACTACGAACAAAAGTAGAACTTAATACGACGCAACGTCTGATCCAGGAAATAACTGGGCATTCTACAGTTTTGTTTAGGCCACCATACGAAGCGGATGCTAACCCGGATTCCTCAAATGAAATATTGCCTATTTTACGAGCACAAAATATGAACTATACAATGGTAGCAGAAAAAGTGGATCCTGAGGACTGGGCAACACCATCAACAAATGAATTAGTAATGCGTGCTCTTAATCCCGTTTATAAGGGAGAGGGAAATATTATTCTTCTCCATGATGCGGGAGGGAATCGTACCCATACGGTAGAGGCGTTGCCGATCATTATTAAAGACTTAAAAAAGCATGGATATAGTTTTGTAACAATTTCAGATTTAATGAATAAAGAACGTGATGAAATTATGCCTCCTGTTTCTTCTGAGGGGAAGCAATATTTACTTTACAATAAAGCTGTCTTTTCAGGGGCGGGATACTTTAAACATATATTAACAACTATTTTTTATATCGCTATTGGATTAGGGATTTTTCGATTCTTATTCTTAATTTATTTTGCATGGAAGCAGAAAAGAAAAACGCTACCTCACACTATTCATTCGTCCTATCAACCTTTTGTTAGTGTTGTCATAGCAGCATATAATGAAGAAAAGGTGATAGCTAAGACGATTCGCTCAATTTTGGATAGTAAGTATGGAGAATTTGAAGTTATTGTTGTGGATGACGGATCGACAGATGGTACGTCAAAAGTAATGCAAGAAACATTTTATAAACACTCTAAAGTTCGTTTCATTCAGAAAGAAAACGGCGGGAAATCATCGGCAATGAACTTAGGGTTTCAACAATCGCGAGGAGAGATTATTGTCACTTTAGATGCGGATACTATTATTGCGCAAGACGCCATTTCTCTCATGGTTAGACACTTTGAAGATCAAAATGTAGCAGCAGTTTCAGGTAATGTTAAAGTGGGGAATAGACGAAACTTGTTAACTACTTGGCAACATGTTGAATATATAACAGGATTTAATTTAGAACGTAGAGCTTTTGATGAATTAAATTGTATTACAGTAGTTCCAGGGGCTATTGGGGCGTGGCGTAAGAAGAATGTAGTTGAATCGGGATATTTAAGCGAAGATACATTAGCAGAAGATACAGATCTTACTATTACATTTTTACGTCAAGGACATAGAATTGTATATGAAGAAAAAGCGTATGCTTTTACGGAGTCACCTGAAGATGTGAAAAGTCTCATTAAACAGCGATATCGTTGGTCATATGGTACACTCCAATGTCTTTGGAAACATCGAAAAGCGTTATGTAATTCAAAGCATAAAACGTTAGGATTTATTGCATTGCCTAACATGTGGTTATTCCAATATGTTTTGCAATTCATTGCTCCTTTTGCAGATATATTAATGATTATGGGGTTATTTAGTAGTGATCCGCTAAAAGTTTTAGGATTTTATTTTGTATTCTTTTTAATGGATCTTCTCGCATCTCTATTTGCATTTAAATTAGAGGAAGAGAATCCGAAACCATTAGTATGGTTAATTTTACAACGCTTTATTTATCGTCAATTTATGACTTATGTTGTCGTTAAATCTATATTCTCATCGATTCGAGGAGTAGCGGTAGGTTGGAATAAGCTAAAGAGAATAGGAAGTGTAAAACATTCCACGGAACATAAGGAGGCATCTTAAGAGAGCAGGTTATCTGCTCTCTTTTTTATTAATTTTAGTGAGCTGAGTGTAGAGTACATACATCTGTATCTATAAGAGTTCTAATAGTGAGACATTATGTGAAGATACTCCTTTAGTTTCGAGAAAAAGTTTTTTTATATTTTTTTAAAATGACGGACATAAAATCGTATATACCTTCGAATTATATATATGGATAACATAAATATGTATATAAAAGGGGAGCAATAAGATGAAAGAACAAAAAGAAATGTTTGAAGAAATCTCTGAAGTACTAAAGGTATTGGCGCATCCTGTTCGTTTATCATTAGTAAAAATAATGCTTGCAAAAGGTCCTACTAATGTAACAACAATGTATGGGGATTTGGAAATGCCTCAAAGTACAATTAGTCAACATTTATCTAAACTAAAGGCTGCTAAAATGGTTACAGGTACTCGGAAAGGATTAGAAATTTATTATGAAGTAACTGACAATCGCACAAAATCAATATTAGCATGTTTAGTTTAAATGCTGACTTCTATTTCAAAATAAGAAACGCTATTCTTTTCTATGATTTTACAGAGAGAATAGCGTTTTTTATTTTTAAGGAGTATCTTTTTATTAGCTTGATGGTGATATGGTATTATCTCTAAAATAAAAAAATATTGATTTCGCTTTTATTCTTTCTCAGGAGTTTGAGCTCAAAAGGCCGACTATCACTTTGTTTCCAATGCAGTGGACAGTGGAAGAACTTATATTTTTGAATAGAGGGAATTATATGTTTTTGATATATTAATAGTTAGGAACCACAAATAAGGGGTGAAGATATAGAAATGGAATTATTTGATTACTATAAACGAAAAGGAAAGTTGAAACTGTTAATTGGGACGGGTATTTTTATTCTTACTTTATGCGCTGTATATGAAGATTGGGGACATATTAATTGGGGGCAGTTTATCTTTTTTGTTATCGCTGCTTCTATCTTTTTTGGGATTGGATTTTGGCAGTTAAGAAAAGGAAAGTTGATACAAAAGAATATGATAAAAAGTAATGCAACATTTTGGGATGTTGATACTTTGGTTGTATTAGAATTACCAAAACGAAACAAGCAATTTGGTCTATATCATCCTGATGGTAAGTATATAGCAGGAACAAAGATGGTTTCATCAAATATTCTTTTTTCAGTAATACCCTTTTTACATAATAAAGATGTTTACGGATTAGAAACGAGTAGCGGGGAAATTCTAGCTTATTTTCATACTGAAGTGGACGGATATGATTGGGTAGTCTATGATTCAAATTATAATCAGATTGGTATGTTTAAAGAAAAAATGATACAAGGATTTACTATGATACGAGGTACTTTGATGACAGATAAAGCCACAAAATTGTCAGATGTAGAAGTTGAGTTTGATTTTATTCAAAGTACTCTCCGTACAATAGATGGACGTACATTAGTAATTGGTAAGCAGGGATATATGCCTATAGAATGGAGTGAAAGGTTTATGGGTTTAAATGTACCTACTATTACCTTAGGTTCTAATGCGTCTAATAACGAAAAAATTCTCGGTTTAGGTGTGCTCCTTTATAGTTTACGTACAATTGAGATTAGAAAAAGTCGGGCAAGTGTTTAATGAGGTAGAAGTAGTGTTTATATGCGAAATTGTATAGAAATCTCATTTTTTTAATTATATCTTTTTAGATCGATGGATGTGGGGTCACGTCCATCAATCTAAGAAAACAAGTTAGCCCAAAAACGATAAAAATAAAATTTATAAAAACACAAAATATAAACATTGAGGATTAAACAAAGTATATAGTGCCTTTTTAGTCATGTAATCTTTTGAGCTGATGATCTTTTCCCCATTCAAATAGTTCATTCATAATTTGCATTAAAGATTTCCCGTATTCGCTTATTGTGTACTCAACCTTTGGTGGTACTTCTTGATATACAGTACGATGGATAATCCCATCAGCTTCAAGTTGCCGAAGTTGTTGAGTCAGAACTTTTTGCGTAATGTTTGGGATTTCTCGTCGGATTTCATTTGTTCGCATTTTTCCATCCATCAAAACACATAAAATATGAACTTTCCATTTTCCACCGATTACATCGAGCGTCGTTGCAATTGGACAGTTATCATTTTGATTCATATAACACCTCCAAAGGTACCTCAAGGTTCCTATAGCACCTGAAAGTACGTACTTTTCAATTATATGTAATGCATTCATACTAATATGTAAAGGATTGATTCATTTATAAAGGGGATGGAAAATGATGAGAACACTTGTAATTGTAGCACACCCTCATATTGAAAAATCAAAAATTAATAAAAGATGGATAGAAGAACTTGAGAAACATTCAGATGAAATTACGGTGCATGAATTATATAAAGTGGCACCAAACTGGGAGTTTAATATTGAAGAAGAGCAAAAGTTATTAGTAGAACATGACAGATATATATTTCAATTTCCGCTTTACTGGTACAGCACACCGCCATTATTAAAAAAATGGTTTGATGATGTATTAACATATGGATTTGCATACGGATCAAAAGGGGATAAAGTGAAGGGAAATGAGTTTGGTGTAGCAGTTTCTATAGGTGGATTAGAAAAAGATTATGAAAATAGCGGAATTACGATGGATGAGTTGACGAAACCATTCCAAGCTACATGCTTATATACAGGTATGGAATTTATACCTTCATTTTATTTATATGGTGCAGAATATAAACTAAGTGATGAAGAGATTGATAAAAGTGCACCTGAGTATGTGCAATATGTGATGAACAAGAAGTATTCTAATATATAAGAGGAAATAGCCATTTACTTGTGAAGTAAATGGCTATTTTATATTCTTATTATATTCACTAAGTATAATCTTTAGTAAATTAATAGTTAATCTGGTAAAATAAAAAACCTAACATATATAAAGGGGAGTTTTACTTGAGAACGATGCAAAAATTATTACAAAAAAGAGCAATGCAATCACCAAATTTGGAAGCGCTTGTAGGCGGAGGGAAAAGATATTCGTTTCAGCAATATAATGAACGAGTAAATCAGCTTGCACATTATTTATTACATAATGGTGTGCAAAGAGGAGATCGCATTGGAATACTATGCAAAAATAATCACCCATTTCCAAGCGTTATGATGGCAAGTTTAAAAATTGGAGCGGTATGTATTCCGCTAAATCATCAGCTTACTGTATATGAATTAGAAACGATTGTAAAAGAAGCGAAATTAAAAGTGTTAGTTATTGATGAAGAATTTAGTGAAGTGTTATTAAATGTTGATGCTGTTAAAGAAATTCCTTATGTAATTCAAACGACAAAAGAAGGCTTTGGTTCATTTGAATTAGAGTTGCAAAAACAGCCAATGACAGAACCGAACGTAGAAGTTCATGAAGAAGACGATGCCATTTATTTATTTACTTCAGGAACGACTGGACAGGCAAAAGCATGTGTAATTGGTCATAAAAACTTACATCATTATTTTGATGAGATTGCAGGACAAAGAGAAATTCCAGCAGGTGAACGCTTTTTATCCGTGCATCCATTATTTCATATGAGTGGCGTGCTTTCTATTTTAAATTGTATTTATCATGGTGTTACGATGATCTTCTTAGCTGATTCGAATCCTACTCTTATTTGGGATAAGATTGAAGAAGAGAAAATTACTACGATGCTTGCATTCCCGGCTGTTTATAGCTATATGCTTGATGAACTAAATAAAAAAGAACGTAACATCTCTACTTTTAAAGTAGCACAAAGCGGTGGAACAAAAGTGCCAGAAACACTCATCCAAAAATATATGGAAAAAGGAATCTATATGGTGCAAGGCTATGGTAGTACAGAAGGTTGGGTTGTAACTTCATGGCATCCAATGATGGGAAAAGAAAAGATGTCTTCTGTAGGAAAAGCCTTGAAAAATGTAGAGGTGAAAATTGTTCATCCAGAAACAGGACATGAACTTAAAGCAAATGAAGTTGGAGAGATTCATGTAAGAAGTCCATACATGTTTAAAGGGTATTGGAATAATGAAAAGGCGACAAAGAAGGTAGTAAAAGATAATTGGTTTAACATGGGCGATGCTGGCATGATAGATGACGACGGATTCTTGCATATTATGGGAAGATATAAAGACGTTATTATACGCGGTGGTGACAATGTATATCCAGACCAAGTAGAAGATGTTATTCATGAAATACATGGTGTTTTAGAAGTTGCAGTAGTTGGAGTTCCAGATGAATTTTGGGGAGAGATTCCAAGAGCTTACATTGTGAAGGATGGCGAAACAACAGTAACAGAAGAAAGTATTATTCAGTATTGTAAGGAGAAGTTAGCAAGTTACAAAATTCCAGAAGTGGTATTCGTAGAAGAGTTACCGAAAAATGCTTTAGGGAAAGTGTTGAAGAGAGAATTAAGAGAAAATGTACTTGTAAAATAAAAAACGATTAGGTAATGAGGAATCCAGTTATGTATAAAGCATAACTGGATTTTTTGTTTATGATTCTGTTGGTTGATATTGTAAATATTTAAAACCTTTTATGTTTTTTTAGTGTAATATTGAAAATAAAGGGAGCTAACTAATTTCAGTACTAGGGGGAGAAACTATGGCTATAAAATTAGAAACTGAGCATTTATGTATAGAACCTTTTACTAATGATGACGTGTTTAGAATTAAAGAGTTAGCTAATGATAAGGAATTAGCTAATATTCTTGGGCTTCCACACCCATATAAATTAGAGTTCGCGCAAGATTGGGTTGATATGCAACCAGAACTTATAAGGAAAGGAATTGAATACCCTTTAGGAATTGTCTCTAAAGAATCAAGAGAAATTGTAGGTACAATTACACTAAGAATTGACAAGGGTAACAATAGAGGTGAACTTGGTTATTGGATTGGTAAGAATTATTGGGGAAAGGGTTTTGCAACTGAGGCTGTAAACAGAATAATTCAATTTGGTTTTATCGAATTAGGTTTAAATAGAATTTGGGCATCTGCCATTTCTAGAAACCGATCATCAATTAAAGTATTAGAGAAGTCGGGCTTACGTAAAGAAGGCACATTGAGAAAAAATAGACTTTTATTAAATACATATGAAGATGTTGATGTGTATGGAATATTAAAGACAGAATACAAAGGTTTAAATTACAGATAAGATTGAGAGTATGATGACAAAAGGAAACCCTTCAGAACAGGGTTTCCTTTTGTATTTCTCAAAAATCAATATTGTAGTTTAACAGGTCATTGTTTATCAAAAACATAATAATTTACTAGATTTTGTATTTTGTGTAAGATAATAAAGAATATTCAAATATTAATTAAGGGAAGAGATGTAAATGAAGCTACCGCTATTACAGGTAGAGACAGAGAGACTGATGATCCGTTCGTTCCAAAATGATGATTATGAAAGTTGGTTAGATGGATTTAATAAGAGGTTACCATCGCAGTATAAATATGATGATGGTTATCAAGTTATGGCATCATCAACAAAAGAATGGTTCACGGAATGGATAAGGGGCTTTGATGAAGCAGCGCATCGAGATGAGATGTACGTATTAGGTATTTTTCGTAAAGAAGACGGAGCTAATATTGGTAAGCTAGAGCTGATTAAAATTTTACGTATGGACTATCAATGGGCGATGATGGGATATTCCATACATAATCAATACTGGAAAAACGGATATGGCATGGAAAGTGTGAAAGCTGCAGTATCGTTATTTTTTAATCGTCTTCATTTTCATAGAATCGAATTACATATACGTGTTGATAATGAGCCATCCGTTCGTCTTGCGGAAAGATCCGGTTTTTCTTTTGAATGCAAGAGAGAGGCGTTTTCATTAGAGAATGGTAAGTGGATGGATTTTCTTATTTATTTTAAAAATAAGGAGATGAATATATGAGAGTTCTAATTACAGGTGGAAATCGCGGATTAGGGTTACAGTTAGTAAAAGTGTTTCATGAAAATGGACATATCGTTTATCCGTTAGTTAGAACTGAGGTTGCGTTAACACAATTGAAGAAAATGTTTAGTTGCAGATGTTTTCCTATATTGGCAGACTTATCGATTGATGAGAGTACGGAGCAAATGAAAAACCAGCTTGAGGAATATACAGAGTATATAGATCTAGTTATAAATAACGCAGGAATTACTGGGAAGGAGACTGAGGTTTTACATACAAATTCAGAAGAGTTAACGGACTTATTTAATATTCATTGCTTAGGTGTAATTCGAGCTGTAAAAGGTACATATATGGCTTTAGCTAAATCGGATCATCCGAGAATCATAAATGTGTCCTCTCGGTTAGGTTCATTGCATAAAATGGCGAACAAAGAGTTTCCACAAGGTCAGTTCTCATATTCATATCGAATTGCTAAAGCTGCACAAAATATGCTAACACTCTGTTTACAACAAGAGTTTGAGGATAAAGGAATTCGTGTAACTGCTATTCACCCTGGAAAATTAAAGACTGAAATTGGTGCTTTTGATGCGAATATGACCCCGGCTGAAGGAGCAAAAAATATATATGATTGGATAATAGATTCAAATGAGGATGTTTCAGGGAAGTTTATTGAGCCAGGTGTAGGTGAATTAAAGTGGTGATATATGATCTTGCAATCATTCAGAATTTGTTTGGCCCTTCTAAAAAAGTATTAAATGGCTTACCAAATGCAGTAACGATTGAAGAAATAGAAGAAGATGTTTTGTATAACGTACAAACATATAAAGAAAAGATAAGTAGATTTGAAGAGGTTTGTTTTAATTGGGAGTTAAAAAGAGCGAGTATTGTATTAAACAAAAGGTTTAGTAGTTATAACTCAAGTGTGAGAGTGTTACTTGATGCAGGTTTTTCTTTGCACGCAGCAAAGGTAGAAGTATGTAGAGAATTGAACAATATAGAAGAACTTGAAAGACAATATACATATCGATCAATAGCAGAAGGAACGTTATCGGAAAAAGAATTTAAATATATTTGGGAACAATGTATGTCGGGTTCAGGGGATCAAACTTCAATTTTAACTATCGATGAACATTTTTATTCTGTACAAACAGAGTTAGGTAAGGGTTGGGAAAAGTCATGTATTGTTTTTTATGATAAAAATGAGCCGATTGGTATGTCCATACCGCATATAGAAACTGGAACAGAAAGTGAAGGACGATTATTTTATTTTGGGGTAATGCCTTGTTATCGTGGGAAAGGAATTGCTTCCCGGCTGCATCTTCAATCTTTACATATGTTAAAGGAAATAGGGGCTACTTATTACATCGGAAGCACACATACTTCAAATGAAAAGATGCAGAGAATATTTTGGAGAAATAATTGTTCGTTGAAAACGGAGATAGAGCTTTATTATAAAAATTTTAAAGAAGGTTAGGAGAAAAGAAAATGAAGACTATAAACGTATTTCATTATGACGCATTTACGAATAAACCGAATATGGGTAATCCAGCAGGTATTGTATTAGATGCAGATGGATTAACAGAAGAGGAAATGCAGCGTATTGCTGAAAAAGTTGGATTTAACGAAACAACTTTTGTTCTTTCCTCAGAAGTAGGAGATATAAGAATGCGCTACTTTACACCTGGTTTTGAAATGGATTTATGTGGTCATGGGACAGTTGGGACAATATTTGCCTTGCGTGAAAGAGGTTTATTAGAAGAGAAAGCAAGCCTTACGATTGAAACGAAGGCCGGGATTTTACCGATACAAATAGGTGTAAATGAAAATGGAGAAACCTTTATTAAAATGAGGCAGGCAGCACCTCAGTTTAAAGAATTTACAGGTTCAAAAGAAGAATTAGCTCATAGTATCGGTTTAGAAGTAAATGATTTAGATGTAAGTTTACCGATTGTATATGGAAGTACGGGGAACTGGACCGTAATTGTACCGGTTAAAAATCTAGATGTATGTGAGAGAATGAAACCTAACAATGAGGTGTTTCCATCGGTATTAAAAGAAATACCTAACGCTTCTATTCACCCAATTTGTCTAGAAACTTATGACGAAAAGGTACATATGCATGGGCGTCATTTCTCATCAGCTTATGCTGGAACGATTGAAGATCCTGTGACAGGAACAGCTTCAGGTGTAATGGGAGCATATTATGCGACGTATGTGGAGAAAGATTTTGACCATGAAATGGAGTTAATCGTTGAACAAGGGCAAGAAATACATAAAGATGGTCGTGTAACGGTATATGTAACGAAAGATGTAGAAAATGAGAAGTTACAAATAGATATTGCTGGTACAGCTGTGTATGTGAAAGAGTTTGAAGTTTTACTATAAAAAAGAAAGCCCGGCATACATCCGGACTTTCACTATCTGTTCAATACTTCAATATACGAAGCATCTCCAGTTGTTCTTAAAGCAGAGCGGAAATTGTTATTTTCTAACGTTTTAGCGACTTGTTGTAACTGCTGTGCATCATCATGATGGATGAGTAAGCTGTCAGCACCGCTTTCCTCTATATGAATGTGTTCGACATTTCCGATGGCATCATGTACAGCTTTTAAAAATTCAGGTTTCATATTGTCCTCCTATATGTATGTAACGTTATTGTTAGTATTTCCTTATTTTTGAAATGTAAAAGTGAATGAATTTTTGTTATATTATGATTTTGGAAGGTATTTACTATTTGTTTGTCAAATAATAGTAAAGTTGTCTTTTGAATTGAAGAAATCTTCGGGATTAAAGGGTGAGGGAATGGACATTTCAACAATCGCTGCACAACTAGTTAAGGAGAAAGTGATTTCACATTATCCAACTAGCGTAAAAGTGCTGAACGGGGGAACGACAAGTACTGTATATTTGTTGGATGAAAAATACGTTGTAAAACTTAATGAAGCGGAAGTAATACGTGAAGAAGCTATTTTTCTTTCTTTTTATGAAAGGAATACTTTGTTTGCAAATCTTTTGTATAAGGAACCTTTACATACATATATTGTGTATTCTTTCCTTGAAGGTAGTACTTCGTGCGGACGAGGACAAAAAAGAATTACGCTTAGTACCCTTGTAAAAGAAGTTATTAATAAGTATGAAATAGTTTCACGTATAGATGGCTGGGGATGGAAAGAAAGTCCGGTTCAATCTTGGAGTGCATTTTTAACGAAAAATGTGATGGAAGCTTATGAAAATGTAAGACGTTACATAAGTGAGGAAGAGTATAGAACAGTTCTTAAGTTAGCAAATAGCCCAAATAGAGGGACTGGAATAAATCATCCATTTTTACTGCATGGTGATCTTGGATTTCATAATTTTATATTTCAAGGAAATGAGTTGCATGGTGTAATTGATCCCCTACCAGTGTTAGGAGATCCTATATACGATTTAATTTATGCGTTCTGTTCAACCCCGGAAGATGTAACGAAAGAAACGATTGATTATGCGATGAAACAATGTGTATTTCATAAAAAAGAACGTGATTTATATGAAGAAATAGTTATAGGATTATATTTGCGTATAGATACGTGTTTAAGACGTCACCCGAAAGATTTAGAAGATTATTTAGTAGCTTGGCGTTATTGGATGGACGAGGTTGAGGTGACTTTATAGTACAAATATTTTTGGGGGGATCGTGAAATGAATGTTTCAGAAGCGAAAAAGGATTTAGCAATCAAAACGAAGCGAGGATTACCGATTATATTAGCTGGTGTTTTATTTTGGATAGTTATGAGTATAATGGGCTTTGTTCTTTCTGAAAAACAAGTGGTGTGGGTATATTTAATCGGTATGGGATGTGTGTTTCCTTTTGGATTAATGATAGCTGCTATATTGAAAATTGATATGTTTGCGAAAGGAAACCCGTTAGGGGTTTTGGCAGGATTAATTGGTGGGATAAATGTATTGAATATTCCGCTTGTATTACTTGCCTATTTTCAATTTCCAGAATGGTTACCTTTTGTAGTAGCGATGTTAATAGGTGTTCATTTTATCCCGTACGTATGGATTTATGAAAGCAAAAGTTATGGTTTATTATCCGTAGGGACTGTATTCGTAACGTCAGTTTGCGGGATTCTTTTTGCAGAAAAAGGATTTACTGTCATTCCATTATCTGTTACAGGTGTTTATTTACTTACTTTTATCAGTTTATTAATTGAAAATAAAAAAGCAGATCATTATCAACAAAAATCAGCTTAATAAAAATAGAGGGATAGGGGAAATTATGATGAAAAATTTCGTTTGTACAACGTGTGGCGTGCAGTATGCAGCGGGTGTAGAAGAACCAGTGAGTTGTCATATTTGTGATGAAGAGAGACAATATGTGAATCCGAAAGGGCAGTCTTGGACGACGCTAGAAAGCTTACAAACAAGTGATACATATAAAAATGAAATAATCGAAGAGGAAAATGGGCTTTTTAGTATTACAACAAAACCAGGATTTGCGATTGGTCAAACGGCATATGTAGTGAAAACAGAATCATATCGTTTACTATGGGACTGTATTACTTATTTAGATGAAACGACAATTGCGAAAATAAAAGAGCTTGGTGGACTAGATGCAATTGCCTTGTCTCATCCTCATTATTATTCAACACAAGTAGAATGGGCAGAGACATTTGATGTACCAATTTATATACACGAAGATGATAAAGAGTGGGTGATGCGCCCGAGTAGTCGTATTATTTATTGGTCTGGTGAGTCTTTACAATTAGCGGATGGATTGGTTATTCATCGTTTAGGTGGTCATTTTAAAGGTGGATCTGTCTTACATTGGGAAGAAGGTAATGATGGGAAAGGAATTTTGTTAACAGGTGATATTATTCAAGTTGTAGCGGATGAACGATGGGTAAGCTTTATGTACAGCTATCCAAACTTAATTCCATTACCAGCGAGAAAAGTGGAAGAAATGGTGAATCGAGTGAAGCCGTTACAGTTTAATCGGTTATACAACGCTTTTCATCGAGTAGTAAAAGAACATGCAAATGAGGCAGTGGAACGTTCTGCTGAAAGATATATTAAGGCGGTAGAAGGAAAGTTGTTTCATACGTAAAAGGAGAGTTAGTTTTATGAAAACGTTAGTATGCTTTGGGGATAGTATTACAGCTGATGAAATGTTTTTCAATGGAACGCCGAGGTTAACACCACGTTTGCGAGAGATATTTCCGAATTGGAACGTAGTGAATGCAGGTGTTCCAGGTGATAATACGTTTGATGCGTTAAAAAGGATTAAAGAAGATGTATTATCACATAAACCAGATTTCGTAACAGTTTTTCTTGGCACGAATGATGCAGTCTCTTTTTCGCAAGGGTTATTACAAGCATACAAAGAAAATTTAGAGAAGATTGTGAACCATATTTCTTCAGGTAAAATACTGCTTATTAGTCCTGCCCCAGTTGATGAAGAAAGACAGCATAATAGAACAAATGAAGTACTCGGTCAGTATGCAGACGTGGTAGAGGAAGTGGCGAAAGAAACAGGAAGCTATTTTCTAAATTTGTATGCTGAAATGATTCAAGAACGGAATTATAAAAGGTTTGTAGAAAATGATGAAAGAGATGGGCTACACTTTGGACCAGAAGGCTATGAGTATGTAGCGAAGTTAATTGGTGAAAAGTTAAAAGGGATTTTATAAAAAAGCAAAGCGATATCGCTTTGCTTTTCATTGTTTTTAATAGCTCAATCTAGAAATGCTTGTTGCAATGCTTTCAGTCCATCACTGTAAATACTATGAAAAAGGTTTATTGCCTCTTCATCACTAACTTCAACAGGAGTGAACGTACCAGACCACTCTACTACCGATGTGTTACTTTCAGTACCTTCTTTCACCTGGATTGTAGATAAATAATTAGTGACTGGGAATGGTGCATTCATGATTGAATACGTGTAGTATCGTTCTTTCTCATTGAATACTTCTAATCGTTCTATAATCGTGTCACCATCTGGATTAGCTAGGTGACGTACACGACCGCCTTCCGTTAATTTACTGTTAGGTATATAAGGTAACCAGTCTGGAAGGGAGTTGAAACCTCCGATTAATTGCCATACTTGTTCAGGTGAACCGAAAATTTCCATAGATGTAGTAGTATGTGCCATGTTCATTACGCTCCTTTTCATCCCGGTATTTGCGGGTAAATAATCAGTGGGGATTGCCCCACTGATTAAGGTTTCAATTTATTTTACGTTGATTGGTAGTGGTGCATTAGGTGCTACTAGTTTTTGTTCGCGCATTTCTTCCCAGAATGCTGCTGGAATTACTGTATTTAAGGCGTTTTGGTCTTCTACAATTCGTTCCGGTTTACTTGCACCAGGAACAACGGCAGCAACTGCTGGATTCGCTAGTGAAAATTGTAATGCAGCAGCTTTGATACTGATTTCGTGACGATCTGCAAGAGCTTTGATTTTCTCAACTTTTGCAATGATTTCTGGTGATGCTTTTTGATATTCGAAGTGAGCACCCCCAGCAAGAATACCTGAGCTATATGGGCCACCAACAACAATATCCATATTATGCTTAACAGCTGCAGGCATTACTCGTTGCAATGCACGCTCGTGGTCTAGTAATGAATAACGACCAGCTAGTAAGGATATATTTGGCTGCGCTTCTTCTAAATCAAGCATCAGTTCAATTGATTCTACTTTGTTTACTCCAAGTCCCCAGCCTTTAATAACGCCTTCTTCACGTAAACGTGTTAGTGCACGGAATGCTCCTGTTCGAGCTGTTTCAAATTGTGAAATCCACTCATCACCATAAAAGTCTTGAGCTAAATCATGAATGAAAACAAAGTCTAGACGATCTGTTTTTAAACGTTTTAAACTTTGCTCAATAGAACGAAGTGTTGCATCTGCACTATAGTCATTGATCATTTTATTTTTGCGGCCAAATTCGAAAAGTCCGCCTTTTTCACCTAAATCACGTGCAGATGGATCTTCTAGTTCATCTGAAATCGTTCGACCGACTTTTGTGCTTAAAAAATAATCATCACGATTTCTTTTTGATAGTGCTTCGCCAAGGCGAATCTCCGCTAAGCCAGATCCATAAAGTGGAGCTGTATCAAAGTAACGAACGCCATTATCCCAAGCAGCATCCACTGTAGCGATTGCTTCTTCTTCTGGAATATTACGGTACATATTTCCTAGTGGTGCTGTACCAAAACCAATTTTTTCTTTTAGTAATTTACTCATTATTAATATCCTCCTAAAATGTATTTGAAAATTAATTCATCATTGTGAATGGATGTGAAAATGAAAATATGTCATTTCATCGTCGGACAAAATGTATGATAAAAATACTCACTTTAAAGTACCGGGACAAGAATGTAATTTCTAATACTGCATGACTCACTCAACTCTTACAAATGCTATTATGAAATGTATTTTACATAATGAAAAGTACGTACTTTAAAGTGATATAGATACTAAAAAGTAATACAGGTACTTTTTAGTGCCGTACTACTCATCTGCTGTTTACGTATGCTATTATGAAACATGTTTAATAGGATAAAAAGTACGTACTTTAAGGTGCTATAGATACTTAAAAGTAATATTTAAATCTTTAGCTTACTTGCCTTATCACATTATTAAAGGAGATTTTTATATGAAAACATACAATATTCCTGTAGAGGCGACTTTACAGGTTATCGGTGGGAAGTGGAAAGTAGTGATCCTTTGTCATTTAAAGAAAGATAAAAAGAGAACGTGCGAATTAAAACAATTAATGTCTGGTATTACACAAAAGATGTTAACGCAACAATTACGTGAATTAGAAGAAGATGGTGTAATCGAGAGAAAAGTGTATAACCAAGTGCCGCCAAAAGTAGAGTATTCGTTAACGGAATACGGTCATTCTTTAGATGCTATACTCGATTCTCTTTGTAACTGGGGAGAACATCATCTTGAAAAGAATGGCAACACGTCTATGCTCATTACAGCAGAATAAACAAGAAAAAAACGAACGAGAATACGTTCGTTTTTCTTTTTGTATATAGGAATATTTTTAAACGGCATAATTACTTTTTGGTAATATAGGTACTTTTTTGTGCTGTAGGAACTAAAATGTGCCGTATAGAAAATTATTTATTTTTACGTAACAATAGAGAAGAAATTTAGAAAAAAGGAGGGAGATCGCGTGAAACAATACAATATACCGATAGAAGCAACTTTAGAAATTATCGGGGGAAAGTGGAAAGTCGTCATTTTATGTCACTTAACGAAAGGAACGAAGCGAACGAGCGAGTTGCAGCGTCTAATTCCTGAAATTTCTGTTAGAATGTTGACGCAACAATTACGTGAGCTAGAAGATGATGGTGTGATTACACGTGAAATCTATAAAGAAATTCCACCCCGAGTAGAATACTCCTTAACTGATTATGGGTGGTCTTTGCAAAATGTATTAAATCAATTGACCGTATGGGGAGAACGATGCATAGATAGAAAAAATAGTAAAGTTAAGTGAAATCTATATATGTAATATTGAAACGCCACCTATTGATGAGGTGGTGTTTTTTCAGTATAAAACTTTAGAAAGTTACTACGGTGAAAAGTAGGGATCTATACCAGAATAGCAGTTGTTTTAGCCGTGATGAATAATGGATTAAAGTTTTCATAGGTACTTAAAAGTGCCTTCATCACTTTAAAGTACGTACTATGCTTCATAATATAACCGTTTTATAATGACACTCGTAGCAAGAAGTCATAACGGTTTTAAGCTATGTTCAAAAAGACTTATTAACTAGTATAGTTTTTTGTTCAATTTCTTTAGTAGGAGATGTTTATATGGTTGAAGAACTTTTTTATAAAAAAATACTTAAAAATCTTTTTTCAGATCCAGTTCAAATTACACTTTGGAATGGAGAAACAATACAATATGGAGAAGGGGAACCTCAATTCCATGTAACATTTCATAAGCCGCTTTCAAAAAAAGAGATTGCTAAGGATCCTTCTATCGCATTCGGTGAAGCATATATGAATGGAGATCTTGAAATAGAAGGGAATCTTGAAAAAGCAATTCAATCTATTTATAAAAGGCAGGATAGCTTTTTAGGTGATAGTAAGTTGCAATATTTCAAAAGTAAATGGAATTTCTCAAAACAAAAAAATAAAGATGATATTGCTCATCATTATGATATTGGGAACGATTTCTATAAATTATGGCTTGATGAAACAATGACATATTCTTGTGCGTATTTCCAAAATGAGCAAGATTCTTTAACGACAGCTCAGCATAATAAAGTGAATCATATTTTGAAAAAGTTGAACCTTCAAAAAGGTGATACGCTATTAGATATTGGTTGCGGGTGGGGTGAGCTCATTACAGCTGCCGCTAAGCAGTACGGTGTGAAAGCGATGGGAGTAACGTTAAGTGAGGAACAATATGCTAAGACTTCCGAACGAATTAAACAAGAGGGACTTACGGATTTAGTTGAAGTATCTTTACTTGATTACCGTGATATTAAGAATCGTAAATTTGATAAAATTGTTAGTGTAGGTATGATTGAACATGTAGGAAAAGACAACATTACACAATACTTTGAGACAGTGAATGCACTACTAAATGATGGTGGGATTTCGCTACTTCATTGTATTACTTCTCCGGCCAATGGTGGTGCTACGAATGGTTGGATTGAAAAATATATATTCCCTGGCGGATATGTTCCTGCTGTTAACGAATTAATCACGAACATGACAAACGAACAATTTTACATTGTTGATGTGGAAAGCTTACGTAGACATTACGGGAAAACATTACAACATTGGGCTCGGAATTTTGAAAATGTACTGGAGGAAGTTCGCAAAACGAAAGATGAGCGATTCATTCGTATGTGGCGCTTATATTTAAATGCATGTGCAGCTTCGTTCTTTACAGGTAATATTGATTTACATCAATTTGTATTTACAAAAGGTATTAACGATACAATTCCGATGACACGTTCTTATATGTATGAATAAGAGCATGTAATGAAGCAGCTCTGTAACTACTCATCGAGTGTAAATAAAATGATGGTAGGACATAAGTCTATAACTTAAAGTCGAGATCGGAATCAGAAAATGATTCCGATCTCGACTTTTTGTATATAATTTTAAAAACAAAACTATATACTTTTAACAATAAAAATATATAATAAAAATAGAATCAAAAATTTATGAGCAAGGAAGTTGAAGAATATGACATTAACAATGGGCTTTATTGGATTTGGAAAATCAGCTAACCGCTATCACTTACCGTATGTGAATATACGTAAAAATATAAAAGTAAAAACGATTTTTGCTCGCCAAATTAATGAAGAATTAGCGGCTCCATATAAGGAAAAAGGTGTTAGTTTCACTACTGATTTGAACGAATTGTTGAATGATAAAGAAATCCAAGTAGTGACAATCTGTACGCCAGCACATACGCATTACGAATTAGCGAAAAAAGTTATACTTGCTGGAAAATCAGTTATCGTTGAAAAACCATTTTGCGATACAGTGGAACATGCGAAAGAATTATTAGCTTTAGGACGAGAAAAAGGTGTAGTAGTTATGCCTTATCAAAACCGCCGTTTTGATGGTGATTTCTTAGCGGTGAAGCAAGTTGTGGAACAAGGATTCCTTGGTGATATTGTTGAGGTTGAATCACATATTGATTATTTCCGTCCTGGTTCAATCACTCACGAAGGTCCGAAAGAAGAAGGTTCATTTTACAGTTTAGGTATTCATACGATGGACCGTATGATTTCACTGTTTGGCCGTCCAGATACGGTGACATACGATATTCGTAATAATGAAGTGGAAGGTGCGGTTGATAATTATTTCGATGTTGGTCTACATTACGGAAATAAGTTGAAAATTAAACTGAAAACGAACCATGTTGTAGCGAAAGATTATCCGCGCTTTATCGTTCATGGAACAAATGGATCGTTTATTAAATATGGTGAAGATCAGCAGGAAAATGATTTGAAAGCGGGTATTATGCCTGAGAGTGCAGGATTTGGTGAAGATTCACCGATGTACTATGGAATTGCGAAATATCGCAACGCAAACGGTGATTGGATTGAAAAACAAATTAAAACGCCACTTGGTGATTACGGTCGTTTTTATGATGCAGCGTATGAAACAATTGTAAATGGTGCACCAAAGCTTGTGAAAGACGAAGAAGCGGTAACGAATATTGAAATCTTAGAAAACGGATTTGCTGCGCCATCACCTTCCGTTTACAAACTTGAGGCTTTAAACTTAAATGAATAGAAGAGGGAATACAGCATAAAGACCTGCGGTAGTATGTCAACTTAGAAATAACAAAGTTTAAAGTTGTCAAAGGTCAATTTGTTTAAAAAAGGCATCACAAAACTAAACCAGTAACGAATGTAATTTACTGGAAAATAATGAAAGGTAGCGATGACAAAATTTTATGTCATTCTTTCACACACCTTCCAGGCGTAAAAAGTTGGTGGCTACGTAGTAGCGCATCCACCAATCGCACAAATTTTCTTGCGGTTAGAACGAGTGCACGTTTGTGTTGATGTTTTGGTACTTCATTATATTTTTTCACGTAATACTCTTGATAATCTGATACATGCTTTCTTACTGAATTGGCGGCTTCAACTAAGTAATAACGCAAGTAATGATTACCTGTACGGGATAATGAAGTATCTTCGGCTGTAAAACGACCGGATTGGTGCTTTCGCCAGTATAATCCAGCGTATTTGGCTATTTTTGTTTCATCGTCAAATCTTTCGATTTGGCCAATTTCAGCAATGATACCGGCAGCGAAAACAGGGCCTACTCCAGGAATAGATTCAAGTGTTTGGGTCAAACCAGCCATGATTTTTTTAATAGACTTTTCTAATTCCTTGATTTGCTGTTGAAACGTACGAATGACTGCGATGGATGTACCTAAGATGACATCTATTGAATCTTCTACAACCTTATCCAAGCGATAAGAAACTTTCACAGCTTTGTGAATGGATGCTGCTACGCATTTTGGATCACCAAAACGGTTTCGACTTTTTTTCTGTAGGAACTCAGCGAGTTCTTCTAAAGGCATATTAGCGAGTTCCTCTAAGCTGAATTTTTCAAGAAATAGTTCTGTCATGGCGCTACCGAATACGGAAGTATCCACCTCTTGTGAAAATGTATTACATTTAAAACTTAGGTGTTGAAGAAAGTGTTGTTTTTCTTTCGTTAACATTTTGACAAGTTGGTATCGTGATCGAGTTAATTGCTGCAGTGCCACGTACTGGCTTTCTTTTACGATAGACATTTGATTACGGCCAAATCGTAAGTAATCAGCAATGACAAAGGCATCAATCTCATCGGTTTTATTCATGTCAGAATAACTTTTCTTAAAATTTGCGACTTGCTTTGGGTTTAGGAGAAATACTTTTGCTCCAAAACGCTGTAAATCTATATCATGGTGAAGAAACATAGAAGGATGAAAGCTGTAAACAGAGGTGGATTCTAGACCAATCTTAAGGATGTCGACCTCTTTACCTGCAACACACTGTAATAATTTTTCTTTGAGTGTAGTAGCTCCCGGTAGGTCATTACTGACCGAAAAAGAATCCAGTTTTTCTCCATCACCATTTAAAAAGCAAACTTTCATATCAAACGAACTTACATCTAAACCAACAAATAATCTCATGTAAGAGACCTCCCTTCTATATTAGAATCATTTCTTGGACGTCTCGAGATATCTCTAGTGTGTACGCCGACCAACAACCTCGTGTATGAGAGCTAGTCCTGAATCGAAAGCCGCCCTAGAGCTACTATCATCTAGGTTCGAGGGTCAGGCTGCTCAGCCTGCGAGTAGGGAGTCCCGCACGTTCACTGAGAAACACTCTTCAAATGTGGTAAATCCACAGGAGGTGAAAGAATTGTCCCAAATGATCCTAAAATCATTATCTAGAAATATCTTGGGACGTCCAAGTATTTTTATTTATAGGGCTCTTATTAAGAAGAAAATCTAAGCCTGTAATAGGGCTTAAATATTAATATACGAGGAGGTATGGAAATGGCAAGCGGATCCACACAAGTAAAATACCTCGGCATTTATCAAAAAATGAAACAGCAAATTTTAGACGGCGAATATAAGATTAAAGAAAAAATTCCAAGTAGCCCCGTCCTTGCTGAAGAATTTGATGTTTCTGTCCTTACTATAAAAAAGGCGCTGGATCTGTTAGTTAGAGACGGCTACATCATTCGCCGGCGCGGAAGTGGAACGGTCGTTCAAGATTGGCGTCAGCAAGAAAAGGCGCGAATGATTCAAACTTTAACAGGTACAAAAGCTGTTTATGGCAGTGAGGTAGAAAGTAAAATTATTGAGTTTACGGTTGTCGGTGCCGATGAAGTCATTGCTGAAAAATTGGGTATTTCAGTAGGGGATTTTGTATATAAAATCATCCGCCTCCGCATCATTCACAGTATTCCAACGATTATGGAGCATACATGGATGCCGATTTCGGTCATTCCAGGTGTTGATGTTTCTGTTTTAGAGGAATCAATCTACTCCCACATTCAAAATAAACTAGGTCTTCAAGTGGGAACATCCGTTGTTAGGGTTAAAGGAATTCGCCCGGATGATAAAGAAAAGCAGTTTATGAACTTAACAAATCAAGATTTCCTAATGAGAGTGGAACAGGTGGCCTACTTAACGGATGGACGCACTTTTGAATACTCTTACGCCGATCATTTGCCGGAAACCTTTGAATTCGAAACAGTTATTACTGCAAAAAGTTATAAAGAGGTATAAAAAATAGGTTGGGGCACGTATTGCCTCAACCTATTTTCTGTTTTCAATATAGTAGGAACAGCTATTATTCATCTGCTGTAATCAGCATGGATGTGTTCCCGGTTTTTTCAAGATGAACTTCTCCCCAGGAACAGAGGGAATCGAGTATAGCTCCTAAAGACGAACCGTAATCCGTTAAAGAGTACTCTACTTTCGGTGGCACTTGGTCATATACCTTCCTTTGGATTACACCATCTTCTTCTAGTTCCCGTAATTGTTGTGTTAACATTTTTTGTGTAATACCAGGCATTAAACGTTTTAATTCACTCGTTCTTTTTGTTCCTTTTTTTAAATGGCAAAGGATAACAACCTTCCACTTTCCGCCAATAACTTCTAAAGTCGCTTCTACAGGAATATTGTATGTCTTCATAAAAAACCCCTTTGATGAATGTAGATTACAGTTTTGGACTTACATACGCTTTAATAATAAAATTATTTCTTTTTAGTGCCTATAACACTTTAAAGTGCGCACTATTTATTGTACGAAATATCGTTTATAATAACCGATGTAGAACTGCACTAGAAAGTTTATATGTTACTTTTTAGTACCTATAACACTTTAAAGTACGTACTTTTTATTATGCGAAATATCGTTCATACTAACACATGTAAGTAAGAAATGAATAAAATGTACTTTGAAGTGCATTTGGAATGGGTCGGCATAACACTATGGGGACATTCACAAAAAATGATTAATTAATCCAAGACTTAACATTTGATTAATAGAACTGTAAGGTTTAAAATTACAGTATAGATTTAAGAAGTGAGTTGTCATCATCTGTAAAATGTAGTTTCAACTATTTTATAAAAGAAGCATGCAAAGAACTGAGTAGTAAAAAATAAACGAAACATTGCCGAATAACTAACATTACGTGAATTTGATTCTAAACTGTAATTTTTTTTAATACATTTCAACAAACGATATTTAAAGTGTACATTTTATAAAGAACATTAAAGGAGTGAGTGAAATATGGTGGTTTTATATACAACAGCAAGCTGTGGTTCATGCCGAAAAGCGAAAGCATGGCTGGAGGAGAATCAAATTGATTATACTGAAAAAAATATCGTATCCAATTCTATGACAGTGGATGAACTTAAATCCATTCTTCGTTTAACTGAAGAGGGTGCTACTGAAATTATTTCAACTAGATCCAAAACTTTTCAAGACTTAAATATAAATATAGATGAGCTTTCGCTGAATGAATTTTATAAATTAATAATTGAGCATCCGCTAATGTTGCGTCGCCCAATTATGCTGGACGAGAAAAGATTACAGATTGGTTTTAATGACGAAGAAATTCGTAAATTTTTACCACGTAGCGTTCGAACATTTTTAAATATTGAACTGCAAAAGTTGGCTAATTAATAAGTAATGGTATGAGAGAGAAATTTTTTGAAAGGAGGAAACTGAAGGTGATAGAAGTATGCGTTACAGTGAATTATAAAGATAGAAACTATCAAACAAATGTTATTGTAAGCAAAGATACGGTGTGGACAAAAATTAAACAATTGGCAGAAGAACAAGTCAAAAAACAGTGGGATTTTTAAATATGATTATCAAAAAAATGAAGTTATAGGTTAGAGATTATAACTAAACCCAAGACTTTTCAGGACTTAAATATAGATAAGAAATTTGTTTGAAAGGAGGAAGCAGGAAATGATAGAAGTATGTGTTACAGTCAATTATAACGATAGAAATTATCAAACAAATGTTATTGTAAGCAAAGATACGATATGGACAAAAATTAAACAGTTGGCAGAAGAGCAAGTGAAGAAACAATGGAGTCTTTAAATGTATGTTTAACTTAAAAAGCTAAAGGGAGTTATGGAATCTATTTCTTTATGCTAAGAGTGGTTCTTATATATTTTAACGTTTGACTAACCTATCTGTAATATTTATGGCTACAGTATGTTAATATAGGAGAAACAATATTTTTGATCGTAGGAGGAAAACAATGAGCAGCGACTTTACTTTGGCCATACACAGTTTAACTTATTTAGCTTTACAGCCAGACCGGATGTCAACAAGTAATGCGATTTCAGAAAGTGCAGGTGTTCACCCAGTACGTATTCGCAAAGTACTAAGTTTATTAAAAAAACATAAGTTTATACAATCGAAAGAGGGGACTGGTGGCGGTTTTATTTTCGCCCGAGATTTAGATGAAGTTAATCTTTGGCATATTTATCAAATAACCTCTGAAGGTGCATTGCAGCCTAAGTGCCCAGAATCAAATGATCAGTGTATTGTAGGTTCAAACATGCGAAAAGTGCTGTTCACTATTTTCTTAGGTGCGGAAGAACATCTAGGTGAATACTTAAAGAATTACACAATGAAAGAAGTTGTTGATCTTATCAATCAAGAACGTTAAGCGGCTTACTTGTTATATAGAGCCGTAAGTTCTTACCATTGAAATGTAATGGAAAATATTACAGTTTAATTTCGTTTTTATCGTCACAAAAAATATTTATAAGAAGGTGAAAAAGTATGATGTCAAATAATAATCAAGTTTTAAAAGTAGGAGATTGGGTTCGTGGAATATCAAATGAGGGCGAATTCATAGTTGGTTACATTGTATCACTTGATGAAGCGGAAGATATAGTTACAGTTAGTATTGTGAAACGTGACGACAAGTACACAATAAACGAAGCGATTTTACTCTTTAGTAAACATGTTAACAAACTTCCTGAATCAAAGGTAATCAATAAGGAGCAAATCCTTTATCTGATAGACCTTGCATTATTAACAGGAGACGAAGAATGGTTTATCGAGCTTTCTTCAAAATTAAACTCAATAAAAGAGCTAGTTAACGAAGGATTTTAAAGATTACATGATTTGCTTTTAATAGGTTGAATTGTGCAATAATCAATAATATCATCTCTAAGGAAATGATATAAAAACGATTCATTATAAATATAGAAATATTCCTGAAGAAGAGTTGAAAAAACTCGAATTAAGATTACATTGCATTCAGTTGTTTGCACACCTCTGATAACAATTGTTATGTAAATAAGCTGCCCGATATGGGCAGCTTATTGTATTTTTGCGTTTAGCGTAGGTTTTTGTAAAATGTTAGCGGTCCTCTTATTGCCATCAAGTAAAAGGTAGCTTCCTAAAAATGTATATGAATGCAATGTCGATAATATATATCCTGAAAATTGGTTGGTATATTCAAAAAGATATTTCTTTTTAACCACATTAATTATTTATTAGAATATCTTTTTAAATTAAAATAAATTTTTTTGACAAAGAAGAATATAAGTATCTTTATAATAAGTAACTTGGATAAATAATATGTGACTGTGTTTTATGCTAATTCATTCAGTTTTAAGCGATAGGAACAAGGGTTGCATGCGAACTGTAAAATGTTATCTATGTAAAATTATATCCAATTAATATTTCTGAAAATATAAAAATATTAATTTTATAAATATACACGTTATAATGAGGGCGTCGAGAGAAATTTTATTATCTCTGGAGAAAATATAAAAAATGCGATTATTAGTAAGAAAGGTGTGTGATTAGAGGCGAAATGAATGTAATGTGCTTCAGTGGCTTGTGTAAGCAATATTATCAGTGCTACCGAAGTTATGAAAGTTAATGTATAGAATTGAGAAAGAAATGCCTCGCAAATGAAGAGAGGCCGGTTTAGCTAAAATTACTGTTAAAAGTAAAAAAGAGAAACCATGAAAGTAATACACTGTTATTAGAAATGTTGCAACGTATTTATGAAGTCTATTCTATATTGTTCTCTTAAGGGGTCTTTATATAAAGAGCGGATATTACGAGTAAACTTTTTTGTGAACGCTAACAATTATATTAGGACGCTAATTAGCGAATGTTTCAATTTGGATTCATTATGATGAAGGACATACAATGTGGGGCAACTTGTAAGGAATTCATTTTCCGGAAAGGGAATATTTGTTAGATGCAAAGAGAGATGCAGGAATAGATACAAGGGGGAGTTATTATATGAACGGGAATACTGCAAAGAAAATAGAAGTTCAAGCTGAAAATACCGCACTAAACAATGAGCAATATGCAGATCCGAAAAAGTGGCATAAGCAGGATACTACATGGGCACTCAGTCTATTTGGAACTGCAATTGGAGCAGGGGTGCTCTTTTTACCGATTAATGCAGGTTCAGGTGGTTTATTATCTTTACTGCTAATTACATTGCTTGCATATCCAGTTATGTACTACTCACATAGGGCGCTTGCTAAAATGATATATGCTTCTAATTCTGCTGATGAGGGGATCACAGGTACAATTAGAGAGTATTTTGGAAATAAAGCGAGTATCATTTTTAACATCGTATATTTCGGTTCAATTTATACAATCGTACTAATGTATTCGGTTGCGCTTACAAACACTGCAAGTAGTTTTATCGTGCATCAATTGCACATGCCAGAACCTCCAAGAGCAATTTTATCACTTGTATTAGTTCTTGGTCTTATCGCTATACTAAATTTTGGTCAAGATATTACTGTAAAGGTAATGAGTATGTTAGTGTATCCTTTCATCGTTTCTCTACTGTTTATCGCAATATCTTTAATTCCACAGTGGAATACGTCAATGCTTAGTTTTTCAGCTGTTTCAACTGCTTCAACAGGAACAGGCTATTTTGGGACGATATTGATGATTCTACCAATCATCGTATTCTCATTTAATCATTCACCTATGATTTCATCATTTGTTGTGAAACAGAGAGCTACGTATGGAATCGAAGCCACTGATGCGAAATGTGCGCAAATACAAAAGGTTTGTTATATCATGACATTCGCTGTTGTTATGTTCTTCGTTTGGAGTAGCGCATTGAGCTTGACTCCAGAGGATATAAAAATGGCAAAAGAACAAAACTTATCAATTCTTTCATATCTTGCGAATGAGCTTAATTCGCCTGTAATCACGATTGCAGCTCCAATTATTGCTTTTGTGGCTATTACAAAGTCATTCCTTGGCCATTATATCGGAGCATTTGAAGTAATGCGTGACATGATTATTAAGTTTGGTAAATCACGTGGAAAAGATATTGAAGAAAAAACAATTAAGACAATAATCCTTACTTTTGTTGTATTATCATGCTGGTTTGTTGCTTATACAAATCCAAGTATTCTTGGACTTATTGATTCTCTAAGCGGTCCATTAGTTGCTGCTATCTTATGTCTATTACCGATGTATGCGATTCAAAAAGTACCGGTATTAGCTAAGTACAAAGGGAAAATGAGTAACGTATTTGTTATTATTGTAGGTGTACTTACTGTTTTAGCAAGTATTAATTCATTATTCTAATTCACGATTTTTGATTTTAGTGTCAAAGTAGTGGAATATGAAATATCTATTTTGGGACAAACTTCTCACGTTGGAGAGTTTGTCCTTTTTATTTAATCTATCAACAAACAGCCACCTTTTCAGAGATAAGGTGGCTGTTTCGGTATTAATTTATTTTTACTATTCACGTCTAAATGGGCCTTTTGGAGCAATGAGCTCTAAATTAGTACCATCTGGATCACGGAAGTAGGCAACGCCTGTACCAAATCCAGATTTCAAGCCGTCTTCTTCTTGGAAGATAATTGGCTCTCCATCTGGTTCTACCCCAATTGCTTTTAGACGTTCTACAGCGGCATCAATATCTTCTACTTCAAAACAAAGATGCATCGCACTAATTTGATCATTTGAGTAAGATGCTTTATCTGATTTAGGGACAACGTATTCTAGAATGTCGATGTTCAAATTGTCTAAGTGTAGATTGGCATATTTAATACGAGTATCTTCAAGCCCTTGTGTTTGCGCCATTCGTTTCCCGCCAATTTCATCGATGTTTGATACTTTCTTACCTGTTAATGCTTCATAAAAAACGATAGATTTTTCTAAATTGCTTACTGTAATTCCGACGTGATTTACTTGTGAAAAGCCTGCTGTTTTTTCACTCATTTTTGTTACCTCCTATTTTTAGGTGGTGTAATGTATCATTTCACCAATCTTTTACTGTAATTAAAATGAGCCTTTAGTTGAAGTTCTATTCTAATTCGTTTGTAACAACTCAAAAGAAATATAAGAGTATTTTTTAGATAAGAAAAGAATCTAGTATCGGCTAGGTTCTCTTATTTTTCGTTTGTTTTTATACAAAAATTTGATGGGCTTGCATTACAGCCATTGAGCAAAAAAGTTTGATATGAAAAATATTATTCTTTAGTACATACATTTTTAAGATGTTAAATATATTTCATAATAGTCTCTGTAAGATAGGGATAAGTAAAATAGTACTTTAAAGTACCTATAGCACTTTAAAGTGCGTACTTTTTATAATTTTGAATATCATTCATAATAGCACCAGTAAGAAGAAAACAAGCTTTTCGGTACTAGTTACTAATGAGGTTATAACAGTTTATTTAGATTCAGATTGTTTAAAAGGTTGTACGATATGGCCTAATAATTTCAAAAAAATGTCGGTGTGGCATAAAACAATTATGGAGGTTAAAAATATGAGTTCTTCAAATTTGAATGAAATAAGTAAACAAATTTTAAAAGAGGAGGAAACACTTCAATTTTCCTCTTTTACAAATGAAGATGCGTTGCAACTAGGTTTATTTATCGTGGAAACAGCAAAGCGAGAAGGAAAATTAATTGCTGTTGATATAACAAAAAACGGTGTGCAATTATTTCATTTTAAGATGACAGGGACAAATGAGGAAAATGCGAAGTGGATTGAGCGTAAAAAACGAGTTGTTTCTCTGCATGATCGTAGCTCGTATTATATGCAGATACAAAGTGAAATAACTGGAATCTCATATAATGAAAAATATCTTTTAGACACTTCGGAATATGCTGCGTTTGGTGGATGCTTTCCTATCAGAATAAAAAACGTAGGGGTTATTGGAATGATAACAGTTTCAGGATTGCCGCCAGAAGACGATCACGAATTGGTAATAAGAGCAGTTAAAAATCATTTGAATCAATAGCTGTAGCTAGTGAATAGATAATTAATTTTAGGGGGCAATACTATGCCATTAATTGAACTAAATACTTGGCCAACGATGTCAACAGAAGAAAAAAAGGAATTCATTTATGAAGTAACCGAACTTACAATAAAACGATTAAAAATTGTCCCTGACAAAATTCAAGTGTTGATAACGGAACTTGAAAAAGAAAATTGGGGGAAAGCTGGGGCTGTAGCAAGTGATGCTACCTTTGCTGAGAAAAGTAGGGTGTCCAATTGGGAGACAAAAGAGTCCTACGATACATCGTCTGGTAACGTTGATGGAATGGCTATTATTAAGATTGATATATGGAATACATTTGATCAAGAGACGAAGGATAAGTGGGTAAATGAGCTTACACAATTAACCTCTAAATATACGCATGCACCTTTAGATAAAGTGCTAATTCTTATTCGTGAAATGATTCCAGGAAACTGGGGGCAAAGTGGTGTAACGGGAGCCGATAAAGATTTCCTTTCCAAAAGTCGTACATTTTAATGAATTAATAAAAAGGCAAAAATGAACATATTTCTGTTCGTTTTTGCCTTTTTTATTATTTGTTTGTGATAATGAACATGATCCTTTACATTTTCAAGTAATAGCCTCTAAAGTCGCCTCTCTAGGAAGAGAGTATTTCTCCATATGAAACCTTTCTTCGTTGAATGTAGATGTTAATTTTGGAGCAAAATAAGCTAGGTTATATAAATGTTACTTTTTAGTACCTATAGTACTTTAAAGTACGTACTTTTTATTATGTTAAATATGATTCATAATAGCACATGTGAGAGGGAAACAAGCTTTATGGTACTAGTAATTAACTATGTTACTTTTTAGTACCTACAGCACTTTAAAGTGCGTACTATTCATTATGTTAAATATATTTCATAATAGTACATGTAGGAGAGAGACAAGCTTTACGGTACTAAAAAGTATCTATCGTACTTTAAAGTGCGTTCTTTAAAAAGAGAATGAAACCATTCATAATAGCGTTTGTAGAGATTAAATATATGTTTTGAAAGATAAAAAGGCCTTTTTATCGCACTATTATGATAGGAATTATAGGGAAGAGGGGAAATCAATTGAATTCATATACAGCATCGTCTTCAAAAGTTCAGACGAATCGAAGAAGTATATTTGCGTTATTAGCGCTAGCAATTAGTGCGTTCGGGATTGGGACAACTGAATTTGTTAGTGTCGGTTTATTACCATCTATTTCGGAAGATTTACATGTGTCGGTGACAACAGCTGGTTTAACAGTTTCTTTATATGCGTTAGGCGTAGCATTTGGTGCTCCAGTATTAACGTCGTTAACAGCTAATATGTCACGAAAAACGTTATTAATGTGGATTATGATTATTTTCATTATTGGTAACGGAATTGCAGCTGTCGCAACAAGTTTCACTGTATTACTTATTGCGCGAATTGTTTCTGCACTTTCGCATGGTGTGTTTATGTCAATTGGTTCAACGATTGCTGCGGCACTTGTACCAGAAAATAAACGTGCTAGCGCCATTGCCATTATGTTTACTGGTGTAACAGTTGCAACTATTACAGGAGCACCAATTGGAACATTTATTGGTCAACAATTTGGCTGGAGAACATCATTTTTAGCAATTGTAGTAATTGGAATTATTGCCTTAATCGCAAATAGTATTCTCATTCCATCTAATATGAAAAAAGGTGCGTCTGTATCATTCCGCGATCAGTTTAAATTAATTACAAACGGAAGACTGTTACTAGTTTTCATCATTACTGCATTAGGATATGGGGGAACATTCGTAACATTTACGTATTTATCTCCGTTATTACAAGAAGTAACAGGATTTAAAGCTAATACGGTTACTATCATTTTATTAGTGTATGGAATCGCCATTGCAATAGGGAATGTGATTGGCGGGAAATTATCGAATCATAATCCGATTCGAGCGCTATTTTACATGTTCTTTATTCAAGCGATTATATTATTTGTTTTAACATTTACAGCACCATTTAAGGTAGCGGGGTTAATCACAATTATTTTTATGGGACTATTCGCATTTATGAATGTTCCAGGGTTACAAGTATATGTCGTAATGTTAGCTGAACGATTTGTACCGAGTGCTGTCGATGTTGCATCGGCAATTAATATTGCGGCGTTTAACGCCGGGATTGCTCTTGGTGCTTATTTAGGTGGTATTGTAACGAATTCGTTAGGGTTAATTCATACTGCTTGGGTAGGCGGCATTATGGTAGTAGGTGCTGTTATTTTAACAGCATGGAGCATGTCATTAGAAAAACGAGATCAAGTAAAATAAAAGGAGAGAAAATATAATGAAAAACTTACAAAGTACAACAACATTGCATAACGGTGTAGAAATGCCTTGGTTTGGTTTAGGTGTATTTAAAGTAGAAGAAGGACCAGAGCTTGTAGAAGCAATTAAATCAGCAATTAAGGCAGGATACCGTAGCATCGATACAGCTGCGATTTATGGAAATGAAGCAGCTGTAGGTGAAGGAATTCGCGCTGGTATTGAAGCGACTGGAATTTCAAGAGAAGAATTATTTATCACTTCAAAAGTATGGAACGCAGACCAAGGATACGAAGAAACAATTGCTGCATATGAAGAGAGTTTAAAAAAATTACAACTAGATTATTTAGATTTATATCTTGTTCACTGGCCTGTAGAAGGGAAATATAAAGATACGTGGAGAGCGTTAGAAACGCTTTATAAAGAAAAGCGTGTACGTGCAATTGGCGTAAGTAACTTCCAAATTCATCACCTGCAAGATGTAATAAAAGATGCAGAAATTAAGCCAATGATCAACCAAGTAGAATACCATCCTCGTTTAACACAAAAAGAATTACAAGCTTTCTGTAAAGAACAAGGTATTCAAATGGAAGCATGGTCACCACTAATGCAAGGTCAATTATTAGATAATGAAACATTACAGGCAATTGCTGAGAAATACGGTAAAACAACAGCACAAGTGATTTTACGTTGGGATCTTCAAAATGGAGTAATTACAATTCCAAAATCAACGAAAGAACACCGTATTATTGCAAACGCTGATGTATTTAACTTTGAATTAACGAAAGAAGATATGGAAAAAATCGATGCGTTAAACCAAAATCACCGCGTTGGTCCAGACCCTGATAACTTTGATTTCTAAGATTAAAGAATGAGTAAAAAGAGTGCAAAGTTGCACTCTTTTTTATTTTCTATTCAATAAAATGTTTCTGTTTATTTGATTAGCGTTTATATTATGGCTGTTGAATTGCTTTTGGCTATGTAGAGAACTTACTCTAAGACAGTATTAAAGTTTGACATGTAATCATGCATTCTATAATATGTATGCTATAGCATGTATATTGCAAGTTATTTGGAGGTGGCATATGGACTTATATGAGTGAACAGGGTATCTTGTTCATCGCACTGATGTGAAATTAACAAAATATATAATGTAAGTTTTTAATCACATATTGATTATAAATTTTAACTTTTATATGCTATAGCATATAAAATTCGCCTCTTAAATTGTAATGGCGAAAATTTAAATAATACAGTAGATATATTATGAAACGAGGAGATTTTAGTTATGGAAAAATTTATATTAGCGTTTGATAGAGAGCTTGTAATTGCAGAAAAAAAAGACTCAACATGGAGTGTCCAATCACAGTTTGTAGGTGCGAATCCAGTTGCGTTAGCTTTAGATCCATACGATTCAGAAAGAATGTATTGTGGTACTTTTGATAGGGGATTATGGAGAAGTAAAGATGGAGGAAGTTCATGGGAAGCGATTGGAACTTTACCTTCTTTTGGTGAAGTGTTCCCAGCTAATGCTATTCATATGAGAGCTATTACAGCGGTTTCTGTATCTTCAGTGAAGGGTGATGACGGTAACGGTATCGTATATGTAGGAACTGAACCGAGCGCCATGTTTGTATCTAAAAATGGAGGAGACAGTTTTGAACTGCTAACGGATTATCGACAAATGCCATCGTATTCATCATGGTTCTTTCCTCAACGAACATATACGCACCACGTAAAACATATTGAAATTGATGCTAATAATCCAGAAACTATATATACAACGATTGAGGTTGGGGGATTAATTAAAAGTGTAGATGGCGGTATGACATGGACTGAGGAAAAAGAGGGGAACTATCCTCAAGATATTCACATTCTTACATCACATCGCAATGCACCGAATCGCTTATACGGGGTGTTAGGTGATTCATTCTTGAAAGAACCAGGTCACGAGTATGCGGAGAGTAATGATGGAGGTAAGACTTGGAACTATATGTGTAGTGGGCTAAAACATCATTACGCATATCAAATGGCAGTTAACCCAAATGATCCAGAAAATATTATTATCGCGACATCTTCAAATCCACACGTAGCGCATGATTACAATAATGGAAATTGTGAATCATTTATTTATAAGAAAGAAAAAGATCAGCCTTGGGCAGAAATGAATGCAGGTTTACCAACTCCTAAAGGCACAATCATACCAGTATTAAAGGCAACAAGTGATGGAACGTTCTATTTATTTAGTAATAAAGGGGTTTATAAGTCGGTAGATGGCGGTTCAAATTGGACGTCATTAGATATTCCATGGGAGAACAGATTTATGGAACAACATCCTTATGAGATGTTAATTATTAAATAAGTAATGAGTATAATTTTTACAACTATTCATTAAGTATGGTTATTTGAATTGAATTTGAAAATGTAAAAAGCTAGGTAATGCGTTATTCGTGTTACCTGGCTTTTTTGACTATCAATTTAAGGTTATTTTCATATTTGTGTAAATATGAAACACGTAGAATATCTGAATGGAGAATGGGTAAAATAGTACCGAATAATGTTATAAGGCTTTTTAGGGAAACTGAAGAAAGCAGTGTGTTTAGATTTAGAATGACTGGCAATGGGTGTTAAGAAGTTCAATGATTTAAAAATGAACTCTTTTAAACGCATATTATCTATGAGATGTATGATTTTGAAGAATATTAAAACTCAGGAGGAATTGAATTATGACAAAAGATTTCTATACTGCACTGAAAGAAAGACGTACTTACTATGGGATTAATAAAGAGGTAAAAGTATCGGATGAAAAAATTAAAGAAATCGTGGAGTTTGCTGTGAAATATACTCCATCTGCTTTCAATTCTCAAACTGCGCGATTAGTTGTATTATTTGGTGAAGCTCATGATAAACTATGGGATATTACAACTGAAACATTAAGAAAAGTAGTAGGAGATGGAGATTTTTCAGGAACGCAACAAAAAATGGATTCGTTTAAAGCTGGTTATGGAACAGTACTATTCTTTGAAGATGAGGCAATAGTGAAATCGCTTCAAGAAAAATTTGCTGCATATGCTGAAAACTTCCCAATTTGGTCACACCAAGCATCAGGTATGCACCAACTAGTCGTGTGGACAGGTTTAGAAGCAGAGGGATTAGGGGCATCTTTACAACATTATAATCCATTAATCGACGATGAGGTAAAACAAGAATGGAATGTTCCTTCTAATTGGAAACTCATTGCACAAATGCCATTTGGTAATCCAACAGCTGCACCAGGAGAAAAAGAATTCCAACCGCTTGAAGAGCGTGTGAAATTTCATAAATAATTAACTGTTCTCTAAAGGATAATTTAAAATTCATATCCTAATTAGGATACATACAAATATTTTTGTGAAAAAAGAATCCATTTTCAAAATGGATTCTTTTTTAGGTAATAGGAAAATATTCGTATTTATAAATTAATTAGTAATTCTTTAAGATGTATATATTTTATATAGGAGAGAAACAATAATTTTTGGGGACGGGGTGTAATAGTAACTATGTAGGAGGGATAGGGGTGATGAAAAAATGGATATTTTATTAGCGATTTTACCAGCGTTATTTTGGGGGAGTATTGTACTCTTTAACGTTAAATTGGGCGGAGGACCCTATAGTCAAGTACTTGGAACAACTTTTGGTGCACTTCTTTTCTCAATAGGTATTTATATTTTTGTAAAACCAGTGTTAACGCCAATGGTAATTGGAGTAGGAATTGTATCAGGGTTATTTTGGGCATTGGGACAAGCTAATCAATTAAAAAGTATTGATTTAATTGGAGTTTCTAAAACAATGCCTATTTCAACCGGGATGCAATTAGTGTCAGCTACTTTATTTGGAGTAATCGTATTTCATGAATGGTCCACAACAACGTCTGTTATATTAGGTGTTCTGGCACTTATTTGTATCATAATCGGAATCGTTCTTACATCACTCCCAAATTCAGAAGAGAAACAACAAGCACAAGCAGGGAACTTAAAAAGAGGGATTTTAATTTTATTGGTATCTACTTTTGGCTATTTAGTTTATGTAGTCGTAATACGATTATTTAATATAGACGGATGGTCAGCATTATTGCCGCAAGCAATCGGCATGGTGTTAGGTGGAATCCTGCTAACATTTAAGCATCGACCATTCAATAAATATGCCATTCGTAATATTATTCCTGGCTTAATTTGGGCAGCCGGAAATATGTTTTTATTTATATCACAGCCGCGTGTAGGGGTAGCTACAAGCTTCTCCCTTTCCCAAATGGGGATTGTAATCTCAACTTTAGGTGGCATTTTTATTTTAGGTGAAAAGAAAACAAAACGTCAGTTTAATGCGATTATCATTGGAATTATTTTTATTGTCGCAGCTGGAGTTATGTTAGGAATTGCAAAAGGATAAAGAGGAGGAAAAAATTATGTATACAGATTTAAAAGGAAAAGTAGTTGTTATTACAGGTGCTGCAAAAGGTCTTGGAAGAGCAATGGCAGTTCGTTTTGGAGAAGAACAAGCAAAGGTTGTAGTAAATTATCGATCTGATGAATCGGAAGCGAATGAATTAGTAGACGAGATTAAAAAAGTAGGGGGGGAAGCTATTGCGATAAAAGGAGATGTAACAGTCGAATCGGATGTTATCAATCTCGTGCAGTCAGCAGTGAAAGAATTTGGTACACTAGATGTCATGATTAATAATGCAGGTATCGAAAATCCGGTACCTTCACATGAAATGCCATTACGTGATTGGAATAGAGTAATTAATACGAATTTAACAGGCGCTTTCTTAGGAAGCCGCGAAGCAATTAAATATTTCGTAGAGAACGATATTAAAGGGTCAGTTATTAATATGTCAAGCGTTCACGAGCAAATTCCATGGCCATTATTTGTTCACTATGCAGCAAGTAAAGGTGGTATTAAGCTAATGACAGAAACATTAGCACTAGAGTATGCACCAAAAGGAATTCGTGTAAATAATATTGGACCGGGTGCTATCAATACGCCAATTAATGCTGAGAAATTTGCAGATCCAGAAAAACGTGCGGATGTTGAAAGTATGGTTCCAATGGGATATATCGGAGAACCAAAAGAAATTGCAGCTGTAGCGGTATGGCTTGCTTCTTCGCAAGCGAGTTATGTAACAGGTATTACACTGTTTGCTGATGGCGGCATGACTCTATATCCATCCTTCCAAGCTGGACGCGGATGAGTAATTGTATAACAGGATTTTTTCAGAGATTATAGAATCAGTCTTTAAAGTGATTTTTTACTTTAGGAATATCTTTCAGAGTGACGGATATAATGAATCTCATATAAAAAATCATGCAAAAAATATGGATTAATTTTTATATAAAATTCTTATATTAAAACAAAAGGGCATCCAATTAGAGGGTACCCTTTGTTTTATAGTTTTTATTTTTAACGATGGTAAGGTATTGGAAATTGTTGATGCCATTGTTGCCATGTTTGATGAGGATAATGTTGATGCCATTGATTCCAATTCATATAATGTGGCCACATTGTATGATGCCATTGTTGCCATGTTTGATGAGGGTGGTGTTGATGCCATTGTCCCCAAGGTACATAATGGGAAGGGTACATTGAATTATCAGCTCCTTTATAAAGAATCTATATATTTTATGTTTTTTTACTTTTAAGGAGCTTGTTTCTGTATAATATGGGCATCTTGCATTAGAACCCGATGAGCTGGGGATTTAGTTGAAATGGTTACAGAAGATAATTTAAAAGAAATTTATTGGGAAAATAATAATTATGAGCTTGTAACAGCGGAGAATTATTATTTTCTTCTCGATAAGTTAACTAGAGATAAATGGTTTAATCGTGAAGTAAATGAATAGAGAAAACATGAATAAAAACGTTATTTTAATCTCAAAGAGAATTGAAAAAATAGAAGAGAACGGCATCAGTAATGACACCTTGCGCTAGCGTACTTACGTAGATGATTGAACAAAGGAAAAAGCAATTACTAAACATATTCCAAAAGAACAAGGTTGGAAGGTAATAACTATTGTTAAGGAATTCAGAGTTATGATTTGTAAAAGATTACATGGGGGAGGTTAAGTACTTCGACATTAGAAGCTAAAGTGTAAATACCATTAATAATTTATGTTCGTGTCAGTTTTCAGAAGTATTTGTAGTATACATGTGATTTACTGAGGCTTTGATTAAGAAGATGCATAAATCGCTAATAAATACCTAATTTCATTAGAGTATATGTTTATAAAAACGAAAATTAGGCCCTGCCTGTAATAGAGGTGGAACATAAAGCTACAGTTATAGTGTAATGAGAATGAAAATGTTATACGGAAATGAATCTAATAAAAATTCATTTATTTTTTTAAAGGAAAAGCAGTTAGTAAAAGCTAACTGCTTCGTGAATAAGAAGAACACAATGGTTATTCGTATTCGACCTTGGTGTATCTATAGTATTACCATGTATTTAAAAAATTATTCAATACAAAAGCAGTTAGCGAAGGCTAACTGCTTCATTTAAACTTATTAAAACCAAACAACTCAATTATTGATTAATCAACCACGTCCAGCTTGGAAGGATGGATATAGAGTCATGCCGCCATCAGCAAACAGTGTAATACCTGTTACATAACTCGCTTGTGAAGAAGCAAGCCATGCTGCTACCGCTGCAATTTCTTTTGGTTCTCCGATATATCCCATTGGAACCATACTTTCAACATCGGCACGTTTTTCTGGATCTGCAAATTTCTCAGCATTAATTGGCGTATTGATAGCACCTGGTCCAATATTGTTTACACGAATTCCTTTTGGTGCATATTCTAGTGCTAATGTTTCTGTCATTAGCTTAACACCACCTTTACTTGCTGCATAGTGAACAAATAATGGCCATGGAATTTGCTCGTGAACGCTTGACATGTTAATAACTGACCCTTTAATATCGTTCTCTACAAAATATTTAATTGCTTCGCGGCTTCCTAAGAAAGCGCCTGTTAAATTCGTATCAATTACTCTATTCCAATCACTTAATGGCATTTCATGTGAAGGTACCGGATTTTCGATACCTGCATTATTAATCATTACATTCAGCGTACCAAATTCTTTCACAGCAGATTGAATTAGATTAATCATATCTGATTCAACTCTGACATCTCCTTGTACAGCAATGGCCTCTCCATCAGCTTGCTTAACTGCTTGTACTACTTCATTTGCCTCTGATTCGTTTGAATAATAATTAATTACAACTTTCGCTTGTTCTTCTCCAAAACGAATTGCCATCGCTCTTCCAAGACCAGTTGCACCACCTGTAATAACAACTACTTTTCCTTTTAAATCTGTATACATAATTTTTTCCTCCTCTTTATCCTTTTGCAATTCCTAACATAACTCCAGCTGCGACAATAAAGATAATCCCAATGATAATCGCATTAAACTGACGTTTTGTTTTCTTTTCACCTAAAATAAAAATGCCACCTAAAGTTGAGATTACAATCCCCATTTGGGAAAGGGAGAAGCTTGTAGCTACCCCTACACGTGGCTGTGAAATAAATAAAAACATATTTCCGGCTGCCCAAATTAAGCCAGGAATAATATTGCGAATGGCATATTTATTAAATGGTTGATGCTTAAATGTTAGCATCAGTCCACCTAACACCATGCCGATCGCTTGCGGCAATAACGCCGACCATCCGTCTATATCGAATAAGCGGATAATTACTACATACACTAAGTAACCAAGAGTTGAGATGAATAACATCACAATCCCTTTTTTGAAATTTCCTGTTTGTTCTTCGTTTTTCTCCTCGTTGCTTTGAAGAGATGTGAGAACGATTCCAACAATGATACAAATAAGTGCCAGAACACCTAATACAACAGACGTTGTTGTGGACCATTCATGAAATACGATTACTCCAAATAAAGTAGCTGACACTAATTGCATTCCTGTTGAAATAGGCATTGTTTTAGAAACCCCTATTAAATCAACACTTTTCAATTGATTGGCTTGTCCTACTGCCCAAAATAGGCCTGAAATAATCCCGATGATTATAACCATTGGCGTCAAAACGGGCTTCATAAAAATATAAACACCGATAGAAAAAACTAGAGCGCCAAGGGTAGTTCCTAGTATTTGACTGTAGGGTCCACCACCTAGTTTAACGTTGAAGAGTACAATACTTCCCCAAAATAATGCTGGTAAAATCGCTAATAAAATATCCATTTTTTAACCTTCCTAAAACATATTTATTTAGCTGAATTCATATAAGAGACAGCAAGCTTAGTTTGTTTGGTATCTAATTACGTCCCCCTTTTATTAAAAATAAGCACCTATTTAAAAATATGTTTTAAAATTAATTTATATTAAATATATTTTTGTTAACAGGTTACTTTATGTAACCAATAATAACTACACAATAATTTTATGTCAAGAATTAATTTTCGATTTTAAAAGGGTAAATAAAAAAATTCGTAATAAGCAAGTCTAATAAAATGGACTTGTTTATTACGAATTTCAATTTTTGAATGATTTAAATATACTTCCCAGTAAAAAAAATTCTCAATTCAAGATAAATAAAAGAGAAAAGTAATACAGTTATATAAATGCGTAAAAATTCTAAAGGAAGTGAGACTGTGCAATCACATCCAAACGAATGGATTTCGGTTATACCGTTGGAGCAAATGACTAATAAAGAATATGACGTTTTGATTGTTGGCAGTGGAGCAGGAGGCGGGGCGGTTCTATGGAGATTATGTGAACAATGGAAAAATAAAAAAAAACAAATTGGTCTTCTGGAAGCAGGGGATTTGCTTTTACCAACTCATGGGCAAAATCTTCCCACAATGAATATTGATCGGCTTTTAAACAATTATTTTCCTAAAGTCGCAACCCCTATTGGGAAGCGGTTGCCTCAATATTCGGAAGCAACACTGGTTTTTGCTCTTGGAGGTAGAACCTTGTTTTGGAGTACGGCATCTCCCCGAATGCCTACTTTTGAAATGGAAAAATGGCCTGTGACAGCAAACGAGATGAAATTCTATTATGTTATCGCAGAAAAAGTAATGAATGTCACTCCGTTTTTCGCCCGAGGATCATCTATGCAAAACATCATGTTAGAGCGTCTTAAGAAAAATGGATTTCCGGAAGCTATAGACTTACCAATGGCTGTTAATCTTAAAGGAACACAACAAGGACAAATTGGTTCCGATGTTTTTTTTAGCTCAATCCATTTTTTAGCCTATGCCTTGAATTGGAGGGCTTTTGATTTAGCAGTCAATTCTCGTGTCGTTCAAGTAGTAATCGATCAAGGAAGAACAGTCGGAGTTCACGTGATTTCTCCTGATAAAAAGTCCTATTTCATTAGAGCAAAAACAGTTGTATTATCAACGGGTGCTCTAGAAACACCTCGAATTTTGCTTTACTCAGGAATTCAAGGACCAGCAATTGGCCATTATTTGACGAATCATTCCCTTCTTAGAGCTATAGGGCAAATAAACCGTAGAAACTTTTCAGAGGAACTAGGAAACTTAGTAATAAATATCCCTCAAACAAAACAATCTCCTTTTCAAATTCAAATGCTCGGATCGGAAAAATACTATGCTTATCAGCCTTTTGAGGAAAAACCATTTCTTGAGGAAGTGAAAATTGCGTTAAATACCTTCGGTAAAGTAGAATCCCGATTTGAAAATAGTGTTTACTTAGACCCTACCGAACGTGATGAATATGGTATACCACAGATTCAAGTCAGTTTTTCCTACAGTGAAAGAGACAATATGATCATCCAACAAATGGCACAAGCTAAGATACAAGCTACCTCAGCAATGAAATTATCCTTGACTTCACAAGAGAATAGGCCTCCAATCTCTCTAATGTCTCCTGGAAATGATTATCATGAGTCAGGTACATGCCGTATGGGTGATGATCCTTTAACTTCTGCAACCAATCAATTTGGTCAAATTCATGGCATTCCGGGTCTTTATGTAGCTGATAATAGTGTACTTCCCTCCATTGGAGCAGCTAATCCTACTCTAACTACAATTGCATTGTCTATTCGTACGGCTGATTACATTATCCGACAACTAGGGTAATATGGGGTGATTTACTTATATAAATTTCAATACATAATGGAACGTACAAAGAAATTTTGTACACAGCATATTAACTGCCACTTTCGGATTTCACTTCAAATACCCTCTTTTGTGGGGGCTATTTTTTTGCGTATCGTGTTTTTTCTAAATGCTGAAGATATCCCAAGTTGCACGAGATAGTTAGGTTATCGGAATTAAATAAACATAAAAAAGCTATCAGGAATTGATAGCTTTTTTATGTTTATCTATAGTGCAAAATAGCGAGTACATATTATTTGAATCAGCAGCTAATTGTAGACTGCAAGGATCTGATTTTGAAATTACCTTATTCTTTAGAGTTTCGTATTTAAAAATATTTAGCAATTTCTTTCGCTTTAAGAATAGCATTTTCCTTAATTTCTAATGCTTTTTCAGGAAACTTGTTATGCCCCTCGATAAAGATACCCTCAAAAGATGAAGTTCCAAAAAACTCCATCATAACTTTTAAATAGCGGTGCCCCATTTCTTTTGATGCTTCTGGTCCGTCAATATAAATATCGCCACTCGCTTGAATGTGCAATGCTTTTTTACCTGTTAATAATCCAACTGATCCTTCTTTTGTATATTTGAATGTTTTTCCAGATACAGCTACAGCATCTAGATATGTTTTTAAAATGGCAGGGATGGAGAAATTCCACATAGGAGTAACAAATACATATTTATCAGCTAAGACAAACTGCCCACCTAATTCAGCTAGACGTCCGACTTTTGAAATTTCAATAGGTTTTAATTCGTTCAATGGGGTCCCGGATCTAAGTTTATTCCATCCGTTAAAGACATCAGCATCCAGATATGGAATATCAGCCTTATATAAATCAAGATGAACGATTTCATCATTAGGGTTTAGTTTTTTATAAGATTTAATAAATTCTTTTCCAACCGCCATACTGTATGATTGAGTATCATCAAATGGATGGGCTGTAATATAAAGAAGATTTGCCATATATTTATTCCAGCCTTTCTAAAATGAGGTCAGTTATTACTTGAATATTAAACAGTGTAAATTTTATAAGATAAATTGTCCATTTATTGAACTTATTAAGTATAATTTTTAGTGAATTATAATTTGTCTTTGTTTGAGAGTTATTTCGCTTGTGAATATGAAAGGAGATCTACATTTATTCTTTCATCCAGCTTTCTGCCCATTGACTAATTGGTCCCAGAATTTCCCCTAATGCTGCGCCTTTTTTGGTAAGTGAATATTCTATTCTTACAGGGCGTTCTGCGAGTACATGTCTTACCACTATATCGTTATCCTCAAGTTCTTTCATTCTTTCTGTGAGCATACGTTTACTTAAATCTGGAATTATTGTATGAATCTCGCTAAAACGTTTAGGACCACTCATTAGTACATAAATAATTAATCCCGTCCATCTTTTTCCTATTAATTCAAAGCTTCTTTCTATTTTAGGTTCTATGTCTCGTTGATTATTCATTTCTCACACCTCCGTGCCAATAAATTGTAATTGTGTGTTTCTATATATGTATTGTAACCATATAAATTATATCAAACAAATAGGATAATTCCGTTATTTATGTAGGGAATTATAAATAATTAGCGGGGGAAAGCAATCTGCGTGTTTCTATTTTAATAATATTTTTTTATAATGTGAAGGTTTCTCCGTATTATATCTAATTAATATACAAAATTTACAATTATCAAGAAAAGTAGTTAGAGATGGAGATTTTTCAGTGGCCTCGAATTTTTCTGCGAGGTTTTTTGAACGTTATCTTATAGATGTGTTATATAATTTGTAGTTAATTAGGATAAAAATAATCCTATAACTGTATGTAAGAATATATAATTTTACACTCTTTTCTATGATAGAAAAGGATACTACGTTAGTAAATATAAAGAGTTAGAAATTATAGTTTATAGGGCACTTTTTTGTTCCTATGGAACTTTAAAGTGCGTAATTTTCTTTATCGTTAATATATATCATAATGGTATTTATTAGTTGGTTTTAGCTTTACTCTGCTGTTGATGTGATTTTTTAATTCCGTACAGAGTGCAATAGCTACATAATTTTCGTTTATACTCTTTTGAAAAAAGGGTGGATCAGCTTATTTTCTGTTAAAGATAAGAGAAATGAACCACAATATAAACGTAATTATTTATTCCAACGTAAGTCAATCATGTAGCACATGAATTTGGAGGGATCTATATGCATATGCAATTAAAAGGGAAAACAGCACTGGTTACTGGATCTACGGCAGGCATTGGAAAAGCAATTGCCACTTCATTAGTAGCGGAAGGAGCTACTGTACTTATTAATGGACGCCGTGAAGAAAATGTTAATCAAACGATAAAAGAAATTCGAATGCAGTATCCAGATGCTATCCTTCAACCCGTAGTAGCTGATTTAGGAACAGAACAAGGGTGCCAAAATGTGATTGAAAAGTACCCTGAAGTAGACATTCTTATTAACAACTTAGGCATTTTTGAACCTGTAGAATATTTTGATATCCCTGATGAAGATTGGTTTAAATTGTTTGAAGTCAATATTATGAGTGGTGTTCGACTTACTCGCTCGTACTTGAAAAAAATGATTGAAAGAAAAGAAGGAAGAGTTATCTTTATTGCTAGCGAAGCAGCTATTATGCCATCTCAAGAAATGGCTCATTATAGTGCGACTAAAACGATGCAACTCTCACTTTCTCGTAGTTTAGCTGAGCTGACGACAGGAACGAATGTGACTGTTAATACTATCATGCCTGGTTCGACTTTAACGGAAGGAGTGGAGACTATGTTAAATAGTCTTTATCCTAATGAGCAATTGACAATAGAAGAAGCTGAGAAGCGATTTATGAAAGAAAATCGACCAACCTCTATTATTCAAAGACTTATTCGACCAGAAGAAATTGCCAATCTTGTCACTTTCTTAAGCAGCCCACTATCTTCAGCGATTAATGGTTCCGCGTTGCGAATAGACGGGGGATTAGTACGTAGTGTATTTTAATAAATTTAAAACAATATAATATGCTGTTGAAGGTAAAGATGGTAAGGCAAATGAGTTGTATTTTACTTATTAACAGAAATATATATATAGCAAATTGTGATATGAAAACAGCCGGATTTTCTACTATAAGAAAAATTCGGCTGTTATTTTTTTATTTGTTGTAAAGGATGGGAAGCTTTTAAGGTTGTGGCACGCCTCTTAAGACAAAGATAAGGCGAAGTGATCCTGCTGTTATTTGTATTATTTAGTGAAAGTTACCAAACGTTTTTCAACACTATTTTCCCTATTGCTTTATTTGATTCCAAATATTCATGTGCTTGTGCAATTTCATCAAACGTAAAAGTTTTCGAATCTAGCAATGGGCGAAGTTTTCCTTCTTCTACTATTTGCGTTAGTTTATTTAAAATTTCCCCACAAGCGTCACGTTTATCTGTATGTAATATTTTTAACGCCATAAAAGTAACGTGCAGAGAGAGTCCTTTTGCGTGTAAAGGAGAGAGGTCATGGGTTGAACGAGCTGCAATTGTTACGACAGTTCCGTTGATTGCAGCAGCTTCGAAAGAGTTATCGAGATTTTTGCCACCTACTGTATCAAATATAACTTCAAATCCGTTGCCATTCGTATGTTTTTGCACATATTCTTGAACAGATTCTTCTTTATAGTTAATAGCTACGTCAGCTCCGAGACGATGGGCTATTTCTATTTTGCTTTGCTGAGAAGCGGTTGTAAAAACTTTAGCACCAGCCCATTTAGCTAGTTGAATGGCTACGTGTCCTACGCCACCAGTAGCTCCATGAATGAGAACATTTTGACCAGGTTTAATATTTGCACGATCAAATAAAGATTCCCAAGCTGTAATTGCCACTAATGGTAGAGCAGCTGCTTCTTCCATTGTTATATTGTTAGGTTTGTGAGCAATTAATCGCGTATCAGCAAGCATAAACTCTGCAAGTGCACCACCAGTTTCTTTAAAACCTCCGGCACATCCGTATACTTCATCGCCAGCTTTGAATTTCGAAACACCTTCTCCTACTTCAATAACAATACCAGCTACATCGCCATGTAATATAGCTGGAAACTCAGGAGCGACTGCTGAAACGGCACCACTACGCATTTTCGTATCGATTGGATTTACACTTGTTGCTTTTACATCGATTAGAACATGACCTGGTAAAAGTTTTGGTTTTGAAACTTCTTCTAATTGAAATACAGATGAATCCCCAAAAGAATGGATAATTTGTGCTTTCATAGTTTATACCTCCTGTTTATGGTTATAGCATAGCAAAGTACGAAAAATAAGTATAATATTTTGAATTTGGTTAGTGAGCATTTTATATAAAGAAGAGGCAAGTACGTGGGATCATGTAACGTACTTGCAAAAGCAACTGTAAAGTTTTTTGAAGAAAGGATAGATGTTATTTTTGCAGCACGATTTATTCATTATGTTTATTACTACTTACTTAGTATAGGTACTTTTAAGTGCCTACATCACTTTAAAGTACGTACTGTTATTCATGTTATGGCCGATTTATAATAACACTCGTAGCACAAAGAAAGTTATGACGATGACAATCGGCAACAATGTGGTGTTGCAGTATTGCTTATGAATTTTGAGAAGAAATATGAAAAGTATAGATTTATATAAATAAAGGAAAGTGAGTGAAACAAATGGAAAAGTTTGCGAATCATTTTGGATATAATCGTATGTTTGCGAAAGATCAGCTTACATTAGGAGTTCACATTCCGATTGAAAATTATCAGTTTCATGCTCCAACGATGGAAAAACAAGTAGAGTTAGTACAAAAAGCAGAACAATATGGTTTTACAGGTGTATGGCTTCGCGATGTTTTACTGCAAGACCCTGACTTTGGTGATCCTGCAACAGGTCAAATTTACGATATGATGATTTATTTAACGTATTTAGCAAGTAAAACAGAGAAAATCGCATTTGGAACGTCGGCAACCGTATTGTCACTTCGTCATCCATTGCGTGTAGCAAAAGAAATTGCTACATTAGATCAACTATTTCCAGAAAGAATTATGCTTGGCGTTTCATCCGGTGACAGACGTGCCGATTTCAAAGCGCTAGGTGTTAGTCATGAAACACGAGGTGAAAAGTTTAGAGAAGCGTTTGCTTACTTGGAAGAGATTTTGTATAAAAACTTCCCGTCTATCCAGTCGACACTAGGAGAAGTGAATGGAGCGAATTTGGTTCCAAAACCGTCTAAACGTGTTCCAACCTTTATTACAGGTTTTAGTCAGCAAAATATGGATTGGTTCGCTGAACATGGTGATGGATGGATGTACTACCCACGTAGTCCAGTGCATCAGGCAGCAGCAATTGGACAATGGAGAGAACTAGTAGAGGATTATCATCCAGATGTATTTAAACCATTTATCCAACCGATGCATTTAGACTTATCTGAAGATCCAAATGAACGTCCTACACCGATACGTTTAGGTTACCGTACAGGGCGTAAGGCACTAATTGAATTACTTGATATATATAAAAGTATTGGTGTGAATCATTTATTCCTTGCTCTATTTGATGGTCAACGTCCAGCTGACGAAGTATTGGATGAGCTAGGAGAAGAAGTACTACCTCATTTCCCAGCATTGTAAAGGAGTGAAAAGAATGAAAGCGATAGGACTTATGCAATATGGAGATAAAAGCGTACTACAAGAGATTGAAATGCAGACACCGCTATTAGGAGACACCGATGTACTAATTGAAGTATATGCAGCTGGTATAAATCCCGTGGATTGGAAAATACGTGAAGGTTTACTGCAAGACGTAATTTCTTATGACTTCCCGCTCGTTTTAGGATGGGATGTTGCAGGTGTAGTTGCTGCTATAGGGCCAAACGTAACAGCATGTAAAGTGGGGGATGAAGTATATAGTCGTCCGGATATTGAACGAAACGGTGCTTATGCAGAGTACGTGGCTGTAGATGAGAAATATGTGGCGAAAAAACCGAGGAATTTATCTTTTGAAGAGGCGGCATCAATCCCTCTTGTAGGTTTGACAAGTTGGCAAAGCTTAGTGAAGTTCGCAAATGTTCAAAAAGGTAATAAGGTTTTAATTCATGCTGGATCTGGCGGAATTGGTACGTTTGCTATTCAGCTAGCGAAAAGTTTCGGTGCACATGTTGCAACTACGACTAGTACGAAAAACATGCAGTTTGTAAAGGATCTAGGCGCTGATACTGTCGTCGATTACAAAACAGAAGACTTTTCTTCGCTTTTGCATAATTACAATATTGTTTTTGATGTGTTAGGCGGAGATGTACTAAAGGATAGTTATAAAGTGCTTGCACCAAATGGAAAGTTAGCGTCTATTTATGGTCCGAAAGGTATGGAAATTCCGCAAACCGAGATATCAAGAGAGAAAAATATTGAGAGTGACCATATATTTACTGAACCTAACGGATATGAACTTTCTCTTATTACAGAATTAATTGAGGACGGGAAGATTAAACCCGTTGTAACGCATGTGTTGCCTTTACATGTAGAAGGTGTAAAAAAAGCACACCACATAAGTGAGTCAGAGCGTGCTCGTGGCAAAATAGTATTGAAGAAACATTGGTAAAGTATGAGGTTTTAGAGACAGTATTGTGCTAAGTAGCAAATGAGTTTATATATTCTATTCTAGCAATTGTTTTAAAAGGGAGAGAACAAATGGATTCAATGACATTTCTTTTATTTGGAGCGACAGGGGATTTAGCGAAACGCAAAATTTACCCTGCTTTATACAAATTATTTAGTAATGGGAATATACCGCAATCTATTTCTATTATCGGTATTGGTAGAAAGGTAATGTCAGATGTGGAATTTCAAACAAAGGTAGAACAATCCCTTGCTACATTTTCTAGAAGATCTGCTGATGACGAATTAGGAGTAGAAGAATTTATTAGCACATTTCGTTATTGTCAATTAAATACAGCGAATATAGAGGACTATCAAGATTTGTTGAGTCTTGTAAAGAGACGTGAAACAGAATTAAACATTCCTGAAGACCGCATGTTTTACCTATCTGTTATACCAGAAGTATTTGATGTCATTGCTTTAAATATTAAGGAAATTGGATTGTGGGCTACAAAAGGATTGAACCGTCTTATTATAGAGAAGCCTTTTGGTCATCATGTAACGTCTGCTCACGAGTTTAACGAAAAATTAATTGAAGATTTTGATGAAACTGATATTTTTTATATCGATCATTATCTTTGAAAATGAGTGGTAACTAAGGATAAACTTAGAAAAGTAATACGAAATAAGTAGTATGTAATTTAAGACATTTTTATTGACGATAATAATATATGTGGTTAATATACTAGACATAAGATTATTTAATTACTAAAAGTAATTAAATATATGTTATTTCGTAAAGTATTATAAATAAGTAAGTCGTGGTAGAAACGCTTTGAATTGCCACTATTAATATTGGGGACAATTAGAAAGCGAAAGGTATAAAAAGAATTGGAATTTGATAACTCTTTGTTTTTATAAAAACATGAGCTTCTGTACAATTCATTTTTAATATATTGACCAGGATTATACAACAAGAGGGGGACTGAAATTGGAATCAATGACCTTTGTTTTATTTGGAGCGACAGGGGACCTAGCGAAACGCAAAATTTACCCCGCACTATATAACTTATATAGAGATCAAAAGCTTCCAAAGCAAATATCCGTTATCGGGCTTGGGAGACGTGAAGTATCTCATGTAGATTTTCAAAAAAGAATAAAAGAATCAATAGAGACGTTTTCTCGTCATAGAGAAGAAGGTACTCCAGAACTCGAAGGTTTTTTAGATAATTTTCGCTATTGTCCATTAGATGTGAGTAAGCCGGAAGACTATGAGAGATTATTACAAGTCGTTCGTGAAAGGGAAGAAGAACTACATATAAAAGGGAATAGAATGTTCTATCTTTCCGTTGCTCCTGAATTTTTTGAGACAATCGCTTTAAATATTAAGGAAAGCGGACTTGATAAAACGGATGGATGGAAACGCCTAATGATTGAGAAACCGTTCGGGCACGACCTTACATCTGCTCGTGAGCTGAATGATAAGCTTAGTCGCACGTTTGAAGAAGACGAGATATATCGTATTGATCATTATTTAGGTAAGCCGATGATTCAAAACCTTGAAGCACTAGAGTTTGCAAATCCTGTTTTACAATCGATTTGGAATAAAGAACATATAGCGAATGTACAAATCACAGCGAGTGAAACAGTTGGGGTTGAAGAAAGGGCAGGATATTATGATCAGGCAGGAGCCATTCGAGATATGGTTCAAAATCATATGTTACAAATATTAATGATGACTGCTATGAATTTGCCGGAAAAGGTTAATGCATGTGAAATTCGAGAGGAAAAGCGAAAGGTAATGGAGGCGCTTCGTAAAGTGAAAAAAGAAGACGTTCAAAACCATATCATTCGCGGACAATATGGTGCAGGTGAGATAAATGGCGGGCAAGTTGTAGCATATAAAGAGGAGCCAGGAGTAAATCCTTCTTCTAATATAGACACATTTGTCGCTGCTCGCTTGTGGATCGATAATCCATTTTGGACTGGCGTTCCCTTTTATATACGAACAGGCAAACGAATGAAAGAAAAGTCTACTCGTATTGTAATCGAATTTAAAAATACGTTAAAACAGCAATATCAAGATAGTAATCCAAATGCAGCACCTAACTTGTTAATAATTGAAATTAGCCCAGGTGAGAACGTTTCATTACAGTTAAATAGTAAAAACCCATTGAAAAATGGAGAAATTGAACCGATCCGTATTAACTTTACTTGTGAGCAAGCGGATGTGGGAGTACCTGAAGCGTATGAAAGACTCATTCACGATGCTGTGAGTGGAGACGCTACATTCTTTGCACATTGGAGAGAAGTTGAATTGTCATGGGAATGGGTACAACCAATTCTTGAAGCATTCGAGGAAAACTTATTACCACTTCATGAATATGAGTCTGGTTCATATGGTCCAGAGGCATCTAATGAATTATTGCAAGAAAGTGGATTTAAATGGTGGTTAGATCAAGAAACGAAAAAATAAGTACTTTCTTTCATGAAAGCATGTAGGGGGACGATTACTATGACACAAAACATAAATCAATTAGCAGTGAATACAATTCGTACGTTATCAATTGATGCTATTAATGCGGCAAATTCAGGTCATCCAGGTCTTCCGATGGGAGCAGCGCCAATGGCTTATGCATTATGGGCGAATCATTTAAATCATAATCCTAATCATCCAAAATGGTTTAACCGTGATCGCTTCGTTTTATCGGCGGGACATGGATCTAGCTTATTATATAGCCTACTTCATTTAGCTGGATATGACGTTTCAATTGATGACTTGAAAAACTTCAGAAAGTTAAATAGTAAAACACCAGGTCATCCTGAGTTTGGTCACACTTCTGGAGTTGAAGCGACGACAGGACCGTTAGGACAAGGGATTGCGAATGCTGTCGGAATGGCAATGGCAGAAGCGCATTTAGCGGCGAAGTTCAATAAGGATGGTCACTCTATTATTGATCACAATACGTACGCTTTAGTTGGAGACGGTGATTTAATGGAAGGTGTCGCTTATGAAGCGATGTCAATGGCAGGACATATGAAACTTGGCAAGTTAATTGTGCTGTATGATTCAAATGAAATTTCACTTGATGGTGAATTAAACATTGCTTTCTCTGAAGATATGCAGAAAAGAGTAGAATCTGCACATTGGCAATATGTAAGAGTTGAAGATGGAAACGATGTTGATGCGATTACAAAAGCGATTCAATTAGCGAAAGATAATACGGACCAACCTACTCTTATAGAAATTAGAACCATTATAGGTTACGGAAGTCCAAAAGTTGCTGGAACGAACAAAGCACATGGTAACCCGCTTGGAGTAGAAGAAGCGACAGCGACAAAACAAGTGTATGGTTGGCATTATGAAGAAGACTTCTTTGTACCTGAAGAAGTAACAGCTCATTTTAATGAACTGAAACAAAAAGGTATTGAAAAAGAAAATGGCTGGAATGAGCAGTTCAACTTATACAGAGAGTCAAACCCTGCACTAGCAGATGAATTAGAAAAAGCGATTACAGGTGAAGTTTTAATCGAAGCGAAAGACATTTTATCCTTCGATACTGAAAAAACGATTTCAACTCGTGTTGCAAGTGGGGAAGCTATTAATCATTATGTGAAATCGATTCCTTCTATTTTCGGTGGAAGTGCAGATCTTTCTCATTCTACGATGACAGATATAAAAGGTGAAGCAGTGTATGCGGTAGAATCGTATGCTGGCCGAAATATATACTTCGGTGTACGTGAACATGCAATGGGCGCAGCAGCGAATGGACTGGCTCTTCATGGAGGAGTAAAACCGTTCGTGAGTACATTCTTTGTATTTAATGACTATCTTCGTCCATCTATTCGACTGGCTGCATTGCAAAAGTTACCTGTTACGTACGTATTTACACATGATTCGATTGCTGTAGGAGAAGATGGTCCAACGCATGAACCTATTGAACATTTAGCAGCTCTTCGGGCAATTCCTGGTTTAACAGTTATCCGTCCGTCAGATGCAAATGAAACAGCAAGTGCGTGGGCGTATGCTTTACAGCAAACGGATGGTCCAGTCGTTTTAGTACTGAGCCGTCAAAATTTACCGGTGTTTCATGAAACGAAAGCAAACATAGAGAATCTTTCTAAAGGGGCTTACGTATTAACACAAACGAATGAAAATCCGGATGTAATTTTAATTGCGACAGGTTCTGAAGTATCCTTAGCTGCTAGTGCGAAAGCGAAATTAGAAGAAGACAATGTCTCTGTTCGCATCGTTGCAATGCCAAGCTGGGAGTTATTCGATCGTCAATCGAATGAATATAAAGAATCCGTTCTTCCGTCTTCTGTAACGAAACGAGTATCTCTTGAGATGGGTGTATCTCTCGGGTGGGAGCGTTATGTAGGACAAGAAGGAAAAGTACTATCAATTGAAACATTTGGAGCTTCAGGAACTGGTGCGGAAGTCATGAATCTATTTGGATTTACGACAGAAAATGTTGTTCAAATTACAAAAAATGTATTGAATTCTTAAGCTATGACTGTGAATACCTTTCCGTACATATCAGTGCTGCAAGGTATTCCAGATTGTAGTGATATGAATTTTTAATAAAAGATGATTTGAGGAGGAATTATATTATGCAAGTAGGATTAATTGGCTTAGGTAAAATGGGATTAAACTTAGGGAAAAATTTAATCGATCATAAACATGAAGTAGCAGCATTTGATTTGAATGCAAGTGCAGTGGAAGAAATGAAAGAGTACGGGGCAACAGGTGCATCTAGTTTAAATGAACTTGTTCAGTCATTACAATCACCAAGAGTTCTTTGGGTTATGGTACCACACGCTGTTGTAGATTCTGTTATCGATGAGGTTACACCACTTTTATCAAAAGGAGATATTTTAATTGAAGCGGGTAATTCACATTATAAAGAGTCTATTCGCCGATATGAGCAACTAAAGAAAGATGGCATTCACTTTATGGATGCAGGAACTTCTGGCGGAATGGAAGGCGCTCGTAATGGTGCTTGTTACATGATCGGAGGAGATCAAGAAGCTTGGGATATCGTTGAACCTATCTTCCGAGATACTGCTGTAGAAAATGGATACTTATATGCTGGAAAAGCTGGTAGTGGTCACTTCTTAAAAATGGTTCACAACGGAATTGAATACGGTATGATGGCTGCTATTGGTGAAGGATTTGAGATTCTAGAGAAAAGTGAATTTGACTACGATTATGAAAAAGTATCAAGAGTATGGAACAACGGTTCAGTAATCCGTTCATGGTTAATGGAATTAACAGAAAATGCATTTTCTAAAGATGCAAAACTAGATGAAATTAAGGGTGTTATGCATTCTTCTGGTGAAGGAAAATGGACAGTAGAAACAGCATTAGACCTTCAAACAGCAACTCCTGTTATCGCAATGTCTCTATTAATGCGCTACCGCTCATTAGACAATGATACATTTACAGGAAAAGTAGTAGCAGCTCTGCGCAATGAATTTGGCGGACATGCAGTAGAAAAGAAATAAACATCTTAAAAATTTAACTCATTGACGTTTAAAAAATGGAGGGAATTAATCATGAAATTTTTTATTGATACTGCAAATCTTGAGGACATAAAAAAAGCATATAAACTTGGAGTTTTAGCTGGTGTTACAACGAATCCTTCTTTAGTAGCAAAAGAGGGCATTAAATTTGAAGACCGTATCGCAGAAATTTGTCAGGCAGTTCCTAAAGTTGAATCTGTTTCGGCAGAAGTAACGCCAGATGCTGTGACGGCTGAAGAAATGATTGCTCAAGCAGAAGAGTTGATTAAGATTAACGGCGGCGATGAGAAAGTTACAATAAAACTTCCAATGACGCTAGCAGGATTAGAAGCTTGTCGCTATCTTACTGAAAAAGGTGTGAAAACGAACGTTACACTTATTTTCACTGTGAACCAAGCACTTTTAGCTGCCAGAGCAGGTGCAACGTATGTTTCTCCATTTTTAGGACGTTTAGATGATATTTCTGAAGATGGCGTATTATTAGTTGCTAAAATTGCTGAATTATTCGATGTTCACCAATTAGATACACAAATTATTGCGGCTTCTGTTAGACATCCAGATCATGTAACTCGTGTAGCGATGGCAGGTGCTCACATTGCAACAATCCCTTATAAAGTAATTGAACAACTTGCTATGCACCCATTAACAGATCAAGGTATTGAGAAGTTTGCTGCGGACTGGGCGAAAGCTCCTAAATTATAATGCATAAAAGTGAAGGAGCTTTCCGAAAATTGCTTTTCATGAGAGGACAAATCCTAAGTAACTTCATCGTTTAAACGGGATCCCGAGTTTGTAGTCTTACTATGTGAAAACAGCAAGAGAAGAAAGCGTCATTCACTTTTAAAAAAGGAAAATTTGCTTACGCGAAGTGTTTATCACAATAACATTACAATTATGAAAGAGAAATCCCCTTATCAGAGAGATGAGTTAAAGTATATCTCTGATAAGGGAGATTCTTTTTATATAAATTATTATGTTGTGAAGATGAGTTGTATATCGATATATAAATTTTTACTCAAAAAAGAACTATATAGGTTCTTTTCATTGTATATCATTTTTGAAAGGGTTTACATAAAGGGGTGGAATTGCGTATGAATATGTACCTTTTAATGATTACATTATTATCAATTGTAATTGTTATTTTAGGGGTATCGTGGTGGAGATGGCACGCGTTTATTAGTTTAACGATTGCAAGTTTATTTTTAGCAATTATGTCTGGAATGCCAATGGATAAAATAGTGAGTGCTTATGAAACGGGAGTCGGAAGTGTTCTTGGGCATTTAGTAGGTATTTTAGTATTAGGTACAATTTTAGGGAAAATGATGGCAGAGTCAGGTGCTGGAATGCAGGTGGCAGAGTTCTTTATTAAATCCTTCGGAATAAAAAACTTACCATGGGCGATGTTAATTGCAGGTTTTATTATTGGAATTCCAGTATTTTTTGAAGTAGGCATTTTAATATTATTGCCGTTAGTAATTTCTATTCATAAAACAACGAAACAAAATATTTTATTGATAGCATTACCAGCAATTGCTGGGTTATCTGTCGTACACGGCCTTGTTCCTCCGCATCCAGGGGCAATCGTTGCAATAGGTATTTATAAAGCGAATCTTGGGAAGGTATTATTGTATTCACTCATTATTACATTTTTTGCAGCGATTATTGCAGGTCCTATATTCGCTAAATGGATTCACAAACGTGTAATTCCTGAAAATGAGCCAGAATTGATTCGTGTAAATACAAAATCAACGAAATTACCAGGAATAGGAGTTTCGTTTTTAGTTATATTGTTACCTGTAATGTTAATGGTGTTAGCGGCAGCAGCTCCTTATGTTCCGCTTTCTACTACTTTGATGAAGATGGTCACCTTAATCGGTAGTCCTATCATTGCACTTTTGATTGCATGTTTTGCAGCGTTTTATTTTCTTGGATTTCGTCAAGGTATCGATAAAAAGGCTATTAAGAAGGTAACAGAAGATAGCTTATTACCAATCGGTTCAATCGTTGCGATTATTGGTGCCGGCGGGGGATTTAAGCAAATTCTTATCGATAGTGGTGTAGGGAATGCTATTGCTCAAATGTCTGAGCATTTAGCACTATCTCCAATTGTATTAGCATTTATGGTAGCTGGATTAATTCGAATTGCGACAGGGTCAGCGACAGTCGCCTTAACAACAGCAGCGGGTATCGTTTCGCCAATCGTTGAAAATACGACAGGTGTGAATTTAGAATTACTCGTCATTGCAACGGGTGCAGGAGCATTAATGTTTTCTCACGTAAACGATGCTGGGTTCTGGATGGTAAAAGAATACCTAGGTTTAACAGTGAAAGAAACATTTAAAACATGGACAGTATTAGAAACATTACTTTCATTTATCGCTTTTGGAGGAGTTTTACTACTCGATATGTTTGTTTAAAATAAGGATGTTTTTATAGTGGGATACTGTAGTAATTTTTTGTTAGGAGGAAGAAATGGTGAGTTCAAAATATATGATTGGTGTAGACATTGGGACAACTAGTACAAAATCAGTTCTATTTTCTACGGATGGATCTGTTATTGCAAGTCATGGAATTGAATATCCTTTATATTCTCCTACGCCGGAAACAGCAGAACAAGACCCAGAAGAAATTTTTCGTGCAGTAATACATACGATTAAAGAAACTGTACAGACAAGTAGTGTACAGCCGCATGATATTCTTTGTGTTTCTTTTAGTTCGGCAATGCATAGTATCATTGCTGTAGATGAGAAGGGAAAGCCGTTAACGAGATGTATTACTTGGGCAGATAATAGAAGTGCAAGCTGGGCAGAGAAAATAAAGAATGATATGAATGGTCATGAAATTTATTTGCGGACTGGGACACCAATTCATCCGATGTCACCACTTTCGAAATTAGTTTGGTTACAGAATGAACAGGCAGAATTGTTCGCAAAAAGTTATAAATTTATTTCTATTAAAGAGTATGTTTTTTATAAGTTATATAAGGAGTATGTAATTGATTATTCTATAGCATCAGCGACAGGAATGTTCAATTTGAAATCTTTAAAATGGGATGAAGGGGCTTTACGTGTAGCGGGCATTACAGATGATAAGCTTTCTAAACTTGTTCCAACGACGCACAGCTTAACAGGATTAGATGAAGAGCTTGCCAAAGAAATGAATGTACTTGTTTCTACTCCATTTGTAGTAGGAGCGAGTGATGGAGTCCTATCCAATTTAGGTGTAAATGCAATAGATCCTGGCGTTGTTGCTGTGACAATTGGTACAAGCGGTGCGATACGTGCTGTAACAAATCGTCCTGTAACAGATCCAAAAGGTAGAATTTTTTGTTACGCCTTAACTGAAGACCATTGGGTAATTGGTGGACCGGTTAATAACGGTGGTATGATTTTCAGATGGGCTCGTGATCAATTAGGTACTTCAGAGATTGAGCTTGCGAAGCGTTTAGGAAAAGATCCATATGAAGTGCTTACTGAAATAGCAGCAAAAGTGAGTCCGGGGTCCGACGGTTTATTATTTCACCCGTATTTAGCAGGAGAAAGAGCGCCTTTATGGAATGCAAATGCGCGAGGATCTTTCTTTGGACTTGGATTGCATCATAAGAAAGAACATCTTATCCGTGCTGTTTTAGAAGGAGTAATTTATAATTTATACACCGTTCTTCTCGCTTTAAAAGAACTCATTGGTGAACCGAAAAAAATTCAAGCGACAGGTGGTTTTGCAAGATCGGAACTTTGGAGACAGATGATGGCGGATATTTTCCATCAAGACGTATATGTTCCAGAAAGTTTCGAAAGCTCTTGCCTAGGAGCTGCAATCCTCGGTTTATATAGTTTAGGTGAAATAGATACATTATGCGTAGTATCTGAAATGGTAGGTGCGAATTTCCACCATGAACCAAACATGGAAAGTGTGGAAAAATATAAAGATTTAACACCGATTTATATTCGTCTGTCCCGTCAATTGGAGGAAGAATATGAAAGTATAGCAGCGTACCAAAAAAAGTGGGTTTAAAAGCTATTTAACAAGAAAATATGGTAACGTATAAAGAGGTACTCTAATTTTTTAGGATACTCTTTCAACATAAAACATTATAGGAAGTAAGATGAATGAAAAATATAGGGAGAGAGGGTTATGAAAATGAAGGATAATAAAGAGTTTATTGGATATGTTGGAACTTACACGAAAGAAAAAAGTGCAGGAATATATAAGTTTATTTTAGACACGGAAGCAAAGAAAATTAGTAATGTAACACTTGCGGCCAAGCTGGATAATCCTACATATGTAACGATTAACCGAAAGAATGAATATCTCTATTCCGTTGTTAAGGAAGGAGAATCTGGTGGTGTAGCTGCGCATTCGATTGATAGTAAAACTGGAGAGCTAAAGGAGAAAAATAGACAAGTGGTAGAAGGGGCTTCTCCTTGTCATGTGAGTGTTGATAGTGGGACTCACACGGTAGTTACAGCAAATTATCATAAAGGAACGATTGAGTCTTTCGCAGTAAATGAAGAAGATGGATCTGTAAATCCTGCGACCTCTATTATAACGCATAAAGGTTCAGGTCTGAATAAAGAAAACCAAGAGAAACCACATGCGCATTACGCAGGATATACGCCTGATGAAAAATATGTGGTAGGTGTTGATTTAGGGATAGATAAAATAATTACGTATGAAATAAAAGATAGTGTATTAAAAGAAGTGAATAGCTTGGCTGTAAATCCAGGAAGTGGTCCGAGACATATTACTTTTCATCCGAATGGAAAGTATGCGTATGTGATGACGGAGCTTAGTTCAGAGGTTATTGTGTTAACATATAATCCGGCAGAAGGAGCTTTTACAGAAGTACAGTATATTTCTACTATTCCTGCCGCGTTTGATGAAAATAATCAAGGAAGTGCGATTCATATTTCTTCTGACGGCCAGTTTGTATATGCAGGCAATCGTGGTCATAATAGTATCGCTGTTTTCAGTGTGGATCAAAACTCAGGTGAGCTTACATTTGTGGAACACACATCTACAGAAGGAAATTGGCCAAGAGACTTTGTATTAGATCCTACTGAAAAGTTCCTTATTGCTTCAAATGAAAAGTCGCATAATCTTGTATTATTTTCAAGAAATGAAACGACAGGGAAGTTAACACTTTTACAATCTGATGTTGTTGTGCCGGAGCCTGTTTGTGTTAAGTTTTTAAATGTTTAAGTTGTGTTGAAGCTGAATGCATGCAGAGGTGTCGTTATTTGTCGGTAAGTCGATATCCTTTGTCGAAACGTCGATATATTGAAAAAATCGTTGATATAATTGAATTTGTGTTCGATATATTTGGAAAATCGTTGATATAATTTCATATGCCTAAAAAAAGCAAAGCGATATCGCTTTGCTTTTTACTGTTTCTTTTTCGGTCTACGTACTAACTCGCCGCCGCAGTTTGGGCAAACGTTATGTCTTTCTTCTGTACATGGTGCGCAAAATGTACATTCATATACGCAAATGTATGCTTCAGAATCTTGTTCTAGCGATTGATCGCAAATTTGACAGTTTGTTTTCATTTGTAGTGCCATAGTAACTCTCCTTTTAGTTTGAATATTTGTAATTTAATTATAATTCAATGAGCAGAGTTAGTCCTTTTCAATTGAAAGGAAATAGAATGATAAAGTTATGATTTGAAATGAAAGGCGCTCGTTTATTTTTAAATTGATTATTTCATGCAGTTAGAATATTATGAAATAGTCAAAAGACAACAGGGGGTATACATTTTGACTAATCATAACGATCATTTAAAAGCAAACTGCGAAAAATGCTTCGGTTTATGTTGTGTGGCGTTACCGTTTGCAGCATCGGTAGATTTTGCAGTGAATAAAGATGGTGGTAAACCATGTTCCAATTTACAATCAGATTTTAAATGCAGTATACATAAAAATCTTAGAGGAAAAGGTTATAAAGGCTGTACAGTATTTGAATGTTTTGGCGCTGGACAGAAAATTTCTCAAGTTACTTTTAACGGGATGGATTGGCGGAAAGATGCTAAGCATGCGAGAAAAATGTATGATGCTTTTCCAGTTATGCATCAGCTCCATGAAATGCTTTGGTATTTAAATGAGGCTATTTTATTAAAGGCGACACAATCGATCCATAAAGAATTAAGTAAAGCAATTGAAGAGACGGAGCGACTTTCGAATTTAAATGCGGACGAGTTAATGAAAGTAAATATCCCATTACATCGTGCAGAAGTGAATATTTTACTTTTAGAAACGAGCGAACTAGTATGGAAAGAAATGAATACTGCGCGTAGGAAACGAATCATACACCGCGGCGCAGATCTTATGGGAGCAAACCTGAAAAAGAAAAATTTACAAGGGGCGAATTTAAGAGGAGCATATTTAATTGCGGCAAACTTAAATGGTGCAGACTTACGAGGGGCGGATCTCATTGGAGCAGATTTACGAGATGCAGATATTCGTGGGGCTGATTTTACAAATAGTATTTTTCTGACGCAAGTTCAAGTTAATGCGGCAAGAGGGGACAAACATACGAAATTACCGAAATTGTTGTCTCGTCCATCGCATTGGAGTGTGTAAAGAGTGTATACGAACAGGCAGAGATTAAGTATCTCTGCCTATTTTTCATTTCTTTTCAAAAGTAGTAATAAAAACACTACATATAATAAGAATACCACCAATAAAAAAGTTACTACTCAATGTTTCGTTTAAGAGTAACCAACCAAGCAACGATCCGACGATAGGTTGGAAGAAGAAAAATAACGAACCGATGCTAGCGTCCATTAATTCTAATCCTTTATTCCAAAGGAAAAAGGCACCTGCCGTTGAGACGATTCCTAAATAAAGTACGCCTAATACTACATATAGGTTCATATGTTCAATAGGGTTTGATTGAAATTCCCATACCATAAAAGGTGTAATAAAAAAGAGTGAAAAGAATATAGCGTACGTTGTAATCACTAAAGATGAAAATCGAGCTGAAGCAATTTTTACATAAATAGATAGTAAAGCCCACGTAATAGCTGCCCCGACTAATATGATTGTACCGATAAAATAGGAGCCAATTTCAATATCCCATCCGATTACGATAATGACACCGATTGTCGCTATGATGGTAGATAGTAATCTACGAGCGGTTAGTTTTTCTTTTAAAATGATCGCTGCAAATATAACCATAAATGCAGGTGTAGCTGATGTTACTAAAGATCCTGTATGAGCGTCGGATAATTTTGTTCCGATAAATTGACAAGTGATCGAAATGAAATATCCGATAAATCCAATCCAAGCGAATAATAGCCAATCTTTTTTACGAATGGTTACTGTTTTCTTTTGCTTTTTCTCAGTAATTTTTAAAATCATATACAAAACAACAAAAGCAATGATAAAGCGTAGCCAAACGAGTGTGAGTGGTGGGATAAAGTCGAGTACATATTTGCTAACAACATACATACCGCCCCATATACTAGCTGCTAGTGATAAACATATAGCTCCTAAAATGGTTTGTTTCATGTAAAGTACCTCCGTCTATTTTTAGGGTATGATGAGTTCCCTAAGACGAGGCATAGTGCACGTGTTATATGAATGCCCGTCTTAGTTTATAGACGGCCTACAGGTTGATCGTTTTCGAATGAAGTGTTGTAGTACATGTGTATTCCTCCTTCTTAAGTTATAATGATATTATAACTTAATTTTCTGATTATTGGAGGTTGTTATGAAATATATCGTTATAAAATCACATGTTAGCAATTATCCTGATCCAATTCGCTTAGAAGAGGGGGATGTAGTGAAAATGATAGAGAGTTACGATGGTCCTGAAAATTGGGAAAACTGGATGTTTTGTCACGAAGAGAAATATGACCGGAAAGGGTGGGTTCCGGAGCAAATTATAATGAAAAATATAACTGATGTAGGAATCATTACGAAACAATATACTGCCAAAGAATTAAATGTAAGTATTGGAGAAAGATTGATTGGGTTAGAAGAATTGAATGGATGGGTTTGGTGTGAAAAAACAGGTGGTGAGGATGGCTGGGTACCAAAGGAAAACTTACAAAAATATTAGTAATACGATTTGGTTATTAATATAGGAAACATATTTTTAGTTTATGAGTATATTGGTTGTAGGATGAAAAATAGATTAATAGAGAAAGAGGAGATTATTATAACTACAACCGTTATTTCTCATTTTTATAATGAAGAGTATTTATTACCGTGGTGGCTTGCTCATCATACGAAACTGTTTGATCATGGTATTTTAATTAATAAAGGCTCAACAGATCGTTCGGTGGAGATTTGTAAGAAATTCGCACCGCATTGGGAAGTGCGAAATTCTGTAAATCCAGAGTTTGATGCATATGCGACGGATCATGAAGTGATGAGGGTAGAACAAGAAATACAAGGATGGAAAATGATTTTAAATACGACTGAGTTTCTTTGTGTGCAAGATAAAAATCAGTTTTGGAAATCACTAAATGAATTGGGAGGGAGGATGTATTGGCTAGAAGGGCTTATTATGGTTGATGATCCTAACTACAGTTATCCGGACCTTAACTTTGGACTCCCTTTAATGAAACAGCGATTTCATGGTTATTTACCAGAAGATTGGCCGTTGTGGAGAAGAGGTAGATTTATTCATAATCATGAACACGGAAGTTATACAGTTGGAAGACATTTATCCGCGCATGAATCTATGATTTATCCGCCTCTTGCTTGTATATTATGGTTTGGATTTAGTCCGTGGAACGATGCGATGAGAAAGAGAAAGTTACAAATTGGTCCGACTCTTTCTGAAGCTAGTAAGCATGGGGGAATGGGGACGCATCATATTATTACGCCGGAAAGATTAGAAGAATGGTATAAGGAATTAGCGAGAGGAACGAAGGATTTACGTTTTAGTGATGCGTACCGTTATGTTTTTGTATAAATGATTCCCACCATGAAATTGTTTCTTCGATTCCTGTATTTAGATCGTATGTCGGTTTCCAGTTTACTTCAGTTTTTAAACGTTCTACATTAACGCCGACAAATAAAGGTTCATCTTTAGAGAAAGGTATTGCACCCAGTTTAATTAGATGTTCTTTTCCTATCTTTTTAGCGATGATAGAAGCTAACTCTTTAATTTGTACAGATTGACCAGAAGCGATATTGATTGTGTCTGTAACGCCATGTTCTAATACTGTTATGAGAGCATCAGCGACGTCGCTCACATGGAGGAAATCTCTTGATTGTTTTCCATGTGTACATAGTGCTTCCTCATTTTTTAATAAAGAAGTGATGATGTTAGAAACGAGTCGATTCCCTTGTTCGTGAGGGCCATACATATGAAAAATGCGGCCCCAACACATGCTGAGACCGGTTTGCTTGGTGTACGTTTGGAGCCAGGAGTGTAGTGCATTTTTACATAATGAATACGGGGTTTTATAAGAAAGAAGCGGTGAATCTTCAAATAATACACCGTTAAACCATTCATACTCTGCGCCAGTCCCGGCAACGACGACTCGCTTTCCGCCGCATGTTGTGAAGTGTTGAATCAATGAGATACTAGACGTAAGCCAATAGTAATTATTGATAGATACATAACACGCTGGCGGCACTGCTTCCCAAGCTAAATGAATGAGATGACTAGGCTTCATGTCGTAAATGAGTTTTTTTACTTCTTCATCGCAAAGTAAGTTGACTTTATGCCAATGGCAAGAAAGATGGGAAGGCTTATTTGTATTGTAAGTGGCGTGCACTTCATAGCCCTTTTGAATAAGAGAATGTACAACATATTTACCAATCCATCCGCTACCGCCTGTTACAAGGATTTTTTTCATGGCTCAATTACCTCAACTTCTGGTATTGTTACTAAAAATTTGCCGCCCCACTCACGAATGAAAGAGCATTCTTTCATAATCTCGTCTTTTAAATTCCAAGGAAGTATAAGAATGTAATCAGGTTTTGTACGTTTTATTTCTTCTGGAGATTTTATTGGAATGCGGGTTCCTGGTAGAAGGATATTTTGTTTATGAGGGTTTTTATCTACTGTATAAGCTAGAAATTCTTTTCCTATCCCGCAATAATTTAAAAGGGTGTTTCCTTTAGCTGGCGCACCGTAACCGATAATTTGTTTGTTTAAAGCTTTCACTTCGATAAAAAACTGTAAAATATTTATTTTCAATTGTTCGATGCGTTTAGAAAAAAGGAGATAACAGTCTAATGTATTTAGCCCGTGATCCACTTCTTTTTGAATTAATTTTGTAACACTAGAATGGATAGTTGATTCGTCACTATGATGTTTTACAAAAATACGTAAGGAACCACCGTGCGTTGCAAGTTCTTCTACATCGACAATTTGTAAATGATGGTGAGATAAAACTTTTTGCAGGCTTATAAGTGAGAAATAGGAGAAGTGCTCATGGTATATCGTATCAAACTGTTTAAAGGATATGAGATTTAATAAGTGCGGGAATTCAATTGTTATTGTTCCGTCTTGTTTTAATAACGTTTTTAAACCTGCCACAAAATCATGTAAGTTCGGAACGTGTGCTAATACGTTATTAGCAATGATTAAATCTGCTTGCGGTAATTTTTTTGCTAAGTCGTTGCTGAAAAAATTCACTTCAGTAGGAATTCCTTTTTGGATAGCGATTTCTGCTACATTTTTTGCTGGTTCAATTCCTAACGTTTCAATATGTTCTTTTTGAAAGTATTGTAATAAGTACCCATCGTTACTCGCGATTTCAACCACCTTTGAATGTTTCTTTAAGCGGAAGCGCTTAATCGCCATTTCTACATATTGTTTAGCATGCAGTAGCCAGCTTGATGAGTAAGAGCTAAAGTATAAATAGTCATGAAAAATATTGTGCGGAGATTCAAATTCATCTAATTGTACGAGTAAACAAGAGTGACAAACAAATGTGTGCAATGGATAAAATGGTTCCATTTTATATGAGTTTTCTGCAGAAACAAATGAGTTAGCGAGAGGAGAAACACCTAAATCTAAAAAAGTGTTGCTGAGTAATGAGTGGCAAAAACGGCATTTTTTCTGTTCCATTTTATAGCCCCCTTATAAATTTTTGAATGCATCGATTTGTTGTCGCGTGAAAGATTCGATATTTTCACCAGATGCATATTTTTTGTACCAATCAACAGTCCAAGTGATAGCCTTATCTGTTGATAACTTAGGAGTCCAGCCGAGTTTAGTTACTGCTTTTGTACTATCGAGTGTTAAAACAGGCGATTCATAAGGAGTGTTTGTAGAGGGGGAAGTGATTGTTAGTTGTTTATTCCATAATTTTATTACAGATTGAATGACATCATGAACGGTTTTGTTAGGTTCGTTCAACGGGCCGAAATTCCATGCTTCTGCATATGCAGCGTCTGTCCAAAGTTTTTCAGCTAAAAGGATATAGCCGTGTAAAGGATCTAATACGTGTTGCCACGGGCGAATAGCCTTTTTGTTTCTAATCGTTAATGTACCATCTTGTAAATATGCACGAATGACATCTGGGAATAATCGGTCTTCGGCCCAATCACCACCACCGATGACGTTACCTGCTCTTACTGAGGCGAGTTTCTGAGTATTAGTGTGGAAGAATGATTTTTGATAGGATGTTGCCACTATTTCAGCACAAGCTTTACTAGCACTATAAGGGTCGATACCTCCTAGCCGGTCAATTTCCACGAATGCCCGGTTACCGCTCCCGTCATTTTCATAACATTTATCACTTGTAACATTAATGATGCCACGTATACTTTCTGTATGTTTTGCAGCTTCCAATACGTGAACAGTGCCTAAAACATTCGTTTTAAATGTTTCGATAGGATCTTTGTATGAAGTGGTGACGATTGGCTGGGCAGCTAAATGAAATAGTATGTCAGGGTTATGATGTTTTAGGGCGTGTAATAAAGAATCGTAATCTGTAATGTCGCCTTTAATTGTTATGCACTCTTTTGCTACGTTACATTGTTCAAAAAGATTAGGAATCGATGGGGGATGAGAAGAAAAGCCAACTACTTCTGCACCTAAAGAAGTTAAGAAAAGGGTGAGCCAAGAGCCTTTAAATCCAGTATGTCCCGTAATAAATACTTTTTTCTTATTCCAAAAAGATGAAGAAGCCATATTACCAAACCTTCCACGGAGCGTTATTACTTTCCCATAGCTCGACTAATTTATTTTTATCGCGCAATGTATCCATCGGATGCCAAAAACCAGTATGTTGATATGCTGATAGTTCGTTTTTGTTTACTAACTGAACTAAAGTGTCTGTTTCAAAAACAGACTTATCTCCACTAATGTAATTGAAAACTTCAGGGTTTAAAACGAAAAATCCACCGTTAACCCATCCGCCATCCCCGAGTGGCTTCTCTTGAAAAGATGTTACAGACTGTTTATTTAATATGAGAGAACCGAATCTACCAGGAGGTTGTACGGCGGTAACAGTTGTCATTTTTCCATGTTTTTTATGAAATGCAATAAGTTCTTTTATATTTACGTTGCTTAATCCATCGCCATAAGTGAGGCAGAAAGGTTCGTCGCCAACAAAATTTTGAATCTTTTTCACTCGTCCTCCCGTTTCGGTATTTACACCAGTATCGATTAGTGTAACTTTCCACGGTTCTACACGTTGAGAATGGCTAGTAATTGTATTATCGCTTAAATGTATCGTGAAATCTGACATGTGTAAGTTGTAATTTAGAAAGAACTCTTTAATTGCATATCCTTTATACCCTAAGCAAATAATAAACTCTGTAATGCCGTAATGGCTATACAAACTCATAATGTGCCATAGAATAGGTTTTGTTCCAATTTCAATCATAGGTTTTGGTTTTAAATGTGTTTCTTCCCCAATCCTTGTCCCGTATCCACCAGCAAGAATAACAGCTTTCATTTTTTCCTCCTAAAATAAAAATTTATAATATATACAGTATTCATATTGTATGCAAATGGTTTTGTTTTTGACTAAGTGCGTAAAAATGTGTGGAAAATGATGGTGTGAGAAATATTAAGGTTTAAATTTAGGGAATAATTGTTGATATTCAGGGTGGTTACGAAGATCTTGGGTTATGCTACTAAGCTCTAAAAATCGAGTTTCGAGTTGATCAGAGGACTGACCATAATGTGTTTGAAGTCCCATTCGAACGCCCTTTTTTGAAAGGGTGGGTGTAATTTGTAATTTTCTTGCCTTTGTATGTTCGTTCCAAGGACTAAAGTAAAATTTAACAATGAATGAAGGGGAGTTATAAACGACATGTTGATGCCGGGTAAAATGTCTACCAGGTAAATATGCGCCATCAAGATGGTTGTGTATAAATCTCCAGGCACAGCCGATTTCTGGGTTATAAGGAAAAAGCCCATGATATCGTTGTTCTACTAAAGGAATGGAATATCTTAGTTTTGAATAATTGTAATCATGCTTATCAATCATGACAATCATTCTAATCGCATACATATTTTGACCTAACGTATGAAGTGATGAGAAAAATTCTTCTACATTGTTACAGCAAAGAAATTCTGTAGTATTTAATACCATCTTCCAACCTGAAACTTCTCTTTCAATTTCCATTACCTCAATATCAGTATTAGTGGGATCGAATTCAAGGAATCTTGAATCTCGTACTTCCCAGTGGGGAGCAAATAATTTACAAATTTCAACGGAACGATCTGTAGAACCTCTATTAATTAATATACCGTGATCAAATATTTTTGTATGATGCATAAGCCACCATGGTAATAAATACTCCTCGTTATAAAAGTGAGAGATAATAGTTTTAGTAATTTCAATCTCCTCCAATAGCATGAATAATAATTTTAATTAAATATTATTATCATATGTTTTGTATTAAAAAAGGTTGAAAGGAATATGCGATTCTATGATGATATTTTCATAGTAATGTAGTATGGGAAAAATAATTCGATTATAAGAATTAAGTAATGTATTGTTAATTTACAAAATGATAAAATGGTAAGTGGAATTGTGTATAAATTATGAATAATAAACCGTCACGTTTGACTGTACAGTTTATGTATTGTATGATGTTAGTAATATAAACAAGGGGGGAAGATCGTTGGGAAGGTGTATCGAATCGGACAGTTGGCTCTCATGGCTCACGTGTCGAAACGAACGATTGATTATTATACGAATCTAGGTATCTTAAAAGCGGAGCGATCTCAATCTAATTATCGCTATTACGACGAAACAGCATTTGAGACATTACAATTTATTGAGAAGTGCAAAGAAATGCATATGCCGCTTTGTGAGATTAAAGAGAAAATCGAGGAGAAGAAGAAGCTGCTCGGTATCAATGAACACGTTTCGAAACAAGTGAATGAAGTGACAGACCATATTCATCGATTAGAAGTAGAGCTAACGGAATTAAAGCCGCTTTTAGATGGATTGACTGATTCACAACGTGAAAAAATATCGAAATCTTTATCTGGTCAAACGACAGCTTTAATACAGACACTTGCTCTATTATTATAGAACAAGTGAAATCCGACCTCTTTAATTTTTGTATCGGGCTATGTTTTCTAAGAAAGAAATAAGAAAACATTATAGTATACAGGAGGTGGACACCTTAGTTTTTTAACTAAGGGGATTCATTGGAAATATTTAATTTAGTCATGGTTGCGATTTTAATCGCATTTACTGGATTTTTCGTAGCAGCTGAGTTTGCGATTGTAAAAGTACGTTCAAGTCGTATTGATCAGCTTGTTGCAGAAGGAAAACGCGGTGCTTTAGCAGCGAAAAAAGTAACAACAAATTTAGATGAATATTTATCTGCTTGTCAATTAGGTATTACAGTTACAGCTATGGGATTAGGTTGGTTAGGTGAACCGACAATTGAAAAGTTATTACACCCGTTATTTGAGAAATGGAACTTAAACCCTTCTATTTCATCAGTATTAACATTTGGTCTTGCTTTTATGATTATGACGTATTTACACGTTGTAGTAGGAGAATTAGCTCCGAAAACGATGGCAATTCAAAAGGCTGAAAAGGTAACGTTATTATTGGCAGGTCCATTAATGATGTTCTATAAAGTAATGTATCCATTTATTTGGGTATTGAACGGTTCAGCTCGTGTTGTAACTGGCTTATTCGGTTTAAAACCAGCTTCAGAACATGAAGTAGCTCATACAGAGGAAGAATTACGCCTTATCCTTTCAGATAGCTATGAAAGTGGCGAAATTAATCAGGCTGAATACAAGTATGTAAATAACATTTTTGAATTTGATAATCGTATTGCAAAAGAGATTATGGTACCGCGAACAGAAATCGTTGGTTTCTACCTGGAAGATTCAGTAGAAGAACACATGAAAGTAATCCAAAATGAGCGATACACACGTTATCCGATTTTTGGAGAAGATAAAGATGATATTATCGGTATGGTCAACGTAAAAGATTTCTTTATTCGATATATGACCGAGGATCAAAAAGATTTATCATCCATTCGCTCGTATATGCGTCCGATTATTGAAGTGATGGAAACGACTCCAATTCACGATTTATTACTTCAAATGCAGAAGAAGCGAATTCCGATGGCTGTTTTATATGATGAGTACGGAGGAACAGCTGGAATTGTAACACTTGAGGACATCTTGGAGGAAATCGTCGGCGAAATTCGTGATGAATATGATGAAGATGAAGCACCACCAATTCAACATGTGAACGAGCAACATATCATTGTTGATGGAAAAGTGCTTATCTCAGAAGTGAAAGATTTATTTGGATTACACATTGAAGAAGATGATGTGGATACAATCGGTGGATGGATTATGATGCAAAATCATGAAATCGAAGAAGGACAACACGTTGAGGCGGAAGGCTATGAATTTAAAGTGTTAGAAAAAGACGCTTACCAAATTAAACGTGTTGAAATTCGTAAGATGGAAGAGGAACAAGAAGAAGAAAAAGCAGCAACTGTGTAAGTTGCTGCTTTTCTTCTAAAGTATAAAAAATGAGAAATTAGGAGCGGATATTTTGATTCAAGTAGCCTTACGTGTATATCGATTACAATTGTATGTGATCTTTAGTGGTTTACTACTTATGTGGACGATTACTCCGTTTGGAAAACAAGTAACAGGGTTTGGGATCGGATTAGCTGTAAGTGCATATTGCCTTTGGTTATTAGCTCGCAGAGTGGAGAAACTTGGGAAAAGTATTGTAATGAAGGAAAAGGCTCCGGGATTAGGAGTTCTAAACCGATTTGCAGCGGCCATTTTAGGAGCTATTATCATGTATGAAATTGAGCATGAAATGGAAATGTGGGCATTTGGTACAGGCATTTTAGGTGGTCACTTTTTAATGATTGCGAATTTAGCTTATGCAAATATGCAGGTAGTGAAAGAAGAAGAGAAGAAAAGGGAACATGCTTCGAAAAACATAGAGCTATGATGAGAGGGACCTAATGGGGTTCCTTTTTTAGTTTAGCGATATGATACAAGTAATTAAATTAACGACAAATATAATACGCTTCTTTTTTGCGTTTTTCAATAGTATGAAAAATAATAAAAAAAAATTTAAAAACCCATCGATTTCTAAAGGTTATGTATGTTATCATGACAAAAGACTTTTTGAAAGAGGTGGATACCAATGTTACAAGCGCTACTTATTTTTGTGCTTCAAATTATTTACGTTCCCATTTTAACAATCCGTACGATTTTGCTTGTAAAGAATCAAACAAGATCCGCTGCTGCTGTTGGATTGTTAGAAGGAGCTATTTACATTGTCAGTTTAGGTATTGTGTTTCAAGATTTATCAAATTGGATGAACATCGTTGCCTATGTCATTGGCTTTAGTGCGGGACTGTTATTAGGCGGTTATATAGAGAATAAATTAGCAATTGGTTATATTACGTATCAAGTTAGTTTACTAGACCGTTGTAATGAATTAGTAGATGAGTTACGTCACTCTGGATTTGGCGTTACAGTATTTGAAGGTGAAGGTATTAATTCGATACGTTATCGCTTAGATATCGTTGCAAAACGTTCTAGAGAAAAAGAACTATTAGAAATCATTAATGAAATTGCACCGAAAGCGTTTATGTCTTCTTATGAAATTCGTTCATTTAAAGGCGGATATTTAACGAAGGCGATGAAGAAAAGAGCGTTAATGAAGAAGAAAGATCATCATGCGTCGTAAAGAAAAGGGAGTAGTGCCGTTTTAAAAGTTCCCATATGTAAAAGAGAGGAATCTACATTAAAATAGATTCCTCTCTTTTTTATTGTTAATTGAAAAACTAAATCGTATAATTATTTTTTTTACTCATCCTCAAATTAATGATTAGCCATATAACTTGAAAAAATACAGGTATGATAAACGCGATTAATATAACGATAAGTGATATGGATTTAATTTCGGGTGTTTGAATGACACCAGCACCATCCACATCTCGTAGCCAAATAATAGCAGCCCATATTCCAAAAACGATAATCCAAAATAGGTTACCAATCCACCAAGAAATCCATCGTTTTTTCATGTTAGCACCCCTTACATGTATCTACTGTTAAAAGTATATTTTCGTTCGTTACATTTATAATGAAACAACTTTAAAATTAGTTTTTAACTGTATATCTAACTTGTTTGAAGGTGACTATTTCTCCATCATCATTATTATCTTTCGTTTGCAAAAGTTGAACTTTTGGTTTGTAGTCTGTCCGATGAGCGTGTTCGATATCTTTAATGTTAAGCTTGTAGGATTCACCATTCTTTAGCTTTTGTTCCAACACTTTTTTATTAGCAACATAAATAAAAGTCACTTTATTTTCATCAATACCTTCAGTCTTAATTTCTAATTCATTATCTTTTGTTGTAATCGTTGGTGTTAATAATTCCATACTGGCGTTTCCGGTTTCTAAAGAATTTTCTGCTATAGTTGAACATCCTGATAGTATGATTCCGGTGAATAGAAGAACAAGTAATTTCCTTTTCATAACATCCCCCCGATTCTATGTGATTTCTGATTTTGGCATTGTTAGATTGCTAGTGTTTTATGTAAACGTTTAGTGAGCATTCTTTTTGATTGTACCATAATATGTAAAATGATGCAGGCTGTATCTCCAATTTAAAGGAGATTGAAAGTTTACTTATTGCTGTAAATTAGTATTTTTACAGTAGGCATATATCTTCTTTAGGAAACCCTTTTTCGTATTTAAAATATGTAATGAAATAAAACCAATAAGTCCTATTCCGCCAAAAATAAGCCATGGTGTATACACTCCGCTTAACTTGGATGTAAAAGATGTACCAGTATAATTACCGATGATAAAACCAAATGCGAGTGATAGTTGATAAAATCCAAAGAAAGTGGCTGTATATGATTCATTACTGTAATTTGCAATAGCGATATCAGCGTTAGGTAATACGAGTGTTTCACCGATTGTAAATAAAATTACACAAATAAAGAGCCAATATGGGTGTTGAAATAAAGGAATGAGTAAAAAGGAAATACTCATTAATAAAACACCGTATTTAATAATCGAAAGTGTGTTGTATTTGTGGAATAATTTTCGGAATAATACCATAAATATGACGCCTGTTATTGCATTTATCGTAATAACGAGTGTAGCAAGTTGATTGCTATTACTAATGTTTTTCATATGAAGTGGAAGTGCGACAGTAAGCTGAGTAAACATAATATAGAAGAAGATCATGATAAAGGAAAACAGAAGAAAAGACTTGTTTTGTAAGATGGCCTGTATTCCTAATGTAATAGACGTGTTTTCAGTAGTGACTTGGAAGTGATTTTTAAGTAAGTAAAAGATTAAAGCAAATATCAGCATAAGAGATCCTGTTAGAGAGAAAGCATAGATTGGATCGAGTAAGAGTAAAAACCCTCCTGCAATTGGTCCGATTATTGCACCGCAATTAAAGCTAAGGTTTAAATATGTAAATAAATTTTTTCTCAAATGAGCTGGCTGTGAGCCAAATATAGCGCGAGCGGCAGGTTCGTAAAATGCAGTTCCGAAGCCAATAAGTGCAGAAGAAATAGAAATTGTATAGAAATCAGAGCATATTCCTAAAGCGATAAATCCGATTCCTCTCAAAAATAATCCGGCTATCATCATAATGATATAGCCTATTTTGTCAGCAATTAATCCTGAGAATAAAGGGATAACTCGTGATGTAATTATTATAACCGTCAACACTGTTCCTACTTGAAAAGCTGAAAAATGGAGAAAGGTTAATAGATAAATAGCTAAAAATGCGTATACTGCAAAATAACCAAAAGACATAAAAAATGAAGAAATAAGCATGAAACGTATCGGTGTTGAGAAACTTTTCATAGAACTCCTCCTAATATTGTAACCAGTAAATTTTTTTTAGTGGTTAACTATTTTATATTATAATTATACATAAAGTCAGAAAAAAGTAAATTTTAAGAAGAAGGTGAATAGAGTTGAGTCAAAACGCACCAAACGAATTAGAGTATATTCGAGAATTTTTAAATACATGGAGAATACCAAACGATACGAGAGAGCCAATTGATTTGCTGCAAACAGAAGAGGATATAAAGAAATTTATGAAAGAATCTTTTCATGAAGAGCTTCTATTTCATACGATAGAGGAATTAAAAAGTTTTCGAGAAGATATTCGGGCGGCAATTGAAGGTGAAGGATCATTGCAAAAATGGTTAGAGAAATACCCATTTCATGTACATATAAAGGAAGATATGAAAGGTATTACATATGAACCAGTATACGAAGAGAATGTGTATACAAAAATATTAAGCATTGTGTTTATCTCGATTCAAGAAAATTTGTGGGGAAGGTTAAAAGCATGTCCAGATTGCCGTTGGGTATTTTACGATCATTCGCGAAATGGAAGCAAAAGATGGTGCGGTATGTATGCTGGTGAAGAAGGAGGCAGAGCATGCGGTACAATTGCAAAAGTGAAAAATTACCGAGCAAAGAGAAAAGGAAGAACGGGTTATAATGTGTAATTAATAGTAGGGGAAGAAAATGGATGGGAGAATGTAGCATATGAAAGGTACACAAATGATAGCATTAAATAAAAAGTGTTGGGATACAGTTGCACCTTATTTCTTTCAAGTGGATTGTTTACCGAAATATGGCCCATATACAGCGTCTGAAGATGAAATTCATTTGTTTGATTCAATTAAAAGTAAAAAGGTTCTTGATATTGGATGTGGAAGTGGGCATTCGTTGCAATATATGGCGGAACATGGCGCAGAAGAATTGTGGGGACTTGATCTTTCGAGCACACAAATTGAAACGGCACATAAAACGTTACAGTCGTGGAATCCGAAGTTAATATGTGGAGCAATGGAAGAGGAAGTGGATATTCCGAAAGGGTATTTTGATATTGTATATTCCATTTATGCATTAGGTTGGACTTCAGATTTAAGAAAAACGTTGGAACTAATATATTCATATGTAAAGCCAGGAGGAAGCTTTATTTTTAGCTGGGAGCATCCCGTATATTCAAACTTAATGTATGGAACAGAGGAGATTGCTTTCAGCTCGTCTTATCATGAAGAAACTCCTATTACGTTTGAAACATTTAAGGGGGAGGATGTACAAGCGACATTATATAAGAGAAAAATAAGTACGTACATAAATGAGTTAAATAGAGCAGGATTTACAATTGAGAGAATAGAAGAGCCTGAACCATCGAGCTTGTTTGATGAAGAACTAGCTGAGCCGTCTACGAAATATTATTCTTTATATAAAGCTAGAATGGTGCCGACTACTTTTATTATTAAGGCAAGAAAATGAAAAATACAGCGTACACTGAAAAAAGCGTACGCTGTATTTTATTAAAGGTTAGTACTTATCTCTTCGGTTGAAAAATATGTTGAAAGAAGTATTTGTGATGTAAGTTATCTACAATTTTATTTGCTTGATATGTGCGATGTTGCTCGAGTCGAAGTCTTTGCTCCATCATTTTGATTGCGTGATCAGATAAACGTAACATAGTGCATTTCTCCTTTTCTATAAATATAGGTGACTATTTGTTATCGATCCCATATTTATAACTAAGGAGGCAAAATGTGTAACATAGGCAAAAAGCACCTTCCTCTCCCATTACGCTTACGAGGTTAGCTGTCGGACTCGGGAAGTGAGAGTTCCCTACTTAAAAAAGATTCGCCCCAAGTAGCATAGCTACAAAAGTGGTTCCCCCGCTCCAAAATTTGGACTCAGCAAAAGGTTTTATAGAGTAAAAGATAACATAAATAATCAGTTCAGTCAAACTATTTATTGTTTTCTGTCTTTTTTTAACGAGGTTAAAATCACACCATCAGGCAATACGATATTTTGTACTTCGATAAAGCCATGTTTTTTATATAAAGACAAAGCAGGTGTATTTTCTTTCCCTGTTTGTACAATATATGTTTTCGAAGAGGAGAACATGTCAAATATATATAGTAATAGCTTCGTCGCAATTCCTTTATGGAAATGATCAGGGGATACTACTAAACGATGAATATCCACTTCTTCTTCATCTATTTTAAAAGAAATAAAACCAGCAAGTGTATCTTCATAAAAATAGCCGTAGAAAATTTCATCACATGATTGAATATCGGCTACAGTATCATAAAGGCGAGGGATAGCTGTACTATTTATATATTTTGCCTCGATTTCATAAGCGGGTATTTGAATGTTTAAAATAGAAGTAGCGGTTCTGTGAGAAGTTGTTACTAATTTTTGAATCATAGGGTAAAACCTCCTTTTAGACTTTCTTTTCATAGATTTGACAACATTTTTCTTTTTTGGATATAATAATTATAATAGTTACATAATCATTTAGTATGAAAAAGAATTACACTATAATAGAAATGGAGGACTAAAGATGGGATGGATTATCACATTAATAGTTGGGGCTATTATAGGTGCAATTGCTAGTTCTATAACGGGTAAAAATTTCCCAGGTGGTATGTTCGGTAATATAATTGCAGGTTTATTAGGTGCTTCGTTAGGTGGTAAGTTATTTGGGTCCTTTGGGCCATCATTTGGTGGGATTCATGTCGTGCCAGCATTATTAGGAGCAATCGTGTTAATTTTTATTGTATCATTTGTAGTGAAAGCTGCAAAGAAATAGATATATAGATTATGATGAAAAGCCCTGAATAAGGGCTTTTCATCATTCGAAGAGGTGGTTTCGTTGGAGAAAATAAATATAAGAAAAAGAGATAAGCTGAAAAAGTTTTTTAGAGAACACAATTATCTAGCAGTGTTACTTGGGTTTGCACTATTGTTCATTAATATTTTATTACTAACAAAAATATCATTTGTTTTTACACCATTTATCGTCTTTTTAAAAACAATTTTCTTCCCGGTATTATTAGCGGGCGTACTATTTTACATTTTGCATCCATTCGTTTCGCTTTTAGAAAAGAAAGGTGTTTCAAGAATCGTATCAATAGCCTCGATATACTTAATCGTAATTGGATTATTTGTGTTTTTAGTTTTAACGGTTATTCCAATTATTAAAGATCAAATTGATGCATTAATAGATAACTTACCGTATTTCGGTCATGAAATTGAACGAGCAGCACGTAGATTTGGGGAAAGTAATTTACTAGGAAAAATTCAGGAGAATTTAAATATTGATGTAGCGAGTATGGTAAAGGACTATACAGTTGATTTTACGAAATCTTTATCATCAGTAACAGGAAATGTAACTGGATTTTTAAGTACTATTACAGAGGTCGTTTTAACGTTTGTAATGGTTCCGTTTATATTGTTCTATCTTTTAAAAGATGGTGAGCAATTACCAAATCACTTTTTAAAGTTTATTTCAGAACAAAGACGACCAGCAGCGATGAGAATACTAGACGATATGCATTATGCGATTAGCTCGTATATTAGAGGACAAATTATTGTTAGCTTATTTATCGGTATTATGCTATTAATTGGTTACCTTATTATCGGTATTAAATATGCGGTACTACTCGCTATTTTAGCGATGATTGTAAATATCGTTCCGTACGTAGGCCCAATCATTGCAATTACACCAGCTTTAATTATCGCATTTATTGACTCGCCAGCAATGGTTTTAAAGGTAATTATCGTAATGATGGTCGTACAATTAGCAGAAGGTAAGTTTATTTCTCCGCAAGTCATGGGAAAAAAGCTAGATATTCATCCGATTACTATCATCTTCATTATTTTAACTGCCGGAAACTTATTTGGAATTATGGGGATTATTTTAGCAATTCCAGGGTATGCGATATTAAAGGTGTTAGTAACGCATGGTTATCGATTTGTTAAGTTGAATACGTAGGAAAAAGAGCTAAAACAGTATTATCTGTTTTAGCTCTTTTTTATTAACAATTGATGTGCATATTGGCGTGCCCATTGATCCGCTTCTAATATAGCATCTAGTGAAGGATTTTTTACGTTATGATGGGCTTCAACTGTTTTGTAAATTGTTTTTTCAATATCGAAAAAGGCAATTTCATTTTTTAAGAATAGTGCATTCGCAATTTCATTTGCTGCGTTTAATACAGCAGGAGTAGTACCACCAATTTTGCCACATTCATATGCGTATTGTAGACAAGGAAACTTCTCTAAATCTGGTTTTTCAAAATGTAAACTACCGATTTCTAATAAATTTAATTTTTCATAGGAAGAAGGTAGCCGAGTAGGGTAGTGAAACGCATATTGAATCGGCATCCTCATATCAGGAGCACCGAGCTGCGCTATAACTGATCCATCAATAAACTCTACTAAAGAATGAATAATACTTTCTTTATGAATCATTACATCAATTTTTTCATAAGGAATATCAAATAGCCATCTTGCTTCCATTACTTCGAATCCTTTATTCATTAATGTGGCAGAATCAATCGTTAATTTTGCCCCCATTAACCAGTTTGGGTGCTTTAAAGCATCTTTTGCTTGTAGAGTGTTCATTTCTTCACGTGTTTTATCACGGAATGCACCGCCAGAAGCTGTAACGATTAATTTGTCAATTTCTTTATTATTTTCTCCGTTTAAACATTGGAAAATAGCTGAATGTTCGCTATCGACTGGAATTAAACGACATCCGTTTTGTTTGGCCAGTTCAGTTACAATATGACCAGCTGCAACTAACGTTTCTTTATTAGCGATGGCAATATCTTTCTTCGCTTTTAATGCTTCAATTGTTGGGAGTAATCCTGAAACACCAACGACGGAACTTAATACAAGATTTGAATCAGGGTGAGTAGCTACCGCAATTAAGCCATCTGTTCCGTATGTAATTTTTACGTTGGTTGAAATACGCGTACGAAGCGTGTCTGCTAATTCTTTTGTCGCGACGCTTACAATGCGAGGTTGAAACGTTTTGATTTGTTGCTCAAGAAGCTCGATATTATAATTTGCGGTTAAACCGACGATTTTAAAATGTTCGGGATGAGCTGAAACGACATCTAATGCAGACGTGCCGATAGATCCTGTTGAACCTAAAATGGATATATATTTTACCATGAAAAAACCTCCAAAGTTGTTTCGAGTATTTCTGCAAACCTATATAATATTAGACAATTGAAGTGGAAATTCCTGCTAAATAAAATAGAAAATTTTGGTTTGTTTAGAAGTGAAATGTGATAAACTGTAAAAAATAACGAAAAGCGATGAAAGAGAAGAGTACATATTCGAAACTTTTCAGAGAGCTGATATGTGGTGGAAATCAGTAAGGGATGAATATGGAATGGGCTCTGGAGCTTCTAACTGAAATGAGTAGGTAAAGACGGTTGCTTCACGTTAAGAAGTTGAAGTGAGCTAACAATAGCTAATTAAGGTGGTACCGCGGGAGTCTCTCGTCCTTTTTTAAGGATGAGGGGCTCTTTTTGTTTTGAGAAAGGAGGAGTTAGGATGAGTGAGAAAATAATGTTAACAGGAATTAAGCCGACAGGTTATCCGCATTTAGGAAATTATATTGGTGCAATTAAACCTGCGTTGCAAATGTCAAAGAAGAATGAAGGGAAAGCATTGTATTTTATAGCAGATTATCACGCGTTAAATGCTGTGCATGATCCGAGCCAGTTTAGTAGTTATACGAAAGAGGTAGCAGCTACTTGGTTATCGCTTGGACTTGGAGAAGATGTTATTTTTTATAGGCAAACAGAAGTGCCGGAGATTCTAGAATTAGCTTGGATATTAGCTTGCCTAACTCCGAAAGGGCTTATGAACCGTGCTCATGCGTATAAAGCGAAAGTAGAGCAAAATAAAGAAGCGGGTTTAGAGGTCGATGCAGGAGTGAATATGGGATTATATACGTATCCAATCTTAATGGCAGCTGACATATTGCTATTCCAGGCTACGCATGTACCCGTTGGAAAAGATCAAATTCAGCATATCGAAATTGCGCGTGATATCGCGACGTATTTTAATCATACATTCGGCATGACATTTACGCTTCCGGAGTATGTCATACAAGAAGAGGGTGCAATATTACCAGGGCTTGATGGAAGAAAGATGAGTAAAAGTTACGGGAATGTGATCCCGTTATTCGCGGAGCAAGAAAAACTACGAAAGTTAATATTTAAAATCAAAACAGATTCTTCACTTCCAAATGAACCGAAAGAACTAGAAACGTTATTTACAATTTATAAAGAATTTGCAACGGAAGATGAAATGCAGTCAATGCGTGAAAAATATGAAACTGGCATTGGATGGGGCGATGTGAAAAAAGAGTTGTTTCGCGTTGTAGAACGTGAATTAGCTGGGCCACGTGAGAAATATGCTATGTATATGAATGAACCGAATTTATTATATGAAGCGTTGGAAAAAGGTGCTGAGCGGGCGCGGACTATTGCGAAGGTAAATTTAACAGAAATTAAGAAACGGATTGGATTTGAGAGGGAGCACTGAGCGTTCCCTCTTTTTTCCCTATAACTTATTCGTCATATCGATGAGTAAAGCAAGGAGTTCGCATATTCTTTTGAAACTTATTAGTTGCATATATTAAAAAGTATGCTACTATAGGGTTGCTTATTAAACATGTTTAATAAGTATAATGAAAGTCACTTAATAAAGATGTTTAATAAGTAGGGTTCATTTGATTACAAAGGAGATGATTGTATGAAAACAGAAAAAGAAAAGATGTTAGCGGGAGAAATGTATATTGCGGATGACGAAGAATTAGTAGCTGATAGGGTGGAGGCAAAACGTTTAACACGTCTTTATAACGAGGCAATGGAGACAGGAGATGAGAGGCGTTTTACATTATTAAATCAGCTTTTAGGTTCTTCAGCTGACGGGGCATCACATATTAAACCTACTTTTCGTTGTGATTATGGTTACAATATCCATATTGGAAAGAATTTTTTCTCCAATTTCAATTGTGTGATTTTAGACGTTTGTGAAGTGCGAATTGGGGATAATTGTATGTTTGCACCTGGTGTTCACATTTATACTGCTACTCATCCTTTACACCCGGTAGAGCGGAATTCTGGTAAAGAATATGGAAAGCCTGTAAAGATTGGTAACAATGTTTGGGTAGGCGGGGGAGCTATTATTAACCCTGGTATTTCAATTGGAGATAACGCTGTAATTGCTTCAGGGGCAGTTGTGACAAAAGATGTACCCAATAATGTAGTAGTTGGTGGTAACCCAGCTAAAGTTATTAAAACGATAGACTTATAGAAATCGTTTTTTATGAGTGCATGAATAAACGGATGTTGTATCGTATAGAAAATGTGAAAGGTGTTTCATATAAAGAAAAATAGTGCGGAAAATCGTACGAAGACATTACTTACTTCTTGAAACGCTCTTTTTCTTATTTGTTTTGCTGGTTTTCTCGTTTGCTGTAATTTTCTCTCATAGGTTATACACAATTTTTAAGTATAATAGGGGAAGCATTCGGAATACTGCTAGTAGAAATATATCATCTTTATTGCTTTAGAAAATGATGTATGATATATTGTCAACGCAACTTATTAAAAGTGTTTAATAAGTATGTTGATTAAGGTGGTGAGCGATTTGAGTGAACAATTTGTTACTCAAAAATCGATTAAAGAGACAATCCTTCGCGGCATTCGTAAAGTTCTTTTAGAGCGAGGTAGTGCAACGAAAGTTGAGCTTAGTAATACATTAGAAATTAGTTTTCCAACGATAAGTAAATTTATAGAAAAAATGAAACAAGACGGTGAAGTCACTTTAGCTGGTTTAGATGATTCAAGTGGTGGAAGAAGAGCGAAACGATATGAATATAATCCAGAATATATGTTAGGTTTAGCGATATTTTTAGAAAAAAATGAAACAAACTATACAATTTTCAACTGTTTAGGGGAAGTAAAAGAACAGGGGAGTACTTCAAGTATGTTAATTGATACGGGCGTAAATGTATTATCTAAACATATTGAAAGGCTTATCGCTACATTCCCGAAAATAAGCTCTATATCAATTGGTGTGCCTGGTTCGGTTGATAATGGTCGTATTTTTTATATTCCTGGATATGAAAAGTTCCAAAATTTTAATTTGAAAAGTCATTTGGAGGAACAGTTTTCTATACCAGTAGTAATAGAAAATGATATGAATGCTGCTGTGCTTGGTTATTATAAAAACACTGGAAACTATGATAATTCCTCTCTTGTATATTTGTATTCCGGTCAAAATGGTCCAGGTGCAGGTATTATGGTAAATGGAGATGTCGTACGCGGAAGCACATTTTTCTCAGGAGAGATATCTTTCGTCCCGCAGTATAATAATAAAAATTTCTTGCAAGCTTTGAGAAGTGAAGATTCGAATAATCCAGAGGAATATAATATAGATGCTATTACTCGTTTAATAGCTACATGTATAGCTATTATTAACCCGCATGCCTTTATCTTCTGTGATGATGAAGTGAATCAATTTGTTATAGAGCAAATTGTAAAAAGTTGTCCGCAGTATATTCCGGCGGAACATATTCCGAAAATAACAGTGAGCAATTGGAAAGAAGATTATTTATATGGATTAAAAAGTCTAGGACTTGATCTTATGATTACGAGAACAAATAAAGAAAATTAAATGTGCTGGCAATGAAGCATCCAATTGCCAGTTGAATAACATAAAAGAAAAGGTGTCAATTATGAAAATTGAACATGTAGCAATTTGGGTGAATGATTTAGAAGGAATGCGTGATTTCTATAAACAGTACTTCGGTGGCGAAGAAAATAGCTTATATCATAATCCGAAAAAGCAATTTAAATCTTATTTTATAACTTTTGAAGGTGGTGCGCGTCTAGAACTTATGAAGCAGGTAGGTATAGATGATAATACACAAACACAGACGATAGGATATGCACATATTGCTTTTTCTGTAGGTAGTAAAGAAAAGGTGAACGAATTAACGAATACATTAAGAGAAGCAGGGTACCCTGTGTTAAACGGCCCACGAACTACAGGGGATGGTTACTATGAAAGTGTAGTAAGTGATCCTGAAGGAAATCAGATTGAGATAACGATCTAACATTTTATTTGCTAAAAACGAATAAACCTACAAAACTTTGTTGTTCCCCAAAACGCTTATAAGAAATCTATTATTTCTTCAGAAAGGGGACATAACACATGCATATTAACTTAAGATTTTAAAGTAGCCTCTAAACGAAAATTTTTCTTTTTTAAATTGATTAATACATGACACCAACTGAAGCATCTTTTTATTGGAGGATTCCTCGTGAAAAATTGAAGAATAAATATAGCTCTTCTTTCAGGCTTTAAAGTTTATATTTCAAAAAGCTACTCTGCGGTCTATGACAGCAACCCTATTACTACCCCTTAAATGAGAATATACATACTCTGTATTTTTTTATTATGGTATAATTTAATTACAATAGTAATTTCATTTTTTGAAGCTTGTACAGTTGTTTTGTTATGACAATCAATATAAAACACGACATCATTCATGAGAATCCGAGTTTTTTATTATGATGAGCTTTCCATCACACTTGTCTTATTCATTATAGAATTCACACTCAACAGTATAATGCGATTTATTTTTCGGAATATTAACAAAGTATCATAAGTTTATACAAACTGCGTCTGGTTTGAAATTATCTATTATCATACTTTAAAGGGGTGTTAAAAACGGAAGAAAAGAAGGTTACGTGGTTAGAATTATTTTATGACTTACTATTTGTTGCGGCAGTGGCAACTGCCACTGAGGTGTTACATCATACAGAAAAAGGGTATATTCATCCGGAATATATACTGAAGTTTATTCTAATATTTATCCCAATATGGTGGGCTTGGACCGGACAAACAATGTTTATTAATCGATTTGGACAAGATTTTTTACATCAACGTATTTTTATGATTCTTCAAATGGTATTTGTCCTTATTATGATATCCAGCTTATCAGTTAATTTTGATCAATACTATCACTCTTTTCTAATTGGCTATATTGGACTAAGGGTACTAACTGCAATCCAATATCTTGTTGTTGTGAAGTTAGAAAAAGGGTATGAAAAAAAAGTTGCTTGGTATTTAGGAACACATTTTTGGATTGGGATTACCATCTCATTTACGTCTATCTTTTTTGAATCATGGATTCGATATGTTGTGTTATACGCAGGAATTCTTTTTGATATTATTGTGCCATTTTGGGGACGAAAATATTTAGTGAAAGCCCCGATCAATACAGCTCATTTATTAGAACGCTTTGCTTTATTGACATTAATTCTTTTTGGGGAATCTGTCGTCAGTACTCTTGCTGTATTACAGCCACAAAAAGGAGATTGGCATTCGATCTTATTTTCAATCGTTTCATTTATTCTCATTATTTCCATGTGGTGGCAATATTTTGATAACGTAGAAAAAAAAGTAGATAAATCTATCAAAACGGCTGGTCAATCTATTATCTATGGTCATCTATTTATTTTAATGTCTTTGAGTATGATTGCTGTATCTATCAAACTACTATTTTTAAACGAGGTCCATTATTCATTTATTTTATATTTGGTATTCGGTTCTGTATTACTCTACTTCTTTGCAACTTCAATTGTTTTTCATCAGTACAGGTATAAACAAAACCGTTTAACATTTTATCATTTATGGTTATTTTTAGGTATATTAGCAATGTTTTTTATTTTTAATTTGATAGTACCCACTCCTAGTATTGTAATAATAGGAGAATTAACCTTATTTTTTATTATTTATGCTAAAGTAACAACTACTTAAATATAGGAACTAATAATGAATCCTCTTATTACTTTCTTGGGAAAGCAGAGGTTTTCAAAGAAAAAGAAGCTATTTCATCACGAAATAGCTTCTTTTTTATTTCACGTATAAATTGGATTGTTGAAACTCCTTAATAATCCTCTCAATAATAGGAGGAAGATTACTCGGTAACTCATCCAGTGAAAAGAAGCGTAGTTCTTTCGATTCCGTATGGTCGCATACAAGCTCACCGTGAAATTCGCGGCAAATATAAACAACGAGTACACCGTGTACTTGATCGCCGTTTGGATAGATTTGAAAGTAATCTGGTCCAGAGTATGTACGGAATAGTTCTGGATTTTTAATAATCAGTCCAGTTTCTTCATATACTTCTCGCTTTAAAGCGTCTTCTAATGTTTCGTTATATTCTAAAGCGCCGCCAATAATGCCCCAGCGGTTAAAGTCTGTGCGGAGCTGCAGTAATACTTCACCTTTTTCATTTACTATAATGGCGTGCGAACCTATTAAAATAAGTGGATGATTTCCTACTAAATTTCTCATGTCTTCAATATAACCCATATTTTGACTCCTTGTTTTTAATAGTAATTAGGAAGTTCTTTTAACATTCTTTCTGTTTTACGTGCTGTAAAGGCTAAGTTATGATCATCTTTCGTTCTGAAAAATAATGTGCGTAAAAAGGTTTTAATGTTGGCACATAAAATACAATACTCATTAAGTGAAAGGCGTTTTCTAATTTGAGGAAGCCTTTTTATTTTTTTATGAATAATAGAAATTAACTCGTCTTGCGGAAAGTCATGATACAACATCGCTAGTAAAGGAGTAACGATGCGTTCATCTTCGTTATTATGAAAAAGGTCAGATGGAATGAAGATTTTATTTAATAAACAATGAATTAACTCTTCGTACCATTCAAAAGTTGTATACGTATTATGAACAATTTCCGTAAAGGCATCAGATACGTGAGCAAGACAATGAGCCCATCCTTTATTTTCAATATAGCCTCGGAAATCTGTTTCTAAGTTTGTGTATGTAATGAGTTTGTTTTTTATTTCTTCAATATCCTCCTCCGTACAAAAGTAGTGCGAATTAGCGAATTGGAGTATTAACGCAATTAACGAAACAGTGTAAGAACGTGTGAAAACCCCATCTGAATGCGGGGAGTATATGTCACAATATAAATATTCATCACTTAAACAAGTTTGCAACAGTAATTTCAGTTGATCATCCATAAGGAATTCATGATGAATAAAATGCACAAAACATTTATAGATAAGTTGATAACGAACGTAACTATCAGTCGTTCCGATATACTGAAGCATATGGAGCGTTAATTCATTTATATCTATATATCGCAGTTGCGTATAGTCATTTTGTTGTATAAGCTCTAACTGTTGTTGCAGCGCTGTAATATCCAATGGAGAACCTCCTCCGCACTTTAAAGATGCGATGTTTTCTAGTATTCTATATATTCAAGGACAATCCTGCTCATGCAAGGAGAACAAGTAGAAATTCAAGTATGACATAGATGAGGGAAGAATATGACGACGATAGAACAGTTAGAAAAACATTTTAAAATAAGAAGAAATGCTTCTTCTATCATGATAAAAGAAAATAATGCAGAGATTTTTACAGAAGAGCAATTAAAGGGAATCATGCAATATTGTGTTGCTGAGGCTGAAAAAGAGGGAATTGAAAACTTACTTTTTGAAGTTTCTTCAAAAAGCCCAAATTATGATGTGTATAAGAAATGTTTCGAAGCGTATTCTTTTGAATATGTTACTGAAAACATCATTGTATGTAAGGATATATATGAAGTGGAAGATGTAGAAAGTGAAATTGATTTTAAGTTGATTGAAGAAGTAGGAGAAGATGCTTTTTATTCACTTTGGAACGAGATGACGGAAGAACAAGTCACTTATGATCAATTTGTAAATATGATGCTACAAGAAATTGGAGAGCAATGGAAAGAACATTGTTTAACTGCGAGTATTAATGAAGAGCAGATCGGAATTGTAATCCCATATATTGAAAAGGGGACGTTAGAAGAAGGAAAACTTATGTATTTCGCAGTCGCTCCAAATATGCGAAATAAAGGATACGAAGCAGCATTCTTTACAGGAGCGATGTTTGTATTAAAAGAAATAGGAGCATCTTATTATATCGGTGAGACAAATGTACAAAATGAGTGGATGAAGGATATTTTTGAAAATAACGGATGTCAGCTGCTTAGTTCTACTGAGCGGTATGTGTGGAAGTTTTAGGAGGATGAACGATGTACTCTCTTGAACTCATTTCGAGGGAATCCATGTACAACTTATGAACAAGTAAAAGAACTTTTTGCCTGTTTGTAAGATAAAAAGAAAAATGAGAACGACAAATTAGATATTCCTATAATAAAATAGAGTAAGATTTGATTATAAGAGAAAGCGTTGGTGAAAGAATGGGGCAGCAAAGACATTGGTTACAAGCAACTGTAGAAAGAAATGAAGATAATACGTTACAAATAAAGTGGGAAAATAATATAGAGGAAGTTCGCATTTACTGGAGTACTTCGCCAGATCATATTGAAGAAAATGGAGAATTACTTGCAACGGTAAATGGAGAATCATCATATACAATTGAAAACCTGAGCGAAAATGAGCGTCCATATTTTAGACTAGTAGGTAGTAATGGACAAGCAGTAACAGTAGCTGAGCGTAGACTGCCATTACAAGGCGCGTTTAACTTCCGTGATATGGGAGGATATGAAACGACAGAAGGCCGTAAAGTAAAATGGGGTAAATTATACCGTTCTGAAGAATTAGCAGGATTAACAGAGTGGGATATTGCGTATTTACAAAAGTCTGGCTTAAAGTTAATTTGCGATTACCGTACAGACTTTGAAGTGAAGCATAAGCCAAACCCTGAGATTACAGGAGCTCGTCAAGTGTGTTTACCAGTTATGCAAGACTTAGCAAAAGACTTGAACATAAATGAGTTTTTCCAAGTTGGTGACCTTTCTATGTTAGGCAAACCAGGCGAATACCTTGTGAAAATGAATCAAGATTTCGTAAGTGGTAACGAGGCGTTCGTAAGCTTCTTAAACTTAGCGCAAAACCCGGAAAACTTACCGTTAGTAAACCATTGTACAGCTGGGAAAGACCGTACTGGATTTGGATCAGCATTATTATTACTTTTACTAGGTGTACCAGAGAAAACAGTAATGGAAGATTATTTACTAAGTAACGGTTTCCGTGAAAAGTTAAACGAGAAAATGATGGCCTTTTTAGGTGCAAAACTACAAAACGATGAGAGTAGAGCGATATTAGGTGCGATGTTCGAAGCACGTGCTGAGTATTTACAAGCTGCGATTGATGAAGTGAAAAAGCAATATGGTTCAGTTGAAGCGTATGCTGAAAAAGCACTTGGCTTTACGAAAGAGTCGTTAGAACAAATGAAAGTTTTATTGTTAGAAGATAAATAAAGCGGAGGGAGGCTGATTGGATTAGCCTCCTTTTCTTATTGTTGTTATAATTTTGCTAATGAGAATGTTGTGCAACGAAGAGAGAATGAATGAAAAGAACTTACGAATCGGGGGATAAAATGATTCATACACGTGGAAAAGCAGAGGGGTTAAGAGAAAAGCTAGCAACAATACTAAGTCAAGATTATAAGGAATTAGCTGTTCAGGATTTAAAGGTGATTGGAACGGGAGTGCAAAATATTGTTTTTCGAGGAGATTCAGAAAAGGGGTCTTTGGCATTTCGAGTGCCGTGGGAAAGAGAAGTAGAAAATATAAATGAAGATTTATTTAATAGTCGGATTTCATTGAAAAAGGAAGCAGAGCTTTCTAAGTATTGTCATTCAAAAGGTATTTCGGTGCCAAAGATACACGGATTGCATCTTTCTGTCGAACTTGATTTTTTAATTTCGGATTGTGTGTATACTGATCATATGCCAATTTCTGCGCACAAAATAGGAGAGTTAGTGAGCAAGCTTCATAGCATGCCAATTGATGGTTTGCATTACGAGAAAAATATTAAAGAGCCGATTAGTAAGTATATAGCAGAAAGAATTGTGAAACGGATAGAAGGGTTTAATACAATTACGAACTGTGGAATTAAACTTCCAGATACAAAAACAATTGAACATATTCTTAGTACAGCAGATCATGTAAAATGCTTATTACATATGGACATTCGACCAGCCAATTTAATCGGGTATAATGGAGAAGTTAAAGCAATAGTTGATTGGGATAACGCTTTAATTGGTCATCCATTGCTGGAGTTAATGAGAATAGCTGAAACTAATGAGATTAGTTGGGATGAATTTAAAGATGGATATAAGAATGATAGTATCTTTAATGTTACCCCTCATATCGTTAGTTTATTTTATAGACTAGATACAGCTGTCATGCTAGCAAACTTATTTATAGCACATTTGAAAATAAAAGATAAAGGTGTATTCTATAAAGAGCGGGTTAAAGCGCTTCATCAAGAAATATATAAAAACTTATAAGCAATGAGAACGAAGCTTTTAAAATAGGAACTAAGGAGAACATCATGAAATACAAAGTTATATTATTCGACGTAGATGATACATTATTAGATTTCCCTGAAACGGAAAGACACGCATTACATAATGCGTTTGTACAGTTTGGTATGCCTACAGGGTATACTGATTATCTTGCAAGTTATAAAGAGATTAGTAATGGGTTATGGAGAGATTTAGAAAATAAAATGATTACGTTAAGTGAATTAGCGGTAGATCGATTTAGACAATTATTTGCACTTCATAATATAGAAGTAGATGCACAGCAATTTAGTGATGTATATCTTGAAAACTTAGGGAAAGAAGTACATCTTATAGAAGGTGCAGTGCAATTATGTGAGAATCTACAAGATTGCAAGCTAGGCATCATTACGAATGGATATACGAAGGTGCAACAATCTAGAATCGGAAATTCGCCTTTATGTAATTTCTTTGATCATATTATTATTTCAGAAGAGGTTGGTCATCAAAAACCAGCACGTGAGATTTTTGATTATGCATTTGAAAAGTTTGGGATTACGGATAAATCAAGTGTACTAATGGTTGGAGATTCGCTCACTTCTGATATGAAAGGCGGAGAAGATTACGGCATTGATACGTGTTGGTATAATCCGAGTTTGAAAGAGAATAAGGCAAGTGTTAAGCCGACTTATGAAGTGAAGAGTCTGCTGCAAATTTTAGAACTTGTAGAAGTGGCGGAAGAAAAGGTAGTTTCATTTTAATCGTGTCGATATTTGTTGATAAGTCGATATTCTTTGTCGAATCGTCGATATATCGAAAAAATCGTTGATATATTTTAAGTTACGGTAGATATATTGGCAAAATCGTCGATATAATTTGAGTTGCGTTCATTTTATAGGTACGATCGGTGTAATAACTAGAGGTGAGTGAAAGATGTTAACATTTTTATTTGAGTTAGACAAGAATATCCCACAGAAAGATGAACGGCGGTATGATGCTTATTCAAAGGGCTTTATCGAAGGGGATGTAACGATTCGCGTGAGTGACAGCGTGCTTTTTCAAAAGTCATGCATGAAGGTCGCAGAGCTTGGCATTTATTTAGGGCAGTGGATGGAGCAAGTGCAGCACGGGCAGAATGTACATATGAATTATGAAACGCCTGACCGTGATGAGACAATTCTTAGTTTCTTCTATGAAGAGGACAATCAATGGAGAGTTTCTTCCAGTTGGCAACAATTTGAGGTTCAGGAATGTATTTCTACTACAGCATTAGTGGAGAGTGTTCAGCGTTATTTATATGAGTTAAATAAAGAACTGCGCGCGTTAGAATATCCTGTGACGTTTGATCAGTACTTAAGAGGAGAGCGGGTGATGCAGCTTTCTTACAAACGACTGTGTGATAGTAAAGCGGATACGGTGCCTATTGAGGTTTACAATGAAAGCGACAGAGTAGGCACAGTACGGGGATATTATAAAAATACGTTGATGAGAGTGCTAGATTTCATTCCGAAAGTCGGTAGTAATATTATTTATGAAATAAAGGATAGTAAGGACAATATTCGCGTCATTGCAAAGGATGTAAGTAGGCAGCGTCAAAGAAGAATTTTAGTAACATATAAAGATAATCATGATGCAGAGCATGAAATACTTGTATGTGACGGAAAGTTATTGGATGCAAATTTCTTATTTACCTTTACATATAAGAGAGAAGAATTTGTTGTTCATAAAACTACTTTTGGGATGGGAAAATTATTACGAAAAGGCTATGTAATTGCAGATTGGAATATTCGTCTTGAGGAAGATATGTATCACATCGAGATGAATGTATACGATGAAGATTATATAGAAGACCAATATTTACTGTTGGGCGTATTTCATGCGGTTTTGTATGGGTGATCGTTGTATAAATGAAAAATACCGGTATTCTTTGTGAAAAGAATGCCGGTATTTTTATTTATCCTCAAAAATAAAAACTTCATCAATCGTACTATGAAGTGCCCTCGCAATATCGTGAGCAAGCTGCAAGGAAGGATTATATTTTCCTTTTTCGAGATGGTTAATTGTTTCACGACGTACACCAACTTGTTTCGCTAAATCTTCTTGCGTCATATTCAATTTGGCGCGGTATTCTTTTATTTTCGTTACGAACGCCATGGTGCATCTTCCATTTCGTCAACAGGTTTATCGTAAAAGAACATAGAAAAACCAAACGTAAGAATGAGTGTGCCGAAAATAAGAGCGATATCAATCTCTTGTAGCACCGGGTTTGGAAATAACATTTCAATGAACATAATGATAGCGGTAGTTAGTAACGTAACGATAAAGGCATTGCGGCACGATTTATTGACGATTTGTTCAAACAGTTCATCGTGTTGAACCGTTCTATATGAGGTGAAAAAGGAGAAGAAACAAAACATAGTAAACAATCCTTTTTCATAAAAAAAGCCAAGAAAACCGAAGAAACCGAGAAATCCTAAATATTTTATCCAAGTTGTTTTTATGATAGTTCCTCCTTATCATGTTAGAAATAAATCACTTTATGTTATAAATATATCACATATGGATAGGAATGGTAATAATAGTTTTTTAGTTTGCTTCATAATAATAGTAAAAAGAGGAAATATACTGCGAAATAAAGAGGATAATATTGTAAAATGGTTGTAAGGAGGGGGAGGAAGGTATGCTAAATTGGATCATGATCGTTGTATTACTTGTAGTCATTACTGTAGTCGCGACGGTGTTAATTGGGCGAAAGGGTGATGCAAATTATAGTAAAGCGACAAAGGGGAATATTAGAAGGCTTACGATGATTTATATTATACTAGCTGTCGTTTTAATCGTTGGGTTAGGTCTGTATATTTATTTTAAAGGTTAAAAACTGAAAAATACAAAAATATAAAAATATAAGTATGCTATAATGTTAATATAGTTATTTGGTAATTAAGGAAAGGATTGGATGGAATGATTGAAATTATGAATGTGTCAAAAAGTTATAATGGTTCTACCTATGCAGTAAAAGATTTAAGTTTATCTGTGCCTAGCGGAGAAATCTTTGGATTTTTAGGGCCAAATGGTGCCGGTAAATCAACGACAATTAAGATGATTACTGGTATCCATGGGGTGGACAAAGGGACGATTACGATTAACGGTATAGATATTATGAAAAATCCGATGGAAGCGAAAAAGACGTTTGGTTATGTCCCAGATAGTCCAGATATGTTTTTACGATTAAAGGGAATTGAATATTTAAACTTTATGGCAGATATGTATGAAGTGCCGAAAGAAGTACGCCAAGAACGAATTGAGTCCTTAGCGAAGAAATTTGATCTTTATAATGCTTTATCAGATCAAATTCAAAGTTACTCGCACGGTATGAGACAAAAGATTGTTATTATTGGTGTGCTCGTGCATGAGCCAGATGTATGGATTTTAGATGAACCGTTAACGGGGCTTGATCCGAAATCTGCATATATTTTAAAAGAAATGATGAGAGAACATGCGGATAAAGGAAAGATTGTATTCTTCTCTACACACGTATTAGAAGTGGCAGAAAAATTATGTGACCGCGTCGCGATTATTAATAAGGGAAACCTTCAGTTCAAAGGGAATTTAGATGAAATGAGAGATCATTTTAAATCCAATGAATCACTTGAAAAAATGTTCTTGGAGATGACGGGCAATGAGTAAAATTTGGACGTTAACGAAAGTATTATTGAAATTAAATTATGCAGATTTTATAACAGATAAGAAGAAGCGATGGGCGTATGTATTTTCATTTGCAGCTATTTTATTTGTCGGCTTTTTACTGTTTGGTTCTATCACGCATGCAATGTATGAGGGAATGATACATTTAGGGCAAGATCCAGGAATGATTATCGCAATGGGACTTGCGATTGCGAGTATATGGGTATTTTTAATGAGTATTACGAACATTTTAACTGTATTTTACTACAGCAATGACATTGAAATGTTATTACCATTACCATTAAAACCAGCGCAAATTATTTCAGCCAAATTTTTAACGGTATTAATTACACAATACGTAATGAGTTCATTTATTTTATTACCAATCTTTATTACGTACGGTTTAAAAAGTGGCGCGTTTATTACATATTACATATATATGATTTTTATTTACTTACTCTTCCCAATTGTGCCGTTAGTACTAGCTTCGTTACTGATGACAGTTATTATGAGGTATACAAATATAGCGAAAAATAAAGACCGAGGAAATATATTTATTGGAATCGTAAGTATACTATTTATTGTAGGAATTAACGTATTTTTGCAGTGGAAAAATAAAAGTTCGTTTTCTGAAGATGCAATTGCGGATTACCTTGCAAACAACCAGTCTTCTCTTTTAGTACAAATGACAAACTATTTTCCAACTACATATTTTGGAGCAGTAGCATTAGTAGAAAATGCAAATTGGAAGGGTCCTTTATACGTAATAATCTTTGCAGTTATTTCATTTGTATTTTTTGTGTTGTTTTATTACATTGCAGAGCGTACATATTTAAAAGGGGTTATTGGACTTTCAACGAGTACAGCAAAAAAAGAAGTCATTTCAGCAGAAGGCTTACAGAAATCTACGGTACAAAGTTCACATTTGAAAGCATATGTGAAAAAAGAATTTAAAACGTTATTCCGTACACCACAATTCTTCTTAAATTGTATCGTACAAACTTTCGTTATGCCGATTATGTTATTCTTCATTTTATTCGTGCAAGATGGGAATTTAAAATGGATCACGGGATATATTGATAATCCAAAATCAGCAGGACTTGCAATTGGTGTTGGCCTTTGTGCCTCTCTATTTTTAATGGGAAGTAACGTCATCGCAACAACTTCATTCTCACGTGATGGAAGCTCTTGGTTTGTGAATCGTTATTTACCAGTAAAAGCTTCGGATATCTTTTTTGCGAAAGCGATCACTGCTTGGTTAATTAATGTAATTATTTTAGCAGTGTTCGGTATTACGATGGCAGTTGTAGCGGGAATTTCTCCAGTATTTATGGTTCTTTGGTTCTTATTAAGTGCGAACGGTTTATTGTTAATTAATTTAATCGGCACACGCTGGGATGCACAAACTGCAGATATACATTGGGATACAGAGCAGAAATTATTTAAGAGTCGCTATACAACTTTGTGGAATTTTTTAGCTAATATTTTAATAGCTTTAGTTATTGTAGCGGGAGTAAGTCTATTATACTTCTTCCTTCAAGTGGGACTGTGGGTTATGTTTATCGTTTTATTTGTAATGTTTACGATTGTAAATTATATCTTTATTAAAATTTTAAAATTAGGTGCAGAACGTATATTGTCAAATATTGAATAAAAAGATAGATCCTCTGTATTCGTGCAGAGGATTTATCCATAGGTGGAGGAGAAAAGGTGAAGAAAATAGCAATTGTAACAGGGGCCACTCGTCTGAATGGAATTGGTGCAGTTGTATGCAAGGTGCTTGCTCAAAAAGGAATAGACATTTTTTTCACGTACTGGTCTCAGTATGATAAAGCGATGCCGTGGGGAATGCATGACAAAGAGCCCTTTTTGTTGAAAGAGGAGATTGAAAGTTACGGTGTTCGATGTGAAATGGCAGAAATCAACTTATCGCAGTCGTATTCGCCCAATCGTTTGTTTTATATGGTATCAGAACGGTTAGGTGATCCATCTATTTTAATTAATAATGCAGCGTATGCTACTCATACGAGAATTGAGGAATTAAATGTAGAACAGTTAGATAAACATTATACGGTTAATGTTCGGGCTACTATGTTATTAAGTTCATTATTTATAAAACAGTATGCAAGCAAGGCGAGTGGAAGTATTATTAACCTTACTTCAGGACAGTCACTAGGGCCGATGCCTGATGAATTAGCATACGCAGCAACGAAAGGAGCAATTGAAGCATTTACAAAATCAGTAGCACCAGTTGCGATGGAGAAGGGGATTACAGTAAATGCTGTTGATCCAGGACCGACGAATACAGGATGGATTACAGAGGAGCTGAAGCATCATTTAGTATGGAAGTTCCCGCAAGGTAAAGTAGGAGAGCCGGTGGATGCTGCGCGCTTAATATCTTTTTTAGTAAGTGAAGAAGCGAAATGGATTACTGGGCAAGTTATTCATTCGAATGGTGGTTACTCATAAATATATTATGTTAACAATTGTTGAGAAACAAAAAAACGAAAGAAAATTTTATTTTTTTGTATAAATAAAATGTCAAGAAAGATAAAAATTTGATAGAAGAGTATATCGTCATATGAAGATCGTAATTCTTCATGTGACAATATACTCTTTTTCTTTTAGTAAAGAGAAGAAAAATGAAGTAGAAGAAACTCGAATATTCAAATTGATTTATCAGTTTTTGTACGTATTATTATGAAGATTACTGTCGGAAAAATGGTAATTCGTATGAAAAGGGATTTTTTAAGGGGAAATCGAATCGTAAAGGGGAGGATAAAAACGTAAACATAGGGGGATTTATATGAAAATGAAAAAGGTCGCTATCGCATCGATAACAATTGGTACAATGCTTACTATGGCAGCTTGTAGTCCGTCAGCAGATAAAGAAACAGAAAAGAAAGAGCAAGTAACAGCGCAAAATGAAGGAGAATCAAAAACGACAAGTGCAGATGAAGCGTCAAAAACAACGAAAGATACTGACAAAGAAACAAATACTTCTTCCAACGAAAAAACAGATAAAGATGCAAAAAACACGAAAGAATCATTAGGAACAGAAAGTAACGGTAAAACGTCAACTCAAAACGAGAATGTAAAAACAAAAGAAAAAGAGACGACAGGAAAAACGAATGATCAAACGACTAGCGGGAAAACAACAGATCAAAGTACAAACTCAGACGGAAAAACAACGAAAGATCCGAAGAAAAACGTAGCGGTGAAAACAAATGTAAAAGAAGTTGCGGCATTAATTGATAGCTTAGACAAGCAATTAGCTGCTAATCCGAAATTAGAAACAGTAAATAAACTTGGAAAACAAATTAATGCAAAGTGGGATGTAATTGAGAAAGAGTTAGAAACATCACACCCAGCTGAATATAAAACAATTGGACAAAGTATGTATCCGTTAATTGTAGGGGCGGAGAAAGAAAAGATAGATATTACTAAAATGAAGTCATTAACGACGAAAACGAAAAAAGATTTAAATCAATTATTAACAAAACTTTCGTAGTTTTAAAAGCCTACTTGTGGGAGTAGGCTTTTTTTATGTTGAGAGTGTAATGAAAGTTTATGGGAATCATAATGAAAAAGGATGGTGATAAAAATGACAATCGATCGAATTTGTACAATTGGGCCAGCAAGTAATAATAAAGAAACGTTAGCGCAGTTAATAAGCAATGGTATGAAAATTGTTCGGCTAAATTTATCACATGGGACGCATGAAAGTCATAAAGATATCATTCGTTTAGTGAAATCGTTAGATGATTCTATTAAAATTTTAGGCGATGTACAAGGTCCTAAAATAAGGTTAGGTGAAATGAAAGGAGAACAAATTACACTTCAGGCGGGAGATTCTTTTATTTTGCATACGCAACCAGTTACAGGGAGTAGTACGGAAGCAAGTGTTGATTATGAAGGAATCGCGAATGATGTGAAAGTCGGAAGTAGAATTTTAGTTAATGATGGTGAAGTTGAGTTAATCGTTGAGAAAGTAAGTACGGATAAAATAGAAACGAAGGTGAAAACAGGTGGTAATATCTCCTCTCATAAAGGGGTGAACTTACCAGGCGCAATCGTTCGTTTACCAGCTATTACAGAGAAAGATAAAAAAGATATTCAGTTTCTTTTAGAAGAAGGTGTTGATTTTATCGCATGTTCTTTCGTAAGAAAACCTAGTCATATAAAAGAAATACGAGATTTCATACAACAATATAAAGAAACGTCACCTAATTTAATTGCCAAAATAGAAACGATGGAAGCGATTGAAAATTTTCAAGATATATGTAAAGAAGCAGATGGAATTATGATTGCAAGGGGAGATTTAGGAGTTGAGTTACCGTTTCAATTTATTCCGCTCTTGCAAAAAATGATGATTCAGGAATGTAATCGAACGAATACATATGTTATTACAGCAACACAAATGCTTCAATCTATGGTAGATCATTCTATTCCAACAAGGGCAGAGGTAACTGATGTGTTTCAAGCTGTACTGGACGGAACGAATGCTGTTATGCTTTCTGCTGAAAGTGCTTCAGGAGAGCATCCGGTTGAAAGTGTGAGTACACTACGTCTCGTTTCTGAATTTGCTGAGCATGTAAAAAAAGACGGTCCTTTTGTGATGAAAGATGTACTGGAATTGCTGCATAAGTCTTTGGATGAGTGATGAATAAAAAAGAGGGCGGATATGTATCCGTCCTCATGTGTGTCATTCTATTCTTGCTCTTGCTCATCCAAAATCTTTTCAAACGCAGCAGATACTTTTTCAAATTCCTCGTCATTCTCAATGTATGAGAATTCACTATCTTCTTCTACTTTTAAAAAGAAAATATCAATGTCTTCCTCGGTTTCTGTTTGGATATCTTCAACAAAGGCAACTGCAATATATTCAGCGCCTTCGACATCCATCGCTCCAAGCACTTCTACTTCTTGCTCTTCGTTATTCTCATCACTAAGAGTAAACACTTCGCCAACTTCAATATCAGACATATTCATTCTCCTCCTGCCCAACTCTAATAAATAGAGTGTTTAAACTGCATACATACTAATATATCTTTCCATGAAAAACCAATTTCATACATAAGAGAAATGAAATTCTACTTTTTTCGTATGAGTATACAGCTATAAGGAGCGCATGTTATCTTATTCAATCCATTCAACAATTGCATCCATAGTCTGTCTTGTTTTATCACGTTTTGGCTCTTCTTTACGGTAACCAAAGGCAACCATAACAGATACTTCAAAGTTATCTCCATTGATAATGCCTTCTTGACGAAGTAAAGAATCTACTTTCTCTTTATCAAATCCTTCTATTGGACAAGAATCAATCCCGATTTGAGCTGCGCTCGTCATCATATTCCCTAAAGCAATATAAGTTTGCTTAGATGCCCAATCAAATACAGCACGATCAGATTGTAATAAGTTAAAATCTGTTTCCTGGAACTTTTTGAAGAATTCATATCTAATTTTTTGCGCGTCTTCAGGTAATTCAATAATATCATTCATCATATGTTTAATATAATCTGCATCATAATGCATATCTTTAATATTTCTTGAAAGAACAATGACAAAGTGGCTAGCTGTTGCAAGTTGCCCACCAGCGCCCCATGAATATGGTTGTAGTTTTTCTCTTAATTCTTTATTTTGTACGACAACAAATTTCCAAGGTTCATATCCGAAAGAAGAAGGGGATAATCTGCCTGTTTCTAAAATGAATTTAAAATCTTCTTCTGAAATTTTGTGCATAGGATCGAACGCTTTACATGCATGTCTGAAATGAAAAGCTTCCATAATTTTTTCTTTTGTAATTTGATTTGTATTTGTCATAAAAGTTCCTCTTTTCATTAATTTATTTTGTAACCAAATTATATTTTTAAAGTAACATAGAAACAAGTACGCACATTTATCCTTTCCGGCAAGAAGACTCTATCTGATTTGTGTTACGGGTGAAGCCCAATAATTCAGGTGGAGATGAATTGCCGTTAGCAGGTAGGCTGCACTCTTTTGTTTCGCTCCTAATAATTTTCCTAGGGCGAATGTTTGTTTCTTTTTGTCTTACAATATAATGTAGATAAGAAGGAAATAAATTGTAAGACGACGAAATAGGATAATGATTATCACTCAGCTACTTAAGCCAAAAGTAATGAATACGCTTAATGAACTTTCTAAGAAAGGTGGTGAAAACGATGGCTAGAAAGAAAGCAGTGAAAGTATTGCGGAAACAAAAGAAAAGAGAAACTATGCAACGATTCACGCAGAAACAGCATATCGGACGAGCTTGCCTCACAGCTAAAGAATTTCGCTTACTGCAGCGCATGTCGCATAGTTCAAAAGCGTTGCGAAATGTTGGGTTGTACACGATAAAACAAAGTTATTTGAACGATAATAAAATGGCTACTGTAAAAGAAGTGGACAATGCCATGCAGGCTGATATGAACTACTCGGGCGTTCAATCAAACTCTGTTCAAGCGATTCGTAGAGCCTTATTTACAGAAGTGAAGAGCTTTTTTAAAGCAATGGAACAGTGGAAGAAACATCCTGAGAAGTTCACAGATCGTCCTAAGTTTCCAAATTATTCTCGTTCCACTGACAAACGAATTATTGAAATCTATCAAGTTCCAAAAGTGGATGAGAACGGATATTGGATTATTCCGATGAATGTGGCATTTAGACAAAAATTCGGTTCCATTAAAATACGTATGCCGAAAAACTTAATAAATAAAAAAATTTCCTACATTGAGATTGTACCGAAGCAAAAAGGTCGGTTCTTTGAGGTGCATTACACATATGAAGTGCATGTGTCTCAAATGAAGAAACCATCCACGACTACGAGTAACGCTTTAGGTTGCGATTTAGGTGTAGATAGATTAGTAAGTTGCGTGACCAATACAGGTGATACCTTCTTAATTGATGGAAAAAAACTTAAATCCATAAATCAATACTTCAACAAAATGATAGGTAACCTCCAGCAGAAAAATATGAAGAATGGACTTTCCAAACGAGTTGTAACGAACAAAATCGCTGCAATTTGGCATAAACGGGACCGACAAATAAACGGTTACATTGCACAAACGGTAGGCTTGTTGTTCAAAAAGGTGAAAGAATTTGATATAGATACGATTGTCGTAGGGTATAACGCTGGTTGGAAACAAAAATCTCATATGGGGAAAAAGAATAATCAAACATTTGTGCAAATCCCGTTCCATAAACTGATGGCAGCAATTGAGAATAAATGTGTAAAAGAAGGTATCCGCTTTTTAAAACAAGAAGAAAGCTATACTTCAAAAGCTAGTTTTCTGGATAAAGATCCGGTTCCAGTTTGCTCTAAGGACGATAGGACGCAGTATCGCTTTAGTGGCAAACGGATCACGCGTGGTCTTTACCAAAGTAAAGCAGGAACATGTATCCATGCTGATATTAATGGTGCCCTGAATACATTGAAAAAATCAAAAGTTGTAGAATTGGATGACAATCTGAAAGTGAAAACGCCGATTCTATTAGAAGTACAAAAACGTAAGGCTGTTGCCTCACGCATAGCTTAGTGGGTGCGTCAACCATCCATGTGTACGCGACTTGTCGGGGCTTGTAGCACACGCCGGAGTCATCTGAGTGGTGGCTTCTTCCACAAGGAAGAACTGCTCTTTTTCGAAAGGGTGGTGCAAGTGGGAAAACAATCGTTCGTTGCCAGTACCAACCAAAAACATACTTGGGGTGTTACCATAGGGCGGCATGGGTGCTAGAGCGTCAAACTGTCTAGTAATAGACGAAAAGACCTAGTGTTCTAACTCAAGCCCCCACTGAAAGGCTTTATCTCAGTGGAGGTAGTTGACGTGGTATAGTATCAAAAAAGATACTAATGTTAAGAGAAGGAATTTATTATGGATTGTTCAAACGAAAATAATGTAAATTACCCATTTTTAAATAAATATTCTTGTCCAGTTGAAGCGATGGTTGAGGTCATTGGAGGGAAATGGAAAGGGGTTATTTTGTATCATCTATTAGATGGGACAAAGAGGTTTAATGAATTAAAAAGATTAAAACCTAATATCACACAAAGAATGTTAACATTACAGCTGAGAGAACTTGAAGCAGATGGCATCATACATCGTGAAGTGTACCGTGAAGTACCTCCAAAAGTAGAATATTCGTTAACGGAGCTTGGTGAATCGCTTCGTCCAATGATTCTATTAATGATGGAGTGGGCGACTCATAATATGGAGAAAGTTTTGGAGAGTAGGAATACGAAAAATAATAGGAAAGAGTTGTAGAAATAAAAGGTGTTTTCCATATGTGAAGACACCTTTTATTTTCATGTTTTTACTTTTTAACATCAACTGCTGAAATTGCGAAGTCATGCAAGTTTACAGTTTTGCCATACCAATCAGCGTGTTTAAAAACAACACCTTTTCCATATCCTTCAGTTGAAGTATGTTCCCATAGCGTTGTTGAATAGCTAGCAGTAGGGGATGCTGTACTTACAGAAGAAATTCTATTTTGCCAACTAAGAGGCAAATTTTTAAAACCGCTACTAAGAGAAAAATACTCGCCACCTTTATTTGCATGTTCATAGAAATCTGTATTATTAGGTCCGCTTCCTCCGACACCAAGAGGAGTGATTGTATGATTCAACCTTTGTTTATCTTTTTTAATAAAAGACTCTAAACTTTCTTTGGTCGAAAATCCATAAGATAACCAGTTTCCATTTTGATTTTGTTTCGGTAGAACTAAAGTTATTTTTATGTCTTCCTTTGATGGAGCATCCAATTTGTTAAACGAATCTACAGTCTTTTCATCTACAGTTACATATTCAAAAGAGGTAATCGAATAACCCTTTTCGGTACTAGCTGATACTGATCCTAACCCTACAGTTAATGATGAAATGGCTACCACTGCACCTACTATCATTTTTTTTAGCATGAATTCATCTCCTTTACACTTAGTTTTTTATATAACTAAAATGTATGTTAATTTGAATATTTTATAAATATTTAGAAATTCATAAAATTAAACAGAATATTCTTTTATTGGTCTGGGGTAAGGAGGGTAATTTGAAAAAGGATTTACTTAAAAAGTAAATCCTTTTTGGGTGTTAGCAATAATGTTATTATGTAAATTTTGCAATTTGCTAACTGACTTCAAAACTCTACTGATTAAAGTTTCATTTTATCCTGTTATGAATCATACACTTCTTTTGCATTCATAGAAGCCGCATCTAATAAAAGGAAAATGGCTGCTATAATATGTAGAACGATTACTATATAAGGAAAGAAGGCAACTAGAGTAACGATAATGCCGATGTAATGAGGGTACGTATTCATGTCTACTTTTTTAGCTAATAAAATAGTAGTGATATGCAACACAATCAATAGAAGTAAAGGTATCCCATATAGGTTAACGTGACTTAGAAATAAATAATAACAAGGAAGTAATAAAAGATGATAGATCCCTGTAGTCCACTTTAGTGCTTGGATGTAGGTTTTCAAAGTGAATCCTCCTAAAATAATTCATATCTATATATTACCAAAAATAATAGGTAATTGGATATTATATATTTGTAGATTTTAGTAGAATGTAATTTTTTTATGTTAACTAATTATGAGTTATTTATAAAATAGAAAAACCACCCAAACGAGGGTGGTTCGTATTACAAATAATTACTTAAAGAAGAAAGTGGAACCTTCACTTCACTACCTTCCTTCATATTCCGCAGCACAACAGTTTCTGTACTAAGTTCTTCTTCCCCAATAATAAGCACATAAGGGATATTCTCTTTATTTGCATAATTAAGGGCGCGTTTTAATTTGCGTCCTGCTAGTTCAAGTTCGACTTTTAAGGAAGTGGTAGAACGTAATTGCTGGGCGATTTGTAAGCATTGTAATTCTGTTCCGAGCGGGATGATAAATACATCCGCTGTAGATGATACTGTTTCTTTCTGTGATAGTGCTGTATAAATAACGTCTAAACCGAATGAAATACCGACTGTTGGATAGTTCATATCATCACCACGGAATGCTCCAATAATATTATCGTAACGACCACCGCTACCGATGCTAGATGTAATTGATCCATCTTTTAAAAAGATTTCATATACGGTACCTGTATACATTGTGAGTCCTCGCGCTAAAAACGGATTAAATATAGCATTTTCATTTATTCCAAGTGCGATTAAATATTGCTGTAATTGTTGTAATTCGTTTACTCCATCGGCAACGAGTGGATTATTGAAAGCTTCTTTAAAGTCAGCAATTGAAAGCTGTAGACAAGATAATACGGTATTACATATCGTATCAGCCATTTCTTCAGAAATTCCGCGCTCTAATACATCTTTTTGTACGCCATCAATCCCAATCTTTTCGATTTTGTCTAATGATAAAATGACGTCACTTGTTAATTCAGTAGGGATGTTAATGGCCTGAAGAATACCATTTAACAATTTGCGGTTATTATATTGGATCGTTACTTCTAAGTTTAACGTTCGGAACAGTTCAAACGCCATGCTCATAAGTTCCGCTTCTGCCATGACAGATTCAACACCGACAATATCAACGTCACATTGTATAAACTCACGAAATCTCCCTTGTTTAATAGGGCCATCTCGAAATACTTTCCCAATTTCATACCGTTTAAAAGGAAGGCGTATGTTTGGATTCATTGCCACAACTTTTGCGAATGGAATTGTCAAATCGTAACGTAAGGCAAGTGCGCGTTTTCCTTGATCCTGAAGTGTATATATTTCTTTTAATATTTCATCACCACCGCCGTACTTGTAAGACATAAGCTCATACATATTTAATGTCGGCGTTTCTAACGGTTTACATCCGTATCGTTCAAACGTGTCTTCGCACGCTCTTTTAATTTTATTTCGTAGTACTTGTTCCTCTGGTAAATAGTCTTTCGTTCCTTTTACATTTCTCATTTCCATTGTAATCACTCCTTTTTAAATTAAAAAAAGCTATGCAGGTATAAAAATACCCACATAGCTTTATGAACGCTTCGTGGGTCAACAGGAAAAGCCCTGTACCCACGAAGAAAAATTTTTCTTCGGATACACGGCGTTACGTATGATGATGAAGTTGGAAAGAAGTATTAAAATTTTGCATTACAAATCTCTCCTTAACATAAGTTTTTCCAAATTATATCAGATGATTTTTGAATTATCAATATTTTTAGTTTTGAAAAATACGTGAAGTTATGTAGGAGAAATGGAAAAGGGTGTATAATAAAACTTAATAATATGAAATAACCGTTTAAGGAGATCACTATGAAAAAAGATAAAACAAATGCGATGCGAATATTAGATAAAGAGAAAATTGAATATTCGATGATGTCATATAATCCAGACGATGGGAAAATTGATGGCGTATCAGTAGCCGAGAAAATTGGACGAGAAGTGAGAGAAGTATATAAAACGTTAATCGCTCAAGGGAATAGTAAAAATTATCATGTGTTTATCATCCCGGTAGATGAGGAACTAAATTTAAAAGCTGCCGCAAAAGCAGTAAGTGAAAAGAAAATTGAAATGATTCCTGTTAAAGATATTACGAAAGTTTCAGGATATATTCGCGGCGGCTGTTCACCAGTCGGAATGAAGAAGTTATTTTCTACATGTATTGATGCGAGTGCCCAATTACTTGAAACGATGATAGTAAGCGGCGGAAAAATAGGTATACAAATTGAGCTGAAAGTGGATGACTTGGCGAAAGTGACGAGAGCGCAGTTTGGTGAGGTAACGAAGTAAATATACATAGGGAAAGAAGTTCTAGTTTTATTAACTTTAGATAAAGATTTATAGGATAGTTAGTCCATTATGGGGCTGATTATCCCTTTTATTTACATACCTATATTAAAATGAATAAAGATTGAATATTCAGTTTGAAATAGACTGTAATATGAATCATTTGTTTGGATTTGGGAGGAGGACAAAGGCTCGGTGCGTTACCCTTAAAGATAGACAAGTGACAGAAGATTGTTTAATGGGGGCAAGAAATACCCATAAGAAAGCACGTATTGGGGTCCAATATTTTGGGGGAATCTTACGCTAAGAGTTTGCAAGATGTTATACAGTTTTTTTTGCTAATCCAGTAACATACACGAACACTAAAACCGCGTTAGGATAGGAATGTATAAAAAATGTATAGATTTATAGAACTAAAAAAGAAGATTCTCTTGTGAGAGCAGGGTTATCCTTTTTTCATTGCTACTGATAATGAGACGTTATGTTAACTTTACATGTATACGATATTCACCCGAAAAATGAGATAGTTCTTATTCGACTAACTGGAAAGATAGTTCAATAAGAAAAGGACTTTATAAATCAAAAAAAGAATAATGCTATATGAGTTTCTTTGCCCATTCCTCCCAAAAAAAAAGGGGAATAAAGCTATGGAAGGTATTGAGCTTAATTTAGAATATTGTAGGGTGATAAGTCGATGATAGGAATAAGTATAGCAACCAAGTGGGAATATGAAGCGACATTGGAATACTTTAGCATAAAAGACAGCGAATGTTTTGGTTATCCTTATGGCGAGTATTTCATGAGAACAATTAATAATACTAAACTTGTTTTTTATAGTACCGGTGTAAGAAAAGTAAATGGTGTTGGTGGTAATCAGTATATGATTTCCAAATTTAATTTAACTAAAGTAATCGTTGTTGGAACATGTGCAGGAATAGATAATAAGTTCAATAATTTGGATATTTTTGTACCCGATAAAGCTGTTCAATATGATTGTACAGTAAAAGAAATTGAGCCTTTTATTAAACAATCCTTCATAGTCGATATTGATTTATCGAAATATGGAAATGAATTTTATACTGGAACAATTGGCACCGCTGATAAAGCAGTAGTTATGTGGAAGGACTATTTAGAACTTAAAGAAAACGAAATAATAATAGCCGATACAGAAGCGGGCGCAATTGCTTATATCTGTAAGAAGAATGATGTTGAGTGTATTATTATAAAAGGAATATCTGATTTTCCAACAGATGAAAGTAGCTCTGATAAATTTGAATCGAACATTGAACAAATTAATGTTTATTTAGAAAACACCCCCAAAGTTATGAATAAAATATTTGGCGAATATTTAAAACGATTTATTTAAATAAATTTAAAGTTAATAAAAAAGATAGAAATAGTCAAACCTGTATTATTCCCCTTTTTCGGGGGATGGGCAAAGTTATCCAACTTCCAATAACGAAAGTTATGTAAATAAGCTGTTCAATGGATTCCCATAGAAAACTATGGTGAGATGAAATGTTTGATTTTGAGGCACTTCAAACTCTTAGCTAGATGGCTATGTATCGGTACCCCACAATAAAAAGGCAGGGACATATCAAATATGTCCCTGCCTTTGATTTTAGAGACATGTTTCCTAACGGTTGATTTTGTTAACGAAAGTCGACTTTAAATCCATATTTTGTGTGAAATAAAAGCATATAATAAAAGTATGAGGTGATGATGTGAAGGAGATAAACATTCATAAAGTAATTGCGGATAAGAGAAAAGAAAAGGGAATTACACAGGAAGAGTTAGCGGCGTATATCGGTATTACGAAGGCGTCTGTTTCCAAATGGGAGACGGGGCAGAGTTATCCGGATATTACATTTTTACCACTGCTAGCATCGTACTTTAATATAAGTATAGACGAACTAATCTGTTATACACCGCAAATGGAACAGGAAGATATTAAGGATTTATATCATAGACTAGCGGAAGCTTTTAGTGAAAAACCATTTGATGAAGTAATGATGGAGTGCAGAGAAATAATCAAAAAATATTATTCTTGTTTTCCGTTATTACTTCAAATGGGACTACTTTTTATTAATCACCATATGTTAACAGAGGATACGGATAAAAGAATTGAAATTTTAGAAGAGGCAATGTATCTCTTTAGCAGAGTGCAGGAAGAAAGTGACGATGTTTCTCTTGTGAAAGAGGCGGTATCGTTTCAGGCAACTTGCTATCTTATACTCAATAAACCGAATGAAGTATTGCAATTGCTTGGTGAAACGATACGTCCTAACGTTCCAGAGGAAGATTTAATCGCACAGGCGTATCAAATGCTTGGAAATACTAAAAAGGCGAATGAAATAATGCAAATTAGTATGTACCAACATTTAATACAACTCGTTGCGACAATACCGAATTATGTAGTAGTAAATGCCTCAAGCGTTGAAAAAGTAGAGGTGATTTTGAATAGAGCTTTTATGTTAATAGATATATATGAAATAGAAACATTACATCCTAATATGACTTTAAAAGTATACTATGCTGCTGCGCAAGTATATTGTATGCAAGGCAATTTTGAAAGAGCATTAGAAATGTTACGGAAATATGCAGCAGTTTGTGCGGCAAGCTTCACAGTAAATAGTCTGCATTTACATGGCGATTCCTATTTTGATGCGATTGACGGATGGTTTGCAGAGTTTCCGCTCGGCGCTAAAACAGTTAGAAATGAAGAGATTATAAAGCGAAGCATGTTACAAAGTATTGCAGAGAATCCAGTTTTTGCTCCAATGAAAGATGTAAGAGAGTATAAAAATATAATAACGAGTTTGAAATTTAAATTGGATATAAAAGAATAGGGGGACAAAATGATGACTTTTGATGAATATGAAGTAGCGATCAATAGTGAGTTTACTTTGCAAGGTACACTCACTAAACCAAAAGCTGATGGGAAGTATGCGGCTGTTGTCATTATCGCGGGATCTGGAGAGATTGATCGTGATGGAATGATCGTACCGCTAAAGCTTGAGGCGAACATATATAAAGATTTAGCGCATGTAATGGCGAGACTTGGGGTAGTGACGCTCCGCTTTGATAAACGCGGAGTAGGAAAGAGTGACGGAGAATTTCTGAAGACTGGAATGTGGGATTTAGTTAGTGATATAGAGTCTACGATTACGTATTTAAAAGAACAACCATTTGTTGATCCAGAAAATATCATTTTGGCTGGTCATAGTGAAGGATGTATGTTGGCAACTGTAGTAAACGCAAGAACACCAGTAAATGGGCTTATCCTTCTTACAGGAGCTGCGGAATCATTAGAAGAGGCTACGAAAAGACAAAGAGAAATTGCTTATAAAGAATTAAAAGAACAAAAAGGAATAAAGGGAAAACTAATGCGCCTTCTCAATGTGGAGAAACGTGGAGAAAAGCAGATGGAAAAAATAAAAGAGAAAATGATGAATACAGAAAAAGATACGATTAAAGTTGGTTTTAAACCGATGAACGCAAAATGGTTTAGAGAGCATTTTCAGCATGACATTTATAAAGACTTACAACAAGTAACATGTCCAGTGCTAGCTATCGCTGGTGATAAAGATATTCAGGCTGACCCTGAAAGAGCTAAGCGGATCAGTGATTATGTGAAAGGTGATTCTGAAGTATATGTAATAAAAAATATGGATCATAGTTTGAAAGTTTTTGAAGGTGAGTTTAAAGCATTAGATTTTAAAAAGAATTATGAAGAAGGAGCAAGAAAGCCACTTCATCCAGAGTTGGAAGAAATAATTGTGAATTGGATGGCATCATATTTTATCCCAGGTAGTAGGACTCTTACATCAAAATTAGGTGAATATGAGGAAGATGGAAGGGAGAGTAACTGCCTGTAAAAGACAAACTGGTGTGGGGGAATGGTAGGTGTAAGTACTTCTGTAGTTTCAAACATATTCCCCTGAGTGTAGGTTCTATAAATACCCTATAAATAATCCAGGCTATTTAATATTAGGAGGAAGCCAACTATACACATAATCCATGATAGGGCTGATCCTGTACTATTAGCAATTTTCATTCGAAGCCTCTCGAGAGGTTTTTGCATCCACCGACCAAATAGGAGATAGAAGAGAAACAGCAGGAGAGAGGGCAGTACCATGATCAAGTTGTATCCCGCTAAAATAGAAGACCATTGTATCAAGGATAGATTAGAAGTAGTAAGTATACCAATTGCCGCAAAATAAGGAAATGCAGTACCCACTTCAATTAATGTAGTAGTGAATCCTAGCGCGATCATTGAAAAAATGCTTTTTGATTTTGGTGAGGGGATCTCTGAATTTTTCTTTGGTGGAATATAGAAGCTTGCAATGAATAATATGACACCAATAATGAAGAACGACCAGCTTACGATTCGGTTTTGAAATAAGCCAGAAATAAACTTAAACAAAAAATCTAATCCTAACATGAGTGAAACGCCAACAGCAAAATAAAATCCTGCTACCGTCAATAAATAAACGAATAAACGTTTCGTGAGACGTTCTTTATCTGTTAAAAGTAGATATATTGTTACTCCTATTGTAGTAGGGCTTAGCGTGTCTAATATAGCTAATCCGCCTATTAGGAGAAGTTGCTCTGTACCCATTGTGCTTTCCCCCTTATTCCGGCTCAGGATTATTTTTTTTAGTCATAAAAATGGCATATGCCTCGTTCATAAACTGAAGCACATCTTGATCGATTGGATATAAACTAAGTTTCTCTGATTGTTCGGGAGCCATCCTTATCTCCCAAAGCTTATTTAGAAATTCATCCTCACCTTCAAATTCTTCTAAGCGTTTTTCCTCCATTCGTCTTATGATATTTTGAACTTTCGTTGCTTTTGGGCCATCCTTCATATAACGCTTTAACTGGCCGATGAGAGCAATCCATTCGAGTGAATCAGAACAGTCACTTGCCATCTTAGGAACCTTTTCTAATAGTTTTATTTCTTTTTCTTTAAATATAGATTCGCGATAATACTGTTGTATTTCTTTATCTTTGCTGGATAATTGCATGATTTTTTGAATCGCGATCCAGCTTTCTTCTCCCTCTAACGCAATTCCATTTATCATTTCTCGTAAGGATAATTCTATTTTCTTTAAATGTTCCTGCTCATTTATTACATAAGATAATTGGCTCTTTAAACTATCCGACCAATCCCACTCATTGAAGTCGAGCATATGTTTAATCTCTTGTAACGGAAATCCAACCTTTTTTAAAAATTGAACTTGCTGAAGTTTTTTTATTTCTTCATTTGTATATAAACGATGGCCACCCTCTGTTTTGGATGCTGGTTTTAATAATCCGATTTTATCGTAATAACGCAGTGTTCTTACTGTAACGCCTGTCAGTTCTGCAACTTTATTAATGTGTATCAACTGATAAACCTACCTTTCTGTACGTTAAGATTTTATCTTTAACGATTATTTTCTTATTTCGCTTCTAACCTTCTTTACTAAGAAGATTTTTAAGTAAGTAGCCTGCTCCTAATCCAATTAGTGCACCAGGAAATCCATGATCCAGTAACAGTCCAATACCTGCACCTATAATGACACATCCATAAATAATAATATCGCCCTGTTTCATATGAAAACCTCCTATTTTTCTAATTTCTTTTATGAAATTGCGAAATAGTAGCTACTTAACAGTATATAAAATGACCCAACGTCAACTTCAAGTGTTTTTGATTATTATTAATACAGTTATATAAACCTTTAAAGCGCCCTCTAACGGAAGAATTAATTTCAAAATATTTTGCGGGCTTATCGTTCCAAAATATTTATACTAAAATATATAATACGGGGGTGTGGTTAATGGGTAGAAAGATTAGTTTTAATAAAGAGCAAGCTTTAAATAAAGCTATGTATTTATTTTGGGAGAAAGGTCATAAGCCGAGCTACTCTCTACGATAGTTTTTGAGGTAAGGATGCACTATTTAAACTAGCTGTGGAACATTATAAAAACTTTGGTGCCTTAGCATACAAAATTCACGTATTGTTCTTGCTATCCTGAGGTGAAATGGGAGGGAATGTCTTTTGAGAAGCATGCCTGTAAAGTTATTTTTTAAATCAATCCTATTTTTTTTCTTATGCGGTATTGTTGTTTATTCTATATTTCAGATTATGTTTGTCTGGAGTGCTTCGACAGGATTAGGAAGGGATGGTATAGTCGGATTTTCTGATAATAAGTATGTAATTGGTCGTCCACCTGTTAGCTATAATTTATATAAAAAAGATAGTGGGGAAACTATATTAGATAATGTTATTGGTTATAAAAAAGGAAAAACGAAAAGCTATGTTCGGAATGAAATCGAATTTGTAGTGATAAATGAGATAAAGGGTAGCTATGAATTGTATAAAATAGAAAAGGCTTCAGAAAAGGATATAGAACGGCTGAAAGAAATGCAGAAATTAGAATGAAAGGGGCTATTTGAAGGATAAAAATGCTATTGGGTTGAAATAAAATTTAATAAAATACTAACTTCAGAATTTTTCATTTTTAACAAACTTAATTGGAATTTTACAAATGTACACATATTATTGTTAAATCTAAAAAATGGTTTAGACTGATAACTGAGTTTTATTTCATGAAAAAAGTCAGCATAAAAATAAAGCATTAGGAGTTCAGTCCCATGTCTATCAAACTAATTAAAGTTTCTTTTTCAGAGATAGAAAGGAAATGAAATCATGGAAAAATCAATAAAAAGTGAATTAATTGGAATGTTTATCTTTAATGAAACTTTACATACATATGAACAAAACGAAGGAAAAGTACATTGGGAATTGGATGTTAGAAATGAGCATGTACAAGTACATGAAATGCTGAAAAGAGCAGAAAAGCTTTATGTATGTTTAGAGGAATTTGATAAAAAAGCTAAGCTTGCTATAGCAGAAGAATTAATAGAGTATAAAAATGATGTTTGGCCTGAATATGATGAGAATGATGAACATTTAGATTGGGATGCTGTAGATGCAGGAGAATATGATATGACGAAAGAAACATTTGAGCAATCTATTACTCTTATGGACATTGTAATGAGAGAAAATGATATATATTGCGAATACAATGATGGAGATGTATTTGGTGGCCATAGAATCCATGCTTCTTTTGACAATGAGTACAATTTATTAGCTGCAGAGATTTAGCTTTGAGAGATGCAAGTGAAAAGGATTGATTACTATAATCAATCCTTTTTTTCATTATTATAAGATAACGGTGAAATAATAGGGAGAAAGTTTCATAGTTTTAATACGGTCCCCACTCAATATTAACCCCAACAATAAGAAAAATCAGTCCAATAATAAACCAAATGAATGCAAGAGGAGCCATAAATCGAATCCATTTTCCGTAAGAAATGCCGCTCGCTGCGAGAACGCCCATTAAAACACCGGAAGTTGGATTGAGGCAGTTCACTACACCTTCGCCGAGCATAACAGCTTGTACTGTAACTTGGCGTGTAATGTGCATGAAATCAGCTAACGGAGCTAATATCGGAATGAAAATAACAGATTCACCTGTACCGGATGAAATAAGGAAATGTAATGCGGCACTACTTACATACATACCGATAACGCCAAATACCGGGCTTTGTCCTTCGAGAGACTGTGCGAGTTGGTTAACGATTGTATCAAGTAATTTTCCTTGTTCTAAAATGACTGAAATACAACGAGCCATTCCGACGATCAAAGCACCGTATATGAGATTTTGGCAGCCTGCTAGAAAAGTAGAAGCGATATCGTTTGCTTTCATACCACCTATTATTCCAGCTGTAATTGCGATGAAAATAAAAGTAGCGGTCATTTCTGCGTCTGTCCAATGTAGACGAAAAGCGCCTATTAAAAATGCAATTAATGATAAAGCTGCAACGAGTAAAATTAATTTATGACGTATTGTCCAAGGAACTTCTGTTTTCTGTGCCTCTTTTCCACTTGAAAGAGCATTACTTGGAAACCAGTTGTCGCCGAGTATGCTTCCTTTATTCGATTTTTTTAAGCGTTTTACGTACCAATTAATATATAGAATGGTAGCAAGTAAAAAAGAGATATAAATTGCTGTGCGTAAACCAATTCCTGAAAACATTGGGAGTTCCGCGATTTTTTGTGAAATGCCTAAAGGTGAAGGAGATAATATAGTAGCATTAAAACCAGCATAAGTACCTAAATAAATAATGGCTACGCCGACGATAGCGTCCCATTTTAATGTGCGGGCAACGATGATGCCGATAGGGATAAAGCCGATAACTGAGTTAACGATAATGCCAGTCGTTCCGAGAATGGAAAAGAGTGCGGCGACAATACATATGAAAAGTAATTGCTGATTACGAAATTTGTTAATAACATGATAGATTAAACCGTCAAGAGCACCTGTTTTTTCAAGAATAGCAATAGCGCCACCCGTAAATAAAATTAAGAAGATGATCGGAGCAGCAAGTGTCATTCCTTTTTCAATAGCGGTAAAAAAAGAAACAAATCCTACTGGCGATTGTGGAACAGAATGATAACTTCCTGGTATTGTCGTTGTAACAGTCCCGTTTGTAACTCTTTTAAATTCTCCAGCAGGAACGAAATAAGTAGCTATTGCACATAGTAAAGCAATAAAAAATAGTAGTACATACGCATCAGGCATTTTAAACTTTCGTTTACTAGGTTGTTTTTTTACTTCAGTTTGTAATTGCATAAAACCCCTCCTTTTTCACTTGATTAATTTTTAATATTCTGAAATTTATCTGTGAAATAGATTATAATAAAGGTGGCTTCGTAAGGCAATAGTTTTTCTGTCCTTTTCCCGCACATACAAATTCTTGCAACATTAGACAGGGAAACGAAAATAATCCAAGAATATGTTAAATAGAAAGTAAAAGGAAAAGAGGGAAAAAGATGTGGAAAACTACGGATCTATGTGATGAGTTTGAAAATGAATTACAAATATGTCGCCAGTCTTTTCGATCTTTTGGGAAGAAAGAACAATTCCACGGGAAAATTGCAACGGTAAAAGTGAAGGATGATAATGTACTAGTGAAGGAAGGGTTGCAAACATTACCAGAAGGAACGGTATTAGTTGTTGACGGTGGAGCCTCTACGAATTGTGCGTTACTCGGTGATAATTTGGCAGCTATTGCGGAGGAAAGAAAGCTGGCAGGAATTATTGTATATGGATACGTTCGTGATTCTAGTGAACTAAAGAATATAAATATAGGTATTTTAGCGTTAGGGACAATGCCGAATAGAAGTGTAAAAGAAGGGAAAGGAGAACGAAATATTTCATTGCAATTTGGGCAAGTAGAATGGAAGCCGGATGAATATGTGTATGTGGATGAAGATGGCGTCATTATTAGTGAAAAGAGTTTGCATCGTTAAAGGTTAGTAAGTTACTATTCTTAGAAAATAAATCCGATAAAGCATGGACAAAATTCTTTGTCAATAGTAAAATAATACAGAAATTTAAAATTAACAGAATGTATAGGTTTATCGTTTTACGATAACTTAAATGGAAGTAAGTTGTGCCTAGAAAAGTGAATGTTATCACAATGATACGTTCATGAACAAAATTATTTTTCCTATACAAATATAGCCGCGAATGATGCGGGTAGGAGGTGTTGCACAGTTTGTTCGACACTTACAAAAAAAGAGTGTCAATTGCACGCCCTTGAAGGGCCTTTTTTTGTGTGAATAGTAGTAAGGGAGGAAATTTTGGGATGGCAATGTTAAAAAAATGGCTGCTTACGTCGTTAATGGCAGTTACACTTGTATTTGTTTCTTTTGCGAATACAGTACATATTACGTTTGCTGAAGGAAATACAGCAAAACTTGCAATTATTGGTGAATCACAAAAGGGCATTATGTTATGTCCGAAAGAAGAGCAAATTAAAGATGGGGAAACAGCTTTAAGCTTGCTACAAAAAGTCATGGGGGACAAAGTAGAAGCTGAAACGATGTCGTTTGGAACGTATGTAAAAGGCATTGATGGGCTAATGGCCGGGGCTACAAGTGGCTGGCTGTATGATGTAAATGATAAATCTGCAGAAGTTGGAGCGGATAGTTATAAATTAAAATCTGGAGATGTTGTTGTTTTCCGCTTTGTTTCAGACTGGAACAATATGAGTCAAGAAACATTACAACAAACATTAGATAAATTTGGTACTTGTAAAACTGTAGAAGAACCAAAAACAGATGATCCAAAACAAGAAAAACCAGAAGAACCAAAGACGGATGATCCAAAGCAAGAGAAACCAGAAGAACCAAAGACGGATGATCCAAAACAAGAAAAGCCAGAAGAACCAAAAACGGATGATCCAAAACAAGAAAAGCCAGAAGAACCGAAGACGGATGATCCAAAACAAGAAAAACCAGAACAACCAAAGCAAGAGAACATTCAAATTCCAGTAGCACAAGTAAATGACGCGATCTCTAAGACGTCTGAAAAGATGTTACAAGATGGAATTGAAAGTGATTGGGTAGCGCTAGGTCTTTCTCGTTCTGGAAAGAATATACCAATCGAGGCGAAATTAAATTATGTTAAGACTGTAACTGAAAAGGTAGAAAAGCGCGTTAATCGTTTTTCAGCGACAGATTTAGCTAGAACGATTATTATGATGAATGCAATGAATGCAGACCCAAAAATGGTAGGCGAACATAATTTAGTTCAAAAATTGTACGAATCAGATAAAGTGAATTCTGTTACAGGTTATACATTTGCTTTACTTGCATTTGATACGAAAAAATATGAAATTCCAGTAGATTCAAAATGGAATCGAGTTGCTTTAGTAGATGCACTTTTAAACGCGCAACATACAGATGGCGGCTGGACTTATGATAGCGCAAGCAGTAAAGATAGTGCTAGTAGCGTTGATGTAACAGGTATGGTTTTATCAGCATTAGCTCCTTATCAAGACCGAGCAGATGTGAAACCAGCAGTGCAAAAGGCTGTCGCATACTTATATAATGAACAACTAGAAAATGGCGGTTTCTCTGCTGATGGACAAGAGAATTCTAATAGTGCTGCGCAAGCTATTATTGGATTATCCCTTGTGAAAGATGTAGATCAAAACCGTCTTCATAAGGCAGTGCAAAATCTATTGTCATATCAACTTCCAAATGGTGAATTTAAATGGTTACCAGGCGATCAAACCGGTAGCGGAATGGCAACAGAGCAAGCATTATTAGCTTTACTTCAGTTTAGAGACCTTGGAAAATCGATTTATGACTGGTCAACTGAATCTGTTACTGAAATTAATCCAAAACCAAATGTAGATTCAGAAAATGTTGTGGTGGAAAAAGAAGTTACTGAACAACCAGAAGAACAAAAACAAGTGCAACAAGAAACGAAAGATGACACTTTAAAAGTTGTTGTGGATAACGAACCGGTTAAAAATAAAAAATCCGGAAACGGTAGCACATTACCGAAAACAGGAGCATCTTCTCATAGTGCAGCGACAGAAGTAGGTATGGGTGTATTATGTATTGCTTCTGCATATGTATTATGGAGACGTAAAGCAGCTTAACAAAAATTAGGAGCAATCATTTGCTCCTAATTTTTAATATGAAAGGTGAGAGGCAACATGAGTAAGATGAAATGGTTTATTTCTTTACTGCTTTCACTTGGGCTACTTGCCGGATGTGAAGAGGCAGCGGTAAAGCCTGAGAAGAAAGTAGAACCGAAGCAAGAAGAAGTAGCAAAACAAGAAGAGAAAAAAGATGAAGCGAAGCCGGAAGAAAAACCGGAGGAAAAACAAGCTGAACAAGAGCAAAATAAGCAAGACGAACAGAAAGAAAAGCAAGAGCAAAAAGTAGAAGAGAAGCCGAAAGAAGAAAAGCCACAAGCACAACCGGAAGTAAAGAAAGAAGAAAAAACGCAGGAACAGCCTGTCGCTACTAAGCAACCAGAACAACAAAAAGCACAAGAAGAGAAACAACAAGAGAAACAACAAGAGCAACAACCGAAAGCGCAAGAAGTAAAAGAAGAAGCAAAGGTTGTGAATCAGCCGAAGGAAACACCGAAACAGGAGCAAAAGAAAAAACCAGAAGAGAACAATAGTGTACCAACTCCACCAACACCGGTACCAGATCCAGTACCGCCAGTGCCAGATCCAGTAATACCAAAACCAAAACAAGTTACGATCTCAGTAAAAGGTAATGAAGGATATTTATTAGGTGCAAAAAAGGTGGATGTACAAGAAGGCGATACAGTTTATAAAGTATTGCAGCGTACAGGATTAGATGTGGATGCAATGGGCTCTAAAGATGGAGTTTATGTAAAAGGTATTAATGATTTATATGAAAAAGATATTACCGCTACTAGCGGATGGAAATATCGTGTGAACGGTGCGTTTCCAAACCATAGTGCAGGTGTAGTTACAGTAAAACCAGGCGATACAATCGAGTGGGTGTTTGTATTAAAATAAAAAAGGCATTCGGTAAAGGACTATGAAAATAAGTTTTTCTTCTTTACATCCTTTTGTGAATTTTTTCTATTATATCGGGGTGATGATACTATGTATGATGTGTCTTCATCCTCTTTTTTTAATTGGAGCAATACTATTAATTGTTATTTTAAATGTGATGCAAGGGAATAGCGAAAAGGTAAGAAAGATGTTACCGAGCACAATCGTTTTCTTTTTTATGGTCATTTTATTTAATTCGCTATTAACGCATAGAGGACGAACTACGTTATTTTGGTTAGGTGATAGCCGTATTAAACTTGAGGCAATTATGTTTGGAGTAGTAATGGGGTTATTACTAGTGGCGATTATGTTTACGTTTGCTTCGTATAATGATATTATTTCAAGTCATAAATTTTTATATTTGTTTTCTAGAATTTCACCGAAAGTAGCATTGTTAACGATGATTACAGTGAGATTTGTTCCTTTGTTTATGAGAAGATTACAGAAAATAACACTCGTCCAAAAGACGAAAGGTGTACAGGTAGATGCAGGTTCCATTGTGGAACGTGTGAAAAATGGTATGCAACTATTGCAAGTATTATTAATTTGTTCATTGGAAGATGCACTGCAAACGGCAGATTCTATGCAAGCTCGTGGATTTGGTGTAACGAAACGTACGACATATATTCGCTATAGAATGGAAAAACGAGATTGGTATACGCTCAGTTATTTAAGTATTCTATTTATAGTTGCTATTATATGTAGTACGTATGGTGGGGGAAAGTTAATCATTTATCCGAAAGTTGAATCTATTTTATTTCAGCAATATGATGGGATGATGTTTGTTGTATTTACGATGTTTATTAGTTTACCAATCATAATGGAAGGAAGGGAATGGATATGGTGGCGCATGCAGAAATAAACAATTTATCATTTGTATATGCTGATGAAAACGAAGAAGCGTTACAGCATATTTCTCTTTCTGTTCAAAAAGGAGAGTTTATTGCACTTGCTGGAGGATCAGGATCTGGAAAGACGACTTTATTAAAACATTTTAAAAAGGAATTACTTCCAATCGGTAAGCGTACTGGGGATACATATTATGATGGTACTTTATTAGAAAATGTACCGGATTTGTTATCTGCTCAAGAAATTGGTATGGTATTTCAAAATCCAGAAAATCAACTCGTAATGGATACAGTAATTCAAGAATTAGCGTTTTCTTTAGAAAATATTGGATTACCATCACATATTATTCAAAAAAGAATAGCAGAGCTTATTAGTTTCTTAGGATTTCAAGATTTATTGCATCAATCTGTTCATACGTTATCTGGCGGACAGAAGCAACTTGTTAATTTAGCTGCCGTATTAGTAATGCAACCGAAATTATTATTATTAGATGAACCGACAGCGCAGTTAGATCCAATTGCCGCAAAAGAGTTTTTAGGATTGTTAAAGCGTATTAATGAAGAACTTGGAATTACGATCGTTTTAAGTGAACATCGTTTAGATGAAGTAATACCACTTGCAACGCGCGTTATTTGTATGAGTAACGGCCAAATCGTGTATGACGGTAGTCCGAAAACGGTTGTAGCAAATATGTGGGAAGTAGAAAAGTTCCGGCCATTTATTCCGCAAATTCCAAGATTGTTTTTAGAGTGGAATACGAAAGATATTCCGTTTACAGTGCGAGAAGCGCAAATGAAAATGAATGATTTTTCAGCGATGTCATATGTAAGTGAGCCAATAGCACAAAGTGAAAAGCAAGAAGTCATTTTAAGTGCCGAGCATATTTCATTCCAATATGAAAAAAATAGTCCGCTCATTTTACGAGATTTAACAGTATCGATTGAAAAAGGAAAATGGGTAGCTCTCGTTGGAAAGAATGGGACAGGGAAGTCTACACTGTTAACGCTTTTAGCTGGATTGCAAAAAGCGAGAAGAGGGAAAGTAAAGTGGAATGGGAAAGTGATACATAAAGTTGATTCGAAAGAACGATTTAAAAGTATTGGGTATGTATCACAGCATCCGTATTATCATTTTACATTTGATACAGTGTGGGACGAAGTGTATGAACGAGCGCGTGAATTATATGGAGAACAAGGAAACGAAATAGCAGAACATCAGCTTAAAAAGTTTTGGCTATATGCACTTAAAGAACGCCATCCACATGATTGTAGCGGGGGAGAGCAACAACTACTTGCATTATGTACAACGTTATTATCAAAGCCGACTTTATTATTACTGGATGAACCGACAAAGGGACTCGATCCATGGAAGAAAGAGAGAGTAGGAGAGTTATTTAGGAAACTGCAAAAAGAAGGTACAACAATTGTAATGGCAACGCATGATATTGAGTTTGCAGCGAAATACGTGGATCAATGTATGATGTTATTTGATGGAGCAGTCATTATGAATGATGCACCGAAAGAATTTTTTAGTGGCAACTTCTTTTATACAACATCTATCAATCGATTCATTCGAAAAGAATTGCCATATGCATTAACGTGGGAGGATGTGTACGAAGCGTGTCCAAACGATATGTTGCATTCATAATATGTATTTTTGCAGTAATAATAGGCACATTACTCTTTACTACATTTATCATGGATGGGTATTACATGTTAAGTAGTTTGTTTTTATTAGTCGTTATTATGTTACCTTTCTATATCCGCTTTGAAAGAAAGGCGTTTGTTTCACGTGAAATTGTTCTCGTTGCCGTGTTAGCAGCAATTGCAGCAGTTAGCCGCGTACCATTTTCTATTTTACCGAGTGTACAACCGACTTCTTTTGTTATTATCGTTTCTGCAATCGTGTTTGGAAGTGAAACTGGATTTATGATCGGGGCAACAGCGGCGATTGTGTCTAATATCTTTTTAGGACAAGGTCCGTGGACGCCGTGGCAAATGTTTTCATGGGGTATGATTGGTTTTATAGCTGGATTATTACGTAATACGTTCTTAATGAAAAAGCTATGGGGAAGACTACTATACGGATTGTTTGTTGGATTTTTATTTGGCTGGATCATGAATTTCTGGGGACTTCTCGGTTTTATACGAGAGGCAACGTGGGAAACAGTCATTTCGTATTATATCGCAAGTTTTTATTTCGATTTGAGCCATGCAATTTCGAATGTTGTTTTCTTACTATTATTTAGTACGTCTTGGATTACGATTCTTACAAGATTTAAAAAGAAATATGGCATATTGGATAAGCATAACATGGTATAGAAAAGCATACTCATATAAGGTAGGGTCGCGACTTACATATTCGTTTGCCTCTTTCATGCTTCTTACATATTGTAAGGAGCATTTTTTATTGTCAAAAAATAGTCCAATATATATCCGTTACTATATAAAATTATTTGTATAATAGTAGGTGAGAATTATTTTCAAAAGGGAGGTGTATAGTTAATGAAGTTAGTTATTCCGAAGCAACATGGTGCATGGGCGATGCTTATTATACCATTTCTATTAAGTGTCATACTTGGGAAACCTACTATGTATCATATTCCATTGTTTTTAGCTTGGTTCTTTATCTATTTAGCTACGTATCCATTTCTTATGTACATAAAACAAAAACGGAAAAAAGAGTATTTACATGCTTCAATTGTATATTTTATTATTGCGTTCATATTTGGGATGATTTCTCTATTATATGAATGGCGCATTCTTTTATTCGTAATAGTCATGATTCCATTCTTTATAGTAAATATGTATTACGCTCGTCAAAAAAATGAAAGAGCATTATTAAATGACGTTAGTGCAATTATTGTTTTCTGTATAGGTGGTTTAGTTAGTTATTATTTTTCAATGAAATTGATAGATAAAACAGCATTATTTATTGCGCTTATTTCATTTTTATATTTTTTAGGAAGTACGTTTTATGTGAAAACGATGATACGTGAGAAAAATAATCCGAAGTATCGTTATATATCTTGGGGTTATCATATCATGTTAACGGTCATCGTATTTGCTATTAATCCGTGGTGCTCCCTTATTTTTATACCAAGTGTCATTCGAGCCATTATATTGTATGGCAAAAAAATTTCTATTATAAAAGTAGGGATTTTAGAAATTGTGAATTCTGTATATTTTTTAATCATAACGGCAATAATTATGAAGTATGCCATTTGAAAAAGCTTCCCACCTTATGATGGGAAGTTTTTTCAATCTTGTTCTAAAATGTGAACGGTGTAGTCGCAGCGTTGAATAGCTTGTTCGATCGCATAAAGAGATTGCTCAATACGAGCGCGATTAAAATCTTTTTCAACAGTCTGTAATGCTGCTTCTAAACATTGTTTTGCTTCTTGTAATGATTGAAAAGAGTCTTGGACATATCCGCGGGCATTTTCGTGCATTTCATAATCCTCCTTGCATACTCATATATGTATAGTATGAACAGTAAAGAAGAAAATATAATTTGTTATATTTGTTTGACAATTGAAATGAAATTACGTATAGTAAGAATTAAGTGAATATTTTCTTATCCAGAGAGGTGGAGGGACTGGCCCGATGAAACCCAGCAACCGCGATGCAGGTGCTAATTCCAGCAGAACAAATTTGTTCTGGGAGATAAGACGAAGATATATACGTAACTTCTTCTTATCGGAGAGGTTTTTTTATTGCAAAAAAAACGATTACGAAAATTTATATTAAGAAGAAAGGGGTTGCGCGTTACTGTGACACTCGAAAAATACGTAAAACTGCGTAGTACAGTTTATGAATATATGATAGAGCAAGATAAGCCGATATCATTGTTAGATATTCAAGAACATATCGTTTCGCATCATGAAGGAAAATTCACGAAAAAGATGTTACATCAATTTTATTTATCAAGACTATTAGATGAACTGAAACTGGATGGGAAAATTACATTAGCTGATGAATATCTCTATACTGAAAAAGGGGTATTTTATAAGGCGAGAAAAGGGAGCTAAGCTCTCTTTTTTTGAAGTATGTAGAGTAAAAGACTGCTTAAGCAGCCTGATACAGGGAATGGTGTTGAGTGTGTAGTGTCAAAGATTGAATGTGCCTGAAAGAGGCACTTCATATCGGCTGCAAATGAAAAGAGACACCTTCGCCGAATAGGTGTCAGTCGTTTTGTCATATAGACTTGCTATTTGACAGTTATTAGAATAACATGCACAGGTTTGGAAGTCAAAAGGGAATTAAAGGAAGAGGTGTTGTTATGTACGCTTATTTGTTACATGATATAACAAAATGGATTCCTAAGTACATTATGGATAAAGGGTATGAATATTATGAAGAAGGACATGTAGAAGATGTTGAAATACAAGACAAGAAAATATTTGCTTTCGTTACTGGAAATGCAGGAGACTATGAAGTGATTATTGATCTTGAAGATTTTACAGAAAGTAGCTGCGAGTGTCCGTATGAGAATCTTTGCAAACATATGGCGGCAGTTGTTTATGATATTCAAAGTGCTGGTGAGAGTGCAGTGAAAGAGAAACTAAAAGAGTTAGAAAAGGAAGAGTTATTAACGGTACTACATCGCTTGTTACAGAGTTCAAAAAACGTGCAAATTGTAGAGAAGATGTTAAAGAAGGGGAAACTTTAACTTATAAAGGGAGTTGTTTTGTAGTGAATGTACTTATTGTATACGCTCATCCTAGTCCTTCAAGTTTTAACGCGGCAATTTTAAATCATGTGCAAAAAGGACTACAGGAAACAAATCATTCAGTTACCGTACTTGATTTATATAAGGAGCAATTTGATCCAGTCCTTGTATTTAATGAAGAGAAGAAAAGACGTGACTTAGTAAATGAAGAAGAAACAGCTCGGTACAGGACATTAGTAGAAGAAGCGGATATGCTTCTATTCATCTATCCGATATGGTGGTGGGGGATGCCAGCTATTTTAAAAGGATTTATTGATCGTATTTTCGTTGCTGGATTTGCTTATAAATATGAAGGTGCTCTGCCTAAAGGGTTATTGAAAGGGAAGAAGGCGTGGGTGATTAATACGCTAGATTCACCGTTATGGTACGTCGCACTATTATATCGATCAGCAGATTGGATTATAATGAAGAGAGGTGTCTTACGTTTTTGCGGCATTCGCGATATAAAACGGTCAGTATTTCAATCTGTGAAAACGAGTAAACGAGAGAAGCGGGAAAAGTGGTTATTACAAATAGAAGAAAAGGCTCGTACATTATGAATGAAATCGATCGAATTATAAACTGTTGTGGGTATGATAACGAACTTTTTCGAACGTATATTACATGTTTACTTCAATTGAAGAAATGTAGCGAAACATTTCAGCAAATTCAAATACAATTAAGAAATGACTACTTGATAAGAGGAATTTGTGAAAGAGAAGTGGATGAAGTAGTAAGGGGAAGTAAAGAATATGATACATATTTTCTTCCTAAAGCATTACAGTGGGATTTCCTTAAGAACAATCCACATTTAATTGAAAAAGTATGTGAAGATTTTTTTGTATTTGAGGCATTACATCTTACGGAGATAGAGTGGAAGACCATAATAAATTGCGTGGGAAATAAATGATTTATTATGTAAAAAAGCTAGTATAAAACTAGCTTTTCGTTTAAATAAATAAGAAACATAGACTAATGATAAAACCTGCATATAGTAAGTTCACAACGCAAAATCCCATAATATCACGAGCACCTAAACCAGCTATCGCTAATGCTGGTAATGCCCAGAAAGGTTGAATTAAATTTGTCCAAGCATCGCCCCACGCAATGGCCATTGCTGTTTTTGCAGCAGGTACACCAAGTTCAGCGCCAGCTGGAATCATAATGGGTGCTTGCACAGCCCATTGACCGCCACCAGATGGAACGAAAATATTAACGATGCCAGCACTTAAAAAAGTAAAGAGCGGGAAAGTCGTTTCGTTTGAAATGCTAATAAAGAAATTCGAAATAGCTCCTCCAAGTGAAAGGCCTTCACTATTTGCTCCAATCATCATCCCCATAATTCCTGCGTAAAACGGAAATTGAAGTAGAATGCCAGAAGCGCTTTTCGTAGAGTCTGAAAAAGCGCGAATATATTGAATCGGAGTACGGTGGAAAACGAGTCCAGCAATTAATAACATAAAAATAACGATGTCTAGCGTAAGGTTAAAGCCTTTCGTATAAAAGTAGTTGAAAATATAAATGAGACCTAACAATCCAACGCAAAGTGTAATAATGATACTATTTTCCATTTTCTCAGCGAACGTATTTTTCCCTACCTCTTGAGCGGCAGCTTCTTCATGAAACACGCTAGGGTCTACTGTAATCGTATGTTTTTCATCTGGATGCATCGCCTTATTAATGAGAGGCATCGTAACTAAAAAGATAATAACTGGAACGAGGGCGTATGGTGAGAATAACGTTTCAGTGATTGGAATCGCTTCTTTAATACTTCCAGCTGTCGTTTTAATTAACGTTTCTCCGCCTGTTGCTAACGTAAGAGGGATAGAAGCAGAAAGCCCCGCATGCCAAATGAGAAATCCAGAGTAAGAGAAGCAATTGCCAGTCTATAATCTAATCCTTCCAGCTGTCTTGCTACTTCTTTTGCATATAAAACAGATACAACAATACCAAATCCCCAGTTTATGTACGCCCCTAGTAAACTTACGATTGAAATGGCAATAATACCTTGTCCATTCGTTTTCGGTAGTCTTGCCGCTTTCGTTAATCCTTTTTTAATAAGAGGGGCGTTTGCTAAAGCAGATCCTGTCACGAGTACAAGTGCCATTTGCATAGAAAAGGCGAGAAGTCCCCAAATGCCATTACCCCAGTGATTAATCATTTCCACAGGTGTTTGATGCGTTGCAAACATACCAAAGAAGATAACGAAAACAGTTAATAAACATGATAAAATAAACGGTTCTGGCAAGAAGCGTTGCACTAAGGCGACGCAACCATTAGTAAAAGAACGAAACAAAATAGATCAACCTCCTTATGTATATGTATTACAATTATTCGAGGTTGTTTCGTTCATAACCTCTTAAAAGTAGAAAATTCTGATATTTTTAGAAGGATTGAAATATGTTCAAGAAGAGTGGTAGCATCATCACCCTGACAGAAAAAGTTGCTTTTTCCCTAATATGAAATATTGCATATAAAAATGAATTGATGCAAATGTAAAAGCTTATTATAATGAAAGCATAAATATACAACACATCTTAATACAGCAAAGAGGAGGAAGGAATATGGAAATCGCAATGGCAGTTTTAAAATTTTTAGGTGGAGTAATTCCTTTAGTTCAAGAACTTTTAAAAGCGTTTATGTAAGTTTATTCGTTAGCTATCATATATCTATCATTATTATATCTTACTAAAAAAAGAATGGGGTGATTTTTCTGAAGATTAAGAAAAATACCAAGAAAAGAAAGTTCCTTACATGTGTATTAGTTAGTCTATGCACTCTTAATTATTCATCTATTTCTTTCGCAGAAACACAAATCGGTCATGCAAATGATATAAATAAAAATGCTAGTAGCATTGATACTGGTATAGGGAATCTTACATATAATAATCAAGAGGTTTTAGCTGTAAATGGTGATAAAATAGAGAGTTTTGTTCCGAAAGAAAGTATCAATTCAAATGGTAAATTTGTAGTAGTGGAACGTGAGAAAAAATCACTTACAACGTCACCAGTCGATATTTCGATTATTGATTCTGTAGCGAATCGTACGTATCCAGGAGCTGTACAACTTGCCAATAAAGCTTTTGCAGACAATCAACCGAGTTTATTAGTGGCTAAGAGAAAGCCTTTGAATATTAGTATAGACTTACCTGGTATGAGAAAAGAAAATACAATCACTGTCCAAAATCCGACATATGGTAATGTAGCTGGAGCAGTAGATGATTTAGTATCTACTTGGAATGAAAAGTATTCCGCAACACATACGTTACCTGCAAGAATGCAGTATACAGAATCTATGGTTTATAGTAAATCACAAATCGCAAGTGCTCTTAATGTTAATGCTAAATATCTTGATAACAGTCTAAATATTGACTTTAATGCAGTTGCAAATGGAGAAAAGAAAGTGATGGTGGCGGCATATAAACAAATATTTTATACTGTAAGTGCTGAACTACCTAATAATCCATCTGATCTCTTTGATAATAGTGTTACTTTTGATGAGCTAACTCGTAAAGGAGTAAGTAATTCGGCTCCACCTGTTATGGTTTCAAATGTAGCTTATGGTAGAACGGTTTATGTAAAATTAGAAACAACATCTAAGAGTAAAGATGTACAAGCTGCTTTTAAAGCTTTACTGAAGAATAACAGCGTCGAAACGAGTGGACAGTACAAAGATATTTTTGAAGAAAGTACCTTTACTGCTGTCGTATTAGGTGGAGATGCGAAAGAGCATAACAAGGTTGTTACAAAAGATTTCAATGAAATCCGAAATATCATTAAAGATAATGCTGAATTAAGTTTTAAAAATCCAGCATATCCAATTTCATATACAAGCACGTTCTTAAAAGATAATGCAACTGCTGCTGTTCATAACAATACAGATTATATCGAGACGACAACTACAGAATATTCAAGTGCAAAAATGACACTTGATCATTACGGTGCTTACGTTGCACAATTTGATGTATCTTGGGATGAATTCACATTTGATCAAAATGGGAAAGAAGTACTAACACATAAAACATGGGAAGGTAGTGGCAAAGACAAAACAGCCCATTACTCTACAGTAATCCCTCTTCCACCAAATTCAAAAAATATAAAAATCGTAGCAAGAGAATGTACAGGTCTTGCATGGGAATGGTGGAGAACCATTATTAATGAACAAAATGTTCCATTAACAAATGAAATAAAGGTTTCAATTGGAGGAACAACATTATATCCGACGGCTAGTATTAGTCATTAGGTTGGAGCAAAGCGCCCTGTTTATAGGGCGCTTTTTTACTTAGGTGAAAGTGATTGGCGTTTCTAAAATATATCTGTGGTTCCTACCCAATTTATATTTTACTCTAATAGAGGGACTGTCACATGCCCATTAAATGTTTACTTTTATCCTTTATGACAATGCCTTTCTTCTTTTCACGTATTGTTTGGTTTTTCAGACGTGTTTGTGTTTGATCATCTGTTAAACGATGGATCATGACACGTGTTGGAAATTTCTGCTTTTGACCAATATATGCCTCGGTGATTTCCAATGTTTCACCGGGGATTAGACCAGACATCATTTGTGTCATATCAAGCTAGATGTATTCTGTTTGCGTTTTTAACGTATCATTATTGAAGTATTGTGGAGCAGAGTTCTTGATATAAATGCGAGTATTCAACTTCAACCGTGAGATATAGTAAGCCTTTTTATCATGAATGGTTTGTAAATCTCTTACATCGAAGTAACCAAGATCGCGTGAACACAAATCGCCTGCTTCTACGGTTTCAAGATAGATAGTACCGTATGTTTTATCATGATTCTTTCCTGGCCAAGCTGCATGTTAAGGAATTAACCACTAAGTAAATCATATTCCAATTGAATTTTCATGCCTGCCTTATTACTATATCCGCCTGAACCTTGATAGTCAGTGGCGAATTGATCAGGCAATGGATACAAATTTATTTTAGGCTGATAGCAATGTGACTATACCTTATTTTGGAAAATTGACAATGGAAAGAGACGCGAATATAATAATCGTAGCAACTATAGTCATGTCTATTATAAAGGGGGCCGACCATGGAATTAGAAAAATATATGGGTGTTAATGTACAGCGTGCGGCTCTTAAGCTGAATAACTATTATCAAAAAGTGGTGAATCCTTTTGATATTACGGTGGATCAGTGGGAAATATTGGTCGTTCTTTGGGAAAAAGAAGGGATTACCCAAAAAGAGCTTGCTGAAAGACTGCACAAGGATCAGACAAACGTTGCACGAATGCTTTTCAAACTGGAGAAGAAAGAATTTATTTATCGTGTAGTCCATGAAACGGATCGAAGGTCTTTACGTGTATATTTGACTCCTAAAGGCCGCGAAAGTAAAGATGAAATTCTTTCTCCATCCATAGAGGCGTATAAGAACACCATCAAGGGTTTGTCTGAAGAGGAAGTAGAAACATTTAGGAGAATTCTTTCTGTAATGTATAACAATGTAAAGGATTTATAATCAGAGAGAAGAGTAAATGAATGCATTTCAATCTTAAAAGAAGGGGGGGAGGTACTGGAGCGCACACCACAAACATTGGAGTATTTTTTATCCGAGAGTGGCAATGAAGTTGAAGAAACCTATAATGTCCGTGAAGTGATTGAACATCTCATTGAGGGAGAGAAAAATAATTGGATACCGCGATTAGAATTTATTCTGAAGGTAGATGAAAGTAAACGGTTCCCCTCATTTGAGTGTTTTTCTCACTCTGATTAAAAATCGGAAAAATTAATCGAATTCAAAGGCTTGCACCATGATTTCGGTGTCGTTATATTAAGGTGTTTTAAAAGGAACTTTATAGAATCGATGAGTCGGACTAGTAAGTGTTAATAGATGGGATATATAGTTGCTGCGACCATTATAATCAAGACTACTATTTCTTTGATTTTTTATAGAAAATATATTAATAGATTAAATACTTGTCGTGTCAAGTATTGCTATGACAATGATAATGAGGAGGATACAGGATGGATATGTTAGATAAAAGTATCGGGATTTTTGACGCTAAGTATAGAGCTCTGACCATAGGAATCATACTTGCTGTGACTACCGTGGCATTTGAAGGACTGGCGATTACCACTATTGCTCCAAAATTAGCGCAAAATTTGCATGCCCTTCATTTGTATGGCTGGATATTCAGTTCTTTTCTTTTGGCACAAATCGTCGGAACCATGATTATAGGTCAGCGAATTAACAAAAACGGCGTTTTTACATCGTTTGTAGCTTCAATCCTATTTTTCGTGATTGGCATTGTTATTGCGGCTACCTCCGTGAACATGGTTATGCTAATCGTAGGGAGAGTGTTTCAGGGGTTTGGAGCAGGAGCAATCATTACGTGCGTATATTATAGCATTACTTTAGGTTATCCCGATAAGCTGAGAACGAAAATACTTGCCGTGTTTTCAAGTGCTTATATTTTACCTGCCTTAATTGGACCCTATATCGCTGGACTTTTAGCTGAGTTTTTCTCCTGGAGAGTTGTTTTTTGGCTGGTGCTTCCTTTTATTGGTTTGGCTGTAGTACTGACGCTTCCCGCTTATCGCAAATTTTCGGTGAAGGAAAAAGAAACTTCTAAAAATATCCGGAAAGAAGGATATGCGGTGGTGCTGACCATTGGAACGGGCTTATTGATGATGGGCCTTGGTTCTATAACTGATTGGAAGGGTATGGCGCTTTCAGTGGTGGGGGTGTTTTTCATGATTCAACCTTTGCGAAAGTTGCTGCCTGGAGGTACTTTTAGTGCAAGGAAAGGTTTGCCTGCGACTATTGCGTCAAGAGGTTTGTTTGTAGCTTGTTATACTGCCACCGAAAGTTATGTTGTCCTAGCATTGACAGAAGTGAAAAAAATGCCCGCAGATTTGGCTGGGTTAATTGTAGCCGCGGGTGCATTAAGTTGGTCAATGGCAGCTTGGATTCAGTCGAAGCTTGATGCCAAAGACCACGGGACAGGTCGAAACAAACGGGTAACGGCTGGTATTTGTTTTATGGTCATTGGTGTTGCCGCTGTTATGCTAGCTGTAGGTTGGCCAGGAGGGGGAATCATATTTGCAGTGATTTCGCAAATTTTCATCGGATTTGGTATAGGGTTAGCACATCCAACCACCGGAGCTATTGCATTGCAGCATGCGAATGCAGGGGAAGAAGGAGAGATATCTGCCAGCCTTCAATTTACAGACGCATTCAGTCCAGGTCTAAGTATAGGAATTGGCGGTGCTTTCATTGCCGTTAGCCAATCGCTAAATTTTGGATTGTTAACGGGAATTCTATTGGCTTTGTCCCTTCAATTGTTTTTCGTCATTCTGAGTTTGTCGATATCCTTTCGTATAAATAAGGAGAAATTAGCCTCTGAGGACGATTTATCCATATCGAAATGATGTTCGATGAGACCAGAAATAGAAATGCATAATATTAAGGTTTGGCGCTTCGGCTTAGGTGCTTTAAAAAATAGACTTGAAGTTTAAAAAATTAATCCAGTTTCTAATAATTCTAATGGGTTAGGACTGGGATACCATCACATACAATCTTGTCTTCTGTGCGAGGCGTTGAAGAACATGTGGATATAGGTATCGTTTTAGTTCTCTTTAGCGAATAAATGAAACTCATCTTGAATCAATAGATTCATATAAAAACGCCATCCTTTCTGTATATTTCTACAAAAAGAATAGCGTTTTTTTTGGATACCATTTTTTAGCTTGATAGGCATGTGACGCTACTACCAACAGCCTATGAAATTTAAGTAATTAAATGTAAAATCTATATAGAAGATTATATAAATTTATAAGGAACTCTAGATATATTATTCTACAATTAGGCCAAATGATAGAGTGAAAGCTTTACTATGTCTAAAACGATTTAGAAACACGAGGAGAGGATTACATTGACTATTTATGAGCAATTTATAGAGGCACTTCAAGAAAAAATAGGCGATATTGTAACATCTGCAGAGATAAAGGACAGATTAACAACAAAATTTAATACGAAACCGGGGAGTATGAATCCTGCTGATTATTGTTATAACCGTTATAACAAAGGAAGAGATGTTAATAAAAATCTGTTTATATATATAAACAAAAAAACTTATAGATATGTAGGTGAAAATTATCCTTATACTGGATTAGTTTTTCACAAGCCTAAAGGGGCAGAGTTTGAATCTGTTGTAGGTGAGTGGGATACTGGGAAACTTCTTTTCTATAAGGATAAGGATCAAATAGGAATCTCACAAATTAAAAAGTTATATGAAAAATACTTTGAAATGTTAAGATTTGAAATGAATATTCTTGGTTGTAAGGCGACTGAATTAAGACATCTTATAGGACGTCTAGGTGAATTTTTTTGTGTCCTTTACACGAATGGTGAGCTATCCAAAGTGACGAATCAGCATGGATATGATGTCATTAAAGATGGAAGAAGAATAAGTGTTAAAACAACTGCCCAAGAAAAAGGGTTTATCACAATCAATCAAAATACATTTGACCAATTCGATGACTTCTTCGTAGTTCAGTATAAAGATGATGATTTGAAAGTAATATTTTATGGGCCAAAGGAAGAGATTCCATCACTTAGACCATATGGGAATACTTATGAGGTTGATATACATTCTTTAAAGAGAGTAGAAAAGACACTCGTATAAGGGTGTCTTTTTTTGCAGAAGTAAGCAGCTCCAACGATGATTATTCAGCTTTGTAATTGTTATAGGAATCATATGAAATAAAAAATATTAGTGCGCAGTGACTAATATTTTCTATCCAGCCCCATCAAGCTAAAAAAGAACATATACTAACATATTCTTATAGAGCTGCATGTAACTTTTTTAAGGCTTCATGCATCAGTGTGGTTCTATACATTCACTTGATTGTTGAATATGCAGGAATGTTCCTCATTGCTCTCATGTTTATCTGTTTTGAGATAAAATTTAGAAAATTTGAAATGTTAGTTGTATACATTGTGTTAAATATTGTAAAATGAAATGGTACCAAAAAAACTAAATTGGTACCAAAGGTTTAGGGGGCGGATTATGAAACAAAGAATAGTAACAGAAACCATTCATCAAATTCAAACGAAGGGGTTTACATTTACAATTAGTGATTTAGCAAAACAATTAGCTGTCAGTAAGAGGACAATCTATGAGCACTTTTCTTCAAAAGATGAAATAGTAGATGAAGTTATTCGTAATGTAATAGAAAGTATTCAAGAAAAGGAAAAAAATATCGCTGAAGATGATACGTTACAAATAGTTGAAAAAATAAGACTCATCTTAATTTGCATTCCACAACAATTTACATTCATGGATGCACGTTTATTAGTAGAACTAAAAAAACATCATTATTACCAATGGTTAAAATTAGATGAGTTTTTACGTGAAGGCTGGTCTACTGTAATTGGTTTAATAGAAGAGGGAATGAGAGAAGGTAGCATAAGAAAAATTCAAATTCCGTTTTTTATTGAAGTGTATTTAGGGGCACTGAATCGCATATATGATCCTATGTTTATTGAAAAGAGTGATTATACATTGGGAAGTATGCTTGAATCGATTATGGACATGTTACTATATGGCATTTCTAATTCGAAATAGAAGGTGGGAGAGTAGTGCAGTGGATTTATTTATGCTTAGCAATTTTATTTGAGGTAGCAGGTACAACTGCAATGAAACTATCTGATGGATTAACGAAACTTGTACCAAGCATTCTTATTTTTGTATTTTATGTAGTAAGTTTTGCATTTCTGTCATTTGCATTAAAAGGGATGGAAATGTCCGTAGCATATGCGGTGTGGTCAGGTATGGGAATTGTAACGATTACAACAATTGGTTTTATTTATTTTGGAGAAAGTATCAATATAATTAAGATACTAGCAATTCTTTTTATTTTAGTTGGAGTCGTAATATTAAATTTTAATAGTACGGCACATGAAGCGAAGAAAAAAGAAATGGTGGAGGAACGTATACATTGAATCGATTAAAGTATTTTTTCTTTATTACTGATTTTGGGTTTGTTATATATTGGCTCATAACAATTTTTCATATGATTCCGCAAGAATATTTGTTTAAAGATTATGAAGATCCTATTTTAGTAGCGTGGAATTGGTCTTTCCTGCCTCTAGATTTGTTAATCTCGTTAACGGGATTTTTAAGTTTGTATTTGCATTCTAAACAAAAACATACTTGGAGCCACTTTGCATTTCTATCATTAATTTTAACTTTTTGCTCAGGGTTACAAGCTCTAGCATTTTGGACAATTCGTTTAGATTTTGATATGTCTTGGTGGATCCCTAATTTATATTTGTTAGTTTACCCATGCTTCTTTTTTAAAAGTTTTTGGAGAGAGTGTGGATCGTATGAGATTAACACGAGAAAAGAATTCATGTAATATAGATAGCAACTTTAAGCACATTCGAATTCTAGATTTTAAAACATTTCAGTTTCTAGATCCGTTTTTTTCGCCAGCCATACAGCAAAAGTCAAAATGAAGATAGCCGATGATTCCTACGGTAAGGAATCATCGGCTTGTATTATGTATGTTGAGTGAGTTCACGTTTCTGGAATAATTGTAATAGCGATGGTCCGAACCGGAGCCTCTATTTCATCTTTATTTTGGCTATTGTAGTATTTAATCATTAATTCGTTAAGTTCGCTTTGAAATTTTCCAAAGCGTTCTTCATCTAGCTTTAATTCCACTACAGAAAAAGTAGCAGTATCTTCTTGACTGTTTTGTTCCTCTAATTTCTTAAGGTAACTTTGATATTGTGTCATAAGTGATAACTGATAATAGGAAATGTAGTTTAACTTTTCATCATTAGATAATTTTTTCCACTCACTTCCTTCAATTTTTGCATCTTCTTCATTGATTGCGTAATATTTTTCAGAAACAGATTTTACCTTTTTTTCTTTAATTACATGGACGATACCAGAATCAACCATAGTTTGTAGCTGTCTATATAGTGTGGCTTGTGGTACATTTTTAATGATTTTTACCATTTCTAATGGTGTTAGCCCATTTTCCTTATTTCTCATTAACACTTGGCAAATTTTCATTCTTACCGGATGCATTAAAATTTCAACTTTATTACTCATTCGCTCACCTTATTTATCATATATTTTTATTCTCATTATAAATAATGAGAATAATGTTTGCAATTCATTCGTTTATGATTTATCATTATCAATAATGAGAATGAATTTAGGGAGGAATGACAATAATGCAACTACATTATGGATTGAATGATCTTAAAGACATTGATATTATGACTTTTCTACCTATTATATTGCCAGTTATTGCAGTGGGGGCACTTTTAGTTTTTATTGCATTCATTGATTTATACCGACATAGAAAAACAAGAAAAAATGTACTTGTATGGACGTTCATTATTCTTTTCGTTAATGTATTGGGACCTATTTTCTACTTCGTTATAGGGAGAAAGGACAGTGAGAAATTATGAAACTAGAGATTAAAAATGTAACAAAATCATTTAAAGGAAAAACTGCTGTCAATAATTTCTCGATGGAACTGCAAGCGGGGGAATGCGTCGGATTAATTGGACCAAACGGAGCAGGAAAATCTACATTAATAAAAGTAATTTCGGATATTACTAATCCAACTGCTGGTGAAGTTTTATTGAATGGGATAAAAATATCAAAAATGAAAAGTGAAATTGGTTATCTACCTCAATATCCTAATTTTTTTCATTGGATGACAGCGAGAGAAACGCTTATGTTTATGGGCCAACTTTCGGGATTGAATAAAGTAGAATTGTCAAAGTCAATTCCAGAAATTTTAGAGAAAGTTGGACTAAAAGGGGAAGAAAACGAAAAGGTTAGTACATTTTCTGGTGGAATGAAACAACGACTTGGTATTGTACAAGCATTATTGCATAAACCTTCGCTTATTGTCATGGATGAACCGGTATCCGCATTAGATCCAATCGGCCGGCGAGAAGTATTGAATCTGATTGAAGAAATAAAAAAAGATACAACCATTTTATTATCAACCCACATCTTAAGCGATGCAGAAGAAATCTGTGAACGATTTGTCATTATAAAAGATGGAACAAAAATAGAAGACACAACGATTACCGAACTTTTACACCGTAATAGTAAAAATAAATTGATTATTGAAATAACAACTAAAGATCAAAAGTGGATTGAAGTTGTAAAAAAATTACCGTATGTGAAGGACGTAGAAGTGGTTGGGCTTAAAATCAAAGTAAAGGTTGAAAGTATTGAAATAAATAAAAATATGTTACTGCAAAATGCACTCGAACATAAAGTGAACATCGTTAAATTTGAAATGAGCAACGATACTTTAGAAGAAATTTTTTTGAAATTGGTGGTGCAAAAATGAATAACACAATGGTATTGATAAAAAAAGAATATGTTCAAATGTTACGTGATTTTAAGATCATTTGGCTACCAATTGTTTTTATATTTTTAGGCGCGACACAACCGATAGTAACTCATTATTTACCATCAATTCTAGAAGCATTAGGTGGAGGGCAGGGAATTATCATTGATCCAAATATGGCAACACAAAAAGGAGGCGAAGTATTAGCAAGTACTTTGGGATCCCAGTTTGATCAGCTCGGACTTATGATTCTAGTGATATCTATGATGGGTACTATTCAAACAGATAAAGCCAATGGTATGTTGGCTTTTATTTTAACAAGACCCGTTACTGTTACTTCATATGTAGGTGGGAAAATAGTGGCCAACTATTTAATGGTAGTTTGTAGTGTAACAATTGGATACGTTACTTCTTATCTATATGTAAATTCTCTTTTTACTGCCGTTCCATTTGCGCACCTAATTACTGGATTACTATTGTATCTAATTTGGACTCTTTTTATCGTATCTTTCACAACAATGATAAGTACTATTTTTCACAGTCAAGGTATGATTGCATTAATTTCAATTGTTTTCCTTTTAGCCTGTAGAGTAATCGTCGGTTTGAATCCAATAATGGATTTGCTTAATCCAGCAAGTATGAGTAAGTATGCAATGGAAACGTTAGTTACGGGGGGCGTACATTCAAACGCAATAATTACAGGAGTACTAACTATAGTTTGGATCTTATTGACACTCTTCGTAACGTATTATTGGATTGCTAATAAAAAATTTAATGATGAATAACCGTTATGAGGGTAATGGTTTTAAGTAAAACACCCCAACAAGAAAAAGCTTCCACTACTGTGGAAGTTTCTCTAACTGAAAGTGTTGGAAGTACTACGAGAACAGTAGTGCCATATGAATAAGGGACAATAAAAAAATTCTGGATGCAAGAGGATTTTTTTATTGGGAATAGTAAGGAGGAGGGGAGGTGTATTACATATGGGAAAAGGTAGAAGTAATAATGCTGGTAAAAAGCAACCAAATTTCGATGATTCATCTAATTTCGCTAAACAAAGTCAACCGACAGAAAAGAAGAAGAAATAAAAAAAGGAGCTCTCTTTATGAAGAGAGCTCCTTTTTTAGATATATTTATGTTTCAACACAACAGATTGTGTGTTCAATTAAATAGTCATACATGTAAGGTTTAAACTCCTGCTTCCACTACTGTGGAAGCTTCTCTAAATGATGTGCAATATCAATATACATATTAGAGTAAACGGAGTGGATTTCATTACTTGGCGTAGCGTTAGAAGAGAAGTGGACAATTACCATATTCGCTTTCGGATCGATGTAAAGTGTTTGTCCGTAACTACCTAACACTTCAAAAGCACCTTGTTCATTGTGCGGAATCCACCATTGATTATGATAAGAAATGGAAGCTCCAGGGCCAACTGCAAGTTCACCTTCTTGAACATTTTTTATATCTTCAGTAATAGAAGAAGGGAGATTTTGTTTTCCGTTATATTCCCCGTTATTTAATAATAATTGTCCGAATCTCGCCATATCCCTAGCAGTTGCATTTAAACCAGCGCTTGCTTGTTCAACTTTTGTTTCATCTGTTACGTAATACGCGTTTTCTTCCATACCAATTTGAGACCATATGCGCTCACTAACGTTTTCAGCTAATGATTTACCAGTGATCGTTCGAATAATCCAAGCGAGTGTTTCTGCTGATCCGTTATCGTAAGAAAAATCGGAACCAGGCGGTGCAGTTTCTTCTGCTTCTTGTAACATATCATAAATTTTCATGGGACCATCGTAATTTTTACCTCGAGGTAAAATATTGCTTGCCAAGTATAGTTGTGCATCTTGATTTTCTAACGCTGGGTGTTCATAGCCGTGAGTGGGGTATTCCACAGAAACTTGCATGTCCATTAATTGCTGCAGTGTTGCTTTTCCGAACGGTGTATTTTTTAATTCTTTTATATATGTGTCAGCTGTTTTTTCTAAATCAATACGGTTTTCTTCAGCGAGAGATTGTATTATTGCTCCGGTAAATACCTTTGCTAATGACGCCATACCATGCGGTTCGCTCTCGTTATATCCATTGAAATATCGTTCATAAACAAGTTGTCCATTGTGTACAACGACAAACGCATCTGTTTTGTTATCATCTAAAAGTTTTTTTAGAGGAGTTGTATTTCCAAATCTACGCTCTACAGCAAAATCGTCTAAGTTTTGCAATGCGGTAGAGAAGTGAAAAACGTGATCCGGGTTATTTTTCACCTCGTTAATTAAAGTGAATTCTTTCATATGTGTATACGACCAACGTAAGTAGGGATCATCTAGCCAATTTTTTTTCGTCACGTTATTTTTCGATGGAATTGTTTTATTGTGTTTGAAGTATGTAAAACCGAGCCCTGTAATTACAAATATGAATGTGATTATGAGTAAGAGTAGGGGAGATTTTTTTAGTTTCATATCGGTCCCTCCTTTTTATTTCTACTATTAGTATACGCGTCTATTGAAAGAAATACAAAATAAGGAAAGTAAACGGGGAAGTTTACTTTCCTTATTTACGTTAAGCGGATATTTGTCCGTCTGTACGTTGTTTCTTGAATTTTTGTTTTCGCCCGTGTAATCCATAGTATAAAAGTAAAGTGAACGCAACGATAATAGCTGCGATAAAATACATATTATGATAGCTTGATTTCGCTGCGACGATACCTAAAATGAAAGAACCAAAGCCAATACCACTATCAAAGAATGAGAAGTACGTAGCTGTCGCAGAACCACGTCGATGGTTTGGAGCAGCAGAAATCGCAATCGTTTGGAAGCTAGGAATTAATGTTCCATAACCTAAACCGATTAACATACCTGCGCCAAGGAACCAAAATGAAGTTTGTGCTTGGCTTAAAATGAACATCCCAATTGTGAAAATAATAATAGCTGGATAAACAAGTACGTTTTCACCGAAGCGATCAAAAATCTTACCTGTAAATGGACGAGAAATGACAACAACAAGTACATATAAAATAAAGAAGTAACTTGCAATATCAGCTAAACCGAGCTCTTTTGCATAAATAGGAATAAAGGATAAAATACCACTATAAGAAAAGGCTAAAACAAATCCTGTAAGAGCGATTGGAATAGAAGATGGTTCAAGTAAGTCTTTCCATTTCATTTTTTCTCGTTTTTGTTTGCTTACAGGTGCTTCATGCGGAATATTGACAAGTAGTCCTAATAAAAATGCAAGTAATGAAAATACGGAACAAACGATAAATAATACAGTAAACGAAAAATGAGAAATAATTGTTAAACCTAAAAAAGGACCAATTACCATCGGCAGACTCATAAATACGCCGAAATAGGCAAGTGCTTCGCCTCGTCTATGAGCTGGCGCAACATCTGTGACAATCGTACCAGTTGCAGTTGTTGCCATACCGAACCCAATACCATGTAAGAAGCGAAGGGCTAGTAATAAAAATAAACTTTGTGCACCGAAATACATAACGGTAGCGGCTAAAAATAGTGAAAGTGAAATAAATAATATTTTCTTTCTTCCTAAATCATCGAGCCATTTTCCTGTGAATGGTCGACATAAAACAGATGAAATAAGAAAAACAGTTGCAACTAAACCAATTTCCTCAGGTTTTCCTTTTAGGCCGTCTATTACATAGACGGGTAAAGTAGTCATAAGCATATAAAATGTTAAGAAGAGAAATAGACTACTAAAACAAGTTCCGAGGAAATCCTTCGTCCAAAGTTTCTCACTTTGCATGGTCATCCCTCCAAGTTAATCTAAGTTTTTAATAATTTGTTGTAACACTTGAAATGCTTGATGTAAATCATCTTCGTTAATACCTTCTAGCGTCTTTTCTTCAAAAGTATCAACTTCTTCTTGCCATACCGGAATCATTTTTATCGCTGTTTCTGATAAAGAAATGAGCTTCTCACGGCGATCTTTTCCTTCAGTACGAATAATCCATCCCATCGTTTCCATACGTGTTAACGTACGAGTCATCGTTGGTGATTCAACATTTAAATACTGACATAATTCTGTTTGCGTACAAGAACCAGTTTGATTAATACGGAAAATTACAGCCCATTGCGCACTAAATAACCCAGTGGGAGATACGCGTTCATTAAATTTCTTCGTAAACTTGCGAGAAGTCTGGCTGACAATGTGAAAAAAATGTTGTTTTTCGTCCATGTATGTTGATCCTTTCAAATTAGTTACCTAGCTAACTATATACTTTTTTATTATAATTGTCTAGTAATAGACATGTTGATTTATGTAAAAAATTCTTATAGGTTTTATGTTGCGAACGTATATTCTACGTGCTATTCTTTAAGTAAGTAAAGAATTTTCTTTCTATTTAAATAGAATGGGGGAACTTGTGATGATTAAGCCTGCAACAATGAAGTTTGTTTCACTATCGAACGGAGAAACGATTGCGTATCAGGAAGTTGGAAGGCAAAATACAGATATTCTTGTACTTATTCACGGGAACATGACATCGTCACAACACTTTGATTTAGTTATTGAAAAGCTGCAAGATCAATACCATATTTACGCTCTCGATTTAAGGGGATTTGGTCAATCAACGTATAATAAAGCGATAGATTCAATACAAGACTTTGCAGAAGATGTAAAATTATTTATCGACGGGTTAAAACTAAAGAAATTTTCATTAATGGGCTGGTCAATGGGCGGTGGTGTTGCAATGCAATTTACAGCGAGTCACCCAACTTTTGTAGAAAAGTTAATTTTAGTAGAATCAGTGGGCATGAAAGGGTATCCGATTTTTAAAAAGGATATAAACGGGCAACCAATCGTATCAAGCTTAGTAAAGACGAAAGAAGAAATTGCACAAGATCCCGTACAGATTGCACCAGTGTTAGATGCGATAAAAAATATGAATAAATTATATTACCGTACAGTATGGAATTTATTAATATATACACATAATCAACCTGAACCAGACCGTTATGAAAAGTATTTAGACGATATGTTAACGCAACGTAATTTCGTAGATGTGAATTATGCGCTCATTACATTTAATATTTCAGATGAACATAATGGGGTTGTAGAGGGAAGTAAGCAAATTCATCATATTAAAGCGCCAACACTCGTCATACAAGGTGACAGAGATTATGTCGTACCACAAGTAGTCGGTGAGGAGTTAGCAAAACATTTGCCAAATGCAGAGTTGAAGGTATTAGAAGATTGCGGTCATTCGCCGTTTATTGATTGTTTAGATGTATTTATAAAGCATGTAGAGGATTGGTTAGAACAGAAATAATCCCCGAAATGAAAGGTATTGCATATACTATAACATTGTAAGTAAAAGGGGAGATTATCCATGCATCATCCGTTCTTCATTGCGCATTCTCCATATAATCATCATGTGTATACAAAAATGATGATAGCTCCGCTGTATATGCAAGTTTCACCAGTTGTAGTTCCGTTACAAATACAACAGCCACCAATTGTTCATTCGCATCATTATTTGTATGAAACTGCTTTTTATAAACATCCGTATTTCAAGCAATTCCATAACAATGTGAAAGCACAAGTTTGGGAAGGATAAGAAGCTAAAAGATTCATTCTTTTAGCTTCTTTTTTATTGCGAATATTCGTACACGCATTTGCAGAAACAGTTTATAATGAGAAGTGGAAAGCGTGAGAAGGAGAGGGAAAGGGAATGTCGATACGTTTTACTTTTTGGATTATGGTTGGGATTGTAGCAATCTCGGGTTTGTCACAAGGAATGCTTTTACCGGCCATTGCAATGATTTTTGAACAAGAAGGGGTTAGTTCAAGTATTAACGGTATTCATGCGACAGCACTATACATTGGGATATTAGTGATCTCACCGTTTCTTGAAAAACCAATGCAAAAGTTTGGAATGAAGCCAATTATCGTGATTGGTGGGTTTCTCGTTATTATTTCATTATTCTTTTTTACACAAACATTTTCGTTTTGGGTATGGTTTATCCTTAGATTTCTAGTTGGCGTGGGAGATCATATGCTACATGTCGGAACACAAACATGGATTACGACAACATCGGATCCGAGTAAAATAGGTAGACAAGTATCGATATACGGTGTATTTTTCGGAATTGGTTTTGCCGTCGGTCCGTATTTAGCAAGCACAGTTCAGTACGGTCTTGCAACGCCATTTATTATATCTACTATACTTTGTCTAATAGGTTGGCTGTTATTATTACCAACAAAAAATGCATTCCCGGCGCAAGATGAAAGAGAAGTGAAGAGTGAATCATCATTTTCTCGTTATAAACAAGTTGTTGGATTAGGATGGATTGCACTGCTGGGACCACTTGCATATGGCGTACTGGAAGCAATGTTAAACAGTAACTTACCAGTATACGCGCTTCGAAAAGGATGGTCCGTTTCAGAAGTATCCTTCTTATTACCAGCATTTGCAGTTGGGGGCATTATTACACAAATTCCGCTCGGTATATTAAGTGACAAATACGGAAGGGATCGTATTTTAACGTGGACGTTCTGCATAAGTACGGGCATTTTCTTGCTTGCAGCCGTATTTGATCAATATTACTGGATCGTCTTTGCCTGCATGTTGTTAGCGGGTATGGTCATTGGATCGTGCTTCTCGTTAGGACTTGGATTTATGACAGATTTATTACCGAGACACTTATTGCCAGCAGGTAATATATTATCTGGAATTGCCTTTAGTTTAGGAAGTATACTGGGTCCTGTATTAGGAGGCGTATTTATAGAAAAAATACAGTATACAAGCTTTTTTATTGCGGTTATGATTATAATAGGAATTCTCGCAATGTTATATATGATCTACATGAAGAATCAATTCGCATCAAGAAAAATAGAAAGTAGGTTAGGGCATGACAAAACAACCTAATAAAAAGAAATTTGAAGTACTTGAAAACGAAACAATTACAGACTGCTTAGCACGTATGGAACAAGAAGGCTATGCACCGTCTCGCCGCATGGAAGAGCCAATCTTTCATGAGGTGAAGAAAGACGGCAAAACAGTAGTAGAACCGTGCGGTAGAAAGATTGTTTTTGAGGGAAAATTGAAGTAATACAAATAGCAAATTCTCTTTATAGTATAGAGCCATCCAATTCATTTGAGTTGGGTGGATTTTTTTATACTGACCAATGAAAGACTAGGCTAAATGATCTTCATTTGTAAAGGTAGTATGGAGAGGGATTAACTGCATGTAAAAGTAAATGGAAGGATCTTTTTCTTGTTTGTAACTTATTAACGATCTTCACGTTTAGATATTTCAGCGCGTTGAATATAACCATCAGAGAAGCTGAAATAAAGAGAATAGCTTCCTCGATTATATATAAAGCCTTCGCTAGTCATATCCTCTCCGATTAAATCGGGCTCACCAAACCACTCTTTTAATTCATCGATAGAAATATCCATTTTCACCCATATATATCTAGCGTCCCAAGGGTACATATCAATATTATAATCGCCGTATACCGCTATATTAGGTGCATCACATTCTGTACATGGTGCTTTTTTCAAAACATCAGGCACTCCATATTCTTTTTTTACTTCAGATATATCTTTACGCAATGAATTTAATGTAAATGGACCAAACGTTCCATTCTGTAAAGCGGTTGTTAACATTTGTTTCAGTTCTTCTTTTGAATTGATGTTGAAATTATAATTTCTGTTTTTTGCTATTGCATTATAGAAAAATTGTGCATACTGCTCACGCTTCACAAATGTGTTTCCGTTAAAATTACCTGACTCGTCACCTTGTGCTATACGGTTACTACGCAGTGTATTTACAGCTTCATAAGCCCAATGACCTTTTGATACGTCTTTAAATTTTCCTTGTTCTTTTGATTCTAAATGAAATGCTTTTTGTAATATTACTGCCATCTCATATCGAGTTAATACATCATCTGGACGAAATGTACCTGTTCCATCACCTGTCATAATTCCAGCTTGCGCAATGGCTTTAATATCTTTTTCAAACATATGATTTGCAATATCACTAAACATATTTCCTTGTTTATCGTCTACTTTTAAACCTAAATGTCGATTGACTAAAGAAGCTACCTGTCCTCTAGTAACATTGTCGCCAAAACCAAATTTCCCATTTCCATACCCCTTATAAATCCCTGCTGCTGCTAAGTAATCAATAGCATCTTTTGACCAGTGGTCCTTTGGTACATCTGTAAATACAGTGTTCGTATTACTAGCTACCTTATAGCTATTCGTAGTTGTTTGTGCATTAGCTGTGCCTACCATCGTTGTAGTTACTAGTGCTGCAGTGATTACGAATCCGAAAAAATTTTTAGCTTTGCTTGTTTTCTTCCCCATTTGCGCAAGCCTCCCCGGTTTCATTTAACTTTATTAAATATACTCATTACGATGCATGCATTTAATACAACTAAATGCATGCATCGTAATTGTAACATGTAAGTTATAATTATTTGTCATTTATTTCCGTAATGTGGATGGAATTTTGATAATATAACCAAAAATGTGGATAATTGATATTCAGCGTTATTTAATGATGATACATACAGTAAAATGTTCTGTTTTCCATTCTACGATAGAAAACAGAACGTATATTTGGTATAATCGAAATATACTATATGAAACGATGTACATGAGTTTGACATGTATGTATTAAGGTACGTACTACATAACAATAACTACGCTTTATACAAATCAATCGTTAGAAAGGAAAAGAAGTAATGAATCAAATTTCATTTGAAGATTTATTTGAAGAAGAAAACGCGAAAGAAAAGGTGGAGGTAGCTGAAATACCAGTACCTTTATCACCATTGCAAAGAGATATATTGGAATTAATGGATTCTGAAGAAATAAGTGCACTTGAGCTGTGTGAACAATTAATACGAGCTGGAAAAATATCAGATGAAAGATTCACAACGAATAAGCCGAAAGCATATGGAGAAGTATGCTTACTATTAGAAGGATTTGTTAAAGAAGGAAAGCTTATTTTTATTAAAGACGATGAGAAAAGAGATAGAGTTTATAAATTGAATGAAGAAGCTTCTAACATATAAGTTGTCCAGAAGCAAACGAATGTTTTCTAAGAAGAGAGTTCAGTAGTCAAAGAAAAAGGTGGTATCAATCACGAAAGATTGCTACCACCTTTTTCTTTTTTAACATCTTACATATTTACGTTTGAAACCAAGTCTTCCTCTATCAAGTTCTTTCTGAATACTCTCTGCAGCATTTAGCAAACTACTTTTTTTATTATCACGTTTTATTTCAACTATACCAACTTCTTTTGCAATCTCGACTGCTTTTTCGTGTAGTGGTACATAGGAAATTGCTACAGTGTTTAGAAAATTATTCATAGCGGATTTAGTTCGTTCTGGCGAATCATGGATTGTCTTTTTCACCATTTCAAGCATATCGGAAAGTTTGCTTTCAGAAAACTCATCGTCTTTGCGATTTCCTAAAAGCCAGCAGTAGCAACTCCAGCCTGCAGACATTTTAAGCTCTTCACCACTTGCAATCCATTTATCAGCAACTTCTTGAGCGATATTTGATTCGGATAAAGTAACTGCCACCACATAATCAGACAACATATAAAAATACGCTCCGTCTATCCATCGATCAAAATCAGACTCCCTCATAGCTTTCGGGTCCGCAATAATGCCTGCAAAATACATAGCATCGTAGTTGCCTGTGGCATAAAGTTCTTCTGCTAACTCTTGGTTTATTTTTACTTTTTTTGCGATTGGTTTCATAGCACCTGTAGCTACGCCGAAAACTGGTTCCTGCGCACCGTTAGATATGTATATTTTTTTCGTTCGTTCCTTGCCTAGAGCTTCAAGCTCTTGCATAACTGTTTTAAAATCCAAAGCTGTGCACTTCCTTTCTTCATGTAAAAACCATTTTAATTGCGAACAACTAACCTATATTTTTTATCATGTTTTCCATACTTCCTAATTTTAAATCTTATGTGAGTAGGATGTCTACTTTCTATCATTTGTTGATAATTCAGTTAGTGATTTTGAAAATTTAGCTTTTTACATAGAGTTTTAGCAAAAAAAAAACTAATGATTAAAATTTCACTTTAACTTTGACTCTTTCTCGGTATTATCATGTTATTATTTGGTAAGGGGATAAATGGAATGTAAAGTTAAACATGTGAGGTTGGTTATAAATGATGAAGACATTTACGAGAATAGTATTAACTGCAGTGATGCCAATTAGTATGATTATGGGTTGTGAAAATACTGAAAAAACTGAAGCAAAAGAGCCGAAAGCGATACAATCGGAGAAAAAGGATTATACGGATTACTCATATGGAAGCAAAGGTATAGTAGTAAGCGGAAAAGCGAAAGAACGTCAACAATACGAGGTTGGATATATGGATGATAACAAGTTAATTGGGATTGACGAAAATATTGAGGACTGTATTGTGTTAGATAATAAAGATGAAGCAGGTCTTGTTTGGAAGCAAATAGAGCGTGGATCGATTATTGAAGTGCAATATGGTAAGGACCGCAATGATATTGTAGGTGTACAATTAGTAGGAGATCGTGAGCCATACGAAATTAGTGATAAGTTTGATCGAAATACGATAAACGAGATTGTCGAAAATGTTAAAGGGAATTTGTAATAGAAGCTAAAATGAAAAAATATTTAAATTTACTATTAATAAAGTCGATTTCTTATGGAGATAAGAAATCGACTTTATTAATTATCTTTTTTGTAAGTTGTCTTTCCAAATAAAACTCATTTCAATGTAAAAGGTTACATCTATATTATCGCAAGAATGTAAAAATGTTAATATTTTCAAAGAGAAAAGTATAAGGAAACAGCATTTATTTAATAGAGACTTGATAGTTATGAAAAATTATAAACATCCTTCTTGTTGAAGCAAAACAGTAAAAGGTATCCTAATCTATTTTTTGAGAAGTAGTAGTGTGCAAAAGGGGACAAGTTCTTTTGACGGCAATAGCAATTGGTTATAAAATAATGTCTGTTAAGGGATTTTCTAGAAAATATAATTCGCCTTCTGGGGATAAAATGAAAAGGTGGAATAAACATATTTTCATACATAGTAGATTCATAGTCTTTTACGAATGAGAAAATAAAGGGAGGTTGAGATATTTACACGGATAGTGTAGGTATCGATTACAGCAATGAATATAAAAAAACGAGTAATCGCACTAGCAACAAGTCTAGTAATGTTAGGGAGTGCACCTTTATCAATATCAGCAGAAGAGATAAATAAATCTCATACTGACCAGCTTCGTATTGCACAAGGGGAGCGTGGAACGAGCGGATTACGTTATTCTGATTTCAATCTAGAAACTCCAGATCACATGCAAATTAATGAAGCAGAAGTATCAGAGAACGAGGAAATTCTTCTAGAAGAATATAAGCATAAACATGATGAAACAGAAGAGTTACATAAAATGAAAGAAGCGAAAAAAGGTGAAGTAGCAGAAGATGAAGCCATTTCAAATATTGAAAAGGCATTTGAACATGTAGACGGTCGAAATGATGGTTCTACTCGCGAAATGAAGCCGGTTGAAAAGCGAAGAGCTATTCAGTATAGCGCATCGATGACTACGAAGAAATATGGAACACTTGCAGGTGTCCCGTTTGTAGAGTGGATTGTTCCAGCAGGAAATCCTGATATTCGCCCTGCAAATCCGATGAAAGCACGCTACATTACAATTCACGAGACTGCAAACACTGCCCGTGGTGCAAATGCTGAAAATCATGCTAAATATTTGTATAAACAAGCAACGGAAGGTACGTTCCGAACAGCTTCATGGCATTTTACTGTAGACGATAAACAAATTTATCAACACTTACCAACAAATGAAAACGGTTGGCATGCAGGAGATGGCGATGGTTCCGGAAATAGAGAATCAATCGGTATCGAGATTGCGGTTAACCAAGATGGAGATTACAATAAAGCGCTAGAGAATGCAAAGAGACTTGCAGGTTATTTAATGAACAAAGAAGGTATTAGTGCGGACCACATTTATAGGCATCAACAATGGAGCGGGAAAAACTGTCCTGATATTTTAATTTCTCGTGGGAATTGGACTGGCTTCGTACAAGGGATTCAATGGTATGCAAATGTTAACGCACAAATTGATTCGCCTTTACAAGAAAGAAATGAGCTATTTGATTCAAATGAATATAATCCAGCTGAACCTAATATGGAGCTTGTAGTGAATGGTGATGGTATAAACGTACGTAGTGGTTCGGGACTTGAACATCATATCGTTCGTAAAGCTTCAAACGGAGATCGTTACAAAGTGTTAGCAGTTAAAAATGGTTGGTATAAAGTAGGTAACGATGAGTGGATTTTCTATAACCCAAGTTGGATTAAAATAAACTATAATATACCACATAAAGAAGTACAAAAACCAAAAGATGATATTACAGGTGGATGGTTTGAAGGGAACATTCGTAAGTTGAATAGCCTAGGAATTATGAACGGTGAAGGAAATGGTGTATTTGCGCCTTATCGTAATGTTACGAGAGCTGAGTTTGCAACATTAATCTCAAATGCTCTAAAGCTACCAGAAGGAAATAAGTCATTTGTAGATATTAACAAAGCGCATCCATCACTTCATAGCGGCATTAAACGTAGTGCAAGTGCAGGAATTATTAACGGTCGTGGCGGCGGGATTTTTGATCCTACCGCATCTATCACTCGTGAAGAAGCATCGATCATGATTGACAACGCATTACAGTATAAAGGTGTTACAGGTAAACTAGTCGCATTACCATTTACAGATCAACATCTAATCACATACAAACAACATGTTCAACGATTATACAGTTTAAAGGTAGTTACAGGTGTTGGAAATAATGTGTTTAATCCGAAAGGGACAGCAACCCGTGGTGAAGCAGCTGCCTTTTTAGTAAAGATGTTAGATGCAAGTCAAAAATAGAAAGAATGATAAAGGAGCTATCCAAAATGAGAATTTGGAACAGCTCCTTTTTATATAAGCCCTTATTAAGCCCCTTGCAAGCCCCTTATAAGCACCTACCAAGTAATAAATCACTAAGAAAAAACAAAACAAAAACAACTACAAGAACAAAAAAGCGCGAAAAAATAAAACCGTCGTTGTAGTAGTTAAAAAAATTTGGAATTCAACTGCAAAAACCAATCCCTCACTCCTATATGTATATTGAAGGATTGAAATCTGCCTTTTTATAAGTGCGAGGGGGAGGTAAACATATGGCGGTGTACCGTAATGTGCAAGTGAACTTTTGGCAAGATGAATTCATATTAGATTTAACGCCAGAGGAGCGTTATTTTTACATATATTTGTTAACTGGTACGAAAACGAAGCAATGTGGAATTTACGTATTACCGAAACGTTTAGCAGAACTGGAAACAGGCTACAGTATGGAGACTGTTGAGAAGCTGTTAAATAGGTTTGTTGCATATGGGAAAATTTTATACGATGCGGAAACGAAAGAGTTATACATACTAAATTGGTTACACTATAACCCTATTTTAAATACGAATGTAGAAAAATGTGTGTTACGTGAGTTAAAGACTGTAAAAAATAAAGAATTCATACATATGTTTTTACGTAAATGTCTGGAAGAAGAATGGAAGATTCCATTGTTGTTGCAACATTTTGGTATGCCAGAGGAAGAGGATACTAGTAGTTTACAAGAAGTTGTTGAAAAAATAGAAGATATGGAAGTAGAAGAGGATACTCAACATAGTGAAGTTTACAAATTTTACGAACAAAATATAAGTAGTCTATCTCCATATATTGTGGAGGAATTGAAGGGGTGGATACGAAAAGTTTCAGGAAATACCGTACTAGAGGCACTTAAAATTGCGTTTGAACAGAATAAGCGAACGTTTGCTTATGTGAAGGGGATTTTGAGGAATTGGTGTATCGAATATGGTGGAGAGAAGTGTGTAATGGGTAGTTTAGAGAGAAGGAGAAGTGTTTTGAGTAGTGTGTTTTAATTTACATTAATTTAATATAGAATACATGTTCGTTTTGGTAGATTTTATGCTATACTACCATTAAATAAGGATGTTTTTATAATGGATAAAAGATGCGGGGGAACAAAGTTTGACTACAAATACAACTCGGTTATTTCAATATATTCATATGACAGAAAAACAGGAACAATTATCACTGCTATATTTACAAACAAAAGAAGAAGAGATTTTGAAAGATATTCAATTAACGACAATTCGAGATCAAAGAAGAGGCGATTTTGCTGAGCGGTTTATAAATGATTTTAGGAAAGTGCATAAGCAAGATCCAGCTTTCTTACGATTATTCTATTACTTGTTAGGGGAGCAGTTGTTAAATGTTCTTATAATAAGGTTTAAATATGTAGATTTTTCTAATATGAAGGTTTATTTAGAAAAAAGTGCACTTCCATTGGATCAACTTGTAGTCATTGCATGTAAATATTTAACTAATATCTCTAGTTATGTGAATGAGGCGTATAGTTTTCTGAAAGAGTTAACAAAAGAGAATCCGAACTATATAGAGAGACAATTACATACTTTACTAAATAAGCAACAACTATCACTACTTCTCGTAATGTTTGAAGTAGATTATGAGAGGTTCCATACGTATAGCTCTTTATTGGAAGAGAGATTAAAAGAACATGCTGAATTTATTTTGAATTTGAATGGGGAAAAGGAAAAGATTGAAGCAACTGAAAGATATATAAAAGATGAAAGTGATAGGGAATTATTTTTAGGTGGAAATTTACCGGACTATATTTGGCGACTGTTATTTCATGTCCATAAGTATTCAAACGTTGCGAGGCGATATGTGGAAATATTAGCAAAGAAAAACGTGTGGGGGTTTATAAATCATGCTACGTGTTACGTGTGTCAAACTCTCAATCAGCCCCAAAACTATAAACGAACAGGGAGTGTAAATAAGAAAACCTATAATGAAATTCAAAGTTTTTGTAAACAGTTTTGGATTTCTGAGGAAAGATTCTTTGCGCACCGCCTGAGGCAACATGATTTAAATAATGAAGAATTTTGTAAAGCGTATGAATATGAAATGTTATGCTCCGTGGCGGAAGAAAATCCTGAATTTGTTCAACGTACTTTGCAGTATATAAGTAAAAGTAATTACCTCATAATCGCACGAACGTTAGCTGAAAAAGGACATGAGTTAAATAGAGGGAGAATGCGAGAAGAATTTTTTATCGCTGCTTTGCAACTTAAGTTGTCTACGGTGCGGGATACGTATCGTGATTATTTACTCGGGAAATTGTCATTTGATGAAATGAAGCAAATACTTACAAACCCGAAATATAGAAATATGTATTGGGATATGCCAGTTTTAGAAGTTGTACTTCTTTGGGATATAGATGATGTAGCAAAAAGAGAAGCGGCACTTACCTTGCAATTTGGAGATGTATATAGTGTTAATTTATATGAACTTCTTTACGAATGCTCTGTCAGAGGGATAGAACCGAAACAAGTATTAGAAGAACTTCTTTCGTATGGGCTAAGTAAGGAAAAGCTGATTGCCTATGCAGTTGAACAAGCTGCATGCTACAGTGAAGAGAGAAATGAGGCGAAGGAAGCGCTTGTTCATGTCATTGTAAAAGAACAAGCGTATATAATTGAACAGTTTGATGAGTATTCTGCTGTTGCCAAAGCATATATTTTAGAAGAGTTAGCAAAGGATAACATGATTAAAATGCGTCCCATTTTAATTAAAACTTTAGGGGATTCATCTAAAAAAATGCGTGAGTCTGTAATTAAACTTCTTTCAAGAGATGTAGAAGCTGCGGAGGATGTAGCGCTGGAACTTCATAATAAAAAGAAAATTGTTCGTGAAAATGTGATGAAACTGCTTATAGGGTATAAGATCGAAAAATATACAGAACTTGTACAGGAAGCTTTGCAAGATAAGAAGAATGCCTCTTTGGCCGAGAAATTTGCTCCATTACTTGAAGTGGGGAGAAGCGCAGAAAATATAGAAGAACTTTGTGGCCGTATCGTAACGGAACAAAAAAGAAATTCACTTCTGCAATTGATTGGGGATGAACCACAAATCCGTCTTCGTCATTCTAATGAAATTGCCGATGCTACAATTCCATTAGCTTATTTGCGGCAGTACATTTCAGATTCTGTTATCGAGAAGAAAGAAGAAGTTGAAGCGATTGGGAGTACTTTAAATGAACAGGACTTGAAAGAATGTGTGCAAGAAATATATCAAACATGGATTTCTCAAGATGCAGATGTGAAGAAACGCGGTATTCTTTCGTTATATGGAATATATAGTGATGACAAAATGGTCGGCATACTGAAAAAGCAAATCGATGAATGGGTGCTCGATATGCGAGGGAAAATTGCAGCTGATGCTGTTCGGGCTTTAGGCTTGTCCTCATCTAAGCTTGCACTTATGTCTATTCATGCAATGGCCTTTAAATATAAACATAAACAAGTGCGTAATGCGGCAAAAGAAGCACTAAGTCTCGCTGCAAAAACACGTAGTATAACGGAAGAGGAGCTGGAAGATCAACTGGTACCAAATCTTGGTTTCAATATACGTGGTGAGAAGGAGATTGATTTTGGGAATAGGTGTTTTACGGCCATATTAACTGCAGAGTCAAAAATTGAATTAGAGACAGAAGAAGGGAAACGTATGAAGTCACTTCCAAAGCCGAATGCAAAAGATGATATAGAAAAAGCTGAATTAGCTAAGAGAGAGGTATCCACTTTAAAGAAAGAGCTTCGAAGTGCTCTTTCCATGCAGAAACAACGTTTGGAAGCTGCTCTATCAAGAAAGCGCTATTGGTCATACGATTCGTGGAAGGCGCTATTTCTGGAGAATCCAATTATGAAGCAATTTGCAACTTCACTTATTTGGGGTGAATATACGGAAGGAAAGTTACTGGAAATGTTCCGTTATGCGGAGGATGGTATGTTTTATTCGGTGATAGGAGAGAATCATGAATTTTCGTCTGGAACCGTGATTGGTTTCATTCATCCGTTAGAATTATCCGAAACGGAAAAGGAATTGTGGAAAGAGCAACTGGAACATTCTAAGATTGTCCAGCCGTTCTTACAAATGGAACGTCCAGTGTTTGTAGTAGAGGAAAATGATAAGGTTACTGTTGAGAGGTTTGGTGGTATTTTATTAAATGGTCGCTCGTTATTCGGTAAGATGACGAAACTTGGATGGATTCGCGGATCAGTTCAAGATGGCGGTGTGTATTATACGTTTTATAAAGAAGATACTCGCACTGGATTAGGGGCACAACTGTCATTTAGCGGAGCGCCGATTGGCTATGAAGATGAAGAAGATATATGTGTGTATGATATTGAATTTTATAAAGCAGGTACAGTGAATCGTGGTTCATATGAATACGATGAAATTGATGATAAAAGACGCATTGTGCCAAAAGAAGTAGATAAGTATTTCTTTAGTGAAATATTATATGATGTACAATTAGCGACCGATTCAAATCTTGGTCATAATGAAAGCTGGCGTAATAAACGATAAAAATTCCCCCTTCATTTGTAGGAAAATGAAGGGGGTTTTCAACTTTTCAAAAAGGTTCTTTCAAAATAGAAGCGAATAGTTTGAGAAAGGAGGGGTTATATGGAAGTTGTTATAAAAAAGAAACGAACTAGGGGTAAGAAAATTTTCATTTGGTCTAGTAGTATCGTCCTTTTGTTAGTTATATGTACAGCGATTTTTTTGAACATATATACGCTGAAATCTGTGCCAAAGATAGATGGAACGATAAAACTAGAGGATTTACAACGTGCTGTTACGGTAAAGCGAGATAGTAAAGGAGTACCACATATTAAAGCGGAAAATGCACATGATTTATATTTTTCGCAAGGGTATGTACAAGCGCAAGATCGATTATTTCAAATGGATTTAAGTAGAAGGCAAGCTTCTGGGATGTTAAGTGAAGTTGTGGGGGAAGCAGCTGTTGACCGAGATAAGTTGTTTCGAACACTCGGTTTACGGCGAGCAGCCGAAGCGTCTGTTAGCCAATATGATGGAGAAGCAAAATTTGCTCTGCAGTCATTTGCTGATGGGGTGAACGCTTTTATACGCGAGGCAAAAGAGGAAAAGAAATTGCCGGTTGAGTTTACTATATTAGGCTACGAACCTGCTGAATGGTCTATTGTTGATACATTAACAATTGGAAAGTATATGGCGTTTGATTTAGGCGGACATTGGCATGGACAGGCATTTCGATATTGGGCGCTGAAAAATTTGCCGAAAGAGCAAGCAAATGAGTTATTTCCTACATATCCGAAAGATGCGCCTAGATTGCTAGCTGAACTCGAGAATACAAATGTGAATGTTGCACAAAGTTTTGCAAAAGCAATCATTCCACCAGAGTTTAATGGTAGTAATAACTGGGTTATAAGCGGTGAGAAGAGTGCGTCTGGTAAGCCGATTTTAGCGGATGATCCTCATTTATCTCTTGCGACACCTTCTATTTGGTATCAATCGAAACTTGAAATGAAAGATTTACACGTAAGTGGCGTTATTTTCGCTGGCGTACCAGGGGTTATATTAGGGCACAATGACAAAATAGCATGGGGCGTTACGAATACAGGTCCTGATGTGCAAGATTTATATATTGAGAAGAGAAATCCTAATAATGAAAATGAATTTCTGTATAACGATAAGTGGGAAAAAGCTACCGTTGTGGATGAATCTATTAAAGTAAAAGGCGGGAAAACAATTCCGTATAATGTTACAGTTACGAGGCATGGCCCAGTCATTTCAGAGTTTGCGGATAAAGGAAAAGAGAAGACGAAAACAGTATTTTCTTTGAAATGGACTGCTTTGGAGCCTTCCGCTGAATTAAAGGCTGTATTAAATATGAATAAGGCGAAAGACTGGAATGAGTTTGAAACGGCACTGCAAGATTTTCATACACCAACTCAAAATTTTGTATTTGCATCAAACGACGGCACAATTGCTTATAAAGCAAATGGAAATATACCAGTGCGTAAAAAAGGTGATGGTAGTCTGCCTGTGCCAGGATGGACAGATGAATATGAATGGGAAGGGTATATCCCGTATGATCAACTTCCAAAAGTAATCAATCCAAAACAAGGGTTTATTTCAACTGCGAATAATAAAATTGTAGATGATAATTATCCGTACCATATTAGTAATACGTGGGCGCAGCCATATAGGCAAATGCGTATTCAAGAGTTTTTACAAGAGAAGGAAAAATATACAGTGAAAGATTTAGAAGAGTTACAGATGGATCAAAAAAATTTATACGGGAAAGAGTTTGCTCCTATATTTTTAAAAGAGTTAAATAAAGCATCTTTAAATGAAGTAGAGAAAGAGGGCGTAAAACAATTAACGAAGTGGAATTTTTACGATAGTAAAGATGAATCGGCACCGTTAATATTCCATCTATTAATGAAAGAGATTTCAAATACGTTATTTTCAAAAGAAATTCCGAAAGATGTGATGGAGTTATTTGAAGGGAAGTCACAAGTCGTGGATGAATTGATTCGAAAAGAAGTAGCAGGAGAAAATAGCGCTTGGTTTAAGAAATACGGGGGCTTCACAAAAGTTGTGCATACATCGTACGAGAATGTAATAAAGAAATTACAGAAGGAATATGGACCCGATGTTACAGAGTGGAAGTGGGGCGATTACCATCAACTTGCTTTTACACATCCAATTTCAAAATCATCTAGTATGTTAGCACTACTTGCATTTAATCGTGAGAAACCAGTTCCAATTGGCGGAAGTCAAGTTACCGTTCAAGCGGCGAGTTACGGAGATAACGGTATTGTCAATCACGGAGCTTCTTGGCGATTCGTTATTGATACGAAAGATATGTCAAACGGTTATCATATTGTAGGACCAGGACAATCAGGACATTTTAGAAGTGATTGGTATCATGATCAAATAGATGATTGGGTAAATGGCACGTATCATACGACTACATTGAATACGGAGGGGATAGAAGGGAAGGTGTTAAATTTGGAGCCGAAGTGATAGAGTGTTTTTGTTTGTGGAGAGGACTAGTAATAATCTTTTTGATAATGAAATCTTATCATTTAGAACATAACCCAGTTCTTAAATCATTTTAACAGCCAGCCTACTATCATTTAATTGGATAGTAGGCTGTTTCCATCTTCGAAATACGCTGTAGCAACTTCTTCAGGATTACGATTATTTCTACATGCTGCAAGTGCTGTAACTAATAAAGCCATTACAACTATTAACATGATCATTCCAGTTTTAAGGGGAATTAGTTAACAAAGACCAGATATTATTTGCAACAGAACTGTTCCTCTGTACCCCTTGTTTCATCATTTTTCTAGGCCATCCAACTTGACAAATGTTTTTTTATCAAACTACAATGAAAATCATTATCAATAATATAGGGAGGATATTTTTGTCAATAAATGAAAAACAATATATTTATAGGTTAATAACTAGATGTTGTTAAGTCGTATGTACTATTTTTAGTTTAGCGTTGCCCAGAATGTACACCAATTAATCTCACGAATTACAAGAAAACTATAATTGAAATGAGGCTTGCATTGTGAAGTTGGACGTGAATGAGTTAGCAGAGTATCTTGCCAATACTCCTTTCCGAGTAGAAGGAGTATATCGTTATGCTAAAAATCCAGGTGTGCCTTGTGCTGAGTCTACAGATTCTTTCCCAGGATTTGTATTTCCACTTACAGGGAAGACGCAATTTCAATTTAATGGTACGCCGTATATCCTTTCCCCAGGAAAAGTTATACATGGGGGTGCAAAAATGACATTAGCCCATAAAATGCTTGGTGAAATAAACTGGGAATATATTCTTGTTTTATATCGGATAAGCAATTCAGAACGAGAAGACTCTGGCTTTACTCATCAGCATTTTGAATTGTTAACAGGGCAATCTCCTCGTCTTGTCGAATTACTTATGCGTCTTTGGGATGTGTATAATCAGCGAGGAGGCATTTCGATGTTTCAGACTGAAATGCTGTTTCGCGAAGCGTTGAATGAAGCTTTATTAAGTGTTGTCAATAGAGAAAACAACTATGAATCGCATACTTTATTCGAACGAATATCTAGTTATGTTCATAAATACTATTATAAAGATATTACAATAAATACGCTTACAGAACAAAATAATGTTAATCGAAATCGTCTTTCTTACGTGTTTAGAAAGCATGCAGGTATGGGGCCAGCAGAATATTTATTGAACTATCGTATAAAGATGGCTCAAAAAATGTTATGTACAAGTGGTGTGCCTGTACAACAAATTGCGCAGGCTGTTGGAATCGCAGACCCTTTTTATTTTAGTAGAGTTTTCAAGAAGCGAGTTGGCATTTCGCCTACTAAATATCGCGAGAAGTTCATCAATAATCCATACTAATGTCAACAGAGGTCCATTCTTATTTGAAAATCACTGTTCTATACTTATGGAGAGTTAAAGGAAACATTAGATTGAAAGTACTTTCATTGAAATCACTCCTTTGTACTATCTGAATGAAAAGTTCTGGCCTGAGCATTTTCTTTTTAAGCGTAATAACGACTTTTTTACTTAGATTACTGTAATATAGTGGAAGTTGAAAATGAGGAGGGATCATTATCCATTACCAACCTATTAAACTAAATGACGAGTTATCTAAAATTAACGATTATTGGTATCCACAAGTGATTAGTGAAATGAATGACGATCAAATTCAGCTTTTTAAAGCTAATGGAGATTTTATATGGCATGAGCATCCTAATACAGATAAGCTATTTATTGTGCTTGAAGGGGAGATGTTCATCAATTTTCGTGATGGACAGGTGAAAATTTCTAAAGGCGAGATGTTTATTGTCCCGAGGGGCGTTGAGCATAAACCGTTCACTGAAAAGGAATCCCACATTATGTTGGTAGAGCCTAAAAGGGAAATGGATTGATAATCGTAAAAAGATAAAAAAGGAGCGGAAATCCGTTCCTTTTTTATTTATCTTACTATTTTTGGAAACTTATTGTGAATAAAATGTGAATAAGGGATGAATAGCATTTTATCAATAAAAATTTATTGGTTTTTTTGTGGAATATATATGAAACGTTGTATAAAATAATCAAGAAAGCCAAAAATTACAGGGGGAAAGTTGTGAAGAAAAATAAGAGTTTAATAAGTTTTTTAGGAGTGTTTATTATGCTGTTTTCTTTTTGTTTTCAAGGAAATGTACAGGCAGATGTAAATACTGTTCAATCTGGAAAAATTAAATCAGGAAATGTAACGGTATGGGAAGTTGGAAATGTAGCGAAAGTGTTAGCTGATGTAGAGCGCTTAAATTTAAATACAGTAAATGTACCAATTCAGGTAGATATTCCGAATGTGACTTCTACGAACATGGTAATTAATCAAGCGCAAAAGCAACAGGCTATTATTTTAATTCAAGAATTATTAAAGCGTAATATTCAAGTTATAGTAGAACCGTTCCCATATATTCAACAAGGAAATGTTGGAGAAACGGAATGGAATCCAAGTAATATTAATGATTTCTTCTGGAATTGGAAAACGGTTATTTTGCAAGACATCTTTAACTCGATTACAAGTAAATACAATGTGTATGGGCTCAAGATTGCTTCTAATTTCGTGAATATGGAATATGCAGAAGGATATTGGAGCGATACGATTGATTTTGTTCGCCAGCAGTATAAAGGAAATGTTTTGTATCAAATGAATTGGTGGTTAACAGCAAGCTGGGATCCTTCATATGAAGCGAAGTTTGTTGAGAAAATAAATCGTCCGTATTTAAAGAAGGTAGACATTGTTAGTATCGATAGTTGGTTTGAAGTTTCGGAAAAAAGAAATCCATCATACGAAGAAGTGAAGCAAAGTTTATTTGCGACGACAGTATATAATCGTGGACAGAATGTTGTTCAGCAACTAGAACAATTACATAAAGCAACAGGAAAGCCAGTTTACTTTGGTGGATTTAACGTTCCAGCGCGTGAACTAGGCTTGCAAAATCCGTGGAATCCAGATGTTTCTAATGTGTTTTCAAAAAACGTACAATTAAACGGATGGCGCGCTTACCGTGACGTATTAGAACCAAAGCCATATTTTAAAGGTTTTTCAATTTGGTTTATTGGTTCTAATGATAGTACGCATGCGTATCAAATACATAGTCAAGAAACGGCGACAGTTATTAACGGCTGGTACCGAAAATAATTTTTATAAAATAGGTAAGTTTTAAAGTTTGGCACATATATTTCTAGTGAAAGGCCTTTCACCATCTTATCACCTAGGGGGCAATCATAATGAAATTTTTGTCTTACCTTACAGTAATTTTGGTGATTCTTGGCGGTTTGAATTGGTTATTTGTAGCGTTAGATTACAATGTAGTTGAGAAATGGTTTGGTTCTATGCCGGCGCTTGTGGACACTATTTATTGGCTCATTGGTCTTTCTGCAATTTATCAAATTTTTGATCGGTTCTTTACGGATAATTAGCTATTATTCTTTTATTACTAGAGTGTTAAGTACGATTATGTACTTAACACTTTTTTATGTGTTTATAAAAACATTGGCACTTGCAAGCGATTCCATTGCGTCTTACGCCGTAATAATAGAAAACAAATTGACCATGTCTTGTATTGTGGGTTATAATTCAGAAAGTTTAAAAAATACCAAAATGAGAAATAGGGAGGTCATCCGGGTGATGGAAAGAGTGTATAATTTTTCAGCAGGACCATCAATACTCCCTTTGCCAGTTTTAGAGAAAGTGCAAAAGGAGCTAGTAAATTATAACGGGACAGGCATGTCTATTATGGAAATGAGTCATCGATCTTCTTATTTTCAAAGTATTATAGAGGAAGCGAGTAGCTTACTTCGTGAATTAATGAACATTCCTGATGAGTATGAAGTATTGTTTTTACAAGGCGGTGCGTCATTACAATTTTCTATGATACCGCTGAATGTAATGAATACGTATAAAAAAGCAGGATATATATTGACTGGCTCATGGTCTAAAAAGGCGATGCAAGAAGCTGAAAAAGTAGGAGAAGTGCAAGTGATTGCTTCTTCTGAAAATGAGAAGTTTACTACAATTCCTAAACTGGATGGTTTACTAGGCGATGAAAAACTAGATTATGTACATATTACAACGAACAATACAATTGAGGGAACGAAGTATGTGGACATTCCACATGTAGATAAAGTACCGCTCGTTGCGGATATGTCCTCAAATATTTTATCAGAACGATATGATGTTTCGAAGTTTGGTCTTATATATGCGGGAGCGCAAAAGAATTTAGGGCCAGCAGGCTTAACGATTGCAATTATAAAAAGAGATTTAATTGGGGGAGCAGATCGCTCTTGTCCTACAATGTTAAACTATGAAACATACAGCAAAAATAACTCCTTATATAATACACCGCCGTCCTTTAGTATTTACGTAACAAAACTTGTACTAGAGTGGCTGAAAGAGCAAGGCGGAGTATCTGCGATTGAAGAACAAAATAAAATAAAATCTTCACTTCTTTACAATTTCTTAGATGAATCAAAATTGTTTACTTCACCAGTTGATCCTACGTATCGATCACTTATGAACATTCCGTTTACAACACCGTCAGAAGAGCTGAACAGTGAGTTTTTACAAAAAGCGAAAGAACGAGGACTTGTTACACTAAAAGGACATCGTTCAGTCGGTGGTATGCGCGCAAGTATTTACAATGCGATGCCAGCACACGGCGTACAGCAATTAGTAAATTATATGAAGGAATTTGAGCTTGAGAATAGATAGGGAGATGGGGATATGTTTCGTGTTCAAACGTTAAATCAAATTGCAGAAAAAGGTTTGCAAGTGCTTAGCGGAGAGCGCTATGAAGTAGGGGAGAGAATGGACCACCCAGACGGTATTTTACTTCGCAGCTATTCTTTACATCAAGAAGAATTTTCAAAAGATTTAAAGGCGATTGCCAGAGCTGGTGCTGGTGTAAATAATATTCCTGTCGAGCGGTGTACAGAAAAAGGGATTGTAGTCTTTAATACGCCAGGGGCGAATGCTAATGCAGTAAAGGAACTTATTATCGCCAGTCTTATTATGTCTTCACGTAACATTATTAACGGAGTAAGCTGGACGAAAAATTTAGAAGGTGAAGAAGTACCGCAGCTTGTTGAATCAGGAAAAAAACAATTTGTTGGATCTGAAATTGCGGGAAAACGTCTAGGAGTTATCGGGCTTGGTGCAATAGGTGCTTTAGTTGCGAACGATGCGTTAGCTTTAGGGATGGACGTTGTCGGATATGACCCTTACATTTCAGTTGAAACAGCTTGGCGCCTTTCTACACATGTGCAAAGAGCATTTAGTTTAGATGAAATTTTTGCAACGTGTGATTATATTACACTGCATATTCCTCTTACGAATCAAACGAAGGGGATTATTGGTGAACACGCTGTAGAGAAGATGAAAAAAGGGATGCGTCTATTCAATTTTTCTAGAGGTGAACTTGTAGATGAAAAGGTTCTTCAAAAAGCGTTAGAAGAAGATGTTATTGCACATTACGTAACGGACTTCCCAAATGAAAATGTGATAAAGATGAAAAATGTAACTGCGACGCCTCACCTTGGTGCATCTACATCTGAATCAGAAGAAAATTGTGCGATCATGGCAGCTCGTCAATTACGTGAATATTTAGAGACAGGAAATATTCGTAATTCAGTCAACTATCCAAATGTTGAGTTGCCGTATATCGGAAAGAAACGTATTACAATCATGCATCAAAACGTTCCGAACATGGTAGGACAAATTACAGGATGTTTAGCAGAACATCATATAAATATTGCGGATATGATTAATCGTAGTAAACATTCTTGGGCGTACACGATGATTGATATTGATAACGGAATTGATGATATAATAAAAGAGAACATTGTGGAAAATATAAGCAAAATTACAGGTGTTGTAGCCGTTCGAATGATTGTGTAAAGGAGAGAGGGAATTGGCAAAAATCCGACCGTTTCGGGCCATTCGTCCAGTAGAAGAAAAAGCAGCACAAGTTGCAGCTTTACCATATGACGTATTAAATAGTGAAGAAGCAAGAGAGGTTGTAAAAGGGAATCCGTATTCTTTCTTACACGTTGATAAAGCAGAAATTGATTTAGACCCAGCGCTTTCACAGTACGATGATCGCGTATATGAAAAAGCGGGTGAAAATTTAAATCGATTGATACGAGAAGAAGTGTTCATTCAAGACGAAGAGCCAGCGTTATACATTTATGAACTGACGATGCAAGGAAGAACGCAGTCCGGTCTTGTCGTTTGTACATCTATTGATGAGTATGAAGACGATACAATTAAAAAACATGAAAGAACGCGCCATGAAAAAGAACTTGATCGTATTCGCCACGTAGATGTGTGTGACGCAAATACAGGTCCTATCTTTTTAACATATCGTACAAAAGAAGAAGTGAAACGTTTCATCGCAAACTGGAAAGCAGAACATACGCCAATCTATACATTTACAGCGGAAGACGGCGTTAGGCATATTGCTTGGAAAATAGATGATGAAGAAGTAATTGCAAGTTTAGTAAACTTATTTGAAGATATTCCTAATCTTTATATTGCAGATGGACATCACCGCTCGGCATCAGCTGCAAAAGTAGGGCTCATGCGAAGAGAGCAATATCCGAATTACACAGGAGAAGAAGAGTTTAATTTCTTTTTATCCGTGCTATTCCCTCACGATGAATTATCAATTTGGGACTATAACCGAGTTGTGAAAGATTTAAATGGCTTTTCAGAGGAACAGTTTTTAAATCAAATTACGCAGTACTTTTATGTAGAAGAAGCATCTGTATCTCCGTATAAACCAAATGAACCAAAAACATTTGGCATGTATGTGAACGAGAAGTGGTATAAGCTCACAGTGAAAGAGGAAACGTTTGATGCGAATGATCTTGTGAAAGGTTTAGATGTATCTATTCTGCAAGATCACTTATTAAGCCAAGTACTTGAAATACATGATCCGCGATCTGATTCACGTATCGACTTTGTCGGAGGAATCCGCGGATTAGAAGAACTAGAACGCCTTGTAAATAGCGGTGAATATAAAGCGGCGTTCTCGCTATATCCGACATCAATGGAATCTTTATTAGCAATCGCAGACGCTGGAGAAGTTATGCCGCCAAAATCAACGTGGTTTGAACCGAAACTGCGTAGTGGGTTATTTGTACATTCTTTAAAATAATGATAGACTTCATTAGTTTGAAAAACCGAAATGATTTTAGTTTCGGTTTTTCTTATTTTAAAAGAGTTAAGGACATTCCTAGTATTACAAGAAATGTCCTTTCCACTAATTTATAGGATGTTTTGCTAAAATTTAAACTCTAAAACTAGTTTACTAGTTTGACCTGTAAACTGATAATTATAGAATCCTCGTAGGTTTTCTAAGTTACCGGTAGCTTTAATAATTGTTCCTGGGGAATCTAAATTTCCTTTATCAAATATTCCTTGCTCTATAGCTGTAAATGTCCCTTGTTGCCCCTTATAAATCCCTTCAAAGTGTAAAAATCCAGAAATTTTAGCAGTAGCCAAGTGACCATCATTTATATTTGAGTCTAAATAATATAATAAGTATTCAACAAAAGCCTTTCCTTTTAATTCCCCATCAATATCATATTCAACATGAGCAATATTAATAGGGAAATCTTTTTTATTATCATCAATTGGTTTTTCATCCCATTTACTTACTGTAAATGTTACTTCCATACACGTAATCTCCCTCCAATTATATACTTTTAAAAAGTACCAATTCACAGACATATCTCATAGGAGTGTTTTTATTCATTCCACGCCACTCTCTAAAATAGAAAAAGATACATTTTCACAATCAATTTCTGCCATTGCGCCGTAAGGTAAAATAAACTTCGGTTCAGTATGGCCAAAATTAAAATTATAAAGAATCGGCAAATCTTCTAAGTTATATTCTCTCATAACTTTCAGTATTTCATCTTTATATTCTTCATAGTATTGTTCATCTTTCGGTTTACCGAAAATGATACCTTTTGCTTTTTGCAGAATGCCTTGCGCTGCATAATTTCGTAACCAATACTTTATATAACTTGGTTCTGGATGATCTTCAGAAGTTTCAAAGAAGAGAATACTATCCTCCCAATGTTTTTTCTCAGGCCAAAGTTCCGTTCCTTTTGCAAATTCCAGTACTTCTATACATCCGCCAATTAAACGCCCTTGTACAGTAGTAGAACCTTGAAGTACCTCATATCCATTGTTTTGCTGCATCGTCCGTCTTGTATCCTTATTTATCTCTATCCATTCTAAACGTTCACTCGTCCATTCAGGAGCTGGTTGAATTTCGCCAATCACTTCATTGGAAAAGAGAGTTCGATTTACCATTTCAACCGTATATGGATCTATCTCTACATTTTCAGCAAAGTCGGTCAAAATTGCCGGACCGTATAAAGAGGAAAGACCTGCTTTATGACAAAATAAATGTGAAATAGTAACGTCAGAGTATCCCATAAAAATTTTCGGATTTTCACGTATTACATTAAAATCTATATGAGGAAGTAAGCGAATGCTATCTTGACCGCCAATATTCGCAATAATTGCTTTCACGCGCGTATCTTTAAATGCTGTCATTAAATCTTCCGCACGAGCCTGTGGGTTGTTATAAATGAATTCGCTACCTTTTAAACTATTTGGCATTGGGATAATGGTAAGACCGAAAACTTCTTCTAACCTCTTTACCCCTTGCTCATATCGCCATCTTATTTCAGGATCACCTGCTCCTCCCCATGAAGGACTTACTGTTGCCACAACATCTCCTGCCTGTAATCTCTTTGGTTTTATTAACATGTTAACTCCGCTCCTACATAATGTAATGGACTACGATTATCAAACTGTAGTATTGAAAAATATGATGCATGACATTAGTTTCTTCATCATCAATTCGTTTACCTGCTGGTGTACAAGAATTTAGCAGTAGTATTGAATATAGGGAAAAACGCTTTATATTTAAAAAGTACAGTATGCATCATTGCATGAGAAAGAGGGTTGCTATTTTTTACAACCTGTAACTATAATAGTTACAGGTTGGTCGTATCCAATCAAAAAAATCATCATGAATGGAGATGTTTCATAATGGGTATGAAAAAAATAATTTTAGCAGGTGCTTTAGGAATCGCAGCATTATCAGGAACGAATGTACCAGGACTAGAAGTAACAAAAGCGAGTGCAGCTTCTATTGAATCGAATTTCTCGACGTTAGAAGGACGAGTAGTAGAAGTAGATAACGGTGTAATTGTCGTAAAATCTAAGCAATACGAAGGACCTGTTAGTGTATACATGGATACTTTCTCAAATGTGAAAGTAGGAGATGAGGTTAAAGCTACTGGATCTATGATGCGTAATTTTACAGAATATATGGTTGCAACTGCAATTGAAAATACAACAAACAAGTTAAGCATGCACATGAAAGAAGATGGCTCACCTGATTATGTAATTGGTGAAGTATCAAAAGTAGGAACAGACGGTGCTACTAAATATGTCGTAGTGGGGTATCCACCGTTAAACGGGAAGAAAGATATTATTGATGTTTTCTTAACAAAGGGACAAGTATTTCATGTGGGTGAGAAAGTGAAAATTGATATGAATTATGTGGGCTGGGGTGGAAGTTCTATTAATTGGAACACAGTTGATCATATCGAAAAAGTGCATGAAGTAAAAAACAACGTTGAAAATAATGACGATGTTTGGATTTGGTCTTAATTAGATTTCTGTAAATAATAAATGGATTATTCAGTACCTAGCAAATGGTCATACACATGACCATTTGCTAGGTACTTTTTTGTTTTGTATTTTTTGAGAATAAGGTATTCCTGACTAGAATATGATGTTTAAATCGGAGTAAATTTAAAAAATACAATAATGAAAGAGGTGTTTATATATGGAGCGAGATGAGAATTATTTACGAGCTAAAAAAAGAGTGGAGAATTTAAAAGCGTTTTATATTCATTTAGCATTATATATACTAGTTAACTTAATGCTTTTTTTTATAAATATAAGCTCTGATTCAAGTAAATTATGGTTTTTATATCCACTTGCAGGCTGGGGGATTGGTATCGTTATACATGGTTTGACAACTTTTTCATTCGGGATATTCGGAAAAGAGTGGGAAGAACGAAAGATTAAAGAGTATATGGAGAAAGGTAAGTAAATTTATTTTGGAATGTATGAATATAAATCTCTACAATCAAATGCTTAATGCGAAGCCTATTCTATAGCTTCGCCTATTTGTTTTGTACTCGAAGTTCATGCGAGTACGTGTTCCTATTCGGTTTTTAGCATGAATAGCATGTGAAATCAAAACTTTACTTGTAGTACATAATAAATACAGTTGTTACCCTTTTTAAATTACATGTGGATATAGAATAAAGTTGATTTATCATCCTATATGAAAATAAAAATAAAGCACTGTTCGATTTGAATATTCCACGATATAATGGTGAGAGTTTATGACAGAATAAATATTTACATAAGAAGTGAGGTACTGTATGAAAAAAAGAACGACAGACATTATTTTTATTATTATCGGTGCATTTCTTTTTGCGTTAGGTGTCAATTTGTTTGTTATCCCGAACGAGTTTGGTGAGGGCGGGGTAACAGGTATTACGATTATTACGTACTACTTATTTGAGTGGTCACCAGGTTTAGTGAATTTAATTTTAAATGCGATTTTGTTAATAGTCGGCTATAAATTTTTGAATAAAATCACAACGATTTATACGATTATCGCTGTAGTTACGAACTCGCTATTTCTTCATCTAACAGAAGGATGGACGATTGCTTCTGATGAAATGCTCGTAAATGCCATTTTCGGTGGAATATTTATCGGGTGCGGGATTGGTCTCATCATTCGCGTTGGTGGAACGACAGCAGGTACTACCATCTTAGCACGGATGACGCATAAATATTTAGGATGGAGCATTAGCTATGGTCTACTGTTCTTCGATTTAATCGTTGCGTTTTCATCTTATTTCATCATTGGTGCAGAAAAACTGATGCTGACAATTATTATGTTATATGTAGGAACGAAAGTAATGGAATTTGTAATTGAAGGTTTAAATCCGAAAAAGGCCATTACGATTATTTCGGATAAACCAGATGAAATTGCAGGGAAGGTAACAACCTTAATGGGCAGAGGAGTTACCGTGTATTCAGGTCATGGCTATTACACGAAAACGCCGAAGGACATTCTTTACGTTGTTATTAATAAGCAAGAAGTAGTGAAGCTAAAGAGGATTGTTCAAACTACAGATCCAGCTGCGTTCATTGCTATACATGATGTTCGTGACGTATTCGGAGAAGGATTTGTTGATATTTCGAAAGCTTAGAAATTATTTTTGCTTAAAATAATCTTAATACTAAAACGTGAGAATCTATTTTGAATAATCTTTTTTCAAAATAGATTCTTTTTTAATTAAACGCCATTCACTTTTAGTTCAACTTTTTGCGTTCTAATGGAAACGGCCGATAAAGCGCTCCAGTCTGTTTTTTAATTTTGAAATGTGAGAGTTGAATTACAATGGATTATATGTGATTGTTTAATCTACTCCCCATGAGTTCCGCCATTTGTTTTGCATCTGGATTTTCTTCATCGTACAATTTTTCAATAATATTAATATAATCCGTCTCATTTCGATTTTGACTTAATTTATATGCAGCCTGAATGTCTCCTACTTTAATTTTAAACCCAACTATGCCCTTCAGTTCATTTTCTAAGAGAGTGGGGGAAAGTTTATCCCATAATACTGGATTTTCACGATGCTCTTCATATTTTTTCAGCATTGTGGTTAATTCATCTATTAATTCCTCTTTATGTAAAATACTTGCTTTACCATATATATGGACGGCTTGATAATTCCATGTTGGAACTTCTGCATGTTCATACCAAGAAGAAGAGATGTAAGAGTGTGGTCCTTGAAATATTACAAGAACATCTTCACAAGTTTCAAATGTTCTCCACTGAGGATTCCCATAAGCCATATGTCCAGTAATAAAATAGTCATCACCTTTTTTAGTTAATCCAAAAGGCAAATGAGTTGCGATTGGTTTTTCTTTTTTTGTTGTGACGATTGTTCCAAAAGAGTTTTTTTGAACAAAATCCCAAATTTCATCAACATTTGTGACTTTAAAATACTTTGGAATATACATAATAGCCCACCTTTCAAAAAAAGTTATATGAGTGTTTTAATCATGATAAGGTCAACTTGTTCGTCATCGCCCATGTAAAAGGAATGAGAGCCAGCTTGTACAAAACCTAACTTCTTATAAAAAGCAATAGCATTTTCATTTTTCTCCCATACGCCTAGCCAAATATTCTTTTTATTATGTTCTATTGCAATTTCAATAGCATTATTTAGTAGATATTTACCAAGACCATGTTTTTGAAAGGAGCTCTTTATATAAATTCTCTCTACTTCAAGTGATTCATTGCCCATTTCTTCAGACTGAGCATCATCAATATTGACCTTTAAATATCCAGCAATTTCATCGTTAAAGTAGACAAAAAAGAATTGAGAAGAGACATTGGATAATTCTTTTTCTAATTGTTTTAAGTTAAATGCCTTTTCCAAATAGTGATTCATATTTTCGGGTGAATTCTGATGTTTAAAAGTCTCATTAAATGTTTCATAACTAATTTCTTGAAGTCTGTGTATATCTTTAAGGGTGCACTTTTCTGTATGTGTAGTCATTTGAATAGTTCGCTCCTTTATATAATCAATAATTTCTCTTATTTCCCTTTTTTACAAATTCCCAATCTTTTTCTATATTTTTTCTTACTCTTTGAAGGAGGTTAGAAATAGTTTCCGCTTCTGTTTCCGAAAATCCCTCTAATGCAACAGTATTTGAATAATCGTTTTCTCTTTTAATAAAAGGATAGACGTTTTTCCCTTTTTCTGTTGGGAAAAGTTTTTTGATTTTCTTGTTAGATTCATCTTCTTTCTTTTCGATAAATCCATTGATTTCAAGCTTTTTGATAGCACGGGCTGCGGTTGTACGATCTACTTTTATCATCTCAGATAGCTTTTCTTGAATGATTCCTGGGTTTTCACATATTCGCACAAGATACAAATACTGACCTTTTGTAAGCTCATATTCTTTAAATTCTATATTACTGATAGAATCTAACGCCCTTGCAATCATGCCAATTTCACGAAGAATTTCTTTCATAATGAACTCCTTATCTTTTATTTTTGTTGCAAATGCAACAATTCGAAGTTACATTTAATATAAAATATTTTTATTGTAAATGCAACAAAAATAACGATGAAGAGGTTGATTAAAATGAAGTATATTTTTTATGTATTAGGAATTTTAATATTAACCCTTGGTATTTCTTTTACAATACAATCAGATCTTGGAACGTCACCTTTTGATGCACTTTTAGTAGGACTTTCTTTAAATGTGGGACTTACTGTGGGAAGCTGGGAAATAATAATAGCTTTATTATTAATATGTTGTAACTCAATTTTAAAAAGACATAGACCAGAGATAATAGGGTTGTTAACAGCATTCATCACGGGTATTGGTATTGATGTGTGGCTATTTTTATTACGCAATTTAATTACACCAGAAATATGGTACAGTAAAATGATTTATTTTGGAATTGGCTTAGTTATTACAGGATTAGGAACTGCGATATATTTACAAACAAATTTTGCTCCCATTCCAATTGACCGATTAACTTTAATCATACAAGAATTAACGAGAACGAATATCTTTATATCGCGAACATGTATTTACCTTATATTCTTAATAATGGCAACGATTTTACATGGACCAATTGGTATTGGAACTATATTAACCGTTTGTTTAGGTGGGCTATTACTGAATTTCTTTATGCCACTTACTAAAAAAGTATTAGATCACTTATTCGTACACCAGAGTACATCACCAAGTTATAAGAGTAATAAAGCAGCTGACCACAATGATAACAAGAGTATCTTCTAAGGAATCCTTTTCTTTTTCTTGCAAAAAATCCAATTGTTTCTTAATGTAGTGATGTAGAAGGATGAATAAGAGAGGGTTTAATGAAGATGATACATATTTTATTAGCTGATGATGATAAGCATATTAGAGAGTTGTTACGTTATCATTTACAAAAAGAGGGGTTTACAGTTTTTGAAGCAGAAGATGGAAAGGTAGCGCAAGAAGTATTAGAGAAGGAAAATATTCATCTTGCGATCGTAGACATTATGATGCCGTTCGTTGATGGCTATACGTTATGTGAAGAAATTCGTAAGTATCATGATATTCCTGTTATTTTATTAACAGCAAAGGATCAGTTAGTCGATAAAGAAAGAGGATTTATTTCTGGTACAGACGATTATATCGTAAAACCATTTGAACCAGCTGAAGTCATTTTCCGTATGAAAGCTTTATTGCGCCGTTATCAAATGCTGAGTGCGGACATAATTACACTTCACGGGACGACAATTGATCGTAAAGGTGTTGAAGTAAAGTGTAACGGGCAGACGATTTTGCTTCCATTAAAGGAATTTGAATTATTATCACAATTAGCTAGTTATCCTGGGAGAACATTTTCAAGAGAAGAGTTAATTGAGCTAGTATGGGGAATGGATTTTGAAGGGGATGAACGAACGGTTGACGTTCATGTGAAAAGGCTCCGAGATCGTTTCTCAAAACGAACGGATGATTTTCAAATTACAACAGTGCGCGGACTCGGTTATAAGTTGGAGCTGAAATAAGATGAAATCACTATATTCTAGATTTGTATTTATGACAGTCGGTATTATGCTACTCAGTAGTATTATCGGCTTTTTATTAACGAACGTATATTATCAAGTGAAGTTAAAACCGTATAATAGTGAAAAGATTTTAAAGTATGCGGAAGAAGTTAAATCGTTATATGAAAAGCAAAGCGAAGAAAATCAAGAGGCGTACTTACAATCTATTGCGAAGCTAGGGTATGAAATTTATATTGTCGATGATCAAAAGAATGGAAAGCGTATCGGCAATGCGTTTCGTAAGACGTCTATTAGTGATGATACCGTTCATAAAGTATTGCAAGGGGAAACGTTTAATGGTGTTTCTACATATCCGACTCGTCTATTTATTACTGGTTTTTTCGATAATGAATTAATAAATAGTGTCGGTGTACCGGTAAAGCACGGTGATAAACAGTACGCATTATTTATTCGTCCTGACATTCAAAACCAATTTGGCGAGATGCGAATTTTCTTAGCGGTATTACTTGGGTTTATCGTACTATTAAGTATTATCTTTATAGCGATTGCAGCAGGTTACATCGTTCGTCCCATTCGTAAATTTACGAATGCTACGCAAAAAATTGCGAGTGGGGAATATGAAATTGAATTAGATGTAAAACGAAAAGATGAAATAGGAACGTTATCTACAAGCTTCCAAAAGATGACGAAAAGTATTAAAGAACTCGATGAAATGAGACAAGAATTCGTTTCGAACGTTTCACATGAATTCCAGTCACCGCTTTCTTCCATACAAGGATTTTCGAAGACATTACAAACAGAAAAGATGAGCGTGGAAGAAAGAAACCATTACTTACAAATTATTGAGGGCGAAAGTAAGCGAATGTCTAGTTTATGTAAACAGTTACTTACGCTAGCGTCATTAGATAAAGAAGAGAAAGTTTTACAAATAAAAGAATTCAATTTGCAGAAGCAAATTAAAGACGTCATTTTTATGCTCGAATGGAAATGGCGTGAGAAAGATATCGCCGTTGAATTTGATGTGCCAGATATCACTATAAAAGGTGATGAAAACTTACTTCATCAAGTATGGAGTAATATCTTTACGAATAGCATTAAATTTTCAAACGACGGTGGGACCATTGAGTTTTTTGTCGAAGAGTTAGAGTCTAGCGTTATAATCTCGATATCCGATAACGGAATCGGCATGGAAAAAGAAGAAATGGATCGTATTTTTGATCGTTTTTATAAGGTGGATACAGCAAGGGCAAGAAACGTAGAAGGTAGCGGTTTAGGATTGTCGATTGTGCAGAAGATTGTTGAACTGCATAACGGAACTGTTTCAGTTTATAGCACGAAAGGGGAAGGGACGACTGTTCGGGTGGAGCTTCCAAAATAGAGGGAAGAGGCTGTTTGGGAACGGCCTCTTCTTTTTTGTTGCTAGTGTACATGTAAAATGAAAAAATGTGAGTCATTTTAATTACATAATCGGACGAGTTTGTGGAGTGAGACTAGGAGGGAATTTATTTGAAAATGTAGAATCTCTACAGAGTTATAGAGAGTGTATTAAAACTTGAACTGTGTAGGGAGGAAATTACTTTGAAACGAATTGACTTGTTATTAAACACATTAGATTCAACATTCGATAAAGAGAGTTGGTATGCACCGTTTAAACATGCTATAGAAGGACTTACAGCCGAACAGGCTATGTGGAAACCACCTAGTGAGGAAACGAATACCATTTGGGAGAACGTTAATCATCTTATTTACTATAAAGAGAGGCTTGCTGCAAATTTGGAAGGCCGGGAATGGACAAATAATCTTGACGGTAATGACACTTTTTATCTTACTAAGCAATCTAATGATGATATGGAATGGAAGAAAGTCGTTGAACGTTCTGAAGATGCTCAACATAATTTAAGACAAGTATTAAGTGCAATTTCCGAAAGAGAGCTTGAGCAAAATTCACTAGAAGGAAAATTACTGGACATCTTGCTTCATGATGCTTATCATACAGGACAAATTATTCAATTAAGGAAAATGCAAGGGTCTTGGCCATCAAAGCGTTAACTGAACGTTTTAGTTGGTGTTATTGTTGAATAAAATTTAGATATTCAAATGACTTTATTTTTAGTGAAGTATTTTACATCCAAAATGAAATAATTATATTTTTAACCCCGTCCTCAATTTAGAACGGGGTTATATTTGTTCCTGCTATAAAGCCGCACCTTTCCCGCGCTCTTCCTTAAACCGAACACCAAAAGTATCCGCTGTAATTTCATCAGCTTTCGGCAATGCTCGTAATTTCGGATGGAGTAGCCATACGAGAGAAATAAATAAAATCCCGATGCTAGCGAATGCAAAAATGAGTTGGCTACTAAATACATTTGCAGCATATCCGCCAATTAAAGAACCGAACGGCATAGCAATTGTGCCCATACTTCGCATAACTGAGTTGATGCGTCCAATATATCGATTTGGAATTAAAATTTGACTAATTGTCGCAAATAATATGTTGGTTGCACCAATTGGAATCCAAGATAGGCCGAATAAGAAAATAGATAACCATTGAAACGGTACAACCGTAGAGAGAAACCAAAAGATAGCACCAGTCGCAAAGCTAATAATAGATGCGCGGCCAACGTTACGTTTGCCAACCCATGAACTGAATAAAGCACCAATCAGACTACCTGCTGATATAGCAGCTAAGAAGAATCCGTATGATTTCACGCCTCCTAAAGAATCAGCGAAAGAAGGGAGTATGGCCATCGTCATACCGATAGAAAAATTGGCAACAACTGAACCGATTAAGAATACGCTCATTAAGGAACGAAAGACGATTGAAAAACCTTCTTTTAAATCAGAGAAATATTGTTTAGTTGAAAGTGATGTGTTTGCTGCAGTTTGCTGTGGCATTTTCAATGAAAAGAACAAAAGGGCAGTAATCGCGAATGTGAAAGAGTCAATTACATATAAAGAGATTGCGCCAAGTAGTGCTACTAATATTCCAGAAAGAGTCGTACAAATTAAATCGATGCCTTGATACGCAAATGAGAAGAGTGAGTTTCCTTTTAATAATTGTGTTTTATGCAGTAGAAGTGGTAAAGCTTTTGACTGTGCAGGATAGGCGAATTGTTCGATAAAGGCTACGATGGGCATGATGATGAGTAGTAGTTGGACTGTTAATAGGTCGAAGTAGTGTGTAATAGGAATGATTAATATAAGAATGCATTGCAAAACTTGTGTGATGACGAGAGTGTTTTTAATTGGCCATCTATCAACGAATGGGCCGGTAAGAAATTGTAATGCAGAAGGTAGTAACGTAAGGAAACCAGCCAATCCAGAATAAAAAGGATTACCACTTAGCTTATATACGAGCCACATTGCTGCTACGTAATATAAGCTATCTCCTATGTTGGTGAAAATTCTCCCTAAAAATAATAAGAGGAAATTCCGGTTTTTTAATATGTCCACTTTATCTACTCCTTTATAATAAATTTATTCGGTAAAATAAATTTGACCGTTTATCCCGCATTAACGGGCAGTAAGACCTCCATCTCAAAATTCAGCGAAAGCAAAGAAATTAGGTGGGGGTCGGGCTGCCCGTAAAAGCCCGATTGGTTCAACTAATAATCGGTGGGGGATGAACAAAACCCCACTGATTAAAGTTTCACTTTATGTAAAAAAAATCGTATTACGATTTTTCTTCTTTAATAAATTGCTGCATTGTTCTCTCTGCGATTTGAAGTGCAGTAGTAGAAATATAATAAGGTTTACTATTCGGATCTTTATCTGCACCTTTTGTGATTTCGTTTAATTCAGACATTAATTCATAAAACTTTTTTACCCACACTTGAAATTGTTCTGGCGTAGCATCAAACTCCCAGCAAGATGAAACGTAATTCCACTCAGCCGGGTCTTCACTTTCTTTTCTTAATGTAAAAGCTTCTTCGGGTGCAGCAAGAATATGACTTTTCGTTCTTTCCGTCATTTGTAAAAAGATTTGGCGACCTGATTCACTTACTATTTCTAAATGAGGTAATAGTTCGGCAGCAGGGGTAAAGCCTCTAGCGACAGATTGATAAAATTTTTGAACGATGCCATTTTTTTCTTCTGTATATACGATTTCTATAAAGCCATTTTTCTCTAATTCTTTTAAATGATAATGAATTTTCGCCCTTGAAATGCCGAATTTTTCAGATAGTAGTTGTCCTGTATAAGGACGTTCACATAGACGCATCATCATTTCGACACGTAGTGGATCGCTCATTGCTTTTAGTTGGCTATAAGTAGTTAGTGTGAACATGGGCTTCAAAATGATCAACTCCTTGAATAAAATTACTCGGTCAATATTATTTGACTGAATTGTATCAAGGATTCTATTTATTTTCAATACTTTCTGAAAATTTAATCTTTCCTCTGTAATCTTCTGTTCATATTCCGTTCATATTTCTTTTTTATGATAAGTGCATAGAAAGAAAGAGGAAGGAGCGAGCGAAATGTTTTTAGCTCTGCGTGAATTGAAACAATCAAAATTAAGATACGGATTAATCGGACTTATCATGGTTTTATTATCATTTTTAGTCCTGGTTATTTCAGGATTAGCAAATGGATTATCATATGATAATGCTTCATCGATTCAAAATATGGAGGCAAATAAGTTCGTTTTAGCAGATGATGCGGAAAATAAATTACTTCGTTCACAAATTAAGAAAGACGATGTAGATAACGTAGTAAGTCAAGTAGGCGAGAAAGAGGCTGTTCCGTTTCGTGTGAAAGTTTCAACATATGAAAAGAAAGATAGTTCGAAAAAGGTTGATATCGCTATTTTCTCAAGTGAACGCGATACATTTTTAGAACCGAACATTATAAAAGGTGAGAAATTAAGTACAGCAAATAACGAAATGGTTGCTGACGAATCAATTAAAGAAAAAGGAATCGATATTGGGGATACAATTATCGATCCTGTTTCAAAGAAAGAATTTAAAATCGTCGGATTTACGAAAGATCAAATGTTTAGCCATACACCAGTCGTTTATGTAAATGAAGACGTATGGGGGTCTATTTCACAACCGAACCAAAAAGATTATAGTGCAATTGCGCTGAATACAGATAAAGAAATTAAAAATACTCACGTTATTGATAAAGAAGAAGTACTGCAAAGTATTCCAGGGTTTAAAGAAGAGCAAGGAACGTTAACGATGATCATTGCATTCTTACTTGTAATCGCTGCTTTATTAATCGGTGTATTCTTCTACGTCATTACACTGCAAAAAACACAGCAATTAGGTGTATTAAAAGCAATCGGTACAAAGAACTCGTATTTAGCAAATAGCTTAGTCGTGCAGGCGTTATTCTTATCAGTCGTTGCGATGATAATTAGCATCGTTCTTGTACAAGGATTAGAACAAATTTTACCAACAGGTATGCCGTTCTTATTAACAACACCGATGATTGCACAATATGCAGCAATCTTTATCGTCATTAGTATTTTAGGAACACTTATTTCGTTATACCAAGTATTAAAAGTTGATGCGCTAGAAGCAATTGGAGGCGGGATGTAATGACTTCATTATTAAAACTAGACAAAGTAAGTAAAGTGTACGGGGAAGGGAATACGGAAGTAACAGCCCTTCATCCGATATCGCTTGATGTAAAAGCTGGAGAATTTATCGGAATCGTCGGTCCTTCTGGATCAGGGAAAAGTACGTTATTATCAATCGCGGGTGCACTATTATCACCGTCAAAAGGGGATATTTACATTCGTGAGCAAAATATTACGAAGTTATCAGAAAAGGAAATGACAGACATTCGTTTGAAAAAAATCGGCTTCATTTTCCAGTTTGCAAACCTTGTTCCATATTTAAATGTGAAGGAACAGTTACTTTACATTGCTAAGCTGAAAAAAGAAAGTAAACAAGAATCAGAAAAGCGTGCGAATCATTTATTAGCGGCATTTGGATTAGGAGAAAGAAAAAATCATTATCCAAATCAACTATCTGGTGGGGAAAAACAAAGGGTAGCAATTGCTCGTGCGTTCATGAACAACCCAGATTTAATATTAGCGGATGAGCCAACGGCAAGCTTAGACTCAAAACGCGCACGTGAAGTTGTGGAAATGATGAAACGTGAAGTGAAAGAGAGCCAAAAAGCAGCAATTATGATTACACATGATGAAAGAATGCTTGATGTATGTGATCGTATATTGACGCTAAGAGATGGACAATTAATATAAAGAAAAAGGGCCAACCGTACATGCGGTTGGCCTTTGTATAATTATTTCTAATAAGTATAATGGCTTTATTTTGAGAATAACGTTTTAATTTTATTGCGCGCAACTAATAAAACGCCGCCTAAAACAGATAACATACCTAAAGCCATATTATTTGATTGCTCACTACCAGCGTTAGGGAGTTCTCTAGCATTATTGTTTGCATTTGTAGTACCAGTCTTTGTTTCTGTTTGTTTCGATTGAGATACTTCGTTGATCTTGTTATCTACATTTTGCTTTGTTGTGTGTAACTCAGCTAATTTGTCATCAATTTTTTTCTCAGTATGTTTAAAGTCGTTGATTTTAATATCTAAGTCTTGTTTTTTCTTTGATAAATCGTCTGAAACAGTTTGTTTCGATTGCTTAATCTCGTTAATTTTATTGATTAAATTTTGTCTAGCTTCTTGTAATGCAGCAAGTTTGTTTTTTACATCTTGTTTAGCTAGTTCTAAGTTAGCGGAAAGGCTATCTAAATTACCTTTAATTTTCTTAAGTTCCTCTAACGTGTTACCAGTATTCGGTTTGTTTTCTTTTAGCTCAGCAAGTTTGTCCTCAGCAGTTTGTTTCGCTTTCTTTAACTCAGCTAACTTTTCATCGACTTGTTTTTTAACTTCCTTAAGTTCATTAACCTTTTGATCAATGTTCTCTTTATGCTGCTTAATTTCATTCACTTTTTCATCGACAGTTTGTTTATGTTCTTTAATCTCATTAACCTTATTATCGATATTTTGCTTATGTTTTTTCACTTCAGCAACTTTATCTTCTACTTGTTTTTTATGCTCTTTTATTTCAGCGATTTTATCTTCGGCGATTTGCTTGTCTTGCTGAAGTTTTGCATCGAACTCTTCTTTACGTTGCTTAATTTCGTTAATTTTTTCATCGGCAACTTGTTTACGCTCGTGTAGTTCATTCACCTTCGTATCAACATTTTCCTTAACTTTGTTAAGTTCATTCAATGTTTGATCCACGTTTTCTTTGTGTTGCTGCAATTTCGCATCTAACTCTTGTTTATGTTGTTTAATTTCAGCTAATCGATCTCCCGTACTTTGCTGAGGAGTAGCATCAGTTACTTCCGCATGAGTAGAGTTTGCGCCAGCAATCATTGCTAAAGCTAGTGTAGACGCAGCGATTGTTTGTTTTGTTTTCATATTTTTGTACCTCTTTTCTTTCATATGCATGAACTGTTTTGTGTAAAAATGAGCATATAGAAGTAGATTATCTTATCATTATATACTATGTTAGGCGCTTAGAGGAAGGATTTGCATAATAATCTATCATTATGTAATTCTTATAGTCTCTTATTTTGGAGTAGGGGACAAATCTTTAGCAAGATGAACAATTTCTTCAATAGTAAAGCTTACATCTTTACTATTGCGAATAACAAACAAATAATCAGCCTCGTTTTCTACAGGATCTACGACATCATCGTGAAGTGATTCAGTTTGTTGTCGATCAAGTACTTCTTTGAAACTAGCATATCCACCTCTAAAAATATTTGTACTTCGCGTGCTTCGAGCCACTCTTTCATAAAGTACATCATCTGGAATGTCAAAATGAACGAGTATACGTACATATTCATTTTGTGGAAATAATTCGTTTAGTAAATATAACCTTCCGTTTTTACTGCGATTGGAGTTAATAATAATAAGGTGTAAATTTGTATGTTCTTTTGCATAATCAACAATGAATTTCGAAAGACCGTGCTTAAATGTATTAGGGCCTTCAGCCGGCTGTAATTTTTCGTAATGCGTGTTAATAAATTCAGCTTGGTTATCTTGATCCATAACGAAAGAGTGGGGTAACTCTTTTTCTAAAGCTTTTGCAAATGTAGTTTTTCCGCTGTGTGTTTTTCCTACTGTAATAATGACGAATCGTTTCATATTGGCCTCCATGTGTATTGTTATAGTCTGGAATATTCTGTGTGAATCGACAATTTTCCTGCTAGAGAATATACAAAGTGTCGGAGTGATAGTAGGCTAAAAACTTGACAAAAAAACTTATTTACGCTATAATTTACCAATATAAAAATAAAGTGTATAATAGGGTTCTCCTGGCCAGGGGAACCCTATTTTGTTGTGAAAATGAAGGAGTGTATGTGCGTGAAAAAAGGTGAAGCAAGTGTAACGTCGTTAGTATCAGCTTTCGGAAGGGCATATCATAGAAGAAATGAAACATTAACCCAAATTAGAGTAGGGTATGATCTATAATGATTACCTTATCCTTTTCTTGTTTTATTGTTATAGTATCAAAAACACTTCGTATAGATTCAGACTTTGTTTTGTCGTCTATTAAGTGCCAAACACTTTCCAATTGTCTTATTTTATCCTGAATAAAATCAGCAGAAGCACTTTCCTTATATGATGTCAACTCACTTTTTAATTGCTCTTTTTCGTTAAGAAGTGAGTTCATTTTTTCATTGTATTTACTTTTAGTAATATCTCCTTCGATATATAAATCACTCAATCTTTCTATCTTACTGTCCAAGTGTTTCAGTTTATGCTCTATATCACTTTTAATATCTCCGGATTCTAGTTTTATTGTAGTATTCTCAAAAGACCCTGAAATGTATTTAGCAAAAGCTATATCAACTTGTTCGGCTCTAATTCGCTTTCTGTTAGTGCAATTATCGTTTTCTCGTCCATAATTACAACGATAGTAACGATAATAAAAATCGCCATATTTAGCTCTATCGCCACTCATCGCCCGTTGACATTCGGGGCAAAGCGCAACCCCACTAAACGGGTAATAAGATTCGCTTCTCGATCTTGTCTGTGCGTTATTCCGTTTCGTTAATATTTTTTGAGTTGTCTTAAATTCTTCTTCGCTTATTATAGGTATGTAACCATCATTCTTGATTGGTACCCATTTGTTATTAACCGTCATATATCCGCAATAGAAAGGGTTGTGTAGTATTCTTTTTACCGCCGACTGTCCAAAATTATTATTCCGTCTTGTTTTAATGCCCATCTTTTTCAATTCTAAGGAAATCTTAAGCAGTCCAATAGTCTTGGACAGTTCGAATATATAGCGTACTACTTCCGCTCGTTCTTCGACTATTTCAATTGATTTATTTTCGCGGTATCTATAACCGTATGGTGGATGACCTGTTGAAAAAATCCCGTTTTCTCTCATTTTTCCAAATACATCTTTTATTCGTTCTGAAATCGTCTCGCGTTCCCATTGCGCGGTTGTTCCCATCATATTTAGTATCATTCTACCTGTTGCAGAAGTGGTATCTATGGATTCTGTAGCACTTTTAAAAGCTATATCATGTTCTTTAATTGTTTCTAACATTTCATTTAAGTCTTTAACAGATCTAGTGAATCTATCTAATTTATAAACTAGTATTACATCGAATTCATCAACATTACTAAACATTTTCTTTAATGCAGGGCGATTCATATCTTTGCCGCTATAACCATCATCAACATAATCGCCAACGACTTCCCAGCCTTGAGAAGTCGCGAATGATTCTAATCTTAATTTTTGATTCTCAAGAGAGAAGCCTTTTTCAGCTTGTTCATCCGTCGAAACCCTTCTATATATAACACATTTCATCTAGTATACCCTCCTTAGATTTAATGTTCGCCGATATTCTTCTTTAACTTACCGATTATAGAAACTACGTCTTTTCTCTCGTCTAAAATAATATCTTCAAAATTAGGATTTTCAGAAACTAATTTAATTATATTCCCTTCGCGATATACACGTTTCAACATTGCTTCATCATTAACCATTACAGCAGCAATTTCACCGTTTTCAACGATAGCTTGTCGTCTAATTAATAGTAAACTTCCGTCAACGACTCCGGCATTAATCATAGAGTCTCCTTTAGCTAATAAGTAGAAGTGATCTCCACCATTTATCCAACTAGAAGGTGTATCTAAGTATCCTTTGATATCTTGTAACGCTAATAGTCCGTTACCACAACAAACTTCACCGTAAATAGGTAACTTCTCGACTCCGGATAGTTCAATAACTTCGGAATTAAGATCGACGAGCTTAGATTTAGTTGTTCCTAAAGCTTCCGATATTTTCTGTAATGCAACCATAGGAATAGTAGTTTTTCCATTAACGTAATCGGATAATGTACTCCTAGCGATGCCAGTTAATACTGATAAGTCAGTTTGTCTCATCTTTTTCTTTTTCATGATTTTCTTAATATTTTCAGCTATTTTGATAGCATCTTGTTCTTCTTTTGCAGTTTTGAATTTTCTTGGCATATTTTTTCTCTCCCTTGTGGTATGTCGCTTCCTTATTATATACATACGCGTTGTAGAAAATCAACAGTTTTTTAAATAAAATCGGATTTTTTCTGTTGATTTCCGATACTTTCTATACTATAATAATCAATGTAGGGCAGGAAACAATCACCAAATAAAAGTATTATTTGGAACAAATAGAAAAGGTTTCAATGGGATATATTTGTATTATCGGACATACTTTATAGTTATGTCTCGGCATCAAGATATACCTATGCACTTTTTCAGTTTCGATAATTTGTTACGTTTCTATGTTTTACAATCAAATACATAAACCCTTGATATAACAGGGTTTTACAAGTTAATAGGAGGTTATTTTAATGGAGTTAACTCTTCGTTTAGCACGACAAAGGGTAGGATTTTCACAGGAGGAAGTGGCGACTTTAGTTCCTTGTAGTCCTGTAACTATCGCTAAATTTGAAAAGGATTCTAGTAAAATATCAAACGATATGGCGCACCAGCTAGCAGATATCTATTGCATTAGCCCATATGATATTTACTACGGTAGTGAATCCGAATTTATCGAAAAGGTAAAGCGAGAGTATCGGGAGTCTAGAATGCTAAGGGGAATCAGTTAACAACATTTGACGAGAAACCAACACGCGAAACATCAGAAGACCATACATCTAAGAAGAGGTGAATAACTTGAAAGACCAATTCATCACAGCATACATCGAACTCGCCAGATTGGTCGTCGTCGGTTGTACCGGCGTTCGATAGAATATTGTAATTAAATAGCATATACAGGTCATTTTTTTAATGTTATTTATCCGAATTTATTTAACAAATCCGGTGTAAAATCCGATTGTTAGTGTGGGTGGTATATCGAAATGTTGTTTTCACAGTAATGATTTTTAGAAAGGGTGTTATTGAATGGCTAATAAGTTAGGCATGACGGCAGAACAAGAACAAAGGTTTTTGGCGCCTATCATTAAATTTATACAACAAAATCCGAATCTATTTAAAAATACCGGAGGTGAACGGAATGAAGTTAGAACAGCAGGTATTACTGCAGGACTTGGAGTTGGCGAAATCACTATCGAACAAAATCCGAAATTACAAGCTAAATCAAAAGCACGTTCAACTGATGGCACGCTGGCATCGTAAGAACGGGAATCACGCTTGGGCAATCGAATGCATCAAAGAAATGGTCGAATGGCTATTAGCTGAACGTGATGCAAAGAAACAATTATCCGATCTTTACTTCAAGAAACAACAACATGAACGTACAGGAGTAGTCGTGCGGAGAATGAGAGAAATCGGAATACCCGAAAAAGTAGTCGAGGTGGTATGGAAATGATGAACAAAGATTTCGAAAAAGAATGTATGCAAGCGCGTCTTGATTTAGCTGAACGTCAAATAAAACAACGTTTGGAATACATCGAAAGAGCTAGAGTTATTCACAACGATAAGGATTTATGCAAGGTAGAAGAAGTTAATCTTTGTTTGGTTCTATCAACTATCACTGGAAAAGAAAATAAATGGATTGAATTCTAAGGAGGAAGTAGTATGGCAAACTTACACACATTAACTGGACAATGGTTACAAATTCAAGAAATGATTGACGAGGGTGCAGAAGCTGAAGTATTAACAGATACACTCGAAGCTATTGAGGAAGCTATCGAACATAAGGCGGTAAGTGTCGCTCATGTCATCAAGAACAACGAAGTTAGTATCAATGCAATCAAAGAAGAGAAAAAGCGCTTAGACGCTCGTTTGAAGTCTTATAACAATAGTAACGCTAGATTAAAAGAATACTTGCAACATTCACTTGAGTTGGCGGAAAAACAGAATATCAAAACACCGACGATGACAGTTAGCATCCGAAACAATGCACCGTCCTTATATATAGAAGAAAGTGCACAAATTCCAGCGATGTATTATAAGCATTCCGAACCAACATTGCAACGTAAAGAACTGTTAGACGCGGTTAAAAGGGGTATTCAGATTGAAGGGGTTTCGTTGCGACAAACTAAAGGGGTGTCGATTCGATGAATTTATGGCAGAAGCTAGTTGAAATCAGAAAAGATATTGATGTATTTTCGAAAGACGGTAAGTCATATGGATACACGTATGTAACGGGTTCGCAGGTGTTACACAAAATCAAACAAAAGATGGACGAGTTAGGTGTTATTTTAAGCCCTCGCATGGGTTCTCATAAGAATTGGGTTCACGAGTATAAGAATGGTAAGGGTAAAGATGTAAAAGACTTTGTAATCGAATCTGAAGGCTCTTACGTGTGGATTAATTCGGACAAACCCGAAGAACGCGAAGAAGTACCATGGAAATTCTTTGGTCAACAAGATGATGCTTCGAAAGCATTCGGATCAGCGTTAACTTATTCAGAGCGTTACTTCTTATTAAAGTTCTTCGGTGTCCCAACTGATGAAGACGACGCAGATTACAGACCAGCAAATAAACCACCTAAAGGTAATGGCGGAAATCAAGTGCATAACAGCAATGCTAATACTGGTGGGGTAGACGTAGATAAGTTACAAAAAGCTGTTCGCGCTAAGAAGTTCGCAGCATCGAAAGCGTTAAATAAATCTCTCGACGAAATCGACGCTATGTTATCAGGAAGTATCGTAGGATGGACAAGTTTCACTAAAGACCCATCGTTATTAGAACAAGCTAAAAAACTACTTGCGGATGGTGGTTACTAATGGAAACTGTAGTGAGAAGTTATTCACTTAAAGGGAAATTAAGTTACTCTAATGATAAAAGTAAAGCGATTCCTGTTACCGGAGAGACAATCACGCAACTGATAGTCAAAACTGACGCGTTAAGAGGACGTGGCTACGACTTTAAAACGAAGATTTATAAAGTTATAGAAACTAGAAGAAATGAAAACGTTGGATTAAGTAACAGATCATTAAAACCATCAAAGACAAACAATGGTGATGTCGGTGTAAGGACGAGGCTTCTTAAAGAACTCATCTATTATGAATGTATGATGGTTAAAGTAAACTAATTTAGTCCGAATCTATTGAACTAAACCGGAGGTGTGCGGAATGGAATTGTATTTCAATACAGATTTGTGCAAGGAAACTGATATTACACTGGCTTTATTAGTGGAGTATATAAGGGATACTTGCGAACTTGAGGAAAGTGAGCAAGTCGTTATAAAAACTGAAGATTTCAAGGATACATTCGGAATCAAACAAATTTCGACGGAAGCGGCTTTAAGGAGGGTAAAGGAGTACGGATTCATAAAATACAAATGGAGTCCAAAGAAATCAGAATTCAACATAACACTTTTGAAAAATCCACCTGAAGCCGATAATAACATGTTGAAGTTTCCGTGCAAGGGTCAATTTTCTCCAAAAAGAATGTTGATAAAAACCATATTGAAAGAGCATGGCGGTTGGATGAATTCCGTTGAGGTGGGACTTGCGTCTGACGGAATATTCACCAAGGATGCAGCTAACGCGGCGTTGAATGATATGGTGCGGAAAGGTGAGTTACTGAAGAAAGATGTAACGAAAGAAAGCCGCGGAGATGGAACGTGCGGGAGAAGGATTGTATTTAAATTAGTGGAGGGAGTCTGAAATGGTAGATAACAGCATTAAATTTAATTCGAGTGTAGCGTCAAAAGTAAATTCTATTCTTGTCGCGGTTATATACGAAGAATTACAGTGGTTAGCTGATGAAAATGATGTATCTGAAATTGATTACGAGTTGTTATTTGAACACTTTCCACCTGATTTTCATATCAGTTTCGTTAACATGAGAACGGCTCTATTGAGACTCCAAGAGGAAGGATACGGCGAATACACGAGGGGTAATAGAGGTAACAGAGCTAAATTTAAATTCAAGGGCGAACAGTTACCATCTGATTCGTATATCAGACAAGAATATTTCGTAACTAACGGAACGAAAAGAAAGTACATTCACGATATTGTTGACAGGGTATTCGAGAGTTTATCTGACAAAGAAAAACAAGAATCCAAGTTAGTTAGGTTGTTGTACACGATGACGAACGGCGTGATCGACGAGAACGGCATTAGATTGGCTCTTCTTAAACTCGAAAGAGAAGGGGTAATAGAATTCTATTATGGGAGTCCGAACACGTATAGAAGATACACTAAGGGGTTTAAATTTATATCTAGTGTAAATGGGAGGAAATCATGAGTTTATTAATGGATTCCAACACAATCCTACTCAAGCCGAAACTTGCTGTAAAAATAGGGATCAATGAAGCTATCGTTGTTCAACAGGTTCATTACTGGTTGGAACGTTCTAATCACGATTATGACGGTAAGAAGTGGGTATTCAACTCATTGGACAAGTGGTGTGAGCAATTCCCGTTTTGGAGCAAACGAACACTTGAGAGGATATTCAAGAAGCTAGAAGACGAAAATATATTGATTGTCGGCAACTATAACAAGCTATCATTCGACCGTACAAAGTGGTATTCGATTAACTACGATTATCTCCAAAGTGTCGGTATGCATTCCGACAAGTTGACGGGTTCTCATTCCGACAAAGTGGCGGAATCTGATACCGACAAAATGACGGGAACAATACCAGAGACTACACAAGAGATTACAAATAAGACTACTATGTGCAAAGATGCAGCTAAAGCTGATGATGTTATCAAGAAACGAAAACCGAAGAAGAATACCTATAGTGAAGAGTTTGAACAACTATGGAGTATTTATCCGAAGAAGAGAAACAAACCAAAAGCATATCAGCGGTATAAAGAAGCATTAGCAAAACATCATCCACATGAAGTTATCCTGTATGGTGTTGAGAGCTACGCAAATGAGTGTAGACAGAAGAATACTGGCATGGAATACATCAAGATGCTAGAAGGATTTCTAAACGATGAGAGGTATCTAGAGTACCGGAGAATGGATGCTAAGAAAGAGAAGAATGTTGAAAAGTTAGCTTTATTCTAAAATTTGAAATTTATAGAAAAAGTGGGTGGAGAAAATGCGTTACAAGTTATGCTTTTCAATCGATGAGGAAGACAAAGAAATATTGTTGCATTTAGGGAATGGAATCATTATTTCGTTCGCAACGTTAGACGAATATGAAGACTTTATTAAAAACATGAAGGAAATGAAAGAAGAAATTAAAGAGAGTTTGTAGCAAAAGAGTTAATGGCATGCAATTTGAATTTTATAAGAAAACGAGGGATGAAGATGAAAGGGTTATTTACAGTGCTAGTAGAAAACGGGGCAACGTTGCCGAATGTAGGGGAGGAATTATATACAAATTCACCTTTAACCAAAACTGAGTATGTAATTAAAATCACGAAAATAAAACATCTGCAATGGAATAAAAAGGGAGAGTTGATTGTGGAAGTTGAAGGAAATCGAAGTAAAGTAGTTTCTTAACAAAAGCGTTATTTTTTATAAAAACTGGAGGTCGAGTAGATGTTTGATAATAAGAAAGAACGGGAAGAGTGGATTAAAACTCTTAAGGTCGGTGACGAAGTAGCAATAAGAAATGGTAGATTTGCTCATACTCAATGGTCTATTTATAAGATTGTTAAGATTACGCCTTCAGGCAGATTTAATTTAGAACAGGGCACTGTAATTAATCCAGATGGTAGTGTTCGCGGAAATATTTATTCTTACATCCACGAGGTGACAGAAGAGATTAGAAATCATATCTGGAGAAGAAAAGCTGAAATTATGGTGTCTAAGATAGATGTGAAAAGGATATCGGATGAACAAATTATGATGATGCTAGATATATACAAGGAACAGAATAAAAGTTAAACAAAAGCGTTATTTTACACATTAATCCGAATTTATTTAACTTAACCGGAGAAAGGCGGAAAAACATGAAAGAAGGTTATTCGCAAGATGAAACAGGGTTACTCATAGTCAGGTGGTTCCCGGAGTATTGGTATGACTACACAGGTGATAGCGGCATTGACCATGAACCTGTAGAATTCTTGTACATTCCGTGTAGATATAAGTGTTGGGGGAAAGGTGTTAACAATCATGATTCATCAAATAAAAAGAAAGAGGTAATTAATATGAAAGAATTAGTATTCGTAAACAATAACAACGAGGTAGTAACAGATAGTTTGATGGTGGCTGATCATTTCAATAAGAACCACAAGGACGTTTTGAAAGCTATTAGAAATATAGTCGATACGTTAAATGGTGCTGGAATTGTTGGAGAGCGCAATTTTGCGCCATGCACTTATGAAGCTGAAAACGGAAGGAACTACAAAAAGGTTGTAATGACTAGAGATGGATTTTCAATGCTAGTCATGGGGTTCACAGGAAAAGAAGCGTTGGTGTTCAGAGCTAACTTTATTAACGAGTTCAATAGAATGGAAGACTATATCAGAAGTCAAGAAAAACCAAAGACGGCATTAGATCAGATTCAACAATTATTGCTAGAAGGCACAGTTGAGTTAAAAGAAAGAGTTGAAGTAATTGAGGATAGCGTCGAGAAGTTACAAAATACGATGACTATCGACTACGGGCAACAATTAGCAATAGAAAACGCAAAGAAACAAAGAGTCGAAAAACTTTGGGATGAACTAGAAGGTAAGACGGTTCATGATACTAAACGCAAATTGTACGCTCATTTCGGTAAAGAATTAAAACGAGTATTCGCTGTAGGTAGTTACCGAGATATTGCGGCAAAGGATTTCGAGGAAGCTATGAACTTCACTAAAGGTTGGAGACCTCAATTAGTATGAGAGTCATGAACAAAGACTTAAAACAGGCGTTGATAGTCGGTAGTGGGATGGCGGCGTTTCTTTACGGGGCGGGGTATGTAATTAGTGTAGCGATTGTTTATTTATAGGAGGGAATAGAATGAAGAAGAGATACATTTTCACAAAAGGGCATAGAAGGTGTGGAACTTGCAACAAGAAATATAAAAACTCGAAATCTAGCATCTATATTAAATATAGAAGAAAAATGGATTGTATGACTTGCACAGCAAAAGAAATCGACACTTTAATAAAAACGTTTCTTGAAAGGGTTTAACCGAAATGAGTACAAATACATTAGATAAGTTTCAGAACCACACAGAGATGGAAATAAGCGTGTTAGAAGCGATGTTAGAAGATAACTATCTTATCGATGAGTGTCGGCTGAGTCAGAAACACTTTACAGACAGTAAGCACAAGGAGTTATACAAAACTATTTGCGAACTTCACGACAAGGAAATCGATATTAATCCACAAATGATTATCGGTCATAGCGATTTAGAAATTCAAGATGTCATGAAGGTGATGTCACACGGATCTCTTACATCTAACTTTGATTTCTATCAACGCAAGATGTTTGATTTCATAGAAATAGAGGAAATAAGAAAACTTGCGGCGAGGTTCTTAACTGAAACGGAACAGAAGAACACTTCAGACGCTTCAGAACGATTTATAAACAGAGTTTTGAAAACTAGCGAGGAAAAGGTAGTAAGTAAGGAAACATTCCAACAGAAGCTATTAAACCGCGTTGATAAACACGCAAATATGAAAGTCGATGGTATGTCAGGCGTAGACACTGGTTGGGATAAATTCAACAACTTCACCGACGGTTGGCAAGCTGGAGACTTAATCATCGTTGGTGGTCGCCCAGGCATGGGTAAAACAGCTTGGACATTGGATAGTATGCGTAGAGGTGCGGAACGAGATTTGAACGGGACGTACAGAGGAAAATACTACTCGGCCGAGATGCCCGAGGGACAATGTATTGACCGATGGATAGCCGGACAGTCGATGTTACCTGTAGCATGTATGAAGAATCCTAATAGATTCCTACCTTTATATGATAAGAGTGCGGGCTTACAACCAGGTACGGCGTTTGCTAAGTATCAAATAGCTGTAGGTAAGATGAGTGAGTTACCTTTAGAAATCAGCGAAGAGAAAGATTTACGAATGATTAAGGCTGATATGCGTAAAGAGGTTAAAAACAATCCTGATAAGAAACACGTATTCATGATAGACCATATTTCTCATATCAACGTAGATGGAATGACGGAAGACCTCGTGCGGTTCGCTGAAGTTGTTCGTGAGTTAAAACATACGGCTGTACAATTAGATGTACCTATCATACTTCTCGTACAGTTAAACAGGGGTAACACCAATAGGGAAGACAAACGCCCTACAATGGCTGATATAAGAGCGTGTGGGGAAATTGAACAGGTCGCCGATATGATTATCATGCCGCACAGAGAAAATTATTACGATAACGAGACAAAAGGCGAGCGTTATCAAGAAATGGAGATTATCGTTGATAAATACAGAAACGGTCGTGCTGGTACATATCACATGATTTTCGACTCGGTGACAAATACGTTCCACGATAAGGAGTAAAAGAGGTGACGGTTAAAGATGTTTACATGAGCGCGAAACAAGACGAATTGATGTCTTTGATCGTTATCATAGACTTGTTATTGCAACACGGAAAGATTAAGTGGAAAGACGATTCTAGCGTTCTTACATCATACATGAACGAGAACGGCGATAAATGGAATCGGCTCATACAAAAAGAATTTATGAAGAGAGGTTATGTAGCGTGAAAATTGAATCAAAGGGGATTGATGAATGAAGAAAAGCGAGCAAACTCTAATACAACTAGAGATGGAACGCGATAAGTTGGAAGATGAATTACACAAGTTACAATATCACATGGTGGGATTGAAGAGTGAGAAGCGAAATACAGGCGTGAAAATTAGCGAGATTAAAGGACGGCTCGGGCAAATTTATGTCGAGTTGTCCGAATCTATTTAAATGTTTCGGAGGGATACGGAATGAAATTCAGAACAAGCAAAATGTTACAAGTCATGATCCATGAAGCTTACAAAAACAATAAAAGCATCACAAAAATAAAGTTGGGAGTAGGGACGTTTTACGATATGAAAAACGAAAACGAATATGTACTATGCATTACTTACGAAGATATTCAAGATTTGAAGTTTATGGGCATTAAATTGGAAGTTGATACAGAAGTAAAAGAAATGGTTTGTCTCGAAATGGAGGATGGTTTTCAGTGATGAAACTAAATAAAACATGGGCAAACACAACCGCCGGAATTATATACGAAATTAGAGAAAGGAGGGAAAAGAACGTTTTACATTACGAGTGGGCTATTGTAAGGGACGGTAAAGAGTTACATGTAGCTAAAGGGTATAAGAGCAAGGAAACGGCAAGGAGACACTTGAAAGAGTTGAACCCGCATATTGAAGGGCAATTCAAGACTAAAAGAGCGCCACGAAAGAAAGTGAACGCCGTGAAGGTGGAGTATGACGGGCATGAGTTTGATTCTATGACCGAGCGTGACTTTTATATCTATCTATTAAACACAAAGTTAGTCAGTAACATCGAGCTACAAAAGACGTTTCATCTACTAGACGGGTATGAGTTACCTAGCATCGTCAATAAGAAAGGGACGAAGAAAGTTAGACCTAAAGTGTATACACCTGATTTCGTTTGTCATATCGAGGGTACGGGTGTTGTAGCGTTCGAGGTTAAGGGTTCGAAGTTAGCTATCCCACGTGACTTTTCATTGAGGAAGCACATGTTTGAGCAACAGTACGGAATCGAGTTGGTTGTGGCTGTTTACAAAAAGAAGACAGACGAATGGGAGTTATCATAATGAGCGAGTTAATTTGGGAAGTAGAATATGTAACGCAAGATGCTGATGTTAAAACAATCGAGGTTTTAGGGCGGAACGAATTGACGGTTATAGCGCATGTGATGTTGACGTATAAACCGTTGAGAATCATAAGTGTGGAGGAAGTACGGTGATTGAAACTATTAAACGTTTTATATGTAAACATTGGTATAAGAACCACAAATACCAATGTACTGGATTGTTTTACAGCGCCTTAGGAAGAGAGAAAGACTTAGAGATATGGGAATGTAAACGATGTGGAGAATGGCACATTATAGAGGTCGGTAATCGGGATGAGTTATGAAGACGAACGCCACATGATGCACATGAAAGCTTACCTCGTTGATCGTTTAGGATGGAGAAGGAGGGACGAGATAGAGGGCTGGGACTTGGCGACGACGTTTGAACAGTTTCGGCGGGAGTATCACGGCGAGAACAAAGTGAAGACTAAAACTAAAGCGAATAAGGAGATATGGAAACGATGAAAACAGAAACTATACCATTCATGTTCATTAAACCTTTTGGATCAATTAAGAAAGGTGACGAGATTCTATTTGATGACGGCCCCGGGATTGTTACCTCTATTCAATCGGTAGAGTTGTTAAAAGATAGAGACAGTTGCGCAATGAAAGTAATCGGGCGATACAAAAAGAAGGTAAATTACGTTGATCAGTTATTAAACCAATTTGGGAGGAATAAATAATGAGCCGCAAAAAGAGAATTAAACGTTATTTCACTAAAAATCAAAAAACACGTTGTGAATCGTGTGGAAGGTTATACGATATGAACGACCCTTTTGAGTGGTTCATTCATAGCAATGAGACAGGCGGAGGGTGTATTTTAAGATGAGACAAATTAAAGTAGAGTTAGAGAAAGATTATACTAAGTGTCCTAGAAAAGAACACAACTATCGGATTGGTAAAGAGAGGGATTGGAAGAATGAATTTAAGAAAGGTAAGAAACGTTATGCGTGGACGAAGCGAGATGCTTACTTAGAACCGTGTGAAGAATGTGGGAAAGAGTTAACTATATTTAATGACTATCACAGACGTTGGGGTACTTGCAATGGAACGTGTTACTTGCATTTAGTCGGGATGTCGTGGAGTGATTTTATTTAATCCGAATCTATTTAAAAAAGTTTATCCAATTTGAGTCGAAATACTTGCTTGACAAATAACCTATATGGTAAAACATAATTAAGGTGTTGAACTTGATGTTTAGGTTTTGGAAAAGAAGAGAAAAACAAAATATGTTTTAACGCTTTTGGATTTAAGGACAAGTCTATTATTTTTAGGATAAATAATGAGGACAAAATGACGGTATCGATAACGACAATATGTCGGAATGCATAGAATCAAGGTTTATAGATAGATAAGAGGAATGAATATCGAAGATGAACAACTAAAGGAGATAAATAGTGTATGACTAATAGTGATATGGAACTAGCTATAAAGATCATAAGAGAGAATAGAGAGTTATACAGAGAAGAAGGTATAGACGATAAACAATCACAACTAATGATAGATATAATGTTAACTGGAATGAACTATACAGAAACAGAAATTAGATATTGTTATGTGTTAGCTACAGGTAAAAACATGACGATCTAATACACTTTAATCCGATTCTATTAAACTAAATCTGATAAGAGGTGGATATATGGACATGACGGCGATAACTCCACTGGTTGATTTCACGAAAGAGATGTTAGCGGACGGAGAGGACATCGAGAGCGTACAGAGGGAATTGTCGAAGGTGCTAGATACGTATAATAAGGTTGACTATGTTATCACACTAGCGACGAAGGGATATGTGAATACAGATAGCGAAGGAAGAGTGTTACATGAGGGAGTCTAACGACTCTCTTTTTATATTGTCTGAAACTTTTTTAACCTATTCTGAGGAAGTCAACTGGAATGTTGGGTAAATCTTGTTAAGTAGATTCGGAGTGGTATATAATAATAAATGTAAGGGAGATAACATCAAACTTACCACCTCGGAAAAGGTGAATTAAATAAATTCGTATTTGTATTCAAAGCGGATTTGTGGATATTCTTCTGTTCCGTAACTCAAACGATACGTACCTACCGGATTAATTCTAGTTTTTGCTCACGAACTTAAACTACAGATTGCGTCCTGTATGTTTATCTCGATTTCTTTAAAATTCTAAAACGTTGTATATGTATAGGTCGGTTCAAACGGGTCAGTGGACACGCTGATTACATGAATCGGGAGAGGTTGTTCCTCTCTTTAAGGGTAGTAAACTACGAAAAGTCTTAGTGCCGAAATGCTACCTTTAAAGATGTGAATAACATCACTCTATAATTGAAACAGCAAATAAAAAAATGTGTTTTATTTATCTACGCTCATTATAGGGAAGGTTGTTCCTTCCTTTAAGGATATAGGTGCTGGTGAATTAAGAGGTTCAACTCCTCTACCCTTTCGTGGTTCCGGTGGCGGGATTAAGTATTAGCAAAGTAGGTTCGATTCCTACCGCCTATATATTTAAAGGTGTGAATAACACAGTATCTTAACGGAGAATGTGAAGATAGCGCCAAAATAAAACATTGGATTCTACTTATTAAGAGTGAGTAAAGGCGATGTTTTTATTACTTATGGAATTCCCATTCCAATCACCTTCAGTACCTATACTGGTAACCGATCACACATATAAGGGTGTGGGGAGTTTATCCCCTATCTCTTTGAGTCTATAAGGAGTTTTTGTGATAATGCACGGAAACATTATCAGCGGCGGTTGGGCATATCCGTCGTCCTCCTTTTCTCCTTGTAGGCTGGAAGAGGTATTCCGAGGTAAGATGAGTATATCTTGAAGGAAAACTCCGTTAATCCACAACGTAAAGGGAAATACAATACAAAGGTTATTATCAAACACTTTTTGTATTGCTATCATAAAATCGAGCAACGAGAACTGTTGCGAAATAAACATGATAATTGATAACGAGCCAAAATGATTCGAAACGGATGATAAAGATCTAAATTAGAATCGACTCTACGGAGTATAAATCGATTGGGAGCTAATTCTCCCGTATCGTGGGAAGTGGTGTAACGGTTGAACACAAACGCGTGCTATGAGGTTCGAGTCCTCGTCTTCCCACCACATTATGCTGTGTTACCTCCAACGGAAAGAGGACAGGGAGCGCGCTGTTAAAACAGACCTGAAGTTATTGGTTCAAATCCAATACACGGCTTTTCTTTTATAGTTACAAGGCGAGAAACTGAGTGGAAACACTCTTTTTCTTTTGAAACAAAAGTTAAATTGTATTAAACTTTTTTATGGTATAATACCTAATAGGGGTATATGTAAAATAAAGAGAGGTGGAATAAATGAATGAACACGGGTTAAATGAACGACAACTTCGGTTTGCTGATTTGTATTTGGAACTAGGAAACGCTAGTGAGGCTTATCGACAAGCTGGGTACGAATGTAAGAACAAACGGACGGTAGAAACCGCTTCTTCTCGTCTGTTGAGAAATGTTCGTGTAAAAGCATATATCAACGGAATGCTCTCTAAGATGTCCGAGAAGCGTGTAGCAAGTGCTGAAGAGGTTTTAGCATATCTTACCTCTGTTATGGAAGGTAAAGCGGTAGGAAGTGTTGTAATCGGCGAAGGTATGGGTTCTCAAATTATTGAGGATATCACACCGACAGTAACAGAACGAACGAAAGCCGCTGAATTACTAGGGAAACGACATCGATTATTCACTGAACAAGTGGACTTGAACGCGAATGTTGGCGTAACGATCGTTGATGATGTGGAGGATGATGAGTGATGCAAGAGATAGCATATAACATTGCGTTATTTAGTATAGCTTCAATCTTTTTAACGGGTGCAATCGCTTTTGCTTTCATGACTTTTGTAGCTATTAAAAAGGTGATGCGTGGTGATTATAAATGAGAGAATACAAGGTTACTAAATCAGGTAAGTCTTACTATACTATCGGGAATGTCATTTATCCTTATTTCGGAGTGTAGGCAATGACTAACGTTGTAAAGATATCAAATGTTATATCTCCTCACTTCCGTGACTTTTGGGTAGTATCGAGGATGAAAGAACACCTTCGTTACGTGCTGAAAGGTGGTCGAGGTAGCGGTAAATCGTATCACATTCCATTTAGGATACTGTCTGACATTATTGAGTATCCGATTAGTTATCTAGTGGTTCGTAAGGTACAACATACGATTACTAAGTCGGTATTTGAACAGATTAAAGCCGCCGCTAACATCATGAAGATATCGCATCTATTTAGGTTCATCCCTTCTCGACTGTTGATTGAGTACAAGCCGCGTGGGAACAAGATATATTTCTCGGGCGCTGACGATCCAAACAAACTGAAGTCATTGAAGGACGCTGATTTCCCTATCATGGGATTATGGATTGAGGAATTAGCTGAGTTCAAGACTGAGGATGAAGTTACAACGATTGAGAACTCGGTGTTACGTGGCGAGATGCGCATTGAATCAGAACAAAGGAAAGGTAGGTTCTTCTCGTATTCCTTCTATTACTCTTACAACCCTCCTAAACGCCGTGGTCACTGGCTCAACAAGAAGTACAATAGTGCTTTCATTGACGATAACACGTTTGTAGACCACTCGACATACTTGGACAACCCTCATTTAACAGAAGCCTTCTATATTGAAGCTGAGAACGTTAAGAAGAGGAATGAATTAAAGTATCGATGGGAGTACATGGGCGAAGCGATTGGGGCTGGTGTTGTTCCGTTTGACAATCTGAATATAAGGGAGATAACTGACGATGAAATCAAGCGTTTTGATAACATTAGATCAGGAGTTGACTGGGGATATGGAGTCGATCCTGTCTCTTTTGGTCGTATCCAGTACGACAAAACTAGAAGAGGAATATATATCTTTGATGAATATTATGGAGTTCAAAAGTCTAATAGAGAACTTGCGGATTTCATTAAACGGAAAGGATATGACGATGTCTACATTACAGCCGACTCATCTGAACCAAAGTCGATTGATGAGATGCGCATTGAACACGGAATACGACGTTTCAGAGGTGCGAAGAAGGGTCAAGGAAGTGTTGAGTACGGTGAAAAGTGGCTTGCTGATTTGGACTTCATCGTCATTGACCCAGTAAGATGCCCTAACACAGCGAGAGAGTTCGAGAATATAGATTATGAAACTGATAGAGATGGAAACCCTAAACCTCGTCTACAGGATAAGGATAACCATACAATTGATATGGTGCGTTATGCGATGGAAGAGGATATGAAGAAGGGTGGCAAGATTAGAACGATGAGTAAGTCTAAACTTGGATTATAGTCCGATTCTATTAAACTTATTCGGAATAAAACGAAAGGAGTGACACGATGCTAACATTCGAACAAGCAAGAAACCTGTACTTCCGATTCAAGACAACAAATGCAACGGAAGAGAACAAGGGATTCAGACGCTTACAACGATTATACGAGTATTACATGGGACATCATGCGATATGCGAGAAGCCCGGACGTGGTGAAGGGTACAAGACGTACCGAGTGGTGCATAACTATCCTCAATACGTGTCAACGATCTCGACAGGCTATTTCATGGGAATGCCTGTTACTTACATTAGTGAAGATAAAGACGCAATTGAACCGGCGCTGGACATCATGGATGACAACGACGGGCAAACAGTCGATTACGATAACGCACTTGATATGTCGATTTATGGACGTGCTTATAGACTGTTCTATATCGACGAGAAGGGCGAGTTGAATTATAAGGACTTAGACCCTAAGAACACGATTGTTATCGATGACGGGAAGGTTAAAGAGTCTCTAACAGATGCTATTTACTTCTCTGAGAATCTAAACGCGAATAATAACGTTGATGTACGCATGTTTGTATACGACAACAAACAAATGGTTGAATACTACTTTGAAGCGAAGATGGAATGGTTTAAAACATCGGAAAGCGGATTTAATTCAGCTGATGTTGAGATACCTTACAAGGTTGTTAACACGGAAACTCATAACATTACTGATGAAGAAGGTAATCCAAAACTACCAATCATCAAGTTTAAGAATAATAAGTTCGAATTAGGAGACTACGAACCTCATTCGGCTCTTATCGATGCTTATAACGACTTAGTGTCAGGTAATATGGAGGACTTATCAGACTTCACGGATGCGTTCTTGAAGCTAGTCAACATGAATGAAACGAATATGGATGACATCGAAGCACTGAAGAAAGAGAAAATCCTGATGTTAGATGAGAACGGCGATGCTGATTGGTTGATTAAACAGGTTAACGATACATTCGTGAATAACGTTAAAGACCGATTAGAAGCCGATATTCACAAGTACACGTTTGTTCCTAATATGAACGACAAAGAGTTTGGCGGTAATCTATCAGGCGTTGCAATTAAGTACAAGCTACTGGCATTAGAGCAAGTCAGAGGACAGAAAGAGCGCATGTTTAACAAGGCTCTTACCGATCAATTAGCAATCATCAAAGGGTACTTAGATAGAACGAAACCTAGTGGTAAATCATTCGAATTGAAGGACATTAAGTTACAATTCACGCCTAACCTACCTCCTAACTTCTTAGAAGAAGCTGATTTAGTTACGAAGCTACGTGCCGCGGGATTACCTGACGAGTATGTGTATGCTAAGTTATCTGACGTTCAAGATGTAGAACACATTCTAGAAATGAAGAAGTCTCAAGAAAAGGAGATGTTCAGTGATGGCTATCAAGGTGCTTTCGGTGGGGAGAATAGTGAGAACCAACGGGAAGACGAAGGTTCTTCAGGAGACGATAGACGGGTTCGTGATGATAACACCAATAAGCAAGAAGGAAAAGTAAATGCCGACAATTGATGACTATTGGACTAAACGATCTGAACAACTCGAAGAACGATGGAACAAGGAAGCTAAGAAACTAGATGCTAGATTGAAAGCTTCCTATCGTCGGGCGTTTCAAGAGGTTAACCGTGACTTACGAGTGTATCTGACACGAAAAGGATTCGACTACAACGAACTGATGATGTCGCTTGATTCTGTTGAACGTAACGAACGAAAACTATCATTGCTAGAGTTCTTATCTGAACTGAAGAACATGGATACCAACATTGCGAAACGCATCGTACAGGATGTGAATGTGCATCTTGATATGAAGAAGTTGACGCGATTGGATGCTATCTCTTCCGAGATGCTTGTGAGACTCGGTGAAAAGGCGCTAGACGAAGATAAAGAGATACGTGAGCAAATGTCTAAGGTTTACACTCAAACGCTTCTATTGGACAAATACGAGTTTATGAGGATGAAGATTAACACGCCTACTTATCGTATCAACGAGAAACTGATTGAAGATATCCTAACATACCCGTGGAGTGGTGATAACTTCTCCAATCGTATATGGGATAACAAACAGAAGTTACTCAAGGTGCTGAGACAGGAGTTAACACAAGGCGTTATCCAAGGGTTACATGCTGATGATGTTGCTGACAGGCTGAAAGATAAGATGAATGTCAGTTTAAGAGACGCTATCACTCTAGTTCATACAGAAACGGCGTATTTCTACAATAAGGGAGCGTTAGACAGTTATGAAGAAGCTGGAATTGAAAGTTATAAGTTGCATGTTACTTATGATCGTCGTACATCTCCTAAGTGTCGTGCATTGGATTCTAGCAAAGTGTATAGACGCGATGAAGTTAGTGTTGGTACAAACTACCCTCCTTTACATCCTCGTTGTCGTACGTTATCGATACCGCACTTCGAAGGATTGAGCGGGCCCAAGTACAGATGGGTGCGTGACAACAAAGATAAGAGTGTGAAGGTTGAGGAAGCGAATATGAGTTACAAACAATACGAGAAACAATTTCTTGGTTAGTATGTAATTTTTACACAACTATCGTCGTACTTGTGGACGTTAAACACATGGAATCAATAGACTACTCGGTCTTAAAACGTGGAGGTAATTATGAAGAAACAATTTAAACCAGCATTACGTTTATCTGATGTTAAAAACGGTCTGCAATACTTCTCTGAAGAGGAGATTGAACAGAATGAAGAACAGACGGAAGAAGTTGAGAAGAAGACGCCTGATCAAAAGCTATTCTCACAAGAAGAACTTAATAAGGTTGTTGCTAAGATTCGTAAACAAGAGTCTGCGAAAGCTCATGAAGCCGCGATGAAAGAATTAAAGCTTCAAAATATGAGCAAAGAAGAACGCATGATGGAAGAAATGAAGGAAATGAAAGCCGAGTTAGAAGCTGCTAAGTCAGTCGCGCAACGTTCGAAATTACGTGACTACTCTGCTAAGAATCTACGTGAGATGGGTATTGACCCTGCATTCGCTGACTTCGTTATCGGTGGTAATGAAGAGGAAACATCTGAGAAGCTTGCCGCTTTCAAGAATCAATTTGACCGTGTGTGGTCTGCTCGTGTTAAATCTGAGATTGCAACGGAAACACCTAAGAAAGCTGATACATCTGTAAACACGGCTAACTTAGACCCTGAAACAGCTGCTTTCTTAAAAGAATTCAACAATTAAACACTCGACCTTCGGAGCATGTCTATAAACTGCAATCCGAATCTATTTAATATAATCCGAAAGAGAGATGATTTTTAATGGCTTTAGAACTAACTACTAAGTATGCTGACTTAATCGATGAGCGTTTTGTACTAGATGCTCTATCAACGCCGGGTGTAAACCAAAACTACTCATGGGAAGGCGCTAAAACAATCAAGGTAACGTCTGTACCAACAGTTGCATTAACTGACTACACTCGTGACGGTATGTCTCGTTTCGGTACTGCTACTGAATTATCTAACGAAATTCAAGAGATGACGTTAACGCAAGATAAAGCTTTCGCTTTCACGCTTGACAAAATGAATGAAGATGAAACGAAATTACAGGCTGCACGTTCATTAGCACGTCAAATCCGTGAAGTCGTAGTACCTCACGTTGATACTTACCGTTTTAAAATCATGGGTACAAAAGCCGGTAAACAAGCTGAGGGTACTATTGATGAAAAAGAAATCTATAAAGCTGTATTAGAAGGCACAGAGTTCTTAGATGACAACGAAATCCCGTCAAACCGTGTTATTTTCGCTACACCTGAGGTTCACAAGTTCCTTAAATTAAGTGATCAATACGTTAAACAATCTGACTTAGGTATGCAACGTGTATCTATTATGGGTCAAGTTGGTGAGTTGGATGGAATGCCTGTTGTTAAAGTTCCTAAGAAACGTTTAGGTGACTACGGTTTCATTATTGCTCACGCTGCTGCTACGGTTGCTCCTATTAAACTAGCTGACTACCGTTTACATCAAGACCCTCCGGGTATCTCTGGTACTTTAGCTGAAGGACGCGTTTACTTCGATGCATTCGTATTAGATCAAAAGAAAAACGCTATCTACGCTTTCAAAGGTAAACCAGCTAGCGGCGGTGGGGAAGCACCAGCAAAAGCCGTTGCTAAAACTGCTGCTAAATAATGAGGGCTTCGGCTCTCTTCCCTTGCGGGAGGTATTGATATGAAAATGATTACTACATTTGAGCGTTTCAAAATGATGACGCAAAAAGAATATAACGAATCACAACAACAATTGATTACAGAAATCATTATCCCGATTGTCACTGAGTTCATCATCGGTTACACGGGAGTTGATTTCGAAGCTGAAGGACGTGAGTTTCCGGCGGCATATGAGATTGTTGCAACTCGTTTAATTACTTACCACCTAACATCACAAGATGGTGACGTAGTGAGTGAAACAATGGGTAATTACAGTGTGACTTACGGTCAAAACGGCGTATACCCTGAGCATCTGTTAAAAGGATTGCATAGACGAATGAGAACACCATCTTCACGAATCCGAGGACGCCAACCTAAAGGACGTGGTGATTATGAGGATAAATAATCTAATCAACCGATTCGGAAGAGAGACATCAGTTTATCGCAAGCTAGAGAACAGCAAGAAAGACCCGTACAAGCGTGGAGAATTCGAATTGAAACATACACTACAAGCTATCGTCGATGAGGATACACAAGGCGGTCAAGGTCGTTTCGGACAAGATCGTATTTCGGATATGATTGACGCCGTTCTTTACTGCAAAGTGATCGATATCCGCACAGGCGATAAAGTGGTACAACGCGACAAAGAGTACCGCGTGATGAAAGTTTCTAATCCCTATAACGCTGATGACCATATCGAATGTTTATTGGAGCATTGGGGATGAGTGAGGGATTCGTTTCTAGAAGGCGTGAAGTTGAACAACGTACAAAGGTATTGGAACAAGTCGCAATGTTAGCCGCCGCGAATTACGTTAAAGGTATGGCACAAACTTACTCTCGTTCTAGGTCAGGTGATACCAAAAGAAGTATAACCGCCCAAACGAAGATGTTAGGTAACCAAGTTGTTGGCGTTGTTGGTAGTAACCAAGACAATGTCATGTATGAAGAGTTCGGGACCGGTATTTATGCTGAAAAGGGTAATGGTCGTAAGGATAAATGGGTGTATTTCGACAAGAGAACAGGCAAGTACTACCGTACACAAGGTAAGAAAGGTACACGTGCCTTACGAAACGCTGGGGAGCAACATAAGGCAGACATTATCCGTATCATTCAACAAACAATGAGAGGTGGTCTTGGCGGATGAAGAAGCTTATCCAAGGTGTTCACGAGATGCTTATTGATTGCGTCGGGACGCCATTAAACATAGATGTTTTCTATCGAGAAGCTGATGAGGAAACTATTAAACTACCCTACCTAGTCTATAACTCTCAATCTGATATGCCAACAAAGTACCGTGAAGAGTTCGTATTCACCGTTTCTATATGGGGAATAGATGAACACTATGGATTACTAGATGAAGCGACAGAGAGAATTATGGAATGCGTGACAGGTAGAACATTGATAGATTGCTGCAAACCGTTGGTTATTAATACGGCGTTTCTATCGAGATTAGACATCCCAAACGAAGATCAACGTTTGAGATGTAAAGAGGTTCGATTCCGAGTCTCTTATTACAGACAACAAGGGTACGACACTGGACGTATCCATTAAACATGAGAGGTGAAACACTTGAAACCATTAATTAACAAGTTTAACCCTGAGAAAATCGTTTTAGGTGCTGGTACGGCATTATTCTTCAACTGGACATTAGGTGAAGAAAAGATGATTGATGTCGGCGCTACACAAGGTGACTGTACTTTCAGTTATGTTCCTGAATTCGAGAACATCAAACCGCGTGGAGTTCGAGGGAACGTGAAAGGATTAACGTACGTAACGGGTTCTGAATCGAAAGTGAAAGCTTCGTTCTTAGAGTTCTTAGACCCTGATTTAATTAAGAACTTCCTATTAAATGCGACGGTTACAAAATACGAGAACGACGGTTCAAACGGGAAGGTTAAAGGTAAAGGAGCGATCATCCGTGCGAATGAGTCTTTAATCGATTGCTGCGGCGGTGACCCTTACTTAACGGATATCACAATCATTGGGCAAAACAATAACTGTGAAACATATCGAATCACTCTATTCAACGCGTTACCAACGTCAGGATTAGAGGTCGTGTTTGGTGACGCTGAGGTTGCGGCTGAAGTTGAATTCACGGGCTATAACGACCCACAAGACCCGATGACACCACCGTTTGAAATCGAAATCTTCTCACCGGAAGAGAAATGCCCAGTTAAGCCACCTGAGAAAGAGAAGTCGGCGAAACCTGAGGTAGATGTACTGACTGCTGAAGACACGAAAGTAACTGGTAAAGGTGTTAAAGGAGCTAAGATTTCTGTACAAGTGAATGGCGGTCAACCGAAAGAAGGTGTCGTTGGAGAAGGCGATAAATTCGAGGTAGTTGTTGATGCACTTACAGAAAACCAAAAGGTGACGGTAACACAAACAGAAGAAGGTAAAGACCCTTCTGACCCTGTCGAGGTAACTGTTCAGGGAAAGTAAATCCGATTCCTAAACCGACTATAGATGAACCTGTTATCGAAGGTGATCAAGTTTACATTACTGGAACTGGTGTCGCTGGGTATTGGGTTGCTGTAACGGTCAAGGGATCGGGATTTGAATTAGCAGAAGTCGACGGAGACGGTAAATGGAAAACACAAAACAAAATGAAGTTAATTGCTGGCGAAGAGATTAGTGTCAGACAACGAATCCATGAACTTGATGAAGAACATCAGTCAGACCCAGTAACAACAATTGTACAAGCGAGAGAATAAATACGAGGGGTTCGCCCCTCTAATACTTAGAAAGAGGGATTAACTATGACAAACACTATTACATCTACTTTTACGATTAATGAAACAGAACACACGATGAGATCGTTGAACGCACTTGACCGCATGACTGTTGCTGGTATGGTAGGTCGACAAAACTTTATGAAGACTTTCGACCCTGATTTATTAGAGAAGTTCGCACAGGTTGAGAAGAAACCACAAGAAGAATGGAATACGGAAGATAAGAAGATTGCGTTCGAATTCGCTTCAGTTCTTAACAGTAATTTACTACTTCTTATTTCTGCTGAACAAAAAGCATTCTTCGGGCTTCTATCTTCGGTTAGTGGAATCAAACAAAGTGACATTGAAAATCTACCTGAACAAGATTTCGACTCTATCTTCAATGCATTTAAAGAAATCGGAGGGGTTGCAGCTTTTACGAAAACCGTAATGAGTCTGAACAATTAATCTACGAAATAATAGATGTAATGGCGTCTCGTTATGGTTCTCTTGAATATATTATGACAATGCCTTGGCAGATACTGGTTAACTTGTATTCTAAGGCTACTAACAAGGCGATAGAGGTTGAAAGAAGATGGGAGAGATATGTTAACAACCCATTTATCGAAATGTCTTTCAGCGAGTATTTAGATGCTACTGATTATAACAAGGTAACAAATAATAAACAGGAGCAAAAAATAGAGCGCCCGAAAATGAGCGCTAAAGAAATGGTGGAGAGGGCTAAAAAGCTTATGCCGCCACCTAAAAGAAAGGGTGATTAGATGGAAGTATTTAAGATATTCGGTACCCTCGGATTGAGAGATAACGAGTATCGAACAGGATTGAGTCGTGCGGAGCAACAAGGGCAACGCGCATCTAACTCTATCAATAAAGGTTTCAAGAATACTGGATCAATGTTTAGTGGTATGGGTATTGCTGCCGGTGGTTTCGGTGCATCGATGATGGGTATGGCAGGAATAACCGTCGGTGTAGGTGCGGCACTTGCTGGAACTGTTTCAGCTGGGGCTAACTTCGAGAAAACATTATCTAGCGTTAAAGCAATGACCGGAGCGACTGACGAACAAATGGCAGCTATGACGAAACAAGCCAAGGCATTAGGTGCTGACACGAAATTTAGCGCTTCTCAAGCTGCTGAAGGTATGGCGTTCTTAGGTATGGCAGGTTTCAAAACTAACGACATTATGAAAGCTATGCCCGGTATGTTAAACCTAGCTGCAGCGGGTAGCTTAGATTTAGGTCGAGCCGCTGATATTGCTTCGAATATTATGGCAGGTTTCAGTATTGATGCAGGTCAAGCAGGACACGCTTCAGACGTTCTAGCGTTCGCCGCTTCAAACTCGAATACGAGCGTTGAGCAATTAGGGGAAGCGATGAAATACGCATCCGGTACAGCTTCTACAATCGGTCTAGGTTTAGAAGAAACAACCGCCGCTATGATGTCGATGGCTGACGTTGGTTTACAAGGTTCTGTCGCAGGTCAAGCATTCGCTACATCTCTCGGTAGATTGGCTAAACCTACTGGTGAAGCCAAGAAGGTTATCGATGGACTGAATCTATCGTTCTTTGACCAACAAGGTAAAATCAAACCTTTACCTGATATCATAGGCGAATTAGAGAAAGGTATGGGCGGGATGACCGAGCAACAAAAGACAGCCACGTTACAAACAATCTTTGGTGCGGAAGCATTCAAAAACTGGGCGGCGTTACTTAAAACTGGTAGCGACAAACTTAGAGAGAATACTCAAGCACTGAAAGATTCAGACGGTGCTGCAAAAGAAATGGCTGACACGATGAACGACAACCTTATCGGTAAATGGGATAGTTTTAAATCTAAATTAGAAGGTTTAGCGATCACTATTTTCGAACGTCTAGCACCTGCATTAGTTGGGGTACTGGCGGGGGCGGAAGCGGCGGTTGTTGGCGTCGATAAATTCATACAATCGTTTATCCCTCTAGATTCAATGATGACTGGTATCCTGAGTATCACCAATGCACTTGATTTAATGTGGAGAACCGCTGGCGGTGATTCGCAATCAGGTATCCAAGCTGTTGATCTTATGACGGCGATGGGGCTATCTCCCGAAATGCAAGAAATGGCTATGAGTGTCATCTATAACATTCGAAATGGGATAGATATGCTTAAAGCGCTTGTTGCCGGTGATTGGGGCATGGCTAGAGGTATAGGTGAGAAGTTAGGGATAAGTCCTGAAACAACTGAACAACTGATTATGCTAACAGCTAGTATCTACGGTGCTGTGAATAATGTGATAGAAGGTATTAAAAACGGTTTAGCAGCATTTGCACCGGTTGTTATGAGTATTATCGGTAACATTTGGAGTTTTATTTCCGGAGTGTTCGCAATAATGCTCCCTTATATAACATCAGCTATCCAATCAATTTCTTCATTTACAAAAGGTGCATTAGATCAAATAGCGGCTTTTTGGAGAGATAACGGAACACAGATTTCTCAAGCGGTATCTGTAGCTTTCAGCTTCATTCAATCAGTGATTTCGGCTGTAATGCCTATTATATCATTCATCATATCTAGCACCTGGGAATCTATTAAGTCAGTGATAAATGGTGCGTTAAACATCATTATGGGACTCATTAAAGTATTCGCATCCGTATTGACTGGAGATTGGCGTGGCGCGTGGGAAGGCATTAAGCAAATTCTTTCAGGCGCTTGGGATGCTATGTGGGGGATTGTTGGATTATGGACAGGTAAGATAACTGGACTTGTTTCCAAATTCGTTCCGGGTCTAGGGACGATTTTCAAACCTGTAACAAAGTTAATTTCCGAACCATTCGAGTTAGCTTGGAAAGCGGTAGAAAAGGTTGTTGGATGGATTACAAAAGCATGGGATGGTATCAGTGGCATTCTAGGTAAAGTTAAAGAAGGTGCTAGTGCTGTTGGTGGTTTTGTCGGCGGTCTCGTAAGTGGTCCCGCACGAGCAGCCGCAGCACCGGTAAACGGATTTGCTTCAGGTGGTATCTTCAAGCCTAACCAAGAACGAATGATTAAAATTGGTGACGCTAAGAGTTACGACGAAGCAGTATTGCCGTTGAATAACAGTACACTAGGTAAAATCGGCGATAGGATCGCAGCGACAATGAATGGCGGTGGAGGTAGTGAAACAATCATTATTAAACCACAACCAATCATCTTAAATGGTAGACAGATAGCGAAAGCGGCTGGTCAAGAGATAAATAGAGAACTAGGATTCCAAAGAGGTAGGGAGGTGAGAGTGTAATGACTTGTTGTTCAAATTACGATTTAAGCTGTATGGATTATTTTACATTCGATGGAGTTAGTTCGTTGGATTACGGTTTAATCGTTGTAGGTGAGCGCGATTTCAGTGGTGCTGGTCGTGATGTTGAAATGGTGAGAATTTTAGGGAAAGACGGTCTTATCCCTAAACGCTCAAAAGGTTACAACAATATTCAGAGAACATTTGAATGTAACTTGATCGTTGAGGATTGGAGAGAGTTGCATAACAAAATGAGAGACATTCGGAATTGGCTTACCGATGTAGAAGGGTTCAGAGATTTCGTGCTGAGTTATGATGATGAATCGATTTACAAAGTTATGATTAATGACGAGATTAAAGCTGTGATGATTAGTGAACAAATCGCAAGGGTTGACATTACATTCGAAACTAAACCTTACCACTATTTCTATGATAGTTTCGATTTCATTCGCGAGGACAAGCCTTTTACATTAGTAAATCAACGTAAAGTATGGTCATACCCTTATATACTAATTGAAGGAAGCGGCAAAGTTGATTTACACATCAATAATAATACGTACGCCTTCACTATAAAAAACGGTTGGATTGAGATTGATTCGGAAACAATGTCTGTCTACCGAAATAACCAAGGAATTATCATCAATGAAGCGTCTAACTACACGACCCGTTGGTTCCCGAATTTGAAAGAAGGAGACAACAACATCTCGTGGACTGGAAATGTAAGCTTGATTGAAATTGTCCCTAGATGGAGGTCGAGATAGTATGCAACCGATATTATTTGCTAGTAACGAAACAAACTTTAACACATTGGGGCTTGGTGTAATCGCCAATGTCTCCAAGTGTGAAGTTACAGAAGAATTAAATGGAATGTACGAGTTAGAAATGGTTATCTATAACGAGGATGGTTTCGGCGGTGATCTGATTAACGCAACACCGATGCCATTAGAAAGAGATATTATCTTGGCTAAAGCTAACGATTTCGATCGAGGTCAACCATTCCGAATCTATAAAATTACAAAACTTGATGATTTCAGTATTGAAATATATGCGAAACACGTTACTTTTGATGCAAGTAAGTATTACGTGTCATCAATTATAAAACATGAAGCTTCATTCATTGGCGCTTTGCAAGAGGTGACATCGAAAATAGAACCTACTAATCACCCATTCAGATTATCAACTGATTTAGAAACTGTAACTCAATTCGAATCACTTTTTAAAGGGTTAGGTGACTTAATACAAGGTACAGAAGGTTCTTTACTACAACGTTATGGCGGGGAAATATCTCGCGATACATTCCATATTAGATATAACAGAAGAAGAGGACGAGATACAGATATAGTTATTGCAGCCGAAAAGAATATGACAGGTCTTGATGTCGATATCGATACGGATGGTGTAATAACCCGTATTGTCCCATGGGCTAATAAAAATGAGAATGCCGATAGTGGCGGTAAAGATGAAAAAGAATTCATCTACTTACCTGAGAGATTCGTAGACAGTCCGTATATTAATGAATATGAGCGACCATTAATGGAACCGGTTGAGTTTGATGGTGTTGAAACAGTTGAACAACTACGAAGTAAAGCGAAGGGTTTCTTCACTCGGAACAAAAGAGATATCCCAAAAGTTAATGTGAAAGTTCAATTCATACCTTTATGGGAGATTCACGGTTACGAAGATTTTGTCAACATCGAGCGGTTACAGATGGGTGACAAGGTAAAAGTATCTCACCCACGAATTACGGCCGATATGAGCGCGAGGGTAGTTAAAACGATTTACGATCCAATCGAGGAACACTACATCGAAATCGAATTGGGAGACTTTGCAACAACCATCTCAAGTGAGACACACAAAAACAGCGTTGATGTTATTGATCGCGTTGAGAAAGAACGTAGCAGCTGGGAGAAAGTCGTTGATATCGTAACAGAAAAGATAACGGGTAATGACGGCGGTCACGTTGTCTTACATCCGAAACTAAACCCGCAAGAAATCTTCATTATGGATACGGACAATCTTAATACAGCTAAACAAGTTTTAAGGATGAATAAAGAAGGTATAGGATTTTCTAAAACAGGAATCAACGGTAAGTTCGAAACCGCTTGGACTGTGGACGGTATATTTATAGCCGATTTCATCAGATCAGGAACTTTAGATGCAGACCTTCTAAAAGCAGGTGTTATCCGTGGTAAGAATGGAAAGATGAGTATCGATCTATCTAACGATAAACTGACGATTAAAGATGGAGCTATTTCAGTTATCCGCCCCGATGGATACGAGTGGGTACAAAATGGTATTCCCACTTTTGCGCTTGCAGTTACAGAGCATGTTCCACCGTTCCGCGCGCAAGATGTTGAACAATATTGGATGTGGTTTAGAGGCAAATATACAGAATGGGTTGATGCTGGTTGTTTATTTGGACTAAAACATGAATCGCGTTATCTAAGAATGAAAGCTTCTGTAGGGTTACAGAATGGTAATAGTGGTGGTGATTTACGAATTACAGAAACTGAAACTGGAAAGACGATATATTCAACAAAAATATATAACGGTATTGGTAATGATGATGCTGTTGATGATGTTGGTGAACCAAGAAATATAACAATTGATTTAGGTATTCCTACAGGTCGATTCAGACAGTTTAACGTAGAGTTCAAAACAAACGATAATACTAAGTGGGTTTATTGGAGGAAAGAATCTATATGGATGGAAGGGTGACGATATGGCGATAAAGGAAACGGTATTTACATTAGACTTAACTAGAGAAGGTAGACATCCCGTTGTCAAATTCCGTTTAAACGACAACAAGGTACAAAAAATCACCTTTAGATTAACTAATAATGGTCGAGAGATTGACTTAGAAAGAGAAATGGGTGATCAGTTTAAACCGGTATTCGAATGTATCTTCCGTGATAAGACATTTAAGAGGGATGAAGATCGGGGTAATTGGGAAATTAAACGTGACACAACAGGAAAATTTCCACTATACACGTTCACTTATTATCTAACGGATGAAGTTATTAATAAAAGTGGTATCGCTTGTTACTATTTCGCATTAGAAACGCCTGAAGGGCTTCGTATCTCGACACCTACTCTTAAAATGGTTATCGATTGTGATTTTAAAGAGGATGGAAAACCATCAGAAAATTACGTTTCTGAATTTGAGAAGTTACTCAAAGAAGCCGAAAGAGTTAAACAGACAATTAAGGACTTGGATGAAACACTTAAAGAAGTTTTAGATGGTGGCGCAAGTATTACTGAAGTAATTAGAGCGAGAGAAAACGCTGAAGGGATTTACTTTAAGGATTTAAAAGATCGTTTAGATGATAATGATAAGAATTATAAAAAGCTTTCAAAAGAAATAAACGAATCAAGAAAAGATGTTAATGGGAATCATCATGAATCTTTAAATCAGAGACTTAATTATGATTACGAAGAGGTTATGAAGCAAATCGGATACATTAAATTTGACGTGAGGAGATTCGGCGCCAAATTAAACGGGGAAGATGACGATACTCAACCTATACAAAAAACTATAAACCATGTTTCTTCGTTAGGAGGAGGTGTTGTTTTAATACCATACACGAAGAACGGATGTAAAATCATTCAAGGTGAGATAGTTATCCCTAGCAATATTCGGATAATAGGACAAAACACAAAACTCTTTATCACTCCTTCTGAAACCAATAAAAGTATTTTCAAATCAGATATGAGAAGTTATGACGAAAATATTGCGATAAAAAATTTTAACTTTATATCATCAAATGAAAAAGAGAGAGCTAACGGAAGGGGACAAAGTGGTTCAAATATTTCCGCAATACAATTGTCTAACGTAAAAAATATCACGATAGAAGATGTGTATTTCGAGAACTGTGAATTTGGGATAAAAGTCGACGTTAACGGAAGGGGGATACACTTCAAAAATTTATCGGCATCGGGAACATATCAGCCTCTATACTTTTCCAATTGTAAATATATAAAAGGGAAGGATGTTATATTTGACAGAACGGGAATGAAGAATAGTTTAGATCATCATGTCTATATAAATAATGGAACGAGTCATTTGTCAATCATAGACTTAATTTTCATAGGTGGGAATGGATATGCGATAGACGCCAAGGATGATAGTGCTGTTTCTCCATCTACAAACTTATATTTTGAAAATATAACAGGAGAAAATATAGGAGGATTCATTGCTGCAGAAAGAAAATCAGAAGTTGTGGCGTCTAATTTTAAACTTAAAATAGACAAAGGGAATGCTAGTAAAAATATATTCGGAATATTGAATGATGGAAAGATTAGAGCTTCTAATTTTGAGGTAACGGGAGGCGGAACACTTTTTGCCGCTCTAGATTCTCCGAATGGAGAAATAACTGTAGATAATGGGGTGGTAGATAGATTATCTACAAGGTTAATAATCTCAAATAGTTTAAAGCATATTAAGGCATCTCATATTAAATTTAGTGACATAATAAGTGATGATGGAGCGGGTATTTTTAATATGGATGGTTACTCGGTTTCGTTATTAGAATTTTACAATTGTCATTTCGTCTTTAAATCTACACCTAGTAACGACCCAATGTCCCATAGAAAAAATGTTACAAGATATTACGATTGTATATTTGATGCAAATGTTGATATAGCAACGTTCAGTTATACTCACCCTCAAGGGGAATCTATGTTTAAGAATTGTTTGTCTAGAGGGAGTTTTGCTAGATTCGAGTGGAGTGGGAGTACTGGTAAAGTCAGTATTTATGATTGTATAGACGAAAGAGATAATTCAATTTTTAATTCCAAATACGCTATCAAAAAGTTATATGGCATCGGCTCTCCGGAAGGGGTATACACAGCGCCGATAGGCAGTGAATTTTTTAGGGTCGATGGCGGTACTGGAACTGCAAGATATTTAAAGGAAATTGGATCAGGTAACACTGGATGGATAGCAAAATGATTCAAAGTGCAAAAATATTATATTTTAATGCCTTTTTATTGTAAAATAGTAATATCTTATATAATTAAAGAGGAGAAAAATATGACAAATAAAATCAAAGAAATAATTAAAGCAGACTTATTTAGATATCAGGGGGATACTTCTTATAAAGTTTTTGTAAAGAACTTAATTACAAATGAAGGATTTAAATATACTTATTTATTAAGAAAGTGCCAACGATATCGTAATAAAAAGGCATTTACCCTACAGTATTTATTTTATAAAATTCTTTTAAGAAGGTACAAATACAAATTTGGATATGAAATACCAGAAACGACTAATATAGGGAAAGGTTTTTATGTCAATCATTTAGGTGGCATAACCATAAATCACAGAGCAACTATAGGTGAAAATGTTAACCTTACAAAAGGTGTAACAATAGGGCAAACTAATAGAGGTAAAAATAAAGGCGTTCCTACAATCGGTAATAAAGTTTGGATAGGAGCTAACGCAACTGTGGTAGGTGGCATAAAAATTGGTGATAACGTTTTAATAGCACCTAATTCATACGTTAATTTTGATGTTCCTGACAACTCAATTGTAATCGGGAATCCAGCAAGTATTATCGAAAAGGAAAATGCTACACAGTGTTATATCAATAACATTGTTTAAATTAAAACAAAAAGGGAGATATTTCACGATCTCCCTTTTGATAAGAAAAGAGGTTAAGAATTTGGATGAAATGATTATGAAACAAGCTTTAAATATCGGAATATTCGGAATTGCATTCTTTACTTTGCTACGTTATTTCCTCCAACGCATGGAGAAACAAATTGAAAATAGTGAAAAACGTGAAGAAGGGTATAAAGATGAGGTTAAACGCGGGGTAGAGCGCGAGATTGTTCTCCAAGGTGTAATTAAAGATAACCAAGAAATTATCAGGGAGAATCAAGAGATTATGAGGAAGCAAGCGGATTCTATCGGCGACATCAAGGAAATTAAAGCTATCCTTAAAATTAAAACAAGCGAAGGGGTTGAAGGGTAATGGGATATATTGTAGATATGTCTAAATGGAATGGTAGCCCTGATTGGGATGCAGCCGCAAAACATTTAGATTTCGTCATCGCTCGTGTGCAAGACGGCTCTAACTATCTTGATCCGGTATACAAATCTTATGTATCTGCAATGAAGGCTCGCAACATTCCTTTTGGAAATTATGCTTTCTGCCGATTTGTATCGATTAATGATGCGAAGAAAGAAGCGCAAGACTTCTGGGATCGTGGCGACAAGAGTGCTACGGTTTGGGTTGCTGATGTAGAGGTTAAAACAATGGATGACATGAAAGCCGGTACACAAGCTTTCATCGATGAATTACGCCGACTAGGTGCAAAGAAAGTTGGATTATATGTCGGTCACCATATGTATGAGCCTTTCGGTATGGCGAATGTAAAAAGTGACTTTGTATGGATCCCGCGTTATGGCGGTAATAAACCCGCATACCCTTGCGACTTATGGCAATATACCGAAACAGGAAACGTTGCAGGAATCGGAAAGTGTGACCTTAACAAGTTAATTGGTGATAAAGACTTGTCATGGTTTACTAACGAAAACGCAAATGTTGCTCCTGATTACAAATGTGTAGTAACTGGCGGAATTGGTTATACTAATCTAGGCGAAGTTATGGACAAGCTAAACACATTAGGTTACAAGGCAGGTATCGAAACATCAGGGAAAAATGACGGTATATTTTGGATTCGAACTGATCGTGTTATCGGTTCTGAACTTGATAAACTGACATCTTGGCTCGATGAGCGCAATTGGCATTATGACTATGTATAATAGAAAAAGAACCCTCCCTCGTCGGTTGGGTTCTTTCTTTTACCAATTAATTATTTTTTGCGCTAGTAGCTTTATATCTTAGAAGAGAAGTGGCTAATAATAAATATTTCTTCAAAGTATTTTCTCCTTAGGTATATTCCGCTAATAGCATAGCAGATAAGGAGGAAATCTTACAAATAGCAATTTAAATATTTTGGGTTAATAAAACATTAACTAGTGAATTTGATAATCCGAAAATCTTTGATGATTATGTAGCTAAAGAGTTCATTTCTCAAAAAGAACGTAACGACATTGAAATGAATATGGTTCAAGGAATACATTTTTTCAATACAGACATTGCACAGCAGTTTCAAGATAATCCACAAGAAATATTAAAATGGATTACACAAGTGCAATTATCACCAACACCTTTAGCGCGTGCGGCATATTGTGAAAGATTATTACTACACGAGATTACGCTGGGAACGAAACAATACGTTATACTCGGTGCGGGATTAGATACATTTAGTTTTAGACACCGAGAATTAGAGAGTAATATAGAAATATTTGAAGTGGATCATCCTTCTACACAAGGGTTTAAGAAGGAGAGAATAAAAGAAGCAGAACTTGAAGTTCCAAATAATCTTCATTTTATTTCGATGGATTTCACGAAAGGATTTTCCTATGAACAGTTACGGAATGAAGGATTTGAAAATAAAAAGACGTTCTTTAGTCTATTAGGTGTAACGTACTATTTAACGAAAGAGGAACTTTCTAGTTTAATAGAATGTCTATTTGCGATGGTTCCAGAAGGGAGCTCTATCGTTTTCGATTATCCAGATGAAAACTTATTTACAGAAAAGGGACTGTCCAATCGAGTGGAAAATATGGTGAAAATGGCGGCGGTAGGCGGAGAACCGATGAAATCATGTTTTTCTTATACCGAAATGGAAGCACTGTTAGAGAAGGCGGGCTTACTCATTTATGAGCATTTATCGCCAGAAGACATAAATACATTATATTTTGAAGGACGAAATGATTATTTAGAAGCTTTTGAGACGGTGCATTATGTGCATGCGGTAAAGAGGTAGAGGATTATTAGGCATGGAGAGGAATCTCTGTGTCTTTTTTATGGGAGAACAAGTGGGAAACATTAATAGGAAGGGAAATTCGATAATTTAAAGAATATGAAGTATGAATGTAACAAATTAAGTAGTGATGCTAAAGGAGAACAGAATGTACACAATTGGACAAGTTGCAAAATTTTTAGATGTATCTAGAGATACTTTGAAGTTTTATGAGGAAAAAGATTTGGTCAAGCCAAAGCAAAGTGTTGAGAATGGGTATAGGAAATATAATCATTTTGATATATATGATATAACAACGGTCAATTTCTATAGGGAAATGGATATCGAAATAAAAAAAATTCAGGAATTAAGAAAAAGTAAGAGCGTAGAGGGAATAAAAGCATTGTTAGAAGAGAAAGAAAAAGAAGTTTTAGAGGAGATAGAGTATAAAAAACTTCTTTTAAAAAAGCTTCAAATTGCAAAAGAAGATTGCGAAAAAATAAAGCAATTCTTAGGGAAATACGTAGTAAAAGAAATGAAGCCTTTAGAAGTAAATGGAGAAATAGAGCATTTTACTGCGTATGATAAATATGAATCTTTGAAAAAGAATACGGATCGTTTAAAAAAGGCAGTTACTTTAACATCTCTACGAAGAGTTATAAGTTTTAATGAAGAAGGTATTATAGAAGATAAATTTATAATTGTAAGAAAAGTAGAGGACTTTGACAAAGAATTAGAAGGGGAAATTCTATCACATCCAAAATGTATGTATACAGTTATTGAAGATGGAAGGTGGTCGACTGGTGGGAATAGTATTGATCATATCGTGGGATCCAGTTTAAGAAAAGCAGCAATAGAACAAGGGCATGAGCTTTTGGGGCTAGTGTATATAAACATATTACTTACCACGTATGAAGATGAACTTGAGCGTATATTTTTAGAAATTTATGCACCTGTAAAATAATGCAGACATGTATTGACCTGTGAGTAACCCCCAGGTTTAAGTTAGGAGTATCTGTAAATATAAATACTATTATATTTGCGAAATACATAGTTTGAAATGGGGATTGTGCATGAATAGAGAAAAGAAATTAAAAAAGCCAGTAGCTAGTTTTATTGTACTAACCAATATTATTTTTCTGCCACTTTTTTTACTTGTAGGAGCTACAAGTATGTTGGGGTTCCCTGTATGGGTTTTTGATGTAATGTTTTGTATATCGTCTTGGTCTTCAACTTTTGCTTTTGTAATGCTATTTAAAAAAATTTATCCGGGGCAGAGCGTTATACAATTTGTAAAAGATAAATTCAGGACTAAACTTAAATTATCTGTGATTCTTACTGCAAATATGATTCAGGCTTTTATATTTTTATTGATTTTGTTTCTAATATCTAAAAATAGTAAAGTAGACTCTATTTTTACTGTATCTTCATGGGGAATACTAATCTATTTCTTTGTTAAAAATTTTCTTGCGGGGCCATTGGGAGAAGAACTAGGATGGAGAGGATTTGCACAAATTGAGCTTCAAAAGAAGTATTCACCATTAAAGGCTTCAATAATCATTGGATTTTGGTGGGGGATGTGGCATCTACCTATTTGGTTTACTACAGGATTTGTTGGCATGGACCTAATGAAATATATTCTATTTTTTATGATCTCTATCATATGTATAAAAATCGTCATGACTGCATTTTACAACTTGAATCAGAATTTAATTATTCCAATCATTATCCATCAATTCTTTAATTTTTTTATTGGTATTATAAACGGAAATTTAATAAATCTAATCATGTATAACGCGATATTTTATTTAGTGGTAGCAGTTGTAATGATTGTTATAAATCCAAAGAGAGTTTTGTATGGAGCGGAAAATATAAATAGTAGCAATCGAAAGTATTAAGTATATTGCTATTGGAAGGCGAGGAATTATGAAAATTATATAAGTATTTATAAAGGATTAGTCGTTGCTATAATCATTTTAATCCTTTCAATTGTTTTTCTATATTTCAACCCGCATAGCAGAAAAATGCCCGATAAGGAAGTATATATTACTGTATTTTTCATGCCCTTACTCCCTTCTTTTCTAGCAGTTATTAGGAGAAAAACTTTTATGATTTTTTACGGCATTTGGTTGTTACCAAGAACTTTTTATTTGAGTGTAGCTGCGATATCTACGTTATGGAATTTATATATTCTATCTTGAATGATTTATTTTACTAAGTTTTTGAAAGGGAAGGATGAGGAGTATAATGAAACAAGAATTATCTAAATTAGCAGATATACTAGTCAACCATTCTACGAAAGTACAGCCTGGTGACCAAGTGTTAATTCAAAGTGTTACGGAAATAGATCCTATAGTAGTTCGTGAAATTATAAAGTCAGTGGAAAAAGCAGGTGGATATGCACATGTATCAATGCGTGACGTTTCTGTTACGAGGCAATTGATTTTATCAGGATCTGAAGAACAATTTAAGTTATTAGCAGATTGGGAATGTTATCGACTAAGTAAAATGCAAGTGTATATTAATCTCCGTAGTCCCAGAAATGCATATGAATTAGCAGATGTACCAGCAGAAAAAATGAAGTTATATCAAAAGATATTCGGAAAAGCTCATAGTGAAGCGGTGTATAAAAAGAGATGGGTGACAACTCGCATTCCGAATGCGGCTTCTGCACAAGAAGCAAATATGAGCACGGAGGCTTATGAAAAATTCTATTATGATGTATGTACGCTAGATTACAACAATATGTCGAAAGCGATGGAGCCATTAAAAGAATTAATGGAAAAGACAAAACGAGTGAGGATAATTGGAGAAGGAACAGATTTGGAGTTTTCCATTGAAGGAATAGGCGTTTTAAAGGGGGATGGTACGGATAATATCCCGGATGGCGAAATATATACAGCACCTGTTAAAGATTCTGTAAATGGAGTAATAACATTTAACACAGCTTCCATTCAACAAGGTTATGCGTTTCAAAATATAAAGTTACATGTTAAACATGGGAAAATAATAGAGGCATATGCAAATGATACAGAGCGAATGAATCGCATTCTTGATACGGATGAGGGAGCAAGATATGTTGGAGAGTTCGCGCTAGCTTTTAACCCTTACATACTACATCCGATGAATAATACGTTATTTGATGAAAAAATATATGGTAGTTTTCATCTAGCGATTGGAGATTCGTTGCAAGGTGCAGATAATGGGAATACATCAGCGATACATTGGGATTTAGTAAACATTCAAAGGCCAGAGTACGGCGGTGGTGAAATTTGGTTTGATGATGTACTGATTAGAAAAGATGGGGGTTTTATTTTACCAGAGCTGTTAGGATTAAATGAAAAGAATTTAAAAAGGTAAAGTGCTTTTTGGAAGTTGTGTAAAGGAGATTAAAACCCTAGGACAGGGGCAATATAGGAGGAAGTTAAAATGGGAAAGAGTGAAATGTTTCAGGATTTTAACTTTAAATTAGTGATAATTGAAGCTTTATTAGATAAAGAGCCACTATTTCAAAAGGAATTGAAAGACTTAATAGATAAGTATACGAATAATTTCGAATGGTATGCAGGAGCTGGACCAATTGTTGAAATCAGAGATTTTTTAGAAGAGTTAATTTTGGAAACAAGTGATTTGGAAAAGATTGAATCCCTTTGCTTTGATGGCGGGAATGAAATTTATCATATTTTAAAGCCTGATTGGGACGGTGAAGACAGTTTATTTGATGTTATATCTGTTGAAGGATTTCAAAATCTAAAAAATTTAAAAACAGTGGAGTATATTTCAATGTGTTACCCGAAAGTATTAGAACCATTAAAACAAGCTGGAATAGAAATTGAGGATTAATGAAGAGAATTTAAAATGGTAAAGTACCTTATTGAAATTGTGTAAAGAAAATTAAAACACAACAGATTAAACGAAGTGATTTATCGTATAAATTTACATTCAGTTAATATTAGTAGGTTAATAGAAAAATTAGTGTTAATTGTTGAATGGGGCGTGTAAAAAAGACAAAATCTCTTAAAAAACACTTAAATTTTTACTCCATCTATCTTTACAATCCCTCTTTATAATGTGAATTGGACAAGCACCTAAGAGAAAGCAAAACATGTCAGTTTGTACATTCTATTATTAGGGGGAGAATTTGTATGAAAAAGACAGTTGCTTCGTTAGCAGTTATGGCGGCATTATTACCGACATTTTCAGCACATGCGGAAGGGAAAGAGCAAGTTCGAAAATCAGCTACAACTTTTAATGTTATTAGTGATATTCAAGGGGATTTAGGAGACTTTGATCACGTGTTAAAAGATATGAACAAAGTGACGCCACTTTCTAGAGCGCTTATTATGAATGGGGATATAACGCCAACTGGACAACAGTCACAATATGATGATGTGAAGCGTGTGTTAAACAAAAATAAGCATCCGGAAAATGTATGGTCAACTGTTGGGAATCATGAGTTTTATGCTGGTAAATGGACAGCTGATGGGAAGTTATCTCAAAGTACATGGCCAAATGGTGTAACTGAGGAAACTTTATTTAACCGTTATCTGAAATTTAGTGGACAAGAAAATGTATATCATAAAAAAGAATTAGATGGTTATCCGCTTCTATTTTTAGGAACGGAAAAATATATGAAATACCACGATTCAAAAATGTGGGATGAAGTATATATGAGTGATGAACAATTAGGTTGGTTAAAACAAAATTTAGAAGAGTACAGTCAAAAAGATAAAAACAAGCCGATTTTCATTTTTTCTCATCACGTTTTACCCGATACGGTGTCTGGATCAAGACAATCACCGTACTTACAAGATTATTTAAATGTCGATAAGTTGTATGATATATTAAAAGACTATCCACAAGTTGTTTTCTTTACGAGTCACACGCACTGGGATTTAAACTTGCCAGACTGGGCTGGTAAAAAGAAAATTGCAGGCGGAGATAGAAAAGGATTTACTGTTGTAAATACAGGTGGTATTGAAACAGGCTGGATGTCGGCTGGACCAAATGGAGGAGAGAAGACTGCTCCTGATGGTTATTCATTTAAACAAGGGTTGCAAGTGAAAGCATATGGTAGCGATGTAATGGTGACAGCTTACGATTACAAACGTGATAAGGAAATAAAGAAATTATTAATTAGTGATTCGAAAATTGCACAAATGGCACCAAATGTAACGGCTGATGATAGTAAAAATATAATCGTCGGTGCAACGGAGTATATGGAGTACTCTGTAGAAGGAACGAACGAGTGGCTGACGTATAATCCAGGGAATCCTCCGAAATTTGAGGGGAACAAGGTTGTATACGTACGCCATAAAGGCGAAATGAATTTAGAACCAGGATTAACACAGCTACTTCGTTTTTCGGCAAATAAGTGATTGGAAGAGGGCCTGCTTTTTAAAGAGTGGGCCTTTTTGTGTTGTCGATTTTTGTCGGTAAGTCGATATCTCATGTCGAATCGTCGATATATTGAAAAAATCGTTGATATATTTCAAGTTATGAACGATATATTTTAAAAATCGTCGATATAAATTTCATGTACCGTAATATGGTTAAAATCATTATTATAATTTCATGTACCGTATTGAAGATAAAACCTTTAATACAATTCCATTCGCCAAAGCCGAATTCCAACACATTTTTCCCCCAGAAAGATGACTTCATCATTTTTACATGCAATAATAGTAACGTTACATACATTGTGAAAGAAGTACAAAGGAGCGTTATTCATGAATTTAGCTAAATTCCCGAGAAAAAAATATACAGAATCATATACACCAATTGAAAAATTAAACAATTTTTCTGAAGCACTTGGTGGACCGACTATTTATTTTAAACGAGATGATTTACTTGGTTTAACAGCTGGTGGTAATAAGACGAGAAAGTTAGAATTTCTAGTTGCGGATGCACAGGCGAAGGGTGCAGATACGTTAATTACAGCTGGTGGTATTCAGTCAAATCATTGCCGCCTAACACTGGCAGCTGCGGTGAAAGAGAAAATGAAATGTATTCTTGTATTAGAAGAAGGGCTTGAGCCAGAAGAGAAGCGAGACTTTAATGGAAACTATTTCTTATATCATTTACTAGGTGCTGAAAATGTCATTGTTGTACGAAACGGAGCAGATCTTATGGAAGAGATGCATAAGGTTGCGAAAGAAGTAAGTGAAAAAGGGAATACACCATATGTCATTCCAGTTGGTGGATCAAATCCTACTGGCGCAATGGGATACGTTGCTTGTGCGCAAGAAATTATGGCGCAATCATTCGATCAAGGAATTGATTTCAGTTCAGTCATTTGCGTAAGCGGTAGCGGCGGCATGCACGCTGGGTTAATTACAGGTTTTGCTGGAACACAAAGTAACATCCCAGTAATCGGAATTAACGTAAGTAGAGGAAAAGCAGAGCAAGAAGAGAAAGTAGCAAAACTTGTAGATGAAACTTCAGCTCACGTTGGTATTCCAAACTTTATCCCGCGCGAAGCTGTTACATGCTTTGATGAATATGTAGGGCCAGGTTACGCGTTACCAACGCCAGAAATGGTGGAAGCAGTGCAGCTGTTAGCAAAAACTGAAGGTATTTTACTTGATCCAGTATACACAGGTAAAGCAGTAGCGGGATTAATCGACTTAATTAGAAAAGGTACATTTAATAAAGAGGACAACATTTTATTCGTACATTCAGGTGGTTCACCAGCTTTATATGCGAATACATCTTTATTCGCGTAAGTATGAAAAAGCATTGGGTATCCAATGCTTTTTGTTATATACTGGAATTATTAGGAGGCCAGAAGGGGGAGTATATGAGTTCAAACTTAAAATGGATGATATACACGATACTCGGTATTTTTATTTTATTAATTTTATTTGTAGCTTATGGAGTTTATTTATATTTCACTTAAGTGAAATGGTAACCGAACCAAAGGAAGAATAAAATAATTGCTGTATTAAATAGAGTAAAACATAAACCGATGATGGCTAAAATTTTTTTCTCAGCTCGGCTACAAAAAGAGATGACCGCTAATAGGATCGCTATGACAGCGGAAGCTAATATGAAGTAGGCGAAAGGCACGATATATTCTACTCCAACTCTGTCTAAAATAGGTGTGAAAAGAAAGAGATTAATAGTAACGAATATACTTGCAAAGAGAAACGTATAGCTTTTCCAAGTGTATGTTTTTAACTGCATGGAACGATACTCCTTTCTCTTTATTATTTATATTTTTAAGTCTAAATCAATTACCTTTATTTTACAAAATAAAATATTTTGTATTGAAAAGAGGGTATTAATATGAAAGTTAGAAATTGGCCTCTAGTTATGATTAGTATCTGTATATTCATAATAATCGGCTGTTCAAATATACTAGGAAATGAAGAGCAAAGAATTGAAGTGCAAAAAGATATTGGTGATAATGAATATGAAGATTTTAAGGTAGTGACAGATAATAATGAAGTGATGCAAGTAAAGAAAATATTAAAGGATACTACTTTTGAAAATAAAAAAGTGGAAATGTCTCGTCCAGCTGATTATCATTTTATTTTTCAATTTAAAAATCCGAAAATAGAGGCGAAAGCTGTGTTGTATCAAATTTGGATAAGCCCTAATAAGGATACAGTGGAAATCATCTCGGGTGGTAATCGGTACGCTCAATTAGAAGAAAAAAATGCAGCTATTTTGTTTCGGATTGTTACAGGGGAAAAGTTAGCTGGGTAAACTATATTGGATTATAGGGATTCAGTTCATATTTTTCATTTTGAGAGATAATTAGTTTTCAACAATAATAGCTATCTTTTTATGTTGGAATAAACATTGAGAATCGGATAAAATGGAAATTAGACATTGGATTCATGCTCCTTAAGGTGTGCTTTAATCTGCCAACGGATAATAAAACTAGGAAATATATTGTTTTTATAAAGATTCGATGTTATGTTTAGTTTTCTTAATATAATATTTCTCTTATATAGGAGTGGCTATTTGAAGAAATTAATAGTATTAGTTTTATTGGCTACATGCTGTCTCACTATTGCAGGATGTTCTAATAATAGGGTTACAACAAAGGATGAGTCTAAAAATTCAACACCTGTAAAGATTAAACGTATCAATAAAGCGTGGTATAAACATATATAATAGTTTTCAAGAAACTTGAAATTGTTGATGATAAAGATATCATAAGGTGAAATTAGTTAGGCAGATTAGAGGTTGTGAAACCTGGTGACAAGCAGGAAGCATGGTTCGCATTTAAATTAATAAAATATGCGGCATTAAAATATTCACAAAAAAGAGTCTACATGTAGGTCATTTTTTGTGGATATTTTTCATAAACAAGAGATATTCTATGCTACCTGTCTCTAACTTGGACCTTCTAAAAATTACTTTACTAGGTTAAAATGTTTATAGAGTATCATCCTTCAAAATGCGGTGGGTCCCATAATAACTCGATTGATGTGGTCCTTTTTCGCGTTATTTACTATCTTTATATATCTTTCTATTAAAAAATCTAACTTTAATAGATTAAATGAGATAAAACCTAGTTAAAAACAATGAAATTTCAGGAAAAATAAGGTACACTATTCAATGGTTTTGGTTTAAAATCAATTGACGTTAATGTATACGGGGGAAAGATTGATGAACAACAATACAGTAAATGAATCTGTTGAAGAAGTTGAGAAAAAACGGGTAAGATCAAAAAAACGTTTTACAAATTGGAAGCTTATCGCAGCAGGTGGCGGTGTACTTGCACTTCTCCTTGGGGGAATGAGTTATTATCAGGCAACTCACTTCAATTCTAATGTTACGATTAATGATACAAAAGTCGGTGGTATGAGCGCTGATGAGGCAATACAGAAATTAAAAACATCTGGACTAGCAAACAAAGTTTATATTGATCAACAACAAATTTTAGATGAAAAAGAGACAAAAACGGAACTGACGGAAAAAGATTTGCCGCAAGTTAAGAAACTATTAAAAAGCCAGTGGACATTTTTCCCTTCTTCAAAGGAAAAAGATTATTCATTGCTACCAAAAAAGGCAGAGCAGTATCGTAGTGAAACGATGAAAAAACTTGTAGAAGAAAAGCTCATGTCTATGAATGAAAAATTAAAGGCACCTCAAGATGCTATGGCAAAGCTTGAACAAGGAAAAATTGTTATTTCGAAGAGCGTTGATGGAAAACAGTACGACGTTACGAGTTTACTAAAAGATTACGATAAGCAGAAGCATAAAAGCGAAATTCATTTAAAGTCTGCATACATACAGCCTATTAAAGAAAACGATCCGATTATTAAAAAAGAAGAGAAAGCATTACAGAATCTTCTTACGCAGTCTGTTGATTATAAAGTGCAAAATGAAGTGTATTCATTAAAAGCAAAAGATTTAATTCAAAATGCCACTATGTCAAAGGATATGAAAGTGACAATCGATGCGAGCGATATTAAGAATAAGGTTGCTGAAATTAATAAGGCTAAATCTACATTACATAAAGACTTCGCTTTTAAAACACATTCTGGTTCGGTTATATCAGTAAAAGGACAAGGATACGGCTGGGCACTAGATGTGGAAAAAGAGACAAAACAAGTTGGGCAAGCCTTTGAAAAAGGCGAAAAATCACTTTCTGCTTCTAACATTCACGGGAATGGTTGGGAGAAAGAAGGGATCGGTTATAAAACAACATCGAATAATGGTATCGGAGACACATATGCAGAAGTTTCAATTGCAGATCAACAAATTTGGATTTACAAAGCTGGGAAATTAGTCCTCACAACAAATGTAGTAACGGGTAAACATAGCACAGGTGAAGATACATCACCAGGTGTGTGGTACGTTCTATACAAACGAACACCATATACGCTAAGAGGTAGCGCAGTAGGGAAAGCTGATTATGCAGTGAAAGTAGATTACTGGGTTCCATTCACAAATAGCGGTCAAGGATTCCACGATGCTGGCTGGCGAAAAGACTGGGGAAGTAATGCTTATTTAACAGGAGGATCAGGCGGTTGTGTAAACCTTCTTCCTAACGTTGCAAAAACTGTGTATGATAGTTTGAATACGTATGATCCAGTTATCGTGTACTAGAAAATAGGTACGTATTAAGAACTTAAAAATAAATAAAGCACCTGATGGTACATGAAAAAACACCTCTTGCATTCGCATACTAAGTGTGCAAATGCAATGGAGGTGTTTTTGTTTGAATACAAGAGTTTATTGCTTATAAGAAGTAAAGTGGAGAGAGATTCAGATGAAGAAACAGGTTTTCAAATAGTCAATAAAATTGACACTGAATATCATTTTCATTTATGATGGAATCGTCGTATGTAATTGGACATGATTTTCGTGAAAAATTCTATTTCTTATATTCATATAATAGATTTCTATTAAGGTATCACATTCAAGAACTATTACTAAATCTTTTAAGAACTTAAACGTAGGAAAGGATAATATAAAATGAATTGGAAAAAAGGCGGATTATGGGTTATTATTTTTTTCATTGTAAAAGGCACAATTTCTACACTGTTAATCGTTACAGGTGCTAAATATTTTGATTTGTCATTTATGCAACTTTTCGTACTAATATTGATCTTATTACTGATTTCTCTCATAAGTCGAAAATTACTGTATAGACATAAACAAAACAAAAAGCAAAAAGAGCTAAATATATAAGGAAGCCCCAGAGACCTTTGGATTTCTGGGGTTTTATTTATTCAATAGTAAGTTTTGGCTCCGTGATACGAATGGTACACCCCATCAGTTTTATCGGTTGTAAATCAAAAGAAAGATATATTTACAAGGACTCTTAACAAGTCTTACGAATCCAAAAGTCTCTTTATTCTTTATTGCGTTTCTGCCGCAGTTTATAGATACAAAGGCTCCTCAATAAACATGAATAAGAAAAAAATGCCCCCTTCAAGAGTTGTTATCTTTGCTTTAAGCTAATTTCTATATATTAAAAAACCCCTTCAAATTTTGAAGGGGTTTTTTTGCATGTTATTTTGGTTTATCTAAAAATTTATTTTATAGTGAATGATCTATTTTAATCAATTGTCATGTGAATATGTCCTCCAATGACAAGGTTAAATCCATTCATTTCGTCATCGTAGCTTCGTTATCTTGCTATTACATTCCAAAATGCGTACAATAGCGTGCCTTCAAGGTTATACTGATGCTGGAGGTGATTCAAAGTGACATACGATTGGAAAATGAATTCGAAACAAACTAATTCACAATCAGATTCTTACAAGTGAATTCCATCAGTATACCATTTGGTTTATAAACGAATGTGGAAGTATCTTTCGGAAGATGAGCTTTTCATTAGCTAGAAGATTTTTAAACATCTAGTCATCATTTGAAACTAAAATCGTTTTTATATTAGGTTTCGAATTTTTATGTGGTACAGACATTAGTTGAAAGGTAGGTTTCGCCTGCTTTGACTTATATCGCAAACTTGATAATTTATAAAGCTGGATTTGACGGGGGGATATTATGAAAGGTAGCAATCATTTTAATTTTCACAAGCTTTGGTTAGGACAGTCTATAAGTTTATTAGGTACTCAGTTTACAATAGTAGCTTTGCCGCTTTTTGCATTAGAGGTGTTACAAACAAGTGAAGCAAATGCTGCTATACTTCGTGGGGTTATATTCGTCCCTTATCTAATTTTTGGGTTAGTAGCCGGTGCTTTAATAGACATTTTTCATAGGAAAAATATTTTGCTAATTTGTAGTATATGTCAAGGAGTATTGTTTTTATCAGTATTCATACTGACTGTAACAAATATTATAACGTTCCCCTTATTGGTAGTTGTCATGTTTTTAAATGGAATATTCACCACATTTTACAACATCGCTATTCCTTCTTTCTTACCGGAAATAGTAACAGATAAAGACAACTTAAAAAAAGGAAATGCTCAACTAGCACTTTCAGAGTCTCTTTCTATAGTAATTGGTCCTATGCTAGCTGGAATCGTCATTACTCTAGTTGGATTAACAGGTTCATTCACTGTTGACGCAGTAACGTATTTTGTTTGTTTTATGTTTGTATTATTTATTTCAAAGTTTAAACCGCATACAGAGGGTTCTTTAAAAGACGTAAATATAAAATCCATATACCAAAACATATATGAAGGTCTGATATATTTCAAAAAACACCCTGTATTAGAGCCAATTGTGACATGTGGTGCTGTTTACGGTTTTTTTAAATACATACTAAATAGTATTTTAGTAATATTCCTTTATAAGGTAATGGGTCTATCTGAAATTGAAATAGGGTTTGTTGTAGGTTCAGCAGCGGTCGGATTTTTAATAGGTAATACGGTTCTCATGAAAAAAAGTCAACAAATTAATAATACAAAAATGCTTATTTATAGCGCTACTGTATCAGTTACCGGTTTGGCTTTTATACCGATAATGGGATATATGGGAACAATTTACGGTATAGTAGCCGCAAGTATTATACATGGTATGGGAGAAGGTGTATTTGGCCCTTACGCCGCAACTATACGACAACTTGCCTCACCAAATCACATGCTGGGCCGAGTAAATGCTGTACAGCGCACGCTTAATTGGGGAGCTTGGGCATTGGGAAGTTTTGCTAGTGCACTTTTAATTTCTATATTCGGGCTTCAAATTACATTATTTATAGGGGGATTTGGAACAACATTGTGTTTAGTGGCGTTGTTAAGACGAGGCATATTAAAAGGAACTGACATTGAATATACGAGTTCATTTTAGGGGAGCTGATATTGATGCATAAGGTATTAAAAGGAACTGACATAGAAAATAAACCACATATTTTATTTATAGGGGGATGGACAAAGCCTATACAAGATGCATTAGACAGTGGGTACACTGTTTCCTATATAGGATCTTACGCTAGACACATATATTTTGATGGATTTATCTTAGAAAAATGTTTCTATAAAAAAGAAATAGATACAACAAACATACCCTTATCTATATACTATGCTGAAGAATTATTTAAAGAGAAACCTTTTGATGTGGTTGTATCTTTCAACGAAACAGCATTAGATACGGCTTGTATAATTGCAAAGATTTTTAATGTTAAAGGACCTTCTTACAATGCTAATATGATAACTCGTAATAAAGACATGATGCGTGAAATTCTAGCAGGTAAAGACTTTTCGATAGATTCGACAGTTTGTAATAATACTGAAGACATTAATGAATTTTTGAATAAAAAAGATAGTGTTATAATAAAGCCGCCGATTGGGGCAGGGGGTAAAGGAGTATGTAAGCTAGACTCGGGAGATGACGTAGGGGTATTTATTGAAGAAAATGGTATTCAACTACCTGTTTTAGTGGAAGAGTATATTGCAGGTGATATAGTTTATACGGTTGAAACCGTTTCTTATAACAAAAAACATTCTATACTTGCTATATCAGCTGAAGTATGTAAAGAAGATACATTTCTAATAAACTATACGATTATGCCGGCACCTATAGATGAATCTCAAAAACAATTAATTATGGAGAAAGTAATGATGTTTTTGAACGACATGCAAATGGAAAATGGCATTACTCATACAGAAATAAAGTTAGACAAACAAAATAAGCCAATAATTATAGAGTCTCAAGTTAGAATAGGTGGGGGCAACATCTGGAAGATGGTGGAACTAACAACTGGCATATCTCAATTTGGATACTATTATGATGCGCTAAATACTGAGACTATAGATGAATTTAGATGTGTACCTTCAAAATGTCATGCTATGTCTTTAAGCTTGATTCCAAAACCAGGTTGCTTAAAAGAAATCAAGTATAAAGGGCTAACTAACATATCCGAGGTCGTATTAATTGATCTAGTAGTAAAAGAGGGCGATACCATACCAACTATTATAGATAGCACGCAACGCAAAGGGGCTATATTATTTATGGCTAATGATATAAAACATATGTATGAAGTTGCAGAGGAAATATGTAACAACATAACGTTTGTTTATGAGGATTTCTCAGAATGGAAACCTTCTTTTAAAAAAATATATGTAAAAAGAAATGTGGCAAATGACTGGTCTATATAACAAAGGATAATTTAAATCACATGTCTCTATTAACCAAAAATCGAATAAAAATGTATTAGCTAGATCCATGTTTTTTGATGAAAATGACGAGTTTATATAACGAGTCCTTCAAGATCAATTACAATGAGCCGGTTTATCCTTAGTAGGACAAAAATTGGCTTTTTTGTATGAAAATGTGCTTAGTGTGGTTTTTGTTCGAAATACTGGAGAAATCCCATTGCTATCATGTAAAGAAATACATTCTTCCCTAAAATGAAATTTTAGTTTGATAGCGACGAGCTACTGATTGTGGAAAATCTCCAGGCTTCTATTAGCTGCTTAGTTGAAGAATTTGTTCCATAGCTCTTAAGGTATTGTAATATAAATAATAAAATTATCCTTCTGCCATTCATTTAAGTGGCTCAATCTCTACATCTTATGAATTCCCTGAAAGTACTAAAACTACGCAAAATAATTAACCATCCTATGCAATAAAGTTACTCCATTAAAGGGCCATATTGTGGTACTGTTAAGGAAAAGCGAGTAATTGCGTTGTACAAGGGGGTGTTGGGGTGAATGTAATTGCGTGGTTGATCGTTGCTTGTGAAATAGGGTTTTGGGTTGTTATAACTTTAGGTCTGCTCACACGATATATCCTTAAGAAAAATAAATTAGGATTGTTTTTCCTAGCTTTAACACCTGTTATTGATTTAATTTTATTAGTTGTTACGGGTGTGGACTTGTATCGTGGTGCGACTGCTACCCAAGTGCATGCAATAGCTGCTGTTTATATTGGAATCTCAATCGCATTCGGTAGGAGTATGATTGAGTGGGCAGATATACGCTTTCAATATTATGTGATGAAACAAGGAGCGAAACCAGTTAAAAGATTTGGCATGGATTATGCAAAACACTACTTTAAAAGCTGGGGACAACATGTGCTTGCTTTTCTAATAGGTGCCGGAATTTTATTTGTCTTAATCTATTTAATTAACGATTCTTCGCGAACAGAAGTGTTGGCTGGCTTTCTAAAAGTATGGACACTTGTGTTGGGTATCGCTCTTTTGATTGCCATAAGCAATTTTATTTGGCCGAAAAGGAAAAAAGGGTAGCAATTTAATAATATCGCAATTGGGCGCGATTGTTGAGCAAACACAGGTAGAAAAATGATTAAACTTTTTTATGAAAAATGATTCACTAACAACAAAAAAACCAAGCATTTTGATCGAGTTTTCTTTCGGAATATTTGGTTTTTTTATATTGAAAAATCAATTTTTGTAGCATGCTTTTGATCAAACTTTATTACAAACCAACAGCATTTATGGCAAGCTTATGGGTTAATAATTAATCCACGGCGAAGGTATGTTGATTTACGTTAATATTGAAGACGTTGATGATCCACTAAGCTTCGCAAGGAAAGTTAGAAGAGCGTTATGCAATTAACTTATTTATTAAGTTAGATGAGCAATAGGAAAGGATCTTTCGATGGAAGATCCTTTCCTATTATTCGTAAGTAATAGATTATGCTAATTAAAATATCTCGGATTATTAATGCTTTTTCAATGGTTTCACTAAATGCTTGAGACAGCCTCTTTCCATTTTTTACTTCAAGTTCTTTCATACATAAGATGAAGATTTTTATGAATTAGGTTTACTTGACTAGCAGACGAACGTATTTTTTGCAAGAATCGACATAATAATCTCCATTTTTATTGTAGTATCAGTGTTTAGTAGAAAATAAATATATACGACAAATTTTGACAAAGAAAGGATTGTATTTTTGTTATGCTATGAAAGTTATTGATTTGTAATGTGTATATAGGAGGATTTTTAAATGTCAAAGAAATTGTTATTATTTGCACTTATGAGTTTATGTGTAATTGCTTTAAGTGCTTGTAAAGGTAATGAAGAAAAGTTAAAGGGCGCGCCAAATGAGCAAAAAGTGGATGAAGACAAAAAAGTAGAAGAAGAAAAACGTAAACAAGAAGAGCAACAAAAAGCAGAAGAAGAAAAACGTAAACAAGAAGAGCAACAAAGAGCAGAAGAAGAGAAACGTAAACAAGAAGAGCAGCAAAGAGTAGAAGAAGAAAAACGTAAGCAAGAAGAGCAGCAAAGAGTAGAAGAAGAAAAACGTAAACAAGAAGAGCAACAAAAAGCAGAAGAAGAGAAACGTAAACAAGAAGAGCAGCAAAGAGTAGAAGAAGAAAAACGTAAGCAAGAAGAGCAACAAAGAGTCGCTGAAGAAAAACGCAAGCAAGAAGAGAAGAAGGCTCAGCAACAGCAATCTACACAACAGGAGAGAACACAAAAACAAGAAAAACCGACACAAGCAACAGGTGGGAAACCAACAAGATCACAAATTTCAGTTGGTTCACATGTAGTTATTCAATTGGATAATGACTATAGTAAAACTGTAAGTGGCGTTGTGAAAGATATTTTGACACATAGTGAAACACATACATACGGCATTAAAGTTCGCTTACAAGATGGACAAATTGGCCGTGTTCAAAGTGTTAAATAATGAAAAAAAAATTTGACTACTTTTCAAATAAATTAAAATTAAAAAACCCGGTTCTTTCGTAAAGGAACCGGGTTTTGCATTTTGTTGGTGCTACTACACCTCTATTGATTTATCAGATACAAAATAGATGTTTTTATAATTTGAAAGACGAGGAAACGAACTTGGAGGGAGTATTAGAAGCATGTTTAAGAAGATGAAATCAATGGAGAAAAGGAACTGGTTTTTAAGTCTGGGCTATGGACCTATCCTCTCGTTCTAATCCACTAAAAAAAGAACTTCCCCATACCCATTAGACTACTAAGCATTCCAATTCCATTCATAGTGCCTTTTCCTACTGTAAGTAAGTTTCCAAGCATTCCTGGCTGACCGTAACCTCCGTTATTCCCCCATCCCATGGGACTTATCTGTCCGCCCCATCCTGGAGAGTTTCCGAAAATACCCCAGTTATTGTTACTGAATTTAAAAGCTTTAGCTGGCGGTGAGAGTAAGGCGGCAAGATGACCTTGTGCGAACATCCCTGTATGGTTGAATGGTTGAGCCCAGGGGATGGGAGGTTTTTGATAATTAAAACCTGCATGGCTTGGTAATGGGGTCCAATTAGCAGGATGTCCTTGTGGCATCATCCCTGCATAATGGATTGGCTGACCAAAAGAGAAGGGAGGAGGATCGGGAGTGAAAGTCATATAATTGGCTGGTGAATCCGAACCAATTGGATAGAAGCGACAACTCCAATCCTCACAAATCTTCAAACCACTCATTTCGTCAGCTTTATTTATTTGGGGCTGTGAATATAATGATGACATTGAATTTTGGTTATTATATTGTTCCTCGTTTTCCTTTGAATTCACATACCAATATTGGTGCATAAGCTTATTCCCCTTACTTTAAAAATGTAATGTTAGACTTAGCCTATGTAATATTTCTTTTTATGGATGGTTACATAACTAGATTTCCAAGCCTGTATTTAAAGGAATGGGTGTGTGGGCTGTCAGTAAAAAAACATGGATTAAAGTTTCGCTTTATTTTAGAAGGGTATTTTCATTAGCTCTTTTTGTTTATTTTAGCCTAATGTAATTTCGGTTAACAAACGTGTTTACATATTCATTCAAAATTTTAAGCTGGGTAAGTAGAATTGCTAAAAAGAGAATATCCATTCGAAGAGTTTGGCAAAATACTGCAAGGGTAATAAATTCTCGTGCAAATATGCAAACGAGTTAAATTAATCAATGGAATTGATAATGAAGGGGTAAATCAATCTATGAGTGAAACGTTACATAAAAGAAAACCACCATATGTAATGCTTGTAATCCTTTTTATTGGGGCATTTGTTTCATTTCTAAATAACTCGCTTTTAAATGTGGCCTTGCCATCAATAATGAAGGATTTAGAAATTCAAGATTATTCAACGATCCAGTGGCTTTCTACAGGATATATGCTTGTAAGTGGTATATTAATTCCGGCATCAGCATTTTTAATAACCCGCTTCTCCAATAGGAGTTTATTTATTACATCCATGTTGATTTTTATCCTTGGTACGGCTTTAGCGGCTGTAGCACCGAACTTCGGTTTATTACTTACTGGTCGGATGGTTCAAGCAGCAGGTTCTTCAGTGATGGGACCTTTGTTAATGAATATTATGCTAGTAAGCTTTCCGAGAGAAAAAAGGGGAACAGCAATGGGGATTTTTGGGTTAGTTATGATTACAGCTCCAGCAATTGGACCGACACTATCAGGTTATATTGTAGAGTATTATGACTGGCGTTTGCTTTTTGAAATGATTTTACCGCTAGCAATCATTAGCTTACTGTTAGGGATTTGGAAATCGGAAAATGTCATGAGACAAAACAAAAATGCAAAACTTGATTATCTCTCATTACTATTATCTTCTGTCGGCTTTGGCGGTCTGTTATATGGATTTAGTTCTGCAAGCTCCGATGGTTGGACAAATAAAGTTGTCGTAATAACCTTAATCATAGGCGCTATTGCCCTAATTGCATTCATTATTCGTCAATTAAAAATGAATGAACCGTTATTGGATTTACGTGTTTATAAGTACCCAATGTTTGCACTTGCGTCTGTAATTGCAATTGTCAACGCAGTGGCCATGTTTTCGGGTATGATTTTAACACCAGCTTATGTACAAAATGTCCGTGGTATTTCGCCGCTGAGCTCTGGGCTGATGATGCTTCCAGGTGCGGTAATAATGGGAGTTATGTCACCCATTACAGGTAAACTATTTGATAAGTATGGCCCTCGGCTTCTTGGTATAGTAGGACTTTCCATTACAGCTGTTTCAACTTATATGTTGGCAAATCTGCAAATCGATTCTAGTCACACACATATTATCCTTATTTACACATTGCGGATGTTTGGGATGGCGATGGTGATGATGCCACTTATGACAAATGGCCTTAATCAATTGCCAACTCGCTTAAATCCGCACGGTACAGCTGTTAATAATACAGCTCAACAAGTGTCCGGTTCAATTGGTACTGCTATTCTTGTTACGATTATGAATTCTGTAACAAAAACAAAAGCTGAAAGTTTAATGGCTCATGTAGATCCAACAACCTTCACAGAAGCTACGAAGGCAATGGTAATGCAGAAGGCTTTGTTATCCGGAATTCAGCATTCATTCTATGTAGCGCTTGGCATGAATGTTGTTGCGCTACTATTAGTTTTTTTCGTTAAACGTGTAGATACAAGCGCGGAAGCTGTCGAGAGGTTAAATCGATAGAGCGAAATAAAAATCGAGATGATGATTTCTACTAAAAGGGGAAAAGAGATGAAAGAAAAAGTGAAATAATTACACAGAATGAAAAAGGATTTGATATGAATATCAAATCCTTTTTCATTAGCAACAGAGTATATTGCTTATCGTATTTGTTTGAATTGACATGAGAAACTACTGGTTTTCCTAATACTACAACCTTTAGCTCTCAATTTCTAATAAACATTATAATAATACGCTTCATTGTAATATATTATTTTTTCTGCAAGGTATAAATCTAATGTCAATAGACGGTTTAGATTACCAACCTTATAAGCAATATCATAATCGTGAATAGTTATGGAAAAGATAAAATAAGGTAATCAATTACATATCTTTTGTCCCATGCGATTCATTGCTATCTTCTTTTTATTGAATGGGATATTTTATTTCATGCTTTTTGAAAGGGTGTTTGTAATGGATAAAAAAGTATCTGCCATTCCTCAGCCGAAAACATATGGACCGCTAGGGAATCTCCCATTAATCGATAAAGATAAACCGACTCTATCGTTTATTAAGCTGGCAGAAGAGTATGGTCCTATTTTTCAAATTCAAACTTTAAGTGATACGATCATTGTCGTTTCTGGACATGAACTGGTAGCGGAAGTTTGTGATGAAACAAGATTTGATAAAAGTATAGAGGGTGCTTTAGCAAAGGTTCGTGCCTTTGCTGGAGACGGATTATTTACAAGCGAGACTCACGAACCGAACTGGAAAAAAGCTCATAATATTTTGATGCCTACATTCAGTCAACGGGCAATGAAAGATTACCATGCCATGATGGTCGATATTGCTGTACAACTCGTTCAAAAATGGGCACGACTGAATCCGAATGAAAACGTAGATGTTCCAGGGGATATGACTCGCCTTACATTAGATACAATTGGTCTATGTGGTTTTAATTACCGATTCAATAGCTTTTATCGTGAGACCTCTCATCCTTTTATCACTAGCATGACCCGTGCGCTAGATGAGGCGATGCACCAATTGCAGCGGCTGGATATAGAAGATAAACTCATGTGGAGAACGAAACGTCAATTTCAGCATGATATTCAATCTATGTTTTCTTTAGTAGATAATATTATTGCTGAACGTAAAAGTAGTGGAAATCAGGAAGAAAATGATTTACTTTCCCGTATGTTACATGTGCAGGATCCGGAAACGGGTGAAAAATTAGATGATGAAAATATTCGTTTTCAAATTATCACTTTTTTAATAGCTGGGCATGAAACAACAAGTGGATTGTTATCTTTTGCAATCTATTTTTTATTAAAGAATCCGGATAAATTGAAAAAAGCCTATGAAGAAGTAGACCGTGTTTTGACAGATCCCACTCCAACATACCAACAAGTTATGAAGCTTAAGTATATACGGATGATTTTAAATGAATCACTACGTCTATGGCCGACTGCTCCAGCATTCAGTCTCTATGCAAAAGAAGATACAGTAATTGGTGGAAAATACCCAATTAAGAAAGGTGAAGATCGTATCTCTGTTCTTATTCCACAGCTACATAGGGATAAAGATGCGTGGGGAGACAATGTGGAAGAATTCCAACCTGAACGATTTGAAGAGCTGGATAAGGTTCCTCACCATGCTTATAAGCCATTTGGAAATGGTCAGCGAGCATGTATCGGTATGCAGTTTGCACTTCATGAAGCGACACTCGTGATGGGAATGCTTCTTCAACATTTTGAATTCATCGATTATGAAGACTATCAGCTGGACGTAAAACAAACATTAACGCTAAAGCCTGGTGATTTTAAGATTAGGATTGTACCTCGAAATGAAACTATTAGCCATACTACTGTTCTTGCGCCTACAGAGGAGAAACTGAAAAACGATGAAACCAAGCAGCAAGTTCAGAAAACTCCTTCCATTATTGGAGCCGATAATCTTTCGCTTCTTGTTCTGTATGGATCGGATACAGGGGTAGCAGAGGGCATTGCAAGAGAACTAGCAGATACAGCTAGTTTAGAAGGTGTTCAAACGGAAGTGGCAGCTCTTAACGATCGAATTGGAAGTTTGCCGAAAGAAGGAGCGGTTCTTATTGTAACTTCTTCTTATAATGGAAAACCGCCAAGTAATGCAGGGCAGTTTGTGCAGTGGCTGGAGGAATTAAAACCAGATGAGCTAAAAGGTGTTCAATACGCAGTTTTTGGTTGTGGAGATCATAATTGGGCTAGTACTTATCAGCGAATTCCAAGATACATTGATGAGCAAATGGCTCAAAAAGGAGCAACAAGATTTTCTAAACGCGGAGAAGCAGATGCAAGTGGTGATTTCGAGGAACAGCTCGAGCAATGGAAACAAAGTATGTGGTCTGATGCGATGAAGGCATTTGGATTGGAACTTAACAAAAACATGGAGAAAGAACGCAGTACTTTGAGCCTACAATTTGTCAGCCGTCTTGGAGGATCTCCTCTTGCGCGAACATATGAAGCAGTTTATGCATCTATATTAGAAAATCGTGAACTTCAATCATCTAGCAGTGAAAGAAGCACGCGACATATTGAAATATCCTTGCCAGAAGGGGCTACATATAAAGAAGGAGACCACCTTGGGGTACTACCAATTAATAGTGAGAAAAATGTCAACCGAATTTTAAAACGCTTTGGATTAAACGGGAAGGATCAAGTCATATTAAGCGCAAGTGGGCGCAGTGTAAATCACATACCTTTAGACAGTCCTGTTCGTTTATTTGACCTTCTTAGTTATAGTGTCGAAGTGCAAGAAGCAGCCACTCGAGCACAAATACGAGAAATGGTGACATTCACAGTATGCCCTCCTCATAAAAAGGAATTGGAATCATTATTGGAAGAGGGAGTTTATCAAGAACAAATATTAAAGAAACGTATTTCAATGTTAGATCTTCTTGAAAAGTATGAGGCTTGTGAAATCCGATTTGAACGATTTTTAGAACTTCTTCCGGCGCTCAAACCGCGTTACTATTCTATCTCAAGTTCTCCACTCGTTGCCCAGGATCGTCTAAGCATTACGGTTGGTGTTGTAAATGCGCCTGCATGGAGCGGGGAAGGGACATATGAAGGAGTCGCTTCTAATTATTTAGCTCAGCGTCATAATAAAGATGAGATTATCTGTTTCATTCGAACGCCACAATCAAACTTTCAATTACCTGAAAATCCAGAAACACCAATTATCATGGTTGGACCAGGTACTGGAATTGCACCATTCCGTGGATTCTTACAAGCGCGTCGCGTTCAAAAGCAAAAAGGTATGAAGGTAGGAGAAGCACATCTATACTTTGGTTGTCGTCATCCTGAAAAGGATTATCTCTATCGTACAGAACTAGAAAATGATGAAAGAGATGGATTAATCTCTTTACACACAGCTTTCTCTCGCTTAGAAGGACATCCTAAAACATATGTACAGCATGTAATAAAAGAAGATAGAATCCATTTAATTTCGTTATTAGATAATGGGGCCCATCTTTATATATGTGGTGATGGAAGTAAAATGGCTCCTGACGTAGAAGACACCCTTTGTCAAGCCTATCAAGAAATTCATGAAGTCAGTGAACAAGAAGCAAGGAATTGGTTGGATCGTTTGCAAGATGAAGGGCGATATGGAAAAGATGTTTGGGCTGGTATATGAATGTTTCTTAATTAAATAAGTAATATGTAACGAATGACCTTCTTTCGAATAAGTGAATAACTCATTTATAAAAATCCCGTATTTTCATTGAATGCGGGATTTTGTTTTTTTTTAGTAAGTTGGACTGATACTGTAGAGAAATAGGTAATTCATTTGACAATTAAAATGACCTACTATAATATATATATGCCATAGCATATAATTAATAAAATGAATACATTCACTGTGAATAATTGACTGGTATGCTATACTCTTTTATATATTAATTTATAGAGGTGATATATGAACTTACATGATTTAATAGGCTATCTTGTTCATCGTACTGATGTGAAAATGACGAATTATTTTACGAAGAAATTAAAGCCTTTTGGAGTTACGCCAGAGCAGTGGGGGATTATTAGTGTTCTTTGTAGCCAAAGAGCCACTACTCAAAAAGAGTTAGCAGAAGCGATTGATAAAGATCAAACTACTGTCGTAAGAATGATACAGTCAATGGTGAGAAAAGGGATTGTAAAGAAGGATTTGAATGAGCAAGATCGACGTTCACACAACCTGTTTTTAACTGAAAAAGGTGACGAGTTAAAGAAAACAATCTTGCCTGTAGTGACAGACGCTCACCATTTCGTTACGAGTAATTTGAGCGAAGAAGAGATTAAAGTATTACAATCATTATTAAACAAATTGTATGATACACGCTATTAATACTTGTTCCTTATTGATGCTATTCATAAGGAACAAACTTTATTTTATGTATTATATATGCTATAGCATATAATTTTGTTTTAAGGAATGTTGGAGATATCTTTATTTTGTATGAGATTCGATTCAGGATCACGTTTTTCCTAGTACCAGTCAAAATTTTGTATTGTATATGCTATAGCATGTAAATGTATCAAATAAATAAGAAAGATGTGATTGCTATTTTAATATTAATCAATGTAGTAAAAGTTGTATTATTTCTGTTCTTTTTAATGACAGGTACGAAAATTATTTCTGGGAAAATGGCAGACGAGTTCAAGCGATTTGGTTTACCTTCGTTTTTTAATTTCTTAACTGGAGCTTTTGAGATTGTAGGAGCGATTGGAATGTTAATAGGAATTTGGATTCCAACAGTAGCTTTATTAGCAGGATTGTTGTTAGGGGGTACGATGCTGGCAGCTGCATTAACTCTAATTGTACTAGCGAGAGATCCCTTTAAGAAAGCAATACCTGCGCTTGTTTTGTTTGTTCTTAGTTTAGGGATAAGTTTGTATCATATTTTTTAAACATAACTTAAAACTGTTTGCGTTCAAATTGCTACCGTTTTGTGGGTATTTTATAAATAGTATGATTTTCAAATTAGTGGTGGAATAATAGCAATACGAATGTAAACAGTATCATCGTTAGAATCAAAAAAATTATAATTAGTAAAAGAAATGGTAAGAATTTTATATTAAAAATAGGAGTGAGTAAAGATGGCATATTTATTACAAGTTGATTTTCCGTTTGAAGGTCCTTTTGGTGAAGAAATGGAAAAAGGATTTTGGGATTTAGCAAAAAGTATTAACGAAGAAGAAGGATTCCACTGGAAAATATGGACAGAGAATGAAGAAACAAAAGAAGCTGGAGGTATCTATGTATTTGAAGAAAAACAAGATGCTGAAAAATACGCTGAAATGCACAAGAACAGACTTGAAGCAGCTGGTGTAAAAGATATTAGAGTAAGAATTTTTAACATCAATGAAAAGTTAACGGAACTGAATCGTGGGTATACGAAATAATTCCGGCAGTCGGAGCAAGCGTAAAAGGAGGGGGATAATCCCCTTCTTTTTTTTATTCTTACATTGATGGTGAGGAACTCGTACAAAAAAATCCCTATATAAATAGGGATTTGTGTATCGGTATATTGTTCCTTGGAAAAGGTTGTATGAAGTCTAATATATGAGAATTCTTACATTTGTGAAAGTGTCGTTGTGAAAATTGGACTGAAATAATTATTTATAAAAGAGTAAGACCCTTACTGGGAGGTAAGGGTCACAGGAAATGCAAATTTATTTGTAATTTGCTAAGTTGATTATAACACGTACGCTTGTCTATACATGTTACAAAAATGTGAACATATCTGTTGATTAGTAACTAAAGATAACGAAGATTGGATGAATTAAGCTGTTTTTAAAGGGTTATAACAGAGAAAATGTGAGAAAAGACCTGATAACAGGTCCGTTTTTGTTATTGTTTTTCAGACTTCGCTTGTTCTAGAATGTATGCTTCTTCTTGTTCCGGTGTCGCTAATTCGTATGCTTTACCAGTGCTGTTATTGTCCCATTCCCATAATAAATTATGCTCCTCAACCGATTGAGAGAAATCGCCTTCATACCAACGAACCAAAATCTTGAGGTACTGTTCTTTATGTTGTAAGGTTCCACTATTACTTTCATCAATTACTCGACGTACTGTTTCGATGTTTTCTGGAGTCATTTTAATAAATCCTTGTTTTTCGTGAGATAAGACTTTTTGATGAGTCATTTTGTGCATTGCATTGATTATATGACGATCAGAATTGAGGTCAAGTATTACATCTTCCCCTTTAATTCTTTCAGTCTGCTTTTCCTTAACGTCTGAACCTGCATATGTACCGACTTTGTAACCAGTAAAAATACCAACTGCTATAGCAATAACTAAGCTTGATGTGATTTTAATCCACTTTTTCAAAATTTGTCCCCCTTTTATTGAAGTGTACCATAAAAGAAGAGCTATATACTTCCATCTGTCTGTATGATTTACATAAAGCAGCATTATCAGTAATCAATGATGCATAACGTGCGATTATATAAGCATTTATTATCCTGGAGATTTTAAAATAAAACCTATCTAATTATAGAAGTGATTTGAACGTAAGGAAATTGTAAGAAATGCATAAGAAAAAAGAAATTTTTATTGTGTAGGATACAAATATAGGGAAGCACAAAAGAGGGAGGATAAATAGGATTTATTTATACGAAAACCAAACTAGTAATAAGCGCATTCTAAATAAAAAATCATTTATGGTACTAACGTACATGTGAAAAAGAGAGGTTTTACCGTTTGTTACGACAGTATGGATAAAACCAGAATAGTAGTTTATGTGATGTTTGTAATTGAACAAATAAAAGATAAAATTGATCATTTATCTAAGGGGGCATTTTTTTATGGAAAATAAATTATCTGGGGTGTTAGCCGCTACTTTGGCTCTAACGATGAGCTTACCAACAGGAGCAATAGCGTCTTCTAGCAGTAAGACTCCGGTTGTATCTAGCCAAGAAGTTGCTAGCAAAGATTTGGAGAAGATTGCTGCAGAGAATGCTGCACTGCTCACGAAGTCCTATGAGACGACTAGCGTACAGTATGCGCTGATTGATAATGGTAAACTTATTTTGTCGGGGCAGACAGGTAAGAACGACATAGAAGGGAAAGAACCACTAACCAAAGATACTCTATACGGAATTGGCTCAACCAGTAAGGTATATACGGCTGCGGCTGTTATGAAACTAGTAGACGAAGGAAAAGTTGATTTGGATGCTCCTGTTGCCCGCTATATTCCTGATTTCAAAATGAAAGATAAACGATATAAGCATATTACATCGCGTATGCTGTTGAATCACTCCTCGGGTTTGCAAGGTTCGACGTTCAATAATTCATTTTTATTTAAAGATAATGATACTTATGCCCATGATATCTTGTTGCAACAATTGTCCAACCAAAACTTGAAGGCAGATCCTGGCGCGTTCTCAGTGTATTGTAATGACGGTTTTACGCTGGCTGAGATCTTGGTAGAAAGAATCAGCGGTATGAATTTTACTGAATTTCTACATCAAAAGTTTACAGAGCCATTAAAACTGAATCATACGATAACATCGCAAGACAAATGGGAAGACGAAAAGCGGGCTGGACTGTATTCTCCGACATACCAGGGACAGCTTCCTAGTGAAATGGTAAATGTGATTGGTACGGGAGGAATCTCTTCTACTGCAGAAGATGTGGCGCGATTCTCACAAATATTTATGGGACAGGGAAAAGAAATTCTCTCTAATAAAGCAGTCAAGGCGATGGAACAAGAAGAGTATAAAAAAGGAATGTGGCCGGGAGATAGCGAAAATGTGGTCAACTATGGTCTTGGCTGGGATAGTGTGAAACTATACCCATTTAGTGAATATGGGATAAAAGCGTTGACTAAGGGTGGGGATACGATACTGCAACATGCTACATTGGTCGTGCTTCCAGAACAAAAGATGGCAGCAGCTGTATTGTCCTCCGGCGGCAGCAGCATGACAAATCAACTGTTGGCAAACAAATTACTGCTAGCTAGGCTTAAAGAGAAAGGGACAATTAAGGATATAAAACCAGATAAATCCTTCGGCAAGCCAGTCAAGGCTAAAGTGCCCCAAGACGTGGTAAAAAAAGCAGGATTTTATGGAAATAGCTACAGCAATTTCAAAATAGAAATTACGAAGAAGGGAGAACTGTTTTTACCAACTAAACCGGAAGAAAAATATGTATATACGGCGGATGGAAGCTTTATAAATGAGAAGGGTACTTCCAAGCTTAACTTTGTCACTGAGAAGAATGGAAAAGTTTATTTGAGAGAGAGCACATATGAATTATCACCGGGATTGGGGCAAAGTGTGCTGACTCACTATTTAGCCCAGAAATTAGAAAACAATGTGTTACCGAAGAAAACAGCTGCTACATGGGCGAAGCGTGAGGGTGGCAAGTTCTACCTCGTTAACGAAAAATTTAATTCTATGAACTATCTAGGACAACTAATGCCTCTTAACACAAAAATTACGATCAAGGATGGGTATTGGGACGGCAAAAAAATTACAGGTCCGAATACGGCGACGCATCAAATTCAAATTCCTGTGATGAATGGGCGGGATACAAAGGAAGCTCATTTCTATACAGAGGATGGTACTGAATATATGGAGATGGCCAGCTTTTTATACGTCAGTGAATCTAACGTAAAATCCCTTGATACAGGTCAATTATCGAAAGTTACGCTGCAAAAAAATGGACATGCGAAATGGTTTACGATTCCGCAAGAGGCAGCAGGGAAAACGATGACTGTGGAGTTGCCATCAGGAAGTTCATTCGCGGTGTATGATGAGAAAGGAGTATGCGTCAATTTTACTGTTGTTAGTGACAATAACAAAGTAAAACTACCAGAGAACGGAACCGTTGTATTTGCTGGCGCACCGAACTCAGAATTTACAGTCGCATTGAACTAGTTACAACTCGGGATAGACTTTAATAAAACAGTATTACTTGGAAAAGAAGAAAGTAATCTTTAATCATATATATTGTCTTATATTCACTCAGTTCTCGTTTCTTTTTTCTCTTACAGTTTAATCCTGTAATCGTTTTTGTTGTTGTTCTTTTGTTAGTCGATGAACAATCACACGAGTTGGAACTTTATCAGTCATTCTTACATAAGCGTTGGATATTTCACATGTTTGTCCTAGTTGAAGAGAGTTCATTACAACCTCCATATCTATCCGGATATACTCTGTACCTTTCTTGATTCGGCCATCTTGAAAATAATCAGGGTTAGGATTTTTTTGATAAATACGTATATTCGATTTGATACGTGAGATATAATAAGCCTTTTTATCTTGTATATGTTGAAGATCTTTCAAATGAAAATAACCTAAATCTCGGATACATAAATCATTCGCTGTTACAGTTGGGACACACATGGAACCATAGGTTCGATCATGTTGTTTACCTGGACCTGTATGGATATGAAGGAACTGTCCACTTAATAAATCATACTCAAGCTGAATCTTTTTCCCGCTGTATGGCTGCATCTTCCTGCACCTGGATAAACGAACGAAAAAGGATCTGGAAGTTGAAATGCAGTTGAATCTAGGATGCGAATACGCTTGAAAATAGAAGTGTATGGAGAAGAGAGCAGCTTAGCTGAAGATAACTTTTGGCTGAGAAGTTTGGCTAATACTTTCTGTAGAAACTGCACAGCTGCAGCGTTAAATCGTTGATTCAGTCCTTCTGTTGATGCTTCTAAATAACTACATAACTGGTTTAAGGACGTTTTTGCTACACTTTGGCTTATCCATACACATAAACTATTAAATCTTGTGCTCGATACTTACTTGTCCGCTGTACAAATCCAACATCTCTAGCTAGATTCTGTAAGGTATTTGGTGATAAAAGACTCTTAATCTCCTGTGCAAATAATTGTAAGTCGTCAGATACAGAATTAAACATAAAAAACGCCATCCTTTCCTATAATTCTACAGTAAGAATAACGTCTTTTTGGCTTTATGGATAGTTCAAAATCTTAGTTTTATGGCGATATGGTGGTATACCTACTTAATTTAGCTTATTCTCCCTTTTCGGGGATTTGGGCAAAATTACCCCACAAAAAAAGGCGAGCCCTTCGAATATGTGGGTTCGCCATTATAGATCATTTATTTCACGTCTAATTTTTCTTTCACCTTCGCAGGAAGCTCGTCTTTCTTCACCTCTTCCCAAGCAGTTACACCTTTTTTATCAGAGTGGAACACACGTAAGAATGCTTCTTTACGAAGTTCTTTCAATCCATTAAATTTTATTGTTTTTTCATTACCATTTTCATCAAACCCTTGTAATTCATAATTATAATCTTTGTATTTATTACCTTCTTTAGATACCCCTGATTCTATTTTCGCATCAGTTGTAATTTGAACATAGTATTCATCTTTTCCCATACGATTCACATCGCAACCAACTAACATTGTCGCAAATACAACTAAAATACTAAAAAGTGTAATATATCTCTTCATGTCAATCACCTCATGTGTTTTTATTATGCTTTTATCATAAACCCTCTTCGTTTGAGAAGAAATTCATTAACATGACATGAAGATTACACTTTTGTAAGATAATAAAAAGACGACTATAACAACTATCTTCCTAATCAACATCATCACAATCACTTGCTTCATTTAAACACAAAAAGAGGAGTCATCCTAAGATGACTCCCAAAACATAAGTTGTACAACATTCTTAAAAAAATAAATAATTTACTACAGTTGCTAAGATAGAGAATCCCATAATAATTGCTATTACAATACTGTGACGTACACGATTCATAACGAAGATTGCAATATACTCTCGGATCATCGCATTTGGCCAATAATAGAAGGCTGTTTTTGAGCCAATTCCTTGGCTATTTAATCCTACTATTTTAGCGTATAATCCTGCCCGAAACACATGAAAGTTGTTTGTAGAAAAAATACAGTTATATTGTGTTCCTTTTAATGATTCTATAATTTCCTTTGAAAAAAGCATATTTTGATATGTTGTAGTAGAACGGTCCTCTTTTATTGTATTCTCCAAAGGAATCCCATTATTCACAGCATACTCCTGCATAGCTTCCGCTTCAGAAATATTTTCATCTGATCCTTGTCCACCAGAGAAAATAATTTTAGGTGGTGAGGAAACTGCTTCTTGTTTCTTATAAAATTCAATAGCTCTATTTATTCTGCTAGCTAAAAGTGGCGGAACCTTATCATTAATTAAACCACTACCAAGAACAATGATAAAATCCTGATTGTATTTTGGTCTATTGAACTGGTATAGGAAATAGGCCGTTAGGAAATTAGATAAATCTATAAATAAATATAGAGAAATGAGAACTGCTCCCCAGTAAAGTGTTCGAATTGCTTCAGGGAAGAAGTTAATTGGTTCAACTAAAGAAATTACTAAAAAGAAAGAAAGAAATATACCTAAAACGAAAGTTAAACTATTTGCAAAACGTCGGCTTTCTTTGCTCATAAGAATTTTAGCATTTAGAAACAGCCCCACTATTAAGGCTACTACGCCGAAATTCAACATAAAGAAAACAATCACAGCAGGAATTAAAGCGATGAACAGTAAATACTGATTCCCTGTAATCATAGAGAAATACGCACTTGCAATAATTATTGAAATTATAAACAGGTTAAATAAAAAACCGTTTATTATCCTTCTAGGATCAGTTAAATAAAAACCTAGAAAAAGAACGAGTAACATGATTGGAATAAACGCGTAAAACATAAAATTTTAACACCTCAATAAATTGATATTATACAGATACTTTAAAACAACTTTTATAATATCCCATATTTATTAAATTAAATCAATTTTATATTTCATAAATATAAAATTGATTTAAAACAAAAAAGAAATAAATTTTTAGATTTATTATCTTTTTATAGCTTAGAAGAATCTTAGTGCACTAAATTTAAGGATTCAGCTTTCAAAAAACGTATTAACTTGGGTTTTATGTCATTCGGTAGGCGGGACCCCATGCCCATCAAGCTAATGAAACTAGTTGCCCCAAAACAAAAAATGTATATTTTCACCTGGAGATGCCAACTTTCTCGTTTTGGGGGTATTTTCCTTTATTAGGTTGATAGCGATTTGGCGCTACCCATTAAAAAAGAAATAGGAGTGGATATCCTATTTCTTTTTATTAATATAATAAAACGTAATGATCAAGTCCAAGGTAATGATAATAATGAGAAGTAACAAGTGCATAAGTGCATCAGTTTTTCCGTTTAGTAAAGACTTTACAAAGAAATCCCATTCTGTTTCATAGGGAGGTTCTACCCAATTTCGTTGCAGTCCTAACATCATTCCATTTATGAAATAGACAATGCTTAATAGAATCCTTCCAACAAATAAAGCAGCTACTTTTATATTCCACTTCTTTATCAGTATTATATAAAGAAGTGGAAATAGTATAAGTACCCAAAAAACGATAATAAAAACTGTATTCATCAGTTTCTACTCCTTATGTGGATCATAAAGTTATAATCCCGTTAATTGTGGGCTGACTAAAGCTTCGTTTTATCTCTCCGTCTCAAAAAACTCAATCCATTCCCCATCAGGACCCGCGAAGAATATGTAACGTGTTCCATCCGGTAATGTTTCGATTTCTTCTCCTAGTAAAAATGTTACGCCGTGTTTTTTGAGTCTTGCGATTTCTTCTTCTAACGAATCTACCTTAAAGCAAATGTGATGTACCTTTCCTTCTGCCGGAAGGGAAGAGTTGTAGCCTTCAATGAGTTCCAGTATCGTTTCCTTTGATTCTTCTACACCTAAAAAAGCGAGTTTTAAGTTTGGATTCGGGTGTCCCATTCTCTTAATGAGTTGTAAGCCAACTACTTCTTCATAAAATGCGATAGATGTTTCTAGGTTTGCAACCATAAGTCCAACGTGTTCGATTCTTCTAACTGGCATGTAGATTCCTTCTTTCTGAAAATTATATACAATATGTTATTGAAAATTAAGAAAATAAGCAAGATAAAAACCTTACAAATTTTAGCGTGTTATATGGTATAGTGAGAAAGTATGTTTGGGGAGAAGGAAGGAGATTATACGATGAATACACCTACTCAAACTCCTTCATTATCGGAAACGATGAAAGAGTGGCATTATGCATTAGCATATGAAATTAAACATTGGAAAACGATAGGTGGTAGTAAAATTTCTATCATGAACGGTCGTTTTTTATATACAGATTATGAAAGTACAGTATATGTATTTCAGCTTATTTCGGAAGTAAGCTTGCCTGAAGGTTCACCGATTCGAATTGAGTTCGATGGTGAGGAAGCGACAGGGGAAGTATTATCTGTACATGGATTAGAAATAGAACTGAAATTAAATGATTATATACAAGGTGAAATACGAGAAGCTGTTTTATACAGTGAACCGTGGCAGCTTTTAGAGCAACTGCAAGAGAGGTTGAAGGAAGCGCGTAAAGATAAGCTGAAACGTAATCGTATAAAGCGTCTTGTTGATGGGACGAGTAGTCCGAAACATATTGAGAAGATGAAAAATCCGAAAAATGAATTGGCGTATCGCTCGTTTTATAATCCGACAACGTACGTATGGGGACCACCTGGAACAGGGAAGTCTTACAATTTATCACGTATTATTTCGGCTCATTATCAAAAAGGAAAGTCGGTACTTGTGTTAGCTCATAGTAATGCAGCAGTGGACGTATTAATGAGTGAAGTAACGAAACAAATTGAGAAGAAAAAGAAATGGACGCCTGGTGAAATTGTTCGTTACGGTTATAGTCAACACGAACATATACGAAATCATGAAACGTTACTTGCGTCGAAGTTAGTTGAAACGACGAACGGGTCTTGGGGTGAGGAGAGACTCTATTTAGAAGAGACACGACAAGATCTTCGTGAAAAGATTTTATCATATAAAGCGACATCTGCTGATAAGAAGCGTATACAAGAGATTGAAAGTGACCTTCGAAAGCAAAAGGCAAAAATTAAAGAAGTAGAAAAAGAATACATTGAAAATGCGAAAGTAATCGGCGCAACTTTATCGAAATGTGCTATTGATTCACTTATTTATGAGCGTACATTTGATTTAGTTGTCGTAGATGAAGTAAGTATGGCGTTTGTTCCGCAAATTGCATTAGCTGCTTCACTTGGAAAACGTATCGTCGTTTGTGGTGACTTTTTACAGTTACCTCCAATTGCGATGGCAAATCATGAACTCGTTCGCAAATGGCTTGGCGAAGATATGTTTTACCATGCCGGGATTGTGGAGTCTGTTAATAAATCAGAAGCACATCCGAACCTGTTTATGTTGCAGGAACAAAGACGTATGCATGCGGATATATCTAAGTTTACAAACTCATTTATTTATAAAAATAGAGTATACGACCATCCGTCTGTTTCAGAACGTAAAGAACTTGCGCAATTGCAGCCGTTCGCAAATGAAGCAAGTGTTTTATTTGATACGAGCCAAATGGGAGCTTTTTCGTTAAAAGACGCTGCTTCAGGATCTCGTTTTAACATTATGTCTGGTTTAGTAGCAATGCAAATGATGTTAATTGGACTGTTAGATGGTGTGCAATCCATTGGTGTTGTGACGCCTTACAGGGCGCAGTCTCGCTTTTTATCAACGTGTATTAGAGAAATGTTACAGAGAACGAAATACCAAAACATGCCTGTTTTAGCAGCGACAGTTCATAAGTTCCAAGGATCTGAAAGAGATATGATGATTTTTGATACAGTAGATAGTTATCCGCAAGAACGACCTGGCGTATTATTCTTTGACCATAAAAACCATCGCCTCGTCAATGTAGCAGTGACAAGAGCGAGAGGGAAGTTTATTCAATTATCAGATTGCCATTATATGCGTAAAAATCTTTCGAGAAAACAAGCGTTGTCACAATTAACAGCTCATATAGAACATCACGGAGATGTGTATGATCGCACGACATCAAGACAATTGTGGGAACGAAAAATATCGAAACGATTACGTTGGTTTATGGAAATGAATCTTGAGGAAACGAAAGGGCTATTAAAAGATATTTTAGCAGCAAAACGAAAAATTATTATTTCGCTTCCAAGTACAAAACAAGTGGATAAGCGAGTATGGCAAGCGTTAATGCGTACAAATGCACAGATAACAGTGTATAGTGACGGACCAGTTCCACTGAAAAATGTAAAGTTACAAAGACAAAATAAAGCTTTCCCGTTTATCGTAATTGATGATGAAATCTTCTGGGCAGGCGCACCGCTCACATCTCAAATGATATTTGAAGGGAGTACGGAATTTCCGTACGTATGTGCAAGACTGCAAGCACCTGAGACAATTGGTGTATTAAAAGGATTTTTAGATATTCGGTAAATTCGGATAGGAATTCCTTGACTTTTATTTGAAATGAACTTAGAATGAATATAATTTAATATAATTTTATGAAAATTCTTATCACGAGAGGTGGAGGGACTGGCCCTATGATACCTCGGCAGCGGATTCGTTATGAATACTGTGCCAATTCCAGCAAGGTAACTTGAAAGATAAGAAAGAAGCTCATTTTGACTGTATATACAGAAGCCTCTTTCTATCTTTTAGAAAGAGGCTTTTTTACGTGAAAATAAAAGGAGGAAGAAAAATGGGAGCGACAGGAGTAGCGTCACAAAGAAAAACAATTGAAGAGAGTATCGAAAGAAATAAGGAAAAGTACATAGAAACAAGTCATGATATTCATGCGAATCCGGAGATCGGTAACCAAGAGTTTTATGCATCTAGAACGTTAAGTTTATTACTAGGTAGTGCAGGATTTCAGTTGCAGCACAATATAGCTGGACATGAAACGGGATTTATTGCGCGAAAAAGTTCAGGAAAACAAGGACCAGCAATCGCATTTTTAGCGGAGTATGACGCTTTACCAGGACTTGGCCATGCGTGTGGTCACAATTTAATCGGCACCATTAGCGTTGCAGCAGCAATCGCGTTATCAGAAACGCTTGAAGAAATTGGCGGGGAAGTTGTCGTTTTCGGAACACCAGCTGAAGAAGGAGGACCGAACGGTAGCGCAAAATCGAGTTATGTAAAGGCAGGCTTATTTAAAAATATTGATGCGGCGCTTATGATTCATCCGAGCGGAAAGACAGCAACAACGAGTCCTTCACTAGCAGTCGATCCACTTGATTTTCATTTTTACGGAAAAACAGCTCATGCTGCAGCTTCACCTGAAGAAGGAATTAACGCATTAGATGCGGTGATTCAGCTGTACAACAGTATTAACGCACTTCGCCAACAACTTCCGTCAGACGTGAAAATTCATGGCGTTATTACAGAAGGCGGAAAAGCACCTAACATTATTCCCGACTACGCCGCAGCAAGATTCTTCATCCGTGCAGCAACGAGAAAAAGATGTGCGGAAGTAACAGAAAAAGTAAAAAATATCGCACAAGGGGCAGCACTAGCAACAGGCACAAAAGTAAAAATCCATCAATTCCAAAATGAAATCGATGAACTACTCGTAACAAAAACATATAACGACGTCGTAGCGGAAGAACTAGAATTGCTAGGGGAAGACGTAAATCGTAAAGAAAGATTTGGTATTGGTTCAACCGATGCAGGAAACGTTAGCCAAGTCGTACCGACAATCCACCCGTACATTAAAATTGGTCCGGATGATTTAATTGCACATACGAATGAATTTAGAGAAGCGGCACGTTCAGAATTAGGGGATAAAGCATTAATTACATCCGCAAAAGCATTAGCAAATACGGCGTATCGATTAATTACGGAAGAAGGGTTGTTAGAGAAGGTGAAGGAGGAGTTTAGAGAGGCGCAGAGAAATCAGGGATAGGTGATTGAAAGGAGTGGATGATCCACTCCTTTTTCTTTTTTGGAAAGCTGGTGCCTATCACTTTATTAGAACGACAATTTCTCCTCAAACTCACTCTTTAAAACAATTAAAGGAGACGATAAGCCGAATTGCATTAAAGAGTCTAAAAATGCAGCGAGAGAATCCATCGAATCGCTCATGACCTTCATCATATAATTAAATTCCCCGCTAATTCGATATAAATCAGTTACTTCAGGAGCGGCATTACAATATTGGATAAAATCAGAGCATTGGCTCGTTTTAAACATGATGAATGCTTGAATGTTTTTATTAATTTTAGAAGGCTCAAATTTCGTTCGGTAAGCCGCTATAACGCCTTGATCTTCAAGTTTATTCATACGCTCCTTTACAGCAGGTTGCGTCATGGATATAATTCGTCCTATTTCTGAAACAGAAATTCTTGCATTTTCATACAACAAGTTCATTATTTTATGGTCAATTTCATCTAGTTTTACTGCATTTTGCATTGTGTAGCCTCCTTATTTTATTTTTTAAAGTGAATCACAAACTATAACTATAATATCATAAGTGAACGAACTGAATTACCTATAAATCTATATTTAAAATAATTGGTTTTTACATAAAAATATAAGTATAGGTTTTTATCAAACGTAAATTTAGGAAGGATGGAAAAAATGAAGAATCTTGATGGGAAAGTAGCGTTAGTAACAGGGGCGAGTCGAGGAATTGGTCGCGCGACTGCGATGAGATTGGCAAACGACGGTGCATTAGTTGCGATTCACTACGGCCGAAATAAGTCAGCTGCAGATGAAACAATTTGTGAGATTGAATCTAATGGAGGAAAGGCGTTCTTAATTGAAGCAGATCTCAAATCAATTGATGGTGTCAAAAAGCTAGTAGAACAATTAAAGAGTGAATTACAAATAAGAGTTGGTACATCAGAGATTGATATTTTAGTAAACAATGCAGGGATAGGTACACAAGGGACGATTGAAAATACGACAGAAGAAGTTTTTGATGAAATTATGGCCGTAAATATGAAAGCACCATTCTTTTTAATTCAGCAAACATTACCGTTACTACGAGCAGAGGGGCGCATTATTAACATTTCATCAGCTGAAGTACGACTTGGTTTTACAGGGTCCATTGCATACGGCTTAAGTAAAGGTGCTTTAAATACGATGACACTGCCTCTAGCTAAACATCTTGGAGAAAGAGGTATAACAGTGAATACAATTATGCCTGGATATACGAAGACAGATATCAATGCAAAATTGCTAGATGATCCGGAAATACGAAATTTTGCTACGAATTCATCTGTGTTCGGACGAATTGGGCAAGTTGAAGATATTGCAGATGCAGTAGCATTTCTTGCTTCTTCTGATAGCCGCTGGGTAACGGGGCAGAATATAGATGTTTCTGGTGGGTTTTGTTTGTAGGGGCACTACTCCATACCTATTAAGCTAACCAAGTAAATTACTAGATATGAGACGACCCTCGTTTCATATCTGGTGATGTATAGAAAGGTAGGGATGCTAAAGAAGCCTATTCAATTGATACTTTTGTTTTATAATCAAAAGAATACCTCCAGTATTTTGAAAAACCTCCACGTTAAGATTATGAACGATTTTATACAGTTTTTTGATTGATTCAGTAACAAACAAGGAACCTAAAACTGCACTATAATAGGGATGTATAAAAATTATATAGGTAGATAGAACACAAAAGGAGCTTCCCTTGTTAGAGTAGGGTTCCTCATTTTTCCTTGCTAACAATAATGAGACATTATGTTGACTTAACATGAATACCATATACACTCAAAATCACGCGAGATATCGTTTAATTATAATGTTAAAATGAAAGAGGAGGTGTAAGATAATGAATAAGCTTTTAGGTTTCTTGTTTGTTGCGGTTGGTATGTGCTTTTTCATGTTAACTTTGACAATGAACATTCAGAATGTTACATGGGCTGTAATGTTAGGAGTGAGCATTGTATCTAATATAGCGGGTACAACCTTATTGTTCAGATACATTAATGAGTATAAGAAACAAGCAATTTAATTGTTTTTATAGTGTTGAAAAAAGCAAACTCCTCTCTGTTCGGGGAAGAGTTTGCTTTAATATTAAAAATTAGTTTCCTATAACGAATTTTACGTCAATTAACATCTTTTGCGTGGGACTATTTATTTTTTACAGTAGTAAATATTACATTTTACTTTTAGTAACTATCTTAGCGTATAAAATCCGCGTTTTGCCACCAGTCCCCTAAGTAGTTGAATAATCACTTTTTAGAGGTGTTGTATTATGATTTTTAACTGGAAACCAAGTTGGTATGAATTAGATCAAACTATAGTTGTAGGTAACACTGATTATTTTTATCTTGTTAAAGATAAAAAATCATTTGCAAATAATTTAATTAACAATGAGGACATTGAAGTGCGTGGAGAGGTATTAAAGATAACGCATTCTGAATTAGGAGAATTGTTAGGGATATATACAATTGGGTTAAGCTATAAGTTCTTTTTAAAAGATGGTAAATATATAGCAGTAGACGCTGAACAGGATATTGGTCAAATTGAGTATCCCATTGATTATAAAATAAATGATTGGAATTTTAATGTTGAAATAAATATTCTCGAAGTGACTGGTTTTTCATCACAACAGAGGCATGAGAGTTTATTAAAAAACGAAAGATTAAGGGTAGCAAAGGAAAGAATAGAAAGATATAAACGATTATTAAATATTGAATAAGATGTCTTAAAGTCGGTTTCCTAATTTAGAAATCGGCTTTTGGGGATTTTTTTATAACAAACGGTGTCATAACTTAATGTTACTAATATTTTGCTTAGCGTGGTTTTTTCAAAAATACTGGCGATACCCTATACCCATCAACTTAAGAATTTTCACTACCCTTAAGTGTAAAAAAACGTTATTCTTTCTAAAAAAGCTAGACTAGAAAGGATGACATTTTCTTATGAATCTCTCGCTTCAAGAAGAACTACAACCATTTGCGGAAGAATTACAACGATATATTACACCTGTATTTTTAGAAGAACTTGCAATCTTGATAATCCAGTCGCATCACATATCTCTTGCCGGTTTTTTCGAAAGTGTATATTCCTAATCCACTAATATTTGTACAACGATAGCCTTTTTGTAATTGCTCATTCAGCCATTGCTCCTCTTTTTCTATATCAAAAAATATCTTAGCTTTCTTCATTCGATTCACTTCCTTCGTACAGGGATAAAATATGTAATAGCCTATTTTGCTCCATTTTCAAAATGGCACTTCCTTCCGCAGTTATCATATAAACTTTTCTCCGACCTGACTCTCTTGGACAGTATAACTGATTCATATTCATCGGTAATCTCAAATGAGATGAATAATATCATGAAAACTCTCACTTTATTCACCGTTTTTTTAACTGTTCCAACACTTGTATTTAGTTTTTTTGGAATGAATGTCTCTATACCTCAAACTTCATGGGGGGAAACAATTGTTTTATCAATAATTTTTATTATATGGATAGCGCTGGCGTTATGGAGAAGGAAAATATTCTAATTTATTACAACTTCAAAAGTATGAGCATCAGCAAACCTTTTTACGTAAGGATTGACGATTTTTTTATAGGTAAGAAATTACGCGTGTTAAATATTTAACTTTATTAAAAATTGACTGATTAAAATAAAGAGGTAATAAAATGAATAATCTTGATAAAATTCAAGCAATGGTAATTTCCATTGGAAAGAAAATGCAAATGGAGTTATTTGAGCAAATACCAGTACCAAAACTTACAACATCACAGTTTTATATTTTAAAAATTATAAACTATTACGGTGCATTAAGAGCAAGTGAGCTGGCGAGAGAAATGAATGTAAAGCCAAGTACAATTACAGTTACAATTAATCGATTAATTGAACAAGGATTAGTCAATCGTTATCACGATAGAGAAGATCGCCGCGCCGTTATCATTGAACTAACAAAAAAAGGAGAATCTGTAGTTGAAGAAACTATTATCGCTCGTAATGAGCATATTGCTAAATACTTATCCCTTTTAGAATTTCAAGAGAAAGAGAAATTATTACAATTACTTGAAAAGTTAAGGGCGATAATATGCGGGAAACCAGAGAAAGAGTAACAAGACTTGAGAGAGCTTTAAAGTGTATGTAGTTTGATTTTTCATGAACTGTTCTACATCTGTTAGGTTTTATGATGTATTCACGATAATAAATCGTAATATCGCATAATAAGATACATCTTTATTGCAAGATTCATTATTTTGTTGTAGATCCTTACGCTGTGTTTTCAAAAGATAGAATGTCAATTTTGGTAATCCTAGCATTGTACACAAATTTATTACAAACATGTTATCTTTCACTTCATTCCAATATATCATAGCGGAACTTGGGACTTTGTAGTAATGGAACAAGAACGGCAATAAGACTTAAGTGTGTTAGCAAAAATCAGGGTTTTTGCTAATGATAAAAACGGTATTAAATAAAGCTTGGATGTGTTAATACTACGTTATCAAAATAAGCCTGTTTTAAAACTGATGCATATGGGGGAAAACCCCATATACATCAGTTTTAAAACATTAGATACTTTATTTACCAAGTTAATACTAGTTACATCAGTATAGGAAACAGTGGAAATCTAAATCTTTGTTTATATGTTAATTACCTCAAACGTATCCCTTCGAAGGCGTTTATAACCAAATCATGTACATAGGAATCATCCAACTTTTCACCAGTTACTAGCAAACGATAAAAAATTGGTCCGTAAATGAGATCGATGCTTAATTCAATATCAAGGTTTTCTTTTAATTCTCCTCTTTTAATTCCCTTCTCCAGAAGTTGCTTTGCTTGCAGTCGACGTGGCTGGAAGTATCGAACGCGATATTCCTCTGCTAGTTTCGAATCAAATTGTCCTTCGCCAACTAACTCATTGATAATGGTTCCTTCTCGACTGATTAAAAAATTGGCTAAACTTGTGGCGTGAATTAAAATATCATTCAACGCTGAACCTGTGTCAGGTACAGGCAATCTGGCAGCAGCAGAAAGAAAACCATCCATTACCACAGCAGCCTTATTTGGCCACCATTTATAAATCGTAGCTTTGCTGACTTTAGCACGTTCTGCAATTTTATCGACTGTGACTGCTTTAAAGCCACTTTCCAATAATAACTCATAGGACGCAGAAAGGATGGCCTTTTGGGTTTCAATATTACGTGGTCGACCTCTTTTACTTTGCACATTAATCATTCCTTTCAAAACATAAACTATACGTTTAGTATACTTAATACGAACAAAAAACGAAATAGCCTATTTACAAAACTGAACGTTTAGTATATATTTTAGTTAATTAATGAACTGTACGTTCAGTTTATTAATTAACTAACATCTTGTAATGGTATGGATATATTTAGGTTCCAAAAATCACAAATTACATTGCTAAAAAACATTTAGAAAAGGGGGGGGAGAGAGGAAATTGGACCTTTTAAAAGCAGAATGGAAATTAGCTCAGACTTAATTTATTACAATAAAAAATGGCATCGCAGTAGTACTTGCCAAAGTGATTTAGTAATTTTGAAATAAAAGTATGGGAGGAAATACTTATGTCTAATTTTAAAAATAAAGCAATTGATAAGGACATTTCATCAGGTTTAATCATTCTTTTAGCAACTGCATGTGGTATTATTGTGGCTAATCTTTATTATGCACAGCCTTTAATTGGGCTAATTAGTAATGAAATTGGGCTTTCTAATAGTAGCGCTGGATTAATTGTAACGCTAACTCAAATTGGATATGTTGTTGGCTTATTATTTCTTGTGCCTTTGGGGGATATTGTTGAGAATAAAAAATTGATACTTATATTGTTATTTTTAAGTGCATTTGCACTCATTTCTATGGTTTTTGTAAAAAGCGCAACCTTGTTGTTAATTGCTTCATTCTTTATCGGACTGGGTTCGGTCGCAGCGCAAGTGCTCGTACCTCTTGTATCATATCTTTCATCTGAGAATGCACGCGGTCGCGTAGTTGGCAATGTCATGAGTGGTCTGTTATTAGGTATTATGCTTGCGCGACCGATCTCTAGTCTAGTAGCCGATATGTGGGGATGGAATGCAATATTTGCTTTATCTGCTACTGTAATTATTGTTTTAGCGTTTGTATTATCGAAAGTACTCCCTACTAGGAAACCAAAGGCAAAAACAAATTATATAGCCTTACTTAATTCAATGTGGCAACTGCTACGTACTACTCCAATTTTACGCCGTCGCGCCATTTATCATGCTTGTGTATTTGGGGCTTTTAGTTTATTCTGGACCACTGTTCCATTATTATTATCTAGTCCTGCTTTTCATTTTTCTCAGACTGCCATAGCATTATATGCACTTGTCGGAATTACAGGTGCAATAGCCGCTCCAATAGGTGGTCGTCTAGCTGATCTTGGCTGGACACGACCCGCCACTGGGATAGCTCTCACTGTTGTTATTATTTCTTTAATACTCCCACTTTTTATTCAAAGTAGCTCGCCCTTTGGAATAGCTGTTTTAGTAATTGCTGCAATTCTGTTGGACATGGGAGTATCTGCAAACCTTGTGCTTAGCCAACGTTTAATTTTCTCGTTGAGTCCAGAAATTCGTAGTCGATTAAATGGGCTATTTATGGCTATTTTCTTTTTAGGAGGTGCTGTTGGATCCTTTATTGGAGGATGGGCATATGCCTTAGGAGGATGGAATCTAACATTATGGATAGGAATCGCTTTTCCGACCATAGCCTTGCTTTATTTTGCTAGAGAAAAATAGTTTTATAATCAAATTTAAACAGCCCAGATTCGTTTGAATGCTTCTTCATTAGTATGTCCGAGTTTTATAGATTAATTGCGGTTATTTTGAAGTTTTTATATCAGAACCAGACTTTTTTTCTATATTGCTGTAATTGAAAAAGACTCACCTTGTTGAATATATTTGAAATGCAATAAAAAAGAGCTTGTGCCAAAACACAGACTCTCTTTAAGTTGAAATGAATATATATAGCCACCACTTTAGAGAAGGAAACGGTAGAGAGAATAGAATATGGCTAGATTTAATCTTTAAAAATGAACTTCATCAGGTGGTCGACTGCAATAAAATTGATAAAGAAGATTATTTACTGCAATGGAACGCAGCCCAATTAAAGATATTGAAATTAAGCATTTACTCCAAAATGCATTAGTAGACGAAATAAATAGTCATGAAATATTCATGAAAAGTATTAATATTATTTACTATCATGAGGGATATACCGAATATAATATAGAGGATTTATAAAACAAAAAGGGCTGAGATAGCCTTTTTGTTTTACACTTTGACGAGTATTTTTTATGAAAAAATACGTTATTCTTTTTGTAAAATTAATAAGAAAGGATGACGTTTTTGTATGTCTATTTCTGTATCCGATGAATTACAACTATTTACTTAAGAAATTCAAAGATTTTTATCGCCAAATATCTTACGAAATCTTGTGAGAGAGTTTGGTTTCTTGCGATGAACCCGTAAATTTCAAACAAAAGATATACCCAATTCATGAGTAAGAACGAAAAAAGAAAAAAATTCTATAATGTTTTATTTAATATCAGTTTATAGGGAAATTCATGTAATTAAATATGAAATAATACATATTATAATGATTTATTAAGATAAAATGTTATATTTTTGGATGGAATATATAAATGGAGGAAATGTAATGAACAAGAATTTAAAATTCACCCAAATGATGATTGGGATTAGTACAATGGCATTATCATTTGGAAGTATTCAAACACAGGTATCAGCAGAAGAAACAGCACCCTATAATATCTTACAGATGAAACCAATGGGGACAGAAACTTCAAAAGATGAAATTGTACATGCTACAAAAGCGGACGAAACTTTGACTTTTGAAGAGCGTTTAAAAATAGGAGATTTTTCACAACGTCCTACTCCGGTTATGAAACGTGATGAAATTCAATTAAAGCAAAGCTATACTTTGGCAGAACTGAATAAAATGCCTAATAGCGAACTCATTGATACATTATCAAAAATTTCTTGGAATCAAATTACGGATTTATTTCAATTCAATCAAGATACGAAAGCATTTTATCAGAATAAAGAACGCATGAACGTTATCATTAATGAATTAGGACAACGAGGAAGGACGTTTACGAAAGAAAATTCAAAGGGCATTGAAACATTTGTTGAAGTATTACGTTCTGCTTTTTATGTGGGATATTATAATAATGAATTAAGTTACTTAAAAGAGAGAAGCTTCCATGACAAGTGTTTACCCGCATTGAAAGCGATTGCGAAAAATCCAAACTTCAAATTAGGTACAGCTGAGCAAGATAGAGTCGTAACTGCGTATGGAAAATTAATTGGTAATGCCTCTAGTGATACTGAAACAGTACAGTATGTGATAAATGTTTTAAAACAATATAATGATAATCTTTCTACGTATGTAAGCGATTATGCGAAAGGACAAGCCGTATATGAAATTGTAAAAGGAATTGATTATGATATACAGTCTTATTTGCAGGATACGAATAAACAGCCTAATGAAACAATGTGGTATGGAAAGATTGATAACTTTATAAATGAGGTTAATAGAATTGCTCTGGTGGGGAATATAACAAATGAAAATAGTTGGCTAATTAATAATGGCATTTATTATGCAGGTCGTTTAGGGAAATTTCATAGTAATCCATACAAAGGATTGGAAGTTATTACACAAGCGATGAGCTTGTATCCTCGTCTAAGTGGACCTTATTTTGTAGCAGTAGAACAAATGAAAACAAACTATGGTGGAAAAGATTATAGTGGAAATGCAGTAGATCTACAGAAAATACGTGAAGAAGGGAAACGACAATACTTACCTAAAACATATACATTTGATGACGGATCAATTGTCTTCAAGACGGGAGATAAAGTAACAGAAGAAAAAATTAAGAAATTATATTGGGCAGCCAAAGAAGTAAAAGCACAATATCACCGTGTAATTGGTAATGATAAAGCGCTAGAACCAGGTAACGCTGATGATGTACTAACAATAGTAATTTATAATAATCCAGATGAATATCAATTAAATAGACAATTATATGGATATGAAACAAACAACGGTGGAATTTATATTGAAGAGAAGGGGACCTTCTTTACATATGAGCGTACGCCAAAGCAGAGTATTTATAGTTTAGAAGAGTTATTCCGTCATGAATTCACTCATTATTTACAAGGAAGGTATGAGGTTCCTGGTTTATTTGGAAGCGGAGAAATATATCAAAATGAACGATTAACTTGGTTCCAAGAAGGAAATGCAGAATTTTTTGCAGGATCTACACGTACAAATAATGTTGTTCCGCGTAAAAGTATGATAAGTGGCTTATCATCTGATCCAGCAAGCCGTTATACAGCAAAGCAAACTTTGTTCTCAAAATATGGATCATGGGACTTTTATAAGTATTCCTTTGCACTACAGTCATATTTGTATAATCATCAATTTGAAACATTTGATAAGCTTCAAGATTTAATCCGTACAAACGATGTGAAAAATTATGACTCATATCGTGAATCATTGAGCAACAATACACAATTGAATGCAGAATATCAAGCGTATATGCAGCAGTTGATTGATAATCAAGAAAAATATAATGTACCGCAAGTAACAAATGATTATTTAATTCAACACGCACCAAAGCCGCTAGCTGAAGTGAAAAACGAAATTGTGGATGTAGCAAATATAAAAGATGCCAAAATTACAAAATATGAGTCGCAATTCTTTAATACATTTACCGTGGAAGGCAAGTACACAGGTGGTACATCAAAAGGTGAGTCTGAAGATTGGAAAGCGATGAGTAAACAAGTAAACCAAACTTTAGAGCAGTTATCCCAAAAAGGTTGGAGTGGTTATAAAACAGTTACAGCCTATTTCGTAAACTATCGTGTGAATGCAGCTAACCAGTTTGAATATGATATTGTTTTTCATGGTGTTGCAACAGAGGAAAAGGAAAAAACAACTACTACAGTAAATATGAATGGACCATACAGCGGGATAGTAAATGAAGAGATTCAATTTCATAGCGATGGTACAAAAAGTGAAAATGGAAAAGTCATTTCTTATCTATGGAACTTTGGAGATGGTACTACAAGTACAGAAGCAAATCCTACCCATGTATATGGAGAAAAAGGAACATACACTGTGGAACTAACGGTAAAAGATAGTAGAGGAAAAGAAAGCAAAGAACAAACAAAAGTTACTGTAAAACAAGATCCGCAAACAGGTGAATCTTATGAAGAGGAGAAGGTACTCCCGTTTAATACGCTTGTAAAAGGAAATCTGATTACTCCTGATCAAACAGATGTTTATACGTTTAATGTTACAGATCCAAAAGAAGTAGATATTTCTGTGGTAAATGAACAAAATATTGGGATGACATGGGTGCTTTATCATGAATCAGACATGCAAAATTATGTAGCTTGTGGTGAAGATGAAGGAAATGTTATAAAGGGGAAATTCGCAGCGAAACCAGGTAAATATTATTTAAATGTATATAAATTCGATGATAAAAACGGTGAATATTCATTATTAATAAAATGAATTTATTTCTAACATGTATAGAATGGCTATTTTAAAGAGGAGTCTGTTAATATAGGCTCCTCCTACTTTTTATTTACATATTGGGAGAGCAGCACATCACCATCAAGCTAATACTTTCATATCCCCCTAAATTAAAATTTTCTTTCTCTACAGATAATTATTCTGAGAAGCCGTTCATTTTTTGTTTTGGGGGTATTTCTTTTTCTAAAGTTGTGATGGGTATGTATGGTGACCTCTATTAGACAATAGTGAATGAACAATTTCGGGGTTCAGTTCAACTTTATTCAAAATAAGATTTTTTGCAGTAAAATCAATGTTAGTGGAACTTTTTTAATCAAACTTTTTTAAAAATTAACATAAATACTTGCAATATTTAAATTAGTACTATATAGTTCTAATTATGACAAAGGTAAAATTAATGAATCAAAAACGTGTGATTGAAGTAGCTGCAACATTATTTTTAGAAAAAGGGTTTGCTTATACAAGTATGGATGAATTGGTACGTGTAAGCAAAGTTTCAAAGTCTAATGTGTATTATCACTTTTCTAATAAGGAAGTATTATTAGAAGCGGTCGTTGATTATTGGATTGAAATGTATCAATCTGCAATTGATGACGTAATTTCTCAGAACCAATTTTTAGTTGAAGATCGTATCCAACTGTTTTTAAAGCAATTATCACAAGGAGTTCAGTCGAGAGAGTATAAGGGGAGCTGTCCATTTATTACTCTTTATATTCAAAGTCCTACACAGGCCACGCAAATAAAAGAAAAAATAGGTCTTTTTTTTACAGGATTACAAAAGAAAATGTCTCTATTACTTAAACAAGGGGTAGAGAATGGAGAATTCAGAAATACGATTCATATTGATGAGGTTGCATCCCTTTTTATTACAAATCTTGAAGGGGCGTTATTTATTTCAGAAACATTGAAGGATGCAACTGTAATCACGAAAACAGCAGATCATTTTTTAAAATTGCTTCGATAAAAGAAGCATTTTTTTTACATCAAATTAGTACTAAGTAGTACTAAAAAGGGGATCTTATATGAGAACAGTATTTTTAACTGGTGGAACAGGCTTTATTGGAAAGCAATTAGTGAAAGAATTAGCCAAAGAGGATGTTAAAATTCTTCTTTTAGTGAGGTCGAAAAGTAAAGCAACAAGCATTTTTCAAGAAAGAGCCATCTTAAAAAAGGATGTTATGCACTTTATTGAAGGTGATTTGACGAAAATAGATTTAGGTCTAAGTGGTGAAGATAAGGAGAGGGTATTGAAAACGGATGTGATTATTCACGCAGGAGGCCCCATGGATATTCAAGCGACAAGTAAAGAGGCAGCTTCCGTATTTTTAAATGGCGCCAAACATATTAGTGAATTAGCTAAAAGTATTCATCAATTGAAGGGTTTGCAACAATTTATTCATGTTGTAGGTTATATGAGTCCCTTTGATGATAAAAATAGCAAGATTGCAATTGATGTGTTTAAAGAAGGAAACAATTATTTAAAAATAAAAAATCCATATGAGAGAACAAAATTTTTAGCAGATCTTTATATCCGTCAGCAGGCATCAACAGTAGGTTATCCGCTTTCTGTAATTAATCCGCCAACTGTAGTCGGTAGTAGTAAAACAGGGAGTACAGAGCAGATAGCAGGATTAGGTTTGCTTGTGATGAGTATGCGAAGAGGGCTCATGCCAGTGATTCCTGGAGGTAAGGGATATAGGTTACCACTTATTTCAAACGATGAGCTTGCGAAGTTTATTGTGCAGGTTTTCAGATTGGAGCAACCGACTATTCAAACATATACACTTGTTGAAGACAAACAGCACGATCAAAACATTGCTGAATTATTAAGTATTATGTCGGAAAGTATGAATATGAGGGCACCAAAAATCTCTGTCCCGATGCCACTTATGAAAGCAATTATGAATAGTGGAGTAAGTAAAATAACAAAAATTCCTTCTGATGGACTGAATTTTATTACAAAACAAAAATTTTCAAATGTTTCAGCGAAAAAAATTATGGGAGGAGATTGGTTTAAGAAGACGAGTGTAATGAAATTTCTCCCTGCCGTAGTAGCTGATCTGGATTATCGAATGATGTATCAAAATGGCCAGCATAATCATTTATTTAAACAAACATTATGCGATAACAATACCCTTTACCAATTACAAGGAGAGGGTCAACCGTTTATATTATTACATGGTTTATTGAGTGATGGAGAGGATTTATTTCCTTTAGCACAAGAGCTTCATGAAAAAACTGGTCAACCTGTATGGATTTTGGATCTTCCAGGTTTGGGACGTTCTCCTTTTAAACGAGAGAAAAATCTTCTAGATATCTATTTGAATGTAGTGAAAAAGTTATTGGAGAAAGCTACGAATGGTGCACATCTAATTGGACATTCATTCGGTGCGTTTCTTCTTCTGGAAGCATTGGTACAAGAGTACATAGATAAGAAGTATGCAATCACTTTACTTCAGCCACCTGTTGCTAAAAAAAATGCTAAATCGCTAAATGTTCCTCAATTTATGAACAAATGGACATTAAAATTAGCAACTACTAATTTGATAGGGCGTTATTTATTAAGTAATGGTTTGTTTGAAAGTATGGAGAGTATTCCTGAGAATTATATTGAAAAAATAAGTAAAAGTTTTACTTCTCCGAGAATTTTAAATACTACGGTTCAGCTTAACAGTTTATTACTGAAAAACGATCAAGGTGATTTCAATGAAGTAACAAAGTATAATCTTCACATTATTTGGGGGGATTATGACAGAGCTTATGCTGCTCCATCGCATCTTGGTAAGGTTGATTGTGTTCCATATGGCCATCATTTTCCTCTTAGCCATCCGAGTGAAACGGCAACATTAGTAATAAAAAATAGTAATACTAGCAGATGAGAGTGTGGGATAAATAAAAAGTGTGTAGTAAGATTGTTGTGTCTTTGAAATAAAATCGTACTGTTTTGGGGTCCTACCCCATCGCTATCAAGCTAAGAAAAGCAAATACCCCAAAACGAAAAAAATGACCTGAATTCTTATGAGTAACAGTAGAGATATAAAATTTTTCATTAATTAAAAACCAAGGAAAACTCGACAAAATGATTGGATTTACCTTGGTTTTTTGTGAGTGACTCAAAAAAGAACGAATTCTTGTCTTGCCCTATCAAATTTGATATCATTTATGTAAAATAATGTGAAACATTAAAATGAATAAAAGACGTTATTCTTTCCTATAATTCTACAGGAAGGATAACGTCTTTTTTGTTTTATAGATAGTGCAAAATCTTAGTTCCTCTTATATAATCATTAAACTCGGAAGTCAATAGAGCTACTAGTTTAATTAGATTATATGTTCTTCCCATAAAAAATCTTTAAAATGGTTTTATAATCTGGAATTTGTAACTTTAAGTATTGATTTATAAAGTTTTCGTTATCATATGGTACTTTTTTCAATTCAACAGAGAATTGCCCAGCATCAAAATTAACAATACCGTGTTGAGCGAAATGGTTCATGGTTACATCCTAGTGAGCCAGGATGTAAAAAAGTTTTGTCCATTGTTTGAAAACACTCAACAGGATTTATTCTGATGAGTTTTTTTGTTTATATAATTTATCAATAATTATTCTTTTTTCTCCGGCTGATAGGAAAGAATAACGACACCTGAACTGGTCGTTCTTGTTTCTATAAGTTTTAATGCTTTTGTATTGCTCTGGTCTTTAAAGAGACGCTTTCCGCTTCCTACGATAACGGGATTGACTATAAAGTGGTATTCATCAATGAGGTCATGTTGCATTAATGTTTGTGTAAGATCACCACTGCCATAGATTAAAAGGTTCTGACCGGGCTGTTCCTTCAGTTTCGATATTTCTTCTATAACATTATCCTTGATAAGATTTGCATTCCATTCGGTTTTTTCTAAAGTTGTTGAAGCAACAAATTTAGGAATGCTGTTCATCTTATCAGCAAAACCTTCTTCATCAGTCATAGAAGGCCAGGCAGCTGCAAAACCTTGATAGGTTACTCGCCCTAGTAGAAGAGCTTCACTTTCAAACAGTAAATTGGATTGAAACTTTGCTACTTCTTCATTGAAGTATGGAGCAGTCCAAGCTGGTTCCTCCATGACACCATCTAGTGAGAGGTACATCGATACAATTATTTTTCCCATTTTGTTCTCCTTTAGTTTTAAATTGAGATGTTTACATATTGGTAAAACAATTATTAATTCTCCAGCTAGAGAAAATTTACCTTTTTAATAGTTTCGACAAAATGTATTTATGTATGTTTTGGAATAAACTAATATATATTCATAACTTTGAAATATTGTATAACTTCTAATTTTTATGCATTATTGATTAGCATTGCTTATTGTGCTAACGAATCAGGATAGTGTGGCGACCGACTAAATAGTTGCTTATCCTCAATTATTAGAAGGGAAGTTTTATTATTTCGCGAATTGATTAGACATAGACGAGTGCTATAATTTTCTATATATACATAAAGAGGTGACTACGCATGAATCAAAGACCGTCAGAAGAAGAATACGCTGGGAGCTCCGGCGAATATATCCGTTTGGTGCCAGACGGTAACATCATCGACATTTTACTTGCTCAGGAAAAGCAAATGACCGAACTCCTGGCATCGTTGACCGAAAGCCAGGCCGCATATCGGTATGCGGAAGGAAAATGGACACTGAAAGAAGTTGTGGGCCACATTACAGACGCGGAACGCGTCATGACCTACCGCCTGCTCCGGTTCGCAAGAGGGGACCAGACGCCTTTGACCGGTTTCGATCAGGAATTATTCATACCTCCTTTCGGAAGCTGGACAACCGCGCAATTGGCCGAAGACTACCGGGCCGTACGGCAATCAACGATTACATTACTGCGCGGGCTACCAGCGGAGGCGTGGATCCGCAAGGGCACAGCCAACAACCTAAGCATTACGGCGCGCGCCCTCGCGTACAGCATTGCAGGACACGAGCTTCATCACATGGGGGTTATCCGAAACCGGTACTTGAGTTAATCGTCGGCAGAGGCCTTTGGAATGGAACGAACACCACTCATACAACCTTAGATACCGTTCTTATTAGGGTCCCGCCCCACAACCATCAACTTAAGGATTTAGACTATTTTTGAAATAAAAAGCACGTTACTATTCTCTTATGTTAATGAGAAAGGGTAACGTGCTTTTTATGAATATGCACCAAAAACAAGAGTTATATTGATTTTTCTCATTTTGGGGTATTTGTTTTTCTTAGATTGAGGGTGACGGGGCACTACTCTATAATGATCAAATTAAAATTAAAAATAGTTATAGAGACTCCATTTCTCGGAAATGTTGTAACTATTAAGTTGTAAAAAGAACCATAGTTTTTCATTTTTGAAAAGGCTATGGTCTTTTTTAGTTGTAGCAAAGTGATGATGCGAGGAAGTTTTTTTGATAAATCAAAAAAACTTGATTAATAAGTTGCATATAGAACTCATCTACATATATACTATAAACATCAAAAAAAGTTGATGAAGGGAAGTGAACTACAGTGGTACAAGATTTTCAGCTCTATGAGAAAAAGTTTAAAGCGTTGGCGGATCAGAAACGTCTAGAAATCATGTATGAACTTTGTCAGCGAGGCCAGACGTGTGTATGTGATTTAACAGAGATTTTTGAAATGACACAATCTAAGTTGTCCTATCATTTAAAGATTTTATTAGACGCAGGTTTAATTGTAAAAGAAACAAAAGGTACGTGGAGTTATTATGATTTAAATGATACGGAAGTGAATAATTTATTATCAGAAGAATTGTGCTGTATCTTTAGAAAAACAGGTAAAGGTAGCTGCTGTTAAAATTTTAATTTATTAATCAAAAAAACTTGATTAATGATATGTAAAGAGGAGGAATAAGGTATGAGATATGTTCACGTCGGTATAAACGTTACGAATTTAGAGAAGTCCATTGAATTTTATGAAAAAGTATTTGGTGTATCACCAGTTAAAGTGAAAACGGATTATGCAAAATTTCTATTAGAGACGCCAAGACTTAATTTCACGCTGAACGTGCGAGATGAAGTGAAGGGAAATCAGGTAAATCATTTCGGTTTCCAAGTGGATACAGCTGAAGAAATTACATTACATAAAGAAAGATTAGAAAAAGAAGGTTTCTTCGCGCGTGATGAGATGGATACGACTTGTTGCTATGCAGTACAAGATAAGTTTTGGGTAACGGATCCTGATGGGAATGAGTGGGAATTCTTTTATACGAAAGCACATAGTGATGTTCACAAAATTGAAGAGTCATCTTGTTGTACGACTTCTAATGAAGTAGCTAAAAATTCTTGTTGTTAATAGGAGATGGAAAATAAAATGAAACGCTTATCTTTTCTAGACCGATATTTAACACTATGGATTTTTCTAGCGATGGCTATTGGGATTGGTTTAGGGTTTGTGTTCCCTAGTGTAGTAGACGGACTGAATACATTACAAGTTGGCACGACGTCTATTCCGCTTGCTGTTGGTTTAATTGTAATGATGTATCCACCATTGGCGAAGGTTCGCTACGAGGAAATGGGACGAGTATTTAAAGATGTAAAAGTGTTAGTTCTATCTTTAGTACAAAACTGGATTATTGGTCCGGTACTTATGTTTGTTTTAGCAATTATTTTTCTTCCTGATAAACCAGAATACATGGTTGGTCTCATTATGATTGGATTAGCACGTTGCATTGCAATGGTAATTGTTTGGAATGATCTAGCTGATGGTGATAAAGAATATGCGGCAGGTTTAGTTGCTTTTAATTCGGTATTCCAAATGTTATTCTTCTCGGTTTATGCATACGTGTTTGTAACCGTAATTCCAGAATGGTTAGGAATTGAAGGTGCTATTGTCGATATTACAATGATAGAAGTAGCAAAATCAGTGTTTATCTATTTGGGAATTCCTTTTATAGCAGGTATGTTGACGCGCTTTGTACTCGTGAAGTTAAAAGGAAGACAGTGGTATGAAAAGGTGTTTATACCTAAGATTAGTCCACTTACATTGATTGCATTGCTATTTACGATCATTATTATGTTTTCTTTAAAAGGAGAGATGATTGTTAGCGTACCACTAGATGTAGTAAGAATAGCAATTCCATTACTCATTTATTTTATTGTAATGTTTTTTGTTTCTTTCTTTATGGGAAGAAAGATTGGTGCAAACTATCCGGTGACTACAACATTAGCATTTACAGCAGGTAGCAATAATTTCGAGTTAGCGATTGCTGTAGCAGTTGGTGTGTTTGGTATTCATTCAGGCGCAGCATTTGCAGCTGTTATCGGTCCTTTAGTTGAAGTACCTGTCATGATTGCACTTGTAAACGTCGCTTTTTGGTTTAAGCGTAAATATTTTAATGACCAACCAGTATAATTTAAAAATAAAGGCGGAAAACAACATGGAAAATAAAAAGACAATCTATTTCTTATGTACAGGAAATTCATGCCGAAGCCAAATGGCAGAAGCATGGGGAAAGAAATATTTAGGAGATAAGTGGAATGTGTATTCTGCAGGAATCGAAGCACATGGAGTAAATCCAAACGCAATTAAAGCAATGAACGAAGTAAATATCGACATAACAAATCAAACATCAGATATAATTGATGCAAACATTTTAAATCGTGCTGATTTAGTCGTTACGCTTTGTAGTCATGCGGATTCGGTTTGTCCATCTACTCCGCCACATGTGAATCGTGTTCACTGGGGATTTGATGATCCAGCAGGAAAAGAATGGTCTGAATTTCAACGAGTTCGTGATGAAATTGGTGAACGTATAAAACGATTTTCTGAAACAGGGGAATAAATAAAGGAAAGAGTCAATCTTCTATTGTGTTGGAGATTGGCTCTTTTTTATTATATATTTCATTGATTTAAAACAACTATTAAAAAGAATATAGAATATTCTGTCATGGTGTTAAAGTTATAATAAAGCGATTTCAAAAAGGTGGTTTAACTTATGATTTCTGAATTAAGCAAGAATGATTTTTATAAATGTAGTAGTTTAATAAATGAACGAGGTCAATTAGAAGTCAAAGCTGTAATTGCAGGGGTGAATCCTGGTCGTATATTTGTAGATAACATATCTTCCCCTAATTCGGGGCTTATTTGGTTAGGCAATAATGATGGCTTCTTTTTTATTGGAAATGCTGAAAATGAAGAGTTTAATAAAGAAATGAATCATCTTATTAATAATGTAATAAAACCTGAGGCGAAAAAGGTTGGACTAAATTGTTTTGAAGGAATCGGTAATCATTCAAAGTGGAACAAAACAATTGAAAGAATATTTCGGCACCGTAACTTAAAGAGTTGGAATCAAAGAGTGTATATGCTAAGAAAAGAGGATTATGAAAATCATCATGAGCCTAAATTTGAACAGGGATATACTGTGCTAAAAATGAGTAAAGCTCTCTATGAAAATAATAATAACGCATTTAAGAACATTGATTTTTTACAATCAAAAATTTTAGAGTTTTGGTCTTCACCAGATTGTTTTTTCAATGAAGGAATCGGTTATTGCATTGTTTATGGTGATCTAATTGTGAGTGTTTGTTTTTCAGGATTTGTATTTGAAAATATACACTGTATAGATATTGAAACAATAGAAGAGCACCAGGGGAGAAAATTAGCTCAAACGATAGCTCATAGTTTTGTGAAAGATTGTTTGGAGAATGACATTACTCCATATTGGGACTGTATGGAATTGAACAAGTCTTCTATCGCAGTTGTGGAAAATGTAGGGTTTATAAATGTATGTAACTATGTAGGATATTATTTTCTATTTGATGAATAATTTGTTGATGCGATGAAACGATAGACATGAGTTAGTTCTATAAGTTTACGAGCCGCAAATGCGGCTTTTTTATTTGTGTCGTAATTCGTTTTAGAATTCTTTTTCAAAAAACTGAATGATTTTTTTAGAATTATCTTCACGTAGATCATAGCCTTCACCGTGTGTTTCATCGCTCGCTTTTGCTATTACGATGTCACCATCAGACTCTATCCAAACAAAGAATTCTTGTATAGAATTATCTTGATAAGTAACCTTCATTTTTGAATGTATATAGTTTTTGGCCTCTTGATCTAGAAGGAGTGTTTTTTTCTCTGCGCTTTCCATACTTGTGAAAATTGTTTTTATATTTTCTGTATTTAATACTTGATTACTACTTTTTGAATTTACAGGACTAATCTCAAGTTTTCTCACTTCTTTTTGTTCAAACATAACGTTTTCATATACAATTTCTTTTTCTTTCACTGCTGTGGATGCTTCTTTGTTGGAAGCTTTCGTTTCATTTGAATTACTTGTACATCCAATTAATAAAGTGATACTTAATGCTCCAATTATACCGAATTTTAAGATCTTCAATAATATGCCTCCCATCTACTATTGTCTATAATTCTATTTCCTATTTGAAATATCCTAGCTATGCTTAATTAAGTGAAATAAATTTTATTATGGGAAGCGTAATGAATTACACGTACCCTAATTTTTTGTATGAAAGGAGAGAATGGGGTGAAACACATAATAAGAAATGTAGTAATGAATTATTTTAAAGAAATTCATTCACTAGCAGTGGAAGAAGAATTACATAATAATAGTTGGCATACAGATTTACACTATAAAATCATCGTAAATGGAAAGCGGTATTCCGCAAGATTTATAAATAGCAAGCGAACAATCAATCCAGCTTTTGGAGCGTTATCAAACGAACAACTGATAGAGCAAGTACGGTTTACGTATTATGTACGCGAACATGGAATTCCTTTTATGCAGATAAATAAGAATAGGGCAGGAGAGCCATTTACACTTGTCGCTTGGAATGAGGAACAATACAGATTTGTCTTGTCTAATTGGATTGAGGGAGAACATATTACACATTGTACAGAAGCTATCGCAAAAGCCTTTGGAAAGGAATCAAGAAAGATTCATGACATATCTTGCGCATTTCAAAGCTCGATTTTTCAAAAGAAATCACATTTGGATGGGTATGCCCAGTTTATTCATATGTTAGAAAGTAAGGCAAGCGCATGCAAAGAATTACGGGAGTATATAAAGCTAGCTACATATCATATAGAGTGTGCATATACGAGTGAATTAAAGTTTATCGTACAGACAGATTTAAATCCTTTGAATGTTTTATGGGACTCAAGTGAGCAGGTAAAAGGAATTGTAGATGTCGAATCGATTGGATATGTTGATCGTATTGAAGGACTAGCCTTTTTACTAAAGTGGTATTCTCGAACAGAAGGAATACATTCGCATGAAGTATGTTCAAGTGTTGCTAGTGCATTTTTAGAAGGGTATAAGGCTCATAATATTGTTACATCAAATGATTACAAAAGACTTTCTTCGTTACTATGGTTATCCGGTAGTTTAAATTGGAATTTTGTGAAGAAAACACTAAGTGTAATAAGTGGTGAGAGGGAATTAGAAGAACATTTGGAAGTTTATAGAGTGAGGGGAGAAAGACTATCTTCATTATTAATTTGTACATAACATGTATTCTCCTAATTTGGGATTCAAATAAGAAACCATAGGAGGTGTTCTAAAAATGAAAATACAAATTGTATTGTTTGACGGTTTTGGAGAACTTGTCTCCTTTGCACCTTTTGAGGTACTGAAAAGAGCGATAGAAGAAGGGGCTCCGTTTACAGTTGAATTCGTTTTAAGTGAACTAAAACAAGAAGTTACTACTTCGTTTGGGGTTACGGTTCAATCACATGAATTTTTACGAATGGATAATCGTCCAGATATGTTCATTTTCTATGTTTAATAATTTGGCTGAATATAACCTAACTTTATTCCCTTTGTGACACCTCCCCAAATCCCATCAGCCTATAAAATAAGGAAAGTTCCACATAATGGACATAAACGATGCTTATAAATATAAAGTAGGATGTTATGAAAATGAATAAAGATTGCAGAGCCTACATAAAAAAGGCCTTAGCTAAACCCAGAATATAAAGTGCTTTTTTGAGGATGAGAAAATATGTATAGGAGGAAGGACATGAAAGACAATACTCCTAAGAAAATTTTATTTATTCAATCAGGAATTCCTTTTTATTATCCAATGATCGAAGCAGCAATTTTGAATAGTTTACAAAAGATAAACAGCGATACAAGTATGGTGAGTCCAGAAAAAGCTATAAAAACCGCGTTAAAAATGAAACCAGATTTTATTTTGGTATTAAGCGGTTTAAGTGAAGAATTTAATCATATTATGCCATTCTTAAAAAAGGCAGGGTTTACTACTGGACTTTGGCTGACAGATGATCCTTATTATACGGATGTAACACAACATCTTGTGCCGTATTATGATTACATATTTACGCAAGATTTAAATTGTATCAAGTTTTATAGAGGGATAGGATGTAAGAATGTATTTCATCTCCCGTTAGCAGCAAATCAAGATGTGTTTAAACCTTCTCTTAAAGAAGATACATATAAGTATGATCTTAGTTTTATAGGAACCGCATTTGAAAATAGAATTCACTTTGTTGATTCTATTTCAGAGTATTTAGCAGAAAAAAATATAAAAATTGTAGGTTTCGGTTGGGAGAATTTAAAGAGTTATGAAAGGTTAAAGGATAAAATACAAATCTTGCCACTTGCAAAGTATGAAGATGCGTTACATTTTTACGTATCTACTAAAATCAATATAAATTTGCATCGTTCACTAATTGATCAGGAATTGAATTGTAACTCTGCAAATATTCAAGCGTATTCCGTAAATAATAGGACGTTTGAAATTAATGCCGTAGGTTCTTTTCAATTAACTGATATACGTCCAGATGTAGCAAAACATTACATACCAGGTGTTGAAATAGAAACTTTTAATAGTGCATCGGAGTTTATACAAAAAGCAGAGTATTATTTGGAACATGTACAAGAAAGAAAACGTATAGCAAAAAATGGGCTGGATAGAACTTTGAAACATCACACATATGATAAACGAATCATACAATTATTAAACTATATTAATTTGAGGGGCGTGAAGGTGTAATCTAGTCATTAACTTACATGAAATAGCATCGATTATACTTGAAGATAAGCATTTAATGCACTGGGATAGACCAGAAGAGATTGCTGAGGACGTTTTAAATTGGTTCATATAAAAAGGTCCGTTGTTCGCATTTGAGCAACGGATTTTCTTTTGAAAAACTGAATCTAAGAGAGATAAGCAAGAGCATTACAGTTCTATCACCAATTCATTTTTGGGTATAATAGATGCGTGGCAGAAAACAGATAGAAAGATACTGCTAGGAATTTATACTTAAATGTTGGGAGATTGAACAGAGTTATGGGGACAGAAAAAGAAATTAGTTCCGCTAAATTAATATGGAAGATGACGCGCCCGCATACGTTAACGGCGACGTTTTCTCCTGTAATTTTAGGAACAGTGGCATCACTTTATGTTGCCAAAATTGATTGGCTTTTATTTATTGCGATGATGGCTGCATGTTTAGCATTGCAAATAGCGACGAACTTATTTAATGAGTACTATGATTTCAAACGTGGATTAGATACAGCTGATTCTGTTGGAATTGGTGGCGGAATTGTCCGTCATGGATTGAAACCAAAAAATGTGTTAACAGTCGCACTTTTATTGTATGTAGTAGCTGCACTTATCGGAATTTATATTTGTATGAATAGTAGCTGGTGGTTAGTCGTCATCGGTTTAATCGGAATGGCGGTTGGCTATTTATATACAGGTGGTCCATTACCAATTGCATACACTCCGTTTGGAGAATTAGTTTCTGGATTGTTAATGGGGACATGCTTTGTACTTATTGCTTTCTTTATTCAAACGAATACGATAACGACTGAAAGTGTATTAATTTCCATTCCAATTGGAATTTTAGTCGGTGCAATCAACATGTCAAATAACATCCGAGATATCGAAGAAGATATTAAAGGTGGAAGAAAGACATTAGTAATCCTCCTTGGGAGAGAAAAAGCAATAGTAACACTAGCTGTAGCCTTTTTCGTTGCTTATTTCTGGATCGCGGTAATTGTATTGATGGGTTATATAAGCCCTTGGGCATTAGTGATGTTCCTAGGTTTGAGAAAACCAATCTCTGCCATTCAAAGCTTCCAAAAAGGGGCAAAGGATCCCGGATATATGCGCATCGCCATGAAATCAACAGCGATGACAAATACGATTTTCGGCTTTTTATTATCAGCAGGATTATTAATTAGTTATTTGTTTTAAATAAAAACCCCCAGTTTCTCAATTTTAATTTAGAAACTGGGGGTTTTATTTTGACTTTGCTTCATGTTAAAAACAGTTTCATTTGAAATGAAAATACCAATACATTGCAACTTCATCATTTTTCATATCCAAACCTTTATAAATAAGAAAATCAAATCCACCAATTACAAATCCACATTTTTCATAAAATTTACATGCTGCGACATTATTATTTTGCGTTTCAAGCATGATCCCGGGCATATTGCCTTCTTTTGCCCACTTCTTTGCTTGGTCAATTAATCTTTTACCAACTCCGAGTGTACGATATTTTTTATCCACTGTTATATCTTCTATGTAAGCATAGTGATTCCAATTCTTTTTCAATACTATGAATCCGATGATTTGGTTATGTAACAGTGCTATGTAAATTACTTGATTCGGTTTATTTATATAGTCATTGTAAGCAAGTGCTTCATTATCACATTGATTTTGTAAATAACTTTTTTCATAACTTGGAACGTCTTCTACTGTATATTCTATGCGTCTATTTACTTTGGAAAGAGAAAGAATTAACCGAGCATTCACTATAAAACTATCATCAATCTCCGGGAAATTGCCTACATCATTTTTTTCTAAATTTCTAATTAAAAGGTTCATCGGAGTACCTCCCAATAATATTATTTCTTCTGATTTTTTATTTGATTCAAATGAATTGCGATTACAAAATTATAATAGAATTTCAATGGTAAGGCTATCTCTGTATTTTATCTTTATACTAGCATGCTAGTATGAAAATATTGTTTGAAATGAAGCGGATTATTTTCAATTAAACTTCCAGAAAAATCAACGTCTATAGTATCAACAGGGTTACTAAAAAATGAGACGATTTCATTAAAGAGTATTTTAGTGAAAGAAGGATTAAAGAAATGATCCTAGTTTTTTCTAAAAGAGTGATTCCATTAAATCAATTCAGAGCATGTTCTGATTTATCTTTCTTCAGAGCATGCTTTTTGGGCTCGTTTCCATAAGTGTATTAGTACCAATTTAACAACTCATCAGTTACAAGTTACTTTTTGGATACCACATTTTAGAATAACTAACTTATAGAAAAAATTGAATAATTTTCATGTGTAAGGAGATTTTAAGAAGGATATAGAGGGGATATTTTCCTGTTGTTTTCTAGCCAAATGATTACTGACCCAAAAACCATGTGGTGGAACGGTTTCTAAAGCTTTTCTGTCAAGAAATCACTAACACTAAAGTTCAAGTATAAAAACATAAACCATTCGATAAATGGGGTAGTATGATGAAAAAACTTAGTAGAAATCGTTTGAGAAAAGATATTCAGGAACTTGAGAGTGCAAGTATGCAGATCCAACATGATCAAAAGTGTGAACTCAAGCAGAATGTATGTGCGAATGAAGAAGTTTTGAGACAAGTTTTTGAAAATTGTTCCGATATTGTATTTCGTCCACTTCTCATAAATAGTCAAACTAAAATTCTTTTTATTTATATAGATGGATTAGTTGACACTAAGATTGTGGAACAAGTTGTTTTCAAACCAATGATGTTTGAAGGTTTGCCTAGTGGAGTAAAGAGTGAGGATTCGGTAGGAGAAATTATACAAAAACAGCTTGTTGCGGTTTCTCAAGTAAAGACGATTTCAAAAGTTCATGAGGTTATAGAAGCGATATTGAAAGCGAATATCGTCATTTTAACAGAAGGAGAGAGTCAAGCGCTAGTCGCTGATTTAAAAGGGTTTGAAAAACGAGGTATTGAAGAACCGGCTGCCGAGATTTCTGTTCGTGGCCCTCGGGACGGATTTACCGAAACGTTAAGGGTGAATACGAGCCTAATTCGCCGAAGGATTCGGAGTCAAAGACTAAAAATGGAACCGTATTCGATTGGGGAATTATCACAGACAGATGTGGTAATTGCCTATATTGAGGGCATTGCACCCGATTCGGTTTTGGATGAAGTTCGCCAAAGGGTAAAGCGAATTCAAATTGATGGGGTGTTGGAGTCAGCTTTTATTGAAGAGTTTATCGAGGATCAACCCTTTTCTCCCTTTCCGCAAATTCAAAATACCGAGCGACCAGACGCGGTTTGTGCAAGTTTATTAGAAGGGAAAGTCGCCATTTTAGTCGATAATACACCTTTCGTTTTAATCGTTCCTATGACATTTTGGACGGGTTTGCAAGCAGCGGAGGATTATTATGAGCGCTCTATCTACACGACTTTTGTTCGATGGATACGTTTAATATTAATTAATATTTCATTATTTCTTCCGTCTCTCTATGTTGCTATTACAACGTTTCATCCGAAATTAATTCCGACAAATTTGCTTATTAGTATTGCAGCTGCGCGAGAAGGTATTCCTTTTCCTGCTGTTATAGAAGCGCTAATGATGGAATTTTTATTTGAAGGTTTGAGGGAAGCGGGCGTTCGGTTACCAAAACCCGTTGGATCAGCAGTTAGTATTGTGGGGGCACTTGTTATCGGGCAAGCTGCTGTGCAAGCAGGTATTATTTCCGCACCTTTAGTTATTGTTGTGGCGACAACCGGTATTGCGTCATTTGCGTTCCCGCGCTACAACTTAGGAACAGCTTACCGGATGTTACGCTTTCCTATGCTGTTATTGGCAGGGATGCTTGGGCTATACGGTATAGCAATAAGTACCCTTGCGATTTTGATTCATTTAACTAATATTCGTTCTTTTGGTATTCCGTATTTAAGTCCAGTTGCGCCTCAGACTCCGCGTGATTTAAAGGATGTTTTTCTCCGAACGCCTCGTTGGAATATGACACACCGCCCAATAATGGTATCTGGTGAAGAGAAAGTTCGTTTTCCAGATGGACAAAAGCCAGATGAGAAACGGGGAGGGGAAACAGAATGAGTCTGCACAAGGCGCTCTCTATGATACTGGTCGTTTCATTATGCTTTTTGACGGGATGTTGGGATCGTACGGAGCTAAATGATCTGGCAATTGAATTAGGGTGGGGACTTGATCAAGCGAAGAATAATAAGGTTGAAATTAGTGCGCAGTTTATTATCCCATCAAAAATGGGAATGGGACAGAGCGGAAGAAGTAATGCAGGAAAATCGGTTTTTATAGAATCAGGAATTGGAAAGGATACACATGAAGCTGTACAAATGATGCAAACAAAAATGTCGAGAGAAATCTTTCGAGGGCACCAGCGTGTAATATTGATTGGAGAAAAAATGGCTAAAAATGGCCTCGCTTCAGTTTTAGATGCATATAGCCGCGATCCTGATATTCGATTACGAGCAGATACGTTTGTAATAAAGGGGCATACTGCAAAAGAGTTTTTGAAAGCATCCATCCCCTTAGAATCTATCCCGGCACTTGGGGCACTGAAAGAGCATATGCAAATAGAGGCGTTAGGAGATATGTCTTTATTACATTTTCTTATTGCTAGTACGAGTGATGGAATCACTCCGATTTTACCCGTGATTAAACTAAATGTGTCTCATAAAAAAGGAAAAACTGAGGTCAAAGGGTTTCAAATTGTAGGCGGTGCTATATTTAACAACGATTTCAAATTGATAGGGTATTTAAACATGCAGGAATGGTTAACTACTCTTTGGATAGTGAATCGTTTAAGTAAACAGACGGTTACAGCAAGCGCCTCTAAAGGAAATGGTAGTGCAAGTTTATATATGACAAAAATCAATAGAAAAATTATACCTACTATACAAGGGAACACAATTAAGTGTGATATTGTTTTTTCTGGTGAAGGAACAATTCAGGAAAATAATACGAATTTAGATCTTACGCAGCCAAAAAATATCACTCTTTTAGAACATGTATTGGAAAAACAATCTGAAAAGCAAGCTCTCCAAACTATTAAAAAGGTTCAAAAACAATACGGAACCGATATCTTTGGATTTGGGGAAGCCATTCATCGAAAATATCCATCCGAATGGAAAGGGCTAAAAAAGAATTGGAGTAAACAATTTCGAAAAGTGCAAGTTTCTGTTCATACAAAGCTTACTATTCGGCGAGTAGGACTGACTGGACCACCGTTGCAGTTAAAGAAAAATGAAATGAAAAAATAAGGAGGAATATAGAGTGTGAGACATTCAATGAAAATCTCTGGCAGGCAAATCTTTTGGATGATGTTCACATTTGAAGTGGGACAATCACTCCTTCTAGTTATTCCAGCGACGATTCGCACTGCCAAACAAGATGCGTGGATTTCGATCTTGATTGCAGGGGGGATAGGGGTTGTTCTTACTTTTTTGGCAACTACACTTGGTTCGCTCTATCCGAAACAAACGCTAATTGAATTTAGTCAAACCATTCTTGGTAAATGGCTAGGAAAGCTGCTGCTGATTCCTTACTTCTTTGGATGGTACATGATAATTTGGATAACCGTCCGTGAATTTGGTGAGTTCATTATTATCGCTTTGTTTCATAATACACCTTTGTGGGTTATTGTCTTGACTGCGATGTTATTGCTTATTTTTATTATTTACCAAGGCGGGGTGGAGGGGATTGGACGTTTAAGTGAAATTATAGGGCCAATTGTACTTTTAATGATAACGTTTGTAATCATTTTGAATATTGGCAATATGAATTGGGATTATATGCGGCCTATTTATCATGATTCTGGATGGCTTCCGATACTTAAAGGCTCCTATACTCCTGTAGCTGCATTTTTCGGGGAGGCTGTCATGATGATGATGTTCGTTTTCTTTATGGACAAACCAGAACAAGCGTCATCGCGGGCGATGTGGGGAGTAGGACTGGCCGTTTTTATGGTAACGATCGGAACATTAGCCGTCATTTTAACATTCGGTCCGAATCTATCTTCAAGTTTTTTGTATCCGGTTTACGATTTGAGCCGGTACATATCCGTCATGGAGTTCATTCAAAATGTAGATATTTTGATAGTGATTATTTGGTTTTTTAGTATTTTTGTTAAACTGGCGTTATACATGTTTATCGCTTGTTATGGAACAGCACAAATATTTCATTTAAAGGATTGGCGAAAAGTAGCTTTAGTTCTTGCTCCTATTTCGTTCATCATAGCTGTATCAGTTAAAAATATCCAAACATTTACCCATTATTACTACATATTTTTTGTAATTCCAATTGCATTTCCTGTCTATGAGCTAGGAATTCCTTTACTATTATTGGTGGTTGGTAAAATTCGAAGGAAATATGCATAAAACCAATTGGGAATATGTTTGAATGAAGGTATGCATAGCTTTTTGACTAAAATAAAAAGAGAACGAGCCTACTCACCAGTGTAGGCTTTTTATTTGTATATTACGTTATAAGAGATATCTTATTTTCTCCGGAATGTCCTTTTTAGAAATGTATGCAACAGAGTCCTTATAGTAAGAGTAGCTTATTTGGGATAATCAAAAAAACGTATATTGCAATATAAAAACTTAGTTTAATCCTAAAGGATACCCTACAACGATTCCTATAAATTGTTCTCAATAATTGAAAATAAAATCAATCCAGATTATTATATTGTTATTGTAAATTTATTTTATTGAAGGAGGATACATAAATGAAAAACTCAAAAGGCTCTATTGAGTCAGAGATAAGTAAAGCAATTACGCACTGGGAAAAGGACTACCTAGGACGCGGGTCTATATCCGTTAAGACAGATATATTACGAGATATGATTATCGTAAATTTACAAGGTATTTTAACACCGGCTGAGTATACTGTTTGCGAAACGAAAGACGGTATGCTAACGATAAAGAAAAATCGTTCGGAGCTAGTTGAATCTGGAATTGACGATTTGAAAGAGATTATACTAGAATTAACTGGAGAAGAAGTAAAAAGTTTTCATACGGATATAAGTTCTCGTACTGGTGAACGAGTAATGATTTTTAAATTGTTTCATAATCTTGAGGAAAAGTTTTAAAATAAAAAACAACTTAGGGTTAGTGGAAGATAAATTAAAAATGCAGTGAGATAATTAAGACACTTACAAGTTGTGCACTTTATTTGATTTTATTAGTATGGTGATAATTAGAAAACAAGAAAACTTGAAATTATTTATGTATAATGAATTTTGATTCGAAAAATGAATAAATAAATTGACAAACTGCTTAATATGGTTTATCTTATAATTGTTTTAAAAATTAATAGATGCTTATTTTAACTGTTTGCTATAATTAAGGCTTTAGCATTTTTTTAATATGTAATATTGACTAAATGAAAAAGTTTCTTAATTAAAAGATAGCGCATAACATAAATTGATATATTGATTGCATAATCTAGGAGATCAGAGATATACTGTTATTTTTCATAGGAGTAATACATATATTACTATCCTCTATAAAATGGGAGCTCTTCAAAAAACTTTATTGAAGTTAGTTGAAGTGAAACCGACAATCTCCATAATTCAATGATGATATAAAATCATTGAATTATGGAAGTTGTCGGTTTTTTTTATGGAAAAAACGATGTACGAAAAAGAGTGAATAAAAATTGAAATTAAAAAAACTATCGTAATGAAAAGGAATTTTTATAGGTTATTTTCGTTTGGAAGGGAGTATTTTACATGTTAATTTCGCTAAGTTCATCAACACTGTTAACATTATTTTTTATCGCGCTTAGTGCTTCTTGGCTAAGTGGATTATTGTTTTTACATGCAAGGATGCCTTTACGTTTTGTTCATATCCATATTGGTATCGCTGCTTTGCCTTCATTGGTTTCTTTACTTGCACTTGTTAATCACAATGGAGATAGAGTTGTGGGGCCTTGGCATCTAGATACTTTAGCTTGGTTCATGGCTTTCTTCGTTCTTACAATTGGTTTAATCATTCAGCGTTTCTCTGTACGTTACTTAATGGGAGATCGCTCATATCGAAAATACTTTGCACTTTTTACATTTACTACAGGTGTATCTTCAGTTGCATGGTTAAGTAATGATCTTCGTTTCATGATTATGTGTTGGGGTGCAACACTTATAGGATTGGTTTTACTCATCGGGCTAAATAAAGGGTGGAAGGTAGTTAGTGAAGCAACAAAAATCTCAGGCTATTTATTTACAATAAGTTGGATTGCCTTGCTAGCAGCTATCATCTGGCTGTTTCAAATAACTGGACAGTGGCAGTTAACATCAGTTGTAACGAATGAAAATGTAGCTCAATTTGGAACATTGGAGAAAACAGGAATTAACTTATTGATTATAGTAGCTGTGATGATTCCAGCAGCACAATGGCCTTTTCAAAGATGGTTAATTGAATCAGCTGTTGCTCCAACTCCTGTTTCTGCTATTATGCATGCGGGTTTAGTAAATGCTGGTGGTATCATGTTAACTAGATTTTCACCTCTTTTTCATGATGATATTGCACAAATCATTTTACTCATTTTCTCTAGTATTTCTGTCTTAATAGGAACAGGAATTAGTTTAGTCCAAGTTGATTATAAACGTCAGCTAGTAGGATCCACTATTGCACAAATGGGGTTTATGCTGATTCAATGCGCATTAGGAGCGTATTTAGCAGCTGTTATTCATTTAATTTTACACGGTTTATTTAAAGCCACACTGTTTTTACAAGCTGGTTCTTCCGTACAACGTTTTGAGGGAGTGAAGCAATCTAATGAAAAGATGTCCAATTTATGGATGATAGTCGGACGTGTTTTCGGATTATTTATAGCAATTGCTTTCTGGTTTATGACTTCTGGAGAGGGGTATCAATTCGTTAGTGCGTTCATCTTAGGTTGGTCATTATACGTTTCATGGAAACAGCTTGTTGTTTTTGGAGAGGGAAGAATGGGAAGAATTGCTGGCTTAATTGTTTTGAGTGGATTTTCTCTCATTTACTTTACCGTTCATAACTCTCTTTATAAATGGTTGCATACTGACATGTATCAAAATGTTCAACCTTCAGCTCCAGCAGTTATTTTTGTTATAAGTCTCTTATTATTTGGTAGTGTTATTAGTACTCTCGTTACTCGTAATCAATCTTCTACAATATTTGCTGTAATGTATCTTTGGTTCGTTCGAGTAGGTGAAGCGAGACAAAAGTCAGTAGAAAGTCATCCAAGCTATCTGAAACATGATGTATCAAAGGGAGGTAATCAGTGATGAGCATACAGTCAATCGTAACGAAAGAAACTTTAAAAAAGAAAGATACAAAAATTGAAATACAAGAAAAGAATATGAATGATTTAGTTGAATCTGCTAGCCGAGTGATTGCACCACTTTGGCCTATCTCAACCTTTGCAGCTCATCACCCTTGGATGGGACTTGAAAAACAATCATTTGAACAAGTTGCAGATTGGTTAAAAGAAGCTCGTAATGTAGATATATATCCTAGTGCCTCCATGATTCATTCGGCAAAGGTGAAAGGGGAGATTGAGGAATCATTTTTACAAATAGGCTTGTCTCGTTGGCTTGATTCACAATCTTTTCATATTCCGCGAGAGACAGCAGAGCGTTTTTGCCAAGAAGCTTTAAAGTTAGAGAGATTACCTTCTAGTCTGTTATCATCGCCAGAATTAAATAAATTAGCAGAAGAAATAAGTTATATAAATACAGGGAGTATGGAAGACTCTTCTATGCAACCAATCAGTTCACTTATAGAGAATCAAAAGGGTGACAACCTATCAGATGTTCTTAATTACCATATTATTAAATGGTGTAAATTATATCTTGATGACTCCGGATCAAGTTGGACGATGCCAAACCGAGAGAAAGGTTTGTATCGTGCGTGGCATCACCTTATTACATTTGATCCAGCGCTTAGTAAAACTGAACGTAAAGTTTTAAAAGATTGGCCACAGGATGCCCAGGGAGCTTTAACAAAAGCATTATCTGAACTAGGAATTTCTGAATCTAATAGGCAAGCTTACCTTGAAGGGCACTTACTTTCTTTGCCTGGATGGGCAGGAATGATACGATGGCGCTCGCAACAATCAATTGAGGAACAGGAACTTCTCATACAATATTTAGCAGTTCGAATTTCTATGGAGCTAGCCATTGTAAAACCGTATTTACCTTTGAAAAATCAAAAGGTTGAGAAAAAAGTTTCGATCGTCCCACTTATAGCTTCTTGGATCTATTGGGGGGATATTTCAGTAGAGAAATGGTTACAAATGTCTGCAACTGAACAAAGTGAATTATTAGCATTCGCTTATCGCTTTGATGAAAATACTCGCAAGAAACTTTGGCTAGAAGCTTGGGAACAGACGCATGCAGAGCAATTAAGGGAGAAGATTGCTTCTAAACAAAGTGCAACGAATGATAAAAAGCATGTAGTAGCTCAATTAGCATTTTGTATTGATGTACGTTCAGAACCGTTTCGCCGCCACCTTGAAAAATTAGGTCCGTTTGAAACGTTTGGAATAGCTGGTTTCTTTGGGTTACCAATTGCGACTACTGAACTAGGCAGTAATAACAGCCATCCTTCTTTGCCAGTTATATTAAAACCGAAACATCAAATAAAAGAACTCGCGGATGAAAAGGAATTTAAAAATTATAAACAACGCAAGAAGATAGACAGCTCAGTAAGTTATACGTTTAAGACGATGAAACAAAATGTATTGACAAGTATGTTGCTACCTGAGGTAAGTGGCCCTTTACTTGGCTTACAAATGGTGACAAGAAGTTTTGTGCCAAGAAGAGTAGGCAGTTTCATTCGTAACCTTCGTAAAACGATGTTACAAAAACCTGATACAACATTCTCACTTAATCATGTTCATGATACAAAATGTGAGATACCGATCGGTTTTACGAAAGAAGAAAAAGTGAACTATGTGCGTCAAGCTTTAAAAATGGTGGGATTGACAGAAAAATTTGCGCCGTTAGTTGTAATGTGCGGACATAGTAGTCAAAGTACGAACAACCCTTATGCTGCAGCGCTTGAGTGTGGTGCTTGTGGCGGAGCAGCAGGAGGATTCAATGCAAGAGTTTTCGCTACTTTATGTAATCTTCCAGAAGTAAGAGAGGCATTGTCTGCTGAAGGCATTAAAATTCCTGAGGACACCATTTTTGTAGCAGCTGAACATAAAACAACAGTGGATGAATTGGAATGGATTTACGTCCCAAAACTTTCGGAAGCTGCGCAAGAAGCATTTGATTGTATTGAGTCGATTATGCCAAATGTGAGCCAAGAGGCAAATAAAGAGCGTTTAATGAAATTACCTAATTTTAAAACGAAAATAAAAAATCCGAGTAAAGAGGCACATCGATTTGCAGAAGATTGGAGTGAAATACGTCCAGAATGGGGATTAGCTCGTAATGCATCTTTTATTATCGGGCAGCGTGAATTGACTCAGGATTGTGACTTAGAAGGTAGGGCTTTCCTTCATAATTATGATTGGAAACAGGATGAAAATGGCGATATATTAGCTAGCATCATAGCGGGACCAGGAACAGTAGCGCAGTGGATCAATCTACAATATTACGCTTCAACTGTAGCTCCTCATTATTATGGTAGTGGAAACAAAACAACACAAACCGTTACGGCAGGTCTCGGTGTTATGCAAGGAAATGCAAGTGATTTGTTATCAGGCTTACCTTGGCAATCCGTTATGCAGTCAGATAGTGAAACGTATCACTCACCACTTCGTTTACTCATTGTAATTCAAGCGCCTACTAAATATATAGAACGTTTGCTAAATAATGATTTCACATTTCGAGAAAAAGTTCAAAATGGATGGGTCAGACTTGCAAGTGTTGATTCAGAGGGACGCTGGAAAAACTGGTAGCAATCATGTAATGCATATCAACTATTGTTACTAGCTTAAAAGTTTCATAAATACAATCATGAAGAAGGAGTGCTATATATGAGTTCAAAGCATAAAAAGGTTTTATTGTTAACAGAGATGGAACAAGGAATAGAGCCTATTATCCAACAAGTAACTAACATTCAACAAGAAAACATGTTGACTATACACAGCTACGATTCCGTAATTGTACATCCTTTTGGAGATATAATGAGATCTATTATTATTGCTATTTATGAAGAAAATGTGGAAGAAATTTTTGTTGTCGGAATAGAGGATAAAAAAACAGATGTAGTTAATTTACAAATTCAACGTGATTCCATAAAAAATAACAAGGAACTAGATTATCTCTTTGAAAATTGCATGCCTGAATTTTCAAGTGGTAGCCTTGAGGAATGGCTAAGTGGAAAAGGAAATGTTAGTGAAAATATTGAGAAGAGTATAGATATGATTCGTCATCATCCATTAGTGCCTTCTAATGTTAAAGTTCAGGGGTTCATGATTGATAAAACAGGTGAAAAAGAAACAGTTGTTAAAGTTTCTGTTAATAAAGTAGCTGAATGCATAAATTAAAAACGTAAATAAAAACTTGAGCATAATAAAAATGCTCGAGTTTTTATGTTTATTAATGATAATCTAAAGTATAGAATATACACATCTTAGGGAGGGCATATATGTGAAGAAGTGGATGAAAATTGTTCTGTACTCTTTACTAGGTATTTTACTTATAGGAAGTATTAGTTTTTTTGTGTGGTCTCAGTTTAGTTATAAACCGACGAAAGAGGCGTTGTCATTAGTGGATGATAAAAAAGATGAAGATTATATAGTTTTTGGAGAGAAAGATGCTAAAATAGGGGTTATTTTTTATCAAGGAGCGAAAGTAGAAGCGGAGGCTTATAGTTACTTAGGGGAAGCACTTGCAAAAGATGGACATTTTGTAGTAATGCCTAAGTTACCATTAAACTTAGCGATACTTGGAATCAATGAGGTAGATAGTGTAATTGAAAAGTATCCGGAAGTTCAAAAATGGTATGTTGCAGGGCATTCAATGGGCGGAGCTATGATTTCTAAGTATGCCTTTCAACATGAAGAAAAGGTAGACGGGATTATTTTCTTAGGTTCGTATCCTGCAGATGACTTTTCTACGAAATCGATCCCGATGTTATCAATTTATGGAGAAGTAGATGCGTTAGCAACTGTAGAAAAAATAGAGGACAATAAAAAGTTTATGTCAAAGAATACAACTATGCACATGATAAAAGGCGGAAACCATGCTCATTTTGGCATGTACGGTGAGCAAAAAGGTGATAATGCGAGCTTAATTACGTCAAAAGCACAACGAGATGAAACAGTGAAAGTAATGGAAGAATGGCTATTGAAACAATGATAACGAATTTAATAAATCTACCGAAAGAATTCTCTAAACGATAGGTGGGAGAGATAATAAAGAGCCAACTCGTACGAATTGGCTCTTTTATTTATTTGCCATCTCCAATTGTCCCCTTATTTTCTCCGGAATATCCTTTTCAGCGATAAGATCGTAAGAATACACATACTTTCCTTTTACATGAATTTTCAAGTAAGTTTTTCTTATAAAATCATTAGGGGTGTTCGTTCCCACTTTATATTCTTTCTCATTGCTTAATTCATCGACACCTTTTAGTGAGTAAATAGCCCGGCCTTTATAATGATAATCTGGAATGCCATACCCCTGCGCAACGGCGTATACATTTTTTTCTTCAGCAATCGGATTAAATCTGTCTAAATCACCGCGTAATATGAAAGGTAGTAAGTATATAGGAAGACCTATTCCTATTATGCAAATTACAAATTTTTTCATGATCGTTTCTCCTCTTGTTAAATTACTTATTTTTAAGTATAGGAAAAAATTCTTATGAATTTAGAAGTGAATTTCTTAAGTTTTTCTTAAATAGATGTTTTAAGGAGGGATAACATTGTATGGTTATTCTTTCGTACAAATCGTATTATTTTTTATTTATATCTTCGTGGCTTTTATGCAAAATACAATATTTCTAGATAAAATATAAACTCCTTATATATTAGGAAATGTAATTTCGTAAATTAATTATGAATATATTTTATTTTGAAAAACATCCCTTGATAAATACACAGAATTATTGTAAAGTGATGATAATTAAAATATATATTGTTTGAAAGCGATAAAGGGAAATAGTACAAGTAGTTTTTTTGGAGAGCCGGTGGGTGGTGTAAACTGATAGAAGGAACTTGTGAATCCGTCCTTGAGGGAAATGAGGAACAATTCAATGTGAAGTGCGTAATCGTTTCCACCTACAAGCAGTTAATAATTTAAGTGGAGGGCGTATATTTTTACGTTTTTAACTAGAGTGGCAACGCGGATTAGCTTTCGTCCCTTTTATAGGAACGGGAGTTTTTTGTATTTTATCTAGTTAAAATGCAAATTTGAGAAAGGTTAGTTCCTTCATTAATAAAATATAAAAGATTAAGGGGATATTGTTCATTGATAATCAATATAAATTAATAGAAGAATTTAATAATGCGGAATTTGATAAAAGTTTAAAGTGGTTTTCTCCCCCTAAAGATTGGGAGGTTAATAGCAATAAATCGAAGTTAATAGTCAAACCGGATAAAGAGACAGATTTCTGGCAAAAAACACATTATGAATTTCAAGTTGATAATGGACATTTTTTATACTATGAACTAAATGGAGACTTTAGATTGATCACGAAAGTAAAATCTAAACCAGCGAATAGATATGATCAAGCAGGTTTAATGGTTCGATTTTCAAAAGATACTTGGTTAAAGACATCGGTTGAGTATATACCTGATGACAATAGTAAATTAGGTGTTGTTGTAACAAAGAATGGATATTCTGATTGGTCTAGTCAGGAGTTTTTTGGAGATTTAAATTCTCTTTATTATCGTATAACAAGAAGGGGAAATAATTACTACGTTGATTATTCATTAGACGGGGATTTATGGAAACAAATAAGAATGGTTCACCTTTTTGAAGAAAAAGATTGCATGAAAGTTGGCATTTATGCTTGCAGTCCACAAGGAGATGGGTATGAAGCAGAGTTTGAATTTATTAAGATTGAAAATATAGATGATAATACAAAAGTTTATTAAAGTGGAACGTTTTGAGGTATCATATTGATGCAATCAATGCAGCTGGCATTCCAATTGTCATCTATCAAGGAATAAATAGTGGCGTTGGTTTGCCAGAAGGTTATCGTCTGGATCGAAATGTTCTAATAAATGATGAGCTTGCTGCTATCGTTACCGCTCTCCGTAGTATCTCCACTTCATATGGTAGAGAGCAATACCGACGTCTAGTAGAAAAAATACATAGTTATTATATAGCCATCATATGAAGAAGAATTTCAAAATAAAACAAACCGCGTACTAATCAATTATTCTTCTTGGGATGGTATTTGGTATTTTCGACCGAAACTAAAAGTATTAGACGAAGCGTTAGATGGCTATGTATTAGTAAACTTCACCTATTCAGATGCAAAAGGTGAAGTTTACAAGCGAATAGTAGAGCTACATATGCTCATTCTCAAAGGAAGAGAATAGTATTAACAAATTTATTGCCTAGAGAAAGAAACGATCCGTCTTTTTAAACTAAAAAGAATGAAAGAGGTTGTGATAAATCGTGAAAGAATCTTCATTCGTCGGGATGCTACTATTCAGAAGCATATCAAAAGCGAGAGTAAATCTAAGCCATCCAATGTACCAGAAGTTCTCCTACGTTTCCAAGATGAAGCTCGCCATTTGGCAGAAGAATGGTTTGATATTTAAGTGCTTTTACCACTTGAGGATGGCAGTTGGCTAATAAAAAAGGCGTATCCTGAAAATATCAATTAAAAAAGTTTACTTACTTGTATTAGAATTTTATTGTAATTAGGAAAACTATATATAAATTAGGATTTATAGTACTACTCTGTGCATTCCATCTCTCTCTTTTTTGCTTTAAATGTAGATTTTCGTTTTATCTTTATCTCAGCAAGTATAACACCGCTTAGAATAAGTAATGCTCCGATATACCCTTGGATTGACAATAATTCGTTCATGAACAGGTATGCAAACAGTGCAGAAAATACAGGTTCTAATGAAAAAATGAGTCCTGTATGTGTCGGTGTTGTGTATTTCTGTGCCATCGCCTGAATGATGTAGGCAAAAGCACTGCAGAAAATACTTAACACCAGTACAGCGATCCAACTCTCTTTAGTGGATGGAAGTTGCGGCTCTTCGAAAATCAGGGCAGAGAGTACGCCAAACCCTCCTGCAAATCCCAACTGAAGAATCCCAAGCTGCAATGTATTGGCAACTTTAGCCGCTCTTCCGGTGACAATAATATGAAAAGCATAAAAGAGAGCAGCGAGTATACAAAGTAAATCTCCAGAATTGAGTGTTAATTGATTATTCAAAGTCAGTAAACCAATTCCAGTCATTGCAACAAGGGAACTAATGATCAGTCTGTAACTCAGTCGATCCTTGAACAGAACGATAGATAATAAAGGGATAAAGATTACGGTCAAACTGGCTAGAAAACCAGCATTTGAAGCTGATGTCGTTTTTAAACCTAAGATGACTGAAGCAGATACAACGAAAAGTAAAAATCCTAGAATAAAGCCGTATTTTAGAGTGACAAAATGAATTGAACGAAATTGTTTAAAAAAAACAGCAGCACAAACCAAAAAAGCAATACCAAAGCGCAATGCAACAAGAGAAAATGAAGGGACAGTTTCCAATCCGATTTTCATAAAAAGATAGGAAGTACCCCAGGTCATTGTAACAAGTAAGATCATAAGATTAGCCTTTATTGGTTTCATTTTTAGTTCTCCTTTAAAATTTTTATGTACTTAGTTTAATTGTGATTCAAGTATTAGTAAAACGAATATATGTAATGATATACTTGAATAAAATTCATACATGAGAAAGTAGGAGAATCGATGAGTCTGACTAAGTTAGAAATCTTTCTGAAGACGGTTGAAATGGGGAACTTATCAAGAGCGGCCGAAGCACTGAATTTGACTCAGTCAGGTGTCAGCCATGCGATTAGAAGTCTTGAATTGGAGTATGGTTTTCAATTGTTACTCCGGAATAAAACAGGTGTTCGATTAACGGAAAATGGTGAGCGTGTTTTAACGCATGTTCGTGAAGTAGTAAATCATAATGAGCGATTAAAGCAAACTGTTGCAGATATTAATGGCATAGTGGCAGGAACTTTGCGCATTGGTACCTTTACAAGCGTGTCTATCCACTGGCTGCCTACAATCATCCATCGCTTTCGCTTGGAGCATCCTCGAATTGAAATCAAATTAATGGAAGGTGATTATGGAATGATTGAAACGTGGATTCAACAAGGGGTGATTGACTTAGGTTTTATGTCACTACCATCATCGGGCCATCTAGAATCTATTCCACTAAGAAAAGATCGAATGTTATGCATCCTTCCTAAAAATCACTCATTAAGTAAACAATCCATAATTCAGTATGATCAGCTCGAGAAAGAGCCTTTTATTATGCCTGCTTCTTCATGCGGTTACGATGTTAGGAAAGTATTAGAAGCGGCTAGGGTTCAGCTCGATATCCAATTCGAAACCGGTGATGATCATGTGATTGTCGCGATGGTGGAGAACGGGCTGGGAATCAGTGTCATGTCTGAACTCGCATTACAAGGACAAAGCGAAAATGTTACGATTGTGGAGTTGGAAGATAAACCTGTACGATCACTTGGGCTGTCACTTACTTCAATTAAACACGCATTACCAGCAACAAAACGGTTTATCGAATATACTCAAAAATGGTTAGATGGTGATTGAATATATCGGCAATCAAAACAAAATCAACAGTCAATGATTTTCAGGCCATATAGAGGTAGCTCCACACATCCATCAACTTAAAGTATATGTTTATACAAAGACTGATTTTTTCATGTAGTTTTTTATTATCTTTTATAGATATCATAAAAGTAGACATATCAAATAAACCCTAGCGAGTTTCAATTTTTTACTATAACTATGCTACCTGATGAATGGAATCGGTATAATCATAAACAACACCCAAAATATCAAAGACTGTTTTTTTCTCATATCTGTGGGATTTTCGTCCGTTGCGCTGTAGGAGGTTAAACAGACGAAGGAGAACCTTTGATAATTCTTGGATGTTCTTAAGTAATGCTTGATGAAAATGTAAGAAATAGTCTTTAATCATGTACATCGCTTTATATTCACTTAGTTCTTTCTGTTTCTTACGTAACAGGAGCTCCCTCATTTTAAACATAGTAGAAGAACATAATAGGATACCAATGAGTTTTCCATAAAGATGACATTCTAGCCGCTCTTGTTTAATAGATTTAAAACGCTGAATTTGAAACCAAGATTTCCATATTTTAAATAACAGCTCAATTTGCCAACGCAGTGAATATAAATCATAGATTTTCTCTTTTGGTACCCATTCCGTAGGAATGTTTGTCATATATACCGTAATTCCTTGTAAAAGCTTTGTACGATCTGTATATGTAATCCCTTTTTTCTTTTCACGAATAGCCCGATCATGTAGGCGTTTCTGTTTTTGTTCCTCCGTACATCTATAAACCACAATACGAGTAGGCAGTTTGTCCTTGCTCCCTACATATACATCATGTAACTCGTACACTTGGCCAGGTTGTAATTGTTTCATGATGTCTTCCAAATGAATTTGTATATATACCGGTCTCAATTGAGCGGGTTTTGTTTTAAATACCAATGTTTCGAATTCTTTTCTATATATTTTAGTTGGTAATTTAAGACGTGATAAATAATATCCTTGCTTATCTTGGATAGATTTAAAGTCTTGTAAACGAAAATATCCTAAGTCACGAATATATAGTTCATTCTTTTGTATCATGCCTGTTCGAGTCGCACCATACGCCTGATCACTTCGCTTTCCTGGTTCAATTTTTACATCAGAAAATTCTCCACTCAATAAGTCATACTCTAATTGAATTTTTACACCAGCTCTATGACTACACCCTCCGGCACCAGGATAAGTAGATGCGAATCGATCTGGAACTTGAAAGGTTGTAGAATCAAGGATGCGAATGCGTTCAAAGTAAGCAGAAAGAGAATGAGAAATTTTAGATAACCCTCCAATTTTAGCTTGTAGAAGTGTAGTAAATACAGTTCGAAAGAAAGCTACAGAAGCTGAGTTAAAGCGTCGATTAAGTCCCTCCGGACTTAATAAAATTCCTGTTGAGGTTTCTAATTGACTACAAAGTTGAGTAAGAGAGGTAGTAGCGATTTGTTGATTTAACCATACACACAAAGATAAAAAATGGTGCCCATGGCACTTACGTTTTCGCCTCATTCCGCCAGCTTCTATAGCTAATTGATTAAGTGTAGCGGGAGACATATATCGATATAACTCTTCGGCAAATAAAGACAACTCTTGTTTTTGATGCATATTCATAAAAAGCACGCCACCCTTTCTCATTAATATAAGAAAATAGTAACGCGCTTTTAATTTCAAGAATAGTCCGAATGTCGATTTGAAATAAAGTTGTACTGTTTATAAAAAAGTCCTACCGTTTGAAAAGATGAATTAAAAATGGTTTTAATTGTATTATTTTGAACAGTCGTGCTAAAATATAAACATGAACACAAAAAATAAAACGAACAATCAAAAAGAAAAGTCATTTATCGAAAAAGCCCGGAGGGCTCAAATTATGGAATGTGCAATTGAAACACTTGCTGAAGTAGGTTATGTAAAAGCCTCTTTAGGACAAATCGCTAAACGTGCAAAAATAAGTAAGGGGGTTATTTCTTATTACTTTACAAACAAAGAGGAACTTCTAGAGCAAGTTATAATCGATTATTATATAGCCTGTCAGTCCTTTAGTTGTCCGCAAATTGAAGCTCAAACGACCCCAGAAGGAATGCTCCAAACATATATTGAATCGAATCTGAAATTTATAGATAAACATCGAAAGCATGTATTTGCTGTTATAGAAATTGTTTCAAATGAAAGAACAGATGAAGGAAAACTTCGGTTTGCAGCAGACCATGATGAAACTATTTTTCTTCCCATTAAAAATATTCTACGTTTAGGGATGCAAGAGGGGGTGTTTCGAGAATTTTCCGAAACGGCCTTAAGGGTGATGGCGTTAACAATCAGGCATGCCATAGACGGATTTAGCCTCGAGCTAATGAGGAACCCCGATCTAAACGTTAAAGATTACACAAAAGAACTTATTACAATCTTTGAGCGGACAACTCAAAAGTAACATATCACCCTGATGAGGGGGGAAGGTCATGATATTTTATGAGGTTATTTGTTTTTGCTGTAAAAGTGTATTTCGAGTAAATGAAGGAACTGAAAAATATAAGCAGTTCAAGGAAAATCCAAAAGGGAAATATTGCTGTGACGAATGCAGTCATAAAATAAGACTTGAAGCAATTAAAAATTTTTTTAGATAGGGTCACTATCTACTTTTTATTTTTGCTAGTTTATAATGTCTAACATCATTCATCTTAAAATGATTAAATTTTTTTATAAATATTGTTTATATATTCATAAAGGAAAACTCCATTTTAATCAATCTTTTGACAAAATGGAGTTTTTTATTTGTTGTTAAATAAGGATCTTTAATCAATCTTTATTTTAAAGCTATACCGAATCCTTAAGTTGATGGATGTGGGGTAGCTCCACATACCCATCAACCTAAGAATCCAGAATTACCCCAAAACGAAAAAATGAGCTTTTTGTTACAAGTTAGCACAAATTTTCATTCTGGTGGGTACTATAAAATTTTAGCTTGATGGCGATGGGTTATAATCATAATAATGTAAGTAAATAGTTTTTTTGCGATACTTCAATAGTGAAGTATCGTTTTTCTTTGTATAACTAAAGCCCAACTATAGAGCTTAGATTTGCAATAATAAATGTTTTTTCATTAGATAATTACTTTACCAAGAATCGGGATGTTTGCGGATACATTTATTTTTGGGATACATAATTATATTTAGAGAATACCCAGTTACAGTATTTGAACTTTTAATAAGAAGGGATGCGAAGGAATGAACTCACAGAGACAAGGCTATGCAGGCTGGTGGCAAGGCGGACACGGTGGTTGGCCGGGTGGACAAGGCGGTTGGCAAGGTGGACACGGCGGTTGGCAAGGTGGACAAGGCGGTTGGCAAGGTGGACACGGCGGTTGGCAAGGTGGACACGGTGGTTGGCAAGGCGGACACGGTGGTTGGCCGGGCGGACATGGTGGTTGGCAAGGTGGACACGGTGGTTGGCAAGGCGGACACGGTGGTTGGCCGGGCGGACATGGTGGTTGGCCGGGCGGACACGGTGGTTGGCAAGGCGGACACGGCGGTTGGCAAGGCGGACACGGTGGTTGGCAAGGCGGACATGGATATTAAAAAGATACTATAAAATCATTTTTTTATGCAAAGTTTGTATATTTAGTATGATTGTATATTTTCATTTGTATAGTAAGGATATAATGAAAACAGCAAAAAAATCCTGTGAAGTAAGGATTCTATACGTAAAATGAAAGCAGTGGAAATGTCAAAAGAACAAAAGACACCGCTTTTTATTATTCAAGGAGAACGAGACTATCAAGTTCAATCGAAAATCGAAATCCCTCTTTGGAAAGAACAACTAAAAGAACGAGGTAACGTTGATTATCGACTATATCCAAAGTTAAATCATTTCTTTACAGAGGGTGATGGGGAAATAAGTAAACCAGATGAATATTATGTCATGCTAATATCCCCGAGTATGTTATAAATGATATTGCTGCTTGGGTGCAAGGAAGATTGCAATTAAATTAGCAACCATATGTTTTAATAAAGACTTTCTTTCTGCGATTAAAATAGAAACATTACTATTATGTTATATATTTTTTTAAAACACTCTTTGAAAAGGAGTGTTTTTTTATTTTTCCAAATAGAAATTTTCTATAAAATAAAGGGCTTGCCTTCCAAACAAATCGTTATTTGTAACACTGCTATCAAAGGAAAGTGCTCGTGACATCTCTTTAATATTCAAAAACATTAATAATCTATCGTGTGAAGTTTTTTGAAAATTTAGGTTTAACATCTTTAAAATAGGTGTATTACATATTACATAACAACTAAATAAGAAAATAAAAAATCTAAAGGAGGAAAAATACAATGCATAAGAATGAAAGAAAACCGGTGGTTCATGAATATGATAATGAACATGAAGTAGTTATGAAAGTAAAAGAGCTAGAATTACAAGGGATTCACCAAGATGACATTTACGTCTTAACACATGAAAAACATCTAACAAAAAAGATTGCGGATGATACAAATATAAATACGATTGGAGTAAAAGAACAAGGATTGGGCACAAGTATTATCAACTTTTTCTCCAAAAAAGGGGAAGAACTCCGAAATCAAATGGAGGAAATGGGGTTGTCGAAGGAGGAAGCTAACTTATATGAAGAAAAACTAGATCAAGGGAGAATCTTACTCCTAGTAACAGCTGAAACACCAACGGCGAGTGATAGGCAACCGCAAAACTATCATTCTCTCTAATAGATTGCAATAGGTAAGGTAATTATTTTAGCTTGTAGCATGGAAGAAAATAAAAGTGGAGAAGGGTGAGAAAAAATGAAACATACAATATTTAAATACGCTATGATTGGGATTACGACTGGAGTTATAGTCTCCTTATTAAAAAAGGAAAATCGGAAAGCGATACAAACAAAAGGAAAAAGCGTAAAAGAAAAATTGCAAGAAGGAAACATAAAGGAAACATTGGAGAAGGTAACCGAAACAAGTAAACAATTCTCTGTAACTGCAGCTAATGTTGCAAAACAAACATTACCACAACTGCTTACAGCCACACCAGTTGTCATTTCTACCATTAAAGACTTAACAGAAAACGAAACGAACAAAAAGAAAACAGATGAAAAGGATAACGAAATAAATCAAAACAGTAAGGACATAGACGGAGAAAAAACGAAAAATGAAAAGAAATATATGAAAGAAGAGAGTGCTTAAATTTAATTCTAAAAAGAGAAAGTGAGGAAGAAAGTATGAAATCTCTGTATGCAATTGATGTAGGAATTGGTTTTACTAAGCGGGCATATCGACAGGATGTAGATTCTGAGGTGACGATTAAGAGTGAAGCTTCCACACTAGCCCCTGTACCTAATCATGATGAAAGTGAAGATTTAACAAAGGTAAGTTTTATAGATTTAGACTTTGCATACTATATGGGAAATGAAGCGCATCAATCTGACGCTTCATTGCTTCCTCCATTTGACGAAGAAATAGAAAATTATTATGAAAGCGAACGGTTTAAACAACAAATATTTGGTTGCATTGCAAAGGATTATAAAGAAAATGTCGTGTTACCTTTAGTTGTTACCGGGCTTCCTGTCACTTATTTTGGTAGTCAGCATGAGCAATTACAACGTGCACTAAAAAAAGAAACTTCTGTGCAAATTGATGGAAAATTTATTACTATTACGGTGGAAAATGCTTTGATTCTTCAGCAACCGGTCGCTTTACATGCTTATTTCTTAAAAGAGGGAATCATTCAGGAGCGAGATCGTATTTTAATTATTGATGGTGGATTTCGTACATTAGAAATGACAGATATGAAACAGAATGTCATTTTAAATCATTATGAGACAGAGCTAGGATGTAGCAAGCCTTTGAAAAATATTAAGAATATCGTGCAGAATCATGCGGGGGAAAGTAATCAATTGCATATTAACGATATGCCAAACATATTAGAAAAAGGATATGGAGGTCGAGAAGAAGATCCTCAGACAAGTCAGGTTCATACTTTAATTCAAAAAGAGTTGGATGCACACTTCCAAGACGTTATGCGTGTATTACAAGAACAATTTAAATTAGAACAGTACGATACTATTATTTGGACAGGAGGAATAGTAGATCTCCACAAAAAACGAATTGAAAAAATACAAGGTGAAATTTCTTCTTTCCGTATGGTAGACGCTTCGAAAGAGGCTGCACTTCATGGATATTATATGATTGGAAGTCAAGTATTTGACGACATCACTAATCAATCTGTATATGAATCTAAGTTATAATAACGACCGAAATGGAGTTCTTTGAATAGACGTGCCAAATTATGTAGCTTCTTTTCCACATATAAAAAATGCTTTATAAGAAAAGATAAAAAGTGCTTATATAGAGGAAATGTTTAAAATTGCGAATAAAAATAACTAATATATAGGGGGTCTTCCTTTTAATAGAATAAGACCTCCTATGCCATTTATCCCGCTTTAATGGGCAGTAAGACCCCCACCTCAAAATTCAGCGAAAGCAAAGAATTTAGGTGGGGGTCGGGCTCCCATAAAAGTCCGATTGGTGAGGGCTAATAATCAGTGGGGCATGAAGAAAAACCCCACTGATTAAAGTTTCACTTTATTTTGTAATTTAGTTGATCTAAAAACTTTTCCTCCAAGACATGAATACCTACATACAAATTTCATATTACGGATATGATTCGATTAAACATAAAACTATTTAGAAAGGAAGAATAATATGGAATGCATAAAAATGACGAAATGGAGTTGGTATCATGTGAAAACTAGTGAGCTTGAAAAACTTTCTTCTATAATCCCTCGTGATGTAACATCTTATTTCTCTCAATTTATAAAGAAAATAAGTTCTCCTTGTGAAAATGGATTATATGTTTATACGTTATCACCAAGTCAAACTTGTGTATATGGTTCGTTTTTATATGATCAAGATAAAAAGGACGCCAAAATTCAAAAATTTCTTCATTATTTCGTAGCTCATGGAATACTGATAACGGTCCAGGAAAAAGAGGAAGGGGACTTTCAGAAATTAATACATAATGCCTCTTTTAGTGCAAAAAATTGTAATAGTTCCGCTGAAGGATTATGTGCTATCTTATCAATGTTTATATCTCACTATTTGCGAAAGGTTGACTACTTTGAAAACAATTTCAGAAATGTATTATGGGATTTTTATCATCATAATAACATAGCAGTTTTAGAAAGAATTTATCATATTCGTCATGAACTATTTATGAACACACATGTGTTTCGCTTAATACAAGAAGTGTTACAAGGCCTGAAAGAAGCTTGGTTAGAAAACTTAACAAACACTCTTTGTTATAAACAAACAAACGTAAAATTAGAGCGTGGATTACAACTTGTTAAAGAGTACCAAGAAGAATTGGACACGATGATTCATTTACAAGAAGTTGTTTCTTCACATCGTGGGAATGAGATTATGAAAGCTCTTACTGTATTAACTGCTGTAAGTACGCCTTTGACGGCCTTAGGAGCATTGTGGGGGATGAATTTTAAATATATGCCTGAACTAGAATGGAAATATAGCTATTTAATCGCTCTCTTATTTATCATTTTTACAACAGGTGGTATGTATTTGTATATGAGAGTGAAAGGATGGACAGGTGACTTATTACGAGTAAAGAAAAAGAAATCTTTTTTTAAATCTAATTAATCTTGTTTATAAAATATATGATAGATATATGGTTAGTAATATTTATTAATTGGGGTAGTGTCATTTCGACTTTACAATAGGGATATCGCTGCTTTCAGCAAAACAGACTTCAGAGGCGATTTAGCCAAGATTAATATACCTACCCTTGTTATTGATGATGCTTCAGATGCAACTGTATCATTTGAATATAGTGGGAAATTAACACATGAAGCACTCCTATTATTCTTAAAGGACTGATTACAACTATATCATTGTTAATTGATACATGATAAATAATTTGCAATTCCATCATATTTTTTCTAATAAATGGAAATACCTAAAGGTGAATAATTTTGAGGAGGTTTTCAATTATGGAAGAAAACCAGGACATGAATTCTCTAGATGAACAAGACGAGAAACGTGAGACATTGACAACACGACAGGGGCACCCTGTGAAGGATAATCAAAATATCCGAACAATTGGGAATCGTGGTCCAGCAACACTTGAAAATTATCATTTCATCGAAAAAATTTCTCATTTTGATCGAGAAGAGGTTCCAGAACGTGTAGTACATGCGCGAGGAGCTGGAGCATTTGGGTATTTTGAAACGTATGGAAAAGTTGGAGATGAGCCGGTAGAAAAATATACTCGTGCGAAAGTGTTTTCGGGGGCTGGCAAAAAACACCGTTAATGGTTCGTTTTTCTACAGTAGCTGGAGCTAAGGACTCACCAGAAACAGCAAGGGATCCACGAGGCTTTGCAGTGAAAATGTATACGGAAGATGGTAACTGGGATTTAGTAGGGAATAATTTGAAAATTTTCTTTATTCGTGATGCGATGAAGTTCCCAGATATGATTCATGCGTTTAAGGTTGATCCGGTTTCGAATGTGGCGAATCCTCAGAGAATGTTTGATTTTGTTTCTCGTACCCCGGAGGCAACGCATATGATTACATTTTTATTTTCTCCATGGGGTATTCCAGCAACATATCGCCATATGCAGGGATCTGGTGTAAACACTTATAAATGGGTAAATGAAAAAGGCGAAGCGGTATTGGTGAAATATCACTGGGAGCCGAAGCAGGGAATTCGAAATTTAACACAAGAAGATGCAAACAGTATTCAAGCAATGAATGTTAGTCATGCAACACAAGATTTATATGAAGCAATTGAGCGCAAAGATTATCCAGAGTGGGAGCTATTTGTACAAATTATGGAGGATGATTATCATCCAGAACTCGATTTTGATCCTCTTGATGATACGAAGCTTTGGCCAGAGGAGCAGTTCCCCTGGTTACCAGTAGGACGTATGGTTCTTGATCGTAATCCAGTTGATTACCATTCAGAGATTGAACAAGCTGCTTTTGGTACAGGAGTACTTGTTGATGGCATGGACTTCTCAGACGATAAAATGCTACAAGGTCGTACTTTCTCTTATTCAGATACGCAACGTTACCGCGTTGGTGCAAACTATCTACAATTACCTGTTAATGCACCTAAAGCACCTGTTCGTACAAATCAACATCGTGGTCAAATGGATATGCGTAATCCGAAAGAGTCTGGAGAAAATCCGCATATTAACTATGAGCCATCTATGCTGGGTGGTTATAAAGATGCAAAACAAGAAAAGCACCATCCACACCAACCAACTTACAATGCGGCTGCTATGAGTGCACCAATCGATCGTCCTAATAATTATGGTCAAGCAGGTCACACGTATCGTAGTTTTGAGGAGTGGGAACGAAATGAGTTGGTTAAAAATCTATCTGAAGCACTTGCAGTATGTGACAAAAGAATTCAGAATGCGATGATTGAACACTTCACACAAGCTGATGAAGATTATGGCCGTCGTGTTAAAGAAGGTATTGAAAAGAAAATGAAAGAAGCTAAAACGGAAAACAAACTTCCAGGCCGCGAAGTAAGTAAATCAAAATATGGCCAAGGTTCATTAGCTGCAAACGAAGCAACAAAAGATGCAGTAAAGAAAAGCCATGAATCAGATCCTTATTAATTAGACGTAAGCACAATAGGCTTATACTTAGAGGTGCCGTTAAAACGGTTAGGCAGCCTTTCATACGATTACTAAGTAGTTTTGTTTAAAAATATGAGGGGTATTAAATATCATAAGATAGTTGAGAAACAAGTGAAAAATAAAGCTTTATAAAAGATGCTCTTGGATAAATCCAGGAGCATCTTTTTGAATGCGGCGTAGTGCACCACTGTAACCAATTTAAAGAATCGAAATCTTCTATAACGAAATTTTTGCTCATTTTTAAATGTTGATATTGAAATGTTAGGTTGATAAATCTCTATTAGTTTCGAGTTGAATATTTTTCTTAACGGCTAAAATTTATGGATTAGAGTTTTTTTGTCTCTTAGGTGGATTGCTATATTACTATCAAGATAATATTTTGAATAATCCTCAAAATAAAGAAATGTTTTTGTCAGAAAACGATAAAATCTTATTAATTTTTATAATTAGTAGAATTTTTATAGAAATAATCCTCTTAATATATTAAAATAACATCATGTTATGTAAGATTTTAATTATTAGGGGAGAGAAATTTTATGTTGAAAAAAATCATTCCAGTTGCTTTAGCATTAAGTACAGTTACTTTTACTAGTGTATTCGCTGTGCCTTCAGCCCAAGCAAGTACAGAACCAAACCGCTACATAGATGTGCAAATGCTCGGTATTAACGATTTTCATGGGCAACTAGACACAGTAAAAAAAATTAACAATAAAGATGCAGGGGGAATCGAGTACTTAGGGGCTTATTTACGCGATCGTGAAAAACAAAATCCGAATACATTAAAAGTACATGCTGGCGATGTTGTTGGAGCAAGTACTCCTGTTTCAGCATTATTACAAGACGAACCTACCATTGAATTTCTAAATGATTTAAAATTCGATGTTGGAACGATAGGAAATCATGAATTTGATGAAGGTGTTGAAGAAATGAACCGCCTTATTTATGGTGGATACCATGAGAAAACAGGGAAATTTAAAGGAGCAAAATTCCCATATGTTGCCGCAAATTTCTATAATAAATCCACCGGTCGTTTATTTTTACCACCATTCACTATAAAAAAGGTACAAGGAGTTCCTGTTGGATTTATCGGAGTCGTAACAACGGATGTGCCTAATCTTGTTATGCCTACTATGCTAAAAAATGTAGAAATTACAGATGAAGTTGAAGCTATTAACAAATCCGTAAAGCAATTAAAAAAACTAGGTGTTAAATCTATCGTTGTTCTTGCACATAACGGGGGGACAACAGATGGGAACGGCGTAACAAATGGTGATATCGTCCGATTAGCAAATGAGACTGATCCAGAAGTCGATGTTATTTTTGGTGGGCATAGCCACACTTATGTAAATGGAACTGTTAATAATAAACTTGTCGTACAAGCAAATTCTTACGGTATGGCTTTTGCTGATGTTGATGTAAAGATTGATCGTAAAACACAAGATATTGTTGAGAAAAAAGCAGAAATTGTTACAACTTACCATGAAGGCATGGAGCCTGATAAAAAAATAAAGAAGAAGATGGAGAAATATCAAGCAAAAATCGCACCTCTTGTTAATGAAGTTGTAGGTAAGTCTATTGCTCCGCTAGATCGTAAACTAAATACGGCTGGTGAATCTACTCTTGGAAATTTAGTTGCTGATGCCCAGCGTGCAACAATGCAATCTCAAATTGCACTTATGAATCCTGGTGGTATTCGTAATGACTTAGATGCTGGTGATATTACATGGGGAGAGATATATGGTATTCAACCATTCGGAAATCAATTAATAAAAGTAAATTTAACGGGTCAAGATATTTGTGATATTTTAAATCAACAATGGCAAAAAGATATAACAAGAATGCTTCAAATTTCAGGGATCCAATACACTTGGGATGCAAACAAACCTAATGGAGAAAAAGTAACAAATATGCGCCTAACTAATGGAGAAGAAATTATTTCTTCTAAAACTTACAGCGTCGTTGCAAACGCATTTCTAGCTTCAGGTGGAGATGGATTTGTATCCTTTAAAAACGGTAAAGATGCTGAAACAGGACCAACTGATTTTGAAGCATTAGTAGATTACATAAAAAAATCAAAAGAACCAATTCAGTCTATTATTGATGGAAGAATTCAAAAAATAAATTAGGTTTTTATTAATCTCAAAAAATAGATTACCTATGCACTATACTTTTTCGTGTGCAGGTAATCTATTTTTTTGATTTGAAATAGAGTTTTACCGTGGCTAATAGGTATACCGTCTAGATGCAGAATGCCGAAAAAAATGAAATTCGTATAATTGCTAATTCATCCGTAACTATCATTGTTTTGTTTGATAGCAATGGAGTACGGCCACACATCCATCAACTTAAGAGTTGGGACTATTCTAGAGATTAAAAGCACGTTAGCATTTTCTTAATTAATGGGAAAGAGTGACATACTTTTTAGGAATATGCATAAAAAACAAGGGGTTTCATTATTTGCCGAAGATTTATCTCAATAAAAGTCTCCCAATACACTTAATCAATTCACTAAATTAGAGTTGAGTTTTTGGTAAGAAGGGAGCCATATGTTTCGAAAGAAATGTAGAAATTTCTATAATAGTTTCCTTCAGTTCCTTATCTAGCTTGAGTGCATCTGGGAGTAGTATCGCCTATCAAATTAAGACCATAGATAAGATGAACTTTCGTCTATTAGAACTGAAATATTCTTAATATAGAGGCATACTAGATTATGATGTTTTTCCGTAACAAATATAGTTAAAAATTTCAGGTTTAGAGAGAATTATAAAGGGTATACATACAATATAAAGAGTTGATTGGAGATGAATTTTATGGTTTCAAATTACAGCAAATTTTATGGTGAATGAGTCTATAAAATTTGTATTCTTACTTTAAATAAAAAGGGGGTTAGTATACATGAATAAATGGTTAATAAATAAAAAAATCCTATTTATTTTGTAAACGAGGGGCGTGTGGAAAATGAAAAATATGAAACGCAAGCTAGGAACCTTTGCACTCACAATGACTGGGATTGGCTCGATTTTAGGGTCTGGCTGGTTATTTGGTGCATGGAAGGCTGCTAAAATATCAGGAGGGGCCGCTATCTTTTCTTGGCTCTTAGGAATGATTGTAATATTATTTATTGCCTTACCATATAGCGAGTTAGGAGCTATGATTCCGGAGGCTGGCGGAATGGTAAAATATACCCAATACTCACATGGAGATTTCGTAGGATTTATTGCTGCATGGGCGAATTGGATAGCCATCGTCTCAGTTATTCCAGTTGAGGCTATAGCCTCAATACAATATATGAGTTCATGGCCTTGGGAGTGGGCAAGTTGGGCCAAGGATTTAGTAGACAATGGGATGTTGACTTCAAAAGGTCTTGCAGCTGCTTCTTTACTTATTATTATATATTTCTTTTTAAACTATTGGACTGTTAGTCTATTTGCAAAAATAAATTCTTTAATTACTATATTCAAAATCATAATTCCTGGTCTTACAATTGGTGCATTGCTATTTGTTGGATTTCATGGAGAAAACTTTACTAGTCATCAGGACTTTCATGTATCTAATTGGTCAAATGTATTAACTGCTATGGCAACATCCGGTGTTATTTTTGCATTCAATGGTTTTCAGAGTCCCATTAATATGGCTGGTGAAGCAAAGAACCCAGGAAAATCCATTCCTCGGGCAGTTGTAGGATCCATTTTAATTTCAACTATAATATATGCATTATTACAAATTGCTTTTATCGGTGCTGTAAATCCCGATATGATAATTAATGGATGGTCGAATTTAAATTTTAATTCACCATTTGCTGATTTAGCGATAGCACTAAATATTAATTGGTTAGTTATTGTATTATATTTAGATGCTTTTGTATCTCCTTCGGGTACAGGTACTACTTATATGGCAACCACATCACGCATGCTGTACGGAATGGAGAAGAATGGATATTTCCCTAAAGTTTTTGGGAAATTACATCCTATATATGGTGTGCCTAGATTTGCCATGATGTTTAATTTAATGATTTGTTTTGTTTTTTTATTTTTATTTAAAGGATGGGGTGTTTTAGCTGAAGTGATTTCAGTGGCTACATTAATTTCATATGTTACTGGACCAATAACAGTAATGACCCTGAGAAAAACTGCACCTAATTTTCATCGTTCTTTCTATATAAAAGGATTAAACATTATCGCACCTTTAGGGTTCATTTTTGCATCATTAACATTATATTGGGCAAGGTGGCCGTTAACAGGAGAAGTAATGTTTATTATACTTATGGGCTTACCTATATATTTTTATTATCAATTAAAAACAAAATGGGTTGGATTTAAGAAGAATTTTTTAGCTGGATTATGGATTGTAGGGTATTTATTATTTATGATTTGTATATCGTACATTGGAAGTGAAAAATTTGGTGGGTTAAATATTATAACTTATGGATGGGATATGGTACTTATTTCAATTGTTTCATTTCTATTTTATAGATGGGCTATAAATAGTGGATTTAAAACAAAAGATCTACAGGTAGCACAGAAGATTAATGGTAGAATTAGTTGAATAATATACATAAATTAGAAAAAATGATTTATTTGAGGAATAAAGAATTTGTATTTATTTAGAAAGTATAGTTAAATGATTTCTTTAAGTAACAGGAGCAGCTAGCAAAGGCTAACTGCTCAACTCTCGACCAAGGGAGCTAGAGTTGGGAAAATATTCAAAGCTGACTTTTAAAAGTCTTATATAGTATCGAGAAAACGTGGGTCATATTTGTATGAAACATAAAAGAGTAGCTAATAAAAGTTAATTGCTAAGCCTTTGAGTAAGAAGGGAAAACAAAAACTGTATTTGCATTACTAACAGAATGTTGCGTTTTATTTATAGAGAAAATGCATGAAATTCTATATTACATGGGATGAGCGATGTAGCTCTGTTGGAAGAAAGAGTGAATGAATCCCAAAAAATCTAGACAACTTTCTGAACAAACGTTTATCCCGCTTTAATGGACAGTAAAACCCCCACCTGAAAATGCAGCGAAAGCAAAGAATTTAGGTGGGGATTGGGCTGCCCATTAAAGTCCGATTGGTTCAACTAATAATCAGTGGGGGATGAAGAAAATCCCCACTGATTAAAGTTTCACTTTATTAGCGCTTCAAGTACTTTAACGGAATTTGAAATAAAAATTATGGGTTAATGGTATGAATGAATCCCAAAAACTATTACGTGAAAAGTATGTATTAAATAGTGAAGGTAAATTAAATGAAAATATATCTTGAACAGAAGACACTATATAGTGTAATACTTATACAAAAACAGTTCATTTAACTAAAAAGGACAGTTAAATGAAATATAACCGTTCCTAATTATAGGAACGGTTATAAATTTATCATGTGCTGGAGGTCAATCCGAATGGCATGGACTACCGTTGCTAAATAGTATGGACATGGAATTTAATGAGTATACGTAATAATAGCAAACAATAATAGTGGAAGCCGTAACGAATTATTAGTTCGTGATGCTGAAAGTGCAATCGATTAAATGAAATATAAAATCGCACAAAACTTCAATATATAACTTGATGGTCGATTCACTCGCTAATTATATAGTGTATGGATTAGAAGGAGGGATTATAATCTCTCCTTTTTTATTGGGAAAAATCTATGCTCAAATGGTTTTCAAGAAATTTTAAGTAAAAGTACAAACTACTCTTCTGGATAGGAAGAACTGAGCTAATAGTTAGAAATTCATTATTTTGATAAGAACATATTTAATAATAAAAAGTAGTTAGCAAAAGCTAACTACTCGGTAACCAATTTGTTCTAAAACAGGTTAGTTATATTTTGGACACATCTTTAAAAAAATATACAACATAAGTGAAAACAGTAATCTATGTTAATTGCTCTAACAAATAAAGCAAAAAGGGTCTAATATTAATTATTAAGTATTCACGATGTTAAAAACATAACAAAAGACATGTTTTATACCAATTTCGCTTCCTAATTGTTTATTACATTTAATAATATAAATAATTTTATTAAAATAAATGATGCAACGCAAATTAATTTAACTGCCGTAGATGTTGAAGAGTTAACTTGAAGGGGTAGGGAAGCTGTTTACTATTGCTTAGAAGAAATATCAGAATAGGTTTTTATAAGGGAAAAGCTTCATTTCGTTTATATCAAAATTTTTGGGGGAAAGAGATAAATGGTAGAAAGAATGAATAGATAAACAAATTCTCAAAAATCATTATTACGTAGGGGGAAATCTATGGATAAGATAATAACGTTAATTTAAAAATTTCTTTTTTTATTTTTAACGTATTATTCTCGGAATAACATAATTCCTCCAAATAAAAGGGGAAATCAAATGTGAAATCATCGATAGATAGTATTCAAAAAAGTAAAAAATTAAAAAATCAAGAAAAGGGAGAGAGAGCAACATGGAAATCAATGTCTATGTTTCTAGTTCCCTTGCTTTTAAGTAACATATTACAATCAGTTGGACAATTATTTGGTATGGTGGTAGTTGGACGATGGCTTGGTGTGAATGAATTAGCTGCCATTTCAGCATTTTTTCCATTATTCTTTTTACTTGTTTCGTTTGTAATTGGGATTGGATCGGGTAGTTCGATTTTAATTGGTCAGGCATTTGGAGCCCGTAATGAAGATCGTTTAAAAGCCATTGTTGGTACGACGTTAACATTTACCTTTATAATAGGCGTTATTTTGGCAATAGCGGGAAATGTATTTGCTCTGAACATTATGCGTTTTATGGGTACGCCAGAGAATATAATTGATATGAGTGTGCATTATGCGCGTATTTTATTTATTTCTATGCCAGTTTTATTTCTATATTTCTCCTATACAACGTTTATACGAGGTACAGGAGATTCTAAGACACCGTTTTATTTCTTAATTGTTAGTACAGTCTTAAATATAATTCTATTACCTATTCTAATTTTTGGTTGGCTAGGAATACCCAAACTTGGTGTGTACGGAGCTGCCTATGCTTCTGTTATCTCGACCGTTGTAACATTTATTGTTATGCTTATGTATTTGAAGAAGAAGAATCATCCACTGCAATTAGATGAGACTGTACGGAAATATCTTCGTATGGATTGGGATTTATTAAAACTATTATTACGCCTTGGAATTCCAGCGAGTATTAATATGATTCTCGTTTCGTTATCTGAGATTGCGGTAATCGCATTTGTGAATCGTTTCGGTTCTGATGCGACTGCTGCATATGGGGTTGTAAACCAGGTTGCAAGTTATGTTCAGATGCCTGCGGTTAGTCTTGGAATTACGGTATCTATTTTTGCTGCGCAATCTATTGGTGGGAAACAATTTAACCGATTAGAGGAAGTTATTCGTGCTGGAATTATTATGAATTATATAATTGGTGGTATATTAATTGCTTTTATTTACTTGTTTTCAAGAGAAATCTTATCATTATTCTTAACGAACACGAATACAGTTGAAATTGCGCATAGTTTGGTGATGATTACACTTTGGAGTTACTTAATTTTCGGTCATGCTCAAATTATTGGTGCGACAATGCGAGCAAGTGGAACTGTATTATGGCCCACTATTATCGGTGTCGTATCAATATGGCTTGTAGAAGTCCCTGTTGCTTATTATCTTTCTTATCATACAAATCTTGGTATAAAAGGAATATGGATTGGATATCCAGCAGCATTTATTGCAAGTTTACTTTTGCAATATGGATATTATAAACTTTCATGGAAGAAGAAACGAATTTCAAGACTTGTTAGTTAGAATGGAAGGTGAAAAATGATATTCTCTTATAAGTTGTCAGTTTTAGGAGTATGACTATAACATCATCAAACGAATAAAACCGAGTTACCCTCAAACGGGAGTATGTTGGTTGTAATTGTAAATTCAATTTCATCCTTTCATAGTTATCTTTAGAAGTTCAACTCAATTTTTCATGTTGGGGAAGAATATATTTCTTGAATTAATAGGAATAGGACAGATTATATTTCGATTTGAGATTACGGACAATAAGGAGTTAAAAAAGTCAAAACAGCTACATGCTATGTAGCTGTTTTGGCTTACATAAATTTAATTAGTAACCAGAGTCTTCTGAAGTAAGGTTATCTATCATTTTATAATCGTATTTTTGTAATGGTTTCTCAGCAGGCCCTTCAAGTACTTCTCCTGTATATGAGAATCGCGAACCATGGCACGGACAATCCCAAGAACGTTCTCCATTGTTCCATTCAACTTCACATCCAATATGGGTACAAGTTGTATCTACAATATGAAGCTTACCTTCTGCATCTTTATAAGCTCCTTTTCTATGTCCATCAATATCAACGACAGCCCCTTCATCGTTAGATAAATCACGAATACATTTTTGTGGAATCTCTAACTTTCCTTTAATTAAGTGACCAACAACATTGGCATTTTCGACTAAGAAGTTCTTTAAACTTGGATTCATATGGAAACGGGAGGGAGTATATAATTCCCGAAATTTGTTCTTTTCTTTTAATATGATATCTCGGAATAAAAGAGCAGCTGCAGTTCCATTAGTCATACCCCATTTTCTGTATCCAGTGGCAATTAATATGTTTTTTTGATCAGATGTGATTTCACCGATATAAGGAATTTTGTCTAGTGTAATTAAATCTTGTGCTGACCAACGATATGGGATATTTTCAAGGCCGAAAACTTGTTGTCCGAATATTTCTAGTGCTTCATAATGTTTTAATGTTTCGCCGCCTTGTCCCGTTTTATGACTTTCTCCAGAGATAAGAATGAATTCTTCTCCATTAATTGTTGTGGAACGGAGAGAACGTGTCGGTTCATCTACACTAATATACATACCACCTGGATAATTTGTTCTTGTCTTAGCAGCAATTATATAAGATCGGTCTGCATGCATTCTTGTAGAGTAAAGTCCTGCACCTTCATAAAAAGGGAAATGGGAACAAGAGAGAATATACTTCCCTGTAATTTGAGCTCCTCCACGGGTAAGAACCACAGGTTGCTCGCCTGTTTTTATATTTACTGCTGTGGTATTTTCAAAGATGTATCCACCTTTTTCTGTAATTATATTTGAAAGATGGGCTAAATATTTAAGTGGATGGAATTGTGCCTGATTTCTCATAACAAGTGCATTATGTATTTTTAAATCAATAGGAAGTTTGTTTACAAGCTCGCCTTCAATATGAAGCTCTTTATAAGCTTCTGCTTCTTTTTCTAACTTATATGCATATTCTTCTGTTGTGGCATACAGATAAGCATCTTGTTGAGTGAAATCGCAATCGATTTGATGTTTATTAATTGTAGTTTGAATGAATTTTAAAGCATCGATGTTTGCTTCGTAATACAATCTTGCGGTAGTTCTTCCGGTATATTTGATAAGCTCTTCATAAATCATATCATGTTGAGCAGTAATTTTAGCTGTCGTATGTCCAGTCGTTCCATTTAATAATTTGTCTGCCTCTATAACAGCGACTTTTAGACCTTCATTTACTAAAAGATAGGCAGAAGTAATGCCAGTAATTCCTCCTCCTACAATAATAACATCGACCTGCATGTCATTTTCTAAGGAAGGGTATTTTGGTAAATCGATACTGCTCGTCCAATAAGATTCGACATTATGGGGTAATATTCCATCGTAATTATTGTTATTTGTCAATATAAATCCTCCATCCAATGGTTTATAGATCTATTATTTCCATTTATTAGAGAGGTAAACTTTGAGTTTAGAAAACAGCAAATTGTGGTTGGATGGCATGTTCAATTTAGATGTAATTTTGTGTGAATAAAAGTAATTTGTCTATAGCAAATATCTTTAATTAATTATCATGTTCAGAAGGATAAAAAGTAGAAGATCTACATGGTGAAACAAGATAATTCTTGTGTTTGCTTTATAACTCGGAGGGTATTTCTTCTCTATTCTAGACATTGTGTTGCCCTTAAATAAAGTTTAATCCAATTCATACTACATAATCTTGATAAACAATCATAGAAAAGAGTGTGTTTTGAAAAAGGTAAATCAAAACACGCTCTTAATACTTTCAGTTGTTTTATTCTTTTATAAAAAAGTTTGATCATTTCCTATCTGCATGACTACACTATTAGATTCTTTTCTTTAATAAGTTTAAAAGTTAATGTGGAGAATTCAAATGCTCATAAAGAATACTTAGCTAACTGTTCACCCCAAGATGATAATTCAGTTTCAATAAATCCTACTTTTTTATATAAAAATTTAGCTGTAAAGTTTTCAGGAGCATATCCAATCATTATTATAGAAATGTTTGCGTTATTATTTCTTCTTATCTCATCAATAACTAGATGTATAGCTTGCTTACCTATACCTTTCCCTTGAAATTTTTTATCAATCATAAGTCTATAAATCCAATAATTATTATCATCAGAATCTATCCCAAACATAGTAAATCCTATCATTGTTTCATCAAGATAAATACCTTTTGCATAGAAATCATCTAGAAATTGAACTTCTGCGATAGAATAAAGGTTGGATGCAATCAATGTTTGTTGTTCTTTTTTAACAGATAATCTAATTGCTTCTTCCCAATTATTTTTGTCAATTGGCTTTAAATAAATTTTTTTCAATCTGATACTCTCCTTCTAATATTAAAGGGGAACCACGTAGTTTATGGGCTATTGGAACGTTATCCCCTTATTTTTTCGCCCAATCAAATAGAAATAATTTCTCATCGACAACGCCTCCTTAAAGGTATAGTTAAAAACACTATACTCAATATAATTATATTCTTTCCTCTATATTTTTTTGAAGACCTTATTATCCATATCCAATTTCACTGTTAACTTAGTAACGGTTATTCCATTAAATGGCTCTTTAACGGAATAGTTTATTGTCATTTAACGGTTCCTTAATTGCTCTTTCACTATCAGAAGATGTTTTTTTCATTATAAATATGCCCTTTATATCATCAAAAAGGGGAGATAAGGTACAATCATAATTCTAAATAACTGTTAATATAGCGATATTTGATACATTTTGACACATTTAAAATGATTAAGGTTTCTTCAAAAAAGTGCTCTTTTTAACTTTTAAACCTTATCTCAAGCTTAAAATTGTTTTGGATTATGAAAAATGTATCTTTAATAGCAACATGTTTTTATATTAGTTAATTGCGTTTGATATACTGCTTTGGCTCAGTGCAACGGATAATGGATTCAATTAAAGGGTATTATCAAAAAGAATACTATAAAACAAAACAATTTCAGAAATAGATAAGGGGTGAACAAGTGGTGAAAAACATGATAAATGAGGATAACTTTGGTTTACAAAGGCAACCTTCTCAAAAAACGGTTGGTCAATATTTATTCGATTGTTTAAAATTGGAGGGTATTACCGAGATTTTTGGTATTGCAGGGGACTATAATTTTACACTTCTTGATACTTTAGAGTGTTATAAAGGTATCCGCTTTATAGAAGGGCGGAACGAACTAAACGCGGGCTATTCTGCAGATGGCTATGCAAGAATTAAAGGGATGTCCGCACTTATTACAACTTTTGGAGTTGGAGAACTCAGCGCTTGTAATGCTATAGCTGGGGCTAATAGTGAGCATGTACCAATCATTCATATAGTGGGTGCGCCTCCCGAAAATGATCAAAAAGAGCATAAGCTGATGCATCACACTTTAATGGATGGGAATTTTGATGTTTTTCGCAACATGTATGAGCAAATTACTGCATACAGCGCGGTGCTTACGCCTGAAAACGCTAAAATTGAAATTCCAGCCGCAATTCAAATTGCTAAAGAAAAGAAAAAGCCTGTATATCTTGTTGTGGCCGATGATTTAGTGACCAAGCCGATTAAAAATCGTGTAGAGCTAACACAAGAGCGCCCAACATCTAATTTGAAAACCCTTCATGCTGCGGTCAATCATGTCCATAAGCTACTAGATCGTGCACATCGACCAGTTATACTGGTGGATGTAAAAACCATGCGTTTCGGTCTTCAAGCGGCTGTTCAACAACTGGCAGACACCATGAATGTTCCTGTTGCAACGATGATGTACGGAAAGGGAGGATTCGACGAAAACCATCCAAATTATGTGGGAATGTACTTGGGATCTTTTGGAGATTCTGAAGTTCAAAGTAAGGTAGAAAATGCAGATTGTATCATCGCAATTGGTATGGTATTAGCGGATACTAATACTGCAAGTTTTACTGCAAAACTAAACCAGCTGATAACCGTCAATATTCAACCGGATATGGTTAAAATTGCTGAGGCAGAGTATCTGAATGTTTTTGCAACTGACATGTTACTCGCACTACAGAATGTGGGTTATAAGGGACAAGGTTTGGTAGAAAAAATGTCATTCCCTTACGACCAATTAAATACTAACACCGATGCCCCTCTAATAGCAGCGAACTATTATCCACGTTTTCAGCAGATGCTGAAAGAGGAAGACATTGTAGTTGTCGAGACCGGTACATTCTATTACGGAATGGCAGAGGTGAGACTACCGAGCGATATAGTATATATTGGGCAAGGTGGTTGGCAGTCCATCGGTTACGCAACCCCCTCGGCGTTCGGTGCTATTATGGCTGTGCCTGAACGCCGAGTGTTTCTGTTTACAGGGGATGGAGCCTTACAACTGACAGCTCAAGAAATCAGCACCATGCTTTATTATGGATGCAAGCCTATAATTTTTGTCTTAAACAATGATGGTTATACGATTGAAAAATATTTGAATGTAAAAACAAAAAATCAAAAGTACAACAAAATTCCTCAATGGTCTTATACTAAGCTAGCGGAAGTTTTTGGAGGCGATGCGCTTACAGCTACAGTCCGTACCTATGGAGAGCTTGATCAGGCAATAAAACAAGCTGAAATAGAAAGTGCTGAAAAACTTTGTATTATTGAAATGATTGTAAAAGATCCAATGGATGCATCTAGATATATGAAAAAGATGCGCAATTATATGGAAAAGCAGGAAATGCAGCGTACTCAGCCAATAGTCTTGAATAGACCGGGAAGATAAGTCTAATTTTTGGATAGGAATTATGCAGTAGATAACTCGTTTCCTCACGAATATACAATTCTATTTTTGGGATTTGTTTTTCATTTTGTTTGTTCGGAAAAAGACTGGATGCGTATGGACTATATTTACATTCTGTGTAGCTATTTCTCGTATCTGAGTAGGAGTTCATTATCCTTTCGATGGCGTAACAGGAGTTCTAATAGGGATTTTTTCAGCACTATTTTCGTATTGGGTAACATCCAAAATTACACTTATTAAACAATTGTTTAATCTGTACGGAAAAATAGAGCAGAATGTAATATCCTCTAAAAACAAATGGAAAAACTTTTGATTATGCAACACAATAAAAAAGATTACATATACTAATGAATATTCTGTTTCAATATCGTCTATATTAAAGAGCGCTTTTAAAAGCGCTCTTTAATTCTTAAATAAGAATTTTGTTTAATTTTATTAGTTGACCAAGAAATATAGACAAATTTATCAGGAGTGTTAGTGTAAATGTACTTGAAGAGATGATGTTCTAAAAGATGTTAACAATAATTGGGATTTTTTAGTGGTGATTTATTTATTGATTCTGTTTATATAAAAATTACATAACAGTAGCTGAAATAAAGCCATTAAATAAGACTAAAGGATTAAGGATTGGATTAAGTATGGCTGGAATCCATATAAAGGTTTATGGCCAACCATGAATAAATAGTTGGCCATAATAATCTTAAAGATCCATATCTTTTAATCCAGGACTATGCTCATTTGGCATTTCAGGAAGTTCTGGTACAGGAAAACCTTTTGGCGGGTCAGTTACTGCTAATGTTCCTTTGTTTCTACTTGGTGATTCACCTTGGAATATTTCTCCCATTCTTGTTGGATCTAAACTAAAATTAAATTGTGCGTTATGAAATCCCATGTCTACATACTTTCTGCACTCTGGGTATTTATTAATATCATAGTTCGGCACAGGGAAGAGTTTCCCCCATTCAACACCCAATGTCTCTAAAGCTTTTGCGAAAGCATTTTGATGTGCATTATCACGTACAATTAAAAATGCAAGTGTTTCTCTAAAAGTTTGATTGGAACTCATTTCATAAATTCTAGTTTTTTGAAGTACACCTGTAGATTCAAGTACTACGTTATCTAATAAATCGCTAATTAAATTCCCATGACTATATACCCAAGATCCATTCCATGGGTTGCCAGCTGCATCAACAGGTAATGAACTTTGTGCCCCTACAATAAAGTGATGAGGATTTGCATGTTTAACCGCTTCGTCAAGTGGTGCTGTGTCAATACCGGCATTTCCAGGCGTAGGTTCACCAGATCCAGTTAATAGTTGATTAATTGTATGTTGTACAAGTTCTACATGGCTTATTTCCTCTAAAAAAACACCTCGAAGTAAATCACGATATTGCTTCTCTTTACCTCTAAAATTTGAGCTTTGGAAAAAGTATTGCATCATTGTACGCATTTCACCGTAATGCCCACCTAATATTTCTTGTAAAACTTTTGCAGCAGCTGGATCTGGTTTGTCCGGCTTGATAATATTAATCAGTTCTTCTTTATAATAAAACATGAAGTACACCTCTTTTAAGTTAGTTAACATTGTTATCGTGTCCGCTATTTGGTTACTTAATACTTTAATTCATGTTTTTACCAATTGATTATTACCTCAAAATACAAAGTTTTTGAAAATAACTATTTTCGATGTGAGATGAAAATGGGGGAGATACTTAGTGTTTTAATAAAAAAGATAAGATTACGAAATGTAATCTTATCTTTTCATTAAGAATAATGAATTATATTGTCAAGGCTTTAAAATGACTTTTATACAGTCATCTTCACGATTATTGAAAATTTGATAACCGTAGCTCGCTTCTTCAAGGGGGATTTTGTGTGTAATAATCTCTTTTGGATCGAATTCTTTGTTTGTTATTTTCTTAAATAATTCCGGCATAAAATGGATGACAGGTGCTTGTCCCATTTTTAGATTAATATTTCTAACCCAAAATGCCCCGAGTGGAAAGGCATTATAATTACCGCCATAAACACCAGTCATTTGAACTGTTCCATATTTTCTTACAGCTTTCGTAGCGATTTGAATAGGACCGAGGGTACCACCTTGTAATTTTAATTTTTGTTCCAGAAATTCTAGGGGAGATTTTTTCCCATCCATGCCTACACAATCAATAACTACATCCGCACCGCCATGCGTAATTTCCTTTAAATGTTCTCCCATATCAGGAAATTTTGTAAACTCAAATACCTCAACATTGTTAATCTTTTTTGCATAATGTATTCGATAATCTAAGTAATCCACTGCAATTACACGTTTAGCACCTTGCATCCAAGCGAATTTTTGTGTCATTAATCCAACAGGGCCACAACCAAGTACGATAACAGTATCGCCTCGCTTAACACCTGCATTTTTTACACTCCAATAGGCTGTTGGCAAAACATCAGATAAAAAGAGTAGGGATTCATCTTCCAGTTCGCATGATTCTGGTATAACAAATGGAGTGAAATTTCCAAAAGGAACTTTTAAATATTCAGCTTGTCCACCTGGATGGTTACCAAATTTCTCTGTGTAACCAAAGTATCCACCAGAATCAAAATGAGGATTCGAGTTATCACATTGGCTTTCCATTTCATGTTGGCAATAAAAACAATGTCCACATGCAACATTAAAAGGGACAACAACACGATCGCCTTTCTTTACTTTAGTAACATCTGGACCAACTTCTTCAACAATTCCCATTGGTTCATGACCAATAATGTACCCTGGAGGTAAAGGCATGTTGCCTTGATATAAATGTAAATCAGAACCGCAAATAGCGGTTGAAGTAATTTTTACAATAATATCATCTTTTTTCTCTAACTTTGCATCATCCACTTGTTTAACTTGTACTTTGTTTGGTCCTTGATAGGTTACAGCTTTCATCTCATATCTCCTTAGGAATCATTTTTCATAATTTATATGTATCCTCTTGGCAACACAGAAATCTTTAGTAAAGAGGAATCTATACATAGTGTTGTTATGACAGTATGTTATAGTAACTCTTCTTTCTTATGTCTTCTGCCCTATTTTAAGAAGAAACTCAATATTTATTCATGATCTAATTCCCATAAAAAGGATAATTATTATTTCATAACTTGAAGCATATTAAAAACATCGGAGGTGAAATAATATGGCAAACAATAATAGTGGAAGTCGTAATGAATTGTTAGTTCGAGGTGCTGAACAAGCTCTTGATCAAATGAAATATGAAATTGCACAAGAGTTTGGTGTACAACTTGGTGCGGATACAACAGCTCGTTCAAACGGATCTGTTGGTGGTGAAATTACAAAACGTTTAGTAGCAATGGCTGAACAACAACTTGGTGGTAGAGCGAACCGTTAAGTGAATTGACATAAAATATAGTAGATATGTAAATCAATTTCTTTTGTGTATGTATAAAAACAAAACCTTATAGTAAATGAATTCTCACTCAAAGATTATTGATAATCTTCTTTCATAATCTTTGGGTATTTAATTTGTAAACGACTTTCCTAAACAATAAACACAAGGTGTTGGAAAGGTGTTTTCCATGCATAGTAGAAAATCTTTTGCAGGAAAAAGCATACTTAAAAATTTGATTTTAATATTAAAATCAATATTTATTATGATATTTTCGAAAGGAAGGAATTTGAAAATGGGTATATTAAGTGGAAATCCTCAAAATGAACCATTACACTACGGAGAGGTATTTGATATTTGGAGTTATCTTCTTGCTGCGCAGGGTGCGATTGCAAGCCACCAAGTATTTATGAATCACACAGGTGATGAAGATTTGAAGAAGTTTTTAGAAGGCTTAATTGAAAATGATATGAACTCGGAAATAGAAGAATTAAAAGCACTTTTAAAAGTTAATGGGGTTGCTTTACCGCCTGCTCCTCCAGAACGACCAGTAGCATCTATTGAAGACATTCCTCCGGGAGCGCGTATTAATGATGTTGAAATTGCAGCAGCTGTTTCTACAGGATTAGCAGCTGGACTTGTCACATGTAGTCAAGTAATGGGAAAATGCCTTCGAGAAGATGTAGGCATGTTATTTGGACAATTTCATATGAAAAAAGCGCAGGCAGGTGTAACTTTGCTACGTTTAAGTAAGAAAAAAGGATGGGTGGTTCCACCTCCATTACATGTGAGAAACTCTGATCAAGCTTAATAAACAAAAATAAAAAAGTGGCGTTGGCCACTTTTTTATTTTTTAGATGTATCCTTAAGCTTGGATTTATTTATTGTGGAAGAATCCATATATTCATCTGACATTTCCATAGCGTATTTATCATGGTGAATATGATTGTGATTTCTTAATTCATCGTTGTTACGCAGTACTAACCTCTTCATATAAATGTGGAAGAAAATCTCTATTCCGCCAATAATTAATGTGGCTATAAATGAAGAAAATCCAATATTACGAGTAGCATCTAAATTAGTAAATAAAGATGTTAAAAGCCAAATTCCGAAGAAGGTTAAGCCAAAATCTGCCATTGTAGCAATCATATTTCCGTATTTAGGTAAAATGAAAAGATCGCCAATTAAATAGGCAACTCCTGTTAGGAAGAGAGAAATAAGCAATACTCTAGGAATGGAAATACCTTGAAAGATACCAAGTACGATAAGTAATACTGCAGTTATCGCTGTGTATTTAATTAATAAAGCAACAATATGTTTCATTATTTTCCTCCATTGTCTAAACGTATATGGAATAAAATATTTCATTAAAAACGGGTTATGCTGTTAAATAGCTTAACCCGTTTTATGTTGTAATGGAGGTCTATTTATGATATCCCATGGCACGTAAGATGTATTTCGTTCTCCTATACATGATTATTTTTAGTTTAAAGAAGATCAACTATACCTTTGAATTCACGGTCGTAATTACCAATTAATTAGCTATATATTTTAGCATGTAATTTAACATATTAAAGAAAGAAGGAGGTGAATGAACATGTCAAACAATAACAGTGGAAGCAGTAATCAATTATTAGTACGTGGCGCTGAACAAGCTCTTGATCAAATGAAATATGAAATTGCTCAAGAATTTGGCGTACAACTTGGTGCAGATGCAACAGCTCGTGCAAACGGATCTGTTGGTGGTGAAATTACGAAACGTCTTGTATCATTAGCTGAGCAACAACTTGGCGGTGGCGTTACTCGTTAATTTTATATATGAAATGGATATAGAGGAGAGGCATGCCGTCTCTCCTTTCTCATACATTTTTTTAATAAATAAGCTTAGTAGCGTTACAATCGTTTCGACTTTATTTGTTTAACTTTTAGACTCTCGAGGTTTTACATACATAATGAATTTTTGTGAAATAAAGGATAAAAGATAAGAGATTATATTTGATGCGAAAGGGGCAGAGAAAATGAAATATGAAGCGTTATTTACAGTTGAGATTTCTGTAGGAAGTGAACTAGTAGCAAACCATAAAATAAAGGCTCATAATGTCACTGATGTTGTTGAAAAACTTGCTGAGAAGTACTTAAGTGATCATGAGGGGCATTCTCAAAATGAATAAAGGAGAATCGTGATATGACCTGTCATGATGCTAAGAACGAAACGAAAGAAAAAAAAGATTTAAAATGGTGGCAACTCTCACTTGTTGGGATTGGTTGTACAATAGGGACCGGTTTCTTTTTAGGATCCAGTATAGGAATTAAAATAGGTGGTTCGTCAATTATTCTTATTCTTATATTAACTGGATTTACTACTTATATTGTATTTGAAGCATTGGCAAAAATGGCTGTAGAAGATCCGCAAAAAGGATCTTTTCGTATATACTCAAAAAAAGCTTTTGGAAATTGGGCGGGTTTTAGTCATGGATGGACATATTGGTGTTCTGAACTGCTTATTATGGGCAGCCAGTTAAGTGCGTTAGGAATCTTTTCACGTTACTGGTTTCCTAAGATACCACTATGGATATTTGCTACTATATATGGAGTAGCGGCTATATTAATTATTTTTATAGGGGTAAAGATATTCGAGCGTTTAGAGAAATGGATGGCTATTATAAAAATCGCTGCTATTATAGGGTTTATTGTAATTGCCATTTTAATTATTTTAGGATTTATAAAGGGTGGTTTATATAAAGCACAAATTCCTCGGAATTTTAAAGACTGGTTCCCAAATGGATTAAAAGGCACTTGGTCCTCTCTAATTTATGCATTTTATGCATTTGGAGGAATCGAAATTATGGGGTTAATGACAATAAGACTGAAAGACCCTAAAGATGCACAAAAATCAGGAAGAGTAATGTTAATGATTTTAACGATTATTTACGTAGTCTCTTTAGGGTTGGCAATTATGATGGTACCATTAAACCAGTTTAATACGAAAGAAAGTCCTTTTGTAATAGCGTTACAAGACTATAATTTACCGTATGTGCCATTTATTTTAAATGTAGTATTAATTTTAGCGGGCTTTTCAACGTTAGTTGGTTCATTATTTGCGGTGACAAGTGTATTAATGAACTTAGCTGAAGAGGGTGATGCACCTGCGATGTTTGCGAAAAAAAACAAGAAGAATATCTCTTTTCCAGCTTTAATTCTTATCATAATGGGGCTTGGTGCTTCTATCCTTAGCGCTTTATTACTACCAAAAAATATATATGAATATGTAACAACTGCAGCTGGATTAATGTTGTTGTATACATGGAGTTTAATTCTTCTTTCCTTTTGGAGATTAATGAATCCAAAAGGTTGGATGCAGATAAAAAGTATTATTGGTCTTATTATGATTGCACTAGCTGTTAGTGGAACACTATTGCAAAAAACAACGCGTTTTGGTTTCCTTGTGAGCTTGTTGTTTTTAGGAATAGTTATTATCGTTACTATAATTGTTCATTTTGTCTCAAGAAAAAGGAATACAGCTATATGAAGTATCTTTCTTTTACTCCATGAATAGTATGTCAGAACAAAATAATAGAAGTTATTGAAAAATGATTTGGTAAGTTTGAAAACCAAAATATAATCCATAAATAATAAGTGATATTCCAGATATTACTGTTATAAGAGATAATATACGCGTATTTAAAATTTTACGAAATATACTAGAAGTACTTGCCATCGTAATATCCCAAATAAAAATACCTAAAATAGTACCAAAGCTATATAACAAAAGCTGCTCTTTATTATAGGAAGAAGCGGCTTTTGCTAATATAGAGCCGAAAATTCCAAGCCAAAATAGAATTGTTAATGGATTCGATAAAGACATAAAAAAACCAGAAAAAAAGCTTTTAATAATTGAATCATCATTTCTAGTATTACTAATGCTAATTTGATTCGCATTTTTTACACTTTCAATGCCTGTATAGATTAAAACAAAAGCGCCGAAAGACCATAAGAAAAGTTTGATAATATCTTTTTCGAGGAAATGAATGACACCTAAATAAATAAGTGCCATGTAGATAACATCTGCAAGTAAGGCTCCTATACCAAGGATCCAAGCATGAAAAAAACCACTCCTAATACCTTTTTCTAGCTGCGCAGCATTTATAGGTCCCATTGGAGCAGATAATGATAAACCTAAAAAAACATAGCTTAAAAATATGCCCACGTATGATATGCTCCTCCCACTAAATTTAATCTATATTAAATCTATTCAGTGGTTAAAGTTTGTACAACTAAATAATAAAAAGTAGAGTGGATTACTTATTTTTATGCAAGTATTTTATGATTCGAGAAAACGGACACTTGGATGGAATTGTTTCATCATCACGTAAAAAATATTGTTGCCATTCATAATTATCTTTTTCACCATAATCTTTAAGAGAAGGGTGAATAGGGGCTTTGTCATAAGCGGCTAGACGTTGACGTATTAAGTTTTTTAGTTTTCTACTGCGTTTCTCAGAATTCATAATTCCCTGTAAAACCCACCTAGGAGTTAAAGCAAGCATCATACATGAAAAATGTCTACTTTGTCTATTGACATGGGCAGGTGTAGCACAGTAGACGAAATATGATTCATTATGAAAGCAAAATTCCCAAGTATTTTCCATAGGGTCATTGGGGATATGCGTAGGCCATTCCATCTCGTCCAAACAACTAGTTGTATTAAGTAGAGACCAATACATATGTTCAAAATCTTTAACTGTAGTTTCTCTCATTAAATCTATTGGTGTATGAATAAAAACAATAAGTGAGGCATATTGACCTGTATCTCTAGAACATTCAGTATATTCTTTAAGTAATGTAGCAAAGTCCTCGCTAGTATTCGTATCTCTAGGATCACCAATGAATCCGTAACGGAGGTGATTCGCTGTAAAGCCGTGTTGAGCCGGGATACAAGGAAAAGGTTTATTTTTATCTGTCATTTTTAATTTAAAAGAACAGAAAGCTTCTTGTTGCCAATGTGGAAGGTTAATAATATGTTTTTGTAAAGAGTCTTTATCATAAAGTATAGTCATCTTTTTATCCCTCCTAGGTCATAATATATAACCTATTAATTATTTAAGAATAGGTGACTAACACGGATAGAATAATTATTTTTTAATCTATAAAAATAAAATGATTTAATAAAGAATCCCCTTCAATGTAGTTACTTTAATAGTTGATCTTTAATAACGTATAAATTTTAAGTAGCTATAAAATTTGAAAAATATATAAGGAATATGTAGGTACAATGTTCACATTTATATTTTCTAACTAATATGGTTTATAACGAAACAAGAAGGGATGTATTATGATGGAGATTTTTAAGGAAGAAAAAATTAAATTTATAGATTGTAAAGGCGAGGAAGTCATTTTGAAAATCAAAATTAAGGATATAAAAAATTAGGGAAGAGGAATTAAGGATACTTTATTGTGATTAACATAGAAGGATGCAAAGTAATCATGAATTAGATTGAAATGAATTCATGTAGTATAGGCCCTTTTTGAATTTTTTTGCATAATGTAGCATGAGTGAATATTAAGGGGGAACATACATGTCTTATCCTAATCAGTTAGCTTGGCATGAAACATTGGATTTACATGAATTAGTAGCATTCCAAGCGAACGGCTTAATCAAATTAAAAAAGTCAGTTAGAAATGTACCTGATCAAGCACTTCAATCGTTATATATTAAAGCTATAAATGTCATCCAAAACAATCTGCAAGAGTTAGTACAGTTTTATCCGTATGCTCCTGGATTTCAATCGCAGCAGCATCGTGATGACACTGGATTTTACGCTGGAGATTTACTTGGATTAGCAAAGACATCTGTTCGAAATTATGCAATCGCGATTACCGAAACTGCAACACCCCGACTGAGAGAAGTTTTAACTCGTCAAATAAATGGTGCTATACAATTACATGCGCAGGTTTTTAACTTTATGTACGAACGTGGTTACTATCCAGCTTACGATTTAAAACAACTATTAAAAAATGATATTCAAAATGTGCAAAAGGCAATACAAATGCAATATTAAAATGAAGATATGGAAATTATCTTTAGAGGAAAACTATAGTTTATTTATAGAAAATCAAATAGTTAAGACTAAATGGTAATTTCCATTGTTAATAAATTGATTAAAAGCTAAAAATATAGATTGATTCGAAAATATTAAAGAAATTATACTAACGCTACTTTAGAATCTGTGAACCCCTTAAAGTTATTTTAGTGAGTTGTCATCAAATATTAAATATGCTTAGAGAATAAGTATCTATATAATATTTCTAACTGAACATTAGTTTCCTTTGGCGCTAAGTATGTTTAGCACTTTTTTCTTTTGGGGAAAATAATAATATACATTAGTGGAAAGGATGGGGTTTAATGGTAAACAAAACTGAAAATACAAGCTATTTAACCTCTTCTGTTTATTTGACCCGTAATCTATGGTCAGGTATCTTGTTTGGACTAGGATTAGTAGCTTTTATAGATGAAACTATTTTTCATCAACTGCTGCATTGGCACCATTTCTATGATAAATCTACAACAGATATTGGACTCATTTCAGATGGTCTTTTTCATGCTTTTAGTTGGTTTGCAACGATTGGTTCCTTGTTCATAGTTGCTGATCTTCGTCGTAGAGATGCATTTTGGTTGAAAAGGTGGTGGAGCGGATTAATGCTTGGTAGTGGTGGGTTTCAATTATATGACGGTATAATTCAACATAAACTAATGAAAATACACCAGATTCGATATGTAGAGAATGTTCTTATCTACGATGTAATATGGAATATAATTGCGACTGTAATGCTCTTATTTGGCATTCTGCTAGTTTTTCAGACAAGAACTGATGAAAGATTATTGAGAGGTAAAAGCTTAAATGAACAATAACCATCTTCATCATGAAATATGGAATGCACTGGATATTTTACTATTCGTATTCATTTTAATTATGTTAATCATTTATATAGTAGCCACGATTTTATCAAATCGCCATTACAAACGATGGCCGTTATATCGAAGTGTCTTCTGGGTTTTAGGACTTATTTGTGCGGCAATAGCAGTTGTTGGGCCATTAGCTTATCGTGCTCATAATGACTTCACAGTGCATATGCTTGTGCATTTACTCCTTGGGATGCTTGCTCCAATTTTTATAGCATTAGCAGCTCCGATGACTCTTTTTTTACGAACGCTCAATGTGAAAGCAGCGCGACGTCTTTCAAGTGTATTAAAGAGTAAGCCGCTACAAATCCTTACTCATCCCATTATCGCAACCTTGCTTAATCTAGGAGGGCTATGGATTCTCTATACTACTAATTTATACTCGATGATGCACAAAAGTATACTTCTTCATTTGTTCATACATTTCCACGTTTTTATTGCAGGATATCTGTTTACCACATCAATAATTTATATTGATCCAATATCCCATAGATATAGTTATATGTACCGGTCAATAATTTTAATAGCTGCATCAGCTGGTCATGGGATATTATCAAAATACATATATGCTCATCCGCCTGCTGGTGTAGTTACTGAACAAGCTGAAATCGGGGGCGTGCTGATGTATTATGGTGGGGATTTCATTGATATTGTTCTAATTTTTATACTTTGTTTGCAATGGTCTAGGGGCAGCAGATCGAGAACAAAAGGTAATAATGTATTAAGTGCATGGTAATTATTAGATTTTTTGAAATTAAAAACTTTGAAATGCAATTTGGTCATACTGTACTTAAAAGAAACTTTGATAAAAATCAGTATTTTATTTTCATTTTTAAAATTTATAAATAAAAAGCAGCTAGCAAAAGCTAACTGCAGCGAGAAAATTACATCCATGAATTTAAGGAGTATAACTATATCATGGTTAAATATAGTATGAACAAAAAATGTAAGCTTATACTATGAAATTAAAAAGAGCAGTTATTTATTATAACTGCTCTTTAATGGTAAGAAATAAAGCCTGGGTAAGAAGCAGACTTTATTATAAATAGTGTGTGTAAAAGATCGATTTTTATTCCAAAAGGGTAGTTCTATTCTTAGGATAGAGATGTTAATTAAGTACAGTGTATTTTCATATTAAACTTAATATTTTTTGACGTGTTAATTTTGTATCATATGTTAATTCTTTAATATAAAAACCAAAGTTTTTGTGCTTAATGTGCCTTTTTATCTACATATTTTCCGTAATCAGGTACAGCAATTTTATCAAATTCCTTAACGAGTGTGTTGAGGCTTGTTGATAGCAATTCACCTGACATAGGTATCCCATGTCCAGTAACAGTGACTAGAGGCTTTAATTTTTCTAATTTAATAACGGATTCTTTAGCAGCGTTCCAGTCTGTTGTTAAATAACGAGGCGGACCGCTTATTTCCTGTTCCTGAGTAATTACCTTATATAGATATTCTTGCTTCACTGTAATAAAAGCGTCCCCAGCAATTAAAGTTCGGTCTTTTTCTCGGAATAATGAAATATGACCTGGAGTGTGTCCTGGTGTATGCACCCATCTAAACTCTGGCATATGAGGAACAGTTCCATCTGCAGGTAGTACTTTTACGCTATTTCCTAAATCAATCGGTTCATTAGGGAACAGAGGCGACATTTTCGCTACCATACCACCTTCAACTGTTGGATCTGGTTCAGGATAGCCTTGTAGTCCAGTCAGGAACGGTATCTCCATTTGATGGGCATAGACTGGAATATCCCAATACTTAATGAGTTCAATTATTCCACCAACATGATCAAAATGCCCGTGAGTTAAAATAATTGCTTTTGGGCGACTATTTGTACCAAATCGCGTCTCAGTGACAGAGATAATTTCATTTGCACATTTAGGCATTCCAGCATCAACTAAAACAAAATCATTGCTCTTGGGATGTCCAACAAAACAGATGTTGACGATTTGAATCGTGTAACAAAATAAATCAGGCAATACTTCAATGCCATGACCACTTTCAATTGAAGTTGCCGGAATAAACTTGTAATCACTTCCATAATTCATTTCATTGTCCAATTTTTCTCCCCCTTAACTTATTCCAATATGACATTATAGTTCCCTAATTTTGAAAATCCATTTTGGAGCATTTGAGAAAAGAATGAGTGGGGGATTACAAAAAACAATAACTTAGTCTTAGAATTAAGGGAGAGATATGTCAATTTATATAAAATGTAAACAAAGAATATTGATTTTAAAGTCGTAGTTTATATTATTTTTTTGAGTTTAAGTGTATATCTTTTAAGAGGACATACCAAGTTCTTTTATTTTGATAATTACTTGAAACTTGAACGGGAAAAACATGATCAAGCGCCCATTCTAATTTGTTTATTTCATTTTCAAGTCCTGTTGGATAGAGTAAAAGGATCTTAAAATTATTTTTAACAATATTTGATAAAACGGTTTGTAATTCAAGCGCTTCAGTCAAGCTTCCGCCCCATCTAACAAATAAAATGGATTGTGAATTATGCATTCTTGCGTAAAGGTTATCAATTCTTTGATCTAATTTTTGTTTGAAATCATGGTATGTGATGAACCAATCTTCATTCGGAATAACAGGGAAATCATGATAAGATGTTACGTTATATTTTGTATCTTTTATAATATGAGAAAAAACAGGTTGTATCACGCCATCATTAAACACAATATTTTGCTCCGGCATTGATTGCATGTTTTTTAAATCCATAAAGTCTACGAAATTATTTTTCAATAATGTGTTGATAGAAGAAAGATTCGGTGATACAAACCAATCTAGAGGACCTGAATATTTCCGCAGCTTATATTTTTTTAGATGAATAGCAGTATAACAATTTTCCCCTAAACTAATAACATCATCATACATTCCTTGAAGCTTTTTCATTTCCAATACAATCATCCTTTTTTAGAAAAATTAGAAGGTATATATAAATTCTAAAAAGCGTTATTATGACACAAAATATGCTTTTGAAAAATAGGAGAACGAGTTAATTATAAATAATATATGTATGTATAAAACCTCCTGTGAAAAGGCTCACAGGAGGTTAAACTAAGGCGTATTTCGAGTTATGTACCATTTGTTGAGGTAAGAATTGTGAGTGATAATTCATGGCGTTCCTATAATAAAGGGGGAAAACAGAAATACATTGAAGTTAGTTGTGAACAAATTGTCATTTAAAATTGAGAGGAAATAAGAAGCCCTAGTTGCTTCATTATGCAACTAGGGCATTATTTAATCTCTTCCTAACTTAATTATATCATGTAAATCAAATTCGAAATAGACTGTTTCTTCTCATTTACTTCTGCTACAATCAAGAACACATGCATAGTAAGGAGAGATGTTATATGAGTTCTTTCGTTCTCGATTTTCAGGAAATAGAAAAGGGGCAGCTTTCACTCGTCGGCGGAAAAGGGTTGAATTTAGGGGAGTTATCTAACATTCAAGGTATACAGGTGCCAGAAGGATTTTGTGTGACAACGGTAGGATATGAAAAAGCTATCGAGCAAAATGAAGAGCTTCCAACTTTGTTGCAGCAGCTGACCAAGTTGGAACTTGAAGACCGAGCTCAAATTGGTGAAATGAGTAAGGAAATTAGAGAAGTCATTATGGCAGTACAAATCCCTACTGATGTAGTGGAAGCAGTAACTCAGTATCTCTCACGTTTTGGAAATGAACACGCGTATGCCGTGCGTTCTAGTGCTACGGCTGAAGATTTACCGTATGCCTCGTTTGCAGGTCAACAAGATACGTATTTAAATATTATCGGAAAAGAAGCGATTTTACAGCATGTAAGAAAGTGCTGGGCTTCTTTATTTACAGAGCGAGCAGTCATGTACCGTATGCAAAATGGTTTTGAACATAATCAAGTTTCTATATGTGTTGTCGTTCAAAAAATGGTTTTCCCGCAGGCTTCGGGCATTCTATTTACGGCTGATCCGGTTACTTCTAACCGAAAGGTGCTATCAATTGATGCCAGTTTTGGACTTGGTGAGGCGTTAGTATCAGGACTGGTCTCTGCCGATAATTATAAAGTAAAAGAAGGTAAAATTACTGAAACGATGATAGCGACTAAAAAATTAGCTATTTATGCTGTAAAAGAGGGCGGAACAGAGACGAAACAAATTGATTCAGCTCAGCAAAAGATTCAAACATTGTCTGAACGACAAATATTACAACTAGAACAGATCGGAAGACAGATAGAAGCTTATTTTGGCTGTCCGCAAGATATTGAATGGTGTTTAGCCCGTAATACATTTTATATTGTTCAAAGCAGGCCGATAACGACTTTATATCCAATTCCGGAAGAAAATGATGGGGGAAATCATGTATATATATCAGTTGGTCACCAACAAATGATGACCGATGCGATGAAACCATTAGGGTTATCTTTTTTCCTGTTAACGACAAGTGCCCCAATGCGCAAAGCGGGAGGACGGCTGTTTGTTGATGCTACGCAACAATTAGCTTCACCTGCTAGCAGAGATTACTTAATAAATACGTTAGGAAAATCAGATCCGCTCATAAGAGATGCATTAACGACTGTAGTCGAGCGAGATAATTTTATTACATTGTTACCGGATGAAGAAACGGAAAAGAGTGCTAGTAAAAGTAAGCCACCAGTAAGTTCGCGACCAGAAATCGAAAATGATCCAGCAATCGTTACGGAATTAATAAAGAATAGTGAAGCATCACTTGAAGAGTTAAAAGAAACTATGCAACTGAAATCAGGAGTGGACGTACTTGATTTTATTTTGGAAGATATTCAGCAATTAAAGAAAGTATTGTTTAATCCGCAAAGTATAGCAGTTATTATGGCAGGTATGAATGCTTCAACATGGATCAATGAAAAAATGGAGCAATGGCTGGGCGAAAAGAATGCAGCGGACACCCTTTCTCAATCGGTGCAAAATAATATTACGTCGGAAATGGGTTTAGCATTAATGGAAGTTGCTGATGTGATTCGGCCGTACGAAGAAGTTATTGCGTATTTACAACATGTAGAAAATGATAGCTTTTTAGATGAACTCGTTCAGTTTAAAGGCGGAGAAAAAGCTCGAGAGGCAATAGATGCTTTTCTAAATAAATACGGAATGAGATGTAGCGGAGAAATCGACATTACGAAAACGCGCTGGAGTGAGAAGCCAACAACCATTATCCCGATGATTTTAAATAATATAAGAGATTTTGAATATGGTGCAAGTAAACGGAAATTTGAAGAAGGACTGCAAGAAGCTTTGAAAAAAGAAGAAGAGTTAGTAGATCGATTGCAGCAATTGCCGGATGGAAAACAAAAAGTAGAAGAAACGAAGCGAATGATTCGCAATATCCGTAATTTTATCGGCTATCGTGAATATCCGAAATACGGTATGATTAATCGTTATTTCATATATAAGCAGGCGTTACTAAAAGAAGCTGAGCAACTTGTGCAGAGCGGTGTCATTCATGAAGTTGATGATATATACTATTTAACTTTTGAAGAGCTTCACGAAGTTGTTCGCACGAAGAAACTAAATTATGAGCTTATTCATAAACAAAAAAATGATTATAAATTATATGAAAAACTAACGCCTCCTCGTATAATGACGTCTGATGGAGAAATCATTACAGGTAAATATAAACGAGAAAACCTCCCAGCTGACGCGATTGCAGGTCTGCCTGTTTCTTCTGGATTAGTTGAGGGGAGAGCTCGCGTTATTTTAAACATGGAAGATGCGAATTTAGAAGAGGGAGATATATTAGTTACGGCGTTTACTGACCCTGGCTGGACACCATTATTTGTATCTATAAAAGGACTAGTCACTGAAGTCGGCGGACTTATGACTCACGGGGCGGTTATTGCACGGGAATATGGATTACCGGCAGTCGTTGGAGTAGAGAACGCTACGAAATTAATAAAAGATGGGCAACGAATACGAGTACATGGAACAGAAGGGTATATTGAAGTGTTGTAATGAAGTAAAAGATCATCCGCTATAAATAGTGGATGATCTTTTTATTTTGCAATAACTCACTTCTTTAAGCCAGCTGCATAAAAAGGTCCATGAACTGCGATTGTTGATAAAATACGAGCAATTTCCTCTGGTGTTTCTTTTTGGCCACTATTTAACCATTGCTGAATGACACCAATATGAGCAGATGCCATATAAGAAGCTAAATATTGGCTTGGAACAAGTAAATTTTCCTTATTAATGAGAGCACCATTCGTATCTTCAAATAATGTTTTCCACATAAAGTCTTTCAACTTTGTTTGAAAAGATAAATCTCCTTTTGGGCTTAATACAGCTTTCATAAAATCACTATTTTCATTTAGAAATTCAAGAATAGAAGTGATAAGTAGAAACGGCATTGTTGGAGAAGGATTCGATCCGAGATCCGCAATCACTTCTGGGAATCTCTTTTTTGCAATGCTAGAAAACTCATACATAATGTCTTCTTGGCATTTTGTCATTAAATCAAATTTATCTTGATAGTGCGTATAGAAAGTACCGCGATTAATGTTTGCTTTCGTTGTAATATCTTTCACTGTAATGGCGTCAAAACCTTTGTCCTCAATTAATTCCACCAATGCATTTCGTATGGCAGTTTTCGTACGAACAACACGTAAATCTAAATTACTATCGCGCAAAGCATGTCCCTCCTTAATTTTACTGAACACATTTAGAAAATGTGTCTTATAACCGACACATTCACGATTTTTGATTATTGTATAAGGTTCAACTCGAACATATAATTCAAAATATAAATAAACAACACGTTGTTGGTTATTATAAATCAAATGTAAGGAGGAGAAAAGAAAATGTTTAAAAATAAACTTTTATTATTATCACCAGTTATTGCCCTACTTGTTGTTTTTATTTTTTCATTAACGTTATTTCCAACCGTTCAACCTCAGCCGAAAAACTTGCCAATCGCAATTGTAAATGAGGATCAAGGAGTAGAAATTCCGGATCAACCGAAGATGAATATGGGGCAAACAATTGTTGATAATATGAAAAAGACATCAAAATCAGAAGAAGAACCTGCGGTGAAGTGGATAGAAGTGAACAATAAAGAAGCAGTTCAAAAAGGCTTAAATAATCAAGAGTATTACGCAGCATTAGTCATTCCGAAAGACTTTAGCGCAAAACAATCATCATTACGAACAACACAGCCATCTTCGCCAGAGGTAGAAATATTTATAAATCAAGGAATGAATACAGCAGCATCAACTATGGCAGGGCAAATGTTAAATGGTATAGTTGATAATATGAACAATACTGTTCGCGCGCAACTATTAGAAGGATATAAAGAAAAAGGAGTTACGTTAACAGCAGATCAAGTTTCAAATGTAGTCACACCGATTGCAAAGAAAGTAACGAATGTAAATGAAATTGGCAAAAACAGTGCGAACGGTAACTCGCCAATTTCTTTATTCCAACCGTTATGGATTGCAAGTTTAGCGAGCGCAGCAATTATCTTTATTGCGATAAGTAAAATGCCAGTAGGTACAAGAAAAGAAAACTTCATATTAAAACTAAAACAAATCATAACAGGGGCTGTCGCAGCATTTGTCATTGGGTTCGGTATTACATGGATTGCGGATGGAATGGTAGGACTAAATATTTCAAATTTCACTGATACGGCACTGTTTTTAACTATTACGTCCTTTAGTTTTTTCTTAATGATATCGGCGGTACTTTCAATAGTCGGACTAAAGGGAATCAGTATATTTGCTCTCTTACTATTCTTTGGTGCACCGTTATTATCATTAGCGCCTGAAATGTTGTCTCCATTTTACCAAGACTGGGTGTATACATGGTTGCCGATGCGATTTATGATTGAAGGACTTAGAGAAATATTCTTCTTCGGAAAAGGGTTAAGCTGGAGTACACCTGTTATTGTGCTTATTTGGATTGGTGCGGTAAGTATCGTTATTATTTTAGCGACTGCTTTAAAACGTAGTGTAGTAAGGGGACATAAAACGGAATTACAGGCATAAAAGATAAAAACGTTTCACTATGAGTGAAGCGTTTTTTTTGTGATGGATACAAGTTATCAAATAGATAAATTTAAAAGTGCAGTAATTAATTTTGGTATAATGTATAAAATGAAAATTAATAAAGAGCGAAGTAAGCATAGGAAAGGGGAACGGAAATATGGAGAAATATACAATTCGAACCGCTACTGAAGAGGAAAGCGATAACATTATTACTCTATTAAAAGAAGTAGCACAATGGCTACAACATAAAGAAGTGGACCAGTGGCAGTACCTTTTAGGAGGAGAAGCTACGGCTGAAATATTAGAAGGTATAAGAGAGAAATATACATATGTGGTTACGAAAGAAGATGAAATTATCGGTACAGTTACAGTATCTCCTAAACAAAATGAATGGGATGAATATATTTTTGGTAAAGAGGAAGTTTCTAATTCATTATATATTCATAGATTTGCGGTGAATCGGAAGTATAAGGGGAACGGAATCGGAGAATGGATGTTACGGTGGATAGAAGAGAATGTACAACATGACAAAGAGTTGTTAAAACTAGATTGTGTAGGGCATAATGTTACGTTGAATGATTTCTATAAGCGATGTGGTTTTGAATATGTCGGTAGTACGGATGGACATAGTATGTTTCAGAAGAGCATAATATAGTTGAAAAGAAATAAGAAAAAGCGTAGGAATTTCTACGCTTTTTCTTATTTCTTCTCACTGTCTTTTAAAACTTGATTTATTTTTAAGTTAACTACTTGGGCAGCTAGATATCCAAGACCTCTAGCAGCTTGCAGTTGAGTTTTTTTTACAATTTTCTTTTTGAGCAATGTTTTTTCATGATTAATATTTATTTTTTTCATAGTTTATATGCCCCTTTGAAATATCCTTATTATGGTTATTTTAATTGATTTATTCAGATAAAACAATCGATGTCTAAAATCTGTTTACATATTTGAATATGAAAGAAGGAATTCAATATAATTATACAGAATATTTAGATAAATAGGGGTGTCGAATTTTGAGTGAAATTGAATTAAAAAGGAATGTAATTAAGACAGGGAGTGAGAAGAGCATCATTCTTCGGTTTATACTTGCTAGTCTCGTTGGGGTGTTTATGTTTTTCGTACCGGTTACGATAAACGGTGCTTCTTCCATAATGATTGATCATATCGTGTCGTGGATTAGAGCTTCGGTCCCGAGCGCCGTACCTTATTACGCACTACTCGTTATGGTAATGGGTGCAATTTATCCGTTTTATACGAAAAAATGGAATACATCTATCGTAGATATTTGCTTTTCGATTTTAAAAGTGGTTGGCGTCGTTTTCGGTGTATTATATTGTTTGAAAGTAGGGCCAGCTTGGTTCTTTGCGCCAGATGTTGGGCCGTTTTTGTATGAGAAACTAGTAATATCGGTAAGTTTACTCGTTCCGATTGGTTCGGCTTTTTTAGCATTATTAGTCGGGTATGGATTACTTGAATTTATCGGTACGTTTTGCCGTCCGATTATGAGGCCGTTATGGAAAACACCTGGACGATCAGCAATTGATGCGGTTGCATCCTTTGTGGGAAGTTATTCACTGGCTTTATTAATTACGAATCGCGTATATAAAGAAGGAAAATATACGACAAAAGAAGCGGCCATTATCGCTACAGGATTTTCTACAGTATCCGCAACATTTATGATCATCATCGCAAAAACATTAGACATCATGCATTTATGGAATGTTTATTTTTGGACGACTCTCGTTGTAACATTCATCGTAACTGCTATCACCGTAAGACTTCCACCCCTTAGTAGAAAACCAGATACATATGTAACAGAAGAAGGGTTCCCAGAGCCCGTTTATAAGGAGAAAATGCTAGAGCGTGCTTGGGAAGATGCGCTAGAAGTATCGAAATCTGCACCGAGTATTATAAAAAATATTGCAGTGAACTTAAAAGACGGTTTTATCATGACGATGGGAATTTTACCATCTATTATGTCTGTAGGGTTAATTGGTATTGTCTTAGCGAAGTTCACACCAATATTTGATTGGGTCAGCTATATTTTTTATCCTTTTACATGGGCTTTACAACTGCCAGAAGCAGACTTAGCTGCTAAAGCGGCATCCGTCGGTATTGCGGAAATGTTTTTACCATCATTATTAGTAGTTAGTGCACCACTTGTGACAAAGTTTGTCATTGCGGTTGTTTCGGTATCATCTATATTGTTTTTCTCAGCATCCATCCCATGTATTTTATCGACAGATATTCCGTTAAAAGTATCAGAACTTATTATTCTGTACGTACAAAGAACGATATTAACGTTGCTTATCATTACGCCGATTGCTTATTTGTTACTTTAAAAAGGGGAAAAGTATAAAAAAGAATCCTTTTATAAAAGGATTCTTTTGTTTAGTGTTTTTATCAAGTAAATACTTTAAAATGTACACTGTTTTGATGTTTTATTTGTTTTTCGAATATGACGTAATACTTCTTAAGAAAATTCCTAATCCTGCAAAAAAGAATCCTAAGCATAATAAGCTGCCTGGCGTTCCCCAAGTAATTTGATCTAGCATTTTTATATCCTCCCATTTACCCATATGAATTAACTGTAAAACTTTCACTTTATTATTATATAGTATTTTTCGGGTGTAATCCAGAATTATCCATACTACCAAATTGAAAAAATAATCTTTTTGTAGAAATAATAGCGTTTTTGGTGTGCAAATCTTTCAATAATGCACACTAGACCTTTAGAAAAAGAAAAACCTTACATGAAATGAAACCAATATAAATGTAGCTTGATATAATGGGATGGACACGGTATTTGTTACAGGCTTTTACGGATTATTATGTAAGAAGGTATTAAAACTTGAATTTTAAGTGCATTTAAAAGTTAGTGTTAATGTTTTAATATCTATATAATTAAATGTTTATTTCTGTGATATAGTAAGAAAAAGGGGGCTTACAAATGGAAATCATTCACGAAAGAGCAAAGCTACGGTTAATGGATGGTAATGATGTCGAAACTTTGTTTTCGATTGTAGAAGGAAATCGGGAAATTTGGGCGTATTTAATCTCTAAAATGGATAGTGTGCAAGATATGCAGCAATATGTTCAAAAAGCGATACAAGGTTATGGAAAAGGTACGCAAATACCTTTCGTTGTAGTGGATCAACAGACGAATAAGATTGTAGGAAGTACACGTCTATATAATATTTCGGTAGAAGATAAAACAGTCGAGTTAGGACAAACGTGGTATCATCCAAGTGTCCAGCGTACGAGTATAAATACAGAGTGTAAGTATATGCTTCTCCAGTATGCTTTTGAAAAACTCCATATGCTCAGGGTACAAATTAAGACGGATGCAAGAAATGAAAAAGCACAACGAGCAATTGAAAGGTTAGGCGCAGTAAAAGAGGGTGTGCTTAGAAATGAAAGAAAATTACCGAATGGTTATGTGAGAGATGCAGTTGTGTACAGTATTATCTCAAGTGAATGGCCAGACGTGAAAGAACAATTGTTAGAAAAATTAGAGTTGTATAAAGAAAAGCTATAATTCGTGTTTTGAAAGGTATATTGTTCGTAAGGCATGAAAAATATACCTTTTTTCTTACAAAATGCTACTTTATTTTAATTCCTTTTGTTTCATCGTTCCCTTCTGAGAAAAAATTCGTTACAATGTAGTTGTATGGTAATAAACTTATGAATTTAAAACATGTAATGAAAACCGCAAATGAAAATGAATTGATAATCCTCAATTTTAAATGAAAACCCTTTTATACATAAATAACAAGTAAAGTTCCTTCTTTTAAATAAACTCAAACAAAACGATTTGATATAAATGTTTTTTTATAGAAGTATGGATGATGTACGGAGGCAATTACAAATGAAAGAAAATAAGAAGAGTAAGAAAAGGCGAATCTTTCAAGTATTTTTACTAATGATTTGTTCTGCTATTTTATATGTAAGTTATGCAGCTTACGATATTTGGAGTTATCGTTTTAAAGCAAATGATGACGTAAAAACGGATGCTGGTATTGTACTAGGAGCAGCTTCATGGAACGGAAAACCATCTCCTGTATTTAAAGAAAGAATTAATCATGCGATTTCTTTATATAAGAACGGAAATATTAAAAAGATTATTTTTACAGGTGGTACAAAGTTCGAGGCCGAACTTGAGGAAGCTCGTACTGCAAGAGTATATGCAATGAAACAAGGTGTAAAAGACGAAGATATTTTAATTGAAACAAAATCCCTTTTCACTGAAGAAAACTTAAAGAATGCGAAGGAAGTTGGAGTAGAGAACGGCATACGCACATACACGATTGTAAGTGATCCACTTCATATGAAACGCGCAATGAGAATCGCAAAACATATTAATATTGAAGCGTATGCTTCACCAACGCCGACATCAGCATATAAAACGTTAGATACAGAAATACCATTCTTCTTTAAAGAATTATTCTCGTATATTGGATATGTAACCTCGTTGCCATTAAAGGCATTGAAGGGAGACTAATAAGAAAAGAACCTATCTTTAAATAGGAACTTTTCTTATTAGTCAAAAACATTGTATTTTTATCGGAATAGTGAAACAATAGAGAGGTAGCTTCATATAATCATAATGACAAAATGAACGGTTTATGAATCGAACATAAAGGAGATTATAGTATGGCACTCTCATTTGTTGAAACAGAAAAACAATCTTTCATTATTGAACAAATAAATAAATTGATTCCGAAGTTCATGGAAAGGGAGCATCAACTAAGTGAATTAGGATCATTTCCGTATGAAAATATAAATGATTTGAAACATATCGGATATACGAAATTAACGTTACCGAAGGAATTTGGTGGTAGTGCGATTTCTTTATATGACTTCGTTCTATTTCAAGAGAAAATTGCGGAAGGCTGCGGGGCTACTGCATTATCGATTGGCTGGCATCTTGGCATTGTGAAAGAACTAGCGGAAAATCGCTCTTGGAATGATGAGATGTTTAAATGGTTTTGCGAAGAAGTGCGAAATGGGGCGCTCTTTAATAGGGCAGCAACAGAACCGAAAACAGGGAGCCCGACGCGTGGTGGTAAACCAGAAACAATAGCGGTTCAACAAGGCGAGAAGTGGGTTATAAATGGAAGGAAAACTTTTACAACGATGGCGCCAGTACTTGATTATTTTATTATTTCAGCAAGTATGGAGGGCAAAGAAGAAGTTGGTGAGTTTGTCATTCCAAGAAATACAATCGGTGTATCCATTGAAGAAACGTGGGATAGCGTTGCAATGCGAGGGACTGCTAGCCACGACCTTGTCTTACAAAATGTAGAGATAGACAACCGCTTTTTTACGGATGTAAAAGGCGGGAAAGTGAAACAAAAGGGTATTGGCTGGTTGCTACATATACCAGCATGTTATTTAGGAATTGCACAATCAGCAAGAAATTATGCAGTTCAGTTTGCGGGATCATACAAACCAAATAGTTTAAACCATTCTATTAGTTTATTACCGAATGTTAGAAGATTAGTTGGAGAATTAGAACTCGAGCTTATGCAAGCTCGCGTCTTTTTATATCAAATTGCGAAAAAATACGATGAGGCAGAAGATAAACTGTCACTGCAAGCAGAATTAGCGGCAGTGAAATACGCCGTAACAAATGCGGCGATATCGATAGTGGATAAATCAATGCGCATCGTAGGAGCAAAAAGTTTATCAGAAAAAAATCCGCTTCATCGTTACTATTTAAACGTTAGAGCAGGACTACACAATCCGCCGATGGATGATGCAACACTATCTATGTTGGCGGATGCAGCGTTTCGGTCGTAGTTTTTTTAGCTTGAACTTTATTATTTAAGTACAATATAGTTGTTTTGAAAGCACGTGTTTGATTAGTAATCGAACGCGTGCTTTTTATTCGTTGGATATACTAGTTTAAAAAGCACGCGTTTTAATATAAATGGTTATCATGATTTTGTAAGTGTTCCTTGATGGAAAAACATTTGCCATCTTCCCTCTATCAGTTTCCAAATGGAGCTTCGCAAAGTATTCTGCATTCTAGTTTCATCTCTTACACGATATGTTGCCAATACAGTATCCTTCGATAAAGGGTATATTTCAAAATTAGAAAGAGTCATTTCTCTCACACTAAGTCCGTCTCCACCAACAGAATCCTTCTTATACCAAACGTTTCCCGAACTTCCAAACTCGAAAAAGTCGTCTGCAAGTAATTTGTCCAGTTCTGCTGGATTTGTACGAGTTTTAGGTTCTGATAGTTTTTCTTCCAGTTCACATAAATGCTTTTTTAATTCAGAGTGCTTTTTCACGTGATCATCCCCATATATTAATTATCGTACAACAACTAAAAACTGCTCTTTTTAACTAACGAAAAGAATTTTGACTAGTTAGATAATTGGTTGCGTATTATTATAATGCCAGTTTGGAAGCTTTGTAAACATTTGTTATATTTAATCCCAAATTAAAGGTCTTTCCAAATCTACCATGCGTAAATATTGTAAAAATTGACCTGCATGGACCGCATCATGATAGGCAATTCGTAATAGCATATCGCCTAAATATCGTTGATAGCCAACATCGCTTCGATCAATAAGTCTTGCATCTAGCTCTGCTATGCTTATTGATTGAACATATTCTATGAAATCGGCAAAACATGATTGTGCTAATTCAATTTCTTTTTTAACACAAGTAATTGGCTCGTCATCATACGGGATATGTATGTCGTTTATTGAGCCGTTGTTTTTTAAAATCATATGATAGTAAAAAGTTGAGGTCCATACGTGACGAATCATTTCACCAAAGGACATAGCCTCGTGATCAGGCTTCCAATTAAGAAAATTATCGGGAAGAGAATTCCATAATTTTTCTGAGCGCCTTCTCGTTTCTTTCAAATTTAATATACTAAGATCAATTGCATTCATAATACATTCTCCTTTACTGTTAAATTTAAAATAATTGTATCAATTTAATAGTTAGGGTATCATCGAAATATGAATGTATATCCGAATATCTCATATATAGCTAAACTTATTGCTGAACCTACAAGAGCAATTATCTTAGAGTGTTTAATGAATAATCAGGCACTACCTGCTAGCGAATTAGCTTATATGGCAAAGGTGTCACATCCAACAATTAGTTCTCATCTTTCTAAATTAGTAGAGGGGAATCTACTTAAAGTTGAACAACATGGTAGACATCGTTACTATCGACTTGCTAATCAAGAGGTAGCAGAGGTTCTTGAAAAGTTAGGAACAATCGCACCAACAGTTCAAGTTCGGTCTTTAAAACAATCAGATCAACTAAAACAAATTCGTTATGCTCGAACTTGTTACGATCATCTTGCAGGTAGACTCGGTGTAGAGATAACCGAAAAATTATTAGATAAGGAATTTATCATTTTAGAGAAAGGAGAATACATTGTAACGGAACAAGGTAAGCGATGGTTTCTGAATTTTGGAATAAATATTGAAACGGCAAATATAAAGAGAAGAATATTTGCAAAACCTTGTCTTGATTGGAGTGAACGACGCTACCATATTTCTGGTTGGTTAGGATCTGCAATAGCAAAACTATTTTTTGAACAGGAATGGATTACAAAAACGGATAAGAATCGGGCTGTCCATCTTACAAGAAAAGGTATGAAGTTCTTGAAAGACGAATTAGGCATTGACATGGAAAATAAAGAAATGAAATAACCTGAGTCTATACAAATGTAGACTCAGGTTATTTCATTTCTTTTAAAAATCTTTAGTGATATTTGCGCACGACAAATTAACCTCACTTGCTTTACGGAAAGAGATTAGCTGAAAAAATAGTAGTTGAGACGATTCTATTAAATTAGTAATCATATTCATTGAAAATTATGCGTAAGAATATAGTAAATGAAGGGAGATATAAAATGAATAAAGTGAAACTGAAAGTATTTAATATAAAGTATGTAATGATATGTCTTTTATTCACAATTATATGTATTCTCACTTCATTCTTCATTTCTAGTAATTCAAACGTATTTAAATCTTATTATATTAATCAATTATTAGGAACGAATTCTACGAAAGGCCTTATGTATATGATAGGCAGTGAAAATCGTTATTTTGCCGAAGAATTTCATAAAGAAAAAGGACGAGCGTCTTTGGAATCTTTTTTACTTTCACTTTCTACAAATATTAATGTAAATGACCTCCGGAGCTTATTAACTCGAGAACTTCCAAATATGAATCAATTTTATTCAGAAATATTAATTGCCGGGGAAGGAACAGATTATACGAACATTCCTGAAGAATCCAGCATTCCTTTAGAGAATATTCAAGATAAAGGTACTGCTGTTAAACACCCAAAGAGTGAGAAAGAAAACAATTCAAATACACAAAATAACGGTGAAAATAAAGTTTTTATTTATCATACACATAGTTGGGAGTCGTTTATTCCTCTCATTCCAGGTGCTACTAAACCTGATGATGCCTCTAGTACAAATAATGAAGTGAATATTACGTTTGTTGGAAATTATTTAAAACAAAAGTTAGAAGAAAAAGGAATAGGCGTTTCACATGATACGACAAATATGAGGGATTTTCTACGAAATAAAAATTTAAACTGGGCCCAATCTTACAAAGGATCTCGTCAAATATTACAAGAAAAATTAGCACAAGATAAAAATATTATGTTTCCCATTGATCTTCATAGGGACGATGCACGAAAAAATATTACGAAGAAAACGATTAATGGAAAGGATTATGCACGACTCTATTTTATTTTAGGTCGAGAAAATCCTAACTATGAAAAAAATAAAAAAATAGTAACAGCAATCAATTCATATTTAGACGAGAAGTATTACGGTTTAAGCCGAGGCATTTTTATTAAAGATCGTAAAAGCGGGAATGGAGTATATAATCAAGATCTTTCTCCAAATGCATTACTTATTGAAATGGGAGGGGTAGATAATACTCCAGAAGAACTGTATGCTTCCGTAGACGCATTAGTAGAAGCATTTAGCCATTATTATAATGAAGTAACTAAGAAAAATAACTAAAATAAAAAAGGAGTGACACCTAGTCGGAAGTGCTAGGAGGTTACTCCTTTTTTGTAGAAAATAAAATTACCAATAGATGTTAGTAGTTAAAAAATCTTTCTTTTCATTCTTCTTTTTATCGTTTTATAGGAGAATGCTATGCTTCTTATTTCACCTACTGTATAATAAGAAAAAAGCACGAAAAGAGGTTATCTCATGCTAGAGGTTATTGCAACATGTTTAGAAGACGTGAAACGAATTGAACGAGCTGGCGGGAAGCGAATTGAATTAATTTCATCTTATACAGAAGGCGGTTTAACGCCGAGTTATGCATTTATAAAAAAAGCGGTAGAAGCAGTACATATACCAATTCACGTTATGATTCGTCCGCATGCGAAGTCTTTTACATATACGGAAGAAGAAATTGAAATGATGAAAGAAGATATTGTAGTTGCTCAGAATTTAGGAGTAGCTGGTGTTGTATTAGGTGTATTAAATGAAAGAAATGAAGTGGATGAAGAGAAACTAGCGAATTTATTATCTGTGGTAGATGGGATAAATGTCACATATCACCGTGCAATAGACGACACGGAAAATCCAGTAGAAGCGATGAGAACGTTAAAGAAGTTTCATAAAGTGACTCACGTCTTAACTTCAGGTGGACAAGGGAATATAGTTGATAATATTCCGGTGCTTACAGATATGCAAAAGGTAAGCGATGGTCAAATTCAGCTTGTAGTTGGAGCTGGTGTAACGAAAGAAAATATAAAGCAATTGCTAAATGAAACTGGAATTTCGCAAGCTCATGTCGGTACAGCGGTAAGAGAAGGGAAATCATGTTTTGCTGAAATTGATCCTAATTTCGTACAAGAATTAGTTCAAATCATACAATAAACAATTAAGAAAGAGGAGAAACGATGAAGGAAAATACGAAGAAAGAATTATTCTCATGGGCGAAAACGATAGGATTTACCCTTGTATTAATCGCAATTATTCGCGGTGTTTTATTTACACCGTCATTAGTACAAGGCGAATCGATGATGCCCACTTTAGAAAATAACGAACGAGTTCTCGTGAACAAGATTGGTTACAGTATAAGTGGATTAGAACGTTTTGATATTATCGTCTTTCATGGAAAAGAAGGATACGATTTAGTAAAACGAGTAATTGGTTTACCAGGTGATACAGTTGAGTATAAAAATGATGTTTTATATGTAAACGGAAAAGCGATGGAAGAACCATATTTAAAAGAGTTTAAAGAAAAAGCAGCAGGCCGTGTATTAACTCCAGACTTTACGTTAGAACAAATCACAGGAAAAACGAAAGTGCCAGAAGGCCAAGTATTTGTTTTAGGGGATAATCGTGAAGTTTCTAAAGACGGTCGTATGTTTGGGTTTATTTCAGAAGATGAAATTGTCGGAAAAGGACAAGCTGTTTTCTGGCCGTTGAAACAAGTAAGAGCGTTATAAAGAAAAAGTATGGGAGAAATATTCTTCCATACTTTTTTTATGCCTATTTATTTAAACGTTTGGTTCTGCTATAACTTGAGGTTTTGAAAGAGAACCATCATTATTTCTAAATTTTATTTTGTATTGACCTTACATAAAGGTTAAGTAGCTGAAAAATATATTGATAGAATTGAAAGAATATTTTATAATTTTAAATTATATGTTTGTTTCGAAAAACGGAATTTAAGTTCCGAAATTCGGAACAAGAGGGAGATAGAATGAGTATAAATAAAACGGCAGTTAAGACAATGGACATTTTAGAGTTGTTTTATGAGCATGAAGAGCTCAGTTTAACAGAGATGGTTCAGCTTACGAGTATGCCGAAAACATCTGTTTATCGTTTAATTGGTTCGTTAGAAGAAATGGAGTTTTTACAAAAAAATGAGAAGGGGAAATATCGTTTAGGAGTTGTGTTTTTACGGTTCGGTCAACTTGTTTCACAAAGACTATCCGTAAGAAATATTGCGATTCCATATATGAAAGAGCTTAGAGATAGTTTAGGGCAGGCAGTTAATTTAATTATTCAAGATGGTAATGATGCGATTTATGTGGAAAAGATGGAAGGCGTTCAGCCTGTACGTGTGTATACGGCGGTTGGAAGAAGAGCGCCACTTTATGCCGGTGCATGTCCGAGAATTTTACTATCGTATTTTTCTGAGGAAAAGAAACGGAAATACATAGAGGAAACGAATTTAAAACAATTTGCAGATGGAACAATCGTAGATAAGAAACAGTTGCTAGAAGTGTTACAAATGGCGAAAAAGGAAGGACACACCATTAGCTATTCTGAGTTAGAAAATCATACAGCGGCTATAGCAGCGCCCATTTTCGCAAATGATGGAACGGTTGTAGCAGGCATTAGTATTTCAGGATTAGCAATTGAGTACAGCGAAAGTAACATTTCATATTTTATCGCGAAGGTGAAAGAGACAGCGAATCGCATTTCGAAAGAACTTGGCTTTTTGGCATAGAAAGAGGGAGTAGGATGAAATTTTCTGCGTTAGGGGATCAAGCAATTATTGTTACATTTGGTGAAGGAATCGGGATGGATGTATACGAAAAAGTACAACGACTATTTCAAGCGTTGCAGCAACATCCGTTTGTAGGGATGGTTGAATGTGTTCCGTCGTTTACTTCATTAGCCGTTTACTACAATTTGTATGAAGTATGGAAGGGAAATGATAGAAAGATAAGATCATATGATTACGTATGCCAATATATAACTGGAATGTTAGATACGTATAAGGAAGAGCTGAAACGAGATGTGAAACATATTTCTATACCCGTTTGTTACGGGGGAGAATATGGACCTGATTTAGAAGAGGTCGCACATTATCACGGTTTACAAGTAGAAGATGTCATTCGCATACATAGTGAAACAACGTATTTTGTATATATGTTAGGCTTTACACCAGGGTTCCCATATTTAGGAGGACTATCAAAAGAACTAGAAACACCTAGAAAAAAAACACCACGGTTACAAATCTCTCCTGGTTCGGTAGGGATTGGCGGAAATCAAACAGGTATTTATCCGCTTGAAACACCGGGTGGATGGAATATTATTGGCCGAACACCAATCTCGTTATTTAATCCGGAAGAAGAAACACCAACCTATATTCAAAGCGGTATGTATTTACGATTTATCCCAATAACGAAAGAAGAATACGTATCACTTGAGGGGGCTAAAGAATGGATGTAGAAGTTTTGCATGCGGGAATGTTTACAACAGTCCAAGATTTAGGACGATCTCATTATCAACAATACGGTGTGCCAGTTGGCGGGGCGATGGATCAAAGTGCACTTCGGATGATCAATATGTTAGTTGGTAATGAAGAGAATGAAGCGGCACTCGAAATGACGATTATGGGACCGAAATTGTTAATAAAGAAAACGACGTTACTTGCGATTGGCGGTGCGGATATGGAACCGTTACTGAATGGGGAGCGTATACCATTATGGCGTCCCATTTTAGCGGAAGAAGGTAGTATGCTTTGCTTTGGAAAAGTGAAAAGTGGTTGCAGAACGTATGTGACTTTTGCAGGTGGTATCCATATTGATCGTACGATGGGAAGCAAAAGTACTTACATACGTGCTGCGATTGGAGGTATAGAAGGAAGAATGGTGAAAAAGGGTGACTACTTCCAAATTGGTGTACAACCAGAAATGGCGAATCGTTTCATTCAAGACTTACAAAAAGATGAGAGAATAAAAACGAAATGGGCAATTAGCAACAGCGTACTACCAAAGTATAAGAAACATCCTAAGCTTCGTGTCATAGTTGACTTTGAATATAATCAATTTACAGAAGAAAGTAGAAAGGCATTTTTTACGAAAGAGTATAAGGTATCTAATTATGCTGACCGTATGGGCTATAGGGTTGAGGGAGAAGTATTAAATAGGATGGAAGAAAAAGAGATTTTATCGAGTCCTGTTACATTTGGAACCATTCAAGTTCCTAATGGTGGACAGCCGATTATATTAATGGCAGATAGGCAAACGACAGGTGGCTATCCGAGAATGGGAAATATCATTTCAATAGATTTACCTCTTCTTGCCCAGCTAAAGCCGGGGGACTATGTTTCTTTTGAGAAAATTTCGCTTGAAGAAGCGGAACAATTGTACATAGAACAAGAAGTAAATATGAATCTATTAAAGAAATTCATTGCTTTACGAAGCTGGAATTAGGAGGGAAACAGTGTGACTACAATTGATTTAAATTGTGATTTAGGAGAAAGTTTTGGCGCTTATAAAATGGGGAATGATGATGAAATTCTCCCGTTCGTTTCCTCAATAAACGTTGCTTGCGGTTTTCATGCAGGTGATCCGTCCGTTATGCGTCAAACAGTTGAAAAGGCAATGCAACATAACGTTGCGATAGGGGCACACCCCGGATTTCCAGATTTAATTGGATTTGGTAGAAGGAATATGAACGTTCCAGCAAGTGAAGTATACGATTATGTTCTATATCAAATTGGTGCATTAGACGGTTTTGTAAAAGCAGCTGGCGGGAAGATGCATCATGTGAAACCACACGGTGCTCTATATAATATGGCGGCAACTAATCCGGAAATTGCAGATGCAATTGCAAAGGCAATATATCATATAAATCCAAGTCTATTACTTTACGGATTAGCAAATAGCGAGGCGTTTATACAGGCTGCAGAAAAATACAATATAACTCTCGTACAAGAAGCTTTCGCAGATCGTACGTATAAGCAAGATGGAACATTAACGAGTCGTACGGAAGAAAATGCGCTTATAAAAAATGAAGAAGAAGCGATAAAGCAAGTGCTTCAAATGGTGAAAGAAGGCTATGTAAATTCGGTGAACGGCCAGAAAGTAGCCGTTCAGGCGCAGACGATTTGTTTACACGGTGATGGAGAAAAAGCAGTACAATTTGCGAAAAGAATATACAGAACATTCGAACATAATGGTATTTCTATTTGTGCACCGAAATAAAAAAATGTGGGGAAGTGTTGGAATTGGTGAAATTAATCGGTATATTACTAGTTGCAGTGGGCTTTTTATTTAGATTAAATACACTTTTAGTCGTTATGGTTGCAGGTATTGTTACTGGTATGGTTTCAGGATTAAGCTTTTATGATGTGATTAGCATGTTCGGTAAATTTTTCATAGAAAATAGATATATGTCTATGCCTATCATACTAACTTTACCGGTAATCGGAATTTTAGAGCGTTACGGTTTGAAAGAAAGAGCAGAAGCACTTATAACGAAATCAAAAGGTGCAACAACTGGAAGAGTATTAATGTCATATTTTACGATAAGAGAATCATCAGCAGCACTAGGGCTTAATATTGGTGGTCATGCACAAACAGTAAGACCACTCGTTGCACCGATGGCAGAAGGGGCTGCGCAAGGTAAATACGGTAAGCTCCCTGAAAAATTAAGAGAAAAGATTAAAGCAAATGCAGCGGCTGCGGAAAATACAGCTTGGTTTTTCGGAGAAGATATTTTTATCGCAACTGGTGCTATTTTATTAATGAAAGGATTCTTCGATTCAGTAGGTATGCATGTCGGAGTATGGGATATGGCGCTTTGGGGTATTCCAACTGCAATATCTGCACTTATCGTAAGCTGGATCAGATTTAGAAGGTTTGATAAATATATAGCAAAAACGATGACATCAAAAGAAAAAGAAGAGAAGGAGGCGATATAAAATGAACATCATCACAATGGATACAATCTACTATGTATTAGGTATAATCGTTGCCTTTATCGCCGTTCGTATCGCATTCGATCGTGAACATCCAAATCGATTTGGTTCTAGTCTATTTTGGGCGTTGTTTGCCGTTACATTTTTATTCGGAAATGTAATCCCTTCGTTTTACGTTGGTTGTATTGTACTCGCTATGGTTGTGTTAGCTTCACTAAATAAAGTAACAAAATCAGAGGAGAAAGAAGTTCCAGTACAACAACGTGTAAAACATGCGGATAAATTAAAAAATAAAATCTTTATGCCTGCACTATTAATACCTATTTTTACAATTATCGGTACGTTAACGTTAGGAAAAATTAAATGGGGAAATGTCTCCCTTGTTGATCCAGATAAAGTAACGCTAGTAGCATTAGCATTAGGAGCATTACTTGCATTCGTTGCGGCGATGCGTATTACAAAATCGAAAATAACAACGCCTGTACAAGAAGGAAGCAGACTATTACAAGCTGTCGGCTGGGCTGTTATTTTACCACAAATGTTAGCGGCACTTGGTGGTATTTTCGCGAAATCTGGCGTTGGACAAGTCGTTTCTGATTTAGTCGGACAAGTGTTACCGACAGAGTATCCGTTCGTTGCTGTTATGGCGTATTGTTTAGGAATGATGCTTTTCACAGTCGTAATGGGAAATGCTTTCGCAGCGTTTGCCGTTATTACTGGCGGAATTGGTTTACCTTTAATTGTACAAATGCACGGCGGAAACCCAGCGATTATGGCAGCGCTTGGTATGTTTGCGGGATATTGCGGAACGCTACTTACGCCAATGGCAGCAAACTTTAATATCGTTCCGGCAATGCTTTTAGAACTGAAAGATAAAAATGCCGTTATTAAAGCGCAAGTACCAATCGCTCTTTCAATCTTCATCATAAATATGTTTATCATGTACGGCCTAGTATATCGTTTCTAATTAGGAGGGGAAAACTATGAAAACAGTATTATTAACAGGATTTGATCCGTTCGGTGGAGAAAGTATCAATCCAGCTTGGGAAGTCGCAAAAAGTTTGCATGAAAAAACAATCGGAGAATACAAGATTATTAGTAAACAAGTACCCACTGTATTTCATAAATCAATCAGTGTATTAAAAGAGTATATAGAAGAACTAGCACCGGAATTCATTATATGCATTGGACAAGCTGGAGGTAGACCAGATATTACGATAGAGCGTGTCGCAATTAATATTGATGATGCAAGAATTGCTGACAATGAAGGAAACCAGCCGGTAGATGTACCAGTCGTAGAAGAAGGACCAGCTGCTTATTGGTCTACACTTCCGATGAAAGCAATTGTAAAAAAACTTCAAGAAGAAGGTATACCGGCTTCCGTTTCACAAACAGCAGGTACGTTCGTTTGTAATCATTTATTCTATGGTCTCATGCATGAACTAGAAAAACATGATACAAAAATGAAAGGCGGATTTATTCATATTCCGTTTTTACCAGAGCAAGCGAGTAATTATCCAGGGCAACCGAGTATGTCACTTTCTACTATTCGTAAAGGGATAGAGTTGGCAGTTGAGGTAACGACGACCGTTGAGGTGGATATTGTAGAGGTTGGTGGCACGACGCATTAAGTAGAATGAATTGTACGACACCTCCTGTAAACAGCTGGTATAATATAGTATAGGAAAATACATAGAGGTGATTGTTGTGCAACAATTTGAAGAAGTACGTTCAATTTTAGAAAAAGCGAAGAAAATGACAGTATTAACAGGCGCTGGTGCAAGTACGGAAAGTGGTATCCCAGATTTTCGTTCAGCAAATGGATTGTATGCTGATGCGAATGTGGAGATGTACTTATCAAGAGGGTACTATAACCGAAGTCCGAAAGAATTTTGGAAGCATTATAAAGAAATATTTCAAATTAATACGTTTCATCAATATAAGCCAAATCGTGGACATCGCTTTTTAGCAGAACTAGAAGAACAAGGGAAAGATATTACGATTTTAACGCAAAATATTGATGGTTTACATCAATTAGGTGGTAGTAAACATGTTATTGATTTACACGGCACACTGCAAACAGCACATTGTCCGAAGTGTAAAACGGGATATGATTTGCAGTATATGATTGATCATGAGGTGCCGCGCTGTCAGAAGTGTAATTTCATTTTAAATCCAGACGTTGTGTTATACGGAGATACATTGCCACAATATCAAAACGCGATAAAACGTTTATATGAAACAGATGTACTTCTCGTAATGGGGACGTCACTCAAAGTACAGCCTGTCGCTTCATTCCCGCAAATTGCAAAGAGGGAAGTAGGAGCAACAACGATTTTAGTAAATGAAGAGTTAACAGGACAGGAATATAACTTTGATTATGTTTTTCAAAATAAGATTGGTGAATTTGTTGACGGATTGTCTTCAAGGAAATAAGTTATCGAAAAAACTGAGGTATCCGCCTCAGTTTTTTATTTGAGTAATCGTTATACTAAGCAGCGTGAAAACATGTCGATAATGTAGTAACAACATCTCTATAATTAATAAAAAAGTGTTTCGTAGGTAAAATAGCAGAGTAAGAAGTAGTATTATTTTTAACGAATACACAATCGTCATAAAGTAAGCTAATATGTAGCTGTTGTAAAGGTTTTATTTGGTGTTGTTTTATATATAAAACTAAGTCTTCGTAAAGTTGTCTACTAAAATCACTTACAGACCATTCTAATGAAAGCTGACCTGCTATGCTAGTCCACCATACTTTAAAACTACATATTAATTCTTTGAATAATTCTTTATTACATAAATGATTATCAAAAAGATTCTCATAAAAGATATGGTTTTCATCATAAAAAATTTGCGAATCATACTTGTCATTAGCCATTTGTTTGCGAAGTGAATGCCATAATTCTTTGAAATTTGCTTCAAAGTTAGTAGAAAAATTGAATTGTCTTGCTATGTAAGGAAATTTTAAATTTTCCTTTTTCTCTTTTTGGTTGAGATAAATATTTTGAATATAAATCATAAAGTTTAAACAATGGGGCGCATTAGTATGTATTGTAAATGAATCTGTCATTTTCGTTCTCTCCTTAAGTAATGTCTTTTATGAATTTATTTCTTTAGTATACAAATAAATGTAAAATAATGGTATAAAAATAAATTTGTACCATTTTTCTTTTAGAATAATATTCATGTTATTGTGCATTAAGGGAATGGTAATAAATAGGATATAAAATCAAAAAACTGAAAATTAAATCTTTTATTTCTTTTATAATTAATATAAAATTCTATATATATCATATAAATAAATTTGATACATAATGGTTCCATGTAGAAATGTTAATAGAATGAAGCGAGGGAGCGAAATGAGACAGAAAAAGGAGCAGAAGAAACAATCGAAAAAGAAAAAGACTCATATTCCTTTTCGGTTAAATGTACTATTTTTTATCGTCTTTCTTTTATTTTCAGCTATTATAATTCAATTAGGTAAAGTACAAATCATTGATGGAGAAACGTATAGAAATGAAGTGAACAAAAAGGAAGATGTAACGGTAAGTACACCTGTTCCTAGAGGGAAAATGTTTGATCGACAAGGTCAGGTGATTGTAAATAACAAACCACTACGAACCGTTACATATACGAAAATGAAAGGAGTAGATTCGAAAGAAGTTTTAAAAGTAGCAAGACAGTTAGCCCAGTTAATTGAAATGTCGCCAGAGGATATAGACAAGTTAACAGAAACAGATAAAAAGGATTTTTGGATGCAGTTAAATGAAAAGCGGGCAGCAGAAAAAGTAACGAAAGAAGATGAGAGTAAATTTAGGAAGCAGGAGATAGAAGGAAAAGAATTAGATAAAAAAGTGGAAGAGTTACGTAGGGAAAGAATTACACAAGAAGAATTAAGCGAACTTTCAAAAGAAGACCTAGAAGTACTAGCTATTAAAAGCAAAATGAATGCGGGATATAAAATGACGCCGCAAATCGTTAAAAAAGATGTAAGTCAAAATGAATATGCAGTCGTAAGTGAAAGATTGGCAAGCTTGCCCGGAGTAGATACGACAGTAGACTGGGAACGTGAATACCCAAATGATAAAATACTTCGTTCTATTCTTGGTAGCGTTTCTACTGAAAATGAAGGATTGCCAAGGGAACAATTAGATTATTATTTAGTGCGTGATTATAACCGAAATGACCGCATTGGTAAGAGTTACATCGAAAAGCAATATGAAGACGCATTACATGGAACGAAAGAGCAATCTAGAAGCATTACAGATAAAGCAGGAAATATAATCCGGACAGAAAAAGTGACCGAAGGAAAAAGTGGAAATAATTTAATGTTAACAGTAGATATGGAGTTACAGAAAAAAGTAGAGGAAAGTCTTGAAAAGAATTTACGAGCATTTCATTCTGCAGAGCCGATGATGGATCGTGCATTCGTTGTAATGATGAATCCGAAAAACGGTCAAATTTTATCGATGGCAGGAAAGAAAATTGTAAATAAAGATGGCGGGATGCAAATAGAGGACTATGCTTTAGGGACGATGACAAGTTCTTATGAGTTAGGGTCAACTGTGAAAGGGGCTACATTATTAGCCGGCTATCAAACTGACACAATTAAGCCGTATACACATTTCTTTGATGCACCTATGTATTTTAAAGGAAGCTCTAAGCCGAAGAAATCGTGGAAAGACTTTGGTGATATTGATGATTTAAGAGCTTTACAAGTTTCATCAAACGTATATATGTTTAATACAGCATTAAAGATGGCAGGTATAAATTATGTGCCAAACAATCCATTAGATATTAAACAAGAGACATTTAATAAAATGCGCTACTATTTTAGACAATTTGGTTTAGGTGTACCGACTGGTATTGACTTGCCGAATGAATCGATTGGTCAAATGGGTAGAACGGATAACGTACCTGGTTTTTTACTTGATTATGCGATTGGACAGTACGATACATATACGCCGCTTCAACTTGCTCAATATATTTCAACCATTGCAAACGGTGGTTACAGAATGAAACCGCAAATTGTGCAAGAAGTGAGAGAACAACCACATAGACCAGAGGATGTTGGAAAAGTTATTCGATCTATTGAACCAGTTATTTTAAATCGAGTGGATATGAACACTTCATACATTAATCATGTAAAAGAAGGATTTAGAAGAGTTTTTCAAGAGAATGACGGAACAGGTACTGCAACGTTTAAAGGATTACCATATAAACCAGCTGGAAAAACAGGGACAGCTGAAACTGTGTATGGTGGAGAAAGTGAAATTGGAAGAGATGAAAACAATAATCGAAAAAAATGTTATAATTTAACTCTTGCCGGTTATGCGCCGTATGATGCTGATCCGGAAGTAGCTTTTTCAGTTGTTGTACCATGGGTAAATGATGACAAATCAGGAATTAATTCCGCGATTGGTAAAGAGATTTTGGATGCGTATTTTGAATTGAAAGCGAAAAGAGCAGGTGGAAATCCAGTCCCAGTAGAGCAGCTGAACAAGGCCCAGTAAAAATAATATCACTGCATTGAGACATATGGTGCAGTGATATATTTTTGATTTAAAAAGCGTTTGAATAAGGTGGGAATGGATATGAAACAGGAGATTAAAAGAGGTTGGGGGAAATACATACTCTTCGTGTTTGTTTTGGTAATAGCCTATCATTCTTTTACTTTATGTAAAGTGGAAGGGAAATCAATGCAACCGACTTTATATGAAGAAGACTACGTATTTGTAAATAAAGCAGCAGTACATTTTTCCGATTTAGAGCATGGAGAAATTGTCATTATAAAGGAAGAGGATGAGTCAAAATATTATGTAAAACGAGTAATAGGGCTTCCTGGTGATGTAATTAACATAACGAATGGATCTGTATATGTGAATGATAAAAAACAAGAAGAACCGTATACAAATAAAGATTTATTCAATAATACGCAAGTGTTTTATAACTTTCAAAAGACAAAAATCCCACCAAATAAATTATTTGTAATGGGAGATAATCGTGAACTTAGTAGAGATAGTCGAAACGGTTTAGGATATATTGAAGAAGATAATATAATAGGCAAAGTGGAATTTGTATATTATCCTTTTTCAAAAATGAAGATCATAGAATAAGTGGGGGTTTCTCTATCCCCACTTATTAACGTTTCACTTTATCTTCTTTAAAAAACCTTTTGGGTTAAACGATATGAAAAACTTATGCTTAGATTCATCGATTATGAAATTGTTGTTTGTAGCTAAAAACTCTTCAACAGCTTCCATTGGGCCAGGTCCCCAATCAGGAGAAACAGGATTTCCATTAATAGATGTATCTTCTACTATAATATAACTGCCTTTAGTAACGATAGATTTATAAAGCAACAATTCTTTTGCTACATGCTCTTTACTATGATCAGAATCTAAAATAACTAAAATTACATCATTAGGTTTGCGCATACTTAATATTGTTTGCACAGCGGTTACTGAAACAGAAGAAGCTGTTAAATACGTAATACGATCATGGGATGGACGATTTGGTTGTGGAAATATATCAATAGTAAGAACATGACCTTTTCCAATTAAATCTAAAATGGAAGCTAAATACAGTGCGCTACCACCATAACAAGTGCCACATTCAATAATTAAATCGGGTTTTAATTCGTAAATCATTTCTTGATACAAAAAAAGATCAGAAGGAAGTTTGAGAATGGGGACTCCAAGCCAATGTGTATCATATAACCAGACTCGACTATCGTAAAATTGTTTTAAAAATTCGCTGCTTATGTTATCGATTTTGAACACTCCTTTCTGGAAACGAAAGTTGTACAATATATTATGTGAGATATGATTGTAAGGAGAATGTTTTTGAATAAAAATGAGCAAAATACCTCATTAAAAAAACAGTTGTTTGTATAATAAGAATTTTTTTATGCAGCAAGTCTAATCAAAATGCTGTTTAAATTTTTAGATGAGGGGAAAAAGAAAGGAAAGAAACGTATGTATAAGTGCACAATTTGTTTCATTAGAAAAGGAAATAAAATACTCTTATTGAATAGAAATAAAAAGCCGAATATGGGAATGTGGAATGGTGTTGGCGGAAAAATTGAAGATAATGAAACGCCATATGAAGGAATAATTAGAGAAACGCTTGAAGAAACAGGCATAGATCTTCCAAGTGTAACGTATAAAGGGAATGTCGTTTTTAAAAGTAAGGACGAGTCTCAGGGGCGTGAAGGAATGTATGTATTCCTTGCTGACCTGCCAGATGGAGTACATATGGACACGCCAGTAAGTACGACGGAAGGATTATTAGAATGGAAAGAAATTGATTGGATATTAAATAAGGATAATAGAGGTGTAGTTAGCAATTTACCAAAATACTTACCAATAGTATTAACAGAAGAAAATAAGTTAGAGCATATATTCACGTACGATAACGGGAATATTATTCATTACACAACTTCATTTTTGACAGATGATAATGCGAACACACGATATGTAAAAAAACTCTTTCATACTCAAGTTAATAAAATATTTCAAAGAGCAATTAGCATTTGTATGTTGATTGCTTTCATTATATATGCGAGGTGATGATATGTTTCAGAATGGCCATAATCGTTATATGTACGATGTTCCTTTTGGTAGCTTGTTCTAAAAGTGATAAAGAACTTAAAAACATTCAACAAGCGGACTATTTAGTATCCTATTCAAATGCAATGAAAGATGGTGGTTACATATATGCATATGATAAGAAAGGAAATACGATTAGTAAAATGGAAGTAGATGGTCAAAGTATGATGAGCAATGCAAAAGATGAAAAGGGATACTACTTTTCATCAAATAGAAATAACAATCATTATGCAATTGATAAGACTGGTAAGGTGCAAGAAATCAGTAGACCGAAACAATTACAAGATGTAAACGCAGGGGCATATTTCATCCATGCAGAACAAGGTTATAAATTTTATGATGTGAACATTGGGCTGGTAGACGAAAAGAAAGGATATACAAGTGAACTCGTATATTGGAAAGAGAATGATAAAAGGCAAGAAAGTGTAGAACTAAAGGGAACGATTCAAGGTGCGCATATTATTGAGAATCATATATACGCATTTTCACAAACGCTAGACAAAGTATATATTTCAGAAATAGATTTGGTCACAAATAAAAAAACAAACGAATTTGAAATTCCTAATGAAAATGTGTATTTTGCACCAACTCCTCAAAAAGTAATTTTTCAAAAGTATAAAGATAAACTAATACTCGCATTAAGTGATAATGTAAATCAAAAGCTGCCTTCCAAATTAATGATGATAAACCCGAAAACTAAAGTAGTAGAAAAAGAAACGGTATTAAATGACAAGCAATTCATACCTGTTTTAGTGCAGGTGTATGATAATAAGGTGTACGTTTTAAATCATGATGAAAAAATAAAAGAGTTAGATGAGAATTTGAATATCATACGTACATATTCACTGCAGAGTGATACAAAAATCGCTAGAGAGGACAAAGGGATTTCGGATATACAAGTACATGGTAATAAGTTATACATCTTATACAAAGATATGAATCCAAAGAGTAAAACGAAACAATTGGTAGCTGAGATTGAAGGATATGATTTGTTAACAGGAGGAAGTATTGAAAAGACTACTTTACAATTAGAGAGGAAATGGGATGATATTACCTTTCTTGTATTAAAAGAGTAAAAAAATGATTTGAAGGGAGTGACTCAAATTATGACATTCAAAAACGAGGAAGAACTAAATAAAGCTTTCGAGGCGGCCAAAGCGAGTCTAGAAATAGAAGGCATGACTGTTACAAAGGAAATGGAAAAAATTATAAAAGAAAAGGTATCCGGAAAGATAACGCACGAGCAACTTATTACATTAGCTGATGTGATTGCAAGACGTGGACGTACTTAACAATCTAGAAACCACCACAAAATTTTTAAAAATAAACGGGGAAAAAGAGATGGTAGATCCATCTCTTTTTCATATGCTCCATGATTAACTGCGAATCGCCTTAATCAGAAAACGATGTTGCGTCACATCAAAATAACCTTTTTGTAAGATGACTTTATGTATACGATATAATTCCTCATAATACCTTTCGACAGTAAAATTAGGGATTTGCCACGGAATTGCTTTTAAATAATAGACAATAGCACCAATGTCGTAAAAGCGTTGGAAAGGAAACTCTTCTTTTGCTTCTAAAATAGTAAATCCATTTTCCTTTAACTCACTACATGCTGTTTCAAGAGACCAACTTGCAAATTCGTTATTTAGCGGTGCGTTAAACTGCTCATTTAGTTCCGCACAATCGAGACCACCAACTTGTTGTGTAAGAAATATTCCATTAGGAGAAAGTATTCTATTTACCTCAGAAGCAGAATAGGATTCATGTTGATTCATAATGAAATCAAATTGTTCATCTTGAAATGGTAAAGCAGTATCATCAATTACTGCCACAACTGTAACCCCTAAAGGTTCTAATTTCTTCCGAGCAATTGGCAAGTTTGGTGCATAACCCTCAGTCGCATAAATAGTTGGTGGGAACGATTGTAACATAGATAAAAACTCTCCGCCGCCAGTACCCATATCGAGCATTGCTTTAGCACGTTGCATAAGCTGATAAGCAGTGCTACCGTACGACCATGATAAAGGCTCGCTCTTCATTCGGCCCGTTTCTGAAATAAAAGAAAAATCCCAACCGCTAAAATGTGTATTTGCACTTTCTAATAAAGTTAAAAATAATAGATTACGTTTCATAATTATGTCCTCCTATTTTTCAATGAATGATATGATGAAAAAAGAAAAAGGAGGACCTCTTATGAAAGAGAAGCGGTTTTACGTTTCGTGCTCGAATAGATTCATATAAATTCGCTCCTTGTGAGAATGGTTATTTATATATTCGGGATAAGTAAGTGAAAGTCCTTTGAATTTGTGAGGGAAGGTTATGCTCTTCAATAATTGGGCCATTAAATGAAATAGTGCAATACGTATTGATTACATGAATTTTAACGTTTTTGAATTTTCTTGAATTATCCTCTTGAACCTCTAGTTACTTTAGGTTTTATAATGAATTTATATTTTTAATAGGGGGATTTACATGAATACGGATAAAAAGTTTTCTATTGGAGAATTCTCGAAAAAAACGGGCATACCAATTCCTACTTTGCATTACTATGATGAAATTGGATTGTTACAACCAGAAAAGAATCCTTCTTCAGGGCACCGCATTTATAAATATCAAGATATTATAACCTTACAAAAAATTATAAGTTTAAAATTTCTAGGCTATAGTCTAGATAAAGTCGCTAATTTGTTACATGAATCAAGCTTTAGCGTTGATCTGAATGAAAGCTTGTCTCTCCATTTGCAAGTGTTAGAAAGAGAACAAGAACAAATTGAGCAATCAATGCAAGTAATTAAAAGAGTAATGAAGTTAGTCGAAGAGGAAGAAGAGGTAGATAGTACTGTATTATTTAGTCTTATTTACGGTATGAATACTGAACATACACACAAAGAATGGACGGAACGCCATAAGTTAACGGATATCGTGGAAGAAATATCAAAGAAATCAGAAGAAGATAAAATTGCTTTGGATAAAACGTTTATTCACTTGTCTAAAAAGGTTAAGCAATTATATGGTAAACCAGTCGAGGATTCGAAAGTACAAGAGATGATTAAGGAATATATTGAAGAGTCTTTTTCATTTCTTAATGAGGATCTGATACAAAAGTTAGCTAATACTAGTGTGGAAGAACTGGATATGCAAGAACTTGAAAATATGATACCTTCGCCTTTCGCAGAAGATGAACAAAAATGGCTTAATGAAGCGATGGAATATTATATGAAGCAAGTAGAAATGGAATAGGGATAGATTTTATGAGCAATGGTAGGTGGTTTAGCTTTATCGAAATAATGCTATAGACCTTTCATTGAAGAAGTGGAATGTTGGAAAAATACGTTTGTTATTGCTGTATTTAAAAGAAAGAAATGCGTATGCTTTATTTTTGAAGCATACGCGTTTTTGTTTAAAATACTCAAAAACAAAAATCTTTTGGTAAAGTACCATTTTTAATCACCGTTCGTAACCCATGTTTTATAATCCAAGGATTAACTGGATGCTGTTTATCACGTAATTGCTGCAACCATTGAAAAACGAATTCTTTATCTTCTTTCGTAATATCGTTAATATGATTGGCTACAGATTTTTGAACATATTTAGAAGGGTCATTCATTAAAGGCTCAAGAAGCTGTAAATTGTACTGAAAGTCACCTTTCAGAGCTCCTATTTTTTTAGCCCAAGGAAGTCTAGGTCTCGTACCTTCAGAAACTAATCTTCTAATGTGACTGTTTTCATCATGAATCCACTTTTGTAATATGTTTAGTGTGTCTTCATGGTATGTTTGAAGAAAAGGCCGAATGGCATATTCAGCAGTATTCCTTTTCGTTATTTCATACATGGCGTTGAATGAGGTTTCAAAATCGTTAAGCCCATATTTTTCAACGTATTTTGCAATAGGCATGTACATATATCCGTTTGTAAATGTGCCTACTTCTGTTGTATTTTCTGGTCCTAATGTTTTCAGTAATATATGTATTGCTTCATTAAAATCTTTTTGTAAAGCATTGTGTAATTCATCTGCCATTACTTCAATACGCTGCTTTAACTCTAAATTTTCAACTTTACATGTTACGGAAGACACAAAGTTTCTTTTAGAGAAAGTAGGATCGTGTTTACAAATAGAATCAGCCATTTTTTCTGCCAATTCTTCGTTAAATAAAAATTTTAATGGAACATATTTACTCATTTTTTCACCTCGGTGGTCAGTTAAAAGCATTTTTATTTTTTAATCGACAATCCATAAACTAAAGTCTCACTCGGAGTCGTAATACTAAAACCTGTCGTTTTATAATCAAGCTTCACCGTATCACCAGTGTAGTCTTTCGTAAATGAATCCATTTGTACGATAAGGTCTGCATCTTCATATACAACATCATCTGCAACATATGTATCCCAAATTAAATCGACATCAACGAAAATACTACAAGAGTTTGTCATTGTCCCTCTAATGCGAATGATTTTTTTATCTTCACGTTCTAATCTATGTATAGCTGCTATTGCTTCATCAGTAATGCGAATGTTCATTGTATCCCAACCTTTATTTATATTTCCTTTATTATTGCAAAAACAGAAGAAATAGGGAAGCAAAGAGGTTTGCAATAAAAAACGAGCAAACAAATTTGTTTGCTCGTCTCCCTTTATCCGACTTTAATGGGCAGTAAGATCCTCACCTCAAAATGCAGCGAAAGAAAAGAAGTTAGGTGGGGGATCAACTGCCCATAAAAGTCCGATTGGTTCAACTAATAATCCGTGGGGGATGAAGAAAACCCCCACGGATTAAAGTTTCACTTTATTTCAGTTCACATTTATCAAGTGGAATGACTTTTGTTTTTTTCGTAAATTTGTATCCTAACCAAAGTACTAAGAAGAGTGGTAAACCGATGTAAGAAACGAGTACGCCGTTCCAATCGATTGATTCACCCATAAATGCGCCGTAGTTTTGACCTAAAATTACGATGACGCAAAGTGCAAATGCGAAGATTGGTCCGAATGGGAACCATTTTGCTCTATAAGGTAAGTCATTTAAATCTTTTCCTTGTGCGATATATGCTTTACGGAAACGGTAATGACTAATTGCGATTCCAACCCATGCGATAAAGCCAGACATTCCTGATGCATTTAATAACCAAATGTATACAACACCGTCACCGAATAAAGAAGCAATGAAAGCGATACTACCGACAATCGATGTTACGATTAATGCGTTAACAGGTACGCCGCGGCTATCTAATTTACCAAGAAACTTCGGTGCTTTCCCTTGGCGAGCTAAATCCCAAAGCATACGAGTTGATGCATACATACCAGAGTTACCAGCAGATAGTACTGCCGTTAAAATAACAGCGTTCATAACAGAAGCAGCGAAGGCAACGCCCGCTTTTTCAAAAATAAGTGTAAATGGACTTACTGTTACATCACTTGCGGCAAGACTTTCAGTTGTATAAGGAATTAATAAACCGATAACGAGAATCGCAAGGATATAGAATAAAAGGATACGCCAAAAGATCGAACGAATTGCTTTTGGAATATTACGCTCTGGATCAGATGTTTCACCAGCAGCTACACCTAATAATTCAGTACCTTGGAATGAGAAACCAGCTGCCATAAATACACCGATAATTGCCATGATGCCGCCATTAAATGGTGCATCTGCAACAGTGAAGTTTTTAAATCCAACCGTTTCGCCGCCCATAATTCCGAAAATCATCATAAACCCTACAATTAAAAAGATAATAATTGTAGCTACTTTAATAAGTGCGAACCAATATTCAGATTCACCAAACCCTTTAACAGATAAGTAGTTTAAAAGGAAAATAATAGCTAAACATAATCCGCTCCAAATAAGAGAAGGGGTATCAGGAAACCAAAATTTCATAATTAATGTTACTGCAGCTAGTTCAGCAGCAATCGTAATGGCCCAGTTATACCAATAGTTCCATCCAAGTGCAAAGCCAAGTGATGGATCAACAAATTTTGTTGCGTACGTGCTAAAAGATCCAGTAACAGGCATGTAAGCTGCGAGTTCAGCTAAGCTTGTCATTAAAAAGTAAACCATAATTCCAATTGCGGCGTATGCAATTAATGCACCGCCAGGTCCAGCTGAATGGATGACACCACCGCTGGCAAGAAATAGTCCGGTACCAATTGTACCGCCGAGAGAAATCATCGTAAGGTGCCTTGATTTTAGACCGCGTCTTAATTCACCTTTTCCTTTTGTAGCTTCTGTTTTAGAGGTAGCTTGATTCGTTGCGCTATTCATGTTCAACACTCCTTTTCTTGTAAGGTAGGAAGGAGCGGGGGAGAAAAATACAAAAAACCGCCAAAGGAATTTGGCGGAACGTTTCACAAATAACCACCCCATCATACCCTTCCGTTAAGATAGCACCCCACGTTTACACGGTAATTTTGTAAACGTGACAGTTCTGTTCCTTTCGGAGACAGCCCCAGCTCATATTTCCAGAGAAGAAATATAAACTTCGGCAACTTTTCCTTTCAAACGGAGTCGGTGACTTTCTCTGTGTCTCGTCCGTTTTACTCTTAAAAGTCGCAACCTCTACCTCATCGGATTGATGAGGATTTGATATATTGCTAAGATTTTTAATATATGGCAATTGTAATGAGTTTCTGAATATATTGCAAGATATTTTGTAGGAAAAAATCAAAAAATATCGGTTATTGTATAGGAAACGCTTGCAAAACTCCACCCGAACCTACTATTATGTAACAATAAGCAAAGAAAAAATTGTTATACAAATGTTTCGCAAAAAATATTGAAAAACCCTTCAAAAATTAAAAGAAAATTCAGAAAATATAATTCGACATTCATAATCAGGTCATATTTTTTGATATAATTAGAGTAACGTGTAAGTAAAAAAGGGGAAATCAAAATGAAATTAGAAACAGAAAGGCTCTATATAGTGCCGTGTACAGAAGAGAGTATTCACGTTGCTAACGAGCAAGGATATAATAGTGGCCCACATATTGTAGGGCATGTAGAAAATGTAAAACAGGATAAGGATTTATTACCTTGGGGCGCGTGGTATGTCATTCGAAAAGAAGATGACATCGTTCTAGGTGATATAGGTTTTAAAGGGAAACCAAATGAGGAACATACAGTAGAAGTTGGTTACGGATTTATTGAGAAATACTGGAATAAAGGGTATGCGACAGAAGCTGTACAAGAACTAATAGATTGGGCTTTTCAGACAGGAGAGGTAGAAACGATTATTGCAGAGACGCTCCTTGATAATTATGGTTCGATTCGTGTGTTAGAGAAGTTACATATGAAAAGAGTAGATTCGACAGAAACAATGATGAATTGGAAAATAGAAAAAAACCGCTCGAAGTAAGTTGAGCGGTTTTTTAGTAATTAAGGTAGCATCTGTTTTTGATCATTCGGATATTGGGCTGTTGATGTGTTAGAACGATTGGAATGATTGCGAACAGCAATGAAAATAGAAATAATAACGACAAGACCAATTACCACGTAAGAAAGTGAAATAATAGTTGGATCCACTTTAAAAGTAGTAAGTAGTGTACGTATATTCGTAAAGATAATAAGACCACCAACTAATACGCCAAGTAAATGAGATGGTACGATGCGTACTAGCCATGCAGCAATTGGAGCTGCGACAATACCACCAAGCATTAACGCAAATACCCAAACCCAGCTTACTTGTTCCCAGCCAAGTGAGATGAAGAAGCCAATTGTTGCAGCGAGTGAAACAGGAAATTCACTCGTATCTACAGATCCAATAACTTTTCTCGCTTCATTTCCTCTTGCTAGAAGAACAGGTGTCGTAATCGGTCCCCAGCCACCGCCACCAGTTGAATCAACGAATCCAGCGAATAAGCCAAGTGGCACAAGTTGTTTAGCTGACATACGTTTATTTGAAGTAACAATCTGTTTTTGAATAATGAATCGCAATAAAATATAAACTCCTAAAGTAAATAAAAATAAGGAAATGTACGGTTTAATGACATCGCCAGGTAAATTACTTAAAAAACATGCGCCAACAAATGCACCAATTGCTCCTGGTAATGTAAGCCTGGAAACGGTGTATTTATCAACGTTCCCAAATTTGAGGTGAGATGCACCAGAAGCGGCGGTTGTAACAACTTCAGCTAAATGAACAGATGCGGAAGCTACAGCCGGTGCGATACCAAACATTAGTAAAAGTGAGGTAGACGTTACCCCGTACGCCATTCCAAGCGCTCCATCGATCAATTGAGCGAAAAATCCAATAATAGCAAAGACAATTAATTTCTGCATAAAAAATCCCCCTGTAATAGTAAATGAAAAAGGCACTTTTCCCGTGTGAGAAAAGTGCCTTTGGTTTTTCCAATCAGCAATATTGAAATTTGTTTCATTATAATACATATTAATCGTATAAATCAACTAGGTTTTAAAGTTTTTTGAATTGAATGAAAGAAAAATAAAATATACAATAAAAGGATGGAGAGAAAGGGGAGAAAGACATGTTACGATTTGATCATCTCGTTCACGCAGTTCATGGCACACCGGAGGAAGCGTCAAAACAAATGCAGGAACTTGGATTTCATACGGCACTAGGCGGAGAGCATACTACTTGGGGTACTTGGAATAGTTTAAGTTATTTTGATTTATCATACATAGAATTTTTAGCAGTTCAACATGAAGAAAAAGCGAAAGAAGCAGAAAATCCGTTAGTACAAGAAACGGTAGTGAAATTACAAGATGGTGAAGGGATGCTGCAAATCGCAATTCGAACAGATACCATTGAAGAATTAGCAGATAAGTTTAGTAAATACGGTTTACAAACAATAGGACCATTTGAAGGGAAACGTATGAGAAAAGATGGCCGCCTTTTAGAATGGAAAATGTTATTTGTAAAGCAAGAAGAGAATGGGCCGAAATTACCTTTCTTTATACAGTGGAATGAAACAGATGAAGAAAGAAGAAAAGATTTACGTAACATTGGAACAATCACGGAACATAAAAACAAAGTACAACAAATTGAAACAATCCATTACGCAGTAAAAAATGTTCGAGAAACAGCATGGAAATGGAAAGCAGTCATGGAGCTAACTGCAACTCCAGTCATGAAAAATGAAGAATGGAATGCGGAGTGTCAAAGTGTATCGTTTGGTGACATTCAAGTACAGTTTTGTGAACCGATTGGAGAAGGTCTAGTACAAGAATACATAAAGAATTATGGTGAATATCCATTTGCAGTAGAATTTAAAGGGGAAAATAAACGAGAGTATGAAGTGTTAGGTAGTTTGTACATATATTGATAGAGGTGAACGCTTTGGAAGAAATACTTAGAGAGATAGAGAGAAAACTAGAATGGCCTCGTATTGTAAAGTGTACAGCTATTTCAAAAGGTTTTTCACATGAAGAGAAATATAAAATAAAATTAGAAAATAGAGTAACATATTTTGTAAAAGTATGTGATGCTGTTTATTTTGAACGTAAACAAGAAGAATATACGTATATGAAACAATTAGAGTTATTACATATTCCAACGCCGAAGTTAATTCATTTCATAAAACTTGAGGAATTAAATAAATGTGTTCAAGTATTTGAATGGGTCCAAGGTGTAAATGGTGAAGAGGGCTTAAGTAAGCTATCGGCGGAAGAACAGTATCATGCAGGAAGAAAAGCAGGAGAAGTATTAAAGAGGATTCACTCGATAGAAAAAGAAAGTGCAAGTAATAAATGGAAAACATCTAGATGGAATAAATACGAAAGATACATAGAGGCATTAGCAAATTACGAAGTGAATTTTCTAGATTTGAAGCCAGTATTAACCTTTGTAGACAATCATAAAGACTTATTAAAAAATCGTCCAATCACATTTTTACACGATGACTTCCATCCAGCAAATAGTATGATTCATAATAAGGAATTTATCGTTATCGATTTTGGTGGATATGATTTTGGCGATCCTATACACGATTTTTATAACGTAGCGATTTTTACTACAAGAATAAGCAAACCATTTGCGGTTGGACAAGTCCATGGTTATTGCGGAGGGGAACCATCACTTCATTTTTGGAAACTGTACTCATTATATGCAGCAATGACATTCCCAGCTGATATCGTATGGACAAACCGAAGCACGCCGCATTTAGTAGATAATATGAAGGAAAGATTGAACCAAATTTTAGAAGATCATAATCAATTTTCATCCTATATTCCAAAATGGTATCAATCAAGTGAATTTAATAAATAACGGAGGAATTTATATGGAAAAAATAGCAGTAATTTCAGATATACATGGTAATATTCCAGCTTTAGAATCTGTACTACAAGACATTAAATTGAGAGGAATCAAACGCATAATTTGTCTTGGAGATTTAGTAGGGAAAGGTCCTCATTCTAGCGAAGTAATTGAAATCATTCGTAAAGAATGTGAAGTAGTCGTAATGGGAAACTGGGATGATTTTATTACAAAGCCGACTGAATTTGAAGCATTAAAATGGCATCAAAAACAACTATCGGAAGAACAAAATGACTATTTAAGAAGCTTGCCATTTTCAATCGAGTTTTATATGAGTGGAAAACTCATTCGAATGTTTCACGCTTCACCGAGAAGTTTATATGAAAGAATACAACCACACGCTTCAAGAGAAGAGCGTATTAGTATGTTCGAAAACAGTGAGCTCACGGAGAATATAGAAGGAGAAAGAAAACCAGATGTCGTTTGCTACGGTGACGTTCACCAAGCATTCGTTCAAAATTTCAGAGGGAAAACGTTATGTAATGCTGGTAGTGTAGGAAATCCGCTTGAAATTACACAAGCTTCTTATTTAATATTCGAAGGGATTTACAATGAAAAAGAAGCAGCGAGCTTTTCCATACAACTCGTACGTGTACCGTACGATATTGAATTAGCTATCAGGCTGGCAGAAGAGCTCGATATGCCAGAAATTGAAGAATACAAACAAGAGTTACGGACTGCTGTATATCGAGGGTTTAAGGGGAAGTAAGCTAATCAAAATATATCAACGATTTTTCAAATATATCTATCGTAACTTAAAATATATCAACGATTTTTTCGATTTATCGACGATTCGACATAGGATATCGACTTACCGACAAATAGTGACATATAAAGTTAATTATAATTTTGTTATGTAAACTAAATGAAGGGGGAAATATCATGAACCGAAAACAACAAATTAAAGAAATTGTAGATCATATTTTAAAATTAAACTTAACTCACCCAACAAGAGTTGGAGTAAGCGGTATTACAGCATCAGGAAAAACAACATTTGCAAACGAAGTAGCGGAAGAAATACACAATCAAAAGTATATGTATAGCCTTTTATTAATAGTTATAATTCTCGTATAATTATATTAGCTTTAGAAAGTGAAAAACGGGGGATAAGGCAATAAGAAACGCAAAAAGGGGAGAAAAAATAGAATGAATGAAGTACTAGAATTAAAAGAAGAATTACTACAAATTAAAAATAATAATTATGCTGTACCAGAAGACGTAGATGCTTATCCATATGCGCAGTGGATGCTAGATTATATCGGATCACCAGATGCTGAATTACGCGATGATTTAATTTATAGTACGCTTCATACATGGATTACAACTGATGTGTTTAGACAAAAAGAATTACGAGGGTTAATGCTACAAGCAATTAGTCCTGATTATTTATTTTATAAAATTGGTGAAAAGGGAACAGACTCTGTTTTTAAACGTGCGTTCTCTGTTTTAATTCCACCACTTATTTTATCTGTTCATGAAAGAGAACCGTTGCTATCTGAAGAACAACTATACAGCGTAGCAGAACAAGTGCTGGAATATGTATATTTAGAAGAAGATGTAAGAGGTTATGTAGAAGGAAAAGGATGGGCACACTCTACTGCACATGCAGCGGATGCGCTCGATGCATTAGCACGTACCATACAAAATCGTGAGTTTTCATATGCAATATTAGCTGCTGTTCGTCAGAAGGTTCGATTGAGTGATTACGTATATGTACACTTTGAGGATGAGAGATTAGTAAAGCCAATTATGTCATTACGTAACCAAAATCTTTTAACGGAAGAAGAGTGGAGCAATTGGCTACATAGTATAGCCACTGTTGAAGACATCCGACATCCGCAGCATGCTATTTTAATACAAAATATTAGAACTTTCTTAAGAAGTTTTTATTTCAGAGTTTTAGAGACAGAAGGTAGTACAGCCTTTACAGATGATATATTGGAGACTTTGAAGGGTTTGCGTAGGTATTAAAAATACATTTTGCTAAAAGGAAATTACATAAAACCAACACCTCCCAACCATACTAATAAAATGTGTTGGAGGTGAGTTTAATGGACAAAAAAGATTTTGAAAAAGTGTATAATGATTATTTACATCAAGGAGAAGAACAAGCTCAATTTGAAGTAGGCCATGAAGTCAATTCAGGAGCAGAACAAATAGTTGCCGTTCGTAAAAATGATGATGGGGATTTAATAGCGTTTAAAACAAGTAGCGGGAGAGAGTTAGATTATATGACTGCTCTTAGTGAAGCAAAATCAGGGAAGTTAGCTCATGTGGACGTATTTCATAAGTATGGCAGAGATATTATACGTAGCGAACCTGATGGAATAAAAGAAAATAACTTAGATAATTTACCTTCATTTTAAACGGGTAAGTCTTAAGAAGAGAATGTTCATTTGGATATTCTCTTCTTTATTTTACGAAGTTTTTCTTGCAAATAGACGGTTCTTTTTTAACGTGCGATAAAACTTTTAAAGAGCGCTCTAAATTTTTCTTTATCTTCTGCTGTAAATGGTTTCGGTCCCTTTGTACGTTTACCACTTTTTCGAACCATTGCACTTAAATATCGTGTTTGTAACAATTGTTCAATGTTATCATTCGTATACTTATAGCCTTTATGGTGTAGTACGATACAGCCTTTTGCTAAAGCAAGCGAAGCAAGACCGTAATCTTGTGTTACGATTAAATCTTCTTTTTGGGCTAACTGCATAATTCGGTAATCCGCAGCATCTGCTCCAGAATCAACATAAATTGTTTCTACGCCTTTTGGCTGCTCTGCATTAGAATAATGAGAAAAGCTTGTAACGAGGGTAACAGGAATTTCTGCCTTCGTAGCTTCAAAAATAATTACATCTTTTACAGGACAAGCATCTGCATCAACATAGATTTTCATTGGTATCACTCCTATAACTAGGTTCGTGTTGATGATAATGGTAGATTTAGGTTTTGTCAAACGAGGATTTTGTATTTTAACTTACAAAAATTGTATGTATTTAAAAATATATGTTAATATACAATTGGTGTAATAATAATAATTTTCAGAAATGGGGAATTGAATGATTTATAAAGCAGATAACAATAACAATAACAATGTAAGGCAAAAGTTAGTTGAGATGTTTGATGATTTCGATAGTACGATTGTACTTTCCTATCTCCAAGGGCATATGGGAAATGCGTGGGTAGACAATCTCGAAAATCCAACTGTTGCTCAAATAACTGTAGGAATTTTTGTGTTTTATGCCGGGAATCCAAACGCAGAAGAGGCGGAAGAATTATTATATAATCTACCTGATTTTACTCTTGCCATTGTTGATTCGGATGAATGGAAAAAACGGATAGAGACTGTTCACAAAGGATCAATTGAGAAGTTTCAAAGGTTTAGATTTAATAAAAACCCCGGCGATTTAGATAAAGAATACATACGGGATATATTGTCTACATTACCTCAAAATTACGAAATGAAAAAAATTGATAAAGATATAGCAAAGTCATCTTCATTTCATGCACTCTCAGAAGATTTTACTAGTCAGTTTGATTCAATCGATGATTTTATTGATAGGGGCGTAGGGTACGCCATTTTAAATAAAGGACAAGTTGTTTCTGCTGCAACATCATTCAGTATATTTGATGATGGTATCGAGATTGAAATTGCGAGTCATCCTGAACATAGAAGAAAAGGCTTAGCTATGATTGTAGCATCTGCAATTATATTAGATTGTTTAGATAGAGGAAAATATCCTAGTTGGGATGGAGCAAATTCTGAATCTGTTGAACTAGCAAAAAAGCTAGGCTATACTTTGAAAGAATCTTATGATACATATTTTATTGAAATAAAAAAATGAACCAATACAAGTACATAAACTAAAGTGTTTTTTAGTTTATGTACTTAGTTAAAAATGAATTAAATTATATTGATGATATGCAAGGATACTACTTATTTTCCACAAACCAAAATAGCCTCCCGCAAACGAGAAATACCTTCCTCAATTTGATCAATATTCACTTTTCCATAAGATAAACGTATATAACCATCTTTCGCACCGAAAATACTACCGGGCATAAAAGCAATTTCTTGTTTTAAGCTTTGCATAATGAGTTGTTTTTCGTTGATCGGTTCTTTTAATTTTCCCCATATATAAATACCACCAGTCGGGTTTGAAAAAGAGATTTTATCATGAAGTTTCTCGTTTAGGGCTCGAACGATAACGTCTCTTTTTTCTGCTAGCTGTTTTCGTAACGGTACGATATGCGACTGAAATGGCACAGTTTCGAAAAACTGCTGCATAAGCCACTGCGGGAAAATGCTCATACCTAATTCCATTTGGTGCCTTGCGTCGGATAACCTTTCTACTACCGATTGCGGAGCGACGAGCCAGCCGACTCGTAAACCTGGTGCAATCATTTTTGATAAGGAATGTACATAGATGACAGTTCCATTTTCATCTATTGATTTCAAAGTAGGGCAAGGTTGTTTCTTTTCAAGCGTAAGTAAACTAGACGGATCATCTTCCACAATCGCAATACGTAAGTCTGCACAAAGGGATAGTAGTTTTTTTCTACGATTTGGATGCAGCATTGTGCCCGTAGGATTTTGGAAGTTTGGATTTAAAAAAATCATTTTAATACGATGCTTTCGATATAGCTCTTGCACATCATCTGGATTAATACCGTGTTCATCAACAGGTAATGGGAAAATACGAATACCCGCTGATTGGAATAAAGGTAAGGAATAACAGTGTGAAGGACTTTCGAAAGCAACAGCATCACCCGGATTTAATAAACATTGTACGATAAGGTGAAGTGCTTGCTGTGCACCAGATGTAATCATTATGGATTGCTCAGTCGCTTCAACTTTTAAATGTTCTTTCATATATTTTACTACCGCTTGTCTAAGCGGGAGATAGCCTTGCGGATGATCGTAACTTAATGAATGTGTTAACGGTTGTTCCCGTAAAATCGTTTGTAGTTGATCGTGAGGATAAAGATTACAACCGAGTTCTCCGTTTGCAAAATCAATAATGTTTTCATTTTGTTGTACTTCTGCCCGAATATGGCGAAGTAACGGCAAGTTTGGTAAGAACGTACCGCCTTCTACGAAATTTCTCCAGTTCGGCGTTAATGTTGGAGAAACACCCCACATATGTGTACTCACGCGTGTTCCTTTACCAGTCGTACTTTCTACAATTCCCATAGCACGTAGTTCATTATAAGCAGTCGTTACTGTACTTCGGTTTACATTTAACTGCGTAGCTAATTTCCGTTCGGAAGGTAGGAAGCTACCTGGAGGAAGTTCTCCGTATGTAATACGTTTTTCAATAAAGTCAACAACTTGCTGATAAATAGGGATTTTACTGTCACTATCTAGCTTACATTCCATAAAAAACGCCTCCGTATCTCTTATATACATCCAGTATAGCAAATTGGCTGGGTAAAAAAACAGCCAATTGGACGGTGTTTTATCCAGCCAATTTTACTATGCTAAATAGGGAAGGGGAGATTCGGATGAAACGATGGCAAATGGAATGGCTCCTAGTATCAGTTGCATTAGTATGGGGAGCAAATTATACAATAGGAAAGTATGGTGTGGCATTTATGTCATCCATTCAATTTAATAGTTTACGATTTTTAGTAGCATCACCGGTATTATTACTTATTACTTTTATGATGGAACGCTCATTACGTATTGAAAGAAAAGATTGGCTACGATTAATAGCAGTCGGCATCGTTGGAACGACAATGTATCAAACGATGTTTATGCTATCTGTGAAATATACTTCAGCAACGAACGCCTCATTATTAATTGCGATGTCACCTATATTTACAGGGATATTAGCAGTATTACACAAACAAGAACGTTTTTCGATGAAAGTACAAATTGGTTCAATAGTAGCGTTTATTGGTGCAGCATTCGTTTTATTAACAGGACATACAGGAGGAGCTACTTACGAGTATGCTTGGCTTGGAAATGTAATTGGATTAGTCGCAGCAATTGCTTGGGGATGGTATCCAATATTAGCACAACCTCTTATTACAAAATACTCCGCAATGAGAGTCACATCTTGGTCTACTTTAATTGGAATTGTACCTCTCGTTATATATTGTTTATTCAACGTAAACACATTAACGTGGCCAGTAGACATGCTAAGCTGGGGGTCTCTAGCATATTCAATCGTCTTCGCGACAATCTTCGGACTTGCGATGTGGTATGTCGGTATTAGTCAAATAGGCTCAACGAAAGTAATGGTATATATGTATCTTGTACCGTTGTTCGCAGTTATTTTTGCGGCAGTAACAATAGGGGAGCAAATCAATATGATGCAACTGGTTGGCGGACTTATTATCTTTGTGGGTCTATATGTTGTAAAAAAAGGTGGAATCAAAAAGCCAGCTCTCAATTTGAAAAAGGTAAGCTAACAGTAAAAAGGATCTCTTTCATATAGAAGGAGATCCTTTTTTGTTTCGTAATAAAAGCGCTTGTTCAACAGCCCATTTTTGATGATCATGAAGTAAATATTCTATAGCATGTAATGGAGACATCCACCTTAAAACATGATCCTCCTCACAGTTTCCAGTTCGTTTCTGCACCATGTTCGCAATATAAAAGAACCCATCGTTTAAATAATAAGTATCTTCTTTTTCCGCATAAAAATATCGCATTGCATTACCGATATATTGATTAATTTCAATTGCCCATCCTAATTCCTCTAGTAGTTCACGATGTAAGCATTCATCTTTTGTTTCGGTACCTTCCATACCGCCACCAGGTAAAAAATAACGGTCTCCTTTTTGGATAATAGCAATTTTTGAAGAAGTAGAGTTAAAAATAATTGCATAACAACTAGGGCGTAATACATATTGCTCAGTAGGCTTTTTATAACCAAAAGTAAGTTTAGATATCATAAACACGTCAACTCTCTATAAAATACATAAAAGGAATAATAAGGTAAGGTTAGAATTATATAAGTACAATCTTAATAGATTGGAGTGATAACAAAATGATAAATCGAAAGTGTACTCGCTGTAAAGAAATTACAGGTACATTGCACGGTGGTAAAAAAATTAAGGAAGAATTTTTATGTGAAGACTGTTTGCAAAAAGGAATTGCGAGTGGGGAAATCGAATTATCACAAGTGGAAGAAAAACAAACTTCATATCTTTCTATAAAAATATTAAAAATAATGAGTGTGATTTATTTAATAGGATCAATTTTAATGGCTTTTTCAACTGGTCCATTTATATATAATCTTGGGTTTGATGAAATATCTATTTCGGGATCGGAATTAGGTTTAATAAGTATTGTTATGTTAGGTTCTATATTTCAGTCAGTTCTTGTATTTTGCGGGATATGGGTATTTATCCTTTTAGTAGAAACAGTCATTAAAATTTATGAAAAAATGAAGTGAGTGAGAGGGAGAAACGTATGCGAGTAAGAAACATCCAAGGGGAAGATTATGTAAAGATTCATTCTGTTTTAAATGATTGGTGGGGCGGGAGAGACATGGCTGCTATGTTGCCAAAATTGTTTTTCGTTCACTTTCAAGAAACGAGTTTTATCATTGAAGAAGATGGCGAAACGTTAGGTTTCTTATGCGGATTCTTTTCGCAAACGCATAAAGAGGAAGCGTACGTTCATTTTATCGGGGTAAATCCGAAGTATAGAAGAAGAGGAATTGCATCGACATTGTATTCGTATTTCTTTGATGTCGCACGTGCAAATAATCGTAAAGTTGTAAAAGCAATTACGTCACCAGTTAATAAAAAATCGATACAGTTTCATCAAGAAATCGGTTTTCGAATTGAGGCTGGGGATGATGAGGTAGAGGGTGTATCGGTACATACAAATTATGATGGGAACGGCGGGAGTAGAGTTTTATTTTTGAAACATGTGTAAAAGTAGGCTAGCGAAAAGTTAGCCTTTTTGTTGTGAGGGGATAGAAGTATGGAGAATAAACAAAGTAGATATGAGTATGTAAGACGCATACATAAGGTTCAAGATTATATAGAATCAAACATAGATAGTTCACTATCTATTGAAGAACTAGCCGATGTAGCAGGATTTTCAAAGTATCATTTTCATAGAATTTTTAAAGGGATAGTAGATGAACCATTATCTCGGTATGTAAACCGATTGAAACTGGAAAGGGCAACAAACCTTCTTACATACCGTTCGGATATGACGATTACTGACATCGCTTACCATTTTGGTTTCACAGATTCGGCAGTTTTCTCCCGTACATTTAAAAATTATTACGGAGTAAGCCCGTCTCAATATCGAAACTATAATAGCAAGAATTGCAAAGACGTAAGAAGAACTTCTCAATACAATGAATGTAAGAAGGTTCGAGGGAATGTTGAAATTGTAACAGTGGATGATATAAACGTCGCATACATAAGACATACAGGTACATATGAAGAGTTAACTATAGCTTTTCCAAAAATGATAGAGAAACTATTTCATTACGCAGTTGAGCAAAACTATCATGTATTTGAGGATACGAAAGTATTAACCATTTACCACGATAATCATGAATTTACAGAGGACTATCAGTTAAGGACTAGTTTATGTATAACAATTCCGGATGAATCCGCAGTAGAAACGAGCAACATTGGAATAATGGTAATACCTTCTGGAAAGTATGCGGTAAGTCATTTTGAAATACAACAAGATGAATATAAAAGAGCATGGGATTTTTTATACGGTGAATGGCTACCAAATAGCGGATATAAACCGAGAGATGCATATCCTTTTGAAATGTATAAAAATGACCCAAGGCAGCACCCAGAAAATAAACATATAGTTGATATATATGTACCTATCGAACCTTTTTAATTATAGGTTAAAGGGGAAGGAATAATGAAAACTGCTGAAAAGTTAGATCAGATTATACAAGAAGAATATAAAAACATGAATGGTATGTTAGTAGTGCAGAAAGGTAATGTTATTTTTGAAAACTATTATAACGGGCATGGTCCAGATGATGCATTTCATGTAGCGTCAGTCACAAAAACGATAATCTCGGTCCTAATTGGGATATGTATAGATAAAGGCTATATAAAAAGCGTTGATCAAAAAGTAATAGAGTTTTTTCCTGAATATAAACGTAAGGAATCTGAAATAACAGTGCGACACTTACTTACAATGACAGCTCCATATCCTTTTGTAGACTGGCAGGAACCGTTAGAAGAATTATGTACACAACCAGACTGGGTACAGTATACACTTCATAGAATGGGGAACGGCGGAGAGATTGGGTCTTTTAAATATTCATCTGCAGGAGCGCATGTACTATCAGCAATTATCACGAGTGCAACAGGAAAAAGTGCGCGTGAATTTGCGAATGAACAGCTATTTCAGCCACTCGACATGAGAGAAATTCCAAACTACAATATGAAAGCGTTTGGATTTGATGACTTATTCGGAAAAGATGTAAAAGGATGGGTTCATGATCCAAATGGTATTTCGACAGGCGGCTGGGGACTAACGTTAACAGTTAAAGATATGGCTAAGTTTGGACAGATGTATTTGAATGAAGGTATTCATAATGGAAAACAAATTCTATCAAAATCCTGGATAAAAGAATCGACAACAATGAACCAAAATCAATATGGTTACTTATGGTGGTTACGAGAAGAAGATGGAATCTTTTCATACTGTGCAATGGGTGATGGTGGGAATATGATTTGTTGTATTCCAGAGAAGGAATTGGTAGTGGTGATTGCGTCTGAAATTATACCGAATGCAGGGGATAGATGGGAATTGATTGTGAAATATATTCTTCCTTACATACAAAACAATTAAATTTAAGATATAAGGCGGTATGAGATTTCATACCGCCTTTATATATGGCATTTTACATGAAAGGGAGATGGGAAAATAACTTAATGTCATTAAGTTAACCGAAAAATAAATATAGTGTAAAAAATGTTAAGGTTTTGATTTATTTATTTTAATCTTTATTTTTCTATGTATAATGAATCCGCATACTAAAAACATTTTAAAGAAAGGGGCGAATTAAAAGTTAATGTGCATTTCTTGATGGCTTAAGGAAATAGAATAATATTTTAAGTTTTTTTGATAAGTACAGCGTTTATATGGAATTTGTCAAAAAGGGTATTTACCTTTTTGACGTTTGGAGGGTATATGAATCTAATATTAAAAGAAATAGCAGTGAACAGAAAAATATTCATTATGTTATTTATCGGATTTACTTTAACAATTCTGCCCATACTTATAGCGATGTCGATTCGAGATTATTACGATGAAAAATTTTATGAGTACAAAAATGGTTATTTTAAATATTACTATACTGTTCAGCTTACTAGCTTTGGGGAATTGGATTTCAAAGCAATTCAAGAGGTAACAGGAACTAGTTTTAAGAACTCAAGTGTTATTACAAATAATATGAGAATGGGAATCCCCGGCATAGGTGAAGTAACGATGGTTGGTCTTATAAATAAAAATTGGTCTCCGCCTTTAATAAAAGGTTCTCGTATGGAAGATGGGGAAGAAAATAGTGTAATTGCTGGAAAGAGAATTTATAAAGAATCTGAAACAATAAAACTGTTTAGTAGAGAGTATAGAGTTAAAGGCGTGAGCGCTGCGAATACTGGATACGCATATAATTCCAATGTTTTTGTCGGCTTAAGTGACATGCCTGATGAGATAAAACGACGTATGCAAAATGAAAATACATTTGAAATGATAGTAAGGTCTAACGAAAATCCTAAACAAGAAATAGATACATTTATTCGGTATATTAAGCAAAATAGAATTGATACGAATGTGAAAGTGATAAATGAAAAGGAGAATTATGAGAACGAAAAAAGCTCGAATAAAGCTATGAGAGCACAACTTACTCTTCCGTACAATCTACTTTTTATTGCTGTAATGAACTGTATAATTGCGAGTTATTTTTGGATTTACACGAAGAAGAAGAGTATTTCCTTAAGGAAAACGTTGGGAGCAAGCAATTTGAATTTATTTGTATTCATATTTAGCCAATTATTCATATGCGCAATCGTTGCAGCTATTTGTGCGATATGTATGCAATGGATTTTAAGTACAATGAATAAAAGCATAGTGCATGTAATGGGTTTTACTATTCATATAGATGTTTTTAAAGTTGTGATGAGTGTAGTAATTTCCTTGTTTATTTCGTTCATCACCGCTGTAATACCATTTTTCAAAATACTTAAAATTGAACCTGCTAAAGGGTTAAAGGAGTAAATAAGATGAGACTAAAAAGTGCTCTTATGGCCCTGAAAAATAGATTGCTCATTTCTATTTTTCTCTTAATACAATTCACGTTTGGATTAGCAGCAATAACCCTTTCCATTAATATGCTTTGTAATTTTCACTATCTTGAAAACAGTTCCAACTCGTTGCTAGATTTAGAAAGTACATATTTCATCACTTATGATGGGATGACTACTGATAGGTTGAAGGCAGATCAATTTAATAAAGGACAAGTCGAAGAAATTTATAAAAAAATGCAGCAAAATAAAGATGTGATTTCGTATGGTACATACGAAGAGAGCATAATCGAACTAGAATCCAGCAATCGACCGCTCCAAGAAAGTATGTTAGAAGAATTGAAAAACAAAACTTTTCGCGATAAAAATCCTACTATTCGTATAATTACAATAGATGAAGATTATTATAAATTACTGAATATACCCATAAAAACTGGAGCAGGCTTTTCGTATCGAGACTTCCACAAAAATAGTGAAGAGAAAACGAATGTTTTGGTAGGTCCTTACTTTAAGAAATATTTTCAAATAGGGGATACAATCAATAATCAATATATGATTATTGGATTTTTACCGGAAAATAAATTTATTATAGATGGTAACGGAGTGAGTATATACCAGAAATTAGACAAGGCTATGTTATCACCCATGCCAATTGATAGGTATGAAAACTATGAAATAATGTTTTCAAGATTACATCAAAGTACAATTATGAATTTAAAAAGAGACGCAGATATAAACAAACTACAAGAAATGATTCAACTGAAGGGAAGCGACGTTACGTTATACTTAAAAAATTTAGGAGAAGAAATAAATGAAGCCGTTACTAGTAGTATGGATACGGAAAATATCGATCTTATAGTAGGAAGTCTATTTATTTTATTTATAATAGCGGGAATGGTCGTAACGACAATTGTTTCCATCATAATGAGAAAGAGGGAATTTGGTATTAAGATGGTCCTTGGAGAAAGTAAGTTTGGGATGCTCATTCAAATTGTATTAGAAAACATATGTATTGCGATAGTTGGTATGTTTTTATCGATAGTTTACTTTTTATGGAGATACGAGAATCATCTACAAGTTTCGAAGGACTTTGATACGGCGTCCGTACGCGAAATAAATTTAAATATGCCTATTTTATTATTTGTATTCCTATTCTTACTAGTGATCATCATTATTTCAAATCTCATTGTCTTCTTATTTATTAGAAAGCTCGAACCGAAAACATTAATAGGAGGAATGGAATAATGAGTTTGATTGTGCTAAAAGATATTAAAAAGGTGTATAGTAACAAGAACCATAATCCGTTCGCGTTAAACGGTATAAGCTTAACGATATATAAGGGCGAAATTATAGCGGTAATGGGGCGATCAGGCTCAGGGAAGAGTACATTACTAAATGTTATCGGGTTAATTGATATGCCAAATGAGGGTGAATATACGTTAAATGGAAAATCATTAACTGAAATTAGAGCAAATAAAGTTCATAAAACAAGAAATGAAATGATCGGATTTATTTTTCAATATTTTGCATTGTTAAAAGAACATACTGTACTGGATAATGTAGTGCTACCACTCACATATAGAAAGCTAAAGCAACGAGAAAGAGAAAATAAGGCGAAGTTCTATTTAGAAAAAGTAGGTTTAAAAGAACATATGTATAAAACACCCGACGAGCTATCAGGTGGACAACAGCAGCGCGTCGCAATTGCAAGAGCGTTAGTAGGTGAACCAGAATTAATTTTGGCGGATGAACCGACTGGAAATTTAGATAGAAAAACAGGAGAAGAAACTATGAATCTACTGTTACAACTGAATGAAGAAGGACGAACAATTATTATTGTAACGCATGATATGGAAGTAGCGAATAAGTGTAATAGAATTATTGAGTTAGTTGATGGGGAAGTTGTGCGGAGTTAGTAATTTAACAATTATATCTAATTTAAGAATCCGTATTGATTAATTTTTCAAGACGGATTCTTTTTATTTGTAGGATTAAAATAAAAAATCCCCCGTAACTTTTTATGATAGAAAATCGTTTAACAAAAGAAAGGATTTTTAATGATGAATGGGGGAGAACCATGAAAATTCTAATACTAGGTGGTACACGATTTTTAGGCAGAGCATTTGTAGAAGAGGCTTTGAACAGAGGGCATGAAGTTACATTATTTAACCGCGGAACAAACAAAGAACTCTTTCCTGAAGTGGAGCAGTTAATCGGTGACAGAAATGGTGGTGTATCAAGCTTAGAAAATCGAAAATGGGATGTTGTCGTGGATACGTGTGGGTTTTCTCCACATCACATTAGAAATGTTGGAGAAGTGCTTACAGATAATATTGAACACTATATATTCATCTCAAGCCTTTCCGCATATAAAGATTGGATTCCACATCATATAAAAGAAGACTATATATTACAACCTGAACCGACGGAAGAGCAAATAAAGGCTGTAGAGAATGGTGAAGTATCTCCTTATGAGTATTACGGTGCGCTGAAAGTATTATGTGAAAAAGAAGCAGAGGAGTATTGGCCTCGGCGTGTTTTACACGTAAGAGCAGGACTTCTTTCAGGAATGTTCGATTATACAGATCGTCTTCCATACTGGATTCAGCGTGTAGCAAAAGACCTGCGGTAGTATGTCAACTTAGAAATAACAAAGTTTAAAGTTGTCAAAGGTCAATTTGTTTAAAAAAGGCATCACAAAACTAAACCAGTAACGAATGTAATTTACTGGAAAATAATGAAAGGTAGCGATGACAAAATTTTATGTCATTCTTTCACACACCTTCCAGGCGTAAAAAGTTGGTGGCTACGTAGTAGCGCATCCACCAATCGCACAAATTTTCTTGCGGTTAGAACGAGTGCACGTTTGTGTTGATGTTTTGGTACTTCATTATATTTTTTCACGTAATACTCTTGATAATCTGATACATGCTTTCTTACTGAATTGGCGGCTTCAACTAAGTAATAACGCAAGTAATGATTACCTGTACGGGATAATGAAGTATCTTCGGCTGTAAAACGACCGGATTGGTGCTTTCGCCAGTATAATCCAGCGTATTTGGCTATTTTTGTTTCATCGTCAAATCTTTCGATTTGGCCAATTTCAGCAATGATACCGGCAGCGAAAACAGGGCCTACTCCAGGAATAGATTCAAGTGTTTGGGTCAAACCAGCCATGATTTTTTTAATAGACTTTTCTAATTCCTTGATTTGCTGTTGAAACGTACGAATGACTGCGATGGATGTACCTAAGATGACATCTATTGAATCTTCTACAACCTTATCCAAGCGATAAGAAACTTTCACAGCTTTGTGAATGGATGCTGCTACGCATTTTGGATCACCAAAACGGTTTCGACTTTTTTTCTGTAGGAACTCAGCGAGTTCTTCTAAAGGCATATTAGCGAGTTCCTCTAAGCTGAATTTTTCAAGAAATAGTTCTGTCATGGCGCTACCGAATACGGAAGTATCCACCTCTTGTGAAAATGTATTACATTTAAAACTTAGGTGTTGAAGAAAGTGTTGTTTTTCTTTCGTTAACATTTTGACAAGTTGGTATCGTGATCGAGTTAATTGCTGCAGTGCCACGTACTGGCTTTCTTTTACGATAGACATTTGATTACGGCCAAATCGTAAGTAATCAGCAATGACAAAGGCATCAATCTCATCGGTTTTATTCATGTCAGAATAACTTTTCTTAAAATTTGCGACTTGCTTTGGGTTTAGGAGAAATACTTTTGCTCCAAAACGCTGTAAATCTATATCATGGTGAAGAAACATAGAAGGATGAAAGCTGTAAACAGAGGTGGATTCTAGACCAATCTTAAGGATGTCGACCTCTTTACCTGCAACACACTGTAATAATTTTTCTTTGAGTGTAGTAGCTCCCGGTAGGTCATTACTGACCGAAAAAGAATCCAGTTTTTCTCCATCACCATTTAAAAAGCAAACTTTCATATCAAACGAACTTACATCTAAACCAACAAATAATCTCATGTAAGAGACCTCCCTTCTATATTAGAATCATTTCTTGGACGTCTCGAGATATCTCTAGTGTGTACGCCGACCAACAACCTCGTGTATGAGAGCTAGTCCTGAATCGAAAGCCGCCCTAGAGCTACTATCATCTAGGTTCGAGGGTCAGGCTGCTCAGCCTGCGAGTAGGGAGTCCCGCACGTTCACTGAGAAACACTCTTCAAATGTGGTAAATCCACAGGAGGTGAAAGAATTGTCCCAAATGATCCTAAAATCATTATCTAGAAATATCTTGGGACGTCCAAGTATTTTTATTTATAGGGCTCTTATTAAGAAGAAAATCTAAGCCTGTAATAGGGCTTAAATATTAATATACGAGGAGGTAAGGTGTTAGTTCCAGGAAGAAAAGACCGTCCAGTGCAGATAGTTGATATAAAAGACGTCGCAAATTGGGGACTAAACATGGCAGAAAACAAAAATGCAGGTATATTCAATGTAACAGGTCCAAATTATGATTTGACGATGGAAGAACTATTAAATACGTGTAAAAAGGTTACGCATAGTGATGCTGAATTCGTTTGGGTAGACGAATCGTTTATGAGTGAACATAATGTGCAGCCGTGGACAGAAATGCCTTTATGGATTCCGGAAACTTTTCCATTAGATGGTGAGACGAAGCCGTGGAAAGGCGGGTTTTCTATTAGTGTCGAGAATGCTGTGAAAGAAGGGCTTACTTTTAGAAGAATAGAAGAGACAGTTACAGACGTGTATGAGTGGATGAAGAGCACAGACGAATGGGAATTAAAAGCAGGTATTTCAGGCGAAAGGGAGAAGGAATTGTTAGAAAGATGGTATTAATAAATTTAGCGGAAAAATAACAATTTAAACCTAGTATTAAGAAAAAACGCCTTGTTACTAAAGAAACAAGGTGTTTTTCGTATGTGAATTTATAATTCAATTGGTTCTTCCTCGTACATTTCCCGCAGCTTAGAAAACATATTTTTCAGTCCTTCTTCGTCATCCTCATCCTAGTCTAACTTGATATCAACTTCCTCAAATTTTTCTTCTATTTCAAACTCTTTCTTTTTCAAACTATCAGTTGTGCCAATTTTTCTGTAAAACACAACGAAGTCTTTATCGTGTATTAGCTAGTAGCAAGACCGCCGCCTCAAAATCCGGCTAGTATAAGGAAGGCCTGTATAAATAAGTTGTATTAATTACATTATTAGAATGTGTTTGTAACTATATTTTGGAAATTTTCTGTTGATTTAAAATGTGCGATAGTATATATTGTATATAAAGTATATATACAATATATTTAAAAAGAGGTATTTGCATGCAAATCACTATTACGAACACTTCAAAGGAACCTATTTATGAACAAATTAGTGCCCAAATAAAAAAGCTTATTTTACTAGGTGATTTAAAACAAGGAGATGCTCTTCCTTCAATGCGTCAGTTAGCAAAAGATTTACGAGTAAGTATTATTACAACGAAAAGAGCATATGAAGAACTGGAAAAAGACGGTTTTATTAATTCAATTGTCGGAAGAGGGTCCTTTGTAGCAGAACAAAACATTGAAACTATGAAAGAAGAAAAATTAAAAACAGTTGAAGAAAAGTTATGTGAAGCGATTCAAAATGCTAAGCAAATGGATGTTTCTTTAAATGAGCTAAAAGAAATGCTTACAATTTTATATGAGGAGGAAAACTTTTGGAAAACGTAATAGAACTTCAAAATGTCAGTAAATCTTTTAAAGGGTTTCAAATAAACAATTTTTCGATGGAAGTAAAAAAAGGATTTGTTACGGGTTTTATTGGAGGAAATGGATCAGGTAAATCTACAACAATTAAAATGATTATGAATCTAATAAACCCGGATAGTGGAAACGTCTCCTTATTTGGCATGAACTATTCGACTGATGCGAAACGAATTAAAGAAAGAATTGGCTTCGTTTATGACGATAATGTGTTTTATGATGAACTCACATTAAAGGAAATTACTAAAATTATTGCACCTGCTTATAAAAAATGGGATTTTAACCAATTTACATATTATAAAGAGCTGTTCGAATTACCATTAAACAAAAAAATGAAAACATTCTCCAAAGGAATGAAAATGAAAGCCTCTCTCGCAATTGCCCTTTCACATCATGCTGAACTAATTATTATGGATGAACCTACATCTGGACTTGATCCTGTATTCAGAAGAGAATTATTGGATGTTCTACAAAATATTATGCAGGATGGAGAGAAAACTATCTTTTTCTCATCACATATTACAACGGATTTAGACCGCATTGCCGATTATATTACATTTATTCAAAATGGGAAGCATATTTTCACAAAAGATATTTATGCCATTGCAGAGGATTATGTTTTAGTCAAAGGACCACTAGATTTGTTAAAGTTTGATACTGAGCGTGAATTTATTTCTGTACGTAAGGCAAATACAGGTTTCGAGGGATTGATTGAAAATGCACATTCTATCGAAAATTTATTTGATAAGGATGTGGTGATTGAAAAACCGAGTTTAGAGGATATTATGTATTTCATGAAAAAGGGGGATTCAAGATGCTTAATTTAATTAAAAAGGATTTGATTTTACAAAAAACTTTCTTGCCTGCTTATCTCTTATTTCTAGTTACCTATTTGTGGGCCGGCATGGATGTAGCATATGTCATAATCATTTGTAGTGCCGTTTTTGTAATTAACACATATCAATCTGATGATAAAGATAATGCTAATATTTTAGTAAACTCATTACCGTATACTAGGAAGGAAATTATAAGTTCAAAATACGTTGGAACTTTACTTTTTACAATAGTAATCATCCCATTTTGTTTAGTTGGAAAATATTTCATTTTAGACAGCATGGAATTTCAACTTTCCATAGAAAGTTACATACTAGGCTTCTTGGCAGTCATGCTGATAACAGCATTTTACATCCCATTTTTTGTTGCATTTAAAGTGAAAACACTTGTACCAGTTTTTATATTTTTATCTATTGGAGTTATATATTTAATGAAAAATACTCCATATTTATTAAATAAATATGCTAATGGCGTACTGACCTTTTTAAAAGAGATTTCAGATTTGAAATTATTTCTTTTATTTGCTGTCATAGCAGTGGGGTGCTATGGGGTTTCATGGATATTATCTATTCGTATCTATCAGAACAAGGCTCTTTAATAGCAAGTTCTAAAAGGAGGATGGTTTAAATGAAATTAAAAAAAGAGCGTCCTAGTCGAATACGAAATTGGCTGAAAACTATTGGAGCATTTTTCGTTATGCAACTAATTTTTATCATCCTTGACATGAATTCGTGGATACCGAACTTCAAGGAAGGAGGAGTTGGGGATCGTCTCGTTAATTCAGAGTTCTTTACGGAATGGTTCGCTCCTTATAAAACAAAGCAATTTAATGTACTAACGGCAGTTATGGCTATTTTATTATTCCTAAATGTAGTAACAAGTGCAATAAAAGACGCTTTTTCTAGAAAAAGAATTAATTAGCACATAAGTTGACCTTGCGTCTTTTTAATAATGTCTTAACTATATTTAAAAACAACAGGAAAAAGATAAAAACTCCACTTATTGATGTTTCACTTTATCTTTTACAATGATTTCTTGAAAATTATTTGATTCTTCAATTTTGTATATTGATAGAGATAGATGCATTCGTCCCCCATACTGCTTCCAAAGTGTGCGCAGTAATTGTGACATATGTATTTATACTTGTGATGACAAATGATGTGTATAATTTTTGGAAAGTTCGAAAAATTATTGAACGAACTAGAAAAATTTAGTAATCTTATTTGTACGATACATACATAATAGTTTTATAGCGATTTTTAAATGAAGTATAGGGGACAATCGTTGTGGATCTTACGTTCAAAGTTGAGAAAACATGTTTTAACTACCGCGGCGGAGCAATTTGTAAACATGATAATAAAATACTTATTCTGCAAGGTGACAGTGAAGATTTTTGGTACGTACCAGGCGGTAGAGTGAAAATGCTAGAAAATAGAGAAGATGCATTAAAACGAGAGCTTGCGGAAGAGATAGGTGTTCCTATTAAAAGGAAAAGATTAATATGGTCAGTAGAAAATTTCTTTACACTTTCTGAGCGAAGGTTTCATGAGATTAGTTTTTATTATGAAGTAGAGCTACATGAATTACCTGCAAATGGAGCGGATCAATATATTTTGGAAGAAGAGGGTAGAACGTATTTGTTTAGATGGGTGCCAGTAGAAGAACTGCATACATATAACTTACAGCCTGCATTTATAAAAGAGAAAGTAAAGGATGTATCAGTTCACACAGAACATATCGTACTACAAAAGTAAATGTATTCGGAGGGAGAAACGATGAAGGGGACTAAAAAAGAGGTACATATAAATGACAAAGTAATTCGTTACACACATATCGAAAAAGGTTCTAGTAAGGTTTGCTTTATGTTCTCAGGTTCAGGATATAATTACGATAAGCCGTTATTTTATTACGCGACGATGCTTATGCTTGAACATAAAATTGATGTTGTACATATTCATTACTCTTACGATGAACAGGTAATGAATAAACCAATAGAAGAACTAACGAAAGTAATGATGGATGATATTAATCCCGTAATAAATGAAGTGTTGAAAAATGAACAATACAGCAAATCGATGTTTTTAGGGAAGTCACTCGGAACAATTCCGATTGCGAATGATTTAATGAAGAGAGAAGAATTCACGCAGTCAAAAATGATAGTGCTTACACCTTTACTAACTTTTGAATCTATTTTTGATTCTATTTTACATAGTAGTCACGAAGGGCTTTTAGTTATTGGGGATAAAGATCATCAATATAATGCAGATCAAGTTAAGCAGTTATATAAAACGAATTTAACGATTGATGTTATCAAAAATGCAAATCATTCTGTAAATGTTGGGGAATTTGAAACAGAGAATTCAATTGAAGCGATAGCGAAAATAATAGAAAAGCTTAAAGAAATTGTTAGGGAAAACTAACTTATCAATACATGCAAAAAGAGGTGCGAATTGCACCTCTTTTATTTTAATAAGCCTTCAACACATGAAGCAAATAATCTTTCCGGTTCAGCGGATTATAATCAACACGTTTTCGAGTAGGGAAGGGAGGTTTCAGTTTTGTGAAACCAGCTGGCTTCGTTGTAAATATGCCTTCTCCTTCAGTGAATGAATGAAGCATTCGCTGAAAATTCTCTGTTTTCGCAACAGGTAACGATCCTGTTAAATGGTATGAGTCATTATTGAATATCGGCTCGCTAAAAGTTGCTGGAATAGCAGCGAGCTTATACATTGCGGTACTAATTGCCTGCTCCGGTACAGTTAATTCAAACGCATTAACTGGTTCATATACATATGTTTCAGCTTTCTTTAAAGCATCCATTAAAACGAGTGGCGTTACGTTTCTAAAGTCACTCGCTGTTGTAACAGGACTAGCATAACCTGTATGCGTTAACGTGACAGAAATATCCGTAACTTCCCAACCGTATAAACCTTGTTTTAACGTTTGAAATACAGTATCTTCAATCGCTTTATGAAATGCTAAAGGTAGTGAGCCAAGTTCAACGCCTAATGTATATGTTATGCCAGAATTAAGTTCACCACGTTCGACTTTGAATCCAACTGTTGCGTAAAATGGATTCGTTTTTTCGCCCATTACTTCAACGGAAATCCCAATGCCAATTGGCTTCTCAATACATACAACTCGCGTATTTGAAAAAGTAACCTGCAAATTATATTTCTCAAAAAGAGTCGTTTCAATTACTTCTTTTTGTACTTGACCGAAAAGGCGAATGTATAGTTCATTATGAACATCATCTTTCCACACTTGAATGAGTGGATCTTCTTCACATAGTTCCATAAGAGCAGTGTATAAATCATGAATTCGTTCTTTAGGTACTGCATCGATGGCAGCTTCCATTTGTGGTTCGGCAAAGTGAATATCTTTTATATAATCAGTCCGTGCACCGATAATATCACCAATTTTAATATCACTTAGTCCCCACACTTTGCAAAATTCACCATTAGGAACGGTAGAAGTTTGAACGGCATCTCCATTATGAAATATGCACATTTTTTTAATCTTTTCCTTATGTGGTAGAGACTCATTTCGCTGAATATCCACATATTTTCTAATGTGTAAACTACCTGAAAAAAGTCTTACATAAGCAATCTTTTCTCCAGAAGGTTCACGTTCAATTTTAAAAACAACACCGGACAGTTCTTCATCTGGAGACGAATTATTAGCTGGAAGTAACGCTGGAATATTTTCAAGTAGTTCAGTTACTCCTGTACCCGTCAGTGCTGAACCGAAGAAGATCGGATACAGATTTGCTTGTTGTATTTGTTTTTCAAGTTCTTCTCTTAATAATGTGTCCGTTACGATTTCGTTATTTACATATGACTCAAGTAATGATTCATTATAAGGTGCTAATCGTTCTATACAATCGTCATATGATTTATATTCAATAATACGAGCTTCCTTTGTTCCTTCGTTTTGGACAGAATAGAAGGGGAATGCTTCATTTGAAAGAATCGTTTTTATATGCTTTACAACTTTTTCAGTATTTGCACCACTACGATCAATTTTATTAACAAATAAAATAGTCGGTATGTTGAGTTTCTGTAATGTCCGCATTAAAATCTTCGTTTGTGCTTGCACACCCTCAACGGCAGAAATAACTAAAATCGCACCGTCCAAAACGCGAAATGATCGCTCCACTTCAGCGATAAAATCAGCGTGTCCAGGTGTATCAATGACATTTACTTTTATATCATCAATAAAGAAAGACACGACAGATGCTTTAATCGTAATGCCGCGTTGTCTTTCTAATTCCATTGAGTCAGTTTGCGTGCTTCCACTATCAACTCGGCCAACTTCTTTAATCACATTCGTTTCATAAAGAATACGCTCAGTCAAACTCGTCTTGCCAGCGTCTACGTGCGCGACAATCCCTATATTTATTGTTGTCATATATAAATATCCTCATTTCATTTTCCATTTTCATTTCCTCATTTCTATTTGTGTATTGCCGCATTACAATCACTCTCCAGTCATTTAAAGTATTACTATTATAATGTAATTTACATTTTTTGTAACGCGACAAAGCGCCTTAATTTGGAAAAAATAAAAATGAAAACAAAAAGCTTGCATTCTAAATCGATATAGATTATATTAATTGACATATCAACTATTGATACATCAAACGTTTTTGTTTTGATTGTAAAGGAGGGGTAATTTGACAAGTTCATGCTCAAAAGAAGCGATTATTTTATATAAATTACACTTTCTAAATAAAGAAGTAAGTTCGAAATTTGAAGGGTGTACGGGTATGAGCCAGTCTCGATTAGAGCTTATACTTCAGTTATTTGAAGTAGGTGAAATTAGTCAAAAAGCACTTCAGCAAGAAGTGAACATTGATAACGCTGCGATAACGAGGCATTTAAAACAGCTAGAAGCAAACGGAATGATTGTAAGACGTAAAAATCCAGACGATAACAGAATTACGTTAGTTTCTCTTACTGAAGAGGGACGAAATAAAATTCAGGCGTTTCAAGAGGAAAAAGAACGTTTTGCAGCATCGGCATTTAAAGGATTAAGTGAAGAAGAACGCGATAATCTTTTAAATATGTTAATTCACATTCAAGAAAACATAAAAGAACTTTAAAAAAGGGAGAATACAACTATGACTAACTCAGTAAAAACAAATAATTTTAACGAAATTTTAACAGGACGTCGTTCAATTCGTAAATACGACTCATCAGTGAAAATTAGCAAAGAAGAAATGACAGAAATTCTTACAGAAGCAACACTTGCACCATCTTCAGTAAACATGCAGCCATGGAGATTCGTAGTGATTGAAAGTGACGAAGCGAAAGCAACACTTGCACCACTTGCGAAATTCAATCAATCTCAAGTAGAAACATCTTCAGCAATGATCGCTTTATTTGGTGATTTAAACAACTTTGATAACGCAGAAGAAATTTACGGAACAGCAGTAGAGCGTGGTTTCATGCCAGCAGAAGTAAAAGAAGACCAAATGAAAAAACTTTCAGCTTACTTCTCAATGGTTACACCAGAAGTAATGAAAGATACTGTACTTATTGACGGTGGTCTTGTAGCAATGCAATTTATGCTAGCAGCTCGTGCTCACGGCTATGATACTTGTCCAATTGGTGGTTTTGAAAAAGACCAAATTGCTGAAGCGTTCGGATTAGATAAAGAACGTTACGTACCAGTTATGTTAATTTCAATCGGAAAAGCAGCTGACAGTGGTTACCAATCAGTACGTCTTCCAATTGAAAAAGTTGCAGAGTGGAAATAATTTTATAAAAGAACTTCAATAAGTGAAAGATGAGAGGGGAAACACCATGATTATTATTCACGCAATATTTCAAGTAGATCCAGCGAAACAACAATCATTTTTAGAAGAAATTCAACCACTCATTCATAGTTCAAGAGAAGAAAGTGGAAATGTGTCTTATGATCTTTATAAAGATACAGAAAAAGAAAATGTGTATACGATGGTAGAAGTATGGAAAGATGAAGTAGCAGTTGCGAGTCATAATACGAGTGAACACTTCACATCTTTCGTTAGCAAAGCAAAACAGTTGTTAACTGCTCCTCTTGATATAAAAGCTTATAATGGAGAGTTAGTAAAATAATGAGAAAGATGACTTTAGCTTATAGTGCTAAGGTCATCTTTTTTATTTTGACAGGAATATATTTACTTTTATCGTAATGTGTTATAATTTGGAAAATAATAATTCTTAATTTTCAGAACAAAAGGAAATGGGGGGATAAATAGATGAACACATTAAAGAAAATCACTAATAATATTTCGAAAGTTATTATAGGAAAAGATGAATCCATAGAACTTGCAGCCATTGCTCTAATAGCAAAAGGACATATTTTATTAGAAGATGTACCGGGGACAGGAAAAACAACACTAGCGAAAAGTTTGGCTAAAAGCGTGGACGCAAAATTTCAAAGAATACAATTTACAGCGGATACTTTGCCCGGAGATGTTATTGGTCTTGAATATTTTAATGTGAAGGAATCGGATTTTAAAACGAGGTTAGGTCCTATTTTTGCAAATATAGTATTAGTGGATGAAATTAATCGTGCTGTACCGAGAACACAATCTTCGTTACTCGAAGTTATGGAAGAGCGTACTGTTACAATTGCGAAACAGACGCATTCATTACCAGAACCTTTTTTAGTAATTGCAACGCAAAATCCTCTTGAATCTGCGGGTACATTTCCTTTACCTGATGCTCAATTAGACCGATTTTTACTTACGATTCGCCAAGGTTATCCTACGAGAGAAGCTGAAAAGGAAATGATGAATCGGTTTCAAACGAATGATCCGTTAGAAACATTACACTCTATTATTTCAAGTGAAGAAATTATTATGATGCAAAAACGTGCAAGAGAAGTGTTAGTAGGAAATGATGTGCAAGATTATCTTCTTGAAATTATTGAGGCAACGCGTAAGCATGAGCTAATTGAAATTGGTGTAAGTCCGCGGGGGACGTTGGCATTTATGAGAGCGATTCAAGCAAGGGCTATATTAAATGAAAGAGATTACTGTACGCCAGATGATATTAAGACGCTTGCTGCATCCGTTTGTGCTCATCGTTTAACGTTAACGATTGAAGGGGAGATGAAAACGACGAAAGAACAAATCATGAGAGAAATTCTTCATACGATTAATGTACCAGTGGAGAATATACGATGAATCAACAGCTTGTGTATACACCATTAGCGGAGCCTTTCGTAATGGGAGTTATGTCAGTTGTAGCTGTTATTTTATGCGTATTTTCAAGCAATCTACTGTTTTTATCTCTCGTATTTTTGTATGTAATTTTAATAGGTGCTATGCATGTATACATACGTAAAGTATCTCGTGTTGAATGGGAATATAGCCAAGGGAATTCAAACGTTTTTATAGGTGAAACGAATATGTGCAAAATGAAAATTTCAAATAAGTCGATATTTCCTATTTTCAATATCGTATTTCGATTTAAATGTGAAAACAAGCTAACTTGGAATCATGATGAAATAAACAAAAATACGAATACAGGTTCAAATTATTATATGAATTTTAATTTAAAAGGAGGAGAGTCAGCTTCATTTCATTTACAAGCTGTAGCGTTAAAAAGAGGAATTGCGAAATGGGAAGAAGTTGAAATTGTTATTACGGATCCTTTTGGATTTATAACGAATCATATAACATATAAACAAGTCGATACGCCGTCCTATTTAGTTTTACCAGCTGTTCCAAAAATGCAAGTCCCTGAATTACAAGAATGGTCACGAGGATTTCGAAAAGCGATGTCTTCACCCTTATATGATGAAACGAAAGTAATGGGAGTGAAGTCTTATGAAAATGAAGATTTTCGTTCCATCCACTGGAGTGCAACAGCGAAAACAGGGACGATAACTGCGAAAAAGTATGAGCGAACGCAATCAGATAAATACGCGATTTATCTCAACTTGCAAAATAAAAGTGGCGTTTCATTGCGAAATGATATAGAAGAATTAATTGAATTAACAGCAGGCATATGTAAACAACTTCTTATGCAAAACTGTTCATTTGAATTATGGATTAATAGTGTAAAGGATAACGGTTTGCTACATGTAAAGAATGGTGATAATCGGAAACATTTGCAAAATGTATTAAAAATACTTGCCTCAATATCGGATCAAGATACGCCTGTATCTTCTTCTTATTTTTACACAGCAGGCTTTCGTCGTAAGGAACTGGATGCGGTTCCTTTAATTATTGGTACTTCACCAAAGAAATACAGTAGAACGAATAAATGGATTGTAATGAAAGAATAAGAACGGGCTTATGTCATGGCGAATAAAAAGCGACATATGAAAGTGAAGTTATGGGGTGTAAGAACTTTAATCATACTTTTCTTTGCGATTAGTGCGATAACGTTATCACAAGGTGTTGTGTATGTACAAGACATAGTAAAAGGGCTTTTTTCTAGTAAGACGGAGATAATATCAGAAAGAAATTATGATTTTACTAGTGTAGACGCACAGTTTGATGAATCTGAAAGAATTATAGATGAAGAAACAGGAGTTGTAGATACAAGAACGAAAATAGATAGGGAAATTCCACTTTTTGTACGAAAAAATTCATGGACTGATGTGTTTTCTGTTCTTTCAAATTCATGGATTAGTGTCATTTTTTATGTAATTATTGCAGTGGTCATTTTATATGCTGTTTATAAATTAATGAGGAAAAAGGTAACGAAATCAGAAATAGAACAGGATAAACAATCGATAACAAAAGAAAATACGGATAGAACCGAAAAGAACAAGAAAGTGATGCATCAGTTTGAACAGCCATTACCTAAAGATACGATAAGAAAAACGTTAGTTGAATGGGAAAGAACATTACCATTTCATGAACAGAGAAGATCCTATGAAACGATGCAACAGTGGTTAAAAAGAATTAGTAGAACGAGAAATATTACTTCGTTATATGAGTCTGTTCGTTATGGTGAAAAGACGTATACGGAGTTAGATGTGGAAAAAATAATGAAGTGGGTAGAGGGAGATGGGAAGGTGGATATGTAAATATCCACCTTTACTTTTTTGTAGAGAAATTTGATTATCATGAATCATTTTCATATATAAAACTGCCTTCAAATAAGAAAAAGAAATTAACTGTAAATTAACTTTATTTACTTATACTTCATTACATGTTAACCTATACTTAATTTTTATAAATTATAATTAATTTTTAAGTTTTTTAAGGGTGTGAAAATGTAATGAAATCAGTATTAAAAAGCATACTTATTTCCTTTGTTTTTTCTGCAGTAGGTATGTGTTGGTTGCTGTTCTTATTATTCAAAGGGGACGGAGACTGGTTATTGTCTTGGATAGGCGTATTCATGGCATATTTATCTTTATTCACTTTAATAGATTTATATTGTAAACATACATACGATAAAAAAATAAATACATGGCTTATAAAAACAGCGGTGACTAGTTTTAGTTTTGCGGTATTAGGAATCTCATTTTGTATTATACACGAGCTATTAACACCATGGAGTCTCAGTTTAATGGTGTGGTATTGGTTGGTAATGTTAGTGTTATTTTTAACGACCATACTATCATTAGTCAGTCTCGTATTTGTTAATCGTAAAAATCATAATTTCACCGGTGGATATAGAATACTCATACTTCTAAATGTATTACTTACATTAGGACCAGTATTATGGCCACTATTACTTTCTATTATTGGAAATGGAATGAATGCTAGTGCGGGCTGGTAAAAAGGAATTTAGATTAGTTGTGTAAAGAATAGGATGACAAGTTGATATAGAATTTTAAATGTTTATGAGAACATGTTTACATAAAAAATGAAAACATGTTCTCTTTTTATTTGCATGCATAACTCTTCCTCAGTTAACTTTATTTAAATTTAAACGTAAGTATTTCGTAAGGAATGGATAAGAAAAAAGACAGTTTTATCATATAGGATGAAAGTATAGCTTGAATCAATACGATATGAATAGGGGAGAGAAATCCTTATGAAAAAACGTAATTCAATGAAGTTAGCGAGTTTGACAGTTTTATTAGCGGGTACTACTCTATTTACACCTGGTTTTACTGTGAAAGCAGAGTCTACTCAAAGTATTTCTAATTCGTCAAAAGTACATGATCAAAAGAATCGGAATGGCTGGAAACAAGTATTACAGGAAACAATCCAAATTGGAGCACCAGGGGTATTAGCTAAGACGTCTAATAAAGGGAAAATTAGTAGTTATACTGCTGGCGTAGCAGATTTAAGCACAAAGAAACCGGTGAAATCAGATTATCGCTTTCGAATTGGTAGTGTGACGAAAACTTTTACCGCCACGACGGTTCTTCAATTAGTTGGAGAAAATCGCGTACAACTTGACGATTCAATTGAGAAGTGGTTACCGGGTCTCGTTCAAGGAAATGGGTATGATGGCAATCAAATTACGATACGCCAACTTTTGAATCATACAAGTGGTATCGCTGAATACTTAAAGTCAAAAGATGCTGACATAATGAATTCGAAAAAAACGTATACAGCTGAAGAAATAGTGAAAATAGGTCTTTCTCTACCTCCAGATTTCTCGCCGGGCAAAGACTGGTTGTATTCAAACACAGGATATGTAATATTGGGAATGCTAATTGAAAAAATAACTGGTAATAGTTATGCGGAAGAAATTGAAAAGCGAATTATTGAACCTCTGGACTTGCCAAATACGTTTTTACCAGGAAATTCACCCGTCATTCCAGGAAAGAATCATGCTCGTGGATATGTGAAAATGGACGAAACAGGCGAGTTGAAAGACATTACGTATTATAATCCGAGTTTAGCTAATGCAGCTGGAGATATGATTTCTAATGCGGATGATTTAAACAAGTTCTTTTCATCTTTACTCGGTGGTAAGTTACTGAAGGAACACGAGTTAAAAGAAATGCTTACTACAGTTCCTATAGAAGGAAAAGGGGTTGGTGATGGATATGGCCTTGGAATCTATGAGACGAAACTTCCAAATGGTGTCTCAGTTTGGGGGCACGGAGGATCAATTCCTGGGTTTATGACTTTTGCTGGTGGAGTAATTGGAGGCAAGCATACATTTGCTGTCAATGCTAATTCTTTAGGTCCGGTTGAAATCCTTACACAGTTTAATAAAATGATGCAAGTTGAATTTAATAAATAATAGATGAAAAGAGTTCTACTATAGAGGTATATAAGGACTTGTATGTGATTTAATTGTTATTAAAATATACTCTTAAAAAATCCCGAATCATGAGCAATTTACTTCCCATGATGCGGGTTTTTTATGTGCTGTTACAAGAAAAGTAATGATGTATTTAAATTTTTTCATTTTACTATAAATCTATTATATTTATTTGATATTTCTTATTTATAGTGACTTTTACATTTTTAAAATATTGCAACATACAAAGGTAAGTAGTTCTAGATTTTGGGGTTAATAATAAGTGAATTCTGATTTTTGTTGAAAAATATTTAAATGTATTTCCGTAATTTACATAATAAGGTACTTTTATCGTATGAATTAATAACAAATAGAATTAAGTATACAAAAATAGATAATTATGATTTGTGTAAGAATGATTGACTATTATGAAAATAATGATTAATATAAGTTTTATATTTTGGTTCCATTTATATTACAAATTTGTATTTTATTTCAAATTTAATTGTGTCGTAAACTATAATTGAATATATTGTGAAAAAGAATAGGAAGCGGGAACAGCAATAGAAAAGGCTATCTTTTCAAATTTTGTAATGAAATCAAAGGAAGGATAAATATGTATAAACAAGTAGTAGAACTGTTAGAAGAAGCGGCTATATCGTATACACAATATACACATGAGCCAATATTAGATTATGAAACAGATAGAAAAATTAGAGAAAGGTTTAAATTAGAAGGTGTACCCAGTAAAAGTTTATTTTTAAAAGATAAATCAAATAACTATTACATATTTGTAACTGTTGAAGGAGAAAAATTAGATTCAAAACTTATGAAAGATTTGGTTGGAAAAAAGATTTCTATTTGTTCAGCCGAGGAGTTAATAGAAAAAACTTCTTGTGTTCCAGGGTGTGTATCTCCATTTGGCTATTCAGATGAAATCACACTTATTATAGATCGAAAAATTTATAACTATAATAAATTTTTGTTATCTCCCGGTATACCTGAGATAACAATTGAAATACCTACAAAAAGTATAAATAAAATCTTAAATATTGTTGAGAATAATATTTTAATATATGAGAAAAGATCATAAATATATTAGGGGGGATTTTAGTAATGCCAACTACAAAAATGTATTTATACGATCAAAAGAGAATAATTGAAGAACAAAATAAAGGGATTTTAGATGAGTGGAAAACTATATCTTTCAATAATTTTCACGATAGCATTTTAGATCAATCTAAACCATTTCCGTGTTATTTTGCAGTAGATTCTGAGAAACATGGTTGGTCTAGATATATATTTTCTGAATCGGCTTATGATGAAAATGAATTGTTCAAACTAAGAGATGGGATTTATGAATATATTAAAACATATCAACAAATTGCAAAGAGAACTACTTTAGTAATATTTTTTAAACCATCTAATAAACAATTACTGGCTGAAGAATACAAAAAACAATTTTGGAATGTATTACAATTTTTAATGAGAAATGATCCGGAGCCATGGAATGCAGAAATACCAATAGATCCTTATAACGCTAAATGGGAATTTTGTTTTGGTGGTGAACCTATATTTGTCGTTTGTAGGGCTCCAATATATTCTGAGAGAAAAAGTAGATATACAGGAACCGGCCTTGAAATTACGTTACAACCTCGAGGTACTCTAGATGATATTACAGGTGATACAAAACAAGGGAAACAAGTACGGAAAGTGATTAGAAAACGTTTGTTAGCATATGATGATATTCCAATGCATCCAGATATAGGGGATTACGGAATAAAAGAAACCTTTGAATGGAAACAATATATGTTACCAGAAACAAATGAAGAAAGTGTAATGAGATGTCCTATTACGGGGTTGAAGAAAAATGATTAGCATGATATTCAGTTATATATTATTAGGGATTTCATTGTCTGCACCAGTCGGTCCGATTAATGTTGCTCAAATAAATAAAGGAATAAAAAATGGTTTTTTGAGTGCATGGTTAGTAGGAGTTGGAGCAATGTCAGCAGATGTTGTAATGATGTTTTTAATTTACTTTGGTATTTCGACTTATTTAACAACTCCAGTTGCCCAGCTCTGCATTTGGATTTTTGGTTTTGTAACGATGATTTATTTAGGCTATGAAAGCATGAAAGAAGCTACTAAACAAGTTCAATATATTTCATCAGGTGAAAAAGAACATCCTTTAAAATCTTTTCTATCGGGGTTTGCTATCGCAATTTCTAATCCATTAAATATTATTTTTTGGATAGGGATATACGGATCAGTTCTAACTAGTGCTATGAATACTATTGGAAAAGAACAAGCTTTATGGTATAGTGCAGCCATTTTTGCTGGGATTATGCTTTGGGATATATTTATGGCTACATCTATTCATTTTAGTAGAAGATTTATTAATCATACAGTAATGAAATGGATTTCTATAGTAGCAGGAATTGTTTTAATTATGTTTGGAATATATTTTGGCTATGAGGCAGTAAGAGGGGTTGATAGACTATTATGAAATGATTGATAATTAGAGTCGATAGTTATTTTTTAGAACTTTATTCATAGCGAACCTTTTGGTTTTTGAATTTGTTAATTGATAAGTATAGGTTAATTCCTTATAGTAAAAGACTTATAGAATCATTCTATAAGTCTTTTTATTGCTGTATAGAAAAATATATAGGCACATTCTCTTCTCACAAAGAGAAATAAAATTCTTAACAAGAACGATAAAATAAATATATAAGCAGTAAAGCAAATTTCAATAAAAGTAGCTTGTTTGCATTTGAAAAATCTAGAATGTTTTTAATTGCTATGAATTACTTTCACAACTTTTGTGGGCACTCCTGCAACGACAATGTTTGCAGGTGCATCCTTTGTAACAACTGCCCCTGTAGCAATAACTGAATTGTTTCCAAGTGTCACACCAGGAAGTATGGTTGCACTAGACCCGATCCATACATTTTCACCAATTGTAACAGGGGAGGCGTATGTCGTGTTTCTTGTTTCTAAAGTTAGCCCGTGATTAAGTGTGGCAATTGTAGCATTCATACCGATTATACAATTGTCTCCTATTTGAATCCCATCTCTATCTTGAAAAGAACATCCATTGTTAAAAAATACGTTTTTGCCCTTACAAAATATTCATTATTCTTTCAAAGGTTCCAGTAAAACAACTTCACAGAAATGTTCATGTTCAAATGAGGAAGAAGTGAACAATAAAACGATTTATATTCCGAAAATTGTAATTTTTATGATTGTTAAATATAATAGTGATATATATTGAGTGGACTTAAATAGAAAATAGTTTAGTTAATTAATTATTTTTCGTCTTAACTAATATGGCATTGGAGTGAAATACATTGGGACAAAATCAGTTCAGATGGAGTAACGAGCAATTACGAGAACATGTTGAAATAATAGACGGTACAAGAAGTCCTCATAAATTATTAAAGAACGCAACATACTTAAATTCCTATATACGTGAATGGATGGAAGCAAATATTTGGATCTATGATGACAGAATTATATATGTAGGAGAAAAACTACCAGAGCAACTACATGAATGTGAAGTTATTGATTGTGATGGAAAGTATGTCGTTCCTAGTTACATAGAACCGCATGCACATCCATATCAATTATATAATCCAGAGACGTTAGCGAATCATGCGATGCAATTTGGGACAACAACTTTTATTAATGATAATTTAACTCTATTTTTCACATTAAAGCGTGAGGAATCATTTCATTTATTAGATAAATTTAAAAAGCTTCCAGCTAGTATGTATTGGTGGTGCCGTTTTGATGGACAAACTGAATTGCAAAATGGGCAATCTTTATTTAATAGTGAAGAAATAATAGAATGGCTACAGCATGAAGCAGTTCTTCAAGGAGGGGAGCTAACAGCATGGCCAAAATTATTACATGGCGATGATGAAATGCTAACTTGGGTGCAGGAAACAAAGCGATTACAGAAAAAAGTAGAAGGACATTTCCCAGGAGCATCTGAAGCAACGTTAGTAAAATTAAAACTGTTAGGTACAGACTGTGATCATGAAGCAATGACGGGGCAAGAAGTGTTAACTCGTCTTATGCAAGGTTACACTGTTTCTCTTCGAAACTCTTCCATCCGACCAGATTTAGAAGTTTTATTAAAAGAACTACTGGAATTAGGTGTGAAGCAATTTGATAGATTCTTTTTCACAACAGATGGTTCTCATCCGTCCTTTTATGAAAACGGAATGACGAATGTAATGATTACTACTGCTATAAAGCAAGGTGTTCCAGTAATAGATGCATATCATATGGCAAGTTATAATATTGCTCGTTATTATAATATGGAGCATATACATGGTTCGATTGGGACAGGGAGAATTGCAAATATCAATATTTTAGAAAGTAAAGAAAACCCAGTACCAGCGAGCGTTATTGCAAAGGGGAAATGGGTGAAGCGTGACGGTGTAAATACGCATGAAGCATTACATATAGACTGGGGTAAATGTAAAGTAACTCCATTATCATTAGATTGGTCCATAGAAAAAGAGGATATGATTTTCTCTAATAAAACGGGTATACACTTATTAAATAACGTTATTACAAAACCATATACTAGTAAAATCAACATAGAATGTAATGAATTGTCCACAGATCATGATGAATGTTTCCTTATGATGATTGCTCGTGATGGCAGTTGGCGAGTGAATACAGTTGTGAAAGGTTTTGCGAAAGAACTAGGTGGGCTTGCTAGCTCTTATTCTGGTACAGGTGACATCATTCTTATCGGAAAAAGAAAAGAAGATATGCTTATAGCTTTTCATAGAGTAAAAGAGCTTGGCGGGGGAATGGTAATAGCTGAGAAGAATGAAGTATTACATGAAATCGCATTACCATTGCTCGGAATTATGTCTAATTTAAAAATGAGTGAATTAATACAGGAAGAGAAACAGATGGTGAAATTACTACAAGAGCGTGGCTACGCGTATGATGATCCAGCATTTACAATTTTATTCTTTTCTGCGACGCACTTGCCTTTTATACGGGTAACGCCTATAGGGCTATATGATGTGAAAAGTGGAAAGGTAGTTGCTTCGCCGGTGAATTTGATAAAGTAATATTAGAAAGAACTCCTCCGCTACAGTAGTTATGTAAAGTGGGGGAGTTTTATATTTTAGATGTATTGTTATAAATAGGGTTACATATAAATAATCTCAAAAATAACCTTAAACGAGAACAAATAGATAAATTAGGAAAATATATTTTTAAAACATACTTGACGCATAGGAATTAATGGATTAATATGTGGATATTACTTATTTTACCACTCATTATTTTAATGCTAAAACAAATTGAATAGCTGATTGGATAACCAAAGGCACGTATACATTTCATAATTTTGAAATGTGTTCGTGCCTTTTTGTATTATTCATAGAGCAAGGAGCGGAGGAGATATGAATAAAACGATGCCAACATTAATCGAAGAAACAGATTGGTTGTTTCGTAAAATGGTCCGTAAGTTTGTAAAGGAACGTGACAAAATTAAGATTGAAGGTATTATGTTGCCGGGCATCTTAATATTAAACAAAATTATTCGAGATGGTGAGCAGCGTCTAACTGATTTAGCAGAAGAACTGGATTTTACATCAGGAGCGATTACGGCATTATGCGATAAGTTAGAAGAAAGAGGCTTGGCTATTCGGAAACGTCATCAGGAAGATAGACGAATCACTTTACTTGATATTACTGAAGATGGCCTGAAATTTATAAAGCGAAATAATAAAATAAGAACAAGTTTTATGTCTGTTTTATTCGATGGATTTTCAACAGAAGAATTACAAGTGCAGACCGAAGTTTTTAAACGCTTAGCCCATAATTTAGAACACCTTTCGGATACAATTATGAAACTAAGCAATGAGAATACAGAGGAATAACAAAGAATACTATTACTCTAGTTATTTGGGTCTGAAAATTCAAACTGTTAAAAGGTGACTTATTAATAATATGAATAGGAGTGGAAAGAATGGGACATCCAACAATTTATCCAACAGGGGCAACAGTATATAATCCCGGGAAAGCTTGGAGTGGTTATACAATTTATCAAGCTGCAGATCATGGTGCGTTATTAATTGATATGAATGGAAAGGAAGTACACTTATGGAAAGGACTGCGTGGATTTCCAAATAAGTTATTACCAGGCGGATATGTTTTTGGTCATACAGCACAAAGAGATCCTGAGTACGGTTTTCAAGATGAAGTAGATTTAGTTCAAGTAGATTGGGAAGGAAACATAGTCTGGAGATTTAACCGTCTGGAACACATTGAAGACCCAGGCCATGATCCGCAGTGGATGGCTAGAGCTCATCATGATTATCAGCGTGAGGGAAATCCCGTGGGTTACTATGCACCAGAATTAGAACCGAAAACAGATGGTGGAAATACGTTAATTTTAGCACACAAAAATGTACATAATCCGAATATATCCGATAAGCCGTTATTAGATGATGTCATTATTGAGGTAGATTGGGAAGGGAATATTATATGGGAGTGGGCTGTCAGTGATCATTTTGAAGAACTTGGATTTGATGAAAGTGCTAAAAATGTACTATTCTGTAATCCTAATATTAGATCCTTTGGTGGTAATTCGGATGGAGATTGGATGCATATAAATTCTATGTCTACAATTGGTCCGAATAAGTTTTATGACCAAGGAGATGAACGTTTTCATCCTGAAAATATTATTTGGGATGCTAGGGAGTCAAATATAATTGCCATTATTGACAAGAAGACAGGAAATATAGTTTGGAAACTCGGTCCTGATTATTCTAGCCCAGATGTTAAGCATTTAGGATGGATCATTGGACAACATCATGCACATATCATTCCGAAAGGATTGCCTGGAGAAGGGAATTTACTTGTATTTGATAATGGTGGTTGGGCAGGATACGGTCTTCCAAACCCTGCATCTCCATACGGTTCCAAAAATGCTGTTCGTGATCACTCGAGGATTCTAGAAATTAATCCAGTAACTTTAGAAATTGAGTGGCAATATACGCCAACTGAAGCTGGATATCAAGCTCCTTTAGATTCGTATCGATTTTACAGTCCATATATTAGTTCTGCCCAAAGGCTACCAAACGGAAATACATTGATTACAGAAGGAGCAGATGGTCGGATTTTTGAAGTTACTCGTGAGCATGAGCTTGTATGGGAATATATTTCACCTTATAAAAATAACAGAAACTCCAATATGGTTTACCGTGCGTATCGTGTACCGTATGAGTGGGTACCTCAACTAGAAAAACCAGAGGAGAAAGAAATTACTCCTCTTGATATAGCAGCATTTAGAGTCCCGAATGCTGCAGAAGCTGGTACGGAATCTGTTGTGACAGTCGAAGGAACAATATCTTACGGCACCGGAGATTTCTGTGTAGCGACATTGGAAGAAATAAATAAAATACGAGATTAACGTTAGTAATTTAAAGTGTGGGGAGAGTCATTTCCCCCACTTATTAAAATGAACTTGATAGGTTTGTTATATGACAAAACGTTTCCATTTCTTTATTTGTAATAATTTAACGTAATATTTCGGTTAAACAAATCTTACTTCAAGCTTGAACAAATTGTTATGGAGGAATGATAAATGGTGAAACTAAAGCCTTTATTTTTAAGTTTATCAATGGTTACTAGTTTAGCTGTAGCAGGATGCTCAAACTTTTCAAAAGAAAGTGCGGGAACGACAAAAAGTAATGGGAAAGAAACGGCCGCGGTGAAAATGGCTATAGATACAGCTGCTGGCGGATCTTTTCAGTTTAGAGCTGCCGAGAAACAAGGCTATTTTGAGAAAAATAGTATTAAAGCTCAACTATCGAATTTTGCTTATGGAATTGATACAGTTAATGCGGTATTAACGGAACAAGCTGATACAGGTCTTGCTGCTGATTATGCGCTTTTAAATTCGTTAGGAAAAGGAGATATGGTCGTAATTTCAACACTTACGCGAGGAAATGAAAAATCATCAAAAGACAATGAGCTTCTAGTTAGAGAGGGGATTAAAACAGAAAATGATTTAAAAGGTAAAAAGTTAGGCGTATCTAAAGGGACTGTAACGGAGTATGTTTGGGCGAAATATTTGGCAGCGAAACATATTAATGAAAAGGATATTACCTTCGTTCCATATAGTACACCAGACGAAGCTATTGTAGGAATGAAAAATGGTGATATAGATGCTGTTTGGAGTTCTGGTGCATTAAAGGATAAATTTAAAAATATAAAAGGTGTAACAAAATTAGGTGATTTAGAAAGTGCAGGCGTTACAATTGACAGCTATTTACTAGCAAAAAGATCATTCGTCGAGAAGAATCCAAAAGCTGTTGAAAACACACTTAAGGCTTTATCTGAAGGTATTAAATATGTAGATAACAATAAAAAAGAAACCGCTAAGCTTGCTTTTGAGCAATTGAAACTACCAGAGAAAGATGCGTTAAAAGATATTGAAAGACAAAACTATGTTCTTGGATTTACAGAGGAGGACGCAAAACATTTAGAAGATATGAAAGTATGGTTAGAAGAGAAAGGGAAACTGAAAGATAAATATGAATTGAAAGATAAAATTAATCTTGAAGCACTTAAAAAAGCTTTCCCTGAATCTGTTACTTATAAATAGAATAGGAGTGAAGTATGGTGAGTACAGTAAGTGAAAAAGAAGTATTGAAATCTCCTGTGGCCATTTCTATTTCTGGGTTATCTAAATCATTTAATAACGAACAATTTGTTTTAGAAGATGTAAATTTAACAATTGGGAATGGTGAATTTTTTATATTACTTGGCCCAAGCGGATGTGGAAAATCTACGTTATTAAGTATGGTTGCTGGATTTGTTGAAAAGACATCAGGGAAACTAATAGTCAATAATGAAGAGGTAATTAAGCCTGATAGAAATCGTGGCGTCGTATTTCAACAAGCAGACGCAGCGCTTTTTCCGTGGCTAACAATTAAAGAAAATATTGAATTTGGTTTAAAAATGAAAAAAATGATAAAGCAGACCCGAAATGATATATCCTCTCACTATATAAAACTTGTTGGACTAGATGGGCATGAAGGAAAATATCCAAGAGAACTTTCTGGAGGAATGAAACAAAGAGTTCAATTAGCACGTGTGTTAGCCAATGACTCGCAATTTTTATTAATGGATGAACCATTTGGAGCACTCGATGCAATGACTAGAAGAACAATGCAAATAGAGTTAATTCGAATTTGGAAAGAAACAAACAAAACGATTATTTTTGTCACTCATGATATTCAAGAAGCTCTATTACTTGGGCAAAGAATAGGGGTAATGTCTAAAGGACCTTCTTCAAAAATTGAAAAGATTTACGATATTCCACTACCGTATCCGAGAACATTTACAGATAAAGAATTTAATTACTATTATCAAATGATTCAATCACACTTTGATTGAAAGGAGGTCCAAATATGAGCGTGTTGAAAGATGAGATTGCAAGAAAAGAGACTATTTATGAAACAAATAATTTCAAGATTGGTTTACAAAAGAAGCTATTACAAAGTGGAATTATCGCTTGGATACTTATCCTTACGATATGGAGTGTTGTAGCGAATTTTTCTGATCCGCAATTTTTGCCAAGTCCGATAGCAGTTTTGTATGGAGCAATTGAACTGAGTCAAAATGGTTCCTTATTTATATATATAGGAGTTAGTTTTTTAAGAGTAATAGCTGGATGGATTTTAGGGAATCTTGTAGCCATTCCGGTAGGATTATTAATTGGCCGAATCCCATGGTTAAGAGCGCTATTTGATCCAGTTATCAATTTTATTCGCTTTATTCCACCTCTTGCCTTTATAACATTATTTATGCTTTGGTTTGGTATTGGAGAGCAATCTAAAATTTTTCTCATTATGTATGCAACTTTCTTTATTGTGACGATTAACACAATTACCGGTGTGCAAGCTGTTGAAGAAGATAAAATTCGCTCAGCGAGAAGTATGGGAGCATCAGAATGGCAAATTATGTTCCATGTCATCATACCAGCAGCACTTCCTTATATTTATACGGGGGCAAAGCTTGCAATGGGATCCTCATTTATGGCCATTGTTGGAGCTGAAATGGTTGCAGCTAATGAAGGAATTGGTTATATGATTTGGAATGCAAGGTTATATTTCAAAACAGATTGGATTTTTGTCGGTCTTGTTATTCTTGGATTGATGGGCTTCTTGATGGATCGGATATTTAATAAATTCGGAAGTGTAGTTCTGAAAAGATATAATGTGGTGAAAAAATAAAAAAGAGCCATTTAGCTGACTAAAAAAGGTTAGATAAATGGCTCTTTTTTATGAAAAAAGTCGATGCGTTCTTACTTCTTATTATTTTTCTATCTTGGTTTCAATCCTCTTCACCAAATCAGCTGACACGTTATGAAAATACTCTAACACTATCTTTCTAATATCATCAGATATAACTTTCAAATCACCAGCTAAGTTTTCTGCAAGATGTTCTTTTTCTATCGGTTTTAACTTCGTATAAAATTCACCAGCCTGCGTAAAGTCATCTTGTTTCGTTATTGAAGTTCTTTCAAGTTCACCTTCAATGTATCTTCCGTCACCGCTCGTTATTTGATTAGCAGGTGTCCAATTTTGCTGTTGGTTAATCGTTAATTTCCGAAATTCGGGACCAATTCTTCTTCTTTGAGAATCACTATAAATGTTAGCTCGCCCTTGCAACATTTTATCATCTGATAATTCAGCACCGTCAAGTAAATTAGAAGGGGAGAAAACGACTTTTTCTACTTGTTCCATATAATTTTCAGGGTTTTTATTTAATACCATTTTGCCGACTGGTATAAGAGGATACGCTTTTTCATCCCATATTTTTGTATCATCTAAAGGGTCGTAAGAAAGATGCGCTTCATCTTTCGGGTCCATGAGCTGGACATATAAACCATATTCCACTGGTTTACCGTTTGCAATTGCATCATATAAATCTTTGCCGCTATAATCAGGGTTTTCGGCAGCCAGTTTATTTGCTTCCTCGCTAGTAATGAATTGTACACCTTCAAATGGGTACCAATGATACTTTACATACTTTCGATTGCCTTCTGCATTTCTCCAAACATATGTATTTACACTATGTCCTGGGATGTGGCGAAGGCTTTTGGCCGTACCATTATCAGAGTACAAACGGACAACGAAATGTATGGATTCAGGTGCTCTAGCGACAAAGCTCCAAAATCTATTAGAGTCTAATAAGTTATTTTTAGGTGAAGGTGACAACGCTTGAATGGTTTCAGGGAAACGCATCGGATCGCGTACAGAAAAGACAGGAATGTGATTACATAATAGATCGAAAATACCTTCTTTAGTATAAAATTTTGTAGAAAAACCGCGTACATTTCTAGAAGTATCAGGTGTTCCTTTCGTGCTAACAGCTAATGAAAATCGCACCATAACGGGAACTTTCTCATTAGCATTTTGTAGGAAATTTAGTTTAGTATGTTCGGGCATTGGATAGATTGTTTGAAAATAACCGAACGCACCAAATCCTTTTACATGAACAGGTCTTTCTAAAATTTTTTCGTGAATAAATTGTTGTAACGCCTCGTGAAGCACACTATCTTGCTCTAGAACAGGTCCACGTGAACCAACTGTTTGAGAGTGAAGGATTGCTTGTTCATTACGTTCTCCATTTTCATTAAAGTCTTTCCCTAGTAAAGATTGCCTCTGTTTATCATAGTGTTCATTCATCAATATAGCCTCCAAATCTTTTTCGTCCATTGTTACTAAATATGATTTTATAGCCTTGATTATGTATAACACGCTAAGTTCAAACTAGTTACAGACCGCTAGATGAGAAAAACGCGTATGTAGTGGACCTGTTGAAATAGAAGAAATTATGGAAAAATGAATATCGGGAAGAACATTACTATTAAAATTTCAATCTTAAAAATGAATTTATACATGACTTTATAGAAAATGAACATAAATAAAACAGGGAAAATAACTAGGAGGAATGTAACATGTCGGATTGGTTTCAATTAGATAAAGAGTATATGATGTCAACGTACTGTCGTACAAAGCTTGCGATAGAAAGAGGAGCAGGGTGTAAACTGTATGATGTGGATGGTAAAGAGTATATAGACTTATTTTCTGGTGTCGGAGTAAATGTATTAGGATACAATCACCCGAAAATCGTACAAACAACAATGGATCAAGTTACGAAGTCGTTGCATTTACCGTTTCATTTTTTAAATCCAGTTGCGATTGAATATGCAAAGAAATTAGTTGATTGCTCTTTAAAAAACGGAAAGGTCTTTTTTACAAACTCTGGTACGGAAGCGACAGAAACGACGTTGAAATTAATTGATAAATATAGAGCTATTATGCATGAAGAACGTGAAGGAATTGTAGTGTTGAAGAATAGTTTCCACGGGCGTACGTTGGGGGCACTTCATTTTACGAGACAAGAAAGTGTATATCAAAATTTCCCGAAAACATCGATCCCAGTATATGAAGTTGAGCGCGAGAATATAGAGCAATTAGAAGAGACAATAATTCATGAAAATCCAATTGCAATTATGTTAGAACCTGTATTAGGAAGTGGGGGGATTTATCCATTATCGGGTGAATATTTACATGGTGTTCAAAACTTATGTGAGAAATATAATGTACTACTTATCGTTGATGAAGTTCAAAGTGGTATGGGAAGAACAGGAAAACTATTTGCTTATCAAAATTTCAATATTACACCACATATTATTCAAATTGGTAAAGGAGCAGGAGGCGGGATACCACTTGGCGGAATTATTGTAGGTGAAAGGTTATGTGATGTATTTGCACCAGGAGATCACGGCACAACATTTGCTCATTCATCAATGGGAACGGCTTTAGGTTTAACTGTATTAAATACATTACTTGACGATGGTTTAATGCAAGAAGCATATGAAACGTCACTATATTTGAATGACAAACTGCAAGACATTCAGAAAGAAAATTCTTATTATATTCAGGAAGTGCGTCATGCGGGGATGATGTTTGGGATAAGTGTGAATGACACGAATGAAAATGTGAAGAAATTACAGATTGAGTTAATGAGTAAAGGAATGTTGGTCGATGTAACACAAGGGAATATTATTCGATTACTTCCGCCGTATATTATTACGAAAGAAGAAATTGACGCATTCATTTATGAGTTTATTTCCTGTATTCATAACATAGCTGCTACAGCAAGTATTTAAAAAAATATAAAAAAATATAAAAAGCTGAAGAAGTCGCTATTTTAGCGGCTTCTTCAGCTTTTTAAAATAGTAAATTATTTAACCTAGAGAGCATCTCATTGGACAAATAATTAATTATGTGAAACAATAATAACAGATAAGGAGACGTTAATTTTCCTTAAGTGCTTCGAATTAATTTTATTCAATAAGAGAAGGTGTGCTTAAAGAAGTTAAATTAAATAAGGAGCTGTTTTATTATATGCAACAAAATAATGATTTGAATTTTGAACCTCAAGACGTTAATATTGTTAATCCTAAACAAGCCAGGAAAGCAGTAGTTGCTACTGGTATAGGGAACGCAATGGAGTGGTTTGACTTCGGATTATACGCGTATTTAGCGGTAATTTTAAGTCAATTATTCTTCTCAGGTGTTGATAATAGTGGATTGCAACTTGTACTTACATTCGGTACATTTGCAGCGGCCTTCCTCGTTCGACCAATCGGAGGTGTATTCTTTGGTAGAATAGGAGATAAGTACGGCCGAAAAATCGTGTTAAGTACTACTATTATTTTAATGGCACTTTCTACATTATTCATCGCATTACTACCAACCTATGAACAAATTGGTGTATGGGCACCAATACTACTTTTAGTTGCCCGAATGATTCAAGGCTTCTCTACAGGCGGCGAATATTCAGGAGCAATGGTTTATATCGCAGAATCTTCTCCAGATAAAAAGCGTGGTATACTCGGTAGTGGTCTTGAAATTGGAACACTCTCAGGTTACATTGCTGCATCGGTAATTGTTACCATTTTGACGTTATTGTTAACAGATGAACAAATGCTCAGCTGGGGCTGGCGTATTCCTTTCTTAATAGCTGCACCAATTGGTTTGGTCGGTTTATACTTACGCCGTCATTTAGATGAATCTCCCATCTTTGAAGAGATGGAAAAAGCACAAGAGGAATCTGAAGACAATGAACAATTTTCATTTATGGATATTATGAAATATCACAAAAAAGACTTCTTATTAAGCACAGTAATTGTCGCCTTCTTTAATATTACAAATTATATGATTCTTTCGTATATTCCTTCTTATCTAACTCAAGTACTTAAAGTCGAAGAAACAACAGGCTTACTAATTATTTCTATTACGATGGCACTTATGATTCCACTAGCACTATATTTCGGTAAATTAAGTGATAAAATTGGTAATAAACGCGTCGTGCAAATTGGTTTACTTGGTTTAACTGTATTTGCAATTCCAGCATTTTTACTAATAGGTAACGGGCATATTGCAGCTATATTTGCAGGTATTTTCGTATTAGGTTTCTTCCTAAGTGTATATGAAGGAACATTACCTTCATTATTACCATCACTCTTTTTCACTGATGTACGTTATCGAGCACTTTCAATCTCATTTAATATTTCTGTATCGATATTTGGTGGTACAACACCACTTGTATGTTCATACTTAGTTCATGCAACTGGTAACCCGCTTGCACCGGCATTTTATTTAACAGGTGTAAGTATTATTGGATTAGTTGTATTTAGTGTACTATTCGTTACAACATCAGGACGTGCGCTAAAAGGTTCATATCCTACAGTAGAATCGAAAAAAGAAGCACACCAAATTGCTAAAGAAGATCCTGAAGAAACACTTTGGTGGCATGAAGAGTCATTAGAGATTGAAGCAGGGAAAAACGCCTCAATTTAAAAAGTAAGGTAGAAGTATAAAAAGACTCCTATGAAAATAGGAGTCTTTTTGTTGTATTATTTTTTCCTTTTCTTTAAATCCTTCTGATACATGTAAAGCTTATGAATTTCATCCTTAAATTCCTGCAAAAGTACGATGTTTTCCTCATTTGAATAACGCACTGTATTATAAGCATTACTAATAATATGACTCTGAATATTTACATCTTCTTCACTATTTATTCTATCTAACCATGCCTCAATAGTTTCTCCTCGATTTCTATTTAAAGGGGGAGTTAACTTACTTTCAAGCTTAAAAATCTCTTTTCGAATTTCGTTATGTGGCGGTTTGTTTCGTTTCAAACGTTTTTGGCTCATTCCTTCTTTATCAGTGATGATAGTAGATTCAAAGACAGGTATATTTGGTAAACTGAATTGTTTTCGTTTTTTTATTATTTTCCAAACGACATAAATAGCAATGAGTGTACAAACTAATATGGTAATGCTATTTATAAGAGTTGGATCAAAAGAACGTGGCTCCAAATCATCCTTAATTGTAGGGTCTTTTAGATTTCCTTTATTCGACCAAAAATCATCTGTTTCTTTTAACACGGCTGCTGAAAATAATGGATTGATAGCGTATCCGAACCCTAATGCAACTGCTTCTATGATAAATGAAAAAACAAGCCGAATGAAAGGAAACACTTGAATAAGTACTATACTCATTACACCAATCGTAATAATAGAAGCGAAACGTAATAACTGTTGATTACGATTTGCTCCAGTTAACCAAAATGTAATCATAATGTGTATAACTAATAGTAATAGTTTCCCGAGTGGTGGAAAGGGAGCATAAAATATAGCCGAAACACCAAACCAAACAATACCACCTAACGATTTTTGAACTGGGTATCCTGGTCCAACTACATGTACGATAAAGAAGAAAAGCGGTAACATAATTGTGCCAAATAGAGAGAACGGGAGAAAGATAGAACAACCGATTATTTGAGTCATTAACAGTATGACAAATCCAGTCGTTTTTTTCTTCGTGAATGTATGGATTAGAAATACACCAATATAGCTTAGTGCTAAAAATATAGCAATAGCAACAAGTTCGTCCCTTTCTGTTAATAACGAAAGGAGGAGCAGCAGAATAAAGTCATTAACGTGATAGAGCCAAGTTTTCAAGCTTTTCCACCATCCCTTCGTTATTTATGAGAAACGTAGGTTGCGATAGAAGAGAGAGGTCATTCTTCTGCAAGCCAATGTAAATCATTGTAGACAATCGTTCTCCTTTTCTATTTGTATAATGGAGAAATCCTTGTTTCGGAATTAGTGTGCTATCGTCTGAAATACGTGCCAATTCCTCTAAAGCTTTTGCGTAATGTGTTTGTCCTTCATTTAATGGTAAGTGCAGAGGGCCACCTTCAGCTAATACACTAATAAATAATTCAAACGGTATTTGATGCTTCGTAGCATATTGACAAATGTATGTTGCAAATGAAATAAGGTCTTCTATATTATCTTTCCAACCAAACCCGCGATCAGCAGCTAATGAAAGACAAATTGTCCAACTATAATTTTTAACAGGCTCATATTGCTTTGCTTGTAATTCCTGCATTTTGGCAGATGCTTTCCAATGAATGGAACGGAAAGACTCACGTTCGTACCGTTTCACACCGATAATAGATGTTTCATCATTGTAAAAAGAAAAATTCGTTCGATAAGATCCATTTAAAAGTTGCTGAAGTTCTTGCAAATCTGCTACTTCTTTAGGTGATGGATACACAATAATTTCAGTTCTTAATTTATCAAATACAGGTAAATGTACAGATAATAAATGAAAAGGATCTTTCAAAACACATTCGAACTGTTCAATTTGAAACACGCCACGCTTCGTTGCAGTTAATGATAAATCCCATTTTTGCGCTGAATGAGCAGGTTGTGAAAATGGGAAAGAGAATAGTGTTTTTGATATTTGTTCAATTCCTTGATCTTTATTCGGTAGTAGGGACGGGTCTAAATGAAAATAACAAACACCGTTAACGAGTGGTATGTTTGCTCCGTTTTTTAAATGAATAAAAAATTGTCCAGATTCATTAGGAAATAAACGAGTTGTTTGTTTCTCGTTTAGCACTTGAAACTGTTTTTCTATATATGCGACATATTTATAAATGAAAATCGCAAATAAATAGTAGAAGAAAAAGAAAAACATAATGATTCGTTGCGGCATAAAAAATGTAAATAGTATCGCGCCTGGAACAGATAGTTGAATAATATGAAGTTGAAAAAATAAAGGTACAGTTACAACGCGCTGTCCATTCATGTTTGCTCAATCTCCACTGGTACGTCAACCTCTTTTAAAATCTTTTGCATCATTTCATTTTTTGTCGTACGTAATGCGCCTTCCATTGATAAGATGATACGGTGATTCCAAACAGAAGGAACTAACAATTGTATATCTTCTGGTGTGCAATATTCTCTCCCGCGTAAAAAGGCTAGCGCTTGAACTGCACGTACTAAAGCAAGTGTGGCACGCGGACTTACACCGTTAGCGATATAATCATGATTTCTTGTAGCATGAGCAAGTTTAATAATGTAATGTTCTAACGGTTCTGATACGAAAATCTCTTTTACTTGTTTCTGTGCCTCTAAAATATCATCTAAAGTAATAACAGATGTGACACTTTCTAGTGGTGCATCGTTACGAAAACGTCGCATCATTTGTAGTTCATCTTCAGAATTCGGATAACCTATAGAAATTGTCATTAAAAAGCGATCAAGCTGTGCATCTGGAAGAGGGAACGTTCCTTGTGATTCAATTGGATTTTGCGTCGCAATAACAAAGAACGGTTTTGGAAGAGGAGTTGACTGCTTTTCAAGCGTCACTTGTCGTTCTTCCATCGCTTCTAATAAACTAGACTGTGTTCTCGGCATTGCACGGTTAATTTCATCTGCCAGTAGAATGTTTGCCACGACTGGTCCGAGTCTTAACTCGAATTCGCTCGTTTTCGGATTGAAATATTCAATACCTGTCACATCACTCGGAAGTACATCCGGTGTAAATTGAACGCGAGAAAAATTACCACCAATACTTTTTGAAAGTGTTTTCGCAAGTAACGTTTTCCCGGTACCAGGTACATCCTCAAGAAGCACATGTCCGTCAGCAAGCAAGGAAACAATTAATAGATCTATAACATTTTCTTTACCTACAAAAACTGATCCTATATTTTCCTTCAATTTATTTATCATATATATCATTCCTTTCAAAATATAAACGGATATTTCTATATTTTAACAAATTATTCAGAAAATTTATATGATTTTTCAATTCAAAGAAATAAATATTCAATTATTAAATTATACTCTTGCATATTTTGGAGTGTGAATATATAATATCGGTATACGATGTATCGCAAGTCGATATATCATGAGGCGATGTATCGGAGGTGGTTATAATGAATACGAAAGCGAGAAAATATATTCCGTTAACTGAGGCGACATATTACATACTGTTATCACTAGTGAAACCAATGCACGGTTATGGAATTATGCAAATGGTAGAAGAGATGACAAATGGAGAAGTAAAGCTCGGTCCTGGAACTTTATACGGGAATACGACGAAGTTATTAAAAGAGAAATTAATTGTTGAAGTTGCCTCAACAGATAGAAAGAAGTGCTATGAGTTAACGCCACTTGGTAAAGAAGTGTTAGAGCTAGAGTATAACAGGTTGCAGAGATCTGTAAGGAATGGGAATAGTATATTAGGGGAGTGAATGGAAGATGGAGACAAAAAGGGTATTCAAGTTTTTTACGGCATGGAATTTAGAAAAAGAAGAAGCTTTTTTACGAAAGATGCATCAGCAAGGTTGGGCATTACAAAAATATAATTTAATGTATACGTTTCAGAAAACGGAGCCAAAAGATGTAATATACAAAGCTGATTTTAGATTGGTTTATAGAGATTCGAAAGAACAACAACAAGAATATTTCGAAATATACGAAATGTCAGGTTGGAAACGCGTAACAAGTTTCACAAGATGGAATTATTTTTGTAAAGAAGTAGAAGAAGTAAATGAATTGCCTGATATTTACTCAGAAAAGGAGACGAGGATACAAAAACTAAATGAATTATTGTTATTCCTTGTTATTATATCAGCAAGTTTATTACCATCAATGTATAATCTGTTTTTAAGCCCGATGGAATCAAGAGTGCCAATGTGGGCGAAAGTTATGACCGGTCTTACAGGTGGTATGTGGATGTACTTCTTTATAAGACTTTCTTGGAAAATCAAGAAATTAAAAAGTGAAATATTATAATAAAAAGTGGAGTTGAAAAGAAGTTGATTTTGTAAAGAGGTAATTAATATGGGAATCAACTTCTTTTGTTTCTATATAATCGTATTTTTGCTCACTCTTTTTTATATAATAAAAATCTATATGAAGGCATAAAATTAACAATATCAAAGCCGCAATTTATCCTGAAAATAATAAATGAAGAAAAAAGATTCATATTGAGGATCAAAAAATAAAAGATGACTAAAAAGATGTGGGGTGTAACTTATAATAAGGAAGAAACACGTTTTTTATTAAAGTATAAAACGAAAAAATCCCTTATAGAAAAATCTATTTCTACAAGGGATAATCATGTTTTTATTAGAAAGACTGATTTTGAGCAGGTTTAATAAATTGTTCAGGATTTTCAACAAGCCCACATACAGCGCATTGGACTCTGTAAGTAGGTCCTTGATAGGCCATATGAAAAGCATTCATCGTTTCATTTGTATATTCTTCTTCTACTTGACCAGTTTGTGGATTTAATTTGACTGGTTTTACTTGTTGCTCAAGAATATTAAAGCGAGTACGGTTCGTTTTACAACTTGGACATAGCATTGGTTCCATATGTATACACCTCCATTTGTAGCATTTCTTAAACTCATTAATTTTATGCAAGCGAAAAAACTTTCTCAATATAAATAGGTGTTTAATGTATTTAAAATTCAGAAAAAATAAAATATAATAAGAGTACGAACTGGTTATGTCCAAACCAAATCTCCTGTTTTATGCCAATAAGCTGGGAGGCCGAGAAATCGGCCTCATTTTTTTGTGCTCGTTACTATAGGAAACAAGGTTTTTATGAGACTTTTGTCGAAATTTTAGGGATGGATATAAAGGGGGGATGTAAAATGAATTTGAAAATGAAGTACATCATTTTATATGTAGAAAAGTTTGAGGAATGTTTAAAATTCTATAAAGATATTTTACAGTTACCTATAAAATCAGAGCACGGTACATATATTGAATTTAATACGGGATCTACAATATTAGCAATGAATACGCGGCAAGATGTGAAAGAATTAACAGGATTACCACTTACAGAAGGCGAGTTACAATCTTCTCATTTTGAATTAGGATTCGTTGTCAAAAATGTACAAGAAACGATTGAGCAACTTAGAGAACAAGGTATTAAGGTTTTAGTTGAACCAATTGTAAAGCCGTGGGGGCAAACCATTGCATATATTGCTGATCCAGATGGAAATTATATTGAAATTTGCAGTTCATTAGAATAGAAGGAGAAAAAGAGATGGGATTTCCGAAACTAGAAACAGAACGTTTACAATTAAGAGAACTAACACTGTTAGATGCAGAAACGATGTTCCATTATTTTTCAAAAGAATCTGTAATACGTTATTTCGGAATGGATTCTTTCGAAAATATTGAGCAAGCGAAAACAACGATTCAAACGTTTAAAAATCGTTATGAAGAGGGAAGTGTATTTCGCTGGGGAATAGAGAAAAAGGGGACGGGCCAATTAATCGGAACGTGCGGTTTTCATTTAATTAACCATCATCATAAGCGAGCTGAAATTGGTTATGAATTAGACGATACATATTGGGGACAAGGATACGCCTCGGAAGCGTTACAGGCGATTTTAGCTTACGGGTTTGAAACGTTGCAACTTATAAGAATTGCTGCTGTTGTATATGTAGAGAATAAAGCTTCTCAAAAATTATTAAGTAAAGCAGGATTTCAAGAAGAAGGATTACTTCGAAAACATATGATTCAAAATGGAGTTGCGCATGATACGATTTTATATTCTTTATTAAAAGAAGAGTGGAAGAAATAATGAGTACGAGTGAATTGATAAATGTTATGAAGAAGCATAAAGAAAATAGGTTCATTTTAGGTATAGATGGTTTAAGTCGTTCAGGAAAAACAACATTTGTTGCAAATTTAAAGGAAAATATGAAACAGGAAAGCATTCCGTTTCATATTTTTCATATTGATGATCATATAGTGGAGCGTAATAAACGCTATGATACCGGATTTGAAGAATGGTATGAGTATTATTATTTGCAATGGGATATTGAGTGGCTTCGGCAAAAGTTTTTTCAAAAGTTACAAAATGAAACGAGACTGAAATTACCGTTCTATAATGATGAGGTAGACTCATGTGAAATGAAGAAAGTACAGATTCCCATAGTAGGCGTAATTGTAATTGAAGGTGTTTTTCTACAGCGAAAAGAATGGAGAGATTTCTTTCATTATATGGTGTACTTGGATTGTCCAAGAGAGACAAGATTTCTACGCGAGAGTAAGAAAACACAGAAAAACCTTTCAAAGTTTGAGAATAGGTATTGGAAAGCAGAGGATTATTACTTAGAAACGGAATTGCCGAAGGATTGGGCGGATTTAGTTATAAATTGATTTGAAGAAAACCTCAACTTTTTGTTTGAAAAGTTGAGGTTTCTCTATGTAATAGCAGATTAATTATTTCAATTAATGAGAAGGAGAATATTATTATAATTTGAATTATATATTTATAGATAAATCTATAGATGAAAAGATTCCAATAAAGCGAGTGATTACATGAGTATTTTCATTTTAGAAGACGATGTTATACAAGCACAGCAAATGAAGCGGTTAGTTGAAGAGATTTGTGAGAAATATATGTTGCCTTTTGATTTTATTGAGGTGACTAGTAAAAGTGAAAATATTATTACTAATATTCCGAAGGCGAAGTATGTTCCAATCTATTTTTTAGATATAGAGATTAAAAGGGAAGAGCGTAAAGGGTTACAAGTAGCACAAGAGATACGAAAGTATGATACGCAAGGAATTATTGTGTTTGTAACGACGCATTCTGAATTTGCACCTATTTCATATCAATACATGGTATCAGCTTTAACTTTTATTGATAAAGGGTTGCCATACGAGGAGAGATATAAAGTTTTTGAACAATGTTTACTTCAATATGAAGCAAGAAATAAGCATATTATTCCGTCGGATGACTTTATCGTTGCAAATAGTAATGCCACTGTGCGGGTTCCTTTTCATGAAGTTGAATATGTTATGACTGATGAACCGCACCGGTTAGCATTAGTGACGTTAGATCGAATCGTTTATTTTTATGGAGCATTAAAGGAGATAGAAATAATAGATGAACGTTTATTTCGTTGCCATCAGTCATATATCGTGAATACGAAGCAAATGTCTTCTTACGATGCGAAACAAAAAATGATAGTTTTAAAAAGCGGGAAACGCATTCCAGTGTCACGGCGTTTAGTGAGTAAAGTACGTAACATGTTAAAGGGTGAGATGTAATGTATATTTATGATTTATTTGCAATACTGCTTACTAGTATGTGTCATACGTTTTTATATATACAATTAATCCGATACAACAGATTGTCAGTTAGAATGTTAATAGCTTTAAGTACGGTATTCATTATTTTACTTGCTATTGTCGTAACAGTAACGAGATATCCAGAATTGAATAGTACGATTGTGTTATTTTTAATAAGTTTAGGATTAATGCAAAATGAATTGAAATTTAAGCATAATTTATATTTTGCACTGGTGAGTATGGTGATTATAACGTTAGTGAAAATGTTGCTATTAGATTTAGGGATGAAAATCTTTATGTTAACGCCATTCAATTTATATTTATGGACAGGTAGTATTATTCATCTTATCGTATCAATCCTTACTTTTATCGGTATTTTAGTAGCGCGAAAAAGAATTCAAAAAATCGCTCAATATATAGTAAGTAGTCCGTTATACTATGTAACTTATATATTATTAATGATCGGGTTTATTATTGAATTAATTTTAACTCAGCCGTCAACTGAGTTTTTAGCAAAAATAAATCAACAATACAGTGAAGTAAGTTATAATTCAGCGATTATTATTTTTTTATTATTACTAATCATCGTACTAATAAGCTCACATTTATCGAAAGAAAAGTTACGAGAAGAGCATGAAAAACGTTTAGATAAAGAGTTATTAGATTATGTGGAAAAATTAGAGGATATGCATGATGAGCTTGCTAGTTTTCGTCATGATTATATGAATGTATTACTATCGTTAGAAGAAGGAATACGTACAAAAAATGTGAAAGAAATTGAGCAAGTGTACTACGATGTTATTGCTCCCACATTAAAAACAATAAATGATCATGAACTTGATATCGCAAAATTATCTCGCATACAAATTCCTGAAGTAAGAAGCGTATTAAGAGCAAAAGTTAGCACTGCTCAGCAGCAACAAATAAAAGTAATGCTTGATATACCAGAGAACATTGAAAGTGTTTCGATGACGATTATTTCATTTATTCGTATCATTTCAGTTTTAGTAGATAATGCAATTGAGGAAGCAGTATGTAGTGAGGAAAAGATATTACAAATCGCATTCTTTGAAATGGATTCACGACAATATTTTATCGTGCGTAATAGTTCAAAGGGTGAAGCGATTGATTTACAAAAAATTTATGAGAAAAACCATTCAAGTAAAGAAGGTGCTAGAGGGTACGGGCTATTTTCGTTAAAACGAATCATAAATAAAACAAATAATGCGACGTTAGAAACAACTTATGTAAGTCCTTATTTCACACAAACATTTATATTAAATGAGATGAAATGACCATCTATGATGAAAAGGAAACCGAATAAGAAATAACTACATACTTTCTTCACTCAATTTTATACACTTCAAGTAAGAGGTGAAGCGAGATGAATGGTCTTATTTTTACAACAATGATTAGCTTTGGTTTACCGCTTATAGCACTTTTATATGCTTTTTGGAAGAAACGCTATATTCCATATATGTTAGGTATATTGGCTTTTGTTGTATCACAAATATTGATTCGCATACCAATGCTAAATTATTTAAATGGAACTAGCACAGATTTTCAAATGTTTTCTGTTATGCAGCCTATACTATTTGCAGTTTTGCTTAGTATATCAGCTGGAATTTTTGAAGAGATAGCTCGTTTTATCGCAATGCGTTATTTTATGAAGCAACGAGATTGGCAGTCTGGTTTTTTATTTGGAGCAGGGCATGGTGGTATTGAGGCGGTGTTGATAGTCGGTATCCCAGTAATATCCCTATTATTATCACAAACAGTCATTCAAAATGGTGACAGTTATTATCTCGGTGGTATTGAACGCATCTTTGCGATGGTATTGCATGTTGGGCTTTCTTTCATTGTATTGCAAGCTGTTGTCCAAAAGAAATTTCGTTATGTTGTATATGCAATTCTCATCCATGGGACTGTAAATGCATTAGCTGGCATTATATCGCTATATGTGCCAGGGAAAAGCGGGATTATTATGTCAGAAGTTTCAATAGCAATTTTTGCGTTACTCACTTTTAGTTATAGTTTCATTTTAAAAAGAAAGGGTGTATTCAAATGAGAAAAATGTTACTTATTATTATAAGTGCTATCGCGGTGTTTGTACTTGTAGCATGTACCGGTAATAAAGTAGATGAAAGTACGTCTAAAAAAATTATTTCAAAAGCGGAAGGAATTGTATCATTATTAAATGAGGCAAAATATAAAGAAGTGCATGAGAAATTTGATAGTAAAATGAAAGCTGGATTACCAGAAGAAAAAATGAAAGATCTTACACCTGTAATTGAGAAAGCTGGTACATTTGAAAAAATTGAAAAACAATCGATTGAAGAAAAAGATGGTTTATATACGGTTATTCTTGTAGCGAAGTACAGTAAAGAACAACGTACCTTTATTATTACTTATAATGACAAAGAAGAAATCGCAGGTTTATTTATTAAATAAAAAAGAGATACAGCGGAAGTTCCGCTGTATCTCTTTTTTTGTTTTAACCAAATTATGGTTATTTGTGCTACTATGAACTTATAGCTATATAGAAGGGGGGATTAGTATGAAAACTGAAATAGGTCCTAAAAAGAAGTACAGTATAATAAGCTACATATGTTTACTCATCGGCATTTTATGTTTTCTGTTCGTATTTATTACACCGACAAGGATAGCGAATGCAGGTAATATAGTGGGAGATTATGTTACAGTTGCCCTGACAGTTGCAGGTATCATACTTTCTGTCATTACAATGGCGAAAAAAACTGAAAAGAAGGGGATTGCTATTCTTTCGTTAATACTGTCCTCATCATTTTTTATATTTTGGATCATCGCAATTATTTTATTGTTTACTGGTCAAATTAGTTTTGCGCCGTAATGTGCAATAAAAAGAGTCCTTCTCGTATGAAGGACTCTTTTTATTCGCTTTCTTCTGGTTGATATTCTAAAATATCCCCAGGTTGGCATTCTAATGCTTTACAAATGGCTTCTAAAGTTGAAAAACGGACTGCTTTTGCTTTACCATTTTTCAAGATCGAAAGGTTAGCCATTGTAATTCCAACCTTCTCCGAAAGCTCTGTTACACTCATTTTTCTTTTCGCTAACATTACATCAATATTAATAATAATTGCCATTTTATTCACCTCAGACCGTTAAATCATTTTCTGATTTTATATCTATCGCATCTTTTAATAGTCTTTGGAGAACGGCAGCAAAGACCGCGATTACCATTGAAGCAAAAATTATAATCATTCCAATAACAATAATACCAGGGGCGTCATCTCTCTCTGCCACAAGATAGAAAAGTGGCATACCTAATACATATAATACACTAATGGCTAGTGCGCTGTACTTAATATTTTTTAAAGCTTTAACAGACAACTCTGAGAATGCGTTGTTTTTATCAATATAGTTTAAAAGTTTGAATGTTTGATACAGCGCAAAGTAATAAGGTATTGCTGTTGCGTATAAGTTGATAAATACAAGATATTTAATATATGCAATATCAGGATATAATTCTGCGGCGAAGTTTCCTATTTTAGGAACTAAAAAAATGCACATAGCAAGAACAGGGATACCCATTAGAATCACAGCTGTCTTTAGGAAGAGTGTTGATCCTTGTTTCATAAAAAGCACCTCATTTATTTAATATCTTATTAATTTACCACGAAATTTATTGTTAAACAATAAATTTTTATTTAATTCAATTGGGGATTTATTGTTTAACAAGTTAATAATGAAAAATCTTCTTTATAAGATAGATGAACTATACCGAGATGTAATGAATAAGAAAGTTCCTATTGTTAGCTTTAGAAAAATTGGGAACTAATAAAACATATGTAGGCAGTCAGAATTTTGTATGTAAATGAATGTGAAACTAATGGAGGCGCAATCATGTTTGTATTGGGTTTAAAGATGAAGAAGTTACTGTTAGTAGGAACGATAACACTAAGTATGTTATGTACTGAAAGTATGATGGATGATCATACGGTGGAAGCGAAAGTGAAAAAAGTAGAACAACAACCGAAAAATGTAATCATGATGGTTATGGACGGAACGAGTTCTTCAGCAACCACATTAGCTCGCTTGTATAAAGGGAAACCACTTGCATTAGATGAAATTGTAACAGGAGGAGTTCGTACATATTCGGCGGAATCAGCTATAACAGACTCAGCTCCAGCAGCTACAGCTTTAGCAACGGGGAATAAATCGAATTCAGGATATGTAGGGGTATTACCTACTATTGTGAGTTCACCTGGCCTAAAACCAATAAAAGAAGAGGACAAGTTACGGCCAGTTGCCAATGTTTTAGAAGGTGCCAAACGTACTGGTCGCGCTACTGGAATTGTTGCCACAGCTGAAATTCAGCATGCTACTCCTGCTGGATTCTCCGCTCATCATGTGAATCGTAAAAATTTTGAAGTGATCGCGGAGCAGCAAGTGTATCAAAATATAGATGTCGTATTAGGCGGGGGAAAAGCGGCACTTCTCCCTGTGAAAAGTAGTGGAATTCGAAAAGATGGTGAAGATTTAATAGAAGTAATTCAAAACAAAGGATACGAATTTGTGGAAACGAAAGAGGCATTATTGAAATCTAAATCTAATAAAATTTGGGGCTCTTTTTCACATAATGCCTTAGCGTTTGATATGGACCGAGAAGCAACAAATCCAAAGCAACCAACGCTTTCGCAAATGACGGAAAAAGCAATTGAAACGTTATCAAAAGATAAAGACGGATTCTTTTTATTTGTGGAGGGAAGCAAGCCAGACTGGGCAGCACATGTGAATGATCCAATTGGGATGATTAGTGATGTGTTAGCATTTGATCATGCAGTTGCAGAAGCATTAAGATTTGCAAAAAAAGATGGTAATACGATGCTAATCGCCGTAGCGGACCATGGTAATAGCGGTATTTCTATTGGCAATATGAATACGACAAAAGGTTATAATACTACGCCGGTCTCTGCATATATTGATCCATTGAAAAAAGCGAAAATGACACTTGAAGGGGCTATCAATAATTTGAAATCTGATCTATCCAATGTAGAAGAGGTAGCTAAATTATACGGGTTGGACAATTTAACTTATGATGAAAAAGAAAGGTTAAAAGTGGTTAAAAAGAAAATAGACGTAGGTCCAATTTTCACTACATTATTGGCTAACCGTGCGAACATAGGCTTTACAACAGGAGGTCATACTGGTGAGGATGTATTTTTATATTCATACGGCCCTCAAAAGCCAGTTGGTTTGATTCAAAACACGGACGTTGCAAAGACAATAGCGAAAGCGATGGGCTTTAACTTAGAAGAAGTAACAAACAAATTATTTGTAGAGAGTGAATTAGCTTTTAAGCAGAATGGTGCAACTGTAACAATAGATAAAACTGATGTAGCGAATCCTGTACTCATAGTAAAACATAATAATGTAACAGCTCAATTATTTGTTAACAAAAATATAATTCGTATTAAGAATAAAGATTATGAACTAGGAAGTGTTGTTGTAGAAAGCAATGGTAAGTTCTATGTACCAGAAGAAGCAAGTCGTTTATTCATAAAGCATTCTCGTTAAAAAAATGCCAATTCCTTAGCTACTACTTAGGAATTGGCATTTTTGTATAGATGAGATTTCACTCGAAAAAAAGAGGAAAGAGAACAACAAATTCTAGAGTGAACTTCCTGTGAATTTACCTATTTTATGTTTTTCATCCTAGAAAAAATATTTCTCAATATTTTAGCGCTTTAAAAAGATTGAATATTCGTATTATAACGAATATTATATTGCTATCGGCAAAAATCGATAATTTGCAGACACTGGGGAGGAAATACATTGAGAAAGAAAAAGAAATTAAAACCTTTAGCGGTATTAACAACAGCAGCAGTGCTAAGTAGTACGTTTGCTTTTGGAAGTCATGCAGCGTATGCTGATACGCCACCATCTCTACCAATTGATGAGCATTTAATACCAGAGGAACGCTTGGCAGAAGCGTTGAAGCAACGGGGAGTAATCGATCAATCTGCATCACAAGCTGAGACATCAAAGGCTGTCGAAAAATATGTTGAGAAAAAGAAAGGGGAAAACCCTGGAAAAGAAATCTTGACAGGAGATAATCTTACGCAAGAAGCTTCAGATTTTATGAAAAAAGTAAAAGATGCAAAAATGAAGGAAAATGAACAAGCGCAGCAGCCCGAAGTAGGACCAGTAGCTGGGCAAAGTGCAGGATTGAACCCAGGAAAATTAAATGGAAAAGTACCAACTACACCAGCGAAGCAAGCTGAGTACAATGGGGCTGTTCGAAAAGATAAAGTACTTGTATTACTCGTAGAATTTAGCGATTTTAAGCATAATAATATCGATCAAGAACCGGGGTATATGTATTCTAAGGACTTTAATCGTGAACATTATCAAAAAATGTTATTTGGTGATGAGCCATTTACGTTATTTGATGGATCGAAGATTAATACATTTAAACAATATTATGAAGAACAATCTGGCGGAAGCTACACAGTTGATGGAACTGTAACAGAATGGCTTACTGTTCCAGGAAAAGCGTCAGATTATGGTGCTGATGCGGGAACTGGTCATGACAACAAAGGTCCTTTAGGCCCAAAAGATTTTGTGAAAGAAGCATTGAAAGCAGCAGTAGCAAAAGGCATTAATTTAGCTGATTATGATCAATTTGATCAATACGATCAAGATGGTGATGGAAATAAAAATGAGCCAGATGGAATCATTGATCATTTAATGGTAGTACATGCAGGCGTGGGTCAAGAAGCTGGCGGTGGTAAATTGAAAGATGATGCGATTTGGTCTCATCGTTCAAAACTAGGATCGAAGCCATATGCGATTGATGGGACAAAATCTTCTGTTTCGAACTGGGGCGGAAAGATGGCAGCATACGATTATACAATCGAGCCTGAAGACGGAGCGGTTGGTGTGTTTGCACATGAGTATGGTCATGATTTAGGGTTGCCAGATGAATATGATACAAAGTATTCAGGACAAGGTGAACCAGTTGAATCATGGTCCCTAATGAGCGGCGGTAGCTGGGCTGGAAAAATTGCAGGTACAGAGCCAACAAGTTTCTCACCGCAAAATAAAGAGTTTTTCCAAAAAAATATGAAGGGGAACTGGGCGAATATTGTTGAGGTAGATTATGATAAACTTCGCACGGGAATAGGTACTGCAACGTATTTAGATCAAAGTGTGACAAAATCAAAACGACCAGGAATCATTCGTGTTAACTTGCCAGACAAAGATATAAAAAATATTGAGTCAGCATTTGGTAAGAAGTTTTATTACAGCACGAAAGGAAATGACATTCATACAACACTTGAGACACCAGTATTTGACTTAACGACTGCAACGGATGCCAAGTTCGATTATAAGGCATTTTACGAACTGGAAGCGAAGTATGATTTCCTTGACGTATATGCGATTGCAGAAGATGGAACGAAGACACGCATTGATCGAATGGGCGAAAAAGATGTAAAAGGCGGTATAGATACAACGGATGGTAAGTGGATTGATAAATCATATGATTTAAATCAATTCAAAGGAAAGAAAGTAAAACTGCAATTTGAGTATGTAACAGATATTGCAGTAGCATATAAAGGATTTGCGTTAGACAATGCAGCATTAACTGTAGATGGAAAAGTTGTTTTCTCTGATGACGCAGAAGGCCAGCCAGCAATGACATTAAAAGGATTTACTGTGTCTAACGGATTTGAACAGAAGAAACATAACTACTATATCGAGTGGCGTAATTACGCTGGGTCTGATACTGCATTACAATATGCACGTGGTCCAGTATTTAATACAGGAATGGTTGTATGGTATGCGGATCAAAGCTTTACAGATAACTGGGTAGGCGTTCATCCAGGTGAAGGGTTCCTTGGAGTAGTAGATTCTCATCCAGAGGCAATCGTAGGAACATTAAACGGACAACCTACTGTGAAGAGCAGTACACGTTATCAAATTGCCGATGCGGCATTCTCATTTGATCAAACGCCAGCATGGAAAGTAAATTCACCAACTCGCGGTATCTTTGACTATAAAGGATTACCAGGAGTTGCAAAATTTGATGATTCTAAGCAATACATCAACAGCGTTATTCCAGATGCGGGACGTAAGTTACCTAAACTAGGATTGAAGTTTGAAGTAGTAGGTCAAGCTGAAGACAAGTCTGCAGGTGCAGTTTGGATCCATCGATAAAATGAAATGAAGAGGAGCTGCCATAAGCCGGTGAAACTGACTTATGGCAGCTCTTTTCTGCTTGTAAAAAGTTCTCGGTTTTAATTGTAAAGATTGGAAATGTATTTGATAAATAAAATGCTCAATCTGTTCAATTATAGCGCTATTTTGAGCGTAAGTAATTTGTAAGTATTGAGTAAGAAAAAAGAGAATTTTATAGTATATAATAATATTTATTACATCTACTTTTAACACCTGATACTAATAGTATGCTATAATATGAATTAGCAACAAAAAGGAAAGGAATTAGTAAAATGACATTAGAAAATACTAAAAATTTAAAAAAACAAGTTGCTCCATATGAAAAATCAACAATTAAAAAAAGTGTGTGGCAACTTATTAACACAGTCGTGCCATTTGTTGTTTTATGGTATCTCGCTTATAAAAGTTTGTCTGTTTCTTATCTGTTAGCATTAGTTCCATCTTTGTTAGCTGCTGGTTTTATGACGCGAATTTTCATAATTTTTCATGATTGTACCCATTATTCATTCTTTAAAAGTCGACGTGCAAATAGAATAGTAGGTACATGTATGGGTGTGTTAACGTTATTCCCATTTGATCAATGGGGGCATGAGCATGCGATTCATCACGCTACAAGTGGTAATTTAGATAAGCGAGGTACAGGAGATATTTGGACGCTTACAGTCGATGAATATGTAGCTGCACCATTTAGACTTCGTTTAGCATATCGTTTATATCGCAATCCATTCGTTATGTTTGGATTAGGTCCGATTTATGTTTTCTTGCTTAAAAATAGATTTAACCGAAAAGGTGCAAGACAGAAAGAACGTATGAATACGTATTTGACGAATATTATTATCGTTGCTGTAGTAGCTATACTTTGCTGGGCAATAGGATGGCAATCGTTTCTATTAGTACATGGTACGATATTCTTAATTGCAGGTTCAGTAGGGATTTGGCTGTTTTACGTACAGCACACTTTTGAGGATTCTTATTTTGAAGAGGATAAAGATTGGGAATATGTAAAAGCGGCAGTAGAAGGAAGTTCATTTTATAAACTTCCAAAAATCTTGCAATTCTTAACTGGTAATATTGGATTTCATCATGTTCACCATTTAAGTCCAAGAGTACCTAATTATAAGCTAGAAGAGGCACACAATAATACGCTTCCGTTAAAAAATGTACCAACAATTACACTTGCTACAAGCTTACAATCACTACGTTTCCGTCTGTGGGATGAGAAAAGTAACAATTTTGTTAGCTTTAAAGAAGTCAAAAATATAATTAAAAATAATGTTTCTGTCCGGGTGAAATCGGAATTATAATTTCATCGGCTATAAAACTCCCCTTAATCATTTTCGATTTAAGGGGAGTTTTTGTTATATATAACGGATATTGAGGACGTGGAATACTCATATGTAGGTATAAATTCAAGGATATGATAATCATATTATGTAAACAATATAAAACATCATTTTTTTTATTATTGTGAAGGATATCATACATATATAATGGAAAGCAGAAGGTGGATGAGAGTAATGATGAGAATAGAAACAACGTAATAAAATAATTCTTTCAAAAGGAAGGGGAAATGAAAGATGTTGAAATTACAAGGAAAATACAATGAAGCGAGAGTATTTACGAATAACGTTGATGAGACTGCGACAGGGCAGATTATTGATCTTTGTAACCAAGAATTTGTAAAGGATAGTCAAATTCGTATTATGCCAGATACACATGCGGGAGCAGGGTGTACGATTGGGACAACAATGACAATACAAGATAAAATTGTTCCTAATCTTGTAGGGGTAGACATTGGTTGTGGTATGGAAGTTGTTGTAATTGATAAGAAAAAAGAAGAAATTAATTTCGATTGTTTAGATGAAACAATTCGTAAATTCGTTCCAAGTGGTTTTCGTATCCGAGATAAAGAACATCGATTCTCAAAAATGATTGATTTTGATGGTGTGAGAGCTCCATTTACATTACAACGCGCTCAAAAAAGTATTGGTACACTTGGGGGAGGAAATCATTTTGTCGAATTGAATGAGGACGATAAAGGGAATGTATATATTGTCATTCATAGTGGTTCTCGTAATTTAGGTAAACAAATAGCAGAGTATTACCAAAACTTCGCATATGAACAACTCATTGATGTTACATCAATGAAAGATGAGATTATTAAGAGATTAATGAAAGAGGGGAGAGAAAAAGAAATACAAGAAACTTTACGTGGAATAAAGAAGCCTAATATTCGAAAAGAATTAGCTTATTTAGAAGGACAGGGATTCAAAGATTATATGAATGACATGAATATTGCTCAAAAGTATGCTGCGTTAAATCGTAAAGCAATGATTGATGAAATTGTTACGAAAATGGACTGGAAAGTAACCGATCAATTTACTACAATACATAACTATATAGACATAGAAAATATGATTCTACGAAAAGGTGCTATTTCAGCTCAGAAAGATGAACGAGTCATTATTCCAATTAACATGAGAGATGGTTCAATTATTGCATTTGGTAAAGGTAATCCAGACTGGAATTTTTCTGGTCCGCATGGGGCAGGACGTATCATGAGTCGTAAGAAGGCTAAAGAATTATTGAGTCTAGAGGACTTCCAAAATACGATGACAGAAGTTTGGACTACATCGGTAGCAGAGAGCACAATTGATGAGGCACCAATGGTATACAAGCCAATGAATGAAATTATCGAAAATACGAAAGAGACAATAGATATAAAGCATATTATTAAGCCGTTATATAATTTTAAAGCGAATTAGAATGATAAAAGACCGCACATAAGGTAAAAGCTATGTGCGGTCTTTTATATATAAGTATAGTATTACATAGTCTCGCTAATTTTACTTTCACTACGAGTGTTAGTAGCAAGTCTTTTCTTAACTTTAAAGTGATAGTACGTGTAGCAAAAGATGATAAATGGTACAGTGCAATAGATTCCTAGACGTTGTTCTGGGATAAAGATTAGACTGATTAATATAATGCCATACAATCCAAAACCAAGTATTGGTACAAGTGGATAAAGTGGCGTTTTGAACTTTAAGTCTTCTAATTTTCCGCCGTCTGCTACATAATGTTTACGGAAAAAGAATTGAGAGACACAAATTGACATCCAAACAATGATTGTTATAACTCCAGAAATGGAAATGAGCCATAAGTAAACCGTTTCAGCAGCTACAACGCTTGTTAAAAGAGAAAAAGCAGAAATAGCAATTGTCATAATTAAAGCGTTTAAAGGTATTCCTCGTGATGATAATTTCTTTAAAAAGGCTGGAGCCATTTCATTTTTGGATAATGACCAAAGCATACGAGTTGCCGCGTATAGTCCTGAGTTTGCGACAGAAAGAACAGCAGTAAGAATAACAAAGTTCATAATATCAGCCGCATAGGGAATACCGATATTATCAAAAACGGCAACGAACGGGCTTTTTGTTAATCCTGCTTCTTCCCAAGGAATTAAAGCAACAAGAACAAAGATTGCTAAGACGAAGAAAAACATCGTACGCCATATAATATTTCTAATAGAACGAGGTAAAGTTTTTGCTGGATCTTCACTTTCACCTGCAGCGATTCCAACAAGTTCTGTACCTTGGAAGGAATAATTGACTGTAACCATTGTTAATAGAATAGCTGCAAGTCCATTTGGAAATAAACCACCATGATTCACGAAATTTGATAATAGCGGAGCTGGTTCGTCGCCTTTTAAATCAATAAAACCGAACATAGCGGCGCCACCAAGAATAATAAAAGCGATAATGGCAGATACTTTTATACTTGAAAACCAAAATTCTGTTTCTGCATAACTACGAGCAGATAGTGCGTTAATCGTGAAGATTGTAACTCCAAATATTAAACACCAAACCCAAACAGGAATATCAGGAAACCAGCGCTGCATTGTAATGCCAGCAGTTGTAAATTCAAGGCCGGTCGTATTCGCCCAGCTTAACCAATACAACCATCCGATTGTAAAGCCAGTTGCAGGATTGATAAACTTAGTGGCATATTCCTGGAAAGACCCCGAAACAGGCATGGCTACAGCGAGTTCACCAAGACATAGCATAACGAAATACATTAATAATCCACCGGCTATAAAGGCAAGTACGGATCCACCAGGTCCAGCCTGACTTATAATAAAACCAGATCCGTTAAATAATCCCGTTCCAATCACGCCACCGAGTGCAATCATGAATAAGTGTCTACTTTTCATCGTACGTTTTAATTCATTGTTTGTATTATTTACTTGCGCCATTGTTTTCCTCACTTTCGTAGTTGATAGCATAAATTTTGATGTTTTTCCGTATTGTGGAATATATTCCGTGATGTGAAATCTTGTTATAATTTTCAGATAATTAAAAAGAAAAGTCAATATTTTTTTGTTTGCGCTTTCAAATTATTGTTCGCAACATATTTTTATTTTTAGAAAATTGAATAAATAGATTGATTTCATTTCGAATGTTTGTTAAATTGATAGGTAATTGAGCGTGCTAACATATTACAAGTGAAGTAGAGGTGAGTTATGGTACAGTCCATTGATCGAGCGATAAGTATTATAAAGTTATTAAATTCTACTAATGAAAAAGAGTATTGGGCCATTTCTGATATAGCGGACAGAACACATCTCCCAGTTAGTACAGTACATAGATTACTTAACTCTCTAATCGAGCATGGGCTAGTTACACAAATTTCAGAGACGAAACAGTACAAAATTGGACCAATGTGGATGGAAATAGGATTACGACAATTGGAGAAGGTAGACTACAGATCAGTCGCAAGAGAAGTAATGAAACGATTGGCCTATGAAGTGGAAGAAAGTGTTTATTTGAACATTCCAAATGGAACACATTCTATTATTATTGAAAGAATGGATAGCCCTTTAAAAATTCGAGTTATTGATAACTTAGGGGAACAGATTCCTCTTTCAATTGGTGCTGCAAATAAAACGATGCTTGCCAATATGAAACAGAATGAAATGGAATATATTGTTGAGCAACTACTTTCTGCTTTACCAGAACAAAAGCAAATTCTTCTTGATCAAATAAAGCAAATAAGAAACGAAGGATATGCTGTCAGTTATGGAGAAAAAACAGAAGGGACAGCTTCAGTAGCTGCACCTATTATCGGATTTAATCATAAAGTAGTAGGAGCATTAAGTGTTGGGTTAATTAGTCATCGCATTAATGATGATCGACTATCTTTTCTTATTAGTAAGGTAAAACAAGCAGCACATGAAATATCAATAAAAATCGGCAGTACATCAGAACTATAATTTTGATAACTGTCGTCATTTTTTATTCATATACTGGAATTCATTTTCATAATGCGGAAAAATAGGGGGATTTATATGTCAAAGTGGCAATCAAAAGAACAATTGATTCAATTATTAAGCAGTCTTGTTGAAATTCCTAGTATTACAGGTACAGAAGCTGAAGTGATATTGCCAGACTTCGTTGTGGAACAATTATCTGATTTACAGTACTTCAAAGAAAATCCGCACCATTTGCAAAAAAATCCGACTGGGGACGGACGATATTTTGTTACAGCACTAGTAAAGAAAAGCGATCGTACAAAAAATACCGTAATTTTAGTAAGTCACTTTGATGTTGTAGATGTACAAGATTATGGAGTGTGGAAAGAAGATGCATTCAATCCTAAAAAGTTAACGTCTATGTTTTATTCTCATAAAGATGAGCTTCCAGACCATGTACGTGAAGATATAGAACATGGAGATTGGCTGTTTGGTAGAGGAACAATGGATATGAAATGCGGCCTCACGTTACAAATGGCAATGATTGAGCAAGCTTGTGAAGGAAGATTTGATGGGAATGTTCTTTTATTGGCTGTACCAGATGAAGAAGTAAACTCTGTAGGGATGAGAGCTGCTGTCCCAAGATTACTAGATTTAGCAAGAGAACATGATTTAGAGTATAAAACGGTACTAAATTCAGAGCCTATGTTTTCAAGGCACCCTGGTGATCAAAAGAAATATATTTATACTGGTTCTATTGGTAAAGTGTTACCTGGTTTTCTTTGCTACGGAAAAGAGACCCATGTAGGTGAACCTTTTGCAGGCTTAAATGGGAGTTATATGGCTTCATTAATAACAGCAGAATTAGAGTTGAATACAGACCTTTGTGATATTGTAGAAGGGGAAGCGAGTCCTCCGCCAACTAACTTACTTCAAAGGGACTTAAAGGAGGAGTATTCTGTACAAATTCCGCATCGCGCAGTCACATTATTTAATTTGTTTTTACTAGAAAAATCAATGACAGATGTCGTTTCATTGCTGCGTCAAAAAGTAACGAAAGTAGCAGAAAAAATAGAAGAGCAATATGAAAAGCAAGCATATCGTTTTTCTAAATATAATCCGTTTATACCGCCTAATATGAAGGTGAATGTATTAACGTATGAAGAGCTTATCACTTATGCAATTGAACAACATGGGCAAGAGAAAATAAATGAAATTCAATCTAGCATTATTAAAAATAGAGAAGGTAAAGATGATCGTGCGGTAACGATTGATTTAGTAGATAAACTAGCTATTTTATGTAAAGAAAAGGCGCCGATGATTGTGCTTTTCTTTGCTCCGCCATATTATCCAGCTGTAAGTTCACGCAACAACCAGTTAATTAAAGAGGTAGTTGGAGAGATGGAAAAGTATGCACACTTCAATCATAATATTTCATTTGAAAACCAAAACTATTTTGGAGGAATTTCAGATTTAAGCTACGTGGGCTTACAAAATCCATTACATTCAATGAGTTCACTTGTAGACAATATGCCATTATGGGATAAAGGTTACTCAATTCCACTTCAGGAACTAGAAGAATTTGATGTTCCAGTATTAAATATGGGGCCGGTAGGAAAAGATGCACATCAATGGACAGAACGTCTAGATGTAAATTACGCATTTGAAACGCTATTAGATATGTTACCGATTTGCATTGAAAAATTACTTGTTTCTAATAAAATTACACAAGTATAGTAGGGAAGGGAAAAGAAAAGGTAAATTATTTTAATATAATTAATAGCTAAAACGGCCAAACTCAAGTAAATTCGAGTTTGGCCGTTTATCATGTAGTGCATTTCTAATTAAATTCATAACTAATGTGATCTCTTTTATAGTTTTACTTTTTCGTTTGACCAGATAGTTCAACAGACTTTTGTGTACAACGTTGCATAGCTGAAATGATAGCTGTTCGTAAACCTTTTTCCTCTAATGTAGCTACAGCTTCTATCGTTGTTCCCCCAGGAGAACAAACCATATCTTTCAATTCACCAGGATGTATGCCTGTTTCTAGTACCATCTTTGCAGATCCTAATACAGCTTGAGCTGCGAATTTATATGCTTGATTTCTTGGCATACCATCTAGTACAGCAGCATCTGCCATCGCTTCTATTATCATATATACGTATGCTGGTGAAGAGCCACTTACAGATGTTACAACATCCATTAACTTTTCACTTACAATCTCTGATTGACCAAAACTATTGAAAATGTTTAGCACATCTTCTAAATCTTTTTCTGTCACCATTTCATTCGGACATAATGCTGACATTCCTTCTCCAACAAGAGCAGGAGTATTAGGCATTACTCGTACAACTTTTATTTTTTTATTAAAGGCATTTTCAGTACTTTCAATACTTTTACCAGCAGCGATCGTAACGATGATAGCATCGTTTTTTATTACTTCTTTAATTTCGTTAATTACTAATGAGTATAAGTCTGGTTTAATTGATAAAATTAAAATATCAGCATTTTTAGCGACTTCATTGTTGTCAGTAGTTATAGTTATTCCGTACTTTGTACTAGCATTTTCTAAATTCGTTGTGTTTAAATCTGAACACATGATTTTATTTGAAGACACTATCTTTTTGTTTAGCATCCCGCCAATTATAGCCATCCCCATATTTCCGCATCCGATGAATCCAATTTGTTTATCCATAATAATTCAATCTTGCTCCTTTTTAATAAATTATATCATTTCGAAAGTATTATCTTAATATAACAATAACATCTCTGTGCAATATAAAGAAACATTCTAAGAGAATATATTCCTTTTTGCAACATGAAAAGATAAAAATTAATTATATTCGACATTTTGTAAATGTATACACTATAATGTAAGGTTTATGTTTATAAATATGAGTTGAACTTATATTGATTTGTATTTTCATTCAGTAGGGCAATAACTTCATACAAGTAACTCGCAGCTCTATGTATTTTTAAAAATACCTCTTGACACTAAATCGAACTATATCGCATAATATAAAAAAATTAAACCGAAAATCGTTGAAGGGAAATAGTACATATGTCTTCTTGCGAAAGAGAGTGGAATTCACCGGCTGAAAGATTCCTCGTATAGAATATATCGAACCTATCCCTGAGTCTTAAATGAAAGTTTAGGCGTTCGCCTGCGTTATAGGCACCAAGTGGATATCTATGTATATCAATTAAGGTGGTACCGCGGAACAATGACCGTTTCGTCCTTTTTATTTTATGAAGGGCGAAGCGGTCATTTTTATTTTGCTCTTAAATAGGCTACGTGCAGCACTCATAAGAATAGAAATCGCTGCAAGCTGTATGAATAGAAATGTAATGTATAAAAAACTTTGATTTTAGACTTGGGGGATAAAAAAGTGAAGAAACAGCGAATAGTTGTAAAGATTGGGAGCAGTTCTTTGGCGGATAGTCATGGAGGCATTTCTAAAGAACAACTTTCAGATCATGTTGCCGCATTAGCTCGATTGAAAGAGGAAGGGCATGAAGTGTTGTTAATTACATCTGGGGCCGTTGCTGCAGGTTTTTCTGCTCTAGGATACCCTAGCAGACCTGTAACAATTAAAGGGAAACAGGCTGCAGCGGCAGTCGGACAAAGTTTGTTAATGCAGGCGTACACGGAGGAATTCCGTAAATATGGTATTGTTACTGCGCAACTTTTGCTGACGAGAAGTGATTTTTCTAGAAAAGAACAATATAGTAACGCATACGCTACGTTAGGAGAGTTACTAAACCGTTCTGCTCTTCCAATCATTAATGAAAATGATTCCATCTCTTTAGAGGAGTTAACGTTCGGTGATAATGATATGCTGTCAGCTTTAGTAAGCGGACTTGTTTCGGCAGATATGCTGATGATTTTTACAGATGTGAACGGTTTATATGATAAAAATCCTCAAAAAAATGAGGATGCGAAAAAATATTATTTCCTTCCTGAAGTTACAGAAGAAATCGCTTCTCTTGCTGGAGATGCTGGCTCAAAACTTGGGACTGGTGGTATGAAATCAAAAATCGATGCTGCAAAGACAGCACTCTCTCTTGGAGTAAGTGTATTTATCGGAACAGGACGTGGACAAGAGAAATTTGTTGATGTTTTAAAGGGGAAAGGTGACGGGACGTATGTCGGAAATGCCCCTCAAAAAGAAATGAAGATGAACAAGCAATGGATTGCCTTGCATTCGGTTGTTAGCGGTCAAATTGAAATAGACGCTGGAGCAACTACAGCTATCATTCAGCATGGCAAGAGTCTTCTTCCTGCGGGTGTTACAAATGTGTCAGGATTTTTCAAAGTTGGCGATGTTGTAGAAGTCATGACGCAACAAGGGCGCGTAATTGGAAAAGGACAATGCACATATAGCGCAGAGGAATTAAGAGAGATAAAAGGTATGCAAAGCCAACATATTCAAGCAAGAGGCGAAAGGCATAGTTATGAAGTCATCCATAGAGATCATTGGGTTTCACTTTAAGAAGAGGGATCAAAAAGGAGGAAATAAAAATGAATGAAGTGTTAGTAAAGGGAAAAAAAGCGAAAGAAATCGCTGGAGAACTTGTGCTTAAAAATACGGATCAAAAAAACGAAGCACTTGCTGCAATTGCAAATCAATTAATAAGTGAAACAGCTTATATTTTAGAGGAAAACAAACGCGATATAGAAGAAGGTAAGGCAAAAGGATTTTCGGATTCACTCCTTGATCGTCTTATGCTAACTGAAAATCGTATTATTGATATGACAGAGGGGATTAAGCAGCTAATTGAATTACGTGATCCTGTAGGAGAATGTGTAAGTGCATGGGAAAGGCCAAATGGACTATCTATTCAGGAAATGCGTGTACCACTTGGTGTTGTTGGGATGATTTACGAGGCAAGACCGAATGTAACAGTGGATGCTGCTACTATTTGTTTGAAGACAGGAAACGCAGTCATATTACGTGGTAGTTCTTCTGCTATTCATTCTAATAAAGCCATTGTTGCCGTTATTCACAGAGCGCTCAAACAAACAAGCTTACCAGAAGAAAGTGTACAGCTTATAGAAGATACAACGCGAGATAGCGCGAAGCAGTTATTTACAATGAATGATTATTTAGACGTTCTTATTCCAAGAGGTGGCAAACAATTAATCGATACTGTTGTGAGGGAAGCGTCTGTTCCAGTACTTGAAACAGGTGCGGGGAATTGTCATATTTTCATTGATGAAACAGCGGGTAAACAAATGGCATTTGATATTATTATAAATGCAAAAACGCAGCGTCCATCTGTATGTAATGCGATTGAAACGATTGTACTTCATGAGAAGTGGGCAGAGCAATATGGTAGCGAGTTGTTTTCTTCTTTGAAGGCAAGAGGCGTGGAGCTACGTGGTGATCAAAAAGCATTGGCAATTGATTCATCAATTGTACTTGCTTCAGAAGAAGACTGGGGGACAGAATTTTTATCTCTCACGCTAGCAGTTAAATTAGTTTCTTCTATAGAAGAAGCGATTCACCACATAAATACGTATGGATCTATGCATTCTGAAGCGATTATTTCAGAAAACGAGGAAAACGTCAGCAAATTTTTCGTATCTGTTGATGCTGCTGCGCTGTATCACAATGCATCAACTCGTTTTACTGATGGATCTGAATTCGGATTCGGAGCTGAGATTGGCATCAGTACACAAAAGCTACACGTAAGGGGACCAATGGGACTTCCTGCATTAACTTCCACAAAATACGTCATTCGTGGAAATGGACAAATTCGAAAATAAAAATAAAAGACACTCAATTCGTTTGGGTGTCTTTTATTTTAAAAATTATTTACCATACAAAAAGCCCAACAAGCATAGCGCTTAATAAGGAAACAGCCATTCCGCTCACAAGAAGCTTCCAAACATTTTTCCCGATGACTGATGATTTTTCGCCGCCAAATAATGAATTGTAAGTTCCATAAATCATACCTACTGTACTAAAGTTAGCAAAAGAAGCTAGAAATGTTGTGGCAACCGCAACCGTATGCGGTTGTAAAGACTTTAAGTTTGATTTTAAATCCATCATTGCAACAAATTCATTCGTCGTTATTTTGATCCCCATTAGTTCAGCTACATACATGGCATCACTGCCCGATAAACCGAGTAAAAAAGCGAAAGGACTAAAGATAATAGAGAAGATTTTTTGAATTGTTAAACCCGTTACAAAAAATCCTAAAATCCCATTTAAACATGCTGTTAAAGCTACATATCCAATTACCATAGCTAAAATAACGATAACCATATTCATCCCGACTAACATACTGTTGGAAATAGTAGAAAAGAAATCCTTTTTTTCATGTTTGGAAGGTGAATAAACAACATCTTCTTCTTTCGAAACTTCCACAGGATTTAATACATTGGCTAAAATTAATGCGTTAATACAGTTTAATGGGATTGCGCTGAAAATATATGTTGCTGGAACCATTGATAAATAAGCACCAAGAATGGATCCGCTGACGCTACTCATACTCATAATTCCAAAAGTCAGCAGACGATTTTCTTTTAAAACAGATAATTGATCCCGAACAACAGCAAGCGCTTCGGTGTTCCCTAAAAACATCATTTGAATCGAAAAGAAGCTTTCTAACTTTGGTAAACGAGAAATCTTTGAAATAATTGCACCAACTTTATCAATAATCCAAGTTAAGATTCCAAAGTAAGAAAGAATATCAAAGAACGTGATAACAAAAATGATAGGAAGTAATGCGCTAAAGAAGAAATCAATTGTTTGATTTTCCATAGCAGAAGGAAATGCAAATCGAATTCCTTCATTCGCACATGCCAGTAGCCAACTGAAAAATGAAGCAATTTTATTAATGATAATACTGCCTAGCTTTGTGCCTAACATAAACCACGTAATAAAAAGCTCCAATATGATGAGAATTACAATTGGTCTCCATTTTATATGTTTTTTATTAGGCGAACATAAGTAAACAATTAATATGACAACGAAAATCCCTAACATATTCAATATGAAATACATGTCAACAACTCCTTGAGGCTTATTATTTGTATATAAAAAAGCTCCTATTCTCCTTAATTTAGAATGAATGTATTTCAACTAAAATTTTGTTGATTCTAAAAATATAGAAGGTAAAATTCGATAAACATAGAATTTAATATATAGCAAACAAGGAGGGATAAAAATGGAGGTCTATCACATAACGAGTAGAAAGAGGGAAACTTATAACGTTCAAGTGAAATATTCGATACTTTTCGAATGTGCGCTTGGCATTGCAGCAATTACTCATAAGAGGTTAATTGATACACTTGAAAAGAGTCAAAATGAATGGGAAGAAATTAAGAAATCATTAACAGAAGAAATGAGAGAGCATTTACAATTTGTCGAAGAAAATAATACGTGGAAAGCATTGCTTCAGTTGTTGTATGAAGAAGACATGCAGGATGTATCGCAGTTTCACGCTAAAATCGATTTACTTTCAGAAGAAGATTTGAAGTATATATGTTTACCGTTTTTAGGAGAGAAGTACCAAGAAAAAAGAATTTTAGCGGCAAGTGGAAACGTAACTGCAATACATGAACTAATGGAACTGACACAAGAACATCAGTTTTTCTCTACTTATATTCGTTTTATATGTGATGTTGATGTACAAGTGCTAAAATCCCATTTAATTGCTGTTATGACAGGGTGGTACGACAGTGTTATTAAAAGAGAGGAAGAACAAATACTTTCTATATTCAAACGAGATTATGAAGCAAAGAATGAAATGAATAAAAAAATGAAACCGGAAGAGTTTGTCGAGTGGGTCACTGGTGGCGTGAACTATATGCCAGAGCCAAGTGTTCATCACGTACTTCTTATCCCGCAAATAACGTACAGACCGTGGAATATTGAGGCGGATGTTGAAGATACGAAAGTATTTCATTATCCAGTTGCAAACGAAAGTATCCATCCTGAAGATCCATATGAACCGAACTATTTTTTAGTTCAAAAACATAAAGCTCTTGGAGATGAAGCGAGGTTACGCATTGTAAAAATGTTGTTCGAAAAAGAACGAACATTGCAGGAAATTACAGAAAGATTGCAACTTGGTAAATCGACTGTACACCACCATTTGAAATTGTTACGTGCAGCGAAGTTAGTGGATATACATGATGGGAAATATGTATTAAGAAAGAAAGCAGTACAATCGTTAGCGAAAGAATTAGATGCGTTTTTAAATAGATAATATACAACAAGAATGTACATAAAGGGAGGAATATAAAAGAAAAGTTGGTGTGTGAAATTGAAAAATGTATTGAAAAATCGTTCGTTCTTTTTTATGTGGATTGGTAGTGCAATCTCAGAATTAGGAGGGGGGTTCGGAACGTTATGTAATTCAATTCTAGTATATGAGTTAACAGGATCGGAAATGGCTTTAAGTAGTATGTGGCTATTATATTTCATCCCATCACTCATACTGCAATTAATCAGTGGCCCATTTATTGATAAATGGAGTCGGAAGTGGATTATGATTTTTTCACAATGGATACGAGCGTCCGTATTCTTATTACCTTTGATAATGTTAGTTTCCGGTAGTTTAGAAGTTTGGCACATTTATGTTGTTCAAATTGTAGTGGGACTTATTACACCACTTTATACACCTGCAAGTCAAGCAATTACACCGAGCATTGTAGGGAAAGAACAACTTCAAGATGCAAATGCGTACATTGATGGAATGACTCGTCTTATGATGTTTCTTGCGCCAGTATTAGGTGGAGTAGTCATTCATTTGATTGGCACAGAACTTGCGTTATCTTTCGTATGCATTTGTTTATTTGTTAGTGGCACTTTCTTACTTTATATAAAAGAAAATAGAACGTCGCAACCTATCCGGAAAACGTGGCTAGAACAGTTTCTTCACGGTTTTACATATTTTTTCACAAAACCAATCATCGTTTGGCTCGGTATATTTCTAACTTTTGTTCAATTTGGAGTAGGAGTAACAATGGTCACAAACCTTCCTTATATAAAAGATGAGCTATCAGCGGGATATGCGGAATTTGGTTATTTTATGGCCGGATTCCCACTTGGCTATGTAGTTGGATCTATACTAGTCGGAAAAGTAACATATAAAAGCCGGCCTATACTTATGCTTGGAGGATTGTTTATAGGGGGGCTCACATACATTTCGCTAGGGTTCAATCATAGTATTATCATTGCAATAATAGTTGAAGTAATAGCAGGGATTTGTATTGCATTTTTCAATGTTCATAACACAACGATATGCCAACAGTCAGTTCCGAACAATATGATAGGACAAGTATTTTCAGTGCGATTATTTTTCATACGATCCGCTATGCCGTTAGGTGTGTTAGTAGGGGGAATATTGAGTGAAATGTGGGGAGTAAGAGCGCTATACTTTATTATCGGTTCAATTATATGTGTCACTTCTTTAATCGGAATCTTACTCCCATATTTCAAATTTTTAGATGGGGCAGTTGAAGAGAAAACAGCATAATTCGAAAAATCTAAACTTTATAATTGAAAATAATTATCATAATCAACTATAATAGAAGAATAGTAGTATTCGTATTACAATGAAGGAGTGGGATATATGTTTATCGAAACGAAAACATTTACAGTAAAAGAAGGTACATCAAATATAGTTGTAGAACGTTTTACTGGAGAAGGTATTATTGAAAAGTTTGAAGGCTTTATCGACTTGAGTGTTCTTGTGAAAAAAGTAAGACGAGGCGACGAAGAAGTAGTCGTTATGATTCGCTGGGAATCTGAAGAAGCATGGAAAAACTGGGAAACAAGTGAAGAGCATTTAGCAGGTCATAGAGCGAGCCGTGGTAAACCAAAACCAGATCATATTATTAATGTAGATCATGCAGTTTATTATGTAAAATCATCGAAAGCGGCTTATCAACAGTCGTAATATATATGTAAAGGTAGAGGATATTTGTTTATTAATAAACAAATATCCTCTTTTTTGATTTATAGTAAAATATGGATGTGATAAATGTTTATTTGATAAAAGTGGTGACTTAAAAAAACTAAAAGAAATAGCTATATCTGAATTTGAAAACTATCGTGTTTCTAGCGACAAAGTGAAAGGCATTTCTCATTGGTTGCATAGTTCGCTTATTAAAATTCAATCTGCTTTGAAAGCAAATGATGAGTTAAAAGCTTCATACATAGTTCATACGTCAACTTGGACATTGGTAGAAGGAATATGGGCTATTAATAATAAGCCAGTACCTCCAGCTGGATCTGTTTTGAAGTATATTCAAACGTTACCGAATAAGCCAATTCATTTAGATGCGTTACTTAATAAACTATTTTTAGATGATACGAAGGGCCGTATTAAAGCAGCAATTGAGTTAATTGAGTGGGTGCTTCATAAATAATATTGTTGGTAAATCGATATGTTGTGTTGAATCGTCGATATATCGAGAAAATCGTTGATATAAATTTCATATACTGTATAAGTAGCAACTAAAAGAGTGTAATCTAGTTAAATTTTTAAAATGAAGTTTCATAACAAGGTCTATTTTGCAAAGGAATTGCTTATGCATAAAATAACAATAATGTATCTTAATGCAAAAAAACTAGAGAATCTAGCAGGTTTCCCATATGGTACAGTACGAAACGATTATAAGTAGTACAGTGATATAAATAGGAGGTTACCGCTATGACATCTGTATTTAAAGATATGGCGTTCCAGCTGAAAACGGAACGACTCGACCTGAATATGTGGGAGGAATCCGATGCAGTCTGGCTTAGAGAACTAGTTGGTGAACGTGGAGTTGAAATGCCAACCGTTGAATCTGTTCGTAACGATCTTATTGAGAAGCGCAAGATAGCAGCTGAAAATGGTATTTCTCTTCTCACGATTCGTAGACGAGACGAAGGCGATTTCATCGGTTACTGTGGCTTAATTATCGGTCGTTCCACGCTTGAAGAGCCGGAGATTGCATACGAGTTGTTCCGTAGTGCTCATCGCATGGGTTATGCGACAGAGGCAGCATCAGCGGTATTGGAGGCTGCGATTGCTACGGGGCGCAAAAGACTATGGTCTACTGTAGGCGCTTGGAATACTGCGTCTTTTCGGGTGTTAGAGAAGTTAGGATTTACGCGACATCATAGTACGTTTGGCGAACGCGGTGAGATTGTTTGGAATGTGCGCGATCTATAGATTAAATTCAAAACAATGAAAAACGTAAAAGAAAGCCCATATGTTAGATTACTCAGTAATCTAGCATATGGGCTTTTCCTTTAAATGCAATAGTTTGTTTTAATTTTTTACATCCTCATATAATTGGAGTGCCTCTTTCACATTCAACCCATTTTTCACAATCCCATGTATCGCTTGAATCATCGCAGCTGGATGTTCGGATTGCCATATGTTGCGGCCCATATCTACGCCGATTGCACCTTCTTGCAGGGCGTTATACGTAATGTTTAATGCGTCTTCAATTGAATCTAGTTTTGGGCCGCCCGCGATGACGACTGGGGCAGGGCAAGTGCTTGTAATTTTTTCGAATCCTTCGCAGTAATACGTTTTAATAATGTCAGCACCCATTTCAACGCATACACGGGAAGCAAGTGCTAAAAAGCGAGCTTCACGTTTTTGCAGTTCTTTTGCAACTGCGGTAATGCCAAGTACTGGCAGACCATAATCATGAGCTTCTGAAACTACATTTGCGAGATTTGTAACTGTTTGTGTTTCATAGTCTGATCCGACGAAAACAGATACACCGACGCCAATTGCATTTTGTTTTACTGCTTCTTTTACAGGGGTAACAATTGTTTCATTCGCTAAGTCTTTACCGACGACAGTAGCTCCGCCTGATACGCGCATAACCATCGGTGTACTGCAATTTTCAGGAATGCAGGAGTTAAGTACACCTCGCGTTAAAAAGAGGGAATCTGTGTAAGGAAGCAAGTTTTTAACTGTTTCAAGTGGTTGTTCAAGCCCGTGAATTGGTCCTAAAAAGTAGCCGTGATCTATCGCTAACATAACCGCTCTACCATCAGGTAAAATTGTATTTAATCGATTTTTAAATCCCCAAGTCATTCAAAATCACTCCTTCGTTAATGTTGGATTTTCCGTTTGAACAGTATCTTTATTTGGTAAATGTGGTGACTTTATAAAAACCGCTTTAAAAGGTTTGTCAGAATGGTTAATAAGATAGTGAGATTCATGAGGACGAACTTGCAGGACGTCACCTTGTTTCATTGGAACTCTTTCGTTATTTACATAGAAATCTATTTCACCTTCTAATGCATAAAAGACCTCTTCGCACGTCGTATGATAATGGTTTTGAAACTCCTGCCCAGGCTGAATGACAACAAGGCCAAGATCAATATTCGGACCTTGTATTAAATATTTCGGCCCGTTATCACCGAAGCGATAGGAGAAGTCATTTTCATTCGCTTTTAACATACATTCCACTCCTTTATGTAATGTGTTACAGTGCACCAGGCGCAATCCACATATGTGAAGTGAGTCCTTTATCAGCTAAAGCGAGCTGACTGTCATATACAGTTTTCCATGTTTCATAGAACTCTTTATATAGTTCGTGATTTTCAGTTACTGGTTCGAATGTTTGCTCCCACTGTACAAACTCTTCGGCAGTCTCTTCCATAGATGCATATATGCCAGCACCAACTCCTGCAGCAATCGCAGTTCCTAAAGCAGCTGCTTCTTTCACAACAGGTACTTTTACAGGAATACCAAGGACGTCTGATAGAATTTGTGGCCATAGTTTTCCTTTAGCGGCACCACCAGCAAAAACGACTTCAGAAGGGAATGTCCCTGTGAGATTTTCTATTAATTTTAAGTTTCCAAGTGTAACGAAGGCGGCATTTTCTTCAATAGCACGGAACAGTTCTTTTTTTCCACATTTGTCAGCGTCTAAACTTAAATTTAAAAAAGATGGTGCGGCATGACGCCAAGAAATGTAGTTCATAACGTTTGAAAAAGTAGGGATAATGCCATGTGAGCCGACAGGTACGTCTTTTGCTTGTTCTTCTAATAATTCATAAGCATCTACACCGAGTTTGTCAGCAAGTTTCTTTTCCTCTTGGCAAAAAGCGTCTCGAAACCAGCGCATAACGAGGCCTGGGAAAAAGGCAATCGTTTCATATTGCCATAGGTTACGTACGACGTGACAATTTATACGAATCGCAGCATGCGGATCTGGTATTGGCTCAGTAACATTCACTTCTTGTTGCCAAAAACTACCTCCGCATATTAATGTTTGATGTGGTTTCACGACTCCAGTTCCGAGTGATGCCATTTGAGCATCTCCGCCCCCGGCTACAACAGGAATTCCTTCACGTAATCCAGTTAATGCTGCACATTCTTTTGTAACATTACCAATCACAGTGCCAGCTTCATTTACTTTTGGTGAAAATGGTAAAGTTATACCACACTCTTTAGCTACATCGTTATCCCAATTTCTATTTTGTAAATCAAAGATTCCAGACGTACAACCGTTTGAAGGATCAATTTGCAGCACGCCGCTTAGTTTATATAAAATCCAATCGTTTAACATTGTAAAAGAGTGAATAGAATTATAGACGTCGGGTTCATGTTTTTTTATCCAAAGTAGGCGAGGTAAAGCACCTAATGAAAAAGTTTGACCAGACTTTGTATATAAATCTTTTTCAAGATGTGACCGAATTTCTTTTAGTTCACTAACCTCTGCAGATGCGCGTCCATCAACATTTGCACAAGCCCATATTTCTTGCCCATCTTGATCGTATAAAACAAATCCTTCCCGCATACTTGTAGCGCTAATAGCAAGAATAGAAGAGGCAGGAGTATTGCTTTTTTGAAGAACCTCTTTCGTGCATTCTTGTACTAGCTTCCAATTTTCTATTACATCAAAATTCATAGAGCCTGGGTAACGAGGGTCAGATTTATGAATCCATTCTTTTTGACTTACTGCAATTTGATTACCATGTAAATCAAAAAGAACTGCTCGAATGCTTCCTGTACCAGCATCGAAAGCTAATAAATGGGACATTAACAATCACCATCCTTTCGTAATAAGGAGAGGGCAGTTTCCTCATCGGTAATTAATGTATGAATAAACTTTCCTTTTAAGGCACCATAAATTGCATCTATCTTTTCTATACCTCCAGCAACACCGACGACATGATTCATATTGCGCAAAATAGAGAGAGGCGTGCCAATTAGACGATTGTGATGCGAGAGCTCTAATAAATTGCCATTTGTATCATAAAACTGTCCTAAAATATCGCCAGCACCGTTTTGACTACGAATATATGTCATCTCACGTAATGTTAATTTTTCTTTTTTTACAATCGTAGCGTCTTGAGATAGTCCTCCAATACCGACAACAGCCGTATGAGCAAGTGAAGCGACATGAAGCATATCTTTTACACTCGGTTCTGATAGAATACTTTGTGCCATTTCGGTTGTAGACGCTAGAAACGGCGTAGGGATAATGTGAAGATCACCTTGCATGTAATGTAAATAGTTTTGTTTTCTCGGGAGATAGTGATTTACTCCGCCTGTTAACGTTACGATTGAGAGATTAATAGAACTTTCGAAATGAATGTTTTCTAGCATTTTGCTAATTGTTTCTCCCCAGCCAATACCGAGTAAATCTCCTTGCTGGAGCTGAGTTTCTAAATATTGTGCAGCAGCTTTTCCGAGAGAATCGTGATAATTGTTTACTGGGGTCGGGATAATAAAAGCATCTTTTAAGTAGAACTTTTTCATTAAGTCACGCTCAATACTTAAACAGTGTAAACCAGTCCCTTTTACGTGAAATGTAACGATACCTTCACTCCGCGCCTTATCTAATAACCGGACGACTTTATTTCTTGAAATATGAAGAAGTGAAGCGATTTCCTGTTGTGTTAATTGGTCCTTATAATAGTACCAAGCTACTTTCGTTAATAAATTCTCTTCAAAGTTCAGCTGAGTCATACTCTTCATCCCTTTCAACAATTGACCACAGCTTAAACATATGTACCATATATTTTGTTTATTCCAGTTGAAGCGATTAATAGTACGTAGAAAAAAGTGTTCTAGATATAAAAAAAGGAATATACAATGCTACAAAACAAGTAGAACAAATAATCATTTTCTCAAAAAATGTTCTGTATAAAGGCAGGTGACATCATGTGGAGAACGTACCTTTATTACAAGTAAAAAAAATGAGTAAGGGGTTTTTAAATCAACTTGTATTAAAAGAAGTGAACATTCAAGTAGAGCGCGGAGATATATACGCATTAGTTGGAGGGAATGGTGCTGGGAAATCAACATTAATGAAAATATTAACGGGGTTATATTCGTATGATGATGGAGAAATATATGTAAAAGGAACGAAGCAACAGTTTTCAAATCCGTCAGAAGCACACCGAAAAGGTATGTATTTAATACCGCAAGAACCGCTCATTTTTCCGCATATGACTATTGAAGAAAATATATGTATCGGGTTAAAAGAAAAGAAAAAGAAATTAAGAGTACAGATTGAGCAATTGATTAACAGTCTAGGGTGGGATATTGACCTTAATGAACTAGGAGGATCATTATCGATTGCGCAACAACAGTTAGTAGAAATCGTTAGAGGATTAATAAGAGAAGCTGAGATTCTTATTCTAGATGAACCAACATCGACATTAACAACACACGAAATTAAGAGTCTTTTTGTGTTGATGAAAAGTTTACAAGAAAAAGGAATAGGGATGATTTATATTACGCATCGTTTTCCAGAAATCTTTGAAATTGCCGACAAAGTAGCAATACTACGTGATGGAATGATTGTAAGTCAAGGAGATGTATGTGACTATACATATGACATGCTGATGGAGGGGCTATTGCCAAAAGGGTATAAACAGAAAGAGAAAATAGAAGTAGTTCAAGAGAACACAAGGATGAAAAAAATATTAGAAGTAATTGATATAAATGGTCACGCATTCGAAAATATTTCATTCACTGTACATGCTGGTGAGATTGTAGGTATTGCTGGCATTGTTGGATCGGGCAGAACGGAATTAGCAGAAGCGATATTTGGATTGAAAACTGTAAAAACAGGGTCTATTTTATTAGATGGGAAATCAATTGATACATGTTCTTTGCATAAAAGGCTAGACGAAGGACTAGTTTATGTGCCGGAGGATAGGGCGAGGAATGGCATTTTCTCAATTGCTTCTGTTAAAGAAAATATTGCAGCAGCAAGTTTACAGCAAAATAATCGCTTTTTTATAAATCAAGAAAAAGAAAGCGCTTTAGTTAATTCGTTTATAGAACAGTTCCGAATTGTTGTACAGGATATGAATGAAGAACTGGCATCTTTATCAGGAGGTAATCAGCAGAAGGTCGTGCTTGCAAAGTATCTCGCATGTAATCCTAAAGTTATTATTCTTGATGAGCCGACTCGTGGAATTGATGCGAAAGCAAGGCTTGAAGTGTATGAGACGATCGAAAAAATGAAAAGGGAAGGACTCGCAATTTTATTAATCTCTTCAGATGTTGAAGAAATTGTTCAATTAGTAAACCGTGTATATGTAATGAGAAATGGACGATTTGTTTCTCATATGGAAAAAGAACAACTGAGTGTGAATGAAGTTACACGCCTTGCATACGGAGGTGTAGCGGAATGAAACGCATGCTAAAAATGCACGAAACGTCTATCATAACGTTACTACTAATTTATATAGCTATTGTAGGAATGATAAATCCTAGTTTTATTCAATTTAACTCGTTATCTTTAATGGTGAAATCAAGCGTTATTTTAGTCGTGTTAGCAATTGGCCAGTCGTTCGTCTTATTTACGAAAAATATAGATGTATCAGTTGGTTCAAGCATGGGGTTAAGTGCAGCAGTTTGCGGAATGTTGTTAACTGATGGATATCATGCATCTCTGTCCATACTTGCTGCTATTACACTTGGCGCTATTATCGGTTTCGTAAACGGGATGGGCGTTGCGAAGTTTCGAGTACCAGCCATTATTATGACATTAGGCATGTTAGGAATTATTAGGGGTGCCATGTTAATTTTTACAGGCGGGAAGTGGATTGAAGATATTCCAAACGATTTTAAGCAGCTGTCATCTATCGTCAGTTTTGGTTTACCTATAACTGTATGGTTCGTTCTTATTATTTTACTACTACTATATTTCTTTTTAAGGAAAGTGCCATTTGGAAGATACTTTTATGCGGTAGGTGATAATGAAGATGGCGCGAGACTTATTGGTATACCTGTTAATAAAGTGAAAATATGTGCGTTTATGATTTCAGGCATAAGTGCTGCGCTCGCTGGTTGCATATTTGTTATGAATATCGGATTCGTTCCTAATCAAACAGGAACTGGGATAGAACTACAGGTTATCGCAGCTGCTGTACTAGGGGGAGTTCATTTAAAAGGAGGAACAGGTTCTATAGTTGGAGCTGCATTAGGAGCGATATTTTTAGAGGCGATAAGCAGTTCACTCGTCTTTTTAAAAATACCAGCATTTTGGAATAATGCTATTTCAGGTTTCTTATTATTGCTAATCGTCATATTAGATAGCGTTATGAAAAAGTGGAAGGCAGAAAGGAGGATGAATCTATGAAGTATGTATACAGATGGGAAGGTGTTCTAATTGTATTGCTTCTTATAGAATTCATTCTCTTTAGTTTAATCAATAGTGATTTCTTAAATATTAGTAATCTCCTTTTTAGTACAAATGATTTCCTATTTATCGCAATTGCGGCGATACCAATGACTTTTGTTATTGTAACAGGAGGAATTGATGTATCGGTCGGCTCAATAATGGGGCTCACTTCGATCTTGATCGGTGTACTTTGGATGAACGGAATACCTATTTTGTTTGCTGTCATAATCGCCCTAATAATTAGTTGTTTAGCAGGCGCTATAAACGGACTCATTATAAAAATGACAGATGTAGAACCACTCGTCGTTACACTCGGAACGATGTTTTTATACGGAGGAATTGCACTCGTTATTTCAGGAGGAGCAGGTGCTTCTGGGTACGAAGGAATAAGCGGTTTACCTGACACATTTGTACAACTGGCAAACGGTAGTTTTATAGGAATACCGAATTTATTATGGCTACTGATCGTATTAACAGTTTTATGTACTGTATTATTTCACCGAACTATATACGGGCGCCATGTAAAATTAACAGGTGCGAACGAGAATACTGCAAAATACACCGGGATTAAAACGAAAAAAGTAGTCATTATCGCTTACATATTTTCCGGGTTAGGAGGTGGATTAGGAGGTGCTTTCTTAACCGCATATTTTGGTTCCGCACGTGCTGATATGGGAAGTGAAACAATTTTACCAATCATTACAGCAGTCGTATTAGGCGGGACACTTATTACGGGGGGAAAAGGAAGTATTATTGGTACTGTACTAGCGAGTGTTTTTATTGGGCTCATGCAGTATGGCTTGCAAATGACGGGTTTAACAAATGAACAATCCAATGTAGTAATAGGTATTATCCTTATTCTTTCAGTTATTATGAGACATTTCAAATTACATCAATTCTTAGCGGAGAAAAGAAGGAATTTGCATAAGGGGGAAATGTCATGAAGAAAAAACTAGGGATTGTATTGATTGTATGTATTTGTTTAATCGGTTTAATTGCGTGTTCTAGCCAAACGGCAGATAAGAAAAAGGCTGATGATGTAAAATTTGCATTTATTCCGAAATTAACAGGAGTTGGTTTCTTCACATCGGGTGGTGAAGGGGCAAAAGAGATGGGAGATAAGTTAGGCGTGCAAGTGAAGTATGATGGAGCGTCTGAAGCGAGCGTATCAGGGCAAGTAAAGTATATAAATAATTTTATTAACCAAAACTATGATGCACTTATGGTTTCCTCTACATCAGTTGATGGTTTATCGCAATCACTACAACGTGCTAAGAAAAAAGGAATGACGGTGTTAACATGGGATTCCGATGTGAATCCGAAAGATCGTTCCTTTTATATAAGCCAAGGAACACCAGACCAACTTGCTAATTTATTAATAGAAATGACTTCCAAGCAAATTGGAGATAAAGGGAAAGTAGCATTTTTTTATTCTAGCCCAACAGTAACAGATCAAAACCAATGGGTAACGAAAGCGAAAGAAATTATTAAAGAGAAATATCCGAACTGGGAAATTGTAACGACGCAGTACGGTGAAAATAATGCGCAAAAGTCTCTGTCAGTAGGGGAGAATATTTTAAAAACGTACCCTGATATTAATGCGGTCATTTGTCCAGATGCAACGGCACTTCCGGCAATGGCACAAGCAGCTGAAAATTTAAAAATGGATAAAAAGGTTGTCGTAACTGGCTTCTCTACACCAAACGTTATGCGTGATTACGTAAAACGAGGAACTGTACAACAATTCGGATTATGGGACGTAAAACAACAAGGTGCACTCGCAACGTATGTAGCAAATGAAATTGTTGTAAAAGGGAAGAAGTTAAAAGTAGGGGATAGCTTCGAAGTAAAAGGAATTGGAAAAGTGAAAGTAGAGCCAAACTCCATTCAAGGATATGATTATGAGGCAGAAGGAAACGGAATTATCGTATTGCCAGAGCGAGTTGTATTTACAAAGGATAATATTGAAAAATATAATTTCTAGTAACGAAAAAACGTCCGAATGTATCGGACGTTTTTATTTCTTCATTAATTATGAACTGTTTCTTTTTCATTTAATCCAAGGGTACGACCTGTAGAAGTGTGAAGGTCTTGGAATAATCTTGGATTTTCTGTTAATGAAATGCCGTAAGAAGGAATCATTTCTTTTATTTTTCCTTCCCATTCTACCATTCGACTTGGGAAACATTTTTCTAATACTTCAAGCATAACATGAACGGCAGTAGAAGCACCCGGTGAAGCACCTAGTAATGCTGCGATTGATCCATCAGCCGCACTAACAACTTCTGTACCGAATTGAAGTGTTCCTTTACCGCCAGCATCAGTATCTTTAATTACTTGTACACGCTGACCAGCAACTACAATATCCCAATCTTCACTTTTCGCGTTCGGAATGAATTCGCGTAATTCTTCCATACGTTTTTCGTGTGATAACATAACTTGCTGAATTAAGTATTTTGTTAGTCCCATTTCTTTTACACCAGCAGCTAACATCGTTAAGACGTTATTTGGTTTTACAGAACCAATTAAGTCAAGGTTTGAACCAGTTTTTAAGAACTTAGGAGAGAACCCTGCGAATGGTCCGAACAGTAAAGCTTTTTTGTTGTCTATATATCTCGTATCTAGATGAGGTACAGACATTGGCGGAGCGCCAACTTTAGCTTTACCGTATACTTTCGCATGATGTTGCTCTACAACTTTTTGGTTTTTACATACCATAAATAGTCCACTTACCGGGAATCCACCAATATGTTTTGATTCAGGGATACCAGTCTTTTGAAGTAGGGGTAGGCTACCGCCACCGCCGCCGATAAAGACGAATTTAGCAGTGTGATGCTCAATTTTACCACTATTCATATCGTGTACTTTCACTTCCCACAAACCATTTTTCGTGCGTTTAATGTTTTCGACACTATGTTTGTAGTTTAGCTCGACATTTTTCGTTTTTAAGTAATCAAACAACATTCGTGTTAATGCACCAAAATTAACATCTGTTCCAGAGTCAATTTTCGTTGCCGCCATAGGCTCATTAGATGTACGACCTTCCATAATGAGTGGAAGCCATTTTTTTAATGTTTCAGGAGAATCGGAAAACTCCATTCCTTGAAACAGCGGATTTTTTGAAAGCGCTTCAAAACGGTTTTTTAGAAACTGCACATTTTTTTCACCTTGTACTAAACTCATATGAGGTAGAGGCATAATAAAATCTTGTGGATTACGAATTAATTTGCTTTTTACAAGATATGCCCAAAATTGTCTTGAAAGCTGGAATTGCTCATTCACTTTTACAGCCTTACTAATATCTATAGATCCGTCAGATTTTTCGGAAGTATAGTTCAGTTCGCATAGCGCAGAATGCCCTGTACCTGCATTATTCCATTCATTAGAGCTTTCTTCCCCGGCACTTGCGAGTTTTTCAAAAACTTTAATTTCCCATTCTGGTGCTAATTCTTTTAGCAATGAGCCTAACGTTGCACTCATAATTCCTGCACCAATTAAGATAACGTCTGTTTTTTGCTGCATGTTGCTCATGATAATCTCTCCATCCCCTATATTGGCAAAAAAGAGTAGGTGTTTACTGTGTCTAAGCCGTAAAAAGAAAACACCGCCTAGGCCCCACCTAGGTATTTACCTTTTTTGTCTCAATTATATAACCATCTCATACTCTATTATAATAATTAATAGACTAAAATATCTAGTGTTATCTGATAATTTTAAACTATTTAACGTTTTATTCGCCAAAAATCTTATTTAACAAGCTCTTTTAAGGTGATAAATAGAAAAAAATTACAGTTTGAAATTATCTCGAAAAAGCTTACGTATCCAAAAGTGGGTAGAAAGGATACCTTTTTTATGGGACTTTTTTCAAAACCTATTGTATGATTATTCTGAAAGTTAAAAGGAGGGATACACATGCGTACACAAGAACAAATCGCAAACTTATTTCGAAATTTTTCAATAAAGGAATGTAAAGGGTCAAGTGACTTATATGAATATTTATCAATGAAAATTGCTGAAGATGAGGAAGTACTTACACTATCGTCCTATGCTCAGATAGGTCAACCAGTCCCAAACTTATTATTAGGTGCAGTACATTATTTATTGTTAGCAGGGAAAGAACATCATGTAAAAACGTATTATAGTAGCTTAGTTGAACATGCTAATACGGATTTAGATCAAGCTTTTAATCATTTTAAAGATTTCTGTAAAATGTACAGAGAAGAAATGATTAATTTATTACAAACGAAACTCGTTCAAACGAATGAAGTAAGACGATGTGCGTACTTATATCCAAGTTTCAGTTACATATTTAACAAAGTGAATAAACCGTTAGCGTTAATAGAAATTGGGACAAGTTCTGGATTACAATTATTTTGGGACCAATATAGCTATTCGTACGGTACAGATGAAACATACGGAAATATAAACTCGAATGTACATGTAACTTCTGAAATAAGAGGGGAGAATGTGCCTCATTTATTAAAAGAAAGTCCACCTGTCGTAGAAAGAATTGGACTAGATTTACATGTAAACGATTTACATAGTGATGAAGATTATTTATGGCTACGTGCACCCATTTGGCCAGAACATAAAGAAAGGCTTGAACTGTTTGACAAAGCTGCATCTTTAGTAAAAAATAAATCTGTTCAATTAATAGAAGGAGACGGTGTAGAGTTATTACCATCTATTATTAAACAAATAAGTGAAGATGCTGTTATCTGCATTTTCCATACACACGTCGCCAATCAAATACCAGAACAAGTAAAACGTAAGCTGGAAAAACAAATCCAAGAAATCGGTGCAAAGCGTGATGTATTCCATCTTTATAACAACATGTGGGACCGGGACCTTCATATTGATTATTATATTAACGGAAACGAATATCGTGAAACGGTTGGAGAAACGGAAGGGCATGGGAGATGGTTTAGCTGGAAACTTGGGAATGAGATGCTTTGTTAATATTTGAGAAATTTTTATTTTCAAGAAATTAGATAATGAAATTCCAGAAAATGAAAGTGACTAGTTACTTTCATTTTTCTTTTGTGATAATATGTTAGTAATTACTTACTTACATATTGAATGGAGGAATAAAAATGGGGAAATTAACAGCACGAGAAAAAGTTATGGAAGCTGCTACGCTATTATTCGGGGAAAAGGGGTATACAGCGACAACCATTCGTGAAGTGGCAGAAAAAGCAGGAGTAAGCGAATTAACGATATTCCGTAATTTTAAAAATAAGGAAAATCTTTTTAGGGAGAGTATTATTTTACGGACGACACCAGTTGCTTTGCTAGAGGAAATAGAAGAGCAATTTACTGGTGATTTACATAAGGACCTTACGAAAGTGGCGGAAACATATATTCAAACCAATTTACCAAAGCTAAATTATATTTGGGCTGCGTTAATAGAATCAAGACAAAATAGTGAAATGAAAGCATTACTACATGAGTTGAATTCACATCTAGTGAATCACTTAGAAAGATATTTAAAGCAACTTGGTGAGAAGGGACACATTTCCAACTGTAATTACCGTTTGATAGCGAATATGTTTTATGGACAACTGTTTTTATACATTATGAATGGAAGTATATCGGAAGAAGAAATTCAATTAGAAGAGTATATAGAGACATGTGTAAATTTATTTATGAATGGGATTTTAAATAAATAAAACGAATAAGGGTGGCAGAAATGAGGAATATATTTGCATTAATAGCTTTAATTGCAGGTTTTTTTATGGCAATTTTAGATTCGAATATTGTGAATATTGTATTACCAGAAATGACAAAGACATTTCATACTTCAATTGATACAATTTCTTGGGTTGCTAATAGTTATAATGTTGCCTTTGTATCGTTTGTATTAATTGCAGCACGCCTGGCGGATCAGTTTGGTCGCAAGAAACTGTATATTATTGGTTTATTGGGGTTTTCTGTTAGTTCATTTATGTGTGGTATAGCCAATTCTTTTCATATATTAGTAGCTTTTAGGATAATACAAGGAATTTCCGCCGCAGTTATCGTACCAGTTGCTATGCCATTAGGCCTTAATTTAGTACCGAAAGAGAAACAAGGTATGATAGGAGGCATCATGGGAGCTTTTGGGGGATTAGCAGCGGCAATTGGCCCTTCACTTGGAGGTGTTTTAACTGACAAATTAAATTGGAGTTGGGTGTTTTTTATTAATATACCAGTGGGTATATTATCTTTCATCTTCGTGATTCTTTGTATTAAGGAATCGTATGATCATGCTACAAGCTCTAAAATAGATTGGGCAGGGATGATTACTTCTGCATCTGCACTATGCTTACTCGTATATGCACTCATACAAGTAAATACAAATCATTTAAGCACGATAAGATTAATACTTCTTTTTATGCTCTCATTCATAGGTTTTATATTATTTTTTATCATTGAAAAGAAAAGTGAAAATCCAATGTTGCCATTAAGAATATTCACAAATAAAGAGTTCTCAATCTCGAATTTTTCTTTATTCTTTGTTGGAATGGGACTAATGAACTTTTTATTTATACTTGCTTTTTATTTTGTTCAAGTAGAAGGTATGTCTGAATTACAGTCAGGTTTAATAATTAGCACGCTAGCGATTGTTTCGATGCTTGTTACAGCAATAGTAACACCACTTGCAGCAAAGCGGGGAAGTTCATTAATAGGTAGTATAGGGCTATTAACATTTATCGTAGCGTCATATTTATTTAGTCAAATAGATTCAAACTTTACTACATGGGATTATATTTGGAGGCTAATAATCGTTGGAATTGGAACTGGGTGCACATTAGCACCATATACAACAACGGCAGTTTTAAGTGTGCCTATTGAAAAGTCAGGTGTTGCTGCAAGTATTTGTAATATTTCAAGAACAGTTGGAAGTATTGTTGGGGTTGCGATACTTGTGATGTTTCTGAATCATCAATTGTTAGTTGAAAAAGAGAAGGTAAATAGGGAAGTAGTAACTGTGATTAAAAAAAGTGATTTGTCAAATTTAGAAAGGGGGGAAGTACTGCAAGCGGTAAATAAAAAACAGCAAATCATCTTAAAACCTGATGGAGAGCGAAAAATTTACAAACAAGTAAAGGAGGAATATCAGCAAGGAATAATTCGTAGTTATAATTTAGCATTTTTAATGGGCGCAACTATATTTTTTATCGCATTTATTTTTAATATAGGAAGAGTCTTATTAGAGAAGAAAAGAAGAGGATCGTTTGAATAAAGAAAAAGGCTGTGCGTCATATAGAGCACAGCCTTTTTATAGTGATATGTATTTAATCAAAACCCAGGTAATCCATCAACCTCACAAATTTTCTTGGATGTAAAACTTATATTTAGTAAAATTTTGCGCGAGGGGATGTTGTTCGGACCAATAATTACAATATAGTTTTGGCATAGTATTCCTCCAAACTAAAATTTTTTTTGGTCGTCAGAAAAGATTGTCTTTAACACTATTACTTACACTACCATAACCGTTGTTTTCAGTAAAACACGCTCCATCTAATGTAAGATTCCCTGAATGTTGTAATGTATTAAAAGTTCATTGGTACGCTCATTACTAAGTCGTAACATGTCATATATGTATTTTTGGCTATATTGAGGATAGGTTGGTTTTATATATGTTTTAGTAATTGAAAGAAAACTATTAAGTATGAAGAAGGGGATAAAACGTTTATAGGGGATATAGAAAGTTATAATATATAGAATTAGAAATAAGAATTTGATAGTATTGGAGTAAGGAGTTTTAATAACAGTATATTAAGTCGTATTAATATATCTGTTGTGAATGCTTTCATTAAATCTCTTATTTTAATGGGAGTATTTGATAGAATTCAAAAAATATAATGGAGGTTAATATGAAAAAAGTAATTGGCGCAGCAACAGCAACTGTTTTCGGATTGGGAGCATTTACTACAACTGCTACTGCAGAAACGATCGTAACAGCAGATGTACTCAACGTACGTGAAAAACCGACTACAGAATCAAAAGTGGTCGAAAAAGTAAAAAACGGGGAAGAGTTAAAAGTCATCAATACCGAAGATGGCTGGTCAAAAATTGAGTTAAATGGTAAAGAAGTATTTGTAAGCTCGGAGTTTACGAAAGATATTTACCATGTAACAGCAGATTTGTTAAATGTACGTTCTGAATCAAACACAGAATCAAAAATTCTTGGCAGACTGAAAAAAGATGATGTAATTGAATCAACGAAGCAAGTAAAAGACGGATGGCTACAATTTGAGTATAAGGGAAAAACAGCTTATGTAAATGCTTCTTTCTTATCAAGTAAAGCACCAATTGAAAAAAAGGCTGACGAGAAAACGAAGCAAGTAGCGAAAGTACAAAAATCGGTGAAAGCTAAGGAAGAAGCTAAAACACAGAAGATAACAAAGGCAAAAGAAACAATAAAACCTAAGGAAGAAGTGAAAGTGCAAGAAGTAGCGAAACCTAAGGAAGAAGTGAAAGTGCAAGAAGTAGCGAAACCTAAGGAAGAAGTGAAAGTGCAAGAAGTAGCGAAACCTAAGGAAGAAGTGAAAGTGCAAGAAGTAGCGAAACCTAAGGAAGAAGTGAAAGTACAAGAAGTAGCGAAACCTAAGGAAGAAGTGAAAGTGCAAGAAGTAGCGAAACCTAAGGAAGAAGTGAAAGTGCAAGAAGTAGCGAAACCTAAGGAAGAAGTGAAAGTGCAAGAAGTAGCGAAACCTAAGGAAGAAGTGAAAGTGCAAGAAGTAGCGAAACCTAAGGAAGAAGTGAAAGTACAAGAAGTAGCGAAACCTAAGGAAGAAGTGAAAGTGCAAGAAGTAGCGAAACCTAAGGAAGAAGTGAAAGTGCAAGAAGTAGCGAAACCTAAGGAAGAAGTGAAAGTGCAAGAAGTAGCGAAACCTAAGGAAGAAGTGAAAGTGCAAGAAGTAGCGAGACCTAAGGAAGAAGTGAAAGTGCAAGAAGTAGCGAAACCTAAGGAAGAAGTGAAAGTGCAAGAAGTAGCGAAACCTAAGGAAGAAGTGAAAGTGCAAGAGATAGCCAAAGCTAAGGAAGAAGCAAAAGTGCAAGAGATAGCCAAAGCTAAGGAAGAAGCAAAAGTGCAAGAGATAGCCAAAGCTAAGGAAGAAGCAAAGGCACAAGAGATAGCAAAGGCTAAGGAAGAAGCAAAAGCGCAAGAAATAGCCAAAGCTAAGGAAGAGGCGAAAGCACAAGAGATAGCCAAAGCTAAGGAAGAGGCGAAAGCACGAGAAATAGCAAAGGCTAAGGAAGAAGCGAAAGCACGAGAAATAGCCAAAGCCAAGGAAGAGGCAAAAGCACGAGAAGCACTAAAGGCAAAAGAAGAGTCTAAAAATAACGCGCAGTCTGCTAAACGTGAATTAAGGGTGGTGGCGACAGCATATACTGCTGATCCGAGTGAGAATGGTACATATGGTGGACGCGTTTTAACTGCGATGGGGCATGATTTAACGGCTAATCCAAATATGAGAATTATCGCAGTAGATCCGAAAGTAATTCCATTAGGATCTAAAGTATGGGTAGAAGGTTATGGAGAAGCAATCGCTGGAGATACCGGAAGTGCAATTAAAGGTAATCGCATTGATGTATTAATGGGTTCAAAAAGTAAAGCGATGAATTGGGGAAGACAAACAGTTAAAGTGAAGATTTTATAATAAATCTAGAATATAACATAATGAAAATAAGACTGACATATTCTGTCAGTCTTATTTTCGTACCATCACATCATTAAGAATTGCATCAAATATATCTTTTTGTGTGAAGTTATCTGTAAAAATAGTTTCTCTAGTAACTTCAATTGTATCGTGCGGATTATACCATTTTTGTAGGGAGTCCTCACCAAATTCATGCCGCTTTTCCCTTGTGTTATGTCGTCGAATCGTTTCTTTTAACGATAAATCAAAGTAATATGTATACGCGTTTCCTTCAAAAAAATGTATTAATTCTTTCAGCATATCACCGTATCTACGTCTGTTTAAAATACCTTCTAAAATAACAAACTCACATTTCCCTTTTCCGTACTTTGTAATTTCAAATAGTAAATTGTGTGATAAATTACCGATCGTGTCGTGTACTCTAAGCATATCTCTACGTACAACATCCTGTGATACTAAAAGTGTGCCTTGTCCGAAATGTTCTTGTAGTTGCTTTGCGATTGTTGTTTTACCACTTGCGGAGTTTCCTCTAAGGATGATTAATGTTGATTTTATAGGATTAGACATAATGTATTCCCCCAACGTGAATGATTATATAGAAAATTTTAACAAATGAAACGTAGAAAGTGTATAATTAATATGATGTAAATAAAAAAGGTGGGGCGAAATGGAAGCGAATTTAAATAAGGCGCAACCAATTTGGAAACGAACATGGTTTCGCTATCTTGGGGTATTTATAATTTTACAATTGTTGTTTATTATTTGTGAAGTAACTGCATGGGCACCAAACTTTAGACCTGGCGGAGAATTTTTTAATAGAGTATTAAATTCTCAATTTTTCACAGAATGGTTCACTCCATATGAAATTCCTCATTTTAATGTGTTTACAGCATTTTTTGCGATTACATTGTTACCATACGCACTAATAGGTGCAATGAAAGATTTCACTACAAGAAAAATATAAAGAATTAAAAAGAGGTACTATATGCTATTTCAAAAAGATAATGTATCGGTTAGGTACGTAGTAGAAGAGGATGCACCAATCATTTCAAAATGGTTAACAGACCAAGAAGTACTTCAATATTACGAAGGACGAGATAACCCGCAATCAGTAGAAATGGTACTGGATCATTTTATACATAATCCAAATAGTCATGAAAAAAGATGCTTAATAGAGTTTGATGGTGTGCCGATCGGTTATATTCAAATGTATCCAGTTGATTCGGAGTGGAAAACTTTATATGGCTATGAAGCATCACAAAATGTATGGGGGATGGATCAATTTATTGGAGAACCAACTTATTGGGGAAAAGGAATTGGAACAAAATTTGTTAAGGCCGCAATTACATACATTTTGAGCGAAATAGGAGCAGAAGCAATCGCAATGGATCCGAAAGTAAATAATGAACGTGCAATAAAGTGTTATGAAAAATGTGGATTTAAAAAGGTGAAGATTTTAAAGGAACATGAACTGCATGAAGGGGTATTAGAAGATTGTTGGATGATGGAATATAAATAAAAGGGAGCTGCGCGATATGAAAAAAGCATTAATAGTAATCGATGTACAAGCAGGTATGTATACAGCAGGAATGCCAGTACATAATGGGGAAAAGTTTTTAGAGACATTACAAGAGCTTATTGGGGAATGCCGTTTAAATGATATACCGGTTATTTATGTACAACATAACGGACCAAAAGATCATCCGTTAGAAAAAGGTACAGATGGCTGGAAGATCCATGTGGAAATTGCACCACAAGAAGGGGACAGTATCGTTGAAAAAACGACCCCAGATTCATTCCACAAGACGAACCTAAAAGAAGTATTGCAAGACAAGGGAATCGATCATGTTATCATTTCAGGAATGCAAACGGAGTACTGTGTGGATACGACAACGCGAAGAGCGTTTAGTGAAGGGTATAAAGTAACGTTAGTGAGCGATGCACATAGTACGTTTGATACAGAGGTGTTACGTGCTGAAGACATTGTGAAGCATCATAACGTAGTGTTTGGAGCGTTTGCTAATGTTGTTACGTTAAAAGATTTGAAAGAAACTGTCTCTAAATAAGAGGCAGTTTTTTATTAGAGGAAATCATGTCAAATAATGTCGGTAAGTCGATATATTGCAATAATCGTTGATATATTTGAAAAATCGTTTATATGATTTCACGTACCATAATGAAAACACAAAAAAAGAGCACCACAAAATTAAAAAGGGCGCTCCTACATCAAAATATTACTTCTTTTTATCTTTATCCAATATATTTTGCTCTTCAGCAAACTCCGTACCATATGCGAAGCGACGATTAATACGAATATTATCGTTGTGGTGCTTTGTGTGAGAGTTAGAGAAGCGATGAACGATTACTTCTGATAATGTGAAGACAATTGCGGAAAGGATGCTTCCCCATGCAATTTGCATGTAGTTGTCTAATAAAATATTACCGAAAATCCATACGCTTAAATACGTTAGTAAGAAATCCGACATAATAGCACCGGTATTACCGATTCGATTTAATATGATTTTATCAACGAACATATAAGATACGATTGTAACAAAGAGACTGAACGAAATAATTTGGACGAACGTTGCTGGGAAAAATAAAGCGAGTCCGATACTAAATGCGATAATGCACGATATAAACTTGATAAGCACTACTGTGAAATCATTCAAAATTTACACCTCCGTTTTATCCATAGTTTTGCAATAAATATAGGAGTTCATACATTGTAACGGATATATTTACATAAAACTTTTTCATGTCAATTATTTGTCTAAATATTAAAAAAACAAAGGGAAAATGTTATAGTAAAATGAGAGTATATGACATTTTTAGGTAAGGGGGAATCCTCGGTGTGGATTACTTCAGAAGTAGAAATTCCAGACGAGTTAATTGATCATCTTGAAAAAGGAAAGTTAGTGCTATTTGTTGGAGCGGGAGTTTCTATGAAAGGGAAATCAAACTTACCGAATTTTGATGATTTAGTTGATGAAATTGCAAAAACGTTATATGTCGAAAAACGTGAAATTACAGAACCGCATGATTATTATCTTGGTAAAATTGCGAAAACAAAAGATGTACACCAAGTTGCAAGAGATTTAGTTCATATTGAAAAGTCAAAGCCGAATCCGCTTCATTATGCGATTCCGAGGTTGTTTCCTTTAGATACAGAAGTCCGCATTGTAACAACAAATTTTGATCGACATTTTACAACTGCGATAAAAGAAATGAATAGAGAATTAAACGTATATTACGCACCTGCGTTACCTACAGGTAGAGCGTTTAAAGGACTTGCTTACATACATGGCAATATAGAACAAGAAAAAGAAGCGTTAATTTTAACAGATGGTGATTTTGGAAGGGCTTACTTGACAGAAGGATGGGCAAGAAGGTTTTTAGTTGATTTATTCTCGAATTATACCGTTTTATTCGTTGGATATAGCCATAATGACCCAGTAATGAAATATTTAGCAACTGGTTTACCACCAAGTACAAGACGTTATGCATTTGTCGCACAAGGGGAAAATACGTACCACTGGGAGCATTTAGGAATACGGCCGATTGTATATCCGAATAAAGGTAATAATCATCAATCTCTCGTTAAAGCAGTAAAACGATGGGCGGAGTTAATGGGGGATAATTATATTACAAAACGAATGCGAATTCGTGACATAGTAACAGTACCGCCGTCAGTAGAGCAGGAACAATTATCATACATAAAACAATCTATAAAAAAAATTGAAACAGTCCGCTACTTCGTTGAATTTGCTCACGATTATGAATGGGTGGAATGGCTTGAAGCGGAAGGGAAATTACAAAATTTATTTTTAATTAAATCAAACTATAATGAGGTAGATGAATTACTTGCAAAATGGTTAGTGGAACAATTTCTTTTTAGTCATCAAAAAGAATTATTTCAATTAATTTTTAAAAATCATTCTAAACTATCTCCGTTATTATGGAGAACAATTTGTAGCTACTTAAACGAAACGAAAATGAAAATGGACCCGTTGTTGTTTGCAAGGTGGACACTGCTTTTATTAGAAACAGCTGAAAAAGATAGTAAATCGATCGAAACAATTTCTTACTTACTGCAAAAATGTTCTTTTCCTGAGCATAAAGAAATCGCTTTATTATTACTAACGTTTATTTTGGGCGGCAAACTTAAGTTGAAGCGTGAAAGAAAGTGGGGAAATGATACCGGGGAATCAATAGAACTTGAGGAATCGAGTCGTTTACCCGTGTCGACATTTTCTTTTGTGGAGCAAATTTGGAATGAAAAGATGAAACCGCATATTTCCTATTATGCCGTTCCAATTATGATGATGGGAATAGAGAAGATGCGGATGTTATCACTAAGGCAAGCGGCACTGAAAAAAAGGGATAAGGAAAATGTGGAAAAAGAGTTTCAGCAAAATGATCTAGCGTTTTTAATTCAAATTGTAAAAGAATGTTTAACCTATCTATGTGAAAACGATGAGAAAAAAGCAAATTATTATATTACAGAAATGATAGAAGCAAACAGCGTACTTCAAAATCGAATTGCAATTGATGCGATGAATAAAAATGTATTTGTTAGCGCCGATGAGAAAATGAAATGGTTGTTACAGGAAGGAATTCTTTTAGACGTCACGTATAAACAAGAAGTTTTTCAACTTATAAAAAATCATTACGCACTCTCTTTAGAAAAAACAAAGGAAGAAGTCATTCAAATTGTATTAAAGGACCTTGCGGAGGAAAGAGCATTTGATGTTTGTTTCGTGTTGGATTTATTATTCACTTGTGATTCGAATAGTCCATCTACGGCAAAAGGTTACGAGTTAATGAAGCAAAAACATCCTCATTTTCATTCTGAGCGATACAGTGTACAAAAGAAAGAGGCGGCAGAACAAAGTATTACTTGTAATGTGACAGCTGATGGATTATTGCAACTAAAAGACGATGAAATTATGAAGCAAGTTCAGCAATTTTCTCAAGATGGTGTTTTTGAACAACGTCATTTTTTAGAGATGTTATCGAAAGCATGTAAATTGAATACAGAATGGAGTATTTCATTTGCATATCAATTAGTTGGAATGCACGAAATAAGTAATGAAGTATGGTTTGTTTGTATTAGGGAGTGGCGAAATAACCGAGGACTGACAAATGAACAAATACAAAAAGTTATTCCTCTATTACAGAAATTCGTTAGAAATACAGCTTTTCACTGGTTAATTAGTAGCTTTCTATATGAAATTAGTAATCGATTAGAAGAGTTAGAGGAAAATAGTATACGCAATGTAAAGCGGTTTGCTTTTTCGGTATTCCCTCAAGTCATGAAAAGTGACACGGATTTTAAGCTGGCAAAACAAGATTTTTACAATGAATCGATTCAGCATCCTGTTGGGAAAATGACAGCAGTATTATTAAAACTGTTATCATATGATCATTTATACGATCGTAATGTGTATGAATATTTATTTTTGTTTGAAGAACAAGTAAGAATTAGTACAGAACGGACAAATTTTATGATAGCTCGTTTAGTAGCAGATATTACATTTCTTTATCATATTGAGAAGCAATGGTGCCGAAAATATTTGTTGCCGTACTTAGAGTTAAAGAAGGAAAATGAGATTACGAAATATGCATGGGCTGGCCTATGTTACACACAAATCAATTTACCTTTATTTACAGAAATGAAGCGTTTTATTAAGTATGCGGTAGAACATTTGAAAGTATTACATCCGCATACGAGGGAAGCTTTCTTAAAATGGCTCAGTTTTGTATTTATTAAATGTGTACTGTATTGGGAACAAAAAACAGACTGGTTATACCCTTTACTTATACGAGAAAATGAAGAAAATAAAATTAAATTTATGCAGTTCTTATGCTATTATGTCAAAACGTTAAGTGCAAAAGAACAACAAAAATTTTGGGCAGCTTGGCTCAGTATATTTTTGCGAGAGCGACCGAAAATGGGGGGAATCACAGCTAGAGAATATGTAATGCTTTTACGTATTATTTTATTTATGGATGAAATAGTAGAAAGAGGATTATCTATCATTTGTAAAACATTTTTGGACGTGGGTGGAAAAGGGAATCAAACGGAGTTAAAACAGTTATTTCATGAAATACTTGAGAAGACAGAGAGTATAAAAATGTATAAAGAGTTGTATGCAAACGTATTTTTCACTTTACTGCAAACGCTTCAGGAAGCTAATTTACTTGAAACGGAAATCATTCAAATAAAAGAATTATTAATTGGATATAGAGTAGAAAAATGTGTAATAAATGCAATAGATAATGAGATAATTCGCATCGGAATTGTTCTGGAGAATTTACAAGAAGAAATGTAGGGCAAAAATGTAATTTAAAAAAATATATAAAAAGTTGTTGACAGTGTTTTGAAAAGCGTTCTATAATACGAATCATACTTATTCAATTTCAAAAAACATTTGAATAAACAAAGTGCAATGAAGAGATCACAGTAGTGGTTAGTCTTACTGTAACAGAGAGCTGGTGGTTGGTGTGAACCAGTACAGAGATAATCATGAATTACAGTCTTGGAGCATCTTTTTCGTAGTAAAGATAGTATTGTCTTTATGAAGAAAAAGCGGTCAATTGATCGTTAACAGTGAAGAGAGGTAGACAGAAATTTAGTCTACAACTAGGGTGGTACCGCGATAAATATCGTCCCTACTGATTTATTCAGTAGGGACTTTTTGTGTTTTAATGGCCCAACTTGAAAATTAAATATGTATGCGTTGAAAGGAAAAGCAGTAGTTGTTGTTTCCCTGTAACAGAGAGCTGGTGGTCGGTGTGAACCAGTACAAAAACAAGAGCGAATTACAGTCCTAGAGCATCTTTTTCGTAGTAAAGATAGTATATATCTTTATGAAGGGAAAGACGGTCAGATGATCGTTAACAATGAAGAGAGGTAGACGAAAGAAGTCTACAACTAGGGTGGTACCGCGATAAATATCGTCCCTACTGATTGCATCAGTAGGGATTTTTTGTACAAAAAAAGTGGGTTTTTAACTAGTAGAGAGTGTCTTTGTACGAATGATTAGTTTAAAATAAGAAGAGGTATCGATTCCACTTTAAATTTGTATAATTGACCAGTTCAGAAAATAGAGAATTTTTCATTCTCTTACTATACTTTTAAAACATTAGAGGAGGATTTCCAAATGGCAAATCATGAATTAGATCAATTACGTAAACAGGTAGATGAAATTAACTTACAACTATTACACCTTTTAAACAAACGTGGTGAAATCGTTCAAAAAATTGGGGAGCAAAAGCAAGTACAAGGTACGAAACGTTTTGATCCAGTACGTGAGCGTGAAGTACTTGATATGATCGCTGAGAATAACGAAGGACCATTCGAAACGTCAACGGTTCAACATATTTTCAAAACAATCTTCAAAGCTAGCTTAGAATTACAAGAAGATGATAACCGTAAAGCATTACTAGTATCACGTAAAAAGAAACAAGAAAACACAATCGTTGATGTAAAAGGTGAATTGATTGGTAACGGCACACAAACGTTCATCATGGGACCTTGTGCGGTAGAAAGCTTAGAACAAGTTCGCCAAGTAGGGCAAGCGATGAAAGACCAAGGCTTAAAATTAATGCGCGGTGGTGCTTTCAAACCGAGAACATCGCCATACGATTTCCAAGGTTTAGGAGTAGAAGGATTACAAATTTTACGCCAAGTAGCAGATGAATTCGACTTAGCAATCATTAGTGAAATTTTAAATCCAAATGATGTTGAAATGGCATTAGACTACGTTGATGTAATTCAAGTTGGTGCACGTAACATGCAAAACTTCGATTTACTACGAGCTGTAGGTAAAGTTAACAAGCCAGTATTATTAAAACGTGGATTAGCAGCAACAATTGATGAGTTCATTAATGCAGCAGAATACATCATTGCACAAGGTAACGACCAAATTATTCTATGTGAGCGTGGTATCCGCACATACGAAAGAGCAACACGTAACACATTAGACATTTCAGCAGTACCGATTTTAAAGAAAGAAACACATTTACCAGTTGTTGTTGACGTAACGCATTCAACTGGACGTAGAGATTTATTATTACCAACAGCGAAAGCGGCTCTTGCAATTGGCGCAGATGCAGTAATGGCTGAAGTACATCCAGACCCTGCAGTTGCATTATCAGATTCTGCACAACAAATGGATATTCCAGAATTCCATAAATTCATGGAAGAGTTAAAAGGATTCAAAAATAAATTATCTTAATTCCATATCATATATGCGCTGAAGAGGAAACAGTAGTGCTTATCTCACTGTTAAAGAGAGCTGATGGTTGGTGTGAATCAGTACAAAGGTAAGCATGAATTACAGCCTTGGAGCATCTTTTTCGTCAAGTTTTGATGGGAAAGACGGTCTAATGATCGTTAAAGAAGAAGAGAGGTAGACGAAAGAAGTCTACAACTAGGGTGGTACCGCGATGAACATCGTCCCTACTGAGCGCTCAGTAGGGACTTTTTTGTACAAAAAAATAGTAAAGGGGCAAGAGAAATGAGATACATTACAGCTGGAGAATCACATGGACCGCAGTTAACAGTTATTTTAGAAGGTGTACCAGCAGGTTTAACGCTGGCGGCGGAACATATTAATAAAGAATTATTAAGAAGACAAAAAGGGCACGGACGCGGAAGACGTATGCAAATTGAAACAGATACAGTTGAAATTGTAAGTGGTGTTCGTCATGGGATGACACTTGGCTCACCCATTACGTTAATCGTAAAAAATGATGATTTCAAACATTGGACGAAAGTAATGGGTGCAGAGCCAATTTCGGAAAAAGAAAGTAAAGAAATGAAACGTACAATTACGAAACCACGTCCAGGACATGCGGATTTAAACGGGGCAATTAAATACGGTCACCGTGATATAAGAAACGTACTAGAGCGCTCATCTGCAAGAGAAACGACAGTTCGTGTAGCTGCTGGTGCAGTTGCGAAACAAATTTTAAAAGAATTAGGCGTAGAAATAGCAGGGCATGTACTTGAAATTGGTGGAGTAAAAGCAAAACATATTTCAAACTTGTCAATTGAAGAAATTCAAACAATTACTGAAAATTCACCAGTTCGATGTTTAGATAAAACAGTAGAACAAGAGATGATGGATGCGATTGATAACGCAAAAAGTAGCGGAGATTCAATCGGTGGTATAGTTGAAGTTATTGCAGAAGGTATGCCAATTGGCGTCGGTAGTTACGTTCATTACGATCGTAAATTAGATGCAAAACTTGCTGGTGCGATTATGAGTATTAATGCATTTAAAGGTGCTGAAATTGGCGTTGGTTTTGAAGCGGCAAGACAGCCAGGAAGTAAAGTGCATGATGAAATTTTATGGGATGAAGAACAAGGATACACGAGAAAAACGAATAATGCCGGCGGTTTAGAAGGCGGTATGACAACGGGAATGCCAATTGTCGTAAGAGGTGTAATGAAACCAATACCTACATTATACAAACCGTTAGCAAGCGTTGACATTGATACGAAAGAAGCATTCCAAGCGAGTATTGAAAGATCTGATAGCTGTGCAGTACCAGCAGCAGGTGTAGTAGCTGAATCTGTTGTAGCATGGGAACTTGCACATGCACTAGTCGAACAATTCGGAAAAGATCGTATGGAATTAATTCAACAAAACATTACGCAACATAATAAATACGCAAAAGAATTTTAATAAAAAGGTGGTTTTAACATGCAAGTAAAAGAGCAACTATCATCATTACAACCATATAAACCAGGTAAATCACCTGAACAAATGAAAGAAGTGTACGGAGATCATTCGTTTGTTAAATTAGCATCGAATGAAAATCCATTCGGCTGTTCACCACGAGTTTTAGATGAGTTGCAAAAATCGTGGTTGGATCATGCTTTATATCCTGACGGAGGTGCTACAACGCTCCGTCAAACAATTGCAAATAAGTTACATGTGCAAATGGAACAAGTACTTTGCGGTAGTGGTTTAGATGAAGTCATTCAAATAATAAGCCGTGCAGTACTAAAAGTAGGTGATAACATCGTAACGGCTGGAGCAACATTCCCACAGTATCGTCATCATGCAATTATAGAAGGTTGCGAAGTGAAGGAAGTTGCGTTAAATAACGGTGTATACGACTTAGACGAAATTTCTTCAGTAGTAGATAACAATACAAAAATCGTATGGATTTGTAATCCAAATAACCCGACAGGCACATATGTGAATGACCGAAAATTGACTCAATTTATTGAAGGCATTAGTGAAAATACGTTAATTGTCATTGATGAAGCGTACTATGAATACGTAACAGCAAAAGATTTTCCAGAGACATTACCGCTTTTAGAAAAACATAAAAATATTCTTGTACTTAGAACGTTTTCTAAAGCGTACGGATTAGCTTCTTTCCGCGTTGGATATGCGGTTGGACATGAAGAGTTAATCGAAAAATTAAATGTCGTACGTTTGCCATTTAACGTATCTTCATTAGCACAAAAAGCAGCGACGATTGCTTTTGGTGATGAGGAGTTTATTGAGGAAATAGTTCGTGTAAATACAGAGGGATTACAACAATACGAGAGCTTTTGTAAGGAACATGATATTCCATTTTATCCATCGCAAACAAATTTCATCTTTTTGCCAGTTGAGAATGCTGGAGAGATTTATGAAGCTTGTGCACACGCAGGATTTATTATTCGTCCGTTCCCAAATGGCGTCCGTATTACAGTCGGAACAAGGGAGCAAAATAAAGGAGTGATTTCAGTGTTACAACAACACTTTGAAAATAAAAAAAGAAAGTCTCGAGATGAGGCAAATGCATAAGAAGGTAGTATTAATTGGAACTGGTTTAATCGGAGGCTCTCTCGCATTAGCAATTAAGAAAGAGCACGATGTAACGATAACAGGTTATGATATATTTCAAGAACAAGTAGAGCGTGCAAAAGAATTACACGTAGTAGATGAAATAGCAGTAAATTTACAACATGCATGTGAAGAGGCACATTTAATTGTTTTTGCTTCACCAGTTGAAGAAACGAAGAAGTTATTACACAAATTAGCGTCATTTCGTTTACGAAAAGATGTTATTGTAACCGATGTTGGTAGCACAAAAGGAACAATTATGAATGAAGCGGAAGCTTTATTTTCAAAGGAAATTTCTTTCATTGGTGGACATCCGATGGCAGGTTCTCATAAAACGGGAGTTGAAAGTGTAAAAGCGCATTTATTTGAAAATGCATTTTATATTTTAACGCCAATGAATCATGTGCCAAATGAACCTGTGGAAGAGTTAAAAGATTGGTTAAAAGGAACAGGGTCACATTTCCTTGTTTTAAATACAGAAGAACATGATTATGTAACAGGGATCGTTAGTCATTTCCCGCATCTTATTGCCGCTGGATTAGTAAAGCAAGTGGAGAAACATGCAGGAGATAATCCACTTATTCATCAGCTAGCTGCTGGAGGTTTCAAAGACATTACACGTATCGCATCTAGTAGTCCGAAAATGTGGAGTGATATTGTTAAGCAAAATCGAGAGCATTTAATGGTATTATTAAAAGAGTGGATCTCTGAAATGGAAGATTTATATGATACAGTTTCTAGCGGAGATGCAGGCGAGATTCAAAACTATTTTGCGGATGCGAAAGAATACCGTGACTCTTTACCGGTAAGAAAGAGAGGGGCGATTCCTGCCTATCACGACTTATACGTCGATGTTTTAGATAAAGTAGGGGCATTGGCTCACATTACAAGTATTTTAGCGCGCGAAGAAATTAGTATTACGAACTTGCAAATATTAGAAGCACGTGAAGGATTGCTTGGGGTATTACGTATTAGCTTCCAAAGAGAAGAAGATCGTATGAAAGCAAAGCTAGCGCTTGGAGAAGAAAAATACCAAACGTATGAAACAATTTAAATGAGAAGGTGAAAACGTGAAGGAAAGAACAATACAACCTGTTAATAACGGATTAAATGGCAATATTACAATTCCAGGAGATAAATCGATTTCTCACCGCGCTGTCATGTTCGGTGCGATTGCAGAAGGAAAAACAACAATTAAAGGTTTCTTGCCTGGTGCAGACTGTTTAAGTACGATTTCTTGTTTTAAAGAAATGGGAGTAGACATCGTACAAAACGGTGATGAAGTCACTGTAGTTGGTAAAGGATTAGAAGGTTTACAAGAACCGAAAGCTGTATTAGATGTTGGTAATTCTGGTACAACTATACGTTTAATGTCAGGAATTTTGGCAAATACACCATTTTTCTCTTGCGTACAAGGTGATGCGTCTATTGCAAAAAGACCGATGAAACGTGTAACAAATCCATTAAAACAAATGGGTGCAAACATTGATGGCCGCGAAGAAGGAACGTTTACACCGCTAACAATACGTGGTGGGGATTTAAAAGCAATTGAATACACTTCCCCGGTAGCAAGCGCACAAGTGAAATCAGCTATTTTACTTGCAGGACTTCGTGCAGAAGGTGTAACAGCTGTTACAGAACCACATATTTCTCGCGATCATACGGAAAGAATGCTTGAAGCATTTGGCGTCAAAGTAACTCGCGAAGGAAAGACAGTGAAACTAGCAGGTGGACAAAAGTTAACAGCGACGGATGTTCAAGTACCAGGTGACGTATCATCAGCTGCCTTTTTCTTAGTAGCAGGTGCAATTATTCCAAATAGTAAACTAGTATTACAAAACGTAGGTATGAATCCAACACGTACAGGTATTATTGATGTTTTAGAGAAAATGGGTGCTACGTTCACTGTAGAGCCAATTAACGAAGGAGCATCAGAACCAGCTGCAAACATTACAATTGAAACATCTTCATTAAAAGGAATCGAAATCGGCGGAGATATTATCCCTAGATTAATTGATGAAATTCCTGTAATCGCATTAGCGGCAACGCAAGCAGAAGGAATTACAGTAATTAAAGATGCACACGAATTAAAAGTAAAAGAAACAAACCGTATTGATACAGTCGTAGCGGAATTAACGAAACTAGGTGCTCGCATAGAAGCAACTGAAGACGGGATGATTATTTACGGGAAATCAGTTTTAAAAGGAAATACAGTTAATAGTTATGGTGATCACCGCATCGGAATGATGCTTGCGATTGCCGGCTGTCTAGCAGAAGGAAAAACAACAATTGAAGACGCAGAAGCAGTAGGCGTATCATACCCTACATTCTTCGAAGAACTTCAAAGGTTAACTAAATAAATGGATGAGAAGCAGATACAGGATGTATCTGCTTTTTTATATTGAATTTGTGTCGTTAAGTCTATATAATTTCATTCACCGCACTGTAATATTTTAAATTATGGTACAATTCAAATAAAGAAGGGGGAAAATTTATGAACGTTATACGATTAAAAGAAGATAAATTTAGAGAAGCATTACGCTTATCAGAATACGCTTTTCAATATAAAGTTGAAGAAGAACGAATGCAGCAGCAACTTACAAGAATGAAGGAAAGTCATGAAGTATACGGTATTATGGAAGGTAATGACTTAGCTGCAAAACTACACCTTATTCCGTTTCATATATACATAGGAAAAGAAAAATTTAAAATGGGTGGCGTTGCAGGGGTAGCGACGTATCCAGAATACAGAAGAAGCGGATATGTGAAAGAATTGCTTCAACATTCTCTTCAAACGATGAAAAAAGACGGATATACAGTATCAATGTTACATCCATTTGCTGTTACATTTTACCGTAAATACGGCTGGGAACTTTGTGCGAATCTTCTCGTATGTCATTTGACAAAGAGTGATTTAGTTATGAAAAAACAAGTGAATGGTACTGTGAAACGTTTCAATAAAGAAAATCACCCAGAAGAAGTCGAGAAGCTTTATGAAACATTTGCAGAACGTTTTTCTGGTATGCTTGTTCGCAATGAAAAATGGTGGTTACAAGCTGTTTATGAGGATTTAACATTAGCAATTTACTACGATGAAAATAAAACTGCAGCAGGTTACATGTTATATAAAATAGAAAAATCTAAAATGACTGTAGAAGAATTCGTACCACTGCATAATGAAGCACGAAATGGTCTATGGAACTTTATTTGCCAACATGATTCTATGATTAAAGAACTTGAAATGACAGTAAGTGAAAACGAACAGTTGTTATATACATTGCAAGAACCACGTGTGAAAACAGAAATAAAACCATATTTTATGGGAAGAATTGTAGATGTAGAGCATTTCTTAAAACAGTATGAGTTAAACTGGAACAATGTACAACAAGAAGTCATTCTACACATTACAGATTCATTTGCACCGTGGAATAATGTATCAGTGAGACTTGCAAATTATGAAATAACAATTATAGAAGAAACGATGGATAAAGGGATCAAGCTAGATATAAATGCACTATCTACAATATTGCTTGGATACAAACGCCCATTAGAACTAAATGAATTAGAATTAATTAGCGGAAGCGAAGAGGAAATACGGGCGTTTGAGAATGTAGTACCAGTGCACAAGCCGTTTATTTATGATTTCTTTTAATCTGCATATTTGAAATCGGGCTATTCTAAAATTTCATTTGGAATAGCTTCTTCAAATGTTGTCAGTTTTTGTCGGTAAGTCGATATATTTTGAAGATCGCTGATATAAATTTTTTCACAAAACAAGGGATTAAAAACGCAATGATACTTGTCACACACTTGACTTTTAACCGATGTAATTTATAATTAAAACCGGAATGAATTTTCATTCCTGAAATTGAGGTGAAAAAATGGCTAAAAATAAACAAGAAGACATTTTTGATGCGGCAATACAACTTTTTGCAGAACGAGGTTATGATGGTACAACAATTCCGATGATTGCTGAAAAAGCAAAAGTAGGTGCTGGTACCATTTATCGTTATTTTGAAAATAAAGAAGCACTTGTTAATTCTTTATTTACGAAAAGTGTTTTACAGCTATCAGAGTTAATAAAAACCGACTTTCCAGTCAATGCAAATATTCGTGAACAGTTTAGCCATACATACAACCGTTTATTTGAATTTGCAAGACAAAATGCAGATGCTTTTCTTTTTACGAATTCTCACTGTGATAGTTATTTTCTCGATGAACATAGTAATGAAATATTCGAGGATTTTATGGGTTTCTTTATGGACTTGATTGAGGATGGAATCGAAAAAGGTTTTCTCCGTCCATTACCACCAATTGCGTTAATTATCATTGTATATCAACCGATTGAAAAATTAATTAAAGTAATGGAAACAGGCCAATTAGAATATACAGAAGAATTGGTAAAAGAACTGGAAGAAAGCTGTTGGAATGCTATTAGAATCATTTGATTCTATAGCGTTATAAGGATAGGAATGAACATTCATTCCGATGAGGGTGTGAAAAAGAAAAGTAGGAGATGATCAATCTGTACAATTAAAGGAATGAATATTCATTCCGAAATCCATAGTTTAATAGAGCTAAAAAGTAAATTAATAGAACGAGAGGAATGAACGTTCATTCCGAAAGGGTGTTTTCAAAATAATAGGAATGAATATTCATTCCGTAACTAACGTAAAATTTTAATCGTGGGAGATGATGAAAATGAGCAAGCTGAGAAATTGGAGAAGTTTATCTTTTCTATTGTGGATAGTTATTACCATTACAATGATCGTTACGATGCCTAATATGGATAAATTAGTGAAAGAAAAAGGGCACATTACGATTCCTAATACAGAACAAAGTAGTATTGCTGACAAAATGATAAAAGAAATGAATAAAGACGGGACAGAAAAGTATGAGATTATAGCAGTTTTTAATAGTGGTAGTAAAACAGCTTTAACGACTGAACAAAAAGAGGAAATAACAAAAACAATCAATGCTTTGCAAAATGAAAAAGAACAATTAGGAATTAAAGAAGTTGTTTCACATTTAGATAATAAAGAATTAGAGAAACAATTCGTTTCTAAAGATAATACGACTATTTTAACGCAAATATCGATAGATAAAAAACATGGTGAAATATCGAAAGTTTCAAATAATCTTCATAATAAAGTGAAAACGAAAGGGGTAAAAACGTACTTAACAGGAAGTGACTTAGTAGCAGGTGATTTTCTTACATCTTCTCAAGAGGGAGTGAAAAAGACTGAAGTTATTTCTATCATTTTCATTCTTGTAGTATTAATCATTGTATTCCGTTCACCTGTTGTTCCGATTATTTCACTTCTTACAGTTGGTGTATCGTACTTAGTTTCAATGGGGGTTATTGCCCATCTTGTAGATCAATTTAATTTCCCGTTTTCAAACTTTACGCAAGTCTTTGTAGTTGTTGTCCTGTTTGGGGTTGGAACAGACTATAACATTTTATTATTTACGAGATTTAAAGAAGAATTAAGTAAACAAGAAAACTCATTTTTGGCTACGAAAGAAACATTTAAATCGGCAGGGAAAACCGTTTTATATAGCGGGATAGCAGTACTAATTGGTTTTGCATCTCTTGCTTTAGCGAGCTTTAAATTATATCAATCTACTTCAGCGGTAGCAATTGGTGTTGCAGTATTATTACTCGTATTAACTACGTTAAATCCATTTTTCATGGTGCTTCTAGGAAAAGGGATGTTTTATCCAGTTAAAACATTTAAAGGCCATGAAGATAGTCGTCTATGGGGATTCTTTGCGAAAAATTCAGTTGCAAGACCGTTTGTCGCTTTAATTATTGTATTCGTGATATCGATTCCTTTCGTATTAGAGTATTCTAATACACTTAATTACAACGATTTATTTGAAGTAGACAATAAATATGAGTCGAAAATGGGGATTAACGTAATAGAAGAACATTTTCCACCTGGTTTTTCTTCACCAAGTACGTTAGTCATTCAATCGAATAATAAGTTAGATGAGGCGAGTTCGCTTCAAACTTTAGATGAACTAACTGAAAAGATTTTGAAAGTGAAAGGTGTTTCAGAAGTATATGCACCGACACGTCCAACTGGTGAAAGAATTCAAGAACTATATATAAATAAACAAGCGGGTGAACTAAATACAGGTTTAGGAGATGCCAATGGTGGTATAAAGGAAATTAATGATGGATTAACTACTGCGAAAGATAAAATGGGTAGTAAGGATTCAAATAGTCTTGCAAACGTTCAAAAGTTAATTGATGGAACAAATGAAGCGAAAAATGGTGTATTGGCATTAGGAACAGCTTTAAATCAACTATCAAATGGCATAAATGACGGAGCAAAAGGTGCGCAGCAAATTGAGAGTGGGTTAACTTCAGTAAATGAAAATATAAGTGTATTATCTCATGCAACTTCACAACTTCATGCTGGCTATACGCAGTTAGAAAAAGGTTTAAGTTCTTACGATCAATACTTCGGAAGTATTTCTCAAGCGATTGACGGTGCGAAGAAAGGTTATGAACAAATTGAAATGTTAATGACCAATTTCATTCAAACGAAACCAGAATTAGCAAATGATCCTAACATTCTGCAGACGATAGGAATTGCTAAAGAGGCTCAAAAGCAATTAGGTGGGCTGTCAAATGAATTAAATCAATTAGCAGCGCAGCACAATGCGGCGATGGGATCATTTAAAGAAGCGAATCAATCGTTATTGAAAGTGGATAACGGCTTAAAAGAAATGAGCAATGGAGTTACTAAGTTACAAAAAGGAGCAGCTGATCTTAAAAATGGATTAAATGAAGGAGCAACAGGTTCAAAACAAATTGCAAACAAGTCATCTGAGTTACAAACCGGATTAACGAAAATAAACGATGGGCAAGGTCAGCTATTAACCGGACTGAAAGACTTGCAAGAACAGATGGGACAATTACAATCAGGACTATCTAAAAGTACAGAAGGCCTTGAAAAGGTAAGTAACGGCCTAGGGGATGCTCAGAAATATTTAGGAGAACTAAATGAATCAAAAAGCTCTGAGAAATTTTATATTCCAAAAGAAGTTTTGGAGGGAGAAGATTTCCAAAAAGCTTTGAATACGTACATGTCACATGATAGAAAGACTGCTAAAATGACAATCATTTTAGACGTAAATCCGTATTCAAAAGAAGCCATGCCAATTATTCAAGAAATCAATAAAACGATAGATGGTACTTTGAAGGGGACGGAATTAAATCATGCGAAAACAGCAATTGGAGGAACAACAGCTAGAAACGTTGATTTAAAAGAAGTAACAGGGCAAGACTTCTTACGTACAGCTACAATTATGTTAATTGGAATTGCAATCGTATTAATCGTGATTACACGTTCATTATTAAACACAATCTTTATTATTGGATCTTTAATATTAGCTTATTTTGCATCACTTGGTATAAGTGAACAAATTAGTACACACTTACTAAACGTAGATTCACTAAGCTGGAATGTTCCATTCTTTAGTTTCATAATGATTGTCGCTTTAGGAGTGGATTATAGTATTTTTGTAATGATGAGATACAATGAGTTAGAAGAGGACCCAGCGACGAAAATTGTAACTGCTTCTCGTCATATCGGAGGAGTCGTATTATCAGCGGCACTTATTTTAGGTGGTACATTTGCTGCATTAATCCCTTCAGGTGTATTAACGCTTATACAAGTAGCATCCGTTGTTGGTGTTGCATTGTTACTATTAGCTATTATTGTGATGCCGATATTGCTACCTGCTTTAATAGGCTTAACGAGTAAAATGAAGAATTATGCAAAGAAATTAAGTGAAAGGAAATAAAAGAATCGCCTTTTAAAAGTAACTGTTTCAGTTATGAGAGAGAACATATAAAATAACACACAAATTAGGGATGTAAATCACATATGATTTAGCATCCCTTTTTTAATTGGTATTACATTGTTTAAGTACTTTTATATAGTAAAATTGCAAAGGAAGAGAAAAAGAAAACAGTAAAAACAGCAGCGCAACGATTGGGGATTACTGACAAAGTATTTGGTTTAAAAGATAAATGGAAAATTTATGTTAAAATAATGGTAGAGATTGTGAAAAAATGTTCTTAAACTAACGGTCAGGATACTTTAAGAAGGATTTTTCAAAGGAAATGGTGAATATCATATTTTGAAGGAGTGATTGCAGTGGAGTAATTAATTTTTTAAATCTTGGTTAAATACTTTGAAGGAAGGGATTTATAAATATGAATGCAAAACTAATAATAGTAGAAGGTTTACCTGGATTCGGAAAATCGACCACTGCAAAGCTAATAAATGAAATTCTAAGCCAAAATAAAATTGAAGTTGAACTATTTTTAGAGGGGAATTTGAACCACCCCGCCGACTATGATGGTGTATCTTGTTTTAATAAATTTGAATTCGATAGATTAGTATCTAACAGTGGAGATTTTAAAGAAGTGCTTCTTAAAAGAGTTTTAAAAAAAGGAAGCAATTATTTATTACCATACAGAAAGATAAAAAATGAGTTTGGTGACCAGTTTTCGGACGAATTATGTAACGATATTTCAAGAAACGATATATATATGAATTACCATTCGATAAAAATGTTGAATTAATTGCTGACAAATGGAATGACTTTGCTGAAATTGCTCTAGAAGATGATAAGGTTTATATTTTTGAATGTTGTTTCATACAAAATCCATTAACGATTGGGATGATTAAATACGGTGAACAAAAAGAAAAAATAATAAATTATGTAATGAAAGTTGCAAAAATCATAGAGAATCTAAATCCAATGTTATTCTATGTAGAACAAGATAATCTTGAACTTTCATTTAGGAAGGCATTAAAAGAAAGAACTCCAGAATGGTCTACAGGATTTGTCGACTATTACACGAACCAAGGCTATGGGAAAGAACATAACCATTCAGGTGTAGAAGGAACGATAAAAGTTCTTGAAGCTAGAAGGAATTTAGAGTTAGAAATATTTGATATGTTAAAAATGAACAAAGAAAAAATCAATAATACAAAATATGAAATTGACTCGTATAGGTCAATGTTAAAAGATAAGTTAATAATACAAATGGTGAAATAGCTTTTTACACTACCTGGTGCTTTAGTTGGAGAAGGAAATGAAAACGCTCAGAATATTTTCTGAGCGTTTTAGTTTGCTCTTTATAATACGAAACGTGGTGTGAAATGCATACAAATTATTGTGTTATTTATAATGGGTATTAACATTTTTCTCTCCCTAAATTGAACCCGTTCTTTTAAAAGGTGATTTTCCTTATTTTACAAACTTGTCCATCACATCTTTATATTTTACAAACTCTTCATCTTTCATATCGCCATTCATTTGTAGAAGAAAATTGCCTTTTGCGTGTGTATGAGAGAATAACATAGGAGCAGAATTTCCTAATTCATCGTAATATTTCTTTACTTTTTCTAGGTCTTCTTTCTTTGTAATTTCGAATAATCGACCGCCTTTATCTTCACCAAGAGCAGGTACGACAATACGCTTACCTTCTTTTCGAAGGTTACCAAATTCTTTTTGTGGAAGATCGGTTGGATTTTCTGCTTGGAGACCAGCATTTTTAAATTCAGTGATAATTGAATCGACAGTTACTTTCGTTTCTTTTTTCTCTTGTTTTGATTCAGTAGGTGTTTTTCCATTGTTATTACTACATGCAGTTAAGGAAATAAGAGATAAACATAATGCTCCAATCATAAATATTGTTTTCAAAATGAATCCCCCTTAAAGTGTGTATGTAACTTTAATATAATTAAAAACAAAGGTTTTATTCAAGTTTGGAAAGAAAGGAATAGCAATCAACCGTTGCTATTCATCCAGCTTCTACTATATAATAACTATAGTCTACAATAATTGAGTCGTAATATGCGATTTTTTAAGACAATCGGTGAGAAAACGCTGAAATAAGCGGTATTAGTAGGAGGACACAAATGATTACAGTAAGTAACGTTAGTTTGCGTTTCGCGGATCGCAAATTGTTTGAAGATGTTAACATAAAATTCACGCCAGGTAACTGCTACGGTTTAATCGGAGCAAACGGTGCTGGTAAATCAACATTTCTAAAGATTTTATCTGGAGAAATCGAACCATCAACAGGTGACATACATATTACGCCAGGTGAGCGTCTTGCAGTATTAAAACAGAACCACTTCGAATACGAAGAGTTCCCAGTATTAGAAACTGTAATTATGGGTCATACTCGTCTTTACAAAGTAATGCAAGAGAAAAATGCCATTTATATGAAAGAAGATTTTAGTGATGAAGATGGTATGCGTGCTGCTGAACTTGAAGGTGAGTTTGCTGAGCTGAACGGTTGGGAAGCTGAGTCAGAAGCTGCAATTCTTCTTAAAGGTTTAGGTATTGGTGAAGACCTTCATGATAAGAAAATGTCAGAATTAACTGGGGCAGAGAAAGTAAAAGTATTACTTGCTCAAGCTTTATTCGGTCAACCTGATATTCTATTACTAGATGAGCCTACCAACCACTTGGACTTAAAAGCGATTCAATGGTTAGAAAACTTCTTAATGAACTTTGAAAATACAGTTATCGTTGTATCCCATGACCGTCACTTCTTAAATAAAGTATGTACGCACATGGCTGATCTTGATTTCGGTAAAATTCAACTTTATGTTGGTAACTATGACTTCTGGTATGAGTCAAGCCAATTAGCTTTAAAATTAACACAAGATGCTAATAAGAAAAAAGAAGAGAAAGTAAAAGAGTTACAGAACTTCATTGCGCGCTTTAGCTCAAACGCATCTAAAGCGAAACAAGCAACTTCTCGTAAAAAATTATTAGATAAAATTACATTAGATGATATTAAGCCATCATCTCGTCGTTACCCATTCGTTGGCTTCACACCAGAACGTGAAGTAGGAAATGACTTATTAACTGTTGAAGGTCTTTCTAAAACAATTGATGGTGAAAAAGTGTTAGATAATGTGTACTTCACTTTAAATAAAGGTGATAAAGTTGCATTTATCGGTCGTAACGATATTGCGATGACGACATTATTTAAAATCCTTATGGGTGAAATGGAGCCAGATAGTGGTTCATTTAAATGGGGCGTTACAACATCTCAATCGTACTTCCCAAGAGATAACTCTAAATACTTTGAGAACAGTGACTACAACTTAGTTGAATGGTTACGTCAATTCTCTCCACAAGATGAGTCAGAAAGCTTCTTACGTGGTTTCTTAGGCCGTATGTTATTCTCAGGCGAAGAAGTTAAGAAGAACGTTTCAGTACTATCTGGAGGCGAAAAAGTTCGTTGTATGTTATCTAAAATGATGTTAAGTGGTGCAAACGTTATTACACTTGACGACCCAACGAACCACTTAGACCTTGAGTCTATCACTGCATTAAACAATGGTTTAATTGCATTTAAAGGTACAATTTTATTCACATCACATGACCATCAGTTCGTACAAACAATTGCAAACCGCATTATCGAAGTAACGCCAAACGGTATAATCGATAAAGAGGCTACTTACGATGAGTTCTTAGAAAATGAAGAACTTCAAAAACAAGTAGATGCAATGTACAAAGGTCAATAATAAATGATGAAAACCCTCGCTCTCGTTTTGAGAGCGAGGGTTTTTTTATAAATTGTATTTTATGGATTGTGAATAATTATTCGAAAATAATTTTATTGAAGGAAAGAGATTTGAATGTTGTACATAGAAGAATGGCTGAAGCATAAATAACTGACGAAATATAATATACATTAAAAAATAAATGTTATCTATTGTGAATTTAATTATATTACATTAATGTTCCAGAACTGGAGACATATTTATTTGCGAAGTAGGGAATAAAGGTATATAGTATGTGATGTCATAATTAGTGGATGAATCTTGGGAGAAAACAGAAAATGTTACAAATTTATTTTGTTAAATAGAAACCAAGGTCAAAATGTATAGAAAGAAATAGTTGAATAAATACTAGCTTCAAATTATAATTACTAGTATTCTTCATATAGTTAAATAAATAGAATCTATTTGAAGATAAAAAATTGAATAGAGAGACAGACTTATAAAAAAATAAGCCTTGGATGATCAAAAGAGGTGGAGAAATGAAACAATTCTTATTAAAGAGCAAAAGCGTGCTAAGCAATCATTTTGGATTCTTTCTGTTTGCCGTTATTTTATTTTGGCTCAAAACATATGCGGCTTATGTAACAGAATTTAATTTAGGTATTTCAAATACAATCCAAAAATTCTTGCTGTTTTTCAACCCGCTTAGTTCAGCAGTTCTATTTTTAGGACTTGCATTATTTGCAAAAGGGAAACGATCTTATATTTGGTTAATTGTTATCAACTTGTTATTGTCGATTCTTTTATATGCAAACGTCGTATACTATCGCTTTTTCAGTGACTTTATTACGTTCCCGACGTTGACACAAACGAATAACTTTGGAGATTTAGGTGGTAGTATTGTTGCGTTGCTACATCTTTATGATCCGCTATACTTCTTAGATACAATTATTTTAATTGTGTTAGTTGCAACGAAATTTGCAAATCCAAAACCAATTCGTGTTGCGAAGCATAAAGTATCACTAGTATTTGTAGCAGGTATTTTATTATTCAGTGTTAACTTAGGACTTGCAGAATCTGACCGTCCTGAATTATTAACAAGAACGTTTGACCGAAATTATATTGTGAAATATTTAGGGGCGTATAACTACACAATTTATGATGGAATTCAAAGTGCGAAAGCATCAACGGAAAGAGCGTTAGCTGATGGAGATAATATGACAGAAGTAAGAAATTATTTAACATCAACTTATGCTAGTCCGAATCCTGAGTATTTCGGTAAAGGTAAGGGAATGAACGTAATTTATATTCATTTAGAGTCATTCCAAAACTTCTTAATTGATTATAAATTAAACGGTCAAGAAGTTACGCCGTTCTTAAACTCATTTACAAAAGATGCGAATACGCTTTATTTTGATAACTTCTTCCATCAAACAGGACAAGGGAAAACGTCTGATGCGGAGTTTATGTTAGAGAATTCTATGTTTGGTTTACCACAAGGGTCTGTATTTACAACGAAATCTCATAATACGTATCAATCAGCACCAGCAATTTTAGGACAACAAGGATACACATCAGCTGTATTCCATGGTAACTATAAAACATTTTGGAACCGTGACGATATTTATAAATCATTTGGTTTTAATAAATTCTTTGATGCTTCATACTATGATATGAACGAAAAAGATGTAGTAAACTATGGATTAAAAGATAAACCATTCTTTAATGAATCCATTCCGTTATTAGAAACATTGAAACAACCGTTCTATACGAAGTTTATTACGTTATCGAATCACTTCCCGTATCCGATTGATAAAGAGGAAGCGACAATTGAACCAGCAAACACAGGTGACTCGTCTGTAGATACGTATTTCCAAACAGCACGTTATTTAGACGAATCTGTAAAAGGTTTCATCGATTACTTGAAACAATCTGGTTTATACGATAATTCTATTATCGTTATGTACGGAGACCATTACGGTATTTCAGATAATCATAATGCAGCAATGTCAAAAGTAATGGGTAAAGAAATTAACTCATTTGAAAATGCACAGTTACAACGTGTACCATTTATCGTTCGTGTACCAGGTGTGAAAGGTGGCGTACAACATCAATATGGTGGTGAAATTGATGTTCTTCCAACTCTTTTACACTTACTAGGAACAGATACAAAAAATTATGTTCAATTTGGTTCAGATTTATTATCACCAGATCATAAACAAGTTGTTGCGTTCCGTAACGGCAACTTCGTAAGCCCAACAGTTACTGCATTAAACGGCAAATACTATGATACAACGACTGGAAAACCAGTAGAATTTACAGATGAAATAAAACAAAATGAACAAATGGTTCAAAACTCGTTAAAATACTCTGACCAAGTCGTAAATGGTGACTTATTACGATTCTACACACCGGAAGGATTTACACCGATAGATCGTTCGAAGTATAACTATAACAATCGTGATAAAAACAAAACGAAAGTAAAAACGACTCCGGAAGGGGAAGCTAAATAAATAACAAAAGGCACTATTCCTATGAATAGTGCCTTTTGTTTGTAAATAAAACATCATCATGAGATAGAACCATCTGTTGCTTTCTGTTTTGCCTTTCCGAAGAAAACTACACCGGCAATAATGATAATGATGAATGCCCATTTTATGAAAGGGTTACTTTCGAAAAATGCAGCGAACCATTTCTCGTCTACAATCATTTTCGCAGCGGTATAAGCTAAAACAGCTGCTCCAATCGTAATGATGATAGGATAACGGTCAACCCATTTTAAAATTAATGTACTGCCCCAAACTACTACTGGAATTGAAACTAATAGCCCGATGATTACTAAAGAAAAGTTGCCATGCGCAGCTCCAGCAACAGCGAGAACGTTATCAATTCCCATCAATGCATCAGCAATGATAATGGTTTTAATAGCAGACCAGAAACCTTCTTCCGCCTTAATATCGTGATCTTTGCCTTCAGCAATTAATTTGTAAGCGATCCATATAAGGAGTACACCACCAATTAGAAGTAGCCCTGGTATTTTTAACAACCAAACGACAACTAAAGTAGCGAGGGCTCTAATCGCGATTGCCCCGATAGTTCCCCATATAATAACTTTCTTTTGTTGATCTTTCGGTAATCGTCTTGCTGCTAACCCAATTACAATGGCATTATCACCTGCTAACACTAAATCAATTACAATAATGGCAAGTAAGGCTGACAAATATTCAGCTGAAAGGAAATCCATATACATATCACTCCTTAAGAGTAATATGTGCTAAGCTACTATACAGTATTAAAAATTCTGAGGGTAATATTCATGTTTTATTGAAAAGGAACATGAAGGGGAATAATAGCATTAAACATAAGCTTAAGAAATTTTCAAAGCACAATCTTTGCACTACAGAGAAACAAAAATTTGGACTTATATTTAGAAGCAATAATAGATATTATATTAATAGAAAGCGATTTCAAAAAATCTAATTTTGCAAAGTTAGTATCTATACTTGCAAGTCAATTAGTGAACAAGTATAGAAAGGGTGTACACCAAATATGATATTAGATACTCGAAGTATAAATATTTTGCAACAAATTATTCAAGCAGAGGATTATGTGTCTATAAATCAATTAATTGATGTGATTCAAGTTTCCAAACGAACGCTTTATTACGATATTAAGAAAATTGACGATTGGTTACAAGAGGAAGGGTTACATTCTATTGAATATATACGACACTTAGGTTATTGCTTAAATAAAGAAACGAAACAAATGATAGTAAAAAAATTAAATGAGTGTATGAATAATCAATATGAATATTCTCCGAAAGAAAGAAAAATATGGTTAATATTATATTTACTAATACAGGAAAAAAGAATTTTATTGAAAGACTTAATAAATCTTTTGCAGGTAAGTCGTAATACTGTACTTGCAGATTTGAAAAAGCTAAAAGTAGAGTTGAATAAGTATAATTTATCTTTACATTCTTTTCGTAAGGAAGGCTATCAAATTGTTGGAAATGAACAGAGTAAACGAAATTTATTAATTTTAAGCCTCTCTCAAATTATTTCTCAAAATGGCTGGGAGTATTTAATATCACAAGTAAATTATATTATGAGTGATATGGGAAGTGAAACAGATACACTTGCAAGAGAAACATTGTATATTATAAAAAAATTCTTGCGAATTGTGAAGAGTTTTTAGGTGTCCAATATACAGATGAGGTACTAGAAAATTTAAGCGTTTACATGTATTTGTTCCATAGACGTATTCTAAAAGGTAAGTGCGTCGAGATGGAAGAAGCTGAAAAAAATCTTCTGAAAGATTCAAAGCAATTTGAAGCTGCGAAATATATAGCAAAGCAGTTTGAACGAGCGTTTGTTGTCAAATTTCCAATAGATGAAATCTATTATATTACGACTCATTTGCTAGGTGCAAAAGTAAATTATCAGGAAAATGTTTATGAGAAAAATAACATGGATGAAATACATTCAATTGTTGACTGTATGATTAAAGATTTTCAACACTATGCTTGTGTTTTATTTCAAGACTTTAATGGGTTGTTTACAGATTTATATTTGCATATGAAACCTGCATTTTATCGTGTGAAGTATGGAATAGAAATTGAAAACCCATTACGAAATACAATTCAAGAAAATTATGAAGAGGTATATTTTCTTACGAAAAAGGTAATTCATCATTTTGAAGAATATGTGAGAAAATCTGTTTCCGATGATGAAATTGCGTATGTTACTATGCATTTTGGAGCTTGGATGAGGAAAGAGGGAATCGTTCCCAATCCACGAAAAACAGCATTACTTGTTTGTCCAAATGGCATTGGCACATCACGTATGTTGCAGTATCAATTAGAGAAGTTATTTTCAAACATAGATATATTAAATGCAATTTCAAAACGGGAATATGAATCAAATACATTTGATGTAGATTGTATAATTACGACTACTGAAATTGAAAAAGGGAATGTGCCGGTTTTTAAGGTGAATCCAATTTTATCGGATTCTGAAAAAGCAGCTCTATTAAGAAAAGTAAATGGAGTATTGTATGGAGAGAATCAAAAAGATTCTGTGGATTTAGTGATGGGGATAATTCAAAAATATGCTGACGTAGTGGATGAAGAATCTTTAAAAAGAGAACTGATTGAATTTATGAGTGGTCCGGCGTATTTTGAGAAGGAGGAGAAGTATAAACCAATGTTAAACGAACTTTTAACTAGAGAATTTATTCAGCTTGAAGATCGTGTTGATAATTGGAAAGATGCGATAAGATTAGCGGCTGATCCGTTATTACAAAATCAATACATCTTTAAAGAATATATCAATGAAATGATTGTAAATGTAGAAAAATTAGGTCCTTATATTGTTATTGCACCTAAAATTGCAATACCTCATGCTCGCCCGGAAGCAGGGGTCAAAAAATTGGGGATGAGTTTATTACAACTAAAAGAAAGTGTTCTATTTTCAGAAAAACAAGAGCATGCTGCAAATTTAATTATTGTATTGGCAGCGATTGATAATGAGACACACTTGAAAGCATTAGCACAATTAAGTGAGATGTTATCGGATCCGAAAAATGTGGAAATGTTAATTCATTCAAATTCAATAGATGAAATGCTAAAAATGATAGCTAAATATTCTAATTAAAGGGGAGATTAAAATGAAAAAAGTATTAGTTGTATGTGGAAATGGATTAGGAAGTAGTTTTATTGTAGAAATGAATGTGAAGAAAATTTTAAGTGAATTAGGATTACAAGCAGAAGTATCACACACAGATTTAGCATCAAGTAAATCAGAACAAGCAGATCTATATTTAGGTTCGAAGGATATTATTTGTAACCTTGAAGATGGTAATCGAACAGTTGCTGGATTAACGAATATTTTAGATTTAAATGAAATTAGAGAAGCATTACAAAAACACCTAATGTAGTAACAATGAAGGGGGAGTAGTGCTATGTTTGATATAATTATGAAGGATATTTTAGGACAACCCGCAATATTAGTCGGATTATTTGCTATGTGTGGTTTACTACTGCAAAAGAAAAATTTTGCTGATACGGTTTCAGGGACTTTAAAAACAATTATGGGCTTCGTAGTTTTAGGAGGCGGAGCCACTATATTAATAGGAGCTTTAGATGTTTTTGGTAAAATATTTGATAAAGCATTCCATATTAAAGGGATTATACCAAATAATGAAGCTGTAGTTGCAATAGCACAGCAAACATTAGGAAAAGAAACAGCGTTAATTATGGTATTTGGTATGATTGTGAATTTACTAATTGCACGTTTTACAAAATTTAAATATGTGTTTTTAACTGGTCATCATACATTATTCATGGCATGTTTAATTTCAGCGGTATTTTCAACTACCGGAATGAAAGGTGCTACATTAGTTACTGTTGGATCAATCATTTTAGGGTCACTCATGGTGATTTTTCCAGCATTATTACAACCATATGTTAGAAAAATTACAGGAATGGATGATATCGCAATCGGTCATTTTGGATCAGTTGGATACTTAGCGGCAGGGTTTGTTGGGAGTAAATTTGGAAATAAGGATAAATCAACAGAACAAATTAAAGTACCTAAGTCACTAGGGTTTTTACGTGATACATCAGTTTCTATGTCATTAACGATGGCTGTATTATTCTTTATTGTTGCACCATTTGCGGGTAAGGAGTTTATCGAAACGGAATTAAGTAACGGACAAAATTATCTTGTGTATTCTTTCATGCAAGCAATTACATTTGCAGCAGGAGTATATATTATTTTAGCGGGTGTCCGCATGTTAATTGCAGAAATAGTACCTGCATTTAAAGGGATTGCAGATAAACTTGTACCAAATGCAAAACCAGCGTTAGATTGTCCAACAATCTTCCCATTTGCACCAAATGCAGTTATTATTGGCTTTTTAACAAGTTTTATCGCTGGATTACTTTCCATGTTTATACTTCCATTTATCGGTTTAAGTGTAATAGTGCCAGGGTTAATTCCTCACTTCTTCACAGGAGCAACAGCAGCTGTATTCGGTAATGCAACTGGAGGAAGACGAGGAGCAATACTAGGAGCTTTTGTAAATGGATTACTAATTTCATTCCTACCAGCAATATTATTACCTATATTAGGTGGATTAGGATTTGAGAATACAACATTTGGTGATTCTGATTTTGCAGTTGTAGGTATTTTAATTAGTGAAATTGTGAAGTTAGTAGGATATATTTTTTAATAGATAAGATGAAAAAGACTTGGATTCTTGTAAGGAATGCAAGTCTTTTTTATTATCTTATTAATGAATTTAAAAATTATGATAAAATAATTTGAAAAACATTATTAAATATTAATTGGATAGTCTCTATACTTGAATAATAAGGAGGTAATTTATGATTTTTTTTAATGAAATTGTATCATTACATTTAGAAGCTGTAAAATACGAGTTTAACAATGCATTTGATACATTTGATCGTAATTGGCTAATAATAAAAGTGAAACTTTCAGAGGGAAATAAAGTTTTTGAAACGATGGATCCTTTTTTACAAACTAGCGAATTACAACACATGAAAGAATGGTTTCAGACATTACCGAATCCTACGTATACCCGACTAGACTTCATAGAACCTAATCTGTCGTTTGAATTTATAGGAGAAAAAGAAGAGATATTTCAAATTATAGTTCGTTTATCTATAGAACTAAATCCTTCATGGTGTAAAGAAGAAGAGTACGAATTTTGTATTACTATTACGCAAGAGGATAGAAAAAATATTATTCGTTTGATTGAAGAACAACAAATAAAATTTCCAAAACGATAAAAAAGACTTGATATCCTAAAGGAAATCAAGTCTTTTTTATTACATACGATTATCGTGCCAGAAGTTTAATGGGAAGTGTTCGTTCTCACTATAGGCTTCTAATTCATATCCTTTTTCTTTCAGCCCTTTAATAATACCAGGTACTGCTTTTACGGACTGTGGATGAATGTCGTGCATAAGGATAACTTCTGTTGGCTTGTTTGCACCATTAATAACGTTTTCTACAATTTTAGCTGATGCAGCGTCAACCGGCATTTTGTTATATCTCCAGTCTAATGAATCAATTGTCCAATCCCAAACTTTTAGCCCATTCTCAACAACTTTGTTGCGAAGCGCTTCGTTTAATCCTGGCATTGAGCCGTAAGAAGGACGAGTTAATACTGGTGATTTACCTAGAACGCCAGCGATTAATCCTTGATCTTCTTTCATCTCATCTACGTAATGACCTTCTGTGTAAAGTTTCTTGTAGTTATGAGTCATACTGTGCATCCCAACGTAGTGGCCTTCAGCATCTTCACGCTTTACAAGATCAGGAAAAGCTTTTACATTTGAACCAATAAGGAAGAATGTTGCTTTTGCATTTTCTTTCTTTAACATATCTAAAAGCTCAGCTGTGTATTTTCCAGGACCATCATCAAATGTTAAATAAGCTACTTTTCTAACTTGCCCATTGTATTGTTTTGGAGCTTCTTTCGGTGCAAGAGACGATTGAATTTCACTTACAAGTTGAACAGATTTTGCTTCATCCTCTGTACTTGCTAGAGCAGTATGTGTTGATCCTAAAGCCGCTTCGTATGTAAATAATACCCCCGCGCAAATCAAAATAGCCCTTTTCACTAAAGTTGTCATTCGAATTCCATTGTGCATAATTTTCCTTCTCTCTATAAAAGTTCTACTCTACTATATTAGCAATTATAGGGAGGTAATTGCAAAAAAACTTTTTTACAAGTGCAAAAAAGTTTGTCCAAAAGTATGCAAGATTTCATACTTTCGTATCACTTCATTTTCGTTCCAATTATTGATTCGAATATTTTTGTTTTTTATTAAGATATTGGTAAAGAAACAATGAAATGAAAAGGGAGGGGGAATATGGCTAATTATATTTGCAATACATGTGGAGTACAGTATTCCTAAAATGAAGAAGCACCTTCTCGTTGGAAAATTTGTAATGAAGAAAGACAATATGTGAATCCAATTGGACAGTCATGGACAACATTAGAAACTATGCAAAATAGCAATTTATACAAAAAGGAAGAAATGTTTATTTTATCTTGATATCCATATAATTAATTTTGTATGAATTTAATACTAAAGGCCTACTATTTATAAACTAATAGGCCTTTCAACTTAAGTAGTTCTCACACTAATGAGGGATGTTAAAGGAAATATATGTTACCTATAATAATGACTGTAAATCTTTGGGAAATGAAAAGGAGGAGATTTGCATGAAGAATTGGGTTCAATTTAGAATTGCAAGACCAACAGATAAATTTGAAGAAGTTATAAGTTTTTATGAGACGGGGTTAGGATTAAAGCGTATAGGAGAATTTCACAATCATGAAGGATATGATGGAGTTATGTTTGGATTACCGGATGCCGAGTATCATTTGGAGTTTACAACGCATGTTAACGGAAGTCCCTGTCCGGCACCGACAAAAGATAATTTACTAGTTTTTTATATGCCTAATAAAGATGAAATTGAAAAAATAGTGAATCGATTAAGCAATATGGGCTATCATGAGGTGGAACCAGAAAATCCGTATTGGATAGAGAAAGGAATCACAATAGAGGATCCAGATGGTTGGAGAATTGTGCTAATGAACGCATTTGAATAAAGAAGCTCTTTTCGTATGTAATGAAGTGTAACAAAATGATTGAGTCATAAATCCCTACAGCATTTGTAGGGATTTTTATATAAGAAGATTTAGTTAAGGGAGTTATTAAAAAGTATAGAGTATTAAGTCATATAGAAGGTACAGGCCAAGAAATTATTGTACAAATGAATGGGAAACCAATTCATGCATGGGTAGCATCTGCTGGTATTGGTGGAACTCTAATGGGGGGTATAAAGCAGTAAAGAATTATACAAAAAAATTGAGCTACATTTAGTAATGCCTGCTGAATTGCCTTATGGTTCTGAACAACCACCAAATGATTTAAAGAAATATGCTGGATCAGGTGGGTTCGGCTTAGGAAGGAAACAGGAAGACAATTTGATAGAAAAACAATGGACTTATTCATATGAAGAGACCTTGTATGAAATGGCGCGTTTTTATAATGAAACTAGTATGAAAATAGGAACGTCTGCGGCAGCGAATTTATTAGCCGCTAAACAAATTGGGAGAGAAAAAGGTTCTGATTTTAATGTAGTTACAGTTTTTCCAGACGCAGGGTCCATAGAAGAGTGGTCAGATGTAAAGAGCTTACCAAAAATAAGGAGAGAATCAAACCATTAAAAGTTCTTTCATATTCTATTTCTTACACTATAGGAAATCGATGAAACGAAAACCTGTATATGTAAAATGTACAGGTTTTTCGTAGTGGTTTTAGATGTTTGTAGCAACTAAAAAATTTCACATACCGAATTTAAAAAGTAAATATAGGAAAACCAAAAAGTAATGTAGAATATATCGTACATACATATATGAAGTCAACAGAAAAGATAAAGAGGTGGGTATATGTTACTTGAAGAAGTAATGCAGCAACTAGAGGAATATGGAACAGAACAAAATCGTAAAACGTATAAAAACCACGGAGCGAAAGAACCACTATTCGGAGTTAGTTTTGCTAATTTAAAATTGTTAAAAAAGAAGATAAAAAAAGATCATGATTTAGCAATTTCATTATGGGAAACAAAAAATATGGATGCAATGACATTAGCAACAATGATATTAGATCCAAAAAAAGTTACGACAGAACTACTAAATAAATGGGTACAGGAAGTTGATTATTATTGTTTAATGGACGTTTTAATGACAGCTATTTGTACGTCGCCAATCGCGATAGAAAGAATGGAAGACTGGACAAAGTCTGATGATGAATGGATTGGAAGAGTAGGCTGGGCTTTATTAGCAAATATAGCGATTAAAAATAAAACGTTACAAGATGATGTCTTCTCTCCTTATCTAGATGAGATTAAAGAAAATATACATAATGAAAAAAATAGAAAAAGAGAAGCAATGAATCGTGCTTTAATCGCGATAGGAATTCGTAATGAAGACTTAGAGCAAGCAGCGATTGAAATTGCACGTGAAATTGGAAAAGTACACGTTGATCACGGAGCAACGTCATGCAAAACACCAGACGCAGAGTCGTATATAAAAAAAGCGAGAGAAAGAGCTGCAAAAAAGAAAGTGAAATAAGAAAAGGGGAACGGTTATGAAAGCAATGGAAGCGGCAAAAAGCATCATTACATCACACTTTCCGGATTGTGATGTAGCCTTACTTGGAGGAAGCGTTGCAAGAGGGGAAGCGACAAAAACATCTGATCTGGACATTGTAATAATAGATCCTAGTTTGTCATCTTGTTATAGAGAATCTTTCTATAGTAATGGATGGCCAGTTGAGGTATTTGTACATAATTTTGAAACGTTAAAAACCTTTTTTAAAATGGATTGTGATCGCGGAAGACCTTCGTTACCACAATTAGTTGCAGAAGGTGTTGTATTAAAAGGGGAAGATGAAATTGTTGAGAAATTAAAAAGCGAAGCGAATGAGTTACTAAATAAAGGACCAGCTAAATGGACTGAAGAAATGATGAAGCAGAAGCGTTATTTTATTACAGATACTTTGGATGATTTTATTGGTGCATCAAAAAGAGAAGAAGAGTTGTTTATCGCGAATTTATTAGCTGATTTATTACATGAATATGTATTAAGAGTAAATGGGAAATGGCTTGGAAGTTCAAAATGGTTTATAAGGGTACTTAGAAAATATGATGAACAATACGCAGATCAATTTGTAGTGGCGTTCGATCATTTTTATACAACGGGAGAGAAAATAAAATTAATTACTTTTGTAGAAAAAACGCTAGAACAGTATGGAGGAAGAATGTTCGAAGGGTTTTGTATAGGAAAGTAAAAAGGGGATAATACAATGAATATACCATTCGTTCAATTAAGAGAACTGACACTAGATGATGTAGAAGACCGATATCAATGGTCATTAGATACAAAAGTAACAAAACATTTAGTTGTACCAGATCAATATCCACCGTTCACTCGTGAAGATACAAAAAAATGGATTGAAGCATGGTTACGAACAAAGAGCTATCACTGCGGAGAACGGCATACATATTGGATGGGTAGATCTTAAAAACTTTGATAAAACAAATAAAAATGCAGAATTGGGAATCGCGATTGGTAATAAAGAATACTGGGGTAAAGGGTATGGAATAGCTGCCCTATATAGTATGTTACATGTAGCATTCTTTGAATTTGAATTAGAAAAAGTATGGCTACGTGTAGATGAAGATAATTTTCAAGCTAGAAAGAGCTATGAAAAGGCTGGTTTTGTATGCGAAGGGTTAATGAGAAATGATCGATTACGTAGAGGTCAGTTCATTCATCGCTATCGTTATAGTATGTTAAGAGAAGAATATCAATCTTTAATTAGTAGTTTATAAAAATGTTATGTTAACTAAAAGGAGATAGAGAAATATGATTCGATTACTTACGAAAGAAGATGCAAAAAAATATTGGGACTTACGTTTACAAGCATTACAAGTAAATCCAGAGGCATTTGTAACAACTTATGAAGAGGCGATTCACCAAGAAAATCCGATTAAGCGAGTGGAAAGTAATTTAACAGCTGCTACTAGTTGTACATTTGGTGCTTTTAATGAAGAGCATCAATTAGTTGGAGTTGTTACTTTACTAACAGAAGGGAAAGAGGCGTATAAACATAAAGGTCATATCGTTGCGATGTATGTAGATGCAAGCAATCGAAGAAGTGGTCTTGCACGTGAGTTAATACGTAAGGCAATCGAAAAAGCAAGAGAAATGAACTTGGAACAATTGACATTAGGTGTTGTATCCACTAACGAGCCAGCAAAAAGGTTGTATGAATCAATAGGCTTTAAAACGTATGGGATTGAAAAGAGAGCTATAAAGATGAATGGTGTGTATAGTGATGATGAACATATGGTTTTGTTCCTTAAAAAGAGGGAGTTTACTATGAAAGATCTCTATTTAGAAAAAAATATGAACCCGCAAGTAGCAATTCTATATGCGACAGTTGCCGATACATTTAAACGGTTGCAAAAGTTAGTAGAGGGTACCGATGAGAAAGAACTGTCTTTTAAAGGGTTAAAAAATAATGAAAATAGTATTGGACAACTACTTCAACATTTAGCAGTTGTCGATTTGCATTGGGTATACCGCTTAAAAGGAGAACCCGTTCCACTGGCACTTGATAATATATATGGACCTATGTTAAATGAAGCAGGAGAGCTGCCCAGTTTAAGAAAACATACATTGCAACAATTAATGCAAGATTATGAAGCAGTGCAACATATGTTTTATGAGGAATGTTTGAAACTAACAGAAAATGATTTAACACGAGAGGTTTTTTATGAAAAGGGAGAAAATGCGACTATAAGGTGGGGAATATGGCATATAGCTGATCATAATCGGTACCATCAAGCTCATATTAGTCAGTTAAGAAAACTATATAGAGCTAGAATGCATACGAGATAAAGATTTCGAATTTTAATTATATTTAATTTGTTGTATAGTATAAGAAGAAACTAAACAAGGGGTTTTATAATGAAAGCTATTGCAGTAGGGATATTGGCATCATTTTTCTTTGCCTTTACCTTCGTTTTAAATCGGGCAATGGACCTAGAAGGTGGAAGCTGGATTTGGAGTGCATCATTACGGTACTACTTTATGGTTCCAATGCTTTTACTTATTGTCATGTATAGAGGGAATTTAAAGCAACTCTTTCAATATATGAAAAACAATCCGAAAGAATGGTTAGTGTGGAGTATCGTTGGATTTGGTCTCTTCTATGCACCACTTAGTTTTGCTGGAGCTTTCGGACCTGGTTGGCTCGTTGCATCAACATGGCAAATTACGATCGTAGCAGGGATTTTGTTAACACCATTTTTTGCAGTAGATCCGTTACATAAAAAACTCCCAATGAAGGAATTAGTTATGTCGGGTATTATTTTATGTGGTGTTGTACTTATGCAAGTAGAACATGCTTCTTCATTAGGAATTCGTGAAACCGTTTTATGTGTAGTTCCTGTACTTATTGCAGCGTTTGCGTACCCTCTTGGAAATCGAAAAATGATGCAAGTTTGTAAAGGGGAATTAGATGTATTTCAGCGAGTTCTCGGTATGACATTAGCAAGCTTACCATTTTGGTTTTTACTATCTGGTTATGAAGTATCAACAGGTGGTCTACCGTCAAGTAGCCAAGTTTTCCAATGTTTTATAGTAGCAGTTAGTTCAGGTTTAATCGCAACGGTATTATTCTTCTTTGCGACAGATCTTGTAAAAGATGATCCGCAAAAACTAGCAACAGTGGAAGCAACTCAGTCCGGTGAGGTTTTATTTGCGCTAGTAGGAGAACTTATCTTGTTATCTGCACCAATTCCGTCATTTTTATCTTGGATTGGTATGAGTCTAGTTATTATTGGAATGATACTACATAGTTATGTAGCGGTCGTTGTGAAGAAAGAAGAAAAAATAACGGCATAATGAGATTAGCTCTTTATATAAAGAGCTAATCTTTTTTCATAGAAAGGAATGATGATATGAATTTGCAACGCGTTGAACAAATTGAGAAAGATCCTATTTTAAATGTACTACAGTATGCAGTCGGACCAAGTGAAATTAGCTTAAAGAAAGCAGTTTTATTTTATGAAAGGAATAAAGCGACTTTGCATAGATATGAAGAAAAGGCTTGCATAGGTATTGAAATAATTGGAGCAAAGAAAGCGAGAATTTGTCATATAGCAGTCGTTCCACAATATCGTCATAATGGAATTGCGTGGCAAATGATAAAGGAAGTATTAAGAATGCATCAATTGATGTATCTAGAAGCAGAGACAGACGATGAAGCGGTAGAATTTTATAAAAAAATTGGTTTTCAGGTTAAAAGTTTAGGAGAAAAATATCCGGGGGTTGAAAGGTTTTGTTGTTATTTGGAAATTCGTTATAAAAATATATAAATATACATCTTATGTTTCGTTTGAAAAAAGTGATATTTACATTATATAATAAAGGTATCTGGAAAAATATAGATAATAGAAATTAGGTGTATAACACATGAGAATGGATAAAAGTAAATTTATAAAAATTGCTACTTCAATAGGAGTGTCATCTTTTTTATTAACGGGCTGTGGCGATTATGAAGAAGATACTGCCCAGCAAGAAAGTACTGCTGTTAAAACAGATGGTGCAAAACAAGGAAATGAACAAGAAAGATTAAATTGTGATGATAAAGCTCCAACTAATGAAAATGTAGAAAAAGATGAGTTATGTAAGGAAAATAATCCGTCATTTTCTTCTTATCATGAAAATTCACATTTACCGATACTGCCGTTCGTTGCAGGATATTTATTAGCAAGCAGAACTTCAAATATGAATTATATAGTAAAACCGAATATAATGAAGAAACCGTATGCAAATAACATTATTCCATATCGTGAAAAAGACCAAAGTAGAACTGGTGGCAGTGGTGGTGGCGGGTATTACGGCGGAACTAACAGTAACAATAATAAATCTTCCAATAAAGTGGATTTAAATAAACAACAGCCAAATCCATCAAATAAAGTAACACCAGATACAAATACGCCGAAATCATCTACGACACAAACGCCGAAAGTGAATTCTGGTTCTAGTGGAATTGGGAACGCAAAAGCGCCAGCAGGATCCTAAAATGAAAGGATAATGGAGTAATGTATACAGAACAAGAACAGAAAGAGTATATGAAAGTATGGTTTTCACTTGCAGAAGAGGCTGGTCGGAATGGGTTTACTTGGCCGAGTCTATTAGAAAATGAAGAATGGAATCAATATATGGCAACAGGTATGTATCGTATGCCAGTAAAAACTTATACTGCTATTTCAAAAGCGACAGAAGAAATTATGTATGTGTTATATAGAACGTATCAATACATTCTCAATACGACAGAAGATTTTCAAAAATTAGGATTTCCAGCTGAAACGTGGGAAATTGCGAGAATAAAACATACAGGTTTATTTTCATATTTTACAAGGTTTGACTTTATCGTAAATGGTGAAGATATAAAGTTAATAGAAGTAAATTGTGATACACCAACAGGTTATTTAGAGCCATCTGTCGCAAATGAAGTGTTATGCCGTTATCACGATGTAAATCATCCAAATCATATAGAGGAGCATATTGTGCAGGCGTGGGAACAAATTAAACATGACTATAGTATAGATCCTAGAGAAACGATTTATTTTACGAGTTATGATTGGCATGATGAAGACCATCAAACAGTTCAATTTTTAAGAAGCTATTGTTTAGATCAGTCAACGGATTATATAGGTATTCAAGATATCGTTGTTGCAGATGATGGTATATATACGCAAAATGGTGAGAGAATTCATTATTTATATAGACTATATCCAATTGAATATTTAGTTTCAGATGCTGATAAAAGCGGGAAAAGAATTGGACTCCAGTTTTTAGATCATATAGCGCAAGGCAGAGTGAAAATCATTAATCCACCAGCTGCTTTTCTTATGCAAAATAAAAGTGTACTCGCATTAATTTGGCAACTTTACGAAGAAGAAGTTTTCTTTAAGGAAGAGGAGCGAGGAATCATTCAGAAATACTTCCTACCAACATATTTTACAAATAAACCGTTTATAGAAAGAAATGAATCCTATGTTTCTAAACCTTTATACGGCCGTGAAGGCGGAGGAGTATCTATATACGAAAATAATGAACTATTAGCTGAAGATAAAACAGAGTATTACTTTGAACAGCGGAAAATATATCAGCAATACATAGAAATGCCAGACTATACAGTTGACACGTGGGACGGTCCGTATACTGGTAAACTATTAATTGGTTCACACTGTATTAGCGGGAGAGCTGCTGGTTTATTTTTACGTGTAGGTGAGAAAATAACAGGAAATTTATCGATGTTTACTGGAGTTACAATTGAAGGATAAATGAAACAAAGAGCTTATCATTTTTGGTGAGCTCTTTGTTTGCATATGGTGTTTTTATGTTTTTGATGTAACGCCTTCATTTTTTGCATAGATAAAATGATTAAGTTAAAAATTAAGAAAAATATGATAATATATGTATGTAGTAGTTTAAAACAAATGGGGGAACAATCGTGAAAATGAATGATATAGTGGCAAGTACGCAATTGCCAAATACAATCAAAACAATTACAAATGATTTAAGAAAATTAGGATTAGAAAAAGGAATGACAGTTATTGTACATTCTTCATTAAGTTCCATTGGCTGGGTATCAGGCGGAGCAGTTGCAGTAGTAGAGGCGTTAATGGAGGTTATTACAGAAGAGGGAACGATTATTATGCCAACTCAGTCTTCGGATTTATCTGATCCGAAACATTGGTCAAGACCACCTGTACCTGAAGAATGGTGGCAAATTATTCGGGATAACGTTCCAGCATTTGAGCCACATATAACACCAACAAGGGCAATGGGAAAAGTAGTTGAATGTTTTCGTACATATCCGAATGTAGTACGTAGTAACCATCCATTAGGAAGCTTTGCTGCATGGGGAAGACATGCAGAAGAAATAACAGTAAATCAGTCACTATCGATGAGTTTAGGAGAAGAATCTCCATTAAGAAAAATATACGATCTAGACGGATACATATTATTAATTGGTGTTGGATATGATTCCAATACTTCTGTACATTTATCAGAAGTACGTTCTGGTGCATGTGAGTTAATAAAAGTAGGGGCACCTATTATAGAAAATGGTGAAAGAGTATGGAAAGAATTTGTTGATATGGATTACGATTCTGACAAATTTGTAGAAATTGGTGTAGAGTTTGAGCAAAAAGGAACCGTAACAATGGGGAAAATAGGAAACGCAAAGTGCCGTCTTATGAAACAACGTGATATAGTTGACTTTGGAACAGAATGGTTTCGTAAGAAAAATTAGTAAGGGATGGTTACGATGAAGGGGAAAAAGGTATTAATTACAAGCGGTGGTTGTTTAGAAAAATGGGATCAAGTACGCGGCCATACAAATATGGCAAAAGGAACAATTGGAAGAATAATCGCCGAAGAGCTTATAAGTAAAGGGGCCCATGTTATATATTTACATGGTTATTTTGCGGAGAAACCGAATGATATAAACAATCAATTAGAATTACATCCATTTGAAGGAATTGTTGATTTACAAGATAAAATGAAAAGTATCATTACGTATGAAAAAGTCGATGCGGTTATTATGGCAGCGGCTGGATCTGATTGGATTGTGGACAAGATTTGTGATCAAGAGGGTAATGTTCTTGATATGAATGGAAAAATCTCAAGTGATATAGCGCCAATTATACATTTTCAAAAGGCACCGAAAGTATTAAAACAAATAAAAGAGTGGGATCCAGAAACTGTACTCGTTGGCTTTAAACTTGAAAGTGACGTAAATAAAGAAGAATTGTTTGAAAGAGCGAAAAATAGAATGGAAGAAGCGAAGGCGAGTGTAATGATTGCAAATTCACCACATTCTTTATATTCGCGCGGAGCAATGCACTACGTAATTGGACAAGACGGTAAAGGGCAGTTATGTAATGGAAAAGATGAAACAGCGAAAGAAATTGTCAAAAGGTTAGAGGTACTATGTAATCGCGTTACTGCTTCATAATTTCAAGTATTTGGATAAGAGTGAATCCGCATAGTATATATTGGTAAGCGAAACTTTTTGCTTTGATACAAACGTTAACCATTCAATATGGATACATAGAATAATTGGTGAGGAGTGAATTCTATGGAACATTTATTAAAGCAAGCTATTAAACTCCGGAAAGAAAAGAAATATGCGCAGTCTAAAGAGATACTCATTGGATTAACGAATTTTACGAGGGATGCAGAAGTACTTTATCAATGTGCTTGGATACATGATGTAATGGGGCTGGAAACAGAAGCTATGCCGTATTATGAACAGGCAATTGCAAACGGTCTTGAAGGTGAGTCACTTTGCGGAGCTTATATCGGCCTTGGTAGTACATATCGTTGTATAGGTGAGTATGACAAAGCAATTACTGTTTTAGAAACAGGATTACAGCAGTTTCCAGATAATGATGTGATGAAAGTATTTTTGTCATTAGCGAAATATAACGTAAACGATCATGAATCCGCGATGAAATTATTACTTGAAACAGTCGTAAAAGTAGAAGAAGTGAAAGAATTTGAACGTGCTATTTCATTTTATAAAGATCATTTAAATGAGGTTTTTAAATAGAGGAGTGAACATATGAGTGTCACACTTTCGCGAAGGCGAAAAGGTATATGGATTGGACTCGTATCTTTAATCTTGTTATCAAACTATTTATTATATGCTCTTCCGATTGTACCAGCTGCTCCGAAAGAAGTTGTCCTTGGATCAATATTAGATTGTATGTTTGTAATTCCAATCATTACGTATTTCTTTATTATTCGAAAAAGGTACTCGTTAACGTATATATTTCCTGTTGTAATAGCTGGTTATATATTTGCAAGATTTATTATTCCAAGCGACTATTTACAAGCTTTTTCATACGTTTCTTATATTATAGTTGCAGGGGAAATTGCTTTTGTATGTTTAGAGTTATTCCTTCTATATAAAATTGTTAGAAAGCTTCCTAGCATAATAAAAAAATATAAAGAATATAAAAGTGAGTATTCTTCATTTTCTTATGCAATTGATGCTGCGTTTGAAGCCACTATGAAAAGAAATACATTAATAGATATCATTGTAACAGAGTGTAAGTTAATCTATTATGCATTTTTATCGTGGCGTGAAAAAGTGCCAGAAGGTGAATCAGTATACTCATATCACAAAAAGACTAGTGCAATAGGTGCATATGTCATGATCATCCATGCGACCTTAATAGAAAGTATTGGTTTTCATTATTTACTTCATCAATGGAATCCAGTAATAGCATGGGTGTTACTTATTTTAAACGTATATGCAATGTTTTATTTTTTAGCTGAAATACAAGCAATGCGTAAAAATCCAATTATTGTTACGGAAGAACAGGTAATTATTCAAATTGGATTAGGGAAGAAAATCATTATACCGTTTACACAAATTGATAAGATTACGTTTTATAAAGGAGAACTTTTAAAAAAAGAGAAAGAGCTTCTTGACGTAACGGTGATGGAATTTATAAAGGAACCTCCAACATTTGAAATAATACTTAAAGAGCCAATAAAAGCACAATTGTTATATGGATTTTCTAAAACAGTAAGTCGCGTTCACTTAAATGTTGATGAGGAACGGAAATTTTATGATGCAGTTACCGAGAAATTAAAACATGGGTAATGCTATTAATTTTCATCGTGCGTTTGGTGTGTACGGTATTTGTATCGAAAATAATAATATATTAGTAATCGATAAATCAAAAGGTCCATATAAGAACAGATATGATCTACCTGGTGGGAGCTTAAATGAAGAGGAGTCGTTGTTATCGGCACTCCATAGGGAATGTAAAGAAGAAACTGGATTAGAAGTAAAGGTTATAAAGCAAGTAGGAACGGTTGATTTTCAATACCCTTCAAAGTTTAAAGATTATACACATGTACACCATATTGCAGTTTTGTATGAAGTTGAAAAGAGTGCAGGGAAAATCATAGTACCAAAACAATTTGAAGGTCAAGATTCTTTAGGAGCGAGATGGGTTTCTATAGAAAGCATTACAGAAGACAATTCATCTCCGCTTGTATGTAGTGCAGTAGAGTGGCTGAAAACAAATGAGCTTCCATTAGAAGTAAAAAAATATGAAACATGGACAGTGAAAAACTCCTTCTAAAATAAGAGGGAGTTTTTATTGTGTATTTGGAGACCAAACACTTCTTTATCACTATATAAATGGATATAATAAAGCTAGAAATAGCATAAGGGGAAACAAAGAATGAATAAATTACTAACACCAAAAAGTGAAATTATAGAAAGAAAAATAAGATATGACTCGACAACAGTAGAACACACTTGTTTATTACTTGAAAAGCAGTTGCAAAGTATCGTGCTATTTCATGAGGTTCAGTATTCATTTACAATGACTGCACATCTTGCGAGTTTAACAATCCCAAAAGGAAGTTACACCATTGCATACTATTGGGAAGATCGTCCGTACAATTTATACATATGGAGAGATAAGAATGGAACGTATTTAGGCTCTTATTTTAATGTTGTAAAAAATACGCAAATAACAGATGAACTAGTGTCATTTGAAGACTTAATTATTGATATTTTGGTACTTCCAAGTGGAGAATATTTTATTTTAGATGAGGATGAGTTGCCTGAGTCTTTAGAGGAGTTTGAGGATGGTTATGTGAATGAAGCTCTTAATGTATTAGAGGAAATAATTCAAAAGACGCTTCCTCAAATGATTGTAGAGACAGAAAGAGTGAGGTTAAACTAAATTGTAATCGATTTGAAAATAGAATACGTGTTTAATGAAATTGAGTAGTCTCAAGTTATATAATCTAACTTTTTTGATAAGTCTAAGGTTAGATGTATATTTCTTGGGATTACTCTTTTTTTGTGGAAATTAATATTGACTGAATACAGTTCAGTCGTTTATGATTGAATCATATTCAGTCGCAGAAAAAACATAATAGGAGATAACATATGAAAAGAATATCGAAAGAACCAGATGTTAGAAGGCAAGAGTTGATGGATATTGGTTTTGAACTATATATGAAAAATGGTATGAAAGGATTTGGCATAAAAGATGTTGTGAATCATGCTGGTGTAGCAACGGGCTTATTTTATTATTACTTCAAGTCTAAAGAGAATTTTGTTGATGAAGTATTAAATGATTTTATTGTGAAAAATATGGAGTTAATTGAAGAAATACTTGTTTCTAATGAACGGTCTGTCATGCAAAAGCTGAAAGATTCTCTAAATATATTTTGGACATTTATCGAAAAATTAGCGCCTTATAAAAATGTGAGTTCGTTTCAGACGGAACAACATTTTCAACTGGAACAGAAATTATTTACGCGAATGCAGCCATTAATTCGACAAGTAATCGAAGAAGGGGTGAAAACTGGGATTTTTAATATTGATAACTCATTATTAGCATCAGGATTTATTTTATACGGTCTTAGCAGTATTGCTCATTCAGAGGTGAATTTGAATCTAGACATGAAGCGAGAAATGGTTAATTTAGTATTAAATACACTACGATATGATCAAAGAGAAGGAGAATGTATATGAAGATCATGATTGATGGAAACAATATTTCGAATGAACAACTTACAAAGTGGAAAAAAGAACGTATGAAAAAAGTTTTCAATACATTAGGACATAAAGAGCCAGAATTAAATGATACAGACGTTATGATAAAAAAACTAACAGAACTAAAATTAAATTATTCATACAATGAAATGTATGATAAGTTAAAATCTAAACTTAAATTAAGTGAAATGGGTATGCGTATTTGTACTGCTTTATCTGGTGATAGACGAAAATTTTCAAAAACAAATATTTATTTAGATGGGATTACAGCAGAAGAGGCGATAAATGGAATTGATAGTTTTATGCTTGAACAATCAGATGAAAATAATCAAGTGAATTTATCAGCCTGTCCAGATCACTACGTACTAAGACCCTTTGGGGAAAATGAATTGGAGGTTATCGAAATTACTGGTAATTCTCCATTTCCAGTTCAATTTTTTATTGTTTTTGGTGACGAAACAGGATTAAAGACACCTAGAGATAAGTCTTATCAATACCAATCAACAGGTGTTGCACGTATGAAAGACGGTACTACTATTGGTGGAGTTCGACATCAATTCAAAGATACAGATACTGGTATAGAAGTAAGTCTAGTTGTAGAGTTTCCGGCACTTTGTCCTAATAGTCTTATTGAATCGCATCAAATGCATTTGGCATGTGAGTTTTCTTATTGGTTACAGTGGATTAAGGAACATAAAAAATAATTTTTATATAAATAACAATAAGGGTATTTAAACGAATCATATGTATTTTTTAATAAAACCTAGTTGACTTATCGGAAATATTTGTATAATATGTACTTAATTCTATTACGTATTGCTGATTGGAGAAACCAAAGGCATTTTATCTATTGATAAAATGCCTTTGGTTTTTTTATTACATAAATACTGAATCTATTCATTTAGATGAATCATTTCAAGGAGGGGAAGAAGTGACTGTTTCAATTAATGAGGTATCAAAATATTTTTCGAAGCAAACTGGTACTGTTCAAGTATTAGAGAATATTAATTTTCAATTAAAAAAAGGGGATTTTGTTACAGTAATTGGTCCGAGTGGTTGTGGAAAAAGTACATTATTAAAAATTATTGCAGGTTTAGACAACGATTTTGAAGGTGAAATCATTATTGATGGGGAGCGTATAACAAAACCGAGTAAGAAGCAAGGATTTATATTTCAAGAGCATCGTCTGTTTCCATGGTTAACAGTTGAAGAAAACATTGCAGCTGATTTGTCATTAAAAGATAAGTATGTGAAGGATAAGATAAAGGAATGGGTTGAAATTGTTCGGTTAGACGGTTTTGAAAAATCATATCCGAAAGAAATATCAGGCGGGATGTCACAACGTGTTGCGATTGCAAGAGCGTTGTTAAGGGGTCCAAATGTGTTATTGCTTGATGAACCATTTGGAGCATTGGATGCATTTACCCGAAGTCATTTGCAAGAAGTACTGCTCAACATTTGGGAACAAAAAAAGACGACAATGATATTCGTTACACATGATATAGACGAAGCAATATATCTTTCAAACAGAATTATCATCATGAGTGCAAAGCCTGGAAAAATACATAAAGTAATTGAAAATAATTTACCTTATCCGCGTAGTAAAACTTCGGAGTCATTCCAAGAAATTCGAAAGAAAGTATTACAGCAGTTTGAGTATGGAGGATTGATTCAAACAAGTTTATAGGGAGAGGGTGAATATTTATGTATAAAAAATTTAAAGTTCTTTCTTTTGCATTAGCTATTTCTTTATTTTTATTCGGATGTGAGAAAAGTACAGCAAGTAGTAAGAAGGAAGATGTAACAGTACAAATTGGTATTCAGCAAGGATTAAGTCCACTATTACTCGCGCAGAAAAAGGGATGGTTTGAAGAGGAGTTTAAAAAAGAAGGAGTTAAGGTGAAATGGACAGAGTTCCAAAGCGGACCTCCTTATTTTGAGGCAATCGCATCAAATCGATTAGACTTTGGTGAAGTTGGCAATTCTCCAGTTATTTCCGCGCAAGCAGCAGGTATTGAATTTACTGAAATTGCTAATACAAGTTATGCGAGAAAAGGAACGGGGATTCTTGTACAAAAAGATAGCAAGATTACGAGTGTAAAAGATTTAAAAGGTAAAAAAATCGCAGTAGCAAAAGGAAGTAGCGCATTTAATTTATTGTATCGAGCGCTTGATAAAGAAGGTATCAATGCGAAAGATGTAAATGTTATTCAACTGCAACCAGATGAAGCGCAGCCAGCATTTGAATCAGGATCAGTAGATGCATGGGCAATTTGGGATCCTTTCATATCGTTACATACGGTAAATAAAGGAGCGAAGGTGATTACAGATGGTGAACAATTAAATGTATCTTCTCCAGAGTTTTTAATTGCGAGAACAAAATTTGCGAAAGAGCATCCAGAATTAGTGGAGAAATTCCTTAAAGTATATGAAAAAGCACGTGTATGGCAAGATGAAAACTTGGATGAAGCAATAAAAATATACACTTCTGCAAAGAAAATAGATGCAGATATTGTAAAAGAAGTGTTTAATCACGACAAACCCATCTTAGTTCCGGTAACGAAAGAAATAGTTGCAGAACAGCAACAGACAGCAGATTTTCAATATAAGCTTGGTTCTATAAAGAAAGAAATTAAGACAGATAAAGTTGTAGATAATTCTTTCGTAGAAAAAGCGTTAAAGGCGAAGTGAAAAGAGGTTGTATAAATTGGAGAATACGAAAGCGGTTATTAAAAGGGCGAGTATAACGATTGAGAAAAACAATGTAAAGAAAGTACAGAAGACGAATATCAAATTTTTGATAAGGGCAATTACTATACCGATTATTATATTAATAATTTGGCAATTGGCCGGCGTATTCGGTCTAGTTTCTAAAACAGTTTTACCAACGCCGCTAGATATATTTTTAGCTTTTCAAGAACTTATAAAAACAGGAGAGTTATTCGGTCATTTAAGTATTAGTGTATTCAGGGCTGCGGCTGGTTTCTTTATTGGCGGGAGTTTAGGAATTATTTTAGGAACAATTGTTGGATTTTCAACGAGAAGTGAGCAATATTTAGATCCGTCAGTACAAATGTTAAGAACTGTGCCTCACTTAGCTGTTGCACCGCTTTTCGTATTATGGTTCGGTTTTGGGGAAACATCAAAAGTGTTATTAATTGCAGATGGTGCATTTTTTCCTTTATACGTAAACGCGTTTCTAGGAATACGAGGTGTAGATTCAAAGTTATTTGATGTTGCGAGAGTGTTAGAGTTTAGTAAAAGAAAATTAATTACAAAACTAATTTTACCGGCAGCATTGCCGAACCTATTACTTGGGGCAAGATTATCATTAGGAGTAGCATGGGTGAGTTTAGTAGTAGCAGAACTTATGGGATCTACAGAAGGCATTGGCTATATGATTATGGATGCAAGGCAATTTTCAAATACAGATATTGTATTTGTCGGTATTATTATTTTTGCATTCGTTGGGAAGTTTTCGGATTCACTCGTACGTTTACTAGAAGTGAAGTTTTTAAGATGGCGAGATAACTTTAAAGGCGAGATAGGAAATTAACATATAAATTATTAGGGGTAATTTATATAGAGTAGTTTAGTGTACGTTTCAAAATAAATAAGGGGTGTGTAAAGGTATGGAATTATTATGGTTTATTCCGGCGTATGGAGATGGACGATATTTAGGAACGACAAAACGAGGAAGAGCAGCTGAGTATGGTTATTATAAACAAGTTGCACAGGCAGCTGATTATTTAGGATATACAGGTGTGTTACTTCCAACTGGCCAAGGTTGTGAAGATCCATGGGTATTAGCATCGGCACTTGCAGCTGAGACAGAAAAGCTAAAATTTTTAGTAGCAGTTAGACCGGGACTAATGTCACCGACAGTTGCAGCAAGGATGGCATCTACATTTGATAGAATTTCAGACGGGAGGTTACTTATTAATGTAGTCGCTGGAGGAGATCCAGTTGAATTACAAGGAGATGGATTGTATCTTGAGCATGATGAAAGATATGAAGCAGCTGATGAGTTTTTAAAAGTTTGGAAATCGACATTGCAAGGTGAAACATTTTCTTTAGAAGGAAAACATATTAAAGTTACGGAAAGTAAAGTTGTGTTCCCGCCAGTGCAAACGCCATACCCTCCTATATATTTTGGAGGATCATCCGCTGCTGGAAAGGAAGTTGCAGCAGAACATAGTGATGTATATTTAACGTGGGGCGAGCCACCAGAGCAAGTGAAGGAGAAAATAGAGGAAGTAAGAAAGCTGGCAGAAGAGAAGGGGCGTTCAGTACGATTTGGCATCAGGTTACACGTAATTGTAAGAGAAACAGAAGAAGAAGCGTGGGAAGAGGCAGAACGTTTAATTCAATATGTAGATAATGAGACAATTGAACTTGCTCAAAAGACATTTGCAAGATATGATTCAGTTGGTCAAAAGCGAATGACCCATTTAAATAAAGGTACACGGGAGTCGTTAGAGATAAGTCCTAATTTATGGGCTGGCATCGGGCTTGTAAGAGGTGGTGCAGGTACTGCGCTTGTTGGAGATCCGCATACAGTAGCAGATAGAATAAAAGAATATGAAGCGTTAGGAATTGATACGTTTGTATTATCGGGATATCCTCATTTAGAAGAGGCATATGAAGTGGCAGAACTGTTATTTCCTTTATTGAAAGAAGATAAGAAACAAGAAAATAAAATTGTTGGTGAAATGATAGCTGATGCATATGCATTAAAAAAATAGTGAGAAAAAACCCGCAAGTAAATCACTTGCGGGTTTTCATCGTAAACTATCAGAAAATATGGTAAAATTAAATAGTAACTTAAGGTACGGTTGGTTGTTCAATTATCACTTCTCCAAGTAGGAGGGGGGTGATAATAAGTGAGTGAAATAGCGTTGTTACTGCAAGGTGGACTGTTTCTCGTTGCACTGTTAACATTCGTCGTCGTTTTAATAGACAAGCTCAAAAAATAACAACCCACCTATGCCAATAGAATGTGGGTTGTTTTGTTTGTAAGAAACAAATAGGATAAATGAACAATCCAATCTGCTAAGTTACGTGGACTAGTGTGTAGCCGCACACTAGTCTTTTTTATTTATATACAATTTATAATTGGTTTATGTGATTGTATTGTTCTTTTCATACTTATTATAACACAGTGTCTTTTCATCAAGAAAGGAGACCGTATGTTCTGTTTCTAATTAAATAGAAGGTGACTTTTCTTTAAAGAGCCCGTCCATATACTGTTTTAAAGTTTGAACGTAAAATTTTTGCTTATTTACATCATTTACGCCGACAATTGGTGATGGAAGTTCATATCTCTTTTCTGATAAATGAACGACAACATCAAAAATATCAAATAGACGAATGAAACAGAACAGGCCATCTTTATCACTTAATAAAATAAAGTAATGGTTTTCACTATTTGTATTTAATGTATTCCATAAAGAACTTTTGCTTAAATCACGAACAATGCTCTTTTCTTTTAATTCCATGAAGTCGGCATTCGATAGGATGCTAGAAATATCAATCGCATCTGGATCTTCAAAATAGCCATCGACTGCTTGTACAGCGAAAGTATAAGCCATTTTTAATACACTCATTTTATACTTACGGTTATCTAAAAGTAATTCACGTTGAATAGAGCTAGCTACTTTCGTTACACGTTCTTCTTTCCAAATTTCATTATGTAGTGAAATATCGTGCTTTTTACATAGTTTCATAATTAATGCATTGGAATAAAGTATTTCGTCACTTACTTCAACAACATCTGTCTCAGCGGCCGCAAGTTCCTCACCATGCTCATTCGTATAGAGCGGGGAGTCAATCTGTTTTTTCATATGTTCAATCTTAAACTGACTTAATTTATGCCGAATTAAGGGGCGATCAATATTTGTTGTCATTTGTTCATAACAAGTATCACAAATTGAGTTTGTGAAATAATATCCACATAATATTTCTGGGATGACATATTGTTCACTAAGTTCTTTCGTATCTTTTCTGCAAATGATGCATTGTGTCATTTTTATCACCTTTACCTGCAAATTTGTATGTAATCTCATTGTAGTGTATTTATTGGTATTTTGGAATATTGTAAAGGAAAATATTATGTGAAATTGTTACTTATTTTGGTACAATGAAGAGAAGTGCTAGTTTAAAGGAGGACGTTTTTTTGAAATCGAAAGTGCACTTTTGGACATTAGAAGTGCTAATGGTTGTAGCGATCATATTTATTTGCACAAAAATATCGTTTCTATTTCAACCGATTGGTATCTTCATATCAACGCTGTTTTTCCCAATCTTAATCGCGTTATTTTTATACTTCATATTTAATCCGGTGTTAGTCTTTTTAGAGGAGAAAAAAGTACCTAGAAATTTAGCGATTTTACTGTTATATCTTTTTATCATAACATTAACTGCGGTTGGCGTTGGGGTAGTTGTTCCAACGATCTCACAACAGCTAATGGATTTAGTGAAAAATATGCCAGGCTATATAAAAGAGGGAAAACTATACATACAAGATTTATCCCATCATAGATTGTTTGAATGGTTATCTACACAAAATTATGTTTCCATTGAAACAATTGAAAAAAATGCAATTGAATACTTAAAGGATATACCAAACACAATTACGTCGAGTGCAACGGCTTTATTTGGTATCATAACGAACGTCGCATTAGTTATTTTTACAGTACCGTTCATTTTATTTTATATGTTTAAAGATGGACATGCGTTTCCAGGAAAAGCAGTAAGCTTATTACCAGAGTCATACCGTGAAGAAGGGCTTCGTATCATTAAGGAAACGAACGAAACATTATCTGCATATATTCAAGGGCAAGCGCTCGTTTGTATATTTGTAGGTGCTTTTACTTTTATCGGTTATTTAATTATCGATTTACCGTACGCTTTTGTTTTAGGAATTATAGCTGCATTTACAAATATAATTCCTAACTTAGGCCCATTTATCGGTGCAGCACCAGCTGTTATTGTAGGTTTGTTCGTATCTCCGATGCAAGCGTTGTACGTAATTATTATCGTAACAATTGTACAACAGTTTGAAAGTAACATCATTTCACCGCGTATTATGAGTTCAAAATTAAATATCCATCCGTTAACAATTATTATTTTAATTTTAGGGGTAGGTAACTTTGCGGGAATTATTGGAATGATCTTGGCGGTGCCAGTGTACGCAGTAACGAAAACAGTTGTATCGAACTTAGTGAGACTGTTTAAGACGAAACGAAGTAATCGAAAATAGTATATGTTGAGAAAGATACACCACTTTTTAAGTGGTGTATCTTTTGTTTATTAATCAATGTTAAAAAGTGTACGAATGCAATTTTATTATATATTTATTACATATCAAATAAAACGGTAAAGTTGTATGATATAGCCCCCAATAAACTATGTGGAATCCCTCTGAACTATCCAAATCATTTCCTTACAACGTGCTATCAACATCATAATCGACTCCTTTCAAGTTTTATATTTTTAAAGGATTATAGGTGAGTGTAGTATTTGCTTCTACGATCTCGAATTTCGTCCATAATCTTTTTGTATTGTTGCTCTTGTTTTAATTCATCTTCAGAAAAGATTTCTTTCTGGATTGTAATTGTTAAGAAGAAAAGATGAAACTTCATGATACATTCCTCCTTTCGAAAGGAATTATAGATGGCTACAGTAGTGACTTTGACGTTCTTTTACATCTTCCATAGCTTTATTAATTTGATGGTCATGCAATACCTCACTGTCCGAGAACTTAGTTTTTTGAATGGTAATCGTTAAAAAGAATACTTTAAATTTCATTAGATAAAACCCCTTTATAATTGATTTAGAAAAGACGGCTGTAATAAGAAGCTTGACGCTCTTTTACTTCGTCCATAATGGTTTGAATGTGTTGCTCACGTAAAATCTCTTTCTGTGAAAGTTTACGTTTTTGAATAGTGATAGTTAAAAAGAATGCTTTAAATTTCATTAGATAAAACCCCTTTATAAGTTTATTAGAAAAGACGGCTGTAATAAGAAGCTTGACGCTCTTTTACTTCGTCCATAATAGTTTGAATGTGTTGCTCACGTAAAATCTCACTTTGAGAAAGCTTACGTTTTTGAATGGTGATAGTTAAAAAGAATGCTTTAAATTTCATGAAGGTATTGCTCCTTTAAAATATATTTTTAATACATATGCGTATAATATGAACTTTTAATGTCAGTCATTTTATCAGTCAGTTGTTTTATTTGTTGTTTACGAATGATTTCACCTTCAGATAAAGTATTTTTCTGAAGTACAGTCGTAAAAAAGAAAATATGAAAAGTCATAAATGAATTCCTCCTTTCGAAAAGGAATTACATGTGATCACAATAAAGTGCTTGGCGCTCCTTAACATCATTCATAGCTTTTTCAATTTGCTCATTATGAAAAATTTCATGTTTGGAAATTGTATTTCTTTGAATCGTAATACTTAAAAACAATACGCTAATAGTCATCGAATGTTGCTCCTTTCTTTAAAAAATAATGTAAGAGACTAAAAAATCGCACAAAAAAGCCACAGGAAGATATAGTTCTCCTATGGCAGGGCGTGAAAAAGCCACAGGAAAGTATACGACCTCCTGTGGCGAATTTATGAATTAATAGAAATAAAGTACGATTTTCAATTCTCCATTAGGGTGGTCGAATTCATATTTAATTGTTCAGAAAATACAGGTGCAGTTAACGCTAAAGTTAAAGCATGTAATTGTAATTTCATCATTTCCTTCGACCTCCTTTTAGAATATTTTTCTTACGTTAGTAAGTATATACAATTAATGGATAATTGTAAACATAAAAAGCGAAAATTTTTAATTTTGATTAAAATGCGTATATTTTAAAGGGTTTTGAGAAGGTGTATTGTAATTAACGAAATATCGATAAAAATGGGGGATGCTAAATGAAATATATGCATCGTAATGTAGTTGTTATGCTAACAATTTTTTTATGTATTACTGCTTGTTCTAGCGGAGAAAGAATAAAAGAAATATCTGATGTTGAACCTGGTGACTTTAAGCAATATGCTGGGACATATGTTGGGAATAACTCAGATGTAGTTGCAATTGTTAATCGTTTACCCGGTGGTGAAACATTTCAAAGTGTAAGTTTAGAGAATGAAAGTATAAAGGTGAACTATGGTACAAAAGAAAATGGAACTTTGACAGAAGACATGGTTGAGACGTATTGGTTTGATGGTAAGGATACGATGGAGAAGAATTTTCTCTTTAACGTTATTTATTTAGCGATTTTAGTACCAAATGCAAAAGGTTACGAGTTGCAAGTAGAAAATAAAAATTTCACGATAAAAAGAGAAGAAATACTATCAATCCTGTATGAAAAGTTTGATAATTTCCCAAAAGAAAATGATATATGGGATAAAAAGAAAGTAGTAAAGTTTCTTAACGAAAATAACGAAGAAATTACAATGCTTATGAATGATAAAGAGTTTAGGAATGCTTTATTTGTAAAGTATCCAGTACAGCAGTTGAAATGATGGGAGGAAAATAGGTGGAGTTAGTATATAAAATTACTTATCATCGAATGCAAGATCATTATTTACCTAAGTTAATACAGGCAATTAGCTTCGTTAGTGAAGAAGATTTATGGAAACAAGGGGATTCTGTGAATTCAATTGGTGGAATCGTACTACATATTTGTGAACATATACAGAGAAATACTAGTCGTTATAAAAATCCAAATATAGTCTTTGAAAAGGGAATTGAGGAGTATTTTCCAGTAAAGCGACAACGTACTGAACTTTTGCTACAGTACGTTGAAGACGTATTTGATGAATGGGGAACAGAATATATACAAGCATGTGGAGAAAAAAGACATATTGACCTTCATAGTTTATTACATTTAGTGGAGCACACAAGTTATCATTTAGGGCAAGTTGTAGATCGTACAAAGTCTATAAAGGGACAACAATTTAATTTTTGTCAAAATGGTATAAATGAAAAGAATTTAAAAATTAGAGTTGAAACTTCAAAATTTTAGAAAGAGAGTCATTCTTAAACGAATGACTCTCTTTTTTTATAAAAGAAATTTATGGAAATATACACTTTTATGTGATAAGGTTAATTACATAAGTAATGAACCTATGAACCTAAGGTGGTGAAATTATGAAACCTACTCTGGAGCAAAATAAATTAATATACTTGCAAATTGCAGAAACGATTGAATCTGATATTTTAAAAGACATATTACTTGAAGAAGAACAAGTTCCATCAACAAATCAATTTGCGAAGATGTTACAAATAAATCCAGCTACTGCAGCTAAAGGGGTAAACGTATTAGTGGATGAAGGAATTTTATATAAAAAGAGAGGGATCGGGATGTTTGTTGCAAAGGGAGCGAAAGAAGTTGTACTTAAAAAAAGACAAAATACTTTTATGACCGAATATTTACCTAAAGTGTGGGAAGAAGCGAAAGTATTAGAAATATCCAAAGATGAATTGATGGATATGATTCAAAAAATTACGAAGGGGGGAACGAGGGATGATTGCACTTGAAACGAAAGATATAACGAAAAAATACAAAAAGAAAGTAGCAGTAAATGAAGTAACGATTTCATTGGAAGAGCATAAAATATATGGTTTGCTCGGTAGAAACGGAGCAGGAAAAACGACACTATTAAATTTACTTGCAGGTCAAATTACTTCAAGTAGTGGAAGCGTATCAATATTTGGCGAACATGTTTTTGAGAATAGTAAAGCGATGCAAAATATTTGTTTTGTTAGAGTAAAAGAAGAAGCTCAGTTAAGTTTTAAAGTAAAAGAAATTTTTAAGATGTGCAGCATGTTTTATAAAAACTGGGATGGAAAGTATGCTGAAGAACTCGCTAATAAATTTCAGCTTAATATGACAGTGAAATATCATAAATTATCACACGGCATGCAAACAGTCGTCGGCATTATTCAAGGGTTAGCAAGTAGAGCACCAATTACTATTTTTGATGAACCAACTACAGGTTTAGACGCAGCACACCGTGAATTATTTTATAGTCTACTACTAGAAGATTACGGTGAGTATCCACGAACAATTATATTATCAACACATTTAGTAGAAGAAGTAACCCATGTGATTGAAGATGTGATAATCATAAAAGAAGGAAGATTAGTTGTTCAATCATTGGTAGAAGATTTATTACAACAAGTTCAGATTATTTCAGGGCAAAAGGATAAAGTGGACGAGTTCTTGATCAATAAAAAAGTATTAAATCGAGAAGTTTATGGAAATAAGGGTATTGCTGTTATATGGGAAGAACTTTCTAATGAAGATTATTACTCTCTTGAAAAAGAAGGTTTAGCAATTGATAGAATTACATTGCAAAAATTATTTATTCATATAACTGGTGGTGAAGTGAAATGACGATGTTAATGAAGCAGTTAAAGTTACATATTAATTTTCATTATAAAGCGATTTTAATATTTTGGATTGTAGCCTTATTAATAAAAGGAGCTTTAAATGCTGCGCATTTAAATGGAGTGAACATTGGTTATTTACCCGAAATTATAAATAACCCGTCAATAGCAATTATGTTGTTTATAGTAGGGAGTGTTTTCATCATTCAAGATGAGCTATTTCGTTTAGCTGTTTCATTTGGTGTAACGAGAATTCAATATTTCATCGGAGCAATTTGTTATATCATCTTGCAATCCGCAATGTTTTCGTTTCTTCAAATAATGCTTTTACAAGATATAAAATATAATTTAGTAAATGTTAGTTTTGGGGAGCAATCGGTGCAACAATTTATTTTGCAATTTTTATTTTATGTTACAACAGCATGTTTCTTTCAAGTGGTAGTAGTTTTTAAACAACGATTTCAGTGGATCGGTCTTATGATTGGTGGGACCCTTTTCTTATCAACAAATAGTGTACTTTATGGAGAAGCAGGGGTAACCAGTTTATTATTTACGAGTGATGGATCTTTAGTAAATATACCGTATTTTACTGTTATTTCAATTGGATTAACTGTCCTTTATATCATAACTAGTAGTATATTTATTCGTAAAGTATCATTCGAAAAAACGATTTGAAATATTATTAGATTACTATAGAGAGAAGGATAGCAAATGGGAGACACATCTTCACTCATTACAGTCTTTTTAGGCATTGCACTATTAATATTCTGGCGTCGTTATCGCTCCATGCATAAGCCAATAAAGGGATCAGGAAAACGTATTTTATGGCCGTTATTATTTTTAACACCAGGTGTTGTATGGTTTTTTGGTCCAGTACATCCAGCTATATTACAAGTAGTTATAGCGGTATTCATTGGGGTACTTTTCTCTGTGCCGCTTATAGTATTAACAAATTATGAACGAAGAGATGATGGGAATATTTATACGAAAAAAAGTGCTGTCTTTTTAATTACTTTTATTGCACTTGTCGTTTTAAGATATGGTTCAAGACAATTTATTGTAGATTTAGATCAACAAACGGTTGGTTTATTATTTTACGTAGTTGCAGTATCGTATATCATTCCGTGGAGAATTGCTTGTTATATAAAGTTTAGGAAAGTTTTGCGGGGGAATAGTAATCATACAGTGTAAAAACAAAGACTTCTCAATAGAGAAGTCTTTGTTTTTATGAAATCATTATATGCTATGTAACTAATTTTCCCTCTCAAAATCATCACTATATGGTAAAATTTTATAATGAATGAAAGAAATGTATGGTAATGGGGGTAAATCAAATACATGAAATGAAATAGTTCTTTTTGAGAGGAGGTAATGAGTCGATATGAGCTACTTTATTGCGTTAGTATTTGCTGTTTTATTAGCTTTTTCATATAAAATTGTTGATATTACAGTTGGCATTATTATTGGAAAAACGTTGTACCGCAAGATAGAAAATGAGATTATTTATATATGGGGGACAATACTGACGATAATTAGTTATTTTTATGTAGATAATTATGTATTCCGTTTACCAATTCACTATGAATCAATTGTTGTATTAATCTTGATTGCTTTGATAACGAATATTGTCATTTCACGATACTCAGGATATAATCCAATTGGGAAAAAGAATATCTTAAACTTTGTAATTATGTATCCTATTTTTGAAGAAGTAATTTTTAGAGGGATGATTATACCAATACTTAACAACGCATTCCCAATCCTCTCTAATTTTGAAATAGCTTACATACCAGTTACGCTACCAATTCTAATATCTTCCTTTCTATTTGCTGTATCTCACTTACAATATTACAAATTTAATCAGACTAGTATAAAATTTATGCTGTTCGCATTTTTAGGTGGAATAATACATGGTATGATTACGGATTCCACACTATCAATTGTTTTCCCAATATTATTACATATAGAATTTAACTTCCTTTCTGTATATTACGCAAAAAAGCTGTAGTAAATTGATAATTGAGTTAGTGTATTTATAAATGAATTATTGAAATCTTATTAAAAAAGGTAAGAAAATAGTTTTTTTACTACAGCTAACGAATTTTACGTCAACAATCACCTCTAGCTGGGGAACTAGTTGATTTTTACAGTAACAAAGATAAAATCTCACATGTAGAGACTGTTTTAGCGTATAAAATCCGCATTTCAAAAAGCTGACAAAAGTCAGCTTTTTTTATTCGTAGCATAAAGTAAAGCACCAATCGCACCGCTATTACCACCATCTTGTAAAAAAACAGGTGTTTTATTTTGATATTTTGTGTAGCTACTAATAATATTTTGAAGGTGTATGTTATTACATAGAGTTGAACCAATATAAATAATATGGTCAATGTTTTTTGTTTCGGCGAATTGAAGGCTTAATGCAGTAACGACTTCACCGACAAGTCCTTGTACAGTAGCAAGTATATCTGAATTATTATAATTTGATTCTATAGTAGCGGCTTTACCAAAATTGCTTGCAGTTAAACTATTATCAATAGGGGAGAGAATACCAACATAAATATCTCCAACCGTAATATCTAGTTTTTTTCTAGTTCCTACTTTTGTTAAAGGGATCACATCTTCAAAATGATCTAGATTTGTTAATAATTTTGAAAGTCCCATGATAGTACCACCGCCAACACCAGTTCCGCCAGCTCGAATATATTGGTCATTATAAACGTAATGAATAGAAGTACCTGTACCGATATTTGTTAAAATAAAGTTGTTTATATCATACTTCTCTTCTTTTAAAATGTATCGGACGCCTATAAGAGTAGCTTCAAATTCATTTAGTTCTACTATTTTATATGAGTTTGAAAGTAGTTGCTGTAATTCTTTCGCTTTACCACCTGTAATACATATTTGCTTTTTACCAGTGTTTTTCTTAAGCCAATCTATTATTTTATCTTGTTCATTTGAATAAAATTTTTCAAAAGCTAATTGCCTTTGTTCATCCAAATAAGCAATTTTCGTTAATGTGCCTCCAGCATCGATACCAATAGTACTTTCCATTTGTCTGCTCCTAACTAAGTAATTTATTTACTCTGTTCATGTTGATGAAACGAATTTTTAGGAGATAGACACCCCCGTTGAATTACATGATTTTTATTCTGCTTGATATATTAATAGCTTTTCTATCGTTACAATCGGTTGATTATTAACGGTTGCGGTACCTTTACCGAGAACAAAACCTCGGCGATTGCGAGTTAACTCATAATGCAAATTAAGTTTATCACCGGGATATGCTTTTTCATGGAACGTAACCCCATCTAACGAGGAAAGGAAGCCTAGTCCGTTAGAATCACTTGTATGTACAAATGCACTAAGCTGAGCAAGTGCTTCTACAATTAACATATGAGGCATATGTTTTTGACTATCATTTATAAACCATTCGTTATTTGTAATGAGTTTATATCCTGTAACGGATTCACCTTGTTTTACATTTGTTACTTTATCAATCATTAAAAATGGATAACGATGAGGAAGAGTGTCTTTAATATGCATTTAAGTACCTCCAATGAATAATACCCCTGCTTATAGTTAAGCAGGGGAGTTATCATTAATTTTTAACTAATTCTTCTGCTTTTTCAAGAGAAAAAATGCCACTATTTCTAATGTTTTCAACAACTTGTTGTAACACTGCTTTATCTTGAACGAGTGCAATGCGTACAAAGCCTTCTCCGTGAGGTCCAAATGCATGACCTGGCGTAACAACGACATTCGCACGATCCATTAATGCATATGCGAAATCTATAGAAGTCCAGCCGTTCGGAATTTCGGCCCAGACGAACATACTGCCAGCTGGTTTATCAACATTCCAGCCAAATGTTCGGAATCCATCAACTAAAGTATCTCTACGTTCTTGATAAATACCGCGGTTTTTCTCACAAAAAGCAGCGCCATTTCTTAGTGCAACACATGCCGCTTTTTGAATTGGTAAAAACACTCCGTAATCTGTATTAGATTTAAATTGTGTAAGTGCCCCGACAATTTCTTCATTTCCAATCATATATCCAATACGACTACCTGCTAAACTATAACTTTTTGACAAAGAGTTAATTTCTACGCCAACTTCTTTAGCACCAGGCACAGAAAGGAAGCTAATTGGTTTATTACCATCAAAATAAAATTCAGCATAAGCAAAATCATGGACAACAATAATGTTATGCTTTTTCGCAAATGCGATTACTTCTTTAAAGAAATCTTCATGAGCCATTGCTGGAACCGGATTCCCTGGGAAGTTTAAAATCATCATCTTCGCTTTATCTGCAATTTCTTCAGGAATTAGCTCTAAGTTAGGTAAGAAATCATTTTCTTTTTTTAAAGGCATGTAGTAAGATGTTGCTCCAGCCATTTGAATTCCTGTTTCATAAGCTGTATATCCTGGGTCAGGAACTAATATAATATCTCCTGGATTCGCATAAACCATAGGTAAATGAACGAGTCCGTCCTGTGACCCCATTAATAATAAAACTTCTTTATCGGCATTTAATATAACATTATGAGTGTTGTTGTAATATTCAGTTACAGCTTCGTGAAATTCTTGAATACCACTTAATGTGTATCCATAGCTTTCTTTTTGATTTGCTGTATGTACCATTTCTTCTCTTACGAAATCAGCAGGTGGCATATCAGGATTCCCGATACTTAAATCGATCATTTTGTGACCTGCTGCAATTTTTTCTTTTTTATAGGCCCCTAATTCACTAAATATAGAAGATTGGAATGCTTTCATTCTAGTTGCTAACGTGTAAGTCATCAAAACCCCTCCTAAAAAACAGTGTTTTCTTTCTGCGTTTTTAATTATTCTGAAAACACATGGTTACATTTTATCACTTTTTTGTGAAAATTAAAATGATTGACAAATTTAGAGGGAGGATAAAGAGATGGAATACAAAATAACGCAGAAAACATTTTCTGCGTTTGATATGAAGTGTAATTATTTCTTTTTATATGTACATAATTTTTCCACTGCATAAAAGTATACGTTTAATTTGCCATCGACAACTTTTAAAGTTTGATCTGATGTAAATGAGTTACCATAATCAATGTGATATACATTAGAATCCTTAACAAATGAGCCTTTGTATAAATCTTCTTTTTTCTTCGTTGTTTGCATCTCTACTAAATATTGAATGATTTTTTCTTTCTTTTCTTCTTTTACAACTGTTTCAAATTTATACGATATAGGACAAAGACCGTTTTTATTGTCAACGACTTCCCAAGAACCGTAAATATCATTATTGCTACATCCGCTAAGTAAAACGATGAATATTGGAATAATTAATAGAATCTTTTTCATTTTGTACTCCTTTCTTTGCATTTTCAATAAACGTGCGAATACGATACGAACATTGTAATAAATAAAGTTTAAATTTTTATAAAGAATTATTTAATTTCATATAAAAATTTAGGGGGGGATTGAAAAAGCATGAATCTAGTGTAAAGTCAGATTCATGCCGAGTACAATAGTTTATGTGATGTTTCTTTTGAGGAAGAATAAAGAGGAAAGTAGGATCACAATTCCATTTAAAATATATACAATTGCAACAATAAAGGCTAATGTACCTGCGACAAATCCAGCTTTATCAAATATAGAAGCGAATGCTGTGGTAGTCAAAAAGACAAGGGGAGTCAGTAGTGAAAATATAAAACCTGCGACAATTCTTCTTTTAAAGTTATGCTGAGAAAGGAAAATGGCTAAAAAGTTTAGGATGCTAAACATAACTATTACAAAAATAAAGATAATAAATAATTGCATACCATCAGACATTCCTACACCGCCTTGTTGTAGATAATAGTTTATATAATGTATTCGAAGGTAAGAGTGTTTACTCCTTTTAATAATTTCAATAAACGTAATAAATAAGATTATATAAAACAAAGAAGCATGGATTAGTTTAATACTACTAAATCCATGCTTCTTTAATTATGTTATAAATTCGCAGATTGCGAAGGTTGTTTTTCATACTGTTTCTGTTTAGATAGCGATATGAAGATAATGAATAATGAAATAACACCGAAAATAAGAACCATATATTGCAATCCAATCGTATCTAAGAAGAAGCCTGTGCCAAGTAAGACAATTTGGAACATCACTCTCTCAAACATATTACGGAATGAGAAGAGTCGGCCGTGATAGTTCTTTTCCACTTTCGTTTGGAAAATTGTTGACATAATAGGGAAGAAACAACCAACACTAAAACCAAACAACCCAAATGATGTAAGAGACATCCATTTTATATCGCTAAAGAACAATGATAGATGTGCAAAAGCGGTACAAACAGCGAAGAAATATAGTAACTTTTCAGGTTTGAAATGATCAGATAAACGTTTAATAACGAAGGCACCTAACATAAATGCGATACCTTCAATCGTATATATAAAGCCTTTAATCGTTGGATCATGTTGCATTTCGCTAATATTAATTACCATTAAATTAAATCCAGCTATAAATAATAGAGGGATAATACTTAATATAAGTGCTGTGAAAGCAATCGGAATTCCTCTTAAAATACGAAATACTTCCATAAAGCTATTATCTTTTGCCGCTTGCTTACTAGGTGTTGTTGATTTCTTATCTTCGAATTGTAGGAAGAAAGTTGAGAGGAATAATAAAGCATATGCTGCCATTGAGAAGGCGTACATATATTGTAAACTCATTACAACTAAAAGAATTCCACCTAGTGAAGTACCTGCAATACGAGCGATTGTACCTACATTCATATGTACACCGTTCATTTGTAATAACTCATGCTCACGTACGATGAGTGGAATTACAGATTGTAATGCAGGGAAATAAAATGCTGCTGAAATTTGAAGCGCAACCATAAATGCAATCATAAAGGCGATACTTTCAAATTGGATAGCGAAAAACATAAAAATAACACTAATAACACGACCAAAACCAGCATAAAGAAGGACTTTTTTCTTTTCATATTGATCGATGATACGACCAGCCATAGGTCCCACTAGAACACCTGCTAATAGCCCGATAAACAATATAACTGATTTCATGAAATCAGAAGGGACATATTTTTGCATAAATTCCAGGTTGCCAAGAATTCCAAGCCATAACCCTAAACCAGCAATAAACTCCCCAATTAAAACAATCCAAACATTTTTATTACGCCACATAATATAAAACCTCTCCGTCTTTTAAAATGAAAAACTCGTATATAAAACCTCCTTATTTTATGTATTATTTTTAACGAACTTTTTTAGAGTCAGAGTCTATATTACGTGTTTCATGAGTGGATTTCAATTTTTTTGATTTGTCAAAAAATCGATTCGTTAATTGATAAAATAAGCAAATCAAAATGTAAATACTAAATGATTAAAACATAATGAATAGTAGGGATAAATATTAAAAAAATAAAAAAGCAAGAACATATAACTATGTCTCGCTTTTCTCAATTGCAAAATTAAACATTAGATTCACTTAGCAGCATTTACGCTCTTGTCCAATAGCTAAAGCGCTAAAAGATAGAGGACCAACAACTTCTGCGCTTGCACCACTAGTAAGGTTTTCTACAGTTAATGAATATTGGTGTGTTCCACTGCTAACATTTTGATCTATAGCTTGAAATGTTTGAGTGTAGAATTGCTCAGAATCTGTAGATTCAATACCTGCTTGTGCATTGAAAATTTCAAAGTTATCACGGAAAATTCGGAATAAAACTTGTGAAGTCCCAGATATACCTTCTATACCAATTGTAGCGATTAACTCTACACGATTATTACGTGAATTTCTACTTGAAATTCTTACTTTCAAATTTGCTAGAATTGCTTTATTTGGAGAAGCTGGAATTGCAAAAGTGGTTTCACCCGTTTTACTTATAGGTTGAGTAGCTTGGTAATCAACGATATGAGTCATATTCGTCACCTCCTCTTATACTAAAATATGAAAATAGCAATGAAATAGCTTGGACAAATAATAGAGTCGACATTAATTGTTGAAAAGGAGTAATTCACAAAAAAGCATCAAGAAAATATCACAATACAGTGATGGTTTTCTTGGTGCTTTTGTACTTAGGCCGAATATTCTTCTTTGCGTACTTCGAAAAATTCATTACGACGTAAGTAATTATAAACTTTCTCGGAAACCTCTTCTTCTTCAGACATTAAGAAACGATGATTAAAAGCATAGAAGGATTGACCTTTAATTAATTTTACGTAGTAAATTTTACACGCCTCCTCTAGCAAAATTAGTATTCACTTAATATTATGATGACCTATATGCTTGTGAATCATACTTGAAGTTTCAAAGTATAGAAGCGAAACAAATTAAAAAGCTTACAAAACTGTAATGTTGTTGTCACGTTTTCCGATAGTTAAAAATAACCAATCTCTTCTATACTACAAATAAGTTACATAAAATAAGGGGGTAAAAATGATGGATGAAGTGATTGGAGAAGTTGTAGCAGGAATTTGTGAATTTGTGGTGGAAGTAACAGCAGATGCTATTGGGAATTTAGTTTCTGGAAAGGATGAGGAAAAAGAAACATTATAATAGTTTGTAAAAGTATACAGATGATTAAACTATAAAGGCTGATTTCTAAAGGGAAGTCAGCTTTTTTATTTTTTACATTATATTAATATTATTTGAATATTCATTTGTTATTATGTTTATGAAACTCATAAAGGAGGTGAATAAATAAAGATGTCGAATTTAGAGGCTGATTTATCTGATTTTCGTTTAATTGTGGCGAATGTGGAGGAAAAGGAATATCACTTTATTGTTCGTGAACACCCGATTGTAGGAAAAATTATATCGCTATTGGAAAATGGAAAAGAATATGGTTTAATAGATAAACAAATTGCTAATAAAGATAAATTTATTAAATCGGAGCTTACTAAATTAGAGTATTTTAACATAGATGTTCTCTATCATACACCTGGATGGATATGGATTGGTATGGATCAATTTGGTTTACATGCTCGTGAGGCTACTTATAACGAAGTAGACGTTATTATGAAGTTGAAAGAGGATTTATATTATATAGATGTATATGAAAAAGTAAAAATGTAATTGATATTTGGTCAGGTTAGGGGACAAGTTCCCGTAGCCTTTTTTGTTTTATATGTAAACGGAAAATCGATTTTATGTTGATGATAGGACAGCATGATAAGAAGTGAGCTGAAAAGAGGATTTGAAAATACATAAAGAGAACTTTAATTATTATATGAATTCTATATGTAAATAACAATAGAAAGAAGATGATAAAATGAGTAAAGAAGAGCTTGTGAAACAACAGTTTGGTAATAATGCGGAGAAGTATGTAAAAAGTAAAATTCACGCTAAAGGACCGGATTTACAATATGTAGTTCAACAAGTTGAGTCTCGTCATAATAATCGTCTTCTTGATATTGCTACTGGCGGAGGACATGTTGCAAATGTATTAGCGCCATTGTTTAACGAAGTAGTTGCTTTAGACTTAACAGAAAAAATGTTAGAGAATGCAAAAAAATTTATTATAAGTAACGGCCATGAAAATGTGTCTTTTGTTGCTGGAAACGCTGAGAGTTTACCGTTTTCTGATAGTTCTTTTGATACAATTACGTGCCGAATTGCAGCACATCACTTTACGAATCCAGCTCAGTTTATTTATGAAGTAAATCGTACGTTAGAAGATAATGGATTGTTTATTTTAATAGATAATGTTTCACCGGAAAATAATGAATACGATACATTTTATAATTTTATAGAAAAAAAGCGGGATCCGAGTCATGAACGGGCTTTGAAAAAAACAGAATGGATTACCTTATTAGAGAAAAATGGTTTGCAAATGCAGTCATGTCTTACTTTTGACAAGAAATTTGATTTTGAATGGTGGTGCGATATGATGAATGTACCTTTGCAGAAGCGGGTGAAGTTAACAGAATGTATGATGAAAACATCAGTTGAAATGCAAGAATTCTTTAACATTCAATATGAAAATAATAAAATTATATCGTTTTATACTGAAATGGCATTGTTTGTATGTAAAAAAAGTTTAACATTAAAAAGATAAATTTCTTGCAGTCTTTCCAAAGTACGTTATACTTAGTAACAGAGAAAATGAGAATTGAGGAAATGTAATAATGATTCGCGTACGTATTGAAGGAACTGAAGAAGAAATGCTTGAATTTATGGAGAAAATGCCGGATATTCCTGGATTTGAAAAAACACATACGAGAGAACCAAGAAAAGGAAATAATCCAAAGTATGATTCAAGTAAAAATGTGCTAGCATATTTATCTTATAAAAAGATTGAAGTCGCCAATAAATAGGCGGCTTTTTTAGTTTGCACCGTTTCACAGCCTTGTCTTTTTTACATACTAATAATAGTAGATAATGCTGAAGAGGGGTGAGTATACATGCCCATCAACTTAAGGCTTTTTACTACCCCCAAGTACAAAAAAACGTTATTCTTTCTTACATAATATAAATGAGAAAGGGTGACGTTTTTTTATGAATCTCGCGATTCAAGATGAATTACAACCATTTGCGGAAGAATTACAGCGCTATATCACACCTGAATTTTTGGAAGAACTAGCAAGAGAGATGAAGTTTGTAAAGAGAAAACGCAAATTTTCGGGATCAGATTTAGCTACCATTTGTATTTGGATTAGTCAAAGGGTGGCCAGTGATCCTTTAGTACGATTATGTAGTAGACTTCACGCAGTTACAGGTACTGTACTTAGCCCGGAGGGCTTAAATAAACGATTTAATGAAAAATCAGTGTTATTTTTAAAACATATCTTTTCTTTGTTGTTACAACAAAAAATCTGTGAACAAACACACATTTCTAGCCAACTTTTTGCGCATTTTAAACGTATTCGCATCATGGATGCCACTATGTTTCAAGTACCCCATACTTTGGAACATATATATCCTGGTTCAGGTGGCTGTGCGCAAACCGCTGGGATCAAAATTCAATTAGAATATGATTTGCATAGTGGACAATTTCTTAATTTTCAAGTGGAACCTGGAAAAAATAATGATAAAACATTCGGAACAGAATGTTTAGATACGTTACGGCCAGGCGATTTATGTATTCGTGATTTAGGGTATTTTTCATTAGAGGATTTAGATCAAATGGATCAACGGGGTACGTATTATATTTCGCGGTTAAAGTTAAATACAAACGTATATGTAAAAAATCCAGATCCGGAGTATTTTAAAAATGGTTCCATTAAAAAACAATCAGAATACATACAAATCAATGTCATACAGATTTTGAATCAACTCCAACCAGGGGAAACGATAGAATATCAGCAAGCTTATATTGGAGATAAACAGCAGTTATTTTCACGTCTCGTTTTTCATCGTTTAACAGCGGCACAATTACAAAAACGCCTAGAGAAAATTACAGAAAAAGAAAAGTCAAAACACAGAACCTATTCAGAGAAAAGTAAATTAGTAGCGGGATTAAATGTATATGTGACAAATGCACCTTGGGAATGGGTTCCGATGGAACAAGTACATGAATTGTATACATTACGCTGGCAGATAGAAATTGTTTTTAAAACGTGGAAATCATTATTTGATATAGATCATTGTCGCACTGTCAAACAAGAAAGAATAGAGTGCCATTTATACGGAAAACTGATCGCTATTTTCTTATGTTCTTCTACCATGTTTAAAATGCGTCAACTTTTATTACAGAAGAAGCAAAAAGAATTAAGTGAATATAAAGCAATTGGAATGATTCAAGACCATCTATTTCTCCTCTATCAATCCATACAAAACACCCAAGAGATAACAAATCTTCTAACCCGCCTGTTCCACCTTCTACAACAAAACGGACGGAAATCTCATCGATATGAGAAGAAAACTGTCTTTGATATCATGGGTGTTATCTATGAGTATAGTGGATGCAGCAAGCAAAAGAAAGCTGCATAAGAAAAAATGAAACCCGTTAGGGTTTATTTTGCGTGCTTATTTTTAATAAATCCCTCCATTTGGGGAGATTTTAGTTCAAATGAACAAAATTTTGTTTTGTATCCATCCTTAAGTTGATGGGCATGGGGTGAGTATAGTTAATAAGAAAATCATCTTTTTTGGAGACTTTGGTATTGATGATGCTGTGGCGTTAATTTATGCAAATAAAACATGTAAATTAGATATTTTAGGTATTGTTGCTGAATATGGGAATGTATCGCGAGAAATCGTAACAGAAAATGTGTATTTTTTAGAAAGATACTATGCTACAGAAGTAAAAATCATTGAGGGTGCAGCAAGACCGATGACAGCTGAAGAACCTTTGTTTTTTCCTGAAATTCATGGAGAGCACGGCCTAGGTCCCATTATTCCACCTGAAATGAGGATTTGTAAACGAGAAAATTTTTGTGAATTAATTAAATTAATTGAGCCTTGTCCAGAAGATATTATTATCGTAGCGACAGGACGATTAACAACGTTGGCAACATTATTTTTATTATATCCAAATGTAATGGATAAAATATGTTCGTATTATATTATGGGCGGTGCGTTTTTATTTCCTGGTAACGTTACTCCTGTATCGGAGGCAAATTTTTATGGAGATCCAATTGCTGCAAATATTGTAATGAAGTACGCAAAGAATGCGACTATTTATCCATTAAATGTAACGCAACAGGCCCTAATTACGCCTGAAATGGTGGATATTATTAATAAAGAAGGAACAGGGCAGGCAAAGCTTATTAAACCAATGATTGATTTTTATTATGAGAACTTTTATAAAAAAGAATACCCGGGTATTGCTGGAAGTCCGATTCACGATTTGCTTCCGTTCATTTCATTTATAAATGATGATATTTTTGAATATAAAAAATCTGCAGTTTGGATTAGTACGACAAATGACGTAACAAGAGGACAAAGTGTGGCTGACTTTAGAAAAATAGCTGAGCCGACGAGGTTTGATGATCGGCCGATACAAAGAATTGCGGTTGGTTTTAATTATCCTGCATTTAAAGAAGAGTTTATGCGGACAATATTGAAGCCCGATTGTCCATAATAAGTGTAATATCTCAAGCTGCATAAATCGTTAGTCTAAAAAGTTAATTAACATGTATTATTTTTACAAAAAAATACAGTTATGCTCCGTGAATAACTTATGAAAAATGTAACATAACTAATGGTAAGCAATTGTTTCTAATTATATTTTGATTGGTGAAATATAAAGGAGGTTATCATATGATTTGGTCTTTAATCGTTGGTGGTATATTAGGGTGGCTTGCTAGCTTAATTACTGGTAGGGATGTACCAGGCGGTGTAATTGGTAATATTATTGCTGGTATTATTGGTTCTTGGATTGGTGGGAAATTACTTGGTAGTTTCGGCCCAGTAATCGGCGGATATGCAATTATTCCAGCTTTAATTGGTGCGATTATTTTAATCTTCATCGTAAGTTTCTTATTGCGAGCAATGCGAAAATGAATGTAAGGACTGTTTACATTTGTAAGCAGTCCTTTTTATATGTTATGCTAGTATTATACAATCAGGAGGTGTCAGCATTGAAAACATTTACAGTAAATTTTCATCAAGAAGATAATGCTAAAGCGACAACAGTACATAAATTAAGTGAAGAGGACTTCAATAAAGCGACAGAAAAAGGTACTCGTCATCTATTTGATTTAGATACAAACGTTGGATTCTTCGTATTCTTTGACGCAGAAGATGCAGAAGGAAATGATCAATACTTAATGCTACAATATGAAGGAGATCATGAAGAGCCAACTGCGTGTTACGGATTTGACTTAAAATTATACTATCAATTTTTAGCACTATACTTAAATGATCTTGAATTCCAAGGCGAAACGGATGAGGAAGAGGAAGAATATGGTCCAATTCATCATTTAGCTCACTTACTTTACCATATTGTTGAAGATGGTAAGTCAATCGAAGTGTAAAAATACATATGTAAAGCTGTCCTTTTTGGGCAGCTTTTTTCTATTTAAGGAAGGAGTGCAGTGTAAATGGCGAGAAGGGATATATAAGGAGATGGAAAAATGATAAACAATACAATTCCAAGTTTTTTAAAATTATGGGAAAGCACCGACGTAGAATTAGCAGTCCTCAATCAATACTTCACTTCGCATCCAGAGATATTTGAAGAATACTTTAAGTATCATTGTCCTAATACGAATGAACGTCTTTCTAATGCCATAAAACAATATCCCGCAAAAATAGAAGACATTCGTATCATTACTAAAACATTACCAATCATTATCCAAGAGGTAACAAATGCATATCATAATAAATTTAACTTTGATGTAAAAATGAAATTTCATTTATTTGTTGGAGGATTTGGATCAAATGCATTTGTAGAAAGAGAGATTATTGGAGATATGTTTTTTGCCGCAGAAAAATTATCTCCAAATTTAAATCACCTTCGTGTTATTGTCGCTCACGAAATAGGGCATATATATCATAATGTTATGTTACAAAATAATGGAATGGATTGGGAGAAAGCTGAGTGGACCGATGCGGCAGTTAATTTGTATCGTGAAGGTGTTGCAACATACGTATCAAAGCAAATTGTGAAAGGTTTAAATGAATCCGTGTATTACTCATATGACGATGATGGTGAACGTTGGTTACAATATTATATAGAAAATGAAGAACAAATAAAGAAACGTTTTTTGAAAGATTATATAGAAGGATGGACGTTTGAAAAAGAGAAAGAGTGGTTTCGGTTATCTGGCGGACAATATTTTGGATACAACCGACTCGGTTATTTTTTAGGAACAGCTTTTGTAGAATATGTTGCACAAGCATTGGGCGAGAGTGAAGTATTTACTTTTTGGAACAAACACAATTTGAAAAGAGGTGTAATGGATTGGTTATCGAAATGAATCAGATTATGATAGGGGGCTGAAATGTATGAGAGTGTATGTAAAGATAGGTATGTTATTTCTCGCTTTTACATGTATTTTTGCATTAGTAGCATGTAAAGGAACGGACGAAAAAAAGGAAACAGATCCAACAACGGAAAATAGTAAAAATGAACAGAATAATACTTCTGAAGAAAAGAAAGAGCCTGAGGTTAAATCAAATACCGATTCAAATTCGAAGGATACAGTTATAAACCAAAAATCAATTAACCACGTTAAAAACTTGTTTGAACTAGCGAAAGAAGGAAAAGTACCTAATGTTCCGTTCGCAGCTCATACAGGAGATATTGAAGAAATAGAAAAAGCGTGGGGGAAAGCAGATAAAACAGAACAAGCAGGAAACGGAATGTACGCAACTTTTACAAATAAAAATGTTTCCTTCGGTTTTAATAAAGGATCACAAGTTTTTGATGTACGCTCCTATCATGCAGAACTAAAATCAATTACATTACAAGAAATTGAAAAGGCATTAGGAAAACCAAACTCAGTTAAAGGAAATGGTGAAGATAAAATATATGTATATAAAGTAAACAATCAGTTTGAGTTAAAATTCATCATTCCAAAATCGACTGGTAAGGTAAATCATATTTCGGTATTTTCACCTGAGGATAGTATTAATAAAATGGCAGGGTAATAAAGAAAGGATGTCACAAAGGTCATCGAGACTTTTGTGACATCCTTCTTTTTACTGTTAAAAGGGTGGGGAATGCAGCCTATAAAACATGGGGAGTATGCTCCGAAATGTCTTTTTTTATTTTATTACGCTCTAAATTTTGAACAAAAAGAGCTTGAATAATGCCGCCAATCATTAAGAAACAAGCACAACTATAAAATAGCATACTACCGTTTAGTTTACTTAATAAAACCGCACCGATAACAGGACCGCACGTTCGAGATACATCCCAATGTAACCCGTAAATTGAAAAATACAATCCACGTTTATCTGTAGGAGCGATTTGTGAAACGAATCGAAGCAAGTGGTTGAAAGCAACACTTTCTCCAATGACTAAAAAGAGTAATGTGAAAAATAGTGACAAGATTGTTGCTGAAAATCCATAGCCAATTGCAGCTATCGTAAAGCAGGTGTAAGCAATAAGTATGATTTTCGCCATAGAAAATTGTTCAGACCATTTCACAAGGAAAACTTGTAGAGTGATTTCCATAAGAGCTTTGCATGTTGTAATAAAAACGAGTATGCGATCGAAATCCGGAATTGTATGTTTCACGAAAATAAGATAATTTGTTTCAGTTTGTGCATAAAAAAAGCTAATAGGAATTGTAGTAATCATTAGTCCAAATACGGCGTAATGTTTGTGTACAAATTGCTTTGGAGATGATACTTTAAGCTTTTGCGTTGGTGTTATCATTGCCGGAGCAGTTTCTGGAAGCTGCGTCCAAACAACGACTGCATATGCTATAAGTGTAATGCTTTGCACTATAAATACATATTCAGGGTGAGTCTTATAAAAAATAGTACCAATTAAAGGACCGATTAGAGTACCTATTGCTCCCATCGTTTGCAGAAGTGAGAAGATTTCTGCTTGCTGCCCATGTTTTGTTAAATCAGCAATTTGTGCACGTTGAGCGGGAATATATAAGGAACGGCCAATACCATTTATAACGTATAATAATGCAAAGATAAAAACGGATTGAGCGAAAATGAAACTACCGATTGCAACGCCCTGTAGTAACAATCCTAGTAACATAATTTTCTTTCGTCCATATTTATCAGTCACTCCTCCAGCAATAAGTGTAAATACAATGTCTGAAAGTGGTTGTAATCCGAAAATTAGCATAGTTATTATGATATTACCGTTTAACATTTTATCAACGTAAATAATCATAATGATGGCTAACATGGATTCTGTTGTTCGGATTAATAATTCGCCGCACATTCTTATAATAATTGGTTTGTTATAACGTAGTAAGAGATTGGTCAATATTAATTCCTCCTTTCTATATTGAAATGATAAGATGAAAGGAGAAAGAGAAAAAGGGTAGAAATAAAAGGGGGTATTTTTCACCTTTTAGGGGGAGTATGATGTTTATTTTAGATCAATATATTGAACTATGGTGTGCCTATGGTAAAGAGAGACAAGAAGGCGAACAATTTGAAGTAACAGTACAAATGATTGCAGAAACATTATTTTGTACAGAACGGAATAGTAAATTAATTATCAAAAAGTTAGATGAATTAAATTGGATTGCTTGGTTTCCAGGGCGCGGAAGAGGGAATCGTTCTAAACTAATATTTCAAAAGCAACCAATGACATTAATTTTAGACAGAGGAAAAGAACTAACGAAAAAAGGGGATGTAAGAAGCGGAATTTCATTTGTGGAACGCTACAGCTTACAATTTCCGTTAGTAAAGAAAGAGTATGAAGCTTGGATGGATTCCATATTTGGTCATCAAATAGAAAGGACATCCGAAGGGAGAAGAGATGTCCTTCGTTTGCAGGTTCAAATGAATTTAGATATTGCATTAGATCCGGTCTACGCTACAATGCGATCGGAATGTCATATGGTTAAACATATTTTTGATACACTCGTATATGTAAATGAGGAATCAAACTATATAGAACCAAGGCTAGCTTTTCAATGGGAATATAATGATGCAGAAAAGATATGGACGTTCTATTTACGAAAAGGAGTTCACTTTCATAATAGGAAACAACTTACTGCACATGATGTTATACATTCATTGAATCGATTTATGAATGCTGAAAATAACCCACATACGTGGATGTTACAACATATTGAAAGCTTCCGCGCAGTAGATGAATATGTTATTGAAATTCAGTTACGTACGGAAAATAGGATGTTTTTACATATGATAAGTGCAGAACAATGTTCTATCGTAAAGGAAGATGAAGCGGGAAACTTCATAGGTACAGGACCTTTTATATTACAAGAGAAGAATACACATTTATTTGTATTAGAAGTACATGATTTATATTATCGTGAAAGACCTTTTCTTGACCGAATTGAACTATTGAATGTAGAGCAAAATGTAAATACATATGACGTATTAGTAAAGGCACAGTATAAAGATAAAGAAAATCTTAATAAAGAACTTTCACGGCTTGAATCGAATGTGACATATGTAACGTGTAATCTTGTAAAAAAAGGGCCAATGCAAGATGAGCTGTTTCGAAAAGCGCTATACAAAATTATTCATGGTGATAAAATCGTTCAAGAACTCGGCGGAGAACGTGGAGAAGTGGCAAAAAAACTAATATTAGCAAATGAAAGTATAGTAGATATTGACGAAGATATCCAAAGTTTAATTAAAAGGAGTACGTATCATAGTGAAGTGCTACAACTATACACATTTACAGGACGAGATCACGTTGAAGATGCACAATGGATACAAAAAGAGTGTGCGAAGTACGGGATTCGTGTAGAAACCAATTTTCTTGAAATAGAAGATCTTTTAGAAATTAGTACGATACAAAAGGCTGATATGATGCATGATAGCGCAACAATTAGCGAACGAATAGAAGATAGTTTGTTATATATGTTTCTTACAAAAAACAGTTTTATTCATGGGCAAAGCAGCGTGGATTTTCATAAATTATTGTCCCCTTATTTTAAACAAGAACAAGTAGAGGAAAGAGTTACACTGTTACGCGATATTGAGGAGACATTGTTACGTCAAGTTCAAGTTATTCCTTTATACCGTAACAAACAACAAGTAACTTCTCATGAAAAAGTACAAAATATAATGATTAATTCACAAGGGTGGATTGATTTTTATGAAATATGGTTTACATGTTGATATATAAGGGTTTTTACGCATTTTATAAGATGCGTGAGAACCCTATTTTTTTTGTGTGAAACAGGATTGTTTTACACATTGTTACGCTACTTGTGATAAAAGTCTATTTACAGCGTAACAGTGTTATGTTACATTGTTATCAGGAAGGAGTGTTATACAGTTGAGTACAGATTTAATTTCAAAAAAAGATTTATTAGAACTTACTGGTATTTCATATGGACAGTTATATAGGTGGAAAAGAAAAAATTTAATACCGGAAGATTGGTTTGTACGAAAGTCTACATTCACGGGTCAGGAGACATTTTTTCCGAAAGAAAAGATTTTAGAGCGAATTGATAAAATCCAAACGATGAAAGAGGATCTATCACTTGATGAACTAGCGAATATGTTTTCACCGAGTGTGAGGGAAATTCTTTTAACGAAGGAAGACATTTTACGTAAAGGGATTGCATCAGAACCAGTTTTACAATTTTTCATAGAACAAACGAATAAAACAGCGGAGTTTCAATTTGTAGATATTCTTTATGTGTACATGTTAGAAGAATTACTACAATCGGGAGAGATTAGTTTAGAAGAAGGAAAAATGGTCTTGCAAGTTTTATGTGAAAATTATGAAGCAATGAAACATAAAACGTGTGACTTAATCATTATCCGAAAGTTAGGGATTTCTACATGTTTCTTAGTTTCAAACGTGGACGACTTAATTTTTGAAAAAGGCACCAAAATCGTTTTACGCGAAGCGATTATGAAATATACCGAAGCATTAAAAACTAAATTGTTGTAATGGAGGAGAAAGTATGCGTACAGATAATTTGATTATAAATGGTTACGGTTCATCGAATGGCGGTGAGTTTCATAAAGTGCAATTAAACGGAAAAGGAACTGTGAATGGAAATGTCGAATGTGAGCAATTTGAATGTAACGGTTACGGAGCAGTTACTGGCGATTTGAAAAGTAACAGTGCACGAATTAGCGGATCTGGTAAAGTCGATGGCACAGTTCATGCTGAAACGATGCGAATTGATGGGAAAGCTACAATTACGCAAAATGTAAAGGCAAACAGTTTGAAAATTGCAGGAAAAGGTACGATAGGCGGAAATGTCACAGGTGAAGAATTTAAAGTCAATGGTCAAGCAACAATTGACGGTAATTGTGAAGTGGATACTTTTTCTTCAGAAGGACAATTTACAATTGGCGGATTATTAAGCGCTGATGAAATAAATATTAATATTCACGGTACATGTCGCGCGAAAGAAATTGGTGGTCAAACGATTAAAGTAAGACATAGATCAGGTACATTAAGTAGGCTATTTAAAACAGTATTTGGCTTGCAGTTAGAAGCTGAACTATTAGAAGGTGACAATATCGATATTGATTATGCTCACATAAGAACGGTAAGAGGAAACAATATTACAGTAGGACCGAACTGTGAGATTGAACTCATTGAATATACAGGTGTTCTTACTGTTGATAAAAGCGCAAATGTAAAAGAAATTAAGCAGGTTTAATGGGAAGGAGAAAGTAATATGGAACATCCACATAGTCTCACAGTAAATGGTACTGGTAATTCAGCAGGCGGAGATTATAATAAAGTGAAGATTCGCGGTGAAGGAACGATTTCTAATGATATGAGCTGTAATGAATTTAAAACGTACGGCACGAGTGATGTACGGGGGAATATGAAAGTAAAAAATTATGTTGTGTATGGAGATAGTGAAGTACAAGGAAATGTCGATGCAGAATATGTAAAAGTATATGGTAATACACAAATGCATGGTGATGCACATATTGAAAAAACAAAAGTTAGAGGTATGATAGATATTGCTGGGAAGTTTTCAGGTGATTTTGTCGAAGTAAAAGGTGCTTTAAATGTGAGGGGAAATATTGAAGTAGAAAATTTATCATTAACTGGTGGTCTTGAAAGTGATGGATTACTTAATGGTGAAAATATTCAAATCTCACTTCGTTATGAAGGAAGTAAGGTAAGAGAAATTGGTGGTAAAAAAATTACGATTCGTAAAAAAGCGAGATTTCTTCCTTTTATTAGTCATGTTGGAAACCTTCAAACTTCAATTGTTGAAGGAGATGATATTTATTTAGAACATACGATTGCTGACATAGTGAGAGGAAACAACGTTACAATTGGCCCTGGGTGTGAAATTAGTGTTGTAGAATATCATACTAGTTTTAATCAAAAGGGTAATACAGTCGTAAAAGAACATAAACAAATATAAGTAGTATGAGGGAGAGCAAGGTTATGGTTGAGAAGAATAATAAGCTCGGCTTTATTGTGGCGGGCTTATTGCTAGGTATTTTAATGGCATCAATGGATAATACCATTGTCGTAACAGCGATGGGAACGATTGTTGGTGACTTAGGAGGTCTTGAAAACTTTGTATGGGTCGTTTCTGCCTATATGGTCGCAGAAATGGCAGGTATGCCGATTTTCGGTAAACTATCAGATATGTATGGAAGAAAGAGATTCTTTATTTTTGGTTTAATCGTCTTTATGATTGGTTCGGCACTTTGTGGTACTGCTGAAAACATTACACAGTTAGGCATTTATCGTGCCATTCAAGGTATTGGCGGCGGGGCATTAGTACCGATTGCATTTACTATTGTTTTTGATATTTTCCCTCCTGAAAAGCGCGGGAAAATGGGTGGTTTATTCGGAGCGGTATTTGGATTGTCAAGTATTTTCGGGCCGTTACTTGGCGCATATATTACAGATTATATTAGCTGGCACTGGGTATTTTACATTAACTTACCGCTTGGCATTTTAGCACTTATTTTTATTACATTCTTTTATAAAGAATCACGAGTTCATAGAAAACAAAAAATTGATTGGTTTGGCGCAATTACTTTAGTTGGTGCAGTAGTTTCTTTAATGTTTGCACTTGAACTTGGCGGACAAAAGTATGACTGGGATTCTAGCTTTATTTTAAGTTTATTTGGTGGATTCGCTATTTTAATTATTGCATTTATTTTTATTGAACGAAAAGTAGAAGAGCCAATCATATCATTTGAGATGTTTAAGCAGCGCTTATTCGGAATGAGTACCATTATTGCTTTATGTTATGGTGCTGCGTTTATGTCAGCAACTGTATACATTCCGTTATTCATTCAAGGTGTATACGGAGGTACCGCAACAAACTCAGGGTTATTACTATTACCGATGATGTTAGGATCAGTTGTAACAGCGCAATTAGGTGGGTTTTTAACGACGAAGCTTAGCTATCGAAACATTATGATTATTTCTGCTGTTATTATGCTAATTGGACTATTTTTATTAAGCACATTAACGCCAGAAACAAGTCGTGTATTATTAACAGTGTATATGATTATTATTGGATTTGGAGTTGGTTTCTCATTCTCTGTACTAAGTATGGCGGCTATCCACAACTTTGGTATGGAACAGCGAGGGTCTGCGACTTCAACGAGTAACTTCATTCGTTCATTAGGCATGACGCTTGGTATTACAATCTTCGGAATGATCCAAAGAACAGGTTTTCAAGATCAATTAGAAGAAGCATTTAAAGGTATGAACGGGGGAATGAATACAAACGCTTTAGGAGATTCAAGAGCTATTTTATCAGAATCGGCAAGATCTCAAATTTCACCGCAAATATTAGATAAAATTATTGATGCTCTTTCTAGCTCAATTGTCCAAACATTTATGTGGGCATTGGTACCAGCTGGTTTAGCATTCATATTTATTTTCTTTATGGGAAATGAGCGCATGGTAATTAAAAAACAACAAAAGAATAAAAAGAGCGAAACATCAAAAGCGTAATGAAAAAGCTCCCTTCCAATTGGAAAGGAGCTTTTTCGTATGTACGGATTTAGATTAGCCTTCGATGATTTCGTATTCTTCGTCTGCTAATAATAAAATTTGTGTTTTCTTACCTTTGTTTTGAACTTCGATTACATCGTAAGCACCTAGGTCTCTTATTTTGCTTTGAGAAGCGTTAACCATAACTTCAATAGAATCAATTAAGATATCTTCTTCAATGTATGATTCAGGCAATGCCATATCTTCAGTATCTAATACACATGCGTATAGATTTTGTAAGTTTTCAGCAGTTGGATTTTGTTCTTCAACATCAATGATGTTTTTAACTGCTTCCATATTTTCTTCTTTTGCTTGGTATACTTTAATTTTAGCCATTGTTTTAATCTCCTTTATAACGTAATCGTAGAGGCTACACTTCATTATAACGTTTTTTTCATGAAAGATGAAATTGTTATATGTATTTATAGGGAAATTTATGTGTTAGTATTTATTTTTAATGCGATAAGTAGGCAAATATATTCCTGCGTTAAAGTTATATTGTCCAAGCTTTTCTCATATCCCGCTCATATTATGTGTATGAGATAAAACATATAGAGAAGGGATGAAGTGTAAGTGGGTTGTGAGCCGAAACGAAATGATCGATGTTGCCAAAATAGTATTTGTGAATTTTTGCGAAGTCTAGAGCCTTTTACAAAAGTTGAGAGTATTGTAATTGCCGGAAATGAAATTGTTGTATCTTATTTTCTTTCATTTAATAAGAAGAATGGTGTCGTATCCTTCGTACAAGAGGACGATGAGGTTATTTTTGTAGATTGCTCTAAGATTGATGCAATTCGAATAGGAAAAGTTTGTAGTTGTAAAACGAAAGTCAAATTTATTGAAGAAGATTTCAGTCTACTTGGAAACGTTTGTCCGCAATGTTTAACAGAGGGAAGCACACTCTTTTTTGACTTTCACAATTCAGAATTGAATTTATCACTTCAAGCAAAAACAATTGATGCACCTAGTTGTACTGAGTTTATAGATGAGATGGGAAATGTAGTAAAACAAATTACTATAATAGGTGAAGCAATTGTTTCTAAAGATTTTGTTCAAGTGCCTGAATTATTAAGTTTCCGACTAGTATTATCTGATACGGCTACGAATCCTTTAAAGTTTGGAATACTGTTCATTAATTTCCCTGATCTTACGTTTATTATTCTTTTCGCATCGAGTGGATACCTCAATATTTCGAACTGTTTGAAAATTAAGAGTGGAGCTGGTAATGTTGAAATAGAAGAGATGAAAAAGATAATATCGAATGACGATAATACGTACACATCAGTTGTTAAAGTGACTAAAGTATATAAAAACGGAGGAACAGAATCATTTGTTTATAAGAATGAGTTATAACATATATTTTTAAATGAACCCTTAAACTAATGTTAAGGGTTTTTACATAATAAAAGATTATAGATTGTGAATTTTTATTAAGTATATTATCTGTAAACCTATACACTAGAAAGTCATTTACTTTTTGATTAAATGTTATAATAATTTTATATTTATGAATAATTTATAATTATATGGAATGTAGTAGACGTTTGCTTATATGTAGAAAAGAGTAGAAGTACATTAATTCTAAAGAAAGCAGGAATGTAATGATATATGAAGCGAATATACATACAAGAGAAAAATTAGTTACTATGTTCGAAGATTTCAATAACGTTGTTTTACTTTCTTATTTACAAGGACATATGGGTACCGCTTGGGTAAATGATTTTGAAAATCCGACAGTAGCGCAAATTACGGTAGGGATCTTTACATTTTATGCTGGGGATTCAAAGGTGAAAGAAACAGAAGAATTGCTTCGAAACATTCCTGATAGAATGTTAGTCATCGTAAATAGTGTAGAATGGAAAAAGCGTTTAGAAACATTTTACGAAAGAAAAATAGATAAGTTTTTACGCTATAAATTTAAACGTAATGCAGAAGTTTTTGATCATTCAAAATTACAATCTCTTATATCAGCGCTTCCAAAAGGATACGAGTTAAGAAGAATAGATGAAAATATCGTAAATAACCCTACATTACATAAAGTCTCTAAAGATTTTACAAGTCAATTTCAATCAGTAGAAGATTATATAAACCGAGGTATAGGGTATTGTATTTTGTATAAAGGAGAAGTTGTATGCGGTGCATCATCATATAGCATTTATGATAATGGCATTGAAATTGAAGTTGCGACTGATCACAATTATAGAAGAAAAGGATTGGCGACTATAGTTAGTGCAGCACTCATCTTGGACTGTTTAGAAAAAGGGATATATCCAAACTGGGATGCAGCGAATACTACATCTGCAAAACTAGCTGAAAAACTAGGATATGTTTTTGATAAGGCGTATGATACTTATTTTGTGGATAATAGTTCAAATAAAAGAGGAGTTAGCCAAAGCTAACTGCTCCTCTCCAAAGGGGGAATGGAGAGATACAATCATGTTATTTACATTATTGACGGGAGGTTGATTTTTAATCAATCTTCTATAAAAGTTGAGATAAAATATTTTTAATTAACCCTGAGGATCCAATTAAGAGTACTGATAAAAAAACGATTGAGAATATACTTTTTTTAGGTTTTTTAAATTCTATGTATATGTTAATAATGGCACCAATTGCAACTACAGTAAAGATAACGAGTCTTATTACATCTATCATAAATAACGCTCCTTTTAATTACTTAATTGTATTATATAGGAATTGGCCTTTCGATTAGTTTATTTGAATACGATTTAAGGTAATTTTAAACAAACTAATCTTTTATACAAAAGTAAGGTTAAGAAAAAAGACAGCGTAAGAAGTAATAGTATATCTTGTAGAAGCTGATGTAGACCAAATAAAGTAGGGTTATTATCTATGCGGCAAGTATAATTAATATGTATACTCACTTTAGGTACCTTTACAACTTAAATAATAAAACATGATTTTCATAATGATCCAAACACCAATTATATTTTTCTAGAATAATTGGATGAACAACTTCTTTCGGAGTATCGACCTCAGTATAGCCATATTTCTTATAAAAGTTTTTTAATTCCTCAAAAGGAAGACAATATACATTTGGAACTTGTAATTTCTTCGCAGTTTCTACTAAAAATGAAACAAGATCCCCAGCTAATTGTAGCCCTCTAAATTGAGGAAGAATATAAATTCCACCCATTTCTAAAGTATCTTCATCTATTTGGACTAATCGTCCAACACCTGCATACTCATTGTTGTATGTAATAATTGCAACTTTGTCTCTTTTTAAATCACTTCGTACAAATCCTATTGAGTCATATTGATTATTAATCCATTCTAAATCATTAGATGTAGCCATTTGGATACTCATAGACATCCTCCTTCGGAATACTAGCACTATCTTTATTATATAAAACATAAGATGCTATATCAAAAGAACCTTGATATAGCACATTTGCAAAATTTATTAGTTGAAGTTGTAGATTTGCTGGTATTGAAATGATAATTTCAACTAAAAGAGGATAAGAACCTTGTGAATTTAGTGTAAAACTAGTTCTTGTGTTTGGTAACGCATTATTATTTAAGCGTATAGAGTTTATAGGCTTATTTTAATTGGTGTAGCTACTATATTATTGGAACTAGTAAGGAAATATAATAATCCCCAGCCTGAGTGATAAAAATCGTATTAGGATTTAGCAAAAAAAACCTCCTGAAAAAGAAAAGGGATTTAAAAATAAGAGCACTTCGAAAAGTGCCCTTCAGTAACGACTACTCATTCTAAAAAGAAAGGATGCAATATATCATATGAAGTTAAGTGTATTTAATTATGGGCCTTTTATATAAAAGTTTTATTTTGTATTTTGTTCCGAATAAAAAGGCGGTTGTTTCCGCAACCACCTTTCAGTAAAATAAAGCACTTTTTATGAAATAAATTATGGATGATCCCTAAAAAAGGTTATAGGATATACTCACATTTTTATAACTAAAGTGACGAGTTCAGGTTATAAGAAAGGAACAATTATATTGTATGAAATCTATTCCAGAGTAGTCGCAAAGAAAGCTGTCTTCTTATTTGAAGGCAGCTTTCTTTTATTAGAAAAAGAAGTAGAAGTAAAATAAAAGATTAAGTTACTTGTCCAAACAAATCTTTAAAAAATACATAAAATGCTAATAGTTAGTCAATATTTTAATATTGCTAACTTTTAAGACTAAAAGGGGTGATTTTATGTGTGAATGTGAAGTTTGTAGAAGAAAGAAAAACCGAGATCCATTAAATCGGGATTGTGAGCCGAAAAAACGAGCTCCTAAGCTAAAAAAAGAGGATTGTGAACCAAAAAAAGAGGATTGTGAACCAAAAAAAGAGGATTGTGAACCAAAAAAAGAGGATTGTGAACCAAAAAAAGAGGATTGTGAGCCAAAAAAAGAGGATTGTGAGCCAAAAAAAGAAGATTGCGAATCATTAAATTATTATTCGTTTAGTAAAAATACAAATTTTTTAGAGGAAGCTATACAAACAGATAAAATCGATCAAATTTCTGAGGAATATATTGAAATAGTTGATTCAGCAGATGTACAAGTTACTACTACAGATACAAAAGCTGCGCTATCTATCCAAGCGGCATTACAAGCAGCTATTGTGGTTGTAGTAAGTATTTCTATAGCAGATAGTGAAAAGGCAGATAAAATAACACAAGAATTATTTCAAAAATCAGCTATTAAACAAATTAATAGACAAAAAACATTTATTAAAAATTCCAGAAACGTAACCGTAACAACTACTGATACAGATATTGCAGTGAATATTCAAATTCTCCTTCAAATTTTATTAGCTTTATTAGTTAAACTAAACATTTTATAAAGTGTCTATCCTATTGATATTTAGCTATAAGTTTTCACTCTAAGTAAACGTTTTTTGTTGTAACATATGGTACAAGCTTGGACTTCTTATTATGACTGAATTAATATTCAAGATAAATGAAAAAGCAAGTGTGGAAAACTACAAATAAAGTTGAAATACATTATTTAACAGTAAATGAAACTTATATTTATGTGAAGTGAAGGAAAGAAAGCTGACTTCTTATTAGAAGCCAGCTTTTTGAAGTTATTAGTAAAAAGAAGTGGAAAATAGAAGATTAAGTTACTTGTCCAAGCAATTTTTATTAAATTACATATAATGCTCTTAGTTATTTGAAATTTTTATAGAAAATTGATTGGAGTGAATATTGTAAATGGATGATTTAAACAAATTTTCTTCCTTTAAGTTTGATAAGGATCAAAAGAATATAATTATAGACCTTTTACTCTCAGATATTTTTAATAGGCATGGGATAAATGAAGAAAAACTAAAAAATTTATCGCCAGAAAAAAAGCAGCAAATTAAAAGTATTGTTTCTGAAATACAATCACAAGTTAATAATTATTTAGATTGAAAGGGGGTGAACGTATGGACAAAACATGTCATTCAGATGAAAATAAAAAATGGAGTGCATTAGATTACTCAAATCCTCATCCATCTTTTAAGAATGCTAGTGTTTCAGAAGCAGCTGCGCAAGAAAGTAAAACTTACCAAATTTCTGAAGAATCAATTACAATTGTCGATTCAGCAGATGTAGAAGTTACTACTACAGATACAAAAGCTGCGTTATCTATTCAAGCGGCATTACAAGCAGCTATCGTGGTTATAATAAGTATTTCTATAGCAGATAGTGAAAAAGCTGATCGTGTTGCACAAGAATTGTTTCAAAAATCATCTATTAAACAAATTAATAAACAAGAAACTGTTATTAGAAATTCTAGAAATGTTACAGTTACGACTACTGATACAGACATAGCAGTAAATGTTCAAATTCTTCTCCAAATTTTATTAGCGTTACTAGTTAAATTGAATATTTTATAAAGTGTTTAACTTGTTTTTTATCTAGTGATTCTTTTACTGTTTTAATTATAGTACAGGCTATAAATATTAATCATAACTGGACTAATATTTAACATCGCTAAAATAATAATGAGAGCAATGTGATGGAAAATGAAGTTTGGTTATTTTATGAAAATTTAAAAGCCATTTCCTTTATTGGATTTGGCTTTTAAATTTTAAACAGTATGAATTTGAAAAGATTATATTAAAATAAAGAATTAAAATATAATGATACAAAATACTTATAAAATTAGTCGTGTTTTAGAAAAATAATAAGAAAAAGGTGTTTAAAATAGAATCATTTGTATTAACAGTTCAAGTTTTGAAGAATAGTGCATACAATATAAAGTGTTTTCCTTTCTTCATTTAAGTTTTACGTATATAATTTAAAAGTATTATTTTTATTTTATATTTTTTATATTTATAACAGAATAGAGGTTTAAAAATGGGTGTTAAAATCATTACGGATAGTGCGGCGGATTTACCGGTAGAATTGCTGCAAGCATATGATATTGATTTAATTCCACTCCGTGTTTATGATGAATCAGAAACAGAGTATTTAGATGGAGTAACATTAGAGTCAGTTACATTATTGCAAAAAATGAGAGAAGGCGCTGTTTATAGAACGTCATTGCCCTCACTTGAAACTTTCCAAGAAAAATTTGTTTCTTATGCAAAAGAAGGTAATCCTTGTATATATTTAGCTTTTTCATCTGAACTGTCTGGTACATATCAATCATCAGTTCTCATTAAAGAGGAAGTAAAAGAAACATATGCTAACTTAGATTTAGAAATTATTGATACGAAATGTGCTTCGCTTGGTCAAGGTCTTGTTGTTTTAGAAGCTGCTAAAATGGCGAAAGACGGTGCATCAAAAGAAGATATTTTAAAACGTGTTGATTTTCTAATGAACCATATGGAACATATCTTCACTGTAGCTGACTTACAGTACTTAGTGAGAGGTGGACGTTTAAGTAAAGTCGCAGGATTTATCGGTGGTTTACTAAACATTAAACCGATCTTAAACGTGGAAGAAGGAAAACTTGTACCACTTGAAAAGGTAAGAGGGAAAAAGAAAGTACTTGGCCGAATTGTCGATATAATGGAAGAGCGTGGAAAAGAACTTAAAGGTCAAACAATCGGTATAACTCACGGTGACGATTTAGAAACAGCTGAAGCATTAAAAGCATTAATTACAGAAAGATTTGGCTGTGAAGTATTTATCGTAAATACAATTGGTGCAGCAATCGGAGCACATACAGGACCTGGCGTTATAACGTTGTTTTTCTTAAATGAAGTAGAGTAAAGGATTGATCTTTTGATCAATCCTTTTTTTGTGATGTAATTATTTCCAAATAATAAAGTGCTATTGATTCTTAAAATGATTAGTGTTAAATTATTTGTTTCTCTATGAATAAATAGAATCTATACATATTAAATAACTTTTTAGTATGAATTATAAAGTAGGGGACTAAATATTATTGAAAATAATAGAATGATGTTATAGAAATTTGGAGGTTAATTATGGGGTTTTTTAGTTTAAAAGTAGTATGTGGTGTTTGTGAGAATAAAGTTGGATTGAATCGATACAAAGTAAAAAAATCAAATGCTTGGATTTGTCCAGATTGTTTGAAAGAAGCGGGTGGAATGACTGTTGTGCCTGTAAATAAAATTAGTATTGAAGAAATTAAAGAAATGATTGAAGAGAAGAAAGATGTAATGAATGCCAGAGCAGAAAAAATTGCTAAAAATCCGATGTCTACTGCTGAAGGAATGTATCAATACAGTGTTGATAATAAATTTGGTTCTGGACATAATGAAAAGTGGGGCTTAAAACATTTTGGAGTACTTGAAACAAACTTGATACAAGACGAAGAAGTTTTAATGACATTTATTGGTTTACATAATTATGAATCTGCAACAAAGCATGATCGTAATTTCGCGTATGCTATTACGAATAAAAGAATTATGTTTGGACAAAAATCTTTAACTGGTGAGAAATTCAAATCTGTAGCTTACGAAAAAATAAATGATATAACATTTGAAAAAGGATTACTATTTGGGGTATTAACGATTGATACTCCACAAGAAAAATTTAATATTTCTTTAGATAAAGAGTCAGCAACAGCTATAAATAACAATGTTCATCAAGTCCTAGATTCATTAAAAAAAGAAAAAGTTGAGGAAAGACCAGTAACAAATGCTACTATTTCTGTGGCAGATGAGCTGAAAAAATTTAAGGAATTACTAGATATGGGTGTTATTACAGAAGATGAATTTAATGCAAAGAAAAAGCAGTTACTAAATATATAAATAAGTTTTTTATGAAAATGCTAAATATAAGATGTTAAAAATATGATTCTGTCATGAGCAGAATCATATTTTTTTGAATTCATGTCGCTTATAAAAATCTAAATATTTAAAGATATTAAAATTTTTTCATTTCATATATAATTGTGTAGGGAGAAATATCTGTAACTATTTGTAAAAATAGGAGGAGGCTATAAAAATGCATGAAATTGCTAAGTGGGATTTAGATTCATTGTATTCGAATGAAGATATCCTATCTCCAATATTGGAGTTAAAAGAACAATTTTTTGTAACAAAAGATATAGGGATTCTTTCAAATCTTATACAATCTATTGAAAAAGCAGAATACTATTTGTACTGCCGATCAGCTGAAGAAAGTGTTTCATCTGACATTACTAGATTGACTATGAAAGTAAAGGAACTAAAAAGTGAAGTGCAGCAAGTCATACAGCAAAGTGAAGTGGAAATTACTGATAATACTAGGCTAATAAAAGATGAACTACATGCGTGGGAAAATATGTACATACAATTAAGGAATAGGATAGAAATAGAGCACAATAATAAGCAATTATCATTTGGACAAGCAAATCATGTTGCAATGAATAGTGATAATGAAAAGGAAAGACTAGAAGTATTCGAGTCATTAATATGTGCTTTACATAAGGAGAAAGAAATTTTTGCTACTGTATTAAATCAAATAGGAAGATTGCGTAATACAAAGGGCAATGACTTAGAAGATAGAGAGATTTTAGCAAGGTCCCTTTATGCGAATGGTATTTCAGAAACTGTATTATTACAAATATGGAATGCGACAGAAGAAAACCTAGATAAATTAGTAAGTGCTTTAAACGTGTATAAGAAAGGTAGAGCTTCGATTACATGGCATGAACTTATGACAGTAAAGGAGAATAATGAGGTTAGTATTCCTTTTTCAGTAGCAGTACAAAACATATACGATGCATTAAAAAATATAGATGAAGAATTAGCAGAATTTGCACGTCATGCGATAGAAAGTGGTTGGGTAGATGCAGAACCGAGAGAGAATAAACCCCCAGGTGGATTTTGTGCTCCTTTTTTCAGTGAAAAAGAATCTCGAATCTCTATGCGTTATGACGGAAGTATCGATAGTGTAAGGATACTTGCCCACGAACTAGGACATGCTTGGCATTTTTATAATATGAGTTTTGAGCAATCCTCTTCTTTTTTAGATGATTATTTGCCAATGAGTACAGCTGAATCAGCGTCTATTTTCTTTGAAACATTGCTTATAAATTATCTAATTCAAACAACAGATAGTATAGATATAAAAAAGTCATTGCTTAGCTGGAAAATAAGAAACTGTTTTAATTATATAATGGCAATTCGAGCATCGTTCGAATTTGAGAAGAACTTTTATGAAAAATGTAAAGTAAGTCCTTTAAGTGCTGATCAAATCGAGAAATTATCTATAGTAGCGCAAGAAAAAGCATATGGAAATTCATTATCAGAATATCAGCCGTTTGTTTGGATGAAATATGTTCAGTTTTATTTAGCAGATGTTCCTTTTTATAATTATCCATACACATTTGGGTATTTAGCTAGTTTTAGTTTATTAGAAATAGCTAAAGAAAGGAAAAGTACTTTTCACTTGAAATATAAAGAGTTTTTACGAGAAACAGGAAAAAATTCAGTGGAAGAACTTATGAAAAAACATTTTGAAATAAATATAACAAGCTATGAATTTTGGGATAAAGCTTTTAAACAAATTTCTAAAGATATTGATGAATATTTGCAACTTATGTAAGGGGAGAGTAAAGTGAATCACCAACTTATAAAGGGAATACCTTTTTCAACTTTAGAATATGCACAAGTTATAAGTTTATTAAAAGGTTGGCTACATGAAAAACAAGAGAAACCAAGATTTGTAGTAACTGCAAATCCTGAAATTGTTATGTCTGCAAAGGAAAGTACGGCTAAATCTAAACAGTTTAAAAAGATGTTACTATCTGCGGATTTAATAACAGCGGATGGAATTGGTGTCATAATTGGCTCGAAAATATTAAAAGGAACGCTGAAAGAACGCGTCACTGGGGCAGATATCACTCACGATTTAATAAAATATTGTAACGATAATAGATACCGCGTCTTTCTTTTTGGAGCTGCTCCAGAAAGTAATAAAAAGGCATTAGAAAAATTAAATGAGCAGTTCCCGGGAGCACAGTTTAAAGGACAGCATGGATTTGTAAATGGTGAGGAAATAGAAGAAGTAAAAATGAAAATAAAGCAATTCAAGCCGCACTTACTGCTAGTAGGACTAGGTTCACCAAAACAAGAAGAATTCATCTATGAAAACATACAAACATTAAACATTCCACTATCTATTGGTATTGGAGGTATGATCGATATATTATCTGGTACTGTAAAAAGAGCACCAAAAATTATGAGGGATACTGGAACTGAATGGCTGTATAGGTTACTTTCACAGCCCAAAAGATTAAAGAGACAAATCGTACTTCCGAAATTTTTATTGTCGGTTATGTCTGAAAGAATTAAAGGGAGTAATTAATAAAGGAGAGTACATTCATGAACAGAATCAGCATTATCGGAGCAATGCAAATTGAAATAGACTTACTTTTAGAAAAATTAGTTTTACAAGAAGAACAAACAATCGCAGGAATGCCTTTTTACGTTGGGGAATTCATGGGAACAGAAATAATTGTTACAAGATGTGGTGTAGGGAAAGTTAATGCAGCCGCATGTACGCAAACGTTAATTCATAAATTTGATGTAGATGCTATCATCAATACCGGTGTTGCTGGCGGGCTACATCCAGATGTAAAAGTTGGCGATATAGTTATTTCAACGAATGTAACTCATCATGATGTAAGTAAGACTCAAATGAAAAACTTATTCCCGTTCCAAGAGGAGTTTTACGCAAGTAAGAAATTAATGGAGTTAGCACGTACTGCATGCAATAGTAGTAGTTTACATATTGGAGTTCATGAAGGGAGAATCGTAAGCGGTGAATGTTTTGTTGAAGATTCAAACCTAAAAGCGAAATTAATAGATGAATATGCACCGCATTGTACAGAAATGGAAGGTGCAGCAATTGGACATGTTGCCTACATAAATGAAGTACCGTTTCTCGTAATGCGATGTATTTCTGACAGTGCAGACGATGAAGCACAAATTTCTTATGATGACTTCGCGAAAACGGCCGCAAACTATTGTTCAGAAATTATCGTTGAGATGCTGAAAAATATATCAAGTAAAACTGTATTATAATTCAAAAGGAGAGAATGAAATGTTACAAGCATTAATTTTTGATATGGACGGAACGTTATTTCAAACAGATAAAATTTTAGAATTATCGTTAGATGATACATTTGATCACTTAAGATCCCTTCAATTATGGGATACGGTAACGCCTATTGATAAATACCGTGAAATAATGGGTGTACCTTTACCGAAAGTTTGGGAAGCTTTATTACCGGATCATTCTCTTGAAATAAGAGAACAAACAGATGCATATTTTTTAGAAAGATTAATTGAAAACATTAAGAGCGGAAAAGGTGCTTTATATCCGAATGTAAAAGAAATTTTTACATATATAAAAGAAAATAATTGTTCAATTTATATTGCTAGTAATGGTTTAACTGAATATTTACAAGCAATCGTATCTTATTATGAGTTAGATCAATGGGTTACTGAAACGTTTAGTATTGAACAAATAAACTCACTTAATAAAAGCGACTTAGTAAAAAGTATTTTGAACAAATATGATATAAAAGAAGCAGCTGTAGTCGGGGATCGTTTATCTGATATAAACGCAGCTAAAGATAATGGCTTGATTGCGATTGGATGTAATTTTGATTTTGCACAAGAAGATGAACTTGCCCAAGCTGATATAGTAATAGATGATTTACTGGAGTTGAAGGGGATATTGCCTGCTATACAGAGATAATGAAGTTGTTTAAATTACAATATAATCATTCTAAAAATAATAAAGTCGTTTAAAAATCTTTCTTCCATTAACGGAGTAAATTGCTTAGTGGGGAATTAAAATAAGTACTTGTGGCTTCTGAAGAAATGGAAAAAGAAAGATGTTAAATACAAAGTAGACTCTGTTATACAGAGGTAGAGATAGTGGTATTCATTTGTGATGGATTAGTAATGGTTTGATTTGGATTATAAAGTGTGTGCGTTTTTTGCCAAGTACTATATGACTTATTCTATGGAGGAAATATGCTTAAAGATAATTTTAACATTAATAATATTCCCACGGTTTTGTGGGGAGATAAAAGTGAAAAAGTTTTTATTGCAGTACATGGAAATATGTCAAATAAGGAAGATGCAGTTATTCAAATATTAGCTGAAGAAGCTAATCAAAAAGGTTATCAAGTATTAAGCTTTGATTTACCTGAGCATGGAGAAAGAACAAATGATAATACTCCTTGCAAAGTACAGCTTTGTGTTAGTGAATTATCTATAATTATGAATTACGCAAAAGAGCATTGGAAAGAAGTAAGTGTGTTTGCATGTAGTATAGGAGCTTATTTTAGCCTTTTAGCCTATCAAAATGATGTGATTGAAAAGGCATTATTTTTATCACCAGTAGTTAATATGGAACGAATTATCGAAAATATGATGAAATGGTTTAATGTAACACCAGAACTTTTGCAAAAAGAAATGACTATAGAGACACCAATTGGTCAAAAGTTATATTGGGATTATTTATGCTATGTAAAAGAACATCCTATTAATACATGGAATATAGATACATATATTATGTACGGAGCTAAGGATGAACTGTGTGAATTTGAAATTATTAACGATTTTACAAAAAAACATCGTTGTGCATTAGAAGTCATGGAGACAGGTGAACATTATTTTCATACTGAAGAACAGTTAAAGATATTTGAACTGTGGTTACACAAGCTTATAGATTAACAAATTATAACTTAACTTGAACAATGTTAGAGTAGAATGATGAATTTATAAACTGATATTATATTTGAGAGACATTATAAATGTAAATCTATTCATTTAAGCAAACAGCTACTTTAGTTCAATAAGACTTAAACAACTATATTATCGATTTAAAACTGAAGTGAAGAATACACATACTACGAATTGAATAAGATAACAATCATAAAAATGCTCAGAATAAATGATTCTAGAGCATTTTTATGTGTTTCTATATTAAGGGGGGATTTACTTGAAAGATATACATATTCAACAAATTGAAGATTTAATGATATACGAACACGAATATCTTGTTCAGGAAAGCAAAGACGAAGGATTTTATTTCCTAATAAAATTAATAAGTGAATATGAAAATAAAATAAACACATTTAATAAAACTGGTGAATGCTTATATGGGATTTTTCATGGGGAAAAGTTAATCGGAATAGGAGGGTTAAATGAGGATCCATATACAGAAAATAATAAGATTGGCCGATTAAGGCGATTTTATATTACAAAGGACTATCGTCGTATAGGGCTAGGGAACTTGTTATTAAAGCGACTATTATATCATGCGGAAAAGTATTTTAAAGTGGTTGTTTTACATACAGATACAAAACAAGGTGATGCATTTTATAGTGCAAATGGATTTGTGAAGGGGCAGGTATATAAAGGCTCTAGTCACTATAAAGTATTATGTTTGTAAAAAAAGAGACCTCTGCTTCGAAAAATAAGCTTATGAAGTCTCTTTTTTCTAGTCAATTATGTTTAACATTCATTTCTTTCAATAGTCCCTTCGGATCACCTTTTACATAATAAAAATGTGGATTATTTTCATCGTCGTAAAGCATAATATAAGGTTTTTGATTAAGAGGGAGAAGAATAAGTACTTCATCAATTGTTGTTTGTAGCCATTGATTTGTAATAGAAACTGGTTTAGATAAAGGGATTTTTATCATGTGACCATCTTTTGGAACGACATTTAAGTTTTTGAAGGGGCCAGTAATGGATTTAGCATATTGAACAGCTTTTTTTTGAATAGCTGGATCTAAAGATTGTTTTTGAACGACCATTTCTTTTTGACAATCAAATACTTCAATTTGTTGATTTGTATTTGCGAACGCATTTGTTGATAATAAGAAGAAAAGAAGAGTAATGACCCCGATTTTTTTCATCATAGTACAACACCTCGTTTTTACTATACCCTTAACTAGTTCAAATATTTTTCTGTCACATACATGTAACAAAGAAGTTGTATGATACAATTAATTTTTGTTTAAAAGCAATGGAGGATAATGTATGAAAGTATTAATCGCAGATGATGAACAAGATATGCTAAGGATTTTAAAAGCTTATTTTGAGAAAGAAGGCTTCGAAGTTTTCTTAGCGAAAGATGGAGAAGAAGCACTTCAAATATTTTATGATGAAAAAATTGATTTAGCTATTTTAGATTGGATGATGCCGAAACATAGTGGTATTACTGTTTGTAAGGAAATAAAGAAAAACTCAAGCGTAAAAGTATTAATGCTTACGGCGAAAAGTGAAAGCGAAGATGAATTAGCAGCGCTTCAAAGCGGGGCAGATGAGTACGTAAAAAAACCATTTCATCCAGGTGTATTAATCACTAGAGCGAAAAAGCTTATACAGCACGATGATGTCATTCAAGTTCAAGATTTGAAAATAGATTTTACGAAAAATAAAGTTTATAAAAATGACAAAGAGTTAGATATTACAAAAACAGAGCTAGAATTAATAAAGTGTTTTTTAAGTCATAAAGGCATGATTTTGACTCGTAAAAAATTGTTAGATATCGTATGGGGATTTGACTATTTTGGAGAAGAGCGAACTGTTGATACACATGTAAGAAGGTTACGTAAAAAAGTAGGAGAAAATATTATAAAGACGCATCGTGGTTTAGGGTATAGTTTGGAGGAGCAGAGTGAATAAACTTGGAAAAAAACTATTTCTCAGCATTTCTTTAACTGTTATTCTTATTTTTACGATCTCTTTATTAATAATTAACTATCTTTTACCGAAATATAATATTTACAAAACGAGAGAGAACTTGAATGAATTTACAGTGCAAATACAAAATACACCTGTAAATGAGTTAGAAGATGTAATTCGTACAATTGAAAGCGAAAATAACGTTACGTTTGCATATACGTCAATCAATCAGTCAGAAGATGATATGAACGAATCGTTACGCATGCAACTTACGAAAAAGAAAGTAGTTTTAAATAAACTGTGGATTACGAAAGACGCAGTCATGAAGGTGAAAGTGGAAGGGCAATCGAATAAACTATATGATCAAGAGAAGTTAAAAGCAAGTTTTTTCGCTAAATATATTGCAAAAGATAATACAATAATTTTAATGGGAACTTCTATTGCACATTCTAACGAAATTATAAAAACGTTAAATACATTTTATTTATACATTCTTTGTTTCTCACTCCTTCTTATTATTTTACTTGTGTGGATACTTTCAAAAATAATAACGACTCCATTAAAAGAGCTAAGTGATGTAGCTCAGGACATTTCACATTTGAAGTTTAAAAGAACAAAAGTGAAAACGAACGATGAAATAGGGGAGTTAGCCGATAGTATTAATATCATGAGTGATACACTACATGAAGCACATCAAGATTTAACAGATCGTAATGAACATTTAAAACGATTTATGGGTGATGTGACGCATGAATTAAAGACACCAATTGCATTAGTAAAAGCATATTCTATGGGAATTAAGGATGGGTTAGATGATGGGACATACGTAGATACAATTATTAAACAAACAGATCAAATATCAAACTTAATTGAAGAACTATTACAATTTTCGAAGTTAGAAAGAGATGTTTTACAAAAAGAAGAATTCCCTATTGAACCATTAGTCCGAAGTATAATAGATAAGCATAAAATTGAACTGGAGTCGAAAGAAATACAGTTGCAGACGAACAGTAATATTAAAAATCAGGTCATTTATGCGGATTTAAATAAAATGGGAATGGTGTTTCAAAATTTAATTTCTAACGCAATAAAATATACAACAAATCAAAACATAATAATCACTTTAGAAGAGAGAAATAAAAGTGTATATTTTCAAATTAAAAATGGGATTAATGCAGAACAAATTCAAGATATCGAAAAAATTTGGGAACCTTTTTATGTCTTAGACTCTTCACGAAGTAAAGAAAAATCAGGCACAGGATTAGGACTAGCGATAGTGAAAAGTATTTTAGAAAGGCATGGTTTTGACTATGGCGTATCTACTAAAGAGGGAGAAATACGGTTTTATATTACTATGAAGAATGACTAATTCAATACAATTAGAAGCATCGTCTATTAATAGGTGATGTTTTTTATTGATTATATGAGAGCAGTAAATCAGAATATATAACCTTGAAAGCCCGTTGGAAGAGTGTTCTACAAATTTCTCAAGTTGCTGTATAAAAAATAAACTGAATTTTCAGTAATTATATTGTATAGTAAAAGGAGACATAAATGGGGAGGGAAGGATATGGGGAAAAAGAAAATAGCAACATTATCAGCAATATTATCTTTATCAATTACGTCAGGAGTTTCTAGTATGACTGCGTATGCAGACAATAAAGAAACAAACTACATAAATGAGCATGACGTGAAGTTAAATGGAATTGTTTCAGATGCGTTACGTTCAAGTACGAAAATTGAATTAGAAAATGGGATGACAAAACCGATTTATTCGCTTGATGAAGCAATTATTGAAAATTTATTTGTAGAAACGGAAGTAGATAGTGATCGAGATGGAAAAAAAGATCGAGTATCAGTAAAAGTTATGCGTCCAAAAACTGATCCAAATGTGAAAGTTCCTGTTATATATGAAATGAGTCCATATCGAGCTGGTTTAAAAGATGTTCCTGTATATAACGTAGATGAAGAATTGTATGCGTATGAAGGGAAACCGTATGGAGCTGTTAATCTTGGTTCGTATGGAAATTATTATGTACCAAGAGGTTATGCAGTCATTTTAGGCGAAAGTATTGGAACTGGGAAATCAGATGGATGTCCGACGACTGGGGATGAGCAAGAAATATTAGGGACGAAATCTGTTATTGATTGGGTAAATGGACGTGCGAAAGCATATACAGAAAATGGTGAGGAAGTTAAAGCCGATTGGTCAACGGGAAATGTAGGTATGACAGGAGTTTCTTATAATGGTACGTTACCAAATGCTGTTGCGACGACTGGTGTTGAAGGGTTGAAAACAATTATTCCAATCGCAGCGATTAGTAGTTGGTATGATTATTATCGTGCAAACGGTGCAGTGATTGCGCCAGGTGGATACCAAGGAGAAGATACAGATAATATGGCAGAAGCAGTATTAACAAGGGAAAACCCTGAAGTTTGCGGACAAGTAATAAAAGAACTAACAGCCGGACAGGACCGGAAAACTGGTAATTATAATGATTTTTGGGATAAACGAAATTATGTAAAAGATGCTAAAAATATAAAAGCGAGTGTGTTTGTTGTTCATGGTTTAAATGATTGGAATGTAAAAACGAAGCAGTTCGCGCAATGGTGGGAAGCGCTTGGAGAGAATGATGTTCCTCGTAAAATGTGGCTACATCAAGGTGGACACGGTGGAACATCAACGAATGACTGGCAAAGAACACAAAATAAATGGTTCGATTATTGGTTATATGGAATTGAAAATGGGATTATGAATGAGCCAATGGTTGATGTACAACGTGAAAATAAAACATGGGAAAAATTAAAAAACTGGCCAGATTCAGCAGCTGTACCGTCAAAAGTGCGAATGTATTTAAGTAATAAAGCAGTTAATTTACCATTCAGTATGGGTTCTGTTAATAAGATGTTTTCATTCGTAGATGATGCAAAAATGAAATCAAACGAATTAGTAGCAAATCCAGAATTAGAAGTAGCCAATCGATTAGTGTATACAATGCCTGTACTGCAAAAAGATACGCGTATAAGTGGTACACCAAAGATTTCAATTACAGGAAATATTGATCGATCTGTATCAAATTTAACAGCATTACTTGTTGATTACGGAGGAACGAAGCCGGAAATCGTAACACGAGGCTGGATGGATCCACAAAACGTAAAAAGTATAGAAAATTCAACAGCGATTCAACCAGGCAAAGATTATACATTTACATGGGACATGCAGCCAGATGATTATGTCTTTAAAGCTGGGCATCAAATAGGAGTCGTTTTAATTGCTAGCGACTATGATTATACAATTAGACCGAAAGCGGGCACGAAGCTTACAGTGAAATTAAGTGAAGTGACATTGCCAATTGTGAAATAAATAGTTATGGATAAAGAGGCTGTCCCAAAAGGTGCTTTTTAGCCAAAACCGAATAGAAAGTGAAAGGAAGAAACGTTGATTTAATAACGTTTCTTCCTTTTCAATTTCATGTGATTTTACTTCGAAAGAGACTTATGAGACAACCTCTTTACATTTTGAAAGGGAGAGTTTAATGTGAATGTTTATTGGTAGATACAAAAAGGCTTACAATAAATAAAAAAATTGCATTTATGATCAATAGGCCACTAAATGTAAGCCCAGCAAAACCTCCAGCGAATCCATCTCCTACTTTTTCACCAATTATGTGCAAAGTGGCGAAGAAAACGATGGGGGAAGAAAGAATGAAAATGCAACTGGTAATTTTCCATATTCCCCTATATTTCTTTGCTATAAAGAAAATTAGAGCATTAAAAGCAATAAGAAGTAAAAGAAATATAATGAATGAATTCATCATATCCTCCTTTTGGTAAAGAGTTTGAATTTTCATTATTTACATTGGCATTTCAAAGGAAATCTTATACAATATGATTATATTCTATGGAAAGTGAGTGATATAGTATGACAGTCAGCTCTTTCGAATTTTCATTAAAAATACAGGTACAGGGAGATTAATTGAATTTAAATCTTCCGTACGTAAAAAACGGGGGAGAAAATAAATGTTTAGTTTTTATAGTACACTTTGCACGGAACTTTATGATTACACAAAGCCTGTCGGTTATTCTTTAAATGGTGATATTGAGTATTATGAAGAACGTTTGAAAAATTGTAGAGGTAGAATTCTCGAAGCAGCAGTAGGATCAGGGCGTGTCATCATCCCGCTTCTTGAGGCTGGTTTTACAGTAGATGGGATTGACTATTCACCTGAGATGCTAGAATCGTGCCGTATAAGATGCAAAGAGAGAGGCTTACACCCTAATTTATATGAAGGAAGCTTACAACAATTTTCACTTCCGCATAAATATGAGGCAATTATTATTCCTACTGGTTCTTTTTGCTTAATTGAAAATCGAGAGGATTCTATAAATGCATTAAAATGTTTTTATGAACACCTTAATCCAGGTGGACGATTAATCGTAGATATTATGCTTCCGTATGACTGGAAGACGGGGGAGATTCATACATCGACTTTTTCTTTACCAAATGGTGACGGAATTACATTAGAAAATAAATCAATTGAAATAGATTGGCTGAACCAAGTTACTCTATCCTATTTAAAATATGAAAAATGGAGTAAAGGGCAGTTAGTACAAACGGAATTGCAACGCTTTGCGGTGTGTTGGTATGGAATAGAAGAGTTTAAACTTCTTTTAGAAAGTATTGGTTTCTCTAATATTACTTGCTCTGCTGATTATGTTTATGAAAAAGAACCGTCAAATGCTAATCAAATGTTTACTTTTGAAGCCGTGCGAAAAGAAAAATAAAGAAGTATGTAAGAAAACAAGGCAATTGATACAATATCGATTGTCTTGTTTTAATTGTATATTATTTACATGCTATTACGTTTTCATTGTCCAAGCATCCTTCTACTAACTACATATACTATTTATATTAAAGACAGTCACTATTTTAAATAGAACTGTAAGGTTTCTATAAATGATATTTTAGAGAGGTAGGGGATAAATTTGGCAAACGAAGAACAAGATAGAATTGAAAATCAAGTGTATTCAAATCGTGTAGTAAGATCAGAATTTGATGCGAATTGGGAAACTTGTATATCAAAAAGTGGTTATATAATTTATGTAGCAACAAGTAATAATGCTGAAGTAATAGTACTTCTTGCAGATGGTTCAAGTAAATTATTAATTTTCGAACAAGGCGGTAAAGTAGTAGTAGGCGGTGGTGGAACAAGTCATTACAGTAAGCCGCATATCGCAAGAAATATTTAAGGTAGAACAAAATGCCGGAAAATGGTTAACTCATTTTAGTAGAACTTGATGTACTACAAATACTTTTGAATGATCAGAGAAGTTTGTAGGGAATTGTACGGATCAATATTTGAAATATAATGTATGGTTTAAAGAATTCTATAAGCAATAAAAAAGCATTTCCTATTTCGGGAAATGCTTTTTCTATGTTATAGTATAATAGTGTTTTAAAACAATGTTATTTTAATATATTTCAAATTTTGTTATGTATTATTTTTATATTAAATTAGTTGCGTAAGTATTTTTTTATATAAGGAGTAATAATTAGAGAAATGAAAAATATAGACTTTATACTAGAAAGTGATGAGGCATTAAAACCGTCTGAACGATTAGTACTATTATTATTAGAGAAGCATAGAATGTTATATACGAACGATCTATTGGCATTATCTAATTTATCATATAAAACATTAACAGATTCATTAACGTCGCTTGTATTAAAATCATATGTGTTAAAGGAAACAGGTAAGGGAAGAAGACAGAATTGTTATAGATTGGTATGATAAGACTGCTGATTTTAGAGATTTTATATTAATATTTATCGAATGTAAGGAGAAAACGCATTTTTGTTTTTAAATGAAAAAATGTAATAAACTTAAATATTTTTAATTTCATTTTTGTTAATGATAATTTAATTATTTAAAAAATAGAAAAATAAAATAAACTGCATAAAACAGAAATAAAAAAACAATCCGTTTTTAAAACGGATTGTTTTTTATTGGAATAATATTATAAGATGAATGGAACACAGGAATAATTATTCTACTTCACTTGTATACTTTTCAGGTAATAATTCCATTACGTTACATTTTACAAGTTCACCATTATAAGAGAGTATAACATTCGTATTTTTTCCGTAATCACTTATTAATTCTCGACACATCCCACATGGAGCAACAACCCAACATTTTTCTATATCTTCATGAGGGTGTGGGTGTGCAACTGCTACAATGGTATCAAATTCATGATCACCTTCGGAAATAGATTTTCCTATTGCCATAGCTTCACCACATACTGTTATTCTTCCAATATTCGCTTCAACATGCACTGCTGCATAAATATTACCCGTTTTAGTTCGTACAGCTGAACCGATATGATGACGACCATATTTATAGTTTTTTTCGATTACTTTTTCAGCAGCTTTAATTAAATCATAGTCTTCACTATTTAAAGGTATTACGTGTAACATAATTTCTCCTCCATACTAAACATGATTAGCATTATTTTAGCAGAAAATTTTAATATTTAAAATAAAAGATAAATATTAAATAGATAATATTATTATGTAAACTATAATTAAAAAAGGAATATATAATAATCAACAGAACATATAGAAGAGTGTGATGATGAGAAAACAGCCTATGATATAGCCTTAGAAAAAGGTCATACTCACCTTTTACATTATTTGCAACAGGGAGTGAACGTGTGATGAATAAATGGAGTGTAGGGATATTTTTATTTAATGAGGTGGAAGTGTTAGATTTTGCAGGGCCATTTGAAGTTTTTTCTATCACTAAAGTACATGAAGAGAAACCATTTACTGTTTATACAGTTAGCCAAAATGGAGAAATGATTACAGCAAGGAACGGATTAAAGGTAAAGCCTGATTATAGTATTGAAGATTTACCACCAGTTGATATATTAATCATTCCAGGTGGTAAAGGCGCACGGGAAAATGAAGTGAAAAATGATATTGTAATAAATTGGGTTCGTCAGCAAATGAAAGAAGTAAAGCTAATGACTTCAGTTTGTACCGGAGCGTTATTACTCGCGAAAGCTGGTTTACTGGAAGGGTTAAAAGCAACAACACATTGGGCTAGTATTCAAACTTTCAAAAAAGATTTTCCGAATGTAGAAGTAATGGAGAATGTGAAATTTGTAGATGAAGGACATATTATTACATCGGCAGGTATTTCAGCTGGTATTAACATGTCATTTCATATTGTGAAAAATTTGCTAGGTGTGGAGATCGCTGAAGAAACGGCCAAAAATATGGAATATGATATTGATTTACAAAATTAAAAAAGCCCAAATTGGGCTTTTTTCTTATTTTGAGTGTATATAGGTATGATCTATGCTCTAAACTTAAGCTCTTAAACAGTCATTCTAGTTTATCGAATGTACGAAAATGCATCTCTTTTCTCCTTGTAACCATGTTAAAACAAGGAGAACTTTGTATGTAAAAAAACTCTTCTACAATAGTAGAAAAAGAATAACAGAAACTACTATTTTATGCCAGCATACATAAAAAAATGCAATGTAAATATGGAAATGTCGTCGAATGCTATCTTTAATTGGTTAATTAGTGAGATATTTTTGTGAAGGAGCTTATTTTATAAGAATAGAATTAAAGTTAATAAGAAATCATGCCGATGGTAGTGAAAATATATGTGTTAGGGGGATTTCATAATGAGGAAACTCAAGCGAATAAATGTTCCTAATATACAAGAACAACTATCACAGTCTAATGAAAATCGAGCAATTAATAAGAAAAAACTAAGACGATTTATATTCATGTTTATATTTATTGCGGCGGCTACTTTGTACGTTCAATTTATTTTAACGAAACAACAAGAAATAATTGTAGAAAAAAAAGATACAATTACGAATCAAAAAAAACAATTGGTTTCTTTAAAGAAAGATGAGGCTTCTTTAAAGACTAACATAGAAAATTTAACAGATGATGATGAAGAAATTTTGAAGTTTGCGAGAAAAGAATATCAATTTTCTAAGTCAAATGAAACTATATTTGTGTTGCCGAAATAGTGTAATAGAACAGTTAGCGATAGCTAGCTGTTTTTTCATGTAGGAATGTCATGGTACAAGAAACAATTACATATTGTAAAAATGAAGAGCTGGAGCTGTTTTTATACTTATGGAATATATACGAAAATAAATGTTGTTAAAATTCTGTCAATTGTATTATAATACAAGGTAAGCGGATACATTTTTTAATCCATGTTGAGTTTATCACTCATACGACTATTAAGAAAACCGTTATCCCGTATTAGAAAGGAAGAGAGCTGTGTACGCTTCAAATACAATTTATGTCGTAGGGGATGCGAAAGCACCTCAAAATAATCCCATTACCGAAAAGTTTAAAAGCTATTTTGTAGCGTTTGTACTTGTTAAGGAGACTGGGGAAATTGTAGATGCAGATTGCTCAGCGACAATTGCATTAACATCTCAATTCGTTAAATATTTATTTCTACATAAAAATATTAATGACCCAGAATTAGTAATGGAAATAAAAGATCGTTATTTCGGTTCGTCTCAAAAAGCATTACTTGTAGCATTAAAAGATGCACAGAAAAAATATAATCAAATCGCTGCTTTGTCTACCCATTCATAGACAAAATCCAGCCGTAAGAATCTTCTTATGGCTGGATTTTTTTATTTCACATTTACCTTCTATATGAAAAGTAAGCGAAAACGGAGATCTTTTGCTCCAAAAAAGTTGAGAATTAAGGATCCGTTTTGCCAGACAACGAAAGGATGAACAAAATGAAAATTACCGATGTAAAAGTAAATCGTAGACGTGTAAATCTTCATACACCGTTTAAAACCGCGCTTCGTACCGTAACCGAAATAGAAAGTATAGATGTATATATTCATACAGATGAAGGAATTGTTGGCAAGGGTGCAGCAGCTGCAACACCAGTTATTACGGGGGATTTCGCTAATGGGATTGAAGAAGCAATTTTAGGGCCGATGCGTTCCAATTTAATTGGTCAAGATATCATTCAATTTCAGCAGTTACTACAGCACATCCAAATGAGTTGCATTGGAAATCCAAGTGCGAAAGCCGCGGTAGATATCGCATTATATGATGTGTATTGTCAATATCATAACATTCCACTTTACGCATTATTAGGTGGAAAAAAAGAAATTCACACAGATATTACTGTAAGTGTAGATGAACCGTTCATTATGGCGAAAGAGGCAAAGCAACATGTAGAAAAAGGATTTCAAACTTTAAAAATTAAAGTGGGGAAATCTGCACACTTAGACTTAGAACGTATTGAAGCGATTCGAAATAGCGTACCAAAAAATACGACGTTACGATTAGATGCAAATCAAGGGTGGAATCCAAAAGAGGCAGTTTCTATCATTAAAGAGATGGAAAATCGCAATTTAAATATTGAATTTATTGAACAACCTGTTCATGCGAAAGATTGGGATGGATTAAAGTACGTCAAAGATCATGTACAAACACCTATTATGGCAGATGAAAGTATATTTTCAGCGAGTGATGCATTAAAAATTGTGCAAGGAAGATATGCAGACTTAATCAATATTAAATTAATGAAATGTGGAGGCATACGTGAAGCGTGGCGTATTGCTGATATCGCAGAAGCAGCTGGTGTGAAATGTATGGTAGGAAGCATGATGGAATCTTCTCTTTCTGTTAGCGCTGTTGCACATTTAGCTGCTGCACATCCTAATATTCATTACTTCGATCTTGATGCGCCACTTTGGTTAATGGAAGAACCGGAAGGAATGACTTATTTTGGATCAAAGGTAAACCTTCAATCGACAGTGAATAGTAAATCTTAGGAGAAGAGACTAGTAAATTATCTTTTAAGGGGGATATGTATGAAAAAAGTAGGAACTGCATTTTTAACAACTTTATTTATATTTTCATCGTTTACATCAGCAAATGCTGAAGAAAAGAAAGATAGTAAGGCGTTTATCGATATATCTGCCGCAACACTTTGGACCACGCCTGATTCATTACGGCCAATTGATGCACCAAGTGCTACAAATCCAGTTGATTTGTGGAAGTGGACGAAGTCGATGACGCTGGATGAGAAACTTTGGTTAACAAGTGCAAATAAATTAGAAACGCAAGCGTTATTAGGCCAAGAAGTAACAGTTGTAGATAAAAAAGGGGATTGGGTGAAAGTGTTAGTCCATGGTCAGCCAACACCTCGAAATGAAGAAGGCTACCCAGGATGGATGCCTGAAAAACAGTTAACATATAATCAAGAATTTGCAGATAAAACAAATGAACCTTTCGTATTAGTAACAAAACCGACAGCCATTTTATATATAAATCCTTCTGAAAAACATAAATCGCTTGAAGTGAGCTATAATACGCGGCTGCCCCTCCTAAGTGAAGATACAATTTCATACCGCGTGTTGCTACCAAATGGGCAGAAAGCTTGGCTACGAAAACATGATGGAACGGTTTACCGTTCTCAAAATGATATTCCAACCCCGACGGCCGATGATTTAATAAACACAGGGAAAATGTTTTTAGGATTACCGTACATTTGGGCTGGTACAAGTGGCTTCGGATTTGATTGCTCTGGATTTACACATACGATTTATAAATCGCACGGTATTACAATTCCACGAGATTCTGGTCCGCAATCGAGAAATGGAGTTGCAGTGGATAAAGAACATTTACAAAAAGGAGATTTAATCTTCTTTGCACATGATCAAGGGAAAGGCAGTGTTCATCATGTGGGGATGTACATTGGTGATGGAAATATGATTCACTCACCGAGAGCTGAAAGATCGGTAGAGATTATACCGCTAAATACACCAGGATATATAGAAGAATACGCTGGCGCCCGTCGTTACTTACCTTAAAAAATAGAGGGGGTTTTCAAATGAAAAAAGTTGTTCGTTACTCATTAGTTAGTACTTTATTCGTTTCTTCAATTTTAGTTGGCTGCGGAAAAGAAAAAACAACGACAAAGCCGAAAGATGAGAAGAAAGTATTACAGTTACTAGAAACGGGTGAAATTCCGTCATTAAATTCAGGGAAAGTAACAGATGCAGTATCATTTAACGTTTTAAATAACGTCATGGAAGGATTATTCCGCTTATCGAAAAACGATGAAGTGATTGAGGCTGGAGCACAAAAATATGAAGTGAGTAAAGATGGGAAAACATATACATTCCACTTGCGTGATGCGAAGTGGTCTAACGGAGATCCAGTAACAGCGCAAGATTACGTATATGCTTGGAAACAGCTTATCAATCCGGATACTGCTTCTCAATATGCATACATTGCATACGATGTGAAAAATGCGGAGAAAATAAATAAGAAACAACTAGGGTTAGAGGAATTAGGAGTAAAAGCGACGGATGATAAAACATTCGTTGTAGAGTTAGAACATCCTGTACCGTATTTTACGAAATTACTTATTTTACCATCGTTCTATCCAATTAACGAAAAATATGCGAAAGAACAAGGTGATAAATATGGATTAGAAGCAAATAAAGCGGTATATAATGGGCCTTTTACACTATCTGATTGGAAGCATGAAGCGAGCTTTACGATGAAGAAAAACGAAAAGTATTGGGATAAAAAAGCAGTGAAGTTAGATGAAGTAAACTATCAAATTGTTAAAGAAATTTCAACTGCGGTAAATTTATATGAAACAGATAAAGTTGATCGAGCTGTCATTTCAACTGAATTCGTAGATAAATATAAAAATAATAAAGAGCTTAAACAATATACAGATCCGGTTATGTACTTCTTCCGATTTAATGAAAATGTGCCGATTCTTAAAAATAAAAATGCACGTCTTGCACTAAGTACAGTGTTTGATAAGAAAGGACTTGCGACTTCATTTTTAAATGATGGATCGGTTGCTGCAAACTATTACGTGCCAAAAGGATTTTTAAAAGGTCCAGATAAAAAAGATTTTAGAAGTACAGCAGGTGAGTTTAATAAAACGGATGTAAAACAGGCGAAAGAATATTGGGAAAAGGCGAAGCAAGAGACTGGTACAAATGAAGTAACGCTTGAGTTATTAAACTATGATTTAGAAAACTTTAAGAAAGTAGGAGAATACATTAAAGAACAGCTAGAGAAAAACTTACCAGGCTTAAAGGTAAATGTAAAATTACAACCACATACGCAAAAGCTAGCGCTAGAGAAGAAGAAAGAATATGAAATGTCATTATCACGTTGGCTACCAGATTATCCAGATCCAATGACATACTTAGAAGTATTCCTTTCTGGAAGTAGTGTGAACAATACTGAATATGCGAATCCAGAATATGATGCGTTAATTAAGAAGATTAAAACAGAATTAGGTAATGATGAAAAGGCTCGCTGGAAAGCACTACAAGATGCTGAAAAAATGCTACTTGATGATGCAGTTATTGCTCCAGTATTCCAGCGCGGATTATCTTACTTACAAAAGCCGTATGTGAAAGATTTATACGTACATCAATTTGGACCAGCAACAAGTTTAAAGTGGGCAGATGTACAAAAATAAAGGATGAGAAAACAGACTCCACGTTTGTGGTAGTCTGTTTTTTAGTTAAAGTCGGGTAAATAGTACATGGTATAATTTACTAGTCTGTATAAAATTTTGGAGGGGAATGAAGTTTTATGTTTGAAGAAAAGAAAGTAATACATACAAAAAGGTTATTCATGAGAAAGCCCATTATAGAAGATGTTGATCAATTTTATAGCATAGTAAAAGAAGAGGCTGTTGGCAAATGGCTTGCTAAATCAAAGGGAATGTCAAAGGAAGAAGCAAAGGACTATATTATGCAACTAATATCACATTGGGAACAGTATGGTTTCGGGGTATGGTTGTTAGTTAATAGAAATACAGGAGAGCTTTTAGGACATTGTGGTTTAAGAAAAATAGATGAAACAGGTGAAATAGAAATTATGTATTTACTTGATCCGGAATATTGGGGAAATGGATATGCGTCAGAAGCAGCAAAGGCTTCCATTCAATATGCAAAAGAGATGATGAATGTAAAAAGAATAATTGCTAGAGTAAAAGTAGCAAATGAGAACTCGAAAAAACTTTTACGAAATCTAGGGTTTATATATACTCATGAAGTTGATTATAGCGGGCGCTTATTATCATATTTTGAACTCAATACATCATCCGAAGAATTCTAGACATTTCATATGTTTTTTCATTGTTAAAAAATAAAATTATTACTAAAATTTCAGTGTGAAATGTATGTAGAATCTTGTATAATTAACGTGTTTCTATGGAAACATTTTCTTGCGCTATATATAGGTCTTAATAGAACAAGGAAAGAAATACATACATGTATATAATAGATAAATAGAATGGAACATGTATAGAGAAAAAGGAGAGAAATGATGACGTGTCAAAGACAAGGGTTACAATTTAATTGCGATAGGAAGAGGAATAAAAAATGAAAATGAAGCATGCCTTTGGTCCCATAATTTTAGCGTGTGTGCTTTTTTTTATTATCATACTCATCCCATCGAAAAGTTTAGTATCACTGATTAGTGATAAGAAGGTAGCAGATGCGGCAACTTCCTTACAAAAAGAAAAATTACAAAGTGTATTCTTGCAACAGAAAATGTTAGAGAATTCGCAGTATTTACCGATGTACGGTTCATCTGAATTTTTACGAATGGATGCATATCATCCGTCTAATTATTTCAAAGTAAATCCCGCTGGTTTTACGCCATATTTAATTGGGATTGGCGGTACACAAAGTTTAGCTCATATATTAAATATGACATCTACAATGGATGAGTTAGAAGGTAAAAAAGTAGTCTTTGTTTTATCACCACAATGGTTTACAAAGACTGGTGTATCGCAGGGGGATTTTACGAACAATTTCTCTAAACAACAAGCATATCATTTTATTTTTAATGATAAAATAAATGTAGAAATGAAGAAGCAAATTGCGAAACGACTTTTAGATTATAAAGTTGTTCAAGAAGATGATATATTAAAAAATTCCTTAGAAGGTATTGTATTTAATGATACGAAACATAACGTAAAAGCGGGTTTAGTTAAACCACTTGCTTATATGCATCGAAATATTTTAGATCATAGAGATTTATTTAACTCCATATTTAAGATTGAGCCGATGAAAGAAAAAACAAATGTGGGACTACGTTCAATTTCTTGGGTAGATGCACGTAAACATGCGGAAGAAGAAGGGAAAGCGGAATCTACTACAAACACATTCGGAATTGAAAATCCATATTACTATAAACATAATTTGAAGAAAAAGTTAAAAGGTTTAAAAAACTTTAGAGCAAATGAATCATATGACGAATCACCAGAATATGATGACTTACAAATTGTTTTAAATATTTTTAAAGAGAAAAATGTCAAGCCGCTCTTTATTTCTGTACCTGTAAATGGACCGTGGTATGATTACGCTGGTTTCCCTAAAGAGCGCCGTGAAGTGTATTATAAAAAAGTTAGGGAACAAGTTGAGAAAGCTGGGTATCCAGTAGTCGATTTCTCTGGCCATGAATATGATAAGTATTTCTTAAAAGATACAATTCATTTAGGTTGGAAAGGCTGGATTTACTTTGATGAAGCAGTGCAAAACTTTTATACTGAGAAATAAGTGTGGAGAAAAAGGAACGGCTATAAGCTGTTCCTTTTTTTAGTATAGAGGATTTTGATGTGGGCAATTCGGAAAGGCATGTATATCTTGAATTTGGCTAAAATCATAATGCTTCATTGCGAACTGCGCTTGATAAAGGTATTCATACACATATAATTGACCATCATGTGCTGAACATAATACACCAGAGGTTCCTTGCCCATTTATGAAGGAAATACCGATAGGGCGTCCGATTAAGTATTGTATTTTTTGTTGCCAATGCATAGGGGAATCACTCCTTTTTGAGATAATATACGAAATGAATGAGTGAATTGTTGCTTATCCACATAATTATGGAGGCTTTTTATATAATTCCTAGAAGATATTCATATGAATGAATTACAAGTGCGAGAAAGGAATGCATAATGAAGAAAGAAAATATTTTAGAAGAAAAGTTAAATATAATAGAATGGTGTCAAACATTACAGCAAGTACCTGATGATATATGGTTTCAGGCATTAAGAGAAGGTTCATGGGCAATTGCGGATGTGATTTCACATTTTATAGTTTGGGACGTGTTTTTAATAAAGGATAGAATTGCATACTTTATAAGTGGACAATCTGTACCAAATGTTCCAATAGATGTTGAGGAAATGAATAAGGGAGCAATTAAATATGCGAGATCTGGTATTTCAAAAGAAGGACTATTAAATCAATTCAGTGTTACTCGTAAACAGTTAGTGGATGAAATTGAGCGAATTCCCACCAAATATTTTTATAATGTCTACCAATTTGGCACTAAAAAAGTGAAATTAAATCATTACTTTTCATCACTCATTCAACATGACTTAAAGCATAAAGAAGAAATAATACAATTTCTAATACAAAATCAAGCCTATAATAAAAACCGCTAACATTCGTAATGAATGTATAGCGGTTTTTATTATATATTTTTACGCAAAATTTTACGTTTTTTTGTCCATTTTTTTATAACGAAGTATAAAAAAATAAGTATGACGCCACCAATTGCGAATGATTTCACATATGGTCCGGCGATATCATTAATATTCTCCCAATTTTCACCTAGTTTTTCACCTAAGTAAATGAAAATGATAGACCAAGGGATGATTGCGAGTGCTGTTAACGTAGTGAAACGTAGGAATGACATTTTTGTAATACCAGCAGGAATTGAAATCGCATGACGCACTACTGGAATGAAGCGTGCTGTAAAAATGACGCCAGTTCCGTAACGATTAAACCAATCTTCTGCAGCATCTATTTGTTTTTTATGTATGAAAATATATTTTCCATAACGTTCTAATATAGGGCGTCCGCCGTATCGGCCAATCCAATAAATAAAGATTTGAGCAATAACACCACCAATTGTACCAAACACAACTGCGCCTAAAAATGAGATACTACCATTGAATACTAGGAATCCCGCATAAGCAAGGACAATCTCACTTAGAATAATCTCAATCATAAGTCCAAGCATAATGCCCCAATAACCTAGCCCTTCAAAAAATGCTAATACTGAGTGAATAAAACTACTTACCATTGTTGCACCTTCTAGTTTATGTATTTTTGAATAGGTGAACCTTATAGTTAATAATATAAAAGATTCACTATGTGTAGATTACACCTTATTTGTATAGGGGATTGCTATTTCAATTCTTTTATGTCCTTTATAAGTATTATAGTAAAGTATATAAGTTCAATTTTTATGAAGAGAGAATGAAAAGATTATTAAAAATTTCTCATAAAAAAATAGAAGCATTTCTGCTTCTATTTTTTTACGGTTTCACATCTAAGTTCTGTAAAAATAAAGTTGCTGTTACGTAACGTTTCGCTAACATTTGTACATATGCGGTATGTACAGAAAGTGTGGCGATAATAATGGCGTTACGGATTGCTTCACGTTGTTCGTTATTAACCTGATCGAACTTGCTTGCAATTTTATCAGCTCTTTCTTTTACGATGTTTTCAATTGTATGGATTGTATCTGTTGCATTTAATTGTAAGCAATTCCCTTGATTGAGTTCTTCAAATAGAGAAGAGTATGCTCCATATAAATGAACAGGATTGATTAAGTCATCACTTCGATCGGCTGGGTCGTTTACGATAAGGCGTAATAGCTTACGAATGGATTCAAAATCAAGTGCTGTTTTTAAATCTTCAACAATGAATAGTAAGGCTGCTTGTTCAATTGAATATTTTTTTCCTTTTTGAGGAGAGCCAATCATTTCTTTTATATCTCGTTTCACCCAGTTTTGCATGGCAGTTACAGAGAAACTTGTGTTTTCGATCTGATTGCCAAGCGCGACTATTTCATTTAAAGAGAAACCGACGTCTGTATCGTCAATTTTTATCAGTTTTTCAAAAATAGGTGAAAGTGCGGTAGTGATAAAAGCAGTTACGCTTTGTCCGCTTTCAATATCTTTTTTATGTGACTTTGCCCAAGCTTCTTGTAAAATACCGAGAGGCTTTTTCGTATTCCATCCTCTTAATGATAGAAGAAGGGTAGCCATTTCGTTTCGTGTGAGATGAAATGTTTCCATCTTTTCACCTCCATAAATAATAAAAAGTTCTTATGAACCTATAATATGTTTTGTTTCATTTAAAGTCAATTCTGTTTTGCTTAATTTTTCCTTTGTCACTAAACTGTCGGAAGTAAATAACACTTGCATATTTCGACAAAAGTTCATATAATAAGTTCATAAGAACCTTTAAAATGTTTTTAAAAATAAATCTATCATTCTGAATTTACTAGAAAGGTAGATTTCACATATATCTATATAAAAGGAGAATGGATATAATATGTTGAAAAAACTTGTAGCAGTCATGACAGCATTCATGGTTATCTTTGGAGCTAGTAGCTTCATGTTTGTAGATCACGCAGCAGCGAAGAGTTACAAATCTGGTAAAAAGTCGTTTACACCAAGTTCAGGTCAAAAGTCAAAAGTTGATTTAAACAAAAAAGACTCAAATGTAAATTCTCAAAAAACGACTCCTGATTCAAAAACAAAAGCAACAAATACAGCACCAAAAAGTAATAAAGGAAGCTTTATGAAAGGTTTATTACTAGGTGGTCTCGGTGGTTTACTAATGGGTAGCTTATTTGCAAATATGGGAGCTCTTGGTTCTGTATTAGCATTTATGGTAAATATGTTAGTAATGGCTGGTATCGTAATGTTAGCAATTCGTGCATTTAAATACTTCAAAGATCAACGTAAGAAAAAGGAAGATGAAGTAGCATGGAAACGATAAAAATTTCTGAACAAGAACTGATCAATGCCCTTTGCGTATATATCGCTGAAAAAAGACAAGTTGGTCCAGAAGAAGTTTTAGTTGAACTTATGTACGACGATGACTATGGTTTTTCTGCTGAAGTAGAGGTAAATGGTCGCCAGCAAATTTTAATTCAAGCGAACTTAATCGAAGCACTACGCTTATTACTTGACAGAGAATATAATGTCAATTCATTTGCGGCGAGATTACAACTTGAATTAGATGATGAAGAAGGTATTTACGCGTTAGCGAAATTTAATAACTCAGATGAGTAGGAAAAAGAGCTGTTGAGAGTATTCTCAGCAGCTCTTTTTAGTATGTGCATATGCAAGGGAATAATCACGCCAAATTTCATTCATTTTCCGTCTACCGACATCAACACCTTGGTTAAATTGAATGGCAGCTTGTTGACGTACCGCATGTACATGTTGGATTGCTTGTTGCAATTGTTGTTCCACAGAATGGGATTTTTTATTTGCCTGTTTTACAATTGAATATCCAGCAACAGTCCCTTGTGCCATTGCAATTTTCCCGCTTTCAATGCCAGTTATATTGCCGGCTACAAATAAACCAGAAAGAGGGGTTTCCATTGCTTCGGAATGGAGAGGAACATGCCCGCCTAATTCCGGAATGTAACGGAACGGACAGCCAGCTACAGCGGCTAGTTCAGCGAGAGGATATAAGCCACCGGCAATACAAACGAAGTCTGCTTCATATATTTGTTCCGATCCGGTTACGATATTTCCTTTCGTATCAATATTAGCAATGCGTACACCTTCAACTTGATTTGTTCCGATAATTTCAAGAGCTGCTTTTCGAAGGTGAAGAGGTGTACCGTTTATTTTCATTCCGCTGTTTGGATAGAAGGTTAATCCGGCTTTTCGAATCCAGTCATATTTCATAAAATGGCTACCTATGCGTAGAAAAGCAGAAGGAGCGAGATGAGCCGCATTTAAAAGAGAGTTTAAAACTTCTTCTGGTTCTCCAGCCTGTTGACTTAATTCACTTTTTTCAGGAAGTACGATATGTTCAACTTTGATGCCTGCTAATTGTAATTCATTCAAAATAGCGAATGACAAAATGTTAGCACCAATAATGATTCCTTTTTCCCCAACTTGAACGCGATGAACATTTGTCATTACTTGGGCTGCCCCGATTGACATGACTCCTGGAAGTGTCCAACCGGGAAGGGGAATGGAGTACTCAGCAGCGCCAGTAGCAAGTAAAACGAACGGTGCTTCTAACGTACCGATATTCGTATGTACGTACCAAGAACTTTCATCTTTATCTAAATTATAGACGGAAATGCCACATTGAATATTAACTGAAAGAGATTGTGCTTCTTCGTGAAGGCGTTTTGATTCTTTTATCCCGTTCCACCATTCTCCAGTAGGTTCTTGATGTAATTGTCCTAACAATCTTCCGCCAGGCTTCATAAATTCATCAATAACAAGTACATTCAGTCCAAATCGAGCGCAAGAGATAGAGGCTGATAAACCCGCTGGGCCAGCTCCGATAATTATGACATCATTCATCGCTTTTTCACCATCTCTCTCACGATATTTGGATGCTGTTTACCACTAGCAACAACCATATCTTTTTCAACGACAGTTAAGCATGCTCGTACGTCTGCTTGATTGTTTACTGTGACGCGGCATTCAGAACAATGTCCGATATTACAGTAAATACCTCGCGGCGTCCCGTTATCTTCGTGCACTCTTAATGTTCTTATTCCGTTTGCAAGTAAAGCGGCCGCAATCGTTTCATGTTCATATGCTTCATATTGTTGACCGTTAAATTGAAAAGTAATGCGATTACTATTATGTAAACTCCCTAAAATAGGGTGATGTGTAATTCTACTCATTTACTTTCACCTACCGATCCAAAAGTAACTGCTCGTACCGGTGGTTGATATTTCAATGGAATATCATTTGTAGTTACGCCTGGATTTGCATGTTCAATCATTCGATCTATCATCATTCTACATGTGCGGCCACCGCAAAATCCCATGCCAGCACGTGTTCTTAGTTTTAATTCTCTTGCCGAGCATTTATATTCAGCAATTGTCGATTGAAGTTGACCGTATGTAACTTCTTCACATCGACAAACAATTAAGTGGTCTTTATTCGTCATATGTATTCCTCCTCTAGTTCGGTTTGCACAAATTATATAATGCAAAAACTATGCCAATATAGAGGAGGTAAGGTTTATTGTAACCCGAGCTTTTTTAAACGGTTATATAAAGTGGCTCTCGTAACACCAAGTTGTTTCGCACATTCTAATTTATTTCCATTCAAAATGCGTAAAGCCCTCTCAATGACCTTTTTCTCATGTTCCTCCATCTCTTCTTGTAAAGAGAGGATTGTATTATTGTTGCTGAGTAATAAGGAATGAGCCGCATGATTATCTAAAGTTTCGGTTGTATGAAATGGTAAATATTCTTGTTTTATAATACCGTCAGTCGCAAATACGACAAGTCTTTCGACAACGTTACGGAGCTCGCGAATATTACCTGGCCAATTGTAATGAAGCAGTTCATGCATAATGCTGGACGGTAAGTCGCGAATGGGTCTGTTATAGTTGATTGAAAAATCGTTTAAGAAAGAGTAGGTTAATTCAATGATATCTTCGCGTCTTTCGCGCAGCGGTGGAATATGCAAACTAACTACATTTAGACGATAGTATAAATCTTCTCGGAACGTGCCTTTTCTCATTTCTTCTTGTAAATCACGATTGGTAGCAGCGATAATACGGAAATCAATATGAATCTCTTTTTCTCCACCAACTCGGTAATATTTTCGTTCTTGTAGTACACGTAAAAGTTTCACTTGCATATCGAGCGGCATTTCTCCTATTTCATCAAGAAATAATGTGCCACCTTGGGCGAGCTCTATTTTACCTTTCTTACCTTTACTATTTGCACCAGAAAACGCCCCGCGCTCATAGCCGAATAATTCACTTTCAAATAATGCTTCTGGAATTGCGCCGCAGTTAATTGAAATGAATGGAGCTTTAGCTGCTTCACTTGCATCATGAATTGCTTTCGCAAATACTTCTTTTCCAACACCACTTTCACCGAGTATTAAAACAGTTGATTTCACCGAACAAACCTTTCTAGCTAATTGTATCGTTCTTTGTATAACGGGGCTCTTTCCATTCATCGTAAGGAAAGGGTCGGATTCATCTTTATACTTTGCTACTTCTTGTTCTAAACGGTGCATTTCATGTGACATATTGAATAGTTTTTCATTTAATGCGACTTGATTTGTAACGTCAGTTTCTGAAACGACTGCTCCTATAATTTCATCGTTACAATAAACTGGATTTGAGTTAATTAATACGAACAAATCTGGACGAGGTTGATGGAACTGAGCGATTATACTTTTTCCGTCATGTAATGATTGCAAAATTTCCAAATCTTTATAGTCAAAAAAACGAGTGATAGGTTGCCCAATAATCTCATTATGCTTGACTGAAAAGATCTTCTCGGCGCCATCTGTCCAGGTGCAAACGCGTTCTTTATCATCGATGACTGTAACGGAAGAATCCGTTGTTTGTATTACGGTGTTATAAAAAGAATGGAGTTCATTGTATGACTTAACAAGAAACGGGATGATTTGCTGAGCTGTTATACAGCATATAGGCTCTTTATTTTCGTTCATTATGATAACGACTATTTCATTGGAAAACGCGTCAATTAAAGCGGTGAATGATTCATCTTCATATATTACTGCACAGTTATATTTTTCTGTAGTAGAAGGGCGGTAATAATACTTTCCGTTAATTTGCTCAATATGTTGCAAGCAGTATGTATGATTAATGGATAAAATTTTTAGAAATTCTTTTATTGTGGGAAATGAGAATGCCATATTGTCCTCCTATTATGTATAAAAATTTTGACAGTGATAAAAAAATAATACACTTATTTGCGATGAATTTAAAATATTTTTACAAATAAAAATATTATTTATAAAAATTGTATATATGTACAGTTGGCACGTCAATTGCATAAAAGAAAGTGAGAGCTTTAGGGGAAGGAGGAGTATTTTGTGAGGCACTGCGACGTTTTAATAATTGGCGGCGGTATTATTGGCTGCTCGATCGCTTATTACACTTCAAAATACGGAAGAGACGTAACAATCATTGAAAAAGGAGAATTTGTCAGCGGGACGTCTTCACGGTGTGACGGAAATATTTTGGCTATTGATAAAGACCCAGGATTTGATAGTCAAATGTCGTTAGTAAGTCAAAAATTAGTAACGGATTTAAGTGAAGAGTTAGAGCACTCATTTGAATATAGGGCACCAGGAAGTATTCTTGTATGTGAGTCGGATGAAGAGATGGAAGCAGCGCAGCAATGGGTGAATCGTCAAAAAGAAGCGGGTTTACCGTTTCGAATGCTTGATAGGCAAGATATAAGAGCAGAATCGCCATTTTTTGCAGATGATTTATTAGGCGGGTTAGAATGCGCAACAGATTCGACTGTAAATCCATATCTTCTTGCTTTTTCACTTCTTGCAGAATCGAAGAAATATGGTACGAAGGCTTTTAATCATACGGAAGTAAAAGAAATGAAAAGAGATAAAGAAGGTTCCTTTATTGTAGAAACGACAAATGGGACGTTTACTGCGAAGCAAGTGGTGAACGCAGCGGGTGTGTGGGCTCCGAAAATCGGACAAATGTTGGATATAAATATCCCAATTGAACCGAGAAAAGGGCATATTATTGTAGCTTCAAGGCAACAACACGTTGGTTGCCGTAAAGTAATGGAATTTGGTTATTTAATTTCTAAATTTGGCGGAAAACGAAAAGTGGATGCTTTAACTGAAAAATATGGGGTAGCTCTTGTGTTTGAGCCGACAGAAAGCCAAAATTTTTTAATTGGTAGTAGTAGAGAGTTTGTAGGGTTTCATACGAGGATAAATAACGAGGTTATTAAATGTATTGCGAACAGAGCAATACGTTTTTATCCGAAAATGGCGGATATGATGGTGATTCGTTCCTATGCTGGATTACGCCCGTGGACAGAAGATCATTTGCCGATTATTTCACGTGTGGAACATATCCCAAATTACTTTATAGCAGCAGGGCATGAGGGGGATGGCATTAGTCTTGCCGCAGTTACAGGAAAAGTGATTGAAGAGTTATTAAATGAAAAAGAAACAATCATTCCTATTGAACCACTTCGTTTGAGTCGTTTTACAGAAAGGGTGTTAAACGGATGAGGTCACAAAGAGTCTTTACGACGATTGATACACATACGGGCGGGAATCCAACGAGAACATTGATTAGCGGCCTGCCTAAGTTAATAGGCGAGACGATGGCAGAGAAGATGTTACATATGAAAAAGGAGTATGACTGGATTCGCAAATTGTTAATGAATGAACCGCGTGGTCATGATGTAATGTCAGGAGCACTATTAACAGATCCGTGTCATCCTGAAGCAGATATTGGTGTTATTTACATAGAGACAGGTGGATATTTACCGATGTGTGGTCACGATACAATTGGTGTATGTACAGCTTTAATTGAATCAGGTTTAATTCCGGTAGTTGAACCGATTACCTCGTTAAAGTTAGACACGCCAGCCGGGTTAGTTGAAGTGGATATCTTTGTTCAAGATGGAAAAGCGAAAGAAGTCTCCTTTTGTAACATACCAGCTTTTTTACTGAAACACATTACTGTAGACGTCGAAGACATTGGAACTGTAGAGGCGGATATTGCGTATGGAGGGAATTTTTATGCCATTATCGATGCGAAATCAGTAGGGTTAGAGTTAGTACCAGAAAACGCATCTGTAATCATAGATAAGGCAATTCATATAAGAAATATCATTAATGAGAAATTTGAAATCATTCATCCAGAGCATTCGTTTATTAGAGGATTAACCCATGTGGAGTTTTATACAGATCCTACACATGAAAGTGCGCATGTGAAAAATACAGTTGTCGTTCCGCCTGGAGGAATTGATCGTTCTCCATGTGGTACAGGAACATCAGCAAAGTTAGCGGTATTATATGCTAACCAAAAAATTGAGATTGATGAAGAGTTTGTTCACGAGAGTATCGTTGGCTCTTTATTTAAAGGTTGTGTCATAAATACGACAAATGTTGAAAATATGGAAGCTGTCGTAACGAAAATTACAGGTTCAGCTTGGCTTATGGGGATGCATAGATTTTTTTACAATGAAAAGGATCCACTGAAAGAAGGCTTTTTGCTAATTCCGCCGATGGAACATGAAACGGAGGATGTAAAATGAACATTCAAAAAATGTATACAGCAGTAGACGTACACGTAAATGGCGAGGTATTCCGTGTAATCAAAGATGTACCATGCAAGTACTACTACAATTTAGAACAATTAAACGAACAATTTTCAGGTGAATTAGCGGAAGAAATGCAGCTTTTATTAAATGAACCGCGTGGTTTTATCGGTTTAAATGGATGTATCGTCGTTCCTTCTATTCATCCGGAAATCGATGCAGCTGTATTATTTTTTAATCATGAAGGGTCAATACCTCTTCATTACGGAGGTATTGTCGCAGTCATAACGATGTTACTAGAAAGCGGATATTTAAAAAAGAGAGAGACGAATCAATACAAAATCGAAACGTTATCTGGCATATTTTTAGTTCATGCGTATGTAGAGCATGATGAAGTTGTATCTGTTTCGTTTGAAAGTAAAGTATGTTATATGATTGAGAAAAATTTACAAGTTGAACATATAAGTTACTCTCTCATACAGGCAGATAAAGTATACGCAGTTGTAGAAAAAGATGCGTATTCACCAGAAATTCATATTGAAAACATTTCTGAATTGAAAAAATGGGGAGAAAGTACACTACAAGCTATACAAAAACAGTCACTTATAAAAAGACTTATTTTAGTAGATTCCACGCAAAAAGAAAAGAACCATATAAAGTCAATTACATTTCATGAAGATAACTTTATCGTACGATCGCCAGGTTTTGTTTCTACTATTGTGTCTTATGTTCACGCGTTATTTAAAAATAATTATATAGCGGATAAACCTTTTATAAATGAAAGTATATGTAATAGCTTTATAACTGTTGAAAAAGTGAAGAAGGAAGAAATAGGTTACATTTTCCGTTTTGAAAGTAGAGGATTTATTACAGGGATGCAGACGTTTCTATTAGATCCTACAGATCCGTTTCCGACAGGATTTTTATTAAAATAAAATAGTAAAGGGAGAGATAAATATGAAAAATATTAAAGGGGCATTTCCAGTATTAATCACACCGATGGATGAGTTTCAAGAGATTAATTGGAACGGTGTAAAACAAAACGTAAACTACTTTATTGAGCAAAAAGTGGCTGGCATTATTATTAATGGAAGCACAGGAGAGTTTGTTAGTTTATCAAAAGAAGAACGATTTAAAATGGTAGAAACAGTATTAAAAGAAGTTGATGGTCGTATACCAGTTATTGTTGGAACTGCTGCGGAGACGACGAAAGAGACGATTGAATACACGAAACATGCAGAAGCGCATGGAGCGGATTGTGCATTAATTATAAATTCGTATTATTGTAAACCGAAAGAAGAGGAAATATATTTTCATTTTAAAGAAATCTCAAACGCTGTAAATATTCCAATTATGTTATACAATAACCCGTTTACATCTGGTGTTGATATGAGTACAGAACTCATGCTACGTATTGGAAAAGACTGTGAAAATGTTACACATATTAAAGAATCTAGCGGAGATATTCGAAAAGCGAGAGATTTAGTAAGACAAGGCGAAGGTGCTTTTCAAGTGTTCTGTGGATCTGAAGATTTAGTTATGGAATCTTATTTAGTTGGTGCGACGGGCTGGGTTTCAGTAGCAGGTAATATCGTACCGGGACTTGTTACAAAAATGTATGAGCATTTCCAAAATGGTGAATTAGAAAAAGCTTGGGAAATAAACGACGCTATTTTACCCCTTTGCGAGTTTCTTGAAGGATCAGGAAAGTATGTGCAAATTGTGAAACGATCAATGGAATTACACGGGCAAGCTGGAGGACCTTCACGTTATCCGAGACTCGGATTAACTGAAGAAGAAGATCAAAAACTTCAAACGATTATTTCAAAAATTGCAGCTCATGCAGCTGTTTAAATAAGGAGGAGAGCATAAATGTTAACGAAAAACATTGAACTAAAACCAAAAGTGAAAGCGTTTTTAAATGAAGAAATTAAAATGTTTATTAATGGTGAATTTGTTCCTTCAATTAGCGGGAAGACGTTTGAAACATACAATCCAGCAACAGAAGATGTTTTAGCGGTCGTATACGAAGCACAAGAAGAGGATATCGATGTCGCAGTAAAAGCGGCACGATCTGCATTTGAATCAGGACCTTGGGCAGAAATGACTACTGCTGAAAGAGCACATCTTATTTATAAATTAGCAGACTTAATAGAAGAGCATGGAGAAGAATTAGCACAGTTAGAAGCTTTAGATAATGGGAAGCCATATCAAGTAGCACTGGATGATGATATTGCAGCGACTGTAGAAAATTATCGCTATTATGCGGGATGGGCTACGAAAATTATCGGGCAAACCATTCCGATTTCAAAAGATTATTTAAATTACACACGCCATGAACCTGTTGGCGTTGTAGGTCAAATTATTCCTTGGAATTTTCCGCTCGTTATGTCTTCTTGGAAAATGGGAGCTGCACTAGCAACAGGTTGTACGATCGTATTAAAACCAGCAGAACAAACTCCTTTATCGTTATTATATACAGCGAAACTTTTTAAAGAAGCAGGTTTTCCAGATGGTGTTGTAAACTTTGTGCCAGGTTTCGGCCCTGAAGCGGGAGCTGCAATTGTAAACCATCATGATATTGATAAAGTAGCCTTCACAGGTTCAACAGTTACAGGAAAATATATTATGCGTCAATCTGCAGAAACAATTAAACATGTAACGTTAGAACTTGGTGGTAAATCACCAAATATCATTTTAGAAGATGCTGATTTAGAAGAAGCGATTAACGGTGCATTCCAAGGTATTATGTATAATCACGGCCAAAATTGTAGTGCTGGATCTCGCGTGTTCGTTCACCGAAAACATTACGAAACAGTCGTAAATGAACTAGTAAAAATGGCGAATAACGTGAAACTTGGAGCAGGTATGGAGAAGGAAACGGAAATGGGTCCTCTCGTATCTAAAAAGCAACAAGAGCGTGTACTACATTACATTGAACAAGGAAAAGCTGAAGGCGCGACTGTTGCTGCTGGTGGTGAACGTGCATTTGAAAAAGGTTATTTTGTACAGCCAACAGTATTCATAGATGTTACTGACGATATGACGATAGTTAAGGAAGAAATCTTCGGTCCAGTTGTCGTTGTACTTCCATTTGATTCAACGGAAGAAGTAATCGAAAGAGCAAATCGCTCTTCTTACGGACTCGCTGCAGGCGTATGGACACAAAATATTAAAACAGGACATCAAGTTGCCAATAAATTAAAGGCAGGAACGGTATGGATTAATGATTATAACTTAGAAAATGCAGCGGCACCATTTGGTGGGTTTAAACAATCTGGTATCGGCCGTGAGTTAGGTTCATATGCGCTTGATAATTACACAGAAGTGAAAAGTGTTTGGGTAAATATAAAGTAATAGAGAGATGAAATAATGAGATAGACGGACAACTGGAAGTTTTAATAATAGTTGTCCGTTTTCTTATATATAAAATAGTGTTCTAAAGAATGATAAGGGGGATATGGATGGAGCAATTAGTAGAGTGGTTAGTAGGGCAAGTGTGGAGTATTGGTTTAGTTGTTTTCGCGTTAGGAGCAGGTGTGTATTTTACAATTGCAACTCGTTTTCTTCAAATTCGTTATTTTAAAGAGATGATTAAACTATTATTTGAAGGGAAGAGCTCAGAAACGGGAATATCATCCTTTCAAGCATTTTGTTTAGCTTTATCAGGTAGGGTCGGAATAGGTAATATTGCAGGGGTCGCGACAGCTATCGCTTTTGGCGGACCGGGAGCTGTATTTTGGATGTGGGTAATGGCTCTATTAGGAGCAGCTAGTGCATTTGTTGAATCAACATTATCTCAAGTATATAAAAGTAAAGTTGGAAATGAATATCGCGGTGGTACACCGTATTTCATTGAAAAAGGCTTAAACATGAAATGGTTTGCAATCATTGTAGCAGTCGTTGTAACACTTTCATATGGTGTGTTATTACCAGGTATTCAATCTAGTAGTATCGCAGTTGGATTCGAAAACTCTAATGGGATTAGCAAATATATAACTGGTATATTGTTAGTCATATTATTAGCGGCAATCATTTTTGGTGGCGTAAAGAGAATTGCAGGCGTTTCACAAATGCTCGTTCCATTTATGGCAATTGGATATGTAATTGTTACATGTATCGTATTAATTGCGAATATAACGGAAATTCCAAGTATGTTCGCTTTAATTTTCTCTAGTGCTTTCGGTATAAATGAAATGTTTGGTGGAATCGTCGGTGCAGCAATTGCATGGGGCGTAAAGCGCGCTGTATTTTCAAATGTAGCTGGCGTTGGAGAAGCGACGTATAGCTCTGCTGCGGCTGAAGTATCTCACCCAGCAAAACAAGGGTTAGTTCAAGCCTTTTCTGTATACATTGATACAATTATCGTATGTACAGCGACAGCTCTTATGATTTTAATAACAGGTATGTATAATGTTATACCGGAAGGGAAAAGCGCTATTGTAAAAAATATAGGGAATGTTGATGCTGGTCCAATCTATACACAACAAGCAGTTGAAACTGTTATGACTGGGTTTGGTCCATTATTCATTTCAATCGCAATCTTCTTCTTCGCATTTACAACTTTACTCGCATACTACTATATCGCTGAAACGACACTTACTTATTTAGATCGTGAGCTTAAATATAGCTGGTTAAAACCAGTTTTGAAAATTGGATTTTTAATTATGGTTTACATCGGTAGCATAGAATCAGCGTCGCTTTTATGGAATCTTGGGGATTTAGGAATTGGTAGTATGGCATGGTTAAACTTAATTGCGATTCTACTATTAAGTAAAATCGCGTTAAAAGTGTTAAAAGATTATGAAGCGCAGAAAAAAGAAGGGAAAGATCCAGTATTTGATCCTAAAAATGTAGGAATTGAAGGTTTAACATTTTGGGAAGAAAGAAGTAAAGAGGTTCAAAGAAAAAATGTTAAAGAACAAGAGGTAGTGGATGATAGTCTGAAACTGTAGTTTAAATAAACTGAACATTCACTCTATTGAACGAGGTATATTGCCTTCTTTTCATCACATACTACAGTAGGTACAGATAATTTGAATGGGGGTAATAATAAGATGGAACACGAACAACATCATAGTTCAGTAAATGACGTTCTACATCATTATAAAGAAGGAATCGGTAGTTTTACAAACCAAATTCCTGAAATTGCTGAAACATATAATGCATTCACGCAAGCTTGTTTTCAAGAGGGTTCTTTAACAAAAAGAGAAAAACAACTTATTGCATTAGGAATTAGTCTAGCAACGCAAGATGAATATTGTACCGTTTATCATACAAAAGGGTGTCTTGATCAAGGGTGTTCAGATAAAGAAATTCTGGAAGCGTGTGGTGTATCAGCAGCATTTGCTGGTGGAGCTGCAATGAGTCAAGCGGTAACTTTAGTGCAAGAGTGTTTAACAGAACTGAAAAATCATAAGCATTGAATAGAAAAAAACGTTTTAAACTTTATGTTTAAAACGTTTTTTATGTGAAATTACATTTGTATTCACTTTAATATTTTATATCTTCATAAATCGAATTCTCTACATCAGGAAGAACTGTGTATATGCTTTTACCGATTAAAGCTTCTAATTCTTTCTTAATTGCATAAAACCCTTTCCAATGTAATGATGTATGAGACGTTGTACCGTGACGTAAACCAACGGAAATCAATCTTCTTTCCAGCGTAGTAAAACCATCCGCGTCAGCAAGAGCATCACAAAGAGTAATTGCTTTATTGTATAAATCGTAGTTACAATGTTCATTCAATATTTCAACTAACTGGATTCTCATATGATCAGGAACGAGACTCCACTCCGCTGCGATATCTATATGTTCATTTTTGCATGGGAATGAGTGTGTAACACAAATAACAGCGTTTCCTGTATACCCTAAATCATTCATATACATATAACCATCGTAGGAATGAATGACCGATTTGGTAAAACCTTTGTATCTTCCGATATCATGCAAAAGGGCAGCATTATATGCTATATCAGCATCTAGGTTATACCCATTTTTAATAAGTTCTATAATTATGTTTTCAGTTGCCTGAGCAACATTTATTGAATGTTCAAACCAAGGACCGGGGTTTTGTTCATATGCCCATTCGAGTAATTCTTTTGCATATGATCTATCTACTATATATTTCATATCGTTATCCTTTCCCTAAAAAATCATGTTTTAAAGAATTTCATCTTAGTATATCATTATTCCTCCTTTAAAAATTGGTACAATGAAACAAAAGGGGGATTAGTAATGCAAAATTTAGTAATTGAAGAGATTAAGAAAATAAATGATGATATGGAAGAGCTTTCTGAACTTTTGAAAACGGTTGTAAATGATGGGGCGTCAATTGGTTTTTTACCTCCACTGGATCAAAAAGAATCAGCGAAGTATTGGGAAACTGTTTTAGCACCAGAAGTGATCTTATATGTTGCTAAAATAAATAATGAAGTGGCAGGGAGTATTCAATTACATTTCGTTACAAAGCCTAATGGGATTCATAGAGCTGAAATTTGTAAGTTAATGACTCATCCAAACTTTAGACGTAATGGCATTGGACGTTCACTTATGCGCAAAGCAGAGGAACGAGCGAAGCAAGAAAACAGGACTCTTTTAGTGCTAGATACTAGAGAAGGAGATCCTTCGAATAAATTGTATAAATCATTAGATTATCAAGAAGCTGGAAAAATACCAGAATACGCAATTTCTCCAAATGGTAATTTAGATGCAACAGTTATTTATTATAAATTTTTATAAGTGATGATTAAAATGCTGTCATGCTTAAAATAATAAAGTTTGATTTTTAACACCGTCTATATTTCTCTAGCGGTGTTATTTGAATTTAATTAATGTGCTAATTGAATTTGAGAAAGTTTTTAGAGGGTTCTTTTCGTAATGTTCCTCGACTTATAATGGATGTAGAGAAGATGACTAGGCAACTATAGTTATTTTCGCTTTATTATGGGAAAGGGGATGACGAGATGAAAACGAAAGGTTTACAGAAGGTGAAGAAAGTTATATTAAGTGGTGGGATATTACTTACAGGATTGTTAACTTTCGGTTTTTCAGAAAAAGCTTCAGCTCATGGATACGTAGAATCACCAGCGAGCCGTTCTTATTTATGTAAGCAAGGGGTAAATGTAAACTGCGGTCCGATTCAATATGAGCCGCAAAGTGTAGAAGGAATAGGTGGATTCCCGCAATTAGGACCTTCGGATGGTCAAATCGCAGGAGCTGGCCATTTCCCTGCTTTAGATGTACAGACTGTAGATAGGTGGAAGAAAGTTACGTTAAACGGTGGGACGAATACATTCAAGTGGAAACTAACGGCTCCTCATAGTACGAAAGAGTGGAAATATTATATTACGAAGAAAGATTGGAATCCGAATAAGCCTTTAACGAGGTCTGATTTAGATTTAGTGCCTTTCTATGTAAAAAATGATGGAGGAGCTAGACCTGGAACTTCCGTAACACATGAAGCAAATGTGCCAACTGATAGAAATGGATATCACCTTATTTTAGCTGTGTGGGAAATCGCAGATACTGGAAATGCATTTTATCAAGTTATAGATGTTAACCTTGTAAATAACGGTTTAGCATCAAATAACGTGCTAAATCATGTAGTGCAAGTTCCTACTTTATTTTAAATAAAGTATACATTTCGATCATCTAATTCATTTTAGATGATCTTTTTTACGAAAAACGATGAAAAATATAGAAGAAAGTGCAATTATTTATAAAAAATTATGCTTTAAATATTGTCATATTTGCTTCTTTAAGATATCCTTTTCATGAAGAGGTGGAAAACATGGAAAAAGTACTAGTTTTCGGGCATAAAAACCCAGATACAGATGCAATTTGTTCTGCAATTGCTTATGCAGAATTGAAAAAAGAATTAGGAATGAATGCTGAGCCTGTACGTTTAGGCGAAATCAGCGGTGAAACTCAATTTGCGTTAGACTATTTTAAAGTAGAAGGACCGCGTTTTGTTGAGACAGTAGCAAACGAAGTGGACAACGTTATTTTAGTTGACCATAACGAGCGTCAACAAAGTGCTAACGATATCGAATCTGTTCGTGTGTTAGAAGTTATTGACCATCACCGTATTGCTAACTTTGAAACAAGCGATCCTATTTACTACCGTTGTGAGCCAGTTGGTTGTACAGCTACAATTTTAAACAAGATGTACAAAGAAAACGGCATTACAATTCGTAAAGAAGTTGCAGGTTTAATGTTATCTGCAATCATTTCAGATTCTTTACTATTCAAATCTCCAACTTGCACAGAGCAAGACGTAGCAGCAGCTCGTGAATTAGCGGAAATCGCTGGTGTAGATGCTGACAAATACGGCTTAGAAATGTTAAAAGCTGGTGCTGACTTAAGCGGAAAAACAATGGAGCAATTAATCTCTCTTGACGCTAAAGAATTCCAAATGGGTAATGCGAAAGTTGAAATCGCACAAGTAAACGCTGTTGATACAAATGACGTTCTTGTACACCAAGCTGAACTTGAAAAAGTTATCTCTGCAGTAGTAGAAGAAAAAGGTTTAGACCTATTCTTATTCGTTGTAACTGATATCTTAACTAACGATTCTGTCGGTCTTGCGATCGGTAAAGCAGCAAACGTTGTTGAGAAAGCATACAACGTATCCCTAGAAAACAATACTGCTACATTAAAAGGTGTAGTATCTCGTAAAAAACAAATCGTACCAGTATTAACAGAAGCATTCCAAGTGTAATATTATTGAGTATGATTTAACAAAAAGACAAGTAGTCAGATTGGCTACTTGTCTTTTTCTTTCTCTAAAAAACAGAAAATTAGATTTTTAAAAGGAGAGTTGTGTATGTTTAATGATTTGGAGAGTAAATTACAGTCACTTTTAGAGCGAAATATTACTTTTGTTTTAGAATTAGAAAATTGGCTTTTCGATGAATTGCGTGTAAACGCTGAAATAGAAGAGAAGATAACAAGTAGTTTAATCGCCACGTATAGAGATACAGGTAACAGAAATATGCATGATTTACATATGTATAATCAAAATACAATTCAACCACTTTTAAAAAGATACAATGCAAAGTTTGACCAAAAATTTATAGAGTGTCCGTTTTCTAACTTATTAGACGAGCGAAAATATGCATTTATGAAAAAAGCAAGATTTGTAAAGAGTAAAATGTTTAATGAAAAAAACATTGCTCTTTCTATTAAAGAGCAAGAGTGCATTACGAAGTATAGAGAAATAATGTCTAACATAACAATTAATTGGGAAGGCGAGCAAAAGACGTATGCACACGTTAAAGCAAAGCTAGATAACCCAAATAGAGCTATTCGCGAAAAAGCTTGGTACGCTTTATGTGAAGCAAGGAGTGCAGTGAAACCAGAAGTGGATCGTATTATGAATGCACTTATACAATTGCGGAATGAGATAGCTTTAAATGCAGGGTTTAATAATTATAGTGAATATGCTTTTAAACAAAAAAACAGAGATTACAGTATTGATGATTGCTATAAGCTCCATGAATCTATAGAAAAGTATGTTGTACCAATTTGGAAACAGTTGGGAAGTATTTCTAAAAAGAATCTCGGTGTAAAAACGTATCGCCCTTGGGATCTTTCTCCATGTAATTTACCAAAAGTCCCATTCCAAAATGTGATTGATTTATTAAATGGTGTGGAAGAAATATTTCGAAAGACAGATTTATATTTTTATGAGAAATTTATTCATATAAGGAAAGCTGGATGCATTGACGTAGAAGAACGTGAAAATAAAGCACCAGGAGCTATTTGTTTTACCTTGCCTCATAGTAAAGAGGTTTTTGTGTATTCTAATTTTAGTCCTTCATTTTATGCAATTAATGCACTTATACATGAAGTGGGGCATGCATTTCATTTTTATAAACAATTTAAAAACGATAGTAGTATGCAGGAAAGATATCTGCGCGAAGAGGTGGCTGAACTTTATTCCCTCAGTCTTGAGTTATTAGTAATGGATAAGCTGAATGTTTTTTATAAGCAAGAGGATGAATATAAAGAAGTGCAACGCCTACAAATATATCGTGCTTTGTCTTTATTAATGTCGTCAATTGCAGGAGATGTATTCCAGCACTGGATCTATGCGAATCCAAACCATACACCAGAAGAACGTGATAAGAAACACGCCGAACTATGCAAAAGATATCAATATTCAACAGTCGACCTTGCAGGATTAGAGGATGAAATCGGTGCAAGCTGGATAGAGTCATTTCACTATGTTCAGTTTCCTTTTTATAAAATTGAATATGCAATTGCACAAATAGGAGCAATGCAATTGTTTCAAATTTACTGGGAAGACCCAGAAAAAGCGATTGCTTTCTTTAAAGAAGGTGCGAGTGCAGATTGGAATTTATCTATACAAGAAATATATGAAAAAACAGGTGTCACGTTTGATTTTTCGGAAGAAAGGATAGAAAGTACTGCAAGTGTTATTTTGGATGTGATCAATGAATTAAAATAAGAATAGCATTCGCTATCCTTATAACTGTTTATTCGTAGATTTTTTCTTGTTTATATAAAATGTAATAATAGCTGTAATGAGAAAAATAGGTATAGCATACGCTTGCCCAACAAACAACTTCCAGCCCGCATGATTATAACTTTGAGATGCTGGAGCAATCATAGCGATTACGCAAACAATAATATAGAGTACTAGTGCAGGGAGTATATTTTTCATTTGTTCACCTCCTTCTAAAGATATCCTATTTGGTTATTTATATACTTTAATTATTATTAAGGGCTTTGAAAAGTAAATATACTATTGTTTATAGTATTATAATATTTACAAGGGGTACTATGTTTAAATAGGGTAATGGGGGTTCAAATCTTAAAAAAGTGAATTATTAGTAAAAAAGATGGCTATATGGTAAAAGATGTAATTTTTATATTTAATATCATTATATAGCATGTTGAGGGCAAAATGTATAAAATAATTAACTTTACTTATGCAGGAGAAGAGGTAAGAAATATATGAGAAGGTTATGCATAATTCCATGCGGAAAGAAGAAAATTTGGGATAAGTATCCAGGTTATGGACCAATGGAAGCAAAAGATGTATATATTAGCCCGTTCGGAAAAGCATGTCAATCGTATGCAACTATGTTTTTCGAGAATTGGGTTATATTATCAGCGAAGCATGGATTTTTAAGGCCAAATGATATTGTACTAGAAAACTATGATCTTGCGTTTGATTCAAAGAGCGATAAGGTAATAAGTATAGAGCAATTACAAAAACAGATGGTAGATAAAAGTTTACTACAGTTTGACGAAATCGTCTTACTTGCAGGGAAAAAGCATAAAAAAGTAGTAACAAAGCTATATCCAGAAGAAATGATTACATATCCGTTAGAAGGATGTAAAGGAATTGGATATATGTTGCAGAGGTTGAAAGAGGCAGTGAAGGAAGAGGAGGAAATATAAGTATAGTTTCGGTCACTATGAGCTTAAACTGTTTTTAGGGAATTAAAACGTAAAATAGAGTTTTTAAGCATCGCCAAAAAGGTGATGCTTTTTGTTCGTGTCACCACTTTTTATAACGAAAACGAATTGCCTTCACTTTTAGAAAATGTAGGATGTATGGGTACAGTTAAGATTGTAAGTGGGAATAGCAATAAGACAAGTTTTGAATATGATATTAAGAAAGGAGATGTTGATAAATAATGGCCAGATATAGTTTGCACGGAGGACACAATAGTATTGTTCAAGGTGCTAATTTCGGGAATCGGAAAGAACATGTTCTAGATAGGCAAGTTAAAGATGCTGTGGCGACTAAGTTAAGGTCCCTAGGACACACGGTTTATGACGATACGGACGAGGTAGGGACAACTCAATCACAAAATTTAAATAATATCATTCGGAATAGCAATTCCCATGCTGTGGATTTAGTTATTTCTTTTCATCTTAATGCAAGTGATGGAAATGGACAGGGTGTTGAGGTTTTGTATTATGATCAGAAAGATTTGGCGGCTAAAATCTCAGCTCAACTAGCAAAAGATATTGGATGGCGTGATCGAGGTGCGAAACAACGTACAGATTTAGCAGTATTAAATGGAACGAAAGCACCGGCTATTCTTATTGAATTAGGATTTATTGATAATGAATCCGACATGGCAAAATGGAATGTTGATAAAATCGCTAATTCTATTGTATTTGCTCTTACAGGACAAACTGGAGGAGGTGCAACGGACTTGCTAAAAGTAAAAACTGGCGGTGTAGCATTTAGTAATTTACAAGATTTGGCTCAAGCTATGGTAGATGCGGGTATTGATGGACAAATTGTCGTTCAGAAAGATGGCATTGGTTATGCTATAACGAATGGCTATCCGTCCGGAAATATCGATAAATTTACAGCTTGGTTAGATGCACGTAAATGGTACTATGAGTACGTGAGATAAAACGAAAAATTGTCTTATTTTTAGTTAACAAGTATATTAAGTAACTAATAATTATGTAACTATAAAAATATGAACAATGTATATGTAAATTAGTACACAAAACCACCTGTCAGAAAGGTGGTTTTGTGTATCACGCTTTAATGGCAGTAAAATTCATACCTCAAAATTCGGATGAAGCTAAGAAATTAGCTGGGAATTGCACTGCTTGTGGCCTCCTACTGATTATAGTTTAGAGCTTTGTAAGTCTTTACTTATTAAACCTGTAATAATATTTTATTTTCTCAATACATAAGCCGAATTTTAAAATATTACGCAATAATACACTACCTTTCATACTATTTATTAGTTGATAATAGCAAAAAAACAAGCTTTGAATATAATAATGAAAAAGGAGATGTGAAATAATGGGTTATATTGTAGATATTTCGAAATGGAATGGCGACATTAACTGGGATATCGCAGCACCACAATTAGATTTTGTAATTGCACGTGTGCAAGATGGTTCAAATTATGTAGATCCTTTATATAAAAATTATGTGCAAGCAATGAAAGCAAGAAATATTCCGTTTGGTAATTATGCGTTCTGTCGTTTCGTTTCAGTAGAGGATGCACGGATAGAGGCGAGAGACTTTTGGAACCGTGGTGATAAAAATGCAACAGTTTGGGTAGCTGACGTAGAAGTAAAAACAATGAACGATATGAGAGCGGGTGCACAAGCTTTTATTGATGAATTACGCAGATTAGGAGCTAAGAAGGTTGGTTTATATATTGCTCATCATATGTATGATCCATTTGGAATGGCAAATGTCAATTGTGATTTTGTATGGATTCCTCGTTATGGTGGTAACAAACCAGCCTACCCATGTGATATTTGGCAATACACAGAAACAGGGAATGTAGCTGGCATAGGAAAATGTGATTTAAATAAGTTAATGGGAAATAAGCCGTTAGTTTGGTTTACTAATCAAACTGTTGAACAATCGACAAAACAAGAAGGAGTTGGAATTATAGTGAATAAATTTAGTAAAGTTGTTACGTATGAATTTGGTACAGCGTTAGTAGTAGAAATGTTAGGAATGATGGATGCTCTGGGGTATGAATCTCGTATTATCTCATATGGAGATAAACAAGGATTAGTTAGATTTGAAACAGCATATCGCCAAGGGAATGAATTAGATCGAGCGACAGCGTGGTTAGATGCTAAAGGACTTAAATATTTTTATACAAAAGAGTAGTTTGCTAAATAAAAAGCCGTCATGTGACGGTTTTTTATTTTTATGTAATCTTTTAACTCTATGTAAAACAAAAGCGAAATGCCATTGTAGGCATGAAGAGGAAAGGTATTAATAATAAAAAGGAGTACGATACGTACTCTTTTTTGGGGTGATTATATTCCATCTTGAACAGATTTCTTTACAATTAACCATGTGTCTTTCTTTTTAATCGTTATAGCTACATTAGTTCCATTAGATTCCTTATAAAAGATATATCCATTGTTTGAGTTTACATATGTGACTGGTTCGCCTATGCAATCTCGCGAGCAGGATTTGTTGACTAGTTCAATTAGGGATAGTTCGCTTGGATCTGTTTTACTGGCTTCTATAACAGCATCAAGGCTTGTTTTTCGATAACCTTGCAAGTTTATATGAAAAAGCTGCTCTATTTCTCCTGTAATGCTAGTATTCATTACTTCTATTGAATTCTTTTTTTCTTGAAGAAATCCGTTTTCATAAAGTAATTTTGTATATCCAATCCATGCGATTAAAACTAGCATGATAAACATACTACATATTTTAAGTGTTCGAAGGCGTTTACTAACTATCGTTTCTGAGTATTTCATTCACTTTAATCCTCCAATGTTTTTAATTTAAAGTATGCCTTAATACATATTTTTAGAAGAAGGATAGAATTTAAAGAGTTCTAGATAAAAAAGAAAGCATCTGAAGTGAGATGCTTTCTTTTTAGTATTTTCACTATCTGTTCGTTACTTGTTTCATAAGTGGTCTAATTTCTTTAACGGGTGGTTTTTTATCATAGGCATCAACGTAAGAAAAGTAATAATTTAAGTTTCTGAGAAGCCCTTTTCCTATTTTAGCACTTAAAAAGGGAAAGACTTGTCCAGTATAATCATCAAGAGATTTACAGTAGTATTTTTCATCTAAATATATACTGTATTTACATGTTAGTTCTACTAGTGAGTTCCCTTCATCATCAATTACTTCCTTAGAATCAATAATGTCTATTAATGCAAATTTTTCATTCAGATATACTTTCTTCTTTTTTTCGTGTTTATTTGTAAGTATGAATACGAGACCAATGGCGTTAATCAAACTATTTCCTCCTATAAAAAACGGATATTAATAAAATATATCGATATAAGCTAAATGTAAAGAGCGGGGACGAAATATCATTGATAGAAAGCTCAATAAGCCGATTTGTTATTGAAATACTTGCGGGAATTGCTTTACGATTGCGTTTGTTATCATGTCGGACATTTCTAAAGCTTCTTTTTCAATTTTATCGTACAGTTTTACGCCTGCTTCATAATCTTTATTTAGGAATGCTAGTGCTTCTGCTTTCGTAAGTGCTAAATGTTCATAAAACATTTTTCTAAATTCTTCTTTATCTATATATGGGTTGATGCTAGTAAGAAACGCAACAATTTCATCACCGTTAGCGTACCATTTTTTCTCTATAGCGACAGCTGCGTTTTGGTCACCAGCTTTTGCAGCTTTAACAAGATCTGCTGCAATTACTAAGTGGTCTTTAATTAATGCACTATATTTTTTTACTGCATCTTCACCATAGAATGGTTCAAGAGATAGTCCCATATGTGTTGCATTTTGAAGAAGCCGTTTAACTGTAACGTTTACGTCTGGTAAATGAAAAACAATACTTATAATAGCCAATCTCGTCCAAGCGACATGTTGTTCCCATAAGGAACGCATATAACCTTTTAAAAAATTCTCGTTTTTACTAATTCGGTAGTTACGTACAGATACATCAAAGTTTACATAAGGATTATGGTAGGGGGAGTAATACGATTGCCAATAAGTATACATAAACGGTAACACTCCTTTGAACATGTATAACTCAAAGTATGATGGAATTTTATTTTTAGTTACGTGTCCTCGTTTATTTTTAAAATTTGAGCGATCTTATTGTGGTATATATAGATAAAACGAATATAAAATAAAAGAGGCTCTGCAAGGGAAGTTGCAGAGCCTCAAAAGGGTATTGCCGAGATGTCGGACTCGACTACGTAATATTATCATAAAATTCTATTAAAAAAACCTGGTAAATGTGTCCAATTGAAAGTGAGTCTTTAATAAAGTGAAAGGGACCTGCTTCCCGCGGCAGATCCCTTTCACTAGATAATGTCGATGAGCAAAAACTCATCTGGAGTACCTTTATAGTAACAAGTGAAATTCGTTTTGTGTATTGAGAAAAAAGAATTAGATAATTAAATGTTAAGCATTTATATTTTACCTTTTGTGATTATCACCATTTGTAGTGAGTGGATTAAGATTATAAAATGGCGATAAGATTTATAATTACATCTAATATTATGAAATATATAATAATAATAATAAAAGACCCACTTATATAAGCAGGTCAACTTAGGGGGTTATCAAACAGAATATTTCATATGTTAACAACTGTATTGTATTAAGTCTATAAGGTTCATATTGAGAAAATGATTATGAACGATTTATTTCGCACGTGTATTAACGTTTAAAAAGTTGAGAAAGAAAATGAAAAAGCTTTCTATAAGAAAATAATGGTAGATACTTATAGTATGATTCATATTTCCACGCTTCATTATTTGAGAATTGGGGTTGGTTCGATACGCTTTTCTGTTTGATGAAACTAATATTATGGTGCTTCATATAGTAACCTCCTGAATTCATATGTATAAGATTAGTAGTATTCAAGGAGAATTAATAAAATGTGTATTTATTTTGAAATTCGTTATAATTGTTAATCATTCTCAAAAACGTAAAGAAGCATAAAATAATGAAAAAGCAGGCTGATAGTCATGTATTCATCACTTTCATGATGCATAAGAGATGATATAATAGGAGTAGATGAAAGATAAAGAAAAGCAGGTGACTCTTTTTTGTTTACAAAAGCACAAGAACTTTTAGCGTCTTATTTCGGTTATTCGTCATTCCGAAGAGGACAAGATGAAACAATTAAAAATGTATTAGATGGGAAAGATACTGTCTGTATTATGCCTACAGGTGGTGGTAAGTCAATTTGTTATCAAATTCCCGCATTAGTATTTGAAGGAACAACGTTAGTTATATCGCCTTTAATATCACTTATGAAAGACCAAGTAGATACATTAGTACAAAATGGTATTTCAGCTACATATATTAATAGTTCTATTTCGATTACAGAAGCGAATCAACGAATTCAATTAGCGAAACAGGGCCATTATAAGTTACTTTATGTAGCGCCAGAGCGACTTGATTCAATGGAGTTTGTTGACCAACTGATCGATATGAAAATCCCGATGATTGCCATTGATGAGGCGCACTGTATTTCGCAGTGGGGACATGATTTCCGTCCGAGCTATTTACATATACACCGTATATTAGATTATCTTCCAGAAAAACCGCTCGTATTAGCATTAACTGCTACGGCAACACCACAAGTTCGTGATGATATTTGCAACACGCTTGGAATTAATCAAGAAAACACGATTATGACAACGTTTGAGCGCGAGAACTTATCATTTTCTGTTATTAAAGGACAAGATCGTAATGCATATTTAGCGGATTATATTCGTCAAAATCAAAAGGAATCTGGGATTATATATGCAGCTACTAGAAAAGTAGTTGATCAGTTGTATGAGGATTTAATGAAAGCGGGAGTTTCTGTATCAAAATATCATGCCGGTATGAGTGATAACGATCGAAATGAGCAACAAGAACTCTTTTTACGTGATGAGGTGAGTGTAATGGTAGCCACATCTGCGTTTGGGATGGGTATTGATAAATCGAATATTCGTTACGTTATCCATTATCAACTTCCAAAAAATATGGAAAGTTATTACCAAGAAGCAGGACGTGCTGGCCGTGACGGATTAGATAGTGCATGTATATTGCTTTATTCTTCTCAAGATGTACAAGTACAACGCTTTTTAATTGATCAATCGACAGGAGAGTCTCGTTTTTCAAACGAACTTGAAAAACTGCAAAATATGACTGACTACTGTCATACAGAACAATGTTTACAATCATTTATTTTGCAATACTTTGGAGAAGAACCAAAAGAAGATTGTGGCCGCTGCGGTAATTGTACAGACGACCGAGAAAGTATCGATGTGACGAGAGAATCGCAAATGGTTTTATCTTGTATGATTAGGACGAACCAACGATTTGGTAAACAAATGATTGCACAAGTACTAACTGGATCTAAAAATAAGAAAGTCATTGAATTTAATTTTCATACTTTGCCAACTTACGGACTTTTATCAAATCGTAGTGTAAAAGAAGTGAGTGAATTTATTGAGTTTTTAATTTCAGACGAGCTAATTGCAGTTGAACATGGTACTTACCCGACACTAAAAGTAACGGAAAAAGGGAAAGAAGTGTTACTTGGTAAAGAGAATGTTTTACGTAAAGAACGAGTAGAGACAAGACAAATCGTTCAAGATCATCCTTTATTTGAAGTACTTCGCGAAGTACGTAAAGAAATTGCGCAAGGAGAAGGGGTACCTCCATTCGTTATTTTCTCTGACCAAACGTTGAAAGATATGTGCGCAAAAATGCCGCAAAGCAATTCTGAACTTTTAACTGTGAAAGGGATTGGTGAACACAAACTTGTGAAGTATGGTTCGCACTTCTTACAAGCAGTTCAGCACTTTATTGAGGAAAACCCAAACTATGCTGAAACTATTAAAACAGAAGTGATGACAGAACGGAAGAAATCAGGGAAAGCTTCAGCAAATTCTCATTTGGAAACGTATGAAATGTATAAACAAGGTATTAATCTAGATGAAATTGCGAAAGAACGTGGATTATCAAGACAAACGATTGAAAATCATTTAATTCGTTGTTTTGAAGATGGAATGGAAGTAGACTGGAACAGTTTTGTTCCTGCAGAATACGAACAACTGATTGAAACTGCTGTGCAAAATGCTGATGGTGGTCTGAAATCGATTAAGGAACAACTTCCGAATGAAGTGAGTTACTTTATGATTCGTGCTTATTTACAAATTAGAAAGTAGTGACATGTAAAGGGGATAGGGATTAATGCATCACGTTTTTGTGTATGGCACGTTAAGAAAAAAGCAAACGAATGCTCATTATATGCAAGGTGCAATATGCATTGCAGACGAAGCATGGACGTATGGGGAATTATTTGATACAAACGAAGGGTATCCGGCGATGACTTATTCGAATGAAGAAAAGGTGTATGGAGAAGTTTATGAAGTAAATGATGACATATTGCATAAGTTAGACGAACTAGAAGAATATACAGGTAATGCAGAGACGGATTTATATGAACGAATCACACAAATAGTATTTGATGGTGATAGGGAAATAGAGGCATATGTGTATCTCGCTCAAGATAAAAATATGCTAAAGAAAGTTATCATTTCTGGTGATTGGTTGAAGTATCAACAAGGGAAATAATAGCAGCCATAGAGCAGATATTGGAATTTTCCATTATCTGCTCTTTTATTTTTGGTACTTTAAAAATTCTTATTATTTAGATAAAATGTAAATGTAGGGAAATCAAAAGGAGGATTTTTCATGGGTATCAGAAATTTAGTTTCTCACCTGTAGTAGAAAAATAACGTACAGGAGGAGAATAATAATGAACGAATTAAATGTAAAAGAATTTTATAAAAAACAATTTGAATTACTAAGCTATAATATAAAAAATGAAAATTGGTTGCAGGAAGTTGCGAAAGAAGTACAAGAACAAATTGGATATTCATTTCAAACGATGTTAGAACTAGGAGCTGGAAATGGTGGTTTTGCAAGAGCGATGTCTAATTTGGATGTAAAAATGACTACTGTTGAGCTTGTACCAGAGTTAGTTATGTTTGCTAAAGAACATTCTACTAGTGATATTGAGATTCATTGCGCTGATTTTTATAAAATTAACTTTGAAGAAAAGTTTGATGTTGTTAGTTATTTAGATGGATTTGGTGTAGGGACAGATGAAGAACAATTGGTTTTATTAAAACGAATCCATAATTGGTTGAAAGATGATGGGTGTGCACTTATTGATATTTATCAACCATTATATTGGGAAAAAGCAAATGGACAAGAAATGCCGATTTATTCTGCAATGCGAAAATATGAATATGATAGTGAGAATGCTAGGATGCTGGACCACTGGTGGGAAAAGGATTCTTCAAATGATATCGTGACACAATCTTTACGTTGCTATACGATAGATGAGATTAGTAATTTATGTGCAGAGGCTGGTTTCAGTATAGTTGGGATTTTCCCAGGAGGAGCGTATGACTTTGAAGAGAGGAAATATAAAGAGCAAGCGTCTTTAAATGAATGTTTATCATATCGAATAAAAATAAAAAAAGAGTAGGGATTAATTCCTTACTCTTTTGTGCTTTTATAATGTGAATCATTGACTGTTTTTCGTATTTAATTGTCGTTCTTTTTTAATTCTTATAGATCTTAGTACAATCCCAATTCCAAGAAATACAATAGTAGCAACGACTCCGCTAATAGGGTTTAACCAAAAATCACTGCCTTTGGTAAGTGTAATAATCCCTGTTATTGTAACTAAAACGGTAGGAACAGCATCTTCAATTGCATGCATGATAACGCATGGCCATACTGACTTTGTAAGTCTATATATTTCAACATACATAATAGACCAAGAAACCATAAGTATGCAACCGGATAAAAGCATATTTAACCTTGAAATAGATTCGAAATATTCATTTGGTAAAAAAACTAAATAATAAGCGGCATGCCAAAGAGACCAAACTAAACCAGAAATAATATAAATAAACCAATCGTTTAACTTTAGTTCAATGAGCTTAGGGGTTAAATAACCGCGCCATGAAAACTCTTCAAAAATATTTTTAATAAAGTTACCAATAGTAGACATGAATATGAGTGACAATAACGAATATATTTCAAAACTAGTTATGTTTGCTACTCCAAAAATAAGTGCTAAACTTATCGTTATTACTGTAACGAACGGGTAAATTAGTATCGCAACGAAGTACCATTTAAAGTTTGCCTTCAAATTTAGTTTTATACCAAAATCATTCCAATCTCGGCTAATAACTCTAAGGAAAATACATGAGAGGAAAGGTAATATTAACCACAGTCCCATGCCTAAAGAGTTTCCTTCAGGCTGATCTGTTAGAAAAGAATCTAGAATTACGCCAATCCAGCCACTTGCCAATACAATGAACACAAAAATAAGTAAATGTAACTTAAGGGTTTTTCTTTTGGTAGCAGTCATTTTCAATAGACTCCTTTACTCTTATTTTTGACTTTTGTGACCTTGGGTATTTTATCAATGAAATAATAGATAACTAGAAAAGAAGCTGGAGAGTATGTAAGGGGAACTTAGTTAGATAGTATAAAGTCCTTTTAATCAATAGAAAATAGCGGCTTTTGTATAAATCACTTTATTATATGTGTAGTTGTATGATTTAGATGTTATATATTCTTATCATGTAAAAATCTCATTGGAATTTCAATATTAGAAAGGTGAAAAGTAAGTTTTTTCAGAAAAAACAAATTAAGTCCTTGACTTTATAATTGGATTTTTAATACAATTATATTTCGACTGAAAAATTAGAACGGACAGGAGGGAATCATCAAATGAACAACATTTTTGAAGAAGAGTTACAAAAAATGAAAGATACATTACGTACGATGGATGATCAATTAGAACAGCTTGAAAAAATTCCAGTTTATTACGGCGATGATTTTAAAGAGCAAATTCTTGAAAGTATGAGGGAGTCTAATAGACAAAACTTACGTATTGGGGTACAAGAACCGTACTTTGGTAGATTAGATTTTCAAGAGGATGGCAAGGAAGAAGTTATGCCGATTTACATCGGTAAAGTTGGTGTTTCAGATAAAGATACGATGAAGCCAATTGTAATTGATTGGCGGGCACCTGTCGCAAGTATGTTTTATTCATTTACCGGCGGTGATGAACTAGCATTTTATCAATCGCCAGATGGATTAGTAGAAGGTGATGTTTATTTAAAGCGAAATATCTCTATTCGAAAAAGAGAATTAGAACGTGTTGTTGATACATATGTAAAAGGAAATGAAGATGTCTCGCATGCCGATGATTTTCTTCTATATCGATTAGGTGAGAATAAAGATAATAAACTAAAGGATATTGTTTCGACGATACAATCGGAGCAAAATGATATTATTCGTGCGGAAAGAAACTTGCCATTATTAATTCAAGGGGTTGCAGGGAGCGGTAAAACAACGATCGCTTTACATCGCCTTGCTTTTTTAATTTATGAATATCGTGAGCAACTAGAAGCTGAAAGAATGATTGTATTCGCTCCGAATAGTCTGTTTTTAGACTATATTTCGAGTGTGCTTCCTGAATTAGGTGTTGGGAATATTAGTCAAACAACATTTCCGGACTGGGCATTACGTACGTTAGATGATTCGGTGAAACTGAAGCAGACAGAAGAAAAGTTGAAAGAAGCATTTTCTATTAATCGTGATGAAAAAAAGGTTATGCTTGGTAAATTGAAAGGTACGCTAGAATTTAAGTCCTTTATTGAAGAGCAAATGGTTCAATTTGAAAAAGAACTAGTGCCAACAAGTAATTTTGAGGCATGGGATAAAGCTGTTATTCCAGTGGAAGATATAAAAAAATGGATGCAAGTTGAGTATAAACATTATCCATTAAAGAAAAGAAGAGAACGTTTAGTTGGCCGAATGAAGCGCTGGATTGAAATTGAACTAAAAAAGTATGGCGAAACAAACGAGAAGAAATTATTAAAAAAAGAAGCGACAAAGAGATTGAACAGTTATATGAAGTTTTGGCCGAAAATGAGCTCGCTTTCAATATATAGTTCAATATTGAAAAGCAAAGAAATACTCGAAGTATTACCCGAGGAACTTGTGAAAGAAACTGAGAAGAGTTGTCGTAAAAAAGAAGTGTATGTAGAAGATTTACCCGCTTTAATTTACATACATCATCGCATAACAGGTATTGAAATCGGGCAGAAATTTCATCACGTCGTTATTGATGAAGCGCAAGATTTCTCACCATTCCAAGTTTATGTATTAAAAGAAATTACATTAGGTAATTCTTTCACTATATTAGGTGATTTATCTCAAGCGATTTATGATTACCAAGGGATTGAAGATTGGAGTGCGTTTAAGGAAGTATTCCAAGAAACAGGCTATTATGAACTGACGAGGAGCTATCGTTCTACAAAAGAAATTATTGAATTTGCGAACGAAATAATTAAAAACGCCGAGATTCCAGTAGGGCTTGCGACACCAGTTTTTCGTAGTGGTGAAGAGGTCAAAGTAATTCAAGCAGAAGATCAATTTAATGAGATTATGAAGACGTTAAAACATTTACAAAATGATGATGTGAAAACAATTGCGGTAATAGGAAGAACAGACGATGAATGTCGCGATATATATGAGAAATTAACAAAGGCAGGAGTAGCTGTAAACGTCATTGAAGCAGATCAAAGTAAATATGAAGGTGGTATTTCAGTAGTACCTGTATACTTGGCAAAAGGGCTAGAATTTGACGCTGTGCTACTCATTGATGTTGATGAAGAACATTACAAAAATACAAAACACGATGCGAAGTTACTATATGTCGGATGTACGAGATCACTTCATGATTTATGGATTTTCCATAGTGGGGAAGCATCACCTTTAATTAACGGATTAAAATAAAAATGAAACGCAAGAGGCTTTTCTAGTAACAAAAAGAAGGACCTCTTGTTTTTCCATATAAAGGTTCGGGGAGAGAATAACAATGATTACAAAAGTAATAACGAAAAGAAATTGGGAAATCGCAAAGATAAAGGGAGAAATTAATGAAGCCTCATTAAAAGAAGAGGGATTTATTCATTGTTCGTTTTTTGAACAAGCTTTAAAAGTCGCAGAAAAACATTTTAGTCATGAAGAAGAAGTTTTATTACTAACAATTGATCTAACTCTGTTAAAAGCAGAAATAAAATATGAACTTGCTTCTAACGGCCAAGAATATCCGCATGTTTACGGAGCAATTAATATAGATGCAATTATAGATGTTGTTCCATTGCTTAAGGAAAACGGGGAATTTATATTACCAGAGTTACAAAGGTAAGCGTGTTACAAGTAAATAATTTAGTTAGAAAAGCACAAATCACATAGTTTGTGCTTTTTATTATCCGTTTTTTGGTAAAATATCGTTGTTTTTGTCACACTAATACTGTACGACACATAGTATAAAACATATACTGTATGACATATAGTAATGAAAATGAGGTGAATACATGGATGCTTTATTAAATTCGTTAATTACTGAACTAAGAAGAGGTACATTAACATTAGCAGTTTTAAGCCAATTAAGAACGCCGCAGTATGGATATTCACTTGTCCAATTATTAGAGAAATCAGGAATCGTAATCGATCAAAGTACTTTATATCCACTACTTCGCCGGTTAGAAAAGCAAGAGCTAGTGACGAGTAGTTGGGATAAAACAGAGAGTAGACCTCGTAAATATTATGTTTTAACTGAATACGGATTAGAAATATTCCAGCAGTTGAGAAAGGAATGGATAAAGGATTCGAAAAAACTTTATAACTTATTAAAGGAGGAGGACAAGAATGAATTTGATTGATATTTATGTCGAGGAAGTAGCGAAGAGATTACCTGAAAAAAATCGTGAAGATATTATTCTTGAGCTACGGTCAACGATTGAGGATATGTTGCCTGATGATTATAATGAAGATGATGAAAAAAGGGTTCTTGAAAAATTGGGGAGTCCGGTTTCATTAGCTAATGGATATTTGGATAGACCGATGCATTTAATTGGACCGCGTTATTTTGATGTATATACGACATTATTAAAAATGATCATTCCAATTGCAGTTGTTATTGCACTCATTGCAATGGTTGCAGAAAATTTTTTAAGTTATACTGGTGATCAAGCAGTATTAAATGTTATTTTACAAGTAATAGGTAAAGGCATTGGAGAAATTTTTGAAGTAGCCCTCCATGTATTTTTCTGGTTAACACTCGTATTTGCTATTTTAGAAAGAACGGATAAAAACAAAGATACCGAGCCGTTGACGACAAATTTAAAAAAGTGGACGCCAGATGATTTGAAAAACATTTCGTACATTCCGAAGAAAAAAGCAATCTCCAAGTTTGAAGTTTTTGGAGGGTTAATGTGGACGGCAATATGGGGTACACTTTATTTTTATGCGAATCATCTCGTTGGCGTATACAGTGGTACGGGAAGTGGATTGAAGTTTGTCGCGCCAACGTTTAATCAAGATGTGTTACTTCAGTATTGGCCAATCGTTGTGATGATAATTGTTTTTGAAATAGCGATATCTCTTTATAAATTAGTACAGGGACAATGGACAAAAAGATTGGCAATCGGGAATGCTATTCTCCAAATAGCTGGAACGATAGTATTCATTATAATTGTAGTAAATCCGCACATATTTACCGATGGATTTATTACGTTTGTGGCAAATGTGTTCACTATTTCTCCGGAAGAACTTAAAAAGTGGCTAATTAGTGGGGGTATTCTCATTTACGTTTTATCTGCTGCATTAAACATTTATGATGGCTTTCGAAAAGCTAGTGTTCGTGTAACAAATAGGTAGTTAAAAAGAGAACGTATATGAAAGGAAGAAAACGATGATAAGGGAAGCAACGGAAAAAGATGTAATATACATTTTAGATATTTATAATGATGCGATACTGAATACAACTGCTGTATATACGTATAAACCCGTAACCCTTGAAAATAGAATAGATTGGTATGAACAAAAAAAGGCTGATGGTTATCCGATTTTTGTATACGAACTAGATAATAAAGTAGTAGGATTTGCGACATTCGGTCCGTTTAGAGCTTGGCCTGCCTACAAATATTCAATTGAGCATTCTGTGTATGTTGATAAGGAATATAGAAAATGTGGGATTGGAACTTCTTTGATGAGAGCATTGATCACAATTGCAAAAGAAAGAGAATATATGACTTTAATTGCTGGAATTGATGCGGAAAACGAGAAAAGTATTGCCTTACATGAAAACTATGGATTTGTTCATGCAGGGACGATTAAAAAGGCTGGGTATAAGTTTAATAAATGGCTAGATTTAGCTTTTTATCAATTGGAGCTTAATGGTCCTAAAAATCCTTTAGAAGAATAGAAAATTAGTATCTTAGGTAGCATGGAGTTATTCATGTTACCTTTTTCTTATTGTAATCATAAGAATGCTTATCTAAAAAAGGGATTTCATATTATATATTGAATTATTAAAAAATAATATAACGTTTGGAAAAGAGGCTGGGAAATGGAAACTGTCATTCAAAAAATGAAAGAGATACAATCTGATCATGTTGGAATAGCTATTTATTCTACAAAAAATAATCGCATAGTTGCTTCATATAATAGTGAATTAAATATTCCGTTAGCATCGGCAGCAAAAGTAACAATAGGATTTGTAGTAGCGCAGATGGTGAAGGAAAATAAATGTAATTGGCATGATATACTTCATCATGTTAAATTTAATCCAAATGAAGATAGTGCGCAGTTGTATCCACATTTACAAGGAAGAAGGACTTTAACACTTGGTAAAGCAGTAGAAGTGATGATAGCATGTCATGATAGTTACGTTGCACAGTCAGTTGTAATGTACTGTGGTGGATGGGATGCTGTGAAAATGTATGCCCAAACGTACTTTTCAAAAATTTATATACAAGAGGACGCTAGAGATGAGAAAAATGTTGGAGAATTAAATGAAGTTCTTTCACTTTTAGTACATATTTTTCAGGGTTATAAGTCAGAAGCAGAATTATGGGAACCAATTATTAGCGGCATGGTAAGACAGCAAGGTGAATATGAAGGAATACATTCATATCACTTAGCTCATATGACAGGTGGGCTATCTTCAGCTGCAATAAATATTGGTATAATAGGAATATTTAACGAATTCCCGTTTCTTTATGTTATTGGGGGAAAAGATTTACCTAATCGACTTGAAAATAAAGAGGTAGATGAAGCTTTTGTGGTAGCTTTGAAGTACATATACAAAGAATATAGTCAAAGTATGCTAGGAGTGAGTAATTGAAAAGAAACTTAAAGACATCAACAATCATTATGTTAATTGTAACGATTATTGCTCTTGAAGTGGGTATCGCACTATACGATCACAATTTGTCATTAGATACTATTTATTTTGCAGCGATCCTCATTTGTATTGTATTACTTTTTGGTACACGTGTTTCTGAGAAGAAAGAGAGACGAAAAAAAACAGCTCTTTTATTTTGGCCATCTATTTTACTATCTATTGCTTCTTTTGCAGTTATAAGTTATATAAGAATAGGCTATGTCTCTGTACCAGGGATAATTGGTTTTTCATGCTTTGTTACATATGGTGGATTCTTATTTATTAGTATTTTAAAGAGGAAAAGTAAAAATTAAAGATAACTTACTAAGTTGAAAGGAAGGAATATATGAAACACATAGAGAATGGTACTCGCGCTGAAGGAGAATACATAAAAAATAAAGTCATTCAATATAACATGTCTATTTTAACTGATGAAGCAAAACAGCCGATGGAACAAGTAAGTTTTGTTGTGAAAGATGAGGCTGGGAAAATCTTTGGCGGCGTAACAGGTACGATGTATTTTTATCATCTTCATATAGATTTTTTATGGGTTGATGATTCAGTTCGTCATGATGGTTATGGTAGTCAACTATTACATAAAATTGAAGATATTGCGAAGGAAAAAGGTTGTAGATTAATATTATTAGATTCATTTAGTTTTCAAGCACCAGAATTTTATAAAAAGCATGGCTACCGAGAATATGGTGTTGTTGAAGATCATCCGAAAGGGCATAGTCAACACTTTTTAGAGAAGAGGTTATAGTATTCGTGTTTTGCGAGAAAAGTGTTTTTTAAAAGCATCGCCAATAAGGCGATGCTTTTTTTAGTTTATAGAAACTAATCCATCTGATGCAATTATGCGAAGAAATAGTTCGATTCGTATTACAAGGATTTTCTTTTTTTACTATTCAAATAGCTTATTCATTAAATCTTGTATTTCACGTCTTCTTTTATCTGTTTCATCCTTATCAATTGTATACGTATCATCCTCTATTATGAGAACATCACCCTCTTTTGCAGTGGAAGGGAGTTTGGATTTAGGTACATCAATTGTTACGTTATTCACTTCAATAACTGCTAGTTCGCCTTCGAAACGGTCAATAATACCTCTCTTCATAATTATCTCTCCGTTCTTACAGAAATGTTAGAACTATCACTAGTAATAATTACAGTTCCATTTAAATCCGTTCTATATACTTTAACAGACATTGCATTTAACTTTGCTAAAGTTTCCTGTGTGGGATGGCCATATCGGTTACCTGCACCTGCACTGATTACAGCGATACTTGGTTTCACTGCATCTAAAAATGGTTGAGAAGAAGAAGTCTTACTTCCGTGATGGCCAGGTTTTAATACATCGGATTTTAGGCCGGAACCATACGTTGCAACCATATCTTTTTCACTTTTAGATTCAGCATCACCAGTAAATAAGAAAGATTTGCTGCCATGTGTTACTTTTAATACAGCACTCCACTCATTTAGATCGTTACCGTATTCTTTAACAGGAGCTAAAAATTGTGAGTTTAAACCATTGATTGGTAAAGTTACTCCAGACTTCGCTTCTTTAATAGTTAACCCTTTGTTAGCTACTGCAGTTAAAAAGTCTTGAAACGTTTGTGTCGTATGGCTTACTTTAGGTGAGTAAACGTTTTTTACATTCATAGCATAAAGTACTTCATCCAATCCGCCTACATGATCGGCATCAGGATGAGTAGCAATCATATAATCGATAGTTTGGAATCCTAATCCTTTTAAATAATTTGCTACTACTTTACCTTTTCCGTTGTTACCACCGTCAATAAGGATCGTTTCGCCACTTGGAGATTTAATAAAAGTAGCATCACCTTGTCCTACATCAATATAATGAACTTCTAACTCTCCTTTAGGCTTAGGAAGAGCCGGACGGAAACTAGGTTCTAATACACGAGCTAAAAATGCGGCGAACTGTTCACGAGTTACTTTTACGTCTGGACCAAATGTACCATCAGGAAACCCAGCTGTAATATTATTTTGAGCTAAAATTTTGACAAAATTGTAACCCCAATGAGTAGATGGAACATCAGGGAAATTGACGTCTGCACCTGTAGGTTGCAAATTAAAAGTTTTAACTAAAACTACTGCCATTTCTGCACGAGTTAATGAACGGTCAGGGAAATAGTTTGTTTCACGTTGTACAATGTTATTATGTGCTAACTTATGTACAGAATCATAGTAATAGATACCTTTGGCTACATCGGAAAAAATATGATTATAGCTAGATGGTTTTGCTAATTTTAATGATAAATCTAGCATTAAGGCCATTTGTCCACGAGTTACATCATCACCCGGTTTAAAAGTTCCTTCTGGCGTACCATTAATGATACCTTTATCCGATAAATAGTTAATTTCCTTAATTGCCCAATGATTAGATTGGACATCTGGGAAAGCTTTAGCACTTGTAAGATTTGGAATGAACAATGTTAAAATCATGACAAATGCTGTTAGTAATAAACTAAACTTTTTCAAAAAATCGCCTCACTTAATGTATTTTTTACCTTATTAACTTTACCATTTATTACAAGTAATTCAAAGTTTAATAAGTAAATATTTTATTAGTTGTTTTGTATTTCCATAAATTCGTTAATTTGAAATAATCTAACTTAATAGAGGGGATAGGAAAGGTATTAGAGAATTGTTTATATTGCAATTGTAAAATCCATATTATAAATTTATAAAATCATTTATAATAATTTATATCATGTTAAATGGGAGAAAGAAAATGTATACATATAAATTACAAGATGAGAAACCAATCTGTTCAGAAAAATTAAAGAGGCTTTACGATTCTGTCGGTTGGTGGCCAGAAAGAAAAGAAATCGATATTCAAAAAATGTTAAAAAATAGTATAGCAATTGGGGTATGGAAAGAAAATGAGTTAATTGGTTTTGCTAGAGTTGTTTCAGATGGTGTTTTTCGAGCGTACTTAGAAGATGTTGTTGTGCATGAGAGTGTAAGGAATAAAGGTATTGGAGAGAAGATGCTTACAATGTTACTTGAAGAAATATCTCATATCGATATTGTGAGCTTATTTTGTGGAGAGAAGCTTATAAAGTTTTATGGTCAAAAACAATTTCAAGCGACGAAACAAATTGTGATGCATCGTAATCAAATAGTGAAAGAATAAGGGGAGAATTAGAATGAATGCAACAAGGGAATATTGTTTATCGAAAAGAAAAGCGACAGAAGATTCACCAGATGGTTGGAATGCAACGTGTATGAGGCTTAATAATAAAATATTTGCGATATTGAACCATGAAGAAGGCGAAAAAGCGGCAATAACATTAAAATGTGATCCAGAACTTGCGCTAAGATTAAGAGAAGAGTATCCAGAAACAATCATTCCGGGTTATCATATGAATAAAAAACATTGGAATACGGTGTATGTACATAAAGATGTAGAACAAGTGCAAATTAATAAGATGATTGATTGGTCGTATGATTTAGTTCTACAATCATTTTCAAAGAGAAAGCAGCAAGAGTTATTAGATTAATATGTATAAGGGGTGGATGTATTGAAAGACACGATCAAAGATACATATGATAAATTAGCGAGTACATATAAAGAAAATCTAGATGTGGCAAATCCATATAACAGCTATTATGAAAGACCAGCGATGATGGAGATGGTTCCAAAGAAATTAGAAGGGAAGAGTATACTAGATGCCGGATGTGCAGCTGGATGGTATACTTCTCAATTTGTAGAAAGAGGAGCAAATGTTACTGCAATTGACGTAAGTTATGAAATGGTAAAAGCTGCAAAGGATAGTATGGGGGATAAAGCAACGTTTCTTTGTCATGACTTGCAAGAAGTATTACCGTTTGAAGATCATACTTTTGATATAATTGTAAGTTCATTAACTCTTCATTATTTACAAAATTGGAATCAAGTATTTCAGGAATTTCGTCGAGTATTGAAGCCAGGTGGAGAATTTATATACTCTATTCATCATCCTTTTATGGATTTTACAAAGTTTACTTGTAAAAATTATTTTGAAAAACAATTATTAGTAGATACTTGGATTAAACCTAATATTACAATTGAAGTTGAATTTTTTAGAAGGTCACTTCAAGATATTATTAATGAAACAACAAATTATTTTATGTTAGAAAAAATGGTCGAACCAAGGCCAGTTGAAAAGATGAAAGAAGTAAATGAAAAATCTTATTACTATTTAAATACAAATCCACATTTTCTTATTGTTAAAGCAGTTAATAAATAGCTAGTAAAATGATTATATTTTACTAGCTATTTTGCAGTTATAAATGATGAATTAGGAGTTTTGAAATGAATACGAAACGAAATAGATTACTATACGCAATGTTTACAATCCTTGTTATTATTTTAGGGCTTAGTTCAAGAAAGTTTGCTTTTGCGCTGCCGGCTCTATTAAATGATTATTTAGGTGATGCTTTATGGGCGTTAATGATTTTTATTGGATTTGGATTTTTATTTCCTAAAATAGAAATGAAGAAATTGGCTTTTGTTAGTTTAATGTTTTGCTACGGGATTGAAGTGAGCCAATTGTATCATGCTGAATGGATAGATAGTATTCGTGCAACGACTTTAGGTGGACTCGTATTAGGTTATGGATTTTTGTGGAGTGATTTAGTTGCTTATACAATTGGTGTTGGGGTAGGATTTCTTTTTGAGTTTATATTAAGGACGAATAAGCGATTTTAAATGGAGGTATTTATTATGGAGGATATATTAGAAATTGTGAATTTTTGGTTTGAAGATAAAGATGTCACAGCTACTGAAATAAAAGCAAACGTAACAAAGATTCATTGTAATAATAAATCCTATATTTTGAAGGAAAAGGGATCGATAAAACAACTATTAGTTGAAATACATGTATTAAAACAGCTTGAGGAAAAAGGGGTTAAAGTACAAAAATTAGTGAAAACGAGTAATAGTAAAAAGTATGTATTTTATAAAGAGAAGTATTATTGTTTGTACAAATATATTGCTGGAAGTGGACTTGAAATAAAAGATACAGAAAATCTGAAGGAGCTAGGAAGTACAATTGGAGAAGAAATAGCTAATTTACATCAAGTACTTAATTCGGTGAATAATAATGAGTTAGTAAAAAGAGATTTGTATAAAGTAGTATACGGATGGGCTTTACCTATTTTAGAAAAGAATGAGTATGTTCATCAGGATGTAATTCGAAAAATGAATCAAATACATACAGCTTTCAAAGAAATAGTTCACCCATTACGAGAGCAAATTATTCATCGTGATATGCACTTATCCAATGTAATCTTTAAAGATAATGAATTTCAAGGTTTTATAGATTTTGAACTATTAGAAAGTAATGTAAGAGTATTCGATTTATGCTATTGCTGTACGAGTATTTTGAGTGAGTTATATAGTGATGAAGTATTAAGAGGGAAGTGGCAACATATTATCAGCACAATCTTTGAAGGATATAATAAACAAAACATTTTAATGAAAGAAGAACTACAGTCTATTTGGTATGTCATGCTTTCGATTCAAGTTATCTTTATTACTTATTTTGTTCAGTTAAAAGATTTATTAAAGTTAAATGAAGAGATGTTTTTCTGGATTTTTGCTAATAAAGAAACTATTGAAGAATTAATAGAAAGTAGTGTACAAATATGAAAAAATAATATTAATAGGTTCTGGTGGTTCAGGGAAGTCTACATTAGCAAGGCAGTTAGGAAATAAATTAAATATTAAAGTACATCATCTTGATGCGTTATTTTGGAAACCGAATTGGGAAGGGGTACCGAAAGAGGAGCAAAGAACAGTTTAAAATGAATTAGTGAAAGAAGATGAGTGGATTATTGATGGGAATTATGGCGGGACAATGGACATAAGAATGAACGCAGCTGATACAATTATTTTTCTTGATATTCATAGAACAATATGTGTTTATCGTGCTTTTAAAAGAGTTATACAATATCGGAATAAAACAAGACCAAATATGGGCGCGGGATGTAAGGAAAGATTTGATTTACAATTTTTTAAATGGATATGGGAATATCCTAAGACGAAGCGACCTACAATTTTAAAGAAGTTAAATCAATTGAGTAAGGATAAAGATGTTATTATTTTAAAATCTACAAATGAAGTAAGACTATTTTTAGAGAAGTACAGTGCTATAAATGGTTAGATTATAAAAAGAAATAACCTGGGGGTATAGAATTGGATAGATTTATTAGGCTAGTTGATTCTAATATGGTGAAAATTCCAGCAGGAAAAGTAGAATTAAGAGATGATCGAATAAAGAAAGAATGGAAAGCCCAAGTTAATTCGTTTCTTCTTGCAAAGTATGTTGTAACGATGGAATTATATGATGCGATTACGAATCATACATCAAATTTATCCAAAGATAAAAACAAACCAGTTGTAATTTACATAGATGACCTTGGATTTAGGCTCGCTAAGTCCATTTAGAAAAATTATAAGAGCAAAATAATATAGATAAGATTTAAAGTAAGGAGTGTTTTAAGTGGCACGTGTTTTATTCATTAATGCTGGATCAGAAGGACATATAAATCCAACGTTGCAAGTTGTAGAAGAATTAGTTTCGCGTGGGGAAGAGGTAGTTTATTTTTCGATAGAAGCTTTCAGAGAACGTATTGAAAAAACAGGGGCTATTGTAAGAACAATTGACGACCAAAGGTTTATAAAAGCATTTCTTTCCGGTGGCCGAAATTATTTGCAGGAAAGAATAAATGGCCTTCTACATACAGCAGATGTTATTATACCAAGTGTTCTTGAACAAATTGAAGGAGAACATTTTGATTATATGATTCATGATTCGATGTTTGGCTGTGGCCGTATAATTGCTCAAATTTTAAAGCTTCCGGCAATAAATTCCTGTACATCTTTTGCACAAGATGAAAAATCATTTCAACAAATGTTAGATCACTTGTCTAAAAGTATCCCAGTGAAAGTTCAGGAGAGGATACATAATGATTTTGAAAGATTAACTAAGGAGGTTGCGGAAAAGTATAGTGTTGAAATAAACTCACCATATGAAGTTTTCTGTAATCCAGCGTCACTTACTATTGTATATACAATAAAAGAGTTCCAGCCTTTTGGAGATATGTTTAATGAAACATTTAAATTTGTAGGTCCATCCGTCCCTGCACAAGTAAAAAATGAAGACTTTGATTTTACTTCAATTGAAGAAAAAAGCCCGATTTACATTTCGCTAGGCACTGTTTTTAATGAAGCGCTTGATTTTTATAAACTTTGTATGAAGGCGTTCGAGAATAGCGAGCATACTATTGTAATGTCTATTGGTAATAAAACGAACATAAGTGATTTAGGTGAAATTCCTAAAAACTTCATTGTGAAAAACTATGTACCACAAACGAAACTACTTGCATATACAAAGTTGTTTATTACACATGGTGGAATGAACAGTACACATGAAGGGCTATATAACGGGATTCCACTCATTGTAATTCCGCAAAGTGCAGATCAGCCAGTAATCGCAAAGCAAGTGGAGAATCTAGGAGCTGGGATTAAGTTATCTATGAAAGAATTAACTGTAGAACAACTACGTGAAAGTGTAGAACTTGTATTAAATAATCCATCATATAAAGAAGTTGCATGGAATTTGAAGGAATCTTTCCTGAAATCTGGTGGCTATCAGGAAGCTGCTGATGAGATTTTTACATTTATAGGTCAATAATAAATAGAAAATTATACATGAGAAGAGTGTCTATATGAAATGATATAGACACTCTTTTTTTATATGAAGCGGAGAATTCGTTGTTTTGAAATGTTAAATATTCTGTTTTGCAAATTCGGACCATAGTTTTACGTGTTACTAATGCTTTCATCATTTCTGCACAACTTCTGCACATACTTTGATGATTTCTATGTCATGATATATTCATCAAGTGAAATATTTCACAAGAAATGAAATATATTTTCACTGCGGTGTATGCATAACACACACATACATCGTTACAAGATTGTCTCTTGTTATTCTTTTACATCGAAGCCCACATTACACTACGAATTATAACAAGAAGGGGACAGGAACATGAAGAATCAATTTTTAAAACAACTACAAAACATGAAAATGAACAAAAAAAGTCTAGGAGCTGTTGCATTAACAGCTGGAATTATTGGCACGACACTTATTCCTCAAAACGCATACGCGCACGGTTTTGTTGAAAAGCCGAGCAGCCGATCTGCTTTATGTAGTCCAACTTATGGTGCACTAAATGTAAACTGCGGAAGTGTTATGTATGAACCACAAAGTTTGGAAGCTCCAAAAGGGTTCCCGCAAACTGGCCCAGTTGATGGTCAAATCGCTTCTGCAGGTGGTAAGTTTGGTGGTATTTTAGATCAACAAACTGCCGATCGTTGGTTTAAAAATACAATTACAGGCGGGGAAAATACATTTACGTGGAAATATACAGCGCCTCACTTAACGAGCAAATGGCATTACTATATTACAAAAAAAGGATGGAATCCAAATAAAGCGCTCACAAGAGCAGATTTTGAACCAATTGGAACTGTGCAACATGATGGTTCTGCAGCCTCAAATCATTTAACTCACAAAATCAATGTACCTACTGATAGAAGTGGGTATCATGTAATTTTAGCAGTATGGGATGTAGCTGATACAGCAAATGCATTCTATAATGTAATTGATGTTAATCTCATCAATGACGTAAAACCAGACACAGAAGCTCCAAGCATTCCAAATAGAATTCAGGCACAAAAAGTAACAGCGAATAGTATAGAACTAGCATGGACCGCTTCTACGGATAATGTAGGGGTAAAAGGGTATCAAATCTTCCGTAACGGAGAGATGATTGATACAGTACCAGGAACTCATTTTATTGATAAAAAATTACAACCAAGTACAGAATACTCTTATACTATAAAAGCAATTGACGCAGCTGGAAATGTATCGAAAGAAAGTGCAACGCTTACAGTGAAAACAACAGTTGAGGCTCCTGATACAGAAGCACCAACACAACCAAAAGGATTATATAGTATGGGAACGACAGCGTCAAGTGTGGATCTAATGTGGAGTCCTTCTGACGATAATATTGGTGTAGACCATTACGATATTTATAGAGAAACAAAAGGATCAATGGAAAAAATTGCAACATCCAATACGACTTCTTATATGGATAAATATTTACTCTCTAATACTACTTATAAATATGTAGTGAAAGCTGTTGATGTAGCTGGAAATGAATCTGTACAGAGTGATATATTCATAATTACTACAAAAACTGAAAGCGTTTCATATGAAGAATGGGATGCAAAGAAAGCATATGAAAAGGGAGATAAAGTTCTACACGAGGGAAAAGTATATGAAGCAGTCCAAAGTTATAAAGGAAATGGGGATCCAAACTGGATTTATGCCTTATCATTATGGAAAACAGTGTAAGCTTTACCTTGGTATGAACTAAGAGATAATGGGCTTTGATGCAAAAGGACATCTTGAGAATTCATTTTTCTATAAATAAAAAAGGGCAGTATATGAATACGTAAAGTAGTTTCATATACTGCCTTTTTTATTATGATAACATTTTCGTCATAAGTATATGCGGAATGCCATCTTCCATAAATACATCAGAAGAGGTTTGATAACCTAGTTTTTTATAAAATCCTTCAGCCTGTGTTTGACCGTGTAGTTTTACTTTTGTAGATTCTTTTTCACGAGCAATTTCTTCTAACGTTTGAATAATTACTTTTCCTAAACCGTATTTACGATAGTCTTTTAAAATACAAATACGTTCTAATTTTCCAGTTCCATCAACAAATCGTATGCGACCTGTACCAACAGGAAGCTCGTTATAATAAACTAAAATATGTTTACATTTCTCCCCGATTTCATCAAACATATCGAATTCATCTTCAAGTGGGACATTTTGTTCTTTTACAAATACTTCTTTTCGAATATGAAAGGCAGTTTCTAAATCTGTAAGTTCTGTTATGAGTTTGGAGTGCAAATTGTTCAATCCTTTCTAGTGTAATGTGCTTTTGTTTTCATAGTATATCATAATGTTACGTAATAACGAGAAAATATAAAAAAGCTGACTGTAAGAGTCAGCGTTCATTATAATTCCTGTATCCCGTTTTTTGTTCCAATAATCGCCTTACTAGTCATATTAACAAACAATCCGGTTTCAACTACACCAGTAATCATTTTTAATCTTTTGTGTAAATCGGAAGGAGTAGCTATATGATTAGGAAATATACAATCGACAATCATATTATTATTATCGGTTATAAATATTTCATTATTTTTTAAACGTAACGTTGTTTGACATCCTAAAGATTGAATTTTACTTTCGGTTTGTTTCCATGAAAAAGGTATAATTTCAACAGGTAATGGGAAAGTACCTAAATGCGTTACGAGTTTCGATTCATCAGCAATGATAAGTAGTTCCTTAGAGGAAGAGGCAACGATTTTTTCGCGAAGTAATGCGCCACCGCCTCCTTTAATAAGCTGTAAATTAGAATCAATTTCATCAGCTCCATCAATTGTAAGATCAAGACTTTGTACGTCGTTTAACGAAATCAACGGAATATTTAGCTGCTGTGCCAATGCTTCCGTTTCCTTTGATGTCGGGACAGCTTGAATTGATAATCCCTCTTTTACACGTTGACCTAATTTTTGTATCGTCCAGTATGCGGTTGATCCTGTACCAAGACCAATCTTCATACCATCTTTTACGAAGGTTGCAGCATATTCACCAGCTATCTGTTTTAAATCCATCGCTTTACTCCGCCGGACGTGGTCCAGCATCAAGACCTGAACTTTCAACTGTAAGTACTGGACGAACTACTATATCCTTATGTACACGCATTTGACAAGATAATCGTAAATGATCTTCAATTCCTTTTTCTGTCATCGCATTTTTTTCATTCGCACTCGCTTCACAAAAATCACCGGCTATAATTTCTACTCTACAAGTTGTGCAACGTGCTTTTCCGCCGCAACGATGGAGTATGTTTACACCGTTATCTTCAATTGCTAATACTAATTTTGTTCCTTCTTTTACATCAAAAGTTCCCGCACCTTCAATTGTTAATTTTGGCAAATTTGTTCCTCCTCACGTAAAATTGTACATAACATATTTATGACCGCGAATTATTGAACATAAACATAATTTTTTTATATGCCCCGTAACTTTTTTATTTGTTGAATCGTTAATTAAGTAAGCGCTGAAAAGGAGTGGTTATTTTGTGCACAAAAGTAACTCATATTTTGAAAAATCATATCGATATGAATCATTCAAATATAACTTTTTTAATTGAGCAATACGGAGAGTTGAAAAGATACTGTACATTTTTAACGAAAAATAAATGGGATGGCGAAGATCTTGCCCAAGAAACAGTTTGTAAAGTACTTCAAAAATATAGTAATAAAGATATTTGTATGACGCTCGTATATAAAATAGCTAGAAATCGTTGGTTAGATCAAATAAAGTCAAAATCAGTTCATGAAAAAATAAGAGACCAAATTACTTTTGAAGAACCACATGAAAAAATTGCAGATTTGCATGAAATGGTAGGGAAAGTATTATCTTCATTAAATGTACAGCAATCCGCAATTCTATTATTAAAAGATGTTTTTCAATATAGTATCGCTGATATTGCTAAAGTATGTTCCGTATCGGAAGGGGCAGTAAAAGCTTCTTTGTTTCGGAGTAGAAATAGGTTGAAAACTGTAAGTGAAGAAGGGATAGAGATAGTTGAATTCACAGACGATATGGAAGTTGTAGTAACGTCTATTCGAGAAGAGAGACCGGAATTATTAACGAAACTGCTTCCAACAATAGATTTTACTAAGTTACCATCTAAACAGCCAGTCTTATTATTTAATGTGAAACAACCTTCTTCCTACAGTTGTATGCTTTTAGCAGCATAACAATTATTGGAGGGATTTAAAATGAATGCAATTCCATATGTTGTAGAGCAAACGAAATTAGGAGAACGTTCCTATGATATATACTCAAGGTTATTAAAAGACCGTATTGTTATTATCGGTTCAGAAATAAATGATCAAGTAGCGAGTAGTGTCGTAGCTCAATTATTATTTTTAGAAGCAGAAGATGCAGAGAAAGATATATTTTTATACATTAATAGCCCAGGCGGATCAACGACAGCAGGTTTTGCCATATTGGATACGATGAATTTAATCAAACCAGACGTGCAAACGCTATGCATGGGCTTTGCAGCATCATTTGGTGCATTGCTATTATTATCAGGTGCAAAAGGAAAACGGTTTGCACTCCCAAATAGTGAAATTATGATTCATCAGCCGCTTGGTGGTGCACAAGGGCAAGCAACGGAAATTGAAATCACAGCAAAAAGAATTTTAAAGTTAAAACATGATATTAATAAAATGATTGCAGAAAAAACAGGGCAACCGATTGAAAGAGTAGCACATGATACAGAAAGAGATTATTTTATGACTGCAGAAGAAGCGAAGGCATATGGGATTGTAGATGATGTTGTTACGAAAAAATAGCAGAAAGCAGGCTAGAGAGTAAAGTATATTCTCTAGCCTGTTTTATTAATCTTTTATCCATTCATCGACTAACGCTTGATTCTTTTTAATCCATTTTCGCGCCGCTTCTTCGGAATCTTTCGTTTTATTTAACTCAACCATTAATGTACCAAGCTGTTCATCGTTCATTTTCCATTTATCAAAGTATTTTATGATATCCGGATGATCTTTTTCGAAACCTTTACGAACGGAGTAATAAATGTCATCTTTTTCACCATATACTTTCTTAGGGTCTTTTAAATATTTTAAGTCAAATTCTGAAAAACCCCAATGTGGATTCCAAAGCGTAACAGCGATTGGTTTCTTTTTCGTATATGCTTTTTTTAGTTCACTCATCAAAGCAGCTTCAGAAGACTGGACAAGTTTTAGCTTTATATCATATTCCTTCATCGCTTTATTCGTTAAATTCATAAGACTGCTGCCAGGTTCAATTCCGACAATTTTATTATCTAGTTCATCTTTATGTGCATTTAGATCTTCAATGCTGTTTATGTTTTTCACATAAGAAGGGACAACTAAACCTAGTCCGGTTCCTTCATACCATTTTGATTTTAAGACAATATCATCTTTATAACGATCATTTAGTGGTTTATCCGTAACGGGTAGCCATACTTCTAAATTAGCATCAACATCACCGCGAGCAACACCAGTCCAAATTGCCGCTTTTTCTAAATACATGAGTTCAACTTTGTAGCCTTTTTGTTCTAGTAGTACCTTCCACATATTTGCAGTTGCAATGTTTTCTTTCCAACTTGTTACACCTAGTTTAATTTTTCCTTTCGAATTTGCATTTGTTGCATTACATGAAGAGAAAATCATAGTAATAAATAATGCAAGGCATATGAGCCATATTTTCTTTCTCATTAAAAACCTCCTAAGAAACGTTTGCTTTTTAAATAAATGTATAAGTAAGCATTCTTATTATGAACGGAAAAAAGAATTTTAAAGAAATCTTATAAATGTTATTTTTATGTAATATTTCTTTGCAAAATCGCAACACTATGTGAATAGATGGGTAGAAAAGGAGTAGTGACATGGATAATACAAAGGTACGTGTTGAAAACGTAACAAAAGTATTTGGGAAACACCCGCAAAGAGCGCTTACCTTATTAAAAGAGGGAAAAAGTAAATCGGAAATTTTGAAAGAGACAGGAATGAACGTTGGCGTAAAAAAGGCGACGTTCGAAGTATATACGGGAGAAATTTTCGTTATTATGGGATTGTCTGGTAGCGGGAAATCGACATTAGTTCGTATGTTAAACCAACTGATTAGACCAACAGCGGGGCATATATACATAGATGGAGAGGATATCGCAACGATGGGAAAAGAAGAGTTGCGAAGAGTGAGAAGAACGAAGATGAGCATGGTGTTTCAGAAATTCGCTCTATTCCCTCATCGTACCGTTTTGCAAAATGTTGCATATGGGTTGGAAATACAAGGAGTTCCAGTAGAGGAACGAGAGAGAAAAGCGTTAGAGTCCTTGAAGTTAGTTGGACTTGATCATCATAAAGATAATTATCCAAGTCAACTGAGTGGTGGTATGCAACAGCGTGTCGGCATTGCGAGAGCGCTTACGAATAATCCGGATGTTTTACTTATGGATGAGTCATTTAGTGCATTAGATCCACTGATTCGAAAAGAAATGCAAGATGAACTGTTAGAATTACAAGATAAAATGGAAAAAACAATTATTTTTATTACGCATGATTTAGATGAAGCCCTTCGAATTGGTGATCGAATTGCGTTAATGAAAGATGGAGAAGTTGTCCAAATTGGAACGCCAGAAGAAATTATGATGAGTCCTGCGAATGAATTTGTAGAGAAATTCGTGGCGGATGTGAATTTAGGAAAAGTAATAACGGCGGAATCTATATTAAAACGACCAGAGACGTTATTAATTGACCGTGGACCACGTGTAGCACTTCAAATTATGAGAAATGCCGGCGTTTCTACAGTGTATGTTGTTAACAAAAAATATGAGTTTTTAGGAATATTAACGGCAGATGATGCGAGTAAAGCAGTACAAAAGCAATGGCCGATTGCTGATTTATTACTTACCGATATTCCGCACGTGTATTTAGATACTTTACTGGAAGAAACTTATGCGAAAATGGCGGAGATGAAATATCCGTTACCAGTAATTGATGAGAAGAAAAGGCTAAGAGGAATTATTAAACGTGAAAGTGTCATTCAAGCTCTTGCAGGTAATATTGAAGAAGAGGTGAAAGACGATGAATAGTATACCGCGTATTCCTTTAGGGGAATGGGTCGACTCATTTGTTGCAAGTTTATATGAGCACTTTGAAGGCTTATTCCGAGGATTCTCTTATATTATCGGCGGATTCGTTGATTTACTCACTAATTTTTTAACAATAATACCGGCTATATTGATGATTATTATTTTGTGTTTCCTCATTTGGTACACAACGAGAAAAGTATCTTTAGTTATTTTTACACTCATCGGATTATTATTTATTTTGAATATTAACTACTGGGCACAAACGATGCAAACATTATCACTCGTACTTACTTCCGTTATTATTTCAATTATTGTCGGAATTCCAATTGGGATATTAGCATCTCAAAATGAGCGTTTCTCAAAATTTTTAAAACCAACGTTAGATTTTATGCAAACAATGCCGGCTTTCGTATATCTTATTCCCGCGATTACATTTTTCGGAGTAGGTGTAGTACCCGGGATTATTGCATCAGTAATCTTTGCAATGCCACCGACAATTCGTTTTACTGATTTAGGAATTAGACAAGTTCCAGAAGATTTAATTGAAGCAGCGAATGCATTTGGCTCAACCGCATCACAAAAATTATTTAAAGTACAATTACCACTCGCAACTGGAACGATCATGGCTGGTGTGAACCAAAGTATTATGCTCTCTTTATCAATGGTAGTAACAGCATCGCTTGTAGGAGCTCCAGGTCTTGGAGTTGATGTATACCGCTCTGTGACACAAGTTAATATCGGGATGGGATTTGAAGCGGGACTAGCCATTGTTGTCATTGCGATTATATTAGATCGTATTACACAAGGATTTCACCAAAAAAGAAGATAACAAGAAAACACACTTTATTATACAAAGTGTGTTTTTTGTTTGAATAGATTATATTCGAACGATAACAGAACCGTCAGCTGACGCAAAAACTTGTTTTTTTATTTCATTGATTTAATTCTTCGATGAATAACGATATGTTTGTTTAACAGCGACTTGAAAATCTCTTCTTAAGAAGAGGATTATGTGGTGGAAAAGTATAAGTAATAAAGTACATTTTTTGGAAATTATTAAGTGGAATAGCGAATATATTAGGAGACAGTGACTTCATGTAAATAGATAGTATTTTGGAAGAAATTATGAGAGGAGATGCTATTTTGTCTAAAAAGAAAAAAAGCAATGATGCCTTGGCGATAGGCGTCGGTATAGGGGTTGTAATCGGTGTAGTCCAAGGTTATTTTACAAATAATTTAGTAATCGGAATTGTGATTGGGATTGTAATTGGAGTTGTGGTTTTGAAGAAAAAATGAGGTGTAAATTCAATTCAAAATTGTCGTGTTAAAAGAATGAATTTTCGGAATATAAATCCTATTTTTCCTTTTTTTATGATATTATATATAAAAAGGATGGTAATGGATATGCCAACAAATAATCAAGAAGAACAAAACTGCTTCATTTGTGAAAACCATAAAGGAAATATTACAGTTCCAGGTGGAGCTATTTACGAAGATGAACTCGTTTACGTTGGACATGTCCACTGGGATAGCGAAGAAACGTATCTTGGTTATGTAATGATAGATATAAAAAGATATGTACCTGGTCTTGCTGAGCTAACAGATGAAGAAGCAAAAAGGTTCGGACTTATATCAAGTAGAGTAAGTAAAGCACTAAAAGAAAGTGAAGGTGCCGAACATATTTACACTTTTGTTTCAGGGAATGGTGTACCACATATGCATATGCACATCATACCGCGTTATGCAAATACACCAAAAGAGTTTTGGTCACTGACTGAAGTAGAGAAATGGAACGGTGCGCCTTATAGTGATACAGAAAAAATCAAAAAACTATGCGAAAGAATACGAAAGTATATGGTGAGTGAATATGCATACAACAAATAATAGACAACATTCATGGATTGGAAGTAGAGAAATGTGTTTAGACGAAATTTCGGTAAAGCAATATGGTGATATCGTGCTCGGTGCATATGGTGGGAATATTAGTGCCGGAGCAAAAAAGAATGAAGATGGTGCGTTAGTTTGGTCAAATGGTGATTGGGAATTTGCAGCTATATTAGATGGACATAATAGTGCAGAAAGTGTTGATTTAGTAGTAAATACAATTCAAAAAGAATATGAAAATATAAAAGAAATGATGAATGAATCGATTGATACAGTATTTCGATCTATTGAAAATCATATTCTTACAATCTTACAATCTTCTTCATTTAAGGAAAAGTGCAAAAGAATTAAAGGTGAAACAGCTTGCTTACTATGTGTAAGAAAAGAAAACTATATATGGTGGTTATCTATCGGAGACTGTTTAGTGTATGTATTTCATGATGAATTACACAAATTAGGACAATACGCACTAAATCAACGTCATTTTTACGAATGGATTGGTAACGTAAATACTTTTGATTTACCTGTTCCTTGTTATTCAACAGGCATTCGTGAATTACGTAATGGAAAGAATCGAATTGTAATGGTGACAGATGGAGTATTAGAATGCGGGGAACGTCGGTATGAAACTCCTGTAAATCTGTATAGTGATATGAATAGAAATAATATAAAACTTGAAGAAAGTGTTCATCATGTATTAGAGCACGTTCATCATCAATTCGGACGCGATAGTGCGACAATTATTAGTTGGGACATTGATAATAAAGGAAAAGCTACTTATCCGAGTGATCAGCCAGAGAAAATAAAAGTAAGAAAATAAAAGGAGAGGGTTTTCTGTCAATTACCAAAATAACGCTATTAATTTTATGGGTACTATGTATATTCGTTTTTGAAAAAATAGCAAGAAGAAGATTAAACATACCGAAACAAAAGGGATGGGATAATCAATATGTGAATAAAACACATAAATGGGGGAATAGAATTATTATTTTCTCTTATATAGTTGTTATTGCGATAAGTGCTTTGTTTCCAAACCGTATATTTATGGGGTATGTACCTCTTTTGTTTTTTATCACGTTATATGGATTTCAATCATATATGGAGTGGAAATATGATAAGGAATCGCGCGAGTTCTTGATTTCATTATTTGCAGTTACAGCGCTAATAATAACTGGATTAATTATATACTTCTTTCTTTAATAAATTTTCAATTAAAGAATTAAAGGAGGAAAATAATGAATAGATCTGTATTACGTGTAGAAGTTATTATTTATAATGGAGATAACTCAAAAGTGCTCGTTCAATGCGATGAAAATGAATCATTTTATCGTTTTCCAGGAGGCTCTATTGAATTTGGTGAACCAGCAAAAGAAGCGATAATACGAGAATTAATGGAAGAATACGATTTGAAAATTGATGTCCAAGAGCTAGCTGTTGTAAATGAGCATATTTTCGAGTGGAACAACGAAAAAGGACATCATTGTACATTGATATATTGGGGAACTGTTCAAGAGATGGTTACAAATGAAATAAGGCATAAAGAACATGAGAATATTATATTAATATGGAAGAGCATAGAGGAATTAAAGGAGAAGCCAACATATCCTGAAGGAATTGTAAGTTATTTAGAAGAGAATAACCATAATATAGTCCACTTTGTTTCTAAAAATATATAAAGTAATTGGAGGGATAACAATGGATACCTCTACAATTTTAATTATTATTATTGGACTGGGTATAGGTGGTTACTTTTTAGAACAGTTTTTAAGAAGAAAATTAAATATGGAGAAAAGAGGCTTCTTTGGATATAAGCATGTGAATAGTTTACATGTAAAATTAGAAATAGGTCTTATTATTATTTATGTAATAAGTAGTTGTTATTATATGTTTAAATTTGAAAACGCTAAAATGGCTTATGTCATGTTCACTTATTTAGGGATATCATGGACTTTAAGAGCATGGATGGAATGGAAATATGATAGAAAATCAAAAGAATATATACTTTCGATAACGGGAATGGTTTCTTTTATATTGATGCTCTCGATACTATTTTATTTCGTTCCACCTGCTGTATAATTAAAAATTTGATTATAAATAATGAGATAACTAATAAATAAGAAACCATTTACTGCTAAATGGTTTCTTATTCAATTTAACCATTTAATTTCGCTAATACGGATTTAATGAAATTTGTTTTATCCTCTGCATATTGATGTTTATCATTAGGATTAGCTTGTGAAAGTTGAATCTTCAACTGTTCATACTGTATACGAGCAGTCTTATTGTCTATTAAGTAATCTCGAAATTGTAATTGTTCTATTAAATGTTTATTCCTTTGTTCATACATATGAATTTGATGAGTTCTTGGTTCACCTTTATTAAAATAATATCTTTCGGGTAATACATCCTTTCTATATTTATAATTTAATAGTTCTAACTTTTGAATACATTTTAAAGCGTCTTTATAATCTTCTAGTTCGATTGCAATATCAATAATTGGCTTTGCACTTAAATGCGTAATAGCAGTACTGCCAATATGGTGTATCGCTAAAATATGTTCGCCAATTTGTTCCTCAATGAATTGTTTCTCCTTTATAAATTCAATTGCCCACTCTTCAGTCCACGGAACTAAAAACACTTTACCACAGGGTAAACCTAACATTTAATTAGCACCTCTTTCAAAATGTTTTTCAATAAAGGTAATTACATTTTCTTAAAGCTTCTCAAAACAAGATATTCCCACAATCTCCAAGGAAGAATTTTCTTTGCAAAGATCATAAATTTTACACCTTTACCGATTGGATAACGTAAATTCGTACGCTTAGACTCAGCAATTTCTACAATTTTATTAGCAACATCTATCGGATTACCAAATGTATCACTGCCGCTATTAATATGTTTTTGTATTTTATCCATATATTCTTTGTAAGGAGAAGTAGTATCAGATTGGTTTGTAGCTAGTTGTTTACCAACTTCCCATATATTCGTGTTATAAGAACCAGGTTCCACTAAAACAACATCTATTCCAAAAGGTTTTACTTCTAAACGAAGGGATTCACTCCATCCTTCTAATGCATGTTTTGAAGAAACGTAAGGAGATAGACCAGGGAATCCAACTTGACCACTAATGCTACTTATATTAATAATTTTCCCACTTTGTTGTTCTCTCATATATGGTAAAACAAGCTGAGTAATCGATATAGCACCAAAAAGATTCGTTTCAAATTGTTTGCGATATTCCTCTACTGGAATTTCTTCTACAAAGCCACCATTAGCATATCCTGCATTATTAATAAGGAGGTCTACTCTGTTTATTTCTTTTAAAAATAATTGAAAGGTATGTATAGAGTTTTGATCGGTTATATCTAATTGTTGGACTGTTATGTTGTGCAGCAAGTTTAGTTGAGTAGCTTGAGATAGTAAGTTCGCTTGTTTTTCAAGGTTTCTCATTGTAGCGATAACTAAATAATCTTTTTTTGCGAGTTCGAGTGTAGTTAATAGTCCAAATCCACTTGAGGATCCTGTAATAATTGCGACTTTTTTGTTCATTTTCTGCCAGCTTTCTTTTTCTTTTATCATAACGATTTATGATAAGAAAATCTATTATTCTTACATTCGTTTTGAGAGCATTACCCGTTAATTCTATATTCTATGAGATTTTTAAAAGAGGAAATTATACGGACTCAGCGTATATAGAGAAGTGAGTATGAATACGTTTATGAAATGAGGGAAGAATAATGGCCCATGTGAAGGATGTATTAGCAGATCAGTTATTAGCGAATGCGAACGATCCTAGTTGGTATATTCCGTTTTCAGATGCAGTTAAGGGTTTATCTGAGAGGGAAGCTTTCTGGAAACCGAATGAAGAGAGTAACAGTATAGCTGAAATTGTACAACATTTATTGTATTGGAATTCTACGTGGCAAACTAGATATAAAGAATCGAATGTGAATGCTGTGCCCGCTATTGGAGATAATAACAAAAGTTTTATGCTTTCAAATAATCAAACTTTCGATGAATTACGAGAAAAACTACTAGAGAAACTGTTACTATGGCAAAATCTCATAAATGAAGAAAGGGTTGAAAGCGATGTAGTGGGATTTCCTGTTTCTGCAAAGTGGTGGGAAGTGCTAGCCAATGTAACTACTCATAATGCATATCATATCGGTCAAATTATTTACATCCGAAAATTACAGAAGAGTTTTGATGGTGAATAAGATAATAATTTTCAAATTAGGTGAACAAAAGTGGACAAAACGAGACATTAGTCTCGTTTTGTCCACTTTTTTATTTTCAACATAGAGAGAAAACCTATTAAATCAAGGATTGGAAATTGGCACGGTACTTGCAATATAAAAGATGAACAAGAAAATAGGAGGGCTGAACATGTTAAAAACAACTGAAAGTAAAGGGAATGGAATTACGAAAGAACGAGCTCGCTGGATGTACGAAAAAATGTTAGAGATTCGTAAGTTTGAAGATAAGGTACATGAATTGTTCGCTCAAGGCGTGCTACCAGGTTTCGTCCATTTATACGCTGGGGAAGAAGCGGTAGCAGTTGGTGTATGTGCCCACTTAACGGATAGTGACAGTATTACAAGTACGCATAGAGGACATGGACACTGTATCGCAAAAGGTTGTGATTTAAACGGTATGATGGCTGAACTTTTCGGGAAAGCGACAGGATTATGTAAAGGTAAAGGCGGATCCATGCATATTGCTGATTTAGATAAAGGAATGCTTGGTGCAAATGGCATTGTAGGTGGTGGTTTCCCGCTTGCTTGCGGTTCGGCATTAACAGCTAAATATAAAGGAACGAAAGATGTAAGTGTTTGTTTCTTCGGTGATGGAGCAAATAATGAAGGTACGTTTCATGAAGGGGTTAACTTAGCGGCGATTTGGAAGTTACCAGTTATTTTTATCGCTGAAAATAACGGTTACGGTGAAGCAACGACATTTGAATATGCTTCAAGTTGTGATTCTATTGCGGATCGTGCAAAAGCTTACAATATTCCAGGTGTTCAAGTAGATGGAAAAGATCTGCTAGCTGTATATAAAGCTGCTGAGGAAGCAGTAGAACGTGCGCGTAATGGCGGTGGTCCAACAATAATTGAATGTATGACATATCGTAATTACGGTCATTTCGAAGGTGAAGCACAAACGTATAAAACTTCAGAAGAAAAAGAAGAACATTTAAATGAAAAAGATGCGATTGTGAATTTCCGTAAGCATTTAATTCATGAAGCTTTATTAACTGAATCTGAGCTTGTAGATATGGAAAAGGCAGTAGATGAAGCGGTTCAAAAATCAATTGAATTTAGTGAAAATAGTCCATATCCAGAGGATGAAGAGTTATTAAAAGATGTATACGTTTCTTACAAATAAGAGGAGGGTGAAAAATAATGACTAGAACAGTAAGTATGTCAACCGCAATTAATGAAGCGATGAAAATATCGATGCGCCGTGATGAAAATGTAATTTTAATAGGAGAAGACGTTGCAGGTGGTGCACAAGTTGATCACTTGCAAGATGATGAAGCATGGGGCGGTGTTCTTGGTGTTACGAAAGGCCTTGTACAAGAATTTGGCCGAAATCGTATTTTAGATACACCAATTTCAGAAGCGGGTTACATGGGAGCAGCAATGGCAGCTGCGGCAACAGGACTACGTCCGATTGCTGAATTAATGTTTAATGATTTTATCGGTAGTTGTCTTGATCAAGTATTAAACCAAGGTGCAAAGTTCCGCTATATGTTCGGTGGTAAAGCGAAAGTACCAGTTACAGTACGTACGATGCATGGTGCAGGTTTTAGCGCAGCTGCACAACATTCACAAAGTTTGTATGCGTTATTTACGAGCATTCCAGGTATAAAAGTTGTCGTTCCTTCTACTCCATATGACGCAAAAGGCTTACTATTAGCGGCAATTGAAGATGATGATCCGGTAATCTTCTTTGAAGATAAAACACTCTACAATATGAAGGGTGAAGTGCCAGAAGGTTATTACACAATTCCATTAGGAAAAGCGGATATTAAACGGGAAGGTTCTGACGTAACAATCGTCGCAATTGGAAAACAAGTTCATACAGCACTTGCGGCTGCTGAGCAATTATCGAAAAAAGGACTTGAAGTAGAAGTAATTGATCCACGTTCTTTATCACCACTGGATGAAGATACGATTTTAGCATCAGTTGAAAAAACAAATCGCCTTATTGTTATTGATGAAGCAAATCCAAGATGTAGTATCGCAACGGATATTGCGGCAATTGTAGCAGATAAAGGATTCGATTTGTTAGATGCGCCTATTAAACGAATTACAGCACCACATACACCAGTTCCGTTCTCGCCACCACTTGAAAAGTTATATTTACCAACGCCGGAAAAAGTAATTGAAACTGTATCAGAAATGATCGGAGACCAAACTTTATTACATGTGTAATAAAACGATGAGAAGGGAGAGAGAAGCATGGCTGTAGAAGTTGTAATGCCGAAGTTAGGTATGGCGATGAAAGAAGGTATTATTACAAGCTGGAATATTAAAGCAGGCGATCATGTCTCAAAAGGTGAACTAATTGCTAGTATTAATTCGGAAAAAATCGAAACGGAAATAGAAGCACCAGCTGATGGAACTGTTCTTGATATAGCTGTTAGTGAAGATGAGGGAGTTCCACCTGGCACTGTCATTTGCTATATCGGTAAGCTGAACGAAAAAGTAGAAATCAATGAAAGTATAAATGTTGTAGAAGAAAAAGCACCTAATCTAGAGCCTAAAAAGGTCCAACATCCAGAACCATATGCGAAAGAAGTGGCGAAGCAAAGAATCAAAATTTCACCTGTAGCGAAGAAAATTGCAAAGTCTGAAAATCTAGATATCAAAGCATTAGTTGGTACAGGCCCTGGCGGAAGGATTATAAAAGTAGACGTATTAAAAGCGATTGAAGAAAGAGTAACAATTCCAGAAGTACTTGAACAAGAAGAAAGTAAAGTAATTCCTGTTACTGGTATGCGGAAAGCAATCGCAAACCGTATGCATGCAAGTTTACAAAATAGTGCGCAATTAACATTAACGATGAAAGTAGATGTTACAGATTTAGTTGCTTTACATAAAGAAATAGCGGCAGTTGTACAAAAACGATACGATAACAAACTAACTATTACGGATTTCGTTTCTCGTGCTGTTGTATTAGCGCTTGGAGAGCATAAAGAAATGAACAGTGCTTATATGGATGATACAATTCATCAATTTGAACATGTTCATTTAGGCATGGCAGTCGCATTAGAAAAAGGATTAGTCGTTCCAGCTATTCGCTTTGCTAATCATCTATCTTTAGTAGAGTTATCTAAACAAATTAAAAACGTTGCACAAAAAGCAAGAGAAGGTAGTTTAAGTAGTGATGATATGCAAGGGACAACCTTTACAATTAGTAATTTAGGTAGCTTCGGTATTGAATATTTTACGCCAGTATTAAATACACCTGAAACTGGTATTTTAGGTGTAGGTGCAATTGAACATGTTCCAGTATATAAAGGGAAGAAAATAAAAAAAGGCAGTATGTTACCTTTAAGTTTAACATTCGATCATCGTGTATTAGATGGTGCACCAGCAGCTGCATTTTTACGCACAATTAAACGTTATTTAGAAGAACCTGTAACAATTCTTTTATAAAGAGAAGGTGAGAGAATGAGTAAACTAGTCGTTATTGGTGGCGGACCTGCTGGCTATGTAGCGGCAATTACCGCAGCTCAAAATGGAAAAGATGTCACTCTTATTGATGAAGCTGATCTTGGCGGGACTTGTTTAAATGTTGGGTGCATGCCTACAAAATCATTGTTAGAAAGTGCAGAAGTGCATGACATTGTAAGAAAAGCGAATCATTATGGAGTTACACTCAATAATGGAAGTATATCAATTGATTGGAAGCAAATGCAGGCGAGGAAATCACAAATCGTAACGCAGCTCGTTCAAGGAATTCAATATTTAATGAAGAAAAATAAAATAAAAGTTATACAAGGTAAAGCGAACTTTGAAACGGATCATCGTGTGCGAGTTATATACGGTGATAAAGAAGATGTAGTAGATGGAGAACAGTTCATTATAGCGGCAGGTTCAGAACCGACTGCATTACCCTTTGCTCCATTTGACGGAAAGTGGATTTTAAATAGTAGCCATGCAATGTCCATAGATTATATACCAAAATCATTATTAATCGTTGGCGGTGGTGTAATAGGATGCGAGTTTGCAAGTATTTATAGTCGTCTTGGAACAAAAGTTACGATTGTTGAAATGGCACCGCAATTATTACCAGGTGAAGATGAAGATATCGCACACATTTTAAGAGGGAAACTAGAAAATGATGGTGTAGAAATATTTACAGGAGCAGCTTTAAAAGGATTAAATAATTATAAGAAGCAGGCTTCATTTGAATATGAAGGAAGTATCCAAGAAGTTAATCCAGAATTTGTTCTCGTTTCTGTCGGCCGAAAACCACGTGTACAACAATTAGATTTAGAAAAAGCAGGCATTCAATATTCAAATAAAGGAATTTCTGTGAATGAACATATGCAAACCAATGTATCACATATTTATGCAGCAGGAGATGTGATTGGTGGAATCCAGCTTGCTCACGTTGCATTCCATGAAGGAACGACGGCAGCATTACACGCGAGTGGAGAAGATGTAAAAGTAAACTACCATGCTGTACCTCGCTGTATTTATACCGCTCCAGAAATTGCTAGTGTCGGTTTAACAGAAAAAGATGCAAGAGAGCAGTACGGTGACATACAAATTGGAGAATTTCCTTTTACAGCAAATGGAAAAGCGCTTATTATTGGAGAACAAACGGGGAAAGTAAAAGTTATTGTGGAACCTAAATATCAAGAAATTGTTGGAATTTCTATTATTGGTCCTCGTGCAACAGAACTAATTGGTCAAGGAACTGTAATGATTCATACGGAAGTTACTGCCGATATTATGAGAGATTATATTGCAGCGCATCCAACTTTATCTGAAGCGATTCATGAAGCTTTATTGCAAGCGGTAGGACATGCTGTACACGCTTAAATGGAATTATAATAAACCACTATTCTCTAAATGAATAAGAGAATAGTGGTTTGAATTTTTACGGGAGAAATTGAATATCCTATTATTTTTTTACGTCAATCGCTGAAGTAATATCGTTCCAATCAGCAGCTAAATTAGCAGTTTTACCGTACCAATCCGCATGTTTGAATACAACACCTTTTCCATAGCCTTGTGTTGAAGTATGCTCCCAAAGTGTCGTTGAATAACTTGCTGAAGGTGATGCTGTACTTACAGAGGAAATTCTGTCGTTCCAGCTAGATGGTAAGTTTTTAAAGCCGCTGCTCCAGTAAATATATTGGCCACCTTTATCTTTATGTTCATAAAAATCAGTACTACCAGCACCGCTACCTAAAGGATTAATTTTATTTTTAAGTACTTTTTTATCCTTTTCAATATAAGCATCTAATGTTTCACGGCTAGTAAAACCATAAGCTAGCCAATCTCCATTTTCATTTTGCTCTGGTAATACCATAGTAATTTGGATGTCTTTCTTATCTTGATCACTTAATTTTGTAAGAGAATTAACATTCTGTTCATCCACTTTTAAATAATCAAAAGACTTAATTGTGTTACCTTTTTCTTCAGCACTTGCTACTCCTAGTCCTCCAGTTAATGCAAATCCCGCTACTAATGTACCTGCTACTAATTTCTTCAACATATAACCATCCCTTTTAGTTTAGATTTTTGTACAGGTGAATCTTTGTACTAGTAAAATGCATTCTAATTATCAACTATTGTAAATATTCTGAAGTTTTAGAAATAAAAGATGGAATATTTACAGTTTTGCATTTTTTCTTTAGAAAAAATAGTTATTAGAATGATATAATAAATAGATATATCACTTTTGTTGGATGTTAAAATGTTTTAGGAGGGAAGCTGAAGAAGTAACGATTTGTGTAAAAGATGTATTGCTGGAGATAGATTACTAGTAAACTTGATTACTTTACAAACAAAAAAACAGTCGTATTTGACTGTTTTTTATTTAATTGCTAAATTATCAAGTTTCCAATATGTATCTGTTAATGACGCAGCTTTGCTATCTATGTATAAATACATATTATTTAAATCTTTTGGAGAATCTTTCATATTAAATACAATGTCGGTAGTTAAAGAAAACTCAGGTGGAACCTTTTTAGCATTTTCATTTTGTATAACTTCACCTTTGTATTTTTTACCCGTTTTTTCATCTTTTATGAAATATTTTATTTCTGAAAGATCTATCGTTTGTCCGTCAACACGAGCATTATTTATAGTAACGCGAGCTGTGAGACGCCACTCTTTGTCTATTTTTTCAAATTTAGCATTTTCAACAGTTGCTCTATAGTATTCGTTTTTAAAGATTTCCCCATAGTGCATTGCATTTTTTGCTAGAGCGCTTTTTTCTTGTTTTGGTGTAGCATTTCCACTACATCCTGCCATTATCCCTGTAAATAATAATGCTGTACAAGTTACTTTCATTATAGATTTCATAATAATTCCTTTCTGTGTTAAAAAGTAAAACATAGGCATAATTTTACATGAATAGGAAAGGAAATGGAAGTATATTTGCGGAATATGCAAATGTACATTTATTTTGTTGTCAAGTTAATGGAATAGAAAGAGGGAAAAAGCTGAATAAAACGGAGTGAATAAGAAGTGAAAATATTGTAAAGCGGAAGAGACATGCATATAATTAAAATAAGGATAAGATTTCAGAATCTTCAATAACAGAGGTGGACACATGTTTACTGAAGAGCGTAGAGAGAAAATTTTAGAGTTACTTAAGAAAAATGGAAGGGTAATTGCAAAGGATCTTGCGGAAAGTTTCGATATGTCTATCGATTCTATAAGAAGAGATTTGTCTATTATGGAGAAGGATGGCTTGTTAAAAAGAACACATGGAGGAGCAATTGAACTTGCTAGAGTACGGAATTTAGCTACCAAGCCATTGAAACGTTATAGTAATGGTTCTGTATATGAAGACGCAATTGCAAAAATCGCAGCTTCTTATATACAAGAAGGAGATTCCGTTTTTATTGGTGGAGCTTCCATTCATTATGCCATGTTAAAATATTTACCTGAAACATCATTTACAGTTGTTACGAATGCTTTAGAAATTGCTAGTACGTTACGGGAATATAAGAACATTGATACGTACTTAATTGGTGGAAAGGTGAAACCATCAGGAAATATGACAGATACACTTGCCTCAGAATTGATAAGTAGACTCTCTATTGATCTGTATTTCTCTACAGGTGGTGGCATTTCATTGAATGGTATAAGTACTGCAACGCCTGAAGTTGCTTTTTTTAGTAAAACAGTAAGTAAGATTGCTAGAAGAAATATTTGTTTAGCTCCTCACAATAAACTTGGAATAGACTACTTTATAAAAGGAGAGTCACTGATTGAAATTGACATTATAATAACAGATTCGGAGGCTAGTAAAGAAACAATTCAAGAATTTGAGAAACAAGGTAAAGAAATTGTAATAGCATCAATAGACTGCATTTAAAAGGAGTTTGAAATGATTATAAAAGGGCAAGAGTTTCACATAAATGGATTAGTTTATACAGTTCGTTCTGCAGCTGAAACAGATGCGGAACAGTTGTCGGAAATTAGAGTTCAGATCGATGGAGAAACTGAAAATATGGATAGAGAAGCTGGAGAGGGATTTATAGATAAGATAGGGTTTCAAAAAATAATAAAAACAGATAGTGAAGAGAGTAAGAATCTGTTTTTAGTTGCAGAAGTACACAACCGAATCGTTGGATTTTCAAGGTGCGAAGGTTCAAATCTGAAGAGGTTATCTCATAAAGTAGAATTTGGCGTTTGTATTTTAAAAGAGTTTTGGGGATATGGAATGGGTAAGAGTCTATTGCAACAATCTATTCATTGGGCTGATGAAAATGAGATTAAAAAGATATCATTACAAGTATTAGAAACAAATGAAAAAGCCATTCAGCTATATAAAAAATTAGGTTTTGAAGTAGAAGGTATTTTAAAAAATGATAAAAGGCTGTCGGATGGGAAGTATTATAATACGGTTGTAATGGGAAGGTGTATTTGAGTCTGTTCATTAAAGAGGTGAAAATGTATGTTTTATAGAAGAAAGTACTATATAGTAAAAAATGAATTTATTAAAATTTTTAATGATCATTTCAATCATACGAACTTACCTAATCAGTTAAAGCATGGCTCTAGGCTAATAGGACGCTGGATGAAAGATAATAAGAATGGTACGACTGAAGTGTTTGCCATATGGGAATATGATAGTTATGAACAATATAAAGAAATAGAATCAAAGATTAGAAATGACGAGAAGCATATTAGAAGAATACATGAATGGTATGAAAAACATGGCGGAAGAGAATATGTTTTACAGGAGTACATAGTAGAGATGAAAAATGAAGAGTTAGTGTGTACTGTAAAGTGATAGAGAGGTGAGGGATAATGGGAATGAAAACAAAATTATATTTTAGTGTAGCATCCACAATTTTATTTGCAATAGTCGTGAGTGTTTTCTTTATAAATGGAAATCCACAAAAGTGGTTTTGGTTATGTATTTTCTTTGCTTCCATTATACAAAATATAGTGCTACTAAAAAAGAATAAAGAAGTGCATTAAGATATTCAAATTATTAACATATTTGTGTCGTCTTTCTAGTTTTGTTGAAAACGCTTTTATTCAGTTTTATAATAAAAGTATGTTTTTACAAATCTCCAAAATAATGAATAGGGAGATGATACAATGCTAGCTTCACCGTTTTACTTACATACATGGAAAAAGTTTGTTGATGAAGGTGTCCTTGATTCGAACCGTATAAACGAAAGAATTTCAGAGTCATGGTATCGATGTAAACAAGCAAATGTGAATCCTCATATGAATAAAGGTCAGAAAATTTTGTCTTCTAATATTTTTCAAGACCAAAAGAAAAAGAGTGAAATCTTCCTAGATATAGCAATACCTCAAATACAAAATATGAGAAAAACCATTGATGAACTGCAAATGATGGCATTATTAATTGATCCAGACGGTTACGTTCTATCGTTAAGTGGAAATAAACAAACGTTGCAACGAGCGAAACAGATTAATTTCATTGAAGGTGTGAAATGGACGGAAGCTGCTGTTGGTACAAATGCGATAGGAACAGCGCTTGAGATTGAAGAGGCTATTATGATAAGTGGTACAGAGCATTATTCTGTCGCATCTCATAGCTGGAGCTGTGCGGCCGCTCCTATTCATAATGATGATGGGAAATTAATAGGCGTTCTAGATTTCTCTTGTCCGATTGAGTTTTCGCATCCATATATGCTCGGTATGGTAACTTCGATTGCACATGCGATTGAACGTGAATGTAGTATTCGAGTACATCAAAATGAACTGCAGTTAATCCATCGTTTTTTAGATGTAATTGATAGTGATGAACAAGTTGTAATTTGTAATCATCGTGATGTTATCGTTTCTGCAAGCAAGAGGGTTCGGGAACGAGTATGTAATTGGTCACGGATGAAACTTGAAGATTTAATGCACTATGGATTGAAAACTAAATTAGAAGTTCCAGTATACAGTAATAATAGAATGATTGGGAAATGTATTTATGTAAAGGGAAATAAACAAGTAAAATCATTTTCAACGTCCCCATTTATAAATGGCATCACTTTTCCTGGAGTAATTGGGACAAGCAGTGCATTTCAACATACTTTAGAAGAAATTAAGCTTGTATCACCAACTGACGCAAGTGTATATGTTTGTGGTGAAACAGGTGTAGGAAAAGAATATGTAGCGAGAGCGATTCATGAAAATAGTCCAAGAAAAAATGGTCCTTTTATAGCTGTTAACTGCGGTTCATTACCGAAAGAATTAATGGAAAGTGAATTGTTCGGTTATGCTGAAGGAGCGTTTACAGGTGCACGACGCCAAGGATATAAAGGGAAATTCGAACAAGCAGACGGAGGAACAATATTTTTAGATGAAATTGGTGAAGTGCCACCAGAGATGCAAGTAGCATTATTGCGTGTTTTACAAGAACGAACAGTAAACCCAATTGGCAGTTCAAAAGAGATACCAGTAAATATTCGTATTATTACTGCGACACATAAAGATCTATTGCGATTAGTAGAAGAAGGGAAATTCCGTCAAGATTTATATTATCGCTTACATGTTTATCCACTATATGTCCCATCGTTAATAGAAAGAAAAGAGGATATTCCGTACTTCATAAAACATTTTTGCAAACGAAAGAATTGGAATGTTGTATTTCCAAAAAGTATTTGTAATCAATTTTCTCAGCATACATGGCCCGGAAATATTCGAGAATTATTAAATGTATTAGAACGCATCTATATTTTGTCGCAAGGACGAGAAATATGCGAAAAACAAATCTCTTTTTTATTACAAACAATGATGGGAAATCAACATCAACTTGCATTGCAAGCAGAAAATAAAACAGAGAACACATTAAATTTCCGTGAAAAAATACAGCGTGATAGCATGATTGAAGCGTTAGAAAAGACAAATGGAAATGTTTCATTAGCTGCAAAACTTTTAGATGTACCTCGAAGTACATTTTATAAACGAATGCAAAAATATAAGTTATAAAGTAGATTTTTGTAATCTACTTTTTCTTTGTGGGCTCATGTTCTGTCGGAATGTGCGCTTACCGGGGAAATAATAGAATAGTTAGAAATTAATTTCCGGAAGGAGGACTTAGGTGAAATATATTGAAATTGGTATTGGGAATACGTGGTTCGTTCGAACAGAAACTGAAAATAAAGATGGAACTGAATTTGAAGAACGAGGAATTATAAAACCTATTTATTTTGAGTCTTTATATGTACGAGTGTGGTTTCGAAAAACGTGTTTAATTTTTGATACGAAAGAAGGGTTTAAAAAAGTTAAGAAGAGGAGGATTGAATATAAATTTATAGTTGGAATTGTAAGTAGACTGAATGAAGAAAAAGTACGCTAGTTGGCACCTGTAATTTAAGGAGCTATCAATATACAACTGATGAACCAATACCGCGATTTCTTAAAATAGATTACAGTATGAAGAAGTTTTTTACGTACAGTATTACACTCGATGTAATTTCGTCATGAAGACCTCTTAAAGAGTGTGAAATGTTTGAATGGAGAGGAAGCTATTCGTCTTCAGTTGTGCTTATTGTTTTTAGGAGAATACCATATTTTAAACCGACTAACTTTTTAGATGTGTATGCAATTGAAGCACTAGAACGTTTTATAATCGCATATGAAGGAACGATTGAATAAACCATTACTTAACATTTGGGGTAATGGTTTATTTTTATAAAGATTTCTCGTTAAATATTTCAGTAATTGGGGATTTATCTTTCTTATCTTGATAGAAATGTGGCGGTACCCCTTAAGGTAATGATAAAAAAATAGGAGAGATTATTATAAAAGATTAAATTTTCGGAATTATTATTGAGTTTTTTAGTAATATGTGTTAATCTTCTATCAATCGCAAATGTGAAGTTTAGACTTCGTGTTTTCGATTGATAGAAGTTTTAAATTCATTTAGGAAGGATGACATGTTTGGATCTGAAAAAAATTATTCAACAGGAATATAATCAACTTTCTAAAGGTCAACAAAAAGTTGCTAAATATTTATTAGAACAACCAGGCGAATTTGCTGTTAAATTAGCAAGTGAGATTGGTGAGCAAGTTGGAGTCAGTGAAACAACGGTGATTCGTTTTTGTTACTCTATAAAACTATCGGGATTTTCTGAACTTCAAAAAATGGTTCGGGAGCAACTTCTTTTAATGCAAAGCAGTCTTGGACAATACTTTTCTAGCAAACTCGAGTTAGCTGAACAACCTCATTTTTATGCAAAAGTCATGGAACGAGATTGTCAATATATACAACAAACAATCAATAATATTGATGAAAATGAGATTGAACAGGTTGTTGATCAATTAATAAAAACGGAGAAAATCTATGTTTTAGGGTTAAAATCTTCTTTTTCTGCAGCTAATTGGCTTACAATGACTCTTGGTTTAGTGAGGGGAAATGTTCAAATTCTTCATCCGGAAACAAACGATTTGCTTTGTACTTTAAGCGAGATGGATCATCGATCAACTTTAATTACTATTTCGTTTCATCGTTATTTGAAAGAAACAATTAAAGTGGCTGAGATGGCTAAGGAGCAAGGAGCTTTTGTGATTGGAATTACTGATTCACCACTTGCTCCAATTAGGGAATATGCAGATGCTATTTTTTCCATGTATTCATCTGAGAGGTCAACGATTGATGCTACTCCGGTACTGTTTTCGTTTTTGAATGCTATTGTTGCCGGTGTTTCTATCAAAGATAAAGAGCGATTTGAAAAGCGTAAGGACCGATACGAAAAGCTGAATGGAGATTACTTTTTTGTATAAAGTGAGGAGAAGAAAAATTGAAGGAATATATACAAGAACTTAAGTCGACGATTGATTCAGTCTACGAATACTTACATAATCATCCAGAAATTAGTTGGAAGGAGTATAAAACAACGGCATATATACAACGTTTTTTACAAGAACGGGGCTTTATTGTGCAAACCTTTGATGATTGTCCAGGTCTTGTCAGTGAGGTAGGAACCGGAGACTTTTGCATTGCTTTACGTACAGATATGGATGCGCTCTGGCAAGAGGTTGATGGTCAATTTCAAGCGAAACATTCTTGCGGTCACGATGCACATATGGCCATAGTTCTTGGTACAATGCTTTTATTTCAAAAGTTAGATGTTTCCACTGTTAAACTTAAATTCATTTTTCAACCTGCGGAAGAAAAGGGAACAGGCGCATTAAAAATGATTGAAAAAAACGTGTTGGATGATGTGCATTTTTTATATGGTGTTCACCTTAGACCAATTCAAGAATTACAAGATGGTCAAGCTATACCTGCAATTTATCATGGGGCAGCAAAATTTATAGTAGGTGAAATCCATGGTGAAGATGCACATGGAGCACGACCACATCTGGGGCAAAATTCGATTGAAATTGGGGCATCTATAATTAATGAAATGAAAAGCATTCATTTAGACCCGATGGTGCCTTACACCGCGAAAATGACAAAGTTCTATGCCGGGAGTGAGGCAGGAAATATTATTCCAGGTAAAGCATCATTTAGTATAGATTTGCGTGCGCAAACAAATGGAGTCATGAATGAACTTACCGAAAAAATCGAGAATATTGTTAAGAGTATGGAAAAGATTTATGGGGTTGAAATTGAGCTAGAAACAAAAGCGAGTGTAGCTGCCGCTGAGGTAAATAAAGAAGCTCAGCATTTCATGAAAAAAGCGATTGTGGAATCCTTAGGTGAGCAACTGCTTCGAGAGCCTATAATTACTTCAGGTGGGGAAGATTTTCATTTTTATACGTTGAAAAATCCAACCGTTAAAGCAACTATGTTGGGATTAGGGTGCGATTTGCAGCCAGGACTTCATCATCCGCAGATGACCTTTAATCAAAATGCTATATATACTGGTATGGAAATTCTAGCAAGGACAGTATTAAATACAATAAAAGCATATAAAACGGGGGAGTTAGCGTGAATTCAACAATTGAAATACGTGAATTAAACAGTTATCACGAGATGAAGTTTGTGCAAAACCTTGAAAAAGATGTATGGAATATGGAACCAATTCCTCTTCACCAAATAATTACAGCTTCCCAAAATGGAGGTCTTTTACTAGGAGCTTTTGTAAATGAGGAAATGATTGGATTTTGCTACAGTTTTCCTGGTTTTCTTGAAGGACAAAACTATCTATGTTCCCATATGCTTGGTATTCATCCAAGTCATCAAGGAAAAGGAGTTGGAGTTAGACTAAAACAAGTTCAAAAAGAACTTGCTTATGAAAAGGGATATAACTTAATCACATGGACGTATGATCCACTTGAAACACGAAATGCGTATTTAAATTTATCGAAGTTACGTGCTTTTTGTTCTACATATATGGAAAATTGCTATGGAGAAATGGAAGATAACTTGAATCGAGGACTTCCTTCGGATCGTTTTAAAGTTGAATGGTGGATTAATAGTTCTCATATTTCTAAACGGCAAGAGGATTATATGAAACAAGCGCAACATATTTTTCAGTGGATACAATCGAAGAATCATTTGCCAAAACTTATAAATATTGAGCAAGGTCTACATTGTATTGCTACTATGGATCAACCTATATTAGTACCGGTACCATCTAGCTTTCAACAAGTGAAAAATAAAGATTATGAACTTGCAATTGATTGGCGTTTTAAAACGAGAGAAATCTTTCAAACTTTATTTTCATATCAGTATGTTGCTGTTTCATTAATAAAAGATACTAATGAACTTGTGCACTATTATGTTTTTGTCAAGCAACAAGACTTAGAGAAGAACGGAATTATGAGAAGGATTCAATAGCGGAGGATAAAAATACACTTATACTTATCTAAATATAGAGGGGGAAATGAAAAATGATAGTAAAAGAGATTATTTTACGACGTATAAAAATGCAATTGAAAGCGCCGTTCACGACAAGTTTTGGAACATTCCAAGACAAAGAGTTTCTCTTGCTTGAAGCGAAGGATGAAAACGGTATTAGCGGATGGGGAGAATCGGTTGCATTTCATTCGCCCTGGTATAACGAAGAAACTCTAAAGACAAATTGGCATATGTTAGAAGATTTTATTATTCCTAGTATACTCAATAAAGAAATTGAACATCCACAGGAAGTATTTGAACGCCTATCATATATTCGTAAGAACAATATGGCAAAGTCTGCTATTGAGGGTGCTATTTGGGACTTATATGCAAAGCAAAAAGGAATTCCGCTCGCATTCGCCCTTGGTGGAGAGAAGAAAGCAATAGAAGTTGGGATTAGTATTGGCATCCAGGAAAAGGTTGACGATTTACTTCAATTGGTTGATGAGTATGTTAATGAAGGATATAAAAGAATGAAAATAAAAATAAAACCGGGTTGGGATGTCGAGGTGATCAGGGAAGTCCGGAAACAGTTTCCTAATGTTCCATTGATGGCTGATGCCAATTCTGCCTATCGACTAAAAGATATAGAACGATTAAAAGAGCTTGATGAATTCGATTTAATGATGATTGAGCAACCTTTAGCCTCAGATGACATCGTTGATCATGCGCAGTTGCAAAGGGAACTTTTAACTCCAATTTGTCTGGATGAGAGTATTCATTCTTATGAGGATGCTAGAAAAGCAATTGAACTAGGAAGTTGTAAGATTATCAATATAAAAATTGGAAGAGTTGGAGGGCTAACTGAGTCTAAACAAATACATGATTTGTGCCAGGAACAAGGTATTCCAGTTTGGTGCGGTGGTATGCTGGAATCGGGTATAGGGAGAGCACATAATATTGCTTTAACAACATTATCAAACTTTATTATGCCTGGCGATACTGCAGGATCTTCTCGCTATTGGGAGCAAGACATTATAGAACCTGAGGTAGTTGTTGAAAATGGAATGATTATCATTCCAGAGCGACCAGGGATTGGCTATGAACCAGATCGAGAAATGATTAAGCGATTTACAGTTTTTGAAAAAAAATATATTTAATATAGCTAAAGGGAGGACATGTTCCTCCTGGTCTTTATTTACATTAACTTATCAGAAAATTCAGATTAAAAAGGAGGTAAGTATGAAGGAAAGTACTCGAATTGCAGGAGCATTTATTGGTTTAATTGTCGGAGCAGGATTTGCTTCAGGACAGGAGGTTTTACAATTTTTCACAAATTTCGGATGGGTAAGTATTCTGGGAGCATGTGTTGCAACTATTCTTTTTGCATTTTTAGGAATGAATTTAACTCAACTGGGCAGTCGTTTACAGACAAATTCTCATAAAAATGTGATTTACTACATTTGCGGCTCATACCTCGGTATAGTTGTTGATATAATCATAACATTTTTCTTATTTGGTGTAACAGCTGTCATGATGGCTGGGGCAGGTTCGATTTTTGAACAGCAGTTTGGTATTCCAAGTATTATCGGTAATATTATTATGACTGTATTAACTATTGTAACAGTTTGTTTTAATATTCAAAGGGTTATTTCGATAATTGGGCTTGTTACACCGTTTTTACTTGTGCTTGTTATCATCATTGCTGTTTATTCTTTTATTACAATGGATATGGGTTTTAATGAATTGCAACAAATCGCAGATAAACAAAGCGCAGCTGCATCTAATTGGGGATTAGGAGCGTTATTATACGTTTCATATAACATTGCCGCAGGTGCTGCTATGCTTATCGTGATGGGAGGAACGATAAAAGATGAAAAAAAAGCGGGATTTGGAGGGATATTCGGTGGTATAGGATTAGGCATCCTTATTTTACTTATTAATCTTGGTATGCTCACTAAACTAAATAAAATTACAGACGTAGATATGCCTATACTATTTTTGGCTAATGAGATTTCTCCAATATTTGGAATGCTGATGTCTATTGTATTATTAGGTATGATTTACAATACTGCAGTAGGAATGTTATATGCTTTCACAGCAAGGGTTATAAAACCAGAATTACCAACATTTAAAATGTTTGTTGTTCTATTTGGAATTGTGGCATTTAGTGCTAGTTTTATCGGATTTACTAAATTAGTAGGAACTATATATCCTATAACGGGCTATCTTGGATTTATTCTTATTGCCTCTATCACCATTACCTGGCTTAGGGGTAAACAGCGAATGAAGAATGCTATTACTAAAATAGACGCTTAATTACAAAATATAGATATTATACGTGAATTTAAGTATTATAAAGAGAGGATTATTTATTTCATTTAGAAACAAATATCCTCTTTTCTATGCATAGTAGAAGTCTTATAAATAAAGTTGCACGAATGCAAACTCAAATAAATTATAGTACTGTATTTGGTTTTGTTGAAAAAAAATTATGTGTTTTATGGAACATCTTCTTTCTTATCATTACTTCTACCGTTTTGGCAAAGTTAAAAACACCTAGCCAGGAGTCTATGAATCAGTATTGTTTCGAATTGGATTTAAAAGGGGTGAAATATATGTCAATCTCATTATATTATAAAAAAATCCGTGAGCAATTAGGCCATGAACTAATTCTAATACCGAGTGTAGCTGCTGTTATTAAAAATGAGCAAGGGAAAATCTTGTTTCAATATCCTGGTGGAGAATACTGGAGTTTGCCAGCTGGAGCAATTGAGCCTGGAGAAACTCCAGAAGAAGCGGTAGTTCGTGAAGTGTGGGAAGAAACAGGGTTGAAAGTGCAAGTAAAAAAACAAAAAGGGGTGTTTGGAGGAGAAGAGTATCGCCATACATATCCGAATGGCGATCAAGTAGAATATATTGTTGTTGTGTTTGAATGTGAAATTACTAGTGGAAAACTGAAATCAATAGATGGTGAATCTTTAAAACTACAATATTTCTCATTATCTGAAAAGCCTTCTTTAGCGCTACCATACCCAAATAATATATTTTTATAGATGTAAAATAGCACACCTTATGTATTGAAGGTGTGCTATTTATATAAACCAGTCGTATACATTTTCGTCAATGTATGCACAATTTCTTCTAGGTCGATCTTTTTATCATTTTGCACAATCGTCCAAAGAAACATCTCATTCATAGCGAACCAAGCACGCGCTACAATTTCTCTATTTAATTCAGTATGTGCTAATCCACTTTTTTGAGAGTATGTAATATCTTGCGTAATACTGTTTATAAAGCGTTCCCGTATCTCGTCCCATTTTTGACGTATCTCTTTTGATAACCCAATTGCTTCTTCTACAACTTGTAAAATTGCTCGTTCTTTCTCTGCTAATTGTAGAAATGCTTTAACTTGATTTTGAATCATTGTACGTGCTTCTTCTGTCGTTTGAGGCGAAAAAGAGCGCTCAGCAATATCATAAAATTGATTCATAACATCTTCCATTAAAACGATGAGGAGATCATCTTTGTTTTTAAAGTATACATATGCCGTGCCATAACCAGTTTCTGCATGTTTAATAATTTGTGTAATTGTCGTTTTTTGAAATCCGTTACGAATAAAAATAGTGTAACCAGAGTGTAATAGTTTCTTCTTTGTTTCTAAGGAGCGGTGTTTTCTTGATGAAAGAGTCGTGTTTTTCAAAGAATCACCTCTTTATACTGAAATATCTGAAAATATAACTGTATTGTAAAAGAAATTCATATATAAAGTCAACTGACATAATATCATTGACGTTATATCAACTAAGGTGATATATTTCAATTAGTTAGAATAAAAAGAAAATTAAGAGAAGGTGACACCATGTATACAGAACCATTTCAACCAACTTATGAGTATGCGCTTGAATGTGATAAACATGATGAACTGAAAGATTTTCAAACTGAATTTTATAAAAAAGAAGGAACAATATATTTAGATGGAAACTCATTAGGGCTACTTTCAAAGAGAGCAGAGAAATCATTACTTACTTTGCTAGATTCATGGAAAGAGTATGGCATTGACGGCTGGACCGAGGGTGAGCATCCGTGGTTTTTCCTTTCGGAGAAATTAGGTGAATTGACTGCACCTCTTATTGGAGCTTTACCAGAAGAAACTATTGTAACCGGTTCCACGACAACGAATATTCATCAAGTAATCGCAACTTTCTATGAGCCGAAAGGAATTCGCACAAAAATTCTTGCGGATGAGTTAACATTCCCGTCTGATATATATGCACTTCAAAGTCAAATTCGTTTAAAAGGCTTAGATCCAGATGAGCATTTAGTACGAGTAAAGAGCCGAGATGGTAGAACACTTTCTGAAGATGATATTATTCATGCAATGACAGATGATATCGCGTTAATTTTATTACCTTCTGTACTATATAGAAGTGGCCAAATTCTTGATATGGAACGTTTAACAGCGGAAGCACATAAGCGTGGTATTCATATCGGGTTCGATTTATGTCACTCAATCGGTTCTATTCCGCATCATTTCAAAGAGTGGGATGTTGATTTTGCTATTTGGTGTAATTACAAATACTTAAACGCAGGACCTGGTGGTGTTGCCGGCCTTTATGTAAATAAAAAACATTTTAATAGACTTCCAGGCTTGTCTGGCTGGTTTAGTTCTAGAAAAGATAAGCAGTTTGATATGGAACATACATTAACAGCTGCTGATCATGCAGGTGCGTATCAAATTGGTACACCGCACGTATTAAGTACTGCACCTTTAATCGGTTCACTTGAAATATTTAAAGATGCTGGTATAGAACGTTTACGTGAAAAATCCTTACATATTACAAGATACATGCTTAATTTAATTGCTCACGAATTAAGTGATTTTGGATTTACAATTGGAAATCCATTAGAGGATGAAAAACGAGGCGGGCATATTTATTTAGAGCATGCAGAAGCAGCACGTATATGTAAAGCGTTAAAAGCAAATGGAGTAATTCCAGATTTTAGAGCGCCAAATGGAGTGAGACTTGCGCCAGTTGCTTTATATAACACATACGAAGAAGTGTGGAAATCTGTACAAATATTAAAGAAAATCATGAAAGATGAAGAGTATAAGCAATTTGAAAATAAGCGAGAGGTTGTGGCATAAGTATGAAAACATCAGAGTGGATTGATATTTCACAACCGCTAAATAATGATATTGCTACTTGGCCAGGGGATACACCGTTCTCGTATGAAGTATCATGGTCAAAAGAAGAGAGTGGCTCAGTAAATGTCGGAAAGTTAACGATGAGTATTCATACAGGTACTCATATTGATGCACCGTTTCATTTTGATAATGATGGAAAGAAAGTGTTAGATTTAGATATCCAAGTTTATGTCGGACCTACGCGAATCATTGACGTTTCTAATCTTGAAAGCATTGGGAAAAAGGAATTAGAGAAATTTCATTTAGAAGGCGTAGAACGCTTGTTGTTACGCACATCTTCACATGGTAAAGCGAATGAATTCCCAGATATAATCCCGCATTTACGTGCGGATATAGCACCGTTTCTTTCAGAAAAAGGTATACGTTTAATCGGGGTGGATGTACCATCAGTTGATCCATTAGATGATAAAGAATTAGCAGCGCATCATCAATTGTTTAAACATGGTATACACATTTTAGAAAATGTCGTACTAGATCATGTAGCAGATGGCGATTACGAACTAATCGCATTACCACTTGCCTTATCAGATGCAGATGGAAGTCCAGTTCGAGCAGTTATTAGACCAATATAAGTAGAAATATATATAAAGGGGCGTTTTGCTAATATGAAAGAAAATGAAAAGGTAATTATGGAAAAAGGGATTCATACGGACTTTAAAGAGAATATGACGTACGGGGAATATTTACAATTAGATAGTTTACTATCTTCTCAAAAGAGATTATCAGACCACCATGATGAAATGTTGTTCATCGTTATTCACCAAGCAAGCGAACTTTGGATGAAGCTTATTTTACATGAGTTAAACGCAGCAATTGAATCTATTAAACAAGACAAATTACAACCAGCTTTTAAAATGTTAGCACGTGTATCAAAAATTCAATCACAAATCATTCAATCTTGGGATATTCTTGCGACATTAACGCCGTCAGAGTACATTGAGTTTCGTGACTCGCTCGGTCAAGCTTCAGGTTTTCAATCGTATCAATATCGTATGATTGAGTATGCACTTGGTTATAAAACGCCGCATGCCTTAAAAATTTATGAAAAAGATCCAGAATTACACGCTCGACTTCATACGGCGCTACATGCACCAAGTTTGTATGATGTCGCAATTCAAGCTCTTGTAAAAGAAGGATTTCCTATTCATAAAGATGTGTTGAATCGGGATATTACGCAGCCTTATGAAGAAGACGCTACAGTAGAAGCGGCATGGCTTGAAGTGTATGCGGATGTAAAAAAATATTGGGATTTATACCAACTTGCTGAAAAATTAATTGATATCGAAGATTGGCTACAACAATGGCGTTTCCGTCATATGAAAACAGTAGAACGTATTATCGGACATAAAATGGGAACAGGTGGCTCTTCTGGTGTATCTTATTTAAAACGAGTACTTGATCAACGCTTCTTCCCAGAGCTTTGGAATGTTCGCACGAAATTATAAAAACAAACCTGTCAGTTCATTACTGGCAGGTTTGTTTTTTATTTGAACACAAGTATGTTTTAATTAAAGCTACAAGATATAATAAATTAGGTAATGATTTAATTGGAGGTAAAGTATTGGATTTCAAGCAGCTAGAAAATAAATTTGAAAAGAAAAAAGTAAATACATTTCTTGTTTATCAAAAAGGTGAGTTAACGACTGAATATTATAAAACGTTAGAATGCGAAAATAATGTATTTAAAATAAATTCGATTACAAAAAGCATTGTATCTATATTAATTGGTATTGCAATTGATAAAGGCTATATAAATGATATACATACACCGATTACAGAGTGGATTGAAAATATACCTGAGGGAAAACATGATTTGACGCTTTATCACTTATTAACAATGACTACTGGTGAGGAGTGGAAAGAGTTTGGAAATGGAGTAGTATTCCCGAATGACTTTGTAGAATCAGCGAACTGGGTGCAATATATATTAGAAAAACCAATAATTGAAGAACCCGCTACAAAAATGAATTATAACTCAGGTTCTTCGCATTTGCTTAGCTACATTATCCAAAAAGCTACTGGAATATCGACAGAGCAGTTTGCAAAAAGATATGTATTTGATCCATTAGAAATTACCGAATATGAGTGGCAGCAAGATCCCCAAGGAATATATGTCGGTGGTTTCGGTATGAAAATGAAATCAAAAGACTTATTAAAGCTAGGAATATTATGTTTACAAAATGGATATTGGCAGGGGAATGAAATTGTATCATCGAAATGGTTAGAAGAATCAAGTACACCTCTATTTGAAACGTATGAACATGTCGGGGCGTATGGATATCACTGGTGGGTATTGAATAACGAAAGATTTCACATACCGTACTGTATGTACTTTGCTATGGGATATGGCGGGCAATATATCGTTATCATTCCGCAGTTAGAGGTAGCTGCTGTAATAAGTAGTCATATGCCTAAACGTGGACTTGTTCCATTAAATTTATTTATTGAACATATACAAGAGAATTGTAATTTTCAGTAAGGGCACAAGTAAATCCATTTAATCCAGTTCAATTGTTTCATTTCTTCACAATTGAAAGTAATTTAGAAATGAAAACCTCACTGTTTATATTATAAACAGTGAGGTTTTCATTTTATCTACTCGTCTTCTGAAATGACACCTTAATAAATTTCTCCGTCTTCGTTTCAAATTCTACATCAACAAAAACGCCATATTCTTTTCCGTCCTCACGTAGCCATAATTTAAATTTTTCAACTGTTATTTGAACGGTTTTTGGTTTTCTACCTATATGAAGGTAATCAATAATCTCTGCTTTTGGGTATTGTTCTTTCGTTTTTTCTACAGCAAGCTTACCCCATTTCGCATACGGCGGCTGTGCATGAACAATTGCTGAGCCTGTATATACATTTGAACATATTGTTAGGAACAGAATAACGAGTGCGACACGCTTTAACAATTTTTTCATAATGAACTCCTTTTACCTTTTTTTATATTGTTTACATACTTTTTCAACGATATTAGTTTGGATTTTTTTGTCTTCATTACATAAAAGCGAGCCTTTTACAAAACATAACCAAGAAATCATTTACATAATTAAGGAGGGAAAATTATGCGCCAAAAACCTGTTTTTAAAATAGCAGTTTTGCTTGCGTTCATAGGACTGTCTTTCATGGTCAGTAGTATACAACTAAAAAATGTAGAAGCCTTTTCTAATCAAGTCATTCAAAGGGGAGCATCTGGTGAAGATGTCATTGAACTGCAATCTCGTTTGAAATATAACGGATTTTATACGGGAAAAGTAGATGGTGTTTTCGGATGGGGTACATACTGGGCACTTCGGAATTTTCAAGAGAAATTTGGTTTACCGGTTGATGGTTTAGCTGGAGCTAAAACGAAGCAAATGCTCGTGAAGGCAACGAAGTATGATAAGTCAACTGCTAATAAAGGAACGACAACGAATAAAGGAAATAGTGGAGGTACTGCACAAGAAAATAAACCACCTCAAAATAAAGGGACAAATGTTCCAAATGGTTATTCTCAAAATGATATACAGCTCATGGCAAACGCAGTATATGGAGAGTCTCGTGGGGAGCCGTACTTAGGACAAGTTGCAGTCGCTGCAGTTATTTTAAATCGTGTTACAAGTGCATCATTTCCAAATACTGTTTCGGGTGTGATTTTTGAGCCAAGAGCATTTACAGCGGTAGCAGACGGACAAATATATTTAACACCAAATGAAACAGCGAAAAAAGCTGTATTAGATGCAATTAATGGATGGGATCCAACAGGAAACGCATTGTATTATTTCAATCCAGATACTGCAACAAGTAAATGGATTTGGACTCGTCCACAAATTAAAAAGATCGGGAAACATATTTTCTGTAAATAGAGCGGAGGTGGAACTATGTTACGAGGTATTATAATCGTATTATTAACAGTTGGTGTAGTTGGAACTGGATACTGGGGCTATAAAGAGCACCAAGAAAAGAATGCAGTATTAATTCGAGCAGAAAATAGCTATCAACGTGCGTTTCATGATTTAGCGTATGAGGTTGATTTATTGCACGATAAAATTGGAACAACGCTTGCGATGAATTCGCGCGCATCTTTATCGCCTGCATTAGCAGATGTATGGAGATTAACATCGGAAGCTCGTTCGGATGTAGGACAACTTCCTTTAACATTAATGCCTTTTAATAAAACGGAAGAATTTTTAGCGAATATCGGTGATTTTAGTTACCGTGCAGCCATTCGTGATTTAGAAAAAGAACCATTAAATGATCAAGAATACAAAACGTTGCAAACTTTATATTCCAATGCAGGGAATATACAAGATGAACTAAGAAAAGTGCAACATCTTGTTTTGAAAAACAATTTACGCTGGATGGATGTTGAGATGGCACTCGCATCAAATCGTGATCCTGCAGACAATACAATTATTGACGGGTTAAAAACAGTAGAAAAAAATGTAACATCGTATTCATCTACAAACTTCGGACCTACCTTTACAAGTGCACAAAAAAATAAAAAAGGTGGATTTGAAGCAGAAGGAAAAGCAATTTCAAAAGATGAAGCGGCGAAAATTGCAAAATCGTTTTTAAATTTAAAAGGAAATGAAAAAGTAGAAGTCGAGAAAAGCGGAAAAGGTGCGAAAGAATCTTTCTATAGTGTGAAAATTAAAGACGAGGCAACGAATAATGAGTTTTATATGGATATTACCGGAAAAGGCGGATATCCAATTTGGGTTATGAATAATCGAGAAATTAAAGAACAGAAAATTAGTTTAAACGATGCAGGAAGTAAAGGTTTGAAATTCTTAAAGGACCATAAGTTTCATAATATGGAGCTTTATGATAGCTCACAATATGATAATGTTGGAGTATTTACGTATGTAGTAAATGAGAATGGCGTACGAATTTATCCAGAGGCAATTCAAATGAAAATTGCTTTAGATGACGGTTCTATCGTCGGATTTTCGGCGAAAGAATATTTAGCATCACATCAAAAACGAACAATCCCTTCGGCAAAGCTAACTGCAGCAGAAGCAAGAAAGAAAATAAACCCTGATGTAAAGGTAATGGAAGAGCGAAAAGCAATGGTAGTAAACGATTTGCATAACGAAGTACTTTGCTATGAATTTGTAGGTACTTTAGGGAAAGATACGTACCAAATTTTCATCAATGCAAATAGCGGAGCAGAAGAAAAAGTGAAGAAAATGCAAGCTGTTGAAAAAATTTATGATTAAACTTTAATGGTAAAGTGGTGAGAATAATGAAGATTTTAATATATATGTTGATGGTTTGTTTTTTAATAACTGGATGCAGTATTGGAAAAAAGGATAATCCAAACGAAAAGCCCGAGCAAAAAAATGTTTCAATGAAAAATGTTAATTATACAAATAAGTCAAATAAGCCAAATGAAAAAGCAGCGGACCATTTAGCGTCTTTAGCGGCAAGTGTGCCAGGTGTGAATGATGCGACAGCGGTAGTAGTTGGGAAATATGCTATCGTAGGAATTGATGTAAAAGCGAAACTAGATCGAACACGTGTTGAATCCATTAAATACTCTGTTGCAGAAAGTTTGAAAAACGATCCTGATGGTGCTAATGCAGTTGTTGTAGCAGATGTTGATACGTATGAACGACTGAAACAAATTGGAAAGCAAATTAAAAAAGGAAAAACAGGCGAAGGTATACTGGATGAGTTAGCAGCAATTGTTGGCCGTGTAATGCCACAAGTTCCAAATGACATGATTGAAAATAAAGAAACGAATCCAATTCAAGATAATGATAAACAATTACCAAAAGATGAAGAGCAAGAACTGAGAAAAGAACAGAATGACCAATCAAATAATCATTTAAATAAATAAATTTAACAGTAACCCTGTACTAAATTGTACAGGGTTTTTCAATATAATATTAAATATTCAGTTTATTTTTAAGGGAATATATGGTTTAATTATTATGGGAGGGACAACTGTTATGATGAAAAAAAGCACATTAATATTATGTAGTTTATGCTTAGGTTTCAGTATGACAGCGTGTGAACAGAAGAAAGAAGTAAAAAAGCACACAGCGACTTCTTCTACTGTGATGGAAAATCAAAAGAAAAAATCTATCAATATAAATCATTTCTCCAATATAAATGAAGGAATGACTTATAAAGAAGTGAAAGATTTAATTGGTTTTGAAGGGGATTTACTCATAGAAGAAGGGGTGGAACATTCTACACAAATTAAGCAAATTTTTGCTTGGAAGGGAAGCAATCCAACTGCATTAGTTGAAATTACATTTTTAGATGGCAAAGTACATTCTAAAGTGCAGCAAGGTTTAAGTTAATAAGTAAAAAATGGGAGAGTTTATCATGAACATACATACAGGGGAGATTCAATTAGTTCCGTATAAAGAGGAATATAAAGAAGTTATAGAAACATTTACTTTACCAAGTGAACAAGTTCAATTTACGTCGGACCCAGCTGAATTATTGAAAAAAGCAAAAAATGATCGTACAAAAAATGTCATTGTTATTTTAGATTACAATGGGGTACCTGTTGGTCTTTTTGCATTGCAAACAGGAGATAGAGTACAGGAATTCACAGAAAATGAGAACGCTTTACTTTTAACTTCATTTTCTATAAATCACAATAGACAAAGGAAGGGATACGCTAAAAAATCACTGGCACTATTACAAGAGTTTGTACAACGTTATTTTTCGATGAAAAATGAAGTTGTACTTGCTGTGAATGAAAAAAATATTCCAGCACAAAATTTATATAAAAAAGTTGGTTTCCAAGATAAAGGACTTAGAAGAATGGGACCAATTGGTCAACAAATTATAATGCATTTACCTATCATAAAATAATGAGAAGAAAAACTTACTCTTGCATAGTAAAGTAGTAAGTTTTTTTATTTGGAACAATATATGTTGTAAAATATATAAATAAACGAAATAGAAATGAAGGAAATACAAATGAATCAAGTTAGAAAATGGAATATTATTGGTGGAAGGGTGATAAAAACAGGAATTGCGGTTTTTCTTACAGTTCTAGTTTGCGAATTTTTCAATATACCAACTATTTTTGCTGTTATTACAGCAATTGTAACAATTGAGCCAACCGCAACGGATTCTATAAAAAAAGGACTAGTTCGTTTTCCAGCTTCAACAATTGGATCAGCGTATGCAATGACTTTCACATTTTTCCTAGGTCATCAGGCGCTTTCTTATGCGTTAGCGGCAATGTTTACAATCGTTACATGTCAAAAACTAAGGCTACACGCAGGAACGTTAGTCGCAACTTTAACTGCTGTTGCAATGATTCCCATTACGGCAGATCATTATTTTACTGCATTTTTAATTCGATTAGCTACTACATCTACTGGTATTATAGTGTCTACTTTAGTGAATTTTTTCATCTTACCACCACACTATGTTAAAACAATTTCGGGATGTACAGAAGAGCTATTTGTTAAAACGGCAAATGTTATGGAGGAATGGCTTACTGCGTTAATGGATGGGAAAGTTATAAAAAAGGAGACAACCTATACTCTTTCTAAATTAACTGTATTATTACATAAAGCAGTACAATTTGTTCAATATGAGCAAAAAGATTGGAAATACCATCGACATACAAAAAAAGAAATGAGAAGCTTTTTACTTGTACAAAAGCAACTTCATTTATTACAGCAAATTATTTATCATATAGATAATTTAGCTCGAGCACCAATTGAAACATGTGATTGGTCACAAAATGAAAAAGAAATTTTACGACGAACAATTCATTCTATAATTTCTATATTAAGAAATCATTGTGAAAAAATAGATGAGGAACATTTTAAACTGATTGATGAATTAGATAAGCAATTTTGGACTAATAAAAATGATTTAGCACATTGTAAACCGAATCAATATCATCATCATTTTTCAAGTGAATCTATCATTTTATTTGAGATATTATCTATACATGATATGTTAGAGGAATTAGAACAAATATTCGAGAAATATGAGAGTGAAAATCAACTTAATTGCTCAGTTCATTAAAATGCGGAGGATTGATATGACAATTTATATTGCATTACTAAGAGGAATCAATGTAGGCGGGCATAAGATAATCAAAATGGCTGATTTAAAACAAGCGTTTGAATCAATAGGGTTGAAACAAGTGAAAACATATATTCAAAGTGGGAATATCGTGTTCGAATCTGAAAAAGATATTGATTTTCTAAACAAACGAATACAATCTGAAATTAAAAACGTTTTTGGTTTTGATGTTCCGGTTATGTTAAGAACACATGAGGAATTTATAAACATTACAAAAAGATGCCCCTATGAAGTCAATTCATTGCGAGAAGGCGAAAGTATACATATTGCCTTCTTAGCACATGAACTTTCTAAAACAGAAAAAGATCAGCTACTTATGCAAAAAAATGAGATTGAAGATTGTTGTATTCATGAAAAAGTTGTGTATTTATTTTTCAAAAATAGCATTCGAAACTCTAAATTAATGAACCAGTTTCAGAAGTTGCATACACCAGCTACAGTAAGAAATTGGCGGACTGTGAATAAATTAAAAGCGATTGTAGAGAGTATATAACTATAAAAAGAAGAGGTTTTCTGTCTATAGAAAACCTCTTCTTTTTATTTATATTGTTTCGCTACAATGAGTTCAATGATAGGATAAATAAAGAATGAAGAGCACAGTGCAATAAAAAGAGGGAAGTTTTTAACCCCATCTAAATTAGCTCCCATAGAAAACCCTTCAGAGAAGAGTAATATAAGGAACATTACAACTACGAGCGTAAAATATGCAATTTTAGAGCTTTTATATGTAATTTGTTGTCCCATTTCATCTTGACTTTCTTCTGATACACCGTGAGGATCTCCCCATGTAATATGATTGATAAGGTAGCTAATTATTATAGCACTAGTGAAAATTGTGCCACCTAAAATTTCACCTTCAGCGATGTATTTATAAACTCCATGTATAAGCACTCCAAGTAATGATAAAACGATAATTATGAAAATAAATTTTTTATGGTTCAATTTAAAAATGGCACCTCCATTGTTGTAAAAAACTCTTTACAACTATAGTATAAAATTGGGAAAGTTTAATGTCAAATACTTTTTACACACAGAGCCGCGAAAATGATATTTTGTATGTACGGTTAATAAAAAATTATATTACATTTGAATGTAAAAGAATGGGCTCGCATATATTTGGAAGGGATGTCAGATTAATTTAGGGGGTAGTTATGTCTATTCTTTTAAAAGCTGGTGCTGATGCAGGAAATAATGGTTTGAAGTTAATGGTGAAAGGGCAAGATCCTATTTTTATTCCGAGTATATATGCTTTATATATAGGAGAGCCTACAGGACTTTTAGATGAGGAAGATGTTTCATTATCTGAATTAGAAAATCACATTGACGTGACCATTAGTTCTCCATCGTTAATGTTAAATAATGTGCGGTATATCGTTGGAGAAAAAGTCATTCAAGATCAATTAAAAGGTACTGAGGTTGAGAAGAAATCGAATAAGTCAACTGATGAGTTAATGGTTATTACGATTCTATCTGGTTTAGCCGTAAGTGCTATGCGTCAAAGTCCAACTTCTAGCCATATTAACATTCGATATGATTTATCTGTTGCTCTCCCTATGCAGCTTATTACACAAGAAATAGCGGCGGAAAATGCGAAACGTTATATGGGGAATCATAAGGTTGTGTTCCATTATCCAAACGGACGTGATGTTACAATTAATATTTCCATCGAATATTGCAAATGCCTACCTGAGGGTGCTTCTGGGACGTGGGGCATTGTATATGATGAAGAAGGAAATGTTGTAAAACATAAAATAGAATGTGAACAAAATAAAGTGTCAGAAATTGATTTTGTTGATAAAACATTATTATCTTTTGATATTGGTGCAGGAACGACAGAAGAAGTCGTTTCACTAGGTGTAAACTTTAGACCACAACTAAGTAAGGGTTTATCGTACGGTGTGAAAGAAACGTTACTACAAATTATTACGAGATGGAACCGGAAGTATCCAACAAAGACAATTGATAGTATTACAGAATTCAATCAAATTTATTTAAATGATAAACACCCTAGAAATGCATTATTAGTTGAGGAATCACAACCAGCACTATTAGGTTTAGCAGCGCGCGTTGCAACGGATATTATTAACAAAATTGATGATATGAAAGACGATCCATATGTTTTTATTTATGGCGGGGGCGCAGTTATCATAAAAAATAGCCTGAAAATGATTTTAAAACAAAAAGGGCGTTTAACAAATGTAATCTTTGTAGATAATCCATTATTTACAAATGCACGTGGGTTATTAGTCTACACTTGTTCGCCAAAATATAGAGAGCATAAGCAAAAAGAGTTAGGATTTACAAACTTAACAATAAGTTAGTTGGTGGAAGTATGCGATCTAGGCGATATAAACGTGGTGACCGAGTAAAAATTAATATTCATAAGTCAGTATCACCTGAAATGCTTGCATGGCTGAATAAACAATCAAATCCAACCAACTTCTTTTTCTTTGCAGCGCAGCAACTTTTTAAACAAGTAGGAGATATTGATGTGTCAAAAGCTATACCAAGTAGCCATGTTTTCTCGTTATACGTTGAGCCATCATCTTTATTAAAAGTAGAAGTTAATCCTTTTAAAAGCTTACCACTAGAAGCAAATAAATCCACCGATAATATAAAAAAAAAATCATGGGAAGCTGTTGATCAATTAGATTGTCCGTTTTTTTAAACATAGAAAAATATAAGTATTGCCCATCACTATACATACGGATACAGTGATGGGCGTTTTTACATGTAAAGATAGGAGGGACACAAATTGCGGCGTGCCCCTCCTATTCATTATTTTTCTATTATTTTGGCTGTATGTTCAGTAACAGTATGAATGATGTCTTCCCAGTCATCAGGATGAATCTCATGTCCAGCGCCTTCAAGAGTTAATAGAGCTGAGTTAGGAATCTCATCGATAAGTGCGAGACCATGTTCAAAAGGGAGTGCGGTATCGTCTGTTCCGTGAATGACTAATGTAGGTGCTTGTATGGAGTGAAGCACCCCTTCATATGCATCATCGCCTTGAAGTAAAGCGTGATTAAACATGCTTAATAAATTGTTAGCTCGTTCAATTTCTTGTTTTACTTGATTATAGACTCTTTTTTCATCAAATGTGCGTTTGGACCCGCATAATAGACGGGACCCTGAAACTAAATATTCTGCTACAATATTTTCATTTGTCCAATCTAAATGCGTGCCATTTGCGTGATGTGTTAAAATTCTTTCATCCATCGGGGGTAAGTCACGTGTGTTATTGTCAGAGCCTATCACACTTGTAGCTAGTAATGTTAATGTTAATATTCTTTCGGGATGTTTTACAGCAGCAATTTGAGCGATCATACCGCCTAAAGACATACCAAATAGATGCGCTTTGTCAATATGATAAGCATCTAGTACCCCAATTGCATCTTCAGCCATATCCGTAACGGAATAATTAGAAGTTCCAGGTTCATATGCGACAGAGCGTCCCACATCACGGTTATCAAAACGAATAACAAATTTCCCCGTGTTAGCCAACTGTTCACAAAATTCTTCATCCCAATAAACCATTGAACACGTAGCACCCATAATTAATAAAATAGCTGGATTTTTAGGGTTTCCAAAGCTTTCTGTACATACATCAATCTCGTTTATTTTAAATATCTTTTCAGTCATAGAGTTCTCTCCATTTCTTTTGAATGTAATTAAACATAAAATTTTGAATGACTCTAAGTTGTGTGTTAGATTTGCTTTGTTTTTTGCGTAATTACCCCCAAAAATAAGTTTATGATAATTTAAGGGGAAAAATTTTGAGAAATAATTGTATGTTATTAAAATAAACAGCAAGGGAGAGGACATGAAAGCAATTGTTATAGATCAATATAGTAGTGTTGAAGAATGAAAAGACAGACCAGTTTTAAAACCAGTTGTTAAGAATAACGAGGTATTAAAATGAAGAAGGCGTTAGAGAAGCTTATATTTTGAGTGAATATAAACATGTTTCATTTTATTCATGATACGGATTGACTTTATTTATTGGAAAGGCGTAATATTATTAAGCTATATGAAAGAGATCTGTAAGAAGAGGGGAGTTATTATGAAAATAAATTGGACTGAAGTAAAGGAAAAAATTCGACCGCAAATTTCAAAACCATCATATGAAACTTGGTTTACGAATACTACTGTTTATTTAGAGGATGATATATTAACAATTTATTGTCCAAATGAATTTGCACGTGACTGGTTAGAATCTCATTATAAAGAATTAGTATTTAATACATTAAGAGAAATGTTTAATACGACTTTTGAAATTCAGTTTGATCTATGTAATGGCGAACCATCTAACTTGAAAGATGTCCAAAAAGAAAAGCTTAGTAGCTGGGATGAAGTAAAGAAAGCATTAAGACCTAAAATAGCAGAGAAAACATTTATGACATGGATTAGAAATACAAACGCTACGATAAAAGATAATAAAGTAATAATCTTTTGTGAAGATGCGTTTCATCGTGATTTGCTTGAAGGTGAGTATAAAAATATAATTTCAAGTACCGTACAGAAACTTACTGATGAAGAATATCAAATTTGGTTCGAAATAGGATCAAGCGCTACTTCTAAAGCACAGGTTCATCACGTGAAAAATAATCAACGTACTTCCGGACAAGAGGAATCAAAAACAATTTGGAATAAAATAAAAGATAAAATGCAATTGAAAATTTCGAGACCGTCATATGAAACTTGGGTCAAAGAAACGACAGCTAGAATAAATGAAGATTCATTAATCATTTATTTTGAAAACGAATTCCAACAAGAGTGGGTTAAAAAGTCTTATAAAGATTTAATTTCGCAAATAGCAAAAGAGTTAACTGGAAATACATATGAGCTTCAATTTGAATTAAAATCAAATACAAATGCACTAGGTAATGCTGAAAAATCAACTATTAAAGATATCACTTCCGAATTAGGGGAGCAGTTCAAAGTATCCAATAACAGTTTAAAATATAACGATGTAGACGAGAGCAATAAACGCATTCGAGCCCTAGAAGAAAAAATAATGAACTTGGAAAAGATCATTGGTACATTAGTAGAAAAATTAGATGCAGTAGAATTAAAAACACAGTTGGAAAAATAACCAACTGTGTTTTTTTACTTAATTCGCTTTTTTTATAAACCCTTTATAATGACGTTTTACAAGCTGACTTTCTAACGTTTTCATTGTTTCAAGTGCCACACCGACAATGATCAGTAAGCTTGTACCACCAATTTGTGCAGAAGGTGGTAATGTAGCAATCTTTGTGAATACAAGCGGTAAAATTGAAATTGCACCTAAGAAAATTGCACCGATAAATGTTAAACGGTATAAAATTTTCGTTACATATTGTTCTGTTGATTTACCAGGACGAATACCAGGTACATATCCATTTTGTTTTTTCAAATTCTCTGCCATTTGTTCAGGATTTACTTGAATAAATGCATAGAAGTATGTGAAAGCAACGATAAGACCTACATATAGGGTCATTCCAATTGGATGTGCGAAATCAAGGTTTGCAACTAACCATTTTGATACGCTTGAATCAGGGAAGAGCTGCGCAATTGTACGCGGCGTCATTAAAAATGCGGAAGCAAAGATTACTGGAATTACACCAGCACTATTTACTTTAAGAGGTAAATGAGTGTTTTTTGCTCCTTGATATTGATTGTTGCCTGAAACAGCTTTTGCATATTGAATCGGTATTTTACGCACAGCTTGTTGAATGTAAATAACCCCAACAACTATCGCTAAAATTATAAGACCAATTAAGACCATCTTTATGATGTGTATGAATAATTGATCGCCTGCATTTTGAAATTGTTGCAAATAAATTTGGTTCGCAACATTTGGAATCGCTGCAACAAGTCCTGCGAAGATAATCATCGAAATACCATTACCTACTCCGTTAGCGGTAATTTGTTCACCTAACCAAAGTAAAAATGCAGTTCCTGCAGTTAAAACTGTCGCAATAAATAAGTATGTAGTCCAGCTTTGATCTGTAATTAATTGTCCACCTGCTATATTATTAAAGCCATAAGACATCCCAATGGCTTGTATGAATGCGAGAATGATTGTAAAGTATCGAGTAAATTGAGCTGATTTCTTACGGCCCATTTCTCCTTGCTTTGCCCATTCCGAAAATTTTGGTATGACGTCCATTTGTAGTAATTGTACTATAATGGAAGCTGTAATATATGGTGTAATACCTACAGCAAAGATTGAGAAGTGTTGCAATGCTCCTCCGCCAAATACGTTTAGCATACCTAAAACGTTAGCTTGATCTTGTACTTTTAATACCTCTGCGTTAGTATGAGGAACTGGAATAAACGTGCCAATTCGAAAAACGATTAACATCGCTAATGTAAAAAGGATTTTCCTTCTTATCTCAGCTACTCTCATGAAATTTGAAATCGTACGAAACATTATATCGCCTCCTATATTTTTATCAGTTTAAAACTGATTATTATATTCCGATGAAGTAACCACAAACCTCCTTCCGCATTAAATTCATTTGACAAATGGAATTTTATACATTTTGTAGTTTTCACGGATATAAAAATATAAGGTATTTTTAGCGAGCTATAAGTTTTTCGTAATCATTCAATACACATAATATATCGAATAAATTAACAAATGTACATACATACGCATGAAAAATGAATAAATAGGGTCATTTTTTACATTTATTTAATGATAAATTGATAGGACATTATTATTAGGGATTGTTATACATGTTATAAAAATAAAGGTGAGACATTATGATTTATAGCTAATATTCATTCGAATGTGTCAGCTAATAGTTTCTCCCAATCTTTAAAGGATAATTTATTAGTTATATGTTTTAGTGCATTAGGTACAATAATATGACAAATAAGTTCTAAGCTATTACCATCTGGATCAATAAAATAAACAGATGCATTGCCTTGATGTGGACGGACAAAAGGTGCAATAGATTCATTACTCCCAAACGGAACAGCTTTAATTTGAAGTGAGTGTAACCAATTTAATGATTCTTTTAAATCCTCATATGAAACTCTAAATGCAATATGACGTAAAGAAGGATGATATTTCGTTTCACATTCAGAACCTTCCCATAACCCCAGCCAACTCATTCCTTCTTCAATCCAAAAGAATGCTGTTGATTCATCGCTCCAAGCTAATTTCAACCCTAGTTTTTCATAAAATTCAATTGAGTTTCTTAAATTGCTAACCGGTAAGTGTGCTTCATATATTCCTTTAATCAATTTAAATCCTCCTTTATTCTTACAATTTCTTATCATTACTATAGCTGTTAAAAAAGAATATAGAATCGAGTAAAGGTATGAAAGTACATATAACTTTAGTAGTAAATAATCTTATTTCAATTAAGATTTATGCAATTAAGAAATTTGTTTATTTAAAAGGGATTTATCAAATTGAAAGATAAATAAATTGAGTAGATACTTAATAAGGGGATGATATAGATGAAAGTAGTTGTAAAAGAATTACGACCATTAGAAGTGGCATTCATAAGAAGAACGGGTAGTTACTTTGAACCACAAGATCATTGGGGAAAGTTATTGAACTGGTCTATTGAAAATAAGCTTTATCCACCGGAGCAATCATTTATCGGAATCTCATTAGATAATCCTGAACTTGTTGCAAGCCATATGTGCCGACATGATGCTTGCGTGACCATACCTGAAAACTTTGAGAAAGAACAACATGAGGGTGTGCAATTTAAAAGTGTAGATGGAGGTCTATACGCTCTATACGAATTCTATGATGAACCTTATAAATTAAGTGTAGCGTATCAATACATGTACGCAGAGTGGCTACCAAATAGTGAGTATGATGCAGATTATGATAGAGATAATTTAGAGTTTTGCTTAAATAATGTTGCAGAAGATTTAGAAGGAAAGTTAAAGGTTGATTTATTTGTGCCAATTAAAAAAGTACCAATAAATATGAATGCAAATAAGTAGTATGTTTCTATCTAGCACTATCTTTACTATATTTTTTATTTGCTAATCAAATAGTAACGGAGGATACCGGTGTATTGGATGATATATTTTTAAAAGATTATTGGGTAGAGAAAACATTAAATAAACAATTAAATGAGACGAGCATATACTAATAAATGACACAATGCATAATTTATAATCGTATTTGAAGAGCACTTTAAAGTGCTCTTTTTTTATTGAAATTCATGCACTTATATAAGTTGTTCTTAATTTGAATCATCGTCCTTATATTATGTAATTTTGCATAATGTTACATAAATTGTGTATTTTCCCTTTTTTTCGACAGGAACAGCAAGTATACTTTGTACAAGCTTTCTATTTCAAAATTATACGAGGTGAAAAAATGAAAAACAAAAAGACGTTAACTAAGGTAGCATTAACAACAGGTTTAGCTTTAACAGCAGTAGCACCATACGGAGTAGGTCATGCAGAGGAAACAGATCAACTACAAGTTCAAATTCAGGAGGAATCATTCCGTTCAGGTGAACTTACACAACCGTCACAAAAGGCACCAGAGAATGTAGTAAAAGATGCTCTGAAGGAGAAAACAGAACAAGCTCTTTCTCCAAAGCAAGTCAATGGAGAAACTGGAGTAGATTATAAAGTTCTTCAAAAACGTGGTTCATATGATGGGACTACACTTGTACGTATACAGCAAACATATGAAGGAAAAGAAGTATATGGCCATCAATTAACTGCACACGTAGATCATAACGGTGTTATTAAAAGTGTTTCAGGCGATAGCGCGCAAAATTTAAAACAAGAAGAATTGAAAAAGCCTATCAATCTATCAAAAGATGAAGCGAAACAATATATTTATACGAAGTACGGGAACGATATCAATTTTATTTCTGAGCCAGAAGTTAAGGAAGTTATTTTTGTTGATGAAAATAATGGCCAAGCTAGCAATGCATACCAGGTTACATTTGAAGCGGCAACACCAAAATATGTTTCCGGAACATATTTAGTAAATGCACAAAATGGTGATATGTTAAAAAATATGGTACAAGAGTCTAACTTGAAAGCAAGTGAAAAACTAGTTGGAGCCTTAAAGAAAAGTAAAAAAAGCAGCCTTACATCATTAACGGGCACTGGAAAAGATGATTTAGGGATCTCTCGTTCATTTGGCATTTCTAAACAAAGTAATGGCAAATATTCTCTTGCTGATTATACAAGAGGGCAAGGAATTGAAACATATGATGTGAATTACAGAGATATTACGAAAGAAGAAAGCTATTATCCTGGTACATTAGCAACTAGTACTTCAACAACATTTAACGATCCAAAAGCAGTAAGTGCTCATTACTTAGCAACAAAAGTTTTTGATTTTTATAAAGATAAATACAACCGTAATAGCTTTGATAATAAGGGACAAAAGGTAGTTTCAGTTGTACACGCTTGGGATTCTGAAGAGACGAATGATCCGAAAAATTGGCAGAATGCATTGAGTGCTAATAATGGAAGTATGCTTGTATATGGAGATCCTATCGTCAAAGCATATGACGTAGCTGGCCATGAATTTACACATGCTGTTACTTCTAGTGAATCTAATCTTGAATATTACGGTGAATCTGGTGCGATTAATGAGGCACTATCTGATATTATGGGAACATCTATTGAGAAATACGTAAATAATGGAAGCTTTAACTGGACGATGGGAGAACAAACTGGATCTGTCTTCCGTGATATGGAAAACCCAGCTTCTGTTCCATCTTCACTTGGAGTACCTTATCCAGATGATTACAGCGAATTTAATGATTTTAATGGATGGGATCAAGGTGGCGTTCATTTTAATTCAAGCATTATTAATAAAGTTGCGTATCTCATCGCAAAAGGCGGAACTCATAACGGTGTAACTGTTAAAGGAATTGGTGAAGATAAAATGTTTGATATTTTCTATTACGCAAATACAGATGAGTTAAACATGACTTCTAATTTCAAAGAATTAAGATCAGCATGTATTCGAGTGGCAACTAACAAATATGGTGCAAATTCAGCTGAAGTTCAAACAGTACAAAAGGCATTTGATGCAGCAAAAATTAAGTAAGTTAGAAATATAGTTTTTATTCATATATTATTACATTATGAAAAACAGCTAATGTCGTTTTAAGGATATTAGCTGTTTTTTTCATACCAATGTATTTGAAAAATAAACTTACTAAGCAATAATTAGGTACTCTACCTTTAAGAAGTTGCGACAAAGATTTTAGGTTTATAGTATATAAAAACAGAAAATTAATAATATATTGACCCCTTAATGGGAAGTGCTATAAAATGAAAGCGATAACAAACGATTGCTTTAAAATAATTTCCCTGATCTTTTCGTATTTACAGATGTATGAAGACATAAATAAACTATTTTTTTATCAATTAATGCAAACGTTTTCTTATTGGAAAGATCATTGAAATACATATGTGAAAATAACCAATACAGGGGGAAGCAAAAGAGATTTCTATATTAATTTAAATTGTGTAATGTAGTACGGGCATAATAAATCGTCCGTACTATTTAAAGAAAGGGTGTATGTAGTGCAAATGACAAAAAGATTAATTAACAAATCAGTTTTATTGCTTACTATAATCGTTATGTTATCATCTGTTTTCTCTTTTCAAAGTGTAAAGGCAGTTTCAAATTCGAAAACAACTGAAGTTATCATTCATTACAAAGAGCAGCTTGGAAATACAAAAGACTGGAATCTTTGGTTATGGGGAGAAAATGCAAATGGTACATCTTATGAATTTACTGGTGAAGATGAATTTGGAAAGTACGCTAAGATTAATATAGATGGTGACTATAATCGTGTAGGATTCATCATTCGTACAAATGAGTGGGAAAAAGATGGTGGGGATCGTTGGATTGAAAATATAAAGGACGGTCGTGCTGAAGTATGGATTCTTTCTGGTGATGAAAAGGTATATAACGCTAAGCCTTCTTCGGATCTATCAATTCAAAAAGCAACTATTGATAGTTTCAATGAAATCACTGTAACGACGAATGTTCCATTTCATATTAAGGAACAGAAAATCGAAATTGAAGGTATTAAAATTAAGAATATTACTCCTTATGATATAAACAGTGGAGATATTACGAATAAGGTGAAAATAATTACGGAACAGAAAATTGATTTAAAACAAACATACAAAGTTAAAATAGAAAACTTAGCTGATACGAATACTGAAATTGGTAAAGTCATTCGTAGTGAGGAATTTGATCATTTATTTTATTATGGTGGTAACGATTTAGGAAATACATATACCGTGCAACATACAAAGTTCCGTGTATGGGCTCCTACTGCGAGTGAAGCGAAGTTAGTTACATATAAAAAATGGAACGATAAAATAGGTACTGAAATAAATATGCAACAAGGTGAAAAGGGCACCTGGAAAGCAGAACTTAAAGGGAATCAAAAAGGTCTCTATTATACGTATAAGGTAAAAATTGGTGATAAGTGGACAGAAGCAGTTGATCCGTATGCACGTGCTGCTTCTGTAAATGGAGATAAAGGTGCGGTTATTGATTTAGAAGAAACAAATCCGAAAAAATGGAACACTAACAAAAAGCCTAAATTAAAAAATCCGGAAGATGCTATTATTTATGAATTGCATGTACGTGATCTTTCTATTCAGCCCGAAAGTGGCATTAAACAGAAAGGAAAATATTTAGGTGTAACAGAAAAAGGAACAAGAGGGCCTGAAGATGTGAAAACAGGACTTGATCATATAAAAGATCTTGGTGTTACACACGTTCAGCTTTTGCCGATATTTGATTATGCTTCAGTAAATGAAGAGAATGTAAACGAACCACAATATAACTGGGGATATGATCCAAAAAACTTTAACGTACCAGAGGGGTCCTATTCTACAAATCCATACGAGCCAACTGTTCGAATAACTGAATTAAAACAAATGATTCAAACACTACATGATAATAATCTTCGTGTTGTTATGGATGTAGTTTATAACCATATGTATAATGCTGCTGAATCTAATTTTCATAAGTTAGTTCCCGGTTATTATTATCGTTACAATGAAGATGGAACATTTGCAAATGGAACCGGTGTAGGAAATGATACGGCTTCAGAAAGAAAAATGATGAGGAAATTTATGATAGATTCCGTCACATATTGGGCAAAAGAATACAATTTAGACGGATTCCGTTTTGATTTAATGGGTATTCATGATTATGAAACGATGAATGAAATACGTAAAGCTGTTAATCAAATTGACCCTTCTATTATACTGCATGGAGAAGGTTGGGATTTAAATACACCTCTTGCAGCAGAGTTGAAAGCAAATCAAAAAAATGCAGAGAAAATGAAAGGGATTGCTCATTTTAACGATAATATACGTGATGGATTAAAAGGTAGTGTATTTGAAGAGAAAGAAAATGGGTTTGTAAATGGAAAGGAACACATGGAAGACCGTATTAAAAAAGGTATTACCGCAGGCATTGACTACGATACAAATTCGTCGACTTACCAAGATCCAGAGCAGGTACTAACGTATGTGGAAGCACATGATAATCATACATTATGGGATAAACTTGAGTTGACTAATCCAAGTGACAGTGAAGAAGTGCGAAAACAAATGCATAAATTATCTTCTTCGATTTTATTAACATCACAAGGTATTCCGTTCTTACATGCGGGACAAGAGTTTATGCGCACGAAATATGGTGATCATAACAGTTACAAATCTCCAGATTCAATCAACCAGATGGATTGGCTGCGCCGAGCAACGTTTAATAATGAAGTAGATTATATGAAAGGTTTAATAGAATTACGCAAAAAGTACTCAGCTTTTCGAATGACATCTGCAGAGCAAATAAAAACACATGTATTATTTATTGATGCTCCGAAAAATACTGTAGCTTATACAATAGAGGGGAATAAAAATGAATACTTTACGGTGGCTCACAATGCAAATAGAGAAGCTGTTGAAATAACATTTCCATCGAAAGGTCCTTGGAAAGTACTAGTAGACGGGAAGCAGGCGGGAAGTAAATCTCTTTATGTTGTGCATGACAATAAAATTAAAGTTCCTGCGTTAAGTTCATTTGTTTTAAAGTTAAAATAGTATAATTTCACATACTGTAATTATATTACAATTTAATAAAAAAGAGAAGAACTTACCAAGGTTCTTCTCTTTTTTATGTGTAATTATCGTTTCCGTGGTTGTGAATATAGCAAAAGGCAAGACGATGAATCTATTTTCAAAGTGACGAAAAAATGACAAAACTGTAAGAATGCATGAATGATTGTAAGAAAGTTCGATGTTTTCCTTTTTCTTTTTTTATTAAAGTGAAAAAGAAGAAAGCGGTGTCATAAGAGGTTGGTATTTTTAGGTGGGTACAATAACCAACACTATCCATGTAATAAAAGTATATGGCAATCAGTAAGACACCTTACTAATAAGGAGGGATTTGAAATGTCTTTTTCTCAATTCAATATCGATATTTTTCGAGCCATTAATGATTTAGGTAAACAATATTCATTCCTAAACCCGGCCATAGTATTTTTGGCTGAATATATGGTATATATTTTAGCTTTAATTATTTTAGCTTATTGGTTTACTGGATCTAGAAAAAGTAGGATGATGGTTATTCAAGCGATGGTTGCTTTTGTAATTGCTGAGGTAATCGGGAAAATAGCAGGGAAATTCCATCTAAATTATCAACCGTTTGCAGTATTGCCTCATGTTAATAAACTTGTCGACCATGCTGTAGATAATTCATTTCCTAGTGACCATACAATTCTCTTTTTTTCGATTTGTTTTTCATTTTCGCTTGTGCGTAAAAAAGCTGGATGGCTATGGCTTATACTTGCATTTTGTGTAGCGATTTCTCGTATTTTGGTAGGGGTTCATTATCCTTTTGATGTTGCAGTAGGGGCTTTAATAGGATGTATTTCAGCGGTATTTTCGCATTGGTTAGTACCGAAATTATCTTTTATTAGGCAATTACTTACTCAATATGAAAGAGTAGAGAAACATGTTTTACCATCCAAAAACAAATCAAAAGGATTGTGAGTATAGACCTTTATCACCCTCATTACTATTCTTCACAAGTTGAATGTTCAATGCACTTATTTACATTCATGAAGATGAAAAGGAATGGGTAGTACATCTAGATAATAAAATAGCTTGTTACCTAGATGTATAATCTAAATGCTGTTCCGTTAACATTTTGAATGTATCGTTATTGCAGAATTAAACCTACAATCATAATGAAACTAAATAGTATCATCCAACCAAACGCACAATAGCCGAAGATTCTAATCCATTTTGGCAATTGATTCATGTTAACTCTATTTGTGGGAACTCCTTGCATAAAAAACATCATTTTTTGATCTCTATCCCTATTATTTTGTTGTTCATACATAATATCATCACCTTTCTAGAACTATTGTGTTTATAGTATATCAGTCTGAAGAAAATTATGTATACGGGCTCGTTTGCATCTTGCGTGGTGAATTTTATAAATAGCAAAAAAGAGTCCTATATAAATGGGACTCTTTTTCTTCAAGTATTAACTTACTGGATATGCATTAGAACCAAGATAACGTTCTTTTATAATTTGTAGATGATGAAGCTCATGTCCAGCTATGATGTATGCTAATGCACGAACTGTAACTTCAGATTTGTTCGCTTTTCCTCTTTGTAACCAAGTGTCTTGATCTAAGCTTTTCAGTAAATGCACGGTAGATTGGCGAACAACTATTAAATTATCAAGAAGATCTTGCATAGATTGCTTATCAAAAGCAGCTTTAAGAACATACATATCATCGTTATAGCCTGGAAGTTCTGCTGTCTCGCCTCGAGCAATAGATAATAAGCGATACGCCATAATACGTTCTGTATCTGCAATATGGCCGATTACTTCTTTTATACTCCATTTGGTAGGAGCATATCGAAAAAGTCCCTCACTATCAGAAATCTCTTTTAATAAAAGATTTGTTTCCTCTATTTGTTGCGCTAAAATTTGTATGATATTTCCTTCTGATACTAAGTTAACATACGTTGCATAATAGGAGTTATATTCACTTGCCTTTGGTTTAATTTGCATACGAATCATCCTTTATATTTAACCTTTACGTACAGCTTATCACAAAATAGTTTCAAATTAATCTGAAAGTTCGAAATTACGATTAAAAAATTCACCTACTACCTTAGTTGAAATTGTTTATTTTCACATCAATTAACAAATAGAAAAAGGATTTTTGATTTAACTCTTAGAATATCGTTCTATTACGAGCTCTTTCATATGAATTGTTTTTTTGATTACTTTTGATGATATCTAGGAAATATAGAAAGGTTGTGAATTTATTTGATGGGTTATAAAGCTATGCTGTTTGATTTAGATGATACGTTACTTAATAGGGATAAGGCAGTAGATACATTGTTTTTATTTGTTTTAGAAAAATGTTATGAAGATGTTAGTGATACAGTTAAAAACAATATGCTACGGAAATTTAAAGAATATGATAAAAGGGAATACGGCATGAGTGATAAAGCGATAGTTTTAGAATCGTTGTTTGATGAATTCCCGCCGAAGTATAGGTTGCAACGCAATTATATCCAAGATTTTTGGAATAATAATTTCCCTAAATGTTTTTCAATAGACAAAAATACTATTGATTTCTTAAATCATATAAAGAAGCACTTTGAAGTTGGAATTATAACAAATGGCTCAACTCAAAGGCAAAAGGCTAAAATAATTAACACAAATTTAAACAATTACTTTGATACGATCATTATTTCTGAAGAAGTAGGATTGAGTAAACCGGATAAACGTATATTTGAACTAGCATTAAATAAACTTGATGTGCAACCAGAAGATGTATTATTTGTTGGAGATGACTTAGAAAAGGATATTGCTGGTCCTCAAAATGCAAATATAAAAGGTGTGTGGTTTAATCCTCAGAAAATCAAGAATACTACCAAAATACAACCATATGCCGAGATTAACACTTTGGATAGCTTGTTAAGTTATGTTACGCCACAATATTTTTTTAACAAGTAAAATTAATTTCATTGACCGTATTAGTAATAAAAATAGAGGCGATTTTAATAGCTGCGGTTAATTTAATCTATGATTCATACGAAGTTTTGTAAAACAATTTTACTTATACTGTGTAAATTATAAAGGGGTGAGACTATGGAAATAAAGAAAGTAGTAATCGATGGAATCAATATTGCGGTCATTAGAAATGATAAGGTATTAATATCCGATGTTCAATCTGCATTAGATACTATGGCAACTGTTCAATATGAAGTAGATGCGAAGCATATTATTATCCATAAATCTTTAATAAGTGAAGATTTCTTTGATCTAAAAACACGTCTTGCGGGCGATATTCTTCAAAAGTTTATAAACTACAAGGTGAAATTTGCTATTGTTGGAGATTTCTCTATGTATACTAGTAAAAGCTTAAAGGATTTTATTTATGAATGTAATAAAGGTAAAGATATTTTTTACTTAGCAACTGAACAACAAGCAATTGAAAAACTAAGTACATTAAAGTAATAACAATACCCCAGTAAAATTACCCTCTTTTTCACATCGCTTATTATTTATAACATATAAGAACTGATGTTTGTGTTAAACTAAGAAATGAATAAAGGGGGAGTTTTCTTGAACAGTTATATTGATACGATACAAAACTTAAACAACATAATTTACAAACCTAACAATTTAATAATTACGAATCTAAAAGAAGAAAAGCAAAACGCAGAATATGCAGGATGTTTATTTCACTTAAATAACAAAACCATTCGTTTTAGAAAATCAAAAATTACTCCTAATAAAATTGGTCAATTTGTTTCTTTTTGGGAGAAAGATGACGATATGCAAAATCAAGCATTCTCTTATGACGCTGCTCCTGACTTATTAATTATTACTTGTATAGATGATAACAAACTAGGACAATTTATTTTCCCTAAAGATATTCTTCTTAAAGAAAAAATCTTGAGAACACAAAATCAAAAAGGCAAGATGGCTATGAGGATTTATCCGATCTGGGATACTCCTGTTAGCAACCAAGCTAAAAAGAGCCAAATGTGGCAGCTTCAGTATTTTGTTGATTTAAGCGATCATAATAATTTACCTATAGACAAACTATTACATTTGTATTCGTAGCTTCTTATCTTAAGTAATCTTGCGAGTTTTACTTTTTGTACCGGTACAGTTAAACGAAATGTACATTGTTTCAGTACCCCATCAAAATTACAATCAGCATATACTAGTTTAACTTATACATTTTAAGGGGTGCTGACTATGACAAGTCTACAACATAAGCTTTTTACAAGATTGAATCTTGCAAAGCGTACTGAAGTGAGGTTTGAAGAATTAAATACAATTCTTTTTGCATTTGCACACACGATACCATTTGAGAATTTAGATGTTATAGCAAGTAACACGAATACAATTACTATGGAAAATTTACAGAATAAAATTTTAAGCAGATCCCGCGGTGGACTTTGTTATGAATTAAATACGCTTTTTTATTACTTTTTAAAAGATTGTGGTTATGATGTACAACTCGCATTAGGTACCGTATATAAAAATGATATAAACGCATGGGCACTTGAGAATGGACATATAACGATTATTCTAAATTATGATAACGTACGATACGTAATTGATGTAGGTATTGCTTCATTAGTACCTCTAGTCCCTGTGCCTTTTACTGGTGAGGCTGTTTCTTCTAAAAATGGTACGTATCGAGTGAGACGAAAAGATACGAGTAAAGGGAATTACGTTCTAGAAAGAAAAGATACGAACGGTGAGTGGAAAGTATGTCATGCTTTTTATAATCGTATCATTGATGAAATAGTAGTGAATGATGTTCAAAAAAGAGTAGTAGAAGATGAGAAATCTATTTTCAATAAAGGACCAATTGCAGTGAAATTGACGGAATCTGGTCATGTCTCTTTAACCAATACTAGTTTCACTGAAATAGTTCATGGCGAAAAAGCGAAACGTGAAATTACAGAAGAGCAATATAGAGAGCTTTTAAATACTTTATTTGCTATTGAGTTATGATAACGCGAATAGCTAGCCGGTTCTTATGAAGAATCGGTTATTTTAATTTAAAACAATTATTAAAGTTTGATTTTCTTAATAGATATAATACACTAGAACAGTATAAAAAAGGATAAACAATGAATTTTAAATGTAAAGGAAGATTTTTATGTCAATAATCGATAAATTAAAGCTTAATAAGTATACAAATATGGTCGTAATTAATGAACCAAGTGATTATGATATTTTTACCGGGAAAGAAACTACATTTTCAAAAGAACACGATGCTATTTTTATTTTTGTAGAAACACTGGATGAAATGGTGAAACAAACGAATTATATTATTAGTAATGAAGAATTATTAATTGAAAAAGGATACATATTCTTCGCATATCCGAAAAAAGGTAATTCTCGCTACAGTACGTTTATTCACCGTGATGAGATGTTTCCAGCATTAAACGTTGGAGAAGATGGATATGTGGGAGAAAGCGATATTAAATTTGCGCGAATGGTAAGTATGGATGACATCTTTACTGTTGTAGGTTTAAAGCGTGAGAAGAAAAAAGCGACGAAAACGCCTGCAATGAGCCAATGTGTAGCTGATTATGCAGATCGAATTCAAGATGTTGAAGCTTTATTAGTTAATCATCCAAATGAACTTAAGTTTTATCAAAGTTTAACACCTGGATACAAAAAAGATTGGGCACGTAATCTGTTTTCTGTCAAACAAGAAAAAACACGTGAAAAACGTCTTGAGAAAATGATCGAAATTCTTTCCCAAGGATATAAAACAATTGAATTATTTCGTAAAAAGAAAAAGTAAAACTAGGTAATTCACAATGATGCAACAATTAATTGAGCTTAGCACATTGTAAAAAGGATTCCTTTCAGTATACTAAAGTATGTTCTTATATTTAAATAATTAGCAAAAGAGAAAAGGTGTTTGAAATGAAATCGTATATTGTAGTTGGAGCTGGTATTTTAGGAGCGTCTACTGCTTACCATCTTGCTAAGGCTGGCGCGAACGTTACTATCGTGGATCGTCAACAAGTAGGTCAAGCAACAGATGCAGCAGCAGGTATTGTCTGTCCATGGCTTTCGCAACGTCGTAATAAAGCATGGTATAAAATCGTTAAAGGCGGTGCACGTTACTATTCTTCGTTAATTCAGCAATTAGAAGACGACGGTGAAACGGATACAGGTTACAACCGTGTAGGTGCAATTAGTTTACATACTGATGAGAAAAAACTAGATCAAATGGAAGAGCGAGCGTATAAACGTCGTGAAGATGCCCCAGAGATTGGTGAAATCAATCGCTTATCAGCTGAAGAAACGAAAAAATTATTCCCAGCATTATCAGAAGAATTTAGTTCTGTTCATATTAGTGGTGCTGCACGAGTAAATGGAAGGTTATTACGTAATGCATTAATAAGTGCTGCGAAAAAACATGGTGCAACTTTTATAAAAGGCAATGCAGTATTAGTCCGTGAAGGTAGTCAAATTACGGGAGTTAAAGTAAACGATGAAACAATTTTAGCAGAGAAGGTTATTGTAACGGCTGGTGCATGGGCGAACGAAATCTTAAACCCATTAGGAATTAACTTCTTAGTTACATTCCAAAAAGGACAAATTGTTCATTTGCAAATGGAAAATACAGCAACAGAAAATATGCCAGTTGTTATGCCGCCAAATGATCAATACATTTTAACATTTGACAATGGCCATGTCGTAATTGGTGCAACACATGAGAATGATACTGGTTTCGATCACCGTGTAACGGCTGGTGGTTTAAATGAAGTATTCCATAAAGCATTAACAGTTGCACCTGGCTTAGAAAATGCTACTATGCTTGAAACGAGAGTTGGATTTAGACCATTCACACCAGGGTTCTTACCTGTAATTGGCCCGCTTCCTAACTTTGAAGGTATTCTCGTTGCAAACGGATTAGGTGCCTCAGGTTTAACTGCAGGTCCATATTTAGGATCAGAACTTGCTAAGTTAGCGCTGGGACAACCAATTGAGTTAGATTTAAATGATTATGACGTTGCGGGCGCAATTGAATAACATCGGGTATGAAAAAATACACTAAGCAAATTCGATAGGAAATAAGTAGTTTTTTCTCCGTTCAGAGTAAGACTGTTTACGAAAAATGAAATTCTTTAAAAATAAAGAGCCGACACCATGAACGTGCATTATTAATGTAGAATTGTGATGTTTGCTCTTTATTTCTATTTATTTAAAGCTTTTTTTGAGAGGAGGTTAAGTAATGAGAGCACCATATCAAGTATTAATATTTCCTTATATAAAAACTGACGATTCTATTCAATATGCGATTTTCAACCGAAGTGATTATGGTTATTGGCAAGGAATAGCTGGTGGTGGAGAAGACGGTGAGATTCCTATTGAATCAGCAAAACGTGAAGCGTTTGAAGAGGCTGGTATTACAAGAGAATGTTCATATATACAATTAGATTCTGTGTCTTCACTACCAGTAGAGGATGTAGTTGGAGAATTCCTTTGGGGAGATGACGTTTATGTAATAAAAGAATTTTCGTTTGGAGTTAAAGTACCTACAAAAAACATCTCATTATCTAAAGAACACTTACATTATAAATGGTTATGCTTTGAGGAAGCCGTAACGTATTTGAAGTGGGATAGCAACAAAACAGCATTGTGGGAATTAAACAAAAGACTATTAAAACAATAAAAGTGTTAGCTAACAAAGATAGTAGTAGAACAAGAATTGAACAATTTAAAAAAATCAAATATAGATTTGGCATGACCAATGAACCAAGAGAACTTGCACTAAGAAAAGCTCTATACAGTTGCCTCTGAAAAAATGAAAATAGTTAGAAATATTTTTTTGTTGTATGGTTTTTGGCTCTGAATAGCGGAATACATATTAAGTATTCAACAGTTCAAATAAAACGAGTCATCTTTTTATTTGAAGAAGAAAGATGACCAGTTTTATGCTAAAATTCGCTTAGTGTATATTTTCGTTAAAATGTGGGCAGGCCCACTTTTAGCAAAACCGGAGTGGAAATGATGAGTATAAATTGTTTTGTGGGATTGATAAAGAATGAATTATTAAAAGAGATAAGCATAAGAAGCGAGGATGAATCCGAGCCTGTAGTAGTTAAAGATATTCCTAAACTTTGGAAGTGTTTAGGGAAAGGTAATTATGCCGCGGTATTCATGCACAAAGAGTACAAAGATTGGGTAGTGAAAGTATACGCGCGCGAAGGAGAAGGCATTGAAAAAGAGTCAGAAGTATACCGCAGAATCGGAAACCATCCTTCTTATTCAAAGCTTATTTATAAAGGAGAAAATTTCATAGTATTGAAACGGTTAAAAGAAATTACCTTATACGATGCTGTTCATAAAGGGATTAAAATCCCTAAGCAGGTGATCCTTGATATCAATAAAGCTTTAGAGTATGCAAGAGAACAAGGATTAACCCCCTGCGATGTTCACGGGAAAAATGTGATGATGGAAAAAGGAAGGGGATATGTAGTCGATGTATCTGATTTCTTAAAAACAAATGAAGATAGTAAGTGGAGAGATCTAGAAAAGGCATATTTTACATTTTATTTGCCTTTCATTTATAAATTGCCTTTCCCTGTTAAAATTCCGTATTTTATGTTAAACATTGTTAGACGTTCGTATAGAAAATATAAGAATCTTAAAAAGAAATTCAAGTTGTAATACTTATAAGTGAACCGCTAGTAAACAAAAGGACCGTACATATTAGAGATGTACGGTCCTAATCTTTTTTATGCATACATATTTTTGCTAGTTATATCACTATCAATCCCAAAACGAGATATTTTGAATAAATGAAATCGTCAAAATAAGTGTTGATGCGGAACCAGCAGTTAATAACATTACTATTTTTCGTCCATTCTGTTTTTTTGAAGGTTTTATAAGTTCTGTAATCAACACAATCCATATTATTATAGAAACTATAGAAATAATATTTATAGACATATGTAACACATCCCTTCGTGTTTTTACATAAACATTTCTTTTTTATAAATTAAAAGCAGTTTAACAATAAAATATGTACAGCATTATAAATCAATATTTTCCTGTTAAACCATCTTTTTTAAATAGAAATACGACTGATAAAATAATAACAACAACCTTCAAACTGCCCCAATATGGATAAATAGCATGATCTGTTAGATTAGCATGCTGAAAAATGTTCTCTAATCCAAAAATCCCAATAATGACCGCTAAAAGAAAAGCAGCTTTTCCAATAGTTGTATTACGATAGAGGGTAAATAAATATAGTGCAAATATAAGCGGTAAGATGATTTGTAGTAAAAGTGTCATAAGTAGCCCTCCTAGTTTATTTATAATTATATTATATACAAAATTGTAATAAAAAGGAATTTCTCTTTTTGATACTAATAAGATCCCTCTAATCATACTCTTCTATTAAAAAGAATATAAAGGGGTGTAAAGTTAATTGACAAAAGTTAAAGTTCGTTTACGACCCATTGTTCATAACATCAATTTACCCACTGTAATAAAAACAGCAATTCTTCCAGGTGAATCGGCTGAAAGGCTATTTATTGCAACGCAATTAGGAGAGGTTTTCTACATAGGAGATGGCGTCATAAAAACATTTTTAAATATTCGTCCGCGAATTATAAAATTAGGCACATCTGAAGAAGGTGTCTCTAGTAGTGGTTATGATGAACGAGGATTGCTAGGACTAGCATTTCATCCACAATTTTATCAAAACGGTTTATTTTATCTTCATTATTCTGTCGCTGGCACTCAAGGACCTAGTGCACTTTCTGAACAATTTAAACCGAATCCTTGTGACCCGAAAACTTTAAATTTAAAATGGCTAAATAGAGATACGCAATATGATCATATCGATACAATTGAAGAATGGATTTTACAATCAAACGGTCACCCTCAAAAACGTAGAACATTACTTAATATAAAACGCCCATTTTTTAATCATAATGGAGTAAATACTTTAAACTTTTCTCCAGAGACGGGGAAACTTGTTTTTACAAATGGAGATGGTGGCTCGGGTTATGATCCGTTCAATTTAAGCCAAGATGATTTAGAAATAGCAGGTAAAATTATTGAAATCGATGTAAGTAAAAATACATTCATAAATAATCCTCCAGTCGTTACACGCTTTAATGAACTTCCTCTATCTATACAAGAAACACTTACAGTAATTGCGAAAGGTGTTCGTAATATAACCGGTATTTCATTCCAAAGGTTTTATAATCAGTATATTAAATATGCAGGTAATGTCGGACAGGATATTGTAGAGTCTATTTTTTCATTTGTTCAATATAAACCAATCCGGGTTACCGAACTTGTTCAAATGCATGTAATGAGACTCACCCCCAATCAAGATGGATTTATTAATTTTGGTTGGAGAGGATGGGAAGGAGAATTGCCTACTTCTTTTATAAAACACTGTTCTGAAAATCCTACTTTTGATGAGAGAACAATGGCTTATTATAATGAAACAATAGAAACATCAGTGAAGCGAATTCAGCCACTCATTAGTTATTTTCATAAAGATCCAAGACCGGATAAGTTTGGAGGAACTTCACTAACAGGCGTTCAACCATATATGGGAACTGCAATCCCGAATTTACATGGTAGTGTTGTGTTTACTGACCTTGCTAGAAAAGAAGAGTCTCGGCCGCCAGTTAAAGGTGTATTAGCATATACTAGAGCAGGTACAGATGGTAAACATACTGATTTTCATGTTATTGAAACTGATTATGATTTTGGTACGCAATCAGCTTATTATATGAGTTTAGGAACAAATTTGGATCAAACTAGGTTATATTTAGGAGTTTACGGTTCTATGAAAGTAACTGATTTTAACAAAGGTACCATTTTTGAAATTATCCCTTAATACGATATACACTCGTAGTTTAATCGTACAAGGAATTCCCTTTGTTTTAAAACGTACAAGTTCTCCCCCTAAAAGCCTTTTATTGTATAGTAACTCATTACAAGTAGAACACAGCTCATAAACCACTAGTGTATGAATAAGATAGAAAGTGATGGATGAGATATCTTTAGGGGGTATTTTGATGAATCGATTTGTACGTTATTGGTGTCAACTTATGATAAAGAATAATGGGGACTTTGTTCATAAAAGAAAATTATCCCTAGCAAATAAAGTAGTCATTACAGCTTTAATGAGTGCTTTGGCCACCATGTTTCAAGCAGCAGGTAACTTAATTCCTGGTATAGGGTTATTTATTAGCCCTTTTGCGACGTTACCAATTTTTTTGGCGATTTGCTACTCTATTCGTGAGGGAGTACTTTCTTATTTCCTTACTATTCTCCTATTATTTATTATTGAGCCAAGTGAACTAATTGTTTTTCCTTTTACTACAGGTTTATTAGGTATAGCCTTAGGGCTTTCCTTTATACAATTCAAGAGGAGAATTTGGGTTGTTTCCTTTTCTGCAATTTGTCTACTTATAGGAATTATGATAGTTCTCGATATTTTCCGTTTTCCAGTACTTGGTCCTACTATTCATACAACTATGGATATAAAAATTATTTTATCAATATTTATACTGAGCTTTCTATACTGCTGGATCTATGCAGGGCTTTGTAGAATATTGTTGAATAGAGTATATAGAGTATGGTTTTAACACTTGTATGGAATGGAGACTTAAAACATGTATAACGTTGCAATTAGGAGACCAAATTCGGATGATTTAGAGGAACTACACTTATTTTTCCGTATAGTTATTACGAATACATATAAAGACGAAGGATTATCACAACTATTGGATGACATAGAAAATGAAATTGACATGAAAAAGCAATATTTGAAAACAGATTTTGATAGTAATGGAGAAAAACGTTACTTTTTATTAGCAATTGATACAAATAACGATAAAATCATCGGAACAATTGAAGTTGGTCCAGCAAGTACGTTGATTAATAGTTGTACAGGCGGTGTACTTAAAGATTTGTATGAAATAGGAACTGTTTTTATACTGCCGGAGTATCAAAAAAAGGGTATCGGGAGTTTACTACTAAATGCAATATTTCTTACGTTACTTAGCAAAGGTATAACAGAGTACTGTTTAGATAGTGGCTACAAAAAAGCACAAAGTATATGGACGAAGAAGTTTGGAGAGCCTAGTTATGTACTGAAAAATTATTGGGGAGAATCAAGTGATCATATAATTTGGAAGAAGAGTTTATATGATACACCTATAATATTTGAATTATAAAATGAAATATGGCTATGAACGTAGCTTTTCTTACATATGTATGCTATTATTTATCTTTATAATAAAAGAGGACGTGAATGAACTTGATTAAAATTAGTATCCCTGAAGTTGATGTTACAATTACTGAACGTAAACAAGTTATTAGAGGAGACGAGCCAAGAATTACGCCAATCAATGGTTTTATCGATTTCCACTTGTTCCCTAGAGATAAAGGCGGCATTTTTATGTTTTACAATATTAATGACGAACTACTTTTCGTAGGTAAAGCTCGTAAAATTAGACAACGTATTAAGAAGCATTTTGAAGATAATGTTTCTCCAATCAAAAACCACCGTGATGAAGTATACCGCATTGATGCATGTATCGTAGAAGATCCAACTGAAAGAGAAATTTACGAAACATATATCATTAACGAATACAAAGCAAAATATAACGTTGATAAAGTATTCTATAAATAAGCAATAAAAAAACAATCCTAGCACATATACTGGGATTGTTTTTTTAGTTAGATTTAGCCCTCATATTTTTCTCCTTTTTTTAAATGATTAGCAGCAATAAAACAAACTACACCTATACATATAAGTACAATTCCAATTGTTTTATGTTTTCCAAAAAAGAAAGGAATATCAGAAATAACATTTGTCATACATAACCCTACAAATACAAGGATAGGTCCTATCCACAGTAATACATTGCCGAATTTTGTATGTTTCCGCATAGTAAGCCTCCTCATCCCTTTTTACATATATATCCATGAATTGAAAGTAAATTCATAGAGAAATATAGTTTTTTTCATATCGAAAATTTAACCTTCATATATTGGTACAAGCAAACAAGAAAGGGGCCCATCATGAATTGGTTAGAAGCTTTTATATTAGGGATCATACAAGGTTTAACAGAGTTTTTACCGATAAGTAGTACAGGTCATCTTTATTTAGGAAGGCATTTGTTTCAATTAGATGAAGCAGGATTGTTTTTAGATACGATGCTGCACATTGGGACTTTACTTGCGGTGTTTATTTATTACAAAAAAGAATTTATATATTTAATCAAAAATCCGTTTTCAAAGCTGATGCTACTACTTATTGTTGGGACGATACCTGCGGTTGTAATAGGGTTGTTATTTAAAGACTTTTTTGAGGATATTTCAAAAACAGGTATTACGATTGGTTGGGAGTTTTTAGTGACCGGATTCTTCCTCTACATGGCGGATAAACAAAAGAATGGTCGTAAAAAAATGGATGACATTACATATAAAGATGCATTTATCATCGGTTCATTTCAAGCAGCGGCTATTTTTCCGGCTATTTCTCGTTCTGGTATGACAATCGTCGCTGCATTATGGAGGAAGTTAGACCGCGAAACCGCTGCTTACTTTTCCTTTTTATTATCAACGCCAGCTATTGTCGGAGCTATCATTTTGCAATTTGCAGATGTTTTTCAAGGGAAAGCAGAATCTATTTCTAGTACATCTTTAATTGTCGGAACGTTATCAGCTGCGTTTTTCGGTTACATAGCCGTTTCATGGATGATTCAATATCTAAAAAATCATTCCTTAAAAGTATTCGCGTATTATGTATGGGGATTAGGTATTTTAATTTTAACATTGCAATTTACTGATGTGTTTTAAGTATAATGATAAAGAAGTTAATTAGTTTAAGATCCTGTTTCATTCATACAAGGCAGGATCTCTTTTTATTAAGGGGGAAAACATGTTTAATAAGGCTATCGTTATTGGTGGAAGTATGGCAGGAAAGCTCGCAGCAAAAGCATTATCAACTTCTTTTAAAGAAATAATCATTATAGAAGCTGGTGAAAGATGGGATGGAAAGTCTTCGAGAAAAAGAGTTCCACAAAGTAATCATCCTCATGTGTTATTAAAAGGCGGAGAAAACGCCATTGAGGAATTGTTTCCAAATATTACGAACGAATTAATAGAAGCAGGTAGTATCGTAAATAACTTTACTCGCGATTTAAAATGGCATCAATTTGGTTTATGGAAACAGCCATTCACAGGAGAAGTACATATGATTCAACAAAGTAGGTTTTTGCTTGAATGGCATATTCAAAAACGAATACATCAAATTTCAAATATCACCAGTAAATTTAAAACACTAGTGGAAGGGTTAATAGTAGACAGAAAGGCTAACAAAGTATGTGGAGTAAAAGTTAAATGTTTAGAGACAGGCATACAAGAAGAAATACATGCAGATATTGTTGTTGATGCAAGTGGATTTAGTTCAAAAAGTATAGAGTGGCTACGAGAATACGAAATTGAAGTACAAGAAGAGAAAGTTCGTATTAATTTATTTTACGCAACGAAAATGTTTAAACTTAAAGAAAATGAGGAGTTAGACTGCTGTAATATGCTAATGTCTCCAAGTTTCCCTGACAATCCGCATGGTGTTCTTATTCAAACGATTGAGGATAATCGTTATTTTGTTACTTTCAGCGGGTATGCAAGTGAGAAAGCACCACAAACAGATGAGGAATTTTATAATTTTGCTGAAAATCTATCAATCTCCAATGTTACAGATTTCCTAAATAAAGCGGAGGCAATTTCAGATATCAAAACGTATAAAATTCCTTATCAAGTACGTCGGAGATTTGATCTCACTACAAATATGCCAGAAGGATTATTAGTCGTTGGAGATGCACACTGTCGTTTTGATCCTGTTTTCGGTCAAGGTGTTTCCGTTGCAGCTATGGAAGCTCACCAGTTGCAATTACTTCTGCAAGGTAGAAAACAACTTGATAAAACATTTACAAAACAATTTTATAAAAAGGCAGCTACTATAATAGAAACCCCTTGGGATATGACAACAACGGAAATATCACGTCACCCGCAGCTACAGAGAGAATTAACTACAAAACAAAAATTTCAGCTATGGTATACGAAACAAATATATCGACTATCCGCAAGTAATTCTGATGTTTATATTCGGTTAGTACGAGTGATGAATTTAATTCGTAATCCATTTCACCTATTTCATCCAAAAGTGCTACTTGCTGTGTTATTAAAACGAAAGAAATAGCAGGAAAATAGTTGATTAAAAAAGAATATATAACAGTTAGTAGATATAGAAGGGGTAATCGAAATGAAAATATACATAGAACAATTAAAGAAACACGATGCTAAGGATTTATTTACGTTTGAACTTACGAATAAGTCTTTTTTTGAAACAATGGTACCTAATCGTGGCTCGCAATATTTTGATTTTGAATATTTTCAAAAACTACTAGATGATTTATTAATAGAACAGGCGGATGGAGAATCTTATTTTTATTTAATTCGTAACGAAGAAAATGAAATTGTAGGAAGAATAAATTTAATAGATATAGATTCGGAGACTCGAATCAGTTCGTTAGGTTATCGGGTCGGAGAAAAATTTACTAAAAAAGGAGTTGCAACTGCAGCCGTAAAATTAATTTTAGACGTAGCAAAAAATAATGAAATTAATGAGGTTCATGCTAAAACAACTTCTAATAATCTTGCATCACAAATTGTACTAGAAAAAAGCGGGTTTTCTTCTTATCAAAACGAAGCAGATACAACATCTGTACAATTGAATGGGGAACAGGTGAATTTTGTACATTATATTTGGAGAAATACTTCGCGCTTATAAGAAGGGGGACTTATTCATGAATGATTTACGATATCCAATTGGGCAATTTACATACAAACGTCCTATAACGGAAGACATGATAGATACATGGATTCAAGAAATTGAAGATTTACCTAATGAACTAACGAAAGCTATTAAAGATTTAGATCAGAAGCAGTTAGACACACCGTACCGCGTTGGTGGATGGACAGTTCGTCAAGTAGTCCATCACGTTGTTGACAGCCACATGAATAGCTACATACGCTTTAAATTAGCACTAACAGAAAAGAATCCAACGATTAAACCATATAAAGAAGAAAAGTGGGCAGAATTACCTGATTCTAAATTACCAGTAGATGTTTCATTAGTAATGTTAGAGTTATTACATAAAAGATGGGTTAACCTTTTATATTCTTTAGAACTTGAAGATTTAGAAAAGACATTTAACCATCCAGATACTGGTGAAACAAAACTTGCTGCTGCAATTGGACTATATGCATGGCATGGTCGTCATCATACAGCTCATATAACTTCATTAAGAAAACGACTAAATTGGTAACATGGAGATTACATTAGAGAAGGCAACAGAAAGTGATGCAGCAGTTTTATTTCAAATGCAAATAGACTCATTTAACCCTTTATTACATAAATATAAAGACTATGAAACAAACCCAGCAAATGAATCTATTGAAAAAACTATATTTAGAATAAATAATCCCAGCAGTAATTTTTATAAGATGATAATAGATTCGAAACTTGTTGGAGCGATATGTATATCCCAAAAAGAACTACCTTATAAATTTTGGATCAGTCCAATGTTTATTCATCCAATCTATCAAGGGAAAGGAATTGCTCAGAAGGTACTTATTTTAATTGAAGAGATGTTTCCAGAAGCACGAAGTTTTGAACTTGCTACGATTTTAGAAGAAGAAAGAAATTGTTTTCTATACGAAAAGATGGGATATAAAAGAACAGAAGTAACTAAGAAATTAAATGATAAAACTACACTTATTTATTACAAAAAAGAAAGGTAAAGCGTTTAAAATACGCTTTACCTTTTTATGTTATTTTAGATTAAATATACAATTTTAATGTATATTCTTCCAAAACAATCGGATTAGTAATTTTTAAAATGAATAAACATGCAAAAATGCACTATTTCGTCGTATATGTTACCAACGCTTTTTGAATGCTTAAAACACTATCGTCACCTTTAAATTCTTTCGTAATTGGCGTGCTCAAACTAGATACCCAAATTTTAAGTTCAGCGTCTAAATCAAAATGCCCAGCTGTTTCAATGCTAAATTGTGTAATGCTTTTATAAGGGATTGAATGATACTCAGTTTTTTTACCTGATATTCCTTGTTTATCTACTAAAATAAGACGACGATTTGTGAATACAATTAAATCACGAATTAATTTATAAGCATGTTCAACTTTCTCATCGTCTAACATAATCTTCTCTAAATCACGTTCTACACTTTCTGTACTCGTATTTGATGCATTTCCTAAAATACCGCTAAATAAACCCATAGGAAATTCCTCCTCCATTATTTGTGGAATGTGTTACTTATATTGTACCATGCAACTCGGTGTGAAGTTATGATATTACATTAGTAGTTTCTGGCTATTGTTGTAATCCTTTTATACAACCTCATCTTAATATCTTATGCTAATATGTAAGTAAGAAAAAAGAAGCAGAGGGATATAGCATGAAAAATATCGGTTTAGTATTAGAAGGCGGAGGAATGAAAGGTTTATATACTGCAGGCGTACTCGAATATTTTATGGAAAAGAACTTATTTTTCCCTTATGTAGTGGGCGTATCCGCCGGAGCTTGTATGGGAGCAACTTATTTATCACGTCAAAAAGGGAGAAATAAAAAAGTAAATACAGAGTTAGTAGCAGATCATCGCTATATATCTTATCGAAATTTAATTCGAAAACGTGAATTATTTGGAATGGATTTTTTATTTGATGAAGTACCGAATAAAATTGTACCGTTTGATTTTCAAACTTTCTTAAACTCAAATGAACAGTTTGTTATAGGAACGACTGACTGCAAATCAGGACAAGCTATTTATTATAATAAAGCAGAACACGGAAATGATATTTTAAAAATCATTCGTGCATCTAGCTCAGTACCGTTTATAGCGCCTGCTGTAGAATATGATAATCGAAAATTACTAGATGGAGGAATTATAGATCCTATTCCGGTTTTAAAAGCGCAAACTGATGGTTATGAAAAGAACGTTGTAATTATGACAAAACCAGAAGGATATGAGAAGCAACGAAATAAATTTTCTAGCCTAGCTAAAATTTTATATAGGAAATATCCGAATATCGCACAATCTTTAGTAGAACATTATCGTTTTTATAATGAGACGATATCTTATATGAATCAAATAGAACAAAAAGACAACTTTTATATTATTCAGCCTAGCGTACAGCTTCCAATAAGCGGAATAGAAAGAAGTAAAGAAAAGCTCGTTAATTTATATAATCTTGGCTATACAGATGCTCAATATCATTATGAAAACTTATTAAATTGGATAGAAAACTAAAGGGGTGGAAAGTTGAAGTTAGGAAAAAGGGTTATTTTTAATGAATTGCAGAAAATGCATAGTCCACTGCATAAACCGTTTCCGAATTGTGACATTCGAAAAATACGAAAAGATTTTAATAATATGTTTACAGAAGATGATTGTATAAGCGCTGATTTAAATTATTATTGGATGCATACAGCAGGTACTTTAAGTTACGTGCTTAATAATAATGAACAGGAGATTGTGTTCAATCAAATAAAGTGGCTAAGGAAATCTTTGTTTGAATGGTTTCCACAATATCGTTTTTTAGAAACAGAGATTATGAAGTATCCCATTTTGTATAGAGATTTCATGAATTATGAAAAGACTCGAAAGTTATTACTTTATTACCTTACTGATTAAAAACGTACAAGCGGTGCTACTTGTACGTTTTTTGTTCATAAAATATTCAATATTAACAACTTGTTCATGTAGGTATTTTAACGAGAAAAAAGAAGTACATATAGAGAATGTGTGAGGGAGGAGATAGAAGTTTGTTAGCTGTTTTCCTTTCAATTCATGTCCAACTCAAATATTTCGAGTAAAATTCGCTTCTAAATGGTATTATCAAATATCAAGAAAACTAATTTAGAAACGAAGAAGGGACAGGTTTAATATGGAAAACATATCAAATGTAGATAAAGTAGAATCAATTAAATCTTTACAGTCAACAATCCGTAAACTTGAAAATGCGCTATCTCAAATGACTCAAAAAGGCTCAAACACTACTTTAGTGAAAAAAAGACTCAAAGCAGCTAGTATCGGCTTAGCTATGTTAGAAAGTATTTGGAATCAAGAAACCCATCATTACACGCAAGAGGATTTAGCAGACGCTCGAAATGTTCTAATTGGTTTGCTTCCATCAATTGAAAAGATTTATGTTAAGTCAAAGCTCGGGAGTCCTCAAAGAACTCTTTTAGAAAGAAGAATAAAATCATTGGAACTTTCTATTCAAGCAATTGATCATTTTTCTAATCAATAACTTCTCTAAACACATAACTTACGACTACTTTTATATAGGGATTCTAATGAAAAACTACATATAGAATACTACAAAGGAGGAAGAGAGGTGACTACAATAATCAGTCCTAAGTTAGAGAAGCTTAAAAATCAATTAAAGAATGGAAACGAAAAAGCTCTTTATACTTTTTTGGATGAAATCAAGTCAAATCATACACCACTAGTAGAACAATGTCCTATAGATAATCAGTATAAACTTATAACGTATATATGGTTAGGTGATCAAAATACTGAAAATGTTTATGTAGTCGGTAGTTTTCCTGGTTGGGATCTGTCTGTAAATCAATTACAACGATTGTTACAGACAGATATTTGGTATGTTACGTTTAGGACGAATAAAAGGTTCATTTCAACTTATTATTTTACAGTAAATGATTTTTTCAAAAATGATTGGAGAAAGCGTAGTGAACAGTACCGACTAGACCCATTCAATGAAAATGTATTTGGAGAAGGTGCCAATAAAGCGTCTGTGTTAAAAATAGATATGGAAGTGCAGTATAGCAGTCGTTTTCCTTCAAATGATTATCCATCCGGAAAGATTGAAACATATTCTTTTTATAGTTCGATTTTAAATAACACACGTAAAATTCATATTTATACGCCTCATGATTATTCTCACACTTCACATCTTCAAGAACTTCTCATTGTATTTGATGGGAATTCATTCATTAATGACCTTTCAATCATAAAAACACTTAATTATTTAATTTACGAAAAAGAAATCCCATCGTGTATTGCTGTTGCCATAGATCCTGTTGATAGATTAGAAGAGCTAACTTATAACGATAAAATGAATACATTTTTAAGGAAGGAATTACTTCTGTGGATTCAGGCTAAGTATCGTGTGCATAAAGAAGCGAAACATACAACAATTGCAGGTTTCAGTCTTGGTGGCCTAGCAGCTTTTTATGCAGCACTTCAAAATCCATATATTTTCGGAAATGTGTTGTCAATGTCTGGATCCGTACATTGGGAAAAGGATAATTACGAAAATACAATTCCTTGGATTGAAAATCAAATTTCATCAATAGATTTTAATACGACTCATCTCAATTCTTACATAGCAGTAGGTGAACTTGAAAACGAACCTCTTTTAACGGCTAATAAACGGCTATATAGAGCTTTAGAAGAAAAGAAATACCAAACCACTTATGAAGAGTTTCAAGGCGGACATGATAGCGTGTGGTGGCGAGAAAAGCTATTCGATGGATTAAGGGCATTAGAACTTACAAAAACGACACTAAAAAATAAAAAGGAGAGAGAATCTATGAATCAAGAAGAACTAGATAAAAAACTAAAAAAGCAAGAGATTTTAGTAAAAGATGAGAAAGTTTGGTCCTATACGTATGAGGATCATATTAGTTCTATCGTTAAAGAAGCAGAAAAGAAAGGGTCTTTTGATAATTTACCTGGTAAAGGGAAACCACTGAATCTTGATAAAGATCTTTCGTACAATCCTGAAAAACAACTGTATAGAACTTTGAAAAATAATCATGTTTTACCTAGGTGGATTGAGATTTCAAAGGAAATTGATGACTTAAAAGAAAAACTAAAAGAAAATACAAATACTGCAGAAGCAGCGAATTTAATTCGGACTATTAATAAAAAGGTTTTAGAACATAATTTACTTTGTCCAGCAAGTGCGCAAAAAACGAGGGTGAAAACGGACTTTTAACAATTTTTCATGAAGCTATCTCTTGCTATATAATTAAGTAAGGCATTTTCAATTCATTATGAAAGGGAGGCAAATGTGATGAAGAATACGTATCAACTTCAAATTCCGAAAGAACTAGAGCAGTATCGTAGTATTTTAGAAGAAAGTGTAAAACCGTATATTAAAGTGTCTGGAACATTAGCAGAGACAACCCTTTTTGAAAGTAAGTTTGGTGGTTATCCGTATTTACCTATAGATCAAGAGCATCCTAAAGATTCAAATGGACAACCTATGATGTTACTTGCACAGTTAAACTTTGAAGAAATTCCGCATGTTGAATATATGCCCCAAAAAGGAATATTGCAGTTTTTCGTAAGTACTGATGATGAGCTTTATGGAGCAGATTTTGATCACCCAACAATCCAAAAAGACTTTCGAATTATTTATCATTCTACAATTACTGAAGATTTAAATAAGGTAATTACTGATTTTAGTTATTTAAACATTTTAGAAATAGAAGACTTTATCATACCTGAAGCGGCAAAATTACAATTTGAATTAGATTATCAACCCATAACATCTAGAGATTATCGATTTGAAAAGATGTTTAGTGAGGATATTGATTGGGAAGAAATTGTTGATGAAGAAAATAATACAGAATTAGGCGAACTGTATGATGATTTATGTAAAGATTTCGGACATAAAATTGGTGGTTATCCATTTTTTACACAGACAGATCCAAGGGAATGGGAAGAAAAATACCAACAACATGATATATTATTACTACAAATCGATACAGACGACTCATTAAATATTATGTGGGGAGATTCTGGTGTTGCTAATTTCTTTATTAAAAAAGAAGATTTGTTAAATCTAGATTTTTCCAATGTTATTTACAACTGGGATTGCTACTAAAAAGATATAAATGAAATACTAGCAAGCTAAAAAATCTTCCTGAAGGTGAGGGAGATTTTTTTATGTTAAAAATAAACGTTATGTTAACTAGAGTGTAAGATAATACGAATAATAAAAGTCAAGCGTAAATAACAGAAATAACAAGAAATAATGTAAAGTTGTAAAACGTGTGTAAATAGCAATAAATTTATAAAGTACAACATAAAATAAAATTATTAATTTATATTTTGTAAAAAGATTTTTCCGCATAAAAAAATTGTTACTGATCAAAAATGTTTTTGATTCGTTAAATCTTAATCAATAATCGATTAAGATTTGCTGTGATGAATTTATAAATAAAAAAAAGATAAAAAACTGTATAAATGCGTTTAAAGAAGATTTTATGTGAATCTCACTAAAAATCTCTGTTTCGTCTCATTAAGTATAGTTTACTTGGGTTTTGATACCTGGTATTACTTCGTTTCTATAACTGCCTATAATATATATTATGTTAACTGGATAAAAGTAATAAACTTATTATATGTTAGTTTATATTGTTACGCTTCCCTTTTCATCAGATTCATTCTGTATAATCAATTGTGTGCTTATTTGTTGTTGTTTTATGAGTTGTTGATGATAATGTCTCCAGATATAAATTATATTTAAGACAATAAAAAATGCAATTCGTTTTAAATGAACACATTAAACGAATTGCATGGATATGATTCATAATAAGTTTTTAAAATTAGTTTGCTACAGCAATTGCTTCGACTTCAATTAATAAGTTATCGTTAATTAACTTTCTAACTTCGACAGCTGAACTTGCCGGTGGATTATTAGTATCAATGTATTGATCTCGAATATCTCTAACAACGGCCATTTGAGAAATGTCTGTTAAGAAAAATGTTAATTTTACTACATCATTGAAATTTAAGCCTGACGCTTCTAATGCGATTTTAATATTTTCAAATACTTGTCGTGTTTGTGTAGCTAAATCATTAATTCCAACAATTTGACCGTCTATATTAATTGCTACTTGTCCAGATATGTAAATCGTTCGTTTAGCGTTACTAACTTCCACTACATGTGAGTATCCAAAAGTTGGTGGCATCGTTTCTGGATTGATAAATTTCTTTTGCATGGCTCTTCTCCTCTTTGAATATCTTATTTTCTTTATATTAGATTTTAAATTCAAATTTTACCGTTCAGCTGCTACATTTGTAAAAGTATATTAACACTTTAATTTAAAGTTATTGATGGATTATGTACGTTTGATTTTTTTGTGTGCTTGTTATAATTACACCTTGTTTTATTAATTCTTCAGTTACTTTTGTATAGAAAAAGTGATACCACCAGATAAAAAACTCTTCATAAGTAATTTCTTTTGAGTATCTGCTGCTGGCAAAGTATTGTTTTAAAGGTTTATCGTTTTCATTGAATAATAAGACTAAATCTTCACTGATTGTGTTTGCAATTTCGTTAAGTATAAATAAGTCTGTTGGTTTAAATACAGGGATAACAGGTTGTGAATTTTGATATAAGCCTAATTTTTCGTAAACTACGTTTAAATGTAAGTCTTTTTGTCTATCTGCTGCTACGAAACCTTTTACTAATTGTTTTTTCTTATAATTAATATCGGTACTATTGTTTTGAAAATATTCTTTAAATGTTTCGTTATCTGCTGTTATTAAATTTAATGTTGAATATCGAGAATTTCCATAAAGACCAATTTGAACTTCTCCTAAATCTAAATACGTATTACCATACATCCCGAAAGCCTCTATATCTGTTAGTTCTTGTTCTTGAATAGCATAATAATATCGTTTCTTATTTCTTAAAGGTCGTTTCTTTTTTAAATAGTTTTCTTCAATGTAATTTATTTGTCCAAAATCTAATAACACACCACTATACAATAAAAGACTATAAGATTCTCTAGATAAATGATTAAACGTGTCGATTCTTTTTGAAATATCTTCAATATGACTTGAATAGTTTTCAAAAATCTTAAGTGTTGGTTTAATTAGAGGTTCACAAAGATTATAAAGCTTTTCTCCTTCACAAACTGTTATAATCATACACGTTGGATAGTACCTCCCTCCTATTTGTTTCAATAGCCCCTCTGCTTCTAATAAATTAACGCGCTTTTCAAATTCATCATTCGTCCAATTTAACATCATTTTTATAGCATTTGACTCAAAACCAAGATGAATCAATACAAGTAAATATTGAAGTTTCGTTCCTTTTATTTTTATAGATGGCGAATTATCTCCAGACGAAATCATTTTTGCTTCATAAGCTGTATGTAATATATTCTCCGGACTATTATTAGTGAACATTTCATATTCTCTCCCTTACTAATAAATTCATTATAAAATCTATGTATTTATTAAGTTCTATAAACGAAAATGAGTGTCCTCTAATAATCCCAAATTAAAAACCTTAGCATAGATATACTAAGGTTCCTTACATTTTTATAATGAATGAATTCTTTCATAGTCTTTTTTAAATTGATTATCATTTTTTAACCAACTTTTAAAAGTTGGTTCTTTTATTTCTAAAATGGAACAAGTTTTAGCGATACATTTATTTTTCATATATTCCTTAAGGAAATTTTGTTTTCTCTGCTTAACAGCAGCTTAAGTTCTTTTTAGCTTTCGATCTTTTAATTGATCTAGACTTAGACTTTCTTTCTGAAATTCTTTATATTTTCTATGCAGATAAATATCTTTATCTTTATAAATCCACTTTGGAAATAGTTGTATTGGTTTTCTTCCGGTTAAAATGACGCGATAATGTTTATTTTGATTTAGTAATTCGGCTGGTAAATTATGATTTTGTAGTACCTGATTTAAAGAATTCATAAAGCTATATGATCCTCCTACAAAGCTTACTGTATAAGTTTCATACTTGACGTAACCATCCCCATCAAAATATCCACGAACAAAATGATGTAAATATTCTTCTGGTACGAAAGGGAATTCAATGTTAAAAGATTTACATGGCATAATTCCATGTATGTTCATAAGGTCATCTTTTATTGTTTTGCTATTAATATTTAGCATATATACACCTGTTTTTTTGTTTTGGTATAGCGGCTGATTTGTTTTTAGTTCTTTTTTTATGTCTTCTAAAATATAACTTTCTTTTTGTGATATACTGACGCATTGATTTTCTTTTGGTATAACACCGTCAGCTGCTATAAACCCTAAAATATAAGCCATGTTATTTGACCACGTTTTAAAATAATCTTCTGTTATGTCATACTTTCTCTTCCAGCTCCCTATAGTGCGCCTTGGCACGTTGCTGTCTGATAGAACCATACGAATATACCTTGCAGACACATTAGCAAGCGTAGCTATTTCTGAGGTACTCTTCCCTTCTGTATATAGCTGCGTTATTTCAGATTTTGATAGTTTACATTTTGATTTCTTTTTTCTCTCTATTTGCACTTACATCCTCCCCTTCCTTTTAATAATTAGGGACATATTTTCTTCTATAACATATAACAAAACGTATGTTCTTTGTTACTTGTAAGAAGAAATTTACTAAATTAAAACAATTTACATTTACTTAGTATTCGTTTTATCTGCTGCTGCATGGTTTTTATTTTGTATATAAGAATAATGAATTTGACAAATTTATTAAATGTACTGCAATTACGGTGAAAGGTAAAATGATTTCGTTTAAACTACAAATAGCCACAGTTTGGAGATGCCTCTTCCCCGTTTCCTCTGTTTAATAGTAAACGTTATAGTGGTGCTTTTTCTTTAGAGCATGAAGATCTTCAAGAGATTGATGCAAAATACGGTCCATTCGATCTTACGTTAATGGAATGCGGGCAATATGATCCAAGGTGGTCTGCAATTCATATGTTGCCTGAAGAAACAGTACAAGCTCATATTGATGTACAAGGAGAATTACTTCTTCCGATTCATTGGGGTGCTTTTACATTAGCATTACACGAATGGAGTGACCCGATAGAACGTGTTACGAAAGAAGCTAACCGTTTAGGAGTTAAAATTACAACACCTCAAATTGGCGAATCTATTACGTTAAAATCTACAGACTATCCTAGGTATGCTTGGTGGCAAAAAGTCTAATTATAATAAAAAGCGAATCGTCTTATATAAAAGATTCGCTTTTTACTTATTGATTATAATGTATCGTTGACAAACTGATTAAACTTGTCTATTTCTTCAACAAATGGATTATGATTACTTTCTTCAAATTTAGTTAATGTTGCGTTCGGGATTAAATTTGCTATTTCACGAGAAAATATGTAGGGACATTGTGCATCATGCTTACCACAGTATATAAAACTTGGGATTTTTACGAATTTAAGTTTCTGACGAACATCATAATCTTTATATTCAACTTGTCTAAAATAATTTAACCGATTGCCAACTGTCTTTCCGCTATTTGGCAATTTTAATGCCTCTTCAAGCTTTTCTTCAGAATAAAAAGACATAAGTGCCCACTCTCTACTTAATGCTTTTCTTTCTTCTTGTACTGTACTATCATCATTTAATGCATTCATAATTGATACGATTCTATTAAATTTTACATTTTCACTACAATATATACTATCTTTATGAGATGCATATTCCTTGCTCGCCGCTGCGCCACCAACAATTATTTTCGTTAAACTTTCTTGTGCTTCAGTCGCATATACAAGAGCTAACATCCCTCCTGTCGAATGACCAGCAAACCCCCACTTATTAATATATAAAGCTTCTCGAATCGCTTCTAAATCTTTAATCGTTTCGGTCATACTATATTCAGAATCAGTTTTAGCCAAATCTGAATTGCCACATCCTTTTAAGTTAACTAAATATACGCTATAATGGTCAGTAAATGGGTTTGCAAAAGTATTTCCATTATCATTATACTCACTATACAAATGAGTAACGCAAAGTGGAGGTCCTTCTCCCTTTAGAAAATATTCAAACTTTCCTCTTGGAGTTTTGATAATATTTGTTGTCCACATATCGAATCTCCTATCTGAAATTTTCATTTTCTCTTAGTTTGTTATTTATAAGCGAATAGTATTATATAAAGAAGTAAGTAACCTATCCTGCTTAACCAATTTCTGATTCCTATAATTTATTAATTTATGATTAGATAAAATAAAATTATGCTCTAATATGAATTCATTGTGGAGCACTTCAACTAAAAATTTAGGTATCATCTCTCCTACGCCGTAATTATAATCACTAAGAATCCAAGAAATCTCTTTCCAATCTAGAATTCCTTCTGAGACTTTTTTTGGAGTGTGATATATAAATTCATGAAGTAACTCTACTAGATAAACATACATTCCGCCAGAATATGAAGAATCCTCCCATGTAATAATGCCTTTAAATTGAATTTGATCATGCGTAACTTTTATATTAGTCTCTTCTTTTATTTCACGAATGGCATTTTCTAAAGGTGTTTCGCCCTTTTCTATCTTTCCTCCTACACCATTCCATAATCCTTTTACCGGATCATATTCTCTATTTAACATAAGTATCTCTTCATTTCTTTTTATAAAACATAAAGTGTGCTTGTACATAACGTGATTCCTTCCTCCGTTTTTAATAAGCTCTTACTGGAGATATAAGATGGATTGCTGCAGAGTGTGTCCCTGCTTCAACTAATATCGGTCTCATAGAACCGCTGAAACTTAAAGTAACCGTTTCTTCTTTTATTGCCCTTAAAGCATCCAACATAAATCGTCCATCGAAAGATATATTGAATTGTTTTTCACCTTGAATTACATCTATCTGTTGTGTCTCAGATATTTTTCCAATCTGAGAAGCATTAGAAGAAACTTTAATTGTAGATTCATTTACAATTTCTAAGTTAACATTGTTATTTGCCCATTCACTTGCTAATAAGCTTGATCGATCTACCCCTTGTAACATTCTTTGTCTATCTATGTTAATGACTGTTTGAAATTCATTTGGAATTAAACTAGATATATTAGGATATTTCCCTTCAATTAATCTTGAATATAATGTAGTTGTGCCGAATGTAAAAATAATGTGGCTTTCTGATAGATAAATAGAAACGAATTCTAAATTGCTGTTCATTAATTTTAAAAGTTCATTAATGGTTGCACTTGGTACAATACAATTCGCTTTCACATTAGTAGAAATTAATGTTTCACGTATAGCTAGTCTATGAGAGTCAGTTGCAGCGCATATTAATTTGTTGTGGTCTAACTCGATATGTACGCCAGTAAGAACGGGTCTAGATTCATTTTTCGCTACTGCAAAGACTGTTTGTTTAAACGCATCAATCAATTGTTTTGTTTCTATTTGTATTTCTGCATGATCGTCTATTTGTGGTACGTTAGGAAATTCATTCGCTGGAAAACTATTTAAGTTTAATGTGATTTCTTCTGATTGTATGGTAATTGTTTGCTCATTCTTACTTTTTATTACTATATCGCTTGGCATTTTCTTTATAATTTCAATGAAGTATTTTGCAGGTACAACAATTGTTCCTGCTTTTAAGGTAGTCGTAATTTGTTCGTCATCCATGGAACTAGGGATGAATTTTTCGATGAAAATATTTGAATTACTTGCGATTAAAGTAATTCCAGATTGATCTGCAGTTATTTTTATACCGGATAGTATAGGAATTATAGCTTTCGTAGATATTGCTTTACTTACTTCTGAAAGTGCTTGAGTGAAATGTTTATGATTAACGATAAACTCCATTTTTTCCCCGCCTTACATGAAATGATAGTTTTATGAAGATTGATGAATGATTGTTCCGTTAAAAAAGTAAGGTACTGTTTCTTTCTTTTGTAATATATTTAATAAGTGTTCTGGTATACGTAAATGCGGTTCTGCTCTATGTAATTCCATCCAAGTAATCTCTTCAATTTCTTTTGGCCTTGTTATATTTGTTTCCCCGCCGATTATTTCACCTAAAAAATTAAAGAATATTGCATGGTGTCCTCTCTCCTCGAAAAAAGCTTCGCTAATGTAACAAATACCATTTACAGTTATATGTAGACCGGTTTCTTCTTTTACTTCTCGAATGACTGCCTCCTCTAACGTTTCTCCTAATTTAACTGCACCACCTGGTAGTGTGTAATAAGAACCATTCTTCCCTTTGTTTTTTACCATTAAGATCTTTTCATTTGTTTTATCGTATAAAAGCGCATATGTAACATTTACTTTTTTCATCTAAGTCCACCTTCAATAACGAGAATTTTCTGTCTTTGTTACATTCTACCATTTAATCGTTTTAAAATATAAAAAAATTAATAGAGTATTTCATTTATCTACCCTTAGTAAAGGTAATAATTGATCCCCCTTCATTTCTAAATAAAAAGAACGTATTTTGAAAGTAATTATTCAACGTACGCTCTTTATGATTTGATTGATTCATTTTGGGATTCTATATATTTTCTAACCTTTTTTCCAAATAGTATCGATTATGCCCTTTAGGGTGATCTTCACTTACTCCAATTACTTTATATCCATGTTTTTTATAAAAAGCAGGTGCCTGAAAGCTAAAAGTATCTAAATTGATTAGGCTACACTCTTTTTCAAGTGCAAATTCTTCAATAAGTTTTATTAACTTGGTTCCATAACCTTCGTGTCTATATTCTTCAGAAACCCATAAGAAATCAACATGTACGTGGTGCCAAAATGTAATTCCAGTTATTCCGCCTACTATTTCTTCATTTTCATTTTTCACTATAAAACTAATTTTTTCTGAAGGCTTTTTCTCTTCATCTGAAATATGTTTTTGATTATATTCAATTACTTTTTCTCTTATGTAATCACTATCTTCTTGGACCCATTGTTTTACTATTTTCATTTTAATTATCACGCTCCTTTTAAAGTATCTATTCAATTTAATAATCGTAATATCCTGTCTAACTTAATTGTCGTAGTGCAATGTTTCATTTCACTAAAATTTAAAAAAGCCGTACTACATTTTATTTGTAGTACAGCTTTTTACCGCGTTTGATTCTTTTTACTTAAAACTTCCATTAGTTTGAACGTATTAGTACAATAATTCAATTGTATTACTGCGAAAAAGAATGAACATTCCTAAACCAATTAGAACAATTGGAACGATAATATGACAATTTCTCTCAAGTACTTTAGCTAAAATAGGAGCTCTTAACAATGTGTAGCTAATAAAACACCATATTGCTATCATGCAAAAAAAGATAATTAATGTAACGAAATTTGCTTCCAAGGATTGACTAGTGAACATTGGTATATAAATTGAGATATTATCAGCTCCATTAGCTAATGTAATCGCAGCTACTTTAAATAATGAGCCAGAAGTGTTATCAATGACTTCATTACTTTTGTTAGAACGAAGCGAGAATAGTCCTTTAATCCCCATATAAATTGGCACGAATCCTAATAATCCGATCCACGATATAGGAATGAAAAAAGAGCTTAAGAAACCAATAATACTTAGAAAAATAATTACACTAAACCCCAAATATTGTCCAATAACAATATAAAGTTCTTTTATCTTAGTTTTCCCCTGGAAAGTTCTATCTTCTTCCTTACATACTCCTGTCTTTACTTGTGAAAATAAAACAAGGAGTATAAAAATATCATCAATATTTGTTGAAGTAAATGCAATAAAAGAAGAAATTATAGTTGTAACCAAAATAAGCCAACTACCTTTATAATGAAATGTATGCCTACTAGCGAAGCGGATTAACTGTAGTTTTTTATCAATATTTTGATTCTTTTATAAAACAATATGAATATTTTACTTATCTGCTACTTGATTCGTTAATAAATAAACAACTTTATTGCTTCTCAAATCATTTCATTTTAAATTAAGTAAGTGTATTCTTCCTACACAATGGCTAAAAAGGGAAAATTAAATGTTGTGTAATATAAAAAGAGCCCTTTATGAGGACTCTTTTTAAACTTAAGCTACTTTTCGATATAAATGTTGTGTTTCTTTTTTCTTTTCTGCTTTTGGTGGACGAATTAAAATAGATATAATGAAAGAGATAACAGAAAGAACGCCGATTATAATAAAGGTTGGTTCAAATCCTCCAAGAAGCGCCCCGATGAATGATCCTGCAAGTGCACCAAATCCGAAACCTTGGTATACAATCCCATAATTTGTACTATGGTTTTTTAATCCGAAGAAATCTCCAACAATAGCTGGGAATATAGTGATATTACCGCCAAAGCAAAAGGCAACACTTGCTACACATGCGAAATATATGCCGTAATTTAGCGGAATGAAACTTAATGTAAAGACTGACAATCCAATGATAATAAACGTTGCAGAAACGATTTTCATTCGACCTATTTTATCTGATAACGTTCCAAGAACGATTCTACCTACAGTGTTAAAAATCGCAATCATTGCGACGGCATTAGCAGCGGTTGCTGCGCTAAGTCCAACGAGCTGCACTCCGATATCTTTGACCATACCGATTAAATATAGACCGCCCATACACGATGTGAATAGCATAAAAAACAAAAGATATACTTGTTTCGTTCGCATCATTTCACGAGGTGTATAATCATTGTGTAAAGTCTCAGCTACAGTGTTACTTACTATTGCTTCACGTAAGAAGAACGATCCGATTAATACTAAAAGTAAGACGATAATCCCCCAATATAAAAAGGCTTGTGATACACCAAGGCTGTCGATCAGATTTCCGTTTATATATCTAAAGATTAAGCTGCCCATTCCATATGCTGATACAGATATACCTGAAATAAGCCCTTTCCGATTCGGAAACCATTTAATTAAATTAGATAATGATGTGATATAAGCAGTTCCATCGGCATAACCAACTACTACACCAGCTAATAAATATAGTAATGGTAAGGAGGAAACTTGTGAACTTAGTATTAAACCGAGTCCCAGCACAATCCCTGCAGTAGCGATGAGTTTTCGAAGCCCTAATTTTTGCTGTAACTTTCCTGCAAATAATGTTGAAAATGATAAAGAGAAGCTTGTAATGGAGAAAGTTATAGCAACTGAATTAAGGTTCCATCCAAACTTACTTACAAGGGGCTGATTAAATAAACTCCATGTATAAATTGTTCCAAGGCCAATTTGAACAATGATTGTACCTAGAACAATTAGTAACGGATTTATAGAAGTTTGTTTCATACTAACTGTCCCCTTCTTTTATCGTGACATGAATTTTCACAGTTAGTATAACCATCCTAAAAAGCAAGATACTGCATGAAAAATGGAAATTGAATTCATGTACACAAAAAGACACTCCATTATGAAGTGTCTTTCTGCAGGTTATATTAGATTTACTTAAAGAAAGCTTTGTTAAGATAAGACATTTTCAAATGCTTATGTATATAGAATACCAAAAGATTTCTGTCATGAGATGGGACTTAAGATGTATTTTTCATTCATCATATAGTCGGATAAACGAAAAATTAATATTCAATTTCATCAAAATCTTTCGGCTGCGGTACCGTTTGCATATTAGCTGCATCTTTTGGATCACTATAAATTGCATTTTGTTCTGTATTTACATCTTTTATATTTTGCTTTTTATTTTTGTTCACTTTATCTTTCACTTTCAATCACTCCTTTTTGTTATAGGAGTAATTATTCCCTATTACTGTTACGAAATGTATCAACGACTAAATTACTAAATTCACGTAAATAATATAAATAATTATCACCGCCGTAGTTGTATCTTTTATTATACATTTTCGCAACAACTACATTATATTCAGGTATTACTAATATAGTTGGTCCCGTAATTCCTAATATTTGATACGAGCCTTTTGGTACACGTTCGCCTAGTTCACTTAATTGTGCAGGTTCATTTTGAACGAACCAAAACAAGCCATTTTGTGGTAGCTCTTTATTTGCATATGTTGGACTCTGCAAACTCGTAGCGATTTTTATAACTTCTTTTGGAACAATTTGTTTATCATCTATCATACCTTGATTTAAATGAAGGTTGCCCCACTGTGCAAATTCTCTAGCGGAGACAAACAGATTTTTTTCAGTACCGTCATCTACTGTACCAATTTCACTAATTGCGTCTTTATTTGGATCATCAACAACTGCAACTAAATTATCATCTTGCTGTATTCTCCATCCTATTTCTTGGAAATTAGCAGGTTTAAACACACGCTCTTTTAACAATTCAGGAAAACTTTTGTTATATAGCTGATAAATAAGACGTGTCATCATTCTTACATTAATATCTCTATACGCCCATCCTTGCCCCGGTTCAAATTCACGAAAAATTATCCCGTCATTCGTTTCTTCTAATCCGTGCGAATGTGTTACTAAATTTCTTATCGTCGTTTTACTAAGCAATACAGGATCAAAGTCTTTAAAATATTTTATCGCTTCATCATCAATAGAGTTTATTTTCCCCTCGTAAAGCGCATACGCTATCATTAATCCTAAATAACTTTTTCTAGCAGAAGCAACGTTAAATTGTGAAGATGCTGTTACTTTCTTGCTTGTAGATGTATTTGAGTGATAGCCACTATAATGCTCCAGTACAATTTTGTTATCTTTCATTATGCAAAGCGCTGCTGCAGAGCTATGGTTTTGTTCTTTTATATTTTCTACCCAAGAAATCAACTTATCATATGTATACAAATAAATCCCCCTTAATACACATAAAAATTACAGCTTGAAAGAAAAGTGCAAAATAGTTTTCACACCTTTCCTTCAAGCAAAATATCTTTGATGTTCTATACTTAAATGATCCACCAGTTCCAGCAATTAAAGCAACCGAAACATCCAGCGCATCCTATGCATCCGCCGCAACGACCTGCACAACCACCACATCTGCCGCCACATCCGCCACAGCGTCCACCACAACCTCCGCATCCGCCGCAACGACGTGCATCGTCTTGAATGTAGTAGTATGGATATTGACTTTGTTGTTGATCCCAATACACAACATTACCAGTTTGATAATCATTAAGGTTTAATGATTGTAGTTCTTGTTGAAACTGATTCATTATGAAACCCCTCCATTTATAAATATAAATTCCGTCCACATATTGAAGTTAATAAATTTTAATAAACAAAGTAGAAACAAATGGCTATATACTTGAATACGTACATCAACAAAATATGAACTTACACTAGGTGATGTACCTTGTTTTTCAGCCTATTTTCTTAATCACTTTTTGCTGGACGAATTTATTATTAATAGAGGTTTTTAAAAATTACTAATCCAACAGTTTAGTAGTTCATCACTTAATTTTCTTTCTAGTAACTCTTTAACTGAAGGTTCTGGCATGATTTTATAAGTATGTAAAGCTTCTTGATTATAATCTATCCAGTGAAACGCCAAATGAGATTCTTTAGATTTTGGTATGAAATCAATATGTAGCTCTTGTGAATCTATCTCAAAAATATGATTGATTTCATGGTGAAGAACTTCTCGATCTTGCCATCGGTTTTCTATGACTCCTAAAAATTGTTTTATACTACAATTTACTCCGAGCTCTTCCCTTAGTTCTCTTATTAATGCATTCTCAGCTGATTCGCCAACTTCAACATGACCACCTAGTAAAAAATAATGATGGCCAATATATTCAGCCACTAACAATTTTTTATCCTTAATCATAACAGCTCGTACAATATGATGAAATTTATTGCTCAATTGCTATTCCTCCCATTCATTTATTTTATATTTGATTAAAATAGTCATTTAATATCGGGATAATATAAATCATAGGTGTTTCATACGGATGAATTTCGTTAATAACTTCAAGTGCATCCTTTACAAGATCCCGTTTGCACTTTATTTCAATTTTACATTCTTGCCCTTCACAAATCTGACCAATTTCCCCGTTAAAAGGCGCATCACCTTTTAACGGTCTCCAGTATCCTTTCACAGAACTATAGGACAGACAATGATCATATTCTCCCGTTTTACAAGCACCAATTTTATTTAACTCATTCCTCAACATTTCAATGTATTCTTCAGGGATAAATACTTCAATTTTGACTTCAGTAAATTGCATAATTCATTTCACACCTTTGCTACATAATAATTAAACGAATAAGCGATATACTTGCTCGCCATCATAATCATGTCCCAATGACTGAAAACCGTAACTTTCATATAGTTTCTTTGCAGAGATATTATCTTTATGTACTGTTAATCTAATTTCTTTACACGCCTTAAACGTATTTTTTATTAAATATATACTTTCTTGTAATGCTGCTTTTCCATAACCGTTACCTTGCTGCTTTTGATCGATAATAAATCCGTTTATCCAATACATATCAGTTGTTTCTTTTACAACAGCATGCATAACAAAACCAACCATTAGATCGCCATTGTATATCGCAAATGGTTGGTATTCTACAGCGTCCCCATCTGGTTTTATATATACTTTAGCAAGTGAAACTGCTACAGCCGGAACAAATTTCCTTTGATTTTCTTTAACTTGTAACTTTAATGCATCTTCCCAATTCTCTCTCGTAACAACCTTTAACTGGATATTCAATATGGTAAGCTCCTTTATAAAAAGAATGTATTTATATATTCAACGCAATAAAATAATTCCCTGTTTCTTAATTTTAAGAAACAGGGAATTATCACTTCTAAAAAATCTATCCAGTTATATCGCTGTACTTTTCACTTCGAATATTTTTCTTTAATGATACATGCGCTATTAAAACTCCAAGTATAGTAATTACTCCACCAACTACCGAAATAAAAGTAGGTACTTCACCTAACCATACCCAAGCTATAAAACAAGCAATTACTGGCGTTAAATATAGAGAGCTTGTTGCCTCGGAAGCACCAGTATGAGATATAATATAGGCCAATGCAATATACGGGAGTACTGTTGGAAATAAACCTAAATATATAACGCTCAAATTCACTTCAAGAGGAGCCACCAGTATTTCTTGATACATTCCCGGTAAGAAAATAAGCATACATACCGTACTAGATAAAATTGTATATATGGTAAATGGCAAGAAGCCGTACTTTTTTAAGTACGATGTTTGAAAAACGAAAAATAGACTTTCTGAAACGGCTGCTAATAATATAAATAATCCCCCGCTATTAAATTGAATAGCCCCCCCTTGACTAAATGATATGAAAGCAATTCCTATAAAGCTAATTACACCACCGATCCATCCATTTGCTTTCATTTTTTCATTAAAAAAAACAAAAGCAAGAATTGCCGTTACTATAGGAGTAACTGAAACGATTAAACTTGCCGATCCAGCATTTACTGTTTTTTCACCATAGTTTAATGCAATGTGGTAAAAAGTAAATCCTAAAGCACCAAATAAAAAAATCGCTGGAATATCTTTTAGATTAGGTAATCGTAGTTTGTATAAAAACGAAAACAAAAGAAGTATGAATGAAGCGATTAACAAACGAAGTAAAGTAAGATGTTCAGGTGTGTAAGATTCAAGGCCCATACGAATTGCCGGAAAGGCCGTTCCCCAAATTAAAATTGTAAAAGAATGAGCACATATAATTCGATAATCCCATTTTTTATAATTCATGTTTTCTCTCCCCCTTCAAACCAACCACTTTATAATTACCAATTATTTCTTCCCATCATATTTAATAGTTGATACAATGTCTTCAACCAGTTTTTTATCGTAAAAACCAACCACTTGGCATTTTTCAAGTGAGCGAAGGAGTTTTTTGATGACCACTAGTAAAAAACTACCTAAGTATCAGCAGATAGTAGATTATATGAAAGAAAAAATTGAAAATGGAGAATGGCCAATTGGAAGTAAGATCCCTAGTCAAAGGCAGTTAGCGAAATTATTTCAAGTAAATCGCAGCACTGTAATAACTGCACTAGATGAACTTATGGCTGATGGATTGATTCAAGGGAAAATTGGAGCAGGAACAATTGTAACGAATAATACATGGTCATTATTAGCAACAAATCCACCACCTGATTGGAGTGAATATGTAAAGGCTGGTATTCATAAACCAAGCAAGTTAATGGTACGAGAAATAAATGAAGCAGAAGCAAATAACAAACTTATCCATCTTAGTAAAGGCGAACTTTCTCCTCATCTTTTTCCATTAGAAACGATGCAGTCCATTATGAAGAAAGTAAGTGAGGAATTAGACTATTTTGGATATGAGGAACAAAAAGGGTTTTATCCGTTACGTGAAGCAATAAGTAAATACGTAAAATCATTTGGAATACAAGCATCACCGGGTTCCATATTAATCGTCTCGGGTGCATTACAAGCATTGCAATTAATATCAATTGGTCTTTTACATAGAGAGTCTACCGTTTTACTTGAACAACCTTCTTACTTATATTCACTTCATGTATTTCAATCAACAAATATAAATCTATCTGGTATATCTATGGATCCTCACGGTATATTACCTAACGAGTTATTAAAACGAATTAAATACAGTCAGAAGAAAAATATTTTATACTCAATCCCTTGTTTTCAAAATCCAACAGGGGTATTAATGTCTAAAGAGCGAAGAAAAGAAATATTAAAAATATGCGAAAAGGAACAGTTACCTATTATTGAAGATGATATCTATCGCGAGTTATGGATTGATGAACCACCACCAGTGCCTTTAAAATCAAGGGATAAACATGGACATGTATTATATATTGGTAGTCTCTCTAAGACACTTACCCCAGGACTTAGAATTGGATGGATTATTGGACCTGAACCAGTTATTGATAGATTATCAGATATAAAAATGCAAACAGATTATGGATCGAGTTCATTATCTCAAAGAGTTGCTGCTGAATGGATAAATAAAGGTTTTTATGAGGAACATGTTGCAAACGTAAGAATTAAACTAAAAGAACGAAGACAAATAATGATACAAGCTTTAGATAAGTATTGTGCAGATATTGCCACCTGGGATATTCCTAGTGGTGGATTTTTTATATGGCTAAAGGTAGTACCTAGCATTCCGATGAAGAAATTATTTTCAAAGGCACTATCAAAAGGGATTCTATTAAACCCGGGACGTATCTATGAAGAAGAAACAGATCGATACATTCGTTTATCATATGGATATGCTTCTCCAGAGCAAATGACTAACGGTATTAAATTGTTAAGCGAATTAATTCGTAAGTTAATGACATAATAAAAACTCCTCTTTTTCCATAGAGGAGTTTTTGTGTATTTTATTTACCACAACCGCATTTCCTGCCCCAACACAATAAGTCCTTCATAAGGATCCCCGTCAATGTTTAATACTTGAGCAAAAGCAGGTTCTGTTTTTAAACCGTTCTCTTTTAAGCGAATAATTTCTTCTCTTATATGTGGATGTTGCATTAATAACATGTGCTCTACTATCATATGTCTATATGCATTTTGGTTGCGCACTGGCTTAGGCTGAGCAAATAATTCAAATTTAAAACCTTCAAATTCAAAATTTACTTTTATCGATTCAGTATTTTTAATTTTTTTCTTTTTTATTTTGAATCCTTCATAAGAGCCATATAAAGATCTCATTTCTTGTTCAAAAACATCAAAGTTATGTACTTCCATTACTATATCTAAGTCAGATTGAAGCGTATCAATTCTTATAGGTATAGTCCCACAAAGAACGGGATTATATAAAGCTAAATCCTCCATGATGTTTAGTTTATTCAAAACATCATAAACCTTTTGTTGCTTGTCATTCCCTGATTGTAAATATGTAATAGATGTAAACATGGAAGTCTCTCCTTCATTTCACGTAATACGTGACTCACTAAATTCAAGAAAATTTGTTCTAAGAGTACCTTTATTTCAATATATTAAGACGAATAAACGATATGTTTCAACTTTTCTCCTATACTGCAATACTATAAAAATAAAAAAGGAGGAATTATTATGAGTATTTTCAATGTTCTTTTAACCATCCACATTTTATTTGGAACAATATGTTTAATTACCGGTATTGTAGCGATGGTTGCTCAAAAGAAGAAAGGGAAACATACGGAATGGGGCGAAATATATCATGCATCCTATGTTGTCATTACCCTCACTGCAATTATATTATCCATTATAAACTGGGATAAAATCGCATATTTATTTTATGTAGCAATTTTCTCTTATGCTTTTGCGATTTATGGATACCTAGCACGAAAAAAACGCTGGAAAAATTGGATCCACCACCATATTAGAGGTATGTTAGGTTCTTATATAGGTGCGGTAACCGCACTTTTAGTAAACGTCGGCATTCATATCCCCTTAATTAATTTACTGCCACCTATATGGTTTTGGTTTTTACCTACATTAATCGGTATTCCTCTCGTAGCCAGTGTATCAAAAAAATATAAAAAGCGTAGTTAAAATTCATTACATTTTCGTTACTTTCTGATGATTATTATAAAACATTATACTCAATGTAATATTTTATTAATAAATTCAAAATTGTACTGCTTTAAGTTAGTCACTTATAGCTAAATAAAAAGAATCCAATAAAGTATTGGATTCTTTTTCGAATTTCATTTTAATGTAGGCTCTATGTATTCAATAATGTTACCATCCGGATGACGAATTATCATTTTCATACCTGTAGGTACTTGTATTGGTTCAGTAATCATTACGCCGTTATAGTTTAAGATTAGTTCTTTTACTTCGTTGAGATCATCAATTACGATCGTTGCAGCAACATGATTCTTAATTGTTTCATTTAATTCTTCAATTAAAAGTAAATTTGTAAATCTAATTACATGCGTTCCATTCATTTGAAATTCCTGTGGTTTTTCTTGCTTTAATAGTATTTTGTAAAATTCTAGATGAGTTTGTAAGTCTGAAACATAGAGGCGTGGAACAACAGCTAATATATTCATCCTACTTACACTCCTTTTTATTTTAACTAGATTAATTATATATTAATCGAAAATTTCTATAAACTATTACGTTAAAAATAGTATCTTTTAATTAAACTTCAAAACTGAATATAATCGATCCGGATAATTCGTAAACATCCCGTCAACTCCCCATAATATTAACTTTTTCATGTCTGCTTCATTATCTACAGTAAATGGATGAACTTCTAATCCGTGTTTCTTTATTTTCTTTACATAAGCTGCATCAATATATTTGTAGTTCATACCAAGACCTATGCAATATGTACTATACTTCTCTATTTCTGATTCAGTTAATTGAACTGCTTTTTTGTAAGATAGTAATTGGACTAGAGGTATATTAACATGTAAACTATGTAGCTTTTGCAAACTTTCTTCACTAAATGATTGAATAATAACTTTATCCTGTATTTCATAGTGATTGATAATTTCTAATAACTTTTCTTCCATTCCTGGATATTCATCAGGTGATTTGGTTTCAATATAATAGTTCGCGTGATGCCCAAACATTTCAATTATTTCTTCTAGTGTTGGAACTTTAGCATTTTCATATTCTTTCTTTGCTAAATTTGGATACTTTTTATTGTAAGTAGAACCTGCATTTAATTGCTTTAATTCCTCTAATGTATGTCCCTTAACTAGCCCTGTACCATTTGTAGTACGATTTACTGTTTCATCATGCATAGCTACTAAATATCCGTCTTTTGTCATTTGGAGATCTATTTCTATATAATCTGCTTTTAATTGTTGTCCTAATGTATAAGCTGGTATTGTATGTTCCGGCGCATACGCAGAGGCGCCTCTATGTGCAATATTTTTTATGTGATTTGATTGATTAATAGCTTTCGTGTACTTAAGTTCATTTACTTTATGATAAACAAAAGTACCTATTAATAGAAAGGCGCAAATGATTGTAACGATATAAATCTTTTTCATAATGATGTATTAGCTCCTACATGAAAGCAATTTGGCTTGGATAATTTATTCAAATAAATGTCGATTTTCAAATACAGTCATTTGTCCAACAGATTGAAAACCAGCTTTTTTATAAATAGTAATCCCATCAGGTGAAGCTTGTAATACGCATTGAGCAACGTTTAATTCCTTTGCTTCTTGCAGCAAGTAATGAAACATAGTAGAACCAAATCCTTTTCCTCTCATTTCTTCTTTCGTTGCTATATCATAAATACCAATACTATCTTGTGTACACACTAATGAACCAACCGATACGACTTCATCTTTATAAAACCCTAAGTATAGTTTCATATTTTCACTATTCCATAAATGGAAAGAAGCAGTTTGATTGTAGAATGCTTGTACATGTATACCTTCCTCGGATGTACCAAATAGACTAGCTAACGCTTCTCCAAACTTTTTAATTTGTCCTGACGAAGATGCTTTTTGTATTGTAAAACCTTCTGGCAAGTTTGTTGTTGGATGTATTGTATGTAAGTTTGCTACCATCGCGATATTTTGTTCTGCTTCTTTTAATCCAAGCTTTATTAATTCATTCTTTATATTACCCTCTAGCTTCTCATCCCAAAACCAAACACTCATTGGATATTTCTTTTGATTATAGTACGCTACCTCCTTATATAATTTCTCGATATTTTCCGTTACATTATTGTTTAGTAAAGTAATGATATTAAATGTATCTGCAGGTAAACCACAGTCGACAGCGATGTAATCCTTCGTTTCTTTCACATTCATTCCCTGTGCCTGCCGCGCAATATATGAAGTTTTATATGTAAAATTATCTATTAGTAACTTTTTAAAATTCATTCATTTTGCCCCTTTCATAAAAATTCAAATTCGAATCTTTCAGTATTAAATATAACATATAAGAAATATACCTATTTCTATAAAAATATCTCTATAAATCACTCTTTGTCTCCTTAAAGAATTAAATATGATATAACGTTGTCGGAATGAAAAAAGTGGTATATAATAAATATTAACATTACTAGTAATTATTTTAGGTATTCCTAGAATAAAGGAGCGATACATATGAAAATTACTATTTATTTCGGAAGTCATGAAGATCAAGATGTTCGTACAATGGACTGTCATTTAGATGTAGAAGATACGGAAGAGATTGTTTCTGTATCATAATATAAATAGTTGGGATGAACCCTCTTCCCTACAACGTTTAAGGCACCTTTTACAGGTGTCTTTTTTGTTGTTTTTTCGTCAAAAACCCTTTACTTTAGAGCGTTTTAATAGTAAAATATACATATACGAACAAATGTTCTTTTTTATTTTAATTGTACATGAAGGGATGATTTTTACAATGGCTCAAACAAAGCGCAGAGGAAGAAAAAAGCAAACACCTATTATTTCAAATACAGGCTTTATCGGCTCTGTCTTTATTGATACATTGGAGTTACAAAAGAAATCCTATTATTTCGCCCGTAAAAAACTTCAAATTGTTCATCACGTATTAGATGGTCTATCTGGGGCAACAAGCTCTCTATTTAAAGAGCATAACATTTCAGCATACATGTCATGTGTATATTTACATAAACAAAAGAAAATCGGATTTGTTCTTTCAACGAAGCCTTTTGAACAAAGTGACGGTGTTGCTTACTTTATAAATTATTTAATCGAAAAGAATTTTTACGGTAACGAGGAAGTAGAATATCAAGAAGTATATAATACAGGTTTTATTGGTGTAGTATTCGCCGATTTATGTAGTATAGATCGTTTTAATTTCGAGTTTGAAATGGGTATGTTAACGAAATTAATGAAAGATATGATTATTCCGGTTAAAGAACTCTTTTTACGCCACAATGTACCGGCATACATTTCCACTTCTCATCTAGAGGAACAAAACAAATTAGGTTTCGTTCTATCTGTAAAACCATATGATGAACGTGCAGAAGCAGATTTATATTTTGAGGCGTATTTAAAAGAACGCGGGTTATTTATTGGTGATGAAGAAGACGATATTGATAAGATTGTTATTAGAAAAACAGCTGAATTACGATAGATAAGCGCAGGATGATGATCCTGCGCTATTTCGATATTATTTAATTACGTTCAACACTATACCCTTTTGAATGAATTTCTAAATTCAATTTATTTGAGTAAGCCTGATTTAAAATAAGAAATACGATTCCTCCTCCAATTGGAAGCGTGTAGGATGGAATATGATTTAATAATAGACCTGATAATGCCAGTGCTATCGGCTGCATCATTTTACCTAAACTTAATCCAATACTAAGCACTCTGCCCCTATATTCATCTGGAATCTCTCTTTGCATAAAATAAATTAAAGGGATATCGATTAATGCTATCATTAACCCTAAAAAGAACATAATGGCGCAGTACATGGTCACAAATACAATTTTATTCACTTCAATACTTTTGAATAGAACAGGTGCACCTGAAACTATCATAAAAATTGCCATCATAAAACTTGTTTTTTTCAATAGATAGGAATAAGAAAAACGATTCGTTATCTTTTTTACTATTATTGCACCAACTACCATACCTATTGGAAAAGTCCCTTGAATCAAACCAAATTGTTTAGAACTAATATTGAGAACTGTATTCATAATGTATGGCAATGGAACAGTTACAGAAAATCCTAGAAAAAAATTAAGTGAAATTAAAATACGAAACGTATTTTTTAAGTTCTCCCGCTCCATTAAGTAAGAGTATCCCTCCTTTATATCTTTCATAAAATTAATTTCCCTTATTGAACATTCCTTATTTATGTATTGCTCGCATAATTTAAAGTTGATAAACAATATGGATATAGCCGAAAGGATAAATGAAATACCGTTAATGATTATAAAAGTGTTCATCTCAAAGACTGCAAAAACAATGCCCCCTAACATAGGCCCTAGAATTAAAGATATAGAATCGATAATTTTACTTATAGAGTTAAGACTCATTAGTCTCTCTTTAGAGACGATATTTGGTTTTGCAGCCTCTAAACCTATTACAAAAAATGTTGTAAATACTGTCATCAGAAAGGTAGTAGTATAAATGATGAATAAGTTTAACCCATAATAGTTGCTTACTATATAAACAGTTATTAATAAGCATCCGCTTAGTACATCCATACAAACGACGAGTTTCTTTTTATCAACCTTATCAGCAATTACACCGGCAAATGGATTCATAACAATCATTGGAATCGTTCCTAAAATAAGCGTAATCGCGAAATTTAAAGCAGATCCGGTTATTTGTAATACATACAATCCTAATGCGAAACTATAAATAGAGCTACCGAATATTGATACTGTTTTTGCAATTGAATATAAACAAATATTCCTTAGTTCTTGGTTTCTTTTTTTATTTTCTATATGTAACCGTAAACTTGTCATAACTTTTCCCCCTGCCTAATTTTGTGTTACGTACATTGTAAGTTCTTGGGTCAACCCAATCGCAATATGTACGATTTGAATAATTTTAAGGGGAAATAAATAAAAGATGGGGTTAACCCCACATGCCCATCAACTTAAGGCTTTTTACTACCCCCAAGTACAAAAAAACGTTATTCTTTCTTACATAATATAAATGAGAAAGGGTGACGTTTTTTTATGAATCTCGCGATTCAAGATGAATTACAACCATTTGCGGAAGAATTACAGCGCTATATCACACCTGAATTTTTGGAAGAACTAGCAAGAGAGATGAAGTTTGTAAAGAGAAAACGCAAATTTTCGGGATCAGATTTAGCTACCATTTGTATTTGGATTAGTCAAAGGGTGGCCAGTGATCCTTTAGTACGATTATGTAGTAGACTTCACGCAGTTACAGGTACTGTACTTAGCCCGGAGGGCTTAAATAAACGATTTAATGAAAAATCAGTGTTATTTTTAAAACATATCTTTTCTTTGTTGTTACAACAAAAAATCTGTGAACAAACACACATTTCTAGCCAACTTTTTGCGCATTTTAAACGTATTCGCATCATGGATGCCACTATGTTTCAAGTACCCCATACTTTGGAACATATATATCCTGGTTCAGGTGGCTGTGCGCAAACCGCTGGGATCAAAATTCAATTAGAATATGATTTGCATAGTGGACAATTTCTTAATTTTCAAGTGGAACCTGGAAAAAATAATGATAAAACATTCGGAACAGAATGTTTAGATACGTTACGGCCAGGCGATTTATGTATTCGTGATTTAGGGTATTTTTCATTAGAGGATTTAGATCAAATGGATCAACGGGGTACGTATTATATTTCGCGGTTAAAGTTAAATACAAACGTATATGTAAAAAATCCAGATCCGGAGTATTTTAAAAATGGTTCCATTAAAAAACAATCAGAATACATACAAATCAATGTCATACAGATTTTGAATCAACTCCAACCAGGGGAAACGATAGAATATCAGCAAGCTTATATTGGAGATAAACAGCAGTTATTTTCACGTCTCGTTTTTCATCGTTTAACAGCGGCACAATTACAAAAACGCCTAGAGAAAATTACAGAAAAAGAAAAGTCAAAACACAGAACCTATTCAGAGAAAAGTAAATTAGTAGCGGGATTAAATGTATATGTGACAAATGCACCTTGGGAATGGGTTCCGATGGAACAAGTACATGAATTGTATACATTACGCTGGCAGATAGAAATTGTTTTTAAAACGTGGAAATCATTATTTGATATAGATCATTGTCGCACTGTCAAACAAGAAAGAATAGAGTGCCATTTATACGGAAAACTGATCGCTATTTTCTTATGTTCTTCTACCATGTTTAAAATGCGTCAACTTTTATTACAGAAGAAGCAAAAAGAATTAAGTGAATATAAAGCAATTGGAATGATTCAAGACCATCTATTTCTCCTCTATCAATCCATACAAAACACCCAAGAGATAACAAATCTTCTAACCCGCCTGTTCCACCTTCTACAACAAAACGGACGGAAATCTCATCGATATGAGAAGAAAACTGTCTTTGATATCATGGGTGTTATCTATGAGTATAGTGGATGCAGCAAGCAAAAGAAAGCTGCATAAGAAAAAATGAAACCCGTTAGGGTTTATTTTGCGTGCTTATTTTTAATAAATCCCTCCATTTGGGGAGATTTTAGTTCAAATGAACAAAATTTTGTTTTGTATCCATCCTTAAGTTGATGGGCATGGGTTAACCCCATCTTTTTCCGAAAAATGAATATGTATAAATTTCTTCACCTTGAACAAAGAAATCCTCGTACTTTCCGCCTCGTTTCAAATAATTTGAAGTACTTTCATCAATGGATTGAAACTGTAGATTTTGGAGTTCTTTCTTTATTTTTGAAAGTGTAAAATTTGCTCGAAAATTATTTGTAATTTGGCTATTTAAGCTGAAATTTTTAAATAAAATAAATAAACTTAATAAATAACAATTGGATTTAAAAAGTGGGTTTAATTCGTGAAGTAAAAAATCCGCATGTTCAAAACTATAATTGCTCGTACCAGAGTGATCAATTACAATATCTACTGACCGATTTTGAATAGGGATGTTCAAAAAATCCGCACAGATAAAGAGAATATTTCTTCTCGGATTTTTTCTCGCTAATACGTCTTTTAAAAATAAAAGTTTATTGAAATCTCTATCTACTGCGATGTATAGGCAATCTTCGGGTAGTTCTTCATAAATGCTCCTCAAAAAGAACCCAAGTCCTGATCCTATATCTAGTATTAATTTGTTATTTAAATCTAAATGTATTAGTTTCTTTTTCGCCCATTCCCCTTCTTTAAGCATATTTTCCAAATATGCATTATCAGTTTCATGAATATAATCCGAAATAGTATCTTCAAGTGACGTTCGCTCATTTGCTTTAAATGATTTACCAGCAGTTATTATTCCTGAAGTAATTATATATTCTTCACCACAATTACAAATTAACTTTCCCTCGGTAATTTGATTGTTATTAATAATTCCATCTTGAAGAATTAGTTTTTGTCTACACTTAGAACATGTAAGTAAATGTAGTATACTTAAATCTATCCCTATAATTGTATTGGAAGTTTCATTTGTTAATAATAAATCATGTAACACTCCCTTTAATTTATCCCGTTTCTTCTCCAAAAGTTCTATTTCCTGTTCCATTTTGTCATATTTTAGTTTGAATAAAGATTGGTAAAAGATATCTTTTTCGTAATTCATAGATTTTGCTAAATTTTTATAAAAAAATAGTTCTTTGATTTCATTCAAGCTAAATCCTAGATCTTTGTAATGTATTATAAGTTCTAAATCTGTTTGACAATACTCATCAAAAAAATAGTGGCCTCCCTTTTTTTCAGGAATAATAAGACTGAGATCCATATAATGTCTAATTGTATCAATACTTAAGTTATTTACTTCTCCAAACTTACCGATTTTCATAATATCCCTACCATTTAAATATTTTTTTATATAGATTTCTATTTTTACCTTTAAAAATCCTTTCACCTTTTTTATCAACAATATTTACGGAATAAACAAATGGTATCATTTATATTGTTGTGCCTAGTAATATAACATGCAACTTTTGGTTTAATGTATGTCAAATTATCAGTATTAGAATTATTAAACCTCAATAAATTTATTAATTTCTACTTAATGAAATGTACCTATAAACGGTGAACTATTGGAGTAGGATTACTGTAGAAGATTACATAGGGGTAAAGTGAAAAGTGATATGTTCTGTATTTTAGGTTGTATAATGCTCACATAACGTCTCATTATCGGTAGCAAGGAAAAGGCGAAATCTTCAATTAGGATGATGATATAATTAAGTGGGAATTTACTTTATTTTATAATTTATGAGGTGGGAAATGGACTCTTTAGAATTAAATAAATCTAAATATATTATCTCGAACATCAAAGATATTCTGTATAAAAAGCTTATTCTTAATAAACCACTAACCAAAGGATACTTACTGGTTCGTTATACAAAACCAACATCTCTAGCAAGATCCCGTAAGGCATTTGGAGATAAAAAACTTTGAATGTCCTGTGCAAATAATTGTAATTCATCAGATACAGGAATAAACATACAAAAACGCCATCCTTTCCTATGATTCTAAAAATAGAATAGCGTAATTTTTAATTTAAGGAAATTTTGTTCTGCTATCTTAATAGCAATGGGGAGCTACTCCTATAAGAGTTGAATAGTAAACATTTCTTTACCTTTTGGTAAAGAAATAATCGATTTCAAATGGCTCTCATTTAATTGCGTACTTAAATAAGAGTTCTCCATTATTTAGGTCTCTTTCATTCATAAACTCGAATCCTATACTTTCGTATAAGTTATAAGCTGTTCTGTTTTCCTCAGTGACACTTAAATATATAACGTTTACCCCATATTCTTTTGAAACTATATTAATAAGTTTCATCATAGCAATTTTCCCATAGCCTTTGCCTTGATATTTTTCATCTATCATTATTCTATCAATCCAAGTATCCTTATTAGGACCAAAAGAACCGTACATAGCAAATCCGATAATTTCTTCATCATAATATATAGCTACCGGATGCCATTCATGATAGGTATTAGCTTCATTTAAACATTCATCTATGGTTTCAATAAATTTTTCTTGTCCAGACCTTAATTTTATATTTCTAACTTTGAATTCATTAGTATCATCTATATCTCTAAAATGTACATTACTCATGTATTAACTATACCCCCATCACTTAAATCTTATTTAATTATCATCCTGCTTGTTTTAAACAATGATTTTTCTGAATATTTAACTTTATTTTACCATAAGATGATACAAATCCGTGTGTTTTCTCATAACAGATTAAAATTGACATACTAGGGGTACAAATACATACCTATCAAGCTAAGATTTTATCGTATCCTCTAAACGGGAATTTTGTTTTTTATAACACCGAAGTTCATTTTTATCGTTATCGATAAGAGAATTCCAAATTAAAAAGCCTAACTTCTCTGCAAATCAAAATAGAGAAATTGAGCTTTTTAGTTATTTCATTTTTTTATTGAATTCATTAACTGGAAGAAGTATTTAGGTTTATGAGTCTTATTTAGGTTATACCATGAATGTAATGTATCTGGTGTAAATACATCTATTTTTTTCAGTACCTCCCTTGCAAATTCCAGAGGAGCTATTCCTGAGGCAGTAACTAAATTCGCATCAGATACCGCAGGTCCCAACTCATAGAACTTTTCTCCTTTATAGTTAGGACATACCATTTTAGTATATTCTAAGTTATTACTTGTATGCTTTCTAGTATCCAAGTATCCCATATTCGCAAGGGCATCAGTTGCACCACAAATTGCAGCAACAATAGTGCCACGCTTTAAAGCTTGGTCAATTTTTTCCAAGATAGGTTGATGAATTTCTTCACTCCAAGTAGTCCCTCCTGGTAAAATTAAAAGATCTTTACTCTCAAGAGTACATTCATCAAGGGAAATATCTGGTTTTATCCTCAGTCCTCCCATAGTAGTTATCATTTCTTTATTAGCTCCTACTGTAATTACTTTTAAAGGTGCTAAATCTTTTTTGAAATATCTTCCTGAGTTTAGTTCAGCAATTAAATATCCATATTCCCAGTCCGACATTGTATTAAATACATATAAAAAAGCTTTTTTTGTTTGCATCTAATAACACTCCAATCACAATTTATATAGCTATTATAATATAACTTCCCTGACAGTTAACGTCAGGGAAGTTATCATACTTGATGAAATTTTATTAATTCAGACAGAACTTCAATAATTCTATTCTTAAGACTTATTGGCTCAATAACTTTAATAGATTTATTGTACGGTAAAAGTAAATAAGGTACATATTTATGTATCATATCTTTTTCAAGAAGAAAAACTGCTTGATTTGAAGTCCGTTCTTGTAAATAATGTCCTAAAAACCAATGTTGGCAAATATCAGCCAATACATTTTTATCCCCATTAATAACCAAAGAAATAATACTTTCCTTATCTTCTATAGTTGGAAGAAGACTTTTTATAAAAAAATCACTTGCTGAAAAATTATCTGGCCGGTTAAACTTATTTTCGGTTTGTATTAAACTTTCAATTCGATCTACTTTAAAACTACGGATATCATTCCTAAGATGACAAAATCCAATTACATACCATTTATTATTCCAATAGATAATTCTGTATGGATCGACCGATCTATAATTTAATTGCTTTTCGCCACTTTTATGGTAAAGAATTTTTACTGAATACCCGTTAGCTACGGCCTGCTCCAACTCCTTCAAAAAAGTTTTTATAGAAAGTGAACTTAATCGACTTATTACTTCAAGACTAGTTAAATGTTGGTTTATCTTTGTTTCTTGATCTTGATTTGAGTATTTACTTAGTTTTGAAATGGCCCTATTTAATGCTTCACCTCCATAATATCCGGCTTCTTCTGCAAAAACAGCAGCGTGAAATAGTGAAGTTTGCTCCTCAAAATCAAAAAAAAGAGGAGCCTCTACAAAATTGTTCAATAAAGTGTATCCACCGTTATGTCCTGGTTCTGAAATTATAGGTACGCCACTAGTTGAAATTGTATCAATATAACGATACACAGTCCTTATATTTATCTCTAACTTTTCTGAAATTTGTTTTGCAGTGATTTTTTCACCTGAACGAAGCATCCATAGAATTGCTAGCATATTGTCAATTTTAGGCATATAATTTCACCTCTATATGAAACTTATTTTCTATTATATATTTCCGATCTTTGGTATAACTCATCAACTGTTCCTTTCCGATAGCTTTCTATATAATAAGCCCTAGACACATTTGTAATTTCATAAGTTTTTTATTTACAGTCATATCTCCCTCTTTATAAAGCTTTACTGCATAATTCATTCCTGCATGATTTTTATGGTACTTCTTTGACCGACCTTTAAACTTTCTTTCGTTCAATTCCTTCGCGCTATCGCATACGGATAAGATCACGTTCTAATCGGTTTACACCCGCCATAACAGTAATTAAGAATTAGCTGTAGGGATTATCTTCTGATAAATCTAGCCATGTATCTTTTAAGGATATTAAATTTGCCTTTTTACTCCGTATGTTATCGATTAATTCAAATAAATCTTTTGTACTACGAGTAATTCGAGTTAAGTCCGTAACATAAATGATGTCACCTTCTTGTATACCATGTAACATTTTTGGGGGTTTCTTACAATCTTTCGTTTCTCTGGGGACTTTTCCTTCAAATTAATATCCATTCCGATTTCGTTCAGTTGCTGAAATGGCCTTGAAGAATTTCGGTTAATTGAACTGACACGTATAATAGTGTAAATGGTACTACAAGCGTAACTAGTTTCTTTACTTTCATATTAACCTTTCCCCTTAAAACTAAAGAGATTTATACCTATGCATATAAAAAGATACATCTTTTATATGGTATTGGTTAAATTTGGATGAATATTATTTTATATTGAAAAAATAAATACGTCAAAATTATTTTAGGGAAATTATAAAAATCATATTATATATAGATTAACAAGCTAATGAAAAAATGCCCTCCTAAAACCGAAAAACGTGTTTCTATCTGAGAATTTATAAAAAATGATGACGTTTTTATTTCTATTTGTATGTGTAATAAATTACACCTATTTCCTTGAGAATTTTAAAGATTCTCATCCCCAATACCTTACGAGTTATTGCTACAGATCTTGGTTTTGTACAAAAAACAGATAGAAACCAAGAAAAAGATTTTATATCTTTTTATGTTTAGAGGCGTTAAAAAATTACTACACCTCCTCGTATATTAATATTTAAGCCCTATTACAGGCTTAGATTTTCTTCTTAATAAGAGCCCTATAAATAAAAATACTTGGACGTCCCAAGATATTTCTAGATAATGATTTTAGGATCATTTGGGACAATTCTTTCACCTCCTGTGGATTTACCACATTTGAAGAGTGTTTCTCAGTGAACGTGCGGGACTCCCTACTCGCAGGCTGAGCAGCCTGACCCTCGAACCTAGATGATAGTAGCTCTAGGGCGGCTTTCGATTCAGGACTAGCTCTCATACACGAGGTTGTTGGTCGGCGTACACACTAGAGATATCTCGAGACGTCCAAGAAATGATTCTAATATAGAAGGGAGGTCTCTTACATGAGATTATTTGTTGGTTTAGATGTAAGTTCGTTTGATATGAAAGTTTGCTTTTTAAATGGTGATGGAGAAAAACTGGATTCTTTTTCGGTCAGTAATGACCTACCGGGAGCTACTACACTCAAAGAAAAATTATTACAGTGTGTTGCAGGTAAAGAGGTCGACATCCTTAAGATTGGTCTAGAATCCACCTCTGTTTACAGCTTTCATCCTTCTATGTTTCTTCACCATGATATAGATTTACAGCGTTTTGGAGCAAAAGTATTTCTCCTAAACCCAAAGCAAGTCGCAAATTTTAAGAAAAGTTATTCTGACATGAATAAAACCGATGAGATTGATGCCTTTGTCATTGCTGATTACTTACGATTTGGCCGTAATCAAATGTCTATCGTAAAAGAAAGCCAGTACGTGGCACTGCAGCAATTAACTCGATCACGATACCAACTTGTCAAAATGTTAACGAAAGAAAAACAACACTTTCTTCAACACCTAAGTTTTAAATGTAATACATTTTCACAAGAGGTGGATACTTCCGTATTCGGTAGCGCCATGACAGAACTATTTCTTGAAAAATTCAGCTTAGAGGAACTCGCTAATATGCCTTTAGAAGAACTCGCTGAGTTCCTACAGAAAAAAAGTCGAAACCGTTTTGGTGATCCAAAATGCGTAGCAGCATCCATTCACAAAGCTGTGAAAGTTTCTTATCGCTTGGATAAGGTTGTAGAAGATTCAATAGATGTCATCTTAGGTACATCCATCGCAGTCATTCGTACGTTTCAACAGCAAATCAAGGAATTAGAAAAGTCTATTAAAAAAATCATGGCTGGTTTGACCCAAACACTTGAATCTATTCCTGGAGTAGGCCCTGTTTTCGCTGCCGGTATCATTGCTGAAATTGGCCAAATCGAAAGATTTGACGATGAAACAAAAATAGCCAAATACGCTGGATTATACTGGCGAAAGCACCAATCCGGTCGTTTTACAGCCGAAGATACTTCATTATCCCGTACAGGTAATCATTACTTGCGTTATTACTTAGTTGAAGCCGCCAATTCAGTAAGAAAGCATGTATCAGATTATCAAGAGTATTACGTGAAAAAATATAATGAAGTACCAAAACATCAACACAAACGTGCACTCGTTCTAACCGCAAGAAAATTTGTGCGATTGGTGGATGCGCTACTACGTAGCCACCAACTTTTTACGCCTGGAAGGTGTGTGAAAGAATGACATAAAATTTTGTCATCGCTACCTTTCATTATTTTCCAGTAAATTACATTCGTTACTGGTTTAGTTTTGTGATGCCTTTTTTAAACAAATTGACCTTTGACAACTTTAAACTTTGTTATTTCTAAGTTGACATACTACCGCAGGTCTTCATATACGTGTAATATACAGGGATTTATAACTGGATATAGAACATAAAAAAGAGATGTTTATATTATTAATAAAATGATATACATAAGTGGAGGGTTAGAAAATGAAAATTGCAATAGTCTGTTTCGATAACTTTACCGATATAGATGTTTTTCTACCATGGGATTTATTAAATCGTGTACGTTTAGTCGGTGGTATTTCCGATTGGGATGTCCAGCTTTTAGGGACGGAACAATCTCATATATCTATGTCTGGCTTGCGTATTCCCATGACAGGAAGCATATCTGATATCCCTTTTGCCGACGCTGTAATTTTTGCGAGTGGTAAAGGTGTAAAGGATTTATATAAAAATCAACAATATATTAATAGCATTCATGTAGATCCTCAAAGACAATTAATAGGATCTATGTGTTCTGGTTCACTACTATTAGGAGCTAAAAAATTACTAACTGGTAAAAAAGCTACTACATATCCCTCAGCAGTAGAACAGCTAAAAGAATTTGGTGTAGACGTTATTGAGAAAAGTTTCGTAAACGAAGGAAATATATCGACTGCTGCGGGTTGTTTTGCTGCTCAAGAACTATCGGCTTGGATTATAAGGACCCTACTTAATGAAGAAATGGTTGATATTGTACTAGAAACTGTTCAGCCAGTAGGAAAAGGTTTATATTTTTAATCTCAAATCAAGTCAAGAAATTGTGGTTGCTCTCCAAAAATGATAAAATAAGATTTTTGTTTCGAGTTAACACAAATTTCGTTCTAGAGTGCTATAAAACTTCAACTTGATGGTGGCGTGGTATGCACCATTTATAAATAAAAAAACCCGCGTATCATTCACGGGTTTTCTTCTTAATAACTAATTGCTATTGTACCTTCACCTGCATGTACCGCAAATGAAATTGGTAATGGATATAATTTGAAATCCATTTCAGGGAATGCTTGTCTAATATCTGAAATCCATTCTTCAGCTCCATCTTTATCGTTAGCATGGAACATGTGAAGTACTTTTGGTAATTCTTTTTCAAGTTCATTTTTAATGTATTCTCGACATTTTTGGATTTTACGTACTTTCTTTTCAAGTAAAAGCTCTCCACCTTTTACTTCTAATATTAAGTTGACACTTAATAAACTTCCAAGTAAAAATTGAACTCCCTTTACACGTCCACTTGCATAAAGGCCTTTTAAACTTTTCGGGAATACGTGGAAAGGTCTTCTTTTTTCATCTACTAATGTTTTGTGTATATCTTGTAAAGTCATACCATCATTGTATAACGATTTTGCTTTTCTAATTAGTTCGTCCATTGGATAACTTGTTGTTTCACTATCTAATACCGTTAATGGGAAACCTGCCATTTCTGCAGCTAACTTCATGTTTTGATAGGTTCCACTTACTTTTCCGCTAATAGCAACTGCAAATCCTTCTTCATATTCTTCTTTGCATTTCGAAAATAACTCTACCATTTCCCCTATGTTAGGTTGTGATGTAGTGACAGTTTTACCTTCGTTTAAAGCATTATAAACGCGCTCACGCACACCTTCTTCACAATCTTTGTACGACACACCATCAATAATAACTTCAATTGGGATAACAAAGTTATCTCCTTCTGTTGTAAAACTCGCAGTTGTACTATCAGTAATCCAAGCAACACGCTTCATGTTGTTCCTCCCTTAATTCAATTCCTCTTTTCTAATTTTTCTATATATTTATGTTATGAAAAGAGAATATCCCTGTAATAGTAACAGGACTTTATTGTTTTGGCTATAGTAGATAGATGATAAATGTGAATATTTCTTGTCTTTTTCACAAATTAAAAAGAAAATCAAGAAATTTGCTTGATTTTCCTTTTATCCTACATTATTTAAAAGTTTCATTATCTAAAATCACAACATAATCATTTGTTAATCGTCCGGCTTCTTTCGTATAACTAACAAGTCTTTGTACATTATCACAGCTAAGTTTTGCACCCCATACGAGTAATGGTACGCCGATAAAGTCGATGTGAAACCTTCTAGAAAACAGACCGCCAAAAGTCATTGGTAAAGGTACTGTTGGTGATGTATTAGAAAAAACAATCTTTTCATGACTTTGATAATGTTTTTGCAGAATCTCTCCTAAATGCTTCATCGCAGGTACAACGATTTTTGATGCGCCGCATCCAATCGTATAAACCGGGTTACCATTTTCATCTACTCCATGAAAAATAATTTTCCCCATATCTTCAGTTTTCAATTTATTAAAGTAATCCACATTTAATATTTCTTCTTTTGTTAGCTTACGATCCGTTGGTAATTTATTTAAATGATAAGCTGCTGCAAGTGCAGTTGAATGCGTTCCGCCGAAATCCGTGTAAATGAATATCATATGATCATCCCTTGTTATAAAAGTTCAATGTTATTTAGTATTACCGTTCACAGCATTGATAAACAAGGGATGAATGTATTTATACTTTTTTATTAATGTATTATTCATTTCCGATTATACTATTGTCTATTTATTATGTTACACCATGTAATAGCCATAAGCTTATTTATAAAAGTAAAAAGACGTACTTTTGACTCGTACGTCTTTTATCATCTTTATTCAAAATAAATGTATACTTTAACACGTATGAATTGTTAGTTATCAATAGTTTCTATTCTTTTAGAATCCGTCTCATTAAATACTTGAATTTTAAATTTAGCAGCTAGCATAATAGTGATTTTATAAATAAAGTATCCAAGAATACAACCTATAACGTTACATATTACATCATCAATATCAGTAACTCGTCCCACTCCACTAAATAAAGACTGAATTAATTGTAGCAATTCAATACTAGTTGATATAGAAAATCCTAATAAAATTGTATTTTTGAATTTTTTATATTTATCCCATAGGATTGGTGCTAAAAATCCTAAAGGCATTAATAATAAAATATTTCCGCCTACATTTCTTATAATTAGACCAATCATAAATAGGGCATCTCCATCATAAGCACTACCAATTTGATTGATGTCTTTAATAATTGATGCAAATGGTATTATATTGACCGAGCGATTCAGATTTTCAATATTAGAAGGAAAACCGATTGGTAAAGGGAATAAAGTTACTGCAACAACCATACAAATGTAGACCAAGAATAAAAAACTTATTATTTCTTTCCACCAAATCACATGTTTTTTATTTTTGATACCAATTAATATTCCACGTACAATTAAATAACAAATAACCCCTAAAATAATAAACAAGCTACCGTTGATCATATACAAATTGTTAACACATCCTTTCATATGAATTAATAATTAAAATTTATAACTATATAGTAATGTTTTTTAATTTAAAAATCCATATATCCATATGTAATCGTACAGAATTAGAAAACCCTTTATTTAGTAAATAAAGGGTTTCTCGTTAACTAAAATACTTTTCAAAACAAAAACAATCATGCACTCGTTTAAATTGTTTTCTTATGTCTTCTTTATTTTCACCTGTATAATGAGCAAATGTTTGAACTGGATATAACTGATCTATATTACTTTTCATTACACCTTTTATCTCGTCTGTATGATCGCTATATACGTGTAAATAGGAATCTACTTTTACAAATCCGTTCTTTTCATACCATCCATGTACCCATAGATTGTCCCTAGTCCATGCTTCTAGGCGATTTAGGTTACGTTCATTCGCTAACTTCTCCGCTTCCTTTAATAGCTGATTACCAATTTTCATTCTACGGAAATCCGGATGAACTGCAATATGCCAAATCATACCACCAAGACCAGTTCCTCTTGAACAAACTGTACGTTCTTCTAATTCATATTCGATATCTATTAAACCTACAATTTGATTTTCATATACAGCTACTAGTTCAATAGCCGGATGTTCATATCTTTCCTTTTCTCTAAATACATTATCGTAATAAGCTGTATCTAAAAAAGATAACACACGGCAACGTACCCAACCGGTTTCATCCTCTTTTCTATACGCTCTAATTTCTATATCCATATAATTAAAAACCTCCTTCTATTTCTATCATTAATTTTTCGGGTCCTGCTTCTTTATTTGATGGAATAACTAATGTAATTCCTAAGTCTGGATATACGGCCGAACGAAAACTGACGCCTGGGTCATATCCCATTACATGATATTTGAATATCTTGTTTTCTCTTGTTTCAATCCATATTCCATAGCCATAAGATTGATTATTATTTACTTGGATGTGAGGAGTTAAAAGTATTTTTGTATATTCTTGGCTTATAATTTCATAGTTAAATAACGCTTCCCAAAACTTCAGCATGTCTGACGCAGTAATAAAAGCTCCACCATCCGAACCACCTTTTATCGGAATAGAGTAAGCATTTGTTCTCCATGTCTGGCTAATTTCATCTTTTATATATCCGAGAGCTGTCTGCCTTGGTAATCTATCTAAAGAAAAATAGCCCGAATGATTCATACCAATTGGATTAAATATGTTTTTTTCTATATACTCCGTAAATTTAAGTCCTGTCTGTTCTTCGATTATTAATCCCAGTATGATAAAACCTGCATTGTTGTAGTGAAACTTACTTCCTGGTGCATACATCATATCTCTGTTTTGAAATAATGGTAAAAAGTCTTTTAAACTTTTTAATAAATACATAGGTGTTTGTTTCCAAAGATCTTCGAAGTTATCCATAATACTTTCATCAAAATAATCTGGAATACCCGAACTATGCGTCAAAAGGTGATGTATTGTAATATCTTCATTAAAGTTTGGAAAGTTAACACTTAAACACTCTTTTAACTTTGTTTGAAAAGTAATTACCCCATTTTCAACAAGTTGACAGACACCGATAGCTGTGAATATTTTACACCCAGAGGCAATTCCAAACCTAGTTTGTAGCGTATTGTTTATACACTCATTTCGATTTGCATAACCAAACGCTTCTTCATAAACTATGCCCTTTTTTTCTTTCACTAAAATTACCCCAGAGAAATCTATATGACGATATGTTTCTTTTACAATGTTATCTATTTGATCTTTTGTTTTCATTACAAAAATCACCCTCGTTTATCAATATTGTTCTCCTTTCTTATATTTCCATATATAGGAGGGATAACCCTCCTATTGAACATCGTAAGATTTAAATCAAAACTAAGAGAATTATTTCGAATGTATTGATTCAGAAGAATGCACTTTAGAATGTGATGGCAATAAAGTAAACACACACAAGATGATAGTAATAAATAACATTACTAAAGAACCTATAATAACCACAAGTTGTATAGAAATAAATTGAGTGGCAACTCCGAACAAAATCGTAATTAAAATGGTGATACCTGCAATAAATAATCCATATATGCTCCCAATCCGTCCCATTATATGGACAGGGACATTATTTTGATAAAAGGTATTAAACCCTGTATTTGCATATGCCATAGAGAAAGATAAAATAAAAAATCCGATAGCAGCTATTAAAAAATCATTTGAAAAAGCATAAATGATATAACCGATTGCGATGAATAATGATCCTATTCCAATTAAAAATGAAGGTGTTAATTTTTTTGATAAAATTGTATTTGTTATTGCTCCTAAAATAAATCCGGCTCCAGCAATACTAACTAAAAAACCATATTCACTATCTGTTAACAATAAAACTTCTTTCGCAAATGACAATTCAAGTGAATCATTTGCGGCAACTAACACCATCATCCCTTGAAATAAGAAGTACACGAAAACGATATACAAAGATTTTTTACTGAAATTTAAAACGATGGTCCAATCTTTTTTTAGTAAAGCTAAAGACAACCTGTCATTTGATGTATGAATATCAGGTTTTTTATCAAGATTAGGTAGCAGCAAGGTAATTACTCCTGATAAGAGAAATGCTATAGCATTCATATATATAGCAAACTCTGGTGTACTTGCTATTAACAATGCTCCCGCTATCGATGGACCAATTACAGAGGCACCAGACCCTATTAAACTACGCAATGAGTTGAAACGTTGTCTTTGTTCAACTGGTATTAATTTCGTCATATACGTCATCGCAGTTGGCTCATAAATTGCATTGGCCATACTAATAAAGAATACGAATACATAAACGATCCAAAGTGATGGAAGTAATGGTAAAATAGCGATACATACCGCGCGATATATATCGAGGTAAATCATTAATTTCCGTTTATTTAAACGATCAATCATACTTCCTGACCAAGCGTTTGTAAATAGAGCAGCCAATGGTTGAATTACATATAAAGTAGCAACAGCTAAGGCTGAGCCACCCATATGATAGACAAGTACATTCAGTGCTATTAAGTAAATCCATGCCCCTAAATTTGCAATACCAACTCCGGACAGTAGTAATAAAGGATATTTCCAATCTTTAAGTAAGTTTTTCATTTTTGGCCCCCGCTTTCCAAATTGTTTTAAACCAATAAAAAAATCCCACCCCCAAGACTTTTAATCTTAGGGACGAGATTTATCATCGCGGTGCCACCCTAGTTTGTTAATATGTCACCATATTAACCTTATCTGGTACTGCATTTTCATTCATGCTTATACCATAGCTCTATAACGGGAGCTCCCGTCACACCACCCTCTATTAATAGATTCCGATGCGCTGCTCAGAGGCTTGGTTCAATAAAGAATTTTTACTCCTTTTCAGCTAAATGGAGCTCTCTGTGAAAAATTCATCTTATTTACTCTTCTCTTCACTGCATTTGATTTTTTCCATATTATCACAATTTACTTTAACTGTAAATACAAAATAATCAGATATTTATAGTTGCCTCATTTTTGCTTTTCGACCAATTCGGCATATGAAACGCATTAGCTTTTTATGAAGATAAGGAAATAAGGTAAAGAATACGTCCATTGTTTTTTTAAACGGCATTGGACATATAACTAATTTATTTTTATGAATAGCTTTCAGTGCAATTTCAGCAAACTTGTCTGCTGAAATCGGCTTATTTGTTTTTAGTTGTTTTATAATTTGGCCCTTATTCATATTAATTGCAATTGATTTTTCAAATATGGGTGTATCTACAAAAGTTGGACAAAGTACACTTACATTTACACCGTATTCTTCTGCCTCATAATGTAATGACGTTGTTAAACCGACGATAGCATGTTTTGTTGTTGCGTACGCGGTACAAAGTGGAGCAGGTCCTAAACCTGTTGCAGACGCAGTATTAATGATATGACCAAATCCTTGTTTTTTCATGAATTGGTAAGCCAATTGTGTCCCGTAAATTACTCCTAATAAATTTATTTCAATAATATGTTTCCAATTATCTAAAGACATATCGAATACTTCTCCATACATAGCAATCCCAGCATTATTAAACATATAATCAATTCTACCAAACTCATTAACTATTTTTATAATAAGTTCCTCTACGGATTCAGCGTTAGTAACATCTAAATATTCGAACCTAGCTAGTTGATTATTATTTTTTATATTATTCACAAGCTCTTGACCACTTGTTTCATTAATATCTGCGATAATTACAAATATATCTTTATTTGCTAATTGAATAGCTAAAGCTTTACCGATACCAGAAGCTCCGCCAGTTATAATTGCGACTCTTTGTTCACCCATATAAAAAACCTCCTGTTGTTAATACATATAATGAAAACGGACGAGTGTAAAGATTTGAACAATCGTTCTAATTCGCTTGTAATGCTACGCATGTTTGTTTGAAATAGAAAGTAAAAAAATCGTAATGGCTTCATTAAATAAAACTTCTAATTTCTCTGTTTCAAATGAATGAATGAATTGACATAATCCACCTAGCCATGAACCTAATAAAAGACTTGAATCCTCAACATTTTCTATATAAAATTCACCACTTTGTATACCTTCATCCAAAATTTTTTGATATGTTTTTAAAGGGATAACAGCTAAACCATAGAGTTGTTGAATTGTAGAAGGGTTCGCGCTCGGATCAGAGGCAAGTTCTTGTCCTGCTCTTAATAATGGCGTTGTGTAATTATAAAGTACAAATTTAGCTATCCCATATAATTTCCCAGTAGCGTTTGTATACTGTTTTTCTGCTAATTCCCATTTATCGTGCCAATTTCTCATACTGTCTTTAGCTAAATAAACAAATAATTCTTCTTTATTTTTATAATGGTAATATATATGTCCTTTACTATAACCAGAGGCTTTTGCAATGTTATCAATTGAAGTTCTTGTATATCCTTTTAAGGAAAATAATTCTGTCGCCTTCTCTGCTATTATTTCTTTGGCTAAATCGCTATCGTATCGTCTTTTATTCAATGTAGACTCCTTCCGTCGTTTCATACAAAAATTTGAACAGTCGTTCTAATTTCAATATATGTAGGTTTTTCTGTTTTAGTAACTGTTAAGTTTAATATTTCCCCTAAAAATTACGGTGCGTGAAATTACTTGAATCATAAAAAAAGAGTCTATTATATAGACCCTTCATATTTCCTGAATTAATTTGTATTTGCCTCTGCTAACGGTTGTAACGGTGGTTCTAATTCTAGTTCTAATATATCGCCTTCTTGTATAGCTTGTCCTTTTTCAATACTTTGATTTGTTACATAACCCGTACCTGAAGTTTTTAAATCTAATTTTAATAGTTTAGAAAAATACATAACATCACGCATGGACCAACCTTGTAAATTGGGCATTGTTGCGTTGTTTCCTAATAAAAATATACGATCACCTTCGCTCATTACTTCACCAGACTGCGGATATTGTTTTTTAATTTTTCCTTCTCCTAAAATTATCGGTTGGAGTTTCTCTTTTTTTACATTATTCTCTACCGTATCTATTGATTGATTCACATAGTTTTGCACTTTTAATTGGGATTTTTTCGTTGCATCGGTCATTTGTTGTTCTGTATATGGTTTCACCTTTAAATATTCAAGGCTATTTTTCACAACTGGTTTAAATATTTCAGCGAGTGGCTGAGCTCCATATTCATCTCCCTTTAACTTTGGCTGCTTAATAGCTAAGTATACAATTAACTCTGGGTCATCAATTGGAGCCATACCTAAAAATGAAAAAATATAATTTTCTTTTCCTTCCATATATCGTCCATTTTCAGGATTCGGAATTTGCGCTGTTCCTGTCTTGCCTCCTATTGGGTAACCATCGACTTTATACATTGTACCTGTACCTTTTGAAGACGTAATAACACGCTCCATTAAGTCTCTTACCTTGTCCGCAGTCTCTTTTTTTATCGGATTGCCAACTTCTTTCGGTTGATTTTCCATAATAACTTGCTTGTTTGTTGGATTTACAACTTTGTCAACGATATATGGTTGCATCATTTTCCCGTCATTTGCTATAGCGGTTGCAGCTTGGATTAATTGAATTGGAGTTACTGTAGAACCTTGTCCGAAAGAAGTTGTTACTTGTTGAATTTGTGTATTTAATAATAAAGTATTTTTACTTTCACCAGGTAAATCTATTCCCGTTTTTTGGTTAAAACCAAATTTGTTCATATATTGCTTAAATTTATTTGGTTTTAATAACTGATCTTCTAAAATAGAAAAAGCTACGTTTGATGATCTTTCAAAACCTTCATCAAATGTAATAGATCCCCATCCAAATCCACCATTATGATCTTTTATATCAGATGAACCTACTGAATACTTGCCGGATTGAAAATATTCTTTCCCGTTATATACACCTTCATTAATTGCTGCAGCTAACGTAAATACTTTCATCGTTGAACCTGGTTCATATGCATTTGCGATTGGATCATTTAAAAAGTATTCAATATCCCCTTTATTAGGATTAAAACTAGGTTTACTAGACATAGCTAAAACTTTCCCCGTCTTTGGATCCGCTATAATACCTACTAACATAGAAGGATCATAGTGCTCTTGCGCCTTATTCATCGCTTCTTCTAAAAAACTATTAATTTGTTTATCAAGCGTAAGATATACGTTATTTCCATGTTTAGCAGGTTCTATTTTTCCTATATCATTTGTAAGCGGGATACCTCCTCGCGCTCCCACATATTCTATATTCCCATTTGTCGAGCGCAAATATTTATCTAAACTTTTTTCAAGCCCAAACTTCCCTTCTGTATTTCCTTTATCGTCTGGTCTAGCAAAACCAAGTATATAAGATGCAAAATCTTCATTTGGATACACTCTTGCTTTCTCAGGCATAAAAGAAACACCTGGGATTTTCAATTTTTTAATTTGTTCTTTCTTTTCCCTAGACAAATTCCGGCCAACTTTTCCGATTTCAACTTGCGTACGCCCTTCATGGAAATTCTTTAACACATCTTCTTTATTAATTTCAAGCGCATCAGCTAATTGCGCTGCGGTTTCATCTTTATTTTTCAATTTGCCATTACCTTTCAAATTCACAACAACACGATACGTTGTTGAATCTTGAACGAGCACTTTTCCAGTTTGATCATAAATCGTGCCACGATTCGCTTCCAAAACACCATTTTTATTATGTTGTTCAGTTGCAAGATCCTTTACATTCACATTATGCACGACCCCTACTGCTTGAATATAGAAAAAACGCAAAAGCATAATAAGAAACAAAACAATAAAAGCAATCATAAAATACCGCGCGCCTTTATTCGTTTGAAGTTTATGCATATTTCGCTCCTTTCTTTCACCATTAATTACTACAAAGATGTGCTACAAAATATGTAGTTTTTACTTTCAATACTATATGTTTCGAAGTTTTCGTATGAATTCCTTTAAAACAGTGTGAAACTAGTTATAGTTATTGTCAGTTATTTAAATACTTAAAATACAGTACGTGAAATTTAAGAATATTCATTCTTTTTTTACATAACACTCAAATTGTTATTGCAAGTAATCTATTCACTTGTATACAACAAAAAATCCTCCTCTGAATTTCCAAAGGGGGATTTTTTCCTAAACTATAAAAGGCTAGTTATGAAATTTAAGCTACATGGTTATATTTCTCTAAAAAACGAATTCGTTTCGCTACGAATGCATACATTTTGAAAACAAGTTTTGCTATTGGTTCAAAAATACGTTTTTTCTGCAATAATAAACAGCTTGTTAAAATCGTTATGACAGCCGCACCCATTACATCTAAAGGAAAATGAACACCTACATACAAACGTGATATACAAACTAATACTGCCCACAAAAGTGCGATATATCTTAACTTTTCTCCTCTAAGAATAAACATGAATGCAATCGATAATACAAGTACAGAATGATCACTAACAAAGGATGAGTTTTCTGCGTGGGGTACTAATTGATTCACATCATATGATACAAAAGGACGTGGATGATAGTATACTAAATGAATAAAAACATTTACTAGCAATGCAATTATTACTGAAAGTGTCGTATACAACACTGTATATTGTTTTCTTATCGCATTCTCTTTCTTTCCGTTATGAAACCATAAGATAAGCATGAATAGAATAGCCACATATGCAGCACTATTTGTAATAGCAATCATTACCTTATCTAAGAGTACAGATGTACCTGCTAAATTGTTTATCCATTGAAATACTGCGTAATTCACATTACTCTCTCCTTATAATTTCTTATTTCACTTGAAATTAAGATACAAGTTTACTTGATTTACACAGTATACAACATTTACACACATTTAGATTTTCACTTTATTCATGTTACTATTTTTCATTTGACAATTATGTAACTATTTACACGCATTAAAAATATATATGATGGAAAAACCTTTAAAATCATATAACCCACTAACTAAAAGTGTATATATTACATAACATATACATATAAAAACATAGGTTATTAAATCATATTTTTATTCCATACGTAGAGCGATATTACCAAACTGTTCTCCCTGCTCCATACGTCTTAACGCTTGAATCGCTTCTTCCAACGAATAAACTTTATCCATAATTGGTTTAATCTTATATTTCTCTATAAACTTAATCATTTCATTAAATTCTTCACTGCTACCCATAGATGTCCCCATAATATCGATTTGATTATAAAATAACGCTCGTAAAGGTAATTCAATTTTATCTCCGGAGCTTGCACCAAAATTAACAATTCTCCCATTCGGTTTTAATACATCAAAGTATTTTAAGAATGTTGCTGGACCTATACTATCAATTATTAAATCTACTTTTCTTTCGCATAAACTCTCTTCCCAATTTCCAGAACTATTAAAAGAAAAATCTGCGCCATATGCTTCGGCAAATTTTCTTTTGTTCTCTACCCTTGAAGTAACACTTACTTTTGCGCCAATTGCTTTTGCAAATAACATAGCAAATGTCGCTACACCGCCGCCTATCCCAGGAATTAAAACATGTTCCCCACGCTTTAATCTACCCTTTGTAAAAAGCGCTCTATATGCAGTTAGTGCCGATAAAGATAGAACGCCAGACTCTTCCCAAGTAAGATATGACGGTTTTCCTACTACATTTTCAGCGGGCACTATTACATATTCAGCAAACGTTCCATCTTTTGGTCCCCCTAACACCTCTGGTAACTCTGGTACTTCGGCAATATTATCCCATCCAATACTAGGATTAATAATGACCTCGGTTTGTAATAAATCAGCTGAAACACCTTCTCCTATTTCTGTAACAATACCTGCACCATCTGACCCTATTACTAACGGTAGATCCATTTCTTTTCTATTGTTTATAATAAATAAATCCCTATGATTTAATCCTGCTGCTTTTAACTTTACTTTTACTTCCCCGGCATTAGGATTTGTTTCAGATGAAAGTTTATATTCTAATCCCTCTACCCCTTTTTTATATTGATGTACAATAGCTTTCATTGCTTCATTCCCCCTTAATATTTTCAATGTACTAGAAATATCGAAATAAATAAACTAATCTGTCTCTAATAATTAGATGTATATCGTTATGACAAAAGAAAAAATCCCTCCCTATAAATAACGCAGGAAGGGATTTTTTAAATTTTTTCAGATAAAAATCTGTAATGTTAATTCTTTTGAGTTTTAGCTAATTCTAATATCTTTTGAATAAATGGTGCTTTTGCATTTGTATAAGAAACACGATCAAAAGGATATGTAGCTGCAAGTCTCTCTTTTAGTTCTCTATATTCTTTACGTGCCCATTCATGCTTTATTAGAAAGTCTCGAAATAAAAGATTGTTTTTCCATTCGTCACTATTATAAATATAAACATGTAAATGATGAGTACCTGCTCTCCATTTTCCCTTTCTAAAAAAACGCCAATTAGGTGTTTCTTTTGGAACATACTCATATCCGATTTTTAATAGATCATCAATCCACTTTTCGATAATTTGCAAATCTGTTACGCCAATCATCATATCAATTAAAGGTTTCGCTCCTAACCCTTGTACAGATGTGCTCCCTATATGTTCAATAGCAATACAATCTTCCCCGAATAAAGAAATAAATTTCTCTTTTTCTATTAAATACTCTTCGTGCCACTCTTTTTCATATGGTTTAATAACGATTTGTTGTTCCATTTTATCCACCTTTTTATAATTATTTATTATTATATTTATATAAATTTCATGTGATTCACATAGGATTTTTACAAAACGTGTCGAATACTGAAATATATAACTTAATTATAATAAATGCGAGGTATAATATGAAAGATATTCCAGTTGAAATTCAGTTAAATCAAGTTACATTCCAGTTAAAAGAACATCATAATTTTGATTGGCTATTGAAATTAGGAACCGTATTTGCAGTTTTTGACCAGCAAGATTCAGGTAATATAAGTTTTGGTGTTGAAAAAAATGGCCATAAAAAATTCATTAAATACGCAGGGGCACAAACAATTGCATACGAAGGAACAATAAACGACGCTATTGAACGTTTGAAAAATTCAGTTTTCCTATACGAGGAATTAAAACACAACTCGCTTATAAAACTAATTGAACACTTTCCAGTTCAATCTGGATATGTATTAATTTTCGATTGGTTTGATGGTGAATGTCTTCATTCGCACTGGAGTTTCCCGCCTCCTGAAAAATATAAAAATCCAAACTCTCCATTTTATAAATTTAAGCATTTACCTGTTAGAAAACGAGTTCAATCCTTAAATTCCATTTTTTCTTTCCATACATATGTCGAAAAGAAAAAATATGTAGCGATAGATTTTTATGATGGTAGTATTATGTATAATTTTAATACAAATGAAACGAAAATTTGTGATATTGATTTATATTCTAAAAAACCATACGTAAATAAAATGGGAAGATTATGGGGCTCCTCACGTTTTATGTCTCCTGAAGAATTTGAGCTAAACGCTATAATTGATTCGAGAACAAATGTATTTAATATGGGGGCAATGGCTTTCGCGATTTTAGGTGGTGGAATAGATCGCTCCTTTACAAAATGGGAAGCAAGTAGGGATTTATATGAAATAGCGTATCGCGCAGTAAATGAAAACCGAACCGAACGATATGCATCAGTTAAAGAATTTTATGAAGAGTGGGTAAACGTGTCGAATACTAAAAAGATATAAATCTATATTATTCAAACAAATATATAGTTTATACTATTATCATGATAATATATATGAAAAGGAAATTAAAAATAACGAGGCAAATATTATGAACTTTGTGTATATCAATCAACACGTGTTAAATAACCTTCTATACATTTTAAGTAGCATATTTATTTTTTATTTTATATATGATAGCGGGCGCAATTTGAAGAAATATAAAAAACTACTTATTATACTTTGTACGAGTATCCCTCTTATTTTATGTATGCGCTATCCTATCTATATGGATGAAAATTGTATTCATGATTTAAGACAAATACCGGTTATAGTAGGTACACTTTATGGTGGCTTCCCTGTCGGTATAACATTGTTTGCTATTTTATTAATTACAAGATTTTCATTTTATGGATTTAGTATGTTAACAATAGTAGTGTATGGAACAATGTTTATCATTACAGCATTCGCATCCGCAAAATTTAATACGTATAATAGAAAAATTAAAGTAGCTTATGCAATGTTTTTAACATTTTTCTTAGCAATATTTACAACTGTAATTGTATTAACTTTATCAGATTTTGAAGTGAATAATTTGTACATCATTTATTTCATAATATTACCAACCGTTTTAATGTTGTTTGTAGTTTATTTTAATGAAGTTTTAAAAGATGCAGTATGCATACGATCGAAGTTAATTAAAATGGAAAAAATGGAGATTGTTAGCCAACTCGCTGCTAGTATATCGCACGAAGTAAGAAATCCCTTAACTGTTGTAAAAGGATTTACACAACTTTTAAAAACACCAAATTTAACTCCAGAATCAAGAGACGAGTATATTAAGCATATACTGGAAGAATTACATCACGCCCAAGGAATTATTGATGATTATTTAACGTTTGCCAAACCTGCTTCAGAAAAATTAGATGAGATTTCAGTAGAACAAGAATTAAATCGAGTTATTAATATGATCTTACCTTTATGTAATATGAATACAATACATATTACAAAAGATTTCTCTACGGCAACAATAGTTGGTAATAAACAGCACTTTCAGCAATGTTTTTTAAACTTATTAAAAAATGGTATTGAAGCAATGCCTAATGGCGGTACTTTAAATATCTCCTCTTCTATTAGTAATAATAAAGTTATCATACGAATTGAAGATAGCGGAATTGGTATGTCACAAGAGCAAATAAATCGATTTGGCGAACCGTATTTTAGTACAAAAACGAAAGGTACAGGTTTAGGTACAATGGTTGCTGTTAAGATCATTGAAACGATGCAAGGTAATTTGAAAATCCGAAGCGTTATGAATAAAGGTACTACTTTGACAATTACATTTCCGAAATGTAATACAAACGCATTTAACAATAAATAAAAAAGGAGCAATTATGCTCCTTTTTTATTTGTTTCGATACATAAGTATCTTCTATGTTTTTTAGTTTTACATTTGTGGAGACTAATTAAAAATTAGTACCCTCCGCCCCAGCAGCTGCATCCAACGATAATTAATAAAATAAATAACACAACTAATAAAGCGAAACCTCCACCAAAACCACAAGAACCACCGTAACTCATATTTTCTCCTCCTTTTGGTTTGAAAACTAATAGGTAGTTGATCATTTTAACTGGTTCGTATTATACATTATGTAAATATCCCTTTTTTGAGCATGTCTATATAAAAATAAGTAAAAGCACTCATTTGAGAGTGCTTTAAAATGGATACCAAAAATTTTGAAATACATGTAACTTTACATATACTGCAGCAATTAAAATAAAAATACCTACAAATAAAGCAATGAAATCCTGGCTTTTCGCTTTATTTGTATAGAACCACGTACGTGTATCCTTCTTTCCGAACCCTCTTAAATCCATTGCGTTTGAAACTGTATCGATTCTCTCTAAAGAATGAATAATTAAAGGCCAAAAAATTAAGACACGGTTTTGCATGCGGATCCATAAACTTGCTTCTCCTTTTTCGAAAGCTACTCCTCTCGCCTCTTGGGCATGTTTAATAACTTTATATTCGGACTGAATATCAGGTATATAACGTAATGCAATATTTATCGCATAAGTAATTTTATAATGAATTCGAAATTTACTTAAGCTACTCACAAATTTGCTTGGATCAGTCGTATAAATAAAAATAAGTGTAAATGGTAATAACGTAAAATACTTTAACGAAAGTGTAGCTGCATAAAATAATGTTTCGTATGTAATTGTTGCATATCCAATATACATAAATGAAGTATACGATCCAGTTAATTCAGATCCATGGGTTGGTGTAATAAATAAGATCATGACAGAATTTAATAAACTAAATGTAAATATAACAGTAAAAACAATAAAAATTTTACGAAATGGAATTTTAGCAACTAAAAGTCCGATACATCCAATTATAAATACGAATAGCAATACGCGAAAATCAAAAAATAAAAAGGTAAGCGTCATACCAAAAATAAATAACAACAATTTCACTGCTCCGTCCATGCGATGGAAATATGTATTATACACCTTCCTCCCTCCTAATATCATTAAAATAAAGTTCCATAAATTTTTCAGGATTTGCAATACCACTAAATTTAACGAGTTTGAATAAAGAGCTCTCCTTTAAGTTCGCTCTTTTTAATGTTTCTGGATGCCCTAATACAGTAGACGCGGTATTATTCGCAATAATTTCCCCTTCATGTAGAACTATTGCTCTGTCCGCATATTCTGATGCGAGATTCATATCGTGTGTGATAAAAATAAATGATATTCCCTTTTTAGCTAATTTTCTAATAAACGACATAAACTGTTTATAATGATAATAATCTTGTCCCGCTGTCGGTTCATCTAATATGATAAGTTTTGGATTTGCTGTTAGTACAGATGCAATCGTTAATCTCTTTTTTTGTCCATAACTTAACGCCTGAATTGGCCAATTTCGAAATGGATACAAACCACAAATTTTTAACGCTTCCTCCGCTCTAAACTTAATTTCTTTCTTTGAAACCTTTTTTAATTTTAATGTGAATGAAACCTCTTCTATAACAGTAGGTTGTGTAATCATGTGATTTGGATTTTGCATGACATAAGATATAATCTCACCGCGTTTACGTATAGACCAAGAATTGATATTTACTCCATCAATTAAAATCCTTCCATTTTTTGTTTTGTTTATTCCTATAAGACTATGAGCTAATGTTGATTTTCCAGCTCCGTTATGGCCCAAAAGTGCTACAATTTCTCCTTCATATATGGATAATTTTACATTCTCTAATACTTTTTGTTTATTAGGATATGAAAATGATAAATTCTCTACTTTCAATAATTCTTTTTTTGTAGGAGTATCTTTACAAAAAGCTTTTTTCTCCATCCACTCTTTTATTACGCCACTAATACTTTCCTTATGAAGATTTTCAAGTGGATATATTACGTCATTATTACTATCAAAATGTAATCTTTTTAATCCTTCTATGTACATAGGTTCTCTTAATCCGATTGAGGGTAATATATTTGACGCTAAAATCTCATCTGGTGCCCCTATCGCAACAATTTCCCCTTCATCAATTAAAATAATTTTATCTAAATCCAGATTTAACATTTCTTCTATTCGATGTTCAATAATTACAATTGTTTTATTATATTGCTTATGTATATTTTTAATAAGTTCAATTGTATGTAAGCTGCTAGCTGGATCTAAATTTGCTAACGGTTCATCGAACAATAATATAGGAGCATTTGTTGTTAACAAACCCGCTAAAGAAACAGTTTGTTTTTGCCCTCCAGATAATTCATGCGGACTTTGTTTATGAAAAGTATGCATCCCTACCTTTTTTAATGACTCCGAGACAATCTTTTTCATTTCATCCTGATTTACACATTCATTTTCTAAATAAAAGGCTACATCTTCTTCTACTGTAAGACCAATAAATTGTGCATCTTGATCTTGCAAAATTGTGCCTACATGTTTACTCAGTTCAAAAACACTCTTTTTCCTCGGATCTTTTCCAGCAATTAAAATATTACCAGTACTAGTCCCTTCATAAGAAAATGGGATTAGCCCATTCATACAATGAGCTAACGTTGATTTCCCTGAACCACTTCGTCCAGCAATTAGCACTTTTTCCCCAGGATATATATGAAATGTAATGTCTTTCACAGTAGGCTGCGCTGCATGCTTATATTGAAAGTTGAATTGTTCAAAAGAAATAATTGGTTGCATTTTAATATCCCTACTTTTCAATTTTTAAATGTGTATGTTTCTTATTCGATTTAGCTAGGCCTATTGTAATCGGCAATCCAAGAACTAAAAATACAATAACGTCAGCAATTGTTGCACCTAACACTTGTATAACAATTTTGTCAAACGGTTCTCCCATTACAATAATATCGAATGCCCCAGCAAATATAATAGCAATGACAATTCCAATTAAGCCAGTAATGGCTAAATAAGAAATATCTCCCTTATTATATGTCCCGTTTTTCACACTAAAGCCAACTCTTTTTTGAATGAACCCCATTGCAAAGCCGATAATGCCGGAACTAAAAACCCAGCCCCACCAAATACCCCAGCCAGCAATTGTATCTGTTACAGTATGACCGATAAGTCCTATTAACAGCCCTGCCACTGGACCAAATAACGCTCCAAAAACGGTTAAAATAGCTAATGCAGGTTTAATAAATGTATTTGGTGCAATAGAAAATCCCCAAAGTCCTAATATCCCGTATAATGCTGCTCCAATCCCGATTGCCACTACTAACTTCGTTGATAATTTGTTCATTACAATTCCCCTCTCTTATTAGTCAACTTTTATTACTCTATATTTATTTTCAAAATGAATTATGCATCGACACTCCCTTTCTATACAACAAAAAATGGCCTCTTATATAAGAGGCCATTTTCTTTCACGTTCAAGAATCCTCTTATCTTCCAAAAAACACATCGTGTTCTCTGCGGAATTAGCACCTTCCTATACATTTACATAGGGGTTGCTGAGGTTTCATAGGGCCGGTCCCTCCACCTCTCTGGATAAGTATTAATTTATAATTCGTATTATGGCATTAAAAAGTATAAATTTCAACACTTTTCTAATTATTTTTATTTTTTGTTTAACAATACATTTAAATCATTGTATTCTTATCGGAATTGTGAAATAATGAATTCAAAATAGTTACGGGAGGAATGTACGATGAAAGTAATCGGTTTAATTGGTGGACTAAGTTGGGAATCTACATCATTATATTATAAACATATTAATACACTTACACTCTCTCAATACGATCAAAATGCAAAGCTTGTTTTATATAGCATGGACTTTGGTGAAGTAACGACTTTATTACAAAATCATCAATATGAAGAAGTGAAAAACGAATTAGTTACTGTTGCAAAGAAGGTTGAAAAATCCGGAGCTGAATGTTTATTAATGTGTTCCAATACGGTCCATTTATTTGCTGAAGAAGTAGAAAGTGCAATATCCATTCCACTTCTTCACATAGGTGATGTAAGTGCTAAAGAAATGGTAGAACAGAATATAAAGCGTATCGGATTATTGGGTACGAAACAAACGATGGAACAAGACTTCTATAAATCACGTCTAGCAAACTATAACATTGAGACAATCATCCCAAATGAAGAGGAAAGAAATTTTATTCATCATGTTATTTTAAATGAATTAAGTAAAGGAATTATTTCAGAAACATCAAAAGAAAAGCTATTACAAATTACAAAATCATTAATTCAAAATGGCGCAGAAGGTATACTACTAGGTTGCACCGAAATACCGTTGCTCATTTCCCAAAACGACCTTACTGTTCCTGTTTTTGATACTGCTTTTTTACATGCAAATACTGCTGTGCAGTTTGCGGGATAATCATATAAAAGCATAAAGGTTGAGCCTCTATGCTTTTATATTACCCACACTATTTATTTAAAAGAGATGTAATCACTGTGATTGCTTCATTTGAACCACCACAATCTAAAAAACTATCCTTCAGTTTTCGTATACCATGCTTATACTTTTCATTTAAAAGTACGTCTGTTACCGCTTCTTTTAAACTTTGTACATTAACATGCTCTTTCAATAACCTATGTGCAGCTTCCAGCTCAGTTAGTCTTTGTGCTATCATCGGTTGATCTTTATCATGTGGAATGATGACAAATGGGACATTAAAATAAATAGCGTCGTGTACACTGTTCATGCCGCCATGTGTAATAAAAACATCTGCTTCATTTAATATTTCTGATTGGGGTACGTATGAAGCAATTATAAAATTGTCTGGCGCTTTCTTAATTTTAGAACGATCATTTCTATCACCAATTGCCATTACAACTACCCCTTTAAAATCTGAGAAAGTATCAATACAAGTATTAAAGAATGGTTCAAGTCCTTCAAGCAGTGTCCCCATTGAAATATAAATAACTTTCTTACCTTTAAGCAATTCAAGTGGAAACTCTACATTTGTTTTACGCTTTGAAATACTTGGTCCAATAAAAATGTTATTTTCTCCAAACAAATCGCTATTAGGTTGGAAGTAACGACTTGTGTACACAAGAGTAATATCTCCCTTGTTATGCATAAATTGAAGATTGTTTTTAGGCTTTACTCCAAATTCATGTTCCATTCGATATAGTAACTGTTCAGAAATTTCATCAGGTTGGAATGGTATTTCTGCATTAGGATGAAAAGGTAAAGTCTCCAAAAATTCAGTAGGAATTAAAAATATAGGAGAAGAAACTATGCCTGGAATTTGTAAATACTCCTTTACTAACTCTCCAGCACCAAATATATCATAAATTACGAAATCAAAATTAATGCTTTCACATAATTGTTTCGTAATTTCTAATATATATAAAGAAGTTTGAACATGTACATGAAAGAAAGAGTTCAATCCATATGAAGTTTCAGTATCAATAGAAATATCCTTTAATAAATCTGGATGGGTATATACAGTAGCTCCCAAATCTTCAATTCTGCCTTTAAAGTGTTCTGTAGTAATATAGTGTACGTGATCCCCCCGTTCAGTAAAGGCTTTGACTAAACTTAATGTCGGGTTTACATGTCCCTCTGCTGGAAAATTAATCATTAAAATATTTAGCACTTCTTTCTCACTCCTTACATTTCAACACTCTTATTAATCATACTGTAATGATTACCGTCAATCTTCCCCTAATAGTCCTAATATACTTGCTACTTTAGATTGATAAATAATTGTCAGTTATTTAATTAAAAAAGGCATCTACATAAGTAGATGCCTAACCGTGATAAGGAGTGTTCTGTGAGGTTAGAATAAGCTTTTCAGCTTGTCCTATGCTATCAATATATGATTTATTTTATAAAACGTGAACAATTGATAGAATGATTTTACCTTTCTATCACCCATTTTGAATCTATCCCTAAATTAAATGACTCTAGTTTCTATATTATTTCATATGTTTTAACCTTCTTGAGAGCTATCTATTTGTAAATTTTCTCCAGTAAATCTCTTATTTTTCAATTCAAAATAAGCATCTAAAACTTCTTTTCCAATATCAGAGTTAATGCCAGATTTATCATTCATAACCCACGGCACAACTACAGAGAATGCTACTTCTGGATTATCATATGGCGCATACCCTGCTAACGTTAAGTTATAACATTCTCTTCTCTCGCCCTTTTCATTTCTTCCAATATCGCTTTCTCCACCGTAAACTGTCTGTGCTGTTCCTGTTTTACCTGCTGGTTTATAAGATGCTTTTTGGAACGCCCTTACTCCTGTTCCATCACCCTCTTGGAATACCTTTCTAAATCCTTCTTTTACTTGATTTATATATTCCTCTTTCATATCAATTTTATTTAAAACAATTGGTTCTACTGCATGCACCACTTTACCAATCTCATCTTTTTGCGACGTTTGCTCTCTTACCTCTTGTACAATTTGTGGCTTCATTCGATATCCACCGTTTGCAATTGTTGAAATATACTGTACGAGCTGAAGTGGTGTATACGTGTCATACTGACCAATTGAGTAATCTAATAAGAAACCCGGCTGATTATCTTTTTTACCAATTTGTCCAGCTGTTTCATTCGGTAAATCAATACCCGTTGGAACACCTAATCCGAATTGTCTGAAATAGTACCTCATTTTATCAAAGTATTCCTGTTTAATATTTAATGAACTATTTTTCACATAATCCACACCTGCAATTTTTAATGCTGTATGAAACATATAAACGTTTGAAGAGACTTGTAACGCTCTTAAATCATCAATGTTTCCAAACTCTTTCCAAGATTTCTTCTCCCTAGTACCTTTAAACTTCATAGGTGCATCATAAAAATAAGTACCTGGTGTTATAGCTTTCGTTTCAAATCCAGTTAAAACTGTGGCACCTTTAACTGTTGATCCCAGCTCATATGAACTAGTCATTGTACCTAATGCATAGTCTTCAATTTCTGTTTTCCCGTCTTGTTCTACAAGTCTTTTCCCAGCCATTGATAATACTTGTCCGTTTTTCGGATTCATCATTACAACGAAAGCACGGTCCAACATAGATTCAGATCCTTTATATGCCTTTAATATTTTTTCTATACTTTCTTCTACTTTTTTCTGTAATTCCATATCTATCGTTAAAGTTAAGTTCTTACCGCTCTTTCCCTCAGAAATTGTTTCCGTTCTAATTGTAGTACCTTGTTTATCTGCAACGCTTCTTACTTCTTTTTTTGTACCATGAAGTACATCTTCATATTGCTGCTCGATATAACTTTTTCCAACCCTATCATTTCGGCTATAATCACGTACTAAGTAATAATCTAATCGTTCACTTGGTAATCCTTCATCAGAATTAGAAACATTTCCAAGAACAGATCGGAATAATCCATCATTCACATACACTCTCTCCCAATCAACCGACACGTCTACACCTGGGAGATTTGCTAAACCTTCACTAATTATAGTAAATTCCTTTTCACTAACGTCTTTTTTTATAATTTGTGGAGCCATTTGATAACCAGAAGTCATCTTACTTTTAATAGCTAACACTTTTATATCTTTATCTGTTAAATCTTGAAGATTTTTATCCGTAACTCGTTTTCTTTTTAACTCTTCAATTTTTTTATCTAAATTTTTTCCGGTAATATCTTTATCTCTGAACCTATTTATTTCTTTTTTAGATACTAATTTTTCGGTTAGTGTCGGATTTAATTGCATCCAAAAATCTTTCTTATCCGTCTCAGTTAGTTTATCTATATCTTCTTTTGGTATTTCAATTATGTCTGCAAGTTGTCTTGCTGTTTTTAATATTTCTTCTGATTTTACACCTTTCATCTTTGTATATGTAATTGTACGTAAAGACTTATTAGCAACTACTGGATTCCCTTCTCGGTCAAATATTTTCCCCCGCGGCACAGAAAGGCTTACGGTTGCATTTTCTCTCTTCTCCACTTCATTTTTATACGTCTCACCATCAATAATTTGTACTTTACCTAATTGTATAATCATGGCAGAAAACAATATAAATACACATAAGAATAAAATGTTTAACCGCATCGGTACTGCTCTACCGCTTTTTTTCTCTTGTTTTTTCACCTTGTCATAATCTCCTCCTTACTGTATTTCTATTAATAATTGAATCTATATATTAAAAGTAATGCACATTTTCTATACATTACTTTGCACAAATACTAATATATTGATAAAAACTTAATAGAAATTAAAGCAAATCTAAAGAAAAGGTAAAGTTTTCTAAATTAAATACAAAAATACCCAATAACGAAAAGCTTAACTTTTCGTTATTGGGTATTTAAGAATTAATAATTGAACGTATTGATTCTAATCTATCATCATAATTTGATAAAGGCTTTTTACTCTGAATTTTTGGCAAGTAAATCGTTACTGTTGTTCCGACGCCAACCTCACTCATAATACTTATATTCCCTTGATGACTTTCAATAATTTTATAACTTAACATCAATCCAATACCGGTACCTTTTTCTTTCGTACTATAGAATGGTTCACCTAATCTTTTAATTCGTTCTTCAGGTATTCCTATTCCTTTATCAATTACACTAATAATGATACCATCTTTGCCTATTTCTTTTATGTGAATTGAAATTCTCCCACCATCTGGCATAGCTTCGATTGAATTTTGCAAAATGTTAATAAATACTTGTTTCAGTTGATTTTCTGAGCATTCAATGATTATATCTTTGGTATCTGTAAATAGTTCAACTTGAATATTCGTCATAATTGCCTTTGTATTCATTAGCGATACGACATTTTTAAAAATTTGATAAATATTTTTCTTTTCTGTATTTATTTCATCCGTTTTAGCAATGGATAGAAATTCTTGAAGGATTGCTTCTATCCGTTCAATTTCAGAAAGCATAAGATTAAAATATTTTTCTTGATCTTCTTTATTAATTTGGAATAATTGAATAAACCCTTTAATTACAGTTAACGGATTTCTTACTTCATGAGCTACACCAGCCGCTAATTGTCCAATTGCTGCAAGCGTATCTGATTTATTTAGCAATTCTTCTGTCTTTTTTCGCTCTGTAATATCGCGTACGATAATCATAATTTTATCCTGTAATAATGGTAAGCACCTGGCTTCAAAGAAGTCAACACTGCCATTAAGTGTAAGTGGATATTCTACTATTACATTCGTTCCTTTTTCCTTCACTTGACTAATGGCTTCCTGAAACTGCTGTGCTACTGGAGATGGTAAGACATCGTAAAACTTTTTTCCCATAAAAGCTTCTGCGGGTACGTAAAATTTTGTAGGGGATCCTGCTTTATAATCAATAATTGTGCCGTCATCTTCTGTTAAGAAACATAAGTCTGGTAAAGCTTGAAAAATTAATTCCAATTCAGACGTTTGTTGTATTAATTTCTCTTCTATTGCTTTTAAATGTGTAATATCTACACCAACAGCCCAATAACTAAATCCACTTACAGGAAACTGTTCTGATATATTGGACCACATTATCGTTTTAATTTCACCATTTTTACATGTTAAGCGCATTTCCCAATCTCTAAAGTTCTTTCCACGAGTCAAAAATTTCTTTTGTATCTCGTGACGATAATTATGATCAGGATACAGTAAGCGAAGTGCGTTTGGATTTCCAATTACCTCTTCCGCAGTATATCCTGTTACAATTTCACATTCGCGATTCCACAAAACAAAATCTCCATTATAATCAAGTGCATCAACCATAACAGGCATGTTTTGTAAGATTGTATGTAGTTCCTCCTCTTTTCGAGTAAGTAACGTTGTATTTTTATTTTGAAATCCTTTCATTACCCCACCTATAATTAGATTTGAAAGCATTTCAAAGTATTTTTGGGAATTGAAAATTTCGCTTTTCTGAGACCATACAACAAAAGATCCTAAATATTGATTGTATAAAAAAATGGGGATTTCAATTTTGGGAAGTTTACATATTTTCTTTTCATTTATTCCAAATGAAAATATACATTCTTTTTCAGCATCAAGAAGTTGATGTGATATGTTGGTTAATTGATAAAATTGTTCTGCCATGGTTTCTATTGTACTCACATCAATAAGTTCCATTAGCCGCGCATTCATTCCTTTTTCACCTCAATATGTAAAATTCATACAAACTTTAAATTCATACTTCTCCATTATACGAAGAATGTGCCTGTAGGTATATAGCTGAAGAATAATTATTCGAACAAATTTTATTTTTCAATTAAAAACAAAAAATATATGCATGCAAATTGAAACTCTAATTAGTAAGTTTTATTCATCTCCGACTGATTATTAGCTGAGCCAATCATGATCTTTTATGTTGCATGAACTCTCCTTAACATCCTTACATTCGTTAAGTTTTGACATAGTTTTATACACACTAGTAGCAATATAAAAATACATTACATATAAAGTTCATAAAACTTTCACAATTATCATGAAAAATATAAACATTTATTCCAATATATTCTATATAATAAAATGTAATAAGGCTTCTATGAATCTCATAGAATACCTTACCCCTAATAAAAAGAAAAAAAGAATCCAATTGGATTCTTTTTTTCTTTTTATGTTACATTACATATTTATATAAAGCATGTGCAACACCATGTTCTTCATTAGATAATGTTTCATATTTACACATCGCTTTTATTTCTTCAACAGCATTTCCCATTGCAATTGAAATGTTCGCTTTTTCCATCATAGAAACATCGTTTAGCCCATCACCTATCGCAACAGTATTTTCAACTGAAATATTAAGATATTCAGCTAAAGTGTATAATCCATTCCCTTTTTGAGCATCTCGATGATTAATCTCTAAATTGTGCCAATATGAAGATGTAATTGCTAAATCTGAATTATGAAGAAATGTTTCTTTTAGTTTTTTTAATTTCTCTATATCATAAGAAAATGGCAACAATTTATGCACGTGTATTTCTGTTTCTACAATTGACTTGCAACTTTCCGTACTATGAAATGCTGTATGCTCAAGGTATAATGCTGCAATTGTTTCTAATTCTTGTATATCCACATTTGTTTTTGAATTTTTCAAATCCTCAATTTCCCTGCGTACACTTTCCACTCCATATTCTGGAACATATACGCCTTTATCTGTATAAAGTTGATAATATAAACCATTCTCTTCAAGATATTCTACTATTTTAAGTGCCTGCATATTTTGAATTGGATATCTTTTCATCATTTTTTTATCTTTATATATAAGTGCACCATTTTCTGCAATGATCGGACACTCTAAATCAGCTTCTAACAATAATCGTTCAATATCGACAATAGAACGTCCTGTACAAATCGCTACAACATGGCCCGCTTCTTGACATGCTCGAATTGCTTTTGCATTCTCTGTACTAATCATTTTATTCCCTGAAAGAAGGGTTCCATCTAAATCAATTGCTATTAATTTCATTATTTCTTCACCACTTTCTAAAATACACGAGTTCTACCTATATTCAAGGTATCGTTTTCACACTGATCTCGTGAGGTTCTCTTTAGTTATAATTTATGAAAAGCGTTTCAGGTCAAGAAATAATTAAAAATAAAATCAGAAGCTTTTCTTTTTAAAGAAAAGCTTCTGATTTTAAACTATGAACTATAACTAATATATTTCGTCTCACACATGTACACATTCTTTTCTTCAGTTGGGACATATATTTTAAACTTTTCTAAACGTTTTCCGTAAACATGAATAGTGACAACGCTTTCATTTTCTGCTATTTCAAGAATATGACAATCAGCTGGTGGAATGACTTTATCTGTTTCTCCTTCTCCCAAATAAAGATTTCCTGTATGAGTTAAATAAACAAGTGAATTTTCAAGCTGCTTCGTTTGTATAAAGTTCTGCACCATTATTCTTCCTGTAAATACGCCTTCTACTCCCCATGTGCCATCATGATCATGTAAAGGAGTCGATTGTCCATCTTTCCATACAAGAGCTAATACTTCAAAACGATTTAAAGGATCTTCATAAAGCAAGTGTCGTGCATATTGAGCCGAATTCGCCTTCTGTTTTTCTAACGGAAGCCATGTTTTCTTTTCTAAAAGTTCTTCTAATAATTTTTCAATCCCACAAACAATTTGATCTTCTAACAAATTACTATTTATTAAATCCGTTACAGCTTTAATAAATGTTTGGAACGTCTTACTTCCATTACACGTTAACATAAGCATCCTCCTCTACTCTTATTCACACACTTCCATACTAAATAACCAACTAAAATTTTACAATTGAGAAATAAAAAAACAAGGTACAGTAAATTTGTACCTTGCTGAACAGTTTATTGAGTTTTAAGCGAATAGGTAAGAATTTTGAATTAAATCATAATATGCTTTATCCTTCTCTTCGACGTTTTGAGAGTATGAGGGCTATAACGAAAAAAGTACATACACAAGTCGGAAAACCAAACCGAAATATGTATGAAATTACTGAAACAGGAGAAGAAATTTTTCTGAAATGTTGCGCGAGTTTCCCAAAAAACTCGCGACAAACAATATAGAATTTCTTGTTCGTATCGCGCTTTTTGAAAAGCTTGATTATGAAGCTAGAAAAGAAGTTTTAACAATACGCCAAGACATACTACATAAAACAACTTACTGCTATTCAATCTTTAGATGCTAGTTCACCTTTTATTACAGAAGTAATTGAATTTAGTAAATCACGTATCGAACATGAATTGCTCTGGATTACATCACTTATGAAGAAAATATGAAAAAATAAAAGAAAAGTTAAAAACAATGAATGAAAATGAGATTTATTATCAATACTATAATTAATAAAAGGGCAACCACGATTTGGCTACCCTTCAAAAATTTATACTTCCGGATCGAAAGTTTTGCAATCTGTTTCTTCTGTAGTCGATGCTTGTTTTCCTTTATGACTTACTACATAAATTGCGTCTGCGCTACATTTATTGCCGTTAGCCCAAAATTTACAGTTGTTTACTTCACATAAAACGTCTTGTGCCATAGTATCACACCTCCTCGTTCTATTATCATTAACAAAATTCGGAGGTATGATACTTTTTGTTATGCATTTTTTATTCCCTTTTTAGCTTTCTTAATGGCTCTATATCTCCTTGTACAATAGCACCTATATTTTCAGTTATTTTTTCAATATGAAAATGCCACCATTGTATTTGCAATAATTCTTCTATTATTGCATTTGAAAATCTCTCCCTTATTTTATATGCAGGGTTTCCACCAACAATTGTATATGGTGCAACGTCTCTAGTCACAACCGATTTAGCTGCTATTATTGCACCATCCCCTATTTTTATTCCAGGCATAATTGTTGTATCCATACCGATCCAAACGTCATTTCCTATAACTGTATCACCTTTGTAAGGTAAATCAGACAAATTAGGTGTATACTTCTCCCATCCATTTCCAAATATATTAAATGGATATGCCGAGAATCCATCCATCCGATGATTCGCTCCATTCATAATAAAGGTAACTCCATTTGCAATACAACAAAACTTTCCAATGATAAGGCGATCTCCAAGAAATTCATAATGATGTAATACTCGATCTTCAAATGTTTCTCCATCTTTCGCATCATAATATGAATAATCTCCGGCGAGTATATTAGCTTTCGTTATTGTATTTTTTATAAAGTGAACATTTTTATTTCCTTCGATAGGGTATTTAACATTTGGATTAGGATTCATGTTGCACAGCACTTCCTTTCCTATTCATTTCACTCTCTATTGCTATAACTGGCTTTAAATTGTATATAGGTAAAATAAATAATAATCCAATTATAAATAGTAAAGCTGTGCCTTCGTACATCGTACTTAATGAAAACATTTCTTTTAATGAACCAGCAATACTCATCGTTACTACCATTGAACCGGTGAATAGCGGACTTAAAATGCCATTTACACGACCAATAAAATCAGTATCACTATTTTGAATAATGAGCGTATTAATACCTATTTGAATACAAGGAAGAGCTAAACCGCTAAAAAGTTGTGCTGTGAGTGTTACCCATAAATTGGTGGAATAACCTATAATACCGATGCCGATTGCCTGACCAAGCATACCGATAATTAACATCTTTTGCGGCGCAACATTTTTTGCAAACACCATCGCTAAAGCACCGCCAACAATCATTCCTGCACCATTTACTGTTAGTAACCATTGTAAACTCTCTTTTGATAATCCTAACTGCTCAGTCACAATAAAAATACCTAACGGCTGAATTAAACCAATTCCTAGTCCTGCTGCCATAAAACAAAGCCCTAGCAAAGTTAATGCTTTTTTCTTTTTCACATATTTAATACCATCAAGCATTTCCTGTAATATAGTGATTTCTTTCTTCTCATTATCATTCTCAAGATCTTTCGGAAGAAATAACAACACAGCTGCTGCAAGTAAAAAAGCGATACCTGTAATAATGATTGAAATATAAATTCCAAAACTATGAAAAATAAATGTTCCAAGAATCGGTCCTAACACCATAAATATCGCAAATATTGTTTGATAAATAGACATTGCTAATTGAATTTGTTCTGCCGATAAATGCTGTTTAAACAATTTCATGCCAGATGGCTGAGAAAATTGCGAAAGGATTGCAGAAATAAGTGTGACAAAAAACACGATTTTCCACGTTCCAAACATTAGAGTAATTAATACTGCAAATACTGATAAAGAACTTAAAGTCTCACACCATATCATAGTCCTCTTCGGCTTCCACCTATCAGCAAACGTTCCACCAATAAAGGAAAAGATGAAAATTGGAGCAAACTCCGCCACTGAAATCATCGAAATAGCAAAAGCATCACCCTTTGTCATTTCCATTACATATAGTAATACCGCAAAGTTCCGAACCCATATTCCAATTTGTAAAAATAATGCTGATGCTAGAATCCCCTGTACAAACCGGTTTTTTAATACTTGTGATACCCCATTATTTTGTTTCGTTTCTACATTTGTCGACATAAAAAAGCCCCCTATTTCATGTTCTGAACAGGAGGCAGCACAAATCATATGAAAAGACTATATTTTCGCAGAGCGAAATACATCCCTTTTCTATAAATGTACAGACTAATCCTATTCAGAAGAATATTTCGTTTTTTAACGAAGATCTCTTACAAATAGAATTAGTTGATCATTGGGATGTTTTCACCCTTCCGTTTCGAATTTAAATTACACATACATACTCTATGTAAATCATTTTCTATGTATGCATGTCTTACAATAAATATTCTAGAATGTTAATGGTAATTCCTCTAAAGAACGCATTAAATAATTACCTTGCCATTTAATGTCTTCACGATTCCCTTTTATTTGTAGTTTTGGCATTCTCTCAAACAAAGTAGTAATAGCAATTTTTGCTTCCAACCTAGCAAGTGGAGCACCTAGGCAGAAATGGCTACCATGACCAAAGGCAATATGACGATTGTTCTCGCGAGTAATATCGAATACTTCTGGATTCTCAAATACTGTTTCATCACGGTTTGCAGAAGCTAAGGCAATGACAACCATATCTCCTTTTTCAATTGTTTGGTCATGAATTTGAAAAGGTCCATCTGCCCATCTTGAAGTTGTAACCTCAACCGGGGAATAATATCGTAATCCTTCCTCAATTGCTGCATCAATTAACTTTGGATTTTCTTTTAATAACTGTAATTGATCCGGATTTTCAAGAAGTGCTAATACCGTATTTGTTATTAAATTTACCGTTGTCTCATGCCCTGCAACAATTAGTAACATTATCATTGAATATAGTTCCCGAGCGTTAAGTTTATGTCCTTCACTTTCTGCAAGTATTAAAGCACTAACCAAGTCCTCTTTCGGTTCTTTTCGTTTCATATCAACTAAATATTGAAGGTATGTAATAAACTCAGATAGTTGCTTTTCAGTTTCTTTTATTTCTTCTGGTGTTTCTGGATAAGCAATGACAGCATGCGACCAAATTCTAAATTTCGCTTGATCTTCTTTTGGAATGCCGAGCATTTCACTTATCACAATGATCGGTAAAGGAAATGAATAATCATCCACAAGGTTTAATGAACCTTTTCGCTCAACTTCGTTCAATAAATCATCTGCGATATACTGAATTCTTCCTTCCAGTTGTGCAATCATCTTCGGTGTGAAAACTTTTTGCACAAGTGATCGCAGACGATTGTGGTTAGGTGGATCTGAATTTAACATGTGCGTCGTTAAATGATCACTATTGTCAACAGTAAGAAACACATTTAATGTATCTTGAGAAAATACATTGGCCGGATCTTTTTTTAAGCGACTGTCTTTTAAAAGCGGTAAAGCATCTTCATATCTTGTAATAAGCCACTCTGCACCTAATTCAGTTTTATTCACAAATAAGATAGGTTGCATTTTACGAGATTCTTTATAAATTTCATATGCATCTTCTTTAAACTGAGCTGAAGCTAAATTGATGCCATCCTCTATTCTTAGCCCAACTTTATTTTTCATTGACATTGTATTCCCTCACTCTCATTTGTTTAAAAAAACAACCAACATATGCATTATACGCTAATAAAAACGTGAAAATTGCAACTTTTTAATCAAAACCTTACTTCGTATATTGAAAAATAAAAAAGTGAGGGAGTAAAATCTTTCTACTCTCTCACTTTTCTTTATGCGAAGCACATGAAATTACTAATTTGTTGATAGCGATAACTTATTTTACGACGACGACCACCTTGCCACGTGTAACCTGATACTCCATTTCTTCTCACTTCGGTCGGGAAGAACCATAAATCCCTTCCGAAAGGACCAGGACGATGTAAGCGTAAATAGCCCCATCTTCCTAGACAGTTACACATCCAAGATTTCATATTACCTGGTTGTGCAGGAGAAGCAAATGTAGACGGTAACGACGGCGCTTGTGACGGAGGTGGTGACGTTGGAGCATCTTCCGCATCATCTGGTCTGTAATCTTCTTGTTCAATATCTCTCACTTCATTTGTAGGTTCATACCCGTAGTTTTGTGGATTATAATACATCGCTTGATCATATGGATAATTTTGTTGGTTATACATATTAATAAATCACCTTCTTTTCATTACCTTTACCATTCATATGTGATATGCCCTCTCTGGGAAGCTTATGTATAGCCTAAATTCAACAAAAAATAAAGCTCGTATTTTAAAAATACGAGCTTCTTCATAAACGGAATAGATGTATTATTTTCTTAATTTCACACTATAGAAACGCATTTCATCTAATGAACCTTCAAATTCAAATACTTCTTGTTTAATTAATTCCTTTAAGCGATATTCTAAAAACGTATCGCCAACTGATTGCTCTACAAGACCAAGTGCTTCACCAATTACTCTAGGAGCTTTTAGGAATTCTTGATCAGCACCTATACTTTTCGCACATTCAATAATAAATTGATCAAAATAATTTTCTTGTACAGAACGCACTTCATTGTCTGTCCAAACTCTTAAAAATCCCGTACTTTTCGAGAGACTATCCCACTCATGTTCAAACTGCATCCGATTCTCTACAGTTAAATACGGCAATTTTACAAAACTTTTTTGAATTAGAGCTAAACTTTCAGGTGGTAACTCTCCTGTTCCACGAATAACATACTCTAGTTTTAATATTTCTTTACTTGCTTCAGATGTATTCATAACGCGAATATTTTTCTTATCTTTTAATTGCGCCATTACAAAACATAGACCTACATGTTCATGTGCGTTATCGGCTTTCCAAATTGTAATAGGCGTTTCACTAGGAATAGCGTATAGTTCTTTCATAGTTTCTAAAAACCTTGGTAAATACTCTTCTTCAAAATAATTTTCATAAGCATTTAAGTTGTTTACTAACCATTCCTGTCTTGCTAGTTGCCACTTATTCATATGTAACTTGTGTATCGGCCCAATTGAAAAGAATTCAGAAAAAGCAATAACCATCTCTTCCAATCGTTCTTCTTGACTTAGCATATGCTTTAAACATCCAGCTGTTGAATCATCAAATGCAATATGAATGTGTGAGCTTTCTTTTACATTTCTTTTATAAGATGTATTACTCAGTAGTTGATTAGGAATATCCATTAAATTTTTAATAGTATCTTCACTATAGTTTTCTTCTAATAAATTTAACTGAATTAGAATGCTTTGAAGTAAATGTTTTGCTTCATCTTCGTACATATCCTCTACAACATTTTTGATTTTATCTATCATGTAAACCCCTCTATTCATTTCAAAAATAACGTAGATTATAGTGTATCATTTAAGTGTTAATCTTTAAAAGTTTTTTAGTCAAATCATGTATTAGAAAGATTGCTAAATAATCTTTTGTAAATCCTTTTATTTAAATGTATAATTATATAGAAAATAAAAAATGTAGGAGCTATGTTTATGGAGAAAGTATTTCCTAATTATAAACATTATCTAAAAAATTGGAGATTTATATTTATTTGTATATTACCTACTATCGCCTTTTTATTTGCTTTTGATGTCATCTTTGAATTAATATTTCATCAAGATTTCTATTTATCTAACTTAATTTTTGCTATTATTTTATTTTTAATATTTATGAGCATCAAAGATATGTTTAAAATTAAAAGTTAAAGATCCGGATAAAGTGGGATAAAAAAAGAGCACCCTGCAATCAGATGCTCTCATGTGATAGAGGTTTTTCTGAGTATTAAGTAGGACACGAAGGTCTTGTCCCACTATCTAATATATGCTTGTACTTATTTTTTGTGCATGTACGAAGTATCACTATAAATTCTCCTCATAAATCCCTTGTACAATTAACATATTTATACATAAAAAAAACATCCCCCGTGGATGTTTTTTTATGTACCGATTTTTAAGCTTCCATAAACTTAGCCGGTACACCAATTTTTTCAACTACAGAAGATATATTAGTAGGATTAATCATTACATTTTCAATACTAACTAATTTATTTTCTAGTAGCCCATTCTCTGTAGTAATAAGTTCTTCAAACCGAGCTAAAGTCATCGAGAATTTGTGTTCACTTCCACCATTCATACTGACTTTTACGTACTTCATAGTGTCACCCGCCTTTCATAATAATCTATAATTCGGTAAAAAGGCACTTACATCCTTTTATTTACTCCTAGATTTTTCACTTTTACATTTGCCAATTCACGTTTATATTATTTTGAAGAAAACAACCACTATTTTATGTTCACGCTATAATTGCTAATAAGAATGATAAAGATAAAAATACACAAAGTGGTGTATATAAAGCAGTATCCATTCTAGCAAATTGGGTATCTTTTTTTCGCTTAAAAATACCAAAATAATGAAACTCACCAATTACTCTTATGAAAAATACAATCATACACACCCAGGATCCCACTCGAACAATAATATTAGGAAATGCAAAATGAACAATATTTGTTTGTTGTAATAAAATCATCGCTGCCATACTTAATAATAACGCAATGAGCAATGTCATTCCTGCACCTGGTGTAAACGCCTTTTTTCCCATTTTTGTTGGAATAACACTATTTGTCGCCCACTTACCTCCAAAAGCCCAGTAAACATGTAAAAAGCTAACTAAAAATAATATACAGACAGAAATATATGTAATAATAAGCATTTTGTCCTCCCATTATTTTATTTAACTCCTTAACTTTAAGGTATGCTATAAAGTGAAACTTTAATTAGTGGGGGTCTTACTGCCCATTAAAGCGGGATACATTTCTCATTAGCAATCAATATGTAATTACAAAAAAGCCTTCAATGATAACTCATTAAAGGCTTACTAAAGTTTCTTATGCATTATACCTATTTCTACGACGTTCCATCCTTGTTTGTCCTTGAACAGTACCTTCTTTATATTGATGTATTTGCTCTTTCAGTTCATATGTTGCAGCTGGAGCCGGTTCTTCGTAATTATGCTCACGTATTTTTTCTGGCGTTTTTCGTTTTGATACTTTTCCACCAAACTTAAATAATTGCATCCTAAATTTCGGTAATCTTGGAAGTGGAATCTTAAAGGATAATTTTTTCTGTTTCTTTTTTTGTTTAAATAGATTTATATTTTCTTTATTATCATTTTTCTCTCTGCGGTGAATTAACATCGCAAGTAATCCACCTAATATCAGTCCACCAACTAAAAGCATGATATATTTGAAATTGCTTGTCATTAAACTAGACATACGTTCAAGTATGACTAACGACTGTACTTCTTTCATATCCCATATTAAAGCGGCCCATAATGCGAATAAACCGAAAGTAAGTCCATATGTACGAAAACGAAATAAACATGGAATTAAAGCGATACAAGCGGCAATTTTCGCATTCGCTATTATTGAACTAGTTGAAATATCTTGATGCCAAATGACTAACAATAGTGTAATAAATGGTGCATACGCTATCCAACTACATATACGTGAATATATTTTTTTCGCAAAATAACTACCGAAACTAGTAAAAAATAAAAGGCCTCCAATATATAAAGATTGTTCTAGCGGGATTTGCTTTAAAATTCCTGCAACTGGAAAGAGGCCGCTCAATAGCATTAATAGCACATCTAATTTCTTCACAATTCCTCATTCCTTTCAAATTTCTTTTGAGTTAATACATATTGCTTTTCCATATGATGTAGTTTTTTATTTCTAAAAAACATCTTAATCCTGTATGGAAATAAAGTAAATATGTAAAAGAGAAGATACATGACAAAAGATATCCTTATTTACATGAAAAAATGACAAATCCTGACCTATATAATGAACAGGATTTGTCTATTATTATTTAAAGTAGAATAATTGAATCTTTCTTTTCTATTTTTATAATATCTACATCCAATTCATCATCAAACTCTTTAAACTCTCTTGCATCTATATCCGTCATATCACGAATGATTTTATAAGCATTTCGCATAAGTGTGATTTCATTAACTAAAGCTATTTTCAAAGACGACATATCAGCGATAATTTATGTCTATTCCGAATAGGTGTTAGCAAGTTCGTTTGCAAACTTGTTAGCACTTTTTTATATTTCTTCTATTACATACACCTTCGCAAGAACATCATATTTAGCAGCTAACTCTTCCAATTTCTTTTCTCTATATTTCGTCACTGTAAAAAAATGAATCACTGGCATTTTCCCGTTATGCTTCTGTTTATAAATTTGGGTAAACTCTTCATATTTTTTTATCTTCTCTTCATTCACTTTCATTTTCTGCGAGCGATCTATCTCAACTGCATGAAGTATATTTTCTTCATCCCGAAACTTCACATCCGGAACTATTTTCTTTTTCTCTTTATTCTTTATATAACGTATATCCGTTTCAATCTGCCAGTTATCTGGACAAAATAAATGTAACCACGCTTTATTCCGTAATAACGCATGCGCAAGCTTCCCTCTCGAAACAACCTTACCATCATCACCAAACATCGCGTGCCCTTCGTTATTGAGATAATACACATATTCTTTCCCTTGCATGGTTTTACTCACGTATGGTTTTAAATCCCCCAAAATACGGTTTGCATTACGTATACCACCCATATTATGCACACTCATTAAATGTCTTCTCGTTGCAAACTGAAGCTTCCTAATCGTCGCAAGTATCGCCATCTGACGGTTGATTTTCATATGGCTCTGGATGTTCATGTTTTTCCACCTCATATTCTTTTAGATGTTTCCACATAACTATGTCATCGATATACGGCACTTGCAGTACGGTGAAGCTTTCCTTCATATATATAGCTCTTCCTGGAATAGATGGTAGTTGTTCTAATCCGGACTGATCGATTACAACCTCTGATGCGGTACGAGTCGGTAAACGGAAGCCGAGTTTCGCGTTCGCCATCTGTTTTACTACCCTTGGCAATGTATCTCCTGTAGGATATTGCGTACAGAAGACAATACGAAACCCAAGTGCCCCTCCAACACGCGCAATATGACTAATCATGTATTGGCACTCTTCCAGCATTTTATTATGAGCTCTCGGTAGCCCTTTTGCAGGTGCAAGTACTGCTCCTTCATCCACTACAATGAAATACCGGTCCTTTTCTTTCGTGTGAACAATATTCTTGATACCACGTTCTTTCATGTACTTCCCACGTTCATGCATTTTTTCCATCACTTTCAGCAGCATGCCGTGTGCTTGCTCTGAAGTTTCTACGATTTGTTCGACTTGTTTCAGTTTTTTATATTCACTAAATTCAAGTCCTTCTTCTTTTAAATCAATCAAATAAAAATGAGCATGATCAGGATTTGCTAATGATAAGGAAGCGAACATATTTTTAAGGAAGACTGTTTTCCCCATACGAATTAATCCCCCTACAGCCATATGCGGTGTTTCATCGAAATCATGATAAACAATTGTTTCTAAACTCTGGCCAACTGGAATACGCCATTTCCCTTTCGTTACTAAATCCATTGACCATGACCAGTTCTTCGGTATTTCTTTACGGAACACACGGATGTTCAATTTATAATTATCGTACTGGATACGTACTGGTTTATTTAGCCCTTCTGAAACTACATCCTCAACCTTCTGTATGATTTTACTCGGCATACCAAGCGGTAAAGTATATACATAAGTCGTACTACGATCATCATCAATTTGTTTTTGGAACTTTGGATATTGCAATTTGTCTTCATTATTTCTTTTAATCGCAATTCCAGCCACCTCAAAAAACACCTGTATTTTTCTCTTATCATCATTTTTACTTTTGAACTTTTCACCGAATAATGCCACTGTCAAACCTGCAGCTGGAACGAGTAATAATTCAATCAATTACCACCGTTTGATCTCCCAAGCTCTATGATTACAAGTGAATTTCATTACGACAGTAGTAGCTGGATAAACAGTTCACCGTTGCTACTAAAATCTGTATCTAAAGAAGCTCAAAATCTAATTACTAAAATAAACAAGAATTATAATGAAGATTTCAAATACGAAAGCGTATATATCAGCGGCGGCCAGATGGGCGATGGTGAAAGGGTAGAATTACTTTCCTCTAATCCTAATTTAGGAAAGATTTATGATTATGGACAAGGGCAACTCTATTTAGTAGGTGAGAATGAAAATGATTTCATGATTACATTTATAATTGATAAAGCTACTGTAGAGTTAGCAAAAAATTGGATTACTTTAATAAATCCAGATTTAAATCTAGATAAAGAAATTAACGATATTGTTGCATTGCCTTTCAAAAATTCAGGGGAGCGAGATTATCACGCATATTTAGATAAGGGTAACTACAAAATGGAGTTAGGCACAATGCCTGCATCAAATGGTTATGAAAGAATAGACATAAGTGTTAAAAGAAAATAATTGATAGAAATAAAAAAGAGCCGCCCAACAGGACGGCTCTTTTTTATTTCACATACACATACGCTTTATTTACAATTAAGCAGATTTTAGTTCACATAAATATTATTATACTAATCTAAAATTTCCGTATTTACATTTTTTTCTTTTTATCTCATAATTTTAATTGGGAAAGGGAGGAAAAAAATGGTTCAAATCAAAGTAACACCTGAAATGCTAGAAGAAGTGGCTAATCGTGCAAATAATACCAGAATCGCATTAGAATCTATACATAATAATTTATGTAACGAAATAGATCAATTGTGTTTTCAGTGGATTGGTGCCTCTAATCAACAGTTCATTCAAATGTTCAATGATGCGAGACCAAAGGCTTTTACATCTATCAATTCACTTGTAAAAGTAGAAGAAGACTTGAAACGGATTGCTGAAAAATTCCGCAATGCAGATAATCAAGATGTTACAATGGAAGAAGGTGCAATGTGTGGTAAACCTTCCTCTGAAGAAAAAGGTTTTGATGGCGGTAAACTAGCTCGAGATATAGCCGGTGAAATAAGTGGTGAGTATGATATTAAAAGAGCGTGGGATGGTGTTGATCCATCTACTGGTGAAAAACTATCAACCTGGGATAGAATCTTTGCGGGTGGGATGGCAGTAGCTGGTCTTACACCAGTCGGGAAACTTGCTAAAGTGGGAAAAGGCGTTAAGATGACGCATGCTGCAATAGAAAGTAAAAACCTTTTACGAGGAGAAGATTACTTAAAAGCAGCAACAAGACCAAATGGTATCGGTAAACCACATATTGGTGAGAACGGAAACCTAATCCCAGCAAATAAAGAAGGGATGTATAAAGGCCGACAAGTAACTGTAACTGAACATATCTTAGGTGGATATCGCAGAGGAGCAAAACATAATAGTCCTTATACTAGTTTCTCGATAAAACCTGAGGTTGCAAGTAATTATGGTAAAAATATTATTGATATTGATTTACCTGCTCTAAGAAAGGGGATTAGGGACGGTGAAGTAAAAGATGTTGCTATTTTAAGCCCTAAGCAAATAGAGCGTTTAATAAAGCAAGATTCCGCCACTACAGATCACTGGAAAAATCTCGCTTTAAATTGGACTAAAAGAGATACTGAATACCTTATTAGAGGAGAAATTCCTAGTAAATATTTTAACATTAAGAAATGAGAGGGATATTCGCTATGAAACTATACTTTAAAGATATACATTTAGGAGACATTTCAAATGTAAATGGTGATGGTTTTTGGATGTATGGAAATATTAATTTCACTAATAACATTTCTGATTTCAAAGAGTTTCTTAACAAAATGGTAGATGAAAATAATCCGCCTTTAGATGATGTAAATCCAATCCTATTGGATGAAAATAATTGGTTTGTATCTAAAAATAATCAATTAGAGGGAATTGGAATACCTGCCGTCTACTTTGATTCAAATGAAATAGAATGGCGTTGGAGATAAATAAAAAGGTTCTCAGTTAAGAGAACCTTTTTCACTTCACATATACATAGGTTTCATTTGCTATTACATAGTAAATCTCACTTAACTTCATACCACCCAAGAGTATGAAAGGATTGATCATTAATGAATATTCTAGAAAAATTAAACGATTCCTTCACTTTAGAAGCTCAGGAATCACCAGCGAGTAAAGAGACCATTCAAGAATTACAAAAGTTCTCATCAATAGATGTACCATTAGATTATTTAGAAGTAATCCAAAATTGTACAAACGCAGAGATTAATGTACAAAATGAACTTTACATACGTATTTGGGGCCCTACTGATTGCATAGAGATGAATAAAGCACATGATATTCAAAAATATATACCAAATTCACTGGCAATCGGTGATGATGAAGGCGGAAAAGCATTATTATATGGAGATGGAAAAGAAGGATTCGGATTATATACAGTGGATTTTGGAGATTTAGATATTGAAGAAGCAATTAAAATAGCTCCTTCATTAAAAGCATTGTTAATAGATGGTGTCGGAGTAGAGGAATTGTTGTCATAGTTAATAAAATAACAGCCGAATCATTTATATCGAGTCGGCTGTTATTTTTGATTAAGCTATCCTTTTGTTTTACTTCAAATACTCATACCACCAATCTCTACGATCAAGGTACTCCTTCATCGCATTTAATTGAGCATCTGAAGTTGGATCAGAAATAAAATATGCTAATCCATCAGGTTGTAAAATGAACTTAGCTGTCATTTTTAACGATGTCAATGCTCCCATAACATCTTCAATATACTCTCTTGAAAATGCTCCTGATTGGATGATATTTAGTTTAGTTGTTTGAACTTGCTCTTGCACTGCTCCAGTAAACCAAGAAAGCAGCTTTCCTCCTATCAATTGATTTAAATCACAATTACCGATACCAGGTACATTTCCTGTTTCCATGTACGCCAAAAATCGCAAGGATATGCTGGCTTATTACCAACATATTACCAACTTTCTTAGCACCTCAACAGTATAACTCATCGATAAAGGCTTATATGCCGGCTCTCATATCCTCCATGGATTTGTCTATTATTATTTAAAGTAGAATAATTGAATCTTTCTTTTCTATTTTTATAATATCTACATCCAATTCATCATCAAACTCTTTAAACTCTCTTGCATCTATATCCGTCATATAGCTCTTTATTACTTTCGCCATATGCATGGAATATGGCATGTGTATATTCTTTTCCAAAAGCATACTTGAATTACAGCACATGTAATGTACCATTTTGGCAATATAGTTCCTTTCAACAGCTTTTACACCTAGAGGTAATATTTCAAGTATATATCGATGCAATGTTTCACTATCATTACACAGATACTCACCAGTGCTATAATACATTCCCTTTTGATCTATATATAAACTCGTACTATCTAATACGTCATCACATTCTATCACACCGTATTTGGGTACATCAAAAGATGTATTTATTCTTACAGCATTTAAGTTTGGAACCTTTAGCACATCTGGAACAATGTCAGGGAAAGTATCTATATCAATTTTTTCATTTTGTAACTCTTTTATCCAATGTTTTCTTACATTCGCATCTATAATGAAGTATACTTGCTCATTTTGCTCTTTTGCAGGTTGTAAAATTTCCGCTAATGTTTCAGAAACAAATTGTTTAAATTGAATGCCCATATCATTTCTTTTTGAAGGCTGCGGTAAAAAAGTGTTATGTTTATCTACATTTAATAATAAACGATCAATCGTTTGCCACTCTATATTCCCATATAATTTATATGAAATTTCTTTTCCTTTTATTTTTGAAAAAATGGGTAAGAAATCAAATTTCGAGATTCGTTCAATTGATAAATTAACATATGTACAAGGTAAATTTATCTTATTCCAACTACGTTTTAAAAATCCTTTTTGTTCTAATAAACTCAAAATACCATTTATAATCGTTTTACGAGACACACTTTGGCCTATAAATAAATTAATAAATGCTGAAATACGGTTTGTTCGTGCAAATCCTTCTCTAACAATTTGCTTTGGATCAATTTTTTCACGTCCATCACAATTTTTCATTGCAATTAACGCCAATGTCGCATCATTACGCTTACCTGCAGTAGCATAAACCGCTTTCATAACATCCTCTACTAAATTCGTTTTATACTTCTGGCAATATTGCATCTTATATGGATTTTGCAATACTTTTTCAATATTACATCTTACTATTTTTAACAACACTGGAGAATCTGCATTTAATATATATGATGACTCACTGATTTGAGCTAACACCATTTCACTTTCAAATAATGCTTGTTCTACTTCCAGCGATATTTTTTCAGACCATATTTCTAGCGTTATAGTCTCTAATCCTTTTGGTGCAATTAAAGGGAATACTTCTTTCCTATTGCCTGTTTCAATCTTTTTACATTCTGGTAGTAATGTGAAATAAGAAAATTTTTGCTGAAACCCTTTAAATAGATACTCTCTTTCTTTTGCTTTTATACCAGATCTTATTTTAGTACCTTGAACTTTATATATTCTCTCATTGTATGGAAGAAGTACCCTAAGATTTGCTCCTAGCATATAATCTTTCGGATATTGAAGAATATGATCTAATTCAACTTCTCCACCTATACGAAAATCATCTTTTAAATTTCTAAATATCTTAATCCATTTGATGCCGTTTGTAGCCTGCTGAACTTTTAGTTTTACAAATCGTAATTTCTTATTATTCAATGCAAATTCTGGAGTAGAAATTAATATCATGCCCCGTTTTCGTCTTAATAGCAAAGGGATGTCTGGATGGTTATATTCTTGATAAAATCTCCGAATTCCTATTGAAACATTTAATAATGGAATATTCTCTCCTCCGCGCGTTATATATTCGAACCGAAATACATAGGCGAAATAGTCTTGTGTTTTTTCATCTTTAATAGGCTCTGACATCGCCTCACAAATATTTTGTGATCTAAGAGGAGAAAAATATATATCTTCTTCATTTATATTTTCTAATTGTACAGGACGTTCACAAAAAATATGTGAAATTAAAGCGGGCACCCATTTAGAATATACTTCCTTATCATGTAGTACTGTTAAATTAGAAATTAAATCGTAATGCCATTCATATTTTGGCGATCCTATTAATTTATTAGGTTTCCAATCATGAATAATCTCATACCAACTTTGAAAAATATAATCAAGTTGTTCTTTTCTAATAGGTTCTTTACATACAATCCATGGTGTATTTTCATTTAGTACATATGGATTATGCTGAATAAATAATATATCAGAAAACATATCATATAATCTTTCATTTAATCGTTTCAACTTACTCGTTAATAAAAATGTCTTATAATGTATCTCTACAATATCGAGCCATTCAATAGGAAAATATATAAATGATACGCTTTCGTTTAAAAGGGGTTCTATTATATTTTCAAATGTTAACAACTTTAATTTTTCCATAAAATGATTACTTCCTTTCTTCATTTTTCTTGATCTCAAAAAACTAAAGTATCATCACATAATTTAATTATTTAAAAGAGAAGCAAATACTGCTTATCCGACTTATATATTAATGACATGACTCTGATAAAAGTTAAAAGAAATTTTCATACATATCCCTCCTTTTATATAATAAATATAATATATTGAGATTATATAATATTAGTCACGTATTGTATTTGTGATTTACAATAATTTTACAAAAGATTATAAAAGAGGTATTGACCATACATATGTATATCAAATCCTCTTTTCACTATCCTATTACCTTTTTCGCTTCTTTATTCACTGACCACTGCTCTAATGTATAAGTCATTTCCCAAAATGAATATTCATATTGACTGCTAATAATACAATGCTGTTTCACTGCGGTACGTACCATCTTTCTGTACGTTTCTTTTTAATTCTCGTGCAATAGAGGAGTAATGTCGCTTCAGAATGGCACCAATTTCTCTCGTTGAATAACCTAATTTATGAAGTGCTTCTAGTTGTCCACATTCAAACGTAGTAACATGGGAATAGCTCATACTCGTCCTCCGTGTAAGTAAGTGGTGTGGTAACTTCTACTTTACACGAAGCGAGGTGAGTTTTTTTGTTTTTTTAGGTGTCGCACTTAATAATACAATTCGTCAAATTAAAAAAAGACGCATTTAGATTGATGCGCCTTTTTGCGATACTTCTTTTGTTAAATCATATACATAAGTATGATTCATACCTGTAAATAGCAATACCTCTTCTCTTTATCCTATTACGTTTTTCTCTTTTGTACTTATCGGCCACTTTTCTAATGTATAAGCCATTTCCCAAAATGAATATTCATATTGACTGCTAATAATAAAATGCTGCTTCATACGCTTACGGTCTGCCTCTGTTACTTGTTCAGCGATAGTATCTAACCTTGTAATTTGCTCTTCAACTAATGTTCGGAACCAATCAGATCCATAAGCAGAAATCCATTCGTTATAAATCGGCTCTTCTGGCTGGCACTCTTTTAAACGCTCACCAATTTCATAATACAACCAATAGCAAGGTAAAATTGCTGCAATAATATCGCCTAAATGTCCTTCATACGCAGCACGATACATATGTGAAGTGTACGCATATGCAGTTGGAGCAGGGATAAAATTATCTTTTTCTTCTTGTGTTATCCCTAATTTCTTCGCAAAATTCTCATGTAAAGATAATTCCGCTTCATATGTATTTTGAGCATGGTGTGCCATACGAGCTGTCGTTTCTAATTCTAGTGCTTTTGCAGCTCCTAAAGTTTGTACTCTAGCAAAGTGACTTAAATAATACGAATCTTGAAGCACATAATAGCGAAAACTAGCTAAATTTAACGTTCCTTCACCAAGTTTTTTTACAAAAGGATGATGAAAACTAGCTTCCCAAATTGAGTCTACTTCTTTACGTAATGATTGTGAAAAAGTCATGTAAATCCCTCCAATTATGTATGAAATTTAAGTATTTACCCACCATTATTAAATCTGTAAAACAAAAAAACTTTCTTTACAGACGTAAAGAAAGTGAAATTGACAGTATTTATACATGAAACAGCAATGTCTTTCCCACTTCCCTACGCTGGCATTAACCAGATCAGGTACTAAGAGTCTCAAATTCCAATTTGATCTCAGCCTATAATAGGCCCCCCTAGTGGATAAAATATTTAATTTTCGTATTGTATTCATCATAACATACTTCATGTAACTGTCAAAAGTTATTCATGATACCACTACTTAAAATCCTTCGTCTTTTCTTACTCTTAATGAAGTTTCAATAATCATATCTAATAGTTTACTATATTCAATTCCCGCTGCAGCTGCACTTTTTGGTAGTAAACTCGCTTGCGTCATCCCTGGTAATGTATTAATCTCCATTACATATGGAATACCATCCTTCACCATCATATCCACCCTTGCATAAACGCTGCATTTTAATGCTTTATAGCAAGCCAGTGACGCTTTGTTTACACGTTCCTTAAGTTCAGCTGGAAGTTCAATAACTTCTTCAATTGTACTAGTATCATCATATTTCGCATTGTAATCAAAGAACTCAGCCGCATGTCGAATTGAAATGATAGGTAACTGTTTTCCATCAAAAATGGAACATGTAATCTCATCACCTTTAATGTACTTTTCTATTACTACTTCAGAATCCCATTCGAACACAGTTTCCAGCATTGAAATTAATTCGTCTTTATCATAGACAATCTTTACCCCCACACTCGAACCACCAGAGTTTGGTTTTACCACTAATGGAAATCCTAACTTATCTAATTCATCAACATTTAGATCCTCCATTTTTGTAAGTTCAATCCAATCAGGTGTTTCTATTCCTTCATAACGTAGAATCTTTTTCGAAACATTTTTGTCCATACATATACCGCTAGATAACATATTGCTCCCGCTATAAGGAATACCTAAACTTTCAAGCGTTCCTTGAACTGTCCCATCTTCTCCATATTTCCCGTGTAATGCGAGCAGCGCAAAATCAATGTCTTTCGCTTTTTCGATTAAATCCATTTTTTCATTTAACGTAATTGGTACTATTTCATATTTATTTTTATCTAAATGTGCAATCATTTCATTTCCAGTCATAATTGATACTTGTTTTTCAGAGGATACTCCTCCCATAATAACGCCAACTCTCATTTCCTCAACTCCAAATTTCATTTTTTATTGTATCACCAATTATTTTAATTCCCCGAACTATTTCTTCTTCTTTCAAACGTGAAAATCCTAATCGAAACGTGTTCGCTCCTCCTCCATCAGAATAAAACACATCTCCAGGAGAAAAAGTAACCCCTTGCTCATAACACTTTTGCAAAAGTGTGCGGGCATGAATTTTTTCTTCTAACTCTATAAATAAATGAAGTCCACCATCACCGGTCATTCTTTGAAACGGAATGTACTCGTTACACGCCCCAACAGCTAACTCATATTTTTTCTTATAAACAGATCTTGCCTTTTTTAAATATTTTTCAAAATATCCTTCATGTAAATATTGAAAAAGAACAGCTTGATCTAAAGTAGATGTGTGAATCGTTCTTGCTCTTTTCACACTTTCTAAATAATGAATTAGTTCTTTATCTGCAATGATCCAGCCTACACGTAAGCCAGGGAAAAGTACCTTTGAAAAGCTACTAATATAAATCACATTATTACCAGCACCAGCAAAAGTTAATAATGGTGCTAAATGTGAACCTGAATAACGTAACTCTTCATTAAATCCATCTTCTATAATAGGAATCTTATATTTTGAAAATAATCTCATCAGTTCCGTTCTTTTCTCTGAACTCGTCACAATGCCGGTTGGATTATGATAGGAAGGAATTAAATACGCAAAATCAAACTCTTTTTCACGCAAGCTTTTTTCAACTTGATTCGTATCAATACCATCTTCATTCATATCAATACCATGAACTTCAAGGCCATGTAAGCGGAATAGCTTCAGCGCAGCATGGTGAGTTGGATTCTCACAAATAACTCGACCTGATTTCTTTGATAACGAGGATAGAACAATATCTAACCCTTCAGTAAATCCATTTGTAATTAAAATATCTTTGTTCGAAATATCTACACCTTTCATTTCCATATAATGAAGTAGATATTTCATTAACGGTCTATAGCCTTTTGCGTATCCGTAATTTAATACGACATCACCTTCAATGGACATACGAGTAAGAAAAGCTCTTTTGAAATTTTCCACATCAAATAGCTTTTCGTCCGGAGCAATACTGTTAAAAACAATCATTCCTTTTTCCCAACGAACACCATGTTTCATTAAATCTAATTCATCCGCTAATAAAGTAACTGTATTAAGTTTATTTTTCCAATCTATTTCAACAGACGAAGTGTTTGATATATCAACCTTCGCAACAAAATTCCCTTTTCCTTTAACTGCATAAATGAGCCCTTCTTGCTCTAAATCTGCATAAGCAGCGAGTACAGTGTTTCTGCTTACACTAAGTAATTCACTTAGTTCCCTTGTTGAAGGAATTTTTTGATCCCCGAGCAAATGCCCTTTCATAATCATCTTCTTTAAATAATCTTTTAATTGAATATAAACGGGACGATCTTTCACAACTTTAAAATCTTTAAACAATTCCTTACCCCCTGCAATCATTTTTGCATAATTATTTCATTCTTAAAAGGTCCACTACATATGTATTTTTTATAAAGTGAAACTTTAATCAATTAGTAACTTTACTCCCCGTTAATACGTGACAAATCTTTACGATATAAATTAATTATATCTTTTAAAGCTGCTGCTGCGGCTCCGCGTGGATTTGATGCACCACCAATTGTAGTAACTTGGCCCATCGTATCTGTAAAGAACGTAATCCCTTTTTCTGTTCCATTTACATTTGCTAGCGGATGATTTTTATGTAATTTGTACGGTTCAACATTTAGATTCACATTACCTTCATTATCTTTATAGGCTGATGCTATCAATTTAATAATTTTATTTTGTTCCTTCGCATTTCGAATTTGTTGTTTTGTAACATGTTCGATTCCTTTAATATGTATATCTGTAAGCTTATTCTCTGTTCCCATTAAACTGTTTGTTAAAAGTAACAATTTACACGCACTATCAGAACCACTTACATCTAATATTGGGTTCGTTTCAGCAATTCCTTTACGTTGCGCTTCTTTCAGTGCTTCTTCAAACGTAATATTTTCCTCATTCATTTTCGTCAGAATATAATTTGTTGTCCCGTTTAATATTCCTTCTATTTTTTCAATATGGCAACCAGCTAAACTAAATTGACCAATATCAAGTGTAGGTAATGCGGCCGCAGTTGCACCACTATATCGAATTCGTACATTCGCAATTTTTGCTGCTTCATTTATTTCTCTCCAGTTTGTAACAAGCGCACCTTTTGAAATTGCTACTATGTCCATTTGTTTTTCAATCGCTTGTTTTATATATTGTTTTCCTGGATTTCCATCTTTAAGGTTTGTAACTGTTGATTCTACCAGCACTGTACCACTTATGTTATCTGTTGCACGTTCCTCCGGATGATATTCTATATACTTCTCAATTGCTGCGCTACTGCTACCATACGTTAATAAGTCCTGAATAGATAACCCATCCTCATTATGTATTGCAACATTTCTACCTAATAAGCCACTTACAACTAACTCTATACCATATGTTTCATATATATATGAACATTTTTCATGTAGTAATTTTATAAACTCTCTTCCTACTGTTCCATATCCTGATAATACAACTTTAATTTTCATAATATCCCCCCATATTTTTCTACCAAAGCCCTCTTTCAATATAATATAAAGCGCCCTCGAATTCCATCGAGAGCGCTTTATTACTATCTATTTCGGTAAACGTGATAACTTTTCAGCAATTGCTCTATAAAACTCTTGAATGCTAGAAAAACCTAACGTGTCCGAAACACTTAATCCTACCATGTCGAAATGGTCCCAATTTGCTTTCGTTTCGATATGATTCCATTTCCCAATCTGTAATGACTCGCTATTATTTACAGTAGCATGAGATGATGGTGCAATCATAGAATTTGTATTTACTACACCATCATTTTGCCACCAAGTAGTATCAATTAATGGACGATTTTCTTCATACCTTGCATAGGAACCTAAGAAAAATGCATTCCCCATTAACACCTTATTCATTGTTATATGAGGCAAATGTAAACCTGTTATAGGTGCTGCTTGTGATGCATGTCCACTATAGGATAAGTAATACACATTTGGTTGCGTCTTTACCCAATTATTTAACTCCTTTGCACCATCTGTACTTAAATCCCATTGACTTATATCTTTTGTATTTTTCCAAATTGAACTATTTAGAATACGATCAGTATATTGTAAAGAGGACTCTCCAGCATTCTTCTTCAACCCCCATTGATCCAATTTAAAATCATATAGTGATAAATTATCGTTTCCTCCAAAACTTGCAGCTGTAATGAGTAAATCTTTAACGAACGGTAGTAGAAGACTACCATCCGCAAGTGTTGTACCGTTGTGAGGAGTTGCTAATGTTGTAACACTATGAACATATGATTTCTCGCCCTCAAATAGTGGTGATATTTTGGTGTTTGGGTGATTTTTCACATAATTTTTTTCTTCATAACTGCCTTCTTTTAATATCTGTACCAATGTTCTAATTGTTTGTCCACCCATGCTATGTCCAACTAAATGTACTTTATTTGTTTCACTCCAACTCTGCGTGAAACCACTATAAGTTCTTCCAAAACGATTATGTCCATGTTTCTCAGCATGTGCGGCACCGTAGTCTACTGTTCCACCGTTAATTTGGGCATATAATTCACATGCACGATCCCAATTACTAGAAACTGGCCCAACGGCTGCAGTATGAACTGTATAACCATTGCGTTTCAAATCTTCCTGTATATCATGAACACCACCCCAATATTTAACCCCTAGCATTTCCTCTCTACCCCATCCGGCAAACCCGTTTACTAAAATGATCGGATAATTATTTTGTTGACTCTCTTCAGCGTATATTACTTTCGTGGCGAATGAACATACAGTCATCAATGCAAAAAAACATATTTTTAAAAATAACTTCCCCATACTTCCTCCCCCTAATAAAACGTTTACATTTTTAAATTTACAGCATGCTTTAATAACTTAAACATAATGTAAAGTATTTTATATACGTTGTATATATAGAAAACATATACAAATGTTGATAAATATTTACTTTTTACAATACATCTTGTAAATCTGTTTATTTGAATTTATAATTAGATATAGTTTCCTCATGTTAAAAAGATTTAAAAACCATAAGAAAACTAATCTCATTGCTTCAAAAGGAGGAAAAATCATGCAAATCGGATCAAATATTCATACATTGTCTCAACCTACTAAAATAACTCCATCTAATCTTGAGCATAATACTATCTCTTCTACTAAACTTGAAAGTAAGAAAGTAAATGATCCCATCAAGTTCAATATTCGTTCATCCGAAAAAGAAATGAAACAGCCAGAGCATAAATTTAATGAATTAGATTTATGGAAGATGCTAAAAGATAAAGGTGTTCCTTTATGGATCATCCTTGAAATGCTACAAAAAGTTCGTAAAGAAAAAGAAGCTCAAAATAATTCGACTCAAAATACTAATGCGATTGAGGAAACAAACGAGACTCGATTAAATGAAGTAATGTAATCTTTTTTATATAAATAGTCTATAAACTAAAAAGAGTTCAAGCTTGATAAAGTTTCTATCAAGCTCGAACTCTTTTTTAAGATTTTTCTCCAATCGTTACAAACTGAAAAGATACTTCTCCTTCCAAACCTTTAATTAGCTTTTTTACTTTGACATTTTCATTAATCATTGTATTATCTGTCGACATTTTAGGTTTTTCGTCACCTATAGATTTTTTAAATTGAAGAAGATGCATTTTTGTTTCATTTGCTTTTATTTCCTTATATACGCTATTTTTTGCTACAATCACATACCATTGTGTTGGATAAATACGCTTGTTACCTATCCAAGCGTCACTATTGTATATGACAGGAATCTCTTTCCCTTCTAGTTTAATACTTTTCAAAGTCTTTTCGTCGTCTTGCGCAAACAGTAGCGAACCCTCTTTTGGGAATTTCGGTAACGTATTTACAGGTATATAATTAGAGCCATTGTCTCGTTCACGAAAAACTTTAGCTTTAATCAATGCTTGTGCTGTAGACTCATTTAAAATTAATACCTGTCCGTTTCCAACTTTACCTTTTTTTACAGAAAACACTTCATTTTCTTTCGTAATTTCCTGATAACGATTAATAATTGGTGAAATTTTATTTTCATCTCCAATGATTAATATACCGTTTGCAGGAAATAGATTCTCCTTTTTAGAACATGCACTAAAACTTATTAATAGTAGTATCGTTAACATAAAAATAGTTAGAGTTCTTTTCATCGCGTTTCCTTTCATCATACAGTTGATTTTTCACATACTTTCATATAGTCTTACAAGCTAATAAACTCTATTGTTCCATAACCTTATAAAGCTTTTGCAGGTAACGCCAACGGGTTATAAAGAAATATAAAACTTGTATACAAATAAATGAAATTAAAATTACGATAGAACTATTCATAATAGAAAAATCGAGTAATTGTTGTAATGCCATATAAGCGACTACGGTATGTATCACTGCAATGATAATCGGTAAGAAGAACATTAATAATAACTGTCTCGTTACAACTTTCTTTAGCTCGCGTTTACCTAATCCCATTTTCGAAATCATTTTATATTGCTGTTGATCACGATCCAAATCCGTATATAATCGGAAATAGATAAAACTAGCAGCGAATGTAAAGAAGACGATTCCGACTAAAACACTTGCCATAAGTAATAGTCCATTCGTTTGCTTCGCACTTAACAAATCTAGAGTTAAAGCTCGAAATTGAAAACTACCTTCTTCTTTCGCGAATGTACTAATTAATTCGTTTGAAATTCTCTTCGTTTTTATCCAATCGTCTACAACAAATCCGTAAGTACGATATGGAATATGAATATTATTTGGATCACTAGTAATAGGTATTTCATCATATACTTGATCCTGAACAGCGATATATATTTTTCTAGTATCATGTGGTAAAACTAAATTTTCTACAGCTTTTTCCACTTGAAATGTCTTTGTCCATTCACCTTGAATGACTTCTATACTTTTTTATAGTCGCCATTTTTAAATTCGTGTTTTTGTGATACGACTCCAGGAATTAATAAAGTTTCACCTTCATTTTCAATTGTTTCTTGTTGATATCCAAGTGCTTTAGCAAGATCGTTATATTCGCTTAACTTCATTACAATTACATTACTTTCTGTGTATATATATGAAGCTGAAGCCATTCGATATGGAATATTAGCATCAGCAAGATGTTTTTTTATAATAGAAAGATTTTTATTTAATGCTTTATTGTTTTCAAAATCCTCATATAAAAATGTATACGGATTTGTCATCCTTACTAAATCTTTACTTCCAATTGCAGCTGTTGTACCAATCGCTGTAAATGCAACTGCTGAAACAATAGAAACTATAAAAAACATTGTTGCATTATCTTTCATACGGTAAATTAATTCAGAAATCGTTAATATATTTGTTCTCTTTAAAAAGAAAGATTCTCTCCTTTTAGCAAGATGTAATATATACACGCTACACTGTGTATATAAAAAGTACGTTCCTATAATTACTAGTAGGACACCCATTCCGAGCGTAGTAAAACTGGAACTTGAAATGAAACGAAATACTAAGAAATATCCATATCCTATACTAATTAAAGAAAGTAGTGATAATAAAATTGAAGATTTCGGTTCAGGTTTTGGTTTTTCCTCTGCTCGAATAAGTTCCACAAGTTCCGTTATTTTTACCATTTTAAATGTAAATAGTGAAACAATGAAAAATAAGAAAAGAAAAGTGATAATCGTTAATAATACAGCCTTCACTGGTGTATAAAAAGGCAAACCATTATTAATCATTAATACACTTGCGCTTATCAATAAGACTAGTTTAGAAAATATGAGTCCAATGAAAATCCCTATACAAATTGAACCAAATCCAATCAACATATTTTCAATTAATAATAATTTCTTAAATTGTCTCATTGACATACCTTGCATCATTAATATGCCAAATTCTTTCTTACGAGTTTTTAAAAATGAACTAACTGAATATAGGATAAAGAAAAATGAAAATACAAAAATCAAACCTTGCGAAATTGTAAATCCCATCGTACCATATGCACTTATTGTTGCACTTGTTGATTTTAATTCCCCTTGTAAATCAGGATGAAATAATAAAAGGGCATATGTAAAGAAAATCATAATAGAAAATGCACTACTTAAAAAATGAGCAGCATATGTACGCTTATTCCGAAAAATATTATTAAATGCGAACTGACGAAAAGTCATGCCTTTTCCCTCCTAACAAAGAAAGGACATCCATAATCTTTTGATAAAAAGTTTGCCGACTTTCACCACGATAAATTTCGTTATACAGTTGACCATCTTTTATGAAGATTACTCGGCTGCAAAAACTAGCTGCATACGGATCATGTGTAACTAACATCATCGTTGCCTTTTCTTCCTTATTAAGCGTATCCAGCATCTCCATTACATCATTTGAAGATTTAGAATCTAAATTCCCGGTCGGTTCATCAGCAAGTAATAATTGCGGCTTATGAACAATTGCACGAGCAATTGCTGTTCTTTGAGCTTGTCCCCCTGAAATTTCAAACGTTCTTTTATTCAAGATATCTGTAATATTTAATTTCTCTGCAATTTCTTCTACTCGTTTGTTCATTTCTTGCACAGAAACACCATCTAATGTCATCGGCAATACGATATTTTCCTTCACTGTAAGCGTACTAAGTAAATTAAATGATTGGAATACAAATCCTAATTGTTTTCTACGGAATAAAGCCAAATCTTCAGATGATAACTGGAAAGGATTCGTACCATTTATTACTATTTCTCCCGATGTTGGAGAGTCAATAGTAGATACCATATTTAATAACGTTGTTTTCCCGCTACCAGATGGCCCCATGATCCCTATAAATTCACCTTCTTGAATTGATAAATCAATATCTACTAATGCTTTAAAAGGTATTTTCCCTTTATATACTTTACTAATATTTTTCGCATGTAAAATTCCCATTTCTATTCTCCCTTCATTTGCACGTCTCATAACAGAGTGTAAATGAATTGTCTTACAGTTCATATTGATTCTTCTTTCATTTATCTTACACGCTTGTAAGATTTCTAAAAAAACTGATAATAACATTATTTACAAATTAAAATTAACGCATAACTATCTTATAATAATTGTATAGTGGTAGGAAATACAATCTCCTATCTTTATTATACGAAAAAGAAAAGACCGATAATGGTCTTTTCCTTCCCGAAGTTATATTTTTAACTTACGCCTTTAATTGAAATGTATTTGATAAATACTCTCTGCATCACTGATCGTAAACTCTTGTAGGTATAGATCTCCACAATCTATTTTAAATAACTTAGTGAATCTATCTTCTTCCATGTTAATCCCCCTTACTTATATTAAAGCTCCTTAATCTGCTTCGTAAGTTCCATAAATCGTTCATCCAGAGCTTTATATTCTTTATCTTTAGAAGTTAAAAAGCTTAATTTACCTAATACTTCTTGTCTTTCTGTTTCTAATGTTAAACGTAGCTCTTCGATTTCGTCTCTTGTTTTCGTAGGTTCTTCGAGCTGCTTTTGTATTGTATTGTTTACAAACACAAGCTTTGTATTAGTTGTTTTCTCCAGAAAATATCGATCGTGAGAAACGATAACGAGCGTTCCGTTATACTCAGCTAATGTATTTTCAAGCTGTTCACGTGAAGGAAGATCAAGGTGATTCGTAGGTTCATCTAAAATAAGTACATCTTTTTCATCTAAAATATAAGCCATTAGCTTACATTTTACTCGTTCACCCATACTCATATATCGAATCGGCTCTTTCCATTGGGAAGATTCAAACCCTAAATGTTTCATTAAATTTTGGACTTTTCCTCTTTCTTCAAATGTCTCTTTATAAAATAAATCTTCTGGTGTTTTATTAAGTGGTAAATCAAATACTTCTTGTGTTAAATAACCGATGTTTGCTGATGGTGAAATCCATACTTCTCCTTCAGCAGTTTCGTTTCCCATGATCATCTTCAATAAAGTTGTTTTCCCGCTACCATTAGGCCCAATAATCGCAACCTTCTCACCGTGCTGAATGGTAAAATTAACGTTTTCAAATAATGTCCGATTATTAAATTCTTTCCGCAATTGTTTTACTTCTAAGAAACGTTTCCCTACTTTTTTACTCGCTTGAATAGAGAATTCAACTGAATACTCCTCTTTCACACGTTCTACCTTCGTTTTCTCTAGCTCTTTTTCGAGACGTTTTCGTTTCGACTTCACTTGTGCATCCATGCGCTTCGCTTTTACACGATAAAATTCTTTAACTCCTTCTTGTTTTGTAGACTGCGCATGTGCCTTTTGTGACCATGAACTTAGTTCTTTTATATGAGTTTCTACTTGTTCTATCTTTTTTTGTTGTTTTTCATATTCACGTTGCTGCGTCATTCTTTTATGCTCACGTGCTTTCATATAACTTGTATAATTACCGCTATGGTCAATTAATTTCTTATCCTCAATTGACCATATTCTAGTCGCGACAACATCTAAAAAATATCGATCATGTGATACGACGATAACTGTACCTTTCATATGTTTAATTTGCTTAATGAGAAATTCTGTACTCATCTCATCTAAATGATTTGTCGGTTCGTCTAATATTAAGACATTAGGATTTTCAGCAAATCCTTTTGCTAATCGTACTTTCAGCTTTTCACCACCACTTAAAGTATGAAAGTCGTTCGTTGGCACGCCCCATTTCGCAAGCAGTTCTGCTTCTTTTGCAATTATATCCTTACTAACAAAAGATTCTTTTTCTTGTTCAACATATGCTGTTGTCATGTTCATTTGCAGCCATTCAACAGTACCTTTTGAAGGTTCAATCTTCCCATTTATTAATTGAAGTAACGTTGATTTACCGGCACCATTTTTACCAATTAATCCGATAACATCCCCTTGTTTTACTGTCACATTCATTTTCTCTAACAACATATTTTCCTTTATTTCAACATAAACATCATTTAATTTTAATAGTTCTTTCATAATACCGATCCCTTTCATTAAGGGAGAATAAAAAAATCCTCCCAAATAAATTTGGCAGGATTAGTCGTTAAAATATTTATACCCAAATAAGCTATTACGCAAATCAAATAGCAAAACCGTTGTTTGGAATTGGGCAGACTAATCCTATTTTTTATAAATTGAAATTTATTTCATTTCAACATTTAAAAATAAGATTAGTTAATCATCGTCCACCCATCATTCCTTTCCGTCATTAGTAACCATATTGTACCATACTAGTACTGTATGAGTAAATGTAATTATATGTGCTGTTAAAAAGATTGCTTTCTTTTAGATTTATTTATCATTCCTTAACTTCATGTTGAATAAGCACAAATTACATTGATTGTAATACGTCCTTTAGGTTTCCACAGTAATAAATTTTATATAAAAACAAAATCTTATTCGTTATCCAATAACCACTTATTGTTTTTCGATAAATTTTTATTGATTATTCTCTTGTAATAAGCTATTATATCTTTACAGAAAATATTAATGTAAGGATTGAATTTATGGACAGGACATTAGAAATCACAAAGTTAAATATGTTTGTAAGGATTTTTATCCTCCCGATTATAGTAGGGATACTTGTTGGTATACTAACGAAATTGGGGCAAGGTATACTTCCAGGAAATTGGCATTCATTAGCTAACTTAGGAAGCGTTTGGTTAGTTCCATCCTTTTTCGTGGCTAGCTTTAGTTATTCTAAGCGTACAGCTATGCTTTCTGGTATCCTTGCACTACTCGGTATGGTATTAGGCTATTATGGTTATGCAATAGTTATTAAAAATGTAGCTCACTCTATTTATTTTATATCTGTATGGATTGTATGTGCATGTATAGGAGGAACGATCTTTGGAATTGCAGGTTTTCTATGGAAAGATACTACAACTCCACTTCATAAATTCGGAAGCGCACTTTTAAGTGGAGTTTTTGTAACGGACGGACTTCACATTCTATTAAACTTTGAAGATTACAGTCACATGTTACCTGTTGGATATACGGAAGTGATAGTCGGAATTATCTTGATTCTTGTATTAGAACGCTCTAATGCTTATCGTGTGTCTTCTTTCTTAATGATGATTCCTATCACTATTTTAGGATTAATTGGGTATAAATTATTAAGTTTGTTTGCTTAATTACAATACTGTATCATGAAAAAACAAAAGACTAATTGTATTATAGTCCACAAAACATATCACGTATTCGAACATTACACTTATACATAGGATAGATCCATGAAGCTATCTCTTTCAAAGGGGGTGGCTTTTTTCTTACAAAAATATTTATCAGCTTTTTATTAAATCCTTCAAATTTAACAATCGTATTTATTAGTGTGTCATTATACATACTAATATAACGTTTTACCATTTCATATAACCGCTATAAAAAAAAGGCTAAAAAACTTATTTCCAAAGCTCTTTAGCCTAGATCACTTATTTATACATTATAAAATTTAATTCGTACAACCGTACCTTTACCAACTTCTGAATGGATTTCTACACTATGTCCTAATTGCTTCGTAATTTCATATACGAGATATAGCCCCATTCCAGTTGATTCTTTAAAATCTCTACCATTTTCTCCTGTAAAGAAAGGTTTAAACACTCTTGGCAAATCTTGCTTCGGTATGCCTACACCGTTATCAGCAATTTCAAGTATAACATTATTACCTTCCTTACAAGCTTTCACTTTAATCTTCTCTCGACTACCAGATGAATATTTAATCGCATTTGATAGTATTTGTCCAATTAAAAACTGTAACCATTTCGCATCACTTTCTACTGTAATGTCCTTATCAATTTTAAGCTCTGGATATACAAAATTCCGGATAAAGAAGCGTTTATGTTCATGCACAGAATCATTCACTATTTTATGTAATTGTACTCTTTCCACATAAAAATCTTGTGTAAATGCTTCTAAACGTGCGACATACAGTGCCATCTCTAACCCCTTTTTCAGCCTATCTGTTTCCTCATTTATACTTTCAAAACGCGAATCGACTTCATCCTGTGTAATTAATTCTATTACAGATAAAGGTGTTTTCATTTGATGAATCCACTGATTCATAAAAGTTAAATGATCATTATTTTTTCTTTCTTGTATGTGGAGCTGATTTTGATAATGGCGATATTGTACCTCAAGTAAGTCTTGAAGCGCAGCAGATATAGCTGCAAAATCAGATTTTTGAACCGATTCATCTAAAGATTGCATCGGGTTTGCTAATCGTTCATAGAAAGTACGATGAGTAAAGTAACGAAATACTAAATAGCCTACCATAAAAAAGGCACCTAAAAACATTGCATACAATGCCGTCGCGATATGCTTATGCCCATCAAACCAATATACGAGAAATATGGATAATAGTTGGATGACTGTAAAACAAATAAGAGGTATATGATCACGAATAAACAATCTTATCATTTTTCCATACCAGTATCCCAAGTAATATGCAATCTATATCCAACACTACGAATCGTTTCAATCGCACCCTCAATCTGTAACGTTTTTAACTTTTTTCTCACACGTGTTGTATTTACACTTAATGTATTATCATCAACATAGGATTCGCTATCCCATAATTTATTTAATAGCACTTCTCTACTCACAACACGCGGATAATTTTTCATTAACATTTCTAATAAAATAGCTTCATTTCTCGTTACATCAATTTCTTGATTCTTAAGCTTCAATACAAGCCTTTCAGGATATAAACAAAGACCATGTTGTTCAACCATCCGTTCTTCTATTTTCGGTGCATAATCTCCGTAAGCACGCCTTAAATGACTTCGAATTTTAGCCATTACAACTTCGTAATGGAATGGCTTTGAAATGAAATCATCGCCACCGTTTTCTAGCGCCATAACTTGATCCATCGTACCTTCACGAGCTGAAATAAATAATATCGGACATGTAGAAACTCCGCGAATTTGACGACACCAATAGTAACCATCAAAACTCGGTAAATTAATATCTAATAAAACTAACTCTGGTTGTTCTTCTAAAAAAATATTTAATACATTATGAAAATCCGATACAATAATCCCTTCATACCCATATTTCGCAACATGTGTTGATAATAGTTCTGCAATTTTCATATCGTCTTCTACAATCATAATTTTAACCATGTGTTTACTCCTTTTTCGATCCACAATCTTATATTCAATTATATAAAATAAATACTACCTTTTTTTATATAATCCGTAAATCAAAAAAGATACTTTTATACAAAATCATCCTTCTTCTATCATTTCTTATTTAATATGGAATTCACTCATAGTAAACCCCAATTTCTCCACATAATTCATCCCTAATTCCATTCGAGCAGTCTTCAGCGGGTCCACAACTTGACAAACTTTTAAATCGCCGGCTGCTGATAATAAAAGCGTGGCATCAGCTTTAGACATTTCTAATTCTTCATGTAAAAATGTCACCATATTACGTACAGCTCGATTCGCTGCATCATCTAGCAATTTTTCTGAAGCTATCGTCATTACTTTTTCTTTTTGAATAGCCATTGGCAATGGCCATTTCTTTCCTTTTATAATCTGAACTGTTACCGTCACCTCACCAGCAACCTCTACTCCACTAACCCCAATTTCACCATCGCCCATCGCTGCGTGTAAATCACCTAATGCTAATAGAGCACCAGGAACATTTACAGGTAATAATAATGTTGTCCCTTCTTTTATCTCTTTACAGTCCATATTCCCGCCGTGATCATGTGGTGTGCCACATGAAATGCTCGCTTCTTTCGGCGCTGTTCCAATTACACCGATCATTGGATTAATCGGGATTTGTAGTTCATTTGAAAACAAAACATGTTCATTATGTACTGAGACAATTTTCACTGTATTTTCATGTAGCTCTTCACCCATTACACCAAGATTTGCACCTGTAGTTAAAACGCCTTTCTCTGCAATTTTTATCTTTTCAATGGTAACAACTAATATATCACCAGGTTCTGCACCATTAATATATACCGGACCAGTCGCTGGATTAATCCGGTTCCAATCTAACTCTTGAAACACAACATCTTCAGAATCAATTTGATTTTCAAAGCAATCATATGTTTCGAATATAAGGCGACTCCCAATTTCCACTTCCATACATGGTTTATTTTCTGGTGACATTGCGTAAATGATATGTTCTTTCTGAATTCGATACATATTATCTCTCCTCTTTATATTTGTCTACAATTACTAATTAGCTTTTTTCATAAAAGCTCCTTTTAATAATTAATAAATTTACATATAGAAAAGCACTTAGCTTATTTTCATACATACACTCTTTACTATAACAGGTAAAGAAAGGTGGTATCACTATGCCCCTTATTCCATATAACGAAAGCGATGTTGATTTACTAGCTCGTTTAATGCGTGCTGAAGCTGAAGGCGAAGGTCGACAAGGTGAACAACTTGTTGGCTGCGTAGTAGTAAATCGTGTATTTTGTGATTGCTTAGATTTTAAACAACTCCGTACCGTACGTGATGCTGTATATCAAAGCCTTGGTGGATTCGAAGCAGTGCAATACGGATATTTTTATCAACGCGCTCGTGAATCAGAAAAAGAAATCGCACGAAAAGTTTTACAAGGTGAGTGGCGCTGGCCTGCACGATGGGCTCTTTGGTATTTCCGTCCAGTTGGAGCTTGTCCGCCCGAATGGTATAATCAGCCATTTGTAGGACAGTTTAAAAGTCATTGTTTTTATGAACCTAGTGGTGATGAATGTCCGAAATTGTATTCACGGTAGTAAAATTTGGAACGCAAGTACTTAGCTGAGTACTTGCGTTGCTTTTTTTAGAAATCTAATAATTCGATAAATTTTTCGATACCTACAACATGTATTAATAACGATATACGAGGGCCACTGGACTGATTCATAATAAGCCTATAAATTATAATAAATAATTGTTTTTGATTTTCTTTCATTATTTTTTTATTTTCATGATGACAAATCGAATAAAATTGCTCCATTATGTTTGAATAATTTTTATTTGAACGCAATATTTTACAAACTTCTACTAACCATTTTTTCTGCTTTCCCTCTAATGTGTTATAAAACTCTGTATTTTTCTCCTGATTTACCGCCATTAATTTTTCGGATTGAAAGTTTCTTATCCAATGCTCTGCACGATTACTTATCGCTCTCATTTCATCTAACGCATAGCTCCTATCTATTTTCTCTAATATCTCCTGTAAAATAAATGAGTCAAAATTTAATAACGGCAACGTTCCTGCTACTTGATTAAATTTCGGATATTCTTTAAATCCGCTATCAACTCTAGAAAGTTTAATTGCATCAAATAAATCTTCATTTTTGAGCGTTTTATTTTTATAACTATCTTTTAATCGTTCATACTCTGTATAATTGCGAATCACATCTTCATCAAGACCGATATGAAAAGATGCGCTTGGTCTATATTTTACAAACATAAATAGAATCACTTCTGGTAAATACACTTTTAACAACTCGCTAGGTGTAATACTATTCCCTGAGGAACTAGACATTTTTTCATGATGCCCTTTAATTCCAATAAAATCGTAAGCAATGTAATGAGGCGCTTCACGATTGAATATTTTTCTCGCAATTTCTTTTGATACATTATAACTACCCGTTTCTGATGAATGATCTCTTCCGCCCGGCTCAAAAACAATATCCTCTATCATCCATCTCATCGGCCAATCGATTTTCCAATTCAGTTTCATTTCATTTGTATTTAATACCGATAATTCAGTTTGATTTCCGCATTCACATTCATACCGAACTGTTTTTAATACTTCATCAAAGTGTGTAATCGTTGTCGCATCTTTCCCGCATTTCTCACAATATAATGTAACCGGATAAAAGCCCTCTCGCTCTTCTTCACTACACTCTCCCGTTTTAAAACTCATTAAAATATCATATATTTCTTTTCTTTTATATAAAGCCTCCAATATGTTTTTGTTATATCTTCCACTTCTATATTCAGCATGTTGATATATGAATTCCACTTCAATCCCAAATACTTGAAGCGATTCCTCAAACTCTTTTTCAAAATGCTCGGCATATGAATTATGACATCCATACGGATCTGGTATATCACAGTATGGCATTCCGATATACTTTACAAAAGATGAATCAACATTTTTAGGGACTTTTCTAAATCTGTCGTAATCATCCCATGAAAATATAAAACGAGTCTTTTTCCCTAAATCTTGAAGCGCCCTTACAACAAAATAAGTCGTTACGATTTCACGAAAGTTCCCAATATGAACAGAACCAGATGGACTAATTCCAGATGCGCAAACAAAAGTTTCTTTGTTTGGATGTTTTCTAATTAATTCGTGTGCTACTTCATACGCCCAATGCATATGTTACTCACCTCAATTGTTTTTTGTTTTCAGATTTTCAGTTTTATACAATAAAAAAACTCCCCCCCCCAAGATTATTCATCTTGAGGACGAGAGTTATTAGCTTCGCGGTACCACCTCAGTTTGTCAATATGTCGCCATATTAACCTCTTCAGGTACGGCAAAATATGCTTATACCCTATCTCTATAACGGGAGATCCCGTCGCACCATCCCTAAATAAATTAGTTCCTTGCGCAGCTCCAAGTCTTTTTTCATTAAGATGTATACTGCTCTTTCTCAGCTACCAGAGCTCTCTGTACGTATTCTTTCTTAACTACTCTTCTCTTCCATGCCATTTTACATATTAGTTTTTTCATATGATAATTTAAAATAGTTTCATTGTCAAACTTTTCCGAAATAAAACAGTATAATTATCTAAAAAAATTCTTTATCGCTTCTAATTGAATTTTGTGGCTACACTCATCACAACAATATACCCCTTTTGGTTTCTCTTTAAATCGCTTATATTTTTCACTGCCTTCATAAACACGAAATATATTTTTACAAGAAAAACAAACAATTTCATAAAACATCATATGCATTTTCCTCTCAATATTTATACATTGTTTTAATCACTCGAGAAAATCAGTTTTTCCATGGTACAAATCTTAATATTTTCTGATTAAAAGGTTTGTCCCTATTCTTATCGAATTATATAAATATCTTATAAAGCGAGGTGAACATCTTGGACAGTAATATAGAATTAGTTTTAGATGCGAAAGCAAGTTTAGCTGAAGGACCATCTTGGAATGAAAAAAAGCAACTTTTATACTGGGTTGATATTGTGGAGAAACAATTATGCATATTTAGTCCTACCGCTAATACAAACCGAGTAATTGCTCTCAATCAACAAATTGGCTGTGTTGTTCCATATTTAGATGACATACTACTCCTAGCTATGGAAAATGGCTTTTATTCTATTAATGTAGAAACAGAAAAACTGACACATATTTTTGACCCTGAACCACATTTATTTAAAAATCGTTTTAATGATGGAAAATGCGATCCGGCAGGACGTTTTTGGGCAGGTACTACAGATACATACGGTATTAATGCTGCTGGCTCCTTGTATTGTTTAAATAATAATTTAAAGGTAGAGAAAAAAGTTTCACATGTAAATACATCAAATGGCATAGCTTGGTCACCTGACCATACATACCTTTACTATATCGATACACCTACTAAAAAAGTAGTTCGTTTTCATTATGATATATGCTCTGGAGTAATTCGTAATCCAAGTAATGTAATTATTTTCCCCGAAAATGACGGTCTACCTGATGGTATGACAATTGACGAGGAAGGTTGCTTATGGATTGCTCATTGGGGAGGTTCAAAGATTACTAGATGGAACCCTTCAACTGGTGAACAAATATTAAGTATCCCGATTCCAGCGCCATATGTAACATCTTGTACATTTGGAGGGCCTAATTTAACCGACCTATATGTTACAACAGCCAGAACAAGAATGACGGATGACGAATTAAAGCAATATCCACATGCTGGTGGTATTTTTCGAATTCAAACAAATGTAAAAGGTTGTCCTACCCATTCATTTTACAATAATAATATTGGAGCTGAAACACTATGAATCGCATTAATTTTATAAGACAAGAAGAAAAGAAATATCACGACCTTTGTTATGAACAATACAAACTATTTGAAACTGGTTCTTGGCTGTACAAACCGGTTAAAACGGTTATGGATTTGATGGATTATTTTGAAGGAAAAAACAACTTGCAAGTACTTGATCTCGGCTCTGGCGTTGGAAGAAATAGTATTCCCATTGCCCAAAAGATTCAAAATGCGAGTGGTACTGTTACATGTGTGGATTTACTTGATTCTGCTTTAACAAAATTACAAACTTATAGTAAAGAATATGGTGTAATTAATAATATTAAAATAGAACAAGTAGCAATTGAAAACTACTACATTCAACCTAATACTTATGATTATATCGTTGCAGTATCCAGTTTAGAGCATGTTCAATCAGAAGAAGATTTAAAAAACGTGCTCCATTCTATGAAAGAAGGTACAAAAAGCGGCGGTATGAATTGTTTAATTATTAATTCGAACATACAAGAAATTGACTTACATACAAATGAAGAGTTAGATGCTTTAATTGAAATTAACCTTCCTACTGAAGATATGATATATCTATTAAAAAGCATTTATAAGGAATGGAAAGAAATTAAAGTTGAAATAAAAGAATTAGTCTATGATATTGTTCGCGATGAAAGGCATATTCAATTAAAAACAAATGCTATTACGTTTGTAGTTCAGAAATAATCGTATAATAAAGATATGATTATTTCTCTCAGATTTATTTTTATTGCACGAAATTTGCAACTTTAAATATTTATGAAACAAAAAATAAAAGAGCACTTGTTTCCGCAAGTGCTCTTTTGGGGATTTTGAGATACCCTATTAACGAAAGTTAAGGTTACTTAAAGTTAAAAGGTATTTCTATTATATGCTTGTCCTCTTTATTTGTGCATAATTAATATATAAACATATTTAATCATTCTTAATAACTTTTAGTTATAGTTCTTTCTTACATTTTATCGTTAAAAAGTTGATTGGAGGTTTATTTGCCATGTTTTTATTTGGTTCATCAATTTCCGAAACTTGTACTAGTCCATATTTTTTAAAATCCTGTTTTATAGATTCAGAATCATAGAAGAACATTTTTACATCTTCCATTATCTCATAATAATCTTTATCCAACTGTTTTCCTTTGCCATACATTGGAGCCTTTTTAGAAACAGTTGTAAAAACCATATATCCACCAGGTTTTAACTGATTATAACAATCTTTAATAAATTTCTCTCTTTCCTGTTCATTCAACAAATGAAGAAGTGCATGACTAAATATACCATCATACAGTTTATTATCAAAAGGCATTTCGTTTACTGAACCGTGATAGATACTAACATCTTCTAGTCCGTTTTCTCTTGCTAAATCGATCGCTGTTTTCGAAATTTCAATACCTGTTACATTTATACTATTTTCGATAAATACCTTTGCGTTTCTTCCATAGCCAATACCCGGAACTAATATGTCTTTAACATTGTTTTCCACAAAAAAATCTTTTGTCAAAATTGCAGATTCTGTAGGTTCAAACCCCCACATCGTTTGTTTCTCAATAAAACTTGATTCCCAAAATTCCATTATGATTCTATCTCCTTGTTCTAATCCTATTTTTAATATCACATTAAAAACTTATAAATTTTAGTGCTGCGGTTACCTATGCCAAATTAATTTTTTACCACATTCACTATAGGTTCATTGAATATAGCATAATAATAAGCCTATATCTAATTTTAAGATTGGGTTATTATTTCCCCTATATTATTGTGTAAAAAAATAGAAAAACCAATACTTCCGTTGTAGTATTGATTTTTCTTAAGATAAATTATCTTTTTATATTGTACTGATCTATTACTTTTTCTAACATTTCTAAAGTTATCGGTTGAGCTTTCTCTATTAATTGGTAACCAATCCGCCCATTCGGTTCAGCTGTAACTTGCTGTAAACTCTTTAAATCATGAATCCCTTTTTCTCTTAATTGCATATATAGTTGTTGTTCCGACATTTTCGCCTTCATCAAATTCTCTTTTACAATCTCTCCATTTTCTACTACTATAATGCTACTGCCATTTAGGAATTGTTCCATCTTCTTTGATTTCAATTCAAAGAAATGAATGATAAGAAGGACGCCTGCAAATATTACAGCTGCAAATATAGATGGGCCTACTTTCCTACTTAATACAGGCTCCACAATAATACGTGCAATTGATACTACTATAATAATTTCAGCTCTTGTCATTTGGCTAACAGATTTACTACCTGTCATTTTTAATGCAATAATCCCAGTCAGAATTAAAATAATGCTTTCAAAAATCATATTCATAATAGCCCAATCCTTTAATGGTGAATGTTACTAGCATTCCCATTTCATATAGCATTCTAAATGTATTTTAATTAAACTTTTTTGTAAAAATCAAACTTACATATACTGAAAAAGAATCTATTTTGACCAACCTTTTTTCAATAAAGATTTGATAATCCATCTTCCATTATCAAAAAAATAAAAAGCACCCGAATGGATGCATATAGATTAAACTTATTCATTATTACTTTCTTCACTTTCATCATCAACTGATTTGGAGTCTAACATGCTGCCTATATCAGGCGGTAAAGCTAACTCTATTCCAGCTATTGGTTGATTATCTTCATTAAACCATTGTTTCTTAAATCTAATTAATTCTTCATTTTTCTTTTTTTCATCCATATTACCCCGCCTTTTATGTACATGATATGAAACATTTTACTTAATATGTACATTAAGAAAGATAATATACTATATATACTATTTGTACATATTGGAAAAGCAAAACCTCTTCTTTGTTTACACAACTCGTTATACCTGGTCATTTATCGATCTGTTTTGTGTTTGACATAATTATGAACGTATTCCCCACTCTTTTTGTAAAGACGTTATAAGTGATATTGTAATCGATTTAGATAACGGCTATATTTATTTACCTAATTGATAAGCCTATCCTTGTCCTTTGCCTTTATTTATTGTACATTTCTGCCCAGCATTTAATAAAACAATTAGCCCTACATTAACTATTCTGACAACATTTTAAGAAAAGTTGTTGCCGCCCAAATGAAATACGCAAGTTGCGTCATGATATACATCGTAATTTCAAAACCTGTAAGCTTTCTTTCCCTTTTGATTTTCTTTAAATATCTATAAAAACAAAATGAACATAGAAGTAATAAAACAATAGACATTTGAAATAGATTTTCCACTAAAAGAACTGCCATTTATTTCATCACCTTTCCAATAAAAAAGTATATAGTTCAAGCATATCATGTTAATGGAAGTAATTACCTTAATTTTCAAATTAAATAATCTTCCTAAGTAAAAGAAGTCACTTTTTTTTAATGTTTCAATACAATATTATGTAATTCACTACGCTCTATATAATATTAGATTACTTTTTCTTTTAATGTACATGCTTAGGAGGAAGTTTTACATGCAATTGATTCATAACATAAAAAAAGCGTTTCATAACTTATGTGACTACGATACGGCAAATCTAATATCCGCTATTCAATCATTAAATATTACACTTCATAAAATATCTCCTTTTATTACTTCACCACTTAACCTTGAATACGGAAGAAATGTTATCTATAAGTCTGAATTTGTGGAGATTTTAGTATTAAATTTCCCTAGCAAAGCAAAGACTCTTATTCATGATCACGGAATATCTATAGGATGTATATTAATAGTCAATGGTACGCTACAAAATATTACGTACGAAAAAAATAGAGAATGGATTGAAGAGTTTACAGAGGGAACTATTTTCACCGTAAAAAAAGATACTGTGCATAAAATGTATAATGCTACAGATTCAACAGCAATAACATTCCATGTATATTCACCACCATTAAAAGATGTACAAATATATGAGTAGTCTTTAAAAGGAGGAAATATGCAAAATTTAAAGGATCACTATATAAAGAGCTTACAAGATGGTCGAAATGTTTGGCTCTATGGAAAAAAAGTAGATGTAACTACAGACAACAATTTTTCGGGGACACTATGTACCATTTCTAATTTATTTTCGTTATTTGATGATCCCAAACAGAGAGATTCTATTGGATATGTGAGCCCAAAAACGAAAGACTTTGTTCATAAATCATTTTTAGTTCCGAATTCCTATAATGAATTATTAATGAGAAGAACTGCATTTGAAACATGGGGTTATGCTACAGACGGTGTAATGAGTAGACTATCTGATTACGCAAGATCGAGACTTACTGGCTGGTACGTATCAAGAGATTTTTATAAAAAGTTCGATGCACAGTTTCCAGATAAAATCGCATCTTATTACGAAAAAGCTAGGGATAATCACTTGTTTTTAAGTGTAGTCCAACGTGATCCACAAATAAATCGCTCAACAGAATCAATGTTAAATGCAAATGACTTAGGGTTGCTAAGAGTTACAAAGGAAACTTCTGATGGAATTTATTTAAGTGGTGCGAAAATGATAGGAACTGCTTCTCCTTATTCAAATGATTTATTAATCTACCCATTAACAAAACTGACTGACGCTCAAAAAGATTTAGCTCACTTTCTTATCGTGGCAGCCAATTCTCCAGGATTACATATGGTTTGTAGAGAACCATATGCAAATACAACTTCAAGCACAGTTGATTCCCCTATTAGCTCACAGTATGATGAAATGGATGCACTATTAATCTTCGATAATGTATTTGTCCCTTGGGAACGTGTTTTACTTTATAACAATCCAGAAGCAATTTGGGCTATAAAATCAGATACAGCTTCTAGTAGTTTAGCTTATCATCAAGCTATAGTACGATTACTAATAAAGCTAGAATTTATAACTGCGATTGCTTTTGAAATTGCTGAAGCAATTGGAGCTCACACTTATTTGCATGTTCAAGAAAAACTTGGAGAATTAATTATGCAAATCGAAACAATTCGCGCACTTTTAATTGCTGCGGAAGTTGAAGGTACTACAAATGAAACAAAAACTTATTTACCAAACTTTAAATATATCGAAACTGCAAGGAATCTTGGTTCTAAATATTATCCCCGCGCAATAGAAATTTTACAATTAATTGGAGCAGGTGGCTTCATTCAACTTCCTTCAAGCTCGATTGATTTCCAGAGTCCAATAGCTGATTTATTAAAAAAGCACTTTAAAGGAACAAATATAGATGCCGAACAACGCACAAAATTATTTAAGTTAGCCTGGGATATTATTGGAAGCCCATTAGGATCAAGACACGAATTATACGAAAGATTTTACGCGGGAGATCCAATACGAAATACAGCTACACAATATGTAAATTATGATAAAAATCACTTTAAAAAGATGCTAAGTAAATATTTATGATGAAAAAGAGCACCCTTTGCTAAGAGTGCTCTTAAAAAATATATAATTATCCAGTTACATATATAGTTGCTCCGACCACAACTGCTACTTTTTCCGTAATGGTTTCATCTTATTCACCTTTATGTTTCTAATTAAGCTTTATAACTTTTGGTATATGCTTCCTATCATATTTCCTCATATAGATTTCTCCATCTGGAGTAACGAATTGTAAAACAATCTCACCACATACCCCATCTAGTATTTCAAATTCACCTTCTGCATTTGAAATACTGCGTTCCTTACCTTTAATAGAATCTTCATAAATTTTCACATTAAAATATAGGTTCGTTATTTTGACCTATGATAATACCTCTTGAATACTTACCAACGACAATGCATTTCTTTTTTATAATAATTAGTCACAACTATAGCTTAAATTATTACAACGGTACACACAAACAAGAGAATTATTTTACGCCTCACAACAAACCTCCTTATTCATTTTATTCTTTTTTTAAATTGAAAATTTAGACGTTCCACTTGTTTGATTTCTTCCACTACTTTACGAATTCCTTCCTCAATCCTATCTTCCTTTACATTCGATACGTTTAACTTTAATAGTCTTTGTTTCGAAAAACTTTTCACATAATTTTTATCAATCGCATCGATACTGATTTGCATTTCACTTAGTCTTTGTATCAACATGTCCGAAATACTTGTTTTATGTACTTCTAAACAAGTATGGATTCCAATTGTATTTTGCTTTTTATATGTGAATAGAAGCGGGTTTTCACTATGCATCCTTTCTAATGCTTCTGCTAGTTTTTTAGATCTATTATTATAGGAAGATTTAATTTTATTTTTATGGCGTTCGAACATGCCACTCTTTATATAAATTTCTAAAGCAGCTTGGGATATCATTGGGCTATCGATATCTAAAATCTTTTTATATGTATGGAAAGCACTCGAAATAATCGGTGGAATAACTGCTACACCAACTCGTAAACCTGGAAAAATAATTTTCGAATAACTCTTTAAATATATGACATGATTACCATGATCCAGGCTATATAATGGATCGGCTTTTGAATCTGTTTCTAAATCTGCTAAATAATCATCTTCTACTATAAATACATTGTATTTCTTAGCCAATAACACGATCTTTTCTTTCTCGTCTTTAGAATAAGAAGTTCCAAGCGGATGATGATATCTTGGTATTGTATAAAAGAATTTTATTTTACCTGTTCGAAAAATACGTTCCAATTCATTTAAGTCAATACCTTCATTCGTACGCTTAATACCAATTACTGGAACTTTATTCATTTCTAGATATTCTATATATAAATGATACGTTGGCTGTTCAACTAATATTGTTTCATTTTCATTTGGAAATGAGATAGAAGTTAATATTGCAAGTGCCTGTTGCACGCCTGACGTTATAAAAATATTGTCTTCTTTCGTGAACACTTGATAATTTGCCAACTGTTTTTGAATGACTGGAATTAAAGATGGTAAGCCTTTCGGTGTTCCGTATACGAACAAATCATTTTTATAAGTATCAATAGCCTTATTAATGCAATGCTGAAAATCTAAATATGGGAAAACATCTGGATCTGGTGCTGAAGAAGCGAAATCAATTATCTCTTTATTTTCTATAGTACTCCCAGATTTCTTAACAACGTAGTATCCACTTTGAGGGACAGAATATATAATGTGACGCTTTTCTAATTCATGAAGCGCACGTATAACTGTTGCCTTATTACATTCATATTGCGCAACGAGTGACCGTATTGACGGTAATTTCTGTCCTTCTTTTATCTCTCCATGTTGAATCATTTTTTCTATATCATTTAAAATATGTAAATACTTATACATTCTTTCACTCCCTTATAGAAGTATTTAAAAGGTCCCTCATTCTCACAGTCATTATAAAGTAAAAAGAAATACATCCTTTCTATCATTTTTAATTTTAACATTATTTCACATTTCCTCCTCTTAACAAGGAAATTACAATTAATAAATAGAATATCTCTATGAATAAATAAAAAGTGAGGGATATGTAATGCAACGTGTAAATACAATTGATATTAGTAATGTACTACAATTAGAAAAAACTCTTTCGTCTTTATTAAATAAAATGATTTCTTCAAAATTAGACCTAGAAAACTGGTTAAAAGAGCAGTCAAAAGTGATTTGGGAAATCGAAGAACAATTAAGAACACATTATATCGCCTTTCAATGTAATACGGATGATGAAAAAATAAAGGATACTTTTGAACATGATCAACAATTTGTAAAGCCACTTTTAAAACGGTACCAAAATTTATTGGATAATAAATATTTAGAGTCACCTTTTCGAATGGAATTAGATTCTAACGTATATGGTTTGTTGGATGCAAAAATAAAAAATGCTCAAAAGTTATTTTGTGAGGAAAATATTGAATTAGAAGTAAAGGAAGACAAATTAGTCACAGAGTACTTTGAAATCACTGGAGGATTAATTGGAATTTGGGACGGAGAAGAAAAAACGATAACAGAATTACAATCCTATTTACAAGATTCGAATCGTGACATCCGTAAAAAGGCCAAAACCATTATTTCTGAACAATTTTTATCTGTTGAAAAAGAACTCCAAAACATATTAAATCAATTAATTGAAATTCGCCATCAAAAAGCAAAAAATATTCAACTAGAGAATTATCGCGATTATATGTTCAAAAAATACGAGCGTTTTGATTATTCAGCGAAAGATTGCTATGAACTAGCTGAATCCATACGTAAGTATGTTGTGCCTCTTAAAGATAAAATATTACTAGAGAAAAAAGAGAAACTGCAAGTGGATACGCTTCGCCCGTGGGATGTATCAGCTGTAACTCCAGATCAAAAAGTACTTAAACCAATTGCAAATGAAAATGATTTAATTGAAAAGAGCACTCATATCTTTAACAAACTAGATCTTGAATTTTCAACACTATTAAACCGAATGTATAAACACGATTGTCTTGATTTAACAAGCCGCAAAGGAAAAGCATCTGGAGGCTTTTGTGAGTACTTACCAGCTTCACAATTATCATTTATTTTTATGAACTTAAATTATACACAAGATGATATTATCACTTTTATACATGAAATGGGTCATAGTATTCATAACGAACTTATAAAACCATTAAAATTACGACAGTATATAGAAATTCCAGCTGAAACAGCTGAACTAGCTAGTATGACAATGGAGTTATTCTCGCTTAATTATTGGGATACCTTCTATACAGACAAAAAAGATTTAAAACAAGCAAAAATTAACTTCTTTAAAGATGTTATTTCATATTTACCTATTATGCTTATTGTCGATCAATTTCAACACTGGCTGTATGAAAATCCAAGTCATACTTCTGAAGAAAGAAATGAAAAATACTTACAACTTCAAAAACATTATCAGTCTAGCGTCATACATATTGATGGCTACGAAAACTGGATAGCAACGAGTTGGTTACCTGTACTCCATATCTTTGAAGTACCATTTTATTATATTGAATATGCGATCGCCCAACTTGGTGCATTACAAATGTATAAACAATATAAAGAGGATCCCAAGCAAGCACTAGAAAATTATAAAAAGGCATTATCACTAGGAAGCTCGCAATCTATAAAAGAAGTGTATGAAGCAGCTGGAATTCGTTTTGATTTTTCTAGCGAAACAATTAAGGAACTAATGGCATTTGTAGAAAAAGAATTAGAATTACTTGAGCAATTATAAGAAGAAAGCTGCACCTATATTTTTGGTGTAGCTTTCTTCTTTATTTTATTAATCAGCTCTATATACTGAGAATCACCATATCCGATTGTTGGAAATAGTTGAAACAACTTTGTTAATAATTGTTGAGTTGATAAATCTTTATTTTTAGAGATAAATTTCATTACAGCATTATCTTCTTTTAGCATTTTTAAATATAGATCTATAGCCTGATACATTACAGGTGGTACCTTATAGAAAGTCTTTTTATGATTTACTAATACTTCATTGTATAGCGAAGAATAATTTCCTAATTCAAGTTCAATTTGATTTACTTTAAATTCATCTTCTCTGAAGCTATTTAAGTATACCTTCCCCTCATAACGAGACTGTTCAAGGTATGAAAGTATTGTAAGTAAGTTCATTTGACAAAACATATCTTCACCAAACCATAAAACAATACATTTATACTCTTTCGTAAAAAGTTTCTTTAATGGATCTATAACCTTTTTTGTGTAACTTTCTACTGAACTGTTATGTCCTGCTGCCCTTGTCTTAATAAATTCTTTATCAAAAACTAGTGTAGTAACTTGGTTTACACACATCGCTTCATTAAATGGTGCGTAATCAGAATCACCCATTAGCTTTTCATTTTTAAATTCTTCATACATCATTTGACCATTCAATATGTTTAATACATCTTTATCAAACAGCTCGCTCTTCGCATTTCGTAATTGCTCAACCTCTATTTTTCTAGAAATATTCATATTAAACTCTCCTTCCTTATTTATATTGAGTTTAACAAATGATTGAATAGGCAATTGGTTAAGTTGAAATTCTCTTGGATTCATTCCAAAAACATTCTTGAAAGCTCTACTATAGGCCTCTTGCGAAGAATAATTATAATCCAATGCGATATCTATTATCTTCCTACCATTCTTTAAATCTTCTATAGATAAGTATAACCTTCTAAGAAGAATATAGCGTCTAATACTGAAACCCGTTACTTGGTGAAATTTAAAAGAACAATAATAAGGAGAATACCCCATATAACGGGACAATTCATCTAATGAAAATCCCTTTTTCAAATTGCGCTCAAACCAATCAATCATCTGCTGTATATGTTCATTCATTTCCTTCACTCCTTATATAAAAGTATAAGAGAAGTGCGTTTCATTCTTTTGATATTTCTTGTGTTTTAAAACATGAGCCATTCTATAAAATCTATATATGAGTATTAGTTTTATATTTTTTACCTATCTTATTTTGACATACCTTCTATTCATTTTTCAATTTAATGTTAATTCGTATGCTTGCAAGACCTAAATAATTATTAAAGGTCAATTTACATCATATTTCATTTTAAAGGATTTCAAAAATGAAACTAGAATTTTGTAAAATAAGATTCTTTTAATTCTCTAATTAAAAAATAAAAATTTAGAAAGGACGTTACAATGAACAAACTAGAAAAAGAAATACTTCAATTCATAAATGAACTATATCCGTTGAATTTTATTTACATTACACCAATAACAAATGAGATGTATGAATGTCTCACAGATCAAGGAACATACTTCATTAGAATTACAAACTACAAAACATATGAAGAACAATTAGAAGAAGTTACATATACGAATTTTCTATACGAAAACGGTTTAGATGTTCCACCAATACTCCCTTCTTTACAAGGGAATCTTGTAGAAAAATTAACATTAGACAAGGAGCTTTTTACAGTATTATATAAAGCTGCTCCTGGTATACATTTACCAAGATGCAAATGGAATTCTACTATATTTAAAAAGCTTGGTCAACAAATCGGAAAATTGCATCGTATATCTAAAACCTTTGAAAAAGCTAAACCGGTTAAATATATTAACGACTGGTATGAGAATGAGGAATATAATTTCCTTAAGTATATTCCTAAAGAAGAAACTACTATTAGGGAAATTGCATCTGAAGTTTTAAATTCTATAAAAGAGCTACAAAAATCCACTTCAAATTACGGCTTAATTCACGGAGATTTATGGTTAGAAAATATTTTAGTTGAAAATAATTCAAACTTAACAATGATTGATTTTCAAGACTGTGAAAAACATTTTTATATATTCGATTTAGCAGTTCCTATTTATAGTGCTTTAGAATATTCATTTGCTGGAAATGCAAATATCGTTGAGTATGAGCATTCCATTACAAAAGCACTATTTGAAGGGTACCAAGAAGAAAATGAACTACCTAAAGAAATGATAGACAAGTTTCCATTATTTATTAAATTAAAGGAGATTTTTGAATATAGCTTAATGCATATGTATTGGGATAAAGAAGAATTAACTGAGGAACAAGTACGGATAATGAACCTTTATAGGATGAAAATTGAAAATAAGTATACCTATATCAATGTTTAAAAATGCTGTTGTTTAACTACAAGGAAACTTTAGTTAAACAACAGCGTTTATTAATTAGCTGACAACCTTTTTTATGACTTATAAATACTGATTCAATAATCTTTTCAAATACACTTCATTTTGCGGTGATACTTTTTCAGAAAATCTAGCTGCAATAACAATAGGAGCCCATTGAAAAATCTCATCTCTTAACAAACTAGTATTTTTGCAATATAAGTGTAAATACATTTCAGCTAATTCTAAAGAAGTCTGAGCATACAATAAATATGTTCGAAATACATCTGCCCGAATATCACCAGAACTAGCATCTACCCAGTCTATAACTTTCACTTTCTCTTCCTTACTCAAAATCAAATTAAATGGATGAAAATCTCCATGACATAATCTAGGTTCAAATTTAATTGAATGTAACATATTCAATATATTTTCCTTTTGCTTTTCATCTAATTTATGTCCAGATTTAATTTGACGTTCTAACCTTTGCCTGATGAACTCCATTCCATCTGTATTCACACGTATAGCATGGATCTTTTTTTGCTCATTTACACAAAGGCCGATATAACGCTCTGCCTCATTCAAATTATTAAGCAGGAGATCACCAATGTTCTCCCCTTTTACATATTCCATAATAATTGCTTGTCTATTTTGTATCTTTGCCACTTCAAATACGTTTGGAACTGGCAGCCCGCATGAATAAGCATATTTTTGTTTTTTTGCTTCATTCATAGACTCTGTATCTGGAAGATATTCTTTAAATAATTTCACAATCTTATTATCATATAGATAAATTTCCGCTGTATTCCCTTTTGCAATTGGATTACCTAAAACCACTTCATTTCTCCCCTTAACATAAATTAGAATAACATCTTATACTTCTCTTTACATTCACTATAACCCTAGCTAAAACCTTCTTCACGACTATACAAAAAAACTTACCACTTTCCATCCTTAAATAGAAAGCGGTAAGTTTAATTTACTTGGAATATCAGCATGGAGATTTGGTGTATGCAAGATCGTAAATGAATATCCTTGCTGAATAAATGATACTTCATTATGTTTACATTCATATGGAACACTATTTTTCTTCAAGTTATTTTGTATGCGTTGTAAAAATGCTTGATCTGGTGTTCCAAAAGAAACATGTACTTTCGGTGGTAAAGCTTTCATCGCAATCGGAATCCATGGTCGCTGCCACCAAGTTGCGACAATGTATGCAGTGCCACCTATAACAAAGTTAAAAATATCCCCATCTTCCATCGTTTTCATATCTAGATTTGATTTTAACCATTTCGTAAATACAGGTACACTTTTAACGGGAAGACCGATTTCCCTTACATATAAAACGTTTAATGGTGAATGCGGTATTAATACATCTTCTTTAACATAACTATGTGCAATAATTTCGAGAAGATTTCCATCTCCGTCTTTAAAGTATAAATTGAATAGATTATTCTCCTCACCAATTATATTTCCATCTTTCCATTTCACAATGAGTAACCCAGACTTTTCAAGCCATTTTGCTGTTTCATGAAATTTTGAATATGAAATTTCAAAGGCGAAGTGCGCAGGTGCAATTGGCTCATACACTTCTTGAAAACTAATTGTTGTATATGGTGTTACTTCAAATTGAATGTAGGATGCTGTTTCTTTTTTTATTGGAAAAGATAATACGTCCCTATAAACTTGTTTTACCCCTTCTATGGAAACAGTTTGTAGTTTTATATCAGAAATATGTGTAATCATTTTACGTCCCCCTATTTCATACTATCTATTCGTATTGTATTACAATTATAAATAGATAAAATCAAACGGAAGGATGGATTTTTCATATAAAAACTACAACTTTAGTATGAATATGTTAGCTTCTTTCATTGCTAGTACAGTAACATTTCAACACCATTATCCTCCATATTTCATTTTTTTGATTAACACTTTACTTATTTTTATTTTTTCAAGTTTCCCCTGCATTGTTCCTATATAAAAAAGCTGCCTTTCCTTAAACGAAAAGCTGCTTTTACAATAAAATACATTAAGATTTTACAGCAATAATCATAAATCTTTTTGAATTCGTACGAATCCCTTTTTCAGAACTATTAACATCAATGAAACTTTGTAAAATAGTAAAATCTTCTGCCTCTTCTCCAAAATTAGGAATAATAGGCGTATGTTTTAATAAGAAAATAAGATCTTCAGGCGTTCTGTAATAATCAGTCACATCATATTCACGTACTTGCACGAGTTCAAATCCCGCACTAATAAGTTCCCTCATATACTTTTCTTTTAAAGTTCCGTCTCTTTCACCAAAGCATTGTCCTCTGCCAAATACTTCTTTCAGATTTAATTTATCATGTTCGCTTACTTGTTGTGTTAAGAAAAAAGCACCTTGTTTCATTACTTTTGCTAATTCAGATGCTATAAACGGTGCGTGACAACTAGAAGCGATATCAAAATGGGCAGGCGGAAACGTTAACGCTTCAGAATTCATTTGAAAAAACTCAACATTTTGTACACCTGATTTTTTTAAATTGGAATGTGCCGTTTCAATCATGCCGTTAGAATTATCAATTCCAATTAACAGTTTAGCTGAAGATGCTATATTAAGTACATTTTCTCCTCCACCTGTACCAACATCAAGTAGGGTGTCTGAAAGTTTACATCTTTCTTTCACTTCCCCGTAAAAGTCCCATGAATCTCCTACAGTTTCACATTTTATTTTACTAAAATCCCAACCATTTACTCTTCCTACTTTATCATAAAAGTTTTTGTACTCTAATTCGTTCATTTTGTATTTTCCCCTCTATTAACGCTTATGCTATTGATTCTTTGTGAAAAAGATCCACCAATTTCCCCTATATATGCCAGCCAATCTTCATAAAAAGCTTGAACAGTGCGATATCTTTTATTTTTTTCTTTATGTAGAGCTTTTTTACATATATTATATAATTCTAGTGTGCTCTCCCATTTCTCATAGCTTTTATCATTTTTCTCGCCAATAAAAGCAAAAGCAATTCCGGCTAACACATACACATTCGTTTCGCTTGTAATTTGTGCATGCAGTTCATATTCTTCAGGTGCTTTGAAACGACCTGCTCCCCAAAAATCCTCCCCAACTTTATTGAATACAGGTTTTTTTGAAAGAAATCAATATCACAGATCGTAAGTTTTGATTGCTCAAAATTATATAAAATACTACCGTCATAAAAATCAACCATGACATATCCTAATGACTCCACATAGGCTGCAAACTCAAAAATTTGTGTCAATATGTTAAGTCTCTCCGTCACTGATAATTGTCTTAGCTTAACAAAAGGCGAATTTGGTGCATGGTGCTTTTCAAACGGTGTAAAGTCCCAATGATTGTGCATGCATTCCCCATCAATCCAATGAAACCTTAAACAAAATCCGTTTTGCATTTGAATAGGATTAATATATGGAACTAGTAAAGGATATTGAATTTGTTCATACACTTCTTTTGCCTTCATTAATCGTTGGATCGCGTCCCCTATCTTGCCTTTGTATTCTAAATTGCGTGCACCTGCATACTTCAAAAAATAACGTTTTCCATTTTCAATAATACCAAAGCTAATATTTCCTGAATCTTGCTGATCAAACACAGTAAACACTTCTACATCCTTTAACCAATCAAAATTATGCTCCTCAGCCAATGTTAATGGGTATTGATTTTTTCCAATTTTAATATTTATCATGTGCTGCTCCTAGCTTTGAGCGAACGTAGTTGATAGAGGTATGATACGCATACTCAAATTATTTTTACCTCATGCTTGATTTTCTTCTGTTTGTTCATAAAACATCACTCCTTTCAAATAACCGCCCTTAATTACTTTCTATTATATATTATAAAATACAAATTATAAGGAAAATATATTCCATATGCACAAATAGTTTACATAACATTTTTATGGTTTATTTATGTATGTAATCTACATCTCTCCCCAACCACACATACTATTTAAAACAGTACAGACTGCTTTTACATTCTTCATTTTTATTTCCTCCTTAAAATACATGTAAAAAGTAGGATTAACCAAAAAATTAAAGAATTCTATATATGACAAGTATTGGACGAATTATTTTCAAATTTCTCTATAATAAAGGTGGTATAAACAGTGTGAAACTTATGCAAGAACGTAGCCTTACCGTAAAGACAACTTTTACTAAAGAATACAAGATTTTTATTTTGGGTTTACTCATTTCACGAATTGGGGATTCACTATATACTTTTGCGTTACCTTGGATTGCCTATCAATTAACCGGTTCAGCTGTAATTATGAGTTCTTTATTTGCTATTAACGTATTGCCAATCGTTTTATTTGGCCCTTTAGTTGGTGTAATAATTGATCGTTATGATCGAAAAAAGTTACTTTTGGTAGCGGATATTACTAATATTATTTTAGTAAGTCTTGTTCCAATACTACATTCATTACATCTATTACAAATCTGGCATTTATACATAATTACTTTTATGTTAGCAGTTATGTCCATGCTTTTTGATGTAACAACTGTTACAGTCATTCCGCAAATTGCTGGAGCATCCTTAACGAAGGCCAATTCTTTCTATCAAATGGTTAATCAATTGGCTAGTTTATTTGGTCCAATGATAGCTGGGGTTTTCATTTCTTTTATTGGCGGCTTTCAGATGCTTTGGATTAATGTTCTTTCATTTATTGCAACATTAATTGCTGTGATATTATTACCGTCTATGAAAACCGTAAACAAGAAATGCCAAGATAAAAATACACTTCAAAATGTACTAGCTGATTTGGTTAATGGATGTAAATGGCTCAAAAATGACCGTTTAAATTTAGCTTTATCTTTTCAAGCTATGATTGGAAACTTTGGAGCAAGTGCGGTTTTAGGTGTGTTCATGTATTATTTACTATCCACATTGCAACTTACGCCGGAACAAAGTGGTTTTAATTATTTACTAATTGGAATAGGCGGGCTCTTAGGAAGCTTGATTGCAGTTCCTTTAGAAAAGAGATTGCAACGCGGTCTTCTAATTCCATTACTCCTATTTGTTGGAGCAATTGGTTTAACTTTTGCGCTTTGGAGTACATATTGGCTTGCTCCCGGAATTGCTTTCGGTATTGCAATGACTTGCAATATTGCATGGAATACAATTGTAGCCACCGTTCGCCAGGAAACAGTTCCATCAAATATGCAAGGGAGAGTTTTAGGGTTTTCACGTGTACTTACACGATTAGCTATGCCACTTGGAGCGTTAGTAGGAGGTATTATTTCAGCTTATAATCCTGTCTTTGTATTTGCTTTAGCTGCTTTTACTAAATTAATTGAAGTCTTTATTGCTTTATATAGTCCGATACGAAAACTATAATAGAAGGAAAGATAACTATGATTGGTTAATTGCAATTACGGATAAGTTTATAAAGAAAAAAGGCATATTATAATGCCTTTTTTCTTTACAATCATTTAACTGGATAACAAACTTCTGTAACCCATTTATTAGCATCCGATTCCATCGCTGGGCTCACATGATAAATATTAAACATTGGACCTGCTAATTCGTAACCCTCTGTCTCAATCCATTTTGCCGCCGCTTCATTTACAGCTGTCATCTGTTCATAACTTCCATTAACTGTTATAGAAGCTACATTAGCTGATTCCACATTTTTAAATGTAACGTCTTTTGTATTTTCGTGCTTCCCTAGAATACTTAGCTGTATTTCTATATCTACATCATTTTCTTTGTATTCACGATCATGGAAAACCGCAATACTATAACTCGGATGGTCAATACTAATATTCTCCATTTGAATTTCTTGCATTAATATACTCCATAAATCACCTTCGCAATTATACGATGGAATAATCTTTCTAACACTAGCTACAGTTCTTTCTGGAATTTCTTTTATTGAAACATGATAATTCATCTCAACAACATCCTCTCTCATCGTTTTCATTGAGTCTTCGAGGAGACGTAATTGTTTTTGGAGGTTATACATGTCTTCTTTAATTTGAACACTACGATTTAAAAATTGCTCTTTTATGCTATCTATATTATCGCATTCTATTATTTCTTTAATAGTTGCAATATTAAATCCCATATCTTTTAATGTTTGAATTTGATTTACTTTCTTTAGCTGTGCTGCTGCATAGTATCGATAACCACTTTGTTCATCGACTTTTACTGGTTGTAATAATTCCACTTTATCGTAGTGTCTCAACATACGTATACTAATGGAAGATAGTTTTGAAAAGTCTCCTATTTTAAACATGATTTCCTCCTATAAATTACATCTACTTCGAAGCTCAATTTTATCTTAAACAATGACATTGTGTGAGAGTCAACCGTTTATAACACTTGAATTATATTTCTTTAATTATTTCCCCTTATACTTTTTTCCTTCTTAAGGCTATACGAATTGATATTAGTCCGTTCACAGCTAATAAAGTTACAATAATACTTGTAACTAAAGCTACGTCTGGCGCAAATATTTTAATCGTCCGCCATGGTGAACTTGTACTATAAGTAAGTAGTGGGATGAATGTAATAGATAATAGTAGCGATAGCCCCCCTATAGATAACCAAATTACCTTTTTTACAGTTTTCATATGTTTATACTTTTTAATTAACATAATTGATATTACGAAAAGTATGAGTGTAACTATCAACATAATAATTTGTGTTAATGGTATATTTTTAGGGATATCAACCGGTTCTTCTCCATTCAAAATACTAATAATCCCCTTTTTCAATTCTGATAGTGCGGTTTCTTCTAATACATGATTTTTATTTGTTAAAATCACACCACTCCAGCCACTTTTATTTAAAGTAAATATTTCTGCACGAGCATCGGGCGTTGATCCTGAATGCCAAATCATCGTTTCGCTTTCATTTATATTTGTTGTTCTTAATCCAAAACCATAACTTTTTTCTGAATTTGTTTGATAAAGTGGTGAAAGATAAAGATTCATGTTTTCTTGCTTTAAAAATTGAGGATTTTCTTGGCGATTCAAAAACATAATGAATTGAATCATATCTTCCAAATTCGCGGTAATATAACCATATGGTGCCCCGGCATTATCATAGGACACTACACTTTTTCTTGGTATGCCAAACCACGACTGATAACCTGTTAAATAGCCTTTTTCATATGCAATTTCTTTACTTGCTGCCGCGCCATTCATATTTAACGGCTGAAAAATATACTTTTCCATATATGATGAATATATTTCATTTGTGACTTCTTCAATAAGTGCGCCTAACACAATATAATTTGCATTACTATATTGATATTTTTCACCTGGTGGAGCAGTTACTTTTACATTTAAAAGCTCCATTACATTTTCTTTTAATGCTGTAGAACTTTTGGATTGCTTATCTGATAATGCTAAGCCTTCATATGTGTTGATTCCGCTTGTATGAGTTAGTAGATGTTGGATTGTTATAGTTGAGGATATTTGAGAATCTTTTAGTTTAAACCAAGGGAGATATCGTTGAACTGGATCTTCTAATTTTATTTTTTTATCTTCTATTAATTTCACTATAGCTAAAGCTGTTAAAGATTTACTTATTGAGCCGATTGCAAATGGAGTTTTACTAGTTACCTTTTTTTCAGATTCTCCAGTAACCCCCATCGTTTTTGTGAAGAATACTTCTTTATTATGTACAATTGCAACAGAAGCTCCTGGAATATTCTGTTCATTTATAAATTCTTCAATATACTTATCTAAAGTAGCTTTAATATTTTGCTGAGCATACACTTTTGGATGAACGATACATAATACTAATACATTACAAAGAATACATATTCGGAATAATTTATAGATAGTTTTCTTCATTATACTTTAGATAGCTTTCTTTTTTTATAATTTACTAAACTAATAAATACTACTACAGAGATTGTAAAACTACTCATTATTAATAATGAGTTCCACCATTGATTCTCTGATATACGATATAAAATATTATAATCAAATATAGCTTTACTATTAGTTTGGTTAAATGATTCAGTTAAAAATATTGAAAATGTAGTTTGCGAGATGAGGTAAGTAATAAATGCGATGAATATGCCACGTAAGACAAATGTGTTGTATTTTCCTTTTTCATTTTGAAGTTGTTTCATTTTAACTTGTAAATCAATTTCATTTATTTCTAAAAAATCTTGAACAAATAATTGGGGGGTACCTAAATCATCTATACTGTCTTCACCATGTTCACGACATTCTTGAATATGTTCTAATATTTGTCGCTTTATATTTTCCCTTTCTTCTAAACTAATATCGTATTGCTTTAATTCCTTTAGTACGTCTGTTAAAAATTGCTTTTCTTTACCTATCAATCTATTCCTCATTTCAGAAGGTCTCCTTTCAAACCGCTTTTTAATAATGTTTGAATATCCGATTGCAATTCTAACCACTCATTAATTTTCTTCTCAAGACGTATTTTACCGTTTTCATTAATTTCATAATAAATTCTAACTTTACCACTGTCTGTTACTTCTTGATAAGTATTAACCCAATCTTGATTTTTTAACTTAGTTAAAATTGGATAAATACTTCCTACTCCTTTCAATTTTAAATTGTGTACTTCTAGCTCTTTCATAATCTCATAACCATAACTTTTCTTTTTTGACAAAATAGATAATACACACATTTCTAAATGCCCTTTAATTAAACTCGTTCTATCCATAGGATAAATTTAACAGAAATATATACTTCATTCAAGTATATATTTCTGTTAAATGCAAAAAAACAGACAATAAAACAAAAAGATTAACAAACAACAATACCACTCATCAACCATTTTTAATCTTAACAATTATTTTTACAATATAATAATTACATAATTAATATAACTTTTAACGTTATTACCCTCTTACTTCAAGAACCTTATCTTTATATATTTCAAACCATTGTTGCCATTTATCTTTAGAAAATTCTTTTTCTTCTCCTTCTAGAACGGCAGAAAAAAGATCTAAACAAATATGCCAACCAGCTATATCTTTCGGTGTATGATCAGTTAATTCGTGAATATATTCTTGGAGAAGTAAAAGGGTTCCATTATCCTCTTTATGTATTTCAAATCGGACCCGATCTTTATCCCAAGTAAATTCAAGCACTGAGTTTTGTTGACACTCTATAATATCAATATTTATAAATGAACCATCCATCATGTCGAACTTTATTACACCATTTGTTTTAAGGCTTTCAATCTGCAAATTGGACATCCATTTTTTTAACTTACTATTTTCTGTTAAAACTGACCAAACTTCTTCTATCGAATATGAAAAATGACGTTCAAATTTTACAATATATCCATTAGTTAGTTTCCCGATTTCAGCTATCATATTGATTGCCCCCCTATATAGAATGTATGTTCTTAATTTATTTTACACGAATATAAATATAAAATAAATCTTTATATAAACGAAGTAGTAATTAAAAGTTAAACGTGATGAGAAAAACTTTAATCTTTTCTAAATCAATTTAAATAATCTTGAAAAATAAATATCATTTATGCACGTTTCTTCCCAAAATATAGACTTACGCTCAAATAAAAAGAGCCGCATTTGCGACTCATAAATTTATAGAATTACTCCTGTTTTTGTTGAATGATTTACCGCTTAATCGCATCAACAATTAACGATGGAAAACCAAGTTTATCACCTTTATTTCTAGAATCATACCTTTTCGAACGGAAAATAACACCGTCGTTTGCATCCCATTCATTATAATAAAACTGACCATTTTCATCACAATATTCAAGTAAAACTACCTCAAATCCAGCAGTTTCAAACATTTTCGTTATTGTTTTATAGGTATGGACAATTTTATGACTTGCTGCTGGGTGATCTTTTGGGCCAGGTCCACCTATTTGAACTATCTTTTGGTACGCCTCATCTCGGAAAAATGCATCAGGAACACCGCACCGAATATGCCCCTCTTGCTTTAAAAATTCATAGCAAATTTCAGCAGCTCTTACACCTTCTTCAAACGAATAAGCTGTACTATCTACTTTTATATTTTTCTAAATTTGCGAACTAAAGTGAACACTATACCTGCAAAAACCATCCATAAGCCCATTGTTGTACTATTAGTTGTACTGCCCCCCGTGTTTGGAAGCTCTTTATATGTAGATTCTTTTTTATCAGAATTACTGTTGTTTTGGATATTACCGCTATTACTGTTATTAGTACTACCTTTAGCTTTGCTAGCGTCTGTATCCTTCACTAATACTTTTTGTATGGCATGTACCTTATTACCTACAGAATCTGTGACACTATATATTATTTCAAAAGTACCAACTTTAGTGGTATCTCCAATATCTTTATATACTACTTTAGAAGTAAGATCACCATCTTCTTTATCCGTAGCTGATACACCTACCATTGGATTGAATTCATCTCCCTTAGTAATTGTAGTTGTAGAAGGTACTTTTAGTATTGGTATGTCATTCTTAACTTCTTCTCTACCTGTGACTGTTACAGTTTGTTTCGCAATTTCTTCATGGCCTTTAGAATTTGTAACTGTATACGTTACTATGTAAGTACCGACTTTAGAGGTATCTACTTCCCCCTCAACTTTTACTTTAGAAGTAAGATCGCCGTCTTCTTTATCAATAGCTTTTACTTTTGCCATCGGATCGAATGATTCTCCTACAGTAATTGTCGTTGCAATAGGAACTGTTAATGTAGGTTTTAGATCTGATGTTTCTCCATCCCTCTCTACAATTACGGTCTGTGTTACCGTTGCTTTCCCACCTTGAGAATCAACGACAGAGTAATCCACAATGTATTTGCCTGGTTTAGAAGTGTCTACATCACCTTTATGTTCTACTCGATTTGTTAAATCACCATCTTCTTTATCAATAGCTTTTATATTGCTCATTGGGTCAAACTTATCACCGACACGTAGTGTAATTGTTGGCGGTACTGTTAGCTCTGGGACTTGGTTTGCCTCAGTTTTTTCGTTTTCTTTCACTGTTCCTTTAATTTTTGCTGCATCAAAAGCTTTTTGGACCGTTTCAACCTCAATGGAATTTGCCCCATATTTATTTGTTGCAACTTTAAGACACGCTAATCTTAATTCAGAGAAATTAGAAGTCATGTTCAATTCATCAGTATTTGCATAATAGAAAATATCAAACATTTTATCTTCACCAATACCATTTACAGTTACACCGTTATGAGTGCCACCTTGTGCAATTAAATACGCGACTTTATTAATAATACTTGAGTTGAAATGAACGCCCTCATTATCCTCTCCGTTTAAATCACTGTATTTGCTATAATCATCTGGATACGGTACTCCATTAAAAAATTTGACTGAAGATGGATTTTTCATATTACGGAGAACTGATCCACTTTGTTCTCCTATTGTCCAATTAAATTCCCCATTATTTATATATTTCTCAATAGCCGTTCCCATAATATCAGATAACGCCTCGTTAATTGCTCCAGATTCTCCAAAAAATTCAAGATTAGATTCACTAGATGTAACCGCATGTGTAAATTCGTGACCCGCTATGTCAAACGATCTAACCATTGGATCACCATATATAAGCATACTAACATTGTTAATATTAGCGCTAAATGCATTCCCCCAATTTTTAGGATCACTTGTTTCTCCAGAATCCCATGCATGTACAACTGAAACTACTTTTTTCCCTTTATTATCAAAACTATTACGCTTATATTTGTCTTTATAAAAATCATATACGTTTGTCGCTAAGAAATGAGCACTTACCGCTTTTGGGTCATTAAATGTTGTTGATGTGCTAGTTGTTAATATACCAGGATAATATTTTTCTTCAAAAGTAATATCTCTATAATTTACATCATACGTCTCAATTCCTTGCCCTCTTGTATAATCAGCAAGCGCATATTTCCCGTTACTTTGTTCAGAAATACCGAATGTACGAGTTATTCCTAAATCATCTTTTCCAGTCCCGGTTAATGATTTAAAATTACTTTTTTTACTCTCCTGAATAGCTTCAACACGCTCTTCATTTACTTTTAAATCTGACTCTTGCACCATATTTTTCAACACATCACCACTATGAGCATCCACTAAATAAGTTCCAGATACATAGTTTGGTGTGGCAGCTGCAAATGTAACTTGATATGCATTTGTAGCTTGCCCACGATTTTCATCAACAAAAATAACTTCCTTAACTTCTGCCTCAGAAATAAATTGAATATCATTTCCGTACTTCGTATAAATATATTGTTTTGCTTCTTCTTTTGATAAATTAATAGGATTCTTTAAATCTTCTTTTTCTAAGTTTTGTGCACTTTCCCCTGAAACACTTTTAATAATACCCTTTTTATCTACATGAGCAGTCAATTGGTGTCCGTATACTTCTTTACCTTCATATATTTGTTGCATACGAACAAGTGTAGTCCCATCATATGAACCACGTTTTTGAAGAACCTTGTAATCTACCCCTTTGTCTCCACTAACTTGTTTTGGAGACAAAGCATGTTCCGTCTTTTCCTTAAGTGCATCTTTCACTACGTTCTCTGGCGTTTTTTGTGATGGTTTTGTAAGTTCACCTGTACGGAACGAATCCTCTTGAATATCAACTTGCATTTGATCCGTTTCCTCCGCATAACCTTTCTCGTATGGTACTATGCTTGTCAAAGCTAATCCTGTTGTTAATGCAACTATAGCTATTTCTTTTTTATTTTTCATGTTATTTCCCTCTTATGATTTCCTAAAATATGAAATTACTAAAATTTATACAATCTATTTCTAATGTAAAAAGATGACTTCTGTAATCAACAAAAGTCACCTCTTCAATATGTAATACCCCTAATATATTTTTAATGCATAATTTCTATATAAAACAGAAAAAGCATTCATTAACGAGCATTTTGCATTACTTTTATTAGGTCATTTATATTTTCAACTTTCTGCTGAAACTGATCAAATCTACTATGTAACAATGAAGGATTCTTATCTTCAGTTGAAATAACTTTTTTTAACTCCTGTTCTAATATATCATATGTATCAAAGAAATTATCAAATTCTACACTTACAAGCTCTTCATTTTCACGATAAAATCTTTTTGTTTCTATATAAGTCATGTATGATTTATTTAAAAAACCTAATGAAATTAAATATTTAGAAGTGTTTTCTTGATAAATAGCAATATCGCATGCTATTTTCATATCAGAATAAGTTCTTTGAACGAAAGAATGCAATTCAAAAATCTTAAACTTTAATCCATTATTCATTTCATCCCCTCCCATCCTATCTATTCTACATAAAAAAAGAATATTATACAAAATATAATATCATCATAAAAGTAATAATTTAAAAATCAACTTAAGAATAAACAAATTCAAAGCTCTTTCATTAATAGAAAGTTCAATATGTCCACGAGAGGAAAACATATCAAACAAAACGACAGTCTAGATGCATATACACTCCTTTCAAATTTGATAGGTATTTTACTTTTTATACATAAAAAAGAACGAATCTACATTCGCTCTTCTCCACATATTTATGGTGCAAAGTTTATCATCCGACTTAACATAAATCTTAATATAGTAAACAGTAGTATAAAAACAAATAAACTACATGCCTACGACTAAGCAGAATACTTCAGCCTCAACTATTTATAAAAAACTTCCGCCATAGTTAAAATATTTAAGATATACAATAATAGTAAATTATTTTTTTTCCTTTTAGTTTTCATTCGATGCTGGAACGACAGAGTCGCCATAAATACAGTTATCCCCCACAAGAATAATCCGCCATATGTCACCACATATACCCAAATAGCCAATCCTTCGGTGTATCCTTTAGGAAGTATTCCTAAAAATTGAAACACTGTTAAGAAACTAACTATAACTGTGAATACTCCAACTGCCCATCCTGATATGATTAATAACCATCTCGGTAGCTTCTCTCCCCATGAAGTAACGAGCGCTATAGCAAATAAAGATGCAAGTACTGCTAAGAGAGCTGTGAAGTCTATTCCAATGGTATATAGCGTATATAAAAAGGAGGATCCTTCCTGTAATGTTTCACCAAATCCTATCACACTTTGAACAACTTGCTTTGTTGTAAGTCCTACCGTTGATCCCCATGCCCAAAGAGATTTTAAAATTGCATATGGTAACAGGGAAACAGCTGCAACATAACCCCATCCTTTACTCAAATAAACTTTATCATTTATTTCTGAGCCCATACCCTTCTCATATTTTAAGTTCAAAATCCCCTCTCCCTTCTCATATAAGAAATGAATCTCCTTTTAAAAACTATACAACGATTGTACATTTCAGAAGTTATTTATTTGCTTCTTTATTCAAGAATATGGTCCTTTCTTTCAATAAAGCAAGTTGCATTTTTTACAATTTTATTTTACTTTAAAAATTTTATTATCTTTGCACACATTTTTAATGTGATTCTTATATTATTTAAAATAAAAAAATAATAAGCGAAAAGAATATCTCCTTTCGCTTATTATAATAAAAAGTACATTTCATATTGTTCTAATGAACTCTTTTCGAAATCCATTTTTTTCAAATATCCTTCTAGCAAACTATTATTAGGAAAGCCAATAGTTAACGTGGACAACTTCAATTCTTCAATTGCTACTTGTAATAAATTCGTCCCAACACCAATATTTCTACAATATTTGTCTACAAAAATAAAACTAATTTTACCTTGTTCATTTATACATATAGCACCTTTTAACTCATTATTGACATATGCGCCGTAAAATGAATTATTTGTTTTTTCAATATAGTCCATATCATTTTGCCAATTTATATGGAAGTGTAACCATTTCTGAATTTCAACTTTAAAAGCAGGGAATTCTAATTGTTTTATTTCAATTCCTTTACATTCTTTATGTATTATTTTAGTCACATCTTTTAAATTATAATAAGATAGATCGTACACTTTTTCATAGCCTAATTTATTATAAAAACGAATCGCTTGGTCATTACCTACAATGACTTCAAGAAAAAGTTGCTTACACTCATTTTGAAGCGCCTCTTCTTTATGCAGTTCAAATAACTTTTGACTCACACCAACACCACGATAATTCGGATGAACCGCTAATGTACCGCAGCGCATTGTTTTTATATTTTCATAATCCTTTATCCCACCAAGTATTACACCAACTGGCTTGTCACCGTCTAAAGAAAGAAACGAGTGTTCTAACGAATTCCCTTCTGCTCCAAAAAATCTTTTTATAAAATCTTCTTTTGAAACTTCCATCTTAATAATATAATCTGAAAACCCATCCCTAAAAGCTTCATACACTAAATCTATATTTACTTCACTGCATCTTTTGTATTGAATCATATAAAATTATCCCCCACTTACTCGTGTTAAACTTAACATACAAATACATAAAATGTACTAGCTCCACTCTACCCATCATTCTTTAATTTTTAATCCTACCATTTAATTTGAAATAAACGGGCACTTCCCTACATATCTGTCACTATTAATTTGTTTTATAACAAATGGTGCAATATCACTATTTTGAATTTTGATTCCTGGCATATCTACTAAACTCTCGTTTATACGTCCAATACCATTTCCCTCTATAACAAATGGTAATCTAACAATTGTCCAATCTACTTTACTACTTTGGATAATTTGTAATTCTTTATATTTATCTTGCATCATTTTTGATAAAAAAACTTTAAATAAGGTAGCTCCAATTTTATTTACAATTCCCTTTTGATCTCCTGTAACATTTAAAGAGCCTCCGGAAATTACAATATATCTTTTTATTTCAAACTCCTTCATTGCTTCTAAAATATGCTTCGTTACTGTGCTAAAAATATAAGATTCATTTTTGGGTTGACCTACTGCATTAATTACAGCTCCACACCCTTTAAGTAATTTGCGTATTGAAGCAAAATCACGTGCATCTCCATTAATGATCTCTATATTTTCATTTGTTATTTTGATATTATTAGAATTTCTTGTTAATATTTTTACTTGATACCCCTTATCTAGCGCTTCTTTTACAAGGAATTTCCCCGCTTTTCCGTTTGCACCCAAAATAGCTATTTTATTTGTACTTTCCAATATTAACCCCTCTTACTATCTATGATTTACTACATTAATCTCATATACACGTAAAAAAGCAATTAAATGCTCACAAGCTCGTTCACATGCTAACATTTTAAATATTTTTTGTTCCTCTTTCGTTTTATCATTCGCTTGATCTGAAGCAGCTTTTAAACATAGAAAAGGTTTGTTATTGATTTGGCACACATAAGCAAAAGCTGCCACTTCTTGATCAACCGCTAATGCTCCATATACAGTATGCAGTAAATATCTCATTTCTGAACTACGGATACGTTGATCTCCAGATAAAAATGTACCGAAATGAATCGGATCATAAGATCGTATTTTTTTTATTCTTCTTACAAGCGATTTTGTTGTTTCAATAGGTGCTGTTCTACCATTATATAAGTTAAAAACATCTTCACCCGAACCAGCAGCAGTGACATCGTGTTGTATTGCGTTCAGTGCCACTACAATATGACCATTTTTCACCTTATTTGATAAACTCCCGCATATCCCTGTCATAAACAACTCATCCGGCTGAAACTCACTAATTAATAATTGTACACAACTAGCACAACTTACCTTCCCAACACCAGTTATAACTGAAATAATTTCCAGATCATTAATAGTATGAAAATGAAATTCCCAAGCGGCTCTTTTTTCAATGCGTTCACTTGGATAAGATTGATGCAAATACGTAAGTTCAGGTTCCCAAGCGGCTACGATTGCAATACGTTTCATTACAAACTTCACTTCCCTCACTGTCATTTAAATAATTTATCTATGCTTTCTCTTTTATAATCTGGAATCCACTCTTTATATTTCTCATATAAATTTCGTATTGTTTCTTTATTCTTCGAAATTACTTCACTTCCTCTATCATCATACATAAACATGATAATATCTTTTGTTGCATTTATGAGAAATACATCTGGATAAGAAATTTCTTTTTTTGCGTCCTAAACGAGGATAAAGACCTGGTAAATCTTCATGATTCGCCGCTTTAATAAGTCGTTTATACTTTATATCACCAGCGAAATATTTTAATGAAAATTGATATGTACAATACAAGTCAGTTTCTTCATCTTCAAATAAAAAAGTATTGTTTCTTGTCTTGTATGATATTTTAAATCTCTTTTTGAATAAATAGACTATATATTTATTTTCTGTGGATTTTTTATATTTCCCTTTTTAAGTCAATAAACATTTGCTATTAAAAACACTTTATCTTCTTTTGAAAATATATCTTCAAATAAGTGTTTATTATATGTATGGTACTAATGTAACCCCAGTAAATATTTCATTCATATATTCTTTTAACTGTATTTTATATTCTTTCTACTCTACAATTTCTTTTAACTGCCAATATGCATCTTCTAGCCAAGGGTGTAAAACTTTCAACGTGTCTTTTCTATCCCACAAATATGAAATATATGCAAAAGCTGCATGTTCTAAAGATTTTTCTAACCCCTTTTTTACTTCTACTAAGTATGGTGGTGTCCCATTTTGATCCCATTCTATTTTATCAGCAACAAATAACACTAAATCCATCTTCGTTGCATGTTTACGCAGTGTCGTATGGCAACAAATTGCATTTAAAGTCTCTTCATCATGCACTTTAAATATCTCTTTTGCGAGTACTCTAGAAAGTTTTTGATGAATAATCATTGGAAATTTTCGTTCTTCTTCTAATATCTCTATTCCGAATTCTTCAGCAACTACAATCCGTACTTCATTTGGAAAAATTGCACTAATATCATGTAAATATCCCGCAATTGTTGCCTTTTCTTCATTTACATGATACATAACCGCAATTTTACGAGACTCATTTGCCACTCGAATTGAATGTTTATATGTAACTTCTTTATTGTATTTTAATAGAAAAGCTTTTATATCAGTTTCAATCTTTCCAGTTGGAGTAAATGAATATATATCCTTATATAACATCGTAGTATGTCCCCTTCTTCCTAACTTTCAATATAACGTTGTATTTAAATATCCTTTTTATTTGTATTCGTTATAAATGTTTTAATCCCTTTTTTAATACGTTACATGAAATTTTATACATAATCATCGCTACAAGTACATAAATGTTTGATATTATAGTAATGTTAATGATTTGTAAGGAAAGGAACTACATAATGAATAAAAATATATTAATTATTGATGACGATAAAGAAATTGTTGAATTACTTGCTGTTTATTTGCGAAATGAAGGCTATAACATTTATAAAGCATATGATGGCGATGAAGCATTACAAATGATTTCTACATATGAAGTTGACCTTATGATTTTGGATATTATGATGCCAAAACGAAATGGATTAGAAGTTTGCCAAGAAGTTCGGGAAAATAATACTGTACCTATTCTTATGCTGAGTGCAAAAGCAGAAGATATGGATAAAATATTAGGACTTATGACAGGCGCCGATGATTATATGATTAAACCATTTAATCCATTAGAATTAGTAGCTAGAGTGAAAGCTTTGCTACGACGATCATCTTTCCAAAATGCCACTTCCCAAAAGAATGAAGATGGTATGATTCGCATTCGTTCTGCTGAAATACACAAACATAATCATACTGTGAAAGTAAATGGCGAATATATTAAGCTTACATCTATTGAATTTGATATTTTATATTTACTTGCGAGTAATACAGGAAGAGTATTTAGTTCTGAAGAAATATTTGAACGTGTTTGGAATGAAGATGGTTATGGTTCAAATAAAACTGTAATGGTCCACATTAGTAATTTACGAGATAAGCTTGAAACAGGAATGAATGGAGAAAAATTTATTCATACTGTTTGGGGAGTAGGCTATAAAATTGAGAAATGAAGCATTTGATATATTAAAAGATATCCCGAAATGGAAACTTATTTTTTGGCTCTTATTAGCTATCACACTCACTCCTATTACTGAATTAATTATATATCGCCTCGTTACGAGTGTAATTGAGAGTTCGCTTACGTTAAGCGAACTTGGCAAAGAATTCATTAGAATTTTTGGTTATGAAAAATATAAAGGAATAAAAGAATCTCTATGGATGATGATTGTCTCTTATTTATTTTTATTTTCTATTTTCTCATCCTACCTATACATTTTTTATCGTCATGAAAGAAAGCTTTACTATGAAACTTGTATTAAAAAAATGATAGAAGAGATTCGCTATATTGCAAATGGAAACTTCAATCATAAAGTTTCTATCGTAAACCATAATTATCTAGAAGAGTTAGCAAGCGGGGTTAATCAAATTGTTGAACAATTGAAAGTCTCGATTGATGAAGAAAGACAGGCAGAACAAGCAAAAAGCGAACTGATTACAAATGTATCGCATGATTTACGTACTCCTCTTACCTCTATAGTTGGATACGTGAACTTAATCCACCATGATAATTATAGAGATGAAGTGGAATTACGTCATTATATACAAGTCATTTACGATAAAGTAACTCGTCTTAATGCATTAATGAATGATCTGTTTGAATATACACGTGTTCAAAATAAAGAATTAAGTTTATATTCTGTCCCTATTGATATTGTAGAACTTCTTGGACAATTAACAGTTCAATTTCGAATACAGCTTCAAGAGGCTAATATTGATTGTCGCCCCTTTTTCCCATCAAAGAAGTTAATGGTATTAGCTGATGGAGACAAATTAGTACGCGTATTTGAAAATCTAATTATTAATGCTATCGCTTACGGTAACGATGGTGATTATATTGATATTACTGCTTATGAAAGTAATAATATGATTGCAATCGATATAACCAATTACGGCCAACCTATTCCAAGTACCGATTTACCTCATATTTTCGAACGTTTTTATCGTGTTGAGAAATCGCGCTCTACAAACACTGGTGGATCTGGACTCGGATTGGCAATTGCAAAGAGTATTGTCGAATTGCATAAAGGAACAATTGAAGTGTATAGTGATGACAAAAAAACAACATTCACTGTAAAACTACAACCATATAAATGTTAATACAGCTTAATTTTAGGTCCAATTTCTTACGATATAAGAAATTGGACCTTTTATTTTCCAGTAACATCCAAAATTTAATAATCCTTTATAATTCTTTAGAAATTCTTTACCTTTTCTTTCTTCCTAATTAAGCATTCCTTTTTACAATATTATTATCGATGTCATAATAGGAGGATCGCTTATGCAATTCTTAAAAAAATTCACAATTTTATTATTATCTTTTGTTATTACTGCACTTATCGTTTTATATTTTTATCTTTATGTAAATGGCCCAATTATTCAAGCTAAATCAGCTATTTTAATAGATGCTCATTCAGGTGAAGTTGTTTATACAAAAAATGAAGAAACTCCTATACAATCGGCTACTTTATCTAAATTAATGACTGAATATATCACACTAGAACAACTGAATGAAGGAAATATACAGTTAGATGAAGTAGTAAAAATAAGTAACGAAGTTTTCCGAGCAGAAACGAGTCCTATACAAGTAACTTCGAAAGATAAAACGACGGTTCGTGATTTACTACATGCATTGTTACTAACAGGCAATAATCGTTCCGCACTTGCCCTTGCAGAACATATCGCTGGAAACGAAGATAAATTCACACAGTTAATGAATGAAAAAGCAAAACACCTAAAGTTATCACAATCATCTCCGTTTCTAAACGCTACTGGAATGAATAACGATACAAATAAACTTTCAACTACAACAGCAATTGAAGTTGCTAAACTAGCAACACAATTAGTAACAGACTTTCCAGATGTACTGAACGTTACAAAACTAACCTCTTACCAGTTCACCTTCAAAGATACGAAAGTTTTCAACACCAATAAAATGATATATTCCCTTAATAAAAACATTAAACACCAAGGTGTTGATGGCTTACAAACTAGTTTTTCAACTAATGGTAATTATAGTTTTGTCAGTACAGCAAAACGAGGAGATACTAGACTTATTTCAGTAATATTAGACGCCGAAAATGAAAACAGCACTTTTATTGAAACAAAAAAGTTACTTCAGTACGGCTTTGATCCTTCTTCATACTCTGCACTCCAAGCTTTTAAAGATGCTGTTACATCTTGGACAGTTTTGCTTCAGTTTAAAAATTTGATTATACAAACATTGTTGATTTTCTTCATTATAACAATTTTAATGTTCTTACATATACGTCAAAGAAAATCCGAGGATTTCAACTAGGAAATCTTCTTATATATAAAAAACGGCTTGCATTTACAGTGCAAGCCGTTTTCTAAATCTATAGTCCTCTCCCAATTAAATTCGCTGAAACAGGCTACAACTTCTTTCCTTGAAATACTTTTGAATACATTTTAAAATCATCAACTTGTACATATTCCTCTATACATTTAACCATGAACGATCACTTCTCTCCGATAAAGTTCTTCTTCAATTTGATTAATTATTTCATCTATAGATAAAGCTCCATCCAAAACAATATCTGAATTTGGCTTTACAGTATGAAGCGCCTCCAAATAGGCTTTTCTAGCATATGTTATATAATGCTTTAAATCATTATGTATTTCACTCATTGCATCTTCTTTAAAATCTCGCAAAATTCTTCTAGCCATCGCAATATCTAAAGGTGTATCGATAAATATGGTTACATCAATGAATTGTCGCATTTCACTATTTAAGTATGCAAAAGGATAATCTAAAATAATATAATCTACATTACTATCTCGTATAAGATGCTGAATATCCTTAATTAATGGTGTGAGTACCCATTCATTATAATTTGCTCCATCATCAATCCATTTACAAATATCTGCAGGACAATTATCAAAGGTGTAGCTATCAAAATATAGTGCTTTTGAATTCATTAACTTATGAGTTAACCCTTCTGTAACAGTAGTTTTACCTCCTCCTGAAACAGCTGCAATTGTAATGATTTTCGTCTTTTTATTCATCATTTTCCCCCAATCCCCTTTTAATTAACATAATTATAGAAAACAATTATATTTTAGCTCTCCATTCATATTCTAACATACTCATTTCCCATAAATTCCAATACGTTTCCCCTACTTTTTTTGAATCCCTTAATAAACCTTCTTTTACAAATCCTATTTTTTCATAACAAGAAATGGCGGACGTATTAAAATCATAAACACCAAGTGTTACTCTATGTAGTTTTAATTCTTCAAATGCAATATGAAGTACTGCTTTCATCATATGTTTCCCTATAGAACGTCCTCGCATTTTCGTATCACCAACTAGTACTTTTCCAATTCTTGCAGATTTATTTATATTGTCTATTTGTCCAAGTGAAATATGACCAATTACTTCTTTGCTCTCTTCATCTATTACTTTGAATGCAAGTGTATTTGTACTTTCTATATATTGTTCTAATTGCTGATCATTTAAAGGATATGTAAATGCATTTCCTGACCATTGTATTAAAAATTCTTCGGAATCAATCCAATTTATTAATTGTTTGAAATCGGATCTTTTTAAGGATTCTAATTTAATCAACTCCATTCTCCTTTCATACACCATTCTATATATCCTCAAACTTATTTCTATATATAGAATATATTCTCCTTTTATACGAAATGAAAATAAAGCCATTCATAAGAATGGCTTTACAAAAAACATAACCTAATTATGCTATGTTTCCTATGTTAACAATGGTTCAATCGCTTCAATTTTACAAACTGAAATAATTACTGTAACTACGCCAGCACTATTAGCAAGCTTTACAACATCACAAGTAACTGAAGAAACAGTTCCTGCATAATTATTAGTTCCTGTTGTAATACGCACTGATCTGTTTACTAACTTTCTCAGCTCATCTCTAATTCCTTGTACACAGCAACAGTCACATGCCTTATTTTGCTCTTCATGTTCTTTTTTACACTCTTCAAAAACATCCCAACAATCATCCTGTTTGCCTGAACACTGTTTACATGAACACTTTTTTCTAGAATTACTATAACGAGATCCCAAAATCTCACCCCCTAGTCATTTCTATTAATATAGTATGTCCACTAGCTTCAAAGTGTATGAGGCAAAAACATAGAAAAGAAAAAACAAACTTTTGTACTAAATCTTTTTATTTTAATTAAAAACTAATCCATTACCGTTTCTACCTTTAATTTAAACCCTTCATTTATGTACAATTCCCAAAAAAATCTCTTTAGTAATTGTATTTAAAAATTTTAAACTGGCCTCCAATAATTTGACGCCAGTATGTATCTATAGAAAATATGAGTTAAAGCTATTTTTTAGAAAGATCTATCAAATTACTATTTAAATCTACTTCAAAACTTTCTTTCTATTACCAAAAAATATTCTATCTATTTGTTGTAATTTTTCCGCATTTACCGTTTCAAAAGTTATCCTATTTACATTTACTATTATTAATAAGTAGCATAGGAGGTGTAAATAGAATGTCTTGTATTGTTACAGGTTTAACACAGCCTCTTTGTTTAACGCTTGTTTATAATGTTTCATCGGGTATACTAATATCTTCTACTGTTGATTGTGGAAGTTGTACTCTAGAAACGGAATTCGATTATACTAGTAAGAATCTAGTTATTAGAGTGCCATTTACTGGTGAAGGTACTCTTATATTCAATGACAAATTCCAGGCAAGTTGCGTTACAACGAATTTAACTCAACCTTAGTCCAAGTAATTTTTCAGAGGAAATAGAAGTATAACTTCTACTTCCTCTCTCACCCTCCTAAATTAATAAACAAAACCTAAACTTTTTTCCCATATTAAATTTACAATTTAAAACATGTTGTACAATATTTTTTATTTCTACACTTTAACCTAATTTATTAACTCTTCCCCAAAATCGAACCCCCCTACATTTCATTTCCTATTAATAGAAAAGGAGGTTAAAATACAATGCCTTGTGTTTTACCAGGATTAACTCAGCCAGTTTGCTTAACCATTGTTTACAATATTTTATCTGGCACACTAATATCTTCTTCGATCAATTGCGGCGAATGTGAACAGGAAATTGGATTTGATTATATGAGTAAGAACCTAACAATTAAAATGCCATTCACCGTTGAAGGCTCAATTACATTTAATGATAAGTTTTTAGCTAGTTGCATTACAACGAACATAACTCAACCTTAATTAGATTTATAAATTTTTAAGAGAAGTGGAATTCCCTTTATATTAGTCATTTTAGACATACAAAATACTTAAAAAGTTAGATATATAAACCGTCTCATTGTTTAACTTCCATCTTCCGTTTCCTCACTTTTCTACCTTAATATTTCCACTCTTCTTTTTATCTTCTACTCTTCACTTATATTAGTAAATACAAAAATGAGCTCTAATTAAATAGAGCTCATTCCGAGTTTTATAATTTACTAGACTGCAACCCCTGAATAAACGGAACTACCTCAGGATTCACAAGTGACGATAAATCGCCTAATTCTTTTCCTAAATAAGCAGCTTTAATGACGCGTCGCATTACTTTAGAATTACGTGTTTTCGGTAAATCTTCTACAACGTGAATATCTTTTGGACATAATGCTTTTCCAATATGAGAGTTTACTAAACTCATTAATTCTTTCTTTAATTCTCCTGAGAATGTTACATTGTCTCTTAATACTACAAAACAATGACAAACTTCACCTTTTACATCATCTGGTACACCAATCGCGGCAGCTTCTATGACATCATTATGCTTCACAAGAATAGATTCATATTCAGCAGGTCCAATGCGTTTTCCAGCAATGTTTAGCGTATCATCTGAGCGTCCTGTAATAATATATTGCTCACCATCATAAACCACCCAGTCACCATGAACCCATTTATTTTCAAAACGTGACCAATATGTGTTCACGTAACGCTCATCGTCTTCCCAGAAACTTTTCGTCATACCAACCCAAGGTTTCTCTAAACATAATTCTCCAACTTCATCACGAATCGGATTGCCCTGATCATCGAGCACAACCGCTGCCATTCCTGGTAAAGAAGCGTTAAAGCTAATCGGTGCAATTGGTTTAATAAGGACGTTTCCGAAAATCCCACCAGAAATTTCAGTCCCGCCTGAATAGTTACAAATTGGTACATTACTTTTTCCAACCGTTTCAAATAGCCACATCCAAGGATCTGGATTCCAAGGCTCACCTGTTGAGGCGAATACTTCTAAACTCTTAAGCGAATGTTTATTTACATACTCATCACCTTTTGCCATTAACGCACGAATTAATGTTGGTGATATACCGAGATGTGTAATTTTATATTTATCAACTGTCTCCCATAAACGATCTGCCTCTGGGAAGTCCGGAACACCTTCATACATAACCATCGTTGCTCCATTAATAAGAGAACCGAATAGTAAAAATGGTCCCATCATCCATCCCATATCTGTTACCCATAATACGCGGTCACCTTGTTTAATATTCATTCCGAACCCCGCATCAAAAGCTGCCTTTAATGGAAATCCAGCATGAGTATGTACTGTCCCTTTCGGTTTTCCAGTTGTACCTGATGTATAAATGAGCATTAATGGATCATCACTATGCATTTCTTCAGCATGTACAAATGGCTTTTCTTTTTCTAACGTACTCCATGAGAAATCATAATTATGCGGTGTAAAATCATTTCCTGCATGACGCACGATAACAACTTTTTCAACAGTTGGACAATGCTCACAAGCCTTATCTACTTCGTCTTTTAATGAAACAACTTTACCTCGGCGTGAAAAACCATCTGCAGTAATAATCATTTTAGATCCTGCCGCTTGCACGCGTGTCATGACTGCATCAGACGCAAATCCTGAGAATATTGGTGAAATAATTGCTCCGATTTTCATTACAGCTAGCATCGCAACAACTGTTTCTGGAATCATCGGCATATAAATTGTGACACGGTCACCTTTTTCAATACCCGCATGTTTCAAACCGTTTGCAACGCGACTTACCCAGCTATCAAGCTCTTCATATGTAAATGATTTTGAAGTTCCATTTTCCCCTTCATACTGAAGTGCTGGTTGTGTTCTTGTTTCATCGTCTGCAAGCCAGCGTGATAAAACCGATTCTACAACATTACATGTTCCGCCATTATACCACTGTGCAAACGGCGTACCATTTTCTAAATCTAGCACTTCTGTATAAGGTTTCATCCATTGATAGCCAACTGCTTTCTCAGCTTCTCCCCAAAACCAAGCTGTTTCTTCGATTGACTTTTTATAAAACGTTTCATAATCTTCATAGCCCAATGATTTCATCCAACCATATAAACGCGTTTTTTCTTTATACTCTTCTGTTGGAAACCAAACTGCTTGTTTCAATGTTTTCCCCTCCTTGACTTTTTGAGCAAGAAAGCCCTAAATAGGGCTTTTAAACTGGATAAACCGGATGTTTACGATCCGTAAATACTTGATATTTACTCATATACATTTCGAATCGTCCTTTTAACTCTTCTCTTAAATTGTTTGGATGAACAATACCATCAATGACCATCTCTGATGCTAAATGGTAAATATCAATATCCTTCTTATACTCTTCGCGTTTTTCAGCAATGAAGCTATCACGCTCTTCTTCTGGTAAAGCTGCAATCTTATTTGCATATACAGCATTGACCGCGGCTTCTGGACCCATTACCGCAATAGAAGCTGTCGGTAATGCTAGGCAGCAATCTGGCTCAAAGGCTGGACCTGCCATCGCATATAAACCAGCACCATATGCTTTACGAACAACGATAGAAATTTTCGGTACAGTTGCTTCACTCATTGCGGAAATCATTTTTGCACCGTGACGAATAATACCAGCACGTTCTACTTTTGTACCAATCATAAATCCAGGTACATCTGCAAGGAACAATAACGGAATATGATATGCATCGCATAAATTAATAAACTTCGCTGCTTTATCAGCTGAATCGTGGAATAATACGCCGCCTTTCATTCGCGGTTGATTTGCAATAATACCTACTGGCTTACCATCAATACGTGCTAAACCTGTAATGAGTTCTTGAGCAAATAATTTTTTCACTTCATAGAAAGAACCTTCATCAATAACTCTATTAATAAGATCTTTCATATTGAAAGGAGCATTTTGATTTTCTGGAATGATTTCTTCTAACGTTTTATCGAATTGTTTCGGTTCTTGAGGTGTAACCAATGGAGTCTTTTCTAAGTAGTTATTTGGAAAATATGAAATGTATTGTCTTGCTTGTGTAATCGCATCTTCTTCTGTCTTACATAAAACATCTCCGCATCCTGATACAGAGCAATGCATACGAGCTCCGCCCATCTCTTCTAAAGTTACCTTCTCACCGATAACCATCTCAGCCATACGAGGAGATCCTAAATACATAGATGCATTTCCTTCTACCATCATTACAACGTCACAAAAGGCTGGAATATAAGCACCACCAGCTGCAGAAGGTCCAAATAATAAGCATACTTGCGGGACTTTACCTGATAATTTCACTTGATTATAGAAGATTCTTCCTGCCCCGCGGCGCCCTGGGAACATTTCAACTTGATCAGTAATACGCGCCCCAGCAGAGTCAACTAAATAAAATAACGGAACACGTAATTTTTCTGCCGTTTCTTGAATACGTAAAATCTTTTCAACTGTACGTGCGCCCCATGAACCAGCCTTTACCGTAGAATCATTTGCCATTACGCATGCAGTACGACCATGTATTTTACCCGTTGCAGTTATAACACCATCAGCAGGTAATCCTGTTTGTTCACAATTTGCAAATAATGCATCTTCTACATATTCACCATTATCAAATAAAAGAGCTAAGCGATCTCGAACGAATAGTTTACCTTTCGCTTTGTTTTGTTCATGATATTTTGGTGCGCCGCCTTGTTTAATCGTTTCAACTCGTTCTTCAAATGTATTCGATTGTTCTTTTTGATCTATCATATTTACTCCCCCTTATACATTGGTGTGCGTTTTTCCTTGAATGCCTGTAATCCTTCTAATCTATCTTTCGTATGGATTACACCTTCATACGCTTGTTTTTCCATTTGTAATCCGGTATGTAAATCAACTTGAATACCGTTTGAAATTGCTTCTTTCGCTAATCGAACAGCAATAGGACCATTACTAGCAATTTTCTCTGCTATTTCAATCGCTTTCTCTTCAAGTAAATGAGGTGGTACAACAAATTCTACTAGACCATATTCTTTTGCTTCTTGTGCTGAAATACGTCTACCTGTATAAATTAATTCTTTCGCTCTACCAACACCAATTAATCTTGGCAAACGCTGCGTGCCACCTGCTCCTGGTATAATTGCAAGTGTAGTTTCAGTAAGACCAAGACTTGCAGATTCAGCCGCAATTCTAAAATCACAAGCTAAACTTAATTCCGTACCACCACCAAGTGCGATTCCATTTATAGCAGCAATAACTGGCTGTGGTAATTGTTCAACCATTTCCATAGTAGTGCGAATCATACTAACAGCATGGCGAACTTGTTCTTCATTCATGCCAGCACGTTCTTTTAAATCAGCACCAGCACAAAACGCTTTTTCACCAGCACCTGTTAGAATAACTACACGAGTATTTGACTCTTCATTTATTTGAGTTAAAATGTTTTGTAACTCTTCTAATAAAGCTAAAGATAATGAGTTTGCTTGTCTTTCACGATCTAAGGAAATCTTTACAACGTGCGGTGTTACATAATCAACTGAAATGTTTTGTAATTGTAGCATCTTCTCACCTACTTATCGTTTTATGTTGAAGCGCTCTATACACATGACTCGGTAATTGGATATTTAATTTACTCTGAATAAATTGACTCGCTCTCAATAACTTCTCTTCATCAATATTCGTTTGGACACCTAACTTATGGAGCATATGAACTAAGTCATCAGTTGCAACATTACCTGATGCTCCTGGTGCATATGGACATCCCCCAAGGCCACCACAAGAACTATCAAATGTTGTAATACCATATTCTAAAGACTTTACTACATTCGCAAGAGCCATTCCGTACGTATTATGGAAGTGCATTGCAAACTGCGAAGCATCATATTTCTTTAATAAATGCTCTAATACTCGCTCTACTTGTAGTGGATTTGCTACTCCGATTGTGTCACCAAGAGACACTTCATAAATGCCGTATGAAAATAGTTGATCACATAATTCGTCAACTGCTATGACGCTTATATCCCCTTCATAAGGACATCCAAATACAGTAGAAACATAGCCTCTTACTTTTTTCCCTTCGAATAATGCCTGTTTTGTTATATCTTCAATTACAACTAATGCTTCTTTAATTGATTTATTAATATTACTTTTATTATGAGATTCACTTGCTGATAAAAAAACATTCACCTCATCTACATTTTGCAAAAAAGCTCGTTCCAAACCATTTTGATTTGGAACAAGCGCTGCATATGTAACATTTGGGTCCCTTTTCAGCTCTGAAAACACATCATTTGCATCTGCTAATGTAGGGACCCATTTAGGGTGAACGAATGAGGAAACTTCAACGTACGATAATCCCGCCTCTGTAAGTAGTTGGATCCATTTTACTTTATCTTTTGTGCCAACAATCTTTTTTTCATTTTGTAAGCCATCACGTGGCCCGACTTCTTTAATGACAGCAAAATTAGGTAGTTTCAATTCGCTTCCCCCTATATCTCCCTATTCAATTTCTAGTAATACATCTCCTTCATTTACAAAATCGCCTTCTTGCACATTAATTTTCATAACTGTGCCAGCTTCTTCTGAAACGATTGGAATTTCCATTTTCATAGATTCCAAAATGACGACATCTTGCTCTTCCTCTACGGTATCTCCTACTCCTACAACAATCTTCCATACATTTCCTGCCATCGATGCATATACTTTCGTCATCATTTTTTCCCCCTTAGTATTGTTAAATCTTATTTTTTAACAAGTTGTTTCGTTACAAAACCCGTTGTATAAATACCACTTTTGAACACATCATCTTCCAATACTTGAAGCAGCATTGGCGTGTTCGTTTTAATACCTTCTACTTTTAATTCTTCTAGAGCATCATGTAATTTCGAAATTGCTTCTTCACGCGTTTCACCATGAGCAATGACTTTCGCAATCATTGGATCATAGAAAGGTGTAATCGTTACTTGATTCTCCAAAAAGTGATCAATACGTACATTTGTTGGAAGCGTTAAATTTGTAATTTTCCCAGGTGATGGGAAGAAAGTTTTTGGATCTTCTGCATAAATACGTGCCTCAATGGCATGACCACTACGTTTTACATCATCTTGTGTAAACGATAATTTTTCACCACATGCAATTAGAAGTTGTTGTTCTACAAGATCTAAACCAGTAATTTCTTCTGTAACCGGGTGCTCTACTTGTAATCTCGTATTCATCTCTAAGAAATAGAAGTTCTTCTGATCATCTACTAGAAATTCAACTGTACCAGCATTTGTGTATCCTAGAGCTTTGGCAGCTTGTACAGCAACTTCACCCATCGCTTTTCGTGTACCTTCATCTAAAAATGGTGAAGGTGCTTCTTCAATTACTTTTTGATTTCGGCGCTGTACTGAACATTCACGCTCCCATAAATACACTGTGTTACCATGTGTATCTGCTAAAAGCTGAATTTCAATATGATGTGCATCTGCAATATAGCGCTCTAAATACATTTCTCCGTTACCGAAGAAGTTTTGTGCTCTCGTTTTGTTGCTTTCAAATGCTTTGGTGAGCGTTTGCTCAGTTTCCATCAACTGCATTCCAATGCCTCCGCCGCCTGCGGATGCCTTCAACATTAATGGGTAACCAATTTGTTTAGCAATTTCAATTGCTTCTTCAGCAGTTTCAATATTTGTAGTAATACCCGGAACTACTGGCACATCTGCAGCTTGCATCGCAATACGTGATTCGATTTTACTTCCCATCTTCGTAATGATTTCTTCTGATGGACCGATAAATACGATTCCTTCTTCTTTACAACGAACCGGAAAAGATGGATTCTCAGATAATAATCCATACCCCGGATGGATTGCTTCAGCATTTGTCTTCTTAGCTATTTCAATAATTTTTTCAAGGTTTAAATAGCTTTCTTGGACACGCGGCCCACCTACTAAGTAAGCTTCATTTGCCATTTTTACATGCAAGGCATTTTCATCTGCCTCAGAATAAATAGCAACAGTGCGAATGCCAAGTTTTTGACAAGTTTTCATAATACGAACTGCAATTTCCCCGCGATTAGCAATTAATATTTTTTGAAACATAGTGATTCCTCCTTTTTATCTACATCCTAAATGTCTAGCAATTACGAGACGTTGAATTTCAGAAGTTCCTTCACCAATTTCTAATAGTTTTGCATCACGAATATGTCGTTCTACTTCATATTCACGCATATAGCCATATCCACCGTGAATTTGTACTGCTTGATTTGCAATACGGCTTGCTGCTTCAGATGCGAAAAGTTTTGCCATAGCCGCTTCTTTACCGAAAGATTTATCGTTATCTTTTAACCAAGCTGCTTTATGTACTAAATTACGCGCTAGCTCTACTTCAGTTGCCATATCAGCTAATTTAAATTGAATCGCTTGGAAATTAGAAATTGATTTTCCAAATTGTTGACGTTCTTTCGCATATTGCAATGCACGTTCAAATGCAGATTGTGCAATACCAACAGCTAATGCTGCGATTGAAATACGTCCTCCATCAAGTGTATATAAGAATTGTTTAAATCCTTTATTTACATCACCAAGTATATTTTCTTTCGGTACACGTACACCATCAAGTACGATTTCACAAGTATTAGAAGCACGTACGCCCATCTTATCGTAAGGGCTTGAAATCGTTAACCCTTCACTAGTAGTCGGTACGATAAATGCAGAAATACGTTTTCTACCATTCTCTTCAACACCGTTGACAGCGGTTACAATAATTGTATTTGCATACTCTGCATTTGTAATCCAACACTTCTCACCACTAATAACATACTCGTCTCCGTCTAATATAGCTTTCGTTTGTGTGCCACCTGCATCAGATCCAGCATTCGGCTCAGTTAATCCGAAAGCACCTAAAGTTTTGCCTGATGCCATTGGAACTAAATATTTCTGTTTTTGTTCTTCTGTACCGAAATAATAAATTGGAGAAGCACCTAATGAAATTGTTGCAGCGTAACTTAATCCTGTCCCACCACAAGCACGACCAATTTCTTCAACTGCTAACGCGTACGATACTGTATCGCCACCTGAACCTCCATACTCTTCTGGGAATGGGATGCCTAATAATCCTAGTTCGCCCATTTTTTGAAATGTTTCATATGGAAACTCTGCAGTTTTGTCATAATACACAGCTTTCGGTGCGATTTCCTTTTCAGCAAAGTCACGTACCATTTCTTTAATCATTTGTTTTTCGCGAGTTAGAGTAAATTCCATTCCGCTACACACCCCTTATCGAATATTGAGTTTCGACAGCGTGCGAGTTTCTACTACAAACATTACGAATGAAAAGACAAGAACATTAGTTAGATAATTGTTATAATTCTGTCATAATTCAATTTTAAAACAGATTCTGTACTAATGCACAAAAAAATTCCTACATTGTTCTACAACAACATAGGAGTTTTCTTGTCGAATTATGTAATTTTATGTTTAATAATCTCTACCTTTACCTGAATCTGAAATCTCTACTAAAGCTTCAGGATATGGTTCGAAATATGTTTGTCTTAATAAATACTTTTCATCAAATCGAAGAGCCCATGATTTTAAAATTGCAAGTAAGCTACTAAGCGGAATTTTCTTTTCTATATACTTTTGTATTAAATTCAAAAAATGCTCTTTTTCTTGTTTTTTCAGCTTTGTTTTAAAGTATCCAAAAATATGCTCACATACATTTACATTTGATGTATAGCGGGGTGTGCGCATAAATAATTCATATAAAGTCTTCTCATAGTTTTCAAATACAACTTCGATCGTTTCATTTTTTTGATTTGCAATAATACGCCCTAATTCCTTTTGTTTCACCTGATTATATGCCATAAATAAATATTTATTATCCGACTGAAACGATACAAGATCTTTCATATTTTTATTATGTTTAATCATCTTGTAATATGCGATTGTAAATAGCCTTGTAAAGAAATGCTCTCTAATAATAAAATTCGACAATCTGCCTTCCTCTTCAATAGGAAGATGCGAAAATTTTTTTATTACTGCTCCGCCAAATAAGCCTGGTCCCTTTCCTTTTGCTGGCGCTTTTTCAAAACTAGAATAAATTTTCACATCACGCGTACCACAACTTGGCGAACGATTTTTTAAAATAAAGCCATCCACATCTGATAACGTTTGTAAAAAGTCATTTGAAAACTGCTCCATTTTTTCAGTTACATCTTCTCGTGTCGACGGTTACACAAGTCTATTCAAACCGTTTTCTTCTACAATTCGTATCGTTTCACGAGGAGTCCCCAATCCAATCTCGACTTCTGGACAAACAGGTATAAATGTAACAAATGGCTGCAAATTTCGTATAGTTACATCCGGAATCATCTCTCCATTATAACGACAAGCATCAAACTCTAAACATTTACTTACAACGATTGTAGGTTTTGCAAATTGTCGCATTTCATTACCTCCTTAATGCTAGTCCGTATAATATAAATTGTACTAATATTAACATTTTAAGCAAAGTTTGATTCCTTTAATTTTATAATTGCAAATATAGCAAATGATATATTTGCAATCATTCAACTCTATTTTCTATAAATGCGCCCTCTATAATGACGGTTTAAATACTGTGAAACGAATAATATACACATACTCTGGAGAAATTAACACGTAAGAAAGGAGGGATCGTTATGAAGAAGAAATTATCATCTATTGTAAGTGTTTTAGCACTTTCTATTATGTTTTTAGGTACATCTGCCCATGCTGAATACGATGGAACTAATATGAATAGAGTTAATAACACTGACATTTCAACTCGTGTGAATGACAATAACTTAGACAGAGTTAATAATGATGTAAGAACTCGAAATGTAAATACAACAAATGATTTAAATGATAATCGTGATAGAAATAATAATTGGGCTTGGCTCGGTTTATTAGGACTAGCAGGATTATTAGGTCTTAGAAGAAGAGACAAAGAAGTACGTTAATTTAGAATGTTTTTAGTAAACAAGTACTTATTTATCAAAAATATAACAAATATAAATCGCCTTTTTAAAGGCGATTTATTATTTTACTTAAATGTAACATATGTAATTCATACTTCGACGATTAATTTCGTGGCGTTAATCCGTACAATATAAACTGAATCGTATTTTCAATTTCAGTTTCATCATCCCATTTTTCTTCAGGCAATAATAAAAACCGTGTTAATAATAAACCTAATACAGCTGATAAAGTAAGTCGTAAAACAGAAGATGGGGGCATTTCAATAATCTCCCCTTCTACTTGAAACTTTGCAATTAACTTTTTAAAATGGGAAAGCAACTCTGTTTCTACTAGTTGTTGTATCTCATTTTTCAGTTCTGGCTGAAATGGCACTTCTTGAATTAATATTTTTATCATTGGAAAATGCTTTTTTGCAAATTCAAATCTATTATGAATAATAACTCTTAGAAGCCCTTCATACGATTCATACTCCGATTTAAATATTTCCTTTGCGAAGGCTTGTACGAAAAATGGTGCAGCAAACTTTGTTAATGTCGGCATGACGACTGCTAATAATAAATCTTTTTTCGTTTTATAGTAGCGGAAGATTGTTCCTTCCGCTACACCAGCACGCTTTGCAATTTCACTTGTTGAAGTTGAAGCATATCCTTTTTCTCCAAACATATCAACAGCCGCCTCTAATATACGCATTTGACGTTCATTTCGTTTATCTGTGTTAGTTGCAGCTATTAATTCCTCCAGCCAATCTTTCTGCATTTATAAAGCCCCTTTTTGTCATTTTTATATTTTGCGATGTTTCTTTAAAGCAAATACATTTCCTACTGCAAATAATATTGAAAAAAGTAATAATACGGTAAGATCTAATGCAATCTCTGTAAATCCTTGATTTCGAATCATCACCTGTCTCATTGCGTCAGCGCCATATGTGAGTGGAAATAATTTCCCTAACATTTGAAGCCACTTATTCATCGATTCAATTGGAAACAAACCCGAAAAGAAAATTTGTGGCACAATGACAAGCGGTATAAACTGGATCATTTGAAATTCATTATTTGCGTATGCCGATAAAAACGTCCCTAAAGTTAATGCCGTTAAAGAAAGCATACATGTAATAAGTAGCGTTAGCCATATGGAGCCAGCTACATACAAGTCTAAAATGTAAACTGAAAAACTTACGATAATAATGGATTGTATAAATGCAAAGATCCCAAAACCAATAATATATCCTACAACTATTTCCCATCTTTTAATTGGAGTCGATAATAACCTTTCTAAAGTACCACTTAAACGTTCTCTTACGAAAGACACCCCTGATAAAATGAATACAAAGAAAAATGTAAAGAAACCGATTAATACAGGACCAAGCCCATCAAACATTGTAAAGTCTTTAGAGCCATGTAAATAATTCACTTCATGTTTCATAATCGATATATCGTTCTTCTCTGTACTTTTTTGTAATATTTGAAGTACAGCACGATTTTTTGACGAATCGCTACCTTCTAATACAATATTCATTTTTCCATTTTCTAAACGAATGACTGCATCTACCTTTTGATTTTCCAGCTCAGACATTGCCTTTTCTGTATTATATTCATAAATTGACGCTTCTTGATTTTTCATCACTTTTACTAACTGAGCGGGCATATCAACAACAGCAATATGCGGTACATAGTCCTTTTGTGTAAACACTAGTGACAATAACCAAAGTAATAACATAGGTGCCCCAAACATCATCGCTAACGAACGTTTATCTCGAAAAAATTGGCGAATAATACGAATGATTACACCGGTAACTCTCATAATTCAGCCACCTCTTCCAACAAAAAGACATCTTCAATCCTTCCTGATGATACCCGCTTTTTCAATTCTTCAGTTGTACCAGTCGCAACTAGCTTTCCTTCTCTAATTAACCCTAGACGTTCACAAAATTCAGCTTCGTCCATAATGTGTGTCGTTACAATTATCGTTGTGCCTTTCTTTTTCAAATCATAAAATTTTGCCCAGATTGTTTTTCTAAGAAGCGGATCTATCCCCACTGTTGGCTCATCTAAAATTAATATTTCTGGTTCATGAAGGAGTGCTATTGCTAATGATAAACGCTTCTTCATCCCGCCTGAAAAATGCTGCACTTGCTTTTTCATATGTTGTGATAATTGTACAAGGTCAAAAACTTCTTCAATTCTTTCTTTTTTATGCTTTCCCTTTAATCCGTACATCGTTGCCATAAAATCTGCATTTTCATATGCTGATAGTTCTTCGTATAATGCATCAGCTTGAGCCATATAACCAATTCTTTTCATTTCATTTAAATTAGGCATGTTCGTGTTGTAAACAAGCACTTCACCTTCCGTTGCTTCGTTAATACCTGCAATCAATTTAATAAGAGTCGTTTTCCCAGAACCTGAAGGCACAACTAAACCAAATATCTCTGCTTTTTCAACTTGTAATGAAAGATTGTGTAAAACTTCTTTTTTCCCAAAACTTTTTGATACAGTCCGTAAAATAATGGCAGGCTGCTTCACGTATTCTTCCCCCTTCTCTAAAATGAGTGAGTACTCACTTTTATTTTACTCTTGCGTAATTATATGTCAAACTTCATTGATTAGTATGGTTTTCCGTCAATAATATTAAACAATGAAACAGAGTCGACATTAGAATTTTATTTCCTAAAGTCGACTCTGTTTCGTTTAAACTATAAATTTTACTTTACGTTTTTAAATTCATATACTTCCTAATTCTAGCAACATCTAAAGAATATTCGATAACTAATTGCTGTAACGGTAATATAACTGTGTCGGGATATAAATGTGCATATTGTAATGTTTCTGCATATTTTTCTAATCTTTTTTCTAAATACTTTATAATTTGATCAGGATGAGTTACTAATAAACATTTACAATAATAATGTATTTGTTCCTCAATCGCCGTATACTCTTCAATTTCGTATTCTTTATGCATGTGTACACCCCTTTAAGTTTTTTACATGAATTACTTATCACACTTTTCACTCGACAAATTTTAAGTTTTTTGATTATTTACACTATAACAAACACTGAGGGTCAAATTTTGTTACTTTATGTAACGTAGAAAATTTTTAACAAAATTGTAATGTTTACTCCTGCAAAATACAGAAAGCCCCTTTACTCATTTTTGTATAAAAAAAATCGTACAGCTTAATTTAGCTGCACGACTACAATTTCTGGCCTATTCAAAATCCTTTGCGGAATGATACTATTTCCTAATCCTCTACTCACTACCATTGATGTATTTTGTTCTACATATAAACCCGCTGTATATTTAGGTAAAACACCTTGATTTGGCGCAACTAATCCTCCGATAAATGGCAATCTAACTTGCCCTCCATGAGCATGACCCGATAATACTAAATCTAGTTGCTCATCAGCGTATTCTGTCAAAAATTCAGGCCTATGGGATAATAATACATCAAATGTATTTGGAGGCATTTCAAATTTCGCTTTTAAAATTGCATCTTTTACAATATTTCCTTCATCACGGTTTCCAGTTACAAACTCCGGATCATCAATACCTAGCAAATTTATTTCTTGCTCCCCCTTTCGAATGCCTACATGTTCATTCCTTAAAACATTGACATCATATTTCTTCAACTCTTTTTCTAAACGGTTATACTTTCCAGACCATTGTTCATGGTTTCCTGTCACAAAATATACAGGATACTCCTTTACAATTTCTCGTATTAATTGCATACTAACTTCTGCATCGTATGATTTACTGTCAATTAAATCACCCGTAATCGCAATAATATCTGGGTCTATGCTTTCAATTTTTTGAATTAATACACCTTGCTTATTGCCAAATTGTTTATTGTGTAAGTCTGAAATTTGTAGAATTTTATACCCTTTAAAAGAGGAGGGTATTTTACTAGAGGTTATTTTAACCTCAGTTATACCTATTAAATTGTTCTGTAAATATAAAAAAGTAATAAAAGCTACTAATATGCCAATAAACAATATGATTCTATTAATATTTCTCTTCATATTCTCTCCTTTTATTTTTATAAAACACTTATTTTATGTTAACAGAATTATATGATACATTTTTGATTTTTTATTGAATATAGTACAGTACATGAAATTTCATATCGGATACGTCATATATATTTATTTTACCGTCATCCTCTTAATAATAAAAATACAAAAACGATTCTTTTCATACGAAAAAGAATCGTTTTCTAATTTTATATACCCAACAACATATGGTAAAAAACTGAAATAACTAAGAGATTATTATTTAATAGCATCGATTACAACTTCAGCCGCCTCTTTAATTAGTTGATTATCATAGGTAGCCTCTTTCTCATCTTTACTAGATAAAATTGCGATAATAATAGGTGATCTATTTGGTGGCCAAACGATAGCAATATCATTTCTTGTCCCGTAACTTCCTGCACCTGATTTATCTCCAACTACCCAGTCAGTTGGTACACCTGCACGAATAAGTTTGTCTCCTGTCGCATTTCCTTTCATCCACTCTGTAAGTATCTTACGTTTTTCAGCAGGAAGTGCATTTCCGACCGTAAAAGCTTTAAGATTCGTAGCAATTGCTTTTGCTGTACTAGTATCACGAATGTCTCCTGGAATAGCCTCGTTTAACTCTGTTTCAAAGCGATCAGACATAGTAACCCGATCCCCCATCTTTCTAAGCGCTTTTTCATATCCTTTCGGTCCGCCTATTTTATGAAATAAAATGTTCCCTGCAGTATTATCACTATAACGAACAGCAGCCTCCGCAATTTCTCCTAGTGTCATTCCAGTATCTACATGTTTCTCTGTAACAGGTGAATAATCCACTAAGTCTTCTTTCGTATAAGTAATAACTTCATCTAATTTCTTAGTAGAGTTCTGTTGCAGTAATACCCCTGCCGCTAAAGCCTTGTAAGTTGATGCAAAGGCAAACCTTTCGTTAGGTCGATAAGCGATTGTTTGATTTGTACCAGTATCAATCGCATATACACCTAATCGAGCATCAAATTTTTTCTCAAGTTGAGAGAACTCTTTATGCGTCGCCTGATTTTTATGTTTCACTTGTCCAGTCTTTTCTTTCGCTTCAACTTGCAATGGTCCTCCTGTAAAAGCTTCTAGGCTTGTAAGACTTAAACCTAATATACCAACGCATATTCCTATTTTTAGCAGCCTCTTGTTTTTCAAAATCATCATTCCTTTCAAATTCTTAACACTTTTTTTACTTACATATAATAGACAATCACCAAAATAAATTTGTTCCATAATCTAAAAAAATTTTATAACTAATATCGGTGTTATTAACAAAATAAAGAGTAGCAACTATGATCGACGCTACCCCTTATTTCACACCTCATCTTTTTACTTATAAATGCTTTATATAAAATAGGGTCTCTTCCCCTGAGAAAAGTACACAAATTTTACTAATTTTGATTAGGACTATCTGTACTAGCACCCTCACCATGTATACGTTGCTGTTTTAAATCAAAATATGCATCTAAAACTTCCTTTCCAATTATAGAATTAATTCCACTTTTATCATTATGAAGCCACGGAACTACTACTGAGAATGCTACTTCTGGATTATCATATGGAGCATATCCAACTAACGTTAAGTTGTAACATTCCATACGTTCTCCTTTTGCATTTCTACCAATTGGATCATCTCCACCATACACAGTTTGGGCTGTCCCTGTCTTTCCTGCTGGTTTATATGGAGCATTTTTGAAATGCTTTACGCCAGTTCCATCCCCTTCTTGGAATACCCATCTAAACCCTTCTTTTATTCGATCAATATATTCTGTCTTCATATCAATCCGATTTAATACGACAGGCTCTATAGAGCGAATAACTTTACCAACCTCTTCTTTAATTGATTGTTCTCGTATTTCTTGTACAATTTGAGGTTGCATTCTATAACCACCATTCGCAATCGTTGAAATATATTGAACTAATTGCAACGGCGTATACGTATCATACTGACCGATGGAAAAGTCTAGTAAAAATCCAGGTTGACTATCTACTTTTCTCGTTTGTCCAATTATTTCATTCGGTAAATCGATACCTGTTGGGACGCCTAAACCAAATTGCTTGAAATAATAGCGCATCGTATCAAATGCTCCTTGTTTAATATCCAATGAGCCATTTGGTACGTAATTAACTCCCGCAATTTTTAAAGCTGTCTGGAACATGTATACATTCGAAGATACTTGTAAAGCTCGTAAATCATTAATATTACCAAATCCAGATACATTCCACGATTTCTTAGCTTGTGTACCTTTAAATTTCATCGGTGCATCATAAAATTGATCTCCTGGATGTATTGCTCCTGTCTCATATCCAGTTAATAAAGTAGCACCTTTTACAGCAGAGCCTAGCTCATACGAAGTTGTCATATTGCCTAATGCCAAATCCTCAATCTCTAGTACTCCTTCTTTTTCTACAATCTTTTTGCCTGCCATAGATAAAATCTGTCCGTTATTTGGATTCGTCATGACGACAAAAGCTCGATCGAGTAGCGGCTCTGAACTCTTAAAAGCTCTCAAGTTTTTCTCTATACTTTCTTCCACTTTCTTTTGTAATTCCATATCAATCGTTAATGTTAAACTTTTACCACTTTTTCCTTTAGCGATTACTTCTGTATTCATAATGTTTCCTGATTTATCAGTAATGTTTTTCACTTCTTCTTTTGTGCCATGTAATACATCTTCATATCGTTGTTCAATATAACTTTTTCCGACACGGTCATTACGGTTATATCCGCGTACCAAATAAGAATCTAAGTTTTCTTTCGGCAGACCTTCTTCACTACTCGTAATATTACCTAATACGGAACGAAACAAATTACCATTTACATAATTACGTTCCCAATCAACCGTTGCATCTACTCCTGGAAAATCCGCAAGATTTTCACTTATCCGCGCATACTCCTCATCTGTTACATCTTTTTTAATAATTTGTGGTGTTAGTTGATAACCTGAACTCATTTTACTTTTAATAGCTAACACCTTTAAATCTTGTTCTGTTAACTCACCCAATTCTACTTCTGTAACGCGACTTCGTCTTAAATCTTCTATTTTTTTATCTAACTCTTTTCCCTCTATTCCCTCTTCTTTAAACTTTTCTATATCTTTTTTAGCAATCTTTGTATCCGCACGTTTCGTATTCAACTGCATCCAAAAATCTTTTTTGTCGATATCAGTTAATTTATTAATATCTTGTTCAGACATTTCAAGTACTTTCGCCAAGTCTTTTGCTGTTTTTAAAATATCGTCACTCGTAATCCCCTTCACCCTGGTATACGTAATTGTACGAAGAGACTTATTATTAACGACCGTTTTCCCTTCTCGATCTAAAATCTGTCCACGCGGAACTGGAATGCTAGTTGTTGCATTTTGACTGTTTTCCACTTGATTCTTATAAGCCTCTCCCTCAACGATTTGTACTTTTCCTAGCTGCATAATAATAGCTGAGAATAGTAAAAATATGCAAAGGAACATGATATTTAATCGAATAGATATATATGTCTTCTGCTTCTTTCCTTTTTGTTCTTTCATAAATCCTCCATATAATTCTTCTGGAACTTCTCACTAATACTTAAACGTTCCCTATATATTACAAACCATTATTCGGTTATAAATAATGTCTTATCTTTTTTTCTAAATCCTTGTAAGTATCAATTTCTTTTGGTATAGCCGCGTAATTGATAAATCTCCCTTCCTTTTTTTTCTCTAGTTTTTTGTCGCTTGCAATGTGACTCATACTATATTTACACATAGGCTGGCTAGTAACTTTTCATACTGATTATTCCTTTCTTCATGCTGTAGTACTTAATAGACAATCTAAATAATAAAGTTGTTCCACATTTACAAAAAAAATAATTAACTATAAGATGAAGTAGGCTACAAAAGGGAGGATTTTATGTTACATACAAAAATAAAAAAATGGGGATTTTTTGCGGTTCTTTCTATTGTAGGTTTGATTTTACTAATTTTATTTAAAATCAACTTCATTTCAGTTACTATCGCAACTTCTTCAGCCGAAAGAGGAAAAATCTTTGATCAAAATGGTGTAATACTAGCTACAAATAAGAAAGTTAAGTCTCTATATTGTACTTCTAATGATGAAAAGTTATCGAAACAAGATACATCAAATACATTAGCTTTTTTCGATCAATTTTCAAGTAAGTTTCAACATGATATTTCTTCAGAGAGCATAAAATCTCAATTACAACAATCTTGTAAAAAACAGACTATGCATGATATACCGTTATACTCTGATATAGCTGAGAATGAACTTGCATTCATAAACAAAAACAAACCGAATAATGTAATAATTAAAGATGAATGGATTCGATATTATCCTAAACATGAAATTGGTTCACAGGTAATTGGGTATGTAGAAAATAACCTTAATTCAAAGCATATGCCAGTTGGAAAAAGTGGGATTGAGTTGCAATATGAAGATGATTTAAAAGGAAAACCGGATAAAACTCTTATTTTTAAAATGAATAACAAAGAGTTCTTATGGAACATTCAAAAAGTACAAAAAGGTAAGGATATCAGGCTAGCTTTAGATTCTAAATTGCAACAAAAATCAGAGGAAGCATTACGATCGCAAATTAAGAAATTACCTGATGCTAAAGCTGGTTATGCTGTAGTGAGTGATGCAAAAACTGGCGCAATTTTAACTATGGCCAACTCAGCAGTTTTTGATCCAAATATATTACATACTCATGTATCAACTAAAATAGATAACTTAAAATCACTTTCGCAAAATAAAGCAATTCAAAAATTAAAGTATGGTGAATCTTATGTAAATATGGCCTCTACTATAAAGCCACTTACTATTTTAATTGGATTAAACGAAAAACTTTTTCAACCTGAAGATACGTATTTAGATAACGGTACTTTTGAGTATGATAATCAAAATAACATTACAAATGCACCCGGAACACCAACAGGTGAGATTACACCGAGGCAGGCTATCATTAATTCATCTAACACATTTATGACAGCAAAAGTAGCTCTTCCATTATTTAACCAACATAATGGCAATATAGAAAAAGTGGCACATATATGGACAGATTATTTAATACAATTCGGCCTACGTTCTAAAACCGGGATTGATTTACCCTTTGAAGAAGACGGTCAGTATGAATTCCATCCTTCTAATAAGTTTGAAAATGGAATCTCCGCTTTATTAAATGCCTCGTGGGGCGGAAATGAAGTGCATACTCCTCTTCAACTCGCTCAATATGCAGCAACTTTAGCAAGTAAAGGTGATAAATATAAACCACAAATGGCAAGTGCTATTATTGGTCAAGATGGTAAAGAAACAAAAAAGTTTAAACCAATTTTAGAAAGTTCAAATCGTTACCCAATGAACTTTTGGAGTGTCGTACAAGGTGGAATGAGTCAAAATATAGAGGAGATTAAAAAGTTGCCCTTTGACGTCGCTGGTAAAACAGGTATTACAGGTTTTCCGAATGAGCAAGCAAGAATGATCAATCATTCTCTATTCATTGCATATGCTCCTACCGAAGATCCACAGATTGCCGTTTCTGTCGTTATTCCTGGAAGTAATTCAGAAAAAAACATTGCTGCTCTCGTTACATCAGAAATTTTAGAGTCCTGGAATACTCTTCAAAAAGAGAATAAAAACAAAAAGGAAGGTTCATTAAAGTGAACCTTCCTTTTTTACCAAATAGAATCTATATTTATTATTTTCCATTCACCTTCATTATTCTTTTCAAACATAAATGAGTATTTAATGTCAGTTAAAACATACTCTTTTTGTACATATCCAGTATTACCGTTAATTGTCGATATTTTTATATATTCATCCTTCTGCGCTTTTTCTGGAATCCAAGCTTTTACCATTTCATTAGATACTTCATATAAAACTTGTGATTCTCGCTTTGGTTCAGCTAAAATTTTCGTTTTATTTCCAGTAACAGTTGCATATATAAAATGAGGTTGCTTTGGTTGGTTACTTTCTGTCAATCCACTTGGTACTTTATATACATGTTTTGTATCATTTGCAAATTCTCCCCCCATTGTAAGTGCGACTTGCAACTCATGAAAAATATCTTCATCAAACTTCAATTCATCCTTCTTATAACTCTTCCCTTTAAATTGAACTTCATCTTTTAACGCTTTATACAATTCATTTTTATTTTTTACATTTGTACTTTGATATAACTCATTCATGAATTGTTTTAATGTTGGATCTTGAGCAGACTCATCTTTTGTTTTAGGCTTAATTTGTGTACTACTTTGTACCGGTGATTTATTATTATCAAGCCAAGGTTGTTGAACAATAAAAAATAAAAATGTACAAGCTAAAACCACAACAATTGGCAATGCTTTTTTACGAAATCTTCTTGTTTGTTTTAGAGAGCCCCCCTCATTACTTTCATATATAGATTGCTTTATTTTATAAATATATTCTTCTTCGTTTTTACGGTGTTCCATTGGGCCTTTTTTTAATTTTCTATACCAGTCAGGATTTTGTTTATTGTTCATCACTACTACCCTCCCCTATTAATTTTGAAACCTTACTTCTTGCTCTACTTAATCTAGATTTTACAGTTCCAATGGATACTCCTAGTGTTTCAGCCATTTCTTCATAAGATAGTTCATATTTTGCGTCCAATATTATTATTTCACGGTGCTTTTTAGGTAGTTTTAATACAACTTTCCACACATCATTCATTTCTTCTTGCTTAAAAAACTCTTGTTCTGCCGACACAGTTTGCTTGTCGTCACTAAAAAATCCTACTAAAGATATTCTTTTAAAATAAGATGATTTCAAATAGTTTATTGCCGTATTTCTTGTGATTTTTAATATCCACGTTTTAATAGATGACTCCTTTCGAAATGAATTCCAATTTTTAAATACCTTTATAAATACATCTTGCGTAATATCATCTGATAAGTGTGGATCTTTCGTAATAATAAATGAATAATTCCATACATCTTGCCAATAGTCTTTTATAACATCGTCCAGCTCATCATGATTACACTTTTCAATAAACGTCTGTTCCATTTCCACACCTCAAACTTATTTGAATAAACGTAAAACTACCCTCACTTTTATTATGGTTTCAATATATAGACAAGATACAAGTTTCATTTGTTCCATTGATTATTTTTTTCAATAGTAGAAATCTTAAATAATCACCAATATATTCTCTTAAATGACAAGTTCCATAATATCACATTTAAAACAATAGAATTTGATTTAAACAATGAATATAATGAGGCATTAACTCCCTAGAACTACAACAAAATAGAAAAAGCATTCTCAATTAGGAAGAATGCTTTTTCGAAACTTAATTCTTCATTTTTTTCTCAATTTATACATTTGAGTTAAGCAAACAATGAATGTAGTAAAAGAATTTACTTTATAATTAAGTATTATTTCTGAAAAACATGTTTTACTTTTTCACCTGGAACGTTACTTCCTCCTCTTCCTTTTACATCTTCAATCATCATGGTAACAATCATGTCTGGCGCATTTGCATCGAAAGCTGCGAACCATCCAAGTTCTTTTCCGTCTGCTTCTTTCGACTCTTTCAGTTCTGCTGTACCGGTTTTACCAGCAAGCGTTACACCATCAACCTTTGCAATTCTCCCTGCGCCATCAGGTTCATTAATGACTTTGATTAATGCACTCTTTAATATCTCTTGACTCTTTTTAGAAACCACATTTTCTTTCCAATTCCCCGCTACTTTTTCTTCTTTTAAAAGATGGGGTGACGGAATATTCCCTTCATTCACAATCGGTGCATATGTTAATGCTAAATGAAGTGGTGTCATTAATACTTGTCCTTGTCCGTATCCCGTGTCTGCTAGTTGAATATCATTTTTTATCCCATCCCTTGCAATAATTGAAATAGGAAATTCATATTCAATTGGTAACTTTTCATGAAAACCATATTTCTTCAGTTCATTTACATACTGAGTTTTTCCTATTTTCAAAGCTTGTTGAGCAAAATAAATATTATCAGAGTACTTCATTGCCTTGTCAAAATCAATTGGATTTGTATCCTTCACACGTGTTACATAATAATTTCCCCAAGATGAATCTTTTGTCCAATTCAATCCTTGAATATTAAATTCTTCCTTAGGATTTATTACGTTTGTTTCCAAACCAATTGCACCTGTAATCGTTTTAAATACGGAACCTGGTACAAATGCTTGTGTGAAGCGATTCATCATTGGTAGTTTCGCGTCGTTAGTCCACGCTTCTCTTTGGGCTTTTGAGGTTCCTCTAACTATTATATTCGGATTATAAGCAGGGCTACTTACAAGTGCGATTGTTTCACCCGTTTTAGGATTGATTGCTGCACTAGATCCTGCTTCATTTCTCATCTCATTAAAGATTTTTTCTTGAATTGCAGCATCAATTGTTAACGTAACATTTTCCCCTGTCTTCGCTTCTTTTTTTGCTACGTTTTTCATCTCTTTCCCATTCTCATCTTCTATAAATACGCGTCCACCCTTTTCACCACGTAATTTTTTCTCCAGTACTTTTTCTAGACCTGTCTTACCTATGAAATCATCAGCTTGATAACCTCTTTTTTGAAGCGATTTTAACTCCTCTGCATTCACCTTTCCTATATATCCTGTTAAGTGTGCCGCTGCTTCTCCTAATGGATACGTCCGAATATTGACTGGGCGAGATGAAACTCCTTCTAATTCAATATAATCATTCTGTCTAGTTCCTTCTTTTAAAATGCCTATTGGTACAAAGGAATTTGGTTTTATCCATTTCGCTGTAAGCTTCTGATCGACCTCTTCTATAGACATGTCCAGTAACTTTGCTACTATTTCTTTTGTTTGCGCCGCCGTTTCGCCTAGTTTCTCTGGAATAATTCCAACCTCAGTCGCTTTACCATTCGTTGCTAGACCTTTCCCATTTCGATCGTATATTTCCCCGCGTTTTCCTTGTTCTGTTTGCATACGTACTTTATAATCTTTTTTCATACCTGGAAAAATGAAATCTGGTGTCCAATCTATTTTCCAAGATTCCTTTTCTTTCACGAGTTTTGCTTCATGGATAAATGAAGCTGGTCCTCCATCCGTATCCATCTTAACTTCAAAAAGAAAAAGTTCTTTATTTTTCATATTCTCTCCTTTCGTTTTAACTTTTAAATTCTTAACGCCAATACCTTCATAAATTTTTTGGTATTTCTCTGTGAATTCCTTTTTAGAAATTGTTTTTTGAGCATGTTCTGATAAATCATCATACATATTTGCAAATTTTCTATCATTCCATAAATTTATATATTCTTCAAATGCTTGTTTTGGCGATTCGTTTTTATTACATCCTACCAACATCACTGCAAAACAAATGAAAAGCAGCATCCATAATTTTTTCAATTCAATCTTCTCCCTTAGTTAAAAATGTTTTTTCTTTCTTTATATATAAAATGAAAAATGTTTTAACGCTTAATTGACAATGTAAGTAATGAAATTGTTCCATATCTACACTAAAAATTTAATTTATGGTTAAGTTGGATTAGAAGAGAGAAGTTTTTAAGCTCATACAAGCAGTAGAAGCGGATATAATTAATGAACTTTATTATGAGTATTGTTTTAAAAATTTCATTTAAAATATCTCTTAGTTCGGGTTCTCCAATTCTACTTTTTTTGTATATATTTGATAAAAAAAGAACCCTTATACTAAGGGTTCTGCAACAGAAAATATCAAAAATATAAACAATAAAAGAATTACTTAAAGTATAATTTATAGGCACCCTATATACTTCTTTTCGTTTCAAAAAACCCCTGCGCTGTTTGCGACAAGGGTTTAGCTCATTCTAAAGCTTATTTAGAAGAGTCATGTACAGGCAAACTATTAAAAATCAATTCAGCAACTTTTACATACCCTTTTGAATTTGGATGAATGAAATCTGTAGACCAAAGCGTATTGTCATTAACTAACGGATGACTCCAAAAGTCAACATGATGAAGCTTATACTCTCTACTCAGTGAACGTATAACATCATTTGCCTCTAATAATTGTTCTTTTATTACTCGTTTTTTTTCAGAAGCAAGAGGAAGCCTTACTGTAAAATCTGGAAGATTTGCTATCATAATATTGGCACCTGTTTTACTTAATTTATCTATCATAAATTCCATATCGTTCTTATATGTTTGAAGGTTCCAACGTCCTTTTAATACATCGTTTGCACCCGCAATTAGACTAACCAAATCTGGTTTAAAAGCTAATGCTTTTTCCAATTGCTGTGAGCGAATTTCTTTCGTTACTAACCCGCGCTTTGCAAAATTGGCATATTCTATATCGTTTACACACAGTTGAACAAAATGATCTACCCAACTTTTTAATGTAATTCCCTCAATTTCATCCCCTATCCCCTCTGTAAAACTATCACCAATCGCTACAAATCGCTTCCACATATGTATTCCCCCTTTATTATGAACCATATTTATACTATACAATAGCTCACAACGTAATTGTTATTTCTAAATGGTTTTCGATTTCAATTAAATTCCATAGGAGATTTTTAAAATAGAAAAGGATAAATAGATAAAAATATTTCACATGAACAAAACATGAAAACCTACTTACTATACTCATACCAAATATAAAGTGAAACTTTAATCAATCGAGGTTGCATTCCTTCCCAACTGATTATTAGCCCTTACCTATCAGGATATCCATTAATGTGGGATAAACTTTTCATAATCAAAACTATTAATTTTTTACTACAAAAAACTACATCCTATATCGGACGTAGTTTTCCTAACAGATCTATCTAGGTTTTACTTCTTTGTTATAAAAATCATATAATAATTTAATAGATGAACTAGATAATATAGACATTGCCTTCTCAACTAATTCTCTATCCCAATCAAACCAACGCATTTCCATTAGCATATTTATTTCAGCATCAGTGAATCGTTTCTTTATTTCCTTAGCAGGATTTCCACCGACTATTGTATATGGCGGAACATTTTTACTTACAACAGATCCTGCTGCAACGATTGCACCTTCACCGATTGTAACGCCAGGCATAATAATAGCATTCATTCCAATCCAGGCATCACTTTTTATAATTGTATCGCCCTTCGGTTCATATGAATGTTCAATTTTCTCAACGAATGGATATACTGTAATCCATTCTGAGTGATGATTGTGATTACCACCCATTAAAATGACTACTCCGCTGGCAATACAAACATAATTCCCAATAATGAGTTTATCAAGATGCCATCCCATCTGTTCAATTGGATTGAAAAGTGCTCGGGACTTAGCATCCCCCCACAAATACCTTACACAGCCATCTTCAAAATTTTGATGATCATAATAACCTGAATAATAGGAGTACTCTCCTACTTCAATGAGTGGATTTGTTACTATATCTTTTATATACTTTGTTTCCGACCAATGATTAAATAATGGATGCTTCATAACTTTATTCCTCGCTTCTAAGTAGTGTAGATTTCTGCAATTTACTTAGAAGCTTACTACGACTGCTACATTTTTTAGCTTTTTCAAACGACGAATCATTATATTCAAGCCTTTCTTTTATAATAAAAAAATCATAACGTGATAAATTACATAAGTCAAATTGTAAAATTATGTACTAAACCTTAAAGTGTGAGTTGAAATTTCAACATTAAAACAATCGAGTTTTCAAATAAAAAATCCCAATTATATATAATAAAGATATTTTAGCTATACAACTAACTTATTTCTTATATTAGCCTTAACTCCCTCGATATAGTTTTATTATTTATCAATTTGTCTGATAAATCAATAAATGTTAATATAATTATAGAAGATATTATCATCCATTAGATTTCACAGCTAGTTTTTCATAAAAACGATTTCTGAATCCTTAAGTAAATAGGAGGTTTAGAGGATGAAACTTTTAAGGCAAGCAACAATTATTGGTGCATTGACTGTTGGAGGATTTTTATTTTCGAATACAATTGCTACACTCCCACCTGCGTCTGCTGAATCGCAACCTACACAAAAAGAATCACGATTTTTAGATACTTGGCGGTGGCAAAACTATTTTTTATTACATCATAATGCAGACTTTATAGAAGAGTTAGCAGTTGGTGACTTAAAGCATGGAGATACATTCGATGTTACTATATATACTGGTGGTAAGGATACCGGTATTGTAAAAATATATCAATTGAGTGGAAATGAAAATGATGAAATAAACTTGCATAGATATAAAACCATTTATGACTCGGGTTTAAAACATAATTATGGTAGATTTGTAACGCCTATTACTAAGGCTTATAATCCGGGAACATATGTAGCCGTTATGAAACTTGGAGAAAATTATTATTATGGAGGCAGCTTTAAAATCTCAAAATAATTTATGTTTATCTCACCAGCAACTAAATATTGGATACTATTTTCTTAAACAAAAACCATTTTAAAATCTCCTCTACCTTATATAAGATTGAGGAGATTTTGGTTGTTTGCCCTTTTTAAAATTAGAAAAAATCCTTACTTTCTTTATAAATTATCATTTTTACTCAATAACTGTTTCCACTTCTTTAAGTTCTACCATTCAATATGCAATATTGCATATTCCACATGTTCGATTTATAAATATGCGATAATTATTTTATATAAATATAGAAGGGATAATGCTATATGTCTTTCTTCTCTTGGTCTCCTCTTATTTTCTTAGTAGTTGTTTCAATCATCATTTCTATTAAAAAACTTAAGAAACAATAATGTATTATTTGGAGGTGTAATAATGTCATTTGCAGCGTGGTGTGCAATTTTCATGACTTTAATAGGGGCAATATCCGGAGCAATTTTTGGTACAATCTCCTCTAGAAATTAAAGCAAAAATGAAATACTTACGTAAAAACGAATTTCTAATAAAACTCTATACAAAAAAGTAGCCTATAAAATTTTATAGGCTACTTTTCATTTCATCATTATTACTTAGCTAATTCTTTCGTACCCTTCATTACATCAACGAAGAATCCCCAGTTATTCACAACAGAAGAAATACTAATATGTTCATCTGGAGTGTGAACATTGAATATATCTGGACCGAATGAAATTGCATCTAATTCAGGCATCTTTTGAACGAATACACTGCATTCAATCCCTGCATGTACAGCGAAGATTTCAACATCTTTATTGTATTTTTCTTGATGCACTTTTTCAAATAAATTACGAATTTGTGAATTCGGATTGTATGGCCATTCTGGATACTCTGACTCGATTTCAAATGTTGCACCAACTAATTCGGCAATACATTTAATCTCATCTGCAATATGTTGTTTTAAACTATTTACAGAACTTCTCACTTCGTTACGTAATTTAATTTCATCTTGCAACGTTTCAATAACACCTAAATTTGTTGAGCTTTCTACTAGACCTTTAATATCCATGCTCATACTTTGAATGCCGTTCGGAATTAAGAATAATGATGAAATAAGTTGCTTTTGTGTTTCTTTAGCAAATACTTTTTCTACTTTCTCATCTAATTTTGTAAGTGTAACATGAACATCTGGATCAACAGCACGCATTTCTTCTTGTAATACTCGTGTCCATGATTCTAGTTTTTCTTCTACTTTCTCTACATCTTCTGTACGTAATACGATTGTAGCTATACTTTCACGCGGAATTGCATTCGTTTTTAATCCACCGTGAACTTCACTTATATCAAATTGAATATTTACTGATAAATCATGTAATACTCGTCCTAATACTTTGTTCGCATTACCGCGTTGTTTATCAATTTCCATACCAGAATGTCCGCCTTTTAGACCACCGACATATAGACGGTATGCATCCATATTCGCTGGTGCTTCATCCCAAATTACTGGAATCGTTTCAACAGCTTTTGCACCACCTGCGCTACTTACAAGCAATTTATGATCTTCTTCAGAATCAATATTAATAAAAATCTTTCCTTCAAAATGATTTGAATCAACAGCGAAAGCTCCGCCCATTGTCGTTTCTTCTTCAGTAGTAATAACTACTTCTAGTGCTGGATGCGGAATATCTTTTGAATCTAATAAAGCTAATGCATATGCAACTGCAATACCATTATCAGCTCCTAAAGTCGTTTGATTTGCATATAACATGTCCCCGATAATTCTTAATTTAATTGGATCTTTTTCAAAATCATGTACGGTTGCTTGATTTTTTTCACATACCATATCCATATGCCCTTGAATGATAATAGCTGGTACATTTTCATAACCAGCAGTTGCTTCTTTTTTAATAATGACATTTAATGCTTCATCTTGAATCACTTCTAAATTACGCTCTTTCGCAAAGCCAACTAAAAAATCACTAATTTCCTTTTCATTACCTGATCCTCTAGGAATCTTTGAAATTTCTGCAAAATGATAAAATACAGGGTGCTTTGTTAATTGTTCTAAAGTAGAATACATTTTTAAGCTCCTCTCAAAATAACAAAATAATATGTAAGTCTTTTATCATTATACCATGATTCATAATTTTACTTTTCTTTTAACTTTTAATTTGATGTTCATTTTATGTACAACACTATTACAACATTGTAAGGATGTTGTAATCTATATCGATTTTTCTCATTTCACAATAATCATATACTGTGTAAAGAAACAAATTGAAGGAGATAAAGAAAATGAAACAGTTTGTAGCAATTATTACACTATGTTTATTATTTTCTAGTTTTACTATTGGCTGTGAGAGAGCATCACTAAATCGAATTGGTAAAGATGTATATTACGTGCAGATTAAAGGCGAAGGAGATACCGAAAAAGTAGAAGATAGAAACTTACGAAACTATACGTTGCCCGCATATGATGAAGATGGCGTCAAAAAACAAATTACATTTAGAAGTACGAAAAAAGAAAACGACCAAAAGCTAAAAGAAGACGCGTTTTTACGCCTTTATGTAGATCAAGATGATAATAATAAAAAGGAAATATCATCAATTGAAGTAAAGTCCTATGAAGAGATCCAGAAAGCAGATTTACCTGAAAAAGTAAAAGATAAGTTTACTATTAAATAAAATAAAAAACAAAAGAAAATGCTCTATGCATTTTCTTTTGTTTTTGTCACTCGTATATATTTTGAACTGCTATTATTCATCAGTTTCTCTAACCGATTTATATTTTCCGTTAACGCACCTTTCACAAGAGAGAAATCTGTATTTGGTTCTTCTTTTTTTTCTTTAAAAAACGAAGACTTTTGTACATTTACTTCAGCCATCTCTTCTCCCCCTCTTCAAAAATATACAACCTTCTATTTATATTATATCGCAAATGTAAACAGCATGTACAAGTATCATTTTCTTTTTAATTCATCTTCTAATTCTTCTACTTGCTGTAATGTATCTCCTTTTATTAACGAGAAATCTGTTGTATCTTCAACTCCTACCTGGCATTCTCTCTTTTTCATTTTTGTTAATTATCATAAAATTACCAATATTAATCTACTATTTAATAATAATATTTGATATTATAAAAAAGTAGATTTTATTGTAATTATAATCTAATATATTTTTGATTAAAATAATTTTTCACACATAATGGATTTAAAAACAACACAGTCTATTTACACTATTATACGTCTAGATACAACAGAAAAGAATGAGGTTATTTCTAACAATGGATTCTTTGTTATTGAATCAACAAACACCCAATGGCTATTAACTCGAAATATAATAAATGATTCCTTTGATATAACCTATTTAACCAAAAATCTTTTCGAAAATGAAATAGCAAAACTAATAAAACATTAATCCTTTAAGACGGGAGTATATTTATATTGAATAAACAACAGCATTCTAGCAAAAAAAAGGAAGGTTTTTTCGAAAATAGGATATTACCTATCATCACTGTTCTTTCAGGTGTCATTCTACTAGTGTACAAAGGGTTAGAATTTATTTCAAAGTATGTATTAATTTTAATCTTATTTACACTAATTATTGCTTCGTTATACTTATTGTTTATGAAAGAAATAGTTGGTGCTGTTATTGGATTCATTTTTGCAGCCCTTGGGTATTATATGTATAAAGTCATTTTTAAACAAAAAAAGAAATAACGCATAAACAAATCATAAAGAGGTAATGTAAAAGAGAATGTTTTTACGCATTCTCTTTTACATTACCCTCTTTTATATACTTATATGGAATTGCCTCTACAAATTTTTCTAATCGATCTACATTTTGAGTCAATGCACCTTTCACAAGAGAGAAATCTGTATTTAGTTCTTCTTTTTTTTCTTTAAAAAACGAAGATTTTTGTACATTTAATTCAGCCATCTCTTCTCCCCTTTTTCAAAAGGATACAACCTTTTATTTATATTATATAGCAAATGCAGACAGCTTGTACATGTATCATTTTCTTTTCAATTCTTCTTCTAACTCTTCTACTTGCTGCATCGTATCCCCTTTAATTAACGAGAAATCCGTTGTATCTTCATTGTCTTCTTTAAAAAAATCATTGTCACTATTTTTTATCACTACAATCACCTCTACGTGCTAGTGTAGGAATGATTGTCCGATTTTATACAAGTTTGTCTAAATTCGCTTTACCTTTATGTATAAGTGAAAAGGACAGAAAAAATTCCTGTCCTTATTTACTAAAATAACTATGATGTATTGTTAAATTATATACATTTTCAAAATCTCGATCTTGCAGGTTATTTTTCTTCCCGTCAATAACAATGAAAACATCACTTACTATTTTTGCTGGTATAATTCCGACATTTTCTACTTGTACTGCTCTCTGCTCATTCAATTGCTCAATGTACTCTAACGGAATCATAGTACTAAATTGAGAACGGATACCACGAAAGTTTGTATTTAATTCCTTTGCCGCTTCAAATACAACAATTTTTGCTCCAATCTTTTCCCCATACGAATCTAAAAATGCGTTTAAGCTTTTTGTGTATTCTTCCTCCGTATGCCATTCCATCGTACCGAACACTGCTGGATTGACATTTTGAATGATTGTTGTGTATATTTCTCCCCTTGCTTTAGAAGCAATTAATGACCGTTTTATCGATTGAACCGTCTTGCCGATATCGCTAAATTTCGCTCCCCATATTTCTGAAATATTAGGTGTTAAAATAAATGCAATATCAACGAAAATAACCATTGCAGTGAACATTAAAAGATTTTTCCAGAGGGTTAAATCAATTCCTTTTATCATGAAATACACGGTGACTGATATTATAAACAACCCATACCAAGTCTTTCTAATACGTTGCTTCTTCTCCTCGTACAACTCTTCGTTTTTCCAATAAAAGAAAACAAGTACTAGAAAAACGATTGCTAAAATAAATAAGCCGATTCGAATGTTAGAGATCACCAATGACATCACCCTCCATTCAAAAACTACTCACGATATCATTACATGCACAAGCAACTCTCTTTATGACAAAAGACGTGGACAAGCTTCTAAATTTAGTTACATCGCATATACATTAGAAGGTACCACGTCTTTTATCTTGAATCTACATTGTATATGTAGACAAGCATGTGTTTCAAATTTTCATGTTAAAAAGAAATATGTTTCGGAATTTCCCCTTCAGGTACTTCTCCATCCATACTTAAGTAATAATGACGAATTGGACGTAAATCATCGTCTAATTCATACACGAGTGGTATGCTCGTTGGAATATTTAATGAAACGACACCATCGCTTGAAAGATTATCTAAATATTTTACTAGCGAGCGAATTGTGTTACCATGTGATGAAATGATTACTTTGTTACCATTCTTTAATTTCGGCGCAATTTCTGAATGCCAATAAGCAAGTACTCTTTTCTCCGTATCCACTAAACATTCTGTCAATGGAAACTCACCTTTTTTCAGTGCTTTATATCTTGGATCATTCATTTCATACCTGGGATCATCCTCAGTAAGAGCAGGTGGTCTTACATCAATACTTCTTCTCCAAATATGAACTTGCTCCTCACCATATTTTTGCGCGGTTTCATCTTTATTCAAACCTTGCAATGCACCATAATGTCTTTCATTTAGCTTCCAAGATTTATGTACTGGCACCCAGGTAAGATCCATCTCATGAAGTACAATCCATAACGTCCGAATTGCTCGTTTTAATACAGATGTATAAGCTACATCAAAAGTATATCCGTTTTTCTTTAATATCGCTCCTGCTTCTCTCGCTTCACTTAATCCTTTCTCTGATAAATCTACATCTGTCCATCCAGTAAAGCGATTTTCAAGATTCCATAAACTCTGTCCGTGACGAATAAGTACAAGTTTTATCATAATAATTCCCCTTTCGGAAATGTGAATTTTATTGTTCCATTGCGTACACGTATAAAGTATCTAGTAATGTATCTTTTTATCCATTCACTCTATGACCAAATCATAGTTGCCAAATGTATGGATAAAATTTGTTCTTTTTCAAACTATAAAAACAGATATATTTCTTTTTATTTTTGATCGATTGCAACTTCCCTTTTCGATATCCAAGCATCAAAACCTGATCGGCTATGTGCCATTTCATTCATAACTTGATGCCAATTTTCTTCACATGATTCACCAAATTTTGAAAAAATAGCACCCATTTGTTGTCTTTGTACATCGCTCAGTTTTTTCTCTAAATCGGCACCTTGTTCTGTTAAAGATAACTGTTTCACACGGCGATCATGTATAGCTTCATTACTCTCAATTAAGCCCTTTTCCACAAGTTGTCGTAATGGTCCGTGTAGAGCCTGTTTACTTATTTCTAACAGTGATAATAACTCATTTACGCTTATACCTGGAAAGCGTGCGATAAAAAATAAAATTCGGTGATGTACTCGTTGTATGCCATACTCTTTTATAATTTCATCTGGCTTTTCAGTAAATGTTTTATATGCAAAGTAAAATAAGGCTAATGCTTCATTCATCTGTTCTTCTTTATGTTGTGTCATCTACTTTCCCCCTGTATGTAAATTATACCACATTCTCGTAATGAATTTTTAAATCCATACTCTACGTTTATTACAAGACAGCAAAACAATGAGGAGATGATTCACTTGAAAACGCAATATACTGTTAGTACTTATTTATTAGACCGACTAAGCGAATTAGGAATTGAACATATTTTTGGTGTCCCTGGTGATTATAATTTGGCTTTTTTAGATGATGTAATAGCACATGAAAATGTAGAGTGGATTGGCAATTGTAATGAATTAAATGCGGCATATGCAGCAGATGGGTACGCTCGCATAAAAGGAATCGGAGCTCTTATTACCACCTTTGGCGTTGGAGAATTAAGCGCCATAAACGGCATTGCCGGCTCATATGCCGAAAACGTACCAGTTATAAAAATCACGGGCACACCAACAACAAAAGTAATGGAAAATGGAGCACTCGTTCATCATACGTTAGGTGATGGAAAGTTCGATCATTTTTCCAAAATGTATCGAGAAATCACTGTTGCACAAACTAATTTAACCCCAGAACATGCTGCTGAGGAAATTGACCGTGTGTTACGTGCATGTTGGAATGAAAAACGCCCTGTTCATATTAATTTGCCGATTGATGTGTATAATAAACCAATTAATAAACCTACAGAACCAATTTTACATAAACCGATTTTAAGTAATAAAGAAACACTGGATAAAATGCTTCTACATGCCATTTCAAAAATAAACAGTGCCAAAAAGCCTGTAATTTTAGCGGATTTTGAAGTGGATCGATTTCACGCTAAAGAATATTTATATCAATTTGTAGAAAAAACGGGGTTTCCTATTGCAACGTTAAGTATGGGAAAAGGAATATTTCCAGAAAAACACCCTCAATTTATAGGGATTTATACTGGTGATGTAAGTTCTCCATACTTGCGTAAAAGAATTGATGAATCTGACTGTATTATTAGTATTGGTGTGAAGTTAACTGATACTATTACAGGTGGCTTCACACAAGGTTTTACGAAAGAACAAGTTATTGAAATTCATCCCTACACTGTGAAAATTACAGATAAAAAATACGGGCCAGTTGTAATGAAAGATGTTTTACAACAGTTAAGTAATGTAATTGAACATCGAAATGAGGAAACATTTGATATAAAGCCATTTATTTCAGAATCACTATCTATTACTGAAAAGTTTAATCCAAAGCCACAAATGGTTACACAAAAACGATTTTGGCAACAAATATACCATTTCTTACAGGAAAACGACGTCTTACTTGCAGAGCAAGGAACACCTTTCTTTGGTAGTGCCGCTATCCCTTTACCAAACGACACTACATATGTAGCGCAACCATTATGGGGATCGATCGGCTATACGTTACCTGCTCTACTTGGTACACAGCTCGCTAATTTATCGCGGCGCAACATTCTAATTATTGGTGATGGTTCTTTTCAATTAACTGTCCAAGAATTATCAACTATACTACGTCAAAATTTAAACCCAATTATATTTTTAATTAACAACAATGGTTATACTGTTGAACGTGCAATTCATGGTCAAAACGAACCGTATAATGACATACAAATGTGGGATTACACAAAACTAGCGAACGTATTCGGAACAGAAGAAAAAAGCCTAACATGTACAGTGGAAAATGAAATAGAGTTACAAGAAGTCTTAACTAAAATAAGTATTGATAAGGATCAACTTACCTTTGTTGAAGTTGTAATGAGCCAAGGGGATCAGCCTGAACTGCTAGCTAAACTTGGGAAAAGATTCGGCCAACAAAATTCTTAATATAAAAAGCATAACCTAATTATATACAAGGAAAAGGATGGAAAGTGCCACCCTTTTCCTTGTATATATACTATTTTAAGAACCTTCTTCGACTAACGTCTCGTGTGACAAGTCAAAATTCTTAATCAACCTTTAATTTTATAGCTTTTGTAGCAATAAATGTTTTAATATGCTTATCTAATATCCTTGTTCCACCAAAATCATCCTCATAAAAACCTGTTATAATAAAACCCGCTTCAATTTGGCCTTGGATTTGATCTTCCAGTGTATGCGCATATTCTATTGTTTGATTTGAATCGATGTAATCTTGAACTTCATCCTCTGGTAAATAATCCAATGTCGATGAAGGGATTGAATGTTTTACATCAAGAATACCTTTTTGTTCTTGATTATCATCAAAAATCCATAGTAACGGATTTGTAAATCCAGAAATGAGAATACCTTTATTCTTTAAAACCCTTGAAACTTCATTCCATACAAGATGTACATCTTTTACAAATAAATTAGAAACAGGATTTACAACAATATCAAAATATTCATCCTCAAAATCACTAAGGTCTGACATATCTCCTTGAACTGTTTTTAAAGTTAAACCATCTCGTTTTGCTACCTTTTCATCTTGTTCCAATTGCTTCTTGGATATATCAGTAACTGTTACATCCGCCCCAGCAGCAGCTAGAACAGGTGCTTGTTGCCCTCCACCTGACGCTAAGCAAAGTATCTTTAATCCATCTAATGATTTTGGAAACCAATCTCTAGGAACTGATTTTTCTGTGGTAACTGTGATTTCCCATTCACCTGATTTACTTCTTTCAATAACCTCGCTACTTACAGGTTGCGTATATCTAGAACCTTCTTCAACCTTTTTATCCCATGCATTACTGTTTTGTTGAGTTGTATCCATTATAACTATTCCCCCTAGCTATCTTGTTACATTTTAAGTGTAAGATCATTTACTATTTATGCTTTTTTCTATTAACCTAACCAATAATTAATACACATTTTTCTATATTTATATTAACAGATAAAAAGTAGTTAGAAAAATAAAATATTCCAAATAGAAAAAATATAAATTTATTTAAACAAATAAAAAGGCATTCCAAACTTGTTGACGGTTGGAACACCTTTTTATTTGTTATTTAAATTTTCAACCTCTTAACTACACCCATTAAACAAATCAATTACAATTTATTCCGCAAGCGTTAACTGCCAAGACACACCATACTTATCATTTAACCAACCAAATCTTTTGCTAAACGGATAGGCACCTAAAGGCATAAGTACTGCTCCATCCTCCGCTAGTTTATTAAAAGCTGTTTCAATTTCTTCTTCCGTATCACAAGTTACATAAAGAGACATAGCTGGCGTAAATGTAAAATTATGATTTACATAACTATCTATGCACATGAACTCTTGCTCGTGTAATGTAAACGTTGCATGAATGACAGTACCCTCTTTACCAGGTCCGTTTTCATCGTAACGAGAGATACTTACAATTTCTGATTGATCAAATAGCGACGTGTAAAAATTCATCGCTTCCTCAGCTTTTCCTTCAAACATTAAAAACGTAGTAATTTTTTGATTTGTGTTACTCATTTAGAGACAACCCCTTGTTATGTATTTATGCAAAATATACATCGGTTAACAAAAACGAACATACATTCTCATTATTATATTGTCTATAAAAACGATGAGTTTGTCAATTATCTACATTCTTATTTCTTCTTAAATAATGCTGTCCAAAGAAATGATTCTCCAAACATAGTATTTGGTTGTTCAATCTGTTCCATCTTTCTAATTTCAATCACTTCAAATCCTTTAAATATCTCTCTTAGTTTTTCTTCCGAATAAGCAAGACCTCCTTGTAAACTCCATCCTCTATATACGTCCCAATCTGTTATTTCTGATCCATTTCGCTCATCTAAATCACCTGCCGCGAAACACGTTAATCCGAAATAACCACCTGATTTCAATGCGTTTTTAATTAAATCCACATAATTGACTCTTCTATGTGGTGGAATATGATGCAAACAGCCCGAATCGTATACAAAATCAAATTCATTTTGAACCTCTAAATTGAAAATTGAATCACAAATAAATTCAATTTCTACTCCTTTTGCTAACGCCCTCTCTTTCGCCCAGCTAATGCCTTCTATAGATAAATCTACTGCTGTTACATCAAACCCTTCATTTGCTAGATAAATTGCGTTTCTACCCGGACCACATCCAAGTTCCAGTACTTTTCCTTTTGAAACCCGCTTTTTTTGTATATACGAAACTAGATTCTCATCTGGAACATTTTCAAAAAACGGAACATCTTTTTCTCTATTCGCATAAAATTCATTCCAAAATGGTTCTGCTGGTCTTAATAATGAATCCAGCATTTTAATAATATCTTCTTGCGTGTGCAACGTTTCATTTTTCATTTGCACCCCTCCAATTTTAATATTCAGAAAATTATTATATATCTTTTAGAACTTTAAGACAAAGAAAAACTCCTACATTCAATAGGAGTTTTTCTCTTTAAAATCCAAGTACAGCTAACCAGTTTAACAACTTCTCTTCTCGCGCTTTTAAATCATCGTTCCTAAGCTTACCTAACTGTATTTCACTAACAATTTCTCCGTCCGCCATAAAAAGAATTCTTTCTGTTTTTGCTGCTACTTTCACATCATGAGTGACTAACATAATGGTCGTTCCACCACGATTAATATTTAATAATATTTGCATTACTTCTTCTGTTGATTTTAAATTTAAAGCACCAGTCGGCTCATCTGCAAAAATAATATTTGGATTATTAATGAGCGCTCTACAAATAGAGACTCTTTGTAATTGCCCCCCAGATGCTTCGGTTATATAATGAGACGCTATATCACTTATCCCCATATTCTCCATTAGCTCTAGAGCACGTTTATTTACTATTTTCTTACTTTCACATTTCGCTAAATATGCTGACAAGATGATATTATCAAATAGGTTCAAGTTTCTAAGAAGGTTGCTCTGCTGAAAAATAAATCCTATTTCAGTAAGACGTAATTTCGCTAACGCTTCTTCTTTCATACATGATAATTCTTTACTATCAATTTTTACACTTCCTGATGACATTTGATCCATTCCACTAATATTATATAGTAATGTCGATTTCCCAGAACCAGAAGGCCCCATGACCGATACAAATTCTCCCTCATAAATCTCTAAATCTATATTTTTTAACACGTGATAATTTGTATTTCCATCCATTGAATATGTTTTGTTTACTTGCTTTACTTCTAAAATTTTTTTCAAGTGATACACCCCTACTCCCCATTTGGCTTTACATCGTTTGTTTGTTTCATAGTAAAACTACTGAAAAGCGTTGTTGCAGTCACACATATACATAATATAGCTGGACATATTACATAAGAAACGATAGGATTCACGACAAACTTTATATGAGCAGCTCCCATAAAAGACCCTAACCAACTTACTAACATTTCACCAAACGTAGCAGCTATACATGTCCCTATCACAATGCCTAATAATACAATGAAGATAGAACGTGTTATATACTGTATACGAATATCTTTACTAGAAAAACCGATATTTTTCATAATTAAAATTTGCGAAGAATCTTTTGCTAATAACATTTTAAAAAACATTGCAGTAATTAAAACTGATATCAATATCGCAATCAAAATAGCCACTTGTGTCACGAGTCTTAATTGTTTAATTGTTTCTCCTAAAGTTTGCGTTACATAATCATTTGTATCTGTTATTTTTACAGAACTAAATTTTTGTTTATACTCCTTCACTTTTTCTTGCAAATCCACTTTAGGCTTCATATCTACATTTACTACATACCATAATATATTTTCATTATTATTAGAAAAACTAGCTTTAGCTGTTTTCCCACCATTCGTTACATCTTGATACATACCACTAATCGTTAGTGTTTTCTCTTTCCCATCAACAAATAAAACGATATGATCCCCTACATTCTTTTTTAATTCATTTGCGTTCATATAAGAAAGAGAAATTTCATTTTCATTTTTTGGTGCCCTACCTTGGATATAGTCTAATGGAAATTTAGTGAAGTCTCCCATTTCTACATTTAAGTTTTCATGTGTACCATCAGCGTTTACCATTTTAAATGTACTCGTAACAAATGTTGCATATTTTTCTACTTCTTTATCATTTTTTACATATGAAATAACACCCTTAAAACGTTTCTCTATATTTTCAGTTTGCTGTAAATCTATTCGAATATCACTTTTTCCTGTTCCCATATAATTTACAAAATCCGGTGACTGAATCGTATACAAAAAGTTAACAGGTACAACAATCATGAACACAGCTATTATTAATACGATACTTAACACACGATATAACTTGAATCTTTTTATAACATCTTGTATACCAATAAATATATTTACATTTGTAAATTTAGTTTGTTTGAGTGAAAAGGATTTTCTAATCTTTCTTTTTCCTAGTTTATCTCTTGATTGTAAAGCGTCTATTGCTGTAATTCCCCTAAAATTCCGCAAAATAATACGACAGAACAGGATAACGACTAAAAATAACAATGTTGTAATTATGAATGGCACAATATTGTGTAAAATGCTTTTATTTGCCGCCCCCATATAAAGGGTGATATTTGAAGTGAAGATTTTTGTAACAAATAGTGAGAGTATATATCCACATATACATCCACCAGCTGAAATCACAATATATTTTGTTATATATAATTTTTGAATATCTTTGTTATGAATCCCAATTGCTTTCATAACACCAATTTCTCGATAATCTTCTTCCATCGAAGTAATGATCGTAAATCTAATACATAACATTGCAATTAACATTAATAATCCACTTATTATGATAAGTACGGCAGCTATTATTCCGTCTGTTAATGAATTGAGTGTTTTAAATAGTGAGTACGTAATAGAGGGACCTTTTTGAGGTAAGTTCGATGACTTATATAGATTTTCAAATTCATTTATTTTATATTCGTCTGTTAGCTGGAATTCAATAAGATATTCGCTTTCTCCAAAATTTCTTTTTATTCTTTCAAAATCCTTATTGCTTATTACAAATCGTTTTGAACTAACGATTGATGGGTTCATTTGAACATCACGAACAAATGCTGAAATCGTAAATTCTAGTTCATTATTATCTTTAATAACCCATATTTTATCTCCCATACGCAAATTATATTTTTGCATATAATAAATGGGTACACCTATTTCCCCTTTCCTAACATCGACCACTTCATTATTTAAATTTAATAAAAAATCAAACTTACTATTTTGTTTCACGAAACTAATGTCCATTACACTATTATGTTCTGCTTGATTTTTCTTTTTAATAAAAATGTTAGATCCATTTATTTGAACCATCTCAGCCGTTTGCTGTTTTTTTACAAACGGATTTTTTTCTACAAAGGAATCAATTGACTTTTGATTTACTTCTCCGGCATGCATTTGTACGAAGTGCGGTGCGTTTGATACTTTAACCAATTGATCCATTGAGTTCAATAGATTTATAACATTACTTGAAGCACTAGCCATTAAAAGACTTGATAACATGATAAACATAAATAAAATGGTAATTATCATTTTATTTTGAGAGAAATCTCTTTTTAACATTCTCCTAATCATATTAAGCTAGTTCCCTTCATTCGATAGTATTTTCTTCGTCACAACCGCTATTAATAACATTATGAAACTAATAACTAATATAGGTAAATAAATTTTCATGCTGAATTCTTCAAACATAAAACCGTAAATGACTTGCCCAATCGGTGCCATACATTGGGATACCGCTGTTATAATTGCCATTACTTTTCCTAAGTTCTCATTTGGTGTTTTCTTTTGAACTACAGTAATCACATAGATGGATACAATTGTCATAATCATTGCAATTAGAATAGAAGAAAGTATAAAGAGAATAAATGGTGGATAGTATCCTAAATTAAGAATAACTGGTGTAACTGATAGTGCCATCGGTATTACTAATAGAGCTATTAAAATCATCCAATAATACAATGTTTTCATCTGTAGCTTTTTCGCAAAAAAACCTATTGATAATGCACCTATTATAGTAGCAAAATCGATCAATCCCATTCCAATGCCATATAACGTGTGGCTACTCTCCATTTTTACTCGTATAATAATTGGAGCACCAACAACAAATAGCGGCGTCAGTATTAAATTTAGTAATGCGGCTAAAAGCATAGATTTCAAAATAAATGACTGTTTTAAAACGTATATAAACCCTTCTTTCATATCCTTTACAATTGTCGGTATGATATGGCTTTCTTGCACTCTCTTTATAAAAGGTATTGTAATAAACATTTCTAAAATCGCAGATAAAAAGAAAGCAAAGCAACTTATTATTACGAGCATTTTCAAACCAATTATGCCGTACAATATTCCTCCTAATACAGGAGCAACTATATTAGATAATGCTTGCACACCATTTACGATACCGTTCGCTTGTTCTAACTTTTTCTCTGGAACTAATTGCGGAATACTCGCCATTACAACTGGTGCGTACATTGCATTAACGATTGCTAGTAAAAACATAATTGTTCCGATCAATAGAATAGATACAGATCCAGTAAATAGCAAAACTATAAAGCTTAATACAATCGCAGCATTTATAAAATCAAAAATAACCATTACATTACGGCGATTGAAACGATCTGCTATCGCTCCACCAAGAGGAGCTAGCAAAAACGGAATACTTGTTACCGCATATAATCCTGCAAATATATCAGCACGCCCTGTTATATCAAGTACATATAATGACAGAGCAAAACGTAAAAGTGTTGAACCTAAAATAGTAATAATTTGCCCACTCACCATTAAATAAAAATCTTTCATCGAAGGTTTTATACTAATAGACATCATAATCACACCCTTCCTTTAATTTAGACCGACTGTCGGTCTATAATAAACAAACAGAAAAAATATTATTTCTGTTTCATTAAAACCTCCAGCATATAATTAAACGATCCTTCTTTCGCTCCAACAGATACTTCCATCATTTTAATATAAGCTTTCACTCTCCTCATCATTTCTTCCGGCTTCCATTGGAATAACCCATCATCAAATATAACTTGCGCTGAAGATAGTAATAGTTCAATCGTTTCTTGTGGATATGAAGTCGAAAATATCCCTTCTTCAATTCCTTGTTCTAAAATTTCTGTTAATACAGGAGATAAATGAATAATTGATTGTACTAAACTTTTTTGATGCATTTCTGCATTATTTGGTTGATGAAATTGCTCAATCATTTTATCTTTTACATCCCCTGATTTTGGCGATTGCTCCATTAAAACTCGAAATAACTTTTCTAATACTGGTATATTTGGATTAGAGACGATTACTTTCGCTTTAGCAACATCTTCTTTAATAATCCTCATAATAATCTCATCCATTACTTCTTCTTTCGATTTAAAATAATGATAAAACGTCCCCTTTGCTATCCCTATCTCTTTTAAAATGTCATTTACTGTTGTTTTTGTATAACCTTTCGTAAGAAATAATCGTTCAGCTGTTTCTAAAATTTCTTTTCTACGCTCCTCATATTCCTTTACTATTCGCATTCAAGTTCCCCTTCCCATCAGACCGACTGTCGGTCTATTTAAATTATATGCTTAGTTAGTAAAAAGTTTCCTATTATCGTATATATACAACTCCCTACTTTCTATTTCCTTTATAAATTTTTATTTTTTAACTTCCGTTTAATTTGTTTAAAATGTATCTCATGTTTCTTACCGTCACCTTTCATTTGAGGAAAAGAACGATGCCCCCGCTTGATCCTATTTTTCTTGATTCTTCATCCAAACGCACAATACTTTATAGTTTTTCAGCTCCTTTACCACAAATCTACGCATCTCCTTTTCATCGATGACTTCAAAAAATGACAATTGATTCATACGAAACGGTTTCCCTCTGTTCGATCTATTTACTTATGAATGGATTATTTTGTTAAGTTCCAATATGTAATTTTGCATATTTCATACTTTTAATTTTTGCACATGCGATAATTTATTTATAAAAATATAAATTATTAATAAGGGTGATTTATATGAGCAAGTTCCGAAATAAGATGATTAAATATTTGCAAACATTTTGGGGATGTTTAGCATTTGGTGTATTAATGTTTGCTATCTTCTTAATTATGAATTTAATAGATGCATCTTTAAACACATTAAGCTGGAGAGACTGGCTAGGTTCTGTAGCAGGCACAGCCATTTTATCTGTTGGGATGTTTACTTTAAATAAATTGGATTTAAAATAAATATTCGGTCAATACTGAATGTAGGCTGTATGCCAACATTCATGTAAAGTAGTCTTCTCTGTATCTCCTTGTATTGAGCAGTTAGCTTTTGCTAGCTGCTCTTTTATTTCGTTCCAGTTCTTACCTCTTAAAGAACTCTTTAACTACGTTTTCCCAATAAATACACATATCTATTCCCCTTTACTATAAAATGAAATCTTTATTTTGTTATACGCTTCCATTCGTTCCATATGCATTCTCCCTTTCTCAACTATTAACCGGACAAGCATATATTATTGTATGGAGGAATCCACTCATAAAAATCTACCTTTCTTGTCAAAGAGCATGCTTATATGTATGTTCCTTTTTATTATGTTTCCTTTCATTTCTAAATAGCATTTTCAACTCTATTCATACTATTTTTTCAACTTTAGGTTACAAACTATTTCTGTAAGCGTAGTATCTCCTTTGTACAATAGGCAATTAGTGTTACCCATAACAGTACACTTCTGCACTATTCACTATAAATTTTCATATATTGTATTGTGCTTGTCCAAAACGTGAGGTTGTTACTCACGCAATCTAAATGAAAGAAAGGAGTGAAAATATGCGATCATCTAGTCGTAAGCTCACGAACTTTAATTGTAGAGCACAAGCCCCCAGTACACTACCAGCTCTCGGTTTTGCTTTTAATGCTACTTCACCTCAATTTGCCACACTATTCACGCCACTACTACTACCTAGTACGGGCCCAAATCCAAACATTACTGTCCCTGTAATCAATGATACAATTAGTACAGGAACTGGTATTAGAATTCAAGTAGCTGGTATTTATCAAATCAGTTATACATTAACAATCAGCCTCGATAATGTTCCAGTAGCCCCGGAAGCAGCGCGCTTTTTCTTAACACTAAACTCATCAACTAATATTATTGCAGGATCAGGAACCGCAGTCCGTTCTAATATCATTGGCACTGGTGAAGTAGATGTATCCAGCGGTGTCATTCTAATAAACTTAAACCCTGGTGATTTAATTCAAATTGTACCCGTTGAAGTAATTGGTACAGTAGATATTCGTTCTGCCGCTTTAACAGTTGCACAAATTCGTTAATAAAAACAATATGCTTGGCTAATTAACATTTAATATTCCTTATACACCCCAAAATATATGTTATAGATTTGACACACATTTATATCAAACAAGCATATTTTATTGTATGGTGACTATGTAGTCACACAAATCTAAAGCGTTCATAAGAGCACACTTATATGTGTGCTTTATTTTTTATGAAAATCAAGCTTTAATATAGCTATTTTGTTTTACTTTATACTCATCACTCTTTTGAACATTTACCTTTTTATTGTTATATTTGCTCATTCTTTTTCTACTTTGTTTTACTAATTAGTTGATTAATTTCGCAAACACCATTTATTAAACATTCCATGTTTCTTCACCCCCTGAATATTTTCCAAATAAAAATACATACTATTTTCAAGCCGCCGTGTCCACGGCTAATACTTCTTTCTTTTGTTACAGCAGAAGCAGATAGATTTTTCACTTATCTGCTTTCTCTGTATATTTTTTAGGGAATCGAAAATAATACGAACAAGCTGTTTGAACTAGCAGCTTCACTCTTCTCGCAATGGGGATGCAAATTATCACAATTAGCTAACTCATTGAGCTCACTGGCAGACAACCAAAATCGTTGTCTGCTTTTTGTATGAGATTTTTTGTTTTACATATACTACTTTTGAACCTGCAGACCAATACGAGCCATTTTGGTGCTTGGGATTTCCCTTCCGGGGATAAGTATTTTTTACTTATCCCTTTTTTTGTATAGACACTTATATTTAGGGTAAAACTAATCACAAGCAGATTTTCTGTTTATGCGTAGTTCTAAACAAGATTACTTTTTCTCCTATTAAAGGACAGCAGGTACGACTGCTAGTCCTTTTTCTTATTTCGCATACTATCCCTTCTATTAACTTCACACTACATTAACCAATTGATTTTTTCATAATTCGTATCATCATCAGAGGGGCTAGTACGAATTGCTTTCTCTCGATTTTTTTCGATTAAATATTGTTCATACGTAAGTTGCACTTGTTCTTGAATTACGACATGGTTGTAATACCCTTGTTCTACTGGTTTTGGACTATAAACTTTCCTTTGTAAGTTTTAAATACGGTGAATGAAATTTCCGTTTTTTTCTTGCTATCATCCTTGTTCTATACAAACAAAAAAGAGCCACAATATTTTGCGACTCTTTACAATTATAACTATTTAACGGCCACGTCTTTGCTGACCTTGCTTTGTACTACCTTTTTTATTACTTGGCTTATTAAATGATCGGTTGTTTTCATTTCTTGAACTATTTCTTGCATCACTTCTTGAGCCATTTCTCGAACCACGTCTTGAATCACTTCTTGAACCTTCACGGCTATCTCTTTGACGATACTCGCCTGATTTCTTCGGAGCCGGCCTTGGTACCGGTTTTCCATTTTCATCTACACGTTTTATCTTCGGTTGTTCGATTATTTCTCTTTGTATTGATGCGCCAAGCGTTTTTTCAATTTCTTCTAAATGTTTTTCATCTTTCGCTGCAACAAACGTAATTGCAAGACCTGATCCACCTGCACGTCCTGTTCGGCCAATGCGGTGAATGTAACTCTCTACATCTTCAGGGATATCATAGTTAAATACGTGCGTTACACCATCTACATCAAGTCCACGAGCTGCTACATCCGTTGCGATTAAGTACTGAATTTTAGCTTCGCGGAAACTCTTCATAACTCTTTCACGTTTCGCTTGAGGTATATCACCATGAAGTTCAGCACAATTATAACCTAGTCCTTTTAAATTATCATAAAGCTTACTCGCTCTAACCTTTGTACGACAGAAAATAACTGCTAGAAATGGCTGATCACGGTCCATAACAAAACGAAGTGCATCGGGCTTTGCACGATCTGTCGTCTCAATGACACGCTGCTCAATTGTATTTACCGTTACTTCTTCACTTTGTACTTGAATCATTTGCGGCTCATCCATATAACGCTTCGCCAATTTTTTAATATCTTTTGGCATCGTTGCTGAGAATAACATCGTTTGTTTACTACCAGGTGTCTCATCTAAAATATCTTCAATATCATATAAGAAACCGAAATAAAGCATTTGATCCGCTTCATCTAGTACAATGGTTGTAAGATTACTCAAATCAATTGTTTCACGTCGTATATGATCTAATAATCGTCCTGGTGTCGCAACAACAATATGTGTATTACCTTTTAACTTTCTCAATTGTTGTGCTACATCTTGACCGCCATAAATCGCTAATACATTAATATCTTCTCTTTGCACAAGCATTTTTTTAATTTCAGTTGTAATTTGCAGTGCTAGTTCCCTTGTTGGTGCAACAATTAAAGCCTGAACATCGCTACATTCTGGATCGATTTTTTCTAAAATTGGTAACACAAATGCTAACGTTTTACCCGTTCCTGTTTTCGCCTGCCCAATAATATCTTTACCTGACAGTATAACAGGAATTGCTTCCTCCTGAATTGGTGTTGCTTCTGTTATTCCATTTTCACGTAATGTATGATTAAAAGTTTCACTAATTCCTAATTCTAAAAAGTTTTTCACATTGACCACTTCTTTTCCTTATTTTTCACATTAGCTTTCATTGTACCATTTGTTTCGCCAAATATGAAAAATAAAAAAATTCTTAGTTGGACAAATTCTTTTTGTTTTATCTCAGAATTTATTAATGCTTTCATATTTGCAGAATTCAAAATGAACTTCTTAATTTTTCTATTACTCCAAATTAATTTTGTATACTTTGTATCTTCGTGTAGCTTTCGAAACCACTCAAATTCGCTTAATTTGGCAATATGATGTTTTAATTTCATGTCATTTTGAGGGAAAAATAAAATGATATCTGCTATTACATCAAATAATAAACTCATCTTCTCCCCTCCTGTACATATATATTTCAATGTTACGGAAATATAGTTATAGGGTGATAAAATTGACAACTACATTCATAAGGATCTTTTGCATATTTTACTTACTATATTTTCAATCCACCACAATTATAACGGCAAAATCTCAAACAGATGTAATCAGTGAATTCAAACATGCTTTGCTCAAAAATGATAAAGAATTAATGCAGTCATATGTAACAGAAGGAGTTAAACTACCTACTTTCCAAAAGGAAAAACCTATTCATGAAATTAAAACCGTACTATCTCCAAAAGAAGATACTACAATTCTTATTTCTTATTTCAAAGGCACTAATGATGAATTTACTATCGGTTTCATTTTGGAAATAGTAACAAAGAATAATAAAATATCTCGAATTAATCAAATTTATGATGGAACGAATCCATTTATGAAAGAAGCTACTATCGTAAAAGAATATGAAATGAAGTGTAAGAAACATATACTTACTCCTACAAAATTCCCGTTCGAAATTCACGAATTTCAAGGATACATCTATAACGATTACTTAAACCTCCAATACTACAATGAAGATATTAATGGGATTTTTAAAATCACTGTTTCACCAGTTCAAAACAAATTAAATTTCTATGTACATAGGGGCGCTAAGTTCTATAGCTTAAAAAATAATATAAAAGCATTATACAATCCTCATTTCGATTCAGCATATGAGCTCCTTTTTCAGAAAAATGGTTTTCAATACACAATTGCAATTGGTAACAAACGCTATATACAAGGAAAATATAACATCAAGGATTTAATTCAAATTGCAGAATCTATGAATTAAAAAACGATCTTTTCTATATAAGAAAGATCGGTTTTTTATTATTTTATATATTGAATTCCCCTCCATGATAGCAATAATACTTTACAGCTTTAAGGTCTTTAATCCTCTTTAAAGACTCTTTCGCTTTTTCTATATCTAAACAAAAATTCGGATTAGCTATTACTAATTCACCATTATCTTGAACGGCTGCATCTCCTGTAATTACACTGTGTAAGTCCGGAAAATATAATGAAATATGTCCCGAAGTATGTCCTGGGGTCGCTACTATTTGACATTCACCATTCAAAATCATTTGGCCATCATGTACTTTTTCATCGACGAAAATATGTCTTATATTTTTTAACTGTTGTATAAACCATTTACCAAATTCTTTTTCTTCATTTGGCATACGTTCTAACATTTCTTCTGCTTGAACTAATCTCTCTGATTTTATATCACCATTAATGTAGTTAGATTCAATTTCACTAGCAATAATATTAACTTGAGGATATTTCACTTTAAAATCATATAAAGATCCTATATGATCGTCATCATAATGAGTAATAATTATATTTTTTAAGTTTTTCATCTTGTATCCATGTTTTAAAATTGCCTCTTCAATTAAAGGTAAAAAATTCATATACCCTGTATCTACTAAAGTTAATTCATCGTTTACTATTATTAAACTTGGATAAATACATTGTTTTTGCTCGTTAAATTCGAATTCAATTGGTAGTTCTATTATCTTCATTTTTCTTCCCCCATACCACTTAATAAATGTTTAATAAAAACTAAATCATCTACATACATTTCGTTCAAATTTACGTTTAATGTGTACTTTCTATATAGCAAAGAAAAAAGCATCCGTTATGAATGCTTTCCTTATCTTACCTGTTCAACTACATAAATCAACTTAGGTCTATCCGAAACCTGATATGTATAGTCTTCATTTTTATGCATATATGTTTCTATCCTATTTATCACTTCAAACATTCTGTCTGAATTCGCACTGAAACGAGATACTGAATCACATAAAACTATTGAACCTTTCTTGTAAAAATTAATAATTTCATAAATATCTCGTTCTAAACAAACTTCCCCTACTTGCAAATCCTCTTTCGCTTCATAGTTATAAATTCCCATTCCCATCTTCCCCTCAAATTGTATTTTTTTCTTACAATATCCCCTTGTTACATAAATAATACCACGATAAAATTCTAAAACTCAAACTCATCGGCTTCATCTGAGAAAATAAAAAGCCATCACCGAAGTGACTACTTTCAAGAAGATGGGAGAAAAGAGAGGAAAAAATAATTCAAAACAAAGTAACACCTGAAATGCTAGATGAAGTGGCTAATCGTGCAATTAATTCCAGAATCACATTAGAAACTTATGAATCACGAGCAAGTAAAGGGGCTATTCAAGAATTGCAAAAGTACTCATCAATAGATGTATCATTAGATTATTTAGAAGTAATTCAACATTGTACGAATGCAGAGATTAATGTGAAAAATGAACTTTAATACGTATTACCACTAAACGTTATCTGCGTAGTACCTTTACTTGGAACAAACATATACACTGTGAGTCGTTACATAACCAACATTCTATTATTTTGAACAGGTAATTCCCTATTTTTATGGAAATATACATTAAGAAAAACTATAAAATTGATTAGTCTCTCACTTCTTTGTCTATCCTTTTAAAAAATCTATTTTTTTGTAAAAGGAGTGTTTATATGGAGAAACAGAAACTTTGGAAAAAATTCAAGGAAAGCTCAGCAGATCTCGGTAAATCTAGCGTATATGAAAGTATTATTTTATATTACACAATGAGAAAAAAAGGGTTACCTACTAAAGCGAAATTCATCATATTAGCCGCTCTATCCTATTACGTATTAACAATCGACTTTATTCCAGATATAGCTGCTATTATTGGGATTGGATTATTAGATGATGTTTTAGCAATTGCTATAGCGCATAAATATGTTATGCGCCATGCCGATGCTAAAATTAGAGAAAAGAGTAAATTGAAGATGGAGTCATTATTTACTTCAGCACAAGCATAATTAAACTATCTAGTCATTTACCTGGCTTTTTACTTTCCAAAAAGCTAACTTTAATTATTGATAGTTCTATTTTACCTTCACCATGAGAGCATTACAGAATAAACTCTTAATTTCTCTTAGCTCTCAAACCGTAAACAAATAGGGTGACAGTACTTGTTCCTAAGTTCTGACACCCCATTATTTATTCTTATATCTATCTGTTATGCAGTTGATTCCAGTAGAAGAATAAAAACAATTTTCAATTTTAATAGTGCAGATAGTTTATACAGTTGTATGCGTCCCTTGTATAAAACGCTACTATATCTGTAGCGCATAAATATGTGATGCGCCATGCTGCAATCATGTTCACGATTTTTTGAGGATAATCAAGTTGTATTTTTGTAGGTTCATAATCTAGATTGTCAGTCTTTTTGTAATTAGAGCAAACATTTAAGTCACCGTTATACCGCTCATACAAACGAATCTCAACCACCATTCGTGTCCACTCAGAATCACCAAGCGCGGTACGAACTGGCATTACACTTTCCAATGGATTCAGCAAATTATGATCTCCTTGTACTCTCATTCAAGCCACTCCTTTCTCAATATCTTAAGTTACCTGTAGTTCCTTCTTTACGTCTCGCATACGCAATAGAAAAAGCCATTTGAACCGCATCCGGACCATCATCATGCGGATACATCGGATACATTACAAATTGCTCCAATAAAGCACGTAAATGTTTCATAAATCGTACTTTCCCGCTTTGTATATCAGGCAATAACGACTCAATACGTAACGCTTTTCGTGTACGCTGCTTAATTTATTTTAATCGAGTCGATGAAGAATACCCTTTCTTTTGCAACACTTCAGCAACCTTCTCAGCAAACCACTCCTGCGCTTGTTGCGCCTCTACTGCAATCGATTCATATTGATATTCCAGCGTGTATTCTACAGCCTTTTCTAACAATATATTTGGATGAACACGCTCCATAAAAATATCGATAACGTAGCATGTACCTGTTTCCACGTTTTTCGCAAGTGTAACTACTACACTGTAGTCACCTTTTTCTTTCCCCATTGCGAAATCGACAGCACCGTAATATAAAAGGTTTTTATCTTTCAAATCTTGTTCAGTACAGTACGTGAAATATTTAGGTTTAAATATCTGTCTTTCCTCGTCAGTCGGGTTACATAAATACTCCTGGTTAAATGCTTTTGTTCCGTCATCTTCCCTGATTTTCATCAAATCAATGTAAGGGAAATGTGATGGCCATAACGTTTTTGTTCCCCGAAGCATTTCTTCTTTGTATTGTTCGTAAAATTCACGAGCTTTATCAGAAGCGCCCTCTTCATCTACCTGACGAATCTCACGCCATTCTTGCCATAAGTCTTCGCGCTCTGACCATTTCAGAATTGCTGGGAATGATCTCGATACGAAATCACGACGGTTTTTAATCACATGATGCAATAAACTGTCGTAACAAACGATGGTACCCATATAAATACAGGCACCTTCTTGACGACTTAAACCTGGAAGCAATTCTTCCTTGAACCAACGCTTATTTTTCGCGATTAAATCAACTGTCGCGGTATTTTCTTTACTCTCCAAATCATCCAAAATGTAAAGCTGAACTCTTTTTGATCCGTGGCGTAATCCACGTACCTGTGTCCCGATACCTTTTGCTTCGACTTTCGTATTTGTTAAAGTCACAAATTCTTTGTCGTTATCTACTTCATTTCGGCTTTTTTGCTCATGAAGTAAGATTCCGAAATCCTCGCGTAATTTTTCGTTATATTTTAACTGATCACGTGCCCAGGATATAAAGTCACCGGCTACATCGGAGGTCTCGGATATCAAAACAATGTACTGCTTTAATCGATACACGACTTGATGACACAAATAACCGTTACTCAGATAAGCGGTTTTTGTATGACCACGCCATACACTCCATGCTACTTTTTTCTTTTTCTCCCTACCTGTTGTGATGTCATCTAATAACTCACATAACGTTTGGTGAAACTCTGCAGCATCATCCATCGTTACTCCGGCAGGGATTAAGTTATCTGGATTCCCTGGATTCCCTTCTTCAGAGAAATACTCATACATGAAGTACAGCATGTCATGTTCTCCACGGTGCACCCTTTTTAACTTTTCTAACTCATCGATTTCAGCAAGTAGTGTATCCATGGAATATTCTGTAGCCTCACCAGTTTCGTACAACTCTTGTAATTTCTTCGCTCTTTCTGCTACAAGAGTGATACGTTCCTGACGTTCTTGACGGGCTAACCATTTACCGTCTATATATGCCATGTAGCCCGCCCTCCTTTTACTCGCCTGTCAATTTTTTTAATTTCTGAAGCTGCTCTTCAATTTCCGCATTTGTACGGGTCGCATTTCCTAGATCACCCTCGATTACTTTCTTATCAGTCAGTAAACCGAATCGCTGCATATACAATTGCATAGCTTTTACACTCGGTTGTGGCCCTAAAATTAACTGCATTAACTTGCTGTACACCTGCTCGCGCTTCTCTGCTAGAAAACTATCGGCCACTTCACTCTTGAATGCGATGAAGTCCTGGTTCTTAGTTCGCCACTCCCAAAGCGTTGTCCGATTTATACCTAGCTCGTTGGCCATTTCGTCCTGAGTCCTTTTTTCTTCGTTGTTCGATTCCATCAACTCGTTTTCTACAAGTAAGTACGCTGCTTGAATTTGTTTAGCCGTGAGTTTCTGCTTTAATTCGTCTAACTTAGCCATTCTTTCGCTCCCCTTTCTTCGTGAAATAGAAAAAGGCAACCGATTTTGTATCGATTGCCTTGAAATTCGTATAATTAAATATTTAAAGCTTTAAAATTGCAATATCTTTATGGTAAAATTTACTTATATTTTTAATATTTTAAGAGGTGAGTCAATTATATGCAACATACTATTTTCTCTATAGGCAGACTTATAAATGGTCAATATCTGGCTGCAGGTACCTGCACTCTGATAAATAGAAAAAACACACTAGTAACAGCAGCGCATGTAGTTAACGGTAATGATACAAATCTTGTAATCAAGCTTAATGATAATTTTGTTAATGGTTATCAAGACACAACCCTTGTCAGATCAGAATTTTATCCTGTTAATATTGAAAAAATAGATCCATTAAGAGATGTTTGTATCCTCTCTTTGAAAGGCAACGTCGACGTTCGATCAAATCTTAACATCGGAAATTCTGATAATGTAAATCCAGGTGAAGAAGTTACTATCTTTGGCTTCCCACACTCAGATTTAGGTAGAATAGTATTGACTCAGCAGTCATGCGCAATCGGTGCAAAAATTCTTCTAAGTTCGAAAACAATTAAATCTAAACATTTGGTACTTAATATCCAAGCAAGACCAGGACAATCTGGAGGACCCATTATCCGAAAGTCAGATAATACGATAATTGCGCTACTAATAGGTGCTTATGTCCCTACCATTGAAGCAGGTATCACAATTGGAGGGATTGACCCTCAAACTCTACATCAGACAACCCATGCAGTTTCAACTGAATACATAGAAAGGATGTTATAAAATGACTACTTTAAACTCATTTTTGGAAACACAAGAGCCTTCAGACTGGCTTGATTCACTACCTAATTACCAAAAAGACATTGTAGCTGAACTATTAACTACGAACTCTCATGAAGATGCCGCAAAAACTTGGCTTGAAGCATCTACCGGCAATACTTCTCCTTTTAGCGGGGAACAGAAGTCAGAAAAGAAATATTTCATTCAACTGAAAAAAGAAGTATATAAATTGCTTTGCGGCGATCCTAAATACGCTACTGAGCGCGATGAATTTACTCAATTAATTCAATCGCCTGATAATAAAACGTTATTAGTCTCATCAATTTCAGGATTAATTGGTTCACAGATTGGTTTAGCAGCATCCTTTGTAGCTCCAGTTATTGTAATAATTTTAATGACATTAGCAAAAACTTCATTAAACGCTTGGTGCGAAGTACAAGTTCCTACACCTTAATAATAATATTTGTTCTAATTAATCTCCCCTGGGTTTAAAATTTCCGGCGGTACGTTTCGAGCATCTGCCAGCGCCTTATCAGATTTGACCTCCCCCGGGGGATTGCATTTTTTCTCCCAAATAGAAAAAGCCGGAATTATTTTTCCGACTCTTTTTTCCTTTTTGCTCGTATTAATGTACTTTTACTAATTCCAGTCATTTCTTCTACTTGTGTATATGAATGCTTATCTAATAAGCCTAGTGCGTGTTCAATTTGCTTCTTGCTATATTTATTCGGTCTACCTTCTCTGAAGTCTGCACGTTGTTTAGCGATAGCTTTACCTTCTTGTGTTCGTTCAACAATCATGTCACGTTCAAACTCAGCGAACGCGCTCATAACATTAAAGACCAGTCTCCCTGTAGGTGTATCCTCTATCAGCCCCATGTTTAGTACATGAACCTTCACACCTTTTTCAAACAGTTCTCTCACAGTCTGTATCGCATCAACAGTTGAACGAGCAAAGCGATCCAGCTTAGTAACTACCAACGTATCACCTGATTCTAGTATCGATAGCAATTCCTTAAACTTAGGCCGATCAGCTTTAGTACCAGTAAACTTCTCTGAATAAATTGTATCACAACTTTCCTTCTCCAACGTTTGAATCTGTGCTTCTAAGTCCTGGTGAACTGTACTTACCCTTGCGTATCCGTATTTCATTCGTATCAGCTCCATTTCGGCGCTAACTAATGAACCTAAGTTATGACACCGTTTGATACCTTGATACTATCACACTGTGTCAATTTAGGAGTTATTTTGCACCTATTTTAAGCGCTATTTTGCACTATGAGTAAATATAAAAAGCCCAATTTCTCATTAAAATTGAGCAATTAGGCTTTTTTCGTTGCTCCATTAAAGCGCCCTTTTCTGGAACAACAACATTTTCATTTAATGCTTTTTCATCCACTCTGATTTATTCAATATATAGTGATTATATAATTCATTTTCTATCGTTTGTTGACTCAGATAAGTAAATCCGCATTTTTCAATAACTTTATTTGATGAAACGTTGTTAATTAAAGCTACTGCGTTAATGACATCTAAATTTGTATTTGTAAACAAATAGTTAATCAATCCTTTAGACGCTTTAGTAGCGTATCCTTTCTTTTGAAATTCACTTGAAATGGCATACATAATTTCTCTATTCGGTGAAGGTAGCTCATCTTTAATGCCTGTACAGCACCAACCAATAAATTCATCTGTTTCCTTAATAAATACCCCTAGTTTTAAAAAATGACCATCTATGTTTGATGTATTTACAGCGGCATCAAGAAAGGCTTTATTTGCTGGTATTTCATAATTGGTAACCCAATCTACCCTTTGTTCTTTTGTTGATTTCCAGTCTGGCAAGAACTTAAATATTTCGGGTTGATTTGAAATTCTGTATATACTATCTGCATCTTTAATGGAAAACTCTTGGATATATATATATCCGCAATCTATTCTAAATAATCTTTCTGATGTTTTATGCTTCATAACTCTACCCCTTATAAGTCATATTTTCATTACTTCTTTTAGTGAGCAATCTTATTCCATTTAAACTCCCTTTTCCTTAATGATAATTATCTCAAAATTTAATTATTTATACAATCACTTATTCCAGAATATGGACCGATTGCGGAACAAAATTAAAAAAGCGCTTTTTATCAAAAAAGCAGCCTGCCAATATTTCTTAAACCCAATATTTGTTCCAAAACTCGTCCTTTTCTGAACACGCTTCTTTTTGATTTAAAAGAAGCGTGTTTTATTGTCTTATATGTAATAAAACTCTGTTCATTATTCTATGTTCAATAACCAATGTGTTTCTATCTTATGTTACAATGGTAATAGAGTAAAAATTAGAAAGAGTGATAATTGGTGTTAATTGGATATGCACGTGTATCTACAGGATTACAAAATTTAGATTTACAAACAGATGCACTAACTCAATATGGTTGTAAGAAGATTTTTCACGATAAAATGAGTGGAACAAAAAAACAACGTCCTGGTTTAGAGGAAGCAATTCATTATGCACGTGAAGGCGATACAATTGTAGTTTGGCGATTGGATCGTCTAGGACGCAACATGCAAGATTTGATCCAAATTGTGAATAACTTAAATAAACGTGGTATTGGTTTTCATAGTCTTCAAGAAAACCTAACAATGGATAAAAGTAATGCAACAGGACAATTGATGTTTCACTTATTCGCAGCTTTTGCTGAATTTGAACGTAATTTAATAGAAGAAAGATCGGCTGCCGGTCGAGCGGCAGCTAGAGCAAGAGGAAGGCTCGGTGGCAGACCAGAAAAGTTTGGATTGAAAGACATAGAAATGATGAAATCCCTAATTGAAAGTGGTACACCTATCAAAGATGTCGCAGAAAAATGGGGTGTATCTCGTACTACAATTTATCGCTATTTAGAAAGACAATAAATCGGAAAGGTGGTTATTAATGCAAAATGAACATCCTCCATTAACGGCTTATTCAGAAGAACAACGTCGAGAAGCAATGGTAAAGTATAAAATCATTGCGCCTTATCTTACCGATGAGAAAACATTAACTGTTATTATAAAAGAAACCGGTATTGCCAAAAGAACGCTGCAATACTGGATTCAGGACTATAAACAAAATGGATTAAAAGGTTTAATTTGAAAAACAAGAAGTGATGCCGGCAAAACACATTTAGAGCCAGAAGTTGTCGTGTCGATCGAACAATTGATATTGAAGTACAAAAGGAATTCATTAACGTCTATTCATCGGATGATTTGTGAGCAATGTCAGAAAAAAGGCTGGGAAAAACCAAGTTATTATCAAGTGCATAAGGTATCACAGTCCCTTTTGCCAAGCCTGAAGAAGTTAGCGCATGATGGCCAAAAAGCATACAACAATCAATATGATTTAATTCATCGAAGAGAGGCAAGCTACCCCAATGAAATTTGGCAAGCAGACCATACCCCATTAGACATTATAGTTTTAAATGAAAAAGGAAAACCAGAAAGACCTTGGCTAACAATCATTTTAGATGATTATAGCCGAGCAGTCGCTGGATATTTCTTAACTTTTGAAAATCCCTCTGCTATACATACATCTTTGGTCTTACACCAAGCAATATGGAAAAAAAGCAATCCCGATTGGAAAATATGTGGGATTCCTGAAATATTTTATACAGACCATGGGAGTGACTTTACATCCAACCATTTAGAGCAAGTAGCAGTTGATTTAAAAATTAATCTAGTTTTTTCTACAGTTGGTGTTCCAAGAGGGCGTGGGAAAATAGAGAGATTCTTTTTAACCATTAATCAATTGTTTCTGCAAGATTTACCCGGTTATTTGGGAAATCAGACTAGCACTTCACTTCTTACCATTAAAGAATTAGATGAAAAATTATCAAATTTCATTATAAGTAACTATCACCATAGGGTTCACAGTACAACAAAAAAAGAACCGATACAGGCGTGGAATAATTCTGGATTTCTTCCCAATATGCCTGAGAGTTTGGAAAGTCTTGATTTATTATTGCTAAATGTAGCGAAACCAAGGAAGGTTCATTCTGACGGGATTCACTTCCAAGGACTTAGATATATAGACACAAATCTAGCTGCATACATTGGAGAAACTGTCATTATTCGTTATAATCCAAGAGACATTGCGGAGATTCGAGTGTTTTATCAAGATAAATACTTATGTACGGCTATTTCCCCTGAAATCTCCGATTATACAGTAGATTTAAAAGAGATTGTTTCAGCACGAAATAAAATACGGAGAAGTCTAAAAAAGCAACTCGATTCTGGAAAAACTGTTGTAGAAGAAATTGCCTTGTCAAAGAAAAAGGATCTAGAGAACAAAATAAATGAACCTACCAAAAAGTCAAAGTTAAAGAGGTATTTCAATGAATAAAGGTCAAAAATTTATTGAAACAAAAGAATATAAGCGATTTGCCGAGTTTTGTGATGCATGTATCAAATATAAATATATAGGCATTTGTTATGGATTACCGGGTGTAGGAAAAACATTGTCCTCAAGGTATTATGCAAATTGGGATTCCATTGAAAAACAAATAGCTTATAAAACAGCAAATGAAATTGGCCAAGATGCAGATGAAAAAATACTTGAGGCTAGGACAATTTTTTATACAGCTCCAGCTGTACGAGCCACTAAAATGACTGACGAGATTCATACTATTGGAATTAGAATGAACATGGTAAGAACTATGTATAAAGTACTTACTAAGGGAGAAGAAGAAAAGTACTCCACTGACGCTTATGAAGATATCGACCTGATTATTGTTGATGAAATAGATCGCCTAAAAGTACAAAATTTAGAACAACTTAGGGATATCTACGATCGAAATGATATAGCGATGATATTAATTGGAATGCCTGGCATTGAAAAGCGATTAGCTCGATACCCTCAACTCTACTCTAGAATTGGATTTGCCCATGAATTTGATAAACTTAGTAAAGATGAAACCCATCATATTTTGGAATATAAATGGAGAGAGTTAGGACTTTCTATAAAGCTTGAGGACTTTTCCGATTATGAGGCAATAACTAGCATAATAAAGATTACTGGAGGGAACTTTAGGCTCATACAGAGACTGTTCACTCAAATTGAAAGAATACTCGAAATTAATAAGCTTGAAACAATAACAACAGAAGTTGTTGAAGCCGCACGAGATAGTTTAGTAATCGGAATCAAGTAAATAAAAACGCTATCGTTTTATATGATGATAGCGTTTTTATATTTACTTATAATGCAAAATATTACTTAAAACAAGCGCAAAATAACTCCAAAAGTGACACACACTGGCAAAAAGGTGTCAAAACCTTTAAAGTTATGAATCCGATATTTAAAGGTGTTATTAAAAAAATATAAAAACACCGTCCATAAAGACGATGTTTTCATAATCAATGACACATGCGCATACAAATAAGCTTATGCTCCTCTAACTCTGAAATCAGTATTGAATAAAATATTTGACCTGTCTTTTTATTAGTACACTTCTTATATTCCATCTGTCCATCTCTTATAAGTTCCCGAATTCTGAAAGGGCGATAAACCACAATATAATCTACCAAACTTTTATTCACTGGACAATAATATAACCAAACAAAATATGAAAGACCATCAAGCTTATACCACTCACATGCATACTTATTGCTTGGATATGTTACCGATATTGTGACCGTTCTTGCAAAACGCGGGTCATGTTTTGTCACACGCTCTTGAATAAGGAGGTGATCTCCACAGTCGTGTTCATAATCTACCGCATCTTCATCCGGTTTAACGTCAATTTCAAGGTCTGCCGCCAAATCTCTGTCCATTACCAAATCTTGTTCACCATTTTCCGGGTTATTAACCCGTATATGATATTCTCTACCTTTAAAAAGGCGAGGATATACAACTTGCATTGCCAATTCTTTACCGTTTTTATTTATTTCCATATTACTTTCACTGTATTTTTTTAAAAACTTTTTAATTTTCTTACGTCTAGGGTGGTTTATTTCTTTAATGATCCCACCTAATTTATCTCGTACTATTATTTTATTCCCGCAGTCTACTACTTTTATTTCCTGCTCTTTGATACGACCATTCAAAGGGCACGCGTATTCTCCTACGTCTTCTCCAAAAATTCTTAACATTGCACCTGTTACCCATGATTCTAGATTTACTTCTTCTTCCATTTTGATAAGCCTCCTTTTGATTAGCAAAAAAGGCCCTAGCCAAAAGGAGGAGCTCGCAGGGCTCCAATCTTTTGGTTAGGAGCCCTCTCGCTCGTTATTTACTATGTTATTGTTTATAATATATGTAAGACTTAATTTCATATGACTACACATTAATTTTTTTATCGGTCAATTAACCACAAATTTCTTATTTTTATAAAATCACTGAGAATGAAGACGTTCCCCTGAGTTTCACCGCCCCTTCTCCCTCAGCAAGCTCCGCTGATGAATACCCCCATAGGTTCATCTTTCTTGTTGCCGACATTTAGATAACTACTACAGTAGTCACCTTAGTTTCCACCTAACTATATACGCCACAGTCCGTCCAATCCAACGGGCATAGAAAAACCCTACTTTGTCAAGACCTGTCCAATTTTTTATCAGATGGTTCATGCCGACCATATCGCCATTGATAGCCCGATAGAGCATATCTACAGCTTTATCCACAGTACTTTTAGTATTCATTCACGTGCATATTCAGCTTATGCAGTATCCTTTTCCTTGGAATCTTCACCACGTACCGCGCCCATACAAGATACCGTATGTTCTTCGGTAATTGTTTAATTGTTTAATTGCCTGATCCAGCACAATCTTATTCAGTCGTTCATCACTTTTCCCATCCTGCGCATTAGGATCCGTAAAGCTAGATGCTGCGTCTGGGAACCGGTCACCTATAGCAAGCGATTCGTAATTCTCCAGCCATAGTCGTATTGTCTTCTTTGAAACATAGCCATCAATTCTGGTCATCTCCGAATCTCGAAACACGTGCCACGCTCCTGTTTGTCTCATAACCATGTTGCAACGACTTTCCAGCTAGGAGACACAGTTCTCCAGCATATACATTACCCTACTTTGTCTCGATATTCACTTCACGTAATTGGTTCGTGGCTACAAATTCATTTACCCCATAACCCACAACATGGAGACTCCAGGTGAGCTTCCCCGTAACCACTCCTTCTTGTACCGTAAAACGAAACATCTACCCCATCAATTTGTAAATTACAAATTTCTTCAGACGTCACGTTCCTCCCTCGCTTCCCCTACCTGTAAAAAAACACACTAAACTTCTCACAATCTGTAAATTTATATAACTAAAATATGCATTTTTTGTTATGATTATATAAAAATATTCATTAGGAGGAATTCACAGTTATGGCTAGTCCAACCGAAGAACGCTTAGCAGAGTACCTACAGGATCGTGTAGACAGTTATTTAGAATATTATGGGTACACTCTAAATAAAAGAATTTTGAAGTTTTATTCAGATATTCCGACTCCCTTGAATCAACTTTTTACTTTTTTTCATGGTAGCTTTAATGGCTTATTAGAATTTTTTAACACTAAATTACAACAAGGCCGACATTATAACGCTGATGAAAGCCGAACGTTATATACTTTAATATCTGATTTAAAAACTATACAGGACAATTTAATTGATACGCCATTCGATTTTGAACTAGACTCTTACTACAGTGAATTCTTTGAACGTTGTAAAATGTTTTTACAAACTAGCGGCGGTACTCAAATTCCCCATTACATCCAGCGTGTTGATATACAAGAAATCCGTCCTATTTTCACATTAAAAGCAGGATTAACAATCAAAAGATCTGACGGTATATTAACATTTCCTATAGAGGAAATCGGTTCAGGTTCTTACGCGACTGTTTATAAATTTACAGATCCATTATATGATAAAGAGTTTGCTTACAAAAAAGCACATACTACCTTAAAAACGGAAGAGAAAGTGCGCTTTTATAGGGAATTCGAGATAATGAAAGATTTAAAATCACCTTTTATTCTCGAAGTTTATACCCTAAATAAAGAGCAGAATTATTACGTAATGGAATATGCTGATGAAACTCTTGAAAAGTATATCGAACGACACCCGGGTCTTGAAAACGCAGATGAGAAACTTATATTTATTCGTCAAATTTGCAAAGCATTTCAACAAATAAATAGTAAAGGTATTCTTCATAGAGACATTTCACCCAATAATATACTCATAAAACATTTTGATAGTACAAAGATAACCAAAGTTGCCGACTTCGGCTTGGTGAAAATTCCAGAAAGTCAGCTTACACGTTTTCCTACAGACCCTAAAGGCTCCTTCAATGATCCGCAGCTATGGTACATCGGATTTAAAAATTATGAAATGCGTCATGAAACATACGCGTTAACAAGACTAATTTATTACATGTTTACAGGTAGAATCGACGCTGGGGTGTTTTATAATCCTGCTTTTGAAAAATTCTTCAAAAAAGGGATTAATTTCGAAACCGCTCACAGGTACTCTACTATACAAGAATTAGCGACAGACTTTTTTAATAACGTTGTACCATCACTAAAAGAATTTGGTATTTAGTTAATCCCTTTCTTCGCTAAAAAATGTTTATTACTATCTGTAAGCCGATAGTAATAAACATACTTATCATCTTTCGTGACTTGCTCCAGGAGACCTAACTGAGAGAGTTGTCCCAGCCACGTATTAAACTACGTAGCCGGGTTTTCTCCTCCTGCCTGGTGCATAGCCCGTAAGATTGCTTTGGAACCTTTCACTCTATACCACGTGATTTTACGAGTTCTAGTGCTTGTTGCTACGTAAAACCTTCCGAAACAAGTGCATCGAAACGTGCTTTATATAACTTAGACATTTCACGCAGTATACGCATTTGCATTGGAAATGACTTTACAAAGTTGTCCAAAATCATTTCCAGCTTGATATTTGTATATTGCTCATTTGCTTCGCTCATCTTATCGCCCCTTCAAATGTGCTTCGATTTCCGCTAAGACTTGGTCAACGCCTTGAGGACTAAGCACGAGTTTCCCTCCGGCTAATTCAATATTTTCGTAGCATAATAGACTCACCACCATCTACGAAAATTTCCATTAGATCCTTTTATCTGAATACCTAATGTACGGCGCAATTCATTAAACATCAAATACTGCAAGTGTATTGCTACTTACAGTAAACAGTAGACAAAAAAGAAGAGCTAAGATCATTTCTCTTAGCTCCTCGTTCATAAAACTATTCTTTAAAATACTATTTCACTTCATTAGCCACAAAAAACTGCTCACAAACACTCGAAATACGCTGTAAATCTACGTTCCCACCAGATATAACCGCTACTACTTTTTTTCCCTTAATATATGTATCCACTTTCCCTGCAAGTAGAGCAGCAGTAGCTAATGCGCCTGCACCTTCTACAACAGCTTTCCCGCGTTGTAATAAGTCTTTCATCGCTAATTCCAGCTCTTTTTCTGATACTGTTACAATATCATCTACTAATTCTTTTACAACTTCAAAAGTTAAATTGCCTGGTATTTTTACCGCGCAACCATCTGCTATCGTAGGTGCCTCATAATGTTCTATAATTGTACCTTTGTCATAAGATGCCTTCATCCCATGAACATTTTCTGCTTGGACACCAATTATATGAATCGACGGATTAAAAGATTTTAATGCGACAGCAATTCCAGAAATAATTCCTCCTCCACCAATTGGTACAATGACCGTATCAACATCCCACATATCATCAAGAATATCTAATCCTATTGTACCTTGACCAGCCATTACTTCTACATCGTCATATGGATGTAAGTATGTTTCACCTGTTTCCCTAATAATCTCCTCACATTTTGCCTTCGCATCATCAAAGGTTTCACCATGTAAAACTACTTCAGATCCATATCCTTTAGTCGCATCAACTTTCGCCTGCGGTGCAGAAATCGGCATAACGATTTTACTCTTAATACCAAGTAAATGAGCAGATAAAGCAATTCCTTGCGCATGATTACCAGCAGAACAAGCAATTACTCCTCTTTCTTTTTCTTGATCTGTAAGCTGTGACATTTTGTTAAACGCACCACGGAATTTAAACGAACCTGTTAATTGCATATTTTCTAATTTCAAGTGAATTTCTCCACCTGTTTTACTAGTCAAATAAAATGATTTTACTAATGGCGTTTTACGAACATTTCTGTCCAAAATAGTTTGAGCTTTTTTAATATCGTCTATATGCAATGGTAGTTTTTTAGTTATCATACTAACACCTCTTCCAATGTTCTCTTCCTAAGTTTTCGTAAGTCGCAGCTCCTTTATTCGAAATGAAAAAGTCTTTATATATGTACCCCACTCTGTAATACATACATCTGCAAACAATTCAACATCCTCTTCATATCACGTTCTTTATAATGATTTAAGCATGCAATTTGGATCCAATTATTCTTTCGTAAATACGCTGATTCATAATGAACAATATATCCTTGTAACGCTAACGCATCACCGACCGCTTTAGAAGAAAGACCTCCATTTAATTGAATCGTAAGTATAATTGGCGCGGCATATTCTTTAGGTGAAACAAGTTTTAACCCTATACTAGTAATAGCTTCTTCCATATAATCATATGTCTCTTTAATTTTTACAAATGCTTTTTCATCTTCAAATCTCTTCAACGCTTCTTGCAAAGCATTAATTAAATTCCATGAATGGGAATATGGAATACTTTCATTTTCTTCGTACATACCAATATCCATATAGGCTGGTAATGTCTCGTTTACTTTCACATTATGATTATGAAAAATGAAAGATAATCCAGTCAACGATTTAATTGCCTTTCCGCTCACGCCACTCGCAAAATATACATCCTTTAAATCTATCGGTATCGCTCCAATTGAGCTAATACAATCTACACATAGTTTCACTTTATACTTTTCACATAAAACATTTAGCTCGTCTAAATCATTTAACATTCCAGTTGATGTTTCGTGGTGAACAAACCAAAGCCATTCATAATGTCCAGCTCCCATTATTTTTTCCAATTCTGTATAAATAAACGGTTCTCCCATTTCTTTTTTATACGTATCAAAATGTAACTCTGCACGTGTTGCATGCCCGACTAATCTATTACCAAATTCCCCATTTGTTAATACGAGCCCCTTTCCTTTTAAAGAACGTAACTGTAAAGCAATGGCATCATTCGCTAATGTCCCTGTTCCTAACATGATTTGCACACGTTTTGCTTTTGTCATTTGAAGTAATCGTTTCTTTACATTATCCATAGTCACTTGAAATGACTTAGAACGGTGTGAAATAGGCTTAGTAGAAAATGCCTTTCGAACATTCTCTTCAATATCTACTGGGCCGGGTAAAAACGTATACTCTTTCGTCATAATTCCCCCAACACTCGATGCTTCAAACATAGCAGGGGTAACATACATAGGCTGGAATGCTGCTGCTTCTGTACCAACTAACGAATGGAAAGATTTGAATCCCATTTGCTCATATAAAGGTAGTTCACGTGTTGTTGCAGAAATGAGTGCCAATTCATATCCATTTAGAAGTAAATAACGATGTAAAAAGCGAATTAAACCTAATAACACTCTTCCATTTCGATATTCACTTTCTACTGAAAGTAAACGAATTTCATATACGTTTTCTCCATGTTCTTGCAAATAAAAATCTAGATTTGAAATTTTATAATCTAACGAGAATGGTCGTTTTCCTCGCAACGCAACCATACCTACTAACTTATCGTCATCTAAACAAATTAAATATGTATTTTCTTCATGAAAACAATCTATACGAACACGATCTTTCGTTTCTTCATGTTGCGGAATTTCTTCTACAAATGTTTTATAATTCAATTTATGTATACTTTCAAATTCCCAAACTTGATCAGCAACTTTATAAATTAACCCCATGCCCTATCTCCTTTATCTATTTAATAAAAAATGATAAGTGGAGATTAACCCCACTTATTAAATGTTTATTTCATTCGCGATTTACATATAAAATAAGTACAATGATGAGTGCACTTAAAATAGTCGTAACAATTGAGTAAGAATACAAAATCATGCAAAGTGGTAAACAAGCAATTGTAATTAGTCCTGGCTTCGTAAATCCTTTAAAGATTAAATAAAATATAATGAAAACTGCAACGAGGGTAAGCGCTATCAAATAATCAAATGCGATTAGTCCTCCGATAAATGTTGAAATACCTTTACCGCCCTTACCTTTAAATAAAACTGGATAAATATGTCCAATTATTACAGCCAATAATGTTAGCATTACAAATGTAGAATCTTCAAAAAGGTATTTTGCAATAGAAACTACGATTGCCCCTTTGATCGCATCGCCTAAAAATGTAGCGACGAAATACCCTTTTCCATACACACGGCCCATGTTTCTTGCACCAGGATTACCACTTCCTTCATCCCGAATATCAACGTTATGTCTCCATTTCGTTACTATATAAGCAGTCAATATGTTTCCAAATAAATAAGAAGCCACCAAATACAAAAATTGCATACTATTAATCATATAATCATTCACTTTCTACGTAGGAGTACTTATACAATATTCAAGAACAATGTATATTGTACGTTTCTATCCGCATCCCTTTATACATTTTAACATCATATATTTACAAATCATACAAAAATTCTCATACAGCTATTTTTTAAAATATATATTTTTCATTAAATAATATGTTCCTTTCACTGCTGATTGTGATTGTGATATAAATGTAACTTTTCCTATGCTTTTCTCACAGCATTTCTTAAATTCATCATATATTTCAGGAACGAAACGCAATATGCTGCCACTTACTGCAATGGAAGCTGATAAATCAAACTGCATCTTGTTATAAACATCTATTGTAATCCTTGCTAATTCCTTTCCAGCTTGCATCATAATTTCATGTGCAGCATCATTCCCATTTCTAGCTTCCCGAATAACTAATGGTGTGATTGCTGCAACTTTATCTTTTGCAGATCTATAAACTAGACTTTTTATATGAGACGATGTCAAAAGTTGAAACTCATCTTGAATTCTTAAGCTTAATGGACAAAGTCTAACTCCTTGATCCAATTGATTTACCATTCTCTTTAAAGCTTGTAATGCAATCCAATATCCGCTTCCTTCATCTCCTAAAATATGTCCCCATCCACCGCTATACTCATGTACTTCTCCTTTTCTCCCTAGACAAATCGCACCTGTGCCACCAATCGTTAAAATTCCATCCTTTCCTTCTAAAGCGGCTGCATGTGCTATCATTGCGTCATTAAAAACTTCAATTTGTATTCCGTACTTCTGTTTTAGACGTAATGTTAATTCATTTATATTTGCTCCGCTTATACCTGCTAATCCTAAACAAATACAAACACAATGCTCTTTCACTACACTTATCTGGCAATGATCAATCGCTTCCATAATATGCACAAGAGCTTCTTCAAAATCTATTAATATGTTTCCAAATCCACTAGTAGCTCTTACAAGTTCATTTCCGTCTTTATCAAATGCAATTGCTTCTGTCTTCGTTCCCCCGCCATCTATTCCAATCATATACTTCATATACGTTCTCCTCATTTTCTTCATATTGAAGGGTACGTTACATTCCCTAAAACTACAGATTTCTTTGCACCTGTTGCACTCGGCACATTACTCGGATTACGATGATACGTTTCGTTTGCTAAAATGGCAAAGGCGATTGCTTCTTTCGCCTCTGAAGAATAGCCTATATCTTCTTGAATGAATATTGTACATTTTTCATCCTTCAATCCATACCGTATCATTTCAACAAGTGTGTTATTATAACTGCCGCCACCGCCTAAAATTACCTCATCAATTTCATAATACGGCAGAATAAACTCCTTATAATGATGAACAATTGAACTTGCTGTAAACATCGTGACAGTCGTTAATATATTTTCTTTACTATACTTTTCATACCGCTTCAATAACTGACTTACAAACTCTTCACCAAACTGTTCTCTACCTGTTGATTTCGGTGGATTCATTTTCAAAAATGAATGATTCATACAATATGTCAAAATTTCTTCTACAACTACCCCTTGTTTTGCAATGTTACCATTTTGATCATATGGCAACTGAAATAACCTTTGACATACTTCATCAATTATCATATTACCCGGACCAGTATCAAAAGCTATAACGTTCTGATCACTTTTTTGACTTGGTATTACGGTAACATTACCAATCCCGCCGATATTTTGTAGTAGTCTATTTTTAGTTGGATGACGATATAAAATAATCTCTGAATATGGTACAAGTGGTGCACCTTGTCCTCCTGCTGCCATGTCCATCGTTCGGAAATTTGAGATAACCGTCGTGTTCGTGTCATATGCTATTACTGCAGGCTCCCCAATTTGTAATGTGGAAGCTATCATATTCCCTTCTGGCTTTGGCTGATGGTAAATCGTTTGTCCGTGAGAACCTATCAAATCTAATTGTTCCAAAGAAAAATTGGCCTCTTTACAAACTTCTTTTACAGCGTTGGCGAAACATAAACCTAACTTAAAATTCAAACTACATATGAGTTGGACATTTGAATTTTCTATTGATAATGCTTGTTGTATTTCACTTTTTATATCATTACGAAATGGAACTGTAGTAAAATGGATGAGTTTAACCTTAGAATCTACACCACTCCCTTCTATACGAACGAGCGCTACATCTATTCCATCTAATGAAGTACCGGACATTACCCCTGCAATATACATAACATGCATGACCTCCTATTTACTAAAAAGCAATCATGTAAGTTACAAATGTACAACCGATTGAAAACAATATAAATCTAAAAAACAACTGAGCTTTCGATGCAAACGATCCATCAATGAAAGAAACAACTACTGTAAGCAAAATGCTTGCCGCAATGCTTGTAACAAGCCATATACTATGCATTTGTGATAGATGTAGCATTCTTAATAAAGGCACAAAAAGTAAATTCGCACATATCACTCCAAATAATAATAAAAATACACCTTTATAACTAAATTTTATATTCATTCCATTTCATCCTCTCTGGACTTCATGTGAAAGAAGTGATAGGCAAAATACCTATCACTCATAAATTAAAGCATAAAGATTATGGATTAACAGATTCGCCTTCACCACTCTTCTCAATTTCAAGCATATTTTTGTCGTACATTTTAAAGAATGGTAAATATATAAGGAACGATATTGCTATATTTATAAAAACTAATACAATCGCACGCCAATCCCCACCTGTTGCTAAATAAGCACCAATTGGAGCAGGTAATGTCCATGGCGGCATAATATGCGTTGGTGTTACAAATCCCATTGCAGTTGCAGAATATGCAACAGTTGCCGTTACAAGTGGTGTAATGATAAATGGGATAATTAAAATTGGATTTAGTACAATCGGTAATCCGAATATGACTGGCTCATTTATATTAAAAATACCCGGAACAATACAAGTTCTTGATAATGCTTTCGAATATTTTGATCGACCAAATACAATCATAGCTAATACAAGCCCTAATGTCGCACCAGAACCGCCAATCCATATAAACCATTGATATAACGGCTCTGGTGAAATAAATGGCAACTGATCTGCTCCACTAGCAACTGCTTCTCCATTTTTCCCTAGATATACTTCCCATAATGGCCGAGCAACAGTTCCAACAACCGACACACCATGGATTCCGAATGACCAAAAAAACGTAATTAAAAACACTGGAATCATTACACCGAAGTAACTATCGCCAGCTTTTACTAATGGTGCTGCTAGTTTATCAACAACATGGTGTAAATCAATGCTAAAAACGACAGTTACTAGACTCATAATAATAATAACGAATGCAGCAGGTATAAGTGCTTCAAACGAACGCGATACTGACGGCGGTACTTGTTCTGGCATTTTAATCATTACATTTTTCTTCTTACAAAACCTTAAAATCTCTACGGATAAAATAGAAACAATCATCGTCACGAATAATCCATGACCTCCAAGATTTGTCATCGGAAGCATAAATCCTTTTTTATCAATTAATTCAGGAGTTAATGTTAATAGCAGTGAACATACTGCAAGCTGTGCTCCTGATAAAGCATCTAGTTTATAACTTTTCGCCAAATTATATCCTATTCCAAATGCTATATATAAAGACATAATAAACATCGTTAACCGATATGGTATTAATATACTTGTTTGATTTTTTAATGCCCAAACGGATATGAAACTATCTTTCGGTAAAGGTGGAAATGCTACGATTAAAAAGAAACTTCCTACGATGATAAATGGTAATGCTGAAATCACTCCATCACGGATTGCTTGTAAATGTCTCTGTTCAGAAAGTCTTGCCATCGGTCCAGATAAGTTTTTATCGAGAAACGTGACAAACTTATTCATAACGGTTCCCCCTAACGAATTAAATCATTTACAGTCTTTAATAAAGTCGGTCCACCAAGAGGTGTATATGCTTGCGGCGGTATAATACCACACGGGATAGATTCCTCTTCTGCGAATTTTTTAACAGAATCAAATCGATGTCTAACTTGAGGTGCAACCATTACAACGTCCCAGCCATTCTTTACTTCTTCCTCTACCTCATTTGTTCCAATCGCATGCACTTCCATGTTCATACCCTTTTTCTCCGCCTCCTTTTTTAAAGCGTTTACAACAATTGCGCTGGACATTCCTCCAGAACAAACGAACAAAACCTTCATTTATGAATCCTCCTATACTTATAATTTATTCCCCTTCAAATGAAAGGAAGTTTCACTTTACTAACAAGCATATGAAGTAGTAAATGAATTTAGTTATACTGAAAGTAAATTTCATTAAAAATATTTTTCCTATTAAATTAATGTTTCAATATACAATTTTCTCTATTGCAAGGCCAACCTTGCCTCGTATATTATCTTAGATAATCATATGATAAGGAGGCGTATACATGATCGTTAAACGTTTATTTATGATATGTTGCATCGTCATCTTGTTCATCCCTTTCTCTTTCATTTCCCCTCACTTTACTTATGCTGAAGTAACTACTACGTACAAAAAACACGAATTACGTGCTGTATGGATCGCATCTGTTCTTAATATTGATTGGCCCTCAAAAACTGGCTTACCAATTGAAAATCAAAAACAAGAATTTATTAAATTATTAGACGATGTAAAAAACACTGGTATGAATGCAGTCATTGTACAAATAAAACCAACTGCTGATGCTTTCTATCCTTCAAATTACGGTCCTTGGTCTGAATACATTACGGGCACACAAGGAAAAGATCCTGGTTATGACCCACTCGCATTTATGGTCGATGAAGCACATAAAAGAAATATAGAATTTCACGCATGGATTAACCCATACCGAATAACGATGAATCACACTGATATAAATCGATTATCAAATAATCACCCTGCAAAACAACACCCCGATTGGATTGTACCTTATGGCGGGAAGTTATATTACAATCCCGGTATTCCAGAAGTGAAAAAATTTATAACTGAAGGTGCTTTAGAAATCGTGCAAAATTATGACATTGATGCGCTGCATATGGATGATTATTTTTATCCATATAAAGTAGCAGGTGAACAATTCCCCGATCAAAAAACGTACGAAACGTATAATAACGGTAGATTTACAAATATAGAAGATTGGCGACGTAACAATGTAAATGAACTTGTAAAAGATTTAAATACTGCTATAAAACAAGAAAAATCATACGTAAAGTTTGGCATAAGTCCGTTCGGCGTATGGCGAAATATAGCTGACGATCCAACTGGCTCTAACACAACTGCAGGTCAAAGAAACTATGATGACCTTTACGCTGATGCACGTGAGTGGATACAAAAAGGTTACATTGACTACATCACACCGCAAATATATTGGAATATAGGTTTCACTCCTGCTGCGTATGACATATTAGTAGATTGGTGGGTAAAAGAAACAAATAATAAACCGATCCACCTATACATCGGTCAGGCGGCCTATAAAATTAATAATAATTCTGTCCCAGCTTGGTCTGATCCAGAAGAATACCCAAGACAAATTGAATTAAATCGGTTATATCCTGAAATAAAAGGTAGTATGCATTTTAGCTTGAAAGATATTAATAACAATCCACTAGGAATTAAAGATAGACTCTCAAAAGACATATATAAATATCCTGCATTAATCCCCTCTATGCCTTGGCTTGATCATGATCCACCAAAACAACCGACTTTAAAAGGTGCTATTCCAAGAGATGAAGGTATTGCTGTAGGTATCATTGATAATAGAGAGAATGATTCTGCTTATTACGCTATTTACCGCGTGAATGGAAAAAGTGAAGTGAATATAGAAAATCCGAAAAATTTACTTACTACTGTAAGAAAGACAAAGCCTGGAGAAATTTATTTAGATAAAACCGTTATTTCTGGAGAAACATATACGTATGTAGTAACTGCAGTTGATCGATTGCATAATGAAAGTGTTGCTTCTAGTCATACTACCGTTAAAGCAAAATAACAACTAATAAAAAAAACGCCTTAAAGCTAAGTATTATAGCTTTAAGGCGTCTTTTTTATTTATTCTTAAACTTCTCAGTCGCTGCTCTCATCTTCACATTCAAATCGTGATCAATCGAGTCACGAATATCCCGCTCTACTACTTCCATTTCTTTTTGGAAATTTTGTAAGTAGATTTTCAATTCTTCTTCTTTTTCGGGACGTTGTGATGGTGGTAGTTGCACCACTAAAGATAACATTGCTATTAAATCTTTCATTAAGAACGTTTCAAGTTTATGTTGTTGTTCAAACATACGTTGCTCTTGATAGTATGGCAGTGCATTTAATACTGAAATTGTAATATCATCAACTGTTTTTTGTAATGAAGGATTTATTGAACGTTTATACGCTTGAATTGTATTTAATGCATCTGGATATCGATCATAAAAATACAATTTATAAAACGATAAATCTGTCGGTTTTACTGTTTGCTGCGTTTCTTGTCTTAAAAAATCTTTTACTTTCATCGCTGCTACATCAATATCTTCATTAGTAAGCTTTTTCGTCGTTTTTGCCATTACATGTACTTTTTTCTGTTTTTCTTTCGGTAACATTGAGAATACTTGCTCTCTCGTACGTTGACCCGATGCACAGAAAAGCGTGTTTAATATATGTTGTTCTTTCTTTCCTTCCGTACGAATCCAACGATAAAAGAGTGGATGTTGTGTAAATTCTTGTAGAAACGGTAATGATTTATTCGATAACTTATCTAAAGAATCGTGTGCTCTTTTATATGGCTTCGTCCACGAAAAATACAGTTTACGTCCGAAATATACAACTAAAACAACGACAGTAAATGCGATTAAAAACAATGTACCGAGTAGTAATAATACAGTTTGAATAAAACTCATTTTTTCACCTCCTCTAAAAGTCTGCTATTTTCTTGGGCGCTGAATGAGTTTTTGTTTCATTTCATCATTAAATGTGTCTAGTTCAATAACAAACTTCTTACTTGACTCGATAATACGTTCTGACGATTTTTCAGAAGCTTCAATTGCAGCAAATACATTTTGGAATGATTCGCGTAATTTATCCATGCTAATTGCAGGATTTTCAAGAAGTTTTGTTGTTTCTTCTGTATTTTGTTTTAATGCCTGAGAATTACTTAATACCATAGACTCAATTGCTTCATTTGTTGCATTCACTGCATCAATTGTTTTACGCTGATTTGTTAATGCTAACTGGATAGCAGCAGAAACTGTTACAACGTTTTGCGTCATCGTAATTGCATTACGAATTGCCTCTGTTAACTTTTCATTATTTTTCTTAATAATGTCTACTGATGCGATAGATTGTAATAACACACTTTTCGCTTGTTGCATATTGCGCGTACGTACGAGTATCTTTTCTAATGCATCATTAATTAATGGAATATCCCTTTGACGTTCTGGATTTTGTTTCTCAGCTTCCAGCATGCCAGCAAGTTTTTTCCCTAAGTATACTTGCTTATCAAGCGCGTGAATTTTATCGTGTGATTGTTCCTTAAGCATCTCTAGGCCAACAGTATCTTCTTGTAAGTTGTCACGGCCAATTAGAAGCGATCTTATAATCTCCTCAATTTGCTTATCTATAGATTGGTATTTATGCACGTATGTTTCAAGTGGATTTTTCTTGAATACTTTAAACATAATTTTCTTCATGCCACTTGCTTTTAATGAGTTCGGATCAAGCTCTGATACTACTTTACGTAATTCTAACAATGTATTCGGGATTTCTTCATTTTTCCCGTTCATCATCGCTGTGACAGGACGTTTTAATGCTGATAACGTTTGTCCTGCTGCTTGTTGTTCTTTATCCCCTAAATCTCCTAGCTGAGACAATACTTTCGATAAATCTGTATTTTGCTCGCTATTTAATTTTTGTACATAAAGATCGGCTTCTTTATTTAATTCATCAAGTTCTTCATCTTTTATAACTGTATCAACTACTACTTCTACATTATTATCTTTCACAATTGATACGGGTTCTTTTTTCTCGAGTTCAGTCAACAAAATCGCTCCTTTATTTATATGTGCGAATTTATGTGCACTATATTTCATCTAATATATTGTATTTCATGTGCAAACAGCCTATATGAAATCAATTTTCAAGAAATACCTGCTTATGCAGTCATTCCCTGTTTCTTACTATAAGTATACCTGTAAACAACATAATTTTCCTCAGACTTAAGACCTAGAGACCGACATGCTGAAGGCGGATTCTTCGTATGTTACGTATATAAATTACGACCTTCCCATCCTACTGTACTCAATCTTTTGACATACACCCTTTTTCAATGTGATAATTATATTGCGTTCAATCCTATTGCTTCTTACGCGCTACAAATGCACCATTTTGAAATGCCAATAACACTGTTTCAAACATTTTATCTTCTTCAATCATTTTTATAAACTCAGCTAATTCACTCGCATGAGAAGTAGCATTATCGACAACAAGAAGACCTTGTGGTTGTAAAATGCGTTTTATATGTTCAAGCCACCACATGTATTGCGTACGCTCTGAATCTAGGAAAATAAAATCAAATGAATGATCTAGTTGTGAATCTAAAAATGCCCCTGCTTCTTGATTGTGAACATCAATCCTTTGCAACAAGTTTGCCTTTTCAAAATTGACAAGTGCCTCTCCAACTCGTTCTGAAGAAAGCTCCACAGTTGTTACATTTCCATTTGTTTCTTCTACCGCATTAGCTAACCACAATGTAGAATAACCATTAGAAGTTCCAATTTCTAAAATGTTTATTGCGCTACACCCTTTTACTAAAATTGATAAAAATTGCCCCATCTCACGAGAAATATTCCGTAATTTTTCTTCCCGTGTTTTTTTATTTCGATCATGCTCTTCTCCATATTGTTCAAGTTGAAATAATAATGAATTTAATGTATCCATTTTTTTCATCGCCTTTCTAAAGCAATATGATGAAAAAGCTCTTGTTGCTCGTCTACTTTCATTATATGCGAAACAAAAACCTTTTTCTCGTTATATGACAAAGATTTATAATTTTTTATAGCATATTGTTTCGTTTTTTGGTAAAGTTAATTTCTACGTGCAATTATTCCATTCATACTATTTTTAATTCAATTGCAGTTGTTAAATCATATAAACCCCATTTAAATGAATCGGTATTTCAAATTCAATTAAGCGCCCTTTCCGGACGCATTTTCTTTGTTTATATATTTCTAGAAGAAAGGATGCTTACAAATGAACGTGATTAGCTTAGATGCTGCTCGAAAACGAAAGCAGCACAAAAAATTAATGATTACTATACCGATTATTACACGTATTTATGAAGAAGACGGGGAAATTAAATTTGAGGTAGCTGGCGAAAAAGATGTACCTCTTGAAATGTTAGAAAAATAATAAAAAGACGCACTTCTAAAGAAATGCGTCTTTTTTATACTATTCTATTTAAGTGCATAAGTTTTTCAGGATTAACCATCATATAAATATTTGAGATTTTCTCATTCTCAAATGTGAATGAAAGTACATAAGTCACTTTGTTTTTCACTTTAACAATAACACCTGGGGCACCATTTACTATCTTATAATCAACATTGTACGCTGATGGGAACTTACTTCTAATTCCAGAGAATAAACGAATAATTCTATCTGCAGAATAGATTGGATGAATCGCAGTTGTAACTTTACCACCACCATCTGCTTTCAATATCGCATCTGTTTTTAATACTTCTAACATACCTTGCGCATCACCACATTGTAGTGATGATACAAACTTTTCAACATAATCAGCCATTTTCTTCGTACTTAATGTTGATTGCTTCGGCTTATCCAATATACTATTTCGTGCCCGTTGAAAGATCTTTCTACAGTTCACACTACTCTTATCAACAATTGAAGCTATTTCTTCGTATTCATAACTGAAAACCTCTCTTAATATGAAAACAATCCTTTCTACCTCAGACAGTTGTTGTAAAAGTAATAAATATGCTGTGGAAAGGGATTCTTTCATAACAAATGACTCTGATGGCTCATTACTTTCTTCTACAAGTGGCTCTGGTAACCACATCCCTACGTACACGTTACGTTTATGCGCTGCCGAACGTAATTTATCAATTGAACGATTTGTCGCCATCTTACACAAATATGCTTTCATATTTTCTATAGACTGAAGATCCTCTATATTATTTAACGAGATAAATACATCCTGAACGATATCCTCAGCATCCATAACACTCCCAAGGATTCTATATGCTAACGAAAATAATAATGGTTGATACGCTTCATATAATTGCTCCGTTTCCATGATGAACTCCCTCACTTTCTAATTGCTTTAAAATGTGTAACGCTGCACGTTTTCCACTTGCTACTGCAGCATCAGCTAATATTTCATCATGCCCAGTCCAATCACCTGCAACGTAAACACCTGGCATTTCAGGGATATTAGGACCTGATTTTTCAACTCGGTTTATATGAGGAAAATCATATACTACTGTTATTTTCGGTAAATATTGTTGCGCAACAACTTCTCTTTTCCAATTTGGATGTAGCAAATCCATTGTACTTTCTAACTGTTCTTTATCTTCATGAGTATGTTTCATCTCTAGTACAGGATTATGGTACTTAATTAAACTCACTGCAATTGATCCATCATCACTTAATTTAGCTGCTCTTGATTGATTCGTGAAAAATATAGGCTGATCTAACCCTAACGCAAATTGATGTGTCGGATTAGGTAATCGTCTCAAACCAATATCTAATGCAGCAACAGTAACCGGTACCGATTGTTCACTCCATCTATACAAACTTGTTCCTTCCACACCTTTAATTATGTTACAAGCTTCTTTCGGTGGAGTCGTCACAATGACTGTACCTACTTCAAATACCTCATCATCAAAACAATATATTCTTTGTTTATCTTCGTAATGCTCTATTTCCAAAACATGCTTTTTATCCAAAAATTGCACCCCGGCATGATTCGCAATGTCTCTTAATTTTGTTATTATCGTCTCCCAGCCACCATCTACATAAAATACCCCATCTTTTATCGAAAGCTGTATTTGCTTTAGTACAGATGATGCTAATTGTATTGTAGGAGCAAACGTATATGTTGTTGTTCGGCATAGCGCATAAAATATATTGCGAACCATTGGATCTTTTATTTCATTTTCTGCCCATGTAGTTAGGCTCACTTTTTGAACTTTTCTTACATCTAAATTCCCTAAACGAATCATAAGACGTGAGAATTGTACTTTTGCAGACCACGAAAGTAGTGGTGTTGATAAAATTGAACGGAAATCTGTTGGTATGGTGAAAATCTCCCCTTTCCATATTCCATGTGCTTTTGTAGATGGAATTCCACCCGGCAGATTCATACCGAGCTCATTAAAAGTTAAAAATGCGGCTCCTCCTCTATATAAGGCGTGTGCACCAAGATTCATACAGATCCCATTTTTATTAATAGTCATCCCTCGACCACCAAAGCGATTGGACTTTTCTAAAACAATCACTTTTCTTCCAGCTTTCGCTAAATATATAGACGCTGTTAATCCAGCAAGGCCACCACCAACAATTGCTACATCAAATTTCTTCATAATAAAATCCCTCCTTATCGTTCTACATACAAGACGAACGATTAAGGAGGGATGTGACATGAAAATATATTTTTACTCATCTATTTTATTACATTATTTTTTTATTCGGTCATATTGCATACGAAATAACTCAATTGCAAATGGTATATCCTCTTCACTCTTTATATAATAACTGATCCATCCTGATTCAGGTAATACGTGATGTGGTTTGACCAATCCTTGGTTTACTAATTCATCCCGCTTTAACTTTGGAAATGGTAAATCGACTAACTTATCTCCATGCAGATGACCAAGTTCTTTCTTACCGTAATTTATTTCAATGCCGCCAAATCGATGCGGTTTTTCAGAAACACCCGCCCAGCTGAGCACTTCATTTCTAATCATTTCACTAAATGACATGAACCTTCACCCCTTATTAATGATTGATGTAATATTAAATTAACACGTTCTTTACTTTTTTCCATCAATCCAAAGTATGAATGGATATACGAATATAGTTTCATCTCAACACCTTTATTTTTTACATAATTAAAATAATTTCAAAGGGGATTTATTCTATTATATAGAATTACTATTAAAAATAATTTTAAGGGACGGATTTATATGAGCGAGGTATTATTACAAAAGGCAAATTATCTACAATTTAATGAATTAAAACTCTTGAAAAAAGCTATTTTAATAACAATTTAAAAACTAAAGTCAATATGAATAATACTGAACAAACAATTATCATTCAAACACAATTAGCAAAAACATTAAAAGATAACGGCATTTTTTCTTTATTAAATAATAGAACTGCAAATATCCAATCCATATCTTATAAAATAATGAATGATACAATTGTGCATAACAATTTATTAACTACAGATCCAATTGCGTTCCACAATCTAGTATCGTACGAACTATTTGAAAATACCATAACGGCTTATACTTCAGATTTACAACCTATTTATTTACCAGATGGTGCTACAATTATTGATTTTACTTTCTCTGCATTTCCAAAAATTGCACATAACATGAAAAATGCAAAAGTAAACGGTATACCTGTTCCACTTAAAACAAAGGTATCCCATTTTGACGTCATAGAAATCTACTTTGATTTAAAAACAAAACTTGGTATTAGATTGGCTCAATTATGCCAATACCGCTAAAGCACAATTAATTATTCAGCAAAAACTATCATAAAAAATAGACCAATGCTTCTTATAAAAAGTATTGGTCTGTTTTTTATGATACGAAATACACCCCATATTCTTTATGGAATAAGCAAATTTAATAAGATACCAACAACTGCACACAACCAACAATAGACACATATCCTAATTTTGTAACCTTACTTACTAATAGAAAGGCAGGTAATACAATTGAGTTCCAATATCGACTACACTTCCCCCTCAATTAATTTCACTTATGATTTAAATAAAAGTAATTTTTTTCAGAAAGATGCTCAAAACTATATAAACGTACTTGGCGAGAAACAATTAAATACGTTAGAAAACACTTCTTTATTAGATATCTATTTAAGTACAGGAAATGTTGTAGAGCCGCACATACATCAAAATGCAGCTGAACTTGTTTACTGCATTTCAGGCTCTGCAGTTGTTTCTTTACTTAATCCTTTTACAAATCAAATATTAAACTTACCAATAAAACCGGGGCAAGTTGCCAACATTCCACAAGCGTGGTGGCATTATGAAATTGCTACAGCAGATAACACTCATTTATTAGCAATCTTCGACGCACCAACACCAGAAGTTATTTTTGGTTCTGACATGTTAAGATTAACTCCCACTAATATAATGGCCCATACTTACTGTCTCGATGAGCAACAATGGAAACAAGCGGTATCCCCTATTCAATCCACTACAGTAATCGGTCCTCCAGCAAATTGTAATCAGAACCGCGGAACGATACCCCCTGCAACTCATCCTCCTAATCCACAACAAAATTTATATTACCAAGATTCATATTATTTTCCTCTTTACTGGGGATATTAATTTATATTATGAAAGGACAATTATTTATCTCCTCGGAAAATACGTAGGAGATTTTTTTATTATATACCCATTCCTATTTATTATCGTAACAATTAATAGAATAGCTACATATAATAGTTATATATTTAATTGGAGGTGATAGTACTATGAGTAATTATAACTATCGAAAAAGCTACTCTCATAATAAAAATAGTAGTTCATCAACATCCTCTCAGTCTTCGAATTCTCAATCTTCCAATTCCCAATCACAAAGAGACTTAGCCAATCAAGGCTATGTAAAGAAAAAAGGATGTAACTGTAATAAAAACAAATAGTTGATTACTAATTTGTACAATAACATTTTAACACTCACGATAAATAAATTACTTCCCTTTTATTTAAAAGATGAATTCTGTTTTTAATAGAATTCATCTTTTTTATTTATAGATAATTTTTCAAATCATATAACTTATTCCATAAACAATAGATTATAAATCATTAATTTTGATTTTTTTAACAAAGAGTACTTTCTCAATTGATTTATCACCTATCTTTCCATAAAATATAGCCCACCCTAATAAAATTAGGATGGGCTATATACAAACGCCAATTCAAATTTCAAACAGGCGTTGTAACAAACTAGACGATATTTATACCTGCACTTACAAATCCAGCTACTGCAGCTATTGGACTTGCTGCTGTTAAGGAAACATATAATAATACTTTATCCCCAGCTGCTACTGGAATAGCTTCAGGTATGATCCCTGATGCTGTAGAACCAATTGCTATTGCAGCAAATGCTGGTGTTAATAATAGAGGTGCGCCTTGTACTGTAAACGTATTACTTGCAGCTGGTGCAGTTAATATTTGTATCTGCACTTGAACAGGTGATAATGGAGATAATGCAGCTGTTGCACTAAAGAAACCTGCTAATGACGTAATAACACCTGCGCGTGGTGCTACAAATGCATAATCACCTACACCTAACGCTAACGTGATACTTGTTCCACCCGTTAAAGCTATACCAGGCTGACTAAAACCAAACCCAAGGAGAGTTCCTGTATTAGCTATTAACGCGTTAACTAACGCAGCTGGTGTTGTACCCGAAGCGAATGGAATAATAGCTCCGCCACCAGTTGCTCCAGTTGCTCCCGTTAGGCCTGTTGCTCCTGTCGGGCCTGTTGCTCCTGCTAGACCTGTTGCTCCTGTCGGGCCTGTTGCTCCTGTTAGACCTGTTGCTCCTGTCGGGCCTGTTGCTCCTGCTAGACCTGTTGCTCCCGTTGGGCCTGTTGCTCCTGTTAAACCTGTTGCACCACCAGTACCTGCTGGACCCGTCGCTCCTGTTGGACCTGTTGGACCTGTCGCTCCTGTTGGACCTGTTGCTCCTCCTCCTGGACCTGTTGGACCTGTTGGACCTGTTGCTCCTCCTCCTGGACCTGTTGGACCTGTTGGACCTGTTGCTCCTCCTCCTGGAGTAGCACCAATTAGTTGAACTAATAAGTTTAATAGAAGTTGTAAGCTTGCAGGATCAAGAATTAAAGAGAAGAAGAATGGTGCAAGAGCACTGAAGAATTGTTGTAATAAAGAAAGTAATTGACTTAGATTTGGATTAGGGGATTGAAGTAAGTTAATAATACTTTGAATTAATTGTTTTAAGAAATTTCCTTCTGGAGAAGGTGCTAATTCATTTAGCAAGTTCAATAGCTGAGTAAACAAATTGAGTAAAGCTAATCTGTTTGCATCACTTGGATTTGCAAAAAACGCTGCAATAGCCGCAATTAAAGAGTTTAGTAAAGTTATTAATCTTCCTAATTGTTCGCTAGTAATTGGAACTGTTTGTGGATTGTTACAACAATCTGGTGTGAAAACAATCGGATTATTGCAGTTGTTATGACCAAAACAATCATTATGTTTCATTTATTTCCTCCTTACCTTTCTTTTATTTGAGTATTTTCCTATTATAAGAACTATAAAATTGTGCATAGATTTAATTCACTTAAAATAGGAAACATGAATAATAATTAAACTTTAAAACGTTATTTAATTATGTTCATGACTCACATATTAATTATATGTTTTTAATAATTGACTGCTTAGATTAAACACCTAAACTTAAAAGTTTATTTTATTTTTCCACGTTTATCTCTTAGGTTTAAAAGCACATTTTAATTTAAATATTAAAACTAAGCATTAGCATATAACCAATAACTTACAAATAATAAGTAATAACACCACCTTTTCAAATAAATAACAATAATATCTTTACTTAAATTGTGTTCCCTCTATTATCATAAAGCCGTTTCTATTATCAAAAACTCTCATACAATATAGTGGACAAGTTATTGTATACTTCGTTCCAAAAAACAATATAGGGAGTGAGAATTAATTGCCAATTATTCAACCATTTATGGCATCTAGAAGATTTACATCTACATTAGGAGCTGGTACAGGAACAGGTGCAGCTTTTGCAATTGCTGCTACAGCTTGTTTAAACGATGCTGGCACTACTGCAACTGCTTTTCCGACTTTTACGTATTACAACTTATATGTAAACGGCATTCTTCAACCTAGTGTGAACTCCAGTGTTACTACTGGACCTACTGGTGCTATTACAATTCCTGGCGGAGATGCATTAGACGGTTGAATTCCAATTACAATCGAATTTATCGTCACTTAGTTTTAACTATTTTAATGTAGAGCAAAAAGACAGATCCTTCTTATTTAAGAATCTGTCTTTTTTAATTAATAATGATAAATTGTAAAATAATTGAAGAACCTTGTGATGGTGGTTGATTATCTAATAAAGTTAGCTGGCCAGTACTAACCTGATATAATGGCTGTGGTTGAATTATTCCATTAATAAACAAATTAATGTAAGAAACCTCATCAGGAGATAATATGTGAGTTGTACCATATTGAGCTAGCCCATCTGAATCTATATATGTAAGTTTTTCTCCATCTGAAAAAGTGTAAAATAATAAATTAGTTGTTGTTATGGGGCCAATAACTCCAGTTGGACCTGTTGTTCCTGTTGTTCCTGTTACTCCCGTTGCTCCTGTTGCTCCCGTTGCTCCTGTTGTCCCTGTTACTCCTGTTGCCCCTGTTGCTCCCGTTGCTCCTGTTGTCCCTGTTGCTCCCGTTGCTCCTGTTGCTCCTGTTACTCCTGTTGCTCCTGTTGTCCCTGTTACTCCTGTTACTCCTGTTGCTCCCGTTGTTCCCCTTGATCCTGTTGCTCCCGTTACTCCTGTTGCTCCTGTTGCTCCCGTTGTTCCCGCTGATCCTGTTGCTCCCGTTGACCCTGTTGCTCCTGTTGCTCCCGTTGTTCCCCTTGATCCTGTTGCTCCCGTTACTCCTGTTGCTCCCGTTGCTCCCGTTGACCCTGTTGCTCCCGTTACTCCTGTTGCTCCCGTTGACCCTGTTGCCCCCGTTGACCCTGTTGCTCCTGTTGACCCTGTTGCTCCTGTTACTCCCGTTGCTCCCGTTGACCCTGTTGCTCCCGTTACTCCTGTTGCTCCCGTTGACCCTGTTGCTCCTGTTGCTCCCGTTGACCCTGTTGCTCCTGTTGCTCCCGTTGCTCCCGTTGGAATATAAATTGGCGGAAGAACCGGAAAAGTAGGTCCAATATTTTCTGGTCTTACCATACCTTTATTCAAAGATAATTTTTCATCGCTGTTCAATTTTCTACCTCATTTCACATTTTGTTTACTAATTAACAAAATAAAACCTCTATCATTTTAGAAAAATTCCATAACTACTTTTTCATACTCAAATGATTTTACATAAAGTAAACTTTTTACCGTTACTATAACTAGTAGTATTAATATAATAAAATGATAGTTCCATTCCAAAATACTAAATCGCTACTATTAAACTCTTCGACTCCACTTTCCGGATCTATCTTTTCACCCGCATTATCAACTTCAAATTATAATAATAATTTAATAATTAATTTAATTGCTGGTAATACAATTTCACTTCAACTATTCGGCGTATTATCCATAGTTAATTTAGTTGGGGGTGGTTCAACAGGTGCCTCTTTAACAATTATACGAATCGATTAAAAAATGATTCGTTCTTTTTTATAATAACCATTCTTAAATGCTAAAATAGTAACTATTACATCATTCCTTAAGCTTATATATTAATAACTTCACGACAGTGATTTTGCAATAAGAAACACTTTGTACTATATTCATAGTACAAAGTATCTATACTAAATTTTCCGTATATACATTATCAATTTACACTGCTCTCTGCCAATGTTACATTAAAGGTGAAGGTAGTTTCTCAAATGCGAACCATCTCAATACGTATATGAGAAACAAACTCCAATCCTATACGCGAGAGCAATACTATGTTGACACTCAAACGAGTGTCCTTTTTTATGAATTTCAAAAATAAAACCATCTTTTATAGATGGTTTATCAACGCACTTTTCTTTATATTCTTCGTATAATAGTAAATTTATATAACCGGATAATGTATGGTCATACTTAACCTAGTTAGCGTTCTTCCGAAATTATGATAAGAGTGTGGTCTATCCGCCTTAAAGCGAATTGAATCCCCGCTATTTAATTTATACTGACAATCATTTATTTCAAGTGTCAATTCCCCTTCAAACACCGTTATAAATTCTTCAGTCCCTTCTTTATGACCTTCCGAATTTAACTTTCCTTCTGTTTCAATTTCAACCGTATAGATTTCAAAGTTCCTATCATCTTGGAAAGGAAAAGAAGGATACACTTTATATCTTCCATTGTCTTCTGATAATACTTGAACATCATTTCGTAAAACAACTTTCGTATCCGGTTGCGGATTATTGATTAAAGAAGTAAAAGACACTTTCAACCCATTAGCTATTTTCCATATCGTTGTTAATGTTGGACTTGACTCTCCACGTTCAATTTGTCCAATCATCGTTTTACTCACACCTGTTAATTGGGAAACCTTTTCTAAACTTAATTTTTCTTTTTCTCGAATTGTTTTTAAATTTTTCGCCAGAATAAGTTGAATTTCTTCCATAAGAAACACTCCTACACTATATACAATATAACGACCGTTATGTATAATAAAAAGCACACGTTATATTGTTCCTTTCGGTCATTATAACATACAAAATACTTAGGGGGTTTGAAATGCCTATATTTTCTTTTTTGTTATTTGTTTTTATAAGTAGCTTCACACCCGGACCTAACAATTTTTTAGCTATGACATACGCTAATCAACATGGTTTAAAAAGGAGTATGCAATTTTGCTTCGGAGTAGCTTTCGGTTTTTTCATCCTCACTTCCTTATGTAGTTTCTTTAATATTGTACTAATTAAAATCCTACCTATAATCGAATTCCCTTTAAAAATCTTAGGTGTAGCATATATGCTATATTTAGCCCTTAAAATACTCACAAGTAAAACTAGCATAAATCCCGATGAAAAATATAATAAAAATTTATTTACAGTTGGGATTTTCCTTCAGTTTATTAACCCTAAAGGAATACTATTCGGACTAACTGTAGTATCAACTTTTATTCTTCCTTACTACAATTCATATTCAAGTTATCTACTTTTTTCATTATTTCTAGGTGTAGTTGGATTAATGAGCACATTTAGTTGGACATTATTCGGTTCCATGTTTCAAAAACTTTTGTTGAAGCATACTAAATCATTTAACATCCTTATGGCCGTTTTATTAGTTTTCAGTGCGCTTTCCATTATAATCAATTAAATTTCCTTTATTAAAAAAAAGAGGATTACTCAATAAAAGTATCCTCTTTTTGAGGCCGAGTGATTTTTCTGTTTCACTAAAATAAAATCTTTACTTAACTTTCCATACCACCAGCCTCTACGCTCAAGGTAATCCGTCATTCCTTTAAGTTGCGGCCTCTACTTTTTATTATTCATTTTAAAATCTCTTTATAATAATACAGAAAAATACGCTATAATATAAGTTATTGTTCTTTAGGAGGGGTTTAATGACTGATAAGTATAAATTTTTAATTCTTGTTGTTACAGCATTTTTTTCTTTCTTTTCCTTAATAAAAGATTTCCGTAACACTTCAAAAAGTTTCTTTTGGGGAAGCTTTGCAATCCTAACAAGCTTTATATTATTATTAACACACGCTTTAGAGTTAACTCCAATACTTCTCCATTCAGCCCAGATGGCTCTTGAGATTATTACAATACCTCGTAAATTATTGTTCCCGTCTGGCACTGAAATTGCTAACAATTCGTGTATCTAAAAAAATTCAAGTCTATATTTCTAATTATCTTTATAAATATAAAAATGCGGTTTCTCCTTTCTAGAGAAACCGCACCCTATCAAAAATTCTTCTTAAATTTTAAACTGACTCGTATACAGATCAAAGTAAAATCCTCTATCTTCCATGAGAGATTCATGGTTCCCTTTTTCCAAAATACTTCCATCTTTTATAACAAGGATTTGATCTGCTTTTTCAATCGTTTTCAGTCGATGAGCGATTACGAAACTTGTTCGACCTCTCATTAAATTGTTTAGTCCTTCTTGTATTTGTAATTCTGTTCTCGTATCAATATTAGATGTTGCTTCGTCGAGAATTAATATATCTGCATCTGCTAAAATTGCCCGTGCAATCGCAAGAAGTTGTTTCTGTCCTTGACTTAAATTCGATCCTTCTGAAGCAATTTTCGTTTCATATTGATTCGGTAAATGTTTTATAAAAGAATGTGCAGATGCTGCCTTAGCTGCATTGATTACCTCTTCATCACTAGCATCTAATCGACCATAACGTATATTATCCATAATCGTCCCAGCAAATAAATACGTATCTTGTAAAACTACTCCTATTTTACTTCGCAACGAATTCATATCATATTCTTTTATGTTTTTTCCATCAATATGAATTTGTCCTTGCTGTATATCGTAAAAGCGCGTTAGCAAATTAATGATTGTTGTTTTGCCCGATCCAGTTGGACCTACTAAAGCAATTGTCTCCCCTGGCCGCGCTTTAAGACTCACTTCTTTTAAAATCGTTTTATTTTCCTCATACCCAAATGAAACATTCTCGAGTGCAACATGTCCTTGTAAATTTTGTACAACGAATGCATCTTTTTTATTTTTGATTTCCGGTACTTCATCCATAATTTCAAAGACACGTTCCCCACCAGCCACTGCCGCTTGAATCGTATTCATTAAAGTTGCGAATTGACTGAGTGGTCTTGAGAATTGACGAGAATAATTAATAAAAGCTGCAATGACACCTACTGTTGTCATTCCATTTAAAGCCATTACTGACCCAGTCCCAATTACAAGTCCCATACCTAAGTTGTTAATAAAGTTCATACTCGGAAAAATAAAAGCTGAAAATGTATCCGCCTTCGTTGCAGAAACTCTTAGCTGTTCATTAATTTTATTGAAATTTTGTACGGTTTCTTTTTCTTTCCCATATAACGTTGTAACATCCGCACCTGTTATAGCTTCCTCAATAAATCCATTTAATTCTCCTAAATCTTTTTGACGCTTTGCAAAGTTTTTACCACTATAAGCAACTAGTTTTTTTGTAACGAAAAACATAATAGGTACTGTAATTAAAGTAACAATCGCTAAAATCCAATCTAATGCGAACATCGCAATCGTCACACCTATAAAAGTTAGCGCTGATGAAATAATTTGTACAACACTTTGTGTCAACGCTTGATTCAAATTATCTATATCATTTGTTACACGACTCATTAAATCCCCTTGAGAACGTACATCAAAGAACCGTAAAGAAAGCGTTTGGATTTTCTCAAAAATATCTTGTCTTATTTTTTGTATCGTTTTTAATGCAACGTTAACCATGACAAATGTTTGTAACCAAGTTAAAAACACTGTAATACCATAAATTGCGATAAGTAACATGCACATTCTTGCTGTGCCATTTAAATCTTTCGGTACAATATATTGATCTATAATTACTCCCATTAAATAAGGACCTAATAATCCAAGTAACGTTGTAGCAAATACTAAAAATATAACGAACGTAAGAGCAGCCTTTTGATAGCCCATATAGTTCCATACTCTCATCACAGTTCCTTTCGTATTTTTAGCCTTCCCCATCTTTGTTGCGTTACGCCCACCTTTATTAGCAAATTGCCCTTGAAAATTACGCATGTTCTTTCCCACCTTCCTTATACAAATTGCCACCTTGGGAAAGATAGATTTCTTGATAAACCTCGCATTGTTCTAGCAGTTCTTTATGTGTACCATCACCAACTAATTCACCATTATCTAACACGAGAATTTTATCAGCATCTATTATTGATGAGATTTTAGAAGCAATTAATAATGTTGTTGTTCCTTTATATTCTCTCCTTAATGCTGATTGAATGTTAGATTCTGATTTAGCATCAACTGCTGATGTAGAATCATCTAATACAAGAATAGATGGCTTTCTCACAAGCGCCCTTGCAATGGATACACGTTGTTTTTGTCCACCTGATAAATTCGTCGCACCTTGTGTTACATGATATTGATAAGAATCTTCCAGTTTGTTAATAAACTCAGTCGCACAAGCTGATGAAGCCGCCACTTCCAGCTCTTCCTTCGTTGCATCTTCTTTTCCATAACGTAAGTTCTCTTCTATACTACCTGAAAACAACAATGCCTTTTGAGGTACAAACCCGATTGAACCACGAAGTTTTTGTAAATCGTATGCCTTAACATTTATTCCATCAATACATATTTCACCTTGATCAACATCGTATAAGCGTGGTAACAATTTTGCTAAAGTAGATTTACCACTTCCTGTAGAACCGATAACCCCTACTTTTTCACCTTTACATATGCGAAATGAAATATCTTTTAAAACATATTCATTATTTTTCGTATAACTATAACTAACATTTTTAAAATCAATATTCCCCTCAATTTCCTTAGGTACAAGCGCATTTGTTTCGCTCGTAATATCAACCTCAGTATTTAAAACTTGCTGTACTCGATCCGCAGACGGAAATGCTCGCGCGATTTGCATAAATACCATACTGATAGACATAAGTGACATTAAAATGATATTCAAATAATTTATAAACGCTAATATAGCTCCTACTTGAAGAGTCCCGTTAAATACTTTTTCTCCACCAATCCATAATGTTGCGACAATCCCTCCGCTTACAACTAACATTATGATTGGCATCATTAAGGAAATAAGCTGCACCGCTCGAATATTTATCTTCGTTAAATTTGTATTAACATTTCCAAACTGATTAATTTCATATTTTTGTCTTACATACGCTTTAATAACACGTACTCCAGATAAATTTTCTTGTAACTTTGTATTCACTTTATCTAATGCTTCTTGCACCTTTTTGAACGTCCCGCTCGCTTTACTCGCAATGAATATAATGGCAAGTAATAAAATTGGAACGACTACGAGTAATATAGGAAATAACTCGCGTGCTGTCACAAAAACAATTATGATACTTCCGATAAATAACAAAGGACCACGAACGAGAACACGTAATGTCATCGTCATCGCCGATTGAATAGATGTAATATCATTTGTCACTATCGTTAATAACTTTCCAGTTCCAAACGAATCACGATTTTCACTAGAAAATGTTTCTATTTTCGTAAACACATTTTTTCGTATGTCAGTAGCGAAATTAACAGCTGCTTTTGTAGAATACATCATACACCCAAGCCCTCCAACTAAACCGAGTGCTGCAGCTCCTATCATAAGAAGTCCCATTTTTATTACATAATTCATATCCCGATTTGCTATCCCAACATCAATAATATGTTGCATAATAGTCGGTTGAATTAAGTCCATCGCAACCTCAAGTACCATAAATAGTGGTCCAATAATAGCGAAGAACATGTATGGTTTTAAATACTGTAATAATTTACGAAATGATTTCATACATAATCTCCTTTTCCCATGAAATTACCCCCGAATAACTCATATCCCTCCTTATTTAAGCGCTGTAGTTTGTAATTTCTTTCTTATTCCTATTATATTATGTAAATTAATATTTAACATTATTAAATGATAAGCATTAATGACTTTACGGTCAATAAATGTGCTTTTTATTATATACATATAAAAACCGCATTCCTAATGAAAAGAATACGGTTTTTCATCTATATTTTTTCAGTTGTAAACTCTAAAAACTCAGTCTCAAATCCATTATTTTTAGACGGACTACACGTGTAAAAACCTATTTTAATAGGCTTATTTCCTATATCCTCCATCAAATGAGCGATTCTTATTTGTTCCCATTGGTGGATCTTCTTCACATATATTGTATAATCACCACGTTTACGAACAATTCGAAAACGCAGTTGCTCGTTAGCTAATTCTGTCGGAAAGTCTTGCGTGGACCAATCGGAATATCCATTATTCGTTACGACAGCTCCTAAATGAGATGGACCATCTGGAATATATTCTAATGAAGTTTTCAGCCAACACTTTTCCGAAACCATAACAAAAAGACCAGCTTGATCGAATTTTGAATTTGGATTCATACGCAATTGAACTTCAGCTTGAAAGTCTGTCATCGTCTCTGTATAAAATACATGACCATTCATTACTTCGAATCCATAATGTGTTTTAAGCCAAAAATCTGTTTCGGCTTTCGAGCGGACAATAAGCGCATGATTGTTATTAAGCTTATAATATTCAGGTACATTCATTATAGTAAGTTGCTCAATATGTTCTGGTATATGTGATATTTTCATAGTTCCTCCCTAATAAAGCATCTATATACACATTTAAAATTCTACTAATACTGGGAATTTATAACCTTTCAAATCCAACTCTCTATTACTTCGAACCATTAAATACTTACTTGATTGTAATTCTGTAAACTGTACATCCTCAACCCCTAATTGATCTGGAGAGAAGTAAAATTCGATTTCTGTAAATCTTTCAGCGATCTCCCCACATATTTCATCTAAAACTGGAATTACTGGTGCAAACACTCCATATAATTTCAACTTTTCATTATCTACTTCATACACAATTAGAGCATCTAGTTTCTCTGAATAATACAATTTCTCATTCCATTCCGAATTGTACATATTCAAATAAAACGAAGGATGGAAGTTTAATGTTGAAAAATTATTTGAAAGTCTTTGGCTACTATCTATAGTTTCATGTATTAATTTTCTATCCTCTTCCATATAATAATCTAGCTCTCTAAGTAAGGAATCATTATTATTCTTTTTATCATATGGAATAGTCATCAAATACTCCTGCACAACTTTAAAACCATATGATGTATATAGTTCAGGTTTTTCCGTAAACAATAATGTGCATTCACATTTCTTATCGATTTCTTCTATCATTTTACTCATTAATTGCGTCATGAGTCCTTGTCTTCGAAAATTAGGGTGTGTCATTACCGATTGAATGCCTGCTGCATTTATTCTTTCACCATTCACTAGCAATGGTAACGAGAATACCGCAACGTTTGCAATCGCTTTATCTTCTTGTAAAAATGATAAAGCTTTATATGTATCATCCCAATAACCTCTCTCTGAAAAATCATGCAATGTTTGACTTGGAATCCCAAACACTTCTTCAAATAAAGGAAATAACTGCTCTCTTTTCGGTTCTTCTAAAAGAAGTTTTTCAAAACTTTCAACATTCCCCATGTTGTCCCTCCATATGTTAATTCCATCAAATTAGATATAGTTGTAGAACCTGCTCTTAAAGTAATAGGTCTTACCAATCAATATACTATCATAAAATATAAAAAAAAAGTCTAATTAATTTTATGTTTCGACTATTCGAAAACAAGTCGAATAAAACAATATTAGGATTTTTGGATATTAATGAGTTTATTATATAAAAATAGCGCTTTCTAATTCGTTTTTACTAATAGAAATACACTATTTATAATAAAAGATTTTTATTCTTTTATCCCTTCAAGTCTTTCCTTCGTATTAATTTCTTCTCCACTTATACGCTTTTCAAAAGACTTTCTCCAACTACTTGAAAGTGCATTTACTTCTAATATCCTTTTTATCCCTTCAATATTTTGCTTTTCCTTGTGCATGATACGGTTAGCAAACGCTACTGAAACACCCTTTGGATCAGACTGTAGTCTTTTTAAAGTATCGACTGATGATACCCATCCTTCTTTTAATACGCGAAAATAAAACCCTGTATATCCTGTTTCTTGAAAATATAGTGGTAACTTCGGGATATTGTATTTCTTAGCTAATTTAAAACAAGGTTGCCTTGGCTGCGTTACTTGTACAACTGCTTCTCCAATTTGAAATGTATCACCAATACAAACATCCTCTTCGCGCATATCACTAACTGTTATATTTTCTCCGAAAGCCCCATATACAAGATCTTGATTCAACTCTTTTTCCCAGTATGGATAGTGATCACCAGTATAAACACAAACTGCTTTATCTACTCCTCCATGATGAACTAAGTCAGCTTGTCCATCCCCATTAAATTTTACAAAAGATAAATATACCGGTTCCTTTACTTGTTTCTTATTTATGCCTGTATGAATTACTTTTCCGCCGTATGTAACCTCTTTTGGTAATCCTATATTTAAAGATAATAATTGATATTCATTAGCCATTCTATTGCCTCCTTTAAAGGTGTTACATGTATTTTCTCTCGGTTAATTTTTATAACCCTCTCTGTTTTATAAAGATGATTATAAAACCTCTAAAATCATTGTTCAATTCAATTATTTATATAATAATGATAGGTATATCCTATTATTATACTTGAGGTGATTCCAATCGAATTACGACAACTTGAATACTTTTTAGCTGTTTCAAAAGAATTACATTTCACAAAAGCAGCTGAGAAATTAAATATTTCACAGCCTTCACTAAGTCAACAAATACGTGCATTAGAGCATGAAGTTGGAATGCCCCTTTTCGATCGAATTGGTAAAAAAATATCTTTAACCGAAGCTGGGAGGATTTTATTATTACATAGTAAAACAATTTTTCATGAAGTTGAACAAGCCCGTTCTGCTATTCAAGATTTAAACGGATTACAACAAGGTTCCTTAACAATTGGATCATTATTAACCGTCGTAAATTACTTACTACCACCAGCTATTTTAAATTTTAATAATTTATATCCCAATATAGAACTTTCTGTATTAGGACTTCGCACAGGAGATATTCGTGAAAAATTATTACAAAACGAACTAAATATTGGCATTACATTTCTACCAGTGCACGATAAAGAAATTATTTCTATCCCTCTCTACAAAAGTGAACTTATAATAGTCGTACCAACTGGTCATCAATTAGCTGAACATAATCATGTATCTATTGCTGAATTGCAGAATTACCCTTTAATTCTTTTACCTAAAAATTTCTTTTTAACCGAATTAATTACATCCCATTGTCAAAAATTCAACTTTAAACCAAAACCAATTTTAGAAATTAGTACAATGGAATCTTTAATCCAAATGGTTTCAAAAGGCATGGGGATTACAGTTTTACCAAAACCGTATATAGACTTTTTACAAAATAAAAACATTCAAGCTATTAAAATAGAAAATCCTACTCCAATAATAGAAATAGGGCTTATTTATAGAAAAGATAAATATATGTGTGCTGCAACTCGAGAATTTATTAAACAATTGAAACTAACCGTACATTCTTTACAAAATTAAACGAACAAAAGAGATTATCCTATGAAGTCATTTCATAACGACCTAGTAGAATAATCTCTTTTCATAATGAAATAAAGTATTAACTATAAATTTTAGTGTACCTTTTTGGAAATTGGAATATATTTTGTAAAATAAGCCCCAACTAACAATAATACGATTGAAAATAGCACTGTCAACATACCGCCGAACTGAAACCAATATGCGAACAAATTAAAAATTGCAAGTGAAAAGAAACAAATTGAAGTTAATGCACTCTTCAATCCTTTTATTTCTGCTTTTTTTCTTTTTTGATACGCAATATACATGGAAACGGCTAAAAAAATGATAAAAACAAACATTAATAAAATGTTTAGCATCGGTAATCCCTCCAGTATAAATAACCTCCTTCGGTGCTACCATATTACCCCATTTACCCTTTTGGAATCAATTTATTATTCTCTTCTCTCCAAAAATCAGTATAAGTTTTATTTTCAAAGTTCACATTCACCTCAGAAAAAGGAAGACTCCCTCCAACCTCCAACGAGTACCAGTCATTTAAAAGTGGAGACCCGAAACAAATATTCATTGTGCATTCATGCAAATCAAATAATACGGAATGTAAAGTTCCAAACCATTCTTCATAATTATGCACCGTCAGCCCGGCAGGATATTCTTTTTGTACTAATCCTTTTAAAGACTCTATACTCACTTGTTCATTTCGATTTAAATGTTCATACAATGTGTGATATCGGTTTGTAGATTGTTCTAATCTTCTACTATTCAGTTTTTGAATAGGTAAACTAATTGCGTGGTTTGTTGATACGATAAAATCTTGGCTTTCCTCAACAATTGTGATTATTGATTTATATCCATCAAATATTTCAATACATACTGCATCTACAGGGTCGGCTACTATTAGATTCATATTACTAGCAATTGGTATTTCTTCTATTAGTGACTTAGCCTCCTGCACATTTTTGCATTTCTCCAATAATACTCTAATGACCGCAAAACATTGTAAACCACTTACCGCTGGCTTTCTTAAACCCGCAATATTTCCAACCGGTTGACCACATGCTGAAAATGTAACAGATAATCCATGCTCGTTAACTCCTTCCGTTCGGCCAAAATATTGAGTAGAAAAGCCACTATGTGCATATGCACCTTCAACATGAGTCGAACAAAAACGCATATCATCTATTACTGGTGACAAATCATAGTTTCTTAATACATAAGTATGCTTTAAATCTGTCTTTTTAGGTAAAACAGCACAATGGCTACAACCTGCTTTTAATAGTGTTTGATAATAATACATCATATTTTCAGATGAAATTTTTAATACTTCACAAAACCCTTCAATCTCTTCATTAATTCCTGGACAATAATTATGTAATATGTTCCTAGATTCTGTCCAATGCTGATGCGATATTAAATTTTCTTTCTGTATAAATTGCGGAATAAGGTAAGGATGTTGTTTTACAAATTCCCCTTGTTGCTTACCGATTTCATAATGACTTCCTTTTAGCGATGAAAAATACCCCTTTACTTGATACATCTAATTCCCCCTTATTGAATTTATCCATATCGTACCAAATAAATTGTATTCATTCTTGATGTTTTTTACTGTCTTTCAAATCAAATACGGCTGGAATAAAGCGAACAGTTATAAAATAAAAACTAGGAAACTGTAATCTTTAACAGTTCCCTAGTTTCCTTCATACTAAATGATTCCCTCTTCCACCATCGTTTCTGCAATTTGCACCGAGTTCCACGCCGCACCTTTTAATAAATTATCGGAAACGATCCAAAGATGGAATCCGTTTGGTGTATCAGGATCTTTTCTAATTCTACCGACAAATGTATCTATTTTCCCTTCTGCGTATAATGGCATTGGATACAGCTGTTCACTAGGGTTATCCTGCAAAATAACACCTGGTGCATCAAACAATACTTCTTTAATTTCTGCAACAGTTGCTTCTTTTTCAAGCTCTATATAAACCGATTCTGAGTGACCTGATATAACTGGAACACGCACACAAGTAGCTGCCATTTTCAAGTTTGGGTCTTCTAAAATTTTCTTCGTTTCTTGTATCATCTTTACTTCTTCAAAGGTGAAATCATTATCCGTGAATATATCTACTTGAGGAAGTACATTAAATGCAATTGGATAATGTTTTTTATCTTTTTTCGCTGGTAATATAGTACTCTCCACTTCTTCACCTGCAAGTATTGACTTAGCCTGTTCTTTTAATTCTTGAATTGCATGAATACCAGAACCCGATACAGCCTGATAAGTGGAAACGATAATTCGTTCTAATCCGAATACTTTTCGTATTGGCTGAAGAGCTGTTACCATCTGTAATGCTGAACAATTCGGAACTGCTATTATCCCTTTATGTTCCTTTAAAGTGTGCGCATTTACTTCCGGAACAACAAAAGGTACATCACGTGCCATTCGATATTCACTTGTGTTGTCAATTACGATGGCACCGCTAGAGACAGCTTGATTTACAAATTGTCTAGAAACTTCTCCTCCAGCGCTAAAAAAGGCAATATCTACCCCTTCAAAGCTATTTATTTTTGCTTCTTGTATAATGATCTCTCGCCCTTTAAATTGTACTGTCTTACCAGCCGATCTTTTTGACGAAAGTAACGTAACTTCAGTTATATTAAACTTTGTTTCTTTTTCTAACAGTTCAATAATTTTCTGACCTACTGCACCCGTAGCCCCAACAACAGCTACATGATAGCCCTTTTCACTCATCTTTTCTCCTCCAATGTTAAATGAATAAATATTTCTACAATTTCATTTTATAAGGAATTTAATCATTTGGAAAATTGAAATACGTGATATAATCATTCACAAATCATGATAATAAAAGAGGGATTGTTTATGGAAATGAGACACGTTAAAACATTTTGTGCGATTGTTAAGTATGGTGGTTTTTCTAAAGCTGCTCATGCATTAGGTTATGTGCAATCTACAGTTACAGCGCATATGAAAGCATTAGAGAACGATTTACATATTCCTCTTTTCGATCGGTTAGGAAAAAAAGTACTTCTTACAAAAGCAGGTCATCAATTTCATCCTTATGCTTTAGAATTACTTGCAATTTATGAAAAAGCGCAAGAAATCCCTCAAAATACCGATCAATTAGAAGGTACATTGAGTATTACATCAAACGAATCATTAGCAGTATATCGTTTACCACAATTATTACGTACTTACAAACAGAAAAATCCGAAAGTAAATATCGTACTTGAAACAAACACAAATGAACAAGCATTACAAAAATTACATGAAGGAGAAACAGACGTTGTCTTCATAATTGGAGAAAGTATAGAACATAATGATTTTATTACGTGTACTTTTAGTAATGAAACATTTGGATGGATTTTACCACCCCATTACTGTACACACTCTAATCCATTTTATTTACTAAACGATACCCAGTTTATCTTTACGGAACAAAGCTGCGGCTATAGACCGATGGTAGATCGTTTTTTACGTCAAAGCGGGAATATTCCAGCTAAAACATTTGAAACTTCCAACGTTGAAGTCATTAAACAATCCGTCATGTGTGAATTAGGAATTTCAATTCTTCCTTACATCGTTGTACAAGAAAGTTGTCAAAAAGAGCAACTCTGTTTTCAGCCTATTGAAACTCCAACAGTTATTCAAAGCCATGTAATCTATCATAAATCTAGATGGATTTCCCCTGTAGTACAGTCGTTTCTTTCACTATTAAAGGTTATGAAAGTATAAAATAATATGAAAGAAAACATGAGTTGAAATCCTTTAAAGAATATCAACCCACGTTTTCTTTACTACCACTTATATAGTCATCTTCTTTTTATTAGGTGATGTTTTTTCTTTAACTAGAACAAATATGATTGGAAGGACAAGTAAACTAGCAATTGCACAGATTGTTCCTAAAGAAAAAAACGGAAATCCATTACTTATGGCAAGTGACGCTACGCCAGAAGCAATAGTCATCCCAATATACATGGCAGAGCTATTTAATGCCATTACAGTCCCTCGCACAGCTGGTTTTAATTCTGAAATTAGTGCCGTTAATGATGCTTGTCCAAATCCAATAAATAAACTCCAAATAATATGTACAATAATTGCAATTACTAGATTTTCTGTGGAAAGCGAGAATGACATTACACTAATTGAGGATACAATGCTCGCAATGACTATAACACTCTTCTTTCCTATTTTATCAGCTAATTTTCCACCTAAAATATTACCAGCTACACTACCAACTCCTGCCAAAAAAATTACTATACCTATTTTACCAACAGAAATTCCAAAATTATTCTCATAATAAACACCTATGTATGAAAACATGCCATGTAATCCAATTGTCCATAGAAACGTTGCTAATAATGCAAATAAAACTGATATATTTACTACAGTCATTTTCAATGGTGCATCCACCGTTTCCGTTAAAGAAACATGTACATCCTCTCTCTCTTTTTCATTTCTTAATATGTGATTAATTAGTAATGTCAGAAATAAAGTTAAAAGTCCTATACTATAAAATGTCCATTGCCAATTTCCTATTTCAGATAAAAATGCGCCTATAGGTACTCCAATGACTGTTGAACCTATCATTGCTCCCATAATTGTTCCCATCGCTTTTCCTCTTGACTCATATGTAACTTTATCTCCTACTAATGCAAAAATACTTGGCATAATCATTGCACCAGATAAACCTGTTAGACCGCGAAATAATAAAAGAATTTCAAAATTCTTCGCTAATCCCGTACAAAATGTAGAAATAGAAAAAATAATAAACCCTATTATGATCATACGTTTCCTTCCAACTCTATCAGACATCATTCCAAATACGGGTGCAGTTATTCCATAACAAAGTGCATAAATAGTAATTAATAACCCTCCACTCCCATCAGGGATACTAATTGTTTCTGTAATTACTGGTAATAAAGGTGCCACTAATAATGAATCTAATCCAACAAAAAAAGCTACAATTGCCAAAATACGTATCATTGACTTTAACTCCATATATAACTCCCCTTTATTTCACATATGAAATAATTATTTATTATTATCCCTTCTTTAATTTTCACTGTACTAGTTTTTATTTCACATATGAAGTATTTATATAAATAAAAATGTAACAGAATGTTACATTTTTACTATATTTAATTCAAGTGCTTCTTCCACTTTAATAATAAAGCCTCTAAAAGTCCTTCTTCTTCTTTCGTAAAACAACCACAATTCTCTTTTAAAAAATCACTATATTGCACATCTACTTGCTTTTTCGTCTCTTCACCTTTTTTAGTTAAATAAACGAGCGTTTCACGTTGGTCATTCGGGTTCTTCTCTGTCATTACGTAACCATCTCGCTTCATCCGTTGAATCATTGTTGTCATATTACTTGGAACACATCCCATGTTTTCAATTAACTTTGACATAGATACTTTCCCAGATTTTGCGAGTACTTGAATCACTCCAAATTGTACATAACTTATATCATATTGTTCAATTGCCTTATCTAGATTTTTTTGGAGTAAATGATAAACATCACGAATATTACCGTAAAGCTCTCTGTTATTCATATGTAAGCCCCTCTATTTTATTTCATATATGAATCATATTCCCATTTATTTCTTGTGTCAACAAAAACACCTTTGTAATTATGATGACAAAGGTGTTTCAACATATCTCTTATTTATTAGTCTGTCCCCCACCTGCAATTAATTTACTACCTGAATATGTACCTTTTTGCATAAACACCTGATTAATCAACTCTTTTTGTTCCGCTTCTGACATTACTCCTGTTCCTTCGCCTAAATTCCCGCTTTGTAATTTCCAAATCTGATTGTGATCCGCATCCATTTTTTCATATTTTCCTTGTTTCCATCTCTCTAAAATATCTGCATATATTTTTCCTTGTACTAGATCATTGTTCTTTACAATATCAAGTAAACTTTCAATACGTTCTTGTGTAATAAAAATATAGCCCCACTTTTGATCAGCTTTCGTTTTTTGATGTGCCATTTCATGTAACGCTGTCTGTATTTTCTCATCTGTCCATTTAAAATTTTTATTAAAGCCGCTATTTGGTAATGAATGATTGCCATTTTCTAAAACCTTTGCATCTTCAGCTTTTACATTACTATCAGCCAGCACTTCTGCTGCCGGAGCAGCGGGTGATGCCTTTTTCGCAGCTGGTTTACTATTATTCAAATAATACAGCATACCATATGTTAAACCTACTCCGATTACCGCCATGCCAGCTATAATTCCAATTATTTTAAAGAATGTTTTCATCTTGCTCGTTTCCTCCCGCATATCTCATTCATAATATCTATTTATCAAAAACAGATGCAGCATCTCTTTTTTCGCTGCTTACTACAATTTTTTCATACTAGTCAACATAAACATAACTTTTACTTTCTAGAAATGTAGCAACTCCATCCTCATCGTTACTTTTAGCAATAAATTTAGCGACTGCTTTTAATTCCTCAACAGCGTTACTCATCGCTACACCAACCCCACACTTCTCTATCATTTCCATATCATTGTAGTCATCTCCAAAGGCAATAACTTCAGATACGTCTCGATTTAAGTGTTGTAGAACATATTGAATACTATTCCATTTTGAAACTTCTGCATGCATAATTTGACACAATGTCCCGTCATCTGTAATGACTGCCTTGCATTCATCAGGCAATTCTTTAATAAATTTCTGGTTTATTGAGCCTTTAGTACAAATAATCGCTTTAGAAGCTTTTTCAAATTCTAAACCTCTTACATCCATAATTTCACATGGTATATTACCAAAATAATAAGTAACATCAAAATTTGAATACAACTTATCACCTATTTCAAGGCAAATCTCATGAAGATTATACTTGTTTGCTATTTCTATGATTTCTAAAATGTTATTTTTAGAAATCTTCATTTCATATAAAATATCATTCCCTTTAAGAACTAGAGCCCCGTTATAACAAATGATAATCTCACTCTTTAACACGTCGGGAATATACTGTTTTATAGCTCTTGGCGGCCTTGCTGTAGCAAAAATCAATTCGTCTCCATTATTTTTACATTCCCTTAGAATATTAATAGATTTCTCTGAAATTGTTTTATCACTTCTTAATAAAGTCCCATCAAGGTCTGAAATAATAATCTTTTTCATACTTATCTTTATTCTCCTTTCACAAATAATAATTCGAAATATTGGTTATTTTTTGGATCACCAGAGCTGCTGCGGATAGTTAATCTCAACTTTCTTTTTTTCTCAATTTAATTCCAAATATCATTTCCATTTGTTATATATTTTTTATTTCCTGAAGTACATACATATTTCCTTATATTGTATTTCTTTTCTTTAAAAATTGAAAGATTATTCTGTCAAAAACACTATCTTTTCTAAATACTAATTCCACTCAAAGCATTTCATTTTAATTTTATAAAAATAAATGATAGCCTTATATTTAAAGGAGATGAATAAATATGAGTTTATTGCATAACGGTTTAACTTTTTTAAACTTTGATGATACGTATTTATTACAAAATAAACTACATTCTTATTCACATGAAGATATTGATTTTACTCATTTAGAACACGCAAATCTATATTGCGAAAACACTTCTTTAATGCATATAAAAAGAGCATTAAATCGCAGAAAGAATAAAGGAATTACTTTTATAGGTTCTGGAAATTATCATTATGTATCTCATTTATTATTAGAAGAAATAAACAAGCCTTTTACCCTTATACTATTTGATCATCATACTGATATGAACTTACAGGGAGCAAATGAACAAACTCTTATTTCCTGTGGATCTTGGGTATCATTTTCTCTTCGAAATAATGATAATTTAAAGAAGGTAATCATTATTGGGCCTTCTTCTCTTACAATTCATTCTAATGATTGTCCATACGTAGAAATTTTTCCAATTGATATATCACATGAAGTATCCATACATACAATACTTTCACATATTCATACAGAAACAATATATGTAAGCATTGATAAAGATGTTTTAGATCCAAAAGTTACTATTACCAATTGGGATCAAGGGCACATGAAATTATCTAGACTTTTACAATTTATTCATTCTCTAATTATGAATAAATCTATTTATGGTATTGATATTTGTGGTGAACTCCCAGTTTATCCTTCTCAACTTTTCTTACCTAAATATAAAAATGCTATTCATAAAAATGAACAAGCAAACTTACAAATTTTAAAAACAATTTATGAAACGAACTTACATATTCAATATGCATAAAAAGAACGAGTACCTTATAAGGTACTCGTTCTTTTTATGCGCGATTTTCTTTTAACCACTTCGTAATCGCATCTAATCTCGAAACATCAAAACGACTCTCTTCACACACATGTAAACTGTTTAAGTTATTTACAATTTCTAGTTCATTCGTTTTTACACTTTTCGCTTCAATTATTTTGCAGTACCCGTCTGTAATGGCATTTAAATTTTCATAATAACGTTGAAACGATTTTGATATATGTAAATGTTTTTCAAAGTTTCTTCTTCTTTTTGTCTCGTCAAATTCTTTCCGTTTTCTAAGTTCTTCATCATTCGTATATAAATAAAAATATTGATCAGGAAAACCAATTTCCCTATGTATCAGCTTTTCTTTATAAAAGTTTTCTATTAAAGATAATGGCTGATCAAATATTTCAAAATGGAAACACCAATTATAACTAAGCGGCTGATAAATGTCTCCATCAAGTATTACTAATTTATATTGCTCTGACTTCTGCATTGCTATTTTCCAGCGCTCTACTTGTTTTTCAAAATACCATGTTCTATGTTCATTTTTTGGTCTTTCAAATAATAAATTCACTTCAGGTATAATATAAGCACCATAATTCTTTTCTAACTCACGACACGTTGTGCTCTTACCAACCGCACTTGCTCCCTCAAACGCTATAATCCCCATAGTTTCTCCCTCTTTCATTAACTAAAATCTCTTTGTTTCGCTTTTCTCCCCCATAACTGTTTCCATAAAACAATTGAAGCGATGGAGAGCATTATTGTTGTAATGATACTGCCTTCAATACCAAATGTGCCTCCATGCAATATTTCTGGTCCATTTGTTATAGACTTAAAAATCGGAGTGGAATACACATTTGTACCACTAACGGCGAAACCATATACATTATATTGCGCCCAATTCCAAATTGAGTGCCATGCACATATTCCCCATAGACCATCTTCTTTCAATACGTATAAAGCTGCGTATACTCCAACTAATATTATATTCGATATAGATAATATTGTAATTCCCGGATTAAGGAGATGAAGAAATCCAAATAAAAAAGAAGTAACAATTATTCCAACCCATATACGACCTCTAGTAGAAAGAACCGGGAATAACCAACCTCGTACAATAATTTCTTCAGTTGCCCCTTGTATTAAAAATGCAACTAAGGATCCTAATATACCTACTATTACTGTTGAGGTAATATGTTGTACTTGTAATTTTACACTTCCCATTAGTAACAGCAAAATAACTGGTATTGAAATAAATACAAATCCTATTAATGCACCTTTTAAATACTTTCTCATCCATTTCTCTTTCCAAAAACCAATGGATGAAAATGGCCTTTTTTCTACAAAACGAATCCATATAAATAAAATGAGTATAGCTCCTCCAAATGTTAACAGCATTCTAATATTATCATAAATCCCTTTCATGAATGTTGTTTCAACTTTCGGTAAAAATAACATAAACAACATAAATAGTTCACCTAAAGTCAAAAATATAATGGCTAATATTACAGCAAAGATTGGATGGACTTTTTTTCTCCCTGTTTTTGCTGCTTCAATTATTTTAAATGAATTATTTTTCACTCTCTTTCCTCCTTTTCCTTTATTAATATTTAATTCCCACCAGTTAACAACCATATTTTACCACAAGTGACCTATTAATAATATTTCACTCCATTTTTTACATGATTTTGCATAAACCAAAATTAGGAATAATATATAAATAAAAGAGATGTTTTTGTGTCTTTTACCATCCGATTTCACACTGGTATTACCAGCACTTGCTATTTCCCACCATTTGTTGTAAGATAGTAATTAAGGTCAATTTAACAGTATATTTTCTTTGCATATTATCAAGTATCAATCAGGAACATTTTATATTCCTTATGGGTTTTTGATAATATGTGAAATTTTATTTTTCATTCAAATAAGGCCGAACATATTGTAATCTTTTTAATTTTTAGGAGGCATTACCATGACATTAACAGGTAAAGTAAAATGGTTTAACAGCGAAAAAGGTTTCGGTTTCATCGAAGTTGAAGGTGGCAACGACGTATTCGTTCACTTCTCAGCTATCACTGGCGACGGCTTCAAATCTCTTGACGAAGGTCAAGAAGTTAGCTTCGAAGTTGAAGACGGTAACCGTGGACCTCAAGCTAAAAACGTTGTAAAGCTATAATTCAAACAATAAAAAGGTTGTTACCAGCACGGTTAACAACCTTTTTAATATATAACTAAAATTTTTTACATAAAAGGAGTGGTTACATGTATCGCAATCGAAAGAACGATGTAGCAGAAGTACCACCAGAACAAACCCCTGTCTGGGAATGTGAAGCAGAGGATTGTTTAGGATGGATGAGAAAGAACTTTTCATTTGAAGAAGAGCCTAAATGCCCTTTATGTAAAAGTAGCATGAAAAGCGGAGAACGTTTATTACCTAAGTTAGGTTAATTTTTACTTAACCCCTCTTATTTAAGAGGGGTTTTTTATTATAAATTTAAATCTTCAACATCCGTTCGAACTATAGAATACAATAATGCATCATGTTGCTTATTTCCTTGATGAATATATCCACGTAATAATCCTTCTTTATGAAAACCTATTTTACATAACATTTTACAAGAAGTAACATTTTCAGGGTATGTAATAGCACCAATTCTAAATAAGCCTAAATCTTGAAATCCATAACGAATAATTTCCCTGGCTGCTTCTGACGCATAACCATTCCCCCAATAACGAGGATGTAAGTCATATCCAATTTCAGATCGTTTACTCCATAATTGTAAATTATTTAATCCAATTGTACCTATTAAAGTATTTGTTTCTTTTAATACAATCCCCCATCGTATTGCCTTTTTCTCAAAGTAATTTTTTGAAAAAGATTCAATCATACGTGAAGCTTGTCCAAATTCTGTAAAAGAATTCATACCGTAATAACACGTTACCTCATCCAATGAAAAGATTTCATATATTTTTTGACAATAAGATTGTTCTATTTCAACTAAACGCAAACGTTCTGTTTCTAATATAGGAAATGCCATAGGATCACTCCTTTCTTTCTACTTATTCATTATAGCAGAAAACATATTTATAATTAGGAAAGTCCTCAATGTCCCATTAATCAAATATTTCAAGAGTAGCCTCCCCTCTTAATTCAATACGAAATAAGAGTAACCCTTCTTGCATTTACATGATGCGAAAAATAAAGAGATGATCATAGTACATTGATCATCTCTTTATTCCATACTCACTTTTCCCTTCTAAAACAACACCCTACCCCATACATTTATGGTAAAATATAGTCAATACATTATTTTATTGTGGAGGTGTAAATTTCCTTTGTATATATTCATCAGCTTATCCCTCTTACTCATATTACTCATATTTTTATTCGCAAAAAAGTTCACTCCAAACTCATTCATGATGACTAGTTTTAAAGGCAATAGCTTTAAGACATTTTCAATCAGCATTTTAATCGCCGCTACTCTTTCTCTTTCATATGGAATCTATCACGCAGCAACATATCAATCTAAACATTTAGATATCACATTACAAAATCAAAACTTTACTGTTTTCGGTAACGTTGGAGAGCTTGGATATTTCTCAGAAGAATTATTAAAAAAAGATACAGAAGTTAAGCTACATTTTGCCTCTTGGAAACCAATGCAATTAAATAATCCAGAAATAATAGTAAACTATCCTTCAGGTAAACAGGAAACATGGAAACCGAACATAACATTACTTCCTGCCAATAAATTAAAAGAGAAACATGGTATAAAAGAGCTTTATCAACTCTCATCATATTCATTTAAAGAATCCGGTAATATAACATTAACGATTACTGAGAATCATACAACGAATAAAAAGATCTCAATTCAAGTAAAATAAATAAAATGTCCCTCCGTTATATTGGAGGGACATTTTATTTATATATGTATGCTATATTAATTTGTCGGTTCATTTAATGTTGCAATTATCTTATTTGCAGTGTTCTTTCCATTTCCAATACACGCACCAATACCGACACCGTAATATGAGGCACCTGCTAAGTATACATTAGGATATAGATCCGTCATTTTTTCTTGTAATGTTTGAACTGCTTGATTATGTTCTAAATGATATTTCGGCATTAAATCTTTCCATTTTGTCACTTCAACTACTTCTGGTTCACCTTTAATTCCGAGACTCTTTTCAATATCATATAAAGCGACTCGTACTAGTTCTTCTTCATTATAATTTTTAATCGTTTCATATACCGGATTCGTACTCTTATAAAACATTCTCACTAATAGCTTTTGGTTTCCAGATGTATGTTTCCACTTCCGGCTTGTCCATGTACAAGCATCACAATGTAAATCACTGTTTTCTGTTACGATAAATCCTGTGCCGTCCGCTGGTAATTGTTCATCTAGTATGTCAAATCCTAAGTAAATACTTATAAGTGATGAATTTTTAAATGTATGAAACTGCTCGTTTAACTCATTAGACTGTAATAAACTTTCTGCGATATCATGCGGAGTTGCTAAAACAACATAATCAGCTTGGATTGATTCGTGATTTGCAAAGGAGACTTCATAGCGATTACCTTGTTTACTTACAGCTGTCGTTACAACACCCTTCTTAACAACCGTCTCAGTCAGCACTTCTTCTAAACGATCAATAATCGTAGATAATCCACCTTTAAATGATACGAACTTTTTGTTTCCTGCTGATTGAAACTGCTTTTTATTCTCTTCAAAACCTTTAATAATACTTCCATATTTATTTTTATAATCCAGTAAATACGGTAGTGTAGACGCCATAGTAAGCTCATTCAATTTACCAGAATATACACCTGAAAGCACCGGAGCAATTTGTCTTTCTACTAACTCTTTTCCTAAAAAGCTTTCTAAAAATACAGCAAGAGAAGTATCTTTTGTAAACTCTTTATTTTTCGTTATGAAATCTTTTAAAGCAACAATTTTCCCTTTCGTTGATACTAGCGTACTGCTAAACAACGATCGGGCACTCATCGGTATCCCAAATATAGTATCAGAAGGAATTGGATGTAAAATATTATCCGAATATATGTAAGAAATACCCGTTTCATTATATACCATTTCTTCTTCTAAATTTAAATCTTTTATAAGCGGCATGACATGTTCATTACGAGCAACGATAGAATCTGCTCCGGATTCCATAATAAAATCCTTTTCTTCTACACTATGGATTTTCCCACCTAAGTACTCTTCTTTTTCTACAAGGATTAAATTTAAATCTATATTATAATCCTTTTTTAATTTTTCTAAATAAAACATAGTAGAAAGTCCCGTTATACCTCCACCGATGACAACAACTGTTTTCATATGTATTGCGCTCCTAACCGATACAATTAATAATTCCTTTATTATTATACCCAAAAGTCCTTATATTCGACTAGCAACTTGCGCATTCTGTAAGAAATTAGACAATATATCCGAATAAATTTTTGGTTGATCATTATGTACTAAATGACCGGCAAACGGAATAACGGCAATATGAATATTTCCGTTTAATTGTTTGAACGTTGTAACAGCTGTAACTTCATCTTCTGAATCTCCCCCAGCAATACAGAGTGTAGGTATTTGAAGATTCGCTACATCACCAGTTTCATCGAAAGGATACCAATCTTTAACTTGCCACGATTCAAGCAATGCTTTCCAATCACTTTTTTCATGAATTTGATTCATATACGTTATAACTTCTTCATTTTTCATCAATTGCTCGTGACACTTCGCTTCATACTCCAGAGACTCTTCCCAATTATCCCTCTTAACCGGAAAGATTCCTGAAAAAGTTAATGTTCTCACTTTCTCTGGATACTTTTTTGCAAATAATAAAGCGATTAATCCCCCTAGTGAAACACCCGCTATATGACATCTATCAATTTGTAGATGCTCTAACGTATCATATAAATCCTTTGCAGAACGTAGGAAATAATTCTCCAATGTCCCCCCTGATTTTCCATGCCCTCTTAAATCAGGGCGAATGACTTGATAATTTTGTTCTCGAAAAAATGCTACCTGCTCTTCATATTCTACTAAACCTGTCATACCACCAGAATGTAAAAGTACGATTGGTTCCCCTTCTCCTGAAATGTACGTATGTAATATCATGTATCCGCCTCCTCTAAAACAGAATATTCCATCTATTATTAGTATATAGAATATACATCTGAATTTCCAAATAAAAAAGAACTATAACATTTTCACATCATGTCATAGTTCTTCCTATTTTAAAAACATAAAGTAATTAATCAGTTTGTCTATTTCTTGACTTAATGCCAATACTTTTTCATGTTGAATTCCGTAATCTGATACTAAATATAAAAGTTCTTCTTTCTTTATTTCAATTACTTTTTCCAATTTCACTAATTCCATGTCGTTTTACTTCTCTCTCCAATACTAAAATGTATGTATTTTAGTATAGCCTATTTACATAATTAGTAAAAGTAAAATACTCATGTAAAATCTTACATATTTTAAAATAATATACTAACAACAAATAAATTTATATTTTTGTACCTTAATACAGACCATTAGGCTTCATTACGTATTCATAACAAATCGGAATTTCTCTAAAGTTATATCTTTATATTTTGGAGCCCTCCTAATATGATCAAAGTAACTATATGAGAATTTAAAAACATGTCCAAAATCCCAATCAATTGACAAGCCACCTTTTAAAACAGTTTTATTTTCCATCTTTCTATCCCCCGTAAAAAAATCACTTTATACTCATCCTAAAGATGGCGTCAATACAAATAAAATATGATTGGATTCATCACTCTTATTCAAAAAACGATGTTTCACATTTGGCGGGATACGTACAACATCTCCTTCTTCTAAGAAGTACTCTTTGCCTTCTAACTCCACATAAACTTCTCCTTTCATAACAACAGCAATTTCTTCTTTATCTTCATGTGAATAGTGATTTTCCGTTGTATTTGCTTGTTTATTTAGGTCCATCATTAACATTTCAATACGCGCTTTCATAAAATCTGGTGTTAATACATCGTAAACTATGTGATCGCTATTTTCTCGATATACTTTCTTTCTATCTTTCTTCTTAGAAATGAGTGAATCTGTATCAATCTCATTAATAAATAGTGTAAATAGCGGTACATTTAACGCTTTCGCTATTAATTCCAATACACTTAACGAGGGATTCGCATGTCCTCGTTCAATTTGACTAATTAATGAAGTACTAATTCCTGCATAATCCGCAAATTCGCGAATTGTCATCTTATTTTTCTTACGATAACTTAATACAGTTTGTCCAAGCCTATCATGTATCATAGTAAATCCTTCCTTCGTCCATCATAATATATATTTCATCGCTTTTGTGTTGACTTACTAAACAAAGGCAAATAATCCTTTTCTATCGTCTCCGAGACTTATATACTTACCTTTGTACATTTTATCGTATTTAGTTTATTATAATAGACAATCTATCGGAGGGACAAACTTTGAAATCACCTATTCTTTCATATTGCATCTTATTTTTCGGTGTATTCGCCTTATCAACTTCAGCGATTTTTGTAAAATTGGCAGATGCTCCTGCAACTATCATTGCTTTTTATCGATTATTTTTCGCTGTATTAATTCTGTTGCCATTATTACTTTTTAATCGAAACAATCGAAACGAACTAAAAACAATAACAAGAAGACAATGGGGATTCGGATTCATTTCTGGGCTATTTTTAGCTGCACATTATGTACTATGGTTTGAATCGTTACAATATACTTCTGTAGCAAGCTCTACTGTTATCGTAACGTTACAACCTTTATTCTCAATGATTGGTGGTTATTTTTTATTCAAGGAAAGGTTTACGAGAGGCGCGATTATCGGTTGTCTCATTGCTATTTCAGGAAGTATCATCATTGGCTGGCAAGATTTCCAAATTAGCGTGGAAGCCTTATACGGAGATATTTTAGCATTTATTGCGGCAGGAATTATTACCGCATACTTTTTCATTAGCCAATATGTTCGTAAAGATTTGTCACTTATACCGTATTCGCTCATTAGTTATGGAAGTAGCGCCTGTTTTCTTGGTATATTTGCTTATATGAAACACGAATCTCTTATCCATTACTCTACACAAACTTGGCTATGCTTTATTGGTTTGGCGTTTATTGCTACGATTTTAGGGCAAACGATTTTTAATTGGTTATTAAAATGGATGAGTGCTACTGTAATCTCCATGAGCATTTTAGGAGAAACAATTGGGACTTGTATACTAGCGTACTTTATATTAAATGAGACTATTTCTTTACAACAAGGACTAGGCATTACAGTTATTTTTATTGGTCTTGCATTATTTTTATTACAACCAAATTCTAATAAAAAAGCATGACATTATACTGTCATGCTTTCACTATCCATTATGTACAATTAAACCATCAGGTCTAAAACGACTCATCATAATTTCATTAATAAACTTTCCGTAAGCTTTCAAATTTCCTATCTTTACTCCCTCTTCTACAAATCCGAATTTTTCATATAGAGTTTTCGCTTTAGGATTCGTTTCTAAAACACCTAGTTCTACTCTCTCTAACATTAACCAATTATCAGCCAAATCAAGCATTTTTGTAAGAAGAGCTTTTCCAATGCCTTTATTATGATATTCACTATCTACCCCGATAAACAAATCACCCGAATGAGATCTACGTCCAGGACTTTGGGTTAACCCAACAAATCCTACAACTTCCCCATCATACTCTGCGACAAATTCAAATTGATTTGGTGCTAAATTTCGAATTCTATTTTCCATCGCATCTACACGCATGCTAGGTAAGAAAATCATATAAGGTAAAACGTCATCTTGTATGCATATACGGTGAATCGCTCTGGCATCTTGTATTTCTACTGCTCTTACTTTGATCGTCATATTTTCTTCCCTCCATATTCTTAACAATACATATATTCATTCTAGCCTCCCGCATGAAACCCCTTCTCTCCTTTATTTCTTTATGTTATTTTTATATAATTATTTCGGCATAATATTAGCTTTACGAACAAACTTATCTACATTAACCGGTTAACTTTTTACTTTATTATATAACGCAAGCAGCTTTTCCATTGGAATACCATTTACTTTCATACCGGCTATATCACAATTTTCTATTTCCATATTTTTTAGATTACTACTACTTATCGTACTCCCTTCTAAATCACATCTATTAAATGAAATAGGATATTTATTTTCTCCAAGACTTGTATCTTTAAATTGAACTCCACCTAAAATCACCAAACTAAATTTACTGCCAGAAAGATTTAAATCTGCATATGAAGAACTTCTAAAATTAATATTTCTAAACTTGGATTGACTTACATTACAATTGCTCATATTCATATTCCTTATATTGCTGCCAACAAATGAACTATTTTTTAAATTTACTTGATAATACTCTGTATTTTCCAAGTTGCAGTTTTCGTATTGGCTATTTTTCATGTCTTCATTTTTAAATACACTTTCTTTGTTTGAGCTCGTCCCTATTCTTTTCACGTAACAATACTCATCTTCTGATTCAAAAATTGTTTGGTAACCCATCTTTTTATAAAAATGGTGATTATTAATTTGTCTACTCGATGTTTCGAGATCCCAAATCCTTATGCTTGGATATTCCGCTTCTATTAATTTAATAACATTTGATCCAATTCCTTTCCCTTGATAAACAGGCTCTACAAAAATACGATCAATCCGGCCATATGACTTACCTGAGATCGTAACTATAATTCCCCCGATTATTTTTTCATCCATTATTACTTTATAAGAATCCAATTCTTCGATTGAATATCTCATCATTTCTACTGAAGAATACCCTGGTGGTTGGATGTTATAGTCAATAACATCACCTTGACCACATAACCATCGTTCTGCTTCTTCATCAAATGTTCTTGTCATTATTTCTGTTAATTTTTCAGCATCTAAAATTGTAGCTTTTTCTATAGATATTATTGCCATTTTTGTTTTCCCCTTTATTATTACAAGATAATATTTTTGTAAACAATACAGTTATAAAATAAAGAAAATTAAAATTAATCATTCTACTTATTATTAAACTACAAATCAACCTATATTTTCCACTGTTCTTTAGATGAATAAAAAAGAGACCATGCAATATAAACATGATCTCTTCTATTATTTATTTTCACTTGTATATAATTTAAAATTAGTTTTTATTTCAGCCACTCGTTACAACTATTACTTAACTCCTGTAAATCCTCTATAAATCGACTTGCATGATATCCATCACAAACCGAATGATGTACTTGCAATGAAACTGGTAGCATAATCTTATTTTCTTCATTAAAATATTTCCCACAAGTTATAATCGGTAATAGAAAATCACCATCATTATTAATATTAAGATTAAATCCAGTAAAACTAGTCCAAGGTATACTTGAAATCGGAAATACATTAGGCGGAATATTTTCTTTCGTGAAAAGACCATGAACACTAGCATAACATCTCATATCTTTTTCATAATTTTTATAGAAAATGCGAAAATCACTTGAATAATCCGTCCATATACTTGAAAAAGACTTATCATCTTTATGAAAGATTGTATAACTCGGTATCATTTCCTCCCAATAGCCTAAAGCTCCTTCATCATTAAAAGATGTTCGAAATTCTTTATGATTATTTACTACTTTAGAAACTAAGTATATAAAAACGGGATAAAATTTTATTCCCTTTTGATATACTTCCTCTAATAACATCGTGATATCAACATTAACAGTCATACTAAATGTACATTTCAACTTTAAATAATGCTCAAAATACTGCTCTCTATTCCAATTTTCTCTATCAATTACATGAAACTTCATTTTAATAGCCTCCTAAAATTTTCTTTTTATTTTAGGAGGCTAATTTCCTTGCTTTCACCATAATTGTTCACTCCTAACAGTTTACATTTCACCATAATTGTTTATTTAATTATATTACATCTATAAGAATCAATTCACATATTTCTGGAAATCCATCCACATACTATAAATAAATCAAATAAAATTTGGAGGATTCATACATGAATAACAAAAATATAAATAAAAAAGAAAATGTTATCGAAAACGCTACACCTATTCAAAATAATAATACTGCCAATCTTACTATCGAAGAACAAGCAATGAACGGGTTATATGGAATGCCAGAAACCGATATTGAAGATGCTGATCATGCTGCATCTGATGATTTGACTTCAAAAAATTAATTACATTGAAAAAAGCCAAGGAAAATATCCTTGGCTTTTTCAACTACGCATCCACTTTTTGTATCTCTTCACTCTTCCTTGAAAGTTTTCCTGGCCAAAAAGCAAAGCGGCCTAAAACGACTGTGATTGCCGGTACAAGTAGTGGTCTTACAATAAACGTATCTAGTAATACACCAATTGCTGTTACAATACCAAATTGAACGAGCACTTGAATTGGAAGTGTTCCTAATACAGCAAAAGTTCCGGCTAAAATTAAACCTGCAGATGTAATGACACTACCTGTTTGTATAACACCATTTTTTACTGCATCCAAATGATTTTGTGTCTTTCTGTTTTTCCATATTTCTGAAACCATAAAGATATTATAATCTTCACCTAAAGCAACTAGAAATACAAATGCGTATAACGGTATTGCACCTTGAATAGCCGGTGCCCCCATACCGAAGTGAAGTAATATCCATCCGGCTCCTAATGCAGAGAAAAATGATAAAACAACAGTTACAATTAAATAAATCATCGCGACAATTGATCGTAAGTAAACAAGTAATAATAAAGCTATAATACTAATCATTACTGGAATAATAACCGCTTCATCACGTTCTGTAATTTGCTTTGTATCATATAATGAAGCCGTTTCTCCGCCAATCCATAGTTGATCTTCTGCATTACTAACTCCAGCGTCTTTTAATACTTTTTCTACACGAGTTTTCAATTTAGGGATTTGATCTAATGCTTCAATTGAGTATGGATTTTCAGCTAAAGAAACCTCATACATTTTAATTTGCTTATTTTCTTTCCCCTCTTTTGGGTCTTTCACTGTTTTTACGAAAGAAAATTTCTCTAGTTCTTGTTTAATAGGAAGCTCTTTTCCTTTCGTGTCAACAACAACTTTTACTGGCGCTAGTTCACCAGCTGAAAAATGATCACTAATTAACGTAAACCCTTCGCGTGAAGGCATATCTTTAGGAAACGATTCTAATAAGTCATACGTGTATTGAATACGTGGTACAAATGATGCCAATCCCCCTAATACAAATACAGTAAGCATAATGATTGTCCACGGTCTACGTACTACAACATCTCCAAGTTTTTTACTAAAGGCACCTTTTGATTTTTTAACTTTTACTACTTTCTTTTTCCTTCTTGCTAATTCCTCATTCATCGAAGTTGTTCTCGGTACAAACGGGAAGAATGCAGCTCTACCGAAAATTAATAATAACGCTGGTAAAATTGTTAAAGCAGCGATTCCCATAATAAATACAGCAACACTAAATGGTACTGCAAATCGATGGAAGGCACCATAATGAGCAAGTAATAATATTCCTAATCCAAGTACAACTGTTAACGCACTCATTATTATGGCCCCGCCAGAAGCTTTAATTGCAAGTTGCAGCGCCTTATATTTGCTTTCTTCTTCTAACAAGTACTCCCGATATCTCGAAATTAAAAATAAGCAATAGTCCGTTCCAGCACCAAACAATAGCACTGTCATGATTGATATCGCTTGGGCATCGACTTTAATCCATCCGTAATCAGCTAAAAAACCAAGTGTAGGACTAATAATACCGTATGCAAAGCCAACAACAAGTAAAGGTAAAATCGCTAATATTGGTGAGCGGTACAATAAGATTAATAAAACCAATACAAGTAATACAGTAGCAACTAACAGTTTTACATCAGCTTGACTAAATAAGCTAACTGCATCCGTTTGAATGCCTACAGGTCCAGATAATCGAACATGTAAACCAGCGTCACTAATTTTTCGTTTGAATGGATCTTCATCGACTTTACTATTCACTATGTTTCTTAAATCTTCAAGATTTCCTTTTAATATATCTGTTCCAGCCGACTTGTTAAAAAATACCGGTGTAACAAATGATGTACCGTCTTTTGAAGCACTTTTTGATAATACTTGTTCCGGGATTGTATCAAATGGTGGTAACGTTGATTGTTCCTTTAAAGGACTAGCTTTTAACTCTTTATAAACGTCTTGTATGAGTTTATAATCTTGTGACTGTAATCCACCATCTCTATACCATACTACTAACAACGGATTCCCCGCATTATTCGGAAACTCTTTTTTCATAAGTGCTTCCGCTTGCTGCGACATAGCTGTTTCGGGTAAATTTTTCGGGTTCGGTTCTTTCGTACTGTTTACTTGTGGTAACGTAAATGAAAGTAATAATGTAATAAGAATCCATACCGATAAAGTGATCCATTGCGTATTTTTCCCTGCTACAAGCCTCCCTAACATATGTAACGGGTGCTTTTTCATAAAAAACCCACCTTCCTTTTTTCCTCCACTATTAATTATATATACTGGTCGGTTAATTAATCAAGAATGAATAAAAATTATGTTATAATTATCTAAACAATACATGTCAGGAGCGAATGGATTTGGAACAAAAACAACGCCCTCTTGGAAGGCCTCGTCAAAATAAAAATACAAAATCTACAAAAGAAACCATTTTAGAAGTTGCAACTCGGTTATTTCTTACTCAAAATTATCAAGTCGTTTCTATGGAGGAAGTAGCAAAAGTTTGTGGTGTTACGAAAGCAACCGTCTACTATTACTATTCAACAAAAGCAGATTTATTTACCGCTACTATGATTCAAATGATGGTACGTATACGTGAGAATATGTCGCAAATACTCTCTACAAACAATACTTTAGAAGAGAGATTATTAAACTTTGCTAAAGTTTACTTACATGCCACAATGGATATCGATATGAAAAATTTTATGAAAGATGCAAAACTGTCGTTATCTGAAGAACAATTGAAAGAATTAAAAAAAGCTGAAGATAGCATGTATGAAGTGTTAGAAAAAGCACTCGCTAAAGCGATGCAATTTGGAGAAATCCAAAAAGGAAACCCTAAATTTGCCGCTCATGCATTCGTATCTTTATTATCAATTGGGAATTTTAAAGATGAAAATGACAATCCTATTCTTACAAATATAGATGAATTAGCACAAGAAATCGTTTCTTTTTATTGGAACGGATTAGGACGTTAAAATTACATGGGTTTCCTTTAATAAAAAAGCATGTTTGTATTTCTTCAAACATGCTTTTTTATCATTTTTTACAAATTTTGAAGTTGAATCTTTATATTCCCCTTACTTAATCCCCCGTGGTAACAAACTACAGATTCAATATCTAGATTTAAATACTTCTTCAAAGACTGCCGTGCTTCCATAATATTTAAAGTTGTTGGAGCATGAACTCCTCCTAACTTTCCATTCACACTATACATCGAGTCTCCAGCGACAAGAATTTTGCTTCGTTTCAAATATAAACTAATATGCCCCGGAGTATGCCCTGGAGTATGAAGAATTCGTATTCCACCGCAATACGGAAGTTCTTGCCCGTCAATCACTGTGTCACTCACTTTTCCTTTTGGTGGATTCTCTACATGTACATCTTTCAATAAAGGTAAATCTCCCTCAATATATGACTTATCTAACTCGTGCGCATATACTTTAATATCGCTTACACCATTCTCCAATACATTAGGAAGGCTACCTATATGATCTATATCCTGGTGTGTCAAAATCACAACTTTTAGCTTATCAACAGATACCCCAACTCTCTCCATCTCTACTTGTATATCTTCAAATTGTCCAGGGAAACCAGTATCTATTAAAACTGCCATTTCATCATCCCATAAAAGAATTGGGTGAATGATAAATTCTTGAAACTCAAGTTGTAACATTTCTACTCCTTTAGCAATCTCCATACAGCAATTCTCCTTTACAACTGAAGTTTGAAAATATGTACGAGTAAACTGAAAATATAAAGCACCGCTATCTCATAATATGTTTTGTCATCCCAATAGAGAATGCTTCAAACCCTATAGATTCATAATAAGATTGCAATTTTTCCACACACATAAGTTGCGGAATAACCTTGTTTTGTTCGCAGTGATGGATTAATCGTTTCACTATGTCTTTTCCAATACCAATATACTGATACTCCGGCATTACACATACACCACAAATAACGCCTGTTATTACTCCATCGGATATAACACGCCCCATCCCAATTAATTGTTCCTCTTTAAATGCATATATTGCATACCAACTTTGTTTACACATTTGTTCTAATTCATTCACTGTTAATTTAAGAGAATTCCATCCTAAAGATTCATATAAAGCTAATAATTCATTAAATTTTGTAGGATGTTCACTTGTGTAGTGTATACTATTTTTCATGTAAATACTCCTTATTCTATAGTTTGTTAATGTTCCATAAAATGCCCCTTATGAAAATTGCGATTGACGTGAAAATAACTAGAACAAACTTCAATAAGAAAAATAGAATTCCTTCTCAACATAAAATAAAAAGAAGTTATCTCACTTGAGATAACTTCTTTTATATAAGACTCTCATTATATTATTAACCAAAAATTATACAACTACATACGATAAGCACAAACAAAACTAATAAACCATTTGAGAAATAACCCATTGAATACTACCCCTTTATTAAATTATGTAAAAGATTTTATCATAAAATGATTTACAACTTAATAACTGAAAAAGACATTGTATTCATTAGTTACGTATATTTAGTAATATTTTAATTTCTATTCATATTCTCCTTACTTTATTGTACTAGAAACTAAAAAGAATTCTCTTTCCCTTTTCATCCCTCAACTAAAATTCAATAATACAAATTTCAAAATGTTAATATATGATAAAATAAATTTAACAACACTTTACTTACAATAATAAGGGGGCCTGCTCATGAAGGCGAATCTAGGAACAATAAAAGAACACTTAAACAGTGAAGAAGATATTCTTTCTACACTCTACTGCGTAATAAATTTTGGTTATATCAGTAGATCTGGCATTTTAGCTGCTACAAATAAAAGATTATTGTTCTGTTCTGATGCTATGTTTGGAAAAGGACTAAAATGGGAATTCAAATATACTGAAATAGAAGATTTCAGTCATACGGATGGGGTTGTATTAGAGATGTCTGCAATTCCCTTTATCAAAAAAATAACCATGAACCATGGAGACGATTTTATTGTCTTTGATAATTTTTCAAGCCCACAAAACGTACAATCCTTTTTTAAGTTGGTTCAATCCAAGCAATAAACCTATCAAGACTCTTACATATACCATATTCTTTGACACGGTAAAGCTTATAGAATGTAAAAAGAGGGTTGCATTTGCACCCCTCTTTTTATATGTCACTGTTTTACTTTAAAATCTCTTTTTCACACATAGCTCTACTTATATTTTTTTGACTCATAATACCTTCTTAATTTTCATAATGTTTTCACCTAACTAAACGTATGATTTAGATTATCTTCATTATGCATGCTACAATCTTTCAATAGACCACATTTAACATTATATAATTTTTATAATTAGATAATACAAATTTATTTACGCTACTTTTACAGCTTTATTCTTCAAAATAAACTTTGCAAATAAGAAACGCACAAGTGGCCCCATAATAATTAATTGTAATGGATAAGCCATAATGAAATTTTTAATAAAAATTGTAAAATATATTGAAACAAATGAATCCCCTTGTAGCCCACCATGTAAATGCATCATAGTCATTCCGAAAAATGACATAAAGAACACCATTCCGATTACCATTGCTGTCGCCATCGCAACTATAATATTTATTTTCTTCGATTTATCAAACGGTAGCATGAATACAATTTTTTTCGCACAAGGTCCAACGATACATATTTCAATTAATAGCGCAATAATAAATCCAATTAGTAGTTCTAATGCAATCTCCCTAATATGAATTGGCCCTCCTGATCCATTCGTTAGTAAATTGTAAAACGTCATTACGATAACCATCCCAAGGCACATCATCATACCAAATTGGAGGTTTTCCTTTCTTGTTGTTGGCAAAATTCATCATCCTTTCTCTTTGAGTCTTTGTCATTATATCGATATTGGAAACCTCTTCGTAAGTGAACATTTTGTGAACAAATTTAAAACGTTTTCATATATTTTCTTTGCTTTCAACTCAAATTCTCACTTTTACTTATAAAGGTTTTATATATTTCAATGTTGAATTACTAAATTGAAACATTACTACTAGGAGGAGAACCATGAATGAACAAGGATTTTTCGTATATCATATCGTAACAAGGAAAAAAATGAAGATCGGACAAAGCATTCAATTTAATAAAAATCAAACTAATACGCTATTCCACTTCTTTTTTGAAAGAAAACATTTAAATTCTAATGGTAAAGATTCTATACAAATTTTAAAAGAACATTATACAAATGAAGAATTACATATAAAGAATGAAAATGCTACAGTCGTTATGAATTACATGGATCAAACAATTAGAGCCATTAGAGAAACGATTGTGGAAATGGTTAGGCTGCAAGAATATCCTGATTATCCATCAAGATTGTCTTGTTTATATGCTGCTAAAAGCTATGAAGATGCTTTAAAATGGAAAGCATTATTTGATTCTTACAATCGAGAAGTTTTGCAGATTGTTAAACTACGAGTAATCGGAAGTTCTTTTGAAGGTGACGGGAATCTTTTACCGAAAGAAGATGCTATTCCTTTTTCTCAAAAAATGGAACAAGCTAGAGAATATTGGAAAGGAAATGTGAATAACGAACTCCCTGAGCTACTCATTAATGGCGAAATTGAAGTAGTCGAAATTATTGATGACTTTTCCTCAATGCATGTTTAATTTCTAACTAAATCAAATAGGATGGAGATTACAATGATGAAAAAAGTGTACTTCAATCATGATGGTGGTGTAGATGATTTAATTTCACTATTTTTATTACTTCAGATGGATAATGTCAAACTTACAGGTGTTTCAGTTATCCCTGCTGATTGCTATTTGGAACCAGCAATATCTGCAAGTCGCAAAATTATTGATCGCTTCAGCAAAGAATATATTGAAGTAGCCGCATCAAATTCCCGTGCGAAAAATCCATTTCCAAAAGACTGGCGGATGCATGCATTTTATGTAGATGCTTTACCAATTTTAAATGAGGCTGGAAAAGTTATAACACCTGTAGCAGCAAAGTCTGCACATCATCACTTAATAGAAACGCTTCTACAAACGGAAGGAAAAACAACTTTATTATTTACGGGACCCCTAACTGACCTTGCTCGTGCATTATATGAAGCTCCCATAGTCGAAGATAAAATTGAACGTCTCGTTTGGATGGGTGGTACATTTCTTACCGCAGGCAATGTACATGAACCAGAGCATGACGGAACAGCTGAGTGGAATTCATTTTGGGACCCTGAAGCAGTGGCTCGTGTATGGGAATCAAAAATTGAAATCGACTTAGTGACACTAGAAAGTACAAACCAAGTTCCATTAACTATAGACATACGTGAACGTTGGGCAAAAGAACGAAATTATATTGGTGTAGATTTCCTTGGCCAATGCTATGCGATGGTTCCTCCCCTCGTTCACTTTTCAACGAACTCTACTTACTACTTGTGGGATGTACTAACAACTGCGCTTGTCGGAAACACTAACCTCGCAAAAACTCAAACGATTAATAGTATCGTTCATACATACGGACCAAGCCAGGGGCGTACAGTGGAATTTGATGGTGGGCGACCTGTAAATGTAGTATATGATGTAAACCACAATGGATTTTTCAAATATATAACTGAATTAGCAAGGAAGGCTTCTACTTGAACCACTATCTATACGAAAAACACATAGAATGACACCCCTCCAGACAATGATTCCCCATTTAGAATTTGGTTGAAACTACATATTTAAGTATTGAAAAGAGTATTGAATTAAATTTCAATACTCTTTTTGTGCAATTTAATTATATTGGATTCATGTCGTGTCTTATTGATTATTCATTTCATAACCATTTACAAAAAACGTTATTGTTTCTAATTCATCTTCATTTAATTCTCTATCTATGTCTCGTTTATACGCTTCCTTTATCTTCCCTTCATCGCCTTTATGTATTTCAGTATAAGTTCCTACTGTTTTTAACATACGAATCTCTTGTAAAAACTCCTCTCGATTTATCGCTTCCCCATGAGAGAGAATATATGTCTCAGCATCAAATTTTTCTAATTCATCTATTAATGCAAACGTTCTTTTCGTCGTATAGTTCCACTTCGAAGAAAAAATATCTGCATATATACAGTCTCCTAAAAACAATATCTTTTCTTCTTTTATGTACATAACAACTGAATCATGTGCATGATCTCCGCCCACATGTTTTAACACGCAGGTCACCTCACCAAGGTCTAATTCAATTTGATCCTGGAACGTTAAGGTTGGAAGAATAATTTTAATATTTCTCGCTTTTTCTTCAAACTCTTTTTTGATGCAATCCGCACAAAATGCAATTTCCGTACCCTCTTTTACGCGTGCGTCCAACGCTTCATCTGTCCATTCATAAGATACTATTGCCTGCATTTCTTTTTTCGTTTCAGCGTGTGAAATAGTTAATGCATTCTGTAATACAGATAATCCAAAAATATGATCCCAATGCCAATGCGTTAGTGCTACAAAATCAGGATTCGATACATTTTTTTCTTTTAACATTTCTAAAAATAATTGTGCATGTTCCTCTGAATTCCCTGCATCGATCATTAATGTTTTTTCTTTTCCAATGACCATTCCTAATATAGGTCTATCTGTTTCAGAAACTGGTGTCATATACCAAAATGAGTTTCCTATTTTTTTAATTTGTTGCATAACCAATTCCCCTTTTCATTTTCTCACTTAAATTTAATATATAAATTATAACGAATCACTACTTTTTTCTCTATAATCAAACACAATTACTTGGACTAATCTAACTTTCCTTTTCGTAAGCTAAAAATAAGGTGGAAGAATCGGAGTGTGATACGATGGAACGATTATGGATTCCTATGATAGTTACATTTTTTTCATTTGGTGGCTTATTATTAGGCGGTGCTGTTGGCATTGCTACGCGCCAGCTAATTGAAGAAAAAATGCATCGTTTATATGCATTATGTGGCGGAATTTTACTTGGACTCTTACTACTTGAAATTATTCCTGAAACATTTTCAAGTTATGAAATGATTGGACCTATACTTGGTATGACTATCGGTATTTTAATTATGAGCTTATTAGATAACTATTGTCACCATCCAATGATACATACAAAAGATCAACAAGCATGGCAAACTTTCCTTTTTCTCTCTTTCGCTATATTTATTCATAATTTGCCGAGTGGATTTGCTTTGGGTACTGCTTTTATTAATCATGCTGACTCTGCCATACCTTTTTTAATAGCAATCGTCGTTCACCATATTCCTGAAGGCTTAGCATTAATTATCCCCTTTCTATTTACAAAACATAAATATATTTCCTTTTTATTAACAACTTTATTACTATCTCTTATTCTCGGTACCGGTACAGTTTTTGGAATTTTAATGGAAGGAAAAGCGCTTCATTTACAAGGACTCATTATGGGAAGTGCTATCGGTTCACTTGGCTATGTCACAATTCATGAAATGCTTTGGAAAGCAAAGAAGCAGCTCTCTTTCCTTTCATTTTTAACATGGGCATCTAGTGGATTTTTACTAATAACAGTATTTACACTATTCGCTGGTCATCATTAAAGATAATAATATTATCATTTGTATATTTTTCCTTTTTCTCCAAAACATAATAGTATCTACCTGATTATAAGGAGGAACAATTATGTTTGGAAAAACAGCCGGTGAAGCATTAGTTGATTTATTAATTGACTGGGGCGTAGAACACATATACGGTATGCCTGGAGATTCCATCAATTCTATCATTGAAGCTTTAAGAAAAAAACAAGATAAAATTAAATTCATTCAAGTTCGCCACGAAGAAGCTGGTGCATTAGCAGCGGCTGCCTATGCGAAATTAACAGGAAAACTTGGCGTTTGTATGGCAATTGCAGGACCTGGTGCTATTCATTTATTAAATGGTTTATATGATGCGAAACTCGATAAAGCCCCTGTTCTAGCAATTTCAGGTCAAGTAGAAACCGATTTACTCGGAACGGATTTTTTCCAAGAAGTAAATTTAGAAAGAATGTTTGATGATGTCGCGGTTTATAACCAGCGTATTATGTCAGCAGAGCAACTACCTGCCGTAGTGAATCAAGCAATTCGAATGGCTTATACGAAAAAAGGTGTATCCGTTCTTACAATTCCAGATGATGTCCCGAAATTCGAAGTAAAAAATGGTGCTCGTATTACAAATACTTCTTTTACTTTGCCTGAGTTGTTTCCACAAAAAGAAGATTTAGATGCAGCAAAACTCGCAATAAATGCAGCGACAAAACCTGTTATTTTAGCTGGTAAAGGAGCAAAACATGCGAGAGAATCTTTACTTGCATTTGCAGAACATATTGGTGCTCCAATCGTACTTACATTACCAGCTAAAGGCGTTATTCCGGATGAACACCCTCTTTGTATTGGTGGATTAGGATTAATCGGAACGAAACCTTCTTATGAAGCAATGAAGCATGCAGATACTTTAATTATGGTTGGTACTTCTTATCCGTTCACCGGTTTCTTACCTGAAAAAGCTAAGACAATTCATATCGATACAGATCCTGCCCAAATTGGGAAACGTTATGCGACAGATATTGGTTTAGCTGGTGATGCTGAAAAAACTTTACGATGGTTAATTGAAAATGTTGAAGAACACACAGACCATTCCTTCTTAGAACATTACCAAGACATGATGAAAAAGTGGGAAGAAAAATTACACGATCAAGAAGAAGACTCTTCCATTCCAATTAAACCACAACGCGTTATGCATGCTCTGCAGCAAGTAGCACATGATGACGCAATTCTATCAGTCGATGTCGGAAATGTAACAGTATGGACAGCAAGGCACTTCCGTATGACAAATCAACAATTTATCATTTCTAGCTGGCTCGCAACACTTGGTTGCGGTTTACCTGGTGCTCTTGCTGGAAAAATTGCATTCCCGGATAAACAAGTATTTGCAGTTTGTGGTGACGGTGGTTTTGGAATGACAATGAACGACTTCGTAACAGCTGTTAAATATAAACTACCAATTGTTTTCGTCGTATTAAACAATAATAAAATTGCGATGATTAAATTCGAGCAAGAAGTCATGGGTAATATCGAATTCGAAACAGACTTAACGAACCCTGATTTTGCAAAATATGCAGAGGCGTGTGGAGGTATCGGATACCGCGTTGAACATATAGATGAATTACTCCCAGCTTTTGAAAACGCAGTAAAACAAAACAAACCATGTATTATCGATGTAGTTGTAGATGCTAACGAAGCACCAATGCCAGCAAAAATCACATTTGGTCAAGCTGCTGGTTATACGAAGCATATGATAAAAGAATTATTTGAAGAAGGTAAGATTGATTTACCACCACTATAAACAGAAAAAGATAGCTGAAAACAAGTTGCTTTCAGCTATCTTTTTATTTTTGTATCTCTCTATAAAAAGAAAAGTCATTCGTAGTTGGTTGTACTTGTTTCTCTGCTTGCACTTCTCTACCTTTCCGCTCTGGCCTTCTCGTATTTCCTAACTTAATCGCATCTTGCATACTATTACTAACTAGATTTCCTGCGAGAATTGTCATACTATAAAAAGCAATCGGTATAAGTACAATCCATGTATGTGTAGTTAAATGGCGGAAGTTTTGACCAATTAGGCCAGTCCATTCTTTTGTTACACTATCTGGATCCATTCCACTGAAGGTTATTGTTCCGCCAAAAAATAATTGTAACAAACCAAGATGTAAAAGAAGTAATAACGTACTTACAAATTGTTGAGCTACTAATAAAAGAAATGGCGGTAACATATGAGGCCATATATGGCGCTTCAACCTCTGCCACTTACTACCGCCGAGCACAGTGGCTGCCAACATAAATTCTTCTTTCTTAATACGTTTTACTTCTTGCGCTACATACAACATCACTGTTGGTACAGCGAGACATACAAGAACTATAATTTGAAATGCCACACGCAAATATAACGGCACAACTTCTGCTCCACTATCAAACGTTAATACTTCATTTAACATAAAATAAGAAATCATAACCATCGGTACAATACTAAAAGGATCAAAAAAGGATGAAATAACTGGAAAAGAGCGTTTACCATACATACCAAGAAGTAAACCAATTCCCCCTCCAACTATAACTCGTAAAATCGCTATAATTATACTTGCACCAACTGTCCATTTTGCACCTTCTATTATTAATTGAACAAGGTCACGACCTTTCACATCACTTCCAAACCAAAATTTACTTGATGGTGCAAATGGAGCTGCCTCTAGTTCCCCTTTTTCGTTATACATCATCGTAAGTTCACGAATATTCCCATCAAAAAACAACGTATATCCAATACTAACAATCATTAGTACACTCAAAAAAGTAATACCTATCCAAAATCTCACATCTCTTTTTACAACTTGCCACATGTTACACACGCTCCTTTATAACATTTTGTAAGAACGTATGTAATAAACGAAACAGTATAAAAAGCGGTACGTATAATATTACTAGACTCACTGTAAATATTTCTAATTTCGAATTTTCTTTTACAAAAACAAACATACCGTACGTATTAAATATCCATTCAATAATATATAAATTTGATAACATAAATAAAATATTTGTTTTTGCATAATAGATCGTTGTTAACAAAACATTTCTTGAAATATGATGTGTTAAAATATGTCTTAAACTAAGCCCTTTACTTTTAGCAAATAAACTATAATCTTTCTCTAATTCTTCTTTAAACCGTAATAACAACAGTTTAATAAACAATAATGTTGTTGGTATTGTAAGACATATAATTGGTAACAAACGTATCCTTTCTTCCCCTAATCCAGCCAGTTTGATCGGCATAACTCCTGTTTTTTGAAACATAATTACGACAAGAAGTTGCGATAATAAAATAAGTAATATATCTGGTATACTCTCAAGCGTAAGAAAAATCCCGTTCCACATTTTCTGTTTCATATGAGAACGCTGTAATACCCAAACGACAAGTATATACGCTATAAGCAACGAGAATAAAAAAGCTGAAAGAAATACAATCATCGTTTCAATATAATGAATCCATATTTGCGGAAATAATTTTCTTGAGTCCCGAAATCCATATGTAATTTCACCCGGTTGAAGTAACTTTCCTCCAAGAAATACAATCGTATTCCAAAAACCGATTAAATCAATTTGTAATCCCTTAAATAAACGTGGTAGCGCTCCTAGGCAGATTATACATAAAATTGCAGCTACTAGTTGTAAACAAGTAATCCCACACCACTTAACCATTCGCATCAACATAACAATTTCCCCTTACCATACGATAGAATATTCAGAAATAAAAAGCTAAATATATCACATCTCTTTAGCTACTGTATGTACTTGCTTTTGCCCACTTGGTAGAATAGCTTGATATAAACATGTAACAAACAATAATAAACCAAATAAAATAATATACAATGTATCTGCAAGAATCCATTTTGGGAATAACATCGCTATCGCACCGAGAGATAAAAGCTGGAATCCTGTCGTTAATGGACTAAGCAAGCTTTGTACACGCCCCATGAATGACTCTTCTACAATTTCATACATCCAGCCCGATATTGCAACATTAATAAACGGTAAAAAGAAAGTCGCAAAAGCGATACATACATAAAAAGACCATACGTGATTTACAAAGTAACACATACCGAAGAAGATCCCTGAACCTGCCATACCAAATACAATAATAGGTTTAGGAGCATATTTCTTACCTATACTCGTTGCTACTATACTTCCAATTAATAATGAAATCCCTCCAACTACACCGCCCACCATTGCTAAACTTTCATACGTTGCTGGTGCCAATTTGTATTTTAATATGTAAGTAGTAGATACGCTTAAAATACCATTTAATAAACCAAACACGATAAATCCTAAAAGTAATTTTTTTAAAGTTTCATTTTGGTATATATACTTGATCCCTTCTTTAAACTCTGTTATTAACATCTTCAAATTAACTTCTTTCCATTTTGTTCTCCCATTTGGTAAACGAACTTTTTCTGGAATGGAGATCGTTTGAATCAAAATACCACTCATAATAAAAGTGAGCGTATTTACTAAAATGCTCCCGTAAATTCCAAAAGTCCAGTACACCATCGTTGCAATTCCTACACCAAACAAAGCATACAAACTATTTACCATTTGATTCATACCCGCTGCTGCACCGTATTGGTCTGATTCAACCACTCCCTGTATCATCGACTGTTCTGATGGAGAGAAAAATTGTATACATGCATTTTCCAAAAACAAAAATATAAAGACAAGTATAATCATCCCGTAATAAAGCGAAATTAGGATTCCAATATTACAGAGCGAACAACATATATTACTTATCGTACAAATACGTTGTCTATCAAAACGATCCACTACTGTCCCTACTAATAGAAAAAAGATTAATGCAGGTAACGCAATCATAATTTGCGTCATTGTTGCGTAAACTGGTTGTTTTCCGTATTGATCTAACAAGTAAAACATTAAAGAAATTCCAGCAATCATAGAACCGAGTCGTTCTAAAATATTCGCTAGAAAAAATCGTGCATACACTTTGTTGCGAAATAACTGTAGCATTTCTTTCATATTTCGTATCCTTTCTCTCGACAAAATAGTATTATTTTAGTCATTTCTCGGAAGTTATATTATATTTTTCGACCATTATCCAATCTTTTCCTTCTGTATAGAGAACATTATGAAAAAAGCCCTTGTTTTCAAACAAGGACTCTTTTCATAAACTATTTAGCTACTTCTTCTTTCGGCATTACCATACCTTTATAAAGTTGAACAGTTATCCAGTAATAGATGAAATAAATGACTAAGAAAATCCCAATTGGCACCCACACTTTTACAAACGGGTCAACTAATATGAAGCTAAATAAGTTAAGCCCTACTAACACGTGAGAAATACCAATGATTGCTGGGAAGATAAATAAATATGAAATTTCTTTATATATACTTTTCGTTAACATACTACGTCTCACACCGATTTTTCGTAACATTTCATAACGGCGTACATCACGAGAAGCACCTGTTAATATTTTGAACATAAGGGAACTTGCCATCATTGCTAAAAAGGCAATTCCGAGGAAAAATCCCATAAACATTGTTCCGCTCATGAAACTGTTCATAAATTGATAAATTGTCATTTTCGTAAATAAGTCTACTTTTGCACCTGTTGTTTTTTCAATTTGTTCTTTTTGTCTCTTATCTATTTCGATCAACAACGGTTTATACTTTTTCATATCATCTACTTTTGCTAATGTTACAGTGTGTTCTGTTCCTTGAATTCCTTTATAATGTGCTTCATCTGCAATTCTTACAGGTTTTCCGTTAAATTGATTATGTGTAATTTGTATTTCTCTTACAATTGCATCTTCCCAATCTCTTGGCATACGAGGGAATTTTGCTAATTCAGGAGCCTCTAAAGCAGAATATACAGGTTCAGTTAAAGGTTCAGTCACACGTTTACGAACAGGCTCTTTTAAAGTTTTTGTATCAAAGTGGTCTGAAACAAGTGGCGGTTTCGCAGTTAAATCGTTACGTAAATAATAAACCGCTTCTCCATCTACTTTATACTTGTACTTGCTTTCTTCCACAATTTCCATTTCTTTTAATGCAGCTGTATCTTGTTCATTCGGATCATGAATTACGACATCATACACACGTGAGAAGTCTGTCATAATACCTACATTTTTTTGGAACGCCATACCTGCTGTCATCGCACCTGCTCCTAATGCAATTAACATTGCTACAGTACCTAATACTCTCGATAAACTATTTACTCGAAAGCGTAGCTGTGCATATGTAAAACTATTTAAGCCCGTTTCATTTCGCTTTTTATTCCCTTTAATTTTCATCACAAAAAATGGGAGCAATGAACTAAAGATAAAATATGTTCCAAGCGTTGTAACGATTGTCGCTATTATAAAACCAAATTCAGCATATATTTTTACGTTAATCATAAAATAGTACCCTGTACTTACTAGTAATACACCAAGTACAGTCATTATAATAATGCGAGTTTTACTTTTCTTCACTTCATCTAGTGTTTCATCTTCACGTATTAATTCTAATTCTGTTTTACGTAATAAACGGATGCTATTCATTAAACCAGTAATAAAAAATAGTACTAAAAAGAAAATAGCTGTAACTATGATTGCTGGTGTATATACAGATGAATAACTACCCTTTGCTGAAATTTCCATACCATTCATTAAAAAGTTTCCTGCTACACTTGCTAGTAACATCCCTACTAAAATCCCGATAATAATACTAACAATACCCATACCGAATGTTTCAATAAATAATAATTGTGCTACTTTTTTCTTTTTCGCACCAAGCATCATGTACATACCGAGTTCTTTTCTTCTTAACGTGAGTAAGAAAGAATTGGCATATATAATATAAAATACAGTGATGAAAGATAATAGTATTGCACCTACCCAGAATACGAGTCTAATACTACTAATAAGACTATTATCCTTCGTAAATTCACTATTCATCGCCATCGTTTGGAACATGTAAAAAATACTAATACTAATAACGAGACCGATAAGTAAAACCATATAATCTTTTAACATCTTTTTCATACTATGACGTGATAATTTGAATAACATAGTCTCGCCCCCTACTTAGACTCAGCAGCTGAGCCCATATGAGCGAGCACACCTAAAATGTCTTGATAGAAACTTTCTCGCGTTCCTTGACGCTTTAATTCTTTATATAAAAGACCATCTTGAATAAATAAAATACGTTCACAATAACTGGCACTAAATGCATCGTGTGTCACCATCAAAATACTTACATTGTGATTTTCATGTAAATCTTGCATCGCTTCTAATAAGCTTTTTGCATTTTTACTATCAAGCGCTCCTGTCGGTTCATCTGCTAATACGATTGCTGGATTATGTACTAAAGCTCGTGCTGCCGCTGTTCTTTGCTTTTGTCCACCCGAAACAGCAGTTGGATATTTTGTTAAAATTTCAGTAATTCCTAATTTCTTCGCCACCTCATTTACCTTTCCCGTAATCTCACTTGAAGGTACACCTTGCAGAGAAAGTGGTAAAGCAATATTTTCATAAATTGATAAGTTTTCTAGTAAGTTAAAATCTTGAAAGATGAACCCTAATTTTTGAGATCGAAAATCTGATAATGCATTCCCCTTCATAGAAGTAATATTTGTACCAGCTATCGTCACACTGCCACCTGTCGCTTGATCCAATGTACTAATCACATTCAGTAAAGTCGTCTTTCCAGATCCAGAAGGACCCATAATCCCTACAAATTCCCCTTCTTTAATACTTAATGACACACCCCTTAATGCTTTTGACTGATTCTCATTTCTTTTCCCATACGTTTTTTCTACACTTTCTACAGTAACTACATTTGTTGACATCTCTTTCACTCCATCCCTTTTGTATAAATTTAATTTCTCACACATTTCTTATCTTTTTCTCATGTAAATTCTTAAGAATTTTTTAATTCTTCAAACTAAAAAGGTTATACAGATAACATGAACCTATTTCCTACTTCATATTCTCATCTTTCTACAACTCGTTCCTTCGATTTCGCTTACATTTACCTTACATTTTTGTAAGGTAAAAAAGAAAACACACCATTATGAATTGGTGTGTTTTCTCTTTAAACTCTATTTCCGATTATTTATTTCCTCTTTCATACTTTCCACAAATCCATTTAGTTCAACAACTTCTGATTTTTCTTCCCCATATTTACGTACATTTACAGCTCCGTTCTCCATTTCCTTATCCCCAATAACAAGTACATAAGGAATTTTTTGCATTTGTGCTTCTCTAATTTTATATCCTAATTTTTCATCTCGTACATCTCGTTCGACACGAACACCAGCTTGTGCTAATTTATCCACAATCTCATCTGCGTATTGTACATGGACTGCATTCGAAACTGGAATGACTTTCACTTGAACTGGTGCCACCCATGCCGGGAATGCACCACCAAAGTGCTCAATTAATATTGCTAAAAATCGGTCTAAAGATCCTAATACTGCTCTATGAATGACAACTGGTCTTCTCTTTTCATTCTTCTCATCTATATAATTTAAGTCAAACTTTTCGGGCATTTGGAAATCTAGCTGGATTGTTCCGCACTGATGACTTCTATTTAAAGCATCTTTAATATGGAAGTCAATTTTCGGTCCGTAAAATGCACCGTCACCTTCATTTAGTCTATATTTACAATTCAATGAATGTAATACATTTGCTAACGCCGCTTCTGCTTGTTCCCACAACTTATCATCACCCATTGAATCTTCTGGACGAGTAGAAAGTTCTACTTCATATTCAAATCCAAAAGTTTTATATACATAATCGATTTGCGCCATTACAGATTTGATTTCATCTTCAATTTGTTCTGGAGTTACAAATAAATGTGCATCATCTTGGCAGAAAGTACGTACTCTTAATAATCCGTTTAACGCCCCACTAAATTCATGGCGATGTACTTGACCAAACTCACACATACGAATCGGTAATTCGCGATAAGAATGCAATTTATTTTTGAACATTAACATATGACCTGGGCAGTTCATTGGTTTTAATGCAAAACTTTTATTATCCACTTCTGAGAAATACATATTATCTTTATAATGTCCCCAGTGCCCTGATCTTTCCCATACTTCTTGGTTCATCATGAATGGAGTGCGTACTTCTTGATAATTATATTCTTTTTGAATTTCTCTTAAAAAAGCTTCTAATTCATTACGAATAATTTGACCTTTCGGTAAATAAAACGGCATTCCCGGAGCCTCTTCAGAAAACATAAATAACTCAAGCTCACTCCCTAATTTACGATGATTTCTTTTTGCTGCTTCTTCAACGAAATGTAAATACTCTTCTAATTCTTTCTGGGAAGAGAATGCAACACCATATATGCGCTGAAGCACTTGATTGTTACTATCTCCTCGCCAATATGCACCGGAAACGTGAGTTAATTGAAAGGCTTTCAAATAACCTGTAGATGGTAAATGTGGTCCTCTACATAAATCTACAAATTCACCTTGCTTATATAGTGTTACACTTTCCTCACTAGGAATTGCTTCTAAAAGTTCTAATTTCAAGCGATCGTTCATTTCTTGAAACAGTTTAGCTGCTTCTTCTCGAGAAACCTCAACTCGTTCTATCTTTATATTTTCATTTATGATCTTTTTCATTTCTTTTTCAATTTCCCGTAAATCTTCTACGTTTACACTACTTGGAAGGTCCATATCATAATAAAATCCATTTTCAATAACCGGTCCTACACCAAGGTTTACATTACCATAAATTCTTTTTATAGCTTGTGCTAAAATATGTGCCGCAGAGTGCCTTGCAATTTCTACACCTTCATTTGAATCTAAAGTAATGATTTCTACTTCCGCATTTCCCTCAATATTACGGCGCAAATCATATAACCCATCATTTACTTTCCCCGCGACTGCTTTCTTTTTTAAACTATTGCTAATGGATCCCGCAATTTCTTCTAAAGTAATTCCTTTTACAAATTCTTTCACACTACCATCTGGAAATTTAATTTCAATCATTTGTTCTTTCATTTTTCATCTCTCCATTTCATAATAAAAAGCACACTCATCCCTAAAATAGGGACGAGCGTGCTTATACCCGTGGTTCCACCCAGATTCCCATCATAAAAAACATAATGGCTTCATTTACGGTAACGTCGTTTACACGGCACTAGATACTTCATTTCCCCAGTGCAGCTCTAAGGTGGTAAGTTATTTTTCTGCGTTAGGAAGTTCTCAGCTTTCCTTCCTTCTCTGTATAACCGGGGAAAATAACTCGTGTCCTTTTCTTCGCTTATTATGAAATTGAATGCAAAAAAGCATATTCATCCCTAAAATAGGGACGAATATGCTTATATCCGTGGTTCCACCCAGATTCCCATCACAAAAAACATAATGGCTTCTTTTGCGATAACGTCGCTTACACGGCACTAGATACTTCGTTTCCCTAGTGCAGCTCTAAGGTGGTAAGTTATTTTTCTGCGTTAGGAAGTTCTCAGCTTTCCTTCCTTCTCTGTATAACCGGGGAAAATAACTCGTGTCCTTTTCTTTGCTTTTATAATTACATCCATTAATTGTTATTTACTATATCTTATTCATTTTATTTTTGCAAGTGTTAAAAATAAATTTTTATTTAATAAAAAAAGAAACCAAAAATAAATTTTTGGTTTCTCCTTCTCAATTTTACCACTCTTGTGGTTCGTAATTTAAGTCTGCAAATAGACGGCGTTTCTCTTTCTTCGTTAAATCTCTCCACTGTCCAACTGGTAAATTATTCAATTCAATATTCATAATTCTCGTACGTTTTAACGTATATACTTGATACCCTAAAGCTTCACACATACGACGAATTTGGCGATTTAGTCCTTGTGTTAAAATAATTTTGAACTCATATTTTGATAACTGTGTGATCTCACAAGGAAGTGTTTTCGTTCCTAAAATTTTCACACCAGCTGCCATTTTTTCTAAGAAATCAGGTGTAATTGGCTTATCTACTGAAACGATATATTCTTTCTCATGTTTGTTTTCAGCACGTAAAATTTCATTAACGATATCACCATCATTCGTTAACAAAATTAAACCGTCTGAGTCTTTATCAAGACGTCCAATGTGACTAATTCGTAATGGATGATTCACTAGATCGATAATATTACCTTTTACTGATTTTTCACTTGTACATGTAATACCTACTGGTTTATTTAAAGCGATATATACGTGATCTCGAGCAATGCGAAGTTGCTCTCCATTTACGCGTACATCATCACCTGGATTCACTTGGTCACCAATTTTTGCAACCTTACCGTTAATAATTACTCTTCTCTCATTAATTAATTTATCTGCTCCGCGTCGAGACGCTTTTCCAGCTTCACTAATAAATTTATTGATACGCAAATTAGGCACATCCTTTTCTAAAAAAATTTCAAGCTCACACTGCTTCTACCGTACAATACAAAAGGGTAAGCCTCCTATTATAACTTAAATATATTAACATGAAAGGGTATATAACGTCTTCTATTAATTACTTATTTATAAGAAAATATCTTTATTATACATTCATTTATGCACTTTTTCCGTGCTTAATATACAAACCATTCTTCCTTACATACAGCTTCTTTACCTCTTATATCTTCTATATCTTCATGAATATTAGCTAGTTTATACAACTCAGGGAAAATCTCTTCTACATAATTTTGATGCGCCATTCCATCTTTCCAATAAGTTAACACGATGTAACGATTTTCATTTTTTAAAGACTTCCCAACTACCCCACCTAGCATCCCTTTTATATTTTTCATTCCTTTATTCCAAATTGTTTCTTGTTTATGTAAAAATTGCTTTTCTTTTTCTTCCTTTACATCACATACAGCCGCCCTTACGAAGGATCCTTCTGTAACAACGTCTTTCAAAGGCACTTCTGCTATATCATACAATGTTTGAAATAATTCGATTTCACATGAAAGAAACGTATCCACTTGATTACTATTTAAATAAATTGTATCGTGAGCACCATTCATAAATGATTGATATGCATTTCTATCTTCCCATAAAGTAAATACACATGCCTCATTTTCATTCCATCCACCAAATTGTCCATAAAAACCATCTAGATGCTGTATATCACGCCATTTTTCTTGTGCTTTTGAAAACAATTCCTTTTTCTCTTCTTCTACCTTACAATAGATTGTTTTTAGTAGCATATCTAATTCCCCCTTATCTTACATTCCATTTCTCATCTGCAATACTTTCTACTTTTCCCCTAAACGAACATTATTTTTACTCTCTATTTCTTCAGCTCTTATATGTATTAAAGAGGACCATTTCATCTCGTATCCTTGTTCAACACGCATATTTATCTTTTCTGTTCCAAACAACGATACTTTAAAAGATACGCTGTTAAACATCCATTTGAACTTCCTGTTGCCACGTCTTTCGGAATCCCATAATAGTCTGCAAAATCACGAACACTTAGATCACCTATTTGTTTACATAACATAATTATATCCTTCTAGTTATCTATAGTATTCAAAAAAGCATCCGCTCTTTCTATCAGCCATTCACCAAACGTACTTAAAAATAATAAAATTTCATTTATATCATTTATCGGTTCAATTACATATTGTAATGCCTTTCTCATATTTTTTTCTTGTTCGGGAAAATGCTTACTAAATAATTCATAGGCAGGATATAAGTCTCTGGAGTAAAGTCCTTCTCTCTCAATTGTCAATGCTAGACCTGACCTGATTATTATTTTCATAATCCAACGGCAACAATCCACAATATCATCCACGCCTTTATTATGAATTAATTCTTCGCGTGCTTGTCCAATTTGTTTCCGCAATTGAATAAGGTGTTCATAGGCTAACTCCTCACTTACTTTATATTTAGGTAAAGACAATGTTACATCTTGACCAAATATACATACTCCATGTGTCTGTATCATAAAGCTTATAAAAGAAAAACTCTTGGAATTTATCACTTCTTTTTCACTGTGAAAACTCAATTCCACTCCTGTTATACAACTAAACTTTTGCAAACTTTGAACTTCTAGTTTCTTTCGCCAGCTTAAGTCTATTAATTTAGGATCCTTTCGTACTACTATAATCACATCTATATCTGCAATTCCTTCAATTCCAATCCCTCTTGGAATTGAGCCTCTTATATAAACACTGTGTAAATCATCCTGTAGCAATTCACAACAAGTATTTTTTATTTCTTGTATTACCTCCATAAATATAGGTTGAACTTTTTCAATATGTGCATCATTTATAATATATCCTTCATCATCAGTAAAACAAAAGCGCCCTATTTTCTTTATAGTTGGCAAATAATCAACTCACTTCCATACAAAAAATTATTTTATTCCATACGTATATTATAATTCTAATAATTCAGAATTAAAAACAAAAAAATAGGATGTAAACACTCTTATAAGGGCGTTTACATCCTTTCACTTTTATCATCATTTATTTTTCAAATTATAACGCATATCTTTCCATATGCTGTCTACATAACTTCCACCCAGCCATTTCTTTCTTAAAAACTTCCATCGCTAAAACTGATGCTACTTTTTTATCTTGCAAATAAAAATCTACAATTGCAGATAAAATCAGTTCATTCTCTGTTCTTAAAATATGTGTTAGATCTTTATATTTCCAATAAGGTTTTTGTCCTTCATAACTTTTTAATGTTTCAATATTATCTTCTTTATATGTAGCGCCTCGGTATACTTCATAGTCTCTATCACTGTAATACCCAAAGTAACCTATAAAATCATCTGATACCCAACTATTTATTTTCTCAATGTTACCAGCATTTAAATCTTTACGATATTCCTCAACCGCACGTATTGCTTCTTTCTCCATTGAATATATCTCCTTTTATTTTCCTATACGATTTTTATTCTCTTTTATAAAACAAAACACCTTCTTATTTATAGATTGAACCTCTTTTTAAAAATACAAATAACCATAAACAACTTAGGGAAACCTCATTGTTTATGGGGCATTCCATTTACTTTTCAAATAAATAATACGTAAGTTCTCCCGGATAATGTAATACTGTTACTTTCCGCTCACCTTTTTTAAAACTAACAGTATGCCCGTTTTCTCCTAAGTTCTCCCATCCATTTGCCTTTGTAATAGGCACTACACTTATATATTGATAGTCCTCTTCATTATCATCGTTAATATGAATTGCTGACATTGGTACTGGAAAACCTTTAATTTTAGATTCTTTATTCATAAATATGAATGTAATTAAACCAACTAATAACATAGCCATTGAAATACTTGAAACTAGTTTTCTTCTATTCATTTTCACTAAAAACCCTCTTTTCTCGTATATAACTTTCATTATTTTACCAACTTTAATTATTTACGTATATAAAATAAATAATTTATATACTTTCCAACTTAATTTTCTCTACTTTAAACAACATCATTGTTATATATTATAATTATAAGTTTTTAAATTTTGGAGGCGTTACATATTGCAGAAATTACTTTTTACTAAATTGTCAGTTATTATTTCTATTTTCATCATTTTCGGTATGATTTTCTATGTTACTAATGTGAAAAATAACAATGAAAAAGCAACTGTAGAAACAGTGGATACAAAAATTTTCAAAACTAAATTACAACCTAAAATCGATGAATTGACTACTAATTATAATGATATCATCGAAAAAGATTGGTTGCCTGCTTGGGAAGAGATTAACACGAACGGTGATTCAGTAGACAGAGATAAACTATTAGTTACAATGAATGCTGTTTCAAAACAATATGAAAACATTATGAATGAAATAGACATTTTGAAAATTAAAGAAGATATATCAGAAGTACAAATACAAGAACAACTTCTTTATTTCACAACTGAATTTAAGGCTGCTTCTAAATTTATGAAAAACGCGGCAGATTTAATTATAGACGGAGCCACTAACTCTACTCCAAACAGTGCAACAATTGAAAATACGAAACATGCTTTAGGGCTTGCAGATCAACATATTGTCATCGCTTTATCTACTTTAACTGAAGTTGAAGAGAAATTAGGACTTTCGAAAAAATAGAATTCTTTACTATTTTAAAATAAAAAATGATTGCATTTCATTAATTGTATATCTATAATGTTTTTATTGATTCTATACACATTCAATTCGTATAGGTTATTAATTTTATAATTCGGATGAACCATTCAGGAGAAGGTCTATTGATCTACCGACGGGGCAAAAAGTTGTTAACCGACTTTGAAACTCTCAGGTCTTGTTTACAAGTAGAACTGCATGGGGACGAATCTCTGGAGAGACTCCCTCCCGCTTTAAATAGCGCGGAGGAAAACGAGCACCGAAGGAGCAAATCCGCTACTATAGCGGATAATCTCTCAGGTAAAAGGACAGAGACAAGCGAAAGAAAATGCCGATTTGTATCGGTTTATTTTTCTATCCCTTGTTTCTCCAGAGGCCATTTCATTTACTTGAAGTGGTTTTTATTTTTTCTAAAAAAGGAGAATAAAGATGGAGACAGTAAGTAAAGTATTAGAACAAATCAATCACTATGTGTGGGGATTACCAACGTTGTTGTTACTCGTTGGTACTGGTATTATTCTCACAGTGCGTTTAAAAGGTTTACAGTTTAGTAAACTATTATACGCTCACAAACTAGCTTTTAAAAAATCAGAAGATACATCTTCCTCTGGAGATATTAGCCACTTCCAAGCACTTATGACAGCTATGGCGGCAACGATTGGTATGGGAAATATAGCTGGTGTTGCAACTGCTGTGACGATTGGTGGACCTGGTGCCATCTTTTGGATGTGGATTACTGCTTTGTTTGGTATGGCAACAAAATATGCCGAAGCAATTCTTGCGGTGAAATACCGTGTTAGTAATGAAAATGGTGAATATTCAGGTGGACCAATGTACTATTTAGAACGTGGTTTAGGTAAGAAGTGGCTTGCAGTTTTATTTGCTATATTCGGTACAACTGCTTCTTTCGGTATCGGGAATATGGTGCAATCTAATTCAGTTGCAGAGGCAATGCGAATTAATTTCTCTTTCCCTCCTGCTTTAACTGGTATAGTAATGTCATTTTTAATCGCTATCGTTATTTTAGGCGGTGTAAAAAAAATTGGGAAAGTAACAGGATATGTTGTTCCTATTAAAGCTTTCTTTTATATCATTGCTGGTCTTATCATTATTTTCTATCACTACGATCAAATTCCTGAAGCATTTTCACTTATTTTTTCTGGTGCGTTTAATGGTACTGCAGCTGCTGGTGGTTTTATCGGTGCAACAGTTGCATCAGCTATTCAAATTGGAATGGCGCGCGGCGTATTTGCGAACGAAGCTGGTTTAGGGAGTGCCCCTATTGCCGCGGCGGCTGCAAAAACTGATTCCCCTGCAAAGCAAGCTTTAGTTTCAATGACTGGTACTTTTCTAGATACGTTTATTGTATGTACAATTACAGGGCTAGTATTAATTACTACAGGTGCATGGAAGTCTGGTAAAACTGGGGTTGAAGCTACAACACTTGCGTTTCAATCTGTATTCGGTACTGCTGGTAGTATGATTCTTGGTATCGCAATTATTTTATTCGCCTACTCTACTATTTTAGGCTGGTCGTATTACGGTGAGAAATGCGTGGCTTATTTATTTGGAGAAAGTGCTGTTAAATATTATAAAGCAATCTTTATTGTCATGATTGCTATTGGTGCGAATTTAAAATTAGGCATCGTATGGACATTTGCGGATATTGCAAATGGACTTATGGCGATTCCAAACTTAATTGGTCTTATTGGGTTAAGTGGTATTGTTGTTGCTGAAACGAATCGCTTTTTACAAGCAGAGAAATTGAAAGAAAATAATAAAAAACAGGCAAGTTAATCTATGAAAAAAGGAATGACTCATACATGATGAGCATTCCTTTTTTCATCCCCTCTTTTACTTTATTACTATCATTAAAAATATATTTATATCAATGTTTACTCCTTTTTATTCCTCCAAAAGTTTTTCACATAAATGTCATAAATCGTATGGTCTAACTATATAGTTGAAAAGGAATGCGACATTAAAGTGTCGCTGAAAAACTCATCCAAGAAAAGGGAGGAAAAATCTTTTGAAAAACAAAATCATTGTTTTCCTATCTGTTTTGTCTTTTATTATTGGTGGTTTCTTCTTTAACACGAATACTTCAAGCGCTGAAACATCATCTACTGATTACGTTCCTAACCAATTAATCGTTAAGTTCAAGCAAAATGCATCTTTAAGTAATGTGCAATCTTTTCATAAATCTGTCGGAGCTAATGTCTTATCTAAAGATGATAAGTTAGGTTTTGAAGTCGTTCAATTTTCAAAAGGTACTGTAAAAGAAAAAATAAAGAGTTATAAAAATAATCCAGATGTGGAATATGCAGAACCGAATTATTACGTTCACGCCTTTTGGACTCCAAACGACCCATATTTTAAAAATCAATATGGATTACAAAAAATTCAAGCTCCACAAGCTTGGGATAGCCAACGAAGTGATCCTGGTGTAAAAGTAGCCATTATTGATACAGGAGTTCAAGGCTCACACCCTGATTTGGCTTCGAAAGTAATTTACGGGCATGATTATGTTGATAACGACAATACATCTGATGATGGGAATGGTCATGGTACACATTGCGCTGGAATTACTGGAGCACTTACGAATAACAGCGTCGGAATTGCTGGTGTTGCCCCACAAACTTCCATTTATGCTGTTCGCGTATTAGAGGTACTCTCGATGCTGTAGCGCAAGGTATTCGAGAAGCTGCTGATTCGGGTGCAAAAGTAATTAGTTTAAGTTTAGGAGCTCCAAATGGTGGTACTGCATTACAACAGGCCGTTCAATATGCATGGAATAAAGGCTCTGTTATAGTTGCAGCTGCTGGAAATGCTGGAAATACAAAAGCTAATTACCCTGCTTATTACAGCGAAGTAATTGCAGTTGCTTCTACAGACCAATTAGATAAGAAATCTTCATTTTCTACTTATGGTAGCTGGGTTGATGTTGCAGCACCAGGTTCAAATATATATTCTACTTATAAAGGAAGCACGTATCAATCATTAAGTGGTACATCTATGGCAACACCTCATGTCGCAGGAGTTGCTGCTCTTTTAGCAAATCAAGGATATAGCAATACACAAATTCGCCAAATTATTGAGTCAACTTCTGATAAAATTACTGGTACAGGTACGTACTGGAAAAACGGTAGAGTCAATGCATATAAAGCTGTACAATATGCGAAGCAATTACAAGAAAATAAAGCTTCTTAAGAAATAAAGTAAAACTTTAATCAGTTGATCTACCATTCATGCGGAATAAAATAGAAGGAGAGACTTCTACAACTAAAGCCTCTCCTTCTTATAAACTATATTACTCTCCCTGCTTTTTAACCATATGTAAATACAGAACAAAATCCATCATTGTCGACGAATGACCAAGTTGACGAATCATCGCTGTTATATTTCCTCTATGATATGTACCATGATTTACGACATGTTGTACTAACTCTAAAATTGAAGTTTCTAATTTTCCTACATATGGATTCTCGATAACAAATACAGCATTCACATCTTGTATTGTACTTAAAAAGTCTTTATATTGATCTGCCATGTTTTCAAACATTTTTTCTAATTCATGTAACGATTTGTTTTCCATTTGTTTTCGTAAATCTTCTCGGCCTTGTATTGCTTCATTCATACTTTTACCATGCAATATGTGTAACCACACTTGATCTGTAATATAAATATGGGCAAACGTATCCTTGATTGATGGAAATACACTCTGCATCTGTTCAGTAAAAATCGTCTCATAGTTTGGTAATTCTTTTAGTCGATTGAATAATCGTAGATTAGCCCAAGCATGGTAATCCACTTGTTTTAACATGTACTCTTTCAATCGAAATCGCCTCCTTATTGTATGAAACGAATAGTTTGTTTCTTTATTTCTGATTCTCTATCAGCTTTTGCAATTCCTTTTTCTTCAATTTCTTGTTTATTTATAGTTTTATATTTTACATACGTATGAAATTCCGTTTGAAATGGAAACGGTGTAATCCGAATTGTTTCCTTGTCCACCCATTCAGCTTGTATAGGTTTCTCCTCCTTACTATTAAACATTTCTGTTCCTTCAAAACCATCTTTAAACAAATCAATTTCCTCTTCCTTTTCTACACCCGGTTTATTCATACAGACATATAAAGAAAGTTCATCGCAAAACTTTAATAATCTATAATGCTTATCGAACATCACAAATTGCTCTTTTGTTAGCGTCGTCAATATTCTTTTTTGTCGTTCCAATTCCCCTGTATAAAATGACATCATTTCTTCATCTTCCTCATTTAATGGAAATGATAAAAAATGCTTACTACAAAGTAATGCTCCGTATGGATTGGCATCTTCAATTTCATTCAAACCAATCGTATAAAAGACAAAGCGTAATGAACTTGGACAATCCATAAAAGTATATGGAATATTTTTAGCATCATTTAAAATTGGTACTTTATCAAGTTCTATCCATCCTCTATCATGCTCATATATTGCATCAATTGTCTCTTTTAAATATGTTTCATCTTCAAAAAAATCTTCTTTTATATGCTTCGCAATCTCTCCAGCTAAAAAACCATGATCATGTTGACGAATTAATATACTTTCTTTCTCATCCTTTTCACGAAAAATCATCTGTATACTCCCCCTCATCCTCATATTACAGCGTTTTCTATGCATCAATTCTTAATTAATCCCTAAATATTAGCAGGGATTCAGTTTCTTGCAACGAAATTAACATAACTATATAGCATTCTTTCTAACAATATAAATAGCTTTATCTTTACTATCTATTATACTAAATCATTCATTCCAAAAAATTTTTTTATGAGGTGAAAACATGAACAAAACAGAATTAATTAAAAATGTCGCACAATCAGCTGATATTTCTCAAAAGGATGCTTCTGCAGCTGTACAATCTGTATTTGACACAATTGCTACTGCATTACAGTCTGGCGATAAAGTTCAATTAATCGGCTTTGGAACTTTTGAAGTGCGTGAAAGATCTGCTCGTACAGGACGTAATCCACAAACCGGCGAAGAAATTCAAATCGCTGCTGGTAAAGTTCCTGCATTTAAAGCAGGTAAAGAGTTAAAAGAAGCTGTGAAATAAACAAGAAACCAGCCATTTTATAGGCTGGTTTCTTGTTTTAATTTAGTAATTGCTTTATATTTTCTGCATGATACACCTCGCAAATATAAAATATGCATCTGCAGTTACTTACAATTTGATATTTTCTTGTTGGATACACATGCGCCGAAACAGAGCATCCATCAAATAATTCAATAATATTCCCAGAAGGCTGATATCCTTCATATAATACGTTCCTTCTTACTTCCATCTTTTCTATAAGTTTTTCAACTGGAATGTTTCCACTCTCTAGCTCCCTCTTTATTGTATTTGGTAAAAACGAGGTATCCGCAAAAATGAGATTTTCAGATAATACTTTCCCTTTATAACTAATATTGGATACACGGTAAAGAAATGTTCCGTTTTTATCAAAGAAACTCTTTGCTTCTTTCGGGATATACTGTCTATCCAGCACCTCTTGTTCTAGAACATCAAACTGAACTGTATCATTCAATAACTTTTCTAAAGCATGAATAGATGATGTATCTCCAGAAAATAAAATATTTTTAATTGCTTGTACATTATAAGTGGATTCATTTGTTCTATTTTCCGCTACTAGCATGAGGAACACCTCTTCTATAAAATATTTAATTAAACTTATTTATCATTTAAAAGCGCTACTGCATCCAGCTGTATGATTTCGGTGACTTCTTTACTACATATTGCAATTGAAGCTATATAATCTATACTTGGCCTTAAATCTCTCATCACTGTATTTTCTACTAACTCTTGTCTATCCTGAAAAACTAACAAGTTTGGAGGATCATTTGGAGCTGATATAGTAATATCCACTGGTGGAATCATTAGACCTTCACCTGTCGCTTTGAGCACAGCTTCCTTTCTAGTCCAATATGTTAAAAAACCTTCTATTTTTTGTTCATTTGGCAACTTCATAACTTGCGCTATTTCAATGTCGGTTAATACGCCTTCTACCATTTTCATAACATCAACATCTGGATTCATTTGTTCAACATCAACGCCTACAGGTGCAGACTTTGTAAATGCAACTACAACCCACTCACCCGAATGTGAAACCGATAACTGCGGCATCCCCTCTGGTAATTGTGGTCTACCATGTTGTAACTTACATACTGGGCACAGCCTATCAATTGGCACTTGAACTGGTGACATAGAAAGTATTTTACCTAGAACTAATCTACTAATTACACAACCGATTATAAAACGAGCACGATCTGCCGAATGATGATATGAATTTGCTTTCTCTCGTTCAACATCATTTAGTAAATTGTAATGCCATGATTGTAAATCCGAAATTCTTCCCCACCATATTTGACAATCATTCTCATTCAAAATCGGTATAGAATCTACAACTTTACTTTCTATCATGTAAACTCTCTCCTTCTAAATACCAATATCATTTTATTTCAAAAGACCATTTTCAAACTTATTCATTTACAACTTCTTTCTCTTTTTGTAATACAGGTAACGGTTTTTTCTTCTTTTTTGACATTACCTCTTTATCAGAAATACGTAAAGAAAATAGTAATGCTACGAGTAAAAATATTGCTGATTCAATTAATGCTGCTTGATATGGCAATAAATCTGAATGAGTATTATGTTGCACACTGCTATTTCCAAAACCGGCTAGTATACTAGCTAAAACAGCAACTCCTATCGCTGAACCTAATCGATTTTGCACATTAAATATAGTAGTTGCTCTCCCCATAGAAGGCGGCGTTATATTGTTAAATGCAGAAAATTGAACTGCTCCAACTGATTGGCCTAAGAAAATACCTATGCCAAACAATAATACCCGTATTTGCCAAGGGTTCGTATCGTGATTTACAAAACTTAATAAAATAAAGATAATCGCCGTACAAATTAACCCTATAGAAATTACCTTACGAGCTCCTAATTTCTTATATGACCATGGCACAATCTGTGACGATATCATTAATCCAATGGCCTCTGGGAATGTAGTAAGACCTGATTCCAGTGCGGATGCTCCTATTACATTTTGATACATAAGCGGAAAAACAAATAACATTCCTAGTAAACCAGCTGATGAAAATAATGAAATAAGGCTCATCTTTCTAAAGACTGGTTCTTTTAATAAGCGTAAATCTAACATCGGTTGCTTTACTTTCAGTTCTACGATTATAAACAATGTAATGAATACAACCCCAGCTATCCCAGTACTCATAATTTCTGGAGAAATCCACCCTTTTGACGGTCCCTGGCTGAGTGCATATATGAGCATCGCAAATCCTGGTGCTGATAAAATAAAGCCGAGAGAATCAAAGCGACCAGCTGATTTTTCAACATGCTCTGCTAAAAATAGAAGTCCAAATAGCAATGCAACAATTCCAAATGGTAGATTAATATAAAATGCCCAGCGCCAAGACATTTGATCTACAAAAAAGCCACCAATAATTGGTCCTACTGCCGGTGCGACAGCAATTGGCAACACAATAAACCGAGAAATTTTCGGCCTTTCCTCTGGTGAAAATGTTCGGAATAACATCGCCATCCCAACTGGTGTTAAAAGCCCCCCACCAGCACCTTGAATAATACGAAAAATATTCAAGGATGTAATATCGTTCGCTATCCCACATAACGCAGATGCGGTTGTAAATACGAAAAGAGCAGCTAGAAATACTCTTTTCGTACCGAATCGATCTCCTAACCAACCAGAAATCGGAAGGAAAACAGCTAAGCTAACTAAATATCCAACATTAACTGTCCCCATAGCAGATGGTGGCACTTGCAGTTCCTTACTTATCGTTTGCAGTGCTACATTTACAATCGTTGCGTCCATGGCAGCCATAAACATCGCTGTTATATATACGATGCTTACAACTACTTTTGGATTTATTTTTGCTTTCATTATCGTTTTCCTACTACTATTTTTTCACCAGCTTGATTACTTTTTGGATTCAAATCTGTCCAGGTATTTTCAACATATTGTAAGCAATCGTGCCTGCTAGCTTCTTCATGTACGACATTCCACCCAATAGGTACATCAAGAAAGACAGGCCAGAGAGAATACTGGCCCTCCTCATTTATTAATACTTTATATGTGTAATTATCATTTTCAAATGGATTCGTCATACTCTCCTTACCCCTTTCTTATTCTGCAAATATTTCGCTAATACTTGTCCAATTTCCGTAAGTGGACCTGGCTGACATAGATCTTTATGTCTACAGTCAATATCATGCTGCACAATTTTCCCATCTAAATAATTTAGCCATGTATTTGGAGAAATAGGATCAAACCAGTCTGGTATAACAGTAGATCTAAAGAATAAAATATCTCCATTATAAACTTTCGGTACGTATCTCCCTAATAATCCTACCGAATTTACATATGTTTCTTTCAAGTTCAATATAGTCTCTTCTTCAAGACTTGCTAATGCACTTCCATCTGTACGAAGGATTTCAACTGCACTCTCCATCGTAAGTGGTTTACCATCCATGTTATCTGGGTCATATCCGCCTAAAGCAAGTAATGCGATTAACGCTTCCTCTTCAGTAGGCGCTTCCGTATTCGGTAGGAAGTGACCAGGATAAGAATCTAGCATAACGAGTAATTCTACTTCTTCCCCTTCATTTTGTAGTTGCGCTGCCATTGCATGCACAACATTTCCTCCGAGCGACCAACCGAGTAAACGATATGGTCCGTGAGGCTGTACTTCACGAACGTGTTTTAAATAATCCGCTGCCATTTCCTCTAAACTTCTTGGAAGTTCTTCATTTTTAGCGATACCACGTGCTTGCACGCCGTAGATTGGATAATCTGTTCCTAAAGATTTCATAAGTCCTGCATAGCACCAACTTAATCCACCTGCTGGGTGTACACAAAATAGTGGCAATTGGTTTCCGCTTGCTCGTAACGGAAGCAACACATCGAGTGCACTTTGTCCATTTCCCACTTCAAGTCTTTCAGCAAGGCCTGCAACAGTAGGTGCTGCAAATAAAGTTCCGATATTTAATTCGATCCCAAGTGCTTCTTTAATACGGCTCATAAGCTGCACTGCAAGGAGTGAATGACCACCTAAATCAAAGAATCCGTCATCAATTCCAATTTGAGGTACACTTAGTACTTCTGTAAACAAGTCACATAACATTTCTTCTTGCGGTGTTCTTGGTCCACGACTAGAAGATGATACGATAAATTCTGGAGCTGGCAATGCCTTTCTATCTAACTTACCGTTCGGAGTTAAAGGGAACTCATTTACTACTACAAAAGCGTATGGAACCATATAATCTGGTAAACTACCACTAGCAAACTGACGCATTTCATTCGTATCAATCGCTTCATTATTTGATGCGACGATATAAGAAACTAATCGTTTATCCCCTGGTTGATCTTCCCGTACAATAACTGCTACTTGCTCAACTGTAGGGTGTTTCATTATGACCGCTTCTATTTCTCCTAATTCAATTCGGAATCCACGAATTTTTATTTGATGATCTGCACGTCCTATATAATCTAGCGTCCCATCTTGACGCCAGCGTGCTAAGTCTCCAGTACGATACATTCTTGTACCTGGCTTGCCAAATGGATCTGCAATAAAACGTTCTGCAGTTAAACCTGCCCTTCCTAAATATCCACGAGCAAGCCCTGCACCTGCAACATACATTTCTCCAACTACTCCAGGTGGCACTGGTTGTAAATAATGATCTAATACGTATACTTTAAGATCAGGTATACTGCACCCAATTAAACTATTTGCTCGTAAAGAAACGGTACTCTCATCTAGCTCAATATAACTAACATGTACTGTCGTCTCAGTAATACCGTACATATTAATAAGCTTCGGTGCGTTATGAGGATGTCGACTATACCAATCTTCTAATCGACTTAGCTCAAGTGCTTCACCTCCAAAAACAACATATCGTAAAGATAATTGTTGGCCAATCTCTTTATTTTCACGATCTGCTTGCATCAATTGATAGAACGCTGATGGAGTTTGGTTTAAAACAGTTACCTTTTCTTTAACAAGAAGCTGTAAAAATTCTTTCGGCGAGCGACTTACAGTATGTGGAACTACAACTAAGCGCCCTCCGTATAATAAAGGTCCCCAAATTTCCCAAACCGAGAAATCAAAAGCATATGAATGGAACATCGTCCACACATCGTTTCCATCAAACTGGAACCAATGATCAGTTGCTCCTAAAAGTCTTACTACATTTTGATGAGGTATCATAACGCCTTTCGGTCTACCTGTTGAACCTGATGTATAAATAACGTAAGCAATATGTGATGGAGTTAATGGCTTCACGCGCTCCATTTCATCAATATTGTCTTCACTATGTTTCTCAATTTCTTCTATTACTTTTACATTATCAACTAAAACTTTTAGTGCCTCATTACATTCAATTTCCACTTCTGAATTCGTTAAAACACATGATGGTTTCGCATCGTGTAGCATAAAAGAAATACGGTCTGCTGGGTAATCTGGATCTAACGGAAGGTATCCAGCACCAGCTTTAAGAACAGCTAATAAGCTTACAACCATGTTTAATGATCTTGGCATCGCTAAAGCAACGAGTTGATCAGGACCAATTCCTTTTGCTATTAGGAATCGAGCTATTTTATTTGCTTTTCTATTTAACTCTTCATAAGTTAATTTCTTATTTTCAAAGACGACAGCAATAGCATTTGGATTAATATGAACCTGCTTTTCAAATAATTGTGGCAATGTCATTTCTGGTGCAATTTGAAAACCACCATTCCACTTTTCTAACACTGTATTTTTCTCTGCTAAAGTTAATATTTCTAATCTGCCAATGGATTGATCTGGATTTGTCGCCGCATCATCTAATAACAAAATGAATCGTTCTATTAGTTTTTGAACCGTTTCATGTTTATATAAATCGGTACTAAACTCTAGTAAACCATGTAAACCGTTCGGAGTACCATCAACCCCGTGACTCTCACTAATTTCAAATGTTAAATCAAACTTCGCAGAGCCAACACTTTGAATTTCAAGGCTCGTTTCTATATCCGGGACATCAAAGATTGCTTCTGGCGTATTTTGGAAAGCTAACATAACTTGAAATAGCGGATGACTATTTCGAGTACGCACCGGGTTTAACACTTCAACGAGTCGTTCAAATGGAACATCTTGATTTTCATAAGCTGCAAGATTTGCCTGCTTCACTCTATTTAATAATTCTTTAAAACTTGGATCTCCTGAAGTATTTGTACGTAACACTAATGTATTTACAAATAAACCAACAATATCTGAAAGTACATCATCATTTCTTCCAGCAATCGGACTTCCAATTGGTATATCAGTGCCTGCACCTAATCTTGTAAATAGCGCACTTAGTCCTGCTTGCAATACCATAAACAAACTAACTCCGTTTTTCCGTGCGAGCTCTACTAACCTACTATGCATACCTGCATCTATATGAAAATGAATTGTTTCTCCTCTGTAACTCGTTTCCATTGGACGCTGATAATCTGTAGGTAACTCCAATTGATCTGGTAATCCCTTTAACTCTTTCTTCCAAAAATCTAATTGTGTTGAAATGAGACTTTCTTGTGTAGTTTCATCCCCTAACAATTGCTGTTGCCAAAGTGCATAATCTGCGTATTGAACTGGAAGTGTCTCCAGCTGTACTTTGTTCCCTTGACATCGCGCTTTATACGCCGCTGTAAAATCTCTCGTCAACGGTTGTAACGACCAGCCATCCCCTACAATATGATGCAATAGAATTAGTAATACATGTTCGTTTTCATTCACTGTAAATAGTTGCAAACGAACTGCTGGTTCAACATCGAGGTTAAAGCTATATCTTACAGCCTCCGCAAGTACACTTTCTAATTCATTTTTACATGTATTTGTTATAATCATTTCAAGATTTAAGTTTTCCATATGTAAAATTTCCTGGTAGGAACTACCTAATACGTTAGGGAAAATTGTTCTAAGTGTTTCATGTTTCTCGACTACATCATAAAAGGCACCTTGTAATGCTCCCTCGTTCAACTTTCCAGACAAACGAATGACTAACGGAATATTATAAGTAGGACTTGGACCTTCTAAACAATGTAAGAACCATAGTCTACGCTGTGCAAATGAAAGTGGAACTTCATTTGGCCTACTTACTTTCTTAATCGCTGGTCTTGCAGTTTTTGCTCGATCCAATTGTTTCACTAATTCAGCAACAGTTGGCGATTCAAATAGTTTTCCAATTCCTAATTCGACACTTAACGTTTCACGAATTCTTGCCATTAAACGCGATGCAAGAAGCGAATGTCCACCCATTTCAAAGAAATTATCATCAATGCTAATGCGAGAAACACCAAGTACTTCTGCAAATAAATGACATAATATTTCTTCTTTCGGATTTCTAGCAACTCTCTCATTGTTCATGCCATTAAAATCAGGAGCAGGTAATTTCTTTCTATCAATCTTTCCATTTGGCGTTAGTGGTAATTCTTCTAGCAATACAAATGCTGATGGCACCATATAATTCGCTAAACTTTCTGAAACATAAGAACGAATTTCTGAAAGATGAATCGTTTCCTTCTCTTCGGCAACAATATACGCAATGATTCGTTTATCATTTGGACGATCTTCTCGTACTATAACCACTGCTTGCTTAATATTTTCATGGCGTTGTAATACCATTTCAATTTCAGCTAATTCAATTCGGAAACCACGAATTTTAATTTGATGATCTGCGCGGTTCATGTACTCTAAAACACCATCACTGCGCCATTTTACTAAATCACCTGTACGGTACATGCGCTGCCCTGGTTTTCCATAAGGATTTGCAACAAACCGTTCAGCTGTTAACTCCGGTTTTCCTAAATATCCGCTTGCAAGTCCTTCCCCTGCAATATACAATTCACCAATAACTCCAGGTGGAACTGGTTGTAAACCTGCATCTAATACATACACGTCTGTATTCCAAATTGGCTTTCCAATAGGAGGTATACCACTTTCCCTTTCATCGATGTTCATGACAGTAGACCAAATAGTCGTTTCAGTTGGTCCATATAAATTAGTTAATGAACAACCTAATTCTTTTAATTTATTTGCTAAATGCGTTGGAAGAGCTTCACCACCAACTAGTATGTTTAGCCCTTGTAGCTTCTCTGGATAATCAGTTACTAACGCCTGCCAAAGCGTCGGTGTAGCCTGCATAATGGTCACTCTTTCTTCCTGTAAAAGTGTCGTTAATGCAGAAGGCTCTTGAATGTCTTCCTTTTGCGCAATTGTTAAACTTGCACCACTAATAAGAGGTAAATAAATTTCTAGAGCAGAAATATCAAACGCAAATGTTGTCACTGCTAATAAATGATCATGTTCATGTAACGAAAACTTTTGTTGCATAGCCATTAAAAAGTTACTTAAACCTCTCATAGGAACAATTACACCTTTTGGGTTACCCGTTGAGCCTGAAGTATATATTGTATAGGCTGGGTTTAAAAGTGATACATCATTCTTACATTCTATATTCATACGAGAATATGTATGTAATTCTAGTTTCGTTTCTTCGTCATCTAATACAATTTTTTTCATATCATTTTCTATAACTAACTTAGATGAAACAGATGAATGTGTTATGATACAAACTGGTTTTGCATCATTTACTATATAATTTATTCGCTCAGCTGGGTATTCTGGATCTATTGGTAAATACGCTGCACCAGCCTTTAAAACTGCTAGCATACTAGTTACCATTTCTATTGATCTTGGAAATACTAAAGCTACAAACTGATTTGCTCGTATTCCTTCTTTTACCAAATAGTGCGCCAGTTCATTCGCTCGTTCATTTAACTCTTTATACGTAAGATCTACACCGTTACAAGTAACTGCTACTTTATTTGGAGTTTTTTGTACTTGTTTTTCAAATAGTATAGGTAGGGCGATTAAATTATCAGCTTCCTTAGTTTCATTCCATTCCAATAAAACTTTATGATTTTCTTCAGGAAGAGTAATATTTATTTTTCCAATCGACTCGTCTTTTTGATAAGCATTTATCATTAATTCTAATAATTGCATAAATCTTTCTTTATGCAATGCTAGCTCCACACCATTATATACTTCCGGATTCGCATCAAAATGAATCATTAGCTCATTTTGATCAAAACGTTTATATACATTTATTGATAAATCATCGACAGGTCCTGCTGATAAATTATGTGTAATACCACGATTCCCACCAAAGTTAAGCCCGTAATCAAAAGGCATAACATTCACTAACGGTCCAAATAACCTTTGATTTTCACCTAATAACTTTAAGTCTCTTCTTAATTCCTCATGACGGTATTTATGATGGCGACGTACGTCTCGGATTTCTTTAGAAACTTGCTGTAATAATTCTACGAGAGTTATATTTGGGGTTACAGTAAGACGAAGTGGTACTAAATTCATTACCATACTCGGTGTATGAATAGATGCAGAACCTAGACGCCCCATCATCGGTAAACCTAAAACAATATCATTTTCACCTGTTAATTTATGCATATAAATACTTGTTACAGCGACAATGAATTCCGGCCAACTTGTTAACGAAATATTGATATTTTCTAGTAAAGCTTTCGTACTAGAACTACATAAATAAGCTGTTTCACGTAAAAATCCATTGGATGTTCTCGGTGCTCGTTCTGCCAAACTTACAACGTCTGGTTCATCCGCAAATTTTTCTAACCAAAAAGCACGATCTTCCTGAAATTGTTTAGACTCACGATACTCCATATCTTCTTGCACAACTTTTGCAAGAGAACCAAATGTCTTTTCATTCTTGTTTGTTTCTTCTATAAGTGATGTATACTCATTCGCTACCTTTTGGCTAAGAAGTGAAAATCCATAGCCATCCATCACAATGTGATGGATGCGCTGATACCAAAAGAAACGATTATTTTCAACTTGAATAAGTGCTTCAATAAATAAAGTATCTTTTTTCAAATCGACTGGCATAGATAAATCATTTTTCATCCATGCTTTAGCAGCCTCTTCAGGATTTTCTTCTTTACGAACGTCAATAAAATGCATATGAAACTGTGATTCTTCAATAACTTGCCATGGGCCAATTTCATCCTCTTCGAAGCGAACATGAAGTGCTTCTGCTTCCATTACAACTTTACGTACAGCTAATTCAAAAATGTCTTGATGAATATTTCCGTTTATTTCTACATATTCCCCAGTATTATAAATTGGATTAAGCGGATCTAATTGTTGCGCAAACCACATACCAGACTGCGCAGATGATAACGAATGACGAATCTTTTGACTATTAGGCATTCTTCACTACCCCTTTATTATGTAGTCTATATTAAAGTACACGTTCTGTTTGCAGAGATAATAAGCGATGCCAATCAACAACTGTTGGGTTCTCTGCTAAATCCGCAAAAGTAATCTCCTTTCCTTCGCGACGCCACTTCTCTACTAAACTCATAATTCTGACCGAATCAAGTCCTCTATTTAATAAATCTTCATCAGTCCCAACACTCTCTACTGGTTCACGAAGTAATTGTGCAACTAGTTCATGTACTTTTTGTAAAGTGATTTCATCATCATCTTTTAAACCTTGTAACTCTGTTAACAAACTATTAGTTGATGTCGTTACTGCACATCTATTTGACGCATACTCCAACGCTTGTTTATGATGTTCTAGTGAAAAATCAGCAACTGCATCCGCTACAAAGAACGGCTGAATTCCATCCATAAATGCTTCACAAGCTGTTAAAAGGCAGCCAATATGCGCATAAATACCGCAAATAATGAGTTGATCTCTTCCTTGTTCATTTAAAATTTCTAATAGATTTGTCTTTTTAAATGCACTATATCTCCATTTTGTTAAGAATATATCATCCTCATCAGGAGTAAGTTCATCGACAATTTTCTTTTTATCTGGTCCAGCAGGAATACCGTCCCCCCAAAAATCTTGTAATAACCCTCGTTGTTCTAGTGTTTGTCCACCCGGTTGCGCTGTATAAACAACTGGTATACCAAGTTCCTTACATTTTTCTCTTATCACCTTAATATTTGAAATGAGTTCTACTTTCGGTGACTCTTTATCGCTATATGCATCAAGAAAATATTCTTGCATGTCATGGATTAGAAGAACCGCACGTTTCGGATCTGGTTTCCAATCCACTTTATTTTTTGGTAGTTCTGATTCAATTGGCATTTTATATACTGAAATAGATGGGATAGCCATCTAATCACTTCCTTCCGGTTTTTATTATTGTTTTACTGTAATAAGTTTTTCAGCAATGACTTTACGTAGTTCTTTTTTGCTTACCTTTCCAACGCCTGTTTGCGGGAATGATTCAATAAATTCAATTCGATCTGGAATCTTATAAGCTGCTATACCACGCTCTCTTAAAAATTTTTTTAATTCACTTACTGCCGGAGCTTGTCCGCGAGCTATAACAAATGCACAAGTACGTTCTCCTAAATAATCGTCAGGCATAGATACAATCGCTACATCATGTACTGCAACATGTGCTAATAGATGATTTTCAACTTCTTCCGCGGCAACTTTCTCACCACCACGATTAATTTGATCTTTATCTCTTCCTTCTACAATGATGTAACCTTGTTCATTTACTTTCACAAGATCTCCTGTGCGATAAAATCCATCCTTTGTAAACGATTGTGCATTATGCTCTTCTGCTTTATAATAACCACGAATTGTATATGGCCCTCTTGTTAATAAACTACCTACTTCGCCAGGTTTTACATCGTTGTCATTTTCATCAACAACTCGTACTTCATCGAGTGCAGACATTGGTCTACCTTGTGTATAAATAATAATTTCTTCCGGATCATCTAATCTTGTATAGTTCACTAATCCTTCCGCCATACCGAATACTTGCTGTAATGTACATCCAAATGTAGGGCGTATACGTTTTGCAACTTCAGCACTAAATTTCGCGCCACCTACTTGAATCACTTCTAGACTCGATAAATCGTTATTACGTGAAGATGCAGCATCAAGCCATATCATTGCTAATGGTGGTACGAGAGCAGTAATCGTAACTTTTTCTTTTTCAATAAGTGCAAATGCCTCATCTGGACTACCTCCAGTTGCCAGCACTACTTTTCCACCCGCATAGAAAGTTCCAAATGTTCCAGGAGAGCTCATCGGGTAATTATGTGCTACTGGAAGAACGGCCATATAGACACTCTTTGCACTTAAATTACAAATTTCAGCGCTAACACGTAAACTATAAATATAATCATCATGCGTTCGAGGAATTAATTTAGAAAGTCCTGTTGTCCCTCCTGATAATTGGAGAAACGCAACATCACTTGGCTGAACTTCTGGTAATGGAACGGGATCTATATATAAATCACTTATGTTCACAAATTCTTCTTCTTCTCCCACTACAATTACATGTTGTAAAGTTGGCACTTTCTCTTTCACTTCTCTTGCTAGTTTTCGATAATCAAAACCGAGAGCTTTATCTGAAATAACGTAAGCACTCGCCTCACCAAACTCACAAAAATAACTAATTTCACTGCTTCGATGTGAAGGTAATGCAAAAACAGGAAGTGCCCCAATTCGAAATAGTGCAAAACATACTTCGAAAAACTCAATAACGTTAGGTAGCTGGATTACAACTCGATCCTCTTGCTTTATTCCTAAATTCAGTAGCCCTGAAGCTAATCGATCTACTTTTTTATCAAACTCACTATACGTAATATGCGTATTACCACTTACAACTGCAATTTGATCGCCATATTTTTCAGCTCGCTCTCTTAACATCCCGCCAAATGTTTCCCCAAGCCAACACCCTTCCTCTCGATAACGATCAGCAAATTCTTTTGGCCATTTTGTATAACCTGTTAGCATTCTTTCTGCCCCCTACTTTTCATTAAGTGAACTATCATTTAATCCTAATGCTTTCAACATTGTTTGGAACTTAGCTGATGTTTCTGCTAATTCATCTTCTGGTTTTGACTCAGCAACAACGCCCGCTCCTGCATATAAACGGAGTGTATTTTCTTGTACTTCAGCACAACGAATTGTAACAATCCATTCACCGTCTCCATTTAAATCACTCCACCCTAGCATTCCTGTAAAGAATTCACGGTCAAATGGCTCAATTTTTTGAATCGCCTCTCTCGCTTCTTCCATCGGTGTGCCGCAAACTGCTGGCGTCGGATGAAGAGCAATTGCTAATTCCAAAGAAGTAGTATTCGGATCCTTTAGTTCACCTTTCACTTCAGTAGATAAATGCCACATCGCTTCACTATGAATAACGGATGGCTTTTCCGGAACATGTAATGTATGACAGTACGGACGAAGCGCTGCAGCAACTGCTTCTACTACTACCGCATGTTCATGTAAATCTTTTGGAGAAGAAAGTAATTCCTCTGCTCTTCTCTTATCTTCAGCTGAATCCTCACTACGTGGCCTTGAACCAGCTAACGGATTAGAAATAACTTGCATACCATTACGTGAGACGAGTAATTCAGGGCTCGCTCCAATTAACGTCTTACTACTCTCATTTTCATCTTTCGATACATTCACAGCAAATGTATATCCATGCTTATTATGCGCTGCTAATTCTCGAAGAAGTTTTTGCTTATCAATCTTTTCGGAAGAATTAACATCTAACGATCTGGATAGAACGATTTTTTTTAAATCCCCGCCCTTTATTTTTGCAATTCCTTGCTTCACACCATTCATATACACTTCAGGCGCTGGCATTGACGTCATTTCGAATGTTACGTTCTCATTTGTTTCAAACTGATTTGTTGTATTCAATTGTAAACGCTCAGAAATTCTGCTATATTCTGGTACGATAAGTTGAACTTCTTTTCTACGATCAAATGGCAAGGCACCGACGACGATAGGATTCGGATTTCCTGCTTGTTTTGCATTACGTAACACTGCTTGTACAAGCTCTGGAAAACTTTCAATTTCATGATGCTTTACTGTAGTAAACTCTCCTTCTGCTAATATCGTTCGAGTTGGTGAAGCGAAAAAGAATGAAGATTCAGTCTTATAATCTTCTAGTAATTTTTCTGACAGTTCCTTTACAGCCGTAAATTCCTTCATTGTATAGTAACCCCCTGAATTTTTTATTAAACGCCTAATGTAGCTCCGCCATCAACACATAAATTATGCATTGTAATATGACTAGCTTTATCTGAAGCTAAAAACAATACTGCTTCAGCAATTTCTGAAGGCTGTGCAATTTTTTGTAACGGTATACCGAGTCTATATGTACTTTGAGAACCAGCAATTATATTTTTTTCTCCATTCTCATCAGCCCATAGTAACCTTTGCATTTCAGTTTCAGTAGAACCTGGAGAAACTACGTTACAGCGAATGTTATACGCTGCAAGTTCTAATCCTAAACATTTCATAAACATCGTCGTAGCAGCTTTTGATGCAGCATATGCAGCCATCTCCATTCTCGGCGTATTTGCTGCATTTGAACCAACTGTAACAATTGCCCCTGACTTTCTTTGCATCATATGTTTACTTACTGCTCGGGACATATAGAAAACTCCTGTAGAATTTACAGAAAACGTTTTATTCCAATCTTCATCACTTAACGAGTGAATCGCTCCCATACGTAAAACCCCTGCAACATTTACTAATATATCTATTGGCGCTATTTCATTTTCAATATCATTTACCATCTGTTCAACTGCGGTACTATCACTCACATCTAAGCAAAACGTTTTCAAATGTATTTCATTTAAGAGTTCGTTTAATCCCTCTTCATTTTGATCAACCGCAATAACTGTAGCTCCTCTTTCTAAAAACATTTTAGCAACAACACTACCTATACCTTGAGCTGCACCTGTTACTAAAACAGTTTTCCCATCAAATTCCCCTAAGTTCATTTCCTCTATCCTTTCATTTAAAAATCAATCTAATTAAACAAATAATGATAATGATTATCATTATCGATGTAAAAAATAATACACTTACTAAACTAATTGGTCAAGTGTACTTTTCATTAAAATATTATTCATTGATAATGTTTTTCATTTAATGTTCTTACACCGAAATGATAATCTTTCTCAATAAACTTGTCAACCTATTTTTATTTTTCAGATAAAAACTTTAGTGCTTTTCAATACAATTACATCTAAAAGTATTAATAAACACTTACATTAATACTTTAATTCTTACTCCTCTTTGTAAAAATTGAAGATGATAAACTGAAGGTCTCTTCAGTTACAAAGCCTTAACAAAAAGTCGAACATTTATTTTCTCAATATTTGTCTGAAAATATATCTTGCAAACATCAATTCATATTTTCTTTATTATTTAAGATTTAATACATATTTCGAATACGATGTATCGATTTATTATATTCCAATATAATCCAAACGGATATTTCACTCACTTTTATATCAAAAAAAATAAAAAGTAATTTAACCTTGTTAAAATAACTCAAAAAAGCACCCTATTTAACAGGATGCTTTTTCGTAACTATAGTGTTATAGAAGATTTATATACTTATGCTACGCTGCGATACGCTTCTTCTTGTTCTTTTTTCTGTTTAGGTGCTCGAATTAAAATTGCGATAATGAATGACACGACACATAGTACGCCAATCACCATAAAGGTTGGTTTGAATCCACCTAGAAGTGCACCGATAAAGGAACCTGCAAGCGCTCCAAATCCAAATCCTTGATACACAATTCCGTAATTCTTACTATGGTTTTTCATACCGAAGAAATCACCAACAATAGCTGGGAAAATAGTAATATTTCCACCAAAACAAAACGCTACACTTGCTACACATACGAAGTAGATACCGTAATTCAAATCTACGAAACTTAGAACTAATACCGAACTCGCCATAACCACAAAAGTACCCGTAACGATTTTTAAACGACCAATTTTATCTGATAACGGTCCTAGAATAATACGACCTAATGTGTTAAATATTGCAACCATAGCCACCGCATTAGCTGCTGTCGCTGCACTAAGCCCTACAAGTTGAACACCAATGTCTTTTACCATACCAATTAAGTATAAGCCACTCATACATGATGTAAATAACATGATGAATAATAAGTATACTTGTTTTGTGCCTAACATTTCTTTCATTGTATATTCATGAGTGTTTGTTTCCTGAACTGCACCTTGATCAGCAGCTTGATGGATTAAACAAGCTCCAAGGACAATCATAGCTGTAACAATTAAACCCCAATATATAAACGCTTGCGATACACCAACGGAATCGATTAACTTTGCATTTATATATTTGAAAATTAAGCTACCTGTACCATATGCAGCTACAGATATACCAGAGATTAAACCTTTACGTTCAGGGAACCACTTAATTAAATTAGATAGTGAAGTAATATAAGCTGTACCATCTGCGTAACCTACAACAACTCCTGCTAGTATATAAAGCAATATTAACGAAGAAGCTTGTGAACTAAGTACTAATCCTAGTCCTAATGCTAGTCCAGCTATCATAATAAGTTTACGAAGTCCCCATTTTTCTTGCAATTTACTTGCAAATAAAGTTGAAAATGCTAAGGAAAGACTAGTAATTGAGAAAGTTATCGCAACCGCGTTAAGACTCCAACCGTATTTACTAACTAAAGGCTGATTGAATAAACTCCATGTATATATCGTTCCAAGTCCCATTTGAACTATTACTGTACCAAGGACAACAAGCCATGGATTAACCTTTGATTTTTTCATACCTTTCCGCCTCCTCTTTCTATTTCAATGCTTTTCGCTAAGTCTTGTTTTTTTATGTTCATTTTGGTCATCTCTTTTGATTTAACACCCTCATTGTATAAGATGTTTTCAGTTATGTAAGCACTTACAAGACAAGGCGTCAAAAACATGGAATCAGTTACAGAAAACGAAGGATGAAATACAAAAAAATGTTTTTTAAATACGTAATAGTTGTTCATATTGTTTTGTATAAGTTAAATTTACATATGTTTTTGAATCCTTTTTTCAATAGTAAAACAATAAAACCGTCTCTTTAATAAACATTAAAGAGACGGTTTTATTAAATTAATTCATAAGCCTGACTTTCTTTATACATTTATAATTGTTTCTTCAAATGTAATAATTGGCTCTACAAATTCCATCATAATGAAAGCATTTTTAATACGTCTTGTTAAAACTTCTTTTAATTCTGCACACATTTCTTCTGTAAGTGATTTTACAAATACAAAGTTGTGATAATACATCACACTCTTCTCTTTACTTAAAGGATTTAAAAACATCCCCTCTTTTGTAACGAGAGCGTTAGAATGCCCCGCTAAAGTTGAAAGAAATGTCTCTAAAATTTTTATTTCTCTTTTTGAAAATGCTTCTTCACAAACTACTTTAATATTCATTTCTGTTATCATTTATATATTCCCCCAACCATTTTTTCACAAGGGGATACTATTAAATCTTTACACAACTCCCCTTGTCGTTCAAAAAATTCACCAGAAAACTAAGTTGACTAACTTGTTTTTTCCCTTTATTCATATAAATCTCTCCTTTCGTATATATTACTTCTCCATTTGTAATTGATTACCTTTTTATATTGAAGTTTTTCTATGTTTTTAATTGGAATTTCACCAAAAGGGATCTTATTCCTAAACATATATTTTTTTGTACTCCTAAAAAACCCTTACTTATTTACTTTACGTTTTGGGCTACATAGTATTTGTCTTTTAAATAATTTGTTTAGCTGCAGTATATATTACATAGAAATATTGTTTCACTGATGCTGAAAACAATTTACTTTGCTTATAATAAAATATAACTTTTAGCATAGGAGTACTTTATACTCTTCTATTAGACTACAAATATTTTTTTGATAAATAAAACTAAATATTCACTAATATACTTATACGTGGTTTAATATATATAATAAAAAATATTTCTGTCTTTAATGAGGAGGTACTATGAAAGCAAACGTAGGGGATACTATACTTTTTCAACGAAACAATTTAAAGATTACAGGATCTGTATTAAAACTTTATACTGAATCGGTCTTAGTTGAAATTACAAATGTAAGCGGTGGTACTTTTGAATTTGATCGAACAATTGTAAATCATAAAAACTATAAAGTTTTAAATGCAAATACATAAAACAACACAAAATAGCTCCTGCTAAACAGCAGGGGCTATTTTATATAAAAATATTTCACTAGTTTATATACCCTAAAACATTAACAATCTTACTCGCTTTTAAATTGTTAATATGATAATAAATTTCTAAACCTCTTCTCTCTGCTCGTAACACTTTACCCTTCATTTTTGATAAATGTTGTGAAACAGTAGATTGCGGGATGTTCAGTAACTCTGTTAATTGTGTTACATTACAAGTTTTTCTTGTACTTAATTCATTTACAATTTGCAGTCGGATTGGATGCGCCATAATTTTTAAAATATCTACATCTTCTTCTGAAACTAAAGTTTTTTTCATTTCACTCGTATATGTTGTCATAAGACATTCCCCTTTTATATGAATTCCATTTTTATAAGATCTATTTCCAAAATTTTTAAAACCCTCGATTAAAACTTTCATATAGAAATAAAAGGATTTTAAATTTTTGAAAACAGAACTTACATTCACTTTATTTATTTGGTACATATACATAATACAATGTTAATATGTGCTCTATGTGAAGTTCGCATAAATTTGTAATGAAGATTTTTCAAATAATTCACATCTAACTACATATTTCCTCCTAACACTATCCAGTGATTTTAACATATTTTAGGCGTTTGTATATACTATCTACAAAATAAATGTTATTTAGGGGGAATTCAAATGCCTACAATGTTACAAGAAGAAGTTGAAGAAGCGCGCGAAACATATGTCAGTCGTATCATTTTGGTCGGTGGATCGGCTTTATTTTTAGTAGGTGGTGTTATCTCGGCAATTTCGGCTTTTAAAGCTTATAATCGTTTGGAAAATACGCCGTCTTCTACAGATAACTCATAGGTGAATTATCTAATTTTGAATAACAAATAAAGAGGCTGTCCCAAAAGATGCTTTTTAGCCAAAATCGTATAAAAAGTGAAAGGCAGAAATGTTGATTTTATAACATTTCTGCCTTTTCGATTTCATGTGATCTTACTTCGAAAGAGACTTATGAGACAGCCCCTTTATTTTATCAAAAGTTCTATACTAAAGAATCGCAAATAATATGAATTACAATTGAACTTACTTCACCACAAACCGTGTCTGACTACACCCATCCTTCTGCTTCGTTACTTCTAATACAGCTGGCATTGCGTTTTTCAGCTCTTGAACGTGTGAAATGACACCGATAAATCGGCCTGATTTTTGTAAGTCAATTAATGCGTCTACAGCTTTTGTTAATGACTCCTCATCTAATGAACCGAATCCTTCGTCGATAAACATCGTTTCGATGGATATACCACCTTCATATGCTTGAATGACGTCTGCCATTCCGAGCGCTAAGCAAAGCGATGCATTAAATTTCTCGCCGCCAGATAGAGTTTTTACATCGCGTGTTTGGCCTGTGTACGCGTCGTATACATCTAGACCTAATCCACTTTGACGATTTCTCTTTTCAACTCGTTCACTTCGTTTTAAATAAAATTGTCCATTTGATAATTTACGTAATCGTTCGTTTGCAATTTGAACAATTTGTTCTAAATACTCAATTAAGATGTAACGTTCAAATGATATACGGCTTTCGTTATCACCTTTCATTACTTCATATAAGTCAACAAGTTCTTGGAAAGCTTTTTCTTCCTCATGAATTTGCTCATCAATACGTCTAATATTTTCATGTAAATCAGAAATATATGTTACCGCATTTTGCGCACGTTGACGTTTTTCTTTAATGATATCAAGGTTAATTTCTAGATCTTTTATATGTTCACCTAACGCTGTAATATCCATATACTCTTTATCTTTTAATTCACCCTGTAACTCTTCAATTTGTTTTGCAAGTACTTCAAGAGATGAATAATAGCTTTGAATTTCTTTTTGTAACATATCCATCTCGGCATCACTTAATTTCGCTTCTTTATACGTAATTTGATCTGTAAATCCACTCTGTTCAAGCTCTTTCATAAAGCGCGTGAAAGTCTCTTCTTTCTTCGATTTTGCACTTTCAAATTGATTAGAAGCACCTTCCTGTTCTGCTTGAATACGTATATTTTCATTTTGCCAATGTTGATACGCCTCCTGCACTTTCTTCCATTCGTCCTCCATTAATTTGAGCTCATGCATAGCTTGGTCAAACTGGACTTTCCAAGCTTGGACTGTTTGTAAGTTTTCAGGAATGTTTTTCTTATCATGTTCATATGACGTACGAAGCTGCATACAATCCATTTCTATACGGTGCTGTTCTGTTTCTACCTCATGTTTTTGTTTCTGAAGTGCATCTACTTTTTCTTCTATGCTTTTTATTTTCACAGCTGTTTGCTTACGCGTTTCTTCACTTGCTTTTAACGTATTCACTTCAGTTGCTAATTGTTTTCCTTTTTGAACAAGCGCACTATATGTTTCAGCTAATTCTTCTGAGCGATAACCTCGCTTCTTAACCTCTTCTATTACTTGTTCATATTGAAGATGATAGAAATTCCATTTCTCCTCTACTTGCACATGTAATTTTTCAGCAATGTTCTTCTTGTCTCTTAAATCATTTAACTCTTTTTCATTGATGGCATCACTTTGCTCTGAAGCTTTTTTCGGATGGTTCGTGCTGCCACATACTGGACAAGATTCACCATCATGTAGATGAAGAGCTAATATACCAGCTTGTTCACTTAACCAGCGACGTTCCACATTCTCATATGCACGAACTTTCTCTTGCATCTTAATAAATGCAGTTTCTTTTTCTTGCTCGAATTTTTGTTTTTCTTGCCATACGTCATATGCTTGCTTTAAAACTTTTGCATCTTCTCGCATATTCGTTAGTTCTTCTACTTTATCTACATATCGTTCAAGCGCTCGCTCTAATTGCTGTAATTCACCAGACATTAGCTGTTTTTGATTTGTATGCTCTTCTAATTGTCGATCTAAGTTTTGCATACTTTCTTTTAATTTTCCTAGTTGAATTTCTGCATTTTGTAAATTCAACTGTTTCTCAGCTAATGATGCAATAATCGGTTGTAACTCTTCTAATCTTTGAACAAGTTTTTTTGCATTTTCTCTCTCAGGTTCTTTATTCTTTACTGCTTCATATTTCTCCTGAGCAAGTTCAAAATTATTCATTATATTTTCTTTTTTAGCGATAATTTGTTTTAACAAACTTTCAGCTTTCTGCTCATTTTGCATTGCTTCTTCGTACCACTGTTCAAATGGTAATAAGCGCTTCGCTTGTTCCGCACGCTTAAAAGATATTTCTTTCATTTCAATTACTGAACGTTTTTCTTGTAAAGTATTATATTTCTCATTCTTTTGTTGTAAATCTATAAATTTCTCATTTACAGACTTCGCTGCATGAAAACGTGTTTCAGCATCCTTTAATTGCTTCGTTTGAATATCTTGTTCTACTTGTAATTGCTCCACCTCTGCCTTATACGCAGCTGTCTCTTGTTCTAATGCCTCTACTACTTGATGCGTATTTACATGGTCTTGTTCCACTAATGTCTCTAATAATGCTCCATCACGAATTGGTAATTTAAAAACATTACGGAAATATAACTCTCGCTCTTTCTGTTTTTCTTGTAAGACGTCTTTCCATTGTTTTCGTTTTTGGTCAAGTAACTCACGCATTAACTTATAACGATCTGTTTTAAAAATACGACGCAAAATCTCTTCTTTGTTTTCTGTCTCAGATGTTAATAGTTTTCGGAATTCCCCTTGCGGTAACATAACAATTTGGCTAAATTGATGTTTACTTAAACCAATTAAATCTTCTACTTTTTTATTTACATCCGTTACATGGAAACGATCAACAGCCGGAATCTTCTCTTCATCAATTACTTCATATAATTCTACTGCATGTCCCGTAATCGTCTTGTTCCCTTGTTTTTTATGTCCCAGTTGTCGTTTTATTTCATAACGTTTCCCTTTTAACTGAAAGGTTAATTCTACGCTTGTATACACATTATCATCAGCAAATTGACTGCGGAGCATGCTCGTATCACTTCGTTCTTCTCCGCTTGCCTCACCATATAAAACATAACAAATCGCATCAAAAATCGTTGTCTTTCCGGCGCCCGTGTTTCCAGAAATGGCGAAAATACGATGCTCTCCCAAATCGTCAAAATCAATTACTTCTTTCTGTTTATATGGGCCAAATGCCGTCATAATAAGCTGAATCGGTCTCATCCTCGTTCACCTTCCCGTTCTTGCACTGTTTGTAATACTTCTACAAATAGACGTTCTTTCTCTTCTGATAAATCTAAGCCTTTCATTTCTTTATAAAAAGCCTTTAATAATGATAAATCATCCATTTTATGTCTTGAAACAGTTACTTCATTTGACTCAGTGAACTCTCGTCTTTGAATGGCTCTTTCAACATGCATTGCATTTGGATAAACAGAGCGTATTTTTTCCATTGGCTGCAAGACAGGATTTTCATCTAATAATTTTACAAACACGTAATCTTCACTTACTGGATGTTGTAACAATTCATCTATTTTCGCTTCTACTGTTCGCATTTTACGGCGTGGTGTAAGTAACCTTTTTTCAATTGTTACTTCACCTTGCTCGTCCAATTCCACAATATAATATCCTTTTTTATGTTTTTCTTCAGAAATAGAATATGCAAGTGGAGAACCTGAATATCGAATTGTCTCATTACGTACAAAATGCGCTTGATGTAAATGTCCAAGCGCTGTGTAATGAAACTTATCAAAATAATGACTATTCACGTATTCAGCACCACCAATTGAAAGCGGTCGTTCAGCATCACTTGTATTCTCTTCCGCTTCGCCCGCAGAAGTTACAAATGCATGACCAACAAATACATGTCTAGCTTCTTTATCCATCGTTTCAGAAAGCTCATTCATAAAAATACGCATCGCATCATCATGAGAACGTACGTCTTCGTTTTTCAATACATGTCTCACTATGCTTGGATCCGCATAAGGAATGAGATGGAAGTGAACCTCCCCATATTCATCATTTAATATAATTGGCTCATATGGAAATTGAAATTGCCCCACAATAAATAATCCTTGTTTCTTCATTAAACTACTTCCAAAATGAATACGATCTGGACTATCATGGTTTCCTGCGACTGCAATAACTGGTGTTTGTAAATCAATCACTATTTTTTGCAGCACATCATTTAATAAGTCTACTGCTTCCGTAGGTGGAATTGCTCGGTCATATAAATCCCCTGCAATAATTACGGCATCTGGTTTTTCTTCTTCAACAGCTTGTACAAACTGATCTAATACAATCTTTTGATCTTCAGTCATATACACGCCATGAACAAGCTTTCCTAAATGCCAATCGGCTGTATGAAATAACTTCATGGTTTCCTGCTCCTTTTAATTTACTGAATTTAGTGATACAAGTTGATAGTTTATTGTAGTTTTTCCGTTCTCCCATTCTAACTTTTGTATCATTGCACTACCGATTCTTTCTTCATTTGATTTATATAAAGGTAATATTTCTTGAACTGTAAATAAGTGATAACCATCCAATTTTAATTGAAATATGTTTTCTTCTATATGTAATCTTACTTCTTTTTCATTTGAAATAATTTTTGTGTGCATCTCAAATTTCATGATAGATACAACCCCTTTTTCTAATCTCTACACTATTAATAGTATATTGGCTATGCAAGATTGACAAGTAAATACACGGTAAAGTACATACTTTTCTATTGCGATATGTTTTTTTAATTTCACATATAATACGGTATGTGAAATTTTATTCTTTCCAAAAATAAAAATGTCTCATATGACATCTTTATTTTTGGATAAATTCTTTCATTACATAATATAAAACTGTAATGAAAACAATCGCTACAAAAAATGAAAATACTGCAACAATGTACCCATCTTTATTTAATAAAATGCAAAAAGAAATAGATATGATAAAAATCGGAAATACAAGTCGTACTTTATCCTTCACTTCCTCTGTCGTATCTGTATGATGAAAATATTGCGTTATCCCTATCATTAAAGAAGACAAAATAATCACCGACAATAGTAAAGGTACTGGCATTCCGATTTCTCCTTTCTCTATTTCTAATGAAAAGCAATTTTTCTTTCATTATAATCACTTCAAATACTCTTTTCGAAGTGATTATGTACAATTTACACATATATAATAGCGTGTTTATCATGGTAACTTCAAATAATTACAATTACAGTAATGTTGTAATATTCATTTTCAACCTCCAAAATCCTGCAAATATAACTCGTCAAAATATGCAGTGGATAAATTAACATATACCGCCAACTTTAGACAAAATTTATAAAGGACATTTCAGTACGTATAAAGAATTAAGAATAAGAAGATATGTAAGGGAGGATGAATTATGACTGAACACGTTTTATTTTCTGTTAGCGAAAACGGCGTTGCATCAATTACTTTAAACCGCCCAAAAGCACTTAATTCTTTATCTTATGACATGTTGCAACCAATTGGGGCAAAACTGAAAGAGTGGGAACATGATGAGCGAATTGCGCTTATCGTATTAAAAGGAGCTGGCACAAAAGGTTTTTGTGCAGGTGGCGACATTAAAACTCTTTATGAAGCACGTTCAAATGAAGCTGCATTGCAGCATGCGGAACGTTTCTTTGAAGAAGAGTATGAAATTGATACATATATTTATCAATATAAAAAACCGATTATCGCTTGTTTAGATGGAATTGTAATGGGTGGTGGTGTCGGTCTTACAAATGGTGCGAAATACAGAATTGTAACTGAGCGTACGAAATGGGCAATGCCAGAGATGAATATTGGCTTCTTCCCAGACGTCGGTGCTGCTTATTTCTTAAATAAAGCTCCAGGGTATGCCGGCCGCTATGTCGCTTTAACAGCATCTATTTTAAAAGCTTCTGACGTATTATTTATAAACGCTGCTGATTATTTTATTGCATCTGATTCATTACCAAATTTCCTTACTGAACTGGAAAGTGTAAATTGGTCTAAAGAAGATGATGTACATACTCATTTAAAAGAAGTCATTCGTACATTTGCAACTGCTCCAACATTAGAAAGCGAGCTTGCTCCTTCATTAGAAGAAATTAATTCACATTTTGCATTCGATACAATTGAAGAAATTATTCATTCATTAGAGAAAGATCAAAGTTCCTTTTCTTTAAAAGCGAAAGAAACGTTATTATCAAAATCTCCTATTTCACTAAAAGTAACATTAAAACAGTTTATTGATGGACAAAATAAGTCCGTTGAAGAATGTTTCGCTACTGACCTTGTACTTGCTAAAAACTTCATGAGACATGAAGATTTCTTTGAAGGAGTACGATCTGTTGTCGTTGATAAAGACCAAAATCCAAATTATAAATATAAGCAGTTAAGTGATGTTTCAGAAGAAGATGTAAACCGGTTCTTTAACTTACTTAATGCGTAAAGTGAGAATTTAATAAGTAGGGTTTATCTCCCTCTTATTATTAGTAGAAGCAATCGCCCTTTCATACGGGATTAAATTGAGGCTATATAGTCGTATAATTACACGCCTATATAGCCTTTTTCCTATTTAATAAATTTTAATAAAATTTAATTTTATTAAATCGAATTATGTGCTACACTATTTTTAATTAAATATTCTAAAAATAAAAGAAGGAGGAGCGACTATGATTGAAAATTATTTTCTTTTCATCATTATGTCTATTTGTCTTATTATTTTACCTGGTCCTGATACTGCAATGGCTACGAAAAACACATTAGTTGCTGGTAAGGTAGGCGGGGTGAAAACAGTGTTCGGTACATGTGTTGCACTATTAATTCATACTTTAGCAGCAGTAATCGGACTTTCCGCACTTATTGTAAAGTCAGCTCTTTTATTTTCTATTTTCAAGTACGTTGGAGCTCTATATTTAATTTATATTGGTATTAAAGCCCTTTTAGCAGTAAGAAATAAAGAAGGCGTCAATACGAACGATATATCTTTGAATAACGCAAACGAGAATACTTCTTGCTTTCGCCAAGGGTTTCTTACAAATTTATTAAACCCTAAAATCGCAGTCTTCTTTTTAACATTTTTACCGCAATTTTTAAATCCAAATCATAATACGTTTATCCAACTTCTTATAATGGGCCTTACTTACTTAGTTTTAACAGTTATTTGGTTCGCTTTTTATATATTTTTAATTGATAAAATTAGTGCTTTTATGAAAAAACCGAAGACACAACGTTATATTCAAGGGTTAACGGGAATTGTCTTAATTGGTTTTGGTATTAAACTCGCTTTTGAAAAAAGCAATTAACAAGAAGAAAACCACCACTATTCATAGTGGTGGTTTTCTTTTAACAACTGATTTGGCTGTCTACTTTATATTAAAACCAGCGCTCAGTTACAACTTTTTTACGTGTATAGAATTGAACGCCATCTGTACCATTTGTACCTAAATCACCAAAGAATGAAGCTTTATTTCCTGCGAATGCGAAGAATGCCATTGGTGCTGGAACGTTTACGTTTACACCGATCATGCCCGCATCGATGTTATCACGGAACGTTTGTGCATGTTTACCGCTTGATGTATAAATAACCGCACCATTTGCAAATTTAGATTGATTTGTTAGATTAATACCTTCTTCTAAATCTTTAACACGTACAATGCTTAATACTGGAGCAAAAATCTCATCTTGCCAAATTTTCATTTCTTGATTTACACCGTCAAAGATTGTCGCACCTACAAAGTAACCTTCTCCAACTTCTTCCTTAATTTTACGGCCATCTACTAATAAAGTAGCTCCATCTGCTACACCGCTGTTAATATAGCCCAATACGCGTTCTTTATGAGACTCACGAATTAATGGTCCAACATAATTATCTTCGTGGAAACCGTCACCTACTTTTAACTTCTTCGTCTCTGCTACTAGTACGTCGATGAACTCATCTGCAATTTCATCAACTACTGCTACTACTGAACATGCCATGCAGCGCTCTCCACTACTTGCAAATGCAGATCCAATTACACCTTGTACCGTTTTCTCAAGATTGCAATCTGGCATAACAATCGCATGGTTTTTCGCACCAGCTAACGCTTGTACACGTTTCCCATGTTTCGTACCTGTTTCATATACGTAACGAGCTACCGGCTCAGATCCAACGAACGAAACAGCTTGAATATCTTTATTTTCTAAAATGCTATTTACAACATCTTTTCCGCCTTGCACTAAATTTAATACGCCTTTTGGAAAACCAGCTTCATAGAATAACTCTACAAGTCGCTCTGCTAAAAGTGGCGTTCTTTCAGATGTTTTTAATACGAATGTATTACCACAAGCAATTGCAAGCGGGAACATCCATAATGGAATCATCATCGGGAAGTTAAACGGCGTAATTCCAGCAACAACTCCAATTGGGTAGCGCCAAATTGATCCATCAATGCCGCTTGCAATATTCGGAAGTGCTTGTCCCATCATTAAATTTGGAGTAGATGTTGCAAGTTCTACTGCTTCAATACCACGTTGTACTTCACCAGTTGCATCCGTTAATGTTTTACCATTTTCTAGCGTAATGATTTTTGCAAGTTCTTCTTTGTTTTCTTGTAAAAGCTGTAAATATTTATACAATTGTCTTGAACGATTCGGAACTGGTACTTTAGACCATGTTTCGTATGCTGCTTTTGCCGCTTCAACAGCTTTTTCAACATCTTCTTTCGGAGATAGCGGAACGTAAGCGATAATTTTTCCAGTCGCCGGATTTGGAACTGCTTCTACTTCTGTACCAGTAGATTCTACCCACTCACCATTAATATGATTTTTTACTCGTTTAATTTCAGTTGTAATCATTATATTCTCTCCTTTTTTATGATGTTTATAAGTCTATTATTTTTGATTAGAAATTAATTGTTCACTAACTTTCTTATATAAAGCAGCCATATCGTTTTCACCATACCCAGCTTCACTTGCTTCTTCATATACGTTTAATAGCATTTCGCTTACTGGTAAGTGAAGCTCACTTTCTTTCGCTAAATCTACTGCAAACCCTAAATCTTTCTTTAATAAATTTACAGTAAAACCTGGCTCGTAGTTTTCTGATGCAATAAAACTTTTATAATTGCGCTCATAAATTCTACTTTGACCATAGCTTACATTTAAAATATCAAACATTTTATCTAAATCCATATTGTTCTTTTTCGCTAATGTTAAAGCTTCACTCACACCAGCTGTATAAAAACCAATTAATAGGTTATTAATTAATTTAACTGTTGTCCCACTATCAATTTGCTCACTAACATGGAAAATGTTCGCACCTAATACACCCATGATAGATTCCGTCTTTTCATATACCTTTTTTGATCCACCAACCATAAATGTTAATGTACGGTTTTCAGCTCCAATTACCCCACCACTAACAGGTGCTGCTAAAAAGTCTACTTTCTTTTCCTTTGCAGCTTCCTCTAACTGTTTGTTTAACTGTGGAGATACAGTACTTGTATCAATTAAAACTACATTCGAGTGACTATTTTCAAATAATCCTTCTTCGCCAAAATATACCGCTTCAACAGCGCGAGGTGAAGGTAAACTTGTAAAAATTACATCGCATGTTTCTGCTAGTTTTGAAATTGATAAGCCGATAATTCCGCCTTCTTTTTCAAAAGAAGCTTCAGCATTTTTATTTAAATCCACACCATATACTGTGTAACTTGATTTAACTAAATTTTTAGACATCGGAAGACCCATGTTACCTAAACCGATAAAACCAATCTTTTTCATATCGCTTTCCTCCTATTTACACAATATACTTTCCGCGATTTATACTAGCTTTCGCAATTTCTCTCTTTTTTGTAAATACGTTCGTGTATAAAGGCACTAATAATTGACGAATTTCAGTTAAAATCACGTGTCTATCTTGTTCTTCTGTAATAGCCGCGGAAAGTATAGAAATCGCTGATTCTTCTACTTTGCGATAGCCTTCTTCACAAATAACGTCAGTTATCATTTGTTTCGTACGCTCTTTTTCTGCACCATTTTTACTAATTGCTTTACTCGTACGTAAAAATGCTGATTCCATGACGTACACGTCCGTTAACATATTTGATAATACACGTGAATATTCTTGCTCTTGATCAATTTTTAAACCTGGAGTTTTAGAGAGCGTTTTCAAAGATTGTTTCAACAATTTTTTCGCTAATAAAATGTAACGATGGTTTCTTTCGACATTTTCTACATCAATCTCTATTTCAGTATCTTCAATTTGTTCCATTTGCTTCATTAACATTTTGGCAACTGTTAATCTATTAATTTCGTTCGTCCCTTCAAAAATACGACTAATTCTAGCATCACGGTATAATCGTTCTACTTCATACTCTTGCATATAACCGTAACCACCATGAATTTGTACAGCTTCATCTACGATATGACCAAGTGTTTCAGAAGCATTTACTTTATTCAGTGCACATTCAATTGCAAATTGAGACATTTTCTTCATAAGATCTTCATCGCTCTCATGAATTGCTTCATCAATTACACCTGCTGTACGATACGCTGCACTTTCTGCTCCATATGTAGCAATGATCATATTTGCAATTTTCTCTTGAATCATCGTAAAGTCTACTAATTCCGTTTGAAACTGTTTACGTTCTTTTCCGTATTGAACGGACAATCCAATTGCTTGCTTTGCTGTTCCAATATTTCCAAAGGCAAGTTTTAATCTAGCAAAGTTAAGAATATTAAGAGCTACGTGATGCCCTTTCCCAACTTCCCCTAAAACATTTTCAGCAGGTATGACAACATCTTCTAAAATAAGGGTAGCCGTTGAAGAACCTTTAATCCCCATTTTCTTTTCTTCTAGCCCAATAGATACCCCTTCACATGTTCTTTCGACAATAAACGCTGTCATTCCTTTATTTGTCTTCGCAAAAACAACGTATACATCTGCCATATGAGCATTTGTAATCCATTGCTTCTCACCATTTAACTTCCAAGCAGTACCATCTTCATTTAATACTGCACTCGTTTTTGCACTTAAAGCATCAGAACCAGCATTTGGTTCAGTTAAAGCATAAGCCCCAATCCATTCTCCTGATGCAATTTTCGGCAAATATTTTTCTTTTTGTTCTTTCGTTCCGTAATATATGTAAGGCAATGTACCTACACCTGCGTGTATATTAAATGAAACGCTAAATGCACCAGCGTATCCCATTTTTTCTGCTACAAGCCCTGAAACTGCCTTTCCTAATTCAAATCCGCCATATTCTTCTGGAACCTCGATACTTAATAATCCAAGTTCTCCAGCTTTCTCAAACAATTGACGAGAAACTTTATAGTTATGTTGTTCAATATTCTCCATTTGTGGAACAATTTCTTGTTTAACGAATTGTTCAGTCGTTTTTGCGATTAAATCTTCGTCTCCTGAAAAATCTTCTGGCGTAAAGAAAGCATGATTCACATCTTTATTAAGTGAAAAAAATTCATCCCACGGTAACTTCGTTTTCTCCATCTGAATCCCCCTATCATTTCGGCCTTACTTGCTACTACATATGCTCGTCTACGATGAGTGGAATATCTTATTTTTGAAAACAGAAGGCGATGAATTTTCACATCAAGCAGTTTGTCTTGCTAAAGATGTATTCTCATCGCCTTAGTTGTTTTATCTATTGATCCTCTGATAATACTGTTTTTGCAATTCCAGTATCTAGTTCTTCAAAGTCATGATATGAAATTGTTTCATATAACTCACTTCTCGTTTGCATATTAGAAAGTGCATCTTTTTGAGAACCAGTTTCCTTAATTAAAGTAAACACATTCTCATACGCTTTCGCTGCTACGCGAAGTGAAGTTACAGGATAAATAACCATTTGGAAGCCCATATTCGCAAATTCCTCTGCACTATAATACGGCGTTTTCCCGAACTCAGTCATATTGGCAAGTAAAGGTGCATTTACTTTACTATTAAATAGACGGAATTCCTCTTCTGATTGTAGCGCTTCTGGGAAAATTGCGTCTGCACCTGCTTTTACATATGCATTCGCTCTTTCAATTGCTTCATCTAATCCTTCTACACCACGAGCATCTGTGCGCGCTACAATATATAAGCTCGGTGCAACTTCTTTAATCGCTTTAATCTTTTGAACTAATTCTTCTGTCGTAACGAGTTTCTTACCATTTAAATGGCCACATTTCTTTGGTAATTGCTGATCTTCAATTTGGACAGCTGCTACTTTCGCTTCCACCATTTCTACTGCTGTTCTCGCTACATTTAGGACGCCACCGAATCCAGTATCAATATCAACAAGAACTGGTAAGTCTGTAGCTCTTACTAGATCCCTTGCTCTCTCTGCTACTTCAGTAGACGTCACGATTCCTAAATCAGGTAGCCCTTTACTTGCAGTATAAGCAGCTCCTGATAAATAAAGAGCTGAAAAACCTGTATTTTTCGCAACAAGAGCTGCCATTGCGTCATGAGCACCTGGAATTTGCAAAATTTCATTTGCTTCTACTAAAGCTCGGAAGCGATTCGCAAGCTCTTCTTGTGTTGACTGTTTATTCACAACCCAAGCCATTCTAAATTCCCCCTATTATTAAATTAAGAATAGATCTACAAATTCATTTACATTCATATTTTCTAGTTTCTCTTCATTTAAACAAGCTTCATGAATTTGTTCTTGTTGCTTACTAGAATAATGACCTGCCATATTTGCAGTGAATTTTTGAACAACTTTTGGAATCGCTTCGTCTCTACGGAAACGGTGACCAAGTGGATATTCACATTCCACATTTTCTGTTACAGTTCCATCTTTGAAATGAACTTGAACAGCGTTGGCGATTGAGCGCTTGTTCGGGTCAAGGTAATCTAAACTGTACTGTTTATTTTCAACAACAACCATCTTATTACGTAATTCATCTACACGTGGATCATTTGCTACTGCATCCTCATAATCATCCGCAACGATATCCCCTTTTAATAAACCAATTGCCGTAATGTATTGTAAGCAATGATCACGATCCGCTGGGTTATTTAATGGACCTTCTTTATCAATAATACGAATTGCTGATTCGTGCGTTGTAATTGTAATACGGTCAATCTCATCTAATTTCCCTTTAATTTCTGGATGTAATTTCACAGCACATTCTGCAGCTGTTTGTGCATGGAATTCTGCTGGATATGAAACTTTAAATAATACATTTTCCATTACATAAGAATCTAATGGTCTTGCTAATTTTAATTCTTGTTTATTGAATAATACATCTTGGAATCCCCATCCTGGTGCAGATAATGCTGTAGGGTAACCCATTTCACCTTTTAGAGCAGTCATTGCAAGATGAACACCGCGGCTCGTCGCGTCACCTGCTGCCCATGATTTACGTGATCCAGTATTTGGAGCATGACGATATGTACGAAGACTAGAATTATCAATCCACGCATGTGATAATGCATTAAAGATTTCTTCACGTGTTCCACCAAGCATTTTCGCAACTACAGCAGTTGTTGCTACTTTTACATATAATACGTGGTCAAGACCAACTCTGTTTAAGCTGTTTTCTAAAGCAAGTACACCTTGAATTTCATGTGCTTTAATCATCATTTCTAATACTTCACGTACTTTTAACGGTTCTTTTCCTTCTGAAATACGAACACGGCTAATATAATCTGCCACAGCTAAAATTCCGCCTAAGTTATCAGATGGATGTCCCCACTCTGCTGCAAGCCAAGTATCGTTATAGTCTAACCAACGGATCATACATCCGATATTAAATGCACCTTTCACTGGATCAAGTACATATGACGTACCTGGTACACGTGTACCATTTGGCACGATTGTTCCTGGTACAACTGGTCCTAATAATTTCGTACATTCTGGATATTGTAATGCTAAAATTCCGCATCCAAGTGTATCAAGTAATACGTAACGAGCAGTACTGAATGCTTCTGCACTTGTTACCTCTTTATTTAATACATAATCCGTAATCTCTTCTAATAATGCATCTTTTTGTTTAATTTCATTTGTTTTAATCATGCTATCCTTCCCTTTCTGTCGAAAATTCGTTATTATTAATGATGGGTGTCGGTCAAACACCCATCTGGCGGGCGGTGCTAACAACTCCCCAGTTGTTCTTATTTACTAAGCACATGTCGCTCGCCAATATAATTTACACGTGGACGGAACAAACGATTGTTCGCATGTTGCTCAATAACGTGCGCACATAGTCCTACTGTTCTAGAGCTAAAGAAGATTGGTGTGTACAGTTGAATTGGAATACCAAGCATCCAATATACTGGAGCTGCGTAATAATCAAGGTTCGGATAAATTCCTTTTTCCTTCTCCATAATCTTTTCTCCAGCTTCACACATTTCATATAGTGTATAGTCACCTTTCACATCACATAACTGTTTTAAAGCTTCCTTCATCATCAGTGCTCTTGGGTCCATCTTCTTCATATATACACGGTGTCCAAAGCCCATAATTTTTTCTTTGTTATATAGTTTCTTCTGTAATAACTCTTCAAACTTTTCAACATTACCAGCTTCTAAAAGCATGTACATAACCGCTTCGTTTGCACCGCCATGTAAGCTACCTTTTAAAGATGCAACCGCACCTGTTAAAGCACCATATAAGTCGGATTGCGTAGATGCAATAACGCGCGCTGTAAATGTAGAGTTTGGCATTTCATGTTCACTATATAAAACAAGGGAACGATCAAAAATCTTCTCCTCAAGTTCAGTTGGTTTTTTACCTGTTAACATATAGAAGAAATTCGCGCTATATGATAATTCCTTAAGTGGTTCGATTGGCTCTTCATTATTTAAAATATGATAGCTATTCGCTACAATGTTTGGTACTTTACTCAATAATTTGTATCCGCGACTTTTGTTTACTTCTAACGAGCGGTTTTCAATATCATTATCGTAACCAGCTAATGCGGACACACCTGTACGCAATCCATCCATAGGGTGTGTTTCTTTCGGTAATGCCTTCAGTACGTTGAATACACCTTCTGGTACCGCGTATTCTTCTTTTAATTTCTTTTCAAGTGTTGCTTTTTCATCTTCATTCGGTAGATGTTCTTCCAATAAAAGGTGCACAATGTCTAAGTACTCTTTTGTTTTTGAGAGTTCGATTAAATCATACCCTTGAATTACAATTTCACCTTTCACTGTGTCAAGAAACGAAATCTTCGTCTCCGCTGCCACTACACCATCTAATCCCGGGGAAAATTTTTCTTCAGCTTTCATCATTATTTCCTCCAATCCTAATAGATCTTCGTGCACATAACTGTAAGCCTTTACAATATTGTGAAACTACATTTCTATTTCAATGTATCAGAGTTTTTAGAAGATTTCAATTTATTTTATAATGATAAGTTTCCTATACTTTTCTTACTGTAACAATACAATTTTTTGAAAATAATTCTTATATTTTATAAAGAAAGAATAGACTTCTTTGCATATTTTTAAAAACAAGATATAAAGATTTTCCATATAACACCGCCAAATATACAATTATTCTAATTTTATTTACGAAATAGAAAAAACGAGCTGTACATAAATACAGCTCGTTACTATATGATATTTATTTCACTATGTCTTAAATATAATTTTTATATAAAACTTATTCATTTTTAATAAAGTTATTATTTTACATAATTAAATTGAATTTCTTCCATTTCCTCATGATAACTTACAAATAAATCATAGTTTTGAAAATACCAAAGATCATCAACATCTACAAAAAATATAATACCTTCCTTCTCAACTGACACGATTTCCCCATCTGGTTTCTCTGCAACAATCCCTAAAGAATATCCAGGCTGAATTGAACTATTCCCTCCGTACCTTACAGTAAAACGTACAGATTCACCGTGCTTTATACGTAATTCTTCCTGGAACCATTGTAGAGCTTTACGATCAATTGAAATTCTCATCTTTATTCCCCCCCAGTTTATGCAAACTCTTTTTTTCCTAATCGTTGTTTTACAAAGAAGACGAAAATAATTAAGGCTATTAATGCTGAAATTGCACTCCCTGAAAATAAAATACGATAACCAAACATTTGTGAAACAACTCCAAGTAAAATAGCACCTAACCCGATTCCTAAATCAAACGCTGTAAAAAATGAAGCGTTCGCAACTCCTCTTTTACTCGGATCGACAATTGTAAGCATTGCCGCTTGCAATGCTGGCTGTGCTGAACCGAATCCAACACCATATAATGTAGCTGCGATAACTACACCTATTAAATCATTTGAAATCGTTAATACAACTATTGCAATAATAGTAATGCATAGTGCCGGAAGTATGATAAATACTTCTCCATACTTATCTAATAGTTTTCCTGAAATTGGCCTTACAATCGTTAAAGCAATTGCATATACAAGAAAGAATGTCCCAGGATTCACATCAATTGACGATGCAAATAGCGGTAAAAACGTCGTAATGCCTCCATATGCAAATGATAAAAAGAATACAACTATCGTAATGGATAGAACCGATTTTTCAAACAGTTGTATTTTCCCTTTTTCTTTTTGTGGTGTGAATGGCATTTTCGTCATTAACGATAGTAAGACTGCCATAAAGGATAAAAGAGTTGCTAATAAGAAAAGGCCGTGAAATGAATAATTTTGTACAACCGATAATCCAATCATTGGGCCGATTGCCATTGCAATCGTCATAGCCATTCCATACCAACCCATACCTTCACCACGGCGTGAATCTGGAATAATATCAGTTATCGCTGTTCCAACAGCTGTTGTAGAAACAGCCCATGTTACTCCGTGAATAACACGTAAAACAGCTAAAAGGACAATAGTCGTCGCTAAATGATAAGAGTACATCGTTAACCCAAAAAAGATGAGTCCCAAAATAATAAAGGATCTTCTACCATATTGATCCAACATCCCTCCAATAATCGGTCGTATTACAACTGCCGCTATTGTAAACATTCCCATCATAAGTCCGACTTGTGATTCATTGCCACCTATCTCTTTAATAAAAAGTGGGAGCGTTGGAACAAGTAAATAAAATGCTGTAAATAAGAATAACATTGCGAAAGTCATTTGAATAAATGATTTCGTCCATAATCGTTCCATAAATATTCCTCCATAAAAACGTAAAATCTTACAATTAACACCTCTATTTTACTGTTTCCTTGTTCCTTTTCCCTCCGTAAATAGACGTATCTTTTTATAATAAATAGTCTACCTTCAATTTAAATTGGTCTTACAACTTTATACGTATGTTTTAGCCTAAAGTCCTATCTAACTGTACCTTTATATGTGTGAAAAGAATATACTACTTTATTATCGCAACTTAGGAGTGAATATTTTTATGTGGGTATCATCAAGAGTAACTGCCGTAGTTCCTTCGGCTCCTGGGATACACGTTCCCGCCGTTCATACAGCTAGTTCTGATGTCGGTATTGAACTTCCCGCAACTTGGCAACACTATCAAATTCCCGGTCAAATTACCCCCTCATTTTGGCATCATGGTGCACATCCAAGTAGTACCCCCTTTCAAAGCCACGCTTATCCTCCGTTACCTCAATCTCAAATTTTTTATCATTTTCCTTCAATTTATTTTCAAAACTTCTATGGTACTTTTAATATTTAAAATACATTGTCTCATAGCTACTGCATTTAAAAGAAAAAAGCACTTAAGATTATAATTTTTACAAATCTTAAGTGCTTTTTAATATTTTTTATAAAATTTTCTTATTGTCCATTATTAGCAGGGGCCTCTCCTGCATTACCGCCAGTTTCTGGTTGTGTGGTCGCTGGTGGAGTTGTATTTCCTTGGCCTCCTCCATTATTTGCTGGAGGTGTCGTATTCCCTTGACCTCCACCGTTATTTGCTGGAGGTGTCGTATCTCCTTGGCCTCCTCCATTATTTGCTGGAGGTGTCGTATTCCCTTGGCCTCCACCGTTATTTGCTGGAGGTGTCGTATTCCCTTGGCCTCCTCCGTTATTTGCTGGAGGTGTCGTATCTCCTTGGCCCCCTCCATTATTTTGTTCATTTTGTTTCTTTTCTTCTTCTTGTTTCTTTTGCTCTTCTAGTTTCTTTTGTTCTTCTTGCTTCTTAAGTTCCTCTTGTTTCTTTTCTTCTTCTTGTTTTTTCAGTTCTTCCTGTTTCTTTAATTCTTCTTGCTTTTTCTCTTCTTCAGTTTTTTGCTGCTGATCTTGTTTTGGTTTTTCTGTTGTATCCGGTACGCTCGTATTTGGAGAAGAATCACGTTTTTCACCTTTTATACGCAGCTCACTACCTTCTTGAATTACACTACTTGGCATTTTAAATCTTGATTTGTCAGTAGCAAACTGACTCATCATTGCTTTAAAGATCAACTGTGCAATTTTCGTATTTTTACTACTAATATACTCGTCTTTACCATCTTTCATATATCCAGTCCATACTGCCATCGTATACTGCGGTGTATAACCTGCAAACCAACTATCACGAGTTGCACTTTCCGGAATGTTAAATTTCGCTAATTGTTTTGAATCATAGTTTGTTGTACCTGTTTTTCCAGCTACATCTAAAGAACTTATATTTGCTGCTGTACCAGTACCTGATGTCACTACTGAACGAAGCATATCAGTAATCATATATGCTGTAGAGTCAGCTATAACTTGTTTTGGTTTTTGTCCAAAACTTTGTGACTTTCCGTCTGGATAAACTACTTTCTTAACAAAATGCGGTTTTGCATACTTACCACCATTACCAAATGTCGCATAAGCACCCGCTATTTCAGTTGGTGATACTTCGTTTGTACCAATAGCTGTAGATTCTGTTGGCGCTTTTTTAAATGTAATACCTAATTTCTCAGAGAATTCCTTTGATTTATTAAGTCCTACTTCTTTTGCAGTTTTAACTGCTGGAACGTTACGTGACATTTTTAACGCCTCACGCATAGTAATTGGACCTAAATGACTTCTGTCTGCATTTCGAAGTTCTTGTCCAGTTGAATATTTAAATGGAGAATCATCAATTTGATGATACGTAGCCCATTTTAAGTATTCAATTGCAGGACCGTAATCAAAGATTGGCTTCATCGTCGAACCAGCTGCACGATCTAATTCAATGGCCATATTATGCCCTTTAAATACGGCTTTATTTTCACCGCGCCCACTACCTATAGCACGAACCTCTCCGGTTTTCGTATCCATAAATGTGAAAGCACCTTGGAACTTATCATTTGGATAATTAATAATATTTTCATTTAAAATCTTATCAGCAAAATCCTGTGCTTTCGTGTCTAATGTTGTATAAATTTCTAAACCGTCAGAACCAATATTAGCATCTGGCAATTCTTTTTCAACTTCTTTCACAACCGCATCCATAAATGCAGGATATGGCATTGCTTGTACAGTTGCAGTCCTAAGTCCATCTGTTACTTTAACTTTCGAAGCTTCTTCCATTTCTGCCTTCGTAATATAACCATGTCGATTCATTAATTTTAGTACAACATTTCTTCTTTCTGTTGCTCTTTCAATATTTTCTGTTTTCGTCGGATCATAGTTATTCGGTGCTTTTGGTAAACCTGCAAGCATCGCAACTTCTGGTAATGTTAAATCTTTCAATTCTTTACCATAGTAGTTTTGTGCTGCTGTTGCGATACCATACGAACGGTTTCCTAAGTTAATTTTATTTAAATACATTTCTAAAATTTCATGTTTTGAATATTGTTGTTCTAGTTTATACGCTAAATATATTTCCTGAACTTTACGTTTTGATGTTTTTTCCATCGATAAGAAGTAATTTTTAATAACCTGTTGCGTTATTGTACTTCCACCTTGTGAACCGTAATCTCCTTTAAGACTCACCAAAACAGCACGGGCAGTACCTTTAAAGTCTACTCCGCTATGCTCGTAAAAACGTGCATCCTCTGTTGCTAAAAATGCATTTTCTACTAATTTAGGAATTTGATTATACGTAACATTCGTCCGCTTTTCTTTCCCGTATTCATATACCAAATCGCCATTTTTATCATAAATTTTTGAGGATAACGGATTAACAAGTTTTGCTTTCTCAAGTTTTGGTGCATCCTTAATCATTACGAAGAAGGTAGCAACTCCCCCCACTAAACCAACAATACCAAGTAATAAACAAGTAATTAAAAACTTGCGAAAAAATGATGTTTTACCTTTTGGTTTTTGTGTTTTAGAAGCTGGCTGTTTTTTCTTTTTAACTTGTCGTCGCTCCTCTCGAGAACGATAATTTTCTGACATGTTACTTTCTCCTGCCTTTCAATTCTCCCGTTGATTTACTTAAAAATATTGAGGTCACTTTCTAAAATAAATTTAATTAAGAAAGTATATTGACCTGGAGCATTCAATATTTTCCTAATTCACAGATTATAAATTTTAGAATGCTTGTTACACAAAGTATTTTCACTTCTATTTTTCTAATAATGCTGCCCCTTTAAGCATAGAATGTAAAAAGTGAATTTTTAATACCTCGTATAAATAATATACCTTTTTTTCAAATGGTCAATATTTTCTTATTTATAAATCAAAGGTGAAATAAAAATAGCACAACGATATGTACTTCGTGTGAACTTCCTTATAATTACGTATAACGAACATTTAATATATTGCATATAAGTATAATACCTCTTTAATTATAAAGATTTCAACACCACAACCTCAACATCTATAAGATATTATTAAAAATGAAAAGTGAGGAGTTGCGTAATGATGGAGTTATCTCCCGTGATTTCCAAAACTATAGTTGCTGTTGGCTATAATCCTTTTTCTATGATTTTACGCATTCAATTAAAGCATGGACTGTATGATTTCTTTAACGTTCCTGAAAACATTTACACCGGTTTATTAAACGCACACTCTAAAACGAATTATCACAATACTTATATTAAAAATTCTTACCGCTACACTAAAATTTAAACTTAACTAGAATGAAAAAAGAAAGGAGGTAGTCCCCCCTTTCTTTTTTAAATCATTTCACAACTCAGCTATCTTCTGTTCTTTTTATTTATTTCATCATATGCTTGAATTTGTTTTTTTAAACGCCGATCTGCTTTTTTATCATGTACAACTAATATCGCATGAATAACACCTGGAACCCAAAATATTAATGTTAATATGAAATTAATTACTGCTTGAAATGGTTTTCCGCAAAATAATACGGCTACAGGTGGAAGAAGAATTGCCAACAAATACATCATCTCTTGAAAACTCCTTGTTTTGTATTTTTCTCTCTCCATACACTATAAAAACCAGTAACTTTTACATTTCCGATATTTTTATTACCCACTAATAACTGTTCTACCATATCCTACATCTTAATAAAACTATATTTATGTTTACAGTGAGATTCGTCTAAAAAATTTTCAAACCATTTTTTCAACATAGAACTGTTCACCTCTATGAAAGAATCTTCATCTTGCCTTATTACATACTTTTACTTAAATACTCAATCTCATGTTGTAACTTTTTAAATTGTTCAAAATGCATAGTGATAGATTGACTGTTTCCATACTCAGCACTATGCTTCACCAATAAAACACCCGTGTCATGAAAAAACGCGTCAAGCTCTTTTCTAATGGATACTTTCATTATATGCGCTGTTTTAATAGCCGATAAAATTGCAATTTCATTAAACTTTAATTTTATTTCCTTTGGACAAAATGCTTCTTCCACCAATATAACTTCATTGCTATAAATAAGTGCAACAAGATTACTTGACTTTGCATCTGTTAAATCTACTTTTTTTATAACATTATTCATTACATTTTGCCTCCTTTGTTTTCATATATGATAATTATACAATTTTCATTTTTAATTACGTAACCTTACATTCAGTTTAACACACTTTTATTATGGGATTAAGCTACACTTCAAACGTTTTATTATTCCGCAATTTTCGTTAGATGAACCCTTTGGACTATAAGACCATATAGTAGTGTTAACAAATGATTGTAAAGTGGGTGAGAACTATGCCCTCAGTTGTAGGGAATTTAGTTGTACAAAATAGTAACGGTTCATTTAATTTAGGTGATTTCTATAACGTTTCTCCAAAAGAAAACACGAAGGCTTATAATGGATCTGGTGCTTCCAACGTTGGTTTTGTTGTTAATACTTTTAATGGTGTGAGTGCGACTAATACGTTTGATTCTGACCTTGCGGATCAAAACCAAGTCGGTACAGCTTAACCCTATTTTTTCATCGTTCTGTTTAAGAATTTTTAATTTGTCCATACTATAATCAGGCTGTTATACAGCTATTGTTGATTTTTGGAGTACCCTATCTTTTTCTCCCTTTCCCTGGGGCTTAGCAGCTAGTATGAAGCTAGCTGCTTTTCCGTTTCATTTTTTCTGTTTCACATCTAACATAGCTTACTTTACGCTATTTCAATAATATCCGTGGTATTAAATACGTAAGTTTTATAAAACGCGTCAGTACACATTACAATGCGCTTTAGCGGATTTATATGTACAACTGTCATGTAGCTTGTAAGTATGTATCCATCTTCAAAATATGTCACCAATATTTCTTTCTCAGACAATAATGACATTAATAATTTATCAGAAATTCCCTCTTTTGCTTCTTTTGTTAAAAATGGTTTTTGTACTTTAAATTTCTCCCCAATAACCTTTCGCATACTTAATAACTGTTCCGACATTACTGTAAATGGAACCCATTCTCTTTTTGCTCTTTGTATCTTTACATCATTCATTTCTCTATCTCCTCGATTATTTATCCATTCTATTTCAAACATATTGCGCTTCGATTATTCTTTAATAATTGCTCGGCTCATATTTCCACCGCATGAACAGATAGGAAATCTCCCACCTCAAAATTCACAACATACAAGGAAAGTAAGTCGAAAATCAACTCCTCGTAAACAGCCGATTGGTGAAAATGTAATTAGTGGATGATGAACACCCACTAATTACATTTTCACTTTATTTCTAAATCGTATACTATCTACACATACAAGAACATTCGTTCTAATTATACACGAACCTACGTTCTTTTGAGAAGGAATTTATTTTTTCTTCATCAAATGAGCCTTTTTCCCATTTAATAGGAAGTTCACGTATCAACTAAAAAACGACTTCACTTAAAGAGAAGTCGTTTTTTCTAATCACCTATATTTCTATATTTATTTTTCTATCCTGACAAGTGTTCTTTCTGGAATACGAATCTCATCTATATGAAAATGATTTATTTTTAATTTTAATTCTCCCAATCGTTCCTTATCTTCATTACCAACCCAACAACTGAATAATTCAAAATAGTCCCCATCATTTAAATAACCTTCCATAATCGTGCATAAAGCTATTAGCTTTTTTTTAGCTTCCTTCTTCTCCCTTTCTGTTTGCCACTCATCAAGTTCAATACCTCACATTGTTGAAATTTCATACGTGTAACTTGTTTGAAATTGAAACTCTTGTACAATTTCAAGCATACTTTCATCTGAAAAACATGGTCCAAAAACAATTACATCATTAGAATCTGGATCCGTTAACGGAATTTCTACATTGCATCCTATATAACTTGCTAAACTCATTTTTACTCCTCCAATATTCACATAAAAATAACTTATATGAACATTTATCTACCCAAATATAAAATCCCTGCCTAAATTCAAAAAATCTATGAGATTTATAAAGAATCAAAACTCGTTCCTTATAAATTTCTATGAAAAGAGAGCAATTTAAACACTCTCTGTTCGTACATACTGCGTCAAACTATTTATTTATAATTCACTCTAATTACTAAATATATTTTGGTTGTACTATTATATGTAACTCCCTCTCTGTTACTGCTTTTTTCGGGTTTCGAAAATACTCTAATTCGTATTTTAATACCTCATATTCAACCATCCCGATCTTAATCCCTTTCGTTTCTTTTAAAATAGCTAATAGGTTATTTATATCTTCATCATACGATTCAAAAATTTTCCCTCCGTCTTCTCTTTGAAAAATTACTTTCACATTTTCTCCCCCTACATCATTTATTTATCTATCCAATAATTCATTCTTCACCTTAAAATTTCATACGAAAAAGAACATCCATCTTAATAGAATGCTCTGCTTTTCACTTCATTTAACGTCAATATATTTCAATCTTATTGTATGTTTCATTCTGCAAATTATGTTTATCCACTTCTATAAAGTGAAACTTTAATCCACTCAATCTTTGTTCATTCCTGACTAATAATTAGCCTACGCAAATCTTACTGCCTACAAATAATGGGCTAAAATTAATTAATTCATTTTATATTTAATGAGATGAAACAAAACATTATAATATCAACATTCTATGAAGTGATGATTAACCTACTTCAAAATAATTACATAAATTCCCATTGTAATTCTTAATATTTATATGTAATATTGTATTGTCTTACTATCTATTTATAACTCACACACTAACTAGAAAAGGGAACCTTTAAAGGTTCCCTTTTCTAATTACAGTCATTATTTCTTTTCTAGAAATTCAAATGTATTTTTAAACTCTTTATCATTCACCTTAATATCAGCATCTTTCAATAATTCATTGACTACTTGTTGTTTCCATTTACCTGTCGTGTCTTGTAGTCTTTGCTGTTCTATATCTTTACGAATTGAATCTTTTACTTCATCAAATGGCTTTAATTCTTTTTTATCTGTCACTTTAATAATATGGTAACCGTAAGTTGTTTTTACTGGTTCACTTACTTGTCCTGCATCTAATTTATATGCAGCTTCCTCAAATTCTTTTACCGTTTGCCCTGGAGCAAAACCAGTGATTTCCCCGCCCTGTTCTTTTGAACCAGTATCCTCTGAGTATTGCTTCGCTAAAGCCGCAAAATCTTCTCCGTTATTTACTTTCTCTTTCACTTCTTTAGCAGTCTTTTCATCTTTTACTAAAATGTGACTTACCTTCATTTCTGGTTTATAGTTATCTTTTACATCTTTTTCTGTAACAGTCGCTTTAATCGCTTTCTCAAATGCAATTTCTGGCTTCATTTTTTCTTTTAATTCATCTTCATTTTTCAATCCAAGTTGTTCTAAAGTCGCTTTAAAGTTCTCACCCATTTTATCTTTTGCTTCTTCTACTTTCTTTTTTGCTTCCTCATCTGAAACTTTATATTTATCGAGCAACGCCTTACTTAACACCATTTGGTATAAAGTACTTTCCCCATATTTTTGTCTTAATTCTTTACTTAACTCTTTCTCTGTAACATTTCCTACTTTTGATGTTACTACGTTGTCTGAGGAGCCACATGCGGATAATGCCAGTACTACGCATGAAATAATTGTTCCTAAAAATAGCTTTTTCTTTTTCAATTCAAAATACCTCACTTTTATTATTATATAAGAATAACTATACAGTGTTGTTGTGTATACAATGTGTTTTCTAGATGTAATTCATTTCATTTGAATAAACTATGTATCAGTAAAGGGACTCTTTACGTATTCATAACACATGTAACTACCTATAGTTACATGCTCTTCTAGTATCCAATTATTTTATCCAATATGTACCGCATTTTTCGCTCTGCCCACACATGTAAAAATTTTGATTCATTAATATTCCCTTAATAATTTATACATTCAGGCTCTGCATAGTAGTGAACTTTATATCATTATCAACTAAAGATTCATATTATACTAATATGCCTTTATAATCTAAACAAAAAACGCAGTATACAATAATACTGCATCATAGGAGCTGATTTCATGGAGAAAAAACCTATTGTTTTCAAAGTCCCACCAAATTCAAAATTAAAAGTTACATTTTTCGGTCCTTGTAACGAAGTAATTACAAATGTTTCTATAATTAATCAACTTTCCACACCTAAATGTCAAACTATTACACAATATCCAAACTATACGAAATATGAAACTGAAGTACGATTATTATCGAGTTGTTAATCCATTCTATACAAAATCCTTACAATTTGGTTAACTACAAAACCTTATTAATAGACTAAGATTACTCATTTCATGATATTTCATTGATAATTTATTGATTTTTCACACATTTACATCAACCGAACATATATTATCGTATGGAGATTATCCACTCATAAAACCTATCTTTCTTTAGAGCGTACTTTTTATGTATGCTCTTTTTTTATTTATCCCTTATTCTGTACATATAAATCTGATCACTTTTATATTTCACGTCGGGTAAATCGACCTGCCCTTTATAAATAATCTAGTCAAGGTGTCCCCCATAATACTTCTTTATTTATTAGACATTCACTACTCTATTAAATTCGTGTATCCATTCAAGCACCATTTATCTAATATATTTTCCTTCTAAATTCACCAAAGATGTATTAAAATTCTTTATATACTCAAGGAGGTCAAATATGTTCAAGTTGCATCCCATACTACTCATCTTAGGATTTATTTTATTTTTATATAGTGTACTTGCCTTCATGTTATTCCTTTCCATACAATAGTAATACCTGCACAAACCGATGTTAAATATGTAATTTCTATATAGTAATGAAAAAGCCTTTAATTATACGGACATAAATTAAGATGTCTTTTTATACCATTAGGCAACTAGCAAATGTAACGCCAAAGAACTTTTACAACCTAGTTACTTACTCTTTTTATTACCTGCAGAAGATCTAATACTTAAAATAAGATAGCCCTTTCAACATCAAAACTGTAAAAAATAATTTTTAAAATTTACCTTTCATCATTACATCTTTAGCATGTGAAATTTTCATGAAACAAACTATATTTAATCGATTCACTTGTATATTTTAAATAAACAATAATAATCCCCCACCATTCGGTACAGGGGATTAACTAGACCTACTGAAAAGTATTTTATTCTCTTCGTTATTTAATTGGAGAAGGGAATCTTGCTGCTTCAAAATGTGAGCCGTCTTCCGAAGTACTTAAAACTCCGTCTATGCTACTTTGTGCATAAACCTCAACTTGATCTCCTTCATGCAATTGAATAATCGTCGAAACACTTACTACATTTCCAAAACCTATTGGACCAAAAAAGTCATTATCTATAGCTATTGCTGCATTGCCATTCACACGAATTTCTACCCGTGCTCTATAATTTAAACTTGGATCGTTAGGAAAGAAACCAATCGTTCCAATAAAAGAATATACTCCTTTAGTCTTCGGTATAAAAATAGATGTTTCTGGATTATACTCATTCGCTAAATCAAATTGTTCATTTTGGAACAATACTTTTACAAAAGTATTAGCAGGAACAGGTTGATTCACCGTATTTCTAGCTCTAAATGCTGATGCCCTAACAAGACTATCCTTGTTGTCATTACACTTACTATTGTTCTTACAACAGTTATGCTGTTTCTTTTTATATTCTTTACAATACTTACAGTAGTAATAGCAAGACATACTCGTTCCCCTTTCATGCTTATTACTCCATATTATGTAAAGGAGATTCACAATGTTTGGACGAACTATTGTTTTCCCCCTATACTTGTCGCCTATTTATATACACGTAAGCGGAAGACATTTCAATAACACAACAACCTAGTAGTATAGTAATCTCTATTCAAATTTGATAAATCCCTTTCCTTTCTATTTTACTTTTTATGCATAAAAAAGAACGAACTTACATTCGTCCTTTCACACATTTTTATGGTCCAAAGCTTATCATCCAACCTAACATAAATCCAAATATAGAAAACAATAGCATAAAAAGATATAAACTACATGCCCACAATGCATATTTCCGACTTTTTCTTTTTGTGATCATTCCTATGACTGAGCATACCAATCCAATACCAACTATTTGCAGAAAACCTTTACCTATAAATGTTTCTTGTATAAGCAATATAATGTTCAAATATAATAACGCCAGAAAGGCAATAATTAATGAAATAGTCCCCATCCACGTTTCCTGTTTATAAATATGATTCTTTCTTTTTTTTAAGAATGCCAATTCCATAACCTCACTTCACCTACTTTCAATTTTCTAACTTTTTCGTGGCTCATTAATTTTTCAACTTCTGCTTTAGGTCCTGTTACAACTGCCCCATATGTTTTTACCCCATTTTTTTCAAGGAAAGAAATACGCTTTGACAACTCTAATACTTTCGCTCTAGATAGCTTCACTGCTAAATTTTCATGCTTTTGTAATGACTTTAACACATCAATAAATTGTTCCTCATGAGGTGAATCACTCACAAAAGCACCACTTGGTCTTGAAATCATATCTGCTGGAAAGCCAATCGGAGCAACATACATACCCTCGTCATTCGTTTGCTTCTCCTCTAACCCTGTATTAACGGCATACCAGACGATATCAATAGTGGGAAACATATTCGTTACCTCTTGTACACTCAACAATTCTCTAAAAGATATAAATGCTTCTACAACAGATTCTTGCGGAAGACCCTTTAATACTTGCGCTTCTTCATTACTATTATAGGATGAATTATAATTATTAGGATGAGACAATACCTCGTTATCTATATATGGGACTTCCGGAATTTTTTCATCTGTTGTATATTCACGGCTAACTTTCGTTGCTCTACTAAATATATAATCTGTTTTCTCTTCTCCTATTCGAATATCTTTCTTCCCTACCCTTTTATACAAATCAAAATGCAATTGTAAACTAAGCGGTAACAATGTTTGCTCCATGTCCCTATCTTTCAAAAATACATTTGGTTCTGTTACACTTAATGTTTGATTTACTACATTCCGTATCTCCATTGCGTTTGTAGGTGCAAATACATAGTATGCGAGAGTAGATATATATAATATAGGTTGAATAAGTAATAAAAAAGTAAATACAATTAAAACATTCGTAATACGCGCTCTTTTTTTCCCTATTTTCATCACTTGCTCCTGTTTTCCATTAGAAAGTGCATCCGGCCTTTGATGAAGAGCTTCTTGTAACAATTCTTTATAATCATCTTGTTCAGAATGAGGTTTATCATTTGTCATTTTGACTCTTTTCCTCCTTTAACAATTCTTTTAATCTCTTTCTCCCGCGAAATATGTGACTTTTATACGTGTTTAACTTTAAATCTAATACAGAAGCACCCTCTTCGTACGTTAATTGATGTACGTCACATAATAAAATAGCTTGCGCCTCTACCACCGGTAAAGTATGAATAATCTGAATTAATTTTTCATAACTATTTTTTGCGACTACATACTCTTCTGTAGATTCACCTGCTTGAATTGTTTCTAATTCCTCCGTTCCTACAAAAGCTACTTTTTTCTCTTTCCTAACAAAATCAATAAAGGTATGATATGCCACTTTAAAAAGCCATGATTTCACCTTTTGGTTTTCATAGTCTTCTAGATAAAGAAACGCCCGATAAAAAGTCTCCTGCATCAAGTCCTCCGCTACATGATGGCTACGAGAAAGGGAAAATAAATACCGGTACACATCGTTTATATAAACTTTATATATTTCTTCAATCTCCATCCCCCTCCTCCTTTCATATATAACACGAATAAACAAATTAAAAAGTTGCATTATTTTTCCTTTTTATTCATAAAAAATATTTATACGTTTCAATAACTATTTACAATTATAAACAAAACATAAGATGTTATGGCTATAAATATACTTCAAAATGGGGAAAAACGGTTCGGATGTTCTCCTGCTCTTGTAAATTGATAGTCATAGGACAATCTTCCTGTACGATATAACCACAGATAGGATTTCGTTGCTACCTCTCGTCCTGGTTCGCGTTAGTAAATGTTCATGTATCTTTTCATATAGTGCCACTATCCATCATTTGTCATGATAAGATAATTCTCATTCTTTCTTCGATCGACGATATTTTCTTATCAAAAAACAACTTGTAGAGTATGTACAAAGATTATCTCATCAGCTATTTACAAATTGTAGATGGAACTATTTGACGCTTACATATACACTCATCCCCCTCAATTATTTCCGCTATTTGCGGATACCTCAAAATTCGGCATCTGTGATAAAGGTAGGTGGGAGCTGGGTTTCCCGTATATATCCAATTGGTAATGGTTAGGTTAATAATCGGTTTGGGATACCTGCTCCTATTCATAAAATTTTCAGCTTATAGATTGAAGACAGTTCCATATGGAATCGTAAGAAAAGAACTTCCATACGGTGTGATTTGATGCACTGGATAAAAATACTCCATAGATGAATAATACGGCTGGATACCTTGTTGTTGCATTTGCATTTGTTGTTGCATTTGTAACGCTTGTTGAACAGCTTGAACTGTACTTTGTGCTCCGCTAAACGTTATTGATGTACCATATGCTGGTCGCATACCCGCTTGAGAATAAAAATACGAATAAAACATTTTTTTCAGCTCACTTTCATATAAGTTATTACAAATTATGTTATGATTCTTTATTTCAGTGGGTGCTGAAAGTTAGTCTATTAGCTTTGATTAGGTTTAAAAATTTCTATTCTCTCTTACACTTTCATATTTCAGTTACAAAGTTTATCTCCTAATACTAATTTAATTTTCGGAGGGGCATTTCATTTACAAGTTTTCGATAATTACTTTACAAACTAAAAAGGTAAAAAATTCACTATTTCTAATTCCATTCGATTACCTTCAAAACTATACAAATGAATTTTTAAGATTATTAAAGGTAAATTATCTATCTATACATCCTCCACAAAATAAAAGCACCCTAAACGGATGCTTTATTTTTCACTACTATAATTTCTTAGCAATAATTCAATTGTCCACGAATTTCACCATTAGGATGTTGTACTGTATGAACATTAATATAAATGTTTCCAGATATGATTTCATTTACAAGAGTAGCTAATGTTTGACCCGCTAACGGCCCAACCAAATCTTCTTGAGTAATTATTCCCGTAAGCGTTGCACACTCTATTGAAACCGGATTTGTTATAGGTCCAAATAAAAAAGCTACAACAGGACCATTAGTTCCTTTTGCTCCAATATGCAGATGGGCAACTACTACATCCTCTATATCAAATAAATCCAACTTAAATTTTAGGCTAAGCTCGTCCTGGCTTAATTTAAAGAAAGCCTCCCCTCGAGCGTCTGTTTCTACTGGTGGAACTTCATTTCTACCACGTAGCTTTGCAAAAAACATATCTATCACTCCTATGCTTTTATATACTACTAATATATTCATACCCTTTATATAAAGTGATAAAGAAGCAGTTGTTAGACCAATAAAAATTCATTTTATATGATAGATTAATTTATCAATTTTATAAAATCCATTAATTTAACTATAACGTTTTTTAAATTTGATTCATATATTGTAGTAGATTACTAGAAGACCTGCGGTAGTATGTCAACTTAGAAATAACAAAGTTTAAAGTTGTCAAAGGTCAATTTGTTTAAAAAAGGCATCACAAAACTAAACCAGTAACGAATGTAATTTACTGGAAAATAATGAAAGGTAGCGATGACAAAATTTTATGTCATTCTTTCACACACCTTCCAGGCGTAAAAAGTTGGTGGCTACGTAGTAGCGCATCCACCAATCGCACAAATTTTCTTGCGGTTAGAACGAGTGCACGTTTGTGTTGATGTTTTGGTACTTCATTATATTTTTTCACGTAATACTCTTGATAATCTGATACATGCTTTCTTACTGAATTGGCGGCTTCAACTAAGTAATAACGCAAGTAATGATTACCTGTACGGGATAATGAAGTATCTTCGGCTGTAAAACGACCGGATTGGTGCTTTCGCCAGTATAATCCAGCGTATTTGGCTATTTTTGTTTCATCGTCAAATCTTTCGATTTGGCCAATTTCAGCAATGATACCGGCAGCGAAAACAGGGCCTACTCCAGGAATAGATTCAAGTGTTTGGGTCAAACCAGCCATGATTTTTTTAATAGACTTTTCTAATTCCTTGATTTGCTGTTGAAACGTACGAATGACTGCGATGGATGTACCTAAGATGACATCTATTGAATCTTCTACAACCTTATCCAAGCGATAAGAAACTTTCACAGCTTTGTGAATGGATGCTGCTACGCATTTTGGATCACCAAAACGGTTTCGACTTTTTTTCTGTAGGAACTCAGCGAGTTCTTCTAAAGGCATATTAGCGAGTTCCTCTAAGCTGAATTTTTCAAGAAATAGTTCTGTCATGGCGCTACCGAATACGGAAGTATCCACCTCTTGTGAAAATGTATTACATTTAAAACTTAGGTGTTGAAGAAAGTGTTGTTTTTCTTTCGTTAACATTTTGACAAGTTGGTATCGTGATCGAGTTAATTGCTGCAGTGCCACGTACTGGCTTTCTTTTACGATAGACATTTGATTACGGCCAAATCGTAAGTAATCAGCAATGACAAAGGCATCAATCTCATCGGTTTTATTCATGTCAGAATAACTTTTCTTAAAATTTGCGACTTGCTTTGGGTTTAGGAGAAATACTTTTGCTCCAAAACGCTGTAAATCTATATCATGGTGAAGAAACATAGAAGGATGAAAGCTGTAAACAGAGGTGGATTCTAGACCAATCTTAAGGATGTCGACCTCTTTACCTGCAACACACTGTAATAATTTTTCTTTGAGTGTAGTAGCTCCCGGTAGGTCATTACTGACCGAAAAAGAATCCAGTTTTTCTCCATCACCATTTAAAAAGCAAACTTTCATATCAAACGAACTTACATCTAAACCAACAAATAATCTCATGTAAGAGACCTCCCTTCTATATTAGAATCATTTCTTGGACGTCTCGAGATATCTCTAGTGTGTACGCCGACCAACAACCTCGTGTATGAGAGCTAGTCCTGAATCGAAAGCCGCCCTAGAGCTACTATCATCTAGGTTCGAGGGTCAGGCTGCTCAGCCTGCGAGTAGGGAGTCCCGCACGTTCACTGAGAAACACTCTTCAAATGTGGTAAATCCACAGGAGGTGAAAGAATTGTCCCAAATGATCCTAAAATCATTATCTAGAAATATCTTGGGACGTCCAAGTATTTTTATTTATAGGGCTCTTATTAAGAAGAAAATCTAAGCCTGTAATAGGGCTTAAATATTAATATACGAGGGAGGTGTAAATATGGAAAGTTGTGTTTTGTTCGTTAATGGACAACCTCTTTTAGTGGTATCAGTTGCTGGAATCGAAATTGCTAGATTAGAACTTTCTCTTCAAGTAGCATTGACTTTAATAGCATTAGGAATTCCAATCTGTGCATAAAAGTTAGGCATTTATAAAAAGAGGGCTTAAGCCCTCTTTTTTATTTTCACCTTTCCTTCACAACAAAAAAAGACGCCATTAAAATCACGGCATCACGTACAATAATTGCGATTTGTTTTATCATTACTTCACTAGCAACCCTAATTCATGTAGAATTTCTGAGAACGAATAGCCATATGCAAAACCTATAATACGAATCCCTGGGGTCCATCTATGTTCTAAATTTTCATTGTATGTTTTCTTATAATACTTTAATTCAGAATCTATATTATATTTGTCGTTAATAATTACTTCCTCACTATGAAATCCATCTATTTCAATCTGAACAGCTACGTACTCTGCTCCCTCAATTAAGGCTTTAATATAACACTTTTCTAATTCCTCTAATGTCATCCCCATTATTAACCTCCTATCATAATGGGCGTTTTGTTCGATAAAAAAGAACATCTGGATCAGTAAATACGAAGATATACAAAAGGTAATCTCATTGAGTATTCAATAGTTTATAAGCTGTTTGCTTGTCCCGCAACATATTATATGATTTTTATATAAAAATAGTTCATCCAAAAAAGTAAAAATTACCATTTATTATTTTAAAAGATAGTTACAATCTTATTTTTTAAGCTAGTCTATCAATCGCTCCCTTGTGTTAAAAGAAGCAACTAATTATATTTATGAGTTTAAAAACAGTCACAAATTATCTATATCACGCTCTAATCTTATTTTCTTAACCTCATTAAATTCCTTTACAAATTAAAAAAGCAGCTGTTACGCTACTTTACATTCATTTTATCCCCAAGAGAAATGATAAATATATTCTCCCGTTACATTTTGATTAATCCCAGTAATTCTAGCAAACCTCATTAAGTCTGCCCCTTGAAGAAAATACATCGCAAGCATTACTGGTACTTGCGACCACATAAATTGATAAAAATCCTCGACTCTTTCGTTTGTTGAAACAATTAAATCATTTACAGGCCCTTGATTCCATACAGAAGTACTAACTAAACGAAACGGAAGATCTTTCCCATTAACTACTATTCTTGCCATGCTTTGAGTTATGTCCACATCAATTCCCTCCATCATTACAAAAATCGGACCTGTGTATTTACTCCTATGGTTATAAATATTCTTGACTTTCATAAATGACTAAGGCAAATCTCTATTTTTCACTTCTATTCAAATGAATTTATTACAGTAAAAAATAAATGAAATTTTAGTATTACTCTCCCTCAACTTCCGTATTATTTAGATTATTTATACCCTTGTTCGCTTTTACAATCCGGTATGCAAAATTACATATCTTATTATCTCAATATCACTTTATTAACTACAATTTGATAGAAATTCATTTGTATCACCTGATAAATCAGCGTTTGTAATTTAATTCCTTATTTGAAATTCCACTCTTTTATTTTTAAACACTATATTCAAATAATTATATTGGAATTTCTTGTTGTATACACATCTATCTTTTTCATGTATTATATACGAGAAGAGTAAGGTAAGAGTTACTCTTTGCCATTTTAGGAAAGGTCCTGTTGGAAACAACAGGACCTTTTTCGTATTAGTAAAAGCAATCTTGATTTACTCATTTAACCCACTCATTACTTCCCCAAATATAGTTTCAACCATTTTTGCTTTAAGCTCTCTGACCTGAAATGCTATATGTTCTCTTCTAAGTAATCGACTACTCGTACTATGCGTGCTTCTCTTTACATACCTAACTTTCCGTACAGCTTGTTTCCCTTTAAAGTATTTCACATAATACAAACAAAAGAGCCGTTCTTGTTCCGTCAACTCTTCATCATCTAGCATCTCGTTCACCTCCTTAAAAATGCAGGATTTCCCTTTTCACTATCGAATTAGTAATGTTCGGAAAGGGGGTGTAACATGGCGGAAATTAAAGTGGGACTTACACAATTTTTAGACTTCACACTGAAAAGTAGTGCTGCTAAAACAAATTTTGTAAAGAATTTAAAATCTCAACCTGAATATCACCCGGTTTTTGATTACTGGAAACAATTACGAGAAACTGTTATTAAATTTCATAAAAACAAACTAGCTTTTGACTGTTTTGAAACATTAGTACAGACTGTTGACCAGAAGAAAAAGCAAAACTACATTGATGTTATAAAGCAGTACAAAAAATTTATTAAAAACAAAAACGTCTCTTGGTTTGATCCAGGTAAATCGCATTGGTTATCACATAATTTAATCGTCCGCTCATCGCCTGAACTCGGTTTGCTCATTAATGATGAGCCGCATCTTATTAAACTGTTTTTCAAAGGAAAAAAAGAGCGAATTGATAAATATAACATCAACTCCACACTAACATTATTAAACGAATCAACATTTTCGAATGAACATAACAATGTGAATTATACGGTCCTTAATATCCAAAAGAACAAAATGTATACGAATAACTCTATTAATAATGATCATGTAATAGCTCTTGAATCAGAAGCTCACCAGCTTTGTTATTTATGGAATAAGATATAAAGGGTGTAGGAATCTCTTTATATGTCTTGTTCATGCGTAATTTAGGAACATTTTTCACAAACTACATTCATTTCGTTTAATTGAAGCTCACCTTCTTGTTTCTCACAAACAATGCAGGGTGGGCATTTTAAAAAAAATAGTTTCTTTACCCATTTCACCATCCTAGTTACCCCTTTGAAAGAATAATGTAATACTGTCTTTCTATCACATCTACATTCCCCCTGACTTCTACCGCTAAATACTTCCTAACATGTTCTTACGATTCCTTTCTCGCTCCATATCATGTTTTTCTTTCACTCTATACAGTGCCGCAATTTCCCCTTCTAGTTAGCCTTGCTCTTTTACCTGCATTACTTTATTTAGCTGTAATTGTTGCTGGAACTCCGCTAACGCCACTTAATCTCTTCTCTCACAATACCTCATAAAAATATATGGGGAAAAGAACTTTATAGCAATGGCTATCATGAATACAATTTACCTTACTAATAAATAGTAGCCTTACAATTTCAGAAGTTTGACACAGCTCACGAAAAAGCTTATAAAGAAAAGTGAGGTTCCTAATATTCATTTCTAGATTTAAGATGCATATAAGACTAGGACATAAAAAGTAGAATCACACTGGATATCTACTCATATGTACCAGGACTTCAAGAAACTGCGGTGGATCAATTTGCTAACGAATTTTCCGAAAAGAAAGGTTCTCGTTATAAGTTTTCCTTTCACAGCAAATACACCAACTAAATAACCAAAAATATTGATAGTGAAAAAGGAGAAACTAACATGGAAGAAATCAAATCTGAACAGGAATTTAAAGACATCATCGCAAACGAGGAGCCAGTAGTTGTTAAGTTCTTTACTACATGGTGTCCAGATTGCGTACGTATGGACAACTTTATCGGAGATGTAATGGAAGAGTTCAATAAGTTTGAATGGTATTCTATTAATAAAGATGAGTTCCCAAATATCGCTGAAGAGTATCAAGTAATGGGTATTCCAAGTTTACTTGTATATCAAAATGGTGAGAAGCTAGGCCACTTACATAGTGCTAACGCAAAAACTGAAGAGCAAGTTACTGAGTTTTTAGAAGCATACTAAGATAAAAACCCTCTGAAAAATATTTTCTAGAGGGTTTTTTATTTTTTCCAAATCAGCTGTCAGAAGTGTACATATTTGTACTCCCTTCTCCTTCCCGGGTTATACATAGATCTAAATCGCTTGCATACCCTAACTTTGCACTTTACAACATATTTTTCCTTCACGAAACTTTGTTATCCACTTCTTAAAAAGCTATAAAACGTCAACAATGTTTGTATAGACCCACACGACTTTCGTTTGATACTCTATTTATAGAAAGAAATTCCTTGTAGAAAGGTGAGTGATTAAAATGGATACTCTTTCTCATAAAGAAGCTGATAAAGGTGCTATTGTCAGCATTTTGGCCTACATATTTTTATCCTCTATGAAAATCATCATCAGTTATATTACCCTCTCTAGCGCATTACGTGCTGACGGTTTAAATAACTTAACCGATATCGGTGCTTCTTTAGCGATATTAATTGGTCTAAAAATCTCTCGGAAACCTCGTGATCCAGATCATCCATATGGGCATTCGCGTGCAGAACAAATTGCATCACTTGTTGCTTCTTTTATTATGGCAACGGTCGGATTAGAAGTTGTTATTAGTGCCATTCAATCTTTTTTAAATCCGAAACAAGCAGCACCTAATGTACTTGCTGCATGGGTAGCTTTATTTTCTGCTGTCGTTATGTACTGTGTGTATTTGTATACGAAAAAGATTGCAGCACGAACAAGAAGTAAATCATTAGAAGCAGCTGCAAAGGATAATTTATCAGATGCTCTCGTAAGTATTGGTACAGTAGTAGGTATTGTCGGTTCGCAGTTCCAAATGCCTATTTTAGATCCTATTGCCGCTTTAATTGTCGGTCTTATTATTTGTAAAACTGCATGGGAGATTTTCGTAGAAGCTTCTCATATGTTAACGGATGGAATCGATCCAGATAAGATGGAAGAGTACGCTGATGCGATTGAACATATTGGTGGCGTGGAAAACATCGTAGATATTCGCGCTCGTATGTACGGGAATCAAACGTACGTCGATATTACAATTGAGGTAGATGCTCGTATGGATGTTGGAGAAAGTCACTGTATTACTGACAACATCGAGGCAATGCTTCGCAAAAAGTTTGGCATTTATCATGCGCACATTCATGTTGAACCAATGGAAAAAGAACCTATTATGACATAGGTTCTTTTTTAATGAACGTTTTATGAAATATTACGCATAAAACGAGCCAGCTACCGCCAGCTGCCCATCCTGCTAATATGTCAGATGGATAGTGAACGCCAAGATATATTCGGCTAACTGAAATAGATAATACAACAAAGCTCGCTATAAAAATAATCAACAATTTTTTATGCAATGTAATACGTTCTTCTGTAATCGTGACGTATGCAATAAATCCTAAAAAAGCAGTAGCATTCATCGTATGACCGCTCGGAAAACTATATCCAGTTGCAGTAACAAGCTGCGACACATCAGGTCTTGCTCGCTCGTACCATAGTTTAAGCATACTGTTTAAATAACGAGATCCATAATAATTAATTGTTAGAAGTAATGCACTAAGCAACTTTTTTCTAACGAGAAAATACATTACAAGAATAATGAGTAACGGAAAATATATTCTTTTGGAACCGATAAACGACACCCAAGTAAAGTAGGCTGTCAAATAATCGTTTCGAAAACTTCGAATAAAATGTGCGACTATATTGTCAAATTTCTCAATACAAGCGGTATGATACGAAAGTGATAATACGACAAAACAAATGAGTAGCGTTGAACTTAACAAGTATAAATGTCGATATCGTTTCACATACATAACCTCACTATGCAAAAAAATGGAGCGGTTGTTTTAGTTTTCCTCTCCATTTCTTTTTTATGCATAGTTTATTAAAAAATATAATTGTTAATTGTTTCTTTCATCATTGGAATATCTTCATTCGTTACTGTAAAGCGCATCACTTTCTCATCAAGATCAAGTGCTTCTGCAAATAAACCTGCTAATCCACGAGATTTTCTGTCTACTTCCATAATAATCTCTAGGCGATCGTAAGCACTTGGTAAAATTAATAATTCTAGTTCATCTAATTTCCCATAATACTGTCCGGAAACAGGAACAAACTCAAATTCTTGTGCAAATGGAACTTGCTTACGTAATCGATACGGTAATTCTTCACATTCTATATGACGCGCTTTAAAACCTAATTGATTCACACTTTCTAACACACTATTTAATAGTGCATTTGGCAACACTTGAATGTAATCACGATCACTTGGATCTATACTACGTTTAATATCAAGGCCTGTGTGAACCCAAACTGTTTTCATTCCAAGAGTAAGCGGTGTTTCAAGCGGCATTTTAAATGAAAATGGAATTTCTCTTTTTTCATTCGGCTCAACAGAAAAAGGTTCTGTTAAACGAACTCGCTCTAAATCATATGTTGTTGTTACTTTTTTATCATCTACTTCTCGTACATACGATGTTGATAGCGTTAAGTAAATGCTTTCAATTTGTTGGCTAACGGAACCTCCAGTTATATGAACCTTTCCGTATATCTCTTCACCAACAATATACTCATCTTTTTCAAGAACTGTATCTACTTTTGCATTACCGATACCAACGCTTGCTAAAAACTTTTGAAACATGGATCCTCCATCCTTTCTAAAGCAAAAGCTACATCTTTTTTTAAATCTCGTACATTCTCATAGTACGGCGTTTTTATTTGTAACATACGCATCAGCATTTCACGGTTATAATTTTCCAAAGTTAATTCGTCATACCATGGTTTTTCATATTTTTCATTAGATTCATAGCCTGCATATAATAAAAATAATGAGAAATGACCAAGCGCATAAAAATCGCTACGAAAGTGAACTTCTCGCATCAAAGCTTGTTCACCTTCATACGTTGTAGCTCGTTCATCACCCTCACCTTTCAATTTCGCCAACCCAAAATCAATAATACTAATTTGGTTTTCTTTCATTAATATGTTTGGAATGCGTAAATCTCGGTGAATAATACCTTTACTATGAAACACTGATACAATTTCTAATATTTTATATAAAATTTTTAAAACTTCACGTTCTGTATATACATGTCCATCTAAGAAAATATAATCTTCAAAATTTTTACCAGGCATATATTCCATCACAAAAAAGCTTTTTTTCTCCCATACGAAATGATCATATAAACTAGGAATTGCATGATGATTTAATGTTTGTAAAATCATTTTCTCTTGTTCAAATGATTTTCTACCAGACTCATATCTTTGTTTACTTTGTCTTAATTGTTTTAAGACTTTATATCTATTTATTTGTAAATCATTAACGACATATGTAACCCCATAACTACCCATTCCAATTACTGATTCAATTTTATAACGTTCTACAACAATTGTATTTTTTCGCAGTGGTCTATCAAATAAAGCTAGTATACGACGCCATTTCATCAACTACTTGAAAAGAAGCTACGGCTTTTACGTTTTCTTTTATAATGATGATGCCCATAACCAGATGAACGTCGTTTATAATCGCTACTTGAATAAGAGCGACCTCTATGGCGATAATCACTACTAGAATACGAACGATATTTTTTCTTTCCTAATAAAGAATCAATAATTTTTTTGAACATCCCTTCACCTCTTGAGTAAAATTTTCTTTTAATTATACCAAGTATTGCTGGCTACATTTGTGACAAGTTTGTAAAGAGTAAAAAACGACGAGTTAAGCCCGTCGTTACTTTCACTCATCCTCTTCATCAAACACTTCATCAATCATACATTTCTCTAATAAATACTCGAATGTAATATCTGCGAGATCTTCAATTTCTTCTCGTTTTGGGACGTATCCTCTTTCAATTAGTTGCTCATAAAAAAACTCCGCAATCTCTTCCGTATCAATTACGACTTCAATTTCCTTCATGAGCATCACTCCTTTATTTCTGTTTTATGAAAAAATCTCAAAAATATGTATATGAGATTAGAAAAATAGTTTTTCTTTTTTATAGGTCATATCCTTTGGACAAGGTGCATACGATGGTAGTACAAGCTATCAAAAAGGGGGATATAATTATGGAATATCAATACGAGGTAAAGCAAGAAGTAGGACAAACAAAAGAAGAGTTCATGCATGAAGATCAATGGGCAGACTCTCTTATTAAATGGCTTTTTATTTTTTTAATAATTGTAGGCATACCTTATACTGCATATGTTGTTGTTCAATTCATTCTCTCTTTCTAGTTAACTATTTTTTCTCTGTCAATTTAACTAAATAATTATGAACAACATCCATAACAATTTTGTATTCTTCATCTTTAAATGTATCAAATAACAATTGATAATCGTTATAAATATCAAGTAATCCATCAATGATTTCTTGACGATTTGTCTTAACACTCACTTTTTTCGAGTTGTTAATTGACTTTAATTTTCCTAAATCTAATTTATTCATACCTGCTTTATCTTGTTTCATTTTCTTCAAAATTGCATTTGCCGTTTGAGCATTGGCAAGTAACGTTAAATCTGACTCATCCGCTTCTAACCATTCACCATCCGTAATTCGTGACAGTTCATATATTGTATCTTCCCATGCGTCATTTTTATATCTCCATACTTCTGTACGAAAACCAACAATTCGAAACACATCTTTATCGTATCCTGTTACTTGCACGAGATCACCAAATGTGAAATTATAGTTTAATTCAATCCACTCAGTTTCACCTTTTTTCATATCTTGCTCTGTAACGTGCTGCAATGTTTGCTCTACGTAAAATCCATCGTGATTATTGACTTCGTATACGTAAACTCCATCTAAAACCTTCATATTTGTGATTTTACCAACGGTTCCATATAGCGTAATCACGACTATGTCCCCTACGTTATATTTAGGTTGCTTTTTCCTTGCCATCTATATCTCTCCTTTTTTTGACGTCGTGATTTTGATAACAGTATATGCAACCTACATAAAAACGCTTATCACAGAAGCGTATATTCATAAATTTTTTCAATAAAAAATATCACCATATGAAAATTTATTTACAACGTAAAAAAAGCTAGCAAATAGACTAGCTTCATGTCGAAAAAAGTTCATATAGTTTTTATCTATCTTGTATGTATAAATCCCACGCTTCATCAAATATAGACATACTTTCTAGCATTCCACTTAGCTCTAAGTATGAACTAATTTCATCGTAATCTTCAGATTGCTTCGGAAAACTTAAATCATCATACATTGCTTCTGCTAAATTCGATATTTCATTACTAAATAAAGCTGCACGATGCTTCATCATATAGTGGTAAAATGTCTTTTTCAAAAATATTCCCTACCTTTCTAGCTTGGGTACATTATACAAGGCAAAAAAGAAAAAAACCAGCATAAAAGCTGGTTAAAAGTCGAAATAATTTCTTTTTAATAGACGTGGTCTTCCCATTAATTCTTCATATGTTAGTTGTTTTGGTAAGTCTTTCGTATAAATTAGAAACAATTGATCTTCTATTTCTTTCACTGTTTGATCTGATTGATAGTCCATACCACATGAGGAACAAGAAATGCATGGTGTCTCTTGGATTTCAATGGCTTTCGTACCATCTGGTAATTCCCAATATACAGTATTTAAGCTTTCTTTTGCTTCTGTACTGTCACACCACATACAATTCATACTGCATCACCCTCAGTTTTTTTGTCGTTTTCTTCTAATTTAGCCATTTGTGCTTGATATTTTTTATCTTTCAATTGGTCGCGCTTATCACGTTTATCTTTTAATGTTGCATGCGTTTCATTATCCTCATAGTCTTTACGACGGTTCATACGCTGTAAATCGTCTGGAACAAGATTAAATTTCTTATCACTCATAAGGCCTGCGATACCAACATCTGAACGTTTTTCTTCGTAGTTTGGATAAATTTCTTTAAAGTACCCTTCTGCTCTTCCTGGAATGTAGCTTTCTGGCTCTGGATACGTTGTAATAACACCTTCAAAGTTACGAAGTACAACTTTATCTGCACTTTGCGAAATTAAATAGTTTGGTTGAAGCGCAATTTTACCGCCTCCTCCTGGTGCATCAACAACGAATGTTGGTACTGCATAACCAGACGTATGTCCGCGTAAACCTTCAATAATTTCAAGACCTTTAGAAACTGGTGCACGGAAATGACCAATACCTTCAGATAAGTCACATTGATAAATATAATATGGACGTACACGGATTTTTACTAAGTCATGCATTAGTTTTTTCATAATTGGAACACTGTCATTAATACCAGCTAAAATTACTGCTTGGTTTCCGACTGGAACACCAGCATTCGCTAACATTTCACATGCTTTTTTCGATTCTTCAGTAATTTCAATAGATGTATTGAAATGTGTATTTAACCATACTGGATGATATTTTTTAATAATGTTACATAAGTTTTCTGTAATACGCTGCGGGAATACTACCGGCGCTCTCGTTCCGATACGAATAATCTCAACATGCGGAATCTCTCGTAAATTTTTTAATACATATTCTAAAATTTTATCGTTAATAAGAAGACCATCACCACCAGAGATTAATACATCTCGTACTTGTGGTGTTTCACGAATGTAAGCAATTGCATCATCTAATTGTTTCTTCGGCACACCCATTCCAATTTGTCCACTAAAACGACGGCGTGTACAGTAACGACAATACATAGAACATTGATTCGTTACTAAGAATAGTACGCGGTCAGGATAACGATGTGTTAACCCTGGAACTGGTGAATCTTCATCTTCATGAAGCGGATCTTCTAAATCATATTTTGTTTTATATAACTCTTCCGAGATCGGTACAGATTGCATCCGAATCGGACAGCGTGGGTCATCAGGATTCATTAACCAAGCATAGTACGGTGTAATATTTAACGGGATCGTTTTCGTTGAAATTTTAACGCCCTCTTCTTCATCAGGTGTTAAGTTAATCACTTTCTTTAAGTCATCTAACGTTTTGATCGTATTCGTTAATTGCCAAACCCAATCATTCCATTGCTCTTCAGTAACATCTTTCCATAATTCGATATCCTTCCAGTGACGATTTGGTTTGTATACATCATGTAACATTGCTATTCCCCCTTTTTATACGCTCATCCTTTATATAAGCAATAGTTATGCCAACTTTACTTTATTGATAAGTAAACGTACGGATAACCCTATTATATAAGCGAAAAAAATATTTTTAAGCACTGTATGAAATCCATACATACTATCATATTCATTACTTTTTATATATGTAAACGCTCTTTTATTGGTGCAAACACACAAAAACCGCCAATTATTCGGCGGTTTTGTCGTACTTACTCAGTTTATATTGAAGCGTCTGACGAGGGATACCTAACATTTTTGCAGCCTGTAATATATTCCCTTCTGTTTCAATTAACGCTTGATCTATTAATTTTTTTTCCGTTTGATGAAGTGCTTCTCTAAGAGGCAATATGCCCTTCTTCTTTGGAAAACTCTCTTTCCGAAATGTACGCGGTAAACAATTGGCTGTTAATGTATTCCCTTCTGCAATAATGACAGCATGTTCAATCGTATGTTTTAACTCTCGAACATTTCCAGGCCATTGGTAAGCTTGTAGTCTTTCTTTCGCTTCCTTATCCATTTGAAGTACACCTTTTTTATAACTTTTATTATATTCTTTCAAAAAATAAGACGCTAACAATAATACATCCTCCGTTCTTTCACGGAGCGGCGGAATATATAATGAAAAGACATTTAATCGATAGTATAAATCAGTGCGAATTTTATTCTCTTTTAAACATATTTCTGGTGGCTGATTCATTGCGGTAATAACGCGAACATCTACTTTTCTCGTCTTATTATCACCAATACGACGAATAACACCATCTTCTAATACACGTAGCATTTTCGCTTGTAAATCGAGTGGCATTGAATTCAGTTCATCTAAAAACAATGTCCCTCCATCTACAAGTTCAAATAATCCCGCTCGTTCAATTGCCCCCGTATAACTACCTTTCGTCGTTCCAAACAATAAACTTTCTAATAGAGACTCTGGCAAAGCTGCACAGTTTTGTGCAATAAACGGCTTGTTCTTCCGCTTAGAGGCTTCATGAATCGCTTGTACAAATAATTCTTTCCCTGTTCCTGTTTCCCCATATATTAAAACATTCGCATCAGTTGGGGCTACTTTTTGTGCTAATTCTTTCGTCTGTTTAAACCGAGCATCATTCGTCACGATCGTCTCAAATGCAACATCCTTTTTGACCGCTTTTTTTCTAGATGACCGCTTTATTTTCGACTGCAAATCGACTATTGTATCGGTAAGTTTTTGTACTGTGGAATAATCTTTTGCAATTTCAACAGCTCCAGCAATATTTCCATCTATGAAAATAGGTAACGTCGTATTTACTGTACAAATGTCTTCCCCATTTAAGTTTTGATAATGCTGCACTTGATGAACGATTGGCTTTTTTGTATCTAATACTTTCATCAACGTACTTGTTTCCCTAGATAAAGAAGGAAACGCTTCTAACAAATGTTTACCTAACACTTTTTCAATTTTTGATCCATCGTGTTTTGCAGCTACAGTATTATAGAAAATTGTAATACCATTTTCATCTACTGCGTGTATAGCCTCATCAATACTGCCCAAAATCGCCTCAATGACTTCTTGTGTCGAAACTGCTAGCAATGTCATCCCCCCTCTTGCCGAAAATCCAGCAAATACTATGCCGAATTTCCGGCATACCTATGTGCGATTATAAGCATGACGATTCCGTTCTATTTTTATAACGTACTATTTAGACAAATCTTTTACCCATATATTCATATCTTCTAGCTTATCAAAAATGTAGCAATTGTTCGCCAATCTTCCTGTATACGTATAGCCTAACTGATGAAAGGCTGCATTCATTCCGAAAGAAAGCGATCGAGCAATTGTATAAGAACAGAAAATCGATTTTTCTTGAAGTTCTTCTTCTAACTTAATTAATAAACTTTTCATAAACCCATGTTTACGATATTCGGGTAAGGTCGCACAATTCGTTAATTCTGCATTTCCTTCTTTTATATTCATTTCTGCAGACGCTGTACTAATTATTTTCCCCTCGAATTCATACACATAGTAAATTGTATCGTCTTCTTTCATCGTTTGTTTTACATAACTCGCTTCGTTTAAAGGAGTTGGATACACTTCAAATACTTCTCCAAAGACAGCTGCTAATTCTTCTGCGTCCTCTTCTGTCGCTTTTCTTAATAGGAATTTTTCCGGAACTATTTTTTCCTTTACTTCTTTTGCTTTTACTCCGCTTAAAATGGTATCTTCCTCAGCCCAATGAATACTATTTCGTCTTTCATCATTATTAAATTTCACGAAGAAGTATGCATCGTGACCTTGAAAATAATGTGGTATTGTTGCTTCTAATAAAAAACCGAAAGAGAGCCATGTTGAAACATGCTCTCCCTTTCCTTTAACAATACATTTAGTGAAAGAATGTTTCTCTGCTAATTCGTCAATTGTTTGGATGATTCTCTCAACATTTCCTGTGTAGTGGTCTACTCGAATACGTTTATTAAAATAGTCCAAAACGCCTTCTACTGTATAGCCATTCGTCTGTTCTCTAAAAGATTCATAGTATTTCATTTTTTCACCTCACACCAATCTAGTAATGTACATGCAATAATTTTTGCGGCAGCTATCATTTTATCAACTTCTATATATTCGTTTGGATAATGCGCTACTTTCGTCTCTCCTGGGCCAAATACTATCGTTGGTACACCTGCGATTTGTGTAAATAAACCTCCATCAGTCCCCCACGGTGATGCTTCAATAATCGGTTTGTTCCCTTCGATTTCAACAAAGTTATGTTCAAGCGTTGTAATTAACTCATGATTTTCTTCTAGTTCACCTGGAACCCATCTTGCTCCAAACCATTCCACTTCTACAGGATTTTCAACAAACCAATTGTCCACATCATTTAATTCAGCGATCCAATTCTCGAACTCTTCTTTTGCTGCCTCTATAGTCTCATTCGGCGCAATACCGCATCTTCCTTCTAAAATTAACGAATCAGGAACAGAACTTGGCCAGCTACCGCCTTCAATTTTCCCAATATTAATTGGAATTGGGATCGGGATTCCTTTAAATAATGGATCTGTAATTCGGTCATTTCTCTTCTCTTCCAACTTTCTCAAATGATCTATAACAAACATACTTTTTTCAATTGCACTTACTCCTTCATAACGCGTCCCACCGTGTGCTGCTTTCCCTTTCACATGTAGACGAAACCACATGGATCCTTGTTGTTTCGGGAAAAACTTCATATTTGTTGGCTCCGGAATAATAACACCATCTGCTTTATATCCTCGTAATATAGTTGCTAATGTTCCTGCTCCGCCGCTTTCTTCTTCTATTACACTTTGAAAATAAATATCTCCTTTTAATTCAATACGAGATTCAATAATTGCTTCCATCGCAAGCATTAATGCGACATTGCCGCCCTTCATATCTGTCGTTCCACGACCATATATACGATTTCCTATTTTCTCACCACTATAAGGATGATAGTCCCACTGATTCACATCTCCTTCTGGTACGACATCAATATGCCCATTTAATATCATAGATTTCCCGTCGCCGCTTCCTTTAAGGGTTGCCACAATGTTCGGGCTATCTGAAAAACTTGTACGCGGTGATACAAAATAAGGATGATCTTTCATTTTAGAAAATGATGGCTCCCATATATCAAGATCTAAACCTAGCTCACGTAATTTTTCAATCACAATTGCCTGCGCACCACTTTCATCACCAGATACGCTCTTTTCTTGAATTAATCGTTTTAAAAATTTTACGCTTTCTTCTTCATGACTCTCAATATAATCACAAACTTGTTTTTTTAATTGCTCCATATATTATATCTCCCCTCATTCAATTACTAGTAAGTTAGAGCCAATTTTAAAATCCGCTTCTGTATGTTGTTTTATATCTTCCACTGTGTATGGGCTCATCAATTCTTGTAAAATAAGTCCATCCTGCGTTACTTCCATTACTGCCATATCCGTAATAATTAAATCTACGCATTTTTTTGAAGTTAATGGTAATGTACACTCCGAAACAATTTTTGCATTTCCGTATTTATCGACATGATTCATCACAACAACGACCCGCTTCGCTTTTTGAGCTAAATCCATTGCTCCTCCAATACCTGGAACACGTTTTCCTGGAACAATCCAGTTTGCTAAATCACCATTCTCGCTTACTTGTAATGAACCAAGAATCGTTATATCTAGTAAACCTTTTCGAATCATCCCAAACGCTGTGCAACTATCAAAATAACTTGCTCCTGTAATAAGAGAAGTTGGCAAACCTGCTGCGTTACATAAATTTTCGTCTTCATTTCCTTTGCTTGGCGTAGGTCCCATACCTACAATTCCATTTTCCGCATGAAACATAACGTTTATATCGTCAGGCAAATGATTCGGTACAAGCGATGGTATACCAATACCTAAATTTACAATCATGCCATTTTGTATTTCTTTCGCCGCACGTCTAGCAATCTTATCTCTCACTTCTACGCCCATACCCATTTCCAATTCACTCCTTCCGACGGTACGATATAATTTACAAATACTCCTGGGACAACAATTTCTTCTGGATCTAAACTTCCAAGTGGAACAATTTCTTCTGCTTCTACAATCGTTATATCCCCGGCCATAGCAACGTGAGGATTCATGTTACGAGCGCTCTTATCAAACACAAGGTTGCCGAACGGATCCGCCTTTTTCGCATATACAATCGCAACCTCAGCAGTTAATGCTGTTTCAACTAAATATGTTTTACCATTCATTTCAACAGTACGTTTTCCCTCTTCTACAATCGTATCAACACCTACATCAACTAATACGCCACCAAGTCCTACACCACCAGCACGAATACGCTCTGCTAATGTTCCTTGAGGAGAAAACTCAATTTGTAACCTTCCTTCGTTTAGCTGTCTTCCTGCATTTGGATTTGATCCAATATGAGAAGTAATTAATGATTTTACTCTTTCATTCGTAACGAGACGACCGATTCCTACATCAGGAAATCCTGTATCATTTCCAATTAAATTTAAATTTGTAACTCCTTTTTCTAAAATGGCCTGTATTAAAGATGGAGGGGAGCCAATCCCCCCAAATCCCCCAAACATTAATGTCATATCATCGTGGAATAAAGAAATTACCTCCTCTATCTCTTTTAATTTACTGAATGTATTCGTAATAGTTGTCATGCGATACTATGCCCTCCTTTTTGCATCATTTCTTCAACACTTTTTGCAAAAATTGAAAGTAATTCATCTAACTCGGAATATGTAGTTGTCATTGGCGGTGCTACAAGCAGTGCGCTATCTTCTTTTCCTGCTTGCCCTGAAACAGCTTGGTATAAAAGAAGACCATTTTTAGCTGCAACCGAAATAAGTTCCGACGCTTTTGTAAACGGTTGCAATTCTACTCCAATCAGCAATCCTTTTCCACGCACATCAGCAATGATTGTCGATTGTTGCTGAACTTTCTGTAATCCTTTTATTAAATACTCTCCCTTTTCCGCTGTTTTTTCAGGTAGATTATGTTTCTCCATATATTCAATAACAGCTAGAGCTGTTGCTGCAGATAATGGATTTGCACTTAACGTATGTCCACTCATAACAGAACGCGATCCTCGTAAAATTGGCTCCATAACACGGTCACTTACAACCGTCGCTGCCATCGGTGTGTATCCAGCTCCTAAACCTTTACCAAGGGTCATAATATCCGGTTCTACACCCCAATGCTCCATCGCAAACCATGCACCAGTACGCCCAAGCCCAGTCATTACTTCATCAGCAATAAATAAAATATCGTAATGACTACAAATGTCTTTAATAACTTTATAATATTCTTTCGGCGGAACGACTGCACCTCCAGCTGCTCCAATAATCGGTTCAGCAATAAAAGCCGCAATATGTTCTGCCCCAATCCTTTCAATTGATCTTTCTAGTTCAGTCGCACAAGCAAGCTGACAAGTTGGATATACCTTTTGTACCGGACATCTAAAACAATATGGAGCTGGAATAGTTGGATAATCTTCTAAAATTGACACGAAACGTTGTCTACGCAGTGGATGCCCAGACATTGATAAGGCTCCCATCGTAATACCGTGATAACTCATCCATCGTGACAAAATTTTATGTTTCCCTTGAATACCTCGCTCTTGAAAATGTTGAATTGCAATTTTCATAGCTGTTTCATTTGCTTCCGTACCACTATTCACAAAAAAGCTCCAGTTCAAATCTCCTACACTTAAATCGCTTAATTTCTTCGCTAATTTTTCAGCTGGTTCACTCGTAAACTGTGATCTATAAACGAAAGCAATCTCCTCTGCTTGCTTTTTGATAACGTCCGCAATCTCCTTTACGCCATGCCCAATACCTGCCGTAATTGCCCCTGACGAGCCATCAAAATATTTATTTCCGTTTTGATCATACAAATACACACCTTTTCCATGTGAAATCATTGGATACGGCTGACCAACAAGTGGTTTAATTAAGTAATCGCGCATAGCGCTCCCCCATTTCTCCAATTTGTATATATATATGAAGAAAATTGACGTTTCTTTCATAAAAAAGAACCCTCTGCGAAAGCAGTGAATTTATCAAAAAACTATTATAAAATATACAAATGAGTGCTAAATATCATTTTAAAAACAGAAAATTCAGAACTTAAATTAAAGACCAACCCTTATCTATACGCTCAAATAACCCTCCCTTATATAAAATTAACGCTTCACTAAATGTTTTTCTAACATAATGTCAGCTTCCCTCAAATGCCGACATTGTGTAAACTTCGACGAAACTCCCTTTAAACTCCTTCCTGTTCTCCTACTTTATATTGCATATTTTTAAACAAATCTCGACAATTAATCCTACTAAATGCATAGCAATTATTTTAAAGAAATCAATATTTCACATACAACTCCATCCGTTTTATACAATAAAAAAAGAACCGATTAACCACATTAATCAGTTCGGCACGACGCTCTTTTATCAGTTAATACCGTCACTTGCTAACATAAATAGAAACAATAGTATTACAAAATCACAATTCATCCTACAGTATAAAGCACAAAACCGTCCATAACTCCATTTACAATTCCTTGCGGGATATCCCCATCCCAAGGTTTCATTCCTTTCCTTAATTTCAAACTACCTTTCCTTTATAATTTATGTAGGACAATTATTACTTTGTATGTGTATTTGCCCATAATTAAAAAAATCCCTAGTTTCCTAAGGGTTTCAGTACATGGTTTCGACATGTCACGTGTTATGCTCTCAAATTTTTCATTTCGAAATACACACTTCCTCTGCCAATATAGATAATATATTTTTGTATCCTCTAGAAAATTATAACTCTCGTTCACCTAAACTTATCTTATCCTTAAAAAATACTTATTATTAATTTTCAACCTTTCTCCTTTAAAAAACAATTTTTTCGCATAACCTCATTCTTGCTAAGCATATAGTTTTAATGATGACAAAGGAGGAATGTTTATGTCTCAACCTGAAATCGAAAAATATGGACAAGAAGCTGCACGTTACGAACAGCTCGCTCGTTACTATCAATTTCATAATCCAAAAAAATATGTAGAACTATATATGAAATATTATGATGCGCTTACGAATCTTGTACAGGCATACGAAAAAAGAAATTCACAAGAAGCTGCTTTACCATCGCACATAAGATTTTTTCACTCTGCTTCAAATACACCTGCCGTTGACATTTTAGTAAACGGGCAAAAGGTAATTAAAAATATTTCATTTAAACAATTTAGTCCTTATTTAACATTAGTACAAGGTAAGTACCGAATAGATATCGTTCCTGTTGGAAATGAAACGCCCATCTTTTCAGCTTTAGTACCAATAATGGGAAATCACACTTATACTCTTGCCGCAATAAATAGTGATAATCATCTACAATTACAACCTATGCTTGATAATACTCATTTACCAGCAGGCCAGGCAAAAATACGCTTTGCACACTTTTCTCCTGATACCCCTGTTGTAAATGTAAGTTTAAAAGCTGGCGATCATTTATTTGAAAATGTACTCTTTAAACAAATAACAGATTTTTTAGAAGTTAGCCCTGGTACAGCGGATATAGAAGTTTCACTCGCAGATCATCAAAGTGTCTTACTAACTATACCGGATTTCAAAGTCGAACCGAACATTATTTATACAATTTCAATTTTAGGTTATTCAACGAAAGATCCTAAATTAGAAGCCGTTATACTTACGAATTAAAACAGTCTACACCATTCATTTGGTGTAGACTGTTTATTTTTGAAATGCAATTTGAAATTCTGTCCAATCATTATCTGAACGACACATGATGGACCCATTATGCTTTTCTACAATTTGTTTACATACAAATAACCCAATACCAGTTCCTAACTTTTTAGTAGTTACAAATGGTTCAAAAATCGTTTCTACATTTTCAGCTGGAATCATTGGCCCGTTATTTTTTATTACAATCCGAATCGATTGATCTTCTTCAAATACATCAATGATAATTTTTCGTTCTTCTTTCATTGATTCAAGAGCGTCAATTGAGTTCATTAATATATTTAAAAATACTTGTCTCACTTCACTCCGATAACCAGTAAGCGGAATTGGGTATGGCAAATTCTTTTCAATAGAAACATTTGCATTGACCAAACTTGGATATAAGAACTGTATAATGTCTTGAAACAAATCATTTAGCCAAAACCGTTCAGATTCAGTCCACATTTCTTTTTTCGATACGAGTAAAAATTGCGAAATGCGAAAATTTAATTGGTCTAATTCATGAGAAATAATATCTAAATACGATAAACTAGGATGGTCTGCCTTTAATAATTTGACAAACCCCATAATGGAAGTAAGCGGATTACGAAATTCATGTACAAAACTAGCTGACATTTGCCCTAAAATTGTCAGCCTTTCTTTATGTGTTTCGTTAATATATTGCTGTTTTTCCTCTAAATTTCTTGATATAATTTCCGAGTATTTTAAAACAGTGTAATAAATTAATTTGTCAAAACAAGTATGTATTTGGGCCATAATTGGTTTCAATTCACGTGCACTAACATCTAATTCACACATCGCTTCGAAAAGCTCATTTCTTCCTACATTTGCATTATAAACAAAATCACCTATATTCGCATCTGCTCCTGCACGTTCAATAGCAATTTTCTCGCATAATGGCTGAAGATAATTTATATCTTTTTCTTCCATAGTAAGTTCAATAATAAACTCTAATAAATCCTCTCCATTTTGAACTGCTTCTAGTCTAAATGGATCTTTATCGGAAATTATCATTTTGTTTTTCCAGTTCTCAACGAATTGGTGCCTGTTGTTTTTCAAGTGCGAACAAAATACTTCTTTAATATCCTTATCGATTGGAAAAACCTCCATTCCTCCATTTCCATGCGACGAACACCCTTTATATTTTGAATATTAACACAAAAAACATGATTCGTTAATAGATTATTGTCACATTTTGTTAATATGTGTTGATAAAATTTTTATAACTTTATTAATTGTTTAGATTGTTACATTCCATTTTCCTTCCTTTCATTCAAATTTTTTATATTCGATGCGACTTTTTTTGCATCCTGCTTCATTCTTTCGTACAATAGAAAAGGAAAGGTGTGAAAAATATGGTAAATAAAAATGTGGAAGATTATCTCCAAGAAGGCATTTACGGCCAAAAGCAAAACAAACCAGAAGAACGTAATATGTATTTAACTACATTACGTGAGCGTGTAGAAATCGCTTTAACTATCGGTCAAGTAATGCAAAGTAATGTATATTCTGAAGTAGCTAGTAGCATGCGCTCTTCTCAATCATTACAAATATTCCTAAATGGTGGCATTGCTTACCCACATTTATCAAAATACATTAAATTAGCGAACGAAAAAAATGTTCCTTTTACAATTGTTCAAAATAAAGGTACAGAAACACCAATCGGTTTAGTATTATCTCATAGCACTGCTGTCGACAAAGAACAAATTTATGTAGAAGATGCTATTTTCAAACAAGAAATGAAGTAAAAGGTACACTTGATTAAATGAAATCATTCTAAGAAACGTCAAATAAACAAAAAAAAACGAGTATGGAATCGTAAACATTTCCTACTCGTTTTTTTCGATGTTTAAGTTCTAGTTCCTTTATTTTTTAATACACACTAATTTCATTTCTGTCATTTCTTCGATTGCATATTTAATTCCTTCACGCCCCGTACCACTTTCTTTCACACCCCCGTAAGGCATATGGTCTACTCTGAACGTTGGAATATCATTTATCATGACACCACCAACTTCAAGCTCATCAATTGCACGCATAGCTTTAAACAAATTATTTGTAAATACACCTGCCTGTAGACCGTAACGTGAATGATTTACTTGCTCTATAGCCTCATCAAATTCTTTAAATGTATTTACTGTCATAAGTGGACCGAACACTTCTTGGCACTGTACAGATACATGCTCTGGAACATTCGTTAATACAGTTGGTTCAAAAATCCTTTCATCACGTTTGTTACCACCATACAAAACGTTCGCTCCTTCTTTAACTGCTTCTTGCACCCAGTTATCGATACGCTCGACATCTTTTTTCGAAATTAAAGCTGATACATCCGTTTCCTCAAGCAACGGATCACCAACAACAACTGTTTCCATCGCTTTCTGTAACTTAGATAAAAATTCATCCAGTCTCTCTTCATGTACAAAAACGCGTTGTACCGAAATACAAACTTGTCCATTATTAACAAATGCTCCCCATTTTACTCGTTCAATTAATTCATCTGTTAATTCAACATCTTCATCAATAATAACAGCGGCATTCGATCCTAGTTCTAACGTAACTCGCTTTAACCCAGCCTTTGCCTTAATTCCAAGTCCAACTTTCGGACTTCCCGTAAAAGTAATGGAAGCAACATCATCATTTGTAACTATTGCTTCGCCTACAGTTGAACCAGGACCAGAAACAATATTTAAAGCCCCTTTTGGCAATCCTGCTTCTTCAAATAGTTCAACTAATGCATAAGATGATAGAGGCGTTTGATCAGCTGGTTTTAATACAACTGTATTTCCAGCAGCAATTGCGGGGCCCACTTTATGTGCCACTAAATTTAATGGAAAATTAAATGGTGTAATAGCTCCTATAACCCCAATCGGTTTTCGTATTGTGTATGCAATACGCCCATCTGCACCAGGTGCCGCATCAAGTGGCAGTGTCTCACCGTATATACGCTTCGCTTCTTCAGCTGCAAATTTGTATGTCTGAACGGTACGATCTACTTCCCCCCTTGCAGCACGTATTGGTTTTGCAGCCTCTTTTGCAATAATTTCTGCAAATTCTTCTCTTCTTTCATCCATTTTTTGTGCGACTTTCTCTAAAATAGTCGCTCGATCATATGCAGATAATGTATTCATTTCTTTCATTGCATTTTTTGCGGCAGTAACAGCCTCTTTTACATCTTCTTCCGTTCCTTGCGCAATTTCCGCTAATGTTTCTTCAGAGTATGGTGCGTATAATGGTTTATACGTGTTTACAGACTTCCAATCTCCATTTATATATAAATGCTTTTTCATAATTCTTCCCCTTTCAAATATATGTATACAACAATACTTCACCTAGTGAAAGGTCTGACTTATTTCATTGTAACATAGCCCTTATTCTGCCAAAAACATTATGCTCAAAAAAAACTCTGCCATCTAGCAGAGTCTACGAACTAATTTGTTCTTGTAATGAAATTTGTTTTTCATCTTCTAAAATAACAATTGATTCTACAGTTTTTGTAACTTCTAGTCTCTTTATATAGTGTCCATCTAATTCTTTTACGCAAAACTTATAATTTTCGATTTCAATGAAATCCTCTTCGGCAATTTCTATATTCTTCGTTAAAATCCATCCACCTATTGTGTCAACACCATTATCATCAATCGTTAAACCTAATAACGTATTTACTTCACTAACAAGTACTTTTCCCTCTAGTATTGTTTTCGTTTCACTAACTTGTTGAATTTCTGGCTGTTCATCTGTATCAAACTCATCTTGAATATCTCCAACTATTTCTTCTAAAATGTCTTCAACAGTAACAAGTCCAGACGTACCACCATATTCATCTATCAATATAGCAATATGTGTTCTTTCTTTTTGCATTTTTAAAAATAAGTCGTGTATTGGGATAGAGTCGATAACTAAAATAATCGGCCTAATATATTGCTCTACTTTCTTATTACTAACCGCATTATGCTGCACAAAATCTGTGAAAATATCTTTAAAATTCACAAAGCCTATTACGTGATCTTTGTCGCCATCAACAACTGGATATCTCGTATATTTTTCCCGAGACATTTTTTGCAACGCTTCTTCAGCAGGCATTTCTTTACTTATAATATGCATCTCAGTTCGGGGTACCATTATCTCTTTTGCTATACGATCATCAAATTCAAAGATTTTATTTACATATTTATATTCAGACTGATTAATCTCTCCATTTTTGTAACTTTCTGAAACTAATAACCGTAATTCTTCTTCTGAATGAACTTCATCGTGCCCTTTCGGTGGTTTCAGCCCTAGCAACTTCGTAATTATTCGGGCTGATCCATTTAATAGCCAAATAAATGGAAACGCCATACGATAAAAGAAAGTTAACGGTTTAGCAACAAATAAACTCACCTGTTCAGCTTTTTGAATCGCAAATGTTTTTGGAGCCAATTCCCCTATTACAACATGCAAAAATGTAATAAACAAAAACACTAAAATTACAGCAAAAATATCTGCTAGTTGAGTAGAAATGTTCAAATTCACAAAAAATGTGTCAAACATTTGCTTTAACGCAGGTTTACCGAACCACCCAATTCCCAGTGCTGTAACTGTTATTCCTAGCTGACAAGCAGATAAATATTCGTCTAAGTTTGTAATGACTGTTTTGACAGATGTTGCGCGATTATTTCCTTCTGCAATTAAATAGTCAATTCTTGAACTTCGCACTTTAACAATTGCAAATTCTGCTGCAACGAAAAATGCCGTTAAGGCAATTAAAACAATCACTATACTTATACTATATATGTCCAAATACTTTTCCTTACTTACATTGTAAGCAAGGAAGCCACCTCCTACTTAATTTTATTCAAGTGAAGTAAGCATTCTAATACTCTAACAAAATTCTACATTAGCAACCACCTTTTTATATATTATATGCATACATAAAAAAGATATTTATCATTATGATAATCTAATTCATTTCCCTCAGTCAAATGATTCTAAATTTCAAGATAAAAACTTTTATATTCACGATATATTCTTCCTAGCTTCATTTCGTGAAAAAACACTTTCTTTGCCGATTCCACACTTCTTTTGTCACACTGGAAGGGAACTTACTTCATAGATCGAAATCATTCAACAGGATATATATAGGAGGGATTATTTTGGAATATAAAACACCATTTATCGCAAAAAAATTAGGTGTTAGCCCAAAGGCTGTTGTCCGGATTGCACAACAATTAAATCTTACTATAGAAAAAAATAAATATGGTCACTTTATTTTTACACAAGATGATTTAGACCAAATGTTAGAATACCATCTTTCACAAATAGAGAAGTCCCAAAACACTCACCCTACTCAAAAAACATCATCAAATGATGTTGAAGAATTGAAAACTCAAGTAAATACAATTGTTCAAAACATATCATCACATGATTTTGAGCAATTAACCGCTCAATTAAACACAATTACGAGAAGACTAGATCGAATGGAAGAACAAATGCAAGATAAGGCAAATGATGTTGTTACGTACCAACTTTTACAACATCGCCGTGAAATGGAGGAAATGTTAGAGCGAATTCAAAAACTAGAAGCTACCCTCAAGAAAGAAGAACCAATCTATATTACTCCCGATACAAAGCCAATATATGAACGTGAAAAGAAACCGAAGCGCCGTAAAATGATTTTTAGTATATTTGGATTATAATTTTTAGACCCTTATTAAAATAATAAGGGTCTTTTTCATGAAGAATAATTTCATTTTAAAATCGCATTCTCTTTATTATACATATTCATTTCGTTTTATTTGGTTAACATAATATTCTTACTGTATTCTGCGATTAATGCCTGTGCATGGGCATTTCCTTGAATTACATCTCGAAATTCTTTTAAAGAATACAAATGCGTAGCCCCTTTTCGGGCATGAATTCGTACTGGTACACCTTGTAAAGTATCATGAAATTGAAATGGCTTATCTATCGGTTCAATTGGGAAACCGAGTGTTAATAAATACATATACATTCTTTTTGTAACCGCTGCGATATACCATTCTGCTTTTGTTTCTAATGCATGCATAAATAAAATAGCTGTTAGTCTTTTGAAGTGTCCTCTCCCACGAGACGTTTTCGCAATACTTAACTTGCCTATTTCATATACATTTTGCAAATCTTTCACTAAATCATTTTTAGAAAACGGATAGAAAAACTCAGAATTTGATTGTTCTGGTACCGTATACTTCATACATTCTACTGTACCGATATGATGTTCATCTTCTATTAATAAAAATCGTGATGGATTTAAATTACGTTCTACGAACATTAAGTTTCTTTCTTCACAAAAATCTCCCCATAGTTGCTCGAACCAAAAATGTTCTTCCTTTGTTTGAACACGCTGGAACATATTTCCCCGCCTTTCCCATCGCCGCTCTGTTTTTGATAACGCTTTCACTATCTATCATATAAGAACAAATCTTCGTATGCAACTAAAAATATTTATGACTTATTATATTCTGCAAAACGAATTAAATTCCATCATAATCATCTCTTATCCCTCATGTACCATCCTTCTCACAATATATTTATATTACTTGCAAATTCATATCGTATGAAGCCGTCTCCCCTACTGCATATAATTCTTCTTAATCTAAAGAAATCCTTTATAAAAAAGGATTTCTTTTACTTCTTCATGCTTTTTAACCACTTCTCAAAAATTTGTACCATTCCATGTTTTCCAGCTAATTTCTCTTCCCCTTGCTTTGTTTTATATGGATATAATTGTAAGAAAATACCACAACCAGACTCAATTTTTTTACTATGCATATGACTTCCTGGATATACACAAATGACTTCATAAATGGCCCTTCGATGATAGACTCGCTTTCCATCCTGTTCTTCTACAAATTTTATAGACCAGTACTTATACATTTGCTCAGTTGCTTTCGTATTCCCAACGTGCTGAAAAATATTGTACATTGGGCTATACTTCACTTCAATAATAATAGAAGATTGATAGACGTATTTCTCTTCCCCCTTTACATAACAGTCTAAGCGAATATCTGGCTTCTTCGTATCTTCTCCATTATAAAAATTACTCCCTTTACTTAATGCAATAAGAGGATGTGTTTCAATTAAATCATTAAATGCGACATGGACTTTCATATCATCTCGATGTAAAACTACTGTCGTTCCATCTTGTAATCCATCTACATAAAAATGTTCTTGTATTTGTTCACGAATGGAATTTCTAGCTTCAAAACCAATTTGCTCTAACATGGAAATAACGATAAAAAAAGCGTAATATTCATACACTAAAAAAGTTGGTTTATAAACAAATAATAAAGATGGAGATTGATCTGTATATTGTGGGAGTAAATCTAAATGCTGTAGTAATTGTTGATGTGGTATCGGTAAATTATGTGCGTTCATTCTACCCGTTTCAGAAACTTCTCTCCAAAATGGAGAATGCATTAAAGTTTGAAAGTATTGTACACTATCATGTACGAAATGCGCTAAAATTTTATATTCTTGTATCTTCATAGAACTTTTTCGTAAATCCGCCTCTTTTAGTAAATGTATATTTTTATATTTTTGTTTCTCTCTATCGGTCACTGATCCATTACGCTCAATTGTTTGTATAATCGTTTTTACAGCTTGAAATTCTTCTGATTTCTTCTTTTTTTCTCTTTCTAATATTTCAATTGTTTGACGCAAAAAACTTTCGGCTTCAAGTAAATAAAGATAAAATTGCATCGCTTTAAATTTAAGAAATGCATTTTCTATACTATTTTTTTGTTCGATAAACTTACGATTATAATATTTTGCGTACGGTTTTCTTTCCGCCACTACCGCTCCTTTCCTCGTTACTTTCCGCTCCTTTTCTTCCCATTTATATTCATGTATAAATTTTGAACTCGATTCTATTTTCTTAAAAATTTGCTTTATCTTTTTCATTTTTTGCGGCAACTTTCTAAGTAACACTAGATAAGAAGAATCTTCAATATCGCTAAGTGCAGAGAAAGTCTTTTTATAATAACCTCTATCTAAAATCAACTCATTTAAAATTGACTTCACATAGTTTTGAATCATTTCAAATTGATCATCAAAAAAATTTTTTGGAACGACTTGAAAAGCGCCATAATACGTTCGATCTTCTATATTCACCTCAAAATGATATAAACCACAACGCCATGGATAAAAGAATTCCGTTTTTCCATGTTCATATATTAATACCTTTTGTTTTTTTTCATTTATTTCATATTTTGTCTCTTTTATATTTTTCTGTCCCTCATAGACTTTATTCCATATAAAAGTAATATTCATTGGATTTTCATAATGGTATTGCAATCTAATTGGTTTTAATTCTTGCACTTTATAAATACATTGAACTAATGCTGTTGCAGAGGTACAAAGACGATTTAATAAAATATATTCTCCTTTTGACTCCGTTCCAATAATTAACTTTAATACAAAAGGAAGCGTTTCTTTCGTATCAACGATTTCTGTTTCGTATCGCCCATCATTTTGCATAACCATACAACTCCAGTTCTCTACGCTTTTCTCTTATATATGCTAAAGAGTGTTCAAATGTAGATACTCTGTTTGCAAGTGGAGATTGCAAAAGAGGTACTAATGTTGCCCCCCTTTTTACTTCCTCTGAAAGTAAAGACCCAACCATCATTTCAGTCCCTCTTATTTTCGTCAATACACGTTGCTTTATTTGTAAATCAAATCCTTCCTCTCTACTAATCATATAAGAATGATTATTTTGGAACGGTATATTTTGCAAATAAGTAGCAATTGCATTTGCACATCGAAAAGAAATTCCCTTTGACGTATCGTGTGATGACAATACACCATGTAACTTATCTAATAGCTCTAACTCTTCTTCAGAAAACACCTCAATCATCGTTTTATTCCTGACCCAATTTATGCGAAATTCTCCTGCAGTTACTTTCAGAGGTGGTTGTAATACAACTTTCTCTTGCTCCATACACATCTCACAAAACGGAATCTTTCGTAAAGTTATTACATTCGTCCGATCTAATAATCGATCTGAGAGCTCCTTCGTTGTTTCATCAAAATTCACAGTACCAACAAATATAATATTTTCTCCAATTTCAATTGTTGGCGGAATTGAATTTTCTTTTTCTTGCACACCTTCATATAAATTTAAAATACGATTTTGTTTTTCAAGTTGAAGAACAGATAGAAATGGAGTAAACCAATGCTCAATATGTGACATATTCATTTCATCAAAAACGATTATATACAGCTGATTTTGATTTTCTTTTGCCTTCATTAATGCCCTAACTAATTTTGTTTCACTTTCAATAAAAGTACCATTTGGATGAAGGTAACCAAGTAAATCATGTGGTTCTTGATATGATGGTGAAATCGGGATCCAAACCAATTCTTCCCCGTATTGTAATCCAAGTGCTTCTGCATAAGCTTGCACAAAACGGGATTTTCCAGCACCTGGTATCCCCCCCAGAATCGTCAACATATTTGTTTTTGTACTTATATGAAAGTTATAAATATCTGTTTCATCCAAATATAGCCCTTTATTACGTATAAAACTTTTCACATACTGTAAAAAGACGGATTCACGCTCATCCCATTCCCATTCATCCTTTTGCACTTTTATTTCCTCTACCTCTACAAGCTTACCTTCTTCAGTTATTCGTTTTTTTAATTGCTCATACACATGATTGCTTACAAAATATAATTGATCTTCTACCGCTATTTCTACATACTTCATCCAGTCATTAAGTTCTATATACTTACATTCCCGCTGCTGTTCAAAATATGCGATTGAACTAATTGACGATGACTTTAAAGATATATTTCCATATAACCTTCCCTCATGCCACAATAACTCAGGGGGCTCAAAGTCTTTCGGATATTTTGGCATTAGAAATGACAAATAACCGTTACTAAGTTTTCTTTCTAAAGACTCTCCCTTTTTATAATCGGAAACTTTAGGTACTGGAATCATTTTATAACCGTTTGCTATTTCTCGCGCTTCTTCTGTACAAATTAACTCCACGTATATATGTCCTCTTTCATAATAGAGACGAAACATAATCAATTGCTTTTCTAGTTTTCTTTTCTTTAATTCCGAAAAGACTTTTTCATTCTTTTTATTGCTACATAAACCTTCAAATACATATGGTTCATTTTTCAATTGCTCTTGCAATGTGAATGGTATTGGCGATAGGCATTGTACAAAGAAATTCTCTCCACTCTTCTCACTCTCTGCTTTTGTAAACTTCCCAATAAACCTCATATAGTACATTCGTTTTATAAAACTTGGCTGAAGAGCTTTATGTAATTTCACCTTCGTCACCTTCTTTTTTTCATACTATTCTTAGTGTATGAAAGAAACGCAAAACTAGAAACAAAAAACCTGACGTTATCCGCCAGGTTCAAAATGAAATCGTATATTAATGAGATGGAAATGCGTTTTTCTCTTGTAAGATGGCATTATGAGCAATTTTCATTTTAGCAAGTACATATCGTAAACGATCTTCAGCGTTTTCATCTTTATGTTGCTGTAATTCCGCCAAATTCTCTACCGCACTCGCTAAATTTTCAATCACTCCTCGCAGTTCAGGATGATGATTAAAAAAAGATTCTTGCACTAACACTTTCCTTACTTCACTCGCTAAATCAACAATTCTGTTCAACTGTTCTTTTCCTTCCATTTTCATCCCTCCTGAATATCTTATGTATTAAATATTCTATAGACAAAGAAAAAAGCCCTTTAAATGAAAAGGACTTTTACATTTTTATATTTCCAGTCAATAACATATAAAGAGATGTAACAGCTGCTACGACAATTGCCCACATTACATATCTCTCTATACGAGTAAAACAACGATTTCCTTTTTCTTTTCTTGCGTACACATAAACAATGATCCCAATTCCGTATACGATTGAAACGAGCAATAAATTCTTCAAACCAGCTGCATAAATAAGCCATATAGAGTAAAGTGAAGCAATTAAAGCTAGCGAACCATTTTTCACTTTTGCATCTTTTAGTTCATTTGTAATCACTAATTTGAATTGGAATAACGCTGATAATAAATATGGTACTAAAATTGATGTTGACGCTATGAAATACATAATTTGATATGTTGACTCTGAAAACAGAACGATTATAAATATAACTTGGGCAACGCCATTTGAGATCCATAATGCCATATGCGGCGTTTGTTTTTTATTTGTTTTCGTAAAGACTTTCGGAAACACGCCATCTTTTCCTGCTACATGGGAAATTTCAGAAACAAGTAAAAACCAACCTATTAATGTACCTACAAGTGAAGCAACTAACCCGATGTTAATCGCTACTGCGCCCCACGTCCCAACAACATGTTCTAATACATGTCCCATTGACGGCGTTTCTAAAACAGAAAGTTCTCCTCTTGTCATCGCTCCCATTGACAAGACAGAAATTAAAATATAAATAGACATTACTAAAATAAGTCCTAATACTGTCGCTTTACCGACGTCTCGACTATTTTTCGCTCTTCCAGATAATACTACCGCTCCTTCAACCCCGATGAAAACCCAAAGAGTTACAAGCATTGTATTCTTCACTTGACCAAGTATAGAGGAAACTGAAATAGTTCCTTCTCCCCAAAAATCATGTGTAAATGTATCCCAGCGAAACGCTGTTACCATTACAACAATAAATAATACGATTGGTACCAATTTCCCTATTGTTGCAATCACATTCATAATAGATGCTTCACGAATGCCAAATAAAATTAGAAAATGAAGTGTCCATAATAAAAGTGATGCTCCTACGATAGACGCAACACTATTTCCACCTTTAAAAATGGGGAAGAAATAACCTAATGTACTAAACAGTAACATGATTGTTGCAACGTTTCCTAAAATTCCTGCTAACCAGTATCCCCAAGCACTGTTAAATCCGATATATTCACCGAAACCAGCACGTGCATAACTATAAATCCCGCCCTCAAGCTCTGGTTTCTTTCTTGCTAACGTTTGATATACGAGCGCGAGTGGAATCATTCCCATCGCTGTAATACACCAGCCAATTATGATAGAGCCGCTATTTGCTCCTACTGCTAAATCATGCGGTAAACTAAAAACACCGCCACCAACCATTGTTCCGACTACTAATGCAATTAATGGAAAAAATCCTAACTTCTTTTCTATTTGTACCACCCCATCTGTCATTCTAGGTGTTATGTTCGTTCAACTATTAAAGTCACCTTTTTCTCTAATAGACGCTTCTCTTATATTTTTTCAGGAAAACATTACTTATTCTAAAAGAAAATGAAGAAAAATGGAATACTTTTTTGAAAAAATGTATAAGTATGCACAAAAAAACCGTTCATTTTATAATAAACGGTCATTTCATACATATGAATTTGTATATTTTTTGTAAATTTAACGAAGTAAATTCTCTTTTTGTAAAAATTGTTTTGCGACTTCTTCACTACTTTTACCATTCACATTTACTTCATAATTCATTTTTCGCATTTCTTCATCTGTAATTTTTCCAGATAATTTATTTAATACTTTTTCAAGTTCAGGATATTTTTGTAATGTCTCTTTTCTTAATAACGGTGCACCTTGATATGGTGGGAATAACCCTTTATCATCTTTTAACACTTTAAGTCCGTACTGTTCCAATTCACTATCTGTTGAATATGCATCGATTACGTTAACATCTCCAGATTCAATTGCGCTATAACGCAGCTTCGGCTCCATCGTTTTAACATTCGAGAACTTATAGTTATATAATTTTTGCATTCCTTTATAACCATCTTCACGATCAGCAAATTCTAATGTGAACCCTACTTTAGCATCCTGTGCAATATTTCCTAAATCAGAAATTGTACTTATATTCTTTTGATCTGCTATTTTTTTCGGCATAGCTAGTGCATATGTATTGTTATACTCCATTGGTTTCAACATAACCATACTATATTTCTTTTCCATTCCAACGCGAGCCTGCTCATATACTTCATCCCGATTTGTACTTTTTGGCTCTTCTTTCACGAATGTAGATAAAGCTGTTCCCGAAAACTCAGGGTATATATCTACTTCCCCTGATTTCAACGCTTCGAATACAAATGATGTTTTTCCAAGACCTGGTTTTAATTGTACATGTAAATCGGTATCTTGTTCAATAAGCTGCTTATACATTTGAATTAAAATTTCAGGTTCTGATCCAAGTTTGCCCGCAATAACAATATCTTTCTTTTCGGTATTCCAAAGAAATGGAGAAGCAACCATTATACAAACAATACATATCGTCAATATAACACGCTTAGACGAACGTTTTGGACTCTCAAGCACCCGAAGTACTACATCAAAGAATAAAGCAAGTAACGCGGCTGGTACGGCCCCTAAAATGATAAGCGCATGATCATTCCGATCGATACCAAGCAATATGAGTTTACCAAGCCCACCAGCACCTATAAGAGCTGCTAATGTAGCCGTTCCAACAATTAATACCATTGCCGTACGAATACCGGCCATAATAATTGGTAACGCAAGAGGAAGCTCTACCTTCCACAGTCTTCTCCAGCTATTCATCCCCATAGCTTTCGCTGCTTCAATTAAAGATTCATCTAACTCCCGTATTCCTGTATATGTATTGCGTAAAATAGGTAATAGTGCATACACAACTAATGCGATAATCGCTGGAAGTTTTCCGATTCCTACTAACGGAATTAATAGTCCGAGCAATGCAAGTGATGGCACTGTCTGCATTACTGCAGAAGTTCCTATTATAAATTCAGCCATTCGCTCTTTTCTCGTTAATAAAATGCCAAGCGGTACCGCAATAATTACTGCAAAAAATAATGAAATAAGCGATATTTGTAAATGCTCACTTAATGCAGTTAGTAATTCTATTTTTCGTTCTTGGAACGTCTGTATAAAATCAGTCACTGTTTAGCCTCTTTCCTTCATTTGTTCAACGATATAATTGACAATATGACGACTTGTTAAAGCTCCAACATATCGACCATTTTCTTCAACTGGAACGACTTCATCAGCTCGCAGGCGAACTAATGCTTCTTGTAAAGAAGAATGTAATGATAGTGCCTCCCCTTCTATCCGCATACTTTCATCATGTGGCAATACATCTTCAATACTTTTCCCCTCATACCAAGGTCTTCCACGATTTCCAATGAATTCTTCTACAAATTCATTTTTCGGGTTATGTATAATTCCTTCTGGCGTATCTAATTGAACAACTTTTCCTTCTTTCATAACACAAATGCGATCTCCAAGTGATAATGCTTCTTGCATATCATGTGTTACGAATACAATTGTTTTTTGAATCTTCTTTTGCAATTGTACGATATCCTTCTGAAGCTGTTCTCTACTTAATGGATCTAGCGCACTAAATGGTTCATCCATAAGAACGATTTTCGGGTTTGCGGCTAATGCCCGCACGACACCTACACGTTGTTTTTGTCCTCCTGATAATTCATCAGGCATGCGATCGCGATATACGTCTGGATCTAGCCCGACCATCTGGAGCAACTCATCGACACGAGCTTTTATTTTTTCTTTGCTCCACTTTCTCATTTCAGGAACAACTGCAACATTTTCAGCAATTGTCATATGAGGGAACAAAGCGATTTGCTGCAACACGTACCCTATATCCCATCGTAATTCATTAATATTGTATTCTTGAATATCTTTTCCATCGATTAAAATTGAGCCTTCTGTCGTTTCAATTAAACGATTAATCATTTTCATTGTCGTTGTTTTCCCGCAACCACTCGGACCAATGAGAACAAAAAATTCTCCCTTTTTAATTTCTAAATGCAATGAATCCACTGCTTTTGTGCCATCTTCATATGATTTTGACACTTGATTAAACTGAATCACAAATACAACTCCTTTATCGTTGTTTCCTTTATTTTGATGGAATATGGAATTCATTTCAAATGATACGCATTATTCAACAAAAAAAGAGCTCACATTTGAGCTCTAACGGTCTAACAATATTGTTTTCATTATAGCGGCGTATTCACGCACATACATTTTTCTCTTAGAGCGCATTGGCGTTTCAGCAGCTAGTGCCTCCATCCTCATGCCTAAACGCTTTGCAATTATTTTCGTTCTATATAAATGATACGTATTGCTTACAACTACCGCATGTTTCACATCATATAAATCTATACTAAACTTTACATTCTCATACGTATTTGTAGATTGATCTTCTATTAAAATACGACTCTCATCTATACCATGTACCATTAAATAGTTCCTCATACTATGAGCTTCCGGTATATCTTCATCTTCTCCTTGACCACCTGAAACAATTACTTTCGCTTCAGGATGAGAAACTAAATATTCCAATGCTACATCCAAACGGTTTTGAAGAGATAAAGACGGTCTATCTCCAAATAACTTTGCACCTAATATAAGAACGTACGGAGAGTGATGGCTCAGCTTTTCACGAGCAACTTTCTTCATTCGAAAGGTCATATAAAGAATGTATAGTGGTGGTAATAATAAGATTATAAGTAATATCCATTTGTTCATATATATGTTTGCACTCCCTTTCTTTTTATTATATAAAAAAAGATTGGAAGGCAGAAGTGTTTTTTAAACGATTGATTTATTAAAAACTTTCGTCCCTACTTTACGTTGTGAATATACATAATAAAGAGCAATTCCTAATGATAGAATCAATATACAGCTAAGTACGTAAAACGGGAGCATTACCCCAGCTTTAGATACACCAGCTGTAAACAGCATTAATAATACAATTCTTATTCCTGTACCAATTAATCGAAATAAGCTGTCAACACGTCCCATTACTTCGTTTGGGATTTCCTCCATCATCAATACATTTCTCGCCACTCTTGTCCCCGCATTTCCAATCGCATGAAAAATCGCTAGTCCATATAACAACATTACGGAAGGTTCAATAATCATTGCGGTAATTGAAATTACATAAATGCACATCGTCATAACGATTGAAACTTCTGTTTTGACATATTTCATTATGAGTGGAATACAGATTCCTGCAACAACAGCTCCAACACCGTACATCATTCCCTCTATCGCGTATACAGAGGCATTAGCTTTAAGTATATCCGAAATATAAACTGGTATTAAATAATTTGCCATCATGACACCTATAAACGGCATATAAGTAGCAAGTAAGAACCAAAAGAGCTTAGGACGTTTTTTCATAAAGTGAATTCCTTCGAACAATTGCTTCTTAAATGTTATTTTCTTTTTAATCTCTTTTTTCTTGACATACGGTATACATAAAAACAGCAAAAATGCTCCTACAAAAGTTAACATATCTACTAACAATATCCACTTCAAAGACACAACTTCAATTAGAAAGCTCGCGGCTGCTCCTGAAATAACTTGTGTTAACTGTCCTTGTATTTCCATCGTTCCACTTAAACTTTTATAATGTTCTGCTTGAAAAATTTCTTGGTTGAACGCAAAAATTGTAGGATAAAATAATAGATAGTAAAAAGAGCCCGCTATATAAATAAGAATATAATGAATAGAATGATAGGATTGCCCAGCAAATCCCCATATAACCATTATTCCGATTACGGCTATCCCAATACCTTCATTACATAATAATAAAGATTTTCTTGAAAAACGATCAATACTTTGCCCGATAAACGGAGTTAACAAAAACATAATCAGTGTTGAGATGCTGGAAACATAACCAAACGTTGTCTCTCCTCCACTCTCTTTAATTAACAACCATGGAATCGTTATCATTACAATACCGGAACCAATAGCTGATAGACTATTGGCCCCTAGAATGAAATACAAGCGTGAATCTTTATAAAGAGATGACATATCACTCAACTCCTAGTTGCTTTTTCACCTCTTTATATACGCTCATATATGCTTTCAATTCTTTAACTACATCATGAATTAATGGTTTTGCATCTTCCCCAAGTTCACCATCTTGCACATGTAATCCATCAAGAACAACTTGTTTTGGAATTGCATTTGCATAAACACCTCTAGCGACCGTTCGCATGCTGTTTAATGCATTTATTCCACCTTTACCGCCACCAGCAACCGCTAACAACGCAACTGGTTTATGAATAAATTCATTACTACTTAAGTAATCTAAAGAGTTTTTCAGCGCACCGCTCATCGCATTATGATATTCTGGTGTACATAATACAACCCCATCCGCAGCTTTCACTAACGTTTTTAATTTTTTCACTGCCTCTAAATCACGTTGTGACTCTTCTCCATTGTATAAAGGTAACTCCTCAATTGCTAAATCATATAATTCCCCTTCAAATTGATCCGCAATATATTTTGCCACCACGCGAGTTCTACCAAATTTTCTTGGTGTACCGTTAATAACAACTAGTTTCATGATTATTTCTCCCCTTTGTTTTCAATTTCTACTTATATATTATCAGAAATTTCTACACAAAACACAATATAAAGAGTTAACTTGTTTCATAAAATAGTATGATAAACAAAAAAGAACTCATACTTTCGTATGAGTTTCGTACAATTACTTTGTTTCATCTCTCATGCTCAATGTACCTAAACTTTCATTTGCTTTAAAATGGTTATATGCTTTTTCCGCTAATCTTTTCCGTTCTTCTGATAATTCTATATATTTCATTACGTTTTCAATTATTTTTTCATACGGAGTAAATACAATACCCGGCCAATCTATTTCGTCCTCTGGGTTGCTATTTTCCGAAATAATAAATTTCTTATTTGCCACTGCATAAGAAACTCGAGGAGTTTCAAGAATACCAGATAAGTAAAAGTGGATATTTAATATAATTTTAGACCTGGCAATTAACTCATTTCTAACAATTCCCCATGCATTATTTTTAAAAACAATATTTAAATTCGGGGCAACGACTTTTAATTGATCCAATATAGCTTGCCGCCTTGGGTTAAGAGCACCTATAAACAGTATATCAATGTCTTCAATTAATTCTTCATCAAATGCATCTTTTTTTATTTCTAAAGTTGGTGCATAGTTCATGCCTACATGTTTTATTTCTTTTCCTACTCCTCTTTGTTTTAACCATTCTATATTTTGTTTACTATAATCCCAAATTTCCTTATCTTTTAATAACATTAAATAAAGAGGATGCGCATAAGGGCTTCCTTCATATAGCTGTTCTAAATTATAAATAATTGCATTTTTCGGAAGGAGATGTGGGCTATGTGCATATGTATGCGCTCCAAAAACAATTGTATTCCCCACATTTTCGAGTATTGTTTCTGATATGATTGCTGTATTTCCCTCTTGCTCCAATCGCCATTTCAAAGCTCGCGCAACATCTATAAAACTACCATACGTCTTTGGGCATATAAACAAACAATAATCATATTCTTTATTCAAATAAGCTTCCATTAGCCTTAAATTATTCTTATATAAATCTACATCCGGATATTTCAGTAAAAGATCCTTTGCATGTTTTTTTGCTACTTTATATAGTCCAGCATAATAAGCAGCAATGCACCTTCTTAATTCAATTCTTTGCTGATGTTCATCTGATACGTCCATGTTTAACAGAAGATTTGCGATACAATACGCTTTTAAATGATCACGATCATAATAATAATCTAGTAGTGGCAACAATTCTTCATACGTATTTCCATGCACAGATTCTCCTAGTTCTAGCGCCCATCGTATTAATTCCATTATTACTCCACTACTCCTTTAACCGAAATTGTATTTAATAAAATTTCGCATTACTTTCTACCATATTTGCTATATGCAACGGTAACTCATCTTTTTTCGATTCCAAAAATTTTTGTGACACTGCACCTAAATGCTTTTTATGTGGTATATAAAAAGCATTTATAGAAATCTCATAGTCAAATAAGTAATCATACACATGATAATCTACAAATAGAAGATCATTTTTCGGAAAAGGAATTTCCTTCCCTTGCAGGGCATACATCAAAGCAATATTATTTTGAGATTTTAATCGATACATTCTTGCAAGTTGATATAATGGCTCAGCCCTAGTTGGTCTATATTCCCATGCTTTTTGAAAATAAAGAACAGCTAATGCTGTATATTGCTCTTCTTGTTTCTTAGCATTTTCTTTTTCATCCACTTCTGTTACTTCAAGTTGTTTATTTGCTGAACGAGTTGCTAATTGTTCATAACAAAATCCTATTCGCAATAACGAATAAAATACCTCTTCAACCCATCCCCCTGCTTCCACTCGTTTTTTATACCATTTAATCGAATCTTCAAATTGACTTAAATGAAAATACGTTTGGGCTAAATAAAATAAATATCTTATATGCAAATCTGGCGTAGTTTCTGGATCACTCAGCCCTTGTAACAACAGCCTCTCATCTCTTTCAAATTTATCCGCTTTACTCCCACCATCACCAGGGTCATTAACGACAAGCGTCTCCAGTCTAGCTACTCTCGTATTGTAATCCTCTCCAACTTTGGAACGATCTATATCCCAATACTCATGAGTAACACCGACTGATTTCCATGGTAAAGACGCTTTTAAAAGCCGTGTAAGCCAATACTTAATATGAATATCATATTGTAATGTAAGATAATGGTCTTCCGTTAAGCTCGTTTTATCGAAATTCGGATCAACCTCTAAAATCATATCCGCATCTAATATTAATAAATAATCTGCTTCTGGGTATGTTTTTTGCGCTAACGAAACAGCTAAGCTTCTGTTATAACCAAAGTTTTTAAACGGCTCATGATGAACCGTCCCAGGTATCTCATTTTCCTTACACCAATTTTCAATAATTTCAGGCGTATGATCAGTTGATCCAGTATCACAAATAGAAACAAAATCTACAATTGATTTCGTAGCATTTAAACATCTTTCCATAATTCTAGACTCGTTTTTAACAATCATACAAAGACATAACTTTTTTTCTTCCCCTACATTCTTCACTTGCTCATTTCCCATTTAACCACCTCATATTTTTTTAACACGCTCTCTCCATATGTAACATCATTTCTTAGCTACACTGATGACATAATCATTCTTTTACTATTTATGAAAACTTCATTTTATTTATTCTTATTTTTATGTTGGGACATATTTCATGCAGCGCTTTATACTTAATACAACCAATACAAAAAACATAATGCGGGAATCCGTACATTTCAAAGTCTAAGAGGAGGTTATATTTTGTTGGATTACATTTGGCTAGATGACAAATCACCAATTTTAGAACAACTACCAAGCACCTTTAAATCTGCAGCTATATTGCTACACCCTTTTGTCCAAATGCCTTTAGAATGGGAAAAGTCTGTGAGAAAAAAACTATATGAGCACATCTATCCTAGCGCTGAAGAAATCATTCATAATGGGAAATCCGTTTCTTGGAAGGAAATGATGTCTTATAGTGGATTACATTCATACGCAGAATTAGCAATGGCCATGTTGACTTCCATTGGTGCTTTTACAGAAGAATATAAAAGAGAGGATTTAGCTGAAAAACTACATTCAAACTTAAAAGAAGATCTTTATTATCCAACAGAAGATTATACGTCTATATTTTTATTACATAAATTACTTAAACTCCTCGGTTCTAAAGGTGCAAAAAATTTATATTTCTCTGAACCAATTCTTGATACAAACGGATTATTAGAAGTAGATAATACTACTCCATTAGATATTTGGGACATTAGCAATAATGAGTTAATTATTACTAGCGAAGACAATGAGTATGCGTTTATGAGTATATTCGATTCCTTTACAACCTTATTATTAGCTAAAGAAGAAAATATAGAATATATTATTCAATCAATGAACGTTGAAGCTGTCATTTGTGACAAAAAAACGATGATTGATTGGTATTTTTAAATTAGTAATTTCTTAAACTATAAAAAAGAAACTTGCGCTTATGCACAAGTTTCTTTTCAAAAATCATCCTCTATTTTTTCACAACTTCATGCCCACCGAACTGATTACGTAATGCTGAAACTACTTTTCCATGGAATGTATCATCTTCCTGAGAACGATAGCGCATAAATAATGACATAGCGATAACTGGTGCTGCAGCTTGCAGTTCAAGTTCCGTTTCAACAGTCCATTTTCCTTCTCCTGAAGAGTTCATTACACCTTTAATGCCATCTAGTTTCGGACCTTCTGCAAATGATTTTTCAGTTAAGTCCATTAACCAACCACGGATAACGGATCCGTTCGGTAAAGTTACATAATATCCGTTTCGAAACAAATTCTTTTTCTAGTTTTTGAGTAACTTGTTATTTAGCTTAATAGGTATGTGGTTTGTTGTACAAACTCAACATTTTTAGTAAGATTTCGTAAGGTGTTAGGGGACAAAAAGTTTTAAATTTCATGAGCAAATTGTAGTAATAGATTAGATCAAAAAACGCCATCCTTTCCTATGATTCTATAGAAAGAATAGCGTTTTTTCATTTTAGGTAGAATTTTATTTTGTTAACTTGATGATACTGTGCTTCTATCCCACATCGTCTCTAATTTGAAAACATTTATTCCATTTAATAATCCTTTAATGAAAATAACCTAACTGACATATTCAAACAACTCTATTGACACTTAACACTACACTTCATTAAGGTACATTATTCTAAATTTATTGATGTAGTTGAGATGGACTCACTTTTTGAATTTGAACAAGTATATCAAACGCTTTACCTAATGATATATCAACTGTTTTTGGTATATCAGGCCCTTCGGTAGTTACTCCAGCGAAAATTGGATGTTGTTCGTTCAACCAAGTTTTTGTCACACCGTTTGCCTTACGTAAATCAATAAAAAATTGATCTTTTTTAACTTGTCCAAAGATGTAGTTATAACTGTTTGGATCATCCGATTTTAATATTCCATTTGGGCCAAATTCACCATTGCTATTCTTGACATTGTATTGTCCTTCATAAACTGATGTTCCAATAGATACGTACCGTTTTCCGTAATACTCTGCTAAATACTGCCCAGCTACTTTAGGGTATACAAAAGGAAGCATATTTGTTTTCGAAACGTGGCCATTATGCCCCCATACAATAGTTTTTCCTAAATGTTCTTCAGTCCACTTTGCATTTTCATACATTGCGATATCATGTTTCAAATATAAATCAGATGGTTTATCAGGAGGTGACGTTAACATTGTAGTAAACTGTTCAATAATACGAGCATTTTGTTTTATCCATGCGAACTCTTTAGATTTCCCATTTAAATAACTTTTATTTTCCTCTAATAAAGCACTAATTTGTTTAGCATCTGAAATATACTTTTCTTTTTCTTCTTTCGTAAGGCTTTCAAAAGTATTCATATCCTTTGTTACAGGAATAAGACCTTTTATCTTCTCTTCTATCCTCGGCACAAGTTTTGAATTGGTTCTTTTAACATATTCTATTATATTATTATAAACATTCTCGTTTACTGATTGAATGTCCATCCCGATGATACGCACTTTAGATTTATGTTTTGGATTAGCATTATATTGCCGAATCCAATCAAGTAAATCTAACATTTCTTTCGTCTTAAATACAGGTGATAGATGCTGGCTTGGATTTCCCTTACCAGTAAGAACATATCGATCAAGTTCTAAAGCTCTGTCCCACCCCTCTTCTAAAACTAGGTTGGTAAAACCCTTTTCAGATACTAAATAATTTACAATACGGTTTTTCATCGTAAAAACTTCATGAGCCCCATGTGTAGCTTCACCTAAACCTACAATTGAAGCTGAACCCACCATATTCTTAAATGGTTTTAAATCATTAAAAGGTGTATTTGGATTTGTTGTTTTTAAAGGCTTCGCGTGCATTTCTAACCATTCCGCTATTTGATTTTTATTGTAGGGAGCTGTAACAGAAACTCCTGTTTTAGAGTCTGCATAAGTACTTCCTACAAAATTAGTCAGTATTATAGCAGAAACACCAAGTGCAGTAATCATTTTCTTTTTCATAAAACCCTCCTGAAATATTTACTTAAAACGATAGCGTTCTTTTATACTTAATTACGATTATTAAATTTTTTTAGAGCAAGTTGTTTTTTGCACCAAAATGATATATTTTAAACTATAAACCTATGACAAAACTTATCCATTTCGCCTTTTTGCCTACTTCCTAAATTCAGCAAGTAAAATACTTTTAAAAGGATCAGGATTACTAAAGTTAAAGCTGTTCAAATTGACGGCCAATGTATGCTTGCCTCCAAGTGTTCCACCAACAAAAGTGGAAAACCCTAGAACGCTACCTCTGTGTCCCCATACCGAGACACCGTTCGGAAGCTTAAATTCAACGATTCCAAGACCATATCCCGCTCCTTCTCTATCTGTAGGAACTGTAGTAAGCATTTGTTTTAGTTGCTGTTCCTTCAGTAATTTACCACTAAGTAAGTAAGAGAAGAATTTATTTAAATCGTCAGCAGTAGAAATTATATCTCCATCCGAGCTACCTGGGTTCATATATGTAACGTCTTTTAGCTCACTTGCTCCGTCTAGTTGGAAATAGCCACGGGCATGCTTAGTGCCTGGAATCACGCTTGAATTACCAGGTAGGAATGTATTTGACAAATCAAGCGGTTCAATAATCCGATTTTCAACCTCTTCCGCATAGCTGTTGCCAGTTACTTTTTCAATAAGGATCCCCAGTAATACGTATCCTGTGTTTGAATAAGACCAACCCTTTCCCGGGGCAAAGTCTGGGGGAAGAGAAATCCCCATCTTTACAAATTCTTCAGCCGTATACGATTTTTTTATATCCGTAATATCGAAGTCTTTTGAATTTATATAGTCAGCAATACCACTTGTATGATTCAATATTTGCCGGATTGTAATCTGGTTACCATCATATCCGTTTCCTTGAATGACACCAGGCAACCATTTTTCAATGGAGTCATCTAGATTCAAACGGTTCTCTCCAGATAATTGCAGTAGCACTGTTGCAATGAACGTTTTCGTCACACTGCCAATACGAAAGCGAAAATCTGCTTTCATTGGTTTCTTAGTTCTCACATCTGCTACCCCAGCGGTATAACTCCAAGTTTTACCACCCTTAGAAATTTGAGCGAGTATTCCTGGGTATCCAAGTTGTAGTGCATCTCGCATTGCTTTCTTAACGGAAGTACGATCGCTTTGCGTACTTGTTTGTAAAGAACTAGATACATTTTGCGACGATTCTGCTTTTACAATTGAGGCTGGTGTTATGTATAACAGGGAATTCCCAGCTATTAATAATGCTAGACTTCCACATATAATTTTACTGCGTGTTTTCATAAAGCATTCCTCTCCTCTATTTAAATTGTATTAATGATTGATAGGTCTAACCACACAGCTATCAACTCTCCCCATGATAAGGGTCAACACTGAATTTGCAATCATCTATAGACCAATTATTTCTTCAAACAACTCTCTGACCTAATAAATGATTAATCCCTCTTCTTCAGATATCTGTTAACTTCTATAATTTCTTCTTTTCTTCCATAGCGTTTTATTAATTAATTTGTTTTTATATAAATAGATAGTAACTACTCCCCCTCCCGTTCTTCTCTATATTTTGATCATACACATTGAAAATCTCTTTTTTCTTACTCCTTCCTTACAAATTCCTTACGTTCCAAACCACTTCTATATTTCGGTGGTTTTTGTTTTAAGAAAACTTAGTTCTATTAACTTGGTAACATTGGAATAACACCAAATGCCAATCAATTGAAGTAAAGTAAATGCTTCAAAAATAGGAATATTAGGAATTTCTCTTGATGGACATAGAAATCCGGTCCTCAATATAGAGATTTCCTTATGTAAGTATATTCCGCATTACAATTATAAAACTTAATTAATTTCTTATTTTTCAGAAAAATATAAAAACATCCCAGAATTTATTGTATAATGTTGTAAAAAGATGTCGGAGGGATTTAATGTTACATAAAATATCTCAATTCACAATGAAGCTTTCATCAATTCTTTTATCACTCTTATTATTATTAAATTTACCTTATTTATTTATCACTCAAAATGGATTTACCTTTCAACCAATTTATTTTTTTGACCAGATCGTTACTATGTTAAAACAGGTTTTCTCCCCTGAATCATTGTTGGTTATAGGATCAGACCCCAAGTATGGTCATTTAAAAACAACACCATTATTTCCAACTGTTTTAGAGCCTTATCTATATTCATTTACTATTTTATTTTTAGCCTTTTTGCTTGCGCTCTTTTTTTCATCTAGCATGGCATTTTTTTATTTTTTAGCAAAAGATTATATAAAAAAATGGATAAACCGAATTGTGTTCATATTAGAAGCTGTCCCTGATATGATGATGATGATTTGTTTGCAAATATTTTTCATATGGGTACTTAGAAAATTCGGGGAAGCTCCTTTCACCATTATTTCTTTTAATGAAAATCGAGCTTATTTACTCCCAATTGTATCTTTAGCAGTCTTACCTACATTACAAATGTTTCGAATGATGGTGTTATACATAAAAGAAGAACATGGAAAAGATTATGTAGAGGTTGCCTATGGAAAAGGCCTTTCATCAAGTTACATACTATGCATTCATTTATTCAAAAATATATCTATCCACTTCTTCCACCATTTAAAAACGATTTTTGTTTTCTTACTTTCTAATTTATTCATTTTAGAATTTGTTTTTAATATGGAAGGCATTATTCAATTCTTATTTAATAAGGCGTTTATTTCACCTCCAGCTGCATTTATCATACTGGTTATGATTATCTTACCGTTTTATACTATTTTTCAAATAATCTCATTCATGATGAATAGATGGCAAAAGCACTTGAAAGGAGTAGCATTATGAAATCTATTTGGAAATCAAAACGCTTTTTAATCGGCTTTACTTATTTATTTATACTTATTTCAGCCAGTTTTATTTATAGTTGGTTCTTTAAAGATAACATCCCAAAACCTCCTCAGTTACTTTACAATGACAATAACGAATTACTTGGAAAGGCCCCCTTTCCGCCATCGTTAATTCCGCCTTTTGGATCTGATCGTTTTGGAGAGTCTGTTTTCTTACAAATTATAGAAGGAGCAAAATTTACTATTTTATTAGCCGTGGCAATTAGCTTCTTTCGAATTTTATGCGGAACATGTATAGGAATTCTCTTAAGTTTATATGCTCCAAAATTCAAGAGATTTTTCCAAGCATGCTCAGAAGTTTTTTATTATATTCCAACTCTATTTATCGCATTCATACTCATCACGCCCGTTAATATTGTAATCACATCAAATGCTGATGGGTTAGATCCAAATATTTCATTTACGTTTTATCAAGTACTCGTACTTATTTTCGTTGCTCTGCCTACACTTTCTTTATATATATCCTCAGAGGTTGATGAATTTATGAAACGAGATTACATTTTAAGTGCACAATTATTAGGTGCTAGCCGTTTTCATATTATGAAAAAACACTTACGAGTCTTATTACTTGACCGCTTATTTGTATTATTTATGGAACATATCGTCCAAACACTCATACTCGTTATCCATTTAGCGTTGCTTAACATTGTAATTGGTGGGATACAAATGCGTGAACTGTATGACGGAGTGCTCAAACCTGTTTCTCTATCTAATGATTGGGCAGGCCTTATTGGCTTAAATCGTAATGAAATGAATCTTTCATGGTGGATCATTTTTTATACTCTCGCTTCATTCTTTATTACGATTCTATTTATTAAGCTTATGACACTCGGGATTCAAGATGCACTGAAAGCAAGAGATTCGCAAACTGTAGCAATTCAAACCGTTCCTGATCATAAAAAATTTGTTAAACATAAAGATTCTTTTTCTTTTGCAAATAAAGTGAACCTTTAATCCTGTCTCATTAATCAAGTATGGATTGGCATTGATATTAGTAGAATATAAAAAAGATGATCCCTATTGCATACAGGGATCATCTTTTTATGCAGTCTAACTTTTTTACATGTACTTTGTTAGACTCATATTTTTTATATTTAATGTGAATTATTTGCAATCACAATTATGCTGTTTAAAATCGATTACCATACGTCCTTGAATTCGACCTTGTTCCATTTCTTCGAATACACTTTGTACTTTATCTAGAGAACAAGTTTGAACAACAGGCACTACTTTTCCTTCTGCACCGAATATAAATGCCTCTTCTAGATCCTTACGAGTACCGACTAGAGAGCCAACCACTTCAATTCCATCTAGTACAAGTCGCGGAATGTTTAAATCCATCGTTTCTACTGGTAAACCTACTGCAACGACTTTACCACAAGCACGTACTGCATCAACTGCAGAGTTGAATGCTACTTTTGAAACAGCTGTTACTACAGCAGCATAAGCACCACCAAACTCATCTTGAACAATGTTATCAGCAGGACCTTGAGAAATTGGATTGATTGTCATATCAGCTCCAACCTCTTTTGCTAAGGCTAATTTATCGTCATTAATATCTACTGCAATTACCTTTGCACCAAATACGTTTTTAGCATATTGAATAGCTAGGTTACCTAATCCACCACAACCATAGATGACGATAGGTTGGCCAGGTTTAATATTGGATACTTTTATAGCTTTATATGTAGTTACACCCGCACATGTGATTGATGATGCTTGAGCTGGATCTAATCCTTCTGGTACTTTCACCGCATAATCAGCTGTCACAATACATTGTTCAGCCATACCACCATCTACTGAATAACCAGCATTCTTAACTTCACGGCAAAATGTTTCCCTACCTGTTACGCAATATTCACAACGTCCACAAGATTGGAACATCCATGCAATACTTACACGGTCTCCCACCTTTAGTGAAGTAACATCATCAGCGATTTTCGTCACAATACCTATACCCTCATGACCAAGAATACGGCCATCTGTGTTTCCAAAATCATGATTTGCAACGTGTAAATCAGTATGACAAACTCCACAATACTCTACATCTACTAGCGCTTCACCTGAGTGTAACGGACGTAATTCTTTTTCAATAATTTCAATGTTTGCTTTACTATTTTTATTAACTACTACTGCTTTCATATGTGATCTCCCCTTTAGTGTTTTAGAATTTTTCATGAGTTCATCTCACAACTTCTGTCTTCACTAGTTTGGCTAATCATTGTGCCAAGTTTAAATGTTCAATCATCATTACATGTTCATCATAACATGACACTTCAAAAACAAATTGTGAAATTATGAACAATGTTTGAATTGTTGTATAAATCGTTTTATATTTTTTTAAATGAGAGTCACCACTGGCTATAAGTAAGTCTCATATTTCTACAAGAAAATAAATAAACAAACTATTCACTAATAAAAAAGGGACTGTCTCATAAGTCTCTTTCGAAGTAAGATCACATGAAATTGAAAAGGCAGAAACGTTATAAAATCAACATTTCTGCCTTTCACTTTTTATACGATTTTGGCTAAAAAGCACCTTTTGAGACAGCCTCTTTTTTATATTCGTTTCATCGAAATTGTTTCACGAATACTTTGTAGATTTTGCAACGTTTCTTCTTGGCGTTGTAACGATAACCCAACGTACAAAGTATCTAATAAACTTAACTGCGCTAATCTTGATGAACTTGCTTCTGTGCGGAATTCCGTTTCACGTGTTGAAGTGTATAATGTAATATCAGCCAGTTGAATTAATGCCGATTTCTGATAACTCGTAATCGCAATAATTTTAGCTCCTCTTGCTTTCGCTACTTCTAACGCTTCCAGTAACCCTTTATTGCTACCAGAATGAGAAATGCCGATAACAACTGAATTTTTCGAGAGCAAACCAGCTCCTATAATTTGAAAATGCGAATCAGTATGAGCGATACATGAAATACCCGTTCTCATAAATTTATGATATGCATCCATCGCAATAATACCAGAACCACCATTTCTGTAAAACTCGATTCGATTTGCTTCTTACAAAGCTTTTACAGCTTGCTCTAATGCCGTATCATTTAACAAATGCAATGTATCTTGTAGTCCTGTAATATGTGAATGAAAAACTTTTTAGCAACAGTTACCATACTATCTTCTGCTGATACTTCTTCATGAATATTTTGCATCGGTGTATGGACAATTTCACGAGCTAATGTAATCTTTAAATCTTGGAATCCTTGCCAACCGAGGTGTTTACATAAGCGAAATATCGTAGCCTCAGAACTATTCGTAACTTCTGCTAACTCAGTAATAGATCTATGTACAACATCTTGTGGATGTTTTAAAATATGTTCAGCAATACTTCGCAATTCCGGTGATAAACCGTTTAACGAAGCTTGAATCTTTCCAATCCCACTTCTTGTACCAGGCATAGCATATCTTCACCTTCCATCGTAGCTTTATCCCGTAAAAAACAATTGGTGTGGGCTAATAATCAGTGGGGATAGACCCTCCACGGATTAAAATTTCATTTTATTGTACCTAATTATTGCAAGAAGAAAAACCTTTATTAAACTTAACTATAACATTTTAATTGCTCCTATGTATTCTGTCATACTATACGAAACATTTATTCATACTTATTATTATTTTCCCCATGTTTCACTGCATACAATGCAGCTTGCGTACGATCATCTACTTCTAATTTAGCTAAAACATTTGAAACATGTGTTTTTACAGTTTGTTCTGTAATATGAAGCACTGCTGCAATTTCTTTATTACTTCGCCCTTTCGCAATTTCACGAAGTACTTCTTGTTCTCTTTTCGTTAACATAGAAAAAGGGTTTTCTTTCTTGACTACTGATCGTCCTAATAGTGCTGGTGTTACTTTCGGATGGAAATTCGTATTTCCTTCATGTACTGCAATAATAGAAGCTACAAGTTGCTCAGGTTGTACTTCTTTTAATTGATAACCATCTGCTCCGGCTTCAAGTGCTGGTAAAACATAATCTTGCTCTGAAAAACTGCTTAATATTAGTATCTTTATCGTTTCATCATATTGTTTTATTTGTTTTGTTGCTTCGATGCCATCCATCTTCGGCATTGATAGATCCATTAATACTACATCTGGCCTTTTTGTTTGGACGAATGTTAACGCATCTTCTCCATTTTCTGCTTCCCCAACAATTTCAAATTCTTCTCTCGTTTTCAAAAAGAATACAAGTCCTCTTCGAACGATATGATGATCCTCAACTAGTAGTAATTTAATTTTCAACCTTCTTCTCCCCTTCAAACTGGCAATTGAATTTCAATTTTCGTACCCTTTTTCAGCTCCGTTTTTATTTGAAATGATCCCCTCATTAACTGAATACGTTCCTTCATACTTTTTAAACCGAGTGCTGACTCTCTTACTTGCTCTTGTATAAATCCTATTCCGTTATCCTCTATGTAAAAATACAACTGGTTATCTTCTATTTTTAAAAGAACATGTACCTTTTCACATGAAGCATGTTTTTTACAATTATGTATCGCTTCTTGACTAATACGCCATAAAACTTCTTCTATTTCATCACCAATTGAAACCATTCCATCAATTCGAACTTCCACGTGAATCCCTAACAACTTTCCGTAATTTTTAATTGCTTCAGCTAACCCTTTCTCTAATCCTTCCGGTCTTAATTGCCAAATCAAAAGTGTCATCTCTTGTAATGCTTCCTGTGATAATTCTCCAATATAGCTCAACATCTCTTGCAAGTCTCTATCTTGCGTCATATTTAGAGTACCTTTTGCGGTTAACATGATAGAAAATAACAATTGTTTTACTGAATCGTGTAAATCACGTGCAAGTCGATTTCGTTCAGCTACTACTACATATTTACGTTCTTTTTCCACTAGCTGAATACGTTGGATTGTCGTCCCTATTTGAAATGCAATTGATTCTAATAATGCTAATTCTTCCTCTGAAAAATGTGTTTTTTGAGGCGCGGCCACATTTAAGAGACCAAACTTCTCCGACCCGGACCTTAATGGAATTGTCGCATGGTGCGTAACATCTTCAGTATCTCCCCAATTACACTCAATCGCATCCTCTATTCGCTTACATTCAATAATATTTGTCGCTTTTTCCAATCTGCCATTTACAAAACGCTCTACACACCAGCAATCTCCTTCACACATCGGCTTCTTCTCTTGCCACGTAAGAGCTGGCGGTAAGTTTTGATCTACAAGCATACGGTGTTTTCCACTTTCATCAATAAAAAAGATCCAGCCTGTTTGTAAATTCATAACTTGTAACAAAGTATGTAACACTTTTTCTAACATGTCTTGTAAATTTGTTGCTTCATTTAATAATTCAGCAATTTCTTTTAATGCCTCTAAACGATGCATCTCTTTTTCTTCAAAGTTCATTTTCATCACCATCTATCATTATAACATTAAGAAATTTCTAAATTCTACAAATTAAAAAGAACTGAATTCCTTCAGCTCGTTTTTATATCAATCATTTTATTATTATTTTTCTATCCAATGTCGAAAGCAGCACTTCCGTTACCAAACTATTCTACTTTAGCTGTCCGATAAAGATTGTCCACCTTGTCTATGCTGTAAACTTTCAGTAGTAACAAGCATATTTGCTGCTGGCATTTGCACTTGATTCTTATGGAACATAGACATTAATTCAAATCTTACTTGTCTAGAAGTTTCAAAATAATCTTCTGGCTTTATTAAACCTGTAATACAAAATTCATATCCAACGTATTTCAGATTCGGGTTTAAATCTGTAACACCTACATATTTAAAAGGTTCAACAGCTTCATCCTCTACTTTATAAAGACTTGGGGCCAACTTTTCATTACAATTCACACAAACTTCCTCTAACAATTCCTTAACTCTTGTCGGATCTTCCTGATAACTTACCGTAATTCGTTCAATTACGCGCATCCAGCCTTTATTAAAATTTTGTATCGTTCTAATCTCTCCGTGTGGTATGGTAAGCAGTTTTCCTGACCATTCACGAATTTGCATAAAACGAATACTAATTTCCTCAATCGTTCCTGAGTTTGTTCCGTTAAAAGTAACAAAATCGCCAACACGAAACTCTTTGTCCGCTAATCTCGCAAAGCCTAATATAACATCTTTCAGCATCTGTTGTGCAGCAAAACCGATAACAACCCCCGCTATCCCTGCACCTGCAATGATACTTTTTATATCTACAAATTGGCTAATTAAATATATGATTAGACTAATGATAATGATATATCTAAAAATAGATCGAATCACACTTTGAATCGTTTGCTCTACCTCTTCATCAAAAAAGCTTGATTTCCTAAAAAACCAATCAATAATGCGGTTTATGACAAATGAAATAATGATTAGGACGAAAGCAAATAGTAAAAATCTTAAAAGTAAAAACTCTCTTACATAATTAAAAAATTCTTCAGTATACGTTAATAAACTCATCTAACCACTTCCTTACTAATTAAAAAATTCATAATCGTCTCAGTTTATTCTAGGAAAATCTATTATCTTCTCTAAAACGTCGCTACCCTTACTATGTATTTTGACTTTATTACTAATTCACTTTAAACAGTATGTCTAGATGTTCTTTTCCTTTCCCTTTAAATATACCCTTTTTAATAACCTAAAGGGAGCTAATCGTGAAATTTTTTAAGCGTTAAAACTTTATTCTACTCATTACGATTTCAACTAATTTATTCATTAACTAGATAAAAAAAGAGCTGAATTTATCAGCTCTTTTATTCGATATTAATTGTTGTTTTACTGTTTTTTTCTTCTTTCAATTTTGGCAATTCAATTGTCAGTACGCCATCTTTATAATTTGCTTTAACATTTTCTTCCTCAACTCGTTGAAAATTAAAGCGTCGAGTTACAGAACCTATAGAACGTTCTTTACGAATATATATGCCATTCTCATTTTTTTCTTCTACTTCATTATGATTAGTTGCTTGAATCGTTAATACATCTTGTTCAAATTCAACTTGAATGTTTTCTTTTTGAAAACCCGGTAAATCTGCTTTTACTGTATATTTATCAGACTGTTCATGAACATCTACTTTAAAAGTATCCATGTTCATCGGTTTAAAGAAAGCATCTGTCATCCCTTCTAATAAAGAAGGCCCAAAATCAAAAATACCATTTTGACGTTTTGTTATCTCTGGAAATAAATTACGCATATTTTTTCCTCCTTATTATTTATGAATGAAAGATTATCTCTTTCTGCCTTTATTATAACATTTGGTCAAAAAAGGTCAAAGATTTTGTTTGACCTTTTTTGATGTATATTTTACCAAATAAAACAAATAAGTTATATGACTTCTCTCCCTCTTATAAAGAGGAAAATATTCACATAACAACGAATAGTATATTTGCTCTTATTTTTTCTTACGGAGGTTACATACAATGGGGTATATTGAAGAACTTAGAAAAGTTGTCGGATCAAGACCACTCAATCTAGCAGGAGTTGCTGTAGCTGTTTTCAATGAACAAGGACAAATATTACTTCAACAAAGGCGAAATGGTATTTGGGGTGTTCCTGGTGGATTCGTTGAACTTGGTGAATCAACAGAAGAAGCTGGGAGACGAGAAGTGTTCGAAGAAACAGGGATTGAAATAGGAACCTTACAGTTAATAAGCGTATTTTCTGGAAAAGAATTTTTTGTAAAATTACCAAACAGGGATGAGTTTTATCCTATAACAATCGCATATCTTTGCAAAGACATTAAAGGCGGCTTGCTAAAAGCTGATGGGATCGAATCATTAAGTGTCCAATTTTTTGATTTTGATAAGCTACCAGAAAATATTAGCCCATTTATAAAAAAATTAATTGAGCAAAACCTCGTCTCAATTTAAACGTAAAAAGAGACCTTTTTTAAAGGCCTCTTTTTTTACTTCACTTCTGCGTTTAAACAAGATTTAAAATGCCCAAGTGCAAATTCATGCCCTTGCGCATTAAAAGATGCAACCGCCTTTTCATAAACTACAATTTTAAACCCTTTATTATAAGCATCTACTGCTGTATGAAGAACACAAATATCAGTACATACCCCTACAAGGTGAACCTCTTCAATTCCTCTTTCTCTTAACTTCATCTCTAAGTCTGTTCCTGCAAATGCACTATATCGCGTTTTATCCATGTAATATACATTCTCTGCATTTTTATATGTTTCGTACACATCTTGTAATTCACCAAACAAATCTCTTCCATTTGTACCCGTTATGTTATGAGGCGGGAATAATTTTGATTCAGGATGATATACATCATTCTCTTCATGTTTATCAATAGCAAAGACAACGTAATCTCCATTTTCGATATATCGCTTCGTTATATGTACAAGTTCTTTCTCAATTTCTTGACCGGGTTTTCCGCAAGTTAAAGCACCTTTTTCCGCTACAAAATCATATGTATAATCAATATTTATAAGAGCTCGTTTCATTACTATCTCTCCTTCTCCTGTTTCACAGTAAACAATAGAAAATTTGTTATTACGACATCGTATGTACTATTCGACATTTCAAATGAAATACCTACATTTTTCTTCTGAAACTTACCTTATTCCGAGTTTATCATATAATAGCTAAACAATGGTAAAACAAATAGACCCTATCGATAAGTCATAAATTTGATAATGGAACGTAACTTGCATCATAAACCAAATTACTGACATCATCATATTAATCAAGAAGATACAAATACACCAGTTCACCTCTTCAACCGCTTTTTCTGTCATAGTAGTAACAAGTGGTCTCTTCCTAATTTAATCATATTAGAAAACGAAACAAGTGATTCACTATTACAACCTCTAGTATAAATAAAAAGTACACTACTTTTTGAGTAATGTACTTTTTATTCTTCTTATGACGCTGGTTTTGTTTCGAATGTTGCTTGATTAAAACTAATAACCTTTCCTTTCGGATCATTGTTTTCATACTGAACTGCCGTAATCGTATGACTACCTGTTTCAAGCGTCTTTTCTTTTAATTGTACTGTTGTCTGTGTTGTACTAGTTACTTGATATTTATCTGCAAACACTCGATCTACAAATACGAATGTTTCTTTATCATTTTGAAAATTAGAGAGCTCTAATTCAACGTGTTGAATTAAAGTATCCTTTTTAATGAATACAGCTGGTATATTACCATTCTCAGAAGTACCGTCTGGTGTAATAACTTTTACTTTTCCTTCTCCGACTGGCACTGCTCCTTCAGGAAATACTACTATATTCTCATTACTTGCGTTTACAACTCTTTCTTCCTGCTTTGATTGCGCACCTTCTTTTTCTTGTGGAGCGCCGCAACCGGCTAATAACAATACAGACAATCCAGTGATTATGAATTTTTTCAAAATTCATCCCCCCTGTCATTTCATTATAATTTATTATACAAAAATAACTTTTAAATTTTAAGACTATTTCCAACACTTTCATGAACAAATAGAATCTTGCTCACGATTAATGTATCATACTTTCCCTAATAGAACATTAATTTTTTTTATGAAATAAATAGTAATTCCCTCTTATCTATCATTTTAGCCTAACAGATTAATTACATACCTATCCAAAATAAAAAGACATTGTTTATTCAATGTCCTTTTATTTTGAGCTTTAAAAAACAAATGTTGTAATCTCATCTACTTCTTTTCTTGGAAGTTTCTTCGGCTTATCTTTCGGAAAACCGAGTGATATAACCATATTTATTTGCTTTTCAGGCTCAATTTGTAAATATTGTCGTAGTTCATCTTGAGCTAACAATACCGGTCCTGTCATTGGGCATGTACCAAGCCCCTTCGCATGTGCAGCTAACATTAAGTTTTGTGCCGCTAAACAGCTGCTCTTAATTCCTTCTTCTTCCCAAACTGAATCTGGAACAAAAGCAATCGGATCAAATATCTTTTCACGAAACTTTGATTCATATGGCGTTGCCAAACATACGATTAATACTGGTGCCTCCGAGAAAGCTGTTGCATATGGTCCAAAAGAACGTGTAAGTAATTTCCCTGCTTTCTCTTCTCCGGTTTCTGCCGCTTTTGCCGCAAGTTTATGTAATGCATCCCATGTCATTTGTTCAATTTCTTTAATTTTCTCTCGGTTCATAATGACCAAGAACTCCCAAGTTTGTGAGTTCGTATCACTCGGTGCATAACGAGCACAATCAATAATTTCTTTTATATCACTAGTGGATACTTCTTGTTCTGTGAACTTTCTAACACTTCGTCTACCGTGAATTACTTCTTTAAAATCTTCATAATTCATACATTAAATCCCCTTTTTACAGCGTTTTCAAATCTTGTCCTATCCTTGAATTATATCATGAAAAAAAGCTGGAGTAATACCAGCTTTTTTCTTCAATATTAGTTCGTAACTTTAAACAAACGAATACTTTCTTCATATGCAACTTGGAGTTTCTTTGTAATCGGTCCTCTTTCGCCGTTCCCGAACTGCTCGTCACCAATTTGAACGACTGGGAATATTTCAAGTGGCGTCGCTGTGAAGAAGCATTCGTCGGCCTCATACACTTCTTGAAGTGGAAATTCTCTTTCTTCTACTTCAATATGTAACTCTTTCGCTAATGTAATAACATAGTGACGTGTAATGCCGTGTAGAATGAAATTGTCAGCCGGATGTGTAATCAATTTATTATTTTTCACCATAAAGAAATTTGAATGACACCCTTCCGTTACAATTCCATCTCGTACTAATATCGCTTCTTGATAGCCTTGTTCGTTTATTTTATTTTTAATCATAATATTAGGTAGCAGGTTTAAGGATTTTATATGACAGAACTTCCAGCGTATATCCTCTTCTACAGTAACTTTTATTCCTCGTTCCATAGAAGCAATTGGTCGTGGAAAAGAAACAATGTTTGCAAAATATGTTGGTTGCATATTTGACTCATATACATGATTACGTGCTTGAGCCCCTCTTGATATTTGCAAATATACATTCCCATCTTCTTGAAATTTATTTTTTTCAATCATTTGATATAACTCTTCCATTAACTCTTCCTTAGTAAACGGTGGAATTAATTTTATTTCTTCCATAGAATGAAAGAATCGTTCTAAATGTAAATCTAATAAATGTGGCTTCCCATCATATAGTCTGAATACCTCGTATATACCATCACCAAATTGAAAGCCTCTCTCCTCTAATGGAATCATCGGCTGTTCTTCCTTCGTATTTACAATTCTTCCGTTAAATAAAATCCAATCTTTATGAGTAGCTTTCATTTATTCCCACTCCTTTATTTCATGATTGTTTTAATTGTACAACTTATGCACGATCAAAAGAAGGAATTTTCTGTATTTTAACAAAATAAAAATTGCATCACCTATTTAAAGTGATGCAATTTTTATTTACTTCAGAAAATATTTTTCAATATCATCTAACATAAGATTTGCAGCTACAATACCACCTGCTGTATTCCAAATCACTTCATCTACTTGGAATACTTTATTCTCTTTAGAAGCCTGCAGTTGTTTAAAGAGTGGATCTTCTGTCCATTCTTTTGCTAATGTATTTCCTTCATTATTCTTATCCGCGTCTTTATCAGATGTGAAATAGAATAAATAATCCCCGTCCATATTTGGAATTTGCTCTTTTGTAATTCCTTTAATTGCAAATTCATCTTTATCTTGTAATGGTGGTCGTTTAAATCCAATATCATTTAATACAACACCTGAGAATGAATTTTTTTGATAAATACGAACGTCACCAGGGACGAAACGAATAATAGAAACTTTAGAGTTAACTTTATCACCTAATTTTTCTTTTATTCCTGCAATACGCTTTTTATAATCATTAAGAGCATTTTGCCCTTCTCTTTCTTTATTTACAGCTTTCGTATAAAGTGTAAAGTTTTCTTTCCAATCACCGCGTAATGTTTCAGCATATACTGTTGGCGCGATTTCTTTTAATTGTTCGTATATTTTTTCGTGACGCATTTTATTTCCGATAATTAAATCCGGCTGAAGCTTCATTACTGCTTCTAAATTAATGTCACGCTCAGTTCCTACTACTTTCGTATTTTTTAACTCTTTCGCTAAATGAGGATACCATTCATCACCAGCTCGTGGTTTCGTCGTTCCAACCGGCGTTACTCCAACAGATAAAAGTGCCTCAGCGCCCTCATTTGTTAAAACCACAACTCTTTTTGGCGTACCATTTACTGTCGTTTCGCCCATTGCATGTTTTATCGTATACGAATCTTTCGCTTTAGCTGATGTATCATTTTCTTTCTTCTCTTCTTTACTACACCCTGCGATTATGATTGTTAGTAGCATAATGCAAAATATAAGCATATTTTTAGTGCGTGTCATAAGTCCTCCTAGTTGAAATTGATTATCATTTACATCTTAAAGATTAATGTATATCTCATACATTGTCAATAGATATATCAGAAAACTTTTTCAATATATATAATTTAGACCTCATTTTTATTCAAACTATTTTTATATTTATTTGCTACTCACATTTTTTATTCGTAACATGTGAAACATAAATGGACATAAGAAAGTAATTGTAAATCCAGTCAATACATAACGTAAATAATACATATCAGGTATGACTTTTTTTAATAGGAGCTGTACCACTAACAAAATACTAAGACCCAATACTGTTTTTACCACTTGCATTTTAAAATCATTACTTTCATTCATATTAATAAAATGATTCTCTAACATGATACCAATCGTAGAACCTGTCAAAACTCCTAGTAATTTAAGATTATCTACTTGGCTTGTCATAACATACATAATGAGTGAAACAGCCAATATAATTCGTTGTAACAATATAAATTTCCTATCACTTAATCCCATTGTTACCTTCGTATATAAATAAACAACTATGACACTAAATAAAACGGCACCTATTATATCACTGAGCCAATGTACACGTAAATATAGACGAGAAATAGAAACTAATATAATAAAAACAATACCAATCATCCAAATGATTCTCTTTTTACATAAAATCATAAATGAACCCCAAAACGTTGTTGCTAACTGCACGTGTGTACTTGGGAAAGAATAACTTGCAGCTGATTTTTCATATAAAGATTGAATTCCATCGTATGTATACGGTCGCGGAATTTTCATAAATTCTTTTATCACTATCCCTATATATCCAGAGAAACAAAGCATAACAATCATATGAAATGCTTTTCTTTTAGAAACGCACCAATACGAAATTGAAATAACAATTAAATATAATGTTTCATTTGCAATAATAGATACAAGTTTAAAAAATGCTGTAAGTACACTTCCCTCCAGACTGATCATCCATTCAAGAAATAACATATCAATATTAAACATACAAACACGATACCTCCCTAAAATTTAATTCTGCTATTTTTTAGCACTTCATATAAAGTGAAACTTTAATCAGCCCTAACCAATCGGACTTTTATGGGCAGCCCAATCCCCATCTAACTTCTTTGCTTTCGTTGAATTTTGAGGTGTGGGTCTTACTGCCGATTAAAGCGAGACAAACTAGTTGATTAACATTTCCAATTTATACACCCACTTACGTTACAGATTAAGAATATATAGTACCACATACTAAAAACAGATAATATGTTAAATCCTCTAATCATTTTTATAAATTTCAATGGAATTTTGAGTTTTATATACAAAGCCATTACAATTACAAATTAAAAAACCGCCTTATGTAAGGCGGTTTCTATCATTTTGTTTTAACCAATTTAAAATAAATATATACGATTGATAGTGAATATAACGTATGCAAAATAAAAGAAATAAAAAGGCTATTCCAGTGGTACTATACAGCAAACCAAACTTCAAAAAAATATTTAACAGCGGTGGAAAGTTCGTTATGTTTTGTAATGTAAGTAGCATACAAAACAAAAGGAAAAACACTGGGGCATATTGTAATTCATATGGCTTTCTCTTCTTATTCATTCTTTTTCGAATAAGCATATGGCTTAGCTCCGCTACTAAAAAACATCCTCCAATTAATACAAGACCAGAAGTCATCGTCATACACCCACCTGCCTTATATTTATCCCGCATAACTACTCATCGTTATATTTTCTTCACATATATTCCGTCTTCCCCATTAAATCCAAAGCTCTCTATGAAAGATTTCGCTTGTTCTGTTAATTCCGTTTGTAATACCTTTATCTCTTTCACATTTCTTTCTTTCATCATCATTTCAAATGTAAAATACGTATTTGTCCCATAACCGTAACTTTGATAATCAGAGTGAATAATTAACTGAGATAAAACCGCAGTCTCCCCTTGAACACGATAATCTATTACACCAATATATGTATCATCGACTTTCACACAATACTGTACCTGTTTCTCACTTAAACTATGTGAGTAAAACATTTCTTTAACAACGCTTTCATTTTCTACAGTTACTTTTTCAAACGTAATCATATGTTGTCCATCCTTTTACTATTATTGTATCAATAATACGTCCTATTTATGAAAAAAACCTTAAGACCATATGCGATCTTAAGGTTTTTCTAATTAAACTAAGCTATACGCACGTTTCGTTTCTTCGTGGAACTTATTCGTATCGTATTTATGCTCAACATAAATTTGATGCCATACCATAAACGCAAGTACAGTCCAAATTTTACGGCTATAATCGCCTTTATCTGCACAATGTGCTTCCAGTAAGTTTAATACATACTGTTTGTCGATTAAATGCTCTGTTTTACTCTCGTTTATAATATTGATAGCCCAATCATGCATTTCGTCTTTTAACCAGTGACGAATTGGTACTGGGAATCCAAGTTTTTTACGATCTAATACGTGATCTGGAACGATTCCGCGTGCTGCTTCACGTAAAATAGCTTTCGTAGTTCCGTTAGCAATCTTAAATTCAGTTGGAATTTTAGATGCAACATCGAATACTTCTTTATCTAAGAACGGTACGCGAAGTTCTAATGAGTTCGCCATTGTCATTTTATCAGCTTTTAATAAAATGTCACCGCGTAACCAAGTGAACATGTCAATGTATTGCATTTTGCTTACATCATCATAATCTTTAATTTCGTTATACAATGGTTTCGTGATATCCATATAGTTAACACTTTCATTGTAATACTTCATTAATTCAGCTTTCTCTTCTTCACGGAAGATTTTCGCGTTTCCATAGTAACGCTCTTCAATTGGCGTACATCCACGCTCTAGGAAGCTCTTTCCTTTAAAGCCTTCTTTAAGAGCACCACTTAGTGCTTTTAGAACGCTCTTACCTGGGCTAGGAATGTAAGAGAACATTTTCAGTGAGTTTGGCTCACGATAAATGTTATAACCACCAAATAGCTCGTCTGCACCTTCGCCTGAAAGAACAACTGTTACATGCTTACGTGCTTCTTTTGCAACGAAGTACAACGGTACAGCTGCTGGATCTGCTAAAGGATCATCCATATGCCAAATGATTTTTGGGAACTCATCCATAAACTCTTTCGCTGAAATGAATACGTTATGGTTTTTAACACCTAATTTCTCAGCAGTTTCTTTCGCAACATCAACTTCACTGAAACCACGTTGCTCAAAACCAACAGAGAATGTTAAAAGATTTGGATTCATTTCTCTTGCGATAGAAGCGATGATAGATGAATCGATACCACCAGATAAGAATGAACCTACTGGTACATCACTGCGCATATGCACTTTTACTGAATCATATAACACATCACGAATTGCTTGGATATGCTCCTCTTTCGTTGCACTTGAAGCATTGAAATAAGGTTTCCAGTAGCGATGGATTTCCATCTCTTTACCGATTTCTTTTACGAAATAATGACCAGGTTCGATTTTATTAACATCAATTGTTAATGTTTCTGGCTCTGGACCATATTGGTACGTAAAGTAATGTTGTAGAGACGTTGGGTTAACGCCTTTATCTTCCATCACATGCATAATACTTTTCTTCTCAGATGCGAAGAATGTAGTATCACCTTGTTGTGCGATGTATAAAGGTTTAATACCGAAGTGGTCACGTGCACCGAAAAGTTTCTTTTCTTCACGATCCCAAATCATAAATGCAAACATACCACGAAGGTAGTCTACACATTTTTCTTTCATATGTGCATACAATGCAATGATAACTTCTGTATCAGATTGCGTTGCAAACGTTGCACCTTTTTCAAGTAACATTTCACGTAATTCTACATAGTTGTAAATTTCACCATTAAAAATAATTACATATCGATCATTTTCATAAGTTAGCGGCTGATGTCCTGCCTCTAAGTCAATGATACTTAAACGGCGGAAGCCAAATTGTACATGCTCATCACGAAAATATCCTTCGTCATCTGGACCACGGTGGAAAATCATCGTGTTCATATTTTCAAATTGATGTTTTTCTGTTTCTGAAAACTCTCTAGGGTTTTCACATAAACATCCTACAAAACCACACATACTTCTTACCCTCTTTCAGTTTTCATTCTGTCTCTATACTACTATATCAACCCTATTTATACTAGCATAATCAACTGAATATGGCGACCAAAAACTATAAAAAAATCACTCCATTTCACATTTTTAACAATTTTTTATGAAAACATGAAAATTAGGCAATCACCTTTCTCCGCTTTTGTCATATGATATTGCAAATTGATTTCTAGGAGGGAATACCATGAGTGAAGAAAAAAAAGACTCTTCTCGCCCACCGGTTCGCAATTATTTAAAGCAAATTGATGATTTCTTCGAGCAAACACCACTTCGCAATGTAATTGCTGATTTAAATCATTTTTTCCAAAAAGGAAATCGTTTATTAACATTCCCTGTAGATTTATATGAAGCTGGTGAAGAACTCGTTGTTACAGCTGAACTACCAGGTATACAAAAAGAACAAATTCAAATTGAAATACAAAATGAATACTTAAAAGTCTCTGTAAAAGAAGAGATACTGGAAGAAGAAGAGCAAACATCCCATAACTATTATCGCCGAGAACGTTCTATTTCAGAAGCATCCAGATTAATTAAATTACCGTACTCCATTAATAAAAAAGCAGCAAAAGCTTCGTATCAAAATGGCGTGTTAGAAATTCGGGCTCCAAAACTTCCACAGCAACATGATATTTTATCCATAGACTAATGTAAAAAAAGAAGGGTGCTTTAATCTGCACCCTTCTTTTTATTCTGCTAATCGCTTCATATCACGTATAATGTCCTCATACGGCGTATTACTAATACCATTATACTTTTTCATTACTTTTCCGTTTTGATCAATTAAATAAAATGATGTACCATGCATAACTTGACCATTCTCAGGTTTATCTACAAGTGTTTGGAAATTATCTTTTGCAAACTTTGTAATATCTTCTAACGAATAACCTGTTAACAGGTTCCAGTTACTAGTATCTTCTGTAAACTTTTGAATAAAAGCTTTCAAGTTTTCTGGCTTATCAAGGTCAGGATCTACGCTAAATGATACAAACTGAACATCTAATTTCTCTTCCTTTGCCATTTTCTGCAATTTCGCCATATTAGCAGTCATTGGCGGACAAACTGTTTGACAGTTTGTGAACATAAAATCTGCAACCCAAACTTTCCCTTTTAAATCTTTTGTACCAAATGGCTTTCCATCTTGATTTGTAAATTGGAAAGTTTCTAAATCCCAATTCAATGGTTTACGAAGCTTTGAACCTGATCCACTACATCCAGCAAGTACAAAGAGACAAAATACAACCATAAGACCAATTACTTTTTGATAACGCTTCATTTATAAACCTCTTTTCTCTATCCTAAATTTAAATAGGTTATGTTTATCATAACAAAAGTTAACACTACGAGAAAATTGTTTACTACATTTGTTCACGAAATCGTACGAATTTACGTATGTTACTTCTTTATTTCAAGCGAATTACTAGACAAAATAATTTTTTTACTATTATTTCTCTAAATAATCGTCGCAAAACTAATTCTATTGTTATTTTTGTAAATGCACCTTCCTGTTTTTTTACAATTATTTAAACATTCATCCATGTTATACACTGTATTCCTTAACAACATTTCGGTACAATACAATTACAACGATTTTAAATGAGGTGATGTTCATGGCAAAGCGCTATGAAAATATGGATAATGTGAGTACAAAAAAATCAATTCGCTCTTTTATACGCTGGCGTAAAGAACGAAAGCAAAACAAAAAAGATTTTTCTTTCTTAGTAGAACAATCACCCGTTAAACAAAGTGCATTTTTGCAAAGTAATATTGAAAAAACGACTGTCACATGGATTGGGCATTCTACTTTTCTTATCCAAACGAATGGACTTAATATACTAACGGATCCAGTATGGGCCAATAAATTGAAGCTAATCTCAAGACTTACTGAACCTGGTCTTTCTATACAAGAACTACCTAAAATTGATATTGTCCTCATTTCACATGGTCATTATGATCATTTAGATTTTTCAACACTTCGCCAACTTAATGATGACGTATTATACTTAGTACCCATTGGGCTAAAAAAATTATTTACTCGTAAAAAATTCAATAATGTAGAAGAGTATAAATGGTGGGAAAGTACGACTATTGATGATGTTTCCTTTCACTTCGTACCTGCTCAGCACTGGACGAGAAGATCATTATTTGATATGAACACATCTCACTGGGGTGGATGGATTATTAAAAATGACAATATGGAAGAAACCATTTATTTTTGTGGAGACAGTGGCTATTTCCAAGGTTTCAAAGAAATTGGCAAACGCTTTTCAATTGATGTTGCCCTTATGCCAATTGGAGCTTATGAACCAGAATGGTTTATGAAAATATCTCACGTTTCACCTGAAGAAGCAGTGCAAGCTTATTTAGATTTAAATGCTACACACTTTATACCAATGCATTACGGAGCTTTTGCACTCGCTGATGAAACACCTCGCGAGGCAATAACAAGGCTTCGAAATAATTGGAATTTACGTATGTTACCGTGGGAACAACTGCATGTACTCTTTTTAGGTCAAACTTTCATTTATAATAGTGAAACACATTATAAGAAAGTGAATGAAAAAATTGAAACATTACATGTATAACGTAACTACTGATTTTCTATATTCAACATATAATATAGAAAATCATAAAGGGTGTTTTTTATGAATGAATATTTACAGACTCGCTATATCATTAGCGGTAGTGCCTGTATAGCCCTTCTTATTTCTTACTTTCTATTCACATAAAAAAGCTACTTGAAATAAATTTCAAGTAGCTTTTTTATTACTCTGCTAAATACATAAATCCGATTGCACCCGGACCTGTATGAGTACTAATAATAGGCGTTGTAAAGAAAATTTCTGATTTAGCAAATCCACTTACTTTTTCAACAGCCGCTTTTACATTTTCAGCTAAAGGAATTGCTTTCGCATGCGGAATTGCCACAGCTTTTACAACTTTTCCAGCTGTATCTTCCTCAAATAACTTAGCTAACGTTTTTACAATTTGACCTTGGCTACGCACTTTCGTTACAGGGTTATAAACACCATCTTCAAGGCTAGCAATTGGCTTTATATTAAGTAGCGAACCGATAAACGCTTTTCCTTTACCGATACGCCCACCCTTCACTAAGTTTTCTAATGTATCTACTACTACATATAATCGAGTATTCTTCCTTACTTCATCTACACGTTTTAAAATTTCTTCTAGTGAGCGTCCTTCATTTACCATTTTCGCAGCTTCAACTACTTGATATGCTAAAGCATGTGTAATAAATTGCGAATCAACAACTGTTACTTTTGTGTCGGTCATTGATGCAGCACTATTTGCAGTTGCCACAGTACCACTCATTCCACTTGTCATATGAATGGAAAGTACTTCACTTCCATCTTCCCCTAACTTGTCATACATTTCTACAAATGTACCCATTGCTGGTTGTGATGTTTTTGGTAGTTCCTCTGATTTAATCATTTCTTCAATAAATTCATCTGGTTGTAGATCAACGCGATCTAAATATGTTTGTCCATTTACAGAGATTGATAATGGTAGAACATGGATGTCATACTTCTCAATTACCTCTTGTGATAAATCTGCCGTTGAATCTGTTACAATTTTAATTTTTTGCATATTATATTCTTCCCTTTCCAATACGCTCTCCTTGTTATTATACTAGTATTCCCATTGCTTTCAACAATTTGAAACGAAATTTCATTAAATTAATTATATTTTTATATCTAAAATGAAAAAGACAGAGCTCTTAACCCTGTCCCCACTCTATATCATGCATTTTTTTCAAGAGTATTTGTTTTATATACATTTAAATAATCATTCCACTTCAAACAATTTTGTAAATATTCACGGAAAGAATACGAAAATCTTGGGTGTTTTTGTTTTTGAATTTTTGCAATAAATAATTGAAGACGAGACTGTATTAGAAACGATAATGGATGCTGCGCTTGTAGGACAGGGATTTCAAATATTTTAATACACTCCCCTGTTGAATGAGTGAAATAAAAACTTTTCGTAATCACAATATCAATCCTCTTTTTCATTGGATTTTTGAACTTCTTCTACTTTACGCTGTAACACGTTGTTTAAAGTGGCGACTCCCATGAATACAAAAGTATCCTTAGACAATCTCTGTAGTCCTTTTGGTTAGAAGATTTATACTCTATTCATCTTCACCTAATCCATCCCCCACCCTAAATTCCTAATAAGATAAGGACTCGTTATCCGTATATTGCTTAATATATTCAGTATAAACTTATAAAAGCGCAAAGTTTGTCTAAATTTTGGAGATTCTATAATTTTTTTCTTCTCTATATTGTATACGTTTATAACTAGAGTATAACAAATAAATAAAAAAAGTGCCTTTATAACGAGGCACTTTTCGACTGAATTTCTTCTTCTCTTTTCTTTTTTCGCTTACTCACAATCTTTGATAAAGCGATACTAATTTCATAAATACAAATAAGCGGTACCGCAACTAAACTATGTGATAAAAAATCTGGCGGTGATATACACGATGCAATGATAATCAATGCTACGTAAGCATATCTTCTTATTTTTATTAGAAATTCCGCCGTCAATAGTCCAATACTCGTTAAAAACATTACTACTACTGGCAATTCAAAAATTACAGCAAATGGAACTGTTAAATTAAGAACAAAATGAAAATACTTTTCTGTCGTAAACATCGTATTAAACATTTCATTACCTATCGTAGTTAAAAAATGAAATAAAAACGGCATTACAACAAAATATCCAAAGCATAAACCTGCAATAAATAATATAGACAATACCGGTATATACATTAACGTCATCTTTTGTTCATTTGCATGTAAACCCGGTTTTACAAATAACCAAATTTGTATAGCAGCAAAAGGAATTGTACAAACGATAGCAAATACTGTAGCAATCGAGAAAAAAATCCACAATACATCACTTGGACCGAGAACAGTTAATTTCATTGGTAAGTCTTTTACAAGCCAAAAATAAATATCCTTCGTAAAAGTAAACCCAACAATTAAAAATAGTACAAAGGATAACACGGTATATATTACTCGTTTGCGAAGCTCAACTATATGTTCTACTACACTCATTTCCCGATCTTCCATCTCGTTCACCACACTTTATTTATCCATTTCGAAGAAAATTCATTACATTTTTTCTTTCTTTTCCTTCTCTTGAAATGCATCATCAGTCAATTCTTTCGTTGATTTTTTAAATTCTTTTAACGTTTCCCCTAAAGCCTTTCCGATTTCCGGCAATTTTTTCGGCCCAAATAAAATAAGTACAGCTACTAAAATTAAAATTAATCCTGGAAAGCCAATATTTGAAAACATTTCTCCATCCCCTTTATTAGTAGATTCCTTGTCCTACTATTGCATAATTTTATTTTGTCAAAAAAGTTTGAAAACGTCAACAAAACCATTACCTTTTGTCAAAAAAATTCAAAAATATAATCAATTATACAAATTTCATTTTCTATTGCTCTTGTGTATGATATGGTAAGGGAAATGACATATTATTTTATCCCGCTTTAACGGGCAGTAAGAACCACACCTTAAAATTCAGTGCAAGCAAAGAAGTTACGTGGGGGTGGGCTGCCCGTAAAAGCCCGATTGGTGAGGGCTGAAAATCAGTGGGGGGATGCCCCCCCACTGATTAAAGTTTCACTTTATAATAGTAGAAAGGATTACCATTATGACTGAAAAAATGACACGAATGACCCAATTTGTAAAAGAAGAAATTGCAAATGCAATAACACATGGTATCGGTGCCATTTTAAGCATCCCTGCCTTAATCATATTGATTATTCATGCTTCTAAGCACGGTACCGCATCTGCTGTTGTTGCATTTACGGTTTACGGTGTAAGCATGTTCTTACTGTACTTGTTTTCGACATTGTTACATAGCATTCATCATCCTAAAGTAGAAAAAATATTTACTATTTTAGATCATTCAGCCATTTACTTATTGATTGCTGGCACGTATACTCCTTTTCTACTTATTACACTCCGCGGCCCATTAGGATGGACATTACTTGCTATTATATGGACCCTTGCAATCGGAGGTATCATCTTCAAAATTTTCTTTGTACGTCGCTTTATTAAGGCATCGACGCTATGTTATATCATAATGGGATGGCTCATAATCGTTGCTATTAAACCACTTTATGAAAATCTAACTGGACATGGTTTTTCACTACTTTTAGCAGGTGGAATTTTATATTCTGTAGGAGCTATATTCTTCCTTTGGGAAAAGTTACCTTTCAACCATGCCATTTGGCATCTTTTCGTATTAGGTGGTAGTGCGATGATGTTCTTCTGCGTACTCTTTTACGTCTTACCTACAGCATAATAAAAAAGGTTTCAGCTTAATGTAAGCTGAAACCTTTTTTATTACTTATGTAATTGTGATGCGATAACATCCTGTGTATACTTCGTTAACTCTTTAATATCCATAGTCGCATACTCTTCAGGTGTAATCGGCTTAGAAATTGTTACTGTTGCACGAGCTCGCTTCATACGATTTCCATTTGCTTCAAACATTTTATATGTCCCATCTAATGTTACAGGTAAGATTGCTACACCAGATTTTACAGCAAGATGAAAACTACCAGCCTTAAACTCTCCAACTTCCCCACCCTTACTTCTCGTTCCTTCAGGGAAAATTACGATAGAATGTCCATTCTTCAATAGTTCAATCCCATCTTTAATCGCTTGAAGTGACTGGCGGCGATCGCTACGATCCATAAATACACAATTCATAAGTTCCATCCAAGTTGGTACAACTGGGAACTTTTTAATCTCTGCCTTTGAAACGAAGCCAATTGGTTTATTTAAATAACCTAGTAAAACAGGGATATCCATATTACTCTGGTGATTACTTACAACTAGTACCGGCTTGTCTTTCGGAACATTTTCAAGTCCTTTAACTTCTACTGTTCCTCCAGCTACATGTACCATTTTCTTACCAAACCAATTTGTCGTTTTGTACACAGCATTATCTTTTTCTTGTGGCGACATCGTATTTACTTGTCTTTTAAGACGCCACATTCTCGGTGTAATCGCAATTACGATTAAAATTAAATAAAAGATTTTAAAAAACGTTTGAATCATACAGAACCCCCACCTATTATCATTCCGACCTTCATTATACTAGACAAACGAAGGAAAAAGAAGAAAAAATGTCCAAACAACAAGTGTTTGGACATTTTTAAGTATGATAGATTAGAAACGTTTTGCTAATTCACGAGCATTAGCAATTGCTGCTTCTTTAATTTCTTGTGCTTTTTCAGGGTTTGCATTCATACCTTCAACTGCAATATATTCAGTATCATTTACACCGACAAATCCTAATACAGTTTTTAAGTGATTGCGTCCGAAGTCTACAGCTGCGTATGCTCCTTCAGAATATACGCCACCTGTTGCTTGAATGTGAAGTGCTTTTTTACCTTCTAATAAGCCAACTGGACCATTTTCAGTATATTTGAATGTTTTACCTGCGATTGCTACGTTGTCTAAGTATGCTTTTACTACTGGTGGGTAGCTAAAGTTCCACATTGGAGTTACAAATACATAACGATCTGCATTCATAAATGTTTCTAAGTTTGTGTTCATTGCTGCAACTTTTTGTTGTTGAGCTTCAGTTAAAGCTTCAAATCCTTCACCTGCTGCAAATTTACCCCAAGCAGCGAATACATCTGCATCGATTGCTGGTACTGTAGTATTGAATAAATCAATTGTTACAACTTCATCTTGTGGATGTTCGTTTTTATAAGCTTCGATGAATGCTTCCCCTACTGCCATTCCGAAAGAACCTTCTGCTGAATTTGGATTTGCTGTAATAAATAGTACTTTTGTCATTGTATTCTCTCCCTTTTCTACATTTTATCTTTAATTTGAGATTTATAATTTGAAAGTAAATAACTTACCTTATGTAAGTATAATACAAAAAGTTTCATTCGATGTCAATAAAAAATAGCTACTTTTTTTTCGTAAGTTAATGATTTATTTTGTTTCCTTAAAATTCAGTATATAGATATTAGGAATTCTTTCATAGAAAAAGGCTAGCTCTACAAATTATAGAGCTAACCTTTTATTACATATTATTTTTGAAATACATGTTTTACTTTTTCAGCTGGAATATTACTTCCGCCTCTACCTTTTACATCTTCAATCATCATAGTAATAACCATATCTGGTGAATTTAAATCAAATGCAGCGAACCAGCCTAGTTCTTTTCCTTCAGCCTCTTTTGATACTTTTAATTCCGCTGTACCTGTTTTTCCAGCAAGAGTCATGCCATCAATTTTAGCAATTTTCCCAGTACCATCTGGATCATTAATTACTTTCGTCATAGCAGTTTTTAATATATCCTGATTGCCTTTTGAAATTACATTCTCTTTCCAAACTTTTGGTTGCTTATCTGTTTTAATAATATATGGAGAAGGTATGTTTCCATCATTAACAATTGGTGCGTACGTTAATGCTAGATGGAGTGGCGTCATTAATACTTGTCCTTGTCCATAACCTGTGTCTGCCATTTGAATATCATTTTTAATACTATCATTTGCGATTTTAGAAGCTGGGAATCCATATTCAATTGGTAATTTCTCATCGAATCCGAATTTTTTCGCTTCACTCATAAATTTGTCTTTCCCGATCTTCAAAGCTTCTTGTGCGAAATAAATATTATCCGAGTATTTCATCGCCTTATCAAAATCAATCGGATTTGCATCTTTTACACGCGTTACATAATAATTACCCCAAGAAGAATCTTTTGTCCATTTCAATCCTTCAATTTTTAACTCTTCTTTTGGATCAATCGTTTTCGTTTCAAGACCAATTGCTGCTGTAATAGGCTTAAATACAGAACCTGGAACTGATAATTGTGTAAATCGATTCGTCATCGGTTTTTTCGGATCATTATTTACCGCATCACGTTGCGCTTTTGACGCCCCTCTTGTAAGGGTATTTGGGTTATAAGCTGGTGTGCTCACAAGTGCAAGTGTTTCTCCAGTCTTTGGATTAATTGCTGCACTTGATCCTACCTCATTTTTCATTTCATTATAAATTTCGCTTTGAACTGCACTGTCAATCGTTAAAGTTACATTTTCTCCATCAACAGCATCTGTTTTTGCTAAATTTTTAATTTCTTTTCCTTGTGCATCTTCTACGAAGACACGACCACCTTTTTTACCGCGTAGCTTTTCTTCCAGTACTTGCTCTAAACCGGCTTTACCTACTGGATCATCTGCTTGATAACCTTTCTTTTGTAACGTTTTTAAATCTTCAGCATTCACTTTTCCAATATAGCCAGTAAGATGTGCGGCTTCTTCTCCTAATGGATATGAGCGAACATTTACTGGTTTTGTTGCAACACCAGGTAAATCTATGTACGTATTTTGTGTTGCTCCTTCAGGCAATATTCCAATTGGTACAAGGTAATTTGGTTTTACCCATTTAGCTGCTAGTTTTTGATCAATTTCTTCGACAGACATATTTAGTAACTTCGCTACCGTTTCTTTCGTTTGCGGAGCTGTATCCCCTAATTTTTCAGGAATCAATCCGATTTCAGAAGCTTTACCATTTACCGCAAGATATTTACCGTTACGGTCATATATTTCTCCGCGCTTCGGCTCTGTCGTTTGCATACGCACTTTACTATCTTTCGTCATACCTGGGAATATAAAATCAGGAGTCCAATCTATTTTCCAAGATTCTTTATCTCCATCCTTTTCTTTCACCATTTTTGCTTCATGGGCAAAATTGATTTTACCACCAACAGTATCCATGCTTACTTTAAAAGGAACAGGACCTTCATCTTTTTTATCTTCTTTTACTTCTCCTGCTTCTACTTTTAAGTCTTTCACTTCAATGCCAGAATAAATTTTTTCATATTTCTCAGTGAACTCTTTCTTTGAAATATCTTTTTTTGCCTTTTCTGATAATTGATCATACATTTCTGCAAATTTTTGTTTATTCCATGCTTTTGCATATGTATCAAATGCTTCTTGTGGTTTTTCTTCTTTACCACATCCGACTAACATGAATGTTAAGCAAAGAAAAAGAATCCCCCATATCTTTCTCAATCGATTCTCCTCCTCTTTCTCTCTTAATACTCTTGAAAATTTTAGCATTTTCACATGCTACCTTTCATTATAGCACTATCGAATCTCATCTATAAACCTATATTGATGGATATAAATAAAAAGATTGATGCGAATATTCACATCAATCCTTATTATTATTGTTGCTTTTCATATACATGATAATAGTACGTATACGGATTTTTTTCATCCGTTAAACCTTTTTCAACAAAAACTTCTTTCCAATTTGTCATATCCATTTCTGGGAAGAATGTATCTCCTTCAAATGCATGATGGATTTTTGTTATATATAACTTGTCTACATAAGGTAAAAAGAGATCATAAATTTGTGCTCCGCCAAAAATAAAGATCTCTTCTTCATTTTTGCATAGCTCAAACACTTCTTCTACAGAATGTGCTACTTCACATCCTTCAACATGATACCCTTCATTGCGAGTTACAATAATATTACGTCTTCCAGGCAGTGGTCTACCAATCGCTTCATAGTTCTTTCTTCCCATAATAAGCGGATGACCCATCGTTGTTTTCTTTACATATTGTAATTCACTCGGTAAGCGCCAAGGTAAATTATTATCTTTACCAATTACTCTATTCTCGTCCATTGCGACCATAAATGAAACTATCATCTTTTCATCTCCTCTACAATTACACTGCAACCGGTGCTTTAATTGCTGGGTGTGGATCATATCCTTCAATTGTTAAATCTTCCATTTCAAAATCGAACACAGATTTCACATCTGGATTTAATATAAGTTTCGGGAATGGACGTGGTTCACGTGCCAATTGCTTTTCTACTTGTTCAAAATGATTCGTATAAATGTGTGCATCTCCAATTGTATGAACGAATTCTCCTACTTCAAGTCCACATTCATGTGCAATTAAATGTGTTAGTAACGAGTAACTTGCAATGTTAAATGGAATTCCAAGGAATATGTCACCACTTCTTTGATATAGCTGACAAGAAAGTTTGCCATCTGCTACATAAAATTGGAATAACGTATGACAAGGCGGTAATGCCATACTTGGTACATCTTCAGGATTCCACGCAGAAACAATTAGGCGACGCGAATCTGGTGTTTTCTTAATCATTTCAATTACATCTTTTAATTGATCGAGTGTCTCACCAGCTGTCGTTTTCCAAGCACGCCACTGCTTACCATATACGTCTCCTAAATAACCATATTTATTTGAGAAATCATCATCTTCTAAAACGTTCTTTTTAAACAATTCCATTTGCTCATCGTACTGAACTTTAAATTCCTCATCTTGTTGTGAGCGAAGACCGAAATCAGTCATGTCAGGACCAGTATACTCTTCACTTTCTACCCAACTCTTAAATGCCCATTCATTCCAAATGTTGTTATTATGCTGCAATAAATAACGAATATTTGTATCACCTTTCATAAACCAAAGTAGCTCACTTGCTACAAGTCGAAACGGCACTCTCTTTGTTGTTAATAAAGGAAAACCTTTACTTAGATCAAAACGCATTTGATATCCAAATACAGATACAGTGCCTGTCCCTGTACGGTCTTCTTTCTTCGTACCATGCTCCATTACATGGCGGCATAAATTTAAGTATTCATTTTCAGCATGTTTCATATGTAGAAAAACCTTCTTTCAAATCTCTAGTCTATATGGATTTTATCATAAATTTAATGCTAACAGATTGAACAAACTAAATTTATAAAAAAACATTTCTATACTTAACAAAATTCTACTTCTGTATGTTCTTACAAAATCTAAATTCATATGCGCCTGAACCTAATTTCATTTCAGGCATATCACTTGACCTCCAATCATCTTCCACTATTCGTAATGTAGCAGATGTATTTGTTGGCACATCAACGTTCAATACTGCTTGTCCATGTTCTACACGCCAATCAATTTTAATTTCCCCATATGCTGTTTCACGCTTAATACAAACCCAATCTAGATTAGAATTAAAATGAGGCTGAATATAAAAATGTTTATATGCTGGTTTTGTTTCATCCACTTCTAATCCAATAATATATCGGTATATCCATTCAACGATAGAACCATATGCGTAATGATTGTACGAATTCATACTATCATTCCAAAGGGTTCCATCCTCTTTCACACCATCCCAATGTTCCCAAATCGTTGTGGCACCTCGTTTCACTTGGTATAACCATGATGGATAATCTTCATGAAATAGAAGCTTACAAGCAAGGTCATGACGGTTAAACTTGCTTAATATTAAATTTAAATACGGTGTTCCTATAAAACCTGTTGTTAAATGATTTTTATTTGCTTTTAAAAGCTCAATTAATCGATTAAATACTTTCTCCTTCACATTATCTTTCACTAGTTCAAAAAGAAGTACTAATATGTGGGCTGTTTGGGTATTTGAAATTAACCTACCATTCGGTGTAACAAATTCATTTTGAAACGCTTGAACAATATTTCCATGTAGCTCAGCATAAAACTTAGCATCTGTATTTTCACCTAAAATCTCAGCAACCTTTCGTAAAAGCGATGTAGAATACGCGTAATAAGCTGTCGCAATAAAATGCTTGTCTGTTCCGCCTTCATATACATCAGGTTTCGTATCTAATGCGAGCCAATCCCCTAAATGATAGCCTGTATCCCATAAATACTCATTTTCACCTTGTGAACGTATGTAATCTATATACTTCTTCATACTGTTATATTGCTCTTTTAAAATGGATACATCTCCGTAATGTAAATAGTGAACCCATGGACAAATAATTGCTGCATCGCCCCAACCGCCAGAAGTATGTAAATCAAAATCCGCTCTTTTCCCAAATGCATCTGGAATAACTAATGGCACAGCTCCATTCACATTTTGATCTAATGATAAATCTTGGAGCCATTTTTTAAAGAACAATTGCACATTCATAATTTGCGTAGCTGTCCCAATAAACATTTGTGCATCTCCTGTCCATCCAAGTCGATCATCCCGCTGCGGACAATCTGTTGGCACATCAAAGAAGTTCCCTCTTTGAGACCACTCCACATTATGATGAAGTTGATTGATTAATGGATTAGACGTTTCAAATGCTGTTGCTTTTTCCATATCTGTATGTAATACACACCCTTCAAAATCTGCTATTTGAGGGGGCTGGGTTAATCCACTTATTTTCACATATCTAAAGCCTTGATAAGTAAAATGAGGTTCAAACGTTTCCTCCTCTTCTCCTTTTGCTATATACACTATTTTTTGTTTTGCCTTTCGGAGATTCCCAGTATAAAAGCAACCGTCTTTATTTAATATTTCAGCATGATGCAATTCTATCTTTTGTCCAGTATAAACATGACGGACTTTAAACCGAACCCAACCTACCATATTTTGCCCCATATCAATAAGCCATTCATGATTGGGTAGTTTTGAAATAGCGATTGGTTTTATAATTTTCACTTTACGAATCGCTTCATTTTCCTGTGCAACAATTATTTGTTTGGAATGCTCAATTACTTCACCATCTTCTAGCACTTGTTCACTTTCTTCTAGCCTAGCGTCATAAACTTCTCCTTCATAAATTTCCGAATACAAAATAGGGCTTGGAGTTACTTTCCATGTTTCATCTGTTACAATTTTTTCTTTCGTTCCATCTTCATACGTGATATGTATTTGAGCAATTATCGCACGTCTTTTCCCGTAATAATTACGTACATGCTGCATAGTAATCGGCCCTTTATACCAGCCGTTACCTACCAGAGTAGAAATATCATTATACCCAATCTTTAATACATGCGTTATATCATATGCTTGATACAATATCCTTTTATCATAACTTGTCCATCCAGGGGTAAAATAACAATCTCCAATACGCTCTCCATTTATAGAAGCCTCGTATAATCCTAAACTAGTCATATATAAACGTGCTTTTTTAACTAATTTTTTAATAGAAAAGCTTTTATGAAAAGACATAACTTGCGTGCGTTCTTTTTTCGCAGCAATCCATTTTCCGCTCCAGTTTTGCCCTTGTAATCCAGTCTCCCAAAATGCTACTTCTGACCAAGGTGATTCTTCTCCGTAATTATCCCATACCTTCACTCGGTAAAAATAGCGTGTTTCCGTACTATATGAAAACGAATTAATTGGTATATATAAACTTTGATCTGTTTCTACCTTCTGTGAATCGAATACTATAGTTTGAAACTCTTTATCCTTCGCAACCTGCAATTGATACGCAAGTTGTTTTACATTTCGTTTACTCGACTCGATTTGCCAACTAATTTTAACAACTTTCGAATCTATACCTATCGGATTATTTTTATTATCACAGAGCAATTTTTTTATTGTTAGCACACTTCTTCACCATCTTTTCTAAATCTTAATTTAAATTAATTATAATAAAAATAAAATTCTAAATAAATAATAATTTTATTCATCCTTACAAAATTATTAACTTTCCATATTTAAAAAGGTTTTCATTTTCTATTACCGAAAGTATAGTGCGGTAGAACAAAAATTATATTTGGAGGTTAGAAGTATGTCTAAAATTGAAACGCCTGTTATGACTTCTTTACAAACAACGGTTGAAAAAATGATGAAGGATTTAAACGTTCCGGGAGCTGCTGTAGCTATTATAAAAGACGGTGAAGTTATTATTTCAGAAGGATTTGGCTATCGAAATCTAGAGACAAAAGAACTAGTTACACCGCGTACTTTGTTCGCAATTGGTTCCTCAACGAAAGCTTTTGGCACACTTTCATTAAGTTTGTTAGCACAGCAAAAAAGGTTTAATTGGGATACTCCTGTCCAGTCTTATATACCTAACTTCTCTTTATCTGAACTACTTGCTAGTTCACAAGTTACAGGAAGAGATTTAGCTTCTCATCGTACCGGGGTAAGTCGTCATGATGCCCTTTGGTACAGCTCTTCCTTATCTCGAAAAGATCTCGTTGAAAAAATAAAACATTTACCACTTGATGCACCGTTCCGCACATCATTTCTATATAACAACTTAATGTATGCGACAATTAGCTATATTGTAGAAAACATAACAAATCAAACGTGGGAGCAATACACTACAGAACATATTTTAGAACCTTTAAATATGAGACATACAAACTTCTCTGTTACCAATTCACAAACGACAGATGAATACGCTTTACCTTACATTGAAAATGACGGTGAAATAAAAGAAGTTCCATTCCGCAACATTGATACCGTTGGCGCTGCTGGTTGTATCAATTCTACAATTAAAGATATGGCAAATTGGGTACTTCTCCACTTAAATGAAGGAAAATTTGGAGATCATGAATTAATCTCCTCTGAATTATTACAACAAATGTATACACCACACAATTCCATTCCAGACCAACCGGTTTTATCACTCCCTGAATCTCCATTAAATAGTTACGGTCTTGGTTGGTTTATTAGCGCTTATCGTGGTAAAAAAGTAATTCATCATGGCGGTAATATCGATGGATTTTCAGCGCTTGTTTCATTCATACCAACAGAAAACATAGGCCTTGTCATTTTAACGAATGCTGGAGGAACATTACTTCCTACTTATCTCGCTAATCAAATTTATGACGAACTACTTGAATTAGAATCCATTGATTGGCATAAACGTGCTGTAGAAGATACTGAAAAAATGAAGGAAATGATAAAAGAAGCAACTGAATCCATTCCAGAACAAATTAAAGGAACTACACCTTCTCATAAATTAGAGGATTATACTGGTACTTTCGAACATCCGGCATACGGAACATTACAAGTATACAAGCGAGATGATTCGTTATTTGTACAATTTATGGAGATGGACATTCAATTAACACATCATCATTACGACATCTTTTCTGCAAAAGTTGATTTATTCCAAATGAAGATGAATCTATTATTTGCATATGAAATGAGTGTGAACGGTGAATTCCCTTCCCTTCAGTTACATGTACCAGCTACGCTAAGTACTCAGCCGCTTGCATTTAAGAAAATTAAATAAGTATTTTGATGGTAAAAAATAAAGGTAGGTGCGAATCACACCTACCTTTTCTATTTCATATCAATCTTATTTGGTTGAAACCAAATTGGCTTCGATAACTCAAAGTTATTATGATCCTCTAAAACTATAGTAAGGCGCTCTAACATATCATCTAACATATGCGGCGCTGCTCGTAATGTCCAGACAACTGAGGAGAAAACTGTCATACCAACGTACACCGTGTATAATTTCCAGAATTCCTCTGGTATTTTTCTATTAAAGTATCCTTCTATTTGTCCGATTGAATACGGAATACTAATGTCCCTTGCAAACAGTGCAATTTTCACAAAATCATGAAGTGGATCGCCCCAGTCGTAGCCATTAAAATCAACAACACCTACATATTTTCCATCCCGTACAATTATATTTTCTAAATGAAAATCATCGTGTTGAAATCGATTGGGGCGGTTCTTTAAAGATATTTCATTTTCTTCAATAAACTTTATGATTTTATCATCATTTTTTATGTTTATTCCACATGTTTTATATGCCTCTAAATATTTACTATGTTTTTTCATTGCTCTTTCATACCATGGAAGTATATCATTAGGAGCTTCATATGTATGCATTTTTGCTAAATCTTTTCCTGCCTCTATACCAATTTCATATTGTTCTTTTGGTGAATACGTAGGCAATAGCTTCTTTGCATCTTCCCCTTCTAAATACGAAAAAATACTATAGCATACACTTTCATCTTCCAATATACCTATTTCAATCGGCTTTTGTGCCTGTATGTTACGTTTTTCCATTTCATTTAAAATTTGAAACTCTATTTTTCTTCTTTCATACTCTTGTATATCGCCAATCCGTAACAAATATTTTTCCTCATCAATTGTCGTAACTATATATTTCTTATCCGGTGAAAAACCTTTAGAAATTTCTGCAATATTCGTTGCATCTTTTACTATTTGTATATTGTTTTGCCATGTTGTAATTGTTTTCATGTATATTCCTCCTTACATTTCTACATTTGGTGTGTAAGCCACTTCTATAATAAACCCATTCGGATCATAAAAATCAATCGTATAGTACCCTCCCGAATAATGATTCATTTCCATCGGACCACGTATTATCTTTATTTTCGTGCTAGAAAGAAATTCTGCTACCTCATCAACTACTTTTCTATTAATAGCTTGGTAACAAATATGTCTTGGTCCTAAAGTTCTTACGATTTCTTCATCTACTTCTTTAAAATATATTTCACTTTCTCCTGTGCTATATGCTACTTCATTTAACTTTCTCCAGCCAATTATAGAAAATAACATATCATAAAAAGAAATGGACTCCTCTAAATTCGCTACCCAAAATTCAATATGATGAATACCTGCTCGAAGTGTATTCATATTAAGAATACGCCCCTTGTACTACTTGTACAATTTCCATAGGTGTATTGACCATATAATCTGGTGCATCTTTTTTCACTGTTTCAATGACATCATATCCCCAAGATACCCAAATTACATTCACCCCTGCCTTTTTACAAGCCGCTACATCTCTCTGTTCATCACCAACGTATAACATATCTTTCTCCGTTATCTTTTTCGATTTTAAAAACCTTTTAATCATTTTATCTTTACCGAACAAATTTTTAGAACAATACACTTCTTGTATATTTTCTATACCATTATTGTGTAAAAACGCACGAATATGCTCCTCTGAGTTCGATGATATGACTGCAATTCCGTAGCCTTCTTTATGTAGTTCGTCTAATACATCTTTCATCCCATGGAACAAAATAAGATCTTTTATGGCAGGTTGATACAATTTATAAAACTCCAGCGCTAATATTGGTAGTTTATACAGCGGTACATCAAGTTGTTTACATCTTTCTGGCATCGTTAATTTACGTAAATACTCAATTTCTTCTTCCCTTACCGTTTTATATCCGTGCTTTTCAGCAAGTTGATTATAAATTGGTACAAATATATTTTGTGAATCTACTAATGTGCCATCAAAGTCAAAAACAATATATTTTTGCATTGTCCTACTCCCTTTACTTCTTTTTCTAAACCTATTTTATTCAACAACATAGTCGTCTTACCCTTCTATAAACATAAAAAAAGAACAAGATTTCTCTTGTTCTTTTTAAGAAAGCCATTTTGGCGGCACATTCGTATTCCAATAAATATTTCCCAACTCATGATGTCCGGAGTACCCATCATCAAAACGGTGATAGTGGAAATTAAAATAATACCCATCTTGCGGTGGATGATCTCTTCTTACGTGGAAACGCAATAAGTCATTTCCTGTTTTCGTATCGTAAACGTGAAAAATCTTTTCATTATTTCCACCAGCTGGTTTTTGAGAAATCGCTAATGATTGTAACGAATCTTCCGGTACATCATTTGCTAGTTCAGCAATTGCCTCTTCAATCTTCGGTAATATTACATCTTTAAACTCATCTTCAATTACTGGACCAATTTTAGTACCAAACTTTTGCATCGACTGTTTCTCTGCTTCTTGCATTGCGTAAGTAATAAAAGTATCGGTGGTTAACCTGTCATTCGTTTCTTCATATGTATAGGACGTACTCTCCAAATTTTGTTGCCCAGCTGTGCTTGTAGGCTTGTCCGCAGCTTTGGCATTATCAAGCAATATGGAAGGAGGCGTCACTAAACCAAATGTAAATACGGTAATTAATGCGACTAAGGTTTTTCTAAACCAATTTGGCATGTATGTTTCCTCCCCTTTCACTCATTATATTTTATATAACGGTTGTTTCCTCTATTATACAAAATGATTGTAATTTTTGCACTTTACAATTTTGTTAACGTTCACATATTTTTCACTTGAATATGAAATTGTAAGATTTCATACAATAAAAATACAACAATGATGAGGAGGAGATCCGATGACTTTAGATGTCATGTATTCCGCCGCAAGCATACTCGTTTTAGTATATTTTATTTATCAATGTGTGACAGATTAGAAAAAGAGCCATTTTTCGGCTCTTTTTCTATGGTAAAAATACAATCCAACCAATCCATACTATAAAAATAATCCCGGCAATTACAGCTGCTAATAAATAAAAATAAGAAAGGATAATTATTCCATATAAAAGGATTACTGGAAGTAATAAATAGCGATCTGCCTTCCATCTTAACAATAGTAATTTTCCTTCATCACAATATAAATGAAGAAACATTTTTTTCGCAAATTCAGCCCAATAATCGCGTGCATAGCGGGAAATTGCAAATAAAGCAAATGCAAGAATAATAGCTGCAATCCACCTAGGACTCATAACAATACTTATCGCGCTTATACATACAATTTGAATATAAAATATTCCTGCACTACTTGTACGGAAAAATTCTTTCAAAAAGGATTCAACAATACGATCATCAGTTTTCTTCCCTAAAAACTTTTTAGAACGTGGAAACATCCACGGCTTTTTATTCGAACTACTCGGTTTAGCTGCATGACCACCAACTTGCATAATCCCACTCGTCCAGCGCATACTTTCTTCTTTTTCTTTTTCAACTTCTTTAAAAAAGGAATTTCTATAATTTAGTTTTTCTTTTATCAATGCGATAATTAGAAAAACTACTAGACCGATACATAGTATAGAATAAAATGGATTTTTATAAATAAGAAACAGGCTCATTCCCAAAAAGGATAGACTTATAGAAAATATTACATTTTTTATAATCCATAGTAGCCATCGTTTCCCCACACGTACATGAATATATCTCGTTAATAACGACAACATACATCGAAATAGAGTAAAGAATAACCAAAATAATACGACTTGTATCTTCGTCACTCCAATACTTTTCATCAACACTGGTAACATCGCAACAACAACTACTACATTCGTTATCGCTATTCGAATAAACGTATATGTCATGCCATACTGGATTAATTTTTGCATGTGAGCGGGATACGAAATTAAAAATAAACTATCCGCTTGCTCAAAAAATGAGCGAACTCCTCTTGCATATGTAATCACATAAAATGCGAGTAGGCCTAATCCGAAAAAAACCGTCTCTCCTATCGCTAGTTCTTCCATCCATAGTGAACGATAATAAATTCCCATAAATATAAGTGCCGGAATAATAATATATAGCGCAACCGTCCAATCAGTTATAGAACGTATGGACTTCCATTTGCGCCCCAGTTCATGGCGTAATCTTTTATAAAATTGTTTTTTAATCATGCTGTTCACGCCTTACGATTACATCAAAACAATCTAATAATGAACTTCCTGGCATTTCTGCTAACGTTTGAATTGCCTCTAAATGGCCATCTGCGACTAATGTACCTTGAGAGATGAGTAAAAATCTTTCGCAAATTCTTTCAGCTGTATCTAATACGTGCGTACAAAGTAAAATTCCTGCCCCGCGTTCTTTTTCTTTATATAAATAACTTAAAAACTCTTTCGTAGCTACTGGATCTAGTCCGATAAAAGGTTCGTCAATGATATAAAAATCTGGTTCTGTTAAAAACGCTAATATAAGCATCGATTTTTGTTTCATACCTTTAGAAAACTTTGATAAATACTCATGTTTATGCTTATCCATTCGAAACATATGTAATAACTCTTCAGCTTTCCGTTCCCAGCTTCCGGCTTCGTTCTCGCGAGCTGCCATTAATAATTCAATATGTTCCCAAAGCGTCAAATAATCATAATATGTCGGGTGTTCTGGCACATATGCATACGGATTTTTCTTCTCGCCAAATGATATTTCACCATCCACATTTACAAGTAACCCGAGTATCGTTTTAATCGTCGTACTTTTCCCGGCACCATTTGCACCAATAAGAGCAACTAATTCACCTTTTTCAATAGAAAAAGCGATATCATGAATTGTTTTTTCACCTATTTCATATCCAGCAGAACGGATATTTACTTCTAACATACATTCCCCTTCTTTCCATTTCCAATACAAACAAGGAAAAGAATAATATATAACTATTTATATATCATTATAAAATATTTACTTTCCTAGCAGGAAAAAATATTTTTTAACAGAATAATAAATGTTTGATTACATTTTATTGGAGTGGATAATATGTCTTTTCAAATTCGTGAAGCGACGATAGACGATATAGATGCGCTTTGCTCTTTGACGAAAGAATTAAAAGGTTCCTCTATTTCCTATGAAGATATGAACAACCGATTGCAATTCGTACAAATGAGTCCTTTTGATTTTTTATATGTTTATGAGGAAGAAGAAACTATATTTGGATTACTTGGGTTTCGTATACGTGAAAATTTAGAAGATGTAACTCGTTATGGGGAAATTTCAATTATTAGCGTTGATTCTACAATACGACGAAAAGGCATTGGGCAAGTATTAATGGATTATGCAGAGCAATTAGCAAAGAAGCATAATTGCATTGGCACATGGCTAGTTAGTGGAACAAAAAGAGTAGAGGCTCATCCTTTTTACAAAAAATTAGGATATGAAGTAAATGGTTACCGATTTGTAAAATATTTTTAAACTACTTTTTAACGGAAAGGACTATAACTATGACAAACTTTCAAGCAATTTTCATTGACCGTGACGGTACAATTGGTGGCGATACTACAATACATTACCCAGGATCATTTACATTATTTCCTTTTACAAAAACATCCTTGCAAAAACTAAAAGCTAATCATATAAAAATTTTCTCTTTTACAAACCAGCCAGGTATCGCTGACGGGATAGCAACTGTAACCGATTTTGTACAAGAATTAGAAGGCTTCGGTTTTGATGATATTTATGTATGTCCTCATAAACACGGTGATGGTTGCGAATGTCGTAAACCAAATACAGGCATGCTGCTACAAGCAGCTGAAAGACACGGGCTTGATTTAACACAATGTGCTGTAATTGGTGATCGCTGGACTGATATCGTTGCAGGAGCAAAAGTGAATGCGTCAACGATTTTAGTACGAACAGGCGCTGGATACGACGCTTTACATACGTACCGAGACAAGTGGGCACATATTGAACCAAACTACATTGCAGAAAACTTTGAAGATGCGACAAATTGGCTTTTAAGTCAACTATAATGCAAATGAAAAGAGACGCCTTCAAAATGAAAGCGCCTCTTTTCATCTAATATTTTTTAAAACGTCAATTCATAATGGAAATAACGATTATCTCTCAAATAACCATTTTCAGCGTATAATCGCTGCGCTGATAAATTATCAATCTCCGTTTGTAATTTTACACCTTTTGCACCATTTTCTAAGGCAAATTCTTTCGCAGCTTCTAATAATTTTTTTCCTGTTCCTGCTCCGCGCTTAGCAGCTTGCACAAATAAATCATTTAAAATCCATAATTCTTTCATCGAAATAGAAGAAAATGATGGATATAATTGCGTGAATCCAATATATTCCCCGTCTTCAACTGCCACGAAAATAACTGATTCTTTTTTCTCGATTCGATTTCGTAAAAATACTTTTGCTCCTTCTAAATCGGAATCTTGTCTATAAAACATACGATAGTTATTAAAAACTGATGCTAGTCCATCTAAATCTGCAATTGTTGCCTCATATATTCTCATTTTACTCCATTCCCCTTCCAATACTGTCTCATTATATCCGTGGCCCATTTAGGCTGTACGATTTCTTCTTTCGGCATAAACTCTTTCATTATCGGCTTTATATCCAATATAGGGGTACCATCAATAGCATCTAACCCCTCAACAATAATTGATTTACCTTCTCTTTTCATTACCTTTACAATGGTTGCTCCTATACGATTCGGACGATTTTTCCCGCGCTGTGCAAAAATCCCTACTTTAGGATAATCATGATTATTTCTAGGATGTCTAGCAACATATTGAATTTGTTCATCAGTTACTTTGTGAAAATAAAAAACTACTTCAATATGAGAAAAATCTTCAATCCCTTGTATACTTTCTTCTGTATACATTTCCGTTAAAGTAATATAGGATTTTACTTCTCCCCACTCATCGTCTTTTATTTCCTTTCTTTCATTATGTACAAATGCGATTGGTTGAACTGAAAACATACGCATTCCCCCTTACATGTAACCACTTACATTATAAAATATTTTCTGAATGTTTTCCACATATACAAATTAGGTTACATAATATAATTATAATCTATTTCCTGCAGCGAAATTAACTGCTTCAACTGCATGTATATAAGTCGTATCGAATATTGGAATGGATACGTCTTCCTGCTTTATTAATAATCCTATTTCTGTACATCCTAAAATGATACCCTGTGCGCCTTTTTGCACTAAATCTTCTATAACTGTTTTATAATACTCTCTGGATTGAGATACGATTTTTCCTAAACATAATTCTGTATATATGACTTCGTTTATTTTTTCTCTATTTTTTTCTAATGGCACTATGACTTTTATATCATTCTCTTTAATACGTGATTTATAGAAATCTTGCTCCATTGTATATTTTGTTCCAAGTAAACCAACAGTTTGAATACCTTTTCTTTTCATTTCTTTCGCAGTTGCATCTGCGATATGTAAAACTGGAATATGAATATTCTCCTTTATTTTCTCAATTACTTTATGCATTGTATTTGTGCAAATAATAATAAAGTCTGCGCCTCCCATTTGTAATGAATATGCTGCATTCCCTAGAATTTCTCCTGCACTATCCCAATCACCGCTAGACTGGAATCCTTCAATCTCTTCAAAGTCTACACTATTAATTAAACATTTAGCTGAATGTAACCCACCTAATCTACTTTTTATTTCTTCATTTATGATTCGATAATATTCAGCAGTTGATTCCCAACTCATACCACCAATAAGACCTATCGTTTTCATTAAACCCACACCCACCTTATACTATTTATTCAAGATAATTTCGAAATTTTATTATGTATATTATACATAATAAAACAAGACTTTACGTTTGATATATAAAGTCTTGCTTTAACTATTTCCAAGGAAATTTTATAAGAATATTCTGAAATTAATCACCTAATGTTTTTATAGAATCTTCATATCGATAATGAAAACATTCTCGATACAACTGTTTAATTTCATCATATGATGGCACACGTGGGTTATTTGCTGGACTTCCACTTTCAATTGCATCTGACGCCATTTTAGAAATAGCTTTTTCAAATTCAACTTCACCAATTCCGTATTCTTTTAAATTTGGAATACGAAGATCAAAACAAAGTTTTTTTATTTCCCCCAGCGTGTAGTCGGCTACTTCTTCATCACAATAGGAATACAAATCTTTATTTAAACAGCGGCCGATTTCCGCTAATCTTTTTACCGCACTACCTTTTGTATATTCTAAAACTGTAGGTAATAGTATTGCATTTGATATACCGTGTGGTACATGAAATAATGCCCCAACTGGCCTCGACATTCCATGAACTAACGTAACAGATGCGTTTGAAAATGCAATTCCAGCTTGTAAGGAAGCAATCATCATCGCTTCTCTTGCCTCCATATTCTCCCCATCTTCATAAGCAATACGTAAATATTTCATAATACTTTCAATTGCTGAAAGAGCGAGTACATCTGTAAGTGATTGTGAAACTTTAGAAATATATGCTTCGACTGCATGACATAATGCATCGATCCCTGTTGCTGCTGTAATATGAGGTGGTACAGAACGTGTTAAAATCGGATCAATAATCGCTACTTGCGGGGTAAAACTCGGATGCTTCATCATCATTTTTACATCTGTTCGTTTATTCGTAATTACTGCTACACTTGTTACTTCTGACCCAGTACCCGAAGTTGTTGGAATTGCAATGAGCGGTAGCGGATCATTGTCTATTTCCATATCCTTTTGGACATAATCTTCTACTTCTCCGCCATTTGTATATAACACCGCAACTGCTTTTGCTGCATCAATACAACTTCCACCACCAAGACCGATAATAAAATCACACTTTTCTTCTTTACAAATAGTTAACGCCTCTAACACGTGTATATTTGTAGGCTCAGCATTTACCTTATTATATGTAATAACGGTAATACCTTTTGTATTTAATTGTTGTATACAACTCTCAACATATCCTAAATTCTCCATAATTGTATCCGTAACTATAAACGCTCTTTTCCCGAATTTCTTGGATTGTTCCCCCAGTTTTTCAAGCGAATTTCTTCCATATAATACAGACTTCGGCATACGAAATTCAGCAACTTCTTGCAACTACTCCACCCCTTCTTTCCCTAATTCATGTTTTCGTCTATAAAATATCTATTTAATAAATCCCTGTTAAAGTATAGAACGCGATAACTAAAAATACAGCAAGCGTTTTCAAAACTGTAATTGCAAATATATCTTTATATGACTGTTTATGAGTTAATCCTGTTACTGTAAGAATAGTAATAATAGCCCCGTTATGTGGTAGTGTATCCATTCCACCTGATGCCATTGATACGATACGATGCATTACTTCTAACGGAATATCAAATTGATGAGCCGCTGCAATAAACTTATCTCCCATTGCACTTAAAACGATTCCCATTCCTCCTGATGCAGAGCCTGTAATACCGGCTAAAATATTCGTCGTGACTGCTCCATTCACGAGAGGGTTTGTGAATGTGGCAGAAATGCCATCTCTCATGATTGCAAAACCTGGAAGTGCGGCGATGACACCACCAAAACCAAACTCAGCTCCTGTATTCATTGTCGCAAGTAACGCTCCGCCAATACTTGTATTCAATCCAGCTTGAAATCCTGTTACGACTCGTTTCCAATATAATAATAACGTTGTTACAATACCTATTATAAGTGCCAATTCTACCGACCAAATTCCAACTACTGCACTTAATTCTACTTTTCCAAATGCTTTCATACCAATTGTAGAAAAATCAAAACCATTCGGATACCACTTCGGTATCATAATAGTAAAAACTTTATTCATTACACCTACTAAAACAAGTGGTATAAAAGCAATTACTTGCTGTGCTCTTGTAATTTCAAGACTTTTCAGTAACGGCATATCTTTTTGTTCTACTTGTAAAGAAGCTGCCATTTCCGTATTCCCATCGTTAAAACCAAAATATCCTTCTCCAGCTGCTTTCGCCTTCTTACGTCTACTCTCTAAATATAGTAAACCTAACGTAAGTACAAAAATTGCCCCTACAATACCAAGTATCGGCGCAGCATAAATGTCTGTTTTAAAAAACGTTGTAGGTATTACGTTTTGAATTTGTGGTGATCCAGGTAGCGCATCCATCGTAAACGTGACCGCTCCAAGAACAATCGTTCCAGGGATTAAACGTTTTGGAATATTCGCTTGTCGAAACAGCTTTGCTGCGAATGGATATACAGCAAACACTACTACATACACACTAACACCGCTATATGTTAAAATAGCCCCCATTAATACAATTGCTAATATCGTACGTTTTTCACCAACTAACTCTATAATTGTCTTTGCAATTGAGTCCGCAATTCCTGACATTTCTACTACTTTCCCAAATATTGCTCCAAGTAAAAATACAGGAAAATATAGTTTAATAAAACCTACCATTTTCTCCATAAAAATATTCGAAAAGAAAGGTAATACAAAACTAGGCTCTGTCAAAAACACTGCAAATAAAGCAAAAATCGGTGCAAATAAAATAACAGAAAAGCCTCTATAAGCTACAAACATAAGTAAACTAAGTGCTAATAATATAATAACTAGCTCCAATTATACCCCTCCTTTAACAGAAGATTCAAACTTTTATTGATAAACTTCTACTACTAATCTTTTGATTCTGACATCCCTCCTCTTATTCATACAAATTTTTCATGCTAAAAATGTCTAATTATAAGTATTCGATTACATATGAAAAATCCCTTTAAACAAAAAACGATTTCATCATCATACGTTATAAAGGGATTATTAGTCTCTATATTTACTTCTTTATCAAACTATTTTCTAAACAAAAATGATGTAGTTCTTTTACATCATTTACGATATGAGTCGCACCAACTTCAGTCAATTCCATTTCACTACCATAGCCATATAAAACGCCGATCGATGCAATTTCATTATGATTCGCGCCGATTATATCGTGCTTTCTATCTCCAATCATAACAATTTCTTCTTTATTAAGTTCTTCATTTGTTTGTAAAATATGAGCAATGATTTCTTCTTTTTTTATTCTTGTACCATCTAAATTACTTCCAATGATACCTTCGAAATAATTTGTTAGTTGAAAATGCTCTACAACTTGTTCAGCAAATATAGTAGGCTTTGAAGTTGCTATAAATAAACGATTTCCAGTATCTTTTAATTGTTTTAAAAGATTTGGAATACCCTCGTAAACATTATTCTCCAACAATCCACGTTGCTTTAAATATTCTCTGAAATAAAAAACAGCTCGTTCAACTTCTCCTTCATTCATATTATATCTCTCTACAAATGATTGCTGGATGGGTGGACCGATAAATGAATCTAACTCGCTTATATGTAATTCTTCAATGCCAACCTTTTTTAATGCATACAATACTGAATTTACAATCCCTTCTTTCGGATCCGTTAATGTTCCATCTAAATCAAATAAATATGTTGTGTACACGTTTCAATCCCCCACTCGTTTTACTTTATAAGTAACCTATAACAGATTTCCCCCTCTTTCCCTTCTATTATAATACTATCATTATCTTTTTTTCTGAAAAATTACTTTTCCTATGTCACATACTTTCACTTACAAAATGTAATAGATATGATAAAGTAAAAAAGTTACAATTATTTTAATAGAAACTGGTGAAACAAATGGTAATTACGTTAATTTTTATAATGGCTTTCACGATTATAATCCACGCAGTTGAAACAAGCTCTTATAGTATTCGATTAGCAGGCGTTCGTTTAAAGAAGATCGCTGTTGCATTATCTGTCGTAGGAATCGTATTGCTCATTTCAAGAACGTCAAACTTACTACAAGCCTTTTTACTTGGCGGGATTGTCGATGAAGCAAAACTAGATTCTTCTATTGATTTAGAGAATATTATGCGACTCGTTCTATTATCGGCTTCTGTTGGTACGTTGCTTGCGATTATACTATATCCAACTTTGACAAAACTATTTGGATACGTCATTCAAAATTTTGAAACAGATGGTTCATTCATTCGAATGATGAAGACGAATAACATTCAAAAATTAAAGTACACAAAAAAATATGTACGGTTTCCAAAGTTCGAAATGATTCATAGACTACGCATTGGTGGTATTCCAAAACGTATTATGCTTATTAATATGTTTGCTACTGCTATTTATACAGCAGGTGTTCTTTCTGCCCTTTACGCTTCATTTCTAAATCCAGATTATGCAACAAACGCAAGTACAGCTTCTGGTCTTGTAAATGGTTTTGCTACAATTTTATTAACCGTACTACTCGATCCACGCATCGCTCTTTTAACAGAACGTGCTTTACAATCAGAGAATGGTGCTGAGTCTATGAGTAAAATGTACGGTTGGCTAATGATTTCTAGACTTTTTGGTACATTATTAGCACAACTACTATTTGTACCAGGTGCTTACTGGATTTTATGGATTATTGAACTAATACATTAATTTACTAGAAAGGTGAATATATCAATGAATATCCAAACAGAGCAACATATCATTCGCTTAATAGAAAACGACGAATGGATGATGGACGTATTACAATTAGCAAAATCACTAGAATTACCTGATTGGTGGATTTGTGCCGGGTTTGTTCGTTCTAAAATTTGGGATACTTTACATAACTACGAAATAAGAACAACTATACCAGACGTTGATGTCATTTATTTTGATCCTTTTCGTAAAGATGAGATATACGAACAATTATTAGAAAAGAAACTGATAAATTTGGATGCCTCTATCCCTTGGTCTGTAAAGAATCAAGCTCGTATGCACGTAGTAAATAATATGCCACCGTATTCTTCTTCTGTTGATGCTATTTCTAAATTCCCTGAAACAGCAACGTCTTTAGGGGTTACATTAGATGAAAAAAACAATGTTATATTAACAGCTCCGTGCGGCATTGAAGATGTTCTTTCCTTACAAGTGAGACCAACAGCTCATTTTCTGGAATCGAAAGAGCGTATACATATGTACAAAAACAGAGTTATTAAAAAGAACTGGCAAAGTAAGTGGCCTAGCATTACAATCACATATCCAGAAATTTAGAAAGGATGCTTCTTATTTAGAGAAGCACCCTTTTCTTCATTTCAAAAAATGTATGACTGTTTCTGCAAACCTATTTGCTTCCTCATAATGAGGTGAATGACCACTTTCTTCAAATACGATATACTTGCCGTTTCGGGCATCTTTATTAAATATTTCAATTTGTTTTTCACACGTTACAACATCATGTTTTCCTACTATTAATAACATTGGATTCTGTACATCTTTTATTTTAGATAATAATGACGTATGACATGCTCCCTCTAATTTTAATCTATCAAAGTGAATTTTGGAGCGATTTGAAAATTCTTCCCACTCTTCATCACTATATAAACTCTCATCTGTCTCATCTTCCTTATTATTGTAAATCTCCATTCTTTTTTCTTCTAATTCATCACTTAATCTTATATAAGCTTCTAACAACTCTTCTGAACAAGCATTGCTAGATGAATAAAATAAACACGCTTTTGCTACTTCTTCTTTTCCATATTTTTTTAATAAGTCCGCTGTCTTTTGTAATAAAGCTCTACTTGTTAATGCAAAATCAAAAGTTGGCCCTTCAAATATTATTTTCTCTATTGAACTTGGATATATCGACGCATATAACAATGCTACATATCCACCGAAAGAATGTCCAATTACAGACCACTTCTCAATTTGTAATACTTTTTTTAATTCCTCACAGTCTTCAATTAAATCTTTTAATCCAAAATCTTCGTCCTCAGTAATTTCTTCTGAGCGACAAACACCTCTTTGATCTATCATAATTACATATAAAGAATCTTTTAAACGTTCCGCTTGATGAAATGAAAAATCGTAACAACTTTCTCCTGGTCCACCATGCAAGTATAGAACTGGTTTATTTTTAGGGTTTCCATGCGTTTCAACGTATAGCTTTTTTCCTCTAATATGCATGTATTTCCCTGCTTCTATCAAATTCGCCTTTATGATCATCACCTTCTTTTTTTACTGAATATTATAACATCAACTGTTAAATAATCCCTATTACATTTAAAAAGACGATAATGATTGCGAGTGGTGCTACAAATCGAAGTAAAAACGCCCAACAAGTAAATACTTTCTTTCCATAATTTCCACCTACAAAAAACTCTGCTTCTAATACCTTTTTTTCCATTTTAAATGAAACGAAAATACTAATGAATAGTGCACCAAGTGGCATTAATATATTACTAGATAAGAAGTCTACTGCATCAAAAATATTTTTTCCGAAAATCGTAATATCACTCCATACTCCAAATGATAACGCTGATGGTATACCTACTAAGAAAATGCAGAAACCGATCATCCATGATAACTTTGTTCTTCTTTCTTGTTCGCCATTTGCTACTGCTGAAACAACTGTCTCTAATAGTGAAAATGCCGATGTTAATGTCGCAAATGTAAATAGTGCAAGGAATACTGTTAAGAAAAACCCACCAAATGGAATTTGACTAAATACTGATGGTAATACGATAAATAGTAATCCAGGCCCTTCTGTTGGCTCCATTCCTAATGAAAATACGGCCGGAAAAATTGCAAGTCCTGCAAATAATGAAACAAATAAATTCAATCCAACAATTGTTATTGCTGATTTTGGTAAACTTTCTTTTTTATTTAAATAGGAACTATACGTGACCATAATCGATATCCCGATACTAATCGCAAAGAAAGATTGTCCCATTGCGAACAAAATACTTTCTGAAGTAATCTTTGAGAAGTCTGGTTGTAAGAAAAACTTCACACCTTCCATTGCATTATCAAGTGTTAATGAGCGAACAATAAGAGCGACAAATAAAACGAACAACGCTGGCAACATATATTTACTTGCTTTTTCAATTCCGTTTTGTACACCTTTTGATACGACCCAAATCGTAATGAACATAAAAGCGAAATGTCCCATAATTGCCCAAACAGGATTTCCAATTGTTTCAGTAAATAATGAACCGTAATTTTGTCCTGGAGTAATAAGTTGTCCCGTTACTCCTCTGAATAAATAAATTAACACCCATCCACCTACAACACTATAAAACGAAAGTAGTATAAAACACGTTCCGACGCCAAGGCGTCCAATCCAGTGCCACCCTGTATTTGGTGCAATACTTTTAAATGCGCCAACTGCTTGTTTCTGCGTACTACGTCCAATCATAAATTCAGCTATAAGTAGTGGTAATCCAATTAATACAGTAAATAATATAAAGATTAAAAAGAATGCTCCTCCCCCGCTTTTCCCAGCGATATAAGGAAACTTCCATATTGCGCCAAGTCCAATTGCCGATCCTGCTGCTGCCATTATAAAACCTAATTTCGAAGTCCATTGCTCCGTCTGTTTCATCTCATTTTCCTCCTAATAAAATCATTTTATATAAATAATTAAATTTTATAGACCAATCCGAATAAACCCTCCATTTCTATTTCCATAAAATAAAAAAATGGCTCAACGTCTCTATATAAAGAGACGCTAAGCCATTTACTTAACGCGGTACCACCCTTATTGATTCCATTATGAATCCACCTTAGTAGTAATCGTTTGATTACAAACCTAATATCGAAGGTTAACCGTTAAGATTTACTAAGAATGTGATTCCGTTCCACCTTACTGCTCCTAGGCGAGTTCAGGATGTCATTTGACTATGTCACACCAACCCATAGCTCTCTGTACAAATATACGACCTTACTACTCCTATTCAACACATTTAAATATTTAGAATATATTTTCTTTTGAAATTAATATGAAGTATATCGGTTATATTTGTAACTGTCAAGGGATATATTAAAATTTGTTGAGAAACCTTTTTATGATCCTCCGTCATCATCATCACTATCAGCAGTACCTTCTTCTGGATCATCTTTATCTTGTTGTTACGATGACTCTTTTTGTTGAATAACGTTAGTTACCGCTGTAGTAGGCGACTCCACCTGTTATTGGATGTACTCTTACATCAACCGTTAAATCGTACTTTACGATGACTTCAAAACATAATACACCCCTTAATTTTTACAATAATTTTTTCTCTAGTAATGTCGTACACTGTACAAAGCCACTACAATCTATAAATTTTAACACTTAATACACTTATAAAATTATACGTTTACCAACTTATTTCTACACTAAAATGCAAAAAAGCACTTGTTGCCATAATTGACAATCAAGTGCTTTAAGTTCATATGTTTTTAAGTAGCGGAAATTTATAAGTTTTGTAGTAACAGTATGACACCCTTTACATGTCATGATAACTACTACGTTAAAACTTACGAGTTTGTACGAGTTCGTTAGTTTCATGCTCACTCCATGTGTTTATATTCACCGCCATGTAAAATGTCATATCGTCTAAGCTCGTACCTCGTTTTCTATTCTATCATTGCACACCGTACTCCATGATGGTATAACCATCATGGAGTATGTATTTTCAAACACCTTATATCTATAACTCTAGTAGAGATCATTTTTGTGTATTAATATATTCTCTAATTAGTTTCACATCACTTTCTCTCTTTTCATCAGGGGAAATTCCTAATTTTTTATACTTCCATATAATTAATCTCTCATAATGATTATAATTATTTTCTTCGTCTAATAAAGTATAATCAAATTCAATATCAAACTTACCAGTAGAATATAACTCAAATGTTAAATTAGTCCAAGGTTCCTGCTTATTTCTTTTAAATTCTTCCCATAACTCTCTAAAGAGGCTGTCAAGAAGATTTAATTGACGATCAGTCTCGTCTTCATCAATCCCTTCCATATCTTCAATATCTAAACTGTATATTGGTTCCTGCTTATTTTTTGGATAGTAGAAAAATACCGTCGAATCACTATATTCCTCAACTTCTGAATATACCATTACTTTTTCCCATGGTTCTGGAATAATATTGTTTAACTGTATAGCTACTTTTTGATAAATACTTTCCAAGTTCTCTGTATTCATTTACTTTCCTCCATATACATTTTTCAAACTAGCTTTAAATTTTTCTCCATCAATTCTATATTTTATGTTAAAGCTTACAGGCCTCACAGAATTCCCTTCATATACAGGTCTAATATCAACTATAACTTCCCGCTTATCTCTTAAAGCTTTTGCCCAAGCAGATTCCAATTTTTTATAAGCACTTACATTAACATTACCATTCATTGCAACTATGTTATCAATTAGCGGAGATCCATTAAATTGCGTACCGATTAAATGTCCACCATGATCGCCTTGAGTACTAGGAGCTTTGACTCGGTCTTCTCCTCCAGCAGCTAGCTGATGCTTACTATTACGTTCTCCCATCTCTAACGTTAATTCTCCAGAAGCTCTCTCAATTCTTCCTAGTTCATCTGTTTGATATAGATATCCATTCGTTTCATATTTTACATTAGGTTTCAATTTAAATTCATCTAAAAAGTGACTACCATCTTTAACTACATCATCAACAGCCTTACTACCTTTACCCGTACCCTTAACAACCTTACTCTCCATATACTGTGATAAGCCTCTTTCAGAGAATACTGTCCCCCCTCTGAGACCCTTCCTACTCCAGGCATGACATAGGCTTTCCCTACACCTGGGATCCATTTGTACTCCATTAATGTTTTTACTGCGTGCTGGATCTTTTCATTCCCCTGCAAGAAAGTTGTTTTTACGGTTGTGGCACCTTTGTTCCATAGGCTTCCGATTTTGTCGGCAAATCCTTTTGCTGTGGAGGCTACAAAGTTTACACCCTCTTTTACTTTGTGGCTGGCTGTTTTTATGCCATCGACAGCTGCTTTTCCAGCTTTTCCGGCTACCATTGTTACGCCTTCGCCTAGTTTTTTTCCTGCTTTTACAATTGTCTTCCCAAAGCTAGAAGCGACATACTTTATTCCTTTTCCAGCAAGACTTGCCACTTTTCCAACAGGAACAAAGTTTAGGAGCGTCCATCCTGCGGCAATGAGTCTTTCTTTTGGTGATAATTCTTTTCCTGTAATAGGGTCTTTACCGGTAACTGCACGAATTGCATCATTTACTCCGATGAATTCAGCTGCTCTTTAGAATCTATTTTCTTATACTATTTGCTGAAACAATATATGTACTTATCATTTATTATACTCTCCTCTTTTCTATCCTAAAATGAAAAAAACACTTGTTGCCTCTCATAGACAATCAAGTGCTTTATGTTCATATGTTTTTAAGTACTATAAATTTGTAAATCTTGCAGTAAAAAATGTGATACCTTTTGTATATCATAAAAACTACTATTTTAAAACTCACGAGTTTATACGAGTTCATTAGTTTCATATACAATCCATGTGTTTATATTCATCGCCTAGTAAAATGTCATCTCACCTAAGCTCGTACTTCTTTTTTATTCTATCATTGCACATAGTAATAGTACTCCATGATGGTATTACCTTCATGGAGTCTCTATTTTCAAATATATCATTTTTCTTTTTTCTAATTCAATATTTTAATTATCTTTAGTTCGCTTGCCTTATGTGTTAGTGATATATAACACCTTTCTTATAGATAGCTTTGGCACTATAGAGTGCTCCTAAAAACATTATCTTTCCTCTCTACACAAATGAATATAATGACCAAATTCAGGAAATACGTCCCAGTTTCTTTCAAGGGTATCGCTAATCTCACGCTCCTCGACTAAGCCGGTCTTTAAATCCCTTTTTTCCATTGCTATATAGCCATTTTCTCGGAATCCCCAAATTAAGCTACTTACTTCTGTATCAGTTTCATCATCATATTCCCAATACGTAGCTGTTCTTAAAAATATCTTACTCTCACTCATAACTTCAAAATCATAATTTAAATACTTACAAATAAAGTCATCATAAAATCCCACCGAAACCCATTCATTTGTAACATTTACAATATACTTAAGGTTTTCATCTTCAGTTAATACCGCCGTATATGGTTCATGTTTTTGATGGTATGTGTATGCATCACGATCATCTAGAATATTCCAAGGCTTCTTTTTAATTTCCGACCATTCGTCACAATAATAAATTTTCATAGTCAATTATACACCTTCCCTTTAATATCCCTAATAATAATCCTATTTTTTGTTGCTTCATCAAGAATCGTTTGCGAAATTGGTTTATTTTGAACTGGCACTTCTAATATTAACTCACCTTTAAGTCGCCCCCCTTTGAGAGCGTTAGGATTAAAAGGACCATTTGATATTTTAGAAACTGAAGGATATTTTTTTGTAATTTCATTTAAATAACTCTTAGCTGTTTTTTCTTGTACTTCACTAAGCTGAGTGAATTTTCTCGATACTATTCCCTTATTTTGTGCATATGAGTCAACTACGTATTTTTTACCCCTACTTCTTTTGTTTCCAACGTAAGCTTAACATCATTCCCTTTAAACATTGGGAATCCTAAAATATCAAGCGGACAAACTATAATATCAATGGTATGACCGATGATATTAATATTATTGAGGATTTGCAAGCGAATGTCAGTTTTTGTTGAGAAAATAGGGATGGAAAAGACGAGCTTTTTTATTTAGATTGATTGATTCGAACACATGTTGAAAACGGGAATGAATGCTTTAGAGCATTTACAGAATTTCTTTACAAGCAACGAATCGAACGAGACATGGGAAAAGCTATCCTTGAAGTTCGTAAAAACAAATTAAATAATCTACGAATTGTTGGTAAAAATAATAAAAACATTAACTTAAACGAAGATGATAAATAACTCTTGTCATGAAATAACACTATAAAAAAAGTCAACAGACCACTACGTTCTCCTAACGTCGCTGTTGACTTTTCTTATTGGAAATGCATTTTTGTCAGTGCCCATGGAACTCACAAAATAGCATCAATTTCCTTTTACAATTTGACCAATATCTTTCTCATCTTCACTTATTAAATCATAAAATCCTACATGAACCCCTTCTTTATACAACCAACATAGGTCTGTTCCATAGGGAGCATCAAAAATTTCTAACATAACTGGTGCTATTTCTAATATAGAGCTTGCTCCTAAAACTTGAAAATTACTAGAATCATTTACATATTCATCATCATCTTCTAAAGAGTAAATAGTCCACCCATTTAATTGAGGAACTTCTGATTTTTCTCTAAATGTATAACGTATTGGTTTTCCGGCTACAACATTCTTAGAAACAATAAAACCTACAAAGTCAGAATTATTAACTTTCATATTCACACTCCTCAATAATAGTTAATAAATCATTTCTCCAAGAATACTCTTTGGCATAATCCACACATGATTTTCCAAATTCATCTTTCAAATTATACTTTGAGCCACTACTAATAAGTAGTTTATACATCTCTTTATTATCTTTTGTAGACAATTTATTTATCGTAATAGCATATTTCAAGGGGATAGCATTATATTTATCTAAAGCATTGATATTAATCTCATTATCAATAAGTAACCTTGTTATCTCTAATTCATATTCTATTGTTGGACGTAAAACACAAAAATAAAACATATGCAATGCATTCCTTTTATTTTTAGCTGTAGTATAATTAATATCAATATCCTCTTCTAGCAAAAATTTTATAATCTTAAGTTTTTCACTAGAATTTTTATCATTAATCATTGCCATACACAATAAATTGATATCTAACTCACTATCAATTTGATTAATATCACCATCATAAAATCGTTTAAAATCTTCATAAGTTCCTTCTCTAACCGCATCAAAAATATTTAATATTTTCATTGCATCATCTTCCTAACTACTCATATTTATGACTCCTATTTGCAGAAGGCGTTTCTAATCTGAAATTATCTGGGTTAAACTGAAATTCCTTTAATTCTTCAAGAGTAATCTCACCATGTTTATACTTCTCAAACATTTTCTTATACGAATTTCCTTCTGTATGCCCAAAATCTACTTTACCTTTTCGTGGTCGTCCAGGTTCCAGTCAATTGTCTCACTAGTGTTAGGGTCTCGTAAAATTCCATCTGGGTCTATCTGTTTATTGAAAACATCTTTTTCAAATCCAAGTTTCTTTTCCCCAGATAATTGTGGTCTACCCCTAGGCTTTCCGTTTTTAATATATGGACCATTTTCTAAAGGGCCTGAAAAATCATCTAATTTCTTTATATTAGCTCCACTGGCTTTATCACCAACATCACCCGTACCCTTAACAACCTTACTTTCCATATACTGATAAGCCTCTTTCAGAGAATACTGTCCTCCTCCTGAGACCTTTCCTACTCCAGCTATGGCGAAGCCTTTTCCCTCGCCTGGGATCCATTTGTACTCCATTAATGTTTTTACTGCGTGCTGGATCTTTTCATTCCCTTGCAAGAAGGTTGTTTTTACGGTTGTGGCACCTTTGTTCCATAGGCTTCCGATTTTGTCGGCAAATCCTTTTGCTGTGGAGGCTACAAAGTTTACACCCTCTTTTACTTTGTGGCTGGTTGTTTTTATACCATCGACAGCTGCTTTTTAGTAGATACTCTTTATTTTCTCAATCTAACAAAATATTAGCTTTTTTATTATAACTTATTTCTATACTAAGACGAAAAAAGCACTTGTTGCCTATCATAGACAATCAAGTGCTTTAAGTTCATCTATTTTTAAGTAGTATAAATTTGTATATTTTGTAGTAACAGTATGACATCTTTTATATGTCGTGACAACTACTACGCTAAAACTTACGAGCTTGTACGAGTTCTTTAGTTTAATATATATTCCATGTGATTATATTCATCGCCTAGTAAAATGTCATATCGCCTAAGCTCGTACTTCGTTTTCTATTCTATCATTGCACACAGTACTCCATGATGGTACAACCATCATGGAGTACTTACTTTCAAACACCATATATTTTTTCTATCCACATCAAAAACAAATTCGTTTTCATTCTCTTTTCTTGTCTACCTACGCACAAAACTTTAAATATAATTATATATAAAACAAAAAATATATCAATAATACTTATAACTTCTATTCATCATGAACAATTAATCTTCTTATAATAAAAATGACCTTATTCAGCTTTAAGCTAAACAAGGTCATTTATCTATATTAAAACTCTTCTTCCCATGCTTCTTTTGCATCTAATAACCTTTGTGATAAAAACTCATAAAAATTCTTTGCTGTATTGTAGTCATCAAGTCCACCTTGTCTATCCCATGCTATTACTGGGCACTCATTGTTTTCCATATTACTAGTGTCTAGACAATAAGCATATTCCCCAATATTTTCAATAACTACTAAATTCTCACTCATTCCTAAATCCCTATAACTCTCTGTTTCAATAACAACAGAAGCTATATTAGACTTAGCCACCCCTAAAATATCAACACCAAATAACCCACCAGAGCCATAATTTGTTAAAAACCACTTATAACTTTCTGGCAATTTTAACTGTAGGGTATCTTGAACATAATCAACTTGTTTTTTATCTACTCCACCAGTAAAGTCATCTGATTCCATATTTACCTTAATAAAATTGGTTAATTCCTCTTTATTCATTCAAAATTCCTCCTTTTATAATTCAGCTTTATCTATTTGTTTAGCTCTCCATCTCCAATATTTCGACCTAAAATTTTCATATTGCTTTTTTAACACAGGGTCGTTTCTAAAGCTTCCACCATTCTCCACTAAGCCATGCAATATTTTATAATATTCCTTATGCATGCTACCCGGAAGCTCCACCATTGATCCGGGCTCTCTTTGAATTAAATGATGAAGTTCTATAGCAGTCCCATCTTGCCAAATTGGTGCTCTTCCTTTTTTCATCAATTGGAGATTTGTCATACCAGTTTTAGGGTCAATTCTCATATAATCAATATCTAACCTTTGAAAAACCCGTCTGCTAATATCCCTTACTTCTCCATTAACTTTAGTTGTTCCAGTATATTCTACATCCTTATAGTTTTTATATTCTTTACCCGTACCCTTAACAACCTTACTCTCCATATACTGATAAGCCTCTTTCAGGGAATACTGTCCTCCTCCTGAGACCTTTCCTACTCCAGCTATGGCGAAGCCTTTTCCCTCGCCTGGGATCCATTTGTACTCCATTAATGTTTTTACTGCGTGCTGGATCTTTTCATTCCCTTGCAAGAAAGTTGTTTTTACGGTTGTGGCACCTTTGTTCCATAGACTTCCGATTTTGTCGGCAAATCCTTTTGCTGTGGAGGCTACAAAGTTTACACCCTCTTTTACTTTGTGGCTGGCTGTTTTTATGCCATCGACAGCTGCTTTTCCAGCTTTTCCAGCTACCATTGTTACGCCTTCGCCTAGTTTTTTTCCTGCTTTTACAATCGTCTTCCCAAAGCTAGAAGCGACATACTTTATTCCTTTTCCAGCAAGACTTGCCACTTTTCCAACAGGAACAAAGTTTAGGAGCGTCCATCCTGCGGCGATGAGTCTTTCTTTTGATGATAATTCTTTTCCTGTAATAGGGTCTTTACCGGTAACTGCACGAATTGCATCATTTACTCCGATGAATTCAGCTGCTCCTTCTATTCCCTTTTCCCACCATGATTTTTCATGTTTCTTTTCTTTTTTATGGGCTTCTTTCAATTTTTCATTTTGTTTCTTTTGATATTCTTCATCAGCTTGACGAAACTTTTGAGCGATACGCCGTAATTCTTTTTCTGTAACTTGTAAGTTACGTATGTAAGATTCCATGAGTCTCATTGATCTCATATATTCCCCATAAAAATGTTGACTCGTTGCTCCTTGCCATTGCATTTGAATACTAAACATAGATTGATTGAGATTTTGTTGTATGGTCTGGCTGTGTGTTTGCATCTCTGATATGTTTTTGGCAATTTGTTCGAGTTGTTCAGGTTTGACCTTAATTTCCAAACCTTCTCCCACCTTCCTCTATTTTATACCAAAAATGAATAGAACTGCATCAAATTTTACTTATCCCCTTTAGAAAAAACATCAAAAATACTATTATCACAAATCGCTTCAATTTCTTCCTTTACAAATAATTTTTGAAATTTTGTTCCTGGATTTAATATTACATTTGCCTCTAAATCTATCGTCTTTAATAATTCAACTGCATTCATAGAGACATACGGACATTCTTCTGGAATAACCATTTCTAAATGTTTCAAATCAGAATACAGTGGTAACATTAATCCTTCTTCCATTTCAAAATAATGAATTTGCAATTGTGTATTTTCAGTTGAAATCAAATTTCCTTCTTCATCTACAGTTGTATCGCCCTCTACCGAAGCAACAACGTACAAATTTGATTTCTGTAATATCTCATAAAAACGAACTCTTTTTTCTTCATTCTGTAAAGCCTCCACTAACGCCTCATCTAATGGACAAATTTCTAGTAAACTCATTGAACTTCACTCCTTATGCGAAATAATTTCGCCATCTTACTCAAAGTAAGATGGCGAATATTAAATCTAATTATTTTTTAACGTTCATAGATTTAATTGTTTCTACATTCTTTTTTGCTTGTTTCGTTATTTCTCCATTAATAGCATTTGCATATTTATCACGAGTTAAAAATTCAAAACATTTATATGCATTATTCGTATCAGTTGCGGACATATAACCTGCACCTTTATTCAACATTTTTAGAGCTACCGTATTCATCCATTCTTTAGCATCTGCTTCTGGATATCCTAATTCCATAGAACGATAAGTTAATTCAATTGCTGAAGCTAAATCTTCAATTGTATCTTTATTTCCACTTACCTTTGCAGCTTCAAATGTACTCAAATACTCAATTGTCACTTTTACTTCATCTTTAATTCCTAGCTCTTCAATTCCTGGTGTTTTATATAAAATTTGATAGTTGTTTAAAGCATCCTTATTCTCTAACTGTTTTGCTTCTTTAATTACAAGACCAGCTACATTAGAAAATCCTGTTTTGTCAACAACACCTCGGGAAGCTGCTTGACCATAATAATGTAAAGCATTATAAAGGCTCGTTTGACCTTTTTTATTTGCTTCATCACCTGCTAACTGAATAAGTTGAATTCCCTCCATTTTTTTGGATGCATTATCAATCATATTCATACCACTAATTTGGCCAATCGTTTTATCAATATCTTTTAACTGTGCAAGTAATGTGTATGATGGTAATAAGTTTTTACTTACTTCACTTTGCCATCCTGTCGTTCCATTTATTTTATTCCATTCATTTTCTGTATCTATCCATAATTTATTCGCATAATTAACCATTTCTTCTCTTGAGCGTTCCAATGGGTGCTTTGTACGAATTGCATTTGCAATATTTAATACCGCTGTATAATATTCTCCCTTATTTGCAGCATCGTTTGCTTTTCTTTCAAACATTAGCGGCATTAATAATTTATGAGATTCATCTTGAACAGATTTTTCTACTCTTGCCGTATTTGCTAATAAATTCGCTTTATTTATAGCATCTTCGACTTTGAAATTAGAATCTTTAATTTGTCCACGAAGTCCCTCTACAGCCGCACTAAATTGCTGTTCTAATTTTTCTTTTTGTTCTCCTGTTGCACCGTCAATATACTGATTTGCTAATAGTAAAGCATTTTCATATTGTGGATTCGCTGGATTTAAATATACATCAATTTGAGCAATTGCTTCTTCAGCCGGATCAGATTTCACTTTTTCTTTTTGATTACTTGAATCTACATTATTTGTTTTATTGTTATTTGTGGCACCTTCAGTTATTGATTCTTTTAGATTTTTCTCACTTGATGTAGCTGTTTCCTCATTTTCACTTACATTTTCTTCTTTAACTACTTTTCCTTCATTACTGCTAGGAACATCTTTCACTGCTTTTCCTTCATTACTGCTAGTCTTTTCTTTTACAGGGCTTGCTTTTTCTTTTGTCTCAGTTGCAGACATCACTACTGATGTTTGGATATTAAGGTTCTGTAATTCTTCTTGTAATAGCTTGTTGAAAATATCTTCTACATCTTGATTCGCTTTTTCTACTAATGTAGGATCTACGCTTTCAAATACTGATGTAACTAAATAAAATTTACTTAATGCTTGTTCTAAAGATGCTACATCCCCTGTATTTGACCACTCTCTTTTTTCTTTTGTTGCTGTTTGATAAACTTTTTCTGCTACAGATTTAATATAATCCTTCTTATTTTCACTTAAATATCTTTGTAGCTCTTCTTGAGTGGTAACCGATTCATTTAGTACATTCATTTGATTACGTAAATAGAATAGTGCTCTCTCATTTGAATATTCACCACTTGTAAGAATTTGTTCTACATTATCTAATGCTAGCTTATGTTCAGCTATTGATTTTGATTTTGATGGTGTATTCAATTGGCTAACGAGCGTCCAGTCTTCTTTTTTGCTATAGTAGTTCGTTAAATTATTTAATGCATTTTCATCCAGTTCTTTTTGACTCGTATAAAAATCATTAAAGAAAACAGATGAGTAGTATTTTCCATTGCCAGCGTACCACTCAACTAAAATATCTCCCGTTTTTGGTGATACTGTAATTGTTGGGTGTGTTGGTTCTGGATCTGGTTTTGGTTCTGGATCTGGTTTTGGTTTTGGATCTGGTTTTGGTTCTGGATCTGGTTTTGGTTCTGGATCTGGTTTTGGTTCTGGATTTGGTTTTGGTTCTGGATCTGGTTTTGGTTCTGGATTTGGTTTTGGTTCCGGTTTTGGTTCTGGGTCTAGTTTTGGTTTTTCTGTTTCAGTTCCTCCTGTTCCAGTATTAGTTTTTGGCGGTTCTACAGTGGATGTAGGTAATTGAGCATTATCATTATTTTTATTTGGCTCCGCCACAGGTCCCCCCATATTAGATGGCAAATCTAACTTTTGTGGAGTTGGTGCATCCGATAATTTGATTTGTGGATCTTTCTTTTCCACCGATACTTCATCTGGTTTATACGTCACTGGTGTAATTGGTGATTTATTATTCCCAATTAAGTCTGCTAAATTAATAGTTGGTTTTTCGCCGGGTTTTTCATCTTTTTTTGCAGGATCAGCGACTAAATTCGGGAACATAGACTGTAAATCGCCCCCTGTAATACGATCATCTTTTTTCTCTTCTGTATTACTTGCTAGTTTTACTTGTTCTTTTCCTGCTGTCTTAAAGCCTTTGTCATACACAAGATATCCTGATGTTCCTAGTAATGCTACCGACATTACTGATATAGCGACTTTTTTCCCTAAGTTATTATTGTTTTCCTCCATGTCCTTTTCCCCTTTTCCTATCTTTATTGAATCCAACCGTTTGTTTTCATTTCTGTTAGTTTTTCTTGCGCAGCTCTTACTTCAGATTCATTTTCATTTGCTTGCACTGTTTTTCTTAAGAAGCGACTTGCTTCCTCATATTTTTTCTGTTTAATTTTAAACATCCCGAATGCAAAATTCACATGCGGATTTTCATCGTTTTGTGAGTATGCTTCTGTGAAAAGCTTCTCTGCTTCATTTCCTTGTCCCACTTTATCGTATAAAATCCCTATATTTACAAGCGTATTTATATCGCGTGTTCCACTGCCGACAACTCTATTGTAAGCTTCTAACGCTTGTTGGTATGCAGCCGTACTCTTTGCGCCATCTCGCGTTTCATAAAATTGGCCCGCTTCGTAATACACAATTCCTAGTTGATTTAACAACTCAATATTTTTCATATCTTTTTGAATTGCAACTTGTAAGATGTGAGATGCTTGTTGATAATTCATTTCTTTCTTCGCACTATCAATTAGGTTTGTTTTATTCCAAAGCACATATAAATTTGAAAGTTCAATTGTATATATGGCATTCTTTGAATCTTGCATAATAGCTTCTTTAAAGAAAGATTCTGCTTTGTCTAACTGTACAGTTGCGGTTGATAGTTGACCTTTTAAATACGAAACAATTGCTTTATCTTCATTTGTTTTCGTACTCATTTTGACAATAACATCTTCTGCCTTTTCAAATTCCTTCATTTTCATATGACTTACAGCTAAATCTCGCATTGCATCTTTTTTGTATGGTTCAATTCCTTTTGCATTATTCGCTAGCGCTTGTTCAAAATTTTGCACTGCTTCTTGATATTTCCCAATGCGGAAATTCGCTGAAGCTAATAAATAAGCAGCTTCATTATTTTCTTTATCTATTTCTCTATCTTTTATTAGTTTTGTAATATAATCGATTGCAATTTTATTTTTTCCTTCAGCAACGTAAATCGTTGCTAATTGGAGATAAGCCTCGTCTTTACCCTTCACAGCAATTGCCTGTCCAACAGCTTCTTCAGCTTTTGTATATTTTTTATCATCATAAGCTTGTCGTGCTTGTTCCATAAACTTTTGATATTTAGCATTTGTTGTGTAGAAATAAAACAACGTCGAACCACCTATTACAACCACTACAGTTGAACCAATAATCAAAATCCATTTTTTATTCTTTTTCCACCATTTAGAAAAAGGTGACGGTTCACTTTGTTCATGTGCTACTGTAAGTGGTTGATTGGATGCTTTTGCATTTAAAATCTCATCATCTATATCATATTCCACTTGTTTTTTTGTTTGTTTTCGGCTCTGTAGAATGCTATTTGGCACTGTAATTGTAGCTGCTACTTCTTGCTGCGACTCTGTTCCTTGCTCTTCTTCTATCTCTTTAATAATGCTTTCAATTTCCTGTTTTAACGCCTGATCAATGTTTGGAAATTGTACGATTCGTGAATAGACGAAACAAGCAAATGCTGCATTGTTTTCTCGTTCCAATTCAGTAGCTAATTCCAAATAATGTTGTAGGACCATTTTATTATTTATTTCAGGCTCTTGACTCTCCATAGTTTGAATGATATATGCGAGTTCTTTTTGCAGAGCTGTTGATGAATTGAGTGAATTGAAAATTATTTTATATTCATATAATGCCGCTTGTTTAAATCCTCTCTCTTCTAATAATCTTGCAATTTCCAAACATTTTGATACAAAAAGAGAGTGTTCTTCTGCTGACTGCCTTTCCGCATCAATTTTTATTATTTCTCTCGCGCTATTAAATACATCGTACCACTGTGCAAAGCTTGGGCATTCTGCGAAAGAATTACTACTCCATGCCTGCTTAAATAATTTTGCAATTTCCCCGTTCCATTGATTATGTAATACTTGCTGAAGTAACGTATATCTTTCACATTCTGTCTGCATTTCTTCCGTTTTAAAGTAACTTGCATCCGTCCATTTTTTATTTCGAACTTCTTCACTACACCAACTTAATATTTCTCCTATTAAAATAGCACCTGCAAATCGATCGGCTTCTTTTTGCCATACTCCACTTGTCAAATACTTTGGTGCGTAACCCGCTGAACCTGCTGGCAATAATGACGGTCTTTTCGTTTTTGGGCCATACATTTGCTCAACATCAACAAGTTCGATATTGTGTTGGCCTTCAATTGCATTTTCACTTAAGAAAGGTACAAGTACGTTGCTAGACGATAAATCATTATGAGCAACTTCATTTTCTTCCATCATTTTAAGTGTTGTAAGAAATGCTTCTGCAATAAAGAAACATTGTTCTTTTGATAACATTCGTTGTTCTTGTAAAATATCAGCCCAAGTTGGACCTTCAATCCAAGGCATTACAATACTATTAGCAAGATCTTCTGATTTTTCGATAGCAGATGTATGTTCTTCTTTAGTAACGACGTGAACATACTTTCAGACCTGCTAAGGAAGAAAGTGGTTTCAGAAATGCTAGTTGATGTTTTTCCTCACGATAGCGTTCCTTAAAAACTTTTAATGCAATTCGTTCTACACCATTTTCCTGTTGTAATTGATAAACGGTTCCTTGCCTTCCCTCTTGGCCATAGGGCATTTCAATACCAATTACAGCTGGGTGTTTCTCAAAACGATAAACATCTTTATTAAGATTAATTTTTTCTCCTACTTCTGGTCGGAATCCCATTTTATCCCCTTACTCTCGTATAACAATTTTTCAAAAAAAGACCAGGAACAATAGCTCCTGGTCTTTTGCAATTGTTCTATTCTTAGTATGCGTTATCTGTGTTACGGAATTTATCAGCGATACGTTTTAAATCTGTTGAAATACCTTCTAAAATTGGAATGTATTGTTGCATTGCTTGTTTAGATTGGATAAATTCTCCACGGAACTTCGCTTGTGTTGCCCCAGCCCATTGTCCTTCTAAACTATTAATATCGCCTTCAAGTCTATTAATTTGACTTTGTGCTTCTCCTGCTGCGTTTTTAAAGTTTCCTGCGATTCTTTCAAGTTCTTCTGGTGTGATTTTAATTTCTGCCATTGTAATAATTTCCCCTTTCAAATCATAAATGATACAACAATTAGATTATAAACTATATTCATACAATTTTTAAAGAGCTAAATTACAAAAAAATTCTATTTTCTAGTAATTTAACCCTATTTTAATATTATTTCACTTTTAATTCAGCCCATTTCACACTAATTTTATCTATCATCGTGCGAAGTAAATGTAATGGTGTATATGCACATTTTATTTTTATTGGCTTTCTACGTATACAATATCCATCCCCACTTAATAATTCTTGATCCATTTCAGTATGTGGAAGTTTCATATTAAAGAAATACACATCGTTATTTTGTGTCGTTCCCAATAAATAACCAATACTTCTCTTTCTAATTTCCGCAAACCATTTTTCATGAGAATAGCTATTTAAACTAGACGTTGTAGCCGCTGTCATAAAGTGAATCCCTTTATTTTTACAGTTTTGGACTATTAGTTCCATTTTATTTTTCGCCTCATAATCAGTAGATAATACAGTTAACATTTGATCAATATCATCAATTGCAATGATTATTCTCTTATATGGAAACTCTACTGTTACGTTTGGATCTATAGAAGGCATTATTGGTTCTCTATTATTTATTAGCTCTAACAATTCATCTAACATTTCTTTTAATTGCATACCCTCTGTAACTTTCTTCTTCACATGAGGTAAATCTCCAAGAGCTAATAAGCCTGTAGGTCTTTCACCAAGGTCTACTAAGTATAGCTCAACCTTTTCAGGAGAGTATTGGTATGTAGTAGTGAATAGAAGTGTTTGTAATAACGATGTTTTTCCACCTTCTATTCTTCCCCCAATAAATATATGACTCATTTCATCTAAAGAAAAGCTTTGTAAGCGAATATCCTCTGTTTCTATACCTGCTGAAATTTGGGCTGTTTCTAATTTTTCAACCATATGTTCTACAAATATTTCTTTAGGTACCATTGGAATAGCTTTTGCTTTTTCACCATCCCATTCTCCATTCATTTTTTGAATAATTGTTTTTAATTGTTGAGAGTACTCAAGTTCACTTTCCCCAATAAACGGCAATGCTGCTTGGAATAGTTCCGGCGGTTGCCCTTTCATTAATCCACGGCCAACAGGAACTTCAATTAATGGGAATTTAGGTCTGCCTACTAAGTTATGGTATTCTGTTCCATCTTGCAATTCAAATGTAAGTGCCATCGGTATATTATTACGAACACGATCGAACATATCAATTGTTTGATTCAGAGAGAAATAGAAATAAACTCCGTATGTACTTGATTCACGCAATAATAATTCTAATACTTCATTTTCTTTCTCGAATTCATTTTTGAATCTTATATAACCATCTACCATTACTACTATAGCTGGTATTTTCTTTTCCACCATTCGGTTATACATAGAGAATGACTTTGCACCGATATTAGAAAAACTCTCTTTTCTATGCGTGATTTCCTTCTTTAAAAATCCAAATAGACGTTTCATTTTCTCATTTTCGCCTTCTTGTATAATCCCGCCTATATGAGGTAAGTCTCTAAAATCTAAGAACATTCGACCAAAATCAATAACATAGAAATTCACTTCTTCTGGTGTGTGCGATACAGCTAAGGACATAATAATTGTTTGCAACATCGTCGTTTTCCCTGTACCTGGCATACCATAAATATTTAAATGCCCTTCTTGTAAATCTAACTTCAGAGGAAATTGTGCTTGATTTGCAACATCATCAATTAATCCTACTGTTACTTGTAAATATTCTTTCGGTTTATTCCACTCAGCAATTGTCCAATTTTCCATAGCATAAAATTCTTTTAACAATAATTTTTCCGGTAATGGATCCAGCCAAGGTCCTGGTAATGCTTTAATATTTTCTTTTTCTGATACGCTCTGTACATATTGAATAAAAGCTTGTAATTGCTTTGGACTATTTGTCATTGGTTTTGGACGCTTTTTCACTTTTATTCTTTCACCGGAAAGCTTCACTTCTGTAAAGTCAACAATATCAAGAACTTTCTCTTCATCTGGATTATAAGGTGCTCCACTCCATGCAGATTGGAATAATTCCAATACTTCATTGCTACCAACTTGAAGATATCCTCGCCCTGGTACATTGATTTTAGATGCATCTGGAATCTTTAACATTTCACGACTATCCGCGTCATCTTGTACACGTAAACAAATTCGAAAACGTGAGTTACTCCAAATCTTGTCATTTACAACCCCTGAAGGTTTTTGAGTTGCTAATAATAAGTGAACTCCTAATGTCCTTCCTATTGCAGCGACACTAATTAGCTCGTCCATAAATTCTGGTTGTTCCTTTTTCATTTGAGCAAACTCATCAATAACAATAAATAAATGTGGTAAAGGTTCTTTTTCACGCCAGCTTGTTTCATAATATTCATCTAGATGCTGAACATTTCCAGCTTGAATGAATAATTTTTGTCTCCGTTCTAGTTCTGCCTTTAATGAAATTCTGGCACGCTCAATTAAGTTCGGGTCCTCTAAGTTCGTAATAGATGCAATAATATGCGGTAATCCCGCAAATGTGTTTGACATCCCACCACCTTTATAATCAATAAGCATAAATGCCATCTCATGAGGGTGATAGGTTGCTGCTAACGCTGCTATTATAGACTGAATTACTTCACTTTTTCCTGATCCTGTTGTGCCAGCCATTAGGCCGTGTGGACCATGCCCTTTTTTCTCTATTTTATCGTGAATATTTAGAAAAACAGGTTTACTTCCTTCTCTTACACCAATTGGAACCGGTAATGAAGTCGGATATCGATTTTCTTTCCATCTCTCTAGCACTTGTAGCTCTTCCATATTTTTAGCTTGAAACAAGTCTAAAAATGTTAATACTTTCGGAATGTTGGCTGCTGTAGAACTTTTCATTCGAATTGGAGCAATGCTTCGCGCTCCTAGTTCACATCGCTCGAATGAAAGTCGATCTACTTTAAAACTAGCACGCGTTGTTCCACTATTTTCAGCTGAACTTGAAAACGTTTCTACTAACTCACCATTTTCTCCATTTAAGCTTATTACAAGATCACATTCCATCGGTAAGCGTTCCTTTTGTTCCGCAAAAATAAATGTAGAAGCTCCTACACTTTCACCTTCTCTAAGTAACATTGGAGTTAAAGGATCATCTTCTAAAAACTCTCTCGCTGATAAGAAAAATACATACATCGGAATTAAAGGAACTTTTGCATCTGCTTGCGCAGAGGAATTATAGATTCTACGCATATTAAGTGGGGTAAATAGTACTTCAGCTAATTTCTGTGCATCTTGTTGATTTTCAGATAAAAAGCGCATACTTCTCTGTTCATCCCATACATGAGGAAGCCACCTCATCCAATCCCACTGCATTTTCACTTCATTTGGTGCATGATGCGTCATAATTTGTGTCGTTACAATTCGAATAAAGTTTAGTCTATCTTCTTTATTTCCGACTACACCAATTACATCATTTTTTTTCAAAGAAATTGAAATATGTCCATTCGGTATCGTATTGAAATCTCTTTTCACATTTTGTGCTTCTGTAACTAATGGATTTTCTTCGTAACCTTTCTGTTCAGGCACCTTCAATTCTACAAGGAATGGTCTTTCTCCTGTACCAATACGAATATCTAAAAAGTCTGGACTTTCAGGTGTTCTCTCCCACAAATTACTTTCCCTGTTTTCAATTCTTTGTACACTTTTTAATGGGCTTGGATTTTGTGTAATTAAATATTTTGCTTGTTCAACCTTTAACGTATCTAATTCCACTCGATGCTTTTGAATTTGCTCTAAATATCTTGTTTGTAATTGTTCAACCATTTGACGATGTTCTTTCTTTTTACGGAAATGCCCCATCGTTGTAATTATATATGATCCCAACATCGGAATACTTGAAACCATCATTAATGGCATATAACTTGAATTCATCTTCATAAATTTCATCATTACAAAATATAATACCAATGTTAAAACTGTCATCATTGCAGGCAGTAACATTGTTTCAATTGAAAACTTCGGCTCCTCCGGTATATTCGGTGGATCATGAATAATAACATCCCCTGTTGGTATCTCTACTTTCACACGCGGAGAGCGTTGAAAATACGGTGATTTTTGCACAAAACATTTCTCCTTCCCCATCCAAAAACTATTACTCAATGATTTTCCATACATAATCTTCTTCACTAGAAGACATATCTTGTTTAACAGGTTCATTATAAACTTCTTCTGCTGGCATCATTTCAAAAGAAGGGATAATTGCTCCTTTTTTATGTAGCATTACATATTGTCCATCCCACACATCATTATCGCGCAACGTTTCATCATTTCGAATAGAATGCCACTCTTCTTTATCTTTCGCCACTCTAATTTCATAGATCCCGCTCAATGCTTCATCTATTTTTTCATGATGTAAAATCGCTTCAATAATTTGTACCACTTTTACGTCATTTGGAATTGCAATATCAATTTCTTCATTTGACTGTTTTATGTATGTCACAATAATCTCTTCCACGTTAATTCACCTTTTTTCCATCGTGTTTATTACCAAGAAACATCTAAAAATGAAATATCATCGCTTGTCGGAGAGTTCTGTGCCCTCTCAATTTCTTTTAACACTTCCTCAAAGTTATACTGCTTAAGCGGCACAAGTCCGTCTGAGTGAATAACTATCCGATTCGCTTCTTGCCTAGATAATGCCTTTGAAAAAACCGCCAATTCCCCACCAATAATACCTCGCTGTGTAGACCATCTTTTCTCTATATTTCTCTTAAACTTCATTACATTCGAACAATTCTCCTTATCTTGAAACAATTGTACAAATGAATCGCCATGTGTAACTATCGTTATTTGTACTTTATCTTCATTTGGAATGAGTTCTATTTTCCCGCCAATAAACATCGTTTCACTACCTTGTTTTCGCTTTTCCTCCAAGACATCGCGAAGTAACCACGGTGTTTTTTCTGGCAACCGAAATGCACTCACTTCCTCTGAAGCTTCTTCTATCCAATTATTTAACTGTTCATTTAATAATGTAGCAATATCCATTTCACTTTCTTGACATGTTTCAAACAAGTTTACTAACTTCATACCAAGAAATTCCGCAGCAATTTCACCATGAAAAGACAGCCCTACACCGTCACATAACGCAAATATGAAACTAGTTCCATTATCTTGAAATGCTAGGAAGTCCTGTCCACACTCATTTAAATCCTGCGTTTCCTTTGCTCTTACATAGCTATATCGATAAGAAAAATGATTGGTTTTCTTATCTTGCAATACCGTTTCTTTCTTTTGCGATAGGATATATTTCACCATACTTCCCCCTCCTATCGAACCGGCGTTGCAGCCGACATTTGAAATCCAAGTGATACTAAATCCGCATTTGTCCCAGGAAACATCATCACCGCACCATCTGCAATATGAAATCCATGTTCTGTCATCATCTCACGATAGCTTTGAGGGATAGGCGATGAAAGTCTTTGCAACTTTGCACCATATTCATCTGTAATCTCTGTATTTGGCATAATGCCTTCCCACTTCTTTATATTAGTAATGTGTTCTTGCATGATTTCATCTGAAATAAAAATATTTTCAATTAGTACATTTCCATCAGGTACAGACATATTCATAATTCTTCGCACAATTAATTCTGGATCTTCACCAGTAGAAGCACCATCTGTCATATGACAAACAACAGGAGCTGGCCCGTCTTGTAAATTTGGTAATTCCTTTTGCAATAACTTCTCTACTACAGAGAAAGCTTTTGCTGTATCAGTTAAACGATGCGTTTGTATTTTTTCTAGAGGGCGAAGTCTTGCTACCTCGTCTATTGTTTTCACCCCACCCAATAAATCAAAAACATGATCGCTATAGGCTAAAATAGATAACTTATATCTCGGGAGCAAGCGACTACCTTTTGTTGAACGAAATACCATTTGGCGAATCGCTAAAGAAAGAGCATCCGTTACAATATCAATTCTTCTTTTTTCTTCTCCGCCTGCATCCATCATTTGGTTCATTGATGCGCTTACATCAAGAAGATAAATTATATAAGCTGGTGTTTGTTGTGTTGCTTGAGTTTGATATAACATGTTTCATACCCTTCCATACATTATTATATGAACTTTTTTTATATTCATATTTCATTATAACTTATGAATTTTCTTTTTCTCAATTCATTATAAAATGTTCTTAATATAATTTACATATTTTCACACAAAAAAACTATTATTCCTTTTAACATATGTTGAAATACATAAACCCCTTCTGTAATATAGAAGGGGTTTAAAATTATGGTATAAGACGAGTACAATCTCTCGGAAAAGCACTCGCTTCTCGTACATTTGTTAATTCTAATAGTTTATATACAACTCTCTCTAACCCAATTCCAAAACCACCGTGCGGAGGACAACCGTATCGAAATGTATTTAAATACGCTTGAAATTTATCGGGATGTAATCCTTTTTCGTGAAACGAAGCGAGTAACATTTCATAATTATGAATTCGTTGTGCTCCTGATGTTATTTCTAATCCTTTATATAGTAAGTCGAACGAATCAGTTATAGCTGGATTCTCTTTATTCGGCATCGTATACATCGGTCTCGCTTCTTTCGGATAATGTGTAATGAAAACAAACTCACTCTTATATGTTTCCCTCACATATTTCCCTAGTAACTTCTCACCTTCTGTATCTAAATCCCCAATTGGCGATTCTTTCCGATACTTACTTTTCAAAATTTCTTGCGCTTCTAACAATGTGATTTTCGGTATTTCTGTAATGACAGGTACTTCTATTTGTAATAGTTGTAGTTCTTTCTCACAGTTTTTTGCTACTTGTTGAAACATATATCGTAATACATCCGTTTCTAATTGCATCACTTCATGAAAATCATTTATAAAGCCAATCTCTACGTCTAACGATATATATTCATTTAAATGACGGGAAGAATTGTGATGTTCCGCTCTATATACAGGTGCAATTTCAAAAACACGTTCTAATCCTCCCGCTACCATCATTTGCTTGTAAAACTGTGGTGATTGAGCTAAATACGCTTCTTTTTGGAAGTATGGAAGCTTAAAAACATTTGCTCCTCCTTCTGCCCCTTGCGAAACAATTTTTGGAGTAAATATACGTGTGAAATCGTTCTCTATAAGGAATTCACTAAAGCTCTGGACGAGCGTAGATTTCACTTTAAATATAGCAGCGGTTCGCTCATGTCTTAATGATAATACCCGTTCATTCAGTAGTTGATCTAAGCCAACTTGTAACTTCTTTTTATTTATTTCAAATGGAAGTGGTTCTGCGCCATTTAATATTTTCGCTTCGTGAGCAAGCACTTCAATCCCTAATTCTGTTTTCGAAGTCTCTACTATTTGGCCTACGACTTGAACAACACTCTCCACATCTACTTTAAATCCAGCTAGCTCGTTTTCTAATACGCATTGCATAACCCCTGATCGATCCCTTATTAATAAAAAACTAACATTACCTAGATGACGAATCTTTTTTACCCATCCTTGAAGTAATACAACCTTTCCGCTTTGCTTCGTACATTCTTTTGTGAGTGAACGCTTCATTATTGACTCCATTATTTTTCCCTCCGGTAATTTTATATTTATTTACGTTATTGTTGTCATCGTCATCATCCACGGTCACTCACCTCCCTTAAAAGAATACAAAAATCCGCCCCTATAAATAGGGACGGATTTTTCCGCGGTACCACCCAAATTGTCATAATGACCATCTTAGTCCTGATAACGGTAGGTACCGTTTGCTTTTACTAATTATCACGTTCAAAGCAACACTCACAGGTGTCTTTCCATCATGCGGTATCGCAATCTTCTCAGCAACCGATTGCTCTCTGTAGACCTTTGCATCATGTACTTTTCCTAATCATCACTTTTTATATTTACAGAGTATTCTATCTCTTCACACTATAAAATGCAAGCACTTTTAAATATATTTTAATTTTTCACATCCAGTTTTGTACAATTTCCTCTAAAGCCATTCCACGTGAACCTTTCAGTAAAACAACATCCTTTTTCGTTATTACTTTTAATACTTCCTCTGCTATCTCGGCTTTATTATCAAATGATTGTACTTTTCCTGCATGATAGTTCTTTCTTGCTTCTTCCGCTACAATTTTGGCTAACTCTCCATACGTAAATACATATTGAATGCTCTCCTCATTTAACATTTTACCAATTTCTCTATGATATGTTTCACCTTTCTTCCCTAACTCCAACATATCCCCAATCACTATCATTTTTTTCTTATAGGCATTTAACTTCTGTAACGTTTCAATTGCAGCCTTCATGGAGGAAGGACTGGCATTCCATGCATCGTTAATAATTGTAAAACCTGTTTTAGCGGTTAAAAACTGAAAGCGCATTTGTGTAATATTTATTTGTTGCAATGCTTCTTGTATTTTTTCTGTAGAGACTTTGTAAAATTGCCCTACAGCGATTCCAACGATCGCATTTAAAATATTATGTTTTCCATGTAAGGGAACATCGTACTGTATTTTTGTATGATTTAATTTAAAATGAACACCATATCCATCTAATTGTACGTTCGTTGGAAACAAATCATTTGTATACTTTCGACCAAATGACTTACTTTCTATACCTAGCATATTAATATTTTGAGAAAGTAATGGCTCGTCGCCATTATATAGGAACAGTCCATCGTCATGTAATCCGTCTATAATTTCAAATTTAGCCTTCGCAATCTCTTCTCTTGATCCAAGCGTCTTTAGATGTGACTGTCCAATCATTGTAATAATCGCTACATCTGGCTGTGCGATTCGTGATAAATTTCGAATTTGTCCTTTTTCACTCATTCCCATTTCAAGTATTAAGAACTCAGTATTTCGTTCCATTTCTAAAATTGTTAACGGCAAACCGATTTGACTATTAAAATTACCTTTTGTTTTATGCACTCTATAAGTTGAACTTAAAATGCTTCCTATTATATCTTTTACCGTAGTCTTGCCATTACTACCTGTAATTCCTATTACTTTTACATTTATCTCTCTTCGATAAAATTGTGCCAATTGTTGCAAAGCAAACAAAGTGTCATCCACAAATATAATTGGAATCCCTTTTGGCGGAGTACCGTAAGACTTTTTCCACAAGGAAGCGACAGCTCCATTATCCATTGCTTCTTTCACATACTCATGCCCATCTTTCACCCTAATGATTGGAACAAATAAATTTCCTTCTTTCATGTTTTTGGAATCTATACAGACACCATGTATTTCTAAATGATGAAATGATTCGTATAACCCTTCTCCATCTATTACTTCTTCAAGTTTTTTCAAATTCATTTGAATCAAAGTATCACCTTTTTCCATTAAATTACATATTTACTGTTTTATTTACACATATTAATAAAAATTTTATAGCGAGGTGTGTATATGCAAAAAGCGATTAGTTTCTTTCTCCTATTGTTTTGCCTAATTGTAGTAAACGAAACGTACGCCTATTCACCAAAATCTTTACCTATCTCTCAAAACTCTGATCAATGGCAAGTGAATATTGCTGAACCGAAAAAAGTAAACAAAAAAAAGATTCAAGCTAAAAAAGATGAATTCCAAACTTATCAATTTTCAGTAAAAAATGTTGGAAACAGTGAAGTATATAACGTACAAGTCGAAGTATTCCGCAACGAACCAAAAACAAAAACGAAATATGAACTCTTTTCTCTCAAGGAAAGTCGTTTAGCAAGTGGAAAAACTGGATTTGAACACGCTAATTTACCTGTTGCTACAAAAGCAGATGAAGTTGATGTTATTATTACATGGCAAGAACACCCATTCCGATCGATGCGAAATGGTCAAAAAGTTGAATCTAGAAAATTTAAAGAGCATTTTGTTTTTAAAGAAGCTAAAAGGTAAATGGGATACGGATATATTCACACTATCATTCATATAGCTTACTTTACTAGTACCAGTTCTTAAGCAAATTAAAAAGTCGTGGCTTATACATGCCACGACTTTTTATATTAATTCGTACTAATTCCTCTCGCTGCCCAAATACGATCGATATCCGCAGCATGTTGTCCGCCATATAAAAGAGCATCCGCTTGCTTAATCGCTTTCGCTCCATCACTGAATTTAGAGTTTGGTGTTAACGACCAGTGCGATTGTAAAATAATTTTCGTTGCAACATCACGACCAAATGCTTGCGCCATCTCATATTGTCCTTGAGCCCAAATTTCTCCATCATCATGTACTTCATTCGTAATATCTTTCGGATACACTTTATTATTATCTAATCGGCGTAAGCACGTTGGATCTGAACTAGAATAAGCAGTCGCATCCCATTCTCCAACACATGCTTTTCCGTAGCCTGTTGTCGATACTGCATCTTCATACGTAGCACCTAAGAAATCACCAAATCCTTCTCCCATCGCTCCACCTTCTGCAGAACTACCGAAGCCAGGAACTTGGTTATCTTGAATTGAATGTCCATATTCATGTGCGATAATACCTGCATCTTCTGCATCATCTACTCCGCCAGTACCAAAGGTTAAAGCTTTCGTTGTCGGAGAATAAAATGAGTTGTCCGCCGTTGTTCCATTCACATTCACTTTAATAGAGCGATTATTAATATTTTTAAAACCTAGACTTTGAATGTAACGTTGTAAAGTATCAATATGATAATACGACATCACATCTTCAAAGCTATCATTTGCACGTGTATAGTTAAATTGTAAGTTTGTAGATTTCGTTTTTGCTTTTGAGGAAATCGTTACATACTCTCCAATTAAAAATCCTGTCCCATCTAAACCTTTTAACGTAACAGTCTTTAATTGGTTCGTTAATGCTGTTGAATCTGCATCATTGTTATCTTTTAAACCTACTTTACTACCGCTAGATACGACTGGGTTAGGTAAAAATACTTTTCCTGATCCTTCTGCTTTACGGTTTATATCAACCTTTTTAATTAACTTTCCATTTTCTGCATCAACAAATGTTTCCCATGCACCAAATGGATTATTAGAATGGACTACAACTTTATATACTGGACGAGCAATTCCTTCTTCAACAATATATCCAAATTCTTTCTCTGTAGGAGCCCATAAGTTTTGTTCACTTACTTCTCCAACATACGCCATTGATTTTTGTATTGCATCTTTTTCACTAATTTTTGTTGTAACTTCCTTCACACCTTTAACAGATTGATAATCAGAAACAGCAAGTACTCCTTTTCCCTCACCGTTAAGAGTAACTGTAATTTGTTTTGAAAATACAGGCGCACCATTCACAACTTGTTGGAACCTAACATATGAAGCTACTGACGTTTCTGTTGTAGAAATATATTGCAAGTCTGAAAGGTCTGCTTTTAATCCATACTGCGCAGCATTTTCTTTTAAATATTCTGTTGCTTTTTTCTGAGGCGAATAAGCTTCTAGCTTTACTTGCTGTTGTTTTTCCAATGCCGAAACTGTAGTAATCGTCCCCATTACTAACGGCACAGTCATTGCCATTGCCACCATTTTTTTATTAAACATAGAACCACTCCCCCTAATAAAGTAGCTCAACCTTATCCCATTACCACTAGGCAATCATTCCCCATAAAATGGGGGGAATAAAAATTGAATCTACGAGTAATTCTCTATGAACAATTCTATTACCTTTCCATTTAGGGGGAGTGAAATTTTCTCAATATTTATTTGTAAAGCGAAAACAATACTGTAGAAATAAATTTTAACAGCATTTTAATTAGCGTGTTATGGAGAAAGAATTTTTCTAGAGGTCCTATCGAATGTATTATGCAGAAAATAGCCGGATAAATTTCCATCATACAAAAAGGAAGTTGGAATCATTCCAACTTCCTTTTCTTTAATTAGCTGAGCTTAATTTAATGCGGACTTTTGTCTCACCTAAAGAAATTTCATCGTCTTTATTCGTTAAGTGACCAAATGTAAATTGTTTAACGAGTAAGTTTTCTTCCAACAACTCTTTATGATTCGTTAACGTTTGCTGTAGTTCTTCCTCTGTATCAAGAATTACATCTACCCGTAAATTAACAGGTAAATTCAACTGCTTACGATATTCTTGAACGGCGCGAATGAATTCACGTGCTACCCCTTCTTGTAGCAATTCTTCCGTTACATTCGTATCTAACATTACTGTATATTGTCCGTTAGTTGTATTAGAGAATCCAGATTTCGCAACTTTCTCTACTAATACATCTTCAGTCGTTACAACTATTTCTTCTCCTGATGCTACTTCGTAAACTGCTCTTTCTGTAGAGACAAAGTTTTGTACCTCGTCTTGTGATAATTGTTTTAGCCAGCCATTTACTGCATTCACATTTTTACCGAACTTCGGCCCAGCCGTTTTAAAATTCAGCTTTAATTGATAAGATGTGTATTTCGTTTCATCGAGTTCAACATGGAACGCCTTCACATTTAACTCATCCATAACGATATCACGGTAAGATTCCCAATCCATATCATTTTCATTATGCTCAAGTAATACAAGTTCCGCTAACGGCTGTTTTACTTTTAAAGAATGTTGATTACGATTACTTCTTCCAAGTTCAACAACTTGTAAAACTGCATCCATTTCCGCTTCTAATTTCGGCTGAAGTAGTGATTCATTTACAACTGGATAATCCTCTAAATGAACGCTACTTCCAGTTAAATTCAAATGAATATCTTCAGCGACAAACGGTGTAAATGGTGCAATTAGTTTACTAATTGTTACAAGCACTTCATGAAGTGTCTCATACGCAGCTGCTTTTTCAGCATTCATACCAGATTCCCAGAAACGATTACGTGATCGTCTTACGTACCAGTTACTTACTTCATCTACAAGCGTCGCGATTTCACGAGCTGCATTCGTAAATTGATAATCATCAAGTGCAGTTCTCACTTTTTTCGTTGTGCTATGCAATCTTGATAATACCCATTCATCCAATTTCGTCCGCTTTACGTCATACGTTTCGTTCGGATTATACTCATCTAAATTTGCATATAAAACGTAGAAGCTATACACATTGACTAATGTATCTACAAATTTAGATTTTGCTTCTAATACTGTTCTTTCAGAAAAACGCTTCGCATTCCACGGAGCACTGTCAACGAGTAAAGCCCATCTTAAAGCATCAGCACCAAACTTCTCTACTAAATCAACTGGATCTAGTGCATTCCCTTTACTTTTAGACATTTTCTGTCCTTCCTCGTCTAGAACATGCCCTAGTGATAGCACTCGTTTATACGGTACTTTTCCAGTATATAGTGCTGATACAGCTAATAAACTATAAAACCAGCCGCGTGTTTGATCGATTCCTTCTGCAATTACATCTGCTGGAAACTGTTCTTCAAATAACTCTTTATTTTCAAACGGATAATGATATTGCGCAAATGGCATCGAACCACTATCAAACCAAACATCAATTACTTCTGGTGTGCGATTCATTGTACTTCCGCATTTTTCGCAGCAAACTTGCACTTCATCTACATATGGCTTATGCAATTCTAAGTCTTCAGGTGTCTCTTTCATACTATGCTTTCTTAAATCAGCAATGCTTTTCGGTGCGAATTGATGATCGCAACTTTCACATTCCCATACGTTTAATGGTGTTCCCCAATATCTATTTCGGCTAATATTCCAGTCCACCATGTTTTCTAAAAACTTACCAAATCGTCCATGTTTCATATGATCTGGATACCAAGTAACAGTATCGTTGTTTTGTAAAAATGTATCTTTAATTGCAGTCGTTCGGATTAACCAACTTTCACCTGCATAATAAAGAAGTGGTGAATCACAGCGCCAACAATGTGGGTAACTATGCTCATACTTTTCTTTATGATAAAGTAAACCTTCCTTCGCTAAATAACGAACGATATCTACGTCACAATCTTTTACAAATTTACCTTTCAAAAATGGTACTGCTTCTGTATATTCACCTTTCTCATCTACAACATGTAAGAATGACAACCCTTCACTTTGAACGACTCTATAATCGTCCTCTCCATATGCTGGAGCAATATGAACGAGTCCTGTACCACTATCTGCCGTTACAAAATCTGCTCCGATAACGCGGTACCCATTTGTAACTTCTTTCATCGGAAACGGTGCTGTATAAGAAGTATTTAATAATTCTTCTCCTTTATGAACAGATAATACTTCATAGTTTTCTTTTAATACATCTCGTACACGTTCTTTCGCAACAATGTATACATGACCTTCTTGTTTCGCTTTCACGTATTCCATATTTGGATGTACAGCGAGTGCAACATTTGCTGGAAGTGTCCAAGGTGTTGTCGTCCAACCTAGGAAGTATTCATTGTCACTATCTTTCACTTTAAACTTAACTGTTGCACTTAAATCTTTTACTGTTTTATACCCTTGGGCAACCTCATGTGAACTTAGTGAAGTTTGACAACTTGGGCAATATGGTGAAACTCTATGCCCTTTATACAATAATCCTTTTTCATGAATCGTCCCTAAAATATGCCATACACTTTCGATATATGGATTCTCTAACGTAACGTATGGATCATCCATATCTACCCAATAACCGATACTTTCAGTGAATTCACGCCACTGCTTCTCATATGTGAATACACTCTCTTTACACTTCTTAATAAATGGTTCAATTCCATACTCTTCGATTTCATGTTTACCAGAAATACCAAGTTGTTTCTCAACACCTAATTCTACAGGTAAACCGTGTGTATCCCATCCCGCTTTTCTTAATACTTTATAACCAGACATCGTTTTATATCTTGCTACTACATCTTTAATTGTTCGTCCAAGTGCATGACCTACATGTGGTAGTCCGTTCGCCGTTGGTGGTCCTTCATAAAACACAAAAGATTGTGCGCCTTCTCGATTCTGAATTGATTGTTCGAAAATGCTCTGCTCGTTCCACTGTTTACGAATACGTGTTTCTCTCCCTACAGCTGACTCTTTTACATCTACTTTCTTCATCTACAATCACTCCTTTTGAATGTTTTAAAGCACACAAAAAACCCGTCCCTATAAAATAGGGACGGGTTTACCCGCGATACCACCCTAATTCTATTAGCTCTTCACTAATAGCACTTAGCAACGTACTATCATACGTGTTCTTTGTAACGGTAGACATCCGTCCGAGCTTACTCATTTTCAGCCTCGGCTCCTCGGAGATGATTTTCAAATAACGTCTGCACACCGGCTTTCAGCAACATACCGGCTCTCTGGGGAACAGTACACTATTTTACTCTTTCTCGTCTTCAGATTTGTATACTTTGTTAAAAGCTATTTTATGCCATTTGGTAATCAATTGTCAACTAATTCGAAATATATATTTAATTATGCCCTTTTTTCACTATTCTTATACAATTACTTTTCAAATTCTCGCAGTGCTGCTAAATTTTCATCATCCTCGATAAGTTCAGCGAAAAATCCCGACTCATCCTCACGAAGTACAATTTCAAGCTCTTCCTTCGCCTCTTCATTCCTGTTTAACTGTGCTAAATAACAAGCACGATCATATCTTGCTAACAAATCACTCGCATCCATTGTTACTACTTCATTTGTTATTTTTTCTGCCTTTATCGTTTGGCCAGCACCATGATATGAAGATGCTAAAGAAAGAAGAATTGCTGTTTCATTCGGATGATGGATAGAAGCATTTTCTAATACGTGAATTGCCTCTTCAAACCTCTCTTGACTTTGATATATTTCTCCTAAAGCAAGAAATGCTCTACTTACAAATGGTGTTTGCTCCGTTAATTGTAAAGTAATCTTTTCTGCTTTTCTTTCTTCTCCTGCTTTAAAGAATACTTGTGCCTGAAGAAGAAGAGTATCGTAATCATCTGGTAACTCTCGAACCATTTGCTTCGTTAATTCCATAGCATCTCTTAACATACCTTCTTCCTCGCACTCAACGAAAAGATTTACAAGTTGCTTCGCTACTTCATAATCCCATTTATTTTCTAGTGACGTGTGCAGAATCTCTATTGCTTCTCTATTCATCTCTACATTCTCATAAAATAGCGCAAATCGCTGCGCTGCCATACTATTTTTCGGATTTAACTGTAACGAAATTTCATATAAATCAATGATTGTAGTAATAATCGAAATTTCTTTCGCACGGTTTTTCATACGATAAAGAGCTCTCGTAAATATGGATTTCTTCGGCTGTTCATTTTGTTGACGTTCAATCCATCTTTCTGTAACTGCAGATGCAGCGTACATAAACGCCATACTTCTTTCTGCCTTTTTGACTTTTAATATGTGAAGAAAATCTCGTATGTTAGACCATTTCTTATGTTGTTCTATCGCTTTTACATATACATCAAATATACGTTCATTATTTACATCTTTTTGTATAACCTTCATTGCAATTTCAATTGCTTTTGCATTTCTATTTTTCACTAATACTTTTGCATAATGATATAAAACTTCTGTATGCTCACTATCTAATCGTAGTGCCTCTTCAATCTGTGCTTGTTCTTTATCTATTTCATCCATCGCTCCATACACATATGCAATCGCATCTAATCGCCATATTTCAGGCACTTCGTCCACTAATTGTTCTAGTTCAGTCAGCAACTCTTTCTGAAGATTCATTTCTACTGAAAGCTGCGCCAAATATCCCATATTAATATGCAGCGGCTCTTCTTTCATCGCCTGAACCATATGACTTTGTTCTTTAGAACGATTTTCTTCTTTTTCATATATTTCCGCAAGCTGTAAATGTACACCGACGAAATTCCCATCAAGCTCTAAACATGTTTCATATGCCTGTTTTGCTTCCGTCAATTGTCCTAATGCCATAAGTGTTTCACCAATTCGGTAATACGGTAATGCCGTTTCCTTTTGTTCTATCGCCCTTTTATATCTTTTCATCGCTTGGCCATACTGTCCGATAGATTCATATAAAATACCTGTATAACAACCATATTCACTTACTTCATTTCTTTCTTTTTGTAACGTTCTTAAGAATGCTATACCTCGCTGCACAAATACCGTTCCTTTAATTCGATTCACATATTCATCTAACGCGCTTGCTACATTATATTCGCTCTGCTTTATACCACTCTCTAACTTAGACAATGCTACTTTAAACCCTTCTTCACTTCCACCAAGTTCAACTTCAGCATCCCATAAAACCATTCCCGCATTCATAAGAAAATCTTGGCTCTTTTCAATTTGTTTTTCAATACCGAGAATATATTCTTTTGCTTCCTTATATTGTTCTCTTGCCATATAAACTTGCGTAAGTCCGAAGTGAGAATAAACATCATCATGATTTTCTTCTAAAGCACGAGTATACAACGATTCTGCTTCTTCCAGGCTATCATTTTGAAAATGATAGTCACCCAGTTTTACATATAGAGGTGCCTTATCATCACAATTCTCAATACCTTTTAATAAAATTTCTTTCGTACTTTCTTCATCCTTCAGATCAGATTCGTATATTTCTGCAAGTTTCGTATAAATGTAAGGTGCATTACTATCCAAATGAATCGCTACTTTAAGCCCTTTTATCGCTAAATGTAATTTCCCTAAATGATGCGCACATCTCGCTCGCTCATACCATACATGTGCCTCATTTTTATACTCTCTTAACAGGTCGTTAAAGATTTCATACGCTTCTTCATATCTTTCTAAATCTATTAATATTAACCCGTGATTCGTTAAAGTAAATCTTTCTGGACTACGTTCTAAAGCAACTTGAGAAAACTGCAATGCCTTATCAGATTGATCGATATACATATAGGATAACGCAAGGAAACTCCAAGCAATCGGCTGATCTGCGTCTAATTGTAATGAGGAACGAAAACTTGAAATCGCTTCTAAATAACTTTCCTGCTCAAAAGCATACCTTCCGTTTATGAAATGATATAAGGCACGACTATTTTTCTTCTCAACACTCGCAAGCATGTGCCCAGATTTTTCTAACTCTTCCAGGCGAATAAAGCACTGTGCACCATGTAATTTAACAAAATCTGAGTTAGGAAATTTCTCCATTAACTTTTCTATACAATATAAAATAAATTCTTTATCTACTTCAACATCTAAATGCTTAACCGTATATAACCACGTATTCGGATTATCACTCGTCCCTTTTAAAAACTGTACTAAGTCATGAATCCCCTCTTTATCTTGTTCATCCAAATGATCTGTTAAAGAAAAAATAGATTTAAAATAATGATGTTCTTCTTCATTTAAAAATGATAGTAGTTCCTTCTTTTCTTGCGGAACAAACGTAATTGCTAAACAACCTGTATAACGATATTTTTCTTGTAACTTACTATATTCCACAATAACTGGCTCTATAAAGTTCGGATCTTGAACATAAAAGGCCTGCAATGTATCATCATATCCAGCTAGTACTTGTACATGTGAAGCATGCTCAATATCTATACTTAATAAAACAGGAATTCCTTCATCAATCAGTCTCTTATAATTCTCTTCATTACCTTTAAAATAACGATATTCATAACCTAATTCTTCTAAATAAGAAACAGTATCTGAAAACTTCGATCCTGTCATATCAAAAATAAACTCTGCTATTTCATCTTGTGTACGTTTTTCTCCCCATAACTGCAACATCATTTCTAAACTTGTCGGCACACAATAATTATCCTTTTGTACAATGGGAACGATCGGCAGGTGAACCTTTTTTCCATCTGGATTTTTTTCTAAATTATGATATAAAGACCCTTTTAAACTTTTTTCTTCTTTTAATAACTGTTGTAAATCTACAAGTTTATTCATTTTGTACAGTGCTTCTGCTCGTAAATGTACGAAATAAGCTTTATACGCATGATAAGGAAGCTGTTTATTTATGTTATCTATTACTGATAACATATCTTCGTACTTCCCTAAATCTAATACATATTTTATCTTTTCAAAATGAAAATATGGTACTTGTGGGAACTTTACAATTGCATCATCAATTAGCTGCAATGCACGTTTTTGTTCTCCTTTATTCGCATATAACTGTGATAATAAATAGGTAGATAACTCTTCACAATCTTTATGCTGCATACCAGCTATAAATTGTTCTTCTGCTTTCTCCCATTCACCTGTATGCATATAGACGTATCCCCATTTATCAAACACGGCACGTTCACTGTACTCCTCTGCTTTTTGCATATAGATTAGCGCTTCTTCATTTCGTTTCATTTCCAACAAACATCGTACTAAAGTAAAATATGTTTTCGCTAAAAGATCAACTTCAATTTCTTCTTTATTTACCTCTTCTAATGAGTCTTTTAACAACTGTTCTGCTTCAAGGATTTTCCGCTCATCAATTAACTCATCACAATATAAAGAGAGCGTTCTCATATTTGGGAATTTTTTATAGGCGTAGCGAATGAGGAATGAACTGTATTGGTGCATAAGCCCTTCATCAGTAAGACGTATTAATATATCAAACTCCTTATGTGAAGGAATATTAGCAAGCCAATTCTTTACATAAGATAAAGTATTCTTTTCTTTTATATATGAAATTTCATTATTTATTTCCTGTAATCCATCTATAAATCTCTTGTCTTTCAAACAAGCATCTAACTGCTTAAAATCTAGCATGTATTCACCTCGAATATTTATTTATACTGCTACTTGCTTAGATTTTACACATCATATTGTAGGTATTCAACTAAAATCTCCTATAATGGATAGTATTATTTAATATTATTCGAATTTATAACAAAATATAGTAAAAATGATTGTTTTTCTCTGTATTTTGTTTGATTATATGGAATAACGTAACATGTGGATCTTATTTTTATATAGCTGAAATCAGTACATGAAATTATATCGGCGATAATTCAAATATATCAGCGATTATATGTCGAATATCGACTTATCGACATTCAGCGACATGTTTCATCGTATTACTACCTATTAACATACTATTTCACCAAATGTAATTTTCATATTCGGAGCGTACACTAATGAAGAATGTATATGAAATGCTTTAAAAAATCGTAGTTCAGCTTCATATTGAGCTAGCGCATCATCATATGTTAATCCTCTGTCTATTAAACGTCCTATAAATTGCTGTTTATCACCTGGATTCCCCGCAATCCCCTCTTCCTTTAATGAATGATACAACTTCGCTTTACCATGATGGTGCATATTAGAATCTAAAAAGTTCACTTTATCACTTACTCTACATTCAATATTTTCCACGCCTAATTCACTTAAATATATCGGTATTTTCATACCAATATTTCCATCTTTTCCGCTTCTCTGTGTGTCACTTTCAAATACCTTCTGCAAAGTGCCTAACCTAATAAATTCCGATTGATTCTCCCCATCTAAAAAGTATGAAGACATATTTGATATCCAATGTGGTTCAAAACAGATTATTTTTCCGCCCTTTTTAACTGAATGTATCATTTTTTGTAGCATTGTTTCTGGAGTAGTCATATGTAATAAGAAAGCATGACAGATTGCTATATCGTATTTATCGTTCAGTTCCATTTCTGTAGCATCTCCTTCAAGAAATTCTGAATCATACGGAAGTAAACGAAACAACTCTCTCGCTTCCGCTATTAATGTTCCCCCGCTATCAATGCCTGTATACTTTGATCCTTTTGGAAGTAATGGCATTAATATTAAGCCTAAATAACCATATCCACAACCGTAATCAACGATATGTACTGGCTTAGTGATTCTCCAAACTGTATTTACTAAAAAGCTTACATAATCGTCATTGTAATATAAATCTCTTGTATTTTTTAAATAAGTTAGTTTACTGTTCCAATCATACGTTTCCAACGTCTAACGCCTCCTTTTATATACAAAACTAAAGTTCTCTATATAATAGTCGTATTCCTACACTTTTCTTAAAATTTCAAAGCAAAAAGCTAGTGTGTTATTAAAAATACACTAGCTTTTTATTTGGAAGAAAAATTTAACAAGTACAATCACAATCAAAACAATCCGTACAATCTAAATCGCCACAATCTGCTTTTCTCTTTCTTTTGTTTCTCTTAAGATAATAATACAGTAGCCCAAACAATAGTATACAAATAGTAAAAGCTATTATTGCTTCTGTATACTTATTTTGAATCATAAAACCAATTCCACTTCCACCTGAAATAAAAATTAGAATTAAGTAAATCCAGAACATCTATGTAAATACCTCCGTTACTATATACCTTAAGATAATATCCAAATAACACTTGATGAAATAAATAACCCCATACCATTACCGCTTAATACACCAGTAGTTACTCTTAGTAAATTTGTGCTACTTCTCCATTTCCACTTTTGGGTAAATCCATCAATAAGTAACGGAATTTGAGCAGAAAATGATAGTATAATTGCAAAAAGAAATGAAAGTGTTATATAAAAATAAATTGGAAACATTAATATACCGATAAGCATGCCTGTACAACGCGCACATAAAGGTATGTATTTTTGTAGTTTAAGAAAACTTCTATCTGATCTTCTATGACAAGGAATTTGTAAAATCATATTTCGAATCAATATAAATCCTCCTCTCTAAAAAGATTTTAATTGATTTTGAAAATTAATTATATATCCAAATAAAAAACAAACCAGGTTTATATACTAAACCCAGTTTGTCAGTTTATTACTATGTTACATCTCCTCAGGTGCCTCCACCCCAAGTAAACGTAATCCCTCTTTTAATACAACCGTCACAGCATACACTAATGCCAGTCTACTGTCTTTCTCTTCACTCTCTTCTAATATACGCACATTCCCGTAATATTTATTAAACGATTGCGCTACATCTAATACGTATTTCGAAATAACCGATGGTTCATTTTTGTTGAAGGCTATTTCAATTACTTGTGGGAATTTATTAAGTAATTTTACAACGCTCCAGCTATGATCATCTTTTAATGCAAACGTACACGTTTCAAATTCTACGCTTTCTTTTCTTAAAATAGAGCAAGCACGTGCATGTGTGTATTGTACATATGGGCCTGTTTCCCCTTCAAATTTCAGCATATTTTCTAATGAGAATTCAATATTATGCATACGCTCATTTTTTAAATCGTGGAAGATAACTGCGCCTACACCGACTTGCTTTGCTACTTCTTCTTTCTGTTTTAAATTCGGATTTTTCTCTTCAATATTTTGTTTTGCAAGTTCGATTGCTTCCTCAAGTACTTCTTCTAGTAAAATAACTCTTCCTTTACGTGTCGACATTTTCTTACCATCTTTTAAAATGAACCCAAACGGTACATGTTCCATGCCGTCAACCCAAGTGTAGCCCAACTTTTTTAATACAGTGAAAAATTGATTGAAGTGTAAACTTTGTTCCGGGCCAACTACGTATAACGCTTTATCAAAACCAAATGTGTTTTGACGATATAGTGCTGCTGTTAAGTCACGCGTTGCATAAATCGTCGCACCATCTGATTTTCTAATTAAGCAAGGTGGCATTCCCTCTTCTTCTAAATTAACGACTAATGCGCCTTCTGACTCTTCAAGTAAATCATGTTCCTCTAAAATCCCAATAAAGTCTTCCATTAAATTATTATAAAAAGCTTCTCCTTGAAAATTAGTAAATTCCACACCGAGAAGTTCATAAATACGAGAAAATTCTTTTAAGGATTCGTGGCGGAACCAATTCCAAAGCTCAACAGCTTCTTCATCACCTTCTTCTAATTTCTTAAACCAAGCGCGTCCTTCTTCTTCTAATTCTTCGTCGTCTTTTACCTCTTCATGAAATTGAACATATAACTTAAATAATTCACGTATTGGATCCTCTTTCACTACTGCTTCATTTCCCCATTTTTTATAAGCTGTAATTAACTTTCCAAACTGTGTTCCCCAGTCTCCAATATAATTAATTCCTACAACTTCATAGCCACATTTTTCAGCGATATGTTTCAATGAATTTCCTATCATTGTAGAGCGTAAATGCCCCATTGAAAATGGCTTTGCGATATTAGGAGAGGAATAATCGATAACGACCGTTTTTTCATATCCAAAATGATTGTGACCGTACTCTTCTTTCTCTGCTAAAATCGTTTTTAATACTGTATCACTTACCGTTTCACGATTAAAAAAGACATTTACGTAAGGACCAACAGCCTCTACTTTCGCAAAAAACGGATCACTTAATTTCTGTGCAACTTCCTTTGCAATAATAGCCGGTGCTTTTTTATATTGCTTCGCTAATGAAAAGCATGGGAACGCTGCATCTCCGAATTCATCTTGTTTCGGTGTTTCAATTAAATCTAAAATTTGCTGTTGCGTTAATTCATTCGTAAAAATATTAGATAAACTTTCTGCAAACTGCTTTTTATAATCCATGCTACAACCTCCTTCATTTTTAAAATACAAAAAACTCGTCTCTAAAAAAGAGACGAGTTTGAACCCGTGGTACCACCCTTGTTGTTCATTACGAACCACTTTCCCGTTTATAACGAGGACAGGGGGCCTCGGCTTACTCTACTATTCGTTCAAGAAGCATCTCCGAAGTGCGCTTCATCTTTTTCTTCCGCACTAGGCTCACACCATCCCTAGCTCGCTTTCCTTCTAAAAAAGACTACTCTCTTCATCACAGACAGTATATTTAATTAATTATTGCTTATTATACATCTTTTCAAACAATTAGCAAGGGTCAATTACACCAAAGTGAAACTTAGCACTTTTTCTTTTGTATACGTGAAAATTGTGTTTTTCAAATCTAGAACTACGGAAATGATCTTTTAATACGACACGCTTTCTCGCCACTCGCTTCGCCTCCGCAATTGTTTCATCAGTAATATCATGATACAAAGCGAAATGTTTTAATCCTTTAATTCCGTCAGATTCTATGACAGTTTCTTCAAACATCGGATCGAGATAAACGATGTCATAGCTATTATCATCACATTGTTTTAAAAATGCGAAGTGCTCCGTTTGCTTTACATCAATTCGTTGCATTGCTTCATCAATTTCAGAAACAGATGAAGACCATGTTTTCAAACCATTTTCCATAATATAAGCCATATACTCATTGCCTTCAAGTCCTGTTACTTTTCCGCTTTCACCAGCAATATAACTAGCTACAATACTATCTGATGCCATCCCGAGCGTACAATCTAACACTGTCATTCCTCTCTCTAATTGCGTGGCTTGTACAAACGGATCATGTTCTCCGCGCATTAACCTTTTCACACGAAACATCGCTGAGTTCGGATGAAAGAAAAACGATTCTTCCGTACCTTTTGGATAAATAGCTAATCGGTTCTTCCCTACGACAAGTACATCTTGTTCATACTGTTCATGCAGCTTATGTACTGGTATGTCATTACGTTTAACGAAAGAAGCATTTAATTCTGCTGCTACCCTGTTTGCATAAGCTGTCATTTCTTTGTTCGTTCTTCCTGCTGTTGTTACTATCATTTTTTCACCTCTATATAAAGAAAAGAGGGAGATTTACTCTCCCCCTTCTTTAGCAATTCTTTTCGAAAGCTTGTTCTAAATTCGTAATAATTTCGTCCATAGTTGCACCTTCAATTTCATGACGGTGAATGAAGTGAACAACTTCTTTTCCTTTTAACAATGCCATAGATGGTGAAGACGGAGGAATTTCTCCGAAGTATTCACGCATTTTTGCAGTAGCATCTTTATCTTGACCTGCGAATACAGTTACAAGATGATCAGGTTGTTTTTCAGCACGAACAACCGCTTGACCTGCTGATGGACGTGCTAAACCAGCTGCACAACCACAAACAGAGTTTACAACTACTAAAGTTGTACCTGTTACGTTTTCCATAAATTCTGTTACAGCTTCTTCTGTAGTTAACTCTTCAAACCCAGAACGCACTAACTCTTGGCGCATTGGGATTACCATTTGGCGCATGTATTCTTCATAAGCATTTGACATCTTGTAATCTCTCCTTCAACTTTCATTCCAAATTCATCATATCACGCTCTATTAATAGGTGCAAAAGAAAGATAACGATGATTTCATTTTTTTGTAGGGATTTCACAAATCCCTTCGCGGCAATGTCCAACTGGGACAAGTTTTCTATTGTTAGCGATATAATCGTATACTTTACTTCCAAAACCAAGTACGATAGATAGCTTTATAAAAGGTACGGCAAACCAATAAGATGGAACGACCTTTGCTAATACATATATGCTATGAATGCCGTCATACCACTTATTATTTTTTAAAATATACAATCTTTGTTCCATCTTACTTTGTAGTTCTTGAGAAAGTTCATACTTCTCAACTACATCTTCATCTCTAAATGAAAAAAATTTCACCTTACCCTTTTTATCTAATTTTTTCGTACGTTCTGCAACCGCCGTACACATCGGACACCAACTATCATAGAAAACAATCATACATTATTCCCCTTTACGAGACTCCGTCATTTGTTTCCATACAGAACCTTTTGCTTCTTCTCCGCCTTCAATACGCTCTAACGCTAGACGTGCTTGCATTGCTACTTCAAACTCTGGATCATCTTGCGCTGCTTTTAATGCTGGAATCGCACTTTCGTCTCCTAGTTCAAATAAGAACATCGCTGCACGCCATCGTACTAATTTACTTGGATCTTTCAGAGATTTAATCATAACGAACATCGCTGCTGGGTCACCTACGTCTGATAAGCAATCACCTGCTGTACGACGAACGCTTACAGAGCGATCTAATAAGGCTTTATATAATAACGGTAATACTTCATCACCTTTTACCATACCTAAATATGCTGTTGCTAAACGGCGAATCGAAACTTTTTCATCATCTAACGCCATCTTCAACACTGGAATATCTTCTTCAGTAGGATCCATTTGTTCTAAAGCTGCAAAACGTTTTTTCCAGTCAGCATCTTTCATCATCTCTTCTGTTACTTTATATGGCTCACGCTTTTGAATCGTTACTTCAACAGCACCTGCCTGATTTAATAATTCTTTAACCGTTTCATTTACACGTTCTTCCGGATAAGCAGCAACAATCTCTTCTACTACTTCTTTCCCGATTTCTTCAAAATTACCGTAACGTGTACTTTGTTCCACCCATTTACGTTCTTTTACAACGTTTGGTGCAGACATTTGCACTTTCATAATTGATTCTTTAAAACGGTCAGGTAAACCAACACGTTCTTCCGTCGTTCCATCTGTTAACTTTACTTGCATTGGAATTGTAAAGAACATTTGAACAAACACTTTCACTTCCCCAAAATGAGCAAGTTGTTGTTCTTCACTTTCTTCCACTACTTCTTCGCCAAAAACAGCACGAACTTGTTGTAATAACACTTTCCAGTCATACTTTGCATTTCGCTCCACTGCTAAAAAGTCAGCTACATGATATACACCTTTAATGCCTTCAATTTTCAAAATTTCTTGCACTTGCATTGGCGCTTGTTCTTTATTTTCATTTGTATAATTATTACGTGCTCCTGATGGTAATACTTCATTCAAAATAACTTTCATTGTATTTGGACTTGGCGTCGGTTCAATTGCTTTAATCTTCACGTAAATAACTCTCCTTTATTGCATGTTCTTAGCTGTATTGTAACATGTTATCACGCTATACTCCTACTCGGATGCTTAATTTTACTATTTACCTTTCTACATCGCCGGAAAGTTTCATTCATTCTATTTTCACCTAATCATTCCATAACTATAGTTAAAAGTATAATTGACAATTACATAAAAAGGGATTAACCTTAACTCATAAAATGACCGCGGTCATTTTATGAACAAAGTCATTCAAAGGTGGAGTGATAACAAATGAACAATGTCATAATTATTGGTGGCGGTATTGCTGGACTTTGCGCAGCAATTTCCTTACAAAAAATAGGAATAGAAGTAAAAGTATATGATAAAAACAATGAGCCTACTGTTGCTGGTGCAGGTATTATCATTGCCCCAAACGCAATGCAAGCACTTGAACTATACGGCATTTCTAAGAAAATCAAAAAATTCGGCAACGAAAGTGACGGTTTTAACCTTGTATCCGAAAAAGGTACTACTTTCAATAAGTTAATTATTCCAACTTGCTATCCAAAAATGTACTCCATTCATAGAAAAGATTTACACCAATTACTACTTTCTGAACTAAAAGAAGATACTGTCAAGTGGGGAAAAGAATGCGTAAAAATAGAACAGAATGAAGCAAGCGCCTTAAAGATAGTATTTCAAGATGGTAGTGAAGCACTCGGTAATATACTCATTGCGGCTGATGGTATTCATTCTGTCATTCGAAAGCAAGTAACACAAGGCGATAATTATCGTTATGCAGGATATACGTGTTGGCGCGGCGTAACTCCTGCTAATAATCTTTCTTTAACAAATGATTTTATTGAAACTTGGGGAACAAACGGTAGATTTGGTATCGTCCCTCTTCCTAACAACGAAGTATACTGGTATGCGCTCATAAACGCGAAAGCTAGAGATCAAAAATACAAAGCTTACACAACAACAGATTTATATAATCATTTCAAAACTTACCATAATCCAATCCCATCTATTTTAAAGAACGCATCGGACATTGATATGATTCATCGTGATATTATAGACATCACTCCAATGAAACAGTTTTTTGACAAACGCATCGTATTCATTGGGGATGCTGCCCATGCACTTACTCCGAATTTAGGCCAAGGTGCTTGCCAAGCAATTGAAGATGCGATTATTCTGGCTGAATGCATTAAAAATAATGCTCATTATCGTCAAGCATTTTTAGAATACGAACAAAAACGACGAGATAGAATTGAAAAAATCTCAAATACTGCATGGAAAGTTGGAAAAATGGCACAAATAGAAAGTAAACCTTTAACTATAGTAAGAAACGAAGTAATGAAACGTATGCCAAAATGGGTTTCTGAAAAGCAAACACATGAACTATATAGTTTTCATTTATAACATATAACTATAATGAAAACTATAAACAGAATTATGACGTAAGATTCTATTTGAGATTATCTCTTAAACAGATATAATTGTTTTTGTTAGGAGTAGATAAAATGCTTAGAGAAACGAGAAAAAAAGAGTTAAAGGAACTTATATTCCTAAAAGCAGTACAGCTCTTTCAAGAACGCGGGTACGAAAATGTAACGGTTCAAGATATTACTACTGCATGTGGGATAGCGAAGGGCACTTTCTTCAACTACTTTCCGAAAAAGGAAAACATATTATTATTTTTAGGTGATTCTCAAATTGAGCTATGGAATGAAAGTTTAAAAACTTACGAAAATGTGGAACATCCAAAAGAAAGAATCAAACTTGTTTTAGGCGATTTACTGGATCGATTTACTGGACATGGTGATTTAATGAAGCATGCCGTCTTTGAGATTATAAAGTCAAACTACTTAGTAGAAAATGAATTAAAAAGTATACAACAGCTACAAGAAGGTTTGTCTTCAATTATTACAGAAGCGAAAGAGGCAGGAAAATTAAACAGTCAATGGGATATAAATATTATCACTTCTACTGTTATGAGCACTTATTTTTATACACTAATGTCGCATTCGCTACTACATGGAAATGAAATCATTGCGAAAAATATTCTCAATCAACAATTAGATGTTGTTTGGGAAGGTATTAATCAAAAGTGATAGAGGGCTATGTTACTAGACCCTCTTATTACGATGCCCCCTCCGGCCTTCTCTCCAAAAAGGTTATACTCTCAATCACAACTTCAGTTCTATATATTCTCTTGCCTTGTTCATCATCGTAATTACTCGTCTGAATACGCCCTGTAATCCCAACAAGTGAGCCTTTCTTACAATATTCAGTTACATTCTCAGCCGATTTTCGCCATACGACACAATTAATAAAATCTACTTGTTGTTCACCTAAACTATTTCGAAATCCTCTATTCACCGCAACACATACTCGTGCATACGCGACGCCTTGCTTTGTGTAGTATAATTCTGGCTCCTTTGTCAATCTACCGATTAATACAACTCGATTCATCATAAGTTATACCACCTCACATATTTTTCTTCATTGTAAATAAAAATGTATGAAGGGTAAAAAGCGTAAAATAATATATTTTAAAGTAAAAAAGATTATTTTTTATGCTATAAAAGAAAAAAAGAAACCTTACATATTTTAAACATGTAAGGTTTCAAAAATTATACTTCACTGCATGAAATGTAATATCCTCCACGAGCCATCTTTATTTCCGCACGATACAATACTTCTTCTAAGTAAAAAGTTATCGGTTTTACTTTACTCTCAAATTTAAGTTGTTCATTACATTCAGCTGCATAACTTTCAATAGCTGAAGTAATAACTTCTCCCGATGGATACGTTAAAGCATCATCTAGTTCTATGAAAAAACTTTTAGAAAATAATTTTTTCATAATCCCTTTCTTCTCTTTCATCATATTCCATCCACTTCAATTTAAAGTTACCAACATCCATATTATACCACATCATCAATTTATCTTTGAAAATAAAAAAATCCTGCATTTTTCATGCAGGATTTTTTATTAGTCATTTTTCGTAAAGTAAGAAACGAAACGAAGAATTTCTAAGTATAACCAAACTAATGTAAGCATTAGTCCCATTGCAGTGTACCACTCCATATATTTCGGAGCTTGACTACGTACACCATTTTCGATTAAATCGAAATCTAGTAATAAGTTTAGTGCAGCAACTACGATAACAACTGCACTAATAATAATACCGATTGTACCGCCTTGGTGAATGTACGGAACCGTTACACCAAACATGTTTAGTAGAAATACGACTAAGTACATAACCATAATTCCAAGTGTTGCTGCCATCACGCCTGTACGGAATTTATCCGTTACTTTTACTACACGTGTTGCATATAACACTAACATTGCAAATAGAATTGAGATTGTTAGTAAAACAGCATTTAAAACGATAGAATCGCCAAATTTCATTGTATAAACCGCTGAAATACTACCTAACACAACCCCTTCTACTGCTGCATAGATTGGTGCACCAAAAGGTGAAATACGTGGGAAGAACATAGATGCAAATGCGATGATTGCCGCAACGATTAAAGCGCCAATTAATACTGGCATCTTCATCGTACCCTCTATCATCTGTATGTATGAATAGACAGACGTTGCAAGTAGCAAGATAAGCATAATAAACGTTTTGCCTACTGTTCCGCCAATAGTCATCGCAGAAGCACTTGCTCCTTCTTTACGGAATGCCTCTTTTTTCAACATTGGATTAGATGTTCTCATTTTTTCCCTCCTAAAATAGGTTCTACCAATAGTGTAAAGTTTTTCTCTTTACTTTTCAATATATGCAGCTTGTTTTTATTTTAATCCTTCAACAATGTCCGATAGTTCACTCCATCTTTCCATCGTTTTTTCTAGCTCTTCTTCTGTTTTCTGCTGTGCTTCAGACAATTCTTGCGCTTTCGTAAAATCAGAACCAACATTCGCAAGCTCTTCTCCAATTGATTCTAGCTTTTCTTCAAGTTCCGCAATTGTATCTTCAATAGTTTCCCATTCGCGCTGCTCGTTATATGAAAGTTTACGCTTACGTTGTTGTTTCGGTGCTTCTTCCACTACTTTTTTCTCTTTCTGTACTTCCGCTTTCTCAATAAGTTCTCTCGTTTTTTCCATTTCTAAATAATCCGTATAACTACCTAGAAATTCACGCACTTCTCCTTCTCCCTTAAAAATGAATAATTCATCTACTACTTTATCTAAGAAGTAACGGTCATGTGATACAGTTAAAACGACACCGGGGAAATCTTCTAAATAATCTTCTAATACAGTTAATGTTTGTGTATCTAGATCATTCGTAGGCTCATCGAGTAATAGTACGTTCGGTTCTCCCATTAATATACGTAATAAATATAAACGTCTTCTTTCACCGCCAGATAATTTGCCAAGCGGTGTACCATGTGAATGCGGCGGGAATAAGAAACGTTCTAACATTTGAGACGCACCAATTACTTTTCCGTCTGTCGTATGAATGACTTCAGCGATTTCTTTAATGTATTCAATCATACGTTGATTTAAATTCATCTCTTCATTTTCTTGCGTATAGTAAGCGATTTTTACTGTTTGCCCAACTTCAATTTCACCACTATCAGGAGATATTTTACCTGCAAGCATATTTAATAGCGAAGATTTCCCGCTTCCATTCGCTCCAATAATTCCGATACGATCGCCTGGTTTCACGATATGATTGAAGTTGTTTAATACTGTTTTATCGCCAAATTTTTTCGTTACATCTTTTAACTCAAGTACTTTTTTCCCAAGGCGACTACCGCTAAGCGCAATATCAACTGACTGTTTTGCAGCTGGCCCTTCTTGACCTTTTAACTCTTCAAATCGTTGAATACGTGCCTTTTGCTTAGTCGAACGAGCTTTTGCACCACGGCGAATCCATGCTAATTCGCGGCGATATAAGTTTTGACGTTTTGATTCCTGCGCAAGTTCTTGTTCTTCACGAAGTGCTTTCGCTTCTAAAAACGTACTGTAATTCCCTTCATAACTATACAGTTTTCCATTGTCTAATTCGAAAATACGATTCGTCACACGATCTAAGAAATAACGATCATGAGTTACAAGTAATACTGCACCTGTGTACCTTGCTAAATATTCCTCTAACCACTCAACTGTCTCATGGTCAAGATGGTTCGTAGGCTCATCTAAAATTAATAGATCCGGTGTTTCAATAAAACACTGCGCCATCGCAATACGTTTTTTCTGCCCACCAGATAAATTTCCAACAGTTGCTGTGAAATCCGTAATTCCTAGTTTCGTTAATAACGATTTTGCATTCGCATTTGCTTCCCACGCACTCATTGCGTCCATACGTTGTTGCACTGCAAATAATTGTTCCTGTACCTTTTCATTACTTGGATCTTTTTCGATATGTAATAGCGCCTTTTCATAATCACGAAGAAGACGAATTAAAGGTGTATCACCATGGAAGACTTGTTCTAATACTGTTAATTGTTCATCAAACTCTGGTTGCTGTGATAAATAACTAATTGTATACCCACGTGAATGAGTCATATCACCTGTGTCAGGAATTTCTGCCCCTGCAATAATTTTTAACAACGTTGATTTACCAGTACCATTTACACCAATAATTCCGGCACGTTGTCCTTCTGCAATACTAAATGATAATCCATCAAATAACGGTTTCTCTCCATATGATTTTGATAAGTTTTCCACAGTTAACATTTTCATATTTGTGCATTCCACTCTTTCATAAATTGTTCAATAAACTGTTCCATATAACGATGACGAACTTCAGCCTCTTGTTTTGCTGCATTCGTATTCATTAAGTCTTTTAGTTTTAAAAGTTTTTCATAAAAATGATTTAAAGATGGGTCATTATTTTTTCTATATTCTTCTTTCGTCATCACTTCACGAGGAGGAATAGTTGGATCATACATTAGTCTCCCTTTCGCTCCGCCATACGCAAATGTGCGAGCTATTCCAATTGCACCAAGAGCGTCTAAGCGATCTGCATCTTGAACAATCTTCCCTTCAATTGACTCCACTTTACCGCCATGACCACCTTTATAAGACATATTGGCGATAATATGAAGAACATGCTTACTTTCCTCTTCTTCAACATGTAACTCTTCTAACCAATCAGAAACTTTTTTCATTCCTGCTTCTTCACTTTCATTTAACTTCTCATCTGCCACATCGTGAAGTAATGCTGCCATTTCAATTATAAAACGATTTCCTCCTTCTTGCTCGGATAAAGAAATCGCCAGTTTATGTACACGCTCAATATGATACCAATCATGCCCACTCGCATCTTTTTCTAAAATATGTTTTACAAAAGTAATTGTTTTTTCTATCTTTTCTTGTTTTGTCATTTTATCTTCACCCAGTTACTTATTGTAACACGCCCGCATTTTTTCATCACATATTTTCTTGTCCGCCCATACACTAGGTGGTAGGCATCATCATGAAGGAGGAATAAATATGTTCTATAATAATCAACCGCCTTACCCACAACAACCATTTTACCCTCAGCAACAAGAACAAAGATATACAGAACAATATGAAGAACAAGAGCAACAATATGAACAAAATCCATATGCAGCGCCACAAACTCAAGAACAACAATTTCAACAAAATCCATATGACACACGTCCAAGTTACGAATATCCTCAAAATCCATATGCAGTACCACAAACTCAAGAGCAACAATTTCAACAAAATCCATATGTAGCACCGCAAACTCAAGAACAACAATTTCAACAAAATCCATATGTAGCAGCACAAACTCAAGAACAACAGTTTCAACAAAACCCATACCCAACTCAGCCACAACAAACTCAAGTACAACAACAAATGTATCAACCAAACTACGATGCACGTGTCTCACCACCTAAACCGCCAACATTAGATATTACACAACCACAAATTTTACCGCCTGGACCAACACTGGATATTACACAGCCTCAAATTTTACCACCTGGACCAATTACAGAACCAACGCAACAACAGATTCAACAAGTTGTCGGTACACAGTTCTTACCTTTAAAGAAACCTGTACTAGATTTCGTAAAACCTTGGGTAGATTACGGTTTAAATGAAGCAAAACATACATCACATAAACACGCTTTAACAGAAGTTGCTGCCATTATGTTTTTAGTTGGGAAAGGCTTTAATCCAACGATTGCACATTATATTGTGGAATCTTGGGAGAAGAATGAGCAGTTTTAGTTTTATGCTATATAAAAAGATAAAAGTGCCACAAATGTCTGCTGTACAAACATTTGTGGCACTTTTTATTTTTCACGTTATATCTTTTCTAAAATAGTATTAAATTAATCTTGTCTTCCGCTCTTCTATCCGAATTACTTTTCCACTTTGATATACAAATGATTGTTCACCAAATCCACTTTTGGGTGGTTCTATTAGCTGAACCTGACCATTTTCAACAATATATATTCCGTTTATTTCTAAATCAATTTCAGCTGTCATTTCAACAAGATTTTCTTTTCTAATTCCCACCAAGATTACTCCCATATGTTATTATTACTTTGTCGAAGTAAGTGGTTTTATTCATCCACTACGTGAGTAAAGGTGTGAAAATTTTTGAGTAATATGAATAAAAGCCGAATTGAAATTCTAAAAATGAAAGCAAAAAGAACTGGTAGTAGAAAAGAACTCGTAGACGAACTTTCTAATATTGTTACAGTTTCTATGGACTCATTTATGGATCCAAAATCTAATGATTTATTTTGTAAAGACTTATTTAACACGCTAACACAAACTTCAAACATAAAAAACTTTGGTAGCACTAATTATGAAGAAAACAGAAGACTATCAATAGTACTGTTAAAAGAAACAGCTAAAACCATTAAATTTCCAGTTGATCAAGGGAGGCTCTTTTTCTCTAAGGGTGGTAAAATTGAAGCAGTTAAACTGAACATTGGTGAAGTATTTGAGAATTTAGAAGAGTTATCAACCATATCAAAATTTCTAACTGGATATGCAGATTTTGTATTAGTTGGGGATGATTTAGAATTCGGGATCGTTATTGAGCGCACTGAATATCACTACGAATTCAGTATGTGGGGCGTATCCACAATATGAAATACGAAAATACAAAAGACCACTTCAAAATGAGAGTGGTCTTTTTATTACTTTATCTATCAACCTTTTCAAATGATTCATATCAACACTTTCTTTTAAGACCTTTTCTTCCTAGGACCTATAATCAATTTAATCGCCGTTCTTTCTTGATCATTAATAGTAACCTCTTGAAATGCTGGAACAAAGGCTAAGTCAATACCACCTGGAGCAACAAATCCTCTTGCGATTGCAATTGCTTTAATCGCTTGGTTTAATGAACCCGCTCCAATCGCTTGAATTTCTACATTTCCACTTGTTCTTAGTACACCTGCTATTGCACCTGCGACTGAATTGGGGCTTGATTTTGAAGATACTTTTAATATATTTTCCATGTAAGTTGCTCCCTCTATTATTTAATTACTCTTTTGTTACCGTATAAAATATTTCAACGTATCTTTAACTACTATTCACACCAAAAGCAAACAATACTACATATGTACATTCATTCGATACTTTTTCTCTTCTTCCTGCCGTGCTACGTAAATAAAGGTCAACGACTCCAAACCTTATATATACAAATATTTAAAAGATATAAATTCACTTAAACAATCACATCATTGTAACTGAAGATACTCGTTTTACTTTTGCAGGTGCAATTACAATTTAAAAAGCATTCCTGCTACATTTCAAGAATTCGCTACCAAATACTTAACCTTTGTGCCTTCAAAAATTCCCTTTGTACCTTTTTGTTAATCTAATAAACATGAAAAAGCACCGAACTTTACTACTACAAAAGTTCGGTACTTTTTTCTCATTCTTTCTTATTTCTCCACATAAACCGACTTAACGATTGTACGATTATATGGTTGTCCTTCTTTATTCATCCCTTTTATATCCATCGTAACGTTATATACTCCTGGTTGCTTTATGTCCTTCAAAGCACCAGTAAATGTATTGTTATTCACATTTTGTAATTCATTATATTCAGAGACTAGTTTCCCTTCTTTATTCACGACTCTTACTGTTATGGAAAGATTTCCTTTCATTTCAGGTGCCACAGGTGATTTTTTCAGTTTATACTCAGATTTATTTGCTTTTACTTTTGTAGGCATTTGAAGAACAAATGGTGCGCTATTCTTGTAATCGCTTACAACTAAATATGCATCTTTCGACTGCTTCGCCATCATTTTAACTTTCCATTCTCCTACATCCATTTTATCAAATTTAAATGTTTTAATTGTCGCGCCACCAAAGAAAGATTCATCTTCACCAGTAGTTATAACACTATCCTTATTTGTATACACTTTTCCTTTTGGTGATATCATTTGTACTTCTACATCCGACGAAGCAGTTAATATAGAAACAATTCCTTCTGCCTTTTTATCAACCGCAACAGTTTGCTCTATCCACTGATTTTGTGGCAATTCCCCTCCTAAAATGCTTTGATTTGAAGTTGTATTTAATTGTTCTATATTTTCATTTGAACTAGTGCTGGATGCTACTAAAGCTGGAACCGGTACATTTGCTGTACGTAAATACGGTTCAATTCGTGAGAACACAGCAGATCCTTTTCGTATATTATCATGATCAAATCTAGAATCTGTAAATAAATGCGTTCCATACGGCAGCTTAGCACTCCACTCATTTACTAGTCCATCATTTGAACCGTATGATGACAAATATAATCCACCCATTGATAACGCCGAAAATACAGGGCCCCAGCTAGTCCCAGTAACTGTATAATAACGGTTTAATTTAGCTGCTGGATTATTATCAATCGTTGAACGAAATTTTGCCATTTCGCCCATTTGTAATGAATACGTACCATCATCTTTTTGACCTAATATAGAAGCAAGCCATCCTGCCCACCAACTATATGATAAATCCGCTAAGTTTGATCCATGATGTGGCGTCGCAAGTGTAATAACATTTCCGACAAATCGATTTGCCCCATATTCTACTAATGCAGCTTGTGTATCGATACCACCTTTACTATGTGCTACAATATTAACTTTTTTACCGAAATGATTATATATTTCTTCTAATTTTTGTGCTAACAATTTTCCGTTATCCCACTGACTAGCTGACCCTTTCCCAGCAGCATCATATAATTGTATAAATACTGTTTGATAGCCTGCTTTCAAAGCATAGTCATACATATCATTCATATCGTGATATACTGTCTTTCCATACCAACTATCAGCATTCCCATTCCTTCCTTGCACAAAGAGAATTGGAGGCTTACTTTCATCATAATTAGCAGGTTTTTGACCTAAAAACCATTCTCCAGGTGTAAAGACTTCTTGATCTGGAAAGCCTGTTTTAAGCTCTTTTACAACTTCTGCTCGCACATTTGTGCTAATCATTGGAACCATGATAAAAAATACAATTAGTAAGGCAACACATCTTCTCATCAATCGCATGTTACTCCCCCCACATTTTTTGAAAGAAGGCGCTCGTTGTAATATTTTTTATCTTCTCTCTTAATACTAGATAATCTTTGTACTTAAACAAGACCCTGTCCCTATTCTTAAGAGATTACTAGTCCCCCTTCTTCCTTAACACACGTTATTCTCTTTGTTTCTATCTCTTCCTTTTGAGTGAATGCTACAAAAAAGTTTCTCAACAATTGTTAACTTTACTGAATCTAATATCCCCCAATTATTATTGTTTATATAAAGCATACAAATCTTGAAAAAACTTTAGTAAAAAAACACTTTATTACCAGCTAGTTATAAAAAAAGTTAATGAATATATGTGCTTTTATTTAATTAAATACAAACTAAACAAAATAGAAGCTAATATTGTAAGACTTTCCTATCATTAAATATTAAACTGAATTTTATGAATAGATACTAATATTTCCAGAAACATATATTATGATAATTTTCGCAGACTTGAATTAAACTTTTAGAAGTACTAACCTATTGGTGAGCAGAAGAAAATTCTGTAAAAAGAAAGGAGAATGCTTTATGATGACCGATTTACAAAAGGAGTTTTTTAAACGATTAAAAATTCCTGCAAAAGAAATAACATTTGATGATTTAGATGCAATTCTCTTAAAAATGGGATTGATTCTCCCCTATGAAAATCTCGATATTATGGCTGGTACTATTAAAAACATCTCAAAAAATAACTTAATAGAAAAGTTACTTATTCAAAAACGAGGCGGTCTTTGTTATGAATTAAACTCCTTATTGTATTACTTTTTAATGGATTGTGGATTTCAAGTATATAAAGTAGCTGGTACTGTTTATGACCTTTATGATAATAAATGGAAACCCGATGATGGTCATGTCATTATCATATTACATCATAATAATAAAGATTATGTTATAGACGCCGGTTTTGCCTCTCATCTACCTTTACATCCAGTCCCTTTTAACGGAAAAGTCATCTCTTCTCAAACGGGTGAATATCGAATTCGCAAACGAATTACCCGAAAAGGTACACACATTTTAGAAATGAGAAAAGGAGCTAACGGGGAATCTACAAATTTCTTGCAATCTGAACCTTCAGATGAATGGAAAATAGGCTATGCCTTCACTTTAAATCCAATAGATGAGAAAAAGGTTAATAATATCCAGAAAATCATTGTAGAACATAAAGAATCTCCTTTTAATAAAGGAGCTATCACTTGTAAATTAACTAATTATGGTCACATATCATTAACAAATAAAAATTATACAGAAACCTTTAAAGGCACCAAAAATAAACGTCCAATAGAATTAAAAGATTATGCTCGCATTCTTCGTGAATCTTTTGGAATAACGCAAGTGAAATATGTAGGAAAAACACTAGAAAGAGGTTAGTTGACTAAAAGTATTTCATAATAAAGCAGATTCCATATTTAGAATCTGCTTTATTTTATATTTTGTTATAAAGAAATTTGTTTTGCTCTTATCCTTTAATTTTCAATGATATACTCATCATCATATTTATCGTATTGGAGCCCTGACCCTATTTTTGATTCCGTAACTTGATCTCTTAAAAACGGTGCAGCTTCCATCTTGCTAGTTGCAATTTCAATTCCATATTTCTTCGTTAAATGGGCTAATTCTATTAAAAACCACTCTCTTCGCAATGTAACTGGAATATCAAATGTCCTTCTTTTCATATATAATAGCACCTCTTTAATTTTCATAACTTAAAAATATCACTGCATGCACGTATGAAAACTACTTTTCATCACTAACAGCCAATGAAACATTATAGTATATGCATGTCCATTTTAAACGTGCTATTAAAAAAAGAATACTTCAGTTTACATAAAATAATTATGTATTAGTAGAAAGAGGCTTGTCCTCCTCTTTCTACTCTAGAGATTTAAATTAAGAACATCTTGGTACACCTAAAGCTAAGAATAAACCTGCTACTCCCGCAGTAATCGGTACTTTTAACGTAATAACATCGTCTACTTTCGTTACTAAAAAGAAAGCATTACCTTCTTGTAATATACAAGTCACCAACAATTGGAATTCCATTCAAATCCCCTCCTTTCAATCTATATATTATACTTTATGGATTTTATTTAAAAATGTAATAGGAAATATATCCATTTTCTTCTATATACAAATAAATGTTCATCAGTCTATTAAAAATATTAATGTCCGCTGTTAAATACCACTCCTATTATTCTCAAAACTGACACATAATAAGTGATTTCAATCACCACGTTGTTTTTCATTTATCGCTATTCTTAATTTAGATATTACATTTAAACTTTATGGAGGCATTCATATGGAACATACATTTACTGAAACTTCTATTGTCGGTGAGATTGTTACACAGTTTCCGAAAGCTAGTGATCTTTTTAAATCCTATAGAATAGATTTTTGTTGTGGCGGTAATAAGCCACTTATTGATGCAATTCATGAAAGAAATTTATCAGCTACTGAAGTAATTACAGAGTTAAATACGCTTTATCATAATACGAAACGATTAAATGAATCTGAAATTGATTGGAAAAATGCTTCTTATCGTGAATTGATTGATTATGTAATTCATAAGCATCATCGTTATTTAAATGAAGAGTTACCACAGTTAAGTCCTTATGTGACGAAAGTATTACGTGTTCATGGAGCAAATCAGCCGCATTTAGCTAAAATTCATAAGCTATTTCATGAACTTAAAATGGAATTAGAACAGCATTTAATTAAAGAAGAAACAGAAGATTTCCCATTAATTTTAGAATTTGAAAAAAATCCAACTGATGAAAACTATGCAAAGTTACGTAAAGTAGTAGATGAACTAGAAAATGAACATAACCACGCTGGCAACATTATTAAAGAGCTTCGTAAAGTTACACATGACTTTACTCCTCCAGAAGGAGCTTGCGGCACTTATCGACTTGTTTACAATCGCCTTGAAGCGTTAGAGTCTGATTTATTTGAGCACATTCATGTAGAAAATAATATTTTATTTCCACGTGCCATTACGAGAGCGTAAATAAAGTGCAGGACATGAGTATACATACTGATGTCCTGCTTTTTCATTTTGCGAAACCTATCCACATCACCCTCACATAAATCAGAATTTTAACAATTTGTGAATCATTATAAAAATGTGATAAATATCACATCTCCCCCTTTCTTGATTTTCTATAATAAAAATATAATCCTTTGTTCAACATTTCACATAAAAAGGGGAAACGAAAATGAAAAAACGTTTAGTTATGATCGGAAATGGTATGGCTGGCATACGTTGTATGGAAGAAATATTAAAACATGATTGTGATTCATATGAGATTACTATTTTTGGAGATGAACCACACCCAAACTATAATCGCATTATGCTCTCTCATGTTTTACAAGGTAAAACAAATATACAAGATATCATTATGAATGAATACAGTTGGTATGAAGAAAACGAAATAACTTTGTATACAAATGAAAGAGTTCAAAGTATTGACCGAGAAGAAAAAGTTATTATTACAGAAAAGAATCGTACTCTTACATATGACAAGCTTATTATTGCAACAGGTTCTAGTGCTTTTATTTTACCGGTTGAAGGTTCCACTCTTCCTGGTGTAACAGGTTTTCGAACTATTGAAGATACACAGTTTATGATGGATACTGCTAAAGAAAAGAAAAAGGCCGTTGTCATTGGTGGTGGATTACTTGGTTTAGAAGCAGCAAGAGGTCTTATTGACTTAGGAATGGACGTACATGTTGTTCATTTAATGCCTAGCTTAATGGAGCAACAACTAGATACGAAAGCAGCTTCTCTACTGCGTGAAGATTTAGAAGCACAAGGCATGAAGTTTTTAATGGAAAAGAAAACTGTAAAAATTCTTGGTACAAACCATGTTGAGGGCATTCAATTTGAAGATGGTGAAGTTGTAGATTGTGATTTAATCGTAATGGCTGTCGGAATCCGACCAAATACGCAAATAGCAAGAGATGCTGGTTTAATTGTCAATCGCGGCATTGTAGTCAATGACTATATGCTAACAAATGATGAGTCCATTTATGCAGTTGGCGAATGTGCAGAACATGACGGTATCGCATATGGACTTGTTGCCCCTCTTTATGAACAAGGTGCAATATTAGCAAAACATATAACAAATTTACAAACTGATGGATATTCGGGCAGTATCGTCGGTACGCAATTAAAAGTTGCTGGTTGTGATTTATTCTCTGCAGGCCAAATTTATGAAGATGATCAAACGAAAGCAATATCCATCTTTAATGAATGCAAACGTTCCTATAAAAAAGTATTAATTCGTGACAATAAAGTCGTCGGTATCGTTTTATATGGTGACACAGCTGATGGTACACGCCTCTTTAGCATGTTAAAGAAAGAAGAAGATATACAAGAATATACACCAGCGTCCATTCTTCACAAAGCTGGTGAAGAAAGTGAATTTGATGTTGCTACAATGAGTGCAGATGACACGATTTGTGGATGTAATGGTGTTACGAAAGGAACAATCGTTCATGCCATTTTAGAACAAGAGTTAACGACTTTTGAAGAAGTTAAAGGCTGTACGAAAGCCGCAGGGTCTTGTGGTAAATGTCGTCCGCTTGTAGAACAAGTTTTATCTCATACACTCGGAGACGCTTTTGATGCCTCAGCCCAGTCTGCTGGTATGTGCGGATGTACACCTTTATCACGTGATGAAGTCGTAGCGGCAATTCATGAAAAAGGCTTAAAATCACCAAAAGAAGTACGAAATGTTCTTGGTTTTGTACATGAAGATGGCTGTTCAAAATGTCGTCCTGCTTTGAACTACTATTTACGTATGGCGATTCCAGAAGAATATGAAGATGATAAAGCCTCCCGTTTCGTTAATGAAAGAATGAATGGTAACATCCAGCACGATGGTACATTCTCTGTTATTCCACGTATGTACGGAGGCGTTACAACAGCAGATGATTTAATGAAAATTGCTGAAGTTGCGAAAAAGTATGATGTTCCACTTGTGAAAATTACCGGTGCAAGTCGAATTGGCTTATACGGTGTTAAGAAACAAGATTTACCTAACGTATGGGCTGACTTAAATATGACTTCTGGATATGCGTATTCAAAATCTCTTCGTAATGTAAAATCATGTGTTGGCTCTCGTTTCTGCCGTTTCGGTACAAAAGATTCATTAGGACTTGGTATGCTCCTTGAACAATCATTAGAAATGGTAGATACACCTCATAAAATGAAGATGGGTGTAACGGGTTGTCCGCGTAACTGTGCGGAAGTACTTACGAAAGATTTTGGCGTTGTTTGTGTCGAAAATGGATACCAACTTTATATTGGTGGAAATGGTGGTACAGAAGTACGTGAAGCTGATTTTGTAATGATTGTACCTACTGAAGATGATGTTCTTCGCATCGCTACAGCTTACATGCAATATTATCGTGAAACTGGTATTTACGGAGAGCGTACTGCCTACTGGACAGAACGATTAGGCTTCGATCACATAAAAGAAATACTGCAAGATGCAAATATGGTCACTAAGTTAAATGAACGTTTCCAAACGGCCCGTGGCACATATAAAGAAGCTTGGGGACAAGCACTAGAAACGAAATCATTAAAAGCGATGTATGAAGTAGAAACTGTGAAATAAGGAGCTGTGATCTATATGATACAAACGAAAGAAAAAATAAAAGTTATGCGTGCAGAAGATCTTCCTATTCAAATCGGTAAAGAGGTACAAATGAAAGGTATGTCTATCGCCCTATTCCGCCTTTCAAATGGTGATATTCGAGCTGTAGAAAATCGTTGTCCTCATAAAAACGGACCGTTAGCAGAAGGAATTGTATCTGGTGAATTCGTCTTTTGTCCACTGCATGATTGGAAGATTTCATTACTAACAGGTGAAGTTCAAAAACCTGATGACGGTTGTATTCAAACGTACGAAGTAGAAGTCATTGATGATGACATTTATATATATATGTAATTTACAAAAGGAAGCCTCCCCCCCTGGCTTCCTTTTAAATAAAACTAGATGAGGTGCAATTATATGAACGGATATGTATATTTAGTTGGTGCAGGACCAGGTGATGAAGGGCTTATTACAAAGAAAGCGATAGAGTGTTTAAAACGTGCAGATATTGTTTTATATGACCGTTTACTAAACCCTTTCTTTCTTAGCTATACAAAACAAACATGTGAACTTATGTATTGCGGAAAAATGCCAAAGAATCATATTATGCGACAAGAAATGATTAACGCACACCTTCTTCAATTTGCAAAAGAGGGAAAAATTGTTGTCCGATTAAAAGGCGGAGATCCATCTATTTTTGGCCGTGTTGGTGAAGAAGCAGAAACTTTAGCAGCAGCAAATATTCCATATGAAATTGTACCAGGCATTACATCTAGCATCGCCGCTAGTAGCTATGCAGGTATCCCCCTTACCCACCGTAACTACAGTAATAGCGTTACTTTACTAACCGGACATGCAAAAGGTCCTTTAACCGATCATGGAAAATATAATTCATCTCACAATAGCGATACGATTGCCTACTACATGGGTATAAAAAGCTTACCTACAATTTGCGAAAACTTACGACAAGCAGGAAAGAAAGAAGATACGCCAGTAGCAGTCATTGAATGGGGTACAACTGGTAAACAGCGCGTTGTCACAGGGACACTATCTACCATTGTTTCTATCGTCAAAAATGAAAATATTTCTAACCCTTCTATGACAATTGTTGGTGATGTCGTTTCCTTACGTAATCAAATCGCTTGGAAAGAACGTAAACCATTACATGGTAAAAAAGTTTTATTTACATCCGCAACAAATAAAACAAGTGTAATGAAGCAAAGGTTACAAGAAGCTGGTGCAGAAATATATCAAATTCCAACTTTCAAAAAGGAAGAATATACATTAACCCTTGAACAAATCAATGAAATTTTTAACGTTGATCGTCTTGTTTTTTGTTCAGCTGAAAGTGTAGAAATTTTGATGCAATCATGTAGTAAATACCAGAAAGATATTCGTTCCTTACAGGCAGAGCTGCAACACATGAACGTTGCCACTCAAGAAAAACTTATGCAATATGGCCTACTAAGTAAAGAAGCAAAGTTCTCTTCCGATACAACTGTTTATTTAGGCAGAAATATTAATCGGATTGCATTTATTCAAGAGAAAATTGGTGCCGGCTCCTATATGATGACTCATAAGTATACAATTGATCATCGTTTCGATGAAGTCCATTCTCGTATGCTTTCAGAATTCTTATGGGATAGCATTGTATTTGAAGGACGCGCTTCTATTGATACGTTTCTAGCAGAAGTAAAACGTCTTGGCTTTATCGATATTGTTACTCTCCCATTCTCATATACCGACGTTCCAACTTTACACTATGCAAATAAAGTCGGGTTTCATAACATTGATCATCAATTACAAGAAACTCTTATGCAGAAAGACATGGTAAGACAATGAAAGGAATTGTATATGTTGGACACGGTAGTCGCTTGCAAGAAGGGAACGAACAATTCATTCACTTTATTCAATCTGTTATGAAAGAACGTAACGAAAGCACTCAAAAAATAGCTTTTCTAGAACTAACGACACCTACCATTTCGGATGCAGTTACAGAAACGATACTAGAGGGAGCAACTGAAATAATGATTGTACCTGTTTTATTATTTGCAGCAGCTCACTATAAATGTGATATTCCTTTTGAGATAGAACAAATGCAAAAGCAATATCCACATATAACATTTTCAGTTGTACCACCTTTTAGTACGCATCCGCATATGGTTGAACTTGTAGTGAAAAGAATACGTGAAGCTATGCCAATGCAAAATAGTAGTATTTTACTCGTAGGAAGAGGTAGTAGTGACCCCCAGCCCATACATGAGTTACAGCAAATTGGAGTAGCTGTCGAACAAAAACTCAGTATACCAGTATCGTGCTCCTTTTTAACGAAAGGAACACCCTCTTTTACTGCTGAGCTAAAGACAATAACATCAACTGCATCCCATGTATATGTCATGCCCTACCTTCTCTTTACCGGATTATTGCTTCAAAAAATTAAGTTGTATACAAAAAAATACGATCACGTGACGACTTGTAATTGCCTACAGTTTGATACATATATGAAATTAACATTGTTAGAACGAATGGAGGAATGCATATATGTATAACATGTACCCCCTTATGTTTAATCTGCAAAATAAAGTGGTCGTTATCATTGGTGGAGGTAAAATTGCATATCGAAAAGCGTCTGGATTAAAAAATACAGGCGCTTTTGTCACCGTTATCAGCCCAGAAATTTGCGAGGAGATGAAGGAACTTCCTTTTATTACTTGGAAGCAAAAAACTTTTAGTAATGATGATATTAAAGATGCTCATCTTATTTATGCAGCTACAAATCAACATGCTGTAAATATGATGGTCAAACAGGCCGCCCATGATTTTCAATGGGTTAACGTTGTAAGTGACGGTACAGAATCATCGTTTCACACACCGGGTGTCATCCGAAATGGTGAATATGTTGTAACGATTTCAACTTCAGGTAAAGATCCATCGTTTACGAAGCGTTTGAAGCAAGAACTAACATCTATATTGCCTAAACTTATAAAAAAGATTTCTCGTACACATAAATTGTAGTCTATTTCTTAGTTAAAATCGTAATTACCTTTGGACAAACGTTTGTTAGGGGACGTTTGTTCTTTTTGTTGTAGTTCCGTTCTTTTATTCCATAAGCAATCTACGAAGAAAATGAATGGTGTTTGCAACTTGTAAGCAAGTAAATTTCATGACAAGTGCAACATTACGAGCAACTCTTTCTATTCAGTTTTTATATTGGATATTCATTCAACCAATTTAGCGCTTGTTCATAATCGTCAAAAAACTCTACGGATTCTTTTGTATTGGATTGTTGCAAATACTTCAGTATCTCTCCTTCTTCAAGAAGAAATGCAATTGCCTTGCTATGATTCAAAATAGTTTCATTGAAGAACTTCTCTTTCCATACTTTTTGAACAGAAAAATGATTTGGCGTGTATCCTTTTCTATCCACCAACAATTTGTATTTCCGCCCCTCAGAAATAAATTGCTGACAAACCTGCTCAAAGCCATTAAACCATTCATACACATCCTCTGTTTTAATCTGGCCAATTAGATGGGTAACAATCAAATCTCCTGAAATAGTTGTACTAATATTCTGTTTACTCATTTTAGAATCATCTCCCTTAAATACAATTATGAGGAAAAACCTCATAAAATCAATAAAGATAAAATTCTTACTTGACACTCCCGCCCCATCGCTATCATCCTAAGCTCATGTAATCTTAATTATAAGCGAGATTGCGTCTTTTTTCGCAAGTCTATATGTAAATGCTTTAAAGATTTGTATACGAAATAAACCTTAATGAGTTTCCTTTTTTGAATTAAGCCGCTTAATTATCAGACACGATACAATTGTAAAAGACACCTAATATATGAAAGACTGCTTTTTCTCATATCGATTCCCTTCCATCACTCGCCACCTCAAATCTATTCGTTTTTGCATGTAAATTCAAAACAAAATATATGACAAATAAATAACGACAGTTACTGTAACAATACTAAAAAGTGTTGAAAATAAAACGATTTGCGCATGTAGTTCAGGCTCTATTTGATACTCCATAGCAATGGTTGCTGTATTTCTTGAAGTAGGAAAAGAACTTGCAATAAATAATGATTGTGCAACAATACCATCAATCTTTAGTAGGTAGATCATGGTAAGTGCTACTAATGGTCCCATCAGTAACCTTCCAATTAAAGCCCATGTTATGACTCGATGGAAAAATTTAAGCTTAATGTTGGATAATTGCGCCCCTAGCAATATGAGTGCTATTGCAACAAAACCATTCGCAAGCTGATTAAGAGGTAGCAAGATAGAATTAGGTAATTGAATTGTAAAAGATTGAAAGAGAATCCCTAATACGAGCGCATGAAATACAGGCAGTCTTAGAAATGATTGAATAATACCTCCGATTGTTTTTGTTGCTGATAGTAAGTTATATATTCCATATGAATAGGTTAAAAGATTCTGGAAAATAACAATGAAAATCTGAATGGAAACCCCCACTGGATTGTGACTAAAAATCAATTGACTTACTGGTAATCCATAATTACCGGAATTCATTAACGAAATACTATTTTTTAGAGCTGCACTTTCTCCTTTTTCTAACTTTAACGTTTTTGAAATGAAATGACTTACTAGCATTAGACTCAGACTATAAAGCATTAAATAATATATTATCTGGAGCAACAAACCTGTTTCTATACGAATATCATATATATTCACAAATACAGCCGCAGGCATCAAGCAATACGTAATAAGTGTAGATAGCTGCTTTAGGTTAAATTGAAATTTTCTTTGTAAGATTGCACCAATTAACATCAATATTAATATCGGTAATATTACGTCTAATATAATAAAAACAAACATTTACAACCTCATTCTACATATATTTTAGTTGGATTAAACACTTTACTACATATGGATCACATTTAATTCATCGGAAAACACCATTAGTTCTCAATAATCAGAAAAAACACTCATTTCATTTCCCTCCCCTTTCTTTTCTTTAACATAACAAATATGATCCATAAAGAAAATTATGGATTATTTATAGAAATTTATAATTTTATCTTATCGAACTGAACTGTATTCTTTAGTTTAAGTATACTTTTTCACAATACTCATTAGCCTTATCAAAAAGCTGGTTCTAATAAAATATGAAGTTTTTTCTTGTTATAGATACCGTCATATGTTTTTTAAAATTCCGAGGAATTTCAATTTTTATATTTCTTGATATAGATTGATAGATATTTTTTAGAAAGGAGTGACTATTAATCGATTCATTAGCGATCAATAGTCATATCGTTTAATTCAAAAGTTATTGTTTTCATTCTCGATATATTCCGAATGTTTTATGAGGATGTTTCGTTTATTCATTTCAGTCTTATAACAATCGTACTGTTTCTTTTACTTTGTAAACTTTCAATAGACAAAAAACTGAGTTCTCGATTGTAGAATTAGATTTAAGGTCATACATTTATCCCTTAATTTCTTTATCTGTAGGCAAAACAATTGCAGCTATTATATAAATTAACACTGTAAATCCGCTAGTAAAAAAGGCTGATAATGCAGTTACTATGCGAAGGATACTAACATCAATTCCATACTTGTCACTTAAGCCACCTAACACACCTGATACTTGTTTATCTTGAGTGGACTTATATAACTTTTTCATCTAAACACCCCAATCCAATTAAATATTTGCTTTCTAAAAATTAGTTTAATCTTTATGCTTGAACTAACCTGCCCTTTAATTGAATAACATCTGATATTTATATTTTAACATAAAATCCCATTACTCTTCTGTTTTTCATTTTAAAACCACATTATTTCAGGAAACAAACGTTCGTTAAGATATCAATAGAAAACATGTTGAAGCCTATTACTAAAAGAACCACCCCAAAATACTTTGGGACGGCTCTTTTTCTTTATTAATGATTCTTTAACATCACTAACAGCTTTTCTTGACTATACATCCATACTGTAATGATTAAACAAGCAAGTGCGACTTCTGATAATGCCATAAATCCAATTGCATAATGACCTGTTAGTTGGAACAGTAATGTTAAAATTAGTGGCGGGAAGAATCCTCCAAGTCCGCCTAAAGCTGAAACGAGTCCATTTACAATACCAGCTTGTTCTGAGAAATACATCGGAACGAGTTTGAAAATTGTACCATTACCGATACCTGCGCAAAATGCGACTAATAGGCAACCAAATGTATATACGTTCATGCTTGGCATAAATGATAAAATAATACCTGAAAGTGTTAAACCGATAAATACGAAGATTAATATTTTAAATGGATTAAACTTATCACCCAGCCAACCACCAATCGGACGCATAATTGTTGCGAGTACGATGAATCCGGCTGTCCGCATACCTGCATCTACTTTCTCTAATCCGAAATGAGATACTAAAAAGTTTGGTAAATATACTGTAAATGCAACAAATGATCCGAAAGTTAAAAAGTAAAAGATACATAAAAACCAAAGTTTCTCATTTTTATATACACCTTTTATTTGTTCCATTAGTGGTGTATTCACTTTTTTCTCTTTACGATCACCTAATAAAAAGTTCATAAGTGCAAACGCTGCAAGTAAAATTAAATAACATTGTACTGTCGTTCTCCAGCCAACTGAAGTTGCGATAACAGGCGCTAAAAATGAAGTAATTGCTGTTCCAGCGTTACCGACACCGTAAATACCATTTACAAAACCGTGACTCTCTTTTGGAAAGTATTTTGGTAAAGAAGTTACTCCTACAGAGAATACAGCACCACCGATTCCTACAAATAATCCACCAATAATTAAATCCATCATAGAATTGGCAACACTAATATAAAAAACAGGAAATAATAATAGAATAAAACTAATAAAGAATAATTTTCTTGCTCCGAAACGATTGGTCCAATAACCAATTGGAATGCGAAGAACAGAACCTAAAATAACGGGTACTGCTGTTACCATAGAAATTTGTCCCGCAGTTAATGGGATATCCACTTTAATATAGGGCATTAATGATGATAAAATAACCCACACCATAAAACCGATAATTAGATTAGAAGTTTGTAAACTTAATTGAAAATTAGGACTTTTCATCCTGTTCCCTCCTATGTATACGTAGTTATATTCATTCCCTCCAGCCTAATCACGTTCTTACATGATTAGGCTGAAAAGAATCAACCACCACTTACTGGCGGAATCATTGCTACGACATCACCAGTTTGAATAATGTCATCCTCATTTGCGTATTCTTCATTTATCGCGACCATAATCTCGTTTGAAATTGCTACATTATATTCCTTAATCAGAACTTCCTTCAGCTTCGCGACTGTAATATTTTCACAATCTATGTGTAATGCTGGCTTACTTACTTCTTCTTGTAAATGTGCAAATAATAGTACTTCAATCAAATTCTCATCTCCTTTCCAGGCTCGCCATTACCATATGCTGTTTTCTCTAACTGATCGCCTATCCACGACTCACTATCTTCCCAAAACTCTTTTTTCCATATCGGAATAATTTGTTTTATACGCTCCATAATATATTCATTCGCCTCATAAGCAGCTTTCCGATGCGGTGTAGCAACAGCAACGACAACAGCCAAATCAGAAATTTGTAATGTACCAATGCGATGTGTAATTGCCACATATGCCCCAGGCCATTTCTCCCCTACTTCTGTACCAATTCTCTCAAGCTGTTTCTCCGCCATTGTTTTATAAGCTACATACTCTAAATAAAGGGTACGACGGCCTTTCGTAAATTCTCTAACAGTGCCAATAAAAGTAGTAACCGCACCACACTCACGCCGAATTACTTTGTTTGTAACTTCTTCAATTGATATAGGTGTATCTATTACTTCATAATACGTATGTGTCATTTCGCACCTCTTATCTTTGTATAAATTAGCAACCTATTTTTCTATTATTTGTATGAACGAAGCAATTCTTTCCATGGCCATTCACTTCCGTTGGTTGATTCTAATAACAGTACCGAAACAGTAATTCCAGCTTTAAATCCTCTCGTTCCCCCTGGCAAAACGATAAATGCATTCGCTTCTGCAAGTGAAGAAATTGCGCTAGATTTATCTAAACCAACTGGTGTAACTTGTAATTGACCATCTACAATTTCTACTCTCCCTCTTACAAATCGAGTAAACGGATTTGCTTTCGGAAAGTCTTTTTGTAAAATTGCCTCTGCACGAAATACGTACGAATCTTTTCTATGCAAGTATGTTCCAATGACTGGTCTAACATATAATTCACAACCGACATAACAAGCTGAAGGATTACCAGATAAACTAAATAGTAGTTTTCCTTCTACCTCAGCTACAGTTGTCACACTTCCTGGTCGCATCGCTATTTTGTTAAAAAGTACATTAGATTGTAATCTCTCATAAATAGCAGGCAAATAGTCATAGTCTCCTACTGAAACGCCACCAGTCGTAATTAAAATATCAACTTCTTTTATCGCCTTTTTCACATTGTTATAACACGTCTCAAAATCGTCAATGAATTGTCCATAATACCGTACAACTCCGCCCGCTCGTTCAATTTGCGCAGCTATCATATAGGAGTTACTATTTCGAATCTTCCCTGGCTTTAATTGTTCATGTACTTCAAGCAGTTCACTACCCGTCGTTACAATTCCAATAATCGGCTGTTTTACAACATGTACGGAACTATAACCAAACGTAGCAAGAAGTGCTGCAACTCCAGGATTAATAACAGTCCCTTTTTTCACAAGGGTGCTATTTTGTTTTACATCTTCTCCTTTAAAAGAAATGTTATCACCAGGAGAGAAAGACCGTTTTAATACCATATAAGTCTTTTCGTTTTCTTCAAACCCTTCCGTTATCTCCAACATCACAACCGCATTACACCCTTTCGGAATTGCGGCTCCTGTCATAATACGGACAGCTTGAAATGCTTTCACTTCTTCTGTAAAAACAACCCCTGCTCCAATTTCACCAATCACTTCAAACTGAATGGGATTACTGCTACTTGCTTCTTTTGTGTCTTCCGCTCGAATCGCAAATCCGTCGTACGGAGAGCGATCAAAATGTGGGACATCATGATCTGCAATAACATCTTCTCCAAGCGTTCTACCGTAACTTTCTATAAGAGAAACCTCTTCTGTTTCACCTTGATGAGCATATTTCATTACTCGTGCAACTGCTTCTGCCACTGGAATCGGTATACGTTTTTCTAACATTCTTTTTCACCTCGTTTTAATAAGGAGAAACTCTCTCTGTTCATCCTATATATTTTGCATATAGTCGTTTTGCCATTTTCACATCATTTGTCCCATGAACAAATGCCCTACCGTCTGTAAATAAAACGAAACGATATTCATCAATTAGAAATGATAGTAAGTACGGCGTTTTTTGGACATGTACAATTTTTTGTAATCTTTTTTTAATTTCGTTTAAATTTAGAGCTCTCTTTATTCCTGGACGGATTTGAACTGTATTCCGTCCGCATAGCACCTCCGTTTTCACCTGTGATTCAAATGTTAAACTTGGGTACGTACGTGTATTTCCGCAAGATGGACATGTACTTTTTTTCTGTTTATTTACTTTTAATGAGAGAAATTGATTGTTCCAAATATCAAATGATAACATTGTTCCTCGTAGCGTCTCGAAATCATCCACCAATATTTTCATTGCTTCTGTCACTTGGTGAGCAACAACCATCTGTACAGCTGGCTGAATAATTCCCGCTGTATCACATGTTGCACCGCCCATCGGATGATCCATTAAGCAGCGAAAACATGGTGTTTTTCCTGGAAGAATTGTGTACGTTACACCGTAACTTCCAATGCATCCACCGTATATCCAAGGTATATTTTCTTTTTGTGAAATATCATTTATAAGTAGACGCGTATCAAAGTTGTCAGTCGCATCTAATATGAGATCCACTTCTTTCGTTAACTCTTCCATTTCTTTCATTGTGACATCCGTTACAACTGGTACAATTTCCACCTCAGAATTAATCCTTCTTACATGTTCTGCCGCTGCAATTGCTTTTGGTTTGCATTGTTTTGCATCTTCTTCTGTATATAACTGTTGCCGTTGTAAATTACTCCATTCGACATAGTCACGATCGGCAATTGTCAATTTCCCAATTCCCATCCGAACGAGCGCTTCTGCATTTGCAGCTCCTAGCGCCCCCGCACCAATTAAGAGCACATGCTTTTCCCTTATTTTCCTTTGTCCCATTTCACCTATTCCAGAAAACAATACTTGTCTTGAATATCGCTCTTGCATAAGGAATCCTCCTTTCGCTATCCACCAATGTAAGACATCTCAACTTTTTGACGTTTATTTGTACTTTCCGCCGTTCTTTCATCTGAATATCGATCTGTTCTATATCGCCATGTATGTTGTAAAATTTTTAATAGTGATGCATCAGAAATATTTTCTCGAAGAAGCGATCGTAAATCCGTTCCTTTTTCTCCAAATAAGCACGTATAAAACTTGCCGTCTGCCGAAATACGGGCTCTCGTACAAGAAGAACAAAATGACTCAGATACTGAAGTAATAAATCCAACTTCGGCATCGCTTCCTACATATCGATACAATTTCGCAACTTCTCCAAAGTAACGAGGTTTAACAGGTTCAATTGGATATACACGATTAATTTTCTCTATTAATTGTTCCTTCGTAACGACTTGTTCAAAGTTCCATCCGTTCGTACTGCCTACATCCATAAACTCAATGAAACGTAACTGTATTTCTTGTTCTTTAAAATACTGAGCCATAGGAAGAATTTGACTATCATTCATCCCTTTTTTTACGACCATATTTACCTTTACTTCTAATCCAGCTTCCTTCGCTGCTTCAATTCCTTTCAGTACAGGTTTCGTACTTACATGTCTTCCATTAATTTTTTGGAAGACACAATCCTCTATTGCATCTAAACTAATATTTACACGCTTTAATCCTGCTTCTTTTAGCGCCTTAGCTTGTTTTGCTAAATGAATTCCGTTTGTTGTGAGCCCAATATCTTTTAAGCCTTCTAGCTTTGCAAGTCTTCCAATTAACTTCGGTAAGTCTTTACGCAATAAAGGTTCACCGCCAGTAAGCCTAATTTTATTAATTCCCATACTTATAAATAATCTCGCTAACCTTTCTATTTCATCAAACGTTAATAAACACTCTTCCTGTAAAAAAGCATAATCAGGTCCGAACACTTCAGCAGGCATACAATATGTGCACCTAAAATTACAACGATCAATAACTGAAATGCGTAAATCTTGAAGTGGCCGCTTTAAAGAATCTTTCATGTTCTCGTGCATCTATATCCCTTCTTTTCTGCTGCAATCCTTAGTAAGCTTTCATTTTTTTATTTGCCTTTATTATAAAAAAGAAGCTACATATTCAATGTGACTTTTCTCACATCACTTTCCCCATTCAAAAACTTTTCACAAATCCGTTCGCATTTTGTTCACATCTTCAGGCCATACTCCTTACGGTCATTGAAATTTTACATTATTTTTAAAATAGCTCTTGCATTTTCATCATATTTACACTCAAAATAGGAAATGTATTGCTTATAAGAAGAAAGGTGATTGCTGTGGCAAACAGTATGACATTATCTCAAGATTTAAAAGAATTACTTGCATCTGTTGAATATAAAATGCAGATAAAAAAAGGTAGTTTTATTTTTCAAGAAGGTATGGAGGCAACCGAACTCTATATCATCCACTCAGGAAAAGTACAAATTAGTAAACTTAGTGCTGACGGACAAGAACTAACACTTCGAATTTGTTCGGCATACGACATTATTGGAGAATTAACATTGTTCACGGATAATGCGAAGTATTTATTAAATTCAAAATGCCTTGAAGATGTTGAAGTAGGCGTTATAAAGCGTGAAGCGTTAGAAAAAGAATTACTCCAAAAACCAGCTCTTGTATTTGAATTTATGAAATGGATTAGTGAACATTTAAGAAGAATGCAAACGAAGTTCCGAGATTTAGTATTACACGGCAAAAAAGGTGCCTTATATTCTACTCTCATACGAATGACAAATAGTTATGGTGTTTTAAAGGAAAATGGTATTCTCATCGATTTACCGTTAACGAATCAAGAACTTGCTAATTTCTGTGCAACTTCACGTGAAAGTGTAAATCGAATGTTAAATGAATTAAAAAAGCAAGGTACAATTTCTATTCATAAAGGAAAGATTACAATACACGATTTACAATTTTTAAAATGTGAAATTGCTTGTGAAGATTGTTCTGCTTCTGTTTGTAGTATTGATTAGCGTCTTATTTAGGTACTTATACCTATAAGGAAAGCCGAGGTCTCCAATTAGATCTCGGCTTTCCTTATAAATTACGAAACATATAAAACTAATTTATTTTTTCAATTCATTTGGAATACGTCTTCTGTAAATTACATAGCTACGGCTTACATATTTAATTGGGGCACTAAATACGTGTACCAGTCTAGTAAATGGCCATACTGCGAAAAGCCCCATTCCCGCAAGAATATGAATTTTAAACCATACAGGTACTTCCTTCATATAATCAACTTTCGGTTGAAAAACGAAGAGGCTTCGGAACCATGGACCGATCGTTGTACGATAATCAAATCCTTTTGAGTCGATATTTAAAAACGTTGAAGAAAGTCCTGCTAGCATTACGATAAGTAATAGAATAAGCGCAATATAATCTCCCTTTGTACTCGTTGCAATGATACGTTTTACCGTTACGCGGCGGTACGTTAATATAATTAAACCGATGATTGAAGCAACCCCTGCTGGAAGCCCAAAACTAATTGCTACTACATGATACGTATGCTCAGAAATACCTATGGAACGGTATACAGCTTCTGGAATTAAAATTCCCATAACATGACCGCCAATTACGAACATGATCCCAAAGTGGAATAATAGACTTCCGATTCGGAGCATTTTCTTTTCTAATAGTTCACTAGATTTTGATGTCCATCCAAATTGATCATAGTTGTATCTAAAAATATGTCCACCGATAAAGATTGCAAAAATGATATAGGGAAACAACACCCATAGAAATTGATCCATCATTTTGACAACTCTCCTTTCTAATTTGTCTGTACACCCCATGTATCGATAGCGAGTAGAACAGCCGCAAGAATTGGTTCATACATACTATCAGCTTCTTTTAACTGAACGTGTAATGCTTGGATGTTCTCTTTGTATTTACTCATAATTGGTTCACTGTCTTGCTCATTTGCATTTGCAAAAAACTCTAGTAATAGCGGTAAATAATCAGGTAGTTCTTTATCTGTTACTTCAAAACCAGATTTTTTATAATGCTGTTTTAACTCTAGTAATTCAATACCTCTTTCCCTTTGCTCACCGGTGTTCATATACGTTAAATACATATTTGTCTTCTTACCAAAATCAAATGTATATACGTAACTATCAATAAGTTGATCGTTCGTTTTATCCAGTGCTTGTTTTATAAATGCTGTAAGTGAAGTTTTAACTTCTTCCTGTTCAATCGCTTCAATCTCTTCTTGCAATTCAGCTAAAGCTTCTCTCCACCCGAGTTCCGGATAGGAGAGAAGGAATGAAGAACAAGAAAAAGCAATTTGTAGACTTTGTTTCATATTTTTCCGCCCCCATTATTTAAGAAATTGTCATGCAAGAGCCTGGACCACCTGCAAATGATAAACCACAGCTTCCTTGTTCATTGTATAAATCTGCAACTTGTTCGCGGTGAGACGTCGGGATAACAAAACGATCTTTATATTTTGCGATAGCAAGCAGACGATACATGTCTTCTACATCTTGTTTTGTTAAACCAAGTTCTTTTAATACCGCTTCATTTGGTTCTTTATTAATTTGCAGTGCTCTCATATGCGTTCGCATAACAGCCATTTTTTTCAATGTAAGTCGAATGTGTGATTCATCTCCTGCAGTGAGTAAATTCGCTAAATATTGAATTGGAATACGCATATTATCGATAGCAGGGAAAATCTCTTCTGCTTGCCAGTTACTACCTTTCCCTTCCACCATATTCATAATTGGGCTAAGCGGTGGGATATACCAAACCATTGGCATTGTACGATACTCTGGGTGAAGTGGTAGAGCAATTTTCCAATCGATAATCATTTTATAGATTGGTGACTGTTGTGCCGCTTTAATCCACTCTTCAGGAATGCCTTGTTTTTTCGCTTCAGCTGCTACTTCAGGATCATTTGGATCTAGGAAAACAGTAAGCTGAGATTCATATAAATCTTTTTCATTCTCAACAGAAGCCGCTTCTTTTACTTTGTCAGCGTCATATAGCATTACCCCAATATATCTGATACGTCCTACACATGTTTCCGAACAAATTGTTGGCATACCAGCTTCAATACGTGGGAAACACATTGTACATTTTTCCGCTTTATTCGTTTGCCAATTAAAGTACACTTTTTTATATGGGCAAGACGATACGCAGAATCTCCATGCACGACATGCGTTTTGATCCACAAGAACAATCCCATCTTCTTCCCGTTTATACATCGCACCAGATGGACAAGACGATACGCAAGATGGATTCATACAATGTTCGCATATGCGTGGTAAATACATCATAAAGACATTTTCAAAATCGGTTTTAATTTCTTCTTCCATTTTCTTTACGTTCGGATCTTGTAATCCTGTTATATGTCCACCAGCTAAATCATCTTCCCAGTTTGGACCCCATTCAATTTTGTCGATAAATTCGCCTGTAATTGCTGATTTCGGACGAGCAACTGGCTGATGCTTACGCTGCGGACTATTTGTTAACGTTTCATAATCATAGTTCCACGGTTCAAAGTAATCATCAATTGTTGGTTGATCTGGATTGTGGAAAATATTCATAAGGCGCTTCATTTTCGAACCGGATTTCAGCTGAATTTCACCATTTTTCAATTCCCAGCCACCTTTATATTTCTCCTGATCTTCCCATTGCTTCGGATAACCAATGCCAGGTTTCGTTTCTACGTTATTGAAATACATATATTCAGCACCTGGACGATTTGTCCAGGTGTTTTTGCACGTTACGCTACAAGTATGGCAGCCGATGCATTTATCTAGGTTCATTACCATTCCGACTTGTGCTTTAATCTTCAAGCCAATCTACCTCCTTCAGTTTGCGAATTACAACGTTTAAATCGCGCTGGTTCCCAGTTGGACCATAATAGTTAAATCCATAACTTAATTGACCGTATCCACCAATCATATGTGTCGGTTTTACGTGAATTCGAGTTGGACTATTATGCGTTCCCCCGCGATTACTTGTTAATTTCGTTCCAGGTACGTTAATGTGGCGATCTTGCGCATGGTGCATAAACGCCATTCCTCTCGGTATACGGTGCGTTACAACTGCACGTGCTACAACAACACCGTTACGGTTAAAGCACTCAATCCAATCATTATCTGCAACACCAGCTTCTTCAGCATCTTCTTTATTCATCCAAACAGTTGGACCACCTCTAAATAGCGTTAACATCGGTAATGAATCAAAGTACATACTATGAATGGACCACTTATTATGCGGTGTTAAATAGTTTAGTGTAATCTCTTTCCCTTCTACTTCAGGTCGTGATTTACGGAACGGTTTATGTTGCAGAATTGGTTTAAATGTTGCCATCGTTTCACCAAATTCTTTCATCATGTCATGATCTAAATAGAAAGATTGTCGTCCAGTGATTGTTCTCCAAGGGATGAGACGTTCTACATTTGTTGTAAATGGTGAGTAACGGCGCCCACCTTTTTCAGAACCTGTAAAGGCTGGAGAAGTAATTACTGTTTTTGGCTGCGCTGTAATTTGTTCAAATGTGAAGCATTCTTCTTCACGTTCTTCTGCTAAATCACGTAATTTTAAATCTGTTTGTTTTTCAAGTGCTTCCCATGCTTTTACAGCCATATGACCATTTGTTGTAGAAGAAAGCGTTAATACCGCTTCAGCAGCATTGATTGCTTCTTTTATGTCTGGACAACCTTTCGCAATAGAATCTGTTCGAACAACTCCTAATCGGCTTTTTAATTGCTCATACTCTTTTTCTGCCGACCAAGAAATTCCTTTCGTACCAATCGGTTGTTTCCCGGCATTTGGTCCAAGTGCTGTCATTTTGTCATAAATCGTTTTATAATCCCTTTCGACAACATGAATTTGCGGCATCGTTTTACCTGGTATTGGTTCACACTCACCTTTGCTCCAATCTTTAATCTTACCAAGTGGTTGTGCTAATTCTTGCGGTGTATCATGAAGAAGTGGTGTTGCAACAACTTCTTTCATTGGTTCAAGATCAATTTTCTCTGCTAAATCTGACACAGCTTTAGAAAGTGAAGTGAAAATATCCCAGTCAGAACGTGCTTCCCATGGCGAACCGATTGCCGGATTAAATGGATGTACAAATGGATGCATATCTGTACTGCTTAAATCGTGTTTTTCATACCAAGTTGAAGCCGGTAAGACGATATCAGAATAAAGCGCTGTTCCAGCCATACGGAAATCTAAATTAATGAGCAAATCAAGCTTCCCTTCTGGCGCTTCTTCATGCCATTTCATTTCTTCTGGTCGTAATGAATCACTATCATCATTCATTAATCCGTTCGTTGTACCTAATAAATGTTTTAAGAAATATTCGTGTCCTTTACCAGAACTTGAAATTAAGTTTGCACGCCAAACGAATAAGTTGCGCGGGAAGTTATTTTTGTTATCTGGATCTTCAATCGCAAATTTTAGTTCTTTTTCTTTTAATTTTTGTGCAACATATTTTCCGATTTCTTCTTGTGTTGTTGCACCAGCAGCAACAGCTTCTTTATATAGTTCAATTCCATTTTTCTCAAATGTCGGATAAGAAGGTAACCAGCCAAGTCGCGCCGCTAATACGTTGTAATCACCGTGATGTTGATAACGAGAGTTGCCTTCGACTGGTGATGCTAAATGTCCCACTGGTGTATCTTCATAGCGCCATTGATCTGTTACGAAATAGAAGAAAGATGTACCGTTTTGTAATTTCGGTGGCCCTTGCCAATCTTTTGCCATTGCGATTGTTTGCCATCCTTCTGCTGGTCGTAATTTTTCTTGCCCAACGTAATGCGCCCAGCCACCGCCGTTTACACCTTGTGCTCCAACGAGAAGTACAAGATTTAAAACGGCGCGATAAATTGTATCAGAGTTAAACCAATGGTTAATACCAGCCCCGACAATAATCATTGAGCGACCATTCGTATCAACAGCATTTTGTGCGAACTCACGAGCGATTTGAATAATAAGCTCACGTTTTACTCCTGTCATTTTCTCTTGCCATGCAGGTGTAAACGGCACGTCATCATTGAAGTCTTTCGGCTCTTGTCCACCAAGCCCTCGGTTCACACCGTAATTTGCTAACGTTAAGTCATATACAGTAGTAACGAACACTTCGCCCTCTTCTGTCATAACCTTTTTCACTGGAATTGTACGTTCTAATACTTTGTTTCCATTATCAGAGAAGTACGGGATTTGTACAGTTCCAACATGATCTTCCATTCCAAGTACAGAAAGACGTGGATCAATCTTTTCGCCTGTTTCTTCATCTTCTAAACGTAAATTCCATTTCTTTTCGTTATCCCAACGTGACCCCATTGTGCCATGAGGTGTTGCAAAATCATTCGTGTTCTCGTTCCAAAGTACAGGTTTCCATTCTCCTAACTTTGTTTCGCGTCCAATATCAGAAGCATTTAAGAATCGATCCGCAACGAATTGGTCTCCTTTTTGTTTCAATGTAACGAAGAAAGGAAAATCAGTATATTGCTTCGCATACTTTGTGAAGTATTCCACTTGATTATCTACGTAAAATTCTTGTAAGATCACGTGCCCCATTGCCATCGCAAGTGCACCGTCTGTACCTTGTTTCACACTAATCCAATCATCCGCAAACTTTGTTGACTCAGCAAAATCAGGACTGACAGAAACGACTTTCGTTCCTTTATATCGAACCTCCGCTAAAAAGTGTGCGTCTGGTGTTCTTGTCATCGGTACATTTGAACCCCATGTCATAATGTAACCAGAGTTATACCAGTCACTACTTTCTGGTACATCTGTTTGATCACCCCAAATTTGCGGAGAAGCTGGTGGTAAATCTGCGTACCAATCATAGAAACTAAGCATCGGTCCACCCATAAGTTGCATAAAGCGGCTGCCTGCAGCATGACTTAACATCGACATAGCTGGAATTGGTGAAAAGCCAACATTTCGGTCTGGACCGTATTTCATTACTGTATATAATAATGAAGCTGAAACGAGTTGTAACACTTCATCCCAATTCGCACGAACGAATCCCCCTTTACCACGTGCCTGCTTATACTTGCGTGCTTTTTCAGGGTTTTCCACAATGCTTTTCCAAGCATCTAATGGTGACCCATTATTTTGTAATTCCTCTAGCCACATACTCCAAAGAACACCACGTACATACGGATATTTCACACGAAGTGGACTATAAATGTACCAAGAAAAACTCGCTCCACGTGGACACCCTCGTGGTTCAAAGTCAGGCATATCTGGACCTGTTGTTGGATAGTTAAGCTCCTGTCCTTCCCAAGTTACAATTCCATCTTTCACATAAATGTTCCAACTACATGAACCAGTACAGTTCACACCATGTGTAGAACGAATTACTTTATCATGCTGCCAACGCTTTCTATACACATTTTCCCATTCACGATCTTCATATGTTTCTTGTGTATGATTATCGTTATAACGATCTATTGGTGAAAAATATTTTAAACGTCTCATTAGTGCTGAAGGTTTCTTCTTCATACTGTTCACTCCTTTAATACGTCTCTCTTACATACCCTTACTATAAGAGAGGTTGTAAAATACAGATGTGACATTTCGCACAGTTCAAGAGATTGTCAAAAATTCCGAAAAAAATATAAAAAGGTGAAAATCTAATCATTGTGGAGGGCTCACATCCTTCACTGACTGTTAAGTTACTTCCTTGCTTCTAGCAAAGTTTAAGATGAAGTACAGATAATAATGAGCTTGTAAAAAAATTTCTTATATAATAGAGGAAGTAATTTGGGAGTAGTTAAATTTGATATACCTAAATCGTTAGATGAGTTAATAAATGAAAATACAATACTTTAAATTCACCATATCAAGGGCAACTATCCTGAAAATAGTTGAACAAAAAACGCCAGGAAATCCATATGAATTGTCAGCAACTTGGATTGAATCAATAGAAGAATACACCAAGAATGTCAGGATTTTAAGATAATAATAAAAGGAGTATATTATGAAATTAGAACCGCTTTATGCAGAAAACATTATCGTAGCCGTCATATATAAAAATGAGTTTAGATGGTATGTAACAGATAAAGAACTATGGTTTTTAGATTATAATAAATTAGATAATGCATATAAAAATTTAGGTATAAGCATTGAAGATAATGACGAAACAGAAGAAAGAAATGGAATAAAAGTATTAGATCATGAAAATGTAGAAGTATTTTTAGTAAGGATTAATAAATATAAAACAACTAAAGAAGAATTAAATTATTTACTACTTGAAAATATTAAAAGGAAAAATGCAGGAGAAGATCTATTAGATTTTAGTCCAATCTTATTAATTAACTTTGATAATAAAATACTATATTCAATGTTTCCAGAACCGGCATCATATGAAAACTATGTACCAAAAGATTGGAGTGGTACATATGAAGATTTCACTGAATTCATACCTACATCAGAGAAATATTGGATAGATAAGTTTAATAATAATTTACTTTTACTATAATTTAAGTAGGAAAATAGAGATGATAGTATAAGAATTTATTACCTTAATAGAGCTTATGAGATTAATAGAGAAGTAAATAGAGTCACTAAAGCCAGAAATAAAGGAGTAAAATAGTCATGAAATATCCATATAGTTTTGAAGTGCTTAACAGTAGTGATTTAGTTATGAGACTTCCTCAAGAAATTAAACTTGTTGAAACTTTTTTAGGAATTGAAGTTACATCTTTTGGAGATTGGATTTTAGAAGAAATACATAATGTTTTAAACGGAGAAAAAAATTATGTAGTAGTAAATGGCAACATTTGCAGTTTAGAAATTCGGAACGACACAACTACTGTGTTAGACAATTTAGCCGAAGATGGTAAAGGAGAATATTGTGAGATTGAAACAATGGAATTGGTAGAATTAATTCATATTTGGTTAAATAAACGAAAAGAATATAAGAAAGATAAAAAATAAAGGAGTGTAATAATTTAAATAACTGGCCTCTTCATGAGAAGTCGACTTTATTTTTTATTCACAAAGGGGTATTAATATATGTTCCAAACTATACGCGTAGGGTTTCCTACGCTATTTATTTTGCTCATTGAGGTCAATCTTTCCTTCCCCTCTTCTACTTTTACCGATGATACTATTCTATATCAAGACATATTTCACATAAAAAGAGAAATCATTATTTACCATATTGCCCTTAGTTACTGAAACAATTATACTAGATGTAATCAGAATAAATAATCTGAATATTCTTAGAATTAAAGGTAATAGTTTTATACTCGCACATAGAGAGGTACGTTCTATTTTCCACTAAATAGATTAGAAAACGATAATAACACATTAGGAGGATTACGATGCACCAGCTTGATTCATTACATCCCATTATAGAAAAAATAATCAACAATATTGAAAAGTTAATGGTCGGAAAACGAAAAGAAACGATCTTAGCTTTGACAGCTCTCTTAGCTGAAGGTCATGTACTATTAGAAGATGTTCCTGGCGTCGGGAAAACAATGTTAGTACGGGCACTTTCTAAATCTATTGATGCTGATTACAAACGTATTCAATTTACACCTGATTTACTTCCATCAGATGTAACAGGTGTTTCTATTTATAATCCGAAAGAGCTTCAATTCGAGTTCAAGCCTGGACCAATTATGGGGAATTTTATACTTGCTGATGAAATTAATCGTACATCTCCCAAAACACAATCTGCCTTACTTGAAAGTATGGAAGAAAGCAATATTACAATAGATGGTATGACAAGACCGTTACCAAAACCGTTCTTTGTAATGGCTACACAAAATCCGGTCGAATATGAGGGAACATATCCTTTACCAGAAGCCCAGCTCGATCGTTTCTTATTGAAGCTAAAAATGGGATATCCTTCGCCAGAAGAAGAATTTGAAATTTTAAACCGGATGGAAAAAACAAATCCCCTCTCCCATTTACAAGCTATTACTACAATAGAAGAATTACTTTATTTGCAACAAAGCGTACGGGAAGTAAGTATGGACAAAGGAATTAAGCATTACATTGTAAAGCTTGTTAGTCAGACTCGTTCTTATAGTTCTATACAACTAGGTGCAAGTCCGCGTGGCTCGATTGCTTTAATGAAAGCTTCACAAGCTTATGCATTCATCCATGGCAGAAATTATGTTATTCCAGACGATATTAAATTTTTAGCTCCTTACGTGTTAGCTCACAGACTCATTCTAAAAATGGAAGCAAAATTTGAAGGAATAACAGGGGAACAAGTTATTTCAAAAATCGTTGCACGAACTACCGTGCCGACTCAAAGGAAGATGAACCTTTAATGAAACGCACGCTACGAGCACTATATCACGTTACGAAGTTATTACTAATCCCTTTATGCCTAGTGTTAACATTTGTGTATGCTATGCTTCAAGGAGGATTTGTAAGTTGGTTTTTATTTTACAGTATGGTTCCTATTGGTCTTTATTCACTTTTACTCCCCTTCTACGCTTTACGGGGTGCTGAAGTAAAAAGAATAACAAATCAAAACGATTATGTAGCAGGAGAACGATTTGTAAGCACGATTACAATAAAAAGAAAATTTCCTTTCCCCTTACTTTATTTAGTTATAGAAGATGAACTGCCACCACACCTTACAAGTTGTAGACAAACAAAGATGAATAAAACAATACTCTTTCCAGGATTAAAACGAAATATTTCGTTTCAATATGCAATTGACACAATCCCTAGAGGAGAGCACACTTTTTCAAGCGTACGAGTCAAAACTGGTGATCTATTCAGTATGATGGAGAAAGAAGTAACTTTTTCAGTTCCGGATACATTTTTAGTCTATCCTCAGTATGTAGATATAACGTATCAGCAATTGGAAAACCATTTCGAACAAGGAGCGCTCTCAGCAAATATAAATTTCACAAAAGACTCTACCATTTCTGTCGGTGTGAGAGACTATAAACCTGGTGACCGCTTTTCATGGATTGATTGGAAAGCAACTGCAAGAACAAACAACATTATGACGAAAGAGTTTGAACAACAGCGTAGCCATAATATTATGATATTCATAGACAGAACTGAGTCCCCTCTATTCGAATCAGTCGTCACATTTACTGCCTCTATTGTCAGGGCTGTATTGAAGCAAAATTCACCAGCGTCATTTGTGTCTGTCGGAAAAGAACGAACTTTTTTCCCTTTAGACAATGGAGATAGTCAGTTGCAGCAAATCTTTTGTCATTTAGCGAAAGTACAAGCGGACAGTGTATTCCCGCTCTCCCGGAGTGTAGAAATGGAATTAAGAAAAGTTTATGAACCCGTAACGATACTACTCGTGACAAGCGATCTTTCTCCCGATATTCAAAAGGCGGCTGACTATGCCGCTATACAAAATAGAAAATTACTAGTTTTTATTGTAAAAGAAAAACCGAATCAACTCTCACATCGAGAACTAAGTATTTTAGAAACTCTACAAAAACGAAAAATATTTGTAAATGTGGTTTATGAAAACCGATATACAAATGTGTTTTTTGAGGTGAGCAAATGACAACATTACAAACAAAATACAAATGGGATATGAGCAGATTCTTCATGCATGCATGCGCATTTCTACTTTTACTAGAATGGATACGACCCCTTATAGGTATTACAAACGTAGGTAGATTAGATATTTTTGTAATATTTATAGGAATTTGCTTCACTCTTTCTTTTTTTCAAATAAGGTGGCAAATTCCACTAAAGATCGTGACGATTTTATTCATCATTCATTTCCTGTATTATAAAAATGCTTTTATTAATCCAACTTGGCTAACAAAATTTTTTACTGATATTTCTCGAAATTCCTCCCTGTTATTTCAGGGGAATTTACTAGATATTTCTCCTGTTTTTCCTACACTTTTATTTTTTTTATCATTTTGGTTTTTGAGTGCTTTCATCTCTTTTTGGATGATTCATAAAAAGCGTGGATTGTTATTTCTTATATTGACTATTATTTATATCACCGCTTTTCATAACTTACATGTATACAATGCAAACTACGCTATTATTCGTACCGTTGTCATCGGCTTTTTTATGCTGAGTCTTCTTCGCATAGAACATATAAAAGAGAGTGAGCACTTACAAAATTATGCTAGAGAAATCTCAAAACTACTTAAACCTCTTACAATATTTATTGTATTGTCAGCAACCATCGCATACTTTGCGCCAAAATTTGGCCCTCAATGGCCAAACCCAATGGATTTTTTAAAATTCAACACATCCGAATCAAGTAAAAAACAAGAAGTTTCTAAAATTGGATATGGTCTTGATGACTCAAAATTAGGCGGTCCTTTTACGGCAGATCCTACAATTGTTTTCACAGCACAAACGCAAAACAAACAATATTGGAGAGTAGAAACGAAAGATTTTTATACCGGAAAAGGTTGGGAAGTTTCTGAAAATCAAAAGAAGGTTACTTTTAAAAATAAAAACGACGTCGTGAGTTGGTACGAACAAAATACAAAAACAGAGACAACTTCGGCAACAATCACCATGCAAAAAAGTTATCCGCACCTTACCTATCCAGCAGGTTTAGTATCAGTTGAGGCTTCTTCCGATGTATCATACAGCGTTGACCCATTTTCAGAAAAAATCTATACGATGGACGCAGACTCTTCCACTACTTTACATTCATATAAAGTAACATATGAGGTCCCGGAGTTTTCCATAGAAAACTTGAAAGCTGTAAAAACGAATGAAGGTCAAGAAACAAATCCTTATTTCATGACAAAGTACACGCAACTTCCCGAATCATTACCGCAGCGAGTAAGAGACTTAGCTGTTAATCTAACAAATGATAAAAACAACCGATATGATAAAGTATTAGCTATTGAAAACTACTTTACTGACCATTCTTTTGTATATGAAACAACGAATGTCTCATTCCCTACCAAACACCAAGATTATGTAGATCAATTTCTTTTCGATACAAAAAGCGGCTACTGTAATAATTTTTCGACGTCTATGATTGTTTTACTTCGTTCTGCCGGGATTCCAGCTCGTTGGGTAAAAGGTTATACAGAAGGAACACTTGATAATACGTTGGTGGGTGCGGAAGGTGAGGATGTTTATAAAGTCGCGAACGATAACGCACACTCTTGGGTCGAAGTATATTTCCCTGGATATGGATGGATTCCATTCGAACCGACAAAAGGATTTACGAATCCCTATAATTTCACAAATAATACTCCTGCTCCTACTTTACAAAATAACGAAGTATATAATTCTAATAACGAACCCATACAACAACGAAACAATGAAGCAAAGCTCAAAAGTTTAATAGAAGATACAGAAGATGCTTCTACTAAAAAGATTCCAAATTCTAAAAATGGATTTTCTTGGTGGTACGTATTCCTCTCTACGATACCGATTAGTATTATAGGATACATTCTATTCATCACTAGAATGAAATGGATTACGTTTTTTATCATTCATTTCTATAAATATCGAAAAGATGATGCCGTTTATACAAAAGCTTACGATTCACTCCTAAAACAATTTGCGCGAATTGGTATACGACGAGATGAGAGTCAAACATTCCGAGAATATGCTCTCCATGTTGATACACTTTACAACTCGGCCGATATGCAACAACTTACTTTCAGTTATGAGAATGCTATATATCAAAAAGGACAAGCCGCAGCAGAATGGAAAAAATCCGTACAGTTATGGGAAGTACTTATGAAAAAAGCTGCTTCTCCACCTAAATCAAATAACTTCCATTCAGCGATTTAATATTGACAATGTGAATGTAAATAAAATGCCTCAAAGAACAAAATAGTTCTTTGAGGCATTTTTTAATAAAGTGAAACTCCTAGTTATTCGCCAAGTACCTTCTCAATCTCAACCTCTAAATCCACCGGCTTCGTTTGCGGTGCAAAACGCCCTACTACTTTTCCGTCTTTTCCAATTAGAAATTTTGTAAAGTTCCATTTTACTGCTTTCATACCGAGTAAACCTGGTGCTTGTTCTGTCATGTATGTATACAGAGGATGAGCCTTATCACCTTTTACATCAATTTTTGCAAACATTGGGAAGTTTACACCGTAGTTTAATTCACAAAAACTAGTAATATCTGCTTCTGTTCCTGGTTCTTGCCCTCCGAATTGGTTACAAGGGAAACCGAGTATTTCTAGCCCTTGTTCTTTATATTTATCATATACTTCTTGTAATCCTTTATATTGCGGTGTAAACCCACATTTACTAGCTACATTTACAATAAGAAGTGCTTTTCCTTCGTAATCTTTTAACGATTTTTCTTCACCTGTAATTGTTTTAGCTGAAAAATCATAAACTGTCATTGTCCTTACCCCTCTCTTCACTATCATTCCATGTTTATACTATACTACATTCGTGAATTTACAGCTCTTATTACGTATTTCTCTCTACAATTGAAAGCGCTTTATTTCCGTTCGAAAATTCGACACAAATTACTAGACTTTTATGATGGAAAGTTTTACAATTGAATTGTGAACAAAATGTGACAGTTTATATTCTATTATTATAGAAAAGGATGGTGTTCAATATGAAAACTGCACAACATGAAACGATTTCAAATCGCGAGTTTTATTTCGTACTATATATGATGTTATTGTATGTGATTGGCTGGGTAATCGATGTAAATGGTTTATTTTTAAGCTCCTACTTTAATTTAGCGGGAGAGATTATGCTTCCATTAGTTGGCGGCATTGTTGGACTATTCGTTATGTCTATTAATAAACAACAAAGACAATAAGAACATTACAAAAAGGCAGAAGACGAAACTTTCGTTTTCTGCCTTTTTGTATTTTTAGCGTATAATAGTTACATACCGTATATAAGGAGTGGTAAAGATGAAAAAAGTAGAACAATTATCTTCTCACCTATATCTGATTGATGATTTTGATTTACAACATAATGAACGAACTGGTACGTACGTTTTATTAGGTGATGATATTACTTTAATTGAAACTTGTGCAGCCCCTTCTCTTCCGTATATTTTAGACGGCTTACAACAATTACATATTGATTTAAACGAAGTTAAAAACATTATCGTTACACATGTTCATTTAGATCACGCCGGTGCTGCTGGTTTAATGATGGAAAAATGTCCAAATGCTACTTTATATGTGCATTCTCGCGGTGCTCGTCATATGATTGACCCAACAAAACTCATTTTAGGTGCAAAAGCTGTGTACAAAGAAGATTTCGATAAACTTTTTGATCCAATTCTTCCAATTGAAGAAGAACGTGTTCATATTGTACAACATGGTGATACGTTACAAATTGCAGAAGACCGCATCCTTACATTTTATGATACACCGGGACATGCAAAGCACCATATTAGCATTCACGATTCATTAACAAACGGCATTTTTACTGGCGATACAATTGGAATTTATTATAGAGAACTCGCAGACCTTGGTGTAGAACTGTATTTACCATCAACGTCCCCTTCACAATTCCAACCAGATGCGATGATTGCTTCTAAAAATCATATTCAAAGTATGAATGTAGATACTATTTATTTCGGCCATTACGGCGCATCATCCAATGTTACAGAAGTATATAAGCAACTAGAACATTGGTTACCTATTTTCGTTCATACTGGTAAAGAGGTCTTTGAAAAATATAATGATTTCGATGAAGCTACTAAAGCTTTGCAAACTGTATTAATAGATAAGGTCTCTTCTCACCTTACAAAGTTAAACGTTCCATCAGATCATTCCGTTTATAACATTTTACATCTAGATATAGAAATTAGTGCGATGGGCATTATAGATTATTTCACGAAGCAAGAAAAAGCAAACACCACTATTAAATAACCGTAAAAGAAGAGATATACAACAGTAGTTATTGTATATCTCTTCTTTTTTTGAATATATTTTGAGTAAAGGATGGTGGAATATAATGCAAAAAGTGATGCTATACCTCTGCTTTACATTATTTATCGTCTTATTATTATTTATCGGAGTGAAAATTCAATTTTATTTAGATACAGACGCACAAGTAAACTTTAACGTTTATCCAAGATTATTCTACTTTACACTCTTCCCTCTTATAGTCGGCATTTTATTACGATTCCTTCAATCTACTAATCGTGAAACGAGTAAACAAAACTGGCGCTTTCAACCGGATAAATTTATCGCCATTACTGTGCCTACACTATTCATTTCCTTTTCTCCAGCTCTACTCTTTTCACCAGTTGGTGCATACCTACCTTATATAACTAATATTATTCTTATCAATACAACTTTTGTTACGATAATTAGTTTAATAGCTGGTTATTCCCTTTTAGATTGTTTTATACAAAAGGATCCTGCAAATATGAAAAAATATAATTGAATACTCTATTTTATTTCAATAAAAAGGCTCTAAGCGAAAGCTTTGAGCTTTTTTTAATTATCTCACCTTTTCGTCTACATACTCCATAATCTGCTCTGCTTTCATAAATCTTTCTTTATATGCCTCAGGTATTTCTTCTACTTTTATTGCACCAGTTGATTTTGTCTTCACTCGTACGATTTCATGTGTCATTAAAGCTTCCATATAGCGATCAAACTCTTCTTGCGTTAATACTTCCCTACTTGATTTATGACCATTTAATTTATCAAAGTATGGTTGAAGGCCCATACTTACCTTTTTCATTTCTTCTCTTTTTGCTGGCGATAATGCATCATAATCAATATTGCCGTTCGAATCTCCGTACGCAAGCTTTGCATTTGTTAATTTCTTTAGTTCTTTTGTAAACACTTCATATTCTTTTGTACCCATTTCATCTTTCGCTTCTGATAACTTTGCACTAAAACGCATGTACGCCTCTAATGTCATCGTTCCAGCATGTTTTTTTAAGTTTTCAAAAGACCCGTATATACCATCTGCCATAATAGATTGATATGCAAAACCAGTTGTTGGGATTAAAAACGCCGCTGCAAGTACTCCTGCGATAAGGCGTTTCTTCTTACTTCCCCCACGCTTCATTTTTATTTGAACGATTACTTTTTCTTTCAACTCCGGCGGCGCAACAATCCCCTTCGCTTCTTCTTGTATAGATTCTCGAACTCTACAATCTAAACTCATTTCACATTCCCTACCTCTCCTAAAAAGATTTCTTCTACTTGCTCTTTTTGACGTAGTTTCTTTAAAGCCGAATGAATTCTAGATTTCACAGTACCAATTGGAATATGTAATATTTCTGCTACTTCTTCTTGTGAGTAGTCGTGCAAGTACCTTAAAATAATAACTTGTTTCAATTTATACGGTAATTTATGAATAAGTTCGATTAGTTTTCGATTTGATATTTTACTTACAACATCGTTAGAAAAATCACTTTGTACCGGTTTTCTTTGCTCTTCTGCTTTTTTTATAATTCGTAGTCGCATCCATCTCTTTCTTCTATAAGAGTGAATTTGTTTAATTACAAGTCCAATTAGCCAAGGACGAAATGGCTTCTCGCTATCATACTTACGAAGCGATTCATATAGCTGTATGTATATTTCTTGAACGACATCATCTACATCCGCTTTATCATCTATTAAAAAATGTGCTGTCTTATATACTTCGTGAATCGTTACATCATATAATTCACTATACGCTTCTTTATTTCCTGATAAAGTTAATTGGATCAAATCTGTATACACTGTTTCATCCTTCATATACCACCCCTCCTTTGTCTTACACTTTATATTGGCAAGTAATCTATATTTCGTTCGATTTTTTCAAAAGTTTTTTATATGAATTAATATAATGATTCAATACGTTCATAAGCTTCACTTATAACCTTGCATAACTATTATATAATTTTCCAATTCCTGATAAAGATTTAAAATGATTTATATAGTCAAATTTAGGGGGATAAATAATGAAAGCTATCATTGTAACATCGTTCGGTGGTCCTGAAGTGATGAAATATACAGATGTGGATATGCCGGTTATTTCAGAAAATCAAGTTTTAATTCGCGTTGTTGCTACAAGTGTAAATTTCGCTGATATTAAATCACGTTATGGCAAAAAAGGAAATAAAGTACTACCTTTTATTCCAGGGATAGATGTCGCTGGTATAGTAGAACGTGTCGGCTCTCATGTGAAAAATATAAACCCTGGACAACGTGTCATTGCTTTTCCTCAAAATGGATCTTACGCAGAATACGTTGTTTCAAATGAAAATCTTACTTTCGTTTTACCTGATGAAGTCGACTTTCAAACTGCAGCAGCATGCCCTATCGTATCTTTCACAAGCTATAATTTACTCGCAAATGTAGCAAGGCTTCAACAAGGTGAATCAGTACTCATTCATGCGGCTGCTGGTGGAATTGGTACTACAGCTATTCAACTTGCAAAACTATTAGGGGCTGGAAAAGTTATCGGTACTGTCGGAAGTGAAGCAAAAAAAGAAATTCCTTTATATGCTGGAGCTGATTATGTAATTTGTCATCAGAATGAAGATTTTGTAGAGAAAGTCAATGAGCTGACAAACGGTGAAGGGGTTGATGTAATTTTAGATTCTATTTCTGGAACTGTTTCGGAAAGAAGTTTAAAATGTCTTGCTTATTACGGCCGCCTCGTTCATTTCGGTAATGCTAGTGGTGAAATTGGCAATTTTCAAACGAAAGATTTACATGCAAGTTGCCGCTCTATACTCGGTTTTAGCTTTGGAACTACACGAAAAAAACGTCCTGAACTACTCCAAGAAACTGCAAATGAAGTTTTCCGTTATTTGCGTGACGGACGTTTGCAAATCAAGGCTACGAAATCTTTTCCACTTCAAGATGCAGGGAAAGCACATGAATGGGTCGAAAGTAGAAAAAGTACAGGGAAAGTAATACTAACTGTTCAGTCCTCCTCCTGAAATGAATACTTGAAACCGAGGTGTCATTCATGGGATCACGAATTATGCATGCTATTATCGCTAACGGTATTGCCGAAAAACTATGTATTCAAGATAGAACTTCTTTCATACTCGGAGGTGTAGCCCCTGATGCGGTTCATTCAGCAGAAGAAAAAGGAACTTCACACTTTTACGCTGGCACAACGAAAAATTATACGAGAAGGATAGCTTTTAATTCTTTTTTTCAAAAATATAAAGCTCAAATGGATTCCCCTTTTCTCTTAGGCTATTACACTCACCTCATTGCTGATGATAATTGGCTAAGCGGCTTTTTTCTTCCTTGGTTAAAAAATAGAATAGAAAATGATGAAACGATCGCACCTATGTACTATAACGATTTTAAATTGTTAAATGCAAAATTGCTTCATCATTACGATAAAGAACAACAGCTCTTCTCGCTTCTCAATCAAGATGCTCACATTGTCGATATTGAAGAGGTTTCTAAAGAAAATGTTTTAGAATTTCGAAAATATCTTTTTGAAGATATGTTGTATCCAAAGCAACATTTGCATGAAGACTTACAGGTGTTTACGTTTAATCAAATTGTCGGTTATATGGAAACCGCTATTGAAAAAGGAACATTTTTTATTAAACAACTCTCTCATGATAAATTCATTTCAAAGATTTAATCCCCCTCAATATGTTTGAGGGGGATTTTCACATAACAATATTATTATCGGTTCTTTTCCATAACCGCAAAATAATTCCCTTCACTATCAGCAAAGTTAAATACTTTACCAGAAGGCATAGTTACCATTTCGCCAACAGTAACATTTTTATTTTTTAAATCTGCATATAATTGATCAAGATTTTCTGAGAAGAACATTAAAGACGGTGTACCAAGATTCAATTCTGGGCTCATCTTAGAGATAACTTCTTTATTATGTAATATAATGCTCGTTTCAGCACCGTTAGTTGGAGCGATTTCAATCCATCTCATTCCTTGTTTATTATCTTCCTCTGCAACTACATGAAATCCTACCTTTTCCGTCCAAAAATTTACTGCCTCATCTTGATTATTTACATATAACATAATTTGTCCTACTTTATGGATCATTGCATTTCCCCCTAATGGTTTTTATATTCTATGTAGCTTTCTACAAATACTATCGTTATTCCTTTTGAGTTGGTATGTACTTCTTTGCAAAATTTATCGACTGACTCATCCCATCCAGTTCATCAAAATAATCATTTCTTTCAATCATGTTATATCCATTGAATCCAATTTCATCTAATACCTTGAAGAATATATCGAAATCCACTTCACCATTTCCTACTGCTACTTCAATATACTTACTTGAACTATCGCTTTTCACTTTTGTACAATCTTTAATATGAGTTTGTACTATATAATCTTTTAATAGCAATAAACCTTCTACCGGATTTTCATTTACATCACTAATTAAATTTGCTGGGTCAAAGTTAACCGCTAATCCTTTTGAATTTATATTTTCTATAAATCGCTTTAACACTATCGCTTTTTCAGATCCTGTCTCAATAGCGAAAAATCCTCCAAATCTGAACGCTAAGTCTCCTATTTCATTACAAACACGTATCATTTTATCATAGTACTCACTATTTTCATCATCAGGGATTTTCCCAATATGGGCAGTTACTATGTTAGCTCCTAACCTTAACCCTTTATCAGTAATATATTTAAGACTCTCTATTGCACATCCAGCTTCAGTTCCTATCATTCCATTTTCTCCGAAGCTAATTGCTAATGACGGGACTTGAATCTCATTAAAAGATAAGTTTTCTTTTAATGTGTTCCATTGTACCTTTGAAATGTTAGCTAAGTTGAAAGTCGAATTCATAGCATATAATTGAATATATTCTAACCCCCATTCTCTCGCCTTCTTTATTCCTTCGTTTACTTCAATATGTTTCGTATTTAAAAACATTCCTAATTTCCTATCCATATGTGTACCTTCTTTTTATTATTTCGTATCAGTTTAATATTCGGCTTTTTTTATATTATTTCCTCGTATAAACGAAATAAATAAACTACCCTTTTTTTCGATACTCCCAGTAAAAGCATATATATGATAGGCACATAAAAAACACTAATACAATTCCCATTATCACTTGATTACAAATAAAAAAGACGTAACTACAAATAGTTACGCCTTCCACATTATTTATCTAGGCTTTTTCTTCCCAGTAAATGCTGGTTTCTTTTTCTTTGGTGCTTTCGGTTTTGTTTCTACAAATGATCCTTTGAACATTTCTTGCTTCGTAAATACGATACCTAGTTTTTTCGCAAATTGTAGTAATTTACGCTCTTCTTGCGGTGTTACAAGAGATACAACAGTTCCTTCTTTACCCATACGTCCAGTACGTCCTGAGCGGTGAATATATTGGTCTACTGTGTCTGGTAATTCCAAGTGAATTACATGTGTTAAATCGTCAATATCGATACCGCGTGCTGCAATATCAGTAGCAAGTAAAATTTCTAATTTTCCTCCGCGGAAAGCACGCATTGTCGCTTCACGCTCTTGTTTACTTGCTTCTGCATGAAGAGCCGCTGCTTTCATTTTACGGAATTTCAATTTCTCAGTAATTTCATCTAAACGGAATGGGTCGTTTAAGAAAGCAACTGCTTTTACATCGCCCATATGCATAATTCTTCTTACGTAATCATTTTTCTCGCGTCGCTCACAAATGATATACGTATGCTCAACTAAGCTTTTTGATTCTGCACGTGTTACACGTACTAATTGTGGTTCAACTGCTAAATCACGCGCCGCATCTTCTGCTGCTTTTGTCATTGTAGCCGAGAAGAATACTAATTGACGATCGCGCATCGTAGATTTAATTACATCTTGTACAGCGCCCATCATCTTTTGTTTTACAATTTGATCAAACTCATCAAATACAATTGTTTTCACTTCATGCATTTTTAGCTTTTTCATACGAATTAATTCTAAAATACGTCCTGGTGAACCGACAATCACTCTTGGGTGTTTCTTTAATTTTTCAACTTGGCGCTTAATATCTGCACCACCAATTAAAGATGCACCTGAGATCTCAGTTCCTGCTGTAAACTTTTGAACCTCTTCATGAATTTGCATGACAAGTTCACGTGTTGGTGCTAAAACAACAACTTGTGGCTGTTTTACTTCAGGATTAATTTTATGTAAAAGGGGTAATAAGTACGCTAATGTTTTTCCTGTTCCAGTTGGAGATTCAGCTATAACGTCTTGTCCTTCTAAAATAGTTGGAATCGCTTGTTTTTGAATTTCAGTTAACTCTTTAAAACCAGCCTTCTCCCAAGCTTGTTGTAAAAATGGTTGCATATCTTTTATCATTTGTTTTTCTCCTTTATCTCTATTTTTGAAGAAAATGTTGTATTGTTCGCACCGTTTCTATCATGTGTGAAATAACAGCTATTAAATCATCAACATGGTCTTCTGTAATCGCTTTTTGAAATAGAACCTCTACCTTATTATGATATGAAATCGCTTGCTTATTATATTCGTATGAAAGTTTTTGCGTAATCATTCTTTCTTTTCCCCATATAGAATGCATGAAAGTTTCAATTTCTTCGCACATTACTTCTGGTTTTTCTATCGAGAATGAAAATGCTAATTTCATTTCACAACCTGGTGTAAATTGTGGTACTTCTAATATTTCACCAGACAAGTTCTTTGCATCTACAGATAGTGAAAATGTTGCTTCTACTAACGGTTCGAATGGTTCTGTTAATTGAAATGAAATATGATATATACGACTTAATGAAGCAAGGTCCATCATATCTTTTCGATCAGTTACAAGAATATCTCCATGTAAATCAAAATCATAAACAGCGCCTTCTACGATTACTTTTAAATTATCAAAAGCAGTTGGATCAAACATAATTTCCTCCAAAAAACAGGCGCCTTTCGATGGAAAGGCGCCACTTGATGTATATATAGTTTACAGATAAACGAGATGAATTACAACCTTTTAGAATAAACCTACTGCTTTTCCATCTTCATTTACATCCATTTGTAGTGCTGCTGGTTGTTTTGGAAGGCCTGGCATTGTTAACATTGTTCCTGTTAACGCAACGATAAAGCCTGCACCAATGGATGGTTTTAGCTCACGAATTGTAACGATAAAGTCAGATGGACGACCTAATTTCGTTGCATCGTCAGAAAGAGAGTATTGTGTTTTCGCCATACAAATTGGTAGGTTACTCCAACCTTCGCCTTCATATTGAGCTAATTGCTTACGTGCTTTCGGAGCAAATTCAATATCTTTTGCGCCGTACACTTTTTGAGCAATTGTACGAATTTTCTCTTCTAATGGTAATTCTAATTCATAAAGTGGTGCGTAGTTGTTTTCACCTTTTTCAATTTCTTTTAACACTTTTTCAGCAAGGTCAACTCCGCCTTGGCCACCTTTCTCCCAAACTTCTGTTAAGGATACCGCATAGCCACGCTCATTACACCATTCTTGTAAGTATGCAACTTCTGCATCTGTATCTGTAATGAATTTATTAATTGCAATTACGAAAGGCACACCGAAGCTTTGAATTGTTTCAACATGCTTCTGTAAGTTCTCCATACCTTTTGCTAATGCATCTACATTTTCTTCTTTTAATTGATCTTTTGCTACGCCACCATGCATTTTAAGCGCACGAATCGTCGCAACAATAACAACTGCTTCTGGTTTAATGCCAGCTGCACGAGCTTTAATATCTAAAAACTTCTCAGCACCTAAATCTGCACCAAATCCAGCTTCTGTAATAACATAATCACCTAATTTTGCTGCCATTGTAGTAGCGATAACACTGTTACAACCGTGAGCGATATTCGCAAATGGTCCGCCGTGAATGATAGCTGGTGTATTTTCTAACGTTTGCACTAAGTTTGGCTTTAATGCATCTTTTAATAATAATGTTAACGCACCTTCTACCCCTAAATCTTTAACCGTTACAGGTTGATTTGCAAAATTATAAGCAACTACGATGCGTGATAGACGTGCTTTTAAATCTTGAATATCTGTTGCAAGGCAGAATACGGCCATAATTTCAGATGCTACTGTAATATCAAAACCGTCTTCACGTGGTACACCTTGAACCGGTCCACCAAGACCAATTACTACGTTACGAAGGGCACGATCATTTAAGTCAACACAACGTTTCCAAACGATTTTACGCGTATCAATTCCAAGTGTATTTCCTTGTTGGATATGATTATCAATAAACGCCGCTAACGCGTTATTAGCAGTTGTGATCGCATGGATATCTCCAGTAAAGTGAAGGTTAATGTCTTCCATTGGTACAACCTGTGAAAAACCACCACCTGCTGCTCCGCCTTTTAGCCCCATCGTTGGTCCAAGAGATGGTTCGCGAAGTGCAATTACTGTTTTCTTACCAATTTTATTAAAAGCTTGACCTAAACCAACTGTTACTGTTGATTTACCTTCTCCAGCTGGAGTTGGGTTAATCGCTGTTACTAAAACAACTTTACCGTCTTTCTCATTCTGTAAGCGCTTAAAAATATCAAGAGATAACTTACCTTTATAATGACCGTATGGCTCTAATTCATCTTCTAAAATATTTAATTCAGCTGCAATTTCTTGAATCTTCTTCATACTTGCTTCTTGTGCGATTTCAATGTCGGATTTAACTGTTGTAGTAGTTGTCATATACCCTAGTCCCCCTTTAATTGGTTCTGATGATATTGTATCAGTTTTTTGTATTTTCTGCACTTATTTACCTCCTAAAAATTCTTTCATTTCTTTATGCTTTTTTAACATAAATACCCATAAGAATGTTAACGATTGTTGTAACTCTATAGGAAGTTGACCTAACATCTTCTCATTTACTCCGCGCTTATATACACCGATTCCATCTACAACTTTAAAACCTTGTTCTTTTGCTAACTGTTCAAATTCCCAGGGCATCATCGTATTACAAACAACGTCTTTGCCGTATAAACGAGGATAACTGTTCTCGCGCGGCTTTGCTGTCGGTCCTAAAATTGCAATACATGCATATCCATCCCTTTTTAGAACACGCTTTATCTCATTTAATGCTCGTAATGGCTCCTCGGTCCATTCTAAAGAATTAATTGCCATAATTGCTTCAAATTGTTCATTTTCGAACGGTAAGGAAGAAAGATCTCCTTTTATAAAGGATAAATCCGGTCCCTCTCCGCGCTCCTTACCTTTTTGAATCATCACTTCTGATAAATCTACTCCAACTGCTTTATAGCCCGCGCGACTTAATTTATATGTACCGTATCCATCTCCACAACCAACGTCAAGCACCTTGGCTTCTTTCTTCACATATTGTTCAAAAAATGGAATAATCGTACTCCTACTCCCACTATCCCACATCTCCTGACTATTTTGATTCCAAAACTCTGCACTACTATCCCATTTCTTCTCTGCTGATTCATGCCAATTAAATTTCGTCATACATTCCCCTACCTTCACGCTTTATCACTCATTTCATTCTACATCATTTTCCAAAATTCCTGTTTTATCTTCATTAGGAAATGTACATGCTAATAAAGGAATCTTTATTCTCCAATTTTTGCTTTACTTGGGTTTAACTCATACTCATGTTCTTCTCTTTATGAAAGATAATATAAGTACACCCAATTGAAAGAGAGGGATGTACATGCGAAGAAAGAGAAATCATCATTTTAAAAGTGGTGAAAAAAACGAAGAGTATGCAGCTGAAATATCACCAGCTGGCATTCCAATTAGACATAAACGTAAAGAAATTTCAAATGAAATAGAAGGTACAAATACCGGTGCAATGATAGGCTATGTCGCTTTATTTCTTTCGCTTTTCTCCATTGCATTTTATCCAGTTACACTCGGTTCTCTTGCGATTTTAGTTGGCTTATTAGCTGTCAATTTTGGAGCAAGAACACTTGGATATACCGCAATTGGTTTTGGTAGTTTTTCTGTTTTATTTACTTTACTTTATCCGCTTGCTTTGTCAGCGTTTTAAAAAAACACACCAAGTTATACTTGGTGTGTTCATTCATGATACAACATAATATGACCGCATCCACAACAATGCTTCGCTGTAATTTCTTGAAACACTGGATAATTTTCTTCATCCCGATGCTCAATAAATACCTTTTCAAATCGATACATATTTGGCGCATATGCCCAATCTTGTTTCGTACGTGCGTATAATGTAGAAGAGAAAAACTCCTCACCGCCACAAACAATACATTCCTTCTTCATCAATATCCCTCCTATGCTTGTCTTACTTCATCTATATGAACATAAGCATAAAAAAAAGACCTTCTATTACTAGAAAGTCTTCTCTGAAACAAAAAGAAATGTACCAAACATTCCTACCCCGCTATATTCTTTTGTAACATCAGCTTCTGTTTTAAATGTTTGCTTTACAGTCATAAAGAATACACCATTTCGTGCATCTGTACTTTCAAATTTTAGTTTTTCTTTTTTACCATCTACATTTTGTGTGCATTCAAAACTACCCTCGTCACATTTCAATGCATACTTATCTTCTAGATACAATTTAAAATCTGATTCTTTCGGACAAGTGATAAGTAAAATTGCCACAAGAATAATACTTACAATACCCACAATTGTATAATATTTCTTCATTTGTACTCCTTTCAAAAGACAAGAAAACTTGACTGCATGCGCCAAGTTTTCTTAGTCCACAACCCATTGCCACTCTTGTTCTTTCTTATCAAAAATAAGCCAACCAGTCTCTGTTGCTTCTTCTTTCAATTCATCGATATTATCTAGTACCTCATCCGTACTTTCATACGAACCGACTACATAAACTGGAATTTCAAGACCCCTTCTTGACTCAATTTTCCCTGCCAGATCAATATAAAGACCATCTTCCATTAATGGAATAAGCCCCATAATCACTTCTTTTGAAATTGCTGGGAAAATTTTTGATTTTTGGAAGAAAGAAAAACGTTTCTTACCGAAAGCACCGAGTTTATAAGGAATAACTTTACTTAACATTCCTACAAAATCAGCAATTCTACGATAATACACTTTGTTGTACCATCCGTCATCATGTGAAAAATAAACAAATCTATTTTTCAATAACGGAAAGAACGTTCTTGCAAGTGGTTCTTTTTTGTGAGCCAAATATAAAAGCTCTGCAATTTCTTTTGGCTCTAGTTCATCTAAATCGCTTGCATCATCAAAATCTACCCAACAAAATTCATCAAATTCATCAATCTCTGCTTGAATTAACTTATGTATATTTTCTTCCTCAACATATTCAAATAAAGTATGATAATGAAAATCTGTCCATTCAAAATTATGCTTTAAAAGCAACACTTGATGAAGCGGTGAAGGGATGTTACTTGCAAACTCTTTAAACGTAATTCCTGATGTAATAAAACAATGACCTCGACGATTACCATTAATATATATCATATTCTTTACTTGGTCAGATCCTCCAGACAAAGCACCTAGCCACCTTCGTTTTATATGTTTCAATTCTATAGCATATTTTAACATGAAAAATTTTAGAAACATAGAAAAAACTTCAAAAACTATTTACAATTTCATGTGTTTTATTACATAGTGATTACAAGAAAAAACACCTGCTTGTAAGCAGGCGTTTTTAAAGGATTTCATCTGGGTTTTGAGGATGATGATTTCCCTCTTTCTTTTCATCTTTTTGGAACATCGATTGAATTTTATCAATTGTTTGTGGAGCTAATTCAATCATTTTCTCTGCTAAATGTGTCGCATTTTGCAAATGAAGAATATTTACTCCATCTTTATTCACCACAAGAAATGCTACTGGTGTAATAGAAACACCACCCGCGCTACCGCCACCAAATGCAGGGTTACCGTTCGCTCTTTGTCCATCATTCGTTTGGAAATCAGAACCTCCTGCTCCAAAACCGAACGCTACTTTAGAAACCGTTAACACTACACCACCGTCAGCCGTTTGAACAGGCTCTCCAACAATCGTATTTACATCGACCATTTCTTTTAAATTTTCCATTGCCGCTTTCATTAATCCTTGAATTGGATGATCCACCGTTCATAACCTCCTTTGTCATATCTTTCCTAGTTTTTCCGAAAGTTTGTGAACTAAACATAAAATTTTATATTGATTTCAAAAAACTTAAGTTGTAATATTTAGAAAAATAAAAAAAGAGGTCGATTCGTTATGATGCGAAAATTAACAAAGAAAGATCATGAACAAGTATTCGCTTACCTAAAAGAAGAAGCAGCCCTTAACTTGTTTATTATTGGAGATATTGAAGCTTTCGGTTATGACACAGATTTTCAAGAATTATGGGGCGTATTTAAAGAGAATGGAACATTAAAATCAATTCTACTCCGATTCCACGATTCATTTATACCCTATAGTAAAGAAGAACTTGTTACCACTGATTATGAGACAATTCTTTCCGCATATAAGCCGCTTAAACTCTCTGGTAAGTCAACTATTGTAGAAAGATTTGAAACTGCTTCCAGTCTACAATTAGGCTCCAAAAATGAAATGTATTTTTGCGAATGTATAGATGCCGACAACTTGCCTAATACGCCTGTCCAAGAAACAATTAAACTTGCCACACTAGATGATGTCGAGCGAATTATGCAATTAAGAAGTAGCATCGATGAATTCCCGACTGCTCATGAATCAGAAAAAATTTTAAGGCAAGCTCTCGAAACAAATACAGGACGTACATATTATATTGAAAAAGACGGTGCAATCATCGCATCCGCCTCTACTTCCGCTGAAAATTCATTATCTGCAATGGTTGTTGGCGTATGTACACACCCGAATTACCGCGGAAATGGATTTGCTTCACTCATATTACAAAAAATGATTCAAGACTTTACGAAAGAAAGCCGAACACTTTGCCTGTTTTATAACAATCCAACTGCTGGACGAATTTATAAACGACTAGGGTTTAAAGACATTGGGATGTGGACGATGTATCGATAATAATAAAAAGCCGATTTAAAATCGGCTTTTATACATATTGTGCTATTCCAGCTTCAAAAGCTTTCTTATCATTATTTAGTACGCCAAATAATGCTTCTTGAAGCGCAAATGTACTCTTATAAAAATACATTCGCTCCTTTACTGCTTCTAAATTAGGATAATAGGCTTCAAATAGTTGTAAAAACTCTTCTCCATAACTAGCTAATATGCCAGCAAAATCATAAGCTGGATCTCCAATGCTCGCCCCACCAAAATCTATGACCCCTGAAATATTCTTTTTTGTTGCACTATATAAAATGTTTGTCATGCCAAAGTCCCCATGAACAAGACTAGGAGTAAAGTTAAAATGACTACTTTCATTTAAATATAACTCAAACGATGTTGAGACCTCTTTTCTCGCTACATTTCTCATGAATGGATAAACATGTTCTTTTAATTGGCTATATAAACTATTTATTTCTGAATACATATCAGTACTATCACATTGCATAATACCTTCGAATGTAGATAACGGAATTTCATGCAACTCTTTTAAAAATCTCGCCAATGTGTACGCAAGTTTCTGTAATTGCTTTTCATCATTTATTTCTGTAAAAACATTTTCCCAAAACGGGTCTCCTTCAATCATCTCATAACCTGCAAATACTTTCCCTGGTACTTCATTTTGAAACCCTTGATAACTTGGATTGGGAATTTGAAGCGTAATGAAGGGTCTTATTTTCTCTAGTAACTGTGTTTCTATTCGAAGTTTCTGAATACCTTTTTCATATTTCTGAAACCGGAATACTATATTATCATTTACAATTAACACATCATTATTTTGACCTATTTCATTTATATAAACAGAATTTATTTGCAATTCAGGATACAACCTTTGTAAATACGCAACATACTCATTTTCTTTTCTCATTCTTTCTCTTCTCCCGTTCAAACTATTATTCTCACTTCAAAGTCATAATGACCTGTCTTTCAACAAAACCAAACTGTTCGTACATCTCTTTTGCAAAATTTCCAGCAAATACATTCAAACGAATTTCTGAATAATTCTTTTGTAATTCCTTAATACCAGCCTCCATTAACTTTCTTGACAATTCTTTCCCGCGGTACTCTGGAAAAACATACAATTCGTATATAAACCCTAGTTTTTCATGAGAAAAATAGTCCGTATTTTCCCCTATTAATATCCAACCCATTACAACGTTTTCTTCTTTAACGACTAAATAATACGCTCCCTTTTCTACAATCGGCCTTGTAATTTCAATCGCTTTCTCTGTATTTAAACGACAATTTCCCCTCGTACCTTCAAAAAGCGATTGAGCTGCATATTGTATTATTTCGTCCGTTTCTTCCCGATTTGCCTTTTCTATCATTTTTTACAACTCTCCTCTTTAATAGGCATTAATATCGCTCGTTCAAGATCCTCCGCTTCCATAACAATTGCCATCAATCCCTTTTCTGTACTTGTCTCATGAAGCTCCCCCTTTTCCCAAAACACAGCTTGTCCCGCTTCCACCTTCACTTTTTCTTTATTTGCCCCGCATACATATCCTTCTCCGTCCACAATAAGAAGCAGTTGCGATACAACTGCTTCATGATATCCAATTATTCCATTCTCTTTTAAATGCATAGCACCGATATGTATATTCCCTTGATGGTTTACTATTTTCGACATTATGAAATTAGATTGAAATGCTGTAATTTGCTTTCCTACTTTTTCACTAAAATCAAAGATTTTCACTTCTAGTCCTCCTTATATGTATAAAACCATCCTTACTGTCTGCATCATATGTCCTTCAAAATCTTCTTCAAATTCTTCTAATTGTGCAAAACCTTTCGCTTCATAAAAACGTTTTCCTTTTTCATTCGCTGCTTCTACATGAATGTATAGTTTCCGAATTCCTTTTAATACTGTTAACCCTTTTTGTAATAAAGCACTTCCTATCCCTTTCCCTTGTTGATCTGGTAACAAATAAATTGCTCCTAATTCTGCTTCGTTTTGCAGTCTAACAGGTGAAAAATTTGCAAAGCCAATGACTTCTCCCTCTTCTTCTGCAACGAATAAATGTGTATTCTCAAGACGATATTTCATTTTTTCATCAGAATAAGCCTCGTCTAAAAAACTGTCTTGAATCTCTCTCGGAATAATGCCTTCGTATGTATCATGCCAAGCTATTTTCGCTACTGATTGTACAGCATGAATATCTTCCTGCTTCATTTCTCTAATTACATATGTCATCTCGATGTCTCCATTCTCTTTAAATTATATTCTGCTAATATACGAGAAGAAATGGCAGAACCATTTTCATAATTCACCTTTATTAATTTTAATTTCTCAATTGAAGCTGTTGCATGATCAAATTTTTCATAAATATATTCCATTACGCTTAAAAACTGATTTGTATGTAATCTATTTGCAATCGTACAATGCGGAACCCACTTTCCCGGTACGTAATATGAATTTGGGTTGTCATGAAAATTGTTAAAATAATCATGATAAGAATGATGAAATTTTAACAATGCATCAGTAACAGTCGGTGCTAGAAAGACCGTTCCGTTAGTAGGAAAAGTTCCAATAGAAGGAAAAGTTACTGGATCCATATTTTCTTGAATAGCTACAAACTCCCCTAATTTCTCCTTATACAAATGAACATTTAACTCATTATAATCAGCTAACATAATATGAGGTTCTGCTCCGGCTAATTGATTTGTGCCAATAATATTTGTTAATTCATTTTGCAATTCTGTAATTTTATTAGTAAATACACGATCAAATGTAGCAATAATAGCGTACATATCCCTTCACCCCTTTGTTACACATAGCGCTTCCCATTCTTCACGAATCATTCCCATTCGAATAGAGTCATAGTACGTTCCGTTATAATAACGGCATTTTCGCATTCTACCTTCTAAGCTCATTCCTATTTTCTCCGCTACTTTCATCATACGTTCATTACCAGACCAAGTCGTGAGCCCTACTCTACCAATCTCCATCTTTTCAAATAGTAAATCCCGATATAACGTTAACGCTTCTGTACCGTAACCGCCATTCCAGTAAGCCGGATTATAAATGACAATTCCCATCTCCAACCAACGCGTCGGTTTATACTCCCAATAAAATCCGACCGTCCCTATAACTTGACCGTTATGTTCTATAATTAAATTGTATAGCGGTTCTTCTTTTAAACGAGTTTGCATCTTTTCCTTATAGGCTGAGTATTCTTGCATCGAAAACGGAAAATACGGTGCATCCCATTTTTTCCATTCTGGATTTTCTTCTTTAAACACGAGATTCCATAATGTTTTTATATCTGATTCTTCAATTGTACGAATTGTTACTCTATCCCCTTTTATGATTACGCTTTTCATAATTTCCTCCTACACTCCTCTTTATTTCATATATAATTATAATGTTTTTTCTGAAAAATCAAAACAGATATCGTTTATTATATTGTATAATTTTGTTATAAGATACCAATTATTCATGTAGAAAGCTGGTGATTCAATGAATAATCGATTTAGTATTACTTTATTTCTCACTATTGTTACGGCAAATATTATTCTCTATTTCTTCTTACCATCAAATATTGTTACGAAATGGGACTTCAATGGAACGCCTACATCAACAATGGATAAAGCTACTTTTGTTATCGTAAATATAATTATATGTTCTTTCGTATTCTTTTTATTTTTAGCTTTATCTAAAGCAGCGAGTAATCAGAAATTTCTCCTTTGGATCGGCAATACTATTTTACTATTCTTATTTTTTGTCGATATTGTCATTGCCCTTATCGCTCTTGGCTTTTCACTTCCTCTTGATCATTTTATATTTTTAGGATTAGGGCTTTTATTTATATTAATAGGTTATTTCAGTTCCAAAATTGATACGACTGAATCAACTGTTTCATTGGAATGGAATGATAAGCACCTCGAAAAAAGAGCTTCAAATATTTGTAGTATTTCAATGATAATAGCAGGTATTTTACTAGCGGGGCTTCCATTTATCGTTTCTACTCCTTATAGAGGTTATGCTATACTAACAATTATTTTAGGAATGACGCTTGTCATTTTACCGAGTACGATTTATTTACTTATTAAAGATAGCAAGCAATCTACTTCTTAAAAAAAATAGGAGGTTACATCCCTCCTATTTCAGCTAAATATTTTCTTTTTCGTCTTTTCTATCTCAACTAAAATCCCTTTCTCTATCCAGCCTTCTACTCCATCTTTTTTAATTAAATCATATCCTGAGCAGCTACCATTAATGAGAGAAACAATATCCCCTTTTTTTACGCTTATTTGCGCACAAGATATATCCGTTTTCACTGTGTATTCACCTGAATCAAGTTGCTTAATATATTCATCTTTCACATAAAGTAATGTATTCGTTTCCCTTTGCCTGCATATTGTGTAATCTTGCTTCTTCTCCATAGGCTCTATGTAATAATGTGGATAGGTAACCCCGCCCTGCATTGTTGCATCGGCATGAAAATCTGCTATTACTTCATATTCTGGAAAATAGTCTACATATGTATAAGAAAACTTATCACTTGCACTTGTCCTCTGAATGATAAATGCATTTAATTGTCCTGCCTCTTTAATCGTATTTCCACCGTCAATTGCAATAATCTTTTTTCCCTTATCAATAACAGGATTGTTAGATGGTGCCTTCTCTGAATAGTTTACAACAGGCCAATGACCGACAACTACATACTTATTTGCTTTATGTGATTGATTGAAAAACTCCGGTATTGCTATCGCATTTTTTCGTTCTGTCTCTTTCCAATCTTCTCTATCTTCAAGGCCAGCATGTACAAAGATATAATCCTCCGTTTCAATCGCTGTTGGTAATTCTGTTAGCCACTTTATTTCTTTTGAGAAATGGCTCATTAATTTTGTTTTCAATTCACGGATATCACTTTCTTTATGAACGTTAATATTCAATTGCGCTAGCCATTCATTAAAAATTGTATTTTTTCGCGTACACAAATAATTTATTAAAGCAGGATTTTCATTTACAAGTGCTTCAACTACAACTTCACAATTCCCTTCTATTACATACACATTTGGCTTACTAACTACTAGATCCATCACATAGTTTACGACGCCAATACTATTTCTTCCTTTCTCACAAAGATCGCCATTAATAATTAAATAATCTTCATCTTGAAAATTAACTTTATGTAGTAGTTCCTTAAAAAGGTCTAATTCTCCATGAATATCAGAAATAATGATGACTCTTACATCATTTGGTATAGATAATTTCTTTATTTTTTCCAAGTATAAACGCCCCTAACATTCTCTAAATTCAAGATTCCATTTTAAATTTCTAATATTCGACAAATCATATCGCTAGACCTGTCCCTAGCTCAAATCTGAAAAAGAAAATAGGTTCCATATATTTTTACACACGGAACCTACTTAGTATTATAACTCTTTATAAAAAGAATAGCTTACCTTATTAAAGCCCTCTCTTTCATAAAAACGATGTGCATCAATTCTTGGAAATGCAGATGTAAGTACGATAGAACTGCACCCTTCTTCTTTCCCCCATTTTTCTACATATGACAGCAGAACATTACCATACCCTTTTGATCTATGAGCTTCCGCGGTTACAAGGTCATATACATAAACATGTTTCTCATTATAAAAATTCGTACAAATTGCTACACCAGCTAGACTAACAACTTCATTCTCTTCGTTACGCAGCGAAAATAGTTTATAATTTTCTTCTTTCATTTTTTGAAATAAAGAACTTGCTTCTTCTCTTGAAAGTTTTGTTCGTAATTGCTGTAATACGGGAAATACTTCATGTAAATCAGCTTCTGTTACTACTTCTTTAATATTCATTATGATTCTCCCCTTACTATTTATAAAATTTTCTAAATGTTATATCATCATTATAGAAAGTAACTGCCCTTAACTTAAGTGACAGTTCTATTCTTTTTTATAAGGCCAGTATAAAAAGGAGCGTCTACAAATGGATCTGACTATCCCATTAGTGTTACAAAATAAAACACCTATTTACTTACAAATTTACGAATATATGAAACGAGAAATCTCTCATGGATCACTACGTGCCGGTACACGTCTTCCTTCTCACAGAAATTTAGCTATGCAACTTAATGTGAGTCGTATTACAGTTGAATCCGCTTATCAACAATTACTAGCTGAAGGTTACGTAGAAAGCAAACCGAAACGCGGGATTTTTGTTGCGGAAGTAGATATTGATGTCATTCAAAAGAAACAACAAATTGCGTCAAGCAGTACTAACAATAAAGAAAAAGAACAATATGATTATGATTGTAGTCAAGGACTTATTGATCAAAAAGCTTTTCCCATAACAAACTGGAAAAGAGCGTTACACGAAACTTTATTGCAGTATGAAAATGAATTATTTGCTAAAGAAGATCCACAAGGTGAGCTCGTTCTACGAGAACATATTTCAAAGTATTTATATCATGCTCGCGGGGTACATTCTTCACCTGATCAAATTATTATTGGAGCAGGTACGCAGCCTCTTCTTTGGCTACTCCTTCAACTACTTGGTTCAAAAAAAGAATACGGAATCGAAAATCCTGGATTTCACCGTATACCTGCTATGATTCAAAGTTGTGGCCTTCCTGTTCACCCGATCCCTTTAGACGATAAAGGGATTCATATTTCCGCTTTATGTGAATCCGGTTCCAATGTGGCATATGTCACTCCATCTCATCAATTTCCACTCGGAATCATTATGCCATTATCTAGAAGACTCGAGTTATTAAAATGGGCGAATGATTGTAATGGTTATATTATTGAAGATGATTACGACGGGGAATTTCGCTATATAGGAAAACCTATTCCTTCTTTACAAGGGCTAGATTCAAATGAACGTGTTATTTATATGGGAACTTTCTCGAAATCTTTTTTACCTTCTTTACGAATGGGATATATCGTTTTACCACCTCATCTTTTAAAAGTCTATAAAGAACTTGGTGGTATGTTTAAACAAACTGTCTCTACAATGCAACAACTTACCTTTGCTACCTTTATTCAAAGTGGTGATTGGGAACGTCATATTAACCGAAGTCGTACGTTATATAAAAGAAAACATATTTCTTTAATTAAATCTATTAAAAGCGAAATGGGAAATAACGTGCATATACTCGGTGAACAATCCGGGCTTCATATTGTACTTCACGTTCATAACGGGATGAATGAACAAGAACTTATTCATGCAGCTGCAAAAGAACGTATTAAGTTATACCCTCTCTCCACATATGATTTTGTTTATAATGTGAGGGAGGAGTCATATGTATTGCTCGGTTTTGGCAGTATTCGAGAGGAATGTATTGAAACTGTTGTCAAATTACTGAAAAAAGCGTGGTTCCCTAAATAAAAATAGCTCCACGCAAGTTATACTTACGTGGAGCTATTTTTATGCACTATTTTTCTGATCTCATTGCCCTTCCCGGACGTTTGACACCAGTTGTTTCTGTTGAATAGGAAGCTTCAATAATAGCAGTTGGATCTACAGAGAGAACGAGATCTTTCATTTTCGGATAAATGAAACGGTTTGTAATACAATAAATGATTCTCTTATGTTCTCCTAAAAAACCACCTTCTCCATGTAGATACGTAACGGATAATTGCAATTCTTTCATAAGTAGATCGCCTATTTCTTTATTTTTACCAGAAATAATCATAACGCTCTTTCCTTGATTAATGCCATCTAATATGAAATCAATCATCTTCGTAACAATATAGAAAATTGCTAATGAGAACATCGCTTGTTCAATTGAAAACAAAATGGCAACAAAGATGAAAATAACCGCATTTACAGCAAGTAAAAATGTACTAATCGGCACTTTAAAATGTTTATTCATCCAAACAGCTAACATTTCTGATCCATCAATTGCTCCGCCCATTTTTACTACAATTCCTACACCAACACCAAATAGAACTCCTCCATAAAGAACAATTAACAATTCAGAAGTTGTAATTGCTGGAAATGGTTTCAAATAAATCAATCCGAGTGTTGTCACAACATTTGCATAGGACGTACGGATAAAGAACTTCTTTCCCATTACTTTTGCAGTAAATAATAAAATCGGGATATTAATCCCCAAGAACACTCCATAAAGCGGCAATCCTGCAACTTTATTCGCCATAATAGCAATGGCTGTTACCCCGCCATCTACTAATCCATTAGGCGCTAAAATAAGCTCTAATGAACCTGCTACAATAATTGAGCCAATTGTTAATAATACGTATTCAAATACTTTCTTCATTCATTACCCCCAAAACTTATATATTTTCTTAGTATTATTTTAACGTAATTTCTCTACTAATACAAAGATATCAGTTTATATACACAAAAGTTTCACCTTTATAGTGATTTTTATGTAATTTTTTATTGAAACACACTTACCCATTGTAGTAAGTGTGCCTCAAACATTTATTTAAGTTTCAAGTACGAATTCATTTTCATTTTAAATATTTCATCAACTGCCCTTTTATATCCACCAGCCTTTCGAAGTGACTCTCCAACTTTACGACTATTTTCCTTAAACGTTACATCATTCATCACTTTCTTTACAGACTCTCGTAACAATTCAGAAGTGAGTTCTTTACGATTTAGCCTTATTCCAGCCCCTACTTCATTTACTCGTTTCGCAACTAAAGGCTGATCTCCTGTTACCGGAATTACAACTAATGGGACACCGTAATACAGTGCTTCACTCGAACTATTCATACCACCGTGTGTCACGAATACATCAGCATGCTGTAATACTTCTAATTGTGGCACATAATTATACACCTTAAAGTTATCCGGAATGTTTTCAAATTGACTTATATTTATCTTCTTACCAACAACTAATACGACTGTCGCTTCTACATCTTTAAAAGCTTCAAAACATTTTTCATATAGCTCAGGTTGTTCATTGAAAACTGTTCCCATAGAAATGAAAATCACTTTTTCATCTTTTAAATGTTCAATAGGAAAGCTACCTACTTCTTTTCGAGTAGCAATTGATGGACCGACAAACTTATATGATTCATCAAATACATCTGAACGCGGCTGATATTCTTTTGAAGTATACACAATCGTAATATCACCAGGATGGTTCATAATATCATACATACTAGTACACTTCATTCCATACTGCTTATTCCATTTTTCCATTCCCGCTAAACAAGATTGATACAATGGATTCATTTCATCTACTTCTCTTGATTCATGTTCATCGTTAAAAGTAATGTACTGATTAAAAGCAAACGTTGTACAAGAAGAAACACTAGGTAATTGTAAAACATTGGCTATAATACGTCCTACTGGAAAATGATTATCATATATCAAATAATCGTACTTTTCCCCTTTTGTTTCTTCTACAATTTGAGTAACAATACGTTCTGATGCTTCCATCATATGAGACAGCATCGTCAAAGGACTCCCACCTTCATTTACTCGCTCCATAATATTAATTTGAGAGAGAAAATTCTCAAACTCTCGGAATTGTGCACCTGTTGCTTCAATCTTCTTTCTAAAATCTTCAATACAATACGAAACAACTGTCTCCCCTCGCCGAATTAACTCACTTACAATAGCTAAAGTCGGATTTATATGACCTTCTCCAGGGAAATTTATTACGAGTACGTTTGCCATCATATTCTCTCCTATCTAATATTATTAATAATTAATTATATTAATTAATTTAAAACTATTATAAAGGAATCTATTCTATTTCTTCACATTTTTCTCTTCATTTTATTATTGAGAAATATTTTTCATAACCTACGTTATCCCCCTATTGAAAGTGTGCTTAACTCTTCATTTACTGAAAAATATGAGATTTATATTTGGGTATTTTTACAGATTTATCATCAAAACATTATTTTGATAATTCATACAAAAGTAGAAAAATATAATTTCCAAACTGATTTCTCACCGTAAATTTATTTAAATTCTATGTTGTCCCTATCATTATCCACTTGCAACATATTCTGTTATATAATAAATTTATCGAATTTACAGAAAAAGGAGCAATTTCATGCTACAACAACTATTCGCTTCACCTATTTTATCTATTCAAACTTTACACCCAGGTTATGAAGAACATGCAAGCGATGTGTTTCTTGTTAAAACAGCATTTGAAGAAGTTATTGTTCGTTCCTCAAAAATGACTGAAGAACCAAATAATGATTTTTGGTGGGGATGTAAAAACCTTTTTGGAACCGATCCAAGGAACGTACATCATTTAGAGCATATACACGAATTATTGAAAAAGCATACTAACTTGCCCATCCCCACTATTTTGCAAAAACATGTTTTAAATGGCCGGAAGTATGTTAGTGTCGAAAAACTAACAGGAAGTACGCTCCAATCCTTTATCGGACAATCTGATTCAATTTTATTCAGCCTTGGAAAAGGACTAGCAGAAATTCATTCGTTTCAAGCAAAGTTTATAGGAAACCCATCAGGTACTTTCCAAGTTCCACTAGAAGAATGTAAGTCTCACATATTAAAAGTCAGTAAAGAACTTGTAAATAGATTTTATTCCAATAATGCGAGCATCCGTAACGCATTTCCTACTTTTGAACAACAACTTTCTTCCTTACCGGTACCAAAGGAAGCTACGCTCGTTTTAATTGATATGGACCCTACTCAGTTTTTATCAGATGGTACAACTATTACAGGTTTAGTAGATACAGAAGCTTATGCAGTTGCTCCCCGAGAATTTGATTTTATCGGCTTAGAATATGTATTTACAAAAAAGGAAGCTCATGCTTTTAAACAAGGTTATGAAACCATCATGCCTATTCCTAATCTTGTAGAATGTAGACGTCCTTATCGATATTTGTACCGTTTATTATCTGTTCAGGGCAGTGTGGAATTAGAAAAGTGGCTAAGTCATCCATCCTATTTTTAAATTCGAAGGTGAGAGGTTATGAAATGGAAATTCAGAAAAAGTGTTCTTTAACAGAATGTGAAATACAACAAATGAAAGATTTAGCTCATATTTGCGGGCAACACGATCAAATTGATTACTCGTCAGATTTACATGTAAACTTTTTAACTGCTCGTAATAAAGAAGAGATACATGACTTTTTACTCTATGACGATACTCAATTAGTCGGTGCATTAAGTATGTATGACTTTGAAAGACCTACCAAACTTGAGTTAATAGGCTTTGTTCATCCGAACTATAGGAAACAATATATAGGTACTACTCTTTTACAAACCGCAATGAAAGAAATACGATTAAGAGAGGCAGACGAAGCTCTTCTTATTATGAATGGGGCGTCTGCTTCTGGGAAAGCATTTGCAATACATATGAAGCTACCTTATTTATATAGTGAATATAGTATGGAGTTCAAAGCAAATGGAGCGCAAAAAAGAACGAAGAATGCTATACAACTTACTCTTGCATCTTCAAAATCACTGCTTGATCTGATTGAAATTTCTAGTAAAGCGTTTGGAGATTCAGTAGAAAACACCACTACATGGTTACAAAAGATGATGGATTCATCTTCCCATCAAGTTTACAGTGCTCTTATCGATAAAAAAGTGATAGGAACAATTACAGTTTCTAAAGAAGACCAATCTACTACACTATCAGGATTCGCCGTTCACCCTTCTTATCAAGGGAAAGGATACGGTAAAGATATTCTTACGTCCATGATACATACCCTTATTACAAAAGGAGTTTCAACAATTAAATTAGACGTCGAAACGAAAAATAACCATGCTTTAAAATTGTATACACAATGTGGTTTTGAAATGAAAACGAAGTATGATTATTATAATGTAATGAATTTCGAGGTGAATGCATGTGTCTAAAAAACTAATTTATTCTGATTATGATATTTTCGCATCCATTTATAATAAACATTGGGGGCATTATGCTGAACACTCCTATCTACTTTTGGAAAAACTCATTTTACAATATGCACCACCACATTCTCATATTTTAGATCTTTGCTGCGGGACTGGTCACCTTACTAAGAAATTAATTGAGAATCATTTTGTAGTAACTGGTATAGATGGTTCTGCTCAAATGATTGAATACGCACGTCAAAACGCTCCAGACGCAGCCTTTATCGTCGATGATGCTCGCTATTTCAATATAAATGAGCAATTTCAATATGTTATCTCTACTGGCGATAGCTTAAACCATATTTTAAAATTAGATGAATTAAAAAGTGTTTTTCGTAATGTTTATTCTATATTACATAGTGAAGGTACATTCGTATTTGATATGAATATGGAAAAAGGTTTTCTTGAAAACTGGAGCGCTTCCTTTCACATTTCAGAAACGGAATATGTTTGTACAATCGATTCTACATATGATAATGACAATAAAAAAGCAGTCATGAACTTTATACTATTTCAACATGACATAGATAATAATTGGACAAGAAGTGACTTTTCTTTTGAAGAAGCTTGTTATTCCAATGAAGAAATAATTTCTTTGCTAGAATCCGTAGGTTTTAAGGACATTCAATCACACGGTACAAATAGAACATTTTTCATTTGTCAAAAATAAAAAAACTGAATCATAACGATTCAGTTTTTTCTTAGTATATTTACAATAGCAGTCGTTTCATTATTTTCTTTATATACACGTGGAATTCTTCTGTCTAACATACATGTAACTTCATAGTTAATTGTACCTAACATATCCGCTATTTCTTCTACTGCAATGTTTTCTTCGCCTTGTTTACCGTAGAATACTACTTCGTCTCCCACTTGTACTGGCATTGCTTTTGAAACGTCTAACATGAGCTGATCCATACAAACACGACCAATAACAGGTACTCGAACTCCATTTATTAATGCATGCCCTTTATTAGATAACTGACGGTTATAGCCATCAGCATAACCAATCGGTATAGTGGCAATCCATTCTTCACCAGTCGTTACATACGTATTCCCATAACTTACACCGCGATTTTTCTTTGCATGCTTAATATGAGCTACTTTTGATTTTAACGACAACGCAGGCTGCAGAGAAACAACTGAATGATCTACCTCTTTTGAAGGATACATTCCATAAATTCCGATACCGACACGAACCATATTTTGAAATGTATTGCTAAGTTCCATTGATCCTGCACTATTTGAACTATGAATATATGGGATATGAATTCCTAATTCTTTTGCTGTATTGACAGCTTTTTCAAATAAACTTGTTTGCATATTCGTATATGATTTATCGATTTCATCTGCCGTAGAGTAATGTGTAAACATTCCTACTACCTCTACATACTCCATACGTTTTAATTCCTCTAAAAATGGTTTAACCTCTTCTTCTTGTAAACCAATGCGACTCATTCCTGTATCAATTTTCACCTGAATTTGCGCTTTCTTTTGAAGACGGTTTGCGATTTCATTTATACCTTGTAAATCTTCACTTCTATAAACAGTTATCATTACATCATATTGAATTGCTTCTTCCGCAGATGCTACTGACGTATAGCCTAAAATTAAAATCGGCACGTTAATTCCTGCTTCTCTTAACTCTATCGCTTCATCTACAAATGCAACTGCAAGCTGATTTATTCCTGCTTCAATAGCAGCTTTTGCAACTTCAACTGCCCCATGACCATACCCATTCGCTTTTACAGCAGCCATCATTGCAATATTTTCATCATTCACTCGTTTTTTAAATTCTTTTACATTATGTTTTACTGCATTTAAGTCAACTTCAACAATTGTATCTCTTCCATATTTCAAACTCATTGGTCTAACTCCTAACTCAATAATTGCATTCCATTCTATTTCACGTTTCATATGACCTTTTACAATATAATACTTTTCAATATGCTAGTCAAACTACTAGAATTTTCGGAATTTTGAGTACGATATAATACCCTCAAGAAACTATTATATACGTAGAAGAGGAGAATTACAATGTTTGTACAATCTGTATTGCATCAACTTAAAGTTGCTGTTGATACTTCTATTCAAATGCTTAACCGATATAAAGAAGACGAATTAAAAATACAACCAATTCACTCGAAGCGATCATTATTTGAAATGTGTGCACATCTTTCTCTTATTTGCCATGCTGATTTACTCATTTTAAATGGTAGTACGGAAAAAGAGTTACGTACCTTTTATTTAGAACATACACCAGAAACAATTGCGTACATGCAACAAATAATGCTTGAAGGATACAACCTTCTCTCTAAAACATTTCTTTCCTATTCCCATGAAGAATTAGCGGCAGTTATGACTGCCTATTGGGGTGTTTCTTATTCTCGGTTTGAATGGTTACTTGAAATTGTTGCACACTTTTATCATCATCGTGGACAAATACATATTTTATTATGCGAGCACATTAAAGATCCTAACGTACCTTTATTTCAATAAAGGTACGTTAGACGACATAATGCTTTTCTAAGGCAAATAAAATACCACCTTCACTCGCCTTCTTTGTAACGAAATCAGCTCTTGTTTTTAACTCTTCTCCGCCATTCCCCATCGCAATACCTAATCCTACATACTCTAACATCTCAATATCATTGCTACCGTCACCAAAAGCAATGGCTTCTGATTTGCAAATGTTTAGGTGCTCTAATACCTTTTGAATTGCAGTTACCTTCGATACTTTATTATCTTCCAACACATTCATAACATAACCGTGAAAACGTTCAAACGTAAGTGCTGGATATCTTTCAAGAAATTTTTGAGCTTCTATTTCATCTGCATACAGACATAAACAATAGATTTCTTCTGACAAATCCCTGCTTTTTTCTGGATACTTCTCTAAATTCAACGTCTCGCTAAGCGCTTGCATTACACGCTCATTATCCGAAGCTATTCCGTTCATTGCAAAATCCTCGGTAAAATAAGAAATACCGTGACCATGTAATTCTGCAAACTCTGAGATATCATGAACGATTTCACTTGAAAGTACTGATTTATGTAGAACCGTTTCCTCACACTTAATATGTGCACCATTTGCAGAAATAATTGTATGTATGCCCAGCTCTTTAAATTGCGAACATAAGCTATATGGTCTCCCTGTAGTAACAACTACGTGAATCCCTTTTTCTATTAATCTTTGTATTGCTTCTTTTGTGCTCTCATGCATACTTCTATCAATTTCGCTTAAAAGCGTACCGTCAACATCAAAAAATACTACTTTGTACATAGATCTTTACATCCCGTCCAAATGATTCGTATCATTAATGAAATGTACTGTTTTTTGTTCGCCATCCATTTCAATTAAGCTTATTCCCGTATCTCCCATTTTAAAATAATAATCCATTGAAATGGGCATTTTGAAAAACGCACGTAATAGACTATTTATTACACCACCATGTGCAACAATTGCAATTCGGTCATACGTATTCTCTGTCACGATTTTAGAAAAGATGCCTTCTATTCTCATTCGAAACTCAATAAATGACTCCCCATTTTCAAATCGATCATGAAGAAACTGTGGCTCGGGATATTTCTTTGCTTCTTCAAATGAAAGACCTGCTTGCACTCCATTATTGAACTCCATTAATTCCTCTTCTAATTGAATTGGACACCCAATTCCCTCTGCTAACATTTCACCTGTTTCGCGAGCCCGTTTTAATGTACTTGCCCAAATGAAATCTGGCGGGAAATCTGCTTTCACTTTCTGTACAAGTCTTTGCACCTGCTCTCTTCCCTTTTCTGTTAATTCAAAGTCAGCTCGTCCTTCATGTACGTTTAAAATATCAGCTTCTGATTCTCCGTGGCGTATTAGTAGTATTTGCATGTTTCTTCACTCCCCTTTTCTCCTTAAAACCAAGAATAAATTTTAACATATTATTAGAAATTTTCAAAACAACAAAAGCAACCCCCATTCATAAGAGAATGAAAATTGCTTTTATTACTAACTAAATTTCTTTTAAACACTCTTTAGACTTTCCTCCTACTCCCCAATGCGAACTTGGGATTTCATTCACTAAAACACGGACTCGTCCAACATCTACATCCAAGTTTTTCGCGACTACTTCTGTAACATCAAATATTAGATTTTGAATTTGCTCTTGCTTTCTACCTTCTATTATTTGAATTTGTATAATGGGCATTTTTATCTCTCGCTTTACTATTTATTCACAAAACATCGCTACACTTCCCAAATCATCAAATTGTGCAATGATAGAATCTCCAGATTTAAATGCAATCGCTTCAGATAATGCTCCACTTAATACAATATCACCTTTTTTTAATCCTTCATTTTGTAAATCAAGTTTATTTACCGCCCAAGCGATTGCCTCTGCTGGATGTCCCAGCACAGCTGCTCCTGTCCCAGTCGTAGCAATCTTACCGTTCTTTGACATAACCATTCCTACATTTGCTAAATCTATATTCTTAACATCAATCCATTTGCTTCCTAACAAAAATTTTGAAGAGGAACAATTATCTGCTATTACATCAGGTAATGTAAATTTAAAATTCAAATATCTACTATCAATCACCTCTAAAGCTGGCGCAACATATTTTGTTGCCTTTAATACATCATCAGCTGTCACATTCGTTCCTTGTAAATCCTCACCTATTAAAAAAGCAATCTCTGGCTCTACTTTCGGATGAATCAACGTTTCATATTGCAATGGCTCCCATTCGAATGCAAGCATATCATGCAACAAATATCCGTAAATCGCTTCATCAATCCCCATCATTTGTTGTTTTGCCTTACTCGTTAATCCAAGTTTCACACCAACTCTTTTAGAACCTTCGCTCATTTTTTGTTCAATTAAACGTTTTTGCAGTTTATAAGCATCCTCTACTGTTAAATCAGGATGCTTATCCGTTACTTTTACTACTTCTTTTCTTTCCTTTTCAGCTTGAAGTAAATAGTCAATAATTTCTAAATCTGCCCCTTTCACTAAAGCCATATGTTACACCTCCATTTTTATCTTTGCTAATTCTGCAGCTACATCTAAAATCATATCCTCTTGTCCTCCAACTACTTTTCTTTTCCCCAGTTCTATTAAAATATCACGTGTGTCTACCTTAAAGCGTTGTGCCGCCCTTTCAGCATGTAATAAAAAACTAGAGTATACCCCTGCATATCCCATTACTAGACTACTTTTTTGAATTTCTTGTGGTACTGGTAATAAAGGGGCAACTATCTCCTCTGCGACATCCATCATCTTATATAAATCTATATCTAGCTTATATCCCATACGATCCAAAACAGCGAGCAATACTTCTGTTTGGGCATTTCCAGCTCCTGCGCCAAGACATCGTACACTTCCATCAATACGTGTCGCTCCTTCTTCAATTGCAGTAATTGTATTTGCTACTGCAACCGAAAGATTATTATGACCATGGAAACCAATTTCAATATTTAAAGATTGACGCAAAGCACGGATACGTTCACGTACTTCATGAGGCAATAAAGCTCCTGCAGAATCTGTTACATAAACTGCTTCTGCACCATAACTTTCCATAAGCTTTGCTTGTTCTACTAACTTTTCAACCGATGCAGAATGTGCCATCATTAAAAAACCGCACACTTCCATACCTAACTCACGCGCAAATTGAATATGCTGAGCGGAAACATCCGCTTCTGTTACATGTGTTGCTACACGAACTAGTTTCGCACCAATATTTGCAGCTTGCTTTAATTCATGAATCGTTCCAATACCAGGAATTAACAAGACAGCTATTTGAGCTTGCTTACACCCATCTACCGCAGCTTCAATGAGCTTCATTTCATTAACTAATGACTTCCCATATTGTAAAGTAGAGCCACCTAAACCATCTCCATGGCTCACTTCGATATAATGCATACCTGCCTCATCTAATGCCCTTGTTACAGATCGAACTTGCTCTTCTGTAAATTGATGTTTCATTACATGACTTCCATCACGTAAACAAACTTCCGTTATTCTCACTGGTCTTTCACTATTTCGCCTCATTCATTACACCTCTTTTCTTCTCTGAAATGATTTGCTTTGCAAATTCTTCACCTACTTTTAATGCTGCAGCTGTCATAATATCTAAATTACCGGCATAAGGAGGAAAATAATCTCCAGCTCCTTCAACTTCTAAAAATACAGTTACACGATTCCCATCAAACATTGGTTCTTGTTTCAAAGAGTAAGCAGGAACATACGTCCTAACCCGTTCTACCATTTTATGAATTGCTTCATAGATAGAAACCTCATCCATATCCTTAGCTTCACAATAAATCGTATCTCTCATTAATATAGGTGGCTCTGCAGGGTTTAATATAATTATCGCCTTCCCCTTATCAGCCCCACCAACTTCTTCAATTCCACGCTTTGTCGTAATTGTAAATTCATCAATATTTGCTCTTGTACCTGGACCTGCACTTAAACTGGAAATTGTAGCAACGATTTCTGCATATGTAACATTCGCCACCTCATTAATAGCATGAACAATCGGGATTGTTGCTTGTCCCCCGCACGTAATCATATTAACGTTTTTCTTATCTAAAAAATTATTATTTCGAATAGCAGGACAAACAAATGGCCCATATGCAGCCGGTGTTAAGTCAATTACTATTTTTTCAAGCTCTTCTAACGTTTTCGCATGATACCTATGTGCTTTAGCTGAAGTTGCATCAAATACAATATCAGCTAAACTGGGATTATCAATAATCGTCTGTATTCCATTATCAAAAACCTCGTATCCGGCTTCTTTCGCCCTCTTTAAACCATCCGATTCTACATCTATTCCAATCATGGCATTGAGGTCTATGACTTCACTTTTTCTTAATTTATACATTAAATCCGTACCAATATTACCTGATCCAATTATGGCCGCCTTTACTTTCTGCACATCTATCCCACCTTTTCATAACATTTTAACCTATATGAATGTAACTGAAACCGATCCTAGTGAACCGAAGTCAGCTTGAATGCTATCTTTACTATTCACTGAGACTGCACCAGATAACGCCCCTGGTAAAATTAACTCTCCTGCTTTTAATTCAATATTAAATTCATGTATTTTATTAGCTAACCAAGCAATAGCTTGTGCAGGATGCCCTAATGCAGCAGCACCAGCCCCCGTGGCAATTAAACTATTATTTTTATAAAGTGTCATTCCAGTTGTACGTAAATCTACTTTATCGATGCTAGAAAATCTGTTCCCAATTACAACTTTTGCTGACGAGCCATTATCCGCTACTGTATCGACCAATTTTATTTTCCAATCGGAAATACGACTATCAATTATTTCAAGTGTAGGTACAACATACTTCGTTGCCATCAGTACATCAATATATGTAATATTAGGCCCTTTTAAATCTTTCTCTAAAACAAATCCTATTTCTGCTTCTATTTTCGGAGCTACAAAAGAACTTATTGAGATTGTACTTCCATTTTCTATTTTCATGTCATCTAACAAATGTCCATAATCTGGTTCATTTACCCCAAGCGTCTGCTGCATCGCAACACTCGTAAGTCCAACTTTCTTTCCGATTACATAACGCCCTTTCTCCAACTTTCTTTCTACTACTTCAAGTTGAATATTATATGCATCCTCAATAGATAAATTAGCATATCTCTCAGTAAAAGGAGGTATTCCTACACGTGAATCTTCAGCCTGTAATAGCTCATCAGCTAATTCTTTAATTAACAATTGCTCTCACCTCATTTTTAAAAATTTATATATATGTCCAATCCACTACATTGTAACTAGCCCCCACCCATCGACTTATTTTCATAAACATTAAATGAGGGCTCTTTGTAATTAAGTTAAAATATTATCCTTATAATTTCATCGTTACCGTTTTAGCTTCCGTATAAAATTCGAAACTATGACGTCCACCTTCTCTACCAATTCCACTTGCCTTCGAACCGCCAAATGGCGTACGTAAATCTCGGACATACCAGCAATTAATCCATAGTAAACCTGAATCAATTTGTGAAACCACTCGTTGTGCTCGTCTAAGATTATTTGTCCAAACAACTCCAGCTAGTCCATAAATGGAATCATTCGCAATGCGAATTGCATCCTCCTCCGTTTTAAATGGAATAACAACTAGAACTGGACCAAATATCTCTTCCTGCGCTACACGCATACTGTTATCAACATCATATAGAATAGTAGGTTCATAAAAGTTTCCTTCTACTAGACTCTCTACTCTTTTTCCACCATAGGCTAATTTTGCCCCTTCTGAAGTTCCTATTTCTACATAACGATTAACTGTTTCTAAATGAGATTTTGATACAAGCGCTCCCATATCTGTCTCTTCAGAAAGAGGATCTCCAACTTTTATTCTTTTTACAGCCTCTACAAATTTCTCTAAAAACTGTTCATATACACTTTCTTGCACTAGTAATCTTGAACCAGCTAAACAAATTTCTCCTTGATTCCGATAAATAGCTTCAATTGAGCCTTGTACTGCTTCATCTAAATCCGCATCTTCAAATACGATATTCGCTGATTTACCTCCTAGTTCTAATGAAACAGGTATTAAGTTCTCTGATGCATTACGCATAATTGTCTTGCCTGTATTACTTTCTCCAACAAATGAAATTCTTCTAACAGCTGGATGTGTTGTCATTTTTGTCCCAACAGTATTTCCCGGACCTGTAATAATATTAAGTACACCTGGTGGTAGTCCTGCATCATTTGCAATTTCACCAAGCATAACTGCACTTAATGGAGTATAAGAGGCCGGTTTGACAACTACAGTATTACCAGAAGCAAGTGCCGCTGATGCTTTCCATGTCATTTGCATAAATGGCAAATTCCAAGGAATGATTAAACTTGTCACTCCCGCAGGAGCATACTTTGCATATGACATAAAATTATGTTTGTCATAGTGCTCGTGCACCATATATTTAGCCATTTCAGCAAAGAAGCGAAAATTATGAGCCGAACGTGGTATATCGAATCCTTTACTTTCTTTAATTGGCTTTCCCACATCCAGAGTTTCTATATAAGCTAGCTCATCCACTCTTTCCATAATCAAATCCGACATTTTGCATAAAATATTTGATCGCTCTTCCACAGGCATTTTACTCCAAATACCGCTTTTAAATGTACGTTCTGCCACATCAATTGCTCTTTTGGTGTCCTCTTCATTTGCCTTTGCAATAGATGCAAGCTTTCTATTCGTTGCTGGATTGAACGTATCAAACGTTTCACCACATACAGAATCCACATACTGTCCATCAATAAACAATTTCGCATCTTTCACTTTCAGTTTGTCCGCTAATAATTCTTTGTTCACCTTCTTTACCTCCTACTCCTCAATTTCTAAAACCATCTCAATTTCAATTGTTGTATTATTAGGTAACTGAGCCATACCGACTGCTGAGCGAGCATGTTTCCCCTTTTCTCCAAATATATCTACTAATACATCCGATGCACCGTTCATTACTTTTGGCTGATTAATAAAGTCTTCCGTACTATTTACAAAACCAAGTATTTTTACAATTCGTTTTACCTTATTTAAATCACCTAGTTCATTTCTCACAACACTTAACAAATTCAACATCGATTGCCTTGCCGCTTTATACCCTTCATCAATTGAAATATCTTTTCCTAATTTCCCGTGATACTCATCTACACCTTGTCCAGCAGTAAATAATAAGTTACCTACTCTTACACAACTAACATAATTTCCAACTGCCGGGCGAATAGCTGGTAGTGTAATTCCCAACTCACTTAGTTTATCCTCAGGTGTTTGTACTCTCTGCATATGCTACACCTCGTTTTTTTATATCAATATTTAAAAATTCCGCAGCATTTCCCCCAAGCATCGCTGCTTTTTGTTCCTCTGATAAACTGGCTGTTTCATCAATCACTTTACCCGGATCAACTTCTCGCAATAAAAATGGATAATCTGAACCCATGAAAATCTTTTCATGCCCAAACCTTTCAATCATATATTTCAAATTAATAGGATCATAATTTAAAGAATCAAAATAAAATTTCTTTGCATAATAACTAGGAGGATGCGTAGTCAATCGTAAATGCGGCCATACTTTCCAGCCTTGATCTAACCTTGGCAAAATATATGGGAAAGAGCCGCCGCCATGCGCAAAACAAACCTTTAGCAGTGGAAACTTCTCCATTATTCCACTCCATACTAATGTAGCTGCCGCAAGTGCCGTTTCACTCGGCATCCCAACTGTATACATAAAATTATGATGTGGCATTCTATCACGCCCTAATGTTTCCCATGGATGAATAAAAATCGGAACTTGCCATTTTTCAGCCATTCGAAAAAATTCAATAAACGATGGGTCATCTAAATTTTTTCCATTTACGTTTGTACCAATTTCAATACCATGTAAATTTAATTCCGTTATACAACGCTCCATTTCACGAATCGCAGTTTCTCCATCTTGCATCGGAACCGTTCCTAACCCTACAAAACGATCTGGATATGCTAAAACTGTTTCTGCAATAAAATCATTTTGAATACGTGCCATACTTTCGGCTTCCTCTGGTTTTGCCCAATACGAAAATGTAACGGGGATTGGTGATAGAACTTGAATATCAACACCTTCACGATCCATATCTTCAATTCTTTTCTTAGGACACCATACTTGGTCTGTCACGTCTCGAAAATTTTTACCTCCAACCATAATACTTGCACCACATGTACAAGTCCGATTTAATATCGGCCAACGACCGCCACCAAACTTCTCTTCAAAATCTGGAAAAGTTTCAGGAATAATATGTGTATGAAAATCTATTCGCACTTCCATTCCTCCACTTCCTCTGGCATAATATGACCGCAGTTTTTACACGCTCGAATTTCTTTATTTGAATTAAAACTATGAATTGCTTCTTTTACTTGTTTTTCAATATCACTTAATTGGACGCGTACACGATGCATTTCATGATTACACTCATCACAGAACCAAACGAAATCCTCAAGTTCTCCTTGGCTACGTTTTCTTTCAATTACAAGCCCATATGTGTTAGCAACGCGATGTGGTGAATGCGGTACCATAGCTGGGAGCATAAATACATCCCCTTCTTTTACTGTGACGACTTCCCGCTTCCCTTCTTCTGTAATACATTCCACATAACATTCACCTTTAATTTGATAGAAAAATTCATCTGAAGGATCTACATGGAAATCACGTCTTCTATTTGGACCACCTAATATCATGGCGATAAACTCTGAATCTTGCCAAATAACTTTGTTATTTACTGGTGGCTTCAATAACTCCTTATTCTCATCAATCCATTTTAGTAAATTAAAAGATTGCAATGTTTTAGACATACTATTTCCTCCTTATAATTCCTTTTTATTTATATCGTTTTAAAAGACCAACCGAGTAAAGAACTAGACTTTTGCAAATCCCCATGATAGATATAATCTCTAATTCTCGTTGAAGATATTCGCTCACCTTCATCACAGCAAACATCTTTCACTATAGAAAGGTTGAATTGTTCTCTTAGTAGCTCAATATTTCCCTCACGATTTTTTCCAAACCTAAAATCTTGACCAATAAAAATTTCTACAGGGCTTAACCTTTTTATATCTTGAATAAAGCAACTCGCACTTTTTGTTATATAAGACTCATCAAACCGAATTACAATCACATGTTCAACACCAAGGTTTTGAATACGTTTCACTTTCTCATCAATAGTCGTTAATACTTGCGCTCCTTGAAAATATGAGCGTGGTGGTGGATCAAATGTGTACACAACATTTGTTATCTTTAATGCTTTTGCCTTCTCAACCGCATTTTTAATTACGGCTTGATGACCTTTATGCACACCATCAAATGCTCCAATTGAAACAATAGATTCCGTTAATTCAGGTATACACTGCTCATGTATATAAATGATACTCATCTCTTTTCTTCTAAAGTTAAATTTCCAAATAACCAAATTCCTTTGAAATCAAATTTGCCGTATTCATCACACTTTGAATTATGATTTCACGGTTACTTCCTTGCATATACGATATAGGTCCAACAATATTAAGTGCCGCAATAGTTCTCCCAGTATAAGATCGAATAGGAGCTGCAATTCCATACAGTCCATGCTCATTTTCGTTATCACTAATTGAATAACCTTGCTTACGAATTTTCTGTAACTCTGTTTGGAATTGTTTGACACATGTAATGGTATTGGGTGCTCGTCGTAAAAGCCCTTTTTCTGAAGTATATTCTAAGGGTGATGAATGAAATGAAAGCAGCACTTTCCCTGTGCTTGTACAATATGCAGGTTCTCTTGATCCAACATGTGTTGAAATTTGAACGGACTCCTTCGATGAAACTTTCAATATAAATACAACATCACCACGGTCAAACATACCGATATGCACAGTACCACTAAAATTTCTTACTAGCTCTTCAACAAGCGGAATCGCTCCACTATATATCTCTTGCTGAAACATGACTTGATTTCCCCACTCTAACAATTTCCAACCTAATCTATATTTTCTTTGCTCATCTTGTATGAGCATTCCTTCTGCACACAACGTACGAACAAGATGGTGAACCGTACTTGCATTCATATTTAGCTTTTCCGCTATTTCCGAATTACCTAGCACAGGCTCATCACTTGTGAAACAATTTAGAATTTTGCAAATTTTACCGATGGAAGCAATCAAATCATATACCTCCCCTATTCCAGTTACAGTTCTCACGTTCTAGATATTGTTAAAAATATAAGAAGAATTACATCCTAACAGTAAAATTCTTTCTATCATCTATTGCTCCTTCCTTTTCCAAACAAAAATGTAAGCGCAAACATTTTTATTTAACTTAAGGCCCCTTCAGATGAACTCGATTGCAACGCATTGTTCACAAGTGAAAAAGTTTGTTGTTTTTTGTACGCATTATAAAACATTCCCATTTTACGCACCGGATCTCCAGAATAATAACGCTCATATTGTAATAACCGTTGTCCAAAAGCCTCACCACATAAGTCCCATGCTAATTTAAACAAACGAACCCGTTCCTCAGAGGATACTCCTTCACGCCCGATATAATACTTTTGCATATCATCATGAATCTCGGGGTTCATAAAATCAGCACCTGTCGGTGACATTAATAATCCACCCGCACCTATAGTTTGAATAATCTCAATAGCCCGCGGATACATCTTAGGTAATAAACTGCGTATCGTATCAAGCGGTAACCTCGCAGGAATAACTTCTCCATATGAATTCGTTTCATACTCATATTCAGCTACTTGCAGGAGAGCACGTATCGTTTCAACATCTTGCATAAGCTCTGCTAGCTGGTTTTGTACATTAAAAAAACCATCTACTCCAATCGAATCTGCTAATTTCATAGCTACTTCAGCTGCAAAAGATAGTTTTACTAACCCTCTTACCCCAGATTGATGTGCTGGTTGATGACCAATTCCGGTTTTAGGATACAATTGATTCCCAGCTTCCACACTTTGATAAATAAATACTTTATCCCACGGGATAAACACATTATGAAATACTAGTAATGCATCCATTTCCTCAAACCTTGATGCGAGTGGATGATCAAATAAAGATCGTTTTCCATCTTGCATTGGCTCACGACATAGAATTCTTAGACCTGGTGCGTCAATTGGAACTGCAAAAGAAATTGCATGACGTTCATCACCTGGCTTAAAACTTGGATAGGAATATATTATTACCTCATCCGTAATCGGCGCCAGTGTCGCTAACATTTTAGCACCACTAACATACATTCCTTCCGCTGTTTCACTTACTACCCCTAAATGCATTGTTTCATCTTCTTGTTGATGGGAGGCCTTACTCCGATCATTTTGCGGATTAATAATTGCGTGTGTTAAAAACAAATCATTATCCCTTATATGTTTATAATAATTTTTTATATTCGCTCCCCATTCTGGATTAAACTTCTCAAAAAACCACGAATTACTTGCCATTGAAGTAACCGTTACATTTAAAAAATCAGGTGTTCTACCCATTAAACCATAAGTGGCTTTTGCCCACACTTCAAATAATTCGCGGCGTACTTTTAAATCCTCATAATTTCTCGGTACTAAAAATGCATTTGATACCCTTTCTCCTGTCTCTTCGCATATATGAGTAATCTTATCTTGATATTCTGGATTGTGCTGCATATCATATAAGTTCGCAATTTGTATAATTGGTTCACGAAAAACATCTTCATTTACTACATCCGTTACTTTTCTTCCTCCAATCCAAATTTCAGGATTTCTTTTTCGCAACCCTTCAATATACTGTTCCCCTGTTCTAATTGCCATTCTTTCCCCTCCAATTTCCAATAATAATATACTAAAAAGTTTAGAAATTTTACCAGATGACTGAATTTTCAATCATTATATCAATTCTATTTCTTACAGATTCTCCTTTATTTCATATTATGAAATCTTAAAAATTTTTTAGTGTAAATGAGTAAGGAACGGTCCCCCGTCCCTTACTCATTTAATTTATAAATTAAAAAATGATAAAAAATAAAAAGAGAAACGGCATCCCATTTCTCTTTTTCACTCTTATTGTTCTTTTTCTGTATTATTTAAAGGCAGTTTCTTCGCTTGTTTTTCTTTAAAGATTTCACCAATTGCCCCGAGAGTACCAAGTGTTTCAATTGCATTAGATGGAATAAAGACTTTATTTGCTGGCCCTTTCGCAACTTCAGCTAATGATTCAAATGATTTGTAAGCAAGTATACGTTCATCTAAATTCGCCTCGCGAAGTAATTCAATTCGATTTTGTTCTGCTTTTGCAATTTCCTCAATCGCTCTTGCTTCCCCTTGCGCTTCTAATTCTTTTGCTTCTTTAATACCTTCTGCTTCTCGAATACGCGCTTCTTTATCCCCTTCAGCCATTAAGATTTTACTTTGCTTTTCCCCTTCAGCACGAAGGACTTTATCTTGTTTTGCAGCTTCAGCTTCTAATATGATCGCACGTTTATTACGCTCTGCTTTCATTTGTTTTTCCATTGATGCTTGCACATCTTTCGGCGGATTAATATCGACAACTTCAACACGTTCAATGCGAACGCCCCATTTTTCTGTAGCTTCATCAAGTGCTAAGCGAATTTCTGTTGAAATTTTTTCACGACCAGATAACGTTTCATCCAGTTCCATTTTACCAATGATTTGACGCATCGTTGCTGAAGTAATGTTACGTACACCGTATTCATAGTTCGAAATACCATATGTCGCAAGTTCCGGTTCAACGACTTGATAGAAAATAATTGTATCAATTTCCACTTGTACATTATCTTTCGTAATTACTTTCTGCGGTGGTACATTCGTTTGTTGAATACGCAAGTCGTGATATACGCGAACGCGATCCACAATCGGAATTAATAAATTTAATCCCGGCTGCATAACCCGCTGAAACTTACCAAATCTTTCAATGACTCCAACTTTTTGCTGTGGAATAATTTTAATTGTTAATGCGATAAATGTAACAACAATTAGTGCAAAAATAATCGTTAACGTTAATGCTACCATATTTATTCACTCTCCTTTTTCACTTGTAATATAGTACTATTTCTCTTTATAACAACAACTTTTTCTCCAGTATCAATTGGAGCATCTGCAACAGCTGTCCAAGTATCTCCATTCACCTTCACAATACCGTTCGTTTCATTTGTAATCGCTTGCATAACAATCCCTTTTTTACCGACTAACATATCTACTGTATCAGTAAAACCTTTTGCTTCTCGAAAGTTTTTTGATATTCTTTTCGTAAAGAAAGTCAACGTTAAACTTACAATCGCACCAGCAACAACTTGTAATAGTAGTGCTTCAGGAGCAAACAAAGCAATAAGACCTCCGACAACAGCTCCAATTCCAAGCCAAAGCATGTAAAATGTAATCGACAGCATTTCCGCAATAAATAAAATACCAGCTATTATAAACCAAATTACCCAAGCAGCCATTTGCAACCCTCACTTTCTTTCTCATTTTCTATATGTATATGAAGAAAAGAATGGTTTATCCGCCCTTTCTCATACGTGGGCGCTTACTACAAGCTATTGTACATTTTCACTGTTACAATGAGTATTATTAAAATACTATATTAATATATTCTTCATTATACATGAAAATCCCTTTCAAAAAGTGACAAAAAATTTAATTCTTTCAAAATTTATTTTTCAAATTATAATGATTATAACTACTGTCATATTTTCCCCAGAAAGGGTGTGTACTTATTGCAAAAACGTTCATTGACTTACTATTTAGGATCGAAAATATGCATTACTCTCGCTGACATCGTATACGTAATGATTATTACAACTCATATGTATATCACAACGAAATCAGCTACATTAACTGCTCTTTTTCCATTATTACAAGTCATAACTAATCTTATAGCAAATACATCTGCACCACTTATAATGAATCGTTTTCCATCTTATTCATTACTGTTTACACTACAATGGATAAAAACTGCTCTATTATTTTTATTCATGATATTATTCCCGGTCCTTTCCACAAACATTGTAGTACTATTCATTTTCATTTTTTTCATTTCATTATGTAGTGGCTGGAGCGCTCCATTACTATACGGTATTCTTCCGCGCCTTACACCGAAAGAAAAATTAGTAAAAGTAAATAGTATTTTTTCCTTTTCCACACAAATTGCACAAGCCGCTGCTTATTCATTTACAAGTATTATTGTTCTTCTCGTCGGCGCTACTACTACACTTATGATGAATAACATATTGATGATTTTCGGATGTGTTGCACTACACTTTTCATTACGATCCATACATACTGAACGAGTAATAGAGCCTTCTTCTTCAAAAGGTGATACTTTATTGGAAGGTTGGAAGCTCTTATTTCAAAACCCTTCCCTCCGTACTGTTACATGTATGGACTTAATTGAAACTTTTGCAGGGACGATATGGATCGGTGCTATTACGATGGCTTATGTAACAACTGTCCTTCATAAAGGAGAAGAATGGTGGGGATTTATTAATACAAGTTATTATGTTGGGACGTTAATTGGCGGTCTATTAGCGTGGAAAATGAGTACATACATTCAAAACAATTTAATACGCTCTATGGCGATAGGCTCTCTTCTGTTTAGTATTCTTACATTTTTATATGGTATAACAAGTAGCGGATTTATTGCGCTGTTCCTATGCATTCTAATGGGCCCATGTTACCAAATTAGAGATATTTCTCAAACAACTGTTTTACAATCCAGCGTCGCTCCATCTTTATTATCAAAGATGTATACAGCTCACGGCGCTCTTCTCTCAACAGCTTCTGGCCTTTCTATGCTGAGTGTTGGCATTATTACCGATTTGTTCGGTGTTCGTACGATCTATATTCTCGCTTCAATCCTTATATTGTGCTCTGCTTGTTTATCATTTAACTTATTAAAATATGATAAGACAAAGCAAAAAAACATGTCACTTTAATGAACAAAATAAATAGGACAGGATTTCCTGCCCTATTTATTTTATTTATGATAAGTTAGGAGATTTCCGATGCTTTGTCGCTTGTTCAAAAGCGTATGCGAGTTTAATTAAAGTCCCCTCACGAAAAGCAGTGCTTGCAAGCGTAATTCCAAATGGTCTCCCGTTATCCATATATCCCGCAGGTATTGCTATAGACGGATAACCTGCTTTCGCACATATAGTGGAGCCTATATAAGAAGGAAACAGAATCGCATCAAGATTATATTTTTCCAGTGCAAAATCAATGCCTTGTTCTTGTGAAAAATATATATTTTCTAATCTTGCATTTAAATATTGTGGATTTCTTAACGTATTAGGAAAATCTTTTCTTCTTTCTAACTTAGTTTGTCCATATCTCAGAGCTCTTTCTGCTATGTTTTCATTAAACTCCATTAACTCTGAAATAGAATGCACTGGTATAGTAGAAGGCAATTTCGAAAGATAGTTATCTAAACTATGCTTTAATTCATAAAGCGATACACCCCAGCTCCATTCTCTATGAAAAGACGGAATATTAATATCCTCTACTACTGTCGCTCCCTCAATACGCAATACTTCAATCGTTTCCTTAAACAATTTTTCATCATACTCACCAGTTTCATAATACTCTTTTGGTGCATTGCTATATACACCAATTTTCGCTCCATTTAAACCATTAACATCAAGGTATTTTGTATAATCATGCTCTGCTATCCCTTCACTTTTATAAGTGGCTACATCTTTCTCATCTACCCCAGTTAAACTCCCTAACAAAATAGCCGCATCTGTTACCGTTCTAGCAAATGGTCCTGCTGTATCTTGCGAATACGTAAATGGAATAGTACCTCTACGACTAATTAAACCAACAGTCGGTTTAATACCGACTACAGAGTTTTGAACAGCTGGACTCAAAATAGAACCATCCGTTTCTGTTCCAACCGATATTACTGTAAAGTTAGCAGCAACTGCTATGGCAGATCCTGTACTTGAGCCACCAACAAACATATCATCCTCACCCGTACCGTAAGGGTTTATTGTTTGCCCACCTCTTGCACTATATCCAGCCCACATTTCAAATGACATTGCATTTGCTAATTCTGTCATATTTGTTTTCCCTATTATCACTGCTCCTGCTTCTCGCAGCTTCGTAACGAGAAATGCATCTTCACTACTTATATGTTGTTCTAACGCAATCGTACCTGCACTTGTATGCATAGAGTCATTCGTTTCAATATTGTCCTTAAGTAAAACAGGTATACCATGTAATGGACCTCTTTTACCTTTAATCTTTCTTTCATAATCTAACGCTTCAGCAATAAAGATGGCGTCTGGATTGATTTCTAAAATAGAATTAATTTCCGGTCCATCTTGATCATACTTTGCGATTCTATGAAGGTAATACATAACTAGTTCTTTTGAAGTTAACTTTCCATCTTCCATCGCTCTTTGTATATCATGAATTGTTAATTCTTTTTGTAGTAGTGTATTGAACTGAATCTCCATTTTCATTCTCCTTCTATAAACCTTTATTGATAGCATATCTCTATTACTTTTTCATTTTCTCCGCTCCTCACATATACAACTACAATCCCTCTATAAGAATTCAACTTACCGATGTAAAAACCTTTTATTTCCTGAAAAATAAAAAAAGTCTGAAACGATTTCACCTTCGCCTCAGACCCTATTATTACTGCACGTATACCTCATCTAACAAATGTAAAAACTCACCTTGTTTCCCCGCTAATTCAGGGCATTTTGCAATATCAATCCATTCATAGCAAAATACTAACCCTTCATCTTCCTCACCGGCACTTACAATATGTTCCCAACGATCTTTTACATCTGTTAGTAATGTTACGTGAAAGAAATGGCGTTTTTCATATTCCTTTTTTTCTCTCACATGTATGATGTAATCAGCTAGGAATCGTTCTATGCATAAATGACGTAACCCAGACTCTTCTTGTACTTCACGTAAAATCGCTGCTTCTAGCGTTTCCCCTTCGTCAACCGTTCCCCCTGGCACTTGTATACCAGCTTCAGGTATATCACGATGTTTAAAAACAAGCAGTTGCATAACTCCTTCTTTTTCTCTTGTCACATATGCGTGTACTTTTTTCTTATATAACACCGTCATAATCCCTCTCTCCCCTCAATTGTTCACTGCGCTACTTCTTCAAGTGTTAGTTGATTTTCATATAAATATGTAGCTTGTGGATTTCCCACATACCTCACGTGCCATGGTTCAAATCGATAGCCCGTAATCGATTCTTTCTCTTTTGTATATCGGATGACAAAACCAAATTTATGGGCATTTTCAGAAAGCCACTGCCCTTCTTTCGTTTCACCAAAAACTGTCTCTAACTGAAACTTAGCAGATTGTGATGTGATATCCATAGCTAGTCCTGTTTGATGTTCACTCGTTCCAGGAACTGCACTCGACATTGCCGTTTTGGCTTCTCCATCTTGTTTTTTATACATTGTATTTAACGCTTTTTGCCGATCAAAAGATCTAAATCCAGAGACTGCAAATAAGAAAACACGCTCCTTATCCGCTTGCTGAAACATTTCCTCAAGCGCACCGGCCGCCTCTTTCCTCATTTTTTTCTTTTCTTGATCACCTTCACTAGAATAGCGCACTTTCGGAATAACTAAATCTGGCGGTCTATACCCGTCTGGTAAACGCCTACTTTTATTCACAAGCACAAGCATTGAATTCGGATTACTAATTACCGCAATATCTCCATCCATATTCGCAATCGTTTCTTTCGCTTTCGGAAATATGTTATTTACATTCACCTCGCGCGCTTGCTTATCCTTATACATTTTATAATTGATTCCCGCTACTCCAACAATGAGTATCGCCGCTACGATACCAAGTAGTATCCATCTTTTTTTCATATAACGACCTCTTATTTTAATAATTTGGCCATTTCATACTCATCGATGTTCTCTCCATCGATAATAAGAGCAGCTCTTTTGACACCTTCTTTCTCAAATCCAGCTTTTTTATATAGTGCCTGAGCTCTTGTATTGTGGGCCATTACCGTTAATTCTAAACGCCATACATCATGTAATCTTGCCCACTTCTCGACCTCTTTAAACAATCTAGTCCCAATACCTCGCCCGCTATACTCTTGCAAAATCCCAATTACAATACTTGCTACATGTCTCTTTCTTTGAATATGATTTCCATTCACTAAAATAAACCCTACTATTCTCTCTTCTTCAACTGCTACCAATATTGTTGCATATTTATTTTCTACAAAACGCTGAATCATTTGCTCTTGTTGCTCGGCTGTGAATTTCCTTTCTCCTGGTTCATACAACATAAATTTTGTTTCTTCATCTAATTGCTTACTTAATTGCAAAAATGATGCTGCATCTTCTACTTTGATTTCCCTAATCACTTCAATCACCCTACCAATTTCATAATAAAAAGCTTTCCTTGTAAAAAGATTTTCTCTACTTTCCCGAAAATCCCTTTGTAAATCTCCCAGTATAATTTGACAAATTTCGATTTTACTATAACATCGACAAATTATGTCTATTCTGTGACGCATCATTAATTACAAAAAAACGCAAGCTTTACATTACACTCACGTTTTTTCAGACTCTCGCATTCATTTCTGTTTCACTTTATCCATTCACTTTTTCTGCCTGCCAGAAATATTCACCAAACGCTTTAGCTAGCGCATCAATCGATCGATTTAGTTCTTCCTCTGTATTATCCACGCCACCAACTTCAATTAATATCGCTTGTCCTGACAAATCTTGATTGTAGACACCATTTCCTGTTTGGAATCCTTTTTGAATGACACCACGACTAACGCCTGGATATTTCTTACTAATCGTCTCATGTAAAGCCGTTGCTAATTGCAAGTTTTTTTCATAGTTTTTGTTACCTTTCCCTACTACAAACGCAAGCTTCGCATATGATTTATCACCGATTATTTTTGTCGTGACATTTTTCCGAGCACTATCACGATGTAAATCAAAGAAGTATTGTAATTCTTTATTGCCGGCCATTGCTTCTTGTACAATTTCCCGTGACATTTTATATGAACTATTACTATTTAACCCTTTACTAATCAACTTTTGACCAACATCAGTCTTGTCGTTAGTTGCTCCGATTCCTTCATTTGCTAATTGTTCACGAAATCGGTCGCCGACTATTGAAATATTCGTTACGGAACTTGTGGCTTTATTCGGATTTGGATCATTTGTTAAATTCAATAATGGCAAATAAGATTCCCAGCTATGCGAATGATAAATAAATGCAACTTGTCGTTTTCCTGTCGTTTGAGCTGGTTGCTTTTTCTCTTTATTCGTATCCGGCTTTTGAGCCTGTCCACCTTCTCCAGTCCGTTCTTTTACTACTTCTTCAAGTGGAACGCTCGACTCTATAGGCAAGTTAGAATAATTTGTTCCTTCACCCGCAATAACAATTTCTGTATCGTACTTACCGAAACCAGGTAGCTCTTTGCCGACAAAACTGCGTACATCGTTAAAACGAATATTCGTAGCCATAGAAAAGAGAAACGAAGATATTGAAAAATCTTGATTTAAATTTCTATATTCCTGTGTAAAATAATGATTCTCTTTCCCAAGAACATACATGTAACCATTCATTGATAACTCATTTAACCAATTATATAAATACGTTGACTTTGTCTCTTTCATAGAAGTTACCATCATACTAATAAGAAAAAAAGTCGCCAGTACTGTAGCAATAATACTAACTTACGTACACTCGTGAATTTCACATAAAAAAAGCCTCGATTCATACTATCACCTCTCTATTTCAAGTTATGTACAAGCTCTAGAGAATAGACCGTCTAAATTCAGGCTATATTGTTAATGAGGTGAAATGAATTGAAACTACTAATAGGAACACTCCCCGTTGTACTATCATTTATTTTTTATTGGCTTGCTAAGCATCCTACCATCCGTGTTGTGTTACATATTTCAGCATATCTAGCACTTTATGTACTCGGTACAATCATTTCTATTCATATATATGATGTTTTTATGCAAGACTTAGTTTTTATGACAAGTATTCATGGGATTTTACTAAATCCATTTTTTCTTATATCAGGAGCGTATATAGGGATATACACTTTGTACCTACTTTTGTCCTACATTATTACAAATATAGAAAATGGAGCGCAATGAAATGCAACCACCGTTCATCTGTCATACATGCAAAAAAAGAATTACGCGAAAGAAAGATCTTATTACTACCACATGGTACTTCCGCTTTTATGTATTTCATAGTGATTGTTTTAAACGACAGCAAGTTTTTATCTCACGATTTATCCCTGTGAATACACTTATTAATTTCTTTCTTATTATATATGGGCTGATTGTTGGTAGCATTCTTATGACTGTAGAGCCATCTATCATTTGGCTTGTTTTCTTACTTCCAATTTTATATCGGTTTCTTTCCTATTATTATGTTGAACGTTTTTTCTCTAAATGAAAGTTAGACTTTCCTCTAGGAATACTTAAACATTCCCACTCATTTTCTTTTAACATTTTACCAATGTAAATCATTTGTCCAATATGCAAAGCATAATGAGAAATTTGTCTTTCAATTGCTTGCATGACAGTATGTGCTTCACCGCGAATATATACCGTCTGCAATAAATGTTCTGACGTTAGTGCATTCATCGTTTTAAAAACATATTCCCAACCTTCATTCCATGCTGCGAGTACCTCTTTCTTAGAAGAATAACCACCTTCAAATTCAGCATCTCGGTTACGATCTATTTTTTCACCGTCAGATGTTAAAAAATCCGTCCATCTAGAACGCATATTACCGTGCAGATGCTTAATTATAATTGCTATGCTATTTGTTACTTCATGAGAAGACCATTCAATCTGTTCATATGATAATTGTGAAAGCACCCGTTCCCCTTGTTTCTTTGTTGCTTCAAAATTCGAAATGGCACACTGTACGTATTCGCGTCCAATATCCATGTTCCCCCGCCTTTACATTAACTAATTTTTGTTCCATTTGGTAATTCCATATTAGGCTGCAGTAATACGACATCACCCGCTTCAGGTACTCCTCCTAAAACAAGTACTTCTGATTTAAATCCCGCTACACGCTTTGGCGGAAAATTTACAACAGCAACGATTTGCTGACCGATTAAATCTTCTGGGTTATATCTCTTCGTAATTTGAGCACTTGACTGTTTCATTCCAAGCTCTCCAAAATCAATTTCTAGTTTAATCGCTGGAACTCTCGCTTCTTTAAATTCCTCTGCATGTGTTACAGTCCCAATCCGTAAATCCAAAGTTAAAAAATCTTCAAAATTAGCCATTTTATCACTCCTTTCATTTATTACTTAGACAAAACAAAAAAATCCCCTTTAAAAAAAGAAAGGCGCCTAAGCACCTTTCTTTTGTAATTCACTTGATTCATTTGATTTATAGAAGAAGAAACCGAGGATCCCGCCAATACATGATGGGATTAACCATCCTATTCCTTCTTTATATAATGGTAACATTTGTAGTACGTTAGAAATCGCGTCAATTTTAATATTCGCACTTTCTAAACCGTTAAAGAAACTAATTAACAACGCACCTAAAATAGCTCCAATATAAATGGTATTACGCTTCCCAATCCATTTATGGAAGTAAGAAAGTACAATTAATACGATTGCAACTGGATAAATAATCATTAACACTGGTAAAGTAACTGCGATTAATTGTGTTAAACCTAGGTTAGATACAATTAAACTAAATACACATACCATTGTTACAATCGTTTTATGCGAAATTTTTGGGAATAAGTTTGTAAAGAAGCCAGCACAAGCTGATGTTAATCCAACAGAAGTTGTTAAACAAGCAAGTACAATAACAAGTCCTAATAAAATTTTACCACTTGTTCCATATAACTCATTTACAACATTCGTTAAAATAAGTCCACCATTCTCTGATACCCCAAGTGATGTACTTGTTGAACCAAGATAAGCAAGTGATAAATAGATTAACGTTAAACCAAGTACAGCGATAATACCTGATACTACTGTTATTTTTGCAATTTGATTACTCTCTTTTATTCCTTTAGAGCGGATAACTTGTACAACTACAATTCCAAATACAAGCGCACTAATTGCGTCCATCGTTAAATATCCTTGAATAAATCCACCAAAGAAAGCATTTTCCTTGTATGCTTCTAGCGGTGCAACTGGTTCTCCAATCGGATCAACAATTGCCTTTCCGACAATTACAGCAACAATTAATACTAACAATGGTGTAAGAAATTTCCCGAACCAATCCACTAATTTTGATGGATTTAAAGATAAATACCAAGTTATTCCGAAGAAAATTATAGTGAAAAGAAATAGCATGTACCATTCGGAAACTAATGCCTCTGATAAAAATGGCTTCATACCCATTTCAAATGAAACGGCTCCCGTACGCGGAATCGCGAAAAAAGGTCCAATCGCTAAATAACTAATTAATGGGAAAACAAACGCAAATATAGGGTGAACTCTAGAAGATAGCGCTTTCAAGTCCCCCTCTACAAACGCGACAGCTGTTACAGCTAATAGGGGTAATCCGACTCCCGTTACAAGGAATCCAATTGTAGCAACCCAAACATTCTCTCCAGCTTGTTGCCCTAAAACTGGTGGAAAAATTAAATTTCCTGCTCCTAAAAATAGTGCAAATAACATTAAACCAATTGCTACCGTATCACCTGGCCTTAAACGTCCCTTCATGCTTTTCATTTGCATAGCACTTTTTCATTGTTTATCTCTATTTTCACAATATGCTATGCATCCTCCTCTCTGTTCAAGCTGATAAAATATGCCCCTTACAAAGCAGTGTCTTTCTCCATAATTTCTCCAGTCCCCTTATTTTTACTCTAATTATTAATTTTTGATTTTTGATTTTTTTGAATTTTTAAATCATTAGAGTGGTATTGCGCGGAGTATAGTTGTCAGACCTCTTTGTTTTTATCACACATATAGTAACATATTTAGTTGAAAAATAAAAACATATTTTCAAATTGACTTTTTTGAAAATCAAAATTATCTACATTTTTTATTCTTTTGCACAAATATTGTTTCAAACTCACTTATTATCCTATCGTTATTTTCAAATAATTTTATATACGCAACATAACAAAAGCCATCCAACATAATTAGACGGCTTTTGCATATTATTCTATCGTTTCAACTTCACGTGGATTTTTCATCTCTTCCACATACACCACTCTAAATCCGTGATCTTCTAAATCTTTCAATAACGTCTCTAATTCACCATCGTTAAACTCTTCTCCTAATGTAAACATAATTCTACGAACTAATAAGGCATCATTATCAAAAGTCATTAAACTTTGGATACCTGTATATTTTTTTAATACTGTCGATAATTTTTGAATAGCCCCATTATAATCTTGTGTCCCAATCATGACAGAATATTTACTAGAATGAACGCCCCAAGCATCTTCTAATAGCTCAAAAACTTTTTTATGCGTTAAAATCCCAAGAAAGACTCCTTTTTCATCAACTACTGATAAATAAGGTAATTTTTTTATTGTAAAAAATACTTTAAAGAACGAAGAATCTTCTCTAACATATCCTTCTTTATCGTTTAATAGTTTTAATACACTCTCTTCCAGTGAACCTTTATATTCTAAAATATCTACTTTATATATATTCCCTAAATATTTCTCTTTTTTTTCATCTAAAACTGGTACACAACGATAACCAGTTTTATTTAAATGCTCTAGCGCTTCCCCTACTGTAATTGAACTTGAGCAAAATAAAACTTCCCTTTTCGGCACATAATTCCCTTTAATCCTCATAAACAGCCTCCTTATGTTAAAATACTTTCTGTGCCATAACTATATTATATTTTCAGAAAAAAATAAATAATTTATTTTATTTTTCTGAAAATTATTCATTTTCTTGTCATAATTTATTCACGTTTCATTCAATTCTATCCACTACAATACTAAACTTCTTTAAGAAAAATATATTGTAACTTACTCCGAAAAAAGCTAAAATAAGAATAAGAATTTTCTGAATATTCAAAGAGTAGGTGATTACATGTCTTTATTGCGCTCACATATATATAAATTTATCGTTGGTGTTCTCATTATATTTATCATTAGTCCTATTCCAACTTTATTCATTACACATAAATACTCATACATCACCGGCTTTATAAGCATTTTCCATAACTTCGCACAACTTTCTTCGATGACAATTCCAAAGATTGATTGGATGCACGAATCTATCTTTTTCTCAGCAAATGAGATGGTACATACTGCTAATCAATCAACACCGTTATTCCCTTACATGTGGGAAATATATTTTTTATCGATTGTTCGTTTTACCTTTACTCTTGCAATCGGATTCTTCATCAGCTTAGGGATTGGCCATTTAATTTTTAAAGCACCTCAATCGGTTAAAAAGTTCGCTTCTTTATTAAGATGGATTCCTTATTCTTTATGTACTGTATTATTACAATGCGCAGTCTTATTACTACTCCTATACATCACAAAATTTATAAAGATTCCTTACTACTCATCTTTTATCATCGTTTGTAGTACTTCCATGATTATCGTTATGCAAGCAATAAAAAAATGGATTCCTTTCTTAAGTAATACAAATGAATATGAAATAAAACAAGCTTCTTTCCTTGTAGATACATTGTTTTTAGCGCTTACTTCGAATCATAAATCTATTTTAGGTTCCATTATTCTTTCATTCGTTTTTATGGAATGCGTTTTTCACGCAAGTGGACTATTGCAATTTATCGTTCAATTCGGCGGAAATGCACCTATTATTGTTACAATTAGCTTATTACTTTTGTATATCCCGTATTGTATACTCTCATTCCTTCAAACGCTATGGACGACAAACCACTTTAAACAACAATCATACGCTTTAACGAGAAGTATTCCAAAACCTTAATTTAAAATAACCCTCTAGAATCTGAAAGTAGAGGGTTATTCCTTTTGTATAGCGGACAAAATAACAGCAAATTCAAAAACCATTGCAGAAACATACCAATATTTACCCTTTTTCTTTGACTATTCTTTTCATTTGGATTTATTATAAAAGTATAACATAATTGCAGGAGGTGACATCTTTATTCCAAACGACGGAATAGAGAATACACTTGGACATATTAAATATTTTTCTCATCTTTGTTCTTATCCTTATTTCCGGCTTTTTCGTTGCATCAGAATTTGCTGTTGTAAAAGTACGAAAAAGTCGAATTGACCAGCTTGCAAACGAAGGCAATAAACAAGCTTTAGCTGCAAGAAGTGTCATTTCTAATTTAGATGTTTATTTATCAGCTTGTCAGCTCGGGATTACAATTACTTCTTTAGGGCTTGGTTGGCTTGGTGAACCGACTGTGGAACATTTACTACGACCGCTCTTTGAAAAGATTAATATTACTGGAACAATGGCAAATACTTTATCATTTATTATTGCTTTTAGTGTGATTACATTTTTCCATGTTGTATTAGGTGAATTAGTTCCAAAGTCATTCGCAATTCAAAAAGCAGAGGCGATTACGCTTAAGTTTGCACGACCACTTATTTTATTTGATAAAATTATGTACCCGTTCATTTGGTTACTTAATAGTACTGCTATCTTTTTCACAAAACTACTCGGTTTAGAACCTGCGAAAGAAAATGAACTTGCCCATTCTGAAGAGGAACTACGACTCATTTTAGGTGAAAGTTTCAAAAGCGGCGAAATAAATCAAACCGAATATAAATATGTAAATAATATTTTTGAATTTGACGACCGAGTTGCGAAAGAAATTATGGTCCCTCGTACAGAAATGATTTGCTTATCTACTGAAAATACGTTAGAAGAAAATATGGATATCGTCGCAACTGAAAAGTATACACGCTACCCTATCATCGAAAAAGATAAAGATGATATTATCGGTATGATCAATACGAAAGAAGTATTTCACGATCAAACGAAAGGCATTCATAAGCCACTTGAATCTTACATACATCCAGTACTAACTGTATTTGAAACTGTTCCAATTCGTAAAACACTGGTACATCTACAAAAGAATCGCGTTCAGATGGCAATCGTTATGGATGAATATGGTGGTACTGCTGGACTTTTAACAATGGAAGATATTCTTGAAGAAATCATTGGAGAAATTCAAGATGAGTTTGATGCAGATGAATCACCTATGATTGAAAAACGTACACCTAAACTTACTGTTCTAGATGGAAAAGTACTTATTTCTGAAGTAAATGATATGTTTGGCTTACATATTGATGAGAGCGACTTAGATACAATTGGAGGCTGGCTATTATCGCAAGCAGTTGACGTAAATATTGAAGCTGGCTACTCCATCGAATATGCCGGTTTTCAATTTAAGGCATTAGAACTTGATGGACATCAAGTCAAAAAAATTGCTGTACATAAATTAGATATACAAAAGGAGTTATAAAGTGACTGTTTTCTTAACAATCTGTATCATTGCCTGTTTCATTATTTCATTTCTAGCTTTTATTTATCCTATTATCCCGGGCATCCTAGCTGTCTGGGCTGGATATTTCATTTACCATTTTGGTATAAATGGCGGAGAACTAACGATTTCTTTTTGGATTATTCAAGCTATTTTCACACTATTCATTTTCGTTGCTGATTTTATTGCAAATGGATATTTCTTAAAGAAATACGGTAGTTCTAAATGGGGCGAACGTGTCGGAATGATTTCGATCATTGCCGGATCTTTCTTCTTCCCACCATTCGGACTTATTATCATACCGTTCTTAGCGGTATTTATAACCGAATTAATGCATAAAAAAGCGCCAAAAGACGCTTTTCTAGTAGGAGTTGCTACTGTAGTTGGTTTTTTAAGCAGTACAGTAGCGAAAGCCATTCTCCAAATCATTATGATTATCATATTTGTATGTTATATCGTCTTTTAACCATCCCAATTTCGGGATGGTTTTTTAATATGAAATACCTACTCGACTATTCTCATATTTGTTTTCACTACACAGATTCCATGTAAATTGCGCTGTATCACCAACTGTTATTTTTGCTCCTCCTTCTGGTAATACATCTTTTTCAGTTCGATATATACCTGTCACATCACCGTCAATTAAATGCGTCGGACAAACGACCGTCCAGCATAAATTACTACTACTAAGTATCTTATATGCAGCTAAATGATCTTCTGCTGCTGTTGTCGACTTTCTCTTTGATTCCGTTGATTGAAAACGATATAAATTTAGATTTGTTCTTGCTTGTAAAATACCGGCTGTTCCTATTGTAATGATTTTACGAACGCCTTCTTCTTCCATTTTCTTTATAATTTGTGGCATACTCTTCGCTAACGTCCCATTTTGATCCGTTCCAAGTGCACTAATTACTATATCGCTTCCTTTTATCGCTTTCTTTATATCATTTTCATTTAATACATTACCTTCTATAACTCGTAATCTTTCATGATTTATTTCTACCCTACTTGAATCACGCGCTAATGCAGTCACTTCTGCTGAATCTTTTAATGCTAATTTAATTATGTTTGAACCTACTCGCCCTGTTGCTCCCAATATACATACTTTCATTTGTTTTCCCCCTCTTTCATTCTTTCTCTATTTTTCAATAATCTCAATCAATTTACAACAAAAAAGCTTCCTCACATAAAAGAGGAAGCTCTATTATTACATTATTTCTTTTCTTTAGAATCCGTAGACTTCTCAGTTCCACTTGTTTCTTTATCCTTTTTATCCTCTTGTTGTGTTGTTGTATCGTCCTCTTTCTTCTTGTCCTCACCTTTACTACAACCTACCATTAATAAAGAACTTGCAAGTGCCATAGCAGTTAATGATTTAACCCATTTGTTCATTTGCGTTTCCTCCTTTTGATAGAATATGTACAATCCCATATTACTCTCTATTTTTAAAGGAAAGATTGAAAAATAGTAAATAAACGGTAAATATTTGTAAATTTTCTGATAATAAATATGTACATATATTCATTTTTCTCCACGAAAAGTAAAAAACTAAGGCGCCTATCTTTCCGCCTTAGTCTCTTATGCAAATTTCTCATTTTCATATACATGTTTAATCTTATACTCTTTCTTCACGACATATTGCCATACACTATAGGCATAACGATTCATTTTCAGGAAGCAGTTTTCTAAAAACGAGCGAAATTCTGGATTTGCAACTTCAACTGCCACTTGAGCAAACTTTAACGCTAACCGTTTCAAATGCGAAATATAACAAGTTGCAATATACATATCACCTGTATATTTACTATCAGTTTCCTTTTCCATTTCATGAAAATGAAATGAAATTGGTTCACAAGTTATATGCTGTACATTCTCTCCTTCTTGAAAGTTCACTTGTTCATTATATGCTTGCAACATATATGGTAAATGATGCTGTAATAGCTCCTTTAATTCTTCGTCTCTTACCTGTCCTGTATACTCCCCAACCTTATATATAAGCATATAACTATACCTCATCAATTCTTTCATACAATCCATGAAAGTGCCTCCCTACTTTTTGTCTATATGCTATAAATATGATGCTATAACATTTGCTATTCTTGCTAAAAACCAATCCCATTTACTAATTTCCTCAAAATCTTCTTCCGAAAATCTTTTTGATTTATGGAAGTCTTCTTTTAGTCGATCCCATACGTCAGCAACAACTGTTTTATCATATACGACACAATTAGATTCACAATTTAAATAAAAACTTCTATTATCAAAATTCGCTGTACCTATATCAACAATTTCTCCATCAATGATTGTTACTTTCCCGTGAAAAAAACCATTCCGATATTGATAGATCTCCGCTCCAGCATGGTTCATCTCTCTCAAATACGGATAGGCAGCTTGTTTTAACAATACTGCATCACTTTTAAATGGTACGAGAATTTTCACATTGACACCGCGGTTTAATGCACCTTTTAACTCTTTCATCATTTCTTTACTTGGTACAAAATATGGTGTAGCAATAATTAAAGACTTTTTAGCCTGCTTTAAAAACGCTCCATATTTTTCCCATAACCCTTTTCCATCTGAAAATAAATATTGATATTTTACATTCCCAATTGCAGGTAGACTTTCATGTACAGGCATTTTTTCTCCCGTATCTTCTTTCCAGTCAGCAGCAAATTTTCTTTCCATATCCGTGGCACCATTCCCCTTAACCCGCACATGATAATCACGCCACTGGCCAAATTTCGGATCTTGTCCAAGGTATTCCTTTCCGATGTTAAAGCCGCCGATATATGATACTTTTCCGTCTATCGTAACAATTCGTCTATGATTTCGCTGATGCAACGAATAGAATAAATGTTTCAATTTAGGTTTTTTACTAAACGTAAACTGGACACCATTGCTTTGTAGTTGACGAATTACCTTTTTCTTCAGCTTATATCCACCTATTCGATCGACTGACAATTTCACTTCTACTCCGCTAGATGCCTTTTTCTCGAGCAACTGCAAAAACTCTTTGCTTATTTCATCTTTACCTACAATATAAAAATGGATATATATGTACTTCTCCGCATTACGTATATCCTCAAATAAATTCGTATATAACTCTTCACCGTTCGTATACAGTTGAAATTCACCTAATCTAACTTGTCCTACTTCATATTCACTAGCCATTTTTTTCCCCATTTCCACATCGATGTTCATCCAAATGAATACACCTATTACACAAAGGATTACAACGAAAAAGTGTTTCATGGATATTTTCCTTTCTCCACTTACTGTTATTTCTATATCTTCCCTTTTTTAATACAATATCATTCAAGAAAATATGTCATTGCATGATATATGTCCATATCAAACGATAGCTCATTTGCATATTGTATGTTGTATCTTAAAATAAAAGGAGGAAATAACAATGGGCTTCGCACATGGTAATGGATTCGCGCTATTAGTCGTATTATTTATCCTCTTAATCATCGTCGGTGCTGCTTGCTTCTGCTAAGTAGTTATTGTCACATGATATGCGGATAGAAAAACTATAAAAGCGGACACCTACTTTTAGGTGTCCGCTTTTCATATGAAAAACATTTCGGTCTGTTATAATGCCATTAACGACTAAATATTCAACTCAAAAAGTTAGTAATGTAGCTACTTTCTTACTCTCTGCCTTACGTATATGACGTTGTTCTGCACGCAACACTGCAATGCGATGTAATTCTTTCTCTTCTTCTGTTTCAGGGATTACTCGCGGCACAGGAACTGGATTATTTTCCTTACTCAGTGCAACAAAAGTAACAAAAGACGTTGCTGCGATACGCTTCTCACCTGAAATTAAATCTTCCGCTACTACCTTCACAAATACTTCCATAGACGTTCTACCCGTCCAAATTACGAAGGATTCATAACTAACACAATCTGAAGAGCGAACTGGATGTAAGAAATCAACCCAATCCATAGAGGCTGTTACACATTCTTTTCTTGCATGCCTCGTTGCTGAAATAGAAGCAACCATATCCATCTCGGCTAATATCTTTCCACCAAATAACGTGTTATGATCATTTAAATCTGTTGGAAATACTCGGCTCGTTTTGAACACCCTTGATTCATTGGCTGTTTTCCCCTTTACTTCTGTCATTGTTATCACCCCTTTAATGATGTATCCCTAATATCTCAATAATCACTATACTAAATGAACTACACGTTTAATATTAACAACATTCAGAACTTTTAGTCCATAAAAAAGAACCGATGTTATCAATCGGCTCCTCTAAATACATATTGTTCTTTTGGCTGTTCAACTTTATTCCATTTCGTTACTTCTAAAACAGGAATGTTCGCATGGAACGGCTGATAAAATTCAGTAGAAATTTCTCCCTCTATTTGAATCCAATCATCGTTTTTCCATTCTACACCTTCTGGCTTTTTCACTAACATACCATATACACCAGAATCCGCTACACAATGTATAATACCGAAACGGAATAAGAAGTATTGTTCTTTTTTAGAAGAATCATCTTTGAAAACAAAACCTTTAAATGATAATTTTTTCCCAGTAAACTCACCAGGGTAATTGTAAATCGTCTCCATTCCTTTTAGGAAGTTTTCATCATTTAAAGTAACACTATCCTTTGTTACAAACTCTTTCTTCCCTTTCTCCATTACACCACGGTATCCTTCTTTTCCGTAATATATACTCGTATCAGGTCTTAAAAATTGCCTTCTCATAAATGGATCTGTACTTTCTGCTTGTGCAACAGGAAAATGAAACCCTTTTGCCTTAACAATATCTGAATCTAACGTTGCAATTGGGAAAAATAATCCCGAAACAATTGGAAAACAGAACAATGTGTACGAGAATGCTTTTTTCCACCATGTATTCTCATCTTTTGAATGGTCATGCCCGCAATGGCTATGATCACAACTACAATCCTGTTTTCCTTGTTCTTTCTCATGTTCTTTTTGGAAAACAATAATAATTTGAACAATCGTTAAGAAACCTAAAATAATAGCTGCTGTTGTTGATAAATAGGCATACTTCATATTGATATACTTCGTAATATTACCTGAAATATGAAGCTGCGCGATTAAGATTGTAAAACCTAATAATATATATGCTCGAAACATAACCTACCACCCCATCGCATAAATGAGTAGTGAGCTTGCATAAACAACAACTGTAACTGTAACTGTAACGACAATTACAAATTTTGTTTTAAATGTCGCAAGCATCATAAACATATTTTTAATATCCACCATCGGTCCATATACGAGGAACGCGACAAGTGATGCTGTTGAAAATGTACTTTGGAATGACGAAGCAATAAATGCATCTGCTTCTGAACAAAGTGATAAAATGTAAGCAAGTCCCATCATAACAGCTGGTGAAGAAAACGGACCTTGTCCTATAGCAAGAAGTGTTGAAGTTTGTACGAACGTTTGAACTGCAGCTGCAATTAATGCACCTAATACTAAATATTTTCCCATCGAGAAAAATTCCTCAACAGCATGCGTACATACATCCCACATTTTTTTACGTAATGGACGCTTATGATTCACTTCTGGGAAGTGATCATCTCGTAATTGATGTTCTTTAAACATAAATGATAATATAATTCCAACAATGATTGCTACGATAATCGCTACAATAGAACGATACCATACCATGTGCATACTACTTCCAAAGGCAACGTATGTTGCAAATAATACGACCGGATTAATAATTGGACCAGTTAACATAAATGCAATCCCGGCATATGGCGGAACCCCTTTTCCAATTAATCGCCTAACAATCGGAACGATTCCACATTCACAACCTGGAAACATCATCCCTAAAAAAGTAGCCATTAAAACAGACAGAAATCGGTTTTTCGGCATCCATTTTGCTACCATATCTTCTGTCACAAACATTTGAATGAATCCTGAAATAAATACACCAATGAGCACAAAAGGAAGTGCTTCGATCAATATGGAGATAAAGATTGTATTCATTTGCAGGAATGCTTTCGGTAATTGAAACAATTCCATGATGTATTTCCTCCAACTTTTCATTAACAATATGTAATTTTAACCCCATTTTATTGATTGGACAAGACTTATACGGAATTCATCCCTTTCATATACATTACATTTTATAAGTTATATTCTATTCAAAATTTGGGATTTCATAGCAAAAAAGCTGCTCTAGCGCAGTTACACAACTATGCTAGAGCAGCTTTCTTATCGTTAAAAGTAACGTTTCTTCCAAAATACAAATGCTAAAGCGCAAGATAATGTTGCACATATTATGAGTACAATTACAAAACCTTGAGCCTCACCTTCAAATGGAACCTTTACGTTCATTCCGAAGAAACTAGAGACCATTGTTGGTAATGATAAAATGATTGTAATAGACGTTAACAGTTTCATAACACTGTTCAAATTATTCGATATAACAGAGCTAAAAGTATTCATCATTCCACTTAGAATATGACTATATATTTCCGCCATTTCAATAGCCTGTTTATTTTCAATTAATACATCTTCTAATAAATCTTGATCGTCTTCATACATTTTTAAAAATGTACTGTTACGCATTAATTTTTGAATTACAATTTTATTCGCCTTCAATGATGTTGTAAAGTATACTAAACTTTTTTCAAGACCTAGCAATGTGAAAATCTCTTTATTTTTCATCGACTGATTTAATTGATGCTCTAAATCGATTGTCTTTCTGTTAATTTGCTTTAAGTATCTTAAATAGTAAGTAGAAATCGTATATAAGAGCTGAAGTGCAAAGCGTGTCTTTTTAAACGTATAAAATTCTTTAATACGTTGATTAATAAAACGTTCAAAAATTGGATTTTCTTCTAAACAAATTGTCACAAAGCAATCTGGCATTACAATCATACCTATTGGAATCGTGTCATAAATCGAATTTCCTTCTTCATCATGTCTAACTGTTGGAATATCCACGATTATTAAAGTATTATTGTCTTCCTTTTCAATACGAGAGCGTTCTTCATCATCTAAAGGGTCTTTAATGAAATCTAAGTCCACATTTAAAGTTTGTACTAGATATTGAATTTCTTCTTCCGTTGGATGAAGTACATTAATCCAGCAACCCTTTTGCATTTCCTCAACCTCTTGTAGTTTTCCGTTTCGGTCTGTTAAATAAATATTTAACATACTATCACCCCGATTCTTTTTACATGTAGGAATCTACCTCTCTTACATAACAGTTTTTGAACCGCCATTCTCAGCATATGAAACATACGTTTAAATTTCAATAGAAAAATTATTTTGAAAACGTTTTTATAAGAAAAATATTACAAACAAAGAAAAAGACAGAGTGCTCTCTGCCTTAAAAAGCTTATGTTGCCTTTATAACATATTTAGAAAGCATCCACAAGTTAAAGCCAACTGAAATCGTATAACCAGCGTATGTTGAAATAATAAAACTTACATAATCAAAATACGGAAGCAATACAATATTTAAAACTATCTTCACAATAATGCCAATCACTAACCCTAGCACTGTTTTCTGTTGTTGATTAATTCCTTGCAACATTGCAGCCGTTACTGTAAAAAGCGAAAATAGTATACAAGCAGGAGCGTAATACCGTAAAATAACGCTTCCCATCTCCGGATCATTTCCGGCACCAAATAAAAGAGTATACACTGGTTTTGCTAACACCATCATTCCAATTGCCGCGGGTACCGTAATACCTACTACTAATAGATTCGTCCTCGTAAAATGTTTGTACAGTAACTTCACATTTCCTGCTGTATAAGCTTTTGTCATCTCAGGTACGAGTGACATACTAAAAGCAGTCGCAACGGAAACTGGGATAAGTACAACCATCTGAACAAGTCCAATTATCGCATTAATCTTCTCCGCTTCTCCTTGCATATATCCTATTTGTATAAGTAATTTATTAATTGTAAATGTGTCAATCGTCTGATACAACGGAATTGCTAAACCAACCACAACAAATGGTATTGAATATGTAAAGAGCTCCTTATATAGTGAAAAAAAAGATTTCGTTGTTTGCGGTATACTTGCCATTTCTTTTTTCTTTAAGTGCTTTCTCCTCCTTATGTAATACGCACTTAAAACAGTTAGTCCACCTATCGCTCCCATAAAAGCACCGAACGTTGAAATACCAACAGCTAGTGAGATAGAAGCTTTTAAAACATATAAAACGACAAAGCTTCCTATCAAGATGGTTAAGACTCGAAAAAATTGCTCTACAACTACACTTAGAGCAGAAGGCCCCATCGATTGAAATCCTTGAAAAAAGCCCCTTAATAAACTCATTACTGGTACGAGTATTAACGCAAAACTTACAATTTGAATATTAGTAGTGACCGCCGCTACACTATTCCCCGTTTGATCATTTCCATCGATTACAAGTTTAGCCAAATGCGGAGCTAGCATATATAACGTAAAACACGAAATAACTCCCATTATAAACATAAAAACAATTCCACTTTTCAACACTCTCTTAACCGTATGATAATCATTTAATTGATCATATTTTGATACCATCTTTGAAACTGCAAGTGGTAGTCCCATCGTCGCAATGCTAAGCATAATTGTATATGGACGATAAGCATACGTGTATAAAACGTACCCACTCGTACCGACCATAGCTGTAAATGGTATAACATATATAAACCCTAACATTTTAGATATCATCGTTGCCATTGTTAAAAATATCGTTCCACGTATAAACGGTGACCCTTTCATCACATTCCTCCGCTACGCTTTATTATTACACATTATGGACAACTCCTTTTTTTTAGAACCAAAACAAATAAAAAAGCCAATGAAAAATCATTGACTTTAACGCGCTGCTTTTTTCTTTTTGAAATACTTTAAACCGAAGTATAGAGCAACAAAGAGAACCGCTCCTATAATTATGTAATGTGTGTAGTCAGATGCATACTCTTTAATATGTCGCCAATTTCCACCAAGCTTTTCACCTAAATATATAAATAGTATTGACCACGGAATAATCGCAACTACTGTATACAGTGTGAATAGTTTTAATGGCATCTTAGCTAATCCTGCTGGAATAGAAATTGCATGACGTACGACTGGGATAAAACGTGCCGAAAAGATTACTCCTGCTCCGTAACGCTTAAACCAATTTTCTGCTATGTCTAAATGGTGTTTATTAATAAGCAGATATTTCCCATATTTCTCTACAACTGGACGTCCACCATAGTATCCAAGCCAATATAAAAAGATTTGGGCTAAAGTACCACCGATTGTTCCAGCAATAACTGCACCGACAAAGCTAATTTTACCATCTGCGACTAAAAAGCCAGCATACGAAAGTACAATTTCACTTGGGATAATTTCAATCATTAAAGCTAGCGCTACTCCAAAGTAACCTAAACTTGCAAAAAATTGCAATAACTGATCTATTATGCTTGCTAACATCTTATTTTCTATCTCCTTTTTTCTTCACATACCATCTCATTATTACATAAAGGTTGCATTCTGCCAATATCTTCATGCCGACAATATCACAGGCATACGCATTATTAATCTATTACTATTTCTTTCTGAGGTTCTTTTATGTAGGCAAACATTTGTTTAATTTGCTCTTCTGTATTTCTAGCAATCGATAAATTAGGCAATTCATTTTCACCAAAAAACTCCACATCATCTGTTTCAATACTAGTTTTCTTTTCACCGCCAATAATTTTACAGCCAATAAAAATTTTATATACATGCGTTGCTGAAGGCGATGGTTGATGTTTTTCTTTATCAAATATAGCGAGTAACTTAAAATGATCTACCTCATAACCTGTCTCTTCGAAAACCTCTTTTGCTGCTACTTCTGTCGGCGTATAACCGATATCAGCCCATCCACCTGGCAATGCCCATTTCCCATCACTTTTTTCTTTCACAAATAATAACTTTTCATTTTGAAAAACGACTGCTCTTATATCGACTTTAGGTGTTTGATAGCCTGTCTCACTTGCAAATAACTTCTCTACAACTTCCCAATCTGTCTTTGTATAATGTGACATCATCGAAATGGAAATATCCCGTAATTGTTGGAAACGTTCTATATCATACACATCCTTAGAATACGTTAAACCCGCTTGAGCTATAGATTGTATTTGTTTTACCCAATCAATCCATTTTACCGTCATGTTTCCACATCTCCATCCTTTATTAAGTATATATTACGCCAATTCTACCAATACTTCTTTATTATACAAAAAAAGAGATTGATAATGTTCCAATCTCTTTCAAAATTAATCCAATTCATGTAAATGATCTTGTATATACTTTCTTCTTTTATTTATATATTCCTCAATCATATCAGCTTCTTGATCAAATATTTCTAATTTTCCTTTCATATATGGATCTTGTAGTAAATAAGGACGAATCGACTCACACAAACTTTCTACTTTCGGCATCATAAATGAAACGGTAAATTGTTCTTCTAATATTTCTTCCAAAATACCTCGGTATTGCTTTCTAAATACAGGTATATCTAACAATCTTGCACTTAACGTGTTATAACCTTGAATACGAATATATTCATGATTAAGTGGTCTCCCTTGTACATCTCGCCCCCAAGTCGCATCATAATCCCACGGTATTACTTCAAATAAATTTGTTTCATCATTATGATATAGTGCATAGTTATGAACGAAACCATCAAAGTTTTGTGTAAAAATAACGCCAGCTAACCATCGTAAATATTTATCAACATGCAAAAACTTCCCAATTTCTTTTTCATAAGATTCCCTCGACAAAGCGTTCGCTTGAAATACAAATTCACTCAGCTGTTCTTCACTATTTTCATTCGAGTATTTAAATTCATAACCCGCAAAGAGCTCGGTCTTAACATCTTTATCTCTCTCACTCATTAAAGAAAAATTCGCATCATCATCTATCGCATAATAAATAGAACCACTCGGTAATCCTCTATTTTTCAAAAAGTTTTCGTCAACCGATTCTAACTGTAAATATACACCTTGAATTTGACCATTAATTTTTATAAACACATGTTGTGATTTCGGTGAAAGTACACCAATATCATGAAAAAAGTCTAAAGATAATTTATTTCGTATGAGAGACGGATCCATAAACTCAGAATTTAAATGAATCTCTTTCGCACCTTGAAATTTTTTAGGCTTATAAAACATAACATGATAAGATTTTTTCTCAAATTCACGAATATGAGCACCACGGTATACGATATCAATATCATACTTCTTTTTTCCATAAGTTAATTTTGCTGGTACTGGACTGTCTGACCAAATGTCTTTTTTCAATTCCACTAAGTACATTGGATGAATAAAAAAATCATATGAAGGTAGCATGTTTTCTCATCCCTTCTCAGTTCTCTTCATTCAATGTATGCAACTCGCCTTGTCCATACATCCGCTATCATCTATTTATATAAAATTACACTCTTGTCCTGTTCAGAAAGATACCTACATACATATCCTGTTAAGGAAAAAGAATACCTTTTCAACTTAATACATGATAAGGAGGATTTCTATGAAACGTGATATTAGAAAAGCGGTTGAAGAAATCAAAAGTGCTGGGATGGAGGATTTCTTACACCAAGATCCAAGTACTTTTGAATGCGATGATGATAAATTCACTCATCATACTTGTACAACTGGATGTAAATGTACAACTGGGGGTAAATGTCCAAGAACAAGATGTACTCGCGTGAAACATTGTACGTTCGTTACAAAATGTACACATGTGAAAAAATGGACATTTGTTACAAAATGTACTCGTGTACGCGTTCAAAAATGGACGTTCGTTACGAAAGTGACGCGTAGAAAAGAATGCGTTTTAGTTACAAAACGTACTCGCAGAAAACATTGTACATTCATTACAAAATGCATACGCTTTGAAAAGAAATTTTTCTGGACTAAACGAAGTTTCTGTAAAAAGTGCGAATTCTTCCCGCATAGACACGGCGGCTCTTGCGATGATTCATGCGATCATGGTAAAGACTGTCACGATGATGGACACAAATGGAATGATTGCAAAGGCGGACATAAATTCCCATCTTGCAAACACAAGAAATTTGATCACTTCTGGTATAAAAAACGTAATTGTTAGTTTTTATGCCTACAAAAAAAGGCCGTTTTGCGGCCTTTTTTACGTTTATCCCGCTTTATTGAAAATGACTTATATCTGCAAATTGCTTCACTTCACCTTTACCATCTTCAAATTCTATTATACTGAGACTAGCACTATGCATAAATGGATCATTCCACACATTTTCTATTTCAATACCCGCAAAATGTCCTACAAGTAATTTTGCTGCTGCCGCATGGGAGACAATTAATATACTTTCTCCTTTATGCTTTTCTAAAAGAATCTGCATCCCCTCAATTACCCTTTTATGAACAGCCTCAAAATTTTCTCCTGATGTTGACTGAAAAAGATGTGGCTCATACCAAAATAACTGTATGTCGTCTGGATATTGCCTTTCTATATCATCAATTGTCTGTCCTTCCCATATACCCATGCTAATTTCATAGAAATGCTCATCCGCGATTATCGGTATATCACGTTCTCCCTTTATTAACTCTGCAGTATGAAGGGTTCTTTCACTCGGACTACTATAGATTGCATGAATAGATAAATCTTTCATTCGCTCTCCTAATTGCTTAGTTTGCAGTATACCATTTTCAGTTAAAGCAGAATTTTTCCGTCCTTGCATTCGCTTCGCTACATTCCATTCCGTTTCACCATGCCTTGTTACATATACCGTTGTCTTCACTTCAATTCCCCCTTACCATGTTGGCCGCAATTCCCACGGTTCTACTCGTCCTACAATCCATTCATTACATTTACGTTCAATTCCTTTTATTACCCCATCCGATATTTCTTCATGAGTAAGCCATCTTGCGTATGTATCTTCTAATATAAAACCTAAAATTATTCTATGATAGCTACATCGCGTACCACCTATTTTTTGTGAGGCTATTCTCGACGCTTTACTGCCTAAAATATGAAAAACTTCGTATGTTTCAGGCGACAAGTCTAATTCTCTACAAATAAGTGATAACGCATCTTTTGCACTTGAGTGTATCCATGCGACAACTAATGTTATTGGGCCATTCCGCTCAATTGTGCTTTTAATAGCTACCTTTACATCGTCATCATTATGATAATCTAACGGAAGGCATGTGATATTTTCTGGTATAGCACTCTCTCGTTTAACATTTTCTAATTTCACTTCATCTCTTCCAATAATAGAAACATGAAACCCTTGCTCACAAAGCCACATAGACACCCTCTTTAGCATTCCTGTTCCACCAATTACTAGCGCATGCAACTTTCTTTGCCCCCCTTAATAAAACGTCATATGAGGTTTATCTTCCCTATAATAATTAAGCCTGTCTTGCAATGTCCCTGAATGAAACTCAAATTTGTGGCCGTCAGGATCAACAAAATATATAGATTCACAGTCCCTTACATCCCGTTCTCTTCCTTGTAAAATATGAACATCGTTTTCTTCTAATCGCTGCAGTAGACGTTCAAAGTCTTTCTGTTCAACAGAAAACGCAATATGCGTATAAGATTGATGAATCTCATTTCTTGGAATATGTATTTCTTCATTAAGCGCTATCCATACTCCACATATATTAAAATATGCAAGTTTTCTTCCTCTAACTAATAATTCTCCTTCCAATACTTTTTCGTAAAATGTAATAGAATCTTCTAAATTAGATACTGAAAAACAAAGATGATTGATTCCTTTTAACAACTCTAATTCCTCCTATACAAATAAAAGATGAGCGAAAATTCTCTCATCTTTTATTATACTATTTTTTTGTAATATATGCCCATTTATAACTGAAGTCCCCACCAAACGTATGATTTGCAATACCTTTTACGTATGGTTTCTCTAAGTATGCGGTACTTTGTTGGTACGTAGGAGAAATGGCAGCATCTTGACCAATTAAGATTTTTTCCGCTTCTGCAAGTGCATTCCAGCGTGCTTTATCATCTTTTAATAGTTCTCCTTTTGATTTCGCTACTAACTCATCATACTTCGGATTAGAATAATCCATTTCATTAAATGAGCTTCCAGTAACAAACATATCAATATAAGTCATTGGATCTGGATAATCTGGACTCCATGCAGATAAAGAGAATTCATATTCAAGTTTCTTTTCTAAATCCAACTTCTGCTTATATGGCTGTTGTTTTAAATTCACTTTAATACCAGGTAAGTTTTTCTCTAACTCTTCTTTAATAAAGTCTCCTACTTTTTTACGACTACCGTTATCATCATTTAGTAATTCGACTGTAATTGTATCTTGACCAAGTTCTTTCTTCGCTTCTTCCCATAATTTTTTCGCTTTTGCTGCATTATCTTTACTGTCACGGAAATTTTTATTTACAGTACGGAAATCTTTCCCATCAGGTCCTGTCGTAAATTTTTCAGGTACTAAGAAATACGCTGGCAATGATCCATCATTTAAAATAACATTTGCAATTCCTTTTTTATCATATGCTAGATCAATTGCTTCACGAACTTTTTGGTTTTTAAACGTTGCATTTTTTTGGTTAAAACGTAAGAAATACATACGTGGATCTAACTTCGTTTTAAATTCATCTGGCTTATTCTTTTTATATTTATCAACAAATTCAGAAGTTAAAATAACCCGATCAGCTTGATCACTATCATATAAATTTACTCCTGTGCTTGTTTCCTTCACAATATTCACATTAATTTCTTCTAACTTCACAGTATCTTTATCCCAATAATTAGGGTTTTTCTTTAACTGATAACTTCTTTCATGTTTCCATTCACTCATCGTAAATGGTCCATTATATAATAATTTATCTGCTTCTAATCCGTATTTATCTCCTTGTTCTTTCACATATTTTTCATTTAAAGGGAAAAATGTTGGGAATGAAGTAAGCTCAAGGAAATATGGTGCTGGTTGTTCTAATTCTACTACTAAAGTTTTATCATCCTTCGCTTTCACTCCTAATTGATCTAACGGTAATTCTCCTTTATTTACTTTCTGTGCATTCTTTACATCAAATAAAATAAATGCATACTCAGCTGCCATTGCTTTATCTAATGTACGTTGCCATGCATATACAAAATCTTGCGCTCGAACTGGATCACCATTTGACCATTTTGCATCACGTAATTCAAATGTATATGTCTTTTTATCTTCACTAATTTTCACGTCTTTTGCCATACCTGGAGTTGGTTTATTATCCTTATCTAAACGATATAATCCTTCCATTGCATTTACAAAGGCACGGAATGATACAGAGTCTGTTGATTTTGACGTATCCATTGAAGGAATTTCAGCTGTTTCTAGTAAGTTTAATACTTGCTTATCTGCTGCCCCCTTACCTGTTTCTTTCTTCGTTGTAGATGCCTTCTCCCCATTTCCGCAACCCGCAACTAATATACTAGTCGATAATGCAACTGCAGCAATCGTTGTTACCTTTCTCTTCATTGTTCCTTCCCCCAATCTATATGTATAAATGAAAGCCAGTATAATACATATTATTATACAAAAGATTCAGATTATTTCAAATATTATTTTCGTATATACAAAAAAAGAAGCGGATAGAGAGCTCTACTATCCACTTCTTTTTCTTTTACTTGTAATCCATCCTCTATGTCAAATGGATTTTGAACTTTAAATATTTCGTCCATTATCTTTAAAAATTCTTCCTCATTTTTAGATTCGCCATTAATCATAAGTGAGTATGGCTCAATCTCACCCAATTTATAATCAACAACAAATTGGATCGTAACCTTTTTCTTCGACATATCCGGACTATCCCCTTGGAACTCTACCAATTCTAATCCTTCCGTGCCACGATAATATGCCCAACCCGGATTTCTAAAATAATTTTCAAACGATTCACCAATTGAAAGGAATGGATATTCATATAGCGAGCTTGTACGAACTTTTTGAATAATATCTCGATCAGTCGGGAAAAAGAAATGGCTGATAAAAATACTAGCAACCGCTAAAATCGTAACAATTGTTGCTCCCATTTTACTCGTTCCACCACTATCACGAATGAGGTACTTTTCAACCGATCCATCTTGAATTTCTCTTGCTTTTATTCGATATATACGCCTTTCTGCAAATTGATAATATAATCCATTCGCAAAAATCGCCATTCCAAATAAAATAAAAACGAGTAATAGAAACGTAAGAGGCACCATATTAATGATCGGCAATGCTACGTTGAAGCCCATATAATAAGAAAACGCATCACACGCTAATAATAACACTACAAATAAAGCTGCAGGTAAATAATACTTACGATATCCGAGCCAACCTACATTGAAAATAGCTGCCCAACCATTCCAGCTCCACCTAGCAATCCGCTTTTCCTCAAGCTCCCATTTCCTTTTGTAATACGGATATTGTCTCCCTACATATACTTCTAATTCCTTGTCTATTAGCGAACTTCCTTCACTCTGTTCAGTATGCAAAGTCCGCTGGCAACTTTCACAATTCAGCTGATTTCCCTCGCAAAGTTGCCCACAATTTATACATTTCAAAACAATCCCTCTTCCCATCCATACGTCATTTCAAAATACCTTCATGTTTTAATAACCACTCTTTCCTCCATAAACCGCCCGCATACCCAACAAGTTTCCCGCTCTTTCCTATTACACGATGACATGGAACGATTATTGAAATCGGATTGCGACTATTTGCTCCTCCTATTGCTCGTACAGCTTTCGTATTTCCGACTTTCTCTGCAATATCTAAATATGAAGCACTTACGCCATAAGGAATCGTATAGAGCGCATCCCATACATTTTTTTGAAATGCTGTTCCCTCAGGAGACAACGGGACTGTGAACTCTTTTCTATTCCCCTTAAAATATTCATCGAGCTCATTTATACATTGATCTATCATTTCATTTGTATGTTCTTCTTGTCTCTCATCAACAAATATAACAGACGTAATTCCTTTATCGTTCGCTGTAATTTCTAGCAAGCCTAATTCACTTTCATAATAAGCTTGGTACATATGTCATCCTCCAATTCAATTCATATTCATTATTGTAACACGAATAGACAAAATTTTTCGTATAAGCGTTTTATTCGAGAAACAAAAACGAGAATGATACAATGTAAGAAAATTCAATCTAGGAGGCTATTGGATGAATTACAAACTTTTTTCACCTTATACAATTAAAGACGTTACATTAAAAAACCGGATTGTTATGTCACCTATGTGCATGTATTCATCGAAAAACGAGGATGGCCAAGTAACGAATTTCCATCTCATTCATTATGGAACAAGAGCTGCTGGTCAAGTTGGTTTAGTTATGATTGAAGCAACAGCCGTGTTACCTGAAGGTCGAATTTCAAATAAAGACTTAGGCATTTGGGATGACAGTCTAATTGAAGGCTTACATAAAGCGACAACTTTTATACACGATAATGGTGCAAAAGCTGCCATTCAACTCGCTCATGCTGGAAGAAAAGCAGAATTAGAAACAAATGCGTTAGCTCCTTCAGCCATTCCATTTAATGAAACAATGAAAATGCCAATAGAAATGAGCAAACACCAAATTAAAGATACTGTATTAGCTTTTCAGCAAGCTGCAGTACGATCCAAACAAGCTGGATTTGACGTTATTGAAATACACGGTGCTCACGGTTATCTTATTAATGAATTTCTTTCTCCACTTACCAATAAGCGGACTGATGAATATGGTGGTTCACCTGAAAATCGATATCGTTTCTTACGCGAAATCATTGAATCGATAAATGAAGTTTGGAACGGACCGCTATTTGTTCGTATTTCAGCAAATGATTATCATCCTGACGGGTTAACAGTTCAAGATTATGTACAATATACAAAATGGATGAAAGAACAAGGAGTAGATTTAATCGATTGTAGCTCTGGGGCTGTTGTACCTGCGCGCATCGATGTTTACCCTGGGTATCAAGTACAATATGCTAAACATATTAAAGAGCATGCTAACATTGCAACTGGTGCAGTTGGATTGATTACGACCGGGGCACAAGCAGAGCAAATTTTAAATAATAACGAAGCAGATTTAATTTTTATCGGACGTGAGTTACTTCGCAATCCTTACTTCCCAAGAATAGCCGCCAATGAACTTGGCTTTGAATTAGAAGAACCGTATCAATACGAGCGAGCGCCTGGGAAAATCAGTACAAATAAATAAAACCGAGAAGCTTTTCTTCTCGGTTTTATTTATTCTATCGTTGTAATTTCATTCGAATTATAAATGTGGATACCTGATTCTTCTCGCAATGCAGTTATATACATCCCTTTTGCCACATCTTTAGCGGAAATTGGTTTATACTTTTTGAAGGCTCCTTTAAATATAAAAGGAATCATACGAGATAATTTTTCCGCCATTCTTTCACCAAAGCGAAATTCTTGTCGATTTCCTACTAATAAAGATGGCCTAAAAATGTGAATACCACCGATTACTAACTTTTGCAATTCCTCTTCCATTCTTCCTTTCACTTGTGAATAAAAGAAAAACGATTTAGGATTCGCTCCCATTGAGGACACAACAAGGAAATTTTGCACCCCTTGTTTTTCAGCTAAACAAGCCGCTCGTAACGTATATTCATAATCTACCTTTTTGAAATTAGCTTTCGTTTTTGCTTTTTTGATTGTTGTTCCTAGACAACTAAATACGTCATCTACAGCAAAGAACTCTTTATATTCCTCTAATGCCAAATAATCTACTTGCTTTTGCTGTAACTTTTCATGTTGCCATTGCATTGGTTCTCTTACAAAAATAGTAACCGAATCGTAGTAATCTGATTCAAGTAATAGACGCGTTATCTCTTGCCCAACTAAACCACTTGCACCAAGTACTAACGCTGTTCGCTTATTCATATATGCATATACCTCTTATTTTACTTTTCTCTCCTTTAGTAACATACAACTTTTAGGAGTTTCCTTCTCTCATTTTACCACAAGTAAAGCACTATGCGTACGCATAGTGCTTTACTCACTCTTTTTTCTCATCTTTCTCTCGTAATTTTGTTACGGTTGATGCATCTCCTAAATTACTTATTAATCTTCTTAAAAAAATTAAGACTACGGCTAATGGTAATACTACCGCTAATATCAATAAAATAGCTTCCATTAAGTAACCCAAACACTCAGCCCCCTCTACACCCTCCTTTCATATATATGAACACAGCGTTGTCACATATGCATGTATTCGCAAAAATAACACACCTATATTTGACAACTTTATAACAAAATCAAATCGGAATGATTATTATTTATTGCAACTTTATAAAAGATGTATTATACTAAGTTCGCAAACTAAAACGTAATTATTCCGTTTTGTATTAAAATGATATTTTTCTTCTATAATTGGGGAAAATATATCCGTAAAAAAAGAAAAGAGGAGAACTTCATGCCTAAAAGATTGACTATATTTTCATTCTTACTTATTTTCACTTTAATTTTTACTGGCTGCTCAAATACAAAAGAAGGTAATGCCAAGAAAGACGGAAAGCTAACTGTTTATACAACTATTTTTCCTCTTGCAGATTTCGCAAAAAAAATTGGTGGCGACTATGTAACTGTTGAAGCAATTTATCCGCCTGGTGCCGATTCTCATACATTTGAGCCAAGTCAGAAACAAACAGTACAAGTTGCAAAAGCCGATTTATTCGTTTATAACGGTGCTGAATTAGAACCATTTGCTGAAAAAATGGAAAAAACATTACAAAAAGAAAACGTTAAAATTGTAAATGCATCAAAAGGTATTGAACTGCGTACTTCTACTGAAGAAGAGCATCATGATCACGGAGACGGCCATAAAGAGGATGAACATCATCACGATAAAGACCCACACATTTGGTTAGACCCTACTCTAGCAATGAAACAAGCAGAAAAAATTAAAAATGCACTTGTAGCATTACAACCTGACCATAAACAAGAGTTCGAAAAAAACTTTGCAGCACTTCAAACAAAATTTACTGATTTAGATGATCAATTTAAAGCAGCAGTTGCGAATGCAAAAACGAAAGATATTTTAGTTTCTCATGCGGCTTATGGATACTGGGAACAACGCTATGGCCTGAAACAAATTGCTATCGCCGGTATTTCAGCTTCTGATGAACCATCTCAAAAACAACTTGCTGACATTACAAAAACAGTAAAAGAACATAATCTAAAATATATTTTATTTGAAACATTTTCTACTTCAAAAGTAGCATCCGTTATTCAAAAAGAAACAGGTACAAAGATTTTACGCTTAAATCACTTAGCTACTATTTCTGAAGACGATGCGAAAAATAATAAAGATTACTTCACTTTAATGGAAGAAAACGTAAACACATTGAAAGAAGCTACTAACTAACCAACTTTTGATAAGAAGAGGCTGTCTCAAAAGGTCTTTAAATAAGACCTTTTGGAGACAGTTTTTTATTTTAACTTTAATATGGATGAGAAAATCTTTAAGAATCAAGAGTAGTTCATTTTAGAGATGTAGTTTCAATTGAAACTACATCTTTTCATGCTCATAAAAACTCTATATCCACTTCACATTTACATTAGATTCATCCATAATTTTCTCATATAATATATCTATTTTTATTAATATTAAGTATTTACATTTCCCCTTCCTTACCTCATAATTTTAATCGGGAAAGGGAGGAAAAAAATGGTTCAAATAAAAGTAACGCCCGAAGAATTGGAACGAGTTGCAAAACGGGCAAACGATACAAAGCACGCATTAGAATCTATACATAATAACTTATGCAATCAAATTGATTACATGTGTTTTCAATGGACAGGCGCATCAAATCAAAACTTCATTCAAATGTTTAACAATGCGAGACCATCCGCATTCACAGCTATTAATGCGCTTGTGCATGTTGAAGAAGAATTAAAGAGAATTGCTGAGAAATTCCGCGTTGCAGATAGTGAAGATGTAACATCCAAAAAAACGGCTAAGTCTAGTAAAGCACCTGAAAAATCTTTCTTAGGAAAAGTATGGGATGGTATAGTAGATGGTGCGGGAGATGCTGTTGGAGATACAATTGACGGTATAAAAGCATTAGGTGACTGGGAAACTTGGAAAGGCATGGGCTACACTGTCACCCATTTAGATGAAGCTTTACCTGCTATGTGGGATGCGTTATCCGACTCTTTTAATAAAGATGTGATAAATGGAGATGCAGAAACACGTGCAAGATGGGGATCGTATGCTTTAACACAAATTGGATTGGGTCTTCTTGGAGATAAAGGGGTCAGTAAGGCTGCAAAGCTTGCACAAGGGGCTAAATTCTCTCAAGGTATCTCGAAAGCTGGACAATTATTTAATAAAGGCGATAATTTGGCTTTCGCAGGCGGTAATGGTGGTAGATCTGTATTTGATAGTGCTAGTTTTAGACAAGCCGAAGAAAAACTTTCAACCTACCAGTTTGCTAAAGGTGATAGGTCCCAACCTGTCACAAGTGTAGGTGAAGCACAAGTAAAACGTTATTTAGAGAATACTGGCGGAACAGTGGCAGAAATCAAACCGAGATATACACGTGAACAAATCGAACATCTAGCTGAAAGTAACTTTGAAAATCAAATAGATTCTGTTTTGCGGGATGTAGATATATCACGTGAAAAGTTTAATGAGCTAAAAACAAAAATGTATCATGAACTTAGTCCAGAAGAAGTAGTAGCCATGAAACAGATTAGAGACAGTGTTCCCGCACCAACTTCTACTACAATGATGCAGAAAGCAATTCCGTTAGAAGATATAAAAAAATACTTAATGGATGAGCGATTCAATGAAGTCGGGGGATGCGTTGCAAAATTTGAAGATGTAGCAGACATTCAATCATCACATGACTTATTTCACTCATTACGTTTAGATTATCACAAAACCAAATTTACTACCGAAAGTGATTTTGGTGTTATTAGATTTACATCGGATGATGCGGAAAAACTATATATTCCTTATGGCGATAATTTTAATGACCCAATAAATAAAAAACCTAGCGATTACTTACAATATCCTCAAACAGGAAATGGATTTGTAATGTCTGAAAACGGACGTATTATTCCAGAATATGAATCTCAATTTCCACAGAAATTAAGACCACATGATGGAGCAGAAATATATGAAGTTGTAAACGGAAAGGAACGATTGGTAGGAATATATAGCGAGCTAGATAAAAAATTTATTCCAGCTGTGACTAAGAACTAAGAAAGGAATTATGGAAATGATTAGACGAGATGAGTATGCAGTTTATAAAGGGACAGAATATAGTATATCCAAAATCGGTAATCGGTTTATATTAACTTCTACAAATCAAAAGGACTTACAAAACGGTTTTACACCCTACGAACGAAATCCCAATTTATTTATAAAAGAAGTTGAAAAATCCGAGTTAGAAACAGCGTATGACATTACACCTTTTGCCAAGCATAAAGAAATTATGTTTCGAATTATTGGAGAAAATAAAGACAAGGGAACTGTTTCAATATATACGATTGATCCCAAAGTAGGAAAAGAATTAGGAATGTCTTCACCTGGTCGTGGGGAATTCGTAAAAGATGTAAGACTAGAAGATGTTGAGTTAATTGAAAAAGTAGAACCTATCTGGGGATTTACACTAAATAAAGAGAATTAATTACAATAGATAACAGCAGAACCTTATAAGCACAAAGGTTCTGCCGTTTAATACCGGCAACCGAAAAACAGTAGATTAGGTGACTCAATGATTAGAGATGGAAAATATGGATTATATAATGGACAAGAATACATGTTAGCTGGAAAGAAAGATGATCTAGAAATTATATCGAATGATCCAGCTGAACTATTAAATGGTTTTATTCAAGATGATTGGGATGAAAATATTTTCTTTAAAAAAATAAAAAAAGAAGACTTGGATACCGCTTATGAAATTACAACATACGCAAAATATAAAGGACATAATTTCGGAGTACTAACTGCAAGCGAATTAAAAGTAGTTATTGCTACAAATAATCCACAGGTAGGACACAAACTAAATATGTCTGTACCAGGTCGTGGGGAATTTCATATGGAAGTAAATAGGACAGATGTTGAGTTAATTGAAGAAAAAAAACCTATATGGGGATTTACACTAGATATAGACAATTAATTACACCAAATAAAAGCAGAACCGTATAAGGGTTCTGCTTTTATAATCCTTACCTATTTTGTAACAATAGCAAATCCTAAACCAGCATCTTTATTTTAACTAGCTATCCAAATTGATAAATATAAGGATCAATATGTTCCTAAAAACACAATCCAGAATTTCTCCTGTAGGATATTACATACAGCAGACAATACAAAACCAAGTGCCCCTTCAACGAGTGCAATGTGCAGTGAATAAAAATATTGAGTTCACCAATGGAGATGCTCTTATTAGCATAATGTTTATGTGTTTCTGCTTGACTTGACCAAAATAACAAGTAAAATTATCCATATTAGCTTTTAAGCTATATTAATTTAGAAGGTGAGTTGGAATTATGACTCTTCACATTTGTGAAGTAACAGAAAAAAATTGGCGTTCGGTAGCTGCTTTAAACGTCGCAAAAGACCAGCAGCAATTTATTGAAAGCAATGCGTTTTCTTTAGCAGAATCATTATATGAGGGAAACGGAACGTCAGTAGGTTTATATGATGGAGAAACACTTGTAGGATATGCAATGTATGGATGGTATTGTGAAAAACGTAAAAGCATATGGTTAGACCGCTTTATGATTGACCAACAATATCAAGGAAAAGGATACGCAAAACGTTTCCTTCGCTTGCTTATTCAATTCTTACAAAATAAATTTGAATGTAAAACAATTTATTTAAGTTTACACCCAGACAACAAACTTGCAATGGGATTATATGAGTCATTTGGCTTCCGTTTAAATGGCGATATTGATGATGAAGGTCCTGTTGTAGGTGTTGTAATGGAGTTACTTTTAGATGAACATACAAACCTGTGAAAACAGGTTTTTTTAGTCCTTCGTTTTTGGCAATCTAGTATTTTTCTACAAAACACTTAGTTAAGTCCAAAAAATAAGCCTGCAATAAACGCAGACTTATTTCACACACTCCTCGAAATGTGCTTGGAACCATTCTTTATTAATATCTTTTCCGATAAAAACAACTTCACTTACTCGATCTTCGCCCTCTTGCCACTCTCTATCATACGAAGCAGCAAATAACGTATGTACGCCTTGGAAAACGATACGTTTATCCACTCCATCAATCGATAAAATTCCTTTGTAGCGATATAAATATTCTCCTAGTTCTTGAACGACAGCTGACATCCACTCATTTAGTTTTTGTAAATCTAACGGACGCTCTTCGCGTAGTACAAACGATTTTACACCTTCTAAATGATTATGCTCTGTATGAGGATAAATTTGTAACGTATCTTTCGTTTTAAACGTTTGAATTTGTAGTAACGATGGAATATCCACATCACAATTAGTCGACTGAATTAACTTTACAGTCGGGTTTATTCCTTGCAATTCATGTAAGAGATTTTCTTTTTCACTCTCTTCAATTAAATCTAACTTATTCACTAATACAACATCAGCAAATGCAATTTGTTCTTTTGCTTCTAGCCCTTTTTCAAAATGTTTATGTATATGATAACTATCTACTACTGTTACAACACCATTAATTTGGTATGCAGATTGAATAACAGGATCTAAAAAGAATGTTTGAATAATAGGACCTGGATTTGCAAGACCCGTCGTTTCAATTACTAATCCATCAAAGTCCATTTTCCCTTCTGCTTTTACGTCCAGTAATTGTTTTAACGCAACGAGTAAATCCTCACGTACAGTACAGCATAAACAGCCGTTGGTCATTTCCATAATTTCTTCTTCAACATTCATAATCAACTGATTATCAATACCAATTTGCCCGATTTCATTTACGATCACCGCCAATTTCTGACCGTGATTCTCTGATAAAATACGATTTAATAATGTCGTTTTCCCTGAACCAAGAAAACCAGTTAATATTGTTACTGGAATCATTTTGTACCTCTCCTTATAGCTATATGTTTCTACATTATAGCATATAGAAAAAATCGTTTTTGTAGCAAAACATATTTATTGTATGTACGACACTGTAACTATATAATAATATGTAGCAAGAAAGCCTTTTCAAAACATTATTCATTCATCAAGGGGGCACTTATAATGGAACGAGTTCAAATGGCCGAAACACTCGAATTTTCTCGTATGATTCAAGGTTTTTGGCGTTTAGCAGAATGGAATATGACGAAACAAGAATTACTTTCTTTCATTGAAGATTGTATGGATATGGGAATTACCACTTTTGATCATGCTGATATTTATGGCGGTTATATGTGTGAAGGACTGTTCGGAGAGGCATTACAACTAAAGCCTTCCTTACGTGAAAACATGCAAATCATCACAAAATGTGGAATCGCTCCCCCATCACCGAAATTTCCAGAGCGTTATGTTGCTCACTACAACACTAGTGCAAAACATATTATTCAAAGTGCAGAAGCTTCACTTAAAAATTTACATACAGATTATATTGACGTATTACTTATCCATCGTCCTGATCCTTTCATGGATCCAAATGAAGTGGCAGAAGCGTTCTCACGCTTAAGACAAGAAGGAAAAGTTCGTCATTTCGGTGTATCTAACTTTTTACCTTCCCAATTCAATATGTTAAGTTCATACTTAGATTTCCCGCTTATTACGAACCAAATTGAAGTATCAGCTCTGCAGCTTGAACATTTTGAAAAGGGAACAATTGATTTATGTCAGGAAAAACGAATCAATCCAATGATTTGGTCACCTCTTGCTGGCGGAGAAATCTTTACTGGTCAATCAGAACGTGCTGTACGTGTACGTGAAACTGTGCAAAAAGTTGCTACTGAGCTAGGTGTTTCTAGTATCGATACGGTTATGTATGCTTGGTTACTTGCACATCCAGCTAAAATGTTGCCAATCATCGGCTCTGGTAAATTAGATCGTGTTAAAACAGCCGCTCTTGCTACAAAATTTAACTTAGACCGTCAACAATGGTTTACAATTTTCGAAAGCTCTAACGGACATCCTGTACCATAATACACAAAAAGAAGAGCCGTTTCTCTACAGCTCTTCTTTTTCATATGTATTTCTAGTCATCGCAAATACACACATATCCCTTAAGCCATTTCCATCTACTGCAACACTCGCACTTTCTAAAACACCCTCTAATTTAAAACCTAATTTCTCAGGGATCGCTCTACTTTTCTTATTTAAAGAATCACAACGAATTTCTACGCGATTTGCTTTCAGTTCAGAAAAAGCATAATCTGTTATCCCCTTTGCAGCCTCAACCATATAGCCCTTTCCACTAAACCTCGAATCAATCCAATACCCGATTTCAAATTGGGGTATATCCCAATTAATGCGATGCAATCCGCTAGATGCGATAAACTCGCCTGTTTCTTTCGAAAAAACTAATAATCTTAAGTCCTCACGCTGTAAAAATTGAATATGTGATTTTCTAATGCTCACTTCTACTTCTTCCTCTGTTTGCTCTTTTTGTGCAAAAACCATCCATGGTTTTAATTCTTTCATAGAAGCTTGAATGGCATCGTATACAGCTTTACCATCACCTGGTTTCGGCATTCGAATCAATAGCCTTTCAGTATAAAATTCAGAAGGAAAATCGAATAATAATGGATTCACTGTAAACACTCCCTATAATTCTTTTATATATAATAATATCCATCTCAAACTATACAGTAAAGAAATTTCTGAATTTTATACATTTAATTCATTTACATCTACCGCAACACGAACGCCAGATTCAATTGCCCCTTGTATCCATCCGTGATATAACGTTGTATGGTCTCCAGCAAAGAATATTCTTCCCTCTGGTTTGACAATCGCTGGTTGCAACTCTGATTCTTGATCTGCCTGAAATAGAGCAAACCCTCCAAGTGCATATGGATCCAACGTCCAACTTTTTGATATACCTGATAAGAATTCATCATATACTTGACCACCTAATATCGTTGCTAAGTTTTGTAATGTGTAATAAATACGGTCACCCTTTGATAAGCCATCCCATAACAACGCATCATAAGACCATGTATAGCTTCCTAGCATCATAGCTGGTCCCTTCTCTCCAATTCCATAGCTTGGATAATAGGCGTAACGAATTGGCAAATCTGTTATAATTCTGCCACCTAACTGTCCTTGTTCTTCCCAAAATCGACTTTTAAATTGAATTCCTATTTTTGTCGCTGGCATATAATGCAATTCACGAATTGCTTTCCATTTCTCATGAGATATAGAATCAAATGGATCTACTTCTACAAACCGTATTGTCGAAAACGGAATGGTAACAATAACTAAGTCCCCTGTAATACTACTATATTCAAACGTTTCTTCGTTTCGATAGAAAGCTGTCACACCATTATCATGCTGATGTAGCTTCATTAATTTTTGATTATATATAATATCTTCCTCTAATTGTGGTAAAAAAGATTTTGGCAATCTATCATTACCGCCTATTATTTCACAAAATCCGCTCTCCTCTTGCATAATGTATAAAAAACGTAATGTCTCAACGAATGACCTTTCTAAAAAACCTTCTAAATCCAACAAAACACCAATCATCTCAATTGTTACTGGTGAAAAGTAAGTATTATATTGATAAGGGTGATACTTTAAAAATTGTCCTGTAGAGTATCTGCCAAAATCATTTACTACAACATCCCAATTTTTCTCTGGGTTCTTTTTAATAAAATTTATAATAGGCTGTACCGCTAACAATAATAGCTCCTCAGATGTTTTCCCAACTTCATTCATTTCCACAGGATACTTTAATATACTTGGCTCTTTTTCATATTGTTTTAATGTCGTTTTTCGGCCGTTTACGTAAATAATATCAGTCTCATTCCTATTAATAAAAGGGCCTACCTGTAGCCCAAATTTTCTTATATATGCCATCGTTAATGTATGCGAATACGGAATTCTCATCGCCCCTACATCCAAATATAAACCGGTATCTTCCATTCTAACTGTCTCTATGCGGCCACCTACCCGGTTGTTTGCCTCAAAAATCTTCACTTCATGTCCCGCAGCTTTTAATAAAGATGCCGAAACTAATCCAGCCATGCCAGCCCCTACTACAATAATTTGCTTCGGACTCGTCGTCTTCTTTAATCCTTTATTTATAATTTTTAACGTTTCATCCATCTCCGTGTTATACATTATATCTTTCTGCACAATTCCACCCCTTACTTCATCAAATGGGCATTAGTCGTTTAGTGCATTTTATTCATAAATTTCCATAAACATAACAACAGAGCAAGTTGAATATTCACTGAAAATACATAAGAGATCGCTCTCACATCTCTTCACGCTTCGTATAATATAGCAACAGCAAATAAGGAGTGGTTAAAAATGAAACCAACTTACGACTACAATGCTACAAAAAAGTATTTAGAAGAAAAGAAACAACAGCTATGCAACAAACTTAGTAATATGCATCTATCTAAAAAAGAGCGTGAACAAATAAAACTTGAGATTGATAACTACGAATATATTTTAAATGTAGTCGAAATGAATCATTATGAACGAGGATTTTCACATTAAAAGTGGATATATAATTTATCCACTTTTTATTTTGAGCATTTCATTACGCATTTTTCGTAAGTAAATATATAATAGGATGTACATTAAGATTGAGAGGTATATTCTATGATCAAATTAAGTGTATTAGACCAATCCCCTATTTCAGATGGTAGTACGGCAGCCCAAGCTTTTTCACATACAGTTACGCTTGCGCAAGAAGTTGAAAAACTCGGATATACACGCTTTTGGGTATCAGAGCATCACAATTCTGTAAGCCTTGCTGGTTCAAGTCCAGAAATACTTATTTCTCATATTGCAGCAAAAACGGAGCGTATGAGAGTTGGTTCGGGTGGTGTTATGTTACCTCACTATAGCCCGTATAAAGTTGCTGAGAATTTCCGTGTTTTAGAAGCGCTTTATCCAAATCGTATTGACCTTGGTGTCGGCAGAGCACCTGGTGGTATGCCCATTGCAACTCGCGCACTTCAAGAAGGAAAAATGGTCTCACTTGATCAATATCCAGAGCAAATTGCAGATGTTGCAATGTACTTACATGATCAAGTACCAGAAAACCATCATTATGCAAATTTAAAGGCTACTCCTGTAATTCCCACATCTCCTGACATGTGGTTGCTTGGCTCTAGCGGAGAGAGTGCAAAGATTGCCGCACAACAAGGTGCTTCTTTTGCATTCGCACAGTTCATTAACGGATACGGCGGCCCTGAAGTAATGGAAGCTTATCAAGAACAATTCCAGCCTTCCTATTTAGGAGATAAACCAAAATCAATCGTCGCTATTTTTGTTATTTGCGGAGAAACAAATGAAGAGGCGGAAAAAATTGCTTCTAGTTTAGATTTATCAATCTTATTACTAGAACAAGGAAAGCGTACAACTGGCACTCCTTCTATCGAAACTGCTCAAAATTATTCATATAGCACGTATGATTTATTCCGTATAAAAGAAAATCGTCAACGTATGATAGTAGGCGATCCGTCTTCTGTAAAAGAAAAAATCATAAACTTAAGCAAAGCGTACAATACTGAAGAATTTATGATTGTCACTATTACTCATCGATTTGAAGATAAATTGAATTCTTATCGCTTATTGGCAAATGCTTTTAATTTATAATTTTAAAAAGGAGATACATCACATATGATGCATCTCCTTTTCTTACTACTTATTGTTTTCATTCCCTATATATTCAATAGCTTCTTTCAATACCTCTTCAAAGTGAATAGGATAATCATGATTTAAGTTAGGTATAATTTTATACTTATGTTCTATATTCTTATCTCTTAATAATTGTACAAATTGCTGTGTGCATTCGAAACAATCTTCATCTTGATCACCGCAGACTATATATCCCTTTATATGTTTATCCTGTAGTACTCCCAGCAACTCATTCCATTCTTCAACCTCTGGAAGCCACGGTGCCATAAAAATAACCCCATCCACAGCTATATTTTTTTGTAAAATTGTATATAGAGCTACTCTTGCTCCAGCAGAAAAACCGCCAATTATTACATGTTCTACTGTACGGTTCTCTATAAGCTTATCGTAATGCTCTTTTAATTCTTCTTTCCCTCTATGTAAATCATCCCATACAAACCCATCTGAAAACTGGATTTTCGAAGACTGTGGTAAAGCTAACGTATAATTTTGTGCCAAAACAGATTTCCAATATGGTTCTATTATTCCTATATTTTCTTGATCACCGTGCATTGCAATAAATAGTTTTTCTTTTTTCTTACTTTCTATATATTTCACATCTGCTCGTTCTGTTTTCTTTGCTAACTCTTCTCTTTCTTTACATAATTGAACCATTTGATGAAACTCTTCAAATTTATGTAGTGGTTTTAAATCGTCGTCCGAAATTAAATACTCATTTCCATACCAAAAACCCTTTTCTATAATAGCTTCCTTCATTAAATGCAACGCTTCTTCTTCAAGTCCTGCTGCACTCGCTAATGCATATTTAAAATTATATATTTGAGCCTCATTCCCTACTATACCTTTAGCATGCTCCATTATATAAGTGTACGCTTCTAAACTTCCTTTACTTGCATAGCAATGTAACGTTTCATTTAATAATTGAATGTAAGTCATACCATTTTTCATACATCTACTCCCCCGTAACCTGTTATAATATTTATGTCTCAAACCTTTATATCATTCTGTAATCGTTATATAACTCAAGCTAACAATAACTTTATTCTTAAAATGATACTCAATTATTACTCCTCTTTACCCAATAAATTTAGTATAAAGTTTAATAGACTGAAAAATAAATATTTTTACAACCAAAAAAAAGACAACAATATATTTATTGTTGTTCTCAATACATCTACCCACTCTTTTGTTTTTTTCTATCTGGTTTACTTGAAACTAAATAATGTTTTTCTGAAATATATAAGTCTCTTTTTAATATACGATCTAAGTAAGGTCCTAGTTTCATTCCGCATATGAGGCGATCTTCACTACCTTCTACAATTGGAAACATTTCTTTTTCTGTTACATACTGATCTACTGCCTTTTGTACAATATCAATTTCTTTCACTAGGTTTAAGTTTTCTTCTGTATGTTCAAATACCTCAAGCGTTTCCTTCGTAATAAGAAAATGGTTTGTTGGAAATGCAGGTAAATACGGCTTTAACAAATCATAATTCACTGTATAATCATCATTTACTAATACTGTATAAACGATATTAGCATTCTTTTCTAGAAACTTAGCCATCGCTTGTTCCAATTCATCTTTCGTAATTTCACGCTCTTCTTTTCCAGTTTTGAAAAAGCGAAACATCGCATCGCCTCCTTTTTACTATATTATAGCATAAAAGAAAACTGAAAAATCACAAAAAAGTCATTGAAAGAATTTTTCAATGACTTTTTTCTTTATATTCTTATATTTATCCCGCTTTAATGGGCAGTAAGCCCCCACTGATTAAAGTTTCACTTTATTTTAAGAACGCACTTAGCATCCATACATGTTGTTCTAATGTTGTATGAATTGCTAACAACATGTCCGCTGATGTTTCATCTCCAGCTTCACCAGCAACTTCCATGCCTTCTTTTAGTTCTTGAATAAGTGCTGAGTAATCATTTACTAATGTTTGCACCATTTCTTCTGCAGATTCCTTGCTTGTCCCTTCATTCACACTAGATGTTGCAAGATATTCTTTCATTGTCGCTAACGGCTTACCTTCCAATGCTAAAATACGTTCTGCTAATTCATCAATATACGTTCCAGCTTCATTGTAAAACTCTTCAAATTTCTCATGTAATGTAAAGAAGTGTGGTCCTGTCACATACCAGTGATAATTATGTAGTTTCACATATAACACATTCCAGTTTGCTACCTGCTTGTTTAATACTTCAACAACATTTGTTTTCGTACTCATACAATCCACTCCTCTTATCATTTTGTAATGATTATCTTTTCATAACCTAGTTACATGTTACCATACATTTCCTATCCTTTCGAACGATTAGCTTATATGTAACAAAGTTTTAACACCTTTAATATTTCCCTAATATGTATTAATTCATGTATGTTTTCAAACACTTCATACGTCTAATTGTCCAAGCTCATACATATGCATAATAGTAAATCAAGCTCATCGTAGTAGAAAGAGGGATAACATGGACAATCAACAATGGCAAGTAGCAAAGAAAGTCGCTGCTACTTATATTGGAACAGTCGTTGGAGCTGGATTTGCTACTGGACGAGAAATTGTTGAATTTTTTACAGTGAATGGCTTTTATGGAACAATTGGTATATGTATAAGTGGATTTTTTTTTATTTGGCTCGGTACAAAAATGATGTTACTCTCCTCACAAATCGGTGCATTTTCAGCGCAAGAATTTAACAAATATTTATTTGGGGATGTATTTGGAAATGTCGTAAACACATTATTATTGCTCGTATTATTTGGTGTAACGAGCGTTATGTTATCAGGAGCTGGAGCGGTATTTGAAGAGCAACTTCGTTTACCAAGACAACTCGGTATTTTCATTACAGTAATCGCCTGTCTCATTATAGGTAGTCGCGGATTACAAGGGGTTTTTGAAGTTAATACACTTGTCGTACCTATTATGATGATTTTCATTATCGGACTTGCTATTACAACGTTTTTTCACGGTACAACTCCTATTAGTAACACTATTCCTGCAGAAAGCTGGAATATGAAGTGGATAACTAGTCCTATTACATATGTCGCCTTAAATCTTTCTCTCGCCCAAAGCGTCCTCGTCCCGTTAGCCAGCGAAGTAAAAGATCGAAAGGCCATTTTATGGGGCGGTATTTTAGGTGGGGCAGGACTTTCTTTAATATTATTATGTAGCCATTTAGCTATCTTATCAGTCGACCAATTTTATCAATATAACATTCCAATGGCTGAAGTCATAAGAAAATTCAATGCCACTTTTCACTTTTTCTTTGTTCTTATCATTTTCGGTGAAGTATTCACAACTTTAGTTGGCAATGTGTTCGGAATGACAAAACAAATGCAATCCATCACTGGCTGGAAAAATAACAATATTATTTTCTTCATTTTACTAATAAGTTATTGCTTTAGTTACGTTGGTTACAGTGAATTACTCCATATTCTATATCCAGTAATCGGGTGGGTTAGCATCATTTTACTTCCGATTATTGCTTTTAAACAACTTCAAAAAACATAAAAAGCATCCATGTTATTGGATGCTTTTTATATATATTTACTCACAATCATCACATACTTCCCAGTACGGCCCCATTTCGATTGCCAAATATGGCTTTAATTGCAACCGAATCATTCGACTAGGCATACGTTCTAAAACGAATTGAATCCCTTCTTCCTCTTCGTCTAATTCAACTTTTGAAATCGCAATTCTTTGCATCGTCGAAATAGGCATTCCATCTTTATATAAAGTGATTTTCACCTCATCATATTCATTAAAATACAATTCAACACTCATTTGATTTTTCAACATTTCATTAACAATTTCATATTTATCATTTCGTTCCTGGATTATATATTTCCAAGCGCCTCTACCTTCTTCTTTCGGAGCTGCTTGAAATAATGTCATCAAATCCTCGTATAGCATAAGATAACCCCTCTCTTACTAAAAAACGATGAGTATTTTATATACTCTTTATCTCTATCACTATCCATATGTATTGTACCATATATCGCCGTTCTTACCGTATTCATTTGCTTCATAACTGTATATAAAACACCTGATTCTCTGCATTACTTTCTGGATTGTCTCTTAATGCATTTCTTAATCCCCTTCTAAAGCTTTCAAATCATATCAAACTTAAGTAAATACTTTCTTTGTCCACCCTCCAATTTATTATTTCCATGCAATAAAAAAAGAAGAGTGACTTATATCACTCTCCTTAAAAGAATTTCCCAGTAGCTGCTAACGCTAATACTAGTATTAAAATAGTAAATAATAATGATACAATGAAACTAAAAATAGGTAATGCTTTCTTTTCATTCTTCTTCAAAAGTAACTTTAAACTAAGGAAGATGTTTATTGGTACAAATATAAAATAAAAATATTTAACAATTTGTACCGAACTATTCGAAAGTGTTTTTAAAATAAACACTTCAATTAGAAAAACAATAAAAAATGAAATACTTAACCAAAATGAGACATAACTAAGCCAAGAATGTCTTTTTGTCCCCCAATACACTCCCATACGAATCTCCTTTTATTTGTATTCTATATGATTATAATTATACACAAAGTTAACAAATACCTTTATTTTTCGACAAATATTATACAAAATATATATTTAAACCTCATAAAAGTATTGTGTATTTCTATTTAATTTTACAAAAAAACAGACTACTCCAATAGCATACTGCTATCTTGGAGTAGTCTGTTCTCTATTAAACTTTAAATCTTTCAATTAATACTTGTAACTCTTCAGCCATTTGAGAAAGCGTACCAGCTGCAGAACCAATTTCCTCCATCGAAGCTAATTGTTCTTCCGCTGATGCTGCAACGTTTTGAGTACTCGTCGCATTATTCTGCGCTGTCATTGCAATTTGTCCTACCGAAATAGACACTTCATTTGCACCTTTTGACATCCCGTTAGCCGTTTCAACCATCGTTTTAATTTGATCGGCAATTTCGTTTGTAGATTGTAAAATCTCAGTAAAGTTTTGCTTCGTTTCATTCGCAATTACAAGTCCAGATTGAACTTCTTCATTTACATGCCCCATTGATTTTACCGTCTTACTCATGTCATCTTGTATTTCACTTATTAATTTACTAATTTCACTAGAAGATACGCTAGACTTCTCCGCCAATTTACGTACTTCATCTGCAACGATTGCAAATCCTCTTCCGTGCTCTCCTGCTCTTGCAGCTTCAATTGCCGCATTCAAAGCTAGAAGATTTGTTTGATCTGCAATATTTTGAATGACTTCCAGTATGTCACCAATTTGTTTTGATTTATTATTTAATAACTGTATAACTTCATCTGACTGTGAAACAGATTCTGCAATAGACTGCATTTGATTTACTGTTTTTCCTACTAGTTTTCCACCATCTTCTGCTTTTTCACGAGTATGCGCAGAAGCCGTACTAATTGATGATGAACTATTTGCTACATGTTGAATTCCTTCTGTTACATTAAATAGTAACATTGCACCATTTTCTACACTTGTTGTTTGTGTTGTTGCCCCGCTCGATATTTCATCCATTGCCATTGTAATTTGCTCAGTCGCTTCACTCGCTTGTCTTACACTTGCCGTTAGCTCTTCTGATGCTGCTGCAACATGTCCAGCCGAAGTATTAATTCTTCCGATTAATGTTCGCAATGCATCAGTCATCTCATTAAATCCTTTTGCAAGTTGACCAATTTCATCATTAGAATGAATTTCGATGGTTTGCGTTAGATCTCCCTCACTTATTTCTTTAGAAGTGACAACTAATCTTTTTAATGGCTTCGTTATAGAAAGTGTCACAAAATAAATAAGTGCCCCGCCTATAACTAATGAAATGAACATAACAATTAACATATTATAAAATACAGGCTGCGCAGCTTCAATTACTTCATTTGAGTACATCGTCCCACTGATTTTCCAACCTGTTTTTACATTTGTAGCAAATACCATTTGTTTTTCGCTACCGTCATACATATATGAAAAAGCACCATGATTATCTTCATAAATTTTCTTCGCCCAAGAATCAGATGCTTTTTCTCCTGACTTCTCTTGAGGATGTGCAATTATTTTTTGTTTCCCATCTAAAATGAAAGCATATCCCTTTTTACCAATATTAATTAACTTCGTTGTTTTTAATAAATTATCTAAACTTAAATCTATCGCTACAACACCGTTTTTATCTTCTGTTTGTTTTGCAATCGTTACGACAATATGTCCATTTCCTTTTGCCTTATACGGCTCAGTAATTACAATACCACCTTGTTTTGCCACTGCATCTTTATACCAAGAACGTTCTGTTGGATCGTAGTCCGCTGCCATTTGTATATTTGGTTCTTGCACAAATTTCTTATCATTTCCAGCAACGTATACTTGTTCAACATCTTTATTTAAATTAATATATTGAGATAACATCTTCCTTAATTCATCTTGATTTTCCCCTTGATACATATTCCCTTGAATCACTCGCGCAAAATTATTTATATCATTAAATTTTGCCTCAATCATTTGATTGATTAAATTATCTAATATTTTTATATTGTCGTGAGCACTACTCGTAATTTGTGATTCAAAATTCTTTTTAGCTGTTTGATAAGACATGCCTCCGATAATAGAGACCGCCGCAATTAGAATGACGAAAAATGAAATTAGTAGTTTTTTTGCTACTTTCATATCACGAAACCAATTTAATAGTCTACCCATTACAAACCTCCTGCTTTTCAATTTTATAAGATAAATATTGTGAATTATAAATATTTCCCATTCCCTAATTATTATTTTCATAACCTATTATGATGAATACTTTGTAAAGTTTAAACAAATAAATTCTATTTGTCTATATATTTGAATAATATTATTATAAAATTTACAAATGTAAAAAACCAAAGGAATATACCTTTGGTTTTTTACATTTTTTTATGCTGTTTAGAAATCTTTTTCCACTTATCACGCTCTGCTCTTGCAAGAACAGCATCTTGTTTTCTCATAAAATAGGCTAGTTCTCTTTGTAATTTTTTATAGCTTTGCAATCGATTTATCGTAATCATTCCGTTATCAATTGCCTTATGCACTGCACACCCTGGCTCATTTTCATGCTTACAGTCCCTAAAACGGCATGTATTTGCTAGTTCTTCAATATCAGAAAATGTTGTTTGAATCGCATCGCTTCCTTCCCAAAGCTGCAGCTCCCTCATACCCGGAGTATCAATAACTAAACTACCACTCGGTAATCGGAACAATTCACGATGAGTTGTCGTATGCCTTCCTTTACTATCTTCCTCACGAATATCTCCCGTTTTTGCTACTTCAATTCCTATAAGTGCATTTAACAAAGTAGATTTCCCAACTCCTGATGACCCGACTAAAGCAATTGTTTTTCCTGAAGTAACGAATTGCTGCAACGATTCAATACCGGTATGCTCTACACTATCAACGACGAAGATTGGAACACCAATTGCCACAGCTTCCGTTTCAACAATTTTCTGCTCTATGTCCTCACATAAGCTACTCTTTGTTAAAACAATTACAGGCATTGCACCGCTTTCATACGCTAATAGTAAATAACGTTCCATTCTTCTTACATTAAAATCATGATTAAGTGCATTCACTAAAAATAGATAATCTACATTTGCTGCTATTACTTGTTCTTCCGTTCGAGTACCAGCCTCTTGTCTAGAAAAAGAGCTTCTTCTTGGAAAAATACGATGAATAATTGCTTTCTTTTCATTCTCTATTTTCTTTATATACACCCAATCACCAACTGCTGGATAATCTCCCTTCGTTACTGCTTCATGTCGAAACTTTCCAGACAGCTCTGCCATATATTCACCATCATTACAAATAATTCGATATATATGCTTATGCTCAAGTAAAATTCGTCCTACTTCAAAGTTCTCAACAGCTTGTTCCTCAAAAAAAGAATCCCAGCCGAACGATTCTAAAATATTTTGATTCAAATTGATATCCTCCCTAGTTTAAGCTAAGCGGAAGGATCGTGCGCTCCCTTATATAGTCTCGCCCTTTCCATCCACCTTTGTATTTGGTTTATTATTCATATAAGTTATTTTCGCCATAATACATCACCCCGTTCTCATTTTAATTACTCTCATTATATGGAATATTCATTTAAAAAGCTACCTTATTTAACGTAATTTTCAAACATTTTATTTTTCATCATTCTAATTTGCCCACGGTGACTAATCTCATCTTCTAGCACGTGAAACCACAAATAGTACTGGTTATGAGCTACACCGTTAGGCCACTTTCTTTCTGACATAAGCCATTCATCACCTTGTTCACTCAAATACTTCAGTGATTCTTCTCGAACACTTTGTAGAAGCTGTACATAATACTTTATTTCATGACCACGAATCGTTTTCCTCGATTCTCCTAAATAGAGTGCGTCTTTCCATATTTCTAATTCTTCCTTTGTAAAGTCACGCTCTTGAAATGAAATAAGCTGATGTGCTTTTTCAATAGCTGCTATATGCTATAGTAACGCTCCAATGGAATTCCCTCCACTCGGTATCATTAAATCTAATTGCTCAACCGATAGATCTCTTATTTCAAGGAATGTTACAGCCCTTGTATGCTCCAGCATGCTTACTAATTCCCCTATATTTTTTGTATAACCAGCCACACTTCTTATTCGGTAATCTATATTCATATCACGCACCCTTTTCTGTATTCATATTAAGGAATAACAGCTTCATATAATAGACTGAAATATATCAGATTTTTCTGTTATAATTAAATTGAATACGTAATACCCCCAAACAAACTTTCTCAATATGCTTCTATGAAATATTAAAAGGAATCAATATAAAATAATCGAATCTTATTCACTAAAAGGAGTGGATTCGATGGAAATGTATCAATGGCTAACCGCTATACTCGTTGGTGGCATTACCGGTTTCGTTTCCCATCTAATCAATAACCAAGGTAAGTTATTGCTTCCACGCCGTTTGAAGACTTTTTTTCACTTTGGGTTTTTGACTGATATTTTCACTGGTAGTCTAGCTGCACTTCTTGGACTCGTTTTATTTGATGTCACCTTAATAAAAGAAATTATTAAAGTATCCATTGTGACTGCTATTTCCGGTCAGACTTTTTTACTACATCAAGCTCTTGGTGGCGAACAGGCTAAAAATACGCAAATCGGGAAAGCTGATGAGAAGATTCAAGAAATTGACAAATTATTGCGACGTTAGTCTATACTTTTTTTGAAAATTATTGCTATAATAAACAATAAATATTTTCTATTGCGTCGTTTGTCAGAAGAAAGGGTGTTTCGTATGACAAAAAAGAAAATAGAAGATTTCTTAACAGACACTGAAAAAGAGGAACTGCTAGAAAACTATAAATGTTTACGAGAAGCCCGCACAAAAAGCGAAGCTAACTATTTTGGAGAAGCAGTAAACCATCTATTAAATAAAGCTAAACAACGAATTATTAAAGATGCAGGCATACATGATGAAAATGCAGCAACTGTTCAATCAAAGAGAAAAGCACTGTTTTAGTTCATTAGCTAAAACAGTGCTTTTTATTATGTTATTTTTCACATTACTTTCACAACTATTTCACAATTATAAGTAGTCCTATATGTTATACTCAGTATATCCTTTTCCAAGGAGCTATATGCCGATATATGAATCCCTATCTCTATAGGGATTTTTATTTTTGGGCTTTTTTTATTTGTAAGGACTTTATGACGCAATTCCTGTTTCACTATTTTCAGTAAGCTTTTCACTTTTTCTAAACAGAAATACAGCTATAATATATAATATTGCAGTAAAACTACCTACAAATATAAAATTGTGAGATGCTGCAAATAACATTCCTGCCATTGCCGCTCCAATCATTTGACCAATATACATAGAAGCATTAGCTAGAGCCGCTCCTGTTCCTCTTGCTACGATAGATATGTTTTGTAAGTGCCTCATCATTAATACAAACAAAATTCCTGTCACAAAAAACAAAACAAAAAATAATAACTCCACAATTATAATGTTGTTTACATGAGGAAGTAATGCATATAGAACTGCTGTAAATATAATTCCACCATAGAATGAAAGGTTATAACCAATTTTATTTACGATTCTAGGTCCAAAAATATTACCAGTTAAATTTCCTAATCCTAATACGAGCATAGCTGTTCCTATTTCATGAATTTGCAAGCCAAATTGAATAGACAGCCACACACCGAAGAATGAAAATGCAGCAAAATTACCAGTTTGAAAAACAAAATATGCAAAAAAAGAAAGTGAAACCTTAGAATCTGAAAGTAATTGTTTATAACGCCTTAAGATATTTGTTTTATTTCCATTTATATAACCCGGTTGTATTTCTGGTAATACTGCATAAATAAGAATAACAAGTAGTGCTGATAATATACCAATGATGAAGAATGGTGTTGTATAGTGTATCATTGCTAAATATGATCCAACTGGCAGTCCTAAAATTTGAGAGAGTGACAATCCTGCTGTTGCAATCCCAATTGCCTTTACAATTTGTTCCTTCTCTATAAGGAGCGGAATAGATGCCCACACTTGTGGAGATACAAAGGCTGCACTTACACCTGCTAAAAATCTCAATATTAACATCCATAGAAAACTCGGTGCAATTCCACATAAAAACGTACTTAACGCAAAAAAACTCATCCCTATTACCATCACTTTTTTTCTGTTTAAACTATCTGATATAGGACCAGCGATAAGTGCAAATGCAGCATATCCCAAAGCATATGAACTCACCATCCACCCTGACAACTCAGTTGAAATATGATACACCTGTTGTAATGTGGGTAAAAGTGGTGAAATTAAGAAAGTATCTGTACCGATCATAAACATGATTGTAAAGAATACAGCTAGTACTCTTTTCATTTAAATCTTCTCCTTTTATATAAAAAGAGGGAATTATCCCTCCTTTCAACTAATCTTCTAAAATAGATTCAATCTCTTTCATGACATTTTCATTCAATGAAACTTCCACCGCTCTTACACTTTCTCTTATTTGCTCCGCTCGTTTCCCACCAGGAATAACAGTATCAATTCCTTTTTGGTTTAATAACCACGCTAAAGCTAAATGCGATAATTCGAGATCCTTTTCTTTAGCTATGTCTTTTAACTTTTCAACTTTCTTAAAGTTGCTCTTATATGTATTCTCTTCAAATAGATTTACACTTTGACGCCAATCTCCTTTATTCAATTTGAAATCTTCTGTATATTTACCACCTAGTATCCCAAAAGCAAGAGGCCCGTAAGGAATAAATGAAATACCTGATTCTATACAATATGGCAAAAGTTCTTGCCCAGCAGTACGATCTAACATATTATACGGTGATTGTACAACATCTATGTGCCCATACTGATTTGCTTCTTTTAATTGCTCTACGTTTACGTTAGATATTCCAATTGAACGAATTTTCCCTTCTTCTTTTAGGCGAGTAAGTTCTCCAATTGAATCTATGTAACTTGTTTCTGGGTTTGTAAAATGTAAATAATATAAATCAATATAATCAGTTTGTAATCTTCTTAAGCTATTTTCTACAGCTTTTCTTAAATAGCTCGGTTCATTATTCATATAAACCTCTCCATTTAATAACGGTTGTATTCCACCTTTGGTAGCAAGTACAGCTTCGTGGCGTTTTCCCTTCAATACTTCCCCTACCAATTCTTCTGATCTGCCGAAACCGTATGAATCTGCTGTATCAATAAAGGTAATCCCTTGCCCCATAGCTTCTTCTATTAATCGTTTTCCTTCTTCCTCATTCACATCAGCATATAAATTATGTCCCCCTACAGCGTTTGTTCCTAACCCCAACTTTGAAATATTTAGTCCTGCCTTTTGCAATTTTGTATACTTCATTTTTTTCTCCCCCTATATTTCTATTGTTCGAATATATTCGAAAAATAGAAATATACCACTTTATATGTTATAGTGCAAATATATTACTTACACGAGCAGGTGAAAAAATGCGTACTCTCTATCATCCAAATCGAGAAGAAATTCAATTTTCTTCTATTTTATATGCACTTAGCGATCAAATTCGTTTACAAATTGTAACTATGCTACTAGAAAAAAACGAACAATCTTGTGGCGCGTTAAACATTCCAATCGCGAAATCAACTTTATCACACCATTTCAAAGTTTTACGTGAATCCGGTGTTATGTATACACGCCTTGAAGGAACTCAACGTTTCATTTCAATTCGTGAAGATGACTTAAATGCTAGATTCCCCGGTTTATTAGATGTCATAATACATGCGACAGAACCATACTAAACAACATCTCATAGGAATATGAGATGTTGTTTAGTATTTTCTATTCTTTTAATAAATCTAATAAACCATTCCCTTCAGATGTACGTTCATATCCTAAAGGTACAGTTCTTTTAATAAGTTGTGCATATATTTCTGGTTCTGATAACTTTCTACCATATTCCCTTTCACACTGCTTTATGAGCAATGCCAGTGCTCCAGCGACATGCGGTGTGGCCATAGAAGTTCCACTTAATACCGCATATTTCCCTTCAGGATACGTAGATAATATTTCATCGCCTGGCGCCACTAAATCAATTTCTTGATTTGAATTACTAAAACATGCGATTTTCCGCTCTAAATTGACGGCACCCACTTCAATTACTTCTGAGTATGCACCTGGGAAATCTAGTTCCTCCGTATTATCATTACAATCTCCATTATTTCCAGCAGCACATACGACGAGAACATCTTGCTTTACTGCATTTTGAATTGCTTCATGTAATTCTGGAACATCTTGCGGGCCACCAAGTGACATGGAAATGACTCTAACTCTTTCTTTATTAGGCCCTCTCCAATTTACAGCATAATGTATCGCCTCAATAATTTGCTCATAACTTCCAGAACCATCTCCTGCTAAAACCTTTAACACTAACATTTTAGCAAGTGGTGCGACTCCTAAAACACCAACTCCATTTTCAGTCGCTGCAATTGTCCCAGCTACATGAGTACCATGTCCGTTATTATCAAGATAAATATTTGGATCTCCTTCGTAATCTTTCGTGAAATTTCTTCCGCCGATAATACGATCCTTTAAATCTATATGATTCATATCACACCCTGTATCTAATACTGCAACAACAATATCTTTTCCTTTTGTACTCTTCTCCCATACTTGTGGAGCATGAATGAGTTGTACACCTGGCGGAATTTCATTTACTTGTTCAACCACCTTATCTACTGTAAAAGGAATCAATTGTATACCTTTTTGTTTATTCGCTGTACTACTATTCATTGTAATCCCTCCTGAAAATATATTATTTTCATTTCAGACCACTTTTGAAAACACTTACATTTAACATTCGTTTTATGTGTTTCGTTTTCCTTCCTTAAAAATGTTTCTCAATAAGGCTTACGAAATTTATACTACTCTTTTATTTATCTCGTAATTTGTAGACATCAAAAATCCGATTGGTACAACCAATAACCAAAATAAAAGGACCACTAAATTGGTCCTTTTACTGTCTTTCAAGAATGATATGAAATTTTTAAAATAATATAAATTAAGACTAAGCCTCACTCTTGTTTAAAAACTTCTCTATTTCTTTTATTAAATATTTCGCTCCATCTATACTAACAGTAATGTTTCCATTTGCTAATGATATGTTTTGATTTGAAACATCACCTGTTATTTGACAAGCATTGTAAGGTTGATATTTTTGTAAAATGACTTTGTCTTCTTCTACGAAAATTTCAAGCGGTGATTTAATTTGTATTCCCAATACATCACGTAATTCTTTAGGAATTACAATTCGTCCTAATTCGTCTACTTTTCGAATAACTCCTGTTGCTTTCATATTACTTCCTCCCTTACTATTTATTAATTTTTTCACCTCGCTTTTTCCATTTTATCACTTTTTGGTAATACCTGCCTCTTTTTAGAAAATTTTGTACTCAAGTTAAAAAAACACATTTAACGAATACGTAATCTCTCTTTCAATTGTTTTAAATAACGAAATCGAATCAGTAAAAAATATACAACTTGAATTCCTACGAAAATACTTAATACAATCGCATTTTCTTTAAATAGTGAGTACTCAAACATCTGTCCGAGTGCAGTTAACGCTACTGCCCCATGTAATGTTGCAACACCTATTGGAACAAAGAATAAAAGCGCCAATCGAATTGTAACTACTTTCGATAATTCTCCACTTGTTAAGCCTACTTTTCGAATCATTTCAAACAAACGAGTATCGTCCTCCAAGTCAGAAAACAACCGGAAATAAAGGAAGCTTCCTGCACATACAAAAAATACAATACCGATAAAGAAACCTACAAATAGAATTGGTCCTGCAATTTGTAAACTTTGGTTTTGTGCGTACTCTTCTGCACTAAACGTTGCATGTTCTTCATAAGGTTTCATCTGATGCGTTAGTTCTTTCCCAACCTCAATTTCATCTTTCGTTCCCTCTGTTTTGTATACATAATTTTTTTCCTCTTTAAATCCATCTTGTAATGCATCATACTGCTTGTTAGAGATTACATAAACGTTACCTCTTATTATTTTACTTAATGAAGACGTATTAATTTTTTTCACTTTTAAAGGTTCATTCAAATGTGGCAACGTAATTTCTTTTCTTTCTTTCATCGGTGGTCCTGGTATATCAACTGCCAAAAATAAAACTTCTTTTTTGGATCCCTCATGAAAGGGTTCTCCTGTTAACTTCGCATATTCCTTATAGTCTGATTCCTTTATAAACGTGGCGCTTCTTAACGACTGCTCCTCCGTTTTCTTTGTTGAAATATTAGTTTTTGAAGCTGCTATACTATGTTTCTTTAACCCTTCGTCAATCATCTTCAAATGCTGTGATTCATTACTATTTCCTTGCTTAGAATGATAGTGAAACGCAATTGGTCTCTCCATAACCGCCTTTGTCATTGATGTAAAGCCAACTAATGTACCTATTGCTGAAAATGCTACAGTTGAAATTATCGTTACAATAAAGAACATTCTTGCGTTATCTCTCATACGGTAAGCTAAATCTGACAACGTAATAATATTTGTCTGTGTCCAATAAAAACGTTTACTTTTTTTACATAGTCTAATAATAAAAACACTCAACTGCTTGTACAGCAAATACGTACCAATAATGACTACCGTTGTAACAGGAATCATCATGATAAATACCATTGCACCGTGTGACATAAGCGCTCCTGCATATCCGGCACTAAGCAATATAACTGCTAATATAGAAGAAATAATGGATGTTTTCGGTTCCGGCTTCGCTTCTGCCGATCCTCTAAACAATTTCATAATTTTATTTTTTCGAATCATTCCTGCACTAAACAATGAAATGATCATAAATAATACGAAAAACATAATACTCGTTACAACAATGGCTTTCATTGGAATGTAATAAGATAAGGAAATATCTAACTTTAATATCATTGGAGCTATAAATAGTAATATTCCGGAAAATAGCATTCCAGCAAGTATCCCAAAAATAATTGCCCCTATTCCAATCATAATATTTTCAAAAAAGATAAGACGCTTTAATTGATATTTCGTCATACCTAACATCATTAAAATTCCTAGTTCACGCTTTCTCGTTTTTAAAAACATTCCCATCGAATATAAAATAAAGAAAAATGTAAATAAGTAAATAATGGACTGTGCAAAAGACATACTTACGAACACATATCGTCCCAATTCTCCAGCACTTAATGCCGGATGAAACGCAAAAAACGAATAAACAAAAAAGGCCATAATAGCAAATGCACTACTTAAAAAATATGCTGAATATGTTCGTCTATTTCGCGTCACATTCCGATATGCGAGTTCTCTAATATTCATATTACTTCTCCGCCCTTCTACTAACTATGTTCTTATATTAGTAAAGTACGGAAATCCCTTCCATCGATTCAAATGACAAAAACCTTACATTATTGAAAGGTTTCAAAAAAATTGCTTAAATGATGCAGTTTCATTATAATGACTACATTCATATTCATACACACATCCTATTGTATATTCGTTAATTTTGCGAAATAATAAAGGATAGAAGTATGTACCAATATACATATAAACTTATTTACCGCTTTAATATGAATAGGAGGAAAACATAATGACATTACAAGAACAGATTATGAAAGCATTACACGTTCAACCTGTAATTGATCCGAAAGCAGAAATCCGTAAACGTGTTGATTTCTTAAAAGATTATGTAAAAAAAACAGGTGCGAAAGGATTTGTACTTGGAATTAGTGGCGGACAAGACTCTACATTAGCTGGACGTTTAGCTCAGCTTGCAGTGGAGGAAATTCGTAATGAAGGTGGTAATGCAACGTTTATCGCCGTGCGCCTTCCTTATAAAGTGCAAAAAGATGAAGATGATGCGCAATTAGCATTACAATTTATTCAAGCTGATCAATCTGTTGCATTTGATATCGCTTCAACTGTTGATGCTTTCTCAAATCAATACGAAAACTTATTAGATGAATCGTTAACAGATTTCAATAAAGGTAACGTAAAAGCACGTATCCGCATGGTTACACAATATGCAATCGGTGGACAAAAAGGGCTCCTTGTTATCGGAACAGATCACGCTGCAGAAGCTGTAACAGGATTCTTTACAAAATTCGGAGATGGTGGTGCAGACCTATTACCATTAACGGGATTAACGAAACGCCAAGGACGCGCTCTATTACAAGAATTAGGTGCGGACGAGCGACTTTACTTAAAAATGCCAACAGCTGATTTATTAGATGAAAAGCCAGGTCAAGCTGATGAAACAGAGTTAGGTATTACGTATGATCAACTTGATGACTATTTAGAAGGTAAAACAGTTCCAGCTGACGTTGCAGAAAAGATTGAAAAACGTTACACAGTGAGTGAGCATAAAAGACAAGTACCAGCATCAATGTTTGATGATTGGTGGAAATAAATAAAACATAAAAAAGAAGCTAATCTCATTTAGCTTCTTTTTTATATGTTAACGATATACCCCTACCCTTTTCTCCAATAAATCTTGCAGGCAATCTTCATGCTGTTTACAAAATAACGGTGGCATGTTGTCTAACGGGAAAAACTTCAAATCCAACGTTTCATCACCATCTACTTTTTTGTCGCCTCCAACTATTGAGCATGAAAAACACATCACAATTGACTGCGCCTTGTCTCCATTTGGATATGATTGAAAATATTTTGTATACACTCCAATAAGTTCATTTATTTCTACATCATACCCGGTTTCTTCTTTTATTTCTCGAATTGCAGTTTCTGCAGCCGATTCTCCTATCTCCATTGCCCCCCCTGGAAAGCCCCAAGCGTTAAAGTCACCTCTTTTTTGCAGTAATACTTCTCCTTCTTTATTAAATACAAAACCACCGGCAAAGTTTAAGAAAACATAATCATGCCCTACTTTTTCGCGTAATTCTTTTATATAATTGGCCATTCTCTTTCCCCTTTTCATACTTCTTTTATCGCTATTCCTTATCTTTTTCAAGCAATTCAATAATTCGATCTAGCTTCTGATTCATATGCATCACTTGTTGTTTTTTTGCAGCGCTGTTTAGAAATACTCTTCTAATAAACAAAGTAAATGATAGGAAAAACAAAACGATAAGTCCGATTACTAAACAAGTATATATCAATGTAAAAATATCACTCTCGAACAAATTCATTTAGATTCCACATCCTTCCTCCTTTCATTTTATCATATAATTCTGATTTTTGTAGTAATACATAAGGAAAAGAGCATCCTTTACAGATGCTCTCTTTCACCGATTAATACGTAAATGTAATTGTCGCTAATGAATAATCTGCCATCGCACTATAAGGTGCTACTTGATAAGACACACGCTTTGCACCTTTTGGCCAATTTATTTCATTTAATACTTTCTTTATATCTTGCATCGTCCCATCCATAGACTGCTTATATCGTACTTCTACCTTTTCTGGCTTAGAAGCAAATTGTTGCTGTAATTTCTTCTTAAAATCACTATAATTCTCTGCTCCGTATTGTGTAGACATATATTTTAAATTTGTTTCTTTTAACATTTGTTCATACGCCGCAGTCTTTGAACTACCCGCTTTTATTTTGTTTGTTAATTCATTAAAGTAGCTTGTAGTTGCTGCTGGATATTTGCTACGATCCCAATCGTGGTCTTTACTTAATTGTTCATCAGACATATTAAAATATGAATATGTTACGCGCCCAGCTTTATCTGGTACTGGATCATCGAATGTTGTATCAAGATGATACCATTTGTTTTCAATGTTCACTAAATTCCATGCGTGAGCTTGTCCATTTCCTGTACCTGTTACAATATGGTTTTGGATACCTGCTCCTTTTAGCAATTCATATGTTAATAACGTATATCCTTGGCAAACAGCAGAGCGATTCGCTAATGCTTCATATGCTGTATATGCTTGATAAGACGTATCATATGATACATGTTTTACAACGTAATCATGAATAGCTTTTACTTTCTCATGATCATCCATCCCTGGTTTTACAATCGAGCCGATAATCGCTTTTGCCTGAGATTTTACATATTGTGTTTGCTCTTTCGATTCACGGTACTTCACTTGCAGTGTAAATGTATAGTTTCCTGGTAACCCTTTAATGGAATATCTAGTAGACGCTACATTATATTTTACATACTCATCTGCATCTACAATTTTATTAAACTCGCCATACAATTCATCCATAATACTTCTAGCATTTCTATCTTTTGTTTTATATGTGATTGTAATATTTTCTTCTCGATTATCAACCTGTTTTTTTAATTCTTTTTTGAAATCATTTAACAACTTTGTATCTGATTGCGATGTCGCTACAGTTTGATTTGTAGCTGCATAAGATACAGATGACGCGTGTAAGCCCCCCATTACTATAGTTGAACAAAGTGCGGCAGCTGTCACATACTTACTTGTCTTTCCCATCATGTCACTCCTTACATTCTATAACTATACGAAAAAGTATCGTATAGTTTCAGAGTATACAATACTTTTTCGTATAGGTCATATGAGATTATGCATATTTAACATTGTAAAAGGGTTGTTCTTTTTACAAGAACAACCCTTTTCATTAACAAGTTTGTAATACACAACATGCATTTTCAAAACGTCGATTTTTCAAGTCTTCATTTCCTATACAGAAATAAAGCATCCCTAAATCTCCCCACATCATATTACAATTTTTAGTATCTGAATCAATTTGGAATAAAAGCGTCATTTGCTGCGGATCTATGTCCATATATTGTCCAGTCTCGTATAATACCTCATCTTGTACAGAAAATGGCTCACCAAATATTTGATGGTTATCATAGTTGTCTGGGATTAGCTCTTCAAGTAATTGCAAGAAACGGTCCGAATCAGCCTCATCTTCAATGAAAAGCTCTGGCAATTTATACGTTAATTCAAAAGTAATTGCACACTGGTTATAATTCGTTTGCAATTCATCTCCTCTTCGTAATTGCTCTACAGGAACATCATAATAAAGCACACGCCCCGCTCCAGTTGGATTCACATCTTCTTCAAAGTAATTTTCCACGGTAAAGAAATATAACATCCCCGTCTTAGGAAGATCGTGATTCATACCAATATTTTGTAAATCCTTTAAATTAAATTGTGCAATAAACTGTAACGTATTTCCTTTATGCGTTGGATATTCAAATGTAAATGGCAAGTCAGGAACCCCTCCCATTTTCGAACTACCTATCGCTACTGTTTCCTCCTGCTTTGGCACAACTTTTATACAAGGAAATACAGTATTCATAAGTTCCTCTTTTAAATGCGTCAGCCCATATTTATCAATTAATACTTCAATTTGTTTATTCATACATTCTCCTTATATTTACATACTTATTTGTATCATCGCACAAAAATTATACTCCATTCTTTATAAAAACAACAAGCCTCCAAAAAAACGGGCTCTTCCTTCATACGCGAACAAGTTAAAAAAAGCATAGTATACATTGTTCCTACAAACACGATAGTTCATTATTTCTTCCAGTACATTTTCCCCTCGTTCATTTTTATTTTTAATTTAAGGAGGAATTCCACATGGGTTACGGATATAGTTGCGGCGGTTACGGCGGTAGTTGTGGTGGATGTGGTTATGGAGGCTTCGCTTTATTAATCGTTTTATTTATCCTTCTAATCATCATCGGAGCTAGCTGTTGGGGTGGCTTTGTAGGCTGCTAGTAAATTTAAAAACTATTGTAAAAAAGCACGTATAATACGTGCTTTTTTGCCATTTTCAAATATTTTATGTGAAAGGAAGTATGACTTTATGAAGATTGATGGTGTTTTTGAAGGAGGCGGTGTACGCGGAATTGCGCATGTAGGGGCAATTTGCGCGTTAGCTGAAAAAGGCTATGAATGGGAACGTGTAGCTGGAACATCAGCTGGTTCGATTATCGCTGCGCTCCTAGCAGCAGGATACTCTTGCTCAGAGCTAAAAACGATTATAACAAATATTGATTATGATAAATTTACGAAGAGAACCTTTATTGACAGAATCCCGTTTATTGGAAAAGGATTAAGCGCATGGACTACTCTTGGTATTTACTCTAATATTTTTATCGAAGAATGGATTGAAGAATTACTTCGAAAAAAAGGAGTTCACTTATTTACAGATTTACCTGATTTAAATAAGCTTAAAATTATCGCTTCTGATATAAGTAATGGTAAAATGGTTATCTTTCCTGATGACTTACCGAACTACGGATTTTTAAATTATCGCTTCTCTATTGCTAAAGCTGTACGAATGAGTAGTACAATCCCCTTCTTTTTTGAACCGGTAAAATGGAGAACCCCAAAATGGAAGCAGCCTTGTTATATGGTTGATGGAGGAATTTTAAGCAATTATCCAATTTGGATTTTCGACTCCCCTACCTCTCCCCGCTGGCCGACTTTTGGGTTTCATTTCGTAAAAGATGAGATTCAAGCTGACCCAGCCCACTACAACGAGCCTATCTCCATGTTCAAAGGACTTTTTAAAACAATGATGCAAGCCCATGATTTACGTCATTTAGACAAGGAATCAAAAGCAAGAACAATTACAATCCCAACAGGATCCATTACTAGTACAAACTTTGAGTTAACAATGGAAGAAAAAGAGTGGCTATACAATTCTGGTTATAACGCCGCAAATAAGTTTTTACAATCGTGGAATTTCAGACAATATATTGATAACTATAGAAACGGAAATCAGGATCGAAAATCAAATCGTTATTTCCGTCAACTTGACTCATAATATTATTATCTTTTATACGAGAACACGTAACGCTTTCAAAAAATAAGCCTAGTAATATAATATATTACTAAGCTTATTTACTTTCTGTATCATTATTATACGTTGTTTAAGGATAAGTTAACCCTTCTGCTTCCTCTGCAGTAATAACGGTGTATCGATTTCCCGTTCGTAATCCTAACAATTCTGCTTTTTCAATTGCTTCCTGCTTCGTCTCCGCATAAGCAGCTAAATATTTTTCTCCATTGATAATTTGGCAAATTACATATTGTTTCATTACTTTCTCCTCTTACTTTTTCATTAGTTGTGCAAGTTTTTTTATACCTATTTCAATTTCTTCTAATGTTGCGTATGAATATGGATACAAATTTTCATTTCTTCTATACAATATACACTATCATAATAAATTTAAATAGGAGGAAATATGATGAGTGAAGCAATTATTCATGGGATCATTCTTGCATTTGGTCTTATCATTCCATTAGGTGTTCAAAATGTTTTCGTCTTTAACCAAGGTGCGAGCCAACCAAACATTTGGAGGGCAGCCCCTGTCGTATTAACTGCCTCTATATGTGATACGTTACTCATATTGATAGCGGTACAAGGTGTTTCCCTTGTACTCCTTACTTTTTCTTGGCTAACTAACTCGTTATATATAATTGGATTTTTCTTTCTCCTATACATGGGCTTTGTTATTTGGAGAAGTACCCCTTCCAACGATGTAAAACAAGAAAAAAGTATGCCAGTAAAAAAACAAATACTTTTCGCTGCATCGGTTTCATTATTAAATCCACATGCAATTTTAGATACAATCGGTGTAATTGGAACAAATTCGATTCAATACATAGGAAATGAAAAATGGGCTTTCACACTTGCAACTATTATCGTTTCTTGGATTTGGTTTATAAGCTTAGCTTTAGCGGGGAAATTTCTAAAAAGGCTAGACTCAACCGGAAAGACAATCGTATTATTAAATAAATTTTCTGGTCTCATCATATGGAGTGTCGCACTTTATATGTTAAAACAAGTTATTTATTCCTAATGAACGAAAGAGAATTGCATGTTACTGAAAACATCATGCAATTCTCTTACAAATTATGAAGTAGGTTCTGGTTTCTTTTTTACGTTCTTTGCATCTTTTGCTGGTTTAATCCAAATGATTGCTATAGCAGCACCAATCCCAGCGAGAATACTTGTTACATAAAACACTTCATGGTCAGCACCTTTCATGAAAAAAGAGTATAGAGGTGGTCCAGCTGCTACACCGATAAATCGCATAGAACTATAAAATGACGTAACCGTCCCCCTTTGCTCCTTTTCAATTCCTTGTGTAATGAGAGCATCTAAACATGGGAGTGCCATACCAATTCCTACCCCCATAATAACGAGACAAAGAAGTAGTAAATAAATTCCTTTTATAAATAAAGGAATGATGACTGATGCAGCAGCCATTAAAAAACCAATGTAAATACACTTCTTCATCACATTTTGGTTATCTCCAATTTTTTTGCCAGCCATATATGAACTAAGTGAGAGTACAAGTAACGGGATTGCAAGTACACACCCTTTCCAAATACCATGAATGTCATACTTTGATTCCAATATAGTTGACAAATAAAAGAGAATTCCGAATAAAATAAGCATAATAATTGCACCTAATGCAAAAATGGCAATTAACCATCTTCCTTTTTCTCGAAACGTAGCAAGAATTGATTTTATAAACTCTTTAAGCGGTGGTACTTCTCCTTCTTGTTTCTTTGCCTTTACTAGAACAAGTAATAAAACAATTGATACTACGCATAAAACTGGAATCGCCCAAAACGGCAAGAACCATACAATGGCAGCCAGAGCAGACCCTAAAATAGGGCTCAACACTTTCCCAAATGTATTGGATGTTTCGATGATTCCTAAACCTGTACTAACTTGTTTTTCATCTTTGTATAAATCACCAACACACGGTATAACAACTGGCATTGCACCAGCAGCACCAATACCTTGAATCGCTCTACCGATCAATATCCAAGTGTAGGGATTATCAACTTTCCAAGATACCCAACCAGTTATCGCTCCTCCTATAGCCGCAATCAGCAAACTCGGAACCATTACCATCTTTCGTCCCCATCTATCTGATAAATAACCAGCAATCGGTATAAGTAGAATGGCTACGATAGAATAAATGGTAATAATCATGGATACTTGAAACGATGAAATATGTAATTTCTTTTCAATAGTCGGCAGAATTGGAATGAGCATTGAATTCCCTAATGTCATAACAAGTGGAACTGATGCAAGCGCAATCAAACAACAGTTTTCTTTTTTTAACATGTTGGCTTCGAAACCTTTCATCATATATTTCTTACCATATAATAGCCCTGCTGGAACGTAACTTTTCATTCCACCAGGGCTATTACATTTTTACTACTTCCCATTCACAACAAAAGAAATTGGGGAAAATATAGTATTATTCCTATTCTTTGAATCCAGTTCACAATATATCCATACCAATTAATTGAAAAAAAAAGAAAGGAAGAATCCTTCCTTTCTCCTATAACCTTCTACAATTAGCGAGTATATCCGCCACCAAGTTGTTGTTCTGCCATCGCTACAAGGCGTTTTGTAATTTCACCGCCTACAGAACCGTTTGCACGTGAAGAAGTATCAGCGCCAAGTTGTACACCAAACTCTTGTGCAATTTCATATTTCATTTGATCTAAAGCCGCTTGTGCTCCATGTGATGCTAATTGATTAGAATTACGATTTCTAGCCATTACCAATCACCTCCTTATTTATATATAAATTGTGTTAAATTTTAATTTAAATACATGGTAATTTTTGGTTATTTTCATTTAAAAAAAAGAGTCTCTACAATGAGAGACTCTTACATCATTTTATACTAAGAAGTTACTACTTCTAAATTTCTATTTGTTAGTACTTTCATTTCTTCTTTTCATATATCTTTCGCATTATGTCCCAACCATTCGAGTGAAACAAAAAAGGTATACTTTAATTGGTATACCTCTTTCAAACATACACTTTACATAATAATATTATTAATATCTTTCCAACAATACGCTGTCTCTTCCACCTGTAATCTTTCTAAAAATTTTGTATCCATTTTTTCTGGATTAAACTTTTCATAAAACGTTTTAGAAGGGTTATTCGTAACAACCCATACTAAAAGTGATTGCATATTATTGTTTGTACATTCAGATAGTAAAGCTTGAAATAACTTTTGTCCTATTTTCATGCCTTGATACTCTTGTAAAAGGTAAATCGCATATAATTCTCCATCACAATTATATGTACCAGTTCTTTCTGCTCCTCCATCGATGAATCCAACTATTTCTCCATTTAACGTCTCTGCTACAAATCTAAATTGATGGTTACTTTCTTTTTGAAAAATGTTTTCCCATTGTTTTTCCCGTTTCTCATATGTTATATTTTCTAAAATCTCGTTAGGGAATATGCCTTGATATGTCGTTTTCCAACTATCAGCGTGGACCTTTGCTATACCTGGTATATCATCTTTTATCGCTCTTCTAATATGTATTTCCATCATTTCTCCCCCTCGTTTACTCATCATTATATCAATTTACTTCCTTAAAAATCCAAACAAAAAAGAGTGAATTCACTTCACTCTTTTTTGTTACAATTATCTACTTTCCACTTCAACTGAAACAACACGATCTATCTCTTTTAGTGAGCTATATAACTCAGTTGTATATAAATCTTCTGGAGCTAAAATAACCATCTCTAATTGCTGAAATGCTCCACTATCTATATCTTTAATCTTCACGCGTTTTACATGCATTCCTAAATTTTTAATCTGCTTAAATATACCATCTAACTCATGATGCTCTTTTACAGTAATTTTAATAGACAAGTCCTTTTGTCTTAATGAATACGGTCCTGCAATTTTCACAAGTTGCGGAAGTACATTAATTGCTAAAATAATTAAAATCATAGCAACCGTCGCTTGTAAATAAAATCCTGCTCCAATCGCAATACCTAAAGCTGAAGCAGCCCACACCATAGAGGCGGTCGTTAATCCAGAAATAACGTCATTACTTCTTCGTAAAATAACACCTGCTCCAAGAAAACCAATTCCACTCACAATTTGAGCAGCTAAACGCATGGGATCCATATTTGTATGCCCTGGAACAGAATATACATGTACAGATTCAATTGAAACCATCGTAATTAAACAACTTGCTACAGAAATAACCATACTTGTTTTCACACCAAGTGGTTTATTCTTTAGCTGCCTATCTATCCCGATGAATAATCCTAAAAAGAGTGCTAAACCTAATTTGAGTAAAAATTCATATGACATATTTCCAGTCTCCTTACTTTACAATGTTTCCCTTGGAATAATTCACTATAACTCTTTTATGATATCAATTCCAGTCTTTTCTATTCATTTAACGTAAAAAACCGAAAAAACATTTGTGACGATGTTTCTCCGGCTTTTTATTACGCTTAAAACTCTTCTTTATTTCTTATCTTTAATCTTAATCTCTGCATCTTTGTAGAATGCTAATTTACTGTCATTATACTCTTTTGTAAAATTGTTAAATTGCTCTTTTGATTTTTGTGCTTCCATAGTTAATTCATTAACAGCCTTAACTTTTTCACCAATCTCTTTTAATTTCGTTTCTTTTACTTTTAATTTTTCATACAATTCTTTTTCGGTCGCTAACGCCTTCGTATAATTTTCATTCATCTTTTGGAATGCATCATAACGATTTTTATACGACTCTTCTACTGCTTTCGCTTGTTTTTGTAACTTTTTATCTTCAAGCTTCTCTATATTTCCTTGAACAGATTTCGTTTCTTTCTGAGCTTTTTCTAGCATTTCTTTCTCATTTTTCAAAGCTTTTTCACGATTATCTACATTGGCAGTAGCCTGCTCTATTTTCTTCATAACAGCGTCATTATGATCTTTACCTTCTTGTAAAATTTGAGAATATAGTTCTTGGCCTTCCTTCTCTAACTTCTCTAATTTTTTCGCTTCATCAACTAATGATTTCTCTTGTGTCGCCGCTGTTTCAAAAGCTGTATATAGGTTTTCTTCTGGTTTTTCACCGAAACAACCTGTTAATAGTCCTACTGATAGTGCTCCAACTACTGCTACTTTTCCATACTTCAACGTTCATTCCTCCATTACATACGGTTATCATGCCAGAAATTCACTGGGAAGTGACTCTCTTCATGATAAGCTTCAAACTCATAACCCTTTTCTTTTAACCCTTTTAAAATTGCTGGCACAGCAGCAACTGATTGCGGATGAATATCATGCATTAAAATGACTTCTTGTGGTTTTGTTGCATTTGTTAATACATTTTGAGCAATTTGTGCTGCAGCTGCATCAACTTGCATTTTATTATATTTCCAATCTAATGAATCAATTGTCCAATCCCACACTTTAAAGCCGCCCTCTACCACTTTATTTCGAAGACTTTCATTTAATCCAGGCATTGAACCGTATGGTGGACGTGTTAATTTAGGTGATTTCCCAATAATATTGGCGATTAAGCTTTGATCTTCTTTCATCTCATTTACATACTCGCCATTTTTATATAACTTTGCAAAATTATGCGTCATACTATGCATTCCTACATAATGACCTTCTGCATTTTCTCGTTTCACTAAATCTGGAAACTCTTTTACATTCGCTCCAATTAAAAAGAATGTCGCCTTCGCATCATGTTGTTTTAACGTATTTAATAATTCAGCCGTATATTTCCCCGGGCCATCATCAAATGTAAGATAAGCAACTTTTCTTTCCTTGCCATTAAAACGACTTGGTGCCGTTTTATTCATTTCTACTTTCGGTTGTTCACTTGCGAGTTGTACTACATTTTCTTGTTTTGCAACAGCCTTTGCTGGTGAAGTAATGGATTGAAACATGAAATACCCAATAGCTACTGCTGCAATCGCTATTAAAACGAATACTACTCGTTTAATTTTAAAAGCTTTTTCCATTCTATCGAATTCCTCTCCCTATTAATCTTATATATAAATCACCCAATATAATTATACATCTATTTATTTTATTACACTATATAAACAGACCTATATATGTATTATAATGGGAGTTTTATCAAAATGGTCGTTCCTATTCCTTCTTTACTTATAATATTTATTGTACCTCCATGAAGCTCCACCATTTTTTTAACGATGGCTAAACCAAGACCCGCACCTGTAGCATAATTATTAATCTGGTAAAATGACTGTTCTATATACAGTAAATGCTCTTTAGCAATTCCAATCCCTTCGTCTTTCACCTTTATCACTGCTTGTCCTTTATTTTTAGTCACTTCAATATATACTTTACCATTTTTATGTGAATATTTAATGGCATTTTAAACAATATTCAAGAAAATTTGCTTTAGTCTATTTCGATCTCCTATCAATTCGATTCTTTCTATAGTTTTGATGAATTGCATTTGCTTCTCTTCAGCATTAGGAGTTAATTGCCAAATCTTCTCCTCTAGTATATCGTATAATTGCACCTTTTGTTTATGTAAATTGAAATGATTTAAGTATAAAAAATCGTTACAGAAAAGTTACAAATCCATCTCGATAAAAAAAGATTGGCAAAGGCCAATCTTTTTTTATTATTCATTTCGAACTGGCTTTGGTGTTACACCTAAATGTTCATTTAATTTTTTCGAAATATCTTTCACATTTTTTTCATTTGGAATGTAATAATAAATGCCTCCGATACGTTTATCCGTACCTTCCACTTGCATTTTTTCCATTTCCAAATTAGATCCTGCCATATTTTTCGTAATAGCAAGCATATCATCGAAAGTTAAGTTCGTTTTCATATTTTTATCAACCGCATCAAGTAAAGAGCCCATTTTGCTAATAGATTGAACAGACATCGCTTTTTTAGCAATTGCTTCAATTACAAGTTGTTGTCTTTGACCACGCATTGCATCACTGTCAATTTTACGCGTTCTTGCAAGCGCAAGTGCTTGTTCTCCATTTAAATGTTGGTAGCCTTTCTCTAAATGAATCATACCTGCTTGGTCTTTACTATCTTGTTCAGTGAAAGTAACTGGTACATCAATATCAATACCACCAAGTGAATCGACAATTTGTACGAATGATTCAAAGTTAAACTTCACATAATAATCAACAGGAACATTTAAAAATCTTTCCACTGTATCGCGTGTACTTTCAACACCACCAAATACGTGTGCATGTGTAATTTTATCTAATTTCTTTCTAGATGGAATATATACACGTGAATCACGCGGAATACTTACTAATTTAACTGATTTATCATCTTTATTAATTGTTGCTAATAAAAGTGCATCTGTTCGAACAGCTTCTCCGTATTGGCTTTTTCTCATTTCACTACCATCAACACCCATAATTAGAATTGAAATGTTATCCTTTAAAGGTTCAACTTCTTTATCACGCTTCGATGATTTATCAATTTGTGCATATGCATCACTTACTACTGCTTTTGCTTTATTATATATTAACGATCCATATCCTACTCCACCAAAAATAAGTAAGAACAATGGAATTATAATGAACCATTTTATTGATTTTCTTTTAGAACGTTTTTTACTGCTTCTCGTATTCTGTTCTAATTCAGAGCTCATATCCATTCGCCTCTCTTTCTCTTTCCCAATTATAATGCAAGTCTATTAACCTTCATATTGAATTTCCTTTCAATTACCTTACAATTTTGTAAGGTTACTGCGCAAATCCAATATGTACTCCATTTCACATTATACTCTCGTGCTTATTTTTGGCAAGTCACTATTTATATAAAATTATTTTTTAAATTCATATATTATAATTTTATTAGTTTGGTGTATACATAGTTTGCTTTCCATTATTAATAATGAAAGCTGATTTTGCTTTTATTTTCGTCTTTTGTATTTCTATCTCTTCATTTGAGAAATTCACAATAATTTCAATATTTTTTCCATACGAAGCTGATTGTACTAACTTATCTTCTGACAAATATGCAAAGTTCGTCATTTCTTCTTTTACTGCCTTTTCATGAACTTCATTCCAAACTTTCAGGTGCTGCGTAATTTCTTGTTTATGCTTATTCCACTCTACTTTATCTAAATGGTACAACGGAGGAACGTTATACAATAATTCGTATAACATACGGTTTCTAACCTCATCTTTTACTTTCAAGCTTCCCCATTCCCAGTGGTGCGTTGTAATTACAGAATCATTGTATACTAATTTATATAATGGTACTGAATATGCAGGATTTAAATATACTTGTTTATACTCTTCTTTTAACGGTACTTGTTTCGCATATTTTTCTGGAACATTTTGATTCGGTGACCAATATCCACCTACATAATACGGACTTGTTTTATTTTTCCTCATATCTTCATCGTCCCATTTAATTACAGGCGTTTCAATACCATGAGCAAATGCAATCGTACTACTAGCAAAATCATTTCCGCCTTCAGAACCAACGACCATACCCTTTTCTTGCGCAATGTAGTCCATTCGTTTTAAACGTGCTTTTAAATCTTGCTCTTGTGTCGTTATATGTTTCGCTGAATAGTCATCGTAAATTTCACCTGTCGCATCACAATCAATAAACCATGAATTATATTTAGGTCCATTTTGTAATATATCGTTCATTCGTTCTTTTACACTAGGAAGAGATAAAGTTGGATTTAATTTTCGCCCTCTACCTAAAAACCCTTGCACCTTTTCTCCATTTTTCTTCGTTACAGTAGCCTCTTCGTATAATGATGGGTCATTAAAGGATGCTGTGTTCCAATTTTTATCACTTTTTTCGTGAATGGAATGATATGAGTCATACGGACCAACTAAATACCCCATTTCCTTAGCTTCTGTCACGAAATTAGGTTGCATAAATCCTTGTTCCCAGTTTGGCAGACCAATCCACGCTTTTTCTATTCCTGCCTCTTTCATTTCCTTTAGTATGTCCGTTCCATCTGCATTACCCCATTTACTTACCTCTTCAACCGCATCACCAAGTAGCGACTTTAATAAATGCTTATTTAAGCTATACAATTCTGTATTCGTTAAGTGACCTACACCTTTCTTTAATAGCACACTAGCTTCCTGATTAACGTTTTGAAAAATATCATCTTTATAAAATTCTTTCATTGATAACACTTCGTTTATATAACGTAAAATAACATTTTTTTGATACTTATCAATGAAATCTTGTTTACTTACTTGATCTAATACATTCAATTCCCCAGGCTCTGAACTATATTTTTGAATAAGCTCTTTTATATGGCTAAACAAAGGGCTATTTATTTTCTCTCTTAGCTTTGGCCAATTTACATTACTTTCTGATAAGCCATTTTGATTCCAAAAATAAAAATGAGCTGCACCGTAAAGCTTTTCTATCTCTTTATTTTTTCTAGCCTTTTCTTTTAATGTTTTAAATTCACCTTTTCGAGCGATATTGTCTTTATACAGTTTAGCAATACTTACTACATCATTATTTGTCACATATACTTGAAATCCATATGTTTTATTTTTATTTATACGCGGAAATTCATGTATAAAATCAAACCCGATTTTCGGATCCGAATGAAATTTCACCTCATTATTAAACATATTGTTCGCGATATATACAATTGAATATTTCAAACCATTTAATGCGAAAAACTTCATAGAAAATGATTCAGCAAATGAATATGCATCATCCTTTAAAAACTTCTTCCAATTTTCATCATTACTCGAAATTTGCTTCCCTTCCCATAACGGAAGTGTATAATTTTCAGCTTGTACTTTCGGCCAAGTAAAGCTTTCTGCACCAGTCGATTCTACTTCAATATTTAAGTGATCTTTTTTCTTCTCTAGACTCACTTTTACTTTTTGATCTGGATATTCCCAAGATGTACGATCCTTTTCTTTTTTTACATTCAACACCTTCATTTTCGGCAAGGGCTGTGATGCCAGTGCCTTTACGCCATCATGTTCTACAATTAACGTGAAAGTCTCTGGATTGACATCATAAGTAAATTCTTTATACGTTGCTTTCTTTATTTTAGACTCTTGAACAGTATTGCTACCTTTTACATCACACCCGACTAAAGTCGAAAATGACATCGTTGTAAGAAGACATATTGCTATCATTTTTTTCATCTTCTGCACCTCCACCACTGAATATACAGAGGCTTTGTTACAGGAATGTGGCAAAAAAATAGAACCAGCATAATGCTAGCTCTATTTTTGGGATTAAAAATAAATATATATGGGCAACTATAATCTGCTGAATATATATAGTACAATAACCGTGTTTTTTCATCCTCACTAATTATAAAAGCAAATCATTCAAAGCTTTAACATGCATTTCTTAACTAAAAAAATAAGTGTATATAATATACGCTAAAACTAGCACTAAAATTACTATCGCTGTACCTTTCCAATTCATACCACCCGCCATATCAACTGGACTACCCGTTTCAGCTCTGTTGAGCCCATCATGTAAAGAACCGGTAGAATTGTTTTTCAATTCACTTTGCCTTATACGTTCTCTTTTTTCTTCCGGTAACTCTTTCTTCATATGATCCGTTCACCTCCAAGTTAATATACTCTTTACTAAATTATACATTCATATTTTTCTTTTATATGCAAACATATTTACAACATAAAGAAAGCTAGCGATACTAGCTTTCTTTATAATCCAATATGTTCTTCTTTATTTACAGTAATCCCTCTATGATCAATTTCTAGCTCACACACTTTCATAGACGTAAATACTCTCGCTAATTGCTCAGCAATTTCTTGACGTTTCTCATACGGCGTTAATATAAAAATAGATGGTCCTGCACCGCTAAGCGCTGTACCGTATGCACCGAATTCTTTTGCACATTTACGAATAGATGGTAATAACGGTACAAGCTCTAAACGATACGGCTCGTGAAAATGATCCCTTTCCATCATTTCGCCTACAACTTTCCATTTCTTTTGACATAAAGCAGCTACTAATACATTACTTATTGCACTAGCCTTAACAGCTTCATGAAACGGGAATACATCTGGTAATACAGATCGACTTTCATCTGTATTTAGCTCTTCATTTGGAATAAGAGAAATAACACCTAATTCCTTACTTTCAATTCTTACAACCGAAACATTCTTCCCATCAAGTGCTCCGATTACAGTTCCTCCTAATATAGAAGCAGCAACATTATCAGGATGACCTTCAAAATTTGTAGCAATTTGAACTCTTTGATCAGTCGTTAAGTTCAATTTTCCGAGTTGATTCGCAAGCTCTATCCCAGCTACAATTGCTGATGCACTACTTCCTAGACCTCTTGTTAGCGGAATGTTACTAGTAACTTCTATTATATAGGGTGATAAAGAAGGACATACTTTACATGCCGTGCTAACAATTAAATTTTTATCGTCTGTCGGAATTGAATCTTCAAAGGAATGGATTACTTGCCATTTATCAGCTTTTTCTTTAACTACTACATGTAAATATAATGACAAAGCTATTCCTACTGAATCGAATCCAGGTCCAACATTCGCTGTACTAGCAGGAACACGAATACTTAATGGTATCACGACATAATCACCCCTTTAATATGCTCTTTAATTTGTTCTATATTATTTGAAACACTTGCAATATCTAATGTATTAGAAGAAATTGCGATATCAGGATCTTTCAAGCCGTTTCCAGTTAAAACTGCAACAACTGTTTCTCCTTTTTTGATTTTTCCAGATTGAACATGTTTCATTACGCCAGCTAATGAAGCATTCGATCCTGGCTCAGCGAAAACCCCTTCCGATTTTGCTAATAATCTATACGCATGTAAAATTTCTTCATCTGATACCATATCTATTTCACCGTGAGATTGCTCAGCAGCCTCTACTGCATATGACCAACTTGCTGGGTTACCGATGCGAATCGCTGTTGCAATTGTTTCTGGCTCGTCAATTACATGCCCTTTTACAATAGCAGCTGCTCCTTCCGCTTCAAATCCATGAATTCTTGGCTTCTTATATCCTTTTTCTTTCTCATATTCACAGAAACCCTTCCAGTACGCTGTAATATTCCCAGCATTCCCAACAGGAATCGCTAAAACATCTGGTGCACTTTGCAATTGGTCACAAATTTCAAATGCTGCTGTTTTTTGCCCTTCAATTCGATAAGGATTTACCGAGTTAACTAATGTGATTGGCTCTTCTGCAGCAATATTTCTTACAGCCTTTAGTGCATCATCAAAATTTCCTTCTATTGAAATAATTTCAGCACCATAGGCAACTGCTTGCGCTAATTTTCCATGTGCAATTTTCCCTTCTGGGATTACGATAATACATTTCATTCCAAGACGTGCCGCGTATGCTGCGGCCGATGCTGATGTATTACCTGTTGACGCACAAATAATGGCCTCTGAACCTTCTTCTTTCGCCTTCGCAACTGCCATTACCATACCACGATCTTTAAAAGAACCTGTCGGATTCGCTCCTTCATACTTACCGTATAACTGAATTCCTAATTGTTTTGATATATTTAATAACGGGATAAGCGGTGTATTCCCTTCCATTAAGCTCACATCAGGTGTATTTTCATTCACTGGTAAATAAGAAGCATACTGTTTTAATAATCCTTTATACATATTGTTTTTCCTCCTCAATAATGTAATAACTGTTTATTTCACTTGCGACATCTTCTATCGCTCCTAAAACTCGTTCAAATTGATACTTTGAAGTTTGATGTGTCACAACAACGACTTCTGCAAGTTCACGATTTAAAGGTAATTGAATCACTTCTTTTAAACTTACAGAATAATTAACGAAACATTCTGTTATTTTTTGCAACATCCCAGGTTCATCTCGTAATGAGATACGTAAGAAATATTTCGAAACGACTTCTTCATCCCCTTGTAATTCGTACGGCTCTGGTTCTTTTAACGCACTTTTATTTTTCTGAACTTGATTCATATTTTTAACGATTGAAATAATATCACTTACTACAGCAGAACCAGTCGGTAACTTCCCAGCTCCAGGTCCGTAAAACATTACTTCCCCTACTGCTTGACCGTGAACATATACTGCATTAAATTCATTATTTACATTCGATAATGGATGATGACTAGGTAAAAGAGTCGGTTCTACACTTAAATGAATGGCTGATCCTTGTTTCTCTGCTTTACCAATTAATTTCATTGTAAACCCTAACTTTTCAGCCATTTGTAAATCTTCTTTTCAACCTTTCGAATCCCTCTTACTTGCACATCATCTAAAGAAACATTCATCGAAAAACCTAAGTTTGCAAGAATCGCTACCTTTCTCGCCGCATCTAGCCCATCTACATCCGCTGTCGGATCTGATTCTGCGAAACCTAATTTTTGTGCTTCCTGTAAAGCCTCTTCATACGACCATCCATTTTGACTCATCTTTGTTAACATGTAATTTGTTGTACCATTTACAATCCCCATTATTTTTTCAATTTGATCTGATGCTAATCCGTCTGTTAACCCTCTTAACACCGGAATACCGCCCGCTACACTTGCCTCATAACATAAATCACAATCATTATCGTTCGCCAGTTGGAGAAGTTCTGCACCGTATACAGCCATTAAATCTTTATTTGCTGTTACGACATGTTTCTTATTTCGTAAAGCTTTAACAATATGCTGCTTCGCTTCTTCAATTCCGCCCATTACCTCTACTACAATATCAATATTTGAATCATTTAGAACTTCATCAACATGACTTGTTACTACGATTCCATCAATACAAACATCACGTTCTTTTTCTAAATCACGTACAGCAACTGTCTTCACTTTCACTTCATACCCTGTATCAAGTGCAATTTTTTTATAATGTTCTTTCAAAATATGGACAACACCACTTCCGACCGTACCTAATCCTAACACCCCTACATTAACAACATTATTCATCTTCTAATCTCCTCCTACAATTTTATTTTTTATCTTTATCAATCACCTTACTCTGCTTTTCAATCATGCAGGTGGTGGTTATTTCCGTACGTACAAATTGTTTCATTTTACTGCACCTCCTTTCAAAGTAAAAAAACACACTCATCCCTAGGAAAGGGACGAATGTGTTTTCGTGGTTCCACCCTTGTTCCAATCTAGACGTATCTCCTCCTAGATTGCTCAAGTTCAGATAACGGCTGATACCGTCAATAATTACTAGATTACTCGTTCACTATTGAAGTTCAAAGGTGGTAAAACCATTTCTCGTGTTAGGAAGCTCACACCCTTGACTTCCCTCTCTGTAAACCGTAAAAATGATTTCGTGTCCTTATCGTTACTTTTTCGTTCATGTTTATTTGTTAACTCATTATACTCGCATAAAAAACAAAATCAATACCATTTTTTAATTATTTTAAATTTTCAATCTGCAAGCCATAAAAAAACACACTCATCCCTAGGAAAGGGACGAATGTGTTTTCGTGGTTCCACCCTTGTTCCAATCCAGACATATTTCCTCCTAGATTGCTCAAGCTCAGATAACGGCTGATACCGTCAATAATTACTAGATTACTCGTTCACTATTGAAGTTCAAAGGTGGTAAAATCATTTCTCGTGTTAGGAAGCTCACACCCTTGACTTCCCTCTCTGTAAACCGTAAAAATGATTTCGTGTCCTTATCATTACTTTTTCGTTCATGTCTATTTGTTAACTTATTATAGTTATCAATCTTTTAAAAAGCAAGCCTATTTTTGTTCATTATTTTTAAAAATACGAATCATTTTATTTTAAAATAACAAATCATCTAATATAGATTTCTACTCTTGCACATGTATTCATCACTTACAAACTAACAAGATTGATATTAAAGTCTCATTCTAAAACGTTTAGAGTTTCACACCTCAACACTATATTTAAAAAGTATTTTTTTAATATAATCTTTCCCTATAACTTTCTTCTAAAGAACGTGCAACATCTTCTTCTGAAGCATTCACTTTCGCATGCTCCAACAACATTTTTGCTGCTGAAGGTAACTCTTTTTTATGTAACCAAGATTCCGGATCCCACATTTTAGAACGAATAAAAGCTTTTGCACAATGAATATAACACTCTTCTATTTCAACAACAATTCCAAGTAGCGGATTGCGTCCATTTACCTGCATTTCTTGCAAAATTTCTTCGTCGTTTGTTATATACGCTCGGCCATTTATTCTGAGTGTCTCCCCAAGACCTGGGATGAAAAAGATTAATCCTACACGTGGATTGGAAATAATATTCAAAATGGAGTCTATACGGCGGTTGCCTGGTCTTTCTGGAATGATAATTTTATTATGGTTTAATACGTAAACAAATCCAGGTGCATCTCCTCTCGGTGAAGCATCACACTCTCCTAATTTATTTGCTGTAGATAATACTAGAAAAGGAGATTTAGACAGAAAATCTACGCAATGGTGGTCTAATGATGAAATAACCTTTTTCAAAGCTCGCTCACTTGGTTCCCCTAATATTTTCCGTAATTCTACCTCAGTTGAAATAATCGATTTTATTTCCGTCCTCTCTATACCCACTTATACCCTCTCCTTTTTTCTTTATTTTCCCAAAATCAATTACAAATATTGTATAATAAAATTTGCAGAAAGGGGAATTAAAATGACAGAGTGGTTAACGATATTTGATTCTGAAAGAAATACACTTGGGAAGAAATTACGTGATGAAGTGCACCGTGACGGTGATTGGCACGAAACATTTCATTGTTGGTTTGTAGAAAAAGATGATGAAGATATGTTTTTATATTTCCAATTACGCTCTAAAAATAAAAAAGAAGCTCCGAACATTTGGGATATTACTTCAGCTGGACATATTATGCATGATGAAGATGTACAAAGTGGTGGTCTTCGTGAAATTGAAGAAGAATTGGGGCTTTCTTTTCAAACGACTGATTTAGCATATAAGGGCATCTTTAAAATAGATTATGAAATTTCAAATCTTACGGATCGCGAGTTTTGTCATATGTATTTCCACAATGTCATCAATCCACTTCCATTCGCACCAGGTGAAGAAGTAGACGATGTGATGAAAATACATGCAACTTCTTTTCTACAGCTATTAAAAAGAGAGATTCCATCTTTTACAGCTACTTCTGTTTTGAGCAATAAACCGCTAACGATAACTTTTGATGATATCTATCCATATGATCTTGCATACTATGAATTTGTTGTTGAACAAGGAAAAGACTTACTAGAAAATAATAGTTTATAAATAAAATAGGACTTCTAGCATTATATTGCATGAAGTCCTATTTTTTCATTATTGTTCAAGCATTTTTAATCTACTCTCTACTCGTATAAATAAACGAATGATTAATAACAGCATAATCACCATAATCGCTATCATTGTATGTGGATATCTAAACAGTATACTAACAACACTTCCAATTAACATCATAATGAATCCGTTTTGCTTCATCACTTCTGCACTATACCTATTACCTACATCCCATAATTCTTTATTTTTCATAGATCGTTTCGTACGATAACCATATGCCGCATTAATATCGGTCGGTGGATTTTTTTGAAGGACAATCGCCGCAAGTATAAATATAATACCTATTAAAATACTCATTCCTATGTTTATTAGTGCATACATCAATTATATTCCCTCCTAACAACCTACAGCTTCATTATACGACAAAATCCTGTTTTTTCCAATTTAACAACACATTCACTTCCGCTCTTTCGATGTTTGGAACATACTTGGCAGCGTTACAAAGCGCGCCCCTTTCGTTTTTAACTGCGGAATCATTTTGTCTAGCGCCTCTACAGATCCTTGCAGGCGTCCACCTGGAGTTGAATGTTGAAGTATGATACTACCAGGGAATGAGTTCCCTAACACATTATTTGTAATCGTATCAGCACTTACACCTTTCCAATCAACTGTATCCACACTCCACTGTACAATCATAAAGTTTTGCTCAGTTGCCCAATGCAATTGATTTTCAAGTATTTCACCATACGGCGGGCGTATAAATTTAGGAGCATAGCCGGCTATACGTTTTAATATTTCTTCCGTTTTTATAATTTGATTACGGTACTCATCCTCATTTACTTTCGCTAAATTAGGATGACTATACGTATGATTACCAATTACATGCCCTTCATTCGCAATACGCTTTACTACATTTGGAAACTTTTCTGCATTTTCACCAAGCAGGAAAAAAGTCGCTTTTACATTATGTTGTTTTAACTTATCTAATATTTTTGGCGTGAATTCTAAATCCGGTCCATCATCAAATGTAAGTGCGACTTCCGCTTTATTGTACGGTCCTGAAAATGCGTACGCATATTTTTCAACCCAAGAAAATGGCGTCCACGATCCACGCTCATCTGCTTTCATTTGTACTTCATAATTTTGAGGGGTATATGCGTATGGCAATGAGTTTATATAGTCTCCATAATAAAATGAGTTATATGGCATATAAGCATACGAAACATTTCGTTCTAGTCCCCATTGATATGGAGTAAACATTTGTGGCGAATAAAAATAATACATGATAAAAACCTCCCTAAATTTTCATATGTGATTCCTCTGCACTTTGTTAGAGAAATTGTTATTCATAAACAAAAATAAGACTGTCCGTCATTTGGACAGTCTTACTGCTGACTATTATTAATAAATTGATGTACTATCTTTCGGTAAAGCTTTCACATGTTTTAAATAACTTGTCACTCTGTCATCATCACCTTGCGGGTACGGATATCCATAAGCGTTAGCAATTTCGTTCGCCACTTCCCTAAATAAATTACCCATGACAAAGAATGACTCCCATATGTTTTCATATTCCGCATTAGAAAATGTCCTCTTAAATTGCACCCACATATCTTTTTCAATATATTTCTCGAAATGCTTTCCAAATTTACCTGCATTAACTGTAAAGTCTGTTTTCATACCAATATGCCATTCTAGCATTACTATGAACATATCTCGCACTGGTCCTTCAAGCATTCCTTTTGCATAAGAAAGCTCTTCTCTCCATAACCCTTTTGCCACATTCGTACTACACCACCAAAATTCATTACAGCAACCTAAAAACTCTTTTTCTGTAGGCTTTTTTATTAAGTAATCTTTATCGCTTGCTGGCGGGAATTCTTCCATACAATTATCTTTATCGAGAAGTAATTTACTTAAACTATCTTGTCCAACGAACTTTTTTATTAAATCAACCGGAACTAATGTTAAATCAATCCGATTTCCATCCATGAACTGCATTAAATACGGAAACTTCCCGTCTCCATCTGGTGGAACTAATGACATTTCTTCTGGCATTTGTACAATCATTATTTCTCCAAACCTATGAATCCAATTATGATTAGACGTAAAAGAGCGTATATCTTTTACAACATATATAATATCGTAGTCTTGAAAACAATCTCTTTTCACATTTGGATTTACACGCGATCCATTCATGATGACAGCTCGAATTCTTTCATCCTCTTTTGCTGTATTCATAATTAAGTCTATCATTTCTTTTTCTGTTCTCATCTACTCACAACCTCCAATTTTTTATATAAAATATAGTGATATGTATATAGGAGGTCCACGAGCTAACTGCGTTGTATACGATACAAGTTATAATTTTTCAAACATCTTTTTCATTCTATTTATCTCCTTTCGTTATTCTTTTACGAAAATGTAAAATCTTTCGGTATTCATACATCACTCATGTATTGATCAACAGCCGTCCACTTCTCAATCATACTCATGGAAATACCATCGCTTTCAATACTTTTCTACTATTCACTTTCAATTATACAGAAAATTCTATCTTATATACAAAAAATAAAGAAGGGACATCTACTTCATTACAAAATAGATATCCCTTCTTTTGTTTATACATGTATCCCTTACGGATTAGTAGACCAAAGTCCTGCTGATTTAATAAATGTACGTTTATTTAATTTCAGCTGCGCTACGATAAACTCTGCAATATCTTCTGCTTGCATAACTTTATCAGGATTTCCATCAGTTAGCCCTAAATCTACAGCCATATCTGTTGCTACTGTACTTGGAGTTAAAGCAGTTACGCGAATGTTATGTTTACGAACTTCCATCGCTAACGATTCTGTTAAGCCAAGAACACCAAATTTAGAAGCACTATATGCACTTGTTACAGGTGCACCTTTTTGTCCTGCTGTAGATGAAATGTTAATGATATCACCAGATTGTTGTTCAATCATGCTTGGTAAAGCTGCACGAGTTGCATAGTATACACCCATTAAGTTTACTTGAATGATTTTTTCCCAATCAGCAACGTCTAGTTCTAAAAACTTACCGAACTTAGAAATACCAGCGTTATTAATTAAAATATCGATAGATCCTAAACCGTTTTTTAACGTCTCAATTGCAGTAGTCACTTCTTCATATGAAGAAACATCAGCAGTCGCAATAACAGCTTTTACGCCTTCTGCTTCTACTTCTTTCGCTACAGCTTTTAAGTTTTCTTCTGAGCGAGCTAAAAGACCTACATTTACGCCCTCTTTCGCTAATGCGATCGCTACAGCGCGACCAATCCCTCTACCTGCTCCTGTAATTAAAGCATTTTTGCCTTGTAATAATTCTGCCAAGTATAACACTCCTTAATCATCTCAGTTATGTATTATATTAAAATTGTATCTATGTTTATGTAAAAAGGCAATGATGCACTTTCATGTGCGTAGGTTACTTGTAGGTAACTATAGAAAGTTCTTATTTATAATTCTCATCTTTTTTCCATAATTCATGTAAAATAGAAATAAATTCCACAAAGGAGAGCATATGCGTATGAAAAGAAAAAATGGTTCTTGTCACTATCTGCAGTCGGACTATTTAGCATATTTTTGGCTATGTACTTTATATTTGGTAATCCACTATATTATAAAGTAATAGAAAAAGAAACTAACGAATATCTCCATACTATAAAAGGATATAAGCAAAAAGAAATACAAAGCATAACCGGAAAATATACTTCCCTTTATAATATCGGCTATTATGCAGAGGTAGTATATAAAGACGAACCTTATTTTACATACTCTTATACATACGATAATAATAAAAAAATAATACAAGACAATGGCATTTTAGGAAGACATACTGAATCATTTGAGCATCTTAATTTAAATTGTTCACTGTTCGATCAACTAATACAAGGGATTCATACGAACTTACAAGAAAGAGGTTTAAGTGAAAAAAAGGATTATTCTATACGACACATTCATTTCATTGATATAGATGATGATAAAAACGATGCAGAAGCATACGTTGACTTTAAGAAAGATGAAAAATCAGATTATTCATACCGTATGAATAATGAAGGAAAAGCTTATCAATATAGTTGCAGTAATGGGAAATGTATTTTTAAAGAAAAATAGTGTTAGAATGTTCCCCTTCTAACACTATTTCTCTTCATGATTCGAAATACGTACAATAAATTCCGTACCACTGCCTTCCTCACTCTCGACTTTTATTTCTCCTTGATGAAGGTCGAGTACTTTTTTTACGATAGCCAAACCTAAGCCACTCCCTCCATAAGCACGATTTCGTGAAGAATCCGCTTTATAAAAACGCTCAAAAATATGTTGCTTCTGTTCTTCAGATATTCCAATTCCCGAATCGCGAATACGCACTTCCACTACTTTCTCATATTCTTTTAACTGGATTGTAATTGTGCCACCACTTGGAGTAAATTTAATACTATTATGAATTAAATTAATCCAAACTTGACTCATACTTTCTTGGTCAGCAGTAATGTGCACTTTCCCTAAATTAAGTTCCAATTCAATTTCTTTTTCAGCCCAGAGCGGTTCACTATTTAACACAATTTGCTTTAACTGTTGATCTAATCGATAAGTTACTCTTTCTGGTGTATATTCTTCCGACTCTAAAAGGGTAAGCTTCAGTAAATTTTGACTTAGTTTAGATAATCTCGTCGTTTCCGTTTCAATAATGGTAAGGTAATGCTCTCTCTTTTCCTCGGAAAGATTGTTATCTTGTAGCGCTCTAGCAAATCCTTTTATAGAAGTTAATGGTGACTGTATTTCATGAGAAACATTCGATACAAATTCCTGGCGCATTTTCTCCATCGCATTTAGTTCATCTGTCATATCATTTATACTTTTTACGAGCACACCAATTTCTCCATCATATTTCTCTTCATTTCGTATTTTTACGGAGAAGTCCCCTTTTGCAATTTTTTGTATCGGTTCAATAATAGTCCAAATCATCGCCTCTCGCTTCGGTCTCATTAATACTGCAATTAATATCCAAAGAAGAATCATAAATATAAAACTGAGTATGTCACTAATGAGGTAGGTAACAAAAGGAGATAAATGTATTGCAAGTGCATCCAATATACTAGATGATACATAAAATGCTGTAGACCAAATAATAGTAAGAAAAGAAAAGAGTGCTATTATCGCTCCCGTTACTTTTAGCATCTTGAATTTACTCATTCGCTCTCTTCTTCTCATTTACTTACCTCTAAGCGATATCCTAAGCCTCTTATCGTTTTAATACTAAATCTCGATTTCTCTTCTTGGAACTTCTCACGTAACCGATTCATATGAACATCTAATGTTCGCTCATTTCCTTCAAAATCATATCCCCATACATCTTCAATTAATTGCTCTCTCGAACAAGTTCTTCCCGCTTTAGAGCCTAAAGTAAATAGCAATTCGAATTCTTTTAGTGGTAACGTAACTGTTTGTTCTCCAATTGTAACTTCAAATGTTTTACGATTTAACAGTACATTTCCAACTTGAATTGATTGCGATACTGTAATTTGGTAACGTTTCAATAACGCCTTAACTCTCACTACTAGTTCTATCGGATCAAATGGTTTTACAAGATAATCATCCGTTCCAAGATGAAATCCTTTTACTTTTTGAGACGTTTCTCCTTTAGCAGTTAACATCAAAATCGGAATATCATAGTATTTCCTTAATTCAAAACATACATCAAATCCATCCATATTCGGCATCATGATATCAAGAATAACCATATCAACTTTCACTTCATCTATTTTTTGAAGTGCATCTAGACCATCAATTGCTTCATATGTTTGAAATCCTTCCCGCTCTAAAAATACAGAAACAAGTTCTCTAATATGTGGATCGTCATCTACTATTAAAATTTTTGGTAGCAAAGAAAACCTCTCCTTTCTACGTAGCATCTTTTATATAACTTTTAAAAATGAATCACCAGCGGAGTATAAGCCCCACTGATGATTCATTTTATAATACGCCCTCTTTAATTTTCAATTGTTGCGTTGCAAATTCACGATACATGTCATGTGTGCGTAACAATTCATCATGTGTACCACTTCCTGTAAGATTCCCTTTTTCTATAAAGATAATTTTATCTGCATCTACTACAGTAGAAAGTCTATGTGCAATAACTAACGTTGTTCTGCCTTTCATTAAGTTATTTAATGCCTTTTGAACGACGGACTCGGACTTACTATCTAAACTTGAAGTTGCCTCATCTAACATAAGAATTTGTGGATTTCGAAGTAATGCTCGGGCAATGGCAATTCGCTGCCTTTGTCCTCCGGAAAGCTTCACACCACGCTCTCCAACTTCTGTTGCATAAGCGTTTGGCAAATCATGAATAAATGCATCAACATATGCCATCGCTGCTACTTTTTCAATTTCTTCATCTGTTACTTCCCCCTCAACACCGTAACAAATATTATCACGAATTGTTCCATCGATTAACGGACTATCTTGTGAAACGTAACCAATTTGACGTCGCCATGACTGTAATGAATAGTTCGTAATTGCATCTTTTCCTAATTTAATGGCACCGCTAGTTGGCTCATAAAAACGTTCTAATAGTGAGAATAACGTCGTTTTCCCGCTACCACTTGGTCCTACAATTGCTGTTACTTTTCCAGATTCAATTGTGAAATCAATATTCTTTAACACTTGCTCTTCTTCGTTATACTCGAAATGTACATTTTCAAGAACAATTGGTTGCTTAGCATTTGTGACTTTCACACCAGTTTCATGATCTTCTACTTCATATTCTAAAATTGTATTAATTCTTTCCGTTGCACCAATCGCCTTTTGGAATTGTGTAAAGAACATAGATAATTGACTCATCGGCATTATAATTTGAACTAAATATAAAATAAACGCTACTAGTTCCCCAATTGTTAATGCACCACTAGAAACTCTCATCCCACCATATCCTACGATAATAACAAGCAGTGCCATTAAAACAAACGACATAACTGGTGAAATTAACGCTTGCACTTTTCCCTCTTTCAAACCAAATTGCAATAACTTCTCGATACCTTTATTTCCAGTTTCATATTCTCTTTTTTCTGTGTTCGAAGATTTCACTAAACGAATTTCTGATAATACTTGCGTTAGCACACTTGTAAAAGAAGCTGTTTCATCTTGAAGCGCTTTTGAAATCTTATACATTTTTCTTCCTAGTGGAACTAAAATCAGTACTGATAATGGAATAACCGTTAAAAGTAAAAGTGTCATTTTCCAATCTAAAACAAATAATACAATTAATGATCCGACGATTGAAATACCACCTGTTAGTAAGTTTGACAAATGCTCAGAAATTAATGTCTTCACAACACCTGTATCATTTGTCATTCGGCTAATTGTATCGCCTGTTCTATTTTGATCATAATAAGATACTGGCAATATAAGTACCTTTTTCCACAAACGTTCTCTCAGTCCAGCTACAATCTTCTGTCCTATATAATTTAATAAATATATAGACAATCCTGCAGCTATAGTTTGCATAATAAAGAATGCAACTAATCCAACAATTTGTCCTGTACTAATTGAGGAAAGTGAAAAATTATCTACTAACCCTTTTGTTAACATCGGAATAAATAAACTTGCTCCCGTAGAAAGCAAACTCATTAATAACGCAAAAATAAGAATCCCTTTCGGAGGCTTTGTATCTTGAATAAGGCGTAAAAACTGCCTCCAATTCCCTTTTTTCTTTATTTCATCTCTAACTTCCATTCATGTTCATCTCCTCGTGTTAAACAAAACTGTTCTTTCTAAAAATAGAATACAATACAAATGTAAACTGAATGTAAACACACATTTTGTATTTTTACAAAATATACATAAAAACTCATCTTTACAACAGATATAAACATCTGATATTATTACCTGGTACTTAATATTATTCTATGTGAATTATAAATAACTAATTTAAAATACTATATAAATCTCCAGTTATTGAAAGGAGTATCCTTTTTGCAAACAAATATACATTCCGAAAAGGAAACAATCATTTTTATTCATGGATTAGTTGGCAATCGTCGTGCCTTCAAAAAAGAGCATAAACGATTTTCAACCTCCTACAACATTATTACGTATGATTTATTAGGTCACGGCGATGATAAAGGTGAAGCTATCGAATTTTCATTACAACGCCTCGTTGATCAATTATTGAATTTATACGAAAAAGAAGGCATTCAAAAAGCTCATATTTGCGCCTTAAGCTATGGCTGTTATATCTCTACCATTTTTGCACAAATGCACCCAGAAAAAGTATTAAGCATTTGTCATATTGGCGGCCATTATAATAATCCTTCTCTTTTATATAGCGTATTTCAAAAATTTTGGGAGAAACGAGGAGACGATTACTCTAAATGGCTCTCTCAATACGCAAATACCATTTTTCCAAGTGGTATACTAAAAGCAAACCCATTTGCAGTCATTTCAAGAAATATTTATTACCGTTTCGGATTGCAATTACATTCATCAATTATTGTCCAATCATTACGACATCGGTTAGAATTCGATTTAAAATCTAAATTAAAATCACTTCCCCACCCTATACTATGGGTAATGGGTGAACATGATCATCTCTATAAATCTTGTCTTTTTGATTTAAAGTCCATTCTTCCTAACGTTTTATATAAAGAAATACCGTTAGCAGGACATGCAGCAAATTTATTTCGCCCTAACTATTTCCATGACCTATACGATCGATTTTTAAACGGGAAGTTAAAGTAAAAACTACTATACTCCCAATTTATTCAACTATAAAAAGGCTTCCCAAGTTTCCCTGGAAAGCCTTTTCTCTATTCGAAAAGTATATAAACTACTTTTTCTTAGTATGCTTTTGTGTAACCTAAAAGGTGCTTGCTCCAGTAAGAGTTGCTTACTGAACTAATACGTACGCCAGTTGCATCAGTTTCTGCACTAATGAACTGACCGTTTCCTAAGTAAACACCCATGTGAGAAGGACCTGATTTATAAGTGTTTTGGAAGTATACTAAATCACCTGGTTGTGGATTGCTAGTTTTTGTTTTAGAGCTCCAGTATCCAGCAACTGTTTGACGAGCGCCTTTATGACCAGTTTGATTTAATACGTAGTGAATGAATCCACTGCAGTCAAAACCAGCAGGTGTTGTACCAGCAGTTCTGTATGGTGAACCATTTAAAGATCTAGCGAAACCAGCGATTGAAGATGTATTTCCACCTGTTGTTGGTTTTTGTACGTCTTTAACTGGTTGTTGAACGTTATTCGTAACGTTGTTTACTCCGCCTTTTACAAACTTAACGAAGTCTGCACTTACGTAACCTGCACGGCCGTTATGGTTAATTTTGTACCAACCATTTTCAGCGCCAGTAACGTTTAATACTGTACCGTTTGTTACGCCACCAATTACAGCGTTGTATGTAGCTGGGCCTGTACGTACTTTTAGAGCACCAGTGTTAACAACATAAGAACCACCAGTTTGAACTGTAGTAGTATTGTTGTTTGTAGTTGGTTGTTGTGTTTGGTTAGATACAGCAGAACCACCTTTTGTTACGAAGTCTTTGCTTACGTATCCAGTTCCACCATTGAAGTTGATTTTAAACCAATCTTGTACTTCACCAACAACTTGTACTGTTTTACCTTTATTTACAGAGCCTAATACTGTATGAGATGTACTTGGGCCTGTACGTACGTTAAGTGAAGAAACGTTTACTGTGTAAGTACCAGTTCCTTGTTGAACAGTAGTTCCTGTTTTACCACCAGTCGTTACGAAGTCACCACTTACATAACCAGTTTGACCGTTTACAGTTACTTTGAACCAACCGTTTTCTTGTCCAATTACTTGTAGTACTTGACCTTGTTTTACTTTAGAAATAACGCTATGTCCTGTACCAGCACCTGAACGAACATTTAATACATCAGCAGTTACTGTGTATTTTAAGTCAGATTTTGTTTCTACAGTTTTTGTTTCAGTTACAGTCGTTTGAGTTTGAGTTTGAGTTTGTCCATTAATTTCTTTTAGCGCTTCGTTTGAAACTTGTGCTTGAGCAGAATCCATACCTGGAACTGCAACACCTACTACAGAAGCTGCTGCTAAACCTGCAATTACTTTTTTCATAAGTTGTCTTTACTTCCTTTCCCTACTATCCTCTTTAAAAAAACTTATAAACTTAATACTTTACAATATTATCAAAGTAAAATATTCATTAAGTTCCATTTTTTAGCAAGAGTTTTATTTTTCACACAGAGTTCATTTTAAATGAATGAAGTGAAATCCGTGTGAACTTCATGTGAACTTTACCATTAAACTTACTCTTTTTGCAATGCTTTTTTCATATTTCTTATGTATTTCATTGAAAATTCGACATACCATTCATTATCTTAGTAAATATTTTTCTATCCACTTTGAAAAATTCTATTCATCTAACACAATGCAAAGAATGTATTACTTAGTATAGTTCCTCCCATGAAGCATACTCTTATCATGACAAAAAACACTTTTTTTATCAATAGTATAATATTTTTAGAAAACTATTTTTGATACTATCTATCACTTTTAAAAGATTTGACGATTTGTAAGATTTAACTTCAAAAATTCTGTTCTAATTTGACGAAAGTACACATTCCGCTACCCATTTTTAACTGTCTATGGAATTTATAGGGTATTTATATTATCATATATATAGTAGCGTCTTAATCTATACACATTTTATTTACCCTACACGGAAAGCAATTGAATTTTAAGATGAGCGTTTTATTGCTTGCAAATAGTGGAATCAAAAGGGAGGTATATTTATGAATAACATAATAGATGATCCTATAAATAAAAATATAGAACTGTACTATGCTTTTTTTCAATTCGTTTCAATTATTACCTTACAAAAAATATCAACTATTGAAACACGTAAAAACGAATTAAAAAATCAGATGAAAAATTCCTATCAAAAAAATCCTTACTACTTATAAAAAGGTGAACAGGTTGTATCCCTGTTCACCTTTTTATAAGTAGCAAAACCCCGATTGGTTCAAATAATAATTAGTGGGGGATAAACAATTCCCCCACTCGTTCCTACATTATTTATAAATTTTTACACGGTTTTCTAAAGGCTGGTATTCTTTTTCACCTGCAGGTACAACCGGTTTACCAAACGGCATTTGCGCAATAAGCTTCCAATTTTCTGGAACTCCCCATTCTTTTCTCACTTCTTCATCAATTAATGGATTGTAATGTTGCAATGTAGCACCAAACCCTTCAATTTCCAAAGCTGTCCAAATTGCAAATTGTAACATTCCAGAGGATTGCTGAGACCAAATTGGAAAGTTCTCTTTGTATAATGCAAATTTTTCTTGCAGTTCTTCCACCACTTCACTATCTTCGAAGTATAGAACTGTTCCATAACCACTTTTAAATGCATTCATTTTTTCTTCCGTAGAAGCGAAGTTATTTTCAGGTACAATTTTTCGTAACGTTTCTTTCGTAATATCCCATAACTTATCGTGTTGTTCTCCAAGCAAGACGACAACGCGAGCACTCTGAGAGTTAAAAGCTGAAGGTGTATGTTTTACAGCATGATAAATCACTTCTTGAATTTTTTCATCCGAAACTACTTGTTCTTTACTAATTGCGTAAATAGATCTTCTGTCTTCAATCGCTGAGTAAAAATCTTTTGCCATCATAATTCCCTCCAATTTTCATTTGAGGCTTTTTCCTATGTACACATCATATGCCCCTCAAAACTTATCATTAATAAGTTTCTAACTTTATAATATAAACAAACAATAATAAACTCAAATAATAACACTCACATTTTTTACCTTTTTACTTTATTAGTGCTAAAAAATAAAAGGCAATTTGCTGTTACCGATAGTACGTAACAACAAATTGCCTTTTTTATATGATGATCCAACTCAGTATTTCACTTAATTAACTAAGCCAAATGCATAAGACATTAGCTTATTCGTCTCTGTAAAACGCTTTGTTTTACCTTTTGTCCCCATAACAACTGTAATAATACGAGTATCACCTTGTTTTGCTGTACCCGTAAAACAATACCCTGCGCTATCTGTAAATCCTGTTTTTAATCCGTCTATTCCTTCTATATATAAAGCTTTATTATTTTTGTTTAACATATCATTTGTACTTATAACATTAATATTATTAAATGCTAACTGACTTTGACGTAAGTGAGTCACTTCTAATATTTCTGGGTAATCTTTTATAAGATGATACGCCAAGTTTGCTACATCACCAGCCGTCATTTTTGTTTCACTTCCATCTGGCTCTTGTAATCCAGAAGCATTTGCAAATTTAGCATGTTCCGACATTTTGAACTGTTTCGCTTTTGCATCCATAAGCTGAACGAAATCTTTCTCCGATTTTGCCATATGTTCTGCTAAAGCCACAGCTGAATTATTAGCTGACTCAATCATTAATGCATGATATAAATCTTTAACAGTTAATGTGTCATTAACTTGTACTGGGATTCTCGCTCCCTCTGTTTGTGCCGCTTTCGCACTCATTTTCACCGGATCTTCCCAGCGAACTTTCCCATTATGTACATTTTCTAATAGAAGATATACTGTCATCATCTTAGACATACTTGCTGGCGCAAAAGCCTCATTTTCATTATGTTGATAAATAATATCTCCATTACTCGCATCAATAATCATAGCTGCTTTTGCATCAATTTCCGGTGGTATGTACTTTGGTGGGACTACTTTTTCAACTAATCCTGTTTTAGGTAGTTCTGCCACTTGTAAAGGTTGTCCCTCTAAACTTGTTGCACTCTTTTGAGTTCCTTGGAATAAGAACCAACATATCCCTAAAACAATGACTAATAGGACTGTCAGCCTTCCCCATTTTAACCGCTTCATTTCAAAACTCCTTTAACAAACCTTTTATACACTCACATTTAACCATAACAACTTTCCCTTTATATCGTCAAGGTAAAAAGCATATTTATTCATCTACAGCAATTATTATTTCAATGCATGTATGTTACAATAACAATACCGAAATATAAGAATATTCAATGATAAACCTTATGAATAAAACTATTAATAGAAGGGATTCATACAAATGCCACTTCCAAAATCATTAAAATACGGAGATACAATTGGGATTTACTCCCCTTCTTCTCCAGTAACCTACACTTCTCCTAAAAGATTTGAACGAGCGAAATCTTACTTACAACAGAAAGGATTTCATATATTAGAAGGTTCACTAACAGGTCGATATGATTATTATCGTTCGGGTAGTATACAAGAGCGTGCTGAGGAACTAAATGCTTTAATAAGAAACCCGAATGTTTCTTGTATCATGTCAACAATTGGTGGCATGAATTCAAATTCCTTATTGCCTTATATTGATTATGATGCTTTTCTAAATAACCCTAAAATAATGATTGGGTATTCAGATGCAACAGCTTTATTACTAGGGATTTATGCAAAAACAGGACTCCCTACATTTTACGGCCCGGCACTCGTTCCCTCCTTTGGAGAATTTGAGCCTTTTGTAGATGATACATACAAATATTTTGTAGAAACATTACTGCATGATCAAGCGCTTCCATACAACATAAAACAACCTTTATTTTGGTCAGACGAATTTATTAATTGGGAAGAGAAAACGAAAGAAAAAGAACTTAGACCAAATAATTGGATTTCTGTAACAAATGGACAAGCTACCGGACGGATAATTGGCGGCAACTTAAATACAATACAAGGAATTTGGGGCAGCTCTTTTATGCCATGTATTCAAGAAGGCGATATTCTCTTTATTGAGGACAGTTCAAAAGATGCAGCTACTATTGAAAGAAGCTTTTCATTCCTTAAAATTAACGGTGTATTTGATAAAATTTCAGGTATCATTCTTGGAAAGCATGAGCAATTTGATGATTGTGGTACAAATCGAAAACCTTTTGAAATACTATTAGAAGTACTTCAAAATCAAAGAATTCCTTTTCTAGCCGACTTCGATTGTTGTCATACACATCCAATGATTACCATGCCTATCGGTGTTCAAGTAGAATTGGATGCAACAAATAAAACGATACATATTGTAGAACCTTGGAAAAAATGAATACATGGCTTTTATTGTTTTACAATAAAAGCCATGATACTATATAATTTGGAATGTGAAAGATTAAACTAAATACGTTCCAATATCTATCATTAAAAAAATTAGGTATAAATATATATTTATATGCAAAAGAGAGTGAATAAATGAAACCAACTATTAAAAATTACTTATTTTTACATGTAGCTTTTTTGATATATTCTATCATTATGGTTTACATGAAATGGGCGGCTAAATTCCCCATTGCTTCCATCTCATTTTTTATGGCTTATTTCGGACTAGTTATACTTTTATTTGGATATGCAATTTTATGGCAACAAGTAATTAAACATTTCGAAATATCAAAAGCATATTCACATCGCGGGATTATTATACTATGGTCAATGCTTTGGTCAGTATTTCTATTTGGAGATACGATTCAGTGGAATCATTTACTTGGTGCAGCTATTATTATCGTCGGAATTGTGGTGGTGACAAAAGATGAATAGTTATATGTTATTATTTATTTTCGGGATAATTTTAGCTAATTACTCACAAATATTATTAAAAAAAGCTACTTTGCAACAATACGATTCTAGAATAAAAGAATATGTGAATCCTTATGTTATTATCGGCTACTCTTTATTTGTAATTAACGCTGGATTAAATGTTATCGCCATGAAGGGCATGGCATTAAAACAAGCATCAGCATTAGAATCCTTAAGTTATATCATCATATTAATTTTCGGTTGGTATTTCCTAGGAGAAAAAATAACGAAACGTAAACTCATCGGCAACATGATTATTATCGTTGGTGTAATCGTTTATTGTATCCAATAGTAAAAGGCTCCGTTTATCACAAACGGAGCCTTTTACTATTGACCTAAATTTTGCACCTTCTCTTTCAAATCTCGAACTTGATCTACCGTCTGCATAAGCTCCGAGTTTTTAAACTCTTCTACATTCACTTTCCCTTCTTCTATCTTTGTCATCGCCGTATCAATTAACGTATTTAACTTTTCGTTATATCCGACGATTTGCTGATGAAGATCCTTTGCTACATCAGGCGGTGTTAATTCATTAAAAGCGGGTATATCTTGTTTAATTTCACTAAGCTTCGCTTCTAATTCTTTTCGAGCTTCACTATCATTAACAGCCTTTTCAGCTAATGCTGGTGCATCATTTGCAAACGCACTTATTTCATTTATATAGTCTGTCGCTTTTTGAGCATAATCTATGGAGTTCTTTCCTTGTTCTACTAGTGAACATCCCATTAAGCCAATTGTAACTATAAATACTACTAAAGTTGATTTTATTTTCATTTTAGGCTCCCTTCGTCTTTATAATTGTCTGTAAGTTTCTCTATCCTAACTTCTAGCTACATTACTTATAACCTTTTTTCAAATAGCTATTTACCCTCTTACATGCCCGATTACTGTTACAACATCTACTTCTATATGTACGCTAATAATATCTTCAATTATATCCGTATATCCTTGTCCTATAGCTGTTCCATAGTGTAATGTAAGCCCCTTCTTTTCATACACTGACTTTGGTACTGAAAAAATAAATCTCCTCAGATTTCTTTCATCAGCCGGTTCCATAATTAAAACAATCCCATCCTCATCAAACATATACGCTCGCCCTCCAACTTTACATTCACTATGGCTCAGTATTGCCTTGGTCAGCAAAATTTAAAACATAATACGTTTATATACACACTATGCTGCACCATAAAAATAAAAAACATTCCTTCTTTTTGTTAAGAATGAATGTTTTTTAAAAAATCAATTTCTAACTCTAGCATCTTTCTTTGACGAGGTTTTACTTTTCTTACGGGAACTCCCGCATAAATATACCAATCATCTAAACTCTCTTTTACCATACTCATCGCACCGACTGCCGTACCTTCTCCTATAGTTACATTTGGAAAAATAATAGAATTAGCACCAATAATCGCATGTTTTTTTAAAATAACTTTTTCTGTTTTCACATTCCTATATTGACTCAGAACAGTTGGTCCCATTAATGTATTCCCACTGAAATCATCTAGTACTGCATATACGATTGTTTTAGCTGAGATATTTGCAAAGTCATGCATTTCAATCCCAACTTCCCCTCCATATAACGCTGTATACGCTGATATATGCGAATAACTTCCAATTGTAATTTTGCCACTTAAAATGCAAAAATCATCAATCCTTACATGATTACCTACTGATATAACACCTGGATTATATATACTTGCTTTTTTACTAATCAATACATTCTTCCCAATTGATAAAAATCCAATTTTCTTTAGCTCTTCTTGACTATAAAAACTATTCATCTGCCAACACCGCCCTCTGACCTAAACATCTTACAATTTGTTCTACTATTTCTTTCGTCATTCCTTCCCATAAAGGCAAACTTACTATTCGTTTTGCTATTTTATTCGTTCTTGTTAAATCTGTAGACTTATAGTTTCTAAAAAGAACTTGTTGGTGGCAAGAGGGCGAAAAGTATAATCTAGCTTCTATTTTCTGTTTTTTCAGGTCTTCTATTACTTGTTTGTTGCGAACTTCTTCCGGACAAAGAATAGGCATAAATTGCTGAATAACTACTTCTGTCTTTTGGAGTTGCCACCCTTTTTTCATTAATCCATTACTTTGTAACAATTGTTTATACCATTCAGAAATACGGGTGCGTTCTTTTAATTTGTCATCCCATTTTTTCATAGTTGCAATCCCAATAGCGGCTGCATATTCAGACATTTTACAATTAAACCCCATCATCGTACATTCACGATTTGTATCAAATCCGAAATTCCCCATTCTTTTAATACGTTGTATATCTTCTTCATTTTTACTATATATGAGCCCTCCTTCACCAATTCCAAAAGGCTTTGTTGCATGAAAACTATATACGATCATTCCACTAAAATCCTGTCCATAATGCACACTTCCATTCATCAATCCGAATCCCGGTGCCGCATCTACGACAACCGGAACACCCCTCTTCTCTAATTCTTCATATTCTTCTAAGTTCATCCATGATCCAAAAGTTGCGTACGGGACAACAATCGCAACCTCTTCTTTTAATTCTTCAATCTTATCCAAAAGTACTGTTTTATCCATATACCAATCATCTATTGAAATATCAATAAAATAAGGTTCCAATCCACACCAAATAGCTGCTAATGGAGTCGCTGGGAATGTAAAACTAGGCATGAGAGCATATTTTCCTTTTTTTCTTTTCTTAAGTTGAATGGCCGCCATTAACCCTAACGTTGCGTTTGCTACTGTTGTAACAGCTCCCCTGTTCTGAAAAAATCCCGACATAATTGTTTGTTCAAAACGTTGATTTATAGGTCCGTAATTCGTATATATGTGAGATGTATCAATTTCCTTCAATTCATCCAAATACTCAATTACAGGTACAGTTGAAGCACGTAAAAAAGGAATATTCTCCATATCTATCTATTCCTTCCTATCATTTTCGGACAATATAGAGCATATCTGTTTCAGATAAGCCAAATTTCCTAGCACTTTTCATCCCTTGTTTTTCAGCTAGGTTATATAATTCCACCTTAAATCCCGCATTCATTAATCGTTGAATGAACCCTGATTGATTATAAATTCTCACATGATCTTCTTGACCAAAAGCTAATTTCCTCAATTGTGGAGTTACAATTAATTCATTCTCTATAATAGAATCCACATTCATTACGATGGGTACTTGAATAATTCCCCATCCACCTGGTTTTAGAACCCTATATAACTCTCGCATTGCTTTGCCATCATCAAGAACATGTTCTAATACGTGGCTACATAAAATTACATCAAAAGTATTACTATCATATGTAATGCTTGTAACATCAATTTCCTTCATTAATGGATCCTTTGGCTCTAAATCCCCACATACATACGTAATATTTTTATACTCGTTAAACCAATCTCTTACATTCGCTTCAGGTGCAATATGAAGCATAGTATATTTTCTACTTAACAAGTCCGTTTCCGTTTCAATGTACACACGATACAATCTTTCACGATCCATCGAACTACAAACTGGACATATCCCTGTATCTTTATTCCACATCTCAAATTTATATTTTGGAAAATCATAACGTGCTGGCCAAGGTGAAAATTTTTCAAATTGTTGATTGCAATATTGACAATAACAACATTCTTTCTCAAACATATGGGCAACTAGTTTGTTTAACCCCTTTTTAATCTTTTCATTATAAATTTGATCTAGTTCTCCATTTCTTACTGCATCCTTAACTATAAATCCCGCATTCTCTAAACAATAGGATAAGCTCTCTTTATAATCTCTTTCAGAACTTAAAAAACCACTATTATATGCATCTATAATTAATTCAATCCACTCGTCAATTGTCATTAAAATAAAATGCATTTGTTTTTGATTTTGTCCACTATGTTGTCTAAAATAACTAAGAGGTTCTTGTATATAAACTACTTTTCCTTTCCTCATCATGTCTAGCCAAGTTGCAATGTCATTAATAGCAGAATAAGCCTTCCCTTTAAAATACCCAAACTTCCCTTCAAACAATTCCCGATTAAACAAAACAGTTGTCGGCTCACCAACTATATTTTTCAAATTTTTTAACATATAATTCCCTAATTCTTTTCCTTCAAAAAGCGTAGTTTCTTTCGCGATTTTCATATTTAATGTTGAAGGTGGTAATATCTCTCCATTCTCATCAATCAGTTCACGATATGACGTCACAAATGAAATATTTTCTAACGTCAAAAAGTATTTCATCATTCTCTCGATCTTTTCATGATGAAATAAATCATCATCTAATAAAAAGTTTATATAGTCCCCATTCGCAAGTTCTACACACTTATTAAAGTTTTCAGCAACTAACGGCGTTTCATTTTTAACATATGTAATACACTTATATTCACGTAAATACGGTTGAATCATCGCATTGACTTCATTATTTGTACTGTCGTCAGAAATAATAATTTCAATATTTTCATATGTTTGATTCAGAGCACTATTAAGCGCCAATTCCAAGTAATACGGTCTATTGTACGCAGGAATAAGTATACTTACTTTCGGTAAAGGAGAATTATTATTTATATATTGTTTTTTCTTTTCTATGTTTATTTTCTTTTCTTTAATTTTTTGATAATAGTCTAATGTATATAATATTGATGATGGAACTATCCTTCTTGCATATTCTAGAAAATTAGTTATCGCTTCATCTAACTCTTTTTCGTTAGATAAGAAACCATATTTTTCTCCAGCTATAATACTATGTGAAAAATCTTCTAATCCATCCATCATTTTATTAGATTCATTTAACTGTTGATCTGGATGTAATCGAAAGTAACTCAGTGTCTCTGCAATATATACCGCTTTTCCTTTACTTAATAAAGATAACCATGAAGCTATATCTACGTTACAAAGATACCTCCTCTTATCAAAAATCCCATACGGTTCTTGTAAATCATTTTTACGAAATAAAACTGTTGTCGGTTCTCCAATATAATTTTTTTGATCGACAATTACCCTATTTGCTAATTCTGTTCCCTCTATAATCGTATCCTCTTTAAATAAACGGACAGTTGAATAAATATGTCGTAGTTCTTTCCCTTTTTCATCAATTACTTGACGATGGGATGTTACAAGCTTAATTTCATTATCTAAATCATTGAAAAAATACTTCATCATTTTTTCAATTTTATCCACATGAAAGATATCATCGTCCGTTAAAAAATTTATATATTCACCGCTCGCTTTATTAAATAACATTAGAGCATTTTCAAACTGTCCGAGAGTTGACCTGTTTTTTATATAAGTAATATTTGAATGATCACATAAGTATTTTTGTAACACCTTTTCTGTTTCATCATTCGTACTATCATCTCCAACTATAATTTCTATATTAGAGTACGTTTGTTCCAGCACACTACGTAACGCCTCTTCAAAGTAGCGAGGACGATTATATGTAGGAATTAATACACTTACCAACGGAAGTTGATCTACCACCTCTTCATTTCTTTCAATACGAGTTCTCATTTTACTCTCTCACCTCTTCGCATATTATTTATATACGCGACACAAAAATCACATTACTGTAACCGAATGGAGCCTATATACTTTTATGCAGAAATGAAACGAAATATCATACTTTTCGTTCCTGAATAAACATATTTAATAACACGGACATTTTATTTGCACCTTTTTTATTCATATGATCACTATCATAAAAATCTTCATCACAAAATAATGGCGAATCAAATAAATCTATAATTTGAAAAGAATATTGAGCTTGAAAATCGTTTATAACTTTATAAAAATCTTCTTTTAATTTCTTACTACTACAATTGAAATAATGTGAAGTAACAGGGAATACAACAATTAGTGGTTTTATATCATGTTTTAAAAGTAATTCTAAATATGTTTTAAAAATTGTTTTATTTTCAACTAAAGTATGAGGATATGACAATTTAGCATGTGAAGCTGCTCTTATTTTTCCGTGTTCTTCAAAAGGAATGTGAAGAGGAGTGATATTCCATTCAGCATTTATCCAGGGCAATATCAATGATTCATCTGTTAGTTCGTCTAATAAAATATATTCAAAATGCAAATTAAAAATAGAAAAAAGTGGTTTCGGGGTATCTAGATGTGAGAATCCATCAGTGGATAGAGGAGAATGAACTACAGTATGATGGCCGTCTTGAAACAATGGATAATATACTTTGTGAATTCTATATGATTCAGATGATAACGACATGTCAAAGTAAAACGAGAAATAAGCTATTCCTATCAAACAATATTGAAAGGAATGATCGTTTGATAGAAGTTGTGATGCTATTAAATAATCATAGTATAAATCTTGCGATGGAAGTGTTAGTTTTATTGACTTTTTTGAGAGGAGCTCTGTACTTATGCCACAATGCGGATAAGACAAGCCCGTCGCAAACAATTCATATGTCGGATCACCCTTTGCTTTTTTCATAGAAATGTATAGAGACATAAGATCCGGATTTATTTGATAGATAGAAATTAATTTATTCCTCCATTCATACATGTATTTTGTTAAATTAATAATTTTTGTACTTTGCACGCCCCTGTTTATTAATTCATTTACAAGTTTTTCTGCGTCCACTCTCCAAATAACTATATATTGAAAAGAACTCTCTATACGAACAATAGCTGAAACGTCTACAACATGAACGATTGTTTTACATTTATTTTTGTCTAATGTATTTTGAATCTTCTCCCTTGATAATTCATCACTTAAAACAATAATTTTACACTGCTCCTTCACGTATATCCCCTCCATTATATGTATAATATGAAATTCATTTTTCATTCGTAACGATCATATACATTTGCCATCCATCAAAAAAAGAATAGAATATTTATTTTAAAACAAAAAATAGCTCCACCATTAGGCGTAGCTATTTTTCCATTACATACTTAATAAAGTGAAGCTTTAATCAGTGGGGGGTTTTTCATCCCCCACTGATTATTAGTTGAACCAATCGGACTTTTATGGGCAGTTGATCCCCCACCTAACTTCTTTGCTTTCACTGCATTTTAAGGTGGGGGTCTTACTGCCCATTAAAGTCGGATAAAATTATATTCCTTTGTCTAACTCATAAAGCATACGATACTTTTCATTTTCTTTCAGAAGTTGTTCATGACTACCTTGCATCACAATTTGACCACGATCAAGGAATATTACTTCATCAACATGCTCCATTCCTACAAGATGGTGCGTAATCCAAATTACTGTCTTTTCTTCCGTTGCAGAAAACATTGTTTCTATTAAAGATAATTCTGTCTTTGGATCTAAGCCGATTGTAGGTTCATCTAGTACAATGATTGGTGCTTCTTGCATTAGCGTTCTAGCAAAAGCAACCCGTTGTCTTTCCCCGCCAGAAAACCTTTTCCCCATCTCATGCATTTTTGTTTGTAATCTATCTGGAAGAGAAGCAACATGCGAAGCTAATTGTGCTTTCTCTAAAGCATTCCATATCTCTTCATCTGTTGTCTCTGGTTTGCCGATTCGCACATTATTCCCAATTGTCGTATCGAATAAATGCGGCTTTTGATTCAATACAGAAATATATTTTGATAAAAGATTCGTGTGAGCATGTTCACTATTCAATAAAACTTCACCCTGTAATGGGCTTAGTGCACCTGTTAACAATTTTAACAAAGTAGATTTTCCAGTTCCGCTTCTTCCTAAAATGGCGATTTTTTTTCCTGCTTTTATTTGTAATGATACGTCTTTCAATACAAATTCATTGCTATCTGGGTAACGATACGATACATGATTTAATTCAATGTCTATATGTTTTGGTGCAACATAATCTTTATCTCTAGGTAATCCCTTTTCATCCTGTAAAATACCATTACCTTCTACTTGATTGAGACGATGAGCGGATTCTACATATGATGGAATTCGATCGATAGCATCTGACAGAGGAATTAACGCGTTTGTGACAGATAACGTCATTAAGACGAAAGCCGCAATAACGGTAGGAGCAATCTGTTCACTCGCCGCCTCATTTCCAGTCCATATAATCATTGAAATAACTACAATACCCACTACTAATTGAATAATACTGTCCCGAATATGATTCCAGCGCTTCATTCTTTTTTCCGTTTTTAACAACTGAGCATTTTGATCTACATACTTATCAATGAATTCATCTTTTCTACCACTTGCTTGCCAATCAGATAATCCAAAAACAGCATCTGTTAGTTGTTGGTACAAACGGTTTCTTCCTTGCTTTAAAGTAACATGATGTTTCTTCATTAAAAGTAATGATATAAATGGAAGAAGAAAAACGATAATAGCCAACATACATGCTGCAATAAGTGCAAACACTACGTCAAATGTACCGATAACAAGTACGAATATGCTATATACAACTAATGCTAATATGCTAGGAAATATTGTACGTAAATATAGGTTTTGTAAATGCTCTATATCTTCGGATAATACGCCTAACATATCGCCCGTTTGAAATCGTGAACGGAAAAATAACGCCTGTGGTTCTACTATCCCATATAGTTTCGTTCTCATCTTTTCTAATATGCGTAATACAACATCGTGTCCAACTAAACGCTCTACATAATGAAATACCGCTTGTCCTATACTAAACGCACGTGTTGCAACGATAGGAACATATACAGCCATTACATTTTCTGGTCTAAGAGCAGATTTAGAGATTAAATAACCTGAAATGAAAAGTAGCATCGCACCTGAACTAACTCCAAGAAGACCAAGGAAAATAGTTACAGTCATTCTACCTTTATTTTGCTGTATATACGGTTTAATCCAGTTACTCATCTCTATCCCCTCTCTTTCCTGCGAAAATGTAATGCTTCATTCTTTACAAGTTCTTCATACGTTCCGCTTTCTATCATTTTCCCTTTATTTAAAATAAGAATATGATCCATCTGTTTCATCCAATGAAGACGATGTGTTGCAAGAAATACTAACTTACCTTCAAACAGACGTAACATCGCTTGCTTTATTTCAAATTCAGTTTCAATATCAAGATGTGCTGTAGGCTCGTCTAATAAAATAATTGGCTTTTTGCTTAAAAGGGCTCGTGCCATTGCGACACGTTGTTCTTGTCCGCCACTCAGCATACGCCCACCTTCTCCAATTCTTTCATACATTCCATTTGGAAGCGATGTAACGAGTGAACGAAGACCAACTTCATTCATAACTCTTTCCACTTCTTCATCCGTTGTATTTGTTTCATAGAAACAAATGTTATCTTTTAATGAAAGCGGGAAAATATAAGGTTGCTGCGGAATATAAGCAATATTCTTTTGCCACTCTTCACGAGTAGCCCCGTCAATTTCCACACCATTTACAATCATCTTTCCAGCTGAAGGAGTTAAAAACCCTGCTAATACGTCGATTAACGTTGATTTTCCTGCTCCACTTTCACCAATTACACCTATAGCGCCAGTGCCTTTCCAAGTAAAATCAATTTCCTCTAATATAGCTTTTTCAGATTCATCATTCTTTACTTTTACATCTTGTAATTTCAAATTACTAGTTGAATTCCATATTAAGTCTACATTAGATTCTTTCTTCCCTATTTCTTTTTGTCGCTGTAAAATCTCTTCTATTTGCTCCATTGCAAGTTGTCCATCTAACGTAGCATGATAATTTGCTCCAACTTGTTTAATCGGCAAGAAGTATTCCGGAGCTAAAATTAAAATCGTAAGGGCTGGCAATAGTACAATTGTTCCATCTATTAAACGTATCCCTAATCCGACCGCTACAAATGCAATTGATAAACTCGTAAAGAAATCTAATGCAAATGAAGAAAGAAAAGCAACTCGCAAAGTACGCATCGTTGCTTTTCTATATCTTTTACTTACTTTTTCAATCTTTCCTTCGTGTTGTTTACTTTGACCTAAATACTTTAATGTTTCTAATCCTTTTAACGTATCTACAAAATGATTAGAAAGAACACGATATGTTTCATATTGGCTATCCGCCATTTTCTGCGCTGCTAATCCTAGTAGGATCATAAAAATAATTACGATAGGAATCGTTACAACTAAAATGATTCCTGACTCAATATCTAGTGTAAAAACATATAGTACAATTAGTCCTGGTACGATACTACTTCTAATCATTTTAGGAATTGTTAATTCAATATATGTTTTAAATTTCTCAATACCCTCTATCGATAAGGTAACCAGATGACCTGTTCCAACAGTTTGAACATACCATGGACCTAATGTGAAATACGCCTCTATTAATTGTTTTCTCAGTAGCGATCCTGTTTGTTCAGCGAAACGTTCCACTAATATTTGTGACATTCGAACTAGCAAATGACGTACTGCAAACGTGATTCCAAAATAAACAGTTTCATTTAACATAGATTGCACTGCTTCTCCCTGAAATAAAAACGTAATAGCCCGCGCTAAAAACACTGTTTGTGCAATAATACTAAAAGCTTCTAACATGCTAATGATTGTTAGCACTACATATAAAACTCGGCTACCAGGATACGACGGAAGTCCTCTTTTTCTTTTCATTAGTACTCCAAATCTTTATCTGACTTAACAGGTTGTCTAAACACATAGAAACTCCATATTTGACTTCCCAATACAAATGGCAATATAGCAATTGAAAAATACGTCATCAGTTTTAGTGCATAATCTCCTGATGCTGCATTATAAATTGTCAAATCGTATATTGACCCTAACGAACTAATTAAGACACGCGGGAACATGCCGGCAAACACACTCGCACTTAGTAAAATGATTGTTAAACTTGTCATAAAGAAAGCCCAACCATCTCTTCTTCTTTTATTTAATAATGTTGACACACATAATGCTACAAAAGCTCCAATCGGAACCATAATCCATTCTGTACCATGACCAGTGAAAATATCTGTTTTCCATAACCCTACACTAGCAAAAATAAGAAGCGCTATAATTGCAAGTGGTGCAATTTTCAATGCAGCAATACGTGCACGTTCTCTTAACTTACCAGTTGTACGTATTGTAAGGAATTGCAAGCCGTGAACAATACATAGCAGAAGGAACATAACTCCTCCAAGTAATGCAAAGGGATGAAGTAATTGTAGGAATCCACCTACAGCATTTTTCGTCTCATCAATTGGAATACCTACCATAAAGTTAGCAATGGCAACTCCCCAAAGGATAGGTGGTAATAAACTTCCTAAAAACATACCCCAATCCCAAAAACCTTTCCATTTATGATTGTCTATTTTCGCACGGAATTTAAAGGAAACACCTCTTATAATTAAAGCAAGAAGCATAAATACAAAAGGAATGTAAAACCCACTAAATAAAGTTGCATACCAGTGCGGGAATGCTGCGAACATAGCGCCACCTGCACAAACAAGCCATACTTCATTCGCATGCCAAAATGGGCCAATTGTATTTAAGTAAATCCTTTTCTCTAAATCGTTTTCTCCTAAAAACCTTGAAACTATACCTACACCGAAATCGAAACCTTCAAGTACAAAGAAGCCTACGAATAAAATTGCAATAATGATAAACCACAACTCATTAAGAGATAACATACTCATCCTCCTTATCAAATGGATCATGGCTTTGAGAATCCTGTTTCGCTTTCTTATTCTCATGTCCTTTAATGATACGAACGAATAAGTAAATGGTAATTCCACCTATAATTAAATATAGTGATGTGAATGAAACTAAAGAGAATAACACTTCTCCGAACGTAACATTTGGAGATACAGCATCTTCCGTTTTCATAACACCGAAGACTACCCAAGGCTGACGTCCCATTTCAGTCATAATCCATCCTACTGTATTACCGATAAACGGTAGTGAAATTGCATACACCATTAATTTTAAATACCAAGTTTTTTCAGCTAAACGGTCCTTTTTGGATAAGAACCAACCGTACGCTCCTAGAAGAAGCATAAATGTTCCACTCATTACCATCGCTCTAAAACTCCAAAACATCGTGTGTACTGGCGGAATATAATCTCCAGGCCCATATTTTTCTTCATATTGCTTTTGAATTTGATTCATCCCTTCTACTTGACCGCTAAATTTATCAAATGATAATAGGCTTAGCATATAAGGGATTTGAATTTCAAACGAATTTTCTTTCTTCTCTGCATCAATTTTCGCAAATACAGTAAATGGCGCTGGATCTTCACTCGTATTCCATAACGCTTCAGCAGCCGCCATTTTCATTGGGTGTGTTTTGATTAATTGTTGCGCTTGCGCATGACCGAAGAATAATACTAGCGCCGTTGTAAGTGTTCCAACAATGATAGAAATGCGGAATGATTTTTTAAACACTTCCGTTTCTTGGGCTTTCGTTATTTTCCATGCACTCACACCTGCAATAAAGAATGCACCCGTTGCAATTGCCGCTGTAATGGTATGCGGGAATTGTACCCATAATTGTGGATTTTGAATAATTGCTAAGAAATCATTCATTTGTGCACGTCCATCTGCTGCCATTTCATATCCTACTGGCGATTGCATAAATGCACTTGCAGTTAAAATCCAAAATGCTGATAACATTGTTCCAATTGAAAGGAGCCAAATACATAAAAGGTGAATGCGCTTCGGTAATTTATCCTCACCGAATACCCATAAACCTAAAAATGTAGACTCAATGAAAAATGCTAATAAACCTTCAATCGCAAGTGATGGACCAAACACATCACCTACGAAACGTGAATAGGTTGACCAGTTCATACCAAACTGGAATTCTTGTAAAATACCAGTTACTACACCTACCGCAAAGTTAACAAGGAATATTTGTGTCCAAAACTTCGTCATCTTCTTATAAATTTCTTGTCCCTTTACCACATATAACGTTTGCATTAACGCAATGATAAAAGCTAAACCAATAGACAGCGGAACAAAAAAGTAATGGAAAATCGTTGTTGATGCGAATTGTATTCGTGCCAATTCGAGCGTTTCCATACTACAATCACTTCCTTCATAGTTTTTATAATAAAAGTTAATTGAGCAATCTTATCAAGCTCAATTATTAAGAAATACGAAAAGACAAAAACATTTTGTATGTATTGTCGAAAAATACGAAGTTTCAGTTTTTCAAACTATTGTAATGCTATTTTTTACCTTTTCACTATTTCTGTAGTGTTTTATTCGTTAATCGAATTGTATAATATACCTGCATAGTAAATTCAGCTGATTTTTGACGTATTATTGACATCATTTTGTCTGAAATATGTCTTTTGGTATTTTTTTGAATTAGATTTTTCTCATCGATAAAATGTGTTTTTTTAATATGAGACTTATCTTTGCATCAATAAAATAATCGTTTCTCTCTTTATACACTTGACTTTTCTACGAAAAAATGTCCTATTAACCAATGGATAATTTCGTTATTTTTTTGTCAAGAGAAAAATGTATTTCTAAAATTCAAACATGAAATATTGTTATTCAAAAATAGGAAATAACCTCCTCTTTTCAGATTAAAAATTCACTTTTTTGTCATTTTTTCAAACTAAAATAAATAAAAAAATACCGAGAATCCATTGGACTCTCGGTATTTTTTTATTTATTTTGCTGTATGTTTTCTAATAGCCGGTAAAATTTCAGTAGCAATTAGCTCGATATTTTTCTCAATTTTATCATATGGTACGCCACCAAAATCAATTTCTGCCATAAAGCGTTGTTGCCCAAACAATTCATATTGGTAAAGCATTTTTTCAATAATTTGTTGTGGGCTACCAACCATTAACGCGTCACGGTAATCTATTGCATTTGTAAATTGTTGTTTCGGATACCCACCACCGCGTAGCGTAAGCATACCAGCATTAATGTGAGGGTAGTATTCACTAAGTGCATCTTGTGAATTTTTCGCTGTATAAAATAAACTCGTTGTTGCAACTGGCAAACTCGCTGGATTAAATCCACTTTGCTCAGCCGCCTCACGGTAAGCATCTACTGATCCTTTAAAGTTAATAGCTGGACCACCTAGTGTTGTTATCATCATTGGTACACCTGCACGTCCTGCTTTAATCGCACTAGCTGGTGGGCCACCAACTGCACGCCAAATTGGTAAGTTATTATTTTTAGCTCTTGGAATAACCGATGCATGCGCAAGCGGTGCTCTGAACTGTCCATTCCATGTTACATGTTCCTCTTTATTAATTTTTAATAAAAGATCCATCTTCTCTTCAAATAACTCTTCATAATCATTCACATCATAACCAAGTAAACTATATCCCCCAATACGAGATCCACGACCAGCCACAATTTCTGCACGTCCATTAGAAATCAAATCAAGTGTAGCAAAGTCCTCGTATACTCGTACCGGATCAGATGTACTTATTATCGTTGCTGAACTTGCAATTTTTATATTTTTCGTTGCTTGCGCAATCGCTCCTAAAATAACTGTATGAGCTTGCGTTGTAAAGTGCGTTTGATGACTTTCACCGACAGCAAATACATCAAGTCCAGCTTCATCCGCTAACTTTGCTGTTTCAATTAATTCATGAATTCTTTGTTCTGCACTAATTTTCTCTCCATTATGCGGATTTAAAACATGATCCCCAATCGAATATAATCCAAACTCCATCCCTTTACTTGTATCCATACGGTATTTTTCCATCATTACTCTCTCCTTTAATAAAGTGTTATTAGTTTCTCTTTTAAAAACGTTTGTAAGTCAAATGTATTTTCCTATTGTCTATAACTTCACTTGATTAGTCAATTGATAGTGTAAAAAAAATTACTCTTGCGGTAATTCTTTTTTTTCACTATGCTTATGAACCTTTGTCATTAGCTCGTATAACATTTTCTGTTCCTCTTCATTTAATACGTCATCAAAAAACGATGATTGAAATGCAAGTTGCTCTGGCAATGCTTTCTCTAAGGCAGCTTCCCCTTGCTCTGTCAGACTAATTGTTTTCGTTTTCCAATCTTGTTTTCGTACAATATATCCTTCTTTTTCAAGACGCGCTAACATTCGAGAAATACCGCCTTGTGTAACAGTTACCTTTTCAGCTAACTCCATTTGTGTTAGTGGTTGATACGTACGTATTTGCAAAAGCACATCAAATTGAGCAGTTGTTAAATCAAAACGTTTTAAAAACTCATTTGACATCTGATTACTTTGGTTCGTAAATCGTATTAAACGTAACCATATTAATGATCCTATCGTATTATCACGCATGTTTGATCACTTCCTATCGTGAATCTTACTATCACTTTACTACGCAAGTGATAAAAAAGCAAGAGAAAACGTGAAAAATATCTCATTAAAGTATTACATAAATAACGATAAGAAAGAATTCATGTTTAAATGAATTCTTTCTTATCGTTATTCTTAACTTTCCATATCATTCATTGCTATATGTAAAGCGCCTACTGCTTTGGGCCAACCAACATAAAAAGCCATATGTGTTATTAATGCAATCATTTCATTTTCTTTAATTCCATTTTGTTTGGCCAGTCGCAAATGAAATGGTAATTGTTCTGTATTACCAAGACTGATTAATACCGACACTGTACATAAACTCCTTTCTCTTAATGTTAAAGTGTCATCTCGCCACACTTCCTCGAACAATATTTTTTCACTATAATGAGCAAATGCAGGTGCCTTTTCTCTCATTTTCTCTTGAATACAATATTCAATGGATTCATTCATTATTTCACTCCCCCTTCACTTTTACCAATTGCGCCAATCCTTGACCAAACGACCAATTTTCAGCGGCTGTCTCGTTAAGTGTAATAAAAATGTCTGCACTTTTTATACTAGAACATTCAGAAACCCTCAAAGATATTGACTGATACAGATCGCGTTTCTGTTTTATCGTTCTTCCCGGTCCACATGTAATAGAAACATAAATCATATTCTCTGTTCTCTTTTCTCCCCTTTCTAATAAATAATATGGATCATATAAAAAATGATTTTGTTGATAAGGTAAAAACATTTCAAAAAAATCATTTTCAGGGATGTTAAAATGTTTAATTAATGAAAGATGAATACATTCACCTATCTTTTTCAATTCTTCTTCATTTAATATATTTTCATGATAATAAACGTTCACAAAAGGCATATATTTTCATTCCTTTTTCTTAATTTAACTTCAACATATTTTCATCGTGAAATGTACAAAACCTCATATACTGTAGTACCTTTATTCGTTATCATATCAGGCTTTTCTTCATAAAAATTAAACTTACTATATCCCCATTTATCTGGATTATATACTATTACATTGCCTAAACAATTCTCTACCTTTTGATCCACAATGGTAGATTGAGTCCCAATCAATGATTCACTTTGAGAAATACTTCCTTCATATTCAACAACATATCTACATTTCTTAAAATCATTTTTTAAATTAACAACTAATGGAACACCTATATTTATTTGTTGCCACCCAAAAGATTGTAAAATATTATCGTAATACCCTTCAAAGATAAATTTGTTCATTCCTTCATGACCATTCCAAATATATAAAGGTGCATAACAGTTATAGAAATTTCCGTCCTTATCTGCCTCAGTAATTAAATAAGCTTTAAAATTCAAGTCTTGAAAACCATCCGTTTTATACCCATTATCCTTTACCCTTTTCTTAATAATCTCCATATCATAATATTTCGGCAAAATGACCTTATATTGCATTCCAATCATGTTTATCACTCACTTTCCATCTTATATACACAATGATAAACCGATGATTGACTAACGTAAAATAGGTATAAATTATGTTTGGTATCATTTATAATGATATCGTATAAGGGGCTGTGATAAATGGAAATAAATGATCTTATTATATTCAAAACTGTGGCTAGCGAAGGTTCTATTAGTAAAGCTGCGAAAGAGTTAGGGTATGTTCAACCGAACGTAACTGAGCGAATTAAAAAATTAGAACAAGAGTTAGAAACACCTTTACTACATAGAGATAACAAAGGCGTTTCTTTATTACCTTCTGGTGACATTTTATTAGACTACACAAATCAAATATTAACGCTAGTAGAAGAAGCAAAAAATAAAATTAAAACAAGTGGGTCTTCTTATATAATCGCAACGTCACAATCTATTTTGACTAATTATGTAAGCAAGCGCATTAAAGAAAATTTTAGGAGTTATCAAATATATGTAGAAAATAGTAGTCATTTGCAAAAATTACTGCAGCAACAAAAAGTTGATATGGTCATTACTTATGAGGATTACCCAGACATATCGTTTAAAAAAGTATTTTCCACTTCAATTTCTATCGGCTTATTAAAACCGAAAGAAAAGTGTACCATTGAATTTTCAAAGGAACTCTTCTTCGTTAGTAATGACAAAAAGTGCCCTTTTAGGAATAAGACGATACAATTTCTAAAAGAAAATAATTTATCTCAGTGCCAACTTCAACAATTAGATTCTTATTCGCTTATAGAAGAGTTTATTCAGGACGGAAAAGGAATAGCCTTTTTACCAATTAAAAATGATAAATTAGTACCAATTGAAGATGTTCCAATTGAGAAATTAGCTGTTCATTTCTTTACGAACCAAAATTCTATCAAACAAATCCCTGATGAACTATTTAATTAATATAATATTTATAAAAGAACTAAATTTACATACAGCAATAAAAATCCCTCCTTTCCGAATCTAAAAGAGGGATTTTCATATTCTATACAATTGATTTTTCACACATTTTGCTCCACTTCTGCACTTTTCTCCTTCTTATTCCGTTTCATATTCTTCAGTCCCTTAACCGTGCCAACTAATCCTTTCGGGAAAACTAGCAATACGATAATGTACAATACACCAAGAATAATCGTCCATCGTTCAAAGATCGGATACTCTGTAGCTAGTTCTGATAAATAATATTTTAGGGATTCAATAATTCCAGCTCCTGCAATGGCTCCAATTAACGTTCCAACGCCTCCAATCATCGTCATCAATAATGCATTTAATGTCATTTCAATTGAAAATACAGTTGTATTAACAAAGCGCAGTGTAATAACAAATAAACCACCGCTAATTGCAGCTACTACTCCTGCAACAATGCTAGCAATAATTTTATAATGAAGAACTTTATATCCTAGTGCTTCAACACGTTGCTCGTTTTGTGAAATTGCCTTTAATACTTTTCCAATAGAAGATTTGGTAAAAAGACGTAACAGAACAAAAATGATAAGTAAACATATAAGTGTTACATAATAAAACGTAAAACGCTCACGAAATACGTCTGGTACACCAAATGTAAAACCATCTCCTCCGTGAGTGAGCCCACGCCATTTTTCAGCAAGTACGAAAAACAACTGTGAAATAGCAAGTGTTAACATTGCATAAAAATGACTTTTCAGCCGTAAAGAAAGCAAACCAATTATATAACTAACAATGGCTGAAATGATAATTGCAGCTACTATCCCTATTAAAAAGTTCGTTATGGATACTCCTTGTCGATCAAATAAAAGTGCTACGCCATATGCTCCGATTCCAAAGAACATACAATGGCCGAATGATACAATTCCTGTATATCCAAGCAATACATCAAAACTCATTGCAAAAATAGCAAAGATGAAGATTTGAGTGAACAAAATTAACAAGCTCCGTGAATCATTTACGAATGGAAATACACTTAAACAAATGAGCATACATACTCCGAAGTATACTTTAATTCGATTTGATGTGCTGTTCACCATTTCACCCCTTTTCACCAACAAGTCCATTTGGCTTCACGATTAAGAAAAACAGTAGCATTAACATATTGATTGCAAGTGATAAATCCGGTATAAAATACGCTGTAAAAACACCCGCCAATCCGACAATTAAAGAAGCGATTGCTGAACCTTGTACGCTTCCTAACCCTCCAATGATTACTACTATGAAAGCCAAAATCGCATACTGCATACCCATCTCGGCGAAAATAACGCCTGAATACGGTGCTAATAAGAAGCCTCCCAACGCTGCCATTCCTGCGCCTAATAAAAAGACGAAAGAAAATATCGCTTTTACGTTAATACCGAGCGCTTGAACCATCTCTTTATCCATTACGCCTGCGCGTATCATAAGACCTATCTTTGTTTTTTTGAGCAATAATAATAATGCAATGTATATGATAACCCCAATTATGATAACGAATAGACGGTATTTAATTAATATAACGCCTCCAAATGTAAAACTTCCTTGTAGCCATAACGGTAACTTTGCCCCAATTGGATTTGGTCCCCAAAATACTTTAATACATTCACTAAGTACAAGCATTCCTCCAAGCGTAACAAGAAGCTGTCGAACATGATTTCCATATACCGGTCTAATAAGGAATCTTTCTAAAATAAATCCAAGGAACATTCCCATAGCTATTGCTCCAATTAAAGCTAACACATAACTCCCTGTCATATTAAATAGCCAAACACCTGTAAATGCTCCCCACGCAAATAAACCACCATGTGCGAAGTTTAGAACACTCATTAAACCGAAAATAAGTGAAAGACCTGATGCTAATAAAAAAATGAGCATCCCTGTTGAAATCCCATTTACAAATAAATTGATTAACACATCCATCCTTCTCACCCCGGATTCATGTTAAGAGATTCCTAAATATTTGTGACACATTTCCTTATCCTCTTTTAATTCATGCATAAAACCGTTATGAACAATTTTTCCGTTATCCATAATATAAAAATAATCACCAATTTGACTAGCCATCATAAAATTTTGTTCAACGAGTAAAACTGTTGTTTTTTCCTTCATTTTCAAAATAGCTATCATTAACTTTTCTATCATAATAGGAGACAAGCCTTTACTCGGCTCATCAATAAGTAATAAACCATCACTATTAATAAATGCTCTTGAAATTGCTAACATTTGCTTTTGTCCCCCGCTTAAGAGTCCGCTTTTTTTGTGCCAAAATTGCTTTAAATCTGGAAATAGTTCAAGCATCCATTCTATTTTTTCTTCCGCTTCTTCACCCTTACCTCTAGCAAGAGCGAATGTTTCTTCTACTGTCAGATCGTGAAAAATACCTTGATTTTCTGGTACATACCCTATCCCTTTCCTTGAAATTAAATGTGTAGATAATCCATTTACTTGTGTACGATCATAATAAATTTCACCATGTGCGATATGGTGAAACCCCATAACCGAACGTAACGTCGTAGTCTTCCCTGCCCCATTTCTTCCAAACAGTACAGTAATCGTTCCTTTCTCGACAGTAAGAGATACCCCTTGTAAAATATGAAACTGATCTAAATACGTCTCTATATTATTCACTTGTAATAGTGCCACTATATAATCCCCCTAAATAAGCACTTTGTACACGCTCATCTTTCATAATTTCTTCGGGTAAACCTTCAGCCAATAACTCTCCATGAAATAAAACGATTAGATGGTCTGACAAACCTAGTACCATATCCATTTTGTGTTCAATAAGTACAATTGTACTCTCTGGATGTTTCTTAATATTTTCAATCACTTGTAGTATAGCTGGGACTTCCTCGACCGAAATACCTGCCGTCGGCTCATCAAGTAATAACACATCTGTTTTTAAAGCTAATAACATCGCAAGTTCTAGCTTTCTTTTCTCTCCATGTGCCAAATCTTTCGCTAATACATTCTCTTTCTCCTGAAGTAATACTGTTTTTAAGAAACGTCTCGCCTCTCCAACTTGTTGCTTTAATTTTGCTGGACTCGGGAAAAAACTATAGTAATCTTGTACGAATGATTGAACACTTAAACGGACATTTTCAAGTACCGTTAATTCTGGGAATATGTTTGTAAGCTGAAAAGAGCGACCGATTCCTAAGCGTGTTCGATCTGAAATCGATAGTTTTGTAATATCTTGCCCTTTAAAATACACTTCACCTGTTGTGGGTGAAATCTGTCCACTTAGTAAATTAAATAATGTTGTCTTACCCGCACCATTTGGCCCGATAATAGAAATGAGTTTTCCTTTTTGTACAGTTAAATTTACATCTTTAATAACATGATGCTCGCCAAAAGATACACTAAGATTTTTCGTTTCTAGCAAATGTGTCACGAAATCCCTCCCTTTAAAACTTTCAGTATGAAAGAAATACGTATAAAGAGGGTGTACCCCTCTTTATACGTAAACAACAGAAAATTCAGTCTATTTATTTTGAACTGGTGGTTCTGTTTCTTTCATCGTTAATTCTCGCTCTAACACTGGCACCGGATAATCAACACCATCTTGTTTTTTCAATGTGATAGAATACAGCGTCTGCATCGCTTGATGATCCTTCTCTCTAAATTTCATCTTTCCTTTCGGTGTATCAAATTCCATTCCTTCCATTTTCTTAATTAATGTATCTACATCTGTATCACCTTTTGTTTTCTTTAAAGCTTCTACAATTGAAATTGCCGCTGACATTCCTCCTGCTGTAAATAAATCTGGCACCGCACCATTAAATCGTTTTTTATGTTCTTCCACTAACCAATCATTCACCTTATTTTTCGGGAGTGTATGATAATAAACAGAAAAACCTTGCATTCCTACTAATGCATCCATCGTTTTTAATGCTGGTATATCTGGTGCACCTGTAGAAATTTTAATACCTTGCGCTTCCACATTCATATCTTTCAACTGTTTCCAAGGTGAATTCGCCCCTGCCCAAACGATAAATAAATAATCTGGTTTTGAGCTAATGATATTTTGAATATTAGCTGTGAAGTCAGTCGAATTTGTATCTGCATATTGCTCGTTTACAATGTTCGCACCTAATTTCTTTGCTCCAGCTTTAAACGCCGCAATTCCTTCACGGCCGTATGCGTTATCTTGTGCCAACGTTGCTATTTTCACATCTTTTTTAGCAATTGCTGCAGCACCAGCGACTGCATCTTGAGATGAATTTCTACCTGTTCTAAAAATATATTTATTCCAGTTCTTACCGGTAATACTATCAGCTACCGCCGCTTCTACAACCATTATTTTTTCATATTCTTCAGCTAGTGGTAAAACCGCTAATGTATCACTTGAACTAGACGATCCGACTAAAAAATCAACTTTCTCTTCTTCTAATAACTTCGTAGCTTTTTTAACCGCTACATCAGCTTTTGTTTCTGTATCTTCTACAACAAACTTAATCTTCTTTCCTTCCACTTTCCCAGTTCCATCCGTCGCATAGTCTAACCCTAATTCAAATCCGTTCACTGTTTGTTTTCCATATGATTCTAACGGACCTGTTAATGATGCAAGAACCCCTACCTTAATCGTCTTTTCATCCTCTGTACTTGTTTTCTTTCCTGAACAAGCTGCCGTTATGAATAACGATCCTAAAACACAACCAGTAGCCATCATTTTTAGCCATTTACGTTTTTTCATCGACATTGTGATCCTCCCCATACTTTTCTTTCTGATAGAATCAAACACGCCAAAATTCCCCATCCGTAATTATGACTTTTTCTTTGAATCATACAAACAAATTTATTAAAAAATTAATGAAGTACCATTACATTCGCCGCCCCTTTCCAAATACCTCCATTTCCCATATATTCATTTAGTATTTTTCACCACCTAATCACAGTAGCTGCCCACGTATACCCAGTCCCTGCACTAACTACTACTGCAATATCTCCGGCCTGTAATTTCCCCTGTTCATTTGCAAAGTGAAGACCAATGCAAGGATCAAGCGCTGACATATGTCCATAATGATCTAAATATACAACTTGTTCTTCTGCTAGCCCTAGCCCCTGTATCAATTCTATTAACATAGAACGTTTTGTATGCAGTGGTAACAATACTTTAATATCTTTAGGAGTTAACCCACTTTTTCTTAATGCCTCCCGAATCACCTTGTCAAAATTAGGGATTGAAACCCGATCTAGACGTTCTTTCATACTAATAGGATCTATTACATCAATATAATGCTGTCGATTCTCAACTGTATCGTAGCTCGCAACCTGCTTCGATCCACCTGCTGGAATACGAACATCTTCATGAAATGAACCATCTGTTATAATCGCACTTCCTAATATTTCACCGTTTCTAGCGTCTTTTTTCACTAAAGCTGCACTTCCGCCATCAGCGAAATTAAACATAAAACGCGAACGTGGATTATCATAATCTACAATTTGAGATTCTTTACATCCACCTACTAATAATATATTTTCAATTGAGTTATCGGAGTAGAGCATATCTTTTGCGACTTTGAGAGCAATAGGAAAGCAAGAACTAACATTCATAATTTCAAAAGCATAAGCATTTTTCAATCCAAGTTCATGCTGAATTTTTGGGGCACTTGACCATACGTGGTAATCTTTATGTGGACTGCCAAAATAAATGACTACATCAATAGATTGAGGATCTACTTGTGATAATATTGGTTTTGCAGCAGCAATAGCTAAATCTGATGCATGCATCGTTTCATCTGCGACATGTTTTTCATATAATCCAAACTTTTCTATAATAATATGCTCAGGAATACCTGTTTTTTTAGATAGGTCTGCAGCCGTCTCTACGTCTTTTGGGAAGAAAACACCAGTCGCTTCAATCCCAATATTCATTAGAATACCCCTCCTTCTTTTGGCACCATCATTGTAGCTACACCTGTTAATACTAAATCTCCTTTTTGGTTATGACACTCTGTTAACAATTTCAAAACTCTCTTTTCCATCATAAATTCTTGTACTGTAGCCGTTGCTGTAATTGTATCTCCTATAAAAACTGGTGCTGTAAATTTAATAGTTTGCTCCATGTAAACGGATCCTTTTCCAGGTAAATGAATACCAAGCAATTGCGATAATAAACTAGAAGTTAGTAAACCATGTGCTATTCTTTGATTAAATCTAGTTTGTTTCGCATACTCATGATCAATATGGATTGGGTTAAAATCCCCACTTAAACCTGCAAATAATACAAAATCTGTTTCTGTAATTGTTTTACTACATGACGCCTGTTGACCAGTGATATATACCGTCATCTCTTCACCTGCTTTTCAATTGATTTGCTAACTGTGCTTTTTGAATTTTACCAGTTGCATTTTTTGGCAATTCCTCTAGAAAAACAATTTCTTTCGGTATTTTATATTTTGCTAGAAATAAACGACAATGCTCAATGACTTCTTTTTCAGTTAATACACTGCTACTCTTTTTCACAATAAAGGCGATTGGAGTCTCTCCCCACTTTACATGTTGCCTACCAACGACCGCTACCTCATATACGTCCGAAAGCTTATTAATGACTTGCTCTACTTCAAGTGGATAAATATTTTCACCACCGGAAATTATCATTTCTTTTTTTCTACCGACAATGTATACAAAACCATCTTCATCAACTCTAGCTAAATCACCCGTATATAACCAACCATCTTGAATCGCTTCTTTTGTTGCATCTGGCCGGTTCCAATACTCTTTCATTACATTCGGTCCTCTTATTAGTAACTCCCCAACTTCACCAACCTCAACTTTATTTTTGTTTTCATCAATAAGTTCATACTCACAAAACAGAACAGGTTTCCCAATCGAGCCTACTTTACGTCTTGCATCTTCTTCTGAAAGCATAAATACGGTTGGTGATGTTTCAGTCATACCGAAGCCTTGACCAAATAAAAATCCTCTATCTATAAATTCCCTCATCAACTCTTCTGGACAAGGGGCACCACCGTTATAAAACCAGCGAACTGATTGTAAATTTGTAGTCTCAAACTTTTCGCAATTCATTAATGCTTGATGAATTGTAGGTACTCCCATCACTACGGTCACTTTATGTTTTTCTATCATGGAAAGAGCTGTGGTTGGTTCGAATTTTCTTGGAATAATGATTACACCGCCTGCAAATAAAGTTGGAAATGCAAATAAACCAATTCCACCAATATGAAATAAAGGTAATAATACAATAGAGCGGTCGTGCATAGTTAAGTCAATCGCAAATGTATTATTAAGCGCATTCCAAAACATATTGTCTTGTGTAAGTACAGCTCCTTTCGGTTTTCCCGTTGTCCCTGAGGTATAACATATAATAAAGGATGCGCTTTCATTTATCTCTTCAAGGTTGTCACTTTTTCTATCTTCTATTTCTTTTAAACTTTTAATCAAAATAACTCTTTGAACATACGATACCTTATGCATTGACAGTGCCATATTTTGAAAGGTTTCCTCTACAAATAAAACTGTAGTTCCACTATCTTTTAACTGAAAGATAAGTTCATTTTCTGTTAACCGTATATTAAGTGGAACAGCAATACATTCTACTTTTGCTATAGCAAACAAAAGTACAATATATTCCAAGCTATTTTGTGATAAAATGGCTATCCTTTCTCCTTTTTGCACATTCAAGTCATAAATTAGATAGGCTGCTACTTTACTTACATACTCATGTAACTGTTTATATGTCATTTCCTCCTCTTCTGTAATAATGGCAATGCGATCTGGATGTAAATAGGACCGTTTTTCAATCCAATAAGCAATGCCCTGCATATTTCCCCCACTCCTTTATCTCTTTCTCAATCCTTCAAATATTAATGACATCGCTGCTTCAAATACATCTTCCGGAACATCTTTCTCTTCCCAATAACCCCATCGCATTCCTAGAAATTGCCCAATTGACATAAGACAATACGCAATTGTTTCTTTATCAAGTTGTTTAAACTCTCCCGCTTCCATACCAGCCGATAAACTTTTTAAAAATCCATTTGCGAGCTTTGCATAGTACCATCTATATAAGTTATCATCAACAACTACTGCCTGTTGTACAATATTATATAGATTAGGTCGATCTTTCACCCACCGAAAAAAAGCCTGAAAACCTCTTCTTTGTGCCTCTTCATAACTTGATATTCCCTTCATTTCTTCTTTAATAATTAAGCGTAACTCACGGTTCAATCTGCGAATCAATTCATCAAATATATCTTTTTTAGATGGAAAGTAATTATAGAAAGTTCCGTGTGCTACCTTTGCTTCTTGTGTAATATTCACGATAGAAGCCTCGTAATATCCTTTACTACCAAATATCTCTTCTGCAGCACACAATAATTTCTCTCTCGTTTCTAACCCTTTTGTTGTTAGATTTTTTACATCCATTATTATTTTTTCTGACACCTGAATCACCTCTTAGATTTGATTATAAATAAATTTCTGAATTTTACAATTATTACCGTTAGACAAAATCTGCAAGTGTTTTTCTACATACAAAAGGCCTAACTTAAAAATAAGTTAGGCCTTTCATCTTAATTAGAATTATTTTCTACTTTCTCTAATCCTTCAGCCAATTGTTTCTTATCTAGCCCTTCCCCTATTACTACTAAGTTCGTCGGGAAACCGAAGTCTTGTTCCAGTAAAGTTGGTACCCCAAATGAATATTGGAATAGGTGCGGGTATTTATCTCCATGGAATTTCACAAATCCTTTTACACGATAAATACTATCTGGTAAATTTGAAAGCCATTCATATAAATTGTCTTGATCAATCGATTTCGTAAATTGATATGTCATCGTTTGTATATGTAAATGCTGTTTGACATGTAGTGTCTCATGTTCCCCATCATTCATAAATTCAGCTTCTTCTATATCTTCTAAAGATATATTACAATATTTTGTTTCAAACAATTTTGCATGATTATTTATTGCTTTCACGTCTTCAATTACTTTGTTCTTATCCGCAAATGTTAGTAAATCTGATTTATTAATTAAAATATGGCTACCAAATTTCATTTGCTCATGCAGTAGCTGTTGCACATTTGCACTTAATATACTTCGATTTAACCACCTTACTGCATCTAAAACGACTACTATTGATTTCACTTCTAAGAAAGGTGCTAAAATTGGTGATACACATGCATCTAACACTTCAATTGGATGCGCAACACCTGTCGTTTCTATATAAATGACATCTGGTCTTTCTTGCTGATATAACGAATGTAATTGTATTTCAAGCTCTTCTTTTAACGTACAACAAATACACCCTTTAAGAAGTTCCCTTAAAACATTCTCTTTTCCAATAATATCTGTATCTACTGAGTATTCACCAATTTCATTCATTAACACTGCAACTTTTCTATTCTTCTTTTTCTCCGCTAACAATAAATTTTGTAATAATGTTGATTTTCCGCTACCTAAAAAGCCACCTAATATATGAATTTCTACTTTATTCATTTGATCTACCATCCATTTCTTTATTTCAAAACGCATTCAAAGCGTAATAATTACGATTTATATTTATTATTTTATTAAAAGAGTCGTGATTTGTAAATATATCTTCACTGTTCATTTACTTCATATGCAACTCGAATTCCAGACTCTATTGCTCCTTGCATCCACCCATGTGTTAATGTCGTATGCTCTCCTGCAAAGTGCACTTTTCCAGATGGTGGTGTAATATACGGAAATAACTCGAGCTCTTGACCTGGTTCAAAAGCTGTAAATGCACCGCAAGAATACGGATTTTGACTCCAGCTAAAAGATGTTCCCGTAACAAACTCACTATAGACGATATCACCGTATATTTCTGCTAAATTTTTTAATGCGTAACGAATGCGTTCTCTATCCGGTAAACTATCCCATGTTAACGCCTCATCTGCCCACGTATAACTCGCTAAAACGATAGCTGCCCCTGGTGTATGAATGCCATAACTCGGATAATATGTAAACCGTATCGGTAAATCTGTAATAGATTTACCTCCACACTGTCCCGCTTTCTCCCAAAATCTACTTTTAAACTCTATCGCAATTTTAGTTGCAGCAATATAATTTAATTCACGAATTGCTCGTCTTTTATAATAAGAGAATAGATTGTAAGGCTGAATTTCAACAAAACGTAAAGCTGAAAATGGGATCGTAACAATTGCAACATCACCTGTAACCATAAATCTCTCAATAGTTTGTTCATAGTTTACTTGCATCATCACTTTGCTATTTTCTTGTATAATTTTTTCAACCTTATACCGCATAAATATATTCTCATTTAACTGCGATAAAAATGCTTTTGGTAATGCATCCATCCCGCCCGTTATTTCATAATATTTCGTCGTTGAAGTAAAGAAGACCATTTCTCGTAATACTTCAATTAAAGACATTCCCATATACGCTTCCATATCAAGAAGTACACCAATCATATCTATTGCACCGTCTGAATAATATTCAGTTAAAAATGTGCCGAGCGAATATGCTTTATACTTTTTCTCAACAATACTCCAATTCTTATTAGGATCTTTCTTAATATAATTTAGAATCGGTTCTAATACCTCTAACATTAACTCTTCTGCCGTTTTACCTTTTTCCCTCTCTAAAATAGGATATCCAAGTATACTTGGATTTTTTTCGAATATGCTTAATCTCGTTTTAATATTATTCGTATAAATAATATCTGAAGCGGTTTTATTTATAAAAAGATTTAACGGTAATTTAAATTTACGAATGTAAGCTAAAGTTAACTTGTGTGTATCAGGAATTCGCATTGGTCCTGCATTAAAATATAAACCTCTGCTAAACGGTTCACCTATCGTATATATTCTTCCGCCTATTCGATTATTCGCTTCTAAAATTGTTATGTTATGACCTGCTTCTTTCAATAACGATGCTGCAACTAATCCTGAAATTCCTGCACCAACAACAATAATCTGTTTTGGCTCCTTCGTTTTAACGAGCCCCACATGAATAATATGGAGCATTCTTTCCATCGTTAATGGCTGCATCATGGCCTTTTCCCCTTCAATAAAGGATTTTATTGCATTATATTCGGTTAACTTACTTCCTATGTTTTATGCAAGAAATTGCACGGATACATTTTCAAATACTTGAATATCTTTTATAAAATGTAATAAACTAGATATGAATCTATAGAAGTAAGACGTATTATCTTACATAATAAAATCAATGAAATTGCGAGGAATTTTGAAATGAAAAAAGGTATTAACCGTGTTGTATTAGTCGGAACAGGAGCAGTTGGATGTAGTTATGCTTACTGCATGATTAACCAAGCTGTAGCTGAAGAATTTGTTTTAGTTGATGTAAACGAAGCAAAAGCTGAAGGAGAAGCGATGGATTTAAGTCATGCCGTTCCATTTGCTCCAGCTCCAACTAGAGTATGGAAAGGTAGCTACGAAGATTGTAAAGATGCTGACCTTGTAGTCATTACGGCTGGATTACCACAAAAGCCAGGTGAAACACGTTTAGATTTAGTTGAGAAAAACGCTAAAATCTTTAAACAAATCGTTCGCAGTATTATGGATAGCGGGTTTGATGGCATTTTCTTAATCGCAACAAATCCTGTAGATATTTTAACTTACGTAACTTGGAAAGAATCTGGTTTACCGAAAGAACGTGTAATCGGTTCTGGTACAACGCTTGATTCTGCTCGTTTCCGCTATATGTTAGGTGAGTACTTCGATATTGGTCCACACAACATTCACGCCTATATTATCGGAGAACATGGCGATACTGAACTTCCAGTTTGGAGCCACGTTTCCGTTGGTATCCAAAAACTACAGACACTGCTTGAAAAAGACAACACGTATAATCAAGAAGATTTAGACAAAATTTTCATAAACGTTCGTGATGCAGCTTACCATATTATTGAGCGAAAAGGTGCAACTTACTACGGTATCGGTATGTCACTTCTACGTGTTACTAAAGCGATTTTAAATGATGAAAATAGTGTATTAACTGTATCGGCTTACTTAGAAGGTCAATATGGTCAAAAAGATGTGTATATTGGTGTACCTGCTGTTTTAAATCGCGGCGGGGTTCGTGAAATTTTAGAAGTAGAATTAAGTGAAGACGAAGAATTAAAATTCGATCACTCAGTTCAAGTGTTGAAAGAAACAATGGCTCCTGTTCTTTAATATGTATAGCAAAAAGCAATCCAAATTATTTCGGATTGCTTTTTACTTTATTTTCTATTTTTTAATCGATTCCTCATTATTTACATCAAGTACATCTAAGAAAAAGATAAAGATTGGTATCCCGATAATAAGCCCCCATATTCCAAGGAAATGTTCTGAAAAGATGAGAATTATAAATGTATAAAAGATTGGTAAATTCGTTTTCGCAGACATAAACTTCGGGTTTAAAAAATAACTTTCAAGAGCATGGATGACTGTAATGAAAATAAGTATGTATACAACGTACATAACTCCGCCTACGTTATAAGCAATGATACTAAGTGGAAATAAAGAAATAATCACACCTGCAACTGGAATCAACCCTAGTAGAAAAATCATAACAGCTAATACGAGAAGCTGCGGAAATCCTAAAACAATTAATGCAATAACAGTAAGAATACAATTTACAACCGCAATTAAAAACTGTGCTTCAATTACTTTACCGAACGATCTTGCAAACCTTTCGCCAAAATATGCGATTTCCTCATAAAAAATCTTTAGCTTACTCTCTTTAAATTTAGAAGTAAAGGTAATAATACGCTCCTTCTCTAATAAGAAAAATAAGCTTAATATGAGAGACAATAATATTTGTAAACTTACCTTCCCTATATTTGCTATCGATTGATAGATGACATCTACACCTTGTTCTATATACTTTGATACTTCCATTCCGTTAATTGTCGAAAGTGCATATTTAATGATTTCATTATCAGGCGGGTTTTGAAAGAACAATTTAAATTGATAAATCAATTGCGAAATTTGTATCGTTAACACAGGTAAATATTTATACAATGTCGTGCCAATAAAGGAAACTAATATGATATACAAACAGGCGATAACAATTTTCCGGTTCACTTTCAATTTTTTTGAAATAAAACGTTGAAATCGATCCATTAAAAATGTCAGTATAAACGTAATTAATATTAAGTTGATCATACTTTTTAATCCATATAATACAAGCGCTACTATTATTAAAACGAGAAACCGTTGAAACCCTCTACTTCGAAAAAAATTTTTCACTTCATTCATTAAGATTTAACCTCCCCCTTCAATGGATGGAAATTGAATATATTACATTTTATGAACTTCTATAGACAATCTTTCTTACTAATTAGAAAGAATCCTTTTTTTCTTTTTATATTGTTAGATTCTATTTATATTAGCCCACCTAATTACTTCAGTTGAGCTCTTTTTTTCGTTTAACCTTTTACAATTTAGGTGGTTTTCTATTTTTAGACTGCTGCTCATACGCATATCCAATATTGAAAAGCTCTTTTTCACCAAACTGTTTCCCTACAAACACTACACCGATTGGTTCTCCATTTTTATCATATCCAGCAGGAACCGCTAATTCCGGATAACCAGCTACAGCGGATAGAAGAACTTCATCGTTATTAATCATAACTAGAGCATCCAAACCTTTTTCTACTAAATATCTATCTAGCTCTTTTCTTGCATTTTTTTGACTCGTTTGCACTACTTTTTCAAACTCATCTTTCGTTGTAGCAGATTTTTCAGATCCCTCAATTAATGTTTGTCCATATTTTATTCGTCTATTACTATCCTTTTTATTAAACGCTATAATCTCTTCTAACGATTTTACCGGTACATTTTTTTGCTTTGAAAGAAAATCGTTAACATTATGTTTGAATTCATATTCTAATATTTGTAGATTATCTACACCCTCAGCGTTTAACTGAATATCATCAGTCACTATTGCACCTGCATCTTGAAGGTCTTTTCTTATCTTTTGTGCTACTTCTTTTCTATTGTCATCTTGTCGATCTATTGAAAATAGTACTCCTACTTTTTTCCCTTTCAAACCGTCTATTGATAAGTCCTTCGTATAATCCATTCTTTCTTTATCTTTCATTTTTTCTGTCATAGCATCTTTTTCATCATAACTTACCATTATGTTAAATAACGTTGCCGCATCCTTTACCGTTCTTGCCATCGGCCCTGCTGTATCAAGCGTTTCAGCTAACGGAATAATGCCTGATCTACTCACCATACCTAGTGATGGACGTAACCCAACTACTGATTGCTGCGTCGCTGGTGCTACAATTGATCCAGTCGTTTCTGTCCCGATTGCAAGCGGTGCAAAATCTGCCGCAACTACTGTAGCAGATCCAGAGCTTGATCCTGATGTATCAAACGTAATCGGACCATACGGATTCAAATTTTGTCCTTTTTTCCCGCTATATCCGCTAGGCATTGTAAAGGATAAATAATTTGCCCACTCAGACATATTCGCTTTTCCTAAAACAAAAGCACCTTCTTCTTTCAACTTTTTCACAATCGTCGCATCCTCATCTGCAACCCAATCTTTTAACACATATGTTCCTGCACTAGTCGGCATCACTTTTTCCGTCTGTACATTATCTTTTACAACGACAGGAATACCATATAAATTCGACTTTTTGTTTCTACCTCGCTCTTGATCTAACTTTCTTGCTTCTTCCATCGCATTAGGATTTATCTCTGTAACAGCATTTAATGTTATTCCATTTTGATCATGTTCTTGTATTCTAAAGAGATAAATACTCGTTAATTCTTCATATGACAACTTTCCATCATCAATCATTTTTTGAAGCTCATCTACAGTCGCATTTACGACTTCTTTTTCTTTCATCTTTACATTTTCTATATTAATTCCTTTAAGCTGATTATGTATCGGTTGTAGCACTCTTTCTTTATCATATACAATACGCTCAGGTTCCTTTGGAAAATAATTTTTATACATGTAATATCCGCCGGCACACGCTAATAAGACAACGCCTCCAGCGATAGACAGCGTTCCCTTTACCCATTTCTTCATGTTGCTTCCTCCACTCTATAAGGTGCTTCGTTATACGAAAAAGAGAGTTACTTTTTACTTAACTCTCTCCAATCGAAATGCCAAATGAAAAAATGAAAGATTTCAATCTAATTACTTCTTTTTTTGCATTTGCTTCGCTAACATTTCTTTCACTTGATTATACGTTAACCCTGAATTTTTATTTAAACGCTTTACTTCCTCGACATCAGTACCTACCACTGTATATTTTTTCTCACCATTCATTTTTCTAGCTCCCTTCTCACCGGATTATTTCTTATATTTCTTCCCTAAATGCGCATAAATTAACACCACTACAAAAAAGGAAGCTGTTTTTAAGCACAGCTTCCTTCTCGTTACATATTGTATTTCTTAATAAAATTTCACTACATCTTCAGTAGGCAAGAACGTTCTTTCTGCTGGTTGTTCGTTTGGTTCACCAAATGGCATTTGACCTACTAAGCTCCACTCTGCTGGAATATTCCAAGTTTCTTTCACTTCAGCATCTACGATTGGGTTGTAATGTTGTAATGATGCCCCAATTCCTTCAGCAGATAATAACATCCACACAGTATGTTGTAACATTGCATTTCCTTGATGAGACCAGAATGGGAACTGATCTTTATATAATGGTGCGTTTTCTTGCATTTTTTCTACAGTTGCTTGATCTTCAAAGAATAGTACAGTCCCTACACCTGCATGAAAACCTTTTAGTCTTTCAACAGTCGCTTCAAAGTTTTCTGCTGGTACGCGGGCTCTTAATGTTTCTTTCACAATATCCCAAAACTTTTCATGCTCCCCATCCATTAATACAACCATACGACCACTTTGCATGTTGAAAGATGTTGGTGCGTGTAAAGCTGTTTTTAGCACTTCTTCAATTCTTTCTTTCGTAATTGCATCATTTTTTGTTACTTTACGAATGGAACGGCGGTTCACGATTGCTTCTTTTAAGTTTGTTGTAGTTGCTGACATTTTAATTCCTCCAAATGTTTGTTTTATAATTTATTTTGTTATTTCATAACAAGCGAATTAGCAATATCCATCGGTATTACATTGCATACCTTCAAATGAATTTGTTTTATCCTTTTCAATTTCTTTATCAATGACCCTTTGTAGCGTTTCTTTACTAGCAAGCCCTTGAATGATTTCATCTCCAATCATGACAGTTGGAACAGCCATAATATTCGCTTCATCATATGCGTGCTGAATTGCTTCTTGATGCTTTTCCTTATATTTACGAGTTACTAAAGCATCTTTAAATTCCGCCTCAGGAAGTCCTACTTCTACCGCTAATTTTGTTAACACATCAATATCTTCAATGTTTTGCTCTTCTTGGAAAAATGCTGTGAATACGCGGTGATGATACTCATTACCTAGTCCACGTTCTTTCGCAAATTGACACCCTTCGAAAGCTAAATGTGTATATGGATGCGGAGAAACACGTGGCAAACGCATATCAATTCCTAACTTCTTCGCTGTCGGAAGAATGAAAGCATCCCATGAACCTAATTTTTCTGGCTCATTCCATGGATCTATTTTTGAATATGGACTTGGACGTAATTCAAATGGCATCCATTCAATTTCTACATCTTTCTCTTTCGCTACTTCATCTAATGGACCTTTTGCTAAAAAACAAAATGGACATATAAAATCTGAGTATACTTTCATTTTTACAGTCATAACTTTTACACCTTACCTTTATAGTTGTAACTACATAAGTTACATTAATATTAAAAAAATATAAATATGATTTAAGCATTCATTTTTTCTTGCAAAGTTTCAAACAGCTGCCCCATCGTAATATTTCTCAAAACTTCTTCCATTGCGGATTGTGCTTGAATTAAAATAATTTCTAACACCGCTTGAATATTCGCCCCAATTGGACAATCTGGATTCGGTTGCTCATGAATGTGAAATAATTTATCCTCTTCCACTACATTCACTGCATGATACACATCTAACAATGTGATTTCATGTAAATCCTTTAGTAAACCTGCGCCACCCGGTCCACGATTTACGTAAACAAAGCCAGCTTGTTTCAAGTACGACATCATTTTACGAATGACTACTGGATTTGTATTGACACTCTCAGCCATATAGTCTGAAGTACAAAGTGAAGATGGATTGTTTTTCAAAATAGATAAAATATGAATAGCTATGGAAAAGCGGCTACTAATTTTCATCGTAATCACCACCTCGATGTAATCATTATAGTTACAACCAAAAAATAAGTCAATCCTTTTCACATATTTTTTATAAGTAAATTAAAAAGTGTCCCATTATAATATACGAGACACCTCTTTTTATTCTGCAAATAGCGCCTGAAATTCTTCAATAAATAGCTGCACAGCGATTGAAGAATCCTTTAATGAAGGAACAGCTAAAGCAATTTCTCTCCATACTTGCGGTTCCAATTCTCTCGTTTGCACATTCTGTGGTAAATTCGTTAAAGATAATTCAGCTAATATTGCAATGCCTAATCCTTCTTGAATCATATTTAAAGCTGTCGTAACTGTCGAAATTACATACTCAGCCCGAAGTGGTACGTTTGCTTGTTTAAACATATCGATAATGGGTGGTTCGTATCCGCCCTTACATAATATGATCGGTTCATTCTCCAAATCACGAATTGTAATAGCATCCTTCTTGCAAAGAGGATGATCCTCTCTTAAAATAACAACCATTTTCCCCTTCGTTAATGGAACAATCTCCATCTCTTTATTAGGTAAAATAACAATCCCTATATCAACAACCCTCGATACTAACCAATCTTCAACTTCTTTAATCGTTCCTTCACAAAGAACGACTTCTAAGTTCGGATACTTCTCCTTAAAATGGTTTATCATTTTCGGTAAGAAATGTGCAGAAGCACTCGGAAAACTCCCAATTCGAATCGTCCCCACTTCGTGTCCTTTCTCCATCGCAACTTCTTGTTCAATCTTCTCTACACCGTTCAAAATCTCTCTAATATGTACAAGAATTCTGTTTCCTACATCCGTAACGAGTAATCCTTGTCGTTTATCACGTATAAGAATCGTAACTCCTAACTCTGACTCAATACTTGAAATCGCATGACTTACTGCTGGCTGCGTCATATTTAACACCCGAGCAGCCTTCGTAAAACTACCTAACTCAACAGTTTTTATTAATACTTGTAGTTGTGTAATGGTCATAACTAATCGCTTATACTCCTCATAAAAAAGATTCATTTTATTTATTACAGTCGATATCATATCATAGTGAAATGAATAACATCAAGGAGGTCTTACAGTGACACAGCTTTCTCGAACTAAGACGGCCATCATCCTTACCTTTCTCGTTTTCATGTGGGGAATCAATTGGCCTTTATCTAAGTTTGCCCTGCATTATACACCACCCGTTTTATTTGCAGGCGTTCGAACTTTAATTGGAGGATTCATTTTACTCCTGTTCGCATTACCGAAATACAAAGAGTTACACTTAAAAGAAACTTGGCATTTATACGTTATTTCTTCTTTACTTAATATCATTATATTTTACGGATTACAAACTGTCGGCCTTCAATATATGCCCGCTGGTCTATTTTCCGCCATCGTATTTCTACAACCCGTTTTACTTGGTATTTTCTCGTGGATATGGCTTGAAGAATCAATGTACGGTTTAAAAATTTTCGGGCTTATACTCGGATTTATTGGCGTAGGTGTTATTAGCTCAAGCAGTTTAACTGGACATATTTCTATTATCGGGATTCTTCTCGCGATAGGATGCGCTATTGGCTGGGCACTTGGAACCGTATTTATTAAGAAGACTGGGCACCGCGTTAATTCCATTTGGATGGTAACACTGCAACTTATTATTGGCGGACTTTGCTTAATTGGATGTGGATCAGAGTTTGAAAGTTGGTCTAGTATCGCTTGGAGTATGCCGTTTGTTAGTGTACTACTCTTTATTTCATTCTTTGTTATTGCAATGGGGTGGCTTGCATACTTCACACTCGTTGGAGCTGGTGAAGCAAGTAAAGTTGGGGCTTATACATTTCTCATTCCTCTAATCGCTATTATTGTAAGTTCAATTTTCTTACATGAGGCCATTACTATTAGCTTATTTATCGGACTATTATTTATTGTAGTGAGTATTTGTTTCGTAAATATAAAGCCGAAAACACTTGCTGTAGGGCAGCGGATTGAAGTGAAGTAAATTAACATAAGAAGGAGCCTACTGATTGTAGGCTCCTTCTTATCGTTATTACTTATTTTTTACGACGTACCATAAAAACACACGTACCTACCGAAGATACAATCGCCAAAATAGATAAAACAATTGCTATCAATTGCATATTACTAGTACCTTCATTCTTTTCTACATTAGATACTTCACCATGTTCTCCTGTTAATGACGTACCTTTTGCAATTGTAGTAAGTGAATGCGGTTTTTCAGCTTTCTCATCGCCTGTCCATTCAACAATTTCTCCGTCTTTATATTGTTGATATGCATCCCAAGCTATTTTTTGTTCTTTATCCGGATTTTTAGCGACGAAAGTAAACCGCTGGAATTGGCCAGGTAAAATCCCTTCTCCTGTTGCTTCCCATACTACAGTTTTCACTTTTCCGGCACTATCTTTTTGCTCTTCCATTTTCCACCCTGGCACTGGTTCATACTGTTGGAATTCCACACCAGACGGTATTTTCAGTGTAACTTTTGTTGTTGCTACATTCTTTTCAACTGGTACTTTTATCGTGTAAGTCTCCCAAGAGCCGATGTCAGAAGTTGCTGGCTTCACAGTGACGTGCGCACTAACAGGTAACGAAAAAATTCCCATTGCAATTACTGTTGCGATCATTGTTGTTCCTAATTTTTTTATGCGTTTCATTTTCAATTAGCTCCTTTTTATCTATACCTACTCTTTATCCCGCTATTCGCCGGGCAGCCCAATTGATGAGGGCTGCTTAAAGTTTCACTTTATCTGCCACCTACAATAAATTTATAATCCGTATCGAAGCTATCAAGCGATTTCGTTAATCCATGTACTTGTATATTCCAGTTGCCTGTCATGTTAATATACATACCTTCTGCTTCATATTCTCCCGGTGAAACTGCCGAAACTTTAAATGATCCCTTTCCCATATTCATATCTAACGATTGAGTTGTTAATATGATTTGTTCCATATTAGTAACAGGTTGTCCGTTCTCATCCTTTAAAGTAATATGGAATATATTTTGTCCTACTCTATTAGGACTTACATTTAGCGTCATTTCATATCCATTATCCAATTGTTTACTCTCTGTAAAAGGTCCAGTAGGAGGCATCTGTGGTGTTTGTACGTTTGTCATAAAAGCTACGATTACGAAAATGATAATTCCAATGATAAACTCTACTTTCACCGTAGCACCTAATCCTTGCTCCGCTCTCATTTTCCCTTTCACATAATGAATAATTCCTAATATCCCCATGAAAATGAATAAAAGTATCTTTGCTAATAAAGCTAATCCATACTTCGTATCAAATAACGAGTGGATTGTTGGAATAAAAAATGTACTGTTAAAAAGACCTGTTATGAAAATCACAATGACAGCACATATTGCCCACGGTGAAAAACGCTTAATCATATCCCAATACATACTCCACTTATCATCCTCTTTACGTAAAAGAAGAATAATAGATGATAGACCACCAATCCATAATGAAGCTGCGAATAAATGTAAAAAATCCATAACAACAGCAATTTCTTTAAACTTTAAACCATATGCGTGACTATTACATGCTTTCATAACAAGTAGACCAATAAACAATACTATTGGAACGCTCCATACTTGAAACGACGACAGCTTCTCACGCCTCATTGCAAAATACGTAACGATTATAAGCGAACTAATAAGAGTCATTTGAGTAATCCATATATAACCAAAGACAGAAAGCTGTAATGTTTCTTTTAATAGTAAAGGATTGAATGCTTCTAGCCATGAAACATCCGCATTTATTTTCGCTTGTAGTGGTAGATTGAATAACAAGCTAATAAATATCCCTAATAAAGAAATCCATATTATGTTCTTACTCCTTGATCGAACCGAGGTTGCATTCCCTTTATACATAATAAGATTAAAGAATAGCACTCCTATAAATAGTGAGAAACTTGTATATAAAATTCCACGTTCCATGATCATATCAATTTGCGGAACATATCCCACCTCTTCTACTTGTATATCATCTGCTCCAGCTTCCGCTAATCCAATACGGAATGGAATAACTCCTTGAATTGGATGTCCATCAGCTGAAATTACTTTCCACTGAATAGAATAGAGACCGTTTTTGAGATTCTCTTTTAATCCGGCTTCTAATAGCTTTTTATTATTTTTATCAATATGAGCATCTTTTAAATCGACCCTTTTACCTGATGTATCTCTCACGTACAATGTATTAAAACTTGAAACTTGTATGTCCTCATCGAACTCGATTTTCACAACAGACGGTGCTTTCTTCAATGTTTCATTTTCAGTAGGGTTTGATTTCACAACGTATGCATGAGCAGATGCACTTTTCGGTATCAATACGATAAGCACACATACAATAAATAACAATGTCCCTAACCTTTTCATTACTTTCACACTCATTTCACTTCTTTCTTCCTCATCGCTATATTTTCATTATTTTTACTTCCCGAGTTGGATTCTTGGACGAAATATTAACCTGATTAAATATAATCTTCTATACAGTATAACTATTTATTTCTCTCTCACCTCTAAACTTCCAATACAATAGTAACTACCTTGATAGATACAACTTATATTTTTAAAGTCGATTGTTATTATATCATAAAATATATTTATGTAAGTTCTTGAAGAGGAAAAGTTATCGTGAATCATTTGTGAAGAAAGTGTGAAATGCATAAATAAAAAGGTATTACGTTATTACGTAATACCTTCTTAAAAATATCTTTCTTCTACTTCTCTTCCGGATAATCACAATACTCTATAATTGTTCCCTCTGTATCCGCTGGGTTAAGATAGATTAATCTTCTGCCGTGTTTATTCATTCGAAGCGTATGCTCTAACGTTCGAATGTCTTGTTTTTTCAATTCCTCTAAAGCTACATCTAAATCATCTACTCGATATGCAACATGATGAACACCTTTACCTTTTTGTTTTATAAATCGGGCAATTGGTGAAGTGGTGTTATTTGTCGGCGCAAGCAATTCAATTCTATCTCCATCCACTTCAAGAATGGCTACTTCACTTTCAACACCAGGCGCTTCACTTACGTAACGATCTATTAAAGTTCCTGACAACACTTTTTCATAAAAACGTATCGTACTATCTATATCTCGAACTGCGATGCCGATATGATCAATTGTTTTTTTCATTTTATTTCCCCTACTACTTTATTTTCTTTCATTATTAATAGTAACAAAAAAAGCTATAGAAACAAGTTCTATAACTTTTTTATTTAACCTATTTTCTTATCCACATTAGCTGCTGGTTGAACTTGATTTTTTGCTTTCACAATGCTAATGACATACCCGATCAATCCGCCAATAAGTGCTGGTAAAATCCACCCTAACCCAACTTCATGCATTGGAAGTATTTTAGTAAGAAAATCATTTACTACTGCTAACTTCATACCAGCTGCATTCAATCCATCGAACACACTTACAATAAATGTAATTAATAAGCTACCTTGATACACCTCTGCTCGTCCTTTAAACAATGGATGAAGGAGCGTTAGGAAAATTAAGACGATTGCTAATGGATAAATCGCGATTAATACAGGAACAGAAATTGCAATTAATTGCGTTAAACCTACGTTCGCAACAACTGCACTGAACACTGATAAGATGATTGCTATCTTTTTATACGAAACATTCGGGAATAGTTTATGGAAGAATGAAGAACACGCTGAAACAAGTCCTACACTAGTCGTTAAACATGCTGCTGTAACCATAATCCCTAATATAATTCCGCCGTATGACCCAAAATAATAGTTTGAAACTTTTGCTAATACTGCACCACCATTATCTAAATGACCAAGTTTTGCAACACTTGAAGCTCCCATAAATGAAAGTGCTGAATAGATCATTGCTAAAATAGATGCAGCAATCAATGTTGCTTTTGCACAAACAATCATAATGTCTTTTTTTGTTTTTGCGCCCTTTTCTTTAATCGCATTGATGATGATAATACCGAATACGAATGATGCCAACGTATCCATTGTTAAGTAACCTTCTTGGAATCCTTTAAAGAACGCATGTGATGTATATGCCTCTGCAGGTGCTTGCATTTCTCCCATTGGATGAATAAAAGCAAATACTACTAAAATCCCAATAAACGTTAATTTAATTGGCGTTAAGATTTTTCCTACAATATCGACAATTTTCGCGGGATTTAGCGAAAAAAAACAAGTAATGCTAAAGAATATAATTGTAAAAAGAATGAGTGCTGAAGAACCCATAGCTTCTGGTACAAAAGGCTTCATACCAATTTCATAAGAAACGCTGCCTGTTCTCGGAATAGCGAATAGTGGACCAATCGCTAAATATAAAACTGTCGTAAATACAATGCCGAACACTGGATGTACACGACTTGCTAACGATTGTAAATCTTCTTTACCTGAAATTCCAAATGCTAATACCCCTAGCAACGGTAAACCTACACCTGTTACTAAAAATCCAGCGTTAGCAATCCATACATTCTCTCCTGCCGATTGACCAAGCATTGCTGGGAATATTAAATTTCCTGCCCCGAAAAATAGTGCAAATAACATTAAACCAATAACAACTATGAACGAAAACGGTACTTTGTTCGTCATAATATAACCTCCATTCAATATAACCTATGTCATTTCCATTTTTAACTAATTGAATTTTCTGAATATTTAACTTAAGTATCAACTATTCTTGAACTCATTATAGTTTGATACTTAATATTTTGCAATACTATTTTCGAACTTTTCATTCATTTTATAAATATACATTTTTTAACATAGAAATAGACTAAAAAAACAACATGGTCATCCATGTTGGTTTTTCCATTTTTACTATCAATTAATTAAAATTTCGCCGCTACTTTCTTAACGTTCTCTAAACCTTCTTCAACAATTTGTTGTGAGCGATCTGGATATTGGTTGTGTCCTTCAATTACAACAGTTTCTGGATTTGTAATTCCCCAGAACCCAAATACAGTTGTTACGTAATTAACTGCCATTTCCATAGGAGCCATTTGTTCTGAAGAGTAATCTGAACCACGAGCACCTAACACAACTACTTTTTTACCACCAGCTAAGCCTTCTGGACCATTAGCTGTATATTTAAACGTTTTTCCAGCTTGAGATAAATATGAAATATATGTGATTAATGGTGCTGGTACAGTAAAGTTCCATAATGGGAATGCAAATACAACTTTATCAGCTTCTAAAAACTGATTTAAATATTGATCTACTGTAGCAACTGCCTTCTCTTCTTCTGCTGTTAATTCCATACCTTGACTACGTTTGTATCCACCTGAAATAGCAATATTTCCGTAATAAGGAAGATCTAATGCAAATAAATCTAACTCTGTAATTTCTGTATTCGGATTTGCTTCTTTATAAGTACTTACAAATGTTTCATACATTTTTGAACTAACTGCTTGCTCCGCTGGGCGATCGTTTGCTTTTACAAATAATACTTTTGACATTGTTTTATTCTCCTCTACTTTTTGATTTTCTTCTTTTTTACCAAATAACGAGCTAAATAATCCCATTTTCTTCACCTAAACTTTCTTATCATATTCATTATTCATCATCATAAAAATTCTTATTCTAATAAAAAGTTCCAATTGATACCTTAAGGAAAGTTAATTAAAACTTTTTGTTATTTAATTACCTTATGTAAGTGATTGTAATATAGTCACTTACTTTAGTCAAGTAACTTTTAATAAAAAAATAAATCTCAAATTAAAAACATTTACTAAAATACAATTGAACACCAAATTACAGCCTTATTACTTGTATAATAAAATTAGAGAGGAAAATTCATATTTAGAAAGGATTCATTCATGAGCACGATAGAAAAGATTCAAACTTTTATTATTCTTTTTGCTGTTACATGCGGCATCATACTCGGGCAATTTAATTTCATACATATGTATTCAGAGCGATTTATTGTCCCCTTCTTATTTTTCATGCTATATGGATTATTCCTCAGCATCCCATTAAAAGAAATAAAAAACGGATTTCACAATCTAAAATTTGCTGGAACAAGTCTTACTATTAACTTTTTATGGACACCTTTACTCGCTTGGGGATTAGGAGCACTATTTCTTTCAGATCACCCAGCACTGTGGATTGGATTTATAATGCTAATGGTTACTCCATGTACAGATTGGTACTTAATCTTTACTGAAATAGCAAAAGGTAATGTAGCACTTTCTACAGCGATTTTACCAGTAAATTTAATTTTGCAAGTACTACTACTTCCCATTTATTTATTTTTATTCGCTGGTGTTATGAAGACTGTAGCGGTTTCTGTTTTAGTAGAAAGTATTGTTATCGTAATCGTCTTACCATTTTTACTTGCACACGCTACAAAATTCATTATGAATAAACTGAAAAAAGCTGAAACGCTCGAGAATAAACTCATTCCGTTTTTCAGCTCTGCCCAAATTGTATTTTTAAGTTTAGCAATCGTAGCGATGTTTGCATCACAAGGTAAATATTTACTACAAAATATGAGTGTCGTTTTATTATTACTCATTCCTGTTCTATTGTTCTTCATCATTAATTTTGTACTAGGACAATTTATCGGGCGCGTTATGCGTTTATCTTATAAAGATACAGTAAGTCTAAATTTAACAACGTTAGCAAGAAACTCACCTGTTGCTCTTGCTATTGCTGTGACTGCTTTCCCTGACGAGCCTCTTATTGCACTTGCACTCGTTATTGGACCGTTAATTGAACTGCCAGTACTTGCTTGTGTTTCACAAGTGTTGTTACTTATTAAGAAAAGACGGCAATATATATAATAAAAAACGTCCTATAGCAGGACGTTTTTTATTTTTGAAAAATCTCATACAACACTTATTTCTTATTTATCATTACAAATGAAATAACCGAAACTAGAAACGTAATAATACCAATTATAATAAATACAATAGAAGCTGAAATTAACTCTAAGGAATATCCCGTTATTGCAATTCCAACCGGGGTTGATACTAATAATAACGAATTTAAAAAACCAAAAAATCTTCCTTGCACTTCATTTGGAATTAACTTTCTATACAACACTCCAAAATATATATTACTTACCCCAAATGCAATTCCTGACAGAAAATAATAAACTGAAAATAATACCGGATTTAACGTCGTACCCATTGCAGCATTAAAAACCCCCATAATAGCTGTAAATATAAAAGCAGTCGTAATCGTTTTATATGTACGAATCTTTTTCGTAATAAATGCTCCTATTAAAATCCCTATCGGTGATGCCGCAAAAACTATACTATACCATCCCGTAGAAAGGTCCATTTCTCTAACAACTATTACTTGTAGCGAAAGCATACACGCCGCTCCAAGTAAATTAATAAGCGCAGCGCTCATAAGCAATGTTTTCAATGATTGATTACTATTAAATATGGAGAAACCCTCTTTAAAGTCTTCGTAAAAAGGCTTTTTCTTTTCTACTTTTAATTCACGTGGAAATTTAATTTTCATTAAAATTAAAAATGATATAAAAAATGTAATTGCATCTAACAAAAATACTCCATGAAAATTAAAAATACTAATTAAAAGGCTAGCCATTAAAGGAATGGCTACCGATATGGTTTGTATTGATATTTGCCTCAGCGTAATCGCCTGTTGAACATGCTTTTCTTCCACATATGTTACTAATGCTGCATTTGAAGCCGGAGTAAATAAAGCACTCCCAATTGAGCGTATTATAAGTAAAATTAGTAACGGAATGTATAGCATTTTATTATAAAATGCTATAACTGCAATTAAAATCATGACGATACATCTCATAACATCCGCAATTATCATAAGCTTTCTTCTTGACATTCGATCTGCTAACGTTCCTGTTACAGGTGCAAATAAAATCGCCGTCGTCGCAATTGCAACGTTTACTCCAGAAACAAGTAATGGAGAGTTCGTTAATTTCATTACCCATAACGGTAAAACGAGCGTAACCATAGAATTACCTATTAAAGAAATGCAACTTGCTAAGAAAAAATACGAAAAAATTTTATTGCTCCAAATACTTGTGCTATTCTCTTTTAAATCCTCAATTTCATTATTCACTGCATCCTCCATTTTCCTCTTGTATATTTTCTTTAATTCTTCCTCACCACCTTTCAAAACCTCTATTTAAATGAGAAAAAACCTTCTTCAAAATAAGAAGAAGGTTTACTTATAACCGCATCTTATCTATTAGGAATTTTAGATCCTACAGGATTTAGCACCTTTATATCACATAAGGTTGCTGAGGCTTCGAAGGGCCAGTCCCTCCACCTCTCTTAATAAGAAGTTTTTATTTAATTATCTAAATTCATTATATTTTACATCAAAATAATTTCAATATGTTTTTTTATACAGTTAAAAGAAGATGACATCTATCATCTTCTTTTAACAATTTTGTCGTTACGTTAACAAGACCTTTCTAATTAAAAATGATAGGAAACGTAAATATAACGAAAGCTGCCCAAAGTCCGTAAATTGGTAAATACTTCGTAACGGCATCTTGGATAGCTGTCGGTCCTGATTTGCTTTGCAAGAAACGCATATAGGAAAACATAATCCAAATTAAATTTGCCCAGATCAGTATGTTTACCCCTAAAACAGCAAGTCTATTAGGTGTAATCCCGTAAGAAGAAAGTCTGAATACAATGGCTGATAAAGCGACAGTGTCAATAATAAGCGCCAGAACAATTAAGGCAAAATTTATATAATCTGAAATGTTCTTTTTCTCATCCGAATCACTCTCAACGATAGAAAATATGGTAACGGCCAACACGCCAAGGAGTATTCCGTTGAAGGCCATTAAGAAATTGCGGTCCAAGAAAGGATTTTTCCCGACCCATATAACCGTTATAAGATAGATTAGCAACGTAATCAAGACAAGTGGACTAAAAATTTTAGATATGTATGGTGTAATATTTTTAGCAAGTTTAAGATTCAATGATACTAAGTATGCAGCCACTACAGCGAGAGCGGCAGCTCCAAATAAAACAACATTACTAAAATAGAACTCTCCTATATCCAAGTCAACAAAACTAAATAATCGCATGGTGAATACTGCTAGTATCATTCCACTCACTGCCATGCTCGCGTAGAGAAGACCATATTCTAAATTAAATTTAATATAAGCTAATCTTGTATTACCTTTTGAATATTCATTTCCTGTAAATGCAAGTCCCAATAAGACCCATAACAATATAGGAAGATGTAAATACGCAAGGATACTGCTGTCTTTATAATTTAATGGCAACATATTAAGATACAACCCGGCAATTAGGAACAACGCTGCAAGGAAATAAATAATACTTTTTTTCGGGGTATTATTGTAAACAAAATAAGCAGCGATAAAGGGAATTACACCAAAAGCTAGGTTAATTGGAGCAATTGCTTCCTGCTCTACAAAGTGGAAAATGATCCTGGTGCTTATGCCGGCCAGAATAGCTAAAAGGCCCATGAATAAGAAACCTTTTTGAAACAAAGATGTTTTTTCTTTATTTACTTTCTCCTTGAAATGCAACCTTTCATACCAAGCACCTAGAACTTGAGAATCAGGGTTTTGGTCCCATGCTTGTGAGAATGCTTTTTTAAAAGCTTTCGGATCTTTTCTATACATCTTCTCCAACTCATGGGGGTTATCCATATTTTTAACAATCAAATTGTTAATGTTCATAGTTATACCTCCTCTAATTTTAAAAATAAGGTTGTTACCTTTTAACAAAAGCACCTCACTCATTTATTATGATTTTGATTTTAATACAAGTTTTATCGTTTTACAATAAAAAATTATTATTTAAAGATTTTTTTTTATCGTTAAATTTTATATAAAAGAAAAACAAAAGAGCATGACAGTTTTATGTCATGCTCTTTTAACAAATTAATTCTCAAATACAAAATTAATCTTATTATCTTTCCACTCTAATTTCGCATCAAATGTTTTCTCGCCCTTTTTAAAGCCTTTAATTAAATCGGTTTTCTCACCTTTTAAGAGCTTTGTCATATTCTTTTGCGAAATTGTTTTACTTAATATCTTCTTCGAGATGGTAAAGTCACATTGTGTCGTGTTGTAATTAGAACAGCCGTAAAACGTTGACTTATCAATTACATCGCCATCACATTTTTTACAGCTACCAACCTTTTTACCTGTTGTAAATTTCGATCCTTTTCGCTCAATCGATTCAACATGTAATCCAGTGAAATCCCACTTCTCAGACATTTCAACCGCATCTTCAATAATTTTAGCTGATAATTTTTTCGTTTGTTCCATAAAAGTTGCTGGTGATGCTGTACCTTCCCCAATTTCCGCAAGACGTTGCTCCCATTTTGCGGTCATTTCTGGTGAAGCTAGTATTTTGTCACCGATTGCGGTAATTAATACTTTCCCTTTATCGGTCGCATACACTTGGTTCTTCTTCACATCTATATATTTACGGTCTTTTAGCATCGTAATAATACCTGCACGGGTCGCTTCTGTACCTAAACCTTCTGTTTTCTTTAATACTTTCTCCAGCTCTTCATTCTCTAAATACTTACCAGCTGTTTTCATTAACGTAATAAGTTGTCCTTCTGTATAACGCTTCGGTGGTTGTGTTTTTCCCTCTTTCACTTTCACCTTTACAACTTTTCCTTCTTCACCTTCAGCTACAATTGGAAGAATGGTTTCGTCATCTTTATCGTCTTGGAAAATAACTTTACGCCATCCTTCTTGAATTTGCTGTTTTCCTTTTGAAATGAATTCAGCACGTTCATCTACAAGCGTTACAATTGTTGTATAGTCAAAGATTGCAACTTCATAATGAGCTGCAATAAGCCTTCTTACGATCATATCGTAAATTTTCTTTTCATCACCTGATAATCTGCTTGGGTTTGTAACTTGCTCTGTCGGAATAATGGCGTAGTGATCTGTTACTTTCTTTTCATTCACATAACGCTTATTATTCATAATCGATTCAACCGGAGCTGGTAATAAACCTTTATATTCATCAAACTGACTTAACTTCTGTAAAATATCAGGGAATGTTGCCGCTTCACCTTGTGTAACATAGTTGGAATCCGAACGAGGATAAGAAACAATCCCTTTTTGATATAGTGCTTGCGTTATATCAAGCGTCTTTTTCGGTGAAAACTTAAAGGCTTTATTTGCCGTTGCTTGCAGTGATGATAAGTTAAATAAAAGCGGCGGCTGAAATTCTTTACGCTCCGTTTTCATTTCCTTCACTACTGCCGTTTTACCTTGGCAAAATGCCGCAATTTTATTCGCCATATCAGGGTCTTTTAAGCGGGATTCACTATCCTTCTCCCATTTCCCCTCATACTTCTTTCCTTCTATATTAAAGGTTGCGAACACTTCCCAGAACGGCTCTGACTTAAAGTTTTCTATTTCCTTTTCACGCTTTACGATTAACGCGAGTGTCGGTGTTTGTACACGACCAGCTGAAAATACATCATTCATTCCTTTTTTCTTTAGCAAAATACTAAACACACGCGATGCATTCATACCAACAACCCAGTCAGCACAAGATCTTGTGTATGCTTCGTAATACGTATTAATCGTGTCTGATTCATCAAGCAAGTTTTTAAATCCTTGGTAAATAGCTTGCTTCGTTAAAGAGGAAATCCAAAGACGCTTCATTGGCTTTTGCACGTTGCAAAGGTTAATAATATTTCGTACAATCAATTCCCCTTCACGCCCAGCATCGCCCGCGTGAATAATTTCTGTTACCTGTGGATTATGTAACAGCTGTTTCACAACGTTAAATTGCTTATACTTCGACTTTGTTACTTCAAATTGAAAACGCTCTGGAATCATCGGTAACGTATCAAGTGACCATTTTTTCCACTCTGCATGATAATGTTCTGGATTACATAACTGCGTCAAATGACCAATTGCCCATGTACAGTACGCTCCATTTGGAAATAACTCATTCGCTTCTACTTCTAAATATCCATCTTTCCGGCGATAATTAAATTGTGAAACAAGAGCCAAACCTTGATCTGGTTTCTCGGCAATAATTAATTTCATTTTATAACTCCCTATCTGTATTCCACTGTTACTTTCATTGTCTATCTGTTTAGAAGCGATGATAAAACAACAATCTTATTTATCATTCGCGGGTTGTCCCAAGTAATGGGATAACTATAATATTATACGCTTATTCTTTATTGCTTCACAATAGAAACTCATTATATAACACTTTCTTTCACATGTTCACACGTAAAAAAATCAAACGCCACCTTGCTTTCATTTATGAAATTGTGCAGATAATATGCAGATATAAATAAGCATAAGTACTCTCTATATGAACATATGATGAAGTGAATGATAGGACAGGGAGGTATCATGATGTTTGCTTATACATTAACTGCCTTAATGCTTTGCTGTATCTCAATTATTATTACATCATATATTTCGAAACGTAGTGGTACCCTAATGGAGTATATGGTATTTATTATGTCTTTTAGTATGAGTATCGGTTTAAGTATAGGTTTTTATTTAGGTATTCTATTTAAAGGAGAATTGCTATATTCTACTTTGCTTGCGATTTTAATTAGTGGTTGTATCGGCTTTTTAGTTGGTCTACGTTTTCATCTATATACTGCTTTAGAAGGAATGTTCTCTGGGGTAATGGCAAGTATGATGGGAGCAATGATTACAGAAATGCTAAATGCGCAACAAGCTCATAGTATACTGTTTATCAGCCTTTTATTTACTATAACGATTACTATGTCATTTATAATTCAAATTTTATCAGAAAGGTTTTCTACTGTGATCCACCGATGCTTTTTGTTATTGCTTTCAATTAGTGTTGTAATTATTGTTTCGGTATTCATAACATTCCCCGATTTTACTCCTTCAACTTCACACGAGTATAAACAACATATGCACTAACACTTAAAACAAAATTATTAAATCAGAAACCTTAGAAGAAGCCATACTTTTAGGTATGCAAGAGGATTTCTCTGTAACGAATGTATTAGCAGTTCTCCTATTTATTAGGGCTTTATTTCTTAAGAAACAATAACACTGTGATTATTAAATTAGAAAAAGGTAACCAAAATCCTCTTCACAAAAAAACGTATGATTGTGTATAATAAGAACTAATGTTCCTTTCGGGGATTCACTAAACCTAAATTACACTTATATATCAAATAGAAGAGGATTGATATACCATGAAAATTGATAGACCCAAAATTTCACCAGAGTTATCTTCAAAAAATTTTCAAGATATTTTTTATGAAGAAGATCCTACACTAGAAATGTGTGAAATTATCGATTCCACTTTCGAAAATGAATCTGTGGATAGAGTACGATTATATGATGCCGTGATAAAGAATTGTAAGTTCACGAATACAGACTTTAGCAATATTGATATTACAGATGTTTGTTTTGAAAACTGTGATTTATCAAATGTTAATTTAAGCAATTCTTCTGTTCACAGAGTTGAATTTAAAAACAGTAAATTAATCGGGGTTAATTTTACAGAATCTAGCTTAGGAAATGTTAAATTTGAGAATTCTATTTTGAACTTAGCTGCATTTGGAAATTCTAAACTAGAAAAGATTGTATTTAATGAAACTTCATTAAATAGTGCAGATTTTTTTGACTGTAAACTAAAAAAAGTTGAATTCCAATTATGTAGCCTTGACGAAGCTAATTTTGACCAGACATCACTGAAGGGGATCGATATTAGCTCTTCTAATTTTAATACTCTGACAGTTTCAGTGAGCGATTTAAGGGGATGTAAAGTATCTACATATCAAGCTGTTCAGTTTGCGACTTTATTAGGATTAATAATTAAAGATTAGTATTTCGAAGATAAAAAGAACCCTATCCCGAATCATGGATTTTTTAATTGTCCACGATTCGAGATAAAGTTCAAATAAATTAGTGATGACTTTCTTATTATTTAACTACAGCTTGTTTTCCTTTGACATGTTCATTATTTACACTCATAAACGCTTCAATCTCTTCAACTTCTCTAATGATATCTTTTGACAAGTTTTCGTATCCGTCTTTCGTTACAAGAATATCATCTTCAATACGAATTCCAATCGATTCTTCTTCAATATAAAGACCAGGTTCAATTGTAATAACCATGCCTTCTTCTAATACTCTATCTTTGTATGTCCCTACATCATGCGTATCTAAACCAAGGAAATGGCTGACACCATGATAATAATATTTTGATAACTCTTCATCTTCTTGAATTAAACCAACCGCTTTACACCCTTCTGCAAGTACTTTTTTAGCATGCTCATTTAATGCAGCGAACTTTAAGCCTGGCTTAATAATCTCTGTTGTTTCTTTCAATGCTTTTAATACGATATTATAAATTTGTTTTTGGCGACTAGAGAATGTTCCATTTGCTGGGAATGTATAACTAATATCAGCGTTATAGTAGTCTTTTTGAGCGCCTAAATCTAGTAATACTAAATCACCATTTTGAATTTGCGCATCATTATCTTCATAATGAAGAACTGTAGCATTTTTCCCACTTGCCAAAATTGTATTGAACGCATGATGCTTAATGCCAGATGACTTCAGTGTGAAATCAAACTGAGCTTCTAATTCATATTCCATTATGTCTGCTTTTGCATGCTTAAGTACATTGTAAATACCGTCTTTCGTTACAGCAATCGCTTCTTTCATAATTTCAATTTCTTCTTCTGTTTTAAACACTCGCAATTCACAAATATTCGGATATACATTACCAATTGTTACGTGTGGATATTGTTCTCTTACATGTTTAGCAAATGCTAGCGTTTTTGTCTCTGTACCATTCCACTCACGACGCTCTAAATCTAAATATAGATGCTTCACATTTTCTGTGAAGAGTATATTTGACATTGTCTTCTCAAAACTATCTAAATATACAACTTTCTTTATACCAGAAATTTTCTCTGCTTCTTCTTTAGAAACTGTTTTACCGACCCATTTTTCCATTACTGGATCTGATTTTTCAATGAAAAGTGTCTCTTCTACACAATTCCCAAACTTTTTCAGCATAAAAATAACATTTGGTTCATCGATTCCTGTTACATAATAAAAATTCCGATTCGGCACAAACTTATAATGTGCATCCGCTGACATATGAGGTGCTTGACCAGCAAATAAAATTGTAATCGATTCATCTGGTAATGTGTTTACTAATCGTTCTCTATTTTGAGCAAAAAATGTTGATTTCATAATAATCCCCCTAGCGTTCTATGTATGATTAAAAAATAATTATCTAATCAATTCATTTTATTATTGTTACAATTTTTCGTCAATTTTTAACCTTTTTTGATGGTGTTGACATAATTAAAATTACACGTTAAAATAACTATACATTAGTAAGCAACTAATGTAATTAAATTAAATTAGAGGTGAAACAAATGAAAAACATTTTATTACGTATTAACGAATTATCAAAAAAAGAAAAAGCAACTGGATTAACAGTTGATGAAAAACAAGAACAACAAATGCTACGTCAAAACTATACACAAACATTTCGTGGAAGCTTAGATTCCATTTTATTAAACACAAAAATTGTTGATCAAAATGGTCTTAACGTGACACCAGCCGCATTACAAGATGCTCAAATACGTTTAAAATTAAGCAAATGAGTTCCGCGCAAAAGAATTTCAATAAAACATAAAAAGAGCTGGATTTCCTATTTAGAAATTCCAGCTCTTTTTATTGTTTTTTCTAATTTAGCATACGAGCGATACATAGCAATTCTCCACGATACAATCATTGCAAAAGCGAGTAAGAAAAACATTCCACTTAACTCTGCTAAGTCAATCGATTGACTTAAATACGATTTCATTACTACTCGCACTGCTAATAATCCAACTAAAATAAATATAAATGCTTTTGACGGTTTCATATATATTTGTTCATTTCTTATTTCAAACTTCGTTGTTTTAATAAGGAATATAGAGAAAATAAGTCCTACAGTAATTGCTTCTACTATTTCTAATGACGTTAACCGAAACGCTGGTAAGAAGTACATCATAGCACCAGTACTCATAAAAAATGGGGGCAATATAATTTTCTTTTTCGTTACCGGTTTTTTCGCTGCTTTAAAGCGAAGAAACATGACACCAACAGCCATACAGACTGCTACAATACTTGATAAAAGTGCTATCATACTTTCCACTCCTATCTATTTAAATGACTTTTTGAGCAAAATCATAAATTAATAAGTAACTACAAGCACCATTATAGAATTTCTTCATTATATCCCTCCTGCTGTAAACTTTCCATATTCGCTGCAATCATTTTACGCAAAGTTTATGAACGGAATATGAACAAAATATTACATTCAATTTTCAAACAAAAAAGCCATTTTGCAATTAATATTGCAAAATGGCTTTTAACTTATTTTAAATCGTCATTTGTAAAAGCACCTGGAAGTAATTGCTCAACAGTCACTTCTTTTTCATCGCCTTTTACATTCGTTAGTAATACAGGCATTTTCGGATCACAAAATTCAGCAATTACTTGTCTACAAGCACCACATGGTGAAATTGGTCCGTCCGTTTCTCCTGTAATAACTAAGTAACTAAAGTCGCGCTCACCTTCTGATACTGCTTTAAAGATTGCTGTTCTTTCTGCACAGTTACATAAACCATAAGAAGCATTTTCTATATTACAACCAGTATAAATTTTACCTTCTTTCGTAACTAATGCTGCCCCAACAGGAAATTTTGAATACGGAATATATGCTTTTTCTAACATCTTATTTGCTTCTTCAATATATTTTTTCTTATCCATATTATTTCCCCCTCAAAGTAAGTGTAATTATGATTAGTCAGTAATAACTGTATGAACTAATTTAGGAGCCACTGCTGTTTCAGCGATAGAAATGTTCTCATAAATTTTCGCTTTTACATCTTCTACATTTTCGCGATTTGCATAAATCGTTACGAATGGCTCGCCTTCTTTTACTGCATCTCCAACTTTTTTACGTAACATTAATCCTACTGCTAAATCGATTTCATCTTCTTTTGTTGCACGACCAGCACCAAGTAGCATAGCTGCGATACCGATTTCATCAGCAACAATGTTAGAAATAACACCTGAAGTTTTAGCAGGTACATCAATTACATATTTCGCTTGTGGCATTTTTTCTGGATTGTCTACAATCGAGCTATCTCCACCTTGATTGCTTAAGAACTCTTTAAACTTCTCAGTTGCTTTTCCGTTCTTCATCACTTCAATTAACATTTCACGCGCTTCTTCTAATGTATTAGCTTTTTTCGCAAGTACAACCATCTGACTTCCTAATACGAGTACTAATTCTGTTAAATCTTCTGGACCTTCACCTTTTAATGTATCAATTGCTTCTTTCACTTCTAGAGCATTACCGATTGCAAAACCAAGTGGTTGTGACATATCAGAAATAACAGCCATTGTTTGACGTCCTACATTATTTCCGATACGTACCATTGCATGTGCTAATTCTTTTGCATCTTCTTCTGTTTTCATAAACGCGCCAGCACCTGTTTTTACATCAAGTACGATTGCGTCAGCTCCAGCTGCAATTTTTTTACTCATAATTGAACTTGCAATTAGAGGAATTGAGTTAACAGTTCCTGTTACATCGCGTAATGCATAAATCTTTTTATCTGCAGGTGTTAAGTTTCCTGTTTGTCCGATAACAGCTACTTTGTCACGGTTTACAATATCAATGAACTGCTCTTTCGTAATTTCAACGTGGAATCCTTCTACTGCTTCTAATTTATCAATTGTTCCGCCCGTATGTCCTAAACCACGACCAGACATTTTTGCTACTGGTACATCTAAAGCAGCTACTAATGGCCCTAATACTAATGTTGTTGTATCACCAACACCACCAGTTGAATGTTTGTCTACTTTAATTCCTTCAATTGCAGATAAGTCGATTGTTTCTCCAGACTCCACCATTGCCATCGTTAAATCTGCACGTTCGCGATCTGTCATATCTTTAAAGAAGATTGCCATTGCAAGTGCACTTACTTGATAATCAGGTATACTTCCGTCTGTATAACCATTAATAAAGAATTTGATTTCTTCAGTTGTTAATTCTTTGCCGTCACGTTTTTTCGCAATAATATCTACCATTCTCATTACAATCACCATTCCTTTTTATATGATATGAATCTATTAAAATAATAAGCCTACGATTGTTGCTGATAAGAAGCTTACTAATGTTGCACCGAAAAGTAATTTCAAACCAAATCTTGCGACTACATTCCCTTGCTTTTCATTTAAGCTCTTAACTGCCCCTGCAATAATTCCAATTGAAGAGAAGTTTGCAAATGAAACTAAGAATACAGATATAATCGCTGTCGTTCTATCTGAGAAATTAAAGTTTCCTTGTGCTAAATCTGTCATAGCGACAAATTCATTTGATACTAATTTTGTTGCCATAATATTTCCGGCATTAACTGCTTCATGCCAAGGTACACCCATAATAAATGCAAATGGTGCAAATGCATAACCGAGAATTTCTTGGAATGAAATACCGATTACACCTTTAAATACTGCATTAATGAATGCGATAAGAGCAACGAAACCAATTAACATAGCTGCTACTGTAATCGCAACTTTAAATCCATCAATAATGTATTCCCCTAATACTTCAAAGAAAGTCTTTTTTTCTTCTTCTTGTACTTCTAACATATCTTCTTCATCAGTAACTTCATAAGGATTAATAATAGAAGCAATAATAAAGCCCCCGAATAAGTTAAGCACTAAAGCGGTTACAACATATTGGGGTTTTAATAACACCATATACGATCCAACGATAGACATGGAAACGGTAGACATTGCAGATGCACATAATGTGTACATTCTTTTCTCTGGCAATAATCCTAATTGTTTCTTAACTGAAATAAACACTTCAGATTGTCCTAAAATCGCAGAAGCAACAGCGTTATATGATTCTAGTTTCCCCATTCCATTTACTTTACTTAATGCTAGACCGATAGATTTCACAATAATAGGTAACACTTTAATATGTTGCAAAATACCGATTAAAGCTGATATAAATACGATTGGCATTAATACACTTAAAAAGAATGAAAACTCTTTTTGATTTACTAATCCACCAAATACGAAATTTACACCGTCAGCGGCATATTTTAATAGCTCTCCAAAACCATCTGCTATTCCGCTAATTAATATATTCCCTACACTTGTATTTAATAATAGAAACCCCAAAATGAATTGTAATATAACCATCGTTATGATTGGACGATATTTGACTTTCTTTCTATCATTACTAGCAAGCCAAGCGATACCTAAAATCAATACGAGGCCAAAAACACCGATTAAGTATTTCATAAGCCATCTCCTCCCGTGTTCGTATCCGCTTACATTTCTTTCAATTGTTAAAGCAATAGATACACTTTACTTTGTGTATCTATTGCCCTTGACTTCACTAATGATTAGTAGTTATCTGTAGCACCTTTTGCATCATTTAATACGATTGCAACACTAGCACTTGCTCCAATACGAGAAGCTCCAGCAGCTACCATTTTGTCTGCATCTTCACGTGTACGAACACCACCAGATGCTTTTACACCAACGTTTGGTCCTACTGTTTTACGCATTAATGCGATATCTTCAGCAGTTGCTCCGCCAGTTGAGAATCCAGTTGAAGTTTTTACGAAGTCAGCACCAGCTTTTACTGATAATTCACAAGCGCGTACTTTCTCTTCATCTGTTAATAGACAAGTTTCAATGATTACTTTTACAAGAGCTTTTCCTTTTGCTGCTTGTACTACTTCATAAATGTCTTTTTCAACAAGTTCGTCGTCGCCATCTTTTAAAGCGCCTACGTTGATTACCATGTCAACTTCAGTTGCACCTTTTGCGATAGCATCTTTTGTTTCAAATGCTTTTGTTTCAGTCGTGCTTGCTCCTAATGGGAAACCGATTACAGTACAAACATCTACATCATGTCCAGCTAGTTCCTCAGCAGCTAGCTTTACCCATGTTGGGTTAATACAAACAGAAGCGAATTTATATTCCTTTGCTTCTTCGATTACTTTCATAACATCTTCTTTTGTAGCATTAGCTTTTAAAATTGTATGGTCAATTAACTTTGCAATATTCATTATCTTCACTCCTCATATCTTTTAACAACTTCATTCTAACTCTTAGTTGAACAAATGTAAATATACTTTTGAAATTTTGTTCATTCTTTTTAAAAAGGAATTTCCTTCTAGTAAATAAAGCGCATTCTAACTAAGAAATACTTCATATATAAATTCAAATTTTTTATATTAACAATGGTAGTATGTATCTCAATATCCATAATTATTTTAAAAAAGGCAATTTGTATTCAAAAATAATCCCATAATTCATACATAACAAAATAAAAGGCTTTCTCAAAATGAATATCTTGAGAAAGCCTTTTATTTCTAATCTTCTTTTTGATAATGTAACAATTCTTTCGCCGTATGCTGATCGATAATTAATACATTTGCATATCCGCCACGTAACGCACCATCAATTGCTTTTATTTTTCTATTACCACCTGCAACTAAAATAGAGCGTTTCTTTAATTTTAGTTCTTCTAACTCAATTCCGATGGTTCGCTTATTAATTTCTTCACTACTAATATTTCCGTCTCCATCAAAGAAACGTGAACAAATGTCACCGACCGATTGTTTTTTGAGTAAACTCGTTTCATCCTTATCGAAATAACCTAATCGGAATAATAGCGCTTCGTCTCGCACTGTTCCTACAGTGAAAATTGCAATATTCGCTTGTTTCCCCATTTCGATAATGTGATGAATATGTCGATCCTGCTCTACTAATTCTTTTGTCACTGCATTATCAAATATAACTGGAAGAGGTAGATTTCTTGGCGTCGTTTGAAAAGCATCTGCAAATAATGCAATGGTTTCATTTGCATATGTATTTACACTCGAATGGCTAATACCACCTTTTAGCTGGACAACTTCTACACCTTTTACATGTTGTGGTACGATTTTTCTAGCGATTTCATACATCGTCATTCCCCAGCTTACACCAACGATATCACCGTTTTTAACCGTCTTTTCCATATACTCAGCTGCATATTTACTTATATACTCTGTAATCGTTGCATATTCTGGCACTGGGGAAAATACAACATGTGCTTCTAACAAGTTATATTTTTCTTTCAGTAAATTGCCGACATTATCTAAATCAGCAAATGGATCGGCTATACTAATTTGAACAAATCCTTTTTCTTTCGCGTACTTTAATAGTCTAGAAATTGTCGGTCTTGAAATATTTAATTTGTTAGCAATTTCTTGCTGACTATAATCTGATTGATAATATAATCTTGCAACTTCAACACTTAATTGTTGTTTATCTTTATCCATAGTAACTCAATACAAATCCTTTCCTGTATTTCCTTTTCGTTACAAGCATTATACAGCTTTATGCAAGAAATTTCGACTACTGAATTTTATATACCTGAACTTCTACTCCGCTTAGTATATACAATGAAATTTAATCAATGGGGAGTTTGTCCCTCCCCTACTGATTATCATCCCTCACAAATTAGGCGTTTACGGGCGACTTATCTCCCATAATGTAGAATCTTTTTATTAAGCAAACAGGTCGGATTATTAAGAAACTCATTTTTAAAACTCAAATTAGTATGTAAGTGTGAAATAGTATTAGAATAAATAAGAGAAATAACCACTATTGATTATTTCTCTTTTCATATACATATTTATTTTTGGAAAAATAATCTAACCCCAAATACTAATAATACTGCGCCCGTAATACCCTCCATTATACGGTTCACTCGTTCTTTTCTTAAAAAAGTTCTTAATTGACGTATTAGCGAGATATAAAGCAAATACCATATTGCGGTCAAAGTCGTAAATGTGACTCCTAATAAAAGAAATTGGAGGAAATGATTTTGATTACTTACAATAAATTGAGGTAAAAAACTAAGGAAGAACACAGCAGTTTTTGGATTTAAAATTGCCGTAGTAAATCCTTGTCTAAAGCTTTTAATTGCCCCAATATTCTTAGAGTCCATTTCTATTGGACCTGACATATCTTCTTTTTTATGTAAGGCACTTTTAATTGACTTTACAGCTAAGTAAATTAAATAAAAAGCCCCAGCACATTTTATAAATGTAAATAACATAGCAAATTTCATTAGAATAGCAGAGAGTCCTAACGTAGCCATTATTGTATGAATCATCATTCCAGATATCGTTCCTAAAACTGTCTTTATCCCACCACTTTTACCATGCGAGATAGTATTTTTTGTAACTAGTGCAAAACCAGGACCAGGCATCATTATGATTAACATTGCTGTAAGGATAAATAATAGATAATTTTCCATGTTCTAGTATTTCCTTTCCAATTTTTAGTTTTGCTTACAGTATAGCTTTTTTCATTAAAACATTAAATATAAAAGACTTGATCAGAAATTTATATATCAAATTACAAGTCCACCTCTCACAAAAACAGGATAAAAAAATAAACAGCAGAACTAGTCCACTGTTTACTTCGCTACGCCTTCATGTAATTTTTCTGTATAATCTTTTACGTCTTTCCAGCTATCTTTTGCTGTATGTAAATCTTCTTTTATAAACGTAAACTCTTCAGGAGTAATTCCTTTTACGTTTTGTAATAAGTTATTATATTTTGCCCCTACTGTATACCATTGATTTGATATGTTTTGCAGTGCTGTAATTGCTGCATCAATCGTTTCAGTCATATTTGTTGTTTTATTTTTTACATCTGTCAAAATTGCGACTTCTGCTTGCGCTCCAGAAATTCTATCTTTTAAATTAGCGATTTCTCGTTCTGCATTTGCGATATCTTTTTTCGCGACGGCAATCATCGGTCCGCCAGCAAGACATGTTATTAGAGCTACGCAAAGTACGCCACCAGCAATAACCATATCATTACTCTTTTTAATCGAATCGTTATATGTATTTATTTGTTGCTCTAGAGCTGGAATACCTGCATTCGTACTTGCCAATATCGCTGTTAACTGATTTGTATCCTCTTTGAAACTATTTGTATCTTTCGCCATTCTATCGCGAAAAGCTTTCAAATTTCCTAATAATCCATCTACCTCATTTTGATTCTTTACAATATCCGCATACAACTTTTCTAAATCCGCTTTTAATTTTCCGCTATCCTTTTGATCAATCGCTATTAACATGTCATTATAATACGATTGAAAAGTATTATTGTAATTAATAATATTTTGATCCGTTTTCATAATTTGAGGCTTCATACTATTTAACCAATACGCCGCATTCATTTTTGCATCTCTTTGATGCTGAATCATATTCCCTTTAAGCTCACCATTAATCGAACTTATTTTGCTTAAATCCGTTTCTTGCTGATTTTGAATTAATTTTGCATATGAATCCATCGCGAATATGCTCGATGTTGTTTGTGCCATTACATCTTGGAATCCTGCTGGGCCAAGAGAGTAATCATTCGCATTTTCTTGTTGTATTTTTACGTTTTGTTCTGCTGCAAAAGTATGTAAAGGAAATGCGTTACTCGTTGCCACCCCAGCAATCATTAATGTTAAAAGACATTTCTTATAAAATCGTTTCTGCATACTTTTCACCTAGTTTCTTTATAAGAGTATAAAAAGCTCCTGCTCACAACTGAACAGGAGCTTCAAATCATTCATCAACACTTAACGCTCTAACGATTCGTATTCGATTATGCTTTTTTTGTGTCTACTACTTTAATGTCTTCAGCATAAATCTTTTCTGCATAGTCTTTAATGTTTTTCCAGCTATCTTTCGCAATGTTTAAATCTTCTTTAATAAAAACAAGGTCATTCGGACTAATTGAATCTACATTTTGAAGTAAAGAATTGTATTTTGACCCCATTGTGTACCATTGGTTTGAAATGTTTTGCAACGCTGTAATTGCAGTATCAATTGTATTTGTTAAATACTCCGTTTGTATTTTAATGTTTGTTAATCCTGCTACCTCTAATTGAGCAGTTGTAACTTGTCCTGTTATTTTTTGAATTTCAGCTTGTGCATTATCAAGCTCCTTTTTTGCTAATACGATTCCAGCTGTACCACCGCCTACAGCTGCTGTACCACCTGCAATTAACGCCACTCCTAACGGCGTTCCTGCACCTGTAGCAATAACTACTGCACCACCGATAATTGCAATTGGCCCTAGAGCTGTCGCAACTGATGAACCGATAATAATTGCATTATATTTACTAATTGCTTCATTGTACGTTGTAATTTGATTTTGCAATAGCGGAATTCCAGCGTCTTGACTAGCTAAAATAGATGTAATTTGATTTGCATCACCCTTAAAGTTTTGCGTATCCGACGTCATTTTATTTCGGAATTTCTTTAAGTCTTCTACTAACTGATCTACTTGCGCTTTATTTTCATTAATACTACTTGATAATCTAGTTAACCCTTTCGTAAGCGTCGCTTTATCTTTTGCATCAACCGCAGCAACTAAAGTATCATAATAGTTTTGGAATTTCGTATTGTAATTAATGATATTTTGATTTGTTGAAATAAGCTGTGGCTTCAATACATCTAACCATTGCTTCGCATTTCCTCTAGCTGTATCCTGGTGCTGAATCACTTTTCCTTTTAAAGCAGCATCAACAGACGATACATTTCCAAAGTTAACATTACCTTGTTTAATAATTGTTAAAGCGTACAGATCCATTACTAAAGCGTTTGAACCTGTTCTTTCCATTGCATCTTTTAGGCCTTCTGGTCCTAATGAGTATTCCTCATAGTCATTATAAGCTTTTGCTACCGCATGAACTGGAGCTTGTTTCACTGTACTTTCAGCTGCATACGTATGCGCTGGCATAATGTTTCCTGCTGCAAATACTGCCATAAGTGCTGATAGAGCCATTACTTTATAAGGTTTTTTTGTCATTTTTCTTCTCTCCCTATATCGTTACTTATTTTTAATGTACTTCAACGTTTGTAACGTAATCTTCAAATTGATTCGTTTGTTTATTCATTTCATCACTTACTTTTTTAATTTGGTTGAAATGTTTTTGTAGTAAACTACTATCTGTATATGTGCCTTCTTCAACATTTTTTTGAATTTGGATCATATTATTGTTTAAAACTTTCCAATCCGTTAACAACGTTTCTAAAGTTGTAATTTGACGGTCAATTAGTTCTGTAAAGCTACTTACTTGATCTTCAACGAATGTAATTTGTGTCGCCTCTGCTTCAGTTTGTGATAATTTTTGAATAAGTGGTAGAAGCTCTTTTTGTTTTTGCTGAATACGAAGAGCCGCTTCCCTCGTTTGACTATCGGCAGCATTTACAATTTCATTACTTAAAGTACCGATAGAAACAAAATCAATTGTTTTCGTTTGTGCAGTTTGATTTGTAATTGTAAATACTTGTTTACCGATATTAATAGAACCTTTAATAATTTCTTGAGGTCTATTCAATATAGTAGTTAGTTCAGCTTGAATTTCCCCTTGAATTCTTTTAATATCTTCTCTTAACTTCACAATATCTCCACTTGATCCTTGTAGTGTTTTTATTGCTTCATCAGCCTTTATCGATAAGTTATTACTATCTTTGTCTAATACTGCTTTAAATCGATTTAGTTCTAATAAATCTTGCTCCATACTCTCTTGGATGCTTTGTACTTGCAATTGTAATTTTCCATATGCGCCTGTAAAATCTGCTTTTGCCTGTTCATTTTCATTTACGTTTTCTGCTAGTTCATAGAGCTTACTATAATAGCTATTAAATCTAGTACTATACCTCATCATCTCTTGATTTAAGTCGATTAACTTCGGATTATATTCATCAATCCACTCTCTTACATTTGCCTTTGCAAATTTTTGATGATTCGTCAAACTACTCATCGCGTTCACCTTAATGTCTGGCTGTTGTAAAATAACTAATCCATATGCTTGTATAAGTGGTGATTGTGATCCTAACATTCTAATTGAATTCGATAATGTATTTGGAGCAATTACATTTTGTGCATATACTGTTTTCACTTCTGTTTGCCCCTCCTTAGCGTAAGCGCTTACAGGAATAAAACAACTCGTAGATACTGCTGTAACCAATAACCCTGTAATTAAAGTCTTTTTCACTTTAACTCCTCCTATGTATTAGCAACTATTACTATCGCATTTTATTATTCTATTTTCTTCCCCATAATTTGAGATGGTTAAAATAGAGAACGTTCTCACCGCAATCCATGTATGAACCACCTCTCTCGTATTGCTACAGTACTTACTTATCTTCACAAAACATTTTATTATTTTTTCATATGTGATTAGTATGAATAACATTGTATAAAATTTCTATTTTATAGCAATTTCCACATTCACACAGTGAATATATTACATAAAAATATTATTCATATTAAACTAAATAACGTACGTAAATATGAAATTCCGTTTTGTTTTCATATAAGTTTTATACTGTAAGGTCATTTAAACACAGCTATTTATATAACGTAAAGAAGTATTTTCATTCCCTTTATTTTCAAGCTTTCATGTCTTTATTTTAAAATATAATCCACTTTACTTTTTCAATTGAAATATCCATATATCACAACAAAAACCTCTACTTACTCACAGATGTAAAAATTATATCAATATATCTTTCGGATTCGTATGCAATTATGCATAGCGTATACACAAAAAGGATAGCTTCACTTTCGTAAAGCTATCCTTAAAAAACCTTCTTATTTTTTCAAATGATATGGTACTGTTGTAATAACAACATTTCTTTTATAGAGTAAATACGCACGAATGAGTAAACTAGACTGATTATGAAGAATGTTATGCCAACCTTTTTTCGGAATGAATTGTGGTATAACGACCGTAACTCGGTAATTTGATTCACTCGCTTTATACTGTACTGTATCAATGAACTTTGTTAGCGGTTGAATAATACTTCTATAATGAGAATGTAAAGTAACAAGCCTTACTTCAGGTTGCCACTTCTTCCATTTCTCTTCAAATTTCTTTTCCTCTTCTCTGTCAAAAGCGACATATACAGCAATAACTTGATCTGCTGAAAGAGACTTTGCATAGTTCAATGAGTTTTCTACCACATGTGTCATACCAGCTACTGGAACGACAATTACATTTCCTTCAATCGGAACAATCCGTTCACAAGTTTTTAAACTTAGTTGGTCTCCTACTGCATCATAATGCTTCTTAATTCGGTGGAATAAGAAGATAATTACAGGTAAGAAAATAAGGATTGACCAAACTTGTGCAAATTTAGTTAAAAAGAACATACTCATTACGATAAAACTAATGACTGCACCAATTAAATTGACCGTTAATCGTAAAGCCCATCCTTCCGGTTTTTCACGAAGCCATTTTAATACCATACCACTTTGAGAAAGGGTAAATGGAATAAATACACCTACTGCATATAACGGAATTAAATGCTCTGTTTGCCCTTGGAAAGCTACAATTAAAATAATCGATGCGATTCCAAGTATAATAATTCCATTTGAGTAACCTAGGCGGTCTCCTCTAATCGTAAACATTCTTGGTATAAACTTATCTTTTGCAAGGTTTACTGCTAATAACGGAAACGCAGAATATCCTGTGTTAGCAGCAAGGATTAATATTAAAGCTGTTGTACCTTGTATGAAATAGTACATGAAATTACGTCCAAATGTTTGTTCAGCAATTTGTGAAACAACTGTTACTTCTTTACTTGGAGAAATTCCGTAATAATAAGCTAAGAACACAATTCCTGAAAATAAAACTGCAAGTAATGCACCCATTGCAAGCAATGTTTTCGCTGCATTGTTTGGCGCAGGATCTTTAAAGTTCGGAATTGCATTTGAAATTGCTTCAACACCTGTTAAAGCAGAACTACCTGATGCAAATGCTCTTAGTAATAAAAATAAACTAATCCCTGCAACTGGTGTTCCAATCGGCGTGTGTAAAGCCTGCGAAACGTGCCCCGTTAAAATATTGTATATCCCTACACCAATTAATATAAATAGTGCCAAAACGAATAAATAAACAGGATATGCTAAAACGGAAGCTGATTCCGTTACACCTCTTAAATTTAAGATGGTAATAAATATAACAAATATAATCGCAATGATTACATTATGTGCATGTAAACTAGGAAAAGCAGATGTGAGCGCATCTGTACCTGCAGACACACTTACTGCAACAGTTAAAATATAGTCAACTAATAAAGATCCTCCAGCAATTAAGCCTGGATTCATCCCTAAATTTTCTTTTGATACAACATACGCGCCCCCGCCATGCGGATAAGCAAAAATAATTTGACGATAAGATAAAATAAGGGCCGTCAATAACACTAATACCCCAACAGCGATCGGAATGGAATACCAATAAGCGATCGCTCCAACACCTGCTAAAGCAATTAAAATTTGCTCTGGACCGTAAGCAACTGATGACAATGCGTCAGAAGATAAAATAGCTAAAGCTTTCGTTTTATTAAGCTTCTGTTCTCCAAGCTCTGTTGATTTTAACGGTCTTCCAATTAAAAATCTTTTAATAGATGAAACCACTGCTGTCCACTCTCCAATAATTTTGTACGAACTTTTCTGCTAGTTATAGCGGATAAACGATTTCTTCAGAAAACAAAAAATGTCTACAAGCCATAACGAAATAGACTTGTAGACATTATTTTTTTTGTCGCACAAGCTCCACCTTCCTTCTCAATATAACGCTTACGAGGTTAGCTGTCGGATTCGGGCCTATGAGTAGCCCTACCTTTTTCAAGGATTCACCCCATTGGATTAAGAACTAATCCATAAGAACGGGTCCCCCGCACCATGCGGTTTCAGCGATTTAGAAAATTGAAACTGTGGATTATAATACTCCTTTATTTTCAAAATGTAAACAAAAATTTTTAAAAAGAAAAAATTAAAATGATGGCGCATAATCCGCTGGTAAATATACATAATGAATACTAAAAAATCAATAAAGGAGATCTATATGTCTAAAGAAAAGAAGCCTATTTTTTCCGATTCCTATTTAGATGCATTAGCAAATGAAATTAATCAATTATACGGTAAACGTGAACAGGAAATAAATTTGACAGATAGAACAAAAAGAAATAAATGATTTGTCATAAAGAAAGAAAGCAATACACTTATATATTGCTTTCTTTTTTATTTTTTCATACATCCAATTGTATTGCTGATTTGTTAAAGGTCATTTCTTCATACACTTTCAAATTTTGATATACTGCTCCTAATAATGGTGCTTCTATAGAAAATTGTTCCGCTACATCTAGTAAGTATCCTTGTAAGTGCTTCGCTTCAATAGACGAACCTTTTTCCATATCACGCTGCATCGATGACTTCATATTATACGAAATTTTATCAATTATTTTCATATGTTCTTGGACAATATTATCTTTAATTGGTGCTCCTACACATCTCATAATTTCCATACATTCTTCAAATAAGTTTTGGATAAAATCGCGTCCACCTTCGCTTTCACGAATCGGTCCTATCGGTGCACGCATTAATGTTGTCACACCTGACATTACAGTGATAAATAAATATTTATGCCACATATCTTGCGTAATGTTTTCACTTAAAATAAAACTAGATTTCGTACCTGCAAATGCTTTAGAAATATGCTTTATTCTCTCTGAATCTTGAGACTTCATTTCTCCAAACATAAGTCTATTTGCAGCGCTAGTTTGTACAATTTCTCCTTGATTGTTTAACGTCGTCTCGATAAAGCATAAACCACCAATTACTTTTTCCTCACCGAATTCCTTTTGTAATAGCGATACATGAGCAATACCATTTAGCAACGGAATGATTACAGTACTTTCACCTACAAACGGCTTCAAATCTTGAATTGCCTCGTTTAAGTGATACGCTTTTGTTGAAAATAGAATCACATCAAATGGAGCAGTTTGATCTTCTTTCGTTATTAATTTCGGTTGAAAGGAAAAATCTCCGTTAACACTTCGGATTACAAGTCCCCTTTCCTCCAATTGTTTTTTCCGTTTACTACGAACAAGAAAAGTAACATCTTCTCCTTTTTCTACTAAGCGTCCCCCAAAAAATCCTCCAACGCCTCCCGCTCCTAATACTAAAATACGCATACAACATCCCCCTTTTCAAAATACAATTTTATAACATTCAGTATACATAACATTATACATGTCCCCTACTAAATAAGCTGAATTTTCATTCTCAATTGAGTATAAAACAGTGGTTATTTTCAAATAAATTTGGGCATGTTGTTTCTATAGCATATATGGAAAGGAAACAATATAGATGGAGGCAATACAAGTAATTGAGGAAAAAGATGTAGCAACAGCTATATTTCAATTTATATTCCCGTTTTCGTTTAAAGCTGGATATGAACAACAGATGTTCCCTTTCTTACAAAAAAATGATTTTCGTCCTTTTCGGCTCGATCATCTCGATGATGAAAATACATATTATGGGGAGTTTAAAGTTTCACATCAAAATATGGAAGCATACTATCTTTCATTTACCAATAAAATTCTCTTTCCTCACTCAGAGCATCAAAAGGGCTTGCAACGTTATTCAAAGGACCTTAACTTAGCTGGACATTTAACAACAAATCTTATTTCAATCCCATTCAAGATACACTCTATTGATGTAACACTTTGTCCTTATGAACTTGGCTTCTTAACAATTCGAACAGAAGTAAACACTGCTCCAAACATGACTTTATCCGAAGCAATCGAATTCGCTGCTCGCTTCCGTGTACTTGAAACTAAAAATGATACAAATGAGACTATTTGTATTGAATGTAACGGAAAAAAGTATTCCCAAGTGGAAAGATTCATTTTTGGTTATTTATTTCATGGCGTAACAGATTTCTTTGAGAAGAAGAGATTAAGAAGTTCTTACTTTCAAACCTTTCCTTTCTTTGAAGATCAGCGAATGTACGTACAAACTTTATTATCTATAAAAGAAGATATGGAACTGAATGAAGTGGATGTTTATCGTACTTCTAGTCTTTCCGGGTTAACAAGTGATGGCAAGGCATATGTGAGTGCAAATAATCTGCCTTATATTCATGATTATTTAAAACAACACGCTTACCAAAGATGGGCTCCGAATCGCTATTTCATAATGGAAGAACATATATTCACATGTGTAACAAATGAAGGAGAACGCGAATTTACTAAACTTGCGAGTCAAATGTATGGGGAGTTTTATTACGCTTTATTATTAAATCTATTTCATAAAATTGTTTTATTGAAAATGGCAAACGCTTATGCTGAATTAAACATTGAACAAGATACAAATGAAATAGAGAAATTAATTTATTCAATCAATTCGTTTACGGCGAATTACTTTTCTTTAGAGCTAGTATCCCAATCACAGAGTGAAGATATTTTCTTCCGCTTAAGAAAGCTTTTTAACATCGAGATACTATACTCGAATGCAAAACAAAATCTTGATAGTTTGTTTAAATATCAAGAAAATGTTGCTTCAAAAAAAGATAGCCTTTTACTATTAATTTTAACGCTCTACTCTGTAGTAGGCCAAATGTTAGGGTTTACTATGATTGATCTGTTAAGAAACACCGATTCAAACAAAATATCATCGCCACTTGAATTTTTCGCGCTGTTAATAGCAATTAGCGGCATAGTCATTTCACTTATTTTAGGTGCGCAAAGTTTATACCAATGGAGTCTACAACATAAACGAAGAAAAGCATGGGTAAAACAAACTGTACTTTCTGCTGTGAGAGAGAAAGATGATAAGAAGTAAAGAAGAGTATTTTTACATTGAAGTATGTGGTACGCTACAGTAATTGAAATTTTTATCAGCGATTTTTAAATTATATCGGCGCAACTCGAAATATATCAGCGATTATTTAAATATATCGACTTACCGACAAAAAACGCCAAAAATCAAATATAAAAAAGGCTAATCCAAAAATTTAGATTAGCCTTTTCCCTCTTACTTCTCTGCTTCGATTTTCTCTAATGCAGCAGCTACTTGTTCTTCCGTTAATTCATGTTGTATTACGTAGCGGTTACGTGGGCTTACACGGCATTCGTGAGAACATGCACGTAAATATTTCGCCTCGTTTTCTTCAGAACATAAAATTTTCTTGTTACATTCTGGATTTGCACAGTTTACATAGCGCTCACAAGGTTCACCTGTAAAGTGGTCTTTACCAACGATAACATGTTCTTTTTGGTTTACTGGTACAGCGATACGCTCATCGAACACATAACATTGTCCATCCCAAAGCTCACCTTGTACTTCTGGGTCTTTTCCGTACGTTACAATACCGCCGTGAAGCTGACTTACATCTTCATAGCCTTCACGAACTAACCAACCAGAAAACTTCTCGCAACGAATTCCACCTGTACAATAAGTTAAAATCTTTTTGCCTTCAAGTATTTCTTTATTTTCACGAATCCAATCTGGTAATTCACGGAATGATTCGATATCAGGTTTGATCGCACCTTTGAAGTGACCTAAATCAAATTCATAATCATTTCGCGCATCAATGATAACTGTATCTTCTTGTTTCATTGCTTCATAAAAATCTTTTGGCTCTAAATACTTCCCAGTTATTTCGTGTGGGTTAATGTCATCTTCTAGACGAAGTGTAACTAACTCTGGACGAGGACGCACGTGCATTTTCTTGAATGCATGACCATCAGCTTCATCTATTTTAAACACGATACCGTCAAAACGTGGATCATTGTTCATTGCTTCCATGTATTTCTCTGTTTGCTCTACAGTACCAGAACAAGTTCCGTTAATACCTTCTTTAGCTACAAGGATTCTTCCTTTTAACTCAAGTGAATTACAAAATTCTAAATGCTCTGCCGCGAATTCTTCTGGGTTTTCAATTGTTGTGTACATGTAATATAGTAATACTCTGTATGGTTTTGTAGTTGCCAATGTATTTCTACCACCTATCTAATTTTTAAAATCATGTATAAGTTAACGTTCATATCAAAACATATATAATAAGAAAATGAATCCCATTTCCTTCTCTTTATACTATTTTCTATCAGTTAACAAAAATAAAAAACAAGATTACACACCAAAACACTGTGGTTATGTTGTAATCCCAATATATTATATATCATACAAATGCAATTCCATCAATTAATATGCTGTATTATCGGCTTTATGTTCACATAAATTTCAAAAATAGCCCTTTAATTCATTATGTTTCCCCGCCTCATCACACCATAAACTCCCAATTTTTAATAATGCCACACCATTCATTGTATAAAGACATATAATTTGCACTAAGGAAACATTTATGTTCAAATAAAAATATCATCTAATACATTTAAATGTATTGAAATAAACAATAAGAATACTTACAATAATTTCATCAAGTTAACATTTCAAAGGGGAAAACTACTATGAATAAAGATATATCAAAAGATGAACATGTCCCTTCTCAAAGTACAACTGTTCAATCAGCGCATTTAGCATTAAGCGGACAAACGAAAGGCTTAAAAAGACTTTTACCATTCTTAGGTCCTGCTTTCATTGCTTCAGTCGCTTATATTGACCCTGGCAATTTCGCGACAAATATTGCCGCTGGATCACAATATGGATATTTATTACTCTGGGTAATTCTTGCTTCTAATTTAATGGCTGTATTAATCCAAACTTTATCAGCTAAATTAGGAATCGCTACAGGTAGAAACCTTCCTGAAATTGCTCGAGAAAACTTCCCAAAACCTGTTTCCATCGGCTTATGGATACAAGGTGAACTCGTTATTATGGCGACTGATTTAGCTGAATTTATTGGAGCTGCACTCGGATTGTACTTATTATTTGGGATTCCGATGTTACCGGCAGCTTTAATTACAGCTGCTGGATCATTTATTATTCTTGAATTTCAACGTAGAGGCTTCCGTCCATTAGAAGCTATTATAACAGGAATGATTTTTATCGTTGTTATCGCTTTTGGTGTACAAGTCTTTTATGCAAAACCGGAATTAAGTCCCCTACTTTCAGGACTTTTCATCCCAAAATTCCAAGGCGTAGACAGTATATTACTTGCAGCCGGAATTTTAGGTGCGACAGTTATGCCACACGCAATCTATTTACATTCCGCCTTAACGCAGCGCCGCGTAGTCGGAACAAATGATGAACAAAAGAAAAAGATTTTCCGATTCGAATTTATAGATATCATTATCGCAATGATTATCGCTGGAGCAATTAATGCAAGTATGTTAATTGTTGCTGCTGCACTATTCTTTAAAAACGGCTTGCATGTCGAAGATCTTGATGTCGCTTTTAACCAGTTTAGCAACTTAGTCGGTCCTGTATCAGCTGCTTTATTTGGAATTGGTCTCTTATCAGCAGGACTATCTAGCTCTTCTGTCGGTACAATGTCAGGTGATATTATTATGCAAGGTTTCATTCGAATGCATATTCCGTTATACTTACGCCGATTTATTACAATGATTCCACCATTAGTTATTATCGCTTTAGGTGTAAATCCAACTTACGCTCTAGTCATGAGTCAAGTCGTCTTATCATTCGGTATTGCCTTTGCATTAGTACCACTTATTATGTTTACAAGTAGTAAAAAAATTATGGGGGCACTCGTTAACCATCGCATAACTACCTTTATCGCTTGGATCATTGCTGTACTTGTTATCATTTTAAATATTTTCTTACTGTATCAAACATTTGTAGGGTAATGAAAGAAGAAGGCTGTCTCAAATTTCTGTTAAAGACAGCCTTCTTCTTTTTAAATTATAGATTTTCATCATCCATTTACATGACAGACCGTGCTTTCAACAAATTTTATAAACTCTTCTTCCTCCTCAATAAATGGAAAATGATTACTATATTCAAATGTCGACATTATCGCATTTGGCATAAGCTCCGCTACTTCCACTGCAAATTCATACGGACACTGTGCATCATAAATTCCAGCGTAAATATGGGCTGGTATATTTACATTCTCTAATTGTAAACGTAAATCAAATGTAGGTAACTCCTTATAAGAAAAATAATCAAGACGCTTTGATACTGTTTTACCGCTGTTCGGTCTAGCAATCATTTCATCATACGCTGTTTCATTATATAAAGACATCATTGTCCACTCTTTATTTACGGCACGCCTCTCATCAATTGTAGAAGCTACGTCCCTGAGCACTGCAAATATTTCTCTTAAACGAGCATTTTGATCATTATCTCTACAATAAATACTATTTTTATGATTCATATACTCAGCTGATGCACATAATCCGCCAGCTATAATTTTTACAAGCCTCTCTGGACACATTATCGCATATTGTAAAGCTAGCATTCCACCTGTTGAATGACCTGCATATGTCCAATCTTTAAAATTCAACGCCTCACGTATCGCTTCTAAATCACGTACTGCATCTACCATTCCCAAATTATATTTGGTGGTGTCATGTGTAGAATTTCCGCATCCTCTTAAGTTTATAAGGTACACTGTGTAATGATTCGTAAATGCAGAAGCAAATAAATTACCATTACTATTAAACTCACTGTATAGATGTGTTACACAAAGTGGTTTTCCTTCTCCCTTTTGAAAATACTCAAATTTCCCTCTATCAGTTTCGATATAATATTTCTCCCACATCAGCGTTTCCCCCTAATGTCTTTTTATATATTCTCCTTTTTCCGGCATTATCACACCCTTCTCAGTTCGAAAGTAAAGTGGTAATCCTTCCGAAAAAAATATGCTTACCTTGGATGGATCCTGCCTTTGATGATGAATATGTAAATGTGGCTCACTTGAACTTCCTGAGTTACCTACTTGAGCAAGAAATTCTCCTTCATTTACATGTTGTCCTTCCTTCACTTTAATTGACCCTTTCTTTAAATGCGCAAGAACCAAAAATGTCCCTGTTTCATCTAGTCGTAAATAAATATGATTTCCCGCCATTGACTGAAAATCATCCGATCCCGGAACTAAATCTTTTTCATCATTATTAATTGATACAACTGTTCCAGAAGCTGGTGCCATTACTTTCGCTCCATATATTCCATAATCATCCAACTTACTACTTTTCACTTCAGCAGGAGGAATGAGAATATCATATGCCCAGCGCTCATTTGGTTTGATAACGTGATAGTTCGTTTCTAAACGATCACCACCCCAACCTATTAATGCTCGTTCATTTAAAGGAAAGCGCACGACTACTTTAGGGCTCGTAGAATGTACATCTGCCGGGTAAGCAAGTCCGCCTATGTTAGCGAACCATCCTAAGGGCCAAGCTCCAATTATAGAAAAAAGCACAATGAAGAGTAGCGTTCTATCTATTCGCTTTCTGAAAATGCCTTTCCACACAAATAGTAATACTGACCCTATCAAAATAAAGCTTAATACGAAGCTAAAGGCTTGTATACTCCACCAAAAAACGACTGATATAATACCATTAACTAAATAAATTACACTCCAACTTGTAAGTAAAAAAGCAACTAAAATTACCAACACATATTTCTTCCACATGTTATATCCCCACTCTCATATCCTTGTTCTACATGATACGAATTGAAAATTACAACATACGTAAGAAATACTTACGACTTTCTTACATTTCTTTATACTGCGGTAAAACGATAGTAAAAACTGTTTCTTTATCGTTACTACGTACAGCGATATCTCCTTTATGAAGTTCTGCTATACTTTTCGCAATTGCAAGTCCCATTCCTTTTCCACCTGTATGAGAGCTGCGTGATTTTTCACCACGATAAAACTTCTCAAAAACATAAGGCAGGTTCTCATCCGGAATACATTGCCCAAAATTTTTAATTTCTATTTCAACATTCATGTCTCTTTTAGAAATTTGAATTACAATCTCCTTTCCGTCTTTCCCGTACATAATACTATTACTAATTACATTTTCGAATAACCTCACCATAAGTGCTACATCCATTTCCACATGTAACTCCTTATCACCTTTCATACAAAAGCTCATATCGGCATCATCTAGTTGTGGTACAAAATCAATCATAATTTGTTCCATTAACGCTTTCATATTTACTACACTTTTATGTAATTCAATCTCTCTATAATTTATTTGACAGTATTCTAATAATTCATCAACTTGATTTTTTAATTCATAACTTTTTCGCTTTAATATGCTTACATACTGTTCACATTCTTCTCCATTTGCATGCAGCTTATTTCCTAATAAGTCCGCATAACCGATTAAAGATGTTACTGGCGTTCGTAAATCATGAGAAATATTACTAATCATTTCATTTTTCATTTCCTGTGATTTTTTTTCATTCTCGATAGACTCTTTTAAGCTTTTCGCCATTCTATTAACATTTGTCGCTAGTTCACCAATCTCATCGCTTTTCGAAATAGGTATATGTATTTCAAAATTACCTTCACTTATTTCTTTCACGTTCTTGTTAATTTGAGACAACCTTTTCATCAGCGTTTTTGTCATGAATGCAAAGTATGTTGTAGTAAAAATCAAAAAAACTATAAAATATAAAAATGAATATTTTTCCTCTAAAACATTAACCTGACTATATATATTTCCAACCAAAATTTGAAACACTATTATACTTACAGTCGCTAACAAGATGCTACATATGAATGCGATAAAAAACTTAGCTCTAATGCCTTGTAATGATTTAATCTTCAATTTTATATCCGACTCCCCAAACATTTTGAATAAACTTCGGTTCTTTTGGATTCTCTTCAATTTTATTTCTTAATCTTGCGATATGAACCATTACTGTATTATTGCTTTCATAAGCCCTTTCTTTCCAAACGCTCTCATATATTTCTTCAATAGTAAATACACGATTCTTTGCAGCTGCCATTAAATACAAAATATCATATTCAGTTTTCGTAAGATTGATTGTTTCTCCATATAACATTACTGTTCTAGACGCTTCATCTATTTCTAAACCTCTAATATTTATTTTCTTTTCTATTACTTGGACAGCATTTTGATTGAAATATGTATACCTTCTTAATTGAGCCTTCACTCTTGCAATTAATTCAATTGTACTGAACGGCTTCACAATATAATCATCTGCTCCCGTACTAAATCCGACGACTTTATCTACGTCCGATGATTTTGCACTTAAAAACATAATTGGCAAACTATGTTTCTCTCTAATTCTTCTACACAATTCTATCCCATCCATTTGTGGCATCATAATATCCAAAATAGCAAGTTGAATGCTATTATTATTTATAATTTCTAAAGCCTCTTCTCCGTTATGAGCACTAAAAACTTTAAAACCTTCTTGCATTAAATTCACGTTCATAAATCGAACAATATCTTGATCGTCATCTACAATTAAAATTGAATTTTTCTCCATATACAAACCTCTTTTTGAAATATATTCCACAATCAATTTTATCATAAATTAAAGCCATACTCCCCTCTTGAATAATCTTTATTTTCAGACTAAATTATATAATAACAACACATTCTAGTTTCAAAAGAAATGGAGTGAAAGCATGTTTCCTATATTGAAAACCGACCGACTCATTCTACGAGAACTTACCGAAGAAGATGCACCAAGTATACTAAAATGCTTTTCTAATACTGACGTACTGCGCTATTATGGCCAAAAACCGTTACAAGATATTGATCAAGTGAAACAAATTATTCATAACTTTAAACTGAGTTACAATGCAAGAAGCGGTATAAAATGGGGAATCGAATCAAAAGACAAGAAAGAACTCATCGGTACCATTGGTTTTCACGATTGGTCTTCTGAGCATAAACGGGCCAATATAAGTTATGCCTTTTTGCCTGAACACTGGGGACAAGGATATGCGACTGAAGCTGTTTCTGAGGTTATATCATACGGTTTCCATACGATTCATTTAAAGCGGATCGGAGCAATTGTATTTCTTGAAAATGAAGCTTCCAATAAAGTACTATTAAAATTAGGCTTTGAAAAAGAAGGCGTTCTAAAAAATTATATGTATCAAGATGACATTCCCTATGATACGAATTTTTATTCTTTATTAAAATCGTTTTAATAGAATACATGTGTAAAAAACTTGTTTCAGTACAACAGTTATAGGTAGCGAATTTTTAATGAAGGATGCGAAGTACTATACTTTATAAAACATTAAAAAAGGGCTGTGAGTAAGCTTTTACTCATAGCCCTTTTTTATGTTCTTTTTCTGTTTTCGCAATGCTTTTGGTACGTATACGCAGAAAGGCTCACTTTCCATATAATCCCCCGTCATTGCATATGCTCTAGAACGAGATCCCCCACAAACATATCGAAACTCACAAACACCACACTTTCCCTTATACTTGTCAGGATTACGAAGATTTTGAAAAACAGGGGAGTTCCGATAGATTTCAGCTAGCGAATTTGTTCTAATATTCCCGGTTTTAATCGGCAATAACCCACTTGGATATACATCTCCAATATGAGAAATAAATACAAAACCGTTTCCATCATTCACCCCTTTTGGAGCACGCCCAAGCCCATTAACTCGCCCCGTCATCCCATTCATCAATACATCCTGATATTGAATGACCTGTTTTTCCTTTTTATGTTCTTTCATTTTTTCTTGGATCACAACACGTCTATAGTGCTGACCAGCTGTTGTTTTAATATCAAAAGAAACCTTTTTACTAAGTTGATATAGCCAACGGAATACCCTTTCATGTTGAGCTGGTGAAATCATATCTTTTTCCTTCCCTCGCCCTATTGGAACTAAGAAAAATATACTCCAGAGTACACATTCTAATTCTTCTATTAACACTGCCATCTCTTCAAGTACATCCACATTATAATTAGAAACAACGGTATTAATTTGAATAGGAATTTTTAATTCATGCAAATAACGAATCGCATTCATCGTTAATTGAAATGACCCTTCTGTCCCTCTAAAATGATCGTGTATTTCAGCTGTTGGTCCATCTAAACTAAATGCCCATCTAGCAAGTCCTACTTCTTTTGCTTTTTGAATCGCTTCTTTCGTAACTTTCGGGGTGGCACTTGGCGTCATAGATACTCGAACACCTTTTTTCACAGCATATTCCGCAATATCATATACATCTGGACGCATTAATGGATCTCCACCAGTAAATACAAGCATTGGATTTTCCATTTCATATATATCATCAATTAGTTTTTTTCCTTCTTCAAATGTTAACTCTAGAGGATGACGATGATACTGTGCTTCTGCACGACAATGCAGACATTTTAATTGACATGCTCTTGTCAACTCCCATATTACAATAAATGGATTATTATTAAAATCAAGATTCATCAATATTAACCCTCCCATCAATTGATATTCTAATTGTAAAGTTATATATGTATTTATGGTGTGAGATGTATCACAAATCATTCTCTTCCTACCCTACTGTTGATCTAATGTTTCTACCTTCCTCTTCACCAATTACAAAATCTCTTTTTTTAATATAAATACCCCTTTAGACTAAATTATCTAAAGGGGTATTTATATTAACATCTCTGCTTTCTTCAACTCATCAAATTTAAATTAAGTTGTTTTAAAATAGTATTTTTAAAGTTTTCCAACATCATTACCTCTTTTCTAAAACCATAAAGAACGTACTATCTGGTAGCGCAATATCATTCCCAGACTCATCTGTAAACTCGATTTTCTCGCTAAGATGGTTTGTATATCCATCCTGCAAATAGTTCATAGCTTGAACAATATTTACTTTATCTCCAAAGATACCCTTTACGAAGTCCTTATAGTCGTTTGGCGTAAAAATTCCAAACTGCTCCTGCACTTCATGAACAAAGGAATCCTCGCCCCAAGTATACGTATATAAGAACTCCATTGCATCATTAACAGGCATTTTGACTGTATTGTCTGCAAGTACCTCATACTGGATTATACGCCCCTTAAATTCTTGGACATACTGCTCTAAGAACTTCATTCCGCCTGCATCTTTAAAACGAATCACCCGCATTAACCTTTTATCTTCGGTCATGATGCCATCACGAATGATAATACGGCCTCCTGGCTTTAATACCTCATAAGCAGTCTGCAGCCCCTTTTTAATTACTTCATGATTAAATTTCCTACCTTCATACTCGATATAAGAGAACAGCTCATGAAGGATAGAAGAATATACAATCGTATCAACCGATTCTTTTTCAAATGAGCTGCTTAAATTGATTGCATCCCCTTTAATGACGTTCCAAGAACGCCCCTCGTTCTGCTTCTTCTTTTTCAACGTATCAATCACGTTTTCGGAAATATCGATACCGTAGATTCGTTTATCCTCGGTCTCTTCTTCAATCATGTCTAGCATGACACCACCACCGGCTCCGACATCTACAATCGTATCTCCCTTTATGTAATCAAGAATAATTCGTTTATCATCAGCCGAGCTATTCATATGCTCCAGATACACTTCTTCGTTATGGAATCTATCATATGCATCCTTTCGTAACCCGAAGAAATCAAACAGCAGGACATTTGCTCGAGCATGCATCATATCTATCTTTTCTGCCTCTACACAGAAGGTAATTAACGCCTCACCTACAGCAGAAAACCGAAACGACACATACGCAGTCTTCATATCTTCATCGACTTTAACCTGAAAAGAAACATGCGTTGTATTCGGTTTCTCGTTCTCACGGTACTCCCGTAAATACTTCTCAATAACTCGCTTACGATACACGTTGTCCTTTTTTTCACCTTTGAAATCATAATGTAGCTGCTGCATCAATTTCTCGAAATGTATATGCTGAACTTTTCTAGTGCCTATCTCATTCTTTAACATAACAAAAACTGTCCAAATATCCTCAAAGCTAAGAGCATGCATAGACGGTTCTACATACCACAAATCCTTATCAGATAAGAATGTTTGAACGTCACTCTTCTCGCTCCCCATAATTATATCTTTTTCAAATGCTGACTCCTTATGTTTTGGCGTGAGTCTATGTATACGAGAAGTAAATGGCTCCATATAACCATCAAACAGACCATCAATTGTAATCTTCACATCGTTCTTCACTTCACTCCACAAAGCTTTTGATACGCCCTCAATAATGCATTGGTTAAGATAGTATAGAATCTCCTTTAACCTAACGTCTCCATATTCTTCTTTATATGTGTTAACTAAATCAACATGAGAGTCCAAACGAGCCTCCCCGCGTATATACTGCCCGATTAATCCATGTGTTCTAATTAAATCTTGAATAAACAAATATTCAGTAGAGTTTAAGTTTGTCTCTACACGTTCAATAAACTGAATATCACTAAAGATATCAGCAGAACCCTCGTTATGTACCAATAGATTAATCCCTTTTTTCTTCCATTGCTCCCGCTGTTTTAAAGATCCTACCTTTGCAAGCTCACTATACGTTAGTACCTTTTCAATAATACGATATGCTTCTTCACCTAAAGACAGTCCATCTAACACTTGCAGCGTACGGTGTACATAGTACAACACTGCATCTGTTTTTAATGCACCAAGTACTTGTACATTCTCATAGTTTTGATGTATCTCCTCTGCCTCAATTAGATGCTTTAACCACGTAGGGATTGCAACAGAAATCCCTTCAATGTATGTATTTAGAACTTCAATGCTTTTCAACTTATTTCCCCCATATATAATCAATATCTGTAGTAAGGTCTAAGGCATCTTCTCCAAAAAGAACATCACCTTATGTCCCTCCCCCTAAATACTACTACTTGCTTTTTACCATCTACATCTCTTTCGAATAAAAATGTATCAAACCCAGTCTTTTTATTATGTAAAAGAGAGTTATAAATTCCGTTACTACCATGCCAAAGTTGTAACATATTTTTTGTTCATCTCTTATTTTAACTTCATGAGGAATTTCGAAAGATCACCTCTTAAATTAATAAACATATGTTGTAACAAAATCAACTGAAAATGGAAACGGCAAGCGGGTGCATTCCACTTGCCGTTTTTTCATAGCTTAGTATGTATTTGAATTTCTTTCGCTTTCTCTTTTTCCCCCTTCACCCGTACAATTAAATCATATGATCCGGATTTTGGAGCTTCAAAAGAAAGCAAACCTTCTTTTTGAGAAGTGATTTCTTCTTCATAAATAACCTTATCATCTTTTGTAACTTGTAATAAAATCGTACCTTCTTCAACAGCTGCTTCATAAGGGATTTCCACATTTCCTTTTTCAGCTTTAAGCGTTTGTACATCGTAATACCCTTGCAGAGAACCAATTTTTAAAGTCGTTTCGCCATTTTTTTGAACCTTTGTAACTTGTGTTGCTGTATTGCACGCGCTTAACAATACAACAAGAGTGAGAATCATAAATAAACGTAATGATTTCATAGAAATTCCCCTTTTTTATGTATATGTGAATTAAGATCCATTCTTTAACTATTTCAAAAACACCAACACCTAAAAAGAATCACTGTTTTTCTTCAATTTCTTTTTTAAATAATTTTTGAAACTCTAATTCTGTTTCATTAATAAAACCAAGATGTAACACACTAGAGATATCTTCATGATTCAAAAAGAAATTGTACTCTGAAGAAATATTACCATGAGGGAAATAACAACATACATAATCCCATGTTGTTTTTGTTTCAGAATCCATCTGTCTTCTTCCATAAACCATTAATGGATGTTCCCAATCTTTAAACATTACAACAGAACCTATTGGAAGTAATTCTAACTCTAAATTTTGTCCCATCTTATTTCCCACCTCTTAAAATAGCTTTTTTTACAATAAAATACATAATAGAGAATAGTAAACAAGCTCCAATTGTACCGAAAGTTGCAATTGAAATTTTCCCTGCTAATGATTCATTTGGATCTAATGCATTAGGTAAAACTGTCCCAAAAATTGCAATGCAAGCTAATATAACCATAAAATATTTTAAAATTTTCACTTTCTTATTCATACTAATTTTCCCCTTTATTCTTTAATAGCAAATTCTCCACCAAATCCCCATAAACCTACACCAGGACCAAATGGTACATGGAATTTCACTCCACTTTTTCCAGCTTCTAAAGATCCCCCGACTGTCCCAAGTGACGCCGATCCTCCAATTTGTAATTTTTTATCAGAAAATGGAAGTGGGATTTTTATAGCACTCTCATATTTTACCAGAGTAGCTTCAGCTCCTATATGTAAATTCCCATTTTCTACATGAGCACCTAACTCTGCAGTAGCAAGTGCTACTTTAGCTTCAGCTCCTACTCCAAATCCTCTAATATTCTCTTGTTCTATTCCAGCTTGGGCTACTGTAAAACCAACCATAGGTCCAAAAGTTTGTTCCCTCTTGTTTTTATCTTTCACATCAAATCTATCATAAGTACGAGAACTTACAAACGGCTCGGCTTCAACTGTAAGACCTTTAATAAATAGACCACCATTTCCCTTTTCATCTACAAGTGACTTTTCATACTTTTCACCATTAATTACATTACCAATTCCTTTTACAACTACTCCAACTCCCGCTTCAACCGCTGACTTTGAATTCATCAAAAGTGAATCATTTTTAGAGTTTTTAGACGAATATTCCATATCAGCTTTTTCAAATTTCTCTGCTATACGAAGTAATTCATCTTCTATTTGCTTTATAATATTAAGAAAAGATTCATGTGCTTTATTCATTCTAGGTAGATCATTATAAAAACTTAAACTTGAAGCACCAATCCATCTCATTTGAAGATTTAATAATTCCCCTTGAATTTTCAAATGACGATCTGATTCTATATTACTAGCATATTTAAAATTCTTTGCAATTCTTCTCAATTCTTCCGGTCTAACTTGTATATTCCCCATGGATATCCCCCTACCCTAATAACACATTCAATAAATCTTATAACATAAACATTTAATTTTAATCATTAAAAATCCTACTCTTTCTTACTTTAATTGTTTCTAAAATATAGATAAGAACCCCTAAACCAAATATCTTTTCAGCATTAGAAATATTATTACCTAATTTAATAATAGGTACATTTAATCCGAATCTTTCGCTCCATTCCAAAGGCATATATCCTCTTTTACAGTTTATTAATATCCGGTTATCCATTGTACGAAAAGAAGTTTCGAAAAAATCAAATTCAACTTCTACTTCAGAAATTTTTATCTTTTTTTCATTCGTTAAAGCACCACGTACCATTCCAAATCCTTGTATCATATTTTCTTTAAACATCCCTACACAATTATAATTTGAATCATAAATAGCCCAATCATAATTTTCAACTTCACTATGAAAATATGCTAGAATTTCTCCATCACTTGCTTCCAATCCAAAAACTTGTTTATTTTTTAAAACAGGTAATGTTGAAGAAACCATCTTTGTTCCTGCTACATATATCCCATCAGGAGTATATAAGCCCAAATGTTTATTATTTTCAGGTAATTCTAATAAAATATAAGTATCGATATCCCAAAACTTCAAATCATTTTCAACTATATTTTCTTTTAATAAATCGCCTTTTCTTAGTTGCCAAAATCCAATACCAAAAACAACAAATGAAACTATAATAATAAAAATTACTGGTCCCCAATTAATATTACCTCGAGTATTATATATACCAATTAATCCATAAAGAAAGAGCCCAATTCCAATCAAACACTTAAACTTCCCCTTTTTTTTATAAAACTCAAATAATTCCACACAAACACCTCTATCAATTCATCTTAATACCCCAAATTACCTTTTAAGTATACCAAGGACAAAATATATAATCTAATTTTTTTTTTATATAATTAAAAACAAACATAGTTACAGAAAGAAAATGCTTGTATGTTGATTTATACTACATTCCCTTATTCCTTGTATGCTATATTTCTATTCTTCTTTTTACTTAAACAAACTATTTGTTGCAACTTCTTATGAATGTGTAACTACAATTTTGCACTTCTCTTCTTTATATGCTAGGAACACTACCAAAGGATTTCCCTGTCCTCTGTAAAAAAACCTTACTTTTAATAAGTAAGGTTTTTTTATTTATTTATTTATTAGCGATATAAGCATTTTTATAAGTATAAACACCACCAAATTGATGCTTTTCAATTCCCTTTACGTAATCCTTTTGTACATAAGCTGAACCAATATGATACAGCGGCGCTACAGCTGCATCTTCTAATAATACCTGCTCAGCTTCTAGCAATGCTCCCCATCGTTTCTCTGGTTCTAGTACGAGATCAGTTTTCGCTTTCTTTATTAATTCATCGTAACGAGGATTGGAGTAACTCATTTTATTATTCGGATTACCCGTCGTAAATAGTTCTAAATAACTAATTGGGTCTTTATAGTCTGGTCCCCAATTTGCCATAGTTATATCGTAATCACCTGTTTGTTCTAACTGTAATTTTTGCTTAAATGGCTGTTGTTTAATTTGTATCGTTAATCCTTGTAAATTCTTTTCTAAATCACCTTTTATATATTCTGCCATACGTTTTGCGTTATCTTGTTCAAATGTTAAAAACTCGAAGTTTACTTGTTCTACTCCAAGCTCTTTTTTCGCTTCTTCCCAATTTTTTTTCGCACTTTGTACATCATATAAAGAAAGGTTTCCGTTTTCTTCCCTAAAATCTTTTCCCGTTTCTTCATTGATATGCCCAACTGGTACTAGCCCAGTTGCAGGTTTTGCTCCGTTATTAATAAAATGAGCAACGAAATCCTCTTTATTTAACGCGAATGAAATAGCCTGTCGCACTTTCTTATTTGCTAACGCACTATTTTTTTCATTAAAACGTAGCATAGCAATTGCAGGTTCGCTCGACATATGTAACTCCTTATCCCCTTTATACTTGTCTACAAATTGAGAATTAATAGGCACCCGGTCCAAATTACCAGCTTCGTATAAATTAACAGCGGTCATTGTATCCTTTACAATTTGAAAGTTTATCTCGTCTAATTTCACTTTCTTTTCATCCCAATATGTAGCATTTTTCTTTAATTGAAACTCTTGTTCATGCTTCCATTTCTCTAATACAAATGGCCCATTATATATGAGATTACTAGGTTCCAATGCATAATTCTTTCCTTGTTCTTTCAAAAATGATTCATGCTGTGGTAAGTAAATAGGTAGCGCTAACAACTGTAAAAAATACGGGATTGGCTGTTCAAGTTCCACTTCCAATTTATAATCATTTATAACTTTAACCCCAAGTTCAGCAAGAGGTACTGTTCCCTTATTTATCTCTTTTGCATTTTTCACGTAAAAAAGCATATACGCATATTGAGACGCTGTTTCAGGATTAATTGCACGTTTCCATGCAAACATAAAATCATTTGCTGTCACACTGTCTCCATTTGACCATTTTGCATCTTTACGCAAATCAAATGTATATTTTTTACCATCTTCACTTCTTTTAAACGATTTTGCTACCGCTGGAATAGGCTGATCTTGATTATCTAATACATACAACCCTTCAAATATGTTTTGCATAACGTGCGCTGACGTACCATCCATCGTTTTCGCGGTATCAAGAGAAGGAATCTCTTCTGATACTGTTACATTTAATACTTGTTTTTTTGACTCTGCATCACTTCTATTTTCCTTGTTATTACAAGCTGTTAATAATAAAGATGTAACAAGTGCCATTACCATTAAATGGCTCTTTTTTCGCTTCATGAGTTGTTCTCCTTAAATATAAAATATTATAAAGCGTTATATATTATAGCAGAAATATGAACAGAAAGATGCGACATTCTTTTGAATATTTATTCGTTCAAGAAAAAAGTGACCCTTTTAAAAAGGATCACTAAAGATTGAATGTATAATCTACGCTGTTCGCTCAAGTTTAAAAAACATCTCCTATTGTATACCTCCCTTTTTGCTTTAACTTTTCTTCTGTTTCATATAAATCCCCCCATAATTAACTTAATAGACATATAGGTACAGTTTGGTTGGGATATTTTTTTATCTCCATTAAGAAATGCCGCTTTTTTTTTGAAATTCAGGTCAAGTAGCAAGTGATATTTTACAAATCTTATACACTTAAGGATTTTGTAAGGATCAAGTAAGAAAAACGAGAACTTTGTTTCGTATAGTCAAAATATAAAGTGAAGAAAGAGAGATTAGGAGTTACTAGAGCCATTACGACAAAACCAGAACTGTTGGTTTTAGATGAACATATCAATGGTTTAGACGTTGTTACAACAGAACCTTAATTTATCATACCTATTTTTCACCATCACATATTGGAGGTTAAAACATGAATAAAAAAAAGAAAATACAAAAATCAATACTTTCCTTTACCCTGCTCTTTTCTTTAGGCATTTCATCTTTTCCGCTTACAACAGCTATTCACGCAAATACACATGAGGAACCATCTGTAGAAAAAAAACGAGTCTCTTTAACGGAGCGTACCTCATTATTTTTTGAATATCTCCAGCAAGATAAATATGCAGAGGCACTTCAGTTGACGTCTGCTGCTTTTCAATCCAAGTTTACAGCAAACACATTACAAAACTGGTGGACACAGAGTGGCTGGAGCGGTATAAAAAGCATGGGGCCCCCCGTGATAAAAGAACGAAACTTAGTCCATCAGACGGTGGAAATGCCAGCAGTTATCGAAGGAACTACCATACCGCTACTCCTTAAATTTACACCTGGCGGGAAAGTAGATGAAATTGGAGAAAGGCCTCCCAAGGAATCATATACCATCCCGCATCCTAGCTATGATCAACCTGACTCTTATCAAGAACGTGAAATCGTCATCGGAAATTCCACCTATCCGTTACCAGCGACATTAACGGTTCCGAAACATAAGCCTGGTGAAAAGCTACCCGTAGTTGTTCTTGTTCATGGTGCTGGCATCCATGATCGCGATAGCACATATATGGGAACAAAAATCTTACGCGATCTTGCGGTGGGCCTTTCATCCAACGGAATTGCAGTGTTGCGCTATGAAAAACGTACCTTAGAACACGCATTAAAGATGAGTGCAGAACCTGTTACGTTAGACCGTGATACTACAGATGATGCAATATATGCAGCAAAATCAGCAGCGCAGCAGGAAGGCATTGATCCAAATAATATTTTCATTCTTGGACATAGTCTAGGAGCTGGCGCAATGCCACGTATACTAAGCAAATCACCTTCTTCACTTGTTAGAGGAAGTATCTTACTCGCACCACCTGCACGCCCCTTGACTGACATTGCCATTGATCAGAATCAATACCTAGGGGCGTCAAAGGAAGTAATCGATGAACTAAAAAGACAGTTCGCTTTTATCCAAGACCCTACGTTCAATCCTGAGCATCCTCCAACTGGCTACAATTTGGGATCGCCTCATTTTATGTATGATGTTTCTAGGTGGCGTCCTGTTGAAGAGGCAAGATCACGAAAAGAACCTTTACTGATTCTGCAAGGAGCACGCGATTATCAAGTAACAGTAAAAAATGAATATATAAAATGGCAGGAAGGGCTTTCAAACCGCAGGAATGTTCAGTTCAATGAATACCCAAAATTGAATCATTTCTTCACAGAGGGTGATGGGGAATTAAGTCTTCCTAGTGAATATGAAATCCCTGCTAATATTCCTAAATACGTAATTCAGGACATTATTAAATGGGTCAACGCGACAAAAGAATAAGAAACATCAAAATCCTTTAAATAATCATTATGATGTAAAGGATTTTTGAAACTAATGATTTTATCTAAATTCTTAACTTCTTTTTATTAATAAAAAGGTTCAGACACAAAAACAGGATGTGGAGAAGACTTTCTCCACATCCTGAAAATACCTATCTTTGCAAACCTCGTTTATATCGACTTGCTTCAAATATAATACGCTCTTCATCTAACGTTTTACATTCGCCATTCCAAACGACATGTTTTCCGTTAATAATTACATCGCTTATATCTTTTCCACTAGCAGCATATACAAGATGCGATAATACTTCATCTGCTGGTTGTAAATGGGGCTTATTAGACGGATCAATTGTAATGAAATCAGCGCACTTTCCAACCTCAAGTGATCCTGTTTGTTTCATACCGATTACTTCAGCAGCTCCTTTAGTTGCAAGTGTAAGAGCTGTTTCAACCGGTAACGCTGTTGCATCTTGGTGAATACCTTTTTGTAGTAAAGTCGCTATGCGCATTTCTTCAAACATATCTAAATTATTGTTAGATGCAACACTATCTGTTGCAATTCCTACTTTCATCCCTGCTTCTAACATCGCTTTTACATTCGCTATACCAGACCCTAGTTTTAAATTACTATTCGGATTATGAGCTACTCGAACGTCATGTTCCGCTAAAAATGCACGCTCATTGTCATCTAATACTACACCGTGTGCAATCACTGTTGGTCGTTTAAACAATCCGCAACTTGCCGCATATTCTACTGGACGTTTTCCGTACTGCGCTTCAATATCACGTACTTCACGCTCTGTTTCCGAAAGGTGAATATGAACCATCGTTTGATTTTCTACTGCAATACGTGCACACTCTTCTAACAGTTCTGTACTGCATGTATATGGACTATGCGGTGCAACCATCGTAGTTAACATACCACTTTCGTTATAGTAACGCTTCACATATTTCTCAGCTTCTTCAATTGCTTTCTTTTCATCCTCTTTCGTTCCAAAGCTAAATAAAGTTCTTGAAACAGCAGCTCGCATCCCGCTCCTTGATACCGTTTCCATAATTGCATCTTGATCTACTCCAATTGGATTAAACATATCAGAGAATGATGTTGTACCACTTTTCACCATTTCAAGTAATCCTAGTTCCGTACTAGCAACCGCAAGTTCTGGAGTAAATTGACTTTCAAGTGGCCAAATTCTTGTCTCAAGCCACGGCTGTAATAACATATCATCACCAATACCTCTTAAGAGACTCATTACAACGTGTGTATGTGTATTGACAAGCCCTGGTAAAACCCATTTTCCTTTCATGTCAATTACTTCATCTACTTCAAAATCATTAGCGAATTCTCCGCTCTTCACATCTATAATTTGATCATTTTCTACAATGATATATCCATTTTCTATCACTTCATTTTGTTCATTCATCGTTACGATTGTAGCGTTTACATAAGTTGTTTTCAAAAGTATTTCCCCTTTCAACTCTATGAAGTTCCCTTTAATAAGTTACCACCATTATAGTAACTTATTAAAGATTAAGAGTCAAAAGATAATTTCAATTCTTTCGTTATCTTTTTCTTCAACATGCAATATTGTTTTTCATTTGTATCTGCAAATGCTTCTTCTCGATTTGATTCTATATCCATATAATTCAGTTTTTCATTAAATTGAGCCTCTGTAAAATCAAACCTCTGTCCATCTATAAAGTTATAAAAGTGCCACGCCTCTCTTACTTTTGTCTTTTTAATCTCTCCTCCGTATATGTCTTGAACGACCAAAGCCGTTACACCACACTGTCCCTTTGCTGGATTCTCAGTCGTCCACTTCGAACTTGTTTCAATCGACCACGATCTTATTAATGCTTCATATATTCTTTTTTCCTTTACATCATCCACTCTAATCTTCCCCTACTATTAATAGTTTTACACATCATATTTCAAAAGAGGCAGTAAACGATCCTTAAAGACCGTTGATGGTGTCTCTCCGATTAACTGTGCGCCCATTTTCAAGTAATATCCTTTTGCATTCGGATCACTATCAATCGTAAAACTTTTTAAGCCTAGTTCATTTGCTTTTTCTATTACATACTTCCACATTATTTTCCCGTAGCCTTTCCCTTTGTAACGAGGATGAATGTACAGGAAATCGAGAGCTTTATCATTACGTAAAAATGAGAAAAATCCAATCTTCGTATTATCGTTTTCAAAAACATATACAAAATTATTATTTATATACTCTTCTGTAATAGTTAAATCTTCCTTACAGGCAATTATGAATTCTTCACTATAATCCCACGTCGCTTTTGATTGTAGTGCGAGTTCACTTAATTCATTTGCTTCACTTAATAACGCTTCTCTTATCTTCATGATTCTTTCTCCTCACCTTCGATATGTAAACTATTAAAATGATTCGAAAAGTAATTAAAAAACCCTCTTATTTTCATAAATCTTTATTATAATCAGTACGGCCTGTAACAATGTATTTAAAGAAAAAAACGCCATCTTTGAAAGTTGGCGTTTTCTTCTTCTAAAATTTTTTTCAAACTCAATCTTTCGTTTTACTATTTCTAACGATAAACACCTATACAGTTTCTACTACCGCCTCAAGCATTGTTCCATTTTTAGCATAATTCGTATGCCAAGAAAAAGCTTTTTCTAAAACATGAGGAGTTTGTCCACCTCTCGTTTTAGCTTCTTCGTAATAAGCTCTTAGCTGATCACGATACATTGGATGTGCGCAATTCTCGATAATTAATTCCACTCTTTCTCTTGGGGCCAGTCCTCTTAGATCAACATACCCTTGTTCAGTGACGATAACATCTACATCGTGTTCCGTATGGTCCACATGTGAAACAAAAGGAACGATACTTGAAATGTTGCCACCTTTCGCAATCGATTTCGTAACAAAGATAGCTAGGCGAGCATTTCTCGCAAAATCACCAGAACCACCGATACCATTCATCATTTTTGTGCCTAAAACGTGAGTAGAGTTCACATTTCCGTATATATCTAATTCTAAAGCAGTATTAATCGAGATTAATCCGAGGCGACGAATGATTTCAGGATGATTAGAAATCTCTTGCGGGCGCATCATTAATTTGTCACGATATTTTTCAAAGTTGGAAAATACTTTTTGCATTTTCTCCTCAGAGAGTGTGATTGAACAGCATGAAGCAAAATTGACTTTTCCAGCATCCATAAGATCAAAGACCGCATCTTGTAAAACTTCAGAATACACTTCTAAATCTTCAAACTCCGAATCTAACATTCCATGAAGAACAGCATTAGCCACTGAGCCAATTCCTGATTGTAACGGTGCTAAACGATTTGTTAATCGGCCTACTTCGACTTCTTTTCGAAGGAACTCTATTAAATGCTGTGCCATAATAACAGTTTCTTCATCCGGAGGAACAATTGTCGATGGTGAGTCTAATTGGTTCGTAAACACAATCCCTTTCACCTTTTCAACATCGATTGGAATGCCAATCGTTCCAATTCGATCATCCGTTTTCACAATTGGAATTGGAAGTCTTTCTCCTTGTTTACCTGGTTCATATAAATCATGCAGTCCTTCTAACTGCGTGGATTGAGCCATATTCATTTCAATAATAATGGACTTAGCATTTAAAGAAAACGCTAAAGAATTTCCTATTGAAGTTGTTGGAATAATCATGCCATCTTCAGTAATCGCAACCGCTTCCAAAATAGCAAAATCTACATCCATAACGTCAGCGCGAAGTAACTCTGATGTATGAGATAAGTGCTGGTCCACAAATAAAAAATCTCCGTTATTAATTCCTTTTCGCATAGTCGCATCAGCTTGGAAAGGCAATCTTTTCCCTAAAATTCCTGCTTCCGCAAATAATTTATCTACATCAGAACCTAAAGAGGCACCAGTATAAACATTTACTTTAAAAGATGTATCATTCTTAACTCGGTTTACAAGCGCAAATGGGACTGCTTTTACATCACCTGCACGTGTAAACCCACTTAAGCCTAAAGTCATTCCACTTTCAATCCATGAAGCTGCTTCTTCAGGTGTAACTACGCGATCTTTCAGACGTTCATCCCTAATTCTATTCAAATTATTCTCCATATGTAATCCCTCTCCCTATGAATATTCATAATTATTTTACACTTTAACAGTATCTAAATAGGGATTTCAGTATACAATGGCAAAAATTCAGACAAAACAGCGAATCTAGTCTCTAAAGCAGAATAATTTAGAATCCTAGAAGTTTACGAAAATAACTAGCGTATGATTGACTAACTGGAACCCTCTCTCCATTATCCATAGAAAGTAAAAAAGTAGAATGCGTATCAGGATAAATCGCTTGAATATGATTCACATTTACAATAAAGGAACGGTGGCATCTAATAAATGAATCTTTCGGAAGTAAGTATTCGAATTCTTGTAACGAGTATTTATGTGTCCCTGTTAACTCTTCTGCATTTACATACGTCTTTTTATCTTTCGCCTCTAAATACATGACTTTTGAAAAAGGAACCGGAATCCAGCCGTCCGTTGTTTTTAAAGTAACGACTGATTTTCCGTCCGTTAAAGCTGGATAAATGGCTGTCACGCAACCTTCAAGCTTTCCATTGTTTGAGAATGGTACGGCCATACCATGATAAGGAATACCAAAAACATCCCGATTCATAAACTCAGAGGTTTTTTGGTTTGTCACCATTGCTTTATGAGCAATCGTTCCTTCCTTTATAGGATCACCGACACTAATCTTTAAATCAATTCGTTTACTTGGCCGATAGTATATATATTCTTTCGTATTCGATACAGCAATTGAAATTTCATCTGAAAATAATTCCCCAACAACATCTAATAGTAAACCTAATGTTTTATCTTCCATTCTATTAACACCTCATTCACTATTATACTACTATTATGAATGGCCTCTGTTGCTTTATAAAAAGTTTGATTATTAATTTTATACATTTATCTCCTCATTTGCACAAGGCTTTCTATTTATTTAATTATATAGAATATAACCTACCTTCAAATATGTAAAAATGACATGAACACTACATCAGTAAATACTTGCAACACCTACAAACAAAAAGTCCAAACTATAAACAGTCTGGACTTAGCTTTCATTCTCATTTATTATGTTCTTCTAACCACGAAATCAAATCTTGAAATACTTCTTCTCTATTCACTTCATGGAACATTTCATGTCTTCCATTTTCATATAGACGCAGCGTTACATCTTTTACGCCACATTTTTTATAATTTTCATATACTTCTTTTACACCTTTTCCCATATCTCCAACAGGATCACGATCTCCTGAAAAAATATGTATTGGAAGGTTTTGCGGTGTTTTCTTAAACTCTTCTAGTTTATTTACTTCTAACACACCAGAAAATAATTCTCGATAAAAACTAGTCGTACAAATGAATCCACATAATGGATCCGCAATATATTTATCTACTTGACTGTTATCTGAAGATAACCAATCAAATTTTGTGCGATTTGGTTTAAAGTGCGAATTGAAATTTCCGAAAGATAAAAAGTTTAGCATCGGACTTTTCGTTTTTGCCCCGCGTAATTTCATCTCAATTGTCGCTACTCTATGACCAATGACTCCTAAGAACCCTGGGTTTCCACCAGTTCCTGAAATAAGGAATCCATCATATAGTTCGCCTCTAAGTTGCACAGCTCGTCTTGATAGGAAAGATCCCATACTATGGCCAAGTAAAAATAATGGACATGACTGCTCTTCTTTTATCATTTCCGAAACAAAGATCACATCAGACACAACCTGATTCCACCCTATATCCGGTTCAAAATGACCATAGTCTTCTTCTCTTTTTACTGTTTTCCCATGGCCTTTATGATCATGCGCATAAACACCATACCCTGCTTCTAATAAAGCATCAATAAAATCTGTATAAACACCTGCATGTTCTGTCATACCATGTGCAATTTGAATAATCCCTTTCGGTTCACATTCTGGTAACCACTTGCGTAAATAAATTTCTGATTCATCCAATGCCGTAACGAAACTTTCCTGTACGTTCATTTCGTCAGCCCCCAACTCTATTATGTATCTCAAAAATGAATATCTATTCATTATTCTTATTATGTATTATATGCAATTGCTTTCATTATGACAAATACCTACCTTTTCCGATTAGCTGTCAAACTATTTATGTTGACGAAACGTCTATAAAATTATATAGTTACTTACATAAAGTAACTATATGGTTTTAGGAGGTTTTTACTATGATGCCATCACTATTTTTAGCACATGGTTCACCAATGCTCGCTATTCAAGATACAGATTATACAAGTTTTTTAAAAACACTTGGAGAAACATATAAACCGAAAGCAATTGTTATTTTCACTGCTCACTGGGAAAGTGAAGTATTAACGATTTCCTCATCAGATAACGAATATGAAACAATTTATGATTTTGGAGGTTTTCCTCCAGAGTTATATGAAATTAAATATCGTGCAAAAGGTTCTTCTAGCATTGCATCCATGTTAGAAACAAAATTTAAAAACAAAGGTATTCCAGTTCATCATAATATGACGAGAGGTTTAGATCACGGCTCATGGACACTATTGCACCGTATGTATCCAGAAGCAAATATTCCTGTCATACAAATATCAGTAAATCCATTCCTTTCTGCAAAAGAACAATTTAAGATTGGAGAAGCATTAAAAGGACTTGGACAAGAAGATATTTTAGTAATCGGTAGCGGTGTTACCGTTCATAACTTACGAGCACTGAAATGGAATCAAACTACACCCGAACAATGGGCAATTGAATTTGATGATTGGATTATAAAACATATGCAGACTAACGATAAAGATGCGTTGTTTAATTGGGAAAACAATGCGCCTCATGCACAATTAGCAGTACCAAGAGCAGAGCATTTTGTTCCTTTATTTATCGCTATGGGAAGTGGTGAAAATAGCGGTGAAGTCATTCACCGTAGTTACGAGCTTGGTACATTAAGTTATCTTTGTCTCCAATTTTAAAGAAAAAAGGATGAAGCAATCATTGCTTCATCCTTTTTTCTTTCACTTAGTTAACTAACTTCCAAATGTCGTTTCTCTGATACCTCTTCGTTCTTATTATGAAAATAAACCCAAATACACGCAATAAACAATAGTGATGATGTAGAGAAGAAAACATATTGAAACCCTGCATGTGCTGCAATTTGTCCACCAAGTACTGGTCCAATCATATTTCCTAAAAACTGAAACGATTGATTATATCCAAATATTCGTCCCGTTACATGAGTTGGTGTATGTTGTTTTAGTAGAGTTTGTACGGAAGGTAATAATCCTGCTTGTGCAATACCTAATAAAAATCTAAGAATTAATAGTTGCCAAGCTGAGGTTACAAATGCTTGCGGGATAAAAATAATTCCTGCAGCAAACAACGCTACAACTAACGTTTTTTGAGGACCGATATGATCTGATAATCGTCCTAATCTTGGTGCTGCCAAAATAACAGCTAATCCTGTCGCTGACATAACGGCGCCTGCAATTGTTTCAATATGCGCTGTTTGAGGACCAACTAAATTTTTCACGTACAATGTAACAATTGGCTGAACAGACATATTAGCAAGTTGAATAATAAATGTTGTTACAAACAAACTAATAATCAAATGTTTAGCTGGAACCATCGTCCATACTTTTTTCGTTTGTACTTTTTTTGCTTGAGCAGAGTGATTTTCTTCATGTAGAAAGAAAAAAACGATGAGAAAGGAAAGGAATAAAAAAGCTCCTGTAACAAGAAAAACATGACGCATTCCAATTAACTCAGATAAATAACCTCCAAGTAACGGTCCAAGTAAAGAACCGCTCACGCCACCAGTTGAAATTGTGGAGATCGCCCAACCTGAATGCTCTTGCGGAGTTTCTGCTGCAATAAATGTCATTGCTGTTGAAAGGAAACCAGATACTGCTCCCATCAAAAATCTTAGTGCGACTAGTTGATATACATCCGTTACAAACCCCATAAGCGTCATAATAATCGCCATACCAAGGCTAGCACGAATTAGCATCAATTTCCGTCCATGTATATCACCAAGCTTTCCCCATATTGGTGATACGATCGCACCCATTAAAAATGTTACACCAAATGCAAGTCCCGACCACTGTGCAATACTAGAAGTGCCAGTCACCCCTAATTCCTCAATATAAAAAGATAAAAAAGGAATTACTAAACTCATACCGGCTGCAGTGGTAAAACAACCTAGCCAACAAATCATTAAATTTCGTTTCCAGCTGGCCATTTTCACACCTTCTTTCTTTAGATACCCATTCTACACCCTTTCTTATAAAAAGTTTAGTAATTTGCTTTATTTGTAAGATTTACTACAAAACCCGCTATTTTCTAATAAAAATCACTACATTCCCACATTTTTTTCATAATAAAACCAACTCCACCTAAATGAAGTTGGTTAATAATCCATGATCGGTATTAAACGTGCATTACAACATCTCTCATAAAACTCAATTGGGCCCGCTTGCCCAATAATTGCATATTCATAACCCTCTTGCTTCATACTATGTAGACTACAATGTAACAATTGCTTCCCTACACCTTTCACACGATTTTGTTTCGCCGTGCCCATTGGACCAAACAATCCTTTCTTTCCTCTCACTACGTCATAACAAGCGAAACCTACTATCACTTCTTCTTGCTCTGCTATATAAATAGGTAAGTTTTCTTTATATGTACGAAATCCATACTCTATCGAATGTAACCACCGTTCACCAAATTCTGCTTCAACAAAAATTGCTAATTGTTCAAAATCAGAAGCGTTAGCCTTTCTAACAGTACAAGTTAAATCATTATAAATAGGAACAAAACTTTTTAAATCGACTGCTAAATCTCTTGGCTCAGCTATAATACGTAATATATCTCTTTGCATCTGTGCATTTTCAATAACTGGATTTACACGAAATAATGCATATATAACATGTCCTTCATTAATTATTACTTGCTGAAAACGTTCCATACGTTTTTTCGCTATTTGTAAAATTTCTAGCGTCTTATGGGATAATTTATATTGTCCTATTTTTTTATAATCTTGATCCGTTAAATCATATTGTTTTCGTAATGAAAATTTTTCTGAAAAATCCGTACCCATATTACGGAACAAATACATATACAACTCGCCACAAACGCCAGTACCTTCTTTACACATGCCAATAAATAAATGAACTGGTTGAATGATATTACATTCTGCCTCTTCTGCTGCAATCTCCAATATGTTATGCACACGTTTTGTAAATTGAAACTCCTCCATATGTATTTCCATCCTCTACTAATTTACTAACAAACCGTAACCATAAATAATTGAAACAATTACACCCACTACCAATATACCTGGAAGTAAATTTGCCACCTTGATTTTAATAATACTAAGCAAGTTCAATCCAATAGCGGCTATCATAATACCACCTGTAGCTGTCATTTCTACTATAAATTGATTCATTAATTCCTTCGGGACCAAACTATTAATTTGTGTTGCAAAAATTGCAATACCACCCTCATATAAAATAACGGGAATCGCTGAAAATACTACGCCAATTCCTAAAGTTGTCGTTAATATAATAGAAATGAATCCATCGATAATTGCCTTTGTAAATAAAATATCATGATTTCCGCGAATTCCACTGTCGAGTGCACCAAGTATCCCCATCGCGCCAATTGCAAATATTAAAGTAGCTGTTACAAAACCTTCTGATATGCTCCCTTTCCCTTTCGATCCAACTTTATTTTCTAGCCAATCTCCTAACTGTTTTAACTTTCCCTCTAATTGTAACCATTCCCCGATGACGGTACCAATTACTAAACTTAGTATGACAACAAGAAAATTTTCACTTTTCAATGCCATTTGAAGTCCAAGTACAGTAACCGCTAAACCGATTGCATGCATAATTGTTCCCTTCATACTTTCTGGTATTCTACTAAATAATTTACCTAGTAAAGTACCAAATATAATGCAAATCCCATTTACAACTGCTCCTAATATAACCATTTCTCATTCTTCACCCTTCGAATTCTTTATTTCTATATTTTGGTTTATTCATTGATTTACAGGTTATCTATATGTTAACTTAATATTGAGAATATTAACAAATGTTTTTTTCAATACATAAACCGCATTTTTTATATCTGTACATAAACCAATTACTTTTTATAGACTCATTGCTAATTTAATTGCGGGATAAACTCAAAAGGGAAGGTATTTATGAAAACTTTACTAAAACGATTTTTGTTAATAGCCTTTTGCATTACGCCAATTGTTGTATTAATTAACCACTCTTTTACTTCAAAAGCGAAAGACAAACCCGATTTCCAAAACAAATCTAGCAAAACTGCTTCAACGAGAGAAAAGAAAATAGAAGACCCAGAAATTACCCTCACCTTTTCTGGTGATACAATGTTTGATTGGCAATTACGTCCGGTAATCGAAAAAAACGGGGCTGATTATCCATTCCAGCATGTAAAAGAAGAAATAACAAAAGCTGATATTTCTTTCGTTAATTTAGAGTCTGCATTTACAACGAGAGAAAAAAAAGCTCCTGGACAACTGTTTTGGATTAAAAGTGATCCATCCACGCTTCAAGCTATAAAAAACACCGGTTATGACATCGTAAATATCGGGAATAATCATACACTTGATTACGGACAAGAGGGATTACTAGATACAATCTCTTACGTAGAAAAATCAAAGTTCCCTTACATTGGAGCCGGAAAAAATGCAAAAGACGCATATACTGCACGAGAAATGACTGTAAAAGGAAAAAAATTCAAATTCCTTTCATTCGTCCGATTTATGCCTGATTTTACTTGGGTAGCTGATGACAATAAACCTGGCGTTGCGAACGGGTATGATTTAAATCTTGTAACAAAAACAATTAAAGAGCAAAAGAAAGATGCAGACTATTTAATTGTCTATATGCATTGGGGTGTCGAAAAATCAAATCGTCCGGTAGATTATCAAAAACAATATGTAAATAAAATGGTTACAGCAGGAGCCGACGCGATTGTCGGAAGTCATCCACATTGGTTACAAGGGTTTGAATATTATAATAACGTTCCTGTCGCTTACTCATTAGGAAACTTTTTATTCCCAAGTTATGTGAACGGAAAAAGTGCTGAAACTGGTGTATTAACTTTAACTTTTAAAGGAAAGGATGTCCAAATGTCATTCAATCCTTATATCATCCGTAACAACCAAGTTTCCCCTGTGAATGAGGAGGAAAAGAGAAAAGCTCTACAATATTTACAAGAAGTTTCAAGCGATGTAGAAATTGATGATGCAGGGAAAATAAAAAACAGACGAAACTAAACAGCGCATAATCTATTTTCCTGTAATATACATTAAAGAATAGGTGATGAACATGCTAAAAGATTTATTAGAAAATGTAAGTTTGTTAGAGAATATTTATAAAATGTCTATAGCCGTTCTACTTTTATGTTCACTTTTCTCTGTTAGACTTCTAAAAAAAATAAAACGGGAACGAAAACTTACTACCTTTGAATTTACTATGTATGTAATCATTCGTATTGCGATCCTCTTTTGGTTAGCTAGCTTTATTCTTCTTGAATTTAATGAATATCTAGTTTAACTATAAAAAAGATAGAACAAGCATTATATTTCCCCGCTTGTATCTATCTTTTTTATTTGGGTGCTAACTCTTTCCTTCTATTAAATAAGCAAATCAAACAAAACAGGATTTTTATTAAGCTCCATAAATTGAATGTTATTTTCTTTAAAACGGGTAATTAACTGCTCGTAATCTTCTTTATGTTTTAATTCTACTCCGACTAATGCTGGACCATTTTCCTTATTATGTTTCTTAATATACTCAAAGCGAGTAATATCATCTTCTGGCCCTAATCCTTTATCAAGAAATTCTCTTAACGCACCTGAACGCTGTGGGAATTCAATGATGAAATAATGCTTTAATCCTTCATAAATGAGAGATCGTTCTTTCATTTCTTGCATTCTATCAATATCATTATTTCCACCACTTAGCGTACAAACAACTGTTTTACCTTTTATTTCATCTCTATATAAATCAAGCGCTGCAATAGAGAGTGCACCAGCTGGTTCAGCTACAATCGCATTTTTCTTATACAGTTCTAAAATCGTCGTACAAACCTTTCCCTCTGGTACTAAAACAATGTCATCAATTACATCTTTACAAGTTTCAAATGTTAACTTTCCTACCTTTTTAACCGCTGCCCCATCAACAAAACTATCTATTTTCTCCAATGCGACATTATCATTTTGAAGAAAAGCCTCTTTCATAGATGCAGCTCCCATTGGCTCTACCCCAATGACCTGTGTAGCAGGACTAACACCTTTCACATATGTACCAACACCTGATGCTAATCCACCACCACCAATTGCTGTAAAGATATAATCAACCGGTTTCTCCATATCATGCATAATTTCAACTGCCACTGTCCCTTGACCAGCAACTACGTACGGATCATCAAACGGATGAACAAATGTCATTCTATTTTCTTCACAATAACGCTGTGCTTCTTGGAAAGAGCTATCAAATGTATCACCAACTAATACAATTTCCGCAAAATCACCACCGAAAAATTGTACTTGTGACACTTTTTGTTTAGGTGTCGTCGTCGGCATGAAAATTTTTGACGGAATCTTCAATAAATTACACGTATAAGCTACTCCTTGCGCATGATTACCAGCACTTGCACAAACAACACCGTTTTGTAATTGTACTTTCGGTAAACTTTGAATTAGATTATACGCACCACGAATTTTGAAAGAGCGAATTAATTGTAAGTCTTCTCGTTTTACATAAACGTCACAATCATATTTCTCAGATAAAACTGTATCACGTTGTAACGGTGTTTTAATAACGATATCCTTCATGCAATTATGAGCCATTAAGATATCTTCAATTTTCACTCTCTCCTTTACCTTTTGCACCATTTCATATCATCCTTATCTCTTTTATATTGGCTCAATCAAAATTTGGGACTTTTAGGACTGCACCTGTATTCGCCGACGTTACCATCTGTGCGTAGCGCCCAAGCCATCCCGTTTTCACTTTCGGTTCTGGTCGTTTCCATTCTTTTTTACGCTTATCTAATTCTTCATCACTAATTCTTACTTCTAACAACCTTTCCTCAACATCGATACAAACGATATCCCCTTGTTCAAGAAGTGCAATCGTTCCGCCCGCAGCTGCTTCTGGCGAAATATGCCCTACTGAAATACCACGTGAAGCACCAGAGAAACGACCATCGGTTAACAACGCAACATCTGCACCTAATCCCATGCCAGCAATCGCTGACGTTGGTGCTAACATTTCCGGCATACCAGGACCGCCTCTTGGTCCTTCATAACGAATAACAACTACATCTCCTTTTTTAACCTTCCCAAGCATAATGCCGGCAAGCGCCTCATCTTGTGAATTAAAAATAACACAAGGTCCTTCAAATCGTTTTACTTCAGTTGCCCCGCTTTTAATAACTGCTCCATCTTTCGCAAGGTTTCCTTTTAATATACGTAATCCACCTTCTTCACTATGAGGATTTTCAAGAGAATGAATCACTTCCTTATCTTTAATCTCTGCATGAGCAATATTTTCTCTTAATGTTTGCCCCGTAGCAGTAATACGATCTAAATGAAGTACCCCTTCTTTTCGGCTCATCTCTTTCAAAATTGCACTAATCCCGCCCGCGCGATCAATATCTTCCATATGCCAATTAGAAGCAGGGCTTACTTTACATAAATGTGGTACACGCCTTGAAACAGCATCAATACGGCTCATATCATAATCTAGTCCTGCCTCATGTGCGAGTGCTAATGTATGTAACACTGTATTTGTTGAACCGCCCATCGCCATATCAAGCGCGAACGCATCATCAATTGCTTCTTCTGTTACGATGTCTCTCGGTTTAATATCTCTTTCAATTAAAATCTTTAATTTCTCTGCTGCTTGTTTAATTAATTCCTCACGTCTTGGATCAATAGCTAAAATACTACCGTTACCAGGAAGAGCTAAGCCTAATACTTCACATAAACAGTTCATAGAGTTCGCTGTAAACATACCGGAACAAGAACCACAAGATGGACAGCCATGATCTTCAATATCTTTTAATTCTTCTTCTGAAATTTTCCCAGATTGATAAGCTCCTACTCCTTCAAAAACGGAACTCAGATCAACAACTTCTCCTTTAGATGTTTTTCCTGCTGCCATCGGGCCGCCCGAAACAAACACAGTCGGAATATTAATACGTAGTGCAGCCATCATCATACCAGGTGTGATTTTGTCACAGTTTGGAATACAAATCATGCCATCAAACCAGTGTGCATTTACAACCGTTTCTACTGAATCTGCAATGATTTCTCGACTCGGAAGCGAATAGCGCATACCGATATGCCCCATCGCAATACCGTCATCTACTCCAATTGTATTAAATTCAAATGGAACCATGCCTGCTGCACGTACTGCTTCTTTAACAAGTTTCCCAAACTCATTTAAGTGCTTATGACCTGGAATAATTTCAATAAAAGAATTACAAATAGCTATAAACGGTTTATCAAAATCTTCATCTTTCAAACCAGTTGCTTTTAATAAACTACGATGCGGCGCTTTATCAAAACCTTTTTTAATCATGTCACTTCTCATCTTGTCAAATCCCCTCTTACGTATTTTTCACTTACAATCTATTACTCTATTTCTTTACTAATTCTTTCGGTGCATGAATCCAGCTCATCATTTCACGAAGCTCTGCTCCTACTTTTTCTAACTGATGATTTTGCTCTGCTTTTTTCATCGCATTATACGTTGGACGCCCAGCTTGGTTTTCTAAAATCCATTTCTTCGCGAATTCACCTTGCTGAATTTCTGTAAGTACTCGTTTCATTTCTTTCTTCGTTTCATCTGTAACAATTCTCGATCCTGTTACATAATCTCCGAACTCTGCCGTATCGGAAATAGAATGTCGCATGTTCGTTAAACCACCTTCGTACATTAAATCAACAATTAACTTTAATTCATGTAAACATTCGAAGTATGCAATTTCAGGACGATATCCGCCTTCTGTTAACGTTTCAAAACCAGCTTTCACAAGTGCAGTTACACCTCCGCAAAGTACCGCTTGCTCACCAAACAAATCCGTCTCTGTTTCTTCTTGGAATGTCGTTTCAATTACACCTGCACGTGTACAACCTACACCTTTTGCATAAGCAAGTGCTACATGTAACGCTGTGCCTGTTGCATCTTGATGTACTGCGACTAATGCTGGAACACCATTTCCTTCTTGAAATACACGGTGAACGAGATGACCTGGACTTTTTGGCGCAACCATCGCTACATCTACGTAACTTGGCGGATTAATTTGGCCGAAGTGAATGTTAAATCCATGTGAAAAAAGTAACATTTGTCCTTCACGAAGATTCTCTTCTACCTCTGCTTTATACACATGAGCTTGCTGTTCATCTGGCAGTAACATTTGTACAACTTGCGCGGTTCGAACTGCTTCTGAAACAGACATTACTTCAAATCCATCTGCTTTTGCTACTTCAAAAGACTTACCAGGCCGAACACCAACTACAACTTCCACACCAGAATCGCGTAAATTTTGCGCCTGTGCATGACCTTGAGACCCATAGCCAATTACCGCAACTGTTTTCCCTTTTAATAACTCTACATTTGCATCTTGCTCATAATATGTTTTCATACTCCATACACTCCTTATAATTTGTTTACTTGCAGTACATTGATTAACTTTTTCAACTGACCGACGAGTAATGTTGCTTCTTGTTCTGTACAAACTGCCGTTAACTCCATTTCACTTTCATTTAAATTTAATGAAGAAATATAATAACCACGCCGAGCAAAAATTCCACTTATGCGTAATAAGACATTTGGATCGTTATCGATAACTAATGAAAAAGTATGACTCATTCTTCCCACCTCTTCATAATCATTTCGTTATTCCCTTTATTTGGTGGAACCATCGGAAATACGTTTTCACCTTCTTCTACACAAAAATCAACTACGACAGGTCCTTCATGAGCAAATGCTTCTAACATCACTTGTTTCGCCTCGGTTGAATTTATCGCTCTTAATCCTTTCACTCCATAAGCTTCTGCCACTTTCACAAAATCTGGCGATCCAATTTTCGACTCTGATAATCGATTTTCATAAAACATTTCTTGCCATTGCCTTACCATCCCTAAAAATTTATTGTTTATAATAAATACTTTTACAGGGATGTTATTTTCAGCAATTGTTTGTAGTTCTTGAATATTCATTTGAAAAGAAGCATCACCTGCAATACAAATAACGAGTTCTTCTTCTTTTGCAAGCTGAGCACCAACTGCCGCCGGGAAGCCAAATCCCATCGTTCCTAATCCACCTGATGTTAGAAAAGTCCGCGGGTTTTTCGCTTTATAAAAATGCGCAGCCCACATTTGATGCTGTCCTACTTCTGTCGTAACAATCGCTTCACCATTCGTTAATTCACTTACTAAGCTAATAACATGCTGTGGTTTTAACTCACTTTCTTTTTGAATATAGGAAAGAGGGTATTCCGCTTTCCATTCCTCGGTTTTCGTAAGCCATTCATCTGTCTGTGTACAAATTGGCATATGTAACAACATGTGTAACGCTTTTTTTACATCTCCAACAACTGGATACTTTACCGCTACATTTTTTTGAAACTCCGAAGGATCTATATCAATATGTACCTTTTTCGAATGCGGAGAAAAGAGTTCTAATTTTCCTGTTACACGATCATCGAAGCGAACACCTAAAGCAAGTAATAAGTCACATTCTGTTACTGCCATGTTTGCAGCGTACGTTCCATGCATACCGAGCATTCCTAAAAATAATGGATCTCCCGGCGGATATGCACCTAGTCCCATTAAAGTTGACACGACTGGAATACGATTTTCTCTTGCAAATTTGATCAGTTCATCAGATCCATCTGAATGAATGACACCTCCTCCAATATAAAGAAGTGGACGTTTCGCTTTTGAAATTTCTTTCGCTACCTCTCTAAGTTTCATGCTGTCTGGTACGAGTTCTGGTTTGTACCCCGGAATATCAACTTCTTCATTAAAGAAACTGGTGACTTTTGCATTTTGAACATCTTTTGGAATATCAATTAATACCGGCCCCGGCCGCCCGCTTTCGGCGATGTAAAAAGCTTCTTGTACAATGCGCGATAAATGATTCACATCACGAACTTGGTAATTATGCTTTGTAACAGGTACTGTAATTCCAACAACATCTGCTTCTTGAAATCCGTCTTTACCAATTAATGACTTTGCAACTTGCCCTGTAATGACAACTAAAGGAATCGAATCCATATAAGCATCTGCTAAGCCCGTAACTAAATTTGTCGCCCCTGGGCCAGAGGTAGCAAAGACTACCCCGACCTTTCCAGAAGCTCTCGCATATCCTTCTGCCGCATGAATAGCAGCTTGTTCATGACGAGTTAAAATGTGCTTTAAACCACTTCCGTATAACGCATCGTACACTGGCAAAATCGCTCCGCCCGGATAACCGAAAACAGTCGTTACGCCTAAATTCTTCAAGCATTGAATAACGTGTCCAGCTCCTGTCACATCTTCACACTGTAATTTCTCATATGTTGTATACTGTTGCTCCATTTTAATTAACTCCTCTCCCTACCTACAGTAAGCTTTCCGCCAATCCTGGAACACGTACTCCTCTTTCCCTCGTTAACTTTTTAAATTCCTCTGTCAATTGTTTCGTTACACTTCCTGGTTTCCCATCTCCAATTTCTCTTGAATCAACTTTTACAACAGGAATTAATTCTGCTGCCGTTCCCGTTAAAAATACTTCATCTGCTACATATACGTCATGGCGAGTAAATGGCCTTTCCTCACATGGAATATGAAGTCGCTCACATAGCTCAATAACACTATTTCTTGTAATACCTTCTAATGCTCCTAAATAGGATGGCGGGGTTAATACTTTTCCATCTTTCACAACGAAAACATTATCTCCAGATCCTTCACAAACATATCCTTGTTGATTTAACATAAGAGCCTCTAGCACTCCTGCTTGTGCCGCTTCAATTTTTACAAGTACGTTATTTAAGTAGTTCATTGACTTAATACGTGGGTCTAAAGCATCTGGCGTATTACGTCTTGATGCAACAGATACAACGCTTAATCCATTATCGTAAAATTCCTGTGGGAATAACTTTAATTGTTCTGCAATGATAATAACGCTCGGTTTCACACAACTTCTCGGATCGAGCCCTAAGTCCCCTTTTCCTCTTGAAACAATTAACCGAATATAAGCATCTGCATACTCATTTTTTTGAAGTGTCTGTAAAACTGCTTCTTCCATTTCGTCAACCGTCAGCGGGATTGTAAGTAAAATAGATTTTGCCGATTCATATAATCGTTTTACATGTTCTTTTAAACAAAATACATTTCCACCGTAACTACGAATCCCTTCAAATACACCGTCTCCGTATAAAAAACCATGATCATATACTGAAACAACTGCCTTTTCTTTTTCTACAAATTCCCCATTCATATAAATGTACTGATTTCCCATCTCACATCGCTCCTCTTTTTTTCTCTCTATTTTTGCAATCTATTTCTATATCGATTGCTGAGATGAGTATTTTTAACAGAATATTCAGTATATAAACTTTAAAAATATACTCGTCTCAACAATCGATTACATACATACTTATAGCAATCCATTGCTGAGACGAGGGAATCGTGGTACCACTCAGCTTCCTTACACTTCTCACGAAATGTAAGCTCTGCAAGTCCAATTAGACTTTTGTTTTTCTATCGGAAACAACCCCGCTACTTTTTACTAGTTTTCAAAAGTAGTGCTCCGAGGTGATCTTCAATGATGACATTGTTACCACCCTCACAGCATCTGGGTAGCTCTCTGAAACAATTTTTATCATTTACTCTCCTCTTCTACGCATTCTCTTATTTTTAAAAATAAAAACTCTCGCCTCAGCAATCAACTACTACAATTTAGTAGCTTTGATTGCTGAGGCGAGAGTTTCGCGTTACCACTCAGCTTCCTTATACTTCTCACGAAATATAAGCTCTGTAGGTCCAATTAGACCCCCGTCCTTTTACCGGAGACGATGCCGTCGCCCTCTACTCAGTTTCCCTTTCGCAAGCGATGCTCCGAGGTGATCTTCAATGACTCGATTGTTACTACTCTCACAGCCTTGGAGTAGCTCTCTGAAACGATCATAATCATCTACTTTCCTCTTCTTTGCATATACAACATATAAAGTTAGAAAATTCTCAATTAACTTTCATTTGTTAAACGTATTATAGGACGTTGTTCTTTTCATTGTCAACATGTTTTTTTGATTTTTTTTAATACTACATATATTTTCGAATCTTTTTTATTGCGCAATAAAACTTTTTATATAATACTATATAAAACATATATATTTAGGAGGATTACAACAATGTCCGAAATAACATACGAACTCGCAACCTTCGCAGGCGGTTGCTTTTGGTGCATGGTAAAGCCGTTTGATGAACTTCCTGGTATTCATAAAGTACTTTCTGGCTATGCAGGTGGTCATGTAGAAAACCCAACATATGAACAAGTAAAAGCGGGTACATCTGGTCATTTAGAAGTTGTACAAATTACATTTGATCCTTCTATTTTCCCATATGAAAAATTACTGGATTTATATTGGCCACAAATCGATCCAACTGATGATGGCGGACAATTTTTTGACCGTGGTCCATCTTATCGCACCGCTATTTTTTATCATAATGAAATGCAAAAAGAACTTGCTGAAAAATCAAAACAAACTCTTGCGGAAAGCGGTATGTTTAAAGAGCCAATCGTAACTGAAATTCGCCCGGCTGCACCTTTTTATGAGGCTGAAGAATACCATCAACATTTCTATAAAAAAAATCCAGAGAAATATGCTACTGAGCAAAAAGAATCTGGCCGTGCAGATTTTATAAAAGAAAATTGGCAAAAAAAATAATAAAAATGCATCGTACCTTTTAAGTACGATGCATTTTTATCTTTGAAAAAAGTACCATACAATGATAAAAACAACAGCTGTTAATGTCCAAAGTATTATCTCATTTTTAGTTTTATTCTTTTTATTAGTCATTTTATTTTCTCCTTATAGCTATTTAACATATTCAAGATTTCCTTTGTTTCATTGTCCACCTTATATACGTGAATACATCCTTACAAATTCTTATAACAAGACCACCAACGATTCCGATTGTAATTGAAATTACTAACATCTGTACAAAACTAAGAGTAGTTGTGTATGTTATGTAGATAACAATACATATAAGTAAAACATCCGGTAAAGAAAGTAAAAACTTTTTAAACATTTCTTTAGCTCTCCTATGTTTTATTTATAAATTATATCTTTTAAAAAAGAAATCTATTACCGTTTCTTAAATAAAAAACCTCCAGTTTAAGCACTAGAGGTTTTCCATTTTATTTCTTCAATCTCTCAATAAAATCCTGTAATTTATCAAGTGATTTCATATTCTGATTACAGGCCACGGCATCTTTGCAAATATAGTTTCCCTTTTTCACGAAAGTTCCTGGTATATCACCTTTAATTTCAACTAAAAACATCCCTACCTCTTCATGTCCGTGACATAAAGAACAAATGCTCTTTTTATTTAAGCTTTGGAACGTTCCTTGCAGACCAACAAACTTATTTTTATCATTTTTTGCTATAATAAATTTCCTGCTTGATCCTTTATCAATCCAGCTTAAATAAGATATTTCTTTCATATCTATTTCTTCCATATCAGGCAGTTTTAACTTTTTCGCTTTAGGAAATAGTTTTTTTAATGTTTGCGCTGTAACTTCCTGAAACGGAATGACGTACGGATTTATTTTCATTAAAAACGATTCTGCATCTTCTCTATTTTGAACTGTTAATACCGTATCGATTAACTCTTTCTGCTCATCCGTTAAATTCTCAAATACATGTATTATTTTTTCAATTGCTAATGATTTTAACGCTTGAATGACACCTCTATCATTTGCCGTTGCGTGCCCATTCGCTAAAATATAAGCTTGTGATTTTATAAAATTATATTGATCACTTCTAATAAAAGCTTCCATCTTTATCACTCCATACAAATTGTTGATCTAATCTTATTGTATACAATGATTTAGCTTTTTGGTATGTAAAAGATAACTTAGAAACGAATATTACATACATCGATTATATTTTACCGCTCCATTTCCTGACAAAAGAAGCCATCATCTGTTTTCCATTCCGCATATAACACGTCTTCAAATTTAGTAATTCCTTTTTGCTTTATTTGCTTATACAGCCATCCTTCATCAAAGCCCGCTTCTCTCAAATTATCTTTCACTACTTTTCCATCACTAATTAATGAAATTGGTAAGTATACAGGCTTATGTTTTAAACTTAAATCATTTATAGTGGGAGATTCGTATTTACTTTTTTTCAGAACACTTATATTTCCGTTAGGTTCTAATATCATATATTCAACTTCTCGGATTGAAAATATATCTTTTTGTTGCCTAAGCATTTGTTGTAATTGGTTAATGTCCAAATGATTTACACTTAATTGTTCACGATCAATCTTTCCATTACGAATAATAATGGAAGGATATCCTTCAAAAAACCTTCTTGTTCCTCTTATTTTTTGCGTTATCACTTCTATTGTATAAATTAAAATTACCCATACAAATACTGAATATAAAATAGACCACACTTTAATTTTAGGATCATATATTGAATTTCCAACGAGCTCACCAAGAACAATAGCAGAAATAAAATCAAATGGCGTCAGCTGAGATATTTGTGTTTTCCCTAATATTTTTGTAGCAATTAATAGAACAAAGAAACCAATTAAAAGCTCTATCGTTATTTGTCCAATATGATTCATATATGCTCACCTTTCTGCTTTTCACTCAAATGTTCTATTTAGTAAAAAAACGACATATTTTTCTATTATCTTTCCCATTCATAAGCTATATATCCAATAGATACAAAGCAAAAAAGAGTCTAGTTCAAAATAATATTTGAACTAGACTCTTTTTTTCATTTAGAATACACAATCTTTTTAATCGTTTCTCCGGAAAGAAAATACTCTTCTGCAAGTTGATGAATAGCAATTCCACTTTTAAACGCTTCTTTAATGGCTTTGTTTCTTTCATCTAACTGTTTTCTTCCTCCAGATCGTGTTCCCCATTTATAATGTTTCGTTTCTTGTTTTGGAATGTAAATTGTTTCACCTTGTATATACTTTTGAATTTCAGTAATTAAACTCTCTGGTAAAACTGCCTTAGCTTTTACGTATTTCATTTCTGCTCGCCCCTTATTTTTTATGGTTCATTTCAATAAGGTGCAAAGCCAAATACAAAAAATGATACAAGCTCATTTTGGCGATGAATTGTATATTACCTGTCTACCTCACGCAAAGTATCGCCATTTCCATACTTGGCTTTGCATGAGACGCTGCAGTGTCTGGCAATTGAATTATAATCGCCATGTAAACACCTCCTAATATACCTTTTTCATTACATTATATGATAAATTCCTTCCCCTTGCATCCACATCCTTTTTAAAGCATGAAATTACTTAGTTTGATATAATACTTTTTAGTCCAATCAAAAACTATAGTGAGGTTGCTTTATGAAAAAGAAAATAATCATTACAATCATTACATTATTCATTATTACTGTAGCATTATTCGGAACATACAAATTGATGAATGCAAGAAGCTTTCAATTATTTGGAGATTTAACAAATCGAGTAGAAACAAATGAAAAGGTGATTGCTTTAACTTTTGATGATGGCCCTACTAACAATGTAAAACAAATATTACCGCTACTAGATACATACAATGCAAAAGCTACTTTCTTTTTAATTGGAAATGAATTAGAGAAAAACCTATCGTTAGGAGAATCTATCGTACAATCTGGACACCAAGTTGGAAACCATACATATTCTCATAACAGAATGGTTTTTAAAACACCTTCTTTTATTAAAGAAGAAATAGAAAAAACGAATGCATTAATCCGCCAAACAGGATTTACAGGCGCAATTGATTTTAGACCACCTAACGGGAAAAAGCTAATTGGTCTGCCCTATTATTTAAATAAAAACAATATCGAAACAATCACCTGGGACCTTGAACCTGATACTTTTTATAAATCTGCTGCTGATAAAATTGAATATGTTAATAAAAATGTAAAACCAGGTTCTATCATTTTACTGCACTCTATGTATGATGAGTCTAATGAAAGTTTACAGACCATTGAAGGTATTTTAGACTCTTTATCTAAGAAGGGCTATCAGTTCGTAACAGTAAACGAACTACAAAAAAGAACAAAGTAAGAAAGGTAGCGTATCATACAATGATACGCTACCTTTTTGTTTAAATAATGCCAAGTACATTTAAGAATACGATAATAATCGCAATTGGTGCGATGAAGCGAAGTAAGAATAACCATAATACGAATAATTTATAGCCTTTATTTTTACTTACACCAAGCTCTTTCATTAATACATCTTTCTTCATTTTTAAAGGAACAAAGATAGAAACTAATAAAACACCAAGTGGCATTAATACGTTACTAACTGCATAATCCGCTAAATCAAAGACTGTCTTTCCGAAAATCTTCAGATCGCTTAATATACCAAATGACAATGCTGATGGTACTCCTACAACGAAGATTAATAAACCTACGATTAAAGCCATTTTTTCACGTTTCCCTTTACCTTTTGCAGTTAAAGATGCCACGCTAATTTCTAACATCGAAATCGCTGATGTAATAGTAGCAAAGAAGAATAGTAGTAAGAAAACGATGAAGAAGAATTTTCCGAATGCCATTTTACTAAAAATAGCTGGCAGTACGATAAATAATAGTCCCGGTCCTTGAGATGGTTCCATTCCAAATGCGAACACTACTGGGAAAATTGCAAGTCCTGCAAGTAATGTAATCACAAGCGTTAAAGCTACGATAGAAAATGCTGAACGCGGTAAACTTTCCTCTTTCGGTAAGTATGAGCTATACGTTACCATTACTGCTACTCCGACTGATAGTGAGAAGAACGATTGTCCCATCGCATATAAAATAACTTCTGATGTTACATGTGAGAAATCAGGTTGTAAGAAGAAACGAACCCCTTCTCCTGCACCATCTAACGTAAGTGCACGAACGATTAATACAAAGAATAAAACGAATAGTGCTGGCATGAAATATTTATTTACTTTTTCAACACCATTTTGTACACCTTTACTTACGATAAAAATAGTAATAAGGATGAATAATAGCTGTGATCCTACTGCTAAATACGGATTGGAAATGATTTCACCAAACGTAGCTTCGTATGCGCCATTTCCTTCCCATAGTCTACCTGTAATTGCATTCCATAAATATAATAAAATCCAGCCTCCTACAACACTGTAGAAAGAAAGTAATATGAAACAAGTTACAATCCCTAATTTCCCTAACCATGGCCATAATGTTTTTGGTGCGATTTCTCTATACGCATCAACAGCCTCTTTTTGTGTACTTCTTCCGATAACGAATTCAGCTAATAATAGCGGTAAACCAATTAATAATGTGAAACCGATGAAAATAAGGAAGAACGCGCCGCCCCCTCCAATTCCGGCCATATACGGGAACTTCCAAATAGCCCCTAGACCAATTGCTGAACCTGCCGCAGCTAATACGAAACCTAATTTCGATGTCCATTGCTGTGAATTCATTTGTTAATCTCCTCTCTTTATCTTTTTCTGTTTTACAATTCGGTATTTATATTGTTCTATCCACACTCTTTTCTAATACGTTCACTTCCTCTCTACTAATAAAAAACGCCCCTACGTAAATACGTAGGGACGACAAAAATATCGCGGTACCACCCTAGTTATGAAGATACACCAAAGTTAGGACCTAAATAAAAAACGTCCCTACGCAAATACGTAGGGACGATAAATTATCGCGGTACCACCCTAGTTATGAAGCCACAACAAAGTAAGACCTAAATAAAAAACGTCCCTACGTAAATACGTAGGGACGATAAATATCGCGGTACCACCCTAGTTGTGAAACAATCTTCACCACTTTATTTGATAACGGTATAAACTACCGTCTTTCATTTCCTCATAATGTGAGATTTATGAAAGATGCTCCAGGACGAACTTCATGAATAATCTATATACTGATTCACACCAACCATCAGCTCTCTGTAATAGGGAGATATTCACTACTATACCCTTTCATTGCCCAAATATTATTTTCCGAATTGATTACTATCATTTTTATCACACATTAAAAATAGTGTCAACTTATATTTTGAATTTTTACGTATTACATTCTATTTGAAAATGTAAAATATGACTTTTAAGTGGATAATATTAGAATATTTATGTTCCATACTATATTAACTACTCTAACAGGTTTATAGTAATATACGATAAACGTAAGACAGCACGAGTAGGAGGAAAGAATTTTGTCTACTTCAAAAGTTTTAAAAGGAACTGCTTTATTAAGCGGCGCAACAATGATTTCACGTATATTAGGTTTTATATACTTCTTCCCTTTTCAACTATTAGTCGGAACACAAGGGGTCGCTTTATATGGATATGCATACTCTTGGTACGGAATTTTATTAAGCTTTTCAACTGCCGGTATCCCTATTGCCGTTTCCAAATTCGTTGCAAAGCATAATGCGCTTGGTGATTATAGTACAAGCAAAAAATTATACAACTCTAGCGTAAAATTAATGTTGTTTATGGGATTTTTAGGGTTTTTAGTTTTATTTATTGGAGCACCCTACATATCACAATTTATTATTCGCTCGAAAACGCCAGATCCACAATTTATCTCTGACGTAACACTTACGATGCGAGCATTAAGTTTTGCACTTATTATCGTACCAGCTATGAGTGTTACACGTGGTTATTTCCAAGGATTTCAACATATGAAACCAAGCGCTGTTTCTCAAGTCGTAGAACAAATTGCACGCGTTGTTTTCATTTTAGTTGGTAGCTTTATCGTCTCAAAACTATTAGGAGGTTCCGTAGCCTCTTCTGTTGCAGTTGCTACGTTTGGAGCTGTTATCGGAGCACTTGCAAGCGTCTCTATTTTAATGATGTACTGGAAAAAATATAATGGGTTAAAACCTCCCGAAGGTGAATTAAAATCAAGAGCATCCAATATTCCATTAAAAAATATTTATATAGAATTACTTCGATATGCCATCCCAATTGTATTTGTCGGCATCGCAATTCCACTCTACACGTTAGTAGATCAATATACTGTAGCTGATGTCCTTAGAGCGATGGGAGAGCCGTTAGAAACAGCAAATGCAGTTTTCGCTTATATAACGAACTATGCCCAAAAGTTAATTATGATTCCAGCTTCACTTGCAACTGGATTCTCCTTAACGATCATTCCGGCTATAACGAAATCTTATACAAGCGGGAAATTAGAAGAATTACAAGAACAAATTTCAAAGATATTTCAAGTCTTGTTATTCTTCACAATCCCGGCTGCATTTGGTCTTGCTAGCATCGCTTACGATGCATTCCGCATGGTTTATGTAAATCCTGAAATCGCACTTGGTGGATCACAATATTTAATTTCATTCGCACCGTCTGCTATATTAAGTGCGATTTTCACAGTTTCAGCAGCTATTTTACAAGGAATCGATTATCAACGAAAAACAATGATTGCATTCTCAGCCGGAATTCTCGTTAAAGTTGTAGTAAATACACCGCTCTTACATTTATTTGGCGGACACGGTGCTGTACTTGGAACCATTCTTGGATACCTCGTTTCCAATAGTATTATGTTGTACTGCATCGTTAAGTTTGCGAAATTTAAAATTGGTGAGACAGCAAAAACAGTATTTCTTATTACAATTTACTCCGCAGCAATGTCTGCTGTTGTGATGGCATTAAAAGCAATTTTGACATGGTTAATTCCTGGACAATCTTATATCGAATCACTTCTCATTGTCGTTATATGTGGCGCTGCAGGAGGGATTGTTTACCTTTTATTCGTATTAACAAGTGGACTTGCTTCACATATTCTCGGTGATAAGATTCAACAATTACCAGTATTAGGTAAATTAATCAAATAAAAAAGAAGGGATGTAACTCGTTGTTACATCCCTTCTTTTTCACTTCGCATATTGAATATGTTTTTGTTGTTCCGTAATATGTAATTCTGGAGCATGGTGTTCTACTAACTGTAATAGCTCCTCGATTAACACTTCTAACTCCTGTACACTATACTCCGGTTTCCCTATTAAAGCATTCGCCATACGCTCATATAAGTTTTCAGGCTTAATAATCATTCGTTCCACATTATATGGCATCCATTTAAACGCCGGGTGATGTACATACATTTTATTCAAACCAAATAAGACCCCAAATATATTCCTTTGTGCTTCACAAATAACATCATATAGCATAAGCCAGTCTTTTCGTTTTAAAAGTGCCTCTCGATTATGCCAGCGATTGCTTAACCAAAGATTTTCTGAAATCATCCGTTTCGCTAGATTTTCTGGATATGCTACCACTCTATCTTTTAATGCATGTACTTTCTCTTCTCCATACAAACTAACACCGTCATGCACGGATGATACAATACATTGTTTTTCATAACTTATATCATATTGATCCACCACATCCGAAATCACTTTCTCTACTGTTTCTGTTAAAAAGTTACTAATCTCTAATTTAATTCCTTCTTTCGTCAAATACGTTTCCGACCATTCTTCTTCCTCATAAGGATGATATGACAAAATTGTTCCACCAATATAGTTAATAGGCCCTTTACGATCCTCATTCTCTGGTGGCATTGACCATAAAATATGTAGTTCTATATCTGAATGTTCATCTTCTAGCTTTCTAGCTACTGAACCGGCTAAAATAATAGCCTCCACTTTTGGGTTCTTCCTATAAATCTCTGACATTTCTATTGCTTTCTCTTTTAATCCCACTTCATTTCCCCCTATAATTGCATTACAGCCTTACTTCTTTTATTTATTTCGATATTACACATTTTATTCCCTTTTTAAAGTTCCACTACATCATATTTCTACCCAATAACGTTGTACAATTTCCCCAGTATGAGAAGAAACTACTTCATTTTCTAACACACCGCCAACCTTTTGAATCGTTTTAGCCGAAGCGATATTAGCTTTATCACAAGTTATTAACACTTTCTGCAATCCTAATTTTTGTGCTTCATCCAATGCAAATTGTAGTTGTTTTGTAGCGTAACCTTGGCGACGTTTATTTGGATGGACACTATATCCAATATGACCACTTTCCCGCAATAATTCTGAGTTTAGTCGATGTCTAATATTTACAAAACCTATAAGTTCCCCTTTTTCAAAACTTAAAAATTGGCTAGACGGTACTCGATTACCTTGTAAGTTTTCTCCCGCTTCTTGTATACTCACTTTTTCAAACCATTCATCGAGAGAATCAAAATTTTGTAAAGAACTACTGCCGTGTGGTTGTTCATCAGCATGTAAAAACGCATCGCGATACTCCATAATTTGTTTGCTATATTCATATGTTGGTTTTAATAGTTTCATTGTGCTTCTCCTCTCTAAATAACCTACAACAAACCCCTTAATAGCTCTCTTTCACCATTAAGGGGTTTCTATCATTTTCATTCAAATAATCCCATACTCAAATAACGCTCACCTGTATCAGGTGCAATACATAAAACTTTTTTACCAGCACCTAATCGTTTCGCAATCATAATCGCTGCGTAAACAGAAGCACCAGAAGACGGCCCAACTAATAATCCCTCTTGTCTAGCTAAGTTTCTCATTGTCGTTAAAGCCTCTTCGTCTGCAATTTGAATAATTTCGTTATACACTTCCGTATTTAAGTTTTTCGGGATAAACCCTGGACTTGTTCCTACTAGTTTATGAGGACCTGGAACACCTCCGGATAAAACAGGAGATCCTTTCGGTTCTACTACTGCAACATATAAATTGGGTAGTTTCTCTTTTAACGTTTCACCAGTCCCAGTAATCGTTCCGCCTGTTCCTGCCGTTGCTACAAATGCATCAAGCTCTCCATCCATTTGTTCATAAATTTCAAGTGCAGTTGTATAACGATGAATATTCGGGTTTGCTGGATTTTCAAATTGCTGCGGAATAAAACTATTTGGAATTTTCTCTTGCAATTCTAACGCCTTCGCAATTGCTCCTGGCATTCTTTGTTCTGCCGGTGTTAAAACTACTTCTGCACCGTATGCTTTCAATAAATTTATACGCTCTTTTGACATATTGTCCGGCATAATTAAAATCGCTTTATATCCTTTCGCAGCCGCGTTCATCGCTAAACCAATTCCTGTATTACCACTTGTTGGCTCAATAATTGTATCTCCTGGTTTGATAAGACCATTCTCTTCTGCAACGTGCAATAAATTATAGGCAGCACGGTCTTTCACACTGCGTGATGGATTAAACATTTCTAGTTTTACATACACATCTGCTGCGTCTTCTGGAATAAATTTAGATAAACGGACGACAGGTGTATCTCCTATTAATTCTGTAACATTTTCACATAATTTCATAGTGCATCCCCTATTCTATCGTTTTCTTATCACTTGGTAATAACCAAGAAGTAAGTCCAATTAATGGTAGACAACTACATAGTAACATAATGAATTGTAGACTATATATGTCAGCCAATTTCCCAAGAACTACAGAGCCTAAAGCGCCGAGTCCAAACGCAAGCCCTACAATTAATCCAGATACCATTCCTACTTTTCCAGGAACAAGCTCTTGCGCATATACAACAATTACACTAAAACTACTCGAACTAATAAAACCGATACATAAAAATAGCGGTATGACCCATACGAGCGAAACGTGGGGTAATAAAAGTGCAAGTGGGGCTGAACCTAGCATTGAAAATACAATAATTGTTTTCTTTCCAAATCGATCTGCTAACGGTCCACCAAAGAAGGTTCCTAACACACCAGCAATCATAAATGCGAATACGAAATACTGAGCATTTTTTATCGATAAACCGTAATGCTCAATTAAGTAAAATTGATAAAAGTTCCCAATACCAGCACCGTACCAAGATCGTACAAAAGTAAGAAAAACAAGAAGTAAAATAACAAATTTAATATGTGTACTTACAATCGCATTTTCCGCCTCAAGCGCAGCCCTCTTTTTTCTCCTCACAGCGCCAGTCGCTAATTCATTCCTATACCAATTTGATACGAAAATTAATAATACAATTCCTACCGCCGCAAAGGCTGTAAAACCTAAAGAACCAATTTGTCCAAGCGGAACGAAAATTAACGCTGTAAAAATAGGAGCTAGAGAATTACCTGTATTTCCTCCCACTTGATAAATCGCTTGCGCTAAACCTCGTTTCGTCCCTGCTGCCATATAAGCAACTCGGGCGCCTTCTGGATGAAAGACTGCGGAACCTAATCCGATAAATAAAACAGAAATAATAACAATAATAAAGTTCGGTGCAAACGCGAGTCCAATCATCCCAAGCATACTCGAAAACATACCGAGCGGTAATAAAAATGGTGACGGCTTCTTATCCGAATACATACCAAAAACCGGTTGCATAATCGATGATGTCATATTTAACGCAAACGCAATCCACCCTACTTGCATATAGGATAAATTCATCGTTTTTTCCAAAATAGGAAACAACGCGGGCACAACTGCTTGCATCGAATCATTTAAAAAATGACCGAAACTAATCGCAAATAATATTCGATATATTGTCGGTGTTTCTACTCTGTTTTTTTGCGAAACTGCCTGCATATGTGAATCTCTCCTTCCTGTACAAAATATATATTTATTACAGTAGGTGTAATAAATTCTGACTTTTGAAACATTTCTATTCTATAATGGTTTCATTTCTTTTTCCAGAAATATCACCTTTTAAATAATATATTTTTTCTATATGCTTTATCGGATTTATTTATAGAAATTTTCTATATTTTCTTTTATACTAAGGCAGAGATGAAGGAAAGGATGACAACTATGAAGAAAAAAACAAAGGGAATCGTTGCACTCTCAATCACATTATCTATGTTTTTAACAGCATGTGGTCAAAAACAAGAGGCAACAACTACCGGAGAGAAGAAAAAAGAATCTTCGAAACAAGTATTAAACATTGTAGAAGCTGGGGAAATTTCTACACTTGATTCATCTATCGCAACCGATGGGTTTTCTTACGCTGCATTAAACAACGTAATGGAAGGATTATATATGCCTGGTCCTGACAATAAACCTGTTCCTGCAGCAGCTGAATCATACAAACTGAGCGAAGACGGAAAAACATATACATTTACATTACACGATTCAAAATGGTCAAATGGCGATCCAGTAACTGCCCATGATTTTGAATATGCATGGAAACGGGCCGTTAATCCAGAAACTGCTTCTGAATACGCACATATTATGTTCGATATTAAAAACGCTGAAAAAATAAATAAAAAAGAATTGCCAATTGATTCATTTGGTGTAAAGGCGATTGATAATAAAACTCTTGAAGTACAGTTAGAACACCCTGTTCCATACTTTTTAGGTTTAATGGGATTTGCAACATTTTATCCTCAAAACAAAAAGGTTGTAGAAGCACAAGGGAAAAATTACGGACTTGAAGCTGCAAATGTAGTTTATAACGGACCTTTCCAATTAAGTGAATGGAAACATGATACAAGTTATAAAATGACAAAAAACCCGAACTACTGGGATAATAAAAATGTGAAATTAAATGAAATTAAATGAAATTAATGTAAATATCGTAAAAGATACTTCAACAGCCGTTAATTTATTTGAAAGTAAACAAGTAGACCGTATTACGATCAATTCAGAGTTTGTTGATAAATATCAAAAAGATCCGAGCTTAAAGAAAATGGAACGTCCTTCTGTGACATTTTTCCGATTTAGTCAAAAGAACCCTTTATTAGCAAACAAAAATGCTCGTAAAGCTATTTCGCTTGCTTTTGATAAACAAGGAATCGCAACAACGATTTTAAACAATGGTTCTATACCTGCGAATGCATTCGTTCCAAAAGGATTCGTAAAAGGACCTGACAATAAAGATTTTCGCAGTACAAGTCATGTAAAAGTAGAAACAAATGTGAAAGAAGCTAAAACACTATGGGAAACTGCGAAAAAAGAAACAAATTTACAAAACGCTTCTCTTTCAATCATAACAACTGATGAATCTAACGATAAAAAAATTAGTGAGTTTTTAAAAGGTGAACTGGAGAAAAACTTACCTGGATTAAAAATCACATTACAACCACTTCCAGTAAAAGCATTTTTAGATCGTGAAGGAAATGGTGATTTTGAAATTTCACTTTCTACATGGGGACCAGATTATCCTGATCCTACAACATTTTTAAATATGTTCGTCACAGACGGACCGTTTAATAAGATGAGTTACTCAAACAAACAATACGACGAATTAATTGAGAAAACGAGCTCTACTTTAGTAACTGACTTACCAGCACGTTGGAAAGCGTTCCAAGATGCAGAGAAAATCTTACTTGAAGATGATGCAGCTATCGCTCCAATCTTCCAATCAGGACTTGTATATTTAGAACGCCCAACAGTAAAAGGTGTTGTTGTTCGTCCATTTGCAGGAATTTATTCTTATAAGTGGGCCTCTATTACGGAATAAGAAAAAGGCGATCCTAAAACATATTAGGATCGCCTTCTTTATTAAATTGCAAAACGCTTATACTTTTCGTAATCGCTCGTCTTACATTCCACTTCTAGTTTCGTACCTTCGTTTTCATAACTCGTAGATAGAACGTGCGCATGAGTATTGAAATAAGAAACTACCTGCCCTTGATCATACGGAATTAACATTTCACACTTCGTATACTCTTTATAAATGTGTGAGCGAATCATTTCGACAAGCTCTTTTATTCCAACATGTTTCTTCGCCGATAAATAAACACGGTCTTCTTGTACTTTCGGAATTTCAACATCTACCATATCTGATTTGTTATAAGCATAGATTGTTGGAATATTTTCTACTCCAATTTTCTTTAACGTTTCATTTGTAATATCAATTAACTGTTCATAATTCGGATTTGCATAATCTACAACGTGAATAAGTAAGTCTGCTTCCGCTACTTCTTCTAACGTTGAACGGAATGCTTTCACAAGATGATGTGGTAATTTACTTACAAATCCAACTGTATCTGTTAATAAGAATGATTTATTATCTGGTAAATCAATATTTCGCACCGATGTTTCTAACGTCGCGAATAACATATCTTTTTCAAATACTTGTTTTTCTTCTGTCCCATTATAAATTTCAAGCATCGCATTCATCGTCGTTGATTTTCCTGCGTTCGTATAACCTACTAATGCTACAACAGGAATTTCATTTTTCTTACGTTGTTTTCGCTGCGTTTGACGCTGCGCAACAAGAGCTTCTAAATCTTTATTTAAAACTGAAATTTGTTCTTCAATTTTACGACGATCCAACTCTAATTTCTTCTCACCGACACCTTTATTTTTCGTACCAACACCGCCGCTCTGTCTTCCTAACGACTCACGAAGACCAATTAAACGAGGCATCATATACTGAAGGTGGGCCACCTCTACTTGCAGCTGCGCTTCCTTCGTTTTCGCACGTTGCGCAAAAATATCTAAAATTAATATGGTACGGTCAATTACTTTACAATCTAAATCCGCTTCTAAATTTCGAATTTGCGAAGGAGATAATTCGTCATTAAAGATGACCATATTCGCATCTACTTCATTTACATAGGCTGCTACTTCTTCAATCTTTCCTTTTCCAATATAATGGGATGGATTTACACGTTGCAAATTTTGCGTCACTTGTCCAATTACCTCTACATCACAAGCTTCTGCAAGATTCGTTAGCTCTTCCATCGAATATGCAAAATCATCCTCATTACCTAAATTTACTCCAACTAAAACTGCTCTTTGTAATAATTCTTCCATATATTTATTCCTCCATTTCGATTACGTAAAATAAAAAACACAGGTCGCTGCCTGTGTTTTCGTAAACGGATAAGGGTTCACCAAAGAAATAGAAGAAAGTTGTGCTTTCATCCTATCTCATAGTTAAAAAGTCCCAAGATCGTATGCGTATCCACTATAAGTGTTCACCTATACAATCCCATTCTATTTATAAAGGCAAAACAAAAAGAGGGCGTATTCGTCCCTCCCTCTTTTTCACATATAAGCTTAATAAAGGGTTCCTTTAAAATAGGCAGACCAATCCCGTTCACTCTGCACACAGACAGAGCCTTTGAGCGCTATTCAATTATTGGCACAAAGTATTGAGACGTAATCTGATTAAGATCAAAAGAAGCCCCTCCGTTCATTTTAAGTTACATAAAGTGTAGCATAAGTAATTCGCTTTCACAAGATTAAACCACCTATAGAAACAGAAAGAAAATCTTTATATATTTACTTTAATCGTCATTTTTTGCGAGTTCTTCTCACAACAAAAACAATGATTAATAATAGACAAATGGAAATGATAGCAACTTGCCACCAACTGAAACCGCTCACCATCTCCCCTTTTAAATCCACTTTCTTCGTTGGAACAGACTCTTTTGCAATTTGACGTAAAGCCACTTTGTCCGCCCCTGCCTCATCTAATCTCTTCGTTCCACTACAACTATTTGTGTGTAATTGTTTTTCAGATCCTCTTTGAGAAGAATATATTAAGTACTCTCCTCCTTCCACAAAATGAAACACACAATCACCACCATTTGTATATACAATAATTTGCGAAGAATTTGTCCCTTTCCAAATTTTCTTCACTTCAAATAATACTTCAATTCCACCTCCTTCTTTCCTTCCAACCTCAATTACTTGTCCCTCAAACACTACATCGTTTTTTTGAAAAGCCTCTTCTGCTGATACGTTAATACAATCACAAGCATAAGATTTCTCTGGAAAAATAATAAAAATAAAGCTACAAATAATGACAAAAGGCAACATACGTAAAATTCTTTTCAAGGAGCCCAACTCCCTTCATTATCAATTTTAGAAACTTCTCGTATATTATTTTTACAACACTCGCTAAATTCCTTCATAGTAAGCTAAGTCGTTCAATACACTAAAAATCTATATTTACATTTTTATAACCTGATATTAGTATCAGGTTATAAAATAAAGTTAGGAGCTGTTCCTATGAATTCTAAATCCCGTATCACTGCAATTGGCACTCATGTTCCAAATCAAATATTATCTAATAATGATTTAGAAAAAATGATCGATACGAATGATGAATGGATTGTACAAAGAACAGGAATGAAGGAAAGAAGAATCGCTAGCGAAGATGAATACTCCTCAAACTTAGCCATTAAAGCAGTTGAAAATTTATGTACAACATATAAGAAAAACTTAGAAGATGTCGACTGTATCATTGTCGCTACTACTACTGCTGATTACGTTTTCCCTAGTGTTGCTTGCCAAATACAACAATACTTCAACATACCTCATACAATGGCATTTGATTTAAATGCCACTTGCGCTGGTTTCACATATGGCTTGCACGTCGGTAATAGCTTGATTACTTCTGGATCACATAAAAAAGTACTTGTCGTAGCGACAGAGACATTATCAAAGGTTACTGATTACACCGATAGAACGACCTGCATTTTATTTGGCGATGGTGCTGGAGCTATTTTATTAGAAAGAGATGAAAACAAACCAAGCTTTATCGCATATCATATGGGCACAAATGGGCACGGCGGTATTCATCTATATAGAACAAACTTATCTACTACTATGAATGACACCCCACTGCAAACAAATGAAAAAATCGTTCAAAATGGAAGAGAAGTATATAAATGGGCAACACGTACGGTGCCAGCAGGTATAAAAGAACTATTACATACTGCAAATATGCAAATAGATGATATAGACTGGCTCATTCCTCATAGCGCTAACTTACGCATGATTGAATCTATTTGTGAAAAATCTCAAATTCCAATACAAAAAACATTAACGAGCGTGGAATATATGGGGAATACATCTTCTGTCTCTATTCCACTCGCTCTAGATTTAGCTAGAAAAGAAGGGAAATTAAATAACGGAGACACACTTTTACTGTACGGATTTGGTGGTGGTCTTACGCATTTAGGTCTTATTGTGGAGTGGGATTTAAGTTAAATGCATGAAAAAGAGGTTCTAGTCAATAACTAGAACCTCTTCTTTAATTTCTTTCTCCTTTTTGAGACCATATCACAACAGGAATCAGCATGAAAGCTAACACTCCTCCAGCTAATGACAATGCCGCATAACTTGAATTCGCTACTACCATTCCTGACATCGCTCCACCAGAAGCTCCAGCTAACGCAATAAACACATCTATCTTCCCTTGTGTTTTTGCACGTGTGGAAGGTATAGTTGCATCAACAATTTGAGCAGTACCACTGATTAAACCGAGGTTCCACCCTAATCCAAGTAAAGACAAAGCAACGATTAATAGTATTAAAGAATCACTCGGCGCTATCGCAGCTATGACACCTGCTGCTAATAAGATTACTCCACCAGCTATACTCATCGTAGTTCTGCCAATTTTATCAATTAATATTCCTGTAACGAGAGATGGAAGATACATTGCACCTACATGAAAACCAATTACAAGACCTATTGCACTTAAAGCATGACCGTGGTGTCCCATATGAACTGGCGTCATCGTCATAATCGCAACCATCACGATTTGCGTAAGTATCATTACGATAGCTCCAACTGTAATGCCTCTTTTATTTTCTTTCGCTTCTTCTATTACCGCTTGCCCTTTATATGTATGTTCTTGTTTATATGATTCTATCATATTAGCAATAAGTAACGGATCTGGACGTAGCATAACAAAAAGGACAAGACCCGCCAGTATAAACGCCGCCGCTGATAATATGAATGGGCCAGCAAGTTCAGGAATTCCAATTGAATGAGCAAACCTTCCCATTACACCTACTAAATTTGGACCTGCGACTGCACCAAAAGTCGTCATTACCATCGTAATACTAATGGCAGTTGCTCTTTGCTTCTTATTCGCTAAATCCGTTCCAGCATAACGCGCTTGTAAATTTGTAGCTGTGCCCGCGCCATATATGAGTAAAGAAACTAGTAAAAGAATAATACTATTTATTAAAGCTGCCAATACAACTCCAATAGCCCCTAGTCCACCTACTATAAAACCCGCTGCAAGCCCTACGCGGCGACCATACTTTTGCGATAACTTCCCAACAAAGAAAGCCGCTATCGCAGATCCCATCGTAAACATAGCAGCCGGTAAACCTGCAAATGCATCTGTCCCAAGCATTTGCTGCGCAAGAAGTGCACCTACTGTAATCCCAGCAGCTAACCCAGCTCCGCCGAACATTTGTGAAATACTTACGATTATTAACGTTCTTTTGTATAATTTTTGTTGCTCTTCCTCTGTATACATACGATTACTTATTAAAGCCCCCGCCTTATGTAACAATTCTTCATCCTCCCTTTAAAATTAAACCCTCTTGTTAATGTACTATGTTTAACGTTACATATTCAATGCCAATTTCCATTCTTCTCTTTCATTCTAAAAAACTTTCTAACCGAACTCGACTTCTCTCATGCTATATTAAAAATACTACCATTCACAATATGTAATCGGAAAACAAAAAACAGGCTGCTATTAGCCTGTTTTCTTTACACTTCCTCTACTACTCTTCCACTTTTCTTTTTACTCAAAGCCTTTCTTTCCGAAAATAACAAACTTACTAAAGCACAAATTAAAATAATTGGCACACTTGCTTTATATAAATCTGTAAAACTCATAGCCATCTGATTCTTAGCATAATGATTCACATCATTCGAAAATGCTAGTACTTCTTTCTTTACACTTTCTTCTTGTTTTTTAACTTCATTTGTCACTTGACTCATAACTTCTTCTCTTTTTACATCTCTATATTCTACTGGAACTTCTCTTAATACTTCATCCACTTTTTGGTGAATTAATTCGTCTTTTTTTTCTTTATTTAACCCTACAAATGTTTCATTTTGATGCTTTTCTACATTTGTTTCTATACTTTGATTCTCTATTTTTTCCTTTGTTACTTGTAATATCTCCGCTTGCTCGGCACTACTCACATGAATATTATGAACTTTTTCTTCTGCATAACGATATACATTCTCTTTATTTACAGTTAAGTTGTGAGTTAAATTAGATACAAATATTGCGACCGCTAAAACAATACCTACTTGCCGCAACATTGACACGACACTTTGAGAAGCAGTTAATAATTCCCCTTCAAACGAAGAAGCACTTAAAACTGTAATTGGACCTACTACTAAACCATACCCAACACCCAATATCATACATGGAATAATAATTTCTATATTTGTTGAATTAACATCAATCATTTGCAACCAATAATAAGATAAGCCCATCACAAGAAAGCCTGATAAAATAATAGTTACTTTTCCGAGTTTTTTAATTAAAGTTGCTGCAGCTGGTGAAACAAAAAATATCATTGCTGAAATAGGTGTCACTAAAAAAGCTGCTTCAATTTCCGTTCGACCTTGTATTTTCGTCAAGAACGTCGGAAGCAATACAGTAACTCCAATTAAAAATACATTACTTAATATGACAACGATAGATGCTCCGACAACCATTCGATCTTTAAATAAATTTAAATTCACCATGGGGTTATGAATCTTTCGCTCTACTAAAACAAATAGAATAAGAGAAATAGTGCTAATTGCATAACAAAACAAAGCTATATTACTTTGCCATCCCCATGTATTACCTTTTACTAATATGAGAGTAAAAGAAAAAATTGCTGTGCTACTTAATAGCAATCCTATCCAATCTATTTTTGAGGTAATACGTTCTTCATTTTTTATTTGTAGCATAAAGCAGCATAAAATGATTCCAAGAATACAAATTGGAACATTTACGAAGAACACCCATCTCCAACCGAAATTTTGTGTAATAATTCCACCTATTACTGGACCCATCGCAGCTGATAGTCCCTGTGTTACTCCCAAAATCGCAAGTGCAACATGCCTCTTTGCTAATGGCATAGCTGATACGCCAATTACCATACTAGTTGGAAATAAAATCGCTGCACCTACACTTTGTATAAAGCGAGAAAAGATAAGAAAATCGCCCGTATTAGCAAAAGCACAAAGTACTGATCCACCACCAAAAATTATCAAACCAACAATATACATCTTTGCTTTCCCAAAAATATCAGCTATCCGTCCTAGCGGAATAGCGAGTACAGCTATTGTCATTGTATAAACATTTAATACCCAAGACATCTTTTCTAATGAAGTATTTACACTCGTTTGTATCGCTGGTAAAGCTATATTCATAATTGTCGTATCAATCATACAAAGAAATATACCTAAGCACATTAAAAAGACAATCTTAATACCCTTTGATTGTTCCATGTTCTTCTACCCCTTTATTTATTATGAACGTTTTTTCAGTCTTCCATTTTATTGTGTTCTTTTGCTTCTAGTTGCTCTAGTTTTCTTTTCAAAGTCTCTACTTGAGCACTATACGATGCGATTCCTACATCAAGTGAAATTTCCTCAACAAAAGTAATACCTTCTCTCCACTTTTCATATTTCAGACGTAGATCCGCAATGTATGCTTCTTTCCTTTCAATTTCGTCCTTAATCCATTTTTTTATCGCCTGACCATCGCTGTAATTACCGAAATACATCCTCATTAAAAAATCTGAACGTAAAACATCTTTCTCTACATCCGTTTGCATGTATTGATAAAACTCTTCACGCCCTGCATCTGTAATAAAGTACATTTTCTTATTCGGTTTCCCTTCTTGCATAACAACTTCTTTTTTTATTTTCCCCTCTTTTTCCAACTGACGTAACGTTGGATAGATCATCCCAAAACTTCCATCAAAGAAATGAGTAAATACATCTTCAAACACAATTTTAATATCATAACCAGACAATTCTTTTCCCATTAATAAACCTAAAACAACATCTCTTCCTTTCAAAATAAGACCCCCACATAGTATATAATCAATAATCATATTAACAATGTTAATATGATTATTGATTATATACCTTATTCTGTTATTTGTAAAATGTTTCTAAATAAAAAACACCCTGTAATTTTATTGTTCAAAATTACAGGGTATCTCTACTTTATATTTCATATGTAAACCTTGTACTATTTTACAACTACATCTTGATTCGTTTCAAAGTCTTCCGTCTTACCTTCTTTCATTTCATAATAATAAGAAGGCAATTCTATACCATGCTCTACAAAATAATCCTCAATTAACGAAATAATCACTTTCAACGTTTTCAAACGTGCGTATAATTTATCGTTGCTCGCGATTATTTGCCATTTTGCATTAGGCTTATTTGTTTTTTCAAACATGTCTTCCATTGCCTCAACATACTCGTCCCATTTTTCACGGTTACGCCAATCTTCATCTGTAATTTTCCATCTTTTTAAAGGATTGTTCTCTCTATCCTTAAACCTCTTTAACTGTTCATCTTTACTAATATGATAGAAAAACTTCCCGATTATATAATGATCATCTGTTAATAGTTTTTCAAAATCATTAATCTCGTCATACGCTCTCGTCCACTCTTCCTTTGTAGCAAACCCTTCAACACGCTCAACTAACACGCGGCCGTACCACGAGCGATCAAAAATAGTAATTTGCCCGTACTGAGGTAGTTTCCGCCAGAAACGTTGCAAGTAATGGTACCGTTTCTCATGAGGTGCCGGTGCTCCAATTGGATTTACTTGAAATCCACGCGGATCAAGGTGTTCCGTCACTCGTTTAATCGCCCCACCTTTTCCAGCCGCATCCCAGCCTTCCATAACGAGCATAACTGCAATTTTTTCTTCTTTTACAATTTGCTGCAACGCTAATAAGCGCCTTTGATATTTTTCAAGTTTCTTATTGTACTTAGATTTCGATTCAATTCTTTTCGTTACATTTACTTTAGCAAGATATCCATGTTCCATAAAACAAATCCCCCTTGTTGTATGACAATGTTATTTTAACATATCCATTGGGATTTTTTTCAAATTAAAAATTTTTTCGAAAAACAATCTCTACTTTTTTTATATCGATAAATTAACTTCACCAATATATTTTTAAGCACACCTATTATTAATTACAAAAACAAAAAAGGAGACTATGCAAAAAAATCTCTACACAGTTTCCTTTTTTAAGATGTATGTCGCTTACTTAGAAAGACTAACAAAAAAAATAGAAACTCCATCGATTCACTCATACTACAAACGAATGACAGGCGGAATACCTCCTTCTGGTAAAAAATAAGCAAATACTGTAAATCCTATGATTAACATTGAAAATAATGTTATTATAATTCCACCTGGTAATGTTAGAAAAAGAGTATTCGGCCTTCTCTTCATAGAGAAAATCATCGAGTATACCCCCAGAAGAAGACTTATTATAGCAATAGTCACATAAACAACTACTGCATACCATGGATTGAGTTCTAATAAAACACCAGAAATAAATATATACAAAAATAATAATTGTAGAAAAATACTGCTTCCCATACTTACGAGCTCTTTCAATATATCCTCCCCCTAAACCGTATGGTATATTATCTCAAAAAAAAGAAGAAAATAACAAAAAATTCATTAAAGAATGGGAGCTCTCAAAAAATGAAACGAAAAATATTAACTCTCTTTACGCTTATATGCTTAGCACTACCAATACAAGCTAGTGCATACACATTTCAATCACTACCAATTGCATCAAAGTCTAAACAATGGTATATCGAAATTGATAAATCTCATAACGTAAACAAGCAAGCAATCCAGCCAAAACAAGGTGTATTTGATACATATAGTTTACTCGTAAAAAACATCGGTCATGATGTATCAAACGTATCCGTGGAAATACTTAATAACAATCCTACCTCTAAAGCTACCTTTAAACCTACTACCCCTAATGAAAATATTTCTAAATGTCATACAAGCTTTGACTACATGGTATTCCCATTAGACTTTAATAGCCATAATTTTAAAGTTGTGATTACTTGGGAAGAAAAGAACTTTTCTTACAACGGCCATCCAGTAAATGAAAGTAAAAAAATGAAACAAACATTTGTATTTAATGAAGAGTAAGCCCTAATTTAATTAGGGCTTACTCTTCATTTACAAAACCAGTTTGAATGGCTTCTGTCACTTCTTTTGTTATGTCCAGTTTTGTTGCATCGGTGCTAATTTTCTTATGCCAAATATGCACGGAAGGCTTTTCGTTACAAAAATGTTTTATTAATACTAGTTGATTATATGCTAGCTTATTTTCTCTATGGGTAGCAATATAGACTGTGAAATTTTTTGCTTCAAAGATCTTTTCCTGCAAAGTATATTGGTTGTCCCATTCCTTTGCGACTATATCGTTCAAATTTTTTATAAGCATATAAGTCGTTCCCACCTTCCCTTATATCATCAATCAAATCTTCGAATACTCGGCACACATAATGCTACTCCAATTGTTACAAGTACTAAAATAGCTAATGTTATAATCGTTATCTCACCACCTATGACAGTAGCTAACCATCCTACAACTACATAACCTAGTGGCAATAAAGCAAATGAACCTAACATATCAAGGCTTGCCACTCTTCCAAATGCTTCTTCTGGCACGAGCTCTTGTAAACTCGTTTCCCAAATGAGTCCAAATATCATCATACCGAATCCTTCAATTGCCATTAATGCGATTAAAGCAGGTGCCCAAGCAATAAACGGCATTATTAAAAGCGCACAACCACTTATTAAAACACCACCATAGGCAAGTAATCCCCGCTTATGCCACCGTTCTCTCCCGCCAAATATTAGCGCGGCAATTACAGCTCCAACACCAGAGGATGCCATTCCTAATCCATACACGTATGCTTCAAAATGATGATGAACATTAAATAACCATGGAATTAATACGACGATAATTCCTGCATAACAAATATTGATGAAAGAAAAGACTAAAATTGTAATCCATAGCCACGGATGACTTTTTAAAACGAAAACACCTTCCATAAACTCTTGTTTATAATCGACTTTTTTCTTTTCAATAGGTTTTACTTTTTTAAACTTTATTTCTCTTAAAAATAATAAACAAAAAAATGATAACAAATATGTTACTGCATCTAGTCCAAACCCTATTCCGGCAGATGCAACTGAAACGATCAATCCTCCAAGAGCCGGTCCAATTAGTCGTATACCTTGATTGCTCATTTGCGTTAATGCATTAGCTGCATTTCGAATTTCTGGTACAAATACTTTCGCTCTTACAGCCGCATATGCTGGCTGAAATATCCCTTCCATAAGTCCATATAATGCTATGAGGACATATAGAAGCGGAATTGTTAAATCATCCATAAATATAAGTGTTGCAAGTAATAGCATTAATATGCAGCGAACTATATCTGTAAATAACATTACTTTCACTCGATCCATTCGATCTACGATTAATCCCGCAAACGGTAACGCAAGAATATTAGGAAGCATGTACATTGCCATAGTCATTCCCATTACAACTGTTGATCCAGTTAATGAATATACAACGACTGGCAAAATAACCATCGTTATCGAACTACCTAAAGTCGAAAGCAATTGCCCGATCCATAAAAATTTAAAATGTGGTGACGCTTTAACCGGCAATAACAATTTACCGATATAACTTAAACTTTTCTCTGTTGGTATTTCTCCTTGCATATACCTCTCCTCTTTTCAAATTAAGTTAACAACAAAACCAAAAAACAGAAAATTCAATCTTCAACAATTTTAATTATATATGAAACGGTTTAATTATTGGTAAAACATAAAAAAGAAACTCATACTGAATCTAAAAATATTACATGTTAAATATAAATAAAAAAGGTGTTTTCACTTATGAAAACACCTTTTTTATTTATATTTTTAAGTTCTTCTTCAATGTCCAATATTTTTCTTGCGCATTTTCAAATGAAAATTCTACCCAGCCATTTGGATCTTCACGATATACATTTACTTTTGTACCATTTTCTAGTTTTCCAACTTCATTTTGTGTCACATTTGGTACACTCTTAATTGGATTGTTAAACGGGAATGGAACTTGATAGTAAGATCCTACCGATTGGACAGTAGCTTTTGCATCTTTTGCATAATCTGTATAAGGAATCGCTTCACTTAATACTTCTACATTTAATGTATTAGGGTTTTTCGGTAGTCGTTTTGCATTTTGGTAATCTGCTTTATTAAAAGGCTTAATGCGTTCCATGATATTAGCGATTTTCCCAGCCCATGCTGTATCTGTTGAATACATAACATTCATTGCTGGCAATGTGTAACCTTTGAAATATCTTGCACCATCTTCTAAGTAGTTCTTTTTTACATAATCAGCGTTATATGAAATACTTAGTCCGTATGACGGTAAATATTTTGCATATGCAAATGGATCACGATCATATGCTCTTAAACCAAATAAATTATGTTTACGATATGCAATTTCTGATTTACCGTAACCAGATTCTAAGATTGCATGTGCAGCTAAGTATAGTGCATTCACACCATACTCATTTTGCGCTTTAATAAAGTCTTGTCCAATTCCAACTAACGGGCTATCTGGATGGAATCTTTGAATATAATTATCAATCTCTTGCGCTGTTACGTTAGATGGTAATGTCACATCTAGATTAATATATGATGGTTGTTCAACAGGAACATCCTTTTTTATTTGCATCGCTTTATATAAAAGTTGTGCATAGCCTTCACGCGTTAATACACCTGATGGATCAAATCCTCCAATTCCATTCCCTGCCGCTACACCATTAGATTGCAATGCACTAATTGCTTCCTTTGCCCACCAATATGTTGCATCTATATCATCAAATGTATGTGGTGCTTTTACTTCTAATTTAAATGCTTTTTGCAAAATAACAGACATCTCCGCACGTGTTAATGATTCTTTCGGTCTAAACGTTCCTTTATCATCACCTACGAAAATCCCCATATCTGTTAATGCTAAAATTTCCTTTGGGAACATTGTCGTTCCTGCACTAATATCAGAGTATGGATTTTTATAATCACTTTTTGCTTCTGGTTTTAATGCGCGATACATTAATGCTGCTACTTGCTCACGAGTTACAACATCTCCGAAGCCGAATTTACCATTATCGTAACCTGCAATAATCCCTTTTGACGTTAAATCATTAATTGCTTCAAGTGCCCAATGATTTTTTGGAACATCTGGAAATTCTTTTGTAGATGCAAACGAAGTTGCTGGAGCCATCACTACTTGAAGCGCGACTGTCACTGCTAACACATTAGAAATAACTTTTTTCATAAATTTTTTAACACGTTTTTTATATGCTTGTCCCGTGTTAACTTGCCTCCCTTTATCGTATAATTTTCCCTATTAAACTAACAAACTCTTAAATAGTCAACAGTAAAAGTATACGTGATAAAAATCAACTAATCTACCATTATTTTATTTATAATCAACATAATACGATATATCTTTTTATTTCGATACAAAATTACATAAAATCACATAAAAAGCCCATCTCTATGTAGACGATGGACTTAGCAATCAATATTGTTATTTAGCTAAACGATATTTTTCAACATCGAAACCTTTCCACTCATAATAATCTAAAATCCCAGCATAAACTGCCTCAGCAGCAATTTGTCTTCCTGATTCAGTAGCTAATTTACCATTATCTATATCATTATCAATAAAGGCAAGCTCTGTTAAAACTGCTGGTACTGTATTATTATTTACTACATAAAGTGAGTGATTGTCTTTTATATTTCTATCTCTTGTATGTAGTGCTTCTACTACTCTATTTTGAATTTTCTTTGCTAACACTTCACTATCCTTTTCAATCTGTGTCTCTTCTCCACGCTTGGATTTTTTATAATAATACGTTTCCGTTCCATGACCATCATGATTTTCAGAAGAATTTGCATGAATGCTTACAAATATATCTGCATTGTTCTCTTGACCAAATTTCACTCGATTCGCAAGAGATTCATTTTTGTTACTTCCTGGATTTCCGTTCTCTTCACGTGTTAATAAAGCTTTTAAAGGTGTATTTTTTTCTAACAACTTCTGTAATCTTAAAGATGTATCAAATACGATTTTACTTTCCTCTACACCTTGCCCTGGATTCCCTGGATCAAATCCTCCATGACCAGGATCAATAATAACTACCTTTTCTACTAAAGGGTTACCTATTTTAAGAGAATCTGCCTTTTTTATAAATTGAGCTGCCTCTGCTTTAGTTAGAATTTTTTCGGGCTCCCATTTGTCACCAGTTCCAATAGAAATCCCTAATTCAACTAGAATGTTAGCTTTTGCTTTACCCCAACTTTTTTCTAGATCACTAAATTTAGTTGCTGGAGTACCATTTACTTTAGAATCTAATTTGTAAGCTTCTACAATAAGAGAGGCCATTGAAACTCGGTCAATTTTCCCAGTTGGATCGAATACGCCCGCTCCTTTCCCTTTTACAACGCCAGCTTTTTCTACAGCTGCGATGAATGGGGTATACCATTGGTTTTGAGAATCACCGAAAGATGGTTTAGCATTTTTATCGATTGGTAAGTTTAAGATTTGAGCCATCATTGTAGCTGCTTCTGCACGAGTGATTTCTTTTCCTGGCTCAAACATTCCTTTTTCGTTACCTGTAACTGCACCTTTCTCTACTAAATAATAAATAGAGTCTTCTGCCCAATGTTTAGCTGGGACATCTGGAAATTTTTTCGTTTGCGCGAAACTACTAGATGAATAAGATAATATACTAGCTGCAATTACTCCTGCTGCGATTATTCTATTTTTCATAGAATATATTCCCCTCTCAAGTACGATGTATTTATGTAACAGACTAATTATAGTTCTGAAAATTAGTAATAGTCAATTGAAAATTGTATAATTTTGTATTATTATTGTATTTTTTGTCATACATAACTATAGTTAAAAACTATAAGATTTTATTAAGAGGAGAGATTCATATGAGCAACAATTGGAAAGATATAGAGCACCGTATGTATACAATGTGTATGATTCAGCGGAATAACAAAGTATTGTTAATACAGCGCCCCAATCACCTTGGCTTCCCTGGTTACATCGCTCCCGGCGGAAAAGTAGATTTTCCAGAAAGTATCGTTCAAGCTACTAAACGGGAAGTAAAAGAAGAAACTGGATTACTTGTTTCAACTTTAACCTTTAAGGGATTAGATGAATACGTAAATCCGAAAGAAAATGTTCGATATATGGTATTTAACTATTGGACAGATTCATTTGAAGGTGAACTCCTTTCGAATCCTCCTGAAGGTAAATTATTATGGGTACCAATCGCTACAGCACTAAATCTTCCTATGCAAGATTGGTTTAAAGAAAGATTTCCATTATTTTTTGAAAAAGGTACGTTTGAAATTCAACGTGTTTGGGACAAAGACTTAGATAAACAAGTCGCTATGACAATTACCCATACGTAAAAAAAGCTTGGAATCTCTCCAAGCTTTTTTTACTTCTCCTCTATTTTCTTAATCTCATAATCAATTTCTAAAAACTTAACTCCAAATATCCACATTTTATGGTTAGCTTCTAACATTTGATTGGTGCCCTCTTTAATAATAAACGTCTCAGCTAACGGTAAACGGATTGTAAAGAAACGAGTATGTATATAGATCCCCTCATCTCCCTTACCATTTCTTCTCAGCTTACTAGTAATAATTAAATTATTATTATCATTACGTAATTTTAAAACCCCCGTCATATTCGAATATGGTAGAGGCAATGCGATATTCATATATGTCTCATTCTTATACGTATGTTTTGAGTAAAGAGCTACAAAAATAGATGCTCCTGCTTCATTTTTCCTTAACCAAGCTCTTACATTCTCCCTTCCATCCTTCTCATCCATTATCCCTATGATAGAGCCGTGCATCGTTTCCCACTTGCCGTCCATTCCTAAATGTATTTGTCCTACACGCTTACTCATTTTCTCATAGCAAAATGCAAACGGGCGGAACCAGCGAGTCCATTTAATATGCGATTGTAATTCATACTCTGTTGTATTTTCATAAAAACGAATAATACTTACAGGAATCTTGGCCCTATCAAATATCCCACTATGGAAATCATTCATTTTATCAACTAAACCTTTGTATTCCTTGCTATCTATTACATTTCTGTTATGTAAAAATGCTTCACCAACTGTCGCCTCTCCTCTTAATCTGCTCATTGGTTTCCCGTAATATTTATAGTTCGGAACACTCTTTTCAATCATCCAGCCGACAAATGCCGGCAACGCTACTCCAATTCCATTAACAACACCGTGAATCCAAACCATTTGAGCAATTGTAATCGTCATTACATGTTTCAAATTCCCATACGAATATATAAGTGAAAACATAATTGTTACCATGAGCGTACTAGACGATATGATTAAGAGGATTTTTGCGCTGATAGCATTAAATTTCGCCCGCCAAACATAAATTCCATACCCATAAATCGCACATAAATATAGGAACACTGCAAAAAATTCAAATACCCTTGAGTACGTAATTCCAATCGCAACTGTCATCGGTGAAATGACTATAATAAACATAATTGCATCATATACTTTACTGCTCTTTTCTCTCTTCCGCCCTATTAAACCAGCTGATAATGGCAATAGAAACGCCGAATAATGAAAGTGTGCAGCTGTGAGTAAAACAATGTCAGAAGTAAACTGCATAATCGAAATCTTTGCTACAGAAGCAAAAAACCAAAAACCACCTAAAAACAAATAAATAAACGCACTATCGATAGCTGTCTCTTCTAACGGTGTCCATCCTCTTTCTAGTAATCTATTTATACCAAATAACGCAACGATCCCCGTATATACAAACCAAATTATCGCAAAGATATATTGATTTGTTACGAAAGCTAACATTGCACAAATCGCTGCTATCGGATATAAAAACGATACGGATTTATAAAATAATACATACAATCCATTTCGTGCTCTTTTATCAATAATACAAAAAGACATCGGTATACATAACAAAATAGATAATAAAATAATTGCTTCAACTGGGTTTACATTTGACCACTCACATATTAGAAAAATAATATAACAAGCAAGCCCAACTATTATATTTTTCATATCATTTATTTCCTCTCCACAAATGTTCCCCTATATGAAAATAATGAACCAATTAACGGATTGCATACTTGTACATGAATTCGAAAGCACTGTTTTGTTTCATCATAACTTTCTACAATGTTGGCCTCTCCGTATAAGAATCTAGGTAACGGGATTTTTCTTCTAAACATGTAAAACCATTGTTTCTTTGAAGAAATATGCATCGCCCCCATCTCATCAATATGAAAATTCAGTGTAGAAACAAGTATGTGTGGTTCACCAAAATAATCTACAATTTCATTTTCATCGAATTTCATTACCGCATTAAAATATCTTTTCTTATTACGAAAGTAAAAAGTACGATTCCACCGCACAAGTTCATGTCCATGTTCATCTCGCTCAGCGGTATTATGTATTGTAAATGGCACTTTCTTCCCACGCTCAGGGAAAAACATTCGAAACTTCGATGCAATTTTTAATATCAATTTTACGAAAAAAGAACCTCCGTAAATTTCATCCATCTTTCCTTCTCCAGTAAAGCTATTTTCTTCTGTAATCTCATAGCGTTTCTGTAATTTTGGATGAAGTTTTTTATAAGCATCCCCTAATAGTCTTTCATACATATTAGCCATACATTATCCCTTTCTCTTCCTCTTACAATTTTTTGCACTTGGTAAATCAAAACTATTTATATAACCGACAATCGATACCCCCATTAGTAAAACGTTTAATGTGATTGGATTAAACGGCTCTGTAAAGCTTACGATATTCGTAAATCCTGCCACTATCGTTAAAGCTATTAACATAAAAATATGTAGTATAAATAATTTTTGTTTTGGAACTGGAAATAGCCATATGATACCAAAAATAATTTCTAACATCCCTATTACTTTAAGAATTGCAATACTATTTCCAGTTGAATCAATAATCGCAGAAAGCATCTTCATCTCTTCTGGATGACTGAAAATTATTTTTGGGAAGATCCCTTGATACATCCATACAAATGCAAATAAAAAACATACGAGCCAATATGTCATTGTTCTTCTAATTAGCAACCTAGGATGAAGCCCCTTTTCTAACCATAATTTTAAAGCATCAAAACTCCAAGCAGTCGCCCAGCCTAATAACGGCCGAAACATATAGAAATCTATTACATTCCCTATACGACCAAACCTCGTATCATAATCATATTGCGTCTCAAAATGAATGTGTTCTTTACGGGGTGTATACTTCCAATAACCACGCCCTATTTGAATAAGTGATAATTGATTTTCTGTCCAAAATTTTAAAGAAGAAATACGTTCTCCCGTTTCTTTTCTTATCTCACCTATCGATTCACCTTCTCCAGCTATTTCAAGTCCAAATCCGATTTTTGTTTTATATAAAAATTTCTGTGGTTCTCCTTCTTTTTTCTCTACATACGAAATTTCAGTAAAGCGGGCATCCCATTCTGTATGTATATGTGGTTCTTGCGTGTATTCCCATAATTTTTCCATTGTTGTGTTCATTTCTGCTGAAACATAAATAGGCTTTTTCCCTTTCATTCTTCCACCTCCAATGAACTATAATTTTAATGTACATGTAATAAATTTATTTTGCTACATTTTTCACAAACTCCCTCGTAAAAAGATAGAATTTTTAAAATATATATAAAACACTTGATTCCTCGAAAAATTTAAATTATTATAAAACAAATGTTACCAACAACTTCATAAATCAAACACTCTCGCCTAAAACGTGAGATAGAGGTTGCGATACTTATGAGTATTCTAATGGAGACACAGAGATGTCTATGAAATTAGATGAAAGGAAGTATTGCCGAAATCGATATATTTCTCTGTATGTATCGATTGGGGCTGTTTTCGAATAGAAACAGAACTGTCATATGTACAGACGTGTACGTATGAAGAGCTATCTACAAAAAAGAGATATCATTTTTATGGTATTCCTTTTTTGGCGGTTTTTTTATTAGCTCCGTTTTCTGTTTCCCTTTTCCTGTAACAGCACCATCCTCACTTATTTGAGATGGTGTTTTTTGTTTTTCTCTGGTAACTACAGGAATATTGGGATTTATATATGTCCTAATCTATTCTTAAAAATGGATGAAAGAAGGAATTCGTAATGGAAACGATTGTACAAAAATTTGGTGGCACTTCTGTCGGAAGCGTTGAGCGCATTCAACATGTAGCAAATTTAATTATTGAAGAATATGAAAGAGGACATAGTATCGTCTCTGTCGTTTCAGCAATGGGGAAAAGTACAGACGAACTTGTAGCACTCGCTAACGCGATTACAGAAAATCCGAGTAAACGTGAAATGGATATGCTTCTATCAACAGGAGAGCAAGTGACTATTTCATTATTAACGATGGCATTACAAGCAAAAGGTTATAACGCAATTTCATTAACAGGATGGCAAGCTGGTATTACGACAGAATCTGTACATAGTAGTGCACGGATTACTGACATTCATACGGATCGAATTCAGTCTTATCTTACTAAAGGTACCATTGTTATTGTAGCTGGTTTCCAAGGAGTCAGTGAAGATCTTGAAATTACAACGCTTGGACGAGGTGGTTCTGATACAACTGCGGTTGCATTAGCTGCTGCACTGAAAGCTAAAAAATGTGATATTTACACAGATGTGACAGGCGTATATACGACGGATCCACGAGTTGTAAAAGATGCTTATAAATTAGATGAAATTTCTTATGACGAAATGTTAGAACTTGCAAACCTCGGTGCTGGTGTATTACACCCGCGTGCTGTTGAGTTTGCTAAAAATCATAATGTCATTTTAGAAGTTCGCTCAAGTATGGAACAAGAAAATGGAACAATTGTAAAAGGAGAATGTAACATGGAACAACAATCAATCGTTAAAGGTATTGCATTTGAAGATAATATTACACGCATCACAGTGAAAGGATTGGAACAAGGCTCGCTTTCAACAGTTTTCTCTACATTAGCAGCGGCACATATTAATGTAGATATCATCATTCAAAGTATTACAAATGAAGGAACTGTTCATCTCTCCTTCTCCATCCATTCTAATGATTTAAAAGAAACATTAGGGGTATTGGAACAAAATCAAGAGGCACTTCACTATGAATCAGTAGAATATGAAAATCATTTAGCAAAAGTATCAATTGTAGGATCTGGTATGGTCTCTAATCCAGGTGTTGCTGCGAATATGTTCACTACTTTAAAAGAAGAAGATATTCATATTAAAATGGTAAGTACATCAGAAATTAAAGTGTCTGTCGTTATTGACCGCCTTCATTTAGTAACAGGTGTCGAGGCGCTGCATCAATCATTTATGGCGAAAATTGAGCCTTTAGTGCAGATGAGCTAATTTCTACTAGTAAAACTTAAAACAAATTATATGAATCTACTTCCTTCCTATATAAACAGAAAGCTATTTGCATATAGAGTAATAAGAAATGTATTTATCATTTAAATAATACACTTCATTCTATACAACGATCGGGCCCTTTAAGAGCATACAGCGTAGAAACATTTTTCGGGGAAATCGCGGTATTGTTTGTTAACAAGATACTATATGACATACTTAAAAACAGCTTGTCACATTTTCCTATACTGTGACAAGCTGTTTTTTGTTTGAAAGGAATTTGTAACTTTTTAATAGTATAATTAAGAAGATGATTAGATAATACACTTTTACATATAAGGAGATAAAGACAATGTCAAAAAATAAATTACTCAGAATGGACAATGTTAGCATCGTTGTAGAATCCCTTGATCATGCAATCTCTTTCTTCGAGGAGATTGGGTTAAAACTCGAAGGGCGTGCCACTGTAGAGGGTGAATGGGCTGGTCGCGTAACTGGACTCGGTTCGCAGTGCGTAGAGATTGCTATGATGGTAACTCCAGATGGCCATAGCCGAATTGAACTTTCGCGATTTCTTACCCCGCCCGCTATAGCAGATCACCGGACAGCTCCTGTCAACGCCCTCGGTTATTTGCGCGTCATGTTCACCGTTGAAGACATTGACGAAATGGTATCTAGGCTTACTACTAAACATGGTGCTCAGCTCGTTGGCGAAGTAGTTCAATACGAGAACTCTTACCGTCTTTGCTACATTCGTGGAACTGAAGGCATTTTAATCGGTTTAGCGGAAGAACTCGGTAATAAATAATTAATGTTTTATTAGAAGCCTTTACTGAAGTAAAAATATTTGAAAGAACTTTACACTTAATAAAACTTAGATTTTGAACCCCGTCCTAGCTTTAGAGCGGGGTTATACTTGTTTGAGCTTTTTAACATACTATTAACATCCTAAAATTATTATAAAACAATTTATTTTCTTGTTATACTCTTTCCTAGGAAATATAACTTACTCTTCTCACTTCTTCTCATATATATCTTTTCTTTTAAAAAACGATCTGAACTCATTCAAAATAACTTTCTTCACATCCGAATAAAAAACCATCATGAATAGTGCAATTACTAATACAACCACCTGTATTTTTTCATAATCAATGAACGCACTCATAATTAGTAAACCAAATCCAATATAAAAACCAAACTCGTTCTCTTTCTCAAAATCCTCATCTTCTTCATCAATATGTATTTTTTCTTTAATGTTTTGATTCCCTTTTATTAACTCATCGAGCGTAACATTGTACATTTCGCTTAGTAAAATTAAATTATCAATATCAGGACAACTTTTATCATTTTCCCATTTACCCCGCTTTAACAGGCAGTAAATCTCATCAAAGCTTTTAAGCATAATCAAGGCAGCCAGATGCGATTAACCGCCTATAAAAGCCCGATTGGTTCAACTAATAATCAGTAGGATAAATCGCCCACTGATTAAAGTTTCACTTTATATACCGCTTGCCTCGTTACACCAATCTTTTTAGCAACATCCTCTTGTGAAAACCCCTTTGACTCTCGTAATTTTTTTAACTGCTCTCCTAAGCTCATAACATCCCCCTCCTTTAACAAATTATTACATAAAAAGAGATATAAAAGAAAGAAACCATTAGTAAAATTCACTGTAAACCATTCGTTTACAAAGTAAAAAAAGAGAGAATAGCCCTATATTTAAGCTATTCTCTCTCTTCTATTAAAATAGATGAATGTTTTCTTTCTTGCAAGCTTCACGTAAATCGTCAGGCCATACAGAAGATTGAACTTCACCAATATGTGCTTTACGTAAGAAGTACATGCACATTCTCGATTGTCCGATACCACCGCCAATTGTTAATGGTAGTATGTCTTCTAAAATACCTTTATGGAAATCATACTCACGTTTATAGTCTTCACCTGTTTTCGTTAACTGCTCATCAAGTGATTTACTATCAACACGAATTCCCATTGATGATAATTCAAATGAAGATTGTAGTACTGGGTGCCAGAATAAAATATCACCGTTTAATTTCCAATCATCATAATCAGCTGCGCGTCCATCATGCTTTTCACCTGAACGAAGTGCATCACCAATTCCGATAATGAAGACTGCACCGTGTTCTTTTGCAATTGCATGTTCACGATCTTTCGGTGTTAATTCTGGATATTTATCTTCTAGTTCTTGAGAAGTAACGAATACAATTTCTTCTGGTAAATACTTCCCAAGGAACGGATACTTTTCAAATAAGTGGTCTTCTAAATCTTTGAATATTCCATAAATTGTTAGTACTGTTTTTTGTAAATAATCTACAGTACGCCATTCTTTTTGAACGATTTTTTCCCAATCCCATTGGTCAACGTAAATAGAATGTGTTGCATCAAGTTCTTCATCACGACGGATCGCGTTCATGTTTGTATATAAACCTTCACCAGCTTCATATCCATATTCATGGAGTGCAAATCGTTTCCACTTCGCTAGTGAGTGCACAATTTCTAATTCTTCTCCTGAGTGTAACATATCAAATTCAATTGGACGTTCTACACCGTTTAGGTGATCGTTTAATCCTGATTTTTTCGTTACGAATAATGGTGCAGATACACGGAATAATTCAAGTCGTTTTGCTAATTGATCCTCGAAAAATGTTTTAACTTCCTTAATTGCGATTTGAGTCTCTCTTACTGTCATTAATGATTGATACATGGTGGTTTCCTCCTAAAATGTTTGGATGTTGTGAAAAGAAGCCAACAAAAAAAGCCCTTCTTTCCCAAAAAACTGGGACGAAAGGCTTTGGTTCCGCGGTACCACCCAAATTAGCAACAGAGGTTGCTCACTTATACAATACGGAGATGAAATATCTCGATACTGTTCTTCTTGTAACGGCGAAGTTCCCGGCTAAGTCTACTTTCCTATCAAGGATTTCGGTTAGCAACTCCAGGAGGTTCTTCATAATAGGCTTCGTATCAGGCTCACACCATCCCTGACTCGCTTAGACTACGTCCTACTACTACTCGTCCTTTCATAGTCGTTTTGTTGTCACATCTCTGAAACATTTTATTAATGATTATTCTATACAAAAAATAAAGAAAGTCAACAAAAAGTTTTAAAATATTTTTCAATTCTTTATTTTACGGCTTTATTGATTGTTTCCAATATACCTTCTTTACTTCTTTTGCCTAGGTATTCTAAAAAACGTCTCACTAACTGAAACTAACGTATATACAACGATTAATGTAATCGTTCGAAATATAGAATCCGCAGTATTTCGTATTATTTTCATTTTCTTTGTAATTCCTTTCAGTTTACTTGCAAATTCATGATATACTATAGCATTCAAGCAGTTTGTTTTCCTTAAAGCAAACATAGTCATTTATAAAGAGTATTTTCTAAATCATTGACTATTATCAAATTAGATTTTTATATAACGGAGTGATTATATGAGTAAAACGAAAGCAAAACCGAAAAAAGGTGTAGGACAAGGTACAGGAAGTAAAGGGTGGAACCGTTGGCAATCAAGTGCAAAAAAGAAGAAAGCTGCAAAGCCATACAAAAGTAAAGGTACAAAGAAATAACATTTAGTTTCTTTACTTTGTACAAAACAAAATATAATTATTACAACGAAAAAGCTATGCCCTCATATATTTGAAGGCATAGCTTTCTTTATTAGATCATTAAAATATCTCGAATTTCTTCTTCCGTGATGGATGATAATTTCTCTTCTCCCGGCTCAATCACTTCAGCAATTAAATTTTTCTTACTCTCTTGCAGTTCATGCATTTTTTCCTCGATTGTTCCGTGAGCCACTAACTTAATAACTTGTACCGTATTTTTCTGTCCCATCCGATATGCCCGATCTGCTGCTTGTTGTTCAACAGCTGGATTCCACCATAAATCGTATAATATAACCGTATCGGCACCCGTTAAGTTAAGCCCCGTACCACCAGCTTTTAAAGAAATGAGAAATAGGTCCCCTTCCCCTTCGTTAAATCGATTACATAGCTCTACACGTTCTTGCGAAGGTGTATTTCCGTCTAAATAAAAGTATGGAATCGCTTGACGATTTAATTCACGACCAATAATGGACAGCATCTTTGTAAATTGAGAAAAGATTAAAATTCTCTTACCAGTACTTCTACATTCCTCTAGTATGTCTAACAGTTGCTCAAATTTAGCTGAACTCCCTTTATAATCATCAACGAATAAAGCGGGATGACAGCAAATTTGTCTCAATCTCGTTAAGCCAGCTAAAATTCTAATTTTATTTTTACGTAACGTGTCTTTGTCTAAATGTTTTAACGTTTCTTCTCTTAATTTCGCTAAATAAGCAGCATATAGTCTCTTTTGGTCTGGTAATAACTCCGATGACTGTAAGTGCTCTATTTTATCTGGCAGCTCCTGTAATACATCTTCTTTTAATCGTCTTAATACGAAAGGTTTTACGCGCTTCGCTATATCTTCACGCCTTAAATCACCGAACTCTTTTCTTCCTGGTAATAATTCTGGAAATACAACGTGGAAAATAGACCATAGCTCTTCTAATGAATTTTCTACAGGCGTTCCTGTTAGTCCGAAACGATATTCAGCTTGAATTGTTTTCACTGCTCTTGCAGTTTGCGTTGTCGGATTTTTAAACGCCTGTGCTTCATCAAGAAATAGCGTATGAAACGGCCTCGCATACGACCTTATATCTCTTCTTAGTAATGGATATGACGTAATTACGACATCAAATTCTGCTACATCTTTTAAAATTTTTCGCCGTTCTGTCTGATTTCCATCTGCAATAACTGCTCTAATATGTGGAGCGAATTTTTTCAATTCACTAAACCAATTATAAATAAGCGAGGACGGTGAAACGACTAATATAGGCAGCTTCTTCTCTCGAATTTCAGGCAAAACAGAATCTATATAAGCAATACTTTGCAGCGTTTTTCCAAGTCCCATATCGTCTGCTAAAATACCGCCAAAACGGTAATAGGCAAGTGTCTTCATCCACTCAAATCCATATACTTGATACTCTCTCATTACAGCATGTAAAGTTTGTGGCACTGTAAATTTTAATTTTTTCGGGTTTTGAATGCTTTCAACTAAATCTTGAACAGACTCATCTAAACTTAAAACATTACCTTCATGAAGTCCGTTCATCCATTTTACACTCCGAATAAGCGGAACATTCACTTCTTCCCCATGTAAAAATTCTTTTCGAATACCTGATTCTTTTACAAACTGATTAATTTCATTAAACTCTTTGCTCTCTAGTGATAATAGAGAACCATTCGCTAATCGGTAATATTTACGTTTCTCCTCAAGAGCCGCTAATACACCTTTAATTTCAGCTTCCGGTATTCCTTTTATATCAAAACGAAATGACAACCAATCAATTCTTTCTTTCCTTCTCACTCTAATAAGTGGCGCTGTATCCCCTTTATGAATTCGTAATTTGATTGCTGTTGTCGCGTAAATATCAACTAAACCTTTTAACGTTGGAACGATGTGATATAAAAAGTTATACTCAGCTTCTTCATTATGCATAAAGTAACCGCCTTCTGTTTTCGCAAAGGCACTTTCACTCATAATGTCTAAAATTTCTTTTTCCTTTTTCTCATCACGATTAAAAACAGAAGGTTGCCCGTCTTCTTCTAGCGGATTAATCACGATGTTTCCATAATGAAATTCAAGACCTGCTAGCAAACGATTTTTCACACGATCTAAATATAGCTTTGCTTTTAACGATGGCGTTTCAACACGATCGGATATGACTTCATCAATGCGCACTGTTCCAAGTTTCATTAATCCAGGCACAACTTTCGCTACGAAATGTTCCATCTTATTTTCAGGAATATAAAATTGATTGCTATTTGAGCGACTCATCATCTTTTGCAATTCAATAAGTCGCATACAATCTTCCATGGGTAAATGATATAATTTCCCATCGTAAAGAGCGTTGTTATACATCTCCATAACTCGAACACGATTTAGACCGTCTATATGAAGGGTAAACCCGCCATTATTCCCTTTCGTAAACTCAAAATGTAATGGCAATAACCCTTTTGAAATGTGTAATCCCTGAAACAGTTGCTCATTTTGTTTCAGCTGTACATACTCGGCTCTAGAAAGTGCAGAGAGCATATCATTCCACGAAGCTGGCGGTATAAATATCATGCTTTCATCTTGTTTCGCATGTACTTCTAGTGCATCTTCATACATTTTTTCGTTATGATATATTTTAATAAGTTGTTGTATAATCGCGTCTGTTTCTTGTTTAAAACTGTGTACATCTGGCGTATATGTAAATTCATTGGAACAATGAAAAGTCTCTCTCTTCTCCACTTTAGAAAGAAATTCTCTAATATGATTTATAAAATATGTTTTGGCAAGTTTTAACTGAATTCCAAGAAGAGCCCCACCGCTTTTCGTCGCTACCGGTGAACATATAAACGCAACATCTAATATTTCACGTGTATCAAACCGATGTTGTTTACTTTTTGGCCTCAGTGGTTTATCTGCAAACAACTGAAACATCCCGTTTGTTAATTGATCATTTCTGCTACTAATAGAGCCCATTCCACCCGTTTGCTGGTTATAATTTATTTGTATCAATACAGCTGCTACATGTTGACAGTACGTTTGGAAAGACGCTAACGAAGGACAACTACATCTCGCAACAACATCACCTTTCTTAGCTTTTTCTACCGTAACATGAAAATCCTCGTTCCCTTTTACCGTCGCCTCACAAATTTCTTTCGTTTCATCATAGTAATTCACGATTACTTTATTTGATTTATAATAAGCTTCGCCTCTTTTATATGAGGTTTCTCCACATACTTCTTTAATAATCGATTTATTTAATGTAAAACTCATTGTTTTGACACTTCCTTAATGTAAAACCATTTTCTCTTACTTAACATTTTACATGCTTCACGAGAAAATATAAAATGTTGATTTAACAAAAAAAGATGCTTATTTATAAGCACCTTTTCACTCTATCTCCATCAGTCGTTTCGCCTCAAAATACAACACTTGAATAAATTTTTTCGTATTAATTCGTATATGGCCAGAAGTCGCTACCCCATCCTTTGTCATTTCTGTCATCCGTTTTCTAACCACAGTGAAATCAAAAAACTTCGGAGCATAACTTTCAAATTTCGGATTTGAAAAGTCTGTTAGTCCAAGAGAAGCTAAATGGTTTAATGATTGATAAATTGCTCTTCTCACACGTTGTTCAGATGCTTTTTTCTCCTTCTCTATATCTGCTTCTGAAGCTAGTTCCCCTAATTTTTTTACTGTTATTTTGTGAAAGATATCTTTTAAAGCAGGAAATCCAAACTCAAATGTTTGCGCCTTTTCTTGTCCATATAAATATTCCAGCATACTAAGCAAATCTTTACTTCCATTCTCTCCCGCAATACCGAGTTCTGATAGTAAGAAGCGTCCTGAATCTGATATCTTTTTCCCTTCTTGCACTGTTTCACTACGCATTTGCGGCTTTTCCCACTGAAACACATTATTCAATGATTTTTGAATGTCATATATAGAACGTTCCAAACGAATACGTTCTATCACTTTTCGTACAACAGATACTACTTCTATTTTGTTTAGTGGTTTTGTAATATAATATTCCACACCAAGTGTATATGCCTCACCAATGAGCTGTTTCGATTCAACTTGGGAAATCATAATAATTTTCCCAGTAAATGAAGATGCTATATGACGAACTGTTTCAATGCCGTCTCTCATCGGCATTAGTAAATCAATAAATAAAATGTCCACTTTTTTATAATTTAACTGTTCTGCTTCAATAAACGCTCCATCTTCCGATTCTCCAATTACTTCCCCAAGATCGCCATCCTCAATAATTTGCGAAAGCATCGAACGGAAAACTTCATCATCATCTACAATATAATAAAACAAACCTATTCCCCTTCCCGCTTTAAACTGCACTCCGGTAAACAAACGATAAACTTACACCCGTTCCCATTTTCATTGTCTTCTAACCTTACTTCTCCGCCGAGCTCTGTTACCATTTCATCTATGTAAGAAAGTCCAATACCTGTGGACGGTGTTCCTGTTTGATCATACTTTGAAGTAAACCCGGGCTTAAATACTAATTTCTTATACTTTTGTGCGATACCTGGGCCATCGTCAATCACTTCAAAGATTACATTTTTTTCTCGTTTATATAACTTAATACGAATGAGACCTCTATCTTCAATTGCTTCAACTGCATTCGCAACTAAGTTATTAAAAATTGATAGCACTGTATACACGTGATATGCAGCGTGTTCACCTTCTATATGTTTAGAAAAACGTATATCTTTCTCTAACATTTCAGCATACTTTTCATTTATTCTTACAATCATTTCTGTAAGCTCATGACCTTCTACATACTCAGCCACATTTTTATCTAATAACAGTTTAGATAATCCTGCAAAAATCCTTTGATTATCCTTTTTTATTTCGTGCACTTCTCCTGCTATTTTCAATGCTGTTTTACTGCTGGAATCATCATTCACTTGTAAATTCCGATATAATTGATACGCTTCTTGTGTAATTAATTCTGCATTTTGTAACGTTTTTTTCAAATGAACAGATTCTACATATAAATTTGAAAGGTGCATGAACATTTTTTCATTTTCTTTTCGAACTTGTGATTCTTTTAATTTCGTTTCATATAAATTCATCATATTTAAAAAGCCAAGTGCAAAGAAGCTACGGAAAATAGCAATAATGATGAGTTTATTTACTTCAGAAATTGTTATTGTTGTACCTAATACTAACATGTGATAAAACGCAAGTTCCGACATACTTGCAACAATTTCAATTGAAATTCCAAGGCACCCAATAACAATTGGCTTCTGATGAAACTTATTCACCCTACAAAGTGAAAAAAGACTTCCATAAATAAAATAATAAAAGAACACAGGATAACGCAAATAAAATGATTCTGTCATATGAAATGAGCCTTGCATGACCCAGTCAAGGCATACGCGGAATAAGACTACACATATACCGACAAGAATACCCGCAGCAGCTGCTGGTATTCTTCTTAAAAATAGTAATAAAAAGAAGAATAACGGTGTCCCAAAGCTAACACGAAACGTATCATTAAAAGGATGAAAATTAAGCTCTCCAGCAATCGGAACAACAACCATTAATATAATTAAAAGAGATATATCTTTCTTCCATAATTGATTCCAATTCAAAGGTGCCACTTCCTATACTCTTTTTTCAGTAATAAAAGTGAAAGCCCGCTTATATTATAAACGGGCTTTATTTCTATATTCTAACCTTTTCTACCGCTTTTATTTGGCGATACTCAGGCTCCCAGATTGCTTCTTTCACTGCAATCTTGATATCGTTATCACTTAAGTTCTCTCTCGCAACACCTTCCGCAACGGCAACTTTCGCTACTTCAATTGCTACCATTTCCGAGATATTACGTAGCTCTTCAACTTCTGGCAAAATAGGTGCTCCTGGCTGACTTGTATCAACCATACTTGCAACTGCTTCAGCTGCTGCTGCGAACATTCCGTCCGTCATAACGCTTGCACGTACGACAATTGTACCAAGACCAAGTCCTGGGAAAATAAGTGCATTATTTGATTGTCCAATCACATACGTTACACCGTTATATGTAACTGGTTCAAATGGACTTCCTGTTGCAACTAATGCTCTCCCTTCTGTCCACTCGATTAAATCGGCTGGTTTTGCTTCAGCAAGTGGCGTCGGATTCGACATCGGTAAAATGATTGGTCTTTCTACGTGAGAAGCCATTTCTTTAATAATTTCTTCTTTAAATGCGCCTGCAACAGTTGATGTACCAATTAAAATTGTCGGTTTCACATGTTTCACAACTTCAGCAAGTCCAATCACACCATTTTGTTTCCACTCACTTACTTCCGCTTCTTTTCTTGCATACGGAATTTGGAAATCAAGAAGATCTTCCATATTATCTGTAACTAATCCGTTACGATCTATACACCAGAAACGCTTATATGATTCTTCTTCTGATAAGCCGGCGCGGACCATCGCATCTCTAACTTGATCTGCGATACCGATTCCAGCCGTACCAGCACCAAACACAACAACGCGGTGTTCACTTAGCGGTACACCAGAAGCTTTCACTGCAGATAATACAGCAGCAAGTGAAACTGCACCTGTTCCTTGAATATCATCATTAAACGTACAAATATCATGACGATATTTATCTAAAATTTTTCGTGCATTTCGAGAACTAAAGTCTTCCCAATGTAAAAGTGCTTTCGGGAATTGCTTATTTACCGCTTGTACAAATGTATCAATAAATTCATCGTAAGCTTCACCTGTTATACGAGGGTGACGATTTCCAATATAAAATGGATTGTCTAATAATTCTTCACGATTTGTACCTACGTCTAAAATTACCGGTAATACGCGGCTAGGATCGATTCCAACTGCCGCTGTATAAACAGCTAATTTTCCGATTGCGATGTTAATACCACCAACGCCCCAGTCACCAATTCCAAGTATGCCTTCTCCATCTGTAACAACGACTAAATCAATATTTTCTGCTGTTGCACCGATATTGGCGAATGCTTCTTCAATACCTGACGGATCGTTAATTGATAAATACACACCACGTGGTTTACGATATTCATGACTATATCTTTGAATCGCTACACCGACAGTTGGTGTATATACGATTGGTAACATTTCGCGTAAATGATCTGTTAAAATACGATAAAATAATACTTCATTTCGATCATGTAACGCTGTTAAGTATACATTCTTTAATAAATCATCCGGCTGAGAACAAAATTGTTCGTATGCTCGGCGCGCTTGTTCTTCTAACGTTAAAACTGCTGGCGGTAATAACCCTTTTAAACCTAATTCTTCTCTTTCTTCTTGCGTGAAAGCAACCCCTTTATTTAAAAGTGGTGTTGATAATACTTCTACTCCTCTTAATGTTGTTTCTAATGAACCATTAGAAGCTACTGTAAACTTACTCATAACATCCCTACCTCTATTCATATATAGCATTTCTATATTGTAAACAAAAAAGAGGGGCTTGTCCCCCCTCTTCTTTTAGTTTTTCTTTAAAAGAGTTGCTCCTGCAATCCCTGGGTGCGTCATTTCGAATGGATCTAGAATTAACTCTAAGTCTTCTTGTGACAGTACACCATTTTTCACACAAAGTTCTCGAACGGATTGCCCTGTCGCGATTGCTTCTTTCGCAACGCGAGCTGCTGCTTCATAACCGATATGAGGGTTCACGGCTGTAATAATTCCTACACTCTTCTCAACATACTCTTTTAAGCGATCTTCATTCGCTTCAATTCCTTTTAAGCAATTATCTGTAAAGGCACGGAAACCGTTATTCATAATGCTAATTGATTGTAGTAAGTTGAAAACAAGTACTGGTTCCATCACGTTTAATTCTAATTGACCTGCTTCTGAAGCAAGACATATTGTATGGTCATTACCAATTACTTGGAACGCAATTTGATTAATTACCTCTGGCATAACAGGGTTTACTTTCCCTGGCATAATAGATGAACCTGGTTGACGAGCAGGTAACATAATTTCTGCTAAACCAACACGTGGACCTGATGCCATTAAGCGAAGGTCATTCGCAATTTTAGACATATTCATCATACATACTTTCAGTGCTGCTGATACTTCTGTGTATGCATCCGTATTTTGCGTTGCATCTACTAAATCTTCTGCACCAACTAGTGGTAGTTCACTAATTGCAGCTAAATGTTTTACAACAGCTTGAATATATTCTGGATCTGCATTTAAGCCTGTACCAACTGCAGTTGCTCCCATATTCACTTCATATAAGTGTTGACGTGACTGCTGAATTCGTTTCATATCACGTTCAAGTACGCGAGAGTACGCTTTAAATTCTTGTCCAAGACGAATTGGAACAGCGTCTTGCAAATGCGTACGACCCATTTTAATAACATGATCGAACTGTTCTGCTTTTAATTCAAATACATCGTGCATATAACCCATCGTTTGTAATAAACCTTCTAATGCGTTTAATGTTGCGATATGAATCGCCGTTGGGAATGCATCGTTTGTTGATTGCGCCATGTTTACATGACTATTTGGACTAATATAATGATAGTCTCCCTTTTCCATTCCTAATAATTCAAGAGCACGATTGGCAATGACTTCATTTGCATTCATGTTCATTGAAGTACCTGCTCCGCCTTGGATTGGATCTACGATAAAATGATCATGCCATTTTCCATCGAGAATTTCTTGAGCAGCTTCTGCGATCGCGCCGCCCTTGTTCAATTCCAATCTTCCTACATCTGTATTGGCAAGCGCTGCAGCTTTTTTTACAACTGCGAACGCTCTAATTAAACCTTCATGGATTTTGTATCCTGTAATTGGGAAGTTTTCAACTGCACGCATTGTTTGTACGCCGTAGTATGCATAGTTTGGTACTTCTTTTTCACCTAAAAAGTCTTTTTCAATTCGAACACCATTTTTAACTTCAGTTAATGTTGCCATGATTATTCACTCCTTAACGATTTCTTATGCTGCTTTTGTTTCTTTGACTGTTTCTACATATTGTTTTGCTTTCTCATTATCGAATTCGCCTTCCCACTTCGACATAACAATGGCCGCTAATGCATTTCCTAATACATTGACAGATGAGCGAATCATATCTAAAATGCGGTCAATTCCCGCAATTAACGCGATACCTTCTAGTGGTAACCCCATTGAACCTAACGTTGCTAATACAACAACGAACGATGCACCTGGAACTCCCGCCATACCTTTGGATGTTAACATGAGAACGAATAATAACGTTATTTGCTCTGTCAGTGACATGTGCACACCGTACATTTGTGCAACAAATAATGCCGCTAACGCTTGATAAATAGCCGATCCAGTCAAGTTAAATGTATAACCTGTCGGAATTACGAAAGAGGCAACTGCCTTTGGACAACCGAACTCTTCCATCTTTCTCATTATATTAGGTAAAACAGCTTCTGAACTTGCTGTCGTAAATGAAAGAATAAGTTCTTCTTTTAAAATTTTCATTAATGTAAAAATGTTTACGCCAACCATTCTTGCATTAATACCTAATACAATCACAACGAATAGTATAACAGTTACGTATACAGCTAGCACTAGTTTTCCTAAAGGAAGTAGTGTTGCTACACCAAATTTTGCAACCGTAACCGCAATTAATGCGAATACACCAAATGGTGCAAATTTCATAACTTGATTTGTAACCCAAAACATCGCTTCGAGTACACCTTCAAAGAAGTTAAAAACAGGCTTTCCTTTTTCCCCAATTGCTGCGACTCCTAAACCGAATAATACTGAGAAGAAAATAATCGGTAATAAGTCACCTTGTGCAATCGATTCAAATACGTTTTTCGGTACGATATGAACAATCGTCTCAGCGAATCCTTGCTTCTCTGTAGCATCTGCTGTTTGTTTATAAGAAGAAATATCACTTTGCTGTAAGTTATTCATATCAACGCCAGTACCCGGCTGGAATATATTTGCCGCAAGTAATCCCATTAAAATAGCAATCGTCGTAATAATTTCGAAATAAAGAATGGTCTTCCCGCCCAGTTTCCCAAGCTTCTTCATATCGCCTACACCAGCTACCGCAACAATTAATGCTGAAATAACAATCGGTACTACAATCATTTTAATTAAGTGAATAAATATATCCCCAATTGGTGTAATATAAGAAATCGCCGTTTTATTGCCATAAAAGACTGCCCCTACTACAATCCCTAAAACAAGCGCGACAAAAATTTGTGTTGCCAATCCGAATTTTTTCATTTATGTTCATCCCCTTCATGCGAACGCTTTCAATTTGAATTTATAAAAGCTACTCACACATCTTATAAGCGAACCTACAAAATCATACAAAAACCTACAAGTTCGTCACAAAAAATTCAAATATTTTTCTTCTTTTTTTCATTGACACCATTTTGTTAAAAAACGATAAAATAAACTTGATAAGTAATCAGATTATTTCGTATAATCAAAAAGATATATACTTAAAACAACTCAAAATGAAAAGGAGTGGATGATATGAAAAATTCTGTGCAAAAATTCGTTCTATCTTCTTCTTTTCTTTTTCATTTTCTTAAAAAGGAACAAAGGCATTCGCCTTTGTTCCTTTTTTATTTCAATCTATATAGGGGGAATTGTTATGAGACCATATAAACGTGTCTTAATTAAATTAAGCGGCGGTGCACTTGCCGATCAAACTGGAAATAGCTTTAACTCCAAACGATTAGAACATATCGCAAACGAAATTTTATCCATTGTTGATTTAGGTATCGAAGTATCCATCGTCATCGGTGGCGGTAACATTTTTAGAGGTCATCTAGCTGAAGAATGGGGAATCGATCGTGTAGAAGCTGACAATATCGGGACGTTAGGTACAATCATTAACAGCTTAATGCTACGCGGCGTTTTAACAAGTAAAACAAATAAAGAAGTGCGCGTTATGACTTCCATCCCGTTTAATGCTGTAGCTGAACCATACATTCGCCTACGTGCAGTCCACCATTTAGATAACGGGTATATCGTTATCTTTGGAGGCGGAAACGGGCAACCGTTCGTGACGACAGATTATCCAAGCGTACAAAGAGCTATTGAAATGAATAGCGACGCAATATTAGTCGCAAAACAAGGAGTAGATGGCGTCTTTACTAGTGATCCAAAACATAATAAAGCAGCAAAAATGTACAAAAAACTAAACTATAACGATATAGTTAGGCAAAACATACAAGTAATGGATCAAGCCGCTTTACTACTTGCCCGTGATTATAATTTACCAGCACACGTCTTTAACTTTGATGAGCCTGGAGTAATGAAAAGAATTTGCTTAGGTGAACATGTGGGGACGTTGATTAATGATGATGCTTCATTGCTTGTGCATGAAAAATAATTATTTCCCATCAAAAAAGGGCGTCTTTTCTAGACACCCTTTCTTCCTTTATCATCACAAATAAAAATCAATCCATCCCGCAAATTTCTCCTTACAACGCTCCCAAAATGATAACTTCTCAAAAAATTCTTTCGTCATTTCTTTTGAATCATGAAAATCCTCCGTTAACGCATCATTAACTTGTCCTACAATTGAACCACCATGAATATACAAGTTCATTTCATCATTTATATTGAAGCTACGCGAAGTAAAGTTTGTTGTGCCAATAACGGTTAATTCATTATCAATAAGCATTAATTTTCCATGGAACATTCCTTTTTTATACCCATATACAGTAATCCCATTATTAATAGCTTGACGTATGTATGGATACGCCGCTTCTTTTATAAGAGGTAAATCTGGTTTATATGACCAAAGTATTTTCACTGTAACACCACGCTTTTGTGCTGCAATTAAAGCATTCATTGATTCTTTATTTTTCGCTATAAAATACGGCGTTGCAATTACAATTGAGTGCTGAGCTTGTTTTATTAGCTCTATATATTTTTCAGCAACGTAATGCCCATTGTAACTGACCATAGTATGCAATGTATTCCCTTTGCTAGCCTTATTTGTGCTCCTCTTTATATCCTCTTTCGTATCTCGTTTCCAATCTAAAGCAAATTGTTCCTCTAAATCTTTTGCTCCTTCTCCTTTAAGCCGCACATGATAGTCACGCCAATATCCAAAATGCTTATCTTTACCTAAATACTCATCTCCTATATTAAAACCACCTGTATAACCAATCTCCCCATCAATTGTCGTAATACGGCGATGATTACGATGGTGAAGTGAATAAAACCCGAATGGCAATTCAGGTTTTCTACTATACGTAAAATGCACACCACTTTCCCGCAATTCATTTATCATCTTTCTTTCAAATGATAAATCATTAATGCGATCAACTGATAAATAGACGTTTACTCCTTCTTGTGCCTTCTCTTTTAATAAATTTAAAAAAGTATGGCTACTTTTATCATCCGACAAAATAAAAAAATATGTATAAATAGATTGCTTCGCTTCTCTTATATCAGCAAATAACTGTTTATAAAACGACTTCCCTTCTACATATAATTGAAAATCACTATAGTGAGGGGCATACTCTGTCGGCATATTTTTGCCAGCTTCCATTTTCCTTCCTAAGGTAACGTCAATATGCATCCAAATTAAAATAAAAACGAAAATAGCAATAATAATAGAAGTAACTCGCAATATTTTTTTAATCATTTTAATTTCCTTCCGCTCGTTTTCTTTCCTCCTTTCTATTTTGTCATTCAAATTTAGATTTCATGCTTTATACAAAAAAGGATGTGACTTTACGTCACACCCTTTTTGTATTAAACAAAGTTTCTCGCATCATTATTTCTTCCAAATTTATAAATGGCAATTAAGAAGAACGCAATCGCAAAAGCGAATAAAATTAATATGTTTAAATACAACTCAGAGAATGGAATTCCTTGTTGTAATTTTGCTATCGTATCTAATAACCAACGCTGCGGAAGAAAATTAGCTACTTTTTGTACTGCATTTGGCATAATGTCGTACGGGAAATAACATCCAGCAAGCAAACATGTTGGTACTATCACTAAATTTTGCATTGCATTTGAAGCAGCTGAACTTTTTGAAAAAGACACAATGACTAATGATAAACCAATTGCAATTAAAGCGAATATCATAAGCACACCAATCATTACTATGAAAGGCATATTAATATTTGTATGAAAAACATTCGTCAGAAATAGTACTGCAATGACAATTTGCAATGTTAATATCATCATATTTACTGCCACATTGGACAATATAAATTTCTTTCCGTCAATTGGTGTTGATAATAATCTAAAATACGTTCTATTCTCTTTTTCTTTTAAAATAAATCCTGATAAGTTCACTGCTGAAAACAGCATAAACATAATAAGATAACCCATCGTTTGATTTGTCATATCTTTATTTTTCGAAGTATCTTCTAGCGTCTCCGTTTTCATTTTAAATGAACTTTTTTGATATCCTGCGTACATCTTATCAAATGCACTTTGATCTGTTCCTGCTACTTTACTAATAGCTGCTACATTATCAATATAATTGTATAAATATGATTTTATAAATCCTGTTACTTGATCACCTTTAATCGATGCAATTTCAATATGAGCTGGTTTCCCTTCTGGAACGCTTTTTGAAAAACCAGAAGCTAATGTAATAACTCCATCAAGTTTTTTAGAAGTGAGTTTATCTTCTATTTCAGACTCCTTAACCTTACTCACATTCACATGATTTAATCCTTCTAAAAACTTTATCGTATCGTTTGCTATCGGCTCATTTTCTTTATTTACAATCCCGATATTTAACGTTCCTTGCCCTGCATTTCCGTATATCGAAAAAGAGATGAGCGTCCCGATTATTGGCAAACTAATAATAATCAATAACCCTTTTTTATTTTTCAAAAGTACAGATAACGTTTTTTGTATGAGCCATAAAATATCTTTCATACTATAGCCCCTCCCGTCTACGTAATGCAATAATTGCAATTAATAAAAAGAGTGCTGATATTCCAATATTTAAAGAAATGACTGGTAGTGCTGCCCCTACATCATTCGCATAAATAATTTTCATAACAGCTGTATTTGCCCACGTTAATGGTGATAAATTCGTAACGAAATTTTCTTCTATTACGAAATATGCACCGCCAAAAATAGAAGCTAGTTGCACTACCACCATAATAATTGCTCTAGACGATTCAGGTGTTTTTGTAATATATCCAATCCCTAAACCGAAGCTAATTGCTAGAAAGACTTCTGTTAATAAAATAAGAAATATGATTCCAAGGTGATCTCCCCAATTCGCTTGAAAGACAAATTTACTAAATAACATAACGAGTAATATGCACAGGGCATTTGCTACTAGACTACCAAGCACTTTCCCAATGAAAATTTCAGCCTTACTTATAGGTGCAGCAATAAGGCGATCTCCTGTTTTACGTATTCGTTCGCCTCGAATTAGAAAACTTGCTCCCATCGCAGCATACAGCGCAATCATCGTCGTCATTACAACCGCATAGTAATCCATAGAACCCGGTTTATTCGCAGCTTGTAAAGATGTTTCTTTTATATAATCATTATGATTTCCATTTGAAATAACTGCGCTCACCTTACTAGGATCAACTTTTGCAACTTCGGCTGCTACATTGTACTTATCAACAAATGTTATAAGCATACCTTCCACAATACTTCCCTCAATACTACTTTTGTCACTTCCGTAAGTTTTTGCACCATCTTTATTTAATTCTACATAAGCAGCATATTTATTTTGCTTCACTGCTTCCTTCCCATCTATACCTTCAGAAGCTTTTTTAAAATGAATCCCCGATTTATCAACTTCTTTCGCAAATGCTTCAAATGCTTGAGAAAACGTGCTACTCGCTTCATCTTTATATAGCACCTGTATATCTTTAATTGAATGACTATCACTATTAAACGCATTACTTAATGCTGTACCTAACACAAGCATAAGCACAATCGGAAAAGCTAACATAAAAACTAAAGTTCTTACGTCTCTGAAATCCCTTTTCATATGCATAATTGCAATATTGAAGATGTTCAATTGATGAACCTCCCTTTACCTTTTCTTCATTTACTCTTTATTTATCTCGTAAGTTTCTTCCAGTTAACGTAAGGAATACCGTTTCTAAGTTAGGAGCCTGCTCCTCTAACGAACGGATTTCAATGTCATGATTGATGAAGTGCTGAACAATTTTATTTAAATTATTTAATCCTGCATCAGAATTTACTTTAATTACGTTCTCTTCAATTTGAACAGCTTTCACACCGTTTATCACTTTTAATTTTTCTACATCTAAATTCTCTACCGATTTCACTTCAATCCAAATATCTTTCGTATCAGTAATAATCGCTTTTAACTGCTCTTTCGTTCCTTCTGCAATCACTTTACCGTGATCTACTATCGCTATTTTCGTACAAATCTCTTCTACCTCTTCCATATAGTGACTCGTATAAATAATCGTACTTCCCATTTCGTTTAATTTCCGAACAGACTGCAGGATATAATTTCTTGACTGTGGATCAATTCCAACTGTCGGCTCATCCATAATAATTAACTTCGGTCTATGAGCAATTGCACAAGCGATATTCAGTCTTCGCTTCATCCCGCCTGAAAAGTTCTTTGGATAGCTTTTCTGTTTATCGCTAAGTCCTACAAATTGAAGAGCTTCCTCGACCCTAGCTTTTAATTCAGCTCCTCGTAATCCGTACAATCCAGCAAAGAATTTCACATTTTCATAGGCTGTTAACTCTTCATAAATTGCAATATCTTGCGGAACGATACCGATATTCATCTTCGCAAATCGATTATGTTTCTTTATATTTTTTCCTAGTATGCTAATTTCACCTTCATTACTTCTTAACAAACCAGCAATCATGTTGATTGTCGTACTCTTACCAGCACCATTCGATCCTAAAAAGCCAAATATTTCTCCTTCTTTAATAGATAAAGACATATTATCAACTGCGATGAAATCACCAAATTTTTTCGTTAAATTTTTAATTTCTAAAGTATTCATCGTTTCACCCCTATTTCGGTTTCTCTGCTTTTAGTATAAACAAAAAGAATGAACCTGCTCAGTGCAGAAGTTCATTCTTTTCACATGAGATTATTCACTTTTTTCATATGAGATGATTCATCCTCATATCGGTAGCAACATTGTTACTGAAAAACCACTTGTTCCATCTACAATAATTTTACCATTTACAGACGCCGTTCGTTCCTCCATCCCCATAATCCCGAGACCTTTTTTAACAAGTACTGCACCTTTTCCATTATCCTTCACTTGCACTTTCACCATCTTGTTAAGTACATGAATATCGATTGAAATGACTGTCGCATCAGCATATTTCATCGCATTTGTTAATGCCTCCGTAACATTTTCACCGATAATCTTCCACTGAATCGGTGAAATCATATCTAAATTCCCTTTATATACGAAAGGAATATTTATATCATGCTTACCGGCAAATTCCTCTATGAATAATTTCATACGATGAATGCCAATTTGCTCAGTTGGTGGCTTCATATTTTTTAATGTAATCCGAATGCTTTCAATACCATCTTTTGAAATATGTATTGCATTTTGTAATAACTCAGCTGATTTTTCTTTATCTATCTCCATTAACCTCTTTGCTGCTTCCATTTGAATGAGTGCCCCTGTCATCGAGTGGCCAATTTTATCATGAATTTCCTGTGATAACCGGTTTCTCTCTTCTAACTTAAATGTGTACTCTGATTGTCTTATATACTCTTTATTTTCATTTAAGCTTTTCGTCAGCCGCTGCATATCTTTTCGCATCTGATCATTTTGTAATTCAAGCTTTAATACGCGCGATATATACCGTTCTGCCATAGTTAATACGAGAAAGGAAAATGTAACAATTAATCCATATGTCATTCTAATACTTTCATTTGTAAAGATAATAGGAATCATCATAATGATAAAGAGTTGCCATCTCTTCTCTATATAACGGAATATAATTTCATATAAGTTCAATGGTAAAAACAATATAAAGAACGAATGAATCTTCCATGTAAATAACATAACTAAGCCAATCGATACAGAAGTTAATATGTTTTTGTACGTATCTTTTTTACATATAGAAATCAGCACGTTTACAGAAAGATATAAAAGCAAAGTAAGTATAATCCATGGTAAGTTCGCAACATTTAAATACATGTAACTAAACACAATATATATAAAGACAATTAATTTACTTACAATTAACCAAAATTCCATAACATTAATCTACTTTCCCTGTTAAATAATAAATCGCGATTTGTGTACGATGTTCCAGTCCAGTTTTCCCTAAAACTGACGTAATATAATTTGCAATTGTTCCTTCTGATATGAAAAGTTGCTTCGAGATTTCTTTATTCGAAAAGCCTTTTGCAATTAATGCGATAATACTCAGCTCTCTTTCAGTAAAAAGACTTTTATCTATTTTACATTCTTCCTCTTTACTTTCCATTAAATTAGACTTAATTTTATCGAGAACTACATCTTGCATAACGGTTTGACCGTTATATACTCCTTTAATCGCATCTCGAATACGCTCTGGATCATTATTTTTTAATAAATAACCTTTCGCTCCGTTTTTTACTGCATCCAAAATATATTCATCGTCATCAAACGTCGTTAAAATAAGCGGCTTCGTTTTCGTCTCTTCACAAATGAATTTCGTCGCCTCTACCCCGTTCATATTTGGCATGCGAACATCTAATAGAGCGATATCAACGTCGTTCTTTTTGCAATATTCCACTGCTTCTTTCCCATCATTTACTGTATCTACTACTTCGAACTCTTCATATGTATTTAAAATAATTTTCATACCTTCTCTTATAAAAGAGTTATCATCTGCTATTAATATTTTAATTTTCATGTTTGTTAGTATGGACCTTCCCCTACTAACATTCACATCCTTTCTTCCCGTAACATTTCTTACTTGCTCATTATATACTTCTCTTTACCATTTTTTCACACCTTTTTTCATCTAGCCCCCTTCCTAAAAATATATTATTCTTTTTTTACAACATGTGTAGGGTGACTTATCATTCTTTACGTCTATATAATAGAATGCGTCAAAAAGGAGGGAGAGACCCATTGAGGAAAAACAATTAATTGAAAAAGCACAGCAAGGAAGCGAACATGCTTTTCGTATCCTTGTGCAAACATATCGTCATTATATTTTTCAAGTTATCTTTTCTATTTTAAGACATGAAGAAGATGCGAAAGATGTTACACAAGAAGTATTCGTAAAAATTCACGCCTCTCTCCCAAATTATCAATTTCGCGGATTAAAAACGTGGATGGCGCGTATTGCCACCAATCACGCTATTGATTATAAGAGAAAGAAAGCTAGAGAAAACGAAGAGCTCTCTTTATGTAAAGAAACTGAGGAAAATATAAAATCCTCTCATAATATTGAGGCTTTATTATTGACGAAAGAGCAAAAATTACTCATTGCTCAAAAACTGAGAGAACTTCCCGATAATTACCGTGACGTCGTTCTCGCACATTACTTAGAAGAAAAAAGCTATCAAGAAATTGCTTTACAGGAAAACATCGAAGTGAAAACAGTCGAAATGAAACTGTATCGGGCAAGAAAGTGGATTAAAAAACATTGGAAGGAGGAAGAGTTTCTATGATGCATTATTCAAAAGAAGATTGGCGCAATTATACATTAAATGTTATAGAAAGCAATGAACGTGAATCTATGGAAGAACATCTTTATGAATGTGATCATTGTTTAGCACTTTATATGGAAAGTATTGATGAACAACAGGAAAACCTTCCAATGATAAATGATGATTCATTTACGAACGAAGTTATGACGCAAATTAATTTTGAAACGCTACAACCTAATGAAAATATAAAAACAAACTCACTAAAGCGCACCATCGTTCACTACATAATTGCGACTGCGGCTACAATTATTTTTATGGTAAGTGGTTTATTCCAATATATTTTCACAGCGACATCAAATTTCGAGAAATCTTCAAAACATAACGAGTCTTCTATCTCACAACAAATTGTAAACAAATCGGTAGACACATCAAAAAAGGACGGAGGTTCAAAGCATGAATAAAAATCCCTTTTTAGCACTTGTATTAGGGCTAATTCCTGGGCTTGGACATTTATATTTAAAGAAGTTTGGACGGTTTATTTTATATGGTGGAGGAGCTTTATTACTATTTTCCATTGCAGTTTTTTGCGTAGTAGAATTAATAGCGCGCGAACTTGCTTTTCTTTCTCTATTTTTACTAGCCGTGTTATGGGTGGTCAACTTACTAGATTTAGTTATCACAATTATTAACCAATCGAAAAAACAAGCAACCGGAGAATTGACAGAGTCCTCTAAAGAGAGCGAACGATTTTATATCATTCTTCTTTCCATCATCCCTGGACTTGGTCATTTTCAATTAGGACTTATGCAACGTGGCCTTACATTTTTAGTAGCTTGTACAGGAATCGGAAGTATGATCATTTTCGTTGCTCTTTTAACATCTCAAGAAAGTTTTCTTATCTTTCTCGTGACGTTACCTGTTTTATGGATTTATAATTTCTTCGATGTTGTTCAGCAACTCCAGAAAAAAGAACGTGGTGAGCAATTAATTGATCGTACCATTTTCGAAGATTTTGAAGAGCACCGTGAACAAGGAAAAAAAAGTAAAACTTTCGCTTCTATTTTAGCGATGTTTCCTGGAGCAGGACATATGTATTTAGGCTTACAGCGCCGTGGTCTTCAGCTTATGGCAGCCTTTTTACTTTCAATATATTTGCTCGATTTATTAAGACTTTCAGCGTTTTTATTTTTAGTACCCATCATTTGGTTCTATAGCTTTTTTGACGCTTTACAACAAACTGCAAAATATGGAAAAGAACGTGTAAATGATGAACCTATCATTGATTATTTTATCAATCATCAAAGGTGGATCGGTATTGGATTAATTACACTCGGTGGTTATTATTTATTAGATCAAACAGTCCTTCCTATTTTGAATGATTACTTCGCAACTATATTTAACATTCATCTTAGCGAGCTGTATTATCGCTATTTCCAAACATCTATCGTTGCACTCCTCTTAATTGGTGGCGGCTTTAAATTGTTACTTGGAAATAAAGAAAATAAAGGTGGTACGAAAGAATGAGAACATGGCGCGTTGGAACATTTTCAATGGGGCTTTCTATTATTGCATTAGGTTGCTTCTTACTATTTTCAGTTATAAAAGGTACTGAGGTATTAAATTCCTTAACAGCATGGTGGCCTGTTTTACTTATTATACTTGGCGTGGAAATTTTACTTTACCTACTATTTTCTAAGAAGGAACAATCATTTATTAAATATGATATTTTTAGTATTTTCTTTATCGGTGTTTTAGGAAGTGTTGGCATTGCTTTTTACTGTTTATTATCAACTGGATTACTAGATGAGGTTCGTCATTCTATTCATACCACTCGCCAAACGAGTAATATTCCAAATGGACAACTTAATATACCTGAATCTATAAAGAAAATTGTAGTGGATGCAGGGCATCATCCTCTAACAATAGAGGGAAATGATACAAATCAAATTCACCTTCTTGGAACATACGAAATGACGACGAAAGCTAATGAAAAACTGAATTTAAAACAAGAAGATTTTCTTTCCGTTGAAACAGCCGGGGAAACGATGTATATCACTTTAAAATCATTACCAGTTCAACATACGTTATGGAATTCCGCACCACAGGTCAAACCGACACTCGTTCTTCCACAAAATAAAAATGTCGAAGTTCGTGCTTCAAATAACGAACTATCCCTTTATCCAGGTCAATTACAAAATAATTGGTTTGTACAGGAAAGTTCAAATGTATCTGTTCATTTAACGAAAGAAAGCGATGTATCTTTAATCGCCATAACAAACAAAAAAGAATCCCACGGAAACACACCTTGGGAACAAGTTGAAGATGTAACGAAAAAAGAAGATACTACTTCAGAAGAAAATCCAGAATTAAACGGGCAAGAACATTGGTATAAAAATTCGATTAAAACCGGGAATGGAACGTACAAGTTAAATATTGAGAAAGCTTACAATTTAAATATGAGCGTTATTGAAAAATAAAAAAACCTTCCGCAATTGCGGAAGGTTTTTCTCATATAATCGCTTTAATTCCCTCTAACACTAAGCCAATCATAAATCCGCAAACAGCTCCGTTTACTCGGATCCATTGCAAATCTTTACCGACGTTATTTTCAATCATTTCAATTAACGTTTTATCATCTAACTTATCAAGATTTTCTTGCACAAGCTTTCCGATTTTCGAATGGTTATTCTCAACAAGCTTCACAACTTGTTTTTGTAACCAATCTTCTATTTTTTGAACATTCACTTCGTCATCTTTTATTTTATTCATTTGTTTTTGTAAAAATGGAATAACATACTTATCCGCAAATTCTTCATTGTTTACAAAGACAACTGCTTTTTGCTGCACTTGTTCCAGCATCTCTTTAATTTTGTCAGTAGCGTTCCAATTGGCAATCCACTTTTCTTTCCATTTTTCTAATTCCTGTAGCAACGCTTCATTTTCTTTTACATTTATAATTTCTTGACGAATTTTCGCTAATATAAGTTGTCTCGTGCTATTATCAGCATCTTGTAAGCTGCTAATATTACTAATAATAAACTTCTGCAAAATACCGCCAATTTTATCTTCATCTACAATATTCATAAATGATTTCAAAGTAAACTGCAAGAATCCATCTACTTTTATATTTTCCATCGCCTTCATACCTAAGCTTCCGAGTTGGTAACGCGCTTCATCTTGCGCTGTCCAGTCTTTCACTTTTACTAATATGTAATCAAGTGTCTTTTCATCATATTCTTGCACAACTAATTGATCAACAAGCACTTGTAAAATTTTACTTGTATTCATTGTGTGCAAATATGTTTTTAATTCTTTTTCAATAATAACCGCTAATTTTTCCGTATCTATTGAAACAATCGCTTTCTCCGCAATCGTTACAATCCCTTTTTTCACAGCATCAGACTGCATTTCTCTCTCTGCAATTTGCAGCACCATTTGTGCTAATTGCATTTCTTTTACTTTATTCGTAATACTTTCTTTCGTTAGCCACTCATTTTCTAACGTATTGATGAGCCCTTTCGTTACTCGTTTACGGTTTTTCGGTAACAAAGCTGTATGCGGAATTGGAATTCCCATCGGGTGACGGAATAATGCTGTAACTGCGAACCAATCTGCGAGCCCGCCGACTAACCCAGCTTCAAATCCCCCTTGTATAATCTCACCTGCTACCGTTCCTTGAAATGGAATAGAAGCCGCAAAACCTACTCCCATAACCCCAAGCGAAATACCCGCTATATATTTAGTCTGTAATGACATCGTATACACATCCTCTTATTATGTAAAATAAAGCTTTTTGTTGTATTTATTTGATATTAGTTCTTTATATCTATACTATAATGAACTAATGCGAAAATAACAAAGAATTTATAATAATACAAGTCTTCCTTTCACACACTTTACAATCAACTGGATTAAATTTTTACATTTTTTCAAAATAATACCACCATCTGTAAAGTTGTATATGTTAAACTATCTATATAACTTTATAATGGATTGGAACGATTAAAAATGTTCTCTAGCAAATTATCTACTTTAAAAAGAAGTATATTCCAAGGTGAAATATTTCAGTTTTTAAACAAAAAAGATGGCCTAATCGCCATTTTCTTTATCGCTATTTATTTAGCATACTTTTATTTTCTAATGAACTTTTGGTATTCTCCATTAATGAAAAATTCATACTTTCCAATCTCACATCCGCGCCTTTATGCTGTTTTAGGAATTACTTTGCACCAAATACCTATCGTAATTCTATTATTTATTATTCTTAAAAGATCGAAACAAACGTTATCAAGTATTGGTTTTAGAAAAAAAGGATTGAAATCCTCTCTCTTACTCGGAGCATTTCTTTTGTTTATATACGTATATAAATATGAAAAAATAAATGGATTTCAATTAGAAATGTTTTATTTCCTTTATTACTATTTAATTAATATCGGTTTTGAAGAGGAAATTATATTTAGAGGATACCTTTGGCCAAGATTAGTTGTATTACTAGGTAAGTTTTGGGGTACATTTCTTACTTGTGCATGCTTCGGGATTGCCCATTCATTTATGCCGATTATTTTAGGTGACACCTCTCAAGGAATTGGGGATTGGGTAGGAGCTGGTCTGGCCGGACATTTGCTTTATGCCTTTATTTACACTCGTAATAATAATCTACTCCTCCCCATATTCATTCATGCTTTTTTAGATATGCCCTATAAATAAAAATGAGGCTATTTACAGCCTCATTTTTATTTATACATTAATGCCTCACCTGTTTTATAATACCCATCCATCACATCTTCTGGCACCATACTACCGCCCGTTCCCCATACAATATGAGTACCTTTTTTCATCTCCTTCATTAACTGTTGCTCTTGTAAATACGCATCTTCTTTACATACTTTTACTGGTCCTATCATACCAGCTAATGCAGAAGGCTCTAAATAAATATTCTCTGTATCAGCTAGTTCTTTTAACAATCTATATAACTCTTCATCGCTTACTGTGTAATTCCCACTCAAAAATGGTTCTATCGTTTTACCGACAAATCCAGACGGTCTTCCTACCGCTAGTCCGTCCGCGTCTGTTACATTATCAATCCCGATATCTTGAACGGCAATTTTATCATGAAGTCCTGTCATTAAACCGAGTAACATGCATGGAGAATGCGTAGGCTCGGCAAAGAAACAGTGTACGTTGTCTTTATACAATAACTTTAAACCAAATGCGACTCCGCCAGGCCCGCCCCCTACTCCGCATGGTAGATAAACGAATAAGGGATGTTCTTCGTCTACTACAATCTCTAACTCGTCTAATTGTTTTTGTAAACGCGAGGCTGCGACTGCGTATCCTAAAAATAAATCATGCGAGTTTTCATCATCTACAAAATAACAGCTAGGATCAGCATCTGCTTGCCTTCTTCCTTCTTCTACAGCTTTACTATAATCAGCTTCATATTCAATAACATTTACACCTTTACTTCTTAATAAATCTTTTTTCCATTGTTTCGCGTCTGCTGACATATGAACCGTTACGTTAAAACCTAGTTTCGCACTCATAATCCCAATGCTTAGCCCTAAATTACCTGTAGAACCTACAGCAATTGAGTATTTTGCAAAAAACTCTCTACATGTATCACTATCTAAAATGGAATAATCATCTTCTTCTGTTAACATACCATGCTGCAAAGCTAATTGTTCAGCATGTTTCAACACTTCATAAATGCCGCCTCTAGCTTTAATTGATCCTGATATTGGGAGATGGCTATCACATTTTAATAATAATTCTCCTAAAATAGGTTGCTCGTAATTTTTCTCTAAAGCTTGTTTCATAGAAGGGATTTTCAATAAAGGTGATTCAATGATGCCTTTCGTCTCTTTCGTTTCAGGAAAAACTTTCGCAATGTATGATGCAAAACGCTTTAACCTCTCCTCCGCATCTTTTACATTCTCTTCACTGAGTGGCGAATCTTTTATTGCCGTTTCATACTTTTCCATGTTCGGATTCACCCAAAACACTTCTTCTGTTGCGATTAATTTATTTAAGAGTGGATATCCCTCTTTTAATTTCTCTATTCCCTTCATTCTCTTCCTCCTCATCACCTTGTAGCTTACGATTTAATAAATTATAATTAAATTAATTTTAATATAGTTTAACATAAATTTTTTCACTTTAGTTAATTTTAATTTAATTTATTTAAATATAATTTAATAATTAGTAAGGAGATTTTCATTATGGAAAATATAGATATTGGTAAAAAAATTGAAAAACAAAGAAAAGAAAAAGGTTTAACGAGTAAAGAACTTGCAAAGATGGCTGATATTACACCATCTATGTTAAGTCAAATTGAGCGTGGATCTGCTAACCCTTCTATCCAAACATTAAAAGTACTCGCTAAAGCTCTTGATGTTCCAACATTTAGCTTTTTACTTGAAGATACAAATACAGACGATTTAATTGTACGTTCTCATAAACGAAAAAAAATGATTATCGATAATTTATCATATGAAATGCTATCACCTGATTTCACAGGAAATTTAGCAACAGCAATTATGACCGTCCCGCCGAATACAGCTTCGTCAGAAAATGTGCTAGAACATAAAGGTGAAGAATTAGCATATGTATTAGAAGGGAAAATCACATTACATTTAAATGAAGAAGAGTACATATTAGAAACGGGTGATAGCGTAAAAATACCCGCTTATTTAAAACATAAATGGGTAAATCAATTCGAGAAAAATGCCATTGTTTTATTTTCTGTTACTCCGCCGATTTTTTAATAGATGTAATAAAAATAGCCACGTGCGGATTCCTCCGTACATGGCTATTTTTATCTTTTCGGCACGAACAAAATCCCTAAACTCATAACACAAAAACTTAGTATTTGCTGCATCGATAAACCAAATAGAACCGAATTCTGTTCACTAACAAGCGAAATAATAATATGAGCAAACCCCTCAATAATTAGAAAAACACTTATATTCTTTCCATTTCCAAGCCTTTCATTTTTCATCCATAACAAGCCCACTATACAAAGAGCCAGAATGATCTCGTATACGAATATAGGATGATATAAAAAATTAGATTCATATACTTTCACACCCCAAGGCAATGTCGTTTGTACTCCTACTTTTTGGTGGAATAGAAAATAAAAAATAATACTCATACATAGCGCAATAGGTAATGCATCAAGTAAAGTACGAAGCGAAAATTGCCCCTTTTTACTTTTCGAAACAATGTATACACTTGCAATTATGCATCCTACTACAATATGTTTCGTACTTCCTATAGCTAATAATGCTTGCAGTGGCGACCTAATAGCCCATACTGGATTTAAAATTGCCGGTGCAAATTTCCATACAAATACGATGATAAGAAAAGCATTTGTTACTGCATCCATCATTTTTTCATATGGTACACTTTCGTTCTTCATCTTTCGTTTCATCAACATAAATCCAAATAGACTTCCAATTATAAGAGATACGGGTTGTAACCTCACGATCCACTCCATCACTATGAAATCCCCTCTTAACTCTCAATTAATTTCTTGAATTTCTCTTCTAATTGATCTGGAGGTAGTACGCCTCGTACTTGCTCTACGATAATTCCATCTTTATTAACAAAAAATGTCGTTGGTAAAGAAAACACTTTATAATCTAATCCGGCTACTCCGTCCATATCTAGTAAAACAGGAAACTTAAATCCGTGACGATCCGCAAAAGCGCTCGCTTCTTGCACTGGATCTCCTATTGTTGCATTTACCGCAAAGATTTCAACATCCTTTTTATATTTATCATACATACGAACTAAGTCAGGTGCCTCCATTTCACATGGACCACACCATGATGCCCAAAAATTAATAAGATATGGTTTACCTTTTGCATCATTTAACGAATACAGCTTCCCGTCTAATCCTTTTAATGTTATGTCTGGTGCTTTAAATCCTACTTGTGGTAATACTTCTGTTTTCTGTAATTCCGCTTGTTTCGCTTTTCTTTCTGTTTCTTCTTTCTTTGCATTATAAAAATTAACTCCGGCCCAAATTAGTGCTCCGGCTAGTATAATAGCAATTAGTTTCTTCACTTTTCTTCCTCCCAAAACACTACATAAAGTAGTGTTAATTCTTAAAAAAAAAGAGGCTATATGCACTCTCCGACAATCAGTACAACCGACATACAGAATAAACCTAATGTTACATATACCGAATTCGTATGTAACGGAATAGTAAGCTTAACAACTTTTTCATGTAACACTTGCTCGATTCGTAAATTTATTGCTGTTTTTGCAAATGAAGCTGTAACACATCGATTTTCCATTGTCTTTATTTTAATTAATTTTAATAACGCGCTACCTAACTCAAACGAAGACTCCATTTTTTGCATCGCATATTTATCAGCAGCTAGCTCCTGATACGTGTGATACCGCTGTAACAACCCTTTTAATATCGGTATGTACATCATTCCTTCTGCTAATAACGTAAAACAAAATAATTTTAGCGGATCTCGATTGTTTTGATGATATTCTTCATGAAAAATAATCGCATCCATTTCTTCATCTGAAAATGTTTGAAGCATCCCTTCTGACATGACAATTTTCGGACGAAATAACCCAATTGTAAATGCCGCAACTTCCGCAGTCGGCAATATATATATTTGTTTTCCTTTTCGAACGAAAGGAATAAGTACTTTTTGTAATCTTTTAGTATCGAAAAATTGTCGCCACATTCTTTTGCACACGATAAACACTGTAAGTAGTAGAAATCCAGCGATTATAATACGAATGAGCGATAATTCTTTCATATGTTTTTCTAACTGAAACAAGCAAAAATTTGAAAGAAAGAACGCCTTATTTTGAAAAAGAAATGGATATGTAACGTAATACACTAACATACTGAAAAAGACGGTACTAACAATTACTGCTAACAATACGATTTTACGCATTTGCCATTTCATTTCATTAATCCTCTTTTTTTAACTGACTCAATTTATCTTCTAACTTTTTTATTAAAGTCGGATCAACTTGCTCTAACTCATCTAGCATATGATTTACAACCAAATCTCCAAATTCCCCCATCAATTCCTGTGTCATTTTCTTCGTTTGATTGGATAAGAATTCTTCTTTTGTTTGTACAGCACGATATATGCCACTTCTTTTCACAGTCTGTTTTTCTAAATGTAATTTCTCTACTAACCTGTTCATAACTGTCATCACAGTATTAAAATTCACAGGTGATTCTTCGCTTAATTTCTGCTGTACTTCTTTAATCGTAATACCCTCGCTAGACCAAACAATCTCCATAATTTTTGCTTCAAGCGGTCCAAAGAAATGATTTAACCCTTGCTCATTTAGCTTATAGTTTTGAGTAAACATCATGCGTCTCCTTTCACACTACGAATTGTAGTATAAATTAATTGAAAGGTCAAACGTAGATGATATATACGAAAATGAACTACCTATAAATACATAGGCAATTCCATTCATTTTAAACCTAATTTTTCTCCAAATGTATCAAAGAGATACTGCTCTAATATTTGTACACTAAATTTCTCATTACGCCCAAGTGCAAACAATTCCCGATTTTTCGCTACGATCGTATCTAACGGGATAACGACATTATCTACTATTTTTGTAATTTCAATGATGTTACTTTTTACATTTACCTCTGTTTTAAATTCAATGTTTTCTAATACGATATGCGAGCGTCTTCCTGATGCAAAAAAAGTAAAGTTAGGATTTTTATAAATACCAATTTCACTCTCTAGCGGATATAAATACTGAAAAATGATATCTCTATGTCCATCTTTTATTATTTTTTCATCCTTCTCATCATCCAAGTATTCCTTCACCTTCGTTGTAAATTCGAATCGAAAATCCACTTTTCTCACGCTCCCTCTTTGTATTTTTATATTAAATAAATATATTGAAATAATTTTACCATATTGTAATACAAGTTCCTATTAAAAGTAAAAACTCATTTGTAAAATCTCTATTATTGCCGATTCCTTTTTAAAGGATAAGTACTCATTCAATATGAATACATGCTTCTTTATATCCATTTAAACATATTGTTTCCATATTTTGAAACAATAGTATGAAGTATTATATATTAATAAATTGTTTCTAATTCATTTCTCAATATAACCAGCCTTTGCTTTACTATTCCGATATATTCAAACTATATTTTCTACTTAATCATTACATCGCAGAAGGAATGTAACTCTCTTCTATCGAATTTTTATATAACGAAAATGATTAGGTGGTGCTTTACTATGAAATTAGCTGTCATTGGTGGCGGTGATTTACAAGATTCAAATCACTCGCCTATTAATGAGCGACTTATAGAATTAACAAATAAACAGTATCCGAAAGTATTATTCATTCCTACAGCTAGTCATGATGATGAAAGCTATATAAAATTATTTTTAGACACATTCGAAAAACAATTACACTGTGACGTACAAATTTTACGTATTATAGCCGATACACCTTCTAAATATGAAATAGACGAAATGATTCAGTCTGCTGATTTAATTTATCTCAGTGGCGGAAACTATATTCAAATGATTTCAGAATGGAAAGAACATAAGCTCGATGAAAAATTACTATCGGCTCTGCAGCAAGGAACGCTCATTGCAGGGTGTAGCGCTGGTGCTATGTGCTGGTTCACATCTAGCATCCGCTCAGATTATGAAGGTTCCGGTTATATAGAGAGCAACGGCTGGGGAATTGTGAACAAAAGGTTTTGTCCACATTATAATCAATTAAATAGAATGAACGCCTTCCATTCCTTTTTACAAAATCATCAAGGGAATATAGAAGGCATTGCACTAGAGGATAATTGTGCCTTATATATTACAGAAGAATCTTTTGAAATTATCGGTGAACCAGAAAAAGCGTGGGAGTTTTATATGAGTGATAACAAACTCATTAGACAACATTTTGATATTACTTTAAAAAGCTATTTGTAACCTACACTTACAAAAAATGTCCCTAAGTATAATAACTTAGGGACATTTTCAATATTTAACTCACTAATCGTGTAATTCGTTTCTTCTGCCATGAAAGCTTATAATATGCATATTGTAGTATTAAACTGACAATAAACGCTGCTGGGTACCCAATCCATATCCCTTCTATGCCAAGACTTGTATGGTAAGAAAGGTAATACGCTACAGGTACTTCTACAAGCCATATTGATACGACGCCGATAACAGTTGGCCATAATACTGTACCACTCGCTCGCATTGTCGCACTAATAATTTGCGCATGCCCGAAAATTAAATAACTCCATAATGTAATCATAACTAGGCTATGAGCAATTTCAATTGTAGTTTGACTCGTTAAAAATAGTGATAGAATGTCTCTTGAGAACAAGTAAATGAGAGATATTAGCACACCACCGATGACGTAGTTCATAATAATTCCGGCCTTCACAACTTTCTGCAATCGATCAAATTGATTCGCACCAATTGATTGGGCAGCAAAAATGGAGACTGTAATACCAAGACTAACTGCTGGCATTTGCACATAACTTGCAACTTGGTTCACAACGCCATAAGCTGCTGTTGCATCCGAACCGTAACGATTTACAAACGCGATTACCGCAATTTCTGATAATGAAACTAATATCATATTAATACTCGCTGGAATACCAAGTCGTAGTAAAAGCTTTAATAACCCCCAATCCATTCGAAGATATTTCCTTACCGTACTATCTAATTGTAGTGGGTGATTTTTTTTCTTTAAATACACTAACATGACAATAAACGTAATAACTGTAGATATAACAGAAGCATAGGCTGCTCCATACACATCTAATTTTGGAGCACCTAACCATCCAAAAATAAGGATTGGTAATAAGATCATATTTAGCGCTGTACTTACAATTAAAAAGTAAAATGGCGTTTTAGAATCTCCTGTACCTCTCATAAACGTTGTGTATGCGAAATATAAAAATAAGATTGGCATCGATATAAATAAAATACGTGCATAATGTACACTTATTTCAATAATATTTTCTGGCGTCCCCATAAGGCGCATAATATCCATCGCAAAAATACTACCTACTATCGCTAACACAACTCCAATAATAAAGGTAAATGTTAGCGTCGTACCAACAATCGCTTTTAAACGATCTTCGTTTTTTGCCCCAAACGCCTGACCAATTAAAATGGAACTCCCTGAACCAATACCAATTACGAATGAAACAAGTAAGAAAAATAATGGGAAGAATGCCGATATGGCCGCTAAATCATTCACTCCAAGCCATCTTCCTACTACTACCATACCGAATAATTGTCCAACTGATTGTAGTACATTACTTAATAGTAACGGTACTAAAAACATGGACATCGATTTCCAAATCGGTTTACTCTCACTTTCTAACTTATGTGACTCCGCACCTTCTTTATTGTTATTTGTAGGTGGTTTCAAATTTCATTTCTCCTTTTATTAAAAATCTGTTTTTCAACTTCTATCTCTTTGTATAGTTGTTATAACGATGTGCTTCTATTCATTTTCTTGTCCCTATATTATAACTTCACCCAATATTGGCTTCCATCAGCTGTTCTATCTAAAAACCCGTATTCGATTAAATATCTTCTCAAAGTTACAAAATCCGGATATACGCTTTCTATAATAGCATTTACTTCTTTTTCAGTGTACTTTTTATGACTATCAAACTTCGTCACTAAATGACGTAATATAATTAATTTACGCTTTTGCTTTTTTGGAAATTTAGAAAGCGGTCCATCTAATCCCTCTGTAAAATGTGTTTTTAACACTTCATCATTTTCTTCTTCTGTAATATTGTAACGATCATCTACCATCGTTGCTGTTCTATGAATGGGTACAAATTTCGTTTGTACTTTTGATTTTTCTTCTGACAGTTCCATTAACGCTAAAAACACTTTCGCTTGCTTCATTTTCTCTCGAAGTGTAAACCGATGATTGCGGATGGTTGAAGTACTTCCGCCATCCATCTCTTTCACAATCTCTTTATCATTCAGCCCCATATGGAAAAACTGAACCATCTTCTTTTGCAAATCCGTTAAACCCGTATACTTCTTATCAAGGTTTAATAAATAGTCAAACATAGATGTATGTTCGTTTTGCACATGCAATTGTACAAACTTCTCTGCTTCATACAAAACTTGATTATCTTGATAAATAACACCCTTAATAAACGTTTCTCCACAAGCTAAACAAATATACTCTTCCGTTTCCTCATCAAACACATACCCTTTTTTCAATTCCTCTACCGACGCATCCCAAAACTTCTCTGAAATATCGCTCATACTAAACACTCCTTTAAAATGTCCGTTTTAAAATAAACAAATTCCAATAACGTTTATTACCACTTCATCATCTTAACATAAACGAAATAAACATTTCAATGTTTCGTTTACCTATTTTTCAAACCTTTATAAAAAATGTCTATAAAATATTCTTTAAAAAGGACATGAAGCAATAAAAAGCGAATGTATTTAATAAATAAATTACGATAGGATGTGAAACAAAACATGACTATTCTGCACGACCCTTGGTTTACTGTTAAACAAATTGCTCAAAATACATATGCAATTAGTGAATATGGAGATTGGGAGAAAGTACATTCAATTTTAACTACAAAAAAGGTGTTTCCGTATAAGAAAACACCTTTTACTTTTTATATATTCTATTTAAAGTCTCAACTAAAACCTTACTTGCTTGTACAAATGTATGCTTTCGGTTTCTATCTTCAACAAATGTATTAGCACAACTCCCCATAATCATCATACAACTAATTATGACTAACACTATCTTTCTATTCTTGTAAGTCACTTCATGCCACTCCACTATTACAAAACTTCTTTTGAATGTATCCCATCAAGAAATTTTACATGAATAATAAAACGTGTGAATATGCAATTATGCATATTCACACGTTTTATTACAATGTTATGATTTAATTTAGTTAAAGTACACATATACCGAGGTGACTAACTTGAAATTTAAAGCGAAAAAAAATCCATTTCACGTCATTTTTATTACATTATTTATCATGATTTTTTTCATTTCACTATTTTTCCAAAATGAAAATTCTATTTTTTTCACCCTCATGATGCTGCTAAATATCGTGAATCTTTCTTCATTCTATTTCTCTCACTACAACGTAACAGAATCATCTCTTTTCGTAAAACATGGTTTCATACTACGTACTGAAATTCCCTTTGAAGATATTCGCCACATTAAATACTCTGGTAAAAAACTTCATTCAAAGAAATGGACTAGACAGCAATTAGAAATCCATTATAATTTATTCGACTCTGTGACAACTTTCGTACCACAAGAAGAAGAAAAATTCATTGCACTTTTAAAAGAAAACTGCCCACATATGAAAATATTGAATATGTCTGCTAACAAATAATATATTTTGGCATTTACAGTAATAAAAAAACCAAGATTCTAAACAAAGAATCTTGGCGTTTTTATTACTCTTTCGGAGCAATCATTTTTTTCGGATCGACAATTTCATCAAATTGTGCTTCTGTTAGTAATCCAGATTGCAATGCTGCTTCTTTTAAAGTTAACCCTTGTTTATGAGCATGCTTCGCAATTTTCGCTGCATTTTCATATCCGATATGCGGATTTAATGCTGTAACAAGCATTAATGAACGATTCACATTCTCTTTAATGACTTCTTCATCTGCTTCAATACCAACTGCACAATTATCATTAAATGAAACAATTGCATCTGCTAATAAGTGAGCAGATTGTAAGAAGTTATATGCAATAACAGGTTTAAATACATTTAACTCAAAATTGCCTTGGCTCGCTGCAAATCCGATTGTTGCGTCATTTCCCATCACTTGTGCTACAACCATCGTTAACGCTTCACTTTGCGTTGGATTTACTTTACCTGGCATAATAGAGCTTCCTGGCTCATTTGCTGGAATAATAATTTCTCCTAGCCCACTACGTGGACCACTTGCCAGCCAGCGCACATCGTTAGCAATTTTCATTAAATCCGCTGCTAATGCTTTTAATGCCCCATGCGTATATACAACTTCATCATGACTCGTTAATGCATGGAATTTATTTGGTGCAGAAATAAATTGCTTACCTGTAAATTGGCTAATTTCCTCAGATACCATCTCACCAAATTTAGGATGGGCGTTTATACCTGTTCCAACTGCAGTACCACCAATCGCAAGCTCTTTCATATATGTATTGCTCTCTGCAATCATACGCTCTGTTTTTTCAAGCATACGGTGCCATCCACTAATTTCTTGTCCTAATGTTAACGGTGTCGCATCTTGTAAATGTGTACGACCAATTTTTATAATATGTTCAAATGCTTTTACTTTTTCTGCTAACGTTTCTTTTAATTTCGTAATTGCTGGTAACACGTGATTTTCTACTGCGAGTACACATGCTACATGAAGCGCAGTTGGGAAAGTATCATTTGAACTTTGAGACATGTTCACATCATCATTCGGATGAATATGTACGTCAAATCCTTTCTCTTTCAAAATTTGATTCCCTCGGTTTGCAATTACTTCATTCACATTCATGTTTGACTGAGTACCACTACCTGTTTGCCATACGACAAGTGGAAAATGTTCATTCCATTTCCCTGCTATCACTTCGTCAGCTGCTGTCACAATTGCTTCTGCTTTTTCTTCTGATAGCTTTCCTAATTTTTTATTAGTAAGTGCTGCACTCTTCTTTAAAATGGCAAATGCTTTTACAATTTCAAGCGGCATTTGCTCTGTTCCAATCGGGAAGTTTTCTTTACTACGTTGTGTTTGTGCTGCCCATAATTTATCAGCTGGAACTTTAATTTCTCCTAATGTATCTCTTTCAATTCTGTACTCCATGTTTTCATCCCCTTGAAAATATAATACCTACATTTCTTATAATAACAGACTTCCCTTTAAATGATAAGAATTCTCACTCATATAAATAGATATTTTATATTTATTTTAAAAACTCCTCTTGACCTAAACTTAAGTTTAGGTTGTATTCTTTCCTTTGTAACCTACTATAACAATACTGGAGGAATTCAATATGAAAAAGTATGTTTTCATAATAAAAAATCACCTTCTACAACACGTAGAAGGTGATTTTTTATTATGACGCTTCTTTTCCTTTTTCAGCATCATCTACATACCAAATGAACTTGCCTGTATATCCGTAAATAACTGCTAAAATTAACGATACGAAGCTTAACCACATAAATGGAATGTATGATATCGTCGCAACACCTAAAATACCAGCCATAAAAATACCGTTATCCGACCATGGAACCATACCTGAAGTTAATGTTCCACCTACTTCTGAGTTACGCGCTAATACGCGGCGGTCGATTTTTAGTTTATCATAACTTTCTTGCATAATTTTCGGTGTTAAAATAAGTGATACGTACATCGCACATCCAAATATGTTCGCTAAAAATGCAACGATTAATGTAGATAATGTTACATTACCAGCAGAATTTAATTTCTTTTCGAATTTTGATACGATTACTTTTAAAACACCTAATTTTTCAAGTAATCCACCAAACCCTAAACCGAAAATAATTACGGCTACTGAACCGAGCATACCGTTAATTCCGCCACGGTTTAATAACTTATCGACAAACTCAACGCCTGATTGAATTGAGAATCCGTTATATGCTGTTCCAATTGCGTCTCCAAAGTGCATTCCTTGGAAAACAGTTGCCCAAATTGCGCCAAGTAAAGCTCCCATTGCAATTGTAGGCATAGAAGGCTTCTTCATTGCTAATAGGACAATGACAATAATCGCCGGAACTAACATCCATATTTTAATATCAAAGTGTTTTAATAATGATTCCTTTAAAAATTCTACTCGATTTAAATCTACGTTATCTCCGCCATACATCCAACCAGCTACAGTAAACATAATGCTAGTAATAATATACGCTGGAACGTCTAATACAAGCATAGCTCGTACGTGTGCAATAACATCTACTTTTGCCATAGATGCTGCAAGTACTGTACTATCAGAAAGTGGCGATAATTTATCCCCGAAATAAGCACCTGAAAGAACTGCACCAGCAACAAGTGGTAATGGTAACCCAAGACCTTCACCAATCGCCATCATAGCAATACCTGCTGTTCCTACCGTTCCCCAAGATGTTCCTGTTGCGATAGAAGTGATCGAACAAATAATTAATGTTGCTAATAGGAATATACTAGGGTGAATAAATTCTAATCCATAATAAATTAATGTTGGTACTATCCCACCAGCAATCCATGTTCCAATTAAAGCACCTACTGCAACTAAAATGAGTATTGCTTCTAATCCGTTAGAAATCCCTTTCGTAATTGCATCTTGCAATTCTTGATAACGAAATCCTAATCTTAATCCAAGCGCAATTACTAAAAACCATGAAATAAATAGCGCTAATTGAATTGGGAGATCAAAAATCGTTTGGAAGGAAAAGACAACAGCAAGAAATAATAATAAAAGAACTATGATTTCTAGCATCGATGGTAATCTTACACTTTTCATTTTTTTCTCTCCTTACAAGTCGATAACATGACGTGTGTCGTCTTACATGTATGTAATATACAATTAGCGAAGACAAAACAAAATTTTCATATTATTTCGATTTATTTTTCCAGTATAATATATTGGACACCTTTTCTATTGTAAAAGTAGATGCTACTTTTCGCAATGGAAAATATAAAAAATGTTACATTTTTTATATTTAACAATCAAAGAGTAACTTTTTTAATATTTGCCAACATAAAACTTTTTACTATTATCCTCACCGTTTAAAGGAATATCATTATTCCCCACACAAAAAAGCACGCATCATTCAAATGATGCATGCTCCACTTTTATTTATACATATTTTGTATTTCTTCTTTATTTTGAAGTATTTCCACAAACTTATCGCTACAACCTTTCGGAAATAATACGCCGAGTCCATATGAATGCTGGAACTGAAAATGAGGGTGCTTTGCTGTGACTTCATCCCAAAACTTATACACGCCGAAGTTTCGATCTTTTACCTCAATATCATGAAATAACACAATACCGTTATTCGCAAGTTTCGGTAACCATGTTTTATAATCATGAGAAACTGCTTCATACGTATGATAGCCATCAATATGCAACAAATTTATCGTTCCATCTTGAAATTGATCAACAGCCTCATCAAAAGTAGATTTAATTAAATTACCTATATTGGGATAGCTCATTTTCACCACTTTATCTACAATTTGGAAAACACCTTCTCCATATGGACCTGTATGCCCGTCTCCTGTCCAAGTATCTACAGCATAACATTTTGTAGCTAATCCCCCATCCTTTACCCCTTGACAAAAACTGAAAAAAGAAGCGCCTAAATGTGTACCTAGCTCAACTAATATTTCTGGTTTTTCAAATCTTACTAAATCGTATGCGAACTCCAAATGCCCAAGCCACGCAGTATTCGCACGAATAAATGGACTAAAATTATCAAATTCAAATGTTGGTTTATGAGTAACCCAGTTCATCGCGTATCTCCTTCTACACATATTTTTAACAAACCAAATTACTCTTATCTTTATTTTTTTATCCGCTTGATTATGATTTAATTTTATAATTTTCTCTCACTTTATTTAACCTGCTCGCTTGTATCGTAAATATAACTGGAACTATTCAAATCTCCACCATACAACACAGAAATTTCAGTTTATTTTTTATTCATTTCGTGATATATTGCATATTGTATATAATATATTTCCTGAAAGGAGGACTCTATACATGATGGATCCAAATCGTTTAAAAGGAATCATTATGGTTGTCATCGGTGCTTGTTTATGGGGCTTGTCCGGAACAGCTGCACAACAACTTTTTCAATATGACAATATTTCTACTGAATGGTTAGTTACAATTCGATTGCTTATATCGGGCGTTATCTTACTCATTATTTCATCATTCGGAACGAGAAAAAAAGAAATATTCAGCATATGGAAACAAAGATCTGATGCTACTAAAATGATATTGTTTGGCCTATTCGGTATGCTTGCTGTACAATACACGTACTTCGCTTCTATTAAAGAAGGAAATGCTGCCGTTGCAACATTATTGCAATATTTAGCTCCTATATTTATTACTGTATACTTACTTTTCAAATGGAACGTTCGTCCATCAAAAATTGATTTTATTTCAATTGCCCTTTCATTAGTAGGCACTTTTCTCTTACTAACAAACGGGTCTGTTCATAACTTAGCTGTTTCTACACCAGCTATCGTTTGGGGTATTTTATCTGGATTATCTCTTGCTTTTTATAGTTTATATTCAAAAGAATTACTAGATAGATGGTCTTCCTCAGTTATCGTTGGATGGGGCATGATTATTGGGGGTATGGGTGTAACGATTGTACACTTTATTACTACGAAAGAATTCATTTTATTGTCAACGATGAAATATGTAAAACTAAATACCTTACCGCTCATCACATTTGTCATCATTTTCGGAACACTTATTGCCTTTTATTTATACTTAGACAGCATACGATACTTAACCCCGAAAGAAACGACATTATTCGGTTGTACAGAACCACTCGCAGCTATTATTTCTTCTGTACTTATATTACATGTACCGTTTCAATCTTTTCAGTTATTAGGGGCTTTTTGTGTCATTGTAATGGTGCTTATCTTAAGCCAAAAACCGGATGAAGGGAAACCTGAATTAAAGCTTGTTCATCAGAAAAAGGAAAATATACAATGAAAGGATTGAATTCACTATGCCTATCCCTCAAAATAATAAAAAACTAGGAAGAGTTTCAGCAAAATCACTCGTTTTAAATCAACTACAAGATTGGATTATTGAAGGTGTACTGAAGCCCGATGAAAAAATTAATGATGGGGAACTGGCTGAAGCACTAGGAGTAAGTAGAACACCTGTAAGAGAAGCACTTCAAATATTAGAGCTTTCTGGATTAGTGGAAATGGTACCTGGGCAAAAAACAAAAATTGCTCCTATTCAGTTAGACGACATACCTACTATTTATGAAACGATGGCTGGTCTTCACTCTATTATAGGTAAGCAAGCACTTCAAAACATTACAGACGCTGATCTGAAGCTACTTTCTGAAATAAATGATGACTTTCAGTACTCTATAGAGAAAAAAAACGCAAAACAAGCTTTAGAATTAGATATACAATTTCACAATGCAATTTCTTCTATTGCTAAAAATCAATATATTGAACCCTTTCTAGAAAATATGCAACTTCACGTCTTACGCCTTGAATATTTATTTTTCCAAAACTTTGTTCCAGCAAGTCAATCTATTGATGAACATCACGCTATCATTCAAGCACTGCAGAAGCAGGATGAAAAACAAATGGAACAAATGATGACTCAAAACTGGCTCCGTCCAATGAAAGAAATACAAAAAATAATTTCTACGAAATAGAAAGAGAGCTGGCTACATAAAATCGTAACCAGCTCTTTTTTTACTAATATATATAGTTATGCCTGAATATTTGCATAATCTTCCATATCTTCGTATTCTTTTTCCAATTCCTCTAAAGACAGCTCGTATAATTGTCGATCGCGAATTTTAAACACACCTGCTCCAATTAACTCATCAATTAAATGCCTCTTACGATTTTCAACAGCAAAACGGAGTTGACTACTCATCTTTTAAAAAAACTCCTTTCTACGATTATTGAAAATGATAATCTTTATCAATTACCACTTTTGATTATAAAAGATGACTCTTTATAAGTAAAGTAATTTCATGAAATATTTACCTTACAAAGTATTTGTGGCCACATTATATATATGTATGCTGCGCGAAAAATGTTATGACACTTTTTCTTATCCTTTTTCTTTCATACTTTGCAAGTTGTCTCACTATGATGAAATTCACCATCTATTTCTACTTGAATGGTGACATGTTCTACATGAAACTTCTCTTTTAATACTTCCGTAGCCCCTTTTAATACACTTTGTGTTTCATTTCCTTGAATAATCAAGTGGCAAGTTAATACTTGAAAATCCGATGTGACAGACCATATGTGCAAATCATGAACTTCTTTTACAATCGTAATATTTAACAATGTACTTTTTACCTCTTCAACATTTATGTTCTGCGGTGCACCTTCCATTAATATATGGACCGTATCACGTGTTACACGCCATCCACTAATAATGACTAAAATAGACACAAGAATACTAGCAATCGCATCTGCAGCAGTCCATCCGAAAAATTTAATAAGTAACGCAGCAGTAATCGCTCCGACTGATCCTAATAAATCGCCTAATACGTGTAAGAAAGCACTTCTTAAATTTAAATTACCCTTCACATCTCCGCCTCTCATTAATATCCCAGCTGATAAAATATTAATAAGCAGACCAAGTACAGCAATAATAAGCATTCCATTACTAGCAATCTCAACTGGCTCTTTAAAACGGCGAATTGCTTCAATAAAAATGTATATTGAAATGACAATAAGGACGACACCGTTACATAATGCCGCTAACATTTCGACTCGCTTATATCCATATGTTTTCGCAGTTGTTGCTGTTTTTTCTCCGAGTTTAAACGCAAGTAAACTTAAAGCTAAAGATACTGCATCACTTAGCATATGCCCCGCGTCAGATAGTAGTGCTAAGCTATTTGTTACAAATCCCCCAATAACTTCAGCAATCATAAAACTTGTTGTTAGTAAAAATGCAAGTAATAACGCTTTTTTATTATTAGAATTACCATGATTATGTGAATGCCCCATACTAATGCTCCTTTAAGGATAATATCTGTACATTAGTATGAAACAAACTCCCCATCTTTATCCCGCTTCCTCTGTATAAACACTTCGCTACATTTCAAACAAGTCCTTTTTCTCAACAAAAAATAAGACTACTTCTTTTTCAGCTTCATATTGTTTACTAATGAAAGAATTTTTAAGGAGGTTACGAAAATGAAACGTTTATTTCTCTGTATGGAACGTGAACTTGTTGTAGTGAAAGAACGATATGGTAACTATGAAGCGGCGTATCACTTACAAAATATGCAACCTACCTGTATCGCTGTTGATCCATTTCAAAAAAATCGTGTATATTGCGGCACTTTTGGACGAGGTCTCTGGTTAAGTGACGATAGCGGAGATTCATGGAGACCAATCGGAGATTCTTATCGTTACTTTGATTTTCCAAAAGAAGATGGTATTTTACATTCTTCGATCACTTCCATTACGATAAGCCCGAATGAACAAGTTAACGGATATGGCGTCGTTTATGTCGGCACAGAACCGAGCGCTTTATTCCGTTCAGAAAATGGTGGGGAAACGTGGACGGAACTAAAAAATATGAAATCATTATTATCTTCTTATACGTGGGCTTTCCCTCCTAGACCTTTTACTCATCACATACGTTGGATTACGGTTGATCCAAACAATCCAAATACAATCTACGTTTCAATCGAAGCTGGTGCCGTTATTCAAAGTAACGATAAAGGGCATACATGGATTGATAAAAAATTCGGTGCTCCTATCGATGCTCATCAATTACTTATGCACCCTGAAGCCCCAAATCGCCTTTATGCATCATGTGGTGACGGATTTATGGGCGGACCTGATCGCGCATATCTTGAAAGTTATAACAGTGGAAACAGCTGGATTTCATGTAGTGATGGACTTGAACATCATTATTTATATAGCATGGCTATCGATCCAGCTGATTGTAATACAATTCTCGTTTCTGCCGCACCGAGTGCAGATCTCGCTCATCACCGTATTCCTTATGAATCTTATATTTATCGTAAAACGAAAGATACTCCGTTCCAGCAAGTACAACAAGGACTACCATCTGCAATCGGTACAGTCATTTCGATGTTTGCGACAAACGAAGCCGAACCACATACATTTTACACTTTAAATAACAATGGCGTGTTTCAATCCAATGATAGCGGCGAATCGTGGGAACAACTAAATATTCCTTGGAAAGAGGAATATAAAACGCAGCATCCGCATGCATTACTTGTTACTACTCCTTAACGAAAAAAAGACTGCCTAATGTTTTAGGCGGTCTCTCTTCTATTTCTTTAAATCAATTACGATATCATCTAGAACAATATCTTTGCTCTTCGCTTCTTTTTTTGGTACTTCAATCTTCTTCTCGATTCCATTCACATACTCTACTCCACCATGATTTTCAGATGTATGCACTCGCAAGTGTACACGAGGTGTAACGATAAGCTTTGTTGCATTTTCGTTTAACTTTTGGAATGTGGAACTCCAATGGATATTGTAAGGATCGTTGCCACTTCCCCCATTTCCTTCACCCGAATAAATATTCCCTAAATCATCCTTAACCGTCAATTCAACATCTACACTATCCCATTCTTTCCTCGCGCCCTTAGAAACCTCTTGATTGTAATAAAGAATAAATGAAACTGGCGATATTGCGACCTTTTCCATATTTGCTTTTATACCTTCTTTTTCCGAACTCCCACCAATTGTTCTCTCTTTACTATTCACTGATTTTACAGTTAACGCGAAATTCCAATTACCTTGTATTGATTTTTTCCTATCTGGCATCTCTATTCCCTCTATATTCCATCTAAAGTTTACTTTGTCCTTTTGATTACTATCATGGTGCGTCGTTGTTACCATACCTACATACTTTTTTTCAGTAACTTTAGTCATTTTTCCACTTCCTGAACTACCATGAGCGTCCATTATATCCAATCCGCCTAATATGATAGGATCATCTCCTAAGTCTTGCTCACTTTCCAGTGAATACGTTATAGATAATGTTCTGCCATCAGAAATTACATCATTAATGGTAACCTTAACCCCATTACTCTCCCTCGTCATATTCAATTCAGTCGAAAACTCTTTATAATTTTCATATAACCCTGTTCTACCATTATCTAAAAATCGGAATATGTCACCTACTATTGGTAATCCTCCAGCGTATGTCGGAAATCCGATGCCAAGCATGGCAACCGATACGCCGACTAAAATAGATGCAGCAGCAACGCCTTTTTTCCAACTTTTCATCTTTTTCTTCGTACGCATCGATTGTTTTACATTGCGCTTTACTTTTTCTTTTTCAATTTCAGAAGCCTCAATTTCCTCAAGTTCTTTCTCATCTATATCAATATCATTTAATAGTTCATAAATGTCTTTCATATGACACTACCTCCAAAACTAATTTTCGTAGCATTTTGTTGTAGTTTCTTTTTTCCACGATACACACGATTATCTATCGCTGCCCGAGTTAACCCTAACTTGTCTCCTATTTCTTCTGTCTTCATACCAAGAAGATATTTCATAATGAACACCTTTTGATCTAACGGTTCTAATTGATTAATAAGCTTCAATAACTCTTCCCTATCTTCCATAACGATTAATTCATCTTCTGCTGACTTTTCCGTACTAATATGAAACTCATCCGAAATAATCTCTACTTTTTTAGTTGCCTTCCGGTAATAATCAATCGCCTTAAATTTCGCAATTGCCGCAATCCATTTTTTAAAATCATTTGGTTCTCCATGAAATTTATTTGCGTTATTCCATATGGAAAGAAATATATCGTTTACACATTCCTCTATGAGTCCATCATTTTGAACCGGAAGAAGAAATTTGTGGGTTATTCCTTTTATGAGCGGTAAGTATGTATCGACAACAAATTCTAGCGCATCTTCTTTTTGTCGCTGTAATCTTTTTATATAATTTTTCTCATTTGATTTCATGTAGCAATTCCCCTTATTTTTTTGTAAAAGCTTTTACACCCTATATAACGTCTAAAAAAATATTTTCTCTCATATTTTTATTATTTTTTATATGTAATGGAATACTTTCCCTTAGCCATTGTCTCACGTAACTATGCGTTCAAAGAAAATTTTCTCAAGTCTGCAATTTGATTCATGTAGTACACTATTTATATAGTCATTCTTTAACTTAGTGTACATTTTATTTCGTTAATCTACTATTTAAAATTAGGAGATGAGATGTGTATGTGTGGAATTACAGGTTGGGTAGATTGGAAAGAAGACCTTTCAAATCAACATGTTATTTTAAAAAAGATGGCAAATCGTATTCAGCATCGCGGTCCGGATGCTGAAGGGTTTTGGTTTTCACCTCGTGCGGCCTTTGCACACCGTCGGTTAATCGTAATTGATCCAGAAGGCGGAACGCAACCGAAGACATTTCGTACTGGTGATTATACGTATGCTCTTACGTATAATGGAGAAATTTATAATTTCCGTGAGCTGAGAGAACAACTTAGGAAATGTGGTCATACATTTGAAACGCATTCAGATACAGAAGTGTTACTACATGCTTATTTAGAATGGAAAGAAGACTGCGTACAACATTTAAACGGCATTTTCGCTTTCGCCTTATGGGATGATCAGAAGCAACAACTGTTTTTAGCACGTGATCATTTAGGCGTAAAACCACTCTTTTATACAGAAAGAAATGACAGTATTATTTTCGGATCTGAAATTAAAGCATTATTAGCTCATCCATCTGTCCCTGCTGAAATTGATACGGATGGCATAAATGAAATATTTGGATTAGGGTTATTTCGAACTCCAGGATGTGGCGTCTTTAAACATATTCAAGAAGTGCGTGCTGGACATTCTATAACGTTTACACGTGATAAAAAAGTAGTTACGAAGTATTGGAATTTAGAAAGTAAGGTCCATACAGATTCTATAGAAGATACATCATCACATATTTTATCTATTTTACAAGATACAGTAAAAAGACAATTAATTGCCGATGTTCCTCTCGTTTGCATGTTATCAGGAGGATTAGATTCTAGCGGTATTACTGCACTAGCAGGAAAAGAATTTGCTGCTGAAAATAAAACACTTCATACGTATTCCGTTGACTTTGTAAATAGCGCAAAAGATTTCGAGCTGACATTTGCTCGCACTGGTTTAGACGCTCCTTGGGTAAAACGCGTTTCTGAACATGTAGGGACATCTCATCATGATATTATTGTGAATGCTGAAGAATTAGCTAATCACTTATTCGTTCCCCTCCGTGCAAAAGATTTACCGAGTGCTGGCGAAATGGAAACTTCACTATATTTACTATTTTGCGAAATGAAAAAAGATGCGACCGTAGCTTTATCGGGAGAATCTGCTGATGAAGTATTCGGTGGATATCCTTGGTTTCATCAAGAAGAATTACTATATGTAGATAAATTTCCTTGGCTAACAAATTGGAAAAATACATCTCCTCTTCTACTACATGAAATAAGTAACCAATGTAATCTAGAAAACTATATTGATACACGATTCCAAGAAGCGATACTTGAAGTACCTACTCTTGAAGGTGAAAGTAAAAAATCCGCGAAACAACGTCAAATGTTTTATTTATTTTTAACGAGATTTCTTCCGTTCTTACTTGACCGTAAAGACCGTATGAGTATGGCTGTAGGATTTGAAGTTCGTGTACCGTTTTGCGATTATCGATTAGTTGAATATTTATGGAACGTTCCTTTCAACATAAAAAGCATTGATAATATTGAAAAAGGTATTTTACGTAGAGCACTGAAACCTGTTTTACCTGACGATGTACGCAATAGAAGAAAAAGTGCGTATCCAACTTCACAAGACCCACATTATTTACAAAAAATTCGTCATTTATCACTCGACATGTGCAGTAATAAAAACAATCCTATTTTCTCACTTATTAATCATTCCACATTACTTGCTATTGCCGATCAGAGTAATAAAGAAATTAACAATTTCGAAGCAAGAAGTGCTATGGAATACATGCTACAAGTAAATGAATGGTTAAAAACGTATCACATCCATATTGCTTAAAAAAAGGAGTTCAAGGATAAAAACCTTGAACTCCTTTTATATTAATTAGCACATCGTTTATTTTCAGTGTCAATGGACCATCCAATAATTGTGGCACAATCTCTACCTTTCCACTGCAGTACATTTGTTAATACTGGCTCAATCTGTAAGCAACTTCCGTCGTGTAATATTTCTATTAAAGATTGGTCATCATCAAACCTTCGTTTATCACACTCTAAAATACCGTCCGTTGCCATTACGATGTGATTCATTCCTTTTTCTAATCCTCTTACACCTGACGTAAAGCAAGGTGTATTTGCTGCAAAAATATTTTTCCTACCGATATATTCGTAATTCTTCCGTTTATTTAATCGCCCTTTCCCATTCTTCGTTTTCTCAGAATGGAATAAATATGCGAAACAATTACCAACTGATAACCAATATAAAAATTCGCCTTTTCGCAAACATATTAAACATGCGAGTTCCTCATCATCTTGATCACATTTTTCAATAAACAGCTCATCTGTAAATAAAGCTAACAAATACATATGTGTATGATGAAAAGCTAAATGTATCGGGTAGGAAAATAACTCTTTTAGTTTCTCTTTTCTTTCCGAAATTGCTTCTACTATATAATCTATATTTTTTGTTTTGTGATGTGTATCAAAAATCATAACAAATTCAAATTGTAATTCAGGATCCCACCAAGCAAGCACCGCATCTCCTCGTTCATATGCATCACTCTCTTGATTTCCCCCATATACGCCGACTGAAAGAGGACCACATTTTTCAACATGTATTTCATCTACATACATCTGTTCATGACTCATCCATTTGAATGTATTCACAGCTATCATCCTCTCTCTTGCTAAATGTATACCTTTACACATAGATTACCTTATATTTCAATAAAAATAAACTTTTTCAACATTTTTTATCCAAATAAAAGGATTTTATTTCTACACTAACGAATATATCTTAATATACGATATAAAAACAGGAGGATTTATTATTATGAAAGACATCAATCAGCATTGGGAGAACATTTATTATCACTTACGATATGAATATGAAGACAATCTTTCTCACCAAGCTATTCGTATTTTACAAATCGTTTCTCGTGAGAAAGAAATAACAATTGGAAAAGTTGCTACTGAGCTTACTCTCTCTCATAACACAGCTTCTGAACACGTAAAGCGCCTTATTCAAAAAGGCTATATCATGAAAGAAAGAAACAAACAAGATGAAAGAGTTGTGAACCTTACTTTAACGAAAGAAGGCATTGAAGTATTAGAAAAGCATACTTTACTAGATAAAGAAAAGATAAAAATATTAGAATCGCAGTTATCGAAAGAAGAACAACAATTAATTGAAAAAGCTTTTTCATTATTAGCGAAGGAGGCAAAGTATGCATTTCCTCGTTAAAGTAATCGTTTCGGCACTTATTATCGGTGTTATTACTGAAGTAGCTAAACATTATAGTACGATTGGCGGGTTTATCGCTGCCCTTCCTCTCGTTAGTTTACTGAGCCTGTTTTGGATTTCTTTCGAAGGCGGGAACAAACAAGAATTAAGTCAATTTGCTATAGGCGTATTATATGGATTTCCTGCATCCGCACTACTATTATTTATCGTCTATATTGGTCTAAAAAACTCTTTTTCACTTAGTACATCGGTCCTGTTTGGTATAAGCGTTTGGTGTATCGTTTTTGCTTGTCAAAAATTATTTCAAGCTTAGTTAGGAGGGTTTATTATTTATAAACTTGTAGAGGTATTAGGGCAAACTATAGAAGTATATATAAAAGGAAGTAGTAAACAAACGGTAGTCATTCAAACCGGAATGACTTGCTCATTTTATGATTGGCTTCCTATTATCGAAAAGCTTTCACAGCACTTTACAGTCGTTTCCTACCATCGCCCTGGTTACGGAAAAAGTGAACTAGGAAATGATTCGCGTACTATAAGGCAAGTGACAAAAGAATTACATATGTTACTACAGAAATTAGCTATTCACGAGCCTATCATTCTAATTGGTCATTCCTACGGAGGCTTATGTGCACAACATTTTGCGATGTTACATGAAGATAAGTTGCAAGCACTTATTTTAGTTGATTCTACATCCATGAACTTACACCGATTAGATGAACTTCATTTACCAATTTCTGATCAGACTGATTCGGATGATATGTGGCTTCAAAAATATAATACATACTCTAAAATGGATGTAGACATGCTTTCTAATGAACTAAAGCCAATACTCGCTAATCAATCAAGACAGTACATTGAATTTTCTACCTCTCCTACATTATATAAAGCGACAGCTTCTGAACTATCTACGTGGAAAAATTGTGCTCGCTCAATAAAAGAACTCTATAAAACATTAGAAGTACCTTTAATCGTTATCGGTAGAGACCCTCAATATTCTATTACTCAGTTGACTGAGGGCGGCATGCAAAAAGAGGAAGCGACACAACTTGAAGCAATGTGGCAAGAACTGATTGATGAACAATTACAACTCTCAATAAACAGCCAATATATACTTGCTGAACATGCTGGTCACGGAATAGAAAATGATCGACCAGATATTATTATTGAGGCTGTTCAATCTGTACGAATAAAAAAAGGAAGCAACTAAAGTTGCTTCCTTACTTATCTATTCATAATCTTCTTCATCATCGATTTCTTCGTAATACGCATTCCCATTACTTACATATATAGGACCATTCGCAACGTCAATACGTAATACCCATGCCCATGGCACAGCTAAACGCTTATGTATTGCTCGCCAAAAGCTCATTGATTTTCTTTCGTACTCCTGGAACTCCTGAAGTAACTCTTTGTAGGAGGAACCGTCTAACTGAATATTTGTTTCTAACAAACGAGAATGGGCATAGTACTGCAGCTCTAGCTCAGCAGCAATTTCCATTTCTTCTTCCGTTGCCATACCTATAATTGTTCCATCTGCTGGTGCAATTTCATATACGTTGTGAACTTCAATAAGCCCTTCTTTCTCTTTCTCAAACATGTAAACAGCCTCCTTTAACATATATTTTTTATGTTACAAAGTCATACTTCTACAATAACATCTCTCTTTCCTCTTTTTTTGATAAACTTTTACAAATTATTTATCTGATGACCCGTATTCTCTATCCTTTCGGCAGAAACTAAATCTTCATTATGAAAATTCAACTTAAATATATCAGGCATACGAATTGTTTTCCAAAATCGAAAATCATATTTTGAATCAAAATAATTCATGAGTAATACCATAATATTCCCATGAGTTCCTATTACAATATTCTTATCTTTATATTTTTTTAATATATTTTGCATACATATTACAGCACGCCTTTGCGCTACATCATTCGATTCTCCGCCTTCGTGTGCAAAATCCCAATCTTCCCACACCTTTTGGACTGCATCATTAAAATCTGTTACTGACTCTGAACTTAATAACCTTTCTCGTAAATCTTCTATTTGTATCGATACATCATATGTATTCGCAATTCCTTGTACAGTTTGAATTGCTCTTTTGTACGGGCTAGAAATCACTACATCAATATGTCTATCTTTTAATAAGTGTGTTACATTCTCTGCATCCAATTGTCCTTTTTCAGATAAAGGTCGCTCCCGTTCTTCTTTTGTATAGGTAGAATGGGCATGGCGAACGAAATATATTGTTGTCATTTATTCATCTCCTTTTTCCGTTTCTACCCAAATTCAATACATTATTATCAAATCCCTTTACCTTTATAATAAGTACTGTCAATTTTAAATGTTGATTTTCATATTAATAAAAGGGAAACACCCCATATGGTGTTTCCCTCATTTAAAATAGACTACATTCAATTAAATACTTTATCGATTTTATTTCGATCGTAATCTAATATCCAATCATTATATGTATGATACATATCCCTAATTGTATTAGGAGAGGTAGCTAATACATCACAACCTCTATCATCATAAATGTGAAATATAGTATTCTTGTTAACATTTATGAAATACACCATATGAAAAATACGCGGTTTGATTCCCATATCTTGATTACAAATTGCTTTTAGCATAGGAATATATTTCAAGTCTGAAACTTTACATTTCAAAGTAAATCTATGTGTTTTATACAATCCATCTTCATCATCTTCTGGAAAAACATAAGGGATTGTATTTTTCTGTAACTTAAACAAATCAGACTTCTCTTTTACATACTTAGAAAAGATATTCAATTTGTGTTTGAAAGTTTCACCGTCTGCAAAATCATTTACATCCACTACAATATAAATATCGTCTGTTTTGGAATGTAAAGACTGAAATAAAGTAATGGCTCTATTATAAACGCCTTCTAAATATGGACAGTTTTCATAAATATTAGTGCAATCATAGTTCACACCTAATTTAAAGCGAATACCAATATCCCCATTATAAAATAGAGGTGGTCTAAGTTCTAAATTTGGAAACGTTTCAAGCATATACTCCCTCAACCTCATCTCAACACCTACCTTTAATAGCATCTTGTTTACATAATAAAATTATTCTATTATAATTTTATTCTAAATTCCTCACTTGTTATAATGTCTCGAATAAAATAATCTATATTATTTCGCAGCTTTTGATATGCAACTTGATCTTCTATATCGTTAAACATAATGACAACTTCTACTTTATTCCCTTTCTTATCTGTAGTATACAAGCTTTTTGTCAATACGAATGCGGTAGAACCACCTTTTTGACCAGCATATTCGAACTTACTATTTTTAACTGTTCCTTGGAAAATGTTCTCGATTTCTTCTTGCATTGATTTTGGAAAATACTTTCTACTATTCATCTTTTCCATTATACTCATATAATCTTTAGCGTTTGCACCCACTAATCGATCTGACCAAATTCGCTGAAATTCCATATCTACCTTTAATGGAATATCCCGTTTTTTCCATTCTTCTTCATCTTTCATCCATTCCTGTATTTGTAACACATGTTTATTATATTCATCTTTTGACATGTTACGTAACGTTTTTAATGACTGATTTTCTGGCACATGAAGTTCTTTTTCTACGTATCCTCTCATATATAGTGCAGCCGTATAAGAAGTAAACTTATCATGACTAGTAAGCTCTAACTCTTTTATACTCTCATTTACTCTTTCTATTCCAAGCTTATCTAACAAATATGTTGTATTTGCATTAGAACTATAATGAATCATGCCTTTAGCTACTTCTTCTAAATTAATCTGTCCATTTTTCACTAATTCTCTCTCTCTAGCATCTTCTAACCAGTCAGGATGTGCTCCACCATCAGTATCTTTAACGTAATATTTTTCTAGCTCGTGCAATGAAATTTGTTCATCACGACTTATTTTTCCTTCTGACACTTGCTTAGCAAATTCAACTGCTATTACGATTTTTGCCATACTCGCTAATGGCAATTTTTTATTTTCATTTATAGAAGTTAATACTTCTCCATTTCTTTTAATAAGTAATGAACATGTTTCATCTTCTTTATGTTCTTTTATGTACTTTAATACGTAATCAGGATCTTCTTTTGACAAATAGTAATTCATAATAACGAAGAAAGCTATAACAGCTACTATAATGACTCCTACAATTATTCCTATAACCTTTAATATGTTCACAATATACCCCCTCTAATACATTCCCTTCTATCTCATAATTATAACGAATTAAATTACAAAATTATACAAATAGAGTAAATCTTCCTAAAAAGAAAGAGTTACTCTATTTCACATGATGTTATTTGTCCATTTAACGTAACGACTATATTTGATTCGTCACTTTTTTTCACACTATTTATTCGATTTGAGTTAGTAGGACTAATTACAACTGATTCCTTAATTGGCGAAAGGTCCTTCTCTAATTTTTCTGCACTTACACCATATGCAGCTTGAAATACTTCTGGCGGTGTTAATCTAAGTATGTCTGATCCTTCTGCTGTTTCAAACTGATCGTTATTAAAGAACAAATGTAATTGCACTTCTTCTGTTACCGCTGTGATCCAATGCCACCATCCCATTGGAATAAAGACAGTTTGCCCCGCTTTCACATGATAATTTTGCAATTGATTCGTTTCGGGATTTAAGATGGATGTAACTGCTTCTCCTGATACTACAACATCCAATTCCCACGCATTCGGATGCCAATGTGGTTCCCGCATATGCCCTTTTGTCATAAATAAATCAACAAACGCACCACCTATCATTGCTGGTAACTGCGTTGACGTAACTTCATATGCAACGTTTTTCTCATTCCTCTTAAAAAAGATATTTTTTCGTGAATCAAAGAAAAGATTTGGAGTTCCTGAACTTTTCTTTAAATTTTTATTATCTGGAACATAACCTGAACTACTCATTTTATCCCTCTTTTCCACTCCGAACATTTCGGCTTTCACACTGTATCGTATGGAAAAAATGTATGAATGTGCCTATCATTCACATAACAAAAAAACATGCCTCATAATGAGAACATGTTTTGTGATATCCTTCACATTATTTAGCTAAAAATAAACCTTTTACTTACCATGATGTAACATTAAATCACTAAGTTCTTCTTCAATGTGATTTAATTTCGCAACGCCTTCTTTCCATTTGTGAATGTAACGTGAAACCCCAACGAAAAATAAAACGATAATTGTGGAAAGAATAATACCATACACGATTGTTACAGTACTCATAGTTACACTTCCTTATAATTAGTAATGTGGTTATTAGTTATATTTTTATTATAAACCTTTTTCTTTTAAAATACTTCGATTTCAACTTTTTGTAACAAAATTGATTTTTCTAATATTTCGTTCATAAAAATGGCATATTTTTCACAAATTATACAAAACTTCACCTTATGTACTATTACCATATGAGTTATATTATTAAATAGAATAAAGGGGATGATATACTATGACGACTTGGTTTATTGTAATGTTAGTTGTATTTGGAGCATTTAAAATTATCGTTTCTAGCCTTCCTAACACTGTTATTGAATCCATTATTAGCAAGTACGAAACACATCCAAAACTTGAAGAAGAGAATGTGACTATTACAATTCACGGAAATAACGTAGAAGGCGAACAGAAATCAAAAATTATTCATGATTTTAACGAAGGTTTATTTTTAGATCGCTATTATGCACCACCCCATAATGAAGGCACTCCTTTAATTATCCATGCAAAACGTGGTAAAAAAGATTTCACATTTTATATTTACAGTCATGAAGAGCATGTTGATGTTGTAAAACAATATAAAAAGAAGGTAGTTGCTTATAGTTTACGCTCTAAAAATCTTCAAAATAGTGATATGTTCGTGTCAGCTGATTTGTATAGTGATAATAAAGTTATTGAATTTTGACTAAAAAAGATAAGAGGCTTACTACATTCTATATGCAGCAAGCCTCTTTAAAGTTGTTTCAAATTATATCCATCTGCTTATGTAATGCTTAAAAAACGAATAATAAAGTTGTTTACTTCTTATTGAACTAACGCCCCCGTTAGTTTAAGTGTAACTCTTCACAATTATTTCATATTATATAGGTAAATAGAAAGATGAATTAGAATTTAGTTTATAGTTATAAAAATAAGTTATTTATATCCTTATAATTCTTCAAAAAGGAGAGTGTATGAAAAAGACTATTGTTTTTGTATTAACGATATTTATATTATTCCCAGGATTCGCATCACAAAGTTATGCGTTGTCAGATTCGAAATCTGAGGCAATACAAGCATTGCTAGATGATGCCCGTCGTACATCAGGTGTGCCTGGAATGTCAATCTCAATACTTGCTGATGGTGAAGTGTTCTACTTTTCTTCTGGGTATGCAGATCTTGAAAAGGGATTGTCTGCAAGTGAAAATACACTCTATGAGTTGGCCTCGGTGAGTAAAGCTTTTACTGGTATGGGGATTTTGCTATTGGAAGAGCAAGGGCTGCTATCAATGACTGATCCTATCCAAAAATATTTACCTTGGTTTACGTTAAAGTATCAAGGTAAACCTGTTGATATGCAAAACCTTACACTAAATAATTTTCTTCACCATACCAGCGGCCTAACAAATATTAGACATACTCAAAATATTCCACAAGGTAATACGCCTGATATGTTGCAAAAGACTGTGGAAACGCTGGTAGATGCAGAATTGGCGTTCTCTCCCGGTGAACAATATAACTATGGAACCGTTAATTATGATGTATTGGGTTTGGTTATTGAGATTGTATCACGACAAAGCTATGAAGACTTTATGAAGGAACAGGTATTTCTACCCTTAGGTCTTCACCAGACGTATGTTTATAAAGAAGATGCTCAAGCCACTGGACAGTTAGCACAGGGCTACCGTTCTTCTTTTTTATAACAACTCCATTTAACGCTCCGGATTATGCTGGGAATAAACCTGCCGGCTATATCATTTCTAATACAAAAGATATGGCGCGTTGGATGGGCATACAGATGGGTATCGTGCAGGACATACCCGAAATATTTCACAGGGCCATCGAAAAATCACATAGGGGTGATATGTCTGTTTCGGCTGTCAATGATATGTATTATGCGGCAGGTTGGTCGGTAAACGCCGAACAAACTTTTATAGAACACAATGGGGGTAATCCAAATTTTAGTACCAAAGTAGCCATACTGACAAATGAAAGAACAGCCATCTGCTTACTGAGCAACGGCGCAAATACCAATATAAACCTGGTACTAAAAGTTAAAAATATATTAAACGGCAATCTAACTCAGTCATATGAGATAAGCGGCACACAGCTTTTGGACATCATTTTGTCGTCTACCACAATTATTCTTTGCCTATTAGCCGTTCTGTTATTTTTCTTAGGATTAAGAAAAAGGAAAACGAATGAGCAGCAGCCGATGACAAAAAAGAGAACAATCGTAACAATTATTTTCCTAATCGCTACGATTGCCCAGTGTATAATGTTTTTTGCCTTCGATTGGTCAACGATACTTATTTGGCAAACATATAGTGTTCTTACAGCTTTAATTTCGTCAACATTATTAACAACAAGCATTACTTGGTTTGTATATACTCAGCGATTAGATGCCTCGGTCCAAAAAGAAGTATAATGTTAAGTAAACAAATCCTAATTTATCGATATTTTTAATTTAAAAAACAGAAGACACCTCGGTGTCTTCTTTAATGTCATCGACACTTCTCCTAGTTAAACCCACTTGCTATTTCTTCCACTAACCTGCCTCGTTAGTAGAAGAAGGATTTTTAAACAACTATATTATTTTTTAAATGACTTTATTGTAAATTAAACAACTTTATTATCTCTGTACATGATTTAGCTTAATACTCATATATAAAAAGGAATCCATGGCATATGGATTCCTTTTTACTATTTACTGAAAAATAAGCTCTGTCTTCAAACTATCTTTCGGTAACAACCAGCCTTTTTGGTCTAAACTCTTCATTAATAATTCTCTTTTTTCTTTTGCTATACTTTCCTCATTTGTTTTAAACGACACTTCTATTACGAAATCATCTTCTATTTTCCCTGTATTACTTAGTGGCCAAACTTCAATATTCGTTTTACTATTTTTAAACTCCCCTGTATACCTTTTCATTAATACAGGACCGTAAATACGGGAATCCCTTAACATCTCTTCTCCCCAATTCGTATACAACCATTTGTTCATTTTCCCCGGTAACTTTTCTACTAACATGTTTTGAGCAGCTTTTTCGTTTGGTAAATCAAGTACTCCATATCCTTTCGCACTGTAACTTTTCTTATTTGAAATACTTAACGTTTTCTTTTCAAATCCCCAGTCTATTTCCGCCTCATAACTATCCGTATTACTATCGAATCCTTCTTTTTTAGCTACTTCTAGTGCATCTTGAATTACACCATTTGGAATAGGATATCTTTTTTTATATGTTAGCTCAAAATCTTTACTAAATTCTTTCTTTCGTATTCTGGCAAACCAGCCTTCATTACTTAAATTTTTATTTGCAGTATCTAAAAACTGTACTTGTATTCTTTCATAATTTGTACCAGCCTGGAAATGCTCTAGTACATCTTGCTTCATCTCTTTGTTAGGACCTAGTACTTGTTCTGGCTTTAATAATAACTTCACTTCAAAACTAGGTGTCATTGGACTAGCGGCAAATCCTTCCTTAACGTTATAAAGGAAACAACAAAAGAAAATACTTACGAATACAAATACGCTTTTCATATACCTATCCCCTTTACATTTCAAATGACTTCTATTCGTTCCATAGTAAGTGAATATACATTTTCATACCCTGCGGTGCTAAGCTTTTTCTGTAATCGATCCGTATCCTCTTTCAAAGCGTGTACTAACACCGTATGTTCTGGTGATAATGTATTTAACATCTCTTTCACATCTCTTATACTTTGGTGAACTTTATATAGAACTCGCTTCACCCTACATTCTTTACCTACACGTTCCTTCAAAACTTTTTCTGCAAAACTCCCTTTCGCAATATGTCCAGTAAAGATAATAGAATTTCGTTCGTCATGCCGAAGTTGTTCATAATATAACTGCGCTCGCTTCGTTTGCATATTCGCATCACTCATTACAACTATTCCATAACTATGTTGCGTACCGCTGTCATCATCCATAACTATTATGTTTCTTTTTAAACTCTCCATTAGCTCTTCAAGTTCTTCATTATTTTTGATCCAATCTTTATATGCGAACATCTGTTGAAATCCATCCAAAATTTCTTGATCTACTATAATAGGGAGTTCTTTATATTTTTTATATAAATACAATACGATATCTTGCGCCCTACCAAGGGGGGGCAATGGTAGTAATGTTATCCCTTTATTCCCGGCGGCGCGTTCAATTTCTGTACATAGTTCGTTTATTCGTTCATGTTGCGAAACATCATCAGTATGATAAGCGGCATCTACGATTGCGACTTTTATATCGCCGTGCAACTTCTCAGGTAAATTAGCTCGCAATATGTTAGACTCTGCTGAGTAATCGCCAGAATAGAATACATATGTATGACTCATGTCCACTAAAAACCAAACAGCTCCTAATACATGCCCACTATACCCCCATTGAAAACGCAATGTAGGAGTAATCTGTACCCATTCATTCGGATTGCTAATCTCATCAATATATACATAATTTAAATCTTTCACATTTTGGTCGGTATAAGGTACATGCCATCCTTGCGCCAAATTGTAGTTTCTCCATTTTTCATAGTAAGCTGGGAGTTGCTCCTTCGTATAACGAGTTGTCCATATTTTTTTCTTATATCCATACTTCGCTAATAAAGGTAAGCCCATCGTATGATCTTCATGAATATGTGACAAAAATACTGCATCTAAAAACGGTACAACTTCTCGTTCTATTTTTGGATAACTATCCTTATATGACCGATTAATACCACAATCAAATAATATTTTTGTCTCTTTATTTTTTACGAAGTAGCAGGAGCGACCGTATTCTCCCGCTCCTCCCCATACTTCTACCCTCATCATGCTACCCCTTTTCGTTTGTGCTCCATATGCTGCAGAAGTAATAAACATAGTGTTGTAAGTCCAACTGAAACGACAGCCATCGCCATTCCAATAGATACTTCTCCTTGTTAAAATTGAGCAAAAATAAATGTTGCTGACGTTTCTACCGATGGAGGTAGTACGAGAAGCGATGCTACTAACTCCCTTATCGAGATTGTAAATGTCATCGCCCATCCGGCAAGAATACCCGGGATAATAAGAGGGAATATTATTTTTCTAAAAATATACATATAATTCCCAGAAAAAATACTTCCTGCCTGCACGAGAGAATCATCAATTTGCCCGAGCGATGCTTTTACATACTGCACTGTATAAGGTAAAAAAAGAACAACGTACGTTACGATTACCATGACTGGTGTATTGTAAATGGACAGGGGCATATAGGGGGAATTCCAAAATAAAATAAGCCCTACAACCATTACGATTCCTGGTACCATGTTCGGTAACATACCGCACATATCCAGCCATTTTTCAGAGGACTTTTTCCCCTTTCGAATCATAAGTGCTAAAAAGACGCCAATCATAACAGCAATAATCGCTGTTATAAGTGAAAAAAGAAAACTGTTCCATAGAGCTTCTAATCCTGGAGATCCGATTGTAAATAATGCTTCATAATGACTCGTTGTAAAGTTATGTAACTGTAAGCCTCCGCCTCTTAATTTTGACAAAGAAGCAATCAGTATAGAAAAATACGGGATTCCAATTGATACGATTAATAAACCAATTACATAAACCCATGCTACAACGCGCACATATATAGACAAAGTGTACCTTTTAGATTTCACACCTTTTCCACTAACCATTGCATATGAATACTTTCGATTTAATACGTTTTGCATATACCAAATGAGCATACATGCACTAAGTAATAAAGAAGATAATGCTGTTGCACTACTAAAATCAATTGGCCAACTCGAAATAAATTTATGAATCTCTGATGTTAACACATGAAATCCGATTCTTCGTCCAAATGTAGCCGGTGTTCCAAATTCAGCAATCGTCTTTACGAAAATGAGTAAAGCACCCATTACATAACTTGATACTAATAACGGTAATATTATTTTTCTTAAACGATAGAAAAAGCTTCCACCATGAACTGCTGCCGCTTCTTCTTTACTACTCCCAATTTGAAGTAATGTATTCTTCAACATGAAGTAAAGAAATGGGAATAAATGCAGACTCATAATTAAAACCATACCTCCTAAGCTAAAGAACGAAGATGAAACCATCTTTAGCATCGGAAAAAACTGTTCAAAATAGCCGTTCGGTTGCATGAACAAAATCCAGCCCATCGATCCAATATACGGCGGTGTCATAAATGGAATCATAAAAACAATATCTAACTTGCTATGCTTTCCAACATCTGTTTTGCTCATAATGAAAGCTAGTGGAAATGCAAAGATAGTTGCCCCTATTACTACGAGTACACCTAGAAGCATCGAATTTAGAAAAATCCCAGCTAATCCACCACTCTGCATCACTTCAAACGGCTTTAAAAAATTCCAACTACTATTTTCATATACACTAGAAAGTAAAATGAGAAAAAGCGGAATGACGATTAACATCGCCACAAGTAACAACGCTACCGTCATCCCAACTTGCCTTACTGATCCAAATCGATTTACCATGTAATCACCATCTTATTGAAATACTTTCTTAAATTGTTTTCCTATTTCATCTTGTTCTTTCTCAACTGTTTTCCAATCAATATGTAATACTGGAATCTCTTCCACATTTGGTCTATTTTCCGCTTTTATATCTGTTCTACCGGGTAATAAATACGCTTTAGAAATTTGTTTTTGTACATCATCTGATAATAAATAATCAATAAACTCTTTTGCACCTTTTACATTTTTACTATCCTTCATAATACCTGCTGCACGTGGGCTAATAACTGTTCCGCTTTTTGGATAAACAATATCAACTGGTTCACCCTTTGCTTTTGCACTGTACGTCATATAATCAACACCCGCAATGACCATATCTTTTGCTCCTGTTACAACTGGATCTAACGCTTCTTGGTTTGCCCCTGCTACTGTAACTTCATTTTTCTTAAGCTGTTCAAATAAATTCCATCCATCTTTTCCATTCTTTTTCACATATCCTGTCACAAAGTCTAAAGCTGAACCTGAAAGTGCTGGATCTGGAAGATTCACTTTCCCTTTCCATTCTCCTTTTGTTATATCGCTCCAATCTTCAGGCGCTGTCTTCACATTTTTTGTGTTATACACAATTCCTAACGCTGAAGCACTATATCCAAAATAATGTCCTTTATCATCCGACCATTCAGAACGAAGCTTATCAGCTTGTTTCGCTTCTTTATAAGCTAACGTTTGTCCATCTTTTTTTAATCCTTCCATCGCTGGTAAAGATGCAAGTACGACTACGTCAACGACTGGATTTTTCTTTTCGGCTTCCATTCTCGCTAAAATTTTACCTGTTGTTCCTTGAAACATTTCCACTTTTATACCCGTTTTCTTTTCAAAGTCCTTTTGAATTTTTTCTGCTAATCCTTTTGGTCCTGCACTATATACAACAATCTTCTTTTCATTCGTAGTTTTACTTTTTGCATCTGCATTACCTGTCTTTGAACTACACCCTGTTACTACGGCAGAAAATAATAAAGTACATACAAATAACGACTTAAGCGAACTGAATTTCTTCATACGATTCTCCCCCTATATGATGAATACATTTTTTCGGTACATATAACGATACTGGCTTTCCGATGCTTATCTTACTATTGTGATAAGCTGTCCATATTCCGAGTGTCCCCATATTTACTTTCACTTCATAACGCTCTCCTACATATGTAACGTGCTGGACTTCACCTGTATACATTTCACACACTTCATTTTTTGTCCAGCTCACATGCTCTGGACGAACCATTTGTTTACCCTCTACAAGCCAATTTGCCTTACCAACAAATTTTGCAACAAATTCATGAGATGGCTTCACATAAATATCTTCTGGTGTTCCTTTTTGTAATACTTCTCCTTGTTTCATGACAATAATTTGGTCTGACATTGACATAGCTTCTGTTTGATCGTGCGTTACATACAATGCCGTTAAACCAATGGAATGAACGATATCCATAAGCTCTAACCGCATTTCTTCTCGCAAAATTGCATCGAGTGCACTGAGCGGTTCATCAAACAAAATGAAATGTGGCTTCGTTACAATTGCTCTCGCAAATGCGACACGTTGCTGCTGTCCGCCAGAGAGTTCATGCGGATATCTTTTCTCCATCCCTTGCAAGCGAACTCGCTTTATTGCCTCTTCTACTTTTTCCCGTAATTGATTCGTTTGCTTTGTAGCTCTTAAACCAAATGCAACATTTTCAAATACAGTCATGTGTGGCCATAAAGCAAAATCTTGAAATACCATACCGATATTACGTTCATGAGGAGATGTTTTTATTTTTTTAGAAGAAGAATACATGCACGTATCTCCAAAATATATTTCACCTTTATCTGGCTCTTCCAGTCCTGCAATCATTCTGAGTAATGTCGTTTTCCCGCATCCCGAAGGTCCTAACAGTGTGGTGAATTCACCTTGTTTCATCATAATTTGTAACGGCTTTAACGCTTGTACTTTTCCAAATGATTTTTCTAATCCACTAATTTTAATATCCATCGTTTCACCTCTCTCCCCTCACTCTTAACCTGCTTTCATTCTATATGGAAGATTTATACTGAATGTTAATGTACTGTAAAGATTAAATTAAAAAACTTCTAATAAACTATTTATTTCTATAGATTTTTTCTATAGTTAGAAGAAAAAGGGGCAACTTGCCATGAATCTCTTAAAATTAGAAATTGTAGTGCTTATTAAGAAATACAAAAAGCTCACGATTGTTGCAGAACAGCTTGGAGTTAAACAACCTACTATTACATTCCATATAAAAAGCTTAGAAGAGGAACTCGGTGTACCTTTATTTGAATTACGTTCTGGAAGATATTTCTTAACAGAGGCTGGTGAGGCATTGCATCATTATGCTTGTAAAATAGATGCGCTTATGAAAGAAGCTAGGCGAGTCACGCAAGAGTTTAAAGATTTTCATAAAGGAGCTATAACAATTGGAGCTAGTTATGTACCAGCGACTTATCTTTTACCAGAAATTGTTCATCAATTTCAATGTGAATTTCCAAATATAAAAATAACACTCATGGTAAAAACAGCTCCTGAAATTCGAACGATGCTACAAAATCATGAAATTGATCTCGGTGTAATTTCAGCAGCACCGTTTGATGAATCACTTTTAAAACAGACGAATGTAATGCCTGATACACTTGTTCTTGCTTTCTCCAAAGAACATCATTTTTCAAAAAAAGAAAATGTATCATTACAAGATATCGAAAAGGAACGCATATTACTACATCGTAATCCATCTACAACGAGAGATTTACTTACAAAATGGATGTTAGCTCATAACATTACATTCCAATCAGAAATTGAATTAGATTCATTAGAAACGATGAAACAAATTTTAAAATACGGTAATGGGGTTGCCTTTATTTCTAAACTTGCTATTGAACAAGAAGTACAACGAAATGAACTACGCTACATACCCATCCCTGAATTTGAATTTCAACGTAACATTTATACGATTCATCATGAGGACAGGTGGAATTCTAAAATTATTTCTTTTTTACTACATAACATCACTTCTTATGCAACAAAAAATTAAAAGACTGTCGCTTTACACGACAGTCTTTTAAGCTATAACTCTATTTATTTTTCTTCGCTTCAATTTTTGCTTGCGCCTCTTCAGCCTTATCTAATGCTTCTGAAACTTTTTTCTCTTTTTCTTTCACATCATCTATACTATCTACAGCTTTAATGAGTTTATCAATTCCTTCTTCTTCTACTTTTCTACGTTTTGCTACTCTTTCATTTACTTTCTCTTCTACATCTTTTGCTTTTTGAAGCATATTCTCTGCATTTGATGTTACAGCTGTTTCAAGTGCATCGTCTTTTTTCATTTGTAACACTTCATTTGCAATGTCTTTCGCTTCTAAATACTTACCGTCTTTTAATGCCGTTGCTCCATTATCCATTTTCTCGGCCATTTCTTTATATGATTTCGCTTCATTTCCCGATTTCTCTTTTTCTGCTTTTTCAAACCACATTGTTGCATCACTATATTTTTCATCTTTCAATGATTGCATACCTGTTTCAATATATGTGTCATAATTACTACATCCAGCCATTACGACTAACAGAAAAAGCATAACAAAACTTAATTTTTTCATGCTGTTGTCTCCTTTTCTTTACCTGCTCACTATACTGTAACATACATGAAAAAGAGTTTCAAAAACTAAAATACTAATTTGGTCATTTTTATTATTTTCTTGTTTTTAAGCCGACACATTCACTTGTTTTTTCGCCATATGTTGCCTTACTCCAACTAATACAACTAACAATAAACCTCCGCCTATTGTCATCATAACAATGCTAGTTGGCAACATGTCTAACAATAATCCATATACAATCATACCGAGCGGTGCGATTGCAGTCGCAATTGTTTCAAGTAGACCAAACACACGCCCTAAGTAGCTCGGATCTGTCGTCTTTTGCATATGTACTTGCATCGGAATATTGACAATCATAATTGCTATACCAGTTAACATCATGAAAGCAATATAGTAAATAAAACTTGCTACTTTTGGAATGGTAACTAACAACGGGAATACTGTACATAAACTTAAACCTGCAAACAAAAACAGTCCAGTATAAATAGAACGAAACGGATTATTCACTTCTTTACGCACTGATAAAGTAATCGCACCCATTAGCATCCCGACCGCTAACATTCCCTCTACAGTACCGAGTTGCTTTGAAGATAAATGTAATGTACGTATGATAATGTATGGCAGTGCAACGGTTAGCCCACAAGCAAAAAAGTTTACCCACAATGCTATTTTCATTAAACCGTATATTTCATGTTGTCGTTTTACATATGAAAAACCTTCTTTTATACTCGTCAAGAAATGTTCTTTTCTTTCAGCCACTTCTTTTTTATATAAATCAAATACGATAAACAATTGCAAAATCACCGCTAAAAAGAACGTAATACTATTTAATAAAAAGAACGACTGAATGGAAAAGAAACCAAATACAACTCCGCCAATAATCGGCCCTAAAATATTTGATAAAGAAGCTGCCGTTTGATTTAAAGCACTCGCTTTTTGAATACGCCCCTCATCTACTAAACTCGGAATAGAAGAAGTTAATGCTACAGAATAAAAACTTGCACAAATTGATAATAATGCTGCTGAAACATAAATAAAAAGAAGTGACGGCCCAAAAGTAATCGCAAGAATAAACATAATAAGCATCGTTAAACTACTTAATAAATCAGTACCGATGACAAGCCATTTTCGATTCACACGGTCAGCTACAGCACCCGCAATCGGACCACAGATCATCCTTGGAAGTGATCCGCAAACGAGCGTAGTTGCAAACCCCATCCCTGAACCAGTCGTCTTTAATACATATAACCCCATTGCGAACGTATAAATACCTGCGCCTAATAAAGACGTCATTTTTCCAATCATCATTAAAATGATATTTCTCGTTGCAATCTTCATTCTTGAATCATTTTGATCTATACTTACATCTTCCATTATGACACTCTCCCTTTAAAAGTTAAATTGTGTTAAACTTATTATATAATCAACTTTCCAATTATTACAACAAAAAGTTTAATTGTATTTAACTTTTGATTATAAAGGAGCTACAATATGGCAACTCTCGGAGAAAAAATTAAAGCATTACGTAAAGAAAAAAAACTTACACAAACTGAGCTAGCAGGTTCAGAATTGACAAAAAGTATGCTTAGTCAAATTGAAAATGGAAAAGCTACACCTTCTATGAAAACATTACAATATATTGCAGAAAAACTTGAATGTGAACCGAGCTTTTTATTAGAAGAAGATGAAGGAAAAATTGTAGAACTCATTCAAAAAATGGAGCCACTAATAAAGGCAAATGGCGATGAAGTATACAAAACTTTACTACCTATCGTTCAAACAGATTTACCTCCAACTTTAAATACAGCTCGTTTATATAAACAGTTCATAACAGCAGCAGCTGTTATGAACGATTATAATATTGAATATTACGTTGAAACAGCTGTTTCTATATTTGAAAAATATACTTTGTATCGCGAAAGTACTGAAACGAAACTACTGTTTTACTATATGCTCTACAAACGGAAAAAATATAAAGAATGTTTACAGTTGATTACCAAAGTTCGCGATGAATATAAAACGAAGAATTTAGAAATGGATTTGATTACACATATACAATTATATTTAAAAGAAGCAATTATTTTACTCGCATACGGCAATTATGATAAATGTGAAAAAGTCATTTTAGATGCACTTGCATTTTCAAAAAAACATCAAGTGTATTATAAAACAGATGAATTTTACCGTATTTTATCTTATCAAAAAATCATTACAACTGATAAAGAACGATATTTATATTACATAAAAAAGTCAGAGCAATTTGCCATTTTTACAGAAGATACTTTATCCGCTGCAAATATAGATATATTAAAAGCTTATTACTACAATACAATTACTAATGAATATACAATCGCATTAGAACATCTAGAACAATTTCGCGAAAAACTAAAAGACGAACCAATTTTTCAAGACAATGGATTGTATTATCTTGAAAAAGGAAAATCTCTGTATGGTTTAAAACGTTACGAGGAAGCTTTGGAAACATTAAAACACGCTACCATACCAGATTATATGAGTCATCCACTTGATCAATCGTGGTTATTAACAGCTGGATCCTATCGTGCCCTGTGCCATATAGAACTGCAAGATAAACCAGCTGCTTTGCAAGAAGCAAAAGAAGCAGTTCAAACGATAGATGGTTATCCCGACTCCATCTTCACTTCATTTATTAAAGAAACATTACAAATAATACAAAAACTTTAAGAATGTCTCGAAATGGTATATTATTCCTCTTTTTTAGCAAAGATAATAATGATGGGAGGAATATAAATGAATATTCAACGTGCAAAAGAGCTTTCTGTGTCAGCGGAGCAAGCGAATGTTAGTTTTCAAGGCATGCCTGTTATGATTCAACACGTCGACGAAAGCAATGAAACCGCCCGCATATATGAAGTAAAAAACCCAGGACGCGAATTAACAGTTCCAGTTAATAGCTTAGAGGAAATATAAGAAATGCCACTTCATTTTTTGAAGTGGCATTTTTCTTTTTCTATATAAATGTCATTCCTATTTTCTCTTTAGTAATCCATACAAACCAATACAAATTACAATAAAGCCTACTATTCCACAAGCTAGTTTTATAAATATGTCTCTTGTTTCATAGCTTCTAACTTCGACTACACTCTTTTTAAGACGTTTCATTTCCTTTTGCTCACTTTCTACTCGCTCCCCATATACTAACAAACGATATTTACTTGATGTATATGGCTCACATGTAAGCAGTGTAACTTTGTCTTTTCCTTTTATTACATTTAATTTATCCACTTGATTTGGATTAATAATTTCACGGCCAATTACTTTATACACTTGCTTCTTTCCAAATACCTTTACATAGAATACATCTCCATCACTTAACCGATCCAGATGACGAAACATCGTTGCTCCGTGATATCCACGATGTCCTGCCAATACAGCATGTGTATCTTTCCCGCCAATCGGTAAAGAAGTCCCTTCAATTTGCCCTACTCCTTTACTTAAGTTTTCTTGACTTGCTCCTAAGTAAATTGGCAATTCCTCATTTATTTTCGGAATAGAAATCGTACCAAATATTTCATCTTTGTTTATAAAATTTAACGGTTCCGTACTTATTTCATCATCCTGTACAAATGGGTCACTCATTTTGAAAATAGTTTTCCCTAACGATTTATTATATGTTTCCATCTTTCGAAACTTCTCATTTACATCTTCTATTTTTAAATCATCAACCATTTTTTCATAACGTATCACTTCTGTCTTATATACATACTTGTTTATATAATTAGCAATTATTGGATATAAAAGCAGGGATAATCCTGTAAGAAACAATACTACGCTTATAACTCCCCTTCTCACACACTCACCACACAATACATACTATTTTCGTTTTTTTAAATAGATTATTAGAAGGATAGTGCAAATAATACCAATAGGAAAAACAATCATCCAATCTTCTAAAATGAAAGGTTTTGTAATCATTTCTTTTTCTCCAGCATCATATGGAACACGGTGTCCTCTCACTAGTAACCTGTGCGTGTTCACTCCATAAGGGGTACACGTAATTAATGTTGCGTAATCTTGTCCTTGTACTACTAATAAATCTTCTGTCTCATTTGGTAACACAACTTTTATTTGATCTACCTGATAGGCAAGTACTTTATCTAATGTATGAATATAAAATATATCTTTCTTTTCAATTTTGTCTAAATGAGTAAACATTAGCGCTGAAGGTAAACCGCGATGTCCCGTTAAAACTGTATGCGTATTTTCTCCTCCTACTGGTAATGAGGTTTCATTCAACTGACCAATCCCACGGCTTAACACTTCTTCTGTTGTCCCTTGATAAATCGGAAGGTTCACATCAATTTTTGGAATTTCAATATACCCCATAACATCACCAACATTTAACATATCCACAGTAGAACTTTTACGTTCACCATCCTTTTCCCGAAAAGGATCTGAAAATGTTTGCGTTGTATTTTGGACCTTCTTATTATACTCTCGTGCTTCCATTTCTTTACGATCAATCTCTTCCTGCTCCAGCCTCTTTATCGCTTCATCATATGTACTTACTTCTGAATAATGTGTTCTTGTTGCAAACCAATTGCTTACAGTTGGATAGAGAAATATACTTAATCCTAGTAAAAAAATACTTCCAAAAATTATATTTCGTTTCATAATAGCCTCTTTCACTACGGATAAAATGTGGAAAAGAGGAAAGCAATATGCCTTTCCTCTTTTCTAAACTCAATTATTATAAACATATAAATTAAGAATTTTTTACAGGTTTTTTTCTAAAGAAAATAAATGTCGCTACCGCCATTAGTATAAGGCCCACTACTGTGAAGAGAATTGTACCCATACCACCTGTTGCTGGAATAATCCAACCGCTCTTATTATTCTCGACTTGTAGCTCTATTTTTTGGTGTTTTTCATCAAGTGTAATATTAATCGGATCTCTTAACTTTTGATAGTGTTCGACTGCACCGTCTTTATCTTTATACTTTGGTGCTTCCGTCTCAACAATTTGATATTCACCGTACGGGATTTCATTCCATGTAATAATACCATTTGCATCTGTTATATCATTCATTTCTTTCCCATTAACTTTTATAACATTACCTTTTTTATCTTGTAATTGGAACTTCGCACCTTCTAATTTAAGCGTCTTATCCTTACCATCAACTTTTTCAATTTTAATATTTCCCGCTGTCGGTGTGACCACCACTTCATTAGATGGCTTTCCATCTTTTTCTGATGAAACATCATCTTTGTTTACAAAATCAAGTACTGCTTTGTTTGGAATTTTCACTCCAGATTCAACATCACTTTTAATTTTTGCAGTAATTTGTAAATGAAGCTCTTTTCCATTTATTTTTGAAAAATCTTCAATTGTAGCGGTTACTTTTTGACCTTCTACAACTACTTTTACACTACCATCTTCAACTTTCTTTCCATCAACCATAACAATTGGTTGGCCTTTTATTTCCAAACGATCATCTAAAATATCTGTTACGACATATTTTTTATATAATTTAATATCTTCTGGAAGTAATGTTTTGATATCATACGTATAATCTGTCTCTTTATTGATTCCAGCTACTTTTGAACCATTATTTATACTTTTAGTAATGGTAGGTTCTTTATAGTTCTTTATATCTTCTAGCTTAACCACTTCACCAGACTCCTTAATAGAGAAAGGACGCTCTTCTTTACTAGTTATATAACCGTTTGGAGCCTTATGCTCAATAAAATAATAATAATCCCCATATTCTAGAGAATCTACACGAACTTTACCATCTTCCCCTGTTACTAATGAACTTGGTGTCTTCACTTGTGTGCTTGTTCCATCTTTATTCTTTTTAAACAAATGGAACTCTGCATCTTTTAACACTTGACCAGCTTCACCTATTTTTACGAATTCTACTGAACCTCTTTTTGTTTCATTTTTAGGGTAAATATGAACATCGTAATTTAAATCTTTACCGTCTGTACTTGTCATTGGAATATCGACAATAAAAGTAGTCTTATCCAACGCAATATGTTTTGGACCCTCAATTGCTTTTACTTCATAACGTCCTAGCGGAAGATTTGAAAAAACAGCTTCCCCTTTTGCGTTTGTTACCTTTGTTATTGCAGCGTCTTTTACTGGCTTTGCATCTTCTTTTATAACAGTTCCATCATTTGAAATTTTTTCAAATGACTCAATTCGTTTAATTTCAAAAGTTACACCTTCTAAAGGTTTTGCATCTTCTGGAACAGTTTGTCCTTCTTTTCCATTACCTTCTGTAGTTGTTTTAGAATCTTTACTTTGTTCAAACTTGTGAATCGTTAAAGTACCTGTACTTTTTGATTCCGCACTAACAATCATGTTAGATAACGTCGAAAAAGCTAACATACAGATTAAAAATAAACTAAAAATCCTTTTCATTGTTGTCCACTCCCTATTGTTTGTATTACTTTTGTTTTTTCTATCTCTCATTATTTCTCTTTCTAACAAAGAGGAACAATGTAACAAACATCAATATTCCACCAATTACATAATAAATTATTGTCCCTATTCCACCAGTATCTGGAATAACAAATTCACTCTTTTTATTTACTACTCTTATTCTTTGTGAATCCATTCCAGATTTCACTTCTATTTCTACTGGTTCCCTCATCAACATATATCCTTTTGGTGCTTGTACTTCTTTTAATGTATATTTGCCAACGATTAATGGAATAGAAGTTGCCAAACCATCTTTATCGGTTGTTAATTTACATACTATATTTCCATCTTTACTAATCACTTCAAATACTGCGCCTTCCAATTTGAGATTTTCATCATTCGCATCTACTTTTTCAATCTCAAATTCCCCTAATGCTGGCGGTACTACCAACACTTCATTTGATACGAATTTCTTCTGGTCAAACAGTAACTCTGCTTTATTTGGAATACCATCATTCGCATTGTATTTCGTTAGTATATCTGCATTTACATTCGCGCTTAATTTTGACTTAATATGCATTGTATACGATTGATTCGCAAGGTAAGCATAATTTCCGTCCTGCTTCGGTAACTCAATACTTACTTTCTTTAATTGTTCATCAATTTGCGGTATAACTTCTATTTCTTCTCCATCGCTGTTTACAAGTTTTACTTGTAAGATAGTTAAAATATCCTCTAAGTCATCCTGCAATACTACTTTTTCAAGGTTCATAATGTCATTACCAAAATGATAGTTTACATGCCACGTAAACTCTTCATCTATGCTTTGTAATGTCGCTTTTTCCACTTCTTTTTCATCTGCATCCGAAACCATCTTTCTTACTTTAGGTTCCTTTGCTTCCACATTCGTTTTTACATTCGGTTTTTGTGGAGGTAAATCTTCATTATCTGGTGTTTTTCCCTCAACAACCGCTATGTTCTCAATTTCCTTCGTTTTTAATGCATCTTGCGTAACTTTCACTTTAAAAGTTACCGTTCGTTCTTCTGTATCAAGTACGTCACCAAAGTTTAATTTAATCGTGTTATCCTCATACGACCCCTCATCCTCGTCAACTGCATCTGTCAATAAATTTCCATTTAACTTCATGCTACCAGTTATATACTCTATACCTTCAGGAAGCTTATCCGTTAGACGCATATCTTTAATAAGCCCATTTTCTACCTTATTTCGAAGTTTAATTTGATACTCTAATTCATCATTGACATGGAATTTTTCTTGCTTAATACCAATAATCTCTTTCTTCGATTCTAGTTGTCCAGACAACGGATCAACCGGTGTTTCAACTTCAGGCTTTTCCTTATCTTTCGAACTATCAGTCTCAACTATTGCTATATTTTTTATTTTCTTATTTGCCATCTCCGGCTTTACAACAACTTCAAACGTAATTGCTTTCTCTTCCTCACCTTTAAGATCGCCGAAATGAGCATAAATCGTTCCATCTTTTATATGTGCATAATCTTCATCTTCAACATCAGTTTGTTCCTTTCCGTTTATCTTTAACGTGTTCGGAACATACTCTACTCCTTCAGGAAGGTTATCCGTAATTTTAACTGCCTTTAAGATAGAATCTGGAACACTATTTTTAGCATGAATTGTATATTCTAGTTTGTCGCCAACTTTCAGCGTACCACCGTTTATATCTTTAGCTAGTTTAGTAGCTACTAACTTCCCAGGTTTCTCTTCTCGTTCGGGTAATACTTTAACCACTACTTTATTAGAATCGTTAGCTTCAACCTGACTTCCTGTTAACTCATCAATCCCTTGAACGACAGCGATATTAGGAATTTCTGTTTCTACCTTTTCTCCCCTTAGTTTCGCTTTAAATTCAATGATTGTCTCAGGTGTTTTATCCGTATAGATTCCACCTTTTGTAGCAATTGCTCCTTCACCAATTCTTATTGTTAACTTTCTTGTCTTTGCATCATAGTCAACTTGTTCTGTTTCATTTCCAGCATTCGGACCAGAAATGATTTTCACCGAATTTGGTACAAATTCTAGACGTGAATCTAAAACATCTTCAATTTTTGTATCAACAGAACTCGAATTCGGTTCAATGTTTTTCACCCTTAAACGATATGTAACCTCATCACCTGGCTCATACTTTTCTTTTGCATCTACTACTTCCTTATCGATGACAAGCTCTGGCGCTGTTGCATTTACTGCAAAGGCTAATGTGTTTAATACGTAGTCATCACCAGCTGTCGCAGCTTTTAGGCGTATTTCTTTTTGCTCTGGTTTAATATATCCTGCTGGTAACTTGATTAAATCTGCATCAACTCCCAAATTATTTTTATAATCTGGATTAAATGTACCTGGATACTTATCTCGCATATGTTCCTCATATTCAGAAATAGTGGAATTGAATATATTACCTGTTGGATTCAGCTTATCAGTAACTTCCTTCCAAGTATTATCTGTATGAACAAAGAGTTTATCACCTTGCCAATATCTATCACCTTGGACAGCAAAAACAGAAACTTTTGGATCTAAATCTCCAGTTTTGGAAGCAAGAAAGTTTTTCACAGTGAATTCTTTTTCACCAGATCCAGTAGCTCTTTTCAATCCACCATCATAAACAGTAAATGCTTTTCTTGTTTTTGACTTATCTTTCGTGATCACTAGCATGTACCATCCGGCAAAAGAATAATATCCATAATTATACGCAAGCTTTGTATTTGGATAAGGAATATTTGCTACAGTATAGCTTCCTCCTTTTGAATTAGAGGACTGTAAAAGCTTTGTAACATCTGCATAGTTAGAATAATAAGTACCATCAATACCGAAACCATAAAGCAAGCCACTTCCGTAATACGTATTACTTGGTTTTACTTGAAAGCTCTTCCCCGCCGGAGTCGTGAACTTAACTGGTGCTACATACTGTTGCTGCGTTAATTCATAACGTGTGGAACTCCAATATAATCCAGCCCATTCAATTTCAGCATCTTCTGGAACAGGAATATATGCCTTAGATGAATTTGTAGTTGTTGGGTCATCATCTACATCAATGAGTTCACGGGTATAGCCATTCGGTGCTGTATACGCAGTATTCGTTATATCAGAATACAACGCCGTTTTCTTTTGAGATTCAGTGGCTTTAATACCTAAATTGACATTACCAGTAGAATACATATCACCTTTATGAATGGATTGATAAGTTGGTGTGTCAAACCCTTCTTCATCTGTAACTGCTGCCGTTGCTGTATCAATCGGACTTAAAAACTGTAATTGGGATAATAGCAAGAGTAAACTCATAACAACTACAAATGCATTTAATACTTTTTTATTTTCTTTTATCCTACTGTGCAAAGAGATCACCTCCTCGTATATTAATATTTAAGCCCTATTACAGGCTTAGATTTTCTTCTTAATAAGAGCCCTATAAATAAAAATACTTGGACGTCCCAAGATATTTCTAGATAATGATTTTAGGATCATTTGGGACAATTCTTTCACCTCCTGTGGATTTACCACATTTGAAGAGTGTTTCTCAGTGAACGTGCGGGACTCCCTACTCGCAGGCTGAGCAGCCTGACCCTCGAACCTAGATGATAGTAGCTCTAGGGCGGCTTTCGATTCAGGACTAGCTCTCATACACGAGGTTGTTGGTCGGCGTACACACTAGAGATATCTCGAGACGTCCAAGAAATGATTCTAATATAGAAGGGAGGTCTCTTACATGAGATTATTTGTTGGTTTAGATGTAAGTTCGTTTGATATGAAAGTTTGCTTTTTAAATGGTGATGGAGAAAAACTGGATTCTTTTTCGGTCAGTAATGACCTACCGGGAGCTACTACACTCAAAGAAAAATTATTACAGTGTGTTGCAGGTAAAGAGGTCGACATCCTTAAGATTGGTCTAGAATCCACCTCTGTTTACAGCTTTCATCCTTCTATGTTTCTTCACCATGATATAGATTTACAGCGTTTTGGAGCAAAAGTATTTCTCCTAAACCCAAAGCAAGTCGCAAATTTTAAGAAAAGTTATTCTGACATGAATAAAACCGATGAGATTGATGCCTTTGTCATTGCTGATTACTTACGATTTGGCCGTAATCAAATGTCTATCGTAAAAGAAAGCCAGTACGTGGCACTGCAGCAATTAACTCGATCACGATACCAACTTGTCAAAATGTTAACGAAAGAAAAACAACACTTTCTTCAACACCTAAGTTTTAAATGTAATACATTTTCACAAGAGGTGGATACTTCCGTATTCGGTAGCGCCATGACAGAACTATTTCTTGAAAAATTCAGCTTAGAGGAACTCGCTAATATGCCTTTAGAAGAACTCGCTGAGTTCCTACAGAAAAAAAGTCGAAACCGTTTTGGTGATCCAAAATGCGTAGCAGCATCCATTCACAAAGCTGTGAAAGTTTCTTATCGCTTGGATAAGGTTGTAGAAGATTCAATAGATGTCATCTTAGGTACATCCATCGCAGTCATTCGTACGTTTCAACAGCAAATCAAGGAATTAGAAAAGTCTATTAAAAAAATCATGGCTGGTTTGACCCAAACACTTGAATCTATTCCTGGAGTAGGCCCTGTTTTCGCTGCCGGTATCATTGCTGAAATTGGCCAAATCGAAAGATTTGACGATGAAACAAAAATAGCCAAATACGCTGGATTATACTGGCGAAAGCACCAATCCGGTCGTTTTACAGCCGAAGATACTTCATTATCCCGTACAGGTAATCATTACTTGCGTTATTACTTAGTTGAAGCCGCCAATTCAGTAAGAAAGCATGTATCAGATTATCAAGAGTATTACGTGAAAAAATATAATGAAGTACCAAAACATCAACACAAACGTGCACTCGTTCTAACCGCAAGAAAATTTGTGCGATTGGTGGATGCGCTACTACGTAGCCACCAACTTTTTACGCCTGGAAGGTGTGTGAAAGAATGACATAAAATTTTGTCATCGCTACCTTTCATTATTTTCCAGTAAATTACATTCGTTACTGGTTTAGTTTTGTGATGCCTTTTTTAAACAAATTGACCTTTGACAACTTTAAACTTTGTTATTTCTAAGTTGACATACTACCGCAGGTCTTCAATAAATTTTACTAACATATTATATATATATACTTTATATGTATTATTCTAATATAAATCACATATTTTGTTAACAAAATATGTGATTTTTTCCTATTTTAAACATTTATATATAATGATATTTATATCTAATGATAAATAATTTCAAATATCAATATAGAAACCATCTTACTTCATTCAAGTGACAATAAAAAAACGAAATATTAATAAGAAGCCATAACTTCTTTTCTATTTATTACATGCTAAACTAGATGAAAAGGGGGAATGTATATGAAAAATAATTTACAAAAAACAAGTCATTATTATGCAGTTATATTCACTTCTAATTTATCAAATGATACAACAGACTATAATGCCACTTCTGACAAAATGGAGGAACTTGCAAAGCAGCAACCTGGATTTCTAGGTGTAGAAAGTGCACGAAATCATTCAGGGCTCGGAATCACAATTTCTTATTGGGAATCACTTGAGGCGATTGAAAATTGGAAACAGAATGCCTTACATAAAGAAGCGAAAGAAAGGGGCCGTGAGCAATGGTATGAAAACTTCCACCTTCGTATCTGCCTTGTTGAGAAAGAATTTAAATTTCATAGAGGTACTTTATAACGATGAAGAAAAAATTAGCTCTCGTTGTTGTTCATGAAATATATGGTGTGAACGACCATATGCATCACGTTACCGACCACTTCACTTCATCTCATATAGATGTATTTTGTCCTAATCTGCTACAATCGCAACCTGTATTTCCTTATAGTGATGAAGAAAAAGCATATCATTTTTTTATGAATCATATTGGATTTGAAGATGGAAAAAAGCAAATTGAAACATTCATTACTCATCTTTCTAGTCGTTACACACATATTGGACTTATCGGCTTTAGTGTTGGTGCTACCATCTCATGGCTATGTAGTAACAATCCGAAAATAGATTTTATTATCGGATGCTACGGTTCCCGTATACGTGACTATATTCATATGAAACCAACATGTGCTACCTTACTTATATTCCCTGAAAAAGAAGCTAGTTTTTCAGTATCCTCTTTCATTCAATCGTTGCAGCAACAAAAAAATCCTTTATTAGAAATACACCAACTACACGGTGAACATGGTTTTCTAAATCCGTACACCGAAAAATATAACGGGCACTCTACAAATCAAGCATACAATATAATAGATTCATTTCTTGTAAAAAACACTCTTATAAAGGAGATGTAAATGACACTTACATTACTCTACTTATTTTCCTATTCATTGCCTTTTTCTCCGTGTTAACTATTATTTTAGTAACCGTAAAAAAGGGAGCGTTTTCCAAACGCCCCTACTTACAATCTATTATCGTTTGCATTTTATTTTTTACAAATTGGATCTTATATTTATCAACTTTTTATGCGTTACTTCCCGAAAAAATTAGTGAGTTCCTATTTCTACCCATTTGGTTTTCCCTTTGTATATTAGGTTTTATCACTTTCTGGCGCGAATGGAGAAACAATCGTGTGTTCTCGATATGTATCGGTTTTCTTTCCTTTATTAGTTTTTTATTTGGTTTATTGTTGTTAGTTCTTTCGGGGATGTGACTGTTATAAGGAGGATAAAAATCCTCTTTATAACAGACTTTTTCGTTCCATAACGAAAGGAATTATTAAATAAAGAGCGTAAGCAATTACCATCCAAATGGTAAATGACATGATTTGCTGTGAGGTTAATTGTGAGAATATATTAGAAGAATGATACAAGATGTAAGAATCTAAAGTTAAACCAATCGCTGTGCCACATATACCTAACTTAATAACTGCATATTTCGAGGTATCCAGTTTTTGATATAACCACATTACAAAATATAAAGCTATAGCTGTCCCTAATTCAAGCAACGCCATTTGTAGAAAAAATCTATTTGAAGTGTATTCTAATAAAACAGAAGAACCGAAAATAATGAAGAACGCTGAGGCAAAAAGCCAAATGCCGATAGAAAATAAAATAGTGAGCCAAAGTCTATTATTCACTGACATTACCTCCCTTTTGTAGCACTGTAAACTTTTCAAAGAGCATATATAAATCACCATATACTTTGTCTGTAGAAAAAGATGGATTGAATAACGCTTGCAATGCCAATCCATCAATTAATGCATTACATAAAACGCTCCACGTTTCAGTTGAAATTTGAGATGTCATTGTACCTCCTATTTTTTTATTTAACACTCTTGTCAATTCTTGGTTTTCATAATGTAACAATCCACCAATTTTATTTTTCATCGCATCATTTTGTAATCCACTAGCTACTAATTGAAAAAACAAATGATGATACATTGAATCTTTCACGCATCTACTTTCAGCAGACTGTAAAGCCTTTTCTAACTGTACATCCTTTCCTATTTGTTCCCACGACGCTTTACAAAACGATTCAGTTACTTCAAGTAATAATTGATCTTTCGTTTTAAAATGATAATATACGGTACCTTGAGTAACTTGAGCACTCTCTGCAACTGCTTTTAATGTCAACTTTTCCATCCCATGCTCTGCAATAATTTCTTTTGCTGCTTGTAGTAACTTCTCTTTATTAACAACATTCGGTTTTGCCATTTCTATGCCCCCCTTTTAAGTTAGTTGGATAACTAACTTAAAATATACAGAAAAATCAGATAAAATAAAAGGAAGAAAAGCCAGCATTCAACTTTTCTTCCTTTTATGTTTACCTTTAGCTTTCACTGTCACTGATTCACAAGGTGTATAATATATTTGAGGTGTCGCCTTATCAACAAACATCATAAACGTAATAAAGCCGATAATAAAGAAAATAAACAACGTTAACAAAATTGCTCCTATCGTTAAAAGTATCATAACACCACCCCTATATTTTTCATGTTATTACACTTTTCGCTATTATATGAGCGTAATCCTTTTTAGAAAAAGAAACGTAACAAAATAATCACAATCACACCAGTTAATACTGTACCTAATAAACTACGAGTATATATCGCTACAAGAAATGTTGGAATTGCTGCAATCAAGTAATCCCACTGCATCGTGTCATGCATAAATAAAACTTGCGCTAAAAGTGCTGCTAATATCGCGATTGGTATGTAATTTAACCATTTTAAACCCCAGTCTGGAATTTGTAGTTTGCTAAATACGAGTAGAGGTAAAATACGTGGCACGAGTGTGACAGCTCCTGCTGCTAATAAAAGTAATAATACGTCTAATCTCATTTCCATTTTTCAATCACCACTCCAATCGTCGCAGCTAGTAATGTTGCGATAATAACCGCTATACTATCTGGCATAAATAAGTGTGAAACGTACGCAATTATAATCGCTACAATTGCAACAGTAAGATGAATTGCTAGCTTCGGTTTACTACTTATAAGCTGAAGTACAAATAATCCGATAAACATCGCTGGTAATGCATAATCCATACCGTACGTATGCGGATCTGGTATCCATTCACCAAATAGCCCGCCGATAATAGTAGCAAGAATCCAGTTTAAATAAGCCGTTACATTTAGCCCAATCATCCATCTTTCGCCTAAATATCCTTTTTGCGCTGCATGCTGTACTGCAACGCCGAACGTTTCATCTGTAATTTGCGAACCGATTAGTAAGTTTTTAAATAGAGGCAGTTTCGTAAAGTACGGCGCAAGTGCAGCACTCATAAGAAGGTGGCGCAAATTAACAAAAAATACGGTAAAAATAATTGCGGAAGCAGGGGCACCAGCTGCATACATACCTGCTAATATAAATTGGGCAGAACCTGCATAAATTAAAGTGGACATAAACGCAATTTCAATAATGGAGAAACCAGCTGTTTTTGCAATTACACCAGCTGCTATGCCGATGCTTAAATAACCAAATACAGTTGGTAAACAATCTTTTACTCCTTGCTGAAATGTATCATCGCTCTGCAAAGCTACATGAGCCTCAGCTTTACTCATCTCTATCATCCTCCATTTCTTCTAAAGTTCGTTTTCCTGTTACGACATGAACTAAATCTATATTTTCACGCCACAACGTATCTAACTTATCAGCTCCAAATTCCTTCGTAATTTCTTCAACTATAATATCGTGTCGCACATACTCTGTAGCAACGAGAACTAGAGCTGGATCATACGTTGTAACAGCCCATGAAGTGCTATCATTTGAGAAGTTCGCAATTAATACTTCTTCCCCATCACGCGCGATTACAGTTAAATGACCACCCATTCTCTTTTCAACAACGTGAGGCGTCATATAATTATGGTGAAACGTCGCGCCTATTTTTGTATCAGGAGCGCCAAATAAGATTGAAAATATATGTACACCTTCCTCTTCCTTTTGATGAATGTATGGCTCAATTTCATGCACTTGATCTTCCCATACAGAAATCCATAACTCTTCCTTCGCTCTATTAATTATATTGCATATTTCCTTCAAAACCCGATCATTTGAGCGAATATGCGAAATTACATCTATTTGTCGCTCTTGTTCTAAACTATTTAATTTCTCATCTAAAAATTCAAAGGACTTTTCAAAGTCTTTTCGCATTCGATTCATTAATTCGGTAGCTGGTACTGGTACATATTTAACTGGTTCAGAAGGTACAATATGTACCGCTCCTTTATCCATTAACTTACCGAGTACCTCGTAAATCATAGAACGAGGTACTCCTGTTTGTTTACTCACTTCATACCCAGTTACTGGGGAATGTTTTAGTAGTCCAATATACGCTTTACATTCGTACTGGGAAAAACCTAACTTTTGTAATTCTTTTATAATTTCATCCATTAGTACTCCTCACAATCTATATAACTCTCATTTCAAAACGATGTATGCACATTAGTAGTTATTAGTATACCTACTAATATAAAAAAACAGACCTGCAAAGTCAATTGAGAATTCTGAAATTTAAATGAAAAATAAAAAAGACTTCCGCTAACGGAAGTCCCTATCTCAATATTTCATTCGCTTCTTTTTCATAAATTTTATCAAACGAAGTCATAACGCGTTGTGATGCTGAAATCATTCTTTGATCCGTCATAAGATCTGCCATCTCTTTCGTCATATCTACATTTGAATTTTCTAGCATATGATTTTTCACTAATCCTGTTCCGTTCGGTAAATCAGCAATGTTTCCTTCTGCTAGTGTAAAGCTTTTGTTTTCTCTTTGCATTAGACGAGAATTCGCTTCTGCATCTACTGTTTTTGTTTGCAGGCGAGCAATATTATTTTGTGTTCCCTCATCATATAATGTACCATCTGGTTGTACAGCTACCTTTGCTCCTTCAGGAATACGAATACGTTCATTATTCTCTCCCATAACATAAGCACCTGAAGATGTTTGCAAGTAACGATCACTATTTATTGTAAAACTACCATCTCTCGTTAAAAACGTTTCATCGTTTTTAGATGTAACGAAAAATGATGTTGTACCGTTTGCACCGTCATCTAAAAAGAAATCTGTAGCACTATTTGTCATTTGTATATTTCCTTGTACTAAATTCACATGCGTTGCGGCTGGTACTACAGCGTAATCGACCGAACCGATATTTGTTACAGCACCATCTCCTCGGCGATATGTATCTTGTACATCAAATACTTTAGAAGTCATATTTTCTGCTTTAAATCCTGTCGTTTGCGCATTTGCAACGTTATTCGAATGAACATTAATGCGCTGCATGTAATTCATCATACCCATAGAACCTATATAAAGACCGTTCATACTCGTTTGAATAAGGCAGTTGCCTTATCCTTCACCTCTTTTCTATGATGTTTGCAACATTTGTTTCGCTAAATGTTCCGCTGTAGCGATATGTATGTTTTTCTTCACGTCTTGTCCGTCTGTCATTAATACAATAGGAGCTGATGATACTGCTGGAATTTTCAACAATTCACCACTACTTGCTGTTTCATCAAATTTCGTAAAGACGATACCATCAATATGAATATCTTTAAAGTTCGTAATGATTTCGATCATGTCTTTACTTTTCATCGAAGCTGATAACGTTAAACAAATATAATCTGGCTCTACTTGTCCCATCGTTTCAATCATTTCTTCCACAGTTTCTGACGCACGATAATTTTTCCCAGCTGTATCAATTAAAATATAATCGACGCGCGCTTCTTCTTTAAAATACGTAAGCGCTCTTGTCATTGCAGCTTCATCACGCACAGCGATTACTTCAAATCCAATTGTCTTTACGTAATCTTGCAGTTGCTGTACTGTCCCAATGCGCGAATGGTCTGTCGTAATAAAACCAACCGTTTTTTTCATACCGTGAAATTGCCACGCCATTTTCGCAAGTGTCGTCGTTTTTCCAACACCAGTTGGACCGATTAATGCAATTGTTTGTACTTCTTTTTCAAATACGTTTTCTGTGTTGAAATGAGATCTCATATCTTCCAATATATATTCGATTACTTCTTCTTCTGTAATCATCGTTGCATTCTCAAACTTCACTTTTAGCTTTTCAGCATATGCATGAATGAAATATTGTTCTACATCGTTTTGCTCTAGCATGCGAATTACTTTTTGAATAATAAATGGTACAGATTCTTGCTTTTCTTTTTTTACAACTACTTCTTCTTTCTTGACAGGAACGACTTTTTTCACAGCTTTTTGCTTTTTCGTTTCTTCCGTCTGTTTCACAACGACGATACCTTTTTCAAACAGCTTTAATAGTTTCTCTTTCTTTCTTGCCCATTCTTCACTATTTCCTGTTTGCATTGCCGCGTACGCCATAGGAGTCGTCACGTTTTCTAAATTGTGCAGTACCGATTGAATTCCGTTCGCCTTCACAATTTGTTCTGAAGGATCATTCACAACATCCATTAATTGTTCATGAAATTCAGCTGTACCTTCGTTCACTTCTTCCTGTTTATCCTCTGGAAAAGCAACTAACATTTCATAATTCTTTTTCCAAAAAAACGGGATATTTCGTTTTACACTTTCATCGACAACGTAATAATAATCTGTACCATATTGGTCAAATAACTTTCGATACAATTCATTTTTCGAAGCTGCTTTTATTCGCATTAACGCTTCTTTCTTTTCTGTACTTTCCATTACTTCACCCCCTACTATTCAATATAGGCAATTTGATCTACAACAATTTCTGGTGCTAATTCGCTAATACAAAGTACTTGCGCTTCTACTTGATAGCGCTCAAGAAGTCTTACAATCGCAAATCTGAAATCTTTTCTACGCGTTAATAATACTGGTTCTCTTCCCATTAACCTCGCTTGTTTCAATACGCGTTGTACTTGCTCAACGACTCGCGTTTCTAAATCTAAATCCCAGTTTAATAAATAACCTTGATAAGAATTGTTCACAACGTCTGCGTCTAACTCAATTGTATCTGAGAAGAGTGCCGCATATATTTTACCGTCAGGATTTTTCGCATTTTCACAAATCACTTTTGAAATACATTCACGGACGAATGACGTTACGCCGTCAACATGGTTTTGATAAATTTCTTTTCCGTCAATAATACCTTCAATAATGGTTGGTAAATCACGAATAGAAATACCTTCTTTTAGCAATTGTTTAATCACATTTTGAACGAGTGATAAGTCGATTTCTTTCTTCTTAATCTCTTCTAATAAAACGCCGTTATCATTTTCAAGGGAGTTAATTAAGTCTTTTACATGTTGACGCTGAATTAACTCATGCAGGTTACGTCTAACGACAACATCTAAATGTGTAATTAATATGCTAAGTGGCTCTAATACTTGATAGCCTTTCATTTGTGCATCTTGTACCATATGTTCTAAAATCCAATATCCATCCTCGCCAAAAATCGGATCTTTCGCTGGTTCTGCATCTAAATCGGCCATTACATTCGGTGTTTTCAGCGCTAATAAGTAACCTGATTTCAAAACACCTTCAGCTGCCTTCGCACCTTTAATGCGAATAATGTAACGTCCGCGCGGCCTAAAACTCGTATTATCTTTAAAATTAATTCCAGGAACGTTAATACCAAGGTCGGTAATAATTGATTTCCTCATAAGAACAACTTTATCACGAGCTGTTTCCCCGTTAATTTTCTGCTTTACAAGTGCTGCTAAATCTAAGCCGAGTTCTACAATAATTGGATATTTATCTGTAAATACGCCAAATGAATCTTCCACTTGTTGCAGTTGCTCATCTTCGCCTTGAATCATTTCTAATTCTTTTTGAAGCTCATCTTCTTTTTCTTTCTTCATTCGGTTTTTATTTCGAATTCCTAAGAAGATAATTGTTCCCCCAACGAGTGCGAACGGTAGAAATGGTAGCGGAGTAAAAATACCCATTGCGATAAATAAACCGCCAAGCGCATATACAACGACTTCATGCGCTAATAACTCTTTAAAGATACCTTCCGTTACCGTATCCGGTGAGCCGTCAAATACACGCGTTACGATAATACCAGTTGAAATCGCAAGCATTAACGAACCGATTTGGTTTACAATTCCGTCACCAACAGTTAACTGCGTGTAATGAAGAGCTGCTTCACCAAAGCTCATTCCTTGCTGCATCATGCCGACAATTAAACCGAAAATAATGTTTACGAATAAAATGACGATCCCGAAAATAACGTCCCCTTTAATGAACTTCCCGGCACCATCCATCGCTCCGTAAAACTCTGTTTCCATATTTAATTTTTTTCGTTTTGCTTGTGCATCTTTTTCTGTAATAATACGCTGGTTTAAATCAGCATCGATTGACATTTGTTTCCCTGGTAAAGAATCAAGTGTAAAACGAGCTGCAACTTCAGCTGTACGAGATGCACCGTTTGCAACGATAAACTGGAATATGATTAATACTGTAAAAATAACGATACCAATTAATAAGTTCCCGCCAATTACGAACTGGCCGAACTCTTCAATAACATGACCCGCATTTCCGTTTGTCAAAATCGCTCGCGTCGTCGATACGTTAATCGATACGCGGAAAATCCCGATTAATAACAACATCGTCGGAAATGACTTTAATTCATCCCACTCGTTAATACTTGTCGCTCGCATATAAATAAGCACTGACATACTTAGTAGAAAAACGATAATGATATCAAGTATAAATGGTGGAAGTGGAATTAAGAGCGCCACTACGAATGACGCTGCTAAAAAGATAGAAAAATAGGTTCTTGCAGAATCTATCTTAAACAAAGAGATCTCCTCCAAACGCGCTATTATACTTCAAGTTCATTCGTTTGAATTAAATAGCGCATAACTTCAATTACAGCTACGTATAAATCTTCTGGAATCGCCATATCTTCCTCGACTTGATAATATAAAGAACGAGCAAGCGGACGGTTTTCCACCATTGGTATTTCTTGTTCACGGGCAAGCGTTCGTATATATAATGCGAGTTCATCTTCCCCTTTTGCAACGACAATTGGTGCTGCATCAACGTGTTTATTGTACCTGAGTACGACCGAAATATGAGTCGGATTGTTTACAATAAACGTTGCGCCATCCATCTTCTTCGCAATTGTTCCTTGCAATATGGCATGCATAAAGTTTTTTCGTTTCCCCTTTACTTGCGGGTCCCCTTCATTATCTTTATGCTCTTGTTTTACTTCTTCTTTTTTCATCTTAATATCTTGTTCGTACTCCCATTTTTGATAAATAAAATCAATAATAGAAAGAACGATTAATATAATTAAAATAGCTAAAAAGATAAATTTAATTTGCCTAATAATTTCAGTAAGTGACGCTGTCCAGTTAAATCCAATCATACTAACGATTGTCTCTAAATTCTTTTTAAAAAGAACGTAAGCAACATAACCGATTAATCCCATATAAAATAGTGATTTCAAAATATCTACTAAACTTTTACGACTAAACAATCTCGTAAAATAGTTTTTTGGGTTAATACGTGACGCTTTCGGCTTAATAACTTTAGAAGAAAATAAGAAACCGACTTGAATCATATAATTGAATAAATGAAAAGCGTATACGAGTATTAATATGGGAGCTGATACTTTTAATAGTAAAATCCCCATTAAATAAAAGTACTCGGTCGAATCTGTATTTTTTCCAATTTGATCAAACAGCACCGATACGGAATTGGCAATCTCAAACCCTAGCCAATCTCCAAAAAAGTAAACGACAACTGCTAATACAAGAATGGAAAATAAATTATTTAAATCTTTACTCCGGGCAATATTCCCTTCTTCACGCGATTTTTTACGCTTCTGCGGGGTGGCCTTTTCTGTTTTATTATCCTTTGCCATGCGCGTCCCCCTACTTCGTTAAGAAAAAGTTAAATAGTTTCGTATATTCCTCAAGCAATACATCCGTCATATTTTTAAACACATAACCGAGCATCGGTACACTCATTGCAATAAACAAAATACCACACGTAATTTTAATAACGTACGCATTCATAAAAACGTTTAATTGCGGAGCGTTTTTTGCGATTAAAATTAAAACAAAGTTAATGATGAACAAACTTCCCATGAGCGGAAGAGCAATTTCAACCGCTGATGTGATCGCAAATAATAACGTTGCGAGTAGACTATCTAAAAAACTAGTCGTCAGCAATTTTGAAATCGCCTCTGTATATTGAAACGACTTTAAAATCGTGGCAACGAAATAATTAATGCCGCCAAGTGAAATAAAAATAATAAGAAAAAATATATCAAAAATGGTTGATAGTAAAGTAGACTGTGAGCCTGCATTTACATCAAACAAACTTGCTTGTGATAAACCGATATCAAAGTCTAAAATATGCCCGGCCATTTTTGGAATGTTCCACAGCATTTCTACAATTTTTGAAAGTGATAATCCAATTACAATTTGCGTACCAGCATAAGCTGCAACGTCCCAAGTTGTCTTTATGTGAGAGACATCCACTTGATCGGCAACAGTAATGGAAAGAGCAAGTCCAAATGTAACCTTCGCCATAGCTGGAATGGATCGCCCTGAGAAAAACGGTAAAAAATATAAAAATGAAGTAATGCGGCAAAACGCAAAAAACGTCGCCGCCCATAATTCCATATTCATTTCAGTTCCCCTATCTTAGTACGAACGCAATAGCGATGGAATTTTATCAAATAAATCTAAAATAAGCGTCGTTAATTCTTGAAACATCCACGGACCTAAAATGATAATAACGAGTACAATACTCGCCATTTTCGGTAAAAACGTCAGCGTTTGCTCTTGAATTTGCATCATTGCCATAATAACAGCGATGATAATAACGACAATCATACTAACGCCGGCAACCGGCATTAAAATCATAACCCCTTTATAAAAAAAGGTTTGAAAAATATCTATAATTGGTGACGTATTCATTTATATGACTCCTATCACATAGCATCAAACGCTTCAGGCGACCGTTTTAAACATAATGTCGACGATTTTTGTATATCCACCTAAATATACGAAAACGAGTATTTTAAATGGTAAACTTAAAATCATCGGCGGTACCATCATCATTCCGAGGTACATTAACAGTGTACTAATAATCAAATCTATAAATACAAACGCTAAATAAATGAACATCCCCGTTAATAATCCCTTTTGGATTTGCGTTAACGTAAAGGATGGGACAAGCGTAAATAGTGAAAGATCTTTTAAATCTTTCGGCAACTCTTCTCCGCGTACTTTCAGCATCATTTTTAAATCATGCTTATACGTATGCTTTGACATATACTCTTTCATAATCGGCGCTGTCGTTTCCGCAGCTTGACTTACTGTTATTTTCTCTTTTGTCATCGGATCCCACACATCGCTCTTTAGCTGCCCAAGAACAGGCTGCATCGTAAAGAGTGATAAAAACAAGGCAAGCCCAACGAGCACTTGGTTCGGCGGTAAATTCATTACCCCGAGTCCTTGACGTGTAATCCCAAGAACGATCATAAAATAAGTAAAATGTGTAAATAATAGAACGATAGATGAAGATAATGATAAAAGGGTAACGAGCGCAAATAACTGTACACTTGAGTTACTCGTAAACTCTTTTCCATTTTCGAAATTAATAAAACCGTTTTGGGCTGCATACGCTGGATTTACAAAAATAATTGAAAAAACGATAGAAAATACGAAAATAACGGCTAATAACGATAACTGTTTCTTTATTCTCATGATGGATCCTCTACTTTTTTCGTTTCACTCTTCACCGCGTCTTCTAGCGCTTGTTGAAACTGATTTCCTGTTCCTGTTAATTGCACAGATTGAACACCGTTATTACTAATAACAGTGAACACTTGCTTACCATCCACTTCAAATAAAAAGGCGCTCGTTTGATGATTTAAATAAACACCGTCCTTCACTTGAATATGGCCATTTTCACCTTGTTTAAAAAACTGCTGTTTGCGCGTCTTTTTCGTCATATAATATGCACCGTAGCCGAGCGCACCAAACAGTAAAACGACTTGAAATAAGGTCGTCATATACGACATATGACTCCTCCTCTACTCTTTATCTTGCATTTGACTTTGCGCTTTCATAAGCGCAGCTTGCTTCTTGTCAGCTTCAATTTCAGAAATGATAATACCGAACTTCTCGTCCATTACGATCGCTTCCCCAATGCCGACTTTCATATTACTTAAATACACATCTACTTTATGTCCTAGGTTTTTCTCTACTTCTAGAACATCACCCACTTTTAGCTGTTTCACATCACCGAGCGTAATAGATGTTTTCCCAAGCTTTACACCAAGTTCAATGGAAATATCTGAAACGGTATCAATATGTGCTTTACTTGCTTCATTTCGCTTTCCTGCAAATTCTTCTAACCCCATTAATGACACAGGAGATACTTCATGCTTCATATGGATCCTCCTACTCTACAAAACTTTTAAATAGGAGCGCCTTACGCGTTCCATCTTTTCCAATAAAACAATTAAATTTATGTTTTCCATCTACAAAACCAAGCAATTCATCCGAAACTTTCGTATGAAGCGGGATAATATCGCCTTCTTCAATTTGTTCAATCTCGCCCATCGTCATCTTCTGCTCACCAATCGCAACGTGAACTGGTTTATACACTTGATTTACTTTCACTTCCACTTCAGACGTATACTTTTTACGTTTATCTGAAGAATGTTCAACAATATTTTCAGACGTTAACTTATCCATAATTTCTTCAACAGATAAGAACGGAATACCGATACGAACTGTCGTATTCCAAAAATCTGTTTTCATATTTACGTTCATTAATGAAATAATATCACTCGCTGTCGTAATCTTAAGTGCATTTGGATCTGTCTCTGTCGTTACAAATGTCGGTTTAATCGCTACAACACTTTCAAACGATTGCTCTAAATTTTTGCATAGAAGCGCAAAAATATTATCAAGCGTTAAAAACTCGAATGCCGTCAGTGGTCTACGCATCGTAAAATTACGCTTACTATCTCCGCCAAGCCAGCACTCATGAATGTAAATAACAAATGCTAAATCAATCTCAATAACAATTTCTCCAAGCTCTGGAAGTCCGAGATCAATGACGCAATATAAATAGTAATCTTTCGGCATTTTCTCCACATACTCACTCGTAAATGGAACTTGCTCCACTGTCGAAGGCTCTAAGTCAATCGGAATACGCATACGCGCAGATAACGTCTGTGACGTCTGTTTACCAAACGTAGAAGCAATCGCTTGCAAACTACGTAAATGTTCAACACCGAACTTCTCCGGTCTATTAAAATCATACTCTTGAAATTTATCTTGCTTCCCTGCTTCTTGTGCGAAAGCTGGCATTTCCTCGCCTTCATTTACCGCCTTCAGCAGGGCATCAATTTGCTCTTGGCTTAATTTATCGCCACTCATGAAAATCCCCTTCCCTACCTTTTCAATTCAACGATTTCAACGTACATTTTTCCATTCTTCGTCAAAATCTTCCCGGTTCCAATCTCTTCATTCTCAAGCATAAGACGCACCGTATTTTTCGTTGAATTTTCAAGACGATACAATGTACCTTTCGTAATATGAAGCAGATCTTCAATTTTCTTTTTCGTATTTCCGATTTCAAAATAAATTGTTAACGGAATATCATCTTGTAATTTCAAATCTAGCCAACTCCCATATCATGTTCACGAAAATTTCATGTTCTCTCTATATAATGAAATCTCTTATTTTGAAACGTCGATATTTAATATTTTTTTAATATATCCTTGCGTTTCTTTAAATGGAGGCACCCCTCCGTACTTTCTCACATTACCAGGACCAGCATTATAAGAAGCAAGCGCCAATACTAAGTCACCGTTATTTTTCTTTAAATAACCGCTTAACTCTTTCACACCGCCTTCAATACTTTCAGCTGGTGAAAATGGATTTTTTATACCCATCTCTTTCACATTCGCTGGCATAAGTTGCATAAGGCCCATCGCCCCTGCATGCGACACCGTTTTCGGATTAAAATTAGACTCTACTTCAATCATTTTTTGAATTAACGTTTTCGGAATTCCGTATGTACGACTTACTCTACCTATAATATCCTCATACTTCCCTTCATTTGAAGAACGTATTTTTTGAATATTATACTTCTTCGTTAATCCCCACGTATCAACTGCCTCATTTTTCGTTTCCGGGAAACGTCGTTCAAACTCTTTTTGCGCGACTTGCACGTCATCAACTTTCTTCGTTTCAGGCTTTTCTTCCGGCTTACTTACTTCCTCTACTTTATGAATAGATGCTTCCGGTTTATTCACAACCGCTTCTATTTTCGTAGATTGTACCGGCTGACTCATATCTTCTACTTTAGCCGGCTGCGTAGTAGCCTTCGTCTCCTTCATAGGTTCGCTCTGCAACTTTTCTTGAAAGCGACTACTAACAAAAGCCTCCGGACTACTTAACTTTTGCTGAAACTGTCCTTTTTTATATGCAAGTACTTCTTTTACTATATTTCCAATTACCATAATATCACCTTTTCGGTAAACAAAGATAATCTAATATTAGAGTTTTTTCGTAAAGTTTGCAATAATCCTTTGCAATTATATTGTAATAAAAAAACGACTAAATTGTTAAACTGTTATTTTTTTATATTTATTAATTCAAATTTTCAGTTGACACCCATTATAGCAAGGCTTACAATAAATTCGAAATTGTTTTTTTTGCATATTACCGTTTTTCAATTTGCAGAAAAGTCAATATAAAAAAATGGGGGTTCTTAACATGAGAATTAATACAAACATTAATAGCATGCGTACACAAGAGTACATGCGCCAAAACCAAGCTAAAATGAGCAACGCTATGGACCGTTTATCAAGCGGTAAACGTATCAACAACGCTTCTGACGATGCAGCAGGTCTTGCAATCGCAACTCGTATGCGTGCACGTGAAAGCGGATTAGGTGTTGCAGCTGACAACACGCAAAACGGTATGTCTTTAATCCGTACAGCTGACTCAGCTTTAAACTCTGTTTCAAACATCTTACTTCGTATGCGTGACATCGCCAACCAATCTGCAACTGGCACAAATACAAAAGAAAACCAAAATGCTTTAAACAAAGAATTCACTGCGTTAAAAGGACAAATTGATTACATCGCAAAGAATACTCAGTTTAATGATAAAACTCTATTAAATGGTGTTGGAGATACACAAAAGGGCAATACTGTAATTAAAATCCAAACTTTAGATTCCGATGCTGAAGATAAACAACTAGATATTACACTAGGAAGTGCTACAACTAAGGCTTTAGGAATTGACACATTAAATATTGGTGGAACAGACGCTATTACACAACCTGATAAACCAGCTAACAACAAATCTCAAGAGGTTTTAAATGTAGAAGAAGCAATTAATACATTTAACGAAGCAATTAAGGAAGCTGGCAATGATGATGGAAAAATCAATACTGCTGTTCAAGCGTTCAAACAAACATTTACAACTAATAAAGCTGGATATACAGATGAAAGTGCACAAGAACTTGATACTGTGCTAAAAGGTTTTAATGAAGGTGATAGTATTGATTCAATTAAGGAAAAAATAGGAGCACTTGCTGCAAAAACAACATCAGCAGCTCCAGCTCCAGCTCCAGATAGCAGTGCATCTGAAAAACCAGCAGCATTACAAGCAATAACTGCTATCGATGATGCTCTTGAAATGATTGCAAACAATCGTGCAGAATTAGGTGCTACATTAAATCGTCTTGACTTTAACGTAAACAACCTAAAGAGCCAACAATCTAGCATGGCTTCAGCTGCTTCTCAAATCGAAGACGCTGACATGGCGAAAGAAATGTCTGAAATGACTAAGTTCAAAATCTTGAACGAAGCTGGTATCAGCATGCTTTCTCAAGCAAACCAAACTCCACAAATGGTTTCTAAATTATTACAATAATCCATTTGAGTTAGTTTCACAAATAAACCTCTCTGCTTGCGGAGAGGTTTATTTTTTCTATATAAACGAATTATTTGTAAAATCTTTCTTTTTTTAAGTGGAAGAGAGCATCCGCGTGGCGTAGAAGCGGTCAGTGCCTATCTTTATCCCCCTTTCATGTTAAAACACAACTAGAAGATAAGCATAAGTCTCTTTTTCTGTTTATAGCTGTTTATTAGATTAAGAGATACCGACTATATCAATCTATAAGGAGTGTCTATTATGCGTATTGGTACGAATGTTTTAAGTTTGAATGCTAGGCAGTCGTTGTATGAGAATGAGAAGCGTATGAATGTTGCGATGGAGCATTTGGCGACTGGTAAGAAGTTAAATAACGCTTCTGACAATCCAGCTAATATTGCGATTGTGACTCGTATGCATGCACGAGCAAGTGGTATGCGTGTAGCAATTCGTAATAATGAGGATGCGATATCTATGCTACGTACAGCAGAAGCTGCTCTTCAAACTGTGATGAATATTTTGCAGCGTATGCGTGATTTAGCTGTTCAATCTGCAAATGGTACAAATTCAAATAAAAACCGTGATTCGTTAAATAGAGAGTTTCAGTCTTTAACAGAGCAAATTAGCTATATTGGCGAGACGACTGAGTTTAATGATTTATCTGTATTCGCCGATGAAAACCGTCCTGTTACATTAGATGATATTGGTCATACAGTAAATGTAACGAAACATATTCCCCCTTCCCCTACACAACATGACATCAAGATTTCAACAGAACAAGAAGCAAGAGCGGCGATTCGTAAAATGGAAGAAGCTTTACAAAATGTATCACTTCATCGTGCTGATCTCGGGGCTATGATTAACCGACTGCAATTTAATATCGAAAATTTAAATAGCCAAAGTACAGCATTAACAGATGCTGCTTCTCGAATTGAGGATGCGGATATGGCGCAAGAGATGAGTGATTTTTTAAAGTTTAAATTGTTAACTGAAGTTGCACTTAGTATGGTTTCACAAGCAAATCAAATTCCGCAAATGGTTTCTAAATTACTGCAATTATAATTGTCTTTCCACTCTTTAAAACGATTCCATACAAAATAAAAGGGAAATACATATACACCATGTATTTCCCTTTTATTTTGTACCCAATACTTTTATGGCGCTACCGTCATAACTTGTCCTCTACGGTCGATCCTTATTTTCATTTTTCCGTCTTGTGGATTATATAAACCTAGCTTATTTAATTCTATTTTGCATTCTTGTACGAAGGTTGGTAATTTACGAATTTGATTGACATCCGAACTTTTAATAAAACTAATTAAATGTTGCGTCATATCTTTCACATCTTGCACGAGTTCTTCTTTTTCTCGTTTTAACCTTTCGTTTTCCAATTGTAGCGCACGCAATTCACTTTCTAGACTACTTCTATTAGACTCTTCTTTAAAATGCCCTGCAGCCATGCTAGAAAGCTTATAAATCCCTTCCATAAACTGATGCAGTTCATCTTCTTTTCTTTCACTATGTTGACTAATTGTCTCAAAGTTATCAACGATACCAGATATAACTGTTACGAGGCTTTTTTCACTCTCTTTATGCTGGATTTCCTCTTTTAATACTTGATTGTTTTCTTTTTTCATTTCAACGATTGTTTCTTTTACAGGTGTATATTTTCGTTTTCGTCCAGGTTTTTGTTTTTCAATATTTTCAAACGGTATTTCACGTTTTTTTAATTTGTAATACGTATTTTGTAACTGACTTTCTGTTTTCGGAAAAAGATTTAGTTCGTTTTTACTAACATATTTTGAAATATTAATAATGTTTAAACTGTGACGTTGGCAAAATTGATACACTTCATGCAGTAACTCTAGTTCAGACTTGAGCCATGTAATCGTTGATTTTTCATATGCTCGCATCCCGCCATGTTTTTCTATATCTATTTGAAATAATACCATTCTATTATGTAAATCAACTAGTTCTTCATATTTTACTTGGAATTGTTTTTCTATTTTTTTAAATTCCGCTTCTAGTTGCATATCGTTCATTTTATTATTTGACATGTTTTGTAAGAGACTTAATACATTGATTGCTGTGTGGTGATACATAATCTGTGCCACTCCCCCTCATCCTTTCACAATTCTCATCTGACTCCCATGTCTTTTTAGAAAATAGAAATTTTTTCATATCCATATTATAACATTTCAAAATTGTCTGTCAAATAATAAACATATAAAAATGTATAGAAAGTATAGAAATAGAAAAAGATTTTTTCATTCATATGCATAATTGCATATTAATCACTTTTAATTATATTATATGGTATTTAGAATGTAATTTCACCGAAAAAATTTGCGTTATCACGAAAATTCACTAAAATAATCCAAGAATATTTTTTTATATTTTCAAATCAAAAATCTTTAAATGAAGATTGTTTACACATACAACCACTCCAACAACGTTCCATCTTTCCAACTATACAGCATATAGAACACCAAAAAGGAACTAACCAATACTACACATGGCTAGTTCCCTTCTCCCACTAAAAGACTAGAGTTATAAATAGAATCTACAAACCTTTAATTGAAATCTCACATCGCATAGGGCTCTATTAAGCACTGACCGCTCCCACACATGGCTAGTTCCTCTATTCCAGCTAAAAAAGCTTTTAAAGCACTAACTTATCTACTAAACCGATTAACTCTTGAATATCTGGCTTACTTACTTGCGCATTTGCCCCTACCGCTTCGCCTTTATGGAATAATTCATTTGTAATTAAGGAAGAGAAAATAACGACTGGTAAACGATTCATGATTTCACTATCTTTAATTACTTTCGTTAAATGGTGTCCATCCATTTTCGGCATTTCAATATCCGTAATTAACATGTGAATATGTTCAAACATTTTTTCTCCTTGCTCTTTCGCTAGCTTTTCAATTTGCGCTAACGCTTCTGCACCATTGCTAAAGAAGTTCATTTTCGTATATCCAGCTGATGATAATGTTTCTTCTAATATTTGACGAAGCATTGCTGAATCTTCCGCAATATAAATAATTTTTTCACCGCGATCTGTTTTTTGTTCTAATTTTGAAAGTGATTTATTATCATAACCAGTACCGCTAATTTCACATACAATTTTCTCGTAATCTAATAGTAAGATGATTTTTCCATCTAGTTTTACAATACCAGATGTCGTTTCTTCTAATCCCATAGATAATGAAGCTGGCTCATCAATTTGCTCCCATGAAATACGTTGAATACGATGCACTTCATCCACGCGGAAAATAACTTTCATTTGGTTTAATTCTGAAATGATAAATTTCGTTTGATCAAGTGGCTTTGTCGATTTTAAATTAAGAGCTGTCGCTAAGTTAATAACTGGTAAAATTTCACCGCGTACTTGAACAACACCTTCAACTGCATGATGAGATTCTGGCACAGTTGTAACAGGGAATGGATTAATGATTTCACGTACTTTCATTACGTTAATACTAAATAGGTTTTCACCAACAGTATATGTAACAATCTCTAATTCATTTGTTCCGCTTTCTAATAAAATACTTTGTGCTTGTGACATAAAGGTGTCGCTCCCCTTTCATTATTTCCGTATATCTAATTATTAAGCTTTATTAAAACGAAAAAGTCAACTACCTATATAAAAAATATAGATAGTCGAACAATTCATTTCTTTATTTAAACAGGCGATTAATCTTTTATAAACGAAGCAAGGGCCTCTAATAACACTTCTTGCGCTCCTACAATTTCTGTCGGCATCGCTTCCCATTTTTTCGAAAGCTCTGTTTCAACTCTTATTCTTAACTCTGTATTCATTACTTCTAGCACATATTCTTTCGTTGCTATATCAACATCCAGTAGCGCAAGTGCATATAGTTCCGGATCATTTATTTTTTCAAATAATCGTTTTAATACTGCCGGTGCTATATGTTTTAATTTTTCAATATGAATCTCTTTATCTGAAAATAGCAACTCATATTGAATGAAAGTAACATTTTCTTTAATAACTTTAAAATAGCAATTATTTTTTTTATCATTTACAAAATAACCGTTAGGATCTGCAATAATACTCTCTACTTTACGAATTAAATCTGGCAAACTACTCGCTGTCATTACAGTCCGCTGCTCAACCTCACTCGGCGAAATGAATGTAACGCGATACTTATTTTGCGCCATCCTCCTCACCTCTCCTTTTATAAAAATCTATCATCACAAATAAACTTATTAGTCCATCTAACACGTTAAAACCACAGGTATTATTCATACTACACTTCGCTTAAATCTTCTTAAACTAACCTAGTAACTCTTCATATCTCTGGTCTTACACAACGGTCGAGCACCTACATAGGCACTAACCGCTACCACACACCGCAAGGCCCTCTCTCAAAACCTAAAAAAGAGCTTTTCCAACTACACTTCACTTACCTCTTCTTCAACTAACCTAACGACTCTCCATATCTCTGGTCTTACACACCGGTCGAGACACTATTAGGCACTGACCGCCACCACACATCGCCAGGTCCTCTCTCAAAACCTAAAAAAAGAGCTTTTAAAATCTTTTAAGATCTTTTCAGTAACTCGATGTTATTAAACCAAAACGCAATTTGCTGATCCGTTATCCCTGATAACGTAACAAAAAACTCACGGCACTTCATCTCATCTTTAAACAGTTGATACTTCCACTCGCCCTCACTACCAACACTTACGAAATAAAATTCATGAATACGGCCAATGATTGCTTGTTTTTCACCAAATGAGTACGGAGGTACTTGCTTAATTTCAAATTGATCTGGTAAATATACATGCTCTTCTCGTTCCATTTTTAACACTTGCTCTGCAAGTTCACGTTTATTTTCGAAAAAAGGCAATTGTAAAATTCGTTCTTGTCTTGTCATACGAATAAAAAACCCTTTCTACTACATTACAATTTTTCTTTATTATATATTATCGAATTAAGTTTACAACTTCATTTAATACTTCATCTGAAATTTTAATTACTTTCGCATTCCCTTGGAAACCGCGTTGGTATAGCATTAAGTCAACGAATTCTACAGATAAATCTACGTTTGCACCTTCTTGTGCACCACCACGTACTTTTCCTGCACCATTTTGACCAGATACACCCATTGCTAAAATACCAGTTGTATTCGTCGCTGTATAGTTACCATTACCAGTTTTCATTAAGCCACCTTCGTTCGGGAACATCGCAACAGCTAATTGCCCCGCAGCTTTCATACTTCCATCCGAGTATTTTACCATCACATATCCACCGTCAGCAATAAAGCAATCTTTTACAGTCGCTGCTGCTCTACCATCTACATCTGTTACTGCTAATGTTTTCTCTGTCGGGTGGTTTGTTAATTTACTAAAATCTATTTTTACTGTTCCACCATTAAATGGAATATTCGCTTCAGGGTTTACCGGATTCGGCTTCCCTACCGCATCGAATTTCACCTCACCACCTGCGCCATCAACCTCGTTAAACGCTGTTTCTTTTTTCGAGTCGTTACGCATATATACTTTATATTTATAATTATGTTCACCATCTTGTTTAAACTCCACGCGCATTGTCCATGTATTACCGGCATTATCGTATACAGGCAATTCTTGCGTAATCTGTTTTGCATCAGCTGGAATGTTCCCACCAACGACTCCTTTTGACGTACGAATACCACCGATTGCTGATCCCATTGGAACTTGCAATGGTCCCGGAATACCAGTTAAATCAACATTACCAGTTGATGGATCTGCTGGATAAGCGAATACATATTGCCCTTCTGTATTCGTAATATAGTAATCTGAAGATATTGTAAATGTCCCTTTACGTGTAAATTCCATATTTCCAGCTTTTGAATCACCTACGACGAAGAAACCATTACCTTCCATTGCCGCTTGTGTTTTACCACCAGTTAACGTAATTGTACCATCGGTATAATCCGTCACCGTCCCGCTCATTTTCACACCGTTACCAATACTTTTTGGGTTCGTCCCTGCGTATCTATCGTCGCCTTTCGCACCAATTGAATTGTTGTACAGTAAATCATCAAACATAGCTTTTTGTTTTTTATAACCAACCGTTTGTGCATTGGCGATATTATTTGAAGTTACACTTAATGCATTTTGTGTTGCATTCATTCCTGTAATACTTGTATATAACGCTTTAATCATAACGTATGGACACTCCTTATGAATTTGTAGTTTTTTCTTCTTCCGTTACTTTTTGATCATCTTTCTTCGCATCTTCTGGATTTGTTTCTCCAATTGGTTTATCAGACACTCTCTCAACGAAACGAAGAGAGACAACTTTATTATCAATAACGAGCTGTACCTCGTTATTTTCTGCGAGGCGAACTGTCTCTACTTGACCAGTTACTTTTTTACCGTCACCGTCAATACCTCTTACGTACTTCCCTAAAAACTTCATCCCACCATCAAGCGCTGTTGAATACATCGTTGATTGCAGTTTATCTACCGCCTTCGTCATATTCTGTACTTGTTCCATAAGAGATAACTGCGCTGTTTGGTTCATCATTTGATTCATATCCATCGCATTAAATGGATCTTGGTGCTGGAAACTCGATAAAAACAATTTCAGAAAATCATCTTTTCCCATTACTCCAGGAGTTTTTTGTTCTCCTGCTGATACTCCATTCATTTGCCCTACTGCCGGTTGTGCACCGTTAACAGGTGCGTTCCTATTCTGCGCTCCTGCTTGCAACGGAATATGATTTGTACTCGTTGTATTTAATCCAACTGTTGGCACGCTTTATTCCTCCAATAATCCCGCAAATTCTTTTGATTCTTGTTTCTCATGTTTCGTACTTGCTAATTGCTGCTTTTGCCTTTGCTCTTGTTCTCGCTGTTCTTTACGATTTTCATCTTTATCTGAATAGCTAATTTGAATATTAATTTCTTTTTCTTTTAACTTCAGTCTCAATTCATCAAAAATGATTTCAACACGTTTCTTCGCATCGTGTTTTTCCATTTCCACATGAACATCAATTTGATCTCCATGTTTTTTCATAAACACTGTCAATGTACCAAGTTTTTCTGGATTTAACTGGAATAAAACACGCTCTTGTTTCACTACAAACTTTTGCAAGGCTTCTACTTGTGCTTCCATTTTCTTTCCTAAGTCAGGCAATGAAACTTTCTCAGCGCCACTATTTGATTTCCCTATGTGATCGGTACTTATCGCTTTATTTAATAACTCTGCACCGGCAGAATTCGAATCGTTGAATACATCACCTTCTGGCAACTCTACCTTGACATCTTCGCTCTCAGCTTTCGGAAGATCTCCATCTAAGTCTTTGAACTCTTCCTGTTGCTTTGCAATATTACAAGCTTCTTTTTCTACAACGTTCAATATTTGCATCATTTGCTCTGGCATCTTCACTTTGTCTAATGCCATTTGCATTGTATCTTCTAAACATATAGCATTTTTGATATTTATATTAGAAATGAGTTCTTGTAATTGTTGTAATTCACCTGCGGGTAATTCGTTAAGTTTTATATTTCCATATTCTTTATATAGCTCTTGTATTTTTTGTATGTATTGATATAACAATTCTGGCTGCACACGTAATTGCTCAATTGCAACCATTTGCTCAGATACAGCTAACAATAACTGTTCTGTCTCTTTTTTTTCTTCTTTCTTTACATTAGGCTCTTCTTTCGTTGCCGATTTTTTAGAAAGAATGTTTTCTTTTCTATCCCCTGGTGCATTTTCTTGCTTTGTTTTCTCCGTTTTCGGCTGCTTTTTGTTTTCCATTCTCATCGCACGATCGAATGAAGAATCTTCACTTTTAGATTGTACTTCTAGCCCTTTTTCTTTTTGCGGAGGTAAACTTTGTTGCACCGGTAATACAGACTGTATCACTACATTCACCTCATCCATTCATACACATTTTCAAATCAAGAAGCATTTTTTCTTCCTGCTTTTCTCGTATTTTCGCAAGCTTTCTACAATCTTCTTGATACATCTCATCAATGACACGTTCTTTTTCTTTTACTTGTTCTAAAAGGCTTTCATTTTTTCGAATAAAATCCTCTGTTTTTTTAATTTTCCGATTCCATTCTTCTATTCTTTCAGGTGAAAACGTATGTGACGAAAGCATGCCAGCCATTATACGTTGCCCAGCTTGTACAACTTTACTACGCGATTTTACAACATATAAATCATATTCTTTTTTTTGTTCTATTTTTCTTTTTTCAGCTGTTAATTCATACACTTCTTTCAAAATCTGTTCTTTTTCTTGATTTATTTGCAATTTTATCGTGTCGTACTGCTGCTTATCCACCTGTTTTCATAGCCCCTTCCTATTATAACGTTCTCTTTTTCTATTATATAGTTTTTTTCCAAAAAAATCTGTGAAATATTAAAAAACAAAAAAATAAGACCTGCGAAGCGCAAGGTCTTATACTATATGGTGCATTGCTTCAACAATATCGTTAAATTGGAAACTATCAGATCGACCTTGTTTTAAAAACGTATTTATACCTTCTACTTTATTTTTACATTCAAAAATATAAGCATTTTCTGTATTTTCTTGAATCGTTCCTAATTTGAAATACAATTCATTTTCTTTATAAATAGATAAAATTTTTCGCATTTCATTTGCCAGTTGCCAATGAGTTGGCGACACGATTTCTTCCATAATCCGACTTACTGAGTCTAGCACTGAAATAGCAGGATAATGACTGAGCGTTGCAAGTTCACGTTTTAATACAATATGTCCATCTAAAATACCACGTGCTAAATCCGGTACAGGACCGTTTAAATCGTCTCCATCAACGAGTACAGTATAAATACCTGTTATAGACCCCTTTTGCGTTTTCCCAGATCGCTCTAACAGCTTCTTCATATAACTTTCCATTAAAAGTGTTTTACCACCAATCGGTAACTCTTTAACAGCAATATCAACACTTCTACGCGCATCTGCAAAACGAGTAACAGAGTCCATCATAAGTAGTACGTTATTGCCTTCGTCTCGGAAGTATTCCGCAATAGATGTCGCAAGCTTAGCAGCGCGAAGTTGCATAAGGTGACTTTCATCTGACGTCGCTACAACAACGACGCTTTTCCTCATACCTTCCTCGCCTAATTCTTTTCGAATAAAATCTTTTACTTCCCGGCCACGTTCTCCTACTAAACTAATAACGTTAATATCCGCTTTTGCGTTTTTTGCAATCATTCCAAGTAAAGTAGATTTACCAACACCTGACCCAGCAAAAATACCAATCTTTTGACCGATACCTATTGTTAACATAGAATCAATTGATTTTATTCCCGTTTCAAATACTTCAGTAATCTCTTCACGTTCAAATGCATGAATCGGCGGAGCATCTAATTTTATTTTTTGTAATGGAATGTTTTCAGCATTCTCATTTAACACTTCACCATTTGCACTTAACACTTTTCCAAGTAAATGATTGCCACGAGGTACAGCAACATCTTCTGCAATTAATGTAACTGAATCTCCGTAACATACTCTTTCTGTTTGTTCAAATGGAAGTAACATATTGTTTTCTTTCTCAATCGCAATTACTTCACATAAAACATTATGTTCCCCAACGAAGCAAACATCTCCAATTTTTGCTTTCGGTCCTTTCGCTACGAAAAACTGTTCTTGTACACTATGAACTTTACCGACTTTCGTATAGAACGGCGTTTCAATAAACGTATTCCATTTACTATGTTCGATTATGAGCTGGTTGTTCATACATTTTGCTCCTCAAATAATTTCTCTTCTTCCCATTTTTGACGAAGTTTCGCAAATATAGGTGCAAATTTAAATTCAAAGAACTCTTTCTCTTCTTCCAGAACAAATTCACCAAACTGTAAGGTAAAATCATATTTCCATTCTACTAATTGTAGTAGCCAATACTCTTTCGTATTTTCCTTCTCTTCTTGAATACGTTCAAATGTTTCTGGATGTACTGTAATGACTAGTTTTTCAAACGAAGTAGGCAATGTTTGAACAATGCCAGTTAAAATAGGTAATACATCAAGTAATCGCGAATCTACTGCTTGGTTCACAATTTTTTCTGCTAGTTGGAAAGATTGATCCCATAATAATTCTGTCCATTCGTATGCTGTTTCTTGTTGCTCTTTTTGAAACTGCAAACGTGCAGATTCTATCTGTTCCATTTGCTGCTGAACATGCATTTGAAATTGTTCCTTATCTTGCAATAGCTGTTGACGCTCTCGTTCTAACACTTGCTGCTCTTGCCTTAGTTGGCGCATTTCAATATGTAACGATTCTTGCTGTGCACGAAGCTCTTCATGATCTACTTGTATTTCTTCTTCAGCGTAAACTGGTATTGGTTTTGGAAATTGTAATTCATACGTTTCTTCAGAAAAAGAAACAGAATTCTTCGGAATTCTGTTTTTAAATAAGGACATCATCTTCACCTCTTTGAACGATAATTCTTCCTTCTTTCTCTAGCTTTTTCACCGTACCTGTAATCATTTGCTGCGCTTTCTCAGCATCTGTCATCTTAAGTGGTCCTAAGCCATCTAATTCTTCCAGAATCATCTCTTTACGGTTTGAAGACATACATGTAAATAATTTCTCTTTAATTTCTTCTTTTGCAATTTTAAGCGCTTTTGCAATGACACCGTTATCTGTAATTTCCTCTAACACACGGCGAAGCGCAAGATCTTCAAGACCAAGTAAGTCTTCAAAGACAAACATATTTTCTTTAATTCTCTCAGATAACTCATAATCAACTTCATCCAGCTTTTGAAAGACTGTTTTTTCAACGCCTCGTGAAACATTATTTAAAATGTTCACAATTGTTTTTAAGCCGTCTGTTTTATTGATTGCACTAAACGCCATATTATTTAATTTAGCTTTTAATAGCTCACCAATTTGATTAATGAGTTCACCGTCAACTTGTTCTAGTTTCGCAATACCCATTACCGTTTCTACTCGCTTATGATCTGGCAATCTCTCAATTAATTGAGAAGCAAGTTGCGGTTTAATGTAAGAAGCGATAATTGCAATTGTTTGTGGTGATTCATCATTAAGCACTGTAAGAAGTGGCTCTAAATCTGTAAGTGAATTTAAGAATTCAAATGGATTATCTTTGTTGTACCAAAGGTCTTCCAATAATTTTTCAAGCTCGTCTTCTGGCATATTTTTAAATATGCGACGAATGTACTCTTTATCTGGAGTGACTAAGTTCAATTCTTTTACATTTAGTTCATATAAGAACTCCCCTAGCACATTCTCTAACGTTTCTGGTTTATATACACGAAACTTCGCGATTTCACGAAGCAACACTTCTTTTTCCTCAGCCGTCATATATTCAATGACTTTTGCTGCCACCTCTTCATCTAATGTACGAATGAGAATGGCAGCTTTTTCTTTGGAGGAGATTTCATCTAACATCGTTGTTCCTCCCTTACTGTCCGTTTAACCATTTTTTAATTACTTTTGCAGTACCTTCTACATGTTCTTTCGTAGCATCCTGCACTTGTTCATCTAACGTTGGTTCTTTCGGTTGTTCTGGCTCAGGTTTTGGCTCTGGTACTATTTTCTCTTCCGGAATTTCCATAATACTTTCACTACTTGCAGCAACTTCCTCTTCTGCTAAGTATTCTTCATATTCCTCTTCTTCTTTCTTTCTCTTACGTCTAGCTAAGAAGAACCATATTAGACCAAAGAGCGCTAATAAGCCACCTGTAATACCACCGATTAACCACCAGTTTATACCACTTTCTTCTGGTTCTTTCTTCTTCTCTTCTTTCGGCTGATCAAACTGAACAGTTACAACGTTAACTTGACCATTTGTAAAGTTCCCATTTGGATCAGCTTGAAGTCCAGCTGCTGTACCAATCGCTTCTTTGAAAGTCGTCATATCAATTCTTCGTTTTACTAACGTATCATTATCCACCCATACAACAACATTTGTTTTCGTTAACTCTGGGTGTTTCTTAATCGTTTCAACTGTTTTATCTATTTCATAGTTTTCGATTTTGTTACCGTTTTTATTATCGTAGACGATTTTGCCATTTTGATTATTGTTCGTACCGTAGTTCGGCACTTCACCGTTCGCTGTAATACCAGCACCTTGCTTCGTATCTGCACCTTCTTGCGCAGTAGAGCTTTCCTCTTGCTCTTGTTTACTACGAAGCACACCTTTATCGCCATATTTTTCAGACTGACGTGTAACTTCATCGTAGTTTACAGATACTTTCGTATTCACTTTATATTCATTTGGTTTAAACATCGTCATTAATGTTGCATCGATATCTTGCTTTAATTTACCTTCAATTTGGTGTTGCATCTCTACTTCTTTCTCATAAGAAGAGGAACTAGTAGAATGTGCTTCATCTGCCCCTTTTGAGATAACACCTTTTTTGCTATCAATAACACTTACTTCTTCTGCTTTTACACCAGGAACTGCTGCACTGATCATTTGCTGTACACCCGCAACTTGATCAGCCGTTAATAGTTGACCACGCTTTACACCAACCGTAATTGCGGCTGTTCCTTTTGCTTTTTCTTCATCAAAAATTGTTTCTTTTTCAGGTAATGTAATTTGAACATTTGCCGTTTCAACTGTCGCAAAGTTTCTTACAATGTCTTGCTCTAATTGCTTTTTCGTACCGACAATTTGCTTCATTTTTTTATCTTGCTCACTTGAACCGAGCGAGCTTTCTAATAAAATTTCCTCACCGCTTTTTGAGTTAAACGGTAAGCCCATTCCATTCATTTCTTTTCGAACCCATGGAGCATCATTTTTTTGCACACGAATCGAACCATCGGTTGCTAATTGGTAATCGACACCTAGCTTCGATAATTCTGCTGTAATCTCTTGCTTGTCTGCATCATTTAAATTTTGATATACAACAACATATTTATCTGGCAAGGTGAAGTATAAAAGTGCTCCTGTTACAATTGCTAAAAGCGCAGCACCAATGACTAACTTATGCCACGTTTTTAACGATTGGAAAACATTTTTTAACTTTTCCATTTAAACACACCCGTCCATTTTCCTAAATTTGCATATTAATTAGTGACTTATAATTTTCAATAAGATTATCACGTACAAGAGCAGCCGTTTTCATTTGAGACTCAGCTTTCTTTTGCTGAATTAAAACGTCATGTGTTTCTCCTACTCCTTTTGTTAGTAAATCATATACCGCTGTTTGCGCATTATTTTGCGTTTGATTCATATCTTCCAATAAATCGATAAACTTCTTCCCCTCAACTACAGATGTTTGTGTATTTTTCGGTACACCAATTGACTGAATCGCGCCAAATGGTTGTGTATGTAACATTGGTTGGATTTTCATCTTCCCATATTCCCCCTTTATCCTCGGCCGATTTCTAAATCTTTATCCAGCATTTTTTTATTCGCATTTAATACACTTGTATTTGCTTCATACATTTTTTGAGCAACCATTACATTCGTCATTTCAGCAGTCACATCAACATTCGGATAACGTACATATCCTTCTTCATTTGCATGCGGATGCGTCGGATCATACACTAAGTTTTCAGTTTTGTCTGCCTCAATACTTTTTATTTTCACCCCGTTAGTCGGTGCACTGTCTAACATATTCGCAAAACTATTATTTGATTCAAGCACTACACTACGGCGCTCATACAAATCTGCCCCCGGAGCTGCCGTTGTATTTGCATTTACAATATTATTTGAAGTAACTTCCATCCATTTTCTCGCTGTTGTTAGCCCTGATCCACTTGCATTAATTGCCTGAAACATCGTTGTCTCTCCTTCTACTATTAACGTCCGCGAGCTGCTTGGTTAATTGCATATTGTGTATTAATTGCATTAATTGAGATCCCATACAATTGGTTTGCTTTCATTAAATCTAGCATTTCTGTCGTTACATCCACACTATTTCCATCTTTATTCGTTTGCATTGACTTCGTTTGAATCTTTGCATATGTATTTTTCGCATTTACTGTCGGTAAGTGCATTTCATTCGTTTGATATAAATCTGCATTAGTTTTTAAATCCGCAGTATTACTCTTATATAATGCACTACTTTTATTCATTTGCTCAGCAAATGTAACGTCTTGTGCTTTATAGCCAGGTGTATTCGCATTTGCAATATTACTAGAAACAGCATTTCGTTTCGTCACTAAATAATTCATATAATGGCTTACATCAGTCACTAAATCTGGCATACTCCACACCCTTCCTTTTTAACTTATCATTTTGGCATAATAATCCACTGATGGAAGTTTCACTTCATTATTTAATTTCTTATATGTATTTATTAAAATATTAACTATTATGTACCCTTACATATTTTATTCCATTTTTACATTGTTGTCTTTAGAAAAATACAAAAATATAAAAAAGAATACAAAAAAGCTGTATACGCGTAGTAATCTATATAATATTTGAACATATTTACGACTAGCTGTAGATTATTTTTATATTATTTAGATTACTTCTATTTTTTACAGTCATAAAATGAAACCTCAATCAGCGGAACTCTTTATTTACATGAAGGAATGGACCCCCTTGTAATAAGGGGGATCCGTTTCCACACTTTATAATTAATATTTACCGTAAAATGAATTGGCTTTCATTCGCCCATCATTTGTCATAATCATTTCTTCCAAAATCTTTTGCTTATCTCGAATATGCTGTGCTGCCTTAATAATAAATGGACTTACTTCTGCCGCAACTTGTGCGCGCGTTTCTTCATCCAATGTCATCATCCAGCGATTTAACATCGCGCTCTTCTCAGCAAACTCTTCATCTGACACTTGCAATTCACCGATTTCATTAAAACAGCCGACAAATGCTCGATAAATATCATTGTTCATTTTCAAGCGCTCCGCGATAACCGTCTATTAAATCTTGTAACACTTTCACAATCGCATCAATATCTTTCGCTTCACGTGTTACTTTCATCGTTTGAATTTGAACACTTATCCAATCATATAAACCATAAAGACTATCATATAAATCTTTCGTAATCTCAGGGTTTAATTGAAGCTTTAATTCTTCAAAAATACGTTCTAACTTCTCAAGAAGCGCATCTCCCTCTTGTAGTTTAAAAGTATGTAAAAGCTCTTCTAAATTACGAAACTCTACAATGCATCTTTCATAAATAAAAATTGTATTTTTAATCGGATTACTCGTCATAATATCATTTTGCATATAACGTTGCCATGCTTGCATACGATCACTTCCTCAACTTTCATTAATCATCACTTTTTTGTTTTGTCATTGCTTTAATTGTTTTTAATTGGCTATCTAGTGCCGCTAATGTACTTTCTAGCTTTTGATACTTCTTCACAATTTCATCTTGTTTTTGCAAGTTTTGTGCTTCAATATCTTTAATCTTTTTATCTAAATCACTTACACGTGAATCAATACTTTTTACTCGTTCTCCTACTACACCTTTATCACCAAATAATTTTTCAAGTGGTTCTTCCATCATTTTCCCTAATCCGTTAGAACTAAAGAAAAATTGCTTCGCTGCATCCGGCTTCTCTTTTAACGCTTTCGTTAATGCTTCATCATTAACTTCCATCGTTCCATCTTGCTTTAATTGAATACCAAATGAGAATAAGTAATTACCATCTTGAGAAAATGTTACGACGCTATTCATCGCTTGGCGTACACTTTGCATAATAGCTTGACCTTGGAACGCCCCGCCTTTACCAGCAAAGATATCTACTGTAGAAACAGCTTTATTATAATCCGCAACCATTTTTTTAATAACATTTGATGCGTCTGTTACATTTGAGTCACTTACTGTAAACTTCAGCTCTATCCCTTTTGCTTGTGCCTCTGTTGTCTTTGGATCAACCTCTGTACTTTCTCCGTCCGGATTTTCTACTGGCTTTTCCTCTACTTTTTGCTCAGTTACTTTTAATAATTCAATTTTCACACCTGGAAGGGCTTCAACTGTATTGGTGGAGCTGCTACCTGTAATACCATTAATCGTATATTCAGCATTTTGCGCTTCATTGATTATATGGATCGCTGCACCCTTCTCATTAGCTAACCCTATATCTTGAAAAAATTTAGATGTGTTCCCCTCAAAATTAATTACTCCATCTTTTCCTTCTTTTTTTGAGGTCATAAAAATTTTATTTCCAAGTGTGTAAGCTGATACACCATAATCTCCATCATTAATTTTATTAATTAAATCCTTATATGTCATATCAGATGTTATTTTTAGTTCTTTATCACCTATTTTTAATGTTTCATCTCTATTAAGCTTTGCATCTATATCTTTAATTTCGTCAGAAGCTATTTGATGGCGCTGCGCAAGCTGTGTAATCTTCATATTAAAAGTTCCCGCAATAGCTCCACCATCAGCTTTGACATTAATATAACCGTCTTGTGATGTTGTTACCTTTTTCTCATTCCCTTTAAAAGCCGCTAAATTTTTAAATGTTTGCGTGAAAGAACTGAATTCCGATTTTAAACTTGTATATAAAAGTTTATCTTGTGAAAGGCTATTCTTTTCAGTTGTATACGGTGTTTTTCTCATATCTAACGCATTCATTTCTAATTCAACGAAGTTAGAAGTATCGATCATGTTATTTCCGAGATTCCAAATCTGTTGTCTACCGCCAATACCTGTTATCGTTCCTGCCATATTTCTCACTCCTTATTCTTTACATGTAGTCTAAAATACTCGTTTTACTCATCGTGCTAACCGCTTTAAGCGTCGCTTCATACGTCGCGTTAATATACGCCAAGTCAGAAATTGCTACCGCTAAATCAACATCTTCAATTTCTTTACGATTTTCTTGAAGTGCTAGATTTTGCTCGCTTAAAATTGTCTTAAACGTCTCTACAGTGTTCATCGTTGCTCCCACTTCTGTTGTACGGTTAATAACACTATCCAAGTTTTTCTTATTTTCCGTTAAAATCGGTTGCAGCGCCTTTTGATCACCACTTTGCATCGCATCTTTCATCTTTACTAACGTTTGAATAACAGGAGTTAGTAAGTTCTCGCCATTACGAAAAGCTTTAATTTCATAACCGTCATTTAGCTTCCACATTACATCTTTTTCGCCACCTTGGTATGTCCCATCATCTGCAAATGGAGGTTTCTCTGCACTATTTCCACCAAAAAGATAACGACCTTGTTCTTTCGTATTCGCTAAATATACAACTTGTTTTAAAATTTGATCGATTTCGGCACCGATTGCCTTTAATTCTTTTTCACCATTTGGTCCATTTAATGCTTGTATTGTTAATTGATCCGCTCTCGTTAAAGATTTCACAATGCCTGACAATGTATTTTCTGTCTGACTTAACACGTTTTTAGAATCCGCTATATCTTTTTGCATTTGTTCAATATTCGCCAACGAATGTTGAATTGCAAATGATTTACTTGCTGCAAGTGGATCTTCACTCATAAGAAGATTTTTCTTCCCTGAAGTTACTTGATTTCGATGATATTGCTGTTGGGCATTCAAATCCATTAACTGGTTCTTTGCCCAGTTTGCATTTTGAAATGTAGATACTCTCATTTCTATCTCCTCCTTTATCTATTGAAAATTGATTGGAAGCTGAAACCGGAACTATACTCCGCTGGCTCTTTCTTCAAACATAAAAGAAAAAGGTTTTGCTTTTACCTCTCATTCATCGTTATACAAAAGGTGCTACAAAGCGTTCCATTCTCAAATCAAAGTTGTTTCTTCTTCTACTTTATCTGGCACCCGCTCCATATCTCTGGTCTCACACCGATAGGTCCTCTATTAGGCACTGACCGCTTCTACACTCTGCTGGCCCTCTCTTCAAACATAAAAGAAAAAGCTTTTGTTTTTACCTCTCATTATCTAATAATTGAAAACAGACTATCAAACACTTCATTCATTGTAGTAATAGCTTTAGAATTCGCAACGAAGTATTTTTGGAAGGCCATTAAATTAACCATTTCTTCTTCCATATTCACGCCTTCGATACTCATCTTTTCTTGCTGAATACCTTCTAATAAGTCTCCATGAATTTTTTGATAACCGTTCACTTCACTTTTATCAGATGCTACCTTCACTATGAATTGGTCTAATGCTTTTTTATATGAAAGACCATCTTTATAATCTTCATCTGTAATTCCTGCCAATTTATTTGCAGTTTCAGCAGATATTTTCATTTTCGAAAAATCATTCGCAAATTCTGGATTTAATTTCAACTCTTTCGCATAATCTCCAACGAAGAAGTCTTTTCCCATCACTGTATTTACTTGATTTTTCACTGAACCCATTAACTCTTCAAGATTTTTCTTATAACTAGCAATCTGCCCTTTCGTATCGATTGCAGATTTTATTGCCCCACTAGTTAAAGGAATTTCCGAACCGTAAATTTCAACAGACATAGGTTCTTTCGTTTTATTTAATTGCAATGGATATGTATCTTGTCCATTCACTGTTAAAACGCCATTCATTCTAACACTTGCGATATTAGGATTCATAGATTCATAAGATACTTCTATATTGGCATACTTAGACATTTCTGTAACGATACGGTCACGTTCGTCTAAAAGTTGATTTGGCACTTGTGTACCAGCTTGCCCAATTTTTTGATTCGCTTCTGCTAAACTGTCAGCAAGACGATTAAATTCATTGACATGCGCTTCAATATCTTCTGTCGTCTGCGCTTCTACTGAATCTAAATTTTTCGCAAGTTTATTTACCTGACTTGTAAACTTCCCAGTTTCAGAAATTAGCGTATCATAATAGTTTGATTGATCTGGATTTTTTGCAACTTCTCGAAAAGCATTAAAGAATCCATCCATTAAACTAGATAGTGAGTTTTTGCCTGTCGTTCCTACCATAGACTCTACTCGTGATAAAACCGAGTTCTTATAATTATAGTAAGAGAGCTGAGATAATTGATCGTTAAACTGTTTCGTCTTCACTTCATCCGTAATACGATCAACACCTAATACTTGTACACCGTAACCAATTCTTTGTGCTGGTATATGGCCATTACCCGCTCCAGCAGAGGTAATATTCACTGCTTGACGTACATACCCAGGAGTATGAATGTTAGATAAGTTTTGCTTTGTTGTTTGTAACCCCATTTGTGCCGCTAACATACCCGATAACGGGGTATTGTAATCAGATAATCTCATAATGCTTCACTTCCCCTTTACAATAGTTCATTCATAAAGATTTGCGAATTATTGTTTCGTTCTAAGTTATATTCAGAAACTGAATCCACAATACTTTCTGTAGTTTTTAATAGTACGTTTAAGTAATATTGATTTTTCAAAAGAAGCATTTTTACATTTTCTTCTAATCCAATTAAGTTTTTTTGTAATTTTTCCATTTTCTCAATTTCTTCTTGAGAAAAATACGAAAATAACGCACTTACGCGAAATGATTCCACTCCCTGTTCTTTACAAAACTGAACAACCATTTCTTCAAATGATCTCGATAATTGTTTTAAACCTTCAATGTACTGCAATTGCTCTACTTGTAACTTTTGAACTGCATTTACATTTTTATTTTTTAAATTCTCATATATTTGTTCTCCAAGCGTTTGAATGTTTTCATATGCTTTTTGAATAATAACGAGCTTTTCATATAATTGTATATACATATAGCTTCCTTCCCTTTTACAAGACTAAATTTACAATTAAACCGTGGATTTCTCCAATTTGATTTAACATTTCTAAATGTCCTGTTTTTGTATTAATTAAGTTCATAACATCTTCTAACTCATTCAATCCCATTTCCGCCTGTTTTACAATCGTCATTTTCTGTGAATAGCCATAACGCGGATGACGAGACATGACATCTTTATATTGCAATACATTATCAACGTAAAAATTCAAAAATGATTTTACTGTATTTTTGTATTCCATTACGTTATCAAGTGTTAATTCCATTTCGATTTTTTCTTTAATTTCTCCAATATTATCAACAAACGCTTCCATTTGTTCTAACAACTTATCTTTTTTCGGATCTGCATGCAAATTATCCGAAAATGCAAGTCCAGTCCTGACATTTGCTTCTTTCGGCATTTGAGTAGCAGGCGGTATATGCGATAAGATTGGATTATGCGAGATTGAACGCAGCATATATATCACCTATTTATTTTTTTATTTCTTCCAAAAGTTAATCGTAAAATCTAGTTATTTATAATTATACTCTGAACACTAATATTTTGCAGTTATTTTTTATAGAAGATATGTTACAATTTAGCATGAGGTGGCACAATTCTATGAATATTTTTCTTTGTGGTTCAAATCAATTAACAGCATTAGATCAAGAAGAAATTAAAAAATTTTTAACTGACTATGCTCACAAACATAAAATTTACATATTATGTTATAAATCTATTGAAAATGAGGTACTTCGTTTTTTCGTTGAAAACGAAAGGCTCGCTCAAAATTTATGCCTTTACACGCTCCAACCGTTACAAGCAGTAACAGATGAATTCCAAGAAATCGTAGATTATTTAAAATCACACGGAGCCGAGTATGTTGCTTTTAATCATCCTTCCGACTCTATTTATCGATCTGATTATATGTTTTTTGTGAAACAAATTATTGAAGATACCGATTTAGTTCTCTGTTTTTATAACGGAGACAAACATACATCTGTCATTCCCGTTGACATTGCAAAAGAAGCTGGGATTGATGCTGTCATTTATGATTTACCAGGTTTACATGAAAAACAAATGAAAAAAAGCTTTGAACAAAAAATTCGTATGATGTAAAGGGGGCGGCACAATATCGTTATTGTGCCCATTGTAAATATGATAATTGAACAAGATTATGATCATTTTATCGCGAGTTTTAAACAACAATTCAATATGGATATCGCTTCGTATAAACAAGATAGGATGCGCCGTAGAATCGATGCTTTTATTTCAAGAAAAGGTTTTGAAAACTACACTACATTTTTAAGTACTTTACGTGTTGATCAAAACTTATTTTTAAGTTTTATTGACTATATTACAATTAACGTTTCAGAGTTTTTTAGAAATAAAGAACGTTGGCAAACGTTAGAATCGAAAGCACTGCCAAAATTACTCGAACAAAATAACGGAAAATTAAAAGTATGGAGTGCCGCTTGCGCTGCTGGTGAAGAACCATATACACTCTCTTTAATTTTATCGAAACATCTCTCTCCATTTCGCTATGAAATACTAGCAACGGATCTTGATTTTCATATTTTAGAGAGTGCAAAACGTGGTCAATATACGGAACGTTCTTTGAAAGAATTACCTAGCGATTTGAAAGAACGTCATTTCACAAAAGAAGATGATATATATTCATTACATCAACATATTAAACAACACGTCACGTTTAAACAGCATGACCTATTAATGCAATCGTTCGATACAAATTACGATTTAATTGTTTGTCGTAATGTAATGATCTATTTCACTGAAGAAGCAAGAGTCAAGCTGTATGAAAAGTTTAGCCGTTCTTTACGAAAAGGCGGTGTGCTATTTGTCGGTAGCACAGAACAAATTTTAACACCTGAACGATTCAATCTTCAGCGTTTTGATACATTCTTTTATGAAAAAATATAGAAAAAAGCAGGATTATTGCACCCTGCTTTTTTTGTATTTATTTACTAAAATCATAACAAAGAATTGCGTGATTCCGTTCATTTTTTATATAACTCGAATTAAAATAATACAAGCAACCCATATAAAGAGAAAAAGAAACGTCATAGACCATTTATGTTCTTGCACCGTTTGTTTCAATGCCTGTGATAATTGTGTCATATTCATTTCTGCAAGTGCTCTCCATACACTTGCATCCCGCTCTTTAGCTGTGCGATCCGTGACGCTAATTAAAATGGTTTCGTTAGACAATTTCGTGATATACGCAGTAATAACCGTTACCATTAAATTTATATTTCCTTCTGACGAGTCACTCTCCACGCTAGAGAGGAGTGCACTTACATCTAATAACGGAATGTGTACCTTTCTACCAAATGATAGTTGTACTTCAGCGAAATCATACGTTCCATCTAATAAAGGCAGTTCTTTTATATGCGCCTGTTTCACAAGCCCTTGTAAGCTTCTCATTACTTGTTCAAATATTTTATCTGTTTGCTTTCCTTCTCCAGATAATGTATGTAACTTTTTAAAGAGTTGTAATACTGTATCCATCTCTTTAGAAAGCATTTCCTTCATAACCTTTCCATCACCTAAACTCGCAAGTAAAATCCCTATTTCGTTATTTTTCGAAATAATTTTAGACTGTCCAGTAAACACTAGATTACTATACTTTCGTTCTTTCTGGATTTCATGTTCTGAAATAGCTGTAGGCTGTTTTAATGGTTGTAGCGTCTTATTTTCAATTGTCGTACGTTTAATTTCCATTTAAGCGCCTCCACTATGATGAAATTAATTAGCCCCATTCTTTATTGCTCTTTAAAACTAAAAATAGTACGAATAAACCTGACATAATAGCAAATACATTAGAAGCTTGTATTCCATGGTCACTTTTAGTTTCTTTCTTATCTTCTGGCTCTTCTTTTTTTTCTTTCTTCTTCAAAATGACTTGATTGTTATTATCTTTATCTTTTTGAGCCTTCGTATTATTTACTTCCTTGTTGTCTGTGAGAGGCTCTTTTATAACATAAGTAATTTTTTCTTTCTCTTTCAATGGTTCTTTTATAAGGTCGTTTACTTTCTCTTCTTTTTTCGGAATTTGAACAACTGGCTGTTTTTCTTCCTGAAGCGGGCTTTCTATTTTCGTGTCTTCCTGCTTCTCAGTTTCTTTCTTATCTTCTAGTTTATTTTCTAATTTATCTTCTTTCTCTCGTTCTTCTGTCTTTTTATCCTCTTCTGTTTTTTGTTCCAAAACAGAAACGACATACTCACTTTCTTCAACGAGTTTATTTCCAGCCGCATCTACTACCTCTACAAGTAGCTCGTATGTCCCATTTGATAGTGCATCCGTTATTTCAAATACTTTTTGCCATTCCATGTCGCGCTTATTGTAATCTAATAAAAATGTAATCTCTTTATTTTCTTTTCCTTTTAATGTAACACGAACTTCTTTCACAACCGATTCCACGTCTGCCGCCTTCACTCTTACACGTATAAAATCGCCTCGTTTTCGTTCGATTACATTCTCCTTCGCCTCGTCAATCGTAACCTTATGCAACTTCGGCATCTCTTTATCTATTGTTGGCGTTTCATTATTTATACGAATAAGTGGGACTTTCACTTCATTTTCTATCAGCTCTTCTTTCTCATTTTCTTTAAAACTTTGAATAAGCTGAAGGTTCCAATCACCTTGCAAATCAAAAATCCCAATCTTATAGTTAGCAACCCATCGCTTCGTCTCTTCTTCATAGTCAAAAGGTATCATTCTTTCTTGCTCATACAGATTACTGTTTTTTGGCAAACGCAACATACCTTTTATACTTTGAGTATTTGTCTCTTTTGGCTCTACAATAATCCGTATTTCTTCGCCAACTTTTAATTCTCGCTTATTTATTGTAATAATCCCTTGATCCGTCTCTATCTTTTTTTCGGTTTCTTGCTCATTCTTTACTTCTTTTTGTTCCTCTTTATCTTGCTTTATTTCCACTTGTTCTGGCTGTTCTTGAACTTCCTTATTCTCTTCTTGTACATCCACTTCATTTATATTTTGTTCTGGCACATTTTGCTCTTCCGCCTGACTTTGCAGTGGGAAGAGCAAGCACACATGTATGCATAGCCAGCAAATTAGAAAAAACTTTACGCTTTTCATCTACTATTTCAACGCCTTATAGTGATTTTGTCACTTTTACTCCGAAAAATCCATCTACATTTACAAGTTCACCATACGCCACCAATACATCATTTACATAAATTCGAATTGGTTCATCAATATCTTCATCTAATACAACAGCTTCATTTTCTTGTAAACTTAATATATCTTGAATCGTTTTCACTGTACTTCCAAATACAAATTTCACATTCATTTCTACATTTTGTAGAATAGATGTATCCATATACACTGGCTCAATTTGTTTCACTTCTTTAAATTCAATAGGTTGTACAACAGGTTCTACAACCTCTTCTTCCATTTCTTCCTCTGCAATCTCTTCTTCTTCTGCTTCCACCATTGGATATAGCAGTCGTCTTACCATTTCTTTCGCTTCTGAAATCGGTAAAATTTGATACATTTTCGATTGAAGCAAGTCGCCAATTTCAAGATTGAACGTAATTTGAACAAGTTCATCCACTTCCATTGACTCTCCCAAATATTCCATTTCTTCTTTTAACGTGACAAATTTGACGTCTGGCGGCGTCATGTCCATCTTCTCTTTAAACATTTCTGACATCGCTGTTGCCGCATGCCCCATCATTTGGTTCATGATTTCTTTAATACCGCTCAGCTCTAATTCACTAAGCTCTTTCTCTGGATCAATCTCCCCTGTTCCCATCATCATTAAATCTACCATTGTCAAAGCAACATCTTTCGTAAATACGAATACGTTCTCATTCTTTAAACCTTCAACAAAATCGACATTTAAAATCACAAAGGGAACCGGTACACCGTCATAATGACGCACATTAATCGCTTCTACATTGGGTGTACTAATCGTAACCGGCTGATTTAAAAGCGTTGATAATACCGTTGAGGCTGAACCGATGGAAATATTGGCAATTTCCCCAAGTACATCTTTCTCCTCTTGCGTTAACTGCTCTTTTTCAACATGTTCTTCTACAATCTCGGCTTCCGCTACTTCTGCTGGCTCGTCTTGCTCTTCTACGCCACCAGATAATTGTAGTAATTTATTTATCATTTGTTTCGCATGTTCAACTGAAACAATTTGTACGAGTTTAGAGTTTACAAGATTATCTATTTTAAGGTCAAACGACACTTTCACAATCGTGTTATTTCCAGTTATTCCAGAGATTTTCTCCATCTCTTCTAATAACTTTACAACTTTAATTGTCGGCGGTGACATGTCTACTGTATCTTGGAAGAATTCCGACATAGACGTCGCTGCGAATCCCATCATCTGGTTCATCGCTTCTTGTACAGCACTTAGCTCTAATTCGCCAAGTTCTTTTCCCTCTTCCACTTCACCTGTCCCCATCATCATTAAATCAGCAATAGATAAAGCAACATCTTGCTGAAGGACAAGTAGATTTTCCATATCTAATCCTTTTGTAAAATGAATATTTAATACAACATGAGGAACCTCAACATCACTTGTATCGTATAAATCCACTAACTCTACATGAGGAGCAGTTATACTTACTTGCCTATTTAAAATTGTTGATAATACTGTCGAAGCAGAGCCAAATGATATATTTGCAATTTCGCCAAGAATATCACATTCTTGAGGCGTTAAAAGCTCCTTTTCTTTTTCTAGCACAATTGTGCTCGTATCCCCTTTTGTGTGTTGCTCAGGCATTTTCCCTGCCTCCTCATTTTTGTTTTTCTATTAAATGAATACACTCATTACATTTTAACAAATTTATTACGTAAATCGTGAACATGTATTTATTTCCTGTTATATATATTAGTATGTAATTAACCAAAAAGCTCCCCAATTGTATACAAGTGGGGAGCTTTCCTTCATTCCTATTATAAACCTTCTGGGTTTAAAATGAGGACCACTCGTCCATCGCCGAGAATCGTCGCGCCAGAGAAATAGTTCGAACTTTCTGCAAAGAAATCGCCTAATGACTTTAAAACAATTTCTCTTTGGCCGATAATTGTGTTTACAATAAGTCCATAGCTACGATGTGTATTACGAACGATTAACACAGGAACCATTTGACTTTCATATGATTCAAATGCCTCATCTACTGATTTTTCACCAAATACAGTACTCAAATGCTTCACTTCAATAATTTGATCACGATAGTTTAACACGTCTTTTCCTTGTAAGGTTTGGATGTCTTCTCTCTTAATACGAATCGCTTCAACAATGTTACCAAGAGGTAGAGCATAACGTTTATCATTCGTTTGAACAAGCATAGATTGAATAATGGACAACGTTAATGGAAGTTCAATTCTAAATGTACTTCCCTTTCCTTCTTCTGAATCAATAATTAAATGTCCACCTAAACTATGGATTGTATGTTTTACAACATCTAATCCAACCCCGCGCCCTGAAAGATCTGATACTACTTCTGCTGTACTAAATCCTGGTTGGAAAATGAGATCAAACACTTCACGATCCGTTAATTTATTTGCCTCAGATTCTGTTACAACACCATTTTTAATTGCTTTTTCTAATACTTTCCCTTTATGAATTCCATTTCCATCATCCGTAATTTGAATTACGACATGATTTCCACTATGGAACGCTTCTAATTTAATTGTACCCGTCTCATTTTTCCCTGCATCACGACGTTTTTCAACAGTCTCAATACCATGATCAATTGCATTACGAATTAAATGAACGAGTGGATCACCGATTTCATCAATAACAATTTTATCAACTTCTGTATCTTCACCCGTAATTTGCAAATCGATTTTCTTCCCTAAATCTTTCGCTAACATACGCACCATACGCGGGAAACGATTAAAGACTGTTTCAATCGGCACCATACGCATGTTTAGAAGTACATTTTGAATATCTTTTGAAATATCGCCTAATCGATTTAAATGCTCAATTAATTCTTTGTTTTGAATTGCTTGTGCCAATTCATCTATGCGACCACGCTCAATTACACTCTCTTCAAACATGTTCATTAATCGTTCAATTTTCTCTAGCTGCACACGAATGGAACGATTCTCACCTTTAGCATTTTTCGTTTTTGCAGTGCTTTTAGTTGGCATAGCACTTGCAGGTTGCTTCGCTGTCTCAATAGGTGCTTCCACCTGCGCAACTACAGACGACTGTATCATTTCTTCTACTCGCGTAGTTTCTTGCGTAGCAACCATCGAATCTACTTCCTGTAATGATTCTCCTTGTTTCACTACTACTTTCTCAATTTCAGAAACGTGAAGCACTACCTGTTTCACTTCTTCTTCACTACGATCCGTATTCATAAATACTGTAAACTCAAAACCGAAAGCATCCGCTTCGATTTCTTCAATACTAGGAACCGTTTTTTGTATATCGCCTATATTTTGCAGTGCTTCAATACACATAATGGCACGTACTGCTTTTAAAATAGCTTGCTGTTCAACGGTTATATGCACTTCATGCGAAACTGCATCATCATTGTTTATAGACTCTTGCTCTATATGTTCCATAGAAGTTTCTACATTTCCGTTCAATAACGCTTCTAATTTTTGCTTCGTTGCGACTACATCAATATTACCCATTCCGCCTTGCTGCACATCTGCAACCATTTTCTCTAAATTATCAATGCATTCAAAAATCACATCAATAATATCCGCATGTACTACTATATTCCCATGACGAATTTCATCTAAAACGTTTTCCATTTTATGCGTTAAATCCGCCATTTCCGTAAATTCCATACTCGCAGACATACCTTTGAACGTATGAGCTGAGCGGAATATTTCTCCCACTACATCCATATCTGTAGGATTCTGCTCTAAAATTAGCACATTTTCATTTAGCGACTGTAAATGTTCTTCCGACTCTTCAAAAAATATATTTAATAGATCTGTTTGCATTTTCATCCCCTACCTGTCTAACAAACATTTCATTTATGTATAACAATTTAGTGTTTTAAAATGAGAAAAAAGGGGCCACACATCTATCCGTTATCACTGTTTTGATTCCTTGTGGCACCCCTTTTATATTAGCTATTTGCTACTTTTGTTAAAGCTTCGATTACGCGATCTGCTTGGAATGGCTTTACAATAAAGTCTTTTGCCCCGCCCTTAATTGCATCTAATACCATACCTTGTTGTCCCATTGCTGAACAAATAACAACCTTTGCACTTGAATCAATTTTCATAATTTCTTTTAATGCTTCAAGTCCGTCCATTTCTGGCATAGTAATATCTAATGTTACAATATCAGGTTGAAGTTCTTTATATTTTTGAATTGCCTCCACTCCATTTTCCGCTTCTCCGATTACTTCAAATTCAGAATTACTTTTTAATAAGTTTTTAATCATTGTTCGCATGAACATCGCATCATCTACAACTAAAATTTTATGTGCCATTCTTTTTGATTCTCTCCTTCTATGTATAAATATATCTTAATATTTCACCTTATCATTCTCACTCATTATACAAAATAAAACGATAAAATTTAATATTTTTTTAAAAGAATTTCTTCATTTTAGTATTTTATTACTAAAATACTAAAATACTATTCTTTAATGTAAATGACAACGCGACGGTTTTTCTCCCAATTTTGCGGTGAATCATTCGGTACAACTGGCTTTGTGTCTGCATATCCTACCGCAGCTAACCTTTTATCCTCCACATTATACACTTCAATTAAATGGTGGATCATATTAGCTGCTCGTGCTGAAGATAATTCCCAATTAGAAGGGAACTTTTCATTATGGATCGGTCTACTATCTGTATGCCCCTCCACAACAATTGAGTTTGGTACGGATTGAAAAAATCCGACTAATTTGCTAATAATTTCTTTTGCTTCAGGCTTAACGTTCGCATCACCTGTATCAAATATTAAATTATCTACTATAACAACGCTTACCCCTGTATCTTCTCGATATACATTCACTTGACTAATACCGTTATTATCTACATATGCTTTTAACTTTTTGTACAAGTCGTCCATTCGCTTTTTTGAGACCATTTTTTCATCATTTTTTTCATGTGAAATATCTGGTATAGTATTTTCCATTACTTTTGCATCAACTTGCTCCGTATCACTAAACTTTTCAAGCATCTTTGACAATTTTACTGCATCCTGCTTTGAAGTAGCAACTAGTAATACAAAGAAAGTTAATAATAACATCGTTAAATCTGTAAAAGTCGTCATCCAACGAGGCGATCCCTTTTGCGGTCGTTTTATCATCACCATACCACTCCTTGCAATATTAGGCTGCTCGTTTTACTTTTTTTATCTTTGTTTCGTATACATACGTATCGAGTTTTAACTTTAATTTAGACGGAATTTGTCCACGATACAATTCTGAAATTGCTTCAATAACAAACTTCTTCTCTGTATATAAATCTTCAATACCACGATACACTTTTTCAGCAAGAGGGATTGCAATCATATTTGCAAGTACTGATCCATACAATGTCGTTAACATCGCAACTGCCATCCCTGTACCAATTTGCGATGTGTCTTGCAAGTTTTGAAGCATAATGATAAGACCAATTAAAGTCCCTATCATACCCCAAGCCGGAGCGAAATCGCCAATTTTATCTAATAATACTGCCCCTTTTCTTAATTCATACACTTCCGTTTCAACATCTTTCATTAACACTTCTTTTAATTCATCTTCATCGTAACCACTTAACATTAATCGAATTCCTTTTTGAATAAAAGGATTGTCCACCTGCTCTCCATCAACCTCTAAAGAAAGTAAACCGTGTTTTTTAGATTTTTTTGAAAAATCAACAAACAAATCCGTTAACTGTTCTAAATCTTCTTCTTTTCTATGTAAAACAGTAAAAATACTTTTCGTATATTTTTTTATTTCTCCAAATCGATATGCTACAACAATTGTCGCAGTTGTTCCCCCTATGACAATTAAAATAGATGAAACATCTAAAAAGTTTTTAAAAGCTTTTATTCCGCCTCCACCAAGCATAATTGCCGCTATCACTATGGCAAAACCTACTAAAATGCCAAATGGGCTAGAAATGTCAAACTTCCTTTTTTTTCTTTCTGGTCTAGCAAATCCTTGATTTTCGTCTCCCATATTCCTGCCCTTTCCTTTTCATTTTTATAAAACATTTTTTTATTTTAATAATGCGTTTTCACATATAATGCTTATTATACGCTCATCATCTATTTATCGCAATATACTCATAAAATTGACACATTTCATTTCCATATTAGAATTATAGTATGGAAATACGAGGAGGATCACGATGGAACATAACATTTTACAAGTCATTGCACTAGCAGAAAAACTAAAATATGAAATGCGACATAGCTGGCTTTCTAACGGACGTCAAGAAAGTGTTGCTGAACATACGTGGCGCATGTCTCTAATGGCCATTTTAGTTGAACCTTATTTAGATCAGAAAGTAAATATTGAAAAATTACTTAAAATGGTTATTATTCACGATCTAGTCGAAGCAGAAGCTGGTGATATTCCTGCTTTTGATACAATGAATAGTCATGAATTACAATTACAAAAACAAATAAATGAACAAGAAGCAATTTCAAATATTAAACGAACATTAAAAGGTTCTCTCGGCGAGGAATTATATGATTTATGGATGGAGTTTGAAGCGAAAGAAACGTACGAAGCAAAAGTTGCTAACGCACTTGATAAGCTTGAGGTAAAAATTCAGCATAACGAAGCTGATATTGATACGTGGCTACCAATTGAGCATAAAATGACATTCCAAGTAGCAAAGCATACAAACTTTGATTCTTTCCTATCTAAATTACAAAAAATCATTGAGCAAGATGGTGAAAAAAAATTATTAGCTGCTGGCATTGACGTTGAAGCCTGCAAGCAATAATGAAATAAGACACTCAGTACGAGTGTCTTATTTCATTATTGTTGATACAGCCTGCTTGTAAATAAGTTGTTGTTTTCCATCAACTAACATTAAAACGGTAAATTTGTCTATTGCAACAACTTCTCCTACTATTCTAACGCCACTCTTTAAAAAAATTGTAACAATACCTTTTTCTTCTTTTATTTGTTTATATAGCTCTTCTTGTAAATGTTCCAAATATATCTCTCTCCTCTTTGTTGAATATCTTAATATAAAAAACTACAAATTATTTACTTATGTACTTTATCTTTCACATTCATAAACTTATTAATAAGTATATCTAAATCTCGGCTAAATAACAAAACTTTATCATGATCCAATCCATGTCTAGCAACAAGTTGAATTAGCTCTTTCTTTTTAGTTTCTATTTTATTTTGTAGTTGTCCCATCTCCATCTCTTCACTAAAACTCCCTTTTCCCATAATATTACTTGTAAAATTATAGTACAAATCCTCTCATAAAAAAATATAAAAATGGTTTTTTTTACAATTTTTATATTTTTTTATGAACAAATCGCAAAATATATAACGATTCATTCATACATCAGTAACTCAATATACACTTAAAATGACCACACAGGCGTTTGTCTAATTACAAAAGAGACTGGCTCCTTTTCCACAAAAAAAACATACTGTATACAGTAGTCCATGAATTATATAGATTAACTTACTCAAAAGGAGGAAAACATATGAGCTATGGTGGAAGTTGCGCTGGTTTCGGCGGTGGATTTGCTTTGCTTATCGTACTATTCATCCTTCTAATCATCATCGGATGTAGCTGTTGGGGTGGCGGCGGATACGGATACTAATATATCCTATCCTTAACAAATGAACGAAAAACTATAAGAAAACAGCTCATATTTGAGCTGTTTTTTTCATACTTTCGTATGAAGTTATGTCCCTCTTTTTTGTGATTTCAACTAATAAAAAAACGTTTACTATGAAATAAGAAACATTTTTACTTAGGAGGATTACAATGATTAAAGGTCTTTACGAAGCACATTTACCTGTCCGTAACTTAGAAGTGTCTATACCTTTTTACGAATCGCTAGGACTAAAATTATATAAAAGAGGAGACGATATTGCTTTCTTTTGGATTAAGGAAAATGAAAGTTGGCTCGGTCTTTGGGAAGGTACAGAATACAAAGTAAATTATCATCCCTCTTTACGACACATCGCCTTTCAAGTAAGCTTACATGATTTAGAACATGCAATACATTGGCTAAACCAAAAAGGCATTTCAGCACGAAAAGATTTTGGAATGGAGCCAATTGAACCAATTGTTTTTCCAGAGTTAGCGCATGCCGCCGTATACTTTAACGATCCTGACGGAAATAGTTTAGAATTGATTGCACAATTACCTGTTGGACTCCCTACAGAGGAGAAAGTGTATTTAAGTGAGTGGAAAAAACAAGTTCAAGCATCATCATTACATAAGGATTAATCTTTTTATGTCAGTTTCTTATTCCGCGCTTCTTAAAACAAATAATAACTTCAAAAAACTATTTTATGGGCAAACATTAAGTGTGCTTGGAGATTGGTTTCATACTGTAGCTTTATTAACGTTCGTCTATAGCATAACGGAATCTCCATTTATGATCGCACTCACCTTTATAAGTAAAGGTTTACCTCAGCTTCTGCTTAGTCCTTTCATAGGCGGAGTTGTAGATCGTTTTTCTAAAAAGAATATTATGATTTTTACCGATATTTTACGAGGCATAATCGTCCTCACTTACTTATTCGCACTATATAAAATTGAGATTATTTTCATTTCTAATATATGTTTATCCGTACTTTCTTGTTTATTTGAGCCGGCTAAACAAGCAACCTTAAAAAACATCGTACATCAAAATCATTTCGTAACTGCTAACTCTCTTTCTAGTACAATGAATGGTTTTATGTCTATTATGGGTGCTTCTGTAGGCGGGATAATTGCACAATCTTTACATATTGAGTTCGCTTTTTTAGTAAATAGCCTATCATACTTTATTTCAGCCTATTTTATTTATAATATGAGTGTTCCCTCTTATGATGCTTGTAAGAAGAAAAAAGCATTTTTTACTGATATAAAAGATGGTTACACATACATATTACAAACAAAAATCATTTTAATATTAATTCTTGTAGGCATTTCATGGGGACTTATTGGAGGTGCTTATCAGCTACTTCTAACAATCTATGCCGAAAAAATTTTCCACACGAACATTGGGATTTTATATACGGTTCAAGGGGCTGGGCTTATGATAGGAAGCCTTCTCGTTAATCTTTACATATCCAGCAATAAAGAAAAAATGAAAAAAGCATTTGGTTGGGCCTACTTCCTACAAGGCTTTTTCTTTCTTGGATTCATTCTATACGATCAACTTATTTTCGGTATCATTACATTACTCTGTATGCGCATAGCAGGAGGAATCATCGTTCCACTTGATACGACATTACTTCAAACTTACACGCACGAAAATATGATTGGTAAAGTTTTCTCCTTTCATTACTCTATTTATAGCTCACTTATACAGTTATCTATGCTCATGACAGGATGGTTATTAGAAATCCTTTCTCCTCAAATAATTGGTAGTTTTCTAGCTACATGTTGTATTTTTGTTAGTTTTATATGGCTGTTCTTGTATTATCGCGGGAAACTTAATGAAGAATCTACTATTGCTTAATAGCATGTTTATGTACATGCTATTTTTATTTATGTCGAAATATAAAGGAAAAAGACGATTTATTTTCCTTACATTCTAATTTTTTAGAATGTACAATAAATTTAGATTATAAGAAAGGGGATGCCATAATGTTTGACGATAGACTTACTATTTCAGCTGAACAGCAGAAGCTCATTTCCAACGCAACTCGTATTCAAATTCTTCACCTTTTAAAAGACGAAGCACTCACTGCAAAACAAGTAGCTACTAAACTAAACAAATCTACTGGTAGCGTACATTATCACGTTCAAATTTTATATGATGGAGGGTTACTTGAATTAGTAGACACGAAGGAAAAACGAGGGATTATTGAAAAATATTACAAGGCAAAATCTGCTCATTTCTATATTGAAGAAAGCGGCACAGAGGGAACGAATACAGGTAGTCATATTGTTTCTCATTTATTTTTAACTCCAGAGGAATTACAACAGCTTACTTGGGAGGTTACACAAGTTTTATTACGCTGGGAAAACAAAACCGCTCGTCAATCTAACTCTGAAGAGGAATACGCTATTTCCTGCAGGATAAAAAAACAATGAAAGAAAGGTTCAGCTGCTCATGAAAAATAAATTATTATTATTGTCGGGAACAGGAATTTCTCGTTTAGGTGATTTTATGTATCTCATCGCCTTAAACGTAATGGTGTTACATAGCACAAACTCTCCTGCTGCTGTAGCAGGATTATGGATTGTCGGTCCAATTGCGACCGTTGTTACAAAAATTTGGTCTGGTAGCATAGTAGATCGATTAAACAAACGGTCCATTATGCTTATCACAGATATCATTCGAGCAGTTCTCATTGGCTGCGTTCCACTATTTGATTCTATTTGGGCCATTTATATTTTTATCTTTTTGACTCGCATTGCTACATCATTTTTCGATCCAGCTTCATTTTCTTATAAAACAATGCTTATACCTGCTGAAGAACGCGCTCAATTCAACGCTTGGAGTAGCTTTTGTACAAGCGGGGCTTTTATTATCGGTCCAGCTCTTGCTGGAATACTTCTCACCACGCACTCAGCATCCTTTGTAATTTACTGCAACTCACTTTCCTTTCTACTTTCTACTATTCTCATTTATTTCTTACCTAATATTACGTTACAAACAAAGCAAAGCGAAGAAGTTGCAAATACTTTCGTACAAACATTACGAAGTGATTGGAAACAAGTTTTTTCATTCGCTCGAACTGAAACGTACATTATTCTCATATTCGTTTTATTTCAAGCGACTATGCTTGTCGCTATGGCACTTGATTCACAAGAAGTTGTTTTTACAAGACAAGTACTGTTTTTAACCGATATAGAATACAGTATGCTTGTTAGTATAACTGGCGCTGCTTACGTTTCCGGTTCATTTCTTGTCTCTCTCTTTGCCAAACGTTTACCAATTCAATATTGTATCGGATTAGGGACAATTTTCACAGCAATAGGCTATGTAATTTTCGCCTTTTCAAATTCATTTATCGTCGCGGCAGGCGGTTTCATTTTACTTGGCATTTCTTCATCATTTGCTGGTACTGGCTTTTTTACATTTTATCAAAATAACATCCCGGTTCATATGATAGGACGTATCGATAGCGTATTTGATTCCATAAAAAGTTTTATCCAAATCTTTTTCATTTTAGCAATTGGAGCATCCGCACAATTTCTTTCCGTTCAAATGACTGTAATAAGTAGCTCGTTACTCATCCTTTTCCTTTCCTGTTTATTAGCAATCCGAGTAATGACGCCTTCACGAGAAAAATATTTTAAGGCTACAGGATCATCATTGGAATATTAATTGCAACATATAAAGCGGCTACTTTGCCGCTTTTTTCCCCGTATGAAAGGCCAGTAAGCCTCCACTGATTAAAGTTTTACTTTATGTTAAAATATTAATGAAATTTGATTATGTGGGGGGGCTTTTTTGAATACTATATTCATGTTCATTTGTATTATATTAGTAGCTTCTATTTTACAAACAAGTACCGGTTTTGGCTTTTCTATTATGGCAACACCTTTCTTACTCATGTTATTTCTACCACAAGAAGCTATACAAATAAATATCATTTTATCATTCATTATTTCTATATCACTCATTTGGAAAATAAGAATGGACATTGATTGTATTCTACTGAAAAGATTAATTTTCGGCAGTATAGTTGGTGTTCCTTTTGGTATTATCATTTTCACTTCTATTAACATCAACACATTTAAATTAGCAATTAGCATCCTACTCTTACTATTAACTTTGATGCTAATCTGTAACTTTAAGATTCAATCAACAAAATCTAGAGATTTCATAGTTGGCGGATTATCCGGTCTTTTAACGACAAGTATCGGTATGCCAGGACCCCCCCTGTTACTGTACTTTACAGGAACTGATACAAAAAAAGAGAAGCTGAGAGCAACTACTTTAGCTTTTTATCTATTTATATATTTCATTAGCCTACTAACGCAAATACTCTTTACTGGCACAAACAAGACAATTTGGGAATCAAGTTTTTACGCTATTCCAATCGTATTTCTAGGTTTGTATATAGGTCAAATTATTTTCAAATGGCTTAATCAACGAGTTTTTAAAATATTTACGTATATTCTTTTGAGTTGTACAGGTATATATCTTCTTATTGAAAGTTTGCATTTGTTATAAAAGGTGCTTTAGTATGTGTCATAACGGCGGATAAGTTTTCAATATTTTTAAACGTGATAACAATAAAAAGCGGCTATTATGCCGCTTTTTATTTTCAAATTAAATATTTTAAAACTAGAAGCCCACCCATCGCTATTACAAACACATTGAAAAAAATCAGCCAACTTTTTTCAAACTCTTTATATCTCTCTTCTTTCACCCCGCGTTGTTTTAGCTTCTCAATTACAGTTTTCAGTTCTTGCTCATGCTCGGTACTTCCTAATTGTATATAGTTATTATCTATAGTAATTCCATATACATTCTTCATTTTTTTATGTCGCGAAACTGCTTGAATTGAGTTGATTAACACATTGTACTCATTTATTTTTTTGAAATAACAATCTAACGATTTAATTCGTAATCTTGTATTTGTTAAAACAATGTAATAATAAAAAGTAGCACCTGCAGTTATTATACTTGGGATAACTTTAGAATTCACAAGGCTCCCCTCTTCCACTAATATTTCACATTCAATTTCTTCTCCTTCTTGTAACTCTTTCCGAACTGATTCTTCCAACATTTGCACCGTTAATTTCTTCAATAATTCTCCGTTTTTCACATAATACTTATCTACATTTATAGTCTCATCCGCTTCTTTCTCTAAACGTGTAATCTCTTCCTCTGAATATTGGAGCTCATTTAACATAGATAATAATCTTTTATCCATATTACACACTCCCTTTCCACAGTTTTTGAATTTTTTTCTTCCCGCGTGAAATTCGATTATATATATAATCCACCGTTACTTTTAATTCTTTTGCAATGTCATCAATGGAATACCCATCAATATACCTCTTTAAAAAGATATATCGATCTTTCTTATTTAAATCTTGAACTATTTCCATAATCTCTTCTTCTTGTTCTATTTCATACCTATCATGGACACCTGTATCTATTTCTACGTCTTTATCGATTTTATTCTCTTTATATACTTTCTTTTTATATTCCAGTGCCTTTAATTTAGTAATACCAATCATCCAAGATTTTAAGTTGCCCTTCTCTGTATCAAAATGGTCGATATGAAACCAAATAACAGTAAATACATCGTTATAACAATCATCCACATATTGTTTCTCCATAGGGGTACTTAACGATTTATGAATAATGTACAAAATTAATTTTCCATATTGATCAATCACTTCTTTCAAAGCATCTTGATCGCGTTTTTTCATAGCTATAATGAAATCCTCTTCAGAATTGAAAATCATAAGCATCTTCCTTCCTCAATTCCCCTTTAGCAGCTGCCTTTACTTACTATTGGTATTTCATTCTCATTTTCTATCACTTTTGTAAAAATTTTTTAATTTTTATTTCTATGTATATGATAACAAACAAAATACCTAAGTTCAGAAAGTAGTATCTACATTCTGAACTTAGGTATTAACAATCAAACTATTCACTTATGCTAACGTTTCATCACAAGTCTCTGTTACGTTTTTAAAATATTGCAAGTTCTCCTTCGCTTCAGCTTCATTAAATAAATTGAGTTGCTTCATTATTTCAGTAGCAAATTCAACGTACGCAGACCCTACCGCTGTTATTATTTTTCCATCAACCGTTACATCTTTGTTTTGTTTATATTCCCATTCATGTAAATGAGCTAATTGTTTTTCATCTGATGTTAATGATGTTGAGAATTTCTTCTTATTCAGCACCCCTGCTGCATGTAATAAAGATGTTCCGGCACAAATACCCGCTATCCATTTATTTTGCTTATGTAATTTGTTCACAATAGATAACAATTGTTCATTTTCTAAATGATCAAAAATATGTCCGCCTGGTACGATAAACACTTCATAGTCCTCTATTTTAATTTGCTCAATAGAGACATGTGGTTGACACAAAAAACCACCTTCTCCTGTAACTGTTTTTCCGTCTACAGTTGCTGTTATTATTTCAAATTGCTTACTTATCAAAAATAAACTCGCTATATTCACTTCAAATTCTGCAAATCCATCAAACAAAAAAATTAAAGCTTTTTTCATATTATCTCCTCCCCCTATACTTATTCGAAGACAATTATATTTCTCCTCCAAAAAAAGGTAAACCTGCATCACAGGTTTGCCTTTTTTCTCATTTCTTATTAAATCCTTTTTCACTTAAAAACTCTTTCATATGCATTCTTTTTTCTTTAGACATAAATGAACTCATCGATTCCGTCCATGTTACGTTTTTTTGATTTGATGATCTTTCTTTATAATACGCGCTCATCGTTTCGTCGTATTCGTTTAATAATTCATCATATTTCTTTTCATCATATCCATTTTCATGAAGGATAGCTGCTATCGGTAAACGTGGTTTCACTCCGTGATCTTCATCTGGTACACCGACTGTCATTCCGAATACAGGATATACTTTATCTGGTAAATGAAGCAATTCGCTCACTTCTCCCGGATTATTACGAATACCACCAATATAACAAATACCGTATCCTAACGATTCTGCTGCTAACGCTAAGTTTTGCGCAAAGAGTGAAGCATCTACCGTTGCTACGATAAAGTCTTCCACTCCTTCATGCTTTATCTCTGTACCATGTTTTTCACATGCCATTTCAAGTCGTTTTAAATCTGCACAACAAACAAAGAATGCTGCGCAATCTTTCACATGACGATTTCCGGATAACTCTGCTAGTTTCGCCTTTAAGTCTTGATCGGTTACATATATAACAGAGTAAGCCTGTACAAAATGCGAGGAAGCAGCATGCTGCGCAGCTTGCACCATTCTTTCTACTACATCTTTCGGAATAGGTTCTTCTTTATATTTACGAACTGAAACGTGTTGCTCCATTTTATGTATCATCTCATTCATGAAAATCACTCCTTTTTCTCTTCATAATGAAAAATTAACATATCTTTTCCAATATTCACAACTTATAAGCACAAAAAGAGCAATTCTTTTTGAATTGCTCTTTTTAAAAGATCTATTAATACGGTAAATGAAATTATATCGTCGATTTTTTCAATATATCAACGATTCCCTGCACTATATCGACGATTTTTCAAATATATCGTCGATTCGACAAAGAATATCGACTTACCGACAAATAACGACAAACTCACTCCGAATTATTCCTTATCTTATTACGCTGTTTTCAACACTTTAACACCTTTTACGATATTCCAAATGAAGTAATAAATCCCTACAAGAATGAATACTGCATATGTGATCATGATCCCAATTCCAGCACCATCAGATTGATTGAATCCTAAACCGTATATTCCTGATATCGCTACCCCTCCGAATAAAATTGCATATGGGAAAATATGTGACCAAAATGCTTTTTTCGCGTGATATTTCACTTCATCCTCTGCAACGAAGTACACGATAATTGGTAATAAAAATGGGGCAAAAAAGATACTAAAGTAACATAGTGAAGATAATATATTATTTCCTTTCATCCGATTCACCTCTAAATAGTTTTTGTTATCTTCATTATGTCAGGAATCCATTCTAGAAACTATCGCTTTACCTTTCATTAAGATGACATATTTGTAAGATTCCTCTCAAAAAATCCCGCCTAGAATGCTAGGCGGAATCACTTCCACTATATTCGATTCATAAACCAATATTGCGTAATGGCTAAATATTCACGTATATTCGATGGAATGACAATTCGCTTCGGTGTTTCGGCCGGAAGACCTTCTAATTGTAAACCTTGCTTAGCTGCTATTTTTTTCGCTCTAAACATGTGGAAATCGTTTGTTACGATCATTCCTTTTTTCATATTGTCCGGAATTAAAGGTTTTGAGAATTTAATATTTTCATCTGTACTCGTTGACTTATCTTCCATGATAATGCGATCTTCTGCAATTTTTAGTTTCATTAATCCATTTTTCATTGCTAATGCTTCTGAAATATCTTCCCCTTTTCCTTTTCCTCCAGACACAATAGCAATTGCTTTCTCATGTGCTTTCAAATACTCAGCTGCTTTATCAATACGATATTGCAATGAGTACGATGGTTTCGTTCCGTTTACTTTCGAGCCTAATACAATGATATAATCAGCTTCATAGGTCGCATTCATGTGCCCATGCTTATAAATGTTATATTGTAAAAATCCCACATAAACGGCGCAAACCATTATAATTCCTATCATATACTTCATTATTTTTTTCTTTCTCATATCTATATACTCCTATGTTCTTTGCTTCTTTCATGATAATATCCATTTATTTGTTTGTATACAGACAAATTCCAAATCACCCTAATTTATCCTCTAGAAAGTAATATTTATATTTCTTTCGGGAACAGTAAGTACAACTTTGCACGAAGGAGTGTCTCTATTGCTTCTCTTTTTATGTAACGTATCGTTCTTTTTTATTTTATTTTTACTATCACTTAAGATGCTCGGTAAATCAGCTTTAGCACAACTAACTCCTCATGATTTTGGTGCGATTATCTTTTTATCTTATTTAGCTTTTCAAGCCATACCAGTCTCTGGTGCTTTGCAAGCTTTTCTCGGTATGGTTGTAATTACATGTTTACATTTAATCCTTACAAAATTAAGCCTATTCAACAAACTAAATCGTTTTATTCTTGGGCACCCGATTATTTTAATTAAACATGGTGATATTATTTTTGAGAACTTACAAAAAAGTAGGTATCCCATTGCTGAATTACTTTCTAATCTTCGCGTTGCAGGATACCCGAGTGTTCATGAAATTGAATACGCTATTTTAGAAGCGAATGGAGCCATTAGCATTTTACCAAAGCGTGAACTTGTACCATTAACTCCGAAAGATTTGAATATAGATGTTAAGTATGCTGGATTACCAATTGCCCTTATCGTCGATTCACAAATTCAATACGATAACTTAAAGTTAATTCATAAGGACGAAAAGTGGTTATATAAAGAATTAAAAGAAAAAGGAATTACAAACATTAAAAATGTTGCCTTTGCGTCTGTTCAAGAAATTGATGGATCTTTTGCTATTAGTTTAAAAAAATAGAAAATCCCCTTCATTTCTTAAGGGGATTTTCTTCATTATATCGCTTCTTTCTTTCCCGCCATATTTAATGGAACAGGATGTTTCATACGATTCATCGTAAATACTATAATCGCTGTCAATACTTCCGCTACTGGCATAACGAGCCAAATTCCGTTTATCCCAAATAATTTCGGCATAATCCATAATAATGGAATAATAAATAGTAACCCTCGGCTCATTATAATAAGTACTGATTTTGTCGTTTGTCGCACTGATTGGAAGTACTCTCCATATACAATGTTATAGCCTAAAAATACGTATTGGATAAAGAACAAGCTCATACCCGTTAATGTTAACTCCAATAACTCTGGAGATTGGACATCAAATAGACCAATAATATATTTCCCAAAGAATAATCCGACAATTATTGCAACGCCTCCAAGTACAACTGCAATTTTCACAGCAAACTGTAATCCTTCACGTAATCTTTCTGATAAATTTGCACCGTAATGGAAACTAGCAATTGGTTGTAACGCTGCTCCAACGCCGAAGAATAGTAGTAATGTCATCGCATGGATACTGTTTACCATCGCATAGGAAGCTACTCCTACTTCTCCTGCATATTGAACGAATGCAATATTAAAACCAATCGTTACAATCGCTACTGTACTTTCGGCTGTAAAGCTCGGGAAACCGATTATCATAATTTGTTTTACTGTATCCCATTCAAAATGGAATTTCGTCCATTTTAAAATACTACTTTTTCTAAAGAAATGCGTTAATAATACAAGGAAACCAATCGCTGCCGAAAGAATAGTTGCTGAAGCAGCTCCTGTTACGCCCCATTTAAAGATGAAAATAAAGATATAGTCAAACACTATATTTAATACAGCTGTTACAACTAAACCTGCCATTGCTAAATTAGGATTTCCATCATTTCGTATAAATGTACTTAAAATATTTTCTAAAACGTATATCATTCCAAATGTTAATAATACGTGTAAATAGTCTAATGCATACGGTAAAATCACTTCGTTTGCACCGAATAAGTATGCTAAGTCTTCTATTCTCCATAAGCAAATCGCCGCTAAAACGCCTACAATAATGACTGCTACCGTCATGGATTGAGTAAAAATAGACCTTGCTCTTTCAATTTTATTTTCACCTAATGCAATGGAATATAACGTTGCCCCGCCCATTCCAATCCATAATGAAATAGAGAAGAAAATTGAAAACGCTGGAATAGCCACGTTTACTCCTGCTAAACCGTTTGCTCCAACTCCTCTACTAATCATGACAGCGTCAATTACAATATTCACTGACATTAATACCATTCCAAGAACGGCTGGTATTAAATAAGAAATAAATAAACTTTTTATCGGTTTTTCTCTTAATTTTTCTGTTGCTTCCATACTATTTTGCTCCTTTTTTTCAACTCTCTTTTCTCAGTTTAAACCTTCAAGTAACTTGAAGGTCAATAGAGAATTTGAAAAATAGGTAACTTACTTATCGTGTTTCATGCCAATTTGTAATGATACGAGTGCTACAACTTATTGCTTTATTTTTTCATTATAGGAATTTGAATTTCTGTTACTTGCTCCTCTGGATTTTCTGTTACAGACCAATCGATTAATCCAATCTCAATCGCATCTCCACTTACTTCATACCCTTCTTGATCAATGTATGCAAGTAATTCCTTATACGTTGCATCTGTTTCTTCATACGGTCCATGATGATAAGAACAAGCATATAAACCTTCCTTAATCTCATCTGAAGTATGCACTTCATACGGCATATAATCCAAAAGAATAAACACACTACTATATGCTTGAAACTCATTTTGCATGAATCCTTTTTTCGCGACTGTTACACCGATATCTCCAGAAAATAAGCTATCATCCATTTGCCTCATATTTTTTTGCAACGAATGAATGTAGTACTCAAACATATCATCCGTCGTATCCGGGGCAACCGCAATAGCTGTTATTTTTCGCTGCGGGATCTCTTTTATTACCACTTGTTCAGCTTTTGCTTTTGTTGCTTCCTTAATTAAATGAATTCTATGCTCCATTTTCGCCAAAGCATACTCAATTTCTCTTTGTTTTTTCAACATCATCTCTTGTTGTTTTTCCAGTAAATTGAGTGCATATGCTGGATTTCTTTCATCAATATATTTCTTAATTTCCTTTAATGGAATGTTTAATTGGCGTAAAAACTTAATCGTATCTAATAGTGAAAATTGATCGATTGTATAATAACGATAATTTGTTTGCGGGTCCACAGTGGACGGATGAAAAATTCCCTTCTCATCATAATAGCGTAAAGTAGATTCCGCTATATTATGCATTTTTGCCATTTCTCCAATTGTAAAGCGTTTATTTAATAACATCTTTTATTTCCTTCCATTTCTATTTATTTCATTATATGTTCATTCTGTCTTCAAAACAAAAAAGAATTCCCACAAGAGAATTCTTTTTATTCATTATTACACCTCTATAATTATAGGAAGGATCATCGGTTTTCTTTTCGTATTCGTATATATATACTTCCCTAAAGCTTCTCTTACTTCTCTTTTCAAAATACCCCAACTATTCACTTTCTCTTTCTTCAAATTATTAATTGTAATAACAGCTAATTTATTTAATTCCTTCAAAAACTCTTCTGAATCACGAACATAGACGAATCCACGAGAAATAATATCAGGACCTGAAATTATTTCTCCATCCACTTTATTAAAAGTAATAACTATAACGAGCATTCCATCTTCTGAAAGTTGTTTTCGATCACGTAATAATGCATTTCCAACATCACCAATTCCTAATCCATCTACATATATATTTCCTGCTTGTATTTTTCTCGATTGAACGGCCACTTCATTACTTATATCTACAACATCTCCATTACGAACGATAAAGATATTCTCTTTTTCAACACCAATTGATTCTGCTAACAAACTATGGTGATGTAGCATTCTAAACTCTCCATGAATTGGGATAAAATATTTTGGCTTCATTAATGTGAGCATTAACTTTAATTCTTCTTGATATGCATGGCCAGATACATGGACTCCAGTAGAACTGCCTGATCCGTAAATCACTCTTGCCCCTAATGCAAATAAGTTATCGATAATTTGCGAAACATTACGTTCATTTCCTGGAATAGGAGTCGCAGCTATAATAACTGTATCTTCTGGTAAAACATCTACTTGCCTATAGTTTCCACTAGCTAAACGCGCTAAAGCTGCCATTGGTTCTCCTTGACTTCCTGTACAAAGTATTGCGACCTGCTTTGAATCTAAATGATTTACCTCATTTGCTTCAATTAGCATACCATCTGGAATATTTAGATACCCTTTCTCTAGAGCAACTTCTACTACATTTACCATACTTCTGCCGAGCAAAGCCAGTTTTCGATTTGTTTTTATACAAGCTTCAACTATTTGCTGAACACGATTCACATTAGAAGCAAATGTAGAAATAATTACTTTTCTATTTGCTTTCATAAATATTTCCTCTATCCGTTCTCCTACCGATCTCTCTGATGGAGTAAAACCTGGTCGTTCTGCATTTGTACTTTCCGATAGTAAAGCTAGTACACCTTCACTACCTATTTTAGCCATTTTATGAATATCAGGATGTTGGTTATTTACTGGTGTTAAATCAAATTTAAAATCCCCAGTATGTACTACATTACCTTCTCGAGTATGAAACACAATACCGAGACAATCTGGAATACTATGATTCGTTTTAAAAAATGTCGTCTTAATAGAACCGAGATCAATTTCTGATTCTGCGTGAATGACGATTAATTCTGTATCATTTTGAAGATTATGCTCTTTTAATTTAATTTCAATTAACCCTAACGTTAACTTCGTCGCATAAATTGGTACGTTTAGTTGTTTTAAAAAATATGGTATTCCGCCAATATGGTCTTCATGTCCGTGCGTCACGACTAGCCCGCGAATTTTTTCTTTATTTTCTTGTAAGTATGTGATGTCTGGAATGATTAAATCAATTCCTAATAAACTTTCATCTGGAAATTTAGATCCACAATCAATAACGACAATATCATTTTCATATTGAATAGCGTACATATTTTTCCCTATTTCATTTACTCCACCTAAAGCAACGATAGACAAGTTATTTTTTAATGACTTCAAATGATAAGTCCTCCCTTTCACATTTATAATTCGTGAAATAGCATTTAGGCTTTATTATTTGTAATGAAAAAGGACTTCATACTATTTCATACATATAAAATCCACACGCTAATCTTATATGTATATCCCTAATAACACCGTCTCTCTCTAAAAAAGCTCCCATTTTTTCATTGATTTTTTACAAAATATATTATATATTAATTACAGGTTCAAATTACGAGTTCAAAAGAACTTGTAATCAGACCCTTTGTTTAATGGGTTTTACATATTTTCATTAGGCAAATTCCGAGAAATCGTATGATAAAAATAAAAATGATAAGGAGAGGATCCGATGGAATTCGAATTTTTCTTTCAAATTGCACTTATTTTATTAAGTACAAAGCTTGCTGGTGATCTTAGTGTTAGATTAGGCCAACCTTCTGTACTCGGTAAATTAATTGTCGGTATCGTTATCGGTCCAGCTGTATTAGGTTGGATTGAAAACTCAGAACTTCTAACACAATTAAGTAATGTTGGTGTTATTCTTTTAATGTTTATGGCAGGACTTGAAACAGACTTAGAGGAATTAAACGCAAATCGTAATTCTTCTTTAGCTGTTGCACTTGGAGGTATCATTCTTCCATTCGTAGGTGGTTACGTTTCTGGTCTTATTATGGGAATGGAACAAGGAAATGCTGTATTTTTAGGATTACTTCTATGTGCGACAAGTGTTAGTATTTCCGTACAAACACTTCGCGATTTAGGAAAGATGAAAACACGTGAAAGTACAACTATGCTGGGCGCAGCTGTATTTGATGACATTCTTGTCGTTATTTTATTAGCATTTGCAATGAGTTTCCTAGGTACAGACGATGTTAACTTAACAATGATTATCTTGAAGAAAGTTGTATTCTTCGCTTCTATTATTTTAATCGGATGGAAAGGTGTTCCTGCGATTATGCGCTGGTTATCACCGCTACGCGTATCTGAGTCTATCGTGAGCGCGGCTCTTATCATCTGTTTCTCATTCGCATATTTCGGCGAACTATTAGGAATTGCTGGTATTATCGGTGCTTTCGCAGCTGGTATCGCTATTTCTCAAACGAACTACAAACATGAAGTAGAAAAGAAAGTAGAGCCAATCGCTTACGCTATGTTCGTTCCAGTATTCTTCGTAAGTATCGGTATGAATATTACATTTGACGGTATTGGCGATCAAATTTGGTTCATCCTAGCATTAACAGTAATCGCTGTATTAACGAAACTAATCGGTTGTGGCTTAGGTGCACGAATGACTGGATTTGATGCTAAGTCTTCTGCAATTATCGGTTCTGGAATGGTTTCTCGTGGTGAAGTTGCACTTATCATCGCAGGAACAGGACTTTCTTCAGGTCTACTAGCACAAGATTACTTTACAGCTATCGTTATTGTCGTTATTTTAACTACAATGATTACACCACCAATGTTAAAATACACTTTTGGTGCAAAAGATAAAGCAATGAAAGCAAGTAAATAAGTTTAATAAAAAAGAAGCTTACTATCTTATAAGATAGTAAGCTTCTTTTTCGTTTTATCTTTAAACAATTCCGTTCGTTTTTAACCATTTTCAAAAATAATTCGTGCTTCATCATCATCAATATCATTACGAAATGAATACACCATAATGCCATAATCATCTACATATTCACCTAGCTTCATTTCCTCCACTTTCTTATAAAAATCGTCTACCTCATAGTGTGGAATATACGCATCCCAAACTGGTTCATGTATTCTTTTGTACGCTGTCACTTCTAAATCATATCCATCTTCATAATATCCGATGTGATAATGTTTACTAGTTTCATATTTCTTCATAATAAATTCCCCTCTCTTTGAAAATTTATCATATTTCACATCATAAACAAAAGCGAGCTGTATATTACAGCTCGCTTCATTCATTAAATACGTTCCATCGCTGTCTTCAACGTTCCAACAACAAAGGCAATTTCTTCACTTGAAATAATAAGCGGTGGTGCTAGCGTTAAAACGTTATTATATCCTGCTGTTGTCATACCGTTTCGTCCTATAATTAACCCTTTTTCTTTACAAGCATTTACAACACTTGCAATTTTGTCATTATCAATTGGCTCTTTCGTCTCTTTATCATTTACTAGTTCAATTCCAACTAGTAGTCCTTTTCCTCTAATATCCCCTACAAGTGGATGTTCTCCAATTTCTTCTTTTAATTGCTCTAATAAAAGCGAGCCCATTTGTGCAGAGCGCTCAATTAAATTTTCATTCTCCATAATTTCTAAGTTTTTAAGTGCTAGTGCACAAGCTGCAGGATTTCCACCAAATGTATTAATATGACGGAAGAATTCATATTCTCCCTTTCCTTTAAATTCTTCATATATTTCTTTTTTCACAGCTGTTGCTGATAATGGTAAATATGCACTTGTAATCCCTTTTGCCATTGTAATAATATCTGGTTTCACATCATAATTCATAAATCCAAATGCCTTTCCTGTACGCCCAAAACCGCAAATCACTTCATCGCTAATGAGCAAGGCACCGTGTTTTTGACACGTTTCATGAACAGCTTTCATATAGTCTTGTGGCGGCATTAAAATGCCTCCGCCTGTAATAATTGGTTCCATAATAAAAGCTGCAATCGTTTCACTTAGTTCCCATGTCATGACCCGATCTACTTCTTTTACACATTCTACATCATAAATGTTCTCTCTTTCTATTCCAGGCATACGATAACAATCTGGCGGCGTTACATGTAAAAATCCTGAAGCAAATGGCTCATATTGATATCTACGCTGCGCTTGCCCTGTCGCTGCCATCGTTGCCATTGTATTCCCATGATAGCCGCGGTAACGTGACATAAATTTATAACGATGTGGTTCACCTTTTTGCGCATAGTATTGTCTTGCTATTTTAAAAGCTGTTTCGTTTGCTTCCGAACCACTATTAGAGAAGAAAATAACATACTCTCCTCCAAGCCATTCATTTAATTTTTCTGCAAGCTTTATAGCCGGTTCATGTGATTGTGACATCGGAAAGTATGATAATGTTTGTAATTGCTTATAGGCCGCCTCTGCAAGCTCTTTTCTTCCATACCCGCTATTTACACACCATAGACCACTCATACCATCTAAATATCTTTTTCCTTGTATATCTTCAACCCAGCACCCTTCTGCTTTTGCCCCTACCATTGTACTATTTGGACTAAAGGGACGCATTCCGTGCCAAACATATTGCTCATCTTTTGCTAATAATTCATCAGTCTGTTTCGTTTTCATCATTTCTTCCACCTTCCATAACAACTTATTTTTCACAAAAGCTGCGCTGGTACCATGATGATTTAAATTTCTCCCTGCTTATTTTCATTCCACAAAATTAAGACAAATCCTACTTACAAAGCAGTATTATTTACAAGAAAATGACAAAAGAAAAAGGAGCTTTTCTTATCTATCGAAAAGCTCCTCTTTTTTAATGCGAAGACGCGTCACTAATACCATGCCCAGTATTAGATTTCACGAGAATTTCATCAAATTTCGCTGCATCTTCTTTCTTACTAGATAAAACAGTTCCTAAATACGCTGCAAGAAATCCAAGCGGAATCGAAATAATTCCGGGTGTCGTATATGGGAATATCGCTTCCCCGACAAATATAGCTTTTCCAGCTACAGGGTTCCATACATTTGGGCTTAACGCTACAAGAACAATAGCTGATACAAGACCAGCAATCATACCAGAGATGGCACCTGTTGTATTGAAGCGCTTCCAATATATTGTGAATAATATAACTGGCAAGTTTGCACTCGCTGCAACTGCAAATGCTAACGAAACTAAAAATGCTACGTTCAATGTTTGAGCAAATAACGCTAGTATAATAGACAATACCGCTACTCCAATAGACGCATAACGAGCCATGGATACTTGCTCTTTTTCCGTTGATTTCCCCTTGCGGATAATTTCATTATAAAAATCATGTGCGAATGCGGATGCTGCTGTTAATACAAGGCCTGCCACTACAGCTAAAATCGTTGCAAAAGCAATTGCTGATACGAAAGCAAATAAGAAATCTCCGCCCAATGCTTTCGCTAATAAAGGTGCTGCCATATTACCAGCAGGGTTTGCTTTCATAATCGCCTCATTTCCTACAAACGCCGCTGCCCCAAATCCTAAGAAAATTGTCATAATATAAAATGCGCCAATTAACCACGTAGCGTATACGACAGATTGACGTGCTGTTTTTGCATCACGTACTGTAAAAAAGCGAACAAGAATGTGTGGTAATCCTGCCGTACCAAGGACTAGTCCTAAATTTAAAGATAGTGTATCAAGACCATCTTTATACTTTACTCCTGGATTTAAAAACGAATCTTTTAATGGAGTTGCTGTTTTCATTTGAGCAAACATTTCCGTCACACTAAAATTAAATTTTGCGAAAACGATAACAGAAATAATAAATGTACCAGCCATAAGTAATACAGCCTTAACAATTTGCACCCAGCTCGTCGCGGTCATTCCGCCAAAAATAACGTACACTGTCATTAATGTACCAACAATTAAAACGGATGTTGTATATTCGATCCCTAATAATAACTTAATAAGTGCACCCGCCCCAACTAATTGTGCAATCATATAAAAAATTGAAATCGTCATCGTATTAAGCGCTGCAACTCCGCGAACTTTTTTCGCGTCAAAACGCGCCGCAATCATATCCGCTAACGTGTACTTCCCTAAATTCCTTAGCGGTTCTGCGACAAGGTATAGAACAACTAAATAAGCAACTAAAAAGCCGATACTATAAAAGAAACCATCAAACCCAGTTAATGCGATCGCTCCAGCTATACCAAGAAAAGACGCAGCAGACATATAATCTCCCGCAATGGCCAGACCATTTTGCCAACCAGTTAATCCCCCTCCAGCTGTATAAAACTCACTCGCATTTTTCGTTTTTTTCGATGCAAAATAGGTTATGACGAGCGTACCAAGGACAATAATTAAAAATAGTGCAAATGCCGTCGTATTCAAGTTCAGCCCCTCCCTTTTTGCATATTTTGTAGAATTTTTTGCGAGATTTCATCAAAGGATTCCGCCTTTTTGCTATAAATCATACATAAAGCCCAAGTCATAATAAATTGTGCAAAAGCAAATACCCACGCCCACGTAACATCACCAAATGCCGGTGTATTGAGTACCTTTGAATACGATGTTAAAATAGGTAACGCAATAAAAAAACTTAAAAAGAAAATACTCATTGGAACGATAAACTTCTTTTTCTTATTTAATAACAATTGAAATTCTTCTGACTGAACAACCTCTGTATAATTCACCTCATTTTGTAACTTACGTGCTGACGTATCATCTCTTTTCATTCTCTTATCCCCTCTCTTACTAGAAATGCAATTCCCCCTTGTATACCTAAAGACTAAATTTTATAAATATTCAGAAACTTATTTTCATTTTAGACAATCCATACATTCCTGCAAAGATTTTTCGATAGACATTTTTCGGCATTTTCCCCTAAGTTTTTAATATACTTTTTCAAAATAAAGTGACACCTTACTTATTTTTTCCTCATTAAAACAAAAGCAGTGCTTAACGCACTACTTTTTTCTTTTTTTCCTTTTCTAAATTACGAGCTGTTTCGCTTAATTCAACGTCTTTTCCATCTTTAAGCGTTCCAAATATGAAATCGAATACTGGATTTGAAACACCAAACCAAAACTTTTCATTTTTATAATGGTGTAATATGTGCTGTTTTTTTAGCCATCTTCCAAACTTAGTAACAGGACGAATTGGCTTATGTGCAATATAATGTTTCCATTCATAAACGAGAAGCATAATAATCATTCCAATTCCGAACGAAAGTGCAATAGTAACACTTTTTGTTATAGCATATGATATAAGTAAATATATAGTAAAACTCGGTATACTAAACCATACAGGTAAAAATAACAGTTTTAAATCATCTGGATAGACGTGATGGTCATAATGTAATCTTCTTAGCATTTTTAATAAAAATACGTTTTTAGGTGGTTTTAAGTGAAATAAAAAACGGTGTGTCATATATTCGTTTAGCGTATAAAAAATAATACCAAACAAACAAGCTAACAAACCGATCCATGTGAAAAATTGCATTTTTAAAATAATGATAAAAACAAATAAAATACTATACATAATAACGATATCATGTTGTAAAAAGAACTCTTTCCCCACCCTCTTCATCTTCCTTCCCCCTTTTCAAAAAAACAGTCGCAACATATCGTTACGACCATTTCTTTTCTATATCTTATTCTATACGCTTTACAAATTTGCCTGTTGCTCTATTGTCGAGAAAAAATTGTTCGGTCCAAATATATTTTGCTTCGGAATAATATGTTCCACCGCAAACACTGTTACTTCTCCTCTTTGTACCTCTCCAATGATAAGCCCAAATATTTCATGATTTACAGCAAACGTTGGTTGCTTTGTTTGTAGTAATCTTGCTGCATTCTGAAATACCGCTTCATATAGTGGATTTCTATCAGTAATTTCTTTTCTGATTTTTGGTGCTAACGTAATAATGATTTCTTTTCCGTCAATAGTGGTTCGATACATAAAAATCTCCCCTTCAATCTTATGTGAACAACTGTAAAGCTTTGTATGCAAAATGGATAGAATATCCTACTAAAATAATACCTGCTCCGGCTGTTATATAGCCAAGTGCTTTTTGCTTTAATAAAGTTCTGCCAAAATGGACAGAAAAAGCAATATTTACATTCCATAAAATAATACCAACGATAATACAAAGACTATACAAAAAGGCTTCTTGTTTCGTTACCTTCGTAAGCAATGAGCTAAGTGTACTTCCGTATATACCAAACCAAAAAACAAGATTTAATGGATTGGATATCGCAATTAAAAAACCTGCCATAAACGATTGTTTAAGGCCGCCTACCTCTTCTTTTTTATATTCCATATTCGATTGAGAAATTCCTTGTTTTACACTTTGAAATCCTAAATAAAATAATAAGAAAAACCCTGTGCAATACATAAAAGCTTGTACATATGTATACATAAACAGAGAAGATAAACCGAAATAGATGAGAAGCATAAACAAAATATCTGCTGTCATTCCACCAATTCCAACAACCCACGCATGCCAAAAACCTCGTTCAATTCCTCGTTTTAACATTTCAATATTAATCGGACCTACTGGCGCAGCTAATGAAATACCTAATACAATTTGTTGTATAATCGCTCCAAACATCACTCTATCCTTTCTACTTCCTTTACTATTAAGTAATGATGTAATAATTAAAAATAGACTAGCTTCCCTCAAAATATTTACTACTAAAATACCCTTTTTTATCCAAAATATGCAAAAGAGCCATCCAGATGATGACTCTTACTTTTCTATCTTATGAAGAAAAGGACATTTTCCTTTTAACGGTTCTACATCGTCTCCTATAAAGTATTGTTTCCATTCACGATGATCCGGATCACCATAATGACTAATGTTAGGATGTTTCGGCAGCTGATCCCACTTTTCAACTCGCTCACGGACCGTTTGCCTAGAATATGCTCCTTTAGGACGATCCCCTTCTAATCCATCAAATATAGTACGTGGCTGAAATCCAATAACGAGAGAATTTCCTAAATGCCTAGTTTTTCGTTGTTTATAGGCTGGTGCGTTTCCAAATGCGAATATCGGTTCCCCGCCAAATGAAAATTCCCATAAGTAATGGTCTGGGTCTTTAGGAATTTGCTTTGGCCATGTTTCCTTATCGTTTTCATGTAAATATTGTAGTACTTTCCAAAAGTAATCGCGGTAATATTCCAGTGATTGCTCCTCACATTCCGGTTCTACAAAAAGAAAAAAGCCTCTTCTTACAATTGGACGCTCTTTCATTAGCTCTAAAAAAGATAACATTGTATGCGGCAAATGACTCCAATCATTATGAGATAGAAAGGAATAGCGAAGTTCATTCTTTTTCAAAGCAGTTAAACCAAAATAACATGGGAAAGTTGGTTCTAATACGACGTTAGAAAAATTTTCAAATTCCTTTTCAACCCAATTCGGTATGTCGTTTCTCATTCTCATTCCTTCATTATCTAATAAATAAGACTCATTCATTCTTTCACCCCATTATGTATAGCATTCAATTAAGACTATTACATACTTGGCCTGTCCTATACCTATTTAAAAATTTGGTTAAAAAATTATTTAAAAATACAAAAAAATAAAATCGCTTACTTGACTAAATTCTCCCAATTCGTGTATATTTAAATTAATCATTTAGCAGAATATTCAAGATTATAGCATTTTTAGTTTATATTATCTTTTCAAATGAATTTCACTAAATGAAAAAAGCAAATGTTTTTAGGAGGAATTGTAACATGCAAGGAAAAGTAAAATGGTTTAACAACGAAAAAGGTTTTGGATTTATCGAAATTGAAGGCGCTGACGATGTATTCGTACATTTCTCTGCTATTCAAGGCGAAGGCTACAAAGCTTTAGAAGAAGGTCAAGAAGTATCTTTCGATATCACTGAAGGAAACCGTGGACCTCAAGCTGCTAACGTAGTAAAACTTTAATCCAACATATGACAGGAGGTTACCTTACTTGGTAACCTCCTTTGTTATTCCTTTGTATATTTCCGTTTTCCAGAGCAAAAACTATGTGAAATGCGCACTATACAAAGGAGGAATTATTAATGGGATCAGAAGTAAATGATTTTGAAGAAGTGAAATTCCGTGTAGAAACAGCACAAAAAATGGTAGGATCAGCGACAATTTCAATGGATCCAGATACATTAGAGCATGCTACTACTGCTGTAGAAGCAGCTCGCTCTCAGCTTGAAATTATGAAATCTGTTGCAACAGATTTAGACGAGCCATTTTTAATAAATGAGGAAAAGAAATTAAGCGAGTGTGAGCATCAATTAAATGAAGCGAAGCACTAAAAAACATCCAGAGAGTTTTCTCTGGATGTTTTTTCATGACAACTGTTCCCCATATTTTTTCAATGTTTCTCCAACTGTACATTGTCTTATACAAAAGGAATGAGCATAATACTTACTATTTGTCTTTCGATTATGTTCTCGCAAAAAACATCCTTCACAATACGTTTCTAATAAGTCATTTACCTCTGTAATGAGTTGCTTTTTATCCACCTTTGCACCTCTCTATTCGGTTATTTCTTTATGACTATCAATCACTGTTCCTTCTAATGCTTGCGTAGCTAATTGATGTGCTTCTTTATTTTGTTTTCTTGATATAGGCTCACATACAAGTTTTAATTTCATTTGCTTTGCTTTTTGCTCAATTTGGTCTAAATAATGATTTAAATGTTCATCATAACAAGGCCATTCTCCAGCCAATTGCTGCAGTACAACTTGAGAATCTCCGCGAAGCGTGACCGCTTCATACTTAATCCCTAATTCCTCGAGTATATTCATGCTATATAGTAATGATGCATATTCCGCTTCATTATTATCATATATGCCTTCTATATATGCATTACGGCGAATTCGGTATTTTGTATTTCCTTTTTTATAGTATACACATATGCCTATACCAGCTTCTTTCGTCTGTACATCATAGCCGCCATCAAAATAAACGAGTATTTCTTGGGGTTCTTCCTCCACTTGTTTGCTCAGCTTCTTCATTTCCTTTAATGACCATTCTGCATCCATTTCATCGTAAAATAATACTTCTTTCACTCTTCCTGTTTTCTCGAAATCCTCCGCAAATTGAAGTGCTTCTTCTATGTTCATATAATCTGTCGTTAATTCCGTCTGAAAACCGCGTTTTGTTTTATACAACCAATGAATTTTATATTTCATACTAGATTCCCCTTATGTAAGACTTCTTATATGTATCCAGCTAATGAAAGCCTCACTTTATTTTATTATATTTTATCAAGAGTCAAAGAATTATATTCAATATTATCACATGCAAAAAGAGCTATCCCTATAGGAATAGCTCTTTCATCTATTACATAAATCTTTCAAATTGTACTCGTTTATTAATCCAGTACATTACAGGCATACCAATCGCCATAACAACAAATTCACCGATTGCACATGTTAACCAAGTCAACATGAATGGTAAATCAAATGCAAGATGAAGTTCAATTGCAATCATAAACATTGTAATTGTAAAAATGACTGTATTAAAAATCATACGAGCCCAAACACCTTTAATAAATCGCATAGAAATAATCGTTGCAGCTAATGCAAGAATAGATTGCCCTACTCCAAATACTAAATCGTAAGCGATCATAGGTGAAAAAAAGAGATTCGTTAAAAATACACCTAATACAATTCCGTAAATTGCTTTCTTATTAAATACAACGAGATGATTAAACATCTCTGAAATACGAAACTGTACATTCGTAAAGCCAAATGGCTGAATAAGCATAGAAACAGCAATATATAATGCCGCTAAAATACCATTACCGACTAAAGTTCTAATATTCATGACAAAATCTCCTTAGTTTTTTTACGTGGGATGGTTTCGAACCACGTTATTCGTTTTTTAAGCAACAAGATTATATTTTACGCGTTAGCCCCCCTTTCGTCAATAGATTCCTACCATGAACTACCCTTTTTCTTTTAGACAACGTATAATGAAATATATGAAAGATTTAGGAGGTTTTATTTCATGACTGCAACAATTCAAAATGAAAAAGTGATCGTTACCATCTCTGACAAAGGTGCAGAATTACAAAGCGTTCTCTTAAAAGAAGACAATACAGAATACTTATGGCAAGGTGATGCTACTTATTGGGGACGCCGTGCACCAATTTTATTCCCAATCGTCGGCCGATTAGTAGATAATACATACTACGTAGATGGTAAACCTTATTCTTTAACACAACACGGCTTTGCTCGTGATCTTACATTCTCTGTAGAAGAACAAAGTGAAACGAAAATCACCTACATTGTAACTAGTAATGAAGAAACATTAAAAAAATACCCATATGAATTCGAATTACTCGTTTCTTATGAACTAGACGGACAAACCGTTCATGTAACATACGAAGTGAATAACCCTGCTTCAAAAGAGATGTTCTTCTCAATCGGAGCACATCCTGGTTTCAATTTCCCGTTATTAGAGGGCGAGTCATTTACAGATTACCATCTATCTTTTAATGGTCCAGAGCGTTTAGAAACGAGCGTATTAGAAGGACCTTACCTTTCAAATAAGAAGCAACTAATTGCTGAAAGTACGAATGAGTTGCCACTTACATACGACCTATTTAAAAACGATGCACTTATTTTTGAAAATATGAATACAGATGAAATCTCCATCCGTTCTCATAAACATAATAAATTCGTAAAAGTAGAATTTGACGGATTCCCATTTGTCGGCGTATGGACACCAGGCGAGAATGCACCTTTCTTATGTATTGAACCTTGGTACGGAATTGCTGATGAAGTAAATCCAACAAAAGATTTCAAGGAAAAAAAAGGAATTCAATCTTTACAAGCGAATGAAACATTTACATGTCGTTATAGTATTACAATCGGCTAAGTTACTCTATCCCCTACTTCAAAGAAACATATAGGTAGGGGATCATCTTATCATTTGGAGGTTTCTCATTTTGATTGAAGTATATATTGATGGTGCATCAAAAGGAAATCCTGGTCCTTCTGGTGCAGGCGTATTTATTAAAGGGGTTCAACCAGCTGTACAATTATCATTGCCCCTTGGGACAATGTCCAATCATGAAGCAGAATACCACGCTTTACTTGCGGCATTAAAATATTGCATGGAGCATAATTATAACATTGTCTCTTTTCGTACAGATTCGCAACTTGTGGAGAGGGCTGTCGAAAAAGAATACGCAAAAAATAAAATGTTTGCACCACTATTAGAGGAAGCACTGCAGTACATAAAAAGTTTCGATCTCTTTTTTATTAAGTGGATTCCAAGTAGTCAAAATAAAGTTGCTGATGAGTTAGCTAGAAAAGCTATCTTACAAAATTAACGGGGGTATGAGTGTGAAAAAAGATTGGATCGCTCCTCTTGCTTTATTATTTGTGTCTTTTATTTGGGGAGCTACATTTGTTGTCGTTCAAAATGCTATGTCTTTCGTTGGACCATTTACTTTTAATGGTATACGTTTTTTATTCGCTGGAATCATTTTATTATTCGTTCAAATGATTTTCTCAAAAAAAACTTCAAAACAACATATAAAACAGAGTAGCCTCGCTGGATTAACCGTTGGATTCTTTTTATGCGTCGGCTATGTATTACAAACATTCGGCTTACTTTATACAACTTCTTCAAAAGCTGGTTTCTTAACAGGGCTTAGTATCGTTATGGTACCAATCTTGTCTTTTATCTTTTTAAAACAAAAAGCTACTATTTTTATCGTAATTGGCATTGCTGTAGCAACAGCGGGTTTATATTTATTAACAGCAGGTGATTCTTTTCAATTAAACATTGGAGATATACTCGTTCTCGGTTGTGCAGTTGCTTTCGCTGCTCATATTCTCGTTAACGGCTTCTTCTCTAAAAAAATATCACCTTTATTGTTAAGCACATCGCAAGTATTAGCTGTCGGTATGTTTTCTTCTATTTGCGCCTTTTTGTTTGAAGATTGGGAAAAATTATTTTCAGTAGCACTATGGACGAATTCTTCCTTTTTATTTGCTCTATTTCTAACTTCTCTGTTCGCGACATCCATTGCTTTTTTCATTCAAACATCAGCACAAAAACATACGTCTCCAACGAGAGTAGCAATTATTTTCGCAATGGAGCCCGTTTTCGCTGCCTTAACAGGCGTTCTCGTTGCAAACGAACAACTTTCTATTTCCGCTATTATCGGATGCCTCTGTATTTTCCTAGGCATGGTTTTTGTTGAATTACCTTCTAAAACAAAAAAAGAAGCGCAGGCTGCGTGAAGTTACGCTTGTAACTTCCGCATAAAAGCCTTAGCGCTTTTTTTATCTGTAATCTCTTCTTCTTTCAATCGTTCTAATAACGCAACAAAATAACTGCCATCAAACTGCAATTGATGCTTAATTGTCGCTTCTATTGCTGCGTTTACAATGCCATCAGATGCACCCGTATATCCTTGTCCGAACATAATAAATCCTTGTGCTTCCTCTGATAATTTAAATCCTTTCGTATGTAAGAATGAAAGATAATCTTCTACTGTTTGCATGTTATTCCCACCTACTCAAAAATTCTCCACTTCCTATCATACATGTTTTTATACGCCATGAGAATGAAATTTCTTTGACAACTTTGTAAATCAGCCTATACTCTACTTGCAATGGAGGATTTCCTTATAATATGGAGGAATATGTACAGTGGAACTTATTTCATATTAAAGGGGAGACACGATGAAACAAGCACTATTAATTATCGATGCGCAGCAAGAATTAATGGATGGAAATGAACAAGAAAGTGAAGTTTTTCGTAAAACCGAATTATTATCTACACTCAATACAGCCGTGCAGAAAGCAATAGATGCCAATGCCCTTATTGTTTTCGTAAGAGATATCGATGTTGCTTCTGGTAGCGGAGAAGGCTTTGAAGTACATAATCAAATTCAAGTACCTCAATCTGCAATCCTTATTAATAAAGCCGCAACAAATTCATTCTATGGTACTTCTTTACTTGAACTGTTAAAAGAAGAAAAAATTAACCATATCGTTATAGGTGGATGTAAAACAGAACATTGTATCGACACCGCTGTTCGAACAGCAACTGTACAAGGATTTGATGTTACATTAATTAAAAACGGTCATTCCACAACTGATTCTGACGTATTGACTGCAGAACAAATTATCTCTCACCATAATAAAATTCTCCATGGTCATTATAATGTTGATCATTTTTCTATGGTAAGGGATATCGAGGAAGACCTCTTTCAGCCGACTCATAATCAATATCGTGATTAGCGAAAAAGAATCCTTCGTTCAGAAGGATTCTTTTTCACCCAAAAATTTGTGCTGCAATGCTATATAACTCATTATTCCTTTTTAATAATTGACCGCTATTTTTCATCATAATTGGTGGTGTATTCACCTTTTTAAAACCAGTAATCTCTAATACTTTCATGAAATCTTTCTTTCCTTCTAGTACATCAATTCTTAATTTACCATTATGCCCTTTTGCTAAATCATGTACAATTCTCATTGCCATCTCATCATTTTTAGCAACAACCGGTCCTATTATTTTATTTTCTGATGTTTGTATGCTTAAACCGTAACCTAATACATTTTGTTCCTTGTCCCTTACAACAGTGCACTGTTCACTTTGCATAATTCTTTTCTTTAAAAACTCTTTTCTATTTGTTCCAAACGCATATTCATCTATTTTTATTATTTTTTCTAACTCACCCTCTTCATAGTTCATCACATAATCTTCATTTCTTACACAATAATCATTCGCATTGTACGAGTTACATATGTATTTAGAAACATAACTTACTGCTCTAAATCCTAATTTTTCATATAAAGGTTTTCCTTCATCCGTAGCAATAAGCATAAATGGAGTTTGAGCTGATACGCTATTCATGCATGAATTTGTAATCATCTTTCCAATTCCTCTTCCCTTATAATCTGGATGTACAATTACCATTCCGATAGATGCCAACGCCTCCCCATATAATATTATTGCTGCGCTAGCAATAAGTTCCTTTCTCTCATTCCATACGCCGTATACAATACCTGAGTTAAAAATTGTTTCAACTTCTTCCCTATTATAATCCCAACCAATATAAGATGATAATGCTACAATATCGCCTATTTGTTCTTCCTTAAGACGATCCACGCTAAATTCCAATTCAATCATACTCCACCCCTTATCTAGCCATCTTCCCAATTCAACTTGTACATGTTACCCTTTATTTGTCACACACATATCCTATTTTGACCAAGACTATATTGTAAATGAGGTGACAACATGCCCATTACAAATCGATTTTCTACCACCACTAACGGCGCACTTGCGATTACAGGAAACACACTCGGTTTAAGTAAAATCAGTAATCAAAACCGTGCTGGTACAATCGGGGCAATTGGCGCATTTATAACTACCAATACCGCTTTACAAGTAACTTCTTTTCCTGCTGGTACAACATTAAACTATACACAAAATAGTTCTACCGCTCTTTTAAATATACCTGCTGGTAGTACGATTCTTTACGCAGAACTCGTTTGGGGCGGAAACTATTTATCTCGTGATCAAAACATTACGAACGTATTAGGCAATCCTGTTTCTTTTACAACACCTGTTTCAACATACTCGATTACTCCATCGGCTGTTACCGCTTCCAATCAAACATTCGTTTCTGGATCTATCACATTTGGATTCTATACACGTTCTGCAGATGTAACATCCCTCATTCAAGCAGGAGGATCTGGCTCTTATACAACCGGCTCTGTCCCTGGACTTGTAGATCCTATAGATGCTTCTAACGGAACAATTAATTCAGCTGGGTGGACGCTTATCGTCGCTTACCAAAATGGAACATTACCTGCAAGAAATTTAACCATTTATGTAGCAGGCAACCGGGTTTCTGCAGAAACTGGTAGTGCCGATGTATCTGTTTCAGGATTTTTAACACCTTCAGGAGGGCCTGTAAGCGGGAGATTGTTTTTAAGTTCTACCGAAGGAGATGCTGATTTAATTGGGGATCAGGCTCTATTCGGGCCAAATTTCAGTTCATTAAATGCCTTATCTGGACCTAACAATGCTGTAAATAATTTCTTCGGTTCTCAAATTAATAATGCCGCTGGAAACTTAGATACAACCGGGACATTTGGAACGCGAAATCAAAGTGCTTCTACAGGTACAAACATCTCCGCTGGAAGACAGGGCTGGGACATTACTTCCATTGATATTTCTCCTTATTTAACAAATTCTCAAGTGTCCGCCGCAATCCGTTTAACAACTAACGGAGACGCATATATGTTGAATACAGTCGGTTTACAAATCAACATAAATTCACCTAACATACAAGCAACAAAAAGCGTGAATAAAAGTGTTGCAGCAATTGGAGACGTTCTCACTTATACAGTTACTATCCCTAATACAGGGCTTCTCCCCGCCAATAACGTTATTTTTACAGACATTCTTCCTAACGGTACTTCCTTTATACCTGGAACTGTAACAGTAGATAATGTCCCGCAAACGAATGCAAATCCGGCCGCTGGTATATCTCTTGGAACCATTAATAACAGCGCTTCTCGTACAGTAACTTTCCAAGCTACTGTCGTTTCTTTTCCAAATCAAAATCCTATCTCCAACACTGCTAATATTACATTTCAATATACACCAATCGCTGGAGGAACGACTTTTAACGGTCTTGCAACAAGCAACTCTGCTGGAACACAAGTTAACCTCGCAGATATTAATGGCACAAAATCAGTTAACAAACTTTTTACCGATATTGGTGAAACGTTAACTTACAGTATCGCCTTAGCTAATATAGGGAATATTGCTGCAACGAACGTTATATATACGGATCCGATTCCTAGCGGGACTACTTTCGTTCCAGGAAGTGTAACTGTTAACGGAATTACGCAAGCTGGAGCGAATCCCGCAAATGGTATATCAATTGGGTCTATTGCTGCTAATTCTACGACTACTATTTCATTCCAAGTATCCGTTCCATCTATCCCCCAAACAAACCCCATATTAAATAGCGGGACTACAACTTATCAATACATTCCTGTACCAAATCAACCGGCAGTAAGCGGGACTGATACGACGAATATTGTCTCCACTCAAGTGAATAATGCTACTGTAACAATGACAAAAGCGGTAGATAAAAATTTTGCCGATATTGGTGATACACTAACGTACACCGTTTCCTTTACAGGTACAGGTAATACAAGTGCAAACAATGTTATGTTTACAGATGCCATTCCTACTGGAACCACTTTTGTCCTTAACAGTTTAACAATAGATGGCACAACACAAGTGGGAGCAAATCCCGCTAACGGTGTGAACATTGGATCGATCCCAACTGGTACAACAAAAAATGTTTCATTTCAAGTAGTTGTAAATACAATACCCACGCTAAATGTCGTATCTAATGGATCAAGCGCTTCTTATCAGTACACTGTCAATCCAAGCCAATCACCCGTTACAAAAAACATTTCTTCTAATCTCGTTTCCACTCAAATTAACAATGCGAATTTAGCATTAACAAAATCAACAAATAAACAATTTGCTACAATCGGCGATACAATCAGTTATACAATCCTTATCTCAAACAGTGGAAATACAGCTGCAACGAACGTACAACTAACAGATCCACTTCCAAATGGGACAATATTGACTCCAGGTACTGTAACACTAAACGGTGTTTTGCAAAATGTAAATTCTCTCGTTGCTTTGCCTATTGGCACAATTCCCGGCGGAGCTACTTTTACACTTTCTTTCCAAGTAACTGTCATCAATATTACCGCCCAAAATCCTATCATTAACAATGCTTTCGCTTCTTATTTATACACTGTAAATCCTAGTCTGCCACCAAATTCAAAAACAGCAAATTCTAATTCTGTTACATCAACAATTAGACTAGCAAACCTTCAAGCTACTAAATCTGTAGATAAAACGTTTGCGGAAGTTGGAGATGTATTAACTTACACCTTTGCTCTTACAAACAATGGGAATGTTACAGCAAACAATGTAGTACTATCCGATTCAATAGCGAACGGGACTTCCTTTGTACCGAACAGTGTTATCGTTAACGGTGTTACTCAGCCGGGCGCAACACCAGCTAGCATCAATATTGGTAGCATCAATGCTAATACTACGATTACAGCTTCATTCCAAGTATTAATCACTAGCATTCCAAACCCAAACCCTATTTCAAATAGTGCCTCCATTTCTTATAACTTTATTGTTGATCCAAACGCTTCGCCTGTAAGTAAGAACACTACTTCAACTACTACATTTACGCAAGTAAACGATGCAAATGTCATTTCAGCTAAAACAGTAGATAAAGGGTTCGCTACTGTAGGGGATGTATTAACTTATACCGTCGTTTTAACGAATGCAGGAAGTGTTTCTGCTGATAGTCCTACTTTCGTAGATACAAATCCAGACGGGACTACCTTTATCCAAAACACGTTCCTTATTAATGGTGTACTCCAAAATAACGCCGATCCAAATGTCGGTGTTCCGTTACCTTCCATTCCTGCTAACGGCTCACTTACCGTCTCTTATCAAGTAACTGTCACCTCTTTACCAACACAAAACCCAACAATAAATTCATCTAGTACACAATATAGCTTTATTCTAAATCCGGGCGATCCACCAACTATAGAAACATCTTTAAGTAATACTGTAAGTACACAAATTAATGTAGCAAATGTAGTTATTGTTAAACAGGTAGATTTAACTATTGCTGATGTTGGGCAACCAATCACATATACCATTGCCCTAGCTAACCCAGGAAATACTCCAGCGAATAATGTAGTTGTTACCGATATACTCCCTTCCGGCACAACTCTCGTACCAAATAGTACTTTTATAGGCGGTGCTTTACAGCTAGGTGCAGACCCAAGTACCGGTCTTCAAGTCGGGACAATTCCTGCTGGCGGATTTACAACGATTGTTTTTCAAATAAGCGCAAGTAGTTTGCCTACACAAAATCCAATTCAAAACAGTGCTGCACTGCAATATAACTTTATTGCTGACCCAAATTTACCTGCTGTTGTGAGAAATGCTACTAGTAATATAGTAACGACACAAATTAATACTGCTAATATTGTCGCTACGAAACTAACAAGTACAAATTTCGCTGATGTTGGTGATGTCATAACTTATGCAACGATTTTAACGAATAACGGCAATATCCCTGCCTCCAATGTAACGTTTACAGATATCATTCCAGCTGGTACCATCTTCCTTCCTAACACTGTAACGATTAACGGGGTTCCTATAGCTAATGCAAACCCTGCTAATGGCATTTTAATTGGTACAATAGGAGCGAATTCATCACGTACTGTCTCATTCCAAGTTTCTGTACCAACTATTCCTAGTCCAAATCCGATTACGAATCAATCGAGCACTACATTCCAATACATGTACGACGCATCCAAACCAATTGTAACGCAGCTGGTGGCATCTAACACCGTACAGACGACTATTAATAATGCTACAATTGCCGCTGTAAAATCGGCAGATAAACAGTTTGCTAACGTAAATGATATGATTACGTACACGACTACTTTAACGAATAACGGGAACACACTTGCATCAAATGTAATTTTTACAGATGTACTTCCAAACGGAACATCATTTATCCCTAATAGTGTAACAGTAAATGGAAATGCACTCCCTAATACAAATCCAGCAAGTGGGATTGCAATTGATCCAATAAACCCTAATACAAGTGCAACAATCTCATTTCAAGTAATAGTAAATTCCATTCCTAGTCCAAATCCAATCCCGAACCAAAGCAATACAGCGTACCAATATGTCATAGATCCTAACTTACCTCCAGCATCCGCTAATGCGTTAAGTAATGTAATAACAACTCAAATTAATAACGCTACAATCGTCGCTACGAAGTCAGTAAATACACCGACAGCTGCAATTGGGGATATCGTTACTTATACGATTGCCGTTACGAATACAGGAAATATTCCTGCTAGTGCTACAGTTTTAACAGATGGACTCGGCGCAGGCGCTTCATTTGTCCAAAACTCTGTAACTATCAATAATATTCCGCAGCCGGGTTTAGATCCATCACTTGGTATTCACTTAGCAGATATTCCCCCAGGAGATACTGTATTCATTACTTTTCAAGCACAAATTTTAGCGATACCACCTAGTGGCACATTAACAAATAATGCTCTTGTAAATTATGAGTATACCGTGAACCCAAACCAATCACCTGCTGTTGATAGCACAATTACGAATACGACGGTTACTCCAATTATTGATGCTACTTTAGTTTTAAATAAAAATGCGAGTACAACTTTCGCTACAATTGGTGATACGATTACATTCACTTCATCTATTACAAACACAGGAAATACTACTGCGAACAACATTGTGTTTACAGATTCCATTCCAAATGGTACTACCTTTGTCCCAAATAGCTTTAAAATAAATGGTGTAACCGTCCCAAATGCAAATCCGCAAAACGGTATCAATATTGGTAACTTGAATGCAAATGCATCGATTACACTCAATTTTCAAGTAAACATTACAACGCTGCCAAACCCGAATCCACTTCCGAACAAATCATCGCTTCAATATAACTTTATTGTTGATATAAATGAGCCGCCTGTTTCCCGAACAGTTCAATCCAATAAAACCTTTACACAAGTAAATACTGCTTCCGTTATCGCAACAAAAACTGCAAGCAGCGCATTTGCTGCTGTTGGAGATACAATTACGTATACAACTACCCTCACTAATAGCGGAAATACTACCGCAAACACACCTGTTTTTATCGATATATTACCACCCGAACTTTCATTCGTTCCTGATAGTGTACAAATTAACTCCATCCCACAACTTGGATTTAGACCCGATAGCGGAATCTCTTTAGACTCAATTCCAGTTGGAGGAACGACAACAATTAGCTTTCAAGCCATAGTTGGCTCAATACCAGCTACAAACCCAACTTTGAACCAATCTAGCACAACATACTCGATCATTGTTGATCCTACCCAACCACCCGTGACAGAAATAGCTACAAGTAATCCAACTTTAGTTCAAATTAACGAAGCGATTATTCAAGCAACGAAAAGTGTGGATCGACTATTTTCTGACGTAGCACCTGGAAATTCATTTTTAACGTATACAGTTTTATTAGAAAATATAGGAAATACAACTGCTACGAATATCATTTTTACAGATCCGATTCCAAACAATACGATATTTATACCAGATAGCGTTCGAGTAGGCGGGGTTTTATTGCCTGGGGTAAATCCGGCGAATGGGATACCAATTGGGGATATTATTGCAGGAGATTTTATAAACGTCACCTTCCGTGTGCAAGTAGTTAGCATTCCAAATCCCGTTTTCACAATTGGACCTGGAGGTCCAAACTCACCGGTTGTAAACGGCGCTTCGATTGATTATCAATTTATGACAGGACCTAATTTACCACTTGTTTCACGAAGTACGACATCTAATTCTGTTTCAACACAAATAAATTCTGGGGAAGTTGTGGCAATCAAATCTGTAGATAAAACTTTCGCAACGATTGGCGATACAATTTCTTATACAATTACATTAAGTAACCCTGGAAATGTCACTTCACAAAATATAATTTTCACAGATATTTTACCTGAAGGAACAACATTTATTTCCGGAACACTTACAAACGATTCTGGTACACAGCAAATTGGAAATCCAGCTAGCGGAATTCAGATTGGAAATATAAACCCTGGTAGTACGGTTGCTATTACGATAAACGTACTTGTCACAAACATTCCAAGTATAAATCCAATTTCTAATTTTAGTTCCGTACAATTTGAACATGTGGTTGATCCTAGCCAACCTTCTGCATTACAAACAACTATATCAAATACAGTTTCAACAACCATTAATAGTGCAATATTAACTACAACAAAAAGTGTTGATAAATCTATTATTTCCGTCGGGGATACACTTACGTATACAACGACTATTACGAATACAGGAAATACACCAGCTACGAATATAACTTTTACAAGTGCCATTCCTCCTAGCACTACTTTCGTACCAGATTCGGTCACAATAAATGGCATCCAACAACTTGGTGCACAGCCAGCACTTGGAGTAACTATACCAAATATCGCTCCAGGTGAAACAGTAACTGTTACTTTCCAAGTAAATGTTATTTCTGTTCCCCCTTCAAGCTCGATTATGGGTAACGATACGATTTTATACTCTTATACTGTTGATCCTAACGGAGCCCCTGCTACTACTTCTACTTCAACGAATATTGTTACAAACCCGGTACTAGATGCTATGATAACGATGGTGAAATCTGTAGATCAAACACTTGTAACACTAGGTGATACCATTACCTATACGACACTTTTGACAAATATCGGTAATACAAACGCTACGAATATTACTTTCACTGATCTTATACCAAATGGTACAACGTTTATTACTGATAGCGTTACAATAGGTGGCATTACACAAATCGGGCTCAATCCTAATACCGGCATAACAATTGGATCAATTGCTCCTAACAGCTCAATATCTATAGCATTTCAAGTTACCGCTACTTCTACACCAGCCCAAAATCCTATTGCCAATTCCGCTACTGCTTCTTACACATTTATCGCTGATCCAAATGCACCAGTTGTTTCAAGAAATGTTACTTCAAACACAACATTTACTACAATTAATACAGCTACCATTCTTTCATCTAAACAAGTTGATAAAGCATTTAGCCACATCGGAGATACACTCACTTATACTGTCACTTTAACAAACAATGGAAATTCATCTGCACAAAATGTTATTTTCACAGATACTATGCCGAGCGGAACTACATTTATTGCAAATACATTTTCCATTAATGGAGTTCCTCAAAGTGGTGCGAATCCAGTAAACGGTGTAAATATTGGACCGATAACAGCGGGGGCTACAGTAAATGTTTCCTTCCAAGTAAACGTGACCTCATTACCAACCGAAAACCCAATTGTAAATTTCTCATCAACATCTTATCAATTAATCTCACCGCCTGATACAGAAACTTCAATTAGCAATCCTGTTTCAACGCAAATTAAAGAAGCCATATTATCTATGACGAAGAATGAAAGTGCATCCTTTGCAGATATCGGGCAAACTGCCTTTTATACTACTTCTATTTCCAATATAGGAAATACGGATGCAACTAATATAGTATTCACAGATGTATTACCAAGTGGACTCACATTTGTTCCTAACACATTAACCGTCGATGGCGTTTTACAACCTAACGCGAATCCAAATACAGGTGTATTACTTGCAGCACTTCCACCAAATGAAATATATAGTATCGTCTTTCAAGTTACAGTTAGCAGCATTCCACCTATTAATCCAGCACCGAATACAGCATCAACGACATATGAGTTTACTGTTGATCCTGTTAACCCTCCAGTGTCGAGTTCAGCTACTTCCAACACTACGCTTCTTCAAATAAATAACGCAAATATTATAAGTACAAAAACGGCAGATCTTACCTTTGCGGATGTTAGTAATACAATAACATTTACACTTAACCTCCCTAATACCGGGAATGTGGCTGCAACTGATGTTACCGTCATCGATATACTTGATAGCAATTTAAGTTTCGTTCCAAATAGTTTCACAGTTAATGGGCAAACCATTCCAAATGCTGATTTATCTACTGGTGTAAATATCGGTTCCATTAATGGTGGTAATACGGCAATTGTCACATTCCAAGCAACTGTTACTACACTTCCTACACTTAATCCTATTTCTAATTCTGCTTCTATCACATATCATTATGTCGTTGACCCTAGCCAACCATCTATTACAACTTCTAATCAATCTAATACAACAACCACACAAATTAATAGCGCTATCCTTACTGCACAAAAAAATTCAAATGTATCTACGGTTGACATTGGGCAAGATATTGTCTACTCCGTTACAATTACAAATAGCGGAAATGTTAGTGCAACAAATGTTATTTTTACCGATCTTATTCCAGATGGAACTTCATTTGAACCGAATAGTTTTACACTTAACGGAACTAGCATCCCAACTGCAGATATCGTTACAGGGGTTCCAATTGGTGATATCGCGCCAAACCAATCTGTCATTGTGGCATTTAATATTATCGCAGATGAAATCCCGCCTATAAATCCAATTACCAATCAAGCTAGCGTTAACTTTCAACATATCGTTAATCCGACTAATCCACCAGTTTCAAAAAACATTACTTCTACTACTGTTTCAACAAAAATCGAAAGTGCAATTTTAAACACGATTAAAATCGGAGATAATGCTTTTGCAACGATTGGTGATACGATTACGTATACAACTACGATTACGAATACAGGAAATATTCCAGCTAACAACGTTGTTTTCTCAGACCCTTTACCTTCATGGACACAATTTGTTACAGGATCAGTTGTTGTTGACGGTACTTCATTACCATCCGCTTCTATCACCAGCGGTATTGGCATAAATACAGTCAATCCAGATCAAACTGTAACAATCATATTCCAAGTTCAAATTGTAAGCAATCCGACAACATTCACTCCTGAACTCCAGAACTTAGGATTTGTGAACTTCCAATATAACGTAGGCAATGCATTACAGGCTCAGCCTGGCAACGTGGAAACGAACGTCTTCGTTACTTCTATTCATTCAGCAATACTTTCAGCTGTAAAAACTGCTAGTACAGCCTTTGCAAATATTGGCGACACGATCACTTATACCGTTTTAATTCAAAATAGCGGCAATACAAATGCTACGAATGTAAATTTCTCAGACCTCATTCCAGCAGGAACGACCTTTGTTGAAAATAGTTTTACTGTAAATGGAAGTACCATTCCAGGTGCAAATCCAAATAGCGGAGTGAATATCGGAACCGTTAGCGCGGGTAGTTCTTTAACTGTTACTTTCCAAGTCATCGTTACATCTACTCCACCTTCGAATCCAATTACAAACGTTGCATCTATTCAATATGCATTCATCGTTGATCCGGCGGCTCCTCCTGTTACCGGCACAATAACTTCTAATAGTGCTTCCACACAAATTAATAACGCGACTGTTACAACTGTTTTAGAAGCAAATCGATCAATCGTATCTATCGGAGATACCATTACGTATACAGCAACATTAACGAATACTGGAAATTTCCCTGCAAACTCTGTATTACTCATTAACGGAGTTCCTGAAGGAGCATTATTTGTTCCAAATAGTGTTACGCTTAACGGGATTTCACTTCCAGATGCAAGTCCAACTCTCGGTATTCCAGTTGGTATTATCGCACCAGGTGATTCTGCTACGATTACATTCCAATTCCTTGCAAGTTCTATTCCACCGCAAGGAGCGATTATAAATCAAGCACTTACAAGTTACACGTATATTGTCGATCCAAGTCAACCACCAGTTACAGCAACATCTTCATCTAATACGGTGAATACAGCTGTCGTTGATGCATCGCTATCTGTAATTAAAAATACAGATTCCCTCGTACAGTCTACTGACGGTACAATCACTTACACTGTAGTCATTCAAAATAACGGAAATACAACTGCAAATACAGTTACTTTAACAGATTTAGTACCAGAAGGAACTGCATTCATTCCTAATAGTGTGACCATTAATACTATTTCAGTTCCAGGTGCCGATCCAAACGTAGGAATCCCCTTAAACGCCATTGCACCTTCAGAAATCGTCACCGTCACATTCCAAGTTATCGTTCAATCCATTCCAAGCGTGAATCCAATTTCTAATATAGCTCGTATTGACTATACTTTTATCGCAGATCCAACTGCTCCTATCATCTCTCGAACAATTACGTCTAATCCAGCTTTTACACAAATTTCAGATGCAAATATTCTTTCTTTAAAAGCAGTCAATGCACCACAAGCGACAACAGGGGATATTTTGACCTATACGATAACACTAGAAAATACCGGAAATATTCCAGCTACTAATCTTTTATTTTCAGATACGATTCCAGAAGGGACTACATTCGTAGACAATAGTTTTACACTTAACGGAACAGCTATACTTGGTGCCAATCCAAATGCAGGTGTTACTTTGCCTAACCTAGCAGCAAACGCTACTCACCTTATTTCGTTCCAAATTCTTATTAACGATCCATTCTCGCAACAATCGATTACAAATCAATCCAATACAACATATACAATTCAACCAGATCCAGGGCAACCGCCTATTACGGAAACATCTACTAGTAATATCGTCATTACAAATTTCGTGCAAGCACAATTAACAATTACAAAAACATCCAATCCAACAACTGTAGATATTGGTGGAACGATACTTTATATTTCTGAAGTGAAAAATATCGGCAATGTTGACGCAATAAATATTATTTTTACAGATTCGATTCCAGCTGAGACTACATTCGTTCCCGACAGTGTCACAATTAACGGTGTACTTCAGCCTGATACAAATCCAGAAAACGGAATATCAATTGGAACGATCCCATCAAATAGTTCCAAAACAATACTATTTCAAGTACAAACAAACAATCCACCTACTGAAACCGAAATTGTAAATCAATCTTCAGCAACGTACCAATATGTAAGCATTCCTACAGCTCCCCCAGTGAATCGCTCTGCAACTTCTAATATCGTTACAACATCACTTCAAAATGCAAATATTATTTCTGTTAAGCAGGCAGATGTTACTTTCGTATCCATCGGGCAAAATATTACCTACACAAATACACTACAAAATATAGGAACTGTTCCGGCTAACAATACATTGTTCATTGACGATATTCCAGAAGGTACTATATTCATTGAAGATAGCTTATCAATAAATAATGTCATTCAGCCTGATGCGAACCCTGAAAATGGAATAACTCTTGGCACGATACAACCAGATGAAACAGTCACTATTTCATTCCAAGTACAACTTACAAGTATACCTCCTGGCAATACAGTCATTAACATTTCAGACACTTCGTATGAATACCAAATTGAGCCTAGTTCTCCAATTATTCAGCGTAGATCGTTATCAAATGCAGTAACTACTGAAGTCCGTACAGCAAATGTTAGTGCACTTAAATCTGCTAACAGATCTATTACACGCATAGGTCAAATCATCACATATACAGTCGCAGTTACAAACGCTGGTACAGTACCTATTACAAATACTCTCCTAATTGACGCAATTTCTGCTGGCACCACATTCATTCCAAATAGCATTCTTGTAGATGGTATACCAAGACCTAACGAGAATCCAATTACCGGAATCACCCTTAATATTATCCTTCCAAACAATACAATTATCGTTACATTCCAAGTAAATGTAGTCTCTATACCTCCTCAAAATAACATTAATAATATCGCCGTCATCCACTATGAGTATCAGCCAGACCCAAGCTTACCACCAATTTCAGAAACGACATCTTCCAATACTACAAATATACAATTTATTGATGCTATTCTTATCGCTACAAAATCTGCTAATACAATATTAGCTAATATTGATGAAACTATTGAATATACAGTACTCATTCAAAATAACGGATCCACTACAACTAACTCCATCTTTTTTACAGATACGATAGAAGATGGAACAGTCTTTATTCCAGGAAGTGTAATAGTTAACAACACGGTACTTCCTGCAGCAGATCCAAATATCGGTTTTTCTATTCCTAATATTGCGTCAAGTCAAGCGACTACAATAACGTTCCAAGTTTCCGTTACGAATTTACCTGCTATAAACCCAACACCTAATACTGCAAACATCGTCTACGAATTTATTTTCAACCCTGATTTTGCACCAATTCAAAAATCGATTAATTCCAACACTACTTTCGTTCAAATTAATGATGCTGATATCGTTTCACTTAAAACTGTTGATTTGACTTCTGTAACAATTGGTGACATTTTAACTTATACAACAACTTTAACGAATACAGGGAATACAGATGCCACTGCTGTTGTATTTACAGACAATATTCCTGGTGGAACTACCTTTATTGACGGTAGCGTTTTAGTAAATAACATTCCGCAGCTTAACGCCAATCCAAGTACCGGTATACTTGTAGGAACGATTGCTCCTAACATTTCTATCCCAGTCACATTTTCTGTTACCGTCATAGCGCTTCCAGCTAGCGGCCATGTTCAAAATCAATCAACTTCTCGTTATACGATAAATGGAGAAGAACAAATATCGACTAGTAATATTACCTTCACTGAAGTTATTACTGCTACTGTAGTCGCAACAAAAACAACGCCTATCCAATACGCTGACCTACAAACGATTATCCCTTACACAATTTCCATCACAAACAATGGGAATATACAAGTAGAAAACATTATCGTGACAGATATCATCCCAGCAAATACGAACTTTATAGAGAACAGTGTTATTGTGAATGGCAACGCTCGTCCAAATGACAATCCACTTAGCGGGATACAAATTGAGAACATTCCGCCTAATACAACAGCAACTATTCTATTCCAAGTACGAGTTACTTCGATTCCACAAACAAATCCAATCTCTAACACGAGTACAATTGAATTTCAATACACGTTACCAGATCGACCACCTATTACCGAAACTATTATTTCATCAGCTGCCGTAACAGAAATTAATCACGCGACTTTAAATAGTAATAAAGCTGTTGACCTTGCATTTGCAACTGTCGGTGATACGTTAACGTATACGATTACACTCAATCAAACTGGTAATGTTGCAGCAAATGATGTAGTCATTCAAGATATAATTCCTCAAGGTACCACATTTATAGAAAATAGCGTTATTGTAAACGGAGAAACTCTTCCGGGAGTTAATCCAGTAAGTGGCATACCAATTGGTACTATAATTGTTGGTGGAGACGCTATTACTTCATTCCAAGTAACTGTGACTTCTATTCCAATACAAAACGAACTCACCAACCAAGCAATCACTACTTTTAACTATATAGTCAACCCAAATAACATACCTGTTACAAATACGACGACAACAAATACAGTCACAACAACCGTCCAAAATGATAATGTCATTGCGATAAAAGCTGTTGATTTCACGAGTGCCTTACCTGGTCAAACTTTAACGTACACCATTACGATTACTAATAGTGGTAATATCACTATTGAAGATCTTCTTCTAGTAGACACGGCACCAGTAGATACGACATTCGTTATTGGTAGTGTTACGATTAACGGAATCAATCAACCTAATGCGAATCCTGAAAATGGTATTACGCTAGGCAACCTTGCTCCAAACGAATCTGTTATTATTACATTCCAAGTGACAATATCTTCTTCTACTCTTCAATCTACAATCAATAACGATGCTACTATTTCCTATACACCTATTGTCGGTCCAACCGAACCTCCTATTACGATTACAAGGCAAATAAATACCGTTACAAAGCAAACAAATACTGTTACAACAATAATAGTTGATCCAATGGTTAGTATTGAAAAAACAGCCGATAAATCTATCGTGGCGACAGGGGACATCATAACTTTCACATTAGAGGTGATAAATCATTCACCAACTCCTACAATCAGTACTTCCGTCCTAGATATAATTCCAGCCGGTACAACATTTATAGAAAACAGCGTATCAATTAATGGTACTCAAGTTCCAAATATCCGTCCAGACACTGGTATGAATATCGGCTCTTTACCTGCAGATAGAGTAGCAACGATAACATTTAAAGTTCTTGTAACTTCTATTCCTTCAAACAGTACAATTATAAATTCTGCAACAGTTACAGCCGCTTTCCAATTGACACCACAGGCTCCGATTATTACTTTCGTTATTAATTCAAATATCGTTCGTATACCAGTTCAATTTGTAACTGTGACAGTCATAAAAAACGCTTCCGTCAGCTCCGTTTATTTAAATCAATATTTTGATTACACTGTGCGTATTACGAATACTTCCGAGATTTCGCTTTCAAATGTTTCTTTACAAGATACTATTCCAGCAGGCTTACAGTTTATGAACGGCACTGTCTCCATTAACGGAGAACGCTCTCCACTAGCGAATCCGAATATCGGTTTCCTAGTCGCTACTAATTTGGAGCCAAACGAAACAATTATTGTGTTATTCACAGTACAAGTAATAAGTCCACCTGTTACTAATGAATTTAAAAATACAGCTGATATTTCGTTACAACTTCAAGCCTCGCCTACCGATCCACCAATTACAGTAACCGTTACAAGTAACGAAAACATCGTCACTTTTGTTCCAGAAAACGAAGATGAAATAGTTCCAAATTTAAGTTGCTTCTTTGACGGGGAACGTTTTATTCGCATTACTCCTCGGAATATACGAAACTACCTTTGGACTTGGATTTGGTGGCGTTAAATGAAACAAAAAGAGATTGTAGTTTGGTTGAAACCAAATTACAATCTCTTTTTCATTACCTTTATCGTCCTACTCAATAACTCGTCCAAGGATATACACTTAGGCATCGTCTCAAGTTATTTTAGTCGTAATAAGTTGGCCAGCTTCATTCATAGTAACTTTCCATTTCACTCCACTAGCCGTCTTCATAATTATACCTTTACTTGCCTCTATTTCAATATCTCCAAACATTCTTCCGCCAGTTGTCGCTAACCAAGCATTCCCATTTTCCATCGACGATCTTGCAAACATACGATTAATCCGAAAACGCTTATGATCTTGAGAATAACCACTTAATGTAATTCTAACTTTATATAACTGATTCGCCTTCATATTCGATATAATTGTATCGCCTACATTTAATGGAACATCCGACGCAACAACCCAATTTCCAGTTGCACTTAATGCATATTCAACTTTAATTTTCTTCGGGCTCTCTCCCCACCCAAAATACATTCCAAAACAATTTAACATTTTGATTGGATTTTTCGTGAAATCTAGTTCAATCACAACTGGATTACTATCTGGAACATCAATATAGTTTACACTTTGTTCATCTATTAAATTAAAACAATTTGCGAGATTCCCCCCGTACGGTAATTTCCCACTTACTTGCTTAACAGTATACTTCTGCTGAGCGTTTACTAAAATATCATCTTGATTCCCTATTAAATGTGGTTTATTTAACGTAATCGGTAACTGAATTCGAAGAGATTCTTCATAGGTAGACTTACAAACATTGTATTGCCCTTTATCTACAATAGTTGTAGAAAGTAAATTTGAAAAAAGGTAGTTACGATGCGAATTAGAAGAAAATTCAATGACAATCTGTTCACTACTCATCCGGTACGTATCCCAAATCATACAATCAAATGTATTATAGGCGCCGGTACAACGAATTACTTTTTTCGTTTGCTGTCTACATTGCACTTGAATATCATGAAACGTATTTCCTGAACTTTCATTTGGTAAATCACTGTTTCCATCAACTTCTATCCCATACTGACATCCATCAATAAATATAGATTGAAATACATTTGCGTTAATCCAGCAAGGTGTATTGATATCATCTATATATTCTGTCTTTAAATGTATTGCAGTTTGAAAGTTTTTAATTTGAATAAAGTTAACTTGAAAGAAACTAATATAATCCCATGCTTTTTGACAATAAAAGTGTATAGCCTTACCTTTATATGACGACGTTGCATTTATTATATTTATATTTGATATAAGAGAGTGATTAGGAACTTCTATTTGTTGTGAACCGGAAACATAAATAACAGCAGATTGAAACACCGGATTTATGACTTGAACTGTACCACCTGTTATAGATGCATTTTGTTGCAGTTCAAACACATTAAAATCTCCATCGATTTGTAGCGTTACAGTAGGATCTAACTCTAATCTTACGTTTGATTTAATAATAATTGGCTTTACAATTTTATACGTATTTACCCCTGTAATTCTAACCGTCGAAATTCGATTCGCTACACAATAATTTATAGCTTGCTGAATTGCTAATGAGCTATCATTTCCTGAGTTCGGTACTGCTCCAAAACAATCAATATGAACGCTATTTTCTGGTGCACAATCTTCTTGGGAAGAAATATATTCTGACAAAATAAATTCACTCCTCATATTACCTTTTTCATATAATATGTGAGTTTTCTCTTAAAAGTTTCTATAATAAAAAAAACAAACGACCTGTACGGTCATTTGTTTAATTCATATATACCTTTCGTTTCTTCTATCATTTTAGTTAACGAGAAATACCTCTCTGCTTTCTCTCTTGCTTTCAGTCTAATATCATTCACCTTTTCTTCATTCCCCTGTAGTTCCTCAAGTGCACTTGCAAATTCAGATTCACAATATTCATGTATCAAAACACCTGATTCTCCATTTATTACCGCTTCATTTATTCCGCCAACATCTATTGAAACAATTGGTGTCCCTGTAGCCATTGCTTCAATTACTACCATTGGAAACACTTCACGAAAAGATAATAAAAGTAAGGCATCCATATTTCCTATAAACCTATGCGGATCTGAAATATTCCCTAACATTGTTACCCTTTGTTGCAATCCATACTTTTCTATTTCGTTCATAATAGATTCTTTTTCTGGCCCATCACCAGCAATATAAAACAAAAAATCATCTCTTTTTTTCAACACATTTGCAATTTTTACAAATAGTTGATGGTTTTTCTCCTTGGATAGTCTAGCTAATATCCCTATTTTATAAATAGATTCTTTCTTTTTCTGCTGGAATAAAAACTTTTCTATATCCACACCGTTATAAATTGTCTTTACTTTCTCTTCAGCTACATGCATTGAAAGTAAGTTATTTTTTTCAAACTCACTTACTGTAATAATATTGTTCACATATTTATTCATAAAATAACGAAAAAGAGTTGGCATTTTCTTCTCTAATATCGTTACATTATGCTTCGTATACACAATTTTCATCTTTTTTTTCATAAACTTTTGAAGTAGAAAAGCATATAATACCATTCGTAAACTATTGGCATGAATAAGTTCTATCTTTCGTTTACAAATTTCGTTTCGTAAGTAATAAATATTTATCAAATGATTCCATCGGCTAAGTAACATAAAATTTTCTTTTCTAGTAAGAGATTCATATAGCTCTCCATCACCTGCAGCTGTATAAACCTTAAAATCCTCATAACGCAAATTACTTTCCAATTTACAGAAATAACTTTCAGCTCCGCCTGTTATCAATTTATCTGTCATCAAAAGTATATTCATAATTGCGTCTTCCCAACTACATTGATTTTATTTTTTCTATAGGCATGATAAGCATACTTACTAAAATAGTAAAAGATTTGCACTGCATTAAGACATTTTTGGTCTCTTAATAATTTCCAATACCGAAAAGCTGCTTTAATTTTATTTCTGGAAACCGAATTTGCTACAATTCGATACTTCGCTAATACTTGCTGTATCCCTTTCGCTTCATGCCCTTCATGTAATAATTTCAGCCATAACGCCGTATCTTCCGGCTGTACACTAGGCATTTCAATATGCGGAATTTTTTCACGATCAATTATTACTGTTAAACATCCGATAATTGTATTTCCTGCCAAACAATGATAGTCAACAGATTTCGGTACATTCACTTCTCGATTTAGTCCATTACCGTTTTCATCGATTAAACTATACGATGCATATGAAAAGGCCACACTCATTTCTTCCATAAATAACAATTGTGTCTTCAATTTATGCGGTAACCATATATCATCACTATCTAAAAAGGCAATATACCTTCCTCTCGCCTCTTGAATTGCTATATTCCGAGCCTTAGCAGCACCAATATTTTCTTTTAATGATACTAACCTAATACGCGAGTCTCCTTCTATTATCTCTTTAATTTTTGTAACAGATTCGTCAGTTGAAGCGTCATCAACGATAATCATCTCCCAATTTTCATATGATTGATTTTGTACAGATACAATCGTCTCACCTATAAATCGTATACTATTATAAGAAGGTGTTATTACAGAAACATGAGGCGCCTTATTATGTGCTGATAGACATTTTACCATCTATCTTTCCCCTTCCTTCATATATTGAAATGTACTTCACAACAATTGCTAAAAATAAAAAGAACGCTTCGTTAATAATGAGTGACAATGACATCATCTGAAATAAAAATGCAACCATAGTCAAGAAAAGATACGGTTTTTCACGAAACAAAGTATACTGCGTTAACTTGAACATTAATACAAATAAAAAAGCGCTATATAAAAGAAAACCAATTGTACCCGATTCAGATAAAATTTCTAAAAATGTATTGTGCACATATAATTTTTCATTAAATTGAAATTCATAATAATTCGAAAAATTAAACGCACCGATTCCGATATATGGATTAGATAAATAATATTTAAAAGCTGCTTCCCATAATGTAAATCTGCCACTTCCATTATCATGCGAAAAATCAGAAATTCGTTTATTCAATATGTCATCCAATTGGCCACCCATTACACTATTAGATAAACTAAAGATCACTACACCAAACAATAGTAAACTCATCATTATTTTTATTTTTTTTGCAAAACTAGAAGTACATACATATACAAAAATGACAAGCACAAGCGCTAATATTCCTCCCCTTGAAAAAGTTAATAAACTTGTCGTAACACATAAAATCAATCCTAAAATGTTCGTCATATTATGTAAATTTGTCATATAATACATAAAAAATATTGTATTATAAAAAATAAAAATGTTAGGATCATCTAGCAAACCAATTAATCTTGGATATCCTCTATCAACTAATAGTCCGGCAAAAATTTCTCTTTCTTCTCCACCGTATAACCCAAAGTGCTGTAAACCAACTATATAAAGTATTAAGCTTACAATATTAAATATAAATCCTACATAAAAAATAGATGATTCAAGTGTTGCTATTTCAATATTTCCTAATAAATTTCTCATTATAAAATAACAACCTAAAACAAGTAACACACCAAAAATCATACGAATGCTAGCATGTAAATATATAGAAAGAATTCCACTCAAACAATAGATGAAATAAAATAGTAAAAATACAACTTCATGAAAATATAGCTTTTGGATATGGAAGTTTTTAATTGTTAAACAAAAATATATGACTAAAAAAATCATATAGATCTTCAACGAAAATCCAATATATATATTGTATTTACTTAACATGACAAATAATATTAGAAGCATAATCCATTTCATCGACATTTTCATATTATTTTCCATATGCTATATCCCCTGTTTCGTAATATAATCCTTTTTGCGTGTTTTTGTTATAAACGAAAAAAGAAGTTTTTTCAGCTCATAATCATATAGGAATATACCAACTACTACGATTAACGTATTCAGAACGAGCGCAATGAAATGATATGTATGCAACATATATTGCACCCCAATAAAAGTTACGCCAAAATAAATTGTATAAGGTATGACAATTTGGAATACAATTTTCTTCCTCACTACACTTACTGCTATATACCCAACTAAAGCTACAATTTCAAATAAAACCATAGCATAAGCCGCTCCTATCACTCCACCAATACTACTAAAACTATAAAGCATAATCCCACCTATCACTAATGCTATACATTGCACAACCGTTCTTTTATTTTGACGTCCACTCGTTGTTAAGCCGTCAGCTATAGCAATATTTAAACTTTGTAGCACAATGAGAAAGGATAATATTTGGAGTGGCTCTACTGCATTGCTCCATTCCTCATAAAAAAATATAGAAATAAAGTATGGTGCTAAATGATATAAACCGATTGTCATACAGACTCCCACAATCGCCATTGATTTTATTTGAAGTAAGTTTAATTTCGTATGCTCTTCTAAATTTTTTTGATTATAATGCTTAAAAAGCACTGGGTAAAACGCACCTGCAATTACCCCTGGCACTTGATATAAAGCTGCTGGCATCCGGTACGCCACTGCAAAAACACCGACCATACTTAGTGGCAATGTATAGTTAAGTAAGATAGGCGCTAATTGCGGGGTGCTCATTATTAAAAAACCGCTAATAATAAAAGATGTTAATTGCCAAAATAATGCTTTATGGATTACGACTTTCATATTCATTTTCGTCTTTTTTCTCATGATATATATGCTGAACAAACCACCGATCATATACCCAAAAGCATATAAACGAGCTGTTACATACACCGGTAACTCTCCGAAAATACAAAAACATGTAATGATGATAACAACTGACGCTGATACAACTTTAATAAGTGCTATATACTTCATTCGTTCCATCAACTGAAAGTAGGCACTCCCTATATTTTGGAAAGTTAATCCTATTAACATGAAAAACATTACGTTTATCATCATGTAAATTACATTTCTATCCGCATACATATAATGAATAGCAATATAACCGATTATAGAAATAAAAATAAGTAGGATCATCCTTATTTTTATATACGACGTTAAAATCTTCCCTAAGTCTACTCCATCTTTTGCCCCTTCTCGAAGAAACGTGTTAGTAAGTCCTAAATCTGTGAAAAATAACATAACAAACGTCACTGCTATGGCAACACTAAACATTCCATAATGTTGTGCATTAAAAAAATTTGCTAAAGCAATTAAACTTACAGCCTGAAAAAGATTAGCTAAAATCGTGCTATAAAATAGATGGATAATATTATTTAAAATAGATTTACCCATACCTGCTCTCCTTTGCAAGCAACCTAGCCTACTTACATATATTTATCTTGCACCATTACCGTTCAATACAATTAAAACAGTTTTACATAAAATACGAATATCCATCCTGATCGTTTTCATTTCAATATACTCTATGTCCAACTTCAATTTTTCTTTTGCATCAAGATTATACCCTCCATTTATTTGTGCCCATCCTGTTAACCCTGGTTTCACGATTAAGCGGTCTTTGAATTCTGGAATATACGTATCAAATTGTTTATAAAAATACTCTCTCTCTGGTCTAGGTCCCACAAAAGACATATCACCTTTTAAAATATTTAAAAGTTGCGGTAACTCATCAATTCTCGTTTTTCTTATAAATGATCCAACTTTAGTAATTCTTGAATCATTTTCATCTGCCCATTGTGGTCCATTTATTTCAGCCTCTTTTACCATCGACCTTAATTTAAATACATTAAATTTCTTCCCATTAATACCTAAACGTTCTTGAAAATAGATTGGAGCTCCTGCTGTTTCGAAAGCAATCATAATACAAAAGAACAACATAATTGGTAGCGTTACTAGTAACAATATGAGTGAAAATGTAATATCAAACAAGCGCTTTATACTTCGATTCAAAATACTGGTCTTTTCTTGGGCCGGAATCGCATACAACTTGGCTTGATTTGTTTCACGAATCATAGTTCGTTACCCCCACATTCAAGAATATAAAACTATACCCATTAATTCACATTCTTTCTTTTTTATATCAGTTATTGCTTTTTGCACGGTACGTAGGGAATCTTTTCGCTTTTTGACTGCTAAGATCACTCCATCGCATTTCCCTGCACTAATGTGCGTAACAGGAAGCTCAAATACTTCAGAAGAATACAAGAGAATATAATCAAAATCTTCTCTCCACTTCGCAATTGCACGATCAAATTCATCCATAGAAACTAAAGTCGTTCCGGTGTGTACTGTTTTTTTGGCAGGAATACAATATAAGTATTTAGATAAATTACTAGAAAAAGATTCATAACTACAGGTGAAATCGCTTATTATATCATTCACTGTTTTCGTATGATTACTTTGTAATAGTAGATGTAGTTTAGGATCAGAAAAATTCACATCGATAAGTAACACCTTTTTTTTCATTTCTGCAAACACTAGCCCTATATTTACTATAAGCTGAGCAACAACGCCTCTATCCTTCGTTGAAATAACTGTGAATACTTGTTTTCCTGTTTTTTTCAACTCGTGATATACAGTATAAAACTGCTCTTTCATTAGAGCATCATGCGGATTAAATAGAAGCTGTTTCTTTGTTTTAAACATCGACATGTTCACCTCGATATATAGCTGATTGCGGATCAACTTCTGTAGATTCCTTTTTTCTTTTCGGTTCCATATTTATGTGACCAATTACAGGAACTGTTGTTATCTTCTCTAAATCCTGTTCCACGTATATACGTTCATCAAAATAATCTCGAAATACGGCTAAACCTATCCCAACAAAAAAACTAACAATTAAAGAGATAGGAATGATAAGTTGAATTTTCGGAAACAACTTTTCAGCTTTTTCCTGTAACTCAGGATCAGTTAATATTTTTACCCCCTGCACATTCGTATACTGTTGAAAGCTTTTTTGAGATTGTTCTGCCAATGACTTTACAATTTCTTTTACGATTATAGGATCCGAATCTTTTACTGTAACAGTAACAATTTGTGAGTTGTCCATATTCACCACTGAAATTTTTTGTGCTAGTTCATGACTTGATTGCTCTAATTTCAAAGTTTTTTTCACTGTTGAAATAATGAGTGGACTTTTTAATATATCAACATAAGATGTTACCAGTTGCTTATTTTCCTGTGTTTTATTTGTTGAATTTTCCTTATTAAACTCATCTAAATTCCCAACGAGAATTTGTGTTGAATATTGATATGAAGGCTTTAATACGTACATAGAGATAAGAATTAGAGAAACAGTTAAACAGCACATCGTCAAAATAATTGTTACTATCCTTCTTTTCAATAACTGTTGAAAATCCTTCATACTAATTTCTTGCTTCAATTATTTCACCGCCTTTGTCTGATTCATATTCTGAACATCATTCTTTACAGATAACCCTTTCTTCTTTCTATTCGCTTGCTTTGTTACATACTTTCCGACTCTGAATGCAAATTTTTCTACAAATATATACGAAAGCATCGCAAGTATAAACGAAAAAACGAGTGAAAAAATTAAAATAATAGGCAACGGCAATATTTCATGAAGCATGTATATAAGGGAAAATAACGATATGATATGGTATAAATAAAGACTGTAAGAAATCTTCCCCAAATATAACAAGTATTTATTACGCAACAACGATGACAAAGTTGATACTGATAGACTTAATATGACAAATAAACATGCACTTATCGCTACTACGTAGTCTCGCAATATAAAATTATTGAGCACTTTAATTTCTCCGATAAGCCCTTCATACATATAAAGTAAAATCGCTAATAAAAACCATGCAATTTTCTCATTTTTAGTACGATTACTATAAAAAATTATTACATTATTTTTATACTTCGCAACTAGTGCTCCTAGTAAAAATAGCACCGTGTAATGTGGTGTTAACATATAGCTTGTTAATGTTAAACTCGAGCGAAATAAAAATAATATCGCAACAGAGCATATACTAAAACTAAACAATGTCAATAACGAATCCCTCAACGTTTTTCTTAAACAAACCATCAAAACTAACGGGAAAATGATTGATATTCGCATTTCATGAACAAGTGACCAAATTACGCCGTTATATGCATCTGTATTATATTTCCCAACCAATAATATATGCTGCACGATTAGGCTTAAAGAACTTTCAATCGTCCATGAGCGATTAAACCATTCACTTAAATGAGAAATTCCATATTCACTCATTGTAGTTTGGCATAAAATAGCTATAAGTATCGCTACGATATATGGAATATAAATTCTGCATATACGCTTTACAAGGAATGACCTATAGCTATCATAATTTTTTTGAATAGATTCATACAAAACAAATCCACTCAAAACAAAAAAGATAATAACAGATTCGTTACCACTACTAAAAACAAGACGAGCAGGTGTTTCTTTTAATAGATACATAACAAATGGTTTATTATCTTCATAACTGTAATTTTGAAATACTGAAAAAATCATTAAATGATGGCCAATCATTACTACTAATGAAGAAATCCCTCTAATTGAATCCAGTTCTTCATACCTATCCATCGCTTTATATCAACTCCTAATGAAATGATAATAATCATTTCAAAGCGACACCATTATTCATATTCCTCTCCTTTCTTTTCATTCCAATTTTTCATATTAAAATGATTTATAGCGTAATTTTTAATGTATTGTAACATTTTTTGTAATATTATGAATAGTTAATCCCTTTAATTGGTATATACCAATTTCAACCTCGAAAAATGAAAAAGATTGCTAGAAAAGCACTATAAAAATATCTTGTATATTTACAAGATTAAAGATAGGAATAGCATTTTTTCCAATATAAAATAAAAAAGATAGCCTTTATAGGCTATCTTTTTTATTTTATTTAATTACTAGCACCACTATATGCTACATGTCGTTTCTCAATTCGTTCCTCAATTTCTTTCATATTTTCTTTATTATTTAATAGTGATTGTTTATTTTCAATTAATAATTGTTTAAAAGATTTTCTCACTTTTTTTCTCATTTTCATTGTCCTCCTTGGGGGATGATTTATATAAAAGATAAAGAATTATCTGGTTGTTCTTATAATAATTGATTGTTGTGAATTCCATTTGAACTTCATATGAAAATTCCGTTTATTTTCTGACAACTTTGTGAACACTCAAAAAAGAGTCTCCTAAAACAATTTTATAGTCGTTTCATTCAATTACATAAATCGCCATTTGCATCATCTTATATCAATTTACCTTGTCGAAATATTTATATATTTTAAGCTGCATTCCATATACTTTCATCTACTAAAATTCTTTTTTTCAAAATAAAAAAGAAGGTGTCACCTAGTCTAAGTTCGACTTATGCAACATCCTTCTTTCCAAACTATTTACAGCATATTGATTAACATTTCAGGTCTTCCCCAATTCATTTCTTCACAAACGAATCGTAATTTTTCTTCATCTATTGTGTGTAATCCTTCTTCTAGTGAACAGGAAATAGGAACTTCACAATGAATTTGCGCTAATTGTAATGAAATATTTAAATTCTCTAAATCACTTTCGATCTTCGTACGTTGCGCTTTCGTTAATGATGCCACATTTTCTAGTACAGTTGCTACTGTACCATGTTCTTGAATAAGCTTATACGCTGTTTTTTCACCGATACCTTTTACACCTGGGTAATTATCGCTCGTATCTCCCATGAAAGCTTTCGCATGCACGATTTGCCACGGTTCTACACCTTTTTCTTCCATAATTTTCTCTGGTGTGTAATACTCGTAATTTCCAATTCCTTTGCGCAGAAGCATAACTGTAACGTTCTTATCAACAAGTTGAAGTAAATCCGTATCACCTGTTAAAATATAAACTTCCGCTTCATTGCAGTATTGTTTTGCTAGTGTACCGATACAATCATCCGCTTCATACCCTTTCATGCCGATAACTGGAACAGATAATTTTGCAGTCATTTCTTGCACTAGATCAAATTGCGGAATTAATTCTTCAGGTGGCGCTGCACGATTCGCTTTATAATTTGAGAACGACTCTGTTCTAAATGTTGTACTTCCCATATCCCAGCATGTTACGATGTGTGTCGGTTCAATTGCTTGCATTGCCGTTAATAAATGTTTCATATAACCATGAATCCCGTTTGTAGGGGTACCATCTTGTCGTTTCATAAACTGCCCGTAGACACTTGTTGCATAAAAAGCACGAAATAATAGTGCCATACCATCAACTAATAATACTTTTTTCATAATTCCTCTCCTACCAAAAAAAATAATAACCCCACGTCATCACGTAAGGTTATATAAATAGATTACCATTCTACGTTTTTCAACTTTGTCTATTATACATTGTTTTTGTATATTTAGCATCATTTACACATTAAGACGTTTTACTACAACAAGTATGAAGAATCCCTGTATACGTATTTTTCCCAGTTGAAACTACTACAGCTTTTGCATTTCCACTAACAATATACGTCCCTTTGAAACATACATTTTCAAGTTCAAGTGGATTATAGTCTTTCATTCTTTTCAAAGGAATAAATCGTTTGCGTTCAAGATGATAGCAACTTTCAAATTTCTCAATACTCGCATCGTTTCCTGTTAGCACAGATTCATTTACTAATAGATCATTTGCATAAATGATACGTACATCTGCTGGTACTGTATCACCTTCCGAAAGGAAAATCATATCTCCAGGAACAAGCTCTTGTACTGGCAAATCCATCATTTTTAATTCACCGTTTAAACCTGTTACACTAGAACATTCTACTCGAGACACAGTAATCTTCTCACATTGTAATCCATCTCTCACATGTTGTTTTGAAAAACCTGGGATCATTCCACCTAGCTTCATCATCACTTCTGCAATACGAGCTCTTTTTGAAGTTAATTCATTTCGGCCGTATACTTGAATACGTTTTTGTGCCTCTTTCATAGATAATCCATCTCTTGTTGTTTTAAAATACGCAAATACAGATTTTACATCTCTCGTTGCGATTTCAATTAATAAATCTTTATTTTTTTGAAGCATCGTTTGTTCTTTCATTGATTTTTTGCTTAATTTATATGACGTGTTACCCACAGTTTTGTTTGCATATAACATATTATCGTCTCCTCCTTTACAACGTAGGAAGAAACGCTTTGTTTCTCAATTTATCCACTTTACGGTGAAAGTGTCTAGCGCCTAAACATACATATAAACGCTACATGATGATAAATATAGAGGGAGGAACAAGTCGTTTCCTGCCTACATCATATATTTTTGATTTGAAGTATATGGGTAACGGAACCGAGTCAGAATTTGACATGCTCCTCACCTCCTCGTTTTATTTTATAGTTTATACTATGAAATTACTCATAGCTTTGTAACAAAAAGACCCTTACTCCGAAAAGAGTAAAGGCCATGACATACACAAATAAACGATTCCTAATACAATTAGAAATCTACGGACCTCTCCCTCGCCGAGTTTTAGCACTGTATAGCATAGGTACATTACCAGCTACATTAAGAAAAACCTTAATTCGATCATTCCTGTTGACCCATTGGCGTCTCTCGACATTTTTGGGCAGTAGCATTTCTCTATACAGGAGCCTCACCTAACAGAGACTTATTTTTATTACATAGAAAATGTTACTCTTATTTAAAATAGATGTCAACACCTTGAATGGAATCTTTTCCTTATTACAACAACTCCCTCTCATATACATACTATTTCTCTTTCTACGTATCAAATGAATGAAGCACATATTTTAAAATTAGTAAAAATAAAAACCTTACGTTTAAACGTAAAGTTTTTAATAAGTTATACAACCAGCAATTACAATCCCAATTGAAAGCGATAAAAACATAAGAAAAAGACCGACCGCTTGATTATCTTCTTCAAGACTTTTATTTATATTAAAGCGTGGTGTAAGCCACTCAGCTAAATAAAAGACGATAATTTGAGCCAAAATCCCAACCGCTCCCCACGAAACCATATCAAGAAGTGAAATGGAATTAGCTGCTGTTGAATATAAAACAATAGCTAACCCAAGTAATCGCCCTCCAAGTACATAGCTTACTGCCTTATTCCCTTGGGCCATTAACTTAAATTCTTTTACTTTCGTTGTCACTTCCATCAGGAAAAGACCTATGCATAAAAGACCAAGTGTTACTGCTAAATATAATAAAAAATTAATCATATACTTCCTCCTTTTTTATACCTACTGGTAAATAGTACGATTCATTCCCCGTAATTTTTTCACCAGCACGAATACCGATACTACTTGCTTTTCCTGCAATTAAAAACGAACCAAACACATACGACAGTTTCTCCATCCCTTTCTCTGTTTCCAAAGATACGACTGGAAGTTCTGTATACTTTTGAAATATCGGCAGTGACGCTTTATACGTTTGGTGTGCATTTTGAATCATAATATTTTCGTCCTTATCACGAATGGTAATCGTGTCTCCCTCTCTACCAAATGAAGGTTTTTGAACGAAAGAACCTTTTCCTAAAAATAAATCTGGTTCTAAATATGTAGGTAACATATATTCTTTAATCCACTGTCGTTCCTCATTTGTATAAAAGACCTCTTCTTCTGCTAATCCCCAAATAAGACACTGAACTGATTTAGGCTGAAGTAAAAATGCTGACAAAGGATTTATAATAAACAGCTTTCCGGCTTTTACGAGTTGCAACAACTCCACACCTACCAAATCCCCTGTTTCAGGATCTTGATCCTCAATTAAATCTTCTATCGGATATGTTTGACGATATAAAACATCAATTTGCACTCCATCCCTATCCACTAAAGAATCTTTTGTAATTCTAAGTTCTGACATTGGCACGACTTTATTTTCAACACGGCATAACTGACTTAAATACATAGTCGTATTCCAATCCTCAATATGCTCATGATGCGCTGTAAAAACAACATTTGGGTTGTCTATTCCCTTTGTCGCTTCCATTACAGCTTTTGTAACACCAGAGGATAGCAATCGCTCTTGGCCTAAGTTTGGATCATCATAACCTAGCTTTTTACAAACTTCCCCATTCATTTGAAAGCATTCCATAATAAAGGTAGGTGTATCACTATTAAACTCAAGCATTTTCATTTGGTTATCGCCTGTTAAAACGAAATCAAATCGTGAAATAACAGATTCAGGATATAATCCTTTCATTCTAATGAACGATAAGCTTGCGGGGGGAAATCCAAGTTCAAGAAGCTGTTCGTCACTTAAATTACGCAAAAGTCTAGCAGTCTTAAAAAATATTTTCCCCATTCGTTCAGTTGCAACTTGTAATTGTTTCATAGTCTCATTTGTTATAGGAAAAACATGAAACAAACTATACTCACATTCATATAAATCCGACCAGAAATCCGGATATTTTGAATAAAACTCTTTTCGATCCCTTATGTATTGCGACATATGTTAGCCCCCAAATCCTCCCTTTGAACCGCTTCCAATTCCACCTTTAAATTCCGCAGACGATTGATACGATTTAAATGCCGATGAATTTTTAAAAGTGGATTTATTTTGATAGTATGTTCCGCCATAGAAATAATGTCCACGATAACCTGAACTACTATCATCACACTGCCATACCCCAAGTTCATCATCCCAATCCCAATCTGAACAACTTTTATCATTCGGTTTTGGGGGTAAATCTTGTGCGCAGCCAAATAAGGTGCCAGTCATTAAAGACGTTACGACACCACCTACTAGCCATTTCGTTTTTGTCACCTTCGCACTCCCCTTTATAAAATATATTTCTATTATATAAGAAGCCATGATAAAGTAGAAGAAAAAGGAAGAAGAGGGATGAAATGCGCTTAGAATATCGACTTAATGATGAAACAAAAGGGTATCCTGCTTTATGGAATTACACAAATATTTCTAATTCTGAAATTATCGCACGCATGACTTGTGAATATTTTATAAAAGATAAAAATACATATGTTGTTACTGCAACTTCAGTAGATCCAGATGGAACAGTAGTTATATATATTCAACAAGAAACTTTTTCTAACGACCCTTCAGATCCTACTTACTTCCACATCGGTTTTGAAATTAGAGAGCTAAAGGATACGAGTTCCAACTTGATTGAAAGTAAAGATGTATGGAACTATGAAGAAATTTTACCATCTCTTCATTCAGATATTATATATATTCAGCAGGACGGCATGCATATGGAGTTTACTTTAGATTCAAGAGAGATTGATGAAGACAGAAAGTGCTACATTTATTATGGAAACTTCACAGGTGAATCGAGATAACATGGATATATGTATACAACAAAAAAACCTTACGTATAAAACGTAAGGTTTTTATATAGCCCCACATATGCCGTTATCTCTAGATGTCCATAAACCTGCTCTCACAGGTGGATGCTCTCACAAATGTTTGTAACTTCCTTCTTAAAAAGATGGCATGTTAGCTACATTTAAATATTGAACTTCCATATTAAACTTATTGGTTTAAGACATGCATAAGCTACGTACACCGTAGGAATTTTATATAATGTTAGTTGAAATAAGACCCCCGCACGTGCCGCTCCTCGTAAATGTCCAAAAACCCGCTACTCGCAGGTGGATGCCCTCACAGTTACCGTACATCTTCCTCCACAAGGAAGGCTTGATGATGGTCACTAAATATTGAGCTTCCGTATAACTAACATCGGTTTTAGACATAAATAAGTTACGTACACCGCAGGATGTATTATTTACTTGTCGTTATATTATCACATTGTTTCCAATGTGTAAAATACAAAGTTTTTCGAGCAATCTCTTGCTTGTGACCTTATTTTAATACAAATTATTTTTGCATGCAAGTGATTAATCTTCTTCTTTTGCAATTTGATTTTCTGGATAAGAAATCCAATCACTCCAGCTACCTGCATACAATTTAACATTTTGGAATCCAGCTAATTTCAATGCAACGATATTTGGACATGCTGTAACACCAGAACCACAATATACAATTGTTTCCTTATCTTTCGAAAGATTTTGGAATCGTTCTTGTTGCTGAGCTTCATTCTTAAATTGTCCTGATTGCAGCATTCCATCCTTCCAAAAATAATTTACTGCTGTTGGAATGTGTCCTGCTTTCGGATCAACAAGTTCCTCTACACCAGCATAACGTTTTGGCTCTCTAGAATCAATTAACGTAACATCTGCACCTGCATAGATATTCTCTCTCACCGTTTCCATCGTTACAAGCATATGATTTTGTATATTTTCTTTGAATGCTTTTCGTTTAGCAACAGAAATTTCTGTTGTTACCGGTAGTCCATTCTCTTTCCATGCTGGAAATCCACCATCTAATATATATACTTTCTCATGTCCTACATAGTTTAATAACCACCAAAGACGAGAAGCATTTGCACCCGCTTCACTGTCATATGCAATCACTGTCGTATGTTCATCAATACCAGCTCGCGACAGCTTGTCTGCAAACTCCTCAATATTTGGTAACGGGTGGCGACCACCACGTTCTGTTATAGGACTTGATAAATCTACATTCAAATCAAAATATAATGCATGAGGAATATGTTCCTCCTCATACTTTTCTCTACCCCAATTAGGATTCGCTAAATCAAAACGACAATCGATTATACGGACGTTCTCATCTTCTATATGCTCACGTAACCATTCGACTGTAACTAACATCTTTAACGACCTTCTTTCTCTTTCAAACGACTTACATACTCCATAACCATTTCTTTTGTAACATATTTACGCTCTAGTGTAACACCATTTTTTGCAAGAGCATTAATTTGCTTCGTTACAACATTAATGACATCAACCGAAAATTCTTTCCCATTTGACGCAAGAGATACGGCTGCTTCAATAGCTGCTTCACGCTGCGCATCTAATTGTAAACATGCTTTTACACTTTCATTTTGTTTACGAGAATGTGCTGTAATTGCTTTATGTACTTCCATCTTCTCTTCCCCCTAAATAAGTTATACGTTCTGATTTAATTCCATTGCAAGCCGAATCATATCACGGCATACAATCCCATTTTCAATAATCTCTTCTTCATAATGCTTCGAAAAGTAATCAAAATCAATAGAAAAAATACGAAATCCACATTTTTGATAGAAAGCAAGTTGTGAAACACTAGAATTGCCTGTACCAACTTCAAGTTTTGACATACCATATCCTTTAGCAGTTTCTATAGCATGACTTATTAGCTTCTTTCCAATCCCTTTTCCTTGCAAATGCTCTACAACCGCAATATTCATAATTTCCATCGTCTTCGGCCTTGTTTCCAAAATTACATATACACCGATTACATTATCCTCTTGCTTAGCTACATATGTTAATCCTCTTTGTACATATGCACCAATTTGCTGTTCACTTGGATCAGCAAGTAGTAATAAAGACTTCGGTATAGCTTCTTTTGAAATACGTTCTATTACAACAGTCATAAAAAATTCCCCCTTCTCTATTGTTCTAAACCCTCCTTGTCTACCATAAGTAATAGAAAGGAGGGATTCACCATGGACAACAATGAGAAAAAATGCAACGTCATCTCTATTGATGGAAAGAAGAAGAAGAGCGACACGTATTCCTATCCAAAATTAGTAGTAGAAAATAAAACATATGAATTTTCTTCGTTCGTCTTATGCGGTGAAACACCAGACGGCAGACGACTCGTTCTTACTCATATGATTTCTACCGATGAATTTGCTGGATTTGTCAAATCTTTAGATACGGTACTACAAAAGAAAATCGAACGAATCTTTTTCTCATAACGACTACATCACATACATTTCTTTTTCAATCTCTACTAATTGCTTTTGCAATTGTTCTTTACTTTGTTCATATAGTGATACATCAATCGTTTCAGCCAATGCAAATAATACACTTTCATAATAATTCATCACATCTTGCTGCATCACTTTTTGGAATACGTTCCATTTCAAATCCCACTCTTGCTTATAATGATGAACAAATAAATCTTTTTCATCAGCTACATAGTTTGATACGAGAGGTTCTAATACAGATTTAGCGTCTTCTTGCATAAAGGCTTTGTCATTCTTTTCAAAAAAGCTTTTCTCGTTTTTAAAGTGTGCCAATGCTTTTTTGAAATCTTTTATTTCAACTGAAGGGAACGGTTCTTTATGTGTAATATCTTTATATTCATATTCCACTGTTCCATTCATAGAAATTGATTCATTTTCTACTTTACAGTTCACCACAATTTCATTCTTTGCACGCTTCATCGCTTCATCTATCCATCTTTCAAGGCGTAATGATGTCGCACGCATTTCTTGTAATAAATCATGCTGAATAAATGCTACTAATTCCATAACACACTGCTGCAACTGCACTTTCACATTTCCATCCGTTCGAAGCGATGCTGGATTAATAAATTCAGTAAACACATCGTTATAACGTAGGAATAGACGTTGTTGCACGTAATAAAGCAATTCTTTCACTTCATTTTGCATCGCCTGTTCTTCAGCAAGCACACTATATGATGAAATAATATGAAGTAGTTGATCACGCTCTGCTTCATATTTTTTCGTTTGCTTCTCTTTCTCTTCATTCCCCTGCTTTGCACCATTTATCATATTTACTAACAGCTGATCTGCCCCTTGCAATGCACCATATAAAGCATGAACAGATACGAGCATTAAATCTCTCATCATAAAGGATGTAAATGATTCCTCGAACTTAGCAATCCCAGAGTTTTGTAAAATACCGTACTTCTCTTTCTCAATATTTTTTCCTTGTTTCTCTTCAAGCGCACATAAACTTGAAATTGCAAATAAACGTGGATTTCTAATACCGTATTGTAGTAGCTGGTCTGCGATATAACCTTTTACCATTTCAAGTTCTTCTTCAGACTCTGCTAAATCGGCCGCATTAATTAAGAAGAACATTTTATCAAGAGCAAAAGTATCCTTTACACGACCAAGCTGAATTAAAAATTCACGGTCAGCACGAGAGAACACGTGATTATAATACGTGACAAACAAAATAGCATCTGCGTTTTTAATATACTGGAACGCAACGTCTGTATGGCGGGCGTTAATAGAATCCGCTCCAGGTGTATCTACAAGCGCTACTCCTTGCCTTGTTAATGCACAATCATAATAAAGCTCCATGTACTCAACAAAACAAGATTTTTCTTCATTCGCTACATAATCAGAAAACTCTTCTAATGTAACTTGTACTTTCTCGCCTAAATGTGCAGAAACTGTATCATACCCTTTTTGTACTGCTCGTAAAAAGCTAAATGTTGTTTTTTGCTTCCCAGTTGGTGAAGGGTATTTCATAACTTTATCAATCTGTGCTAACGCTTCATCTAACGTAGTAATCTCATAATGAAACAGCTTATAAACAGCTTTCATATCTTCTAATAAGGCTTGCTTTGATTTAAATTGAACCATTACTGTTCCGTGTGGTTTTTCCTCTGTAACTGGCAAAATTTGATTAATCGTTGCCGTCGTCGGATTTGGTGACACTGGAAGTACTTTCTCACCAAGCAATGCATTGGCAAATGATGATTTCCCAGCACTAAAAGCTCCAAATAATGCTACTGTAAATTGTGTCGTTTCCACACGGCGCCTTTTTTCTATTACCTCTTGCTGTACATGTTTTAGCGCTGGCAATGGCTCTAATATCGTTTCAGCTTTCTTCACTTTCTCTAATATACGCTGAATATTTAAAGCTGCCGTTCCTTTTATCTCTTCCTCACGAGCCGTTACGTTATCATTTACAATTTCCTGCTCTTGTAGTGTGAATTTCTCACTAACAATTTGTTTTTTACTTTGCAATATCTCTTCTATTTGCAATCCTTCTGGTGTAGCAACACGATCATGCCAAACATTTTGTAAATAGCCTTCATATGCCTCCAAATTGTTACTGTATTGCAATTTCGTTTCTTTCGCCGTTTGCAACATCGTATATGTTTCAATCTCTTCTTCAATACGATCAACTGCTTCTTTTACCTTTTGCTTTAAAACGACTGCACTTTTATCAAAAATTTGCTGTGCTTTTGTAAAATAACGTTTCTTTAATTCATTCGCTACATCCGCTGTATAAAGAAGTAAGTAATCACCTGTGAAACCTGCACCTTGTTTAATTACTTCTGCTAACATTTCTGGTCCAAAAGCAATTTCTAAATCATATATGTCTTTCCCAATCTCTTCTGTAAACAACCCTTCTTCTTTTAAGAAGGCAACAATAAATTCTTTCACATGAAAATCAAGTTGCGTTTCGACAGTCTTTTGCAAAGCAGCATAAAAAGCATCTAAACGTCTCTGTTTTTCTTGCTCAGTCTTTCCTTTCGCAAATAGCAAACCAACTTTAAATTTTGTTAATTTTGTTTCTAAGTACGCATTTGCCAATTCTCTCATTTCAAATGGCATTAAATACGCGTTATCTAATATAGCTTGTAAGCCTTTTATAAATTCATTTCTCATTTGAGACTCTTTATTAGCCTCGCGATGTTTCATTTCCGTTAGCTCTTCTTTCTTTTCAACTATTTCTGAAATGGAAAGCGATGATGCTAACTCTTCCTCATATTTCAAAAGAGCTTTTTCATTTTCAGAAAGAATAAACGAGAAATGTTCCCCCATTAAATATTCTGTTTCTCGCACCATTCCATCTCTTACATACTGCTCTTTTTCTTTCATAATAGAAGTAATTAACGTTTCTAGGTTTTCAATTTCATTATGTGGATGGTTCATCATTCGTAATGATGTATAATAAACTCCATCTACTTCAATATCCCAGTTAGAGAATGATTGTTTTACACTATCGCTATAATCTGCAAACGATAATTCATTTTCTTTATGTTTATCTATTTGATTTACAACGAGATAAACCGTTTTATTACGTTGTTTCAATTCTTTAACAAATTGTAAATTCACTTCCGATTGGACGTGATTATAATCCATCATATAAAAAATTACGTCTGCTAGATGCAGCGTTGATTCTGTCGCTAGTTGATGGGCATCATCTGTTGAATCAATCCCTGGTGTATCAACTAACATAACACCTTCAGGAATTGGTGCATCATTCCGATAAATATGAACACCAATTACCTCATCGCCATCTTTACAAATTTGTTTTAATTCTTCTGCTGAATATGCACCGTCATATTCGTACTGCTCTCCAGATTTAATCGTTACAACAACACGATCAAATCCCTTTTCAATTTTAACGACGTTAGCGCTTGTCGGAATTGGACTTGTCGGTAACAACTGCGCTTTATATAGATGATTCATCATCGTTGATTTCCCTGCTGAGAAGTGACCGCAGAATGCTATCATAAGCTGCTCTCGTTTATATTTTTGAATTACTTCAAACAACTTTAAACTATTCTCTGCATCGCCGTGTTTTTGCCACTCTTCATAAAAACAAACAAGCTTTTTCATACCGTTTGTCTGTACTATGTTTGTCATCCCCTTGTTCCCCTTTATCCAAGATGTATATGCTATTTGCAAGCTAATAATCAGTGAGAAATGCACCTACTCATTGATTACCTTTTCACTTTACTATCATACTAAATTTTCAGCATATTCTCATTAAAAATAAAAAATCCCTTTCATTCTTTTTACAAATGAAAGGGATTTTATGTAATATCACTCATTTTGCTGTTCCTACTCCATTTAAAACATACTTTGCAATAACTGCATATACAGCGACTGTACCTGCTACTAATGCATATACCATACTCATGCACCAACCTTTTTGATAATGATTATCACTTTTGAATACATTTTATCATTAAAGAGAATCATTATCAACACTTTTTCATAAAGAAAGCCCCTTATAAGAAGGAGCTTCACTGCCTGTTTTGAAAAAAGGTAAAACTTGTTGTGCACTCTTATTATATCTCATCTTACATAACTTAATAGTTAAAAAAAATGGAAATCCATCCTATACCCTCCATCTTACATTTTGTATAATAAAAGGGAATTACTTAACAAGGAGGAAAATAATGACACAAAACATTTCACAAGGCGAGAGGATACACTCCATCGATATTATTAGAGGAATAGCTGTACTTGGTATTTTTCTTGTTAACTGGCCTGTTATCGCCGGGATTGACTCACGTGATATTACAGGAGTTTACGAGGGGCTAGATAGCTATATCCGTCTATTTTACGATATGTTTATTCAAACAAAGTTTTATACTATCTTTTCGTTTTTATTCGGCCTAGGATTTTACATTTTTATGACTCGTGCTGAAGCGAAAACAGATCGACCAAAAACTTTATTTGTTCGTCGCTTACTTATTTTATTATTATTTGGTTTCTTACATTACGTTCTTTTATGGGACGGAGACATTTTACATACTTATGCAATTACCGGGTTTTTCTTATTTTTATTTTACAAAAGAAAGCCACGTACTATTTTAATATGGTCAATTGTACTATTAAGTTTCATGCAATTGTTCACATTATTAGGTTCTCTTGTCATGTTAATCGTGCCAGTAGAGGAGTTAGGCCTTTCCACAGCAATTATGCCGTTAGAAAACTGGGGCTTACAAATCACAGACCGATTCTATTCTTTCTACTCTGAAGCAATAAGTAACAGTCTTATTATGCTTCCTGAAACACTAGGATTGTTTTTACTCGGATTATATGCCGGTAAAAAAGATATTTTCCGCCGTGCGAAAGAATTAGATCCAAAACTAAAGAAATGGCAAATTATTATGTTTGTTTTAACATTACCGATGTGGTTTATTATGGTTTACTTCTTTATGAACAATCAACCATACACACCATTTTCACTTATGGGTATTACGATGATAAGCGGAAAGACATTATTCATATTCTACATTTTCACGCTCATGCGTTTATTACAAAAAGAAAAATGGCAAAAGATATTACGTCCGTTCCAGTACGTTGGTCGAATGGCATTAACAAATTATATCTCGCATACAATTGTTACGTTGCTTGTATTCGGAATATTGTTCAAAAATGATTATCTTGCTCCATTATGGGTAGGACCACTATTTTGCATCGGTTTCTACATGCTGCAAATCTTTATTAGCCGCTGGTGGCTGTCACGTTACCAATACGGGCCACTTGAGTATATATGGCGCCTTGGTACGTACGGAAAGATGATGCCACTAAAAAAGAAAAGCAAGGTCTCGTAAACAACACAAAAATAAAAGGTTCAAATCGCATGCGATTTGAACCTTTTATCAATTTTACGCTTCTCTTACCGCACTTTGCATAGACACCGGCTCTTCTTTTACTTTCACTTTACGCTGTGGCACCATATTAAATACGATATTTAAAAGGACTGCTGACGCACTTCCTAGTACGATTCCGTTATCTGTTAAAATACGAATGCTTTCTGGAAGTTGTGAGAATAATGTAGGAACGACAGTAACTCCTAGTCCGATCCCAACAGAACATGCAACGATTAATAAGTTTTCTTGTCTTCCAAAATCAACGCTACTTAACATTTTAATACCATATGCCATTACCATACCGAACATCGCTAACATCGCACCGCCAAGTACTGATTTCGGAATGATTGTTGTAATAGCTGCGATTTTTGGAATGAATCCAAGAACGATTAACATACCACCACACGTGTAAATAATCACGCGATTTCTTACTCCAGTTAATTGAACAAGCCCTACGTTTTGTGAGTATGTTGTATACGGAAAGGCGTTGAAAATACCACCTAACACCATCGCTAATCCTTCTGCACGATACCCTTTTGTTAATTCTTTTTCACCAATCTTTTTATTGCAAATATCAGATAATGCAAAATAAACACCTGTCGCTTCTACAATCCCTACGCAAGCAACGAGAATCATCGTAATAATTGGCGTTAATTCAAACGTTGGTGTACCGAAATAAAATGGCTGGATACCATGGAACCAATCCGCTTCTCCAACCGCTTGCAAGCTTACTTTCCCCATAAATGCTGCAACGATTGTACCGAACAATAGACCTAGTAAAATAGAGATTGAACGAATAAATCCGTCGAAGAAACGATACATAATGATAATAAATAGTAACACACCAAATGCTAATGCTAAATTTTCAAGACTACCGAAATCCTTACTTCCTACTCCTCCAGCCATATCATTAATTGCTGCTGGAACAAGTGTAACTCCAATTACGGTAACGACAGATCCTGTTACAACAGGTGGAAACAGCTTTACAAGCTTTCCAAATAATTTCGCAAAAATAACAACGAATAACCCCGCAGCAATAATTGCTCCATAAATAGAGGATACGCCGTATTGTTTTCCGATTGCAATCATCGGCCCAACGGCTGTAAATGTACAACCTAGTACAACTGGGAGTCCAATACCGAAAAAGCGATTTGATAATGCTTGTAAAATTGTCGCAACGCCGCACATTAATAAATCAATTGAGACTAAATATGTTAACTCTTTTTGATTTAAACCAAGTCCGCCGCCCACTATAAGCGGAACGATAATTGCGCCAGCATACATAGCAAGCATATGCTGCATACCAAGCGATGCGATTTTAATTGGATGTTGCTTCATCGTTTATTTCACCTCCGCAGTTTCTTGCTGTACAAATGTAACTGCGTTATTATCAAGTGATGCAATTTCTGCTAGTGATTCAACACGAACGCCTTGTTCACGAAGCTTCTTTCCTCCATCTTGAAATGCTTTTTCAATAACAATACCAAGTCCAGCAATACTTGCTCCAGCTTGCTCTACTAGGCTCATTAAACCTAAAGCAGCCTGACCGTTTGCTAAAAAGTCATCAATAATTAAAACGCGATCACTTTCATCAATATGATTTCGAGATAACGAAATTTCATTCGTTTCTTGTTTTGTAAATGAATATACGTTTGCAACATACATATTATCTTGTAACGTTAACGATTTACGCTTTCTAGCAAAGATTACTTTTACACCAAGCTCTAATGCAGCCATAACTGCTGGTGCAATACCTGAAGATTCAATCGTCACGATTTTTGTAATGTTCTCTTCTTTAAAACGTTTAGCAAATTCTTTTCCGATTTCTTGCATAAGTACTGGATCAATTTGATGATTTAAAAATGCATCTACCTTTAATACATCACCAGATAAAACCTTTCCTTCGTTCAAAATCTTTTCTTGTAATACTTTCATGTTTGTTCCCCCTCTTATGCAATAAAAAAACTCCAAAAGCCGCCACCACTCTTTACAAGTGAGAGACGCGCTTTTGGAGTTTCGCAAAAAAGAATGCTAAACAAGCAAATATATTCGTCCTCACTCATAGTCAAAGTATTTACGGTACTTCGGTAGAAACTTGCAGGCCATATCCCCGCGATTATATGAGTGTAGCTAACTATTTATTTTATAGAAGGATTATAACGCACTTTTTATACTTTGAAAAGCTTTTATTCATAAAACACGTACAAATTTTATAAAAACATCATTTTCGTTCGAGTTTTGTAAACTCTTTCATTCCCAATTATAACTTCGTTAAAATGATTGGTCCATCTTCTGTAATCGCAATTGTATGCTCATATTGAGCTGATAATTTCCCATCCATCGTTCTCGCGGTCCATCCATTTAAATCTACTTTCGAATATCGCATACCTACATTGACAATTGGCTCAATTGTAATTACCATTCCTTCTTGTAACTCAGGCCCTTGTCCTTGCTTCCCAAAATGAAAAATTGCTGGTTCTTCATGAATTTCTTTACCGATTCCATGTCCCGTAAAGTCTCTTGCGACAGAAAAACCTTCAGCAGCTACATAACTTTCAATCGCATAACCAATATCTCCTACATGATTACCGATTATCGCCTGCTCAATGCCTTTATACAAAGCATTCTCAGCTACTAGTAATAACTTTTCTGCTTCATCAGAAACTTTTCCAATTCTATACGTCCAAGCAGAATCTGAAAGACCACCATTTAAGTTTACTACCATGTCAATTGTTACAATATCACCCTCAGTCAAAGGAACATCGGCCGGAAATGCATGACACATTTCATCGTTTACAGATGCACATATCGCATATGGATATCCGTTGTACCCTTTCTGCTCAGACGTTGCACCATGTTTTTCTAAATACGCTTCCACAAACGTATTAATTTCTTTTGTTGTAATACCTGGTTTCATTATCTTCGCAATTTCTCTATGACATGAAGCAAGTAATTTTCCAGATTCATGCATTAAACCTATTTCATTTTTCGTTTTAATTGTAATCATGCTGTCTCTCCTTACTAAACTTGCTATTTACCATTAAACTTCAATCATACACATCCTCTTCCAAAATTACAAAACTTCCAATTACAAATAGTAAGATTTATTTCTGCATAAAAAAACAGAAGGAGATTCTTCTGTTTTTTTAATCATTTTTACATATATAATTCATTTTCAAAAACTCAAAATAACTACCATTCGTCTTCTGTATAAACGTCCCAACTGCTTCAAACCCTGCCCTTTTATACACTTTAATCGCTCTTTTATTAAATGTAGCTACTGATAGTGTTATATACTTGCATCCATATTTTTCTTTACTAAAAGCTAGTATAGCATTTATGAACTGTAAACCAAATCCATTCCCAGTTATATTAGGTCTCATTCCAAGACCTATATCAACCGTTCCATCATTTATTTTACAAACAGTAAAATAACCAATGAGAGTGCCATTTTCCTTCACAGAAAATGTATGATTCCCTCTACTCTCATCTTGTAAAAATTCGGCTAAATCTTCTTCATCTGCCTCTATATCGTAAAAGGAATATTTCCCTTCATAATGCCAGTTGTATGCAATTTCTTCTGCTTCTTCTTGCGTCATTACTGTATAAGTATACTCCATTTTTCTATCCCCTTAAAAAAAGAGCTGCAAGTAAGCAGCCCTTTTTTATAACTCGTAAATCTCTCTATACTTCGCTTCTAAATAATCTGCTAAGTAATTTGCATTCAATCCTTCACCTGTTACATCTTCTAAAATTTCAAGTGGCTTTTTCGTTTTACCGTATTGGTGAATGTTTTCTGTTAACCATTCACGAATTGGCGTTACGTTTCCTTCTTCTAATAATGCATCAAAATTCGGAATGTCTTTTACCATTCTTTGCTTAAATTGCGCTGCATACATATAACCAAGCGCATAAGATGGGAAGTATCCAAATGAACCACCAGCCCAGTGAACATCTTGTAATACGCCTTGTGCATCGTTAGCCGGACGAATTCCTAAATATGCTTCCATTTTATCGTTCCAAGCCGCTGGTAAATCTTTCACTTGTAATGTGCCATCAAATAACTCTTTCTCAAGTTCATAACGAACCATAACGTGAAGCGGGTATGTAAGCTCATCTGCTTCTATGCGAATAAACGACGGCTTTGATTCATTAATCGCATCATAAAACTCATCTACTGATATATCATTGAATTGACCATCGCTATACTCTTTTAATAAATCATAATTTTTCTTCCAGAATGATTTATTACGACCGATAAAGTTCTCAAAGAATAATGATTGTGACTCATGAATACCCATAGATGTTCCACTACATAGCGGTGTACCTTCAAATTTCTCTGCAATATTTTGTTCATATACAGCATGACCACATTCATGAATTGTGCCAAACACAGCCATACGGAAATCTTTTTCGTCATAGCGTGTCGTAATACGAACATCCCCCCTATTTAATGTGATTTCGAATGGATGTACCGTTTCATCAAGACGACCTGCTTCAAAGTCATAATTTAATTGCTTTAATAGCTCTAATGTAAAGCTTTTTTGTTTTTCTTTTGAAAAATGTTCTGATAAAGCACTTGTCTTTAATCTTTTTTGCGACTCTGATATTTCTTTTACGAGCGGAACGATACGCTCACGAAGTTGGCCAAATACGTGATCTAACACTTCTACCGTAATACCCGGCTCATACATATCTAATAATGTATTATATTTATATGTTTCATAACCCCAATATGTAATAAATTTCTTTTTAAATTCAACGATTTGTTCTAAATACGGACGGAACATTTCGAAATCAGATTTTTCGCGAGCTTCTTCCCACACACTTTCTGCTTTCGCTTCTAATTTCACATACGCTTCATATTCCGCTTGTGGAATTTTCTTATTTCTATCATATTCTTTACGGCACTCTTCCACCATTTTCTTCGTCGTTTCAGAAAGCTTGTCTTCACGTATTAAATCTTCAAGCTCTGTTAAATAATTTCCCATTTCATCTGAAGTCGACATAGCAAACACTTCTGATGAAAGCATGCCAATTACTTCTGAACGCTGGTCTACACCTTTTTTAGGCGCACCTGTTCTTAAGTCCCAAAACATTAAGCTTAACGCTTCTCCGTAATTTTGTATCTTCTTCACATATGTTAAAAATTGTTTTTCTACTTCATATGTAGCTACTGTCATTATATAAAAACCTCCTTTTTCTACCTCAAACTTAATTCGACATGAAAATCTAAATTCCTTTTATAATAGAAAAAAAGCTTGGCAAGCGCCAAGCTTTCTCCTTATAATTCTTTACCTTCTACTGGTAGTACGTTTTTCACTGCTTCTACCACTTTCTCATCTTCTGTATCAGATAAGAAGATTGATATAGCACCTTTATCTTCGCTCGTACGAATTAAACGGCCAATCCCTTGACGAAGACGTAAAATCATATATGGTACATCTACATCCCAGAATGGATCATTTACGTGCTTACGCTTCGCTTCAAACACAGGATCGTTTGGAGGGAATGGTAATGACCAAATAATAACATGTGATAATGATGAACCAGGAATATCTAAACCTTCCCATAAATGAACGGCACAAAGTACAGTCTCTTCTTCATTTTGGAAACGAGAAACAAGCTGACTAATTTCTTGGTCCCCTTCATATAGGAACGGAACTGACATTTGTTCTTTACTTACATATTCTTTAAACGCTGCAAGTTCTTGCGTTGTACGGAATAATACAAGTGTACGTCCATTTGTTTTTTGTATATTTTCAAGTGTATATTGACACTTTCTTTCCCATTCATTTTCTTTCGTATGAGATAGTAAGTTTACTGCCATTTGCTCTTCGTAATCAAACGGGGAGGCAACTGAGAATGATAAGTAATCTTTTACCCCTAAGCTATTTGCTGTAAATGCGAATGAATCGTTGTTAGATAATGTAGCAGAAGAGAAAATATACGGGATTTTCTTCGAGAATACTTTCTCTTGTAATACTTCTTCAACTGCACGCGGCATAATTACTAACGTGAAAGCTCCATCACCTTCTTCACCCCATGTAATTACATTTTTCTCGTGCATAAACAGACGAAGTGAATGCTCTAATACATCTAAATGTTCATCAACGATATTTAAATCATACGTGTTTACTGTATGCATTTCACTTTCAAATACTAATGCATCACCGACTTCACCAATTTTCGCATAAAGTCGCTTCGCTTCAGCCGTTACTTTTTCTGTCACAGTAATTTCTAAACGATCAGAACCAGCAATTTCTTTTTTATTCTCTTGTAACACATCAAAGAATCGCTCTGTTTGCCAAATTGTTTCTTCTACTAAATGCGCAAACTCCTCGCGAATATCATTTTGTAATAATCTCGTTAAAAGTTGCTCCATCATCGTTTGCTTTAAACGATATGTTAAAGCTTTTTGAGCTGCATATTCTACAAGATGTCCTTCATCAAATACAACACAACTACTTTCTGGTAATAACGGAATTTGTCCTTCACGCTTACGAGCATCATACGTCCAAATATGATCCATATAGAAATCTTGAGAGCAAATAATTAAATCTGCTGCTTTACGATAATGTTCACGTGATAGAGTCTGCCCGCAACGATGACGAGAATCACAAGTGAAGCAATCTTGGAAATAATCCCAATTTACTTTTGACCATTCCTCGTCATTTAAAAGCGGAAATTCTTTTCGGTCACCGTAGTGAGTAAAGTTTTGCATCGTACCATGATCGAATACAAACTGCGGTAATTCGTAGTATACATCTTCAATTACTTCTGGAGCTCGTCCACTCATAACATCTTCAAGTTTACGTAAACATAAATAATTATCCATTGATTTCGCAAGTCTTACATCTACCGATAAGCCTAATGCCTCAGATAATTTAGCAATGTCCCCTTCTTCTTTCACAAGCTGCTCAATTAACGTTTCATCTGCACAAGCGATAATCGCTGGCTTTCCAGTATAACGTGCATAACAAATTGCATATAGAAGATATACAATTGTTTTCCCGGTTCCTACACCAGCTTCTGCGAACATAACTTTCTTTTCTTGGAAAGCACGCTCTAATTGAAACGCCATAAAAATTTGTTCATCACGCTCTTCAAAGCCTTTTTCCGGAAGGATGTCGTAAAACACATCTCCAATCCACTCATTCAACTTATCATAAAAATTGTCTTGTTTCCCTACTTCAAATGGTAATCTCTTCTCAGTAAACATCCTTAGCCTCCAACCAAAAAGTTTTTCTATAAAAGATATAGCAACTGCTACTCATATGTGTGCAGCCACTTTCCCCTGTTGCAATACATAGAAATACACGAAAAAAAATTTTCCTTTCGAAAAAGGAAAATTTTCTTCTATATTAATGACTTTAAATACCGTTTATCAATCGCTGTTTCATGTGAAAGAGCTGACAAATATTCTTCTTGTGCTTTTTGTATTTCATCTACAATCGCACCTTGGCTATCCACTTCTTTTCCGAGCTCATCATACGTACGGTGAATAGCTTTTTGAATCATTGATAATTGGAAACTATCCATATCAGTTCCTCCTTTACGCATTACATAATAGCCAGTATATGCGCGCTGGAGGAGTTTTATACTATGAATTACGAGGTGGACGTTTTCCGAAGTATTGGTAGTAATCTGTACGGATAAATCCGTTAAACAGTTTACGTTTCTTCGATGCATCTTTTCCGTAGCACTTCTCAAATGCTTCGTAACTTGTTAATACATACGCCGACCATGTGTCTAATGGACGGAATACTTGTCCCATTTCTTTATACAGTTGTTCAACAAGTGCTTTTTCACTTAAACGTTCTCCGTATGGAGGATTCGTTACAACATAGCCATAATCCTCTTTTGTTGTGAAATCTTTTACTTGCATTTGTTTAAATGTAATTAAATCGCCTAAACCGACTTCTTCTGCATTATCTTGAGCAACACGGATCATACGATGATCAATATCTGATCCAATGATTTGCAATGGTTGATCATAGTTCGCTAAATCTTCTGCTTCTTGACGAGCTTCACGCCAGTTTTGTTTACCAACCCAGCCCCACTCATCCGATGCAAAACCACGGTTAAAACCTGGTGCGATATTTTGTCCAATTAATGCTGCTTCAATCGGAATTGTACCTGATCCACAGAAAGGATCCACGAAAGGACGATCTGGCTTCCAGTTTGTTAATTTAATTAAAGACGCAGCTAATGTTTCTTTTAAAGGAGCTTCCCCTTGATCCACACGATATCCACGTTTATGAAGTCCAACACCGCTCGCATCGATTGTTAATGTTGCGATATCTTTTAACATTGCAATCTCAATACGGAATAACGGGCCATCTTCTTCAAACCAAGTTGTACGTTTATATGTTGTTTTTAATTTTTCAACAACAGCCTTCTTAACGATACGTTGGCAATCCGAAACACTGAATAACTCAGATTTTAAAGATTTACCGATAACAGGGAACTCACCGTTCTCTGGAATATAATCTCCCCAGTTTAATGCTTTCGTTTTCTCAAACAGCTCATCAAATGTTGTCGCTTTAAATTCGCCAACTTTAATTTTCACACGGTCCGCAGTACGTAACCATAAATTCGTGCGACAAATCGCCTTTTCATCTGCTTCAAATGTTACTTTGCTGTTTTCTACTTGGCATTCATAACCTAGATCACGAACTTCTCGGGCAACTAAAGCTTCAATACCCATTGCCGCTGTTGCGATTAAAGTAACTTTTCCCATTTGCATTCACCTCTTATGTATATTCAAACAATAATTAATAGCCATTTATCCTATTAATTATTACATTTTACGAAGAATTTTCTCATTAACCATTTTAACTCATAATTTATAACTTCATACAAATAAAAAGCCCTCCTCTAACAAAGGAGAGCTGAGTTATTTCATAGTTGGTTCATAACGTTCTGTAAGCCATGTTCTGTTCCTTTGTACTGCAAACGGCCCACGCCTCGTACTCCGGTGGCAATCATCTATCTACAGGTTATACAACCTGTCCTTTCCCATCGTTCATTTCCTTGGAAAAGATTCCCCTACCATTATTTGGGTTTCTCGCTCGTGGGGTTTACCTCGTTCCACTCCTATCATTTCTTCAAGGACTTCGTCACTGTGGCACTTTAAAGGTAGTCAAACCATATCCGAAAGGACTTAGGTTTTTTCCCTGCCGTTAAACCAGCCTTACAGCCAGAATACCCTAGCTTATGAATTGGCTAGGCACGAACACTACAGCCATCTCAGGCCGTGCGAGCATGGACTTTCCTCTACAACGTTGGCGTTGCAGCGATTACCCAAACGTTATGACATCCATTAGTATAGTGGAAACAAAAAGATTTTGCAATGTTTTTTTCTATGTAAAATGCTGTAACCTTTTTATCACCAGAAATTATTCGTATAACTTACTTCCAAATACAGCTTTTTCTAAATTCGATAGACGTTTTAAAATGTCCGTATTCGTGTTGTTATATACTGGTTGTGCAACTGGTGTTTGTACAACTGGTTGTTGTGGAACTTGCGTTGCTGCTAGCTTTTGTTCTTCTAGTTCACGCTTTAAACGAGCATTTTGTTGCTTTAATTGCTCAAATTCCTTGTGAAAAGCTTCGTAATCTTTAATGATCATATCAAGAAACTTGTCTACTTCTTCTTGTTGATAACCTCTCATACCTGTTTTAAATTCTTTTTCTAAAATATCTTTTGCCGTTAATTTAATTTTATCCGAAATCATTTTCTTCACCTCAAATTTTTGCCAAAACTTTCATTAACTAAATTTTTTCAGAAACAATGCTTTTTGTCAATCATATATACGAGTACTATATTACATATTACTCAGCATTATTCCACTGTTCCTCTTCTATTATATCTTGTAAATCGGAAAAAAGAATGAAATAACTGTGATAATTTTCTATTTCTCCTTTTTTCTTTGCCGCTTCTACAATATATTTAGGACTCCCTGGTTTTTCTTCATCATATACAGCTAAAAGTGCATCACTTTTTTCAATAAAAAATTGATTTTTTAATTTAAATTGCTCTGGGCTTTCGTACTTTCGTTTTGTGATACTATCAACATGGTCTGCTTGAGAGAGAATAAATTCGTAATATTCACGGTTATCTTCCTTCCAACCTTCTTCTTGTTCTAAAAATGGAGTAAATACCGCTAATTTTAAATCTGGATATTCTACTTGTATTTCAAAAACAACTTCAGCAGCCCATAATTCTACACCTAACTGGCCACTTATTATAACCCACTCTAAACCATCTTCTACAAAAGCAATTAATTTACGACGCAACGCCTTTTTTATACATTCTACTCCTGGATGATCATTTTTAAATATTCCAAGTTCAAAGGGCTTATAGCCTGTTACTGCAATAACTTTCATATCAACACTCCAATTACAAAAAAAGAACTAGCATTTCGCTAGTTCTAACATATCATTTACTTTTTAAATATTCCACCAACGTTTGGTCCAATATTCGGACCTACTGGTGATACATTGTTTGGTAAAAATGGTGATACATTTGGTCCTGGTCCAAACGGCGATACATTCGGTCCTGGTCCGAATGGGGATATTTGATGGCCGTGGTGGTGGTGATGATGACCATGGCCACATGGTCCACATCCGCCGAATCCTGGATCGATTGGGTCCACAACATTTACATTTGAATTTGTTTGCGGGAAGAAGTTTTGGTTTTTAATTTGTTGATGATGTACATGTGTTGTATGCGTCGGGAAAATGTGTGGCACCACCGTTGTTGAAAAAGAATGTGTTACGCATTGTTTCGTCGGATGAATGACAGGAGCAGTTGTACAAATAGGTCCTGTAGGCTTATGCCCTCCAAAGCAAGGATGACAATGATGCATAGTTTTTCTCTCCTCTCTCATAAAAAAATCTGATTACACTTTACAGTATGAGAAAAGAGGGTAAGCCGCTTGTTATATATACCCATTTATTCTAAGGAAATTTGTCTAGTCTTTGATTTTCTATCCAATGCTTTTTATAGACAAACCTTCGACATTACTTACCAAAAAAGCCTCCCACTTGCTTTACAATACCTGTCACTTGATTCATCGCATTCATCATTTGTCCAGCTGTATTCATCATTTTATTTACATCATAGTTACCATCTGAATTTTTAAATTGGGAAACAAAACTAGAAAATTGACTTGGTTGCTGCTGTTGCTTTTGTTTATTTTGTGTCGGATACGGTTGTTTTGGTGGATAAAACATCGCTTGTTGATTGCCATAGGGAGATGGTGGTGGCATATAGTATTGTGAATTTATATAAGGTTGCGGTTGTTGATTCATATACGGTTGCTGCGGTTGATTCATAAACGATACTTCAAATGGCTGGTAATAATTTTGATTTCCATAATGAGGCTCGAAAGGATACATATTATAACGTAAATATGTATCCGCATTATATTGGTACATATTTTGCTGTGCATATGGATTAGATTGCTGATATACGTTAGATTGTTGAAACATGCATTCTCTCCTCCTTCACATAAGTTTCTACATATATAATATGTACTTGTAAAATAATTTGTGTGACGGAGTATCTGTCTATTTTTGTCGGAAGTTTAAATTTTTAAAAAATTATAAAAGAAAACCCTTCCATGCTATGATAAAAAAGAAGAAGATTCTCATGGGGGAGGAATCAACATGGTATTAGGGGATTTAAAACAAGCGTTTTCTCAAAAAAAGGGGTATTACACAGAGAATGTAAATGAATTGTTAGACTTTGCGAGACATTGGTATCTCGAAGGGAAAATATGTATTTCAGATTACCGAACAGTAATAAAAGAACTAGAAATAAACGGGGCAACAAAACCTACAACAGTGACAGAAGCATAAAAAACAAGAGGGTTTTCCCTCTTGTTACTTACATTGCTCAATTATATTTTGCAAAGTATACGAAATGGCTTGATGCGTTTCAAAGAATCGCTTACCTTTACCTTTATTTACAAAGCATTGCAACACATTTGTTTGTAAATTATCGTACACTTGATCAATTTGCTGAACATGTATATACTTCGGTTTTTCTTCCTTAATCCATTCATAAGCTAATTCTTTCCACACTTTTAATTCCTCATCTACCATATCTACAAACGGTTTCATATCCTTATAAAAATCGTATTCAATCATTTCTCTTTTTTTCACATTTGCTTCATTATTATGTTGCATAAGTTTTTCCGAAGACTGTATTAATGCCTCATACTTCATTTTATTCCCACCTTATTATGCACTCACTACGACGTTTTGAAATGCCTTCACCCAATTCCCTTTTTCTTCGTGATGCACTAATTTATTTTCCATATGCTCAATATGCATTTCTGTTATTTCTATCTTGTTGCATATTTTTTCACTCTTATCCTTTAATGCATGATTCATTCTAATCCCTATATTCATTTCCAGCAAATCGAGAGAACTTAACATTTGATCCATTGTTTTCATTACATCTTCCTTCTGAACCATCGCCATATACAAAACGCCTCCTTCTTTGCTTTTCCTTTGTCATGTAATTTCGCCGAATGATTCTTCACTCCTGCCCACATGACAAAACTAGTTGTTATTCGTCAAAGAAATCATTTTGTATGTCATTTATAGAAATGGTAACAATACAAAAAGGAGGTGCATGAAAATGGCAAAGAACAAAAACGAAAAAAAGAAAAAACAAAATAAACAAAATAAACCCGAAACTGGCAATCCAAAATTAGATGGTCCAAACTTCCCTGCTACATAAAGTGAAACTTCTTTAATCTCTTATATTCATTACGTTTTGAGATTAAATGTTTACCACGCATAGTAGGGTTACTTCACATTAAGAAGTCCCGTCTTCATTTATGAAGACGGGACTTCTTTTTTATTATATCACGAACTCATCCATCCTTTTAACAAAACGATTTACGGTGGAAGCAATATAGATTTGCTCCCTCTTTCTTTTATACCATTCTGTTATATCAACTTCACCCGTATACTCTTCTCGTAAAAATAGTTCATTTATTTCCGTATCTCTACAAAACCAATCTCTCATACTTATTTCATCATGTGCAACAGCAGGATAAACTTCTCTAAGAGCTGGTGTACAAGATTTTCTAGCTTCACTTACATAACATTCATAATCTGTTCTTGATCCTGTGTGTATCGTTTGCGATGCAAATCTATGGAATAAACTTTTGTAATTCGGATGGAACAGTAACGCTGCTAATTTCTTTCCTAGTTCTATACGCTTCTGTAACGTTTCAAATTGATAAACTGAAAAACCATACACCTTCCCTTCAACGGTTGGGAATATAACGGCACTAATATGAAGCATTTCTTGTAATTTAAAAAGGGCTGTATGGAATACATGTTTTTTAAAGTATGCATTCTCAATAACTGGTTTTTGAATTTTATTTTGTTCATTTATAATAAGCGCTGTCATAAGTCTATTTATATCTTTTTTCTCCCAAAAATATATCCATTCTTTTTCCATAAAAATGGATACGTTAAAATATTGTAACAAATGGAATAGTGGGATCTGCCTCCTCTTACTTTCTTCGTATAACAACAGCTGAGGAAATGCATCTAAAAAAATAATCCAATTTGCTTCTTCGTAAGTTAAAAACAAATGTTTTTTTACTGTTTGAGGTAAAACAGTAGCATAATATCTCCCTTCTAAATCAGTCATATTCCATCCTGCATTTCTTGAGACCATACTTGCTAAAAAAGCCCACCTAATCTCACTATTTCTTACATAATATTCTTGATAACACTCTGTTCGAGAAATGTTGTCCATATTAGCTATTTCTATTTCCCTCTTCATGTTGTAAACCATTGTTTTTTCTTTCTCTGTACAGACCGTATTTTTACGATATTGTTTAATTTTTTCATAATCATTCCATGTAAACATGAATAAGTCATCATACCTTTCTGCAAAAAGGTCACATCTTTTTTCATTTTTTGTTATAATCACCTTTGTAAGTAATTCTTAGCAAGTTGGGAGTGGACACACTATGACCATTCGTTACCCAAATGGAAAACGGTACAATCAAGCTTCACAACCTCATAAAACACCAATTAAAAAACATACTTACAGTAATAGAGGTATGTCCCTTGAAGAGGAATTGAATGAAACAAATGAATATTACTTAACCCATAATATTGCATGCGTACATAAAAAACCTACACCTCTTCAAATTGTAAAAGTGGATTACCCCGCTCGAAGTGCTGCAGTGGTAAAAGAAGCGTATTTTAAACAACCTTCTACAACAGATTACAACGGTGTATATAAAGGGAAATACATCGATTTTGAAGCGAAAGAAACAAAAAATAAAACGAGTTTTCCACTTCAAAACTTCCACCTTCATCAAATTGAGCATATGAAGCAAGTAATCGCTCATAATGGAATTGCATTTGTTATTATTAAATTTACACTTTTTGATGAACTTTATTTATTAGATGCAAAACATATTATTGCATTTTGGAATCGTCAAAATACAGGTGGAAGAAAATCGATTACGAAAGAAGAAATAGAAGAGCATGGATCCTTATTATCATGCGGTTATCACCCTCGGATTGATTATATCCGTGTACTAGACACGGTTTATTTTTCGTGATAGAGTCATCACTAAGGCTCTTTTTTCGACTTTTGGGGAGAGAATGAAAGGTAGGAGAAAGTATAATGTCAGATAATTATCGTTCTCGTACAGAACGAAATCATGTAAAAAATCAAAAGCAAGAAACAAATACAGAGAAAAAACCAAAGAAAAAAGGCTCCTTTTTTAAAAAATTCCTTATAGGTTGTCTACTTCTTGGTATCGTTGGTCTTGTAGCTGGCGTGTCCGCTTTCTTTGTTATGGTGAAGGATGCTCCAAAATTAGACAAATCAAAACTTGTCAACCCTTTATCAACAAAGTTTCTTGATAAGAACGGGAACTTTTTCTATGAATACGGTGCTGAAAAACGAACCCACGTTACGTATGATCAAATTCCAAAAGTAGTTGAAAATGCATTCCTTGCAACTGAGGATTCACGTTTCTATGATCATAATGGAATTGATTTTAAACGAACTACAAAAGCAGTTATGGAAAATGTCACTGGGGGATTCGGATCTCAAGGTGGTAGTACGATTACACAACAAGTAGTCAAAAACTATTTTCTAACGATGGACAAAACTGCAAAGAGAAAAGTGCAAGAATGGTACCTATCTTACAAATTAGAGCAACAATACTCTAAACATGAAATTTTAGAAATGTATTTAAATAAGATTAACTTAGGTAACCGTTCGTACGGTATTGCAACAGCAGCAAAAAAATATTATGACAAAGATTTAAAAGACTTACAGTTACATGAAGCTGCAATGCTTGCAGGTTTACCCCAAGGTCCTAATATTTATGATCCTACAAAAAAAGACAACGTTGAAAGAGCTACACAACGTCGAAACGTCGTATTATCATTAATGAATCGACATGGTTATATAACAAAAGCTGAGATGGATAACGCAACGAAAATCCCTGTAACTGAAGGTCTTCAACCATCTTCAGAAGTAACGGAGATGAAGTATCAAGCATTTTTAGATGCTGTTGTAAAAGAAGTTGAAAAAGAATATCCCGATGTAAATATCGGTTCAGATGGTTTAACGATTCATACAACACTTGATCAAGATGCGCAAGATTATGCTGATAAAATTATGGATGGCAATCTTATTAAGTATCCGAACGATCAATTCCAAGGATCATTCGTATTTATGGATACACAATCTGGAGAAGTTCGAGCAATTGGAGCTGGGCGTAAAGAAAGTAAGTCTACTTTCAAAGGTCATAATATGGCCACTGATTTAAAACGCCAAGTTGGTTCAACAATGAAACCAATTTTCGACTACGGTCCAGCAATTGAGAATTTACAATGGTCTACATACCATCAATTAAATGACTCAGAATATACGTATTCCGATGGTAAAAAAATACGAAATGCAACAAATAGTTACAAAGGTGACGTTTCACTACGTGAAGCTTTGAAAAAATCATTAAACATTCCCGCTTTAAAGACAGCTCAAGCGGTTGGTCTTCCTAAGTCACAAGCGTTTGCTGAAGGTTTAGGTATGACATTTAAAGACGGCAAAACATATGAATCAACAGCAATTGGTAGTAACGATAGTTCTCCATTACAAGTAGCAGGTGCATATGCAGCCTTTGGTAACGGTGGGAACTACAATAAACCGCACTTCGTAAAAGAAGTTATTTTCCCAGATGGGAAAAAGAAAAGTTTTAAACCGAAAGAACAACGTGCGATGCAAGACTACACAGCTTACATGGTGACTGACGTTCTTCGTGACGTAGTAAAACCTGGTTCTGGTGGTACGGGTCCAACAGCATACGTTTCAGGTGTTGATGTTGCCGGTAAAACAGGAACACAAAACTTTGATGCAGACGTTATAAAAGAATATGGTATTCCAGCTGATGCAAACAGAGATAGCTGGTTCGCTGGATATACACCGCAATATACAATGGCAGTATGGACTGGGTACGAAAAAAATGGCCCAGAAAACTACATTAGTGATCGTTATACTAGAATTGCACAGCAAATGTTCCAAGTAATGATGAGTAAATTCGCTACAGATAAAACTCGTTTCGAACGCCCTTCTTCTGTACAAGAATTAAATGGTGAATTGTACGTAAAAGGCGCTAAAAAGGATGCAGTGAAACAAATTAAAGTAGATGCACCTAGTGGTCTTAATGTCACTTTCGATGGCGCTAGCACAGTTACACTAAACTGGTCTGGACCAGCAGAAGTTGATGCGTATGCCGCAAGCTATAAAGCGACTGACGGTTCAAGTGGTAGTTTATCAATAAAAGGTACGACAGCTACTCTTGGTGGTATTAAACCAGGCGTTACTTACAGCTTCTCTGTAGTAGCGAAAAAAGGTACTGGAACAAGCCCTGCCGTTGGTGCATCCTTCACTGCGCCTGGAGGAACTCCAGACGCGAAGAAAGCTGAAGATGAGGCTGCTAAGAAGAAGGCTGAAGAAGAAGCTAAGAAAAAAGCTGATGAGGAAGCTCAGAAAAAGGCCAATGAAGACAAATTAAAACAAGAAGAAGCTACTAAAAAAGCTGAAGAAGAAGCTCAGAAACAACAAGAACAACAACGTAAACAACAAGAAGAAGCTCAAAAGAAAGCTGAAGAGGAAGCTAGAAAAAAAGCTGAAGAAGAAGCTAAAAAACAACAAGAACAACAACGTAAACAGCAAGAAGAGGCTCAAAAGAAAGCTGAAGAGGAAGCTAGAAAAAAAGCTGAAGAAGAAGCTAAGAAACAACAAGAACAACAACAACAACAAAATACCGGCGAAGATACACCTCACGCAGACGGAAATGTTGTTACAACAGAGTCTTAATACAAAAAAAGAAGTCCTTTCTCTTAACGAGAATAGGACTTCTTTTTTGTTATCATTTTCTTTACATATAGTTTTTCTATTTCAATATACAACTGCGCTAACTGAATATAAGAATGATAATTATTCGGTTTCTTTATAATGAACGAATATCGCTCTATAAAATTAACTGGTTGCACTTCCAATTCACTCGTAAAATCTTCTATTTTATTCAAACTATGAACAGGTTGCTCATTTAGCCAATATACAATTGATAATAAATGTGCTGCAAAAAGAATCATCGGACCTTCAGCTTCTTGTTTCTTTCTGTTTCGAAATAAAGTAGCAATGTCCTCATGCTTATTTTTCCATACATTCAACATTACCGGAATACTGTTTTCAATTTCATTCCACGGCTCATATTGTCTTTCCATATCATATATAAAATAAGTCTTTTGTATTGTTTCTTCAAATGACTGTTCTGTATAATACGCAATCGAATTTATACTTTCTTTAAAAAATGGTAAGCACCGAAATTCTCTCGGTATTTCTATCACTCGCTCCATCCTTTATTTCCCCTTCATTCGCTTCTTTCCTTCTCGGCATACTTCTAGTAAAGGGCACTCTTCACATTGTGGTCGCTGCGCTTTACAGTGATAACGTCCAAAGAAAATCATACGGTGATGTGTAACGCTCCATTCATCCATCGGAATTTTCTTCATTAATGTCTTTTCTACTTCTAACACCGAATCTTTCCATCTACAAATCGCTAACCGTTTACTCACTCTCTCTACATGCGTATCAACAGCAATTGCCGGAATACCAAACGCTACCGAAACAACTACGTTTGCTGTTTTCCGACCTACACCTGGTAACTTCGTAAGCTCATCTCGATCTTTCGGCACTTCCCCATTGTAATCATCTAATAACATTCTGCACAATTTTTGAATGTTTTTTGCTTTATTTCTATACAAACCAATAGAACGTATATCTTGTTGTAATTCTTCTAGCGAAACACTTAAATAATCTTCTGGTGTTTTATATTTTTGAAATAAATTTTTCGTCACTTTATTTACAAGTGCATCTGTACATTGTGCAGATAATGCTACCGCGATTACTAGTTCAAATGGATTATCATGAATTAATTCACAATGTGCTTCTGGGTACATATCCGCCATTGTGTCTAAACAATAGCGAATTTGCGTTTTATTTAACATATACTTCCTCCTACATTACTGCTCCAACCAATTATAAAAAGGCACTTTTCCAGTAAATTTCGTCTCTTGTTTTGTCGTTTGCTGCGTTCGTTGTTGATTTGCTCTAAATTTCCGTCCTTGGTTTTGGGCTTGATCTACTGTTTTAATACCATTCTTTTTCCATTCAAATAAAATACGATCAATATATCGGAAATTAAGCTTACCACTCATTACAGCTTCCCTGAGGGCCGCTTGAATTAAATTCGGATGATGTTGATCTTGATCTTCCCACATTCCCAACGTTTCACATTCAAATGGAGAAAGTGGTCTTCCAAATTCTTTTTCAAATACTGTATATAAATTTACTTGCAATTGCTTTATTTCTTTTTGTTCTTCCTCTATTGATTCATTCATTAAGAAATGCAATATTTTTTCCCATAGCGGTTGTAAAGAATAACTTTCACACATCATCGCTTCTGATTTTTGTCCACCTTCTAGTGATAAAAAACCTTTTTGAATCAATGCCTGAATTACTTCCATACATTTCATTTCGGTAATCGTCATCCGTTCTGAAATCTCTGACGGAGTCGGAAATGAATTGCCCGATTCTAAAAATGTATGTACATGAAGTACAACCATAAATTCTGTTTCATTTAACCCTAATTTTTTATAATGCATCATAAGTAATTTTGGAATTGCAATGCTTCCCTGCTCAAACCACTGTAACATCATTTTCTTTTTCATCACCAAACACCTCGCTCTCTAGTATAACACACCTTTCGCTATTTCTTTTTGCCACAATTCGTCAAAAAAACCTCCCTATTATGTAGGAAGGTTTTTGTATTACATTAATAAAATATACAATTAAGCTTGCACTTTACTTTTCATAAACGTGTGAATACGTTCTAATGCTTTCTCCACTTGTTCAAGAGATGTCGCATATGATAAACGAACGTTATTTGGAGCACCAAATCCTGTACCTGGTACAAGAGCTACTTTTTCCTCTTCTAATAGAGCTTTTGCCCAATCATCAACAGTTTCGTATCCTGATAAAGCTACTGCTTCTTTTACATTAGGGAATAAGTAAAATGCACCTTGTGGTTTAATGCAAGTAAAGCCAGGGATTTGAATTAATTTATCATAAATAATGTTTAATCTCTCTTCAAATGCTTGACGCATTGTTTCTACAGGTTCTTGTGAGCCTGCATATGCCGCGATTGCGCCGTATTGAGCGATTGAAGTAGGGTTTGACGTACTATGACTCGCTAAGTTCGTCATCGCTTTAATAAGCTGCTTATTTCCTGCTGCATATCCAATACGCCATCCTGTCATAGAATGAGATTTAGATACACCATTAATAATAAGTGTTTGTTCTTTTAATGCATTAGAAAGCTGGGCAACCGAAGTATATTCTGCTCCACCATAAATTAATTTCTCATAAATTTCATCTGAAACGATTAAAATATTGTGTTCTAAACATACTTCTCCAAGCTGTTGTAATTCTTCTTTGCTGTAAATCATTCCTGTTGGATTGCTCGGTGAATTAATAATAACTGCTTTCGTTTTCTCTGTAATTGCCTCACGCAGCTGCTTCGCTGTAATTTTGTATTCATTATCTTCAAGGCCTTCTACATAAACTGGCTTACCACCAGCAAGCTTTACTTGTTCCGGATAACTTACCCAGTATGGCGTAGGGATGATAACTTCATCACCTTCATCAAGTAGTACTTGGAATAATGTATATAATGCATGCTTTGCGCCGTTACATACAATAATTTCAGACGGATCATACGCAATTCCTTGATCACGAGTAAACTTCTTCACAATTTCTTGTTTTAACGCTTGTAACCCACCTGTTGGTGTATATTTCGTATGTCCTTCTAACATCGCTTTATGTGCAGCATCCATAATATGTTCTGGCGTATTAAAGTCAGGTTCTCCTGCCCCTAATCCAATTACATCATGACCTTCTGCTTTTAATGCTTGTGCCTTTGCTGTAATTTCTAAAGTTGCAGATGGTGTTAAAGCAGCTACTCGCTTTGCTAATTTCATTTGTAGTTCCCCCTACATCTATTTTTCAATGCTGTATCGTCGTAAAAACTGCCCATCTTTAAATGCAAGATAGTAATAACTATAACGATTTTCATCATCAATATATGTAACTTCCCATAATGGTATATTGTTTTCAAAGCCTAATTTTATTTTTAAAATTTCTTTAGGCTTACTTTTGTGCTCTTTACTGTCATCTCCGACTTGTTCAATCGTTCTTTGTAAAGCCTCTTTTTCAGAAATACCTTCACTCTTTTTCCTTACTATAGTTTCCCCTTTTTTCTCAGGCACCCAAACGATAAGTTGTTCTCCTTTTTCATCTGTACCTTGTACGACAGTATATGAAGATTCTCCGTTATAATAATCCACAGATTTTACTTTTACAAGCTTTGCTTTTTCTTTTGCAATTTCTACAGATTTTGCCTCTTTAGGGATTTTCTTTTCCATTGCTTTATTATAAACATACGCCCCATATATTCCGCTAGCAACGATTACGATAACGATTGCAAAGATCCACTTTTTCATTGTATCACTACGTTCTGTAAATCGTAAATACAGCTGTTTCTTTATCTTTTTCGTCTAATGCCAATCCGAACATGAGGTCCTGCTCTTTTAACGTACGATTCAAACTATCAACGATTTTATACAAGTCAGACGAATATTTAATACGCGTCGTTGATAGGACTTCGATTTTCTTATCCATGAAAAAACTCCTCCGTTACACAAAAATTTCTAATTATAGAAGAACGCAATGCGGTTACAATAAGAGTACATTCTTTACAACCCCTGCTTCATCACCCATCTATTATAGCAGGACATGTACAGCAAAAAAAGGTTTCAAGTCGAAAACCGATACATTTTGTATACAAGAAGTAAGAAAAATAAAATTCCTCCTACCCACATTTTTTACGCCTGAAGTTTACATGCACTTCAGGCGTATTTTTCCTTCCAATTTTATTCAATTGGCCGTTCCTTTAATTGTTCTAACAATTCTTCTAGAGGGCCTTCATAAAGCGGAACAGTTGGAATTGATTGTAAAAAACGTTTTCCATAGGAAGCGCTTGTCAAACGACGATCTAGTACAAACACCGTTCCGGTATCTGTACTTGTTCTAATAAGACGACCAAATCCTTGTTTGAAACGCAGTATTGCTTGCGGGAGTGCTAACTTAGCGAATACGTCCTCTCCTTGATTTTTTAACCACTCTCCTTTTGCTTCCATCATCGGTTGATGAGGAGGCGTAAAGGGAAGACGGACAATAACAAGACAACTAAGGGCATCTCCAGGTATATCTATCCCTTCCCAAAAACTACTTGTTCCTAATAAAATTGATTTATCGAACTCTTGAAACTTACGAATGAGACGACTTCTGCTCTTATTATTCACACTTTGCGTTAATAATAAATAGCCTTCTAATTCCTCATCATTTTTCAAATTCGTATATGCTTCTTTCAACATTTCATACGAAGTGAACAAAACAAGCATTCTACCTTCTGTAGCTTTCGCTATTTTTGCAATATGAGCCGACACAGATTCAATATATTCTTCATTACTTGCTTGCTTAATAAAGGGCACATCCGTTGAAACCATTAATTTCATCTGTTCTTCAAAATGGAATGGTGATGGGACCTGTAATGTATTTGGAGCAAAATCATGTAAGCCTAGCTCTTCTTTTATATAGTCAAATGAATCGTTTACTGTTAGCGTTGCTGATGTGAAAATAACACTCTTTTTCTCTGTTAAAAATTCATCAGCAAATCTTTCACCAATATGAACAGGTTGCCCATATAAAACAGTTGAATGAATGGTTCCCTTCGTTTCAGTTTCCATCCATGTCACATATGAATTTTTTTCTAAAATGAGTACTTGTAAAGATTGCGCCATCTTTCTCAACAACTCAATTAAATGCATAAATTCACCTGTAACAACATGCATTTCCCATTCTAATTTACTTTGCAATATATCAACTTGCTTCTCAAGTGTAGAGAGTAATTTTCTTACATCATATACAAAGCGATTTGTTAACTCGGTAATACTATCCCATAACTTACCTTTCTCTACTTCCGTGTTATATCGATAAATGAGTGGCATATTGCTGATCCCTTGTTCCTGCTTTGTTTGTTTAAAGATGAATGCACGTAACATTTGGAATAGCTCATCCGCATCAAATTTCAATTCCTTCAAACTATGACTTACCATGCGAAAAGTAGAACGGGAGGCTTGCTCTGATTTTTTCATCATTTTATATACTTTAGAAAGTACATCATCTGTTTCTAGCGTACCAAGACGAGATAAAACTAGCTGGAAATACATACAGGAGAACTGTTCACCTAATGTTCTACTCGCTGCTTCCTCGATATGATGAGCCTCATCAAAAATAATATGCTCACATGAAGCAAACAGTGGTTCTTCACTTGAAAAATCTTGAAATAATAACGCATGATTTGTAATAACGATATCTGCAAATAATGCTCTATTCTTTGCTCGTTGATAAAAACAACGACTAAACCAGTTGCTTTGCATCCCACTCGGACTATGTACATCACTACAAATCCGGTTCCAAAGTAACTTTCCGCCCTCAGGAATATTTAATTCATCACGATCGCCCGTTTCCGTTTGCAATAACCACACTAAAATTTTTGCCTTCGTGAGCGCCATATCATAATTCTTCTCTTCTTCTTGCAAAGCATATTCAAATTTATGTAGACAAAGATAATGCTTTCTTCCTTTCAGAAGAGCTACTTCAAATGAAAATGGCATTATTTTCTGTAATAATGGAATTTCTTTTTCTAGTATTTGTTGCTGCAGTTGTACAGTTTGGGTACTTATGATGACAGGTTCTTCTTTTTTCTTTGCAAAATAAATACTTGGAAGCAAATATGCAAGAGTCTTTCCTGTTCCTGTTCCTGCTTCAATTAGTGAAAACCTAGAATCTCTTAGCGCTGTATATATTTCCTTCATCATACTCTGTTGGCTTTCTCTTTTTTCAAACTTTGGCATATTCGACTCAAGTTTATCAATTGTCTTATGCAAGAAAGCATCAAATTTAAATGCACATGTTTCACTTAAGTTTAAAGAATAATTCCGTTTTCGAAGGGCAATATTTCGATACACTTCATATCCCTCTGCTCCTTTTTTACCATGCATCATTTTCTTTAAAATATTTTCAGAAAGCACATCCGCTATATCACTTTGAAACACATCACTCAATTCATAAAGCGATTGCAAGGTGACAAGGGGTAACTTCTCAATTTCATTTAAAAATTGTAAAAACAATTCCGCTGTTGCAAGAGCATCACTATCCGCACGATGCGGTTGATCATGCTCTAATTCGTGTTGTTTAGCTAAATCACGTAATTTATAACTATCAGCCGTTGGCAAAAGAATTTGCGCCAACTCAACTGTATCAACTTTTGGACAATGTATTTCTGTATATCCAGCCTGCCTTAATTCTTCCGTTAAAAAATTCCAATCAAAGTGAACGTTATGTGCAACGAAAGCTGCACCTTGTAATAGCTCAACAACCATTGGGGCTACATCTTCAAATAACGGGGCTTGCTTAACCATACTCTCATCAATCCCTGTTAACTCTGTAATAAATGGTGGAATCTCTCTCTTCGGATTAATAAAAGATGAAAAAATCTCTAATATCTCTCCATCTTCCACTACAACAGCTGCAATTTGGGTAATTTTATCTTTCCCATCCTTCCAGGAGTTCCCTGTCGTCTCTAAATCCACAACGACATAACGCTTACTCATATATGTAACACCTCAATTTCTTACCTATCAAACAGAAAATTATATAATGTTACTATACCACGTTTTATCTCATCTTAATGAAAAGATGCACAAAAAAGGCTATCTCCATAATAGAGATAGCCTTCTTACTTATAATATCGTACCCGCTTTTTCAGCACCTAACATTTCAATAATTTGATTATCATCGTCTAATACTGCAATTTTCGGCTCTTGTTTATGAATATTTTCTTCTGCCACTAAACCGTAGCAAATAATAATAACTTTATCTCCTGGCTGTACAAGCCTTGCAGCTGCACCATTCAAACAAACAACACCGCTACCACGTTCTCCTTTAATAACATATGTCTCTAAGCGAGCACCATTATTATTATTTACAATTTGGACTTTTTCGTTTTCTACAATATTTACTGCATCCATTAAATCTTCATCAATTGTAATACTACCTACATAATTTAAATTTGCTTCTGTTACTGTTGCGCGATGTAGCTTCGCTCTCATCATTGTGCGAAACATAGATGCTCCCCCTTATTTAACCGTTAATGTTATATTGTCAATTAATCGTACATTGTCAAATTTAACTGCAATTGCTAAAATGATTCGTCCTTCAATTTTATCCACTACTTGTAGTGAAGGATACGCATATAAATCAGCATAATCTACAGTGCCTTTCGTATATGTCTCAATATACTCCTTCACAAGAGTTGTAATGATTTCTGCATTACGTTCTCCTGTCTCAATTCTTTCTTTCGCTATACATAGACTGCGGTATAAATGAGGAGCCTCTTCACGCTCTTCTGGTGATAAATACACGTTACGAGAACTTTTGGCTAATCCATCTTCTTCCCTTACAATATCCACCGGTACGATTGTAACCGGAATATTAAAATCAGCGACAAATCCTTCAATGACAGCAACTTGCTGTGCATCTTTCATACCGAAATAAGCACGTGTTGGCAATGTAATATTAAATAGTTTCATTAGTACAATCGCAACACCAGCGAAATGACCAGGTCTTTGTTTTCCGCATAACACATCGGTACGCTTCACAACTTCTACCGTTGTCGTTTGTTCTGCTGGATACATTTCTTCTACGCTCGGATAAAATAAATAATCTACACCGTTTTCTTTTGCTACATTTTCATCTCTATCAATATCACGAGGGTATCGATCTAAATCTTCATTTGGTCCAAACTGTAGCGGATTAACAAACACGCTTAAAACTACAATTTCATTTTCTTCTCTTGCCTTACGTAATAAAGTCGCATGACCTTCATGTAAATAACCCATCGTTGGGACAAAACCAATACTTTTTCCACTTGCACGTAGTTCGTTTGTAATTTGCTGCATCTCTTGCACTGTATTTATGATTTTCATTATTGTTTTCCTCCGTATAACGCTAAACATTCTTCCTCTTTCATTGTGAATGAATGTTTTTCTTCCGGAAATTGACCTGTCTTTACTTCAGTTACGTATTGTGAAATCCCTCGCACAATCTCCTCTTGAACAGACGTATATTGCTTCACAAATTTCGGAACACGATTTACGCCATATGAGATAAGATCATGATAAACGAGTACTTGCCCATCCACTTTTTGTCCTGCTCCAATTCCAATCGTTGGAATTGTTAGTTGCTTCGAAATAAATTCTGCTAGCTGCATTGGCACACATTCTAATACAAGTGCTATCGCACCAGCTTCCTCACATCTCTTCGCATCTTCTATTAATTTTTTTGCACTTTCAGCATCTTTTCCTTGTACTTTATAGCCACCTAACACTCCTACAGATTGAGGAGTTAAGCCTAAGTGTGCCACGACAGGAATTCCCGCACTCGTCAAGTAATGAATAGTTGATATCACTTCTCCTGCACCTTCTACCTTCAGTGCATGAGCACCACTCTCTTGAACGATGCGGCGTGCATTCACCATCGTATCTTGAGGCGACACATGATACGACATAAATGGCATATCAGTTACAATAAACGTCTCTTTCGCTCCTCGGCGTACAGCTTTCGTATGATGAATCATATCCTCTACTGTTACAGGTACTGTTGAATCATAGCCGAGCACAACCATCCCAAGGGAATCTCCAACTAAAATCATATCAACTTCCGCTTCTTCTGCTAACTTAGCAGATGGATAATCATACGCCGTTAGCATTGTAATCGGCTCACCTTGCTCTTTCATTTTCAAAAAATCTGTTTTTGTTTTCAAAAACTACTCCTCCTTTATACAGGAGAGAGGAGATGGCCGAAATCATATAAAAAACCCCTCTGGCCATAAAAGGGCAGAAGGGTTGTGTGTTAGTCGGCATTATTCATCCCTCTGTCCCAGTCCGTTATTGGATCAAGGCAGAATCCAAGTTATTATTTTTCGTATTGCTTCGAATCATAGTGCAGTTCGCTCTGATACTGCCCACATTCGAACTAATTATAGCAAACTCCAAAAAGGAATTACTACATTTTTTTGAAAAAATAATTTTTATTCTTATTACGGTATGTGAAATTTATAAGTGAACGATTCAATCATAGAAAGATAAACTTTTTAAATACATGGTATAACTCATAAAATAATGATGCAGGTTAATTGAGGAGATATACTTACAAAAGGAGAATTGCGAATGTCTATAAACAAATGGTTATTTCGATTCATCGGTTTTCTTGTGATGCTTGTGGTAATAACAACTTTAAATTCCCTCAATGTATTTGCCTCAGTTAACAACTTGGCACAACCTATTGCGTCTGCGAAAGTGATTGAAGTTGAGCTAAACGATGATTACTTTAATCCAAACGTCATCACGATTCCAATTAACGAATCAACAACATTACTGTTGAAAAATAAAGGTAAGAGTGAGCATACCTTTACAATCAAAAAACTCGGTATTGATGTCGTCGTCGAGTCAGGAAAAGAAAAAAACATTACCGTGAAACCTAACAGTGCCGGTACATATGAATTAATATGTCGATACCATCTCCTCAAAGGAATGGAAGGTAAAGTAATCGTCAAATAAGAAGCAAACTCAACTGGACGATCTTTTAAAATAAAACTTAAATATTAAAAGATTTTATTAATATGGAAATAAAAAAGAAGTTCCAAAAGAGGAACTTCTTTTACTTAATTTCGATATCCGCAGAATGAATATGATGTACTTTTCCTTCATGGTCTTCTAGGAGCAATACACCATCCTCTGTAATTCCTTTTGCTATCCCTGTAATTGTCTCTCTCATCGTTCGAGCGTTAATTTCTTTCCCGATGCTTACAGCGTAACTTTCCCAAAGAATTTTAATGACAGAGAAACCATTTTGTAAATACTCTTCATATAATTTTTCTAGTTGTAAAAAGATTTGTTGCATAAGCTCCGCACGAACAATTGGCTTACCAGATTCAATCGCTAAAGAAGTAGCAATATGCTGAATTTCCTCATCAAAATGTTCTTGCTTTTGATTCGCATTAATACCAATACCCATAATGACAGCATTAATTTTATCAGGATCAGCTTGCATTTCTGTTAATATTCCTACAGCCTTTTTCCCTTGAATTAAAATATCATTCGGCCATTTTATTCCTACGTTTACACCTGTGCACTTTTCAATTGCTTGCGCAACGCTAACAGCGGCTAACAAAGTAAGTTGTGGTGCATGTTGAACCGGGATTGATGGGCGTAAAATAATACTCATCCAAATTCCTGTTCCTTTTGGTGAATGCCATTTTCTGCTTAAACGACCTCTACCCGCTGTTTGTTCTTCTGCCACAACAATTGTTCCTTCTTCTGCACCTTCATAAGCAAGCTTTGCTGCAATATGTTGCGTCGATTCAACGGACTCTTCAAAATACACTGTTCTACCAATATGTTTCGTTTGTAACCCTAACTGTATTTCATTCGCAGTCACTTTGTCTGGCTTACTTGCAATTCGATAACCTAATCGACGCACAGCTTCAAGTTCATATCCCTCATTCCGAAGGTCCTCCATATGTTTCCACACAGCAGTTCTTGAGCAACCAAGTTTATCACTAATCGTTTGACCAGATACAAACTCGCCATCCGCTTCCGAAAAAACTTGCAATAACTGCTTTCTTATAGTAGATTGCATTCTTGTAGCCACTCCCTTATACACTCTTTCTCATTTACTACGTTTCCTTGTACAATTGCTTCTTCAATTTTTTGAATCATTTCAGCAACCCACGGACCTGGCTTTTTATTTGCCCAGTTTAACAAATCATTCCCAGTCACATTCATCTCTTGTCGACTCTTAATTGGCAATGCTTGAAACAACGTTTGTACCCGGTTAACAGCTGTATGATCATAGCTTTCAATCATCGCTTCATATACTCTTTCTGCCATTTCAGCTATATGAATTCCCGTTTTATAAAGAAGAACTGTATCCCAATCCTTCTCCTTTCTCTTACGGATTGTTAATAAAACTGCGACGATATCTTTTATTTTTTTATTCGAAAACTTCCATTGACGTAAAAAGACAGCTGGATGTTCTTCTCCAATACAATATAAGAAAAACGCCCACGCCTCAATGTCTGCTTCAAAAGAATCCCATTTATACTGCGTAGCTTTTAACAATTTCTCTTCTGACATCTGTAAATATGGTAGATGAGAAAATAGTTTCGTTTCTACTAATTCTTTGAGAGCCTTCACACAATATGTGCCAGTTAACAGTTTTTCAAACTCCACTGTAATTCTCTCAATTGCTATATGTTCCAGCAAATGTCCATATGTTTCAATTGCTTGCTTCGTTTTCGTCTCTAAAGAAAAACCTAACGTACTTACGAACCGAATACCACGCATCATTCGCAGGGCATCTTCTTGAAACCGATCCGCAGCATTTCCCACTGTCACAATTTCTCTCTTTTGAATCGCTTCCTGTCCAGCAAATAAATCAACCATTTTTCCTTCTTCTGTCATTGCAATTGCATTCATTGTGAAATCACGACGTTTTAAATCCTCTTCTAATGAACGAACAAATTGAACACTACTAGGTCTTCGAAAGTCTTCATATTCACTCTCTGTTCGAAAAGTGGTTACCTCATAAGGCTCACCATTTTCTACGACAATTACAGTTCCATGTTCAAGACCAACAGGAACATGTCTTGGAAATATAGCCATCACTTCTTCTGGTAAAGCAGATGTCGCAATATCAATATCTCCAATCGGCCTATCGATAATAAGGTCTCTTACGCTTCCACCGACAAAGTAAGCCTCATGCCCTTGTTGCTTTAAAGTCTCAATAATAGAACTAGCTTTTTTAAATCTTTCCATTTTTGTCATCCCTTAGTACATCATAGTAAATCGTTTCATATTGTGAGACGATTTTTTCAGAGCGAAACTGCTCGTAAACACTTTCTCTTGCTCGCTCTCCCATATTACGGTGAAGTTCTTCATCCTTTAATAGCTGAATGGCTTGATCTGCCACTCCTGTTGTATCGCCAACTTCACATAAATATCCTGTATCACCATGTTGAATGACTTCTGGAATACCTCCAACCCTTGTTCCGATACAAGGTACACCACACGCCATCGCTTCTAATAAAACAAGACCAAAACTCTCCTTCTCTGATAAAAGCAACATTAAATCACTCATCGCAAGTAGTTCTGCAACATTATCTTGCTTCCCTAAGAATAAGACGCGATCTTCAATATGTAAATTTTTCACCAACTGTAAAATCGTGCAAAATTCTGGTCCATCTCCAACAAGAAGCAACTTCGCATCTACTTCTGTAACAATTTTAGCAAATGCCTGCACAACATCTTGCACACGTTTCACTTTACGGAAGTTTGAAATGTGAATGAGTATCTTTTCACTCTCACTTATACCGTATTCTTTCTTTAATTGGGTCATATCACGTTTGAAATATACACGTTCGTCTATAAAGTTATATACCGTTTGAATGTCTTTATTTGGTTTTACAAGCTCATGCGTTTCGTTAATTAATGAATGCGAGACAGCCGTCACAACATCAGATTGCTCAATACCAAAACGAATTAAATTATTTAGCGAAGGGTCGGATCCTAACACAGTAATATCTGTTCCATGCAAGGTTGTAACAATTTTAATACGCTCTCCAATCATTTGTTTTGCTAAATAAGCACAAATGGCATGTGGTATTGCGTAATGCACATGTAAAATGTCTAGGTTTTCTCTTTGTGCAACCTCTGCCATTTTACTCGCTAACGCTAAATCGTATGGTGGATATTGAAATACAGAGTATTGATTTACCGTCACTTCATGAAAATAAATGTTTGGATACACTTTATTTAACCGGAATGGTAAACCCGATGTAATAAAATGAATTTCATGCCCGCGTTCCGCTAATTGCTTTCCTAATTCTGTTCCAACAACTCCAGAACCACCTACAGAAGGATAACATGTAATACCTATTTTTAATTTCATTTACATCCCCCTATTAAATCAGCATGTAATAAAACCGGTTTCTTACTCATAAACCCTTCGGCATATAAAACTCCAACTTCTTTTCCAAACATTTTCTCACGGGCGACTACAGTTTCAACGTAACCTTCTGTTAACGGCGTTTTCACACCATCACTCCCTGTTGAAAACTGACTTTCATACGCTTCTAATGCTTCCACCTTTTGCGATACGTATTCACTAATATCTATACAAAAATTCGGTTTATGAAAACCATTAATCATATAATGATAAAAAGACTCCACACGATGTGGTGGAACCTCTGGCATATATTTGCGAATTCCCGCTGAAAAAATAGCTTCTTCCACAAGTTTTGCACAATTTGCATGATCTGGATGACGATCTTCATAATACGGCGCAAAAACTAGTTTTGGTTTATATGTACGAATTACCTTTACAATTTCACGTATATACTCTTCTTTCATATACAAACCACGGTCTGGCATCGCTAAATTTAGTCTCGTTTTTACTCCCATTATACGAGCTGCCGCCTTCGCTTCTTCTTTTCTTAACTCTATCGTTCCGTTAGAAGAAAGATCAGCTTCTGTTAAATCACAAATACCTACTTCATACCCTTGCTTCGTATATTTAGCAATGGTACCCGCCATGCCGATTTCAACATCATCGGCATGGGCACCAAACGCTAATATATGTAATCCACTCATAATTGTTCCCCTCATTTTCTTAACTTGCGGTAATCTAAATCTCCTCGCTCTAATGCGTGCATTAACATTTCAGCACTTGCCATATTCGTCGCAAGTGGAATTGCATATACATCACATAAACGAAGCAATGCATTCACATCCGGTTCATGCGGTTGTGCTGTTAATGGATCGCGGAAGAAAATTACCATGTCTAAATCATTTTTTGCAATCATTGCACCAATTTCTTGATCGCCGCCAAGAGGACCAGATTGATATCTTGTTACAACTAAGCCGGTCGCTTCCATAATACGAAGTCCTGTCGTTCCTGTTGCAAATAATTCATGTTGTTCAAAAATTGGTTTATATGCGTATGCAAACGAAACCATGTCGTCTTTCTTTTTGTCATGTGCGATTAAGGCAATTTTCATCCGTTGTCTCCCCTTTAGTCGATAATATTTTCTAAACCGTACACAAGATGATCTAGATTCATTACTGTCTCAATTGATAGTTTTACACCAGACATAAATGATGCACGATTGAATGAATCATGACGAACTGTTAACATTTGTCCGTCTCCACCAAACATTACTTCTTGGTGTGCAATAAGTCCTGGTAAACGTACACTATGAATATGAATGCCGTCTACATTTGCACCACGAGCCCCTTCTAGTTGCTCTACTTCATTTGGATGACCTTGCTGCTTTGATTCACGATTTCGACGGATTAATTCTACTGTTTTTACCGCTGTACCAGATGGTGCATCTAGTTTTTGATCATGATGCAATTCAATTACTTCAACATCTTGGAAGTATTTCGCTGCCATTTGTGAGAATTTCATCATAAGAACTGCACCAATTGCAAAGTTTGGAGCGATAATTGTTCCTACTGCTTTTTCTTTCGCAGTCTCGGTTAATTGTTTTAGCTCTTCTTCTGTAAATCCAGTTGTACCAATAACAGAACGAAGTCCACGCTCAACTGCTAGTGTAACGTGTTGTTTCCCAACTTCTGGCGTTGTTAAATCTAACAACACATCTGCTTCTACTTCCTCTAAACAAGTATGTAAATCTGCGTAAATAGGTGCATCTAGCGCTGGCATTCCCGGTAAATCAGAGATTTTCTCTCCACCATGCTTATAATCCACTGCTGCTACTAAATTAAAATGTTCCGTTCTTCCCATAAGAAGAACTGCTTCATGTCCCATACGTCCTCTTGGTCCAGCGATAATTACTTTAATTTCTTTCATTATTCTTTCTCTCCCTCATCAATACGTGTCCAGCGATCTTTATCGCGAGTATTAAATTTATTCATTACAATGTTATGTGCTGTTTCTAAATCAATATTTAAACTATTTGCCATACAAATCATAACAAATAATACATCTCCAAGCTCTTCTTCAATACTACGTTCTGTTTCAGTTGTTTTCTTCGGTTTCTCACCATAATAATGATTCACCTCTCTTGCAAGCTCCCCCATTTCTTCCGTTAAACGAGCCATCATTGCAAGTGGACTGAAATAACCTTCTTTAAACTGACCAATATATGCATCAACTTCTTTCTGCATATCCTTCATCGTTTTCGCTTCCATACAATTCACCTCTAATCCTTCCTCTTTCATGTTAGCCAATTCATCGCGATTTGACAAATATTATTCCCCGCCAAACACCTATTTGCGACCCTTTTTGGGAAAGATTATAATAAAGTGAAACTTCTTTTGCGTTTTTGGCAAAAAATCAACCAGAACCAATCGATTTTTATAGCCTTCACTATTTTCACTAGCAACTAGAAATTACTTATCATTATGTTTTACCGTTTCAGCGGAGCAATGCCATTTACATAATTAGGGGGATTTCTATATGACATCAAATTTGAAGATTCGAAATATCATTTTTATTTTAATCGGTTCCGCTATTTTTTCTTTCGGTATTGTGAATATCAATATTGAAAATCACCTTGCAGAAGGTGGATTTACCGGTATTACACTATTATTGTATTTTCTATTTAAGTTTGACCCTTCTTATTCAAACTTAATTTTAAATATCCCTATATTTTTTATTGGTTGGAAGTTACTTGGAAGAGCGACATTTATATATACACTAATCGGCACCTTTAGCGTATCTTTATTTCTATGGATTTTTCAGCGTTACGAAGTTCTCAACTTACATGTAAACTTACAAAATGATATGACACTCGCAGCTTTATTTGCTGGGGCATTTATTGGTATCGGTCTTGGGATCATATTTAAATACGGCGGAACTACTGGCGGTGTAGATATTATTGCGAGACTCGCTCATAAATATGTTGGCTGGAGTATGGGGAAAACGATGTTTATGTTTGATGCTATCGTCATTATCGTCTCTATCCTTACCTATTTATCATATCGCGAGGGTATGTATACGTTAGTTGCTGTTTTTATCGGGGCGAAAGTCATTGATTTTATGCAAGAAGGAGCCTATGCAGCAAAAGGAGCAACTATTATCTCCGATAAAAACGATGAAATTGCTGCTAAAATTTTATCTGAGATGGAGCGCGGAGCGACCTTTTTAAAAGCTGTTGGATCGTATACAAAAGTGGAACGGAACGTATTGTATTGCGTTGTGGCTAAAAATGAAATCGTGAAATTAAAAAATATTATTACTTCTGTAGATCCTCATGCATTTGTTGCAGTAAGTGACGTACATGATGTAGTTGGTGAAGGTTTTACGTTGGATGAAAATAAAAACCCATTACATACATAAACACAACTAGAAAAGCTTTTTAGCTTTTCTAGTTTTTTATTACGTATTGCTTAAGTTTCTCTAAATCCTCATAAATAAGCTCCAATAAGCCCCGATTATAAAAAATGGAAGCAGGATGGAAGGTCGGAAAAATATGATATTCTTTCTCTGACCATGTAAATTCTGCACTTTGCATATCCTTTAATTTTTGAATGGGCTGTTTTAATAATTGTCCGTGCACATCTGTAATCTTTTTATCTTTTCCTGCTAAACGTTGAAGACCGATATTGCCAAGCGTGACGATAAGCTTCGGATTTATTTTCTCTAATTCATAATCTAACAACGATGCATGGGCAACTATTTCTCCTTGATTTGGCGTTCTATTATACTTTTTTTGTATGATTTCACCATTTCGTTCTTTTTTCTCTCGCCACTTATAAGGTCTACTCCGAACAGCACTCGTAATATATACTTCTTCCCTTGTAACGTGAATACGTTCTAAAAAACCCATTAATTGTTTTCCGGCTCTCCCGCTAAACGGAATCCCATTATGAATTTCTGTTTCACCAGGCGCTTCTCCTAACAACATAAATTTCGGATTTTCAGGGCCTTGTCCACTTAAAAAACCTTCTAATTGATAAGGAGCACTACGCTCTTTCACCTGTTTTACTAAATGGTCTGGATATTTCATTTCCCCACCGCCTTTCCGCATTACTTCTATTATTTCTATTTGCAATACATTATATAATTCAATCCACAAAACAAAAAAGACTATCAAAATTGATAGTCTTTAGTCGTCGCTACGCTGCATACCAGTATAAATTAATACGAGACGTAATAATTCAAATACCGCTACGGCTGCAGCTGCTACATATGTTAATGCTGCCGCATTTAATACTTTACGAGCTTGGCCATATTCATCTGTTGATACGATTCCTAACGCTTCAATTTGTTGCATCGCACGCTTTGATGCATCAAACTCAACTGGTAATGTAACGAGTTGGAACACAACACCTGCTGCCATTAAAATGATACCTAAAAATATCATGTTGGCCATCGATGCAAAAATACCGATCATAATAAATATCCAAGAAATATTTGAACCAAAGTTCGCAACTGGCACTAACGAATGACGAATACGCATAAAGTTATAATCTTTTGCATCTTGAATTGCGTGTCCTACTTCGTGTGCTGCAACTGCTGTACCAGCAACTGAATGACCGTAATAGTTATCTGTTGATAATCGAACTGTTTTGGCAGTTGGATCATAATGGTCTGATAAATGACCTGGTGTTTCTTCTACAGCTACGTTGTATAATCCATTTTCATCTAAGATTTTCCGAGCCACTTCTGCTCCTGTCATACCTGATGTTGAATAAACTTGTGAATACTTGCTATAGGCACTACGTACTTTTGACTGTGCATACAACGGTATGATCAAAATGATCGCGAAGTAAATTAAATAAAACATCATGAACCTCCATTGAAGTTTTAATTATAGTACTTCTCATTCTATTTTCTTCTGCCACCATTGTCAATGAATAAACCTTACAATCCGAATCTTTATTTATTACATTATCTATTCTTAGAATGTACATTACTTTTTCTTTTTTCTCTCTCTCCTTTATACTTTCTCCACCCAACATAAGTTAATGTGAATAAAATAAGACCTCCAGTAATTGTCATAAACCAAATGAGAGAAGGTGCAATTTCATCTTTTTTTACTGTATGAAATATTTTTTGCAAATCTCCTTTAATGATTCCTAATTGCATTTGCCCACCTTTTGTTTTTAACATAACGTTACGAAATTCATCTAAATAAGATAAATGGGCATTTACACGCTGCACTTCATTTTCTGGCAAGGCAATCATTAAGCTTGGATAAATAATATTAAATTCATGTAAAAATGTGTTTAACGTTTGTTGAAACTGTCCCGTATCTTCTTTTTTCATCGCTTTTTCCATTTGAGAAAAGGCATCCATTACTTTTCCTTCTCTTTCCATCCAAAGTGGTTGATATTTCGATACTTGCGCATCGACAGCGAGCTGCAGGGCTAACACATTATCAATTTTAACTTGTTTCCTTACATCTTCTTCCGCGAGAGATTGTTTCGCCTTGTCGTAAGCTAAAGAAATAACTCTAACTTGATCTGGCGTTACTTCCTGCTTCTTTTCATTCCCCTTTATCACAAACTGCTCCGAGAAATGTTGCAGTACTTGTACTGCTTTTTCATCTTCATTACGCTTCACTAATTGTAATGAGTCATCTAACAACCCTGTTAGTTCGCTCCACTCCTCAGCATATATACGTAACGGAAACATGATAATTAGAAATGCAATCAGTCCAATTAATGTTCTCTTCATCACGGTCCCCCCTATAACTACTAGTACAAAATATGTTAATGTGGACAAGAATAGAACAGAACTGGACCGAAAAATATATTATCATTTTACAAACAAAAAAAATTCTCTTTAAACAGAGAATTTTTCTTTTGAAATCCTTTTCTTTTTTACGAAATATTTATACAAGCTATAACAAATTATGCTACCACATAAAATAAATAATAAAATAGCACACGCTGCATGCATAAAAAACTCTTCTGGTAACATTAATATAATCGGATCCTTCTCAGGATCAAAAACCCAATAATCATTACTGAATAAAAGCTTATGGAATATCACAAAACTCTTTTCAAAATTAATAGCAATCGGTAACATTAACGCTATTGGAAAAATGATTGTTAAAATAGATCCATGCAGTAAAAACTTTTCATTTTTCTTTTTTAACAAATACATGCCGCCTACTATTGCAATTATAATTGTCGCATACATTACATATTGAATCTTTACTAAAATGTTTTTCACATCTACAAAATGAACACGGCCATTTGTAGACATATCTAGTGTTGGCAAATGTAATGCTCCGTCATAAAATGGCGATAAATATGTGATAAGCACATCATAATTTCTTTTAATATCATCCTTCGTCATAGCTGCTAAATCTGGAATGTTCAAAAAATCAATTTCAAAATAATATAGCCATTTTCCATATACAACCGCCGTTGTTGCGAGTGCAAATATAGAAAATGCTATGCTATATGAAACAATTATCGTAATCAATCGATCCAATATTTTTGTACCACTCGTATTTTTCTTCATTTTCTCCCCCTACATATTCTAACTATCATAAAGAAAACTGTTTTCGATTCTCACGTAAGCAATAATAATATGTCATACAAAGCACAGCAATGCTTAACCAGAACGTAAAATAACCAATTTCTCCTACAAACAAATGCATAATTCCGTATCTCGGCATTTGCCAGAACAAATAATCAATTGCATCATTATGTAATGTCCATATAGCGGCTACCGCAAAATGCCATTTTTTTATACGGTAAAACGGTGCATATAGCACTGCTTGTACTGCCATCGCAAAATGCGAAAGCATTAACATATACCCGATAAGGCCAATAGGACCTTTTACATAAATCATAACCCCATTTACAACAACAGCCCATATACCATATTTTATTAAAGTAACAATCGCTAGCGCCTCTATTAATCCCCAATTTCTCTTTATTAAAAAAGCGATTAAAACAAAGACAAAAAAAAGACTTGCCATAGGACTATCGGGTACAAACGGCCAAAATATAGGTAAAGTTTCTTTTAATTGATTTCCATACCATATGAATCCGTATATTGTACCTAATATGTTAACAACTAATAAAAATAATAATACGGAGCGTTGCCTTAACATTGCATACAAGTAAACCAAGCTGTATGTCCAACACCTTTCATTCTTTCATCAAACTCTACTCTATTATATAGTAAACTTTCTATCATCAAAATAAAAAGCTGACTACAAATTTTGTAGTCAGCTTTTTATTATTTTTTATTATACTTTGCAACGAATTCCGAAAGCTTCTTCAGTTCCTCATCTGTACCTTTAAATACACCTTTAGGCATGGAACCTTTTCCCTCTTTCGCAATTTTAGCAATTTCTTCTGGCTTCAAAGTTAAATTTTGCAGTGCTGGTGCTGCTGCGCCGCCCTGTAAATTGTCACCGTGACATGTTAAACAAGTATTTTTTTGCATTAATTTATAACCGTCATCATTTTTATCAACTGGTGCTGTTTTTACAATTGCTCCTTGTTTTTTTGCAGCTTCCCAGTCGTGGTGTGCTACAGATTCCCAAGTTAAAAAGATAATCGATGCAACTGCTAAAAGCATAAATCCCGTTGCTACAGGACGCTTCAATGGGCGTCTTTCTGGGCCTCGATCAAGAAATGGAGCTAACAGTAATGCGCCAAACGCAATCCCTGGCATAATGAACGCTCCAATTACAGTAAATGAGCCAGAAGCATAAGAATACTTTAATAACTGATACAAGAATAAGAAATACCAATCTGGAAGTGGTATATACCCAGCATCAGTTGGATCCGCCATTCTTTCAAGCGGTGACGGATGCGCCACTGTTAAACATAAATAACCGATTAAAAAAACTGCACCAACCATCCATTCTTTTAACAAGAAGTTCGGCCAAAATGCTTCTGTTTTCCCTGGGTATTCCGAATAGTCTTTTGGAATATTTGGTTTCCGAGCTACTGGTACCCGAGAATCTCCTACAAACTTCATCCCTTTGCCGCGATGCATAATCTCCCTCCTTTAGTTCTTTCCCCTTTAATTTAGCAATCTCTTATAGTGGACCGGAAATACCTTGTTTGCGAATCATGATGAAGTGGAAGGCCATTAAACCTAGAAGTGCTGCTGGTAAGAAGAAGACGTGAATAGCAAAGAAGCGAGTTAATGTTTGAGCGCCAACAATTTCGGAATGACCAGCGAGTAATGTTTTAATGTAAGGACCAATGAGCGGCGTTTGCTCTGCAATTTGAATCCCTACTTTCGTAGCAAATAACGCTTTCATATCCCACGGTAATAAATATCCGGTAAAACCAAGACCTAACATAACAAAGAAAATAAGAACACCAACAATCCAGTTTAGCTCACGAGGCTTTTTATACGCACCCTGGAAGAAAACTCTAAGTGTATGTAAAAACATCATTACAATGACGAGACTAGCACCCCAGTGGTGCATACCACGAACAATTTGCCCATATGCAACTTCATTTTGCAAATAATAAACCGATTCCCAAGCATTTTTAATATCAGGCACATAATACATCGTCAAAAACATTCCAGATAAAATTTGAATTACAGTAACGAAAAAGGTAAGTCCGCCAAAGCAATAAACGAATGCAGAAAAGTGATGTGCCGGGTTTACATGTTCAGGTACTTCATGATCAGCGATATCACGCCATATTGGTGTAATATCTAACCTTTCATCTACCCAATCATAAATTTTATTTAGCATCTACTTTGCACCCCCTCTTGGCTTCGCTTTTCCTAAGTACAGCGTTCCATCTTTCACTTTAGATTCGTATACATCAAGTGGAGCAAGGGGCGGCGTGCCTTTAATGTTTATCCCGTCTTTTGTGTAACGGCCCCCGTGACATGGACAAAAGAATTGATTCGGATGTGCTTTGTCCGAATTCCAGTTCACTGTACATCCTAAATGTTTACATACTGGAGAGAATGCAACAATGTCTCCGCTTTCATCTTTATGAACCCAAGCTGATTTTGGCTCTTCGGACTTGTACCAACCATCAACCTGCTTCACCTTAAAGTCGAAACGTTTCGGCTCTGTTGTAATATCCTTTACTTGTGCAACAGCAACCATATCCGTTCCCGCTTCTTTTCTTAACACCGGATCAAGCGCAAATCGCGTCATCGGCATTAAAATACCCGCTGCCATAAAGCCTCCTACCCCTGTAAGGGTGTAATTTAAAAACTGTCTTCTTGACACACGATGTTCTTTCTCGCTCACGAAAATTTCCCCCCTCTATCAGAAATTGTCCCCTCGTGATAAATTATATAAAAAATAAAAACTAGGACACTATCATGATATAATACGCTCATGCACAGGTCAATATCATACTACTCATAATAATAAGAACTTTCTGTTTATTATTATTTTCCCCATTTTTCTTCTAACATTACCATTATATTTTTTATATGTGCATGAATCACTTCTCTTTTCGCTTGATCACTAAATTGTTCTAACGCTAATGAAGGAAACCAAAATAAATCTCCCTGCAATTCTTGCATATCTTCTTTCCATGAAAAATCACTTGTAACATAAGCAATATGCTTAAAACCTTGCTTTTTCAAATGATTTGTCCATTCTTGCAAACGACCTTTTTCGTTTTTTTGACTTTCTACTAGATACGTAAATGCAGGTAATAAAAGCACTCTTCCTTTATATTCTCTTTCTAGCTCCATACTCAACAATTCGATAAATTCCCCTTGTTCTACTACCATTTTCATTTCTTTCGCTGCTGAAATTGATAAAAGTGGTATAACACCCGTATCTACATATTCTCTTGCTTGCTCAAACTGTTCCACATCTTTTACAATCCATTTCAAATGTCTTCCCTCCCCCGTCTATAAATGACAGAACTTTCACTTTATATATATTAAACCATACTAAAAGAGGTAAAAAAAGAAAAACTACCTATATTAAGGTAGTTTTTCTTGAAAAAGTCTGAAATTTGTAAAATTTTATGAATCCAAATGAATTCTATAACATCTTTAACTCCGCTGTTAACCTATGAAACGCTTCCTTATCTTGCTTATCCAGCGCTTCATCAATTTGTTTCAAAAGACGTTCTCTTCTAAAAGAAAATACACTTTCTTCTAAAAACCTTTCTGCAAGTAAACGATCTTTTTCATTTACTTCAATGTGCTTTGGTAAATATGGGTTTTCTTCTAATACAGCTACGTAATTGGCATTTTGAAACGATGATTTAAAATTGAGTTGAATATAAATATCCTCATCTCGATTTAAACGAATATCATGAAACGATTTTTCAGCATCTGTTGTCATAACATTTTGTTTAAAAAAGTGAAACGGTGTGTCTTTTACACAATTCGCGGACATTACTAAGCCACGCGGACAATATTTTGCATGCTCTACGAAGTGGACTTTATGCATCAATTGGTCGTGACTCATTAAATAATTCAAAATCCATACACATTCACGCTGTTTCAGTTGGTAATTATTCAAAAACCATTTTACAAAATCCTTCTTCTCGTTTACAGAAACAGGGGTATTCATAGCAATTAAGTCCCTCCTCTGTCTTTCTCTTTTCTTTTTAGATTCAAGAAGCGGTATTCAGTTTCCTTCCAACTTATGAAAAATCCTCTAAATTATATAACAATTCTTCAATATGAATTTGTGTCGGGTCTAGTTGTATTAACTGAGTAAATACTTCTTTCGCCTCTTTTCGCATACCTTCTTCCAATAAGAAATAACCGTACTCTTCCAAGAAGTCTGGATGATTCTTAAAAGAAGTATATGCACTTTCATAGTGTTTTAATGCATCAGAATACATTTCTAATTGTTTTTTTGCAAACGCAAGATCCCAAAGTAGTTGTGTATCTGGTTCTCCGCTATCGATAGCACGCTCTACAACGGCAATTAGCTCTTCATACTTTTCTTGTTCCTTTAATATATATGCATATTTTAATGTTGCACCTAAATGTCCTGGATCTAACTCAAGCGCTTTTTGAAGCACTTCCTCTGCTTCCGCTATTTTCCCTAATTTCGCTGCAATGTTCGCTAATTCTACATAGAATGGTACAGAAAGTTCATCTACTTTAATTCCTTCATGAAGTGTTTCATAGCTTTCTTGAAGCATTCCTTCTTTTTCATAGCTTTTCGCTAAATACATGTAAAGAGATGCATACTCAGGATCTAATTCTTTCAGTTCTTGCCAAGCACCAATTGCTCTTTGGTATTCTTCACCTTGGTATAACGTGAATGCATATCCAAATAATGAGTGAATATCTTTTTGTTCCTCTAAACCTGCTTCGTAGTAAGAAATCGCCTCTTCCCAATTTCCAATGGCACTTAACGTTTCTCCAAGGCGCAGTGCAATGACAACACCACCCATTACTTTATGCTCCGCTAATAGCGACTCATAATAAGTAATTGCCTTTTGTTCTTCACCTTTACTACTATATAACTCTGCTAATCCAAACGTAATGACATGCTCGTCAGGCATCATTTCTTTCGCCTTTAATAGTTTTTGTTCTGCTACATCATCAAAACCTTGCATTTGGAATAAATCCGCAACTAGTAATAATGATTGAACATATAAATCATCATTTTCTGGAATATCATGAAGCACTTCAATTGCTTCATCTTCTTTGTCTAGATCAATATATAATTCTGCTAAAAATACAGTGAATTCACTTTCTTCTGGATACAATAAACGCAAATCTTCTGTAATAGCTAACGCTTCATCCGTAAATCCAAGTGTATGATAATAGCGAGCGATATCATACTTCTCTTCATCATTCGCAATTTTTAATTGTTCTTTTAATAATTGTAATCCTTTTTCCGCTTCACCATTTTCAATATATGAAACAGCTTGTTCAAACTTTTGCATAAACGTCTCCTTTAATTCTAAAAAATATTCTTTTCTGTTCATTTACCCTGCTATTAACGGGCAGTAAGACCCCACCTCAAAATTCAGCTAGGACAAAGAAGTTAGTTTTGGGGGCAACTGCCCGTAAAAGCCCGATTGGTGTGGGCTAATAATCAGCGGGGGATAAACATCCCCCCATTGATTAAAGTTTCACTTTATCATAAGCAACTCATTGTTAGAACGCAACCTTTAGAATGAGCATGCTTCTTCTTACAGAGTAGTTAATTGTTCAAAGGTTCGGATATGATACCGATACCTTCTTATCTTCTTCTATTGTACCGCTTTCTTTTATGACCGTGCAAATAACTTCTCCCACTAATTATCGAGCCATACCAATCTTGATTTACAGAACAACTTAATTACTAAACTTCAACTTTTTTAATGCGATAAAAAAGACTCCTCTAATAGGAGCCTTCACAATCTCTTAAGAATATGTTTCCTCTTTCTGTACTTGCTCATTTACAAGTTCTTTCAGTAACTCTATAATTTCATCATTTTCTTCTTTCAAACCGACAGTAATACGAATGCCATCATCGATACCAAATGCAGCACCAGAACGAACAATATATCCTTTTTTCATTAATCGTTCAAAAGCTTCATTACCAGGAATACCGAGTTTTAAGAAAATGAAATTTGTTTGAGATGGATAATAGAATACGTTATATTCCTTACAAAATGCGTAATATTGATGTAATCCTTCTTCATTCTTTTTCACACATTCTTGTAAAAATGCTTGATCTTCTAATGCAGCAAGTGCTACAGATTGCGCTACAGTCGATGTATTAAACGGTAACCTCGCTACTTCTAGCTGCCCGATTAACTCCGTATTACCAACTGCATATCCGATACGGAAAGCAGCTAGACCATATGCTTTTGAAAACGTACGCAATACCATAAGATTTTCATACTTTTCAAGAAGTGGTAATGTTTGCGGATAGTCTTCTGCTCCCGCATATTCATAATATGCTTCGTCCATAATAACAAGCGCTGACTTAGGAACTGATTCTAAAAATGAAAGTAATTTTTGTTTTTCTACATATGTACCTGTCGGATTATTCGGGTTACAAATCCATACAATCTTCGTTTGATCATCTACTTGCTGTAACATCGCATCTAAATCGTGAACGCCATCTTTAAGTGGTACTTCACGAACTTCTGCTCCTTCAATAACAGCATGGTGATGGTATTGTGAGAATGTTGGATTCGCCATTATAACATTTGTTCCTTCGTGTAGTAACGCACGACTAATCATTTGAATAACTTCATCTAATCCACTACCAAATAACAGTTGTTCCGTTTTAACACCTAAATGTTTTGCTACTTGTGTCCGAAGTTCAAAGGCATGTCCATCTGGATAAAGAGCGTATTGACTCGCTACAGAAGTTAATGCTTCTGTTACGCGTGCTGAGCACCCGAATGGATTTTCGTTCGATGCTAATTTCACAATTTTTGATAACCCATATTCCCTTTTTACTTCTTCAATATTTTTCCCAGGCACATATGCTCTCAAAGTTAACAATTGCTCTTTCACTCTCATTTTTCTTCCCCCAGTCATTTTATTCAATTCGATTACAATACGGTTATACTCCCTTACTATAATCGTTTATCATAACTGTCACTATTACGAAAATACTTCTAAATAGGCTCTCCATAGCTGTTATCTACTTCTTATACCCATATCCTTTTGAAATGCCTCTAACGCAATATGAACAGTCTCATCAGGAATAGATACGACATTCACTACCCTATATTCCTGCATAAGTACCATATGAATTGTTCCTGCATTCGCTTTCTTATCTTGTTTCATCAACCCGACGAGGCGTTCTACACTTAAATCACTTGGCATTTTTGGATAGCCGTACTTCAAGAACCACTGCTTCATCTCTTCATAAGCAAGATTAACCTTATACACCTGCTCACTTAAGAATATAGCAAATAACATTCCAACCGCTACTCCGTCACCGTGAGTAATATTTCCATATCCTAGTTCTTTTTCTAGAGCATGGCCTAACGTATGTCCAAAGTTCAAATGAGCACGTACACCTTTTTCTGTTTCATCTTGCGCTACAATGTTTGCCTTTACAGGAATTGCCTTCGTTAATATGTGGATTAATTTCTCATCACGAAGATCTGCTAATGTTTGCACTTCTTCTTTTAGCCAATGATATAGCTTTACATCACCAATTAGAGCATGTTTTATCACTTCTGCATAACCCGAGCGCCACTCTTTTTCAGGAAGAGACTGTAAAAACGGCGTATGATATACAACTGCTTCCGGTTGATGAAATGCACCTATCATATTTTTACCTAACGGATGATTGATTGCTACTTTCCCACCTACCGCGCTATCGTGAGCTAATAAAGTCGTCGGAACTTGAACAAAGCGAATTCCACGCATAAATGACGCAGCAACAAAACCAGCTAAGTCTCCAATCATCCCGCCTCCAAGTGCGATAATTAAAGAATTTCTATCTAATTTATTTTCAAGAGCTGACGTATGAGCCGCATAGAAATTTTCAAAGGACTTCTCTTTTTCACCACTCGGTACAACGAATGAAAATACTTTTTGATCTATTTGCAACGCATCTACAACTGTCTGTAAATGTAAAGGTGCAACAGCCTCATCTGAAATAATCATAATGTTTGATACAGATGGCTGCATGTTTTGAACGATTGTTGTCAAATGTGACAACGATTCTTTTCCTACATATACATCATATTCTTTTGATTTCGTTTGAATATGTATGTTTCCCATTAAAATCCCCTCGCATATTCATTATGTTTCTCAATATTTTCACGAATAAGGTCCATACGATCTAATCCAAATTGTTCTATTAAAGCTGTCGCTAATTCCCAAGCTACAACCGCTTCCGCAACGACACTAGCTGCTGGAACAGCACAACTATCTGAACGTTCAATACTTGCTGTAAAAGGCTCTTTCGTATCAATATCGACACTTTGAAGAGGTTTATATAGTGTAGGTATCGGTTTCATCACTCCGCGCACAACAATTGGCATTCCAGTCGTCATACCGCCTTCTAAACCACCCGCGTTATTTGTTCTTCTTGTATATCCATGCTCTTCATCCCACAAAATTTCATCATGAACTTCGCTACCCGGTCTATGTGCTGCTTCAAAACCAATTCCAATCTCGACCCCTTTAAAGGCATTAATGCTCATTATTGCGGCTGCTAATTTTGCATCTAGTTTTCGATCATAATGCACATAGCTGCCTACTCCAATCGGCATTCCTTCCACAATTACTTCCACGATGCCACCGATTGAATCACCATTTGATTTCGCATCATCAATTGCTTTTATCATTTGATTACCAGCTTCTTCATCTAAACAGCGTACAGGTGATGCTTCTGTAATACTTTTTAATTCTTCAATTGAACGATACGTAGTCTCTTTAGCCTGTACACCGCCAATTTCAATTACATGGCCTGCTACTGCAATACCAAGTTCCGCTAACACTTTTTTTGCAACCGCACCAGCAGCAACACGTACTGTCGTTTCGCGTGCCGAAGAGCGTTCCAGTACATTTCTCATATCTCTATGACCATATTTAATCGCACCATTTAAATCAGCATGTCCAGGTCTTGGTTTTGTTACTTTCCTTTTCATTTCTTTTTCTTCTTGTTCCGTTAACGGCTCTGCACCCATAATTTTTGTCCAATGTGCAAAATCACGGTTTTCAACAACAAGTGCAATTGGAGAACCTAATGTCTCTCCATGTCTAACACCACTTACAATTTGCACTTGATCTGTTTCAATTTGCATGCGTCTACCACGCCCATATCCCTTTTGCCTTCTAGCTAACTCTTCATTTATATCATCCGCTACTAATGGTAGTCCGGCTGGAACACCTTCTATAATCGTTGTAAGTTGTGGACCATGAGATTCACCAGCTGTAATATATCGCATACGTTATTCCTCTTTTCGTATATGTATTTATCTCGCTATATTAAGCAATAATTTTATCTTTCATTACTCTAAAAATATGAAAGAGTTATTCATACATCAGCCATTCGCTTATTCTCCGATAGGCCTTTACTTTACATATCAATATATCATAACAGCTCTAACTTCGTAACTAATAGAAATAAAAAAAGTGCAAGAAGAATACCCCTATTCTCCTTGCACTTTCTACTATTATCACAGTGATTAAAGCGTTTACAAATTATTTCAAAATAATTAGTAAATCCATTCATTCATTAATTTTGAGTAGTCAACTAATTCTTCTTCCTTAAAGAAAATACCAATCTCGCGCTCTGCACTTTCTAACGAATCAGAACCATGGATAATATTTTTGGCAACAGTTACACCGAAATCTCCACGAATTGTTCCAGGAGCTGCTTCATGTGGTCTTGTTTTACCCATCATGTTACGAGCTGTATCTACTACACCTTCACCTTGCCATACCATTGCGAATACAGGACCAGATGTAATAAAGTCTACTAATTCACCAAAGAAAGGTTTTTCTGTGTGCTCAGCATAGTGTTGTCCAGCGATTTCTGGAGTGACTTGCATTAATTTTGCACCAACTAATTGAAAGCCCTTCTTCTCAAAACGAGCTACAATTTCCCCAATGAAGGCACGTTGTACACCGTCTGGTTTAACCATTAGAAATGTTTTTTCCATAAAAAATCTCTCCACTTCTGAATTATGTATGTAATTGTATATCCCCACACACATATTAACACCCTTATCACAATTGTGCAATAGTTTTGAAATAGAGAGATTATTTTATTTTTTAGAAAAAACACTAAAATTTTCGTTTTCCAATATACTTTGCTACATTTTGTAATGCATACTTTGCTTGTCCACGTGGGAGTGGTTTTATCATTTCTAATGCTTTATGTAAATAACGTTCACTAAACGCAAATGCTTTATCAATAGCAGCACTATTCTTTACAGCTTCAATAATTTCTTTCATTTCGTCCGCTGTTGTATTTTCATGTACAGATCTGATTTTCTTACAAAGGATTGGATCTTCCATAGCATATAAGGCAGGAAGCGTAATGTTTCCTTGCAATAAATCGCCCCCAGCAGGTTTTCCAAGTTTCTCTTCTGTAGAAACGAAGTCTAAAATGTCATCAATAATTTGATACGACATCCCTACGAAATAGCCATACCAAAACAGACGGCTTACCGTATCACGATTAGCGCCAGCAGCAATCGCTCCTAGTTGGCAACTTGCAGCAATTAATAAAGCGGTTTTTCGCTTTATTCTTCTTAAATATGTTCTTAAATTTTGGTCATAGTTATACTTATCTTTAATTTGTTCGATTTCACCTTTACAAACTTCTAAAATGGTATGCGATAGCGCCTGATGCGCCTCTGGAATTTCAATATTCGTTATACATTCAAGAGACTTAGCGAATAAATAGTCCCCTGTATACATTGCAATACGATCTCCCCATTTCGCATTCACAGTTGCACTACCACGTCGTAAAAACGCAGCATCAATAACATCATCGTGAACAAGAGAAGCCATATGAATAAGTTCTAACGCAACAGCTACATGCTTAATTGCATCTAACTTATAATCTCCAAATTTCCCCGCAAGCAACACAAATACAGGACGAATTCGCTTCCCACCAGCTTCAATAAGTTGTAATGCCGCCTCTTCTACTAATGGCTGTTCAGAAGCAACTGTCTTTTTTAATTCTTTTTCTATCACATTAATATCCGATCGTAAAAAAGAGTACATAAGTTGTAACTTCATATTGTTCACCTTAACCTAAAACTTCTTTTTTCTATTTTGATTCTGGTTTCATGCCTAAATGCATCGCTGCTACCCCAAAAGTAAATGGCTTCACTTGCACACGTTCAAGTCCAGCTTTTTCGAACATATTAGCCAATTCTTTCATACCTGGGAATGTACTAGCAGATTCTTGTAGCCATGAATATTCTTTATAACTTTTCGCAAATAACTTTCCAAATAACGGCATGATATATTTAAAGTATAAAATATAACCTTGTCGAAAACCAATCATTGTTGGTTGAGATGTTTCTAAACAAATTACTTTTCCACCTGGTTTTACTACACGCGTCATTTCTTTTAATACGTGCATATAATCCGGTACATTACGTAAACCAAATCCAATCGTTACATAATCAAACGTGTTATCTTCAAATGGAAGTTCCATTGCATTCCCGTGCAGAAGTTCTACTTGTTTTAATTGTAACGCCTCTACCTTTTGCTTACCAACAGATAACATATTTTCGCTGAAGTCTAAACCAACAACCTTGCCCTGTTCACCCACTGCTCCAGCTAGCGCAATTGTCCAGTCCGCTGTTCCGCAACATACATCAAGCGCTTTACTACCTGGTTTTACATCCATAATGCGCATCGTCTCTTTGCGCCACGCTTTATGTCTTTGAAAACTAATTACAGAATTCATCACATCGTATTTATCAGAGATTTTCTCAAATACATCATGTACTCTTTCTTCTTTTGATTGTTGCATGCTCGTACCTTCTTCCAATGTAAAATTGCTTATGTCTTCGATGTATCTCTTAACACAGAGTTTATTTCGCTTATATCTGTGTGATTTTCTAAAAATTGATTTTCTTTCTTCCTAAGTTTCATCATCCATCCATTCATAACTGTTTCTGCATCTGCTTTATCGTTCACAATCCCTTGAACAGCTTGAAAAACAGGTGAATGTTGTTTATTAACATGTAGTTCACATTCTTTTTGGAGACGATTTTTCCCTAGTACATATGTTATAAACGGCTTCCAATGCGCTAAATGAAAATGATCACATGTTTTTTGCAACAGTGCAGACTCAATCATTACTACACTCTCCATTATGTCATCCACCGTTTTATGCGCTTTTTGATATAACATTATTTTGTGTTCATTAATTTCTTTAATTCCTTCAGCAAGCGCACGAATTAAAACAATATCACGATTCATAGACAATAAGTAATAATATAACCCGCTATAGTAATCACCAGCAAGCACTGTTAACTGGCGACGCTTATGCGATTCATTCGCTTCTTCCCCTGCTTTATTTGATACTCTTTCATGTGTATCAAGCGCAATTTGCACAAGCATAATCGTCACTACATAATGCTCAATTTGTTCTATATGTAAATTTGCACCTTTTAAAGCACCATATAACAATGCGATTTTCTCTTCGTCAATAAATGGTTCTTCAATATAGTTTATAAAATAAGGATGGCGTAATTTCACCATCAATTTCTCTCTTATACCCGCATACCCTCCGTAGATGTCACACACAAAAATCACCCTTGTTTTCTAATTCATAAAACTTATTATAACACATACACTCTATTTTCTATAACCAAAACTTGGCTACTCTTTCCAAACTTCTACCGAACTACATAACATCTTCTATTCTTTTAAGTAATCTTTCTATTCTCACTCTGCCTCGCTAAAACTATATCATTTATTTACAAAAAAAAAAAAGAAAAGCAGTTTCCCACTTTTCTTTACTTCGTTTTAATAAAAGATAAAATTTCACTACGTGCTGCAGCATCATTTTCTAGCACACCACGTACTGCTGTTGTTACTGTTTTTGCACCTGGCTTTTTCACACCGCGCATCGTCATACACATATGTTCCGCTTCTACTACTACCATTACACCATGCGGCTCTAGTACTTCCATAATAGAGTTCGCTACCGTTGATGTAATACGTTCTTGCAGTTGTGGACGACGTGCAATTGTATCTACAGTACGAGCTAATTTACTTAACCCTGTCACTTTTCCGCCTTGCGGAATATATGCAACGTGAGCAACTCCATAGAATGGAACTAAATGATGCTCACACATCGAATAAAACGGTATATCTTTTACTAGTACAAGCTCCTCATGATCTTCTCCGAACACTTTGTGTAAATGTTCTTTCGGATCTTCATGCATACCTGAGAACACTTCTGCGTACATTTTTGCAACACGCTTTGGTGTATCAAGTACTCCCTCTCGATTAGGATCATCTCCAATTGCCTCTAAAATAAGGCGTACTGCATGTTCAATTTGTTCTAAATTAACTTTTGCCATCCGCTAGCCCTCCCGAAAACCTAAAAGTGATACGAACACATTCTAGCATATTTATGTTTTTAAAAGCAAAAAGAAGAGTTTCCAAAAAGGAAACTCTTCTTCCCTGTTAATATGTAAGGATTATTTAACCGCATCTTTTAACGCTTTACCAGGTTTGAATGCAGGTACTTTACTTGCAGCGATTTCAATCTCCTCACCTGTTTGTGGGTTACGACCTTTACGAGCCGCACGCTCACGAACTTCGAAGTTACCGAATCCGATCAGTTGTACTTTATCACCTTGTTTTAAAGCTTCTAAGATAGAATCAAAAACAGCGTCTACTGCTTTTGTTGCGTCCTTTTTAGAAAGGGAACTTGCTTCTGCAACAGCATTGATTAAATCTGTCTTGTTCATGCCATTCACCTCCTCCCAAAGATAAGACTGTATAATGATCATAAAATGAGTCTTACTTTCATTTGTAGGCAATTTTTGCAAATTCTATACTACAAAGATGTAGATAAATCATTATCAACGCCTATATTATACGATTCTCCTTTATAATTCAATATTTTTAAGGAAATTGTTACTCTTAAAATGTGAAAATCTGATGAAACTTGACAATTTACAACAATATATTAGATAATAGCTGTTTATTTTCCTATTCTATATGCGAAAATTAAAAAATCCCTCTACGATGAGAGGGATTTTTTCTTATAATATAATCGCAATTAATCCGCCAGATCCTTCATTAATAATTCTTTCTAGCGTTTCTTTTAATTTATATCTCGCATTTTCTGGCATTAAAGATAGTTTCGCTTGAATGCCTTCCCGAACAATAGAACTCAGTGAACGTCCAAATATATCAGAATTCCAAATTGATAATGGATCATCTTCAAAATCTTGCATTAAGTAACGAACTAGTTCTTCACTTTGTTTTTCCGTACCAATGATTGGCTCAAACGTAGACTCCACATCTACTTTAATCATATGAATAGATGGAGCTACAGCTTTTAATTTCACACCAAATCTTGAACCGTGACGAATAATTTCTGGTTCATCTAAACTCATGTCAGCTAACGCAGGCGCCGCTACACCATATCCTGTTTGTTTGACCATACGCAGAGCATCCGCCACTTGATCGTATTCTATTTTCGCATGAGATAAATCGAGCATAAGCTTCAATAAATGATCTTTCCCTCGAATTTCTACTCCTACTACTTCTTTTAAAATTTGATCATATAATTCATCTGGTGCATATAAATCAATCTCTGCTACGCCTTGCCCCATATCAATGCCAGCTAGGCTCGCTCGATCAATAAATTCATACTGACTAAACTGCCATACGACACGGTCTACATCACGAAGACGTTTTATATCCTTCACAGTCTCTTGAACGGCTTCTTGATAACTTTGGCGTAACCAATGCCCTTCATTTAGCACCATTACCCAGCTCGGAAGGTTCACATTCACTTCTAAAACAGGGAACTCGAATAACGCCTCTCGAAGTACATTGTATACATCTGTTTCTCTTAAACTTTCAACACTCATCGCAATGACTGGGATATCATATTCTTCAGATAAGCTTTGGCGCAATTGCTCTGTATCTGGATGATACGGCTGTACAGTGTTAATGATCATAATGAAAGGTTTTCCGACTTCTTTTAGCTCATTTACGACGCGTTCTTCTGCCTCTATATAATCTCTTCTTGGAATTTCACCAATCGTTCCATCTGTTGTAATTACAACACCAATTGTTGAATGTTCTTGAATTACTTTACGTGTTCCGATTTCTGCAGCTTCATGGAATGGAATAGGTTCTTCATACCAAGGAGTATTAATCATGCGCGGGCCATTCTCATCTTCATAACCTTTTGCTCCTGGAACAGTATATCCGACGCAATCTACTAATCGAATATTCACTTCAAGACCTTCATCTACTTCGATAGAAACCGCTTGGTTTGGAACAAATTTCGGTTCCGTCGTCATAATTGTACGGCCAGCAGCACTTTGAGGTAGTTCATCCTGCGCTCTTTGACGGTCAGACTCATTTTCAATATTAGGAATAACTACAAGTTCCATAAATTTTTTAATGAATGTTGATTTCCCTGTTCGAACAGCTCCTACAACTCCAAAATAAATATCACCGCCTGTGCGTTCCGCAATATCTTTAAAAATATCTACCTTTTCCAAGTGATTCCCTCCCTCAATATTTTTGGGAATAATTCCACGTTTATAGTCAACTAATACCTTCTCTAACGTTGCCTATAATATCTGATATAATATAATGGTATTCTAGAAGTTCGGACAATATATCATATAATTTTGTCCAATTTCATATGACTATTAAAAAAATACCTTTTGTTTGCATCGCAAGTTGTGTAACATAAAAAACCTTTCTTCTAGAACTTATTCACTAAAAGAAAGGTTCATGACTTATGATTTTAAAAAAATTGGTTCTCCACTCTTTACCGTATACGGTAAAGAATACGCAGGTACAAACGGAGAATCTTTCGAAAGTATATTTCGAATATCTTCCCCCTCCTTAAATTGCCCTTCATTTTTTTTCAACGCTTCATATAAGTCGATTCTATAATCAACATAAATTTCTCCCTTCTCATTAATTACAAAAGGAAGGCCTTTACCAGAATATGGACTTGTCACTTGCGGTACATCTTTATATCCAAGTTTTTTGAAATCTAATTCATACACACCATCTGAAATTACCTTTTTAAAAGGTGGATATTGATGTTCATCTCGATACATCCTCAGCTTTAATGATAATTGCTGAATTTGTTCAGCCATCCTCACATCAATTAATTTTACTGTTGGGTTTGTTTCAACGTCTATTAATACGTATTGATATACTCCCCCGCTTTCATAGGCATTCCCTGGTGCTTCTTGTATGTAACGCGGAGAAATCTTTTGAAAATCGATTGGGTATTTTTGATAAATAGGCGTATTCATATCCCGCGTCTTAATTGGCAATATCCCGTCATTTTGCTCCTTAAATGTCGCAACAGCTTTTTGAACGACTTGTAGCTGATCTTCATAAGGAACAGCATTTTGTTTCATATTTTCTTTTGGATACAGACACCCTGTTAAAATGCTCATACAACAAAATATTAAAATAATATGGAATTTTTTCACTAGTAATCACCTTTTCATACTAATATAACTCGCTCCGTACCATGCCCTTTACTGCTGTACAGGACCACTAAATACAACAAGAAAAATAACAATTCCTGACACAATCATGAGGGTGTACGCTACCAATGCTGTAATCCCTTTCAAAACTTTATTCTTTATTTTATATCTGCTTAGTAAAATAAAACTTACTGCAAAAAACATAAATCCAATTGCCCCTAAAGCAAACCACATTTTTATAAGCCCTTCCGACATATACACACCCCTTTTTATCAATCTATTTTTATACTATTTTAACAAATTAAAATCTTTAAACAAATACAAAAAAGAACATTTTACTACAAATCGAGAATATGTAGTTTTAATCAATAGGTTTTTCAGCATTTTCCACCAGTCTAGATAAAAATAAAACCGAAGCGAGCATATCTCTCGCTTCGGTTGACCAAATATGCCCAAAACAGCTCTATTCCCATACTTTCATGGCTATCATATGCAATTTACAAACTCTTTGTTTCTCATATTTTATTTTTTAAACATTTTGCTTAACGAGCCAAAATCTGTCGGCATATTATTGTTAATAATCGCTTTTACAATTTGATCCTCTTGTTCTTTCGGCACTTCACGTCCTGCCATAAGAGCCACCTGATGAATCAATTGACGAAGTACAGTCTCATCACGTAAATTCGCATTTTGTACCGATGATGCTAATTTAAAAATATCTTCTTTATTCACTTTCGCTTCTTTTTCAATGTTATTAAAAATGTTGTTATCCATTCTTTTCACCCTCTCCTCAAGTTACTCTTCATCCTATGCAAAAATAAAAAAATGGTGAAAAGACCCAAAAAATAAAAAGCGACAGAAGTACAAATGTACTTCTGTCGCTTTTCTTTAAAGTAAGTCAGGTATAGCTTCCACTTCGTGTTTTCGAACACGCCCCATTAATGAGCCTACTGCATCTTTTACATTATTCCCATTGAATAGCACATCATATAAAGCAGCTGTAATTGGCATTTCTACTTCCATTTTTTCTGCCAATTCATGAGCAGCTTTCGTTGTTCTTACACCTTCGACAACCATACCCATACTTTCTAACACTTCTTCTAAAGAGTGTCCTTTTCCAAGCATATTTCCAGCACGCCAATTTCGGCTATGAACACTTGTACAAGTTACAATTAAGTCACCCATACCAGTTAGTCCAGCAAACGTTAACGGATTTCCACCCATTTTTCTTCCTAAACGAGCAATCTCCGTTAAACCACGCGTCATTAATGCCGCTTTCGCATTATCACCTAATCCAAGACCATCAGTTATCCCAGCAGCTAATGCGATAATATTTTTTAACGCACCACCAAGTTCAACTCCAACGATATCTGGATTTGTGTATACACGGAAGTAACTATTCATAAACAAATCTTGTACTTCCTCAGCCGCTTCCATACGCTTTGCTGCAGACGTAACAGTTGTCGCTTGACGCAACCCTACTTCTTCAGCATGACTCGGTCCAGACAGTACAACAACATCTTTAATCAAGTCCTCTGGAATTTCTTCCTCAATCACTTCCGAAATACGTTTTGACGTACCAGGTTCAATTCCTTTACTTGCATGAATCCAAGTAGTCGGGCCCGCTACATATTTCTTCATATCTTGCAGTACTTCTCTATACGCTTTCGTTGGTACTACAAGAAGTACTACATTTACATCTACTAATGCTTCTTCTAAAGAAGAGTAGGCTACGATTGTGCTTGGCAATGTAATTCCTGGGAGATATCGACTATTCTCATGTTTTGTATTAATCTCATCCATAAGTTCAGAACGATTTCCCCAAATACGTACATCATGCCCATTGTCAGCTAATACCATCGCTAACGCTGTTCCCCAGCTACCTGCTCCAACTACTGTGATTTTTGTCATAAAATCACATCCTCTCCATTAGTCTCTTGCTCTAGCGATAATGTGAATCGGTGTTCCTACAAAGCCGAATGATTCACGTAAACGATTCTTTAAGAAGCGCTCATATGAGAAGTGCAATAGTTCTGGATCGTTTACAAACACAACAAATGTTGGTGGTTTTACCGCAACTTGTGTTGCATAGAAAATCTTCAGACGACTACCATTATGCGTTGGCGTTGGATTCATCGCTACCGCATCCATAATTACATCATTTAATACGTTCGTTTGAATACGGATACTATGGCTTTCATTTACCTCATCGATAACCGGTATTAACGTTTGTGTACGTTTTCTCGTTTTTGCAGATAAGAATACAATCGGTGCGTACTCTAAAAATTGGAAATGAGCACGGATGTTTTCTTCAAATGCTTTCATTGTTTTCTCATCTTTTTTCACTGCGTCCCATTTGTTTACAACGATCACGACAGCTCGCCCTGAATCATGAGCGTATCCAGCGATTTTTTTATCTTGTTCAATAATTCCTTCTTCACCGTCTAAAACGACTAAAACAACGTCAGAACGTTCAATCGCTCTTAGTGCACGAAGTACACTATACTTTTCTGTACTTTCATACACTTTCCCTTTTTTACGCATACCAGCTGTATCGATAATTACATAATCTTTTCCATCTTTACTATATGGTGTATCGACAGCATCACGAGTTGTTCCTGCTACATTACTAACAATTACACGCTCTTGACCAAGAAGAGCATTTACAAGTGATGATTTCCCTACGTTTGGACGTCCAATTAAAGAGAAACGAATTGTATCTTCATCATATCCGTCTTCTTCAATCTTTGGAAAATGCTGTGCAGCTTCGTCTAATAAGTCACCTAATCCTAATCCGTGTGTACCTGAAATTGGGAATGGCTCACCAAATCCTAATGCATAGAAATCATAAATGTCACTGCGCATTTCCGGATTGTCCACTTTATTTACTGCAAGTACAACCGGTTTATTTGAACGATATAATATTTTCGCAACTTCTTCATCAGCTGCTGTTACACCGTCACGACCATTTGTCATAAAAATGATAACATCCGCTTCATCAATTGCCACTTCAGCTTGTTGACGAATTTGTGTCAAAAATGGCTCGTCTCCAATATCAATTCCACCTGTATCAATAATGTTAAATTCATGATTTAACCATTCTCCAGCGCTATAAATACGGTCGCGCGTTACACCTGGAATATCTTCTACAATTGAAACTCTCTCTCCAACAATTCTATTGAAAATAGTAGATTTCCCTACGTTCGGGCGGCCTACTATTGCTATTACTGGTTTCGGCATATACTTTCATCCTTTCAACTTGCTTCTGTTTATTATGTAAAAAACCCTTCTTTGTGCAAGAAGGGATTTGCATTCCAGAATATTTCTCAGCGTATCAAAACACCTCACATTATAACACACGTTGCTAATGTTTCACAATAATATATACATTCTCTTGTAAGCGATGCGCAATGCCATCTAGAATTGCCTCTAAATTATTTGCAACAAATTCTAACTCCTCTGTCGATTCACAAGTAAACAGAGGGGCACCACCAGCAAATTTCTCCGGAGTCGTTGTAATAACTGCAAGAATTACACTTTCTAACATCATCTCTTATCTCCCCTTCCTTTCGGGGCTTCCGATGACATATGAACAGCACTTTCTAACGTCGGCACGTTCCCTATGACACCTATTGCTTTCTCCACATCTTGATCTTGTGGTAAGACAAAGATTCCAACCCTGCCATCCTCTAAATCACGCTTTGCTAGCGGCGCAAGTGCCGGCGTACCAGAATCTCTATAAATCCCTAAAGCAACAGAAACATCATGTAAAATAGCTTGTCGTTGCCCTAAGTTTGAGATTGTCACCATCGCATCAATTGATTTCGGTCTTAAAATAAAGCCCATTCCATATTTCATAATTTCCTCTTGTCTTGCTGGCAATCCAATATTCATAATGTAAATATTATCAATATATAGCCCCGCCCCTTCAAAACGAAGTGGAACATGCTCGATATCAACAAGATCATGCAACCTCTTACCAGACATTAATGTTTTCGCGATAAAAAATGCGATGATAGCCATAACGACTCCAGCAATCCATGAACGGAACCCTATATAAGCAAACGTCGTTACAAACGACGTTAACATCGCCAAATAGTTGCGACTTTCAAAAACTAATGCAATTCCTTCAATATATGTATTCCCACGTGGTACAAGCTCATAACCATCTAATTGTTGAAGTGTATTTCTTTCCATATTACGCACATCACGAAACTGTGTTGCTGCTAACGTAAGAAACGTAATGGCAGAAAAATCTTTTTTCAATATAGACGGAATTGCAATCGCTCCTAAAGCCGCCGCAATTAACCCCATCGCAATATGAATAATTTTCCCGTGGAGCCTCGTCGGATATTGCCGGGTATCTGTCCGAAGCATGAGCACTCTCGTTACTGTCCCTGCTATTACGCCGCATAAAATGGCCGGTGTATATTCAATCATGTATTACCCTCGCCTTTCTTTTACGTGTTTTCCTCTTAAACTGTTCCATGTGTACGGAGACTTTCGCAATCCAAAATAAAATTGCCATGAATAATGTAGAAACAGCAACGATATCAAAAAACGCTAAACTACCGTAATCGTAAGGAAAATGCAGTTTCCGAAAAATAATTGTCACAAACAATTCTCCCTGTAACATTCCTATATAAAGAGAACATAGTCGTAATATGCGATCCTCATGTAATAAAACGGATGCATATACAAGAGCACTACTTAACAAAAACAACCTGTCCACCACAATCCAAATTGGATCATATACTTCTAACAAATGAAAACTTGTATATAACATTGCAATAATAAGTGCCGAAAGTAAGCTATATAATTTTTTCCAAATAGAATAGAGCGTGAGTCCTATAAAAGCTATACCAGAAAGTAAAAGTGCATTTACTGATACCGTAAATGAAGCAATCGTTACATGTAACGGAGAACAAATAATAAAAATCAATATACAGGCGCTTATCTTCCACCGAATAGAGTCCTTTTTCATAAAAAATGTTACGACAATCCACCCTATCCAAGCTACAAAATAAAAAGTACTCCCTTCCATCATTTCACCTCCTATGTTTTCCATTATGGGAACTTTTTATGAAAGTTAATCCACTTTCTTCGCGCATAGTTTTTTCATATAACAGCAACACTTTTAATAAGGAGGTGCTATTCATTATGGGTAAAGATCGTCAAGAACGAAAACTAAGAGAATCTCGCCGCGTTGAATCTGATCGTGACCAATCACTACAATATCCGGGTGCAACTGGACTTGATACACCTGAGCAAGCTCGAAAACAGAATCAGCACTAATGAATACAAAAAGACGGTTTCGATATTGTACGAAACCGTCTTTTACATATTTCTTCATAATTTCTATTCATATTGAAATAACATTTCACATACAAATCTTTCTAAACTTTATTTTTATCCATACCTATTTTTCTTAGAAAAATTAAACCTTCTGCAATAATTCAATGGCACATTATCTACATTTCTCAGTCGCAAATTTTACAAGATACTGTTTATATATAGGAATTATTTCATTTTTCTAGAATATCAATTCCATCCCTCGCTTTATATTACTAAAATGAATAGAAAACAAAAAAATCAACCAAACGGTCGATTTTTTATCTTCTACTATAATGCGTCGTATCAATGCCACGCTGCGTTAACCAATGATACGTTTCGCCCTTTACAACAAGAGGAACAGACTGTAACTCTTCTATCGTCTTCGCGCCAAGAGCTGTCATAATAAATTTCAAGTCTGCATGTAATAGATCAATTTCATCCACTAACTTCTCGATGCCATCTTGCATTAAAATGCGTAAAAAGTATCCAGCAAAAGCAGTTGTATTCGCCCCTAATGCGATTGCTTTCGCTACGTCAAGCGCTGTTTGTATACCCCCAGATGCAATAAAAGAGAGGTTATTATTTGTAGAGGTTGCTTCAATAATCGAGGTAGCTGTTTGTATGCCCCAGTTATTAAAATAAGAAAGCATTCGCTGTCTTCTTTCATTTTCAACAGCAGCAAAATTCGTACCACCTTGTCCGCCAATATCAATTGCCGTTACACCTACGCTCGCTAACTGTTGCATTGTTTCCTTACTCATCCCAAATCCAACTTCTTTTACAATGACAGGAACTTTACTATTTAAAACAATTTTCTCAATACGCTGAAGTACACCAGTAAAGTCACGGTCTCCTTCTGGCATCGTTAACTCTTGTATGACATTTAAATGAATTTGCAATGCATTCGCTTCAACCATATCAACAGCACGCTCTGCCTGTTCAACAGTTGCCTCACTACCTAAATTAGCAAAGAAAATACCATTTGGATTTACCTTTCTAATAATCTTATAAGAAGCAGCCTCACTTTCATCTTTTAACGCTGCCATTTGCGATCCTACAGCCATAGCAAGGTTATGACGTTTCGCTACATATGCTAATTGCTCATTAATATGTAACGTTTTCTCTCCTCCACCACCAGTCATCGCATTGATAAAAATCGGCGAACTTAGTGAAAGTTCGCCGATTTTTGTTTCACATGTTATTGTGTCATAATTTGAATTTGGCAAGCTTTGATGCACAAAATCAATATCATGAAAGCCATGCGTACGAGACTGACCAGTAGAAAGAGCGTATTCAATATGATCTAATTTACGTTTTGCCCTTACCACTTGTACCCCTCTTTATTTTTTTAATTTTTTCAGTTGTTCACCAATAATGTCACTTAATTGGAAAGTAGCAGAATCAGCATTCGGTTCATACTGACTATAATCTTCAGTTACATTATTTTCCTCAAGCGCTTCTTTTATACTTAAAGAAATACGTTTCTCTGCTACATGCACTTCAAGCACTTTCACTTTTACTTCTTGTCCCATTTCCAATACTTCATTTGGATTTTTCACGTGACGATTTGCAATTTGAGATACATGCACAAGACCTTCAACGCCCGGTAAAATTTCAACGAATGCACCGAATGTAACAAGACGTTTTACTACTCCTTCACGAATATCTCCAGCTTTTACTTCGCCACCAACATTTTCCCAAGGTCCCGGTTGAGCTGCTTTAATTGATAAAGAAATACGTTGTGTGTCAGCATCAACAGATAATACCTTTACTTTTACCTTTTGACCTTGCTCTAATACTTCAGAAGGTTGCTCTACACGTTCGTGTGAAATTTGTGAAATATGAACTAAACCGTCCACACCGCCAACATTTACGAAAGCACCAAAATCCGTTAGTCGTTGTACTGTCCCTTCAACAACGTCGCCTTCTTTTAATGAAGAAATTGCTTCTTTCTTCTTAGAATCTAGTTCTAATTCTACTACCGCTTTATGCGAAAGGATTACACGATTTTTTTCACGGTCCAATTCAACAATTTTCACGGCTAATGTTTTGCCTTTATAGTCAGTAAAATCTTCTACATAATGTACTTCTACAAGTGAAGCTGGTATAAAGCCACGAACACCAAGGTCCACAACTAATCCACCATTCACGATATCTTTTACGGTAACATCAAATACGTGACCAGAAGTAAATTTCTCTTGTAATTCTACCCATGCTTTTTCTGCATCAACAGCACGTTTAGATAATACAAGATCATCCTCTTCTAACTTAATAACCTTTAATTCTAGTGTTTGATCTAATTCTACAACATCGCTTGCTTTTTCAATATGAACGTTAGCTAATTCACTAATTGGAATTACGCCATCTGTTTTGTATCCAACATTTACAAGCACTTGTTTCTCTTCAACTTTCGTTACAGTACCTGTAACAACGTCACCAACTTGTAATTCTTTTGAATCCATAACTTCTTCATTCATTTTCTCTACCATGGAAATACCTCCCTACAGAATTGACAAAGCATTTTTTATGTATATACGAAATGAAAACAATTGTTTTCATTTGCATGTTTAAGAATTTATCATCACATACGTAAGCTTCATACATTTCACTAGAAAATATATTAAACCTATATAAATAGTATACAGCAAAATCATGTTGAAGAAAGTATGTTTTGAAATATAATAGCGAATATATTCTGACAGTTTTATTCCTCTTTAACTAACTTCTTATAAATCCAGTCATTTGTCAAGGAAAGAGACTCACAATTCACGTATCCTTTACATTTTTATATAAACAAAAAAGAAAGAGGCTACCCCCTTTCTTTATTTCGCAAACACTCCCGAAACAATACCCATAATTTTTTGGACAACTTCTTCAATTGATAAAGAAGTTGTATCTAATTCCAATGCATCATCAGCTTTTTTTAGAGGAGAAACTTCGCGTTCTGAATCTAATTTATCACGCTGAGCAATTTCTTCTTTTAATTGCTCTAAATTAGAATCGAAACCTTTATTCATATTTTCTAAATGTCTTCTTTCTGCTCTTTCTTCAACAGAAGCAAGCATAAAGATCTTCACTTCAGCATCTGGTAACACATGTGTACCAATATCACGACCATCCATTACAACGCCGCCTTTTTCCGCTAACTCTTGTTGACGGCGTACCATTTCTTCACGAACAAGGCGATGTTTCGCCACAATCGATACTCGATTCGTTACCTCAGGTGTACGAATTACTTCAGAAACATCTTGTCCATTTAAAAATACAAGTTGTGTATTTTCTCCTTGCTGAAACTCGATTTTCACATTTTTTACAACTTCCATTAACTGCTCTTCATTTTCAATATCCACTTTTTGCTCAAGGGCTGCGTATGTAATCGTACGATACATTGCGCCTGTATCAATATAAACGTAAGAAAGCTTCTTCGCTACAACTTTCGCAACTGTACTTTTTCCAGCAGCTGCTGGACCATCTATAGCAATTGAAATTCGTTTATCCATTGTAACACCTCATTTTTTCACTTATAAAACAAAACGAAAAGCAGGTATTCTCCTGCTTCTTCTCATTTGCTTCACGTCATTAAATCCTCAATTATTGTAGCATAATCCTTCATAGAAGAAAATGAAAACTACCTATTCACCTGTAAGATTTCTGCTTTGTTTTTTACCATGACACCTTCATAATAAACAATTTTAGATAAATATTTCACTGATGACTTATGTATAAATAACAATTGCACAACAGAAAGACAAATGAATTGTATTATTAATATACGAATAAGCATTCTCTCCATCTTTTTCAACGTAATGGCTCCCTCCTATACTGTATTTGCACATTTCGTTTCGTAATTTTATACATCGTACATATAGCATTTCATTTTATTGTCATTTTCGAGGCATACTTTTATACATTTCCATTGTCGAATTTACTCAAAACATGTTATGTTCTAAATGTATTTTTTTACTTGAAAGGGGTATAAGCATTGAAAAGAATCCTAGTTTTACACACAGGTGGAACAATTGCAATGGAGGAAGATAAAGAAACTGGGGTCGTACAACCAGGTGAAAAAAATCCTCTTTTAAAATTCATTCCTGATTTAGAAGGCGATGTTGATTTAATCGTTGAAGATGTGTTTCATCTACCATCTCCTCATATGACACCGAGCGAAATGTTACAATTACAAGTCATCATTGATGAAAGAGTAAAACAAGACAACATTCATGGCGTAGTCATTACGCATGGTACGGATACATTAGAAGAAACGGCCTATTTCTTAGATTTAACAGTACAAGCAACTATTCCGATCGTTGTAACAGGCGCAATGCGCTCTAGCAATGAATTAGGTGCTGATGGTCTATATAACTTCTTATCAGCTGTAAAAGTCGCTAGCAGTAGTGAAGCTGCCGAAAAAGGCGTTTTAGTCGTATTAAACGACGAAATTCATTGCGCTACAAACGTAACGAAAACACATACAAGTAATGTAGCAACATTCCAAAGTCCACAGTATGGACCAATCGGTATGGTAACAAAACGTGGTGTTGTATTCCACCATGCTTTAGTACATCACGAAACATATTCAGTAAATAAGGTTTCTAAAAATGTAGTCGTTCTAAAAGCGTACGCTGGTATGGACGATACATTGTTAGCAGCAATTGAAAATCTTCCAGTAGACGGGATTGTTATTGAAGCGCTTGGACAAGGTAATTTACCTCCAAGAACACTTCCTAGTCTAGAACGGCTAATAAATAAAGGAATTCCTGTCGTATTAGTTTCTCGCTGTTTCAATGGGATCGTTCAAGATGTATATTCATATGAAGGTGGCGGCAAACAATTAAAAGATATGGGTATTGTATTCACATACGGTTTAAACGCTCAAAAAGCACGTATTAAATTATTAGTTGCATTAGAGAATACAACTTCTCATGAAGCAATCCAAAACATGTTTATGCACGATTAAAAAAGAAGCTGTCGAAGTTTATTCCGACAGCTTCTTTTTATATTTCTCTTGTTGCAATGGTTTGCGCAATCGCATCCCCATGAAATCGACCGTTCTCAATAAATATTTCATTTGCATTATTTCCAGCAGCAATTACACCTGCAATGAAAATATTTGCAGCGTTCGTTTCCATCGTATCCTCTGCATAAATTGGACGTCCTGTCGCTTCATCAATCCGAACACCCATCTTTGTTAAGAAACTATGATCAGGATGGTAACCAGTCATCGCAAATACAAAATCATTTTGGATTGTATATGCTTCGCCATCAACTGTATACGTTAATGTATGTTCAGTAATTTCTTTCACATGAGCCCCGAAATGCATGTGAATTGTACCATTTCGAACTAACGCCTCAAACTCTGGCAAAATCCAAGGCTTTATGCTTGGTGAATACTCACTTCCGCGATATAGTACCGTTACACGCGCACCAGCTTTCACAAGCTCTAACGCGGCATCTACACTCGAGTTTTTCCCACCTATAACTACTACATCTCGATCAAAATAAGGATGTCCTTCTTTAAAATAGTGAGCTACCTTCTTCAATTCCTCACCTGGAACGTTCATATAATTTGGATTGTCATAATATCCAGTTGCTACAACAATATATTTCGCTATATACATTTCTTTACTTCCGTCACGCTTTGTCGTTTCAACCTGAAAAACTTCTCCATCTTTTTGAACTTTCTCTACTCGTTCAAAAGCATTTACACGTACAGATTTACGCTTTACTACTTCACGATAATACGCAAGCGCTTGATTTCGAACAGGCTTACGATTTTCTGTAATAAAAGCTACATCACCAATTTCTAATTTTTCACTAGAAGAGAAAAATGTTTGATGGGTTGGATAATTATAAATCGCATTTACAATGTTTCCTTTTTCAATTACTAACGGATTTATCCCTACCTTTTGCAACGAAATTGCTGCTGCTAATCCGCACGGACCGCCTCCAATTATGATAGCTGTTTCTTTCTGCATACTCGGTTCACTCCTAGTCTTCTACCAATACACTATTTATAAAAACAAGAAAAAACCTACTTACAGCAGTAGGCACCTATCTTTATTGTATTCATTTTTCATATATTTGTCATCTAAACGAAACGTACATCCGATAGACATCTGCTAAAAACTGCTGAAATTTAATACCTTGTTTCCCTAAAACATTTTCAGGATCAATCTTTCTGGCTGGATCAAGTGTTTTATGTGATACGATATCTTTTTTCGGATTCAAGCCGAAGTTTTGACATAAATACGCATGATACCACGTAAAACGTGTATATGCTTCCCAAAAATTAACATCACCGCCATAACAAAGCTCCACTCCAATGGCAGCCTTATTGGCATCATACCCATATAAGTCATTATCTGTCGGCACACCATATCGAACATGATAAGCAACTTCATTTATAGGAATAATTTCTAGTATTGTTTTGTCATCTATAAATGTATGTGCCGAAGCTTTCGGTTGTATTTCATTAAAATAATCCCGATTCCCAATCGCATTGCTACCAGGATTCCCCGTATCATGGCTTACAATAAACCTTACTTTAGAAAGAGGAATTCCCGGCCGTGAACTTCCATATCCAATATAGTTACGCTCTATAGGAAACATCGCCATTACTACCAACTCCCGCTTCAGAAGATTACCTTACTTCTTTATATATGTATTCAGTAGCAATGTCCTTATAGCATATTTCTTACGCGAAGAGAAAATCGAAAATATTTGATGTGAACACCATAAATAATAAAATACTTACAGCAACTCCATAAAAACCGTAAAACCAAACACAATCTTCTTTCGTATCTAAACCGAAAAATTTATTTACTGATTGTAATAATGTGCCGCGCTTACTTTGTTTGTTTCTTAATACTTCCACTCGTTCTACAACATCCGCTGGCATCATAAATCTTTGGTCTACTGTCATTTTCATCATTTATCTCTCCTTAAAATCATTTCCGTTTTGTTTATCTAAGGAGAGTATAGCACGTTTGTTCGCGTAGAACAAGCGTTCTTTTCGTTTTTATTTTATTTTTCAGCAAATCCAGTAAGAATCGTGATTACAAAGGCGATAATTGGCCCTACTACAACCGCACCAAATATTAAAAACAGTAGCCCTTCCCCGAACACCCGAACAATACTTGTCTTTTTGACTTTCGTCGTTCTTGCAAGTTCTCCCTCTAACCTCTTAACCTTTTCTTCTAATTGTTCTACCCGTTCCATCATTTCATTTCCCATTTACAACACTTCACTCTAATACTTCAACAAAAAAACGTGATTCCCTCGAAAGGAATCACGTTTTCTCACAATATAATATTATACCCAACCTCTGAAGCGACTTGCTTCAGCCATTTTACGAACACCGACCATATACGCTGCTAAGCGCATATTCACTTTACGAACTTGTGCTGTTTCATAAATAGAATCAAATGATCTTACCATTACTTTTTCTAAACGTTGTTCTACTTCTTCTTCAGTCCAGTAGTAACCTTGGTTATTTTGTACCCACTCAAAGTAAGATACTGTTACCCCACCAGCACTCGCTAATACGTCTGGAACAAGTAAAATTCCGCGATCTGTTAAAATTTTAGTTGCTTCTAATGTTGTTGGACCATTTGCAGCTTCAACAACGATTTTTGCTTTAATATCATTAGCATTTTCTTCTGTAATTTGGTTCTCAATTGCAGCTGGAACTAAAATGTCGCAATCAAGTTCTAACAATTCTTTGTTTGAAATTGTATTATTAAATAGTTTTGTTACTGTACCGAAGCTATCACGACGGTCTAATAAATAATCAATATCTAATCCGTTTGGATCATGTAATGCGCCGTAAGCATCTGAGATCGCAATAACTTTCGCACCTGCATCATGCATAAATTTAGCTAAGAAGCTACCAGCATTACCGAATCCTTGAACAACAACGCGTGCACCTTTAATATCAATGTCGCGTTTTTTTGCAGCTTCGCGAATACAAATTGTAACACCTTTCGCTGTTGCTGTTTCACGTCCATGTGATCCACCTAATACAAGTGGCTTACCTGTAATAAATCCTGGTGAATTAAATTCGTCAATACGGCTATACTCATCCATCATCCATGCCATAATTTGAGAGTTTGTGAATACATCTGGAGCTGGAATATCTTTCGTCGGTCCTACGATTTGGCTAATTGCTCGTACATAACCGCGGCTTAATCTTTCTAACTCACGGAATGACATTTCACGCGGGTCACAGATAATTCCACCTTTACCTCCGCCATATGGTAAATCAACAATACCACATTTTAAACTCATCCAAATTGAAAGTGCTTTCACTTCATTTTCTGTTACATTCGGATGGAAGCGAATTCCACCTTTCGTTGGACCAACAGCATCATTATGTTGTGCACGATATCCTGTAAATATTTTAACAGTCCCGTCATCCATACGAACTGGTATTTTCACTGTCATCATACGAACTGGTTCTTTTAATAATTCATATACTTCGTTTGGATAACCCAATTTTTCTAACGCTTCACTAATAACAATTTGTGTTGAATTCAATAGTTCAAAATGTTGTTCCCTTTGTTGTTGTGTTTTTGTTTGAGTTCCCTTTTCGGCTACCATAGTAAGTAAACCCCCTGTAATTTCACTTGTTTAGTAAACCTTCATTGCCTAGTATACACCGTTAAATTTGGAATGCAATAGAAAACGCTAACAAATATATACAAAGTATTTTCTTTTGCAAGCGTTTTCACTATCATTATAGTCCTTTTATCGCTTTTAGAAAAGTAAAATACTTAAATATTTAAATATTTTTTATTTTATTCATGTACAGTACTTTGAAAAAATACATTTAAGTAAGGTAAAAAACAAAACCTTAGCTATGTTACATTAGCTAAGGTTTTGTTTTTTCACAAAGTAATTGTGTATTTGTTCAATTGCTTGAGAAGCCATTAATTCTTTACCATACTCCATTAGACGATAAATAGTTGCTGTAGACGGATTACCATATTCCGCTAAAATAGCTATAAAATCTGCCTTCAGTAATTGTATTTGCTCCTCTTCTTCCATCCAAAGATAGAAACGCCCATCCCACGTATATAATTTTCCGCCAGTTACATCAAGGTTATATAAACGATTCGACAGGTTAATTACGTCATCTAGTGTAGCAAACTCATAAAGGATATGCTCGCTTTCATCTAGAGTCACTTGCATTTCAATAAACTCGTCACGGAACTCATCATCTGTATCCGCTTCTTGATGTTCTTTCGTTACAATTACGACCATTCCTTGCGCTTGTAGAGAAAATACTTCAACTGCAATCGGGCCATCCGCTTCAAATCCCAATTCTTTATTTGCTTCTTGCATCATATCACGAAATAATTGCTGTACTTTCGGTGCATTTCTCCACAAATCTTCTTTCGTTAATCCTCGTTCAGATAAATCATCAAATGTTAAGAAAATTTTTATCTTATTGTAATTTAATCGTTCCAGCCTCATCTCATACCCTCCCTACGCAACCAATGAATATAATTTTTATTATATGAAATAGAAAATAGATGGTTCTTTTCGAACAACTATTCTAACATTTTTAACCAATCATCCCATTCTTCTTTCGTGTCACCAATTAGGCTTGTTTGAATGTTCAACTGATCTCCAGCACCTATTTCTCCTATAACCCCAACAGAAAGGTTTTCACTTTTTTCTTGCAACAAATTCAAGTAGCTCGTTGCGTTCTTCAGTTCTCGTCCGTCATCAAAAGAGATTACTACATATTTAGGTCTTATTTGCTCAACAGCTAACGTAATACTATCTTCCGCTAAGCTTGCCCTAATATATATCACCTCATATCCTTTTAATCGTAAATACGTTGAGAAAACAAACCCTTTCAACATATTACTTTCTAACACAACAACTTTGTGTATAGAAGAAAACGATGATGCATTATGATATACCATCCCTAGACGCGTTTGTAAAAATGATACGACATATTGGAATTGCACCATTGTAACTTCATTATTATTTTTTAACGTTAACAATTTATTTGACACTTGAAGAACAATACTTGCGATAACTTTTTCTGTTGCATAAATACTAAAGGCCTCGTTTAACAATGCAGAAGTTGTAATTTCATCAAATTTTAACAAAGCTTGTAGTAAATCGTCCACTAAAACAACTTCTCTATCGTAATGTATTTCATTTTGAACACTATTCTGCAAACGATTCCCTTCTAATAATTGAACTGCTTGTCCAATCATCATGCCGGAAGAAACCTTGTCCATTAACCATTTCAAAATTTGAATATGCTCTTCTGTATATAATCGATGCCCCGCATGATTCCGCTTTGGGGCAATCATTTGATATCTTCTTTCCCATGCACGAAGCGTACTTGGTTGAACTCCAATTATTTTTGAAACAGCTTTTATGTTATATTTTCCGTTTAGAGTTGGCATCATTTCCCTCCGCATAACGTAATAATATGTGTTTGAGCAGGTGCTCGGAAGCGAAGTGGAATCAACGTTGTTCCATACCCATTACTAACAAAAAGAGTTATATTTGAATGCTTATATACGCCACCTTTTAAATATTTTTTAGATGGGAATAATCGAATCTGCCCTCCATGTGTATGTCCACTTAGCACAAGTGAAATTTGTTCTTTTCCAGACATTTTATTTATTATATCAGGGTTGTGGCTAATTAATATGCGAAAACCATCTTCTTTACAATCAGCCAACGCTAAATCTAAACGATCACGTTCCAAACCAACATCATCTACACCGAGCAAACAAATTTTCTCTCCTAATTCAGACTCAAATACAACTCTTGTATTATCTAAAACTTTTACATTATTTTCTAATAACAAAGCATCTAATTCATGATATTCAATTTCATAATCATTATTTCCCCATACAAAATATACAGGAGCTATTGCTCTTAGCTTTTGTATATTTGCAGAGATTTTCGATAAAGGGACACCTTTTTCCGCTAAATCACCACCAATAATTACAAGATCAACTCTTCCTTTTACTTGTTCAATTAACGAATTCGAAATGACCCTTCTATGAATATCAGATATAAAAAATACATTTACTTTTTGAAAACTTTTCGGAAATTCTTCAAATATTAAAGTATGTTCTAGCACCGTATTACGCATTGCTTCTGTATACATTACAAGAAGCATTATAATACCAATACAAACGAGAGTACTTAATAAGATAATCCATATCATATATTTTTACTCCCCTCCTCATAAAGATAATCCTCAGTTTTTATAGTAAGTATTTTACTAACTTTTTCGCTTTGTGGACTTATCTTTTATCGGAATTTTTAATTCTTGACCTACATTCACTTCATCTTTTTGTAAATCATTATACTTTTTAATCACTTCGATCCCAGTTTCATCTGAAAAATATTGCTTCGCTATACTTTCTAAAGTTTCTCCCTCTTTCACCGTATGCGTGACGACTTTCTCAGATGATGCCTCGGACTCAGATTTAGCTGAATCAAAAAAAATAACCTCAAATGCACTTTTTCCAGCGTTATTACTATCACTTTTCACCTGAATATATTTATCTGTATACCATAAGATGCTAATTGGTAGTAATATGAATAGAAATGTTAAAACTCGAACGAAAATATGATTCATTTTAAACTTTTGTTTTTTTTCTTTATTTCTATGAATTTCACTACGCGGCGGTAAACCTTCTTTTTCTTCCACTCGCTCAACTTCTAATTCCTCTTCAAAATCAGGAATTCGTCTTCTCATGTTGTTCACCACCACCTTCCATTTATTTTCTTAATTGGAGTCCCATTATAAAATCAACAAGAAAGTGTGCAAAGATTGTTATAAACAAATTTCCTGTCCATTCAAATACGTAACCAAAGACAAAACTAATGAAACAGACGAAACAAAACAAAAATGGCTTTTTTATATACCGAATATGTAACACTGCAAATACAAAACTCGCTATTACAATTCCAAAGTGCGTCTGCACTACACCTCTAAATAAAAATTCTTCTGCAAAGCCGATAATGAACGTAATAACGAGTAGATGCATAACTGACATCCCTTGAAACATCCTATCATTAATACCACCATCATCAAACCAAGACTCTGGAAATACTCGCATTGCAACATAATCTAATAACACAATACCAATCGCTAACAAGCCACCTATTATAAGTATAGACACCGGTTCCCATTTCCACAGACTATACACCGATTTTATATCTCGGAATAGTATATATGCTAGTAAACAACCGATACCGATAATAATGAACTGTGTGATATACAGATTCAGCCTTATTTCTTTCGGACTCATATCTTCAATATTATGCCTTTGAATGTTCATCATTCCCCCATCTTTTCTAGACCGAAAAGCTTTTGTAACTCTGTTTCCCAATTATAGTCGAAATCCGATTGTTGCGCTTGTCTTTTTTTATAATCTGTTTTTGTAATATGACAATAGTCGCAGCAATTCTTTAACTCGCCCTCTTTTCTGTAACCGAACTGTCGCAGCAAATATTCCCGTCTACATTCTTTCACTTGTATCCATGATTTCATATTTTCTAGCTCACTATATTTATTACGTAACCTTATTTCTACTTCAGCTATTAATCTGTTCATAATTTCATCTGACAAGCTCTCTAATATTAGTTTTCGTTGTTGTATGATTCCAAGCTGTTCAAGATGATAGCGGATGAAACGCCAATATTGTTCATTAAATCTTGCTGCATTATAACAAATTTCTTCTACCTCTTCTATTGGTAATTCTTTCGTTTGAAACATTCTTTCCTGTAGTAAAGAAAATAAAAATTGTATTTGTGACTGGCTTGGCAATTCATCTTCAATTATTGAAATTGGTAAATCGTGATCTAACGGACTACATAGTAAAATAGCTATACTTGGTTCACCATCTCTTCCAGCTCTTCCGATTTCTTGTAAATAAGAAGCTATATTAGTCGGATAGTGAAAATGAATAATATATCTCGTGTTTGATTTATTTACTCCCATACCAAAAGCACTTGTACATATTACAAGCTGTAATTGGTCATTCATAAACTGCTGTTGAATTAACATACGCTCTTCATGTTCCATACCACCATGATAGAAAGCGACACCAGTAACGCCTTTTCCTCTTAAATATTCCGTTAAACGTTCTGTCCACGCTCTGCTTGAACAATATACAATCCCCGGCCCTTGTAAATACATCACCTGGTCCAAAAGCGCCTCTTTCTTCTCTTCTATCGTCTCTACAAATTGTACTTCCATTGCTATATTTGGACGATCAATAGAGTATACATGCTGCGTCACATTCTCCAAATTCAAACTCTCTGCTATATCTCGGAGTACATCTTTCGTCGCTGTTGCAGTTAATGCTAGCACTGTAGGAGACCCGATATTCTTAATAACTACATTTAGTTTTTTATAATCTGGTCTAAAATCATAACCCCATTGCGAAATACAATGAGCTTCATCCACAACAAATAATGAAATATGAACTTTCTTCAATTCTCTTATTAACAATTCCGACTGCAACATCTCTGGTGATACAAAAATAAATTTATAAGAAGCTAATCTTTTCATCGCTTCTCTTTTTTCCTGTAATGTCCGAAAACTATTAAATGCTATCACTCGGTTTTTCACAACATATTTTAATTGTGTAACCTGATCTTCCATCAAAGATAATAATGGTGATACAACAAGTACTGTCCCTTCTTGCATGAGCCCTGGAAGTTGATAGCACATAGACTTCCCTCTTCCGGTCGGAAGCATCGCTATAACATCTTTTCCTTCCAATAAATCTGTAATTACCCCTTTTTGACCTGGACGAAATTCAGAATATCCAAACCACCTATATAAATATTCCTCAAGTTTCATTTATACCCCCCATCCGCGCCAATACAAGACGAACTTCAAAATAAGAGATATCCTCTCCAACCGCTTGTTTCAACTCACGCAGCTTACGTGTTTGTAATGCATCAATTACTTCTGTTACTTTATCTATTTTGTCTTTTTCCATAAACATCTCGATTGAAAAATCTCTTTCTCGCAAAGCAATTTCAACAAAATGATCTTCTATCGTTGCAACCTTTAGATTTCTAATTGTCGCTATTTCTTCTAATGAGCGCCCTTGCCTCCAAAAATTATATGTTTTTTTTGTTGATAAACTAAATAATTCAGCTCTCTCATTTGGATAAGAAATAATTTCAGCTAATAACGGAAATTCATTTTCATAATCGCGAACTTCTTGTATAAGGAAATGAATTGTACCCCAAAATAAAAAGTACACCCTGAAAACATCTCGTTTCGTAATTTCTGCTAACTGCTGCAATGTACAACCGATACGTTCATATCCTGTTAATCTATATGTTACAATCGTTGCTTCTACCACATCACATTTCCTTAAAAGAGTATATATTTCTTTCCATAATCTTTTTGCCAATTCACTACGCCTATACGGCATACCTGTTAAAAAGCGTTTCACCCAAACCATTATTTCTGTATCTTGTTGAATAGGAATAAACTTCGTATTATTCTGTTGTAAATTAGATATAGTTTGAATAATTAAAGATAATCTTTTCCAAAATGTTTCACCTAATTCACCATAGTGCAAACCATGTAAATGCGCTGGAAAAGCATACCCTTCCTCCCATGTATGTAACTGCATTTTACCTTTAGGTGTTAACAAATATGTATTTTCATGTATTTCTTGAATCAAATCTGCTTGCAACAACTTTGCAACTTCACGATCATATTCAGCTCTATTTAGCGATTTATATATTCCAAACAAAAAAGAAATTCGGAACATATTTCCATCTTGTAACGTTTGCGAAGAACGTTTTCCCTTTAATAAATAATAAATAGAAGAAACGGTCCTTTCACCATTCAATTGTTTTAAACAATACAATACAGTATATTGTAGTTGCATTACCGCTTCCACCTTTCAATCTAACTTAGTTACTCATTAAACTTATCATATGGGCAATATGTACTTGTATATATTCTATTGTACCAAACGAAATAACATTTACGTATTTTGAAAATCTTATGACATAATGCAGAAATTAGTTGACACTCTAATTGATAAGGATTATCATTATAATTTTATGTTGAAAAGTTTTAAAAACCGTTTTACAATAAGGTTATAATTTTTATGGCGAGCTTTTCACATACATATTATCAGGAGGGAAAAAAGATGGCAAAATATACAATCGTTGATAAAGATACTTGTATCGCATGTGGTGCTTGTGGCGCTGCTGCACCAGACATTTATGACTATGATGATGAAGGTATTGCATTCGTAACATTAGACGATAACCAAGGTATTGTTGAAATTCCAGATGTATTACTTGAAGATATGATGGATGCATTTGAAGGTTGTCCAACTGACTCAATTAAAGTTGCTGACGAATCATTCGACGGCGATGCTTTAAAGTTCGAATAGTCTTTTATTAACTTCAAAAAATACCCCTCATTTCTTTGAGGGGTATTTTTTGTTTTCTATTTTCATTCTCCTTATTAAAAAACCATTAGTAGTTACATACTACTAATGGTTTTATTTTATATTTTATGCATTTTTCATTTTTGCAAACACCCATACTTTTAGGCGTGAGAATAACGCTACAAATACAATTGTCACAACAATTCCTTTAATCAAATTAAATGGTAAGATTGCCGTTACAACCGTTGTCTTTATCGCTTCGCTAGACATAGCTGGTGAATTTAAAAACCAAGTGTAAGCTGGGAATATGATGATGTAATTTAATACGCTCATAATAAGAGCCATTGTAATTGTCCCTAGCATTAATCCTGTCGTTAAACTCTTAACAGTACGATACTTTCTAAATAAGAAAGTTGCTGGTCCAATAAATAAACATCCTGCAATAAAGTTAGCAATTTCTCCAACTGGTACTCCCGTTAAACTCCCTTGAATCCCGTAATGTAAAATATTCTTTATCGCTTCTACAATTATCCCTGCAACCGGCCCGAAAATAATTGCAGCAATTAGAGCTGGTACATCACTAAAATCAATTTTTAAAAATGGCGGAAGCCCTGGGAATGGGAAATCCAACATCATCAGTAAATATGCAATACTACTTAGCATCGCTACACTCACCATCTGCACTACACTGTTTTTTTGTTTCATCTTTCTCTCTCCTTTTCCATCGATCATCTCATGGAAAGTGGAAAGGTTCTGCTATGCCTACTTTTTCATAGAACGAAAAAACCCTTTGTGTTTTACACAAAGGGAGAATTTAAGGCACATCAAACAGACGTTCAAATACTTATCTTTTTTGAACGCTTGAACCTCCATCTTCTCCCATCCAGACTGTACTGTCGGCTTTGGAATCACACCAAATCCTGCCTTAACGGCTCGCGGGCTTAGAACAAAATCACATATAGTTCATCACCGCCGGTCGGGATTTTCACCCTGCCCCGAAGATAGACCGATATTCTATTTTCCACTTCATTATACAACAACATGATCGTATTGTGAACAAAAAAATCGTAACTTATTAAAAATAAGTTATTGATTTTACATAATCAAAATCATTCATTATATTTTACAATACACTCCATATTTTTTAGTATTCGGCATTTCTCCTATGAATCCCCTAGTCATATATAATTAAAAGTGATAAGATGTTGAATTGTTAAGATAAGAACATTTTCTGGATTATGGAGGAAATGTCATGAAGAAAGAGAAGAGACACTCTATTCGAGAAACAATGAAAAAAAACTTAAGGAAAGAATACTTTTACTTAAAAAAAGAATTACTTTTCTACTGTCCAATTGATTTAGGCACATTCTCAAGCGAGACATACTATGCTGCTTTCGATGAAGATGGCATCAGTATTTATCAGTATGATAAAAAGACAGAAAGTAAATTAAAATTATGTGAGCGTCATCCGTGGAAGAGTTGGAATAAAGTGAAGGTGGATCATTATTTAACAACTTCACAATTTATTTTTCAAGGTGAGCGAAACTGGATATTATCCCTTTTCCAAAAAGGAAAAGAAGCTCAAAAAATAATCGAAGAGCATACATCTTTACAAACTGAAGTTGTTTCCCGCTCTTTCTTAAAAAAACTTCCTGGTTTCCGTTCTAATGCACCGTTGAATAAATACATCGGCAGCATTTGCTATACTGCACTCATTGCATTTTTATTAAAATGGATGATTCCATTTCAAGGACCACAAATCGCCCTGTACTCTATTTCAATCGGTTGTATGCTTCTTGGTTTACTTTGTTTGACAATTGGTTTAATTGAACCGACTATTGTACTATTTCGAACAAACGAAAAAACAAGAGCGAAAGTATTTTACTTATATAGCTACTTAGCTATTTCTGGATTTATATGTGTCTTTATTTTTTGGTAAAAAAGAGCTAGTTAAACTAGCTCTTTTTTTTACTTTACATATAATTGTTGATTTGGATAAATGAGCTCTTGTTGCAACCCATTTTTTTCTTGAATTTCCTTAACGGACATTCTAAATTTCCGTGCAATGCTAACTAGAGTATCACCTTTTTGGACAACGTATAACGATGAAGAAACTGTTTCATTTCTTTGTTCATGTAAAACAAGCAATGGATTCATCGCATTCTTTTTTGCCATCGTCCATCTTCCTTGATGAACTTCTAAATGTAAGTGTGCACCTCGGGATTCTCCTGTATTTCCTACTTCTCCAATTATTTCTCCTTTTGAAATATAATCCCCTTGAACTACATATCTCTTATTTAAATGTGCATACACAGCCTCATATTCTCCATGTTTAATAAATATAACGTTTCCATAACTACTTGAATAATAAGACTTTGTTACCTTCCCTTCTTGAATAGCTGACACAGGCGTGCCGATCGGTGCCGCTATATCTATACCGTAGTGTTTTCCGTGCCTTGTTCCAAAATAATCACTTATCTGTCCTTCAACAGGCCATGCCCATTGATTTCCCTCTGCGTACACATGTAATTGAGATAAAAACAGTACTGTCAATAACATGACGCCGTATTTTAAAGCTTTCATATACATCCTCCGTTTTCTAATTACGACCATACCTTCTCTATTTTGGTATATTACAGAAAAAACTATACAAAAAAAGAAAGTGAATCACTCCACTTCCTTCTCTTTCTTATCACGAAAAACGATTGCACTGCGATTATACTCTACATCTTTTACTTGTAATCGAGCGTTTATTACTCTAGCTACTGCAAATAAATAATCAGATAATCTATTTACATACTTTAGAACAACTTCATTTATTTCTCCTTCTTTTTGCAGGGACACGATACATCGTTCTGCTCGCCTTACAACTGTACGTGCAATATGAATAGCAGCTGCCGACTCGCTTCCACCTGGTAAAATAAAGCGCTCTAGCGGCGGTGCTTCTTCTATATATGAATCAATTCTACCTTCTAAGTTTTCGACCATTTCAATTTTTACTTTATAAGGAATTTTCTCACCTACTATCGCCAAGTCTCCCCCGCAATCAAATAGTTCATGTTGAATCGTTTCAAGTTCATTGTAAATATCTCCGAAAACCCCGCCTTGTAGTTTAGTCATCGCATATCCAATATGAGAATTCGCCTCATCTATCGTGCCATATGCTTCCACTCGGATATTATCTTTATCCACTCTGTCACCTATTACACTTGTTGTTCCTTTATCTCCTGTTTTTGTATATAATTTCATCGCTTTACGACACCCCTCTCATTATTCTTCATTCGACTAAGTTAGAAAAAAAGTTCTACTATTATTTATTTAATTGATTTTACAAAAAAATAAAAAACAGTAGAACTTTATTCATTATCAACTTTAAAAACAAATATCTAAATTATACGATTCGGTAAATAGACAGAGAATGTAGTTCCCTCTCCAACAACACTTGAAACAGCAATTTTCCCATCATGGCCTTGCACAATATTTTTTGCAATCGCAAGCCCGAGTCCTGTTCCACCTTTTTTTCCACGTGTTCTTGCTTTATCAGCTTTATAGAAACGATCAAATAAAAATGGAATATCTTCTTCTGGAATACCGGCGCCTGAATCTTGCACTTCAAAAATAAGACCATTATTTTTCGTATCAATTACAAGCGTTACATGTCCGCCTGCGTTCGTATGACGTATTGCGTTATCAATTAAATTCGTCAATACTTGTTCCATACGATCTGCATCAAACGGGTACTGCTCAATTGGATCTTTGAAATCAACTGTTAACGCGACTTCTTTATCCTTCGCAATCCCTTGGAATTTACGACCTATTTTTTCAACGAAAGGATGAATATCAACTTCACCTATATGTAACTCTACATTACCACTTTCCATGCGCGCTAAATCTAATAATTCATTTACAAGTTTACCTAAACGAACGGATTCATCATAAATGATTTGAACAAACTCATTAATTTCTTCTTTCGTTTGTACAATATCATCTAAAATTGCTTCACTATACCCTTGGAGCATGACCATCGGTGTACGAAGTTCATGTGATACGTTCGCAATAAAGTCTTGACGCATCTTCTCAAGACGGCGTTCTTCCGTCATATCACGCAATACAGCTACAGCCCCGCGAATTTTCGTTTGATTGTAAAGCGGCGTCATAAGAACCACATAGTTACCTTTTTGTAAATTAATTTCAACCACTTGTTGTTGTTCGCTTTCTACAACGAGATGGAATAGTTCAACAAGTTCAGAAGGCAGTTTTTTACTGAGCTCTATCTCTTTTTCTTCTTGCCAAACTTGTAAGAAATGTTCAGCCGGCGGATTGATTACAACGACTTCACCTTCTTGATTTAATGTAATAACCCCATCTGCCATACTACTTAATATACTAGCTAACTGTTCTTTCTCTTGCTGCAGGGCATTCATATTAAACTTCAACTGTTTCCCCATTTGATTTAAGGCCGTTGCAAGCTCACCAATCTCGTCCTGGGATACCATAGGAGCTTTTGCATCAAACTTCCCACGCGACACCTCAAAAGCAACCTCACGCATTTTACGAAGTGGCGCTGTAATTCGAGTAGATAAAAAGAATGCAAAGAAAGTTGTTAATATAATCGCAATCCCTGCTGATAAGAATATAAAATCAGTCGTTCTTTCCATACCTTGTATCGGTACTTGTAAAGATTCGTATACAAACACTGCACTTTGATTTTTTGACTGCACTGGTTTTCCGACAATCATAATATCATTTTCAGTATTTTTATTCTTTCTACTATTAGAGGCTTTTCTAATGTTATTCTTAATTTCTTTTTTGTCTGTAAAAACAGCCGCTAATTCTTTATCTTCTTTCAAATCATCCATTGTAAGAGTGACTAATCCTTCTTGTTTCGGTGAAGAAGATATTTCTTTACCATCTTCTACAATAATGATCCTTGAAAGTGGGTCAGAGAATTTGTACGCGATATTCTCAATCGTTTTTACATCGGCACCTTCTTCAATTAACTCTGAAACACTTGTTGCAACTTTTTGAAGCCTAGCTTCACTCATATCTACATAATATGTTCTAAAAAACTGTGAAAGTAAAATCGCAACAAATCCAAGCACGAACGAAACGAGAAGTAATATGGTCATCCATAACTTCCCTACTACACTTCTCCAAAGCATCAGTCGTTCACAACCTCAAACTTGTAACCTACGCCCCAAACGGTAACAATCATCTTCGCAGCATCGGGTGATTTTTTACTTAACTTCTCACGTAAACGCTTTACATGCGTATCAACTGTACGTAAATCTCCGAAGAATTCATATTGCCATACTTCTTTTAGCAATTGCTCACGATCGAATACTTTATCAGGCGCTTTCGCTAAGAATAATAGTAATTCGTACTCTTTCGGTGTTAAATTCACCTCATTACCATCTGCTGTAACACGGTGTGCATCATTATCAATTGTTAAATGAGGGAACACAGTAACATCTTTTGTCGTTGTATCTTGTGTAAAGAATGTTGTTGGTACAGAACGGCGTAAGACCGCTTTCACTCGAAGCACTACTTCGCGTGGACTAAATGGTTTCACAATATAATCATCAGTTCCTACCTCAAACCCTTGTACTCGATTTACTTCTTCACCTTTTGCTGTCAACATAATAATTGGCGTTGCTTTCTTCTCACGAACCCCTTTACATACTTCAATACCATCTTTACCAGGCATCATAAGATCTAATAGGATTAAATCATAATCATTTTGCAGCGCCATTTCTAAAGCTGTATCACCATTGTCTGCTTCTTCAATTGTGTATTGTTCTCTCTCTAAATACATTTTCAACAAACGACGAATACGATCCTCATCGTCTACAATTAAAATTCTTGATTCATTTTCCATTTCTACCCGTTGCGTACTTTTACCACAACGGTTCACACCTACCCTTCTATACTATTATGTTGCGCTATTCTCGTTTATTTAAGCAATCTTCTAAATGTTTCACTTCCCATATTATGCTTCACAAGAATAATAAAGTTCGTTCAATTTTTTTCCAAAACTATGTATTTTTTTTGAACAGTATATAATGTCCTCGACATCATTTTACAAAATCAACCGCTACTTTGTCATGTTTTTCTCAAAAAAGAAGAAAAGTTGACAAAAATAAAATAGGAAAGTGACATACACTCTCCTATTTTATTTCTCTATGCGTATGAATGTAAACCCGCGATAATTAAGTTTACTACAATAAAGTTAAACATAATGATTGCAAAACCAATTACCGCTAACCATGCTGACTTCTCTCCATGCCATCCTTTTGATAAACGTAAATGTAATACCGCCGCATAAAAGAGCCACGTTATAAGTGCCCAAACCTCTTTCGGATCCCAGCCCCAAAAACGTGTCCACGCTATTTGAGCCCAAATCATAGCGAAAATTAATGCACCCAATGTGAAAACTGGGAATCCAATTGCAATAGAACGATATCCTATTTCATCTAACAAATCGCTATTCGTATTTTTCACTAACGGCTGAAGTGCCGCTGATACTCGTTTACGTAAAATTAGCCTTAATACAATATAGAGTAACGTTCCGACTAACACTGACCAAATAACAGTATTTAATTTTTTCGCATTTACAATCGCCGGAACTTCAACTGTCGGCTCTAATTTATTTTCTGTCAGTAACTTCCCTTCATGCGGCCCCACTAAAGCCGGAAGATTGTATTTCATTTCCACTTGTTGTTCATTTTTATCAATCCATTGAAACTTTGCTTCATATTTCATACTAGAATATACCGTTGTTACTCCAATAAACCCAACTGTACAAACAAGTGTGAATACTACCGTCTCTAGCCAAAATGTACGTTTACTTTTCACTGATTGATCTACATTTTTCAATAAATACATAACGCCTGTAATAAAACTAATTGCTAAAATTGCTTGTCCTGCAGCCGCAGTCGTCACGTGAATATGTAACCAATTACTTTTTAAAGATGGAATAAGCGGTGATATTTCCCTCGGAAACATACTCGCGTAGGCAATTAATAAAAGCGCAACTGGTAATGCAAAGAGCCCAATTATACTTACGCGGTACATAAAATACATGACAATAAATGCTCCGACAAGCATCATGCCGAAAAACGTACCGAACTCAAAAAAGTTACTAACCGGTGCATGTCCTGATGCAATCCATCTTGTAACAAAATATACCGTTTGTGCAATAAACCCTAAAATTGTAATCGTTATTCCTACATTTGCCCATTTATGACCCTTTTCTTTAATTGCTCCCCCAAAAAATAGAGTGGCAATTAAATATAAAATAAATGCGGTAAAGAGAAAGTTACTACTTATTTGCACCATATCGTTTCCCCACCTTAACTAATTTTTTTATCGACTACTTTATCATTTGGTTGCGGAATTGCTGTACCTTCTAGTACTCTTTCAATATCTTTCTTTAAACCGAACCAGTTTTTATTCGTATGTCCTGCAATCCACCATTCATCATTAACGCGTTGTATCCAAATACGGCGATGATTCCAATACATTCCTTGAATGACACCAACCATAAATATAACCCCTCCAATACCGAGAATCCAAAGCGTTAAATCTTTTCTTACAGTAAGTGCTGTTGCATTTTGCATTTCCACACCTGCAAAGGACATTTTATATTTGTTATTCCCATCAGGTTCTATATTTTGCTGAATACCAACAAAACTCACTTCACCATCTGGTGTTTCAGGTGTAAACATTTTAAATACAAATGCAGGGTTGTTTGGTAATTTTGTTTTTGTATTTGGTCTTCCATTCTCATCAAAATAAAAATCAGGGAAATAGCTTAATAGTTCTAAAGAATAACCATTTCCTAAATCATATTTTTCTGCAGGGTTTGTTAAATCAACTTTAATCGGTCCCCACTTTTGATTATTTTCTTTATTTTGCAAGTTAAAGGACATACTTTTAAATTCATTTTCTTTATAATCCACTTGATACACTGCAAACTTATCAAATTTCAGTGGTTCATTCACTCGAATTTCCGCTTCTTTTACTTTTTCCAATTTCGGCTTTTGTCCTGCTATATTTTCCCCTACTGCTTTATACAATACAGCATTCGTTTGGAAGTTTTTCGCAATCATTTTATCACCTACACGGTCAATTGCTTCATCAAAAACCTCCTTGTCCTTACTTTTATCATAAACTTCCTTTATAAACTTCTCGTTTTTTAAATAGTATTGACCATCTGTCCCTGGTATTTCTTTCATTTCTCCATCACGTAACCAAATCGCTTCGTCTACGTACATACTTGGTAAAAAACGGAGCATCGCACCGAATAAAAAGATGATGAGACCGATATGATTCACATATGGACCCCAGCGTGAAAACCGTCCCTTTTCCGCCAAAATATTTCCGTCTTCCACTTTTACGTTATAGTTTCTTTTCTTTAAATTCTTTTGAACTCTTTCAAAATCACCATCTTGCGGTGTACCAGTACCGTATAATCTTTGTCTCTTTAAAAAGCTAGGGTGTCTTTTCACCCCTTGCTTCTTTAAAGCTTTATAAAGTGGAATGACACGATCTAAACTGCATATCACAAGTGAAATACCAATTGAAGCAATTAAAATCATATACCACCACGAACCGTATAAATTATTAAAGCCTAATTGATAGTATAATTGCCCTAAAAATCCGTATTCTTGCTTATAATATTCAGCTGGTGCAATTCCTGGAGTTATGTACATTTCTTGCGGAAAAATAGTCCCTATCGCCGATGCAGCTAAAGTGATTACAATGAGCCATACACCGACTTTTACAGAAGAGAAAAAGCTCCAAATTTTATCAATAATCGTTTTTGTTTGCGTGAGAGATCTCCGAGCACTCCCCTCATAGCGCATATCCAATAGTTTTATATTTTCATTGCTTTCAAATGGTTTCCCGCAAGCTTCACAAAAAACAGTTCCTATCGGATTCACATGTCCACATTCACATTTAATTTCTTTCAACACTCTCACCGCCCCTGTATCTATATGTACTATTGTATATTCTAACCTCAAGTTACCGCAATACTCAGAATTTTTAAACCAAAGGCACTATAGGTAAGCGCCTTGTATGTAAAGGTTTTCTTTATTACGGAGTGATTTTCTTTAAATACTCCTCCAATTGTTCCTTCGTTTGTTCACCTTTAATCTCTTGAATCACCTTACCATCTTTATCAATCAAGAAGCTTGTTGGTAATGGTATTACTCCATACGTTTTTATAATTTCTCCACCTTTATCGATTGCAACAGGGAACTTAAGATCGTATTGTTTCACAAAATTCTTAACAGCAATATCCGTTTCATCTGCATCTAACGCAATGATTTCAACGCCTTTTTCTTTATACTTTGGATATAGTTCATTCATATAAGGCATTTCTTTCTCACAAGGTTTACACCACGTACCCCAAAAGTTTAAAAATACACCTTTTCCCTTAAAATCTTTTAGCTCAATTTTCTTTCCTTCTAAATCTGTCACAACAAAGTTAGGTGCTTCTTTTCCAATTTCCATTTTCTCTTCTTTAGAGAAATATCCTTGATAAAGTGTAAATCCTACAGCACCACATAAAATGAGCAGAATAATAACGCGAAATAATAAGCGATTTTTTTTCATATTGTCTCCCCTCTCTTCGACGAGTGATGAATATATGTATTTTTTAATAAATCACCAGCGGAGCATTCCACTGGTGAAATTTTCACAATATCGATTAGCGAGGCTTTGTAGAAGCCAATGCACGTAATTGTTTTACCTCATGTGGTGTCAATTCTCTTGCATCACCAGGTCGCAGGCTTCCTACTTCTAAGAAAGCATAGCGTTCACGCTTTAGTTTCACTACTTTACAATCTAACGCTTCAAACATACGACGTACTTGACGGTTACGTCCTTCATGAATTGTTAATTGTACAATCGCCATTTCTTTACGCTTGTCCCAAGAAATAATCTTCACACGTGCTGGTGCTGTTTTTCCGTCTTCTAACATCACACCGCGTTCTAACATGCGGATTTTTTCACCTGTTAGAGGCCCTTTTATTTTTGCAACATATGTTTTTTCAACTTTATATCTAGGGTGCATTAATACGTTTGCGAAGTCCCCATCGTTTGTCATTAATAATACGCCAGACGTATCATAATCTAAACGTCCGATTGGGAATAAACGTTGTGTAATTTCCGGGAAAAAGTCTGTTACAACACTTCTTCCTTTATCATCTGATACACTTGAAATTACGCCAGTTGGTTTATATAGTAAAAAATAAACAGGTTCTTCTTTTTCAAGAGGGATGTTATTTACTTCTACTTTATCTTGAGGAGTTACTTTCGTTCCTAACTCCTTCACTATTTTTCCGTTAACTTTCACTTTTCCTTGCTGAATTAATTCCTCAGCCTTTCTTCTCGATGCAATACCTGCTTGCGCAATCACTTTTTGTAATCGTTCCATTTCTTTTTTTCACCTCGAATTTATCTTACCTTACATTAGAAAGACTTGGCAACCGCATACGCTTGACGGCTTTTTGCTCCATCTTACTTAAACAACATAGCGATGATAATAAACATATAAAGGTCAAATCATGTTTTTACCTTTTATTATTGTCCATATTTTTCATATTGCTCACAATAAAAGTTCATTATTTTGTCAAAAATACCGCATAAAAAAACCACTATTAAGCAACACCTTAATAGTGGTCGTATACGTATTATAAGCGAAATAGCATAAAAAATGAATAGCATTACTGAAACAATAGAGAAACAAATACAATCGAACAAATAATTCCGATTAAATCGGCAAAAAGTCCTACTTTTAATGCATCTCCCATTTTTCTAATTCCAACAGCTCCGAAGTATACTGTTAAAATATAAAAAGTTGTGTCTGTACTCCCTTGCATCGTAGAAGCCAATCGCCCAATGAACGAGTCCGGTCCATACGTCGCAATTAAATCGGTCGTAATACTTAAACCAGCAGAGCCCGAAATAGGACGTATAAGTGCTAGTGGAACAATTTCTGCTGGGACATGAATTAAATCTAACATCGGCTTCATTACTGATATCATTGCATCTAATGCACCTGAAGCTCGAAATATAGAAATAGATACGAGCATTCCAACCATAAACGGTAAAATAGAGATTGCAATTTGAATCCCTTCTTTTCCCCCCTCAACGAACGATTCATACGTCGGAACTTTCTTTATCGTGCCATATAGAAGGATAAAACCAATGACACAAGGGATTACCCATAATGATATCGTATTGACAATGCTCATTTTTTCCGCCCCTTCCTACTCCTTCTTCGGTAAAAATAGCGGTCAATCCAAATCGCTCCGATCATAGAGAGTACTTGTGCAATGAATGTTACCCCAACAATTTCAGTTGGATTTGCTGATTCATACGTCATTCGAATCGAAATGACGGTCGTAGGAATTAAAGTAATCGCTGATGTATTTAATGCCAAAAACGTTACCATAGAACGGCTCGCCGAATCCTTCCCTCCATTTAACTCTTTCAATTGTTCCATCGCTTTAATGCCAAGAGGGGTCGCTGCATTACCTAAACCAAAAAAGTTTGCCATCATATTTGATAAAATAAATCCCATTGACGGATGATCCTTCGGTATTTCTGGAAACAGCCTTTTTACTATCGGCATAAAAAGTGCCACTAACTTTTTTAACAATCCGGCTTCCTCTGCAATTTTCATTAAGCCGAGCCAAAATACTAAAACACTAATGAGTCCTATACAAATCGTTACCGCATCTTTCGCTCCATCAAATACAGCTTTATTTATTTCTTCCATTGTTCCATTTATCATCGCATACACAATCCCAATGACAGCCATCGCTACCCATACGAGATTAACCATCGTTCCCAACACCTATCATGTAAGAAAAAATTTCTTTCACATTATTCCAGTACATTCCCGTTGTAGCTACTAACTTTCGTTTACTATAAAATAAATTCCGTTCTCCAACTTTCTCATTGCCAACATAAACGTCTGTCTTTCCAACCTTTACTCCATCCACAAGCTTTGCACTTTTATCTAGTTCAACTTTTAATACTACGCTCTTTTTTTCTTCTTCAGTTAAAGGTACTGAAAAACTATTTTTCGTGTAAACATGATTGGCGTATTTCTTTTCGGTTATTTCAGCAAGTGCTCCTTGTCCTAAAACTTTTGTTTGTTCGAAACGGTCAAAACCTTTATCAAATAAATTCATATGATCATCCCAATCACTAGAAGCGCTCAAAGTTACGACAATTAGATCTAGTCCATCTTTTGATGCTGTTGTAACAAGCGTTCTTCCTGCTTTCTTCGTAAAACCTGTTTTTCCCCCTGTTGCAAATTCATAATACGACGTCACAAGTTTATGTTTATTTTTCCACGGATAATCCCACGAATCTGATTTATACGTTTTTGTTCCAAAAATTTTCTTAAAAGTTTCGTTCCCCATTGCATACCTTGTTAAAAGTGCCATATCATAGGCCGACGAATAATGGGATCCATCTCCATCTAAACCATGTGGGTTTGAAAAGTGAGTGTCTTTCATTCCAATTTGTTTCGCCTTTTCATTCATTAAATATACAAACCCTTCTATACTCCCTCCTACATTTTCAGCAATTACTTGTGCTGCATCATTACCAGATCTAAGCATGAGTCCATATACTAAATCCTCTAATTTTACTTTCTGTCCAGGCTTTAAATAAATTGCTGAGCCTTCTACTCTCACTGCTTCATTACTAACCGAGACCATTTCTTTCATTTTTCCTGATTCAGCAGCTAACAAGGCAGTCATAATTTTTGTTATACTAGCAATCTTTTGCGGCTCATGTTCTGCTTTTCCGTATAATACGCGACCTGACTGTTGCTCCATTAATACAGCATTTCGAGCACTAACATTGCTGGTCATCTTTGCATATGTAGGAATTGGTATAACGCTTGCGTACATAATAAGAAGCGTAATGATTACACAAATTCGTCTCATATTTCCCCCCACGTCCTTTTGGCACTTTTTGTACAAGTGTATGCTTGGCCTTTTAAAATATGAACGAAATCTCCCTCTCCTTCCAATAAAAAAGACGCAGAGAACCTGCGTCTAATAAGGTGTCCATTCTATTTGTTTTGCACTTTCAAATCTTTTTTCTACATCCGGCCAATTTACAACATTCCACCAATTTTTAATATATTCATCTTTTCGATTTTGGTATTGTAAATAATACGCATGTTCCCACACGTCTAGTACAAGGAGCGGTATCGTATCCCATTGTGTAAATAATTGATGAAGTGTACTCTGTAAAATTTCTAATCTTCCCGATCGCGGAACCCAAACGAGAATTGCCCATCCTGAACCTTCCACTTTAGAGGCTGCTTCTGTAAAATGTTTTTGAAAACGCAAGAAACTTCCAAAATCTTGTTCAATCCGGTGTGAAAGAGCCCCTCTTGGACTTCCGCCGCCACCTTTTTTCATGTTATTCCAAAATATTGTGTGCAAGTAATGACCTGATCCATGAAAAGCAGCTTCTCTTTCCCAATGCTTAATTAAATCAAATTGATTTGTTTTTCTCGCTTCTTCCATCATCTTCTCTGCCTTATTTAATCCTTCCACGTAACTACGATGATGTTTATCATGGTGTAACATCATAATTTCTCTAGAAATATACGGTTCTAACGCATTATATGGATAAGGTAGTGGTGGGAGTGTATGCCCTCCAATTGGAACAGCTCGTTCACTATCCCCTCTTTCACATAGTTCATATTCCTCTTCCCCCTGCACGAATACTTCCTGCAAATGATGCTGAATATGTTCTACATCATCACTTATTTCATACATAAACTCTGCATCTGTATCATACTCATGCTCTTTCATACGGTCTAATAACGTTTGAATTTTATAAGCAAGCATATGGACATCATACACTTCCATTGCACGGCTATCTAATACGTGAAGAACACTTTCACACCAGCTTTCTACTTCATGAAAGTAATCTGTGAATACACCTTGCTGACTCATGTTACACCTCCTTAATGCTATCCCCTTAAATATATTCAAAGGAAATCTCTTATATAACTGTACAAAAGGAAAAGAAGCTAAGTCCCCTCAGCTTCTTTTTCGCAGTTAATATTTGTGTAACATCTTTGTTTGATAATCCGTCTCATAATATTCTAATTCTTCACGCATCAATTGGAATTTCCCCTCTAAGCTCTTCATTACTTCCTCTACAGATGCAGGTGGTGTTTGTTGAAAAACGATGGAGTTTTTCCCTGTATAAGCAGACCGACTATTTTCATACCAATGATCACTCTTTGGTGAAAAAAACTCTGCAATTACTTGATGATAAATTTTATATAAAATCTTTTCAGCTGCTGTCTTTCGAAATGGCTGGCTATTTAACAAAACAAAACACGCATCATGCCCTTCTTCACAAAAAACGAGAAGACGTCTTATTGACGCTAATAACCCTTTATAATATTGTTCGTTTCCTGCCGGTGTCTCTTCTAATAAAGAAGGCAACGTATGATAATTTACATAATTGGTTATCAAATGAATAACATCTTCTAAAAACATAGAAACTTGTTCTGTTTGATTTTCCACCATTAGATTAGACATTTTTCCCTCTCCTTTGCCAGTTCACTCTATTTCTACTCTTTTATTTTTATGTAATTCAGCCAATATTTCTTGTACTTTCACGACTATTTCCTCATCAAAATATTGTTGGAATTCTTCTATATTATTTAAATACAAACGTTTTTGCATGCGAAGCTCATTCTCTTTCAGTAAACAACAGATCGCTACAATATCCCGCAAATATATGTCTTGATTTTCTACTTTACATACCGGATTTCCTTCAAAAGGAGTAATTTCTTGTACAACTTCTTCAAAATACCGAACATATAAAACAGAAAAGGTTCTTTGTTTATCATTTAATATATATGTCACTTCAGATCTATTAAAAAAATCTTCTGACGTATTAGGTTTTGCTTTCTCTAGCTCATATCCCGCATAACCTATTATAATCATCTACTTCCCCTCTCTTCCTTCTTTCAATTCATTTTAACTTAATTTTCTGACAAACGAAATACTCTTTTAAATATAACCCTTATAAAAAATAGCTTCCTTATACAGGAATTTACCTTTTTATTTTTCTTGAAGTTTGTCATAATAATATTATTGTCTCAGTTTTCTTATACAAGGAGAGTTGTATTTATGTCGTTTTCATGGAAACGTTTCTTACAAATCTGGAAAATTATCTTCCCATTTGTTGTATTAACAATTGTATTCTTTCAAGCAAAAAAAGAATTAGCAGGCATTTCTTTTTTAGAAGCAATCAATACAATTAAAAACATTCCAACCGGAGGAGTCTTTTTAGCCATTACACTTGGTGCATTTGCCGTATCAACAATGTTCTTTTACGACTATGTTATGCTTCGTTATTTAAAAGCTGATATACCTGTCCAAAAGATTTTTCGTATCTCATGGATTGCTAATACCTTAAATGGATTTATTGGATTTGGTGGTCTCGTTGGAGCGGGTGTACGTACGATGCTTTATCGTCCATACATAAAAGAAAATGGCAAGCTGATTAAAAGTATCGCCTGGATGACAACTGCTTTTATTAACGGACTCGCTATTCTTTCATTCCTCGGCCTTATTGGAATATTAGACACAAGTTTTATTTTGCATGAAAAACCGTGGCTATGGCCTGTTTTGATCTTCTTCGCCCTTTTCGTCCCTATATACATTGGCTTTTCTAAACTAAAAAATAGAAAACCAAAGCAAACCGAAGGACAAGATGAACGAGAAGAAGAGAAAAATCCAACTGTTTTATACTCATTAGTTTCATTAGTTGAGTGGGTATCTGCTGGTATTGTTATGTACGTCATACTAATATTATTTGGCATTGATATCGAATTTCAAAAGTTTTTAGGTGTGTATGTAATCGCTGCTTTAGCTGGTGTTGTTAGTCTTGTACCTGGTGGACTTGGTTCATTTGACCTTGTCTTTTTAACTGGGCTCGGACAATATGGCATTGATACAGGCGTATTACTACCTGCTATGTTATTATATCGCCTCGTCTATTACATTTTACCATTCTGCCTTGGTCTTATTTTTGCAGCTTTTGAAATGACAGGCGTGGCCATTAAAAAGTTTGAAGATAAGCCTTTTATTGCGCCTGCATTAGAAACAACTGGTGTTATATGGACTTTGCAGCGTGATTTTCTAGGAAAACTAGGTTCGTGGGCCTCTGCTGCTTTAACAGTATTTGCTGGATTAATGGTTATTTTATCGACCATTCTACCGACAAGTATAAACAGAGCACACGCCTTACATATTCTAGCTCCAAAACATCTTATTCAATTTTCTTTTAGCTTATCACTAACATTCGGTATTCTCCTCCTGATCCTTTCACGAGGCATATATTATGGAACAAAGCGTTCTTACTATATGACGATTATTTCTTTAATCGGAGCAGCTATCTTTAATACGCTAAAAGGGATTGATATTGAAGAAACGTTTATTTTATTAATTGTACTCGCTGTATTATATATGCTTCGTAAAAGATTTGTACGCGAGAAAATGGAAGTCTCACTTTCTGATATCGTAAAAGTTTTTATATTCTTACTTATAACTTTATATTTATATAAAAACTTAGGTATTTTATTTGCAGGTGCAAAAGAAGCTTTTAAACCCGATTTTGTCGTTCGTAATATTACGCAAGTGAAACGAAGTGCATTAGCCGCTGCCTTTTTCGTTCCTACATTTTTATTGATTGGCTCACTCATTGCTAATCGTTATCGAAATGAATTTCCCGGGCAACCAGCTAATGATAAAAGATTGCAAAACTTTTTAGATGAACATGGCGGAAATGTACTTAGTCATTTAGGATTTTTAGGTGATAAACAATTCTTCTTCAGTAGCGATGGGAAAGCGCTCCTTCTCTTCTCTATAACTGGAAAACGTCTTGTTGTACTAGGTGATCCAATTGGAGATCCTTCCTCCTACCGTACTGTGTTACAAGAGTTTTTAGCTGAAGCTGACCGATTTGGATACATTTGTGTATTCTACCAAATCGAAAGTAAATGGATGAGTTTATATCATGATTTTGGTTACAACTTCTTTAAGCTTGGTGAAGAAGCTGTCGTTGATTTGAATACATTTACAATAACAGGAAAAAAACGCGCCGGTATGCGAGCAACTTTCAACCGTTTTGAACGAGAGGGCTATACATTCTCTATTCACCAGCCACCGTTCTCAAACGAATTATTTGAAGAATTACGAAAAGTTTCAGATGCGTGGCTCGGTGGAAAAAAAGAGAAAAGCTTCTCACTCGGATACTTTGATCATGAATATATTAGCCGAGCACCTATCGCTACATTATCTGATGCAGATGGAAAAATCATCGCATTTACAACTTTTATGCCAGTATATCAAGACGGATCATTGTCTGTTGATTTAATGCGGTATTATCCAGATGCACCTAGCGGCATTATGGATGCCATTTTCATCCACCTATTCCAGTGGGCAAAAGAAAATGAATACCACTCCTTTAATATTGGCATGGCGCCACTTTCGAATGTAGGTTTATCGACACAATCTTTCTGGTCTGAACGAGTTGCCGCTGCCATCTTTAATAATGTTCGTTATACATATAGTTTCAGCGGGTTACGACATTTTAAAGAAAAATATAAACCAACATGGAGCGGTAAATATTTAGCATTTAGAAAGAATCATTCTTTACCAATTACAATGCTCTCTGTAACAAAATTAATAGGAAAAAGAAAAAACAGCTAAATAGTTAGCTGTTTTTTCTTTTTTGAACTTGTACAATGAATTCTTTTTCATATTTCTTTCCATTTATATAGAAATCTCCCCATATTTTATACGTTCCTTCAGCAGGAAATGTAATGCGATATTGTAATTGCTCATCTGTATCAACAGGGATTGCATATAAAAAGTTTTCTCTCGTTTCGTCCACGATATAGAGCGCCTCCACTTCTCCTCTCTCTGCATGTAGTTTCAATTTCTCACCCTTTTTCGCTTGAAATTGAAATGTTAACGTCACTGGCTCATTCGGATGCAATGCACCAAATAATAGAGAAACTTCATACTCCCCTATTTTTTTTGTAAGTACACTATCGATTGGAAATTTTACTTTTTTCTTATTTTTCTCGTCTATTTCTTTCCCAAAATCTTTCTTCGCAAATGATTGCACAGACTTATTTTTGTCTTCATATAAAAATATTGTATAGCCTTCATCTTTCGCTATTTTAGAAGATACTTTATATGATCCATTTCCTGCGAATGTAGGTTTCATTTGTTGTACGTGTTTTAATTGTCCGTCTACAATAACTGCACGAATTTGATCATTCACACCACGAACTTCGCTATTTTTATTATTTAATAATTGAAATGAAATATCCGTTTTCTTATTTCCTTTTCCATTTGATACATCCCATTTTACTTCCTGAACATCACCTACAGTCTCTGTAGTTTCCTGATACTTTTTTATGTAAAATCCACCTACCACAATAAATAACAAAGCAACAAGTCCAATGACAAGATTTTTCAAAACATCACCTACCATTTTTATAGTCTCTATTCATACAAAACTTCTTTCATATATATTCTAGATTATGATTTATGAAATCCTTCTGTTTTGCACATATTACAAAGGATAAAAAAGATTTTAATTGAAAGGATTCATAGTGTATAATGCAAATGATATTGATTTCTATCAATACATTATAAGGAGGACTTTTCATGAGTGTACATATTGAAGCAAAACAAGGTGAAATCGCTGAATCTATTCTATTACCTGGTGATCCATTGCGTGCAAAATATATTGCTGAAACATTTCTAGAGGACGTTACTTGCTATAATAACGTACGTGGAATGTTAGGATTCACTGGAACTTATAAAGGAAAACGTGTATCTGTGCAAGGTACAGGTATGGGTGTTCCTTCTATTTCTATTTATGTAAACGAATTAATCCAAAGCTACGGAGTTAAAAATTTAATTCGCGTTGGAACTTGCGGTGCTATTCAAAAAGACGTAAAAGTACGTGACGTTATTATTGCAATGACAGCTTGTACGGATTCTAATATGAACCGTTTAACATTCCCAGGATTTGATTTTGCACCAGCTGCAAACTTCGACCTTCTAAAAAAAGCTTACGATGCTGGAACTGAAAAAGGCCTACACGTTCGTGTTGGTAACGTTTTAACAGCAGATGTATTTTACCGTGAGAGCATGGACATGGTGAAAAAGCTTGGAGATTACGGTGTACTAGCAGTAGAAATGGAAACAACTGCGCTTTACACATTAGCAGCGAAATACGGTGTAAATGCATTATCTGTCTTAACAGTAAGTGATCACATCTTCACTGGTGAAGAAACAACATCTGAAGAGCGTCAAACTACATTTAACGAAATGATTGAAATCGCTTTAGATGCAGCAATTCAACAATAATACATTAAAGAACTCGTCATACGTCTGTCGAGTTCTTTTTATGTGACTTTTTATTAAAAACTACTTTCAGAAGAGACAGATTTTCTCCTCTACTTTTTTGTAACGTTTGTTATAATAAAGAAATCATTTACAGTATTTCTCACAAGAGGTGACGCAGTGAAAAACAGAAGTATCGTCTTTAAACTATTTTTATTAACATCAACATTATTTACAATCATATTCCTCCTCTTTTTCCTAGGACAATCTCTATTTTTAGAGAAATTTTATATTAATAAAAAAGTAAAAACAGTTCAAACTGCTTTTGAAAAGTTCGTAGATACGTACGAAAAAAGTGGGAAAACTTATGAAGAAATTCGAAAACTAAAACAAGAATTTCATGATAAAACAAATGCTGACATGCAATTTTTAAATACGAATGGCATTATTAAAAGCGACAACAATTACTATATTGACGTATTTAATCCTAAAAATAATGAGACATATTCTATTCCGCTCAATAATCTTTTAACACCCGAAGAATATAAGAAATTCGAAAACTTAGGATTGAAAAAAGACGATGTGATAAATGTCGTCGGTTTGCTACAAAACAAAACAATAACACCAATAAAATTGACAACAAATTACAATCGATGGCAAAACGAATATACCAATTCAGATTTTTCATCTATTAATGGTAACCCTTCTAAAAATAGACTTACAAACCGATACAAAACTGTTACTCAAATTGAGTTTACTGGTACGATCTCTAAGTTACAACTTCCATCGAAAGCGGAGGTTCGTCTTGCAAATGATATTGAAACATTGCAAGCCGTTCAATATTTTGCAGAGCTTATTAGAAATGGCACTGCTAACTCGCAGCAATTAAACACTTATATAATAGATAGCGGGGAGAATATAAAGAATAGTATCTTTGTAAAACCTATTATGAAAAATGGAGAGATTACAGAATATGCTTTTGCGATAGCATCCTTGCAACCTGTTAATGAAGCGATGCTCGTTTTGAAAGATTATTATGTCTATGCCTTAATCATCGTATTTCTCGTAATTATTTTATTATCCTTCTACTACTCAAAAATCATTGTGAAACCATTAATTAAAATGAATCGTGTTACAAAAAAAATGGCCAATTTTGATTTTAGCGAGAAATTACCTGTAACAGCAGACGATGAAATTGGAGGGCTTTCCGGTAGTATTAATACGTTATCTGTAAATTTAAAAGACCGAATTGATCGATTAAATGTTGCCAATACAAAATTACAACAAGATATTGAACGTGAACGTCAATTAGAGAAAACGCGAAAAGAATTCATTTCTGGTGTATCACACGAATTAAAAACACCACTTAGTGTAATTAGAAGTTTCGCAGAAGGAATTAAAGATGGCGTTAGTAAAGATACGACGTATTACACAGATGTTATTTTAGAAGAAACCGAAAACATGAACAGACTTATTGTTGAAATGTTAGAATTAGCAAAATTAGAATCAGGTACGTACAAGCTAGATATGACGACATTCTCAATCGGTGAACTAATTCAACAAGTCTATACAAAGTTATTATTTAGCATGGAGGAAAAACATTTACAAGTGAATATAGATGTAGACCCTTCTATATTTGTGAAAGCGAATCGTAGTCGAATTGAACAAGTAGTTGTGAACTTACTTAGCAATGCAATTCGCTATACGCCAGATGGAGAAAAAATACAAGTCTCCGTTATAGAAATGGAAGATACAGTAAAAGTTGAAATCGAAAACACAGGAAACCCTATTCCAGAAGACAGTCTTGAAAAAATTTGGGATCGTTTCTACCGTTTAGATGCATCGCGTAGCCGTCATACTGGTGGTACTGGTCTTGGATTATCTATTGTTAAAAATATTTTAGACCTCCACCATGCCGAGTATGGTGTATATAATACGACTAATAGTGTTGTATTCTACTTTAATTTACAAAAAGTAAAAGAAGTCAAATAATTTGTCTTAATTTCACTAGGAGTTCACATGAAATTCACACTCTCCCTTTATAGTTAGAAACAAGTTAATCCTTTCCTTTACACATATAAAAGAGGAGAGTGCGTGAAATGAAACAAGCAGGACAACCTATTCAAAATGAAAAACAATTAGAAACTATCAAAAATATACTTTTACAATCTTCGAAACGTGATGGCTTATTATTCGTATTAGCTGTAAATTCTGGCTTAAAAGTAAGTGAAATCTTACAATTAAAAGTTAGTGATGTAATCGATGAAAATGAAAATGTTCGCCATTCCATTTTATTTTACAATGAAAAAGTAAAGAAACATAAATGGTTCGCTGTAAATGAAGACTTACAGCACGCAATCGAAGACTACATGAAAGAACGTAAAACTTGGAAACGTAATGAACCATTATTAAAGTCTCAAAAAGGAACAAAATCTATTACGAGACAACATGCGTGGTACATTTTAAACAAAGCTGCAAAAGAAGTTGGATTAGAAGGGATTAGCTCACATACACTTCGAAAAACTTGGGGATATTGTGCATACAAATCAGGTGTTGATATCGCATTTTTACAACACTTCTTTGATCATAGTACTCCATCAAAAACTTTAAAGTATATCGGTATTGCTTAATAACTCTTATACATAAAAAAGGTTACCATTTATAAATGGTAACCTTTTTTATGTTTCACATTCTCTTTTCTTGTCTCTCCTATATTGTAGTGGTACTCTAATAGTAAGGGGGAGAAATTATGAACACTTTAACAATTGAATTACCGAAAGAAACGGCTGAAAAACTTGATTTATTAAAACAAGCTTATGAAAAGAAAACAGGTGCTTCTATTTCTGAGAGCACTCTTGTTCAAACACTTATCTCAAAAGAATTTATCCAAGCGATAACTCCTTTTGATTTACAACAATTCATCACTGGAAAAGAACAGCATTAATTGCTGTTCTTTTTTTATACGTTATCAGGAGCTTGCTAGAAATTTACCTCGAAACAACTCATTACTTCAGCCAAACTTCTATTAGAGATCTCCCTATCGCTCCTATCTCCTAAAAAGTTTTTTATTTATTTTTAGGAAAACTATTGACAATGATAATGATAACCATTATCATTTATTACGAAGCCAACAATTGATGAATCAACCAAACGCTCAGTAACATTGTTACCCCTCTTTTTCATATAGAAAGGCACTGTACATTCCCCCTGTTTGTACAGTGCCTTTCTTGTTTATTATCACTCAAACAAATTTAATTGCTCAGGCTTTGGCTCACCATATGTAATGTTCATCATTTTCATAAGCTGTTTCGCATTATCAGCTGCATCTCCGCCTGAATTATTGTTAAATAGTACATATATGTCCTTTGTCTTCTTTTTTAATTGTTCTAGTCTTTCTACCCATTCTTCTAATTCTTTATTGTTATAGCGATATAAGCAACGAACCGCTCTCCAATTTTCTCCTTTATCAAGCCAGCCATGAACATTCCGGCCATGGAAGCGTATTAACACCATCTCTGCACTCGTTACTTCTAATACGAGCGGTACTGACCCCATCCCTGCCTGTGGCTCATCACAAATTGTATGAATCCATTTCTCCTGCTCTAGAAACTGTAACGTCTTATCTCTCATTTCTGGATAAAACCATGTTTGATTTCGAAATTCTATCGCACACGGCAAACCTTCCATTTTTTCTTTCGTATATCGGAGAAAATCTACATTCTTCTTTTTACAATCAAACCATGGTGGATATTGAAATAAAATCGTTTTTAATTTACTAGCTTCAATTAAAGGAAGAATAGATTGTTTATATACATCAAACATCTCATCGAACGTAGAAAAAGGAATCTCTCCTTTCATATGTCCTGTCATTCCTTGATATGCTTTTACGATAAAAGAAAAATCTTTCGGTGTTTCCATTGCCCATTTTGTATAATTTCGTTCAGGTTGCATCGCATAAAATGAACTGTCCACTTCTACTATAGGAAAATACTCACTATATGTTCGTAATTTATTTCTATTTTCATAGGGGTCTATATATAAAGAATCATGATCTCCCCACCCTGTTACTCCAATGAAAAGCAAATATATTCCTCCCTTTTTCACTTCACTTTCTATCCATTCTACCCACTTTCTGAACACTTTGACCAATCAATTTCATTAAGTAGTCCCATCTTTAAGAGTATTCATATAAAAATATGATATACTAGATGGAAGAATTTTTAAATTGAGGGGTTATTTATTTATGCTTCCAAACGATGATATTATATCTCATGAAAAACGAATAGAAGAACTAGAGAATAAAGTACGTTTTTATGAAGAACTTGTAAATCAATTACCACATCATTTCACATATAAAAATCCACATATTGGTTTACAAATAAAGAAAACGAGATCGAATCATTCCATTCAAAACATACAAAAAGAGAATAAAGAGGCTGACTTTCAACTTACTTGCGATTCATTATTTTTATTTAAACAACTTGAAACATACTTTATTCATATTTTTGATGCTTTTTCACATCATGTAACCTTTGTTGATAATAAAGGAAATATAACTTTATGTAATCAGGCTGCAGCAGATGATTTTGGTGTAGTACGAAATGATATAATTGGAAAACCAATTCAACAATTACTAAAATTGCCTGAAGAAAAAATTAAAGCTCTAGAAACATTAAGAACAGGCACAGAAATATATAATGAAGAAGTTTTAGACAAAAACTATGGCATTTTAAATAACCGAATTATTCGTGATTATAACGGAGAGATTTTTAGGGTTATTAGTGTTTTTCATTATTTAAACACAGAACGTGATGCAGAAAAATTTTCGTTAGCAGGGCGAATCGCGGCTGGTATTGCGCATGAAGTACGTAATCCTCTTACAACCGTACGAGGATATTTACAATTTTTACAAGAAAATGTTTCTCCATCTAATAAAGAACTATTTAAAAACTTACTTATTCCTGAATTAGATCGCGCAAATAGTATCATTACAAAATTTTTATCTATTTCAAAAACACGGGAATTTACAAGAGAACCCTTTCCCATTAATACGTTTTTACGTGAGTATATTCAACAGTTACTAGCTAGTGAAGTCTTTTTACATAACATTTCAATTGATTATAATTTTTCTACCGAATTAGATGATATTTTAGTTCATATTGATCGTCATGAACTTGTGCAAGTTTTTTTAAACTTATTCCAGAACGCTGTCGATGCTCAAGGAGAAAAAAAACTTTCTATACAAATTACTAGTTACCGCCTTGATAATTTTGTTCGTATTACTTTCACTGATAATGGGACTGGTATTCCACCAGCGATTCAAGAATATATCTTTGATCCATTCTTCTCAACAAAAGATTCCGGTACAGGACTCGGCTTGGCAGTAACGAAAAAAATTATTCAAAATCATAATGGTACATTAAAAATGACTAGCAATGAAGATGGTACTACTTTTACTATTTCAATTCCAATCTTACCTAAAACAGCCCTTGAAAGATTAAATCAAGACAAATAAAATCCAATCCACAAACTGCATGTCAATTGTTAAATCCCTTAACAATCGACATGCAGTTTTTTATGTTGAACTTTTCTTCTTTACATTATATGAAACCTTCTCTATATCTTACTTATTTGTTTGCCAAGCGGGCCAATTTCTTATTTTTTTAGAAATGGTAGTTTGTCCATCACGAATTCAGTATAAATTTCATTTTAATATATAGTAATGACTATTGATTCTATGAAAGAAAGGAATGAAAAGATGAACAATAAAAATAAAGGAAAAGTATTTTATGGTAATGACTGTTGCGAAGTCAGAGCTTGTAGTCATATTAACATCTCTAAGTCCGAACTTATAGAATTTGTTAGACTCCTTCAAGCTCTTGGCCAAGCTATTCAAGCTGTCTTTCAGAACCCTTCTCAAACTAATATTGATAACTTGATAGCGGCGCTCAATAACTTACAAAAATTTCTCAATTGCTTAGATTTATCCCCAGCACAAAAACAAATTGGAAATTCTATCATTGCTAATCTATTAACTATTTTAAGAACAACACCTTTCTCATGCGGAGCATTATACGTTGAACTACAAAGTCTGCTTAATTATTTATTGTATATCGCTAAGTTATTCAAAGTAGATTGTTGTACGACCGACAAACTAGTTAAACTCATAACAGAGATCCAAGCTATCCTAGTTCAATACGGATCAGGTTGTCTTGGAGGCGGAGGCGCTACGGGTGCTACGGGTGCTACCGGTGCTACCGGTGCTACTGGCGCTACTGGGCCTCAAGGACCGGCGGGGGCTACTGGGCCTCAAGGACCAGCGGGGGCTCAAGGTGCCACTGGACCTCAAGGACCTCAAGGTGCCACTGGACCTCAAGGACCTCAAGGCGCTCAAGGACCGGCAGGTGTTCAAGGCGCTACTGGACCTCAAGGGCCTCAAGGCATTCAAGGGCCAGCAGGGGCTACTGGCGCTACTGGTGCTCAAGGACCTCAAGGCGTTCAAGGACCGGCAGGGGCTACTGGCGCTACTGGACCTCAAGGCGTTCAAGGGCCAGCAGGGGCTACTGGCGCTACTGGTGCTCAAGGACCTCAAGGCGTTCAAGGACCGGCAGGGGCTACTGGCGCTACTGGACCTCAAGGCGTTCAAGGACCAGCAGGGGCTACTGGCGCTACTGGACCTCAAGGGCCTCAAGGTATTCAAGGGCCAGCAGGGGCTACCGGTGCTACTGGACCTCAAGGCGTTCAAGGACCAGCGGGGGCTACTGGCGCTACTGGTGCTCAAGGACCTCAAGGCGTTCAAGGGCCAGCAGGGGCTACTGGCGCTACTGGTGCTCAAGGACCTCAAGGCGTTCAAGGACCAGCGGGGGCTACTGGCGCTACTGGTGCTCAAGGACCTCAAGGCGTTCAAGGGCCAGCGGGGGCTACTGGCGCTACTGGTGCTCAAGGACCTCAAGGCGCAACAGGGGCTACTGGTGCTCAAGGACCTCAAGGTGTTCAAGGACCAGCAGGGGCTACTGGCGCTACTGGTGCTCAAGGACCTCAAGGCGTTCAAGGACCAGCAGGGGCTACTGGCGCTACTGGTGCTCAAGGACCTCAAGGTGTTCAAGGGCCAGCAGGGGCTACTGGCGCTACTGGTGCTCAAGGACCTCAAGGACCAGCGGGGGCTACTGGCGCTACTGGTGCTCAAGGACCTCAAGGACCAGCGGGGGCTACTGGCGCTACTGGTGCTCAAGGACCTCAAGGTGTTCAAGGGCCAGCAGGGGCTACTGGCGCTACTGGTGCTCAAGGACCGGCAGGCGCAACAGGGGCTACTGGTGCTCAAGGTGCTACTGGTGCAACCGGACCAGCGGGTACACCAATTCCTGTAACGATCGCGGCAATCGGAAACTCAAATCCACAAACTATATCACCTGGAACAAACCTTCAATTCAATCAAGTGTTTGAATTAACTAATATCTCTTTCAATGATACTTCAGATACTTTAACGATTTTAGAAACAGGCGTATATGATATTAGTTTCTCAGCGTCTACAACTTTCCCAGGGTCTTCACCATTTGGATTCGGTATTTCATTCAATGGTCAACCACCTACTCGTAATTTCTCAACTAACGTTATCGGTAGTGCTGTTTCTTTCTCTACAATTGTTACTTTACAAGCTGGTACAACGATTGCTATACAGCCTACAGCAAACACTATTTCAATTCCTAACACAGGCGATACAACAGCAACACTATCTGTATTCCGAATTTACTAATTTTCGCTTAAGAAGTATATTTATAATAATATGTATCGTTTAACCGTGCATTAAATCTCTCTTTATATAGAAAGGAGCACTTATTTGGGAGGATAAGTGTTCCTTCTTTACGTTTCTTTACCTCAAATTTACTCTATCTTAATCCTTATTTTGTATGATAAATAGTGAAGTCAAAGATATGAAAGAGGGATGAAAATGAGAGTTATGTCACTAATACGCATTTGGTTTGCACTTATGGTATGCATTATTTTATGTGTAGGATTTTTTTTAACTCTAAAATATTCCACTATATCAAAAGCAGAGAGAAAAACTGCTCCATACAAACTTTTGTATACAAAACAAAGCAACATCCCTTATTCCAATTCCACAAATAATGAAAAAAGGGTTATAAAAGGAATGCTTATTACGAAAGCTTCTAGTTCCGAGGCGTTACTCCAAATTGCTGAAACGATTAAAAATCAGTATACAAATAAAAAAATCGATGAAATTACACTTTCTATCCACAATGAAAATAACGGTAATTACGAAGAAGAATTACCTTACGAACCTATTAGTAAAGGCAAAATAATCGTAACATACGATTCCGAATCCTTTGGCAGTACGAATATTGTACTTAACGAGTAATCTCATGTATCTCAACGGATATGGATTAATAGCTAATTAAGATAGACAAAAATCTCTACCGATTAAAATTTTATTTTGTTTTCATACAAAATAAGAGGCGAATTTTTTTATTCGCCTCTTTCTTTTACCAAAATGAAGGAATCCATTCTTTCACTTTATCAAGCCACTCTTGTTGCTCTTGTTTTCGTTGTTGTTCCTCTTCTTTCCTTCTCTTCTCTTCTTCTTTTCTTCGTTTTTCCTCTTCTATTGTAGTCAATTGTTTTTTATAATCAGCCTCAGATATGAGCGATAACTGAAATGCTTTTTGAGCTGGATTTGCGTTCGCTTTTTTCATAATATCCCGGAACATTGTCGTCGTAATTTGACTACCACCCGGAACATAATGATCGCTATCGGTTTTATCATATCCTACCCAAATCGCACCTACTAAATCTGGTGTGTATCCAACAAACCATGAATCCTTTGCACCGGTGCTCGGGCCATTTACAATTTGAGTAGTTCCTGTCTTACCTGCCGTATCAACATTATTAACTTTTGCCTTTTCGCCCGTTCCCTTTTCGACAACACCTTTTAATAAATATGTCATTTTTTGAGAAACTTTCTCACTCGTCACTCGTGTCTCTTTCTTATACCACTTTCCAAGCGTTTCACCTTCAGCATTTTGTATCTCCCTAATTGCATGAGCTTCCACTTGGACTCCGTCATTTGCAAATGTACTGTATGCTTGAGCCATTACAAATGGAGATGTCCCCACATGCATACCGCCTAAAGCAATCGGATACGTACGATCTTCTGGCACTAATGGAATACCAAATCGCTCTAAAGATTTCAATCCTTTATCTAATCCAATTTGTTCTAATAGCCACACAGCTGAAACATTATACGACTTTGCTACGGCTTCATACATTGTCACATCACCGTGAAAAGTATGATCGCTATTTTGTGGTTTATATTCTTTAATGTTAAATGGTTCATCTTTTAATATATCGTATACTTCATATCCTTGTTCTAACGCTGGTACATATACAGCCAAAGGTTTTAACGTTGAGCCCGGTTGTCTTTTTAATTGGGTTGCATGGTTAAACTGTAAAAACTGATACGGCCCTCTGCCTCCAACTAAAGCTGGTATACCACCTGTTTTGGGATTCATAAGAACTACACCCGTTTGCATGAGTTGGTCTGAGCCACTATCTTTGAAATAACTATCATTATTCACAACGTCTTCTACGGCCTGTTGTTTTTTCGGGTCAAGCTCTGTATAAATACGATAACCACCTGCTAAAATTTCATTTTGTGTTAATTCGTACTTGTCCATCGCCTCTCTAACAATATAATCTACATATTGAGAGTATTTTCCCTTGTATTTATCATCAACGCCACGTTTTAACACAAGTCCACTCTCTTTTTCTTTATTATACTGTTCGTCCGAAATATACCCTTGCTCTTTCATTAAACTTAATACGACATTACGTCTTTCAATTGACTTGTTAAAGTTTTTATAAGGTGAATACGCAGATGGTGCTTTAATCAAGCCCGCAATCGTTGCTGCTTCTGAAATTGTTAAATCTTTTACATCTTTATCAAAATAAGATTTAGCTGCTCTTTTTATACCCCAAGCACCTTCACCAAAATAAATTTGGTTCATATACATTTCAATGATTTCATCTTTCGTATACGTACGCTCTATTTTTTTTGTTAAAAAATATTCCTTAATTTTTCGAGAGTATGTGCGGTCTTGTGTCAGAAATACATTTTTCGCAAGTTGTTGTGTAATTGTACTTCCCCCTGCTACAACTTCTCCTGCTGTAATATTTTTAAAAACTGCACTTATAATTCCACTATAGTAAATCCCGTGATGGTTAAAAAATTCCTTATCTTCTACTGCAACAATGGCCTGAACCATAATATCAGGAATATCTTTCTTTTTTACGCCTTCTGTTTTAGAAGAAGCTAATTTAGTCGCAACTTCATTATTTGCATCATAAATTAAGGTCGGCTGCGGAACAGCTTGCTTTAATTCAGATATGTCTTGAATAGAAATTATTATATTTATAGCAATAAATAGAGTAGCGAGCAAACTTCCTAATACAATTAATGAATTACGAAGCTTCTTCCTCTTGTTGAACCACTCCTGCATTTTTTTTAAGTGAGTGTTCTTCAATTTCATTCGTTCACTTCCTTCGTTTGTTTACACTCTTCTTTTCAAAAGGAAGAATATACCTCCTTTTAAATTTATTATAATAACGTAGTCTTTCCTGTAGTGTAAAGCTTTTCTTTCACATTCATACTTTTTGCAAGAAAAGGACATTCTACAAGTAAGATATTCAATATTGATTATTAATATTATTAATACAACAATAAGAGTTATGTTAAGTTTTTGTAAACTTTTCGATAAAATGTTTTAAAAAACGACAGTTTTTTGTTAGAATTGACTAGCCAATATATTTTACATATATTACTTTTGTGGGGGTAACTAATAATGGTCTTTAAATCAAAAAAAGATAAATTTTCTGAAATGTTAATGAATGTTTCCGAAAATTTAAAAGAAGGCGCGCAGTTTTTCGTGGAGTATAAAATTAAAAATGCTAGCGATTTAAAAGAGTTTTCTATGCGCATGAAAGAGTATGAGTCAAAAGGTGACTCATTTATTCACGAAATCATTATGGAGCTAAACAAAGCGTTTATTACTCCTATTGAACGTGAGGACATCCTACAGCTTGCAATGAGTATGGATGATGTATTAGACGGATTAGATCATAGTGCTGGTCTATTCGAAATGTATTCTATTACAGAAGCTGATGAATACATGATTAAATTCGTAGAAGCAATTAATCAATGTGCGATTGAAATTGCAAACTCTGTTGAATTAATGTCTAACAAAAAATTAGTCGACATTCGTACAAATGCGATTAAGATTAAAGATTATGAATCACAATGTGATGATATTCGCCGTCACGCGATTAAGCACTTATTCTCTCGTGAAAAAGATCCAATTAAGATCATTCAATACAAAGAGATTTACGAAGAGCTTGAAGAAGTAGCGGATAGCTGCCAAAGCGTTGCAAACGTATTAGAAACAATTATTATGAAGAACGCGTAAGGAGTTTGATCATGGATACACTCTTGATACTGACCGTTTTAGTAGTCATTTGCGCTTTAGCTTTTGACTTTATTAATGGATTTCACGATACAGCAAACGCTATTGCAACGGCTGTTTCAACGAAAGCTCTAAAGCCTAGACATGCAATTATTATGGCAGCTATTATGAACTTTTTAGGTGCGATGACATTTACAGGTGTAGCAAAAACGATTACGAAAGATATCGTTGATCCGTTCGCTTTACAAAATGGTTCTCTTGTAATTTTAGCCGCTTTACTTGCAGCAATAGCATGGAATTTGATTACTTGGTACTACGGTATTCCAAGTAGTTCTTCGCATGCAATCATTGGCTCCATCGCAGGTGCAGCTATCGCTGCTGCTGGTTTTAGTTCATTAAACTTTAAAGGATTCATAAAAATTATTGAAGCTTTAATCATTTCACCAATTATCGCATTTGTTATTGGTTATATCGTATACAGTATTTTTAAAGTCGTCTTTAAAAACTTTAATTTAACGAAGACGAACAAAAACTTCCGTATATTCCAGATTTTCACTGCTGCATTACAAGCTTATACACATGGTACGAATGATGCGCAAAAAGCAATGGGAATTATTACAATGGCTCTTATGGCGAATAGTTATCATACTTCTAGCGACATCCCGTTCTGGGTACAATTATCTTGTGCCATTGCAATGGGTCTTGGTACTTCTGTCGGCGGATGGAAAATTATTAAAACTGTCGGTGGACAAATTATGAAAATTCGTCCTGTAAATGGTGTAGCTGCTGATTTATCATCATCTCTTGTTATTTTCGGGGCAACATTCATTCACTTACCAGTTAGTACGACGCACGTTATCTCCTCTTCTATTTTAGGGGTTGGTGCTTCTCATCGTGTAAAAGGTGTAAAATGGGGAACTGCAAAACGCATGTTAATTACTTGGGTTATCACACTTCCTATTTCAGCTTCATTAGCTGCTTTATTTTATTCTTTATTACACTTAATCTTTTAATTAAAAGTCGTCTTCCTTATTTTTCTAGGAAGACGACTTTTTTGTGAACAAAGCTTTTTCTCATGAAAAAGCGTGTATAATAATTGGTGGATAAGTTATATAGAGGAGTTGGCAATTTTGGAATACATCATGTTACTTTTCATCGGGCTAATCGCCGGGACAGTCGGGAGTCTAGTCGGACTTGGCGGCGGAATTATTATTGTTCCGTTATTAATCGGATTACATAGCCTGTCACCACAACTTGCAGTAGGAACTTCAATGGTAACAGTCGTTTTTACGGGACTATCTTCCACCCTTACTTATATGAAGCATAAACGAGTAGATTACAAAAGTGGACTTATTTTATTTATCGGGAGTGGCCCTGGTGGTATCATCGGCTCGTGGGCGAATAAATTTTTAAACCAAGATACATTTTCTTTATATTTTGGGATTTTTCTTATTTTTGTCTCCATTCTTCTTATGTTACGAGACAAATTAAAACCCCTTTCTTTATCAAATATGACTGTAATCAAGCGCTCTTTTACAGATAACGAAGGAAACACTGTACACTATCAATTCCCACCGCTTCTCGCTATCTTTATCGCCTTTATAGTTGGTTTTATATCTGGATTATTTGGAATTGGTGGCGGTGCTTTACTTGTTCCAGCAATGATGCTACTTTTTGCATTCCCAGCACATATTGCTGTAGCAACTTCGATGTTTATCGTATTTCTATCAGCAATTGTAAGTTCTGCAACTCACATCTCCCTTGGAAATGTCAGCTGGATTTACGCATTAATTCTTATTCCTGGTGCATGGATTGGTGGAAAAATCGGGGCATATATTAATACAAAATTAAGCGGTAACGCCGTAATTAATTTATTGCGTATCACATTAATTATTCTTGGGACTAGATTAATCATTACTTCTTTTTTATAACGCGTTCTTTTTAGAATGCGTTTTTTTTATACACATGAATATAAAAATCCTCCTAAGAGAACAAATAAAATTAGACAAACACATAATAACATGTAATTGGAAATATGTACTTTCTTCACGTTGACCACTCCTATGACTGCGACTGTTATCTTTATGATAGCGAAAAAATAATTCAGTTGCAGTTACAAAGTGCTAACAATGCAAAATCATTTATTACAAATTTTATCCTTATATTTCATTTCTTTGTATATTCTATCGGTTTAATAAAAAAAGATGTCATATTGACATCTTTTTTAATGAAGAAGTGACCATCCCATAAAATCTTCATGTACTTGGCACGCCCTCTTATCGTTTCGATCATATAATTCAGCATAACTATCTGTTTCTTCATCATAAGCCATCGTATAAATAATTTGGCCGTCTACTTCAACGGATAACACGACTCCACCTTTCATCTCTTCTACATGAATGATGGCATTCGCTGGAATTCTCATATCCGTCATTTTTATCGCATCTAACAATATACTAAACCCCCTACAGCGTATTCATTGCTAGTACTATTACACACTAAATAGTATACTACTGTAATAGCATATATTTCGTCAATGAAATTGCTGTTGTAAAGTATATTATCTTTATACATATACGCTAAAATAAAAGAAATAGAGATGTTTAAATGGGGGGCTAACATTGATTTTACACAAAGGAGATGTACTATTCCGTCAAGGTGAGGACGGTCCTTTATATTTTATAAAAACAGGTTTATTAAAAGTAGTAAGGTTAGAAGAAAATGGAACACCATTTCTATTCAATATTATCGTTCCAGGAGAAACGATACCTCACCATTCTTTAATTTCACCGAAGGAATATCACGGTACAGCAATCGCTTTAATGAAAACAGAAGTTGAACCTATAATGAGTAATGAATGGTATGATCAACTTCAAGCGGATCCTGCATCATATGCAAATATCGCTATGCAATTACAGTCAAAATTAAGAATGATGCAGCAACGTATCGACCAATTGACGACCGTCTCTCCGAAAGAACGCCTTCATCGCTTACAAGAATGGTTCACACTATATTTAGGTGACATTCCTATATATGAAATATTAACGCAAACTGAAATTGGTCAACTGATTGGTATACGCCGTGAAACAGTAAATCGACTATTACGAGAACAAATAAAAAACGAGGTAAAATAACACCTCGTTTTTTTTGCTTCTTAAAGCTCAATTTATTGTAAACTTGCTGCTGGACCGAAAAATTCATAATGAATATGTTCTTGTTTCACACCTAAATCAGTTAGTACAGCATTTATATGTTTCATAAATGGTATTGGACCACAGAAATAAAACTCTGCTTCAGTTGTCGGAATAATAGTTTGTAACCATTCTCTTTCAACAAAACCTTCTTTATCAAAGTTCTTCATTTCTAAATCTTTTTCAGTTGGTGCAGAATAACAAGTATATGCTTTAACTTGTTCATATTCATTATCTACTGCCTCAACGTGTTCTTTCATTGCATGTGTATTACTATTTATCGCTGCATGAACAAAACATACATTACGTTTTGAATCTTGTTCAATTAACGTATTTAGCATACTCATCATTGGTGTAATACCTACTCCACCACTAATTAAGACAACTGGTAAAGTTGAATCCATATTTAATACGAAATCTCCTGCTGGTGCACTTACTGGTAACATATCGCCTTCTTTTACATGATCATGTAAGTAATTAGATACTTTACCATCCGGCGTATCTATACCTTTTTCTTTCTTTACACTAATACGATAATATTCTTTTCCAGGAGCATCTGATAAGCTATATTGACGATTATGTGTATATGTTTCACCTTCGATATTTATTTGAACCGTTACATATTGTCCTGGGATGAATGAAGAAACTTTCCCTCCATCTTCAGGTTTTAAATAAAATGACGTAATAACATCGCTTTCCTTCACTTTTTTAACAACTACAAAGTTACGGAAATCTTTCCATCCACCTTCTTTATGTGCCGCTTCTTCATACATCTCTGCTTCAATGCTAATGAATGCATCAGCAATGACACCATACGCTTCTCCCCATGCGTTTAATACTTCATCAGGTGCACCTGCGACCTCTTTAATTGCACGTAATAAACATGTACCTACAATCGGATAATGCTCTGCTTTAATACCTAAACTTCTATGCTTATGACCAATTTGTTTTACAACTGGAATAATAGCTTCTAAATTATCAATGTACGTTGCAGCTGCATAAACAGCATTCGCTAACGCTTGTTGTTGTCTTCCCTTTTTCTGATTTGTATGGTTGAAAATATTCAATAACTCCGGATGTTCCGAAAATAAAATTTCATAAAATCTCGTTGTAATTTCAACGCCTTTTTCCTGTAATAATGGTACTGTTGACTTTACGATTTCAATTGTTTTTTCACTTAACATTGTATCCCACTCCTCTATTTCCTTAACTGTTTTTAGTTTAACTGAATTGTATAATACAGATTGTGATTTTAATCACTATTAACACGGTGTTTTTGTGAAAAATATATGAACATTGAACTTACAAAATAAAATAAGCCAACTAGAATGCTAGCTCGCTTATTATTTAGACTGTATCGCTTGTTCAATTACCCTTATATCTTTCCCATCTCCAACTTCTGTATACCCCCAGATGTTCGTTTCACCCCTATATTTATTTACAATAATGTCTAAATCATGGTATACACGATGTGCATACACTACATACTCAATATTTTGGAGCTCCACACCTTTTTTTACAATTTCATAGCTTCTATTTACATCACGTTTTATTTTTTCATTCTTTATGTCTGTATGTATATTTTTTAACGATGATTCTTGTTGTTGAAACCATTGTTTAAATTGGTTCCAGTCCCCTTCCGTATAATTCTCTGCTTTACCATAATTTAAGAAATTATTATAACTTTCATGTGTCATACGAATAAAATCTAGTACTTTTGTCTCTTCTTGCACATCTTCCATTTCAGCTGTTGTACTTACCTCAGCGGGCTTATTCGCATAATGTAATAATACTTTCATAAGACTATAGCTCGCAATGATCATTACGATAATAATCACGAATACATTTAACAATTTCTTCATATACAGAACTCCTTCTCTACTAAAGATATTACAATGTATGACTATACTTGTAACATTCTCTCGTAGAAATATAATTCCTGTATAAATTCTTCCTATCATTTCGACAATATTCTTTTATACATTTCTCGTTGGCAAATGTTCTTGTAAAACAATATATCCTTCATAAGCTGCGTAGCCAAGTATAGCCATTAATCCGATATAACAAGCAAATACCGTCCATTTCGTTTTTGTATCCACTTTATAGTAGTTTTCCTGTTGTCTCTTTTCCGCATCCCATTCCTCTAATTTTCTTTCTGACATTTCAAATGCTTCTCTTATATGAATGGTATGTGTTTCTTTTTCATCTTCATACGGGACGTAATCCAGTGGCTCAAACTTCGGTAACAAATACTCTAACACTTCAATCTTTTGAAATTCTCCTGTTTTTAATTCTTTCTCTCTTTCTTTTTGCCTTAATACATTTATTTCATGTTGCATCATATATATATTTCGATGCACAGCACCAGTTTCTTTTAACTCCTCTTCAAGCCTTGCAACATATTCTTTCATTCCATCAATTTTATATCCTAATTCCTTAATTGGCTCATCTCTTTTTATTACTCTATACAATTCCATACAGCCGATAATAACAATAAATCCTCCCAAAATACTTTTAAAATAAATTGAATACCCAAGTAATAAAACAAGCCCCGCTCCCCAAATTTTCGTACTTACAACTGAAATAATCCGTCCCCCGTCTAACGGAGAAACCGGAATTAAATTAAAGAAATTAATCATACTTCCGAGTAAAATAATGAGCGCCCAAAACGGCTCTTTCGTTATCATATAAAGTGGAATAGCCGGTAAAAATGAAAATAATCCGAAAAGAGGTCCCATATAGGCAATATATGCTTCATCTTTTGCATTTTTAGGCATCTCTTTCATCCCAATAAGAGCCCCCATAAATGGAATAAATATTGCTGGCGATGTTGGTATACCTTTCCTTTTCGCAGCCCATAAATGGCCCATTTCATGAATAAACAACAAATAAATGAGCGCTACCCCAAATTTCCAACCATATATAACCGCGTACGCACCAAGTGATAGAAACATACTAAATACCGTTGAAAACTTTGCTAATTTAAAAATTGCAAATACCCACTTTAACTTAGAAAGTAAAAATAGCCCTATTGCAACAAGAATTCCCCATAATCCTTTTTTATTATTTTTCATATTCCTCTCCTTTATCTTTCATTAATGAATCATATACATTCATCAAAGCTTGTTCTTTTCTCTATTATGACATATTTTTTTCTATTGTTAGAAATAATGTTTATATAATCCATTTTTAGCCAAAAATATAAATAAAAGGAGGTGCACACAATTGAATTTACAATCTCTCATAATAGGCGCTCTATCGTTTTTAGCTTCAACTCTTATTTTTTATACTGTTAGTTACGTATTATTATTAGATTTGTTGCCCAATCACGTATTTATTGCCCTTATCATCCTTTCCGCTCTTATGATTTCTTTCCTTATTACACGAAAATCAATGAATGAGCCATCTGCAAAAGCAAAGTAATAGAGAGGGGCGTCCCCTCTCTATTATCATTTCCTAGGAAAGTACATATAAAATTGACAAATTTTTATTCACCCCAATCCGTAAAAACTAAATAAAGATTCACTTTACCTTTGTAAATTCATTTTTTCACCATACTCTTTAACAATTTGAATAATATTTTGAAAAACACCTATTTTTTCTTGTTTACTATTTAATATTTTTAAATCATAATTTTCATAATATGTTTCTAATGACTTTAATTGTGATTCTGAAGCACCTTGTACCGGAACAGTAGCATGCAATTCATACTGTTTATATCCTTCCTTTACCTTTTCTCCTAAGATTTTTTCACTCTCTTTTGCTCCAATTAATTTTTGAACTTTTTCTGGAAAAATAACCTGCAAATAGTATTTTTGTTCCTTCTCTAACTTGTTGTATAGTGATTGTGAAATCGTATACCGTACTGTATAATTCACTTTTTGATCGCCCGCTTTAATATGAAACGCGGTAATCTGCAAATCTTTTTTCGTTACTTCCGTTAAAGGACCTACTTGTATCTCATCTTCTTTTTGTTCTGATACATTTGGAAATATAGCCAAAAGCTTTTCTGTATCTTTTTTATTCAGCATATACATAGCTTTCTTATGTTGTATCCATCCTCGTCTATCCTCTCCTCTTAGCCATGCATAATATGTTTCCTTTTTCCCATCTCTACTAATTTGTATTTCATATTCAGGTTCACCGAAGCTACCTGTTATTTCTTGTTTCTCAGCTTTATCGATAATGTCTATTACTACATTAGCTTCAGATTCTTGTAACTTTTTCTCTTTATCTTTTTTTTGTATAACGGTTACCTCTATTGTTTCTTTCACTTCATTCACCGTCTCTTCCACTTTTTTTGTTTCTTTTTTTGGCTCAACTTGACTACAAGATGCTAGTAACATAGCAAATAACAGCACTACATATTTCCTTTTCACCTAAATCCCCCTTTTACAATAAGAAACTCTTATAATCTTCATATAAAAAACAAAAACGTGACACACTATAAAATACGCTATACTAAGCATTGAAAGGAGGTCTTTTTCATGCCCATTAATTTTCACGATGCAAATAATAAATACACATACGCACAGCGAAACGCCCATATTTCTTGGAGAGAAATGATAAAAAATATTACAGACATACAAAACAAACGAATAATTGATATCGGCTGTGGTGGCGGGATTTATACGAAAGAACTTGCTCTTATGGGAGCAAAAAGTGTTGTTGGGCTTGATTTTTCAAAAGAAATATTACAAGCTGCAAAAGAAAACTGTAATGGATTTTCAAATATTTCATTCATTCACGGTGATGCACATAGTACTCCATATCCTAACGATACATTCGACATTGTTATTTCGCGTGCGGTTATTCATCATTTGCAAGACATTCCTACATTTCTACGTGAAGCTTCTCGTATATTAAAGAAAAACGGTGTACTTATTGTACAAGACCGAACCATTGAAGATTGTACAATTCCTGGAAGCCCTGAACACATTCGTGGATATTTTTTCTCTATATTTCCGAAACTTATCGAAATAGAATCAAAAAGACGACCAAAAACCACCACGATACAACAAGAATTACAAAAATATTTTCTTCACGTGTTCCCCACTCAAACACAATGGGAAGTACGAAAAATACATGAGTCTGTCGAAGCATTATTGCAAGATTTATCCCCCCGAACAGGTCGATCCATTCTATACGAATTAACAGATTATGAACTTTCTCAACTTCTACAACAAGTACAGACTGCCTTACAAAACGTCTCTCCTATTATCGAAAGGGATAGGTGGACCATTTGGAGCGCCATGAAGTTGTAAGGAAGGAAGCCTCACAAAATAATGTGAGGCTTCCTTCTTTCATAATCTAATTTTGCAACACTCTTGATACCCTCCACTTCTGGCCTGTGCACTTCCACACTTCGGACATACTAAATATCTAGACTGATTTGTCAACAAACTACCTTTTTGAAAGAGTAAAACTTCTGCTTGTTTAAACGAACGCGAATAATATAACCACATAAAACCAATTATAGCAATAATGCCAAATAATACTCCCATCGCAAGCATTCCAGTCACCTCTTTTGGTTTGTTCTTTCCAGCAAGTGGATTGTTGTATTATTCTCTGTAAATTCAAATAATCCCTTCTTTACTCCTATAAATATCAACTTTCTCCGCAAACTTTACAATTCTCTACAACTTTTTACTCCCATTTTACAATCCAATTTACATCCCCCTTTACCTCAAAAAAAGAATATTATCTCAAATAATTCCGCATATAAATATATCTTTTCCAAAAAAATATTGACTTTCAAAAAAAAAACATGTAACAATACTGTCAGAATACTTGAATAAAAATTCATTGACGAGAACGAGTACGTTATAGGACTGTCCCCCAGAGAGTTGGCGATTTGCTGAAAGCCAACGTTCAGTGCATAACCGAAAATCATCTCCGAGAAGTAGAACCGAATGTTATAGTAAGTTCTTACCGGCTGTCCCCCGTTACAAGGAACACGTATCATGTTGTACGTTGTAAAGCCGTATACATATAGACTCATTTCTACATGTATAAATTAGGGTGGTATCGCGGGTAAATATAACTCGTCCCTTTCTTTAGGGACGAGTTTTTTGTGTTCTTACAAATGAATGTAAAAAAGGAGGAAAAACAATGAACACTGTATCAAAAAAACATATTTTTTTCACGGGTCTTATGCTATTTTCTTTATTTTTTGGGGCAGGTAATTTAATTTTCCCTCCCATGCTTGGACAAAATGCAGGTGAAAACTTTTGGCCGGCAATGATTGGATTTTTACTAACAGGAGTCGGTTTACCACTACTAACTGTTATCGCAATTTCTCTATCAGGAAATGGTATGCAACAACTTGCAAGTCATGTTCACCCATTATTCGGAATATTCTTTACGGTAGTTGTATACATTGCCATTGGTCCTTCTATGGGTATTCCACGCGTTGCAAATGTCGCTTATGAAATGGGTGTAAGTTCTTTCTTACCAGAAACAATCCGTTCTAGCAGCCTAGTGCTATTTGTATATACAATCATATTCTTTGCTATCGTATATTGGCTGAGCTTGAATCCATCTAAACTTGTAGATCGCATTGGAAATATATTAACACCTATTTTATTACTCTCTATTTTCTTATTGTTTGTTAAAAGTGTATTTACACCACTCGGGCAATCAGGACCAGCGATGCAAGAGTATCAAACTTCCCCGATCTTCAAAGGATTTATGGAAGGATACTTAACGATGGATACCATTTCAGCACTTGCATTTGGAATTATCGTTGTAAATGCTATTCGCTCTAAAGGTGTGAATGATCGTAAATCCATTGCCATCGCAACAGCAAAAGCAGGACTTATTGCCGCTACTGGTCTCGTACTTGTATATGGTGCGCTTGGCTGGCTCGGTACAACTAGCGTCTCGCTCGGATATGCAAAGAATGGTGGACAATTACTTACTGTTATCGTACAACAATTATTCGGTCCATACGGCTTACTTCTACTAGCTCTAATCGTTACACTCGCTTGCTTAACGACATGTGTTGGACTCGTATCTGCATGTAGTCAATATTTCTCAACATTATTGACTAAATTTTCATACAAAACATTCGCAAGTATCATTTGTGCTTTAGGGTTACTAGTTGCTAACTTAGGTTTAACAAAAATCATTGCCATCTCTGTTCCAATTCTACTCGTTGTATATCCAATTGCAATCGTACTTGTTCTACTATCGTTACTTTATAAATATTTTGGTGGATATCGTTCTGTTTATGTAGGTGCTTTAATTGGAGCAGCTATAGTGAGCGTATTTGATGGATTAAAACAAGGAGGTATTTCAGTTTCATTTATCACATCATATTTTGAATTTATCCCTTTATATAATGAAGGCATAGGCTGGCTAGTACCTGCATTAGCTGGAGCTCTTATTGGCCTTGCAATCGCTAAGCTAAGTGGCGCGAAAAAAGTTCCCTTACTAACCGAATCTCGTGAAGTAAAAGCATCCTAAAAAAACTCCCAAAAGGGAGTTTTTTACTTTTGATAAGCAGTATGATTAAAACTGCTTATTTTATACGCTTTCGTATAATAGTCGATATTTGTATCCACTGTTTCTACTTTGACAACATCGTAGCACTCTTCTTGCTTTATTAAAAATAAATAGTACTCTTCTGTCGCCTCAACAATTGCAATTTTATCTGTTTCAACATTATATTGTTCACAAAGCGCTTGTAATGCGTTCACATAATCCCCTAATTTTTTTGATTTATCCATGCCAAATATCGTTTGAACTAGCATATACATTCTCCCCTTTGTATGTACTGTTAACAACTAAATGATAACGCTTACATTTATTAGCGTCAATAAAAAGATTTTGTACAAACTAATAACCAGTGGGGACCACCCCACTGGTTAAAATTTCACTTTCTCATTTCGTCAATTGATGTCGAAACGCATAAATAACTGCCTGTGTGCGGTCACTTACATTTAGCTTATTTAATATATTGCTCACATGTGTCTTTACTGTTTTGAGGGCAATAAACAACTCGTCTGCAATCTCTTGATTACTTTTCCCCTCTGCAATTAATAACAAAATTTCAGACTCTCTTTCTGTTAACTCCTCATGCAAAGGTTGTTCTTTCTTCTGACGCATACGAGACATCATTTTACCAGTAACTTTCGGCTCTAATACCGTTTCTCCATCATAAGTAGCTCGTACAGCGTCTGCTATATCACTCGCTCTTGATGTTTTTAATAAATAACTTGTCGCTCCGGCCTCAATAACAGGATACAATTTCTCATCATCTAAAAAGCTCGTTACAACTACAATTTTTGCTTCTGGCCATTCTTGAATAATAGCACGTGTTGCTTCAACACCATCCATCTCATCCATGACAAGGTCCATCAAAATAATATCCGGCCTTAATTGCAAAGCTAACTCTGAACCTTTTCTTCCATTTTCAGCTTCTCCAACTACTTCAATATCTGGCTGCGTTGATAAATATGCTGATACACCCATTCGAACCATTTCATGATCATCCACTAGTAATACTTTAATCATGATTCTCCCCCTCTCTCAATCATAATCGGTACTTTTACTTCTATTTGTGTACCTTTATTTGGAAAACTAAGTACCTTTAATGTCCCACCAATTTCATGAACACGCTCTTGTATTGACCTTAATCCGTAAGAACCAGCCTTATTCACTCCTACTTTAAAACCTACACCATCATCAATAATTTTCAATATTGCATATTGATCAATTTTTCGAAGACGCACTTCTGTTTTCTTTGCCTTCGCATGACGTAAAGTGTTAGATAGCGCCTCTTGTACAATGCGGAATAAGTGATCTTCTACACCTTTTTTTAATTGAATCGGTTCAATTAACCATTCAATTTTCATATGTTGCTTTCTAGATAGTTCTGTTAATAATTCTTCTATACCTTCTGTTAGTTTCTTACCTTCTAACTGTACTGGGCGTAAATGAAGAAGCAATGCTCTCATCTCTGATTGTGCATTTACAACCATATTTTCAACAAGTTGCAACTGCTTTTTCGTCGTTTCTGGAAATTCAGCTACTTGTTCATTAATAGCCGACATCATCATCGACATTGCAAAAAGCTGCTGACTTACAGAATCATGCAGCTCCCTCGCCAATCGATGCCTTTCTTGGGAAATCGCTTCTTGTCTCATCTCTTCATTCCAATGAGCTCGTTCATTCGTTACTTTTTGAAAGAGTCCAGCTTGCTCCTCTAATCGACGAGCCAGACCGATTACTTTTCGTTCCACTTCATGAAATTCATCATCTGCAGTAAACGAAACATCGCTTGGAAAATTCCCTCGCTCCACTTCAAATAGAAACGTATTTAACCCTTGTATACGCTGCTCTATATAGTAACCGATTGCATATCCTACAATTCCCCCGATAAGTAAACTTGTAGTCATAATAAACAAGCCAATTGGAACAGAAGCGATGGATTCCTTCCATAATAAATCATATACTTGTTGCTCACTTTTCCATACATATACAATTGTACAAATGAGTGCGATACTAACTGAGGACAACATAGAATAACGAATATACATCCACGAAATATTTTTTTGTTTCTTCATTATACTTTCCTCACTTCCGTATCGCCTACGACAAGCGAAGAAATAATTTTAATACGACGAGGAGCCTCTTTATACTGCTCTGTTCTAAATGTAACATTGCGGTTAAACCCTGTCTCCTCATGACCTGGCAAGAGCACACGTCCGACAATAACAGAATGATTTAAAGACAGTTCAATATCATATGGCACATATAAACGAATATTACCAACGACACCCCGAATAACAATTACCGTTTCTCCTTCTGGAATCATGGCAGTTGTTAAATCTATTTCCACATCACAAGCACCATATTGAACATTTATATCCTCAAGTTCATAAATATGATCCATCATTCGTACATTGCCTACAAACATATTTTTCAAATATGGTTCTGTACGATATATTTGCTTCTCTTCGTCTATAATCCCTTTTTCTTTAATTTCAACCTTCATTGCCTTTTGCTTATGTCCTTGTTGAATCAATTGATAACCAATTAAAGCTAAACAAGCAAATACGACAAGAACAAATGCTGCTGATGAAAATAAGAAGAATAAAAATACGATACCACCAATAAATAAAAATACATTTCCCCGTACATAACGATTCTTTTTACGATAATGTCTTCCAAACATAAGCATAATAAATGCAAAAATGAGACCACCTGGTTCAAAATGTCCAAGTATCATATCAAGAAAAAGACCGAATCCAAATATGATGAGGAGCATCCCCATTAATTGTGTCTTTGAAAAATGTTTCTTCATTTCAGCTCCCCCCTTCTTGTCACATATACATAGAAGAAAAGGCATTGCTTTCCAACACCTTTTCTCCTATCACTATATCATAAGCCTGTTTTATAATATACTACTATTATTTTGTTAACTCTTTCGTTAACGATACATCATTCTTTTCTTTCATTTCACGCTCAAGCTTTGCAATCTTCATATCAAATGTATCACGTTCATGCTCCTCATTCATACGAGTTTCTAAGTCGCGAATATGATCTTCAATTTCTTCAAAGCGTAAGAATGGATTATTTTCATCCATTTTATGCATCGCAGTATTCATACGACGATTTGCATGTGCCATATTTTCACGTGCCATTAATTCCATACGTTTTGCGTGCATTTCTTTTAATTTATTTTTCATTTCAGAAAGACGACGCTCTAACTCATCAATTTGTTCTACAACACCTGTATACATTTCTTCTAATCGAGTTACTTGCCCTTCATAATAAGCTACTTCTTCTAATGCACGCTCATGTAGTTGTAATTCGCCTGCTTCTTGAGCGATGATCGCTTGCTTAGATCTTTTATTCACGAAATAACGTGCTTGCTCAAGCTCACGGGCAAAGTTAGATTTTAATGTTTTATGACGCTGAATTAACTTCTCAATTTTTGTTATTTCACGCTCACTATCACGTAAATATTGGTTTAACATAGCAATTGGATTTTTTCTTTCTTTCTCATCTAACACATTATGAAAATCTGCTAAAATTGCATCGCGTACACGTCCGAATAAAGATTGTTTCATTATAATCTTCCTCTCTTCTACTTTATAAATTTGATTGATTTTATATTAGTTTTTCATTAACTTGTTCCACTCATCTTCAAAGTTGCTATATGGTTTAGAACTTTCTGGAGCAGAATCAACAACTACATCTTTTTCTTTTTTCCACTCACGGTATCCGTAGTATAAAACTACTAATGCTGCAATACCAATTAATGCTGGGGAATGAGAAAGGGCGATGGACAAGCCGATCAAACCAACAATACCCCAAGCTAACTTTCCAAAAAATGATTGTGCTCGCACAAATGATTTATAGCTCCAGTACACAACTCCTGCTCCGATTGCGAATCCTACAATACCAGCAAGACTACCAAGAGCAATTAAAGCTAAAATACCAGCCGCGATAAACGCTAGAAATTGTTTCATCTTGTGCTTGCCTCCCTTCGATTTGATACTCTTATCTTAACTATTTTTTCTTTTTTCCATAACGAGCTTAAGAACCGTTTTTAACTCAGACTTAAGACCGAGTTGCATTCAGCCTTTTGTAAAAACATACGGTAGCATGGGATCATTCACTCTTTTCCCGCACATAAAAAGCCGTACAGAGAACATTCTCTGTACGGCTTTCGTTACTTTTCATACACTTCATTTTCATTATGCTGTTTTATGATACTCTTTCTTTTCCGCTACTTTAGAAAACCTCGGGAAACCAATTAATATAGAAATGATTCCACATACTCCAACTAAGATTGGATAAAACGCATATGGTAACAGTTCAATTGGAGATAACGCCGCAAATCCTGCTGCTGTTAACATTTGCGCACCATACGGAATTAACCCTTGCACACAGCACGAGAAAAGATCTAATACACTCGCTGATTTACGAGGATCAATTTCATATTGATCTGCAATGTTTTTCGCAAGCGGACCTGTAAATATAATAGAAATTGTATTATTCGCTGTACACATATTCGTCATACCTACTAAACCAGCTATACCGAACTCTGCTCCTTTTTTTGAACGAATGTTACGCGTTAAAATATTCATTAAATATTGAATGCCACCATTATATTGAATCAATTCGACCATACCGCCAATTAAAATAGCGAGTAATACTAACTCCATCATACCGCCCATTCCAGTCGTTACACTTTTAAAGAAACTCTCTAACGTATAACTTCCATCTAAAAGACCGATAACCCCAGATAGTACAGTTCCACCAGTTAACACGATAAGTACATTCCAACCAAGTAGCGCTGTAATAAGTACTCCTGCATACGGTAAAATCTTTATCCAGTCAAAGCTATGTGTTTTAATCTGCGTATCACTTCCTAAAGTAATGATTACTAATAGTACGATTGTAATAATAGCCGCTGGTAATACAATTAAAAAGTTCGTTTTAAACTTATCTTTCATTTCTGTTCCTTGTGAACGTACAGCTGCGATTGTTGTATCTGAAATAAATGATAAATTATCACCAAACATCGCTCCGCCAACAACAGTAGCCATCGTAAGTGCAATTGAGATATCAGTTTGCCCACTAATACCTACAGCAATTGGTGCTAATGCAGCAATTGTTCCCATTGAAGTTCCCATCGCTAATGAAATAAATGCTCCTATAACGAAAATGCCAGCTACGATAAATCCTTGTGGTAAAATTGATAGCGCTAAGTTAACTGTAGAATCAACGCCACCCATCCCTTTTGCTGTTTCAGAAAATGCTCCTGCCAGTACAAAAATTAGAACCATAATCATAATGTCTGGGTTCCCTGCACCTTTAGCAAATCGTTCCACTTTTACATGAAAACTTTCTTTACGATTCATTGCTAAAGCGACTCCTACAGCAATTGAAATTGCTACAAGTATCGGCAATTTATAGAAATCACCTGTAATAATTCCAGAACCAATAAATAGCGCCAAAAATATCCCAAGTGGTAATAATGCCAAACCATTTCCTCTCGTTTCTTTCAAAGTACCATCTCTCCCTAGTTTCAACCTTTTTCTAATGAATAACAAAAGACCTCTTCCAACGAGAAGAGGTCTTATACATCTATAAGAAACGCTCTTCTCATCTTTCAAGCATATGCTTGCTGGATTTGGCACAGCACTCTGAAATCGAGTCCGCTGCCGAGGCATCGTAGGGCCAGTCCCTCCGCCTCTCTTTATAAGAAGGTTTCATATTTATTTTTTAATAATAATTTCTTCCCTAACTTTACTCGCTTACAAAACAAAAGTCAATTATTTTTTGTATAGATTTTTTTGGTAATTATACAAAAATTTGAATACAATAATCATTTTAACTTTTTGATTTCTTCTTCCAATATTGAAATCCAATAAAATTCATTATTTTTTATTGCAGCTATAATCCACTTTGTAGTGTACCAAGCTAACTCATACTCTTCTTTTGTAACATCGCCACTTTTATAAGCATCCTCTAACTCATCTTCATCCAATACATAGATTTTACCATTCGGTAATAATACTACATCTAAATATAAATCATCAAAATACGGTAAACCACGCTCGTCTATTTCATAGTCTTTCGCCACATCGATATAATATTGCACTAATTCCTTTTGATCATCTAACATAGCGGTAATCGCAAAGTTTTTCTCGTCTATGAAATATTGAATCCACGTATACTGATTGCCAGCAATACATAGCTCTTTACCGTCATATTCTTTACAACTAGGTTCTCTCACCTTTTTTATTTCCAGTATTCCTAGCATTCCTTCTTCTATTTGCTTAACAGTATAATCCTTCTCTAGTAGTCGCTTCCACGAAGAACCGTCACCATATTTACGTTTCATTACGTCTGCTCCCCTTCTATATAGAAAAGCCCCCACATATTATGTGAGAGCTTGTTCAAATTATAATTAAGCTGCTTGCTTATTAGAAATTTCTTTCAAGTAGGCTTGTCCTTTTTCAGCGTCATATTGACCTTCCCATTTAGACATAACTACAGCTGCTAAAGAGTTACCTACAACGTTAACTGCTGTACGAGCCATATCTAGAATACGGTCAATACCTGCAATAAACGCTAAACCTTCAGGTGGAATACCTACTGTACCAAGTGTCGCTAATAATACAACGAACGATACGCCTGGTACACCTGCGATACCTTTTGATGTAACCATTAATACAAGCAATAATGTAATTTGTTGTGTAATGGATAAATCAATACCGTACATTTGCGCTAAGAAAATAGCCGCAATTGCTTGATATAAAGTTGATCCATCTAAGTTAAATGAATAACCTGTCGGAATAACGAAAGATGTAATTGCTTTCGGACAACCGAACTTCTCCATCTTCTCCATGATTTTCGGTAAAACTGTTTCTGAACTCGCTGTAGAATATGCTAAGATCAGCTCGTCTTTTAAAATCTTAAAGAATTGGAAAATGTTAATTCCAAATATTTTCGCTGTAAGTCCTAAGACAACTACAACGAAGAAAATCATTGCCCCGTATACTACAATTAATAATTTCCCTAATGGAATTAACGAAGCAAGACCAAATGTAGAAACTGTAACTCCAATTAGTGCAAACACACCAAATGGTGCAAATTTCATAACTTGATTTGTTACGTAAAACATCGCATCAGCTACACCTTGGAAAAATTGAAGAACCGGTCTTCCTCTTTCACCAATTGCTGCTACACCTAAACCAAATAATACAGAGAAGAAGATAATAGCAAGCATATCTCCGTCAGCTAATGACTTTACAATGTTTGTTGGAACAATATTTACAAATGTATCTGCAAACGAATGACTTTGTACTTGCTCTGTCGTATGTGTATATTTCGAAATATCTGTCTTTGTTAACTGCTCCATATTTACGCCTTTTCCTGGTTGGAAAATATTCGCAATTAATAGACCGACAATAATTGCAATTGTTGTAATAATTTCAAAGTAAATAATTGTTTTTCCGCCTAGTCGACCTAATTTTTTAACATCGCCAACACCAGCAACCCCAACAACAATACTTGCTACAACAATCGGTACTACAATCATTTTAATTAGTCGGATGAAAATATCACCAATTGGTTGTAAGTAACTCACCACTGCTGGATTGCCAAAGAAAATCGCACCAACCGCAATACCAAGCACAAGTCCTATTAATATTTGCCATGCAAGTCCTATTCTTTTCATATTTGTTGTAACCCCCTCTTCGATGTGTCACTCTACCTCTCATTCTATATCTATAAAACTTGAAATTAAGAGTATTACATATTATTCGACAATTCACTACATTTTGTCCCTGTTAAAAATCATAAATCAAAATTTAAAATCTGACAACAAAATAAGTTTGCCCGAACGCAAATAATTTTCTTGACAAAAATAAAACCCATGTCAGAAAACCTAACATGAGAACGATTCCTTACTAGTATTTTATTGAGTTTCCAAATTAAATTTCACTACATAAAATAGACCTATTTATTCCTTTATTTAACAAAACGTAATCCAGAACACACCTTTGTTACACAAATTAAGAAAGAGAATCACCATTACAATTACCGTAAAAAAATGATAAATTCCGACAAAACTTAGTAATTTTATAAAATTTTCTTTACATTATGGTTACAACGATAGACACTCTTCTTCTTATGATATATAACATTCATAGGGAAAGGAGCCAGACAACCATGAAAAAGAAATTTGTAGCGTTCAGCGTTTTAGCAGCAGGAACGATTTTTGCTTCCCCGTTACTTTCACCCGCATACGCTGAAACGAATCAAGATAAATTATCTAATATTCAATCTGAATTAGAAGGAAAACAAAATGACTTACAAAATAAATCAGCCGAGAAAGAACAAATAGAAAAAGAAATTCAAGAATTACAAAAGAAAATCGACGATTTAACTACTTCTATTAATAAAAACGAAGCTGAATTAAACGATACAAAAAAAGAAATTAGTAAGACACAACAAGTAATTACTGAAAAAAAGAAACATATAGAGCAATTACAAACAAACATAGATACGCGTCAGGAAGTTATTAAGCAACGACTGCAATCTATGCAAGAAAAACCTCGCACAAATATCATTACGGAAGTATTAACAAATTCTGCAAACATTGCTGATCTTGTTGATAATATGTACTCTGTCAGTTTAATTTTAAATAATGATACTGATATTGTGAAAAAACAAACAAATGACCAAGATGCTGTGACGAAAGAAAAAGAGGCTGTTGAGAAAAAAGAGCAACAACTGAAAGAATCCGAGCAAAAATTAGAACAAAAACAACAAGAATTACAAAACAACCAACAACAGCAACAAACTCTTATTAGCGATCTACATACGAAAGTAGCAAAAGTAGATTCAGAGATTGAAGGATTAGAAGAATCTAAAGGCATTTTAGAAAATCAGCGTCAAGCTGTTCAAAAGGCAATTGAAGAAGAAAAACGCGCAGAAGAAGCTCGTAAAGCTGAGGAAGCTCGCAAGGCGGAAGAAGCTCGTAAACAAGCTGCTACATCTGCTCAAACAGCTCAAGCGGCCCCAACACCACACGATACAAACATCGGAGGATTTATTAAACCAGCAGCTGGATCAAAAACTTCTGGTTTTGGCGTACGCTCTATAGATAACCATAAAGGAATCGATATCGCTGCTTCAGGAACTGTTCCAATTATTGCCGCTGCAGATGGCGTTGTTATTCGCTCAGAATTATCATCTAGTTACGGAAATGTTGTGTACTTATCTCACCGTATTAACGGAAAAACATATACAACAGTATATGCTCATATGAGTAGCCGTTCTGTATCAAATGGACAAACTGTAAAACAAGGAACTCAACTTGGATTTATGGGGAATACTGGCCAATCATACGGACAACATTTACACTTCGAACTTCATCTGGGAGAATGGAATGTCGGCAAGACAAACGCAGTTGATCCATCTCCTTATATAGGATTATAAAAAAAACTCGGTGCATACCGAGTTCTTTTATTTCCACTTCACACACTATAGGCATTCTACATAGACTATAACTAAATGCCTATAGTTTACGTGGTGAATTATATGAATACACAATTACAGCAAGAAATACAAGAAGCTAGAGAGACTTTTATTGGCCGGATATTTACATTTGGTGGCTCAGTTTTATTTTTAATCGGATCATTCCTCGCAGTCATCACAGCCTACAAAGCATATAATCGCTTACTAAATACACCTACAACATAATAAAAAGACGGAGATTTCTCCGTCTTTTTATTATGCAAACATTTTAAATACACCTATCACATTTAAAAATACAATAATTACAGTTACTGGAATAACATAACGAAGTAAGAAGAACCAAATATTAAATAATGTTTTCCCTTTCGTTTCCGTAACTTCTAATTCTTTCATTAACATTTCTTTACTCATTTTATTTGGTACGAATAGCGAAATAGCTAGTACCCCTAACGGCAGCAATACGTTACTTACTGAGAAGTCGACTAAGTCAAAGAATGTTTTCCCAAATATTTTCACATCACTCATAATACCAAACGATAACGCTGACGGAATTCCAACCGCAAAAATTAGAATACCAATTAATAATGATGCTGACGGACGCTTTTTCTCATTATCTTTCGCAACAGATGCTACTACAATTTCAAGCATGGAAATCGCAGATGTTAGCGTTGCAAAGAAGAATAACACCAAAAACATAATGAAGAAAAATTGTCCAAATGGTATTTTCGCAAATACCGCTGGAAGGACGATAAATAGTAACCCCGGTCCTTCAGTCGGCTTAACACCTAATGCGAAAATCGCTGGAAAAATCGCTAATCCTGCAAGTACTGTAATAAAAACAGTTAAACTTACAATAGATGTTGCTGATTTTGCTAAATGTTCTTCTTTCTTCAAATAAGAACTATACGTGACCATTACCGAGGCCCCAACTGTTAGCGAGAAGAATGATTGTCCCATCGCGTATAAAATCGTATCTGCTGTCAGCTTTGAAAAATCTGGTTTTAAGAAGAACTCTACCCCAGCAAAAGCACCATCCAGTGTTAACGCACGAACAATAATTGCAATAAACAAAATAAATAATAGCGGCATCATATACTTACTTGCTTTTTCTATCCCTTTCTCTACACCTTTACTTACAACAAAAATCGTACAAAGCATAAAGACAAATTGCGCTCCAATCGCGCTTACTGGATTTGAAATCGTCTCACCGAATAATTGCCCATAATCAGTCACTCCATTCCAGAAACTTCCTGTCACACTATAGTATAAGTAAAGTAAAATCCATCCACCTACAACACTATAAAAAGATAGTACACTAAAACAAGTAACAACTCCCATACGACCAATCCAAGGATATAACTTGCTATTTGGCACCAATACTTTATACGCTGTAACTGCCTCTTTTTGCGTACTACGTCCAATAACAAATTCAGCTAAAAGGAGTGGCATACCTATAAATAAAGTTAATAGTAAAAATACAAGGAAGAATGCGCCTCCCCCGCCATTACCTGCAACATATGGAAATTTCCATATTGCACCAAGACCTACTGCGGCTCCGGCTGCTGCGAGTACAAAGCCTATTTTCGACGTCCATTGCTGTGTTTCTTTCATCATAAATTCCCCTTTTCTGAATATTCAAACTTTTATCAATTATACACTTTCATTTCATACTCGCACACCTCCTTTAGAAAATAAAAAAGTCCCCTACACGCAAATATGCATGTAGAGGACGATATATGTAATGTTAATACCGTGGTACCACCTCAATTGGATTGATAAATCCCACTTGTTCAAGTACAGGAAAAACTCCGATACTCTATCCTTTTAACGGCGGAACCCGGGTTGCCTACTACAATGTTCAACATACCTCTCGCAAGCCCATTCTGTATATCTTATCGTACCGGGCTCACACCTTACCCCAGCTCTCTGAACGTATCAAATATACATACTCTTCTTGCTCATCGATTTCATCTATTGAAGTTACTTGTGATTATAAATTATATTTTTATAGTTGTAAAGTACAATTTACTCATTATCCTATATGAACTCTTCTCTCTAATTCTTGTAAAAACAATTCTCTTTTTTGTTCATTTTGAACATATATCGACTTCAATACCTCTTGCAACAATATATTTTTCTCTCTTTTCTCTATTTGTAATTCTTTCACCTTTATTCTAACTTCGTATAAAAAATCAAGATACGATTCATACGTCTCATCATATTTATTTGCGATATCATCTCGAATTTTTTTTGCAAGTTTTGGGCTCGCTCCGCCAGTAGAAACAGCCACATTCAGTAATCCACGATGAATCGCTGCCGGAAAATGAACATTACCACTTTCCGGATTCGTAATAACATTTACTAATTGATTCTCTGCGACATCTTCAGCAATTTGTTCATTCAATACAGCATCACTACTCGCTGCAACAACTAAAAAGGCGTCTTTAATATCACTTTTTTCATACTCCCTTTGATACCAACGAATTTTCTTTTCTTCTACAAGTTTCACTAAATTTGCATCCAATTCAGGACTTACCACGACTATATCTGCACCTTGTTTGAGTAAAGGAATAATTTTGAATCCCGCGACTTTCCCTCCACCAATGACAACAACACGTTTCTTCTCAACTCGCACTGTAAGTGGATACATATTGATCTCCCTTCAATAATTTCTTCGTTTTCTGAATTAACATATACTGAAACGCTTCATTCTTCCCTAAATATGGACTTATTTTTATCTCATCTAGCTCATATTGGCGTACTTCTTTTTCAATATGCTTCATAAGCAAACCTGTAAATAACAAGTAAGGCAGTACAACGATATTCTTTTCTTTTCGTTCTACAACTTCCTTTAACTTCTCCTCAAATTTCGGCTCGGCAGCTGCTAAATAACAAACTTCTACTTTTTTAATTTTCTCTTCCGTTTGAAATAAAGAAGCGATCCAGTTTATATCTTTTAGTACTTCAGGATCACTGCTCCCTCTTGCAACGAGAAGTAACGTCACTTCATTCTTATCTTCCTGTTCAATGCCACTTCCGCTATACACCGATTTAACAAGTGTTTCTGATACACCAAACGGATTACCATAGGTCACTTTAACATTCAAAAATTGATTAGTTAACTTTTCCAATTCAAACGGAATATCTTTTTTCACATGACCTGCCGCTAATAAAAAAACTGGAATAACAATAATCTCTGTAGCACCACGCTTCACACATGTACGGAAGCCTTCATCAATAGTTGGACTCGCTAACTCTAAAAAACAAATTTCTTGAATACTTGCCTCTACACGGTTCATACATGACGTAATAAATGCAACCGCTTCTTCTTTCGCTGCTTTCAAGCGACTTCCATGACATATATATAAGATGGCTTTCATTTTATAACACTCCACTTACTTGATACGTACTTTCTGTCTGTTTCTCAAACCAATGAATTTTTTCTCTAAAACGGACGACTTCTCCAATTACAATCATGCTTGGATTTTGGATTTGTTCTTTTTTCGCAACATCTACAATTGTTCCTAACGTCCCAACAACTGTGCGCTGCATAGATGTCGTTCCCCGCTCAATAATAGCAGCAGGCGTACTTTTATCTTTTCCATGCTTTATCAGTTGCTCACATATGTAGGGTAAATTGCTAACCCCCATATATACAGCTAAAGTCTCTACACCTTTCGCTAAATTTTCCCACTTCACTTCCTCTTCAGCATCTTCTTTTCTATGCCCTGTCACAATAGCAAAACTTGCACTTGCATCACGATGTGTCACTGGGATACCCGCATAAGCAGGTGCAGCTATTCCAGCTGAAATACCAGGAACAATTTCAAACGGTACACCTTGCTTTGCTAACGCTTCGGCCTCTTCTCCCCCTCTACCAAATACAAATGGATCCCCACCTTTTAGCCTCGTTACAATTTTTCCTTTTTTCGCATATTTGATAAGAAACGTGTTAATTGTCTCTTGCTTCATCGTGTGATAATTTGGTAGTTTTCCGCAATAAATTAAATCCGCTTCAGGCTTTGCATAAGAAAGCAATTCTTTATTCACGAGACGGTCGTATAAAATAACATCTGCTTTCTCAATGCATTTCAATCCTTTTACAGTAATTAAATCTGGATCACCAGGGCCCGCTCCAACGATATATACTTTTCCCATCATCTCTCCTCATTTCTACTATTAAAGTGAAACTTCCATCCTTATATAGGAATGGAAGTTTTCATTTCTTCATATTTCAATGTTCCTTACTCATGAATAACAAAGGCTGCGCTTTTTCGAATCTTCTTTTTTTCAAATAAAGCAATCTCCTTTACTTCTGGTAACGGTAAAAAATGTTTTTCAAGTTCAATCTCCGCCATCTTAAATGCCTTTTCTTCACTTTCAGCAACAACAACAATTGGAACAATACTATTCTCTAATACAGCTTCAAATCGATATAAATCCATATTGTCCCTCCTAAGACGCTATTACTTCTTCTAACACGTTATTTAACGCTGTTTGTAATGTCTCTACACCAACACGGCCTACAAAATCATAAAACGTTTCAGCTGGTAATTTATTTTCTTTGAAATAACTTATAAATGATGCGAGTACATCAGGTAGATCCTCGCCATCTATTTTTCCTTTTAACTTTTGATTATAAGCACCACCATCTAACAACGTTCCACCTACATATATTTCAAAGGCTTCAACAATTCCTTTTTCCTTCGTTTTCATTTTTACACCTTGTAATCCAATGTCAGCAATTTGACGTTGACCACATGAATTCGGGCATCCTACCATATGAATACGAATCGGAACATCGAGTGCAATTTGCGTATCTAAGTATTCGGCAATTTTTCGTAATCTTTCTTTCGTTTCTACTAAAGCAAGATTGCAATATTCAATACCAGTACAAGAAACCGCGTGACCAATAAACGATTTCGGATTTGCTGATATCGCTTCAAACAACGGCTCATTTAGCAAGCCAGTTACATTTTCTGGCGGAACATTCGGAATAATGAAGTTTTGTGAATTACATGTACGAATTTGTCCATTTCCATATTGTTTAGCAATTCTTGCAATCTCAAACATTTCTTCTGCATGTAGGCGTCCTACCGGCACATTAAAACCTACATATTTTAGTCCCTCTTGTTTTTGGTCTTGGACACCATAAAAGTATCCCGCATTCCAGCCTTTAAGAGCACTTTCTCCTTTACTTTGTAATGGTCCTGTATATTCTATTAGTTTCTCTTTAAACTTCTCTGCTCCCCAGTCTGCAACAAGAAATTTCAAACGAGCTAAATGACGTTTTTCACGATATCCAAAATCACGGAATATCGTAGCAATTGCAATCGCTACCGCTTTGACTTCTTCTGGCAAAACGAATACATCTAATTCATCAGCTAAATATGGACGAGCCGATAACCCACCGCCTACTTTTATATGAAAACCAACTTTTTTCTCACCATCTATTTCTTTCGTAGCAGGTGTAAATGCAACACAGTTAATCTCTGCGTTTGCTGCGTTATAAATGTTAGAACTAATAGACATTTTAAATTTACGTGGTAAGTTAGAAAACTCTTCATTATGTTGGAAGTAGTCATATACCTCTTTCACAATATGCGTTGTATCAAATAATTCATTTGCATCAATGCCAGCAAGTGGATTTCCCGTAATATTACGCGTTATATCACCACACGCCCCAGCTGAAGATAACCCAACTCTTGCTAACCTTTTAAAAATATCTGGAATTTGATGAATTTCTAACCAATGAAACTGAATCGCCTGTCTTGTCGTAATATCGATTACGTCACGTCCATAATCCTCAGCGATAGAAGCAAGCACTTCTGCCTGTGCATTCGTAATAATTCCAGAAGGAATATTTACGCGCATCATAAAATAACCCGCTTCTTTCGGTCTTTGCAAATACAACCCTGCCCATTTGAATGCGTCCCACTCTTCTTTCGGAATAGATTCGAAGCCATTCTCTGCATAGTAAGGAATATCATTAAAGATTTCCAATCCATCTTTTTTTAATTTATTTTTCTCAGTTTGATTTAATTTTTCATTGTTAGCCCATACTTTTTCATAACTCATTTTTTATCCCCCTATATAAAACTACGCTCTTGTAAGTATTTCACGATTTGTTCTGCACATTCTTCAATAGAATACTTATTCGTTTCTACAATTAATTCCGCTTTTTCTGGTTCCTCATACGGTGAATCGATACCTGTAAAGTCTTTAATATCACCTTTTCTTGCTTTTTTATAAAGCCCTTTCGGATCACGTTTCTCACACTCTTCAATTGGACATTTTACAAACACTTCTATAAATTCATCTGCAGCTAATAGATCTCTAACTTGTTTTCGGTCTACTCGAAACGGTGAAATAAACGCTGTAAGAACAACAGTCCCTTGATCTACAAATAACTTCGCCACTTCGCCAATCCGTCTTATATTTTCCATACGATCACTTTCAGAAAAGCCTAAGTCTTTATTTAAACCGTGGCGTATATTATCTCCATCAAGTACATAGTTTCCAATATTCTTTTCAAATAGTTTACGAGCAACCGCGTTCGCTACTGTAGATTTACCCGAAGCTGATAAACCAGTAAACCAAATTACAAAACTATGATGCCCATTCTTCACTCTTCTCTCATCTTTTGAAACAGAAGTTGTATGCCAAGTAATATTCGTATCCATCTCATTCTCTCCCTATTCTGTTACTACTTCTTTTTTCAAACCTTTAATTAGTACCTCTACTACCTCTTTACGACTAAATGTACTTGGCGGAATCTCACCGTTTCTTAATAGTTCTCTTACTTTCGTACCCGATAAAATAACATGATCTTCTTTTCCGTGCGGGCATGTTTTTGTCGAAGCCATCGCTTCACATTTCGTACAGTAAAAACTATGTTCAAAAAATAACGGTGTAATCCCTAACTCTTCCACTGTAAAGTTTGTAAAAATTTCTTGTGCTTCATAAGTTCCGTAATAATCTCCTACCCCAGCATGATCGCGCCCTACGATAAAGTGGGTACATCCAAAATTCTTTCTAACTAACGCATGGAATATTGCTTCCCTCGGTCCTGCGTAACGCATTGCCGCAGGAAATACACTTAAAAAGACACGATCTTTCGGATAATAGTTTTGAAGTAATACTTCATAGCTTTCCATCCTTACATCAGCTGGAATATCATCCGACTTCGTTTCCCCAACGAGTGGATTTAAAAAGAGTCCATCTACAATTTCAAGGGCAGATTTTTGAATGTATTCATGGGCACGATGCACCGGGTTCCTCGTTTGAAATCCTACTACTGTTTTCCAACCACGTTTTTTAAATTCTTCTCTCGTTTCAATTGGGTCTAAATGATAAGCAGGAAACGGATTATTTTCAAAGCGTTTCGTAAGAACAATAGCCCCACCGACATAAACGTTCGGTCGTTCATATAATTTTTTCACTCCCGGATGAGCCTCATCCGTCGTTTTATATACTAGTAACGCTTCTTTTTCCTTATCAGGCACAAAAATATCTTCTATTTGAATGACACCATATACATTTCCACCGTTAACAAGTTTTACTTCCTCTCCAACTTTTAGCGTCTCTGCTACTTCTTCTGTTACTGGTAATGTAATTGGTATACTCCAAACGCTCCCATTAGCTAAACGAAGCGTTTCTACAACCGAATCATAATCTTTCTTTCCTAAAAAACCAGTAAGCGGGCTATATCCCCCTGTTGCTAATAGTTCTAAATCACTTAACGCAATGTTATCTAGCCCAATTTCTTTTTCAATTTGTAATACGTCATATGTCTCGTCTACACGGTTTACTAATTCGTTTACTGTACTCATGTTCTATATCCCCTCTTAGTTTTATTTCAAGATTCATCTTATTGATAATGAAGACCACATTCAGTTTTCACTTTCCCAGCCCATCTACCATCTCTTGAATCGCCACCCTCTCCTACAGGCAACGTACACTTCTCACACCCAATACTTGGATATCCAATATCATGTAATGGGTTATACGGCAAGCTATGCTTGTATACATATCGCCATACCTCTTTCCACGTCCAATGAATGAGCGGACAAACTTTAATAGATTGAAAGCGATGATCTTGATTTATAAACTTTGTATGCTTACGCGTTTCCGATTGTTCCCTCCTCAACCCCGAGATCCACGCTTTTTCATTCGCTAATGATTCTTCTAACGGTAAAATTTTCCTAATCTTACAACAAAGATTAGGATTGCTTTCCCATAGCTTGTTACCATGCAATTTGGCTTGTTCATCAAGTGTAAGTTTTGGCTGTTTTTCTATAATATTTAATGAAGGAAATCGTTCCCGCACTTTTTGAATTAATTCATACGTTTCTTGAAAATGTACGTTAGTATCTAAAAAAACAACTTTAGCAGATGGATTTACTTGGTTAATAAGATGCAGCAGTACCATCCCTTCCACTCCGAAGCTACATGCGTATACAATTTCATTTTCATATTCTTTATACGCCCAACTTAATACTGATAGCGCGCCTTTCGTTTCATCTTCTTCTGAAAATGAAACATCATTTTCTTCCCACGTTTCATACGTCAACATGTTTTTTCCCCCTGTAAAAGCAAAAAGACGGTTTTAACCTAATAAAATAGGTTAAAACCGCCTCTAGTTTTTCTAGTCAGCGCTTTTTACTTTAAACGTACTTTTTCACTTTTCTCTAATTGAATGACTTTTCCATCTTGCACAACAATTGTAATTGAACCATATTTCATATCAGCAAGCATCGCTTCAATTTTCTCAGATACTTCCTCAAAATGTTCCCGTACGCTCACGCGAACAGCCCCCCTTTTTATTCATAAAAAAAATCTTTCCCATTTCGAAAAGACTGTTCGGTAATATATTTTACCTTATCTTTCAAAATGGATTCCATTTTGCTGGATTTAGCACCTTGCTTTCTATAAGCAGGTTGCCGAGCTTCGCCGGGCCAGTTCCCTCCGCTTCTCTTGATAAGCTTTGTATTTGTATTTTATCACAATTCTGATTTTTTTCAATCCTAGTTTTCCGATATATTTTAATTATTTTATTTTACAAAAAAGGAATTGCCCATCCGAACAACTCCTTTTTCCTCATTTAAACAAGTTCTTTAATACGTATGCGATCGTTCCCAATAATATTTTCATATGTTTCGCGCTCTACAACAATTTGTGATGTACCGCCTTTCACGAAGACGACAGCTGGTCTACGAATCCGATTATAATTATTCGCCATCGAGTACCCGTATGCCCCTGTACAAGAAATCGCTAGTAAATCGGCAGAGGCAACTTTCGGTAAAGTAATATCCCAAATTAACATATCTCCACTCTCACAGCATTTCCCTGCAATCGAAACAACTTCCTCGTTCTCATCATTCCCTCGATTCGCTAACATCGCTTCATAACGAGCGTTATATAAAGCAGGTCTTAAATTATCAGTCATCCCACCATCCACTGATACATATTTCCGAATACCCGGAATGTCCTTCACAGATCCGACTGTATAAAGTGTCGTTCCAGCATCACCTACAATGCTACGGCCTGGTTCAACCCATATTTCTGGCAATGGATAATTACATAACGTAAATTGTTCTCTCACCGCACTTGTTACAGCTCGCACATACGTCTCAAGAGTTAATGGTGTATCGGACTCTGTGTAGCGTATTCCGAATCCTCCCCCTACATTTAGCACTTTTACTACATAGTTTGTTCGCTCTCTCACTGCTTCTAAAAATTGACGAAGAACTTCAATCGCTCGCACAAAGCCAGCCGTTTCAAATATTTGTGATCCGATATGTGAATGAATTCCTAACACGTTATAATTTGATTTTTGTAAAGCAAGCTCAATTGCCTGCATCGCTTGACCATTTGACACGCCAAATCCAAATTTTGAATCATCTTGACCTGTTGTAATATATTCATGTGTGTGCGCCTCTACTCCGGGCGTTACACGAATTAATATGTTCACAAATTTCCCATGTTGCACTGCTAAATCATGCAAAATTTCTAATTCTAAGAAGTTATCTACGACAAAACAACCAATATTCGCCTGAAGAGCCATCACAATTTCTTCATCTGTTTTGTTATTGCCATGAAAATGAATGCGCGATGCAGGAAATCCCGCTTGTAGTGCAGTATATAATTCTCCTCCAGAAACAACATCTAATGACATATTCTCTTCACGAGCTACTCGGCACATCTCCATGCACAAGAACGCCTTGCTTGCATATGCTACTTGATAAGAGAACCCACTTTCTTTAAAAGCACGATGAAACGCGCGGCACTTTCCTCGAATTGACTCTTCATCGTATACATAAAGTGGTGTTCCATATTGTTTTGCTAGCTGCGTCGTGTCGCACCCTCCAATTTCTAAGTGTCCTTGCCCATTGATTCGGCTTGTGCCGTGTAAATACATTTGAATTCCTCCCTTATTTCCTCTAAAACTCATAACCCCAATCTTCTATTCATTGCAGCACGCTTTTAGATAGACAAAAAACGCGCGGAACAATGTTCACACGCGTTTCTTATTAGGAAAAATATATATTGAAAAAATAAACGAGTTGTTATCTCCTCAAAATAAGAAACCGCATCAACATCTCCAAATAGCTCTCCATAAAATAAATCTTATGACAGTACTACATTTATTCAATGCAGTCCCAATATATGAATAAGATGGTTATTCTTATATTTCGGCAATAGTCCCTTTCAACCTATGATCACAGATTCCATTAAATCTCCCATAGCTTACTCTTTCCTATCGCGGCCTCTACCTTTGAGAGTAGATGAGGTAAGTCTATTTAATTTTCAAACATCTAATTGTTGCTATTAACAATACCAAAGGACCATTTTATTTGTCAAACAATTTTTTATATTGCTTTTTGACAGTTTAGTTTCGTATCGTTTGGTAAGCGCTTTACTGAAACCTTTGTCACTTCCCATTCACCTTCTTCGTTATTAAATGTAATCGTTACCTTCTCAAATGGTGGCGCAATTTTCCCTGCAACACGTTCATACTTAGTCACTTCAATACTCGCTTGAAATAAATATGTACCGCTATACACTTTTTTTAAACTAATAATTTTCGGGCATTGATAAGGCTTCAAGCTCCCATATTGTTTTTCGATTGCTTTATTTATTTTCGGAAATAACACAGAATAAAGGGCATCTTCCATAAGAGGTGCATCATACTCTGCTACCGACACACTTGGTGAAGCAAAAAGTATAACACTACTGCATACTATAAAATATAATAATTTTCGCATTATAACCTCCGTATTGTTACACGATTCTTTCCGCGCACGATAATAATCATACATAGACACTCCATTTTATTGTCTCCTACAGCCCTTTTTCTACTCAATTGTTATAAAAAAGTCCACAACTCTCTTTTATTTTCGTATAATGATACTCATAGTATAATAAACATAATAATAAAGGACTGTTCGTATATATAAAATGAGGAGCTAATCAAATAGGCCCACAAGAACCGTCATGCTTTTTAGGAGAGGAGTATATTATGCTACAACGTCTGTTTCCAAAACTGCGATTCGCACTCGTTGCAGTCGTTTTATTATGGATAAAAACATATATTGTGTACAAGCTAGCGTTTGATATTAAAATTGATAATTTCTTTGAAGAATTTATGCTTTTTATGAATCCACTAGCTGCGTTACTTTTATTTTTCGGTTTTGCATTATTTGCATCTAAACACCGAAATCGCATTATAGTTGGAATTAGTTTTATACTGTCATTCATTTTATTTGGAAATGCAATGTTTTATGGGTTTTATAACGATTTCGTTACGTTCCCAGTATTATTTCAAACAAATAATATGGCTGATTTAGGGACGAGTATAAAAGAACTCTTTACGTATAAAACATTACTGTTATTCGCAGATGCGATCATCTTAATGTTTCTTTCGCGTAAATTCCCATCATTTTGCGACAAAACGCCGCTTTCTCGCTCTGAGAAGAGAACTTTCTTTAGCGGTGTAACAGCTCTATTAGCACTACAAATTGTTGTTTCTGTTATTTATAAACCACAAATGTTCTCACGCTCATTCGATCGTCAAACTGTCGTGAAAAATTTAGGTTTATACACATATCATCTATTTGATATTACACTGCAATCAAAATCTTCAGCTGAACGTGTATTTGCAAGTGGGGATGGGTTCTCTGAAATTAAAAACTATACAGACTCAAAAGATAAGCAAGTTGATAAGAACTTATTTGGATCTGCAAAAGGTAAAAATGTCATTTTGATTTCAATGGAATCTACACAAAGTTTTGTTATTAATAAAAAAATAAATGGAAAAGAAATTACTCCATTTTTAAACGAATTTATTAAAGATAGTTTTTATTTCGATAACTTCTATCATCAAACAGGACAAGGTAAAACTTCTGATGCTGAATTTATCGTTGAAAATTCACTTTATCCGTTAGATCGCGGTTCTGTATTCTTTACTCACGCAACAAATGAATATACAGCTACACCCGAACAATTAAAAAAATACGGATATTCTTCTGCTGTCTTCCATTCAAACGATAAAGCGTTTTGGAATCGTGATGTAATGTATCCTGCACTTGGATATGATCGTTACTTTAATTTGAATGATTACGTAGGCACAGAACAAATGTCTGTCGGTTGGGGATTAAAAGATAAAGAGTTCTTTGAACAATCTATTCCAAAGTTAAAATCCTTACCACAGCCGTTCTATACAAAATTCATTACTTTAACAAATCATTTTCCATTTCTTCTAAATCCAGAAGATCAATATGTTGATGAGTTTAATTCGGAAAGTGGCGTTGTAAACCGTTACTTCCCAACCGTTCGTTATACGGATGAAGCTCTTAAACAATTTATTAAACAATTAAAAGCAGAAGGACTGTATGACAACTCTGTTATTGTCATTTACGGAGATCATTACGGTATTTCTGAAAACCATAACGCAGCTATGGCTCAGTTCCTTGGGAAAGACGCTATTACACCATTTGATTCTATGCAATTACAACGCGTCCCTCTCATTATTCATGTACCTGGTCAAGAAGGAAAAGTCATTTCTAAAGTGTCTGGTCAAATTGATATTAAACCAACGCTACTTCATTTACTTGGTATTAAAACAAATAAATCAGTTGAATTTGGAACTGACTTATTTATTAAAGAAGAAGATCCACTTATGGTAATGCGTGATGGTAGCTTCGTTTCGGAAGATTATGTGTATACAAAAAACATGTGCTATAAACGAAACACAGGTGAAGAAGCAGACATCTCATTATGTCAACCGAATATTGAAAAAGCAAAAACAGAATTGAAACTTTCCGACAAACTCATTTATGGAGATTTGTTACGTTTCGATCCTAACAATCGGTATAAAACTGGAACTATGATAACGAACTTTGAATAATACAAGAAGAGGCTGTCCCAAAAAGTGCTTTTTAGCCAAAATCGAATAAAAAGTGAAGGGCAGAAATGTTAATTTTATAACGTTTCTGCCTTTTCAATTTCATGTGATCTTACTTCGAAAGAGACTTATGAGACAGCCCCTTCTTTTTTCACTTATTTTTCAAATCATTCTGATATGAAATCTTTCACAAATTGGGAATTTCTTTCGTGTGAAGAAGAAATTTATGGTATGATAAAATAAGTAAACTTTCATACACTAATTAAGAATTTATTACAGAAAGCAAGGGATCAGATTTTGTATAGAGCAGCTATTCCAAACTTATTTACGCTCGGAAATTTATATAGTGGATTCTTGTCAATCGGCTATGCATCTTTAGGATATTATAAATCAGCTGCTATTTTAGTCCTTATCGGGATGATGTTAGATAGTCTTGATGGGCGTGTTGCTCGTTTATTACGTGTTGATTCACAAATGGGAAAAGAGCTTGACTCGCTTGCGGATGTCGTAACATTTGGTGCAGCACCTGCTGTTCTCATGTATTACACATCTTTCTCTAATTATGGAATCATCGGACTATACATAGCGGGGCTATTCCCTCTTTTCGGAGCATATCGTTTAGCACGATTTAATGTAACACCATCTTCTACTTCAATGAAATATTTCACTGGGGTACCGATTACAGCAGCGGGAGGGCTTGTTGCTTTCTTAACATTATTTTCACATACCATTCCAAAAATCGTTCTTATTACAGTATTTGTAACGTTCGCATTTTTAATGGTGAGCCGCATTCGTATCCCAAGTTTAAAAGATGTACCAATTCCACGATATAGCATCATTATTACACTATTTTTAGTGGGCATCATTATCACAATGTACCAAACAGGGTTCGGTAATTTTTCTGTTTTCTTATTCATTGCTATTCCACTATATATTTTGTACATGCTATCTCAATTCCTTAGACAAAGACCATCAAAAAGAGCAAATAAAGAAAAATAAAAAGAAACCTTCCGATTCCGGAAGGTTTCTTTTTATTTTGTAACGAATACTTTTTGATTGACAGGCGTTACAGCTTCTTCGCCATTTAATACAGCTAAAATATTTCTTACCGCCGTTTCGGCCATCGCATCACGCGTTTCGAATGTTGCATTTCCTACGTGAGGAGCAAGTACCACATTCTTTAATCCTTTTAGCTCTTCAGTAATTTTCGGCTCAAATTCAAACACGTCAAGAGCTGCCCCTTCAATTTCATTTGTTTTTAAAGCATGAGCAAGTGCCGCTTCATGCATAATTGGTCCGCGTGAAGCATTTATAATATACGCTGTTTTCTTCATCATTTTGAACTGTTCTTCATCAATCATATGGTGCAATTTCGGATTATACGCACAGTTAATTGTAATAAAGTCTGCTGTTTGTAATAATTCTTCCAATGTTACATATGTTGCTTCCAGTTCACTTTCAGCTTCAGGCTTTCGATTTGGTCCTGTATATAAAACATTCATTCCAAACGCTTTCGCACGCTTTGCAACTGCCTTTCCGATTTCTCCAAGGCCGATAATTCCAATTGTCTTACCATGTACTTCGCGGCCTAAGAAAAATAACGGTGCCCATCCGTTAAATCCAGTTGTACGACATAGCGTATCACCTTCAGGAATTCTACGTGCCGCTGCTAAAAGAAGTGCAAATGTTAGTTCTGCAGTAGCTTCCGTTGATACTTTCGGTGTATTCGTTACCGCAATCCCTTTTTTTTCGGCATATGAGTAATCAATATTATCGTAACCAGCACCGTAGTTTGCAACAATCTTCAAATTAGGTGCCGCATCAATCACTTCTTTTGTCACCTTTGTAGAAAGTAGGCTTAACAATGCATCTTTGTCTTTTACACGCTCTGTTAATTCATCTAAAGAAATTAACTCCTCTTTATCGTACATTTCTACATCATGATCCTTTAATAGTTCTAATCCGATTGCTGGAATTTTCCCTGCTACTAATATTTTTGCCACTACTAACACCTCTTCTATAGAAAATAAGATCTCTCTTATCTTTCATTGTAAGAAATCCACATATAAAAACCAAGGAATTTGATTATAGTTTTGAAAATCGACACTTTTCCACAAAAAAAGAGGAGATGCAAGTCTCCCCCTCTTCTTATGCTTTTTCTTGCGATTGTTTTCCAAGCTTCACATCGATCGTTCCTTCTGCAACTGTATCACTAATTTGTTCCTCAATAACGGATTGAGATGTAGCATTCGTTTCAGAAGTATACGCTTGTTGCTGTGCACCTTGTACATTTTGTTTATTTTGCTGTTTCGACATTTCTTACCCTCCTTTTTATTCTTTCTTATTTTGAACAAAAAGATGGGTTTTCATCAAAAAATCGTGATCATTTTGAAATTGTTACTTCTTCTAGTAATCTCATCGTTCTAACTCGTTTCGTAAATGTAGCTAAGTGAGCAATATCATGATTACGTAACGTCTTTATATTCTCTTCCACATATTTTCCTAAATCATTCGGATAATGAGCATCTGAAGAGAGTGTGATCGGAACTTCGTGTTTAGCTAATACTTGTAAATATAGCGGACTCGGACACATTTCGCGCACAGGATAGCGATAGTACAATCCCGCATTTATTTCCGTTGCTGTATTTGTTTCTACTAATGCACGCGCAATTTTCTTATAATAAGAAAGTTGTTCATTCTCATTTAATCGATAATTAAATACTTTTATGTTGTCAAGATGAGCAATAATATCAAATAACTCAGAACGAACTGCGCACTCAACCGTTTTGAAAAACGTATCATATAAAACATATAAGTCATGTTCCTTAAAATATTCTTTCGTATCTGGATTATCAAATCCCCAGCCATTTAAAAAATGAACAGAACCAATTACATAATCAAAATCTCCTAATGCAAGTAAAGATTGTAATTGTTGTTCACCACCAATAAAATAATCTGCTTCAATTCCAAGTTTAAGCGTAACACCTCTTTTACTCCACCGTTCTTTCGCCTCTTCAATTGCCCTTGTAAAATCATGTAGTGAAGCTACCCTTACTTGGTCTAACCATTCCTTTTGTAAACGTCCAAGCCCCGAATCACTAATATCAACATATGTTTCATAGTATTCTTTCGCTTCATAAAAACGATATAAATGATCGACAATACCAACTTCTTTTATCCCTTTTCGCAAAGCTTCTTCTAAATATAAATCAATCCATTTCATTGTAAATGGCCCTTCATTCACACGTCTTTGCAGGCGTTCTTGTGTTTTCACAAGCCATTCCATAGAATGTTTTTCTTCTTTTAGCGGTTCATAATGTTGTAATGATTCATTTATTTTAGCTAGCCATCCTATTGAATATGGCCCTTCTTCTAAATGAATGTGATAATCCACCTTCATACATATTCCCCCTATAATGTATCTATTTCTCTTCTGTCCCCTACTCTCGAAAGCTTCCCATTTCTTTCTGTCACTTCCTCCATAATATCTTCTAATGATATATTTTTTTCGGCTAATAAAACGAAGCAGTGATACATTACATCAACCATTTCTTTCACTAGCTCTTCGTTATCATTATTTTTGGATGCAATAATTACTTCCGTACATTCCTCACCAATTTTCTTTAAAATTTTATCTTCTCCTTTTGAAAACAAGTAATTTGTATATGATTCAGAAAGTGGATTTCTCTTTCGTTCTTTAATTGTTTCGAATAGTAATGTAAAGGCGTTTTTCATATGTATCCCCCTATATAATTTTGTAATGAAAACATGTTTTTTCTCCCGTATGACATGCAGGCCCTACTTGCTTTACGACAACAACGATTGCATCTTGATCACAATCTAAATAAAGAGATTGCACATGTTGGACATTACCTGATGTTTCTCCTTTATTCCATAACGACCTTCTTGAACGAGAATAAAACCATGTTCTTTTCGTTTCTATTGTTTTTTCATACGCTTCTTCATTCATATAAGCTAGCATTAAAACTTCTTTTGTATCTTCTTCAATTACAACTGCTGGTAATAGTCCTTTTGAAAAGTTAGGTTTCATAGCCGCACCTCAACATTTGCATTTCTTAACTTTCTCTTTACGTCCCCTATTGTCGCCTCACCGTAATGAAAGATTGATGCCGCTAATGCTGCATCAACTGTTGTCTTTTGAAACACTTCTATAATGTGATCAGCATGACCGCATCCACCTGACGCGATGACAGGTACGGAAACACTTTTTGAAATTTCTTCTGTTAAACGAAGGTCATATCCGTTTTTCGTTCCGTCTGCATCCATACTCGTTAATAAAATTTCGCCTGCGCCTAGCTCTGTAACGCGCTTTGCCCACCCGATTGCATCCATTCCCGTATCAACTCTTCCGCCGTTCACATATACATTCCACTTATCCTCCGCTACTTTTCTAGCATCAATTGCGACAACAATACATTGTGAACCAAAGTGCTGTGCCCCTTCTTCGATTAATTTTGGATTTCGCACTGCTGCTGAGTTAATTGAAACTTTATCTGCTCCAGCTCTTAGTAAATTGTACATATCTTTCACACTTGAAATTCCTCCGCCAACTGTAAGAGGAATAAATACTTTTGAAGCCGTTTTTTCTACAACATCTATAATCGTTTTTCGTCCTTCATGCGTTGCCGTAATATCTAAAAATACTATTTCATCTGCTCCCGCATCATTATATAAAGCTGCTATTTCAACAGGATCCCCGACATCTTGTAGTCCTATAAAATTTACACCCTTTACGACTCGCCCTTCTTTCACATCTAGACATGGAATAATGCGTTTCGCTAACATAACTTTGTTACCTCTAGCACTTCTTCTAAATCAATCGTTTTCTCGTAAAGAGCCTTACCAATTATGACACCGTATACGTTCATATCATTTAACTTTTTCACATCTTGTATAGATGCAATTCCTCCAGAAGCAATCAGTCGAGTAGCAACGTTCTTTTGTAGTAACTCCAATTGCTCTACATTCGGTCCTGCAAGTGTTCCGTCTTTCGAAATGTCTGTAAACACAATCGTTTGAACACCTATCTTCTCCATTTGTTTTGCTAAATCAATGTAAGAAATTTCAGACACATCAAGCCAGCCTCTCGTTGCTACGAAACCATTTTTCGCATCAATTCCGACGATGATTTTTTCTTTATATAGACGAACTGTCTCTTCTAAAAATGGCTTATCATAAAGAGCGGCTGTTCCTAAAATCACTTTATCTACTCCTACTGAAAATAATTTCTCTACGGATACAAGTGATCGAATTCCTCCGCCAACTTGCACTGGAATACGTACTGCCTTGCAAATTCTTTCAATGACGGACAAGTTTAACGACTCACCAGCAACTGCACCATCTAAATCAACAATGTGCAACCGTTTCGCTCCAAATGTTTCAAATATAATCGCTTGCGCAACTGGGTCTTCATTCATTACTGTTTCTTTACTAAATTCTCCTTGATACAGTCTAACGCATCTCCCTTCTTTTAAATCGATAGCTGGGAAGATTTCCATGTTTCTACCACTCCTTTAAAATTTTTCAACATTTGCATGCCAATGTCACCACTTTTTTCAGGATGAAACTGCGCACCGTATATATTTCCTTTTGCTACAAAACCAGGTACTTTCACTCCATATTCACTTATTCCATATACAATTTCATTTGGACAATCTGCGTAATAAGAGTGGACATAATATACGAAAGAACCGTCCTCTACTCCATTCCAAAGCGCTATTTCTCCTTCTTTCTTTAACTCATTCCATCCCATATGAGGAATTTTATAAGGAACCTTTAACTTTCGAATAACGCCTGGCAATAAACTTAACCCGTTACAGTCTTGTAGTTCCTCACTTTTTTCAAATAAAAGCTGCATTCCTAGGCAAATACCTAGAAGTGGTTTTCTGGAACGCCCAATTTCTTGTAACACACGTACTAAATCTTTTTCTTCCAATACATCCATTGCTTTTGGAAATGCACCTACTCCTGGTAAAATCACTCCATCACTTCTAAAAATCTCTTCTTTATCACTCGTTACGATATACGCTGCTCCAATATGCTTTAATGCTTGTTCTACACTACGAATGTTTCCCATTCCATAATCTATAATGGCAATCAATTACAACATCCCTTTCGTTGAATTTACACCAGTAATATTGGCATTTCTTTCGACTGCTTCTCTAAGCGCTCTACCAAACGCTTTAAATAACGCTTCAATTTTGTGATGTGTATTGCTTCCGTATAAAATACGAGCATGTAATGTAATATTGGCAGCATGAGCAACTGCTCTAAAAAATTCTTCCGTTAGTTCTGTATCAAAATCCCCAAGCTTCGGATTCGTTAATTCTCCTTGAAATACAATATATGAGCGTCCACTTATATCAATTGCAACAAAGCCTAAAGACTCATCCATCGGTACATATGCTGAGCCGTACCTGTTAATCCCCTCTTTACTGTGCAATGCTTCTTTCAAACAATTTCCGAGTACAATCCCAACATCCTCAACTGTATGATGTGCATCAACGAATACATCCCCTTCTGCCTCCACTTGCAAACCGAATCTTCCATGCCTTGCAAATAAAGTTAGCATATGATCAAAAAAACCAACTCCCGTTCGTACAGAAACGTTCTTCCCATCATCAAGCTGTAAACTTAATTTTATTTTTGTCTCTGTCGTCTCACGTATTTGACTAGACTCACGCATTATTCTTCCTCCTCAAATCTTATTTGAATTGCTCTCGCATGCGCATGTAACCCTTCTTTATTGGCAAGCTCTACAATATGATGTTGGACATCTCTTAATGCTTCCTCTGTATAAGACAGAAAGCTTGATTTTTTCACAAAATCATCGACTGATAACGGTGAGAAAAACCTTGCCGTTCCACTTGTCGGTAACACGTGATTCGGTCCTGCTAAATAATCCCCGAGCGGTTCTGGTGCATATGGTCCAAGAAAGATAGATCCTGCATGTTTCACATAAGCTAGAGCATTCATCGGTTCTTTTATATGTAACTCTAAATGTTCCGGGGCAATTTCATTCGATAAATTTAGCGCCTCCTCTAAAGAAGGAACGATAAAAATGGCCCCATTTCTCTTTATTGATTCACGTGCAATTTCGCTTCTTGGTAATGTTTCTAACTGCCTTTCTATCTCTTTTTCTACTTCTTTTGCTAACTCTATATTTGTTGTAATACAAATTGCTGTCGCTCTCTCGTCATGTTCTGCTTGTGATAATAAATCAGCAGCAATATATTTTGCATTGCCGGTTTCATCTGCAATAACTACAATTTCTGACGGTCCAGCAATCATATCAATATTTACTATTCCATATACTTCTCGTTTCGCTAGAGCGACGTACAAATTTCCTGGTCCAACTATTTTATCCACTTTCGGAATCGATTCCGTCCCGTATGCTAAAGCAGCAATTGCTTGCGCACCACCTATCGTATAAATTTCATCTACTCCTGCAAGACTTGCAGCAACTAAAATATGTGGATCAATTCCTCCTTCTCTTGGCGGTGTTACCATTACAATCTTTTTCACACCAGCGAGTTTTGCTGGCAATACATTCATTAATACTGACGAAGGATACGAAGCAGTTCCGCCTGGCACATATACGCCTACATTCTCTAATGGCCGAATGATTTGTCCTCTAATGATGCCTTTACTCGCGCAATCGAACATCGATTGTCTTTTTTGCTTTTCATGGTACGAAATAATGTTTTTCTTCGCCTCTTGTAACGCTTCTAAAAATGAATTCTCTACAAACATACTCGCTCGTTTTATTTCTTCTTCACTTACACGAAACTCTTTCATCTTTACACCATCAAACTTTTTTGTATAAAAAGATAAGGCCTCATCCCTACTCTCCCTTACATTTTGAACGATTTCACTTACATTTCTTTGAACAGTTTCTTCTATTATATTAGCGTTTTCTCGTAGCAATTTTATTTTCGATAACGCCTTTTGAAAATCTTCAAAAACGATCTCCATTACAAGTCCCCCTATTTTCCTGACAAAATTTCTTGCTCCATCATATTTATAATACTGAATATTTCGTCTTTTTTAGTTTTTAATGCAGCCTTATTTACAATCATTCGAGCAGATATAGAATACATTTCCTCAAATACAATGAGTCCATTTTCTTGTAATGTTTTTCCTGTTTCAACAATATCAACAATCGCATCTGCCAATCCAAGAATAGGAGCAATTTCTACAGAACCTTCTATTTTAATAATTTCTACATCCTCTCCTTTATCATGAAAATAGTTAGAAGTAATATGTGGATATTTCGTCGCAATGCATTTCTTCCGGTAGCTCTTCGGATTATAAGTAGGAATAGAAGCGACACAAAACTTACACACGCCTACTCCTAAATCTAACATTTCATAAATATCTTTCTCGTTTTCCATTAAAATATCTTTTCCAACGACTCCGATATCCGCTACTCCATGTTCTACATAAGTAGCAACATCTACTGCTTTCACTAAAATAAATGAGATATCCGTATTTTTACTTTGAAAGACAAGTTTTCTTCCTTTATTTTTGAGCTCTGAACAATCAATTCCAATCTGCTCAAAGAGCGGAATCACATGTTTTTCTAATCTCCCTTTCGTTAACGCAATTTGAATGTTACGCATGAAGTTTCTCCTTCTTTCTGGACGACCCATTTCTCTTTCCATACATATTCCACTAATGATTCGTTCTTTGCCTCAACGACCGTTACAATTTGATTTTTTCTAGCAAATTGAAAAGTATCATTTAAATTAGAGAATAAAGATAGCGCTACTTTTTTCCCGTCCTTTTGAAGTAAATTTCGTAATCGTTCCGCTTCTGCTAATCTATTTAACTCGTAATGAATCATAATATCTATTCTCTTTCGTTCATATGGCTCTTGCTGCTCTTGCAGCGCCTTTACAATTTGATTAACTTGCACCGCGAGTCCAACAGCCGGTAACATTTCTCCAAAATTTCCAATTAACTCATCATATCTTCCGCCACTAACAATTTCTTCCCCAATTTCATATATATACCCTTTGAAAATAACACCTGTATAATAGTCCAAATGTTGAATCATACCTAAATCAATGGATATGTACGATCCATAGCCTAGCTTGTCAATTGCTTCATATATTTCTTTCACTCTTGTAATGGCCATTTTCATTTCATTACTGGAGGCGAGTTTTTCTGCTTCCTCAATCACTTCTAAATTCCCAAATAACCTCGGTAATTTCTCCAGTAACTTTACTGTTTCATCACATCGATCTAATTTCTTATCTCTAATAAAATTGGATAAAGCGGCATAATTTTTACTTTCAATATATGTTCTAAGAACTTTCTCTTCTTCCTCATGAATGGAGAGCTTTTTGACAATACATTTATATAACTGTACTTGCCCAATCTCTATTGTAAAAGATTGCACCTTCAACTTTTGAAGTGATTGAATGACGCTTATAACACATTCAATTTCAGCTCTTACATTATCAATACCGATAATTTCAATACCACTTTGCACGATCTCATTATATTTTCCAGTAAGGGACTCATTCGCTCGAAATACATTTCCGCTATACGTCACTTTAAGTGGTGTATCACACCTCTGCGTTCCGATCACTCTCGCTAAAGGAATTGTCATATCTGGACGCAATACGATAATCCTTCCCTTTTCATCAAAAAATTTATACATCTTTTCTTCATCTATCGGCCTGCTTTGAAAGGCGAACACATCATAAAATTCAATTGTTGGTGTCCTTATTTCTTCATAACCTCTCTCTAAAAAAGTACGCCTTAATTTTTGCTCCACTTCTTCAATTAACGTACATTCTTCGAATAAATAATCTCTCGTTCCATTTGGATTTGCCCGTTTCCATTTTGTCATCGAAATTCTCACACCTTTCCCTTTCTAATGTATGCTTATTTCATGCACCTAAACCGAAAATAAAAAGAGCCTTGTAGATAAAATATACCTACAAGGCTCTTTAGTAGCGTGTAGGTACAACGGGAATAACCCTTGCACCTACACGTTTTCACGCTAGGTTCAAGGGCTTTATGTATGATGATGTAGTTGTGTAAGCATTTTAATAGATTGCATTGTTTTCATAATACTTACTCCCTTTCTCCTCTAATTTTTACATAGTATATAATACTTAATTCTGAATGTAAATACATTTTAAATATTCCGTTATCTTTTAATATACAGCTATCCTTCTTTCATACTCTTTTATTTCTTGTTCATATTGCATTGTAATACTAATTTCATCTAAACCATTTAATAATTTCTCTTTCCACATTTTCTCGATTGTAAAATGAAACCTGTGCGTACTTGTTGTAATTACTTCATTCTCTAAATCTACTTCTATTGGTTCTCTTGCATCCGTTTTGGCAAGCTTTTCTCGCATTTCTTTATCCATTACAATTGGTAACATACCGTTCTTCATACAATTCATATAAAAAATATCTGCAAACCCTCCCGCGATAATTACGCGGAAACCATAATCAGCAAGTGCCCACGGTGCGTGTTCTCTTGAAGAACCACATCCAAAATTATCACCTGTAATTAATATACTTGCTCCTTTTCTATCTGGTGCATTTAGTGGGAAATTAGGGTTTTCGTGTCGTTCATTATCATATCGCCACTCATCAAATAAAAACTTTCCAAACCCAGTTCTTTCAATTCTCTTTAAATATTGCTTCGGAATAATTTGATCCGTATCAATGTTATTATTCATAAGTACTGCGGCAGTACCTTTATGAATACGAAATGGCTCCATCATAACTCTCCTTTCTTGTATCAACAAAATGACCATATAACGCAGCTGCTGCCGCCATTGCTGGGCTAACTAAATGCGTTCGTGCTCCTTTTCCTTGTCTTCCTTCAAAATTACGATTTGAAGTTGAAGCGCAATGCTCTCCTTCAGGTACTTGATCTGGATTCATTCCAAGACACATGGAACATCCAGGTTCTCTCCATTCAAATCCTGCTTCTTCAAATATGTGATGTAGTCCTTTTTGCATCGCCGCGTCCCTTACTCTTTTCGATCCAGGTACAACGAGTGCTCGCACACCTTCTTTTACCTTTCTTCCTTTCACAACAGATGCAGCAATTTCTAAATCAGAGAGCCTGGAATTTGTACAAGATCCAATGAAAACATGCTGAACTGGAATATCATACGTACTTTGTCCAGGGCTTAATCCCATATAAGAAAATGCTCTTTCGTCATTTACATCATGTTTTTCTGGCAATTTCTCATCAATACGAACTCCCATACTCGGATTTGTTCCCCACGTAACGTATGGCGCTAAATCTGTAACATCTATCGAAATATGTAAATCATAAATTGCATCTGCATCTGTATACAGTTCAAACCATTTCTTCTCGAAAGTTTCATAGTCTCTCGGTGCATATTTACGTCCTTTTACATAAGCAACTGTTTTTTCATCCGGCGCGATAATACCCGCTTTTGCTCCTCCTTCAATCGCCATATTACAAAGCGTCATTCTCTCTTCCATCTCCATAGCCTGAATCGTCTCTCCGTAAAATTCCATTACGTATCCAGTTCCAACTGCTACACCGTACTTTGAAAGGAGATGCAAAATAATATCTTTTGCGTAAACGCCTTTCTGTAATTTTCCTTTTAACTCAATTCCCATCGCTTTCGGTTTTCTTTGCCATAACGTTTGCGTTGCCAATACATGTTCCACTTCACTCGTACCAATACCAAATGCTAGCGCGCCAAACGCACCGTGCGTTGCTGTATGACTATCACCACAAACAATTGTTTTTCCTGGCTGCGTGAGCCCAAGTTCTGGTCCGATAACATGAACGATCCCTTGCTCTTCATCTCCGATATCTGCTAACGGCACCTGAAATTGTTTACAATTTTCCCGAAGTGTATCTAATTGCTGCTTCGCAATGCGATCGGTAATATTCCAAACATCTTTCGTTGGAATATTATGATCCATCGTTGCGAATGTTAAATCTGGTCTGCGTACCGTTCGATTTGTAAGCCGCAAGCCTTCAAAGGCTTGCGGTGACGTTACTTCATGAACAAGGTGCAGATCGATATATAATAAATCTAATCCATTTTCATTTGTCGCAACTACGTGTCTTTCCCAAAGTTTATCTAGCAACCTTTTCCCCATTATCTTCCTCTCCCTACTAGCGCTTGCTCTTCCATTTCTTGCATTACTGCCTTCGTAAATGAAGTTGTCGTTTCAGTCCCCCCGATATCTGCTGTACATTTTCCTAATTTAAGGACTGCTGAAATCGCTTCTTCAATTGCACACCCTTCTCTCGTTAATCCGAACGATTGTCCAAGCATCATGGCAACAGAGCGCATCATCGCAATTGGATTCGCCTTATTTTTCCCGGCAATATCCGGTGCCGATCCGTGAATAGGCTCGTATAATGAAGGACCCTTTTCCGCGTGACTTGCTGACGGAAGCATTCCTAATGATCCAGCTAATACGGAAGCTTCGTCACTTAAAATATCCCCAAATAAATTTTCTGTTACAATTACATCAAACCGTCCTGGATTCCGAATTAACTCCATAGCAGCTGCATCTACTAAAATATGTTCTAGTTCAACATCTGGATAACGAAGTGCTACTTCTTCTGTTACAGTTCTCCATAGTTTACTAGATTCTAAAACATTCGCCTTATCAATAGATGTTACTTTTTTCTTCCGTTTACTCGCTAATTGAAAAGCATAAGAAACGATACGTTCAATTTCATGGCGATGATACGTAAGTGTATCCGTTGCTACTTCGTCGGTTCGTTCTTTCGGATAAGAAAAATAAATCCCACCTGTTAATTCACGAACGACAACGAAATCAATTTCATCAGCCTTTTTTAATGGCGATAAATGTGCCGTTGCACTTTCTACCGTTACAGGGCGAACGTTCGCAAATACACCGAGCCCTTTTCTTAAAGCTAATAATCCTTTCTCTGGTCTTTCTTTCGCACTATCCCACCTTGGTCCACCAACTGCTCCTAGTAAAACCGCATCACTTGCTAAACAAGCGGCAAGCGTTCGTTGTGGTAATGGTTGCCCATTTAAATCGATAGCACTCCCGCCGAAGTACTCATCTTGCAAATGAAAATGATGACCATATAACCTTTCTACCATATGCAATACTTCCTTCGCACTTTCCATAACTTCCGGTCCAACCCCATCACCAGCTAAACAAACGATACGTTTTTCCAATTTCAACACTCCTTTTAACTGAATTTTCAGAACTTTAATTCGATAGGTGAGAATAGCCCCTCTCACCTATCAAACACTTATTTCACCAGCTGGATAAAAGATTTCAATTTCCCCGCTGCGTGGACATATGCTCTCGCCGACGCTTCCAATACGTCTTGCGCAACACCAAAACCTGATACTTGATGTGTTCCTTCTTTTAATTCAACATGAACATGAGCCAGTGCATCTTGACCTTGTGTAATAGATTGTATGCGATAATCCGCCAATTCACATTCTAATCCTAAAATTCTTTGGATTGCATTATAAATTGCTTCAATACTACCAGAGCCAGTAGCTGCATCTTCGAATACATTTTCTTCCTCATCTTTTAGTACAACTGTCGCACATTGTGTACTATTTGATACGAAATGTACTTGCAGTTGCGTAATATTAAATTGCTGAGCCGCAAATGCTGCTTCACCAAGCATAAGTGCTCGTAAATCTTCCTCCGTAATTTCCTTCTTACGATCAGCTAATTTTTTAAACGCTTCAAACACTGCATCTCGTTCTTCCGTTGTAAATTCATAGCCAAGCTCTTTCATTTTTTCTGTAAACGCGTGACGTCCAGAATGTTTTCCAAGTACAAATAGATTTTGAGATTCGCCTACTAGCGCTGGTTCAATAATTTCATATGTTGTCACTTCTTTTAATACACCATCTTGATGAATGCCTGATTCATGAGCGAATGCATTTGCTCCAACAATCGCTTTATTTTTCGGTACAACCATACCTGTTAATCTGCTTACTAATGTACTTGTCGCTTTAATTTCTTTTAGCGTCATAGAAGGCTCTGCTTTATAGAAATCTTTTCTAATATGAAGAGCAACTGCAACCTCTTCTAACGCCGCATTCCCTGCTCTCTCTCCAATTCCATTAATTGTTCCTTCTACTTGCAATGCTCCCCCTTCAACTGCAGCTAACGAATTTGCTACAGCCATTCCAAGGTCATCGTGACAATGACAAGAGAAAATTGCTTTTTCATATGAAGGAACGGATTCTTGTAAGTACTTAAAAAGAGAATAATATTCTTCTGGATTCGTATATCCAACTGTATCTGGAATGTTAATTACATTGGCTCCTGCACGAATCGCAACTTCTACTGCCTCAGCTAAAAAATCTCTTGCTGTTCTTGTCGCATCTTCTGCAGAAAATTGTACTGTTGGAAATAATGATTTTCCAAGTGTAACAGAACGATGAATACTATCTAACACATCCTCTTTTGACATACAAAGTTTATATTTCATATGAATATCACTCGTAGCTAAAAATACGTGTAAACGAGGAGATACCGCACCTTTCACAGCTTCATATGCTCTTCGAATATCGCTTTCTTTCGCTCTAGCTAAACTCATAACTGTAGCATTTTGAATTGTATTCGCGATACGTTTTACCGATTGAAAATCCCCTTCGGAAGCTGCTGCAAAGCCAGCTTCCATAACATGAATCCCTAGTCTTTCTAATTGCCTTGCAATTTGCAATTTCTCTTGTTCATTTAAATTCACTCCTGGTGATTGTTCGCCATCACGTAGCGTCGTATCCATGAACAAAATCTGCTTCATATTATTTCATCCCTACCTTTACTCGCGGCTGTACGAAAGGCATCATTTCACGTAATTTACGTCCAACTACTTCGATTTCGTGTTCATTCTCTTTCTCATTTGTCGCATGGAAATTCGGTCTTCCTGCTTTATGCTCTGCAATCCAACCTCTTGCAAATGTACCATCTTGAATTTCTGCTAGCACTGTACCCATCGCTTTCTTCGTATCTTCCGTTACAACGCGTGGCCCTGATACGAAGTCGCCCCACTGCGCTGTATCTGAAACTGAATATCTCATATTTTCAAGTCCACCTTCATACATAAGGTCAACAATAAGTTTCAGTTCATGTAAACATTCAAAATATGCAAGTTCCGGCTGATATCCGGCATCAACTAACGTTTCAAATCCAGCTTTCACCAGCGCAGTTACTCCGCCGCAAAGTACAGCTTGCTCTCCAAATAAATCTGTTTCCGTTTCTTCTTTAAATGTCGTTTCTAATACACCAGCTCTCGTCGCTCCAATTCCATCAGCATAAGAAAGTGCCTTTTCAGTCGCAACTCCTGTTGCATCTTGGTATACTGCAAATAATGCAGGAACAGCTCCGCCTTCAACAAATGTACGGCGTACAAGATGTCCTGGACCTTTTGGCGCTACTAGAAATACATCTACATTCGCTGGTGGTTTCACTTGATCAAAGTGAACATTAAATCCGTGTGCAAAAACGAGAGAATTTCCTGCCTGTAAATTTGGCGCAATTTCCGCTTCATATACTTCTGGTTGCAGTTCATCTGGCAGCAAAATCATTACTACATCAGCCTGCTTTGCTGCTTCTGCTACTGTATATACAGAAAATCCATCTTCTTTCGCTTTATCCCAAGACTTACCTTTTCTTAAACCTACTACTACATCAAATCCGTTATCACGTAAATTTTGCGCATGCGCATGACCTTGCGAGCCATATCCAATGATTGCTACTTTCTTTTCCTTTAATACATTTACCGTTACATCTTTTTCATAATAAACTTTTGCCATTTTCATTTCCCCCTATATTTAAATGATTATTGAATTAACATTACTTGCTTATCTTGCTTTTTCATACTACGCGTAAAGGCTGTTACACCTGTTCTTGCAATTTCTTTCAAACCGTATGGACGAAGTAATTCAATTAATGCTTCTACTTTTTCCTGCGTACCTGTTACTTGCACAACTATGGAATCCTTCCCAACATCTATTACAGCGGCTCGAAACGGTTCAATTAAACTGTATAATTCTGCTCTTGCTACTGATGTTGCTACTTTAATAAGTGTGAGTTCTCTTGCAATCATCGCTTCTTCTGTAATATCTGATACTTTCAAAACATCAATTTGCTTATGAAGTTGTTTAATTAACTGCTCAACTTGCTGTTCATTTTCAACGTGTACAACAATCGTCATCCGCGATATGTCCGATGATTCCGTATGACCTACTGAAATACTTTCAATATTAAAATGTCTTCGTGTCATAACACCTGTAATTCGGTTTAACACACCACTTTGATTTCGAACTGTTGCTGTAACAATTCTCTTCACCTTTTTTCCACTCCCTCCATTTGGTGAACACCTTTCCCTGGCGCAACCATCGGCATTACCTTTTCTGATTGAAGTACACGGCAATCAATTACAACTGGCTCTTGTAATTGAATTGCATGCTGCAATTGTTTCTTCGCAAGAAGTGGATCATCTATGCGAACCCCTTTTATGCCATACGCATTCGCAAGAGCAACGAAATCTGGTTGACACGATAGTAAAGAGTGCGAATATCTTTTGTTATAAAATTCATCTTGCCATTGTCTTACCATTCCTAAAGCTTCATTATTTAAAATAAATACTTTAACAGGTAAAGAGTGTTCTTTTAACACACTTAATTCTTGCAGAGTCATTTGAAATCCAGCGTCACCAACAATTGCAATAACTAATTCATCAGGCTTTGCAATTTGGGCACCAATTGCTGCTGGAAATCCGAAGCCCATCGTTCCTAGTCCTCCTGAAGTTACCCATTTATCTGGAGTTTTCAGCGGATAATATTGGGCTGCCCACATTTGATGTTGCCCCACATCTGTTGTTACAATCGCTTCTCCCTTCGTAATTTCATATAACATATCAATTGCATATTGAGGCTTAATACTTTCAGAATTTCGTTTATAAGAGAATGGATACTTTTCTTTTCTATTCTTTAATAAAGAGATCCACTCATGATGATTTTCTTTCCTTCCTTCTGGTTGAAGTAATACTTGGAGCGCTTGCTTAGCACTTGCAACAATAGGAATTTCAGTCGGTACATTTTTTCCGATTTCTGCTGGATCAATATCGATATGCGCGACAGTCGCCTCTTTCGCAAAATAAGCTAAATTTCCAGTAAGACGATCATCGAATCTAGCGCCTATATTAATGAGTAAGTCGCATTCATATAACGCCATATTAGCTGTGTAAGAACCATGCATTCCTCCCATCCCTAGAAATAGTTCATCATCTGGTGGAAACCCACCGAGACCAAGTAATGTATGCACAACAGGAATTTCATATTTACGAGCAAAACTTGTTAATTCTTTCGAAGCTTTCGCATGCAATACACCTGCTCCAGCTAAAATTAATGGCTTGTTTGCAACCTGAATTGCTTGTAATAATTTGTTTATTTGCAGTAGATTCGGTTCATAATTAGGGTTGTATCCTGGTAAATCCATTTGCACATCACTACATCGTTCGCCTTGCTCTACTACCATATCTTTCGGAAGATCAATAACGACTGGGCCTGGTCTTCCTGTTCTAGCAATATGAAATGCCTCTTTAATAATTCGAGGTAAATCGGAAGCCTTTCGCACTTGATAGTTATGTTTTGTCACTGGCATCGTAAGCCCCATAATATCCGCTTCTTGGAAAGCATCACTTCCAATTAACGTTGTTGCTACTTGCCCTGTAAATACAACAAGTGGCAATGAATCAATCATCGCATCTGCTAGACCAGTAATCACATTTGTAGCACCTGGTCCACTCGTTGCAATGACAACCCCTGGATTGCCAGTAATTCTGGCATACCCTTCAGCAGCGTGAATAGCACCTTGTTCATGCCTTGTTAAAATATGCGGAATTTCACAGTCATAGAGTGCATCATAAAGAGGTAAAACAGCACCACCAGGATAACCGAAAATCACTTCTACTCCTTCCTTTTCTAGCGCTTCTAACAATAGCTGTGCACCAGTTGCCAGTTTCTCTTCCGTTTTTGAAGACATTGTTCTTATAAGCCCCCTTTTAAAAACTTTTATCAATAAAAAAAATCCTACGTCCACACTCCAGCTATGTGCTGAAGGGACGAAAGATTTCGCGGTACCACCCTTCTTTGCAAGAATACTCTTGCCTCAGTGACCCATAAAATGAGTCTAGCTAATAACGGAGCTACCGTCTAAGCCTAGACAAATGCTTCAGCTTAGCACTCAAGGGCGATGTTCGTCGACGTGAACCATCGGTTTCCAGCAACCACCGACTCTCTGTGAGGCTTCACAATCAACTACTCCTCCCTATCAACGCTTTCTTATGTTATAAAAAGTTGTTATCCAACTTTATTTTCTTCGTAAATTTTCTCTCCATCTTCTATAACTAACTTTCGGAATTCTTCTAATAAACGATTCGTATGTGGACCCGTTTGCCCTAAACCAATCGTTCTACCATCTACTGTCGTAACAGCAATTACTTCCGCTGCTGTTCCTGTTAAAAATACTTCATCAGCTACATATACGTCATGTCTTGTAAATAACTCTTCTCTAACGTCATATCCAAGTTTTTCACCAATTTCTAAAATAGCATTTCGTGTAATGCCTTCTAACGCTCCAGCAGAACTTGGTGGTGTAATTAATTTATTTCCTTTTACAATAAATACGTTATCCCCTGAGCCTTCAGCTACGTATCCTTGATCATTTAACATAAGCGCTTCTTGTACTCCAGCCAATTTCGCTTCGATGCGAACTAAAATATTGTTTAAGTAATTTAAAGATTTTACTTGAGGCGACAATACATCTGGACGGTTTCGGCGCGTTGCAACTGTTACAACTGGAATCCCTTTTTCATAATATTCTTGTGGGAATAAAGATAGTTGCTCTGCAATTACTACTACATTCGGTTTTTTACAAGAATCAGGATCTAACCCAAGATTTCCTGCTCCTCTCGATACAACTAGGCGAATGTATCCATTAGATAATTTATTTTGTCGAATCGTCTCAACAACAATATTCGTTACTTCATCTAAAGAATATGGAATTTCTAACATGATGGATTTTGCTGATTCATATAACCGGACAAGATGCTCTCTCAAACGGAAAACATTACCGCTATAAACTCTAATTCCTTCAAATACTCCATCTCCATATAAATAACCATGATCATATACTGATACTTTTGCCTCGTCTTTTGGAACAAATTCTCCATTTAAGAAAATCCATTGCTCGTTCACTGGAAAGCGCCTCCTATGTTCTATGAATTTTTTATTGTTTCCTAGTTTACTCTCCTTTCTAAATAAATCAAGTGAATTTTTAGAAAATTTATAATTTTTATTCGTACGTACATCTTTAATTATATTGATTTAACAACATTGTTAACGTTTACAAAAAGTCGAAAAAATTTTTTCGTCAATTTCCATTAAAAAAATATTTGTTTAAAAGAAGGATTTTCGCCAATTGATACGAATCTATTGTATTCAATAAACGGACGTCCGTTTTTATAAATTCGGGAATATACAACGACTTTTGCTGAAAAAGGGGGAAAATAATAAAAATAACGCTGTCTAAAAATAACATTCATATTTTTCATTTCGGAATCATAATCCTATTTTTAAAAAACAATTTGTCAAAATGAAGGAGGAAATCAATATGGCGTGTGTACAAATTAAAGGAACGAGACAAGAGGTAGTAGAGATGCTTCAACTATTTGATCTAATGGATACGAAAGGTTTTTGTAAATTTGATAATTATGTAGAGGTAGAACCAAATAATAAAGAATATAACAATTTCATTGCTTCAATCGACATTCATTCAAATACTTCTTCCGCCCAAGATACTCTAAACGATCAATTCGTAAGTCAAATGCTTACTGGTGTATATAACGACTAAATAAAGTCGTACTTTAATCAGGCTACCCGTAAATAAAAGATAAATATATGCTTCCTACCGTCTTTATATAAATATATACGATGAACTTGAGCATACTAACAACTAGATGGTAGGAGGTGAGAATTATGGCTAAAATTGGTGTTGAAAATTCGTTAACAGATGTCCAACAAGCTCTTCAGCAACAGGGGCATGAAGTCATTACAATTAACTCGGAACATGACGCACAAGGATGCGACTGTTGCGTTGTAACTGGGCAAGATTCTAATATGATGGGTATTGCAGATACATCAATAAAAGGATCGGTAATTAACGCCCACGGTTTAACAACAGATGAAATTTGCCAGCAAGTTGAGAGCCGCATTTAAATTCAATACAAAAAAGAAAGAGGACTCCTTTTGAAAAGGAGTCCTCTTTTTTATATTCACCTAACGGGAAAGTAACATATACTGGATGAAAGCCCTACCTCTCTCTCATCATTACGGTTCCACTGACCGCTCCTTGATTCACTAGTATACCTATAAAGCCTATAATTATAATTTATAGGGTTTGTTCACAAAAGTTGTTGGTAAAACTACCCGATCTTTCGCAAACTTTTCGTATTATATTTATAAGATTTATTTACTTTACACTAGCTGTAACCGAGACACGAATTAAAATTTTAACATCAATATAGCAACTTGTCAACATTTTTCACAAATTTAAAACAGACAATAACGGTTTGTCTGTTTTAGAATGGAGCTTTTTCTTTTATTACATATACAACAAAACCGCTTACTAACATACATAAGCCAACTACTAAGTTTTTGATATTAATCATAAATTCCTCTCCCTTATTCCACACATCATATATATTTACAGTTCAATTATTCCGATCATCCTAAAGCGCACTTTTTCTAATATATCATAATTCCTAAAAAATGCAAGTTCACCTTTAGCGACCATTTACAAATTTATCTACAGTGCTTGGTACGGTATTTAAAGCTTTTTCAATTAAATGTGTACTACTATTGAGATGCAATACTTGCACACCGTTAGAACCAACTACTAAAAAAGCAACTGGGCTAATAGAAACCCCAGCCCCGCTTCCGCCTCCAAATGGATGACTTTGCTTATTCTCTTTATGCTGCCCTTGTCCATTATTATGTTTTTCGGAAATAAATTCACCTTTAAAGTCACTTCCTCCAGCTCCAAAACCAAAGGCTACTTGAGATACTGTTAATACTACATTTCCGTCAGCTGTTGAAACTGGACTTCCAACAATCGTATTTACATCTACCATCTCTTTTAAATTTGTCATTGCTGTTTTCATTAAATTTTCAATTGGATGTTCCATTATGTATTGCACCCTTTCCTCATTATTCTTTTTTATACTTTCCAAAATAGAGGAAGTCATACTAACTTTTCCTATTTCAAAAAAACAATCTTCACCTTTTAAATGGATATTACTCCCTGTACATACTCGGATAAAAAGGAAAAAGAGATACATACTACTATTGAACCTTGTTATGAAAGGAGTCATGACTTTGACTGAGAAATTTGATGAGTATAAAAAAAGAGATAGAATAGATAGTGATTATAGTGACTATAAAGAAGAATATGCAGCTGAGGTTGCACCACAGCGCATTGATTATGATTACGATGAGAAGGAACATAAAGATGATGTAAGATCGTCCGCTGCTGGATCAACGGCTGGCTTTATCGCTCTTGCCTTATCTATCTTATCACTTTTCACCTTCCCAACATTATTCGGTCTTGTTTCTGTATTACTAGGTATTTACGCTTATAACCGCGGAGCTACTGTAACTGGTGGTATCGCTGCGATTGTCGGTGGAATTGCAGCACTCATTGCAATTTTATTCCGAGTAGCGCTTATCGGCTTATTGTTCTCCCTCTTTTAAAAAGAAAAAGGTATCTCGCTTATGCGGGATACCTTATCCTGTAAATACATCTTCTGACGGATATTTAATTTTTTGTTTTGCTGGTCGCGCTAAAGAAAATACAAGTGTTAACGGTCCGATTAATCCACAAAACATAACAAACATAATCATACATTTTCCAAACGCTGATAACTTTGCAGTAATTCCCATCGTTAATCCTACTGTTCCAAACGCTGAAATTGTTTCAAATAGTAACTGAATAAAACTGAAGTCTTCTGTAAGCATTAACATAAATACTGCTGCAAAAATAAGGATTTGACTAGCAACGGCAATTGCTAATGCTCTCGTTACTGTCGACATTTTAATTGTGCGCTGAAATAATACGATTTCCTCTTTCTTTCTAAAGAAAGAAAGAACAGATGTAACTAAAATAACAAACGTTGTTAATTTAATCCCTCCACCTGTTGATACACTTCCTGCACCAATAAACATTAAAACCATCGTAAATAATATAGATGATTCTTCCATTCCCCCGTAGTCAACTGTATTAAATCCAGCCGTACGAGGAGTAATCCCTTGGAAAAAAGAAGCCCATAACTTTTCATTTAACGGTAAATTCCCTAACGTCTTTACATTATTATATTCCAATACAAAAATCACAATCATCGCTATCACATTTAGCGCTACCGTTCCAATAATCATGATTTTGGAATGAAGCGATAGTTTTCGAAAACTCCGGCTATACCATATATCAATTAGTACGGTAAATCCGAGACCGCCTATTACGATTAAAGAGCAAATCCCAATATTAATAATCGGATCGCCTACATACCTTGTTAAATTATCCGGCCATAGAGCAAATCCAGCATTATTATAAGATGCGATCACGTGAAAAATACTATAGTATACACCTTTTCCAAAGCCAAACTCTGGAATAAAACGAAATGATAAAAAGATGACTCCAATAAACTCAATACAAATTGAAAATATAAAGACACGTTTTACTAATTTTACAAGACCACCTATATTTGTCTGATTAAATGCCTCTCCAATTAATAAGCGATGACGTAATCCGATTTTTTTACCTAATACCCAAACAATTAAAATGGCAATTGTCATAAGACCTAGACCGCCTGTTTGAATTAAAAACATAATTACAATTTCGCCGAACATTGTAAACGTACTTGCAGTATCTACTACTCCCAATCCCGTTACAGTCGCTGCTGACGTTGCGGTAAAGAAAGCATCTACCCAACTAATATGTACTTTCGTTGCGAATGGTAACTTTAATAACAAACCGCCAACCACAATTAAGCAGAAAAAACCTAATGCTAATATTTGTGGTGGATTTAATCGTATAAAACGATTATACAGCCTTTGTCTTTTTGTTACTTCCATATTCACTAACTCCCTTTTTGCCCCTCATAACTAAAGGCTTATAAAAAACCTTAAATAGCAGGATAAACCTTATATTCTTATAATATAGTTGAGCATAATCCTTTTTTTCATAGTTTTCAACTTTTATTTATACTCGAACTTCACTTCATTTTATGACAAGACTCTTTCTATTATATTTATCCTTACTCTACAACTCTCGCAACAATCATTTTATATGTATCATTTCTTAAATCCTCATACCTTTCACTCTATGTTCACATAGGGGTCACATCTATCTTTTATAGTATATGTATCGGAGCTGTTCCTCCCTAATTTATAAGACATTCCCCAGTGTCTTTGAACAGCTTTCCATCCCTAATTAAATTGACATAAATTGTCCCCTTCCTTAGGCCATCATATGTGATGGTCTTATTTTTTGTCTTTCTATCTTCTATTTAAAACTCCCTCTCTCTTTCACTCTATGTTCACACGGGCGTCACATCCACATTTTATAGTATATGTATCGAAGTTGTTCCTCCCTAATTTATAAGACATTCCCCAGTGTCTTGAACAACTTCCATCCCTAATTAAATTGACATAAATTGTCCCCTTCCCTAGGTCATCCAATGTGATGGCCTAATTTGTTTTTCAAATACAAAATGTAATCCTCTCTACATTAAAATAAAGTGAAACTTTAATCAGTGGGGAGTTTTTCATCCCCCACTGATTATTAGTTGAACCAATCGGACTTTTATGGGCAGCCCGACCCCCACCTAACTTCTTTGCTTTCGCTGAATCTTGAGGTGGGGGTCTTACTGCCCATTAAAGCGGGATAAATATTTTGTACAAAATATTCAGAAAATATTGTCAAAATAGGTATTTTTTCGGTACAATTAATGTAGAAAGCTATTTTACAAAAAATAAGGGGGATTTTATTGAAACAAACAAAAGCAATCTTAATTGCATTATTTCTCGGTTTAGTTGTCGGACTCACTTTAAATTTAGCTGCACCATCCATTTTTGAACCATTAAATCAATATGTGTTCAATCCACTTGGTCAATTGTTTATTCGCCTCATTAAAATGCTAGTTGTCCCTGTTGTATTCATTTCTATCGTACTTGGAGCTGCTGGTCTTGGAGATCCGAAGCAACTTGGAAGAATTGGTTTAAAATCAATTTCATTCTTTCTTGTAACTACAGCCGTTGCCATCTCTATTGCAGTTACATTTGCACTGATTATACAACCAGGATCTGGTGGTAATTTTAAAACCGAAGGGCTTAAATATGAAGGTGCAAAAACCGAAACATCTTTCGTCGATACATTGCTAAATATCGTACCAGATAATCCAGCAAAAGCGATGGCTGATGGAAACATGTTACAAATTATTGCCTTTGCCGTATTAATTGGACTTGGTATAGCTATTTTAGGAAAACGTGTCCAAGGTATTCATTCATTACTTGAACAGGGCAACGAATTAATGATGTATCTCGTTAATCTCGTTATGAAATTAGCTCCAATCGGAACATTTGGGTTGCTTGCTTCATCCGTTGGTAAAATGGGTCTTGCAGGCGTCGCTGCGATGTTCAAGTATATGATTGTCGTTATGCTAGTACTTATTATTCACGGTGTCTTCGTATATGGTGGCTTATTAAAAGTATTGGCAAAAGAAAGCATTGTCCGTTTCTTTAAACATTTCGGACCAGTAATGGCGATTGGATTTAGTACATCTAGCTCTAATGCATCTCTTCCATTTGCAATGAAAACCGCACAAGAGAAGCTTGGTGTTCCAAAAGCAATTAGCTCTTTTGTACAACCACTAGGTGCAACAATTAATATGGATGGTACTGCCATTATGCAAGGTGTAGCAACTGTATTTATCGCTCAAGTATACGGCGTTGAACTTACTATTTCCCAACTAGCTGTAGTCGTATTAACTGCTGTACTAGCTAGTATCGGCACTGCTGGTGTACCAGGTGTTGGGCTTGTAATGCTGACGATGGTTTTAAATCAAGTAAATCTACCGGTAGAAGGTATTGCCTTAATTATCGGTATTGACCGCATTCTAGATATGTCAAGAACAGCTGTAAATATTTCTGGTGATGCAATTTGCGCAATGATTGTCGCAAAATCAGAAGAAAAATATAATACAGATCAATCTGCCGCATCTTAAATCAAAAAAGGAGTGAAATGATTCACTCCTTTTTTGATTTACTTCCCTTTTTCGAACGATATTCTTTTCCTTTATTATCGTTACCAGTTTCAAATTCTGCACTAAACTCTTGTTGAAATTGCCCTGATTTCGGTGAGCCTTGATTTCCGCTCCCTTTACTACCATTTCGATTTGTCATATTTCTGCCCCCTTCCTTTATTAGTAGTATGTTACATATTTTCTTTTTTATAATCTTTTACATACGAAAAAAGACCTTCCTCATATAAGGAAAGTCTTTTTTTTTGAAGTGTAAGCGTTTTCTTACTTGTAATAACTTAAATAAGTTTTTTAGAAATAGATATCATTATATTCATTTCTTCTTCTGAAAGCGTAGAAAATCTTTCTTGTAAATATTGTTTTTTCGCATCTTCCATTTTCGCAACTAAATCTTTTCCTTGTTCAGTAATCTCCAAATATACAACTCGGCGATCTGACGTAGAACGTGAACGAGTTACAAAACCTTTATTAATTAATTTTTCTGTAACAGCTGTAATATGACTATTCGACACATTTAATTCATTCGCTACACGTGATACCATTTCTTTATTCGTACGATTCAATATTCTAAGGACGATGAACTCATTCCACGGTATGTAACCACCAAATATTTTTCCAATATCATTACGCAACGTGCGGAACATAGCAAAAACATTTGTCGATAGTTCTTCCATTAATTGCTCTCGATTTTGAGACAACTTTGACAGCCCCTTTTATTTCATTTAGTTAAATAAAAACCTTATTAATAATTCTACATGAAATCTTACTTTTTGTCACCTTATTTTCCCATAATTCGTAGTTTTTTAATAGATATTTCATGATAAAATGAAGTTGAATTTCCAAAAAAAGGAGTTGGGATAGTGGGTGAAGAAGACAAATTTTCGAATTTCAATCTAAAAGATAAAACTTTGATCATTGGTTTTGTTATTCTGTTCCTCATTGTAATTTTTGCATTTATATTTTTTATATATGTAGGAATCTTTCATATTACTGGTGTAGAGTATCGATCGCGCACTGCCTTACTTCTATTTTTTTTATTAATTACTTTCTTAGACGGTATTATATTTTTCATCTTCGTTTTCTTCAAGGCACTGCTATATCCAATGACACAAAACATGCCAAATTGGCTTTCTATTACTCTTTTTGCAATCATTGAAATTACGCTAGATTGGTTCGTCATTCATACCGCTGACGATTGGATAGAGAGCGTGCAACTATCCAACATAGCTGAATTATGTGTCGTACTATTCTTTTTCCTATTAAGTAAATTATTAAGTGACAAGAAAGAGTAAGAATACAAGCTTTTCTATATAAAAATTGGTACAATGAAAACAAATCATACTAAAGAGGTGTTACTTATGAACTTACAAAAATGGGCTGATAAAGGTATGTCCTTTGATACATATGTGAATGAAATGAAAGTAAATCAATACGAGCTACTGCACATTTACAATAATTTTTTAATTCCAAATGAATTACTTCCTGTATTAGAAGAACGTCAAAATGATGGCTGGCGTGTTATCGTATTAACAGCTGATTGGTGTGGCGATGCTCTTTTATGCGTGCCTGTTATGAAACGAATTTCTGAAGTTGCAAATATTGATATGTCATTATTAATTCGCGATGAAAACTTAGAATTAATGGATCAATATTTAACAAACGGAACAGCACGTGCGATTCCAATCTTTATTTTCATTGATAAAGATGGAAACGAACAAGCCGTTTGGGGACCACGTGCTCCAAAAGTACAAGAGTTAGTAACTTCAATGCGCGCTACATTGCCTGAAAAAGAAGATCCAACATTCGAAGAGAAACAAAAAGAAATGTACGCTAATTTCCGTGCCACATTAGCTGATGACACTTCTCTTTGGGAACATGTAATGGAAAGCATGATGGAAAAAGTAGTAAAATAAAAAAACTGCCGAACTCGGCAGTTTTTTTATTACATAATGAAGAAATAGAATACCGCAGCTAAAATGAAACGGTAGTAAGCAAACGGTGTTAGTTTTACACGAGATAATAATTTTAAGAATGAAACAATTGCAAGCATTGCAACAACGAACGCCGTAATAAATCCTGTTGCAAATAGCGGTATATCAGCCGCACTTAATATATCCCAGCTTTTAATTAAATCTAAGCCACTTGCAGCTACCATCATTGGTACTGCTAAAATGAATGTATATTCAGCTGCCGCTGTATGTGACACGCGAGCTAATAAACCACCACTTATTGTAGAACCAGAACGAGAAAATCCTGGCCAAAGCGCTAAACATTGGAACATTCCGATTGTAAATGCTTGCTTATATGTGATTTCATCTAATGTTCTTGCTGTACTTGGTTTTGAAAACTTCTCAGCAACAATCATTAAAATACCACCAGCCACTAAGCTAATGACAACTGGGCCTGGCCCAAATAAAACTTCTTTAATCGCACTATGGAACAATACGCCAAGTACGCCGGCAGGAATCATTCCGATAATAATATGTAATAAATTTAACGATGGTCCGTCTGTTACTTTCCCTATACCTACTAAAGACCATAGACGCTTCCAAAATATAACTACAACTGCTAAAATCGATCCCAATTGAATAACAACTTCGAAAACTTTCGCTCTCTCATCGTCAAATCCAAGTAAATGACCTGTTAAAATCATATGCCCTGTTGATGAAACTGGTAAAAACTCTGTTAAACCTTCAACAGCACCCATGATTATTCCAATTAACCAATCAGCCACGAGTAGTGCCTCCTTAATAACTAATAATATGTAATTTTTTCATACCTTACCATAATACCTTATCCCCTTTCAAAGTGCATCCTTTTTTATAGTCAAACCGTAGTTTTAATAAGCTTATTCCTTTTCTATTTTTTGATTAAATTGTATGATAGTAAGAGTTTTCTTTTTTACGTAGAAAGGGGATTTTATGAAAGAAACTAGTACATTCTCACAAAAATTAAAGCAATTTGTATTACTATTTTTCCCGATTTTTGTTACGCAAATGTCATTATTTGCAATGAGCTTTTTTGATACAACAATGTCAGGACATGCAAGCCCTATTGATTTAGCAGGGGTTGCTATCGGAACGAGTATATGGATTCCAGTTAGTACGGGATTAACAGGTATTTTGATGGCTACAACTCCAATTGTTGCGCAACTCGTTGGATCTAAGAAAAAAGAAGATGTTCCCCAAGTCGTCATACAAGCAGTCTATTTAGCAATTTGCGCTAGCTTCGTCGTTATGCTTATTGGATTTTTCGCTGTTACACCCATTTTAAATGGCATGCGATTAGAAGAACCGGTAGAACGTATTGCAGCACAATTTTTAAGTATTATTGCAATGGGAATTATTCCTTTATTTACTTACACTGTTTTACGTGGATTTATTGATGCATTAGGAAAAACTCGCACAACGATGATTATTACGTTACTATCATTACCTATTAACGTAATATTAAATTATGCATTAATTTTTGGGCATTTCGGTTTTCCAAAACTCGGTGGTGTCGGAGCAGCAATTGCTTCTGCAGCAACCTATTGGTGCATTTTAATTATTACCGTTATGATTATTCGTACGAAAGAGCCTTTTGCATCTTTCCATATTTTTAAACAGTTATATCGCCCTTCTCTTTCTAGTTGGAAAGAGTTCTTAAAACTTGGCGTCCCTATCGGATTTGCTATCTTTTTTGAAACGAGTATTTTCGCTGCAGTAACACTTATGATGAGTAATTTTAGTACGACAACAATCGCAGCTCATCAAGCAGCTATGAACTTCGCTTCCTTGCTATATATGACTCCTTTAAGTTTAGCAATGGCCATGACCATCTCTGTTGGATTTGAAGTTGGAGCGAAACGATATAATAACGCAAAACAATATGGATTTATCGGGATTGGCTTAGCACTTGCATTCGCCCTATTATATTCCATTCTTCTTTACTTCTTTGATGATGAAATTGCTTCTATTTATACGACAGATATACAAGTTCATCATTTAGCAAAAGAATTTCTTATATTTGCGATTTTATTTCAAATCTCAGATGCAATTGCAACTCCTGTACAAGGGGCACTACGTGGTTATAAAGATGTAAATGTCGCCTTAATTATGACATTAATCGCCTATTGGGTAATTGGTCTCCCTCTCGGTTACATATTAGCAACCTATACTGATTGGGCAGCAAAAGGATATTGGATCGGTCTTATTATCGGTCTAGCATTTGGAGCAACCTTCCTCCTTATCCGTCTCTTTCAAGTTCAGAGAAAATATACAACGCAAAACAGCCGCTCATAATATAGCGGTTGTTTTCTTTATGCATATTTTTTCTTGTAACGTATAACATAATGAAAAAGAAAGGTGGATACATATGGACGAAAAAGAAAAAAAGCAATCATTCGACGAAGAATTCGCCCCTGAAATTTCACCTGGATATCGGCAAGATGTACATAAACAACCTAAATATAAAAACACTTCGTTTTTAATGGGGATTACCATTTTTGCCGCTGTATTGCTTGTGCTTATCATTTTCGTTTATTTTTGATGGAAGGTGATTTATTATATGAAGAAACAAAATTCCAATCGTTCAAAAAGAATTGTGAAAACAGAAAAAGGGTATGCAGGTGATTCGGTTCTTACTCAGAAACAAGTCGAGCAAGGAAATTTATATATTGCTCAAAAAGAACTTGGTCAACAAAATGAAAATCTTTAAAATCCCTCAAAGAACTGGGGGATTTTTTATACCGCTATTTATGGTACTGGTTCATATTTCTCTTTATTGTACGTACTGTTTTTGTTCTAATACCTTAAATGTATGATTAACCTTTACAATTTTCATTTCATAATTCAATTTCATTTCGCTTCTCTTACCATTTTCAGTACCCGCCACGTACGCTACAGTTTGATAGAGAAAACTTCCATCCGTCACTTCACGTATCTCCTCGTTTATAAATTTATACTCTAAATCCTGAAAACGATTTGGATAATAATTTTTCATTAATTGTTCATAACCTCTATTTAAAAATAGTTCTTCACCTTTTCGTTTCACATCTTCTTTATTAGTAAACTCAAAAACTGATAGTTGCTCGGTCACAAAATGTTCTCCTACCTTTTTCATTTCATTATGAGTTAAAGTTTCTATACCTTTGTTTTTTAATTCCTTATTTAATCCGTACTGATCAATCGGTTTATAGCCCGCAAAAACCTCTTCTTTATATGACCAAAACAATCCAAAAGCGATACAGGGAGAAGTGATTAATAGTCTTTTCTTTATAACACTCCCGCCCCTCTTCATAATGATAATTATATTTTAACATATAGAAAGAAAATTCTGATATCATAAAGTGGAATAACTTAGAAACGAGGAACAATTATGGACTCTTACAAACAATATATAAAAGAAGCTTTGCCTAATCTTTCTATACATTCCTATAAACAAAATGAAGAAGGATGGGATAATGTAGCGATTATAGTAAATGATGAGCTGCTGTTTCGTTTCCCGCGAAAACAGGAATATGCAATGCGAATTCCGTTAGAAAAAGAACTGTGCACAATTCTCACTCAATCACTACAAGAAATCGAAGTTCCACAATATCACCTAATTTATACAAATGAATCTGATGAGGTTCCTCTTTGTAGCTACTATACTCTCATTCATGGTGAACCGTTAAAAACAGAAATAGTTGCGAACTTAGATGAAAAAGAACGAAAAATAATTATTACACAATTAGCTACTTTCCTTGCGGCTCTACATAGCATTCCTCTAAAAAGTGTTACAGCGTTAGGGTTCCCTACCGAAAAAACACTTACCTACTGGAAAGAGCTACAAACTAAATTAAATGAGTATGTTACTAACAGTCTAACTTCGTTCCAGAAATCAACCTTAAACCGTTTATTCGAGAATTTCTTTGCCTGTCTAGCTATATCCAAATTTCAAAATACAATCATTCACGCTGATTTTACACATCATCACATTTTATTTGATAAACAAAATAAAACCATTTCAGGAATCATTGATTTTGGTGATGCTCAAATTGGAGATCCTGCCTTTGACTTTGCTGGGCTATATGATGATTTCGGACATGAATTTACTACATCAGTATATGAACAATACTGTACACTTACTTCACACCATGATCCATTACTCATTCACCGCATCACGAGTTTTTATCAATACAGTCCTTTACTACATAATATAATTTATAACTTTGAAACAAAGAATGAACTTGAATTTTTAGCTGGTATAGAACAACTGAAAGCAATACTACAGGGATGAGATTACATTCTCTCCCTATATTCTCTCTCCTCATATAACATTAACTTTTTATCCATTTCAACAATGACTTTATACAGTTGAAATGCCTGTAAAATTTGCAGTTGAATTCCAAAAGGGGCATTCTGTTCTTTTAACCATTGAAATACTTTCGTTTCATCTTTCATTGATTATTCCTCCCTTTATTAAAATCTGCTACAAATATACGGTACATGATGAAAAGCTTTTCATGTCAACAACAAAAAAGGATGCAAATTTGCATCCTTTAATGTACGATATTTTTCTTCTGTTTCGCTTCTTTCTTTACTTCTTCCCCTTGGCATTCACTACGAAATGCACAACTTATACACTCAGAACGAAAATGACGCTCTGTATAATGCTCTGGTTGCTGTAACATTTCTTTCATTCTAGATAAATGAGCCATTCCAGTTATAATATCTTCCTGTTTCGGAGTGTAGTCATACTTAGTTCCTTCTATTAAATTAATAACTTCAATTTTCCCTGGAAGAATGCCAAAAGCTTTATAACTAAATACTGTCATTAGCTTTTGACAAAGAGCAAGCATTTCCTCATCCGCATCGACAACATACTTTTTAATTACAAACGACTCAGTACTCCACTCACCAACTTCTAATGTCAATGACATGTGGACACCTAACTCTTCCATATATGTTTGAAATTTTTCATATAAAAATAACGGTGGTGTCTGACTATCATCTCTTTCAACAAACTGTAATAAGTGATCCGTTAGCTTCGCTAACACAATGTAATACTCCATCTTCGAAGCAAACATATTAACCCTTACTTTTTTCCAATACTTTTCTATTAATATTAAAAGTACAATTTTCGTTTGTTGGCCTGCCGGTAATGTGTAATATTCGTTAATAATTCGATTCACAATCATTTGTGCGATTTGTTGCCATTCAAACGAAGAAGGTTCTCTTCTTTTGATATGACGAAAATAAAATTTATGTGGACAACGCATAAAATCATACAAATGATAATCTGTCATCGTTTTAATTGCGATTTTCTCATGCACTTGCTCTTCATCTCCCTTCTGCCATTAAGAAAGGTGTTTTACAAATTCAGCTCCAAACTGTAAACATTTTTCTACATCTTCATCTTCTGGCGTTAATTCTACTTTTAATCCTTCTGACACAACTTCTGCCCCGCGTTCTTTTAGCTTTTCTATTAAAATGTCAACTGCCACGCCATATTTTGGATAAGCTGAATCACCTGATCCGAATACTGCCGCTTTTTTCCCAGTTAAATCAATAGAATCCATTGCGTCATAAAAATCTAAGAAATCATCCGGAAGGTCACCATCTCCCCAAGTGTATGCACCTAAAATAATTCCATCATACTGTTCTAATATAGAAGCTTCTGGTGAATCCATAATATCAATCACTTCAATTTCATTTTCAGTTTCACGAATCACGCCGGCAATATGATCAGCCATTTCCTCTGTATTTCCACTCATACTTGCAAAAATCATTACTAACTTACTCAACTGAACCTCTCCCCTTACTTTGTATCTCTTTTTCTGTTTGAATGCTCTTCTTCTCATCTACATATTCCGAACGAATTACATTTCGTTGCCATTCCATATGCTGATCAACTTCTTTATTTTTATCTTTTAATCCCCTCCGTAGAAGGTGAAATTTTTTTCTCATTAACATGTCGCATCCATCCTATTGATAATAATTATCAATTTCAACTATTTTTAGATTAATTGATATTGATTATCACTGTCAACAACTTTTTTTAAAAAATGATTAAAATGTACAAGCTTGTCCGTTAGCTATTCATATACTATAAATGAGCATAGTTCTTTCTCAGCCCTCTCTGACGGAAAGAAATAAAAGCAACTGCGATAGAGCGCAGTTGCCTTTTTTTATCCCACTTTAATGGGCAGTAAAACCCCCACTGATTAAAGTTGCACTTTATACTTTTCTATGATTTCAATAATCTCATTGTTGTTTCTAAAAATAATTCCACTCCATAAATGAGAGCTGATTCATCTACATCAAATTTTGGATGATGATGCGGGTAGCAAGTATCTATCTTTTTATTACCAGTCCCTAATTTAATAAAACAACCAGGTGCTTTTCTTAAATATGCCGAAAAATCTTCTCCTCCCATAGAAGGTTCAAGCTTCACAACACGCTCATTTCCAAACAAATGTAGTGCACTTTCTTCTACTACTTTCGTAATATATTCATCATTAATAACCGGATCATATCCATATCGATACGAATATGTATACGACCCTCCATGTGCTTCTGTAATTCCTTTCACGATTTTCTCAATTTTCTCTTCTGCTTCCAACCTTAATGCTTGATTAAATGAACGAACAGTGCCCATTAAAGTTGCTGCACTAGGAATAATATTATCAGCCATTCCCCCATGAAACTGCGTAACTGAAACGACTCTTTGCATGAAAGCACTTGTATTTCTTGATACAATATGTTGTAGATTTGTAATAATCTGCGCTCCGATAGCAATAGGATCTATCGTTTCCTCCGGCCTCGCCGCATGTCCCCCTTTCCCTTGAATTTCAACTGTAAATACGTCTGGTGCCGCCATCATCGGCCCATACGCAATGCCTATCTTTCCGCTCTCAAGTCCTGACATAACATGTAAACCTATTACATAATCAACACCGTCCATTACACCTGCCTCAACCATTTCTTGTCCCCCGCCGGGATATACCTCTTCTGCGTGCTGAAAAAATAGACGAATCTCCCCTGCAAAATCTTCCTTTATATTTGACAGTACTTCTGCTGTCCCCAACAAAATAGCTGCGTGAGCATCATGTCCACATGCATGCATTACACCTTTATTCACAGACGTATAAGATTTACTCGTCTCCTCTTGAATTGGCAGAGCATCTATATCAGCTCGAATCGCAACTACTTTCCCTTGTTCCGTTCCTCTTTTAATTGCTAGTACACTATACTTCGTCGGTCTCGTTACTTCAAAAGAAGAAAATGTGCATAATGTATCATATATAAATTGTGAAGTTTCTTTTTCATGAAACGATAATTCTGGATACTTATGGAAATATCTTCTCCATTTCACGATATTTTCTTCCGAAATTAGATTCTTCCACACTCTATCCATGATAATTTCCTCCTTTTTAAAAGGGCTAGAAATGTAAAAGTTTACTTTGTCTCGAATGACTCATAAGCACAAATACTATATTTTACGTATTCTTCTAGTCCACTTTTATGTATTCACACAATCCACTTCCTATTTACATATCAAATCCATTACAAATTGATGCTGAATGTAATATAATTGCTAAGTTAGGGATTTTCTTTTTTAGTATTTAGTGCTAATATCAGAAAAGAGCCTTTTGACTTATTTTTACCTAAAATGTGGAATTTTGTTTTTTTCACAATAATGTAGGACATGATACCTACAAAGAGCTATTATTTCATTAAGAGAGGGAAAGACATGGAAAGATTAAAAGAGATATGGTCTCGACCACTCACACAATGGGTTGCAAAGACGGTTTATTACCTTGCAATTTTATTTGCATTACTTTGGTTGTATGGATTCCATGATACAAACACAAGTACATTTATTTACAATGAATTCTAGGGTGGGAACGTTATGAAGTTATTAGAACAAATTGAAAAGTGGGCTATTGAAACGCCTGATCAAACTGCTTTTGTTTGGCGAGATGCGAAAATTACGTACAAACAATTAAAGGAAGATTCTGATGCGTTAGCACATTGGATTTCTTCTGAGTATCCAGATGATCGTTCACCAATTATGGTGTATGGCCATATGCAACCTGAAATGATTATTAACTTTTTAGGATGTGTAAAAGCTGGACATGCTTATATTCCTGTAGATTTATCTATCCCAGCTGATCGTGTACAACGTATCGCTGAAAATTCTGGTGCGAAACTACTTTTATCAGGAACTGAAGTAACTGTAACTGATTTACCAGTTCGCATTGTAAGTGAGGACAACTTAAAAGATATTTTCTTTACTCATAAAGGGAAAACTCCAAATCCTGAACATGCGGTAAAAGGTGATGAAAACTTCTACATTATTTACACATCAGGAAGCACAGGTAATCCGAAAGGGGTTCAGATTACTTATAACTGCCTTGTAAGTTTTACAAAATGGGCTGTAGAAGATTTCAACTTACAAACGGGGCAAGTATTCTTAAACCAAGCACCTTTCTCATTTGATTTATCTGTCATGGATATTTACCCATCATTAGTAACAGGTGGTACACTTTGGGCAATTGATAAAGATATGATTGCACGTCCAAAAGACTTGTTTGCTTCTTTAGAGCAATCGGATATACAAGTATGGACTTCCACACCATCTTTCGCAGAAATGTGTTTAATGGAAGCATCTTTCTCTGAGAGTATGCTACCAAACATGAAAACATTCTTATTCTGCGGTGAAGTGTTACCAAATGAAGTAGCTAGAAAATTAATTGAGCGTTTCCCAAAAGCAACAATTATGAATACGTACGGTCCAACTGAAGCTACTGTCGCTGTAACAGGTATTCACGTTACAGAAGAAGTGCTTGATCAATACAAATCACTTCCAGTTGGCTACTGTAAATCAGACTGCCGCCTTCTTATTATGAAAGAAGATGGTACGATTGCGCCTGATGGTGAAAAAGGTGAAATCGTAATTGTTGGTCCAAGCGTAAGCGTTGGATATTTAGGAAGCCCTGAATTAACAGAAAAAGCATTTACTATGATTGACGGTGAGCGCGCCTATAAAACAGGCGATGCTGGCTATGTTGAAAATGGTCTTCTATTCTATAATGGTCGTCTTGATTTCCAAATTAAGCTGCATGGTTATCGAATGGAATTAGAAGAAATTGAGCATCACCTTCGTGCGTGTTCTTACGTAGAAGGAGCAGTTATCGTTCCAATTAAAAAAGGTGAGAAATACGATTATTTATTAGCGGTTGTTGTTCCTGGAGAACATTCATTTGAAAAAGAATTCAAATTAACATCTGCAATCAAAAAAGAACTCAATGAGCGATTACCAAACTACATGATTCCACGTAAATTCATGTATCAATCTTCTATTCCAATGACACCAAATGGAAAGGTAGATCGCAAAAAATTATTGAGTGAGGTTACAGCATGACCGCATATGGATCATTTTATTTTTTCGCTATAGTGGGCATTTTGTTAATACCTACTATCATAGCTGGATTAAAAGGTAAAATGTTGCGTAAATATAATGCCGTTTTAACATTAGTCATGCTTGCTATTATCTTCTCAGATAAACCGAAGCAAGCGATTATGTTAGCCGCATTTATTATTTGGCAATATGCCCTAATTAAAGGCTATTTACTTTTAAGAAAACAAAATAATAGTACATTCACGTTTTGTATAGCTGTTATTTTATCAATTTTGCCACTTATTTTGGCAAAAATCGCACCATTTGCACCTGACCTAAAGTTTATTGTATTTTTAGGTATGTCTTATGTAACATTTAGGGCAGTACAAATGGTATTTGAAGTTCGTGATGGTTTAATTAAAGAACTATCCTTCTTTAATTTTTGGGAATTCGTTTTATTCTTCCCAGCAATTTCAACAGGACCTATCGATCGTTACCGTAGATTCCAAAAAGATATTCAAAAGCCACCTAGTGCAGAAGAATATCAAAATTTACTATATACTGGATTAAACCGTATTTTCCAAGGTTTCTTGTATAAATTTATTATCGCTTACTTAATAAAGCAATATTTTATGGATCCGGCATTTGCACAGCAAGATACAATCCTATCCAATATGATTTACATGTATAGCTATAGCTTATATTTATTCTTCGACTTTGCTGGTTATAGCTCATTTGTAATTGGTGTGAGTTATATGATGGGTATTAAAACGCCAGAAAACTTTAATAAACCGTTCATTAGTCGTAATATTAAAGACTTCTGGAACCGCTGGCACATGAGTTTATCATTCTGGTTCCGTGATTTTATTTACATGCGTTTCGTCTTTTTTGCAACGAAGAAAAAGTTAATTAAGAACCGTTACACTATTTCGTATATCGGGGCGTTTTTAAACTTCTTCATTATGGGAATTTGGCATATTACTGGTGAGCATGTGTATCAATACATTATTTATGGTCTTTATCATGCCGCACTGTTTATTCTATTCGATATTTTCGAACGAAAAAACAAAAAGCATAAGTTTTGGCCAAACAACAAATTTACACACGTCCTTGCGATCGTAATTACGTTCCACGTTGTATGTTTCGGTTTCCTAATTTTCTCTGGACACCTTAACAGATACTTTTAATGCACCCTTCTTATACCATTAAGAAGTTGCACATATAATATATTTCGGATATAAAGGAGATTTTAAAAATGGCAGAATTTAAAGAGCAAGTATTAGATATTTTAGAAGAAGTATGTGAAAACGATATTGTAAAAGAAAACTTAGATGTTCAATTATTTGAAGAAGGTATTCTTGATTCTTTCGCTGTAGTATCTTTATTAGTTGAATTCCAAGAGCGTTTAGATATTGAAGTTTCTATTTCTGATTTTGATCGTGACGAGTGGGCTACTCCAAACATGGTTATTAAGAAGTTGGAAGAAATCCGATGAACAAAGCAAAATTTGGTCCGATGCTTTTAGCATTGGCCCTTTTTGCTGTATTCCTACTTATTCCGACGCGCTTTCTACTCCCGCTTTTAAGTGACGAAAAAGTAGAACAAGCTGCAACTTCTTTAAAAGAAGAAAAGATTCAAAGTATGATTTTACAGCAAAAGATGTTAGCAGACTCGAAATACCTTCCGATGTATGGTTCATCGGAATTCGCACGTATGGATGCTTACCATCCATCAAATTATTTCAAAGTAAAGCCTGAAGGATTCACACCATTCCTACTTGGACGTGGCGGAACACAAGACCTTGTACATGTATTAAACTTTGCATCTACAATGGATCAATTGAAAGATAAGAAAATGGTATTCGTTCTTTCTCCGCAATGGTTTGTACCACAAGGTATTGATGAAACACACTTTGCACCTAACTTTTCAAAGCAACAAGGTTACCACTTCATTTTCAACGATGATGTAAAACCTGAAATGAAAAAGCAAATTGCAAAGCGTTTATTAAACTTTGAGATCGTTAAGAAAGAAACTTTATTAAAAATTTCGCTTGAAGGTATCGTTTACGATGATACAAAGCATAAAGTAAAAGCACTTGCTGCTAAACCTTTCGCTTATATTTATCGTAACATTTTAGATCGTAAAGATTTATTTACAGCTATGTTTAATATTAAACCGCATAAAGAAAAACTTGATCCTTCATTAAAACAAATGAGCTGGGAAGAGGCTCGTAAACATGCAGATCAAACAGGTGCAGCAGAATCTGGATCTAACAATTACGGTATTGAAGATGGTTACTTCAACAGCAAAATCAAGAAAAAATTAAAGCAACGTGAAGGCTACTTAAAAAATGATGCTTATGATCAATCGCCAGAATATGAAGATTTACAAATTGCACTTGATTTATTAAAACAATCTGGTGCAAAACCACTCTTCATTTCTGTTCCTGTAAAAGGTCCTTGGTACGATTACGCTGGCTTCCCGAAAGAACGCCGAGAATTGTACTATAAGAAAGTTCATGAGCAAATTGAGAAAGCTGGCTATCCAATTGCTGACTTCTCAAATCATGAGTATGATAAATACTTCTTAAAAGATCACATGCACTTAGGTTGGAAAGGCTGGGTTTATATCGATGAAGCCATCCAACAATTTTATAAAGCAAACTAATGAAAAGACCGCTTGAATTATTCAAGTGGTCTTTTTCTATATACATTTTGCAATTGTTCAATTGTGTTATCTGCTTCTTTCATCACTCTCTCCACTACATGCTGAGCTGATTCTATTCGTGCTAATGATGACGCTTGTCCTGCCCAAAGTGACATATATTCTCCATTATTTTGCTTTGCTGCTTGTTGGCGTATTTTAGAGGTTAATACATTTTGCACCGGATACATCGGAAGGTCTTCTTCTTTCCCTTCATGCTTCTCTATAAATTCATTACGAATACCTCGTGCATATTTCCCGGAAAACGCACGAGTCACAGTTGTACTCGTATCTGTACTACGTAAAACCGCTTTTTTATACACGTCATGCGTAATACTCTCTTCACTCGTTAAAAAGGCTGATCCCATTTGAACAGCTTCTGCTCCCAGTGTAAATGCAGCAACAAGCCCTTGCCCGTTCATTACACCACCTGCTGCAACAATCGGGATATGCGGAACTGCTGCTACTAGCTGCGGAATTAATGCAAACGTACCAATCATAGCGTCCTGTTCTTTCCCGATAAACGTTCCTCTATGCCCTCCTGCCTCGCTGCCTTGACCGACAATAATGTCTACTCCTAATTCAGCAAGCACTTTCGCCTCTGCCACATGAGTAGCTGTGCCGATGACTTTTATTCCACTTCTTTTCAAATCATTTATCTCTTCTTTTTCTAACGTTTGAAACGCAAAGCTAACGACTGGTACTTTTTCTTCTACTAACACTTGTAATTGTTCTTTATAACTTTTTGGAAGCTTTACCTGCTCTTCTTCCTCTATACCGAATTCTCTATTCACTCTGCTAAGTAATCTCTTTGCCAAGTTTATCTTCTCTTCTTCTATCTGTATCTCTTTTGTTAAAAGTAAATTAACACCGAAGGGCTTATCTGTTAGCTCCCTTATTGTATAAATTGCTTCACGAATTTGTTCTGGGCTCATATAGCCTGCTCCAAGCGTTCCTAATCCTCCGCTATTACTCACAGCTGCAACGAGTTCTGGCGTCGTAATCGCACCCGCCATACCGGCTTGAATGATGGGATACTTAATTTGTAATGTATCTATGACTCGACTTGTAAACATTGTTTCTCCTCCTATTCTCTTTATATCTTCTTTATTTGACAAACTTTTCCCTTCTTTTACAAGGATTGAACTTCCTATGAAGCGAATATATTGAAAGTGAAGGAGGCTGAAAACAATGATATATCCAAATGCATTACAACAAGGTGATACAGTAATGATTATTGCACCGTCCGGGCCACCAACAATTGAAAATGTATTAAAAGGTGTAAAGGTATTACAAGAAATGGGTTTATCTGTAGTAATCGGGAAGAGTGTTTATGAGAAATATGGATATTTAGCTGGAAGGGATCAAGTCCGGCTTGATGATATACATGAAGCATTTTCAAACCATGAGGTAAAGGCCGTTTTCTGTGCACGGGGTGGTTACGGTAGCGCTCGTCTCCTCCCTCACATTCAATATGAAATCATTCGGCAAAATCCAAAAATCTTTTGGGGATATAGCGATATTACAGCTTTACATACTGCCTTTTCACGTTATGCAAAGCTTATTACTTTTCATGGCCCAATGGTTGAAGAATTAGGGAAAGGGGTAGATTCTCTTTCTTTATCTTCTTTCAACCAACTATTTCATCCGTATTCAACCATCTTATCTGCTTCAGAATGTATCGTACCTAGCTCTTCCCGTACAGTTACAGGTCAGTTAGTTGGAGGCAATTTAGCGGTGTTAACGAGTATCATTGGCTCCTCCTACGAGATAAATACAGCCAATAAACTTTTATTGCTTGAAGACATTGGGGAAGAACCGTATCGCGTTGATCGTATGTTAAATCAGCTACTTTTATCTGGAAAGTTTCATGAATGTAGTGGTGTTATTTTTACAAGTTGTCATGACTGCACTCCTTCTAAACCATCTCAATCATTGCAAACAATACTATATGAATATTTCACTTCATATGCTATACCTGTCCTATTCGGTTTACCGATTGGACATATAAGCCCAAACATCGGAATCCCTCTTGGAGCTACAGCGACAATAAATACAAATAATAAAACACTCTCTATTTCTTCTGGCATAGCCACTCCGTGTTCAAATTAAAAAGGAAAAGCAATTCAGCTTTTCCTTTTATCCCGCTTTAATGGGCAGTAAGACCCCCACATCAAAATTCAGCGAAAGTAAAGAAGTTAGGTGGGGGTCGGGCTGCCCATTAAAGCCCGATTGGTTCAACTAATAATCAGTGGGGGATGAAGAAAACCCCCACTGATTAAAGCTTCACTTTATTTATAATAGTTAAAAATTCGTCCAGATGCGATATCTGCAATTTCTTCTGGAATAAATGTTTTACTTATATCAGTACCGACATTTAATACTGCTGTAGCATCTTTCTCAATGCTACCAAATAATTCTTTCCCACGTATCGTAATAAGGGGTGTTCCTTCTGGCAACACATCTTTTACAAATTCCATTTGTGTAAAGAACGGAACGATCCATCTACCCTCTCCTTGGAAATGACGCAAACGAAGTATCCCTTCTGTTGCACCTTCCTCTGCTTCTAATGAGCCAGCAACATAAAACTCAGTAGATAAGAGCAATTCATAAAATTCCTTTTGCTTTTGTTTGTCATCCCCTGCTACAACAAGTACTTCTTCTATTCTCTTTACCGGAATTTGCTCCATACGATGCCACCCCTATTTTTAAAATGATTGTACTTAGATTATACGAAATATTCTAATTTTTTTCTACATAATTCGCAATTATTTTCTTAAAATAATTTCAATACTTCTTTTGTCGTCATAATTGTAGCAAACTCTTCATGTAAATTTACAAGTGTCATATTATGAATATCTTCTGCACTATACTCTTTACCATCTAGACCATTACGGTTAAAAGTAGCCGTCGCATCACTCACTAAATATGTTTTAAATCCTAAATTCCCTGCCATTCGTGTCGTAGTCTCCACACAATGATTTGTCGTTAATCCTACAATCACTACTGCATTACATTTGTTCTCTCTTAATTGCTCTTCTAAATTTGTCCCAATGAATGCGCTATTAACAGATTTTTGAATAACCACTTCACCTGGTAGTGGTTGCAACTCTTCTTTAAAGTTGACTGTTTCCGCTCCCTCATAAAACATCGACTGATCATTTTCTTTATTTACATGTTGAATATGAAAAACTGGTCGTTTCCTTTTTCTCCATTCTGCTAACAAAATTCTCATATTTTCTTCAGCAAAAAGATTATTTCTCTCACCCCAGTATGGTAATTGAAACGCCTTTTGTACATCAATTATAATAAGTGCTATTTGATTATTCATCATTTTCTCCTTCTTTCGGCTGTAATTGAAATAGAAAACCAAATTGTTGTGACGCAGTAATAAAACAAATATACGCACAAAGCTCTACAATTTCTTTTTCCGTCCAGTATTGTTTCAATACATGAAACATATTATCATCTATCGCCTTTTTGTCATGAATAAATGTATGCGCAAAAGTAACTGCTACACCAATTTCTTCTACCTTTTGCATATCATCAGGCCTTCCCTTCGCCATACAGTACGGGCATTCATTCCCATACGCTAATGTTCTTCTCACTTGCTCCTTTAACTCTGCTGAAAGAGTTCCTTTATTGTATAATGTATTTTCTAATGTACTCCACGAATGTAATATTTCCGGATTATGACCTAATAACCTTTGAAACTTTGTATCTCCTACATTTGATAATGAAATTCTCTCCATTATTTTTCCTCCTATTCCCTTCAGTTTTATTGTAAAATAAATAAAGTTCTCTTTACATTTCATATGAATCTTAATTTATATTTTTCCTTTACAAAAATTATCATTTTACTGGAGGTATATTTACACATGCAACTAGATCGTGTTGATCGAAAAATTTTAAATGAATTATATAATGATAGTCGCCTTTCCATGCGTGAATTGGCGAAACGAGTAAACTTATCTGCTCCGTCTACTGCAGAACGTGTTCGTAAGCTCGAAAGTGAAGGCGTTATCCAAAAATACACAATCGATATCGATTATAAAAAAGCAGGACTTGTTTTAGACTGTATTTTAGAAATCACTTTAAAAAACGGGGATACAACGCGTATGCAACAGTTTATTCAGTCTTATCCGTCCGCAAGTTTTTGTTACCGCGTAACAGGAAGCTTATGCTACATTGTAAAAATTTCTGTTCCTTCACTCGTTGAACTTGAAGAATTTATTAATGATGTTTCTTCATATGCAACGACTGTTTCTCATATCGTATTATCAGAAATATCTCTTACTCCTGATATTGAACATATCTTTCCAGAAGATTAATTAATTTTTATTCATAAAATATATAAAAACCCCTTACAATAAGAGTAAAAATAATATATTATGTATTAAAATACATATAGTTCGAGAAAGGGGTTTTACATTGAAAATCTGGTTTTATGAAAAAACGGCACAATTAGATGACTTGCTTGGCATTTGGGACAATGTTCCGACTATCCCTCGAATTGGTGAAAAAGTTGAGATTTTAAAAGCAGTCCGCACTGTTACAGATATTAAATATGTAAAGAACGGCAATAATTTTCGTGTGGAAATTATTACAAAGTAAAAAGTAGCTCACAAGGAGCTACTTTTTACTTATCTATCATGCGCTTTCTTTATAACGATTTTATCGTCTTCTACAGATACTGTTACATAATCATTTTCTTCTAACCCGAGCTTATTTACAGCCTCATCTGGTAGCTCTACAGCCATCAATCTATCTGTTACAATCACTTGACTATACACTTCATTTTCTTGTGATGCACTCACTACTTTTTCCTCATTTATGAAGCGCACTGGTGGCACACCCACTTCTTTTACCGTACGCCATTGTTTCCAAACGTAAGGAATTAACCAAAGTAATCCAACAACTGTAAGACCGATACCGATCCATAAATTACTTTGCGCTTGTAATTCAGGAATTGAAATTGCGCTACTCTCTTCTCCGCCAACAAATTGCATACTTGTTGCAATTAAATTATTTAGAGCGTGTACAGCGATATTCGTCCATATATTTTGTGTCTTTAAGTATAAAAGACACATAACAACACCAAACATGAACGCACCAATAACATCAAAATGTCCTAAGCCAAAAATAATGGAAGATATAATGACAGCTTTTTTAATCCCCCATTTATAAGCCATTCGCTGTAAAAAGAAGCCCCTAAAAATAACCTCTTCCATAATTGGTGCTAATACACATGCTGAAACGAAAGTAAATATCGTCATATATATGTTACTCGTATTAATAACATTTCCGTCTTCTAACATAGTAACTAAGAAATTCGGTAACGTATGTGCTAATATGTAAAATTGAATATGAGATATACCGACTGAAAAAATCATTCCCATTATCGTTGCTAATACAATTAATCCCCACGGTAAACGTCCTGGCTTATCAAAAAAACTATTAAATACAACATTATTTTTATTGGTTTTTACGTATAACCAAAATAACGGAAATACAAAAAACACAGTTATTTGTGAAATAACCTCCGTTGTATTCTCAGAAACATTTGATAGACCTAATGGGATCATCGTAAGGAACAGCCCTATGATCATCCATCCAAAAAAGCTACGTAGCCTTATACGTGAAAATGCATAGTGCATATAGAACACCTCCAAAGTTAGTAAAAGTAAATGGGCGGATAACTACATTATAATATGAATATAGTTGAACTCTTCCTATTTTTCTCAATTACTTTCAAACAACATATCTATTAAAATACTATATTACTGCTCTTCAAGTTGCACTACCTGAGCAAGTTATGTAATAAAAATCCCCGTTTTTACAAGCGGGGATTTCTTTTATTATAATACGTCACGTTTTTGGAATAATGCACTTGATGCTACAAGCAATACAACAAAGTATGCAGCTACAAGTAATAATGAAGTTGTAAACGTAAATTCTGTGAATGTAGGTTCTACTCCGCCACTAATTAATTTATTGCCATCGTAAGCTCTTAAATCCAAATGGAAGAATACTATAAACTTCGCTACGCCTTTTGCAAACATCATTAATACCATATTAATTGCTCCTTGTAAGAAGAACAGGAACATCGTAATAATTAATGGTAATACAGATTTTCTAAATACGTTTGCTAAGAAAAATGCAAGCGTCGCAAAGAAGAGCGGTGAAAGTACTTGATATAAGGTAGATTTCATTACGATTCCTAACGTTAATTCTGTTTTACTACCATCCATTACAATTAATCCAATAATCATAGCAATTAACGTACTAGCAAATATGATAAATACTATAGTAAGTAACACTGTAATATATTTAGAGAATAAAACTGTCATTCGTTTTCTTGGACGGATTAATAACTGCTTAATTGTACCTTTTTGGAACTCATCCGTAATCATACGCGAAGCAATCGTAATGCCAAAAATTGTTGCAAACAAAGTAATTAAACCAATCTCTGAACTTGCAAAATCTAAATAGGATCCTTTAAATTCACTTCCATCTCCCCATTTCAGCATCGCTAAAACTCCCAAAATCTCCAATACTGCAATAACACCAATTAAAATATACATTCCTTTTTTCGCATGCAGCTTTAAAAATTCATTTTGAATTAATTTAAACATTACGCTTTCACTCCCCCTGTAATCGCTAAGAACTCATCCTCTAACGTTTTATTTTGAACAGTAACTCCGTATACAAGCACATCGTCATTCACAAGTTTCTTTACAAGTTGCGGAATTTCTTCTTTCGTTACAGATACTACAATGACATTTCCTTGCGCCTTACCTTTAATGATTTCATTTGCTTTCTGTACTTGATCTACTTCAAACGCTACAACTACTGTCTCATCATGTTTTGCTTGTTCATGTAAGTTGTACTCTTGTACAAACTCACCTTGCTTAATAATAACGACGCGATCACACATGAGTTCAATTTCACTTAATAAGTGACTTGATACGATTACAGCAATATTCTCTTCTTTCGCTAAACGTTGTAAATAATCACGAATTTGACGAATACCAGCTGGATCTAATCCATTTGTCGGTTCATCTAAAATTAAAATTTTCGGCTGATGAAGTAATGCCTGTGCAATTCCTAAACGTTGTTTCATACCAAGTGAATATGTTTTCACCTTTTTATGAATCGCATGCTCTAATTCAACCAGTTTTACAATTTCAGCAATGCGCTCTTTACTAATTTGTGTAATTGCCATGTTCGCAAAATGCTTTAAGTTTTGCATTCCTGTCATATAATCATATAGTTCAGGATTTTCTACAATCGCTCCAATTTTCTCTAGCGCCTTTTCACGCTCCGTGCGAATACTATGACCACAAATTGTAATATCGCCCTCTGTCATTGAAATAAGACCTGTCATCATACGGATCGTCGTTGTCTTACCGCTACCGTTTGGTCCAAGGAACCCGTATACTTCCCCTTCACGAACTTCAAATGATAAACCACGAATAATTTCCGTTCCACCAATTTTTTTTCGAACCTTCTCTAATTTTACTACTACGTTTCCCAATGCCGATTCCTCCTTTAGACTTCTAGTTTTTTATCGATTATATAAGCAATTACATATACGATTAGAGCACTAACAATCACCATAAAACTTATATTAAAAATGTTTAATCCATTTTCTTGAAACATATCAATAAATAGACCTTTACTTTCACTACGATATTCTTCTCTTCGCAATCCTTGGAAAGCTGGGGCTAATTTCCCTAGCAATGTTGTCACTAAAGTAATCGCTATACTTACAATTAGAGAAATAATAACAATTAATATTTTTTGTATCTTTTTCTTCTTAGTAAGCAATTTAACCAGAGTAACTACTAAGAAAATTTGTAACACCGCAAATAAAAATTCAAACAAATCACTCATTGTATATATTAAATTCTTTACTATACCTACTTGCATAATTTCTTGTGCATCTATATATACATACGTTGTAGGAAATGCTAATACATAACCTACATAGAAAAGAATTCCACATATGCCATAACATATAGCCATTACAATAAAAAAGAAGGTGAGGATAGAAAAAACATATTGTTTCCCAGATATCGCCGCAACCCGTAACAATGGATTTGTTAGTAAACGTGAACATGACTTCATCGTTTGTAAAAACATATACAACACATAAAACATGAAGATCATAATAATAAATCCGAATATCGCTTCTTGTTTCACAACAGCTGTCTCACTCTTTTTTACAATCATTTGTGAAAATAAAATCGCTTCAATTAACACAAAAATTAAAAAAGTAACAATATATTTTTTCTTATTCACATTCCATAAATAAGAAAGTAACGACTTCACTTACTAAACACCTCCTTAAACAATTCATGAACTGCTTTTCCTCTCTGAAAACGAAGGTCTTCTACATTCTCATATAGTACAATTTCTCCATCTTTTAAAAAGATCACTTCATCAAAGATATTTTCAATTTCATTTATTAGATGAGTGGAAATTAACATTGTACAATCTTCTCTATAAAATTGTAATATTAAATCTAATACATGTTCTCTAGAAACGAGGTCAATCCCTCCAAGCGGCTCATCTAGTACATATAATTTCGCCCTCCGAGAAAACGTTAAAATGATTTGAAGTTTTTCAACCATCCCTTTTGATAATGCTGTAATTCTCTCTTCCAGTGGTATTTTAAATTCTACTATCGTATCTACCGCTTTTTGAATATCAAAGTCTTTATAAAAGTCTCGGTAGAAAAACAAAGAATCTTTTACAGTCATCCACTCATCAAATACTGACTTATCAGACATAAAAGAAACAATTTCTTTCGTTTCTAATCCTACCTTTTTACCAGCTACTGTAATACTACCTTGCGATGGATGCTGCAGACCAGCAATCATTTTCAATAACGTCGTTTTCCCGCTCCCGTTATCTCCAACAAGCCCAACAATTTTCCCTTCGGTAATCTCTATGTTTAATTCACGAATCACTGCTTTTAATCCGTATCTCTTCCATAAGTTTTCTATTTTTAATAGCTCTGTCATTCGCTCTCCTCCCTTTTCTCATGTAATGAAGAACGAAGAATTGTAAGAATTTCTTCTTCTGAAAAACCTAAATTGTCCATTCCATCTATAAAAGAGTGAAGTAATTCTTTCGCCATCTCTTTTCGCAGCTCCATAATTTTCTCCCCTTCATTCGTTACATATCTTCCCATTCCCCTACGTGTTACAACAACCCCATCTCGTTCTAGCTCTTGAAATGTACGCTGGATCGTATTTGGATTTACTTGTAATTCACTCGCTAATTCACGTACAGAGGGAATTTTATCACCAGGCAATAAATGTCCTGTTACGATTTCTTTTTTTATGTATTCCATTACCTGAATGTAAATTGGTGTATTTGGAGAAAACTCTATTTTCATTTCTTCCCTCCTTTTGTATCGGTGTACTAGTTAAATAATACACCGATACAAAAGGATTGTAAATACCCATTTAATTACAAAAAAGTTCTATCCATTAGCCAGATAGAACTTTCCAAACAGAAATCGTTATACAAAAATAATAATGTTATGTAAACAAATCCATAAAGAAAAGCTGCCTTATCAATGAATAAGACAGCTTTTCTTTATGATCATATATTAAAAATTAAACACGAAGTCATCATCAGATAACTTTTCAACGTTCGTTGCTTTTACGTAACCATTTCCTTTTACAGAGAAGAAATCATGGTTTTTCGTATCTGTACGTAAACCATTTAAAACGATTGGGTTAATTTCTTCTTCTTCAAACTTCGGCTCAAGTCCTAAGTTCATAAGTCCTTTATTCGCATTGTAACGAACGAAACGATTTACATCCTCTACAAGACCAATAGAAGTGTAAATTTCTTCTGTGTATGCCATTTCAATTTCATATAGTTCCATTAATAACTCTTGCGTTTCTTTTTGCACTTCTTGTTGATCTTCTGCAGAAAGTTCCGCGAAGATTTGTTGTGCTAAAATACCGACGAATACGCCGTGAATTGACTCATCACGAATTATTAAGTTAATAATCTCACCACTTGCCGTCAGTTTACCTTGACCAGCTAAGTAAAGCGGATAGAAGAATCCACTATAGAATAAGTAACTTTCTAAGAACACACTTGCTACCATTGCCATGTATAACTCTTTTTTCGTCACTTCAGGTTTTAATAAACGACGATAGTAACTCGTAATAATACCAGCCTTTTTCTCAAGTAACGGATGAGTATCTACCCAGTCAAAAATCTCATCGATTTCTTCTTCAGTAGCTAACGTCGTGAAAATATGACTGTAACTCTTCGCATGTACTTCTTCCATTGCACCCATGAAAGCTAATACACTTTTCGCTTGTAAATTTTCAAGGTGAACAAGTACAAGTGGCATCCCTTCGCCGCCTTGTTTCGTATCTAAAAGTGTTAAACCACCTAATACACGCTTATAAGCAACCTGCTCTTCTTTTGATAATTGCGCCCAAGTATTTTTGTCAGAAGACACTGCGATTTCTTCTTCTGTCCAAAACTGAGCGATGTTTTGCTTCCAAAACATTAAACTAAAATCATCTTCTTTTTTGTTCCAGTTTACCGCACGCATTCAATCGCCCCTTCTCTAAATATGATAACTAAGCATGAGCAGGGTTCAGAAAACCCTGCTCATCATGTCTCACTTTTTATATTAAACGGTACAAGCCACACACTCTTCCACGCTTAATTTACGCGTTCTCGTATAATACAGACTCTTTAAGCCTTTTTTATGTGCATAGATGTAGTAACGTGCTAATTCACGTGTTGAAATATCACTATTAACGTAAAGAATTGTACTAATCCCTTGGTCAATATGTTCTTGAATTTCTGCGATTAAATCAATTAATTTAAACTGATTCATATCGTAAGAAGATTTATAGTACCAGAACGTATCTTTTGATAAATACGGCATTGGATAATATGTTGTCGCATTCGCATACGTTCTTGATTCGATTTGACTTACGATCGGCATTACGCTTGAAGTTGCATTTTGAACGTAACTGATTGATTGTGTTGGAGCGATAGCAAGACGATATGAGTTATATAAACCATTCTTCTGTACTTGCTCTTTTAAACTTGTCCAATCTTCTTTTGTTGGAATATGAATTCCTTCAAATAATTGCTGAACTTTTTCAGTTACTGGACTGTAATCTGTCGTTTCATACTTTTCAAAGTATGTGCCGCTCGCATAATCAGATTTATCGAAGTCTTTAAATGTCTCGCCTTTTTCTTTAGCGATTTCCATACTTTTCTCAATAGAGTAGTAATTTAACATCATAAAGAATGTACGAGCGAATTCTTTCGCTTCTGCACTTTCATAAGCGATTTTATTTTTTGCTAAATATCCGTGTAAGTTCATTGCGCCAAGTCCAACGGAATGAAGCTCATCATTAGCTTTTTTCACAGTTGGTGCATTCGGAATAATCGTCATATCAGAAACAGCTGTTAAAGCTTCCATTCCCGCATGAACCGCTTCACGAATTTCTTTGTTTTCCATTACATTTACGATATTTAACGATCCTAAGTTACAGTTAATATCACGACGAATAATGTCATCTGTACCGTAATCATTTATTTCAGAAGTTTCTTGAAGCTGGAAGATTTCTGTCTCGAATGTTCAACCGAGTTCGCTACTCCTCAGTCCGTTGCTCATGCAACTGCTGTATGTCACCATACAGGACAGACTATATCATCACCTACAGCATTACCTGATTAGGTGCTCCGCTTTTCGAACGCCAATCGCTTGCGCTCTACTCCCATAAGGGATAGTCGTTAGGCTTTTACTTATCTTAATCTTTCAGAAAGTCTCTTATTACTTTATGTTGTCCCATAACTCTGCTATACAAAATAATAAGATACATTCTGAACTTTTATATTTTCATTCTAAGATAAGATTTAGCACGGTAGGTTACCTCAAATTTGAGGCTTTCCCCGTTTAACGGAGTTTTCGACTAGCATTTCTACTAGAAGGTGCTACATATTTAACACAAGTTCGACATCTTCACAGTTCCAATATCCTTCAGTGGATGTTGATTATTTGCATTTGATTTAAACATTAAGTACGGATAACCCGACTCAAGCTGAATCATAGCAATTTTAATAAGCATATCACGTGCACTAATATCTAGCGGCTTCTTCTTCACTTTCGGATTGCTCATTAATTCATCGTACATTTCATCGATATCAATATCATCTAAATGCTTTCCGTATTCTTTATACACCGTATAAGGCGCGAAAACATGGAAAGGTTCGTTTTTCTCAGCAAGCTCAAAGAACTTACTTGGAACGATAATTCCGATTGATAGAGACTGAATACGGCTCTTCTCATCGGCATTTATTTTTTTTGTATCAAGGAATTCAATAATGTCCCAATGGAAAATGTTCAAGTATACTGCGCCAGCACCTTTTCGTTGGCCAAGCTGATTCGCATATGAAAACGAATCTTCAAGTAACTTCATAACAGGTACTACACCACTTGCAGCGTTGTCGATACCTTTAATTTGCTCACCGCGTGCGCGTAGCTTAGATAAGTTTAAAGCTACTCCACCACCGATTTTTGATAATTGCATTGCAGTATTAATGTTAAAGCCGATTGAATTTAAGCTATCATCCATCTCTAACAAGAAACAAGACACCATTTCTCCTCTTCTGCTTCTTCCCGCATTTAAAAAGGTTGGTGTCGCTGGTTGGTAGTTTTGTTTGACAATCATGCTTGCGAATTGTTTTGCCTTCGCAACATCACCGCGTCCTAAGTATAATGACACAATTGCTACACGATCTTCATAGCTTTCTAAGTATTGTTTTTGATCATTTGTTTTTAACGCATAATCTTTGTAGAACTTAGATGCTGCCATATAAGATTGGAACTCGAAGTTTTCACCATAAGCGATGTTATATACCTCTTCTACTTCCTCCAAGTTATACTCGTCCAGAACGTTGTAATAGTAATCATGTTCTTTCATATACTCCATTCGCTCTGCCACGCTATTAAAATGAACGGTATTCTCTCTAGCTTCTTCCATAAAGACTTCTAATGCCTCTTTATCTTTATGAAGCTGATAAAAACCGTCCTGCATTTGCGTGATTTCATTATTCAGTTCAATGTGTCGCAATCTCCCGCACCCTTTCCTTAAAATATTCTACATCGTTATTTGTTCCTGATAACTCAAATTTTGATACAATAGGCACTTCATATTTAGCAGAAATTTTGTCAGCACTTGCACCGAACATGTCTCCCCAGTTACGATTGCCGCTTGCAGATACGCCTTTTAATTTTTCATTATTGCGCTCTAAAAATTCTAAAACACGTTCTGGTACATTGCCAAAACCTGTTGTATACGTAATTAAAATAAAGTCTTCATCTATTACTAGATCTTCACCAATTTGAACGGCCGGCATATTTAATTTGTGAATGAAACGCTTCACGTTTCCTGTCATAGAATCATATGCAACTAACATTTCCGACCCTCCCTTTTCAATCTATACTCTCTGTATGTTGTTTCTTGATTTCTCTATATATTGTATTACGTTTCAAAATAAGACACAAGATATATGTATAAATTCTTTCTTTTTTTAACTTTTACTTTTCGACAAGACCGTCGTTTTTTTTCAATACAATGACTATGAAACAACATTCTAAAACTCATGTCAATAAAGTGCTTTTCAAAAAAGTTGTCAACGAATTTAACCTTATTTTTAAAAAAGTTACCAATATATTTTGTCATAAAACGGCAAATGCTGGAGGAATATATTTCTCCAGCATCACGCAAAAAAGAACAGACATGAAACGATAATCTGTTCTAAAAAACGATTACATTTATCAACTTTACTTTATTAAATATTATACATATACTTTCGATTCGCGTTACATACTAAAAGATAACTATTATAGAAAAAGATTATTATTATGGAAATTCAACTTATTTATGAAAAGATTATGCAGAGTGCTCAATACGCAAAATATCTTTTACAAATATATGATGTGGATTTTCATCTTTATCAATCATTGTACATACAGGAGCTTCTTCATCAAAGTACACAATCATTCCTTCAACGTACTGACATGTATGTTGAACTTGTACAGTTACTTTAATTTCTACAGCCTCTTCATATGCTCTTTTTATTTTCTGAAGCATTTTTGTCGAACACTTTCTTTTCTCTGGATACATGACCATTCCCATAAATCGGTTGCCGGCTCTATCTTTCCACATATAATCCCAATGCGGTAATATGCCTTGTTTAAAATCGCCCATAAGTCTCCTCCCTATATTCTTCTAGTTACGAACGTGGCGTTTCTGAGTATGTATAAATGACTTGTCCGCCGCGCTGTGCGTTACCAATGAAATGTTTAAAGTCTTCTCGATTTACTAAAACTTCTCTGAACGTATAAAATACATCTTTCGTAACAACATACTCCTTTATTTCACCATTTTTCAGCTGATCCAAAATTGTATTTGCTAATTCTTTATCCATGTATTTCACCTCTATGCAATATTTTATTTTAACTTATATTCTATAGGTCAACAACTGTAAAATTATCCAGATGCTATACCTTCATTTCATTTTCATTATTTTTCAAAAGATATCTCTTTAGTATATGTCCACTAAATATCATATACTAACATAGCTACTTCTCTATATCAAACATTTCGACATTCAATTATGCAAAGTTTCACACCGCTATGCTACAATATATGAATAGAACTAGGAGGGATACTATGATTCGGAAAGCAAAAAAGACAGATGCGAAACTGGTAGCACCTTTATTGTATAACGCTCTGCACGAAATTGCTGAAAAAATCACAGGTAGCACAGTTGAGACAGAAGTATTACTAGGACTTGAAACATGGTTCTCAAAAGAGAAAAATCGACTGAGCTATGAAAACTGTTTTGTATATGAACAAGACGGGGATGCAGTTGGAGTTATTGTCGCTTATCACGGTAGTGAAGCAACAATGCTTGATGCACCAATCGTACATCACTTAAGAGAATTACATAAAGATGAATCGATTACGTTAGAAAAAGAAGCCGAGCTTGATGAATATTACATTGATACTTTATCCGTTTCAAGTGTATATGGCGGAAAAGGAATTGGTTCTAAATTAATTGAAGCTGCTGAAATACATGCAACTGAAAAGGAGTATGAAAAAATCGCATTACTTGTTAATTTAGAAAACAAACGTGCCTATTCACTATACGAAAAACTAGGTTATAAAAAAGATCAAATCGTTATGCTTGTAGGCGAACCTTATGCACATCTCGTAAAACCATTAAACATCAAAATTTCTATATCTTAAAAAAAGCACACGATTTATATAAATCGTGTGCTTTTATGTTAAATTCGTATTTAATACATTTCCATTCATCGCCTCATGAAACGTATATGTTGTACATCCCCATGGCTCTCTGTGCAAAATAGGAGAACCAGACCATCCCATCGCTCTCAGTTCGGCACCAATCATTACATTCACATAATTATGACCTACAAGAGCAATACTTCCATGTACGAGAGCGTAACGATGTAATAAGTAAGCCGCTTGTCTCGCCCTCTCTCTTACTTCCTTATAAGACTCAACATCTTTATGGTAACCAAGTATCCATACTGTTCGTCCGATAAACATCCATACGTTAGGTTTACACTTCAACCATTTTGGAGCATAAAAGCTCGTCGGAACTGTAGCTTCTCTAAAGAGAGAATTTTGTATAAACGATAAAGAATCCATTAATTCAGCTGCTGACTGTACAGCGCACTTTTGATCACTCGTTACAATCAATTTTGCCGCTTCAACCGCTTCCCTTGTTTCCGTAGGTATTGGTACTTTTTTTGTTATAGTATGTAAGTCATATCCTTTCATCCATTCATGAAAGGATGTAACCGTCATTGGTTCTATAGTACGATTTAAGCGACCATGACGAATAAAAGAAATCTTCATTCTTTCCACTCTCCATTCATCACTTACGAACTCTATTATGTACTATTTTTACATATCATACCACGCAAAAAAAGAAAGTTATACACCTTTACATATCCCCGCCACTCTCATGTGTGACCCCAGCATTTATACCATCCATCCCATCAAAATATGTAGTCGTTTCATGATGACGAATCTTTTTTAAATGTATATAAGAAAATACAAATAAAATTAATGCTATAACACTCCCCACAAATTCAAACATCATTTTACCGCCTCTAATTTCTCCCACTTTAATAGGTTATTGTATTTCTTTATTATAACTCTATATAAAGATTTTTTCATTTCTCCTTTTTTTCTCAAAAAACATGGCTTTTCTACATATTTTCTTACAAAAAGTGAATATTTTTCGAATTTTTACTTTGAAAACATTTACAAAACAGGAAACATAGTTCAAAATAAAGGAAAATAAAAAATCCCAAATTATTCTTTTTTGGAAAAACTGTAACAAGGAGAGTTGCTTATGCAGATCGCAGAAACTGGAGATATCATTGAATTTAAAGGTGGAATGCAAGGCCGTGTTCAAAAAGTAAATCAAAACTCTGTTATTGTAGATATAACAATTATGGAGAATTTTAGAGAACTAGATATGGAACCTCTTACAGTTGTTAGTCATAAAAACTATACTGTCATTAATCAAAATGCATAATATAATAGAAAGAAAGGATCTGTATAACATACAGATCCTTTCTTTCTATTATATATTAACGATTATCAATTGTTTCTGGATATAAATCATGGTTCATCATGCGGTAGTCAGCCATTTGTTCATACTTCGTTCCTGGGCGACCGTAGTTACAGTAAGGATCAATTGAAATCCCTCCACGTGGTGTGAATTTACCCCATACCTCGATGTAACGTGGATCCATTAATTTAATTAAGTCATTCATAATAACGTTCATACAATCTTCGTGGAAGTCACCATGATTGCGGAAACTAAATAAATATAGTTTTAAAGATTTACTCTCTACCATTCTTTGTTCTGGAATGTAGCTAATATAAATTGTCGCAAAATCTGGTTGGCCTGTTTTCGGACATAAGCTTGTAAATTCAGGACAATTGAATTTTACAAAATAATCACGGTTTGGATGATTATTATCAAAAACCTCTAAAATTTCTGGGCTATATTCAAATAAATATTTTGTATTTTGATTTCCTAATAATGTTACATCTTTTAAATCTTCATCTAATCTTCCTGCCATTTTAAACATCCCTTCTCATTATACTCCGCGTTTATTTCCCCATACTAACGCATGAAGCTGCGGCAATACTTTTGCATTATTCATTTCTTTGCAGTTAACCGCTTTTTCAATAAGCCACTCATACTTATCTAATAGCTTTTTAATCAACATCGCATCATCCACAGTTTTTGTATCATCATTTCCTACTTGTAAGAAAAATGGTACATCTGGATAACGTTCGTGCATCTTAACTGCATACTCAAAATCATAATCGTCAAATACTACTACCTTTAAGCTAATATCTTTTCCTGCTAGCTTCTGAATTACATCATCTAACTTCTGAAAATCAGTATTCATCGTCGAGCTTGGCGGCTTCGGAGAAATCGTTATTTCATCAATTTCAAGTAACCAATCTTGCCATTTGCTCCCTTGCGTTTCGATTGCCGTTCGCATTCCATTCTCTTTTAATATAGAAAGAAGAAACTCAATATTTTTCAACAATACCGGATTTCCACCTGAAATCGTAACATGAGAAAAATTTTCGCCGCCAATTTCTACAAGCTCATTCCAAACGTCTTCTGCTGTCATCTGTCTAATTTGATCTTTAGCCGATCCATCCCACGTAAAAGCAGAATCACACCAAGCGCAGCTATAATCACAGCCAGCTGTACGGATAAACATCGTCTTTTGTCCTACAACCATTCCTTCACCTTGAATAGTCGGACCAAATATTTCTAAGACAGGGATTTTACTCATCGAGCATCCACTCCCGTCTTACTTCTGCATAACTAGTCGGAGTCTCAAATAGACGAACAAATTCAACACGAGCTCCTTTATATTCATTCACACGATTATCTTTTGTTAACGCTTCTGCCATCTTTTCATAAATCCAAACGACCATATTTTCAGCAGTTGTATTCATCGCTGGTAACGTTTCGTTTAAATAACGATGATCTAAATAAATTTCTATTTCATTCTTCCAAATTTCTTTTATATCTCCAAAGTCAATTGCAAGACCGATTTCATTTACATATCCACTAATCCCAAATACAACTTTATATGTGTGACCATGTAAGTTTTTACATTTCCCTTCATAACAGTGTAAATGGTGTGCTGCATCAAATGTAAATTCCTTGCTGACCATTACTCGTTTATTATGATATTTGAGCTGTTTACGCTGAATATCCTTGTCCATTTTTTGCAAATTTTCTACGATGCGAAATCCAAAGAAATTATCCATTAGTTACTCGCTCCTTCGCGTTCTTGTAGGTACGTATCTAATCCTGCTTTACGAAGTTGACATGCTGGACATTCACCGCAACCATCACCAATGATTCCGTTATAACATGTTAATGTTTTTTCTCGAACAAACTCGAATGCTCCAAGTTCATCTGATAATTTCCATGTTTCCGCTTTATCAATCCACATAAGTGGTGTATGAATCACAAACGGATAATCCATGGATAAATTTAAAGTAACGTTTAACGATTTCACAAACACGTCACGGCAATCTGGATAACCACTAAAATCAGTTTCACATACACCCGTTACAATATGACGTGCTCCAACTTGTTTTGCTAATACAGCAGCAAATGATAAGAATAGTAAATTTCGTCCATCTACAAACGTCGATGGTAATTCCCCTTCTTCATGTGTAATCTCCATATCCGTTCTCGTTAACGCATTTGGAGCAAGTTGATTTAATAGACTCATATCTAGTACTGTATGTTTAATTCCTAGCTCTTTTGCAATTTCCGCTGCACAATCAATTTCTAACTTATGACGTTGATTGTAATTAAACGTTACAGCCTCTACTTCTGCAAACTGCTCCATTGCCCAAAATAAACATGTCGTACTATCTTGTCCTCCACTAAAAACAACAACTGCCTTTTCTTTTTTCATTTCACTCATTCTCCTTCTCTACTACGAATAAGAAGAAAGAACGTTCTTGAACTGTCACAATAAAAAAACAAAACAATACCTAAAGATATTGTTGTTTCCATAGTTTTTTATAGAGGGAGTTCGCGAACCTCTCCCGTGCATTGCACGGAATTCCTTCTTTCATTGACAAAGCTTATTGTAACATATTGTATACTACCAGAAAAAATTTCTGATTTTTCCGCTATTTCTCATTTCATTTCTTTCATTTTATAGTATGATTAATTTACTATAAGAAGAGAGGAGGCATCCCACTGAAATCCTTTATTATTTATCTCTTTCTAAATATATTATTCATCCTTGTTACAATGCTCGTATACCATTTATTTTGGAATCAAAAAGGGAAACGCTCTCCTAAATTAAATTCAGCTATATTTATTGTATTATGCTGCCTCGTTACTATACTATGTATCACTTTCGCAGCAAAAACAAATTATGGATTTCAATTTGATATGCGTCATATCGTATTAGTTGTCGGTACATTAACCGGAGGTCCTATTGCTGGTGGATCAATATTAGTTGTATTAAATATATATCGCTTCTTATTAGGAGGAATAGGTGTTTTCCCATCGCTTATCGGTTCTATCCTTCTATTTATTGTTCTACTATTTACATATAAATTTTTCAATCGAACTTCTAATCGTATAAAAATAATACTCGCTATTATATACAGTCTCACATACGGATTGAGTTGGATACCTTTCTTCCTTTCAAAGGTTACAAATAAGACTGATTATATACCACATATTATTGTGTATGAGTTATGTACGATACTTGGTACGATTCTTATTTTATATTTACTACACATATTACAAACTCAAGTTCGTCTCCAAAACGAACTTATGAATGCTGAAAAATTTCATTTAATTGGCGAAATGGCAGCGTCCATCTCTCATGAGATTCGCAATCCGTTAACTTCAACAAAAGGATTTTTACAACTTTTGCAGTCAGGTACATGCACTGAGCAAGAGCGAAAATTATATATTGACATAGCCATCAACGGAATCGAACAAGCAAATCACGTTCTTACAGATTATTTAACCTTTGCAAAACCAAGTATTGAAAAAGAACAAACATTACAGTTAGAAGAAGAACTACTGCATGCATTATCGTTAATTACACCGCTTGCTAATTTAACAAATGTGCGTACACATTATATAAAGCAAAGTACTTCTTTTTTTATCGCGGGAGAAAAACAAAAACTAAATCAATGTTTGTTAAATATTTTAAAAAACTGCATTGAGGCCATGCCAAAAGGCGGTGATCTTTATTTCACATTAGTTCCTGATCATAAGCATATTCAATTATATATAAAAGATACAGGAGTTGGTATGGATCAAGAACAAGTAAAACGTCTTGGATCCCCTTTCTATTCAACAAAAGAAAAAGGTACTGGTCTTGGAATGATGGTCGTATTCAGTGTTGTGCAAGCTATGAACGGAAAAATTGATATTATAAGTGAAAAAGGTACAGGTACAACTTTCTTATTAACTTTTCCACTCATACAAAAAACGTGATGAAATACTCATCACGTTTTTTCTGTTCCTTCAACTAATTCAGCAAAAGCTTTCACTTTTCCATGTGGTTTTTGATTTTCTTTACGTGCTTTCCAAGCGCGCTCTTCTTCTTTCTTTTTATTGGACATACTTTTCAACTCCTTCTTTTCTTTCTCTCTGTAGTATTCCAAAATAAGAAGAAAAACTATGCACATATGAAAAAGAAGTGGTCTCCCACTTCTTCCTAATTATCGCTGTAAAATTGCGTGTTTCGCTTCTTTTAACTGCGTAAGATGTCTTTGTTCATGCAAATCAAGAAATTGAACCCACTGATATAAATTCAGATCATTAAAAACAGGATGCTTTAACCCATTTTCAAATAGGTCTTTTTCATCTATAACGCTATGAAGCGCATGTAATAGTTCTTGTCGTGAATGTTCTAGTAATTGGATTCCTTGCTGTTTTTTCATTAGCGTTTCTGTTGGTTTCATTTGCTGAGGAGCTTCTCGTTTATGTGTGCGATCCAGCGTAAGTTGGAGGTCTTTAAATGGAGTCGTGTTTCTTTCATTTTTTTGTAAGGCATATACAAGGGCAGACGTGACAGATTGTTCAACTAAATGCAAGTGATGCAAAATTTGAATAATACTCCATTTATCACGACGTGGCTTTACATTCACTTCTGTATCATTTAACATTTCAATTTCTGACAATAGCGTGCTTCGGGTAGACTGTAATGAGTTCACTAAACTTTCTAAACTCACATCCATATTAGATTGAAGCATACTTCTTTCCCCCCTTTTGTTGGTGAAAAGAGGCGCTCCTTATTAGAAACACCTCTTTAGTATTCTGAATTTTCTTTTATTATCTCATCATTTTCTCATTATGTCGATGTTAAACATGTGAAAAAAAGCGCATGTTTTTTACAATTTTGTGTCGTCAATTGCTTGTAGCCATGCTTCAATTTCTGTAATAACACTTTTCACACAGCCTTCAGTAAATGGTGATGTTAAATTGGCAACTTCTACTAATTCCAAGAATGATTTACTTCCACCTTGTTGGCACAGATTCACATAATCTTCCCACGCCTCTTGTCTATTATCTCTTGCACGTTTCCAAAATTGCAGTGCACAAATTTGTGCTAACGTGTAGTCAATATAGTAGAACGGCGAGCTATAAATATGTCCTTGACGTTGCCAGAATCCACCGCGCTCTAAATAATCATTATCTTCATAATCACGATGCGGTAAATACTTTTTCTCTATATTACGCCATGCTGTCTTACGATCTTCTGGTGATGCTTCAGGGTTTTCATATACATAATGTTGATATTCATCAACAGATACACCATACGGTAAAAACAGAAGTGCTGAACTTAAGTGAGAGAAGTAATATTTATCTGCATCTTCTTCAAAGAATAACTTCATCCATGGCCATGTGAAGAATTCCATACTCATAGAGTGAATTTCACACGCTTCATATGTTGGCCAATTATATTCTGGAATTTCAAATTTACGACTTTCGTATACTTGGAAAGCATGGCCTGCTTCATGTGTTAATACGTCAATATCACCAGACGTTCCGTTAAAATTCGAGAAGATAAACGGCGCTTTATAATTCTCAATATATGTACAATATCCACCGCCAGCTTTTCCTTTTTTCGCAACTAAATCTAATAAATCATTATCTAACATGAAATTGAAAAATTCATCTGTTTCAGCCGATAACTCTTTATACATCGTTTTTCCATGATTAACAATCCAATCCGCATCTCCTTTTGGAGTTGGGTTACCTGTAGGGAATTCAAAGTTTTCGTCGTAATATGCTAACTTCTCTACACCGATACGTGCTTGTTGACGTTTTCTTAATTCCGTTGTAACGGGAACGATATAATCTAGCACTTGCTGACGATAATTTGCTACCATTTCCGCATTATAATCTGTACGGTACATTCTTGCATATCCAAGTTCAACAAAGTTTTTGAAACCTAAAGATTTGGCGATTTTCGTTCTCACTTTAACAAGCTCGTCATAAATACGATCTAACTCTTCTTCATTCTCAGCTAAAAATCCGTAATACGCCTCACTTGCTGCTTTACGTTCACTTCTCTCTTTCCCTTGCATAAATGGAATAAGCTGTGATAAAGTTCTTTCTTCTCCTGCAAAATCAATTTTTGCAGATGCTAATAATTGTGTATATTGTGAAGACAATTTATTCTCTAATTGTAAATCCTTCACGACTTCATCAGAATATGTTTTTAAATCACACTCCGCAAGAGCAAATAATTGCTTCCCATAATACGCTTCTAATTCTTCACGGAATGGAGAATGAATTAACGCATTATAATACTTTGTACCATATCCTTGTACAACTGGAGAGAATTCATCAAAGAAATCTTGCTCTTTCTTATAAAAAGCATCTGTTGTATCAACAGAATGACGAATGTAACAAAGATTCCCCATTGTACCAAAATCGTTACGAATTTCGTTAATTGAATGAATGACTTGTTTTTGTTCCTCTACAGTTTTTGCGTTATCAAACCTCTCTAAAGCAGCTGTAAACTTCTCTTTTAATTCTTCAATATTTGGCCTTTTATATTCATAGTCTTTAAATGACATGAACGAGCCTCCTCTCCATTAAATGCATCCTTTACTATAATTCAATACTTACTTCCAAATCTCCTCTTATTCTTCAACAAAATACGGCATATACTGTCATCATTACATGTAAACAAAAAAGCTTTGGATTTCTTTATCCAAAGCTCCTTTGGAACATATTATTACTTTTCATACTTTCCAATCTTTTTTAATAAATCCAGTAATTCGTCCTTTTCCTCTTTCGTTAACATTTCAAAAGACTGATGAATAACTTGCTCATGCCCTGGAAAAATAGAAGAAATAAAGTTCTCTCCAGATTCAGTTAATTGTGCATAAATAACACGTCGGTCATTCGGGCATGGAATTCTCTTTACTAGTCCCTTTTTCTCTAACTTATCTACAACATATGTAATGCTGCCACTAGCTATTAAAATACGCTCACCAATTTGCTGAAGTGGTTGACCGCCTTTATGATATAGCAGTTCTAATACAGCAAACTCAGTTGGATTTAAACCGTTACTTTGTATAGACTTATTTGTCGTATCCATAACAGAACGATGTACACGAGATAATGCAATAAATACTTTTAAAGATTGAGAAATATCTTCTCGTTCATTATTTGATGTCATACAACTTTCAACCCTTCACTTAAATTCTCAATAATAAAAAGAACAAAATAGTACTTCATATAAATTCCGAATGAGTATTCACTCATTCATTATCTCTCCCCAAATATATTATGAATGATTCTTGAATAAAAACATGACAATTTTAACATAGTTTATATATAATGATAATAAAAAAGAAGGAGTACCAAATTTGAAATTCAAATTCCACAGCATAGTTTTATATATATTGCTTGTTATCCTACCAACAACAGGGATTGGTGCTACATTTTATTCATATCATTCGTATAAAATGAAACAAGAAAATAAACAAGTTGCCCATACGGTTCTCTTTTTATATAGAGACTATTTAGATCACCACCTTGGCGAAGCAATTTCTGCCCTAGAAATGCTCGCAAAGGTCGTAGGAACCGAGACTGGAAATATTAATGGGATGAAAGAAATTGTACATGATACAGATGGAAACGATGCACGTTTTTCTGGTCTATATTACGCTACACCAGAAGGTATCATTACAATCGCATCGGAAGGTGACCGACCACCTGTTGATGTCTCAGATCGTAAATATATTCAAAACGCCTTACAAACTAAGAAAACAACTGTATCATCCGTCATTACAGATCGTGTTCTTGGCCATCAAGCTATTATGATTGCTTCCCCCATTTTTAATAAACAGAAGGAGCTCTCAGGCTTATTGTTAGCAAGTTTACGCTTTGACTACATTTCATCATCTTTAAATGCCATTAAGCCACAATACCATTTTGAAGTAACTGATAAGTATGATGTAGTTTTTCTAACCGATGATAATAACGAAACAAGTGATGCACATTCTAATATGCTTACTACTCCACTCCAAAGATTAGATTGGAAGGTCTCTGTTTCTCCGTTACCTATTCATCAAAAAACTTTAAACCAGTGGGTTGCCGTAGAATGTATAGCTACTTTATTTTTAATGTCAATTTTATTTTTACTCGCTCAATATATGTTGTTAAAACGACAAACAAAACTAGAAAGACAACAAAATGAACTACAAAAAATTGAATTAGTTGGAACTTTTGCAGCCAGTACTGCCCACGAAATCCGTAATCCACTTACCGGAATTAAAGGGCTCGTCGCTCTATTAAAAGAGAAATATAAAGATGAACAAGATCAGTTCTATTTTTCCATCATCGAACAAGAAATAGAACGAATTAATGAAATTGTAAGTGAATTTCTTATTCTGGGAAAGCCAACTGCAATCATTGAACAAACATATGATGTGAGAACCATTCTAAATGAGGTAGCATTAATTATTCAATCTGAGGCGAATCTACATAATATTGTATTCCATTTACATTTGCCAGACCGTCCTGTTCATATCCGATGCTCGAAAGACCATATGAAACAAGTGGTTTTAAACATTACAAAAAATGCAATTGAAGCTATGACTTTTGGCGATACACTAACTATTTTCGTAACAAACAATGAAACACACGCACAATTGCAAATTATAGATACTGGAAAAGGGATTCCAAAACATATTCAAAAACACCTCTTTCATCCGTTCTTTACTAATAAAGATACTGGAACAGGTCTTGGACTTGTCATATGTAAACGAATTATAGAGATGTACAACGGGCATATTTTTATTAACAGTATAGAAAACGAAGGAACGACAGTTCATATCGAAATTCCGTTACACATAGTATAATTATCCTTATCCCTAAAGGGTAATTATACTTATTTCATAAAACCAGCCACAAGCATTCGCCAAAAATTACTTGATTTCCCTTCATACCCAATTTGAAAAATAGGTACCTTTATAATTGATAACCATTTTGGTGTTTGTTTTTCTTTATAACACTGGTACTGTAAAATAAGCTTGTCCAATTCTTGACTAACTTGAATCGTCTCCGTACTATTTAACCCACTCGTTAAACCTAATTGAATCATCTCTTCACGTTTCATATGAATATCACGTGAAAGCTTTTCTAATGTGTACTTCCTTTTTGCAGTAAACATTCATATCCCCCTTATTATACTTCCATGCTCTCTACTTCACTTCTCCATTGAACTTTTAACTGCTTATCATATTTGAATTTGAAGAATCAGAAAATTAAACATTTTCTCCCTGTAATTTACAAATCTTTACCCTCACTTTGAGAATTATTACAAATTATTCTATCTTTGTAAATACATTCGCAATAATAGACAATTTTTTTATCTCCTTTTTTTACAAACACCAATTAAATAGCGGATTCCCTATTTTCCATATACTTTTCTTCGACATTTTTTGTTTAATTTATATAAAAACGCAAACCATAATGGTGATTGATAATATAGAAAGGAAATAGTTATATGCGCAAATATACGATTGCATTGCTTATTTTGACTATGTTTTTACCAGCCTTCTTGTTTCCTATTGAGGCTAAGGCCCATACAAATAAAGTAGCTATTGTCATTGATGACTTCGGCAATAATATGAAAGGAACTGATAAAATGTTATCACTTCCTATTCCACTAACTGTTGCTGTTATGCCTTTTCTTCCTTCCACAAAGGAAGATGCGATAGCGGCTCATAAGAAAGGACACGAAGTTATTATACATATGCCAATGGAACCGATTAAAGGTAAAAAAGAATGGCTTGGACCAAAAGCAATTACAACTGATTTAAGCGACGAAGAAATAAATAATCGACTCGAACAAGCGATTCAAGAAGTACCACATGCAATTGGGATGAATAATCATATGGGATCAAAGGTGACTGCAGACGAAAGAATTGTACGACTTATACTCGCAGCTTGTAAAAAACACGGTTTATTTTATTTAGATAGCAAAACAAATCCTAAGAGTGTCGTCCCAAAAATCGGGAAAGAATTAGGAGTACCAATTATTGAAAATCAATTATTTTTTGATGACGTGTACACAGCGGCACATATTTCAAAACAAGCCCAATTACTCATTAAAAAACTTCAAGAAAAACCGATTATGGTAGCTATCGGACATGTTGGGCCTCCAGGTGAAATTACATCACGTGTTATAGAAACCTCTATCCCTAAAATTCGTGAACATGCAGATTTTATTTTTTTATCCGATTTAGCATTATCTCCGCCTCCTGTTTCAAAATAAGATTCATGACTCAAACTAAAAAAGAGAGCAATCTGCATATAGCAAATTGCTCCCTTTCCTTTTCATCTTAAATATAATCTACATGACTCACCCTGAATCCTTTTTTCTCTATTTTTTCGATTAATTGCTTTAATCTTTTTTCATTTAACTCATCTGTTATATTGACAATAACGCGGCGAATATATTGATCGCCGTTATCTAGCGTAAATAGTCCACCGATATGAAATGCTTTCAACAATGTCCCAAGTTCTTTAATCGTTCCCTTACAATCTTGTGTTGCAATTGTTAATATATAACCACCCGTCCGCATACCAAATGAATCCTCAATAACATCAAATATATTGGAATGAGTTAAGATGCCAACAAATTCATTATAATCATTTAATACAGCTAAAAACGGCAAACGACGAATAACATAAAATGCTCTGAAAAAAGAGTCCTTTTCAAAAATAAATGCAGTGGAATCTTCCAGCATATGTTCCGTACTTAATTCCTCTAATCCACCATTACACTTCTTTTCTAAAAGATCCACTTTATAAATAATCCCCATGAATTTCTTTTCATCTTCTGCTAATACAGGGATTGCTCGAAATCCCGTTTCATTCATAATTTGCAGAGCCTTCTTACCTGAATCGTTCATTTTGCAAAATGTTACTTGCTGTTTTGGCAGAAAATGATATTTAACTCGCAAAATATGTTCCTCCTTACATGTCAACATGTAATCTATATATAATAAGGAGACCTATATTTTATGAGTAAAATTATTTTTAAAACGCTTTCATTTACTTATTGACTTGTAACGACATCACAAACATTTCATATAACAGAGCTCTTTGCACCTTTTATCATTAACAATTTTACATGGTAGTTCATTAAATATTCTATACCCTCCAACCATTTTTTCGCGTATTCTGGAGTTTTTCCCCACACAATCATGCCATAATTATGAACGAGAACTACTCCTCCACCTTCAATAAAATTCGGCACATTATTCTCTAATAAATCTGCGAATTTTTTCTCATCTTCTACAATGGGAATTGTCATTTCTGTTATACCTTCTTTTCCAAAAACACGTTCCACGCTACGTTTATCGAATGTTACTTCCCCTTTTTCTCCATACAACTCTGATATTAAATGACTATCTACAGTCTGTACTTGTAAAATACATTCTGCACTACTTTTTTTATAAATATCTGCATGCATAAATGATTCCGCAGCTGGTTTTTCTTCATTTTCAAATACTGGTTCACACATACAGTTTACAACAATAAAATCTTCTTCTGAAAATAACCCTTTATCTCTTCCTTCAACGTTTACTAAAAAAGTTAACGGCTCTTTTGACGTACAAAGTGATAAGCTAATTTTTGTACCATAAAACCAATCACGAAGTGCTAGTTCAGATTTCACATCTTTTAATTCATTCCATTTCTTTAGAAAAAATAACATTTCGTCACCCCCGGCGTAATATTCATATAATGTTCGAATCCTTTCTATGTAAAAGGAGTATTTTTTGATTATTCTAAAAATTTAATTGAATTATCACATGAGAACGCCTTTTTGTCAATATAGTTTCACGTCTCTTCTTTAAAAAGGGCTATTCATATGTCTATACTCATGTATCTTGACTATTTCATTTTATACATAAAAAATACGTTATTCTTTTTCAATCAAAGAATAACGTATTTTCTCATCTTTTATTTCGTCATTGCGTTATATAAGAACTGTGCATATTGTTCACGTGTTACAAAATCATCACCTAAAAAGTTTCCTTTTCCATCACCTTTTGATATGTTATTGTCCGCTAACGCTTTCACATATTCTTCTGCCCAATGACCAGTTGGTACATCATTAAAGTTCACTTTATTATTTTCATCTTCTTTTAGCTGAAATACTTTATATAATACTACAGACATTTCGTATCGAGTTAATACTCCATCTGGACGAAACTCCCCAGTACCATCTCCTTGCATAATTCCAGCTTGCGCAACTGTAGCAATATCTTGCTCAAACATATGTCCTTTCGTATCTGTAAATCTCTCTTTCTGCTCTACTTTATGTTCTAATTTCAAATACCTTTGTACTAAAGACGCAACTTGTCCACGAGTAATACGATCCCCAAATCCAAATTGTCCATTTCCATATCCCTTAAAAATATTTTCTTTCGCTAAATAATGAATTGCTTCCTCTGACCAATGTCCTTTTGGTACATCTTTAAATTCTACTACTCCTACTTTTTCATCTTCTTTAGAATTATTGTCTTCTTTAGAAGTGTTATCTTCTTTACTTTCTACCACATTTTGAATCACAGATCCTGTGAAGAAGATTCCTGTATCCGCAAATGGATCTTTTACACCAAATTCATATACTTTCTCACCCGGTGTACTCCACTTAACTGCATCATTACTATACGTACCACCTTCGCTCTTTAAACGAACTTTTGTAGAGATTTTACCATCTTTCTCGTATATAGGTACTTTTACTTCTTTATTTACTTCTGTTTCCTCTAAAAATACTTTTTGATTTTGAACATTGATATAGGCTGTTTTACTTAGTTCTATAACTGGTCGAACATCACGAATTTCATTTGCAACAAAACTTAAGAATACTAACTTTTTCAAATTGCTAGCTGGTGTTAAGTCTGAAATATAATTCGCTTCTAAATCAAGCTTTTGTAAGTTTACTAGACTTGATAATGGAGTAATATCCTTTAACTCATTGTTAGGTAAGTGTAATTGTTTTAACTGGGTCATCTTACTTAGAGGAGTAACATCTTTTATTTCATTTTTCCCGATCCACAATTCTTCTAATTGCTTCATTTGCTCAATACCGGATAAATCTTTTACTTTATTACGTGTTAATACTAAGTCTTTTAAAGGTAATGAATATAACGGTTTAATATCTTCAATTTGATTACCTGCTAAAGTTAAATATGTTACATTTTTCAACGCGCTTAATGGCGCAACATTCGTAATTTTATTATTTGCTAAATTCAAGTAATCTAGTTGTTCCATTTTCGCTAATGCTGTTACATCTTCTATTTGGTTACCTGATAAATATAAACTTTTTACATTTTTCATCTCAATTAGTGGTGCAACGTTCGTAATTTTATTATTACTTAAATCAAGAGAATCTAAATTATCCATCTTAACAAGTGTTGTTACATCTGAAAATTCATTACCACGTAAAGCTAAATGTTTCAATTGTTTTAAGCTCGTAAAGAATGATGGATCTTTTATCTTCGCATTCGCAACTGTTAAAGATTTTAAATTTGGCATATATTTTAATGCACTATAATCCAGTATCTCATTCGTATTTAAAAACAAGTCCTTTACTTGTAATAACTCTTCTTTCGTGATTGGTGTATTTAAATCTTTTCTATTAAATACCTTTTTATTAACAAGCTCTCTTAATTTATTATCTGTTATCATATTTTGATTATCAACTGGATGATCCGTCTCCATATTGCCTGAATTAGAGTTATCATCTCGTTTCTCTGTTTCTTTGTCACCTACAGTTGGATCTTTAATTTCAAATTGAACTTGATATTTGTGATCATATCCAATAGCCGGAATAAGTATATGCATTTGCATATTGTGCTTCTTCTCAAACTCGCCAATTTCAAATTGAACTACTTTCGTTCCATTCTTCCTCTTATCTTCTGACAAAACTTTCACATCATGAAATACGCCAGGTTGGTTTTTATCCTCTATTCTAAGGTATTGAAAATAATCGCTATCTTGCATTGTTACAGTTACAATTTTTTTCCCATCCGCAATCGTTACTTTAGGATTTTTTATATATTGAGAAACCATAGATGGCTCGTCTTTTTGATCCTTATATATTTTAATCTCAGTATCGTATGTACGTTCACTAGCTGCCGCTACCGATTGGTTTGCTTCAATTTTTATTGCTGCTAACGCTGGAGTAGAGTATGCAGCAAATGGAATTGCTAATGTTGTCGCTACTACTAGCGCCTTCATATAATTTTTTTTCAAAATAATATCCCCTATCATATATAATCTTTATAATTGATAAACATTATCAATTACTCATAAATAAATGATAATGAATATCATTATCGATGTCAACGAGAATATTACATTAAATTTATATTTTTAAAGGCAAAAAATAAAAAAGCCCTTTATTCAAAGAGCTTTTTTACCTATCGTATGAAGAATTTCATTTTTCTCCTTCTCATTGATGACACCAATTTTTTGCAAAATATTTGCATACAATACAAGTTTATTATATATCCGTTCTGACATACTTCCCCTTCTTTCCTTCGACCAACTTTTTTTGTATTGGTAAATTATATGAAAGAGATGGGAAAATGTGTCCACTTTTTTTGCATAAATACAAATCTTTTATCCCGCTATTTGCAGGCAGTAAAACTCCCACCTCACAATCAGGTGGGAGTTCTACGTATTTAACAAATTGTCCATTGAATATTATGCCTTTTAACTTCCTCTTCAAAACTATAGGGCATTTTCTTATCACAAATTACATGTTGAATGCGCGAAAACGCTGCTATTCGGTAATTTCCTTTTACACCTACCTTTGTATGATCACATAAAATATATGTTTTCTCTGCTAATTTCATCATCGCTTCTGACAGTTTCGCCTTTTCTAATTCAAAACTAGAAACTCCAAAACCAGGTAATAATCCATCAATCGAAACAAATGCTTTATGAAAATGAAATTGCTGGATAACTTGCTGCGAAATAGATCCTGATACGCGTGAATGTTTTGGAGATACTTTTCCACCAATAAATAAAACTTCACCGTGAAACATCTTTTTATTAATAGAAGAAATTAATTGTGTCGCTACTGGAAATGAACTTGTTACAATCGTTAAATTTTTGCGATGTACAAGATATGGTACCATTTGAAGTGGTGTACTTCCGTCATCAATCGCAATCACATCTCCATCTTCTACAAATGTTGCTGCTTTATACCCAATTCGCTTCTTCTCTTCTATATGTAGCATCTCTCGTTCTAACATTGGTGCCTCTATTCCAGCTCCCGGAAGTTGGACGGCTCCACCATACACTTTCTTCAACTTCTTTTCACGATCCAATTCTTCTAAATAACGACGAATCGTCTCTGTTGATACAGCAAACTCTCTCGCTAATTCTGAAACTTTTACCTTCCCTTTAAACTCTACCTTCTCAAGAATGGTTCGCTTTCTTTCTTCACCTACTACAGACATAACCTCACCCCATTGATTTCTACCTCATACACTGCCTTACTTATACAAAGTTATAACTTTCCTTTTCAACGAAAACTTCCTCGTGAATATGAATACCACGCTTTTTTAGTTCATCAAAAATAATTTGTGGTTTGACAAAAGCTTCCTCGGGTGTCACAACACCAACTTTATTTACATTCCCATTTGCGATTAGCTCTGTAGCAATCCCAAATGGAATACCGACGTTTCTCGTATAAGCTCTTAATTTTTCCCATCCTACAACAGATCCATCAGATAACGGGTGTGTATGATATAATACACGTCTTTGTTTCTCATTATTTTTCATACCTATTACTTCTACATGAAGTGCATAACCGTAAATCTCTGTTTCTTGTCCTTCTTTCGATTGCAATAAATACTTCGCAATACAATCCATTATGCCGATTTCTTTTCCATTTATTTCAACTGGATCATTACGCAATATACCGTAATCATACAATGCACGTACGAGCTGCATATTTTGCTTTGGCCAAGTTCCTCTCGTCTCTATTAGTTTAACGCCTTTATTTTCTAATGCTTTTGCTAACGTAATCGTTTCAGAATGCGGTATGATATACTGCGTTGTCTTACCATAAGGCGCCGGTAATTCAATTTCTCTTGGACGCGCAAACGGAGGCACTTGCTTAAACTCACCATCTTCATACACTGTACGCGATGGCAAATGTGGATCATATTCATATGTCGTTGTTTCTGTAATGGATGCAGAAAAAGCAATAGGACGATACGAACCATGACTTACACGAACTGACTCTACAGTATGTAACTGATTTGCTGCATGCATCGCCATCATTTGCGTTACACCTGGCGTCATACCAAACCCAGGTAAACATGTTTTTCCGTTTTGAACAAATATAGAATGCGAATCATTTTCTTCACCAAATCCATTTAAATTCACACCGTGACAACCTGCTTCTGCAATACATCGAGTAGATAATCCATTTAACTTAATTGTTGTACCATCCATTACAATGTCATAGCCCTTCATTTTTGCAACCGTATCCTCATGATTCGTTACATCTACTTTCACAAAATCAACGCGAGGATCGTTGAGCCATTCTACTACTTTAAGCCCCTCTTCTTCGTTAAAATCTGCTACTGTAATCGTCTCAAAAGATGAAAATTGCACTAAATCTAAAATTGCCTCACGACAAATTTTACCTGCTCCACCTAAGCAAAATACTTTCAACCTATAACAACTCCTTTAGCGATACTATCAACTAAGCGATGAATATCTGCCTCATGTACATCACCGATATTTCCAATGCGGAATGTATCTACTTTTGAAATTTTACCTGGATATATAACAAATCCATCACGCTTTAATTCATTGTATAATTGATCAAAATCAAACCATTCTTCTGGATAAATGAAAGATGTAATAATAGGCGATTGATATTTTTCATCTACTAGTGGCTTAAATCCGATTTCTCTCATTCGATTCACTAATAGTTTTTGATTGTTATCATATCGATTGTAACGTGCTTTTACTCCGCCCTCTTCTTCTAATTCAAGTAGTGCTTGATAAAAAGCGTGTACAACATGTGTAGGTGATGTAAAACGCCATTTTCCATTTTGATTTTCCATCGTTTCCCATTGATCGTATAAATCTAAAGATAATGAACGTGCCTGCCCTTTACATTTCAACAATTCATCGCGCTTTGCAATAACAAATCCGAACCCTGGAACCCCTTGAATACATTTATTCGCACTACTAATTAGAAAGTCAATTTGCAACTCAGCGATATCTATTTCAATACCACCAAAACTACTCATTGCATCAACTAGTGTTACTTTTCCGTATTGCTTCCCTAATTTACATACATCTACAATTGGATTGATAATACCTGTTGTTGTTTCACAATGAACAACTGCAATATGTGTAATCTCTTTATCTTGTTGTAATATCTTTTCTACTTCTACAATATTAGTAGGCTCCCACTCTTCTGTTTGACTGACCACCACATCTATATGTAACATCTCTGCCATTTGTACAATTCGCTTACCATACGCACCATTTGTACAAACAAGCAGCTTTCCGTTTTTTGGAATGACAGAACCGATTACTGCTTCAACTGAAAACGTACCGCTTCCTTGCATTAATACTGTTGTATATCTCTCTTCTTCCTTCGTTGCTAACGATACAAGTTTAGCTCTTACCTGTTGCACCATCATGTTATATTCAACATCCCACGTACACCAATCGTATAGCATAACTTCTTTTACTGTTTTTGTTGTCGTTAATGGTCCTGGCGTTAATAATAAGTAGTGATTTTCAGTCATGATCCTATTCCCCTTTTATGAAATAATAAATTCTTGTTTCTCGATTTGTTCAATTACGTTTTCGAGTCCCTGCATCGTTTCAATTGTAAAATGAGCCCCGTTTTCAACGAAACGCTTTCGAACTACTTCCATTTTTTCACGAAGTTCTACCGGATCCATAGTTTCAGCTGCCCACTCGCTTAAGCCGAGCTCACTACTACCGAGAATTACACCCACAGTCCACATACCAGCATTTCTGCCCTCTTTCATATCTGACACTGTGTCCCCGACTTTTATCATATGATTCATCGGATACACACCAAGTTCCATCGCATTTTTATAACACATCCAAGGGTACGGACGGCCTGCTGAAACATCATCTGGCGTCACAAGAACATCAGGTTTATATCCTTGTATTTCTGCTTCTTTTGCAACGATGTCCATCATTTCTCTCGTATAACCAGTTGTTGAGCCAATTTTAAGGCCTCTTTTACGTAATGAAGCAACCACTTCTTTCACCCCATCAATTGGCGTGGCATAGTGTGGCAAAATAGTAAAGAGTATTTCTTCAAACTCTTCATACATCTCGTGAATGTCTGCTTCTGTTGGTAAATGTCCGAAAACACGCTCCCACTCATTCGCAATACGAGGCATTTCTGTTAGTGCCCTTACATGATCGATCTTTAATAATCCCATCGGTTTACGGGCTTCTTCATCTGTAATTTTAACACCACGTTTACGAAAAATTTTTATGAATACTTCCAGTGGTGCAAAACATCCGTAATCAACTGTCGTACCTGCCCAATCAAAAATAACTGCTTCTATTTTCATTCAATCCATCACCCTTCTCACTTATCTTTTTTGCCATTGTGACGTTCGGTTACGAAGTGCTTTCGTTCCCCATTCATATACAACTCTTACTACAATATTTGTAACAACAATAAGTACACTCATTGCAGCTGCTGGCGCTACATTTCCTGCATCATCCATATTTACGATTGATACGGCAGCTAGTTTAAAATCAGCTGCGTATAAGAATACAACCGCTGACACAGTTACCATCGAATTGACGAAATAGTACATGACCATTTCTAAAATTGCTGGTAAACACATCGGTACTGTTACTCTAAAGAATGTTTTATAAAACGGAATGCCCATCGACTGCGAAACAAGCTCAAACTCTCGGTCTAATTTCTTTAAAGCAGTCGTTGCGGTAACGAATGTTACAGAATAAAAATGAATGATGTTTACTAGTACTAGCACAGCAATTGTTCCGTATAAAGAATGAAACGGATTCGTTACTGAAAGTCCAAGTATTTGAATCGTTGGTTGACTAAAGAAAAAGACGTATCCCAATCCAAGTACTAAACCTGGGATTGCTAAAGGGACAATCGAGAAAAAGTAGCCTGTTTTTCGGAAAAACTTTAGCTGATCTATTTTCTCAATCGCATATGCGAACATAAATGTTAAAATTGCCCCAATAACTGCTGTAACTGCTGAGACAATCACACTATTTTTAAATGCTTCAAGTCCATCACCTGTTAAACTCGAAAAATTAAAATGCTCAAATGTAAAACTCATATTATATGGCCATACTTTCACACTTGCAGCAATACCAACCGCCACAAATAAAAGAATAATCATAAGTGTAATCACACTACAATATATGAATGAGACTACATCTCTTTTCTTATTAGCCGTTATTCTATATGGCACTGCTTTGGAAGATAAGAAATTTGCCTGCTTTCTTTGCGTAATGCGATCAACTGCAAATGCAAATATAGCTGGAATTAATAAAATCATTCCGACAGTTGCACCCATCGGCATATTTTGTTGTCCAATTACTTGTTTGTATACATCAGTAGCAAGTACATTATATTGCCCACCAACAATTTTTGGTGCGCCAAAATCAGTAAAACTAAGTGTAAACACAACAAACATCGCACTAATTAATCCATACTTTACACTAGGTAAAGTAACAGTGAGAAATTGCTTTGTTTTACTCGCTCCCAACATATTAGAAGCTTCATATAAACGATAATCAGAACCTTGGAAAGCAATTAATAATATAAGAAATGCTTGCGGAAATGTATACATGACTTCAGCCATTACAATTCCTACTGGTCCATATAAAGGGATTTGTATACCTTCAAATAAACCAAACATCCCTTTCGTTACTAATCCTTGATTACCAAATAAATATGTCAGTGCGATACCATGCATCATCGTTGGTGCGAATAATGGTAACAACGCGACATATTGAAATACACGCTTGCCAAATACATTCGTACGAGCGATCGCATAGGCGTAAGCGAAAGCAAGTGTCACTGCAATAATTGTTGTCGCGCCCGAAATCCATATCGTATTTTGTAATGATTGAACTAATGTTGGGGTTGTGAAATATTTACTGAAATTCGCAACACCAATGAAAGCTCCATCTTTATCATAAAAAGCTTGTGTAAACAATTGTAATAGTGGTAATACAAGCATAATCAAAAAAGCAAGAATCATACCAATAATTAATAGTCTTTGTATCCATTCTTCTTTACCGATACGTCTCTTAATCTTTTTTTTCGTACTTTCTACCTTTAAGTCTTCTAACATCTCCATCTATACAACAACCTTCTTTCCATATGACAACATATGATTTTCTGAGAAAGAGATTTGAATCGGATTTCCTTTCCTAATAGCTGTTTTTTCTACTTCTGATGCCAATATATCTACAACGATTTTCTCATTATATAGATGTGTTTTTTCATCTATAACTCGCACTTCTGTCCGGTATACAGATCCACGAAATTCCATACTTTCCACAACCGTTTTAATACCATCATTTTGTACAATCGTTACATGTTCAGGACGAATTGCATGTTCTTCATTATTTTTCGAAAAGAAATTAATAGAACCAATAAAATCTGCCACAAACGGATTGGCTGGTCTTTGATAAATCTCCTCTGGTGTTCCAATCTGCATAATTTCCGCATGATTCATTACAACAATTTTATCAGCCATCGTTAATGCCTCTTCTTGATCATGCGTGACCATAATAGTTGTTACTCCTACTTTTTCTTGCAAATCACGCATTTCTCTACGTAACTTTTCACGTACTTTTGCATCTAAAGCAGATAACGGCTCATCGAGTAACAAAATATCCGGAGACAGAGCGAGCGCACGTGCAAGTGCTACTCGCTGCTGTTGTCCACCAGACATTTGAGCAGGATATTTATCTTTTACATTCAGTAAATCAACTAGTTCTAACGCCGATAGCGCCTTCTCTTTTACTTCTGCTTTTCCATACTTTTTCGTCTTTAAGCCGTATTCAATGTTTTCAAGTGCTGTTAAATTCGGAAATAATGCATATGATTGAAACACCATTCCGAAATTTCTCTTTCCAGGAGGTAATGCTGTAATATCTTTTCCATTCACAGCTATACTGCCTGTTGTCGCCTCTTCTAGCCCTGCTAAAATTCGAAGCAATGTTGTTTTCCCACAGCCACTTGGGCCTAATAAACATACAAACTCATTTTTTTTCACAGTAAAAGAAATATCTTTTAACGCTGTAAATGCATCAAACTGTTTTTGAATGTGTTGAATTGATAAATATTCGCTCATTTTTTCTCTCTCCCACTCACTTACTTTTTCGGTTCTGCTTTTTGGCCAAACTCTTTTTCCCATTTTTCTAAAATTTTGTCGCGATTTTCTGCTGCCCACTTAAAGTCATTCTTTTTGTATAATTTTTCCGTCACATCTTTAGGGAATCCATCTGGAAGTTTATAATCATTTTTAATTGTCGCAAATCCATTTTTCTCGAAGTATAACTTCATTACATCATCAGTAATTGCCCAATCTAAAAATGCTTGCGCTAATTTTTCATTTTTTGCATTATCTTTTTTAATAAGTGCGTTCGCTTCTACTTCCCAACCTAATCCTTCTTTTGGCAATACAACTTCAACTGGTGCACCTTTTTGTTTCTCTTTCAAAGCACTATAAACCATCGATACACCAACTGGATATTCACCCGCCCCCGCTAATTTCGCTGGTTTTGAACCTGAATGAGTATAAGTTGCCATATTATCATGAAGTTTCTTCATGTAATCCCAGCCTTTATCTTCACCCATAATTTGTAACCATGCAGAAACTGTTAAAAATCCTGTTCCAGAAGATGCTGGATGCGGCATAACAAGCGTTCCTTTATACTCTGGTTTCGTTAAGTCTTCGTATGATTCTGGCATCGGTAAATTTTTCTTCTTTAATTCTTCTTTATTTATAGCAATCCCCGTCATAAATGCAGTATTTCCTACCCATTTTTCTGGTTGTTTATCATCTTTAAATTGCGGTAAAACGCGATCCGCTCCTTTTGGAGAGTATCCTTTTAACATATCTTTTTTATCTAAAGCTAATAGACTTGAAGCTGCAGTTCCCCATACAACATCTGCTTGTGTATTTTTTCCTTCAGCTAGCAATTTTGCTGTAATAACTCCAGTTGAATCACGAACAATATTCAGCTTCACATCTGGATATTTCTTTTTAAAAGAATCAAGATAAATTGGTACAAGTTCTTCTTCAATTGCTGTGTAAACAGTTAATGATCCAGATAATTTATCATCTTTTACTTTTGCCCCAGCACTTTCTTCTTTCTTTGCACCACACCCCATTAATAACGAAAATACCATTCCAGTTGCTACAGCTTTAAAGATTGTTTTTTTCACTGTCTCTCTCTCCTTTTACAAATCTTATGTACAACTCAAATATAAACAACTAGTGTAAAAGCAGTATTAAACCAACATTAATCTTTTGTTTGTTGTTTGTTTTTGTGTAATACGTTGCTACTTCTATGTTTTTTCGCATTTTTCTGCTAATAATGAACACTAAATTTACAAATAATTAAAAAAACCTTTATAATCCCACAAAAAAATGAGGCGTTTGTAAAAAACGCCTCACTTTTGTTTACCTTTTTTTGAATTACGATTTGCATACTTCGCGCTATTTTCTCCTTCATACTCTAATGCAAATTCTGCATCTGGTAAGCTTTCTTTCGGAGTTTTATTATTGTTGATTGCCGCATTTTGTTTCACTTTTCTTTTTACCAATACATTCACCTGCTCTCAAAAATTCACTTTCTACTCTAGTTTGAAGCGAGCTAAAATAATTATTACTGGCAAGTGTTAACAAGTACATAAGAACTGTTAGATGGAAATACTACATATGAAGAAATCATAATAAAAAGGAGCTCTTATTTTGAAGAAGAAAGATAAAATCCAGTCACCCATTTTAGATGAAACGCTCCCGCATCAAATGAATTTCCCATCTTTTAAAGGAACAGGAAAGAAGATGCAACAACCTTTCATAAATCAATATGACGTCGTAATCGGAGACAGTAAATATGATTCCGAGAACAGTCCACTTCACAATTGGAGTGATGATGTAGATCCTGCCATTATGGCTGGAGAAGAATGGATCCATCCTACAAATGATATTGGTTGGATTTCAGAAGAAAATCAAGAGTTACTAAAAAAAGAAGGAGATAATAAGAAGGATACTTTTATGCATCCGCAATTTGGCATTAATGACTAAAAAACCATTCTACCTATGTTAGGTAGAATGGTTTCATACTATCCAATAATAATTCTCTCTTTCGGATATTTATAGCGAGGTGGCTGTTCTCTTCCGCCACTAGCTAGTATAAATGTTAAAATACCGACACGCCCGATAAACATAAGTACAATGAGTACAAGTTTACCAACAGTTGTTAAATCTGGCGTAATACCTGTCGATAGTCCTGTCGTCCCGAAAGCAGAACAGACTTCAACAATTAAACTCATAAGCGGTACATTTTCCGTAATAGATAAAATAAATAGTGCTGTGGCACATAATAAAATCCCCATTGTCATAACGACAGATGCTTTCAGCACGTCCTCTTCATGTAGCTGACGTTTGAAGACTCTAACCGTTCTCCCGCCTCTTGCAAAAGTGTATAGTGACAATATACTAACAGCAAATGTCGTTGTACGTATCCCGCCCCCAACCGAACTTGGAGATGCTCCTATAAACATTAATATACTCATAAATAAAAGCGTCGGTTGTGACAATTCAAGTATATCCATTGTAGCAAGTCCCCCGCTTCGCGTCGTCACAGATTGGAATAGTGTATAGAAAACTGTTTCATGCCATGACTTTCCTGCTAAAAAATGATTTCGTTCTAGTAAAAAAATCATAATCGTTCCAACGACCACGAGCGCAAAAAATGTTGTTGTCGTCAATTTTGTAAATAGCGAAAAACGAAATAGTTGCTGTCTCCTTTTACTAAGGAATTGTTTCACTTCCATTAATACAGGGAAGCCGATTGCTCCTAAAATAATAAGTAACATATGAATCATTTGAACAATGTAATCTTTTTTATACGGAATTAGCGATTGTCCTGTTAAATCAAATCCGCCGTTCGTAGTTGCACTAACAGCTGCAAAAAAACCGTGAAAATAAGCTTCTTGCCAAGTTGGAAAGTAAAGTAAGAATCTTGTACCTAATAATATCGCTCCAATAAGCTCTATTGAAATAATTACAATTAAAATAGAACGCATCAATTCTACAAGACCTGATAAATTCCCTTGATTATGGTCTGCCATAATGAGTCTTCTTCTCTGCAAACCAATCTTTTTTCCTGTTATAATCCAAACGAATGTACCTAACGCCATAATTCCTAAGCCGCCCAATTGTAAAATAAGGGCTAAAATAATAATTCCTGCCGTAGTAAATGTATCTGAAATCGTAACAACAGACAGGCCCGTAACACTTACCGCACTAACCGATGTAAAAAGTGCATCTATAAATGTCCATTTGACACCAGGCTTCGTAACAAACGGTAAACTAAGCAATATCACCGATACAACTACCGCTAATAAATAAAACAGAACAATGAGTTGTACAGGGCGTAATTTTTGTAAAAACTTTTTTATATCTCTCATTCCATCACTTCGCTACCTTTTTTCTATCGATTAAATAAAGAAAAATCTTTACTTTCTTTATTTGTAAATAACTGCTCAAATATTTTAGCAAATACCATTCCATACACAGTTCCATTACCTCCATATGGCAATGCATAAAATAAATTATGTATCTTATTATCTTCTTTTAAAATAGGGAGACCATCATGACTACCGCCAAATGCTGCCGCCCAATAGTAGTCTGCCTGTATATCTTTATACTGCGGGAACATCTCTTTTATAATGTTAATAAGGACATCACGCTTATGCAATAATTTCGTATCACCGATTGTTTGAATTTGCATTGCTTCATCTAATCCGCCTACAATAATACGGTTTTTATACGTTCGAAAATATAAATACGGCCGTGCTGTTTCCCAAATTAATGATCGCTCATACCAACCTTCAAACTGATCTATTTCATTTGTTACAATTGCATAAGAAGTTTCTACTATTGTATTTTTTTCTTTCTTTCCAAAAAGTGCTTCATAACCCGTCGCCATAATAATATTCTTTGCTACAATTTGATTTCCTGTTTTCGTATAACAAATTAAATCATTTTGACGTTTTTTTATATATATGGCCTCTGTATGTTCATATATAGTAGCACCCATTTGATTTGCTTTATGCAAAAGGCTATGCGCTAATAAATACGGATTTACCTCAGCATCACCGTGTGTATATAATGCCGCTTGTTTTGTAAAAGGATACCGTTCCTTAATATCAGATGCTGTAAAATACTCAACTGGAAACTCATAATTCTGTAACGTTTTGTATTCCTCTTGTAAAAATGAGACATCTTCACTTTTACTTGCATAATATAAACTGTTTCGCGGAATAAACTGGGGATCGATATCGAGAGTCGGTACAACTTTCTCCATTGTTCGTAACGCTTCGTAACAAAGCTTATATGCTCGCACCCCTTTTTCTTCGCCAAATGTATGGATAAGTGAGGTTAACGATTTATCATGAAGAAATTGTAATAACCCTGTATTAGCAGCTGTGCTGCCACATGAAATCATATTTTTTTCAATAAGTGTAACGCACATTCCCATTTTCGCTAACGAATACGCTATTTGAGCACCCGCTTCGCCACTTCCAACTACAAGCACATCACATATCATATCATTTTCTAACGATGGATAACAAGGCATAGAAGCTCCTGTATCCCAAAACAACTTACCAATCATAAGCTTCATAATTATACTCCTAAAATATAAATTTCTCCTTTCTATGTTTTGTTATTTTACATAAAAAAATCCAACTAACATATGCTAGTTGGATTTTTTATTTTTACTTAGAGCGCTCGTCAAGCCAGTCTCCAATCGTCGGATACGTTTGTTTTACCGCTGTTCCACCGTAAACAATCGACATATGTCCCGTTGGTAAACATACATATTGTTTATCTGTGCTAGAAATATGATCTAGCAACGCTTCTACTTGGCACGGCAGGGCGATATGATCACGTTTCCCTGAAATATTTAAGACATTCGCCTTAATATTTGCAAGGTCTACCTTTTGTCCGCGAATCACAAGTTCACCCTTAACCAATTTATTATTTTGATAAAAATCACGAATCCACTGTCTGTATGATTCACCTGGGAACGGAATGCCATCGCCAACCCACTTTTGAACTAACCTCCAGCTTTCAACGAAGCGCTCATTCTCTGAACGATCTACTAAAGCAACATATGGACCAACAAAGTTCGTAATTGGTTTTAACATTTTGTTTCCGAAATCAATCATTTCTGGCGGAATATTTCCAAATGTATCAACCGCTTTATCTAGATTGAAGTATTTCTCATCTAATAAAGGGCCATATAATCCTGTTTCAGAGAAATCAAAAGGACTTGTCATAAAGATTAGGTTACGAATTGGCATGTGCGGATGAAGTGCCGCATAAATAGAAGTTAGCGTTCCCCCCATGCAATAACCAAGTAAAGAAATCTCGTCCGATTTTGCAGTTCGCATTACTTTTTTCACTGCTTTTGCAATATAATCAAACACAAAATCATCAAATTTCAAATGACTATCTTCTAAACCAAATGTGCCCCAATCAAGCATATACACATCAAAACCACGGTCCACTAAATATTCCACTAAACTATTTCCAGGAGTTAAATCCATAATATATGGTTTATTAATAAGAGCATATATTAATAGAATTGGGACTCTTTGTGTTTTTTCTTGTTTTGGAATGTAGCGATAAAGCTTCGTCTTATTCTTCGTCCAAATAACCTCTTTCGGCGTTAATCCTACTTGTGGCTCTGGTTCACGTAATAAAATTTCACTCGCCCTTTTCACTCGGCGATATGCTTTTCGGTACTCTTCTGGGTATAGCTCTAATTGCTTTTCCCATTCTGTTGCGAATGTAGTCATTTTTCTATCTCCTTTTTGGTCAATTTCCTTCTAAAAAAAGAAGTGCATTCCTGCTATGGATATGCACTTTTTTCTTACTTCATTACATATATAATCCGCCGTTAATGTTTAATTGCTGACCTGTGATATAAGCACCGTCACGGCATAGGTATACTACACCTTTTGCAATTTCATCAGCTTGACCAAAACGTTTTTTCGGGATTTTCGCAACGATTTTTTGGCGTACTTCTTCTGGTACTTCTGCTACCATTTCAGTATCAATAAACCCTGGGCAAATAGCGTTTACAGTTACATTTGTTTTTGCAAGCTCTAATGCTAATGATTTTGTAAATCCTAGCATACCTGCTTTCGCTGCTGAGTAGTTTGTTTGTCCAAATCCACCCGCTTGACCAATAATAGAAGAAATGCTAATAATTCTACCTTCTTCCGCTTCCGTTATGTATGGAAGTACCGCGCTTGTCGTATTAAACACACTGCTTAAGTTCACGTCAATTACGCGTTCCCAATCTTCACGATTTAACTTTTTGAATGTACGATCTCTTGTAATACCAGCATTATTAACAAGAATATCAACTTTACCAAAATGATTCACTGCTTCTTCTACAAGTCGGTTTGCGTCTTCTACTTTAGAAACATCTGCTTGAACTGCATAAACGTCATGTCCTTCTTTTCCTAGTTCATTTACTAAGTTTTCAGCTGCTTCTTTACTGCTGTTATAGTTAATAACAACTTTTGCGCCCTCTTGTGCTAACGCTACTGTGATTGCTTTTCCAATCCCTTTTGCCCCACCTGTTACGATTGCTACTTTGCCATTTAATTGAACCATTTCTTTTCCCCCTTAAATGAATTTGTGAACGACTATTATGAATCATTTTGGTACTCATACTATGGAGTCCCTATATAATTATGTTTCGCTGTTTATACATAGAAAAGAGATTCTCCCTTTCTCTTTCATATGTTATAAACAAGCGCTATTATCACTTTTTATTTTCTGGCTTATTCGTAGGTTTTACTTCTTCTTTTACAGGTTCTTGTAGTTTTGCTAGTACTGCATTTTGCTTTTCTAGCAATTCTAAAATTTGATCAACTTTCGTTTCTAATGTGCGAATATCTTGTTTTACTTTCGTAACATCGCGCTTTAATGTAGGAGCTTGTCCTACTGACTCTACCTTATCTTCTAGAAACTCCTCAATGTTATCCACTTTATTTTCTAAGTTAATAACAAGCGTAGCCACTCTAGCGATATCCTCTTTCGTAGGCACATTTACCTGCTCTAAATAATTTTTTGTCGTATCATTTAATGCTTTTTGATAAAACAAATTCAAATCTAGAACGCTGCCCATCCAAGCAGAATATTCTTCTGTTTTAATTGTTTCATTGAGCGCTTTTCCCCAAAATGTTTCGGTTTGTTCATAAGCATTTTTCCATGCTTGTAGTGGATCGAATTTTTGATCAATCACTTTACCTACACTCCCTTTTTCGTTTTTGAAACAATTCAACCTATTCATTATTTTCTAATATTCTGAATAAAACTTCAAGTCTATATTTTATTTTTTTCTATTTTCTAACAAATGTATTGACTTTAAAAACAGATAGGTGTAAATTGCACTTATAAGCAAAAAATTCCATCTAACTGATTCATGAGGTGATGCACAATCATGCTACATAATGAACCAGAACAACGCGAAAGTTTGGAGAACAACCAAGCAAAACAACCAAACTCCATGCCAAAAAACTTCTTAGTTCCCTTCTTACTTCTCTGTCTTAAAGACTGGAGTCTTCATGGTTACAAACTTATTCAAATGCTAATGGATATCGGCTTTTCTTCTGTTGACCAAGGTAATGTGTACAGAACACTACGCAAATTAGAAAAAGAAAACCTTATTTCTTCTACTTGGGACACAAGCGACGGAGGGCCAGCCAAAAGAATTTATTCTTTAACTGAATATGGAGAGCAATATTTAACAACATGTGCGACTTCTTTTGAGCATTATCAAAATATGTTGCGGACGTTTTTCACGTTATACACCAATGCATTCTTTCCATTTTCTACTTCTCCAGAAAAGGATGAAAAAGATTCTTCATCTTCACCTGGTGATACAGCAGAATAATCTGCGTTCACAATATGTAAAAAAACATTTGGGGGTCAAACAATGGAAACTAAACCATACGAATTAGTCGATGCATTTTGGAAAAACTGGTCTCAATCACTTTCCCTTTTCTCTTCAGCTGGGAAACAATTAGAGCAACTTACTTTAGAAACATTAAAACAACAACAAGATGCTTTGCATAAATTAACAGCAGGAGTAGATGAACTAGAAAAAGAACTGCAACAATTTACTACTCAATTCAATAATCAGTATACAGATTACGTGAAGCAATTAACTGGAAACTCCTTAAATGATCAAATTAATGAGTGGCAAGACAAATGGAAAGAGCTTTCTGCTCATATGCAACAGCTAACTGTTTCTCCTACAAAAACATCTTTGTCTATCCTTACTCAAACAAGCGGTCAATTTGAAGAAACAACGAAGCAATTTATTGAACAACAACAATTACAACGTGAAGAGGCTCAAAAACAGTTAGAAGGTTTTTTGGAAGATTTCAAGACAAAACAGTTGGAACTCGCAAAAAAGTTCGAGGAAAACTCAAAAAATCTATTTACTTCCATCAAGTAAGAAAAATGTGGGAGCTAACTGCAGCACAAACAAAACTCTTTCTTCCTCCTACTACATCAAGATGGCTAGCATTTTTCGATATGGAAAAGAAGGAGGACAAAATGAATCCATTTCAAGAAGCACAAACCGTCCCGGAGCTTCGTTATGATGAGATTCAAGTCGGTGATCAAGCATCACTTACAAAAACGATTACGGATGAGGACGTTATCAATTTTGCAAAATTGACTGGAGATGTGAATCCTATTCATATTTTAGATTCTTTTGCAAAAACGACAATGTTTAAAGAACGTATTGCTCATGGTATGCTCGTTTCAAGTTTTATTTCTACCATCCTTGGAACGAAACTCCCGGGTAAAAATACGATTTATTTATCTCAAAACGTTTCATTCCGCGCTCCTGTCAAAATCGGCGATACACTTCGCGTTGTGGCAGAGGTCATCAAAAAACGTGACGATAAAAAAATCATTACGTTGCAAACAAATATATATAATCAATCGGATGATATTGTCGTGGAAGGTACAGCGACAATACTAAAAAAAGAGTAGCAAAAATTGCTACTCTTTTTTCTATCCAATAACTTCTAATCACACCGATTACTTCCGCGTATGAGCACGCCGGTTCCACATAAAATAACGGTACCAGTTCAGATACATACTTAGCTGAACTGGATTACTCATAAGGATGTGTATCATCATGGCAAAAACAAACAAATTACTAGTTCCAGGTGCTGAACAAGCACTTGATCAATTTAAATATGAAATTGCACAAGAATTCGGCGTAAGCTTAGGGTCTAATACTGCATCACGTTCTAACGGATCAGTTGGCGGTGAAGTAACAAAACGTCTTGTTTCTTTAGCTCAACAACAATTACGTGGATAACAATATAACATATGGCTTAGAGGCAGATATTCTCTGCCTCTTTCTATTTTTAACATACATAATGGTGCTTTTTCACATACTAGTAAAAGCAAACTGAAAGGAACGATATGTAACATGAAACGGATTAACATTCGCATGAGTCCTCCCCGTGTTCTTACTTTGTCTTTTATTATGTTATCAATTATCGGTACATGCTTATTAAAATTGCCAATTGCTACAACGACGTCTATTTCATGGCTCGATGCTTTATTTACAACCGTTTCTGCTTGTACGGTTACAGGGCTTGGTGTTGTGGACACCGGGAAAGTATTTACCTTATTTGGCCAATGTGTCATTTTAACACTTATACAAGTGGGCGGACTTGGCATTATGAGCTTTGCCGTTTTAATTGCGATTATGCTTGGCAGAAAAATTGGCCTTCAAAACCGAATTTTACTGCAACAAGCATTAAATCAAACGAATATAGGCGGTGTCATTCGTCTTGCCAAAGCATTATTTTTATTCTCTTTTACAGTCGAATGTATCGCTGCTTTCATTCTTTCTTTTGAATGGGTACCGAAATATGGGATTGCTAAAGGGATCTATTATAGCTTTTTTCATTCCATCTCTGCTTTTAACAATGCAGGTTTTTCTGTTTGGAGCGATAATTTAATGTCCCACTCTCACAGCATTCTTGTCAATCTCGTCATTTCCTCCCTCATTATTTTAGGTGGGATTGGTTTTACAGTAATCGTAGATATAAAAAGAAAGAAAAATTTTAAAAACCTTACATTACACTCAAAACTTATGCTCTCTTCTACTCTAATCATCAATATTATTGCGACTGTTTTTATTTTTATATTCGAGTTTCACAATTCTCTTTCTATGAGAGGCTTTACTCCATTTGAAGAAGGCATGGCTGCTTATTTCCAAGCTATTTCAACGCGTACTGCTGGTTTTAATACAGTTGATATTTCCGCATTATCAAAGCCTTCCCTTTTATTAATGATGCTTCTAATGTTTATCGGAGCCGGTAGTGCTTCAACTGGCGGTGGGATTAAATTAACAACCTTTTTAATCATGTTTTTTGGGGTATTTAAATTTTTACAAGAGCAAGATGATATTGTCGTGTTTAAAAAATCCATTAAAGATACTCTCATTGTCAAATCATTAACCATCGCTATTATTTCTATTTCATTTATTTTTTTTGCTATTTTAATTTTAAGCATTACTGAGCGAGTTCCTCTATTGATGAGTGCTTTCGAAGTATTTTCAGCATTTGGGACTGTCGGTCTCAGTATGAATTTCACACCACACTTAACGATGATTGGAAAAGCTATTATTATCTTTATGATGTTTTTTGGGAAGATGGGGCCTTTAACATTAGCTTTTTCATTTGCACGTAAAAAGAACCGGAAAATAAAATATCCGAATGAAGACATTTTAACAGGTTGACAACCGTATAAATTATCCATATAATGAGAGTACAATAGCATATCTCCAAAGGGGAGTAGCGTCCAAGAATATTTCTTGGAAACAAAGTCGTCATTACGTAGAACTTAGTTCTTCCGGCTTTGTTGGCATTTTCATTACATATGTCTAGCAAGACCTTTGCCTATTAACGGCAGAGGTCTTTTTTGCATTCATTACCAAATTCTTCCAAAGTTAATAGGCAGGAGTATGGGGAAACTAAATAGTGGGGAAATTCTTCACTTATTTAGTACTTATAGAAATGAGAGGAGAATGTACATGGATGTATCATTATTATTGGAGTATGGTTGGGTATTACTCATCCTAATTGCACTAGAGGGGATTTTAGCGGCTGACAACGCTCTTGTTCTTGCAATTATGGTAAAACATTTACCAGAAGAAAAAAGAAAGAAAGCACTATTTTATGGATTAGCAGGGGCATTTGTTTTCCGTTTCGGATCGTTATTTATGATTTCGTTCCTAGTCGACGTATGGCAAGTGCAAGCAATCGGTGCCATTTACCTTATGTTTATCGCTGGTAATCACTTATTTAAAACGTATGTTAAAAAGAATACAGATAAAGAAACAGAAGAAAAAGAAGCAAAGAAAAAACAAGAGAACTTTTGGTGGACTGTATTTAAAGTTGAAGTTGCAGATATCGCCTTCGCAGTTGATTCTATTTTAGCTGCTGTTGCATTAGCAATGACTTTACCAAAAACAGGATTAGGTACAATTGGTAGTCTTGATACTGGACAATTCGTTGTTATCTTTGTAGGTGGACTTATCGGATTAATCATTATGCGATTTGCGGCAACTGCTTTCGTACAAATTTTAAAACGTAAACCAGGACTTGAAACTGCGGCATTCTTAATTGTAGGTTGGGTTGGTGTGAAACTAGCAGTTTATACGTTAGCACACCCTGCATTAAATGTAATTCCGCACTCATTCCCAGAATCTACACCATGGAAGCTTACATTCTGGATTGTATTAGTTGGAATCGCAGCTGGTGGTTGGTTCTTCTCAAAAGAAGTAGAAACAAAAGTAGAAAAGAATTTAGACGAAAAAGCGCTGTAATTACAGTGCTTTTTCTTTTTGCCCTTCCCCCTCTCAATGTCCAGAAAAAATTCTATTATACTATACTTTGTAAACGCTTTCTTAATATATGTATGTCCTTTTTGTGAAACATTGCACAAACTTATTGAAACTATAAAAGAATCCATGTACTTTATTCATATAAGGAGTATTTATAGATGATGTACTAAAGGAGCGTATTACTCATGCTAGAACAAGGATTAGATTATGTTGTCAAACTGGCTAAGAGCAAAAAACAAATGTTAGATACAAACCCGATGCAATATTTCATTCGTGCAGCACTTGCGGGTATTTATATCGGTTTTATTATTGTTCTATGCTTTAAATTAGGTAACTTTTTTCACATTGCAGATTCACCAGCAACTTATTTAGCTGCTTCTATGTTTTTCGGAATTGCTCTCGTACTTATTATATATGGTGGTGCTGAATTGTTTACTGGAAACACAATGTACTTCACTGTAGCAACATTAAGAAAAGAAACAACACTATCTGATACACTTCGTAACTGGTTTGCTTGTTATGCAGGCAATTTAGCTGGTGCTTTATTCTTTGCCTTACTATTTTACGCAACTGGCATTTTTGAAGCAATTGATCACGGTCATTTCATGAATAAAGTAGTAGAAGGAAAAATGAATACACCTACAATGCAACTATTCTTTAAAGCAATTTTATGTAACTGGCTTGTATGTCTTGCTTGTTTCTTACCTTCTCAAGTTAAAGGTGATACAGCAAAAATTATGATGATGATGATGCTCGTTTTCACATTCTTCTTATCTGGTTACGAGCATAGCATCGCACACTTATCACTGTTTGCTTTATCTTTAGTTTCACCGCATCCTGAGACAATTTCTTTTGCAGGTGCTATTCATAACTTAATTCCAGTTACAATCGGTAACATTATTGGTGGGTCTGTATTTGTCGGTATGGTATACCATTACTTAACAAAGAAAGTACCTGACGTGAAACAAGAAGAAACTGAATTAGGAGCAGCTCAACAAGAAGAAATCATTCCGTTGCAAGCGCATATGAAACATTAAAAACTCCAAAGTTTTACTTTGGAGTTTTTAGCTCCCCACATATTTAACAACAAGATTAGGATTAATCTCTCCTTCTTCCTTTCCCTTATTCATTCTCTGTTTCATCTTATGCATACCGATGACATCATTCGTATGAAAGTGTATTTCATTTACATATAAACCCTCTTTACAAAAAGCTTCGACAAAATCTAATCCACTTTTTTCTCCCCATCCCATATTGAAATCAAGGGAAAGAACATTCACCTCATAATCTCGTACCATTTGCAAAGCACATTCTACTGTAGTTGCGAGCACGTAACCGTACGGACAACTTCTTTGATCATCCATATATATATTCATTTTCTATCCCCTCTCTATTTTGCATACGTGACCAACATGTAACATATTGCCCCAAGACTAATAAAAGGACCAAACGGTATTTGAGTCCTCATTTTCATACGTTTTAATACGAGACCAGCTCCAAAGAAACAAAGACTAAAGCAAGATGCTAAAAATAAAACGATAAAAATCCCTTTCAGTCCCACTATAAATCCAAGTAACGAAAGTAATTTTATATCCCCTCCCCCAAGCCCTTCTGGATATATCTTTTGCATGCAGTATAACAAAATGAATATAACGCAACTACCAACTATACTATCTATCCAAGTGACTAACGGTATAAAAGCACATTCTAAAATGAGTAAACAAGCAAACCAAGCTAAAATACGATTTGGAATTAACATATATATGTAATCTGTAACTGAAATAATAAGAAGTAACGAAAAAAGTGATAAAACGATAATAAGCTCTCGTTCCACCCCAATCATATATACAGTAAGAAGGCATATCATTCCAGTTACAAGTTCAAATACTACGTACAAAATTGAAATTTTCCTCTTACAATTCGTACAACGCCCTCTTTGCATACAAAAAGAAATGATTGGAATCAATTCTTTTGGCTTTAGCACATACTTACAATAATGACAATATGAACGCGGGGTTATGATAGACTCCCCTAGCGGAACTCTCATCGCAATTACCATAAAAAAAGAACCAAACACCATCCCCGCTAACAATGCATATACATAAGTGAACATCCCTTCCTCTCCTTTCCAGAAGAACATAGCAAAAAAAGGAGAGAACTTCTACTTCATATTATCTCTATTCTATTAAAAAAGCAGGCCATTTTCTGGCCTGCTTTCCCCTATTTTATACGATGAAATATACTGCTTTTAATGGTCCATGTACTCCGACAACAAGATTCATTTCTATATCTGCCGAGTTACTAGGTCCTGTAATAAAGTTAATACAAGATGCCACTGTCTCGCCATTTTCTACACGCTTGTTCATATCCTCAACTGCTTGTGTAATACGAGGTACAAGTGTTTCACGTGGAATAATAGCAAGGTATACAGTCGGTAAAAAGTGTAAAGAACGGCCTTGGCCTTTATGACTTTGTACAACGATCGTACCAGATTCGGCTAAAGTATAATCACTAAATGCAATTCCAATATTCGTTCTTTCCGCGATACGCATATTCTCTTCTTTTTTCTCAGGATCCCATACGTTCACTTCAACATTTTGCTTTGGAAGTTCTTCTTTAAATAAAGAAGTCAATCCATAAGAATCAAAACGTTCATCTGCCGATAACATAATAGGTCCCCCGCCGTTTTCAACGATTACTTTTTGAATATCTTCACGTAAACGGTCATTTGTCGTTTCCACAACAGTTGTATGAATGTTTGTACATTGATTTTTAAATACTTCTAACAATTCTTCTTGTGAATAATTTTTTAACGTTTCTTTATTCACATTGTTTTTCCATACTGGACGTTTTACACCATCCGTTTTACGCGTGCGTCCAAGTTCTTTTGCAATATTTTCTAGAAAGGACTCACGGTTTTGAATTAATCCTGTCATTATTTGTCCCCGCCTTTCTTATGATCTTTATACCAATCACGGAATCGTTCTTTACTTGGAGCCGGGAATTCACGAATATCTGTCCAGTTTTTAAGTGGCCCAACACCTTTTGATACGCGGTTACCAGATGTAAATGGACTCATTGCTGCTGGCGCCATCTTTGATCCCATTTTATATAAAGCTGCTGAAGATGCACCCATACTAAACATTTTCATTGCTAATTTTTCTGCAAGTGGAGCACGCCCTTCTTGCTCAACGATAACTTGACGATGTTTTAATAATAAATCATGCAATGGAATTTTTACTGGACAAGCTTCTGTACACGCTCCGCATAAACTAGAAGCATAAGGAAGCTCTTTGTAATCATCATATCCACCTAAAAGTGGTGTTAATACCGCCCCAATTGGTCCTGAGTATATAGAGCCGTATGAATGTCCACCAACATGTCGATATACAGGGCATACGTTCACACAAGCAGCACAACGAATACATTGCAACACTTGACGGAATTCAGATCCGAGAATTTGAGAACGACCATTATCAACCACAACTAAGTGGAATTCTTCTGGGCCATCTACTTCCTCTTCTTGAATTGGTCCCGCTACCGTTACATAACTTGTTAACTTTTGACCTACTGCACTACGACATAGTAAACCAACTAAAACATCTAATTCTTCCATTGTCGGAACCATACGTTCCATACCCATAACCGCAATTTGTGTTTTTGGAATCGACATAACAAGGTCGGCATTACCTTCATTTGTTACTAAACAAAGAGAGCCAGTATTTGCAACAGCGAAGTTACAACCTGTCACACCAATTTCAGCATCCATAAATTTTTCACGAAGTTGTTTACGAACAAACTTTGTCATTTCGTATGGATCATCAGAATTTTCATAGCCAAGCTTTTCTTTAAATACGTCACGAATTTGCGTTCTATTTTTATGAAGAGCAGGCGCAATAATATGTGAAGGTGGATCGTTATCTACTTGCAGAATATACTCTCCTAGATCACTTTCTAACACTTCACAACCGATTTCTTCAAGCGCATGGTTCATACTAATTTCTTCTGTTACCATTGACTTTGATTTTACTACCTTTTTTGCCTGCTTCTTTTTTGCAACGTCTTGAATATACTTTGCTGCTTCCTCTTTCGTTTTCGCAAAGTACACATGTCCGCCTCTTTTGGATACATTTTCACTTAACTGCATTAAGTAATAATCAAGATTTTCTAACGTATGTTGACGAATTTCTTCACCGAGTTCACGCCATTCTTCCCAGTTTCCTAATTCATCTGCTGCTTTTAAACGATTCGTATATAAGCGTGTTTGTGCAGAAGATACTGCTCCGCGCATAAACGAATCTTGAATTCCATCGCCAACGCGATCATTAAATTTTTTCTCACTGATTTTCATAGACATAGCTTATGTTCCCCCTTCATGAGCGACTATTCAGTACCTCAGCAATATGCATTACTTTTATTTCTTTTCCTAAACGCTCAATACGTCCGCCAATGTTTAACAAACACCCACAATCTGCACCGATTAAATAATCAGCGCCTGTTTCCATTGCACTATCTACCTTTTCATCTACCATTTGCTCAGAAATTGGAGTCATCTTCACTGAAAACGTTCCCCCAAACCCGCAACAATTTTGCACATTTGGTAACTCTCTCACAGTTAACCCTTTTACATTTGATAATAAAATTCCTGGTGCCTCTGTTACTCCAAGCATACGTGTCATATGACATGATTTATGAATAGTAGCAATCCCTGGTAAACTTGCACCAACATCAGTAACCTTTAAAACGTCTACAATAAATTGTGTAAATTCATATGTTTTATCAGCAACTTTTTGTGCACGTTTAGCCCACTTCGGATCATCTTTAAAAACATGCGGATACTCATGAAACATTGTCGCACAAGAACCAGATGGCGTAACAATATATTCTGCATCTTCAAAAGTTTCAATCATATGTTTCATCGCTTCTTTTGCAGCTTCTACATGGCCGCTATTATAAGCAGGCTGACCGCAACAAACTTGTGCTTCTGGAAATTCAATTTCACAACCTAAACGCTCCAACACCTCAACTGTTGCTTTGCCGACATTTGTTTCAAACATATCGACTAAACAAGTAACAAATAAAGTAACTTTCATAATTATTACTCCCCCTTTTTACAACTCCACCAACAAACATATGGTCATCAGATGACTAAGGAGAGAAGAAATAGGCTCAACCATGGCCTATCCTCTCCCTCTTCTAAAGAAAACGCTTACTTAATCTCTCTCTATTTTATCAGAAAATTAGATTTTTAAAAGATTAAATTAAGAATTTATATCGTTGCTACCTGTGACAATATGTTCCACATTTGTTAAATGATCTAGCATTGCTTGCTGCGCTAATTCTACATCTTGCTTTAACACTGCATCATATATAACTTGATGCTCTTCTATAAGTCGTTCTGATGTTGTTTGTTCACCATATAAAATAATGCGTCTTGATTCACCAATCGTTTCAGCAATCATCTCTGAAACATGATTCATGAGTTCAAGCAAAATGTTGTTATGCGAAGACTCCGCAATTCCCATATGGAACTGAAAATCTGCTTTTTCGCCAGCCTTTTCATCTCCAATGCTCTTTGCCATTTCATCTAACCAATGCTTCATATTTTGCAAATTATCTTCCGTACGTTTTGCCGCAGCTGCTCGAACTGCCCCCACTTCAAGCACCTTTCGTACTTCTAATAAATTCAAAATATCTTCTTTCTTCATCAATAATCTATTGTTTAATGATTTTGTTAATGAAGAAGAATCAAAATTCTTCACATATGTACCTTCTCCTTGTTTCATCTCAATTAAGCCCATCGCTCTTAGCGCACTTAGCGCTTCACGAACAGCAGATCTGCCAACTTGAAACTGCTCAGCTAATTGATGTACAGGAAGTAGTTTGTCACCAGGTTTTAACGTACCATTTTTAATCATTGTTAAAATAGCTTCAGATACTTCTTCGTAAATTTTTTTCGGTTTAATAGATTTGTACTCCAGTTAAATCACCTCAGTATCTTCCAAACAACAATTGAAACGATTTATAAGAACTTTGCATCATAACCATTTTAGAACGAATTGGTAAGAAGTACAAATGTTTTGTTCATAAAATCGTCAAAATTTCGATATTTATTACATATTAATTAATACTTTTACATATAACTGTTTTCTAAAAAAGAGCATGCCCTAAAAATTAGAACATGCTCTCCTCATCCTGTACTTTCAATTTAATACTAACCGTCGTGCCGTTCCCTTTTTCACTTTCAATTCGCCACTGTCCTTCATGTATATGAACAATTTGTCTTACAATTGCCAGGCCTAAACCTGTTCCACCATGTTGACGACTTCTCGCTTTATCAACTCTGTAAAAACGTTCACCAAGGTTTTCTAAATGCTCCGTATCAATACCGATTCCTGTATCTTTTATGTTCAATTCACAGTAATCATCTATCTGCCTGAGCGTTATCATAATATCCCCGTTTTGATTTGTATACCGTATCGCATTATCTAACACGTTATGAAGCACTTGTTGCATACGATCCTCATCAATCATTACAATGATTTCTGGATTTAAATTTGTTGAAATACGAATTTTCTTTTCTATAAACTTAATCTCATACGTATCTAACACATCTTCAATTAGTTGTGAAAAAACGATGGGTTGTTTCTGTAACGGAAAATGTTCCCCTTCTAATTGTGCTAAATCTAATAAATCATGAACGAGACGCTGCATACGATCTGCTTCTTTATGAATGAGCTGTGTTACTTTTTCCTGCTGCGGTCCCTTCGCTACACCATCTAAAATAGCCTCGCTATACCCTTTTATATAACTAAGCGGTGTTCTTAGTTCATGCGAAACGTTAGCTAAAAACTCCTTACGCTTTACGTCTTCTGTCTCTAAAGAATTTGCCATCTTATTAAATGCTTTTCCTAATCGTCCAATTTCATCTTCAGAAGAAATTGTAATTCGTTCTGAGAAATCTCCCGTAGCCAAATGATTGGCAACTCGTTCCATTTGCGAAAGTGGTTTCGTAATAGCAATAATAATTTTTCTACCAACCCATATTGTCAGTAAAGTTATAGCAAGTGCTAACGGTGCTAAAATAAGACCCATATCATATATTAAGTCTTTTATACTTTTTAAAGGAATATAAGAATATACAATACCAACTAATTTTTTATTTTCTAAAACAGGGATGACAACCCCCATAATATTACGGTCAAAATGTTCCTCGTATCCTATCTTTGTCACAGTTTTTCCATCTAATAATGCTTGCCTGTCCCCTTCACTTATAAGAGAATGATGGTGCACATCAAATGGTAAACATGCACTTAAATCACGTGGGTTCGATACGAAAAGAACGTCTGAACTAGATATTTGATCAAATGCTCTTACTTTCTCTTCAAAAATTGATATTCCTTCGCGCTTATCATATTGCGCAGCAAGACGCTTCCCTTCCATTACTAATGAATCTTTTAAATTATCAACGTATAGTTTTTCATACGAATATAAAGATACAAAATAAAGAAAGGAAACTGTTACAAATACTGCACATACTACTGTCAGCCAAAGCTTCTGTACCATCGTAAACATACGTTACACCTCAAATTTATAGCCTACACCCCAAACAGTTTGAATGTAGTTTCCACTTTCTCCAAGCTTCAAACGCATCGTTTTCACGTGCGTATCTACTGTTCTTGTACTTCCGGCATAATCATATCCCCATACCTTTTCCAGCAATTGTTCCCGGCTAAATACTTGTCCTGTATGTTGGCAAAGAAAATAGAGTAAATCAAACTCTTTTACTGTAAGAGAAATCGGCTCACCATCCACCTCAATTTTCCTACTTTTTTCATTAATAAGGATCGGCCCAAACTGAAATTCCTCTTGTTGCTCTTGCTTTGTATAACGCCTTAACACAGCTTCCATACGAGCAATTAATTCGCCAGGACTAAATGGCTTTACAATATAATCATCTGCTCCCATACGTAAGCCGTTCACCCTATTCCACTCTTCACCTTTTGCTGTTAAAAATATTATTGGTACATCTGACGTTTTTCTAATTTCTTTACAAACTGAAAGTCCATCCATCTCTGGCATCATAATATCTAGTACAACGAAATCATAATGATTTGTCTCTAATTTTTTTAGAGCTTCTTTTCCATTTTCAGCTTCTTCCCACTCGTATCCGAAATTATCTAAGTACATTCCAACAAGTTGCCTCATATCACTTTCATCATCTACAACTAGCACCCTATATTTACTCATTGTCCTTCCCTTCTCTCTCTATGAGTTGAAACGGTCCTTTTCCGACTTTAATTGTTTGTTTTATTTTCAAATTCTTCATATCCATGACGCAAACTTCATCACTATCATAGCTTGCTACGTACCCTTCTGCTCCGCTCTTCAAAAATGCAAATGGGTTTGATCCTACTTCTACAGAAGCCACCTCTTTATACGTGCTAACATCAAACTTTCTAAGCGTATTCGAACCGTGACTTAATGCATATACGTACTTATGATCCTTCGTAATATTCACAGGCATAAACGGAGCGTGTAAAGAACGTACCATTTCTCCGCTCTGCAAAGAATACACTAATACTTTCTCATTTACCTGATTTCCATCACCATGTCCGCCAATCCATATTTCTTTCCCATCTGGACTAATTGTCGCCCCCGTTGACGCTGGTGGAATCATAAAGGTTTGTATCACTTCTTTTTTCTTTGTATCAATTGTCGTTAGCTTCGTATCATAAAAGTTTAATACAGATAACTGGTTATGGTACTCTACCATCGTTATTGGCCCTTTTCCGGTTGACACACTTCCTGTCTCTTTACCTTTTATCGTAAAGAACCTTACCTTTTGGGCATTTTGATCGGCAGCAAATAATTGTTTTTTATCTTCGGATACGATTACATTTACAATACCTTTTCCAGTTTTATATTTCTCCACTTGTCTTCCTTCGACTAGTGAATATACATACATGTACTCTAACTGCTTACCATATACAAGTATGTCTTCACCATTTGGAAGTAGTAGGGTTCCTGCCATCGGCTCGTTAAGTTCCCATGTCGTAATTAACTTTTTAGTTTGCTTATCGACAAAACTAATACTGCCTTCTTTTATATTCGTTGTTATAATAACACTTTTATCTTTAGCAATCGGTGTATACGAGCTTCCTTGACACCCTACTAATAGAAATACAAAACAGAGAAGAAAAACAGACTTTCTCAAAAGATTCCCTCCATCTTCGGATGATTTCGTTATAATTGTAAAATAACAAATAAATGTGTGGAAAGTGTGAAATTTCCCTTTCCTACTTCATTTACATATATAATGTACAACAAATAGAATTTGAGGTGTGCCAATTATGCTTTTTCCTGATTTAGCAAATAAAATTGTACGAGAAGTACGCAGACTAATTAAAGAAAATATTATTATCATTAATATACAAGGCGTTATTATCGCAAGTACAGATATAGAAAGAATCGGTCAATTTCATGAAGGCGCACTCCGCTGTGCGAAACAAAAGAAAACTGTCATTATTACAAAAGAAGATGAACGACGTTTGCATGGCGTAAAAGCGGGTATGAATCTCCCTTTACTATTCCATGACGAAGTAATTGGTGTCATTGGAATTACAGGCGAACCTGAAAACATTTCCCAATACGGAGAAATATTACGTAAAATGACCGAACTACTCATTCACGAAAACTACTTTTTAGAACAGCTAGAACTTGAACACCGTTCTTATGAAGCATTTGTCTTTGATTGGCTCCAAAATACAGACTGGTCTCCAAGCTTTCTCGATCGTGCCAAAACACTTGGTATTGATTTATATAAGAAGAAACAACTTATTTTGTTCTCTATCGATCAAAATGACACGATGCTTCAGCGTAAGATTTGGCAACACGTACGCAATCTATTAACAAAGGAGCATCTATTTGTTCGCTGGGGAAATGATCGATTCATTTTATTTACAGCCACGAACTCCAAAGAGCAAACATATCAATTTTTAAAACGATTAAAACAAGACTGTGAAACTTTGTTTTCTATTCCTTTATATATCGGGATTGGCCAATCCGTTACACCAAGCAATATGAACTTATCATACGAACAAGCATTACAAGCTCTTTCCGTATCACTTGAAACGAAAAACATTGTATTTAATGAAGATTTACGTTTAGAAATGTGCTTACAAGATATTTCTGCGGAAACGCGGGAACAATTTCTAAAGCGCACCATCGAAAACTTATTATCATCGCCTGAACTTATGCACACTTTACGTTTATTTATTGATTATAACCAATCCTATAAACAAACAGCGGAGCAATTACATATACACATTAACACATTGCATTATAGACTTAAAAAAATTGAGGAGTATACAGGACTTGATCCGAAACAGTTCAAAGACTTAAATATTTTATATTTCTCGCTCCTCTTATTAGATAATCAAACAAAAAAGAATGATAAAATAGATTAATCTTTAGATGATTATACATAGAAAGAATCCCCCGACTTTTTTATCATTATAATGAAAGCACTGTGACAACGTTTTTTATTATGACTCATTACGTTAACAGTTTGAGGGGGATTTCCAATGTTAGAAAAACAAATTATTGATTCATTCGTATCCATTGTTGGCGAAGATAATGTAGATACATCCAATATGGGGCGTTTAACGTATAGTTATGATGCCACTCCAAACTTCCAAGCAATGCCTGATGCAGTCATTGCTCCTCGTAATACAAATGAAGTAGCTGAAGTATTAAAAGTATGTAACACTCACAAAATCCCTGTATATGTTCGTGGGTCTGGAACAAATCTTTGCGCAGGGACATGTCCACTTGAAGGCGGTATCGTCCTTATCTTCCGCCATATGAATAACATTTTAGAAATTGATGAAGAAAATTTAACAATTACTGTACAAGCTGGTGTTATTACGCTTGATATTATTAAAGCAGTAGAAGAAAAATGTTTATTTTATCCACCAGATCCAAGCTCAATGAAAATTTCTACAATTGGCGGTAACATTAATGAAAACTCGGGTGGATTACGTGGATTAAAATATGGCGTAACACGTGATTATGTGATGGGGCTTGAACTTGTCTTACCAAATGGTGATATGATTCGCACTGGTGGTAAATTAGCAAAAGATGTAGCTGGTTACGATTTAACTCGTTTATTTATCGGTTCTGAAGGAACACTTGGCGTCGTAACAGAAGCAATATTAAAACTTGTTCCTATGCCTGAAACGAAGAAAACGATGCTTGCACTATATGAAGATATTAATGAAGCTGCACGTGCTGTTTCTTCTATTATTGCAAATAAAATCATTCCAGCGACACTTGAGTTTTTAGACCAGCCGACAATTGAAGTAGTAGAAGAGTTTGCTCAAATCGGTTTACCAACTGACGTAAAAGCAATTTTATTAATTGAACAAGACGGTCCACCTGAAGTTGTTAATCGAGATATTGAAAAAATGGCTAACGTTTGTCGTTCCATGAATGCAGTTGATGTTCGCGTCGCAAAAGATGAAGCGGAAGCAGATGCGCTTCGAACAGCTCGCCGTAGTGCACTGTCAGCACTGGCAAGATTAAAACCTACTACAATATTAGAAGATGCAACGGTACCACGCTCACAGATTGCTCCGATGGTTGAAGCTATTAATGCCATTGCCAAAAAATATAATATTCCTATTTGTACGTTTGGCCATGCTGGCGATGGCAACCTACACCCAACTTGTATGACAGATGCTCGCAACGAAGAAGAAATGCACCGAGCTGAACAAGCTTTTGCTGAAATATTTGCGAAAGCAATTGAACTTGGTGGCACGATTACTGGTGAACATGGTGTTGGTGCGATGAAGGCTCCGTATTTAGAAATGAAGTTAGGTAAAGAAGGTATTGCTGCTATGCAAGGAATTAAACAAGCCTTCGATCCAAATAACATTATGAATCCAGGAAAGATGTTCGCGAAGGACACTCGTAAAAGAGTGGTGGTTGAGCGATGACAACATTAAATAAAGAAAACATTCAAAAGGAATTTAAAGAACGATTAAGTGAAGATGAACTACTAAACTGTATGCGATGCGGTTTCTGCTTACCAACTTGCCCTACTTACATTCAATCTGGATATAAAGAATCACATTCCCCGCGTGGACGTATCGCATTAATGAAAGCGGTCGTTGACGGCTTAATTGAGCCAGATGAAGATGTTGAAAACACATTAAATGTTTGCCTCGGCTGCCGTGCTTGTGAACCTGTTTGTCCATCTGGTGTGAATTATGGACATTTATTAGAAGAAGCTCGTGATATTATAAATCAAAACAAAAAGTTTTCAATGCCAGTGAGAGCTGTTCGTAAAGTCGTTTTTGAAGGACTTTTCCCGCATCAAAATCGAATGAGAACATTAACAGGATTAATCGGATTTTACCAACGTTCCGGTTTACAAACGCTAACACATAAAACAGGGATTATGAAGTTATTCCCTGAAACACTTGCAACAATGGATCTCGTTTTGCCTAAGGTCCCTAAAATGAAAGCAATGAAAGATCGCCCTGAATTTTTACCTGCTGAAAGTACGAAGAAGAAACAAGTTGCATTCTTCACAGGTTGTTTAATGGATACAATGTTTTTAGAAACAAATAACGCAACGATGAAACTGCTTCAGTTAGCTGGTTGTGATATCGTTATTCCGAAAACACAAAGTTGCTGCGGGGCATTACATGGACATGCTGGTGAGAAAAATGGGGCAAAGGAATTAGCAAAACGCAATATAAAAGCATTCGAAGATTTAAACATCGACTATATTATTACGAATGCTGGTGGTTGCGGAGCTTACCTCGTAGACTACGATTACTTGTTAAAAGATGATCCACAGTGGGCTGAACGTGCAAAGCAGTTCGTTTCTAAAATTAAAGATATTACTGCTATTCTAGTAGAACTAGATTTCCATAAACGTAATGACTTACGAGTCACGCCGCAAGTTATTACGTATCAAGACTCTTGTCACTTACGCAATGTTATGCGAACATCTTCAGAACCTCGTATGTTACTAGAAGCAATTCAAGGCGCAACATACCGTGAAATGAAAGATGCGGATCGCTGCTGTGGTTCTGCTGGTATTTATAACATTGTTCATTCAGAACTATCTATGGAATTTCTAGATTACAAAATGGACCGTGTGCATGAAACAGAAGCAGCAACCATTGTTACTGCAAATCCAGGTTGTTTATTACAAATGAAATTAGGCATTGAACGAGAAGGTCTTTCTCATAAAATGAGAGGAATTCACATCGTTGATTTATTATTAGAAGCAATTGAAACCAACTCGTAATAACTCGTAACATACGTAATAATAGGAAAACGGCTATCTCCTTCGTCTATGTAAAGAGATAGCCGCTTTTTTGTCCGCTACAACATTAAAAATATGTTACTTTATTATAAAAAAGAACAACAGAAACATTACAGTTTTGTAAAAATCAATCCAGTATATTCCTCAAAAAAACGCTCAAACCATTGATACAATAGGATTCTTCATTTTCAATATAGGTACATTTATCCAAAAAACGCGTCTTATAACCAAGTATAAAAATGCTGAAAATTCCTTTTATACTCTATGTTTCTCTTATTTTTCCCCTTTTCCCCTCTTAGGATAAATTAGGTAAATTTTAAGTCTATGAATTTTTTTCCATCTTTTTTCTCACAAAATCTATGCTACGATGAATTTGTCAGTCAGACAGGCTGTCAAAAACAAATCGTGTGAAAACAAATTAAAACTTTATATAGGGGGACACACATCATGAAAAAGCGTGTTTTATTATCTGTAGCTGCTGCAACAGCTCTTACTTTAGGAGTATCTTCTCTAGATGCACAAGCTGCAACAGTACAACCATCTAACATAAAGGTTCAAAATATTCAGCATTCAAAAGTGATGATGAAGCAAATGAGCCAACAAGAATTACAAGCATTCTTACAATCTATGGGCGTTGAGTCATTAGCACAATGGCAACAAGGAAACTTCCAACCAAATTGCATTATTCCTGGTCAACAACCTACTGAAAATGTTGTAACTGAGCAACCGACAGCTAAGCCAGAAACTCAAAAGCCTGCTGAGCAAAAACCTGCCGAGCAAAAGCCTGCTGAAGAAGTTCAAAAACCAGAAGCTCAAAAGCCTGCTGAAAACAATAATACGCAAAAACCGGCTGAACAAAAACCAGCTGAGCAAAAGCCTGCTGAAGAAGCAAAATCTTTAAGCGAGTTCGAACAACGTGTTGTTGAATTAACAAACGCTGAGCGTGCAAAACAAGGTTTACCAGCTTTAAAAATCGACACTGAATTAAGCAAAGTAGCACGCATTAAATCTGAAGATATGCAAAAAAATAACTACTTTGATCATAACAGCCCTACATACGGGTCTCCGTTTGACATGATGAAGAAATTTGGTATTTCTTATACATCTGCAGGTGAAAACATCGCCCAAGGCCAACGTACACCTGAAGAAGTAGTACAAGCTTGGATGAACAGTGCTGGACACCGTGCAAACATCTTAAATAATGGATTCACTCACATCGGTGTTGGCTATGTAGAAAGCGGCAACTACTGGACACAACAATTTATTACGAAGTAAATAGATTAAAAGAGTCTTCTCATAATGAGAAGACTCTTTTTTACGTTTCATAACTTTCTATTATGTATGAGTATAAAGCGTAGAACATAAACAAAATAGAACCACCACTTATTACGCTAAGTAACACATAAAATCCCCATTTCAAGTTCAAAAACAATGAAAACAATATACTACATGCCATCACTTGAAAAATCCGTCTACTCACTAAACGGATCTTTTTTAATTTGATTGGGTCTTTTTCCGTACTCTGAACTTTTTTAAACGCCTTACTAAGCATAAAAAGAAACATACTAATCCCTATTGTTAGTCCTGTTTGAAAGGATATCATGCTTCCAAAATTAATAAAGAGAATGAGCATATGGATAAACAACATAAATAAAGTAATCGTCTTTAGAAATCCACTTATAATGACATGCTCGTCTTCATTAAACTTATATATATTATGTGAAATAATATACATCAATCCATGTAAGAAAATAATAAGACAAGGAATAAGTGCTATAACAACTTGTTTACTCATAAACTCGTTTGGCCGACCATTTACATCCCAATGTACCGCCAAATGCTCTTGTAAATATGGATAGAGACATAGAGTAACTAAAAGACAAGCGAAAAATATTCCTAGTATATATTTATATTTGATCAAGTGATTCTCACCCCTCTTTTCTCTTAACGGCTTCGCTTCTTTTAGAGAAATTCCTGCAAAAATCTACTTTTCTCAACTTTAAACTTACACTTTACGCATTTACTCTTTGAAATTCTTTCATTGTGTCATTTAATTTTGTAGGAAATGGTACATCCACTTCAATCTCTTCTTTCGTAATTGGATGTAAAAAGTTTATCTTCATCGCATGTAACGCTTGCCTAGACATATATTTCGTTCCTCCACCATATAAAACATCCCCAACTAACGGATTACCATTATAGCTCATATGAACACGAATTTGATGGGTTCTACCAGTTTCTAATTGTAACGTTACAAGCGTAACATTTTGTTTTCTAAAATACTTCTCTACTTTATAATAGGTAATTGCTTGATCTCCCTTTGGAGAAACACGTCGTCTCGTCGCATGATGGCGATCTCTTCCGATAGCCGCGTCAATCGTTCCTTGCTTTTTTTTCACTTTGCCTTCTACAAGAGCTGCATATGTTCTTTTAATTTTTCGTTCCATTAATAAACGATCCATAATTGCACCAGCAATTCTATGTTTGGCAAACACGACACCACCTGTCGTATCTTTATCTAACCGATGAATATGACGAACCTTCGTCTCTAAACCTTGCATTTGAAAATGAAAGGCAACAAGATTTGCAAGTGTTCCCATCCCGCCTTTTTCAGAAGGATGCGTATCCATCTTCTCAGGCTTATTTACAATGAGTACATGATCGTCTTCATATACTACATGTAATTCACCATATTCAGGCTCTACATCGTATTCTTCCTCCATAAACATATGAACTTGCAACTTATCGCCTTCTTTTAAAAGCTCATTCCATCTTCTTTGTTCTCCATTAACGGTAACACCTTTTTCCATACGAAGCTGATGTAACAACTTTTTCGGTATTTCCCATTCTATTTTTAATAACGACTCAATGCTTATACCATTCCATTTCGCTGGCACAGTCATTTCGCACCATTCGCCCTTCTTCTTCGTTTCCATACTGTATCACCTTATTTCTATTGATTCTCTCATTGTAACGGAAAATACAATTTGATGCACCGTCAAAAATAGAGGACAGTCTTATAATAGACTGCCCCTCATGCTCTACGCCTTCTCATTTCCTGCAACACTTCTTCCGCTTTTTGTTCATATGATAAATCTTTAAAGAAATCCGCCAACCTCTTATAATCGTTATACGTATCTAATAAGTCATCCATCTTTTCTACTTTCATCACTTGTTGTTTTTGCTTCATTTTTACCGGATAACGATAGCCCGATACTTCTTGTATTTTGTAATACTCATCCTCTACTTGAATGACCTTTACAAGTTCCTCTTCTTCCGCATCCATCGTATACCCATCAAAATCTCTAAGCAATTCATAAATAATATGAGTCCATTCATCTTTTGGATAAAATCCTTTTTCTAACCGATAACCGACAATGCGATACATATGCCCATCGTTTTCTGCAAACTGTACTGTATCATTTAGCTTAAATTTAAAATAACGAAACATTGCCTTCACCTACTTATATGTAATGTTCTTATCACATACTATTTGCAAAATGTAGGTCTTGCTATTCATAAAAAAATACTCATCTATAAGATGAGTATTTTTTACGATGATTTTTCTTTTTTCTTTCGAAATGGTAACCACCAGTTCCAGTCTCCAAACAATTTCATTAAACTTGGTACGAGCATAAGACGAATAATTGTTGCATCAAGAAATATCGCTAATGCAACGCCAAGCCCCATTTGTCGTACTGGTAAAATATCAGTAAAAGCAAACGCACCAGTTACAACAATCATAATTAATGCAGCTGATGTAATAATTCTACTTGTTGAAACAAGTCCTTCTAACGTCGCCTGATCGTTATCCCCTGTTTCTTCATACAGTTCATGAATACGCGAAATAAGAAAGACTTCATAATCCATGCTAAGCCCAAAGACGAGGCCGAAAATGAAGATTGGTAAAACAAATAGAACTGGACTTGCTTCTAAACCAAAATGCCCACCTTCGAATAACCAAACAACAATTCCAATTGTTGCGCTTAAACTAAGTATATTCATAATAATCGCCTTAATTGGAATGAGTATAGATCGAAATGCAAATAATAATATAACAAAAGTCGATCCAAATATAACAGACATACCAATTGCAACTTTATCTTTAATTTCATCTTCTAACTCTTGTTGGAACGTCGTCATTCCGCCTAGATAATATGTAACGTTCGTTTCTTTATAATTTTGTTTAAAATCACGCACCCACTGTTTCGCAATTTCTGTACGTGGTTTTGTATGTAAAAAGACTTCGATTGTTGTCTTATTTCCTTTCGTATACGATTCAAATACCGGAGCTATTTTAGCAGCTTCTGGCGACTGTAACATCCCCGCAACTTGCTCTGATTTCATTCCATTTAAACTGTCGTATAAACTTCTTACTTCATATACTTTCTTATCATCTTTTAACTTTTGAACGACTTCTTCTACCTTTTGTAAACTTTCTTTTTCTTTCATATCTTTTTTCGTCTCTACCACTAACGTAACATCAGCATGTGTTTTTGCAGTTTTATTAAATGCCTCTTCGTACTTCTCATATGCAATTCTTGTATCACTTTGTTTAGGTAAAGCTTCTACGTCAGGGAACTGTAAATTAGCTGTACGTAATGGTAATAAACAAATCACAATAAATGTTGTAACAACAATAATCATCGCAATTGGATGTTTCATTACAAATTGTGCAAATGTACGCCATGCCTTTGCCGGCGTATGTGCTACTTGATTCTTTTTTAATATTCGTTTACCAATTAATGATAATAACGCTGGAAGAAGTGTGAGCGAGAATACAATACTCATAATCACAACAATCATTCCACTAATTGCGACAGACTGAATATAATCGATTTTAAAGAAAAACAAACCGGATAGGCCAACGAATACACATAATCCTGAAAATACGATTGCCCGCCCTGCTGTCTGATATGTAATTGCTATTGCTTCTTTTACCGTTCGCTTTGCAACTTCCTCTCGAAAACGATTTACAAATAATAGCGCAAAATCAATAGATAGCGCAAGTCCGATCATCGGTGCAACATTTAGCACAAAGATAGATAGTTCCTTATCACTACCTATAAAATATAATATGCCCATCGTACTAATAACACTAAGTGCCCCATTTACAATTGGTAAAATAGATGCCAAAAGGCTACCGAATGAAAATAGTAATACGAGAAATGCAATTGGTAACCCAATCATCTCTGCCACTTTTAAATCATTTTGCGTTCTTTCATTAATCTCTTTATTAATTTTCGGAAACCCTGTAGGTGTTACTTTTAATGCTGTATTACTTTCCTTTTCAATTTTATCAGCAAATTGTAATGTCTTTTCCATTCGTTCTTTATTTGTTTTCCCGGAAAATAAAATTGTCGCATAGCCGATATCATCTTGTAACATTTCTTTATTTTGCACTGGATGATGGAAAGATTCATATGTCTCTTTCTCTTGAACATTCTTTACAATTTCCTCTAACTGCTTTTTAAATTCCTCATGTGAAACACCTTTATTTTTTTCAAAAACGAGTAGGAGCGTATCTTGAGACCTCTTAAAATCTTTATCTAAAATTTCTTTCGTTTTTTGATAGTCCCCTTCTGTTTGGAAACCGTCACCACCTAATACTCCCGGTAGCTTTGGAGCGAAAATACCGAGCGCTATCGCAACCAATAGTAATGCTACTATTACTGTATAACGAAACTGATACAAAAAAGCTCCTAATTTTCCCCACTTATCTACTTTATGTACATTTGTTTTCACACATTTTCACCTACTTTACATCATTCAATTGTTACTTATAATGTATCACATCTTCATGCAAACAAAAAACGTCTGGAAACACTATAATGATAGTTTTTCCAGACGTCTTTTTATCTCTCTTTATTAAGTCCCAATCTCTCGGTAAGTAAACGATGGCAATAAATCGCCATAATTAACAAAATACCACCTACACAATAACCTGCTAAAATATCAGTTGGATAATGTACATTTAAAATGACTCTACTTAATCCAATCGATACGATTACTATTCCCATGAAAAGCGTTATTACATATTTTCCGATCACACTCTTTAAATTTGCCACAATGATATAAGTAAGAAATCCAAATGTCATAATAGATAACATTGCATGCCCACTAGGGAAACTATATCCAAGCGCATCCAACGTTTCATTTAACGACGGACGATCCCTTTTCATAATTTCTTTTATCCCTTTATTCACAAGATGTGTTGTTAAAATGCCCATTGGATATACAATCATCGCAGCATAATAACGTTTTCTCCAAAAAACAAGTAAACTTATAATAAGCACAGTTACAATCCCAATGGCAGAACCTAATTTTGTATAGTGTGAGAAAAATGTAAGCGAACTTTCTGTTTGTAACCCTTTTACTACCCCTCGGACATATGTATCCATCACTGTAACGCCGCCAGCATGTACTCGCCAAGCAACAATGCCAAATACAGCAAATAATAAACCAATACACATTACCTCATATTGATGCAACTTCTTCAAACGATTTCCTCCTACTATGAAAAAATGCGATTTCTACTGTAGAAACCGCATTTTCTTACTTATTTACCTTTTGTTTTTAACTCTGTCCAGTAACGGTCGTAGTCTTTTAGCTTATCGTCTACATCAACAAGCCATTCTGTACGATCTAATTCTTCTTTCGTTAAGAAGATCATGTGGTTATCACGATATTCTTTACTATGAAGAGGGTGAGCTTTTTCATTTGGATTACTGTATCCAATTGACTCGTAGTTTTTCACACTTACTTTTTCATCTAATAAGTAGTTCATAAACTTCTCTGCAAGCTCTTTGTTTTTTGCACCTTTTGGAATTGCTAACGTATCAGCCCAAATTGTGCCGCCTTCTTTTGGTACAACGTACTCTACATCTTTATTATCTTTTGCGATAAATGCTGCATCCCCAGACCAAACTGTTCCGATCCAAGCATCTTCTGTAATGAATTTTTGTTTAATATTATCTGTATCAAATGCTAATAAGTTTGGAAGTAGCTTCTGTAAATCAGTTGCTGCTGTCTTTAACTGTGCATCGTCTTTCGTGCTGTTTGAGAATCCATGCTTCTTAAGACCCATTCCTAACACTTCACGAGAATCATTTAATAAAGTTACATGCCCTTTATATTTCTCATTCCATAAGTCAGCCCAGCTTGTAGGTGCTTCCTTCACATACTTTTTATTGTATGCAATACCTGTTACGCCCCAAGTATATACTAAAGAATATTTATTCTCTGGATCAAACGCAGGTGTTTTGAAATTAGAAACCATGTTTTCGATATTTGGGATATTCTTTTTATCTAACGGCGCTAATAAATCCATTTTCGCCATCGTTTTAACCATATAATCCGACGGCTGAATTAAATCATACTTCGCGCCACCTGCTTGTAATTTCGCAAGCATTTCTTCATTACTTGCATACTTATCATAGTTAATTTTCACGTTATATTTCTTTTCAAAATCTCTTAGCACTTGCTCATCAAAATTGTCAGCCCAGCTATAAATGTTTAACTCTTCTTTTTTTTCACCACAACCAGCAAGTACACCAGCAACAAGGCTAAAGCTAATTGCTGCGCCGGCTAATCTTTTCATTAATTTCATCGGTTTTATTACCTCCTCGTACTTTCTATATCGTTCGTATTATAAAGGAAGGTGTCCTCCAGAGTTTTCTTCACCATCTGCACCTTTGTTACGGAAGATTTCAGATAGAACCATTAATCCTACGATAGCCACAATTAAAATTGTAGAAAGTGCATTAATTTCTGGTGATACTCCGCGCTTAACCATACTGTAAATGTATAATGGCAATGTTGTTGATCCTGGTCCTGATACGAAGAAACTAATTACAAAATCATCAATTGATAATGTGAATGTTAATAATGCAGCCGAAATAACTCCAGGTGCAATCGCTGGGAACGTTACAAAACGAAACGTTTGCCACGGCGTTGCTCCTAAATCATTCGCAGCCTCTTCTAAATCACGTCCCATACCAGAAAGACGTGCTGCTAAAATAACGACAACAAATGAAATACTAAATGTAATGTGTGCAATAATAATTGTTGTTTTACCAAGTTCCATACCTAATTGACTAAATAAAATAAGTAAAGATAATCCCATTAAAATATCAGGAATTAAAATTGGTAAATACACAAGACCATTAATAGCACCTTCATAACGATATTTATAACGATGTAATGCAATTGCGAAAATCACACCAAGAACAGTCGTTACAATCGTCGTTACGACCGCAATCGTCATACTATTTACAAACGCATCAATAACATCTTGTTTTTGAAATAAATCTGTATACCAATGGAATGTGAATCCTTCCCATTCCGCATTAATGCGAGAATCATTGAAGGAATACACCATTAAAACCATCATTGGAAAATACAAGAACAATAAAATTAACCAAGAATAAGAAACTAAAAACTTCTTCATCTTTGCCTATTCCCCTCCGTTCCCATCATATTTATATACTTTCGTTGCACGATAATATAAGTAAATTAACAGAACAGAGAATAGAACAACAATCATAGATAACGCAGATCCAAACGGCCAATCACGCGCTCCTAAGAATTGATTTTGAATTACGTTTCCGATTAATGCTACTTTCGATCCACCCATAACGTCTGATACAACAAACATTCCGATAGAAGAAACAAACACTAAAATAGAACCGGTAGCAATCCCTGACATCGTCATTGGTACTGTAACATTCCAAAATGCTTTTACTGGTGTTGCTCCTAAATCATAAGCTGCTTCTAGCTTACGCTTATCAAGCTGCTCAATCGCTGCATACACTGGTAAAATCATAAATGGTAATAAAGAATATACCATCCCAAGTATTACAGAAGGTGTATTATATAATAAATTTAAAGGCTCACTAATAATACCTAGCTTCAATAGCAATGTGTTTACAAGACCTTGTGAACGTAAAATAACAATCCATGCGTAAGAACGAACAAGGAAGTTAATCCAAAACGGGATCGTTGCCAATAATAAAAGAATGGAACGATATTTACGATCAACAATTGTAATTGTATATGCAAATGGATAACCGATCAGTAAACATATTACTGTCGTGATAACCGCAATTTTCACTGTTTCCCATAACGTCCCCATATATAAGGGGTCAAATACACGTGCTATGTTCTCTAATGTAAATTGCATTTCCACTGTCCCATATGCTCCGCGCTGCATGAAGGCAAATGCCAATACAAACAGAAGGGGAATTAGGAAGAATATTAACAGCCACGCGACTGTAGGTAGTGCGAGTAATTTCCCTTTTTTCAATTTAAGGTCACCTCGTCCTCTTGCTCCCAGCCTACGTATACATTATCTCCAATGCTCCACTGCGCTGCTTCTTCAGCAGTTTGATATGCCATTAGTAATTCTGATGTTTTCTCATCACGTACATAAAGCTTTTCCATATTTCCAACAAACTCAATGTCTTCAATATGTCCAAGGTGGTATTCTTTTAAAATCTGCTCTTCAACCGAACGCACTTTTACATTTTCAGGGCGAATTGCTACATAGCCTTCCCCGTTTTTCACAATATTATTTTCACCGATAAATGTCGCAACGAACAACGTTTTCGGCTTATTATAAATTTCTTTCGGCGTTCCGATTTGTTCAATATGGCCTTTATTCATAACAACGATACGATCACTCATGCTCATCGCTTCTTCTTGGTCGTGCGTTACGTATATGAACGTAATTCCTAAATTACGTTGTAAGTTTTTCAATTCACGTTGCAAGTCTTTTCTTAACTTAAAGTCTAATGCTCCAAGTGGCTCGTCTAGTAATAATACACGCGGGTTATTTACAATCGCTCTCGCAATTGCTACACGCTGCTGCTGTCCACCAGAAAGCTTTGCAGGTTTACGATTACGGAACTCAAGTAACTGCGTTAAACGCATTGCCTCTTCAGCACGCTCTTTTTGCTCTGCTGCCGGTACTTTCTGCATTTTCATACCGAAACAAATATTTTTCTCCACATTCATATGTGGGAATAACGCATAGTGTTGAAACACTAAGTTCATATGACGCTTATATGGTGGCAAATCGTTAATCTTTTCATCATCTAACAAAAGATTCCCTTTAGTTGGAGTTTCAAATCCTGCGATCATACGAAGTAACGTCGTTTTCCCGCAACCACTCGGCCCTAAAATCGTTAAAAATTCCCCTTCTTTAATATCTAAAGAAAGCGGTGGGATAATCACTTGATTTCCAAAATGTTTTTCTACTGCTTCAACTTTAATAATCTTTTTCATTTTCCCGTCCTATCTACCTCAAATTTAAATTTTTATATTCATGAATACATATTTATGTTCTATAGACTATTTTTTGTTTCGATCCAAACAAAAATGGTTATTTAGCAAGCGTTCACTTCTATTCTTTATGTAGTATGTTTGATTCATTTTCGCATGATACATAATGTCGAACAGAAAAACCCCTTCCATTGCGAAGGGGCTTTTATCATACGGCTACGCCTACTGATAAACACCATCATCATTTTAACAACTTTCGTATGAATTTTAAAGCACTTTTTGTAGAAGAGTAGCGAATTTTCATATCGAATGCCGTAGATTGGGCTAAAATGCTTTTATAATGTGAAAAAGTCCGAAAACTTTCTTCCCCATGATAACTCCCTAATCCACTACTTCCGACGCCACCAAAAGGTAAATATGGCGTTGCAAGATGATAGACGACATCATTAATACAGCCTCCGCCATATGAAATATTACTCGTCACTTTCTTTTGTACCTCTTTATCTTCAGAAAATACATATAACGCTAACGGCTTCGGATGTTGCTGGATTGTGCCAATTACATCTTCTATATTGTCATACTCTATGATTGGTAAAATCGGACCAAAAATTTCATCTTCCATAACGGAACTTTTCCATGTAACATTAGTTAACACTGTTGGTTCTATATGTAAAGTCTCTTTTTTATGGTTCCCGCCAATTACAGTTTTACCATCTTTCAAAAACGTACATAAACGTTCAAAATGACGCTCACTCACAATTCTTACATAATTATCATTGTGCAGTGGCTCTTTTCCATACTGCTCCTCAATTTCATGTCGCAACGCTTCAATTAACTGTTCTTTCACGGAAGCATGCACATACATATAATCAGGCGCTACACACGTTTGCCCTGCATTTAAAAACTTTCCCCACACAATCCTTCTTGCCGTTACATCTACTTTCGCATCTTTATGTACAATACATGGACTTTTCCCGCCAAGTTCTAACGTAAGCGGCGTCAACTGTTTTGCTGCTGCTTCCATGACAACTTTCCCAACGCCCACACTACCTGTGAAGAAAATATAATCAAATGGTTCTTTCAGCAAAGCTGTACTCTCTTCAACGCCGCCTTCTACTACCGCTACAAGCTCTTCTTGGAATAAATCCTCTAACATCCTTGTAATCACTTTGGAAACGTTTGGCGTTAACTCCGACGGTTTTAAAACGATTGTATTTCCAGCTGCTAGAGCTCCTACAAGCGGTGCAATTGCTAATTGAAACGGATAGTTCCACGGTGCAATAATAAGTGTCACACCGTACGGTTCAGGCACTACTTTCCCCTTTGATCCAAAATGAGTAAGTGCTGTTCGAACACGCTTCGGTTTACTCCACGATGAAATATGCTTCAATTGAAAAGAGATTTCTTTTAATACATATCCCACTTCCGTTGTAAATGACTCATGAACTGACTTATTTAAATCTAATTTTAACGCCTGAAATATTTCTTCTTCAAAACGCTGAATGCCTTCATAAAGCTTCTTCAAATTATTCTTTCTCACTTCTACACTTCTCGTATGGCCATTATAAAAATATTCCTTTTGTTTATTTACAATAGAAGAAACACTCATTCATTCACCTTCTCCCACTATTTTTATCCAATTCTTTCATTATTTATATAGACTTCATATATAATAAATTTCTATTCGTAAAGTTACATTATATATAATTTCTTTTTGTATATAAAATTCATTGCTCACAAAAAAACTACCGAAAGAAAATCTCTCGGTAGTTTTACTGTATTAACGATATAAACGAACAGCACCTGCAGAATTATCATCAGCTTGTCCTACTACTTCAAACTTCAGGCCAAGGTTCGGTAAAATACGTCCTGCATCTGGAATCTGTTGATTAATATATGTTTTTGAATCATCAAACTTCGGTACACCCGCTAAGCCATCATACGTAAATGTTCCACGCGTTGGAGATACAACTTTCCAAGCTGGTGTTTTGTCGAATGAGAACGCCGCATCAGCAATTTGGAATCGTGTACTACTCTTAACTGTCGGTTTACCATTTAAAGTTCCTACAATTGCTTCTGGGTGAGAATCAACTACGCCAAGGAAACCGTGTCCTGGATGTACGCCAACCCAGTTATCTGTGTAAGCTGAATCCGCATACCATACAACCATACCAGTGTTAAATACTGGACCGCGTGCAAATTTCAATGCGTTATCTGCACCAGCATAGTTTCTCCACTCTACATAATAGTTATGTTTTTTCTTCTCAGTTCCGTTAGATACAACGAAGCCGTCTAATTTTAATTGTGGTGTCCCTTCTGCATCATCAGAGAATACTACTTTACCATCTACTGTTAATGAAGCATTATCAAGCGCAAATCCATTTAATGCTAAACCACCATCAGTAATGTAATCAAATGTTAATTTTACTTTCTTACCTTTGAATTGGCTTAAGTCATATGATTTGTCAATCCATTTTCCATTTGTCGAATCTGCATTTCCACTATTAGCTTTCTCACCAAGTCTTTCAATTAACGTTTGTTGACCATCTTCTGTTACAGCATGTACTTCAAGGAAGTCATACTCTGCTTCGATTTCATATAATGATTTGAAATCAAATTTTGCAGTCGTTGCATTCGTTAAATCGAACAGTGGTGTTTCCATCTTCGTATGAAGATCGTCACCTTTTGTGCTGTAGTAATACTGTTTTCCAAATGCAGGATCAATTGTTTTTACATCTTTATCAGGTAAGTTAACACGAATCATACCTGGGCGGTTAGATTTCGTAACACTTTGGTCTAAATATGTCGCTAAACCGATACCTTTATTTAATTTCTCGTAATCTACTTCTACGATATTTGCCCAGTTACCACCGATTGTTTTTTGGAAAAACTCTTTATTTTGCGGTGAGAAACTTGTTGGCGTTGTTCCTGCAATTTTACCAGCCCAGCTTCCGCCACTCATAACAGACCAAGCTTCAATTGGCTCACCTTGACCGCTATATTGTGTATCGTACTCATCCGGAAGGCCTAAATCATGACCATATTCATGTGCGAATACACCAACCGCTCCATCTTCTGGTTCAATTGTGTAGTCAAATGCTGCAATCTTTCCGCCCCAATATGGAACTTTTGCTTGCGTGCCTTCAATTGGGAATGGCTTTGGTCCAACAGTCCAGCGATGTGACCAGATTGCATCGTCACCTAATTTACCACCACCTGCTTCTTGTCCAACACCCGCATGAATAATCATTAAGTGATCGATTAAACCGTCCGGTTGATTTTGATTTCCATCACCATTTACATCGTATTGATCGAACTGGTCAAACTCTGATAAATCAATGCCGCTATCTACAGCTGCTTTTAATGCATCTTTTACTAAATCACGAGGTCCTTTTGGCCCTTTATTATCATGACCACCGCTCGCAGCATCTGCACCGTAATCAGCAGCTTTACCAGGAACTGTTAACCATTTTGTAACTGTTCCGTCTACTGTATAACTACCGCCAGATTGCTCTTCATAATATTGTTTAAACGTTTCGATTTCACTTCCGTCATCTAATGTGAATGGCTCATTACCGAATAACATTTTTTCATAATGTTCTTTGTTAAAGTCTTCCGAATACATATAACCAGGTTCTTTATCGATATTGTTATGTTTAAAGTCAGCGTACTCTACAAGTAAAACGAGTACTTTATCTTTACGAACATCACCGTTATACGCTTTTTGCTTTGCCGGAGATGTTGGTACTTTACCATTTAGACCACCTTTAACTGGTCCTGTCGCTGCTGGTGTGCCTGTTGCTGGTTTGTCTAACTTTTCTTTCGTATCTGCTTTTGCATCTTTCACTTTCTTTAAAAAGTCCGATGCTTCTTTCGTAAGTGGGTCCCCATTTGATACTTCTTTCCCAGGATTTTCACCCTTTTTGTTCTCTACGTATTTTTCGACAGCTTTCTTTGTTTCTGTCTCTGAAGCCTTCGAATCAATTACCCCACGTTTTTTTAGAGCATCTGCTAAACGTTCTTCCGGAATTAAATGATCATCAACTGGGCTCGTAGCTGTCTTATTAACAGGCGTTTCAGCATATGCAGACTGACCACCTGCTCCGAATGAAAGACCTAATACAGCTGTCAAAGCGATCGATGATAAAACTTTGAACGGTTTCTTGTTCATCCCTTATTTCCTCCCCTAATAAATAATATGTATTACAAATTGAATTTTATTAAAAATTCAATATTTTTTCAATATTTAGTCATATTATGTAATGTTTTTAATATATTTGTAAAAATTTCATAGTTAGCATACGAATATATCACAATTCAACAATGTTTTCTGAAAATATTGAAAATATTTGTCAGAAACTTTATAATCGCCATAGAGGGAATTTAATGGGGATTTTATCTTTGTTTTATCTACAAAATATTTGATAATTCACTACATAAATACAAAATCTGATTGTATTATCACGTATTCTGTAGCAGCAGTTATGACCGATAATTAGGGAGGAATTACATTTGTACAAAGATAAGACTGACGCATTGGATCAAGAATGGATTGATTTAATACTTGAAGCTCTAGACGCTGGTATCGCTCTGCAAGATATCGAACATTTTTTCCAACGTATGAAACCATCAAGCCAGGCTCAATAGGTTTGTTCTTTTTAGCGAAGTTTATGTTATAATAATGACATCATAAGACGACGACATATTGATAGAAAGGTGCGCAAATATGATTGGAGAACGTATAAAACGCCTGCGTTTACAAAAAGGTATTTCATTAACTGAACTTGCCGAAAAAGCTGGTGTTGCTAAATCTTACATTAGTTCTATAGAACGAAATTTACAAAAAAACCCTTCCATTCAGTTTCTTGAAAAAATTGCAGCAGTTCTACAAATTCCAGTTGATACTCTACTTCATGATGAAACAACAAAGGAAAATCACTTAGACTCCGAATGGACACAACTCGTTAAAGATGCAATGAACTCCGGCGTCTCCAAAGAACAGTTTCGTGAATTTCTTGAATTTACAAAATGGAAGCAAGATCAAAAATAATAAATAGAAAGAAGTGCTTACAATCGGCACTTCTTTTTTCTTTATAAAAAAAAGCGGGGGATACCCGCTTTTTTATTATTTTTCTTCTCCAGCTTCTTGGTTAGCATTGAACGTCCATTCTAAATTCAATGAATCACCTTGGAAGATATTTTGGTCTTTTCCATCATCTACAAATTCAAATTGTACCCATAAATAATCCTCTGTACCAGCTTCTAATCCACCCTTTTCTCCCCACTCAGGAGCAAAAATGTCTTTAGCTAAAAGATCTGGATCAGTTTTTTGTAAGTCTGCTAAAGTTGTTTCATATACAGGCTCACTTTGTTTATCCCAGTTCCAAAGGAATTTCACTTTAACGTGCTTACCAAAGTCTTCACCAGCATTATCGCCCTTTGCATCTTTCACAGTATACTTTGTCGCTAGTTTAACGTCTTTAATTGTTAATGAACCGCTATTCTTTAATAAGAACTCTTTCTTAACAGAATCCCCTGGTTTTAAATCTTTAATATCTACAAGCGTTGTAGGGTCTAATGTAAGATCTAACGTCCCAGCCGCAAATGTATTATTCGATACTTCTTTATCGCTAAAGTATGCGAATGTTCCTCCACCAATTAAAGATAACCCCAATGCTGCTGATGCAACTCCCATACCTAATTTCTTTTTCAGACTCACAATCAATTCCCCCTAGCTGTTTTTTTATATTTTTATTGCTATCTCTTATTTAAAATAAGAGATGTAACTAAAACTATATTAGCATTAGCTAATATTTGTTCTTTTTTAAAAACCTTATGTTCATTATAACGAACAAACCTATATAAATACAACAAATATTTATTAATATTTTCAGTTATTTTTATTTCTCAATATTATTCTGAAATTTCCAAAAAATATTGAGAAATAAAAAATGCGAATTAATATTTAAACTAATTATTCTCCTTCACTATCATACTGTCAACTAGTTTTCTCCTATCTTCTAGATTTTTACATGTATCGTTAAAATAAAGAGGATACAGCCGAATAGGTGAGTCGCAATGCTCTCTCACCTATTCGGCTGTATAACCGCTATTCGCTCTATATGTTGCTGTATTTTACTTGCTATTCTTGTTTCTTACTCTCTTCTTGATTTTTTGCTTCCTCTTGTTTCTTCTTCTCTTCTAGCTTTTTCGCTTCCTCTTGTTTCTTCTCTTCTAGTTTTTTTGCTTCTTCTTGTTTCTTCTCTTCTAGTTTTTTCGCTTCCTCTTGTTTTTTCTCTTCTAGTTTTTTTGCTTCTTCTTGTTTCTTCTCTTCTAGTTCTTTTTGCTTCTCAGCCTCACTCACTTGTTTTGCTGTTTCATCTACTAGTAACTTCTCAAAATCTTGAATTTGTTTATCAATCACTTGTAAATTAACTTCTTTATCAATATACTCACAGTTTTCTTTTACTATATGGAAGCCAGCATTCACATACGAGAATACTTGCTTATTCGATTCAGTTGTATTTCCTTTTAACTCTTCTTGTACTTGATTATAAGGTTCTTCTATTGATTTATATACTTTTTGTAACGATTCTCTCTCAGTAGCTATCTTCTCACGCCCTTGCTTCCATATAACAAGCGCCTGTTCTAATTCCTGAGTGGATCTAACATTTAATTTTGATTTCATCCCTTCGTACTCATGCAAAATAACTTCCTTATGCTGCTTAGCTTGTTCTATTAATTGATCAACTGTTTTTGGAAAAATACTTGCTGTAGAAATAGTAGCCGCTACTTTCGTTTCATGAACGAAAGCTGCTTCTGTATAAGTCATCATTTGAGAGCCTAAATAAAAAGTAATAGAACACAAACATGGCAATATAAGCATCTTTTTGAATTTACGCGGTTGCTTCAGCATTTTAATCTCTCCTATCGAACAACTTGTTCTTTATCAAGAACTATATCTTTATTATAATAAAGTGAATTACAAAATGATATAAAAATTATGTTTCTTTTTATATTTCACTTTTAGCAAAAAAGAGACTATCATTTTTGATAGTCTCTTTTTCTTGTCCTTATTATTTTCCTTCAGCTTCACCTTGTTGTGCATCAAACGTCCAAGTTAATTGTAGCTTATCCCCCTGGAATTCATTTTGATCTTTTTTATTATCAACGAACTCAAATTTCACTTTGAATTTATCAGACTTACCTGCAGAAATACCTTTTTCATCCCAGAACCAAGCAGCTAAATCGTTATTTACCGCAGTAAGTGTGTCACCCTTCAATTTATCTAGCGTTGTTTCCTTTACGATTGTTTCATGCTTGTCTACATTTTTTAAGAATGTTACTTTAATATGTTTACCAAAATCATCTTTATTATCTTTCTTCACATCTTCTACATTGTAATCTGTTTTTAGTAGTACTTTTTTAATATCTAATGTCCCTTTATTTTCTAATTTGAATTCTTTTTCGACTGTATCACCAGGCTTTAAATTCGATACATTAACAACTGTTGATGGATTTAATGCTAAATCAAGCGTACCAGCCGCAAATGTATTGTTTGACACTTCTTTATCACTGAAAAACGCAAACGTTCCTCCGCCAACTAACGCTGCTCCTAATACTGCTGATGCGATACCCATTCCTAATTTTTTCTTTAAAGTCATGTCCATATCCCCTTGATTTATATATTTGTCAACTTCCTAAACGGAAAGTATAACCAAATGAACTAGACAGATTGTTCTACTTTTTTCTCTTTCTTTTCTCCGTCTATGCTACGAATAGCACCAAAAATAGTAATAGCGGAATATCCTAATAAAAAGACTCCTGGAATAATAAGAAGTAAAGCAGCTCCCGCTTTTGAATTTGCATAATTTAATGCATACCCTGCATAAGGAACTGTAATATCCGCGTATTTTCCAATGACATTCTCCGCAAGTACTGGTTCTAAATCAGCGCCGTTGTTGTTATCCCCTTTTGTTTCATACATTACTTTTCCATTTATATCTTTCACACCGATAATACGGTGAGTGATAATTTTTTCATCTTTCTCTTTAAAGGTAATAACATCACCTTTTTGATATTTAGAACCATCTTTCGTCGGCTCTATCGCAATGATTGATCCTGTTAAAAATGTTGGCTCCATCGATCCTGAAAGAACACTCTTAAATTGATATCCCATTACCGTTGGATCACCACCACTCGCTTTTGAAGAAATAACTACAAAAGCTAAGCAAACCATCAACGCAAATAAAACAAATGAGATAACGTTGCTAATCACCTTCCAAATTAATTTCATCGTTTCTCTTCCTCTCCGTTGTTTTATATTATTTGAAGTATGCAATATTCATTTTTGTTCTTTAACAAGAACACAACTAAATAATATAACGAACAAACTAAAAATGCAATAAGAAGATTTACAATTATTAGTTATTTTAAAAATAAAAAAGGCAGTTCATGCTGAACTGCCTTTTAATTAGTAATTTATTTTTCTTCTGATTTCATTCCTGTTGTATTTCGGCGTAGCACTACAAATAAAATAGCTCCAAATAGTACAGCAGCTCCTATCCCAATGCTTATTATTTTCACATTTGATTCTTTTACTTCAGGCGTAGCCGTATCTTTTTTAGGCATCGCAAAAGTAACATCTTCTTTTGAAAGAACATTTACCGTCGCAATTGTTTGATTATTTTTCGTAATATCAACTGCCCCAACTACCTCACCGCGATGGATTCCTTTATGATACAAAGAATCTTTATCTAATGTAGCCGCCCGGAACGTCGTCTTCACATTTTTCCCTTCATCTTTCTTAAGCATTAGTTCTGCACTTTTTTCAAGCTCACTATCAATATCTTTATTTAAATACGTTGTCTTTTGATGCCAACTATGTTTATCCAGTACAGTTTGCTTCACAAATTGACCGAAAGAATAGTCCGCCATCTGCTTTAAATCTTCATAAATTTCAGGTCTTTGAGAAGCCATTACTACATTTATAATACGATTTCCATCCTTCTCATTTAATAAAACGAGTGTATTGCGCGCTTCATTTGTAAAACCTGTCTTACCACCAATACTATATGGATTTTCAAAATAAGTAGATTTATTAAAAATAGACACCGTCTGCCTAGATGTCGTAACTGTCGTTCTTTTCGTATTCATCGCTTGTAAAATTTCAGGATACTTTTGCACACCTCTCGTAATCATAGCCATATCATATGGCGTAGTATAATGATTCGGATCATGCAATCCGTTTGGTGTTACAAAATGACTGTCGGTAGCGCCTAATTGCTTCGCTCTCTCATTCATCATATTAGCGAAATTCTCAACACTTCCGCCAATACGCTCCGCAATCGCATACGACACATCATTTGCACTCAGCACCATTAAAATCATAAGTGCAGTATTTCTATTAATCGTCTCACCAGGTTGAAACTCAATTTGATAATTACTCTTCTCTTGATCTAATGCTAATTGTGAAAATGTAAATTGATCCTCTGGCTTCGTATGTTCCATAAGTAAAATCGCCGTTAACACTTTCGTCATACTAGCCGGAAATGCACGGTGATGTGCGTTTTTATCATACAAAATATCTCCGGTTTTCGCATCAATTGTAGTTGCAAACTGACTAAAAACATTTGGTCCTTCCTTAGGTGGTGGCGCCACTTGTTCTGGATTCACTCCAATATTCGTCTCAGCACGTAACGTCATAGGTGTCAAAAAAAATAAACAAATAACGGTAACAAAAGCCAAAATTTTCTTTAAATTTACCATATGACTCTCCCTTTTCACTATACTCTCACAGTTTAAAAATTGAATCTACCAATCTATATGTAATTTGCATTAAATTGGAAGAATATTCACTGTTTTTTACTATATCATACTTTTACGATGAAGAACATAAATATACAATAAAAAATAAGAAAGAATTATTCTTTCTTATCCTTCTCATCAATCAATGAATCTATTAAATTTTGACTAGCTTCCTCAGGTGTAATCTCATCGGTCATCCCCATAAACGACCAACCTTTAGAATCGACCCACTCAACAAACTCTTGCAAAAACTCATCATGTGTAACATCCACATCAAGAATTGAGCCATTAATTGAAATCGTTCTATTTTTAGATACGCGCATCTTGAACGTTTTCCTTACCATTACGATAATTCTCCCTTTACTTTTGAATATTTATAAAATAATCTTGTATCTCTGTTATACATGATTTTAAGTAAATTGTAAAAAGGATATATTGGCCAATTTAGATATTGAAAATGGAAATCGCTTATCCTACATACCTCTCGTTCCATATACAAATGGTCATATTATTCAACAATTAAACCATTTAGATGAATAAAAAATCATGGTCTTTTGGAAGATATCACGCAAAATAGTATAATTTGAATAAGAGCACTAAGGTAGCTCCATTTAGATGAACTTTTACGTTGTAGACTTAGAGATTGATGCGGAAATTACTATTTGGTTCCTATTTCTATACATAATATTGCTGGAAAGAAGGTAGTAAGGTGAAAACAACAGAAAATTTTACTGACAAGGCCGATATATATGCGAAATATCGACCTAGTTATCCCAATGAATATATTGAGTATTTGCTTTCAGCTAACGAATTAAATGAGAATCAAATTGTGGCCGATATTGGTTCAGGTACAGGGATATTTAGCTGCCAGCTGCTTGAAAGTGGTTTACATGTTATTGGCGTTGAGCCAAATGACGACATGAGAAAAATGGCAGAGCACTCGTTAAAACGATATCCTCATTTTCAATCAATAAAAGCAACTGCCGAAAATACCACTTTAAAAGAAAATAGTGTGGATTTAGTAACTGTTGCTCAAGCATTTCATTGGTTTGATAAAGAAGCTTTCAAAATCGAATGCCAACGAATTTTGAAACAAAAAGCAAACGTTGCTCTTGTTTGGAATAGTAGAGATGTAACTAGTCCACTTATTAAAGAGAACGCAGAAATTTGCCAGAAAACCTGTCCAACCTTTAAAGGCTTTAGCGGTGGAATAGATGAAACTCCAGAAATGTTTAACAGCTTTTTTAAAGATGGAAAATACGAGTTTAAAGAATATCAAAATGATTTACTTTTTGATTATGAAGGCTTTTTAGGAAGGAATTTATCAGCGTCCTATGCTCCGAAAGAAAATGACGAAGAGTATAAAAGCTTTGTTCTTCTCCTATCAGAGTTATTCGATAAATACAGTAAGAATGGAAAAATTATTCTTCCAAACTTAACGCGAAGTTATTTGGGCAATGTGTAAACAGCTGGACATATAATTAACCCTCACCAATCGGACACGATCATTGAATAAACCTTAGCTTTATTGGTATATGTTGAATACAATGCGGTACACTATATTGAAAATTAAGCAAGCATACTCCCGGTCTGGATTTAGGACGAGGGTATGCTTGTTTCGTGTGATAAAATTTAATAGCTTTATTATCTTTTTATAAAAAACTCACATTTTATCACACGAAATACACTTGAATTTATTACAATGAAATGGAATATATTAGAAAATATCTAAAACCGAGGAGGAACTTCATGGCGCACTGTACGTATTGTAAAACGAAATGGAAAGTAAAAGATGTATGGTCGATACTCGTAACATTTGAAAAAGATTGTCCGTATTGTTTCGGAAGGCAATATTTATCAAAGAAGACCGTAAATGCTATGCCAGAACTTTTAAGCTTACCTTTACACTTCTTATTCCCTTTTCTTGTTCATTTGAGTGATGAAGGTCCTTTGGATTGGTATCGAAAAAAATAATATAACCGCTCTATTTTAACCCACTTTTCATTACATTCCCTACCTATATATTCCTTAATACACTACTAAATTGACTCCAAATTCTTCCTGTTCAAAAGATTACTATAAAAATATTGTAAAATTTCAGTTAATTATATATAATTGCTTTAACATAATGAGTAAAGATGCTATTACATAAGTATTTTTGAAGATCCCGTAGCTCAGCAGGGAGAGCGCCACCTTGACAGGGTGGAGGTCGTGAGTTCGAGCCTCTCCGGGGTCATAAAAAAAGAGAAACCATATCAACTTTCTACGTGATATGGCTTCTCTTTTTTATCTAAATCAATCACTTCCCACCAAACCTCTTCTCCAAAGACTTCGCATTGGCAAACAATACTTCTTTCAAGTTATCATCTGCAACGATTTTCTAGTCACCACCTCTATCTTTGCTAAAAGCACTAGCAAAGACCATTGGCATAAAACTTCTCCCATCTATCAATCCGTATCAGTAGCACAAACTAACCACATTTTCTGCTCCCTACTATCCAACACCATCCAAGTAACATCCCACGCAACATCATAAAACCAATCTGTCCAAGGGTGATAGCTTTCAAAAACTTTAATATCTTCGTATCGATCTTGGAACATATATTGGCATACATTGACTGCTAATTGCTTTGCGATAACTGGTCGTTCCTTAAATGTTTCATATGCTCCGCCCCACAAAATTTGCGCGGCAATGCTACCATCAAGCATGACTGCCAGATGTTCTTCAAAATGAAACTTATATTTTTCTGACGTATGTATTTTTAACTCTTCTAAGTTATGCATTATATCTAAAGAGTTGAAGATTCTTCTAAAGAAGTGATCGTATCCATCTTTCAAATGTGGTATTTCTTTGAAAAAATTTTCATTATGTACTTTAAAACAGCTTATAACCGCTCCGCCATTTACGTTTTGTTCCTTGAATGTATGTATGAGTTTCTCAATAGATGAGTCATTCGTTTCAATTTCCTCAAACGTTCCCTCTTTCCATCTCATAACGCTCACTACTCTCTATTAAAAATTTGTTTCTTCATTATAAATAGCAAAATAAAACCCAGCAACTTTAAAATTGCTAGGTTATCTCTTATTTATATTCGAAAAAACAATTACAATTGCTCCAAGCACATAATGCCCCGACACCAGCCACACGCCCCGATCAAAAATCATAAGTGACAACCAAAGCGATATATTAATAGCAGCAAATAATACGTATAAAATGAAGTCTCTCTTTTGTAGTGCCCCTCTATTCATTACAATGTAGATTGCACCGATTGGTGGAAGGATAAAACAAAGGAAAAAGACAAACGTTTTTCTTAACGACCATGGATATGAAGTTACTGTCTGCATAGGAATCTCCTTTTCACTTTATAATACTTTTAACATTGGCCTCACAATTCTATATTCTTCACCATCAGGCTCCTTTATGATTAAAGATGAGTGGGGACCTTTTTCTTCTTCTATCATTGTGAATACTTCTGTTTTTTCCTGTACTATGTTGGATTCACTATTTTTAATAGGTTTTTCACTTGTTTCAATTTTCTTTGTTACTTCTCCTAGCCTTTGCCCGACTTCTTCTGCTTTGGCAGGTTCATTCGTAACATAATATTCTTGCCCCTCCCATACTAACATAGGTGGCACTTGTTCTCGTTTGTTACATATTATATAAGTAGTACTAGCTACAAGTAATAGACATATTAATAAAAAGAAGATAGTTTTTTTATTCATATACTATTCTCCCTATCTATCATTTTATTAAATTATATAATATCCATTATATGCAGTAAATGGATATCGTGGGAATTTTCCGATTTTATACAAAAAAGAAAAACCTTACTGATGTAAGGTTCCATTTTTATATTCTATAGTGACCGATTTATTAAAACGATCATTACGATAATCGCTATAAACATAACAACTAAACAGCCGATCATTTTATAAAAACCTCTTTTCGTTAACGTCCCGCCTTGCACGTCTTTCCGAATAAATAAGAATACGGCTAAAAATAATACAAGCCCAATGCCAAAAGCATACATCATTTGCATATGTTAATCTTCCTTTCTTTTTTCCATCTTAATATCTTTTTGCCAAAACAACAAACGAGATAAAAACTGTACTCATTGTAAGTGCCATTAGTATGTTCAATAGTTCAGTAGCAGATAGTGTAAGTATTTTTAAGTTTAAGCCGATAGAGAAAAGAAGATAATACGCTGTTAATGCAAAAAAGCTGAAGAACATTCCTTTATAACGAATAAGTTTCATTCGCTCATCTTTTTCTTTAAATTGTGGGTGTAAATAACTTAAGCAAAAACACATAATCATCATACCAAGTAATGGATAAGTTGCTTCTGGCGGTGCGGAATGCGTCATTATACCTGTTAATATCATAAATCCACTCATGAATAGAAAAATAATTCCCATGATAACGAAGTACTTTTGTGAATAGTTCATCTTTATTCCTCCCCTTCTTTTCCTTCATAAATAAATACATGTTCTATCGTTGTCTGAAATGTTTTCGCGATTTCAAATGCTAACGGAAGTGACGGATCGTATTTTCCCTTTTCAATTGAAATGATGGTTTGTCTGGAAACGCCAAGTTTCTCAGCCAATTTTTCTTGAGATAGTCCAAATTTTTTTCGGTATTCGACCATTTTATTTTCCAAGGAAATTTCTCCCTCCTTCCTTATAACGAGGATATACGTAAAGGAAACTTTACGTCAAGTTTCCTTTACATCTGTTTTGTTTATTTTTCGTTCTATTTATATAGAAGAAACTTTTTAATTTCAGCACGTCTATTTTGAAACAAAATACGGAACACTGTAACTAACAGTTACTATATCTCCTCCTCTCTTTTTTTAAAATTTAATATCTCCATATTTGTTTTATCCTTTTAAAATATTTCATTTATCCCTTTATTCGGCGAAATGTGTTATTGGTTTTACGGTGTTTTTCGTCATATTTATAGAAACTAACTGTTTATGAAGCATTTTTTATGTTTAGCAACTTTTTTTGTAGAAATCCTTCACTTTCCTTTCAATATTTAACACTATCTAAATAAAGTTTACGCTAAATTCATAATTTTTTATTTTTTATACTATATTCCGTTATATTGTTGTATAATATCAATGAAAGCGCTTATTATTTCAATATACATAATTCGAACTTATTTTTATCGAAACATTCTAACTATTATACTTATATTTACATGCAACAATTTTAGTTATTCGTATAGGTATACCAAATATATCCCCCCTATTTTTCTGTAAAATTACTTTATAACATGAAAGATTAACTTGGGTGATAAGTTATTGTGAATGTTTTTTTACAAAACAGATAAGTAATAGTGTTTGGTATTATGTAAATTATTGTAATAACATAAGAGTAAAGAAAAACATTTACATTGATTATTGGTTCATCAATTATTGAAAAGAGCAAAATGCACCTTTTTGTATGGAAAAAGGATTATATGCATTGGGAGGTTTAAACAAATGACGAGGAAGAATACAACGACAAACCCTTGGGCCAAGTTCCACGGTCCGAACCTTGGTTATGTTATTGAGCAGTATGATCTTTACGTAACTGGAGCAGGTTCTGTTGATCCGGAATTACAAGAGCTTTTTGAAATTTTTGGAGCTCCTTCGTTTCAAGATGATGTCGTAACAGGGGACAACACAGCAACACATTTTTCTCCTCAAAACACAGGTAACATTGAAAAGATTCTTAAAGTCGTTCAGCTTGTTGAACAGATTCGTTCTTTCGGGCATACGTTGGCTCACATCAATCCGATGGAGGATGCTGCAAATGGACAATCTCTTCTTGAGAAAGCAATGAACGAACTGAGCGACGCTGATTTGAAAGCGATTCCAGCAAAAACAGTATGGCAAGATGCACCAGAAGGTATTCACACTGCACTTGATGTAATTCATAGATTAAAAGAAGTGTATACACAAACTTTAGCTTATGAATTTTCTCATATACAAGATAGTGAAGAACGCGCGTGGTTGCATCAAATGGTGGAATCAAATTCATTGCGTCAACCACTATCAAATCAAAAACGAACTGCTCTTTTAAAACGTTTAACAGCTGTTGAAGGTTTCGAGCAATTCTTGCATAAAACATTCGTTGGGCAAAAGCGTTTCTCTATCGAGGGCGTTGATATGCTTGTACCCGTTCTAGATGAAATTGTGCTAGAAGGTGCTAAAAACGGCGTAGAAGATGTCATGATTGGTATGGCTCACCGCGGTCGCCTAAGCGTACTTGCACACGTATTAGAAAAACCATATAGTCACATGTTTGCTGAGTTCAAACATGCAAAAATAGAAGGCGCAGTAGCAAACTCTGGTTGGACTGGCGACGTAAAATACCATTTAGGTAGAGAACAAGTCGTTAGTAACGAAGAAGTTAGTACTCGCGTTACATTAGCAAATAACCCAAGTCACCTTGAGTTCGTGAATCCTGTTGTAGAAGGTTTCGCACGTGCGGCTCAAGAAAATCGTAAAAAATCTGGTCTTCCAGAACAAGATACTTCAAAATCATTCGTAATTTTAGTTCACGGTGATGCTGCATTCCCTGGTCAAGGTATTGTATCTGAGACACTCAACTTAAGCAGATTGAATGCATATCAAACAGGCGGAACAATTCATGTTATCGCAAACAATGCAGTTGGTTTTACGACTGATAGCTATGATTCTCGTTCTACGAAATATTCAAGTGACCTTGCAAAAGGTTTCGATATTCCGATTGTTCACGTCAATGCTGATGATCCGGAAGCTTGTCTTGCTGCTGCTAATCTTGCGATTCAATATCGCATGTTGTTCAAAAAAGATTTCTTAATCGATTTAATTGGTTACCGCCGCTACGGTCATAACGAAATGGATGATCCAGCAGTTACACAACCACAAGTGTACAAAAAGATTAAAAATCACCCAACTGTAAGAGCAATTTATGCAGATCAATTACAAGCTGCTGGTGTTCTAAATGCAGATGAAATTGAAACAATTACACAGTTTACGCAAGAGCAATTAAAATCTGACTATGCACAAGTACCGCCAGCTGATACGAGCGATGCAACAATTCACGTTAAAGTGCCAGATGTCGTTGCAAAGGGCATTCAGTCAATTGATACTGGTGTTGAGCTTGATTCACTTCGTGCAATTAATGAAGGTCTGCTATCTTGGCCAGAAGGCTTTAACGTATATCCGAAAGTGAAGAAAATTCTTGAGCGCCGTAAAGACGCTCTTGAAGAGAACGGTAAAATTGAATGGGCACTTGCTGAATCATTAGCATTTGCTTCTATTTTACAAGAAGGTACACCAATTCGTTTAACTGGTCAAGATTCACAGCGTGGTACATTCGCGCATCGTCACATCGTATTACACGATACGGATACAAATGAAACATATTCACCATTACATCGCTTACCAAACATCAACGCTTCATTCTCTGTTCATAACAGTCCATTATCAGAAGCTGCTGTTGTTGGTTACGAGTATGGTTATAACGTATTCGCTCCAGAAACGCTTGTTATGTGGGAAGCGCAATATGGTGACTTCTCAAATACTGCGCAAGCATTATTTGATCAATATGTTTCAGCTGGAAGAGCAAAATGGGGTCAAAAATCTGGTTTAGTTCTTCTATTACCACACGGTTATGAAGGTCAAGGGCCAGAGCACTCTAGTGCGCGTCCTGAACGTTTCTTACAGTTAGCTGCTGAGAACAACTGGACAGTTGCAAACTTAACGAGCGCGGCACAATATTTCCATATCCTGCGTCGTCAAGCATCTATCTTAGGAACAGAAGCTGTTCGACCATTAGTATTGATGACGCCGAAAAGTTTATTACGTCACCCACTTACGCTTTCAACTGCTAGTCAGTTAAGCGAAGGACGTTTCCAACCTGCTTTAGAACAAGAAAACCTTGGCATGAAACCAAACAAAGTAAAACGTCTTGTTTTAAGTACAGGTAAAATGGCGATTGACTTAGCAGCAGAAATCGAGTCTGGTAAGCATGAGTACAACTTAGATGAAATTCATATCGTTCGTATTGAACAGTTGTACCCATTCCCTGCTGAGAAAGTTCAATCTATTATTAAACGCTTTAAAAACTTAGAAGAAATTATTTGGGTTCAAGAAGAGCCTCGTAATATGGGCGCATGGCATTACATGGCTCCAATTCTGTTCGAACTAGCTGGAGATAAAGTGAAAACAGGTTATATTGGACGCCCAGATAGCTCTAGCCCATCTGGCGGCGATCCATTCGCTCACAAAGCTGAGCAAGAACTAATTGTTTCACACGCTTTAGACGTGAAGTATAACTTCCGTCAAGATAAACTAGAAATTGAAGTTTTCAGCAACTAAAAAGTAACAATGAAGATTTCTAGCTTGTTCCTTGGGCAGATATTCTGCCCAAGGTCAGGCTAACAAATGGAGATTACCGAAGACAAAAGAAGAAAAAACACACCGTTAGGCAAATAAGGGGAGGACATTTAAAATGATCGAAATTAAAGTACCTGAGCTTGCAGAATCTATTACTGAAGGAACTATCTCACAATGGCTTATCAACGTAGGCGACAAAGTTGAGAAAGGTGGCAGCGTTGTTGAGCTTGAAACTGATAAAGTCAATGTAGAAATCATTGCAGAAGATTCAGGTATTGTATCGAAGTTACTAGGCGAACCTGGGGATACAGTTGAAGTTGGCGCAACTATCGCAATTTTAGACGCAAACGGAGCACCAGTTGCAGTAAGTACACCTGCACCGTTGGCTGAGCAACCAAAACAAGAAACAACTGAAGCACCAAAAGCTGCGGCACCAAGTGCTGAACAAACTGCAACTTTACAAGGTTTACCAAATACAAACCGTCCTATCGCATCACCAGCTGCTAGAAAAATGGCTCGTGAATTAGGAATCGACTTAAACGACGTACGTAGCACAGATCCACTTGGACGTGTGAGACCACACGATGTACAAGCTCATGCTGCAGCACCAAAAGAAGCACCAGCTGCTCCAAAAAGTCCAGCTCCTGCTCCAGTTGCAAAAACTGAATTCGAAAAACCAGTTGAGCGCGTGAAAATGTCCCGCCGCCGTCAAACAATTGCAAAACGTCTTGTAGAAGTTCAACAAACATCTGCAATGTTAACAACATTTAACGAAGTTGATATGACTGCAATCATGGAATTACGTAAAGAGCGTAAAGATGCTTTCGAGAAAAAACATGATGTACGTCTTGGTTTCATGTCATTCTTCACAAAAGCAGTTGTTGCAGCATTAAAACAATTCCCATTATTAAATGCTGAAATTCAAGGCGACGAGCTTATCATTAAAAAATTCTATGATATCGGTATTGCAGTAGCAGCTCCAGATGGATTAGTTGTTCCAGTTGTACGCGATGCGAACCAATTAAACTTCGCTGAAATCGAAAGCGAAATTCGTGAATTAGGTAAAAAAGCACGTGATAACAAACTTTCACTAAAAGAACTACAAGGTGGTACATTTACAATTACAAACGGTGGTGTGTTCGGTTCTCTAATGTCAACACCGATCCTAAACAGCCCACAAGTTGGTATTTTAGGAATGCACAAAATCCAAGTACGTCCAGTTGCAATCGATAACGAACGTATGGAAAACCGCCCAATGATGTACATCGCTTTATCTTACGATCACCGTATTGTTGATGGTAAAGAAGCAGTTAGCTTCCTTGTTGCTGTTAAAGATATGCTTGAAGATCCAAAATCATTATTATTAGAAGGTTGATGGATTCATAATCTATTACAGGCTGTAGAATATATCATTCTACAGCTTTTTTTATTGCATTCATACGGGACAAATCGCATGACATAAGGTAATAATGTATGCCTAAAAAGTAAGGAGGATTAAAATGAGTAACCTTCCAGCACATGCAAAACTAAAAGCAAATAAAGATACTTTCTTCCTCCCCGACTCAAACGGGGGTGTCTATTTTCGAAATAACGCCAGTTCATTTCGTATGGACGGTGACGGAATTTATAACTGGATTGAAAAATTAATGCCAATGTTTAACGGTAATTATTCTTTAGCAGAAATAACGGATGGTCTCCCTCTCCCCTATCAAAATCGTGTATTTGAAATTGGAGAGATTTTATATACAAATGGGTTTGTCCGTGATGTAAGTCAAGATGCACCTCATGAATTAAACAGTGCATTACTTGATAGATATGCTTCGCAAATTGAATTTCTAGAAGCAGATTCTCATTCAGGCGCTTTAAAATTCGAAACGTACCGCAATGCAAATGTACTTATAATCGGCTCTGGAGATATGCTTACTTCCTTAGTTTCTTCTTTATTAGAATCCGGATTACCTACCTTTCATTACCTTGTGACAGATTATGAAGAAACGAATTACGACCGTATTCACGAGCTAGTAGAACTTGCGCATGAAGTAGATGATGCTGTACTTGTTCAAGAAATAGATACAACAATTGATCGTCCCCTGCATGAAGTGTTCGAGCCTTTCGACTGGATTTTATACGTTTCGCAAAATGGAGATATCGAAGGACTAAGAGCAGCTCACACGATTTGCAAGGAAGTAGGAAAGAACTTCATACCAGCCGTTTGTTTATCAACACTTGGTATAGCTGGTCCTGTCGTAATGGCTAATCGTGAAGAATGCTGGGAATCCGCATGGCATCGGCTACATGAAACGACTTTACAAAATGAAAATTCATCAGCCGCCTTCTCTCCTATTACATCTGCAATGCTAGCAACTATAATCGTTTTTGAATTATTTAAGCACGTTGCTAATGATTCTTACCGAGAAAAAGAACCTCAATTCTTTTTATTAAATTATGAAACACTCGAAGGAGCATGGCATCCTTTTATAAAACATCCTCTCGCCACTGATGAAAGTTTTACAATTGATACGATAGAAAACCTTTCTGAACAACTTGAGCATCGGTCTAACCAACATACCTCAACTGATTTATTCCGTTTTTTCGATTCATTAACTTCTAAAGAAACTGGTATATTCCATGTATGGGATGAACAAGATTTATATCAATTACCATTATCACAATGCAATATTCAAGTAGCTACACCGCTATCAGATGGTCCAACTTCCCTCCTTCCTCTTATGACTTGCGCTGGTTTGACTCATAACGAAGCGCGCCGAGAAGCTGGTTTAACAGGAATTGAAACCTATGTAACAGAAATTATGCACCGCCTTATCCCTGAACATAACGATATCGGTATTGGCGCTGGAGAAACGATGACAGAGGGTGTATACCGGGCACTACAACAACATTTAAATCACAAATTGTATGAACGACAAGCACATATGCTAGAAGAAATTACGACGGTCGACTTAACGGACATTTATGATAAACATTGTAGATTTTATTACGATGCCCTCGCTACCATTCATGAAACACCTAAAATCGCAATGGGTGAAGAGATTCTCAGCTTTCCAGTCGTTTGGGTTGGTATACATGATCGATGGTACGGTGCATCTAATATTAATATGACGTTAGCGTTACGAAACGCACTACAACTATCGCTTCTTCATATTCAAAATGAAGAAACTCCTTACAGAGCTAATATCTTGCCGGAATCCTCTATTATTTTATATGACACGGATTCTTTTAGGTTAGAAATACAAGCAGAAGAAGAAATTCCAAGTACGCAATCTGTACAGCTTGCCCTGCAACATTTAGAAGAACATCATTTTTATCCATTCGTGTTTGATTTAGCGATTGAATCATTTTTGAAAGAAAACTTAGATGGTGTGTACGGGGTATTAATTGCAAAGGAGGACGGTCTATGACTCAAAATATATTACTTATAGGGGATGGCATTCTTGCAGACTATGTACATGATCGATTATGCAAACAATATTCCATCGTTCGCCAACATACAATTGCAGACGAACTCCCTGAAAATATCGATCTCGCTCTCGTATTACACGACGGCTCTCCTTCTACTATTCATCATGACGCTGAGCTAATTTTCCGTTCAAATCATATTCCGTGGCTACGTGGTTTTACTTCATTTGGTGAAGGTATTATCGGTCCTTATATTCATCCTCTTGCAGCAGGATGTACTCATTGTGCCGATGGACGACGCTTTATCGCTGGATTTGATCAAAAAGAGATGTGGGAGCTACAACGAAAATATGCGGTAAAAGAAGAAAACGTAACAAGGCGTGATGTACGTGCCACCCAAAATGGCATTCTGCAAATGTGCCATCTTATTTGCGCAGAAACAGAGAAAATATTAACTCATACTCATTCTTCTTTAGAAAATGAACTCATTTTACTAAACTTACAAACACTGCAATGTACGCGGCATTCTTTTCTTCCAGATCCCCTCTGTCCTGTATGTAGTAATTTGCCTGATGACACGGCAGATGCAGCAGCGATTTCATTACAACCGAGCTTAAAAACAAGTGATGCAACATATCGCTGTCGTTCCATTCATGAACTAAACACATTTTTAACGAAGGACTATTTAGATTACCGAGTCGGTATGTTGAACGGAAAAATGCAGCATTCTTTATTACCATTTGCTGACGTTATTATAAACATGCCATTAATGTTTGGAAATGAAGGGGTTGCAGGCCGAACTCTTTCATTTGCAATAAGTGAAGCAACTGCTATTTTAGAAGGTTTAGAGCGATATTGTGGTATGTCACCTCGAGGGAAAAAGACAAATGTGCATGCTAGTTTTCATGATGTAGAGGATCATGCACTAAATCCCCTTACGCTCGGTGTACATACAAATGAACACTATAATCGTGATGGTTTTCCATTTAAACCGTTTGACCCTGACTATGAACAAAACTGGGTATGGGGATATTCATTGTCACAAAACCGTCCAATTTTAGTTCCTGAATCAATCGCTTATTATAGCCTCGGTCATCGAGATGCTTACGTATATGAAACATCAAATGGATGTGCCATTGGTGGTAGTTTAGAAGAAGCAATTTTTCACGGTATTTTAGAAGTTGTAGAGCGTGACGCCTTTTTGCTCACTTGGTATGCCGAATTACCTCTTCCCCGCCTTGATCTTAGTTCAGCAAATGATACGGAATTACAATTAATGATTCAGCGGCTGTACACGATTACCGGTTATGAATTGCATGCTTTTAACGCAACGATGGAACACGGCATCCCAAGCTTATGGGTAATCGCGAAAAATACGCGTGAAAATGGAATGAACGTTGTTTGTGCTGGAGGCTCTCATTTGGACCCAGTCCGTGCTTTAAAGAGTGCCATCCATGAAATAGCAGGCATGTTACTTATAACAGACGATGAACTCGAACAAAAAAGAGAGCACTACGAAAATTGCTTACAAGACCCGTATCTCGTAAATAAAATGGAAGACCATAGTATGCTGTACGGATTGAAAGAAGCAGAAGAACGTCTTCACTTTCTTTTACGCGGGGATGCCCCGGTGCAAACGTTCCAAGAAATGAACGGATTACAATCAGTTGATCTAGATTTAACATCCGATCTTAATCAACTTTTAAACCGCCTGCAGCAATCTGGACTTGACGTAATCGTTGTAGATCAAACAGTGCCTCTTATAGAAAAAAACGGATTGCATTGTGTAAAAGTCATTATTCCAGGCATGCTACCGATGACGTTCGGTCACCATCTCACTCGGATTACAGGACTGGATAGAGTGTATACTGTACCGATGACGCTTGGATATACCGCTGAGCCTTTAACGAATGAACAATTAAATCCACATCCGCATCCGTTTCCATAGTAAAGGAGGGATTCTATGCAGCTGGATACTTTTTTACATCATCTCCATTTTTCTATAGAAGAAATTATGCCGAATCATGAAGTGGACTGGGAAGATGCACCGCTTCCTTATAAACTATATCGAAATGTACCTATCATTCCTCTCTCTTTAGAAATCCCATTCTCTTTACCTAACTCTTCTACTACACCTACTTTGAAAGAGATTGGTCATTACCTTTGGTGTTCATTTGGTTTAACCCAGTTATGTCAGCTAAATAGCGAGAAAATTTTATTTCGAAGATCTATCCCTTCCGGCGGCGCTTTATATCCAAATGAATTGTATATATATTTAAAAATTGACGATTATCCAGACGGCATTTACCATTACGACGCCGCGCATCACCGACTTATTTTACTTCGCGAAGGAAATTTCGATTCTTACCTTACAGAAGCACTTGGCAATCGTTGTAACATACAATCTTGTTTTGGTGCTGCATTCGTATCCACTATGTTTTGGAAAAACTACTTTAAATACAATAACTTTTCGTATCGGCTTCAAGGGTTAGATAGCGGTGTTCTCATCGGCCAATTACTGGAATGTGCCAAACAATTTGGTTACACAAATGGTGTATATTTTCAGTTTCTAGACCGTGCAATCAATCATTTACTCGGACTGTCAGAAGGAGAAGAAAGCGTGTATGCTGTCGTTCCTTTCAGTACAGAACCGCAATCTAATTGGTTTCACAATGATTACCGTGAACATAAAACAATTACTTCTCATGAGCTATTACAACAAATTCCGCCTTTAGCACATGAACATTTCGTTCGCTCAAAACATGTAAATGAGTATCCGATGATAACAAAAATAAATGCAGCTTCTATGATCGAATCGACAGCACAGTTCCAAACACTAGCTCATGAAGAGCACTATCAACATCATGTGCACGCTGTACAACTGCCGAAAGTAGAGCGTTTATCTTATGATTTCTTACAACTTTGCCGAAAACGGTATTCCCCTGATGCTGACTTTATTTTAACAAAATGGGATGCAGCCGAGCTCGCTACTTTACTACAAGAAGCGAGCCTCTCCTTCCCTTATTACAATGACATTGATGGTCAGTATGTAAATGAAAATGTGCGCGTCTCATTATATGGATGTTTCTATAATGTAAAAGATATAGAAAACGGCGCTTACACTTATAACAGTAAAACACATTCCATACAATCACTTCGATATGGGGACCTTCGTTATCCCCTTCAATCTAGTATGACGATGGATAACGTAAACCTTTTTCAAGTACCACTTTGCTTACATGTAGTCGGAAAGAAAGATTACTATACAAATGCATTAGGCTATAGAGGGTACCGTATTCATCAAATGGAGGCAGGTATACTCGTTCACAAACTCGTTTTTGCAGCGACCGCAATGGGGATGGGCGGGCATCCTTTACTTAGTTTTGATACAAATTCATGTGATCAGTTGTACGGAATAGATGCTGGGAATGAAACGTCACTTATTCAAATTCCTGTTGGAGCTTATCGGGCGCGGAATTGGTTAAAAGGGGATTTGCGTATTTAGAAGCACGCCGCTCATCGGCGTGCTTTTTTTAAAGGACTTACTTAATAAAAAGAGAAGTGAGTATATATTCTTACATAAAAGGAGAGTTTAACTTGAGCATTTTACAACGATTAATCCAGCAAGCAAAAAATCCTCGGGGGACAATTGGTTCTTCCATGCTTTGTATTATGAACAGTGCACATACGAGACTAACCAATTGGGCATTACAAAAAGTATATATAAAGAAAGAGGCAATTATATTAGATATCGGTTGTGGCGGCGGTAAAACGATACACACTCTTTCAAAACGAACTCCACTTGGAAAAATATACGGGATTGATTACTCCTATCAAGCTGTAAAAAATTCGATACAGACGAATATAAAGGATGTTCAAAAACAAAAAGTCATTGTTCAACAAGCAAGCGTTTCTTCTATTCCCTATCATACAAACTTCTTCGATCTCATTACCGCTTTTCAAACACACTACTTCTGGCCTGATGTGGAACAAGATATAAAAGAAGTATTTCGCGTCTTGCAACCGAAAGGATCCTTTTTATTAGTGGCTGAAACTTTCAAAATTCAATATCATATGGAGAAATGCAAAACGAATGAAGAATTAGTAAACCTATTTTATAAAACAGGATTTACAAGCGTGAAATGTTATGAAGAAAGAGGATGCCTTTGTGTAATAGGAGCCAAGTAAAAAAACAGACCCTTTGAGGTCTGCTTTTTTTACTAGATTAATTTAAAAATACTCTTTATTTGTCTCGCAAATAACCAGTTTTTCGTACCGTAGTTATCATTTAAACTATCTAAATTGATAGATTGTCCGTTAGCAAACTTTAATTCTAACGTTGTATTTTTATCGTTTGTTTTTAAGTTACTATGTGTAATAGCATCATACTTTAATTTTTCAATTTCAACATATTCGTCTTTTTCTTGTCCGATCACGACATGGTCTTGGAAGAAGAAAAATACTTCTACTTTCTTACCGAAACAAAATACGTTTTTCGTATAAATTAATGTCGCGTTATCAAGTCCAACGCATACTTCTTTCATCTCTTCAATAACGTGTCCAAAGTCTTCTTCCTGTCTTGCGTTTGATTCAGCAATCCATTCTTCGATTGTTTTCATGTTAATTGCCATACTGTGCCCCCTGGTTCGTTCATTGCTTTGTTTAAAAACTAAATACTATATGACAATATAAGCGATACGTACTATGTTTTCAAGGGTGAACGGTATATTCAAAATAAAGTTAAATTTCAAAGTAATATACTAGGAGCACCAATCTCATTGTATTTTAAACGTTTGCACGAGGCATTCTTCATCGTCGATTAACTGTATTTTCTCATCAAATTCGATGTTTAGCTCCCTATATACTTTCTTCCAAAAAGAAACAGCTGGTACATTTTTCACAAGTTCGATAACGAAATATTGCCCTCGTTTCTCTTTTAGTACATTCTTAATAACTTGTTTACCGATTCCTTTCCCCTTGTATTGATTCAATATGAAAATGTCATTTATACCAAAATCGTTTTCCTTCTTCAAAAATGGACGTTCCAGTATTAATAAAAATCCTACAATCTCATTATCACTTTTAATAAAATACGGAGTGATTCCATCATTTCCCCAAAACATATGTAAATCTTCGTATTCAAAAAATCCATTTGCTTCAATTGTTATATTGGGTGTGAACTTAGAGAGGTCATGCAGATATAGTGCATATAAATTACGCAATATTTCTTTTTCTGATTCTTGAACAGTTTGAAGTGTTACAAACATTTTTAATAATCCCCTTCCCTATATGTAACTATTTCCCAACCCTCTTCATTCGACAAAAATGATGATTACCCTTTAACGAAAAAAATAGCACTTAAAAAGTGCTATTCCGCTCGTCTTGCCGCTTGCTGAATTGGATCCCAAACGCTGTTATATGGTGGTGCATAACTTAAGTCGACATCTTCTAAATCGTGAATGCTCATTTTATTGAAGAGTGCCATTGCGATCACATCAATCCGTTTATCTACACCTTCTTCTCCAATTACTTGTCCGCCTAATAATTGTTTCGTGTCAGAACGGTATAGTAATTTCAAGTAAAGTGGTTTCGCATTTGGATAATAGCCCGCCATATTTGTCGAATCTACTTTGACTGTTTTATACGGGATATGTAATCCTTTTGCTTCCTTTTCATTTAAGCCTGTTCTTGCGAGCGTCAAATTCATAAATTTAATAATGCCTGTACCCAACGTTCCTTTAAAAGCTCTTCGTTTATCCAGCATATTCAGTCCAGCAAGCCGCCCTTGTTTATTTGCAGTTGTTCCAATTGGAATATGATCATGAATTTCTTTTATAACGTGATAATGTGTCGCACAATCACCAGCTGCATATACGTCTTGCACATTCGTTTGCATATATGCATTTACCTCGATTGCCCCTTTATGATTTGTACGTATATTCGTTCCTTTAAGAAAATCAGTATTCGGCTTCACTCCGACAGATACTAGAACAAGATCCGCTTTATACGTACCTTTATCCGTTTCAACTGCTTCTACTCGTTCATTCCCTTTAAACGCTTTTACATTTTCATTCGTTAAAATTTCAATATGATGTTTATCTGCTTCTTTATGTATATATTCCGCCATATCTGCATCGTAAATTGTACCGATATGATCATTTCTCTCAATCATTCTTACTTTCTTACCAAGTTCGACGAAAGTTTCTGCCATCTCAAGTCCAATTGCACCGCCGCCAATAATGGTTACATCTTCAACTTTATTCGTTTCTAGCGTTTTTAATATGCGCTCAGCATCCGGAATTGTTTTTAAAAGATGAACACCTTGTAAATCTCGACCTTCCCATTCTGGCATAACAGGACGCACGCCAGTCGCAATTAATAAACGATCGTACGGAAATTCAAAGACATCTTTCGTCTTCGTATGCTCTGCGTACACAATTTTCTTTTCCGTATCTACTTTCGTTACTTCATGTCGTACTTTTGCATCAATCCCGTATTTATCACGAAACGTCTTTACATTACGCGCGATTAACTTTTCCGTTGAAGCGATAGCACCACTAATGACATACGGTAACCCACACTGCGCGTACGAATAAATTTCACCTTTTTCTAACGTCACAACATTTGCATTTTCATCGTTTCTAACAATTTGCATCGCTGCACTCATACCAGCTGCATCTCCGCCAATAATGACATAGTTCACTTTACCACTCCTTCTTTTTTACATACTCTTTACGTTTTCCATATTTTATAGAAATAACACCTACTTCTATTGTAAAGAAAGAGAATTTCATCTTCAAATTTAGTGCACAAACCTATGCCTAAATAGGTAACCGTCGTGCCTTATAAACAACATGTTTAATATGCTATAACAGTAACAATTGAAAGTAGGTGAAACATACATGTGCGCCGGCCTTCTCGCCCAGCTTCCAGATGAACCGCAAGAACCAAAAGAACCGAAACCCGCCGTCTCACTTGACCAAGAATTTTCCATTAATGCAACAATATATAGCGCTCGTGCTTGGTTATCTAACGATGATACATTTGCGCAAGATATTTGGAAAGTTACCCAATTCGCTTCAGCATCACATGCTGGCAAGTCCATCTTTCCAGTCGGTTCTGTTAAAATTATAAACTTCTCTGATGATACAATTACTGTTATTGCTTCACCAGAATCAGATCATGCGCTCAAAATAGTCGTCCCACCCCATTCCGAGGCAGCCCTAACGTCTGGTCCTTTATCACATATACAAGCTAGTACATCAGGAGGATCCAGTAAAGTCACATTTCTCTTTCACATCTTTTTCTCAAGGGATCCTGGTTCAGATAAATAACGATAAAAAGGTACAGTTATGTACTGTACCTTTTTATCGTGTTTATTCTCTTGATTTAATGAGTTCAACATTATAAGATTCAATATCCGTTAGCTCTCCTGTATAATACTTGTTTTCTCTATACCAAGACTGCTTTGAAAAATATGTCCATGCCTTGCGTATATTTCGTTTCTCTCTATTTTCAATTGTTCTTTCGATAAGTATGTTAAGTCCCCACTCGTTAATTTTCGGATATCAATATCAGGAAAGATGAAGCCATTATATATATACTGAGGTTTTGACAAAATTGAACACCGTCTTCAAAATGAGTGCCACACTTTGTACATACATTCATCCACCTTTTCGTTAGAAGCCAGTGAATCCCTGTGTAAAGGTTTGAATTATCGTGCTAATGTAAGACCACAGTACAATGAATGTTGCAATTCCAATTAAAACATTTGCGATAAGAAGTGTATAAATAAGGTCTAATCCGCCGTTATCTAGCTTTACTATAGCGACAATTATACTAATTGACATATACGTTGTAGCCAGCCCTAATAAGATTGGTAAGAAAAAGATTAATAAAAAGCTAAACAGAAAAGAAAGAACTAATATAGCAATAGCTGGCGTCGCTATCGTTCCCCACACACCGAATACTTCAAGAAATGAAAATGAAGATTTCATCATCTTTCCACTTACAAAAATAATAAATCCGACAAATAAAGTTAAAATTAGTAAAAATAAAAAGACAGTTATAGAGTCCCAAAAGAAATTAGGAGTCGTTATATCTGGTGCAAATGTTCTCGTAACAGCAGCTGCTGTGCTCATCATTCTATAAAAAATACATGCTCCTAAAAAACAAATAAGAACAAGACTTACAATTCCATTTCGTACTTCAATCTTGCCGCTTTTCATAATCGCTGTCGGTGCTTTGAAAGCATGTTTAAAAAACTGAAAATATCCACTCGCAAATCGCTTCGCTTGCTCTACCGTTTCATTTGTTCGAGTTTTCTTTGCTAAAGCTACACGTTCCTGTTGCTCACCTTCACTCGCTACGGCTTCCTCCGTTAACGAATGTCCACAATTCCCGCAAAACTTTGCCTCTGCTCTATTTTCTGTATGACACGCCAGACATTTCATTCTCGCATTCCCCCCTTAAGCAGATACCGTATAGGGTGTTACAAATTCAATATATGACTTTGTACATAAAACATGACTACAAGAAAAAGATTCTGAAATCCTCCTTCTGAAAGAAAATATATGTGCTAGCAATCTTGAAAAAAAATGCTATTATGAAACAGAATAAATAATATTTTTAACAGATTGGATGAAAAACAATGGAATTGGTAAACTCAATTTTTCAAATACTCCTTACAAGCGTAATCCAATTATTTTCTTTAATTGGCGTTATCATTGTAATCGGATTTCTATTAGGCTATTTAGAATCACTAACACGGATGTATTGGTCGAGAGCATTTGGAAGAAAAGGATTCCTTTTGACTGCTTGGATTGGTGTTCCTATTCATGAACTTGGACATGCCATTATGTGCGTACTATTTCGTCATAAAATTGTAGCAACGCAGTTTTTCCCAACAGATACAAGCCAGGGCGCTTTAGGCTACGTACAACATCAATACAATCATAAAAGTGTATATCAACGAATTGGAAACTTCTTTATCGGCATCGGGCCTATTATTTCTGGTATTACCGCACTAATCCTTTTAATGCGCTATTTCGTACCAAATTCATATTTTTTATTTCATACAACTCTCGAAAAAACAATCACTTCTACTTCTATTAATGTAGAAATGGTTCAAAACATGCTCTTGTCGACGTTCGTATTATTGAAAAGTTTATTTACAATAAATAATGTATTGAATCCTTCCTTTTGGCTATTTTTATTTATCGCCATTTGTATTTCTGCACATATCGCTTTAAGCAAACCAGATATTCAAGGATCAATAGACGGTGTTATCGTCATGTTTATCGTGTTATTTTTATTCAACATCATAGCGGGATTGTTTCAGTATGATAGCAACCAACTAATTGGAAAAGTGATGAAGTATAATATGTACCTCATTGCGTTTTCTAGTGTAGCACTGCTGTTCTCTTGTATTTCTACACTTGTTAGTTTTGGGTTTTATAAAATAAGAGGAGGGCGTTCTTTTTGAACGCCCTCTTCTTCTCAATTATTCCTCTTATAATCACAATGCTCAACCGGCACACGAGCATGTCCCTCTTCATCGGTACACCATGACTGTGACTGGAAGGCAAGGAATATACCGATCCATTTTTCTTCCTTTTCAAAGTGAATGAGTATTCCTCCGTCTTGCCATATACCATTATCACCTTTCCATTTTTCTACATTCCCTTGATTCATGTGAATATCATGTATCCCGTTTCCTGGTTCGAAATGAAAGTAAGAATCGGGTGTATTTTCTTCTGGTCCCCATCTTTCACCGAACGCGTAAATAATTGCTTTTTCTTCTATTGCTTGTTTTATATAACGTTCTATTTTTTCATTTAAATCATTATCCACTCCTGCTTTTTCAGCAGGTAAAGGAATCATTTGCTTGGAATCAAATAAATTACCTCTTACGTAGTCTAAAGCTACTTTCGGTTCATTGTTTTTTATTTCTGTAAAACCAAATGGTAATGTTGGTAAAATATGAATCGCTTCTGACCGAATATTGTCGCTTGCAAAATATAAAACTTCTGACGGATAACTTTGCGACTTTACGTTAATTGCAATACGATAATCTACTTCTGCTTCACCTTGTAAATGAACTTGATAATGAGGAGTTTTCCCTTTTCCGATTTTAGATTGTATAACTGTACCTTTTAACACGCCGTAGTTTTTTAGGGGCATACATTTCATCTCCTATTCATTTAATAGAAGCTATTCATGTTTAAAACATTATCCACTCATAACAAAAATCCTCCTATGTCAGGAGGATTTTTAATTTCTCAACATATACCAAACAACAACCTCTACCACTATAAGCAACACCGCACCAAAAATCATTAACGTCGTCTTCTTTAATAGTTCATTTTCACGATACGGAATGTTACATAAATACGCACCTAGTGTAATCCGTGACGGGCAAGCGATCGTCGCTACTGATGATGCGGTGTTTTGCAATGTTGTGACGTATTGCCACGGGAGTGCTACATTTTGCGCCGTTTGCATTTGTAGTTTTATGAACATCGCATTTGAGCCTGCATTACTACCTGTTAAAAAGCCACCGATACCACCGATAAACGGAGCAACGAAAACGAAAAATGTTCCAAATGTTTCACCAGCCGTTTTTGCAAGTAATGAATGCATGCCAGATGCACCCATTAATTCTGAAATGGCGATAAACATTGTCGTCGTAATCGCAAAAGGAATCCATTGTTTGATCGTTTGTGAGAGTGATTGTTTAATAATATTAGACGGGATGCGGAAGAAAATAATAGTAAATAAGCAAGTCATACCGAGCCAAAATCCTGGTGAATATAGTAACTCTAGTTTGTAAGAGTATGATTTCAAATCAAGAACCGCATATGATCTGAACAAATCATGTAATGCTGGAACGAGGCGAGAAAGTAAAATACAAACTGTTAGAAATATATAAGGGCTAATAATTTTTATAATAGATACTTCTCTCTCCGTTGCAGCCGCATGCTCTGTTATAAGATTTTGCCCACTTTTTCCTTTTAATTTAATGATAAGAAAGCCAAATGTAATCGTAATGATAGAACTTAGTATACCTGCTAGTTCAACACTTACGTATGCGTTAGAAAGATAGATTCCGAGAGAAAATAATAGAAAGAAACTGAATCCTTCCTTCCACTTTTCAATAACCGCCTGCCAGCCGCCAACAACGTGTAAAGAAAGAATGACGAAATAAGCAAACATCGGGATACTTAATAGCGCTGTATTTGTACCGAGTGTTGTAAGCGGCATATTGATAAGTTGCGAACCGATAATCGTACCAGTTGCCATTGCCCCCCATGAACTAGCTAGTAAGCCGATAAACGAGAGCAGTACAGCTTGGAACGGTTTATAACCTAATGAAAGAAAAATAGGTGCTGCAACCATAAAACCAATTCCGAATCCACTTACCGATTCAATTAGTGGGCAAATACCAAAACACATAAGAAGCATTTGTAATAAACGATCTTGCGTCACTTCTTCTAAAAAACGCGCTACTTGGTCGATGTACCCCATTTTGTTCATGAGGTGAAATAAAAAAATACCGAAAAATAAAACGTACCCGACAATAAAACAAATTAACCATCCTTTAATCGTTGCGTGCACAGTTTCACTTATCCCTAATTGAAACGTTGGCGAGAGTAAAACGATTCCAACACATACCGCATAAGAAATTAACGAGGATCTTAATGACGTTTGTTTCAATAAAAATAAGCAAATGAAAATCATCATAATTGGGATAAGTGCCAAAAATATGGCCATGTTATCATCTCATTTCGTTTAAAATACAATTTTCAACTATTATATAACAGATTCACAAAAGAAGACGAGTGATTAAACATATTATAATGAAAGAGATTATTTATTATGTATCCCCTGTTAAAAGAACATATATTAGTTTTTGAGACAAAGAAGTAACTCACAGCAAAAGGGTTATTGAGGTCAGTTGACCGAGTACAAAAATTTCAGGAAGGAAGATTTGTGTATAAGAGTTAATACCAGAATATGGGAAAAGGTACATATGGGTAGATAAAGAAGGTATTTTTGCGATAATGCATTAAGTATTTGGATTATACAGAGGCCAGTAGGAACACATAGAAAACATACTGTTATGCATTAAAGTAATATTTCTTATATATATACAAGAAACTAGGAAAGATCTCAAACGTATGAGACTAGAAGAGTTTGTAAGTTGGTTGCAACGTCCCTATAAAAACACAATTGAATAATTTATTACTACAGCTATTCATGAAAAAGTTAGGTGTTATAGTATAAGGGTACCGAAAAAGCCCATTTTATAAGAAAAAAGAGACTTTTGATAAAAATTCTTGTTTTTTTAATTAATTACTTTTTCAGTCCCTCTATAGTACTTGGAACATTTTATTTTTTTGATTTCAACAAGAACGTTTCTTCATTCTTACCATTCCATTTAATGGTAACTTTTATACTCTCCTTTTTATCAGTTGCCATACATCCCTGACAATTAGATGATAAAAAAATAGTTGCCCCCTTATGAATCTCTACCTTTTTAGAAGTCTGTTCAAATTTACTGCTAATACTAATTTCTAAATTCTCAAATTTTGTATCTTTATCACCATTCTTATAATGAAAATCATAATTCCCATGTTCTTCATTCCCATCAATGTTTACTGAATATCTTCCTGCCCAATGTTGACTTTCTCCAGAAAAAACACTGTATTCTTTTGAGCAGCTTCCTAAAATGGGAATAAAAATTAATAAAAAAGCAATTAATTTTTTCAATGTTTTCCTCCTATAATCACAATTTTTTCTATGCCTATATAAGTTGTTGAAAAACAATCTTCCAATTAATTATTTTAAATGATAAACAATCACTTAAAAATTAACGGAATTTTTGCTTACAAAATTTGTTTTCACGTATGGAAAACAAATTTATTGTCAATCTGCATTGCAGCTATAATAGTAAATCCTATGTATATAAAAAATCCAAATTCAGTTTTAAAAATCATATCAAAATAAAATATCTTAATAACATAGGCTCCTTTTTTGAGTACACAACAATTTATCTATTATTCTCAAAAACCGTCTGCTGCCCAATTATTTTGTCTAACACAACAAACACAATATAAGCACATATGACTTGCAATACAACATTCCCAAATTTCATGAATTCAAATGAGTGGATCCATCGGAATAATTCATTTAACAATACAATCGAAACGATACTAAATAATTCTATACTAATCGAAAATATACATATTTCTAAAATAGATTGCTCTTGAATGCGATTTAAGTTGGAAAAGATGAATACATATCCTAAAAATAGAGCCATCAATTCTATTTTCGTCATGCTAATGAGCCAAGCGTATAGTGGTACAGTTAAGAGAAGATATAGTAGTTTACGTCTTAGCATGCTTTCTCACCCTCTAAATTATATGTATTTTCTGTATATTTTAACATTTATTACAGAAAACAAAAAGAAGAGACTTATGCCTCTTCTTTTTGTTTTGTTGCCTGTATGAATTCACATATTTCTTCTCGTTTTTCATTTTCTAACAGTTCAATAATTTTACTTCCAACGACAACCCCGTCACATATTGTAATCATTTCTTCTACATGTTCCTTTGTTGAAATACCGAACCCTGCCACTACCGGTAAATGCGTATGTGATTTTACTTTTTCTAAGTAACTATGAATCTCCTCTTTAAAGTTTTGACGTACGCCTGTTACGCCTGCTACTGTAACAGCGTAGACGAACCCTCCTGATTCACTCGTAATTTTCTCGATTCGCTCAATTGGGCTCGTAACGGTAACGAGTGGGATTAAAGCGATATTTGCAGTTCGGAGAAGCGGTGCAATAATGTCTTGTTCTTCATACGGTAAATCCGGAACGATAATACCGTCTACCCCTGCTTCCATACAGTTCTCGATAAATCGTTCTTTCCCGAATGCAAGTACTGGATTTAAATATGTCATGAGTACAAACGGAATTTGCACTTCTTTCCTTACCTCTATTAATGCTTGAAAAATGCCTTTTACTGTTACACCGCTATCTAGCGCTCGTTTCCCTGCTCTTTGAATCGTCGGGCCGTCTGCGACTGGATCTGAAAACGGGATGCCGATTTCAACGATGCTTGCTCCCGCTTCGTCTAGAAAACGAATTCTTTCTTTTAATTTTTCAAGGCCACCATCTCCGCCCATTACGTACGGAATAAATGCTTTCTTGCCATTTTCAAATGCTGCTTTCATTTTTTCTACTCCCATTGTTTACACCTCTTCCATATAACGTTTTATACTCTCTACATCTTTATCACCGCGGCCAGATAAACAAATGACAAGCCCTTCGTCTTTCTTCATTTGCGGCGCTAATTTTAAAGCGTACGCGACAGCATGCGAGCTTTCTAACGCCGGGATAATTCCTTCTTTTTTCGTTAATAATTGAAATGCTTCTAACGCTTCATCATCAGTAATGGAATGATAAGAAACGCGGCCAATATCTTTTAGCAAGCTATGTTCTGGCCCAACACCAGGGTAATCAAGTCCCGCCGAAATAGAGTGAGCTTCTTGAATTTGTCCTTCTTCATTTTGCAGAAGATACATCATCGATCCGTGGAGAACGCCAACGCTTCCTTTCGTTAAAGTAGCTGCATGCTTTTCTGTATGAACTCCTTTCCCTGCTGCTTCTACGCCGTAAAGAGCAACTTCTTTATCGTGTACGAACGGATAAAACATTCCCATCGCATTACTACCACCACCAATACAAGCAACGACTGCTTCTGGTAACTTTCCTTCTAATGCTTCATATTGTTTTTTTGTTTCTTTCCCAATTACACTTTGGAAATCACGAACAATTTGCGGGAATGGATGTGGTCCGAGAACAGATCCCATAATGTAGTGCGTATCATGCACATGTGAAACCCAGTAGCGAAGCGCCTCGTTTACCGCATCTTTTAATGTACCGCTACCTGCTGCTACACTTTCTACTTTCGCTCCGAGTAATTCCATTCGGAACACATTTAATTTTTGACGTCTTACATCTTCTTCTCCCATAAAAATGACGCATTCTAAACCGAGAAGGGCACATACAGTAGCTGTTGCGACTCCGTGTTGTCCAGCTCCTGTTTCAGCGACAACTTTTTTCTTTCCCATTCGCACCGCAAGAAGTGCCTGACCAATTGTATTGTTAATTTTATGAGCTCCTGTATGGTTCAAATCTTCACGTTTTAAATAAATCTTTGCACCTCCGCAATACCCCGTCATATTCTCAGCGAAATAAAGCGGTGTTTCTCTTCCGACATACGTTTTTAAATAATGATTTAATTCCTTTTGAAACTCTTCATCTTCCATTGCCTCTTTATATGCTTCTTCTAGTTCTAATACAGATTGCATTAACGTTTCTGGAACGTATCGTCCTCCGTATATACCGTAGTGACCTTTTTCATCTGGATATGCGTAGTTCATTTAGAACACTCCTTCGCTTTTATAATAAATTGTTTTATTTTCTCTACATCTTTCTTTCCTTCTGTCTCTACTCCGCTGCTCACATCGACCATATATGGCCGAACAGTTCGAATTGCTTCTTCTATATTAAGAGTGTTTAATCCACCAGCTAATATCGTTTTCTCTCGTAATTCTTTTGGCATATGCGCAAGTAACTCCCAAGAAAATGTCTTTCCATTTCCTCCGTGAAACTTTTCTTTCGGACTATCAAACAATATATAATCCGTTTCATATGCTTGAGCATTTCTCATATCGGCCTCTGAAGTTACTCCGAGTGCTTTTATAGACGGAATATTCAATCTTCTAATCTGATGATTATCTTCATCCCCATGTAGTTGTACATGTGTTAACCCGCATTCATCTGCAATTATCTGGATTACTTCTACTGATTCATTTACGAAAACACCGATTTTTAACACGTTGGCTGGAAGTTCCTGAATGATTTCTTTCGCTAGCCCTGGAGTAATTTTCCGCTTACTTTCTGCAAAAACAAATCCGATTGCATCAGCTCCGTATTCGCAAGCACGTTTTGCTGTTTCCATATCAGTGATCCCGCAAATTTTCACTTTCATATGTTCACCTTACAATCTTCAAAAAAGGTATGAATAGAAGACGATGTCATAAGCGCTTCTCCAACTAGTACACCTTTTGCCCCAGCTCGTTTAACGCGGATCATGTCTTCTTTTGAATGAACCCCACTCTCACTAATCCAAAGTAATTTCTCCTCATTTAATCGTTTTCCAAGCTTTTCTGTTTGACTTAAATCGACTTCGAATGTTTTTAAATTACGGTTGTTAATACCAATAACGTGCGGATTTAATTGGATTGCAATTTCTAATTCCTGTTCATCATGAACTTCAACAATCGCTTCTAATCCTTTTTCTAGTAAGTAGCTATACAACTCTTTTAATTTCTCTTTCGTTAACGCCGCTACGATTAGTAAAATAATATCTGCACCAGCTTCATACGCTCTATCAATTTGAATCTTATCGATTATGAAATCTTTACATAAAAGCGGAATGCTACTTTCTTCTCTTGCCGTTTGTAAATCATAAAATGATCCTTTAAAAAATTGACCGTCTGTTAAAACAGAAACTGCACCAGCGCCGCATTCTTCATATGCCTTCACTTGTTTTCGTACATCAACATGTAAATTAATATCTCCTTTTGATGGTGATGCTCGCTTTACTTCTGCAATGACAGTAAATTGCTCTAGAGCCTTTACAAGTGAGCGCGTTTTTCTTTTTTCTTTTACTGGTGTATATGTTTCATATAATGCCGCAACTTCCTTTTTCTTTTGATCTACAATTTTGTCTAAAATCGTCCCCACTTTAATTCACCCTTTCTAATTTTTCGTTACTTGCTGCAATTAATAAGTTTAGTTTCGCTAATGCTTTTCCAGAGTCAATGCTATGTGCTGCGAGTGTTATTCCTTCTTCAATCGTCTTTGCTTTTCCATTTGCGAAAAGAGCAAGCCCTGCATTGAATAAAACAGTATCACGGTAAACACTCTTCTCTCCGCTTAATACTCCGAGCGTAATCTTTGCATTTTCTTTCGAATTCCCTCCTCTAATCTCTTCGTTTTTCACTATTGAGAATCCATATTTCTCAGGTTCAATACTCGTTTCTACTATTTCATTATCTTTTAAAATGACAACATGATTTTCTCCTTGCAATGATGCTTCATCTAAAAACCCACTTCCGTTTACGACAAGTGCTTGTTTTCTTCCTAGTTTCTGTAGTACTTGCGCAACTGGTAGTAACATATCTCGTTTATAAATGCCGACAAATTGTGTTTCTAAATTCACCGGATTCGTTAACGGTCCAATTAAGTTAAAGATCGTCGGAACGTTTAATTCTTTTCTTATTTTCATAATGCGCTTTAATGCTGGATGCATCGCTGGTGCGAATAAAAATGCGATTCCGACATGCTCTAATAAATAATCAATTTCGTTTGGCGTACTACTAATATTTACACCGAGTTCTTCTAATAAATCTGCACTTCCTGTTTTACTAGAAACAGCACGATTACCATGTTTTGCAACCTTTACGTCAGCTCCTGCCAGTACAAATGCTGATGTTGTGCTAATATTAAACGTTTGGGCACCGTCACCACCTGTCCCGCAATTGTCCATCGCGCCTTGTATATGATTCGAAAACGGTAATGCCTTTTCGCGAAGAGCTCGAACGAGACCGTATATTTCTTCTGCCGTTTCACCTTTCGCTTTCAGTAAGACTAAGAAAGCTGCAATTTCACTTTCCAATATGTTTTCATTTAATAAAAGAATCCCCGCTTTATACATTTCCTCTTCTGTTAAATGTTGTCCCTCCACCAATTTACGAAGATAGTTATTCATACTCTTTCCTCCTCTTTCACTTCGCCTAAAAAGGCACGTATTAACTTTCCGCCTTCTTCTGTCGCGATTGATTCCGGATGAAACTGTAATCCGAAGAGCGGATAATAATTGTGACGAACTGCCATTATTTCTCCATCGTCCATCGCTGTCGCTAATATGTCAAAACACTGTGGCAAGCTCGTTTGTGCTGCAACAAGAGAATGGTAGCGCATCGCTGTTAGCGGCTGCGTCACATACGAAAAAATTGACGTTCCGTTATGTTTCACACGCGATGTTTTTCCGTGTTTAATGCGCTCTGCTCTTACAATCTCTCCTCCAAACGCTGATATAATTGCTTGATGACCAAGGCAAATACCTAACATGGGAACGTTCTTATAAAAATGATGAATCACTTCAATACAAATGCCAGCATCCTCTGGTTTTCCTGGTCCTGGCGAAAGCACAATTCCTTTTGGGTTCATTTCTTCTAATTGTTCTATCGTTATTTGATCATTTCTTACGACAACAATCTCTTCTTCGTATTCGCCTAATAGTTGATACAAGTTATATGTGAATGAATCATAATTATCGATCAGTACAATCATTTCATTACCTCCAATAGCGCTCTCGCTTTATTTAATGTTTCTTCATATTCAGCTACTGGATCTGAATCGTAAACGATACCCGCTCCTGCCTGAACGTATGCTTTTTCATCCTTTACAACCATTGTTCGAATGGCGAGCGCCATATCAAGATTCCCTGAAAAACTAACGTATCCAACTGCACCGGCGTACACATTTCTTTTTTCATTCTCTAGCTCATTTATAATTTCCATCGCCCTAATTTTCGGAGCACCTGATACCGTCCCCGCTGGTAAGCAATACGCTAATGCATCAAATCCGCTCATTCGTTTTCGTAATGTTCCGTAAACTTCAGATACAATGTGCATAACGTGAGAATATTTTTCTACTTTCATATATTTATCTATCGTAACTGAGCCGATTTCACTCACCCTACCAATATCATTTCGCCCAAGATCTACAAGCATCATATGCTCCGCTCGCTCTTTCTCATTTTCTAACAGTTCTTTTTCAATCTCCGTATCTTCCTCCTTCGTTTTCCCTCTCGGTCTCGTACCGGCAATTGGATTCGTCATTACTTTATCCTCCCTTACCGATAACAAACTTTCTGGCGAAGAACCGAGTACAACATAATCTTGAAAATCGATATAAAACATATATGGTGATGGATTGGCAATTCGAAGTTTTCGATATAACGCGAATGGATCTCCAATACATTCGCTTTGCAAACGCTGAGATAATACAACTTGAAATATATCCCCGGCCCCAATATGTTCTTTCGCCGTTTCTACCATCGCGCAAAATTCTTTTTCCGTTATAGAAGAAGTGAATGATAGTGTTGATCTTATTTCGGTTACTTCAGCTTCTTCTCCCTGTAGCACTTCTTCTTTGTATATTTGCAACCTTTCATATACTTCTTCGTAATCTGCTGAATCATCTTCCCTGCATACATATACAAACGACAACTTTTGGCGTAAATGATCGTAAACGATAAACTCACGATATATTAAAAGGTGTACTTCTGGAATATTCAATGGATCATATAAATCTGCTCCAATGTTTTCATATTGCCGAATGACGTCATAGCCAATATAACCAACTGCTCCACCGCAAAATGGAAATGGACTATCTACTTGAGCTGACGCAATCACTTCTTCTAACACTTGAAGTACGTTACTTTGCAACTTTTCTGACCTGCCGTAAATAGTTCGTTCCACTTCTGTACCAGCACTTTTCACTTCACTATATGGATTACAACCTAAGTAAGAATAGCGCCCTTTATCTTGATGAAGCTGTGAGCTTTCTAATAAAAATTTCTTTTTACCTTTCATACGTCTATATAAAGAAATTGGCGTAATGCTATCTCCTTCTTCTTCAGTGATTACTAAAAATGTCTTTCTCTCTCTTTTTTGTTTTATAAATTCTTCTTTCGTCATCATGTCCTTCACCTCGCCCTGAAAAATAAAAAAGTCCTCTACATATCGAAAATATGTAGAGGACGATAAATATACCGCGGTACCACCTCGTGTTGGATGCAAAAGCATCCCGCTTTGTTCAGGTACAAAATTTATACCTTATCCTTGTAACGGCGGAACCCGGGTTGCCTACTGAAAATAATTGTTCAGCATACCTCTCGTAAGCCCATTCCGTATATGACACCGCACCGGGCTCCCACCTATCCCCGGCTCTCTGTAACGTCTCCAATATACGTACTCTTCTTACTTAAACGATTTCATTTATTTAATTTTTTATACACAAAAAGGGAGTACTCATCCTATAGAAAGGACGGGTACTCCCGTGGTGCCACCTTAATTCGTTACGAACGTAACGCACTTTACCGTATCAAAAACAATACGTGTCTCTTGTATCGATGAGATCATGTCGCCAAAGCCTACTTCTTTCGTTTCGGTTTGGAAGCTCCGAAGCCCATTCCACATCAATTCCATACTGATTCGCACCAACCATCAGCTCTCTGACATGTTCATCATGTGTACTCTTCTTCATCAACGCTTGCATTTTTTTAAGTTGCACTCATTATAGACCTAACTTTTTTCACAAGTCAATACTTTTTAAAAAATTTTATTTTTCTCTCCTTTCAATATTATATTGACAAAACAACCTCTTTTTATGTAAATATAATAAATACTCTATTAAAAATAAGGTTTTTTGTATGAATATTATATATTAAAAAAGTAAAATGACATCGAAAAACGCTTACATTTCTGAAAATTCATATTTCTATATGGATTTTTCAGAATAATCATGATAGATTATAAATATGCATAACGCATCAAAAGACATGACAAAAGGAAGGGGAACTACATGAGTACGCAGATGTTAACTTTAACTTCTATCTCTATTTACATGCTCGGGATGTTAGTAATTGGCTATTTTGCCTATAAACGAACGTCCAACTTAACAGATTATATGCTTGGCGGGCGTACACTAGGCCCCGCAGTAACGGCATTAAGTGCTGGAGCATCCGATATGAGTGGTTGGCTTTTAATGGGCTTACCCGGTGCAATGTTTAGCGTTGGATTAAGTAGTAGTTGGATTGCGATCGGCCTAACACTAGGCGCATACGCAAACTGGCTATATGTCGCTCCTCGCTTACGTACCTACTCAGAAATTGCAAACAACTCTATTACTATCCCAGAATTTTTGGAACACCGATTCCAAGACAAATCCCATATGCTACGCTTAGTATCTGGACTTGTTATTATGATTTTCTTTACTTTTTATGTAGCTTCAGGATTAGTTTCAGGCGCTGTATTATTTGAAAATTCATTTGGTATGAACTACCATGTTGGATTATTCATTGTTGCAGGCGTTGTTGTCGCTTACACGTTATTTGGTGGTTTCTTGGCAGTAAGTTGGACAGACTTCGTGCAGGGAATCATTATGGTAATTGCTCTTATTCTTGTTCCTACTGTTACAATTATGAATGTAAATGGGCTTGGTCCAGCATTTAGCACAATTAAATCAATTGATCCAACATTATTAGACATTTTTAAAGGCACTTCTGTATTAGGTATTATTTCATTATTCGCATGGGGCCTTGGTTATGTTGGACAACCACATATTATCGTACGATTTATGGCAATTTCTTCTGTAAAAGAAATTAAAAGTGCAAGACGAATTGGTATGAGCTGGATGATTTTCTCTGTTGTTGGAGCTATGTTTACTGGTCTTATCGGTATTGCATACTACTCAGACAAAGGATTAAAGCTATCCAATCCAGAGACAATTTTCCTGGAACTGGGAAAAATTTTATTCCACCCGCTTATTACTGGATTTTTATTAGCCGCTATTTTAGCAGCAATTATGAGTACAATCTCATCTCAGTTACTCGTTACTTCTAGTGCCATAACTGAAGACTTATATCGTACTTTCTTTAAACGTTCTGCTTCTGATAAAGAGCTTGTATTTGTCGGCCGTATGGCTGTACTTGTTATTGCATTAGTTGGATGTGCATTAGCGTTTAAACAAAATGATACGATTTTAGCTCTTGTTGGATACGCTTGGGCTGGATTTGGCTCTTCATTCGGACCTGCTATTTTATTAAGCTTATACTGGAAACGTATGACGAAGTGGGGCGCACTTGCTGGTATGATTTCTGGTGCCGCTACAGTCATTATTTGGACTCAATTCAAATTCTTAAAAGAATTCTTATATGAAATGATTCCTGGTTTCACTATTAGTTTACTAGTAATCGTAATTGTTAGTTTACTAACACAGCCTTCAAAAGAAATTGAAGAGCAATTTGAGAATTTCGAAAAACAACATAGTGATAATCTATAAAGGAAAAGCTCTGCTGTTATGATAGCAGAGCTTTCTTTTTATCCCGCTATTTGTTGGCAATAAGACTCACACCTCAAAATTCGGCGAATACGAAGGAGCTAGGTGGGAAATAACTGCCCGATTGGTAAAGAACTAATTAAATTTGCAATTTATCAATGTTCGACAATCTTCTGCTCGAATTTAACAATTTCTTTATGTTTCATTAAATTAAACGTAACACTACTCCTTTATAGTAATACTATCAGCACTTATACAGAAAGGGGACTCCAACATGTTAGCAGCTTTCCAGCAACAACAAACACGAAAATTTTCACCTATCACCAATACTTCTGCGTCTTGTTTGAACATACAACCTAATCCACCTAAAATTTCAATCGCTCCTTCTGTTATTTCAGTCATCGGTGTTCATATGGAAAAAAATAAGTTGAAAATAAGAACTGGCCAAAGCACTGAGTTGTCCGCCACTGTTTTGCCAGTACAAGCAACCAATAACGAACTTATTTGGACGAATATGAATGCTGATGTTATCACACTGTATCCAAAAGGTGATACAGTAACGATTACTGGAAAAAGTGCAGGTAGAGCAGTCGTAATTGTTACAACTGCTGAAGGTAAGTTCAGGGACCTATGTAACATTCATGTACAACCTTATATGACAAACCCAAAGTAAAAGAGTGGCTATGAAGCCACTCTTTTACTTTATTTCAATGTGTGGATTTTTACTTGTAACGAGATTGATAAATTTCTCTTTATCTTTAGGAGAAATAATTTCTGTTTGATGTGATCCATAAATAATTTCAAGTCGATCAAGTGACAATGCATAGGCTGCTATTGGATTTTTCGTATTTGAAATTTGTTTTATATCTCGTATCAATATGCGCTTTTTCACGAAACCGGATCTAATAGTAATTGTTTCTTCTCCGACAATATATTTTGTTGAAAACCAACTCCAAATAAATACTATGGCTAATGGGATTGTGAAAAATAAAAGAAAATATTCTCTTCCTGCAAATATGGGAGCAAAACACGCTCCCATGACAACGAAAAAAATCGGATATAACCATGCATCTTTTTTTGATAGAAACTCCATTTCCCTCCCCCTTCTACGCCGCCCGTATTTCTATAAAACAAAAAGAGAAGTATCACAACTTCTCTTTTCTCTCTTAACATTATAATTCCTGTGTATAAACAGGCTCGTTTACGACATTTTTTGCTGTTCTTTTTTGTTGCTGCAATAAGAAAACAGATACACCAAACAATACGAGTATGCTACCGATCATTTGCATTGCATTTAATCTTTCCCCAAGTAAGAAGAACGCTAGTATAGATGCTCCAACTGGTTCCCCTAAAATACTCATCGAAATTGTTGTTGCATTTACGTAGTTTAATAACCAATTATTAATGACGTGTGACACTGTCGGCACGACCGCAAGTAAAAGAAAGACGGTCCAATCCCACTTTGTATAACCTGTAAAAGGCACTTGCAATACTATATTATAAATTCCCATAAAAATACCTGCGAATGCAAAGACTGTAAAGCTGTAAATCCAGTGTGATACTTTCTTTACTGTCGTTTGCCCGATAAATAAATAACCGACAACTGCTATTACACTTAAAAAGGATAATATATCTCCATAAATTGCTTGTTTACTTAGTCCTAAATCTCCCCAACCAATACACACTACACCTAATATCGCAATTCCCATTGTCGCAATGGCTGAGTATGTTGTTCTTTCTTTAAATAAGAAAAAACCTCCAACTAAAGATACGATTGGTTGAAGCGCTAAAATAATCGTCGAACTCGCAACTGTTGTATGCTTTAAAGATTCAAACCATAAAAGAAAATGAAGTGCTAAAAAGAAACCAGATCCAATTAAAAATCCCCAATCTTTTATTTGAATCTTACTAAACTCTTCCCGTTTTTTCCAAACGATAGGCAGCATAAGAAGTACGATAATCCATAATCGATACATACTTAATATGGAAGATGGTGCTGAGGACATCTTTACAAAAACTGCTGCGAATGAAATGGCTATAATGGAAATGGCTAATGGTAGTGCGATTGATCTTTCTTGTTTCAAATTCCGTCTCCCCTCTCACCTGTCAAAAATCCCACTTCATTATATCCGTTTTCTTTCCTAACTTAAATACTAATTTTTTAGATTCTTCGTACCATTATGGTAAAATAGAAACGAAAGCACCTATTAGTGAATATTTCTTTCTTTTTCACTACAAGCGTCGCTCTTACAATTATTACAGTAAATTTTTATTTAGGGGGATCTACATGAATCAAACAATTGGGAGAATTGAAGAAATTTCATTTTATAGTGCATCACTTCAAGAAGATGTTACACTTCTCGTTTACTTACCGGTAAATTACACACCGCTGCACAAACATACAGTTGTCATTGCACAAGATGGCAGAGATTATTTTCAGCTTGGGAAAGCACACCGTGTAATTGAGCGCCTTCGTGAAACTGAAGAAATTGACCGTACAATTATTGTCGGTATTCCCTATAAAAATGTCCACGATCGTAAAGAAAAATATTTCCCAAACGAAGTAAAAAACGCTGCTTATATTCGTTTCCTTGCTCATGAACTTGCGCCATATATCGATGAAAATTATCCAACGTACCAAATGGGAAAAGGTCGCGTGCTAATTGGAGATTCTCTTGGCGGAACAGTTTCCTTTATGACTGCACTTATGTATCCGCATACATTCGGTAAAGTCGTTATGCAATCACCATTTGTGGATGAAACAGTAATGAACTTAGCAAAAGACTTCAAAAATCCGGAGGCGCTAGAGCTTTATCACGTTATTGGGACAGAAGAAACAGCTGTAAAGCGCACGGATGGACAAGTATCTGATTTCGTAGGGCCGAACCGTGAGCTTAATACGCTTCTGACAGATAGAAATTTCATCACGCATTACGAGGAGTTTGAAGGTAATCATACGTGGAAATATTGGCAAACTGATTTACCGAAAGCTTTCTCTCATATGCTATCAATGAAATAATAGAGAGCAGTATTCAGAATAATTTGATATAATAGATTAAGAGAGTTATTTTCTCAAAATCTAACTAGACTTACAAAGGGAGGAATTGGAACATGAAATTAGGCATTGTAATTTTTCCATCTAAAATGATTCAAGATAAAGCGAACGGATTGCGTAAACGTTATGATCCGCACTACGCATTAGTTCCGCCACATATTACATTGAAAACACCCTTTGAGACGCAAGATGAACAATTAGAATCGATTGTAAACGAGTTACATACAATCGCAAGTAAAACGAACCCTTTCACCCTTCATGTTGGAAAAGTTGGTTCATTCGCACCTGTTAATAATGTTATTTATTTTAAAGTAGAAAAAACACCTGAACTTACTTTCTTAAATGAGGAAATGCATAGCGGATTCTTTACACAAGAACGCGAATACGCTTTTGTACCTCATTTAACAATTGGACAAGGCTTATCAGATGCAGAGCATGCTGATGTACTAGGTCGATTACGTATGAAAGATTTCTATTACGAACAACCAATTGACCGCTTCCACCTTCTATATCAATTAGAAAACGGAACATGGACTGTACACGAAACATTCCGCCTTGGAAAGGGGAACAACTAATTTGCATGCACAGATCGTACAAACGGACGAACAACTAAGAGATGCATTCTCTGTACGTAAGCAAGTATTTGTGAAGGAACAGCAAGTTTCTGCCGAAGAAGAGTATGATGAGTTTGAAGAAACTTCCATACACGTCGTTATATATGATAATGATGTTCCCGTTGGTGCTGGGCGTTTTCGCACCATTGATGGAATAGGAAAAATGGAACGCATTTGCGTACTAGCTTCCCATCGAAAAAAAGGCATCGGAAAAATTGTTATGAATGCACTTGAAGCATATGCGAAGGAAAACTCGCTACCAAAATTGAAGCTGCATGCTCAAACACATGCAGAAGATTTCTATAAGAAACTTGGATATGTAACGAATTCTGATGTATTTATGGAAGCAAATATTCCTCACATCGTTATGATAAAAGAATTGTAATTTGAAAACAGGAGGTATCCCCTCCTGTTTTTTACATTGCTATTTTCTTTTTCTTCCGCTAAAGTTAAATGTTGATGCTATAGTTTTGAAGGTGAATATATGACACAAGAAAAATTTTCACAAAAATCATTAACGCACGCTGATATTCCACGTGCAACATATCATATTCCGAAAACATCTACCCATTTAATTATGGAAGAAGATGCAGATGCGGCGTATTTCCGCGCTCTCGAACAGCAAAATGTATTTTTAAACGAAAAACAATTAGAGGCTGTACGAACGACAGAAGGCCCTGTTCTTACACTGGCTGGTGCTGGAAGCGGGAAAACATCTGTTTTAACAACTCGCGTCGGTTATTTAGTAAATGTAAAACAAGTTCATCCGCGAAATATTTTATTACTTACATTTACACAAAAAGCGGCTGAAGAAATCCGAAATCGTGTAGCGAATTTACCGGGTATGAATCATGCGGCAAGTAGCTACGTTGTTGCCGGTACATTCCACTCTGTCTTTTTAAAATTGCTTCGTAGTCAAGGATATAATCAGCAAATTTTAGCAAACGAAAAACATAAACAAATTATGATAAAGAAAATTTTAAAAGAATTGCGTTTAAAAGACGATTATGATGCTGAAACGATGCTCGCGATGATTTCACTTGAGAAAAACAAATTAAATCGTCCGAAAGATGTAAAAGCAAAAACACCCGTTGAACAAGAATTTAAAAAAGTATACGAGCGTTTTGAAGAAGTGAAACAACGATATAATTATATTGATTTCGATGACATCTTATTAGAAACATATTATATGTTAGAAAATAACGCTCCTTTGCTTACCCAATTACAACAACGTTTCCACTATATTGAAGTAGATGAGTTCCAAGATACATCGTATGCTCAATATGAAATTGTAAAATTGTTAGCTTCGCCAAGAAATAATTTATTTATCGCAGGTGATGACGATCAAGCGATATACGGTTGGCGAGGAGCAAGTCACCAAATTATTTTATCTTTTCCAAAAGAATTTGATAACACTACGATTATCGCCCTTAATACGAATTATCGATCCAATCCTTTTATTGTCGGACTTGGAAATGAAGTTATCAAACTAAATCAAGAACGGTTTGATAAAGAACTATATTCTGTTCGTGAAGAAGGTGTACAACCTTTTTACGCAAGACCGGCTACGACTCTTGATGAAGCAAATCAAATTTTGCAGCTCATTCAAGAAAAAGTAGATAGTGGTGAACGAAATTATAAAGATTTTTGTTTGCTGTATCGCACACATTCTGTAAGCCGTTCGTTACTTGATCAGCTTACCATTCATAAAATCCCGTTTATTAAGCACGGTGCGAGTCAGTCATTTTATGAACATTCTTTAATTAAGCCTGTATTGGATCATTTACGACTCGTAATTGAACCATTTCGATTAGAATCACTTTCAAACATATTACCAACGATGTATATCGGGCGTGATGATTGTATTTCATTTATTGAACGTGAACAATGGAAATATGGTGAAGGCCGTTTCCCTTCTCTTCTTCATTTCTTATTATTAAATCCGAACTTAAAACCTTTTCAAGTGAAAAAGGTAAATGAGCGTATCGATTTTATTAAATTTATAAAAGAATTAGAACCGAAAAAAGCATTAAAAGAAATTATTCATGGTAAAGGAAAGTATTTAGAGTACTTACAAAGTAACGATCGTTCTTCCTTTACGATGCATAAAGATATACAAGAAGAAATGTTAGAAGAATTAATGGAGTCTGCAACTCGTTTCACCGACATTCCAGCTTATTTACAGTTTATTGATGAAGCCATTCAAGGGCAAAAAGAAATGGAAGCATTAAAAACAATGCCGCAAAAAGATGCTGTTTCGCTTATGTCTATTCATAACGCAAAAGGACTTGAATTTCCATGTGTCTTTTTACTCGGGGCGAGCGATGGTATTCTGCCTCATACTTCTTCTTTAAAAGATGCAAATGATCGTGTTACAGAGACTTCTGAAGCTTTAGAAGAAGAACGCCGACTACTTTATGTCGCAATTACACGTGCGAAAGAAGAATTGTACATTTCCTCTCCGCAATTTTTTAGAGGAAAAAAATTAGATATATCTCGCTTTTTGTATACTGTGCGAAAAGATTTACCTGAAAAGACATCCACGAAATAAGGATGTCTTTTTTTATATTGCAATATGTACATCCCTCCTATATAAATTCCCTCTTTTTATCATAAGAATTAACGTAATATCAACCATATCCCACTCATATTGTAATAGTGTATGTCAGAACTCACGAGAAGGAGTGAACATAATGAGCTGCAATTGTAACGAAGATCATCAACATGATTTTGATTTCAACTGTGTATCTAATGTCGTTCGTTTTATACATGAACTACAAGAATGTGCAACGACAACATGCGGATCTGGTTGCGAGGTTCCATTTTTAGGAGCACATAATAGCGCATCCGTAGCAAATACGCGTCCTTTTATTTTATATACAAAAGCTGGAGTACCTTTTGAAGCATTCGCGCCATCTGCAAGCCTTACTAGCTGCCGCTCTCCAATTTTCCGTGTCGAGAGTATAGATGATGATGATTGTGCTGTATTGCGTGTATTAAGTGTCGTATTAGGTGATACCTCTCCTGTACCACCTACTGACGATCCAATCTGTACGTTTTTGGCTGTACCAAATGCAAGATTAATATCGACTAACACTTGTATTACTGTTGATTTAAGTTGCTTCTGCGCTATTCAATGCTTACGTGATGTTACGATTTAAAACTAAATAATGAGTTAAGCATGGATTGGGTGGCAGAATTATCTGCCACCCAATCCATGCTTAACGAGTATTATTATGTAAATTTCTTAAAATTGGGAACTTGTCTAGAACATAGAACCTGTCCTTTTCATTAACTGAAAGTAGAAACAGATAAAGGAGTGAAAAACATGTTCTCTTCTGATTGCGAATTTACGAAAATTGATTGCGAGGCAAAACCAGCTAGTACACTACCTGCCTTCGGTTTTGCTTTCAACGCGTCTGCACCTCAGTTCGCTTCACTATTTACACCACTACTATTACCTAGCGTAAGCCCCAATCCAAATATTCCTGTTCCTGTAATAAATGATACAGTAAGTGTCGGAGATGGCATTCGAATTCTACGAGCTGGTATTTATCAAATCAGTTATACATTAACAATTAGTCTTGATAACGTACCTACTGCACCAGAAGCTGGTCGTTTCTTCTTATCATTAGGTACACCAGCTAACATTATTCCTGGATCAGGTACAGCGGTTCGTTCTAACGTTATTGGTACTGGTGAAGTAGACGTATCCAGCGGTGTTATTCTTATTAACTTAAACCCTGGTGACTTAATTCAAATTGTACCAGTCGAGTTAATTGGAACTGTAGACATCCGTGCTGCAGCATTAACAGTTGCACAAATTAGCTAGTAAAAAGCGGTATTTCTAATACAGAAATACCGCTTTTTTATATGTATAATAAAAAACACTCACAGTAACATGAGTGTTTCATTCTTCATAGTGTTTTATTGTGTTCTTTTTTTTTCCACAATTACATCCCTTTTTCTTCACAAATCCTTGTTGCTGTAATTGTTCTTGATATGCCTGTTGTTGTGCTTGGTGTTGTTGCTGCATGTGATACCATTGCTGCAGGTCATATGAATTTTGCCTTGGATTATTGCTCACAGCAAACATCTCCTCTACTGTCAATTCTGTCTATTTACTATATGAACAACTCTTTATTTCCGTTCCCTCATTCTTTTAAACTCCGCTTTTTCTCGTATTATGGAAATATATTATTCTCCCATAAAATATCCTGTAATCGTTTCAATGATTGCTGCTGCTCCTGCAATAGCTAATAATGCAAGTAACGGCTCTGCAACGATCGGAATCCAATTATATAAGACTAATAAAAAAGCACTAACCCATACACCTGTACACCAATAACAGCTTAATAATTCGCCAACCCACTTTCTTAATCCTTTACCTTTTACTTTTGTAAAAGTTGATACACTTCCATCCGGCTCTGTAATTTCTAATTCATCAATAAATGGTCTTCGCAAAAAGCCTGTAATTTTATCATAAACAATTAAACGAGTGAGCCTAAAAGCAGCTAACGCGAAAATAAAAAATAAAAGCCAGCTTGTAAACAGCATAATTCCACCTTCCCTTATCCTCTTTCGCCTATTTAAAAAAAAAGGTCTTGAGATTGTGACCAAATCTCCTCAACTCCAATATCTTATTAATGTAAATACAAACAAGAAGATAAGGAGTGACATTAATGAGTTGTAACGAAAATAAACACCATGGCTCTTCTCATTGTGTAGTTGACGTTGTAAAATTCATCAATGAATTACAAGATTGTTCTACAACAACGTGTGGATCTGGTTGTGAAATTCCATTTTTAGGTGCACACAATACTGCATCAGTAGCAAATACACGTCCTTTTATTTTATACACAAAAGCTGGAGTACCTTTTGAAGCATTTGCACCATCATCAAGCCTTACTAGCTGCCGATCTCCAATTTTCCGTGTGGAAAGCGTAGATGATGATAGCTGTGCTGTGCTACGTGTATTAAGTGTAGTATTAGGTGACGGTACTCCGGTACCACCTACTGACGATCCAATTTGTACGTTTTTAGCTGTACCAAATGCAAGACTAGTATCGACATCTACTTGTATTACTGTTGATTTAAGCTGTTTCTGTGCGATTCAATGCTTACGCGACGTTACTATCTAATAAGTGAAGTAAACTAAAAAACTATTGGGGTGGTAGAAGATTTCTACCACCTTTACATATTTAAAAGCCGGCCATATCAATCGATTTTATCTCCTCTATAGATAACCTAATATCTCTCATACTATTTGGCGGCATAATGGCTACAATTCCATTACGATACGAGATGATTGATCCAACATATGAGACTGTAGCTGTTTTTATTCTGCACCTTACTTTCGGAATATAATGAGGACGATTTAATAAAAAATGAATCTTCTCTTCATTATTCATATCCTTAAATGATTTATTATACGGGACAGTTCTCACTGGTTCTTTCTGTTTCTGTTCCAGTTCCTCTTCTTCTTCTATTTTCTCTTCTACTTGTTGCTCTTTTTGCTCTTGTTGCTCTTCTATTACCTCTTCCACCGCACTACTTACAACATTTTCGTTTCTATTACTTTCCTCTTTTTGATCCTCATTTTCAAAGTTTGTTAAAATAATTCTTTTGATTTTCGGTGCAGCAAGTTCCAAACTTACTTGCGCAATATATAACAACGGTTTTCCAACTGTTGAACTTTTATTTTTATTCTTCACACTCGTCCCTCCCACTTCCATACGTAGCTGAATAAATCGTGTACTATTATACTTATATTCATAACGTGGTAAGAACTTTCGTTAAAAATCGTTCTTTCTAAGAACAAATAAAAAGGACAATCTCAACATGTAGAGATTGTCCTTTAAAATTAATATTATATTTATCCTAAGATATGATACCCTGAATCAACGTGAATGTTTTCTCCTGTTACGCCGCGTGCTAAATCACTGAATAAGAATACTGCTGTATCCCCAACTTCTTCTTGCGTTGTTGTACGACGAAGTGGTGCGCGCTCCTCAATTTCTCTTAAGATTGAGTTAAAGTCGCCTACACCTTTTGCAGATAACGTACGAATTGGACCTGCAGAAATAGCGTTAACGCGAATGCCATGTTGACCTAAATCGTTAGCTAAATATTTCACGCTCGCTTCTAATGAAGCTTTTGCTACACCCATAACGTTATAGTTTTTCACAACGCGCTCGCCGCCAAGATATGTTAACGTTAAAATATTTCCGCCTTCTGTCATTACTTTCTTCGCTTCTCTTGCTACAGCTGTTAAAGAGAATGCACTAATATTTTGTGCAAGTAAAAATCCATCGCGAGAAGTATCTACAAATTCACCTTTTAAGTCGTCACGATTTGCAAAAGCAATACAATGTGCTACACCGTGAATTGTACCAACTTCTTGTTTGATTGTTTCAAAGCAAGCTGTAAGTTCTTCATCATTTGTTACATCACAAGGTAATACAAGTGACTCTTGTCCTTCTAATGTATCCGCTAATTCACGAACGTTTCTCTCTAAACGTTCTCCTGCATATGTGAAGATTAATTTTGCACCTGCATTATGCAAAGAGCGAGCAATTCCCCATGCAATACTTCTTTGGTTCGCAACGCCCATAACAACAAATGTTTTCCCTTGTAATAGTTCCATGATATATCCTCCCAGAAATACTTATACTTGTTATTAGTACCTGATACTATAATTATAGTAACATAAAACCTCTTAAAGGCAAACAAAAAAGTCATTAACTGAAAATTGTTAATGACTTTTTGTTTCTATAAAAAAACGCTCTAATCCTTCTTCCCAAGAAGGCATTTGTAAAAAACCATTTAATCGCAGCATGTTATGTTGGAAAATAGAATATTTTGGTCTCGCTGCCGCCGATCCAAATTCTTCAGTTGAAACCGGTAATACATCCACTTTCATATTTGCATACGAAAATATTTTCTTTGCAAATTCAAACCAAGAACATGATCCTCTATTGGATACGTGATACGTACCGTATAAAGAAGTATGGATGAGCTTATTAATCATTACATTTAAATCCGCCACATACGTAGGAGAACCGATTTGATCCGCTACAACAGATACTTCTTCTCTTTCTTTCCCTAATCGCATCATCGTTTTCACAAAATTATTTCCATACTTACCATACAACCATGATGTACGAACGATAAAGTATTTATTATGTAACTCTTTGACGAACTGCTCTCCCGCATATTTAGAAGCCCCGTATATATTTATCGGCGCCGGATTATGAAATTCATCGTACCCTTCCGGTCTATCACCTTGAAATACATAATCCGTACTAATATAAACTAACTTTGCCTCCACTAATTGTGAGGCAACTGCTACATTTCGAGCCCCTATTGCATTTATTCTATAAGCAAGATCTCGTTCTTTCTCAGCTTGATCAACCTTCGTATACGCTGCACAATGAATAATGATATGTGGCCTTATTTTTTGTACCACTTGCTGCACTTTGGATATATTTGTTATATCTAGTAACTTTTTATCAAATGGATATATGTCATATTCTTCAGGATTTAACTCTTCTTGTAGTTGCTTTCCCAATTGACCATTTGCTCCTGTTATGATAATCCGTTCTCTCATTTATATGCCCCTTACTTTTTTAATGGTTTCCACCATTCCTCATTCTTCTCATACCATTGCACCGTTTCTTGTAACCCTTGCTCAAACGTATACTTCGGTTCCCAATCAAATTCATTCTTCATTTTCTCTGCATCAATCGCATAACGGCGGTCGTGTCCTAAACGATCTGTCACATATTCAATATCCTTTTCCGTTTTTCCTAAGAGAGTAATAATTTGTTCCACAACATCTATATTTGTTTTTTCATTATTTCCACCTATATTATATACTTCTCCTATACGTCCCTTATGCAAAACAACGTCAATCGCACGACAATGATCCGTTACATGTAACCAATCTCTTACATTTAATCCATCGCCATATAACGGTAATTTTTTTCCTTCGAGCGCATTCGTAACCATTAACGGAATTAATTTTTCAGGATATTGATACGGCCCGTAGTTATTGGAACAACGCGTTACTATAACTGGTAATTGATATGTTTTATAATAAGATAAAGCTATCATATCGGCGCTCGCTTTGCTTGAAGAATATGGACTATTTGGAGCTAACGGGGTTTCCTCGGTAAATCGCCCTGTTTTTCCTAAAGAGCCATACACCTCATCCGTTGATACTTGCACGAGTTTAATATGCGGATATTTTTTTACTAATTCTAATAAGGTGACTGTCCCAATTACATTTGTATCATAAAAAGGAAGCGGATTTTCAATACTACGGTCCACATGTGATTCAGCTGCGAAATTGACAATGACTTGCACATCACGTTCCTTAATAACATGCTCCAGCAGCTCTCCATTTTGAATTTCACCTTTTACAAAATAGTAATTCGGATGATCTTGAATAGACTTTACATTATTTAAGTTTCCACTATATGTTAATGCATCGAAATTAATAATTTTATATGTTTCATAGCTTTGTAACATATAATGCACAAAATTACTTCCAATAAATCCGGCCCCACCTGTTACTAATATATTCATACACAACTCTCCTACTCAAAAACTATCTTCACATTCCTGAAGCGATGGTAATATTCGATCTTTATCAGACAAAATAGGGCTTGTTACCGGCCATGGAATTGCTAAGTCTTTATCATTCCAAAGTACCCCTGAGTCATGATTAGCACTATAATACTCATCTACTTTATACATAACAATAGTATGCGGGACAAGTGTACAAAAACCATGTGCAAATCCTTTTGGCACTAATAATTGCCGATGATTATCCGCGCTTAAAATATATCCTCTCCATTGTTTAAAAGTTGGTGAATCTTTTCGCAAATCAACGATAACGTCATAAATTGCTCCTTGCATAACTTGAATAAGTTTCGTTTGTGCTTTCGGATTTTTTTGAAAGTGTAACCCCCGAATCGTTCCCGCTTCTGTCGAATACGAAACATTATCCTGTACAAATGAATACGTAACTCCTAATGTTTCTAGCACCTTCTTATTATAACTTTCAGTAAAAAAGCCACGCTCATCTCCAAATAACCTCGGTTCTAACAATTTTGCGTCGGTAAAGTTTGTTTCTATAACTTCCATATTCTCACCTATTCTCCGTTAAACTGTTTACCAAAGTTTATATCCCGCGCTAACATATTCGCCCTTTGAAGAGAAACATGAGTTCCTGCATCAGTCCACCAACCGCTCATTTCATTATAAGTAAGTACCTCACGTTTTAAATACCAATTATTGATATCTGTAATTTCAAGCTCTCCCCTTGCGGAAGGTTTTAATTCTTTTATATAAGAAAAGACTTTCGAATCATACAAATAAATTCCTGTGACTGCATAGGAACTTTTCGGCTCTTTCGGCTTTTCTTCAATTTCAATTATTTTGCCGTTTTGAATATTTGCTACGCCAAATCTCTCCGGATCATCTACAGATTGCAGCAGTACTTTCGCACCTTCTTTTTGATTTGCAAACTCTTCAACATACGGACGAATATCATCCGAAAAAATATTATCACCTAATATAACTACCATGCGGTCATTCCCAACGAAATCTTCACAAAGCCCTAATGCTTGCGCAATTCCACCAGCCTTATCTTGCACACGATACGTAAAGGACACGCCAAACTCTTGACCGCTTCCTAAAAAACTAACAACATCTCCCATATGCTCTTTACCTGTAATAATCATAATATCTGTAATCTCGCATTGTTTTAGCTTATATACCGCATGATAAATCATTGGATAACGTCCAACAGGAAGCAAATGTTTATTCGTTACTTTCGTTATTGGGTATAACCTCGATCCAGTACCGCCTGCTAAAATAATCCCTTTCACTCTGCATCTCTCCCTTATGATGGAGATAATATATCTTTATACTGTTCTACAAACACTTTTCGATCTTTCTCATATGTATCCGCATCAAATTCATCTCCGTTATAATGAATACACCATAAATTTGATTGGTTTGGGATACCAATTAAATAACCAGCCCTTTGAAACTCTAAAGACTGTGATACATCATAAAAGTGGAACCCTTGAAACAAATCTTCTCGCCACGGAATATCATACTGCGTTGCCATGAATAACCCATCAATTGCCTGCACCGACATAAAAGATTGGCTTCCATAAAACCCCTGATCTAAATTTAATAGTTGATAATTCCGTCTTCTATACTCAATCACTTTCCCTACTAAATTTTTCCCTTCCCACCATATCCCGTTACTCGGTAAAAATTGGGCTCCAGCTACTCCAATTAAGCCGAGCTTTTCATTATCTTTAAACAGAGAAATAAGTGTATAAAACATCTCTCGATTAATAAGATAAGTGTCCTGATGTATATAAACCTTATACTTCGCGGGATATGAAAGCGCTCGGTTATATGCGCTTGCCATACTTTTCGCATCTCGTATCGGAAAAATTTGCACGACATAATCAGGGGGAACAAAAAGGTTTCTTATTTGTCTCTCGCATTGTTCAAATAGCTCTTCATTATTTACACAAACAACAACTAATATTGTACGATCCTTCATTTTGTAGCCCCTCTATTCGTCTTGATTTACATCTGACATATAGTTCTCCACAAATATCTTTCTATACTTGTCATAGTTGGTCATATTTACATCAATATGATAGTGAATGCACCACGCATCACGCTGTACAGGAACCCCAACTGTATAGCCAGCTTTTCTAAATTCAAATGACTGAGATACATCATAATAGTCAAACCCATCAAACAAGTCTTCTCGCCACGGAATATCGTATTGCGTTGCCATCAATAAACCGTCTATACATTCCACAGGCATAAATGTTTTTGACTCATGGTACGGTTGTTCTTGCGTTGCCATATAAAATAAATCGTTCATATAACCAATTACTTTCCCAACAACTCCCTTGCCTTCATTCCATATCCCGTTTGGAGGAACATACTGGGCTCCAATCATTCCAATCATTCCAAGATGTTCATGTTCGTTAAATAATTGAAGTAATCCGTATAAAAATGCCACATTCATAATGAAAACATCTTGGTGTATATATACTTTATATTTCGCTGGATGCGAAATCGCTTGATTATATCCGCTCGTCATACTTTTCGCATTCCGAATTGGCATAAATTGTACAATATATCCTGGAGGCACTGCCAATCTCAATATATGCCGTACACACTGTGCATACATTTTCCGATCATTTATACACGTAACAAATAATATTGTTTTTTCACCAGCACTCATAACTGTGATTTTTCTGCTTCAATAATATACTGAAATACGACCGTCTCAGCCATGAAGCCACTTCCAAGACGATATTTCTTACAAATTCCATATAACTCCTCAATTAACGGTTCATACACTTTATGATCAATATATACACGATCTACTTTACTAATTGAATAGCCTGCTTTTAAAAACATTCGGAGCATTTCATTAAATGTAAAGAAACGAATATGCGTTTTATCTAATAAACCATATTCTGTATACGTCCAATTTCCAGCAAGTAACGGTGCTAATACTGAAATGTGAGCAACGTTTGGTATACTTGCTAAAATCACACCATTTTCTTTTATATATGGCTTTACTTTTTCTATTACAGCCCAAGGATCAAATAAATGCTCTAATACGTCACCAAATATAACGCAATCAAATTGCTCCTCCTCGTACGGCATATCCATTGTTTCTATATCGCCTAAAACGACATGATCTAGTTTTTCTTTTGCTTGTTCTGCCGCCTCTGGGAATGCCTCAATTCCAGATACACGTGTGCCATTTTCTTTTATGGCAGCTCCCAATGCACCACTCGAGCAACCGATATCAAGAACTTCTTTCCATTCCTTTTTTATATGCTTTAATAAATTCGGATTCACTGCATTATAATAATGCCCAGACTTTTCTTCGTATAAAGAATTTTTTGGGGAATTCATTTTACACACTCCTTATGCAAATTGAATTTGAAATATAAATCTCATTTAAAGTCTATAAATGTAACCTGTACTAGTTACATTGCCGATACTTTACTATATAGCCAATCTATTAGAGTTAGAATCGCGATGAGCCATTTCTAAAAAAAGCTGCCTATAACGATTTATATTGTTTATCAAAAACACTCCGAAAATATTTGCGGTTATATTCGATTGCAGCATTATTTGGAACATAAGCAGCCGCTAATTCGTTGTAATAATAAGCTTTGTCTTGATCTCCTAACTTGCTATAACAAATACACATTTGTAAATAGGGAAGCCATGTGTAGCTCGCTGGACTATGAAATGGACTCTCCGTCGCCATTGGTACTTCCGTTGCAAGTTTAAACCAAAATATCGCTTCGTTATATTTTTGTTGTTCCATATATATATATCCTATTCTTGTACAATTCTCCCCTCTAGGAACATCATATCGAAACGACTTCACGCAAGATTCAATTGCCTTTTCCCATGATCCAAGCTTTGCATAGCAATCTCCTAACTTACCACATGCATAAATTTTCTCTTCATACCATCCTTCATCTTGATTAAGAAATGTTTCATATAGCATAACTGCATCATCATATTTTTGGTTATCCATAGATTCATTAGCGTAATAAAATAAATCTCTCGGACTCAATTCTTCTCCTGCAGCTACAGCATTTTGAAAAATTTTCAAATTACGATTTGTTACCTTTTTTTCTTTTTTATGTGTAATAGCAACATTACTACTAAAAGTTTCACCAGAAATAGCTAAATACTCATGAACCTTTCCAAACCATTGAAATTGTTTTTCACGCTTTACAAGTCGATTTCTTTTTGTACAATATAAAGGTTTCCCGCTAGAATCCAATGCAAGATGATACGGCATCGAAACAGCATCAATTTTAGGATCTAATTCTCTTTTTAAAAGTTTCAATGCTTCTTGAGCATCTTCTAATAATACGTCATCTGCATCTAGCCACAATATATATTCTTGCGTTGCTTTTGAAAAAGAAAAATTTCTTGCTGCTGCAAAATCATTAATCCATGGAAAGTCATATATGTTAGAGGTATATTGAGCTACAATTTCTTTCGTTCGATCAATGGAACCTGTATCAACTATAATAATTTCATCAACAATTTTTTCGACTGCATCTAAACATCGACCTATTGTATCTTCCTCATCTCGAACAATCATACATAAACTAATTGTAATTCCTTGCTTGTTCAACATAATCACCCTCTTCCAAATCAATCATATGTTATACATACAATAAACTTTCCACTTTTTTAACTTGCACAAGCAGTTTAAGATTTCTTTTCAATAATTCAAATGTCCGTGTCATTTTCTTTCGGTTTTGCATCTACTATATAATGAACGCTTTATGGAGGTGAATTTATGTCAAATAATAATTATTCAGATGGATTGAATCCCGATGAATCTTTATCAGCTAGTGCATTTGACCCTAATCTTGTAGGACCAACATTACCACCAATACCACCGTTTACCCTTCCGACTGGACCAACTGGACCGACTGGACCAACTGGGCCGACTGGGCCAACTGTACCAACTGGGCCAACTGGGCCAACTGGACCGACTGGACCGACTGGGCCAACTGGTACAACTGGTACAACTGGACCAACTGGTGCTACTGGACCGACTGGGCCAACTGGTACAACTGGTACGACTGGACCAACTGGGCCAACTGGAGACACTGGTGCTACTGGATTAACTGGGCCAACTGGAGATACTGGACCAACTGGACTGACTGGGCCGACTGGAGCTACCGGACTGACTGGGCCGACTGGTGCTACCGGACTGACTGGGCCAACTGGGCCATCCGGGCTAGGACTTCCAGCAGGACTATATGCATTTAACTCCGGTGGGATTTCTTTAGATCTAGGAATTAATGATCCACTACCATTTAATACTGTTGGATCTCAGTTTGGTACAGCAATTTCTCAATTAGATGCTGATACTTTCGTAATTAGTGAAACTGGATTCTATAAAATTACTGTTATCGCTAATACTGCAACAGTCAGTGCATTAGGAGGTCTTACAATCCAAGTGAATGGAGTACCTGTACCAGGTACTGGATCAAGTTTAATCTCACTTGGAGCACCTATCGTTATTCAAGCAATTACGCAAATTACGACAACTCCATCATTAGTTGAAGTAATTGTTACAGGGCTTGGATTATCATTAGCTCTTGGTACGAGTGCATCCATTATTATTGAAAAAATCGCTTAAATTTTTACTTAGCAGTAAAACTGATATCAGTTTTACTGCTTTTTCATTGGTAAATTCAATCATTAAATCCTTCTTTTCTACATAGTCATAATGTTGTATGACATTCTTCAGGAGGCACTTATATGGAAAATAAATCGGCTGTCCAGCTTTATCTCGAGTTATTAAAGAAAACAATTTTATTTGAAATATGGTTGGAATACGAACCATACTTACCTGCTTCGTTACATATTTCTAAAGAACTATCATATGAACCAGTTACGGTTCCCCTTCCTTTATTTCTTAAGCAGTATATAGAAAATCACAATTTAAAAATCGTTAATCCTAACGTTTCAAACAATGAGCGTCAAGGTGGCAAGGATTGGCCAAGAGCTGCACATAGTATGGTTGGGCGAAAACGTATGAATCAATTACAAGAGGCGATGGAAACTGTAGTCAGGGAAAATATAGAAGGTGATTTTATTGAAACTGGTGTATGGCGCGGAGGATCATGCATTTTTATGAATGGGTTTTTACAAGCAAACAACATTAAGGATCGTACTGTATGGGTTGCCGATTCGTTTGAAGGTCTGCCCGCACCTAACTTAGAACAATATCCGAAAGATTACGGTGATTATTTGCACACATTCGATTACTTACGAGTTTCTTTAGAAACAGTGCAAGAAAACTTTAGAAAATATGATTTATTAAATGATCAGGTGAAATTTTTAAAGGGTTGGTTTAAAGATACATTGCCTTCAGCACCGGTAGAAAAAATTGCAATTGCTCGCCTTGATGGTGATATGTATGAATCAACGATGGATAGTCTTGTAAATTTATACGATAAAGTTTCAACAGGCGGCTTTATTATTATTGATGATTATGGATTGATAACATGCGCAGAGGCTGTAACAGATTTCAGAAGTGAAAGAAACATAAAAACTCCTATGACTCAAATCGATGATTTCGGTATTTTTTGGAGAAAAGAATAGAACAAAAAAATATTTAGTTGAGGGGTACTATTATACTACTAATTCATGAAAACCAATCTTGTAATGAATAAAAGCAAAGCTCCCCTCAATATAAAGTAGAAATTTCCTACTTTACTATAAGAAAGGTGTGAATTTTTTGAACGAAAATGAGAAAAAAATCACATTAATCCCACCTCCAGAACTTGTTCAATATGTAGGTGGTCATTTTGAAGAAGTTGGAAAAGAGTTTATGCAGTATTTTATTGAAATTGGCAATTTAAAATCAAATGAAACAGTGTTAGATGTAGGCTGTGGTATCGGCCGGATGGCGGTTCCATTAATGAACTATTTAAGCGATGATGGTAATTATTATGGATTTGACTTATTTAATAAAGGAATTACATGGTGCAAAAATAACATTTCAACACGCCGTAACAATTTCCATTTTGAACATGTCGATATATATAACCAATTCTACAATCCCGATGGAAAAGACGATGCTTCCCAATACAAGTTTCCATATGAAGATGAATCATTCGATTTTATTTTTTTAACGTCTGTATTTACCCATCTTCTTCCGAAAGAATTAGAACATTACGTACGCGAGATTGCACGAGTTCTGAAAAAAGATGGGAGATGTTTTATTACTTTCTTTTTAATTAATCCTGAATCTTCCTATTACTTAAATGCAGGACTAAGTCCGTTAGGTTTTTACCATCAAATTGACAATTGTTATGTTCTAAATAAAGATATCCCGAATTTCGCAGTTGCCTATCTTGAGGAAGATGTTCGTACTCTATTAAATAAATATGGGCTAGAAATGCAGACTCCTCCCCATTATGGTTCATGGTGTGGCAGAACTGAACACACAAGTTATCAAGATATTATTCTTACACAGAAAATTTCTGAAAGGTAGTTGTATATGGAAAACATAAAAAATGTACCTCTCGTTTCCATCCTTATTCCTACCTATAATCGGCCACATTATTTTAAAATTGCTCTAGAAAGTGCATTAGCACAAACCTATCCAAACATTGAAATTATTGTAGGAGACGATAGTACAAATGATGAAATAGAGATTCTAATGCAGACACATTATTTACCTAATTATAAACACATAACGTACATTCGAAATGCCACTACTCTAGGACAATTTAATAACTCACTTATGCTATTAAAGCAGTCCCATGGAGAGTACATAAATTTCTTAATGGACGATGATATATTTTATAATAATAAAATTGAAAAAATGATGTTTTATTTCCAAAAAGACTTAGATCAAAATCTCGCACTTATTACATCTTATCGTACTTGGATTAATGATGATGGAGAGATAATTGAACAACACCCCTCCATGAAAAGATTATATGATGAAGATACTCTATTAAATGGGAAAGATCTTGGAAACCATATGCTTATACTAGGGCAAAATATTATTGGTGAACCTACGACTGTACTCTTTCGAAAACGCCTATTAACAGAACCTTTCGGTACTTTAAATGGTAGAAATTATAATTGTAGTGTGGATATGGCTTCTTGGATCAGTTTACTTTCCAAAGGTGATGCAATCTATATTACGGAACCTTTAAGTTCTTTCCGCCTTCATACGGGACAGCAAGTACATCACAAATACCTTGAAGGTTGCGAAGATTTTTCACATCTCGTTTTACATTCAAAAAAATATGGTTTTCTACAAGAGACTGACTATTACAAAACGAGTCTGTTAAAAGCTTGCGAATGGTATAAAAACGCTACAACATTTTATCAGCTATATCCAGAACTCATTCCAACGACCGATACACATACTCGCCTTTCTCATTGTTTGAATATAGTTACAAAAGAACTCCATGCAATCTAATCCATCACAAGGGGGAATTCCTTCCTTGTGATGTATGACTTCCCGCAAATAGTGGAATAAATGTATGCATAGTCTGCTTGTATATTATTTTTTTCATGACATAATCCATATATTTACTAGGCGATAGAAAGGAATACATACATTGAAAGATCCAAATTCTCAATATCAAATAGACTACGTATTACTATGCATCTTATTTGCCATTGGGACTGTTAGTTGCTTTGCAATTGCAAGTGCACAAGCCTCTTTACCACCATTTTTGCAACATGTAAATTTTGTATTAAAGCAAATCCAGTGGTACTTCATTGGATTCATAGCCATTGGTGTTATTATGATTATCGATTTCGATCGTTATCAAAAAATTGCTTGGTATTTATATATCTTTGCATTAGTACTACTAATTGGACTAGAACTTCAAGTACCAGGTGCCATTACAATTAAAGGTGCGACCGCTTGGTACAGGCTCCCAGGCATCGGAAATTTCCAGCCTTCTGAAATTATGAAATTGTTTTTAATTATCGTCACCGGACGAATTATAGCAAATCACAATGAGAAATATTTTTACCGAACAATACACGATGATTTTTTATTACTCGGAAAAATATGCGCAACAAGTTTGCCGCCCCTACTACTTATCGCAAAGGAACCTGATTTAGGAAACACAATGGTAATTTCAGCTATGCTTGCAGCAATGATATTAGTTTCTGGTATACGTTGGCGTTTTATTTTCGGGATAGCTTCCGGTATCTTTGCAGCTGGCGTTACATTAACGTATATTTTTTTTACTCATACAAAATTCTTTAAAGCACACATTTTACAAGAATATCAATTAAATCGCTTCTACGGCTGGTTAGCTCCATACAAATATGATGCGCAAGGCTATCAATTAAGACAAGCTTTCTTAGCTACTGGATCAGGAGAAATGCAAGGAAAAGGTTGGGAAAATGGACAAGTATACTTTCCAGAACCACATACAGATTTTATTTTCACGAATGTCGCTGAGCAATTCGGATTTTTAGGCGCAAGCGTCATTATTGCACTTTTTTTCCTACTTATTTTCCGCATGATTCATATCGCTATAGAAAGTAATGACCCTTTCGGTAGTTACATCTGCGCTGGTACAATCGGAATGTTTACTTTTCAAGTATTTCAAAATATCGGGATGACAATCGGACTACTACCTATTACAGGAATCACATTACCCCTTATGAGCTACGGAGGAAGTTCCTTACTCACATACATGATAGCGATTGGATTTGTTTTAAACGTCCGCTCAAGAACGAAAATCTTTATGTTCAACTGAAGCACAAAAACGGTATATTTTTATCTCTATCCTTTTTTAGATATACTAATGAAAAATATGATGGAGGTTTAAATATGAAATATGACATTATAGGGGATATTCATGGATGCTTCCAAGAGTTTCAAGATTTAACGAAAAAACTCGGATATAACTGGAATAGTGACTTACCGATTCACCCTGATCAACGCAAGCTTGCTTTTGTTGGCGATATCACAGATCGCGGTCCTCATTCATTACGTATGATTGAAATTGTATGGGAACTTGTCATAAATAAAAAAGTAGCGTATTACGCTCCGGGAAATCACTGCAATAAACTATACCGATTTTTCCTTGGACGTAATGTGACAATCGCTCATGGACTCGAAACAACTGTTGCCGAATATGAAGCACTACCTTCTCATCAACAAAACATGATAAAAGAAAAATTCATCACACTTTACAAGCAATCCCCTTTATATCATGTACTCGATGAAAAAAGGTTAATTGTGTGTCACGCCGGCATTCGGCAAGATTACATAGGAAGAAAAGATAAAAAAGTACAAACCTTTGTATTATACGGCGATATTACAGGAGAAAAACATGCTGACGGTTCACCTGTCCGTCGCGACTGGGCGAAGGAGTATAAAGGAACATCTTGGGTTGTATATGGACATACACCCGTAAAAGAACCTCGCTTTGTAAATCATACAGTCAATATTGACACTGGTGCTGTATTTGGTGGCAAACTAACTGGACTACGTTATCCTGAAATGGAGATTGTTTCCGTTCCTTCCTCCCTGCCTTTTGTCCCTGAGAAATTCCGCCCAATTTCATAACTCATATGTGTAAGGATTACCGTATCTTTTAGGCGTCTCTCATATAAAGTGAAACTTTAATCAGCCCTCACCAATCCCACTTTAATGGGCAGCCCGCCCATTAAAGTGGGATAAAAATTGGGTAAAGTCATTAAAAAAAGATGCAATAAAGTGCATCTTTTTTTAATGACACGGCATATACTGTCGCAGGAGGTGACAGAATGAAGAAAAAATCTTCTAAACAAAAAAGAAAATGCCCGCCTTTTTATCTGCCCATGTACGGAATTAACAACTGGTGCAGCATTCGAGCTGCAGCTGTAGAAGAACTGGAAGAACAAGAGGCTTCCACAAAAAACAAAGATAGACCAAAATATGTCTCATTACAGAATGCTGTAATGAGCCGCATAATTGATAATAGAAAAGCAAAGATGCAGCAAAAAAATAAACCTCTCTCTACTCATATTGAACAGATTGTGCCTTCTGAGCAAGTAGAGAAGAATACAGAAGAAAACAGCCCTGTAGCAATAAATAAAAAAGCGGAAGCAGAAATTCCAGCTGCTATTATAAATCAAGTAAAAAAAATTAAAGAAGCATTAGTACCATCAGGTGATATACAAACAGAAAAAACGATTATCATTCAGACCCCTACATCTGAAAATAAAAAAGTAAAAAAAGATGGGCGGTATGCATATGCAGAGGGTCTTCACTCTCATGCAGAGGGTACAGCTTCACATGCAGAAGGACTTCTCACACATGCAAAAGGTTCTTTCTCTCATGCAGAAGGATCAAAAACAAAAGCAACTGGACATAGTTCCCATAGTGAAGGAAGTGAAACGACAGCAGGTGGCTCCTATTCTCATGCGGAAGGTAAACATACAATCGCTTTAGGCGAAGCAGCACATGCAGAAGGAACCGCGACTATCGCTAACGGATTCTCTTCTCATGCGGAAGGTAATCATACATCAACAGCTCATTTTGCAGGTAGCCATATTATGGGGCGCTTCGGCACAGCAGATGAATCTTATTCTTGGTTTATTGCAAACGGCACAAATGAAACCGATCATAATATCGGTGCAAAGTGGCTTGCTCATAATGGAGAAATGTATATTGAGGGCGCTTCTTACAATGCAAGCGGAACTGATTTTGCACAAATGTTTGAAACAGTAGACAATACTTTTATTGATGTAGGTTACTTCGTTACATTTAGTAGCGAAGAAAAAATTCGAATCGCTACTTCAAACGATTCATTCATCTTAGGAATATCTAGTGCCACCCCCGCTCTTATAGGAAATAGCGGTGCTTTAAGTTGGCAAAAACGCTATAAAACAGATAGCTTCGGAAAACGTCAATATGTACGTACGGAATCGCAAGACATACAACCTCTTTTAAATGCAGAATGGGATCCAGCTTGCAAATATATAGCAAGAAAAGACCGTAACGAGTGGCTTCCTGTCGGATTAATTGGACAAATGTTAGTACGTGATGACGGTACTTGCGAAACGCATGGATATTGTCGTCCAAATAACGATGGCATTGCTACAAAATCTGAAAGTGGCTTTTTCGTTATAAAGCGCACGGGCGACAATCAAATTTTAATATTATTCCGCTAAGAAAAAGGGAACAAAACTCTTCGTTACATAAGAATTTTGTTCCCTTTTTAAATATGTCTTAATACCGCTTGCATATCGCTTGGAATCGGTGTAGTGAAAGACATTTCTTTCTCTAAAATAGGATGATAAAACGTCAAGGATGTACTGTGAAGCGCTTGTCGTTTCATTTCATCTCTTTTTCCACCATATAAATTATCGCCAAGTAGCGGATGTCCTATGTACGCCATATGCACACGAATTTGATGCGTTCTCCCTGTATCGAGCTCAAGTGATACGTGCGTCTTATGATTGACGCTATCGATCACTCTAAAATGAGTAATGGCTCTTTGCCCCTCCTCACAAACGGTTCGCTCAATAATGCTATCCGATTTTCGTCCAATCGGTGCGTCAATCGTTCCTTCTCTTTCTACCATCTCACCGTGAACAATCGCTTCATACGTTCTTTTCACAGCTTTTTGTTGATGCTGTTTCGATAAAAGATGATGTACGAAACGATTTTTTGCAATAAGCATAAGCCCTGAAGTATCACGATCTAACCTCGTTACGATGTGCACCGTACTTGTAAGATGTCGCTTATCATAATGAGATAAGAGCGCATTCGCAACACTTCCTGCCGGATGTTCTCTAGACGGGATCGTTGACATGTTTGCCTCTTTGTTTATGACAAGAACTGCATCATCTTCATATACGATACATAAAGGAATATCTTCAGCAATCATCCCTTCACTTCTTTCCTCTACTGGAAAAAAGACACGTAATTCTTCACCAGCTTGCAACTGATGACGAACGCTCGCATGTTGACCATTTACTTCTATAGATCCGCCATGAAACTTTATATCCGTTAATGCGGCTTTGGAGATTCCTTTTGTTTTTAAAAATTCTCTAACTAAAGTTCCTTCCTCAGCCGAGTCTATATCCCATTTCAATGTAAATCTGTTCAAATATATAAACCCTTTCTATTTATCTGCAACAAACGAGTCACGAACTCGTTTCCAGAACGGAAATGGACGGAAACGAACGAATCGTACTTTCTCATTTGCCACGCGATACTGAATTGATTTCACATCTTGATGAACCATCGTTAAATGGTCCACCGTAATTTGTAAGTTCATTCCTGCAGTCGGCTTCAGCACGCATGTATGATGTTTCGGCAATACGAGCGGCGAACCTACCGTACGAAACACCCGGTTATTAATAGATGCCATTTCCGCAATTTGAATCGCTTCAATAGAAGGGTGAATAATTGCTCCGCCAAGCGCCTTATTATACGCAGTACTTCCCGAAGGAGTAGAAATACAAAGGCCATCCCCGCGGAACGTTTCAAAGTACTCTCCGCGTATTTCCACTTCTGTTACTAATGTACCTTCTGCACTTTTTACAGTCGCTTCATTCATCGCTAAATACTGCGACTCTTTACTCCCATTCACATAGCGAATAATCACTTCTAAAAGCGGATATTCCACCACTTGGAATGGTGTTTTAGCAATTGCAATTACTAATTTCTCTACTTCTGTCGGTAACCAATCTGCATAGAAACCTAAATGCCCTGTATGTACACCAACAAATGCTGTTTCATCCAATCGATTATAATAACGATGAAACGCATATAAAAGCGTTCCATCTCCCCCAACAGAAATTACAATATCGGGTTCCTTTTCATCCATTATAAATCCAAAATCTAGCAAGTATTCTTTCATCGTGCTTGCCAGTGCATCTGATGATTGATCTCCCTTTGACATAATTGTAAATTTCATCGCCCAACACCCTTTAGTTTATGATTCGGAATCTTTCGTTTCTTGCTTTCTTGAAAAAGCTTTCTGCGCTTCTTGAATTTCAAGACGGATAGAAGACATTTCTTCATCTAATAAAAATGCTGCTTCCGCTGCACGTTGCAAGCGTATTTTAATATCTTCAGGAAAACGTCCACTATATTTATAATTTAAAGAATGCTCAATTGTTGCCCAAAAGTTCATTGCTAGCGTACGTATTTGGATTTCTACCAATACTTTTTGTTCACCTTGAATCGTTTGAACTGGGTAACTAATGACAACGTGATAAGAACGATAACCGCTATCTTTCTTCTGCGTGACGTAATCACGTTCTTCCACGATTTCAAAGTCATTTCGTTTTCGAAGATATTCTACAACAGGCTTAATCTCATCAACAAATTGACACATCATTCGAAGGCCCGCGATATCTTGCATATCTTCTCTTAGCCTGTCTAACGGTACATTTCTCTTCTCCGCTTTATCAATAATACTTGCAACAGACTTTACCCTTCCTGTTACAAACTCAATTGGAGAATGCTCTGTTAACATTGCAAATTGAGTACGCATTCCTTTTAGTTTCACTTTCAGCTCTGCCACCGCTTGGTGGTAAGGTGCTAAAAATTCTTCCCAATTTCGATTCATTTCAACCACCACCAAAATCAATCCATTTGCTTATAGAAATACTTTTTCTTTTTCGCCTTAAGATACTAACCGAAAAACTTATCAAAACCCTTATAAATCAACAATGATTTACTTTACGTTTTTTACTGTTACAGATTAAAAAAGTTACAAAATGATTAGTATGTGGGCAAATTGTGGGCAGCCCCACTATTAGAAAATCACTTATGTATGATGTATTCCTACAAGGTTAAATTTTAATAACAAAAAGTACAGCGTGTATGTACAGTGCGACCAACACTATATATACCGTCCACCTGACACAACCAGGTAAACACTTGCCATACTCTCATGAATTATTGTACATCATGTAGGGTTTCTTTAGCAACGTTTACCAAATTATTGGTGACGTTGCTTTTTGTTTATACAAAGGAGCTCTTAGTCTATGAAAAAGAAAATCAATGTTATCGCAAATGAAGAATCCTTCCACAACTTATCCTCATTCAAAGATGTGGAAGAACTAAATCAAACGGTACGCACATACAGAGACACAATCCGTATGTCTATTAAGCGTACCGATGTACAAGCTAAACTCCTTAGATTACTTGAACTGTTAAAGCGCCACAGCTGCAAATATGTAGGTGTGAGTTTCCTATGCAAAAATAGTATAGCTGAAAAAATGAAAGTTTCCTATAAAACTGTGCAACGTCTTATGAAGAAACTTGTGGATCTAAAGATGATTAATCAAGTAGCAATGAAGCGTACAAAAGATATGTTACAAACTTCAAATGCTATTATCATTCAACCGATTGTGGAAGAAGTGTCCGACAAGGTAGGTATAAAAAGTCCTCCAAAGTGTCCTACCATTAAAATAAAACCTGTTTCCTTAAAACAAAATATAAAAGATATAAACAAACGTAATAGTAATGAGAATAGCAATACTCCAGAAGAAAATATTGAACAAGTTGATTTTGTTGCTCACTGGGTACCAGAACGTTTTGTTTCTTTGATTAGTTCTTTTTACAGTGAATCTAAAACAATTCAAGAACTGTGGAAGGTCGTAAGGCAGTGTAATAAAGTTACAAACTTCTCTACAGGTAATAAAGCATTCGATCAGGACCAGGAGCTTACTATTGGGTTAAAAGCTATTAAAGAATTTGTTATGAAAATTAAGTCTGGAACAAAAATGAAAAAGGGTAAATTCGCTTATTTCAACGGGATTGTTAACAATTTAATGGACAAGTTCTATTTTGACGATACATTTATTATTTGAGTATCTGTTCTCCACAAGATTACCTACATTTAAACATCATTCGAAGACAAATTAACCGGCACATTGTATATTAAAGCACCGGTTAATAATATTGCTAATTTTTACTAAACTTATTTATAATACATATAATTTATTTATATTGGCATACCTGGTAAAAACTTAGCTATTAATACCAAAATTGCTGCTAAGAATACCGCTTTAATAATGAATAAAACAATAATTGGCATAGCTGCTTTCACTTTACTTAATCCAGCTATAACTTGTAATCCTAACCAAATTAAAACCAAATTCCATAAATAGAACAATTCAATTGTATTACCTATTCCATATGCAAGTGAACCTTGTTCAAATAATGGTCCTAAACTTGTATACTGGGTTGCTCCACCATCTAAAATTAGGGCTATAATACCATTAATAAGTCCACCAATAATAAGAATAATATTAGTATATACAACAATCGTTAATAACTTCTTATAAGACGTATCATTTCCAAAGAACATCATAAATACTTTATAAATAGCCGCTACAAATAGCGCTCCAATCATCGCTCCAACAAAACCAGATCCAATTCCATAAATAACTTCTGATGTTATTGAACCCTTACCAGCAAGTTCACCTAATTCTTTCTGCATTTTAATCATTTCAGGTGACGTGTTCACAACATATGTTGTCAAACCACCTACAAGCCCTTGTAACAATGTAACTAAAAAGAACATACCCCAAACTTTCTCGCTCGCCTTCATTCTCTCAAATTGCTCACCTGGAGAAGTAATCATTCCTAATAATGATGGCTTCTTCGCACCTACATCTTGCGTATTAATATTGGCTTCCATTATAACGCCTCCCTCTATTTGTATAACCCGTTCTAACGGGCGGTTCACTTCCTCGCAAGAGGCTACGAACCGCCCACTAGAACGGTAATATGTAGTTCTACTACACTATTAATTATTCATAACGCAATGCTTCAATTGGATCTAATTTCGCAGCTTTGTTCGCTGGAATTAATCCGAAAATAATACCAAGTGTCATCGAGAACAGTACGCCTCCAACGACAACTTCCCACGAAACGAGTGGTGGCCATTTTGCGAATGTAGAAACGATATATGCTCCGCCATACCCAAGACCAATTCCGATTAAACCACCTAGAAGTGTTAACATAACTGCTTCAATTAAAAACTGTAATAAAATTTTACTACGCGTTGCCCCGAGTGCTTTACGTACACCAATTTCACGCGTACGCTCTGTTACAGATACAAGCATGATGTTCATAACACCGATACCACCAACGACTAATGAAATACCAGCGATACCACCGATGATCATTGTCATAATACCGGTCATCTTCGAAATACCTTCTTGAATTTCTTTTAAATTCATAACTTCATATTTACCAGTTGCATCAGTCGGTTTACGACTATTTAAAACATCTGCAGCTTTTTTACCTGCTTTTTCTAGATTATCTACATTTTTTGCTTGAACAGAAATATTTTGAATTTCATCTTTCCCATACAGTGTCGGCCATAATGAAATTGGAACTAGTGCTTCTGATGGTCCCATTCCCATAAACTCATTATCTGATTTGTAGACACCGATAATTTGCATCGGTTGACCTTTCATTTCAATAATTTTACCGACTGGATTGGTATCCTTAAACACCTTTTCTTCCATTTGTTTACTAATCATAACAACGTTATTACCTTGATCCACATCTGATTCTTGTAAAGAACGTCCCTTTAACAACTTTACTTTATTTACTGCAAAGTACTCACTATCTAATCCAGTAATACTCACCATCTCTACTTTATCTTCAATATCAAGTGATTCCATACTTGAATTTGTTGTTACCACATGTGCGATTTCTGGAATTTTTTTAATTTCAAAAATGTCTTCTTCAGTTATCTTCGGTGCTTCTACCATTCCCATACCGAAAGGATTGTTTATATCTGCACTATAATGAATCGGAACTGTTTGATTACCTGCCCCAACAAACTGCGATTTCAATGCAGCTTCCCCGCCTTGCCCAATTGCAACGACCGTAATAATCGAACCTACCCCAATAATAATACCGAGCATCGTAAGAGCTGAACGTAATTTATGAGCTAAAATAGAAGATAGGGCAATTTTTATACTATCTAGTAAACTCATACCGCACACCTTCTATCTTCTGTAACTTTCCCGTCTCGCAGTACAATGCGGCGGGAAGAATACGCTGCTACTTCCTCTTCATGCGTAACCATAACAATCGTCGTACCTTCTGCATTAAGCTTCGTGAAAATATCCATAACTTGCTCACCAGACTTCGTATCAAGTGCACCAGTCGGTTCATCGGCCATAATGAACGTTGGGTTATTCGCAATCGCTCTTGCAATCGCTACACGCTGCTTCTGTCCACCTGATAACTCATTTGGTAAATGATGCACGCGATCTGCCAATCCAACTTTACCTAGCGCCTCCAAAGCACGCTTGCGACGCTCCGCTTTCTTCACGCCACCATATACGAGCGGAAGCTCAACATTTTCCACTGCGGAAAGACGAGGTAGTAAATTAAAATGCTGGAATACAAAGCCAATATATTCATTACGAATTAAAGCAAGCTTTGACTCGTCTGCTGTTAAGATATTCACGTCATTCAGCATATATTCGCCTTCTGTTGGACGATCTAAACAACCGATAATATTCATAAGCGTCGACTTACCAGAACCAGACGGTCCCATAATCGAAACGAACTCACCACTCTGAATCGTTAAACTAATACCATGCAAAATCGGCACCGCCAATTTTCCTTGATAATACGTTTTAGCAATATTATTTAACGTAATCATTTCTCTTTCACTTCCATTCCGTCATACACATCGTCGGAAGGATTTTTAACCACCTTTTGCCCCACTGTTACGCCTTCTACAACCTCTGTCCAGTCTCCATCAGTAGAACCTTTTTTCACATTTTGTTTACGAAGCTTCCCTTTATCCTCAACATAAACAAATGCATCATCGCCTTTTTCTACAATGCTTTTACTTGGAACAGCAATCATCGTCTTATTCTCTAAGTTTACTTGCAGGGAAACATGATAACCTGGAGATAAACCATCTTGACTATCAAGGCTAGCTTTATATGTATATTGGGACATATTTTGAGTTGCTTCACCCATGCCGCCAGCTTGCGCCATCTCTGCACTTGTTGGGAATTCACTTACATCTGTAATCTTACCTGTCCACTTCTTCTTATTATTTGCTTTCGCCGTTACAGTGAATGTTTGATCCTTTTGAATTTGTGACTTCTGAAGCTCAGTTAACGTACCTTGAACTTGGAATGGATCTTTAGAAGCTACTTGTAAAAACGATTTTCCTTGACCACCTAACGCTTGAGATGAACTTTGTGCCGCATCTTTATCTAACTTTTGAACAACACCAGCGAAATTACTATAAATCGTAAGTTCTTTCTGCTTCTTACTTAACTCTTCTTTCTGCAACTTTCCTTTTTCTTTCTCAAGATCAGTTGTCTTTTGAGCTATCTCTAACTCGTTTACTTGCTCGTCCATCGGATCTGTTACTTCTTTCCCAGCTCCGCTATCTTTTGCCTTCTTAATTTCTTTCTTGAGCGAATCAATCTTCTTCTTTCCTTGATCATAACGCATATCCGCCATCTTCTGATCAAGCTCAGCTTGCTTCATTTGAAGGTTAATCTCTTCATTGTCATAAGAGAATAACTTCGTACCTTTTTCTACCTCTTGCCCTTCTTTTACCTCAATATCTTTCACTTTTCCTTTGGCCGGATCTGCATAGAAGCTTTCAATATTACCAGGCTTCACCTGACCAGAAATTAACTTTGTATTATTCAGCTTACGCTCTGTCACTTTCTCAAAACTTACAGCATCAGCATTTGTTGATGCACCCTTCTTCTTACCTTGCATAACAAAAATATTAATTGCCGCTACAATAACAATTAGTGCAATAACCCCAACAATAATCTCTTTCTTTTTTCTTTTTGGGGTAGAAATAATATTTGATTGCATCATATGTCTCCTTTTTAATAATAAATTTTAATTTTATTAACAATTAAATATATCATAACTTTAAAATAATGACAGGATGAAATATTTTGTTTTTTCTAAAAAATGAATATAAATACATTTTTCATTTAATTTACATTTATAATTCTCATCACTATAGTTATTTTTATATATAATATGTTTTAAAAATTCACAAAAGTTTTTTATGCATATTTTGAATAAAAAAATAAATTGAAATATTTAAAATTATATATTAAGATTACTTTTGGAAGGAGGCGATATTATGACATACTCAGTTAAAGGAAGAGCAGTTAGCTTTGGTGCTTTACTTGCAGTAGGTGGTGCTTTATTGGCTTCATATGCATTCTTATTAGGCATTTTACCTGAAATGAATTTAGTAAAAGAGTTCAATTTATCTACTGTAGCAGCCGCACAAGTCTTTGCATGGCTTGACTATATCTCTTGGGGTGTTTCCCTTGTTGCTTTAATCGGTTCTCTTGGAACAGGTGGAGCAGCTCTTGTTGCTGCAGCTGGAGCACAAGGTATTAGAAAATACCTTACGGATTTAGCTAAAGAAAAAGGTAAGAAAGCTGCAATTGCTTACTAATTTATTTTAAATTAAGAAAGAGACTGGATAATACTATTCAGTCTCTTTCTTACATTAAATATAAAGAAACAATGGAGGTAGTTGTGAATATATTAAAACTTCTATCAATAGATTTTAAATTAAAATTTACAACTCAATATTCTGCAATATTAAATAGATTTTCTTTTACTAAACGTGTATCCAATAGAAACTTAATTCTTTGTAGTATGTTATTTAAAATATTCATAGGAATTTTTATGTTTTATATTTCAAACGTTTTATTCAATGAGAAATATATGTGGAATATTTTATATGCAAATGTTGGTTTTCTCATAATTTCTTGCTTTATAAAATCAATTACTTCATATAAAGAAACAGCAATATTAAAGTCTGACATATACATCTACAGTCTGTTTCCCATGGAGAAAGTCTACAATTTAAACATGTTTTCTTCTTTACTATGGGCGTTGTTTGGAAATATTAGTGGCCTATCTTTATTGTTTATATTGAACATGTATTTAAAAGGATTCGTATATACAATTCTTTCACTTACAAACTGTATATTACTACTAATATTAATATTCACTTTATTTAACAAAATTTCCGCTTCCTATTTCATTAGTAAAATTCAAAAGCCAATAGGAGCAATTCGCTTTTTATTTTATGCTGTATTTTCATGCCTCTTTTTTTTCTTAGGTTACAAACTAGTAGATATTTTTAAACAACCATTTTATGTAGTACGCGAACGTATTATTACGTCTAAGATTTTAACGGATGAAGATTATGCAGAGACAGTTACACAAGAATTTTTTAATTCTATTATTAATCCCTTGCAAGACAGTATGAATAAAACATTATTCGTATTAAAGTCAATTTGTGATTATGTCATTTTTTCACCGTATATGAGTTTCATTTTATTGCTATGTATAGCACTTGTGCTATCTATAAAAAGTAAGCCTTTACTAAATAGGTTTATAGTTTCAGTGAAAAATAAAAAAGATTTACTGTATTATTTCTCAAAACTATATTCATCATTTAATAGAAGAATATTTAACGATGAGATTTTGGAATTTGAAATTAAATTATTGGAAAGAGAAAGGTTTTTAATTTCACCAAAATTCTTCCAAATGATTTTCTTTACATATGAATCTTTATTTTATATGGGACTTTTTGTGAACTTATTTCACTCTTCACATGATAATGCCTTAGAATATTTACTATTTATGGCGTTATTATTGTTAATCATGTTTAATCATTGTTTTGAATTAAGAACAGAGTACCCTCAATTATTTTTATTAGGTGCAATGAGAGAAAAAATTGTACTATTTCGTTTTTCTGGAACAGGCATATACCCATTATATAGAAGTAAAATTTCACTAATGTATACTTTAATGATTATTCCTACAATATGTTTGTTGCTAGTTACTATATATATGATGTTTATAAATATTACATATATCTTCGGGATAATCATAATATGTATTACATTCATATTAGTACCTATCGTTCAAATGTGGGCTACTACATTTCTAATTAAAACAGACTATATTACTTATATGGATGTAGGATCCACAGAAGAAGAGGAGCTTATTAATAAAATTCAAGCCATACCACGAAAAATATTAGTTCTACCATTATTATATTTTTTATATTTCTTATTATTTATGCAGATTCCAGTACAAGTGATATTTTACATTTTTTCTACCTATGTAATCTTTTATATTTTAATAAGTGGAGCATTTATATTTGTTTCAAAAAAATATGCTGTCAATAACATTAAAAAATTTGACTCTAAATGGTTAAGGTTGTGAAAAAATGAAAGCTAAACTTATAATTTTTCCTTGGAAGTTTTTAATCCTGTTACAATTATTATTATTTTTAAGTGGGTTTATTTACGGATGCTTCTCTGCAAATGATCAAATTATTAATTTACAACCAAAAGAGTTAGATACATCTACAGTTTTTAATAATAATATTTTAGTGCTTTTCAGTATTTTAGTTATAGGGACTTTAACAGGGGGTGTTTATTCCCTCTTTGTTGTAGTTTTTAACGGTGTAATAGTTGGTGAGACTTTATATACGATATTTAAAAGTGCAGGGATGTCCCCTATATTCACTGGATTTTTACCACACGCATTACCCGAATTGTTGTCCATATTTTTAATGTCTTCTATTACTTACTTACCTATTTATATTCTAATAAAAATAAAAACAGTATCTTTTTCTTGGAAAAAAGTCTATTTAGAAATAGGAAGTGTAATTGTAATCGCATCGGTATGTTGTGGATTAGCATCTTTAATTGAAGGTTACTATAGTTCATTTTAAAAGGAGAATTTCTATGAAAGAAAACGAAAATAATTCTAGTTCATTTTTTAATACAAAAAAAAAGGTTGTTTTATTTAATATTGTTTCTTTATTATTTTTTAACACATTATTATCTACAGTTATTTACAATTTCAAATCCTTTCACGCATTCAAAGATTGGTTAACTATAGTGGTGTTAATATCAGCAATTATAACACCATTTATACTCATACTATGTTTTATTTTTACAATGTTTTGGTCATTGATAGGTCTAATGAATAAACCGGATCTATCCATAAAAAAAATGTATAGTGTAATATTATCAGGAACTTCAATCTTTTTGATTACACAAGCATTAAATTTTCTAACCATTATAAATTTTGGAGGAGATTTACCACAGTTTATTTTTGTAGTATTCTCATTACTAAGTGTTGGATTAGTTTGTATAGCGATGTATGTTGGATTTACGAAATTAGTAGGGTTTAGTACGAATTTTTCAAAAATTATTTTATCCATTTTATTTATTATAGTTATCAGTTTAAATATGGTTCAATTATTTGGGGGTATAGGTATTGGCATATAAGATTCAAGTACCGAGATTACAATTTGAAAATAAAATAATATTACAGGAATCCTCTTTAATCATTGAAGATGGAAAATCATACTGTATCACTGGAGCAAATGGTTCTGGTAAAACTACGTTGCTAAATTATATGATGACAGGAACTGAAACGAAAATTTATAAGAAACGAAAAGAAATTGATTTGTTAGAGTTCAAAAGAAATACAGCTTTTATTCCTAACAACCCACCAATTTTTGATTTACTTACGGGATGGGAAAATATTCAATACATATGCTCGTTGTGGAGAATAAAAGATAAAGATAATTACCTACAAGAAGTTAAAATGTACTGTGATTTATTTGAACTTAGTCAAGAATCTTTACATGATCAAGTACATACTTATTCTTTGGGAATGAAATATAAACTCTTTCTTATCTCTATGATTAGTCGTAATATTAATCTTCTATTATTAGATGAACCTTTTACAGCACTTGATAAAAATTCTCAACAAGAAATATATAAAATTTTAGTTAAATTTCTTGAAAGAGGCAATAGTTTAATATTTGTTACTCATATTGAAGAGTTTAAAAATCAACTAGGTGATTATATCTATGAGATTCGAGATAAAACTCTTTCAAAATTACAATAAAAGGAGCCAGTCTATGAATAAATATTATATAATCGCTATCTTAAGTATTGTACTTTCTGTTGTATTATTTATATTTAATTTCTATCAGACTAAAATAGGAGGAGTAATATTCGCTCTTAGTATAGGCGCAAGTATTAAATTTCTAGCTGACGGTGTATTGAATGAAAGTAAAAATAAAAAACACAACTAATTTTGAAATAGTGTCTAAATATCATATAACATTTGACTACCCTAAGCAGCAATAACTGAAAATAATATGCTTTGATTTTCTAAAATAATAGAAAAGAAGCCAGGAGAAAATTCTAAAAAGGGCCCTTTCACTAAATGTGTCAAAGAAGCCCTTCTTCTTTTTTCCTATTTCACATATACACAGACTAAATTTGCTGTTACATAATATATCTCCCCTTTACTATTATGTACTTTATATTGCGATGAACCATCCACACCTACTTTCGCCTCAATTGTAAATCCTAACCCTTCATCCACAGTTCCTGCAACATCTCTATCTAACCAGGAAGGCTTTGAATAGAATCGTAAGTCATTCACTTTAGAAACTACACGTTTACCTTCTACAGATAACCATTCTTCTTTATAGCGAATGTATGAGGAATCGTTATAAATCCACTGATTTCCTCCAAGATTCAACCAATTTCCTACTTTACCCCAGACTTTATATGATTCACCTTTTTGTAACTTACGAATAACACTATTTATTGTGGATGGACCAGAACGAAGGTTTATATGGTATCCATCAATATACGCTACTCCCGCTTCATTCATAACACCAGGTACTTCACTTGGTTGCTTTGGTTTCGCTTCAACTGAAATAGAATTTCCATTATATGCTTTTAATACATCAGCACGAAACTTTGATTCTGATACACCATGACTGCGAAGATAATCAATCGGATCTTCGTGATCTGTGCCACCAAGTTTATACGTAATGTCTTTATGCGTCCACAATCCAATGGATGGATCAATGTTTCTATCACGTAAAATCTTAGCTAGTAGCTTCACATATCTCTCATAGGATTTTTTAAATTTAATAGGGTCACTTGTTTCAGAGAGCTCTACATGTACAAATCGTTTATTAGCAGCAGGACCGCCACCATAAGCAATGTATTTTGTATCAGCAATTTGGATTGTTTCGTCCCAATCGACTGCATAGTGAACAAATGCATTTCTCCATGTACGAGACTCATATTTTTGAATGTTAATAGCTGGAGCTTCTGCAGTTGCTGTAGAATGTGCTACAACGCCCTCATAAGCACCTACACCATAACGGTATGGTTGTTTCGGTAAATCAGGAATAATAAGTGTTCTATCAGCAAAAGCACTTGTAGCAAAAGAAACAGCAAGTACTAGAATCATAAGGAACGAGGTAATATGTTTCATTGTCTTTTTCATTTAGCATCAACATCCTTTTTTATAATTTTTGTGTGGTCAAATAATCCACTTGCCGACAGTCCAATGATGATTCCTTGAAATACATTTGTTTTGATATCTCCGCCCATAAATAAAACGCCTAGCATAATGCCAAGCGTTAAATTGAGTAACGGAACATATTTTGTTTGTAATCCAATTGTTTTTCCAATCTGTGAAAGACCTACTACAATTCCAATCATTACAGTAATTTCAAACATTACATACCACCTCCTTTCATTAAGAAAGTGAGAATGCCACCAACAATTCCGCCAACTATAAGTCGCAAAATCCAGGTAGTATTGGCGCTGATTTTATCTAGTTGTTTGTTGATATTGATAATGTCTTTCTCGTTACCTGTTGTCCTCATTTCTAAACTTTTAATCTCTAAGCGAATGTCCTTAATATCTTGCTTTATTTCTTGAACATCACTTCGTACATCTTGTAACGCTTCCACTTTGACCACCCCTTTTTAGGCAATAAAAAAAGACCAGCTTATGGCTGCTCTGGTTTCCCGTTTATTAATTTTTGAACTAAATCTGTTAATGTGGCCACATCGTTTGCTAGGGTCGTAACCTGCTCTTTTAGTTGTTTATTCTCACCTTTAACAGTAGTTACCTCTTCGTTAAATTCATGATACTGCTGTTGGAAAGCTGCAATAAAGATCGAAACAGTATTATATAAATTAATGGCCCGTTTCTCTTTATCTGTAAATATATCTTCCGTATCATCTGCAATCATACCGAAATACGTTTCAATTTCTTTTGTTGTATATGGTTCTGTTTTTTCTTCCGGCTTGTTTACACGCATTTGGTACAGATCATACATATCATCCTTGAAGTTGTACTGTTTGATAGCTAAACTCATGATTTTATCAAGAGCTGAAAAAGGAATATCTTTTATATTCTCTTTCATATTTCTAGCTGACGTAGGATTAAATGCTTTGGCCCACATTTGACCATTGGCATTTACATTCTCATTCGCTCGTAGCGTTCTTAACTCTATATCTCGCCATCCATTACCATACACATCTTTAATTTGTAAATTCATATCATAGCCTGATACAAGACTTGCTCTTAGCATTAATCTTCCCATGTTTAAATCATGATCATTAACACCATTGGCAAAGTATATACTGTTACCAGTACTTTTTCTATCAAAATGAAACTCACCATAGTCATTTTTAAAATAATGTGGCTCTGTGGTTGTCACTATAAACTTTCCGTATCCTGGAGCCCATCCCACTGAGTTAAAAACAATGTCATTCAAATTGTCAAAGTATAATCTTCCGGCTGCATATGCATAAAGATGTCCACCGTCATTCTGCATTTGAATATATGATGACCATATATTAGTGCCTTCTGCATTTTCTCCTTTAGAAATCCCAAACTTTGCATACGCTTTAGAAGGTTGATCAACTCCATTAATTCGCGGCATGACTTGATAAATATAAAACGATCCTGTGCCGGCGTATTTTCTATTATCAGAACCAAGGACTAATGAAGGTTGAATACTTCCATCATTTGCTTCCATAAATCCTATATAACCACGCGGCCTATCTGCATCGAAAATCTTCATGTCTTGCTTATTTATTTCAACAAATCTACTTCCACTCGTTTTAAGTGTTACTCCTTCTAAAACTTGCCCTTTGATATGATCCGCTGTAATAAAACCTCTTAAGTTAATCCTATTCGCATTCAAAGTAATGTTTTCTTTACTCATATTGAATGCTGCGATTACATCATTTTCTTTTACAGATATACGAACGCCCTTTTCAGTTAACTGAAGACGGGTTTCCATATCTCTTACATAAGATGATGTGGCAAATTGCCCATTTGCTTGATCTTTTGTATATACCTCTGTCTTTTTGGCTGAAGCATTGATCCCCTGTTCATTGATAATAAAGCGGTTATCAATCAAAGTCATTTTTTGATTAAATTGCTCAGTTGCAAGTTTGTTAGCTAATTCGCCCAACAAATCTTGTTTATTTTTATCAACGGTTTGCTTCAACTCAGGTATCTTAAATCCAGCAACATAATTCTCTACTTGTTTAAGCTCAACTTTCGCTCCAATTGCTGTTGCCTGTTGTTCGAGTTTTGTATTTGCATCAGTAAGCTTTTTCCCTTGATCTGATACTACATTATTTAAATTGCTCACTGTGGAAGATAATCCAGTTGCTGTTTGTTCCACTGTAGTCATGCGTTTTTCGAATCCATCTTGACTATTCTGCACCTTAGATACAGTATTTTTTACACCATCCACACTTTTTTCAATTTCGGTTGTTTTTTTCGTGAATTCATCGGTTGATACTTGGTCTTCTACTGCTGGTTTATAGTCTGTTGCTTTATTTCCAATTTCAATTTGCCATTCTTTTAATTCGATCATGCCTTTAACATTACGTAATAGCGTTTGCGGATTGAAAACCTCAATTGCCTTATCTTTAAGATTATAAGTAAAGGAATATGTTTTCCATTCTTGGTTTGCGTTAACATCACTTTCGCAACGAACACCAGGCCATAATTGTTCACCATCTTTATACTTAATCCACACTTCTACCCCAGCCCATGGATTCGGTGTTCCCTTTTCATATCCAATAGTTCTAGCTTTAAAGCTAACAGTAAACTGCTGCCCTTGTAACATCGATAAACCATCCGGCACAATTTTAAATGACTTATTTACTATATTAGACACTGTTGTTCCTGTGTCAGATTTAAGTGTGCCACCTGTACTTAACAGAATGTTACGTCCACCAATCTTCATATCATCAAACTTTTTCTCCACACTACTCAACTTCTCGGTGACCTTTCCTGCTTCTTCTTTAATTTCAGTTGTTGTTTTCTTAAGCTCACTTGTTGTTTGTTGTACATCAGAAATCGTCTTTTTCGTACCTTCCACAGTCGATTCAACCGTATTTAATTTATTACTGATTTCAGTATCTGTTTTTGTTAACGATTCAATAGAAGTTTTAAATCCATCTGCGGTTTGCTCTGATTTCGTTACACGTTCAGTAAGCTTTCCTTGTTCATTTTGAACATTAGAAACAGTAGTGTTAATCCCTTTAATAGTAGTCTCAATTTCTACTGTCTTTTTGGTAAAGTCAGTTGTTGTTACTTGATCTTCTGGTGCTGGTATCCAGTCTGTAGGCTTGTTTCCAAGCTCAATTTTCCACTCCCTAAAATCCACATAAATATCCGCTTGTTGGACCTTTGGAGTTGAAAGGATAAATCTAATTCCAGTATATTTAGACAGGTCATTTGGCATTGTAAGAGTGGTCGATATAGTAGCCCAACTACCATTAACTTCAAATGTTTTATTTCTATCAGGAAATGGAAATTCTGAGCTGCCATATAACAGTGCCATCAATGTCATACTCATTGCTTTTGATGCCCTAACTTTGTGAGAGAAAGTAACCTGCCTACCAGCAATATTATCCGATACGTTTGATAGTAAAAATCCATTATACAAACTAAGCGTAACAGTATCTGTACCTTTTTTAGAGTTCTTAACCCTTAAAAACTTAACTGTACCTTCCGTTTGTTCAGATACATCTATTGGATAGATAGGTGCATTATTAGAATAAATTACTGGCAATTGACTATTTAGTAATATATTACGAACACCAATTTCAGTATTATCAACTTTAGTTTTAAGTTCAGTAAGGGTTTGTTTCGTCCCCTCAGCTGTTGTCTTAATTTCGTTCGTCTTCTGCTCTAGCTGTGATAAACCTTCATTCGTTCTCTTTAATTCAGACTTCTCCGCTTTCTGTGTAAGAGCTTCATTCGTTTGACCAATCGATGTATTAATATCCTTGAATTTCTGTACGTTCCCTTGTTTATCAGTTTCATAGATCTGTTTCCCTATAAAACCATTGTTAATTTCTTCTTTTGTAAACACTCCAGATTTATCGGCTTTATCTTTTAACTGTGTATGAATCCATGTTTGATCCACTTTTCCATTGACTTGCTTTTGAACATCTACTATTTGTCCAGCTATTTCTTGCGCTTTACCTTCCACACTTTGAACCTTTTGATTTAACTCCGTTTTGGCGGACTCAATATCTTTATTTACCTGCTCAAGTGTTTCTTTCTTAACAGATTCAACATCAGGTACAACCGATTCCCAAGCTGCGCCTGTCCATATTTTCAAAATACCAGGCTTTCCATTACTAATATCACGCCAAAGTGTTTTATAAGGTTTAAGTCCCGTTGTCGGTGGATTCTTAGCTTCAATGATGTCTACCGTGTTATTTTTAAGATTCTCTTGAACCTTTTCAGCCAATGTTTTCGCTGCTTCGGATTCTTTCTTAGCATTATTAGCTGTTTCATTTGCATCTTTCACTAATTTATCTAACTGATCTATCAGTTCTTGCTTACTTCCTAGTGAACTAAGAATACGCTTATAAATCTTTCGTAGTTCTTCATTTGGATCAGTAATTTCGCGGTAATCACCAAATGAGTATTTATCTTGCAAAGGATTCGTATGTGATTCATCACCAGCGATTGCCCTTGCTTCTAAATAAAGCTTAGGTGTAAATCCAACATCTTTAATTCGGATTGTATCTCCTTCATTGATTAACTCGTGAGCTAGTCCAAATACACGGCCTATACTTTGTGCTTGAACATCATAAGAAATAGAAGTATTCACACGTTTTGCTAACTCTGTTTTCATAAGAGTCAATAAACGTTCTGGTGTTATATCTTGTTCTGTTTCTGGTGTGTAAAATCCAAATTTATGTTTCCCTTTTTCGTTCCAACGTTGAAAAGCATCATTATCTACAATATAGGGCATACCTTTGTTTATATCTGCAATAGTGAGAACTTCTCCACCTTCTTTTTTGATAAAGCCGATTAAAGCTGTACAAATGTTTTGTGAGTTCTCAATACGTTTGATTCCAACTAAATCTTTACCTAACGTGACTTCTTTTCCTGTTTCTCTTCCTCTTTTTTTCACCATGTCTACATACCAACCTGCAATTTGAGCACCTACCACCTCAACACGGTATATCATTTCTAGTTCAAATAGGGAAGCAATCTTTTTTAAGAAACTCAATGGATCTATAAATTCATCAATAGTCATAGAATGAAATCCAGCATACTCCGTTTTACCGCGCTTCCATTTTGTCCCTATAAGAGCAATATCCATAAATTCATTTACTGTCTTACCTTCAATTTTCTGTGGACGAATATAGTCATCTTTAGCAAGATTAATCCATGCACCTGATGCATAAGTAATTGCGGATCTATCGTTAGGGTCTTTTTCTACTTCAGTGATTATATACGGAACAATACGCCCATCCCTTACTTCTTTTAATACTAAATTTTGTTGCATAAGTGTTGCTGCATATGTCGTGTTATCAAATACTTTAAACTCTAAAGTATCGATATTATTCTTGATTTCCCAATGACGTTTATCATCCCAATAATCTTTTGGTTGTATAGCTGAAACGATTTGACTCGTTTTAAAATCAATAACATGCAAGACTCCACTTGGTGTTCTCATCTAAATCGCTCCCTATATTTAACCTTTGCTGTTCCGATATCAGAAGGCATAATTTCTAGTGTATTCATACCTTTATTAATGACAGGGAAATTACTAAAAATATCCTTCATATTAATTGCATCCTTTCCCTCAATCGTTACATGACTGTTTTCTGTATCAATTACGACTTTATCACCAACATCTACTATATAAGGTGGTGTGTTTTTCGTATTTAAATTTACTTTCCAAAACTTTAAATCACTAACTGACATCGCTTCTACTGGTGGTACATCCTGCCATTGCATAATGCTAATCTGTATTTGAGCTGCTTTTTCCATGTGATAGTTATTTTCATCAGTCCACCTTGCGAAACGTTCTGAATCATCTTTTTCTGTCCCAGGAAGGAATTTTGAAATATACGCTTCCCATACGTTTCCTGTTCTAGCTATCCACAATCGACCAAAATATTGATTCCATGTATTCGGATAATCACCGCTTTCATAAATCAATCCTGTTTTCCCTGGCTTATTATCGTATCCAATAACCATCGTTCCAAAATTTTGTTCGGCTTGCCAATAGAGATCGTTCATAGCAATTTTTGAAAGTACCTTACTATTTTCATCGAGTATTGCTATCTCGACTCTTCCCATTTCATTGATTTTCTTACTCTTACAAGTAACGTAGGCTTGCATAATAAAATCTTGAACTGGGCCACCAGGTATACTCTTTTTAACAGCTGCACCATGCCACCCTTTACCTGTTCCAGTACCAAAATCAGAACAATAAAATTGATATTTATCTGATTTCATTTCGCCAACTGGCTCACCATCTTCCATTGAGCTGACTTTACTCCATCCGACCGTAGTAGCCATTTCATCCCATACAATACGTTGATTCCTTTCTACAGGCTTTTCAACAGTTTTTAGTGGTATACCGATACGAAAATAATCTCGATCACTTAAGGATACTCCGCCGAACCATACATCTAAAAAAGTGTTTGGTTTCGTAATGTTAACCTCGATAATAGGATTAGAATGAACAGTTCCTTTGTTTTGAACATTTGCTGTTAACCCAAGCGCACCTGTTTGAAAATCTACTGTTCGAGTAGGTCCTAATTTATAAGGCATTGGACAAATAAATTTCAAAGTACCTTTACCTAACGTAACGAAATCATCAGGATTAAAATCTTCATCAATTATAGCTAAATATGTTCGATCAGGAGTTGCATCAAATACTAGCTCAACTGCTTCTTCTGTAATTAACCATGCTGCTATTTCTTCTTTTAACGTTTCTAAATCCGTTCCATCTGGAACGATAATTCCTACAGGGACAGGAAGCGGACGAGGATCTGTATCCGTTCCTAATAATCTTGCGCCTGGATATCCAGGTGTTTTTAAGAAATTACGTTTTAGAGGTGCCCATGTTGGTGGACTCCATCCTTTTTCTATTTGGATATATTCTTTTCGTTGATTGTTGAATGTAAAAGAGCTCATTTTGACACCCCGTTTCTTTATAAAATAAACCCAAACCTAAAAGTCTGAGTTTCTTTTTACTTCTCTATCTTGATACTCGGTTGTATATCGATAAGTACCCCGCGCAACTTCTCTTCCTTCTAAAATTACAGGCACTTCAATTGCTAGTCCACCACCTGGGACTGCAAATTCACCATTTACCCCTTGACCTTGATATAATCCGTTAGCTTGTAATCCTATATTGCCAACATTAACTGTCGGTACTGCTGCTTCGCTCATTGCTTGAGATGCGCGGTTTATTATGCCGATTGAGTTTTCCATACCAATCGCAAGACCAGCTCCAATATGCTTACCAACTTGATCTCTCATTAATCTTGATGGACTGTGAATGTCAAAGAATCCAGTAAAACCATCTAAAATACTGCTACCGATGGATTTTACCTTATCTAACACTTTTCCAGCCATACTTCCTAAACCGTCTATCAATCCACTTATTATATCTTTACCTATCTTAAATAAGTCGATCTTTCTTAAAGTATCAACAATCTTCGGTATAATATCAGTCACAATTGTAGAACCTAACTGTCCCACCATGCTTACAATACCTTTTATTAATGCCCAAATTAATTGAACACCAGCTTCAAGTATCTTTGGTAAGTTTCTAATTAATTCCCCTGCTAAAGTGATAATAAGATTAAGCGCTGCCCCGATTAACTGTGGTAAGACTTGAACAATCCCTGCAATTAACATAAGCAAAATTTTGATACCTGCTTCAAGTATCTTTGGTAAATTCGCAATTAATGTGGATGCTATTTTAACAATTAAATCTAAGGCTGCGTTAATAAGCTGTGGTAAGACTTTTACAATCCCATCGATAATAGCCATTAGAATTTTTATACCGGATTCAATTATTTTAGGTAAGTTTGCTAGTAATGTATCTGCTATTTTCGTTATAAGATTTATCGCTAAATCTATTAATTGCGGTAGCATTTTAATGATTCCATCTATTAAGCTAATTAAAACTTTAACACCAGCTTCAATAATCATTGGTAAATTTGACGTAATTGCTTCAATCAAAGTTGTAATGACTGTAATAATTGCTAAACCGATCATAGGTAAAGCTTGTGTAATACCTGTGATTAGCGAAACTAATAAATTTATTCCTATTTCAATTAACTGTGGTAAAAATGACATAATTCCATTAATAATGGTTTCTATAATCGTTACAGCTATTGGTATTAATTGCGGAATCATCTGCATAATTCCATTAATTAAAGTCATAATTAATTGAAGTCCCGTCTCGATAAGAGTAGGTAAAACCTGTACAATTCCGGAAATTAAGGTTTGAATAATTTGGATTCCCGTTTGAACAATCATAGGAAGATAAGTTGCAATCATTTGTGAAATTGTATTAATGATTCCAACAATGGCTTCAAGGATAATTGGAGCCGCTACAACCAAACCATTCACAAAACTTGAAATCATTTGAGATCCGACTTCAAGAAATTGCGGTAATGCTGTTGTTACAAAGTTAGCTATATTGGTAAAAATATTTGTTATGGTTTCAAGAATAATTCCGGAGTTTGCATTCAAATACTCTGCTATCGCTGGCAAATAACGAGATACCGAGATGAGAACACCAGGAAGCCCACCAATAATCGCTCCCGCTATAGAAGGGCCAATTGTCTTAAAAATCTCTCCTAATTGGCTAAAATCTCCTGAAAAAACAGCTTTCACAGCATCAAAAAGATGAAGACATGCTTCACGTATTTTACTTACTGCCAGTCCTATTATTTCAGCCGCATCCTGGAATCCTTTCGGTAAGTGTGTGATCCAATCATTTAAGTGATCACCATCTGCCGCTGTCCAAAATAGATATTTACCTAACGCTACTAAGATATCGATAAAACTTTGTATTCCACTCATTACGCCAGTGATACTATTTTTAAAACCTTCATTTGTTTGCCACAACTTTTTAATTCCGATTACCAATCCAACTATCGCTGCGGTGGCGGCTATAAATCCACCTACCACTAATGCAACTGGACCAGCAACAGCCCCAATACTTACACCTGCAATTCCAGCTATACTGGATAAGGTGACAAATACCGGGGCTAAGGCCATGCAAGCTCCAATTAATATTCCTAATGCTACAGCAACAGTTGTTAATGCTGCGGCTAATGCTGGATGTGCTGAAACCCAACTCGCAAAAGCTCCAATAATATTAGCTACAATACCCAAAAGTGGCTCAAGTGCCATTTTTAAGTCACCCATTGCTTTTTGGAACTTCACAGCTGGACTTGCATCCATTTTCTTAATCATTGCATTTAACTCTTCTTGACTCACATTTAAATCTATAACTTTACCTTGAGCATTTAACAATGTATCTATAATATTTTGTCCTTGATCTTCAAACATTGTCATTTTGTTATCGTAAAGGCTTTTTATCCTTCTACTTCTTACAGTTCATTTCCTGTAAGTTCGGCATACGTTTTCACTAATAAGTGTCGCGGTCTCGTGGAGGGATTATATCTTTTCACCCTCTATGCTCTGCCCCTGACTATACTTCGTATAACCTTCGGTTCAAGTCAGGAATCTCACCCTTCTTGCTTCATACCGCGATTTTACTTCGGCACAATTTATCATCTACCGAAAAGTTTTACACCAATCTCATTTCGCTTTGTTTCATTTTCAACCTCATTTAAAGCTTTAGCGATACTTGTCATAGCGGTTGAGCCTTCTTTACCGCCTTTTGCTACAGATTGCCCCCATTTTTCTAACTGATCAACTGAAATCTTTGTACCTTCCAAGGCTTCTTTCATTGATTTATCAACACCCTGCCCAAATTCGGCTGCTTTGATACGTCCCTCTTTCAAACCATCTAAGAGATTATCAATATTCCATGTTCCTGTATCAACACCCGCTGCCATAATTGCTTGTACTTCTTCAGCTGTATAACCAGCTCGTGTTAATTGCCCACCATATTCAGCGATAATATCTAATTGCTCAGGTGGGAATCCCATTTTAAAAAGAGAATTTGTTAATGCTAGAGCACTTTCATTAGTTATCCCTAATTCATTCCCGATTTCATTCGATTCTTGAATTAACTCAGTAAAATCAATACCAGCATAAGCTGTAGTAATGGCTGCTGCACCTTTTACAATTGATGTATTAGCTGTATCGCTTACGGTTTTATTTAAAGCCCATTGTCTACGCGTTCCTTCAAGAGCTTCCTCCACATCTACACCATACGCTTCGATTCCTCGAACAGCTTGTTCAACTGATTTCTTAGATGATGCCGGGACTTCAAAAGTTACATCAATTTTCGTTTTTAATTTTGAGGCATCAAGTGCTTTTTCAATTACACCTGAGATGCCACCTGCCGCCATTGCTCCACCTAACATATTTTCTAAACCGATATCTAACTCTTTGAAGCTTTTACCTGCTCTTTCAGCTTCTCGTGAAAGGTCCCTTAAATCATTTCGAACTTGTTGTATTGAATTACCATCATCAACAGAACGAAGCGCACGTTGTAACTTTTCAATATCAGCTTCTGCTCCCAATGCTTCACGACCAATAAGACCAATTGCTTGATCTAACTGTCTACTGGTAGCCGTACCACTTTTAATTGCATTCACAAGACGATTTCCTAACACTCCTGCAAAATCATCAACACTTTTCCCTGTAGCTCTAAATAATGTTTCTAATTGCCTTGTTGAACTCGCTACGTTGTCTTGTTCAGCTTTCATATTTCCAAGCTTATTTTTCAGACCATTAAGTGACCCTTCTGTAAATTCAATTTCACGCCTAAACGCACGATATTGTTCCTCAGAAATCTTTCCATTTTGAAACTGAGCTTGCACTTGTTGTTCTGCTGCCTTCAATTTATCTAGCTTTTGGGTTGTATTTTCAATTGCTTGTGTAAGTAATTGTTGTTTTTGAGCTAATGCTTCAACATTACCTGGATTAAACTTTAACAATCGTTCAACATCTTTTAATTCTTTTGTTAAATCATTACTTCGCTTATTTACATCTTTTAAAGCATTTTGTAACGGCTCTGTATTCCCGCCAATTTCTATCGTAATTCCTTTAATTTTTCCTGCCATTTTCTCACCTCTCTCGTATATTAATATTTAAGCCCTATTACAGGCTTAGATTTTCTTCTTAATAAGAGCCCTATAAATAAAAATACTTGGACGTCCCAAGATATTTCTAGATAATGATTTTAGGATCATTTGGGACAATTCTTTCACCTCCTGTGGATTTACCACATTTGAAGAGTGTTTCTCAGTGAACGTGCGGACTCCCTACTCGCAGGCTGAGCAGCCTGACCCTCGAACCTAGATGATAGTAGCTCTAGGGCGGCTTTCGATTCAGGACTAGCTCTCATACACGAGGTTGTTGGTCGGCGTACACACTAGAGATATCTCGAGACGTCCAAGAAATGATTCTAATATAGAAGGGAGGTCTCTTACATGAGATTATTTGTTGGTTTAGATGTAAGTTCGTTTGATATGAAAGTTTGCTTTTTAAATGGTGATGGAGAAAAACTGGATTCTTTTTCGGTCAGTAATGACCTACCGGGAGCTACTACACTCAAAGAAAAATTATTACAGTGTGTTGCAGGTAAAGAGGTCGACATCCTTAAGATTGGTCTAGAATCCACCTCTGTTTACAGCTTTCATCCTTCTATGTTTCTTCACCATGATATAGATTTACAGCGTTTTGGAGCAAAAGTATTTCTCCTAAACCCAAAGCAAGTCGCAAATTTTAAGAAAAGTTATTCTGACATGAATAAAACCGATGAGATTGATGCCTTTGTCATTGCTGATTACTTACGATTTGGCCGTAATCAAATGTCTATCGTAAAAGAAAGCCAGTACGTGGCACTGCAGCAATTAACTCGATCACGATACCAACTTGTCAAAATGTTAACGAAAGAAAAACAACACTTTCTTCAACACCTAAGTTTTAAATGTAATACATTTTCACAAGAGGTGGATACTTCCGTATTCGGTAGCGCCATGACAGAACTATTTCTTGAAAAATTCAGCTTAGAGGAACTCGCTAATATGCCTTTAGAAGAACTCGCTGAGTTCCTACAGAAAAAAAGTCGAAACCGTTTTGGTGATCCAAAATGCGTAGCAGCATCCATTCACAAAGCTGTGAAAGTTTCTTATCGCTTGGATAAGGTTGTAGAAGATTCAATAGATGTCATCTTAGGTACATCCATCGCAGTCATTCGTACGTTTCAACAGCAAATCAAGGAATTAGAAAAGTCTATTAAAAAAATCATGGCTGGTTTGACCCAAACACTTGAATCTATTCCTGGAGTAGGCCCTGTTTTCGCTGCCGGTATCATTGCTGAAATTGGCCAAATCGAAAGATTTGACGATGAAACAAAAATAGCCAAATACGCTGGATTATACTGGCGAAAGCACCAATCCGGTCGTTTTACAGCCGAAGATACTTCATTATCCCGTACAGGTAATCATTACTTGCGTTATTACTTAGTTGAAGCCGCCAATTCAGTAAGAAAGCATGTATCAGATTATCAAGAGTATTACGTGAAAAAATATAATGAAGTACCAAAACATCAACACAAACGTGCACTCGTTCTAACCGCAAGAAAATTTGTGCGATTGGTGGATGCGCTACTACGTAGCCACCAACTTTTTACGCCTGGAAGGTGTGTGAAAGAATGACATAAAATTTTGTCATCGCTACCTTTCATTATTTTCCAGTAAATTACATTCGTTACTGGTTTAGTTTTGTGATGCCTTTTTTAAACAAATTGACCTTTGACAACTTTAAACTTTGTTATTTCTAAGTTGACATACTACCGCAGGTCTTCTTTAGAAACTATTAAAGTCTGCTTGCGTTGCTTTACGCGTTTTTTCTTGCGGTGGCTTCTGCATTTCTAAATATCCATCGATATAATCAAGGCACATACCAATTGTCATATCTTCTAAATCTGCTTTTGTAAGTTTGCATTTATAACACAAAACAAGGAACGTCTCAGTGGTGAACACATCACCCTGATTCGCTCCTTGTTGACTATTATTATTGCTATCTACAACTTTTTTTTAGATTGAATTGTGGAAGCTATCATATCTTGAATATCTTCTAAAATTTCGATGATTGGAAACTCATCAAATGAATCTAGCCAGACCATTGGCTCTGGTATCTTTGGATCGGCCGTTTTTGCCATAGTCCAAACAAGATTATAGAATACTTCGAAATCCACACTATCTAACTTACTTGGGTCTAGATTTTCCATATCGATTTTTCCAAGTGGTGCTAACTTGAGAAGTTGTGCGAAATAATCCTTTCCAAATTGCGCTTTAAATCGGACTGGTGTCCCTCCTGTACTTTTTAAACGAATGTCTTGGCCATCTACTGTAATTGTCTTTTCCATTTACTATTACGCTCCTTTTGGTGCTGCTGGTTTTTTAACGTATACTTCTTTGTACCAATTACCATAAATTGCTTGAGTTGTTTTAGATGTTGTTTTTGTTTTAACCATTGGTCTTCCACCAGGAGCTAACACGATTGGACTAGAAACAAACTTCAGTTCATTTGTATTTGGTTCGGCTGAATTTGTTTTTGTTTTAGATGCAATTGTTGGACGACTCGCTGCACAGTTATACATAACATGTCGAGTAGCGTTTATATCGCCATCGAATTCAAATAGTAATGCAAATGGTTTCCCTTTAGCATCAGCTACTTCATTTAATACACCATCTGTCTCATCTAATTGTTCGCCTAACGCATCAATAGCAAATTGTTCTGGGATAGTAGCAATGCTCAATGTTCCATCGTAACCTTGGTTATTGCTTGCTGCGTAATAAAGCATGTCATCAGCGTAGAACTCAATTAGATCTCCTCGTGGATCAAAGGTTAATTCAACCGCACCTGGTAATCGAATCGGTGTACTGAATGTAATTGCACCATCTTTAATTTCATAGAGTGCATAATGGACATTTTTCAGACCGAAAGCTACTTTATTTTCATTCATTTATATCAACCTCGTTCCGTATATTTTTTGATACATTTTTTCAGATTCAATAAAAGTCCCGTACGAGTCATAAGGAATCTCGTGATCGTCTAGGACCTTTTCAAGCTTTGCTTCTGCGACTAAATCTTTTTTAGTTGTATAAAGCTCTATATTTAAATCATTTATTTTGTGATAAACCTTGTTATCTGCCATTAGGTTTGCTGATCCATCCACAAGGAAACAAATATAAGGTGGCGCTGGGACCGGCTTCGTTGGTGTTGCTGTGAAATGCGAATAAGCCACAGGATATCCTGTAGCTTCAAGAATTTTTGTTAATTCACCTAATGTCATTATCCAAGCGCCCTTTCAATCTGTCTTGGTAATTCATTAATTACATACTCTTCAACTGGACGAATATGAACTTGACCTGGAACACGTCCACCGCCAACTTTCGCATGTCCTTTTTCTAAAAGATGTGTTAATTGCCCTTGAGTATTATGAATAACAACACCATTATCTTCTTTTTTCTTACGCCACCCTTTACGATAAGCACCTGTTTTTTTAGGACTGTTTTGTTTTAATTTATTCACAGCAACATCAGCAACTTCTTCTTGCGCTGTCAACAATTCTTCTTCCACAACATGGGCATATCTTTGTAATTCTCTAGCAAGTTCGCTCGCAAAATCATTCATATCAAATATGCTCCTTTGCGATAATAGTCAATGTTTGATACATTTCATCATCATTCATTGGCGGTTCGATAATATCAAAGATACGACCTTTCATATTGATTCGCATTAATTCTGTAATACCTGCTGTATAAGGCATCACAAACCGATAAATTCGTGTAGATTGTGATGCCGAAGCTTCAATATACTCCGAACCTTTTACCGTTTTTATCATTGCCCATGCTTTTTTTACTTCTTGCCAATTACCTGTTTCAACTTCTTGATTCAAATCATCTTTTATTACTTCAGGTTGCTCAATGATAATTCGATTTCTACAATCACCTGTATTCAGTGGTTTTTTATACTGAAAAGGACGCATATTAATCACCGTCCAATTTAATTTCTTCTAATGCTTTCTCGATACCTAAACTATTAATCTGACTTAAAAAATTCTTGTCAAAATACTCTAATGCATCGTTATAAACATAACGAGAACGTTCAAAGACTAATTCTTTGAACTCCTCATCTTTATTTAAATCATAATTCCCACAAACCCTAAGTAATGCCTTGTTAGACGTAGAAAGGATGCGCTTTAGGTTATCATCTTCCTCATCCCCTAAGTGCATCCTTTCTTTAAATTGCTGTAATATTTCATTCGAAATTACTGTATTCATTCACATCACCCTTGTGTTGGTGGGGTTACTTCTTCAAGCTTTAATGTATAAACTTGTGAAGTGTATTTATCCTTCGGTTTACCTGTAGCATATTGTTTAGCAATATAAACAGTTGCATCTTCTAAAGCTAATGTTTCTTCATACTTCTTGATTGGCTCTGTTCCACCCATCGCTGCAATGTATTCCCCTTTAACAAAGAAAACCACTTGTCCTTGAGGTACAAATACAGATTCTGTTGGGATTGGATTAAAAGGTAAGCTCGTTACATATACACCTGCCGCATTTTGAATCGTAGCATTTGCTTGAATATCAAAAGTATCGAATGGGTTTGTTACCATAACTACTTTACCAGCAATATTTTTCGGACGATCTGCATCGGTTTTACCATCAGGATTTAATTTTTTAGCCAATAATTTGACCACGCCTTTTAATTCATTAATTGTTTTACGACCAGGCTCAAAAGTTAAAGTTCCAGCAACTTTTTTATCTGGATATACTCCATTCGTGACACTTCCGCTAGGGTCTTTTAATAATCCAATAGGTTCATTTTTACCCGTACCAGCTACAAAACCACGTTCTAAACCTACTGACATTGCTTCTGTAATCATAGTACGAACATATCGTTCCACCCATACTGGACCAAGCTTCAACATATCATTTGCTAATGGAATAAATGCTGTTAATTTCAGTTGAGTAATTGATTCTTTTCGGAATGCAGCATTTAATTGCCCTTTAATATCACCAAATAACGGTCCCCATACAGCTGCACCATCTGGATCTCCATATATAAATTCTGTCACGGCTCCTAAATTCTCTAAACCGATATGCTCTAGTAACGGATGACCTTGAACTAAATCATCAAAAATTCTCTCTTGTGTTGTTTTAGGTAAAGTTTCAGTAGATTTAAAGCCACCCTCTTCAACAACGGCATTAAAGAACTTCATTTCTTCACTTGTTAATACATTAGCACCACGAGATTGCATAATAGAACGATCTACCATTGATTCATTCACTTGATTTAAAATATCTGAACGAACATCTGTAGCAAGTGCTTCAATCATGGAATTTAACGCTGCTGTTTGTTCTTCTGCTGTACCTTCCTGTGTCGCTTTTGCAAAAGCTAGTTTTTTATCTTCGAAATTATTAAACTTAATAACCATATTTTATTTTCCTCCTAAATTTAAAAAGAGCGTACTCAAATTCTGTTTCGGTTTAACAGGAACTTGAATAGGCCCTTTGGGATTTGTATTCAGTTGTAAATCATTCAGAATCTCATTTTTTAATCCTGATAAAGCTGCGCTTAAATCTTCTTTTGTAATTCCTTGTGATCTTTCCTTTCTCAGTGTTCCGTTTCTAAAACCATCGATTACTTTTTGCGGAATCATGGAAGAACTGGCGCTTGAAGCTGTCATTTTAACTGTATTCTCCATAAACATGATTTCATCCGCAAATTTATTTTCTAATGCTTGTTGCGGACCCATCCAAGTCTCTTCAGCCATCATATTAAGTAGTTCCTCTTCTGATTTACCGCTTTTAATGACATAAGCATTTACAATTGCACTATCTGTCGTTTTCAACATTTCAGCTGCCTTTTCCATGTCACGATGATCTCCACCATTCCACATTGAAGCATTATGAATCATAATTTGTGCTGTAGGTGATATTCGGACTTTATCACCAGCCATCGCAATAACAGAAGCCGCACTTGCAGCCAAACCAACAATTTGAACTTCCACGTTACCAGGATAATTTTTTAATGCTGTATAAATTTCTGACCCTTCGTGTACATAACCACCAGGACTGTTAATCGATACAATTAAATCATCACCATTGGCATTAGTTAGTTCTTTTGAAATTTTACCTGGGCTTACAGCATCCATTTCAAACCAATCATAAATCCACGCTTCATCATTCGAAATAATTGGTCCTTTCACGTCAATTTTCACCGTCATTTGTATTCTCACCCCCTTCAGAGTCATTTAATTTTGTATAGTTCTTCGTAATATGATGGATATTTAGGTTTGGATCATCCGACTCTTCATAATCTACTTCCGAACGAATTTCATTCCCCGTAAATGCACTTGAAGAAATGAGTTTATCAATACTTGTCGCCAGCTCAAATATACTTTGATAGGAAACCGCCTTAACCTCAATTTTTTGTCCCAAAAGATATTCACTCATTTCGAAGAATTTAACATTCGCTTCATCAGATAGTTTTTTTAATAATGGTCGTACTGTGAAAAGCATATAATTTTTCGTTTGCTTTTCTACATCAGCCATTTCTCCATATATCAAAGCTATAGGAATACCAATTGCCATAGCTACTTGATTTAAGAAACCATTTGTTACTTTATTAATTTCTTCCACACTTGGACCATTCGCAACACCATTGTATATCTCGTTATAATTTATACCTTTTTGCTGTGGAACAATAGCTATATCTTTCGAACCAATTGACTTATACATGTTGTCTATAAACTCTTGTAACTTTGCTATTTGTTCTTCAGTTTTGGCACCAATCATATCCATATCAACCGTACCACGAACTTGATTTTTACGTTTTTGAGAGTTTAATATCCTGCCGAATAAATCTCCGTAGTCTGCAAATAATCCATCAATAAGTGGAGATAATTTATCATTCCGATACTTCAAATGAATAACTTCGCTTTGCTTAAAACTTCTCTTAAACGTATAATCTTTAACCCTTACATCAGTAAAAGTATCTTCAAAAACAGCGTACTCATTATGTTGAAATCCATCTGCAATAAGTAAATCACCATCATCTGCTTGTATAACTAAACACTCATTATCATAAATAAGTTTGCGAATAAACCGTTCCCAAAAGGTACTTGCGGTCATATTCTTGTTTGGTCTTATGTTTAATCGATAATAAAGCTCATCCTTCTTAAATGATTTACCATTCCTTACTCTAAATTCAGATTGACTAATCGTCCTTCCTAAAAATGATACGCATGTATCAATCGCCAAGCGTTTCATATGAAGCCTGTTTGCTGTATCAGTTATTATGTCCAGATCCAACATAAATTCTAATTCTTTATTTCTTTTAAATACTGTACCTAACCATCCAATGGTTATCACCCCCTTTATTAGAATTTAATATTGCCTATAACAAAGTCAGTAGCTTCTTGTATCTCATCCGCCCGATAAAGAGCATGAACAAAACACTGAAACCCATCTGTTTTTCGACGAACGGGCTCTTTCTTTTCGTATATTTTATTTCCATCAGCTTTGATAACAACCAACACATTTTGCGTATACCAACGCATTAGCGGATTATCTTCAAAAATAATTTGTTTATTTGCAAATGCCATTTCAATACGTGGAGCTAATAAACTATGAATAGCTTTTGGGTTTCGTATAACTTCTATTTCAAACCCTTCTGCTACTAATAGCGGTCTTATTGCTTCCATACGGAAGTTATCAGCTATAATTTTTTTGATTCCATATTGCTCGCGCATTGCTACAAACCAATCAACAATATGTTGAGGATTAATAGTAGGCTCGTCCACAACTGTTAACAAACCTTGCTCTTCCCACTCTTTGATTGGAGCGAATTTTTGTTTCTTGAACTCGCCTGCTTTTTTAGAATACCCGTAATAGATATCAACAAATTCTTTTCGTACGAAGGAATGAGTTTTAAAGATATATTCACCATTTTGTCTAAATAAAAGACCACATGCTGCGAAATCTCGAATACTCGCAAAGTCTAACGCTCCTATGCATTCTTGAGCATGTAAATCAGGGAACGGACGGTTTGTAGCAAGAATCTCTGACCATTTTGCAACAGATCGTTCTAGATTTGTAACTGGTAAGTTCATACGCTTTGTCATAAATTCTTCTCGGTTACTTGGATCATCCTCTAAATCTTCATATTCTTCCTTTATCGTTTCAAGTAATCCCTCAGCATACTCGCTTAGTGGCTGCGATAACATAGGATTAGCTAATTCCCAATTATCAATATCATCAACTTCCTTTTCATCATTAAGCTTACAAATAAAAGGAAAGACAGCGTTTGGACGTGCTTCGCCTTTTAAAATTTTCATTGCTTTTTCTTTTAATTTATCTAAGAAACCGTCTCGTACATACCCATCTGTACCAATATAAAACTCGCGTGGATTCTTTCTTTTCCCCAAACCGCTGATGTGGACGCGGACATCTTTATTGCTTTCATATCGATGTATTTCATCGAAAACAACCGCACCGTCTCGCAAACCATCTTTTGTATCTCCGTTTGATGTTCTAAACTTCAATACACTTGCAGTAGCTCTTGAAGTAGTTTGTGTTTCAGTTGCTTTAAAAGCCTTTTTTAAAGTTTCATGTCTGCGAACCGTTTTCTTTACTTCATCAGGACTTGTCTTCGCTTGTTCTTCACTATTTGCAACAACAGATATGTTATATTCAGGTATCCCATGCAATTCACTAATTAAAAAATGAGCGATAACTGATATTAAACCGTTTTTACCACCACCGCGTCCTAACATCCACAAGAACTTGCGATAAAATACACGACCATTCTTCTTATAAAGTAAAAAAACGAATGCTATTAAGAATTTTTGAAATGGCTGCAAAGGAAAATACCACTTCTCACCGAAGTTGATACAGTCCTGGATCATTTCATCATCAAAATACAAATCGTCTCTGTTTAAAACGTATTTTTCTAGATAATTAATTAACAGTTCTCTTTCTTTGTTGAACTTTACCTTTCCGGATCGATAAAACTCAATGTATTCTTCCACATACTTTTGCTTAATCATGTTAAATCACTTTTGCTATATCCAGTATTAGAATTATCAATCTTAGGAGGATTAAAATCTAATCCTAAATCCTTTCCTAATGCAATTAATGAACTGTTAATTTTATTTTTCTCCGCAATCGCTGGGTTTGGTTTGGTGAACTTTTGCGATCCGTTAATTGTAGTAATCATTGTTCCAAACTCTTCAATAGCTTCATCCAATTGATAGTACAATTCTAAGAGGTTTAAATACCTCTCAACCTTCTCAACTTGAATGCTATTTTCTTCATCTATTCGATTTAATAGTTCTCTTTTTACTTTCGCTTTGTTCTTCACAGTCACCACCCCCCTTACGTGCGTAAATTTAGCAAAAAAACCTGACAGTTAACCCCCTCCTCCGGTGCCCCTTAGACGAAAAAAAGCCCAACCTTCGAACCGGGGGGCCTTATCCCTGAATCATTTTCACCACTTTTCATCGTTTTCCCATTTGTTCGGTTTCTTTTTGAATGTTCTACCGTGTTCTTTATTATGGCAATCCACACAGACTGTTTCTAAGTTATCTATTTCTAATGCAAGTTCTGGATGATGTCCTAGTTCTTTTATATGATGAACAACGAGTTGAATCTTCTTACGCTTGGCACGCTCACTGTACTCATTGGTATCAGTTTGTACACGACCATTTCGTTTACATTCCTGACACTCATAATTGTCTCGCTTTTTTACTTCTTCTCGCAATTGTTTCCATGCCCTACTGTCATAGAACTTACGTTTTTGTTGTTTTGTTTTATATTCTCTCATTCTCTCTTTACCACTCTACTTTCGAACTACTCCTCTAAACAACCATCTATCAACCCTTCTTTTTAATCTCATAAAAAAGGAAGGATTGAATTGTTTTTGATTCTTTTCATCATTCTTTACTAATTCTTCTATTGTCGAATCCATAAGATGAGTCATTGAATAGAACATAGGTTGTTGACCATACATTTTATAATATTTAAACTGAAGTTCATCCATTTCTACTACCGTTCGATTTTTAAAATATCTATGATAAATTATATCGTCCAAAGGACTTAGACCGAGCGCATCAATTTTCTTTTGTACCTCTGTTTCAATATGTTCCATCTTCTCCACTCCTCGTCTTATCTGTTCTCATTCAAATACCATTTGGGCATTTGCTAATTTATATTCATTTTTATTGGTATACAAAACCAAAATTAACAAATAATAAGAGTGGATGAAGAACTTTCACTACGGCTTTGTACATTGAATGACCCCAATTAGCTATTCTACATCTTTGAAATGTATGAATATGTATGCGCTTCATCCTTTCAGTTACTCCATGAAGGATAAGGAACATGTTGTATACTTCCTATTAAACCTACACCATTATTTCCCTTTGTTATAAATTATACAACTGTTCTTTATCCCTTCCCTTTTACATTTGTAAAAGGTTATATTTACGATTCTAGACTTGTCTGTTTCTTGTTATAGTAAAAGTACCCTAACATTCCGAATACCAATTATGGTTATAATGGACTTTTTTTACACTTCATATGCACAGTTGCTTATCTCACACAGATGATGCTGCAGCTGTGCTTTTCATTTCTTTCTACTTCTTTAAAAATTCATCCATAGTTTTATCTAACAAACTAACCATCGCTTCTCTTCTTTGCTTTGGTGTTGTATTGTCTTCCAACCCATTAAAGATTGGAATTACATTTTCTAATTTCCGTTTATCGATACGCTCATTCACAAGCTCCTGTCCTAACATTGAAATGAATGTGCCGATAATCACGGCTTGTTCTTGTTTAATTAGTTTCATTCTTCATCCTCCTCCAAAACAAAAAGCACCCAGATGGATGCTTCCTTATTTCACATGACACTCCCTCGCTTTTGCTACTATTGAAAGACTATCTCTTATAGAATCAGCAACAACAAGAAGATAACTGACCACGAATCTCACCACTAGGATGTTGAACAGTACGAACATTAATATAAATATTTTCAACATTAATTTCATTTACAAGATCCCTTAACGAATGACCTGCTAATGAACCAACTAAATTAGCTTGAGTAATTTCTCCTGTAAAAATAGCATATTCTATTGAAATAGGTTTTTCAATTGGTCCAAATAAAAACCCCACAACAGGACCATTGGTCCCCTTTGGACCTAAATGTAGATGCCCCATTGTTACCTGATCTAGTGCATATAATCTCAATTTAAACTCTAAACTACGATTATCCTGACTTAATACAAAATATGCCTTTCCTCGAGCCATTGTTTCTACTGCGGGAACTTCCTCTACTCCACATAGGTTTGAGAAAAACATAATAATATAGTCCTCCCTTTGAGTCTTACTAAGGTGTGTCACAATTTACGATTTTCTTCTATATCGTATGTAAATAAATAGACAAGCGTGTCCTTATCACAGATGAGTTTAATTTATGCATAAAAACGAATTAAATATACAAAGTGACTTCCTATAACATTATTTATTTTTAGTAGATAAATCAAGAACCAACTGTTATATCAATGTTTATTTAGTTTACATAAGATATCCCTTTATTCAATCCTTATACATTTTCTTTAAACCAATTTTTTTAACACTATGCATTTGTGATTCCTTACATAAACTTCACATTGTTAACTTTCTGTATTTTTTTAGTTATATAAACCAAATTTATTTTTAATTTTGGTTACAAATAACCAATATTTACATATAGTATCTTGAGCACCTTCCTTAACACGGTAAATTTCTAAAAAACGGGTACTCCGTCACCGGTACTCGTTTTTTTACATAATGAAAGAAAAAATCAAAATAAAAAAGGTATTTAACACCAAACGTAGAATACAATACATATCTTACTCTCTTATGTTTTTGGTTTATATGTACAACAGAGGCGATTTCCTTCGCCTCTTTTTTTATTGCAACTCATTTTCATTGGTATAAAAAACCAAATATTAGCACATAGTAAGAATGGAAGAAGGACAGATGATATTGTGTTTGTATGAATTCCCCTTTGTTTCCACACACGATTATATAACCAAATACGTTTGTCCTTCTTCTATAAAGGATGAAAAATGCATCATGCGAATTTATACTCCACATGACCTGCCATACATTGCATTTGCATTTTTCATTCCTTTTGAAATGAATTATATAATACGGTACGTGATATTTTAATATCCATTCACCACTGTTATCGAACCTTACCTTATTCACGACATATGCATCTTCTAATTTTGGCATACGAAAGAGGGCACTCCCCTCCAGATAAGTGCCCTCTCGTAAAGAGGAATTGTAACTGTTCCCTATAAATGTATGATTCGGCATTCCGATTATGTCTGAAATTTGGTAAATCCAACAAAATTAATTAGTTTTTTGGTAACAATCTTTATCTATTGTTACATATATTATCTTGAAATCCTTCTTGTCAAACTATTATTTATTTAGGACTTACTCTCATAACAATAATAGTAGACTATCAGTTTCAAAAAACGAGTACTGCCTCTGTCACCAATACGCGTTTTTTGACATGATGAAAGAACAACTGTAGACCAGCTATCTTTTCGTCAATTCTTTATGTTATTACTATAACTCCTTTTTGCAATAGTTAACATGAACTGAAGTGAACTTAATGTTTTGTTAACCTAGCTTTTGAGCATATTCAATCATTCGCTTTATTTGCGCATGTTTATTATAGATATAACGCGGACTGTAGTCTAATTCTTCAGCAAGCTTTTCCAATGTCTTACCCTCCACATACTTACCATACATAATCTTATGTTCTAATCCTTTGAATGATTGAATCACTTTCTTTAATTCGTACATGTCATTCATCTTATGAGCTAGGTCATGTTCACGTACAGCAATACGATCTTCAAGCTTTCCTCCTTCTGCCCCTTCAGTTAATCGCACTTCTTGCAAGTCACTATATATCCAACGTTTTAACTCTTTCTTGCTTCTATCTAAATCACTTTCTAAATAGATAATTTCATCTTCTAACTTATGATAACCTTTTAACCATTCTAGCAATGTGTATGCCACCTCACTTATTTTAAGATGCCAGCTTGTACAAATATGTTTCTCCACGCTGTTTCAACACGATATCTTTCTACTAACTTACCTCTACGAGCAATTGCCTTTCTAACCTTACGTTTCGTATCCTTTTTCATTGTTTTCTCCCCCTTTGATTTCATCTCAAAACTGATGAATTGTTTTATAAACTGGTTTCACACATTTTTAGACATTTTATCGTCCACAGAACTATGGTATTGAGAATATATTTAAACGCTGAATTTCCTCATTATATAGCTCCTTTTTCATAGGAAATGAATGATTGACTAAATTACATATCGTTTGATTCTTTTATCGCCTACGTTCACCTCTATATATTCCAAACCATCACTGGTTTTATCAAATGACACTACTTCACCTATTATTTTTGAAATTTCATTTGATAATGTTCTAAATGGAAACAGTAGCGTTTCACCTTCCACCACATTCGCTTTTCCCATACTAGGTCTGTATTTTTTCATATCCATTCCTCTTTCCATAAAAATATCGTTTGTATTAAAATTAGCTTTGACTATTTTGGGTATTTATAACCATTTTTTCATTCCACTTATGTATAAAATAATTGTGCTTGCCCATACTATACACATAAGGTCATTGAGTTACCTTCCGATTTGCTTCTTCTTTACACTTGGGCATCTAACTTTTGTTAGTTGCTCCTTTTGGTTCAATGAACCTTTTCTTAAAGATGAACATACACTATAAAAAAATTTACTCAGTTGAAAAAGTCTGATTACACTAATTTTTCCGAAAGTTATTGAAGACTGCATCTGGATTTCAATATCTTTTTTGGTTTAATTAACCATTTACAAAAGCTAAGCATATATTATTAGTAATTGTAGGTATACACTGGTCCGAGAGCCCTTTACTTCAGGGCTCTTTCTTTATAAATACGCTTATCCATGTTTCTCCCCAAAATTAAAAAATGCCCGTTTTAAGATAATATTTCGCTTGATAATAAAAATGATGATAAATCCAATTCCCACTGAATTTTTTATCCAAATACACAATTTCAAAGCCATACTTTGCTTTAAATGTATTTAGCCTTCCCAGTAACGCTAGTGGATTGTATTTGGAATGATACTTCCCTTGTAGCATCTTTTCGTATCCATGTAGGTCCTCCACAATTAGAGTGAATGGAATGTCCTTTGAACGAATCAATTCATTTTCAAACGCTGTTTGCGTATTTTTTTGTAAGTTCCCTGTGATCTCATCCATGTGGGCCTTTCGTTCTACTCGGCTATCTAAATAGATATCACGAGGTATTCCCAGTTCTTCATTTTTCGGAATCATGTAACCATAATCACCTGTATCTAATTTTTGATTTTTCATAGGGACTCCCTTTTGATGTAAATAATCGCGAATATGGCCATTTACGTTTTCACGAGAATCAATTACAATCGTGAGTGTTTTAAGAATGTTGTGTATTTCCGTGTCTGTATAACGATAACTGATCAATTCCATACTCCTTTCTTCACATGTATAACCGCACGTTCATATATCTTTCTTGACATTACAACCGATTTATCATTTTTAAATGGACGATAGTCTTCATAGATGTCTGTCCAACCATTCTCCGCAAGTACAATCGTCCAGTCATAAAAGAGTTGTAAGGAATCTACATCAGCTCGTAACCAGTCATGTAATTTTTGATTATGCTGCCATCCACAGAATTGATACAAAATCTTCAACATGGTGATGTCCTCGACACTTTCATTCTTCCAGGATTGAAACCATGTATGGATTTCCTGAAAATGTTGTTCTGCAGCTTGCATCACTTCCGTTGAGATTAAGTTTTGTCTCGTTATTCCCATTCGGTCATCGCTCGGATCCAAATAAATATTCGCACCCGCTTTCCAAATATCTGATACAATTTTCAATACTTGCATGGCAGTAGTTTCACTCCCCACCTTGCTGGTTTATTTCTAAACTTGTGGTATGCTCCGATTCGTTCTTTACTCAATTGATAACTAAAGCTTCTTCTACTAATAGATTCCAAATCATACGTTTCACAATATTTCAAATAACGTTTATATAAGTCATCAGTTAACTCAAAACTTTTAATATCTCGTTCGGTATTTTCTTCTATAAACTTTTTCATAATAACCCACCTCCATTACCCAGCCTGTTACTAAAATGACCTTTTCCCACTCAAAAAACACCATAAATCACGCTTTTTTTCATTTAGTAACACGTCACAAGACTTACAACCACAAGGGATTGAAGTGTTTCGTGTTATTGGTGTTATCTAAAAATTCCTTGTAGGCTCCTAATAGAATATATATATTATTTTTTTAGAAGGTAATATTTAATAACAAAAGTAACAAAAAGAATATAAAAAGCATCTTTAACCCTTGATACACAAGGTTTTTTATGAGATTTTAAATTTGTTACTTTTAGTAACATTCTCACTATTTTCTTCGTTTTCCAGTAACTTTGATTGCTTATCAGTATTATTTCGGTCTATTAAAGTAACACCTTTGATGTAATACTTATTTCTGTTGCCACGCTCTCTTTTAAAACCCTGCGTTTCCAAAATCCGATAAAATGCCCTATTTTTTAATTGATGCTCACCATTTCTAAAACACCAATTCGCATACGTTTCATATAATTGTTTTGCTTCCAATTGAACGTCATCTCTTTTAAAACAACACTCAAACATAAATGGACCAAGTATATCCATTTCTTCTTTGTAATCACCTGTGGCTTTCCTAACAATCGCCGGATCATTTAAACCTGACTGCTGCCACTTCAAACAACCTTCAATCGCCCAATTTAGTATGCCTGGCATTTCAAGACTTAGTTTTTCTGGCAATTTCTTATCACGTTTTTCTTTAGGTAGCTGTAGATTGAATGGAATCAAACGAATACGTCTCCAAATCCCTTCATCCACACCTTTTATAACCGGCTTATGATTTGTAGTGAAGAAAACTTTAAATTCAGGTATGAACTCGAAAAACTCTTGTCTTAAGAACCTTGCTAATACAGGCTCACCACCTGTTATTTGCTTGACAAATGTCTCTGAGAGTTGCTCCCCATCTTCACTTTCGATGGCGGATACAAACCGGGCCCCAGCCAACCTAGCAATATCATTATTCGCTCCTGTTTCTTTCTTCTTGATAAAAGTATCGGACTTCGCTTGTCTTCCATAATCACCCATAAGGTCCTTAATGATATTGATAAAAGTTGATTTTCCGTTAGAACCTCCACCGATTAAGAAGACCATGATTTGCTCGGCAATTTCTCCAGTAAGAGAATAGCCAATCAATCGTTGCATATATTCCATCAACTCTTGATTCCCCTGAAAAATTTGTTCTAAAAACTTCATCCACTCTGGACATTTCGCTTGCTCATCAAATGTAACATTGGTGATTTTCGATAGATATACCTCCCGATCATGCGGACGAAGCTGCCCCGTCTGTAAGTCTACCATTCCATTTGCAACATTGAATAAATATTTATGGCTATCAAAATCTTCACGCGCTCCTGGGACCAATGGCATAAGATCTTTGATACTATTCATTCTTACATTTCTACGCTCACACATACGTGCCCATTTTATTTTCGATTCATCTTCTGATTTAGAAAGACTACGGAGAACTTTTGCTGTAATTCTTTCAATTTCTTTCTTCGTATCCACTCTCCATCGTTTTCCATCCCATATATACCAACCGATATCATGAACGAATTTAATTACATGGCCGTATTCATAAGCAATACGTTCCGCATTTCCAAGTTCCGTTAGTTTAAATTTCCTTTTTGGTTTGTCTTCCACAACTTCAGCTACATCTTCACTTATAAAATCAAATGAAAATTCATCGAATGGTTGCTTATAATCTAGAATTGTGGAAGAAGTAGATGAAATAGCCGTTGCTATCGTTCTTTCCCCATATGTTTCGTTTGTATCTCTGAAATGGATAACGTCCCATTTATCACGTATTAAGCTCGTCTCACGAAACATGGAATCCATTCGTGTTGCTGATTTCCCTGTCCAAAATGCTAAATGGTTACATAGAGAAAGGTCACTTGCCGAATGATCTTTATTAATTAGGCTTCCATTGTATAATGAGCGAATTTCATCGCCATTTTTACTACGGAACATTTTCTCCCATAAAGCATCATTTGAAATTTTGATTTCATCTTTTTCAAATTCTGCTAAATTCACGCGACCTTGTATGTCACTATCATCGAAATACTGTTCAAACACTTCTGCTAATTCATCCGTACGATCATACACATTATTAGAATTTTCTCGATTTCCAGTGAATGTGAAGAATCGTCCGTATGAGTAAATTTCTAAACCATGCTTGGTATTCTTCCTTCCAGTACCTAAAACAGATTGTGGAAGGTTCCCTTTGATAATGATGTGGATACCTTTTCCTGATGGTGAAAACTCTGTATAACTGTCTACTGTATCGATAATTTCTGTTGCAAAAGTATTTGTTTTTCCGGCCACAACACACTTATCAATGTCTATTCCTATATAGTTATCCTGCCTGCTGAACACGAACCCTATTCCGTCATAATCGCCTTCTAAATAAAACTTGACCGCTGTTGCAAATGTCGACCATGTACGCCTATTATTTGCTTGCGCCATTTCGCCGTTGGCTTGATACGGTATCTTCGTCGGTTTTCCATTTCTCTCTTCTTTGCGCCAAAGCACCCACTGCGGTAAGCTTTTCAGCTCTGTTGGTATCTCATTAAAATTGTATGGATTCTGTTTCATTACAACCTCCGGTTAGCCTTTTAAGATATAAACAAGAGAAGTCGGTACAAACCAACCTCTCTATGTAGTTATTTAAAACGGTAACATATCATCACCGACTGTTACTGCTGGACCACTTGTTATCGGATTTACGTCCGACACATCATAATATTTTGCCTTGGCTACCGTACGTTTTTGTTTTTGACCATCCACAATCTTATCGTACTCTTCATGTTTTACTGTGATTTGTAGATTCTTATTGAGAAGTTGTTTCCCCATATCTTCAGCAGATGCGAAAGCATGATGATGTCCAAAGCCACATGCTTTTAATAAAGAATTGACGATTCTAACCGAAACCTCATGTTCGAACGTAAACATGTTATAAAGCACTTTTGCTCCTTGATGATGTTGTGTTACATCACTTCGAATTTCAAAATCTATCGATAATTTATCTTTACCAGCTTGTGTTTTGCCAGCTTCCGCATTTACAATTACCGCTTCATATTTACCTTCAGCAACTAATTCAAAACCTGTATTTACGTTTGTTTCATCAAATTGAAAGAAACTCATTATTTATTTCCCCCTGTTTATTAGTTTGTGGATGACACAATTAATTCTTCTTGTATACAGCCTTTCCGCACATCGAGATGGTTCTTAGCAAAAACACTTTGATTACCTTCTAAAACAAATCCTCTTGTACCATCTGCCTTTTTAACCAATTGACCAACCACATGAACAATTCCCATAATATGATTGACGATTTTATCCCGAATATCTGGAATGAATTGTGTATATTGCTGCCCATCATCATGAATGATATTTCTTGTTGTTTCCCAAGCTGTAAAAATAACATTTGCATCTAATGAGTTAAACGTTTCTACTACCTTTAAAAGATGGTTATCTAGTAAAGCGTAATCCTTTAATTCCGGCATACCACTTTTCGTATTTTCACCTTTTTTAAGTAACCATAACTTTTGGTAATGCGTTAAATTATCAACAAAGATGTTATCGTATTTAGCGATATTTGCTTTTGCTAATGCATAAAATTGTAGGATGCTATCATGTGGATTTTCACCATCAATTTTAGCTACATCTACATTTTCATATCCTTCTAAAACTTGGCTTGTCCCATCAATATCCAAGACTAATGTTTTACCTGGTAACAATCCAGCAACCGTTGTTTTACCGTTACCTGGCTTTGAATAGATAATGATTTTTGCTTTTTTACTTTTGGTAATGGCAGCACCGTTTGTGATTTCCAATTGATTCACTCCTTCGCCATGCTTTTCAAAACAAAAATAGAAGCTTCCAAATCAAAAATTTTACTTTCCGTGTTCCAAATATTTTGTTCCACAATCGGTTTCTTTTCTATTAGCCTTTCTAACTCTCTTTTGTGTTCACTTAACCTTCGTTGTTCCACAATTAATGACTTTTCTAGTTCTTCAATTCCACCATTCAAAACGGCAGCACCTCTTTTTGTTTACTCATTTCATTTGCTTCTATCAACGCCTGCAATCCATATTCATAGGCAATCACCATACAAATGGATTCCGAATCATCACAAAGTTTGTATCGATCAATTAGACGCCTTAAAATGGATATCTCACTTTCAATCTTTTGTTGTAAGTTCATTTCATTCACCTGCTATCTTTTGGGTAGAATGTACAACAACGTATTCCTTAACGCATTCTGTTGAATTGTGTATACAATCACCTTCAAAATCCAAGTACTCTTCACCGCAGTAGATTTCCTTATTGCAACTCGCACAATGCCCCATAACATTCGTTATCGCTGAATCATTTGGATTTCCTATAATCATTGGATTTTCAATTATGATCGTTCACTCCTTTACATGCATTCATTTCATGCTATAATGACCTCAACATGTGTTTTTATTAGGCCGTCAGCCCCAACTGGCGGTTTCTCCTTTTATACAGCTCGAAAACATTCAACATTCTGTTCTGCAATTAAGTAATTCGTTAGATTCCCTTCAAGTACAGCATCCTGGCCAAACATAAAATACTTATCATCTTGCTTAATTCCACAGCCATAGAAATCTTCAATTGGATGATCAGGTTCTTTAGTGGATTCCTTTCCACCAATGTCTTTCACAAATATTGCATCGATATTACTCAAACTAATGTGGAATGGTACTGTCGGAGTTGCACCTTCATATTCAATTCCTGATAAAAATCCAAAACTATTTTTAAATGTTTTAAATTGCTCTACTGTAAAACTTGTTTTAACTCCTGATTTAAAAACTAGTGTTATCTCCTTCAATTAATTCACCTCCCTTCGATTTGAAACCTTACGGTTCATTTCCCTTAGCTGACACTTTGCTTCTAATTCAGTAATAAGTAATAACGCTGGATTATTTCTCATTTCTGCACATCTTTTTACAACATCCGATGCTTTCATTAATTTACTTGCGAATAACACCCTATTCATATTTGCCCCTTCTCTCATTTCCATTCATTATTTCTTGCTAAATTCCTGATTCTTTCTTACAATTCATCATAAAATTTGGTCAGAAACTCTTTCATTTCTTGTGCTTTAAATAACCATCGATTATTCTTTTGTTTCGCAAATCCTTGCACCCGTAAGTCATAGACCACATACTCCATTAACCAGTCATAACTTCTACTCGTTTCATATTGAAGTCTTTTCATATCCCACCAAGTGCCAATTCCCATGTCTACCAAACGCTCATTTACTTGACGAGAAACTTCTTTTTGCACATAACTATCATCAATAATGACTTGTACCGTCGCCGTCATTATGAAGCCTCCTTTATTTCTAAAATTTTCATGATTTTTTCCTTTACTTTCTTTCCCTCCCTCTTCCCTAAAAGAATGTCCGATAAATAAGGATTCGAAATATCTAACATTTCTGCTAGGTCCTTTTGCTTCATATCATTAATTATCAGCCATGTTTTAACTTTTTTTCCGAATGTTTTATCCATAAAGCTAACTCCTTTTTTAATTTTATAAGCTAAATTTTTAGCTTTCTATTGACTCGAACTAACTTATTGAATAAAATAAAGTCATAGCTAAATAAACCTACACTTGTAGCACTTAAACGTTGGGGAACGTGATTTATCTGCTTTTCTTTGTAGTGTTTCAACAGCTAAATAAGTAGCTCATGTACAAAGTATATTATTCAATAAGTTAGTTGTCAACAATTATAACTAACTTATTGAATAAAAAACTCTGTACTAGTTGAAAGGGTTGATCTAATGGGAATTACAGAAATCATAAAACAACTTTGCCAAAAGAAAGATATATCTGTATCTAAGTTAGAAGAAGATTTAGGATTTGGTCAAAACACCATTTACCAATGGAAAAAAAGAACTCCTTCCGTTGAACGTGTACAAAAAGTGGCTGACTACTTTGACGTTTCGATAGATTACTTACTAGGCAGAACAAAAAAACAATATTGGGAGCTTACCGAAAAAGATGAAAAAGATATTCAAAAGCAATTAGAAGCATTAATAGCGGATATGAGCAACGCAGATGCACTCGCATTCTCTAAAGACTCCGAACCGATGTCAGAAGAAACAAAACAGCTTTTAATTATTTCTTTAGAAAATTCTCTGAGATTAGGAAAAGAAATGGCTAAAAAGAAATTTACACCTAAAAAATATAGAAACGAAGAATGACTGGAGTGGATCTAATTGGTTTCCAAACAGCAAATTAACTTAGCAATAGACAAGCTACTTAGACAATATAACACCAGAGATCCGTTCCTTATTGCTGAAGCAAAAGGCATAGTCGTTATCACAGAATCCTTGGGGGATATTTATGGATACTACCACAAAGTATCTCGTATCCCTTTTATACATATTAACGAACGACTTTCATATCAGAATCAAATCTTCACTTGTTTTCACGAATTGGGGCACGCTTTATTTCATCCAGATGAAAATACACCTAAACTATCCACGGTATCTCTTTGTTCTGAAATTCGTATAGAAGCTGAAGCAAACTATTTTGCAACGAGATTTCTTATCGATGGAAGTCATCATGATTACTACATACAAACAAAGCAAGAATTATTACAGCACTATGGAATACCTACACAAATGGATAGATTTATTTAAAGATAGCTCTACAATTTTATCTCTAACAAGAGGAGCATTTTTATAAAAATTGAATGGAGTGAACACAATGGCTAGTTTTAGAAAACGTAATGATAAATGGGAATATCGCATTCGATATAAAGAAATGGGGAAATTCAAAGAAACCTCCAAAGGAGGATTTAAAACAAAAAAAGAAGCTCAATTAGCAGCTGCAAAAATAGAAGAAAAAATAGCAAACGGAGTAAACATGCAAGACAACAATATTACATTTCACGATTATATGTACGAATGGTTAGACACATATAAAAAGGGCAACATCTCTCCACGAACATATTATGCATACCATAAAAACATTAGAAAATATATATTACCTGAATTCGGAAGTACCAAAATCAAAGACTTAACTCGGGTCCGCTACCAACAATTTATTAATAAATTGCTTATAAAACTGCATAAACAAACTGTGAATGTGATACATGCTACTATTCATGGCGCGCTCAATATAGCTATGATGGAACTCAATATCATAAATAAAAATCCTACTGATAAAATCCAAATGAAAGCACTTCAAATTACCTCTGTACAAAATGAAATTAAATGTTATGATATAGACGAATTGCAAGAGTTTTTAGATTTTATTTTACACAAAAAAAAATCATTTAAATATTATTCGTTATTTATGTTTTTATCAAGGACAGGCTTACGGATTGGCGAATGTTTAGCTTTACAATGGACCGATGTAAATTTTCAAAAAAGAACCTTAACTATTAACAAAACATTACTATCTGTGAAAAGGAGTCAATCTATTGCTTTTGGGCCCCCAAAAAACAAAAGTAGTAACCGCATTTTGTCATTAGATACGACCACCCTAAATTTACTAGAACAAATAAGAAATCAGCAAGCCCAAAATATTTTAAAATACGGAGACTACTATGCAGATTACCATTTTATTTTCACACATGAGGACAACGCCTGCATGCTCCCCGCACCCGTGTTATGTTTCCTGCAAAGGGCCTGTAAAGAAGGGAATTTAAAATATATAACCTTACATGGATTTAGACACACTCATGCTGTACACTTACTTCAAAGTGGAGCAAATATCAAATATGTTTCTGAACGTTTGGGGCATGCCACAATAGACATGACAGCCAACGTATATCTACATGTTACAAAATCAATGGACGAAACATCCGTAGACCAATACGATCAATTTTTAAAATCTCGTGGGCAAATTGTGGGCAAGCAATAATTTTAAAACTACAAAAGTGCTTGCCTACAATCGCTCTAGCCATTTGCTTATAGAAATACTTTTTCTACAGCAGTTACTAGTTCTTCTCCGTAATTTGCATTACCTTCAATATTTTCAACTAAATATTCTACTTCTTCTTTTAAACCTTCTAATTCCATTTCAATGTCATTCACGCGAACGAACATAATCACGTCGTTATTCATCGCTTCATGCATTGCTTCCCAGCATGTATGCGGAATGCTTACATAAATGAAAGATGATTCGTTTTCTAAGATATATAAAAATGATAAATTATCTGAGTCTACAAGTACGTGATTACGCGCACTTAACTCCTTTACCTCTATTTCACTATTTTCCGCACAAAAAATAAGAGCATTCTCTCTCTTTTCTACGCTCTTAACTTGGATTTTATTTTGCATGCTCTAACTCCTCCATCTCAACTTCCTGTCTTACTTAACAGTATTATTGTATCATAACATGGACGCAAACAAATAAAACATTGAACCAAATTTGTGAAAAAGCGATAATGTGTAAAGAATTATTTTTCAAAAGGAGCGCGCATACAATGACACAAGAAATTGAAATTGAATTTAAAAATATTGTTACAGAAGAAGAATTCAATACATTATGTAAATCATTCTCTATTGAAGGATTTACGAAACAGGTGAATCACTACTTTGAAACACCGAGCTTCTCATTAAAAGAAGCTGGCTCTGCACTTCGTATTCGTCATAAAGGAGAAACTTATACATTAACATTAAAACAACCTGCAGAAGTCGGCTTGTTAGAAACGCATCAAGTTATAACAGCAGATGAAGCAAGATTGATGATGGAAACAAATACAATTATTCAAGGCGCTGTAGTAGATCAACTACACACATTACAAATTCCTGTTTCTGCTTTAACTTATATGGGTAGTTTAACAACTGAAAGAGCCGAAACACTATTTGAAGGCGGAACGCTTGTCTTTGATCATAGTTTCTATTACAATCACGATGATTATGAAATTGAATTTGAAGTGCAAGATGAAGAAGCAGGCAAAGCTGCCTTTATTCATTTGTTAAAGCAACACGACATACCAATCCGTCATACAAATAATAAAGTAAAACGCTTTTTCCTTGCCAAACAAAACAAAGCACGCTAAAGTGAAAATTCCACTAGTGAATACGTTCTACTAGTGGATACATCTCACTTTTTGAAAAAGAAAAGATTCTTTTACATCTGTAGAATAAGCAAAGAACGTTATGAAGGCGGTTTATTTGCCCTCCCTAACATTCCATTGCTACAATAGATATACATTTCATGGAAAAAGGAGTTTAAAAGGATGAGCAAGCAACCGATGACACCATTTGAAGCAATTGGCGGTGAACAATGCATTGCAATATTAGTAGACACATTTTATTCCTATGTCAGTAAACACCCTGACCTATCTCCCATCTTCCCGGATGATTTAACAGAAACAGCTAGGAAGCAGAAGCAATTTTTAACACAATATTTAGGTGGTCCTAATTTGTACACGGAAGAACATGGTCATCCTATGTTAAGAGCACGCCATCTCCCGTTTGAGATTACTCCAAAACGAGCAGAGGCTTGGCTATCGTGCATGGAGCAAGCAATGGATGACACAGGAGTGCACGGTCATATAAGAGAGTTCGTTTTTGAACGTTTAGCATTAACTGCTCAGCATATGGTTAATACTCCAGACGAAACAGGTGAAATATAATGGATAAACAGGAAGCAAAGCATATCAATATGCCATCTCCTTCCGCATGTGAGCATAAGTCTGTAGAAGCATATTTATTTATTGATCCACTTTGTAAAGATTGCTGGGAAATTGAGCCCTTTATTATTAAACTATGGCTTGAATACGGGAAATACTTCTCTATTCGTCATATCGTAACAGGAAAAGTGGACGGAACGAACGCTTCCTCACACAAATGGAATAAACCTGCTAATATTCGATTTGTGTGGGAAAAGACAACAAGTTTACAAGGTTTTTCATGTGATGGAAAGGTACATATGCAAGAAGCATCGTCAACACCATATTTAGTTTCGATGGCAATTAAAGCAGCGGAGTTGCAGGGCCGAAAAGCAGGTTCGAAGTTTTTGCGAAAACTCCAAGAATACATTTTCCTTGAAAATGTATCAAATCCTGACTGCGAATTATTACTTGCATGCGCAAAAGATAGCAATATTGATGTAGAAGAATTTAAAAAAGACCTATATTCCGCTAGCGCAAAAAAGGCTTTCCAATGTGACTTAAAATTCACAAATGAGATGCATATTACAGAAATACCTTCTCTCGTATTCTTTCATGCAAATTCAGATGAAGAAGGTATTAAAATCGCTGGAACGTATTCCTACGACGTCTACGTACAATTATTGAAAGAACTTGTAAAATGTGAAATCGAGCCAGAGCCATTACCACCTTTAGAAGTATTACTGGAAGCGACACAATTTATCTCTTCAAAAGAAGTAGCATTTATATATGACTGCTCGAAGCAAGAAATTGAACGTGAACTAAAAAAATTACAACTGAAACGAAAAGTACAAATGATTGACGTAAAATGTGAGCGTTATTGGAAATGGATAGCAAAAGAAAAAGACCTGGTGTAAACACCAGGTCTTTTTCTTTACGGCTTATAAAAATATTAAAGGGGATGGGAGAAATTTTCACGTTCAAACAAAGGGGTATATGTTTGTATGTGAATTCGTTCACGCTTATTATATTACAAGATTCGACGTCAGATGACAACCCCTTTTGTCGAATTTCACACTTTTGTCACATTCTAAACGTTTTCATTTTTGAATAAGCTATAAAAAAGCTATTTTGGAGGTGTTTTGTATGAAAAAAACGTATATTTTACTTATCATTCTAGCTATCATTGTTTCTTTTTTCTTGTACATCCTCTCCCTACTACAAGCTTTTCCTAAAATGATTGCCTTTCCTCTTTTATTTGGAGTCATTGTCATCGCTCTCTCTTATTTCAACCATAAAAAACGATTTAAAGGGTTTTAATGAACTGTAAAACTGCCTTCTAGTTTAGAAAAAAGAAGACAATTCGATTTATTTTCTCGACAAATATCGACAAAATGACATCAAGAAAAAGACGAGGCAAATTCCTCGTCTTTTCTATTACTTCTCTTCAAATAATAATGCTTCTAATTCATTTAATTTCTCTTCAAATACTTGCAATGCTTCTTTTACCGGTTCTGGAGATGCCATATCTACTCCAGCTTTTTTCAGCACTTCAATTGGGTAATCTGAGCTTCCTGCTTTTAAGAACTCATTAATGTAACGTTCTACTGCTGGTTGCCCTTCTTCTAAAATTTGTTTAGATAGAGCCGTTGCTGCACTAAATCCTGTTGCGTATTGGTATACGTAATAGTTGTAGTAGAAGTGCGGAATACGAGACCACTCTAAACCAATTTCTTCATCAATTACTAAAGCATCACCGAAATATTTCTTATTTAAATCATAGTAGATCTCCGTTAGCATGTCTGGTGTTACCGCATGTCCCTCTTGTACTTTCTTATGAATAATATGCTCAAACTCTGCGAACATAGTTTGACGGAATACAGTACCACGGAATCCTTCTAAATAATGATTTAATAAGTATAGACGCTCTTTCTTATCTTCTGTCGTTTTTAATAAATAATCGTTTAGAAGCGCTTCATTACAAGTTGATGCTACTTCCGCAACAAAGATTGAATAATCCCCGTATACGTGCGGCTGCGTTTTTCTTGTGTAGTAACTATGGACAGAATGGCCAAATTCATGAGCAAGTGTAAATAAATTATTTACATTATCATGCCAGTTCATTAAAATATAAGGATTTGTTCCATAGGCACCAGATGAATATGCTCCGCTTCGTTTTCCTTTATTCTCATACACATCTACCCAGCGATTTTCATATGCTTCTTTCAAAATATCAACATACTCATCACCAAGTACATGTAAAGACTTTAATAACATGTCTTGCGCTTCTTCATACTTCACATTCATTTTCACTTCTGGTACAAGTGGTGTATATAAATCATACATATGAAGCTCATCAAGCCCTAGTGCTCGCTTACGAATATCAATGTAACGATGTAGCAAGTGTAAATTGTCATTTACAGATTGAACAAGTTGATCATACACCGCTTCAGGAATATTATTATTACTTAATGCTGCTTGACGTGCAGAGTCATATTTACGAACGCGTGCATTAAAGTTATTACGCTTCACAGCTCCGCTTAACGTACTTGCAAATGTGTTCTTATATTTCCCGTACGTTTCATATACAGCTTTGAATGCATCTTCACGCACACGACGATCATCACTTTCTAAAAACTGAATGTAACGGCCATGTGTAATTTCTACTTCTTCTCCATCCTCACCTTTAATAGATGGGAATTTCAAATCCGCATTATTCAACATACCAAATGTATTACTTGACGCACTCATTACTTCAGATGCTTCTGCTAATAAAGCCTCTTCCGCTTCAGATAATACGTGAGGGCGTTGACGCGTAATTTCTTCTAACGCATGTTCATATACACTTAAGTCTCTATTTTCTTTCAAGAATGTTTGCAATGTATCTTCTGAAATCGATAAAATTTCAGGCACAATATATGCTGTGCTACTAGATACTTGTGAATATAAATTTGTCGCGCGATCATTTAACGCTTGATACACAGAGTTTGTTGTATCTTGATCGTAACGCATATGTGCATATGTATATAACTTACCTAATCGCATTGAAATTTCATCTTCATATTGCAATGCTTCAAGTAAATTGTTCGCAGAGTCACCAAGTTTCCCTTTAAATTCAGTTAACTTCGGTAATAGCTCTTTAATAGCTTGGAATTCTTGTTCCCATTCTGCATCTGTTTGGAAAATATCTTCTAATCGCCACGTACTTGATTCTTCAATTTCGTTACGATCCGGTAATGTTTTTGCTGTGTTTTGTTCAGACATGCTTTAAGCCCTCCTTTAAATATCTCTACTTACATACAATTCGATTTTTCTTATGTAATTCCTTCACGATTAGTCTTTATTATATCCGCTTTTCCTTCTCTCATGTTGTACTTTGCCTCAAATAAAGATAAGGCATACGCTAAACTCCTTTCATCATATTTCATAACTTCCTCCTCTGTTTTTAACATGGATATCCCCCGTATTTTCCGGTACTTATAAGTCCCTACTCTCTGCAAGACACCTGCATAACATAAAAATGTCATATATTCAGTAACTGCCACTTTCCATATATGCTGTGAAAAGTACGGGAGCATACGCCTTTTCGTATACTTTTTTATATAACTACACACGTACTTGAGGGAAATACAATCCCCTACCGCAAGCTCACCTATACACTTCATATATAAAAAAGCTTGCCATATAAATGAATTTGTTTGAAAAGCAAATGAGGACGGGAGTGGCACACCAATTTCAGAAGGGAAATTTGCTGGGGTACATTTACATTGATATAAGAGGCGTAATAGTGACTTATCATTATACTTCAAGATGGGCAAAGCGTTTTGACGAAAATAATCCTTTCGCTTCTTCCATTCTTGGTTTAATACTTCCCTTTGGAAAGGAACAGGAGAAAAGAGCATTTCAAAAGTAGTCGTTTCAATTGGTAAATATATAATATGTGAAAAAGCAACGCTTGTAGAAAATGATGTAATAAACGTGCATTTCATAAATGATTTTTGTTTCGAACAGAAGAAAATAAGAAGTGGCTGAGGATAAGATTGTAAGGAGAAAGCCATAATTGAGGAGAATTTCATCCAGTATGCAGAGTGCTTTTTCAATTGATTTCCACCAAGAATCCAAATGACTTGTATACCAGCTTTCCAATACGAATAGGTTCGTTTGCAGAGCTGCTCTATAGAAAGATTGGCGCATTGATATTCAATCGCAATTTTTCTCCCTGCTCTCTCTATAAAAATATCCGGTCGTTGCTGAATCTCTGGTAGATAATGCTCTATCTCTACATGAACTTTTTGACGTTTGAACCACCGATATAACAATTCTTTACCGTACATATGATATGTAGATTCTGCTTCATAAAAGGCTAAACATGAATCTACTTTCTTATGAGCAAAATGCCACCTTTTTTGTTTTCCTAATCTCATTAGTACTTCCTTCCCGCAAGCCATGCAAAAGAAACTTTCCCTTTTACGCATATGGTGTAAAAGCTCTTCATCATGATGATCGAGTAGATGAATTTTTTCTCCGTTTTCTCTTTTTGCGATAAATATTGGAATCACACCCTTTCAGCTCCTTATATTCTACAATTTATTACAAATTCCTTTTAAAAAAGAGATGTCCCAATTTTGGACATCTCTTTTTATAATAAAGGCGATAATAACCGGTACGTTGATTCAACAATTCGTCTATGAAGACGCCTTTTATGAAAACGATCGACATGAATTTCACTTGATTCTTCTAAATCGTCTTTAAAATCTTGAACAAGTTTTCGAATGCTATCTGTATCATATAAAAAGGCATTTACTTCAAAGTTCAAATGAAAACTTCTCATATCCATATTCGCTGTCCCAATTGAAGCTAAATCAGAATCGACAATGACAACTTTACTATGGAGAAAACCTTTTTCGTATTCATATATCTTTACCCCTGCATCTAAAAGCTCTGGGAAGTACGATCTCGATGCGTAAAAGACAGTTCGCTTATCAGGCTTACTCGGCATTAACAACCGAACATCAATACCAGCAAGTGCCGCTACTTTTAATGCGGATAAAATATCATCATCCGGAATGAAATACGGCGTTGCAATCCAAATGGATTTCCGCGCAGAAGCAATCATGGCAAAATATAAATGTTTAATTGTTTCCCATTTATTATCCGGCCCACCTGCAACGAGCTGCACGCCGCCCCAATGCTCCCCCTCAACTGCTTTTGCTTGTAAATATTCAGGGGCTAGCACAACCTCACCAGTCATATAAAACCAATCTTGAAGGAAAATAAGCTGCAAACTTTGCACAGCTTCCCCACGCAAATATAAATGCGTGTCTCGCCAAAAGCCGAAGTACTTATCCTTTCCTAAATATTCATCACCAATATTTAATCCACCTACAAATCCTTCATTCCCATCAATAATAACGATTTTTCGGTGATTTCGATAATTAATCTTATCGTTTAAAATCGGAAAACGTACAGGGAAGAACGGAATCATTTCGACACCTGCGTCGTTTAATTCTTCAATATATGATTTTGATAATTTAAAACTTCCAACCGCATCATATAAAAAACGAACGACTACGCCTTCTTTTGATTTTTGTATTAAAATATCTTTAATTTCTGTTCCAAGTTTATCATCACGCACAATGTAATATTCCATATGAATGTGATGTTTCGCTCGTTTTAATCCATCTAAAATAGCCTGAAACGTTTCATCTCCATTTGTTAATGTTCTCGTTTCAGTTTGAAATGAAATATTTAAAGCGCCTAAGCGATCCGCTAAACGAAATAACAGCTCTTGATGCTTATGATTGCGCAAAATCCGTTCTTCGTAATCTTCATGCCCCTTATATTGTAAAAACGCTTGTTCATCGAGCAACGCCTTCTTTTGGAACATTCTCTTCCTCCGAAAGTTCTGTCCGAATAATAAATAAGCGAAGAATCCAAATACCGGAAAAATCCCTAACACAATGAGCCATGTAAGTGTTTTTGACGGATGACGGTTCTCTAAGAAAATAACGCAACCAATTAAAAATGCAGATACCGTAAATAAAATACTAATAATACCTAAAATCGAAACATCTTTTATCCCAATTACATCCGAATAAAACGCTACATCAATAAACATACGTAATGACACAAATAATGCGAACAATAGTAAAACAAAGAAAATCAACTTTAACGTATTTTTCATCTCTTACCTCCTTACTAAGAAAGCTTTCCTATTCTTCATATAAAAAGCCGATTTCATACTACAGAAATCGGCCTACGTTTTAGCAGGAAAATTATTGCGAATTGTTTCAAGCGCATGCTCTTTCACAATTTGTTTCCCATACTCACTTACACGATGAATTGTTAAAGTTGATTCTTCCCCGTATTCTAAAACAATGCTTAAAATGCGATCAATTTCTTCTTCATCATGTAGCACTTCATCGAATTCCACATATACATAATAGCGGTCCTCAAATGAATACAGCTCATCTTTTATATCTTCAAAGATAAGACGATGACTTAATGAAATGACATCTTCAAAATCATTAAACTTAATTAAAAAGCCAAACGTACCATCTTCGTTAAAGTTTGTACCTGCTTGTTCCTCTACCTCTTCCACTAATTCTTGCTGGAATAATGATTCAATACCTTCATCTAGAGGAATGTCTATAATTTTATCTACACCTATTGGTAGTTCTAGCTTTTGTCCATCCTTTGAAAGTTCTGCTTTCGTTACAAGTACTTCAATCCCTTTATCGACTGCTTGCACTTGAATCCATAACGGCCCATCAATAAAGAAATCGTCATGATCACGAGCTTCGTCCATCATTTCCCAAAAGAGCTCTTCGCTTCTTTCGCGGTCATACCAAATTTCCTCACGATTAAAGCCTCTGTCCTCTATATCAATGTACGTAATAAAAAATTTCATCGTATGATCATTAATTCTTTCAATATCCAAAATACAACTCTCCCTTCCTGCTTAGAATTGTTATGAAGGGATTCCCCACTCATATGACAAATCAATAGATTCTTGTACTCTCATTTTATGATAAGATTCTCCAGAATGGAAATAAAATCGATTTATTTTACAAAAATAGTTATATACCTATCTTCATTCAATGGTATACACAAATATATCATTGTCGCGATGCCTCACTTATAAAAAATTTGGACATACATTTCCATCTTCCCCCGTACACTGTAATAAAGTGAAACTTTTATTAGAGAAGATGCTTTAGTCCTTTTCACCACATACATATAGTTCGCTTATTAAAACATCATAAATGGAGGCAGACGAATGGACTTAGAGTTTTTAACATCTGTACTAATGATTGTCGGTATCGATGTTGTATTAGGTGGTGACAACGCAATTGTCATCGCACTAGCTAGCCGAAATTTACCTGAATCGAAACGAAATAAAGCTATTTTGATCGGTACTCTTTTAGCAATCGTACTAAGAATTATCCTTACTATACTAGCTGTCTATTTGCTCGACATTCCATTTCTGCAACTTATCGGGGGCATTTTACTTACATTCATTGCAGTAAATTTACTAACTGATAATAGCAACGATCTTTCTTCTATTCAAGGAAAAACAACTTTATTTCAAGCTGTGCGTACAATTGTATTCGCGGACCTTGTTATGGGATTTGACAACGTTATCGCCATTGCAGGGGCAGCTCACGGAAGATTTTTACTCGTAATAATCGGTTTACTCATTTCTATCCCGATTATTATTTGGGGCAGCAAACTCATTTTAATACTTATGGAACGCTTTCCACTCCTCATTTATTGCGGGGCAGCAATTCTCGCTTATACAGCAGGAAAAATGGTCACACATGAAGACAGACTTGCAACCTTTTTTCATAACAACCCAAGTTTCACTGCAGGCATTCCTTACTTATTTATTTTCACCATCTTATGCATCGGCTTTATCGTTCAACGAGTTCGATTACGAAATTTGAAACATTAAAAAAAACCTTCTACTATATAATAGGTAGAAGGTTTTCATATTATTATAATTAATTTACAAGACGCTGTGCTTCACGTAATTGGAACGTTCTTACTGTACGTGGTAAGAAACGGCGGATTTCGTCTTCATTGTAACCTACTTGAAGGCGTTTCTCGTCAATCATAATTGGACGACGTAAAATCCCTGGATAGTCACGAATCATCTTATATAAATCTTGAAGTGGTAAAGACTCTAAGTTTACATTTAATTCTTGGAAAACTTTCGAACGAGTAGAAATAATCTCATCCGTTCCGCTTTCTGTCATACGTAAAATCTCTTTAATTTCCTCAATCGTTAATGGATCTGAGAAAATATTACGTTCTGTATAAGGAATATGATTTTCCTCTAGCCATAATTTCGCCTTTCTACAAGACGTACAGCTTGGAGAACTATATAATGTTACCATACAAAGCTCACTCTCCTTAAAGAGTACAAATTCTGTACTAATTACAGTTTAAATTTCTAAATTCAGCAATTTTTCGCGATACCTTGTCTTAAAACAAAGTGCAAAAATTGCTTTTCATGTAAGCAACAACTTTTAGTAAACAACAATTACTTTTAATAAGTAACTTCTATAATCATTATACAATAGATTTTGCAAGAAATATACAGTAAATTTCCTTCTAATTGAGAAAACTCTTCCGTGCATTTCACTGCTATGTAACATAATCACACTTACTTCAGCTGTTCTTTAACAATAATCTTCAACCCTCTTAACGCTTGCTTTTCATAGATTTTTCATATGATTTATAGTTATTCTCTCATAATCTTTCCTATGAAAAAGAGAACGTTTTCTTACCTTTTTTTGATAAATCAATTAAGAAATGTAAGACTATACAAGTGAGAATCAAAAGAACGTTTGTTCTCATTTTAACAAACATTCTCATTCATGTCCATACGATTTCTAAAATAAATCAAAAATTTTTCTGACATTTCTTTCTTTTTCATTTTTTATCTCATACAATAAAAATACAGACAGGCAAAGGGGGAATTTGCAAATGATTGCTTTTTTTATTGATTTTGTCACTGTTGCTGCCCTCATCATCGGAATAACAGCATTGATTGGCGTCATTACAAATAGTATTGGTGAAAAACTCTTTGGCGGAAAAGAAAAGATGAAGTTTGTTAATAAAAGTTTGGATGTACAATCCGGCTGGAACCAAGTTGGTGGGAAAGGTATTTATAAGAAACGTACGTATTAAAAAAAGCAGGCAATTACCTGCTTTTTTCTTATTTCTCTACTGACGCCCATTTAAAGCTTAAATCGCCACCATATTTATGGTTGTACATATTTTTAATGGAATCTCTTTGTAAGTATGCTCTACCACGTTGATATACCGGTACAATCGCAGCGTCATCAAGTAACATTTTCTCTGCTTCTAGTAAGCTTTTCCAACGAGCATTTACATCGCTTCCATCTTTTTTTGCTTTCATGATGATCTCATCATATTTCGGATTAGAATATTTCATTTTATTTTGTGATCCGTCAGTTACAAACATATCAAGATATGTAATTGGATCTGGGAAGTCTGCACTCCATCCAGAGAATGACATGACGAAATCGCCCGCATCTTCTAATTTTAGTTTTTGCGCGAATGGTTGTTGTTTAATTTTCACTGTTAAACCTGGTAAATTCTTTTCTAACTCACCTTTTAAATATTCCCCTGTTTTCTTCGATAATTCAACATCTTCGTTTAATAACTCTAATTCGATTTCATTTTTACCAAGCTCTTTTTTACCAGCTTCCCAATATTTCTTCGCTTCTTTCACGTTTGGTTTTACAATATCTCCATTTACAGCACGGAAGTCCTTTTTATCCGGTCCTTTAATGAAGTTATCAGGAATTAATCCTGTTGCTGGCTTAGAACCGTTATTTAATAATGTATCAACGAACGGTTTACGTTCAAAAGCAAGTGAAATTGCTTTACGAATATTTTTATTTGCTAACGCTGGATCTTTTTGATTTAAACGAAGGAAGAATACAGATGTATCTTCTACTGTTTGGAAATCTGGTTTTCCTTTATATTTATCGATGAACTCCGCTAATAACGTTGCTCGATCGACTGCGTTTGTTTCATATAAATTAATTGGTGTAGACGTGTCTTTAACAATATTAAAGTTTACTTCCTCAATCTTCACTTCTTTATTATCCCAATATGACGAGCTCTTTGTCATTTTAAAGCTACGTTCATGTTGCCAATCACTTAATGTAAATGGTCCGTTATAGAGTGTTGTATTCGCTTCCAAACCAAACTTCGTACCTTGCTCTTTCACGAACTTTTCATTCACAGGATAGAAGATTGGATATACCATTAAATCTACAAGGTATGGAATGGAATTGTCTAATTCCACTTCTAATGTATAATCATCAATCGCCTTTACCCCTAATTGGTCCGGACTCATCTCTTTTTTGTTAATTTTCTCTGCATTTTTTATATCATACATAATGTACGCTGATTTCGCAGCTGTATCTGGGTTAATCGCTCTTTGCCATGCGTATACGAAATCTTTTGCCGTCACAGGCTCACCATTTGACCATTTTGCGTCTTCACGTAATGTAAATGTATATTTTTTACCGTCTTCTGATTTTTTGAATTCCTTCGCTACACCAGGAACAAGCTTATCGTCTTTTCCTAAACTGTATAAGCCTTCCATCGTATTAGTCATTACTCTTGAAGAAACTGCATCAGCTGATAACGCTGGATCCATCGTTGGAATTTCTTGCGTTTCAATTAAGTTAATAACTTGCTTCGCACCGCTTTTCCCGCTATCCCCTTTTGCGTTCGCTTGCGGTTCATCTTTTTGGTAGCTACATGCCCCTAACATCATGCTCATTGCTACTGTTGATACTACAAAAACTGGCATCTTTTTTTTCATACTTCCACCCTCCACAAAAATGTTAGCCCTTTCATTTTCAAACAAAAAGAAATATATATATATTCTAATAATTCATATTATACACACAAATATATTTTTTGTATATTTATATTTCTATTTTATTAAAATTTTCTGTTAAAAATTAAACCTTTGTAAACGTTTCATATTGCTAATTATCCTTACTAAAGTGTTGAAAATAGTTATTTTTATATTTTTCTAAATTATCAGAGAAAAACAAAATTTATATCTTATAATACTTTACGCATAATTATCCTTCTGTTTTTATCATAAAATAGCTCTCCCTTCATAATAAAGATATGTAGGTTAAAATGAGTGCAAAGGTTAAGAAAGTATGTTACGATACACTTTGCTAAAAATAGATATCGGTAAAGAGGGGACGGACATGACAGCAATTCAGGCAAAAAACAGGCCTACTGAGAAATTAAGTTTATTCTTATTAACATGGCCTATTTTTCTAGAAGTTTTTCTATTTATGTTAATGGGGATCGCTGATACTTTCATGTTAAGTGCATTATCAGACGATGCTGTATCTGGGGTTGGTGCAGCGAATCAATATCTCCATATCGCTATTTTGGTACTAGAAGTCATCGGGAACGGCGCAGCCATCGTCGTATCTCAATACCTCGGTTCCAAACGTTTTATGGAAGCATCAAAAATATCAGCTTTAGCCGTCACATTAAATTTAGTGGTCGGACTCGTTATAAGCGCTGGTTTTCTTTTATTCTCAAAACATATGATGATGGCAATGAACTTACAAGGCGATGTACTAATGTATGCACAGAGCTATTTATCTATCGTCGGAGGAGCTATTTTCCTTCAAGCTATTATTAATTCATTAGCCGCAATTATCCGCGTACATGGCTTCACAAAGCAAGCGATGTTTATTTCTCTTGGAATGAATATTATTCATATCGCTGGAAACTACGTACTCATTTTCGGAAAATTTGGTTTCCCAGAGCTAGGTGTACAAGGGGCTGCCATTTCTTCTGCTGTCAGCCGACTTATAGCGCTTCTCGTTTTCTTCTGGTTACTGTACCGCGTTATGGAGTACCGTGTAAAATTACAATACTACTTCACCTTATCAAAAGAATATATCGGGAAAATTTTAAAAATCGGAATTCCATCTGCGTTTGAGCAGGTTATGTATCAAGCTTGCCAAATTGTCTTCTTATACTATGCAACATATTTAGGAACGGAATCGTTAGCTGCTAGACAATACGCTACGAACATCTCTATGTTCACTTATTTATTCGCTATTGCAATCGGTATGGGAACTGCAATTATTATCGGACGCCTCGTTGGCGGTGGTGAAAAAGATGAAGCGTATGAACGTGTATGGAAAAGTGTAAAGTGGGCGATCGGTGTCACTTTATGTATGGTTGCTCTCGTTATTACATTCCGCACACAATTAATGGGACTATTTACAGATAATCCGCACATTATTGCGTTAGGTGCGTCAGTTCTTTTACTAAGTGTACTACTTGAAACAGGGCGTACGATGAACATCGTCATCATCAATTCACTTCGCGCAGCTGGTGATGCAAAGTACCCAGTTTTAATCGGCGCATTCTCTATGGTGTTAATGAGTTTACCACTCGGTTATTTTTTCGCCTTCCATTTAGATATGGGGCTCGTTGGTATTTGGCTAGCAATTGCTATTGATGAATGGACACGTGCCATTATTATGTTCTTCCGCTGGAAAAGTAGAGCGTGGGAGCGTTATGCACTTGTTAAACCTGAAGAACAAGAGGAGATTGTTTCTGTTCAGGCGCAATAATACTCGTTTAATTAAGGTGTAGTCATTAGTATAGGCAACTTATATTTGCGATTCTTTAAATATATCGACTTACCGAGAAATATTGACAACTCTTTTATATAGTAAAAAAATCCATTCTTCTGTAATAGAAGAATGGATTTTTTATTATTGATAAATCTCTTTATATTTCTTGTACTCCGCTTCAGAACATAGTACGAAATGTCCCGGGCGAATTTCACGCATTGTCGGTTCTTCACTGCCATAATTGTGCTGAGATGGATCGTATACGATACGTTTACGATTGCGCTCATAATCTGGATCTGGAAGTGGAATTGCTGATAATAGTGATTTTGTATATGGATGAATTGGATTTGCATATAACTCATCACTTGTTGTTAATTCAACGATTTGACCACGGTACATTACACCAATGCGGTCACTAATGTATTTTACCATTGATAAATCATGGGCAATGAATAAGTATGTTAAACCTTTTTCTTTTTGTAACTTTTTCAGTAAGTTTACAACTTGCGCCTGAATTGATACGTCAAGTGCTGAGATTGGCTCATCGGCAATGATAAATTCAGGTTCTACAGCAAGTGCACGAGCGATACCGATACGCTGACGTTGTCCACCTGAGAATTCATGAGGGAAACGGTTTGCGTGCTCTTTATTTAAGCCAACTGTGTTTAATAATTCATGAACACGGTCCATACGCTCTTTTTTGTTTTTCGCTAATCCGTGAATATCAATACCTTCTGCAATAATATCCCCTACTGTCATACGAGGGTTTAATGATGCATATGGATCTTGGAAAATCATTTGCATTTTACGGTTGAATTTCTTCAATTCTGCGCGTGATTTTTTGCCATGTACATTTTCACCGTCGAACAATACTTCACCTGCAGTTGCATCATATAAACGAATGATCGTTCTTCCAGTTGTTGATTTACCACAACCCGATTCTCCTACAAGACCAAATGTTTCTCCGCGGTAAATATCAAATGAAATATCATTAACCGCTTTGACAACACCACCACTCACGTCGAAGTGCTGCTTTACATTTTTTACTTCAATTAATTTCTCACGTTGTTTAGTCATGTTGTTCACCTGCTTTCATTTGAAGAATGCGTTTTTCAACGACTGCCGGCGGTTTTACTTCTGGAGCTTGCTCATGAAGTAACCAAGTTGCCGCATAGTGTGTATCACTTACTTTAAATAAAGGTGGGTCCATTTCAAAATCAATTTTCAGTGCCTGTGGGTTACGTGGTGCAAAAGCATCTCCCTTTGGCGGCTTCAATAAATCTGGAGGCGTTCCAGGAATTGCATATAACTCTTCTTCTGAACCATCTAAACTTGGCATAGATGCGATTAAGCCCCAAGTATATGGATGTTTTGGATTGTAGAAAATTTCATCTACAGTTCCGATTTCAACAACTTTACCAGCGTACATAACTGCTACGCGGTCCGCAACGTTCGCCACTACACCTAAGTCATGCGTAATGAAAATGATTGCTGCTTCTGTTTTTTGTTGAATGTCCTTCATAAGCTCTAAAATTTGCGCCTGAATTGTAACGTCTAGCGCTGTTGTCGGCTCATCGGCAATCAATAATTTTGGGTTACAAGCTAATGCCATCGCAATAACTACACGCTGCCTCATACCACCAGAGAATTGGTGCGGATATTGTTTTAAACGAGCTTCTGGATTTGGAATACCTACAAGGTCGATTAATTCCAACGCAACTTTACGTGCGTCTGCTTTACTCATTCCTTGGTGTTTAATAAGGCCTTCCATAATTTGATTTCCAATTGTCATCGTTGGGTTTAATGATGTCATTGGATCTTGGAAAATCATCGCGATATCTTTACCACGTACTTGCTGCATTTCTTTTTCTGTTAATTTCGTTAAGTCACGACCTTCAAATACGATTTCACCATTTTTAATGCGTCCAGGAGGATTCGGAATTAATCCCATTAACGCTTTAGAAGTAACTGATTTCCCAGAACCAGATTCTCCTACAATCGCTAATGTTTCCCCTTTTTTCAAATCAAAAGTAACGCCGCGTACAGCTTGTACTTCACCTGCATGTGTATCAAAGGAGACTTGTAAATCTTTTACCTCTAACAATGTTTTCATCTTTGCCTCTCCCCTCTTTTACTTACGCATTTTTGGATCTAACGCATCGCGTAATCCGTCTGCCATTAAGTTAAACGCTAAAATTAATATACTGATGACAACCGCAGGAATGAACATCATATGCGGATACGTTTGAATTGATTTATAACCGTCATTTACAAGAGAACCAAGTGATGCGAATGGTGGTTGAATACCTAAACCGATGAAGCTTAAGAACGCCTCACCAAACACCGCTGTTGGAATTGTAAACATTGTCATTACAATAATTGGTCCCATTACGTTCGGGATTAAGTGTTTTACAATTAATTGTGTATTTGTTGCACCTAATGTACGAGATGCTAATACGTATTCTTGATTTTTTAATTTAAGGATTTGTCCACGAACGATACGCGACATCCCTATCCAACCTGTAATTGCCATTGCGAGTGTAATTGACCATATACCAGATCCCATAATGATTACCATTAAAATAACGATGATTAAGTATGGAATACCGTTAATAATCTCCATAATACGTTGCATAATGTTATCTACTCTACCGCCATAGAATGCTGAAATACCTCCATATGCAACCCCAATTACTAAGTCAATTGCTGCTGCTAAAAGAGCGATATATAATGATACGCGTGTACCTTCCCATGTTCTTGTCCATAAATCGCGTCCAAGATCATCTGTACCAAACCAGAAATACTCTTTAATATCACGTTTTTCATATTGGTCAACACCATATTGATCTGTACCGTCAAATGGTAACCAATGAACATTTTCAATAACTGGAATTTTCGGTGGCAATTTTGCACGTCCTAAATCTTGCTCTTTATACGAGTGCTTACTTACCATCGGTCCGAAGATTGCTAGTAAGATAATAAGCGTTAATAAAACTAAACCAAACATTGCTCCTTTATGTTGGAACAAACGTCTTCTTACATCTTGCCAAAACGTTAAGCTTGGACGGGCAATGACTTCATTATCCACATTATTTTGATTAGCTTGTTGAAATAAGTCTGGAGATAATTTTTGTACATCTTTCATCATTTTTTCCCTCCCGCTAAACGAATACGAGGATCAATAATTCCGTATAAAATATCAACAATGAAAATAACTAAGATGAAGATCGCACTATAGAAAATTGTAGTTCCCATAATAACTGTATAGTCATTCACTGTAATAGATTTAACGAACTGTTCCCCTAGTCCTGGTACAGCATAAATTTGCTCAATAACTAATGTACCTGTAATTAACCCTGCAACCATTGGTCCTAAAATTGTTACAACTGGAATTAACGCGTTACGAAGGGCGTGTTTGATAATGATAACGCCTTGGCTAATTCCTTTCGCTTTCGCTGTTAAAATGTAGTCAGCTTGCATAACTTCAATTAACTCTGCACGAGCGAAACGTGCGATTGTTGCGATAACTGCCATCGATAAAGCGATTGTAGGCATTACTGTAAACTCTGGCCCTTTCCAGAATGCTACTGGGAACCATCCAAGTTTTACCCCTACGAAATATTGTAGTAATGCGGCAAATACGAACGATGGTACCGACATCCCGAGTACGGAAATAATTGTCGCTCCATAGTCGACCCACGTATTGTTACGAAGTGCCGCAACGATTCCTAAAATTAAACCGATAAATGTTCCTAATATAATCGCTTGTAAACCAAGTTGTGCTGATGGTCCAATGCGATCCACAATCATGTCTGTTACTGGACGGTTATCATATTGGAATGATACCCCTAAATCCCCTTTTGCTAAGTTACCTAAGTAACGTGCATATTGAACTGGTACTGGATCATTTAAACCATATTTTTCAAGAATGATTTCTTTTTGTGCCGGTGATAACTTCTCCTGATTTTTAAGCGGAGAACCTGGAAGTAATTTCATCAAAAAGAAAGTCAACGTAGTAATTAAAAATAATGTCAAAGCCATGTACACGAAACGTTTTAATACATAACGTCCCATAGTCAAGCACCTCCCCGTTTTTCTCAAAAGCAATAAGATAGTTTAAAATATTCTTACTTTTATTTTTTTAAAATAAGAGTACACGCCCATCATAGGCATATACCCTTATTCATGATGGAAACCATTTTTAGTTTTTGAGTTCAACCCACTTATAGCTAAATTCCCCGCCATACTTATGTTCTAATAGGCCAGTAATAGATTGGCGTTGTAAATATGCTTTTCCAGGTTGATATACTGGAGCAATCGCCGCATCTTCAAGCAGTTGTTTTTCCGCTTGTAATAATGCATCCCAGCGAGCTTGTACATCAACTTCTGTTTTTGCTTTTTTAATTAAATCATCATACGCTGGGTTTGCGTAATGTACTTTGTTTTGTGCATTACCTGTCGTATACATTTCAAGGAATGACATTGGATCCATATAATCTGGACTCCATCCCGCATATGACATTGCATAATCTCCACTTGCTTCAAGTTTTAATTTTTGTGCAAATGGTTGCATTTTTGTTGGAACTGTTAAACCTGGTAAGTTCTTTTCAAATTGGCCTTTTAAATACTCTCCGATTTTTTTAGCATCATCAGTATCAAAGTTTAATAGCTCTAACTCTACTTTGTCTACACCAAGTTCTTTTTTACCAGCTTCCCAGTATTTTTGTGCTTCTTTCATATCCTCTTTTATAAGCTTTCCGTTTTCTTCACGGAAGTCTTTTCCATTCGGACCTTTTGCTAAGCCTTTCGGAACAAAACCATATATACCCTCTGAACCATCGTTTAAGATTACTTTTCCGATGTTTTCACGTTCAAAGGACATTGCAATTGCTTTTCGGATATTTTTATTTGCTAAAAATTTATTCTTTTCATTTAAGCGAATAAATTGTGTAGATGGTCTCTTAATCGTTTTAAAGTCAGCATCTGATTTGTATTTATCTACAAACTCTGATGTTAAGACTACACGATCAATTGCTTTCGTTTCATATAAATTTATAGCAGTTGAACGATCCTTAACAATATTGAAGTTTATTTCCTCAAGTTTTACTTCTTTATTTTCCCAATACGTTGGATTCTTCTTAAGTTGGAAACTTTGTTCATGCTTCCATTCATTTAATACGAATGGACCATTATAAAGTGTCGTATTGGATTCTAATCCAAACTTTGCTCCTTGTTCTGTTACAAATTTCTCATTCAAAGGATATAATGTTGGATAGACTGTTAAACTTACAAAATAAGGAACAGGGTTATCTAATTCCACTTCAAGTGTATGATCATCAATTGCCTTTACACCAAGTTCTTCAACTGGTAATTCTTTTTTGTTAACTTTCTCCGCATTTTTAACATCAAATAGTATGTAAGCAAACTTGGCACCCGTGTTTGAATCTACAGCTCTTCGCCAAGAATAAACGAAGTCCTTCGCTGTTACAGGTTCACCATTAGACCATTTCGCATCTTCACGTAACTTAAACACATATTTTTTGCCATCCTCTGATTTCTCATAAGATTTAGCGACACCCGGAACAAGTTTATCATCTTTCCCCAGACGATATAACCCTTCCATTGTGTTATTCATGATGTTAGAAGATGTTGCATCTGTTGATAACGTCGTATCCATAGTTGGGATTTCAGCTGTCTCAGTTAGATTTAACACTTGCTTGTTTGAGGATTTTTCTTTCGCGCCTGCTTTATTATCCTCTTTTTGGTAACTACAAGCTCCTAACATACTGACAGTCAACGTCGATGCAAGTAATAACGGTATCTTTTTCTTCATGTTGTGTTGCCTCCCCTAATTGCACTTCCTGTACCCTCACTTGTAAAAAAGTAGAATTGAAAGAATAATCTCCAAGTTTCTACAATTTTCATTATACATATAATATAACAATTGTGAATATAGTTTTTTGTTTTTTTGTTAAAATTTTTAATAAAATGTTTATTTTTTTATTTTTTTGTAAAGGGATACGTTAACATTGCTACCATCATCTTGCAATCAGACCTTTAATTGCGTATAATTTTCAAAAAATTAGTTCTAGTACATATTATAGCTTTTATAGTATAATAATTCTAGTAATATTTTGACGGAGGGGAACATTTTGAATAAAGTTTTTTTTCATACTTGTATACTAATTTTCATAGCGATAATCGCTTCTAGTATTGGTGCATTCCTCGTTTCATCGCATTTTTTGTTGAATTTTGTCAACATCTCTTTTTATATTGCACTATTTTTTATTCTTACAGGCGGTTTTTTATTCATATTTCAAAATGGATTTTTTAACGTAACAATTTACGCATTCCAAAGAGTATTTGGTACGAACAAAAAAATCGACTCTTTAATTGAAGAAGTAGAGGAACCTGTCGATAAGAAAGAACGTATTTATAAAACATATTCATTCAAATGGACGTATCCAATTTGCATTACCGGTATCGTTCTTGGGTTGTTCTCGACCTTCATTAGCTTTACTATTTTGATGTAGTTTGCAAACACTATCCCATATGATATAATAATCTGCAAAACATTTTGTTATAAAACTTTAGTTCTTTCATATTTAAAAGAGCTCAGGTAACAATAAATAAATTTATATGTATGCGATGATAAAGAAGAGTACATATTGAGGCAATTTCAGAGAGCTTGTGGCTGGTGTGAACAAGTAATTGTACAGTATGGAATGGGCTTTTGAGCTCCAAACCGAACCGAAAGTAGTAGGCTTTGGCGTTATATCCAAACGTTATTATGGATTAGAGAGATTTCACAGTAGTGAAATAATTAGGGTGGTACCGCGGTCCATTCGTCCCTATAGTTTTTTGGGATGAATGGGCTTTTTTGTTTGCCTTCTCTTCCCTATCACGCATTCAAATTTAGGAGGAATTACTTATGTCAGTTATCTTTTCTGGTATTCAGCCGAGTGGAACGATTACACTTGGAAACTATTTAGGGGCTATGAAGCAATTTACAGAGCTTCAAAACGAACACGACTGTTATTTCTGTATTGTAAATCAACATGCGATTACAGTGCCTCAAGATCCCGTCGGGCTTCGTAAAAACATCCGCAGTCTTGCTGCACTTTATGTAGCATGCGGTATCGATCCTGAAAAAGCTACGTTATTTGTACAATCAGAAGTACCGGCACACGCTCAACTAGGATGGATTATGCAATCAGTTGCTTACGTTGGAGAATTAGAGCGTATGACGCAATATAAAGATAAAGCGTCAGGTAGAGATTCAGTACCAGCTGGATTACTAACGTATCCACCATTAATGGCTGCTGATATTTTACTTTACAACACTGAAATCGTGCCTGTTGGTGATGACCAAAAGCAACATATGGAATTAACACGTGACCTAGCAGAGCGTTTCAACAAACGTTTCCGTGAAGTATTCACAATTCCTGAAATCCGTATTCCAAAAGTAGGAGCTCGCGTTATGTCACTAACAGAGCCTACGAAAAAAATGAGTAAATCTGATCCGAATCCAAAATCAATGATCAGCATGCTTGACGAACCAAAAACAATTGAAAAGAAAATTAAGAGTGCTGTAACTGATTCTGAAGGTATCGTGAAATTTGATAAAGAAAACAAACCTGGCATCTCTAACTTATTAACAATCTACTCTTCATTCTCTGGAAAAACAGTTGAAGAAATTGAAGCAATGTACGAAGGAAAAGGATATGGCGACTTCAAAGGCGACTTAGCGCAAGTAGTCGTAGAGGCAATTCGTCCAATCCAAGACAAATATAACGAACTAATCAACTCACCAGAACTAGACGAAATTCTAGACAAAGGTGCCGAAAAAGCAAACCGTGTCGCATTCAAACAACTACGCAAAGTAGAAAACGCAATGGGACTAAGCAGAAAACGTAGGTAACATATAAAGCGGAGGCGACTGCTTAGCCCTGACGGCTAAGGTTCTTTCCCACAGAAGGTGCTTTTTACCTTCTTGTGGGGAAGGTTCTTAGACGCGAAGGTGCTTTTTACCTTCTTGTGGGGAAGGTTCTTAGACGCGAAGGGTTAGGAGCCGGAGCTAGATTACATATAAAGCGGAGGCGGCTCGTTCAGCTCTGACTGGCTAAGGTTCTTTCGCATAAAAGGCGCTTTTTGCCTTCTTATGCGGAAGGTTCTTAGACACGAAGAGCTTGCCGCTGGAGCTGGATTTCATATAAAGCAGAAGCGGCTCGCTTAGAATGTGAGGGGGATGGAGCTCCTGACGTAGAGGCGTTTTTTGCCTCGCAGGAAGGCGCGAAGCCACCGAACATTCTTGCCGCTGGAGCTAGACTACAACAAATAAAAAAAACCGCCGATTGGCGGTTTTTTAATTTACCTTTTGCTCGTTTTCCATTTCCCATAACTTTTCAAAAAATGGCTGTCCTTTTACGAGACGCTCGCATAATTGTTCGTGCTTCTCAGACCAACCTGTTTTCGCTTCATCATACAGCTTAGCCCAAATATCTTCAAATTCCATATGTTGAACCATTCCGTATGCTGATGGATCCCACTCTGTGAACCAATAGCGAATTTCCGCTGTGTTTTTCGTTGTATGTAATTGATCTAACGCCATAAATAGTAATTGTTTAAGCTGTCTTTCTTTACGAGTTAAGCCATTCATAATGGAAGGTGATGGTGATAAAATATGATGTTCTTTTTCCATTTCTTCTACTTGGAACTCATACTTTTCTGCTTGTACGTTTTCTACCATCTCATATACCATCTGCTCTTGGCGCGGTATAAGTCTGCTCTTTCGAATCGGTACGTTGTAACCAATTGTGTCGATTGCAATAATTCCTTTTCCATCTGTAACTACAAAGCAATACTCTTGCTGCAAACGTTCATGATTTTTACGAATATAAGCCTTATGATGTACGTCTTCCAACATTTTTTGCGGAAGCTCTAACAATTCGTTCTCGATGTAATGATATAATGTGGAATCTACTTTTAATAATGGCACTTGATCTAATAGCTCAATCGTATCATCTTTCCGCCATTCGTAAAAATGACAAACGTTATACCCATTTTCTTCACCTTCAAACCAATTTACCCATACATCATGTAGATATAACATTCACTACCCCTCACTTCACTACTGTTTGTATCCATCATTATGTTCAATTTTTCTTAACTTTATTCCACCTAAGGAAATATATTCTAATTATTATTTTTTCTTCTATTAATACTAAAAAAACAGGAAAGAGAGCTCCTGTTTTTTTATATATGAAATGTTTTTGCTTTATTCAATATTTCTTTTGCATCTATAGGTAATAAAGAAAGTGTATCTTCTCCTTCCAAAGTTACACAATCTTTGACAATATGAAATCCAAGCGCATAGCCAAGCATCTTCGGATAAGAGTGAAATCCATTTAATAAGATGTCGTGCTCCCTTGTTCCTCGCTTTATACTTATTCTTTCATATACAACGTTTTTCCAATAATATATAGCCTCTTCTTTTGAAAGATACGTCGTCCACGGTGCATTGTTTTTTTCTGAATATCTTTCCGTTACCGCTTGCTCAGCTAACCCTTCCATAATCATCGTATCAAGTAATGTATATTCCGTTTCTTTCGTCTCAATTTGATGCAACCTGCATATATGATGATATTCATGCGCCAATAGCACTTTTAATTCTTCCACCGAATTCCGTCCACATACGAATAAGAAAATAACGTGACGCATAGATAATCCAGCCCTGCCGTTATACTCTTCTTGTACAGTTCGATTATAGGAATCTGATAATAGAATAAAGACAGGGACATCTGGACCTTTTAACCAATTTTTCAGTTTCTCATACTCTGCACGTAACTCTTTCCAAACTTCCTTTTTCTCTAACTCTTTAATTTCTCGTTCTCCTCGCATAACAGGGCGATACATACCTTTAGAAATTAAAAAGCGATACAACCTTTCTTTTGGCAGCGGGATATACTTCGTAAACTTCTCACACAGCTTTTCTGGCCGTCCATAATATAGATGTAACCACTCAGCAGTTTCAACAACCCCCATCTTTATCCCTCCTTTTTCTTATGTATATGCAAAAAGAGAAAAAGACGTAAAAATAAATAAGGAGTTTTTTCGCAATATATCGCGAAAAAACTCCTTATCTCATCTATTATTTATACGCTTTAAATACTAATACTGCGTTATGACCACCGAATCCTAATGAATTACTTAACACCGCGTTTACTTCTTGATGTCTCGCATTATTCGGTACGTAATCTAAGTCACATTCTGGATCTGGTGTCTCATAGTTAATTGTTGGAGGAATTACTCCGTCTGTAATTGATTTAATAGAGAAGATCGCTTCAACAGCACCAGCTGCTCCTAATAAGTGACCTGTCATTGATTTCGTTGAGCTGATTGCTACTTTATACGCATGCTCACCGAACGTTTCTTTAATTGCCATCGTTTCATACTTTTCATTCGCATCCGTACTTGTACCATGCGCATTAATGTAATCAATATCTTCTGGCTGTAGACCTGCATCCGCTAAAGCTTGACGCATTGCGCGCACGCCGCCTTCACCGCCAGGAGCTGGCATTGTAATATGGAATGCATCACCAGTTGCACCGTAACCAGCGATTTCCGCATAAATGTGAGCACCACGAGCTAATGCGTGCTCTAATTCTTCAAGAATTAAAATACCTGAACCTTCACCCATTACGAAACCACTACGGTTTTTATCGAATGGACGGCAAGCTGTTGCTGGATCTTCATTGAATGTTAATGCTTTCGCTGAGCTAAATCCTGCGAATGCCATACTTGTTAACGGCGCCTCTGCCCCGCCCGTAATCATTGCATCAGCATCACCACGCTGAATTGCTTTAAACGCATCACCAATTGAGTTTGCACCAGATGCACAAGCCGTTACAGAACAAGTGTTAATTCCTTTTGCTCCTGTTGCGATTGATACTTGGCCTGCTGCCATATCTGGAATCATCATCGGTACGAAGAATGGGCTCACGCGGCGCGGGCCTTTCTCAGTAAAAATCTTAAATTGTTCTTCGTATGTTTCCATACCACCAATACCAGAACCAATCCATACACCAATTCGAGGTCCATTTTCTTCTGTAATCTCAAGCTTTGCATCTGCAACTGCCATTTTCGCTGCTGCTACTGCATATTGTGTAAAGCGATCCATACGACGCGCTTCTTTTTTATCAATATATTTCTCGACTTCAAAGTCGTTAATTTCTGCTGCTACTTTTGCTGGAAATAGTTCCGGATCAATTCTTGTAAGTCGTCCGATTCCAGATACACCCTTTTTAATGTTTTCCCACGCTGTTTCAACATCTGTACCGACCGGTGTAACAGCTCCTAGTCCTGTAATTACGACCCTCTTTTTTTCCATACAAAATACACTCCTTTTTTTCTCTCAGTCCTTATTTACCCCAACGAAGAGCGACTGCTCCCCATGTTAATCCGCCGCCAAAACCAACAAGTATAATTAAATCACCATCTTGAATACGTCCGTTTTGCAATTCCTCTACCATTGCAATCGGAATGGAAGAAGCTGATGTATTACCGAACTTCTCAATTGTCATACTCATCTTTTCTTGTGGTAAATTTAATCTCTCTCTTGCAGATTCCATAATACGAATATTCGCTTGATGCGGTACTAAGAAATCCACATCTTCTTTCGTAAGACCAGCTTTATCTAGAACGCGAAGACAAGAATCCCCAAGTTGACGAACAGCAAATTTAAAGACTTCTCTGCCATTCATCATAACATACTCATCTTGATAAAGATGCTTACCGCCACTTCCGTCCGCTCCTAATTCGAAAGATAGAACGCCTTTACCTTCTGAAACAGCTCCCATTACGATCGCACCGGCTCCGTCTCCAAATAGTACTGCTGTATTTCGATCGTTCCAATCTACAATTTTAGATAGTTTATCACTACCAACTACTAGTATATTTTTATAAGTTCCCGTTTGAATAAATTGCTGCGCTGTAATCATTCCGTACATAAAACCAGCACACGCTGCACTTAAATCCATTGCAGCTGCATGTTTTGCGCCAATTGCTTCTTGAATGACACAAGCCACTGCTGGAAAAGCACGATCCGGCGTTACTGTTGCTACTAAAATAAGATCGATATCCTCTCCGCTAACCCCTGCATCTTCAAGCGCTTTTTTAGAAGCCTCTACGGCCATATATGAAGTATCTATTGTATCATCGGCAATGCGTCTTTCCGCAATCCCTGTTCTCGTACGAATCCATTCATCGGATGTATCCATTATTTTCTCTAAATCGTGATTTGTGACTACTTTTTCCGGCACATATCTTCCGATCCCTAAAATGCCCACGTTCACATCGCAGCCCTCCGTTTTATATCAATTATTATGACTTGGTACTAATTTTAAAACATAAATGTATTTTTGTCTAGAATATATTTCTGCTAAAACATAAAGCGAACGCATTATTCACCTTATTGTTTATGAAAAGGAACGGAAACATACCTTTCCCTGTTCTTTCGAAATATAAAAAGGCCCTGACCGCTTCTATCCACGGTTCGGGCCTCTCTTCCATCTTAAAAAGATGCTTTTTATTCTTTTTATTCTTGATCTGCTTTCCCAAGCTCATATGCTTCGTTCATAACTTTCATCAATAACTCTAATACAGGTCGAGCTTTCTCCATATCAAGCGCAATTCCATTATCATCTAAAATGGCCTTTGCTTCTGGTAAATGCTTCATTGCGATTTGTAAAAATTGCATGCTTTTCTCATTCATATTATGTTCTTCCTCTCCATTAAAACTTTCACATACATAGTGTAACACGCTCGCTATCCTTCGTATAACTCTTTATATTTTTTCATATGTGCCAATTGTTTATTTAAACCGTATTCTAACGGAGTATTTCTTTTTATCGAAATAACCTCTACAGTTCCATCTCTTTCTTCCACATTCTCTTTTTTCACTTTATCCTCTGCACGTAAAAGGTTCATACCTTTTTTCCATAATGATTTTTTACCACTAAGTAAATTATATATACCGAGATACTCCTCGTTCATTCCATTTTCCCATAAGTATTCACATACATCTTCAACGTACAGTAGATCACTGGCGTTTTCCTCACTCGTATAATGGCACTCTTTCTCACCCAGTTCTGATAAAATGAGCTGATGATACATCATAAAAGATGGTTGCCATGGCCCATATAATGTAGGAACTCGAAATACACTATATTGTACCTCTCCTTTTTTCAATCCTTCTTCCACTTTCGCAAATAGACGTTTATTTTCGGACTCATCTACGTTTCCTACTTCAATAGAAGAAATTAGATTTAACTTCACTTTATGTTCTTCACACAGTCTTATCATTCGCTTTAAATACTGTAATATAACTCTTTCATTTCGAAAGCCACTTTGTTGGTTAGGCTCATACAGACAAAAGTAAACGGCATCAAATTTCTCTTCCTCTACGGATCTCCATCCGTCTTCATCTCTTATCGAATAATACGTAAATAACGCATTTCGCCCAATTAACAATAACTTCTCTTCATTAATTTTTGTCATACTATCGAATTCATCAAAATCAAGACCATATACTTCTACTTCTTCTGCAATCATTTTATTCACAAGGTGATAACCTACAAACGTAAGTGCACCTATAATTAGCACGCGTTCCATACCACCAACCCTTTCTCCTTGAAACAAATAGCTCCTCATTTATGTATATGGGAGCTTCACAATTCTTCTTCATATTTTTTAAAGAAATCAGTCGTTTGCCTAACCATTTTATATTTCACATCTTGCAGATGGAATAAGACAGAAGTATCACATTGATTGAATTGCCTCATTTTCTCATATTTACGTAACAACTGTTTTCTACCTCTTTTTTCTTGTGTTGATACGAAAACTTTAACAGGTACACAAGACGGAAGAAGCGTAAATGATTTCTTATTTATTTTGGATTCTAATTCTTCTTCTTTGGAATCATACGCTAAACATAATTCCTTCACGAGTCTCTTGTAAAAAAACTTATGCTCTTTCTCAAACTCGACATATTCTGGTAAATCTAAACACGGATTTAGCATAATGACAGAGCGTATACATTCAGGGTATTTGTTCATCATTTCAAGTGCTACAAGTGCCCCCATACCATCTGCCATAATGTGCATTTTCGCATTCAATGTCTCTTTTCTCAGAACAACGTCATATAGGCGTTTTGCTAGACGAACAGATTGATCGTTTCCCCAATGTCTTCCGTATAAATTAGAAGAAAAGACCGTATAGCCTTCCTCAATAAGGCCATGTAAAAAATAAGATCTACCCGCATGCTGTGTCCATAAACTTGTACCATTCTCAATAAAGTAGTTGTAATCACCTAGAAGCATGACAGAAAATCCATTTGGCTTCTCCGGTAAATAAATGACACATGGTTCTTTTTCTAAGTAAAAAAAACGTTCCGTAATACTCATTTTTCCCCCGCCTTATTTTCTAAACGTATAAAAGTACTCTTTTATAATGTATGAACGGAATGCAAATTTGCGTTGAAAAATCTACAAATATTTTTCTATATTCTTTTTTCAATTGTGTTACAATAAGGACAGATTGAACGAATAGAGGTGTAAAATATGCGTTTCATTTGGGCATTAATTTGGTCGTTCTTGCTTGTACATATGATGAGCTACGTAATCGGCTCTATGACTGGCGGTACATACGATTTTAACCAAGCGTCTATTTTCTCAGTTGTTCTTGCGGTATTCGTACTAGCAATTGCAGCTGCAATTCCAAACGAGCCAGTAGAACAACACTAAAAAAAGAGTCCGGATTTTATCCGAACTCTTTTTTGTTTTACTTCACATGAACGACTAATTCGTTATTTTCTACATCAACAACTACATGACTATTGTCAGTAATCGTTCCTGCAATTAATTCTCTCGCTAATTTCGTCTCAACTTGACGCTGTACATATCGTTTTAACGGACGAGCTCCGTACATTGGATCGAAGCCAGCTTCGACAACAAACTCTTTCGCTGCGTCTGTTAATTGTACCGTAATATGACGGTCAGCCAAACGGCCTTGTAATTCTTTTACAATTTTATCAACAATACCTTTAATTTCATTCGTTGTAAGAGGTTTGAATAAAATAATTTCGTCGACACGATTTAAAAACTCTGGTCGGAAATGTCCTCTTAATTGCCCCATGACAAGTTCTCTTGATTCCTCTTTAATTGAGCCATCTTCTTCTAATCCATCTAATAAATGAGCAGATCCAATATTTGACGTCATAATAATAACTGTGTTTTTAAAGTCTACTGTACGTCCTTGCGAATCTGTAATGCGTCCGTCATCTAACATTTGTAATAAAATGTTGAATACTTCTGGATGTGCTTTTTCGATTTCATCTAACAAAATAACAGAATACGGTTTACGTCTTACTGCTTCTGTTAATTGACCGCCCTCTTCATATCCAACATATCCAGGAGGTGCACCAATTAAGCGTGACACAGCGTGTTTCTCCATGTACTCAGACATATCAATACGAATCATTTGCTCTTCACTATCAAATAAAGACTGCGCTAACGTTTTTGCAAGTTCTGTTTTACCAACACCAGTCGGTCCTAAGAAGATGAAGGAACCAATTGGACGGTTCGGGTCTTTAATACCAGCACGAGCACGAAGAACTGCGTCTGATACTAGGCTTACCGCTTCTTCTTGTCCGATAACACGCTCTGATAAAATTTGCTCTAATCGTAATAATTTCTCACGTTCACCTTCAACGAGTTTTGCGACAGGAATACCAGTCCAGCGTGAAACAATATCAGCAATCTCTTCTTCACTTACTTCCTCACGTAATAAACGATTTTCTTGTTTATTATTCGCGCCCATTTCTTCTGCTTCTTTTAACTCTTTTTCAATTGCAGGAATTTTTCCGTGGCGAAGTTCCGCTGCTCTATTTAAGTCGTAATTACCTTCTGCTTCTTCTAATTCACGGCGCAGACGCTCTAAATGTTCACGTAAGTCACGAACTTTGTGAATATCTTCTTTTTCTTTCTCCCATTTGGCTCTCATGCCACTTGCCACTTCTTTTAAATCCGATAATTCACGTTGCAATGTTTTTAGACGTTCTTGGCTACCAAAGTCTTTCTCTTTTCCAAGAGCTGCTTCTTCAATTTCCAGCTGCATAATGCGACGCGTTACTTCATCTAATTCTGTTGGCATAGAATCAATTTCTGTACGAATTGTTGCGCACGCTTCGTCAACAAGATCAATTGCTTTATCCGGTAAGAAACGATCCGAAATATATCGATCTGATAAAACTGATGCTGCTACAATCGCGCGGTCATGAATATTTACACCATGATAAATTTCAAAGCGCTCTTTTAAACCACGTAAAATGGAAATTGTATCTTCAACAGTTGGTTCTTCTGCTAATACTTGTTGGAAACGTCTTTCTAGCGCTGGATCTTTCTCAATATATTTACGATATTCATCTAACGTCGTCGCCCCGATACAATGCAGTTCACCACGCGCAAGCATCGGTTTTAACATATTTCCTGCATCCATTGCGCCTTCTGTTTTACCAGCGCCGACGATTGTGTGAAGTTCATCAATGAATAATAAAATGCGTCCTTCACTCTTTTTAATTTCATTTAATACAGCTTGGAGACGCTCTTCAAATTCACCACGGAATTTCGCTCCAGCTACAAGCGCACTCATATCTAATGCAAAGATTGTTCTATCTTTTAATCCTTCAGGTACATCCTTTTTCACAATACGCTGTGCTAACCCTTCAACAATTGCTGTTTTACCAACACCTGGTTCACCAATTAAAACTGGGTTGTTTTTCGTTTTACGTGAAAGAATGCGGATTACGCGGCGAATTTCACTATCGCGGCCGATAACAGGGTCAATTTTCCCCGCTCTTACTTCCGCTACTAAATCACGACCATATTTTTCTAACGCTTCATAAGTTGCTTCTGGATTTTGACTAGTCACTCTTTGATTCCCCCGAACTGTCATTAAAGACTGTAATAAGTTATCTTTCGTAATATAAAATCTTGTAAATAATTGGTTTATATCGCCTTTTTCTTCAGTAAAAGCAAGTAATACATGTTCCACTGAAATGTAATCATCTTGCAATTTCTCTGCTTCTTTTCCTGCTCTTACAAGTAGTTGTTGCAGAGCACCTGTTATATATAATTTACCTGCTTCTGCACCGCTCCCCGTTACGGAAGGCTTTTTCTTAATTAAATTTTCGGCGCCTTGTTTTAATGCTTCTATATCGACGTTCATTTTTTGAAAAATACGTACTGCTAACCCATCTTGCTCTTCTAATAATGTAAACAAGAGATGAACAGTATCTACTTCTTGATGGTGATGAGATACCGCTAAAGATTGGGCACTCATAATCGCCTCTTGTGTTTTTGTTGTCATTTGATTTAAGTCCATCTTTACAGTCCTCCAAATGTTTGACTTTCTTTGACCTTTGATTTGATTATACGCCAACTGACTTTTTTATACAATAATTTTGCTTATGTATTTTCAAACTTATTATTTGAAAAAGAAAAAAGGAGCATTCATGATACAACTGAAAAATATACGGTAAATGAAATTAAAATGTGTAACGACAAAAAAGCCGCAATAACGATTGCGGCTCCTGTTACGGTTTTCTTTTATACGTCCACTGACGGTTATGATTCGTGTTATCTGGAAACTTGTCACCAGCAGTTAGTTTCACCATTTGCGGGTCTTTTACCATACTTCCCGTTTCACCAATTTCTACGTAAATGCCATCATTCGGCGCTTTTTGTCCAGAACGAAACCTGCGATTTTGTCCCATTTCCATTCTCCTTCCATGACGTCTTTGCCTCATTAGTATATCCATTTTAAAAGAAAGCTTTTCTGTCATGTTTAGGAAACAGGTACTACATTTCGTTCTTGTACATATACATGAATGACACAAGCTTAAAGCAGGGATTTCTTTCCTATTTGTAGAAAAAAAGAAACCAACCTACTATAGGCCAGTTTCAAAGGAGAGTCAAACATATACGAGAAGATTACATGTTCATTATAAGCCTCATCATACGAGAAATGTAACCCTTTTCACAATTTGTCCATAATGAAAGAAACATTGTTTGAACTTTCTAAAAAGATGTTGACTTTTCTTAATTTCCAACGAGAAATAGTAGACACCGCAGCACTTTGCGACGTAAGATGGATATATAGTGAACTTTCCATCTTTGGTGGTCTCACCCAGTCTAACCTCTTATTTCTGCAGATTAAAAACGGAAATACAGATAAAAACAAAAAAATATTATAAGAGGTGAAATTATGAACAAACAACATTTAATCGCACTAGACTTAGACGGCACTTTATTAACAGACAACAAAATAATTTCCACTCGAACGAAACATACAATTGCAAAAGCAAAGGAACAAGGACATATTATTGTTATCTCAACAGGACGTCCATTCCGCGCTAGTTATGATTACTATAAAGAACTTGGTCTAAATACACCAATCGTAAACTTTAATGGCGCTTACGTACATCACCCTCTTGATTCAAAGTGGGGCACACATCACTCTCCTCTTGAGCTAGCAACAGCGCAAGAAATTGTCCGGGCTTGCTTTGATTTTGGCGTAAAAAACATATACGCTGAAGTAATGGACGATGTGTATGTACGTGAAATTGATGAAGATAAAAAACATATTTTCGAATTCGGTTCTCCAAACATTTTTACAGGAGACTTATTAAATATTTTAAATGATCATCCAACTTGCTTATTAATTGACGCACATGACGAGCATTCCAGTGCAATTCGTCAACATTTAACTGATATGCACGCTGAAGTAATCGACCATAGAAAGTGGGGCGCACCTTGGCCGATTATTGAAATTGTAAAAAGCGGATTAAATAAAGCTGTTGGACTACAAAAAATTTCTAGTCATTATAACATTCCACAAGAGCGAATCATCGCTTTCGGTGATGAAGATAACGACTTTGAAATGATTGAATTTGCTGGTCACGGCATCGCAATGGGAAATGCCATCCCTGAATTAAAATCACTCGCAAACCATACGACGCTAACGAACGAAGAAGATGGTATTGCACTATATTTAGAAGAGGTTCTTGGGTTGTAATCTAAAAATTCCCTGCTTATAGTTTCTCGCCAAACGCTCATACTATCATTAGACGCACAAGTTAACGCGTCGATTGTTTTCAGCTAAATAAAGGGGGTTTTTCGAATGGGTAAAAAGAACAAATCAAAACGTTTTATCCAACAAGGAGCCGATGCTGTTATGAAGCATGATGCAAGATTCCCGTACCGAGGTACATTAGCTGAGGCAGAAAAAGCGAGAAGTAACTCTTCTTTTGGAGGGGTCTAAATGGGGAACTTACTATTTCAACAAGCTAGAGATGCTGTTGCAAATGCTGTATCTTGTTCAAGCGGCGTCGAGCAACAAGATCTCGTATATAGAGCAAAAAATGCTTTGCAATCCGCTTACGCAAATTCTTCAACTGCTGAAAAAGTTCAGCTACGTGAAATGCAAGAGCAGTTGCAAAACATTACGAATGCACATTAAAAAAGAGGACCAGCTTTGGTCCTCTTTAATCTTTTCGAAACAATCCGAACACCCCAACTGTTTGCAGTACGTTTGTAAATGCACCTGGGTCCACTTGTTTAATAACCCTCTCCAATTCGTACAGTTCGTAACGGGTAATAACAATCATTAACATTTCCTTATTTTCATTCGTATAAGCACCAGTTGCTGGTATAGTTGTAATCCCCCTCACTAAGCGTGAGTGAATCGCCTTTCGTACATCCGCCCCATTCTTCGTAACGATTAATGCCGTAATCTTCACATGACGCGTATGAATTGCATCGATGATTCGCGTTGACACATACAAAGTCACTAAAGTATATAATGCTTTTTCCCATCCATACACATAGCCGGCAGCGATAATGATCAGTGCATTAAAGAAGAAAAAATACGTACCGACAGGCTTGTCTTTAATCTTTGATAAAATCATGGCGATTATATCTAAACCACCTGTAGAAGCCCCCCACTTCAACGCAATCCCTACCCCGATTGCTGAAATAAGCCCACCAAAAATCGCATTTAATATGATGTCGTTTGAAACTGCTCTAACTGGAATAATTTCTAAAAACATAGTCATAAAGATAACGCAAAGAAAACTAAAGAAAGTAAAGGCCTTTCCAACCTTTTTCCATGCTAAAATAACGACTGGAATGTTAAACAAGCTAAATAATACCCCGGTTGATATGTGAATAGATAAAAAATCACCTAATATTTGTGATAGCAATTGAGACAATCCAGCAAAGCCACTTGCATACACTTTCGCTGGCGTTAAAAATAAATTCATTCCAATCGCATTTAACAAACCTGCGACGATTACAACGATTAACTTCTTTATAAGTTCGGTATAATTCAACTTCAAATCCATTTCCAATACACCTTCATTATTCATGAATACACTGCTATACATAGTCTTTACGAAAAAGGAAATGATAAACGTACAACGTTTAGAAATGGAGTTGATACATATGCCACATACGAGTGATAACGACAAAAAAGCACGCGATAATAATGCAAAACGCGCGCAAAAAAATGAGCAAGAACAAAAGAATATAGAGCAAGGTAAGCGTGCTTATTCCAAAAAGACCGATCACCTTTGATCCCATCGTACATCAACAATATTGTTGATGTACTTTTTTTACATTTCACAGGAAAAAACATTAAAAATTCACTTCATGTTCACTTCTATATTCTACAATAGCGATAACATATTCGGATGAGGTGTTAGCATGAGAGGAAAACACATTTTCATTATTACTGCACTACTAAGTATATTAATGCTATCTGCTTGTGGACAAAAAAACGACTCAGATACAGTCGCTACAGCAACCGACTCAACCATTACGAAGAGCGACTTCGAAAAACAGTTGAAAGATCGTTACGGAAAAGACATGCTGTACGAAATGATGGCGCAAGACGTTATCACGAAAAAATATAAAGTATCTGACGATGATGTAGATAAAGAATTACAAAAAGCAAAAAATCAATACGGAGACCAATTTAAAAACGTATTGAAAAACAATGGTTTAAAAGATGAAGCTGATTTCAAAAATCAAATTAAGTTCAAACTTGCTATGAATGAAGCGATTAAGAAAAGTATTACAGAAAAAGACGTGAAAGACCACTATAAACCAGAAATTAAAGCAAGCCATATTTTAGTAAGTGACGAAAATGAAGCGAAAGAAATAAAGAAAAAATTAGATGCTGGTGCTTCATTTGAAGAACTAGCAAAACAAGAATCGCAAGACCTACTATCAAAAGAAAAAGGCGGAGACCTCGGATATTTCAATTCAGGTAGAATGGCACCTGAATTTGAAACTGCTGCCTATAAACTAAAGGTCGGACAAATTAGCAATCCCGTTACATCACCAAACGGTTATCATATTATTAAATTAACTGATAAAAAAGAATTAAAACCCTATGATGAAGTGAAAGACTCTATTCGCAAAAACTTAGAAGAAGAACGTATCTCTGACCCTATATTCGGCAAAAAACTATTGCAAAATGAATTAAAAAAAGCAAATATTAAAATAAACGATAGTGAGTTGAAAGATACGTTTACTCTTGTACATGAGCAAGGGAATTAAAAAAGCACCACCTTATAGGTAAAATATAAGGTGGTGCTTTTTATTTCCTTTATTTCTTAAAGTACGTCCAACCTTCTTCTTGGTAAACCTTTTCTTCTTTCATCAACTTACCAAGTGCACGCTTAAATGCAGCTTTACTCATATTGAAACGTTCTTTAATGTCTTCTGGATAGCTCTTATCCCAAAACGGCATTGCTCCGCCCCGTTCTTCCATATATGCATAAATCACTGTAGCATCATCTTCCATTCCTTCTTCTTTACGAGGAAGAAGTGAAATGTTAATTGTACCGTCATCTTTTACATCAATAATTCGTCCCGTTACACGTTGACCGATGCGAACTTGTTCTTTTCTTTCTGTATGATGTAAAAATGCACGAAAATGCTCATCTGTTAATACGAACGAACCAACTTGAAGTGAACGATACACACGTCCGTTTACGTTTTTATTACGCATAGATGGTGTCGCATCTACAACGATTTCTTGCATATCACTATCTCTTGCCGGAAGAGCAATTAAACGATCACGATTCGTTAATTTTAACGTACAATATAATTCATCTCCAACTTCAGGCCATACTGGCATATAAATTGGGAATTCATCAGCTGGAATTAGTATATCTTTTGATACACCAATATCAACAAACACACCTAAACTAGGAATAACTTCTACAACCTTTACCCAGTTCCAATCATATGTTGTAATAATTGGCTCCTTCATTGTTGCCGAAATACGATTTTGGTGGTCAAGGTATAAGAATACATCAATCGTATCGCCTTCTTCAATTTCTCCAGCTACTTCATTTTTATGTAGGAAAATTTCTTCTTCTTCATTTCCAACCATATATCCAATTTCCGTTTCGCGTAAAACAGTTACCTGTTCAATCGATCCTATTTGTAAATACATATTTTTTTAATTCCCTTCTATATATATAAAATGAACTTTTTAACTTTTTATATTTTTATCATTCCAAACAAAAGTTAATTATAACACGATTTTCTCTTTATTTGTCCAACTGCCCAAAATTCACTATAATAAAATGAGGTTACATCATTATAAGTATGAAAACACTTAAGTCTAATCTCGTTTTCAGCTATACTTTAGTATGTACAGTACATAAAAAGAGTAGAAATTTATTTGGAGGTGCTAACTATGGCAAAAGATAGTTCTTTTGACATCGTTTCGAAAGTAGAATTACCTGAAGTAACAAACGCAATTAACACTGCATTAAAAGAAATCCAAAACCGATATGACTTTAAAGGAAGTAAAAGTGATATTAAACTTGAAAAAGAAGTACTTGTTTTAACTTCTGACGACGAGTTCAAATTAGAGCAAGTAAAAGACGTTCTTATTTCTAAACTCGTAAAACGTAACGTTCCAATTAAGAACTTAGATTACGGAAAAGTTGAAGCGGCAGCTGGTAACACTGTTCGCCAACGTGCAACACTTCAACAAGGTATCGATAAAGATAACGCGAAAAAAATTAACCACATCATTAAAGAAATGAAATTAAAAGTAAAAACACAAGTACAAGATGATCAAGTACGTGTTACAGCGAAAAGCCGTGATGACTTACAAGCAGTTATCGCAGCAGTTCGTAGCGCTGATTTACCAATTGACGTACAATTTATTAACTACCGCTAAAAAGAAAAACATCCTCTATGTAGAGGATGTTTTTCTTTTTAGCTTGTAAAAGTCTAAGCTTACGGGCAATCGGATAAATTTTATGCATAAATGAAGAAGAACCTTTTAAAAATCGGAACAAAAACCTCCCTCCCCAATCAAATGTAACAAATTATGAGTATAAGAATATTTTCCACCCTTTCCTGTAATGTAAAATTAGTAAGGAATTTATTTTATGAAAAATGTTAATTAAAAAGAGTTAGAAGTGGTTATTTGAAGAAATTAATACTATGTTTTTTATTAACTACATTCTGTCTATATATTGCAGGGTGTTCTAATAATATAACTACACCTGGGGATACATCTAAAACTTCAACACCTGCGAATTGTAAATACATCAACAAAGCTTGGTATAAGAAACCTACGAACTGTAATAATCGATGATATAAATCATAAAAAAGACACCATATGGTGCTTTTTTTATAGAGAATAATAAGATGTTCATCAGAAATTATGAGTGATTTTTTTATTTTGTTGTTCAAAATATTTTTCTTTAACTATTTTTATCAGATCTTCTTTTTCTGTTAGTTCAAAGATAAATAATGCTTTTTTCATATTATCAGCTACATCTTCTTCATTACATTGTTTCAGCTTTAGCATGTTCCAAGCTTTCCCGTAGTATAATTCGCCTAATAAATATAAAGTATTTAGATTAATAGCTAATTTAATACCCATATCATTGTATTTTATTGCCTCTTCATGTTGATTTGCATGACCTAACATTTTCCCTAAATTAAAAATGATTTTTAATTTAATCTCTTTATCTCTAGGGAAATCTAACTTGTTAAAATTAGTTAAACATCTTCTTAATATAGTAATACTCTTTTCATATTCTTTATTTGCCCAATGAAATATAGCCATCGACTGCATAATATCTATTTCTCTTTCCGATAAAAAATCACCATTCGTTACAGTTAGTTTTAGTGCATTATTTAAAAGATTTAAAGCAGTTTTTATTGATTTATTCACATAAAATATAGCAATCGCTTCATGCCATATTAGAAATTGTTTATCTTCTTTTAACTGGAAATTATTTTCGGTTTTCTCTTGTTTCACTATTTCATAAAGTTCATTATATTGTTTTTGTTTTGTACAATCTCTCATTACACATTTTACATTTTCTACATATTTTAGTTTTTTGTTTTGAGTTAGTGCGAAAATATGATTTGGATCAATACCAAGTCTTTCAGATAATTGATATAACAATATGCTAGATGGATAAATCATACCTTTTTCTATTTTGCTAATTTGACTTTGCGAACATATTCCATGACACAATTCAGATTGTGATATATTCTTTTTCATTCTAAGTTCTTTAATGGTAATACCCAAATCGTAAAATTCCATTTTTCCTCCTCAAATATAGCCCTCAATGAGTAACAAAATACTTTTCACCCTTTAATGTAATGTAAAATTAGTATATTTTCAATTATTGTTTCTTCTATCGATTTTTTACTTCTTTGCTCAGTTGCATTTCGAGGTGAGAGTCTTACTTCAAAGAAAAACAGACTAGGGAGAAAGTTTTCTCCTTAGCCTGTCCCACCGAACAAATTCCCCATCGTCACTGTTATCCCCAAAATACAGAATTACGAATACGATAAGAAGACTTGAACATCTCACCTCATCACGCACTTTTAATTGAACACAAAAGAGAATATCCCCTTATTTCCGCCTCTTTTTAACCACAATTAAAAAAGCAATAAACAATACGTTCACACCGACGATTAAAGAAATAAATAGCCAATTCACACCTGTTTCCCCGTTAACTTTATACACATTTGATTCTTCACGCTTTAAAACGAGATAAAATTTTCCGTTTTCTTCTCTTATAATTTCATCTTCTAACAATCCCCTTAGCTCTTGTTTTTCACCAATCGCACTTGCAGGTAAAGCAACTTTTTGTGTTTCTCTCGTATTATTAATCGCTACTACTGTCACTTCATCTTTATACTTTCTCTTTAGTACACTCATTCCATCTTTATCGTATAGAAGCTCAAACGTACCGCGGCGTAAAGATGGTCTCGCTTGTCTAAGCTCACCGAGTTTCGTTATATGTTGCATAAACTTTTCATCTGATTTGAAGTCCATTAATCGTCTATTATCTGGCGTACCTCCTCCATCCAATGCAATTTCAGTTCCGTAATAAAAATTCGGAATACCTGGTGTTGTTAATAAATATGTAAGAGCTAGTTTCAAACGAGATGGTGGATAATTCATATTCTCTTTTGCAATACGAGCAAATCTTTTTGTATCTTGATTATCTAAAAATGTAGCGGCTGCTCCGTCTTTTTTACTTACATCATATAAAGGTTTCACCGATACGTCCGCTTTGGAAAACGCATCTACTATTTTTTCGTTGTATTCACTATCTTCTTTTGTCATAACTCGAAAATCTTTCTTTATCACTTGCATATCTTTTTGCATATCATCCCAAAAAGCAGGCGATTTTTTTTCACTATGTATTACATAACTTGCATCTAAATCAACTTCTTTGATCCACCATTTCATCGAGTCGATTACTTGTTGTTCGTTTTCTCCAAGCGGAAATTGAAATACAACTTTCATTCCTTTTGCATGAGCTTCTTGCACAAGTTCTTTCACATCATTTTCTGTTCCGAAATGTTCATTTACCTTCTGAAAATTGCGCACGTCTAACCCATCGTATTTTACACTTTCAAAAAGCGGCGAAAGCATAACAGTAGTAAATCCCATTTTTTTTATGTAATCCATTCTTTTTATAATACCTCTTATATCTCCGCCCTGATATCCTTCTAAATTGCCAACTTCTAACTGTTTGTCATTTTTCGGTTCCCCATTATTAAAACGATCAATCATAATGGAATATATAACTTCGTCTCGCCACTCTCTTTTTTCGTCTGCAAATGTATGTATTGGTACAAACAAAACGACAGCTAAACAAAAACAAATGAATAGTTTCCTAGTATGTATTTTCCCCACACGCATCCCCCATGTATTTTAATTGTAAGAATATTATACCAATTATCCGAACGAATCGCATACGTTGATTTCATTCTTATCAAATTAATACATGTTAGCTTTTCTAACATTACATATAAAATTTTCTGAATTTTTAGTTGATTTTTCTTTTTATTTCGAATATGATATGAAACATAACAAATTGATGTTATTTTTTCTAACATCACAGGAGGAGAGAGAATGAATACAGGAGATACGGTTTTTATGTTTGTAGCGACAGTAATGGTCATGTTAATGACACCAGGATTAGCACTTTTTTATGGAGGTATGGTTCGCAGTAAAAACGTACTCAGTACGACAATGCATAGTTATAGCGCAATGGCTATCGTTTCGATTCAATGGATTTTAATTGGTTATTCTTTATCATTCGGACCAGATTGGCACGGACTTATCGGCACATTCGATTGGTTCGGTTTAAACGGAGTTAGCTACGCACCAAATCCAGACTACTCATCTACTATTCCTCACAATTTATTTATGATGTTTCAACTCATGTTCGCTATTTTAACTCCCGCTTTAATTTCAGGAGCATTTGCCGAAAGAATGCGATTTTCAGCTTTCCTTATTTTCATCCTTCTATGGACAACAATCGTTTACAATCCTGTCGCTCATTGGGTATGGGGCGTTGGCGGATGGCTAAGAGAACTTGGTGCGTTAGACTTCGCTGGTGGTAATGTCGTTCATATTACATCTGGGGTGGCTGGCCTTGTATTAGCTATTTTCCTTGGAAAACGCAAAAACATAAACGGTTCGTCTCCTCATCATTTACCATTTACGATGTTAGGCGCTGGTTTACTGTGGTTCGGCTGGTTCGGTTTTAACGTCGGAAGCGCATTATCTTTAAACGACGTAGCTTTAACTGCATTTATTAATACAAATATAGCCGCCGCTGCCGCCGCATTAACTTGGATGCTTTCAGAGTGGTTCTTCCAATCAAAACCGACCGCGATGGGAGCTGCTTGCGGCGTTGTTTCCGGTCTAGTCGCTATTACACCAGCTTGCGGGTTCGTTACACCTTTCTCAGCTCTTCTTATCGGAGCAATTGGCGGCGTATTATGCTTCGGAGCGGTCTTTTTCTTAAAAACAAAATTCGGATACGACGATACACTCGATGCATTTGGATGTCACGGCATCGGCGGAACTTGGGGCGGCATTGCGACAGGACTATTTGCAACTACCACCGTAAACAGTGATGGTGCTAACGGATTATTTTACGGGAACGCCGCGCTGCTGTTGAAACAACTTGTAGCAATCGGCGCAACATATGCGTTCACAATTATAATGACGTACGCGATTATTAAAGCAATTAACTTCTTCCTCCCTGTCCGGGTAGATGAGCACGAGGAACATATGGGACTTGATATTTCAATGCATGGAGAGAAAGCTTATGAATATACTGAGCGAGTGAACTAAAAAAGAGATGCAATCTATTGATAGTAGATTGCATCTCTTTTTTGCATTTATCGGCACTGCATACCCCAGCTAGTATTCCTGTAAATATATCAGCGATTCTTCGGATATATCGACGATTTTTCAAATATATCAGCGATTATTTCAATATATCGACGTTTCGACACGATATATCGATTTACCAACAAATTCCGACATAATGAAACTGAAGAATACCCGCGTGTAACTTTACATAAACAAAAAAAGACGACCGTTTCATAACAGTCGTCTTTTCCAATTTATTTCGGAGCATTTCCTACATATTGCGTAATATCAACGTTTAATGCTTGCGCTAAACGCATACCGTACTCTTGATCTGCACGGAAGAAGTTACATACAGCTAGTAATTTCGTACGTTCATTTACGTCTTTTAAGTCATTTGTTAAATTTGCAATTAAGTTGTCTTGCTCTTCTTTAGAGAATGAACGGTAACGCTCACCCGCTTGTTCGAAATCATTTGGTTTGTCAATTTTCTCACGAGATACATAGCCTTCTACTTTCATAGTTGAATCGCGGTAAGCTGGGTCTTCAACTGGATTTTCAGCATGACGGCTCGGTTCATAGTTAATTGTAGATGGGTTTTGATTGATTTGCATCGCACCATCACGTTGTTGATTATGAACAGCTGCGTATGGACAGTTTACAGGAATTTGTAAGTAGTTTGCACCAAGGCGGTAACGCTGTGTATCTGGATAAGAGAATAAACGACCTTGTAATAATTTATCTTCAGATGGTTCAATACCATTTACAGTTGCACTTGGAGAGAACGCTACTTGTTCTACTTCCGCAAAGAAGTTTTTCGGGTTACGGTTTAACGTCATTGTCCCTACTTCCATTAATGGGAAACGATCTTCTGGCCATACTTTCGTTGGGTCCAGTGGATCAAAGTCTAAAGAATCCATTTCATCTAGTTGCATCACTTGTACGTGTAAATCCCATTTCGGGTAATTTCCTTTTTCGATTGCATCGAATAAGTCACGAGTTGCATGGTTGAAGTCTTTTCCTTGTACTTCTTGCACTTCTTTTGCACTTAAGTTACGTACACCTTGCTGTGGCTTCCAATGATATTTAATGTAGACGATTTTACCTTCCGCATTAATCCATTTGAATGAATGTACACCGAAACCTTCCATTTCACGATAGCTTGCTGGTGTACCGTAATCAGAAAATACCCATGTCATCATATGTGTAGATTCTGGACTTAACGTCATGAAATCCCAGTAACGATCTGGTGTTTGAATATTTGTATCAGGTGCTGGTTTTAAAGAATGCACCATATCAGGGAATTTAATTGCATCACGAATGAAGAAGACTGGTAAATGGTTACCTACAATATCGTAATTTCCTTCTTCTGTATAAAATTTAACAGCGAAACCGCGTGGATCACGTGCTGTTTCAGGAGAACCTTGACCATGAATAACCGTTGAAAAACGAACAAATACAGGCGTTTCAGTTCCTTCATTTTGTAAAAATGCTGCTTTCGTATATTGCTTCATGCTATTTTTCGTAACGAATACACCGTGAGCACCTGCACCACGTGCGTGCACAACACGCTCTGGAATACGTTCACGATCAAAGTGAGCCAATTTTTCTACTAAATGATAATCTTCTAATAATACCGGTCCACGGCGACCAGCTGTACGAGAATTTTGGTTATCTCCGACCGGAGCACCTTGGTTTGTTGTTAAGCGATTATTTGGATTCATCTAGGGGGATCCTCCTCTTTCTTTCATAGTAATTATTATTTATTTAAAATTATTATAAATTAATTATTATTCGAAATTAGTTCTTTGTCAACTATTTCTTTCATTTTTCTGGAAACAATTGTAGCTAAACAATCAATAAATGTAGATTGTGCATTCGGCATATTTGGTCTAAAATACGCAGCATTTAATTCATCCGTCACAACTTTACACTCGTAATCGTTGTCATATAAAACTTCTAAATGCTCTGCCACAAAACCAACTGGGCAATATATGAAAGATTTATATCTATGCTCTTCAAATAAATCTCTCGTTAAATCTTGCACATCCGGTCCAATCCATGGATCAGGTGTATTTCCGGCACTTTGCCAACCTATTGTATAGTTTTGGATGTTTGCAGCTGCTGCGATTAAATCCGCCGTATGCTGCAATTGCTCCACATAAGGATCACCTGCTGCAATAATTTTTTCTGGTAAACTATGCGCTGAAAAAATTACAACCGCTTTCTCTTTATCTTCAATTTTTGTAAATGTTTCTTTTATTTGATCTGCCCAATACGAAATAAACTTCGGTTCATCATACCATTGTTCAATTGGTTCAATAACAGGACCACCTATTTCCTCCGAGAGACGAATTGCACGCTCGTTATATGCCTTAATGCTAAAGGTAGAATAATGCGGCGCTAATACGATACTAATTGCTTGCTCAATTCCATCGCGCTTCATCTCTTCTACTGCATCTTCTATAAACGGAGCAGTATGTTTTAAGCCTAAGTAACAATTAAATTCATACTCTGTAAACATATTATTCATTGAGTCTGTTAATTTATGCGCTTGCTCTTTCGTAATTTTTGCAAGCGGTGAAATTCCACCAATCGCTTTATAGCGTCCAATTAAATCTTGGAGTGCTTCTTCTGATGGCTTACGCCCATGACGAATATGTGTATAATATGCCTCTACTTCATCTAATGAATCCGGCGTTCCATACGCCATTACGAGTAAACCTATTTTTTTCTTTTTCATCTATATAACACCTCAATTTTATAAATGAGAATCTTTTTCAAGAACATTTGTTTCCAATTATAACAACTAATAATAAGTACGTAAAGATAATTATTCTAAATAAGTATTTTCTCTAATATGATTTTGAATTTTATATGACAATTTATTTAATAAAAAGCGACTTACTTATAAAGTAAGTCGCTTTTCTCCTATTCTTTAATATTTACTCCATATTCTTTAAACCAAACGTGAATTTGTGCTAAATGAGCTAAAAGTTGTGGCCCAGTCATTAATTGACCATACCATGGCGTTTGGAATGCACTGCCGCCTGACTCAATTAATCCACTCAGCTGTTCTTTATCAAATAGCTCGTGTAAAATCGAGCCTTTATCTGTTAATAAATCTTGTATCCATACTGTTACTGCTTTCGTATAGTGCGGATTATGTGTTTTTGGATACGGGCTCTTCTTTCTATATAATATCTCATTTGGAAGTAACCCTTCTAACGCTTTACGCAATAGACCTTTTTCGCGGTTTTTATACATTTTCATTTCCCAAGGAATATTCCACGCATATTCGACAAGCCGATGATCTGCAAATGGAACGCGTACTTCTAAGCTCGCCCCCATACTCATACGGTCTTTTCTGTCTAATAATGTTGTCATAAACCATACCATATTTAAATAAAATAATTGGCGTCTTTTTGCTTCTAGCGGACTTTCCCCATCTAAAATAGGAACTTCTTGAATGGACTCTTCATAGCGCTGCTGTACATATTGTTGTAAATTTAATTTATTTCTCCATTCTTTCTTTAGCAATTGTTCACGCGCTTCTGTAGAACGCATCCACGGAAATGCGCTCGATTGTAAATCATCTTCTCTATAAAACCACGGATAACCACCAAATATTTCATCTGCACATTCCCCAGATAAACCGACGACAAAATCTTGTTTAATTTCGCGGCAAAACCATAATAATGACGAATCGATATCTGCCATACCAGGCAAATCACGAACGAGTACTGCTTCTGTTAAATACTGCGCTAATTGTTCATTTGAAATGACGCAGCGATGATGGATCGTTTGAAACGTCTCCGTCATCAAATGAATAAATGGTGCATCTGAATTTGGCTGAAACGCATTTGCTTTAAAGTATTTGTCATTATCTTCGTAATCAACCGAATACGTGTGTAATTGACCTTTTCCCGATCTTTCGTATTCTTTTGCAGCAATTGCTGTTATAGCGCTTGAATCTACACCGCCTGATAAAAAAGTACATAATGGTACATCAGAAACGAGCTGCCTTGTAATCGAATCTTGTAATAAAAATCGTGTTTTTTCTACTGTTTCTTCAAAGGAATCTTCATGCTTTTTACTTTCTACATTCCAATATCTCCATATGCATAAACCGTTCTTTGAAAATGTCATCGCATGACCTGGACGTAATTCTTTTATACCAGCATAAATGCCGTGGCCAGGCGTTCTAGATGGTCCAAGGCCAAATATTTCAGATAATCCTTCTAACGTCACTTCCGCCTTCACATCTGGATGCGCCAATATCGCTTTTAACTCTGAGCCAAATAGTAATCGCCCACTGTCATATTTATAAAATAGTGGTTTTACCCCTAATCGATCGCGCGCAATAAACACTTGTTCTTTCTGTTCATCCCATACAGCAAACGCATATATACCGTTTAAATGATCGACACATTCTTCTTTCCATTCCATATACGATGCTAATAGTACTTCCGTATCAGAATGACCTTTGAACGTATATCCTCTTCTTAATAGTTCCTTTCGAATATCTTCCGTGTTATACAGTTCGCCGTTATAGCAAATTGCATAATTTGCTTCATCTTTTAAACAAGTCATCGGCTGTTTACCACCTTCAGGATCAACAACGATTAACCGTTTATGCCCAAATGCGACATTGCCTTTAATCCAAACTTTATTATCATCTGGGCCACGCTTCGCTAACGTCTCAGCCATCTTCGTAACGACGTCCCGTTCTCCTTCTAATGAGCGTTTATAATCCACCCATCCTGTAATCCCGCACATATAAATCATCCTTCCATCTTATTTCTTTTCTTGAACGTGCAGTAATCCCCACCCTAAGAGGTGCGGATTACAAAATGAAAAACTTGACGATAACCTACTATCCATATACGGAATAGCATTTTCACTCAGTAAAACGTGTTTTATTGTATGCCCACCTATGTGTAGATGTGTCTAGTTATAAAGAATGCACGAACTGTCTATAACAGGAATAACTACTTTTCAAAAGGAGAAATCGTGTATGATACAACGTAAACATATTTTATATAACCAGCCTCGCGCTCATACGGTCGGTAATGTAGAATATATAAACAATGAATGGGTATTCTTTGATGATGAAAATGAGGAAGCATTTTTATTAGAAGATATTGCCGAAGATGGATTTGAAATTTTATATAACAACAACTGGCTACCGGCTCGTTTCTATGAACAAGATATATTACAAATCGCCAACGAACAGCACCATTTGCAAAATGGGGAAATGATACGCATTCGTAAAAAATTACTCCTTAGCTATACAGAATGGCTTGAGGAATTACCTGACTCTGTCTTCGCCTTATTAACAGAGGCATTGCAATCACTTCATTACTCTTTATATGATTGCATGTATTGTCATAATTATTTATCCTTTTTACCGAAAGAGGAAGCATGCGAAGGAGTAAATATTCTTTTATTTGATAACGAAGAGATGATTTGTACACTGCAGCACCATTTCGTTCGTCACGCTACGTCAAATAAAAATATGTTTCGTTTTACGAAAGTAAACGGAGAAGAGTTGCATATCGATGCAACATAAAATAAAAAACCACCTTATCTCCCAAACATTTGAGATTATAAGGTGGTTTTATTTTCTTTATTAGAATACTTGCCAACCAATCGGTAATTTCAGTCCTAGATAAAATACCGCTACAAGCGCGATAATAAATAATCCCCAGAATGCCCCCGTTGCCTTGTTCTTGCTCATTTTCACAAGAACCATTTCCATTCCAGCGATAACTAAAATACCAGCTAGCATTTTTAAACCATACCACATGTGCATGTTACTTGTTGCAGTCTTCATAATACCCATGTACAACATGAAACCTGTCACAATAATGATAATGTACATAAGACGAAGCCCCATATGTACACCTTTCCCTTTTCTTCCTGCTGAATAAAGTGAATACGCAACGAAAAATAAAATTAAACCTAACGCCCATGCTGTAATATGCATATGTACCATCGTATCCCTTACCTCCTCTTTTCACACTTTTTCATTCTATATGATAACATGTTCATTTATTTTCAGGAAATGTTTCGCTTTTTTACATTTAAATGCTATAATATTTAGAGTATTTACAAACTTCTTGTAATAACAAAAGGGGGAACAATCATGATTCAAACTAAGGATATTATCGAACTTACAGACACATACGGGGCAAATAACTATCACCCACTTCCAATCGTTATTTCTAAAGCAGAAGGCGTTTGGGTAGAAGATCCTGAAGGAAACCGCTATATGGACTTATTAAGTGCATATTCGGCAGTAAACCAAGGTCATCGTCACCCAAAAATTATTAACGCTTTAATTGACCAAGCTAATCGTGTTACGTTAACTTCTCGTGCTTTCCATAGCGATCAATTAGGTCCTTGGTACGAAAAAGTTGCGAAACTAACTAATAAAGAAATGGTACTTCCAATGAATACAGGTGCAGAAGCTGTTGAAACTGCAATTAAAACAGCTCGCCGCTGGGCTTATGATGTGAAGAAAGTAGAAGCAAACCGTGCTGAAATTATCGTTTGTGAAGATAACTTCCACGGACGTACGATGGGTGCTGTTTCTATGTCTTCAAACGAAGAGTACAAGCGCGGATTCGGTCCAATGCTTCCTGGCATCGTTGTAATTCCTTACGGTGATTTAGAAGCGTTAAAAGCTGCTATTACACCAAACACAGCTGCATTCATTTTAGAGCCAATCCAAGGTGAAGCAGGGATTAACATCCCCCCAGCTGGTTTCTTAAAAGAAGCTCTTGAAGTATGTAAAAAAGAAAACGTTTTATTCGTAGCAGATGAAATCCAAACTGGCTTAGGCCGTACTGGTAAAGTATTTGCTTGTGACTGGGACGGTGTAACTCCTGACATGTACATACTTGGTAAAGCGCTTGGCGGCGGCGTATTCCCAATCTCTTGCGTTGCAGCAAACCGCGACATTTTAGGGGTATTTGAGCCAGGTTCTCACGGTTCTACATTCGGTGGTAATCCACTTGCATGTGCTGTTTCTATCGCAGCTCTTGAAGTGTTAGAAGAAGAAAAATTAACAGAGCGTTCTCTTCAATTAGGTGAAAAATTAGTTGGACAATTAAAAGAAATCGATAACCCAATGATTACTGAAGTTCGCGGTAAAGGTTTATTTATCGGTATCGAATTAAACGAGCCAGCTCGCCCTTACTGTGAACAACTAAAAGCAGCTGGACTGTTATGTAAAGAAACACACGAAAACGTAATTCGTATCGCACCACCTCTAGTAATCTCTGAAGAAGATTTAGAGTGGGCATTCCAAAAAATTAAAGCTGTATTATCGTAATAATAGAGAGGTTGTCCTACATGTTGGGACAACCTCTTTCATTTTATATTGATTTATACTAAAATAAAATTGTAATTTTCTGTATTTTAAATTCATAAAGGAGGTGCGATATGTTATTAAGATACGGCAAACATATTAACTATTTAGCTACAACTTTTCTTTTAGTTACATTCTTTGGCTTCCTAGTTTCCGTAACATCGCTTAGTCACTACTCAACTCCCACTACATTCACACTACTGAAAGCATCATTTTGGACTACTGTTATTCTTACTATCATTGGTTTTGGACGCGAAAAAAGCGCACTTACGGTTATACTATTTGGCATTTGTACACTTGCAGTCATTGGTCTTTACACTTTTTCCGTTATCGATTACCTCTATCACCCAAGACCATAGAAAAGAGCTATCTTATTAATAAGATAGCTCTTTTCTTCACTTCACTACATTTCGCAAAGTACCAATTCCTTCTACTGTAACAACTACTTCATCACCGGCATGCAAAAACTTCGGTGGTGTGAAACCTTTTCCAACACCAGCCGGGGTTCCTGTTGCAATAATATCTCCTGGTTCTAATGTCATTCCTTTACTTATCGTTGAAATGATTTCTTCTATTGAAAAAATCATTTTATTTGTATTTGAAGTTTGTCTTACTTCTCCATTTACTACCGTTTCAATGTGTAACGCATTTGGCGCACTAACCATCGATTTATGAATTAAATACGGTCCCATCGGACAAAATGTATCGAAACTTTTTCCAAGGAAAAATTGCTTATGCTTCCTTTGAATATCGCGAGCAGTTATATCATTTATAATGGTATAACCAAAAACATGCTCAAGCGCTTTTTCTTTTTTTATTTGTTTCCCTCGCTTACCAATGACGATAGCTAGTTCCCCTTCATAGTCTAATTCATTTGTTGCGTGGGGATGACTATTAATTTTTTCATCCATTCCAATCACTGTCGTTGGTGCTTTCGTAAAGATCATTATATTTTCTGGAATTGACTCTACGCCGCCCATTTCCATCGCATGCTCACGATAATTTTTTCCAACGCAAAGAATATTCTTTCTTGGCCTTGGAATTGGTGCTAATATTTTCACCTCAGTTAACGGGTAATACGCCGTTCCTTCATTTTCCTTCGCCCAATTGACAATTTCACACATTTTTTCAACACATTCGGTTCCTCTTTCAATACATTCTAACATTGTAATAGGGATTGTAACCTTTTCTCCCTTTTGCCTTTGCGCTTCTCTTAAGTGCAATACCTTTTCTTCTTCTTCATCCACAATACCTACAAATACCTTTTCTTCTTTTTTCGCCGTTACCAAACGCAACATTTCCACTCTCCATCCTAAAACTCATACCTTTTAATTGTATTCGCATCTGTAAGAAAAAAACCTTCTCATACACGCTAATTTTTACAATATTCTTCTCATATCCGATTCGTTACTCCTTTATCATTTGGCATAAAATGTAGAAATTTCACTTTTTTTAGCGAATGCATTTCTTTTTTATGTTTTTTTTGTATAATATGTACTACATATATACTAAAAATTTCATTTAGAGATGGAGCCGATTTCAATGTTTGAGCAAGCGATTGAAAAAAAACGTGAAAAAATGATTTATTTTGCTGAACGCTACGGAATGACTTCTCAAAAAACAGTGGATTGTAGCCAAGAACTGGACAGGCTCTTAAATGCAATTTGGCATGTACATACGGATTTTCACCCTAATCAAACACTCGACACACACACACAATAACGTGTGTGTTTCTTTTATTTCAAAAAAACACACATTTTATTAAAAACGCCCATACAATAGTAGAAAAGAAAATTTTAAAAACGAAAGGTGTTTTGTATGCCAGCTATGGTCGGACATATTCGTATCGTTAATATTGGATCAAGTGGTATTTTTCATATTGGAGATGTATTTGCGATTAGGCCTATTAGTTATTCACGCGCTTTCGCTGGGGCCGGCTCTTTTAATGTTGGAGATAACGTTTCTGTCTACAATTATCAAAGCGCAACGACTGTTAATGATTCAGATGTTGTTGATCAAGCGATAATTGGTTCAACTTAAAGGGGGCGATTGTATTGAATTTTTATGTAAACCAAAGCATCATCATTAACAGTATTAAAATTGATAGCATTACAACCTCTTCTGTATTCCAGATTGGTACTGCCGGAAGTATTAAAGCCCTATCTAAATTCTCAAATACTGGCGGATTTACAGAACCCCTTCGCCCATTACAAGCGAAAGGACAAATTATTTCTATCAAACCATCAACTAGTTCTTCTTAAGACATCCTTGTCATAAATATATAGTAGGAATATATTTACCCTCCCTATTGAAAAGGAGGTTTCACAAATGAATCAAGATATATATACTTACTTACACCAACTTCAACAAGCTCTTCAAGCACAACAAGCGACCATTCTTAACTTAGAAGATCAAGTTCGTCAATTACAAGAAGAGCTTAATGAATTAAAAAGTCGCCCCTCCTCTTCTATAGGAAAAGTGGAATATAAATTCGATCAATTAAAAGTAGAAAATTTAAATGGCACTTTAAATATTGGATTAAATCCATTTTCAACAAAAGGACAACAAATTGAGGATTTTCAAGTTGACACGGAAACTTTGAAGGTCAATCCTGAAACAGATACAAACCCAGACTTTTACCAAGGTATCCTTCAGGAAATGCATCGTTACTTAGATGAAGAAGCATATAATCGAATTCTCCATTTTGAACAGGAAGAGAGAACGCCGCTCGATGAAATGTATCGACAAATGATGGTTGACGACATAAAGAAACAGATGGAGCATAGACTTCCTTATTATTTATCACAAGCACAATCACATGAAGGGATTTCAACAGATCCAGATTATTTACGAGATATCATTATTCAAGCTATGAAACATGATATCGACAAAGCCTTCCTCTCTTTTATTCAACACATACCGGGCAATTTCCGAAAGGAGTAAGTATGTATGAACCTTAACGTTGTAAACCGCGAGTTCAAAGTCGGACAGATTAAAATGAACGGTGTATCGTCGTCCGCACTCTTTTTAATTGGGGATGCAAATTTCCTCATTCTATCTTCTATTCTTGATACGCCGTTTGAAACTGTTACAGAGGGTCCATTTGTGCCATTAGTAACAGATGTCCCTCCTACTCCAGGTTAAGGAGACTGAGAAATTATGTTACATCACGTGTCTATTGTCCAAAATGTTTCTATTGTTTCGTTAGGGATTGCTGCCGTATTTCAAGTTGGAGATGCCAATCAAATGGAATTAAAAAGTAGAGCTCTTGCCGTTCACCGGGAATTCCCTTGTTATATAAAAGACGAAGGTCGCTTAGATGCATTTGAAATCTTTACAGATGAATACATTACAATCCCGAAACGAACGACAGATGTAAAATTAAACATTGTAAATGAATGTCCTTTTATTGAAGTGAATAACGTTGAATTGCGCACACTTTTAAACTCTGGTGGATTTCAAATTGGAAATGTTGATTATGTTTTTAATAACTCTCGTATTATGCAAATTCGCCAATATATTACAGATGAACCTTCCGCACAATAATTCATATAGTAATTACAAAGTTTAGTAAAGTAGGTGGATGGTATGCCTTCTGTTGTTGGAAATCTCGTCGTGCAAAACAGTAATGGTTCTTTCAATTTAGGGGATTTTTATAACGTTTCTCCGAAAGAAAATACGAAAGCTTATAATGGATCTGGAGCTTCCAATGTTGGATTTGTCGTGAATACTTTTAACGGTGTTAGTGCAACAAATACGTTTGATTCTGATGTGGCGGATCAAGACCAGATTGGAACAGCTTAATCAAACAGTTGCCCTGTAATTACTCTTTATAGGTAGATAGTAAAAGAGTCCATCTAACGTGATGGACTCTTTTCTATTTCTTCTAGAAGAGCATAGCACTCTTTTTATTTAAATGATAATCCTTGTTCCTCCAAAGCCTTTCTAAGCTTCGGCATCGACGCAGGTCCCATACCATGCAGTTTTAAAACTTCTTTCTCACTATACTTTGAGAGTTCTTCTACAGTGTGAATTCCATGATGCTCTAGCGCCCTTCTTGCTGGCGCTGAAAGAAGGGAAAGAAACCCTTCTTTTGGCGTTCTCTCTTTCTCACAGGTTGGGCAAGTTGGACAATCGCTACTTTTATAGTACTCATGTCCTTTTTCACACGTTCTTAACGTTTTTTCCGTTACCATTTGCAAGCCCCTCTATTCCTCAACTTTTATAACATGATTACCATCAAAGAAGTATAAACATTTCTCTTTCACAGGATGTTGTAAGCTTTTCTCAAGTGCCTTTGCATATAACGAAAGCTGGACTTTATATCGCTCTTCTAAAATTGGTTTCGCTTGATCAAATCCACCTGGGAACTTCCCTTCAATCGTATCCGTTTTAAAGTCGATTAAAGTAATACCATCTTCCTCTTCAATCATGCAGTCAATAACCCCTTGGACAAGAATGGATTCCCCGCTCTGCCCTTGCCAATCTTGATACGCTTCTTCTGCTGCAAGCATCATCGTAAATGGTACTTCACGCTCAACACTTTTCGCCGCTAATACCCTTTTACCTAGGTCACTATCAAAGAATGAAATTACTTTTTCAATCGCAATTTCTTCCGCCTGCTCGAATGTTAATAATTCTTTATTTACCATTCCAGCAATTTGCTCCCGAATCACTTCTTCTGTAATCGGCTTCTTCAAATCAACATGCTGCATAACGGCATGTACTGCTGTTCCGCGCTCTGCATATGTTAATCCCTTTTTCTCCATAAAACGAGGACGTGTCCTAATTGGTGCACGTAATTTTTTAATAAAGGCATTATCGCTACCTTCTTCAGATTGATAATTTCTCTTTATTTCTGTAACAGATTGCTTCGCACGATGAGATGTCGCTTCCTCATATCCGTACTTCCACATTAATCTATCGTACACCTCTTCTTTCCGTTCACTTTGCAGGGGAACGGCCTTTTTCTCACGAAGTGCTTCTAACAATTCTTGTTTCTCTTCTTGAACCGGTTCTGGCGCGAGTAACGTGTTACCGTCAACAACTTCTACTTTCCAGCTAGTGTCATACCCATAAATTTCATCTGGAACACTTCCTTGTCCTAATTCAAGAAGTATTTCACTATCACGGTGCCTATATAATGAAGGTGCAATCCAGTCTAAGTAGCAAGACGCTCCGGCACGTATATGATCTGGTAATAACCATTCACTATGCTCTCTCGCATCCAGCCATTTTTCCATTTCCTTAGTTGCATCCTTAACCGTTCCAATTAAAATTAACTTCTCTTTTGCACGTGTTAACGCTACGTATAAGACGCGCATTTCTTCCGCGATTAATTCCATTTTCATTTTACGCTTAATTGCAAGTTGTGATAATGTCGTATATTTAATTCGTTTACGAGGATCGATAAATTGCGAACCAAAACCGAAGTCTTTATGCAGTAAGAAACGCTTCATTAAGTCTTGTGTATTAAAGCGACGACCAAGTCCAGCGACAAATACGACTGGAAACTCAAGTCCTTTACTTTTATGAATTGTCATAATGCGAACGACATCTTCTTGTTCACCTAAAGCTCTCGCCGTACCCATATCATCACCGCGTTCTAAAATACGCTCAATAAAGCGTAAGAAGCGGAATAGTCCTCTAAACGATGTTGCTTCATATTGTCTTGCGCGGTCATATAGTACACGCAAGTTTGCTTGCCTTTGCTTTCCAGCTGGTAAACCACCGACAAAGTCATAATAACCTGTCTCACCGTACACTTTCCAAATTAAATCAGAAAGAGACTGTTGGCGCGCAAATTCACGCCATCCTTGTAATAAGTTATAGAACCACTCTAATTTATCATGTAGTTCTTTTTCTTCTTCAAGCGGTGCCCCTTTTAAGAATGAGCTCATTACTTCATAAAACGATCCTTTCTTCCCATGAGCACGAAGCGTTGCAAGTTCTTCATCATTTAATCCAACGATTGGGGAACGAAGTACTGCTGCAAGCGGAATATCTTGCATCGGATTATCAATAACGCGGAATACGTTCATCATAATATTTACTTCTGTCGCTTCAAAGTAACCAGTCGCAAGATCAGCGTATACTGGAATTCCTTGCAATTTTAACTCTTCCATAATTTGCGGTGCCCACGGCATGGAGCGAAGTAAAATAACGAAGTCGCGGTATTGTACAGGGCGCATACTATCCGTTTTACGATCATACACTTCATAACCTGAATCAACCATCGCTTTAATGCGCTGCGCCATAAGACGTGCTTCAAGCTGTGCTTTTTCTACTTCCGCACCTTCTTCACCGTCTATTACTTCTTCTTCTGTTTGCTGAATGCACAATAGTTCAGCTGCTACATCTTCACCTTCTGGATAACTAGCACCTAGCTTTAATTCAGCGTCAGCATCGTAATCGATTTCCCCAACTTCTTCGCCCATAATTTGTTTGAAAATAAAGTTTGTACCTGCTAACACTTCATGACGACTACGGAAGTTTTTCGCTAAGTCAATCTTCATTCCGCCGCCTAATCCTTCTTGCGTGAAACGTTTATACTTCCCTAAGAATAATCCTGGTTCTGCTAGTCGGAAACGATAAATCGACTGCTTCACGTCACCAACCATGAATAAGTTTCCTTCACTCTCAGAATCTTTCGTTACGAATTTAATAATTGATTCTTGTACGAAGTTCGTATCTTGATATTCATCGACTAATACTTCAGCAAATTTATTACGATATTGAAGCGCTACTGCTGATGGCTTCATTTCACCATTTTCACTTTGTTCACTTAAAATTTGTAAACAGAAATGCTCTAAATCTGTGAAATCGACCATTCCTTTATCTCGCTTCATCGCTTGGAAACGTTCTGTAAATACTTTTACGAGCTGAACAAGCTTTTCTAATACAGGATGCATATCTTGAAAATCTCGTAAGAAACTTTCAGGCTTACGGCTAAATAGCTCTTCTTGTAATTTTTTCACTTCATCTTTCGCTTTATTACGAAGGGAGTCTACTTGTTTTACAACATCCTCGTTGTAATCACTTTTCTTAATACGCTTTAACGTTTGCCACGATACGTTTTGCATCGCTTCATACACGCTTGTCCATGACTCACGAGCAGCTGATGATAACGTTCCAAGTAAAACTAAATCTGCTTGCAGGGTTTCAACGCGAGGCGCTGGACCGTCAGGAAGCATTGCGAGCTCTGTCGCTTTACGAATATGCTGTTCCGCTGTTTCAAGTTGAAATTTCACATCTTCTAATAAGTAGGAAGCGTACACTAAATCTTCAATTGTCTTTCCTTCCACATCATATGCTTCTACTAATTTATCAAGCCATTTTTCCGGATTTGGATGCGCTCTTGATTCTGTATGAAGCGCTAAAATCATACGTTGTAAATCATCGTCACTACGGTCACTCGTATAACGATCAACGAGTTCAAAGAATATCGTATTATCTTCTATCCCATACTCTTCTTCTAATATGTCATCTAGCACTTCTTCTTTTAACAATTCATTTTCGGTTTGATTCGCAATGCGGAAACGAGGATCAACATCAAGCATGTAATAATATCCTCTAATGACTTGTAAACAAAATGAATGGATCGTTGAAATGGAAGCTTTATTTAATAAGCTCAGCTGCTTTCTAATGTGCTGAGAGCCCGGCTCATCAATTAATACTTTTTCTAACGCTTCCCCAATTCTGTTTTTCATCTCTTGCGCCGCTGCATTCGTAAATGTTACAACGAGCAGGCGGTCGACATCGACTGGGTTTTCTTCATTAATAATCTTTTTAATAATACGTTCAACTAATACTGCTGTTTTCCCTGATCCTGCTGCTGCCGCGACTAAAATATCACGTCCGTTCGCTACAACCGCTTTCCACTGGTCATCTGTCCACTGACTACCTTCTGGTTTTTTAGGCCAATTTTCTATCATTCTCCGCCAACCTCCTCTCTAATTTTCTCCATCGCTTCGCTATCTTTCATATCTTTTAGCGTACGGAATTGGTTATCTTCAAGTGATTCATCAAACTGACAAACAGATTTGAAGTTACAGAACGTACATGCCGCTTTATTCCCCTTTTTGTAAGGAGCAATATCAATAACGCCTTCTGTAATGTCTTTCCCGATATTTTCAAACGTATGGTGTACGTATTTTTGCAGGACGTTAAACTCTTGTTCACTGGCAATACTTGAACGCGCACTAAAACTACCGTCTTTTTTCAGACCAGCAGAAATAATATCAGAGCTTCCTGTTGAAAGTTTGTTATCCATTAAACGAACAACGTCAGCATCTCCTAGTACGAGACCTTTCATTTTGAATTTCTTTAAAATTTCCTTTTCAATTTCTGCTTCAGATGCGTCACCTTTTACCTCCACAATTGGGTTATGAATGTGGAAATACAATACACCAGCTGGTGATGCCGTGCCGCCTTTTTTCATCCACGTATGCGCATTTGAAGTAACAACATCTAAATACGTTAACATTTGAAGTGCTAATCCGTAATACACTTCCGTTAAGTCTAACGCTTTTGAGCTTGATTTATAGTCAATAATACGTAGGAATGTTCCCTTTTCATCTTCTGCCTTATCAACACGGTCAATACGGCCAACTACTTCCATCTTCACACCATTAGGTAAGGAGAATTCCATTGGCGGAAGTGATCCTGTACCGCCCATACCAAATGGCACTTCTAGATCAACTGGTACGAAACCGCTAGACTTCGCATGTTCACGAAGAATGATTGACGTACGGAAAATGATTTGTTGTAGTTTTTGTTTTAAATAGAAATGACGGTTTGAACTTAATAAAATTTGTCTTTGTAATAACGGTGCGATTTCTTCTATTACTACAGTAGAAAGATGCTCACACTCTTTTATTGATAAATCCGCCCAAGTACGATTTTCACGTAATAGCCTATCTGCAATTCTCTTCAGCGCTGCATGGAAGAGCTCTCCGATATCTGGCGCATCCAGTTTGAAAATATCACGCTCTCTTAACGATAAACCGTGCTGCGCAAAATGAGCGTACGCACAACGGTTAAATAATTCCATACGAGAAACGCTTCCTTTTATTTTATCTCCGTATAAATCTCTACTTACAGCTGTACTTAGCTTTTGCGCACGATTTCGGTAGAATAAGCTTGATAATACGCGGCTACTTTTTTGCTTCCATTCATCTGAAGTAACGTAGAAATTATATACATCCCACCAAAAGTCTAAGTTGCCTTCAAATCCATATCGCTTCCACGTTTGAAGTTGCTGCATAACATATGACAACGTTACTTCTGGTGTTGCTACATATGAAATTTGTTCCGAACGTGATAAATCATTTACGTCGTTCGTAATAAATGTATCTTTCACATCAGGGAACATTCTTTTTATTTTCTTAATAAAGCTAGAAGCAAGTAACGTCTTTCCTTCCTCATCTGCAAGCGGGCATGAAATGTATAATTTCTCAGTTGCTCTCGTTACCATTTGGTACATAACAAACTGTTCTTCTAATAAAGTTTGTCTCGTCGTTGGTGCGAGTTCAATACCTGCAGCGCTAAGAACATCTCTTTCTTCATCAGAAAGCATACCTTCATCCATCGGTGCTGCTGGAATCACACCTTCATTCACTCCAATGACGAATGTTGCTTTCACATTTGATAATCTAGAACGATCAATATTCGCAATTAACACTTGGTCTAATGACGGCGGAATGTTTGCGAATTGAAGCGCCTCAAGACCTGTCGACATAACGTCTGTGAACATAGAAAGTGACATTTTTTCTTCGCCAAGCATCTCAACGAACGTATCAAGAAGACTCATTACTTCTTCCCATACTTGTTCATGATCTGTCGCAAATAAGAAATCTCCACTCTCTTCTGCACGAATACGTAATGCTTCTAATTTTTTCGGAACGTCAAGCTCTTCTAAAAATAAGTAAACAGCTTCGCACATTTGCATAACCGTTCCCGCACGCTTCAGTCTTTTTTGCATACGAATAACAGGCGTTCTTACAACGTCACGCAATCGATTTATTTTCTCTTCCATTTCACGTTCACTGTCTGTAATCATCCCGTCCGTATCGTCAAGAGAACGATAGCGGCGATACATCCACGGATCTTCAGAAGTCCATCTTTTCCCTTGTACACCGTACGCTAAACAGTAATTTTCAAACTCATCCATCTCTTCGCGCATCGTTTCTTTTCTTACGTCTAATGGATATAAAAGCTCTGTTTTCACGCAGCGAAATACTGCATCATAACGCCAATTCCCGCTAATAATCTCGAGTGCAGAACGAATGCATTCTACTAACGGATGATGTGACATCGGGCGTTTTTCATCGATAAAGTGCGGGATATTATAATCTGTAAATAGAGTCCGCATTACATCGTAATAACTTTCTCCGTTACGAAGAAGAACTGCAATATCTCGGTAACGATAGTCTTCATCTGCCACAAGTCTACGAATTTCACGAGCAACGCCTTCTACTTCAGCTCGTAAATTCGCGGCTGTATGAATCGTTACACTTGCTTCCCCGTTAAATTTCTCATTCGGACGCGCTTCATAATGAGCTTCTAAATGCGCTAATGCTGGAGAATGAAAACGCGGTTGTTCCATAAGCGGAATCGTTTTTTCAATTTCTATTTTCTCTTCACGCGCTACTTTTTTTATTTTTTCATACGTTAACGTCGTTTCATAAAATAAATCTAGTTCATTTACTGGCTGCGCTAACGTTTTTTCATCTATCGTTAATGTAATTGTCACTCTCGCACCGCAAATCATAAGCTGTCTTACAATTTCTAGTTCTTGCGGTGAAAACGAATGGAAGCCATCTATATAAATTTCAGCTCCCTTTACATATTCAGACTGCGGAAGCTTTTCCACTAGCAATTGCAGATAGTCTTCTGAATCTAAGTACTTTCCGATTAAAGCACGTTCAAAATCATCATATAATAACTGTAAATCATACACTTTATTCGCTAATAGCTTTTGTTCAGCACTGCTACTATGTGCATCTAATTGTTGCCACATTTCATATACGTTTGATGGCGTCACGTTATATCGTTTAAACTCCGCAATCATACTGCCAAGATGTTCAAAGAAACCATTTTGCTCCGCTGCTTTTTGGAATACCGATAATCCATCTTTACGAGACTCTACAATTTTACGAAGTAACATATGTACGCCCGCTTCATCAATGTGAAGACGACTCGCTCCGCCAACTTCTTGCAATACTTTCCACGCTAATCGTGAAAAACTAAAAACTTGTGCCCGAATAGAACCTCTAACATCCTCACTACCAATTAACGCCTGCTGCGTTTGGAATGTCATCTGTTCTGGCACAAGATATAATATTGTTTCCCCTCTTGGGCGCTGTTTTAACTCTTCTTGCACTTCGTGTAAACAAAGTGTACTTTTTCCACTTCCCGCTCTACCAATCACAAATCGAAGTGACATGTAACCCCACCTTTCACTTACATAACGAACGTTAGTTTGCTACTATAATTGTATTATAGGACACGAAAAAAGACAAACGGAGTAGTTTGTCTTTTTCTATACTTCTACCTATTATATCAACCTTTTGAAAAATTCGTTTGTACCTCTTGAATTGGCCAATATCGTAAATCAACTTTACCGACAACTGTATCAGCTTTTACAAAACCAAAATGTCTACTATCCCAGCTCCCGAGGCGGTTATCACCTACTACAAAAATATATCCAGGTGGCACCGTTTTTTCCTTCGTTAACTCTTCTAGCGTAAAGTCACCTGTTAGTTGTCGTCCATTTATCTCTTTCTTATATTTCTCTAGATAAGGTTCATCCACGAATTGTCCGTTTATATATAGTTTATCATGCTTATATTCAATATGATCCCCAGGTAAACCGATAATTCGTTTTACGTAGTCCTCTTTTTTGTTCGCATGAAATACAACAACATCAAACCTATTCAAGTCCCCCACTTGATAACTCACCTTATTTACAACGAGCATATTGCCATCTTGCAATGTCGGCATCATTGATTTCCCCTCTACAACGTACGTTGAAAAGAAAAACGTTCGAAAAAATACAGCTAATAATACACCAATTAAAATTGTTCGTATCCACTCTATGCCTTCTTTTTTCAAAGTTTTCTTCATCCGCTTCTCCCCTTATCCATTAATAATGAAGCTTTCCTTTACAAAGAAGACTATTCTTAATGTAGTTCTAACTTTACTTCGATTTTCTTACCGACATACCATAAAATAAAAATACCAATTGCTACAATGACTGATTTCACTGGATTATGAATAAATGACATTAAATCATGACCGATATACGTTAAAATAAAAATCATCACAAGCTTTCCGAACGCAAGCGCAAGGCCAAACTGTTTTACACTAATGCGTGATAGACCAGCGACAACATTTATAAGCGCAGACGGTGTAAACGGAAAACAAAAGATGACGAAAATCGGCGCGAACCCTTTCCTTTCAATCCATCCCATTGCCTTTCGTACTTTCTCATGCTTATTCACAAAAGAAAAGAAACGACTTCGGCCAAAATGGCGGATTATGAAAAAAACAAGTAAGGCACCCATTACTGATCCAAGCCAAGAATAAAGAAAACCGAGCCAAAATCCAAATGCAACAGCATTCGCCAGTACAAATACGATAAGTGGCAATGCTGGAATTAGCGCCTCTATCATCGGTAACCCAATACCAAGAAGTGGTCCGAACGCTTTATAGCTTTCAACAATATGATCCATATTTTCTGGTGAAAAATACTCTTTGATTGTCTGAAAATCCATTCTACACTTTACCCCTTTACTCTAAGTACTACCTCTACTGTATCATTGCCTATATGAAAGAGGAAATGGTAGATACGACATATGGAGATGTAATTATTAAGTTTCCATATCTTTCATGAGAATTCCTTCATTATTATGCTATGATAATCTATCAATATTCGACAATATTTAGAAAGGAATGATATACATAGTGACAATCAGTATTTTTCAAAAATAAATTTGCTGTGCATAATGCTATTTTATATCAACAATACACCCTATAAATAAAAAAGAGTTTGACCCGAGTAGCTATTCAGCTACTTTTGGGTCAAACTCTTTTTGAACTTCAATATAATTTTAATAATAAAATTTAATGATTCTTTTTATCTTTAAGAAAAAGAATTACAGAAATTATTACTAGAACAATAACTATGGTATCTAAAACATATGATACCGTTGTACTTAAACTTATTAATTCCACACTCATAATCCCTGCATACAAGCTTACAAATATCATTAATAAATCGTATGTCTTTTTTAATTTTAAGTAACGAATTACAAAAAATACTGAAAAACTAAAGAAGAAAATCGTACTGATAATAGTCATATTTCACTCCTATATCATTATTCAAAACAAGCAGAATAAATACTTCCTAAAGCAAAGAACTCTAGCAACGCTTGTTTAGCTTCTGGTCCCGCTGCACTTGCTGCTTTTTTCACTGCAGAAGTTGCAGCTGCTTTTTTACTTTGTCCACTAGCTCTAGCAGCATTATATGCTGGAATCAATTTATTCACAAATGTTTTTGCCCCACCTAGCGCTTGTAATGCACTTTTAATTTTTGTAAGCTTAGTAATTGAGAATACATTAGAAAGCACTGCAATCCCGACAGCTGAAACACAACCTGCTACCCCATATGCTACAGCTTCATCATTTTCGACAGCATCCATAACTTGGAATAAACCATCATAATTATTTTCCGCCATCCACTGATTTACAGAATCACTACCTTCCGCTAATACACTATCAGGAATTGATTCAATAACACTTAACAGCTTAAATGCTTTGTCCATTTCAGCCTTCTCTTCTAATGAATAAGTTGGTGGATTAATTTCTGCCGCACTTACAGAAGTTGTATTTGCTAGACTTCCACCTAAAATTGCAGCTGACAGCATTAACGCTGTACCTTTAAATAGTTTCTTTTTCATCACAATTCCCCCAATTAAACTGACATAACGTCGTTTTTAATATGTACCAAGTTACTTTATCTTGGTTTCTATACATAACTATATTAAAAACAATGCAAGTTTCATACGAAGAGTTTCTTGTCTTTTTCCGAAATACAGTTTTCGGAAAAAGACAAATTTACTTTTCTACATCATAATAAAGGGAATAAAAGAGTGAATTTGTAAAAAAGAAAAAGAAGTGATTGAAGGTTATTTCAACAAACTAAATTTTTGATCTTTTATTACATATATTACAAATTAATTTTAGATAATATCCCAAGAGATTTTGCTTTCTCTACAGCCTCTACTCTAGAAGATACTCTTAACTTATTAAATAATTCCGTTAACGTATATTCTATAGAACGTTGGCTTAAATTCAACGTTAGTGCAATATTTTTATTAGTCATTCCTTGCTGTACAAAAATTAAAATCTCTCGCTCTCTTTGAGTTAAAGTAATAGGAAGTTCATTTGTTTTTTCAGATTGTAACAATGATTTTGCTGAAAACTGCTGAATTCGCAATTGCCTAAATAAGCCTAATGGAATAACCACTTCTTTTCGTTTAGCGCAACGAATCGTAGTTATCATCTGTTCTTTAGACGCCGTCTTACTGATAATTCCAGAAATATTATTTTCTAGAAGTAGATTGAAATGCGGCTCTATGTCAAAACCTGTATAAATTATTATAGCAGCATCCGGATCATGCTTTAAAATCCCCTTTGTAACTTCCAACCCATTTAAATTAGGCATAAATAAATCCACTAAATAAACATCATATTTTTTTTAGTAATACAACTTAAATATTCAGCACTGTCAAACAAAACATCTGCACAAATATCTTCTGTTTCTATGAGTGCCTTTGTTCCCATTCCAACAGCCATATGGTCATCTATAATAAGAACCTCTATCATTTTCATACTCCTATTAACAATTTTTTGCAAATCACATATAGTCTTTAATTAAATTTAATATCTATCTCTAATCCTTGACCTATATTCGAGTTTATTTTTATTTCTCCATTTAAGCTTTTCACCCTAGTAACAACCCCTGATATTCCCATGGTTGTATAGGATTCAGTTAATGCACTTGTTTTCATTCCGATACCGTCATCTTTATATACAAGATAAATCGATTCCGCTTCCTCGAACACATATAGATATACAACAGAAGCTTGCGAATGCTTTAATGCGTTATTTAACAACTCTTGTATAATTCTATATATAGCATTTTCATACTCTAAATTTCTCATATTAAACTTTTCTTGAATGTCATAATTCAAATGAAAATTCGCCTCAAAACTTATCTTTTTAAACAATCGCTGAAGTGATTGTTGCAAACCTAACTCCTTTAGAAATGGAGGTCTTAAATTGTTGCATGTTTCTCGAACAATATATATTTGATCCATTAATTCCTCCTTGATTTCATTTAATACTTCTACTACTTTTTCATCTACAAATAATTCTTTATATCCTTCCATTTTTCGATACAAACGTAACTGATCTTGTAAAACGCCATCGTGAATATCCCGAGACAAATCCCCTCGTTCCTTTTCACTTATCATTAAAGATAAACGAGCAAATCGATTGACATACTCTTTTTCTGAATTTTCATGAGATATTTCATCCATAAAATCTTCTAACTTTTTAGTAGCTTCAAATTGCAAATGGATATAATTTGAAATTGTTTCCAACCATAAAATTTCGTCAATACTTAAACTCTCTCTATCACAAATTAATACTACTTTACTTGCATTTAAATCTGAAACCACAACGATAAAATATCCTTCTATCCATATCACGGATCCTACTGTGAATTCGCACCACTTTACTTTTTTTAACACCTCATAATTTAGCGACACTTTTCCCTCAATAGGTTCTATCTCTTGGTTGACATTATTAATTTGTAGAAAAATTATTTCCTTTATTGCTAATACGTCTATAAACTCTCGTTTAATTACTTTTATTAAATCAGATTGTTTGTACTCACTTTTCATTTGATGAAGAAATCTATTTAAACTATTTGAATAAATTTTCTTATGATCATATAAGATCTTACGAAACTTAAAATCTAAATAGTCTTTAAAATAATAACTCACAATAATAAAAATAAAAGCAACAATATTTACTTGAATAAAATCTAATACATTTTCCAACTCAAACTTCTTGTCAAAAACAATTATTTCCATTATCAATATTAATCCTGAAACAATCAATGATATAAATAAGTAATATTTAAGTCTACTAATGATAAAATTCACATCAAATAAATCCCTTGAAATCAATAAATAAAAAAAATAAGTTGGGATGAATAAGAAAAATATTATAGATATTTCAAATTCTATTAATTCTTTCCCTAAAAATAAGCTGGGAATAACAAAAAAGAATATAAACGGTATTAAAGAAATCAAAAAACTAATAATAATAGCTTTAATAAACTCCAATTTTACATTTTGTTTATTCCGAAAAATAAAGCGCACTAAGAGAAACATTATAGTAAATAACAATATTAAAAAGGTAATTCCGTTTATTAATGAACCTAATCTATTATAAAAAAACCGCAGTGCATTCGTTGATATTAATAGAATAATTACAGTTTTTTGCAGAAAATTAAGGGTTTTAGCATTGATAATCCACTCATTCCTATTGTTAAAATACGCATTTAAAAATAATAGGAATAACACTAGGGAGTAATTGAAGCTACTTGACATAACAATCATACCTAATACATCCATTCTCCCATAGGCAATTGAGCTAATATATGTCAGGCTAAACAATGTAAGGAATTGCAACAAGTAGTTAGACCAATTATTATTTTTTCTACCGTTATAAATTATTATAAATAGACAACTACTAATAAATATTAAGTAATATAACAACGGCATAAACAAATGATATGTAAATTGTTTATCACCCTTTTCATACATTACATTATATTTCCTTTCAGTTTCACCTTGTTGAACATGAATAGTTTGTACCTTTTCCACTCTAGAAAACATGTTTACAGATGAATTGAATTCCGGGGGTTCTCTATCTAAATTCTTTATAATATCTCCCCTCTTAATTCCTTGTTTTGCAGCCCATTTATCATCATCCAGATCTACTATTTGATAATTTCCATCTATCTTCTCTACTTCAATTCCCAGCATTGGATATTTAACAATAATAGTCGAAAAATAAACTACCAATAAAAAAGAAATAAGTATAAAATTTATTTCTTTTTTATAACTATGGATATTTTTCATCAAAACCCTCCCAGAATAAGAAATCTTGCCGAGTATACAACAAAAAAAGGAGCTATCAATATAACTCCTTTTCAGAACTGCATTTGTTTATGGCCATAACATATTACGCAGTGTAGGCAGCGCCACTACTAATACAACAAAGCTAGAAGTCATATACTTGAAATATAAATTATAATTAACTTTTTTCATAATTAATACCCACTTTCTATTTTTTAATTCTATAATTTGAAATCGATATAATCTCTTTTAATATTATATTATAAATATATATATATTCTCCCGAAAAATATATGCGTCTTTCCGAAATGCTTTTTTCGGAAAGACGCATATATTAAAAGACCCCATACTACATTTTAAACTACTTCTAAAATCCTTTTACACATCCTCTTCTCTAACAACATACACTCTCTCATAAGCTGGTCTTAATGTTGATTCATCCCTTTGATCAACCTCTTTAAAGCAAGGATTCCCTTGTTTTTTCCTACGATCTTCATACTCCGTTCGCAATTTCGCAGTACGATTTTGTTGATTTTCAAAACTAGTTTTCGATATCTCTAACTTCACAGCAAAGCCATTTATAAATCGGATAATAAGGTTTCCATCTTTTAATTCTTTATTGCTTTCAATATAAAAATGAGATAACCACGCGCACTCTTTTCTAGAATACGAATAGGTAGGGAAAAAATAAAGTTGATCTGTTGGACTAATCGCAATCGGAGCTTTATGTGTAATATGAGTTAACTCTTTCGTTCCTTCTTTTCTGCCTAAAAAACTAGAACCATGCTTGCGACAACTTCTTTCTATAATATCTAGAGGTTTTTGAAATACGAAAAAAGAGTCTTGCACTTCAACAACTCGCGTAACAATTTTCTTTTCACTGAGAATTACAGGAAGTAAGGCCATTGTATTTTTATTTACAACATAGTTTTCGACGTAGCGTTCTACTTTACTTTCCATATTCCACTATCTCCTTTTTTCTATTTATATTAGCAGCTGCATGTATAATTTTAGCATCTATGAAAAGGAAATGGCTTACAGATTCCGCTTTTTTACAATACTTTATTATTTGTCAAATACCTTTTAAATTATAAAATAAAAATATATTATTTTTATAATAATAAACCTATACAAAATCTATTTATACTACCTATAAATATTTACAACTACTTCCTCATTTCGCATCATTAAGACAATTAACTTTGCTATAATTAAAATAAAAATCCAATATATGGAGGTCCACTATGAAAGAAAAAGAAATGCAACCAACGATTCACATGAAAAATAGCAGCATTGTGATCGTGAACAACTCAGCTAGCATTATATTCGCTTTATTTTTCATTCTATTATTTTTTGCAAAGCCTTTTCGTAAATCGAAATGCTCTGAATGTAAGAAAAGCGCGAAGAAAAAAGTTGAAAAAGAAGAGTAAAAGGCCTTCTATTTTGGAAAGCCTTTTACTCTTCTTCATATTCATATTTTCTTCCGAGTGTCCCTGTATCCCCTTTATTTTCTAATATTATTACATATAAAAAATTATCCACTACGTTAAAAAGTACTTGTACGTGTTACCCATTTTTATTAAGAACTTCACCTTTATAAATCACTAGCAACTTTTTAACTCGTTAAATCTGCAATATAAGTTTTGTATATAATTCCGCTTCAAAACACAAAATATGTAGGTGATTATTTATGATTACATTCGTTTTTTATCTAATTCCAAAAAGGAGCTGTATAATATGGAGAAAAAAAGTCTATTAAGCCAACAGATTAATAGCGTCCCATCAGATGCTCTGAATACCCCTAGTAAGGAGCAAGAACAAATGTTAGAAACATCATCTCAAGACGAACAAAATTCTAACAACAATACTAACAAAAAAGATGTTACTCAAGGTCTATCTGGAAAAGATTTCCCCATTTCAACAGAGAATACAAATTTATAGTTATTTACTATCATACGCAGCAAATGCTCTTGCTGAACTAATTCTTCTACAGAAACTAATACGCATTCCAGATAATTTTTCACCCGTTGTAACATAGAAAAAGAGATTTAGATATAAAAAACAGGCTCTGGGGAAACTTTCTCCACAACCTAAAAAAAGGATGGCATTAGCCATCCTTTTTTCCATCATCAACTATAAAATTATAGTTTGATTACGTTTTTAGCTTGAGGTCCACGGTTACCTTCTTCGATTTCGAAGCTAACTTTTTGACCTTCTTCTAGAGATTTGAAACCTTCAGTTTCGATTGCAGAGAAGTGTACGAATACGTCGTTTTCGCCTGGAACTTCGATGAAACCGAAGCCTTTTTCGTTGTTAAACCATTTTACTTGTCCTGTTACTGCCATAATTATTTCCTCCTAAGAAAATACATTTTTTTAAATTTTTAGTTTTCCTATCTAAAAAAAGAATCCACACATTATCAAATACGAAACATAAACTAGTTCTCACATACTTTTTCTCGTTCGTTTTCAGCACTTGATAATATATGGATTGCTTAATTTAACTATTCAACTGATATTATCATAGCACATTAAAATAAAATGTACAATCTTTTTTGAAAATAACTGACAAATTAAATCACGTATGCAATTATCAATATCTTATTTGAATAAAAATAAACAAATCTTTCGAATGCCACTTTATTCCTTTTTCTAAGTGTTAAAATGTAATCTGACAGTACTTTACTGGAGGGGATGAAATGTCAAACTACACAAACGAAGAAAAGCTTACAGTGGGAAACGTCTCAAACGTATATCGTTCTAAAAATACTGTTGGGCGAGAATTGAAGCCAGACAGTGTAAAAATTCATAAGTTATTACAGCATTTAGAAAACAAAGGTTTTCATTACGCACCAAAATTTTTAGGTATAGATGAGAAAAATAGAGAGATTTTATCTTTTATTGAAGGAGAGGCTGGGAATTATCCTTTAAAAGAATATATGCGATCTAATGATGTGTTAAAAGAAATAGCAAAGATGCTTCGCCTTTATCATGATGCTGTAAGTGACTTTCCGTTATTAGATGATTGGAAACCTATGGACCATACCCCAAATAATATTGAGGTTTTATGCCACAATGATTTTGTTATATATAACATTATATTTAATAACGAGAAGCCAGTAGGAATTATTGATTTCGATGTTGCTGCCCCTGGACCAAGAAGTTGGGATATCGCTTATACACTGTATACTTGCGTGCCTTTAAGTAGAGTGTATTATACGGAATCAGACGAGACAATTCATTATGAATCGGCACAACATGCTGGCCGTATGAAAGAAAGAATAAAATTATTCGTCCAGTCCTACGGTAAAAGTATGGATGAAGATTACTTAGGTATGGTACTACTACGTCTAGAAGCATTATGTACATATATGAAAAGAAAAGCAAACGAAGGCGACATAAATTTCCAAAGAATGATTGACGAAGGACATTTAGAACATTATGAAAAAGATATGAAGTTTATTCGTGATCATGGAGCTGAGTGGATTTGATCATATTGTCTTTTTTTGTCGGTAAGTCGATATCCTTTGTCGAATCGTCGATATATTTGAAAAATCGTTGATATATTTTAAGTTATGATAGATATATCGAAAAAATCGTCGATATATTTTTATTTACTCTCGAATCGTGCGAAAAATAATAAGGGGCACCCTTCAAAAAGGGGCCCCTTCCTTTTATTTCGTAAATTGTGCTTCTTCTGTAGATCCTTTTAATGCTGTCGTTGATGAAGTACCACCTGTAATCACTTGTGCTACTTCATCAAAGTAACCTGTTCCTACTTCTCGTTGATGGCGAGTTGCAGAGTAGCCGTGTTTTTCTGCTGCGAATTCTGCTTGTTGTAGTTCAGAGTATGCTGCCATGCCGCGCTCTTTATAGCCGCGTGCTAATTCGAACATGCCGTAGTTTAATGAGTGGAATCCAGCAAGTGTTACGAACTGGAACTTATAACCGTAAGATGCGATTTCTTTTTGGAAGCTCGCAATTGTTTTCTCATCTAGTTTTTGTTTCCAGTTAAATGAAGGTGAACAGTTATATGCAAGCAATTTCCCTGGATGCTCTTTATGAATTGCGTCCGCAAATCGTTTTGCATCTTCTAAATTTGGTTCAGATGTTTCACACCAAACGAGGTCTGCATAAGGAGCGTATGCTAAACCACGTGCAATCGCTTGGTCAAGACCCGCTTTCGTACGGTAAAATCCTTCTGGTGTTCTTTCTCCTGTAATAAACGCTTTATCAACAGGATCGATATCACTCGTAATTAAATCTGCTGCATCCGCATCTGTTCTTGCAACGATAATTGTCGGTACACCCATTACATCTGCAGCAAGGCGTGCCGAAATTAAATTACGTACCGCTGTTTGCGTTGGTAGTAATACTTTTCCCCCTAAATGACCGCATTTTTTCTCTGAAGATAATTGATCTTCAAAGTGCACACCTGATGCACCCGCTTCAATCATACCTTTCATCAGTTCAAATACGTTTAATTGTCCGCCAAATCCAGCTTCTGCATCTGCTACAATTGGTACGAAATAATCTGTATCACCGCTTCCTTCCATATGCTGAATTTGATCCGCACGTTGAAGCGTTTGATTAATTCGTTTTACGACAGCAGGTACGCTGTTTGCTGGATATAAACTTTGGTCTGGATACATATGTCCAGACAGGTTTGCATCTGCTGCTACTTGCCATCCACTTAAATAAATTGCTTTTAACCCAGCTTTTACTTGTTGCATCGCTTGGTTTCCTGTTAATGCGCCAAGTGCGTTAATGTAATCTTCCGTATGAAGCGACGCCCAAAGCTTTTCAGCACCGCGGCGCGCTAATGTATGCTCGATATCAATTGACCCGCGCAGGCGAATTACATCTTCTGCCGAATATGGACGTGTGATCCCTTTCCAGCGCGTATCTAGTTCCCAGCTTTCTTGTAATTTCTCGATTCTTTCATTTTTCATTTGTTCCATCCCCTTTTCACTTTTTATAAAATTTCATAACCCGGTAATGTTAAAAATGGTACGAATTCATCACTCCGAACAAGATTTGTAAATAACGTTGTCGCCTCTTGGAATCTCCCTTTCTTAAAGGCTTCTTTACCAATCTCTCTTTCTATTTTTGCTAACTCTTCTTCTTTTAGCTCTTCCATTAATTCAAATGTAATATTACGGCCATCATTTAATTTTCCACCTTCATGGCGAATCCATTGCCATACTTGTGCCCTAGAAATTTCCGCTGTTGCCGCATCTTCCATTAAGTTATAAATTGGTGCTGCTCCCCGTCCGCTTAACCAAGATGCGATATATTGAATGCCTACGCTAATATTCATACGAAGACCCTCTTCTGTAATCGTTCCCACTGGTACTTCTAATAAATCCTTTTCTGTAACATGTATTTCTTCACGTTTTCTAAAAATTTGATTCGGCGTTTTCATAATGTGATTAAATACTTCCATCGCGACTGGCACAAGTCCCGGGTGGGCAACCCAAGTCCCGTCATGACCGTCTAAAGCTTCGCGCTCCTTATCAGCACGCACTTTTTCAAAAGCAGCTTCATTTGCTTTTGGATTGTTTTTAATCGGAATTTGTGCTGCCATTCCTCCAATAGCTGGTGCATTACGACGGTGACACGTTTGAATGACTTTCAAAGAATACGCGCGCATAAACGGCGCCGTCATCGTGACTTGCGCTCTATCTGGAAGTAAAAATTCATTATGATTACGGAAACCCTTTAGAAAACTAAAAATATAATCCCATCTTCCGCAATTTAATCCAGCAGAATGATCTTTAAGCTCATACAAAATTTCATCCATTTCAAACGAAGCGTGAATCGTTTCCAGTAACACCGTGGCTTTAATCGTTCCGTTTGGAATACCGATATATTTTTGAGCAAATACGAAAACATCATTCCATAACCTTGCTTCTAAATGGCTCTCCATTTTCGGTAAGTAAAAGTATGGACCGCTTCCTTTTGCTAAAAGAGCTTTCGCATTATGGAAAAAATAAAGTCCAAAATCTACTAAGCTACCAGACATATTCTTTCCGTCAACTTGCATATGTTTTTCTTCTAAATGCCATCCTCTTGGACGCACAATTAATACTGCTGTTTTACTATTTAAACGATATTCTTTTCCGTTTTCATTTTTATGTGAAATCGTTCCCTTTACTGCATCTCGTAAGTTTATTTGACCTTCAATCGCATTTTCCCAAGTTGGTGAATTCGAATCTTCAAAATCCGCCATAAAAAGATGTGCTCCTGAATTTAAAGCGTTAATAACCATCTTTCTATCTACTGGGCCAGTAATCTCTACGCGGCGATCCTCTAAATCTTTTGGCAATTTAGCAATTGTCCAATCAGCTTCACGTATGTGCTTCGTTTCTTCTAAAAACTTCGGAAACTCCCCTGCATCAATCCTCTTTTGTTTCTCCGCACGCTTTTGTAAAAGTTCTATGCGGCGCTCATTGAAATTTCCATGTAGTTCCTTCAAAAAACTAAGCGCCTCAGGTGTCAATATTTCGTTGTACGCTGGCAACATTTCTCCGGGCAATGTAACCCGTGAAGTTTGCGTCGACATATTAGCATCCCCTTCTTAAACTGTTTTATAACAGATTTTATTTTATGTTTTATATTATATAACAAATCTTCAGAAAAGGAAGTTTTTTTTGAAAATTTAATTGTTTTTTTGTAAAACTGTATTCTTCCACCGGTATTACACATAAAAAAGAAGCTGGTGTTATACAACACCAGCTTCTTTTTCTATTATTTATTCAAAAATTGTTTTAAATAAGAATTGCGCATATTGTTCACGTGTTACTTTCATGTTTGGAGCAAAGTTACCCTTTCCATCTCCTACCGAAATACCATTTGAACCTACTGCATTAATCGCATTTTCTGCCCAATGTCCTTTTGGTACATCTTTAAATCCTTTTGTTTCTTTTACTTCTAACTCATATGCTACTGTAAGCACTTGTGCCATTTCTGCACGTGTTAATGTATCTTTCGGTCTAAAGTTTCCAGTTCCATCACCATTAAAGATACCTAATTCTGTTAATACTAAAATTTCTTCTAAGAACATTGTTGATCTTTCATTAATATCTTTATATGGATTTTCAAGAATATCGCCTTCCTCGAATACTTCACTGAAATCCATTGTGCGATAAATTAAAGCGGCTACTTGTTCACGTGTTACGTTATGTCCAAAACCGAACACACCATTTCCATAACCAAGCATAATTTCTTGTTCTGCTAAAGTTTGAATTGCTTCATAAGACCAATGTCCTGCTGGTACATCTTTAAAGAATGCCTGACTTGCTTGTTGTGGCTTTGCAGCTAATTCAGCTTTTGCTGTTGTCCCTTCAGCACTAAATGCCACTCCACCCATAATTGTTAAAGCTGTTGCTACTTTTAAAAACTTTTTCTTCACAGTATTCTCTCCCTAAAAACATATTTTTTTCTAATATAAAGAATTAATGGAAGCGTAACAATATAATTTCCATGTGATTTTTGTCTAATTTATAAACTATATTTCATATACTTTCATTTACACTTGATTAACAATAAAGTTACTAAAACGTATATTTAAACAATAAAAAGTCACTTTATTCAATCTCTTCTTATCCACTAAAATCGGAAAATTAAATTACGAATAGAAAATCAATATAATTACAAATAATTTTAAATAAGAAAAAAGCGTGGAATCCCCGCGCTTTTTTCTTAATATATATTATATCAATATAATTTAAACATCCTTATACTTTAACTTTCATTCATAATCTTCATCTTTTACTGGAAAATAAAAAACAGCTCTATTTAAAAACGTTGCATATTGCTCACGTGTTACAACTTTATTCGGTTCAAATTGCCCATTTCCTGTTCCTACTATGACATGATTAGACTGTAGTGCACTAATCGCATTTTTTGCCCAATGATTATTTGGTACATCTTTAAATGTATGGTTCTTCTTCACCTCAAATGTAAATGCATTCGTAAGAATTTGTGCCATTTCTGCGCGTGTTACTGGTGCAGTTGGTCTAAAGTTTCCTTTTTCATCACCTTTAAAAATACCATGCTCTGTTAATACTAAAATTTCATCTAAAAACATTGTTGCTCTCTCAGAAATATCTTTGTATGGATTTTTTAAAGGTCCTTCCCTTTTCAAATTCAATGTACGATACAGCACTGCTGCTACTTGTTCTCTTGTTACATTATCACCTACACCAAACTTACCATTTCCATACCCTAACATTACTTTATTGTATACTACATCCATTATATCGTCATATGCCCAGTAGTTTACTGGAACATCATCAAACACAATCATTTCTGGATATTCTTCTGCTTTTACGTTGGGAACATTCGTACTTACAAACAAGCCGCCCATAATAGTCATCGTTGCCATTATACGTAACATGTTCTTCTTCATTGCCCTCTCCCCTTTACCTCCATTTTAAAAAACGGAAAATAATAGACTGAAATCCTTTCCAATATTACATATGTTGCCTTTGCACCATTTATGCAATATATTACATTTAAAAAATCTATTATTGTGAAAATCACTACTAAAGGAGAGCCAATTCGCTCTCAATTTCAATTTTTATACCAAATTGTACGCAAACTAATTTTCTTTCCTGTATTCATGTAAAGGTGTTTCTATAATATAAATATTCTACTTTTTTCAAAAGAAATCCTTCACGTTTTAAGAGTTCATTTTCTAGACAAAAAATGCAATTATATCGACTTACCTACAACATACGACAATAGTAACCTCTCTATTAATAAAAGCTCATAATGAGCGGAAGATACCTCTTCTACACATTATGAGCTTTCTCTCTATCTATTCCATTTTCCCTGGAGAATTATCAATTGATCGTTGTAAAAACTTTGCAAATTGTCCGCGTGTAACGAGCATTTCAGGCTGGAACTTGCCATCTCCCGTTCCTACCGCTACTTTATTAGACTGCAATGCGCTAATTGCATCCCTTGCCCAATGATTTTCTGGTATATCTGTAAATGTATGCGGATGCTTTGTTTTCAACTCATATGCTTTCGTTAAAATTTGTGTTAACGATGTCGCTATCTTTACTAGCTTTTTCATCTCTCTCATCTACCTTTTCCTTTATTTCCCTGCAAATTATATTATACAATAAATCTGAAAATTATAAATTCATTTCAACCTAATTATTTACAATTAAGAATATAATTTTTCTTCTACTACTATTTTTTCATCCTTCGTTTTTCGAAAAGTAAATGCCATTCCTACAAATATAAGAACAATTCCTACTATTTGCATACTAGTCGGTCTAAACCCGGTAAAGACTGTATCTAATAGTATTGCAACCGCAGGATCTAAGAACACTAATACAGAAATTAATCTCGTCGATAAATCTCTTAAACTGTCAAAAAATAAGTAATATACAAATCCCGTATGTATAAGACCTGTCGCTGTAATCATCATCCAATTCATCTCTGTTAACCCTTGAAACTTGCCAAAGTCTACGAATGGTAGCAATAAAAATATACCTAAAAATGTTTGTAAAAATGTCATCGCATAGGCGCTCGTATGCTGAATTCCTTTTCCTAATAAAGTGGTAAAAGCATAAAATAGTGCCGCAAGTAGTGCCCATACCATGCCAGATGACATCAGTTTTTCAAGTGATAGACTTCCATCTACTCCAGCCACTAACACTGTACCGATAAAACAAATAACAATGGACAAAACAGCAAACATTGTAAGTCTCTCTTTAAATACAATACTACCAATCATTAATACGATAATGGGTGCTAGATGATAAACTGAAATCGCAATTGTAATCGACATAACTTCAAATGCTTTAAATAGAAATACCCAGTTAAAAACGAGAAATACACCGCATGCTAATATTTGCATGACTTCTTTTTTATTCCATTGCTCACTTTTATATTGTCCTGTTACGAGCCAACATAATGCTAAAAATATAGTCGCACAAATACAACGAACGAATACTAATTCAAAAGACGGTAAACCTGTTTGAACAGAAAAAAATCCAATTGATCCGAAAATAGACATCGAAAGGATCATTTTTATAGCCGGCATTGATTTTGAATGAAACAAAATATTAACCTCCTAAACATTTCACTGAATATTCCATATATTATACACTATAATTTTCCAAAACTCGAATAACGCATAAAAAAAGAAGCAGTACACTACCGCTTCTTTTCCTTTTCATATTGTTCAAACGTATGAATTCTTTCAAAAATTGGTGGGTGTGTATATAAGAAAAACTTTACTAACGCAGGCGGATTTACTTGGCTTAAGCTCGTTTTTGATAAATATTGAAACGTTTTTACACCAGATTTCCCGTCCTTCGTCATATCTAGAGCGTATTGATCTGCCGCTCGTTCTTCTATACGAGAAACATAGTTTGTTGCTGGCTGTGATGCAAAAGAGAGGACAGAAGAAATTAAGAAAAATAAAGGTAAAATTGAGAAACATGCTGCTTTTGACATTTGCAGCGTATCCCCCCATTTTCGAATACACATATTGATAATACGACTAATGAGGTACATCCCTATAAACGATAGCAACACATAACTCGCAACGCCCCAATATATATGTTTCATAACATAATGCCCCATTTCATGAGCCATTATAAATAAAATCTCTTTATCTTTTAATTGCTTTAGCGTTGTATCCCACATTACAATGCGCGAGTTAAGTCCTATTCCTGTTACATATGCATTTAACGCATTCGTTTTTTCCGACATATTGACTTCATATACATGTTTCGCTGGAATATCGGCTTTGTCTGCCATCGCTAAAATTTTCGTTTCTAATTCTTTATTTTTCAGCGTCGAAAAGTCGTTATAAAGTGGATCAATCACGACAGGCTGTATAAATGTTAAAAAGATTGTAAACGGAACAGAGAGTGCCCACCCTGCTAACCACCATCTCTTCGGGAATTTGCGAATAAGCCATAGAAGAACCGTAACTACAATTAACATCGTCGCATAGCTCTCCCAAAAACCGATAACATGATCTTTTATCCAGCTTTGTGTACTTTGCGTTGAAATGCCGTAATCAACAGAAACTTTTCGGCTAATCCATTGCATCGGCAGGGCAAGAACTGTTGTAAGTAGTGATAAATAAAAGAAATAAATCGCAACTTGCAGGACACTTATTTTCGTCGTTTCCTTCGACCATTTCTCAAACTTTTTTGAAATACCGAGCACAAGTACAAATAATAAAATAATCCATTCAAGAGGCGTCGCTAAAAAATACAGTAAATTTTTCACGCGCGAATAATCTTGGCTTAGCGTAAGCTCTCTTGCATTCATAAACGTTTCTGGATCTGCACTCGTTCCTTTGTACATGTCAGGAATTAGTTCATGATTCCATCCAAATAAATACCAATATATAAATAACGCAAACCCAACGTACAAAAAAAGCGACCACCCGATAACCTTCCTCACGCTATTCCCTCCTCTATGCTGCCTGTCTATTATTATTGTAAGTTCGTACGTGCTAAATTAGAACAAGCTTATTACGCGAATTGCTCGCGATCCTTTTATTTACATAAAAAAACTCTTCTACAAATAGAAGAGTTTTACCTACCTTTAGACGCTTTCTTCGGTTCATACTCTGGGATAAGAAACGTACTTACAACCCAGCATATTAAACCAGCGCCTTTTATATAGCGTATATATTCATAGTCTTGAAAAAATAAAGTCGTTACAATAAGCGTAAAAAATCCAATTAAAACTAGTACATATCCTATTTGCTTCTTAGATAACATAACGTACCTCCTTAAGGAAGTACATCCATTAATAAGCTAAAATCTTGCAGAGAAAAAGAACTATATTTCATAATCCCTTGTACAGCTAAAAGTAAAATAAGGCCGGTCACACACATATAATTAACGCTTTCTTCACTCTTTTTTTCAGCAACTACACCACCACTGATACAGAGAATTCCTAACAAATGAAGCGCTAAATACATAAAGAAATAAGCTTCCTCCCAGCGAAGAATAACGTTGACTGTCGTTATTAGCACTATACTAAGCACAATCAAATAAAAAAACTTATTTGATGATATTGTTTCATTCATATAATTTTATACATCCCTTTCAATCGTCTTCTTCATCTCATTTACTCCCCACTACGTCTGAAAAGCTTTTTTCCTGCTCTACATATATAGCTGGCATTTCTTTACTCCAATACTTGCGGTTAACAAATAAAAAGATTAGTACTAAGTTTAATCCTGTTATAAAAATAATAAGTCCTGGAAAGAACGTCGTATAATTTGAGAAATCTGTAAAACTCATTATCTCTTCTTTATTTATTAAAAAAGAAGCACCGATTACAAATGCATTGTTTAACATGTGAATAGCAATTGGCATGAGTAAACTATTCGTACGAATATATACGATTGATAGTACAACGCTAAATACAATTGCACCTAGGAAATCAACGTGTAACAATGCAAACAATATTGCTACAACAATGATCGCTATACTCGTTCCCCATTTTGCTGCGAAGCGTTGCAGTAAAAATCCGCGAAAAACAAATTCCCCAATAATTGGTGCGATGAATACGACCATAATAACTTGATAAACGTATCCTCCAGTGCTATCCATAATCGGTTCGCGTAATGCGTTCATAATAAATGTCGGTGTAATCCATGCAAAGCTATACATGTACAAAATAAGATATCCATAACTAAACACGCATAACATGATCGTAATGTATAAAACTTGCACCAGGTTAAATGTTTCATTTCTATTAATAAATAATGAAAATGAAACACGGTGTTTTTTATACTCAAAATAAATCCACGTAATCGGCAGGATATAGAATATAAGAATATTTATAAAAGTAGAATTTTGCATATGAAATGTATTTTCTATCAATTCATTACTGGCTCTTGCAACTACAGTTAATAGTGCAAATACAATTAAAAAATATCTAGCTCGCATCGTTTGAAACGGATTCACACTCATCTCCTCCCCTATGTTACTTTTATCATATCATTTGATTCTTAATTTTTTGAGAAAGAAAACCTTAAAATTTCCTTAAAAATTCCATAAGTTACCGAAAGATGATATGATATTCGAGGAAATTAGGAGGGATTTTTTATGTATGAAGCAAATATTTTGCTCGTTGATGATGAAACAGCAATTTTACAATTACTAACTACCATTCTTGAAAAAGAAGGTTTTTCTCATATTACAACTGCAACATCCGCTGAAATAGCTTTATCTCTCACTCAGCAAAACGATTACGATTTAATTATTTTAGATGTCATGCTTCCTGGACAATCTGGTTTTGATATTTGTCCAATCATTCGTCAAAAAACAGATTGTCCTATCTTCTTCCTCACAGCTAAAACATCTGATTTAGATAAAATATCTGGATTTTCACACGGTGCAGATGATTATATTACGAAGCCATTTAATCCACTTGAAGTGGTAGCTCGTATGAAAGCACAACTCCGAAGACATATGAAGCAAGTTATGCCACACGAACAAAAAGCACAATCCAGTTCATTTGGTAGATTTGAAATTGATCGATATTCCGCAGAGCTTACAGTAAATGGGCGTGTTGTCGAATGTTCCGCCCAGCTATTTCAGCTATTACTCTTCTTTTGCGAGAATCCGAACTACGTATTTTCAAAAGAAGAAATATACGAGAAAGTTTGGGGAGCACCTGCCTATAATGGCGATGACAATACCGTTATGGTCCACATTCGAAAACTACGTGAAAAAATCGAACAAGACCCAAGTAAACCAGAATATATAAAAACCGTTCGCGGGCTTGGCTATAAGTTCATTACAAAGTAGGGTGACGATATGAACTTTAATAAACGACTTATTATCCAGTTTATCATGCAACACGTATTTGTTTTAGTTACATTACTGATTGCTGTAGTAGCTGCATTCACGTATTTAATTTTTCTTGTTACGAGTACTTCATACGAACCGAACATTCCAGATGCTGAAAATTTTATGATTGCAAGATACATCTCTTCAGAAGATGGCAATATTTCGTTAAAAGCTGAAGTAAAAGACTTAATTAAAGAGAAAAATGATTGGATTCAAGTTGTCGAGGAAAACGGAAAAGTTCTCTATCACTTTAATACGCCAAATGACGTACCGACATCTTATACGAAAACATCTTTATTCTCGTATATACAGAATCACATAGAAAGTCCTTATACATTTACATATTGGGAAATTGAATTAGAAGAAAAAAACGTACTTGTTATTTACGGCGGCATGTTAAAAAGCAATGCACTACTAAAAACAATTCAGAAAACGCACCCTTCTGTATCTACAGATTCATTCGCATTAACAGAAGAAGAAAAACAGTTACTTTCTAAAGAAAAGGCTACTCTTCAAATCTTTAATAGTGGCGGCGAAGAAGTATTCTCCTATCCAAACGGAAAGAAAAAAACGTTTTCTGTTATACAAGCTGCTCTTAATGAAAGGGAACCGTGGAATCATAAAGAAAACACGTCTAGCTTTTACGACACAAATAGCAATCATCTTCTCGTTGTAACTGCCAAAAATGAGTACTACTACCCAGATGATGAAATAGACGATGTATTTGCTAAAAAGTTTCTAATCGGATGCGGATTAATCCTTCTTATCGTATTTGTTTATTTAGTCATTCTTTCTATTTGGTACGGTAATAAATTTGGAAAACCGTTATTACATGCGATGCGCTGGCTTAAAAACATAGCTGGTGGAAAGTACGAAGAGCCTGTTAGTAAAAAAGGAAAACCTATCAGGTTCAGGAAATCTGGTAAAGAAAAATGGTCATTCCGCTTATTTAGTGATGTTACAAATTCACTAGAGCACCTTTCTATTACACTCAAAAAAAATGATGCGATGAGGCAAGTACTGCAGCAAACACGTGAAGAATGGATTACTGGTCTAACGCACGATTTAAAAACACCACTAAGTTCTATATACGGCTACGCATTATTACTAGAATCAAAACAGTATAACTGGACCGATCGTGACATTCAGCAATTTGGCAGCGTTATGAAAGAGAAATCTCAATATATGACCACACTAATTGATGACTTAAGCTTAACGTATCAATTAAAAAATACTAGTCTTCCTGCGCAGCATGTAAACATTGAAATGAATCAATTCGTCCAAAAAGTATTATTACAATTCATTAATAATCCGACACTTCAAAATCAAAATATTGAATTCGTACCAAGCTCAAATAAAATTCAATATTTCATTGAAGAAAAATGGTTCCAACGTATTATTGAAAACTTACTCGCAAACGCTGTAAAACATAATAATGAAACGACTAATGTCATCGTAAAACTTTCGCAAAACGCTACTTCATTTACACTCTCTATTTCAGATAACGGAAAAGGAATGGATGATAAAACGAAAGAGCTTCTATTTGAGCGATATTACAGAGGAACAAATACAGAAGAAAGCAACATTGGAACTGGACTTGGCCTCGCCATTACAAAACAGCTCGTTCATGCTCATAACGGAACGATTTCTATTGATAGTGAACTTGGAAAAGGAACGACGATTATACTTGTATTTCCGTTTCGTTCATAGAAAAGGCGCTATGTGGCGTCTTTTCTTTTTTGGGAGAGTTTAGCGGTATATGAAATGATATAGACCATCTTTCTGAGTTGTTTTAGCGGTATATGAAATTATATCGGCGATTTTGCGAATATATCGGCGCAACTCACAATATATCAGCGATTTTTCAAATATATCGGCGCAAATCAAATTATATCAGCGATTTTCTAAATATATCGACTTATCGACAAAAATCGACAACGCTAACCTACTTCCTCTACTATACAAAGTAAAAATAAAACTATTAACAAATACATTTCTAAACTGTTATACTATAAATAGAAGTATAAACTAACTAAGTTTTGCATAAAATGAAGTAGACGAGGTGCTTCCAACACCCCGTCACTGCAACTAATTACCGCAAGGTGGAAGGTTGCAACTAAAGCTTATTTGCGCTTAGAAGACTTCCCACGCTTCGCAGGCAGACGGGTGGTCTTCTTTTTGCGCTTTTTTGTCGTTAATTTCTTAAATCCCATAACTATACCTTCTCTAGCTATAGTTTTTGTGATTTCCAACAAAATTTGCAAAAGAAATTCCATACGATTACACCTCCTTTCTTCACCAAATGAAGAAAGGGCGTAACCTTCCACCCGCAATATTTAATTGCTATTTTATTTTACCATTTTCAAATGTATTACATATAAAGCAATACAAATTTAACAATCCACTCATAAAAAATAACCTTTCATAACTCACTATGAAAGGGCACTCCATATTTCAGCTATTTTCCTACCAATACAAACACATTCTCATCAGGTGCTTCCATTACCGCAACGTGTCCTGATTCTGTTGGAAATGGTTCACGAATCCATTTAACATCTTTAGTATCTTTTAAACTTTCATACGTTTGTTGCACATCTTCTACTAATACTTCGACTTCCATAAAATGAATATCCGGATGATTGCTTATTACTAACTCCGAACTTTTCTCATCTGGAAACTTCAATCCGATTAACGTCCAAATAACCCCTTCTTCTAGTTCTCTTTCTATAACCCAGTTTTGCTCCATTCCCATTTCTTTATAAAAAGAAACGGATTTTTCTATATCCTTCGTATATATAGATACACATTCTAGTTTTTTGAACATATTCCCACTCTCCCTTTATAAAAAAGCGAACCACCTCCCAATGATTCACTCTTACTCTATTATTTTTTCTTCACCGGTATCCAAAGTTCAATTTGAGCGAACTCACTTTTATCTGCATGGGAACGCTCATCGTATAGCTCAAACTCATTAACGCCGCAATGTTCGTATCCTGAATGCGGGAACCACTCTGAGAATACTACATTCCACGTTTGGTGAATAGACGATACCATTTCTTCATGAGGAACTTTCGGCGTTGTAAATACCGCATATGTTGCTGCCGGGAACGTGCGCTTTGCAATTTCATTTGGTACATTTTCAAAGTCTGTGACTTCCATTCCGATAATATAAGTGAAGTCCCCTGTTTCTAAATTAAAATCAGTACATAATCCAAGCTCTACCCATTGGCTCGTATCTTTACGATTCGGAATTGTCGTTCCAAGATCTTTTTGTAAATATTCTTGCCAAAATGCTGGAATGTCTTGATAGTTCTTCCCTTCTTTACTTGTCGTCTTCAGTTCATAACCCGCCACTAAAAATTCCGGTTTATTTACAATACGATATTCCATTTGTATGCCTCCTAAATACGGATTTAATTTTCTTTGCTTTACATTCACGCTGTAATACATCGGTGTTTCTATTTCCTGCTTTCGATATTCACTCGGTGTCATTTGAAATAATTTTTTAAAGGCTCTCGTGAACGTTTCGTGAGATTGAAAGCCATGTTCAAATGCGATATCAATAATTTTTTCATCCGTATGAGAAAGTTGATAAGCTGCCCGGGCTAACCTCCTCTTCCGAACATACTCCATTACCGTATCACCTACTAACGCCTGGAATACACGATGAAAATGCGACTCAGAAAAACCTGCAATGCGAGCTAACTTACGTAGCGTCTGTTTTTCCATTACATCTTCCTCAATATAATCAATGGACCTTTGAATTTGTGTTTCATAGCTTTCCATCTCTGTTCACCCGCCTTATATGTATTATGATAAAAGAGAATCTTATCCAATTCTTGACGTTTTTTACTATAATTCCATGAAAAATTGTAACTTTTTTATATGTTTTTCGTTGTTATGTGTGAAGGGAGGGAAATGTAGTGAAACGTAAACAATCATTAGAAGAAATTTATTCAGAACATATGCAAGATTTATTTCGCTATCTTCTCTCCCTAACCGGAGATTCCCATTTTGCTGAAGATCTCATGCAAGAAACCTTTTACCGCATGCTCGTCCATATTGACTATTACAAAGGCGAAGAAATTAGACCGTGGTTATTTACAATTGCCTACAACGCCTTTATCGATTGGTATCGAAAAGAGAAAAAATATAAAACAACTACAGTGGAAGAATTCCATTTACCAAACGTGCCAAGTACAGAGCACTCTTATTTCATAAAACATGAGATTGCTAGTTGGTTAGAAGGTTTATCTTCTCTTCCGCTTGAAAGACGAAATATTCTGTTACTACGAGATTACTACGGATTCTCATATAAAGAAATAGCAGAGATGACCGGTCTCTCACTAGCGAAAGTGAAAATTGAATTACACCGTGGTCGAAAAGAAATGAAAAGCATAAAGGAGTGATACGGATGGGTTGTACAGAATTTAAAAAACTATGGGAGAAGTACGAAAACGGAACGCTCATGCATGATGAACAGAAACTGTTGGAAAGTCATATTGAGACATGTGAAGAATGCGAGGCTTACTTAGATCAATTGCTTTCAAAAAGTGAAACAATAAAGAAAAAACTACCACCACAAAACCTGAAAGTTCCGTTTTGGAAAATAAAATGGAAACAACGTTGGCAAACCGTTAGTTTTGTCCTTGCCGTTTGTATTGCAATCTATTTTGTTGGTCATTTCTCATCTTCTTTTTACTTCTATAATATGAAAAAATTAGTTGAAGTAAATGAGATTCCAGCACTCGCACTAGAAGCAACAATTCCAAATAGTCGTTCCACTGGAGGCAGTACAAAGATTAAACCCTTTTTCCGTACAGAAATTGAAATGAATTTAGTTAAAACGGTCGGTAAAAAAGAAATGCCAATTGGTACAGTAACAACGCGTAGCTTCTTATCATCTGTAACTGACACAAATCAATCATGGGCAAATAAACCCTATTCCAACAAACTTTCCTTTGTTCATCCAAAAATAAAGCAAGATGATCATTTGAAAGAAATCTCTAAAAAAGTTTGGAGTACACTCGGAAAGATACATGAGGGCACCGTTGCAGAAGTAGCGATATCTTTTGACAAACCTTACACTTTACAAGAATTAGCATCCATTCTATATAGCACATTTGAAGCACAAGAAATGCCGCCCACTCCTATATGGTACGCTTTAGACACAGGGCAAGAAAGAATAGATGAAGAAGATTTCATTCTACATGGCGGAGAGGTTATCGGATTTTCAGAACATATAAATCTCCCTGATAATGAAGCAAAACGACCGAAGACAAAAGAAGATGAAGTAATCGAAATGATGCGTATTCTTTCTACACATAAAGAAACTGTAAGTAAAACTACTTGGACTCCTGAAAAAGAGCTGAACTTAGATAAGCGTTATGAGTATGTAAAAGAGAACGGTGTAAAAGTATACGGGATCGTCATTACCGGACCATCGAAAGAATTGTTAAAATTACAAAACTCGCCTCACGTACGTTATGCGACTCTTGGAGATATTGAGGTTTGGAATTGGTTTGATCAGTGATGTGGGAAAAGGAGAGCATCTAGGAGTGATGCTCTCCTTTTTAATCCGAAATCACTTTCACATACATCCCTTTCACCGCTTTTTCATAAGCGCTATCACTCATCTGTCTTATGTTTTCTGACACAACAGACGATGGAACGACTTCCCCTTCACGAAGTATCGGAGGATCAATAAGGCGTACTTTATTTTTCTGATACAAATCATAATCGTTTTTATCTTCTTTTACTTTTACATTCGGATGAACTTTGCTTACTAAAGCATGTACTTCTGGATCACTACATTGCTGCAATTTCGAAATTAGCTCATCATCTTCAAGAAGAAAATCATCTGCATGAATAACCTTTTTGTGTAGAGCTAACTTTAGCGTTTTTGCTAACATGTCATTTCCATAAATATTCATTGGTTGCATAAAGAAATCGATGACTTCTTTGTAATACGTTTCTGTAAACCATTCAGCTATTTCGATATTTTGAAGGACCATTCTCCCCTCTACTGCGATAATATCCTCTAAAAATCTATGAACCTCTTCTAAAGAAATATACCCATATGTATACATATCTCGTAACGTATAATCCACTCGATCTGCGCATAATTCTGGCGCTGACCTTTCCAGTAACGTCCACTTCGAATCATCTAACAAAATCTCTTCATAGTTATAACCATACTTTGAAAGAATCGCTGGAATTTCTGAATTTTTCACAACAGCACTAAATATTTCTTCATGATAACTTTCATTTTTGTTATCAAAAACATAATCAATCACATGAGAAAAAGCAGTATGCGATACGTCGTGCAGTAAACCAGCAATTTGTTCCTCTACTGAGCCACCGAGTTTCTTAATTAACAACATAACGCCAACTGAATGATCAAAGCGCGTTACATTCCATTCCTCATTTATTAAGTAGCTTGCGCCAGTTTGATGAATACCTTTTAACCTTTGCACAGACTTACTTACAATTAATTCTTCTACTACTGGATCCACTTCAAATTCTCCGTATAGCACATCTGATATGATCACTTATAATCCCCCTTTATCTTATAATCGTAACTCTTTTATGAAATCGACACCAATAAAATATTGAATTCAAATATATTGATTTTAAATTATTAATATTGTATATTATACATGTCTGTTATTTGTTTTAATTCATTTATTTTTATTGAGTGCTCCTTATATGGAGCCTTTTTTATTTGTAAAAATAGAGAGCCATTAGCTCCCTATTACATAAACTTATTCAAACGTAACCTCCACCTGCACAATCTCCGACCTACTTCCAAGTCTAAGCGGTGGTCCCCAAAATCCGAAGCCTGAAGAAACAATTGCGTGAAATGCACCTTTTTGTGCGTATCCCCAGTCTAGTTCGTACATTCTTCTCGTTACAATATGGTTTGGTGCCATTTGTCCGCGGTGCGTGTGACCGGATAATAGTAAATCTACGCCAGCATCCGCTGCTTGTTTCAACTCAAAGGGTTGGTGATCCATTGCGATAACTGGCATCGTTTTATCCACTGTACTCATAAGTTTTTCAAAGCTTTGGCGATCGCGTTCTGTTTTATCTCTTCTTCCAACGAGGTAAAAGTCATCTTCAATTGTGATCACTTCATCTAACAAAATACGAATATCAATCTTATCCATCTCCTGTAAAAATTCAGGAACTGCCCGTCCATAATATTCATGGTTTCCTAACACACCATATACGCCTAGTGGAGCTGTCATTTGTTTCATAATATGTCCCATATTTTTTTGAATGAACACACCTGGATGATCATCGATAATATCTCCTGGCAGTAAAATAATATCCGGCTCCATTTCATTTACATGACGAACAAGCCTTTTCAAATGCGAAACGCCAGATAATTTACCGAAATGCATATCAGAAGCCATCGCAATGCGTAAGCTTTTACGTCCCTCTACTTTTTTCGGAATGTGCACCTCATACTTTCTTACTACCGGGCTATATGCATTAAATACTCCGTACGCAAAGATAAAAATGAATGCAGCTAACACAGCCACCCCTGTCCAAATAATTGCCGCTTCTTTCTCTACTGAAAACTGTAAAAGAAAGACTGTAATATTAGCTAACGGTAATAACATAAGCGCGTATTGTATAACCGCAAACCAAATCGAACCTATTGTTCGTAGGAAAGGCAAAAACTTAAACACTTGCACGAGAATGTACGCATACGAAATGAAGCCAACTATGAAAGCGTAATATCCCCAAGACTCCCAGCCAAATACCGCATGAAGCCAAACCCAGCCGTTCCAGCCTATGTAAAGCATAAGTAGTGTGTATATAATTAATATCGTAAATATATTAAGATAACGAAGATTCTTCACAACTAGCCTCCTTATTCATTTCTTCTATTATATCTTGTTATGCACTTATAGCGTAAATATTAAGCACAATGATCTTCACAATAAAAACCTCTAATTGTTTAGTGATATTGCGTTTGTTGCGACGCAGGTTGGGGGAGTTGATGAGGAGGAATATATAAACAATACAGCGACGATTCTCTTGATAAAAATTCATAAAATTTCATTATACAAAACTCACCTATGCAATTATGCATAATCATGCCTTCCGCTTTATTTTCATGTTACGATATAAATGAAATACGACATATATCGACAAAAATAAAAGGAAGTGATTGTATGAAACGTTCTAAAACGTATTTAAAATGTTTAGCATTATCCGCTGTTTTTGCTAGTAGCGCTTTAGTGCTTTCAACACCTGCTGCTTACGCTCAAACGACGTCACAAGTTGTAACAGATATCGGACAAAATGCAAAAACACATACGAGCTATAATACATTTAATAATGATCAAACTGATAATATGACAATGTCTTTAAAGGTAACTTTCATCGATGATCCAAGCGCTGATAAACAGATTGCCGTTATTAATACAACTGGTAGTTTTCTAAAAGCAAATCCTACTATAAGTAGTGCGCCTATTGATAACTACCCAATCCCTGGCGCTAGTGCAACATTACGCTATCCTTCACAATATGATATTGCCTTTAATCTTCAAGATAATAGCGCTCGTTTCTTTAACGTAGCACCTACAAATGCTGTAGAAGAAACGACTGTAACATCTAGTGTATCATATCAACTTGGTGGTTCTGTTAAAGCTTCTGCAACGCCAAATGGCCCTAGCGCTGAAGCTGGCGCAACTGGTCAAATAACTTGGTCTGACTCTGTAAGCTATAAACAAACAAGCTATAAAACAAATTTAATTGACCAAACAAATAAAAACGTAAAATGGAACGTATTCTTTAACGGATATAACAATCAAAACTGGGGGATTTACACACGTGATTCCTACCATTCTTTATATGGAAACCAACTGTTCATGTACTCTCGCACATATCTATATGAATCTGATGCAAAAGGTAATTTAATACCGATGGATCAACTTCCAGCATTAACAAATAGCGGTTTCTCTCCTGGTATGATCGCTGTTGTTATCTCTGAAAAAAATACAGACCAATCTAACTTACAAGTCGCTTATACGAAACACGCCGACGACTACCAACTTCGTCCAGGCTACACATTTGGAACTGCAAACTGGGTTGGAAACAACGTAAAAGATGTTGATCAAAAAACATTTAATAAATCGTTTACACTAGATTGGAAGAATAAAAAGTTAGTAGAGAAAAAATAAAGAAAACCGAACCGCCATTTAGATGGTGGTTCGGTTTTTATTTAAATAACAAATTCTTTCTCTTCACATTAAAATAAAACTTTTAATACTACGGAACAAACTTAGGCGCTCTGCATGGAAGTTTGTATGATTAGACATTCTTTACATAGATAAAAGTATAAAAAACTCTCTCCTATTTGAAAAGTTATTCCTCCTGTAAGTCCCCCTTCATTCCCATAATCTTCTCCGGTCAACATAGCCACATAGTTCATATTTTTCGAGCAACAAGGACACGTTGCCTCTATAAAATCGTCTATGTATAGGGGCGCTCCAAGTATTCTACAAATATAATCTCTTCCCATCGCATCAAAAGCTTGATCATTTTCATCTTCATCACAAGGGACATCATAATTCTCCATCGTTATTAATTTCATATCATATTTCGGCAAAGGAACTGGTATTTTATCAATTAATTCATACTTCCAATTAAACATCTCACTTTGAGTAACGGTATGTATAGAACGTTCCATTATATTTATTTTGAAATTTTGTATATCTTCATATAAGGAACAATTTAAACAAGTGATCAATGGCAACTCTCTTAATTCATCTGTCTTAAGTTCCTCTAATCTAGAATCATTCAAATCAAAGGTAAATATTTGATGCGCTTGTTCATTACATTGTGGACATATGGGAAGTTTCCAAGTGTCTCCACCAAAATAATGACCATATCCCTCTTCTCCGCGAATAACTCTAAACCCTAATTTATTCATATATTTGCCTCCGCTTTATAAATTACATAATAAGTCTACTTCACTTTTAATCATTCATTATGATCCGTCTTGTATAACAGGTGAATACTATCTAACAACCCAGGTTGGAGAGTTTATAAGGCGAAGTACATAAAGGCTGAACTTGTTTCATGCGTTGCTGCTTTGATTTTAGTCCATAACACGTTCTTCCGCATAACAAACAAATACTTGCTTTTCCGAACGTAAAGATACTAAATAATACTCATCTTCAAAATGCCCTACTATATACCCCATTTCCCCAGCCAGTTCAATTGTTTCTTTATTAAAATATACTCTTGATTGCTCAAATTTTATATGTTTTATGATACTCTCTAACTCATTTTCGTTTACTTCCTTCTCAGAGAAAAGGAACATGAGGCTCCCTTCCATACATACAGGAGAAATCACATCGAAAATATCAGTTGCAGGATCATACTGGTTTATTAAAATTGTGCTCTTTACAGTGGATTTTCTCCAATTTAACTCTTTTAATTCTTTTTCAAAAACGTAATTTTGTACCTTTGTTAATTCCTCTTGAACCCCTTCACAATTCACTAAAATATATAAATGAAATTTCGACATCATTGTTTTCATAAATTGTTCCATGCTTGTATCCACATCAACTATATATCTATTAATTATTGATAACAAATTTAAAATTTTATCATTTTCAAAATTATCATGTTCATCTAACACTAGAAAATAGTCGTTCTTTTCTGTTGCAGGTTTGTGTATTTCGATGTATGTGTCCATGTTTTCTCCTTAAAAACAATTTTTATTTACGACTAAATTACCCTGGCATATATAAAGAGAGAAGAGCTTATATTCACTCTTCTCTCTAATATCTTTATCCATCCTTACTCTTTTTCTATATTTCTAAATTGTTACTAGCAATTGTTAATAATGCACCATCATATTGAATAAATGCACACGCCGATGAGGGGACTAATGTAATTTTCGGAACAAAACAATTCCCCATTACATACTCTATAATCTTATTTTGATTTAATTTTTTAAATTTAATATCAACCTTTTCTCCCAAACAAATTATAGCTAACGTGTTTTCTATACTTACACTATAAAATAATTTGATAATATAAAGTACTTCTTTCTTTTGTATAGATTCAAAAACAAAGAAAACATTATCCCTGCCAAAGTCTAGCATCTTATAAAAAATTTTTTTAGAATCGACTTCCTTTTTAAAATGTAATATTTCTGATTTACTTACATGTATAATGAATTGACGAATCCTCTGTTGAAAAAGCAAATTCAAATTATCAATATTAAAATCATCATTATTATGTAAATCCGTTTCATATATATCAGTAAAATCATTCACCCGATATATATTACTATCTTCTATACACTGAACTTTTTTGAATTCAAAGTTCATTTTAGTCCTCCTTATTCAGTTCTAAGCTATAAAGCGCAAAGTATTATTCAAGCGAATCTCCAAATATATCAATCCATTCCTCTAAAACTCTACCAAAATCATTAATATTATCCTGTTCATCAAAGCCTTTTTCAATTAACTCATCTGCCAAAATGTCTCTCAACTCATGGATGATTTCAATTTCTAACATACGAAAGTCTTTACAATCTACAATCCATAATAGTTCAGGTGCCTTTCTCCTTACTATCTGCTGCAATAATTCTTTTGTATCCTGCTTAAAATTATACAAGTTGACTTTTCCTTTCTATAAACAACGGCGAACTCCTCAAAGAGATTCCTCTTTTCATCTTATAATACGTTTCAACAATTACTAGCTACATTTTAAAATATTATGAACCTGTAATATTTAGAGGGATGGTTATAAAAAAACATTGTGATTACTACCACAATGTTTTTTTATAACTGCAAATTTATTTTATAATATCAAATTCAATTATGCCTGTGGACTTAAACCTCTCAATTATATGTTTCTCTTTATTATCTATACAACAAAAAAACACATGAACAGGGGTTGGAAAAGTTATTAACTCCCCATATTCCCTACCTTCTGCCCACTCCATACACGTATCAGACAATATGTTTATTAACACTTCAAAATTCTCATTGTCATTCACCAACAATTTATCTGTTTTACTAATCAAAATTACATATTGCTCAGATGTTAACCAACTTAAATCGTTTATACACTCATCAAAAGCATTCCAGTTACCACCGAAATAATCTGGGAAATTCATTTTCTTTGAGAATTCGCTAAATAACCCATTCATATCCATACATTTACTACCATCAATAGATATTAATTGGATATTCTCTTCTATTCTTAAATGTTTAGAATGATTAAATAGTAAATGTATAAATGGAGGAGTTAACGATTTTATTTTATTATCAATTCGCATGATCTTATCATCCTTTTTACGTGGTAATTGAACAAAAGTTTTATAATGATTTTTTGTATAATATGCTTTTCTATTTTGACCAATTACAATCCTTTGCTAGACATACGCACCTGTAAAGTATACATATTGCCGAGGTCCATTTCCACTAATAACGGATTAATATTATCTTCTACACTATCCTATCAATAATTGACACATAAAAAAGCACACAATCCATTCACAAAAGTGAACGTTGTGCGCCTTCATTTCTCATTCTATTTCATTTATTTCTTCAACTTATCCGCCTTCGCAATAAATTGTGCTGCTTCCGCACGACTTACCGCTTTATTTGGAGCCCAGCCATTATCTGTTCCAATTGAAATCTTTTCTTGGATTAAAATATTGGCATACTTCGCACCCCAATGATTGTTTAAGTCAGCAAATTCTTTCGGTAGTTTTATATTTTCATTTCTTTCTAATTTATATGCATTTACTAACATTGAAGCCATTGATGCACGGTTAATTAACCCGCTCGGATTAAAGTTTCCCCTCTCATCACCTTTTACAATACCTGCTTTTTCAACAGCAGCAATATACGGCGTTGCCCAGTGATTTTGTGCATCAAGGAATGATGGCTTTGCATCTTTCTGAATTTCTAATCCTAAAACAGTTGCTACTATTTTTGCAGCGGAACTACGATCAATATTTTCAGCTGGTGCAAACGTACCATCTGGCTTACCGTGTACTGCTTCTTTATCTACTAAATATTGAACTGATTCTTGTGCCCATGCTGGTACGTCAGAGAATTTAGGCTTCTGTTCAATTGCACTCGCATCGATTTCAAACTGTACTTGATATGTATGATCATATTTAATTGCTGGAATTAATATATGCATTTGCATATTATATTTTTTCGAAAACTCATCAATTTCAAATTGAACAACTTTCGTACCGTTATTTGCTTTATCTTCGGAAATTACTTTTACATCATGGAATGTCCCTAATTTTTTCGGATCTTCTACTCTAAGATACTGGAAATAGCTACTATCTTGAACTGTTAACGTAACGATTTTTTTATCACCTTGAATGGTTACTTTTGCATTTTTTAAATATGTAGAAGCAACTGATGTATCATTCGTTTGATCTTTATAAGTCTTTAAAATAACGTCATACGTACCATCTGCTAATTTGCTAGCTGCTTTCATTTCTACTACCGCTTCTGCTTTCGCAATCGGTGCCATCATACCGCTAAATGGAACTACTAACGTTGCTGCTATAACAAATGCATTCATATATTTTTTCTTAATCATTATCAATATGACATCTCCCTTTATATAAATATACTTAACACAACTATCATATTGATAATGATTATCAATGTCAAATAAAAATAATACTATTATTTCCTACATAAGTACGCTTTCCGCTCATTTTTAAAAAGTAAATAATGCGCTGTATGAACTTTTCGTTCTAAATAATCGATAGAATACGAGCTTGATGGATCAACTAAATCACCTATCGCTCCTGAAAGGTGATCAATGACTTGCTGCAAAATCTCTAAGTTTTTCTTCTCACTTTCCGCATTCATTTCATCCATAATGTCACAAATAAGATACTGCACTCGCCGTAAACGTAATTCCTTCTGTTCCACTTATATCTCCTCCTTATTAGTCATATTACGGTTTAAATATATGGCACCATAGCTTAACCAATGCTAAAAAATAGAAAGGCAACCATCTTCATAAAGATGGTTGCCCCTATATTTAAACTTGCATCGCTCTTTCTCTCAAAGCTCTTCTCAGCAACTTGCCTGTCGTATTCTTCGGCAGTTCTGTTAAAAATTCAATACTCTTTGGTACTTTATATTTTGCTAAATGTAATGTGCAGTAATGCATCAGTTCTTCTTCTGTTACGTTCGTTTGTTTCAGAACGACGTACGCTCGCACTGCTTCTCCTAAGTTTTCATCAGGAACACCGATTACGACAACTTCCGCCACTGATTCGTGCATGTACAATACTTCCTCTACTTCACGAGGATATACGTTATAGCCGCCAACTAAGACGATATCCTTTTTGCGATCAACGATATAGAAGTAACCTTCTTCATCCATTTTCGCTAAGTCTCCTGTATACAACCAGCCGTCCTTTAATGTCGCAGCTGTATCTTCTGGTGCGTTATAATATCCTTTCATAACGTTAGGCCCGCGAACAATTAATTCCCCAACTGCACCAACAGGTACTTCTTCTCCAAGTTCATTTACAATTTTATTTTCTACATGCCAAATATTTGTACCGATTGACCCTGGCTTACGCGGACGATCTAGTGGATTAAAACAAGTAACTGGTGATGCTTCTGATAAACCGTATCCTTCTGAAACGATAACGTCAAAACGTTGTTCAAAGTTTTGCAGAAGAGCAACAGGCATTGAAGCACCACCTGAAATACAAAGACGAAGCGTCTTCACATCTTCTGCGCTCGCTTCTTCGAATAAATATAAGTAATTGTACATCGTCGGTACACCGGCAAAAATTGTCGGTTCGTACGTGCGGCAAATACGGAATACTTCTTTCGGGCTAAATTTCGGTAACATTAAAATCGTTGCCCCGTTCACAATCGGTGCATTGACCGCCACTGTTAAACAGAATACGTGGAACATTGGCAGTGCCGCAACGACGCGATCATCAGCCGTATATTGTAAATACGACGCCACATCGCTCGCATTACTATATAAATTTTTATGCGTTAACATAGCGCCTTTCGGTTTTCCAGTTGTGCCCGAAGTGTATAAAATAACCGCTACATCTTCTTCATCTAGTTCTGGGCCTTCGTAAGTTACATCTCCAGCCCCTATCATTATAGTAAACGTTTTCATTTTTTCGGTTTCTGTATGGTTAAAATCTGATGAGGTTTCGCATATGATGATGTTTTCAAGTGAAGGAAGTCTTGTTGTAAGAGATTGTATAACAGGTAGAAGGACGTCGAGTACGATAATTGTTTTTACATCTCCATTTTGTAAAATGTAATGCATTTCGTCTGCTGTATAAATTGGATTAACTGGAATAACAGTTGCTCCCGCTTTCATTGTTCCGTATAAACCGACCAAAAAATGTGGTGAATTTCCAACAACTAATGCAACATTGTCCCCTTTTCCAATGCCCATTTCTGCTAAATTGCTAGAAAACCTTGTGACCATTTTGTTTAATTGGTCATATGAGACCGACTGATCCATAAATATATAAGCCGGTTTATCCCCCTTCTTTTTCGCCGTTTCAGCCAAAGATTGAACGAGATTCACACAAACCCCACCTTTATAAAATTTAGAATATTTAAAAATTCTAAATTAATTATATTAAAAGAAAATTAAAGTGGCAAGTGTTATTCCATTAACTGCATATAAACAGATCACCTCCTCTTCATTTACTTTGGAAGGATAAGGGAATTTTATTTGCAAGTAATTTATGAAACTAAACCAAAAATCATTTTAGGATAATATGCACTCATCTTTTCTCTAAGTTTAGTAAGTTCCTCTTTATTTAACGTCGTATGCTCTCCAAACAAGTTAATCGCGTCCGCTCCATCTTCATGAAAATACACCGTAACATATAGTGCCGGTAACCCTGCATTGTCTTCATCTATTGAAAAGACGACATCTGGTGTCTTATTAACAGTGCTGAATGTTTCATTTCTTTTCCACTTCTTATTTTGAAACATGTCTTGTATTTCCTGTATCTTTCGTCTGTTATCTGTATGCGTAAAATATATAACATTATCTTTCGCTGGTTTTCCGATCGATAAAAGTATGCGACTTGAGGAAGTTTCATCGTTACAAGCTGCTATTCCAATAACGAAGCTGAGCAATAATACAACATACATTACTCTTTTCATTTCGATCCGCCTCCTTTTGAATATGTATATTCTTTTATAAGAGGCAGATGTCCTGTGATTTTATCGTATATAAAATTATATCGGCGATTTTTCAGATATATCAGCGATTTTCTAAATATATCGGTCGTAACCCGGAATATATCAGCGATTTTTAAAATATATCGACTTACCGACAAAACGTGACAATCTACGCAAAAAGAAAGAGGCTGCCAGTTACGGTAGCCTCCCTTATTTTTAGAAGAACAAATGTAAGAAATCTTCTGTTGTAATATTACCGAAGTAACGTGCGATATCTACGCCTTCTAAAGCTGCAGTGAATGCATCTTTATCAAATTGTACGCCTGTTAGACGTTCTTCAATATCATGCACATCTAGTGAACCGAAGAAGTCACCGTAAATTTTACATTCTGTTACTGTTCCTTTTTTCACTTCAAGACGAACGTCAACTTGTCCAACTGGGAAGCGGTGTGAATGTTGTAAGTTGAACTTCGGAGATTTTCCGTAGTTCCAGTCCCAATTGCGGTAGCGCTCTTCAGAAAGTTTGTGGATTTCTTTCCAATCCTCTTCTGTTAATTCATACGTTGGAATTTCTGTTTCTCCTTCGAAAATTGTTTCTAGAAGAAGTTGTCTAAACTCTTCTGTCGTCATTTCTTCGTTTAGGAACTCTGTAATGTTCGCAACGCGGCTACGGATTGATTTAATTCCTTTGGATTGGATCTTATCCATTTTTACTTTCAGTGCTGATACGACGTGATCGATTTCAGAGTCAAATAGTAACGTACCGTGACTGAACATACGACCTTTCGTTGAGAACTGCGCGTTACCTGAAATTTTTCTGCCTTCAGCTAAAATGTCGTTACGACCACTTAGTTCTGCATTTACGCCTAATTTACCAAGCGCTTTCGTTACAGGCTCTGTGAATTTTTTGAAGTTGCTGAAACTGTCTCCATCATCTTTCGTAATAAAACTGAAGTTTAAGTTTCCTAAATCATGATATACTGCGCCTCCGCCTGATAGACGACGAACGACATGAATACCTTTTTCTTTTACGTAATCTGCATTAATTTCTTCTACTGTGTTTTGGTTTTTACCAATGATAATCGAAGGTTCATTAATGTAGAACAGTAAATATGTTTCGTTAATATCTAAATTCTTCACACAATATTCTTCAATCGCTAAGTTTATTCTAGGATCTGTAATCCCTTTATTATCAATAAATAACATCGTATCACCTCATGAGTTCCATACGTAGCCACTATGCGCTAGCGTAATATGGCCACTGAAAATTTGTTTTGCTTCTGTTACTAAATCAGCTGGATTGCCTGTATGCGGTAAGTGCGTTAATAAAAGTTCTTTTACATTCGCATCTTTCGCAATACTTGCTACTTCTGTACTATTCATATGCCCTGCTTTTGCAGCCTCTTGATGTGCATACATATTACACTCACAAATGAAAAGATCAGCATCTTTCGTGAATGGAATAAATTCAGGAATATAACTGGAATCTGCGCTATATACTACAGCGTCATTACCTGCTGTAATACGCATCGCAAAGCATGTAACAGGATGAACAGTTTTTAAGAATGAAATCGAGAACGGTCCAACTTGAAGTGTTTCTTCTGGATTGTACGCGATTCCTTTCGTATGCGGTTCATGCGTTAAAGACTGGAATCCACTCTCATCAAACGTATGACCGTATATTGGTAGTTCCGGTAGTTGTCCCTTTGTCGCACTCGTAATTAGTCTCGCATATTGCAATACCCCAATGTCTGCAACATGATCGTGATGATAGTGCGAAAGTACAACTGCATCTATATCAGATGGTGTTATATATTTTTGAAGCTGTGCTAGTACACCACTACCACAGTCTACAAGTAAACGAAAACCATCGTGTTCAAACAAATACCCCGACGTTGCTTCTCCCGCTTCTGGAAAGCCGCCCCAAAAGCCGACAACAGTCATTTTCATATGTATCCATCCTTTCTAAAACCGAGTAGAAATGCATGTTTCACTTACATTCTACATTGTTAACTATAATCCATTTCCTAAACTTTTTCATTAATTTTCAATTTTGTTATAAAACAGTTGTTGACTTTTGTTTTTTGTACTAATACAATGATAGTAAGAAATGGAAATGGAGGGATTGACATGATCGATCAACCAATGGAGTTTTTCAGAAATTTACCGACGAAAACTTGTGCGCACTGTGGGAAAGAAATTGATGAGCAACACGAAGCATACCATAACAAATGTGATGACTGCGTTCACGAAGAATAGTAGTTTGTGAACAGAAAAAAACCTAGCAGACATAGTCTACTAGGCTAATAACATCGTATCCTTCATCGTTGAACCTTTCACCAAGAGCTCCAGTTCAAACTCATACAATTCTTTTTTTCGATAATTTTTCGTATGGATTTTATCCATCATCAGGTCGACAACTTTTCGGGCCATCTCATCGATTGGCTGTTCAATTGTCGTAATACCTGGCTCTGTAATCTGTGATAAAATTTGATTATCAAAACCGATAACAGCGAGATCATCTGGAATGCTCCAGTCATGGCGTTTCGCCTCTGAAATAATTCCAGCTGCTACCTCATCGCCTCCTGCCAAAATCGCGGTAGGATTTTTTTTGTCCTTTAATACTTCATGGAATATTCGTTTTCCATCTTCCCAAGAGAAAGCGTTTTCAAGAAAATCAATCGCTTCTACTTGGCGGCTCTTCTCCGTTATTGCACGTAAAAAGCCCATTTTTCGCTGTTGGCTAACCACTTTGGTTTCGTTACCACGGCAAAAAATAAGATTACGATATCCTTGTTCTAACACATGCTTAGCAGCTATGTATGCTCCTTGCGCATGATCAAACTTCACTGTTGGAATATTTGCTTCCTCAATATATTCATTACATAACACGATTGGACCGTGTTGTAAGTATGGCTCTACATCTTCCCACGGATTTTCTAGTGAACATAGAATAATCCCATCTACTTGTTTCGTAGATAATAATTGTAAATACTCCATCTCTTTTTCCGGTAAATATCTTGTTTGACAAATAATCAGTTTATATTTATGTTCAGAAGCAGCAATCTCGATTGCTTCAATAAATCTACTGAAGAAAGGATTTGTAATCCTTGGAACTAGCACCGCAATTGTTTCCGTTTTTTGTTTACGAAGCCTTCTCGCCGCAGAATTAGGAACGAAGCCTAAATGCTTCATTGCTAATTGAACCCTTTTTTTCTTCTCATCTGAAACATATGGATGATTATTAATCACCCTAGAAACCGTTGTCCTTGATAACCCCGCTAATTTCGCCACGTCCTCTATAGTCGACACGAAATTCTCCCCCTTTGCATGAAAACGTTTTCTTAAATTGATTATATAGTATATTATTGGAAACTGCAATACGGCTTCTTATGATTTTACTATATTAATATTATACATAGGGAAAAGTATGTTAATGGGAGGGGATTTTATATTACTTTTAGAAGTTTACAGGAGGCATATTTATTAAAGATAAAAGGAGATATTTCATGAATCGGACCGATCGTTTATTAGCTATATTAATTGAATTACAAAGAAGACAAACTGTTACAGCACAAAGCTTTTAGCGGAAAAATTTGAGACAAGTATAAGAACGATTTATCGAGATATGGATGCACTTAACGAATCGGGTGTTCCTATTTATTCAATGCCTGGTCACGGTTATTCATTAATGGATGGTTATTTCTTGCCCCCCATTCAGCTTACGCCTGAAGAGGCTGTTACTCTTTTACTAGGCGGTGATTATATCGAGAAAACTTTCACTTCTTCTTTTTCTGTACATGCACGATCAGCAAAAGAGAAACTTGAAATTGTTCTCCCTGCTGATCAACAAAAGAAAGCCCAGGAATTACGAGAAACTTTTCGTTTCCTTTCTCCTATATTTTCACATCAGCAATCTGAACAAGAAAAACTAGAAAATCAACTTCTTCTATTGCAAGAATCTATTCAAAAAGAACAAGCTATCTCTTTTTCTTATCGGAAACCGAGAGAAACTACAAAAATAAAGCGGACCGTTCATCCTTATGGCTTAGTCAATATTTCAGGAATTTGGTACATCGTTGCCCACTGTTTACTTCGAAAACAAATACGCAATTTTCGTTTAGATCGAATGGATACATTACAGCAAGAACAAGAATTCTTTACAAAGCCGAAAGATTTTTCTTTACAAAACTATAAACCTGAAAGCAATCGGACTGTTACGGTTCATTTATTGTTTCCATCTCATATTGCACATAAGATTATTGAGTCCCGCTACTTTTTTATAGATTCATACGAGCATAGAGATAACAGTTTTTACGTTTTTTTGAAATCAAGAAACATAGACGAAGTATTTCAATGGGTATTTAGCTGGGGGAGCCAAGTGCAAGTACTTGAGCCAAAAATTCTTTCTGAGAAAATCCGTGATGAAGCAAAAAAAATGTTAAAACTTTAATTTCACTACTGACATAATGTTGTCAGTAGCCATCCTTTATATTAGGTATTAGCAAATACATTTTTATAAAAAGGGGTTAACAATATGAAGAAATTTGAGGAATTAGCAACGTATTACATAGAGGAATTAGAAAGGTACTCTATAGAACAATTTAGGACGAAGCCGTCTAGCGAAGAATGGTCCCTCGGTCAAATGTATAGTCATTTAATTGCCTCTACATATATGCAGTTAGATGCAATTGCGAAATGTAAAACTGAAACACCATCAGCAACTAACAAGAAAACGGACATGGGTGAAAAAGTATATAAACTTGGTGCTTTCCCGGATATACAAATCAAAGTACCAAATCATCCTGGATATACACCTGAAAATCCCTCTAATAAAGAAGACATACAGAAACAGCTTCTAGAATTAATTACAATTGTTAAAGACATTGAGCCAACACTTTCTTCTATCCCAAGTGATTGTAAAGTCGAACATCCTGGGCTTGGTTACTTACATGCAGCAGAATGGTTTCAACTTATTTCTATGCATTTTGCACATCATCTTCGTCAGAAAGAGCGATTAGAGAACGCAATTTCATAATTTCTCATAAAGGGAAAATGGAATCCTCCCACCAATATAGTGGGAGGAAGAATAAAATGTTTTAAAGATGGCTCAGATATTTACCTGGCCATCTTTTTAATCATGACTATTAAAATGGAACTATACAAAGTAAACTACTACTTTGTAAGAACCCTCGTTGAAAAACTGAATTGAGACAATTATATACATTACTGAAAGTGAAAGTTCAAATAAAGTACTATTTTTATTTCTCAACAAAAAAACGTAGGGAATATAACAAATTACGAATATCACGTATTATAACAAATGGTACGACTAAAGAATAATTTTTATAAAGCCCGCCATAATCATTCCCTCCTTTTATTCCTTAGACAAATATTCACACAAACTGTATTATACATTTCCATATAATTTATCTACACTTAAAAACATAATAACCTTATTTTTCAAACCTATTACAAGCCAAACTTTCTCAACAATTAATTACTAAAATACGATTTACGGCTATAAAACTATCACTTATCATTAAGGATAATTTTACCATTTAGATAAAATACAGGTAAAATTCCCAGAAAAAATAAATTGCACAAAGGGGATGGATTATGAAAAAGCTACATGCATTAACATTAACAATGGGGTTACTAGCTTCTACTGTGATTGTACCTACTGCTTCTCTGGCAAAAAGTGATGATTTACCTTACTTAAATGAAATCAAAAAAATGCAGCCCGATGTAAGTACACAAGAGCTAATATCTAGTATTAATGAATTAGCAAACAACACTGGGAATACAAAAGAAGCTGTTTCTGAACAGATTTATAAAGTGCTAAAAGCAGATGAAGAACAAGGCAAAAAAGAAGCAAGTAAAAAAATGAATACTTTAGGAGCTAGTGGTGGTACAGTTTCAGTTGGGAACAGCAATATGGGGGATTTCTTCTATACTGGTTCATACACTGCATACTTAAATCATGGACATGTTGGTATGTATTATAGTTCAAATACAATTGTAGAATCTGTACCAGGTGATGGCGTTCGTACAATTAGTACTACATCCCGTAAAGTAGATAAAGGAGATGCGGTAGTAAAATCCGTAAATACATCTTGGCAAAACAAAAATGATGCGGCATGGTGGGCAAAAGATCGTGTAGGTAAAGATTCATATTCTTATAATTTTGCTACAAATAGAAGTACAACACATTATGGGGCTAAAAACTGTTCTAAACTAATTTGGTCTGCTTATCAACTTCATGGCGGACTAGATTTAGATAAAGATGGCGGTGCTGGTGTATATCCACGGGATGTTCGTGACGCAAAACAAACCTCAACAATTCGTAATATTTAATACTGAAGAAAAAGTGCAACAACTATATTTGTTGCACTTCTTCTTATAAAAGGAGCTCATAACAGTGAAAAAAATAATTGTTCTTATTCTAAGCATAATTTTAATTGTAGCACTCATCTACTTTTTCTTCTTTAAAAACAATAATGTAAATTCAATATCTGAAGAAGATATTGAGAAAAAAGATTTTTTGAAAGATAAACAAGCTGTTATATATCTCTCTTCGACTGCCGATCAAGATATGGATGGCAACGGGATTAGTTATGCGATATTCATCGATAAAAATGCAAAAGCACATGGATATAAAATGAATGGTTTAGAACTCGGAGGAATAGGTGTATCTGATAACAAAAAAGAAATCGTACTAGAAAGTAAAGATAATATTAAATTTATTGGAGATGATTTTAAAAATTTTAAAATGAAATACCAACATACAGGAGATCAAAGGATATATTTAAAAAAACAAGGCTTATTTGTTAACATTTACAATTCAGGTAGTAACTCATCTACTGGAAATTATGATTCGAATGTAATTTTTGGTAATCAAAAACAGATTCATAAAGGAAATATTCCTCATTATCTTATTAGCTCTGGCGTCAATACAGATGAAGTCTTAGTCTTAACTCAAGATATAGATAAAAATGAGCATAGTTTAAAAAAATTACTATTTAATGATTCAACTATGCACCTTGAAGATGTTACAACAATTAATCTTAATAAAAACATGTCGTATTCTAGTTACTCATCTATTTTAAGTGACTCAAATTTTTATTATACGATTTTAATTGAGAACGATAACTCCATTAAAGGCAAAGTATATTTATTACGCATTGATAAAAAATCATTAAAACAAGATTTAATTTTACTTTCTTCCGAGGAGAATTCCACAGCTTCCATACCATTTACAAAAAATAATTCCGCTTATCTACATAACAATGAATTATTTTTTATAAATGGACTAGGTGAGGTCATAACTTTTAATACCGAAACAAATGCAGTCAATCCTAAATTCAAAATTGATTACCATGTAACGGATGGCGTTAGATATAATGAACAAACATATTTTGAAAACGATCAATTATATGTATTACGTTATAATGAAAAGCAAGAACATAAATATTCTATAGAAACATACTCTCTAACAACCGGTAAAAAAATTAAAACTACTAAAATTAAAGATATGGATCAAATTATTACATCTGTTAAAGGTGGTAAATCCATTTACGCCTACGATTTTAAAATTTTACATCCGAATAAATAATAAAAAGCTCTGTTTTCCATAACAGAGCTTTTTATTTTAACTCCTCCCACTTCGTCCACATTTCTCTCCCATTTATACGGTACATATTATCCTCTCTGTCCATAAACCCCTGCACAATAAACTCGCGTCTAATCGTACAAAAATCGTCATGATATTGTTTGATGAATGCATTGATTTCTTTTTCCGTATACTGATTCTCCGCATTTAACTTGCTAATTAAATACTCTAACAATACTAGTTTTTTCTTCTTTTGACCTGGAATCGATTTTAGGCGGTCCTCTTTATCGAAAAAATTACGAATGGTTGTATCTCTGAATTTGATTTCATTTTCGGTCATGTTGTTATCCTCCATCGGTTTTTATGTAATAAAACTCTTTATTTTTCTTTACCGTTTTTCTTCATTCTTTTACTTACAACATCCATAAAGTAATACCCGCTAATAAGCACATAGTAAACTACAAGTATTCCTAGTGCATCTTTCATATTTATATATTTTTCTTTATGAAACAAGATAGGTGAAAGGGCGTAAACAAGAAAGATGATTAGCGGATTTAAGATAAAATAATAAGTAAGCTTTCCTTTCATCATATCAGCTCCTCTATTCTAGTTTTCTCTTTAAATTGTTGTAATTCCTTTTCTTTCGTTTCTATAGTTTTTAGACAGATTCATATCCGAACTACAAAAAAGATGCCCTGCATTACAATAAAAAAGCACCAAAAAGGTGCTTTTTTCTACGCTTCAACCGATTGATTTTCAGCAATATTTTTAAACTGTCGTTTGTGCATCCAAGTTAATGAAGCAATTGTTCCAAGTGATAACACCACGATAAAGATCATGAGTATTCCTATGTTTTGCCACATGAAGTTAAAGTCTCCGCTTGATACGACTGCTTTCAGCCCTGATACAGAGTATGTCATCGGTAGCCAAGCATTGAATGGTTGTAAAAACTTCGGAATCAATTCTAGTGGGAATGTTCCAGCACTTGTTGTAAGCTGAATAATTAATGTGATGATGGCGATGAAACGCCCTGCATCACCGAATGCTGTTACTAAACATTGAATTAATGCGATAAACGCTAAACTTGTAACAATGCTAAAGAGTATGAAATAAGGAATACTTTGTACTTCTACACCTAATCCAAACAGTAATATAACATCAGCTACTACTGCTTGAATAATACCGACTGATAGTAATACGCCGAACTTACTAATAAACCAGCTAAATCCTGATTTTGGAACGCCCACTGTATCACGTAATGGATATACGATTGATAATAGTAATGCCCCAACAAATAAACCGAGTGATAAGAAATACGGTGTAAATCCAGTTCCGTAGTTTGGAACTTCCGCCATTTTCTCCGTCTTCACTTTTACAGGACTTGCAAACATATCATACGTTTTATCCGTTCCTTTTACTTCACCAGTTTTCTCTGCCCCTTCGCCAAGTTTCTCAGCAAGTTCACCTGAACCGTCGTTTACTTTTACAAGGCCATCCGTTACTTTCCCGGAACCGTCTGCTAGTTTATTAACGCCGTCGATTAGCTGGGTTGAGCCGGTTGACATTTTATTTAGACCACCATTTAGCGTACCTATGCCAGTTGTTACTTGACCAGAGCCATCTGCTAGTTGATTTACACCACCTGCCATTTGGTTTGCTCCTACAGATAATGTACCTAAACCGCCTGTTACTTGGCTTGAGCCATCTGCTAGTTGATTTACACCACCTGCCATTTGGTTTGCTCCTGTAGATAATTCGCCTAAACCGCCTGTCACTTGACCAGAGCCATCTACTAATTGAGTTACACCACCTGTCATTTGGTTTGCTCCTACAGATAATTCCCCTAATCCTATTGTCACTTTTCCAGATCCACTTTGTAATTGAGTTGCGCCATCAATTAATTGAACTGATCCCTCTTTTAATTTATCAGCACCTCTTTTTGTATCTCCTAACCCTTCACCAAAATCCTGAAACGTACTAACAAATTTCGCTTGTTCATTCGTTAGTTTCTCAATACCCTCCGTTAAAGCTTTCACCCGTTTTGGATTTGGTAATTCGCTTTGTACTCCACTTGTCGTTTGTTGTATTTCACCTTTTAATTGTTTTACTTCTGCATTTAATTTATTTGTTCCACCTGCAACTCCAACAGCTTTTTGTTGCACTGTCGCTGTACTTTTTGCCGCACTTGTTATAAAGGGTTGCAACTGATCTTGATATTCTTTTGGTAAACTCTCGATTTGCTTTTGCAAATTTGCTACATCTTGCGCTGCAGTTTGTGCATCCTCTGCTGTTGATTGCGTGAATTCATTTAACTGATTTACTTTTTCTCCAGCCTCATTTATTTTCTCATTTACCTTATTTAATGTAGAAGGAGCTTTTGACTGCATTTCCTCTAAACCTGCAATAGAGTTTTGTACGTTACTATTTAACTCCTGCAATCCCTTTTGAATCCCTTGAGACCATTTCTCTAATTGGCTTTGTCCCTCAACAACTTTTCCCATACCATTTGATAGATCGGTTGTTCCTGCTTTTAATTCGCCAGATTTACTTACCAATTTGTTCAAACCACCAGTCACTTGCTCAGATCCATCACGTAATTCGTCAATTCCTTTTTTCATTTCATCCGTTTTTCCATTTAACGTATTCAAACCTGCTGTTACTTTCTGAGAGCCATCTTGTAATTTCTCTATACCTACCTGCATCTCACCCGTTTTGCTATTTAACGTATTCAAACCTACTGTTATTTTCTGAGAGCCATCCTGTAATTTCCCTATACCTACCTGCATCTCACCCGTTTTGCTATTTAACGTATTTAAACCTGCTGTCACTTTTCCGGATCCATCTTGTAACTTATTAGATCCATCTGCTAATTTCTGAACTCCATCCTTCATCTCCCCAGACTTCCCTTGAAGTGTATGAAGTCCATCCGTCACTTTACTTGAACCATCATGCAGCTCATTTGATCCGTCATGTAGTTTACTTGCACCTTCCGCCCCATCTGCTAGTCCTTTTGAGACGTCTTGAATGGAATCAAACATTTTCTCTGCATATGTTTTCGTTAACGTACTTGCTACTTCACCTTTAATTTTTTCAATGGCTGTTCCGCCAATTTGGGAAGATAAGAAGTTTAAGCTTTCGTTTGGAATGTATTCTAAGTTTAATGGCTTCGGATCGTCTTTTAATAACGTTGTAGCGTTACTTGAGAAGTCATCTGGAATGCGTACTAACATGTAATACTTTCTGCCTTCCATTCCTTTTTTCGCTTCTTTTTCACTTACAAATTCCCATTTAAAACTGGTATTATCTTTTAAATTATCAACAAGCCCTTTTCCGACCTCAATTGGTTTTCCGTCAAATACTGCACCTTTATCTAAATTGACTACCGCAACTGGTAAATCATCTAACTGTTTATATGGATCCCAAAAGGCCCATAAAAACATACCTGCATATAAAATTGGTACGAATAGAACCGCGATAATTGGAATTAATATTTTTTTACTTTTTATAATTTGTGTGAACTCTTTACGAAGTAACTGATTTCCTTTCATCATTTCTCCCCCTTTTCAAAATGACCATATTGTTCAATTGGTCACTTTTACCCAAACAAAAAGGCTATACTGATTCATACATATGCCTTATCCCCGAATTTATACTATGCAACTGTTCCTTACTATGAAGTGAATATTTCTATTATCCCTCCTAAATTAAATATATGACCACCTTGTTCAATCGGTCACTTTTTTATAATAATAAAAGGATTATCTTAGTTTGACAATCCTTTTAATAAATAAAATTCAAATAATTCTGCAATTTCCTCTTTTTCTAGCGGTTCATGATTTTTTTCCCAATCAAAAATAAGCGATACATATAAGCGAAGCATAATAAATGCTGTAATTTCTGGATCACATTTGCTAATTTCACCTTTATCAATCGCAATCTTTAAATAGGATTGAATGACAGAAACGATTTCCACATCTACTTGTTGCATCACTTCTTGTACTTCTTTCGTTCCCATATCGCGCTCTTCTTGAATTAACTTAATCATGAGCTGATGTTCTTTTCTGAATTCTAATATGCTATATAATGCTCTATGTACATTTTCAAAAAATGAAACATCTGAACGAATTGCATTTTCTGCAACTTGCTTCATTTCTGTAATTAAATTAGAAATAATCTCGCCAAATAGCTCTTCTTTATTTTTGAAAAAAGTATAAATCGTCCCTTTTCCTACATTCGCTAACTTCGCTACTTGATCCATCGTTGTTGCTTTATAACCGAATGCTGAAAAAGACTTTGTTGCAGCCTCAATAATAGAACGTTTTCGATCTATCGCCACATCGTCACCTCCAAAAATGACCAATTGGATAATATAGTCAATTAGTACATCTTTGATATTACCACACGCTTACATTCTATACAAGTTCTCTTTTTTATTATTTCCAGTATAAAAAATTCCAGTCAAATTGTATCATACTGTCCATAGTTTATCAGAAGAAAAGAGAAAAGGAAAAGGTGTTCTTGAGATATACAGCTAAACCTTACTTCCCAACAACAAATTTCTCTTTTTTTAAATAATCAAATAAAAAAACAAGAAAATCTTTACATTTAATAGTAATATAGAAAATAGACAAGTTTATCCGACTTTAACGGGCAGTAAGACCCTACCTCAAAATTCAGCGAAAGCAAAGAATTTAGGTGGGGATCGGGCTGTCCATAAAAGTCCGATTGGTGAAGACTAATAATCAGTGGGGGCTTTTTCAGTCATGATGCGTGCACTTCGTTTAAATATAAAGCAAGCTTTTTGTAATCGTGTTTCTTTAATTATTATGTTTAGTGGATTCGTTCTTATTTGTATTTATCATTATTATTATGTCATTCGTTATTTAGGGGACGCTGCAAGCGGACCTATATCAACAGATATAAAATGGATTGGATTTCGTGACAATGAAATGGATGTTTATTTATTATTAATGCCAATTATTGCGAGCCTTCCCTTTAGTACAAGTTACAACTCGGATAAATCTGATGGCTTTAAACAGTTTGTAAGTAAAGGAATTAATTTATTTTCTTATTCAATAACGAAATATATTGTTACATTCTTTTGCGGCGGACTTCTTTATACGCTTCCATTTATCTTATCTTTATTATTTTGCAAATTAACCATTCCAGACGGAGAAACGCCGGCTGGTTCAGGCATCATAAATGTTAATGGGATGTTTGCAAACTTATATGAGGCTTCTCCCATTATTTACATTACTGTATATATTGGAATTAACTTTTTATTTGCAGGTTTAATGGCTCTTTTAGGACTTGCTGCATCTGCATGGTCACAAAAAGATTATATGTCGCTTCTATTTCCATTTGCAGCTACCTCCATCCCTTACGTCCTGCTAAATACCGTCTTCCCTACAATAGGCGGAGCACCAATTCATTTATATGATCCAAAACAACCATTGGATGGAATGTCACCGTACATTTTAACGGTGCAATGTGCTTTCTTTCTTTTCGTTAGCTTACTTATGTATATACGAGGGGTAAAGCGGGATAGAAAAAAATATAGAAGAAGATTGCAAAGAAGAGATCGGTGTAGAAAATCATTTCAAGTATAATAAACCTCTAATTTCCTTACTATCTTGAAAATTAGAGGTTTATTTACTATCCTTTTATGGCGTGCCAGCCAATCCCCATAAAATAACGACCCCTACAAAATAAATCGCTTTAATACCTACAACTAAACATAATGAAATAATTGCATATTTACTTAATTCTCTCCTTGCGCCAATTAAAGTAAAAATAACTGCTAAACTAAACGTTATATAAGATGCTGCTGTATGTATTAAGTTATATGTAATATCTAAATTTTGCGTAAGTCCTATTACCTCCGCTACAAATTGAAGCATGACGATTGTACTAAAAAAAATTGCAAGCTGATTTATTAATTTTCCATTTAGTTGTGCTTGCATCATTGACCCTCCTTAAAAACTAAATATTCAACCAATTTTACCATAAAACTGCAGAAGACCAATCTATATCATTCTAAAAAATCGCTTATACACTATCCTTATCTATTTTTATCAAATAAAAGAACGCTTAGTTACCTAAGCGTTCCCCTACTTTAAGATGCCTTCTTCAAATCAATTTGAGCAAGTACTGGGTCGTGATCACTTACACGTCCGTGCTCTTTCATAATGTTTGTGTTTAAGTGTACTGGATCTACGATTGTGTGCGGTGCGATGTTGTTTGTTACTAAAATATGATCTAGCACTTGTGCATTTCCTTCATGAATATACGTGTAGCGATTTTCTTTCGGCACTGTATTTAACATATTTTTCAAGATTGTTCCTTCTAGTGCTTTTAGTGGTTTAGCAAACTCAAAATCGTTCATATCCCCTAACACAACAACTGGTGCATTCGTGTTCTTTTTCTGAATTCCTTGTACGAAATGATTGACTTCTTGTGCTAATTGAACTCGTTTTTCTTCACTTTTTAATACGAGCGGCTGTACTTTTCCAAATGGTGTTGCATCTCCTATTTTTGAGTTTAAGTGATTTGCAACAACAACTAAATTTTGTCCTTGGAACGTAAATTCTGCCGCAAGCGGTTTACGTGTACTTTCAAACAATGGATTTTCGTCTCCAATACGGACAACGTTTTTATCAAGCAACTTCGGTACTGTTGCTAATTTCACGCGTGATGGGTTATAGAAGAAACCGACGCGAATGTTAGCGCCTGGTGCTCCTCCGTCTAAATTATTATTCGGAGCAATTTCTACATACTCATACTTTGGCCCGCGAATTTCTAGCACTGCATCAATGATACGTTTTGCGCTTAACGAAGCATCTGTTGTACCGTCATTAACCGTTCCGTTATTATCTTGCATTTCCTCTACACCGATAATATCCGGCATTTTTAAATTGTATTTAATAGAATACGCTAACGCTTTTACTTTTTCATCTGTTGTTTCTTTTTTATTCGCCGAGAAGTTTTCAATATTATATGTAGCAACCGTTAACTTATCAAGACGCGGCTGAATATTTGCTCCTATTTGCTTAAATCCACCGTCTACTACAGATGGTAATTCCGTTATTGGCGCAATGCGGAACGCACCGTAATCATATCCGACTACTCCTGTTATATCTCCAGTGAAAGTATCTCCTACTTTTGCTACATAATTACGAGGTACTTTTACAGAAAGACGCTCTGGGTTTAATTGATTTTCATCTAATACAGGTGTGCCATATTTCGTTACGACTTTATTTCCGCCATTTTTCACTGTTACATATAAATTCCCGTTTTTCTGAGGTGCAATAATTTTTGGCGTTGGCATCGTAACGCGCATACCTTCTATACTTTCATAAAAATCGATTGCATCTTCATTTGGATCAAATAAACCAAATGCATCATTATCGATAATTTGATCAGGAATTTTCACACCGTTTTCTCCAAGTACAATCGGTGCTGGTAAAACTTGATCTTTTGCGATTACAGCAACGCGGCTCGCTTTAATTTCCGTCGTCGTTAAGTCTGTGTCAAACCTTTCTGCATATCCAGGTCCAACATATTCTTCTACTACTCCATCAACTTGAATAAGATCTCCTACTGCTACATTCGCATCCTTTTTGTACACATACATACCTTCTGAAGTAGCTGGATCATTATCTGGCTGATTATCTTCTATATAAAAACCATTTTTATCAAGCGCTGTTACAACGCCTTCCACATTGTATACTTTCTTCCCGTTGTAAGGAGAAATATGTGATTTTCCTTGAATATCATGAATACGAACTGGTTCATTGTTTACGATAACAAATGAAAATGTTGAAATTGCTGAAGAAGTAAGCCCTTCTTTCTCTGCAATTGCTTTAATCACACTATTTTCATTCACGATAATTTGTCCGTTATAACGAACACTTTTATTTGTAGGGTTAGAGCCATCTAACGTATAGTAGATTGTTGCTCCTTCTGTATTCGTTGTTAACGTTACTGCTGTTCCTTTCGCAACTTCTCCTCCATTCGGTGAAGCTACTACATCACTAACACGGTTTTGTTCTTCCCCTTGAAACTTATGAGCTGTTACTGATTTTAAACCTGGGCTACTAAAATATAATTCAAGCGTCCCTGTTAAACTAACTTTCTTCCCGATATTTTCAGGATGATCTTTCACGTTTACTGCCGCTCTCACATCGCCTTTTGGTAACTGAACAGGCATGATTTTGTCTGGATTCGTTTCATTTGGCGAATCAGCAATTGCTACGTTTGTATCATCAAACTTAGCCGGATCTTTCGTGTATTTCGAAGGACTTTGCGTATATCCGACGATGTACCCTTCCACTGTCCCCTTCGTTTTCCCTTGCTGCTTAAATACTTGAATTGCTTTTTCTACTGACATAGAAGTAGTTTCTTCTGCTTGTACTAAAGTTCCAGTAAATGAAAGCAATAGTATGAATGATAAAAAGATACTTAACAATTTCTTCACAGCCATTTTCCTCTCCCTATTTCATATTTTCTCAGCATGTCTATCATATCAAATGATTCGTTATATAGAATGATATTTCGACAAGTTTTACAACAAATTAATCTAATTTACTCGTTTTCAAACTATAATACAAAATAATAATTTTACACTTTCTACGAATGCACTCTATAATGTTAGAGAGAGAAAACAGAAAATATCGATATTTCATTGGCATGTAAAATGGATTCATTTGAATAGGAGTGATTGGATGGAAGTACAGACAGAAACATACCGCGCAGCTATGAATGGAACATTAGAACGTCATTTTTCAGATATGATTGCTGTTATACCGACTAGAATTACAATTGAGCAGTTAAAACAACGGCTAGAAACTATCGCTACTAAAGTTGATGAGTTAAAAGTTGTTTATAGTGATGAGACAAGCCTTATTGTTGAGTTACATATGGATGAAAATGTCATACCGTATGAACTGCATATTGATGAAACGGATGATCCAGAAGAATACAAACTATACAATAGACAAGATTCCACAATCGTAGACCGTACTTTTGAAGATGCGGCTTATGGTACTGAAATTTTCACCCGTACGCTATTTGTAGGCGATGTGCTGGACTGCTTTTTCCAGCAGTTACAGTTTTTATGGAACCTTGCGCCAGATTTGTTATTTGTAATTGATTCAAGTGCAGCAATGAAGGTAATATCTAGAAGCTATATTGAATATCACGTTGAAAATGAATTATTACCTGACATTCCTGACTTGTACGTTATTCATTCCGTTTATGAAGACGATAAAGAAGGCGAGCCTACGCAATATTGGTTTCATACACATGGCCTTTTAAGAGCGGGCGTAACAGAAATAGAATTAATTATTCCAAATCGCATTCCTTCCTACTATGGCATTGGTGACCTCTTTCAAACATTTGCGAATAATGCCGTTGAAAATGGACAAGTCCCTATGAATGAGCCTATCGTTATCGCACATAGTCAGCAAGGTTCTATACATACAGTAGCTGTGCCGTGGGAAAAAGGTTTATCTTATATTGGGCATAAAACGAGTATAGATCAATTATCTTCAATTGAGGATGAAGAAGTGAAGCTACAACCAATAGATGCACAAAACACATTCTTAGGCGGGATGGATGACCGAGATGAATACCATCAATCGCCATCTGTTCTCTTGTTCAAATTTGATACTTCAGAAGAATGTATCGAAAGCTTTTTCAAAGAACACGAGGAAGCTACAGGGCTCATGTTCTATAAAACAAATAGTGAAACGGCTCGTATGGCTTACAATGCAAAAAATACTTTCGGGTATTTCAGCAACATTTTTCAAATTGAACAATCAAATGAGGAGTTTCGTTTTCTCGCTAAGTTTGGCGTTTCCTATGAAGAGGGTAAAAGCGAGCATATGTGGTTTGAAATGCAACATATTACAGAAGACTTTATTCAAGGAATACTCATTAATGAACCATATTTTATAGAAGATATGAGTGAAGGAAATAGTTATCATTTAGATTTTGATGACTTAACAGAATGGGTTATTTATGCAGGAGATGCCGTTATAAAGCCAAATAACTTATATATGTTTATTGGTGAATAAGTAACAAAACGCCTTCAATATGATTGAAGGCGTTTCTCTTTATTGTGCGATTAATTCCGTATTCATTACTTTCTCCAAATGAGAGAGTACACGTTTTGCAGCCTTCTCACCTTGGTCAATACAGTCCGGCAGACCAGAACCAGCGTAAGAACTACCTGCCAAGTATATACCTGGCAACTCTTTCTCCATAAATGTTGTGAGTTTCTTCATTCGCTCGTTATGGCCTACTGTATATTGGGGCATTGCTTCTTTCCAACGGCTTACGACTGTAAACTCTGGATTCTCTGTAATATCCATCGTCTTTCGTAAGTCTTCTAGTACGAGCTGAACGAGTTCCTCTTCTGTTTGTTCTACAACTGCTTCATCACCAGGTCGTCCAACGTAACATCGAAGAAGCGTTTTTCCTTTTGGCGTTGTATGTGGCCACTTTTTATGCGTCCACGTACATGCTGTAATTGTGTAATCACTATTTCGAGAGACAACAAATCCTGTACCATCAATATCTCGCTGAATGGCTGATTTCGGGAAAGCCATTGCTACATTCGCAACTGATGTGGACGGAATGTTGCGAAAGAAACGAAACTGCTTGTACTGTGCAAACATAGATGGCAATACTTTATGTGAATTTGCCACTACGACCGCGTCCGCTTCTATTTCTTTTCCGTTACTAAGAGTAATCGTATAGCCATCACCCTGTTTTACAACTTTTTCAATGCGAGTTCCCTTTATTATCGTACCTTCATGCATCTTTGCTTCGAGAGATTCTACGATAGATTCTAAACCTGTTTTCACTGTTTGGAAGATTCCTTTTTTCGGTTCAGCTTTCTCTTCTTTCGGAGCGAGCGTACGCATACCGAGTGAAATACTGCGATGTTTCTGCTCAATTTGATACATTTGCGGGAATGTTGACATTAAGCTCATTTCATCAATATCCCCTGCATAAATACCAGATAGTAATGGTTCTATTAAATTTTCAACCACTTCATTTCCGAGGCGATGTCTGAAAAAGTGCCCGAGTGATTGGTCAGATACTGGTTTTGATCTTGGCATTAATAGATCAAAACCAGCTCTTAGTTTCCCAATTGGGGAGAACAGCCCGGAAAATAGAAACGGCGTAATTTGCGTTGGAATTCCCATCATTGATCCATTCGGCATTTTATGTAACCGATTGTTTACGAGGATAAATGATTGACCGGCCTCATTATTTACAAGTTCATCGCCAAGACCTAATTCTTTCACTAATCTAGCTGCACTTTCTTTTCGTGCTAAGAAAGAATCCGGTCCGCGCTCAATTGTAAATCCATCTTTTCGAACGGTTTGAATTTTTCCGCCAAGTTTACCCGATGCTTCTATCAGTAATGTATCAATCGGCAAGTTTTTTTCATGAATATTTTTTTGTAAGTTATACATTGCTGTTAATCCAGTGATGCCTCCGCCGATGATCACAACTTTTTTCCTCAAGCAGGCTCCCCCTTTCTTCTTACAGTACAGATTCTTTTTTCTTTACTACAACATCTGTTAAGCAGTCAATAAATGCGTCCGATGCGTTTGGCATTTCTGGACGATAATATTTCGCGCCAATTTCATCCGTTACCACTTTACACTCAAAGTCGTTGTCATATAAAACTTCTAAATGTTCCGCAACAAATCCAACTGGTGCATATACGAATGAAGTATAACCGTGCTTTTCATTTAGTTCTCTCGTTAAATCTTGTACGTCGGGACCAATCCAAGGATCTGGTGTGTTTCCTGCACTTTGCCAACCTACTGCATAGTTTGCTACTTCAGCGCCTCTTGCAATATAGTCCGCTGTTTCATTTAATTGATCTGGATATGGATCGCCCATTGCGATAATTTTTTCTGGTAAGCTATGAGCTGATACGATTAATACTGCTTTTTCACGTTCTGCGTCTGACATACCGTTATATATACCTTTCACTGCATCAACCCAGTACTGGATAAATTTCGGTTCTTTATACCAGCTATCGATGCCATGAATTGTTAAGTTTCCAAGTTTCTCAGCTTCTTCTTGTGCTCGTCCAACGTATGATTTTACGCTAAACGTAGAATAGTGCGGCGCAAGAACAAGTGCGATTGCATCTTGTATACCGTCGTTATGCATATCTTTCACCGCGTCTTCAATGAACGGTTCAATATGTTTTAAGCCAAGATACATATGGTACTCGACTTCATCTTGTACTTCATTTAAACGCTTCTCTAACTTCTTAGCTTGCTCTAATGTAATAGTAGCTAAAGGAGAAATACCACCAATTGCACGGTAACGCTCTGTTAAATCTTCTAGCATTTCAGGACTTGGCTTTCTTCCTCTGCGAATATGTGTATAGTAACGTTCAATATCTTCTTCTTTATATGGCGTTCCGTATGCCATTACAAGCAAACCAATTTTCTTTTTCATACAGCAATTCTCCTTTACTTCGCTAACTGCCCTTTAGAGTATTCATGAATAAATGTAGTTAAACGTTTTAATGTATCTGGATTTACTTCTGGGAATACACCGTGACCTAAGTTAAAGATATAACCCGGCTGTTTCATCCCTTGATCTAAAATACCTTTTACATGTTCTTCAATAACAGACCATGGCGCAAGTAAGAACGAAGGATCCATATTACCTTGTACCGCCTTGTGAACGCCGCGTGCACGTGCTTCTTCAATTGGTAAACGCCAGTCTAAACCGACTACATCAAGCGGTAAGTCGTGCCATTCATTTACTAAGTGTGCAGCTCCTACGCCGTGCATAATCATCGGTACACCCATCGTGCGAACTTCTGCAAAAATACGCTCCATTGCTGGTTTAATAAATACGCGGTAATCTGCTACGTTTACTGTTCCAACCCAAGAATCGAAAATTTGAACTGCTTTTGCCCCTGCGTTAATTTGCGCTTTTAAATATGTAATAACCATATCTGCTAGCTTATCCATTAAAGCGAACCAAGCTTTTGGCTCTGCATACATGAACGCTTTCGTATTATGGTAGTTACGAGATGGACCGCCTTCAATCATATAGCTCGCTAATGTAAATGGAGCTCCTGAAAAACCGATTAACGGTACGTCTAGCATTTCAGTCGTTAATAAACGAATTGTATCTAATATGTACGGTACGTCATCTTCTGGATTGATTTCCCCTAGTTTTTCTACGTCTTGTAAAGAACGGATTGGATTATCAATAACTGGGCCAATACCTGATTTAATTTCTACATCCACACCAATTGCAGGTAGTGGTGACATAATATCTTTATAAAGAATTGCTGCGTCTACGTTATACTGATCAACTGGCAGTTTTGTAACGTAAGCACATAACTCTGGATTATGTGTAATTTCAAATAAAGAATACTTTTCTTTTATCTTTCTATATTCCGGCTGCGAACGACCTGCTTGACGCATATACCATGCTGGTACATAATCAGTACGTTCCCCCCTACATGCTTTTAAAAATGTCTCATTTATAGTTCTTACCAAGACCCTAGCTCCCTTCCTTACCACAATGCTTCGAATACGTTCGATATTTATCTTTTTTTACTATACAGCTTGTAAAAACAAAATGCATAATATTATGTACGTTGTTCATTAAATTGACACAAACATTCTTAAAAACGCTTACTATTTTCACAACATTCTTATTATAACACAGAGAAAAACTATGGTTTAGCTACTTTTGACTTTTCTCCTTCGCGATTCGTTTGTGTGTTATATGGTACAACGTAAAAACTCGGTTTTGAAAAGATGTTAACGAACTTTTCCTCATATTCCCCGGCACCATTTACAGTACCTACATGCGTATGAATTCCATTTTCCACTCTATAAATACGATACATAATTCTTTCATCTGGAAGTGGTGTCCAGCTTAATTTCGCTTTAAATAAACCGAAAGGGCTAAATGCTAATTTCATTTTCACATCTTCAATCTTGCGCAGCCGAATTGGAGCACCGATTGTTTCCACACCTTCTGGTTTCCTAAACTGCTCTTTCTGTTCTACATTTGCTTTCGTTAAAATTTTCTTAAATAATTTTGTTGCTGACGCACTTTCTCCTTGCAACTGATGCTCTTTATCTATGCGGTCATAACCAATCCAAACAGCGCCTACTAAATTTGGCGTATAGCCAACGAACCACATATCCCTCGCCCCATTATCGTCATTTGGTAAGGAAGTTGTACCTGTTTTCCCAGCTAACGCCCCGTTATATACACCGGCTTTCGCTGTCCCTTCCTTTACAACTCCTTCTAACATTTTCGTCATATACCAAGCCGTTTGTTTCGAGAAAATTTTCGTTTCTACTTTTGGCGACTCTCCAATGACTGCGCCGTGTCTATTGAATACTTTATCAATAACGTGCGGCTCAATAATATCACCATTTGCTAAAAACGCACGGTACATTTTCACAAGATCAAATGTTGAAACACCATTTTTCAATCCGCCAAGCGCTGTACTTAAGCCAGCATCAGCAATGTGAACATTTCCTTTCTCTAAATATTGCTTTCCTTCTTCTACCCCTAACTCATTTAATAAAGAAACTGCTGGTACATTTGCTGACTCTACAATCGCATCGTACATCGTCATTTCTTTCGAATACTCATGGTTATAATTTCGAGGTTCATACCCTTCAAAAGAATGTCTTTCATTCTTTAATAAAGAATACGGATTATACTTTTTCGTTTCGAGTGCTGGCGCATAAACGATAAGTGGTTTTAGCACAGAACCGGGCTGTCTTTTTGCAAAAACACGATTGAACCCTCTCGGAACGTACTTTCTTCCGCCAATCGCAGCTTTAATCCCGCCCGTACGATTATCCATTAATAAAAAAGCACCTTGCGCCCCCTCTTCTTTCCCAGGGAAATTCCTTGCATCTTGAAACTGGTTATACGCTACCTTTTGAATTTTTTCATCCATCGGTACGACAAACGTATATCCTCCGCGAAGCACTTCTTGATGAGACAATCCGTATAAACGAGCTGCTTCATCTATAACCATATCAATATACGGCATATATGCGAGTTCATTCTCATCTAAGTTTTTATATAGTGCAATTGTCTTTCCTTGATAACGTACGCTTTCTTCGGCAGTCAAATAGCCTTGTTTATGCATAAGTGACAATACGAGATCGCGGCGTTCTTTACTCTTCTCTGGAGAAAAATAAGGTGAATAACCGTTTGGCGACTTCGGAAGACCTGCAAGCATTGCTCCTTCTTCTACTGTTAAATCTTCTACATTTTTATTAAAATATAACTTTGCTGCTGCTTGAATACCGTAAGCTCCATGGCCAAAATAAATATGATTCATATACATTTCAAGAATTTGTTGCTTCGTATATTTTTGCTCTAATTGAAGGGAAATTGCGACTTCCTTCAACTTGCGCGTAAATGTTTTTTCACGAGTTAAAAAGACGTTTTTAGCAAGTTGCTGCGTAATCGTACTGCCGCCTTCGACCTTCCCTCCAGCTAACGTGTCTTTATAAAGAGCACGAAATATAGACGGGTAATCAATTCCTTGATGCTCATAAAAACGAGAATCTTCCACCGCAACGAACGCCTGCTGCACATATTTCGGAATTTGCTCGATTGGTACGAGGTCTCTATTTTCTACGTATAATTTCGTAATTTCTTTCCCTTTCTGGTCAACGATACGTGATGAAGAGTGGAAAACGAGCTGCTTTTCATCCATCATATAGCCACCAGCTAACACAATTAGTTTATAAAGGACAATCGCTAATAGTAGCGTTGCTAACCCACCTAATAAAGTCCACTTTACTTTCTTCATACATCGGCCTTCTTTCCAAATGATGGTACATTTATTATTTGAAAAAGAGGTATCTTTATGTATATAATCTTCGAAGTTTTTTAAGAGAGTTGATATAATAGAAACAAATAAATAAGGGGGCATTAAAATGAAGGCTATTATTTCATACGAAACACCTCTAGAACAAGCACATTTCACTGCAAAAAATGATGAAAAAAATATGTTTTATAAAGAAAATACAGAAGAATCTGTAGAAGGATCACTTCAGTATGACGTACTAGACGCTGTTGGAGAATTTAAAGGACAACCTGGCTACATCGTTTGTAACAACATTTCTGTAACAGATGAAGGTCGCCCAGTATTTGAAAACCGTTTTAAAAATCGCGCAGGCCTTATTGAAAACGAACCAGGATTCCAAGCAATCCGCGTTCTACGCCCATTAAGTAACGATACATATGTCATCTTAACGATGTGGGAAACAGAGCAAAACTTTAAAGACTGGACAGAATCACGTTCATTCGAAAATGCTCATAAAAAACGCCCCGCACAAGCAGAAGGACAAGCTCCGGCGCATCCACATGCAGAACAGCAAAAGAGTATTTTCTCTCGTCCGTCATTTGTAACTACTTTTGATGTGTTAGTTTAGTTTTTTTTGTATTGTGGTTTCTCCAAGGATGCGGTACATGAAATTATATCGGCGATTTTTCGAATATATCGGCGCAACTCGAAATATATCAGCGATTTTTAAAATATATCGGCGCAACTCAAATTATATCAGCGATTTTTGAGATATATCGACTTATCGACAAATCACGACACAAAAAAGGAAACACCGTTACACACCGTTGTTTCCTTTTTCTTTGTACCAATTATATATACGAAGCGCATCTTCTTTTTGCATATGTTTCACTTTATAACGATGCCCTGCTACTGATACGACAGCTGCACATAGCTTGTCTTTCTTTTGAAAATACGACTGACTGTATCCGACTGCTTGCACATGCCTTCTTCGCATGATTCCTGTATATTTCGCGAGTCCTCGGTATACCATGACTAACTGATTGTCCCGTATCATATAACCACTACTTGTATACCGCGCGTATGCAAGTAACGTAAATATAATACATAGTGGTATGAGAGTGAATAACGCGATATTTTGTTTAAAATATATACTCGCACCTATGATTGGCACAGCGAGTACGGCACTTGTAATCCAGCCCATGATGACATAACGACGTAATGCTGCTTTCGGTAAATGAACGATTTCCGCTTCCATTTCATACGGCAACTGTAAATATGCGAGTAACTGCTGCACATCTTTTTTCTTCATAAAAGGATGTAACATCACTTCATTTCCTGCCGCTTCTATACTTTGAATGACTTCTACTTCGACAGAGCAATATCCGAAAGGCTGGCGGAGAATGCCTTCTTTCACCGTAATCGCTTGAATACGGTGTAATTTTAAAACAAACTCTTTCTTATCAAATAAACCTTGCACGATGCGAACTTCATTTCCGTTTCGCTCAATTTTAAAGTTCGCATATTTTAATGCATAACCTGCTGTTGAAATGACCCACGACACTGCCATTAAAATCGCCGCCATAACGATTAATTCATATACACCGTTATCCATCACATACGTTTCTACTTTATTGATAAGCCATTCTGGTAGAAATTGATTAAACTCTGTGTAAAGGATGACTAACATAGAAAACACTAATCCGAATCTACCAGATGTAATAGATGCTGCTAAAATCTCTTTCGTTGTTAACTGATATACCGTCTTACTTCCTTCTTCCGCAGGCCCTTCTTCACTCACAACACTTCTTTCTTTATGTAATAAAGCAATGAGTTCCTTCGCTTCTGCTTCTCTAATACCCGCCAACATCACTTCTGGCTCAGTACCGCCGCCTGCCACTTCAATATTTAATTTCGTCAGTCCAAATATTTGATAGATGATGTTAGAAGACGTACTAATATTTTGCACACGTTCTTTATTTAAGTAACTTTCTTTCTTTACAAAGACGCCATGTTTAATATGTAAAATATTATTTTCAACCCAGTACACTTTAAAATACCATTTTATAGCTGAGAAAATAGCCATAATGAATAATACAAACAAAAGAACAAGATGCAAGAAATACCATGGTTCTACTTCACCATCTGATCGAAATAAAACAAGAAAAATAAAAGGCAACAAAGTCGCAACTCGAATACCTAATAAAATCGTGATCGGATGTTGCCTCTTATACATTCTCATCACTCACTTTCGCAAGTTCTCCAATTTGTCTTTTCAACTGCTCTGCTTCTTCTTTCGTTAAACCTGGAATACTATGAGAAGTTGCTGCTGTTGAAATATGTAATTCTGCTAAATTGTACTTTCTCATAATCGGGCCCTGTTCAATCGTTACGTGCTGCACACGAATCATCGGAATAAGCACGCGTTTTACAACGAACATTCCCTTTTGAATCTCAATCTCTTCTTCATTTAATCTGTAACTATAATAGCGCTGACGTAAATTTGGAAATACAAAATAATCGAGCGGAATAAATAGAATAGCTCCTGTGACTAACAAGCCAAACAACCAACCCCACCAATTAAAATTGATCATAAAAAAGAAATATGCAATTACGACTGCTAGTATAACTGCCGCCCCAATTAAAGCATGAATTCGCCACACTTTCAGCATATTAGAATGAATCTCCCTTTCTAACGGCTGCATCTCATCACTCCAATTATATGAATGTATTACTTATATATTAGTTGGTATATACATTTTTGTAAAATTATAGTTTTTTTACATCGTATCGAGAACTTCTTTAAAATTCCCTTCATTAATGGAATACACTTGAAACTGAATGTAATCTATCTCATTCGTATCTGGCTTAGCAAATGGCAAAATGTTAAATCTAGAAACCGATCTTCCTAGCATATCTACAATCATAAGAGAAACGTCAATATATTCGAAGTCTACACAGAATACGACTGCTTCTCCCGTACATTCATACTCTTTAATCGCATCATAAGACTTATTGGCACTAATTAACATTACTTTTAATAGTTGGTTCAAATTTTCTGGTTTAAAATTAATCATATACGTGGCTCCTTTTTCAACAAAACACTACAAAAATAGTGTAATCTTATACTTTCATAGCTTCACACATCAATTATATTAAAAATAAAGCTAGTTTTTTATAAATTTTTTGATATAATTACTTACGGGAAAAGGGAAGAATTTTGTCTTCCCTTGTGTTTTTATTTGCATCTAGTACTTTTGCTAGATGCTTTTTTTACGCTAAAAAGGTATCCTCAAACACTTTGAGGATACCTTTCCATTAATTTAGTGCACTTCAACAATCGTACCATCTTCAAATACTTTAAATACGCCCGTAAATCCTGATCCAGCTGCGCCTTCTATTTTATATGTCGTACGCACTCTAATTTGATAATATTTCTTTCCATTCTCTACTTGCGTATTTTCTAGCGTATAATCATAGTCTTCTTTATATTCATTTTTAATATATTCTTTCGCTTTCTCAAAAGTAAATGCATCTTGAGTCTTTCCTGTTTCTACCTTTTGGTTCTTCTCTGTCGTTACCTTCTGGTTCTTTTCTGTTTCTACTTTTTGAGGCTTCTCTGCCGTTACCTTTTGGTTCTTTTCTGCTTCTACCTTTTGAGGCTTCTCTGTCGTTACCTTCTGGTTCTTTTCTGTCTCTACCTTTTGAGGCTTCTCTGTTGTTACCTTTTGATTCGTTGCTACATTAGTTTTTTCTGCCTTCGCTACCGTTGCATTCTTTTCTGCTTCACCAATTTTAGTAATTAATCCTGAAGCCTTTTTATTATATTCTTCAAGATTTTTGTTATCTTTTGTTTCTGAAACTAGCTTATTTAATATATCTTTCGCTTCTGCGTAATTTTTCTTATTTATTAACTCTTCACTTTTCACTAGTTGCTCGCTATACTTCTTTTTTTGTTCGACGATAGCTAATAATGCTGTTCGTTCTTCCTTCGCTTGTTTTACTAACGTACTATTTCCATCCTTCATGTTCTCTACTTTTTCAAATGACTTGATTGATTCTTCTACCTTTGTTTCTTCTTTTAACTTCACAGCTTCAATCATTGCTTTTGTTTGTTCTACAAGCACCTTTGCATCTGAATCGTCTTTTTTCTCATCTAGTGCTTTTTCAAATGATGATAAGGCATTTTTATATTCTTTATTCGTTAACGCGGTCTTTCCTTCATCCATTACTTTGTCAAAATTCCCATTACTACATCCAGCTAACATTAAAAGTGTAAGTCCAATTACCATTAATAACTTTTTCATTTTTTCTCCTCCTATATATCCCCTAAAACAATAGCTTTATATGTATAAAAGTCTGTGTAGTAATTAGACTGAGCGTAAATATGTACTTTATGTGCGGGAAAGGAAGTACATTTCATTTACTATCATTACTTAAAACTCCTAAATAGTTGGTTTTCTTCTTTTAAAGACAGAAAGGAATTTTAATAATGTGCGCAAAGTTCTCACCAAGCTCTTTACTACACACACTCTTATACACATAGAAAAACTTTTTGAACTTCATATATCTTCTGATGATTTGATACACACTCCGATTTGTAACATACCAAAAAACAAAAAGAAAATAAACTGCAATATAAGTTACAGTTTGTAACTATTTTGTAACACAAATGTAACACACGGTTTTTAAACATACAATAGTTTTTTTACATTATTTTCCCCACCTTCTATATTTTAAAGCGTTAATCCGGTTCTAATCCTTAATGTAATACGTATTTTCATAACAATCGCGCTAAAAAAAGAATTTACATTTTTGATTAAATTGAAGGATATACCCCCTTAAAAAGAAAAAATACGCTATTCTTTCCTATGAGCCTATAGGAAGAAAGAATAACGTATTTTTCAAAAATGAGTTCTTTTATACAAACGCTTTAGTTCTATATCACAATTAAAAGGGCAATCAACGCTAATATAGCTGGAAGTCCTTGTTTTACAATAATTGATTTATTAGATGTGAAACCGCCAAACAGAGCTGCTACTACCACACACATTACAAAGAATAATTGAACCATATAACCAATTGAATTGAGACCAAGTATAAGTCCCCAAATGAGACCAACGGCTAAAAATCCATTATATAAACCTTGGTTTGCAAACATAATGGCTACGTTTCGATCTCCTTCTAAATGCTCGGGTAATTGAAAAGCACGTTTTGCCAATTTTGAATTCATAAAAAACATTTCGAGGATCATGATAAATAAATGTTCTAATGCTACGATCCCGACTAAAATAGCTGCGATTATTTCCATAGTATTGTGCCCCCTCTATCTTCGCTTTAATCTTATAGCTTATATAAAAATCCGACATCGTCTGAATAACACGTTTTCGAAAATTCTTCCTTCTTACTTATTAAAATATTAATTGATACATCAATATTTGATGCATCAATTAATATACAACTCCTCTTTTAGTTTTGCAAGTTTTTTTGCTCTATTCGTTTTATTTTGTTCCGTCAACTTCAAATCAATTCAAAACCCCTGTTCACTCTCTAGAAACTATGGTGTTTTTCAATAACTACAAAAAAAATCAGCTAAATCATCAAATTAATAATTAGTTGTCTCCAAAGACGAAAATTTTATTTCTTTTTTATTTGATAAGGCGGCGTTCATTCTTTCATCATGGCATAAAAAAATGTTATTACTCTTGTTAAATTGAGTAATAACATTTTTATTTAAAGCTATTTAACAAATTTGCTTCCAACTAGCATCCTTCACATCTTCACTAGTCGGCTTTCTAACCAATTCAATACATCGCTTTTCACAGGCACCAAACACAATGAAATTTTCCTGCGCTTGTCTTAACGAAACTTCATTTGCCCCGCCTTCATAGTCAGGCTCTTTAAATTGAACAGAATCATCTTCCCAAAAACATATGTTACAAATTTCATATGTACCTGGTGGTTCTTCTTCTAATGTTTTATATCCGCAGCATGGACAAGTGTATTTCATATAATCACCTTATTTTCCTTCATATGTAGTCCTACTTACTAAAAATGTAATAGAGCAAATTATAGTTAATCCCATAAAGTACATCATTTTAATAATACGAGTATTTTCATATGTTGTAGGAACCCCGTCAGATATAACTTCATAGCAAAAAACAATACTTATGGCTAAAAGAATATATAAAATTAAGGATGGGATAAAATGTAGCTTTATAGGTAAAATAACGCACCTAAACAATATCTCTCCAAGAAGACATCCAACTAAAACAACAGGGACTCCAACTATTAAAGTAGCGGCCAACATTTGGGTCATAGCAATAAAAAGATTCGTAAAAATAGAAAATAGCTCTCCTTCAAAAATCCCCTTCTCATCGTATATTTGAATTATCGTCATTGAAATAAATAAGCTTAATAAAGAATGGGAATACGGAATTAAAAATTTCCCCAATCCTGCTCACCTCACTTTTTTTTGCGTCACATATATTATTCATTATTTCCTATCATTTTTACATAGAAAAATAACTCGCCTTCCGCAAAAGACGAGCCATTCCATTTAATTCTCACTTATTCTCTTCTTATACCAATCCTGCATTCTCTCCGCATCTTCTACTCTCGTATGCTCTAATTTATAACTCGATGATGCGCTCGAAAACTTATACGTACATAAATCCGCGCGGCGCTGGAAATAGGATTGCGTCTTTTCCATTGATTGGACGTGTCTTCTTCTAACAAGTCCTGTATATTTTCCGACGCTGCGATATACAAGCGTAATTTGCTCTCCATTTACACTGTAACCATTTGTTTTAAATGTTGCGTATCCAAGTATAAAGATGAGGATCGCAAGCGGAATGAGTGCCCACATAATGAAGTGCTTTTCAAAGTATATACTTATTCCAATAAGCGGGATAGCTAGCATTGCGAAGAAGATGAAGCTATCAATGAGATAGCGGCGTAATGCTGCTTTTGGTAATGAAATAATATTTGTATTCAGTTCGTATGGTAATTGTAAATGTGCGAGTAACTGTTGTACTCGGTCTTTTCGAATGATTGGATGGAGTGTAACTTTTTCTTTTTCGTCACCCGTTCCCTTACTTTGAATCACTTCTACTTGCACAGCACAATAGCCGAATGGCTGACGTAAAATACTTTCTTTTATCGTAATACCTTGAATACGGTGCAATTTTAGGACGAGTTCTTTTTTCTCAAGTAATCCTTGTGAAATGCGGACCTCATCATTTCTTCGATTCACTGTGAAATCTCCATGTTTTAGCGCATAACCGATTGTCGATATAATCCATGAAAGGACGATCAAAATGGCTATCATGAAAATCAAGCCATATATATCGTGGTCCATTACATACGACTTTACGCCATTCTCTATCCATTTCGGAATGTACTCATCTACTTGGTGGTACACGAAAAAGATTAATGAGAATAATAGTCCAAACTGACCAGATGTAACAGAAGCTAATAAAATCTCTTTCCAAGTTAACTTGTATTCTGTCGATTGTTTTTCTTCTGTAATGATTTCTTTTTCTATTGCATGTTCCGCTTTTTCGTCTAGCGTTCCTTCTGCTTTCACTTCTGGAGTTGGCTCATTTAGCAAAGCAATAAGCTCAGTTGCCTCTTCTACTGTAATACCGGCTAAGCTAACCTCCGCTTCATCGCCCCCACCAGCTGTTTCGATTTGGATTTTCTTTAAGCCAAGCATTTGATATAACACGTTAGAACTTGTATTAATCGTTTGAACACGTTCTTTATTTAAGTAGCTCTCCTTCTTCACAAAGAGGCCTTGTTTTACATGTAATACGTTATTTTCAACCCAGTATGTTGTGTAATACCATTTTTCAAACGCTGAAAAAACGGTGAGTAAACCGAATGCAGCGGGAATTAAATACCAAAACGGGAATTTTCCATTTAAGCTAAACATGAAAATAAAGAGTGGTATAAAATCTGTTATTTTTAATTCCAGTAACATCGTGATTGGATGCTGCCTCTTATACATCCTCATCACTCACTTTCGCTAATTCTGCGATTTTCGTTTTCAATATTTCCGCTTCATACATCGTTAAGCCTGGGATGCTTTGAGAAGTTGCTGCTGTTGAAATGTGTAATTCTGCTAAACTGTATTTTCTCATAATCGGCCCTTGTTCAATCGTCACGTGCTGTACACGAATCATCGGTACTAATACGCGCTTTACGACGAAAAGACCGTGTTGAATTTCAAGTTCTTCTTCATTTAGTTGGTAGCTGTAATAACGTTGACGTAGTTTTGGGAATACGAAGTACTCCAATGGTGCTAACGCAACTGTTAAACCGATTAACACGTACAAAATCCACGCCCACCAATCAAACTTTATCATGAGGAAAAGGTAAGCTAAAATGACAAGAATACCGATTCCTTCTTCAATTACAGCCCGAACTTTCCACACCTTGACCATGTCAGGGTGAATTTCATTTTTCAATGGATCCATGTAACCACTCCAAATCTAGTAATCTACTATATGAATAGTCTCAATCTATATTTTACATAACTTTACATAAAATTGAAATTTAATCTTCTTTCTTCTCAGGAATAAAATATCCGAACCAAAGTAGCCAAATGAAACCGATTAACTTCATCCAATTTCCATCCGCTTGAAAAGCTTCTATCATGCCTGGAATTTTATACATCCCAATGAATCCAAGAAAACCGAGCCACCAGTTTTTTTGCATTTTCATCTTTACTCCTCCTCGTATATTAATATTTAAGCCCTATTACAGGCTTAGATTTTCTTCTTAATAAGAGCCCTATAAATAAAAATACTTGGACGTCCCAAGATATTTCTAGATAATGATTTTAGGATCATTTGGGACAATTCTTTCACCTCCTGTGGATTTACCACATTTGAAGAGTGTTTCTCAGTGAACGTGCGGGACTCCCTACTCGCAGGCTGAGCAGCCTGACCCTCGAACCTAGATGATAGTAGCTCTAGGGCGGCTTTCGATTCAGGACTAGCTCTCATACACGAGGTTGTTGGTCGGCGTACACACTAGAGATATCTCGAGACGTCCAAGAAATGATTCTAATATAGAAGGGAGGTCTCTTACATGAGATTATTTGTTGGTTTAGATGTAAGTTCGTTTGATATGAAAGTTTGCTTTTTAAATGGTGATGGAGAAAAACTGGATTCTTTTTCGGTCAGTAATGACCTACCGGGAGCTACTACACTCAAAGAAAAATTATTACAGTGTGTTGCAGGTAAAGAGGTCGACATCCTTAAGATTGGTCTAGAATCCACCTCTGTTTACAGCTTTCATCCTTCTATGTTTCTTCACCATGATATAGATTTACAGCGTTTTGGAGCAAAAGTATTTCTCCTAAACCCAAAGCAAGTCGCAAATTTTAAGAAAAGTTATTCTGACATGAATAAAACCGATGAGATTGATGCCTTTGTCATTGCTGATTACTTACGATTTGGCCGTAATCAAATGTCTATCGTAAAAGAAAGCCAGTACGTGGCACTGCAGCAATTAACTCGATCACGATACCAACTTGTCAAAATGTTAACGAAAGAAAAACAACACTTTCTTCAACACCTAAGTTTTAAATGTAATACATTTTCACAAGAGGTGGATACTTCCGTATTCGGTAGCGCCATGACAGAACTATTTCTTGAAAAATTCAGCTTAGAGGAACTCGCTAATATGCCTTTAGAAGAACTCGCTGAGTTCCTACAGAAAAAAAGTCGAAACCGTTTTGGTGATCCAAAATGCGTAGCAGCATCCATTCACAAAGCTGTGAAAGTTTCTTATCGCTTGGATAAGGTTGTAGAAGATTCAATAGATGTCATCTTAGGTACATCCATCGCAGTCATTCGTACGTTTCAACAGCAAATCAAGGAATTAGAAAAGTCTATTAAAAAAATCATGGCTGGTTTGACCCAAACACTTGAATCTATTCCTGGAGTAGGCCCTGTTTTCGCTGCCGGTATCATTGCTGAAATTGGCCAAATCGAAAGATTTGACGATGAAACAAAAATAGCCAAATACGCTGGATTATACTGGCGAAAGCACCAATCCGGTCGTTTTACAGCCGAAGATACTTCATTATCCCGTACAGGTAATCATTACTTGCGTTATTACTTAGTTGAAGCCGCCAATTCAGTAAGAAAGCATGTATCAGATTATCAAGAGTATTACGTGAAAAAATATAATGAAGTACCAAAACATCAACACAAACGTGCACTCGTTCTAACCGCAAGAAAATTTGTGCGATTGGTGGATGCGCTACTACGTAGCCACCAACTTTTTACGCCTGGAAGGTGTGTGAAAGAATGACATAAAATTTTGTCATCGCTACCTTTCATTATTTTCCAGTAAATTACATTCGTTACTGGTTTAGTTTTGTGATGCCTTTTTTAAACAAATTGACCTTTGACAACTTTAAACTTTGTTATTTCTAAGTTGACATACTACCGCAGGTCTTCATGACGTTTTTCACATTTCGAATCCAAATTTCCTTATACTTTAACTGAAATCCCATGAGTATGTAATTGCTCATATTATCAATTACAAGCGCTAGCGTATGAGCGTTTTCTTCCGTTGCATCTTGTGACACAACGCCCAGTCTCGCGCCTTTCTTCAATAATTCGTGGAAACCATTTAAAAACTCTTCTTGTATTTCAAATAAGCGTTTCTGATACTTTTCATTTCGCGCCGCAGTTACGATAAATTCATTTATGACGCGCAGTATTCCTTCTTGTCCTTCATACTCAGAGAGCATATGTAAACCATCTGCGATTAACTTTTCTGCAAAGTTTTCTTTCGTATATTGCTCTTTATCGAAATAACTCACGAAATGATACCCAGAGAAAATTTCTTCAAATAAAAAATCGACTAACGCTTCTTTAGAAGAAAAATGATAATAAATGGCCGGTTTTGAAATACCTACCTCTTTCGCAATCATGGAAAGGCTCATCTTTTCAATGCCGTGCTCTGCCATAAGTTTAAATGAAGCCTCTACAATGTTTTGCGATGTTTGTAAATTTTTTGTCATACTGTACCTCACTTATTTTTACTTACCGGTCGGTAAGTAAATTGTAAAATAAAAAATTATCGTTTGCAAGTTGGATTCAAAACTACATATCACTTTCTCCATTTACTTTATGAATCAGAATCATATTCCTCCATAATTACTACAGTAATCTTTCATCCAGTTAAACTACAAAAAGCACCTTTGTGAGTGCTTCTTGTAATTTAATATTTAGGCCCCATGTAATCATAACTTTGATCTAAAGCTTTTAATAAATCAATCGCACCCTTTAACTCTCTTTTATCAGACTCTAATTCTTCCATTCTTCTTTCAATATCTTTTTTAAAAGATTCTAAATCGCTAATGGCTTTTTTTCCTACTCCAAGTTGAGACCAGCTTGATAAGAGTAAATTATGTACATTACTTACAACCCTTTTATTATGGTTTAAATCTTGAATCATCTGGTCAAATTGTTGTAAAGCTTGGCTCAATACTTCTTCATTTAAGTAAATTCTCGGCATCCTAATCTTCTCCCTTAATATTGTTGATCCGTCTTCTTATAATCATCGGCTTTCTTCTCAATAAACTCTGAAATTTCCGTCGCTGTTCGTATGTACCAAAAACTTAAATGCTCTACATGTGCACGTATATTATTTACTTTAGCTTCTACCCGCCTACTTTCAGCCGTTTCTAATAATGTCATCATATTAGAAATTAACCTTGGTACTCTATCTTGAAATTCTTGTGCGTTTCGCTTCATATCTCCTACGGCTTTTTCCAAATTCTCTACAACTACACGAATCTCTCCCCCGCCTAATAACGCGCCCGGTGAATCATAAACTCTTTCATTCGTGTCTACATTTAACAAGTATTTATTTGATAAAGACCCATTCTCTCCAAATTGGAAGTTTTGATCTGTTTGATAATGATAACCAGGGCCACTTATCGAATTCAAAAATCGAGTAACATCCATCCCAAGCTTTTGCTGTAATGATAGCTTTGACATTTCTTCTTTCGAAATTGGTGGGGTTACCGCATAAGTAGAGCCTATATGACTTTCATATGCACCAAATGGTCCATAGCCAATGGAATCATTTCCGTGAACAACACTTACAATTCTATTATTAAACTCACCATTATTTGCTTTTTCTTGTAAATCAGGCGGTAACAAATGTTTTGCACTTGGCGCATTCCATGACATACATCTTACATTGTCATTAGATGCCGCTACATATTCTGCTAAAGCGCCCCCTAGTGAATGACCCGTCGTATATATCTCCACATCATCCCTGCCCTTATATGTATCCGTTACTTGTTTCATGACCCTTTCAGCTTGTTCAAATTGATTATGTGTTTCCCAGCGCTGATTCTCTTCATTCCAATATTTCTTTGAACCTGCATTCTCAGTTCCTGCTACTGGAGGTGCTGCTGGTTCATGAACACCTTCTCGTAATACAAAATGATTCGTATCCGTTTTTAAATCCTTCATACCTTCCCCTGGCTTCATTGGAATGCCTAAAGAGTTTTTCTCTATAATTTTATCCCCTTCTGTTCCTCGGAAAGATACCATAACTTGCTTTTTCCCATCCACATCTCGTTCAAAGACTACTGCGTCCATTCCGGTTTGTTTGTCGTGGAATGTTTCTCCTACTTTCCATGTTTGTAATGTTTCTTTATTCCTATTTTTCACTGTAATTTCGCTTCCCAGCTCTTCATCTGTCATATATGCATCTTGAGCCATTCGATAATAACTTATATCTAATAATTGTTCCGACCCTTTATTCTCCAAAGTATTCCCCTCCTAGGTGATTTAGTATATTCTTAATAATAAGAATAACATTTTTGGAGGATATATATGGGAATAAAAATTAAAAAATATACCTTCTTAACTTTATTTATCCTGTTAACTACAATGATTGGAGGGTGTAACATGGGACAAAATGAAAAAGAACAACAAATAGTTAATAAAGCAACAGAAACTACAATCCAATATTTTAAAGAAAAAGAAAATTTAGAAGTGACTATTACGAATCATCGATTTCCTTCTAATGACATCGAAACTATTTTTATAACTGGTCATATCAAAGATGATACAAATAAGAAATTTACTACTTCAATTGATTATAAAGATGATTATAATATCGGTTCTATCTCTACCACTAATTTCAGCCTAAAACACTGAATAGACAATCTGAAATTTTCCTTTTAAACATTAATCATTAGAACAAAAAGACATCCTAAATGTGTGATTAGGATGTCTTTTTTATAAAACAAATCAATTCCTATTTGGATAAACGAAAAAAGGTTTCATCTGTATTTTTATTATTTTCTTTCAAAACACTCCCTCCTTGTAAAAAATGATATATCCTAATAACTGGGACAACATCATTGGAGGGAGAAAATGGTTATCAAATTCAAAAAAATTAGTTTTTATTTCCTTTTAATCTTAGTATTTGCTACTTTAGGAGGGTGTACAATAAATCCAAAGAATGATGAACAACAAATCATTAATAAAGCTAAAGAACAAACTTTTAAATACTTCAAGGAGGAGGAAAACGTAGATGTAACTATTACTAAACATAAATTCACTCCAAATGATCTTCAAACAATTTTTATATCTGGTTATGTAACGGATGACAAAAGCAAAGAATTTAGTGTTGCAGTTGAATACGCTAATAACTATCATATCAGTACCATTTCAACCACCAAAAATTTTGAACTAAAACATGATTAGTTAACGATTTGTTGTAATATTTTTTCTTTATGAAAACCCTAAACAAATCCATACCGTCAAAAGCACTCGTAGATTGTATCTATGAGTGCTTTTTTTACATTCCTTAAGTACAATCGAGAAACATACAAGCTATTAAAAACCGTAGGGACATCTATAAACGATATCAATATATTGATAAATGCCCCTTTTCACGTAAAATATTTTAGCATATGAATTTTTTTCTTAACAAAATGATTTGTATCCGTTTTTAAATCCTTCATACCTTCCCTGGCTTCATCGGAATGCCTAAAGAGTTTTTCTCTATAATTTTATTCCCTTCTGTTCCTCGGAAAGATACCCTAACTTGCTTTTTCCCATCGGCATCTCGTTCAAAGACTACTGCGTCCATTCCGGTTTGTTTGTCGTGGAATGTTTCACGGACCTTCCATGTTTGTAAAGTATCATCATTCGCATTATTCACTGTAATTTCATTTCTTAACTCTTTATCTGATTTATACGCATCTTTAGCCATTCGATAAAAGCTTAAATCTAACACTTCTTGTGTATTTTTGCTATCCAAAGTATTCTCTCCTCGGGATATTTAGTATATTCTAAATTATAGAACAACATTAACGGAGGATAAACATGAGAATTAAAATCCGAAAATTTACCTTTTTTGTCTTTTTTATCTTTGTAAGTACAATAATTGGGGGATGTAATATGCAGGAAAATAATAAAGAAAAACAAATAGTAGATAAAGCAACAGAAAAAACAATTAATTACTTTAAAGAGAAACAAAATTTAGATGTAACTATTACTGATTACAGGTTCCCTTCTAATGATCTAGAATCAGTCTTCATAACTGGTCATATCAAAGATGATGAAAGCAAGGAATTCACTGCTACAATAGATTACAATAATAATTATAATGTTGGTTCTGTTTCAACGAATTTTTCTCTAAAAAAATAATACAATATGGATAAAAAAATGAGGAAATAGCATTAAAAGAAAAAGCAAAAAAGATCGCAATCCAACATTTTAAAGAAGATAAAAAGCTAGGTGTCACAGTGACAAGAGTGGAATTCGCCCCCTCAGATTTTTGGGTGATTTTTGTATCAGGTCATGTAACAAATAATCCAAACCGTAAAATAACTGCAGATATAAATTATAAAAATAAGGTTGAAAGTATTAGTTATGATGACTGAAATTAATATGAAAATAAAGTATATTTTTGTTGGCCCTTTATATTAATTCCAATTATTTCATATGTATATAAAGGATGATATCAATATTCAATAAGCTCAACTTCTAACGTTAAAAATTTAGAAGCAATGTATCAAACTTTTGGGCACCTAACAATAAGGTGTCTATTTTTATTTTCAAAAGGAGCCCCTCAAATAATTCTTAAAAACCTAGATTGATTTGAACCTATTAAAACATTTTAAAGTTTCTCTTCTGCAACATTTGATATATCCCTAATTTAGGAACCAATGATTGGAGGAGAATTATGTTGCATAAAAGATTGTTTTTTTATTTAGTTTTCATTATTACTACCTTAGGAGGCTGTAATAATGAAAATAATACCGAGGAAGAAATCATTAATAAAGCAAAAGAAGAAACCATTCAATATTTGAAAAAGACAGAGGGCTTAGATGTATCAATTACTGATCATGAATTTGGACCAAAAGACTTTCAAACTATCTCTATATCAGGCTATGTGACTAATGATAAAACGAAAGAATTTACTGCTTCAGTTGGATACGCAAATAATTATCATATCGGCGCTATTTCAACCACCAAAAATTTAGAGCTTAAAAACTAATAATCCAGGCACTTTAGAGTGCCTTTTCTTTATACTTCACCACACAATGTTCAGTGAATATAAAATTTATTGAAGAGGAATATAACTCAACATTCATGGAGTGATTGTTCGTGAAAAAATGTGATATAAGATTATTCTTTATTTTTACACTTATCCTTTTAGGAGGATGTACTATAGATCAAAAGAATGAGGAACAACAAATAGTAGAAAAAGCAAATGAAACAACCATTAAATATTTTAAGGAAAAAGAAAATCTAAATGTAGTAATTACTGGATATGAATTTGCTCCGAGTGATTTTCAAACTGTTTTTATAAAAGGACATGTTAAAGACGATAAAACTCAAGCATTTACAGTGCATGTCGAATATGGAGATAGTGATTATAGAGTCACTTCTAGAACATATTCTGAAAGTCTAGAATGAAAAAACTAGGTCATTAGATACTCAGGACTAGTTAAAAAAGAGCCTCCTTAGAGGCTCTTTTTAGTTACTATCATACAGCAATGTCATTTCATTATTTAACTTCAGTCCATTTAAAATTAAATTCTCCCTCAAAATCATTCGTCACAAGCCCTTTAATAGACGAGCGTTATAAGTATGAGCGTCCCGTTTGATAGAAAGGAGTTACTGCACTATCTTCTAACAAGACTTTTCCCGCTTGTATCATCGCTTCCCAACATGCTTTTTCATCACTAGATAAATCAGTTTTCCCCTTATGAATTAATTCATCAATTACCTTTGTTGTCGGTGACCTCAATACTGTTTCCTAAATTCTCATCACCACGATAAGCAAACCTTGACAGCTAATAATAACAAGAATCTAAAAGTTTATCATTTTCCTTCAAAATATCCCCACTACCAGATATTTTAATATATTCTAAATATAGAATAACATTAATGGAGGGATTTTGATTGAAAAAAAATGGTATAAGATTATTCATTATCCTTACACTTATCCTTTTAGGAGGATGCAGTATGAATAATAAAACAAATGAAGAAAAAGAAATAGTAACAAAGGCAGAAGAGGTAACCATTAAATATTTTAAAGAAACAGAGGGCTTAGATGTAACAATCACTGATCATAAATTTGGACAAAAAGATTTTCAAACTATCCTTATCTCAGGTTATGTAACAAATGACAAAAGCAAAAAGTTTACCGCTTCAGTCCAATACGCTAATAATTATCATATTGGTTCTATCACAGCGTCTAATAATTTTGATTTTAAACACTAAATCTAATAGTTTCACGTCAACATAATTATTTAAGTTTGCTTTTTTCATTCAGGATTATTCCTTATAAGAAAGAAAACTAAAAAGCACCCGCTACCAGAAAAAGTGAGTGCTTTTTTCACTAAAAACATTCCTTCTATCACGATATTTTATATAATCAAGATGTCATTATTGGAGGATAAATATGAATATTACAATCAAAAAAATTAGTTTTTTTCTACTCTTTATATTTATTTTAAGTATTTTAGGGGGATGTACGATAAATCAAAAAAATGAGGAACAACAAATAGTTGAAAAAGCACAAGAAAGAACAATCCAATACTTCAAAGAAAAACAAGACTTAGATGTAGTAATCACTGATTATAGGTTTGGTCCAAGTGATTTACAAGGTATCTTTATCTCCGGCTATATAAAAAATGATGAAAGCAAAACATTTAATATTACAATAGAATACGGTGGAGATGAATATACAATAGGTTCTATCTCTACAAGTGAAAATTTACATTTAAAATAATAAAGAAAAGGCACTCTTTTAAAGAGCCCTTTCTTTATCCCCCACCACACAATGTTCAGTGAATATAAAATTTAGTGAAGAGGAATATAACGCACTATTAACGGGGTGATTATTCGTGAAAAAATATGCTATAAGATTATTCTTTATCTTTACACTTATCCTTTTAGGTGGATGTACGATAGATCAAAAGAATGAGGAACAACAAATAGTTAATAAGGCAACAGAAACTACAATTCAATATTTTAAAGAAAAAGAAAATCTAGACGTAGTGATTACTAAACATCAATTTGCCCCGAAGGACTTTCAAAGTGTTTGGATTTCAGGACATGTGAAAGATGATAAAAATAAAACATTCTCGGCAGATGTTGAATATGCTAATGATTATCACATCGGTTCCATTTCCACATCTGAAGGTTTTGATTTAAAACACTAAATCTAACGGTTTCACTTCAACATAACTATTTAAATTTGTTTTTTAATTCAGGAGTGTTCTTTATAAAAAATAAAAAGCATCCTAAATCACACATTTAGGATGCTTTCTTTTTAATTCCTATTCAACAATCGCATACGATAACAATTCATCGTCACTTCCCCAAGTCTTTGCAGTAATTGATAGTTCGCATATGCGCCGACCGGGGCACCTATTATTGGTACGAGCTGAAGCATTTTTGCTAAATCGATATAGTCTCGGTACTCTGTTTGGAACTTTTCCCAGTCCATATGATTTTCTTCTTCTGTATCCCACGTTTCGATGGCTTTCCATATTTCTTTTCGGTGTTCATCACTTGAAAAGGCAAGTTGGAAAACGTGAAGGATAAAAAGGCGCTCTTCTTTATCGCTCGTATCAAATCCGTACAACGTTGCTGCATCGAATAAAAATTTAATTTTAATGCCGAGCAACAGCGGAAAGTCAGCAAGGCCAAGGAGAATACCGCCTGCTCCCGTCCCTGCTCCTTCTGCCGCTGCTATTTTTTTGTACTCATCCATTTTTTTACGTACTTCATCGTCTCGTCTTTGCAATGACCAGTTCGTCTCTTTTAATTTCGGCTTTATAAAGTTTGATCCGGCACTAATCGTTTGTACCATCATCCGAATCGTTTCTGTTAATACTTTTTGCACTTTCGCCGGAATAAGCTGTTGTACTTTCGTCTGCACTTTCTTTGAGAACCGTGTCATCATAGAAGAATCTTTCATGAATGTAGCTTTCCACTGCTCCAGCTCTTTTATAACCTTTTCTTCATATGTAATCATAGGTTCATTCCCTTCAATTTAAACGCTCAATTCGTTTCGCCCCGTATTGATAAACGAAACCGATACTAAATACTATGCTTACGACTAGTAAAATTCCCGTCATCATGAAATCTTTCGTTGCTAGTAGAAATATGATTGTAAAGATAATACTACCTGTAATAAGGATCGCATTTAGTAAAGTAAGAAAATCTTTCTTCTTCTCTTCTCCCCCGACTGGGTACAAATCCAGCCAAATCTTCATGCGGTGATGCTTCCATAAAGTTAATAGCTGATAACCAATTAAATATAGGAAGATAAGGCTTACGATAAATCGTCCATATAAAAACGGGATGAAGTAAAGAATAACGCCTCCAAGAGCGAGCAGGCGCACATATAAGCCGAAATAGTTACCAGATCTTAAGAACGTTCTCGTATATAAGTATAAATAGGTACGCTTTTCACCGATCATCGAAAGAATGAAATCAAGCCATTTTCTACGTGCTACTCTCTCTTTTAATGCTGGTACATCAACGAACATATTCGCGATGCGGTACAGCAGCATCATCTTCTTACCTTCTTCAGAAATTAAATACTCCCAGTTTAGTGGTTTCCCCTTCACGATTTGATACATAATCGCAAGGTATAACACCATGAGAAGGACGATTCCAGCAATAAAGATAACGGAAGTACGTTCTACAAGGAAATACACAAATAAGGCGTTTAAAATAAATCGAATGAACCAATCGGCTCTTTGTATATTTTGATCTGTTAAAAATGACTTTTCCCACGCTACGAATAAATTCCATGCTTTTACAATGATAAACGCGATTACAACCCATATGTAAGCCGCTCCTGTTTGCTTCATTTGCTGGAAGTATAACGGAGCAAGCGCTGCCGCTACAATTGCGATTATGTATAACTGAATCATAAACGTAAAAAGAAACGCCTTTGTAAAATATGGTTTTAACTTTTCTTCCACTGGCAGTAAATAAACGAGATCCGCTTCTTTTAATAACGTTTGAATGGATCCGGCCGTTAATACGAATCCAAGTAACACTGCCATAACGAGCGCAGTCGGAAACGAAGGTGTTAACGTTTGTAACCATTGCTGGTAATAATACGCTCCTGCGCCGATGATGAATACGAAAATAAATTTTAAATGATCATTAAATACGTATTTACTATATGTACGAACTTCTTGTAAAAAGTAACGAAATCGTTCTTTCCATAACGCTGTGCTATTCATAATCTTCTTCCTTCGTTAATGCAATATAAATATCATCTAACGTTGCACCTGGCATATGAAACTGTGATTGCAGCTCAGATAATGTTCCCTTCGCTCTCACTTCGCCTTGATGCAAAATAATGAACGAATCACAATAACGCTCTGCCGTCGCTAAAATATGTGTACTCATTAAAATACCTGCACCACTCTTTTTCATTTGGTCCATCATTTGAAGGAGTGATTGGATTGCTAACGGATCAAGCCCAACGAACGGTTCGTCCACAATGTAAAGAGATGGCTCTACTAAAAACGCACTCATAATCATTACTTTTTGTTTCATCCCTTTTGAGAAATGAGACGGAAACCATTTCAAACGATTTTTCATACGGAATTCTTGTAATAATTGTCCTACACGTTCTTCATATTGTTTTTCATCAACGCCGTAAGCCATCGCTGTTAACTTCAAATGTTCTTCTAGCGTTAGCTCATCATATAATACTGGTGTTTCTGGGATGAACGAAAAACTAGAACGGTACGCTGTCATATCATCACGAATTGTTTTCCCATTAATTGTGACAGTTCCTTTTTTCGGTTCCATTAAACCGATAATATGTTTAATCGTCGTACTTTTACCTGCTCCATTTAAACCGATTAAGCCGACAAGTTCACCTTTATTCACAGAGAACGAAACATCTTTTAATACAGGTCGTTTCGTATATCCTCCTGTAACATTTTCTACACGCAATAACTCGCTCATACGACACCACTTTCTTCATTTATATTCGTTCTATATTCATCTTACCAAAAATTACGCTGTACTACATAGTATCGATGCGTTCAAAAAAATTTTAAATTTGTTCGCATATATTATTACGAAAGCGGACATCATAATTATTGAAGAAGGAACACATTGAAAAAGCGACCATCTATTGATGAGTACAACAACATAGTGAAGTCATCATGAAATGGGGTGTCCAAGTTGGACAAAGGAATTTACACATAACCAGATTATTTGTTTTATTTTCGAAACGGGGTGTCTCCGAAAGAGCATATACTGTTTTAAAAAGTAAACAATTTCATTTAAAAAGATTGCAATTCATTTCACTTGAAAATGGGGTGTCTACGGCAGAAACTTTAGCCGATTTACCGTGCATTTCTTAAAATAAATGAGGTGTCTGCGAAACGTAAATTACGATAATGCTTTTTCAATCCATCTTCAGAAAACAGGAAGCTGAGTCAGCTTCCTGTTTTTCGTGTTTGTTCTCTTATGTAATTATGGTAAAATACGGCTAAGGATATTTGAAAGGATGAGATCAATGAATCATACAGCGGATAATTGTATTTTTTGCAAAATCATTGACGGGCAAATCCCTTGCTCAAAAGTATACGAAGATGAACATGTGCTTGCATTTTTAGATATTAGTCAAGTGACAAAAGGACATACTCTTGTTATTCCGAAAGTTCACAAACAAGACATTTTTGCGTTAACGCCAGAAATCGCATCACACATTTTTTCTGTCGTTCCAAAAATCGCAAATGCGATTAAAGCAGAGTTTAATCCAGTTGGCTTTAACCTACTTAACAACAACGGTGAAAAAGCTGGACAAACTGTGTTCCACTTCCACCTTCATTTAATTCCACGCTACGGTGAAAACGATGGTTTCGGTGCTGTTTGGAAATCACATCAAAATGAATACACAATGGAAAATTTACAAAACATCGCAAGTACAATTGCAAATAGCGTGAAATAGTGACACTATAATAAGTAGTCATACATAACAAGCCACTTTCCTAAAGTGATTAAATATGGCACGGCTTGTTTCTCCACTTAAGATGCCAGGGACTGCACACTTTCCTTTCCCTCGTCTTAAAGATATGCATATTTTTTTACATCATGAATACGAACAAAAAATAAGGAGGTCTCCTTTTATGTCAAAAGCTAAATCCTTTATTACCGGTGTCATTTGCGGCGGAGCAGTTGCTGGACTAGCTGTTCTTTTCTCAACTCCTTCTTCTGGCAAAGACATGCGCGGCAAGTTAAAAGAAAAAGGAAATGATATTAAAAAGACTTTAGCTGATATTACAGCTGATACAAAATTATTAAAACGTCAAATCGTTGAAACTGCTTCAGAAGGTAAAGAAGTGTTCCAAGAATTAAAAGACGATATGCACGATACACTTTCTAACTGGAAGCAAGATATTTCTCAAAACAAACGACATATTGAGCAAGAGATTTTGGACATTCAAAAATCAATTGAGAAACTACAAGAAGCTGTTCCGGAAAAAGCGTAAACAAATTCCTGCTTAGTTTTTTGCATATAACAAATATTTTTTATATAAATTGACCTTAACACGGCATATCACATAGATATGCCGTGTTTTTATGCATTTACAATATATGTTATCACTTAACATGTATGGACAACACATGTATTCATGACTCATAAACCGCTTCCATAGTTATGCATGATTTGTATAGAATGTCATTTTTTTAAAAAATTTTCACAATTCTCACAAAAAGACTTTATTAATTTTTATTTTACTGGCATAATAGATAGTAATGAAAAAGAATGTTAAAGTGGGTGAGTATATGAAAAGTGGAGAAAAAGATTACTCGGTAAAAGAAGCGATGATTTTCAGCCAACGCATTGCTCAATTATCGAAAGCGTTATGGAAATGTGTAGAGAAAGATTGGCAGATGTGGATTAAACCTTATGATTTAAACATTAATGAGCATCATATTTTAACAATCGCTTATCATTTAAAAGGGGCTTCTATTTCTGAGATTGCTAAGTTTGGAGTTATGCACGTATCAACGGCGTTTAACTTCTCGAAAAAGTTGGAAGAACGCGGCTATCTTGTATTCTCGAAAAAAGAAGATGATAAACGAAATACGTACATCGAAATTACAGACAAAGGGGAAGAATTACTACTTCGCTTAATGGAGGAGTATGACCCTGAAAATAATTCAGTGTTTAATGGGGCTCTTGCACTTCGTAATTTTTATGGGAAGTTCCCAGAAAACATCGAACTGATTGCTATCTTGCGTAACATTTACGGACAAGACTTCATCGATATTTTTGAGAAATCATTAGAAGATATTGAAGAGAACTTTACAGAATCCGATCAGAAGTTAGTTAAGAAGTAATCTATTTATTTTTTCGCAATCATGCTTAAGAATTCATTCATAAGCGGTTTGAATAAACCTTGTTTTGCTAGCGCTTCCGCAGTTTCGTGTACTTCGAGCTGATGTGGAAGCGCTTTTTCAAATTGATCTAACAGCGCATCGAACAAAAGAAGGCCTTCTGCTTTCTCCGCTACATATTGTTCGTTCAGTTTTTCACAAAGATTTAGTATACGTTCAACATCTTTTTTACGAGCTTTTTTCTTTATGATCAAAGAATAAAATGGACACTTTTCTTCATCAATCATTTTAAATAGTAGGTCTACGTAGTATTCAGCTTGTTCTAATCTTCTAACAACGTCCATTTTCTCCCTCACTTTCTAACACAAAGTCTTCTATTTCTGAATTTTATAACACGAACAAAATATCGTATGATACAATATATAAAGTATATGTATTTTAGCCAAAAGGAGGTCTCGCCTCATGACACTTATAACAGTTGTTTTTGTCGCATTCGCACTTCTTGTTATATTTTACACGAATTTCATGACACATACACTGTGTGAACGAAAACAAATATCTGCGAGCCGCCAACCCGGTGTCTTTCGGGTTATTAATGTATGTATAACAATTTTATTAATTTCTAGTTATATAGAAATTATATTTCATGGAAAGTGAGGAAGGAAAGCCCCTTCCTCACTTTTTTCCTCTATAAGCAAATTATACCTACTATAACCAATAAAATAAACAGTACAAGTAATAAAATAAGTTGAGAATTCATCCCCATCCCCTCCTCTTTTCTGTATATGCGGCATACGCCCAATATGGCACACCTTCAAAATCTGACACGTACTGGTTAATTTTTCTTTATCAATATGAAAACACGTCGAAATATGATATATTAAATTTTGTACATATTGCTTATACTATGAAATAAATGACACGCATCTTAACTTTATCCTTAAGCCACGGTAAGCCCTGTTAAGCGCGCTTTACCAACATAAAAAGCAAAAGTATCAGTGAGACTTAACCGGGCTCTGATGAACTAAAATTCATTGGTATAGGATAAATTAAAAATACATAATAGTAGGAGTGTTTATCGAATGAAGAAAGCTATGCTTGCCTTAGCCGCAACAAGTGTAATCGCATTATCAGCATGTGGAACATCATCATCAGACAAAATCGTTACATCTAAAGCTGGTGACATTACAAAAGAAGAATTCTACGAGCAAATGAAGACACAAGCTGGTAAACAAGTACTAAATAACATGGTTATGGAAAAAGTACTTATTAAAAACTACAAAGTTGAAGACAAAGAAGTAGACAAAAAGTTCGATGAAATGAAAAAACAATACGGTGATCAATTCGATACACTATTAAAACAACAAGGTATTAAAGAAGAAACGTTAAAAACTGGTGTGCGTGCTCAATTAGCGCAAGAAAAAGCTATCGAGAAAACAATCACTGATAAAGAATTGAAAGATAATTACAAGCCTGAAATTAAAGCAAGCCACATTCTTGTAAAAGATGAAGCAACTGCGAAAAAGGTAAAAGAAGAACTTGGACAAGGTAAATCTTTCGAAGAGTTAGCGAAACAATACTCTGAAGATACTGGTTCAAAAGAAAAAGGTGGCGACTTAGGATTCTTCGGACCTGGCAAAATGGTTAAAGAATTCGAAGAGGCTGCTTACAAGCTGAAAAAAGATGAAGTAAGCGAACCTGTGAAATCACAATTCGGTTACCACATCATTAAAGTAACTGACATTAAAGAGCCAGAAAAATCATTCGAACAATCTAAAGCTGACATCAAAAAAGAAATCGTTCAGAAGAAATCACAAGACGGCGAATTCATGAACGATCTTATGATGAAAGAAATCAAAAAAGCTGACGTAAAAGTTGACGATAAAGATTTAAAAGATCTTTTCAAAGAGCAAAAAGCTGACGCTAAAAAAGACGAAAAGAAATAATGAAATAAAAAGCTTGGGCTTAGGTCCGAGCTTTTTTTATACCCTCTTCTCTCGGTAGTTATGTCCGATTCGGTAAATGAAATTATATAGTTGGTCCTTCGAATAAATTATATCGGCGATTTTTTAAATATATCGACCACAACTCCAATTATATCGGCGATTTTCGAGATATATCGGCGCAATTCCAAATATATCAGCGATTTTCAAAATATATCGACTTACCGACAAAAAACGACAACAAGCGTGACTCCCTCTATAAACACAAAAAAACCTTGATCCACGTATCATGGAACCAAGGTTTATCTTATTATCATTGATTAAATTAAAAAACTATGTTAAATTAGTACAGAAACACGTTTTCATAAATACAAAGAACGTATTTATCCGTATCTTAATTGTACACCAAAACACATCTTCAGTCAACCTCTATTTTTCACTTTTAAAGGAGTGCTACCGTATGAATAAAAAACTTGATTTAGAGCAAAAACGCTTGGATACCGTAATCGAAACGATTGCGAAACAAATTGATAAGCTGGAAAACGAAACTGGTAGACGCCGGGCAGAAGTAATCAATATTCGTAAACATTTCTGGGATGACGTGAAAGTGAATACTGATACTTTTGATGATTATCTTGAAACAGTTATCAACTTAAGACAACAAGCTCAGTCACTAGCTGTCACACAAATTACTCATAAGCACACCTTTAATCGGCTTGCCGCACTAAAACGCATGCATAAATCACCTTATTTTGGACGAATTGATTTTAAAGAAGAAGGAGAATCTGCTGCGGAGCAAATTTATATTGGCGTAGCTACACTTACTGATGCAAGCGGAGAAAATTTTCTTATATATGACTGGCGCGCACCCATTTCAAGTGTCTACTACGATTATCCACCAGGACCGGCTGAATACAGTACACCAGGTGGCGTAATTCACGGTAACGTGGAGAAAAAATTACAATACATTATTCAAAATGGCGAGATTGATTCTATGTTCGATACGAGCCTTACAATTGGCGATGAAATCTTGCAACAAGCGCTCGGGAAAGGTACGAACAAACATATGCAAAGTATCGTCGCTACGATTCAGCGCGAGCAAAATGAAATTATTCGTCACGATGAAGGCCGACTCCTTATCGTGCAAGGAGCTGCTGGTAGCGGTAAAACATCAGCTGCGCTGCAACGAATCGCCTACTTACTATATAAATATCGCGAATGGCTAAAAGCGGATCAAATTATTCTCTTCTCCCCTAACTCTATGTTCAATAGCTACGTTTCTAACGTACTACCTGAACTCGGCGAAGAAAATATGCAGCAAGTGACATTCCAAGAATATTTAAACCATAGACTAAGCAAGTCATTTGATGTTGAAGATCCTTATGAACAATTAGAATATATGTTAACTGAAACGAATAACCCTATCTATAAAACGAGAAATGCGAGCATTCGCTTTAAAGCATCTACTCAATTTTTCGAGATGATTAGAGCGTACAGACAATCTCTTGAATCATCAGGCATGCTATTTAGAGGAATGAAATTTAGAGGAAAGCTAATTGTTTCTGCAAAAGAAATTACAGAGCAGTTTTACAATACCGACTCCTCCCTCCGCTTCCATAGTCGAATTGAAAAGTTAACGGATTGGCTAAATAAGCAAATAGATGCACTTGAAAAAGCAGAACTGAAAAAGCCTTGGGTAGAAGAAGAAATTGAACTACTGAGTAAAGATGAATATCAAAAGGCTTATAAATATTTACAGAAAAAAGGTGAGTTTGACGACAACTCCTTTAACGATTTTGAGAAAGAAGCGAAAGTACTTGGACGTATGATTGTCCGTAAAAAATTGAAACCACTTCGCAAAGGTGTTCAAACATTGCGTTTCATCAATTTCACAGGCATATATAAACAGCTATTCACAGATGCATCATGGGTTACGGGAGAAAAGCCGAAAGACTGGGATGACATTTGTTCTTTAACGGTGAACATGCTCGATGAAGGAAAATTATATTACGAGGATGCAACTCCATTTTTACTTTTGAAAGAGTTAATTGAAGGCTTCCAAACGAACCGATCAATTAAACACGTACTCGTAGACGAAGCGCAAGATTATTCACCATTTCAGTTCGAGTTTTTAAAACGTCTCTTCCCTGCTGCAAGAATGACTGTACTCGGAGACTTTAACCAAGCGATATTTGCCCATGCAAGTGAAACAGTGAATTTCAATACGCTCACTAGCTTATACGGACCGGATGAAACAGACGGCATTAACTTAACTCGTAGCTATCGCTCAACAAAACCAATTATTGAATTCACACGTGCTCTCGTACCAGAAGGAAAGAACATTCACGCCTTTGAACGTGACGGCGAGAAACCTACAGTGACGAAAGTATCAAATGACAGCGAACTGCACGAACATATTACTGCTAAAGTTGCTGAACTGCAAAAAGAGCAGCACAATACGATCGCAATTATATGTAAATCTGCAGCTGAAAGTGCCGCTGCATACGAAGCACTTAATCATATCGAGAATATTAAACTCGTGAAGAGTAACTCAGCCGAGTATGAGCAAGGCATCGTCGTGATCCCAGCTTACTTAGCGAAAGGTATCGAATTTGATGCTGTTATTATTTACAATGCTTCTAAAGATGTATACAGCGATGAGAGCGTTCGTAGATTATTCTACACTGCTTGTACACGCGCGATGCATGAATTACAACTTTATAGCGTTGGCGAGGTTAGTCCTTTTATACTTGGGGCTGATTCGGAGAGTTTTGAGCTTATTACACCTTGATAACAATCAAGGTGTTTCTTTTTTGTGCAGGATTTACACCTTTAAAGTAGAATATATCAGTTTAGAAAAAAATTAAGGAGCGAAAAGATGAACCATTATTTTATTGCTATTTATGACGGTGAGTTTCCTACCGAGAAATTACATACCATTTTACAATCTAATCCCACTTTTACTGATCTAAACGTCCGCACCCTTTCAATCTCATCACCAAGACCTTTCACATTATTAGTTGACGAAGAACACGATGCACTTACAATTGAACTTACAGACAAATACCACTTATTAACGAAAGAATTGCAAACACTTGAGCAGCAAGAAAAGTACTACTATGTATACGATTATAAAATTAGAAAGACCATCGAGAATCCTACCCAAAAATGCTTTCCATTCGCACAAATCAATATAAGTGTTACGAAATTCCATCAGATGATTCAAAAAGTAAAAGACTTAAAACGACCTGTATTTGCAGGTTATAACATCGTCTCTCATGATGCAGACATACTTACGATTGATGTACTTCTTTCTTCACCTTTATTGGATCCTAACACTTCTGAAAAAGATGCGACAGAATATGTTTATTTGCAACAATTAGCTGAATCAATTTCTCGTTCTGAATTGTGTACTTCTATTAAAGCGAGTTCACTTATTTAAACATAAAATGAAACTTTATCGCTAAGTTAGAGCTGTTCCATTATAAGTTTAAAAAGGTGTGGTGTGCTATCCGACAAATACTATTTTAATAAGAAGGAACCAAAATCAAATTAATATGTAGGAACAAAATAATAAAGAGGGTTGCCCTCGGCATACCCTCTTTACTTCTACCCTTAACTTTCTGAGGTCTGCGAGCGTTTTATAAATAAAGCTACAACAACTGCAAGTAGTGCCAAACCAAAGCCAATTGTAAATGCGTTATGCACGCCTGAAACCATTGCTTCTGTCAATTGAGCTGGGTCAGTTGGATTTGAAGATGCATCCAAATATTTCTTTTGTCCGGAAGTCATAACACTAATAAAGAACGCAACTCCTACCGCACCCGCTACTTGCGATAGAGTATTCAAAATAGCTGTTCCGTGAGGATAAAATCGCTTCGGAAGTTGGTTCAAACCGTTCGTTTGCGCCGGCATCATGATCATTGAAATAGATATCATCATAGTGACGTGTAATAGGATGAAAGTTATTTTAGACGTATCTGCCGTTACTTGTGTAAAGAACCACATCACACCTGCTAATAATAGCGTACCAGGAATAATAAGCGCTCTTGGACCAAATTTATCAAAAAGCTTCCCTGAAACTGGAGAAAGCAGACCATTCAACAGGCTACCTGGAAGCATGATAAGACCGGTTGCATAGACAGTTAAGCCTAAAGCACCTTGGAATAGAAATGGTAATAAAGTCATTGTCGAGAACATCGTCATCATCATGATCGTCAATAAAATTGTCGTGAGCGTAAACATCGGATACTTAAATGCACTAAGGTCTAGTAATGGCTCTTTCAATTTCAATTGACGCAATACGAAGAATAGAATTGCTACAAGACCAATTAGGATTATGCCATATACTTGGAAACTACCCCAACCTTCACCTGAGCTACTAAATCCATAAACAATTCCGCCAAATCCAATTGTAGATAAAAGAATAGATAATACATCCACCTTTGGTTTAGTAGGCTCAGAGACATTTTTCAAATAAATAAATGCAAAAACGATAGAAAAAATCGCGAATGGAAGAACGAAATAAAATAGCCATCTCCAATTCAATGTTTCCAAAATGAGCCCTGAAAGTGTCGGCCCAATGGCAGGGGCAAACATGATTACAAGCCCAATACTCCCCATTGCCGCTCCTCTCTTTTCAGGAGGATATAGAAGGAGAATCGTATTCATTAATACGGGCATTATTAATCCCGTACCTGCTGCTTGTAACAAGCGACCCATTAATAGTATAGAAAATCCAGGCGCAATCGCACTTACAAGTGTACCGAAAGTAAAGATTACCATAGCACCTATGAATACTTGTCTTGTTGTAAACCATTGTACTAATAAAGCAGAAGCTGGAATGAGTACAGCAACTACAAGCATGTACCCTGTTGAAAGCCATTGAAGAGTCGACGCTGTTACATTCAACTCAACCATTAATTGTGGAAAAGCAACGTTCAATAATGTTTCATTCAAAATGGTGAAAAACGCTCCAATGATCATTGATATTAAAATTGGGAGTCTTTTCACATTGTCAAACTCCTTTGACTGCGAAGAAACAGGTGCAGTTTGAGTATTCATACATAAACCCTCCTTGTATTTTCTTTTATAAGTTTTTACTACCTTTGCTAGTCATATTTAACGTAGAAACGCCCATACCAAATTGAAAACGGTAGAGCACAACTACAAGTAAGATCAACAATGACATCACGCCGAAGATATTACTATACATATTTGCAGCTTCATTTGCAACAAAAGGATTTAGCTTTAGTGAAGTCGATCCTTTATCAAGCAATTTCCCTACTACACTCATAGCCATCGCGCCAGATATGAAATTAATCATCGACAGTAATCCCATTCCCACACCTGTCTCTTCCTTTGACAGTGTTTGTGAAATCGTATTAGACATTGAAATCTGCATAAAGGTCTGTCCTACATTTCCGAAAATTAAAATCAATGCTATGACAAAAGCCGAGACCCCAATGAAAGTAGATAATAATGAGAAAGCAAGGAATATGAATACTGAGGCAATAAAAACGAGTACAAAATTGCCCCGAGTATCAGCTACCCTTCCTCCCTTTCTTCCCATAATTGCCGAGGCAATTGCAGCTGGAACTAAAACAAAACCAATATTCGAAGGAGTCAATCCATTTACTGCCGATAGAAATTGCGGCGTCATGAATGTCATGCTAAAGCTCATCGCTGTCGTCATAAAGGCAAGGAGTAACCCAATCGAAAAATTCTTATTTTTAAACAGAGTCGGTTTAATAAAAGGCTCTGTAGCTTTTCTAATTCGCAAAATAAAGAAAGCTAACATAACAAATCCTCCAAGGAATAACAGCACTTGCATCTGCGTAATGGCAAGCAAGAAGAACGCGACTGATATAGCTAATAACCCTCCGCCAAGAATATCAATACTACCCGCCTTTCCTTTTGCATTGTCTAAATACTTTCTAAAGAAAGGTAGCGTTAGAAGCGGTAGTAATGAAAGAACAAACATGAGTCTCCAGCTTCCAAAACTCGTAATTAATCCAGCGGCAACGGGCCCTAAAGCATTCCCAAGCGCTAAACCAACTGCTGAAGTTCCAAGCGCACGCCCCCTTTTCTCTGGCGCAAAGTATCTAACCGGAATAATCATTGCTGTCGCAGGAAGAACAGAAGCTCCCGCTGCCTGAATGACACGGCCTAAAATGATAACCCAATACTCAGTAGCAAGTAGACCAAGCAAGGAACCTAGAGCGAAAATAAGTAGTCCATACGTTAACAAATCCTTTAACCGATATTTATCCGCCAGTTTTCCCATTACGATGGAACCAACAGCATAAACAACCATATAACTCGTCATAATCCAGCTAACCTCTGAAGGAACAAGGTTGAATTCTTTACCGATTTCAGGAAGAGCTACATTAAACATCGTACCGTTCATAACCGAAAATATTAGCGTAACTACTAAAACTGCTAGTAATTTATCCGCATTTTGTGATGAATGATCTACCATCGTGTAGACCTCCCTTCCTCTTTCCCATAATCTACATAGATTTAAATGAGTATCAACATAATGAATATCCTCACTATTTTATTATAATGAGGATATCATTTTTATCGTACGTGCTCAGTTTCTACCTCTATTCAATCAAATCTACAATTCGCTTTACAGAAGTTCTGTTACCGCTGAAAAATGAATGACCGCAAGAACTAGTGCTAAAATCATAAGCACGGCTGCTGGCATGATTTTTCCAATTGGATCTTTAACACGCATATGTGACAATACAGCTCCTAACATAATACAAGCAATCCATAATGCTGCTAAAACTAATACGATCTCATTCCAGAAACCAAAAATTAGTCCAACCACGCCTGCCAAAGCAATCCAACCTGTCGCAATTCTAAACCATTGCGGTAAACCTAAATGAGCGAAAGCCTCTACTTGCATTTTTGCTCCCGCAATTTTACTCACACTCGAAAAGAAAAATGCAAAAATTAATAAACATTGAAGTACTAATGCTACAATAGTCATGTACAATCCTCCATTATATATTTTTTAAGGGTATTGCTATTAAATGCTGAAACGATTTGAAATTCCTTACATAAATCCACCTCTCTCTATTATCGTTTTCTATAGATCCCCGCATCAGTTATAATAGTAATTATCCCGCTATTACACATTATGAGTACGCGATATAATGAGGTTACTCACTAATTGTTTATAATATAGAGAGGATACTCACTAATAATATACAATATATTTATGAAACGTGCAAAAATGAACTACAAAATAATGAGGAGGTCATCCCATTCATGAAATCAAATAATCCAGCTGCAATAGATATCATCCATATTTTAATGCAATCGTCCAACTATGTTCAAAGAGAATTTCAATCTCAATTGTCAGCCCTTGACACACCTTATCATCTAACAGGTCCTAGGTTACGCGTTCTATCCACCGTTTCTGAAAATGGTCCCATTCGAATGAATGAATTAGCTGCTAAATTAGGCGTCAAAGCACGTACAGTTACCGATTTTGTCGATGCACTCGAACAAGACAAGCTCCTAGTTCGTATACCAGATCCAACTGATCGCCGAGCTACATTAATTCAACTTACTGAACGCGCGCATTCCAATATGGAGCAGGCGCTCGCGTTCCAAGACAAGGTCGCAAACGATATTTTACAAAACCTCACATTAGAACAACGCGAACAGTTTTTTGAACTTCTATTACTATTAATAAAAGATAAGCAAATTCCAGATTCATGCGGAGAAGTTGAGAACGGAAAAACTTGTTAAGTGTGTAAATAAAACCACCTACACCCTAAAAAATATAGGGACTAGGTGGTTTGTTTTTTAAGCTGATTTTCTCGCTGGAATGTCTTTACGTCGATATACACTTAGTACGATTCCCATTATAAGCGCATGAAATACAGTTGGTGTTAATCCATAACTAATAAAAGGTAGTGATATAGCAGTAATCGGTAATAAACCTAAAATCATACCGACGTTATAAAGGAATTGTACTACGAAAAGAGTCAATCCACCAACGAGCAGCAATTTACCGTACCGATCATTTATTTTATAAGAGATGACTATTAATCTTGCTACAAAAAGAGAAAGAACGAAGACAAGAATTAACGCAAGCCAATACCCATAATAGTAAGTCAAACTTGCAAATACAAAATCAGTATCCGGAGCAGGGATGAATTTCATATCTCCATATGTACCAAACCAACCTGCTGACGACATTACCTCCTTTAAACGTATATACATAAATCCTGCGCCCTGTGCATCACGCTCTGGATTCAAATACCCTAAAAATCTATCCAAATAAACTCCTTTTACTGTGTGCCAGGAAAAATAGGCCCCTATAATCAATAAACAGATTGGTACAATTGTAATAATTAATGCCTTTTTCTTCCCTAACTTACTCCACCAAAGCATAACGAATACCATCGTGATATAAATAAAAATCACTGAAAAAGCTGCGCCAATTAAAAATAAATACAAAGAAAATAAATAAAGAGCCACAAGATGCATTACTTTTATCCTACTATTATTGAAAAAAGAAGCCCAAGCTAGAAAAAAGAACGGCACTGCCATTAAACGGTCAATTGCAATAGGACCAACTTTTATTATCGGTTCTCCAAGCATCCCAGCATTCGGAAAGCAGTATAGCATTAACAAGATAAGTACACCAATTGTATAAAACAACCATCCTAATCTCTCTAACTTCCGATAATTAATCAGCATCATCCCTAACGCTGTTGCAATACCAAGAACAACAAATATCACCTTATCCATTAGTAAATCATTCATATATCCAAAAGCTATAACCGGCAAAAACCCTAACCCCATCGCAGCCACTAATAAACCAATTAAAAACCAATCAACCTTTGGCTTATGCAGTTTGTTAAGTTCTTGTCCCAGTTTAATTGGACTCCCCATTTGCTCAACAGCCTTATCTTCAGCAACTTCCTCACTTAACCCTTTATCCATCCACATATTCTTTGCCTGTTTTAAGTGAAAATTCAGTTCAGTTGCTACTAAGTCCTTCGCTTCTTTTGATTTAATATGGTTCGTAACTTCTGTTAAAAAACGCTCCCCTTTTTTATTCAATTTTTCTCACTCCTGTACGAATCCTTTTAATATAAATCGTGCCTTCGTAGCATTCTTCTCTGCCTTTCGCAGCATCTTGTTTCCTTTATCATTTAATTGATAATATTTAGCTCCTTCGTGGTCCCAGCTAGATTGGATAAAGCGATTCTGCTCTAGACGATGTAACAAAGTGTATAGAGACCCTTCATTACCTTCAAATGTTTGAATCCCTCTCCCGCGCAGTAACTGCATCAATTCATAACCTGTTTTTTCATTCATAAGAAGTTGCAACACTGCTAAAAGGATGTCTTCTTCTTTTTCGGACGATTGATTGATTTTTTCACGCACCCGCTTCTGGTGCTGATCAGAAAAACTCAAATGTTTAAAAGTTGTGTTCTCCATTGATTTTCGCAAACCTTTTAATCGATCTTCCATTTGACTATTCCTCCAATCCTTTCTTCAAAAGCTCCTTCGCTTTTTTCATCCTCGTTTTTATCGTGTTCTCCTTCACATCTATTACAATCGCAATCTCTTTAATTGATAATTCTTCATAATAAAATAGATAAATGACTTCTCGATATTTGATCGGTAAATTCATTACTGCAGAAGCAAGCCTACTATCCTCTGCACTTTGAATAACTATTTGTTCCACACTTTCTTTTTGACTCTCCATATACGTAAAGTCATCCTCTGTCACGATGACCTTTTTGTTATACCAACTTTTTAAATAGTCCTTACAATGATTAATTGCAATTCTCCATAGCCATGTTTTTAAGTTCGAATTCCCTTTATATGTATGAAGAGATTTATAACATTTCACAAATATATCTTGCGTTAAATCCTCCGCAACCTCTTTATTATTCACATATGAATACATAAGCTGTAAGACTTCTTGTCCATACTTGTTCATGATTTCGTCGATAAGGTCCTCCTTATCTTCTATTTCAAACGCTTCTACCGTTAATTCATCCACAGCCTTCCCTCCTTCCCATATATTAGACGACGCACTGTATGGAAAAGTTTTATAAATTTATAAAAAAATACAGAGGGTAATAACGTTTTTTATAAAACACTTCCTCAGCAACTTACATATAATAAACCGAATAGTCGTTACAATACATTCACCTAAAGAGCGTCTTTCTCCCACGGCGCTCTTTAAGTTTGCAATAAGAGGGGCGTCTTCGTTTCCTATCGCTAAATGAAAAAGAGAACCGATTTAATCGAGTCCTCCTTCTTTCTAACGCTCACTTAAAGAATCTAATATTTCATGGCCATACAAAGATGGATCGATACTATCAAAACCAGTACACTCTTCATACAAGTGTAGTATTTGAAATTCTATACATAACGCAGCTGTTTGTTCTTGTTGATTTATTGCTTTTTCTAGTTCTGCCGTGTATTTCATTTGGATATTGTTATCAGTATCTTTATTTTTTTAGTTATGTTTATTTAACAAGGAGTCAACTCCCCCCACTGAGATAAAGCCTTTCAGTGGGGGGTTGAGTTTGAACGCTAGGGCTTTTTATCTATATGTCTTGTTCCCTATTTTAAAACATAATACAATGAATACGTAACTTAATAAGCTATAACTAGTAGGTGTGGTAATCATCTCTTCCATTTTGAAAAAAGGGGGAGGTGATAATATGATCGCGATGTTTGTCATTAAATTAGTGTATGGTATCCTAACCGGAGCTGGCGTTGTCATCGGTAGAAGATACGTCGGTCCGTGGCTAATTTCTGTATACAAAAAAGCGAGAACCACCCTGCTTCGTGGAAAAGGTAAGGGCGGTTCTCGGCTAAAACGTTAATGTAATTGTCTTATAACCGCACCTACTACCACCACAATAGCAAGTTAGGTTACAAAGGCAGAAGTTTCTCAGGCTTCTGTCTTCTTTATTTTATGCAAAATTCATACTATATACTCTACCATCATTGTAACACATTTTATTTATTTTTAGTCAAGATAAAAAACACCTAAAGAGTTTCTCTTCAGGTGTTTCTCTATTTTACGCTAATGCAGCTGCATGCTCTTGTTGATCTACAGGAATGACAGCGTCTCTTAATGCTTTTTCTAGTTCTGCTGTGTATTTCATTTGCTCTTCTTTGCTCCAGCCTAGTTTTGCAGCCATGTAGTTGATTACTGCTTCTTTCCACTCGTATACCCAGTGGATGTTGAAGAATACAGCGCCTCTGCGGCGTACGAAGAAGTCGACTGGTTTTGCTGTCATTTCGTAATCCATTGCGTATACAAGTGGGATTAGAACGTCTAGCGGCATGTTGTATTCTTTCGCTTCATCTTTATGTTTTTTCGCTAGGTCAAATAGTACGTCAACGTTAGAGCCGTAGAATTTCGCGAATTCTTCTGCTTGTGCTGTTGTTAAACCGTATTTCGTACCTTCGCCTGCTTTTTTCGCGATAAATGCTGGTAATCCTTTAGAGCCATCTACATGTCCACCAGAGATTGGCATATGTTTCGTTGTGCTCTTCGGATATGCACTATGCCCTTCTTTTTGTAGTAAGTTCGTTACGTAGTCTACTACCATTTCAGCCATTTTGCGGTATCCTGTTAATTTACCACCTGCGATTGTAATTAAACCAGATTCAGAAGTCCAAATTTCGTCTTTACGAGAAATTTCAGATGCACTCTTACCTTCTTCGTAAATTAACGGACGTACGCCAGCCCAGCTTGACTCGATGTCTTTTTCCGTAATTTTTACGCTTGGGAACATGTAGTTAATCGCATTAATGATGTACGTGCGATCTTCTGTTGTCATTTGTGGTACAGCTGCGTCTTTATCATAGAACGTATCTGTTGTACCTACATATGTTTTTCCTCCGCGCGGAATCGCGAATACCATACGTTTATCTGGTGTATCGAAGTAAATCGCTTGACCTAATGGGAAACGTTTTTGATCAATTACTAAGTGAACACCTTTTGATAACTGAAGTACTTTTCCTTTTTTCGAGTTATCTTTTTCACGAAGTGTATCTACCCAAGGACCAGCTGCGTTTACAATTTTCTTACCGTAAACTTCGTATACTTCACCATCTAGTAAATCGATTACACGTACACCACATACTTTTCCATCTTTATATAAGAAACTATCTACTTTTGCGTAGTTAACAGCTTTTGCACCGTGCTCAATTGCTTCTTTCATTACTTCAATTGTAAGACGCGCATCATCAGTGCGATATTCTACGTAGTAACCGCCGCCTTTTAATCCTTCTTGTTTTACAAGAGGCTCTTTCTTCAGCGTTTCTTCACGGTTAAACATTTTTCTGCGCTCGCTTCGTTTTACGCCTGCTAAGAAGTCGTATACACGAAGACCAATTGATGTACTGAATGATCCGAACGTACCGCCTGTATGGAACGGAAGTAACATCCACTCTGGTGTTGTTACATGGGGACCGTTCTCATATACGATCGCACGCTCTTTACCCACCTCTGCTACCATTTTCACTTCAAGTTGTTTTAAATAACGTAGACCACCGTGTACAAGCTTCGTTGAACGACTTGATGTACCTGCTGCAAAGTCCTGCATTTCAAACACAATTGTTGATAATCCGCGTGTTGCTCCATCTAATGCAATACCAGAACCAGTAATACCTCCACCAATTACGATCACATCTAATTCTTGTTTATTTACTCCGTTTAATACGTCTTTACGTTGTTTACTTGAAAATTTCATGGTAATTCCTCCCTTTGATAACGAAAAAAGAGACCACAAACTCCGCTATAGATTTCGCCTCTATAGCGTGTTGTGGTCTCTCCAAATCTCCTACCGAATTATTAACTTGTCACCATTATAACACTGTTTATGATTATTTGAAAGCTTTTGTTGCTTCAATTGCTTTTTTCCATCCAGCATATAGCTCTTCGCTTGTTTCCGCTTCCATTGTTGGTTCAAAGCGTTTGTCCATATGCCACTGTTCTTTAATTTCATCTTGGTTTTTCCAATATCCAACCGCAAGACCAGCTAAGTACGCTGCACCTAAAGCTGTTGTTTCATTGATCACTGGACGCTCTACAGGAACATCTAAAATATCACTTTGGAACTTCATTAAGAAGTTATTTTTAACTGCTCCGCCATCAACGCGTAATGTTTTCAGTTCAATACCTGAATCTGCTTCCATTGCGCATAATACGTCTTTCGTTTGGTAAGCTAAAGATTCTAGTGTTGCACGAATGAAATGCTCTTTCGTCGTACCGCGTGTTACACCAAACATAGCGCCGCGTACTTCACTATCCCAGTAAGGTGTACCTAATCCTACGAATGCTGGTACAACGTATACACCGTCAGTTGATTCAACGCGATTCGCATACACTTCACTCTCACTTGCATCTTTAAACATGCGCATTCCGTCACGTAACCACTGAATTGCAGAACCTGCTACGAAAATACTTCCTTCTAATGCGTAGTTTACTTTACCATCTATTCCCCATGCAATTGTTGTTAATAGGCCATGCTCAGAAGCTACCGCTTTTTCACCAGTGTTCATTAGCATGAAGCAACCAGTTCCGTAAGTATTTTTCGCCATACCTTCACCGAAACAAGCTTGTCCAAATAATGCCGCTTGTTGATCACCAGCTACACCGGCAATCGGTACATTTTGACCGAAGAAGTGATAGTCAATTGTTTCTCCATACACTTCAGATGATGGACGTACTTCTGGAAGCATGCTCTTCGGTACTGTTAACATGTCTAGAAGTTCATCATCCCACTGTAAGTCGTGAATGTTAAACATTAATGTACGTGATGCATTTGAGTAATCCGTTACGTGCGCTTTACCACCAGATAGTTTCCATACAAGCCACGTATCAATTGTTCCGAATAATAGATCGCCGTTTTCTGCTTTCTCTCTTGCACCTTCAACGTTATCTAAAATCCATTTTACTTTCGTACCAGAGAAGTATGCGTCAATTAAAAGACCTGTTTTTTCGCGAACCATTTCGCTATAACCTTTTTCTTTTAACTCATCACAAATTTCAGCTGTTTGGCGAGATTGCCATACAATTGCGTTATAAATTGGTTTACCAGTCGTTTTATCCCATACAACCGCTGTTTCACGTTGGTTCGTAATACCGATACCAGCGATTTGTTCTGGTTTTACATCTGCTTCGCTTAAGCAAGTTGCGATAACCGCTAAAATAGATCCCCAAATTTCTTGCGCGTTATGCTCTACCCAGCCCGGCTTTGGAAAATGTTGCGTAAACTCTTTTTGAGCTGAATGAACAATTTCACCTTTTTTATTGAAAAGAATTGCGCGTGAGCTAGTTGTTCCTTGGTCTAATGAAAGAATATATTTTTTCATAATGGTTTCCCCCTTATGCTACTTTTCTACTATTTGTATTGCTTCCACTTTTTTTGCTTGTCATATAAGAGATTGCTAGTACAATCACAGTTGCAATAATCACATAAATAAGTGCTGCATTTTGTTTTCCTTCAAATACAACTTGATGGAATAATCCTGCCAGTGATCCACCTAAAATTGGACCTACTACTGGAATCCATGCATATTTCCAGTTTGAACCGCCTTTTCCTGCAATCGGAAGGAAGAAGTGCGCAATACGCGGACCTAAATCACGTGCTGGGTTGATTGCGTATCCTGTCGTTCCACCTAATGATAAACCAATACTTACAATTAAGAAACCTACGATAAATGGATTTAATCCATCTGCAAATTTATTTGCACCAATTGCTAATATACCAAATACTAAAACGAATGTCCCAATCATTTCACTTAAAAGGTTTGCAAATGTGTTCGGAATTGCTGGACCTGTTGCAAATACACCTAACTTTGTTCCTGGATCTTCTGTTTCTTTCCAGTGTGGTAAGTAATGTAAATATACGATAACTGCCCCGATAATTGCCCCAATCATTTGTGCTGCGATATAACCAGGTACGTCACTCCATGGGAACGCTCCCTTAAATGCTAATCCTATCGTCAAAGCTGGATTCAAATGTGCCCCACTAATTGATCCAACCGCGTACGCTGCAACCGCTACCGCTAAGCCCCAGCCCATTGTAATAACAATCCAACCAGAATCTTTCGCAAACGACTTCTTTAAACTTACACCAGCACAAACGCCGCCACCAAGTACGATTAACAACGCAGTCCCTATTAACTCTCCTAAAAATGCTGACATAGTATCCCTCCACAATCAATTTAAACGCTTTCAAATGTGATAGAGGTAAAATGAATGGCCATTCGTTTTTGTCAAAAGAAAAAGACCCACAGCTTTGCACGCTTCTATATAAATTTATATAGAAACAATGAAATGTGGATCTCTACTTTTCTCCGTCACGTTTATTAACTTGTCTATAATGTTAACCGTTAATGAAAGCGGTGTCAACAGAATTATTTCACATTTTCGTCACTTTTTTTGGTAATGTTTCCATAGTTCGCGTTTTGATGTCGTAATTGCTGTCGCACCAGCATTTAAAGCTCTCTCTACATCATCAACAGTACGAATAAAACCACCCGCTAAAATTGGTACACCAGTACGCTCTTTCACTTCAGCGATCACATCCGTTAACGCTCCTGGGAGCACCTCTATATAATCCGGCTTCGTCTTTTCTAAAAGATTGCAACTCTTCTCCATTGCACTCGAATCGATTAAAAAAATACGCTGAATTGCCACAACACCTTTTTGCTTCGCCTTCATAATGACGCTCGCCTTCGTTGAAAGTAACCCGTACGGTCTAAACTCCTGACATAAATACTCCGTCGCATGCCCATCACTCTGCAAGCCATGAATTAAATCCACATGTAAAAACACCTTTTTACAATATTGCTTCGCAAGTGATATAACACTCTTCAATTGACCGACATGAATATCTAAAATAACGATATACTCATACGAACTATGTAATAGCTTTTCCAAATCTTTAATTTGCCTTACTGCCGGCAAAATCTTTTGTTCATGAAATTCCATTCTAAATGTCCCCTTCTTTATGTCATCCTATCCTTTATAGTACACAATTTGAGTGAAAAGAACAGCTAGTGTAGGGGATTTCTTTCATTTTTCTCGTTCTTCTTTTAAACGTTCACTAAAAATCATACGATGTTTCTCACCTATCTACGTCTAGTATGAGCAAATACATGATGAGTAAAGCGAGTTGTCGTTGCGTTGGCTGTGCAACTTGTGCGTTACAGGTTGTAATGGTGCTATTTCATGTGCTATACAATGTAGGTTTCAGATATTTTTCTTCTATAATAATTTCCCGAACAATAATACAAAGAATTAATACGAATAAAGACTAAATGGGGCATAAAAAATACGCTATCCTTTCTTATCAGTCTCCAGAAAGAATAACGTAAAGTTTCATTTTCAAACCTTTTCTTCAAAAAAAGAAGCTAACAATTCAGTGTTAACTTCTCAACTGAAAGCAAAATAGTATCTTTCCTTACCTTCTAATATCTAGGTTGTGATTGAATATTTGTAAGATGAACATCATACATATCAATGATTTCAAGAAATCTATCAGCTTCACGGAAGACATGGTCTGCCAATAATGGGTGGATGATACTCTTTATTTTACATTGCTCAATTAAATCACGTGCTGTTTTCTTAAAGTCCCGAAGAGATGCAACCGACACACGATTTTGATCTAAAAATTGATCTAGAAGAGGGACAGTTTGGGATTGTGGTTTCATTGATTCTAAGTCAATTGCTTGATACATTAATGTATCAAAATCATTGCTAAAATTTCGCGCTGTATCTACAAGCTTTCTTTCCGATGGATCAAGAAGATGGCCAATAAATTTAGCATGGTCTGCCATAATCCTCAAAAAGAAAACATTTTCTTTAATAATAGCATCAGGAAGAGCATCTAATTTTCCTTCATTTAATTCCATTAAACGTTTTCTAAAATAATCAGCTTCCCTACTCGTATGGTCAACTAACAGTGGAAAGTTATTTTGTCCCGGCAATTTACATGTGAGAATCAACCCTAAAATCTTTCGTTTAAATCCCCAAATATTAGTTGCGGCTTGTTGTACTTCTGCATTAAATCTTTTGATTTGCTCAGGATCTGTTTCATTTGTGTAGGAATGCGCTATTTGTTCAATATGTTCAAACAATCGATAAAATTGATTCGCCTCTTCAATTAGTTGCGTATCCTCGCATCTAAACCCTAAGCGAAGAAAAAGAGAATGCTCCTTCATGATTCTAGACCAAAAACGAATTTCATTTAATGAACGCTCAACAAACATTACAGATGTAACACCTGTATCCGGATGTAATGGAGTTTCATCCCTATGCATTGTTAATCCCCCCCAGTAAAATACCCCGCTAGTTCCATTCTTATGAGGAAACATATATATAAATGCCCTCAATAAAAGTTCATAATGAATTTCGTATACATGCTTCCCAACAAAGAAAAAGGCTACCACCTAGATGTAAACTTCTACTAGATAATAGCCTTTCAACATTTCTATTAAAGCAATACAGAATCTTTATCACTATCCTGATTACGTTTCTCGCGCTCTTCTGCTAAACGCTTCATATACACTTCGCCTTCTTTTTCAATAAACTCATTATCCATCTCTTGCTCTTTTTTTGAAGTATATAAAACCATGTAGCCACTTAATACGATCCCAACGATTACAAGATACACCCACCATGGTAAAGTTTCCACTCTACTTCATTCCTTTCCTTAGACAAGCCTTATTAGTTTCACTGTATGAGGAAAGAAGTACATTTATGCTTAAAATTTTATCATTGTGGATTCTTCGCGAAGAACGCTTGTACATATTCCATAAACTCGATTGGTTCCTGGCGAAACGGTGCATGGTATCCCTTTTCAATAATATGAAACGTACTATTTGCAAATAGTCCATGATACAGTTCACCATTTTTCCAAGAAACACTCTTATCGTGTCGTCCCCATATAATTAAAGTCGGCACCTTAATTTTATCGGCTTCCATCGCAATGCGGCGCTCTCTCATTTTCGTCAGCTGATCATAGTGCTCTTTATCGTCACGACTATTTTTCACTTCATTTTTATTGTAATCCGTAATCTCAGTTACAGTTTGTAAGTCTGTCGATAACGGCGGCACTTCATAACTTTCTTTTTGCTGGAAAGATTCAATTCCTGTAGAGTCTGCTAAAATGAGATGCGTCACTGCGTCCGGATATAAATACGCTAAATTCAGTGACATCTCTCCGCCCATTGAATGACCGAGCACCGCAAACTGATCGTATCCGAGCTTTTTCATTAACTTATAATATAAATTCACTTGTGCAGGAAACGAATACTCAAAATCAATTGGCTTAGAAGAACGCCCAAACCCTAAAATATCCACTGCAATAATCGTGTGGTCCCGCGCAAGTTCCGGATAAATATCACTAAATCCATCTGAAGAACCACCAAACCCGTGCAGCATAAGTAAAGGTGGTTTCCCCTCACCAATTTTCTTAAAATAAATCGTCTGCCCATCAATTTGCGCCATACTCTCTTTCGTATGCAGCTTCATCATAACAGTATCTTTCACTTCTCCAACCTTCGCAATCGGCTTATCAACGAAGTTACATACGATAAGCAAAACGAGCACAATACCGCTAATCAAATAAAACTTAAACCGTTTCAACATTCCCGTCTCCTTTCTCTTGTTGCTATTTAAAGTTTTTACATTATTTGGTTGTTTTATAATTATTTTTAATTGTAACTGTATCGGTTACAATTATACCAAAAAAATATTTCTCACTTTTATTACTGATGGTTATTTTGTAACTATTATAGTTACATATTTAAAGTAAGTCAATTCTTTTTACGACCAAAAAGAAAAGAGACCTCGTTGTGAGGTCCCTTCACTTTATTATTTAATTTAAAAATGGTCAGCATGTGAGTCTTGTTTGCTAATACCGCCACCGTCACCTTTATTGAAGTTGGCTGGTGCTCCTCCATCGCCTCTATTATCTGCTGGTGCTCCGCCTGTTTCACCAATGTTAACGTAGTCTGGTCTTGCTGGCGCTCCACCCGTGTCTCCTCTATTAAAACTAGCATAGTCTGGTTTTACTGGTGCCCCACCAGTATCTCCTTTATTAAAACTAACATAGTCTGGTCTTGCTGGTGCTGGAACATCACCGTGCTCCGCTTGTTGTACAAAAGAACTATTTAAACCGACAGATACAATACCAACTAACACTATACCAGTTACAGCCATACCAATTTTTTTAAACATTATTTTAATGCTCCTCTCTCTATCTTCTTCTCTTTTGCCTGTAATGCTTTGTAAAAATAGTCACTTGCTTTCATGTAATTAGCATCCTCACGAAACTTTATTGCAAGTTTTTCAACATATTCCTGAGTGTAACTATATAAAGATTCTTTATCAAAATAAGTAATTCCTTTAAGAATAATTTGCTCTAATTCTTTAATAGGAACATTACCATTTACTGCTTTTAAAATACTAAAATGATGTATATACTCTTCATTTTCTAACTCCATACAAATATTTAATCCTCTATCAATTAATTCTTCAGCAATGTTTGTTTCTCCCAGTTTAAAATGTTCCCTAGCTTGTAGGAAAATCGCTTTGAAATGTGCTGGGAATTTCTCTGTTACTTCTGAAAGATGTCGAATAGCTAGTGCAGAAAGGTTTTGACTTGCGTATAGCCAGCCTAAATTATGACGTACCCTTAAAAGCAATATAGCGTTATCCTGTTTTTGTAGAATATCTATCGCTGAATTTAAACACTCTTCTGCTTGTTCATATTGCTTTATTTGTATGGCAGTTAGTCCTAAAAGATTCTGAGATAAAGCAATATTCATATCTTGTCCTGCTTGTTTTGAAAAAATTTCTTTAGCTTTATTTACATATTTTATTGTATTCATTGGTTGCCTTGTATTGTAGAAAAATGCAGAAAGACGATAACAGAATTCCCCATATTCTAATTCATCAGGGATATATTTTATTAGTGTTTTGGCCTTCTCATAACATCTACTTGCATCATTGTAATTTGATATTAGAGTTGCATGCATTGCCTTAAAAAAATAATAGTAATATGACAAACGATTTTCAGACGTTTTATAAATTTCATCAATTTTATCAAAACTATTTTTAGTAATTTGTAAACCATCCGCCAGCACTTTATATCTAAAATCTAATAAAGAGTAATATAGCCACAAATCCCCATCCTCTTTTACATTAGAAAATTCACTCTCAATCTCTTCCTTCATCTCCGTTGCTTTCTCTATGTTTTGCTGCAACATTACACGATACCAATCATCTAAAGAATGTTTCATTTGCTCCCTTGTTACTACATCTGCTCCCATACACTCGCATCCCCTTTTCTCCAAAATTACAAAATTAGGATATTTATAGAATTATCAAAATTGTATAGTATCACCTCTTTTCTATGTATCGAAAAATAATTATCAGAAAATTAAATATTTTAATTAATTATACCAAAGTTTTCCTTTTCGATAACTTGAGAAAGAGTTGTCAGAAAACTTAATAGAACAAATAAAAAAGCAAGCAGTTCCAGCTATCAGCTAAAACTACTTGCTCTCCTACTTATTATCTCTACTTTTACTCTTTAATAAATTCCTTCGTGCTTCTTACTGTATCAATTGGACGAACTAATTTTTCGATTTCTTCACGTTTTGGCTCTAGGAATGGAGGTAAAGATAATTTTTCGCCAAGTGTTTCGTATGGCTCATCCCCCATAAATCCTGGGCCGTCTGTTGCAAATTCAAATAAGATTTGTGGTGCAACTCTTGCGTATAATGACTCGAAGAAGTGACGGTCTACATAACCAGATGAAGGAAGCCCTACGCTACTGATTCTCTCAATCCATTCTTCTAATACAGCGCGATCTTCTACGCGGAATGCAGCATGGTGCACTGTACCAAAACCTTGTCGTGCTTCTGGAAGAACTGTATTATGTTCTACAATGACAGAAGCACCGTTTCCGCCTTCGTTTACTTCAAATAAATAGAATTCTCCTTCTTGCGCAACCTCTTTAAATAATAGAACTTTTTCTAACACTTCTTTGAAGAAACTAAAGTTCGCAATGCGGATAAATACAGGTCCTAAGCCAGTAATTGCATATTCTAATGGAACTGGACCTTTTTGCCATGGTGTACCTGATTCGATTCCTTTATCAAGTTCATCTGAGATTAATTGATAATGTTGGTCATCAAAATCAACGAAAGAAAGAGTTTTCTTACCGAATTGTTCTTTAATTCCTGTATGTTCCACTTTCAGACGGTCAAAACGTTTTACCCAATATTCTAATGCTGCATCAGTTGGCACGCGGAATGAAGTTTTTGAAATTTCATTCGTACCGTGTACTCCTTTTGGAATACCTGGGAAGTCAAAGAATGTCATATCTGTTCCTGCACTACCTTTATCATCTGCAAAGAATAAATGATATGTTTGAATGTCATCTTGGTTTACTGTTTTTTTAACTAAACGCATTCCTAAAACGTGAGTGAAAAACTCATAGTTTTTTTCTGCACTACTTGTAATTGCTGTAACGTGGTGAATTCCTTTTAATTGGTTCATTTTATATTCCTCCAATAGTTTTAAAATTTATGTTTTCTCTTCTATTACTTCTCTTCAATAGGTGCTAAATTCGCTTCAATCTCTGCACGCTGATCTTCTAGGAACGGTGGTAAATCAAGCTTTTCTCCTAAATGTTCCACATCTCCATCAACTGTAAATCCTGGTCCATCTGTCGCAATTTCAAATAGGATTCCGTTTGATTCGCGGAAATATAAGCTTTTAAAATAGAAACGGTCGATGATTCCTGAAGACTGGAAGCCTCTTTGTATCACCTGTTCTTCCCAATAAGCAAGCTCTGCATCATTTTTCACACGAATTGCTAAATGGTGAATGCTACCGCGGCCCGGTTTTTCAGTAGGACCATCTAAATATTTCACAACGATTTCTCCAAAAGCCTCGCCTTTAATGGACTGAAAAATCGCTTCCTCTTCGCTGCGGCTAACCTCTGTATAACCAAACATCTCTGTAAGTGTACTCGCCATTTTATCAAGTCTACGAACTGTCATTTCCACAGAACCCATTCCTTGAATTTGATGCTCTGCAGGAACTTCTGATTTCTCCCAAGTTTCCCAGTGCTCTACTTTTTCTCCGTTTGAAACGAGTAATACTAAGCGAAGACCTTCAGCATCCTCAAATTGCAAAGCAGGACGATTTGCATATGTTGTTATTTCACTATGTTTCACATCAAATGTCTCAAATCGTTCTTTCCAGTAATGCAAGCTATCCTCTGAAGGAACGAGTAACCCAATTCGAGTAATGGCATTCGTACCGCGATATGTTTTTCCTACTAAAGGAATTTCAAAAAACGTTAATTCCGTACCTGGACTTCCTGTTTTATCTCCATAAAATAAGTGATACATTGATGGATCATCTTGGTTCACTGTCATTTTCACGCGACGTAAACCAAGTACATTTTTATAAAAATGATTATTTTTATTTGCATTTTTCGTAACCATCGAAATGTGATGATGCCCTTTAATCTCATACATTGTTTATTCCTCCGTTTCGTTTTACTAGTCAAGTGATAACTAAAAAAATAACATTTCCCACAACTAATATGGTTTTTAACGTTTCAATTTATTCTTCATTATGTTTTTGTAAATTCATCTTAGTTTTTACTGCATAACTTACTTTGTTTTTTATCGAAAGCAACTGAGTGTATGTTTTTCATATGACTCAATCGCTTTCGTTACTATCACTTTACACCTCAAGTGATTAAAAAGCAAGAGAAAAATCTCGAATTTGAGATATTTTTTTGTTAAATAACATTTTAGGATAAAGAATCGTTAATTGCTATATTTTTTTAAAGCGGTTATTTACATATTTACGATAATAAAATCACTTCATTTCAATTTCAAAAACACAATAGCCTATAATCAGTGCCGGATGTCCCACACTGATTATAGTTTCGTTTTATATATTCCAAAAATCACTATTTATATCACTATTATATTTATAATCAACCTTTTCTTTACCACACTTTTCGCACTTATAAAAATTAGCTGTGCCCATCTGACCTGTTTTAAAGTTTTCACTATCCAGAGTTTTAATAAATTTATATTTGTGTATACATTTAGGTTCTTTTACTTTATTCAGCCATTTGTCTAACATAAAGTGATCACTCCCCCTTTAAAGAATCTTCCTAATACACCTATACATTTAGAGTAACCTACAAAAGATTTCCAATCAATGGGCACTCGCTCTTACCTTCTTTGCATCACATCGTATGCAATTTTTTGTTAAAGATTTTTACTTTATTGTAAACAGATTCTCAACCATTAGCTTTACACCGGCTAATTCAACATTAATTTCCTATAGTTTCTTCTCTTATCGGGCAATAAAAAATGGTGTGAAAACTTAATTTCACACCATTTTTTATAACCATATTGGCATTCCATATTTAAAAAAGCGATTTTAATTATGAAACGTCGGCTTATAGAACGAACGATTTTAATCTAGTTCCAGATAATAAACGATAAAAAGATTAAAACGTTTAAACAGCAAGCTTTACGTTTCGTTCACATTTTTTCTTTATTGATAAAAACCGTTAGAAAAAGAAAAATTTGTGGGCGAAATGTGGGCAAAAATAATAAATACGACAAAAGAGCACAGCGTGTATATACAGTGCTACCAACACTGTATATACCGTCCACCTGATTAGGCCAGGTAAACACTTGCTATACTCTCATGACATATTGTACATCATGTAGGGTTTCTTAAGCAACGTTTGCCAAATTGGTGACGTTGCTTTTTTGTTCATCAAAGGAGCCGTTATAATGAAAAACCGTATTGATGTTATAGCACGTGAAGAGTCATTTCGTAACTTATCACCATTTATAGAATTAGAAGAACTAAACAAAACTGTACGTGCATACAGAGACACTATCCGTATGTCTATTAAGCGTACAGATGTAAAATCTAAACTCATTACATTACTTGAAATTTTAAAGCGCTATAGCTGCAAATATGTAGGTGTTAGTTTCCTGTGCAAAAACAGAATAGCTGAAAAAATGGAAGTTTCATATAAAACTGTACAACGTTTAATGAAGAAACTTGTGGATCTAGAGATGATTAAACAGGTGGCAATGAAACGTAAAAAAGATATGCTTCAAACTTCTAACGCTATTATTATTCAACCTATTGTGGAAGAAGTGGCCAACAAGACACAAGGTGAACGTCCTACAAAGTGTCCTGCCATTAAAACAAAACCTGTTTTCTTAAAACAAAATATAAAAAATATAAACAAACGTAATAGTAATGAGAATAGCAATATTTCAGAAGAAAACATTAAAGACGCTAATTTCGTAGCACATTGGGTGCCAGAACGTTTTATTTCTTTAGTCAACTCTTTTTACAGTGAATCTAAAACAATTCAAGAACTGTGGAAGGTCGTAAGACAGTGTAATAAAGTTACAAACTTCTCTACAGGTGATAAAGCATTTACTAAAGACCAGGAACTTACTATTGGCTTAAAAGCTATTAAAGAGTTTGTTATGAAAATTAAATCTGGAGTAAAAATGAAGAAGGGTAAATTCGCTTATTTCAATGGAATTGTAAATAACTTAATGGATAAGTTTTATTTTGATCATACTTTCATGACAATTTAACATTAAATCTAACTCCGTATAACCAGATATTGTAACCTTCTAATGCGAACAAGCATACATTGCACTATCTACAAAAAAGGAAGTGATTACAATTAAAAGACTTATTGCCATAACACTATCACTGGGGTTATCAATTTTTTCATTTGGCTCTTCTCTACATGTTCAAGCTGCTACTAAGTCATCTGTCAAAGATTCCATCATGCATTCACTTGAGCGAAATACTAATTTTAAACAAAACGAAGTTCTTGTAAAGTTCAAAGATTTTAATAACCTCGAAAACTTAAAACAACTACAAAATCATTTTTCATTTGAGGTGCAAAATACTTTTCCGCTAACTCAAATACAATTAATCAAATTTCATACAGACATTAACATGAAAGAACTTATACAAACACTAAATAAATCACCTAATATTGAATATGCTGAACCTAATTATATCGTATCTCCTGCAGCCAGTTCTAATGATGGTTATTATAACTCTTTGTGGGGATTAAAAAATATTGGTCAAAATATCCAAGGTAGTGTGGGGTCACCTAATATCGACATTAATGTAGAAGAGGCTTGGACTAAAACAGAAGGATCCTCAAATATAACTATCGGTATTATCGACACAGGGATTGATATTAATCACCCTGATTTAAAAAATAACATTTGGAAAAATCCAGATGAGATACCTGGTGATGGCATTGATAATGACAATAATGGTTATATTGATGATATCTACGGCTGGGATTTTGTAAATAACAATAATAGTGTATATGACGGAACAGGAGATTCCCATGGTACACATGTCGCTGGGACAATCGCAGCTGTAAAAAATAATACCATTGGTGTTGCGGGTGTCGCACCACAAGTCAAAGTAATGTCACTGAAATTTTTAGGTACCAATGGTGGGACTATTTCAAATGCTATTAAAGCCATTGAATATGCTAAAAATAAGGGTGTTAAAATCACCAATAACTCCTGGGGAGGTGGCGGATTTAGTCAAACCCTCTACGATGCCATTCAACAATCCAACTCACTCTTCATTGCAGCTTCAGGAAATAATGGAACCAACGCAGATCAAACACCTATGTACCCTGCCGCATACAGCCTTTCCAACATTCTCTCTGTCGCTTCCATTACCAACAAAGGCTCTTTATCTTCTTTTTCAAATTACGGAAAAACTTCCGTAGATGTGACAGCACCAGGCACTGATATCTTAAGCACACTTCCAAATAACTCCTATGGATTTTATTCTGGAACTTCCATGGCAACTCCTCATGTGTCTGGTGTAGCAGCATTGATTCAATCTGCCTACCCTTCCTATAGCCCTACCGAAATTAAAAACAAAATAATGAATAATACCTCGCCTCTTTCAACATTAACGAATAAAGTCTTAACAGGCGGTTTAATTAATGCTGGAAAAGCTCTTCAAACATACCAACCTATCTCTTATGAATCCGAGCCTAATAATGCTATTGCCAGTGCAAACTCTCTACCTTTCAATAGGCCTCTTAATGGTTCTTTAAATCAAAATGATGCACAGGACATATTTAAAATAGATGTTCCTTCAAAAATGGATCTTTCAATTTCTGTACAAAACAAAAACAACATTGGATTAAGTTGGATTCTTGTTCATGCTTCTTCTCCCTCCGTATATGTCTCCTATCCATCTACTAGTAATAACAATATCCTTGCAAGTACCTACACCGCTGAAAAAGGAACGTATTATCTCATTATTTATAATTATGATTCTCGACCTGGACAATATGAAACTCTAATCAAATAAACTTTTCTAAATTATGACAAAAACATCAAAAAATATAGATGGAACTGACTTCTGGATGTAATCAGAGAAACGCTTACAATTTCCTCCTTAAATTGGTATATTTACTTAATTTACAGGGCGATTGTATAAAGGTTGTTGAATCTATATGTTAGAGACTTCCATTTATTGAACAAAATGATTAATCCTATATTAAAGACATTATCTAAAATATCTTAAAAAATACCATGTTGGAAATGTATACCCTACCAGAAGAGGTTTTTACAAAAAATTATTTTTACCTTTAAAAAAATACAAAATGCCCATTTTGCATTTTAATACGCATGGTACAATTGCTTAGAAGATGTTGTTTATCCTATATGTGTACGCAATATGTATTAGATGACAACAAAACTTCCTACCAGCTCTAGCTAAGGAACACACACTCGAAAGGGTGTTGTTCCAAATTGGACCTTTAGCTCAGTTGGTTAGAGTAGGCGGCTCATAACCGTCCGGTCGTAGGTTCAAGTCCTACAAGGTCCATCTAATAAAAAGCACCTATCACATTCAAATCTGTACTAGGTGCTTTTTCTATCCCTACTTGCCAAAAAGCCTCCAGAATTGAGGCACAAAAAAACATCCCAGTTCACCCACCTTAGATTGCTTTCTGGCATATTACACCGTTTCACTACATAGACTCATATTACATGAGGAAACATCAACATTTCTTCATCCCGAAGAGCATCCTCCACTCAATCCGAGATGCTCTTTTCTGTATATTCCTCTATACCTCCATGCTATTCAGACATTCATCTTTTTTAATGCTTATTTTCCTCACTAATTTTTGTTATTTTTCCTACCGCTTCGCTATTTGAACGGAAATACTATATACTTCTTTTCTGAAAATCGATATACTCCAATGTATAAGCATCTATATCGGAGGGACTAGGTTGTTATATAAATTATGCTTGATCACATTACTATTCATACTAGGATTCACTTTGATTGTCGTTAGCTACTTTATACGCTCTTCCTTACTATTCGGGCTAGGTCTAGGAATTATCTTTAGTGTGCTCATCATGTGGTTGCCTGATATCCTTCTGTGGATGATTAAAGGAGGGTTCCCTCAAGAAGACATTCTTTTAGAAAAAAGCAAGGTGTTTACTATCCTTGCTTTTTCTTTTCCTACTGTCCCACGTACACAAACGCTTCATTTGAATGTTTTTCCTTTATGGTTATTTAAACCGAAATATAAGCATAAATTTACGCTAATTTTTATTTTTAATAAATTATCACACCAAAGATTTGGTCACATATACTAAAAGTGATTCAGCATCGCTTCACATAGATGGTTCTATCACACAACAGTGTACTCCTGTCAAGAATCCGCTGTTTTTTTATTTTTCATGTTCATATTACTTCCACGTGTTACATATAATACCATGGCAAATCAATTTAGATATATATTTCTTTGTAATGTAAAAAAGAGCATTCCTCACACTCGCCAGGGGAATGTTCTTTTTAGTTTACTTCACATACACATAAGCTTCACTTGTTACTTCTTATTTTGCATATAATCCAACATGATAACAAATAAGAATTATAAGGAATATTGAACTTGTAATGAGTGTTTTTTTTAAGAATTTTTCTCTGTTAAATATTGCGAATATCGCAGTACAACATAATGTTACACCCATAATTCCTAATAAAATATGTGAATTAAATTTGAGGTCAACTCCTGATACATATAATTGAAAAGAACATATTGCTATAAGCAAACAAATTAATGCCATTATACCAAATATTTTATTCATATACTCACCCCTGAAAAATTAATTACTATAAAAATAGCTGAGCTTTAAGAATCACTGATATAGGTTGATTGATATCCCAACATGCATTCAAATATACAGTCTATCACATTCTTGCAAATAAAATATACCATAAAAAGTCTTTTACTAAAGGACTTTTTATGAGGTTTTCTTCTAAAATTTCTATGATAAAATCTCAATTGTCAGTTACCTATATATGGCAACACAAAAAATAACAATTAAATAAGAGGGGAATTTTAAATGAATACAACAAACAGAAAAATAGCTAGTTCAGCTATGGCTTTAGGCTTATTAACAACTTCACTTCCAACATTATCATTGGCAGAAGAAAAGAATTCTATATCTTCTAACAAGCCTACCCAACTCATTCAAACTCAGCAACCTAACTTAAAAGTTTTAAAGGATGACACGAATGAAAAAATAGTAGAAGCAAGTGATAATCGTATAGTTTCTACTTCTACATATGATAAAAAAAATAAAACATTAAATATCGTAACTAAAAATTTAGCTGATAATACTATATCTACTAAAACTGTTAATTTACAACATGCTAATTCCCTTTTAAATATTAGAAAAAAACGTGAAAGTTGGGACATTGAAGTTTTAGATCACGCTTCTTCTTTAGATGGTAAGTTTGAATATACTTATTACAATAAAAACGTATGGTTACTTCGAGTTCCTGGAGAAAATGCTAAAAATCCTGTTGAAAATAGTGATAATAAAGCTGATTTAAATGGTTTTAGAAATTCAGTAAATAATTTGATGACTCATGAAATTGCTTTTCTTTCTAAAGTTTCAGGAGATGTAGCTATAGCTTGTATAGCTTTATTATCGACTCCAACTCCTTGGACAGTAGTTTCTGGAGCAGCAGCTACTATAGGACTTGCAGCATGGGCAGTTCCAGATTTATATAAAGTATTTCAAGAAGCTGATAATTGTAGATACCACTTTAATAGAATATAAAGCAGCTTATTTGTTTAATTACAAGGAAAAAAAGTAAACATAGTTCGAAAAGAAGGTCCTCCCTATCCATGAGTAGACCTTCTTTCCATTTATTTAGCATATACATGGGCTTCACATTTGCTGTTACATAATATGTTTTACCTTTCCAATTTCACATATCCACCTGAAACCCACTGATCGGTACCAACGTTATACCATCCATCTTGATATCCCCACGATTGATACTGTTCTCCTTGGTACACATTTTTTACAATGCCATAATTAGTTCCTGGACCTTTACGAACACGTAATACATCTGCTGTAACAGTAACTATTCCTACACCATTATTGACTGATTGCGAACTTATTGATGTGCTCTCTCCAGTATAACGAATGTAAGATGAATCATTATAAATCCACTGATCCCCACCAAGATTTAACCATCCATTTAATTGTCCCCATACTTCGTAGGACTCACCTTTACCTAATTGACGAATAATCCCGTATCCAGTGCCTGGGCCTTTACGAAGGTTAATGCCATTGCCCTCAATATACGCAATACCTGTCCCGTTAGTTGATGACGTTGAAATAAGCGTAGGATTTTCTTTGCCTTCTCCATTGTATGCATTTTGGACTCTTTCAATAAAGTTATTCCAACGTCCTTCTGCCAACATACGATGAGGACAGTACTTCCCACTCCACGATTGATGTGTACGGACTTTATTAATTGGAACATTGTACTGTTTCATTAGTTGAGCTACAACGATAGCTGCATTGTGTTCCGCTTTATAATATCTATCTCCACCGCTTAAAGAGTAGCAAATTTCAACCCCAATAGATTTACGATTACCATTCCCGTTACCGTCGCCAGTATGCCAGGCGTTACGCTCTAAAGGAATTCCTTGTACAGCCTCCTTATCATCTACCGCGATATGAAACGATACTTGATTATCATTGCGAATCATATAAGAGACTTCATTTTCTGCTGTAGCGTCGTTGTACGTATTGTGGACTGTAATGAATTCTGGATTCATTGTATACGGACACTTTGTACCATATTTACTTGAGTCAACTAATTTTTTTCTAATTTCCATTATTGGACATCTCCCTTTTTCTCTTCTTGTTTTTGTTTTCCCCCCAAAACTTCAACTGCATTTGTTAATGCTGAAGGTAAGGGGATTCCCATACGACCAGCGTTTTCTAAAAGTGAAAGTAACTCATTACCCATGAAGAAGAAAATAGTCGCTTCACGAATTGCACTGTTACTTCCCAGTGCTGAATCTAGTTGAGCGGCCGCTCCGACCAAAAGAAAAAGCACCACCTTTTTGGCGATGCCTTTGAAACCAACTTTACTTTTTAATTCTCCGTTATATCCTGCTGCAATCATGCCAGTTAAATAATCAATAACTGCCATCGTCAATAAGATTTTCAATGTTGCATCCCATCCTCCCAAAAAATACCCACAGAAGCCACCAAAAGTGGCAATAAAAGTTTTTAATAATACATCAATACGACCCATCTTTTCCTCTCCTTTTTTAGATAATAAAAATAGACCAACTTATGGCTGCTCTGGTTTCTCGTCTATTAATTTTCGAACTAAATCTTTTAATGTGGATACTTCATTTATAAGCATTGAAACTTGCTCTTTTAATTGTTTATTTTCTTCCTTTACTTCTTTCAATTCAATATGCATCTTTTGAGTGGCTGCGATATGAATTGCCAAAGTTCCATATATATTAACAGCCTTACCATCTTCTGATTTGAATATTTCATCGGTCTCTTCTGCTATAAAACCATAATTCGCTACAATATCTTTTGTTGTGAACGGCTCTTCTCCTTCTTCTTTTCCTTCTCTCATCTTATACAACTTTTCTACTTCCGTTTTTAAGTTGTAACTCCTTGGTTGCAAAGCCATAATTTTTTCTACAGGATCAAACGGCAAATCCCTAATATTAGCTTTAATATTCTTAGTTGATTTATTGTAAAAGTTCCCATTAACAGTTAGACTTCGGCATTCCAAATCCCTAAATTCAGTACCGTTATAATTCTTAACTTGAAGAGAATTTTGATATCCCGAAACATGAGATGCTCTCACTCGTATATATGCTAGTCTTATATCAGCATTAGCATTATCATCATCAATTAAGACACTATTCTGATCAGATGGTTTATTTCTATTTCTAAAATAAAACTTACCTGCATTATTATCGTAAAAATGTTCCTCATTAGAAGCTAGCCAAATTTGAGAATGAGCCATAACATTAAAACTTTTTGTTGCTTCCATGTTAATATTGGTACCACCATTATCCCATGTAGTTTCCAACCTCATTGTTCTCTTAGCTCTTAATAACAGAAAATCATCGCTTCTTACGTTAATTAATCCCTTAGAATCTATGAGAACATGTCCACCCGCACTCAACTCTAACCTACCACCACTATCTCTAAAGAACCCTACAGTAGCATTTGTTTTAAACATATTATTACTAATTTCATTAACCATACCAATTGTTCCCCAAGCATTTGCAAAATCTGTTTTATTCGGCGTCACTTGTGTAATTGCTATAGAACCTACAGTATCTGTTGAATCTTTCCCCAAAAATAAAGAAGGCTGAACCCCACCATCATTACGCGTATAAAATCCCCAATAACTTCTTACAAGTCCATCCTCTTTTAATCGAACATTAGATTTCATTATCTCTACCCATCTAGGGTCATTCGATTGCCGGGAAGTCCTAATATTCATCCCTTCCAAAACATCCCCTTTAAGATGTTCGGCTGTAACGTATCCTACAAGGTTGATTTTATTAGCCTGGACTTGAATTTGTTCTGCAGTTTGATTGATAGATGAGATAATATTGCCCTTTTTGACTGTAGAATTAATTTCATTACTCATTACAGATAACTGAGAAGTATGCGAATCCACTAAAGCCTTACTTCCAAATTGACCGTTTGCTTCTGTTTTCGTATAAACATCATTTTTCTCAGCCTTTAAGTCAATACGATTAGATTGCTGATTGATAGTTGTTTCCATTTTAGAAACTTTACTATCAAAATCAGAAGTAGCCACTTTCTTTCCGATTTCGCCTACAAGTTGGTCATAGTTAGCATAGTCTTTCGGATTCTCCATGAAACTAGAAGGTGTAATACCTTGTTGTAGTTGCGGTTGCGATACCCACAGTCTACCTTTTTTCCAATAACTACCATTAAACGTATCATAGTAACACCTGATGCAGGAGCCGGCATAGTTACACTAATAAATTTCCATGATCCATTAGTCAGTAACGGTACAAGTTGTACAACTTTATTCGTAACCCAAGTAGAACCATTGTAAAATTCAATCATTACAAATGCTGTATTATCTATCGTAGCAACTGCATCTGTGTAGAACCATGCAGATAACACATAATCACCGGAGTTAGGAGATACAGGTAATGATTGATAGAACGCTGCATTTCTGTCTACTGTCTGCCCGGACGATTCTAATTTAACGGAATTCATACCGTCATGGTTTCTCGCTGTTTCTGGTACAGCTGTAAAGTTACTGCCGTTTGGACCGACACTCCATTTAGAAATACTCGGTTTTCTACTCGTTACAACTCCTGTAGTAGAGTTTATTACTCGGTCTTCAAATGCAGCATTAAATAGTAAGTTCGTACTTCCTACTCTACCCACATACTCTTGCATTTGAGTATCTGTTACTTTGGATTTGATTTGATTATTCAACTGTGTGATATCACTCGTGTTTTGTTGAATAATTTCCCCTTGTTTGCCCTGTGTTTGCGATAGAGTTGTAATGGTTTGTGCATTAGAATCTGTTGCTTGTTTAACTTGATTCAAGGTAGTTTGCATTGTACCTTGATCTTTTTGAACAGTTGATACAGTAGTTTTCACACCATCCACACTTTTTTCAATTTCGGTTGTTTTCTTGGTGAATTCATCGGTTGTTACTTGATCTTCTGCCGCTGGTCTATATTCAGTTGCTTTATTTCCAATTTCAATTTGCCATTCTTTAAGTTCAACCATACCTTTTACATTTCGAATTAAACTATTTAGATAACCAGTTTTAACTGCTTTATTTTTTATTGTAACAACAGCAGAATAACGAACCCAACCTTGAGAGATAGCAACTTTGTCTTCTATACGAATAGGTAGCCAAACTTGCTCATTATCTTCATATGTCACTGATAATTCCATACCCATCCAAGGGCTAGGTGTTCCCTTCGAAAAAGCTTGCGTTCTAGCCGTAATAGAAAGAGCAACTTCTTGACCTCTAATCATTTCGAAAGTATCAGGAGCAAATTTAAAAGATTTTAAATCAGTATTTGAAATGGTCGTTCCAGTGTCAGATTTAAGTGTGCCACTTGTACTTAACAGAAGGTTACGTCCACTAAATTTCATATCATCAAACTTTTTCTCCACACTACTCAACTTCTCGGTGACTTTTCCTGCTTCTTCTTTAATTTCAGTTGTTGTTTTCTTAAGCTCACTTGTTGTTCGTTGTACATCAGAAATCGTCTGTTTCGTACCTTCCACAGTCGATTCAACCGTATTTAATTTATTACTAATTTCAGTATCTTTTTTAGTTAACGATTCAATAGAAGTTTTAAATCCATCTGCGGTTTGCTCTGTTTTCGTCAGACGTTCTGTAAGCTTTCCTTGTTCGCTTTGTATGCTAGAAACAGAGGTATTAATCCCTTTAATAGTCGTCTCAATTTCTACTGTCTTTTTAGTAAAATCAGTTGTCGTAACTTGGTCTTCGGGAGCAGGCGACCACCCCATTGGAACGTTACCTTTGTATAAAGCGACCCAATTTGTTGTAACTTTACCTAAACGGTTTCCACCAGTAGGCGATAAATAACTTGCAACCGTATATTTCCCAGTCCACGTAGGGGTGAACAATGTGTATCCTGTGGAATCAGTTAATGTTTTTATCGTAAAGTTTTTACTGACATACTTCCAAGTAGGTTCATAGATGTAAATAACTAGGTATTTCCCATCATCTAGTGTTTGTTGGTCTACTCGACCATTTCCCATTAAGATATATGTTTCACCTGCAACTAAATCAATAGTTGTGATTCTTAATCCGAAACCGTAATCACTTGATGTTTGTTTGATTGCGCTGTTTGGAACTAGGTTACGTATACTGATTTCCGTATTTTCAACAGCGGTTTCTAGTTCGCTTAACTTTTGTTTTGTGCCACTTGCTGTTGTTTCAATTTCATTTGTTTTGTTTTGTAGTTTAGTTAAATCGTCATTTGTTTTCGTTAGCTCTGACTTCTCCGCTTTCTGTCTAAGAGCTTCATTCGTTTGATCCATAGATGTATTAATATCTTGGAACTTTTTAACGTTACCATTCTTATCAGTTTCATAGATTTGTTTACCAATAAATCCATTGTTAATTTCCTCTTTTGTAAACACTCCAGATTTATCAGCTTTATCTTTTAACTGTGTATTAATCCATGTTTGATCCACTTTTCCATTAACTTGCTTTTGAACATCCACTATTTGTCCAGCTATTTCTTGCGCTTTACCTTCCACACTTTGAACCTTTTGATTCAATTCTGTTTTAGCTGTTTCAATATCTTCCTTAACCTCTTTAATACTTTGCTTTAATGGTCCTGTATCTGGAGTAACCCTTTGCCATTGACCACCTTTCCAAAGTTTCTGCACCTTATTTTCAGGATCAGAACTATCTATCCACAAAGTTTTTCCATCACGTAAATTCTCAGTAGGAGCCGTTGGTTGTTCGATAATATCAACCATGTTTTGCTCCATATATTTCTGTGTTGTTTCTGCCAAATCTTTTGCTGTTTGACTTTCTTTTTGAGCTTGATCAGCTTTATCTTTAGCATCAATGATGTCTTTGTTTTGTTCTTTTACTTTATTATTTAATTGGTCAAATAACTCCTGTGGAACCTTGTCATACAATGAACTTAGTATCTTTTGATACAATCTTCGCAACTCATCATTTTGATCAACGATTTCACGATAATCACCAAACACATAGTTATCTTGTGTAGGATCTTTAAAAGATTCATCACCAGCAATAGCTCGCGCTTCAAGATATAACTTAGGTGTAAACCCTTCATCTATAATTCGGATTGTATCTCCTTCATTGATTTCTTCATGTGATAAACCAGGTACTCTTGCTATATTTTGTGCATCGACTCCGTAAGAAACAGAAGCATTCACAATCTTACTCATTTCCGTTTTCATTAGAATCAAAAGTCTCTCTGGAGACATATTTTGGTCGTCTGTTTGGGGAGTATAGAAAGCGAATTTGTGTTTTCCGTTCTCATTCCAACGCTGGTAAGCTGCATCATCCACAAGATAAGGAATACCCTTATTTATGGATGAGATTGTAATAAATTCTCCATTTTCTTTTTTTACAAAACCTAATAAGGCTGTACAAATGTTTTGAGAGTTCTCAATACGCTTAATTCCTATTAAATCTTTACCAAAGGTTACTTCTTTTCTTGTATCTCGTCCTCGTCTCTTAACCATATCCACGTAACGACCAACAATTTTAGAACCAACAACTTCAGCACGATATTGAATTTCTAATTCAAATGAAGCGGCAATTTTCTTAAGTAAATTCAATGGATCGGTAAATTCTTCAATTACCATTGAATGTGCTCCGTCATGTTCCGCTTTACCTATTTTCCACTTCATCCCTTTAAGGGCTATTTCCATACATTGTTTCAATGTTTTACTTTCTATTTTTTGTGGCTCAATAATTCCTGCTTTAGCAAGCTGAATCCATTCACCAGATGCATAAACCATTAATGATCTATCTTTAGAATCCTTTTCCGTTTCTGTAATGACGTAAGGAACGATTCTACCACCGCGTACTTCTTTTAGTACTAAATTTTGTTGTACAAGTGTTGCTGCATGATCTGTATTTTCAAATACCCTAAACTCTAGAGTATCGATATTATTTTTGATTTCCCAATGTCGTTTGTCATCCCAATAGTCTTTAGGTTGTACAGCTGAGACGATTTGATTTGTTTTAAAATCAACAACATGTAAGTCTCCACTTGGTGCACTCATCTAAATCGCTCCCTATACGTCAATTTTGCTATTCCTACATTTGCTGGACGTATTATAACTTCATTTTTCCCACGCTTTATAACAGGAAATGAACTGAATATATCTTTTAGTGCAATCGCATTTGTTCCATTGATTGTTACTAATGATCTTTCTGTGTCTATTTGAATTTTATCTCCTATATCAAAAATATAAGGTGTTACATCTTTATCAAAATGATTAATCTTGTAAAACTTAACATCTTCAATAAATGCGACTTCCATCGCATCATTATTTCCGTATTTAGTAACTGCTACAGCAATTTTTTTGGGCTTCATACTTGTGTATTTAGATGTATTGCTTATGTCTATCCAATAATCTAATTCAGTATCGTTATCAATCTCTGTATTCGTTCTATATTTAGATGCTTTAGCAAACCACTTGTTTCCCTCACGCTTCATTGACAAATGACCTCTAAAGTCATTGAACGATCCTTCACGAATACCACCTGTAGATTCGATAATTCTATAGTTATCTTTATTGACTTCGGATTCCATCCAACCTACACCAACTCTAGCGTTAATATTTTGCATAGTATTGTAGTAATCTGTTAAATCCAGCATAGTCATAACTTCATCATTGTCTCCTAGAAGGAATACAGCTACAGAACCCATCTGACCAACTCTATTAGAACGTAGTGTGAATTGACAATCCAAAATAAAATCAGTAGCATCTTGAGGGATTGCTCTAGTCATTACAGGTCCATGCCATGCGGTACCATTACCATAATCTTCAGCATAGAATGCGTAACCTTGCCATACTTTAAAACTACCTGCGGGCTGAATATAACCGATTTTTTGAGTATACGGTGTCCATTTAGTTAAGTCAGTCATTTCATCCCATAAAATACGTTCCTCTCTAGATACCACAACCGTCTGTACTGAAACTGGATAACCTAGCCTAAAGTATTCGTCACCATTCCATACATCAAGAAAAGGACTCTTTGCCCCTACAGTTATATCAATAATTGGATTAGACTCTACAGATCCTTTGTTAATAAAGTTAGACTTTAAATCACTGTTCTCAATAGCAAGAGTTTTACTTTGTACAGGACCTAATTTGTATGGCATTGGACAAATGAACTTAAGTGTACCTATTCCAAGTGTTACAAACTCATCTGGATCAAAACTTTCATCCACAACTGCTAAATATGTTCTATTGGGTTCTACATCAAAAATAAGCTCTACTGGTTGATCTGTTATTAACCAACTTGCAATTTCTTCTTTTAACATTTCCAAATCCGAATTATCAGGAACTATGATCCCTACAGGAATTGATAAAACACGCATTTCTGTTTGTGTATTTAATAATCTTGCCCCTGGATATCCTGGAGTACTTAGGAAATTCCGTTTCAATGGTGCCCAAGTTGGTCTTTTCCAACCTTTTGCAATTTGGATATACTTTTTACGTTCATTGTTAAATTTGAAAGAGCTCATTTTGACACCTCATTTCTTTATAAAATAAAAGAAACCCAAACCTAAAAGTCTGAGTTTCTTTTTGCTTCTCTATCTTGATACTCGGTTGTATATCGATAAGTACCCCGTGCAACTTCTCTTCCTTCTAAAATTACAGGCACTTCAATTGCTAGTCCACCACCTGGGACTGCAAATTCACCATTTACACCTTGACCTTGGTATAATCCGTTGGCTTGTAGTCCTATATTGCCAACATTAACTGTTGGTACTGCTGCTTCACTCATTGCTTGAGATGCACGGTTTATTATTCCAATTGAATTTTCCATACCAATCGCAAGACCAGCTCCAATATGCTTACCAACTTGGTCTCTCATTAATCTTGATGGACTGTGAATGTCAAAGAATCCAGTAAAACCATCTAGAATACTACTCCCAATAGATTTTACTTTATCTATAACCTTTCCAGCCATGCTGCCAAGACCATCAATTAAACCACTTATAATATTTTTACCAATTTTAAAGAGGTCAATTTTCCTTAATGTATCTACGATTTTAGGTACAATGTCTGTTACTATTGTAGATCCTAGTTGTCCAACCATACTTACGATACCTTTTATTAATGCCCAAATTAATTGAACACCAGCTTCAAGTATTTTAGGTAAATTCTTAATTAATTCTCCTGCCAAAGTGACAATAAGCTTTAGTGCTGCTGCTATTAATTGTGGTAACACTTGTACAATACCCACAATTAACATAAGTAAAATTTTGATACCAGCTTCAAGTATCTTTGGCAAGTTAGCGATTAATGTGGATGCTATTTTAACAATTAAATCTAAGGCTGCATTGATAAGTTGCGGTAAAACTTTTACAACCCCATCGATAATAGCCCTTAGAATTTTTATACCGGATTCAATTATTTTAGGTAAATTTGCTAGTAATGTATCTGCTATTTTCGTTATAAGGTTTATTGCTAAATCTATTAATTGCGGTAGCATTTTAATGATTCCATCTATTAAGCTAATTAAAACCTTAACACCAGCTTCAATAATCTTTGGTAGATTTGATGTAATTGCTTCAATCAAAGTTGTAATGACAGTAATAATTGCTAAAGCGATCATAGGTAAAGCTTGTGTAATACCTGTGATTAACGAAACTAATAAATTTATTCCTATTTCAATTAACTGAGGTAAAAATGACATGATCCCATTAATAATGGTCTCAATAATCGTTACAGCTATTGGAATTAATTGTGGAATCATCTGCATAATCCCATTAATTAAAGTCATGATCAATTGAAGCCCTGTCTCTATAAGCGTAGGTAATACCTGTACAATTCCGGAAATTAAGGTTTGAATAATTTGGATTCCCGTTTGAACAATCATAGGAAGATAAGTAGCAATCATTTGCGAAATTGTATTAATGATTCCAACAATGGCTTCAAGGATTATTGGAGCCGCTACAACCAAGCCATTCACAAGACTTGAAATCATTTGAGATCCAGCTTCAAGAAATTGTGGTAGTGCTGTCGTTACAAAATTAGCTATATTGGTAAAAATATTTGTTATGGTTTCAAGAATAATTCCGGAGTTTGCATTCAAATACTCTGCTATAGCTGGCAAATAACGAGATACCGAGATGAGAACACCAGGAAGCCCACCAATAATCGCCCCTGCTATAGAAGGACCAATTGTCTTAAAAATCTCTCCTAATTGGCTAAAATCTCCTGAAAATACTGCTTTTATAGCATCAAAAAGATGTAGACACGCTTCACGTATTTTAACAACAGCTAAGCCAATTTTCTCCGCTGCGGCTTGAAAACTCTCAGGTAGATAACCTACCCATTGATTCATATGATCCCCTTCAGCCGCTGTGGTAAATAGATACTTACCTAAAGCGATAAGAATCCCAATAAAGTTCTGTATACCAGTAATCACACCAGATAGACTATTATTGAAACCGTCATTTGCCTGCCATAAATGTTTCATCCACACGACTACTCCTGCTATAGCTGCGGTGGCGGCTATAAACCCTCCTACCACTAATGCAACTGGACCAGCAACAGCCCCAATACTTACACCTACTATTCCAGCTATACTGGATAAGGTGACAAATACCGGGGCTAGAGCCATGCAAGATCCAATTAATATTCCTAATGCAACAGCAATCGTTGTTAATGCTGCGGCTAATGCTGGATGCGCTGAAACCCAACTTGCAAAAGCTCCAATAACGTTAGCTACTACACCCAAAAGTGGTTCGAGTGCCATTTTTAAATCACCCATTGCCTTTTGGAACTTTATCGCTGGGCTTGCATCCATTTTTTTGATAGTTTCATTTAAGTTCTTTTGGTTCTTATCAAAATCTATAACTTTCTCAGAAGCACCAATTAATGTATTAGTGATATTCTGACCTTGATCTTCGTACATTGTCATTTTGTTATCGTAAAGGCTTTTTATCCTCTACTTCTTACAGTTCATTTCCTGTAAGATCGGCATACGTTTTCACTTATAAAGTGTCGCGGTCTCTTGGAAGGATTATATCTTTTCACCTTCTATGCTCTGCCCCTGACTATACTTCGTATAGCCTTCGGTTCAAATTAGGATTCGCACCCTCTTTGCTTCATACCGCGATTTTATTTCGGCACAATTTATCATCTACCGAAAATTTGAGCACCTATTAAATTTTTCTGCGTTGCATCTTCAACACCATCTAGAGCCTTTGCAATTTCCGTCATGGCTTGAGAACCGCCCCTACCGCCTTCAGCAACTGCTTTACCCCACTTTTGCATTTGCTCAGTAGAAATTTTTGTTCCTTTAAGTAAATCTTGAAGCGCCTTTGGAACTTCGTTTCCGAATTCAGCCGCTCTAATTCGCCCTTCTTTCAATCCGTCTAAGAGATTATCGATCATTTATATTCAGCGTGATTCGCAACGTCACGCCCGTTCTCTTATGAACTGCTATACGTCACCGTATAGATTAGACTATATCTTCAACTACTTGAGTTGCTCCCCGTTTCGAGTGTCATTTGCTTACACCCTACGTCTTTCGACTAGTCGTTGCACGTTCCTTAATTAAAAGGCTTCGCTCAGTATTGTCTCATTTGAGAGTTTCACTGAATTAAAGGAGTTTTTCAGTGTATGTCGCCATACAAGGGAACTATAATCTAATTCCATGTTCCTGTTTCAACGCCAGCTTCCATAATCGCTTGAACTTCCCTTGCGTTGTATCCAGCTCGTGTCAGCTGTCCGCCATATTCAGCGATAATATCTAATTGTTCAGAAGGAAATCCCATTTTTAACAAGGCATTTGTTAAAGCTAAAGCACTATCATTTGTTATCCCTAATTCGTTACCAATTTCATTAGTTTCTTGAATTAATTCGGTAAAATCAATACCAGCATATGAAGTTGCGATTGCTGATGCACCCTTTACAACAGCTGCATTCGCTTCATCACTTACAGTCTTATTCAAAGCCCACTGTCTACGTGTTCCTTCAAGAGCTTCTTCCACATCTACACCATAGGCTTCAACACCACGAACAGCTTGTTCAACTGATTTCTTAGATGATGCTGGGACTTCAAAAGTTACATCAATTTTCGTTTTTAATTTCGAAGTATCAAGCGCTTTTTCAATTACACCTGAGATACCACCAGCCGCCATCGCTCCACCTAACATATTTTCTAAACCGATATCTAACTCTTTGAAGCTTTTACCTGCTCTTTCAGCTTCTCGTGAAAGGTCCCTTAAATCATTTCGAACTTGTTGTATTGAATTACCATCATCAACAGAACGAAGCGCACGTTGTAACTTTTCAATATCAGCTTCTGCTCCCAATGCCTCACGACCAATAAGACCAATCGCTTGATCTAACTGTCTACTGGTAGTCGTACCACTTTTAATTGCATTCACAAGACGATTTCCTAACGCTCCTGCAAAATCATCAACACTTTTACCTGTAGCTCTAAATAATGTTTCTAATTGCCTTGTTGAACTTGCTACGCTGTCTTGTTCAGCCTTCATATTTCCAAGCTTATTTTTCAGACCATTAAGTGACCCTTCTGTAAATTCCATTTCACGCCTAAACGCACGATATTGTTCCTCAGAAATCTTTCCATTTTGAAACTGAGCTTGCACTTGTTGTTCTGCTGCTTTCAATTTATCTAGCTTTTGGGTTGTATTTTCAATTGCTTGTGTAAGTAATTGTTGCTTTTGAGCCAACGCTTCGACATTACCAGGGTTGAATTTTAAAAGACGCTCAACATCTTTTAATTCTTTGGTTAAATCATTACTTCGTTTATTTACATCTTTTAAAGCATTTTGTAACGGCTCTGTATTCCCGCCAATTTCTATCGTAATTCCTTTAATTTTTCCTGCCATTTTCTCACCTCTCTCCTTTAGAAACTATTAAAGTCTGCTTGCGTTGCTTTACGCGTTTTTTCTTGCGGTGGCTTCTGCATTTCTAAATATTCATCGATATAATCAAGGCACATACCAATTGTCATATCTTCTAAATCTGCTTTTGTAAGTTTGCATTTATAACACAAAACAAGGAACGTCTCAGTGGTGAACACATCACCCTGATTCGCTCCTTGTTGACTATTATTATTGCTATCTACAACTTTTTTTTAGATTGAATTGTGGAAGCTATCATATCTTGAATATCTTCTAAGATTTCGATGATTGGAAACTCATCAAATGAATCTAGCCAGACCATTGGCTCCGGTATCTTTGGATCGGCCGTTTTTGCCATAGTCCAAACAAGATTATAGAATACTTCGAAATCCACACTATCTAACTTACTTGGGTCTAGATTTTCCATATCGATTTTTCCAAGTGGTGCTAACTTGAGAAGTTGTGCGAAATAATCCTTTCCAAATTGCGCTTTAAATCGGACTGGTGTCCCTCCTGTACTTTTTAAACGAATGTCTTGGCCATCTACTGTAATTGTCTTCTCCATTTACTATTACGCTCCTTTTGGTGCTGCTGGTTTTTTAACGTATACTTCTTTGTACCAATTACCATAAATTGCTTGAGTTGTTTTAGATGTTGTTTTTGTTTTAACCATTGGTCTTCCACCAGGAGCTAACACGATTGGACTAGAAACAAACTTCAGTTCATTTGTATTTGGTTCGGCTGAATTTGTTTTTGTTTTAGATGCAATTGTTGGACGACTCGCTGCACAGTTATACATAACATGTCGAGTAGCGTTTATATCGCCATCGAATTCAAATAGTAATGCAAATGGTTTCCCTTTAGCATCAGCTAATTCATTTAATACACCATCTGTCTCATCTAATTGTTCGCCTAACGCATCAATAGCAAATTGTTCTGGGATAGTAGCAATGCTCAATGTTCCATCGTAACCTTGGTTATTGCTTGCTGCGTAATAAAGCATGTCATCAGCGTAGAACTCAATTAGATCTCCTCGTGGATCAAAGGTTAATTCAACCGCACCTGGTAATCGAATCGGTGTACTGAATGTAATTGCACCATCTTTAATTTCATAGAGTGCATAATGGACATTTTTCAGACCGAAAGCTACTTTATTTTCATTCATTTATATCAACCTCGTTCCGTATATTTTTTGATACATTTTTTCAGATTCAATAAAAGTCCCGTACGAGTCATAAGGAATCTCGTGATCGTCTAGGACCTTTTCAAGCTTTGCTTCTGCGACTAAATCTTTTTTAGTTGTATAAAGCTCTATATTTAAATCATTTATTTTGTGATAAACCTTGTTATCTGCCATTAGGTTTGCTGATCCATCCACAAGGAAACAAATATAAGGTGGCGCTGGGACCGGCTTCGTTGGTGTTGCTGTGAAATGCGAATAAGCCACAGGATATCCTGTAGCTTCAAGAATTTTTGTTAATTCACCTAATGTCATTATCCAAGCGCCCTTTCAATCTGTCTTGGTAATTCATTAATTACATACTCTTCAACTGGACGAATATGAACTTGACCTGGAACACGTCCACCGCCAACTTTCGCATGTCCTTTTTCTAAAAGATGTGTTAATTGCCCTTGAGTATTATGAATAACAACACCATTATCTTCTTTTTTCTTACGCCACCCTTTACGATAAGCACCTGTTTTTTTAGGACTGTTTTGTTTTAATTTATTCACAGCAACATCAGCAACTTCTTCTTGCGCTGTCAACAATTCTTCTTCCACAACATGGGCATATCTTTGTAATTCTCTAGCAAGTTCGCTCGCAAAATCATTCATATCAAATATGCTCCTTTGCGATAATAGTCAATGTTTGATACATTTCATCATCATTCATTGGCGGTTCGATAATATCAAAGATACGACCTTTCATATTGATTCGCATTAATTCTGTAATACCTGCTGTATAAGGCATCACAAACCGATAAATTCGTGTAGATTGTGATGCCGAAGCTTCAATATACTCCGAACCTTTTACCGTTTTTATCATTGCCCATGCTTTTTTTACTTCTTGCCAATTACCTGTTTCAACTTCTTGATTCAAATCATCTTTTATTACTTCAGGTTGCTCAATGATAATTCGATTTCTACAATCACCTGTATTCAGTGGTTTTTTATACTGAAAAGGACGCATATTAATCACCGTCCAATTTAATTTCTTCTAATGCTTTCTCGATACCTAAACTATTAATCTGACTTAAAAAATTCTTGTCAAAATACTCTAATGCATCGTTATAAACATAACGAGAACGTTCAAAGACTAATTCTTTGAACTCCTCATCTTTATTTAAATCATAATTCCCACAAACCCTAAGTAATGCCTTGTTAGACGTAGAAAGGATGCGCTTTAGGTTATCATCTTCCTCATCCCCTAAGTGCATCCTTTCTTTAAATTGCTGTAATATTTCATTCGAAATTACTGTATTCATTCACATCACCCTTGTGTTGGTGGGGTTACTTCTTCAAGCTTTAATGTATAAACTTGTGAAGTGTATTTATCCTTCGGTTTACCTGTAGCATATTGTTTAGCAATATAAACAGTTGCATCTTCTAAAGCTAATGTTTCTTCATACTTCTTGATTGGCTCTGTTCCACCCATCGCTGCAATGTATTCCCCTTTAACAAAGAAAACCACTTGTCCTTGAGGTACAAATACAGATTCTGTTGGGATTGGATTAAAAGGTAAGCTCGTTACATATACACCTGCCGCATTTTGAATCGTAGCATTTGCTTGAATATCAAAAGTATCGAATGGGTTTGTTACCATAACTACTTTACCAGCAATATTTTTCGGACGATCTGCATCGGTTTTACCATCAGGATTTAATTTTTTAGCCAATAATTTGACCACGCCTTTTAATTCATTAATTGTTTTACGACCAGGCTCAAAAGTTAAAGTTCCAGCAACTTTTTTATCTGGGTATACTCCATTCGTAACACTTCCACTAGTGTCCTTTAATAATCCAATAGGTTCATTTTTACCCGTACCAGCTACAAAACCACGTTCTAAACCTACTGACATTGCTTCTGTAATCATAGTACGAACATATCGTTCCACCCATACTGGACCAAGCTTCAACATATCATTCGCTAATGGAATAAATGCCGTTAATTTCAGTTGAGTAATAGATTCTTTTCGGAATGTAGCATTTAATTGCCCTTTAATATCACCAAATAAAGGTCCCCATACAGCTGCGCCCTCTGGATCTCCATAAATAAATTCTGTCACGGCTCCTAAATTCTCTAAACCGATATGCTCTAGTAACGGATGACCTTGAACTAAATCATCAAAAATTCTCTCTTGTGTTGTTTTAGGTAAAGTTTCAGTAGATTTAAAGCCACCCTCTTCAACAACGGCATTAAAGAACTTCATTTCTTCACTTGTTAGTACATTAGCACCGCGAGATTGCATAATAGAACGATCTACCATTGATTCATTCACTTGATTTAAAATATCTGAACGAACATCGGTAGCAAGTGCTTCAATCATGGAATTTAACGCTGCTGATTGTTCTTCCGCTGTACCTTCTTGTGTTGCTTTCGCGAAAGCTAGTTTCTTCTCTTCAAAATTATTAAACTTAATAACCATATTTTATTTTCCTCCTAAAGTTAAAAAGAGCGTACTCAAATTCTGTTTTGTATGAACAGGCTTTTGAATAGGCTCTTTTGGATTTGTATTCGTTTGTAAATCATTCAAAATTTCATTTTTCAAACCTGATAACGCTGCATTTAAATCTTCTTTTGTAATCCCTTGGCTTTTGTTCATTGTTCCATTTCTAAAACCATCGATTACCTTTTGTGGAAGCATGGCAGCAGTAGAAGCTGACGCTGTCATTTTAACCTGATTATCCATAAACATGATTTCATCCACAAAATTATTTTCTAATGCTTGTTGTGGACCCATCCAAGTTTCTTCAGCCATCATATGAAGTAGTTCCTCTTCTGATTTACCACTTTTAATGATATAGGCGTTTACAATTGCTCGATCAGTCGTTTTCAACATTTCAGCAGCTTTTTCCATATCACAATGATCTCCACCATTCCACATAGAAGCATTGTGAATCATAATTTGTGCTGTAGGTGAAATTCGGACTTTATCACCAGCCATCGCAATAACAGAAGCTGCACTTGCAGCCAAACCGACAATTTGAACTTCCACATGACCAGGATAATTTTTCAGCGCTGTATAAATTTCTGATCCTTCGTGCACATAACCACCGGGACTGTTAATCGATACAATTAAATCCTCACCGTTGGCATTAGTTAGTTCTTTTAAAATTTTACCTGGGCTTGCAGCATCCATTTCAAACCAATCATAAATCCAAGCTTCATCATTTGAAATTATTGGTCCTTTCACGTCAATTTTCACCGTCATTTGTATTCTCACCTCCTCGTATATTAATATTTAAGCCCTATTACAGGCTTAGATTTTCTTCTTAATAAGAGCCCTATAAATAAAAATACTTGGACGTCCCAAGATATTTCTAGATAATGATTTTAGGATCATTTGGGACAATTCTTTCACCTCCTGTGGATTTACCACATTTGAAGAGTGTTTCTCAGTGAACGTGCGGGACTCCCTACTCGCAGGCTGAGCAGCCTGACCCTCGAACCTAGATGATAGTAGCTCTAGGGCGGCTTTCGATTCAGGACTAGCTCTCATACACGAGGTTGTTGGTCGGCGTACACACTAGAGATATCTCGAGACGTCCAAGAAATGATTCTAATATAGAAGGGAGGTCTCTTACATGAGATTATTTGTTGGTTTAGATGTAAGTTCGTTTGATATGAAAGTTTGCTTTTTAAATGGTGATGGAGAAAAACTGGATTCTTTTTCGGTCAGTAATGACCTACCGGGAGCTACTACACTCAAAGAAAAATTATTACAGTGTGTTGCAGGTAAAGAGGTCGACATCCTTAAGATTGGTCTAGAATCCACCTCTGTTTACAGCTTTCATCCTTCTATGTTTCTTCACCATGATATAGATTTACAGCGTTTTGGAGCAAAAGTATTTCTCCTAAACCCAAAGCAAGTCGCAAATTTTAAGAAAAGTTATTCTGACATGAATAAAACCGATGAGATTGATGCCTTTGTCATTGCTGATTACTTACGATTTGGCCGTAATCAAATGTCTATCGTAAAAGAAAGCCAGTACGTGGCACTGCAGCAATTAACTCGATCACGATACCAACTTGTCAAAATGTTAACGAAAGAAAAACAACACTTTCTTCAACACCTAAGTTTTAAATGTAATACATTTTCACAAGAGGTGGATACTTCCGTATTCGGTAGCGCCATGACAGAACTATTTCTTGAAAAATTCAGCTTAGAGGAACTCGCTAATATGCCTTTAGAAGAACTCGCTGAGTTCCTACAGAAAAAAAGTCGAAACCGTTTTGGTGATCCAAAATGCGTAGCAGCATCCATTCACAAAGCTGTGAAAGTTTCTTATCGCTTGGATAAGGTTGTAGAAGATTCAATAGATGTCATCTTAGGTACATCCATCGCAGTCATTCGTACGTTTCAACAGCAAATCAAGGAATTAGAAAAGTCTATTAAAAAAATCATGGCTGGTTTGACCCAAACACTTGAATCTATTCCTGGAGTAGGCCCTGTTTTCGCTGCCGGTATCATTGCTGAAATTGGCCAAATCGAAAGATTTGACGATGAAACAAAAATAGCCAAATACGCTGGATTATACTGGCGAAAGCACCAATCCGGTCGTTTTACAGCCGAAGATACTTCATTATCCCGTACAGGTAATCATTACTTGCGTTATTACTTAGTTGAAGCCGCCAATTCAGTAAGAAAGCATGTATCAGATTATCAAGAGTATTACGTGAAAAAATATAATGAAGTACCAAAACATCAACACAAACGTGCACTCGTTCTAACCGCAAGAAAATTTGTGCGATTGGTGGATGCGCTACTACGTAGCCACCAACTTTTTACGCCTGGAAGGTGTGTGAAAGAATGACATAAAATTTTGTCATCGCTACCTTTCATTATTTTCCAGTAAATTACATTCGTTACTGGTTTAGTTTTGTGATGCCTTTTTTAAACAAATTGACCTTTGACAACTTTAAACTTTGTTATTTCTAAGTTGACATACTACCGCAGGTCTTCTCCAGCGTTCATTTCAGCGTAGTTTTTCGTAATGTAATGTTTATTTAAGTTTGGATCATCAGAAACTTCATAACCAGCTTCTAATCTCACTTCATTACCTTTAAAAGCACCTGAAGAAATGAGCTTATCGATACTTTCCGCAAGCTCAAATATAGTCTGATAAGAAATAGATTTAACCTCAACCCTTTGCCCTTCAAGATACTCATTCATTTCAAAGAATTTAACGTTTACTTCATCAGAAATCTTTTTTAACAAAGGTTTTACTGTGAAATTCATGTAGTTTTTCGTTTGCTTCTCAACATCAGCCATTTCGCCATATATTAAAGCTGTAGATATTCCCATCGCCATTGCTACTTGATTTAAAAAACCATTCGTTACTTTATTTATTTCCTCCACACTAGGGCCGTTAGCAGAACCATTATAAACTTCTTTGTACTCAATCCCTTTTTGTTGCGGAACAATAGCAATATCTTTCTTACCGATTGCTTGATACATGTCATCTATAAATTTTTGTAACTTATCGACCTGTTCTTGTGTTTTAGCACCAATCATATCCATATCAACTGTGCCACGAATTTGATTTTTTCGTTTCTGAGAACTTAAAATTCTTCCAAATAAGTCACCATAGTCCGCAAAGAGTCCATCAATAAGTGGTGATAACTTATCATTTCGATATCTCAAATGAATAACTTCACTTTGTTTAAAACTTCTTTTAAACTGATAATCTTTTACTGTGACATTCGTAAAAGTATCTTCAAACACGGCATATTCGTTATGTTCAAAATCATCAGCAATAAGTAGATCACCATCATCAGCTTGGATAACTAAACACTCATTATCATAAACAAGCTTCTGAATGAATTTTTCCCAAAATGTACTTGCTGTCATATTCTTATTTGGTCGAACATTTAAGCGATAGTAAAGTTCATTTTTTTCAAATACTTCACCATTTTTAACCCTAAATTCTGATTGACTAATTGTTCTTCCTAAAAAGGATATACAGGTATCAATCGCCAGTCGCTTCATGTGGACTCTGTTTGCTGTATCAATGAACATATCTACATCAAACATAAATGCAATTTCCTTATTTTTGTTTAAAACATCACTGATCCATCCAATTGTCATCACCCCCTGTATTAGAATTTAATATCGCCTATTAGGAATTCTGTTGATTCTCGTATCTCATCAGCCCTATAAAGAGCATGGACAAAACACTGGAATCCATCAGTTTTTCTACGAACAGGCTCTTTCTTTTCGTATACTTTATTTCCATCATTTTTAATAACAACCAATACGTTTTGTGTATACCAACGCATAAGAGGATTATCATCAAAAACAATTTGTTTATTCGCAAAGGCCATTTCAATTCGCGGCGCTAATAAGCTATGAATCGCTTTAGGATTTCTTATAATTTCAACTTCAAAACCTTCAGCTATTAACAACGGTTTTATAGCTTCTAACCTGAAATTATCTCCTATAATTTTTTTAAGCCCATAATTATCACGCATTTCTACAAACCAATCAACAATATGCTGAGGATTAATAGTTGGTTCATCCACAACTGTTAACAGTCCTTGTTCTTCCCAATCTTTAATTGGCGCGAACTTTTGCTTTTTATATTCACCAGCTTTTTTTGAATAGCCATAGTAAATATCAACAAATTCCTTACGCGCAAATGAATGTGTTTTAAAAATATAATCGCCATTTTTTCTAAACAAGAGCCCACATGCAGCAAAGTCTCGCATACTCGCAAAGTCCAACGCTCCAATACATTCTTGGCCATATAAATCAGGAAATGGACGATTTGTAGCGATAATTTCTGACCATTTAGCAACAGATCGTTCTAAATTTGTAACAGGTAAGTTCATTCGCTTTGTCATGAACTCTTCTCTGTTACTTGGATCATCCTCTAAATCCTCATACTCTTCTTTTATCGTTTCAAGTAAACCTTCAGCGTACTCACTTAAAGGCTGAGATAGCATTGGATTCGCCATTTCCCAATTATCAATATCATCGACTTCTTTTTCATCATTAAGCTTACAGATAAAAGGAAATACAGCATTAGGACGCGCTTCACCATTTAAAATTTTCATTGCCTTTTCTTTTAACTTATCTAAAAATCCATCTCGTACATATCCATCTGTACCAATGTAAAATTCGCGCGGATTTTTCTTTTTTCCCAACCCGCTGATGTGGACGCGGACATCTTTATTGCTTTCATATTGATGTATTTCATCAAATACAACTGCACCATCACGCAAACCGTCTTTTGTATCCCCGTTGGAAGTTCTAAACTTTAGTATACTTTCAGTAGCCTTTGAAACAGTTTGAGTTAATGTGGTTTTAAACGCTCTCTGTAAAACCTCATTTTTCTTTACGCATTTATGCACTTCGTCAGGACTTGTTTTCGCTTGTTCCTCACTATTCGCAACAACAGAGATGTTATACTCTGGAATACCGTGCAATTCACTAATTAAAAAGTGAATAATTACAGATATCAGACCATTTTTACCGCCACCACGTCCTAACATCCATAGGAATTTCCGATAAAATACGCGTCCATTTTTCTTATAAAACAAAAAAACGAATGCTATTAAGAATTTCTGAAATGATTGTAACGGAAAATACCACTTCTCACCGAAGTTAATACAATCCTCAATCATTTCATCATCAAAATACAAATCGTCTCTATTTAAAACGTATTTTTCTAGATATCCAATTAACAGTTCTCTTTCTTTATTGAACTTCACTTTCCCACTTCGATAAAGTTCAATATATTCTTCTACATATTTTTGCTTAATCATGTAAGATCACTTTTGTTATATCCTGTATCAGGGATAGTATTCTTAACAACAAACTTTATATCTCTCCCTAACGCAATTAAAGAACTGTTAATTTTATTCCTCTCACTTATAAGAGGGTGGGCCTTAACGAAAACTTGGGTTCCATTTTTAATTGTTACGGATTCCCCTTCTTTCGTTATCGTTTTATTAATTTTTCGAAATGCTTTAACTAGATCAATATAGCGTTCCACCTTTTCAACTTCAACTAAATCTGTCGTATCAATACTATTCATTAACTGTTCCTTTACCCTTACAATACTAACAGCCATCTACCCCCCCCCTTACGCGCGTATTTCCGAAAAAACCTGACAGTTAACCCCCTCCTCCGGTGCCCCTTAGAACATTTTTTGATGAAATATTTTAAGGGGGGGGACTGTTTTCGAATCATTTTTACCACTTTTCATCATGTTCCCATTTATTTTGTTTCTTTTCGTACATTCTTCCGTGTTCTTTGTTATGACAATTAACACAAACTGTTTCAAGGTTATCCATATCAAGCGCAAGTTCAGGATGATGTTCTAGTTCTTTTATATGGTGGACAACGAGCTGTATCTTCTTACGCTTGGCGCTCTCACTATACTCATTGGTATCTGTTTGAACGTGACCGTTGCGCTTGCATTCCTGACACTCACTATTGTCTCTCTTCTTTACTTGCTCTCGTATACACTTCCACTCACCACTGTCATAGAACTTACGCTTCTGTTGTTTGGTTTTATATTCCCTCATTCCCTCTTTATCACTCTACTTTCGAACTACTCCTCTGAACAACCACCTATCAATCCTTCTTTTTAATCTCATAAAAAAGGAAGGATTGAATTGTTTGTTATTCTTTTCATCATTTTTTAGTAATTCTTCTATTGTCGAATCCATAAGATGGGACATTGAATAGAACATAGGCTGTTGGCCATACATTTTATAATATTTAAATTGCAGTTCACCAATTCCTACTACTATTCGATTTTTAAAGTACCTATGATAAATTGCATCGTCCAAAGGACGCAGACCAAGCGCATCAATCTTCTTTTGTACCTCTTTTTCCATTTGCACCATCTTCTCCACTCCTTATTTTAACCATTAAACCACTATTTGGTCATTTACTAATTTATATTCCCTTTTTTGGTATACATAACCAAAACAAGTGAACAATAAGAGTGGATGAAGGACATGCACTATGACTTGTACATTGAATGACCCCAATTAGCTATTCCACACCTTTGAAATGTATGAATAATGTATATCCTTCATCCGTGTAGTCACTTCATGAAGGATAAGGAACGTACTGTGTAAATCATATTAAAACTAAACCATATTTTCTTTTGTTACAATTATACAGTCGTTCTTTATTCCTTTTCCATTCTTTACATATTCTGCTTTACATCCACAATGCATAAAACCTTTAACCATCTTGACATTTATATATTTTTTGACCTTTAGCAAAGGAATTTTTATACATTCATTTTTATCTTCCTCATGTTATAATAAAAATCTCTTAACCATATTTGATATCATATACAAGTTATATCAAACCTTTCTGTTTCTCTATTTGAACAGTTACTTATCATCCTCAGTTGATGAGGTAACTGTTCCTTTTTTACTATTCTTTCAGAAATTCATCCATTGTTCTATCAAGTAAACAAACCAACGCTTCTCTTCTTTGTTTTAGCGTTGTATTTTCCGTTTTGTTAAAGATCGGAATAACACTTTCTAATTTCTTTTTATCGATATTATTCATTTACAAAACCTGGTCCCAACATCAAAGTGAATGTGCTGATTATAATTGCTTGTTCTTATTTTATTCACTTCATACATACCTTCTACAAAATAAACAAAAACATCCGAATGGATACTTTCACTCTAAATCCTTATTTATTTTTTCAATTCTAAATGCTGAAGGTATATGAGGTTGCATTCTTATATTAGACTCTTCAATCGCTACTATATACCGCGGATTTAAAGCAACTTGCATTTCGTTTCCTGTTTCCACATCTATATGAGGTAACGCAACAAAAGTATTAAGAAATTCTCCCTCACCATTTACAAGTGTCTTTCCAATGAGGGAACCAAGCTGAATCGATACAATATATTCTTTCCCATTTGATAAAATAATTTTAGACAAACTGCCCATCCGTATCCCACTCCTTACTTTGTCAAAATAACCAATTTATCATATATTTTCTATATACTTTATATGCCCATTTTTCATATCTATGCCTCTTTCTATAAAAGTACATATGGACGTAAAAAGAGAGCAACCAAGGGAATAGCTGCTCTTGCATCATTTATATAGAAAGGAAGGTCTTTGGAAAAGCACTATCAATAAGTGTTGTCCGATGCTTCATTATATGCTTATTCTTAGAAAAAAGTTCTAGACAACACATTATTTTTGGTTTTAAAAACCATTTTCTGCATATACTAAAAATGGTTGGAAAACTGACGCTGTCTACTGTTTATTTCAGACCCTTAACTTAGTAAGCAGTTACAATTCATCTGTTTTCCTCCAACATTTCTTTCAGAAGGGTGAAGAATGCGAATGGGTATCCCTTATCCCAAAATTAACCTACCACACATCTATATCTTTGCATTCTTCATTCCTTCATACATCTTTTACCTCCTTCATCCATCACCTCATTATAAATCCTATAAAAAAAAGCACCTCAATAATAAAAGCGCTCTCTTCTAGTACAACTTGTACTGCATGTACTTATTATTAAAAAATTACCCTAAAAACTTAATCTAACATTATGTATTATTTAGCCCCTCTTTCAACCGCTAAGCATATATGTTTAACTTTCCCGGTTATACATTCATGTCTAAAACTTAGCGGCTGAAAGAAGAGCAAAAGCTCTTCCGAATTACAATGGATGCCCGTAAATCTGCTTATACATATATTGTAAAAGTGGTTTCCGCCATCATTTACCTAATTTAAAATACCATACAATCCTATATTCAACTATCTATTTTTTGTCCTTTATTACAGAACACTTTTCTCTCCTCACTACAAGCCCTGCATGTTAAAATACATATACCCTAATTAAATTTCTGCGAGGACGTAAAAACTCACTTGTCCTCCTACTCACTTCCAGAGCTACATGACTTGTCTTATACAGACCATGTAGCTCTCTTTTTTATAGCAAGCTATAGACTTATCTTGCACATTAGCATTGTGTGAGAACATACGAAAAAACTATAATTCTCCAATAACTTCATCCCTATTTTTTCTTTTCCTCTTTACATATAAAAATAACGATTACATTCCTATCACCATTATCTAAACTTCATAATATAATACTATGGATATAAATTACTTTCAAAGGATGAATAACTATGAAATTCAAAAAATTGCTCTTAACTGTCTTATGTTTCTCATTATTCCTAATTATACCCTCGATTAGTGTGAGCGCTCAAAAAGGACAACCTATCATTTCTGGTAAAAATACAACGAATCCCTCTGTCTCTACCTCTCCTTTCTTTCCATCCACCCTTCCGGGTTTCCTAAAACTGCACACACCATCACCGGCGAATCTTCCTCAACAACTTATCATCGTCCAAACTTCCGGCAACTATAATCAACAAGAAGCCACCAATATGATACAGCGTATTAGCAACATTGATAGCAAAACTCTATATGCTCTTTACCATAAAAATATTCGTATTAAACTCATTAACTTTCCAATCACTTATTTACCCGAATATTCTTATTTAAGAGGACAAATCCCTAGAGGCTGGGAAGGTACAGGCTATACCTGGGACTCTGTTCCAGGTATTGGCGGGAATCCTGTTGTTGCTCGTATAGGATATAGTAATTACGGTAATATGCATACTTCAATCAATCTTGAATTACACGAAACAGCTCACGCTATTGATCGTTATGTATTCCAAAACATTAGCTATTCACAAGAATTCTTAAGAATTCATAGTCGTGAATATAATTCCTTTTCCAACAGTTCCTATTACTACTATCCAGAGGAATATTTTGCTGAAGCCTATGCCTACTATTACTTGAATAGTTCTACCCATGAAACTTTAAAAACACGCGCTCCTTATACCTACGAGTTCATACAAAAACTACCTCTTCGTTTATAATTGTATCCATGCACATGTATTAGCGATACAACTCTTTTCCAAGTCATTCCTCCCACATCAAAGATTCCCTGTTTACTCTAAATAAAGAAATCAGATGACTGAGTAACATTCTTTTTGTAAACATAATTACTACACGAATTAGTATTTTTCTATATACAAAATAAAGAGCATCTTTCAAGATGCTCTTTCCATTCAACGGCTACATTCAATCTCGCACCATCGAAAACTGGTTTCGGATTTTAGATACCGTCATTATGAACCGTTTAGAATTTTAATACCAACATCGTGAGTTGTGTTTTCCGACACTTCCCACCATACAAATATAACACATTACTTCCAAAATAACCGACACATTTTCTGCCAAAAAGCGGCCACAACTATGCCATTGTTTTTCATAGTTCAAATTTTTCCACTGTATCTGTTACTTCTACTGGTACACCAAATATACTTTTTTTCATTTCTGTCATTTTCTTTTTAATAATCCAATGTGGATAATTCAATTCTTCTAAAATATTTCTAAAATAAGTTGGGTTCAACTTTAACATATCAGGATTTCTCCCCGTATTCCTTTTATATTTAATGATTACTTCTAATAGTTCTTCATTTAACATGAATCACAATTACCTCCCCTTACAGTTTATATTTATGTATATACACCATTCGATTTCTCGATACCTGCAGTTACCCATATCTTATATTGTGTGTAACTGACCCTTTCACCAAATCCCTTGGTATCATTGATTTCATTCTACTTTTTCTTTTGGGTTACACAGTACAAAATTTCTGAGTAACTGTATAGATTTAAATAGAAAAAAGCAATGATTAGATTTTAAACCTAGTCATCACTTTATCCATTGCATCTTAGTTTGCACCTGTAACGTAGTGTAGACAAGTGATTGAATAGCTACATGAGAATGCCATGTTTTTCGTTTGCATGTCAATGTGATACTTGGACGTCTTTCTTAACGTATAAGATCCTATTTCATCTAATCCTATTTCATCTAATCCCAATTCTGCTGCCTTTCCACTTAGTATCTTATATGCCTTACTACGGCCGATTAGACGATCCCCCCTACTTACTTTTTAATAGAAACTATCATCTTCTCTGTTTTCATTGAAATATCGAAGCTCTCTCTTTAGCATCGCTGTAATCTGTATACGTTTCTGCATACCGGTCTTCATTTCACACATTGAGATATGATTACCTTTTAAATCTCCAACCTTTAGTTTTAAAATATCACTTATACGTAAACCCGTATTAATTCCCATTACAAACAAAATATAGTTACATGCATTCTTTTTCTTTAAATATTCTTTGATTTGTTGTATTTGCTCTGGATTACGTATAAACTGGACAAAATTCATAAGTCATCCCCCGCGTATTGCTTCTCTGTCTCATAAACTTCTAATCTAAGAGCAAAAGCAAGCTTATAGAAAGCTTTCGCTTTCATACGTCGATACGTACGCTCACTCATGCCAATTTCGTTATACACCATATAATCGCATACATCTTCATCTTCTAAATATCGTTTAACTATAATGTCCCTCTGATTGTTTCCAACTGAACTGTTTCCGAATCGACTTAATGCTTGTTCAACTCGAAATGCCATTTTCTCTAACCATTCTTCACGTTTTCTTTGTTGAATATTAGAAATCGCTACATCCTCTAACTGCTTGCCAACTGTATGTGTAGGACCATGCTCTCTCCTTTCATAAGAAGGAGTGACTTTCATTTCCTTACGCATCATTCCAAACTGCTTATATATACGTACACTTTCCAAAATACCTTCTAATTTCTCTTGTGTTGCTGCTCTATCGATTTTTGGTAAAAAAGATAATTGTATAGTCACGTAAGACCACTCCCTTTTATTTTTAAATTACTTTTGTCTGATTGCTCCACGTCTTCGTTCATAACAAGGTCTATACATCCCCATTAAACTCTCCATTTCACAAGTGCTAAAATTCTCTTTTGTTTAGTTTGTTTTTCCCATTCACGTCATTGACCTCTTAGTTCTTGAATTTTTTCCATCCCACTTACAAAAGAAAGAGGACACCATTTCTTAAAGCAGCTTGATTGCTGTTCTAAAAATCGGTGTCCTCTAGTTTTCGAGCCGGACTATATTCATTTCATGATGCTAGGCTATGTAAAAAGGTTTTCCCAAGCTTTATCTAGTCTAACTTTCTCTTCCTTTTGTATAGCCTTTATACGACGAGCAATTGCTTTTTTTAATTTCTTTTTCTTCAAACTAGCCAAATTTTCCACCCTTCTCTTTAAATACCCTTAACAGCTATTTTGGATCGTTTTAATTAATTTAATACTATTCATTCAAAAATATAATATGTGAATTGTATCTATTCATTAATGCTTACACAAGGATTATTTTTAAACTCTCTTATATCCAATGAATAAAATTCAATATTTCGTTAATAATAGACATAGGCTCCATTTGTCACGAATCAACCTTACACTTAGCATCATTTTTTAATATAGGAGCCGAGCAGTTAGTTCATTGAGCTAGCTGCTTTATCATTTACAAAGTGCAAAATAGCGTTTTTGTTTAATTTCTCCCTTTTATCACATAAGTTTTAAATGTATCACCGTTACGGTTAAAAGATACAATATTTATACCATGATAATCTCTGTGCCACTGGAAAATTGGGTCTAATCCTCTATAGCCGATTTTACGCATTAATGAAATTTTATTATTAGCTAAATACTTAAAGTTCTTGTGATCCACTGTAAACATTCGGCTATTTCTTGTATGTCTCATCCTCTCCATCCACCCAAAAATAACGTTTTTATAAAAACTTTTCACCTTTTAATCAGACAAGCATATCTTATTGTGTAGGGCACTCCACAGTCCATACGTTCAAACCTTTTAGTCTAAGAGCACACTTATATGTGTGCTCTTTTTTTATTTACTTTCAAATAAAAATTTTATCTAAATTCATTCACTAACCTTATACTTTGACATACAATAATAGTGCCTTTCTGTATAATGTGAGTTCGTCACTTTCGTTATAATTAGGTATAAGGAGCGCTCTTTTAGCATTTAAATGCACTAATAAAGACCCTATATAAAACTGCACATACGTTAAAAAACATACATATACTAATCTGAATAGTCGTTACAGTACATTCACCTTCAGAGCGCTTTTCTCAAAAGGGTTTCTGTAATGTTCAAATAAAAATTTTATTAAAACTTTTCACCTTTTAACTGGACAAGCATATATTATTGTATGGAGGCATCCACTCATAGAAATCTACCTTTCTTGTTCAAGAGCACATATATTGTGCTCTTTTTTGTACCTAAATAAGGATTTTGTTAAAAATTAATTTCTTGCAATGTTTGCATTAGCCAAAAAAACAGCTTCTTCAAGTTTTGTTAAAGCTAATGATTTTTCACGACTATTCGGGTATGATCCATCTATCAAATTTGCGAATTGCAAAGCTTCATTTCTAATATCTACAAACTTCTCTGTTTGTCCCTCTTTCGGTGGATGATAAGTAAAAATTTTTTAAATTTGTTCTTTCATGATTTTTTAGCTCCTTTTCCAAAATTAAAATTCCTACTTACCTTTATTCTTTGATGACAGGCTCCATAATTCCAAGTAAGGCATACTATATTAAAAATTTACTCGTAAAAATCTGATTACGATCTTTTAGATTTCTACATCTCATAAGACATTCATCTACCGTACTAAGGGTGCATATAACATGCGCCTTTTATTTGTTGTTAAATAAGAATTTTGTTTAATTTCCATGAACCGTTTTATCCCATTTACATATAGTAACATCATCCAAGTGAATACCTAGATTGCTCTGGACCAGCCTCCTGGTGTTCCTTGTGTTCCTGTTACAAAAGAATCCGTTTAGCATTAGCGGGTTCTTTTATTTTTCTGTATAAAATCACTCTTTTATTGTGTTTTTAATTTACAGTACTGCTCTCAAAAAACATTCATATATATGTATTGAATGCAATTTGAGATCCCTCATATATCAAATATTTTTAAGAACTGACTCACCAACACAATTCAGTTTATCTTTATAAATGCATTAAAAATAAAATAGATACACAAAAAGGAGTTTGATTCTTTGTGAATGATCAACATAATAAGAACTCAAAAATTCACAAACCGTGTCCTTGCTCTTGTCCATCTCCCACAGCTAACAGTTTAAACGTTGTTCAGACTACTCCAACAATCGTTTCTGTAAATTCTGCAATTCCACTAGATACCGTGGTACATTCTAATGGCACGGCAATCTCATTCACACCACCAACAACTGTTTTGCTAGAAGGCGGAAGAACCTATTTAGCAATCTATGAAGTGCAAGTAATGATTCAACCCGGAGGCAATTTCGCAGGTATCACTATGTATCTTAATAATAATGCCCTAATTGGCTCAGGCACTTCTTTAGGATACACTGCAGGATATACCTCTGTATCAGCACCCGCCATTTTTACTACACCTTCAGGTATAACAAGTACACTGACTGTTCATGTAGGACCTTATTCTGATTCATTAAATACTTGGGGGTTAACTCTTGCTGTTGTAGCATTAACCTAATAAAACCTTATTCTCTCTATATTAATTTTTCTTTGTATTCTTGTTGGAATCTTTTTAACTCGTCTCTTAGAACTTTGATATAACTACATATAAAAAGAAAATTACTTGAATTGATAGAACTAGTGAATTAGCTAGAACAATTGCTGATTCATCTTTTTTTGTATAAAATTCAAATTGGGTTAATAACCACCAACAAGACGATTAAAGTTTTCTTGATTTTTTTCTTTATACGCTCTCACAACGTCATCCCATGTAAAACCTGCAAATTCAATAATTTTATAGAATGAATCCATCATCATTATTAAAGGTCTTTTTGCACCAATAGAGTCCTTGTATTCGGCTTTTCCAATAAGATGATTTACGTTCTTGTCCATATGGAAGAACGCTTTATTAAAACCGTTTATTTTAGTTTCTGTAATATAAATTGTTCGAAGCAGATTTTTGATTTTAAAGTCCATAGCAACCGACAACCAAAAATGTAAAATATCAACCATTTCTTCTAAAAATGTATCGTTAGGTTGCTCAAATTTTGTGGACCACATTTTAAAAGAATTTGTTGCATTCCAAGCTTCATTCACTTCATTTTTTAGCGCATAAACCTTGTTATACAGCATGTCATAGCGAACATAATTTTCTTTATGTTTTGCTATGATATCCTTATCTAAAACCCTTTGCATTTGGAATAGTTCCGTTAAATCAATAAATCGATTTTTCATGTAATTTCTCTCCTACTCTTGAAACTTATTTATTTGAACGCTTTCTTTTGTTAACCTTATCTACCAATCTGAAGACAATCATAACCACCAATACACATAATATTGAAACTACAAATCCCATGATTTAACCAGCCATATCTTCAGCAAAGAATAGAATTTCTAAATTTTCTATCGCAACCTCATATATTTGATGCGAGTTCATGATTTGTACAGTCGCTCTATCGGCTATTACGTGTAAAACACGAGATGTATACACATCATCAGTTACCACATCACCAGAACGATACTCATTCGGCCTCCGTCCCTTTTGAGCAAATACACGTCTTAAACTTTCTTTGTTGATCTCTTCTACTGTTGCGTATCTACATTTATTTGCATGATTGTAGCCCCAATCACCATGTATCGCTCCTTCACATCCCCATGTTCCCCATAACTCTACTTTGTTGTTAAATGTATCTTTAATCACTCGTTTCACTTGTGCAATAACTTTGTTATCCTTCAATTCGCATATAACCCATTGACCAGCAGTTACTTTCTTTTCATCAATCTGTAAATTCATTTTCTATCTCTCCTCTAATTAAAGATTTATGAATCCAAACTAATCAGCTATATAAGTTAACTTCCTGCGCTGCATCATTTCTTCTCTTGATGGAATAACCAACTTTGACCAAAGTGAAGCTTCTTTTGCCTTCTTTCCACATTCTGATCGTGTTAACACTGTAGTTGTTATGACTTCTTCTACAGTCCACTTCAAACGTTTAACTCTGTCACGTGCCGTACTATAACTAATACCATTTAATTCAGCTTGTTCCGCTTGTCCATCAGTTAACACTTTGTTTTTACATTTTGAATTGGCTTGTTCCGCCAATTTTAATGCTTGATACTTATCTATAGGTGGCTTACTGATTGCATCAATCTCCAACCTTTTTTTATTCTTGCTGTATAAGTTGAATGAGAGATACCATTTTTCAAAGCTATTTCTTTAATGTTTTTCCATCTATTTGCGTTATATCTTGATGGTTTTGTCATTGCAATTTCTTTGTCCCATCCCAAATTTCTAATCCTACGTGTCAGTAATTCATTACTAATTCCATTCTTTGCAGCCGCCTCATATTCTTCTGGAGTTATATAATAATCATATGGATTCTGCATGAGTATCTTCTCCTATTCAATTGTTAGTTAAGTTCTTGAACTTCTTTTAACGATCTATTCGAAACTTCAATACTACGAATCTTAAAACTATAATTCTTACGATATTTTTCACGAGTTTTTAACGCCGCTTCTTCTTTCGTTTCAGCTTCACAAAATTCTAATTTAAATCCTGATTCTGTAACAATATCCACCATGTATGTATCTATGAGTGGCTCGTAAATAAAATCATGATCTATTGTGATTTGTTCAGTCATTTGATTCACCTTCTATCGGTGAAAGCGTAATAATCATTTGTTGATCTAACACATTCCCTATCACAGCATTCATCCATAGGGTAGGATTCATTTTTCTCATTAAAAATTCGATGATTGTAATTAACTCTTCGGTAGATAAGAAAACAAATTCGCCTAAAGGTTCTTGATTGAACTTGCCTCCTCGTTTTTCAATCGTTAGAGCTACTTCGTTGTCAATCATGTATCTTTTTGCAGTTACTAAATCGAATTGACGGACTTTCTCGCGGCCGAATCCTGTTATTAATTCCTTTAGTACGTCATGAATGACACGAAAATCTAACACTTTTACTTTCTGTTCAAGCTGCTCTCTACACCGCTTGCATAAAGTCCTTTCCAAACCAGAAATATATATTTTACTCATATCAGACTCAGGAAAAGGATTTTCGCATTTATAACACTCTTCTCCAATTACATCTTCAAATGGATTTAACATGTAAATCGCTCCTATGATTTATATTTGTTTAGCACTTCTTGCAATCTCTCACGCTCTTCATCAATAGATTGCGAGTTTTGCTTTTCAATTTCTTTTTTAGTTGGCTCAACATCTTCACGTAACCAATCTGGAACAATTTCTTTTCTATTTGAACGACCTGGTCCCGAACTATTCAATCGCTTGTTCTTACTCATTTCAAAGCGTCTATCTAATGCAGCAACATCATCTAGTGTTTTTACTTTTTGTTTTTCCCAGCTTTTCAAAATAGCCTTAATATAATTCCATTTTGGTTTATTTTCATCAATGGCTTTGTGAGCAGCATGTTTAATTAATTCGCTACCAAATGAATCACAAAACTCTCCTAATTCCGTAATGGCAATTTCACTTAATGGAATGCCTTCATTTTTTAAAAAGTTATAACTGACCTTAAATTCTTCATCGACTAATACATGTGATTTCGATTCTTTATTATCATCATGATAATAATTAGTATTTTGTATATTATTAGTACTTAGTAAAGAATTAGTATTTAGTAGTCGGCATTTTTCCATAGGGTGGTTCGTCCACTCGGTGGTTTCACCATCATGTGGTTCATCCATAGGGTAGCTTTTCCACTCAGTGGTTTCACCACTAGGTGGTTTATCCACCCTATGGTTTTTGGTATCTATGGTTGGTAACTCATAAACAATGGTTTCCCAATGTGAAATTTTCCCTGTTTCTGAATTTTGGATTGGATATCTCTTCAAATACCCTGCCTTTTTCAACTCTTTTAGGGTACTTGTTGTTGTTTTCTCGCTATCCTTGGCATGTTGACTTAATTCAGTAGCATGAAATGTCCAATCATCCGGTAAAGAAAGCATGTAAGCCAATAACCCCTTTGCCCTCCAACTTAAATTTTCATCGCGCAAAGGCGTATTGTGTATAACCGAATAATTTGTATCCTTTTTCACTCGAAAAATACCCATATTTCCTACCTCTCCTATTTTCAAAACATCAATTAATTGTTATAATACGTATTATTATTTTTTCTTTAGGACCCGTTGCAGCGGGTTCTTCTCTTATGCATTCTTGCGAATTCTTTCAACTACTTCTTTTCTGCCACCAACCTTTTCAAGACGATCTGCTACACGAAAAACCTCTGCTCTTTCTGCTTCACGATCACTTTTCTGTTTCTTAAAATACATAGCTGATAACTGCTTTGATATCTCTAAATCTCTTATACTTTGCTTCTGATAAGCGTTATGCAATTCAAGATACAAAGTTTTATTCCTTTCCTTATTTGCCTGGTTCATTTGTTTATATAACAGATGCAGATTTTGTATACACTCTCTACGCTCCTCTTCTAATTCCAAAGCCTTTTCTAGATGTTCCAAAAGAACTCGGCTTTCTATTCCCATTATCTAAAGCCTCCCTTTCTAAGCGATCACTTTCATCAAACTTTTGTTCAATGAAAGTACCACCTTTATAAACTCCATACGCAAGTATCACAATCCCTAATCCAAAGATACAGACATTCGTTGTACTTTCTACCGTTGTAATATCCATTAGGCTAAAACAAACACCTTTTTAGACTCAATTTCTTGCGCCAACGCTTCGTTTAAATACTCTTTAATGTTATTCATCGCTTCTAACTTCCAAGCCCCACCATCAGCTTCAAACAAACCACAACGTGCACCTTCACGCATTCTGAACACAAACTTACTTTCTGGTTGTTCCACTTCAACAAATGTTCTATGCGGGCTTAATTGCACTGGATTAGGTACTTTTGCATTCCCTCTACTCGCAACTCCTGTTTTCACTGTTACAGCTTGCGATACACCATCATCTCCAATTTCCTTAACATCATTTTCTACAACCGTACCTACTACCTGTAAAACAATGTCTCGATGATTGTTTTGTACAAAACCTGATTGCAATGCAATATTAAATTCTTCTCTGTCATAAAAGCTTCCAAAATTAAAACGTGGAATGGATGCTTGTGCTTCGATATAAGTACTTCTAGCCTTATCTCCATTAACCGCAGTAAAGCATCTTACCGTTGTTGGGTTTACAATATGAATCATTACAGCTTCTGTTGTGTCAAATTCTGATTTCACGTAACCTACTAAACCAGATAAACTACGAACAGTAATCTCTGCTGGTGTCGGTTCTTGCACAAGATGTAATCTTTGTGTTGAATAAGTTTGTTCCCCGATTTTATGTGTTTCAATCGTTCCAATCTCTAATACCTTTTCAATTGCTTCTCTTGTCATAGTCATTTTTATTTCCCCTTTTCTTAATTAGATTTACTTTTCATATAATCGATTACTACTGTTTGTTTATCAGCAGCCTGATTTTGTTCCTTTTCTTCTACTTCTTCTACAGGTTGTCCAACATCTGTTTTCACATCACCCTGTAGATCCATATAAAACTGTCCCTGGATCCCGGAAGCTAACTCTTGACCAACTAAATTTCCGTTTTGATCCATATCTAATAGAATCTTAGATTCTACCGCTTCTGTTGGCGCTAGTTTCGAAATGGCTTGAACTTGACAATTCCACACATCACGCTTTTTATCACCAGCAAACGAAAGGGTTAAAACAATCTTTCTTGCTTTTTTAGGATCAGTATTTAAATCTGCCATATTTTCCATTACGCGCTCAAACTCTTGATGAAATCTTTCAGCAAGTGCTCCATCAGCAAATGTATTTAAATCAATCATGACTTCCATTATTTCTCTCACCTAATCCTTCCTTCTTAAAATTCAACATCTACTTGAATATCAATGTTCATAGGTATTTCTTGCGTTACACGAATTGATTTTGGACTTACACCTTTTTGAATCAACTTTTTAACTTCTTCTTTTGCAGCTTCTTTTGTGTGAAACTCACTGATACCTGGAAAACCTGCGAAATTACTAGTAATCACTAAAATCTTTTGTTGCATGCTTGCTCCTCCTACTGAACTTCCGCCATATTTATTTGTGTATTTGTAGCTGTAATTTCTTCTTCTAAAATGATTGGAAGTGAATATTCTTCATTAATGATTTGAATCGCTCTATCTAAATGATGACGTTTAATAGCTTTATAACTACTAATCCCAAACTCTCTATGTAATTGACTATAAATATCGCTATATACTTTTTTTCTAAGGCTAACATCCCGATAAGCATTAGATTCCTTACCACCTAATAGAAGAACACCTAATTTTCTTACAACCTTTGATACCTCATCACATTCGATAGCATATAAAGGGGCGTTTTCTCGTAAATCCTTCACATCGGATTTAATCTCCTGAATTTCCTGGGTATGTCCTTCTAAAGCTTGAAACGTTAACTTTAAAATTCCCATTGGATCTGTAGGTATTTTTTGTTGATTTTGTATATGTTGCTTCATTCGTTTAAACTCTTCAATAAACTTGATTTTCATTTGAACAGCTTCTTTTGTGTTATAACTCATTACAACTAATGTAAAAGCTTCTTCTGTCAGATCGATTTTAGGATAACGACGCCCTCTATTTTCATAAGTTCGCTCCTTAAAATTTAGGAGTGAAAATTCATAACCTGCATACTCCATTTGAGTTCTGATATCAGCCATAACATTGTCATGACGTTTATTGAATACTTCCGCAATCTTCAAGCTATCTGTAACAACTTTTCCGTTGTTTTCAAATACTAGTGCTTGTTCGTTTGCTACTGTTAATTGATTCATGTTACTTCCCCCCTCTACAAACTCGGAATAATTTTAGTTTTATTCATATTACGATGTACCAAATGCAATTCATGATTTACTTTTTTAAAAATCAACCAATTATCAGGATTTAGATTGTATAATTTAATATGCATTTTTTCTTTTTTTGCCGGCTTTTTACCATTTTTCATTAATACTAACCTCCTTATAATTCATCAAAATACTTATTAAGAAATTCTTTCATTTCCTTCGCTTTAAATAACCAACGATTATTTTTTTGTTTAGCAAAGATCTGTACTCTAGGATCACAAACAACATATTCCATTAACCAGTCATAACTTCTACTTGTTTCATATTGAAGTCTTTTCATATCCCACCAAGTACCAATTCCCATATCAGCTAAACGTTCATTAACTTGACGAGAAACTTCTTTTTGCAAGTAGTTATCATCGATAATGACTTGCACTGTTGCCGTCATTACTAGATCTCCTCACTTTCCAATATTCGATTTATTTTTTCTTTCACTTTTTTACCTTCTCTTTTACCGTGTAAAATATCAGAGAGATATGGACCAGAAACGTTAAGCATCTTTGCTAATTCTCCTTGCTTCATCCCATTAACAAATAGCCACATTTTCACTTTCTTACCAAACCTTTTATCCATATCCACACCTCCTCGTATATTAATATTTAAGCCCTATTACAGGCTTAGATTTTCTTCTTAATAAGAGCCCTATAAATAAAAATACTTGGACGTCCCAAGATATTTCTAGATAATGATTTTAGGATCATTTGGGACAATTCTTTCACCTCCTGTGGATTTACCACATTTGAAGAGTGTTTCTCAGTGAACGTGCGGGACTCCCTACTCGCAGGCTGAGCAGCCTGACCCTCGAACCTAGATGATAGTAGCTCTAGGGCGGCTTTCGATTCAGGACTAGCTCTCATACACGAGGTTGTTGGTCGGCGTACACACTAGAGATATCTCGAGACGTCCAAGAAATGATTCTAATATAGAAGGGAGGTCTCTTACATGAGATTATTTGTTGGTTTAGATGTAAGTTCGTTTGATATGAAAGTTTGCTTTTTAAATGGTGATGGAGAAAAACTGGATTCTTTTTCGGTCAGTAATGACCTACCGGGAGCTACTACACTCAAAGAAAAATTATTACAGTGTGTTGCAGGTAAAGAGGTCGACATCCTTAAGATTGGTCTAGAATCCACCTCTGTTTACAGCTTTCATCCTTCTATGTTTCTTCACCATGATATAGATTTACAGCGTTTTGGAGCAAAAGTATTTCTCCTAAACCCAAAGCAAGTCGCAAATTTTAAGAAAAGTTATTCTGACATGAATAAAACCGATGAGATTGATGCCTTTGTCATTGCTGATTACTTACGATTTGGCCGTAATCAAATGTCTATCGTAAAAGAAAGCCAGTACGTGGCACTGCAGCAATTAACTCGATCACGATACCAACTTGTCAAAATGTTAACGAAAGAAAAACAACACTTTCTTCAACACCTAAGTTTTAAATGTAATACATTTTCACAAGAGGTGGATACTTCCGTATTCGGTAGCGCCATGACAGAACTATTTCTTGAAAAATTCAGCTTAGAGGAACTCGCTAATATGCCTTTAGAAGAACTCGCTGAGTTCCTACAGAAAAAAAGTCGAAACCGTTTTGGTGATCCAAAATGCGTAGCAGCATCCATTCACAAAGCTGTGAAAGTTTCTTATCGCTTGGATAAGGTTGTAGAAGATTCAATAGATGTCATCTTAGGTACATCCATCGCAGTCATTCGTACGTTTCAACAGCAAATCAAGGAATTAGAAAAGTCTATTAAAAAAATCATGGCTGGTTTGACCCAAACACTTGAATCTATTCCTGGAGTAGGCCCTGTTTTCGCTGCCGGTATCATTGCTGAAATTGGCCAAATCGAAAGATTTGACGATGAAACAAAAATAGCCAAATACGCTGGATTATACTGGCGAAAGCACCAATCCGGTCGTTTTACAGCCGAAGATACTTCATTATCCCGTACAGGTAATCATTACTTGCGTTATTACTTAGTTGAAGCCGCCAATTCAGTAAGAAAGCATGTATCAGATTATCAAGAGTATTACGTGAAAAAATATAATGAAGTACCAAAACATCAACACAAACGTGCACTCGTTCTAACCGCAAGAAAATTTGTGCGATTGGTGGATGCGCTACTACGTAGCCACCAACTTTTTACGCCTGGAAGGTGTGTGAAAGAATGACATAAAATTTTGTCATCGCTACCTTTCATTATTTTCCAGTAAATTACATTCGTTACTGGTTTAGTTTTGTGATGCCTTTTTTAAACAAATTGACCTTTGACAACTTTAAACTTTGTTATTTCTAAGTTGACATACTACCGCAGGTCTTCTATACATTCAGCTAATTTTTTAGCTTTCTATTGACTATTTCTATCCGATTAGATAAAATTAAGGCATAGCTAAATAAACCAAATTAAATTACCTTTTAAACGTTGAGGGACGTGCTATAGAGGTTTAATTTGTAATGGTTTTGCGGCTAAATAATTAGCTTATGAACATAGTTTAATATCCAAACGGATAAAAGTCAATGATTTTCTATCCATTCAGATAATAAATGTTCTTAGCTTTATTAAGGGTGGCTCAAATGTCTACATTCAACATAATTAAAAGTCTTGCGGATAAAAAAGGAATATCGTTATCTGATTTAGCAAAACAACTAAACATGGGGGAAAATTCTCTATATAAGTGGAAGACACAAAAACCTGCTGTTGATAAGCTGCAATTGGTAGCAGATTATTTTGAGGTAAGTGTTGATTACCTACTAGGTAGAACTAACAAAGAGTACTGGGAACTTACAGAGAAAGATGAAAAAGATATACAAAAAAAGTTAGAAGAGTTAATAGAAGATATGAGTAAAGCTGATGCTCTTGCTTTTTCTAAAGACTCTGAACCTATGTCAGAGGAAACTAAACAATTATTAATTGTCTCATTAGAAAACTCTCTTAGATTAGGAAAACAAATGGCTAAAAAGAAATTTACACCAAAAAAATACAGAAACGAAGAGTGATTGGAGTGGATCTAGTTGGTTTCAAAACAACAAATCAATTTAAAAATAGACGAACTACTTAGACGATATAACACCAGAGATCCTTTCCTTATCGCTGAAGCAAAAGGTATAGTCATTATCACAGAAGCCTTAGGGGATATTTACGGATACTACCACAAAGTGTCTCGTATCCCTTTTATACATATTAACGAACGACTTTCATATCAAAATCAAATCTTCACTTGTTTTCATGAATTAGGTCATGCTTTATTTCATCCAGATGAAAATACACCTAAATTATCCAAGGTGTCTCTTTGTTCTGAAATTCGTATAGAAGCTGAAGCAAACTATTTTGCAACGAGATTTCTTATCGATGGAAGTCATCATGATTACTACATACAAACAAAGCAAGAATTATTACAGCATTATGGAATCCCTAAACAAATGGATAGATTTATTTAAAATCTATTATATATTTTTACACAAAAACAGAACAAACATTCTCATTGTATATAGAATGGAGTGATTAAAATGGCTAGTTTTAGAAAACGTAATGATAAGTGGGAATATCGGATCAGGTATAAAGAAATGGGGAAATACAAAGAAACCTCCAAAGGTGGATTTAAAACAAAAAAAGAAGCTCAATTAGCTGCTGCTAAAATAGAAGAAAAATTAGTAAATGGGAGCAATATACAGAACGGTAAAATAACTTTTAATGAATACCTTTACGAATGGTTAAATGTCTTCAAAAAAGGAAATGTAGCTCCAAGAACTTACATGGTCTACGAAAAAAACATTAGACTTCACATCTTACCTGTGTTTGGAGAATTAAAGTTAAAAGATTTAACAAGAATTAAATATCAAAAATTTATAAATAACCTATTAGAAAAGTACAGTAAAAAAACGGTAGAAACAATTAATGTCACAATGCACCATGCGTTAGATACAGCTGTTAACGAACTTGGGATTTTAGAAAAAAACCCAACTACAAAAATTAAATTAAGAACAACTCGTGTTTCCTCAAAAAATGATGATATAAAATGCTACGATATAGATGAACTACACCAATTCTTAACTTACATCCTTAATGAGAAAGGAGGCTTTAAATACTTTTCTTTATTCATGTTTCTATCTCGCACAGGTCTCCGCATTGGTGAATGCTTAGCCCTTCAATGGGAAGATATTGATTTTGAAGAACAAAAATTATTCATCAACAAAACATTAATCACTACCAAGAGAAATGAAAAAATCTTATTCGGCCCACCTAAAAATAGAAGTAGTAAACGAACTATCTCTTTAGATTCTTCTACCATATCTCATTTAAGAAAAATGAAAATGGAGCAAAATAAAAACACTTTGAAGAACGGTAAATATTATAAAGAGTATAATTTTGTATTTACACATGAAGATAATTCTTGTATGCTACACCCAGCAACCCTAAAATTCTTACAGCAAGCTTGTAAGAAAGGAAATTTAAAGTACATTACCTTACACGGATTTAGACATACACATGCCGTTCACTTATTACAAAGTGGGGCAAACCTTAAATATGTTTCAGAACGTTTAGGGCATTCCTCTATAGACATGACTGCAAATGTGTATCTTCATATAACAAAATCTATAGAGGAAACTGCCGTAAACCAATATGACGAGTTTTTAAAATCTCGTGGGCAAATTGTGGGCAAGTAACTTTAACAATACGCTAAATTCACTTGTCACGATAGGTTTCAAACTTAGGTTTATAGAACGAACGATTATCAAGAGCAAAGACACGCTCTGTGTATTCGCCTGGTTTTGTGCGTCCTAATGCGCGGTCCATCATGTTCATTTTTGCATCTAAGTTATCGATGTAATGCAGAATTTCTGCTTCTTTTACTAATGGTGGTTTTGGACTACCCCATTCTGCTTTTCCGTGGTGAGAAAGCACGATGTGTTGAAGAATTAATACTTCTTCTGCATCGATTTGCAGCTCGTCTGCTGCTTTACCAATTTCGTTCACCATAATCGAAATGTGGCCTAATAAATTTCCTTCTAACGTATACGTTGTGGAAATTGGACCAGACAACTCGATTACTTTACCAAGGTCATGTAAAATAACGCCTGCATATAGTAAGTCTTTATCTAATGATGGATATAGATTTGAGATAGCTTTCGCTAAATCAAGCATCGATACGACGTGATAAGCTAGTCCAGATACGAACTCGTGATGGTTCTTCGTCGCTGCTGGATAGTCTAAAAATTCGTTTTGATGCTTATTTAATAAATGTCTTGTTAGACGTTGAATGTTCGGGTTTCTCATTTCAAATATGTATTGCGTAATTTTCTCAACCATATCTTCTTTTTTCACTGGTGCTTTTTCTACGAAATCTGAGATATCCGTAACTTCATTTTCATTCGCAACACGAATTTGTTTCACACGTAATTGAATACGGCCTTTGTAGTTTAGAATGTCACCAGCCACTTTCACGATTGTTTCCGCTACATATTGTTTCTCAACTTCTGGTGATACATCCCACAATTTCGCTTCAATATCTCCACTTGGATCTTGTAAGATTACTGTTAAAAATGGCTTTCCATTGCTTGCGATACCTTTTGTCGCTGTTTTAATTAACAAGAAAATATCGACTTGTTCACCAACTTCATACTCTGCAATTTTCTTTTTCATTCGAATTCCTCCACCAAATCAGTTACTTTTAGTATAGCACACTACAACTCATTTTCTTTACGCATATGTGTTAATTTTACAATCTGTTTTTCTGTAAAATACGCGAGTAAATGCGCATGACATGTAAAGAATATGACTTGTCTATCCTTTGCAATTTCCTTTATAAGTTCAATCGTCCGATTCGTCCTTACCGCATCAAAGTGCACGAAACTGTCATCAATAATAAATGGATAATCATGCTCAAATGTGTTCGCTAATGCAAATCTCAGCGATAAATACAACTGCTCAGCTGTCGCTTGGCTTAGTTCATGACTATAAAAACGCATACCGTCGTTACGCTCAACGATGAACGGCTCCGCCTCTGACGGTGAAAAGATTTTACTATATCGTCCGCCCGTTAAATACACAAAATACTCTTCTGATTTTTGTAAAATACGAGGAAGATGTACTTCATGATAATATTGCTTCGTTTTCGTTAACACTGTCTTTGCGGCCGCATACGCAGCCCACTTCTTCACTTGCTCACGCACTTGCGCTTTTTTCATTTCCCATTCATGCATTAAATCACCGTACGTACTACCTTCTTCTAAATTCGCAATTTCCATACGATGCTGTGCAATACGCTCTGTCAGTTCTTTTTCTTGTGCCAGACAGTTTTGCGCGGCTGTCAGTTCTTGCTTTAATTTTTCATCATAACCGTCAGCTTCATAATGTTCAGCTAATGATAAACTCGTTAAACGTTGTTCTAAAAGATCAATTTGCGGTAATAAACGTCCTACTTGCTTCTCCGCATCTTCACGTTTTTCCGCTAGTTTACCTGCTGCTAAAAACATCTCTTCATTTGTAGCTTCTGCAATATGCCATAAACTGTCTCGTTCTACTAGTAATTGCTTTAATTGTTCTTGCATAAACTCATATTCTTCTTGCCATTCCGTCAGTTTTTCTTTTAACTGCTTACAAGTTTGGCGTTTTTCTTTCTCATTTTGCATACGACTTTGTGCCTCGTGCAGCTTACTATACTCCGCGCTACCGATAACAGTTTCTAGTTTATGTTCAAATTGTGAAATCATTTCATATAATGAAGATTTTCGCTTGCCTTGCTTCTCTAATTCACGATATAATTGTTGCATTTTTTCCATACGCTCAAATGCCGGCAATATGTGTGCATACGTATAAAATTCAGGGAACGTATAGCGCTTTTTATACACATTGACTTGTTCGCTCGTGCGGAACGTTTCTCTCTCCCATTCCTCATACGATGAAACGACTTTATCATACGCTCGCTCCATTTGCTGCAATTTATATGACTCACGCTCAAATAACTTACGAATCTCTTCGTCTTTTTCTAACTCATAACGAACAGACATCGCTTCTTCACTTTGTCTCCCGCCAGCACTTTGCTGAAGAGTAAGGAGCTCTTCTTGTAACCCACTTGACGGATCTTTATATAAAACAAGAGCAAGAACAATCCCTACAAAAATAATGACACTAATAAATAAAAGCGGGCGGTTATCTATAAATAAGCTTGTGAATAACACGCCTGTGTTAATAAGAAGTAACAGAAGACAAACTCTTTGCCACTGTTTTTTCTTTTGCATCGCTGCTCCTGCTTTTTCCTCATATTTGCGCTTCATTCTCTCAGCGCCCATACCGATAAACGCCGCATCTTGGAACGATTTTTCTTTCTCAACTAACGTATTTCGCTCTTCATCCGCTAACATTTGCTTCTGAATTTGTCTTATATTTTCTTCTTGTTCTTCTAATTGCTCTTGCGCTACTTTAAAACGATCATCAAGCTGTGCTTTTTGCGTTTCTAATTCGCGTGCCTTTTGCACAGTTTGCGTAATTAACTCTTTCGTTGCCAAACTCATATCAAAGGAAAGAACTGTTTCTTCTTCAAAAGTAGTGCCGATTTGTTGCTCGAGTTCTGCAAGCTCTTCTTTTATATTCGTAATCGCTCCTGTTATATCACGCATTTCTTGACGTGCATTTTCATACGACATATGCTGCATACGAAGTTCTTCTACATAACTTTCTTTTTGTAAAAACTCTTCGTCTATTTGAATCCATTCCATTTCCAATTGCACTGTCTCTATTTTTTTATGGAGCGAATCAACTTGCAACTGGAGCGGCTCCATCTTTGCCTTAATTGCTTCATAACGCGCCATCCCGTTTACAGGAAACTGCCCATTCTCGTTTTCTAACACTTTCTCATACGCACGCTTTTCAATAACGAGAGGTTCAAGTGCTGCTAATATTTCATAATCTTGCTTTCGTTTTTCTGCATTCTCTTTTTCCACTCGAACAGAAGCAAGTTTCTCTTCACTTTCTTTTAACTGTTCGACCTGTTTTTCATACGTGCCAATTTTTCCTTGCCACTCTTTCATCTTCTCTTCCAGTTTCTTCATCTCTTGCAGTGACACGTTAATTTCCGGTTTACGCCCGCTCGGTTTAAAGCGCTGATCCATTTCTTTTTCTAGCTTTTTATCTAGCTGTAATAACGCATCACTTCCGACTGCGCTTGCTGAAAATAAATAATTACCGATATCCGCTTCACCAAGCTGATGAATATTTTGAAGACCGTGCATATCAAATGAAAAGACAGATTCAAATAAGCTCTCATTCATCCCGCTTAATATATCGCATAAAATTTCCTCGCCGCCCGTTTTCCCGTCTTCAAAATAAACAGTTACCTCACCAACAGCCGTCTTTGGCAATCGTTCAATTTTCAAACGGCCGTACTTCTCTGTTTGCACAGTGATTGCTCCGCCATACTTCCCGCCTTCTTTCGGTTCATAACGGCGCTGTCCTCTCGTCGGAAAACCGAATAAAATACTTTTCATAAACGAGCGAATTGTTGATTTCCCTGCTTCATTTTCACCGTATAACACCGTCAGCATTGACAGATCCATTTCCACATTTTCTAATTTTCCGTACCCATAAATATGGAGTTTTTCCATTCTCATTTTTTATCCCTCTCTTGCTGGAATAATTGTTCTAAAATAATATTTTCCGCTTCCTTCTGAATCTCTTTCTTCTCTTCTTCTGTAAAAGATTCAATACTATTACGCGCTACAGGAGATGTCCAAATAGTGCGCAACACGCCGTCCATATTAGTGAAAGCTTCTAACTCCTTCAGCACACTACCGACGAAATGATTTTCTTCTTTCAAACGTTCGATTTCCGCAAAAGAGACCGTCTCATTTTTCCACTTCATCGCGTACACGAAATCTTTTCGCTCTTCGCCAGCTGCTAAAATATGAAAAATCTCTTCCACACGCTTTTCGTCACGTAAATACGGAGAAAGTGGGCCTTGTCCTGTAAATACGACAGTTAATAGCGTCCCTTCCTCTTCTCTTCGGCACTCATTCATCGCAGTTGACACACTCGTCATAAGTTCATCAACAGTTTCAAGTCCATCAATATTCACTTCTCTCTCATCCCACACAACATCAGCCGTATGGAAAAATGAACATTGCGTTCCTTGTTTCGTAAGTTCAACCAGGTACGCACCCTTTTCCCCTGTTTCCTTACGATGACGCCCTTGTATATTACCTGGATAAATAATATACGGCTCTTCTGATAAAATTTCACGTTTATGTATATGGCCAAGAGCCCAATAATCAAACTGCTTTTCTTTCAGCTCACGAATTTGAAACGGCGCATAGCGATTATGCTCTGCATCCCCTTCCACACTTCCATGAAGCATGCCAATATGAAAAGGCGCATCACTCATTTTCGTATACTGCGCTGTCATATTATCCGTTACCGCTTGCTGCAAATAACTAAATCCGTAAATAGAAGCTAACAACTCACCATTTTTATAAAATGATTTCTCTTCTACATAAGGCTCGGTAAACACATGAACATTTTCCGGAAACTCAATTGCTGCCCAGCTTCCCCCTAAATGATCGTGGTTACCGTGAATAATAAAAACAGGGATATCGTACTGCGACAGTCTCTTCATTTGCTCACGCACAAACACTTGCGCCCTCAAACTTCTCGTCTCCGCATCATACAAATCCCCGGCTAGTAATACGAAATCAACGCGCTCTTGAATCGCTTTATCAACAATACGCTCGAACGATTCAAACGTACTTTGCTTCATTCTCTCCCAAACAGACTGCGGTACATTCATCTCCATCCCTTTAAACGGACTATCCAAATGCAAATCAGCCGCATGTATAAACTTCACTTGTTTCACAAATAACGATCCTTTCTTTTTCCGTACTTTACTACGAATAGTAAATCTAGTGCTCATAAAACTTTCTCTCTATTTTACCACGCAATGTCATATATTTCTTTGCATATTCTAGTGATTTATGCCAAAATAGTTATAAGATTCTGATTTTTATTATTGGAGGGAATTTTCATGGGAGTATACGTTCTAACAGTCTTTGAAAAAGATGGTTCAAAAGCATTAGACGAATCATTCGAGGCGGCAACTGAAAAAGAAGCGAAAGCAAAAGGTGAATCTATTTTACGAGAAAAAGGATTGTATGAAAAAACACATCGCTGCACATCTACTGCAGGTAAGCTCGTTTTATTCCAGCGCTAAAAAAAAGAAGCGTCATCCGCTTCTTTTTCACTCTACTATATCTTCGTCACACCACGTAAACACCACATCTAGAATGCGATTACCGATACGTACGCGCTTATTCCATTTTCCTGTTTGGATCTGATGTTGCAATTCTGCTTTCATCTTTTCCGTCCAGTCGTGAATCGTTTCACTACCGTCGTACGGATATACGCTCGGAAACTCTTCCTGCAGTAGATGCAAGCTCTCTGCATCAAAATGAAAATGGAAGAAGTAGTTTGCTGTAAGCGATGGTTCTTGCAATCGTAAAAAATGATCATCAATTTGCTTTCTATTTCGATAGAAAGTAAAGATATTCACCTTACCACTCGTAATTTGGTCAATTTGAATTTCGTGCTTCTCTATAATCACGTCTTGTCCACCTCGTTGTATACTATCTTTAGTATATATGTCTTTTGCAACAAAGTTAACCATTTTCGCGCGAAATTCATTTCCTTCATTATATTACCTGTACCTCCATATGCAATCAGAACAAATAAAACAAAGTTGAAGGGGAGCGATCACATGTATTTCGGAAGCAAAGGTTGGTATGTAAAAGAACTTAAAAAATTAGGTATCCGTACTTATGAAGGTAAAAAACTAGAATCGTATCGTACGCATGTGTTATCTAGTTTACTTGAGAGAATGAAGAGAGCTTCGGCTTAATAAAAAATAGAAGAGGCCACTTTTCAAGTGGCTTCTTGTCAGAGTATTAGGAAAGCCTTCCATCTTGTAAGGGTTCAACTGCAACATCAACTAGTGTAAAATTATGTCTTTCATTCACAAAGACATTTTTATTTTCCATTAAACCTGCTATGTGCATGGCTATCAATAATCATATTATTCTCCATCCCTTACGTTTTTTTACTTTGTTGCCATTTTTCTTTCTTCAAATACTTCCGTAGCAACTGTCAAAATCGTATTTAAAGCTATTGGAAAACCACCATAAATCAACATTTGCATCATTACTTCTACAATTTCTTCTTCTGTCCACCCTACATTTAAAGCTCCATTAATATAAAACTTAAGTTGTTGCGTATTTCCTAATACCGTTAACCCAGCTACTGTAGCTAATAGACGAGACTTTAAATCTAATCCTGGTCTTGAAAAAATTTGTCCGTAATTAAATTCAACAGCTAATGTGCCTAAATCTGGTGCAATAGAATCTTTAAAACTATCGACAATCGCTTGATAATTCTCCTTGTCTATTTTTTTCAGAATATCTAGACCTTTTTGATAATTCTCTTCATTCCTTACCATTATGCATCGCCCCTTTTCATATTTTCAACCATTTTTAAGCTCTTAACCTCATTTTTCATGTTTAAAAGACTCGTAAATCCTAAACTCACCATCACCATACCTGTTATGCAAACTCCTAGCCAACCCCAATTGCTCCAAGCTAATACCCCTATATACGATCCAAGTGCCCCACCTAAAAAAGTGGCTACCATATACAGTCCATTTAATCTACTACGTTTATCTGGGGAGAGCTGAAATATTCTGGCTTGACATGCAACTTGATTTGCTTGTGTACCTACAGTTACTAATAATGCAGATAAAATTAAAGCAGTTAACCAGTAGCCTAACGTAATAGAAATAATAAATGCTATGAATGTAATTGTCATACAAAGAGTATTCGCATAAATTGGACCCTTTTTATCAATTACCCGCCCAATTATAGGAGTAGCAAATGCACCTCCTATTCCAACTAACCCAACTAATCCTACAACATCACTTCCATATGAATAAGAAGGTGATTGTAGAAGGAAGCCAAGAGTTGTCCAGAACACGCTAAATGCACCAAATATCATTCCTTGGCTTATACAAGCTTGACGCAGTACTTTTTCTTGTATAAACATGGGGCCTAATGAAGTCAATAACTCACTATACTTCATAGAAGCAACCCCTTGACTTTTGGGTAGTAAAAGTCTTGTGAGTACAATGATTACCAGCATACTTGCAAAGGAGACCCAATACATTGCTCTCCAACCAAAATGCACGTCAATCAAGCCACTAACAAAACGTGCTCCTAAAATCCCACATACCAAGCCTATGGCTACATTTCCTAGGACCTTTCCGCGCACCTTTTCATCAACCAAACTAGCTACAAGGGGTACAATTATCTGAGGAATAACCGTACAAATCCCTATCAAAAAGTTGGTCACCACAAGCCAAGTCACATTTGGTGAAATAGCGGCTGCTGCTAGTGAAAGACTTACTGCACATAGCAACGTTAAAATTAATTTTCTTCTCTCAAATATGTCCCCAAGTGGTACTACTAAAAGATTCCCTAAAGCATATCCTACTTGTGTTAAAGTGGCTACAATACCAATAGATGCTGCTGCTACATTAAATGTCTTCCCCATGCTTACAAGCAAAACCTGATTTAAATACACATTCGCCACTGTAAATCCACAAGCAACTGCCATGAAAAAGATTACTCCCTTTGTAACTCTTGGGTTTTCTTGTACAGAAGCATTGGCTTTATTCACTTTATTCACCCCCTTTATCAAAACTACAACTTTAATATAAAACAAATATTTTAATGTAAATAGATATCCAGTTATACTAGTATTAACAGTACTACCTTAAAGAAAGGGGCTTTTTATGAACAGTGAACAGGAAAGAAAAAAAGAACTCGGAAATTTTTTGAAGTCTAGACGCAACCGACTTTCTCCACAAGATTTTGGATTACCAATTAGTTCACGCAGAAAAGCCAAAGGATTACGTCGTGAAGAAGTAGCACAACTAGCTAATATTGGGGTAACTTGGTACACGTGGATTGAACAAGGCCGAGATATCCAAGTCTCAATACAGGCTTTAGAAAGTTTAGCTGATGCCTTACGCTTAGATAAAGAAGAACGTGAGCATATGTTTTTATTAGCTCATCAACAGTTACCTCCTGAAAAGCCTTTAAAAACTGATGACGAAGTAAGCCCTGTACTACAAAATTTTATAGATGATTTAAAGTTTTACCCGATATATGTAACAGATCAACTTTGGGATGTTGTAACCTGGAACCGTGTTGCAAGTGCAGTATTTGGAGATTTTGAAACTATGAGTTTCAAAGAAAGAAATGCAGTTTGGAGATGTTTTGCCTCCCAAGAATATCGAACCTTATTAGCAAATGATTGGGAGGCCCATGCAAGGAGACTTTTAGCACAATTTAGAGCTACATGTAGTCGTTTTGTTGGTGAAGAATGGCTCAAAGAAGTAGTGGAAGAATTAATGGCTATTAGCGCAGAGTTCCAAGAATGGTGGCCCGCTCACGATGTTCTCGGTACACCGAGTGGAAAAAAGGAAATCCATCATCCAATAGTAGGCACACTATTATTCGAACATATTACATTCCGGGTGTATGACGCTCCAGACTTAAAACTAACTATGTATCGACCTAAAGACCCAGAAACTTTAAATAAATTAAGACAATTACTACAATTAACTTCCAATTAAATATAAAATACATACTCATACTGATTATTAACATAAGGCCTACACTGCAAATTATGCAATACTAGGCTAAACCTTACAAACTAGAACGAGAAGAATAATAGCCTTTTGTTCCCTTTTATTCATTTTCAACAAAATAGCCCTTCAAACTAAAAATGCTATAATAAACCCAATCAAACTAAGGGGGATCATTTATCTTGCACGGAAAACACATTCAATTTCACAAGTTCGGCAATCCAAAAGATGTATTACAAGTTGAATATAAAAATATAGAACCATTAAGAGATAATGAAGTGCTAGTTCGTATGTTAGTTAGACCGATTAATCCATCTGACTTAATTCCAATAACCGGAGCGTACGCACATAGAATTCCGTTACCTAACATACCTGGTTATGAAGGTGTTGGCATTGTAGAAGATGTAGGGGCTTTTGTTTCTAGAGAACTTATCGGCAAACGTGTTTTACCGTTACGCGGAGAAGGTACTTGGCAAGAATATGTGAAAACATCAGCTGATTTTGTAGTCCCTATTCCTGATTCCATCGATGATTTTACAGCGGCACAAATGTATATTAATCCTCTTACGGCGTGGGTTACATGTACAGAAACGTTAAACTTACAACAGAATGATGTTTTATTAGTGAATGCTTGTGGATCCGCAATTGGTCATCTTTTTGCGCAGTTATCACACATTTTAAACTTCCGACTCATTGCCGTGACAAGAAATAGTAAACATACAGAGGAATTACTTGAGCTTGGTGCCCACCATGTAATCGATACTTCCACTACCCCGCTTTATGAAACCGTTATGGAATTAACGAACGGGCTCGGCGCGGATGCTGCAATTGATTCTATCGGGGGATCAGATGGAAATGAATTGGCTTTCTCCTTACGTCCAAACGGGCACTTTTTAACGATCGGTCTTCTATCAGGTGTACAAGTTAACTGGGCAGAGATTGTCACGAAAGCAAAAGTGCACGCGAACATATTTCATTTACGGCATTGGAATAAAGAAGTAACGCCATATAAATGGCAAGAGACGTTTCGTCATTTAATTCACTTAGTAGAAAATAAGCAATTACGTTTTATGAAAGTACATTCTACATATGACTTAGCGGATGTGAAAGCAGCAGTTGATGTTGTGCAGTCTGCTGAGAAAACGAAAGGGAAAGTATTTTTGACTAGTTATTAACTACAATTGAAGTGGGCTTTTTGATTGGCCTTTTAAATAGACTAGATAATACCTTTAAGAGCGAACATTTGTAAGTATCTGGTATAATTCTATTAAAAGGTGAAAGGAGATTTTCACATGTGGTTAATTTCGGCAATTTGGCCTGTTATACTAGTCGGGGGAATTGTAGTATTTGTAATAAAAAGATTGGAACATAAATATAAGAACGGAAAATTAGGTAAGAAAAAATCAAAAGAAGCTCAAAACTTATTAGATAGTCTCATACCTATAGGAATGCTTGTTGGCTGTATAATCGGTTTGATTTTCGGTATGTTTTTCCCGGACTTCTCCCTGCTTTCAGTTAGTTTAGGATCTGGAATAGGCTATTTATTTGGTTATTTCGCCTATGAAATTTATAGTAAGACAGGCAATAATTTTTCCTAATCCAAAAAGAATAAGCCGGACAGTACATAATAGTCATATAAAATATGTACTGTCCTTTATTTTTGCATCAACGTTATCACCGTACCTTCCACATCCTATACACCTTTTTGATTGATTTTCCTCTCCTCCCTCTTTTGTATATTCGCTTTTTTATTTTCATTAGATCTATACCCATAGTAAAGTAGAGCGCATGTAATAACTGAGCCTACAATGTATCCTAAAAAACATCCTAACCAAAACATAATATAATCGCCTCCATCCATAATAAATTTTATGTAATATAACTCTTTACATGCTCAATCGTTTATTTCTATCAACTATACACTCTCTAAAGCTATTCATACTATTATTTCTCTTCTTACCTCAAATAATAATTTTATTATTTGTCATAAAGTTAACATTTTTCCATATTATTACTTTTATCTTCGAGAATAATATACTACATTTGAAATAAGCAGGCTAGTATATCAGCTCTTCTCCCTCTTACCTTTAGTTATGAACAAAAAAAAACCCTCAAAGCATAAGCTTCGAGGGGTGAGCCTGTTTTTTTACTTATATACGTACAGCTGTACCACTTACAGCAACCATTAACATTCCATCACGAACTACTTCGTAATCTACGTCAACGCCAACGATAGCGTTCGCACCTTTTTGTTTTGCAAGTTCTTTCATTTCATCCATTGCGATATCACGAGCTTCTTTTAGCTTGCTTTCATAAGAACCAGCACGACCACCGACAACATCACGAACAGAAGCGAATAAATCGCGGACAATATTTGCACCCATAATAGCTTCACCATTTACAATATCGATATACTCAATAATTTCTTTACCTTGAATTCCAGACGTTGTTGTTACAATCATGACTGACACTCTCCTAATAAGTTGTAGTTTGAATAAGCTTTCTTATGTCTTTATTATGACATGGAACAAGCAACGAATCTATTGAATTACCTTACAGGAATGTGACAGTTTTGTAAGAATACAGCGACTATTTTGTTTAATAAAGTGCTTTAACATTAGGATACATAAACGACTCCCTATTTTCTTTCCAGTCGCGTTCTACTTCTTTAAAAGTTGGTCGTCCTAATTCTTCCTTGTTTTCATGTTTACGAAACCATTTCTTCACATACTGATCTCCATTCTTATTTTGCACTGTACAAAGGAAGCTATTACTACTATCCTTTAATATTTTTACAATCACGACAAGACACCCCTTCTCTCTGAAACTTGATCTTTTACCATAAGCCCTTCCTCTCTTATAGTCATACGACTCCTCGGTCGCGCCAAAGTTGTAAGATCAAAAACGATATTTACTTTGTTTACATTTTATTTAAAGAAATCAGAGTTATAAGCATTATGCTTATCAAATATTTTGTAGATTTCTAACTTATCATCTAATTTTGCATCTACTAAAATTAATATATTTCCATCGTAAATGTATTCTTCATATTTCTTAGCGTGTTCTTCTGGAATGCCTAATCCGATAAATGCTCCTATTAAACTTCCAGCTCCTCCGCCAATACCGGCTCCCCCAATTGCTGCTGCGATCGGTCCCGCTGCTACAATTGGGCCCAGTCCAGATACAGCAAGTACACCAAGGCCTGTTAATAAACCTCCGAGTCCGCCTGCTACTCCTCCTGCTACAAGTCCTGTCGCTGAAAAGATATCTCCTTTATGTGCAGTTTCATGATTCACTTTCTCACCTGATTTTTCTTCCAGATGTTCAATTTCCTTTTGATCTTTCGCAATAGCTGAAATGTTATCTGCCGAGTATCCTTTTTCCTTTAATTCATTAATAACGAGTGCCGCATCATCAATTGTTGGAAAAACACCTACTATTTTTCTATCCATATTCATAACTATTAACCTCCTAAAATTTTATATAACGTATCTTTATTACTCTTCGTTTTTATATACACTAATTTTTTTATTCACATAACCATTTACGAAAAATGCTAATAATAAAAGGACTACAAGAGAACTACTTAACAAGTAAATGAAATCAAATGTAATATCCGTTATCATTTTATCCATATGTAACAGTCTCCTTTTTATTTAAAGTAAAAGTATATTTTTATAGACTAAAACTTTACAATCCATCTTCGGTCAATCTCTTTATGGTATATGTATACCCTTCTTCCCCCTTTCTAAACGTAAAAAACTATAATTATATTTTTTCTTATTTATATGTTTAACATTTTTTAAAACGGGTACGTTTATATTGTTATGCTTATTATATGGAAAGGAAAATTACGATGAACGCCATTCACTCTACTACTATTCTTTATAATGAAACACCTACAATAACGCAGATTCATCATTTTTATGCTTTAATGACAACATTTCAAACAAATGTATTTATAAGTAAACGAGGAACACTTACTTCTATTAAAAACTTAAGCACATTAGTATCATTTTTCCTTACTATAAAAAAGAGAGAGCTTGTATTATTTATATTTGAAGGAATAGATGCAAAAAGAGCTTTAAGAACACTCTTTCCTTCTTAAAGGTTTTATTATCCCCTATTCCCTCGATTGTTATTTTTCATACATAGTTTTATACTTCAAAATGATTTCCTCTATTCAAAACGAGACCCCCTAATACAATAGGGGGATTTCTAGTTTAGCCCTATGAAAACTGATATAATATATATTACGTTTTTCATTCTTTAAAATAGAAAAGTTTTAATAACCTTGAAGGTAGGAATTTTTAATGAAATCGAAAGCAAAATTTAGTATTCGCTACAAAATTATGGCTGGTTATTTAGTTATCATTTTGTTTTTACTTATTTCTTTTATTATGTTAAACAATCAGATTTCCAATTTACAAAAATCTCGTAATTTTATTATTGATCACGATTTTAAAGTTCTCAATTTAACGAACCAAGTGGAAAAAGACTTGCTAACAATAGAAAATAAAGCGAAAGGCTTTATCACTTCTAATAACGTGAACTATTTGCAATCTCTTAACTCTGCCGAAAGAGATTATGAAAAACATTACCATAATCTTTTTTCTTTATTAGAAGATAATCCATCTCAGCAAGAAAAATTAAAAGAGATTAACGGAAACATTACTAATTGGATGAATAAAGAGATTCACCCGTTAATTGCAAATCATAATAGTAATAAAATACAAGAAATCGACACTACCGAAATCCAATCATTACAATCACAACTAACTGACTTCCGTAGCACTGAGGAGCAATTAACGAAAAAAAGAGCTGCACAATTAGATACTAAAAATAATAAATTAGAGCTTTGGTTATACAGTTTATTGTTCTTACTATCTTGTATTTCTATTATCGTTTCACTTTATATTTCCAATTCCATTACAAAAACGATTAAAAATGTAATTCAAGCTATTAAATCCATTTCTTCTAAAGAAAAAATTACGGAAAGAATTCATGTAAATACACATGATGAAATAAAAGATCTTGCTCATACAACGAACCATCTGCTAGACGAAATATCGAAAAGAGAGTGGTTACAAACGGAGATTGCAGAATTAATTTTAATGTATCAAGGTGTATCTTCTATTGAGATGTTAGGTAACAAAATTTTGAGTGGCATTATACAAAAAACGCAAACTTCTTGCGGTGCATTCTATGTACGTGAAGAAGTTGAAGAAACTGTCTACTTTGTGAAAAAAGCTTCTTTCGCCGATCAAGGTATTGATATTGGAAAACAATCCATTAAAATGGGTGAAGGTTTCATTGGACAGTCTGCTTTAGAAAAGAAAAGTTTTATTCTTAGGGACATACCTGAAGAGTTTCGTTACGTTACTACTGGATTATTAGAAATACGCCCTAAAAATTTACTAGTCATCCCTGTCTTATTTGAGGATGAAGTGATTGCAGTAATGGAGTTAGTAAGTGTAACTGACATTTCAGATTTACATCAAGATTTAATTCACCAAACTGTTGATAATCTAGGTTTAACAATCCACAGCATTATGGGACGTATGCGAATTCAAACTCTTTTACATGAATCACAAGCAATGACAGAAGAGTTACAAGTTCAATCAGAAGAATTGCAAACGCAAGCGGAAGAACTACAAATGCAAGCCGAGGAATTAAGAACAACGAACGAACAGTTAGAGTCTAGAACGGAAGAGGCCGAGCAAAAGACAGCTGACTTACAAGTGACTAAATTAGAATTAGAAGAAAAAGCAAGTGAGTTGTTACGTAGTTCAAAATACAAATCAGAATTCCTAGCAAATATGTCACATGAATTACGTACACCATTAAATAGTATTTTACTATTATCTGAAATGTTAAAAGAAAATCATGATAATCATTTATCCGATGATGAAATTGAATTAGCAACCGTCATTCATTCATCAGGGAAGGATTTACTTACTTTAATTAATGACATACTAGATTTATCTAAAGTAGAAGCCGGAAAACTAGATGTTATTTTTGAAGCAACGAACATAAGTGATATGGCTGCAAGTATGCAGCAAAACTTCTTACATATCGCTGCACAAAAAAATGTAGAATTTACTGTTGAAAACAGTGACACCATTCCTGATCTGTTTTATACAGATGCACAACGGATTGAACAAATTATTAAAAACTTATTATCCAATGCATTTAAATTTACGGAAAAAGGATCTGTCTCTTTACATTTTGATTCAATAGAAGCAACTAATTTGAGCCATGAAATGCAGTCTATCAGTAATGATTGGATAACCATTTCGGTAAAAGATACTGGTATTGGTATCGCTAAAGAACAGCATCAACTTATTTTCGAAGCCTTTCAACAGGCAGATGGCGCAACGATTCGGAAGTATGGTGGTACAGGATTAGGTTTATCTATTTGTAAAGAGTTTGCTAGACTATTAGGTGGTTGGATTACGTTAGAAAGTAATGTAGGAGAAGGCAGTACTTTCACCGTATATATTCCTAACCTTCCAAACGGATTAACTGATATACAAGTATCCAATTTAGAAGTCGCAGCAACGGTAGATGAAGTTATTCCTGCTGAAGTTGTTGAGGAAACCATCGTTCTTCCAGAAACAACTAATGTCTTCCAAGAGAAAACCATTTTAATTGTCGATGATGATCATCGAAATATATTTGCATTACAAAATGCATTAAAAAAACACCATGCCAATATCATTACTGCACAAAACGGCCTAGAGTGTTTAGAAATACTAAAAAACAATACAAATATCGACCTTATTTTAATGGATATTATGATGCCAAATATGGACGGTTATGAAACGATGGAACATATCCGAATGAACTTAGGGTTACATGAAATACCTATTATCGCATTAACTGCTAAAGCAATGCCAAATGATAAGGAAAAATGTTTATCTGCTGGCGCTTCAGATTATATAAGTAAACCATTAAATTTACATCAACTCTATTCGGTAATGAGTGTATGGTTAATAAAATAAGTGAGGTTTCGTTTCAGTGGAAAATAAGTATTATAATTTTGATCCATCAGTAGATATGGATAAGCGTACGAACTTAGAAATTGACTTACTATTAGAAGCGGTATTTAAACTATCAGGATTTGATTTTCGCCAATACGCTCGCACATCTATTTATAGGCGGATTTGTAATCGAATGCAAATTTCTAATATCCCTACCATTTCAAAGTTAATTGAAAAAGTAATTCATGAGGAAGGGGTTTTAGAGCAGTTATTAAATGATTTCTCGATCAATGTAACTGAGATGTTCCGTAACCCTATCTTTTTTAAGGCGCTAAGAGAGCATGTTATTCCTGAATTAAGAAAGCATCCTGAAATTAGAATTTGGCACGCTGGATGCGCAACTGGTGAAGAAGTATTATCCATGTCCATCTTACTTCATGAAGAAGGATTAAGTGAAAAAGCTATTATTTACGCAACAGATATGAATACAGATGTGTTAGAAAAAGCAAAACAAGGTATTCTTCCATTAAATAAAATGCAAACTTATACGAAAAATTATTTACAAGCTGGCGGTACACAAGCATTTTCTAACTATTATTCAACGGATAGTCGTTTTGCTTATTTTAATCCTTCACTGTTACAAAACATTATTTTTGCACAACATAATTTAGTAACCGATCAATCTTTTAACGAATTTCATATTATCCTTTGCCGTAACGTTTTAATTTACTTTACAAGTAAACTTCAAAACCAAGTACAGCAACTATTTTATGAAAGTTTAAGTCACAATGGATTCCTATGTTTAGGAAATAAAGAAACTCTTCGTTTCTCGGATATCATGCCGCATTATACGCAATTTAATCCACACGAACAAATCTATCAAAAAATACAATAAAAGCGTATGAAATCCTCTATTTGGATTTCATACGCTTTTTATTTCGCATTCGCTTGTATCATGATAAGACACATATCATCTGATTGTGCTTCCTTCTGTTCTTCCTTGTAAAACCCTTCTATCTCTTCTTCTAACTCTCCCCATTTTCTTTCTGTAAAAGTACGTAATTTCTCTTCAGCCTCAAATTCATCATTTGCTATTGCTTCAAGTACACCATCTGTAAACAATACGATTTGAGCGTTCTTCTCAAAAGGTATAACTGTCTTTTCAACTTTTATTTCATCAAAAAATCCTACCGCACAACTCCCGCGATTTAGTTCCACTACATTTGTTTCATCAACTAAAACGTATCCAGAAGGATGTCCTGCATTTACATATTCAATCGTTCTCTTTTCTGTATCCACTACTAAGTATATCGCTGTAAAATAATATGGAATATTGTCATTCTCATTATGTAAAAGAGTCATATATTTATTTAAGTCTTTCATGACAAGTTCTGGATCGATTAAACTTTTAATCGTTTCACGTAATACAGACGAAATGAACATGCAAACTAAGGAAGCGGATACACCATGTCCCATCACATCTAATAATATAATACCGTAGCGGTTTTCATCGATTTTATACCAGTAATACATATCTCCAGCTAGTTTAAATGAAGGTAAGTAACTTGCTTCAATTTTTATATGCTCTTCCCTTAATGGACTACTTAATAAGTTTCTTTGTACTTGCGTAGCTAAATCTAGTTCATTCCGAAGGTTTTCTTCCTGTTCTTTATGCCAATTTAATTCTGATTTCAAGCGTAATGCCACACGCATACGCGCTAACAATTCAACTTTATTTATAGGTTTCGTAATATAATCCATTGCCCCCATATCAAGAGCTTCAGCTAATTTATTTGCATCTTCTAAAGCTGTAACAAAAATAATAGGAATATCTTTAAACTTCTCCTCTTTTTGTAATCGCCTACAAACTTCAAGTCCATCAATTTCAGGCATCATAATATCTAATAGTATTAAATCTATTTCGTTATGCCTGGAAGAATCTTTTCCAAAATGGATGTATTCGAAAAGCTCTTGTGCAGAATTAAGCGATACAAGATCCTGATATCCGGCTTGTTTTAAAATCTTCTTAATTACAAAGATATTCACCGGATTATCATCTACAATTAAAATGGACACAAGTGATTTCCCCTTTTCTTATATAAAATGTAAATCGATTATCATTTTCTATTTTTCTAGTATTACATACTCAGTTATAAAATGAAAATTTCCTACTCAAACACATTTATACAGCAAAAGAACAAACCCCCAGAAATGAGAGTTTGTTCTTTCACTCTATAAGTTTCCACTTTTAATTTAACACCATTGCTTTATCACTTAAAAGACGATCCAATTCTTCCATATGATTTGTTTCATCTGCGATCATATCTTCTAACTTTACAACTAACTCTGTCATATTTAATTTCGCTGCTTGTCCTTTTCTCTTTTCATAACGCTTAATTGTTTCATATTCTGACTTTCTAGCTTCTTCTAACATTTCTCTAACGTCTTCTACTTGTTTCACTGGTAAAGGGATCGTAGTAGGTGTACCACCTAACGTCTTAATTTTCTCCGCTAAATATAGGGCATGTCCTTGTTCATCACTAATTTCAGATTCAAAGAAAGGTTTTAACACTTGTCTATATATACCAGAAACTGTTGCTGCATTATGGTTATACATAATAATTGCTGAGTATTCTCCTGCTAAATCTTCATTCAATCCTTCGATTAGTTCTTTCACATCGTGTGACATTTTTATATCTCCTCCTATACTTAATACGTACCCCTTTTCTCATGTTTTAAACATCATTATTTTAAATTTTTTATGTATCTAAAAATGCGGCTTGCTTCAATTTACTTATCGCTTGTCTTTTAATACGAGAAACGTGCATTTGTGAAATACCTAACCGTTCCCCTGTATCCTTTTGATTTAAATTTTCTTCAAATATATAATGAATAACACTCTTTTCCGTTTCATTTAATACGTTAAAAATATCTTTTAAAACGAGACGCCTTTCTGTCTCTTCATATCCTTGCTCTACTTCACCTACAGATTCAATTCTCGCTACCGAACTTCCATCAGATGCATTTTCAACTACATCATCTAAGGAAGATACTCGATAATTATTTTTCGCATCCATAATTTCTAGTACTTCCTCTTCGGATAGCCCTAAATGATCCGCAATCTCTATAATTTTCGGTGAACGTTGCAAATGATCTGTTAGCTCCTCTATCGCAAGTTTAATTTTTCCGCCTAAATCTTTAATTCGCCTTGGAACGTGAATGCCCCAAGTTTTATCGCGTAAATACTTCTTTATTTCCCCTACTATCGTAGGTATTGCAAAAGGCTCAAAAGCATTCCCTATCGAATAATCATACCTTCTGATTGCTCCTAAGAGCCCTAGCATGCCTACTTGTATAATATCCTCATGCATCGGCCCGCCTTTTGAATAGCGATATGCAATGGAATATACGAGATTTTTATAATGATCAACTAACCTTTCCTGTGCTTCATCACATTGGTTTTGTTGAAATTCTGCAATTAGTTTCATAACGTCTTCTTTAGTAAGATTCGTAGGTTGAGATTGGATTTCCATCATTCTCCACCTGCTCTCTTTGTATATATTTTGTCATTAAAACTGTCATGCCCTCATCATGCATGATTTGTATATCATCCATTAACGTATTAATTAAATATAAACCTAAACCATTTTCCGGCAAATGTTCTACTGGTTTACTAATATCATACGGGCCAACTTTCCTTTTTAATTTGTTAAAATCAAAGCTAACCCCATTATCAGCAACCATAATTTCTAATCGATCTTCATATAGCCCAAAGACAATTGCAATTTCTCCAACGTCTTCTTTGTATGCATGTTGTACAATGTTTGTACATGCTTCACTAATAGCAATTTTCATATCTTCTATATCGTCATAAGCAAAGCCCATTCGATTCGCAACACCAGCCATTGTTAAACGAATAATAGCCACATATTCTGCCTTTGCAGGAATTTTCATTTCTATCTTTTCAAATCTCTCCATCATCCCTAGTCACCTTCTTTCTACTTTTTCAAAATCGGAATTCAAATTTAATATTTCTGTTAACCCTGTAATATCAAATAATCTTTTTAACCTTTTAGATACACCAATAAACTCTAGTTTTCCATCATTTTTCTTAACTGCTTTTAATAGCGCTATAAAAACACCTAAACCTGTACTATCCATATACTCTACCTCAGTAAAATCTACTACCATATGAACCTCTTTTTCGCTTGCAATAGGCATCAATTTCACCATTAAGCTGTACCGTATAACCTACATCATTTTGCAAAATATTTATTCCCAAATTCATCATTTCCGCCCCCTTATCTCAAACTACTACTATGTTAATTACCCATAAAAATTAGTTTTAAACATATTTTTTTATTTTTATTATAAATAAATTTTCCACACCTTTCTCGGCTTAACACGTAAAAAATACTACCAAATGTTTAAACCTTATAAATTTGTGTATATATAATCTATAAACATTATTTTTAGGGGGATCTATCTATGGAAGAGCACAATTTTGAAAAAGGAGATTTTGTTCAATTTTCTTATCGACACGATCATGCTACAAAATTAGTTGGTTCCATTATTAATATACTAACGAATACAATTGTAGTTGATATAGGTAATAACGAGGACTTATCTCATATAGAACCAAGGCAGGTCGTAAGAATAAACGCTTGTAAAAAAGTAACGATGGCTTAATACATAAATAGAAAGTGTAATTTCAATGAGCGGGGGCCTTCATCCCCCGCTCATTCCTATGCAGATTACATAAAAAAGCATCCAATTTATTTGAATTGGATGCTTTTTTATGTATATTTATCATTCTATTTACTTTATAACTGCATATAATAAACTTAAGATTACTATTCATTATCATACTTACGCTTTCCGTAGCATTCTAGAGAAGAATGTAACGATTAAAATAAAGACAATTGCACCTAATAAAGCTGGAAGAATAAAGATGCCTCCCCATTCAGGACCCCAATGACCAAATAATGCACTACCTACCCAAGATCCGATTAATCCGGCAATCACATTACCAACTATACCTAAAGGAAAGTCTTTTCCCGTAATCATTCCAGCTAACGCACCAATAAGTCCACCTACAATACACGTAATAATCAGTCCCACAATTAACCCTCCTATATTCGTTTTATATTGTATTTATCAAGCTTTGGTATGTAACCAAAGCTTGATAAACATGTATTATTCTTTATTATCCAACCCATCACTTATCTTTTGTTTAACTTTTCCGACTTTTTCTTTTATCGTTCCCTTCGTCTTGTCCCACTTCCCTTCATTTTTCAACTTTCTATCTTCTGTAACTTCACCAATTCCTTCTTTTACTTGTCCCTTTGTCTTTTCCACTTTACCAGTAATTTGTTCTTTTAGTCCGCTCTCACTCATATTTCCCATCTCCTTTTCGTAATAGATTTATAGATTTACAGGATACAAATTTAAATAGAATACATGCATCTTCTTTCTTGTAACCATTCACCGACTCTCTCTAAATCTTTAACGAATAACAAGATTTTCCCTTCATCCAGCTTTTCTTCGTAGAAGTTCGCTTCTTCCTCATTAAGCCCTAACTCCTGCATCTTATTTCTTAACTGATCTCCCGTTTTTTGAAAGACGTTAATAATACTTGTCCCAAGTCCCTCCTCTTGTATACCAATTGTATTCACGTCTGCATTGTCTGCGATTCTATCTGTCCTTTCTTTCTCGTGTGTTAATACGTAAATATCTTTTTGGTCTATTCCTTTCTTCACTAGATCATTCGCCGCATTCATGACCTCTTTCTCCGTAATAAATTCATATACAAAAGGTTTCCTATACTTCGTTTCCATCTTTAACTTCCTCCTTTAAAATGAATTATTTGTTATATTATATGTAGTACACCTATTTTCGAAATGTTAAACATAAAATTTGAAAAAAAATGAAAAGGAGAGTACATATGCACTTTCGTCTAGAGTTATTTGTAGAAGATTTGCAAAGATCTATTCGTTTTTATGAGGAAATCCTTACCCTTGTATTCTCAAAAAAGAATGCAACTAGTGCAATGATTAAACTAGGGGATTTTTCTTTATTATTAACCCCTGATTATATTCTCAATGAAAATCATTATTTAAAAACAGGTGGACTTAAGCCAAAAGGTAAAGGTGTTGAAGTTATCATGGTTTTTGATAATATTGAACAAATATACCAACATGTATTAGAAAAAAATTATCCAGTGGAATCTAACCTTAAAATGCAATCTTGGGGAATGAAGGATTTTCGTATTGTAGACCCTGATGGTTATTATTTACGGTTAACCTCCTCTTGAATTTTCTCTATCCTAAAACTAGTAAAATAAATCCTCTTACAATAACTACCTAAATTAACAGAAAATTGTTATGATTAAGCCAAGGAGGGGATATAATGAAAAAAACCACTTATATATGCGCTCTAACCGCTCTATCTTTCACTTTAATAGGCTGCACAAGCACCTCAGCTACAGATAAAGCTTCACAAGCTAAGCAAGAACAGAAACAAAGTGCCTTTCAATTAAACTCCGCAAACATTACAGATATCGAAATACTTCAGACAACCAATAATACTACTTCTAAATCTCAAACAGACAATGAAGAAATGATACAATCTATCGTTTCCGCAGTTCAAAAAGGCACGCCTAAAACAATCACTTTAGATCAAAAAAAGCGAGAATCGGCACATTCTACTATTACCGTTACATATAAAGATGACACAAAAGAAGAATTTCTTGTTTGGGTTGATAATAATGAGAAAATTACGATTGCTAAAGATGAGAAGAAGGATAAGATTGAAGGTGTAACAGTGAATATTAAAGATGTGAAAATGATGAAGGATTTCTTTTAAAATTTTAATATAATTGATGTTAAAAAAGAGTAGGATTACATCCTACTCTTTTTTAATCTTGTCCAATAAATAAACTTTTATAAAAGCTATTTAAGATCTAATTTTGCTAAATCATGTTGTAAAACATTATTTCCTTCTTGTGGGTTAAATACGATTGCACTAAGACCAAAAACATTCGTAACAACATCTCTATCTTTCGAACGAATGATTCTTACTTCATAAGCAAAAACACCTGAAGAAAGAGCTGCTGAACGAAAAGTAACACGTCGATTAGGTGCCAATGTTTGTGTTGAAGGGTCTACTAATGGTAACAATACCGGAGAACCCGATGACCAATCAAACATTTCAACAGTTACTGTATGAGTATCATCTGGATCAACATTCATAGCTTCCACAGTAAGAAACAACGTAGCGGAATGTCTACGTAATACACCCGTTGACAAAGTTTCATTGTGGTGTTTATGATGCTTTTCAGGAGGATGATTATAGCCATAACTCATACTAATCCCCCCTTTCATTTACAATTAAGGATAAGTATTCCTTATAATATATAATGCTAGTATTATTTTAATGAAAGGTATAAAAGCGGATTTCTATCTGTGTTTTTGGAAATTTTATTTCCTACTTATTCCCTATTAATAAATAATATAAATTCTCCTATTTTGTCCTTGAACTCCTTCAAAGAATAAATCTATTTTAAAAAGAACCTGCTCCATTCATAAATACATAAAGTAAATGGAATCCGTTAAAACACATAATTGATCCTTTGTTTTCCCCCTCCTATTTAAAGGAGGAACTGTTCTCGGCTTTGGTGATAGTTATGGCTTCGCGGGAGGATTTGCTTTATTAGTTGTATTGTTTATTTTATTAATCATCATTGGAGCTGCTTGCTTCTGCTAAAAAACTATTGGAAAAGACATGCGATATGCAGAGTTTCAAGTGCAACTATTACTTTAATGATGTAATATTACATTCGCCCCCAAAATGAACTTCGATGCTATAAAAAAGATAAAGTGTTCATTTATACAACCTTAGCTTGATAGCAATATCATGAGTTCCCATCCCAGACAAACTAGTTAACATCTCAATAATTGCTATTGCAGAAAAGTACAACAAGCTGGACAACATAGATTTCAAACTGTAAGATTAGATGTTGGTGAAATCGGACAGCAAAGTATATATAGAAAATAGGTGTTAATTTTGAAAATCAATAAAAAATTTGAACCGATAATTTTTAATCTCTTTATGATTTTAGGTATATCTAGTATTATCTCTTTCGTCATGGTTTCAATGAATGTTGGGTATACAGCTTTATTTCTCAAATCATGGATAAAAACATGGGCAATTGCTTTCGTGCTTGCATTTTTAGCTTCTAAATTACTACCCTTTGTAGTGAAAAGGATAATGAAAATATTCATATTTGTTGAGAAGGATGCTTAAAAATAAAGTGATGTACTACTCTAGTTCATTTAAATGAAAAGAAATAATCATCACAAAACTTAACCTAGTAAAATGTTTCAACTCAAAGAAAGGTACTTGAAAAGTTGTCTTTTCTTTATATGTTAAAAAAGCTCGCCTATTTCCGTAGGCGAGCTTTATCTTTATTACACAATAAGAAAGTATACTCTCTTTTTCTCGGAAATTTTATGTAATTTTACATATTCATGAACATACATGTTTTGATGGACTTTATCTATATACTCATGGCAGTAATCCATTAAAAATGTATCTTCTTGAAAGCAAAACTCTCTTTTAGAAAAAAGAAAAGACACCCTAAAGTGCCTTCCTCCGACTTGAACCATCTTAATTTTAATAATATGTATTGGACTCCCATCCAACTATTATTTTACCATGTTAAGTTGTTTTTGTTTATTGAGAAATACAATAATTTATTTATGCTGACCGTCTGTATGAGATCCTTTGTAGTCCATGCAGCGATTAACAAGAGAACAATAGCCGTGATAAACACCTAAAAGTCCTTGCTTGAGCCACATAGATAATGCGGCATTTGAGCCAATGGTTAGAAACATAAGCATGACTGTGTATTTATTAAATCTCATTATAAGCAATCTCCTAGTGGAACTGCGCATAAGAAAATTTCACCATTCATTTATCACGTAAAAAATGGTATTAAATAAAATTTTGATTCCTTATTTACAATTAAAATCTATATTTTTAAAAATGATATAGAAGAGGGCATGAGTAAAATTATGCACTAAGCCAATGTGATACTATCTCCGAAGGAAATACCGTATTGCAGAGTAAAAACATTGTACTTCCTAGTGGAGTGAAATTCAGTGTTATTTTTATAACTCTCCATGTTTCCATTCTTTATTATGAATATCTAATCCTTCTTGACCAAAGAAATGGAGAATAAATTCTTTTTCATCACTAACAGTTTTTTTAGCTAGTTTAGATCCTTCCATACTTTGCTTTGTTCCAGAACGTAAATAATGAATTTCCCTAAAGTCTTCAACTGCAGATTCGAAATTTCCATCGTACCATTTGTTCAGAATAGATTCATATTTGGGTCTTTCATCATTATTGATAACATTTAAGTTGTTTTTTAAGTATTGAATGTTTTCTTTTATCATTTGAAACCGCCCTACATCACGAGTACCAGAAACATGAAGATTATTTCCATTGAATGTGAGTTTTTGTAAAGACATATGTATCATCATATCATTTATCGTTTGCTCGTTTTGGATTTCACCAATCGACTGTGCCGCTTTAGATAATTCATCTTCACTTACTACATAACTATCTTTTTGTTGCTTTTGAATGGTTTGAACTTTCAATTTTTCCTGAACCTTTTCTTCTTGTTTAGGTTTTGATTCAGTTGCAGCCTTCTCATTTGAGCTACAAGCAGCCATTCCCATAAGCAATGTACTGCATGTTAACGCCGTAAGTAACTTTCGTTTCATTTTTTCACGCCTATCTGTATTGGTTATTTTAAATAGATTTTTTAGAATGTAAGATTTCTCATCTCATAGTAGCAAACAATTCGTTTGTATATTGTCATGTTTTGTCGAAGGATAATAAAAAACACCCTATGGTGCCTTTCTCCGGCTTGAATTATCTTAATTTTAATAATATGTATTGGACTCTCATCGCCTATCAAGCTAAGAAAATACAACTACCCCAGAACGAGATTGTATCCTAACTTACAATAAAAAAGTTCATTTTTTCGTTTTGGGGTAATTTAAAATTTTTAAGTTAATAGGCACAGGGCACGCTCTATAAAGCATATTTTTTGAACGGTGTAACATATAAATAAAATGATATGTTAAATTAAGTTATAAAAAAACAACCTAGATCCCATAGGATCTAGGTTGTTTTTTTACATAAATGTAATCGTCACTAAAGAATATCCTTCTTTCGCATTATACGGCTCCGCTTTATAAGAAACACGGTTTGCTCCTTGCGGATAACCGATTTCTCCAATTGCTTTTTTCACATCTTGCAATGCGCCATTCATTGATTGTTTATAAAGGATTTCGATCTTTGGTGACTTTTCGTTATAACGTTGCTGCATTTTATTTTTTAATTCGTTATAGTTATTTGCGATGTATTCATTTCCTAAATAGTTTAACTTTGTATCTTTTAATATTTGCTGATAGGCAGGGATTTTCGTACCACCTGCAGCAATTTTATTTGTTAATGTACTATAATAATTGGTTGTAGCTTGCGGATAGTCCCCGCGGTTCCACTCATGATTTCTTGCGATTTGCTCATCTGATAAGTTGAAATAAGAATATGTTACGCGGCCTTGTTCATCTGGCAGAGGATCATCGAATGTTGTATCAAGGTGATACCATTTGTTTTCGATTTTCACTAAGTTCCAAGCATGAGGCTGACCGTCTCCAGTTCCTACTACAAAATGATTCTCAATTCCTGCTTCTTTTAATAATTGATAAGTTAATAGTGCGTAACCTTGGCAAACCGCAGAACGATTTACGAGTGCTTCATATGCTGTGTAAGCTTTATAAGACGTATCATAAGAAACATGTTTTACGACATAATCATGAATCGCTTTCACTTTTTCGTGATCATCCATCCCAACTTGTGTAATAGAAGAAACAATTGCCTTCGCTTGCTTCATTACATATTCTGTTTGTTCTTTCGTTTCACGATATGTAATTTTTAGCGTAAACGTATAATTTCCAGGTGATCCAGAAAGTCCATATGAAACATTCGATCTATTATTATTTGTATACTCATTTTTACTTGCCACTTCTTTATAGGCGTTAAAAAGTGTATTCATCACTTCTTTTGTATTACTATTTGTCGTTTTATATGGAAGTGTAATATTCGTTTCGTACGCATTAATACGCTTCTGCACTTCATCTTTGAATGCTGCTAATAGTGCTGCATCTCCTGTATTTTGCACCGCAACCGCAGGCTTTTTATACTGCAAAGCATTATATAAAAACTGTGCATATTGTTCACGCGTTACCGTTTTAGCAGGTTCAAAATTCCCTTCGCCTGTACCAGATGCAATCCCGTTTGACTGCACCGCACTAATTGCCCCTTCTGCCCAAAAACCATTCGGAACATCATTAAATGTATGCTTTTGCTTAGCCGAAACTTGAAAAGCATTTTTAATAATTTGCGCCATTTCTGCACGGCTAACAGAATCTTTCGGTCTAAAACCTCCGTTTCCATCCCCGTTAAAAATCCCTAATTTCGTTAACGTTAAAACCTCTTCTGGAAACAATGTGGATCCTGAGCGAATATCTCGATACGGATTGTTTAAAGTAGATCCATCTTGTAATACGTAACGAGCGCCATCATTACTAAACGTACCACCTTGCTTATTCGGTAACAACGCACGATAAATTAAAGCTGCAACTTGCTCTCTCGTTGCAACATCACCGAAACCAAACTTCCCATTTCCATAACCAGAAATAATATTTTTACTCGATAAATCTTTAATCGCCGGATACGACCAATGCGACGTAGGCACATCAGAAAAAATACTTGCCTCAGCTGCTCTTACATCACTACCATTTGTATATAGTAAAGCACCACCAATAAGTGATAATGATGTAATTGATTTTAGTAGTTTTGTGTACATAATTCCTTCTCCCAATATCTTTTCTATTTATGTTATTTTTTGTCGAAAAATCTAAAAGAATATGACAAAACATATTATACTATTAAAATTTTTTGAAGGATATATTAGGTTTTGAAATATGCAAAAATTCATATTGTTATAGGGATTCATGGTGATATTATGTTGTTTTATTTGTGAATATATAAATAGTAACTCGTTATAACTCCCTCATGATAATCTCTAATTTAGTATTGAAATTCTCTAAATCTCAATGTATTATATTTTTGTATTTTCTCAGTTTCCCAAGCCGAGAAAACATCATCACTTCTAAAAGGACCCGAACTCCAGGGGGTCCTTTCTTTTATTCCTCATTTTTATAAACGTATTTATCGTTTTATCTAGTACAATACTAAGAGACTCTCGCGTTTGCTTTCGTGCCATATCATCACTTATTTCATTATACAAGCTACAGCCATTTCTAATTTCTGTGGAGCGATGTATTGCCTTACTAACCCTAAACCAATCGTATCATTTATTAAATTATCTATTATTATAATCTAATTTATAAAACATGAATTCCTTCGAATAAAACTCAATATTATGTCCATAATGTTGATAGGCTGTATGCCAAAACCCATTTAGTTTTCTCTGTATCTCCTTGTATTGAGCAGTTAGCCTTTGCTAGCTGCTCTTTTATTTGTAACCTTGTTAGACAAGTTTTCATATAATGTAGTCATTCCTTTCTTATAAATTAAGCTCGTCACTTGAATTATAAAAATGGGATTATATCCTATAACATTTTCAGGAATTATCCATATTTTATTTCTGAAAAAGTGCTTTATTTTGCTGAAAGGTGGTTGCGGAAACAACCGCCTTTTTATTTATGGCAAAATGAGATTTCTATTACGATCTATTACAAAGTATGTTATTACTGGTACAATCCGGTATAATAAATACAGATCAAATATTGAAAGGAAATATGACAATGAAAAGATATTTGAACTTCATTTCACTTTTCTTAACTGTACTTGTAATAATTAATCTTACAAATATACATACGAAGTACCAATTCTTTATAGGTGCATCTATAGCAATATGTTTAACTATTATTTCTACAAATGAAATTATAAAATTCCTTGCTACTAGTAGCTTATTAGTTTATGGATTTGCCGCTTTTACTTATTTAAGTATTGCTTGCTAACTTTCAATTTCGTTTTGTATTAAAATAACATTTTTATTTAACTTCATCACGTTAAGTTATATAGAAAACTATATATAATTGAATATTAAAAATGTTATTTCGATTCTAATATAGAGGCACATACGACTTTTTTATTTCAAACACAATTTGTTCATTTTTTTGATACATTTATGAAACATTCATGTGTTATCTTCAGTACGTTCTATTCTTTTTATAATGTCGTGTGAGATATACCAAAACGTGAAACCCTAGACCCCTTAAACCTAGGGCGATTTTATTTAATTACTAGTTTTCATCAACCCGAGAGCTTAGTAATTACCTCTTTAGGCTCAACTCTCTCCCTTTTGAGAATTGAGCCCTTTATTTATAATATTATCTCCATACTTCCTACTTATTTGTACAAAATTCTACTTCAACCTCTCCCAAAAACTTTAATATCACATAAAGCTTACGTAAAGATTGCTATAATTCAATTATTCCCTCAATAAACGTTATATAATAAAATTGAAAATATCCAGTTTGCATACAATTGTCTTTCTGTATGACATATAACTCTTTTGCTAAGAGAAATCCTAGCTTTTTTATAGAGAATCAGTTTAAAAATCAAAAATAAAAGAACCTCAATACATGAGGTTCAAAAACTCTACTATTTTAAATTACCTTCGTAAAAAGCAACTCCATTTTGAACATGCTTTAAATACCATGTAATCGTCCCGCCACAAACATTTTCATTAAAACTATTAGCATATACTCCATTTGAGTAATAAAGAGTTCTTTTAAATTTACCATTAGAATACTCATAAGGAATTGAGCATGCTGCTTGCTTCGGAGAACTCACAGCTTTTTGCGTATCAGCTGAAGCCGCTCCAATTCCTCCTGTTAATGCAATACCAGTTGCCAATAGCCCTACTACTAATTTCTTAAACATAATAAATCCCCCTTTAATAGTTTTTATAGCTTACAACTTAAATGTATCACTTTTGTAATTTATGTAAATATCTTGAATATGTAGAAATATTTATTTAATTTTTGGTAATATTAGGATTTCATTTTATCAAATGAAAAATAGAGGAATTTAGAGAAGTATGTAACAGTGCATAATAAAGCGAAACTTTAATCAGCGGGGGGTTCTTTATCCTCCACTGATTATTAGTTGAACCAATCGGACTTTTATGGGCAGTTGATCTCCCACCTAACTTCTTTGCTTTCGCTGGAGGATTTGCTTTATTAGTTGTATTATTTATTCTATTAATCATTATCGGATGCAGTTGTTTCTGCTAAAAAACTATTAGAAAAGGTACCTATATGGGTACCTTTTCTTTATATGCCTTATTCATTATCTAGTTCCAAATTTTTATCACGATTGAATTTGTTTTTTCATTTTTCGTATTCATCATACCTGAAATAAGAATCGATTTCAGACATGTGTTTTTAACGAAAAGAATTGGGGACCATTTTTTCCCACAAAGGAAATACCTTTTTGAAAATCTCTACCATGGAAGGATCAAATTGTGTACCAGATCCTTCTATAATACGTCTATACGCTTCTTCAGGAGATAGAGCCGAACGATACGCTCTTGAAGAAGTCATCGCATCAAAAGCATCTGCTATTGCAACAATTCTTGCGCATAATGGTATTTGATTTCCTTTTAGTTTTTGAGGATAGCCCTTTCCATCCCATCTTTCATGATGAGAAAGAATTATATCTTCGCTACCTTTTATTAAAGATATATTTTTAAAAACTTCTAATCCTAATTGTGGGTGTGTCTTAATAATATTATACTCTTCTTCTGTAAGAGAAGATGCTTTCTTTAAAACCTCATCCGGAATACCTATTTTCCCTATATCATGTAATAAACAAATAAAATGAAATTGTTTTAAAAAATTATCATCATATTCATTTGTTTCTTTAGCAAGAATCGTAGCATAATTGGCTACACGTTCACTATGTCCTTTCGTATATTGATCCTTTAATTCCATTATCCTCATTATCGATAAAGCTGTTTCTTTCATTTGTTTTTCATAGGATGCTTTAATTTTTTGTACTAAAAATTTTAATGAAAGAAATACAAAAAATGACGTAACAAAAATGATTAGAAACAATAATATTAATGATATTGGATAATTAATTTCAAAATAATAAATAGCAATTAAAAATCTACATACCATACAAATAGATACCGTTAGAAGATAATGAATACTTAAAAATAAAGGAGCAGAAATTACTAAGAAGCACTCTAAATAAGGAATATGTAAAGACGAACCTGGATCACGTATAAACATAAGATCATATGCCAAAAGATAAATAATACTAACACCAAGAAAAATATATTTTGTAAACATTTGTTTATTCATTTTTTGTAAACACTTATTACATAAAAAAAATGAAATGAAAATAAATAAAAATACGAGTTCAAATAAAAGCTTCTCTAGCGTAAAATCCTTTCCAAGAATAAAATGTTGATAAATATTATCAAACAAAAGAGTACTGCAGGGAATAAATAGAAACATGTTTATCGGTTCTTTCGTTTCAATATTTTTAATCCCTTTCATCATTTTACACACCGCCAAACCTTTTTAATAAAAAAATAAGTTCATATAGATATTATTAATAATATCCAAGAATAGATAATAGTGCAAAAAATACCCTTTCTCATAACCTATAAATAGGGTACTGCCATGATAGGAATGTATAAAGAGATGGATAGGGTTATAGAAAAAGAAAAAGGCGAATTCCTTTTGAAATTTGGAATTCGCCTTTTTCTTGCTACCGATAATGAGACGTTATATTAACCTCATATGTATAGAATATACAGTAAACTAAAAAGGAAAATTTTGCATTTTTTTATTGTTTCTTATAAGTGAACTATTTGTATTCCTGTCTATATAATTTAAACGAATAAATAGCTCCAACAAAGAATACAAAGGCTTCAAATATTATAAAGATTTGACGGAAATTCTCAATATCTTTACCAACTAAAGAAATAAATATGCAATTCATTAGAATTTGAGTAGTAAACATACAAGAAATAATTTTAAAATAAATAGGATTTGTTCTTTCATCTGGTTTACCAATTTTTTTGTAAATAATAATAAGTGCAATTACTGAACCTAAAAATAGAAGTGCTGTAAGTCCTACAACGATATTGAAATTTCCTGTACTTTCTAACATCCATTTATTTAATAGATCAATCATTATTATCTTCCTTTCCTACATAAGAGAATATTTCTTTCTTCTTTTTCACTATAATAAAAAAAGAAAAAGGAAAACATCGAACTTTCTTACAAACATTCTTGTATTCTTACAATTTTGTCATTTTGCAAATGTATTCATCGCCTTTCCTTTCATTATTTTCTTTGGAAAACATAGTGAATTACGAAATAGAGCACTACATGATCAACTTCCAAGAAGTAGTGCACGAAACCTCTTAATTCATGCAATTAGTATGTGGAATACTAATGAGTTATCGATTAAGAAGATAAAGGAATGAGAAATACGATGAAGAATTAGAATAGATAATGTAAAAAATGGAAAGAGGGGAAAAGATGAATCTAAAATTAATAGATGTAACAGAAGAAAATTTCTTTGAAATTATTAATTTAAAATCAGATAAACTTCAAGAAAAACACATCCAAATATATGAAAGATGGGTTGGTTCAAATGCTTTCTTTCTTGCAGCTTGCCAAACGTTTGGGTTTACTCCGAAAGCTATATATGATAATGATGTTTTAATAGGTTTTGCTTCGTATGGGTTTAGAAATGAAACGAAGCAATATGAGTTAATTAGTATGATGCTTGGCCATCAATATCAAGGGTTAGGGTATGGGATTCCTGTTTTAAAAGCAGTAATAGATAGTATGGTTCAGACGTACAAATGTGAAGAAATATTCTTATCGGTTATTCACGATAATGAACGCGCAAAGCGGATTTATGAAAAAGTGGGTTTTAGGCCAACAGGAGAGATTGAAGAAGGACACCATCCAGAATTAGTTTACTGTTTAAAATTAAAGAACTATGTAAATGTATAAAATTATATATACCTCTAGTTCTGTATGAATCATTTCATTTTCTGGTTTTTACTCCATATTCTTTAACATATGAAGCAAAAAAATTAATTTTGTGTAGTTTATTTTTGTTAGCATGATAGCGATGTGGTGCTCCCCTGTTAGTAGTAATTTTAATATCACTATGGATAAATTACTTTTAAAACTTTACTTCCAAGAATGGATTTTATGTGAACAATTAGTTGGAAATTCCCTTTATTAATTAACTAAGTAATATTTTGAAAGAACATATAGATATAATAGAAAGAATACTCGGTGCATCATCTCAACGCGCTGAATAGGTACATTATTGCATGTTAAAAATTTAACTTAAGGTGGAATTGTATATGACTGAAGATAAAAGACTGAAAAAGCCGGTGGTAAGTTTTATATTACTAACCAACATTATTTTTTGGCCACTTTTTCTGCTTGTAGGAATTACAAAGTTATTACATTTTCCAACTTGGATTTTTGATGTAATGCTCTGCATATCAGCTTGGTCTTCCACTTTTGCTTTTATGTTTCTATTTAAAAGAATTTATCCTGGACAAAGTTTTATTCAATTCGTAAAAGATAGATTTAAAAATAAACTTAACTACTCTATCATTCTTACTGTCAGTATGATTCAAATAATTATATTTTTGACAATGCTGTTTCTCATTTCGACTAATAGTGAAGCAGACTCTATTTTTAATAGAACTACATGGGGCGTGTTAATTTATTATGTTGTTAAAACTATTGTATCTGGACCACTAGGAGAAGAATTAGGGTGGAGGGGTTTTGCATTAATGGAGCTCCAGAAAAAATACTCGCCATTAAAATCTTCAATCATTATTGGTTTTTGGTGGGGAATGTGGCATCTACCTATATGGTTTACTACAGGTTTTACAGGCAGTAATTTAATCAAATATATTTTGTTTTTTATGATTGCAATTATATCTACTACAATTATCATGGCAACATTTTATAATTTAAATCAAAATTTAATTGTTCCAATTATCATCCACTTTTTCTTTAACTTATTTATTGGCATAATAAATGGACAATTAATTGAATTAATTATGTATACTGCAATTTTTTATTCCATAGTTGCCATTTTACTTATAGTTATAAATCCAAAGAAAGTTTTATATCGAAGATACTATAATTTTTTATAATTCTTGATTTCTCAATCTTCTTGCATGATAAATTTCTCCATACTAATTAACAACTAATATTAAAACTATTAATCCAATAAATCCTTAGAAAAAATGGTTATCTATACACTAACTTAGTTAAATATGGATATTTTTCAAGGAGATAAAAAAAACTAATCCCTATAAGGGATTAGTTCAATATCTCAAAAGCTATTATATTACATAGTTTTATGAGCAAACGTTATATAATGTTGTGTGGGATACATAACCTGTCATCCCTTTATAAGTAACTTTTAACCACTGTTTAGAATTACTATAATGCCCTTGAACATACTCACCTGTTACCCATGTGCCAGTAATTTTCTGACCACTAGTAAATGTATGTAAGACAGGTGATCCCACAGTGTAACCACTGCGCATCTTTGCACCATATGTACCTACCGTACCTCCCTTGGCACAAGCTGCTACTACTGTTTTATTTTCAGTAGTATTCGTAGCCGCGAAAGCAGAGCTGTTAAATGTAAATAAAGTAAACATAAAAGCTGTTAATAAAGTACAAATAGATAAGCGACGTAACAAAATAAATTCCCCCTTTTTTTATAATTTCTTTCTTCACAAACGATTATCTTAAATATTCTAATTATTTTCAATATATTAATGTTGAGAAATATTAGTTGTATTTTTGAAATAAAATTTTATCAAAAATAGTAACAAACTCATATTTTACAGAGAGCCCGAAAATAGTCTTCTACCAACTATATAAAAGCCCCTTCACCTTAAGGCAAAGGGACTTTCTCATTCCTATTTCAAACTACCCGCAATCTCCGTAAAGATAACCCCAAGTGCATGTGCACCTGCATCAGGGTATCCTAAACTTCTTTCACCTACTGTACCGGCGCGGCCCATGCGTGCTACGATTTCTTTCGTATACTCTGCTCCTTTGACCGCTGCTTCTGCACCTTTTTCAAAGGCAGTTTTCATATTTTCTTCGCTTGAAGCGCTAGCTAACCAAGAGTCTACACATGGAGCAAGTGCGTCAACAAGTGTTTTATCACCAACTACCGCTCCTCTGCCGAATGATCTTTCACCGATCGATTGTATGCCTTGCAGTGTGCTGCTTGTAACATTTCAGCAAATTCTTTCACTGTTAACTCATGCTTCTCGCCTGCTGCTTTACTAGCTGCGCGGAATGCCACTATCTAATTTCATAAACGTTAACACCTTTTCCGGGAACATTGTAAAACTTGAGCGAATATCATGATCAGGATTGTTTAAAATAAATCCATCTTTCAATACATAATGAACAGCATCATCATCGAAAGTACCACCCTTGTTTACTCGGTACTAATACACAATAAATTAAAGCCACTACCCGCCCCCCTCGTGGGAATACCAACCAAAATAATAATCCTGTCTCCTAATACATCTCTTATTCTAGTTCTTCCCTAAAAAACTACAAATACGCCAAAGGATATTATATAATTAGGATTTTACGAACTATATACTAAATCATCAAATATCATGTTTATATCAATTGTATTGATATAATTTTTTAAAATTAATAGAACAAAGAATGTTACTTCCTAAAAAAATTCTTTATTATTAATTTTTTATTAAATAGTTTTTAAACAACAAGTGTTTTACTGTAAAGGAGAATTTTTTAATGCAAGAAATTTACGCTGAAAAAATTAAATACATTATTGGAACAGTTATAGATACAGTCTACGCTAATTATAAAAATCCGCTATCACCCTACTGTATCTGTGATATATTTATCCAGGAAACAAATATAGATGTAAGTCAAGATAAAATACGAGTTATTTTTCATTCTCCCCCCCCCAGAGAAAGACCAAACCTATAAATTTTTTGGCACTGTTGAAATTAGTAAAAAATACGGTATGTCTTTCAAATGCGATACATATATTCGTGATATTCCTATAAACTCAGTTCATGTCATAGAGTTTTTAAGCTCTGGTCTTTTCAAAGGGATTAAAAGAAAACGAGCAGAGCAGATTGTAGAAACGTTAGGAGAAGATTGTTTAATTAAAATTGTTAATTCACCTGAAGTGTTGAGCCAAATTAAAGGTATCCCTCAAAAAACAATTGCAACAATTCAAGAAACTATTATCGAAAATTTAGGAATGCAAAAGATTATTACTAAACTTCATGAATGGAGAATTTCTTTGAATCTAGCAAAGAAAATTTTCCGGTTATATGGAGATGCATCTGTACAAAGAATTATGGAAAATCCATATTGTCTTGCAAATACAATACGCGGTATTAGTTTTAAAAGGGCAGATGAAATTGCAGAGAAAATCAACATACGAGGAACAGATACTCGCCGTATTAAAGGCGCTATTGAGTACGCTCTACATGAAATTTACGAACATGATGGAAGTACTTTTGCAATGAAAGCCTATGTTATAAAGAAGGCAGGACAAATTTTATTCAATCAAGATGGTGTGCAATATCCCCCAGAAGTAATAGATGAAAATTTGACTGAACTTATTTCTACCAATGTAAATGAATTAGAAGATTTCACAACTGAAATTGGTCAAATTCGTCAAATTGAAACACGTATTTATTTAGCAAGATATCATAGCTACGAGCAAACTATTGCAGAAAAACTATCCCTTCTATGCTGTTTCAAAACACAACTAACAGAAGAGGATACTGATATGTTATTAGATCACTTTATTAATATACACAGAAGGTTACCTTTCAGTTTATCTGATGAACAACAAATAGCAATTATTGAATCCATGCGCAACAATGTACTTGTTATTACAGGAGGACCAGGAACAGGTAAAAGTACAATTATAAAAGCGATTTTAATGCTATATAATCGCTTTTTCGAAATCTATGACTTTCATCAACTTTTAAATAAGGTTGTTTTACTAGCTCCAACTGGCCGAGCTGCAAAAAGAATGACAGAAATCACAGAAATTCCAGCTCAAACAATTCATCACTTCTTATTAAATCAACAATCAGATGATAAGAATACTGAGAACCGGCTCTTTATTATCGATGAAATGTCAATGATGGACATTTCTACTATGAGCCGTTTCCTTGAACAATTGCACGCCGGAGATCGAATTATATTAGTGGGTGATAAAGAACAACTTCCTCCTATAAAAGCCGGAAATGTATTTGAAGATATTATCAAGTCTAATGCTTTTCCAACAATTGAATTGGACACTACATTTCGCCAGCAACAGCACTCAATGATAATTGATTTAGCTGCCACTATTCGGAAAGGGGATATTTCAAAAAAACTCATTAAAACTAGCGACGATGTTAAATGGCTTCCAACAACTAAAGATGACATTGTAAAAACAATTGAATCCGAAGTATTTTCTATCCTTGACCGTGGTATTCCATTTGAAAATATTCAAATTATTGCCCCCATTCATCGAGGAGAGCAAGGGATTACTAATATTAATAAACATATTCAAAATTCATTAATTACCCAAAAAATCCCATCATCTCATTCCTTTATGGAAACAGGATATGCCAATAAGCATTATGAATTTTATGTAGGTGACCGAGTGATACAATTAAAAAATGATAGTAATAAAGATGTATTAAATGGGGACCTAGGAATGGTGATTGGTATTCTGCCAGCAAGCACATCAGTACAAAATAATGAACAAACAGTTGAAGAACCAGAAAAATTAATTATTGATTTCGGTGAAAAAGAAGTTTTTTATGATAAGGAAGAACTAGATGAACTTGCATTAGCTTATTGCTTCTCAGTTCACAAATCTCAAGGTTCCGAATTCTCCCATGTTCTGCTTCCAATTTCAAGCTCGTATACACTTATGATGAATCGCAACTTATTATACACAGCGATTACTCGTGCTAAAAAGGAAGTTACAATTATTGGGGAGTTAAATATTTTTCTAAAAGGACTTAAAGAAAAGCCACGCCAACGGTTTACCTTTTTAAAAGATATGCTATCATCGATTTAAATACAATTATGATATTTAGCTTTTAATAAGGTTTGTAAACAATTAACATTATTACATACTGCTCCAATCAAAATACACGAATGAAGATAGCTTTTTATTTTATAAAAAAACAATTAAATCATAATTTAAAATTCGCTCCACAGTAAGAGAATTACTGTGGAGCGAATTTTGTATCACCCTTATTTCAAACTACCCCCAATCTCCGTAAAGATAACTCCAAGTGCATGCGCACCTGCATCAGGATATCCTAAACTTCTTTCACCAACTGTACCGGCGCGGCCCATGCGAGCTACGATTTCTTTCGTGTACTCTGCTCCTTTAACCGCTGCTTCTGCCCCTTTTTCAAAGGCAGTTTTCATGTCTACTTCATTTGAAGCGTTATCTAACCAAGAGTCTACACATGGAGCAAGTGCGTCAACAAGTGTTTTATCACCAACTACCGCTCCTCTGCCGAATGATCTTTCACCGATAGATTGTATGCCTTGCAGAGCTGCTTGCAACATTTCAGCGAATTCTTTCACTGTTAACTCACGTTTTTCGCCTGCTGCTTTACTAGCTGCGCGGAATGCACCGCCCCAAATTGGACCAGATGCGCCGCCGCAATGTTCCATAATAATCATGGAACAACCGTCAAGGAATGATCCGATCGTTACATTCTCTTGTTCTACAATAGAGTGCCACTCACGTTTTAATTGCTTAAATCCTTTTGCCACACTCATTCCAAAGTCGCCGTCACCCGCATGCGTGTCTAGCTCACAGAACGGTACTTCATTTTTAATAATAATATCGCTCATTTTATCAACGAGATAAATCATGTTATTTAATGTAATGACATTATCTTTAATCACAGCGTGCTCTTCCGCCGTTTCTAGTTCAAAGGAAACTTCCTTCTCTTCTGCCTCTTCAAGTACATTTACATACTCAACACTTTCAACTGGCCCGTCTACTTTAAACGCTGGTGTATTACATTCTTTCGATAGTAATGTTTTTAGCTCATCATCTAACTTCATTACCGTTAAAGACATACCTGCCATATCGATACTCGTCATATAGTTACCGACGAATACTCTATTGATTTTAATGTTTCTAGCAGCTAGTTCTCTCGTCACTGCGTTGTTAAATAAGTAAAGTTCTTGCAGTGGTGTTCCGCCAAAACCGTTAACTAGCAGTGCAATTTCCTCGCCATCTTTTACTCCTAAATCTTTCATTAAATCATTTGTCATACGGTTCGCTAGTTCATCAGCTGACAACATTTTTTCACGTTTAATTCCTGGTTCGCCGTGAATACCTACGCCGTATTCCATTTCATCTTCCGCAAGTGTGAAAGTAGGTGATCCGCTCGCTGGAACTGTACAAGAAGTTAACGCTAAACCGATTGTGCGCACGTTAGCAGCTGCTTTTTCGGCTACTGCTTTCACTGCTCCTAAATCCATACCTGCTTCCGCTGCTGCACCGGCAATTTTATGAACGAGAATAACGCCCGCAACACCGCGGCGTCCTACTGTGTACAGGCTATCTTCTACCGCAATGTCATCGTCTACTTTTACATAGTCGACTTCGATTCCATCTTCAGTCGCTAAATGCGCACCGTTTTTGAAATTCATAATATCGCCGCTGTAATTTTTAATAATTAATAACGTACCTTTTTTACTAGCTGTCTCTTTAATCGCTTGGTATACCTGAATTTGTGAAGGCGAAGCAAACACATCTCCGCACACTGCCGCATCTAACATTCCTTTTCCGACTAATCCCGCATGTGCCGGCTCATGACCACTACCGCCTCCGCTAATTAACGTTACTTTATTTTCGTTCATTTCTTTCTTCTTAATGACTTTATATTTTTTCAAAAGCTCAAGCTCTGGATGAGCCATAACCATTCCATTACACATTTCCATTACTAATGTTTCTGGTTTGTTTATAATCTTTTTCATTGTAGTTCTCCCTCAATTCCTTTAATATATTGTGATATATTTGAAATCTTCTTCTTACTATCCATGTTAAAATGAAAGCGTTTTATAGTAAACGGACAAAATGGACAATCTGTCTAAAGACACCGCTCTCATTTATGGGTAGGATTTTCATATTACTAACATTCTAGGGATGATTCAGATGACCTCTTCTATAATTTCTAAAAAGATAATCGCGAATTCATTGAAGTATTTAATGGAAACAGAGTCATTTCATAAAATATCAGTGAGCGATATTATGTTACACTGTCAAATGCGTAGGCAAACTTTTTATTATCATTTTAAAGATAAATTTGAACTATTAAGCTGGATTTATAGAGAAGAAACGAAAGAAAACATTATCGACTTTCTCGACTATGAAACGTGGGAAAATATTTTCGATTTATTATTTGATTACTTTTATGAAAATCAAAAATTTTACCGAAACGCTTTTAAAGTCATTGAACAAAACTCGTTTAATCACTATTTATTTGAGCATACGAAAAACTTATATATGAAGATTATTGATGAACTATCTGTAAGCTGTGGATTCAGCCTTTCTGATGAGACAAAAAATACGATTGCCTCCTTTTATAGTCACGGCTTCGTTGGAACGATAAAAGATTGGATTGAAAGTAAGTGCGAAGTAGATCCTTCCATTATGTCTTCTCTCATGAAAAATATGATAAACAATCAATTACTACTATTACTGGAGCAATCAGCAAAGTAATTAAAGGGTGGCAAAAGCAATGAAAAAGATTATGAATGATGTACAAAATATCGTTCAAGATATGCTGCATGGCTTTTATTTTGAACATAACGACAAAGTAAATTATGACGAAACAAATAACATCATTTATGTAAAAGATATCGAAAAACTGAAGCAAAACGTTGTCATAATAAGCGGCGGTGGTAGCGGACACGAGCCTGCTGATATTGGTTATGTAGGAAAAGGAATGCTTACGGCGGCCGTAAACGGCAGCATCTTCACTCCGCCTACAGTGGAACAAATTGTGGCGGCAACTCGCCTCATGCCAAAAGAAAAAAGTATACTATTCATCATAAAAAACTTTAAAGATGACGTAGCTAACTTTTTAGCGGCAGAACAAATCGCAAAAGAAGAAGGAAGACAAATTGACCACATCATCGTAAATGACGACGTTTCAATTGAAGATGATGCTTCTTTTAATAAAAGAAGACGCGGCGTCGCTGGTACTGTTTTCGTTCAAAAAATATTAGGTGCGGCCGCTCTTGAAGGTCATTCTTTAGAAGAACTGACTGCACTCGGCCGTTCTATCACTGAAAACTTACACACATTAGGAGTCGCCCTTTCACCTGCCAACGATCCGGTGAAAGGACAAGCTTCATTCACATTAAACGAAGATGAAGTTTTTTACGGCGTCGGTATTCACGGCGAAAAAGGTTACCGTAAAGAAGCACTATCCTCTTCTGAAATATTAGCGATTGAACTGATGAACAAACTAAAAAGCATTTATCGCTGGAGAAAAGGTGACAACTTCGCCATCCTTATTAACGGACTCGGCGCCACTCCATTAATGGAACAATACATTTTCGCAAATGACATTCGCCGTTTGTGTGAGCTGGAAGGATTACAGATTACATTCGTAAAAGTTGGTACGCTACTCACTTCTTTAGATATGAAAGGTGTTTCACTCAGTTTACTTAGGGTAGAGGATTTGGATTGGGTGAAGTGGTTGAAGGCGGATGCTCGAGTGGGTAATTGGTAACTAAAATTATGATGATAAAAGCCTTTAACTATAACGAGTTAAAGGCTTTTTGCAAATTGAAATATCGTACGGGCATTAACAAGAAATTCTTAATCGCCTCACTGAAGGATGACAGGTCTTCCAAATAAAGCTGGATAATAAATTAACATCGCACCTACAAATGAACACACTAAACAAAAAATAGCCTCGTATTTTATGACTAGAGAAGAGTTCGTATCAAGCTTTTTTTCCTCTCTTTTCAATATCAATTTAAATAACGCTGTATATAATACTTTATATAATACATACCCAATAATTGCCCCAAGGGTGTTCGTAAATAAATCATCAATATCTGTAATTCTATTATTTAGTAATTGATTTAACTCAATTGCCAATGAAAAAAAGAATCCTGCGCATACGGTGTTTTTCATTTTTCTAAACTGCGGCCAAATAGTCGGTAGTAAGAAACCGAATGGCATAAACAGTACAATGTTCAAAAGATACGTAGTACTACCTGCCGTATCAAATAGAGTCAAGTTGATTTGATTTACACGAATCCACGTTTCATATCTACTTATATCCCATACAGTCGCAATCTGCGTCACTTTATACACTAGCGAAAGGTAGAATAGAAAAACATATACCCATAAAAAATGTCGAATAGATATATTGTTTTTCGCTTTAAAATAAAATCCGATTTGAAATAAAACACAAAACATAATTGTAAAAAAATAAGTATACAAATAACTCATTAAAACTCCTGTATGCATGTGGAATCCCCTAACTTTACATTTTCATCTATTATTTAGAACATAGTTTAAGAACCAGTACTTTGTTCATATATTCAATCTTCTACTTTGTCTTCGAATATAGGGAATATATTAAAAATAAAAAATCCCCACTTCTTCATTTTCAGTCTCCTCCTTGATGTAACTTGTTTATAGGATAGGAAAAACTTTTAAAATAAAATGTGGGGTAAATATAAAATTTTTCTTAAATTTTATGTTGGGTTTTATTATTACTCTCGTTAGGAATCCGCTATTCGTTGTTAGATAGCAACATGCTTACACCTATAAAAACATTGAACTACTGAAAAATTCTGCCCTCAATATGACAGCAGATTCACATCAAAAATGTAAATCCTCATTTTCCTCGTATTTTCCTTTATTAAGTCTCTGTCTTATAAATAATTCTGCGATAATTAAATTAGGTACCCACGCTAACCAAGCAATAACCGCGTAACTAAGTTCAAACCGCTCTATTCCAAATAGAACGATAAACAACGGTAGCCAAATTCTTAATGTAACTGCCGCAAAGGTTAAAGCATAATTTCTAATCATCCAATTCCGATGCTCTTTCATTTTTTTATTTTTAACTCTATGTAATGCTTGATATGCTGATGTTAGCCAAAATACGGATAACAAACCGAAACCTAGCTTCGCTACCAATCCCCCCGTAGCATAAAAGGACAGGTACAGTCCAGAAATGCCCCCTAATAATATACCAACCATATAGATTCTCCCCATTATTCGATGATGATTGATATTCCTTTCTCTAAATTTAGTCGATAATGTAAACGGACCAATTACTAATGCTACTATACTCGTTGTAATATGCGTAAATAACATACTATACCAGAACTCACTTAATTTAGATCCAAACATAAGCTTCGCTTTTACAAGCCCTGTTTGAAATCCATCCATAATAAAATATTGGACAACAATATAACCAGATACTAAAAGAGCAAAACAAGTAAATACAAACCAAATTTTCCTGTTCAAATTTCACTGCCTCCCTATTACATTCATGGAAATTAGATTATACGTTACTGTTCATTCTTGTAATAAATAGAAAATCCTTCTAGACAAATGAAATACCTCCGAAAAAGGGACATGTAATAGATTAAGATTTCAAAAATAATGAATATATATGTTATATTGTTAAAGGTACTGAAATGGGAATTTTTCTAATGGATATGTTGCAACAAGTAATAGATACATTTAAAATGAGCAAACTTTTTATATAATAAAAAAACCTCAAGTATATCATTCTATACTTGAGAGTTTACTCATCTATTCCTCCGCATCTCTCATACTGTAATACCCCAAATTAATAATAACCAAGAAATACCCACTCATAATTCCAGCTGCAAATGTCCACATGTACTCACGGTGTTCAATTTCATACATAATAATTGCGCCGAGTATGGCGGCTGCGAACCGGTTCATCATTCCAAGCATCGGTGCTTTTTCTTTTTTTACAATGCTACCTCCGAACTTTTCAATACGTCTTCCTAAAATCCAGGCGCAGTACATACTAACTAAAAGGCCAATGCTTATCCCTACAAACTGGGCTCGAAAAGGTGTCATCGCCCATCCCAATAACATCACGCCTAGCAAACAATACATTTGTATATTGAATGATCTTAATGCCATACGAATCATGTTCTGCTCCTTACCTTTCCTATTACTCCCATCTTTCGGACTTCAAGCTTTCCGATATATCTTTTTTAAAATGAGGGAATTTAATTTTACTCACCATTAAATAAGCGAGTACGCATGTACCAAATGCCACGGAAACTGGATTATTCAAAAAGCATAAAATGAGGAGACACATGGCTGCGAATGGAATTGGCATTCCGATGAATGTCGGGAGTTTGCTTTGTTGTGTATTAAATCTCGCAAGCCGAAGCATTCCGCAAATACTATAAGCAAGCGCACATATCATCCCAATAGACTGCAAATCTTTTAAAGCGACACTATAGGCAAGAATAGACGGTGCCACGCCAAACGTAACTAAATCCGCAAATGAGTCTAACTCTCCGCCAATTTCCGAAACAGAATCAAGTTTCCGAGCAACCATGCCATCAAACAGATCAAATACCATACCTGTAATAATGAACATGACTGCACCATACATATCGTGAACGAAAACAGCGTGAATAGCGAGAAGTCCACATACAAAGTTTGCTATCGTAATCATATTTGGTATGTGACTCATCATACGCTTCTCCTCCTTTCTACTCATTATCTCATTCAAGTTCTTACTCATTACAATCAAGATCCTTCTGTTTTTCTTCCAATATCACCTTATTTATTTTCTTTAACGTATCCGTCATTTGTTCTAAAGCACCGATATCGATTTTTGAAAAATACTTCTCAATTAATACATCATCTAACTTAGACAACTGCTCCATATACTTACTACCGTTCGGACCAAGTGTAAGGAAATACTCCCTTTTATTATTAGGATTTACTTGTTTTGAAATCATCTTCTGCTTTTCCAATTTCGATAAAACTTGACTCACAGCGCTTTTCGATATGTTAAAAGTAGTCGCAATGTGATTCGCTGTCGTGTTTTCATTTAAATGAATATGAAATAACATACTCTCTTGCTGTCCTGTAAGACCGTACTCATCTTTCAACTCCTGAAATAGTAAAATGTAGAATTCATTATAGGCTCGGTTCATTTCATTAATTATTTCTTTATACGTTCTAGTCATAGCACTCTTCCTCCATGCTGTTATTTTGTTTAATAGTTAAGTTCACTTAACTTAACTATATTATACCGTTATGTTTGTGTAAAGGGAAATCAATTTCCATACTTTAAAAAAGAAGACATCCATTAAGATGTCTCCTTTTCATACTTAAGACTCCAAACTCTTACCATTCGTCGCAATTACTTCTTTATACCAGTCGAAGCTTTTCTTCTTCGATCTTTTTAATGAACCTTTTCCTTCATTATCTTTATCAACGTATATATATCCGTAACGTTTCTTCATTTCTCCAGTAGAAGCACTTACAAGGTCAATTGGGCCCCAGCTTGTGTATCCGATAATATCTACACCATCTTGGATCGCTTCTGACATTTCGATCATATGCTTCTCTAGGTAATCAATACGATATGCATCGTTCACTTCGTCTGCATCATTTAATTCATCGATTGCACCGAGACCATTTTCAACGACGAATAAAGGTTTTTGGTAACGATCGTAAAGTTGGTTCGCTGTAATACGGAAGCCTTTCGGATCAATCGTCCATCCCCACTCTGATTTTTCAAGATATGGATTTTCAACAGAACCGAATACATTCCCGCTCGTTATGCTTTTTAACACTTCTGGATCTGTACTTGTTGCTCGGCTTGCATAGTAACTAAAGCCAATATAATCAACTGTATGCTCTTTTAAAATCGCCTCGTCTTCCTTTTCCATTTCAATTGTTACATTATTATCTTTAAAGAAGCGTTTTGCATATCCAGGATATGTGCCTCTTGCTTGTACATCAATGAAGAAGAATGATTCTCGGTCTTGTTCCATCGCACGAAAAACGTCGTCTGGATTACACGTATATGGATACGTTGCACCGGCAGCAAGCATACAACCGATTTTTGCATCTGGAATGATTTCATGACACGCTTTTACAGCTAACGCACTTGCAACAAGTTGGTGATGTGCTGCTTGATACTGAATTTGTTTTTTATTATCACCTTCTTTAAATGCTAGACCTGCTCCCATGAAAGGTAAATGTAAAAGCATATTAATTTCGTTAAACGTCATCCAATATTTCACTTTATCTTTATATCTATTAAAAATCGTTTTTGCATACGTCTCAAAGAAAGTGACAAGCTTTCTACTTCTCCAGCTTCCATACTTTTCTACTAAATGAACAGGCACATCAAAGTGAGCCATCGTAACAACTGGTTCAATGTCATGCTTTAATAGTTCATCAAATAAATTATCATAAAACTGTAATCCTGCCTCATTCGGCTTTTCATCATTACCATTTGGGAAAATACGTGTCCAAGCAATCGATACACGTAACGCTTTAAATCCCATCTCTGCAAATAGAGCAATATCTTCTTTATAACGATGATAAAAATCAATTGCTTCATGTGATGGATAAAACTCTCCTTCTACCGGTGTAAAGGAATGAATATTTCCTTTCATAATATCCCAGCGGTTTTCACCAGTTGGTAATAGATCAACCGTCGTTAATCCTTTTCCGTCTTCTGCATACGCTCCTTCAACTTGATTAGCTGCAGTCGCTCCACCCCATAAAAATCCTTTAGGAAAAATAACTTTAGACATATAGAAAAACTCCTTTATATAAGATTTAACAAGGAAAGGTATTATGCTTCTCAAAGAATACCTTTCTTCGTGTGAACCAATATGAAATATAACTACTATTTAACTCCTAACTCTAATAAAGAATCTCCTGCTTGAATCTTTTCTACTTCTGTTTTTTTGATGCTATATTTATCATAATTTGTAACAACAACTGGTGTTGTCACAATATAACCCGCCTTTTGAATTTCAGCTATATGAAACTCAATAAGTAACTGACCTTTTTCTACTCTCGCTCCTTGTTCAATATGAGAATAGAAAAATTCGCCATTTAATTTCACAGTATCCATTCCAATATGGATTAAAATTTCTGCACCTGAATCCGCCGTAATTCCTACCGCATGATTCGTCGGGAAGAGCGCAGAAATTGTACCTGAAACTGGTGAAAACAACTTTCCTTCTGAAGGCTCAATAGCAACGCCTTCCCCTAACGCACCTGATGCAAATGCAGCATCGTCAATATTTTGAAGCGACTTAACGACACCATGGAAAGGACTAAATATTACTTCATCATCATTTGATGCAGCAATTTTATTACTTGTTTCATCTGTTTCTGTAGATGTTTGTTTTTTCGTAAAACCAAATAAGTAAGTCAGAATAAAACCAACAAGTAAAGAAACAACCATCGAAACAATTGCGCCCCAAAATCCAGCTGTAATCCCATCTTTCGGACTAATAAATGTCGGAAGCGTAAATATGCCAAGCCCGCCTGTCATATAACTTTGTGTACCGAATACGCCAAGTATTGCGCCGCCAACTCCCCCAGCAATACAACTCATAATAAACGGCTTTTTAAGAGGAAGTGTAATACCATAAATCGCCGGCTCTGTAACACCGAAAATACCTGAAATAAAAGCTGGAATACTAAGTGTTTTTAATTTCTTATCTTTCGTTTTCACCCAAACGCCAAGTACAGCACCAATTTGAGCAAATGAAGCAGCAAATATAAGCGCTAGTATTGGATCAATACCGTGTACTGCTAGATTGTTATAGCCAATCGGAACAACACCCCAATGAAGACCGAATATAACAAGCACTTGCCAGAAAGCACCGAGTAAAGCACCCGCTACTAATGGGCTTAAATGATAAACCCAAAGCGTCGCCTGTCCTAAAAATTGTCCTGCCCACGTCGCAATTGGACCAATAACGAGAAATGTAACTGGTACAACGATTAGTAACGTTAAGAATGGTAGTACAAATGTTTTCACAACATCCGGAATGACTTTCTTTAAAGACTGTTCAACTCTCGCTCCAAAATAAGCAGCAAGAATAATTGGAATAACAGATGATGCGTAGTTCATTAAAATAACTGGTATTCCTAAAAACGTAATATGAATTGGTGATTCAAACATCGTTCCTGCAAATAGTGTATATAATGGCTCACTTGCTTTTAAACCGGATAAAGCCGGATAGACTAACGCGCCCCCAATTGCCATACCGATGAATGGTGATCCTCCAAATTTCTTACTTGCTGTATATCCTAAGAAGATTGGGAAGAAGTAAAATAGCGAATCGCCAACTGCATTTAATATTTGATACGTTCCTGACTCATTACTTAACCAGCCTAGCGCTACAAATAGTGCATTAAATCCTTTAATCATCCCTGTTGCAGCTAATACTCCTAAAATAGGAGTGAAAATGCTAGAAAGAATATCTATAAGACTACTCTTTTTCTTCTCACTCGCACTTTCTTCCTCTGTCTCTTGAAACCCTCCAACAGCAATAACCGCTTTATACACGTCGGATACATGGTTACCAATTACAACTTGATATTGTCCGCCACTTTTCATTACAGTCACAATATCTTCCATGCCTTTTAGTACTTCTGTATTTGCTTTCCCCTCATCTTTTAACTGGAATCGTAAGCGCGTTATACAATGTACAACGCTATTTATATTTTCTCTCCCGCCAACATGTTTCAGTATTTCTTTTGCTAATTTTTCATACTTCATAGTAACTTTCCCTCCCTACAATCATCCCTTTTATTATTTTTATAAAAGAAAAAACCTAAACTAACCATAACGGTGCGATACATACGAATCACTCCATTACAAGTCAATTTAGGTTTTGCCTGCCAAACAGTAACAATCCCGTTTATTCAATTACATAATTCATTTCGTTTCGTTACACGATGAATGTGCAACGTTAAGTACACTTTTTCATCTTTTGAAAGATGACTATTATGTGCTTTTTGTAAGTATGCTTCAATTTTTTCTGTACAACAATATGCCTCTTCATACTTACTTGTCACTTGCTCGTATAAAAAATCATCATCGGCCGAGTTCAATTCCTTCTGCATTAAACGCTGAGCAAAATATCGTAAATGCGTTACAAACCGGCTATAATTAAATGAATTTTCATCTAAGTTCATCTTATAGTGGTACTTTACAACATTTAAAATATCTTAAACGATTTTCGTCATCGCTACCGTTTGTTGCATCGCCGGCTCTCCTTGTTGCGCATTAACGAAATGCAAGGCAATTGACCCTGCCTCATCTTCAGAAAGTCTAAATCCAGTCTCTTCTTCAATAATGTTCAAAGCTTGTAGACCAATTTCAAACTCTTTCTGATAGAATCTCTTAATCTCCCAAAGCAAAGTATTTTTGAGATCCATTCCTTCTTTATGCCGAGTTAAGGCGAAACTTAAGTGATCCGTTAATGTAAGATAAATATAATCACTTAAAGTCCCCGGCAACACTGTCTTAGCAAACTGAATAATGCTCTCTGTAATCTCTAAATTTTCTACAGGAATTTCAGTTAGTAACCTAACGAGTTTCTCTGATAATTCTCTTGTTTCTAGCACAAAGGTTTTTTCTATCTTAGATTCATCAATCGCATCGCCTACTTTTTTCTGAAATCCCAAACCTCTGCCCATAAGTACAACTTCTGTCTCATTATCCTTCATCGTACAAACAACATTGTTATTTAAGATTTTATGGATTCTCATATTGTTCCGCCTTCTTCTTCTTAAAGTCACAAAAGGTAATAAAAAAACCTAAACTGATTCCAAAAGCCACACTACACCCGTAGCCTCTAGATCAATTTAGGTTTTGCCTGCCGAACAGTAACAATCCTTTTACTTATTAACTTACCTTCATTATACACAAAAAGTAAGCGGTTGCAATAATAAATTATTGAATATTTTTTTACAAAAAAACACTAACAGTTCATCAACTGTTGCTTACATTCATTACACCACTAGTTATATACATCATTATATTTTAAAATTACTATAGGTAACATATATCTTTAACTACATCTATCATTCTGAATAAATAAACATAATCATTACAAAAATTCCATATAGACCCATTACTGGTTAAAATGTTATAATGAAATCACCCTACATAGTTACTCATATTCCGATTGAGGAACTAGCGTCTTATTAAGCAATGCGCATAAATCAAATAAAAAAGACACTTTTTACAGTGTCTTTTTTATTTATATTCTCATAGAAAATATCTCTTTTATACACAAAATCTAGCAAATGAAAAAGGAGACTATCATATGGAGCATCCTCTAGCAAGAGAATTACGTAACATACGTATATGCCTTATCATCTTAATTATCGTCATCGCATTTTGGGACCGTGAGAAACCTGTAGAAATCACTGACCATAGTAGCGATCCTATGTTAAACACTAGTAATATGACCCAAATTGGCGATCATACATTTGCCTATAAAGATGAATCTAATCAAATTAAAATATTTAAGTTTAACCCAGATACAAATGAAATAAAGCTAATAAAAGAATTTTACGCTAACGAATATTAATGAAATAAATGGGACGGAAGGCACCTCAAGGTGTCTTTTTTATTTTCAAAAGGACCTGCTCACATTCAGGCGTCAAACATAAAGTAAATGGAATCCGTTAAAAAACACGAGTGACCCTTTGTTTTCCCCTCTTATTAAAGGAGGAACTATTATGGGATTTGGTGGTAGTTGCGGCGGAGGCTGCGGTTTTGCTGGAGGATTTGCATTATTAGTTGTATTGTTTATTTTATTAATCATCGTTGGAGCTGCTTGCTTCTGCTAAACAAACTATTGGAAAAGACACTCTTATATGGGTGTCTTTTCTTTGTAAACTAAAAAGTATATGAAATGAAGACATAGTAAAAACGGGATACTTACTCAAATTGTTTTTCACCTTATTAATTATATCCAAAAAGTTGGATAGCTTCTTTTACTACTCATGTTATTAATGAATAAAGCAATAACTACAATAACAAGGGAACCAACTAAAACCGGCGTTACTAAATAACTCCAACTGTATGCTCCTAAAATAACGACAATTGGATCAGCCCCTGCCGGAGGATGTGTTGTTCTTGTTAACATCATAATAGCAATCGACATCCCAACTGCTAAAGCAATTGTCCAATATTCATTCCCAAACAAATGATATATTGATAGACCAATGAAAGTTGAAATCAAATGTCCTCCAATAATATTACGTGGCTGTGATAACGGTGCATTCCAAACTCCAAACGCTAATACACAACTCGCCCCAAATGGAGCCATTAACAATTCTGTAGAAGTTATACTCGTTAAATATGTTAAGGTGAGAATTGTTAAAAATCCCCCTAATAGTCCCGTCAAAGAGTCCTTTATGTTTACTTGTAACGGACTTCTTCCTTTCCCTTTCATTTTTGCAAAATATCGTACACTTATTGGTGGAGCCTCTTTCTGCTTAGCTGCTGTTATATGATTCATCATTCTCCTCCTTTATTTACCAATAATTATATTTCAAACAAACTAACTGGTCAATATTAATTTTAGGGGTTAGTTTGAAAATACATAAAAAAAGATCAACTGCTATAAGTTGATCCCTAAACTTCTTCACATTTTCGATCCTGGAATTTTGCTACCTTTTTTCGGTTCCCACATATTTTCATAGAACACCATTTTCGTTTCCCACTTTTATCTATAAATAATAAAACACAGTCGGGATTTGAACACCTTTTAAGAGAAATAAGCTTATTTTCTGTTATTAAGGTTAAAGCATCAAATGCAATTATCGATACAAGTACATCCTCAACTTCTCCAACTGGGACAGGTACTAGACGCTGTTCAATGACTTTATATGTAAAGGGTGCCTTCTCAATTTGTTTTTCTAAATACATAATAAAATCATTAGAAATTTCGTGCTGATCAGCAATTGCCTCAAACTGTTTTCTCAGTACTTCTCTTGCCCCTAATATGCTAGATGTAACTTGATCCATTCGTTCTTGAATTCCTATAAGTGTTTTTTCATTCCAAAAAGGAAGATTAACCTTTATTACATATAGCCATTCTAATACATCTTCATCCGTTATTAATAAATCATAACGTTGTCCACGCCTAACTAACTCTGTATTCACTAAATCTAATGAGAGATTTCCACATATAAGCGGGAATTGTTTTGTTTCCTGCATGTACTCATCACCTACTCTTTAAATAATCATATTCCAAATTCATACAGAAGTACAACTTTTTTATTAACTGTAAAGTATGAAGATCAAAGCCTTTAGCCATAATTACGACTAAAGGCTTTTTTCTATATAACTAAAAAGGAGCTGACTGTATGGAGCATAATAAAAACGGAATGCTTGCTTTAATCGTTTTATTTGTAGGACTCGCATTTTTTGTTTTCGGTATGGTTTATCATTTGTGGGGCACCTTTTAAATCGAAGAAATTTTATTTACTGGATATGAAAATGAAGAAGAACTTTCTTTACGAAAAGAACGCATATGAATTTTTAAAGAGGATGCAAAGATGCATCCTCTTTAATTTATCTTCCGTCCGAAAAATGTAAAAACAAAAACATCTTTTGTCCATTTTCCTTTCCCATACATATAAAATACGAATCCACTAATACTAGTTAGTATAATAAGCACAGCGAAATATATCCAATTTTTGTTACTACCATTCTTTAAGCTATCTATAATTTGCTCCTTAGTATTTCCAATATAAACAAATTCCCCATATCTACTAGGTAATTCTTTTATTACTTTTCCATCTATTGATCCAAGCACAACTACATTTTCTTTATTTTCTATTGCTCTAAATGAATAAAAGCGTTTATTTCCATCTGCTAACTTTGTAGCATTCGCCTGAATATCATTTATTCTTGTTGAAATTACATTCTGATCATTTAATTCCATAAAGGGAGTTTCCAGAGACACATTTTCTTTATTTATTAATTTTAATTCTTTATCTCCAATATGTATTGGTTCATTATAAAAAGCTGTTACTTGACCGTTACTCCATAAAGAACGATTTGGTGCAGAAGTCTGTGTATAGTATGTCGTTTTTTTCTTTTGAATTCGATTCACTACCGCATACCCATCAGCAAGTAGCGTTTCATCGCCTGTTACACGTTCAGCATATATCTTTCCCCTTACAAAATATATACCATTTGCAACCTCTTTTTCACTTGAAATCATCTGTATATCACCGAGTTCATTCCAGACTAAAAAACTATTTAAACTCCTATATCCATAAAACAAACATGCCATTAATAAAATGGTAAACATTGCCCCTATTTTAAATGTTGCCTTTTTATTCACCGGTTGTTATTCCCCCATATACTGCCAATACTTTCATCTTAATTATAATTTATAAATATTATTCATGTACATATATTAATCTTTTTCCCTAAGCTAACTTTGTTACCTCTAATTTAAGTAAACGTCAAATAACGCTGAACCCACACGCACATTTGGATTTTACTCTTCCATTTCAGATGATAATTTTTTTAGTCAGTAATATAGGCGATGAACCAATAAGTTCTGTTTTCCGCACCAAACAACTAAAATATACACATCAAAACATCATATAATTCATATATATGCAATATTACATAGAAAAATTTCATTATTACATGCTATACTAAAACAGGAGTCGACAATCGTTATTTTCTTCTTAGTTTTAAAGCAATATGGATATATACCTTCTTATCGCATTTGGATTGTACAAGCAAAAGAAGACATCTTACTAGATGTCTTCTTTTCTTATATTTTTATGAATTCCTTTGAGCAGATGCTCTCCAAGCACGAAAAGATGTTGGGTGTCCAGAATGAGCTCTTTGCTTTGCAGCAGCAACAGCTGGTTTTTCTTCAATAGTCTTTGGTTTTTCTTCCACAATCAATGATTTTTCTTCAAGAGTATTCACAGCTGTTTGCATTTTTTCCAGCTGTTCTTTTAAAGCTTGCTGTTCAATCTTTAAATCTGTAAGTAAACGTAAAATCATTTCAGAATTAGCCATAAAGATCCTCCTTCCCCCAATACACAGAATAAAATAGAATATGTCATCAGCGGAATAACGGTGACAAAAATAAGATCGTCAACTCTCTTAAAATCTAAGCACCTTTATTTTTCAAAAGGACCTGCTCAAGATTATCCGTAAAAACATAAAGTGAATTAAATCCATTAATTAATGGTCTTTATGGAAGGAGGAGTTAATATGGGCTATGGCGGTAGTTGTGGTGGAGGCTGCGGTTTCGGCGGCGGTTTCGCTTTACTTGTTGTACTCTTTATCTTATTAATCATCGTTGGCGCTAGCTGTTGGGGCGGCGGATTCGGCTGCTAAGGGGAGGCACTCTTGAGAGTGTCTTTTTTTTATGTTTTTGGATGTACAGCCCCTCCCTATCCGTCGTTTCCCAGCGCTAAAAAAACAATGTTTTTGTTATCTTCTCCCTCGAAATTCGTACATTTTGAAATTGACATAACACTTCATGCACCATATACTGTTAACAACAGTATACTGTCATTAACAGTATAAATCCTAATTCATTCTAGGAGGAAAACCCATGAAACATACAGGAAGACATACAGGTGCATTTCTTTTGTTATTTTTAGCTGAGGGCGATAACTACGGCGGGCAATTACTGCAAAAGTGCGAGGAAGAACTTCCCGTCAATCCAATCGATAGCGCCATTTTATATCGCACGTTAAAGAAATTAGAAAACGAAGGTGCAATTGAATCTTATGTAAGCACAGATCATCAAGACAAACCGAGAAAGATGTACAAAATTACGCCTGCTGGAAAGGAACAACTGGCGGATTTTCAAATGGATATTGAAGAAAAAATGAAGAACTTATCCTTTTTCTTAGGTAAATATAAAGACTTACAGGAATCCGATCATGATTAACGGCGTGATTCTTTACACGTTAGCCATTATTCTTACTGGGATTTCTTTTATGAAGGACCGCAAGAAAACGAAAGATGCTCTAATGAAGTCGTGGAAAATGTTTCGTAACCTTCTCCCTGCGATGCTCTCCATCATGCTTTTCGTTGGCTTATCGCTTTCTATATTAACGCCGTCCTTTATTTCTTCTATCATTGGAGAACAGTCCGGATTGTTAGGTATTATGTATTCAGCAATACTCGGCTCCGTTGCACTTATTCCAAGCTTTGTCGTATTCCCTCTTGGAAATACATTAGTCCAACACGGTGCAGGCCTACCTCAAGTTGCGGCACTTATATCTACACTCATGTCAGTAGGACTTACAACTTTACCGATGGAACAAAAGATATTTGGGCGAAGCTTTGCTTACGCACGTAATGCAGCCGCTTTGCTCATGTCTCTTCTATTCTCCTATATCATTTGGATGGTGATGGTATGAAAGAATTAAAAAGATATCGCTTCTTTTTCGTCTTACTACTCGGGCTCTTTGTATTAACTTTTATAAATCAATCTTTAGGGTGGAGTGCATTACAACTAACAGGGAATAGCATTTTAGATATGCTGTTTCTCCTCCCCCCTGTCTTACTATTTGTAGGGCTACTTGATCAGTGGGTGAAAAAAGAAACGCTCATGAAATATATGGGTGAAAAATCAGGTATATACGGAATCTTATTTTCTCTATTATTAGGAGGCATTGCAGCTGGTCCTCTCTACGTCGCCTTCCCAATTGCAGCACTATTATTAAAAAAAGGTGCAAGCATTCGGTACATCGTATTTTTCTTAGGCGTTTGGACAACTGCGAAATTGCCAATTCTCGTGTATGAATTTTCTTCATTTGGAGCTACTTTTACACTCATTCATATTTGCTTTGGGCTAGTATTCTTCTATGTAATGGGGCTTATTTTTGAGAGGTTTTATAATCAGGAAGAGTTGCTAAGGTATGATGTTACGGAGGAAATGTAAAAGACATCTTTAATCATAAAGATGTCTTTTTATATAAACCTTAATTTTCGTTCTGTAAAACTCCCTTTACTTCTACTCCCTTTTTCTCTTCTTTTAAGAACAACGATACGATAAAAGCAACGATGATAAAGATTAATCCAAGTGCAAATGCACCTTGGAATCCTGACGTTAAACCATTTAACTTCTCTACTGGGTCCATTGGGTTTGCGGAGCTTTCCATATACTGAGTTGTTCCTGAAGACATTTTTGAAATAAAGATAGCCGTACCAATTGCGCCAGCTACTTGCTGCAGAGTATTAAACAACGCTGTTCCGTGCGGATATAGGTCTGGTGTTAATTGATTTAAACCGTATGTTTGTGCTGTCATGACAAACATGAGTCCAACCATTAATACGCTGTGCATAATAATAATTTGTAACATTGATGTGTCAGGTGTAATGCCTTTAAATAAGAACATTGCAATCCCTACTAACATAATGCCGGGAACGATAATAACTTTCGGACTAAATTTATCAAATAGTTTACCTGCAATTGGTCCCATTATAGCGCTAATCATACTTCCCGGAAGCATGATAATTCCTGATTTAAAAGCTGTAACGAGTAAAACTGTTTGCAAGAACATCGGTAATAAAGTCATCGTTGAAAATAACGACATCATCACAATGACAATTAATCCAACTGATAATGTAAACATCGGAACTTTAAATGCGCGTAATTCTAAAATTGGATTCTCAATTTTTAATTGTCGAACGACAAAAATACATAATGATATAAGCCCAACAATTAAAGCGCCATATACTTTCGCATCGGACCATCCTAAATCACCTGATGCACTAAAGCTATATACAAGCCCGCCAAATCCTAATGTCGATAAAAGGATAGATGGATAATCTACTTTTGGTCTTGTTAACTCTGAAACATTTTGAATGTACTTCATCCCAATCATAATTGAAATGATCACGATAGGAATAACGATATAGAATAACCAGCGCCAATTTAATGAGTCGACGATTACTCCAGATAATGTAGGACCAATTGCTGGAGCTGCCATCATCACAAGTGCAATTAATCCCATTGTGGCACCACGTTTTTCAGGTGGACAAATAATTAGAATCGTATTCATTAATAACGGTGAAATCAACCCTGTCGCTACCGCTTGGACGATACGGCCAATTAATAAAACAGAAAATGTCGGTGCAAATCCCGCAATTAATGTACCAGTTAAAAACGTTACCATAGCGATTAAAAACATTTGTCTCGTTGTAAGCCATTGCTGAAGTAACGCTGTAATTGGGACTAAAACCCCAACCACCAACATGTATGCTGTAGAAAGCCATTGAATCGTTGAAGCTGTTACACCGAATTCTTTCATTAATACTGTTAACGCATTACCAAGTAACGTTTCGTTTAATAATGCAACCATTGCCCCTAAAAGTAATGCAATTAAAATGGGGGTATGTTTCATATTAGAAGTATCAACTTTGCCACTTGCAGGGCTCTTAGTTGTCATATTCATTTACAGATTCTCCTCCTGTTTCTTACTTAAAAAGCTTTAAATAAACCCGAACACATGTAATATAATATACATATGTAGATTAAAAAGGGAGAATCAATTTTCAGCCACTGTATATTTAATCTACAAAAAAGGAGAATTGTAGATGAACGATAATGAAAAACAAATTGATTTACGTATTAGACGTACACATAAATTACTATGGGATTCCTTATTTGAATTAATGACGCAATCAAAACAGAAATATAGTACCATCACGATTAACCAAATATGTGATCGCGCGATGGTACACCGAACAACCTTTTATAAACACTTTGAAGATAAAGATGCTTTATTAGCCTTTGGATTTAAACGATACAGCAAGATGATTGCTGAAATACCCGTTTCAGATCGATTAAGTAAACCATTTCAAGTAATGGAACAATTTCTACACCATGAAGAACTCGGTAAAATATTAGAGACGCAAATGTCTGATGAACAATTTATTAACCGGACACAGTATTTAAGTCACGAAACGAGAAAACAAGAAATAGAAGTGTTAAATCAACTTTGTAAAAACCATACGATGCCAAATGATTTAATCATTGAATTTTATTCAGGGGCAATCACCTCATTAAGCGCATGGTGGTTTAAAAATGAAAGAAAAGTTTCTGCGGCTGAAATGGATAGGTATCTCCAACAACTTATTAATCGAGATATTTTTCAGTTTGAAAAGGAATAAGACTACACCTTTTCAATCATGCAATCAAATTGACCCCAAAATAGGAATATGATATATTTTCGGTAGAGTACTATATAAGTATGACATCCACTAAAATGGCATATAATAAAAGAAGAGATGCGCTAACATCTCTTCCTTAACTGCTACCGTATAGGGTAGTGGTTATTATACGTTATTATTTTTTGCGAACCCACCCTTTTGCTTCCTACGGCGCGGAGTGGGTTTTTTGTTGTCCTTATCCAGAAATTGCTTCTGCAAAAAATACGCTGAAACTTCGCGCACAGTTGCTTTGACAAACTCTTTTACAAGATCAAACAAAAAGTCCATATTATCACCTCCTCGTATATTAATATTTAAGCCCTATTACAGGCTTAGATTTTCTTCTTAATAAGAGCCCTATAAATAAAAATACTTGGACGTCCCAAGATATTTCTAGATAATGATTTTAGGATCATTTGGGACAATTCTTTCACCTCCTGTGGATTTACCACATTTGAAGAGTGTTTCTCAGTGAACGTGCGGGACTCCCTACTCGCAGGCTGAGCAGCCTGACCCTCGAACCTAGATGATAGTAGCTCTAGGGCGGCTTTCGATTCAGGACTAGCTCTCATACACGAGGTTGTTGGTCGGCGTACACACTAGAGATATCTCGAGACGTCCAAGAAATGATTCTAATATAGAAGGGAGGTCTCTTACATGAGATTATTTGTTGGTTTAGATGTAAGTTCGTTTGATATGAAAGTTTGCTTTTTAAATGGTGATGGAGAAAAACTGGATTCTTTTTCGGTCAGTAATGACCTACCGGGAGCTACTACACTCAAAGAAAAATTATTACAGTGTGTTGCAGGTAAAGAGGTCGACATCCTTAAGATTGGTCTAGAATCCACCTCTGTTTACAGCTTTCATCCTTCTATGTTTCTTCACCATGATATAGATTTACAGCGTTTTGGAGCAAAAGTATTTCTCCTAAACCCAAAGCAAGTCGCAAATTTTAAGAAAAGTTATTCTGACATGAATAAAACCGATGAGATTGATGCCTTTGTCATTGCTGATTACTTACGATTTGGCCGTAATCAAATGTCTATCGTAAAAGAAAGCCAGTACGTGGCACTGCAGCAATTAACTCGATCACGATACCAACTTGTCAAAATGTTAACGAAAGAAAAACAACACTTTCTTCAACACCTAAGTTTTAAATGTAATACATTTTCACAAGAGGTGGATACTTCCGTATTCGGTAGCGCCATGACAGAACTATTTCTTGAAAAATTCAGCTTAGAGGAACTCGCTAATATGCCTTTAGAAGAACTCGCTGAGTTCCTACAGAAAAAAAGTCGAAACCGTTTTGGTGATCCAAAATGCGTAGCAGCATCCATTCACAAAGCTGTGAAAGTTTCTTATCGCTTGGATAAGGTTGTAGAAGATTCAATAGATGTCATCTTAGGTACATCCATCGCAGTCATTCGTACGTTTCAACAGCAAATCAAGGAATTAGAAAAGTCTATTAAAAAAATCATGGCTGGTTTGACCCAAACACTTGAATCTATTCCTGGAGTAGGCCCTGTTTTCGCTGCCGGTATCATTGCTGAAATTGGCCAAATCGAAAGATTTGACGATGAAACAAAAATAGCCAAATACGCTGGATTATACTGGCGAAAGCACCAATCCGGTCGTTTTACAGCCGAAGATACTTCATTATCCCGTACAGGTAATCATTACTTGCGTTATTACTTAGTTGAAGCCGCCAATTCAGTAAGAAAGCATGTATCAGATTATCAAGAGTATTACGTGAAAAAATATAATGAAGTACCAAAACATCAACACAAACGTGCACTCGTTCTAACCGCAAGAAAATTTGTGCGATTGGTGGATGCGCTACTACGTAGCCACCAACTTTTTACGCCTGGAAGGTGTGTGAAAGAATGACATAAAATTTTGTCATCGCTACCTTTCATTATTTTCCAGTAAATTACATTCGTTACTGGTTTAGTTTTGTGATGCCTTTTTTAAACAAATTGACCTTTGACAACTTTAAACTTTGTTATTTCTAAGTTGACATACTACCGCAGGTCTTCTTCTATCCTAACAAAAATCCCCGATTCAAATCATCTCTCGGGTCTACAACGAACTGATGAAATCCTGTAATAAATGCATTCCCCGTTACTTTCGGAACGACAGCTTCATATGTATGTACCGCTGTTACCGACAATACTTCCCCTTCAAATTTCCCGTCAGTAATACATTCGTGGACGAAAATTTCTCCTTTTTGCAGAGCGCCTTTTTCAAAAAGAGTTGCGATTCTTGCGGAAGTTCCTGTGCCGCAAGGAGAACGGTCTACTTGCCCATCAGCGAAGATTGTTACATTTCGTAACGTTGCGTCTTCCCCTTTCGGTTCATCTGAGAAAATAACGCCGTATATTCCTTTTAACCCTTCTTCAAGTGGATGCTTCACTTCCATCTGACTCTCAATGTAGCGCTTAATTTTACCGCCCCACGTTTGAATAGCAGCTAAGTCTTTAAAATCAACTTTCAAACCCAATTCTTTACTATCCACAACAGCGTAAAAAGCTCCGCCAAATGCGATATCTACTTGAAACTCATAGTTATCTATTTTAATAGGAACGTCTTTTTTGTATACAAATGAAGGAACGTTTTCAAATGATACGGACTCTACTTCACTCCCCCTATATGTTGCGTACGCAATGACTTCCCCAGCAGGGCTATCAATAATAAACTTTTGTTTTGTTTCAAACATACCAGTTTCAATTCCGACTGTAATAACAGCGATAATGCCGTGTCCACACATCGTACTCCATCCTTCATTGTGCATAAATAACACACCAAAATCAGCGTGAGCACTCGCAGGCGGAGTAATGATACAACCGTACATACCGTGATGTCCTCTCGGTTCATACATAAGAACCTCGCGAAGATGATCCAAATGTTCCATGCAGTATGCCCGTCTTTCTAGCTGCGTTTCTCCCTTTATTTCTGGCACGCCTCCTGTAATAATTCGAAGTGGTTCCCCAGCTACGTGTGCATCAATTGTTGTATACACTTTACTAACCTTCATTTCCATCTCTCCCCTATATGTTGATACTCTTTTTATTGCAAATATCATGCCAACGCATAGGGTATAAATTTGTATACATTGTTAAAAAAAACATACACTACTGTCTATTTTTTTATACACGGTCTTGAAGCTATTTTATGGAACACCTTGATACAACCGGTCTTATTATTTTCAATGGAAAGTTACTTCCACCCCCAACATATACTGTTCAAAAGCAAAAAGGAAGTGATCTCATGTATTACGGAACAAAAGGCTGGTACGTAGCCGAACTAAAGAAATTAGGCGTGCGCTATCATGAAGGACGCAAACTAGAAAGTTACCGCGGACACATCTTGCGCAATTTACTACTTGCACAACAAAAGAAATTAAAAGAACAGTAATATACTAATGTAACGATATCGACGATTCTCGGAATATATCAGCGATTTCACACAATATATCGGCGATTTTTTAAATATATCGGCGATTCGACATGGAATATCGACTTACCGACAAATTTCGCCAAATCCCTCCTCCATTCCACCAACCAATCACACATTCATACAAAGCAAAAAAAGGTCACCCAAACGGGTGACCTTTCTTCCTTATTCACAAACAAGAATTTGTCTAGAAAATGTTCCTTTTTTTGTAGTGCAGCGATCTGTAATTTCAAATCCTGCTTCATGAATCATATCGTCCATTGTTTCCATTGTAACAACGACTACCTTTTTAGCAATGCGGCGCGCGCTTGAAAGAATGGAGAGCTGATTTTCTGGTGTTGCGTGCGTAAATAAGTCATATGGCATGTCGATAATTGCGACGTCGTAATTATCCGTAATCTCCTCGATCGGGCCTTTCGTTATCGTCCCATCGAATCCGAAGTGTGCAATATTTTCTCTCGCTCCAATCGCAACGAGCGGGCTTATATCTCTACCAACGATGTTAATTCCCATCGAAAGAGCTTCTACTACAACCGTTCCAATGCCGCAGCACGGATCAATCGCTCTTACTCCCTCTGGATTTGGCACCGCAATATTTGCAACGGATCTTGCAACGCGTGTGCTAAGAGATGTCGAATAGCTACGTGGTTTTTTTATGTGGTGATACCAAACTGGTTCACTTTCTACATAGTGCCCGAAATACCAGCGTCCTCCAAGAGGAACAATCCCGAATACACGCTCTGGATTACGAACATCCGCTTCTCCTTCAATATGCATGCCGAGGTCTCGCTCTATCAGACGTCTTTCTCCATATTCAATTTTATTCTCTCCAACAAGGTCATTAATTTTAACGAAGATAACTTTGAACGTCGCCCCCGCCAAATCAATTTGTTCTACTTGTTCCAAAATACTTTCTAAGTCGTCTCCTTCATACATAACCTCAACGCGCTCTTTCATAAAAGGACTTCTACTCGGGTCAATTTTGACATCACTTTTCAAAATATTAACGTGGGACTCCATTCCAAAGAACGAGCGCATTTCCAAGTAACATAAAGCACGCTCCTCCTCACGAAATGCATACGTATATATACATGCAGGTGTTTTCCTATGATTATTCAATCTATGATCATCCTCTATATCGTTATAATTACAATACTTTCTTATATAAAATTAAATGATATCACATGCCTGAAATAAAGAGAAACGTTAATAAATAAAAGAGACTGCCTATTGGCAATCTCTTTTAATGTATTAACGGAAAGAAGATACGTTATTACCCTTTGCTTCGTAATAGTCTAAAATACCTTGATAAATTGCTTCTGCTGCACTTTGTTTCTGTGCTGGTGTAGCGATTTTATTTGCATCATTCTTATTATCTACAAATGCTAATTCTGCTAATACAGCTGGCATTGTATTATATTTTATTACGTACCAATTATCCTTTTTCACACCACGGTCATATGTCCCAAGTGCTGCTACAAGGCGTTTTTGAATTTTTTCTGCTAATAAGCGACTGTCTTCCGTATGTGGATTCGTTGATCTTGTCGGTGCTGCTGCATAATAGAATGTTTCTGTACCGTGTCCATTTTTTTCATCCGAACCGTTACCGTGAATACTTACGAAAATATCACCCTTATTTTCATTAGCAAATTCTACTCTTTTTCTTAAAGAATCACTAGCATCTACTCCTGGGCGTGTATCGTTCGTACGTGTTAACTTAACAGTAAATGGTGTCTTTTTCTCAAATAGTTTTTGTAATCGTAAAGATGTATCTAATACGATTTGACTTTCTTTCTCGTAATAACCAACATTACCCGAGTCAATTCCACCGTGACCTGGATCAATAATAATTGCTTTACCTTCTAAGAAGTTCTCTTGTTTTACTGGGTTTAATTGATTTTTATCAACCCATTGGAAACCAGCGCCTACGCGGATACGAATCCAGCTTCCACTCTCTTCCATAACCGTTACTGTTTGTGCATTATATGTACCTAGCACTTTAGAACTATGTGAAGCTGTTTCATAAGTAGTAAATCCTTCATTAATCGTTTCTGTTTTTTCTGTTAGAGGTGTCCACTTCTCACCTTTACTTGTTACAATTTTTAACCAGCCGTCTGCTCTTTGTTCTTTCACTACAACCATTTGTGGCTTATGCTGAACATCAGTAATACCAGATGATAATGATGGTTGATGATATGTAATAAAGTTTCTGTTCATATACATTCTTTTTGATGTATCTGTTTTATTTTGATCAGCCATCGCAATAAACTGAGCTGCTTCTGCACGAGTTACAGTTCCTTCAGGCTCCCAGCCATTTCCCGTACCTTTAGAAATCTCTAAAGCTACTAAAATATTAGCTTGTTTCTTACCCCAATGAGGTTCCAAATCTTTAAACTGTGTTGGAAGTTCTCCAATAATTTTCTTATCTAATGAGTATGCTTGTACTAACATAGATGCCATAGATGCACGGTTAATTTTGCTTGATGGATTAAATTTACCAGTACCATCTCCACTAATTACACCTGCTTTTTCCACTGCAGCAATGTACGGAGCTGCCCAATGGTTTTGTGCATCTTTAAAAGATGGCTTTGCTTTTGGATCAATTGGTAAACCAAGAACGACTGCTAAAATTTTTGCAGCTGATCCTCTATCTACTGCTTCAGATGGAGAAAACGTTCCATCTGGCTTTCCATCAAGCGCCTTTTTTCCTACTAAATAATCAACTGATTGTTGCGCCCATGAAGGAACATCCGAAAACTTCTTCGCTGCTGCGAAACTACTTACTGGAGACGATAATAAACTTGCGGCTAAAATACCTGCCGCGACTGCACGATACTTCATAAAAAATAATACTCCTCTCGACAATCATCTTTTAATAACGCGTAATCTTAATATATAAATCCCTGCAAATTCGAACAAAAAAAATTAGTGCGCCTCTATTATTTTATAATACTCGAATTATGTAGTAAACCTAATTTCTTAATATTGTAAAATAAATTACAATTAATTTACTCTTTGTTAAATAAAGTCGATTTCTCTGCACACAAAAAATAGGCTACTAGAGGTAGCCTATTTCTTTTCTTATTCTGCAATCATCTCTGATAATACATATGCATAAACAAGTGCTTCTGTATGAGCAATCGAACTTTCATGTGTACGCTCAAATGCATGAGAAGAATCAATACCTGCTCCAATTAATGCATGTTTCACATCAAATCCAGCGCGAATTGCAGCTGATGCATCCGATCCATAGTACGGATAAATATCTACTTTATATTCAATATTGTTCGTTTTCGCAAGCTCTACTAAATGTTTACGTAGTGCATAATGATACGGACCACTAGAGTCTTTTGCACAAATAGATACTGTATACTCGTCAGATGCTTGTCCATCACCTAGCGCTCCCATATCAACCGCTAAATATTCAACCGTTTCTTCTGGAATGTTAGAGTTACCACCGTATCCAATCTCTTCATTGTTAGAAATTAAGAAATGAGTTGTATATGGTAATGTTACGTTTTCATCTTGTAATCGCTTAATTAATTTTAATAGAATCGCAACACTTACTTTGTCATCTAAATGACGTGATTTTATGTATCCACTCTCTGTAATTTGAACGCGCGGATCAAATGAAACGAAGTCTCCTACTTCAATTCCTAATTCACGTACTTCATCAGCTGAAAATACGCGCTCATCAATACGAACCTCGATATTTTTCTCATCACGTTTCGCTTCACCTGCATCTTTATATACATGCACAGATGTTTGATGCATTAAAATCGTTCCTGTATACGTCTTACCGCTTGATGTTTCAATTTCACAATATTCTCCTTCTACAGAGTTCCAGCGAAATCCGCCAATCATAGAAAGACTGAGACGACCATCTGGCTTAATTTCTTTTACCATCGCACCTAACGTATCAACGTGTGCTGTTAATAAACGGTGCTGTGCATCATTTTTCCCTTTTACCGTTAAAATAAGAGCGCCTTTATTGTTACGCTTCGTTTCTACATTCCACTCACTTACATAGTTTTCAATAAAACGAATGATTTTCTCTGTATTTCCAGACGGACTTGGAATAGAGACAAGCTCCTTAATCAATTCCATCGTTTCTTTCGTATGATGTGCCATTGTCATTTCCTCCTCATTTTTCCTATTATTTAGTATACCGAATTTACTATAAATCCTCTACTCATATAGCTTAATTTTCTAAATTATAGTAAAATTCATTTTAGTATATAAAAGGAGTTATACAATATGAATATATCAAAAAAATATGTACACATTGCACTCATTTGGTTTCTAGCATCATTACTTTGTTTACAATTTTCTTATGCAGTTCATACTACTACTTCTATTACAACTGGCTGGGTATTAACAGCTATCTTCTTCATTATTAGCTTAATTGCAACAAAAAAGCATAGCGTTAATGAGTAACGCTATGCTTTTCCTACAAATCTATTCTTCTGAAACATCCAACAAGTAAATACCTCTTTCAAACCCACCGCGCTCTATCTCTTTTTGCTTACGAAGACGTTCTACATCTTCAATTGTCGCACCTTCTGCACGCGCTAATGAGATGATTACTTCCAGTGCATCCGCAAGAGAATCAAGCGCATGTTCACGCTCTTTCATAGAAGCAAATTCACGAATTTCTTCTGTTCCAATTTTCGCTAAAGCTTGTATGTATGCTTGTCCTGTTAATTTTTGTGCTGTATATGTTTTTCCAGACATTAAAATCTTCTCTGGAACACGATCTCTTACTAACTTGTTATATACTGACATCATCCACCCTCCTATGTTTAATAACAGCCGAGCTCTGCCTTATAAAATAACCACTCTTTTTTCACACAAGCACTTAACATATCAATTCCTGATCCGTGTGCCCTTACTGCCGGAAAGAAATAATGCTCTGGTTCTTCTTTCTTATCGCCATATAAGGTTTGGTACTCATCAGGAATCGCCTCTTTTTTCACATCCCGTTCTTTCTCCACTTCACCTGAGAAAGCAACAATTGGATGCCCTTCAAAGAATAGTGCAGTTCGTACCGCAAGAGATGGTGTACTATGCAAAGCATAATAAGTAAGTAAAATAATAACGATAACACCAATAATTTTCTTCATGTATTACTCCTAAAAAAAGTGCTAACACAATTATACTAAAATGTGTTAGCACTTTCTCCCCTTTACCTTAAATTAACCGTTAGTAAAACTATTACTACACTTTATTCTCCTTTAAATGCCGGCAAACGTTTTTCTAAAAATGCAGCAATACCTTCTTTATGATCCGCAGTTTGTCTCATCGCATATTGACCGCGTTTTTCAAGCTGCAATGTTTGTTCTAAATTGGAGCGATTTACTTCACATAAAATTTGTTTCGTTTGAATCATCGCTTTAATCGGTTTTTGTGACCATTCACTAATCTTTTGCTTCACAGCTGTTTGGAAATCCTCGCCAATTACTTCATCAATTAAGCCGATATCAAGCGCTTCGCTCGCTGATAATTTCTTTCCTTCCCAAATAATTTGCTTCGTCATATTTTCACCAACGCGCTTTTGAAGGAAGAAATGGCCGCCGCCATCTGGAATTAAAGCGATTCCAATAAAGTTCATCGCAATAATGGATGAAATATCTGCCATCACATAGTCAGCTGTTAACGCAATACTTAATCCAAGACCAGCAGTTGGTCCATGAATCGCACTAATAACGAGCTTTGGCATCGTATATAAAGTCACAACGACTTCAGAGATAGTATTCATAATTCCATCAAACTTGCTTTCATCATTACTTGAAAGCATCGATTTAATATCTCCACCCGCAGAAAAACCACGGCCGTTCCCGCATAACACAACAATGTGTGCAGAACTCTCCGCTACTTCTTTCAGTTTTTGTAATAACTCTTTTAACGTTGGCTCATCTAATGCATTTAACACCTCTGGGCGATTGACCATAACCGTTGCAACGTGCCCTTCATATTTCACAATGACAGATTCTGTTTTACTTGTTACTTCCATTATATATACCCCTCTTTTCTACACAAAGATTATACTTATATAATTATAGAAAGGATGTGAAAAACCCTTCTTTTTTCTTAATTTTCTGTCTAATAATCTCGTAATTTGTATATCACCTTGCATAAAACATACAATTTCGTTGAAAAATATAGAAATTAAAGTCGGTTTATCCCGGCTCTTCATCTATTTACCATTACAATGAAATGGTGTATTCTTAAGTCTGATATAAAAATTAAATATAGAAATTCATTCCCCTTCCTATTATATAGAGGGGTGCTGAAATAAAGGAATGAAGAAATGGAGGAACATATGGTTACTAAGTTAAAACAGACGGATAACTACTTCCCGCATTTCCTACTGCTATTCATCGTGTTTCAACCAATTTTAGATTTATTAACGTCTTTTTCAATCTATATATTACACATGAGCGCAACAGTCGGAATCGTAGTCCGTTTCGCCTTTATGCTTCTTGCATTAGGTTATCTACTTCTTCATCATAAACAACAAGGCGCGAAAAAGTACATTCTCTATTTATGTTTACTCGGCATTGCACTGGCAATCGGTCTTGTAAATAATATGATGGTTAAATCTCCAGTTTCATTTGGAGAAGAAGTTAAATTTATTTTAAAGAGCATATATCCAATTGTGCTACTGTTTGGATATATTATCGTCTTTAAAGAGCTAAAAAATAAAGAATATGTGTTTCATAAAATCATTACATATTTCTTATATGCAACTTTAATTTTAAGCATCACAATGATTATCGCAATGCAAACTGGCACTGATTTCCCAAGCTATCCTCACTCAAAAATTGGCTCGAGAGGTTGGTTCTTTGCTGGAAATGATTTAAGTGCTCTCTTCGCGATTATGTTCCCAATCGTTGTCTTATATTCGATTTATAAAACAACTTCTTTCTCGAAAATATATTACTGGATTCCAACAATACTTGCGATGTATGCAAGTATTATGGTCGGAACAAAAGTTGGATATGGTGCAATTGTGCTAACATTAGGCGTAGCACTTTTCTTCTCGTTCATTGAATATATGATAAACCGTAAAAAAGAAAAAAAAGGATTCACATATCTTGTAAACACCATCGTTGCAGCAGTTGTACTAGGAGGTTTAATTGTTCTTACACCGCATACTCCTATCGCAAAAAATATGGGAATCCACATGCAAATATACGAATACAAAAAATCAGTACAAGAAGAACAGGATAAAAAAGAAGGAAAAGTAATTAAAGAAAATCCAGAGGATGCAAAAAAACACGCAAAAGGTGAACTAACAGACTCTGAAGTGAAGAGTTTAATTTATAGTGATCGGGACAAATTCTTAAAAGTATACAAACAATACTATAAAGAAGCACCGCTCTCACAAAAACTTTTTGGAATGGGTTACGCTGGTAACTACACAGTTAAAATTAAATTAATTGAAATGGACTTCCATGACCTATTTTTCGCCTTTGGAATTATCGGTTTCCTTATTTACTTAATACCACTTCTATACTTCGGTATTAAACTGTTCATCCGTATGATCACAAACTTTAAGAAAATTATAACTGTAAAATATATGCTATTATCTAGTACACTCATCCTATCACTTGGCATTGGCTTTATGTCTGGTCACGTATTAACAGCGCCATCTGTTAGCATTTTTTTCATCGTTATACTTGCCTACTTAATTGTTGATTTAGAAATAGAATAGAAAGAAGCAGCATCTATTTGGATGCTGCTTCTTTCTACTCCAGTCATAATTGCTTTTTCTCGCTTAATTAAATTTTTTGTGGACTACTAAAAAAGATCGAATCACATGAAGATTCGATCTTTGAAACAAAACTATTTCTTTCTATTGAAACGATGCATGAATCTGCTCCAGCACCTCATCAATATTATCCTTCGTAATAACAATCCCAAAATCTTTCGGCACATTACGATCTTCTTCATTTACAACTTTATGTGCAATTATCTTTCCGACTTCTGGCCTGAAATGATGTCCATCCATATAATTATCTAAGTTCTTTGTTACTGAATTTAAATACATGAAATGATGCACTTCTCCAAATACATCGACAGCATCATGGAGCCACCTTTTATAATCTTCCCAACGCCCTGATTGAATCATCGCACGGAACAACGGCTCTGAAACAGGAGTTGTAAAAATATAAAACTTTGTATTCGGATTATGAGATTTTACAGTTCCTAATATTTCCTTCATATTTTGATACTCATAATTCCCGCCATAAATCTCTCTACTAAATTTATCTACTTGCGCGGCAATTTGTGTGTCACGCTCTTCTTTCGTATACTCACGCATCGATTTTATGTTATCGCGATTATATACATCAATAGTCTTATTGTGATGAATGGAGTTTTGAATTGTATTTCGGGAATATGTAATCCCATCCATACTCACATACGATTTAATTGGATATAGTAAGCTTTGTGCCTCATTAATATATACTTCTGGCTTTTCAAAACCGATTTCTCTATTTTTGTTCGTTCCAAGGAAATCTAAACCAATCACAATAGAAGATAATTCACTACCTTTTCTCTCTTTTGCATATTCAATGTACGCATCGTACTCACGCGGATCTGTACTACTTACCGCATAATTAAATGCGTTTAATCCAGTAAAATCATTCTCATTGATAAACGTTGTTCTACTACTTCCAAGTATAACGCCATCATAAGTAAACGGACGATATGTTATATAATTCGTTTTTTGTTGTCTCTCATTAAACCCAAACTGAACATTATTCCACTTATTTTTATGAGAGAATAACCAAAGTGAATCTGCATAGCCATTAAATATTCCAACACCTGCAAGTGGAACAAAAACACATACAAAAACGAAAATAAGCCACTGTTTGTTTTTCATATTCTCCACCTAGAAATTAAAGTATAAAAACTCACTAATACTCGTTAAATGCAATACACTATACACAAGTAATATTGCAGTAAATAACGCCGTCCATACTGTCGGACGGAATGAGTCTTTTAACTGAATTGAATTTTTTAAGAAGAAACTAATACATAATGCTCCGAAAATATACGCTACTATTTCCGTATTTAATAATGAAACATGGTATGCTTCAGTAAATGAAACACCGTACCCTTTTAAAAATTGTAGCTTCTCAATAACAAATACCGGGAATACGCTATTGGCTAGTTCGAATCCATTAAATCCAAACATTCCTTTTAACACTTTCACCGCATCATGCATCGATGTTGCTCTAAAGAATACCCACGTTATATTAATGAAGAAAAACGTCACGAGCCATCCCGCCCAGGCCGGCATGCGCCCTCCTGCTTTGTTCCACAAACGATGAACGACAGAAGCTAATCCGTGCAGAAATCCCCAGAAAATAAATGTCCAACCAGCCCCATGCCAAAGTCCACTTATTAAGAAGACAATCATAATATTGACGTATGTACGCGTAATACCTTTTCGATTTCCTCCAAGAGAAATATACACATATTTCGTTAAAAACTGGCTTAATGTCATATGCCAACGATGCCAAAAGTCTTGTATACTCACCGCTTTATAAGGTGAGTTAAAGTTTTGAGGCAATTTAATGTTGAACATTAACGCAATTCCAATTGCCATATCGCTATATCCACTGAAATCAAAGTATAACTGAAATGTAAACGCTAATGATGAAAGCCAAGCTTCAACAAAGGTTAGCGACTGCTGTACATCAAACCCTTCCCGTACGACAGGAGATAAAACGTCTGCAATCCCTACTTTCTTGAAAATACCGATGGCAAATACAAAAATACCGAGAACGATATAATTTGATTGCCAACGCTTTTTACTACGATCCGCAAATTGCGGCATAATTTGCGCATGGTGTACAATTGGTCCTGCAATAAGTTGCGGGAAAAATGTTACAAACAGAGCGTAATCAAGAAAATGACATGCCTCCGTTTCCCCGCGATATGTATCTACTAAAAACGCAATCTTTTGGAATGTATAGAAACTAATCGCAAGCGGTAACGTTAATGATAATAATGTAAAATGAGTTCCAAATAACGAATTTACATTTTGCAAAAAGAAATCATAGTACTTGAAATAACTAAGCATTCCTATATTAAATAGTAAGCCTACTGTTAAAAGAAGTTTACTCTTATGCTTCACGAGCCTCATTCCGATAAAGTAGTTCACAATGAGCGATACTAACATAAGCGGCAAATACTTTATGTTCCAATAACTATAGAAAAATAAAGATGCTGCCACAAGCCAAGCTTTTGCTAAAGTAGTTTGTCCAAATTTATTTAATAAAAAATATAAAAGAAATGCTATCGGTAAAAATAAAAAAATAAACTCAAACGAGTTAAATAACACACCATCTCTTCCCTTCTAAACAAATCACACCTTATTCATCTTATCTTATCCAGATAGTGGGTGTCAAAAGGATTCCATACCGCTTTTCTTCTATTATATAGAATAATTATTTTAATCGAATTATTAACATGCTAAAATATTAAAGGCACTATTATAAAAAAGAATATATAATAGATATGTCGTTTTTTTACGAAATGTATTTCGAAAAAGTGAGGAGAGTCCTTTGGTATTTAGTAGTTCGATTTTCTTGTTTATCTTTTTACCTCTCGTATTATTTCTCTATTTTATAGTGCGTGCCGAGCTACGTAATTTCGTATTACTTGCATTTAGTTTAATTTTCTATGCATGGGGCGAACCACGTTTCGTTCTTTTAATGCTCTTTTCCATCGTATTAAACTACTGCTTCGGCCTACTCGTGCATCATTATGATAAACGAAAAAATATGAAAGTCACATTTTTAATTATGGCTGTAGTCGGAAATATACTATTACTTTCTTATTTTAAGTATATTTCATTTTTCACAGACATTTTAAACAACATATTGCACTTATCTATTCATGTGGAACCTATTCCACTACCAATTGGAATTTCATTTTATACATTCCAAGCGATGTCCTATGTCATCGATATATACCGTAAAGATGGGGATGTTCAAAAAAATCCACTTAACTTAGCGCTATATATCTCTATTTTCCCTCAGCTTATTGCCGGACCAATTGTTCGTTACAATATCGTCGCTGAGCAAATTAAAACGCGCATCCATTCTTTTGAACGATTCACAGAAGGTATTCAAATTTTCGTTCTCGGACTAGCAAAAAAGATATTAATCGCTAACCAAGTTGGATTTGTCGCTGATAAAATCTTTGCCTTACCACCATCTGAAATGAGTGTTGGAACGGCATGGATTGGTATTATCGCCTATACCCTGCAAATTTATTTCGATTTCTCAGGGTACTCTGATATGGCAATCGGACTTGGAAAAATGTTCGGCTTTGATTTCCCGAAAAACTTCAACTATCCGTACATCTCTAAATCTATTTCAGAGTTTTGGAGAAGATGGCATATTACACTCGGCTCTTGGTTCCGCGATTACATATATATCCCGCTCGGCGGAAACCGCGTTTCAAAACTAGCGAATTATCGTAACCTTTTCATCGTATGGGGGTTAACTGGTTTATGGCACGGGGCGAGCTGGACATTTATCGCCTGGGGCTTATATTACGGCTTTATTATTTCAATTGAAAAAGCTGGATTCGAAAAAATATTAAACAAACTATGGAAGCCGCTGCAACATGCATACGTATTACTAATCGTTATGATCGGTTGGGTGTTCTTCCGAGCTGACAACTTCGCTTACTCTTTCCAATATTTAAAAGCGATGTTCGGCATAGGTGGCCAATCTTTCATCGATGACAATACGATGTTATACGTACATGAATACATTATCGTATTTCTCATTGCCTTTATCGCAGCGACACCAATTTTAAAACGAATGAAAAACATACTAGAACTTGCGCCAAAAACGTATATGTTCACAATGCAATTTGTACGTCCTATATTATTACTAACATTATTTATGATTTCGGTTATGTACTTGATTAACTCAACATATAATCCATTTATTTATTTCAGGTTTTAACTGATGTAGGAAGGAAACGTTATTATGAAAAAATTGGGGAACCTCATCCTGTTTATCGGTTTTATCACCATTATCTTTTCATTTGGCATATTATCGTTACTCAAAACAGACCGAGACATTTCACCAGTTGAAAATCGGCCGCTCGCTCAAAAACCAGCACTTACGAAAGAAGCTCTCCTAACTGGTAGCTTCTTTAAAGATTTCGAAACATACACTAATGATCAACTAATTGGACGAGATGAGCTTATTAAAAACTATACGATTGCTCAAATTAATATGGGCAAATCTCTCATTAACGACATTATTTTAACTGATGATAAATGGCTCCTGAAAAACCCGGCGTGGACAAAAAAATATAATGAAATTGACCAATCCATGCCTGCTATAAACGATTTGTCTCAGTTTTTAAAAGAACAAAACGTTGAGTTTTACTTTGCTTTACCACCGTCAAAAACGAATGCATTATCATTTAAATTACCTTCTCATATTCACACATATGCACAGGAAAATTTAAATTACTTTCTAAAGAAGCTTCCAGCAGACGTAAAGCCAATAAAACTGATGGAACACTTTAAACAGAACTATACAAACGAAGAAATACAAGACATGTATTTCAAAACAGATCATCATTGGAATATGGACGGTGCCTTCTTAGGTTACCAATATATAATGAACACAATTGGGCAACAATCTTCTATATATAAAGGAAAAGAAATAAAAAAAGAAGACTACACTCGGACATGTGCGCAAAATAAACATTTAGTTGGAAGTTTTAACAACCAACTATACCAACTCATCGATGCCAATGGTGAAAAATTATGCTACTACACACCGAAAGACGGTTTCAACTTCACAAGCGTAACCGCAAAAGATGTGCAAGGTACTATTCACCAAAACTTAGATGAAATATACGGCGTAGAAAAACAAAAAGATACAACATCATACGCAGGTTATTACACAGATGACTATCCAGAAATCGTCATCGAAAATAACAATGCACAAAATGAAGTACGCGCCCTAGTCCTAAAAGACTCATTCGCAAACGCAATCGTGCCACACTTAGCACAAAGTTTCAAACACACATCTATCCTCGACCTGCGTCACTATCACGAAAAAGATGTATATCAATACATTCAAGACAACAACATTAACATGGTATTGTTCGTGTATAGTGATTCGAATTTGAGTGGGGATATGTTTAAGTTTAAGAAATAGAAAGAAGGCTCTTGTAAATTTACAAGAGCCTTCTTTCTATTAAAAAATCAGCGGGGATGAATCCCCACTGATTTTTTACTTTATCTATAATCGACTTATAGATTTGGATTGTTAAGAACGTTCACTTGTACTGCTTGTGAACCAATTTCACTTGTTACAACATTCTTATCGCCTAATACTTTGAATACTAATGTACCTTTGTCAGTGTACTTAGTAGTTAAAGCATCATAAATATCTGCTTTAAAGTTGTTGAATACTGAATCACTTGATGCTGTTACTGTTACATCGCCAAGTTTTTGGTCAAAGATGTCATAATGAGCATTACCATTTGTATCAAGGTAAAGAGTTCCTTTATCTTTGCCAGACTTCACAACACGTACTTTATGTTGTGTTTCTTTTGTTAAGTTAATACCTTTTACGATATCATCAAGGTTACTCTTCTCAAGTTCTAATACAGTACCGATGTTAATTTTCTTCTCAACGAAGTTTTCTGTTTGAACTGGTTTGAAGTCTACAGATTTAATAGCGATTTTCTCTTGAACGATTTCTAATGTCGCTTTACCAGCAGTTGCACCATTTTTCGTTAAGTGGATATCAACTTTACCTGGTTTTAAACCTTTAACAACAACTTTATTTCCAACAATTTCAGCTGTAGCTACTGCTGGATTTTTAGACTCAACTTCATAACCTTCTAAGTTTTCAGGATCAGAATATACGCGATCTGAAGTGTACTTAGATAATTGATACTCAACTGTGTTAGCCACATTTAAGTCAAGTTTTGAATCAGGTGATTCACCGTATTTACCTACTTTAGATACAAGTTCGAAGTTTTTGAATGCAACGTTACCTTCTGTTACGTTCACATATAATGAACCTAAAGTTTCACCGTTAGCATTTTGGAAGTGAACTGTACCTTCGCCTACTTCATTACCTGTAACACCAATTGTTTTTGTACCGATTGAGCCAGCATCAGTTGTTGTTACATCTAATTTTTTCACTACGCCAGTTTTTGGAAGAACCTCTTTAATTGCAGCTGTGTTAGCACCAAATGGATCGCCATATTGGTCAGTTGTTACGAAAGTAACAGGTAACTCTTTATTTTGAACAACTTGTAATTTATCTGGATTAGCTTTTACTGATTTTAACGTACGAGAACCAGTCGTTACTTTGAATTTAACGTCTTTTGTAACGTCGCCTACTTTAATAGTAAGTGTAGCTTCACCAGCAGCTTCAGCTGTAATGTAGTTGTTTACTACAGAGATAATACCGCTGTTTGAAGATTTAATGCTAATTGAGTTTGGATCAACTACTTTATCTTCTCCAGCGATTGTAGCAACTACGTTATGGATTTGTGCTTTTTCACCAACCACTAACGTTTGGCTGTTTAGTTTGAAGTCTTTTCCAGTCAATGTATTACCGTATACTACACCGTTTTTATCTGCATCTACCGCAAATACAGTACTCTTAATTGCAGAAGCTGGTGTATCAAGGTTTTTCACTGAAATAATACCAGTGTTAGAAACAGTTAAACCACCGCGTTTTGTAACTTGAACCTCTACTTTGTAATCACCGTGAGAAAGGCCAACACCAAGTTTACCTGTAGAAGAAGTTGACTTTCCACCCTCAAAAATGTTTGCTGGTGAACCGTCTAAGTTATTTGCTACAAATTTGACGTCATGGTTTGCTAAGTTTAAGTACTCAACATCAGCGTTACCTTTTTCGTCGTTTAATTTGAAGACAATTGCTTGACCAGCACGATCATCATCAAATGTAAGTTTTTCTACAGCTAATTTTTTCACTTCGTATACGAATTTCGCTACGAATGATTGATTTTTAACTTTAATGCTTAAGTCTTTATTAGGAGCTACTTTGCCACCAAGTGTTACTACAGCAGAAGTACCATCAGCACTTGCTTCAATCGCAACAGCTTTATCTCCTTCAAGAGTTACATCATCAGCAGAAAGTTTATCTAAACCAGTACCTGTTAATGTTAATTTCGCTGGTTCAGAAATTTTCACATCTGTTACATATGCTTGTGCATTATCTTTTTTACCATACTTTTTATCTGTTAATGCGATAAATTGAGCTGCTTCTGCACGAGTTACAGTTTTATTTGGCTCCCATTTCGTACCAGTACCTACAGAGATTCCAAGGTTAATTAGGATGTTTGCTTTTTCTTCACCCCAATGTTTTCTTAAATCATCAAATGTTGTAACTAACTCGCCATTAACTTTATCTTTTAAGTTATAAGCACTTACTAACATAGAAGCAAATGAAGCACGGTCAATCTTTCCTTCTGGATAGAAGTTTTCTTTGCCGTCACCTTTAACGATACCAGCTTTTTCAACTGCTGCGATATATTTAGCAGCCCATGTATTTTTAGCATCTTTGAAAGAAGGTTGAGCATTTTCATCAACTGGTAAATTTAAAATTTTAGTGAAGATTACAGCTGCAGAAGCACGATCGATTGATTCGGTTGGACCATATGTACCATCTGGCTTACCTACAATTGCACCTTTATCTACTAAGTAGTTAATAGATTCTTCTGCCCAATGTCCAGCTGGAACGTCTGGGAATGATTTACCTGCTGCTGCTACTGGAGATACAACACCTGCTACCATTGCTGCTGTCATTGTACCTGCGATTACTTTTTTGTAAGAGTTAGTCTTTGCCATTTTATAAATTTCCTCCTTCAGGAATATGCTACTAGTTTCACATCATATTAAATTTGAAAACTAGCTAGTTAGAAAAGCCATAAAACAATAAAAACATAAACAAAAACACTATAATGAAAAGTAGTTCACATAAAAAATGATACAAACCGTTAGATGTAAATATAAGGTTTAAATACCATTTTCTGAAACAAGTTCATCATACTATACAAAACCATTCGTTATCAAGAACTTTCTCAAAAGAAAATTCGACACATTCTGATAATTCTGTCTTTTTATCGTACTATTAAGATATCAATAATACTTAAATATAGAAATGAATAAACTGTTTTCCTATAAACCACTCTCAATGCGCTTCGTATATTTTTCATATCGAATACACAATTGGAATTATAGCACATATTTCCACTTCAGCATCTAAATATTTTTTACAATAAATACAATTTTCAGACTACATTCGACTGAAACTATTTCATTTCGACATTATTTTCTTCTTTTCGAATGTTTTTTTAACAGAAAAAGGTGTTAATTTACAAAAATTTACATATCAATGAGGTATTCTTCTATTTTTGAAAGCGCTTTTGATTTGTTTCTCAATATAGCTAACTACTAATCTGCAAAATATGATTTATTTTGCAGAGCTCATTTTATATAAAAAAAGAGCCCACATGTTGTGGGCTCTTTCTATTGAAATAAATTTCAATTAGCGAGTTACTGTTACTGGTTTGAAAGCAACAAGTTTGTTATTTTCTGTGTCAACTGTATTTAAAGTTGCATTATCTTTAAGTTCTTTAGCTTTAAGAGTTAATGTACCAGTTGCAAAGTTAACATTCTCTGCAGTTTCTAACTTAAGTACTACTTCTTTAGAAGCAGTTTCTTTTGCTGCTTTAGCAGAGTCTGCCGCTACCGTAAATGGCACACCATTTAAGTCAAATACAAGATCAGTTGCATCAACTTTTACAGCTTCAGAGAATGTAAGAGTTACTTCTTTTTTCTCTACATTTGTAACTTTAGCTGATTTAAATTCAGGAGCTTTTGTATCTTTAACTTCTAATAATAGGTTTGTTGTACCCATTTTCACACCAGATGCATTTGCAACATTAGCTACTGTAAATTTCACTGTTTCTGATTTTTCGAAAGTGAATGTTTTTGGTAATTCGATTGTAGCAGTATCACCAGATAAAGTGATTAGTGTACCTTCTGGTAATTTAGCTCCTGCTAATGTGTAGTTGTTTACGTTAGCAGCTGATTCTGCACCTTGGCCACCTTTTACTACTTTATCAAATTTCACTGTAATAGTATTTTCAGCCTTATTGAATGCTTTTTCTGTTACCTTTGGAGCTACTTTATCAACTACTACTACTTCTTCTTTGTTTTTCTCAATTTTTACATCTGCAGTAAATGCTGCTGAATTATTACCAGCTGTATCTTGAATAAATCCTTTTGAAGCAGAAACTTTATAGTTACCTGCAGCTGGGAATGTTACAGTGATACCTTTTTTATTATCTTTCGCAGCTTCTACAGTCACTTTTGTTGTTACATCTTCGCTTGTATCTTGATTAATGATACGAACAACTGATTTATCAAATTTAGCTGTGTCAACATTTACTTCTTTATCAAATGTAAATGTAGCCTTTTGATCTTTTTCTGCTACAACTTTTACGAAGTTAGGAGCTACAACATCTTTTGTAACTTTTACTTCTTTAGATACTTTTTGACCTACGTTGTTAGCTAAATCTTTGTAAGCAGTAAATTCAACTGTAAGGTTTACAGATGTTTCTTTTTCTGTAAGAGCAGCTGGCACTGTTACAAGTGCTTTTGTTTGATCGTCAGTAAGTGCGATTTCCGTGTTAGGTAGTACTTTTCCATCTTTCTTAACTACTACTTTACCTTGACCATCTTTAATAAGCTCTTCTGAGAATGTTACTTCTAAAGTAGCTTTTCCACCAACAAGTTCTTTCACTTTAATATCTTTAACTTCTGGAGCTGTAACATCTTTTTCTACTTTGTACGTAGCTTTACCTTCGTACATTTCCATTTTGTTACCAGCTAAATCTGTAGCGCCAGTCACGATTACGTTAAATGCTTCGCCATTTTTAACTACATCTTCAACTTGAGCTTTTGTTAATGTAACTGCATTGCCAGCAGGCGTAGCTTTGATTTGTTTACCGTTAATTACAACAGTAACTTCATCTCCACTTAATTTTTCACTGAATACAACTTTAACATTTCCATCTGGAGTAGATACTGTAGATACAGTTGGAGCTACTTCATCGTTAAAGAAGATTACTTCTAATGCTTTTGGAATGTCTTTTCCATCTACAGATTTAACATCTTTAACATGTGCAACATAAGCTTGTTTATTTACAAGTGCATTTTTTAATGTAATAGTTGCTGATTTTTTATCTTTGCTTAACTCAACTTTTTCAATTTCAAGTTCTTTTGAACCTTCTACTACTGAGAAGTTAGCAGACTTATTTTCTTTTAACTCGGCTAAATCTTTAACTTCAGTACCGAATTTAACTTCGATTTCTTTAGCATTTACTGCTTTAATAGACTCAACTTTAGCTTCTTCTTTTTGTCCGAACTGCTTGTCAGTTTTAGCAATAAATTGAGCTGCTTCTGCTTTCGTTACAGATTTATTTGGCTCCCATTTGTCGCCAGTACCTACAGAGATTCCTAATTTAACTAGGATGTTAGCTTTATCTTTACCCCAGCTATCTTTTAAATCATCGAATTTAGTTTCTAAAGGACCGTTTACTTTAGTATCTAATTTATAAGCTTCTACAAGAAGAGATGCCATAGAAACGCGGTCGATTTTTCCGTCTGGATCGAATGTGCCGTCGCCTTTACCTTGAACAACGCCAGCTTTTTCAACTGCTGCGATGATTGCAGAAGCCCAGTGGTTTTGAGAATCAGCGTAAGATGGTTTAGCACCTTTTTCGATTGGTAAGTTTAAAATTTTAGCCATCATTGTAGCTGCTTCTGCACGAGTGATTTCACGATCAGGAGCGAATGTACCATCGTCGTTACCTGCGATAGCGCCTTTTTCTACTAGGTAGTAAACTGATTCTTTAGACCAGTGACCATCTACGTCTGGGAATGTTTTACCTGCTGCTGCTACTGGAGATACAACACCTGCTACCATTGCTGCTGTCATTGTACCTGCGATTACTTTTTTGTAAGAGTTAGTCTTTGCCATTTTATATATTTCCTCCTTAGGAATGTAATACTAGTTACATAATGTTTTAAATAGATATTCTATTTATTTTTAAAACTAGTAGATATAAATGTGGTTAAAGTATTCTTTGTACAGAATAATAGAATATCCCGTATTAAAGATATCATAAAGAAATCATACACTCTTTTCATCTAATTTAAAACCTTAAATTCGACAAAAAAGTGAATTTTCACAATTCGAAACGATCGTTTTTTCGACTTTTGTTTTAAAGAATCCGGATTGCAAAATCTGAATATTTTAAATGAATAGAAAAACGCGTCTGAATTACATTTATAACAATCTTCTTATAACCATTTACAACTATAACAGAAGAACGTTTCCAATTTCAATATTTAACTATAAAGATATTACGACATTAATCGACAACTTATTTTTCTATGATTCGACATTTTTATTACCATCAGATTTTCCAAAATTACCATACCTATTTTTTTATCATTTACTAAATAAAACGTTAAATACCAACATTCAATATATATTAATGTTAGGATTTTTAAACATACATCTTATCTCTCAAACTTCTTTCTTTATGAGCATACATTTACAATCACTTGCGTAATTCGACATTTTTCTACAAATTTATTTTTTCTTTCGACATTTTCTTTTTCAAAAAATAAAAAAGAGGATGTCCTCTTAAATTAAGATCCCATTCCTCTTTTTTTGAACTCTTTTGAATTCAAGTCACTTATGATGTATCGAGACGCTGTTGAAATTTGCTCTCGTAATTCTTCTACTCTTTGTTCCAATGTTTCTTGTACATATTCTTTTTGTTCTAATTGCTTCGTTGCGACATTATACAAAGTTTCAGACGTCCAATCACCATCTACGTTTCCGATAATCGGCTGATTTACTTGTTGTAAAAATGAATCGATCTTTGGATCATATGAAATACCGACCATAGGAATATTAGCAACCGCAGATAGTATGAGTGCATGCAGTCTCATACCGATTAGAAGCGAACATTCCGACAAAATTGAAATTTTCTCATGAATATCGAGCTTATACGGAAGCATATGAGCTTCTTCTCCCATTAAATTAATAATATCGCGTGATGCATTTTGATCAAATGGTCCATGCATTGGTACGAATAAAATATGGTATCCATCACGCTTAAATTTTTTCAGCGTATCTGCTAGCTTCTTCATATAATCTTCTTTCGCGTCCCAATACCTCACACTAACTGCAATTACTTTCCCTTGAATCGCATGTTTTTGCAACCACTCCGACTTCATTCCTTCTGGTTGACATGCCAATACTGGATCTGGAACTAGTTCGATATCCTTCTTAATACCAATTTCTTTTAAATACAAAAATGAATCTTCATCACGAACTGATATATATTCCGCTTTTGATACTTGCCATTTCACTAATAAACGATTTTGTCTTTTCGTAATTGGACCAATTCCTTGCGCATAAATATAATACGGCTTCTTCAAAAAACGAGCAATTCGCATAATACCCGTATAGTACAAAATACTTTTAATACTCGTTTTATCTTGAAGGAGGCTTCCTCCTCCGCTAATTAAGCCATTACTTCTCTTTATTTCCTTATAAATTGCTCTTATATCCCAGCGATTTACTGCCTCTACACCGTACATTTTTCTTGTATAGTCGGGGTCATTCGAAAGTACAACAAGCTCAAGAGTAGGATCCTCTTCATGTAACGCTTTAATAATTGATTGCAAAATTGCTTCGTCCCCAACATTATAAAAACCATAATATCCTGATAAAACTAACCGCACTCTTAATCTCCTCCAACATTTCGCAATCAACTTTTTGTCATTCAACAAATCGCTATCAACTCTTTAATAAGAAAAGTTGGATAACTTTAAATTGATTTCTTTCCCAAACATATAAATAGCCATACTCATTTATGGATAAATTTACTTACGTAAAAATGGAATTTGCTTTTTGGATATCCAGTTCAACTTTAATGCGCATATGCCATATATAAACAAGGCCATACAAAACGCTACACCGCTATATATTATTGCAATAAGTCTAGAATCTACCACATTTATGAACGTAGATGTGAAATATAATCCTATACCTACTATACTCGATACTCCAATTACAGCAAAAAATCTACCCATTCGAATCGAATAAGCCAATTCTTTTCGAATGTATATATAATTTACGATACAAATCATGATATATATGATAAGTGTACTATAAGCCGCACCAGTTATGCCAAATTGACTTACAAGTACTATATTTAATATGACTTTTACAAAACTCGCTCCAACAACTATCCACGCCGCTTGCTTAGAACGGTTAATTCCTTGCAAAATTCCTATTGATAATACCATAAGTGATGTGAAATACGAACTACCAATTAAAACAGCTAACATTCCGCTCCCTTTCGCATCTGTAAACAATCCAACATTTAACGGGACTGCAAGTGCCATGAGCCAGATTGTTATCGGCGTTGTTAAAACATGGGCAAGCTCATTTGTTCGTTCAATTGTTTGTTTTGCTAACGCTACATCCTTCTTTGTTAATGCAGCCGTTAACAACGGGATTAACGGAAATACCATCGCACTTGCAAACACGACAATTAATTGTGTAAACGCAAATCCACGACTATATATACCAAATTGTTCTTGAATCGTTGTAGTGGATTCATGCAACATATGTGGAATCGTTACAGAATCAACTAAATTTAACACCGGCATCGATAATGCTCCAACTGCAATTGGAATCGAGACCTGAAGTATCTTTTTTGCATTATCTTTAAAATCTTGTAGTGAATATGTATTACTTTTATAACGATATATACTTTTTACATACTTCATTCTCAAATAGATAAGTGACGTAATTACTCCAAGGCAAGAACCAATCATTGCGCCGCCTGTTACAACATCACTCTCTTTATTCCAATATACAAATAAAAATGCAATTGCTAACATAAAGAAAACACGAATGAACTGCTCAATTACTTGTGACACCCCGGTAGGAATCATATCTCCAAAACCTTGGAAATATCCTCGATATACCGCCATATATGGTGCGATTAATAACGCAAACGAAGTTACGATTAATGGAAGTCTTGTATCTTGTCCACCAAGCATATTTGCAAACATACTTGATCCAATCATAATAACTGAAAATCCAAGCACTCCAAATATTACTCCAATAATAGATGCTGAAGTAAATAGTTTGGCAATTCCGTTCTCGTCATTCTTCTCATGAAGTTCAGCGATTAATTTTGATATAGCTAGCGGTACTCCCGCTACTGATAAAGTTAAAGCTATCATATACACAGGAAAAACAAGGCGAAAAATCCCCAGTACTTCATCTCCTGCTATATTTTGTAATGGGATTTGAAAAAAACTTCCCAACACTTTCGATAGAAACGTTGTAATCGTTAAAATCGCAGCGCCTTTCACAAACTTATTATTCATCTTCTAGCTCTTTTCTTTCAATATATAATTTCCATACATATTACAACATAAAACGAGATAGCTATATTCTTCTCTTTTTTGAAAAATTTCACTTTATCTCATTTAGCTATCATACCAAATTTCTTATACATTGAATACTCTCTTTCTTTCTATGTTTTAAATATAGTATGTACACTAACGCCTTATTTATATCCAGTTATTTCTTCAATTTACTACTTCTACTTATTCGGGATAAACATGTGCTATAATGTAGCTATTGTCAGTAAGAGGAGTGTTTACAACATGCTGAATTCGGTAAAAAAGCTGTTAGGAGATTCTCAGAAGAGAAAACTAAAAAAGTATGAACAACTTGTTCAAGAAATTAATAATCTGGAAGAAAAACTATCTGATTTATCTGATGAAGAATTGCGTCATAAAACGATCACATTTAAAAACATGCTTCGTGACGGAAAAACAGTGGATGATATAAAAGTTGAAGCGTTCGCTGTTGTACGTGAAGCAGCAAAACGTGTACTTGGATTACGTCACTACGATGTACAGTTAATTGGTGGCCTTGTACTATTAGAAGGTAATATTGCAGAGATGCCAACTGGTGAAGGAAAAACATTAGTTTCTTCTCTTCCAACATACGTACGTGCTCTTGAAGGAAAAGGCGTTCACGTTATTACTGTAAACGACTATTTAGCAAAACGAGATAAAGAATTAATTGGCCAAGTTCATGAATTTCTAGGTTTAAAGGTTGGATTAAATATTCCTCAAATCGATCCTGCCGAAAAGAAACTTGCTTACGAAGCTGATATTACATACGGTATTGGAACAGAATTTGGCTTTGACTATCTACGTGATAATATGGCTGCTTCAAAAGATGAGCAGGTGCAACGTCCTTATCATTTTGCTATTATCGATGAGATTGATAGCGTTTTAATTGATGAAGCGAAGACGCCTCTTATTATCGCCGGTAAAAAATCAAGCAGCTCTGATTTACACTATTTATGTGCAAAAGTTATTAAATCATTCCAAGATACTCTTCATTACACATACGATGCAGAAACGAAATCTGCTAGTTTTACAGAAGACGGTATTACAAAAATAGAAGATTTATTTGATATCGATAACCTATATGATTTAGAGCATCAAACTTTATATCATTATATGATTCAAGCATTACGAGCTCATGTCGCTTTCCAATGTGATGTTGACTATATTGTACACGATGAAAAAATTCTACTTGTAGATATTTTCACGGGCCGCGTTATGGATGGTCGCTCTTTAAGTGATGGTTTACACCAAGCTCTTGAAGCAAAAGAAGGCTTAGAAATCACAGAAGAAAATCAAACACAAGCATCCATTACAATTCAAAACTTCTTCCGTATGTATCCAGCACTATCTGGTATGACAGGTACAGCAAAAACGGAAGAAAAAGAATTTAACCGTGTATATAACATGGAAGTTATGCCGATTCCGACAAATCGTCCAATCATTCGTGAAGACAAAAAAGACGTCGTATACGTAACAGCCGATGCAAAATATAAAGCTGTACGTGAAGATGTTCTAAAGCACAATAAACAAGGACGCCCGATTTTAATTGGGACAATGTCTATTTTACAATCAGAAACCGTTGCCCGTTACTTAGATGAAGCAAATATTACATATCAATTATTAAATGCAAAAAGCGCAGAACAAGAAGCTGATTTAATCGCAACTGCTGGACAAAAAGGGCAAATTACAATTGCGACGAATATGGCCGGACGAGGTACTGATATTTTACTAGGTGAGGGTGTTCACGAACTTGGTGGATTACATGTAATCGGGACAGAACGCCATGAATCGCGACGCGTTGACAATCAGCTAAAAGGTCGTGCTGGTCGCCAAGGTGACCCAGGTAGCTCTCAATTCTTCCTTTCTTTAGAAGATGAAATGCTAAAACGTTTCGCACAAGAAGAAGTCGAGAAATTAATGAAATCACTGAAAACAGATGAAACAGGACTTATTCTAACTTCTAAAGTCCATGATTTTGTAAACCGTACACAATTAATTTGTGAAGGTAGCCATTTCTCCATGCGTGAGTACAATTTAAAGTTAGACGATGTAATAAATGACCAACGTAACGTTATTTATAAATTACGTAATAACTTATTACAAGAAGATACAAATATGATTGAAATTATTATTCCAATGATTAATCATGCTGTAGAAGCCATTTCTAAGCAATATCTTGTAGAAGGTATGCTTCCAGAAGAATGGGATTTTGCTAGTTTAACAGCAAGTCTAAACGAAATTTTATCAGTAGAAAATATTCCATCATTATCAGCAAATAATGTACATTCACCGGAAGATTTACAATCCGTTTTGAAAGAAACATTATCTCTTTATAAAGAGCGCGTAAATGAGCTAGATAGCCATACTGATTTACAACAGTCGCTACGATATGTTGCCCTTCATTTCCTAGATCAGAACTGGGTCAATCACTTAGATGCAATGACCCACTTAAAAGAAGGCATCGGACTAAGACAATATCAACAAGAAGACCCTACTCGTCTTTATCAAAAAGAAGCTTTAGATATCTTTTTATACACATATGGTAATTTTGAAAAAGAAATGTGCCGCTATGTTGCAAGACATTTAGGTGTTCCTGAAAACGTACAATAACGAGGTGAAAGATTATGTTATCATTCCTAAAAAAAGCTAAGAAAAACGGAAAAGATACGACTGTCTCTAGTAATCAACTATTCGGACAAGAAAGCACAAATACTGAAAATAAAACTGTAAAACCAACGCTTTACTTCCACCCTAGCTGGGGTGCAGTAGGACAAGAACAAAAATACATTTATCAATTTTTACATAAAGAACTACCACGTTTAGAAGAATATCAAATTTCTTTATCTGGAATTGAGATTGAAAAGCGTGATAACGGTTATGACGTAGCTGTATTTATTCGTAGCACTGTTCCGAAACCAATTTCTTTCGAAGAAGTTACATTAATTCTTCTAAATAAAGAGAAAAAATTATGCGCGCGAAAAACATTCAACCTTTCTGCATTAGGAGATATTCCTGCAAATGTAAATATGCCGTTTATCTTTACATTTGAGCAAGAAACAATTACAGATGCTGAATTATCGCGAACGGATTGGGAATTAGCGTTCGAACTTGAAAGTACGCATGTATTAGATTTAGATCCATCTTGGGAAGCTCAGTTACCTGAAGCAAGCAAAGAAGCTTTACGTAATTTCGTAGACAATTTAACCCCTCCAAATGATGGTGAAATTAACTTCCTAGGTCTGCAAGCTGCACGAAAAGAAAACGGCGATTTACATACAACGCTTCTTATTCGTAACGGTTGTAAAGACAACATTCAACTAGAGCAACTTCCTCTTCATATTGAAGATGCCACAGGTGCAGTTGTTGTTAAAGGCGCTTTCACATTACCGAACCTTGAAATTAAAGCGAACACTACAAAACCGTGGTCATTTGTCTTCCCTGCTTCATCTATATTAAAAGAAGATATGGACCTATCTTCTTGGAAGGCACTTGTACCACAAGACTAATCATAGAGAGGCTCGCCTCTCTTACTTTTTTTCATACAAAAAGCCTGCTCAAAAAGATGGTCATCACACCTCTTTGGACAGGCTTTTTCTTTATGTAAAATTTATTTCGTTACGAATAAACGTTCAATATGATATTCAGCTTCTAATTTGCACATTTCATCTGCATGCTTTACTTTATTTCTTTTTAATTGCTCCACTTGTTCTTCGCTCGGTTTTTCATTAATAAGCTCGTTAATTTTTTCATTTACTTTCATTGCTAACGCTTGATGGAAATCTGGATGTCCTTTCAACTCGTCATCTACTTTATTGATCCAAGTTGATTTTGTGTATAAATACTGTTTCCACTGTTCAACAAATTGTTGCATATCAAACTTTTCTTCGTTCCATTCAATTTCTTTCATATACTTCTCAAAAGAAACAACAATTGAGCGTGTAATCCCAATCTTCACTCCGTGTGGTAACTGTTTGTACATCAATTATTCCCTCCAGCTTAAAGCTCTTCCTTCTGACAAAAAAGGAATCTCAAAATTCATATACATTACTATAATATCACATACCTAATCTAGAATGTTACTATACTGCTAAGAGGAATAAATGTCAACAGACGCATAACATCTTTATATACAGATGTTACAAACAACAAAAACACCCTTATATAAGGGTGTTTCTTCATATAGTTTCCGTTTTTACAAATAGTAATTTATCTTTCTGCTCATTACTCGCCATCACTACTAACGTCTTTTTAATATGAGCAGGTACTTGCTCTAGCGTTACACTCAATCCTGATTTATCCGACTGCTCAATGAAATTCAATAACGCCATAGCTCCTGATACATCCATATAGCGTGCATCTTTCATACGTAAAACAACCGGAGATTTTACGTCTTGTAAAGCATAAAAAACACGATCCACTGTTAAAAACGAAAGTGGGCCTTTAATTTTATATGTCGCTTCTTTTTCTTTTACAATAGAAGATTTACGTTCTTTACATTTCACCATGTATATAATGAAGGAAAGAAGAATTCCGAAGCCAACAGCGATCATTAAATCAAACTTCACTGTGACAATCATCGTTACGAGCATAACAACGACATCACCCTTTGGCGCTACATGCATTTTCTTCATGCTTTCCCAATCAAACATGCCAATACCAGTTAAAATTAAAATACCTGATAATACAGCAAGCGGAATGTATTGCACGACTGATCCAAGTCCCATAATGAAAATAAATAATATAACACTATGCATACTTGCTGAAAGCGCCGTTTTACCGCCACTTCTTATATTAACGATAGATCGTACAGTCGCACCTGCCCCTGCTAATCCGCCAAACAATCCGCTCATCATATTACCGATACCTTGTCCGACAAGTTCTTTATTACTTTTATGACGTGTCCCCGTCACGTTATCCATTACGACCGATGTTAACAACGAGTCAATCGATCCTAATAAAGCAATACTAAGCGCTGGTAAAACAAGTTCTGCTACGCCTGTTCCACTTAAAGATGGAATATGAAGCGTTGGCATCGCTTCTGGAATCGTCCCAATCTTTTCAATCACCATATTTAATGACAAATTTCCGATAACCGGTAACCTCACTGTAAGCCCTTCTAACGCAGAAGAAAATAAAGGAAGCATAGCTGTCACACCTACTAATGCGACTAAACTAGATGGGATTGCCTTAATCCACTTTCCTGAAACAATCATGACAATAATCGTTAATACGACGAGTAGAAAACTATTTTGCACATGCTTCAGTTCACCTAAAATAATAATTAATGCGATTCCGTTCATAAATCCTGAAACGACAGGATACGGAATGTAACGAACGTACGAGCCAAGCTTACATACACCGAATAAAATTTGAAATAGTCCCGCCATCATAAATGCTATAAAACTCGCCTCTAATCCGTGCGTCGCAATAACCCCTGTTGCGATAACCGTAATTGGTCCAGTTGGCCCTGTAACCTGCCCAGGTGTACCACCAAATAACGCCGCAAATAAACCTGCAAAAATTGCACCATACAATCCGACTAGTGCTCCCTCAGATGTTCCCGTTGCAGCAATACCAAATGCAATGGCAAGTGGCAACGCAACAATTGCAACAGTAAAACCAGCTAAACATTCCTTTGCTATTTTTTGAAACATATAAATAACCACCTTCACATTAAGTCCACGTTCCATTGTACACCTAAAAAGATACATTCGTTAGTCCACTTTTTACAGTATCGTGACGTAAACGCATTCAATTATAAGTACCTATCGCATCTTTGGAAACCATTATAACTATGCTATAATGGATAAATTAAATCTTTTATTATATATTTGGAGGCACTATGCTAACTTTTGAAGAAAAATTATCAATTATTGAATCTTTCCCAGAATTAGAAAGAAAAAACGTATCATTAAAACGCGTGAACTTTCACTTTGAAGAAAGTCGTTTAGATAAAAAGAACGTTGTTTACCACTTACATCCAAATGGAAACGGCTTTGTATATGCAAGTGGCATTAAAGGTTACAAAACGGATGATAAAGGTATGGTTAACATCCGCGAATTTTCAGCAGATGAATTACGCTCAGTAATCGAGCAATCAATTGAATTACTTTCACAAGAAGAAGTAGTAATTCCTGCAGAACCTGCGAAAGAAGAAGAATGGCAGAACGAAGACGGTCATATCCTTACTCTTATCTCAGAGGACGATATGTGGAACGTGTACGCTGGTGTAAATTTAGACGGTACATTTAACTCTTATCCAGAAGCTGCGGAATACCTTGATGAAGAAGGGTTTTCACGTAAATAATATAAAAAGCGGAGACTTATCGTCTCCGCTTTTTTCTATCCATCTGTTTCCGAACTAAAAACATAAGTACCTTATTTATACTCTGACGTTCATTATTTTTTTGAGCGTCTAAACACCCTCGCTCCTAAAATTAATGCGAGCATACCTGCAAGGATAGAAGTAGATTCAGTTGCTGTTCCACCTGTTTGAGGAAGTAATTTTGATTGCTTATCACTTTCTTTACTAGATGGTACTTCTAATTCACCTTGAGCATCAGATTTGTTTGAAACTTCTTGTTGCTCTTTTACTTCTCGTTTTTCTAGTACATTCAGATCTTCTGCCGTTTCTTCTTTATTTTTTTCTTCCTCTAGATTCTCCCAAGTTTCCGGTTTTTCTGTTACCTCTGGCTTCTCTAACACATTTGGCTCTTCTGTCACCTTTGGTTCTTCCGGTTTTATTAAATCTTCTATTTCTTCGGTTGTTTCTTCTGTTGTTCCTTCTTTATTTTCTTCTTCCTCTAGATTTACCCAGATTTCCGGCTTTTCTTTTACCTCTGGCTTCTCTAACACATTCGGCTCTTCCGTTACCTTTGGCTCTTCCGGTTTTTCTAAGTCTTCTAGTTCTTCTGTTGTTTCTTCCGTTGTTCCTTCTTTATTTTCTACTTCCTCTAGGTTTACCCAGATCTCCGGCTTTTCTTTTACCTCTGGCTTCTCTAACACATTCGGCTCTTCCGTTACCTTTGGCTCTTCCGGTTTTTCTAAGTCTTCTAGTTCTTCTGTTGTTTCTTCCGTTGTTCCTTCTTTATTTTCTACTTCCTCTAGGTTTACCCAGATCTCCGGCTTCTCTTTTACCTCTGGCTTCTCTAGCACATTCGGCTCTTCCGTTACCTTTGGTTCTTCCGGTTTTTCTAAGTCTTCCATTTCTTCTGTTGTTTCTTCTTTATTTTCTTCTTCCACTGGTTTTACCCAGATCTCCGGTTTTTCTGTTACCTCTGGCTTCTCTAGCACATTCGGCTCTTCCGTTACCTTTGGTTCTTCCGGTTTTTCTAACTCTTTCAAGTCTTCTGTTGTTTCTTCTTCAACTTCTTCTTCAATCGGTTTCACCCAGATTTCCGGCTTTTCTTTTACCTCTGGCTTCTCTAGCACATTCGGCTCTTCTGTTACCTTTGGTTCTTCCGGTTTTTCTAAGTCTTCTAGTTCTTCTGTTGTTCCTTCTTTATTTTCTTCTTCCTCTAGGTTTACCCAGATTTCCGGCTTTTCTTTTACCTCTGGCTTCTCTAGCACATTCGGCTCTTCCGTTACCTTTGGTTCTTCCGGTTTTATTAAATCTTCTATTTCTTCGGTTGTTTCTTCTGTTGTTCCTTCTTTATTTTCTTCTTCCTCTAGGTTTACCCAGATTTCCGGCTTTTCTTTTACCTCTGGCTTCTCTAGCACATTCGGCTCTTCCGTTACCTTTGGTTCTTCCGGTTTTTCTAACTCTTTCAAGTCTTCTGTTGTTTCTTCTTTATTTTCTTCCTCAATCGGTTTTACCCAGATTTCCGGCTTTTCTTTTACCTCTGGTTTTTCTAGCACATTCGGCTCTTCCGTTACCTTTGGTTCTTCCGGTTTTTCTAACTCTTTCAAGTCTTCTGTTGTTTCTTCTTTATTTTCTTCCTCAATCGGTTTTACCCAGATTTCCGGCTTTTCTTTTACCTCTGGTTTTTCTAGCACATTCGGCTCTTCCGTTACCTTTGGTTCTTCCGGTTTTTCTAACTCTTTCAAGTCTTCTGTTGTTTCTTCTTTATTTTCTTCTTCCACTGGTTTTACCCAGATCTCCGGCTTTTCTTTTACCTCTGGTTTTTCTAATACATTCGGCTCTTCTGTTACCTTTGGTTCTTCCGGTTTTTCTAAGTCTTCTAGTTCTTCTGTTGTTTCTTCTTTATTTTCTTCTTCCACTGGTTTTACCCAGATCTCCGGCTTTTCTTTTACCTCTGGTTTCTCTAACACATTCGGCTCTTCCGTTACCTTTGGCTCTTCCGGTTTTTCTAAGTCTTCTAGTTCTTCTGTTGTTTCTTCTTTATTTTCTTCTTCCACTGGTTTTACCCAGATCTCCGGTTTTTCTGTTACCTCTGGCTTCTCTAGCACATTTGGCTCTTCTGTTACCTTTGGTTCTTCCGGTTTTTCTAACTCTTTCAAGTCTTCTGTTGTTTCTTCTTTATTTTCTTCTTCCACTGGTTTTACCCAGATCTCCGGCTTTTCTTTTACCTCTGGTTTCTCTAACACATTCGGCTCTTCCGTTACCTTTGGCTCTTCCGGTTTTTCTAAGTCTTCTAGTTCTTCTGTTGTTTCTTCTTTATTTTCTTCTTCCTCTGGTTTCACCCAGATCTCCGGCTTTTCTTTTACCTCTGGTTTCTCTAGCACATTCGGCTCTTCCGTTACCTTTGGTTCTTCCGGTTTTTCTAACTCTTTCAAGTCTTCTGTTGTTTCTTCTTCAACTTCTTCTTCCACTGGTTTTACCCAGATCTCCGGTTTTTCTGTTACCTCTGGTTTTTCTAATACATTCGGCTCTTCCGTTACCTTTGACTCTTCCGGTTTTTCTAAGTCTTCTAGTTCCTCTGTTGTTTCTTCTTTATTTTCTTCTTCCACTGGTTTTACCCAGATCTCCGGTTTTTCTGTTACCTCTGGCTTCTCTAGCACATTTGGCTCTTCTGTTACCTTTGGCTCTTCCGGTTTTTCTAAGTCTTCTAGTTCCTCTGTTGTTTCTTCTTTATTTTCTTCTTCCACTGGTTTTACCCAGATCTCCGGTTTTTCTGTTACCTCTGGCTTCTCTAGCACATTTGGCTCTTCTGTTACCTTTGGTTCTTCCGGTTTTTCTAAGTCTTCTAGTTCTTCTGTTGTTTCTTCTTCAACTTCTTCTTCCTCTGGTTTTACCCAGATTTCCGGTCTTTCTGTTACCTCTGGCTTCTCTAGCACATTTGGCTCTTCTGTCACCTTTGGCTCTTCCGGTTTTTCTAACTCTTTCAGATCTTCTGTTGTTTCTTCTTTATTTTGCTCTTCTACTTCTATTGCTTCCTGTATCTTTATATTTGTAATATCATATCCGTTCACTTTCGACTGATATCCTGATACTGGTTGTTCTTTCACTTCATACTTATAAGCTTTTCCCTCATTATCAAATGCTCGTAACTTTCCAAACTCATAGTTCCAGCCATTGGCAGCAGTAACTTCTTTCGTTGCAATAACTTTACCATCTTGCAGTAAGTCCACTTTAATTGTTTCCGGGCGATCATTCACTTTGTCGCCTTCCCACTTTTTCGTTCCTATAACAGATGTAGTTTTTAACTTATTTGGGATCATAAGTTTTATTCCGTTTACATCATCCTTCTTAATTGTGAAAGGAATTTTTGCTTTCGGATCAAACTCTACGTACTTCGGGGCATTAATTTCTTGCACATAGTAATTACCAGGAGTAAGATTTGAGGCTTCCACTATTCCTTCTTTATTTGTTGTATAAGAATCACCAATTTTCTGTCCTGACTCTGTATACAATTCAAAAGAAACACCTGGGATAACTTTCCCTTCGTTTCCTTCAATATGCTTAACAATTTGCAGCGTTCCTTTTGCAGGTAAATCGCCTTCAGCTTCGCCGCCAAATGATATATTTTCAACCTTTGCGCTATTAGATTCAGAAGTAGGCTTTTCATTTAAAATTTGATAATCAAGTTTATAGTCATTTTGTAGAAACTTTAACTTCTTCCCACTTTCAGTTATCGTAGATTTGTAAGCAACGGTAAATGAAGTAGCATTCCCCATATGTTTATAAATGACAACTTCAAACGAGTTATCACCCGTAAAATTTATATATCCATAGCCTCGCTGTTGAAATTGCTCAAGAGACAAATATTCTTTATTATTAATAGTTACAGTAAAACTATCTTTTTTAAGTAATTGCCCCTCTTGTAAAGTATCTTTCAAAACGATGTTGTTGTGTAAATATTGTTTCTTTAAATTAAAATTTAAAAACCAACGTACTTCATCACTGTTGTTTGGTTGAATATCACCAACTTTATAGAAAAAGATTCCCGGTTCGTTACCTTCACTTTTCGGATGAGTAATGCTAACCGATTGTTTTTCTAAATCTGTCCCTAAGTTTGTTTGTATATCTTTCGTTTTTCCTGCTTCTACATTCATAGCTTGGACAGTGAAATTGAAACTCCCGCGAATATTTTCGCGTTCCTCTACCGTCTCATTAAATGTACAAACTACACTATTTGCATTAATCTGGCACGTACCGAAAACACGTCCTGACTCATCCTTTAATGTAATCGTACCACTAAATCCTATTAATTCTGGCGGTAGCGCTAACGTTAATGTATCCCCTGCCTTCATTTCTTTGCCGGGTTTTTCGCTAAAGTTTACATGTATGCTAGTCTTTTCCCCATAAGTTAATTTTGTTTTTTCGATTGTAAAACTATCGACTATTCCCGATGTTCTTAATTCTTGAGCATGTCCTATAATAGGTGTGAAAACCTGTCCTATTATAACGGTGAAAATAAAACAAATTACAGAAATTCTCTTTAAATATGTACTCATAACGCCTCCAATATTAATCATTAAATTTTTAATCGTGAGATCGATTCCACTCAAAATACCCCTTAAAAATAAGGGGGATACGAATTAAAGATTATTTGTAGCATCAAACCATCGTTAGTGATACGACATAAAATAGCAAACAATACAATTCATTAACTATATTATTCATTTCTACTTTTTTTGGGCAGCCAACAATAAATATTATTCCTAATAAAAATACATTACAAGACTGTTTATTTACATATTAATTTGTTATTATATTTATAATACCAAAATATACTTAATGACCATTTCAGTCATACGGTCATCTGATGATTGGCTTTCTTTATCTTTCAGCGATGATTCTTCTCTCATAACTTTATTCTACTCTTACTGAAATTATTATCTCAAAATCTATAAAATCCACATGAATAAATCAAAAAAACCTTATCTAAAGCGATATATATATACATTCGTAAGCAAAATAAAATGCTACGAAAAATATTTTTATATAATAATAAGAGAACGTTTAAATAAAAGATACATACTACTTTTTTAATCATTTTAAAAAAATAAAGCTATCTTTTCTTATTAAAAAAGATAGCTTTATCTGTATAGACAACCGTTCTACCGCTTACTTTTTCGCGCCTTTCAACGACTCTCTCAGCACAAATTTTTGTAATTTCCCACTTGCATTACGAGGAAGTTCATCCACAAATAAATAATGACGTGGACGTTTATAATCTGCTAATTCATCACTTTCTTTACAATACGTTTCTAAATCAGCCTCTGTAATTGTTTCATCTTTCTTCACAACAACTGCCACAACACGTTCTCCCCATAATTCATCCGGCTCACCAAGCACCGCAACATCTAATATACCAGGATGACTATGGAGAAAATCTTCAATTTCACGTGGATAAATATTAACGCCGCCACTAATCACCATATCATCCACGCGATCTGCGACGAATAAATAGCCGTCTTTATCGAAGTAACCTAAATCACCAGAGTGATACCACCCTTTATACATCGATTTTACATTTGCCTCTTCTCGGTTATGATAACCAGCCATCATAGTTGGACCGCGCAAAATAATCTCTCCTACTTCATAAGGAGGCAATACATCATCTGGTTCTGCCGGTGCATCTTCGTTTGGTTTTACAATTCGAATTTCATGACTAAAGCATGGCGTGCCTGCTGAACCTGCTTTCGTAATTTGATCTTCTTCTACGAGAAACGCAACAACTGGTCCCATTTCTGTCATTCCGTATATTTGAACAAGATCAATATAAAGACGTTCTTTACATTCCTTCACTAATGCTGGCGCCATTGCAGCCCCGCCGTATATACCGATCTTCATTGACGTTAAATCATACTGCGTTAAATCTTTTTGCAACAGCATATTCCACATCGTCGGTGCTGCAAAGAATGTCGTAATCTTCTCTTCTTGAATTGTATGTAATACTGTTTCCGTATCAAAATGATGTAAAATAACATTCTTTCCGCCAACTTGAATACGCGGGATAATTCCAGCATTCAGCTCACCGCAATGATATAAAGGTGCAACGACAAGTCCGACACTATCTCGATTATATTTTAGGAAATACGTACAAATCATACTATGCTCAGCCATTTCACGATGGCGATGTAATACACCTTTCGGATGACCAGTCGTACCGCTCGTATACAGCATCGAACAATAATCCATTTCATTAATTTCGATATCTATTTTCTTAGAAGATGCTGCGTTCACTTTTTCATGGTAAGAACTTGCATAAGAAGGTGTATCGTCTTCTACATACCAAAAAGACGAATTCGGAAAATCTCGTTCAATGATAGCGACAGTTGGCTCAACTGCTTTTTCAAAAACAACGACTTTCGAGGATGCATCCTGAAGAATATAAGATACTTCTTTTGCTTTTAAGCGGAAATTAATTGGGTTAAAGATCGCTCCAATTTTTGCACAGGCTAAGTAAACGTTTACAAATTCACGGCAATTATATAAGTAAACAGATACCGTATCGCCCTTTCTTACCCCTTCTTCTAATAGAGCATGCGCCGTTTTATTTATTTGCTCATTCCACTGTTTATACGTCCAGCGAATATTTTTTTCTGGTTCCACTAACGCCTCTTTATTCGGATACTTACCAACAGATAAATCAAATATTCTCCCTATCGTCATGTACATGCCAACAATTTCCCCCTTTTCTCTTTCATAAATCTATCATTTCGTCCATAAGTAGACATTGTCCTTTAATGATTCGTCTAATTTTTCTGATTATTATCGACATAGTTTTACAAACAGTTCCGCTTTTGGGGGTAAGTGAAATTATATCGGCGATTTTCCGGATATATCGGCGCAACTTGAATTATATCGGCGATTTTCCAGATATATCGACTTACCGACAAAAACTGACAAGATAAAAAAGAAGCCGTCCCGACTCGGAACAGCTCCTTTCTTCTTATGCAAATAGCTCTTCTAAAATTTTCAGTTTATCTTCTGTATATTTTACGAAGCCATCGTTATATGATTTTGGATCTTTCGGATTCGCAAAGTGCGTAATTGCACCTGTCTTCGGATGAACAAATTTACTTGATGCCCCGCAGCCAAGTCCGATAATTGATTGTACTTCTTCCATAATGACAATGTTGTAAATACTTTCTTGCGTCGGCATTGCATAACCAACGTTCTCTAAGTTACCTAAAATATTCTTTTGACGATATAGGTAATATGGTACGTAATTATGCTTTTGCGTCCACTCTTCTGCTTCGTGCATCATCGCTGTAATTTCTTCGCGACCTGCTACTTTATATTTACGTTTGTTTTGCGTCATTTCAGAAGCACGTTTAAATGATAACGTATGAACTGTTAATGATTCTGGCATTAACTTTTCTGTTTCATCTAGCGTATGCTTGAAAATATCTAACCCTTCACCAGGAAGACCAATAATTAAATCCATATTAATATTATTCATTCCCATTTCACGAGCTAAATGATACTTCTCAATTGTTTCTTCTACAGTATGGTGACGTCCAATTGCTTTTAATGTTTCTTGATGGTATGACTGCGGATTAATACTAATACGGTCAATGTTCCATTTATTTAACACTTCTAGCTTCGCTGGCGTAATTGTATCTGGGCGACCTGCCTCAACTGTTACTTCACGCACATTTTTCACATCTGGGAACGCTTCATACATTTCTTCATACAGCATATCCATCTCTTCTGCTGTAATACTTGTCGGTGTACCGCCGCCGTAATAAATCGTCGTAACTTTTACACCTTTTTCTTTTAAAAACTTACCAATTTCACGAACTTCATAATGTAAACCACCTAAGAATGAATCAACAGAGCCTTGACGTCCGTTAATTGCATACGCCGGGAATGTACAATATGCACATTTTGTTGGGCAGAATGGGATACCGATATAAATACTTACTTCCTCTTTCAAACGATATAAATCCGGAACTACCGCTAATTGGCAATCAACGATACGTTGAAGGAGTTCAATTTTCTCTTCATGAATTAAATAACTTTCACGAAGTTCTTGGTGTGCTTCTTCTTTTGACATACCGTTTTGAAGCATTTTATGAAGAAGTTTCGTTGGACGAACTCCAGTTAAAATACCCCAGCTTTGTTCAATACCAGTTAACTGCTGAAGAACAGAAAGATATACATAAGAAACAACGTGCTTCACTTGCTTCATACGCTCTTTTTCATCTGTAAAAGCAGATAAATCTTTTGCGAATGTTTCTTCATACACATTTCCAGTCGCAACATCTGTTAAACGAGCTGATGCTTTCACATTCTCTTCAATGTGTATATCAACGATAAGATTTGCTTCCTCTTGTTCAAATCCAATCGTACTATCTTCAAAAAATAAGCCGCCAATATTTTGTAGCGGACGTAAAAAACGATCATCTTGTAACGTTTTAATTGAAATTAACAACATTATCACCTTTTCATTTGCAAACTCTCTTTAGTTTACTTGAAGGGCGTTTGCAGGTCAATACAGAAGGTTTTACCTTATTTTCATATCCTATTTAAAACAAACTGAATATTGATTTTTCATGAACTTTCCCTAGTTGTATAGACATTAGAATATACTCTTGTTACAATCTAGAACGTATTAGTACTTGCTACTAATTTAAATACATATAAAGGAGGACTCTTAACACGCACGAAAGACTATCACGTGTTAAAACAACTATGAAAAAAAAGTTTTACAACATTTTAGCATTATCTTTGACAGTACAAACATTTGTAGCGCCTACCCATTCATTCGCAGAAAGTATAGAAAAAACTGCGGAATTGTCTATGGATGAACAAGCTTTAAAAAGCATTGAAGAACATGCAAAACAGCATAGACATGACGAAGAAAACGACCTTGAAATCTCGGGTGAATATCTTCTCCACTTATCAACAAAACTTCCACTATACAATTCAAATGACTTAAAAACGAAAACAAATATTGAAATTGCTGAACCAGTAGTAAAAGCAACGAAGAAAAAAGGGAATGCATATTACATACAAACTACGTTTGGTGCTGGCTGGGTTAATAAGGAAAGTAATAGTTTAGAAGTACAAGAGATTCATAAACTCTCGAATCAAAAACTAATCGTAACAGAAGAAGCATCAGTATATTCCTTCCCTTTCCAATCGTTTAAAGAAGAAATGAAATTACAGCCACAAACAGTAACTCCTACTGAACAAGCTGGGAATTGGTTTAACATTCAAATGAACGGAACTGAGAAATGGATTTATGCTCCTTCAGCTACATTCGACGGTACGAAAGCATCATTATTTGAAAAAACAGGTGCTATCGAAAAGAGAAGCGCAACTTTCTTCAAAACACCATCTAATTTACCTACAAATAACGTTTATGGTGTTACTTTTAAAGAAATGATTGTTCCAAAAGGAAATGAAAATATTCGCCCTGGCTACGCAATGGAACCGAAATACATTACAATTCATGAAACTGCTAATACAAGTAAAGGTGCGAACGCTTTAAATCATGCGAAGTACTTAGATAATCAAGCTCGCGGAAATACTGATCGTTCAGCGTCTTGGCATTTTACAGTAGATGACAAAGAAATTTATCAACATCTTCCGCTAAATGAAGTTGGGTGGCATGCTGGAGATAAAACTGGAAACTATGAATCTATCGGAATTGAAATTGCTGTGAATAGTGATGGAAATTATACAAAAGCGGTAGAAAATGCGCGCAAGTTAGCTGCTTTCTTAATGAATGAATTAAACATATCTCTAGATCACGTTCAAAAGCATCAATTTTGGAGCGGAAAAAACTGCCCTGCATTTATGATTCAGCGCGGACAATGGGATGCTTTCTTAAAGGGCACGAACGCTTACTATAACGAACATCGTAAAGATGTTATGCCGCCGCCAGAAGTCCCTCATGAAAAAGACGACATTTCAGGTGGTTGGTATGAGCAAGACATTCGTCAATTAGCTGCTAGAAAAATCATGTTCGGTGACGGCAATGGTTCTTACTGGCCAAACCGCCTCGTGACACGAGCTGAGTTTGCAAATTTAATGTCGAGAGCTTTAAAATTACCTGCTGGAAACGCTAAATTTACAGACTTAAACGAAGCACACCCATCTTTAATAGATGGAATTAACCGCGCCGCTAGCGCAGGGATCATTAATGGTCGTGGGAATAATAAATTTGATCCCAATGCTACAATAACACGTGATGAAGCTGTTATTATGATTGACCGTGCATTAGAATATAACTGGATTTATAGAAAAGAAGTAAAATTACCATTCACTGACCAACACTTAGCATACGATAAAAAAGCATTACAAAATGTTTACGCATACGGAATTGTAAAAGGTAACGAACGAAATGAATTCGTACCAAAAGGCACAGCAACACGCGCTGAAGCAGCCGCATTTTTAAATCGAATGCTTAAAGTTATTGAAGCTTAAATAAAAAAAACAAAAGGCATAAGAGATAATATTTCTCTTATGCCTTTTATAAAACATATTAGTTATTTTTAATCATAAATCTTAAGCGTATCCCTAATAAAACAAGAGCAAAGCCAATGAATGGAAGATAATTCATATCATGTCCTGTGGCTGGAAGCTGTTGAGCATGAGAGGTACCTTGTCCTTTTTCTTTATCTGGGTTTTCCATTCCTTCACCCGGTTTCTCTGTCTCTCCGCCGGGCTTCTCTGTTTCTTTACCTGGTTTTTCTGTTTCTTTACCTGGTTTTTCTGTCTCTCCGCCGGGCTTCTCTGTTTCTTTACCTGGTTTTTCTGTTTCTTCACCTGGCTTTTCTGTTTCTTCATCCGGCTTTTCTGTTTCTTCACCTGGCTTTTCTGTTTCTTCACCTGGTTTTTCTGTTTCTTCACCTGGTTTTTCTGTTTCTTCACCTGGCTTTTCTGTTTCTTCGCCTGGCTTTTCTGTTTCTTCGCCTGGCTTTTCTGTTTCTTCACCTGGCTTTTCTGTTTCTTCGCCTGGCTTTTCTGTTTCTTCGCCTGGATTCTCTGGACCTTTGCTTGTTTCTTTTTTATTTGTAATTTGAAGTTTTACAACTTCAAATTTTTGATTAGAAATCGTAAATTCGATTTCCTTATCAGATAACTCATAACTTTCTGGTGCTTGAACTTCCTTTAAAATATAATCTCCTGGATCCAGTTCTTTCGAAGTTGCTTTACCATTTGCATCTGATGTTAATGTGTCGATTTTTGTTCCGTCTTTCCAAATTTCAAACACTGCACCTGCTAATGTTTTATTTGTATCATTAGCATCTACCTTTGTAATTTCTAATTGCCCTTTAATTTCTTCTTTCACTTTTTCATTCAACACTTCTTGTTTTACTACTTCGTTTGCTACTACGTTTACTTCTACTGTTACTTCTAATGTCTTATAACCTTCTGGTGCTTTCGTTTCTTCTAACGTATACTTTCCTGGCACTAAGTTTTCGAATTTCACAACACCGTCTTTATTCGTTGTCTTCGTTTCTCCAACTACTTGACCAGCTTCATTTTTTAGCTTAAATTCTGCACCCTCTAGAACTTTTCCACTCTCTGCATCCTTTTTGATTACTTGTAAGCTTCCTAGTTCTTTTGCATTTTCTACTTGTACTTGTACTACTTTGTTTGCTTCCACAAAGACTTCAATTTCTTCTTTCAGCAATTTATACCCTTGTGGTGCTTTCGTTTCTTTTAATGTGTACTTTCCTGGTTCTAATTTCTGAGAGATTACTTTACCTGTTTTGTCTGTTCGTAATGTCTCTACTTTTTTACCATCTTTATACACTTCGAATTCTGCGTCTGATAATACTTTCGCTTTATCTTCTGCATCTACTTTTACGATTTCGAATTGACCAAGACTCTTACTATTCGTTACTTTTACATCAACAATTTTTTCACCGTCAACTGTTACATGAATTACTTGTTTAGTTAACTCATAACCTTCTGGCGCTTTTGTTTCTTCTAACGTATATTCACCCGGCACAAGTCCGTCTACTTTAACAGTTCCAGACTTATCTGTTGTAATTCCTTCTTTTACAACATTGCCTTTCACATCTTTCAATGTAAATTCTGCGCCCGCTAAACGTTTCGTTTGATCTTTATCATCCGTTTTAATAATTTGTAGGGAACCTAATATTTTTTCGTTTTCTACCTCTAATTTTACGATTTCGTTCTCATTTTGAATTGTTACTTTCCATTCTTTATTCGAAAGCTTATAACCCTCTGGTGCTTTCGTTTCTTTCACTGTGTATTCACCTAATGGTAATTTTGGTGACAGCACTTTTCCACTCTCATCTGTTTTCAGTTCTACTACCTTTTTACCATCTTTATACACTGCAAATTCTGCACCTGATAACAATTTCGTTTTATCATTTGCATCTACTTTCACAATTTCAAATTGACCTGTTACTTTTTCATTCGTAACTTCTTGTTTTACTACTTCATTCGCTACTACGTTTACTTCGACTGTTACTTCGACTGCTTTGTAGCCTTCTGGCGCTTTCGTTTCTTCTAACGTATATTTTCCTGGCACTAAGTTTTCGAATTTCACAACACCGTCTTTATTCGTTGTTTTTGCTTCTCCAACTACTTGACCACTTTCGTTCTTTAGTCTAAATTCTGCGCCTTCTAGAACTTTTCCACTCTCTGCATCCTTTTTGATTACTTGTAAGCTTCCTAGTTCTTTCGCATTTTCTACTTGTACTTGTACTACTTTGTTTGCTTCCACAACGACTTCAATTTCTTCTTTCAGCAATTTATACCCTTGTGGTGCTTTCGTTTCTTTTAATGTGTACTTTCCTGGCTCTAATTTCTGAGAGATTACTTTACCTGTTTTATCTGTTCGTAACGTCTCTACTTTTTTACCATCTTTGTACACTTCAAATTCTGCGTCTGATAATACTTTCGCTTTATCTTCTGCATCCACTTTTACGATTTCAAATTGACCTGTTACTTTTTCGGGGATCTTTTTATTCACCACATCTACAGTTACTACTTTATTAGCCTCTACATCAACAGAAACTGAACTAGATGATAATTCATATCCTTTCGGTGCTTCAATTTCTTTTAATGTATATGTTCCAACTGGAAGTTGTTTTGATAAAGCTTCACCTTTATCATCTGTAATAATTGTTTCGACAACGTTCCCATCTTTATCTATAACATCAAATTTTGCACCTGGCAGAAGTTGACCAGATTCACTATCTTTTTTCAATAATTTAAATTGACCATTTTCTACTTTTTTCGTATTCTTCATAACAAATTCAATTATGTTTGTATTATCAATTGTTACTTTTACTGGTGTATCAACTTTTATATATCCTTCTGGTGCACTAATTTCTTTTACAAAATAATCACCAAATGGTAAATCTTTAACTTCCGCGATACCCTTTTCGTTTGTTGTAACCGTATCTACAACATTATTCTCTTTATCTATAACATCAAATTTTGCGTCTTTTAAAACAATGTTTTCATCGTTTTCATCAACTTTTTTAATTTGTAAATTTCCTTTTTCAGCTGCTGGCTTTTTCCACTTTGACCAGTTAAATTTAAAGTTATGAACCTCAAATCCATCTCTTTGGTGTAATCCACCAACATAGGCTTGTCCATTAATAGAGCCACCCTTTGTATCTACAACTGCATTAGGAGCAAATACACTTCCTACTACACCATATCCTTTAGTTGTTATCTTTGTAGCATTAGGAAATACCCAAATTACCTTACTAGCTAACTCAGTAAAAGATGAATTAGGGTCGTATGCTTGAGATGTATTAATTAAATCCGTCGCCATCCCAGTATTTCTTGTATCATACAAAATTGCACCGCCACCAAAACTCACTTCTTCTGCATCTGAATAAATAACAATAAAGTCTTTATTCTCTACATTCGGAAGAAAAACGTCTTTTACATCAAATGCTTTCTTTCCCGTTTGGCCTGAAGAGACATAAATATTAGGGTTGTTTACATCTTCACCGATTCCAAAGCTCATATTAGGTTTTGGCTTATCAGTCTGTAGTTTACTTGCATCCCCAATTACACCATCAACGTCTTTTCTAAATTCTTTAAACTTAGCATCAATCTCCGCTTGCTCTTTATATGAGATACGGTCATATGATGATTTCATTGCACCTTCTGGATCACCATCTTTTGTCATTGCCACTGTTCCATCTTGAATAATTACTTGTCCTGTTCCCGCTTTCGTAAATTGACCGCCTAGTAATAATGATGGGTATCCTTCATCTACCCATGTCGCTCCAGCTAAGTTATGTGCTCCCGTTGCAGCCGCTAAGACTGTATAACTTGATGCATTCATATTTTTTTGAATAGCCATCGCACCCTCAATATCCGCACTCGTTGCACTATGATCTCCAAAAATGATTGCATTGTAATAAGATACATCACCTAAACCTTTTAATTCTGTTGTAGCTGCCTCTGCTTTATATGGTAAATGGATTAAAAAATTCATACATACTAGTAACACGACTATAAAACTACTACTTAATTTTTTGATTTTTTGATTAAATGATTTCCTCAAAAAATTCATTCCCCCTTTTATAATTCCTAAATTTATGAAAAGAAGTACTTTTCATATGTACCAATCCTTACTGACATTAACTTAAAATAATCCATTTAAATAAACCAAAGAAACTCTACAACTAATTAATATAATTACTACAATTCATTTTTGAGATAATACGTGAATGAAACTATCATGCGGGAGTATTTTTTTGCATACGGAGCTCAACAAAATTAATCTGGAGAATATTTCATATGGTGTAACTATTTTGGCAACATCATTCACTTTACAACAGTTTTCTAAAGGATTCAAGTGAATTGTATAGATTCCAGACACAATTCACCTTTATAGAACGCTTTCATTTTCAAAATAAAGTGAAACTTTAATCAGTGGGGGTTCTGTTCATCCCCCACCTAACTTCTTTGCTTCCGCTGAATTTTGAGGTGGGGGTCTTACTGTCCGTTAAAGCGGGATAAAACTAATAAAAAAACGTAGCCAAAAGCTACGTTTTTCCTTTATCGTTTCGGTGTATTTTTATGATTTTTCAAAAACGGAAGCGGGAATTGCTTGCGGAAATGTTCTTTAATCATATATTCTACGCCGTTCTCACTATTTGAACGTGTAATCCAGTCGGCCGCTTGTTTTACCTCTACAGGCGCGTTCCCCATCGCTACCCCGAGACCCACATTTTCAATAACCTCTAAATCTTCCATGCTATCTCCAATGGCAACCATTTCGTTTAACGAAATATTTAAATGCTCTCCAAGCAATTGTAATCCACGTAATTTTGATACATTTTGTGGCAAAATTTCTATTCGTTTTGAATCACATTCAATATACTCTATATCTTGAAACGCTTTTCTTAATGTATTCAGTCCTCTTTCTTTTTCACCTTTCGTTTGGAAAAGAACATCAATTTTTGGCGCCGCGACTGGATGATCACGAAGCGCATCACCTAACGAATCTACAAATTGAACTGGATAAAATAACGGATCCGCACTCGATAGCACAGTACGCGCAATTAAGTTTGGTGTATTTCTCTCACGATTTCCGATTGAAAACCGTTCATGAGAAATGCGGACGTTACAGTCAAAATGCTCCAATACTTGCACAATGTTAAATGTCTTCTCTTCCGATAATCTTCTTTGAACGTACGGCTTATCTAAAGTTGCTGAAACGAAAGCACCGCCATGTGTCACTAATATAGAATCTAATTTTAACGCCTTTGCTACTTTATGAGCGGACTGAAAATTCCGGCTCGTAAATAATGTAACGTATACGTCTTTTCTTTTTACAAATTCAATTGTTTCACGTAATCCTTTTGCAATTTTTCCGTTGTTGTATAGTAGTGTCCCATCTATGTTAAGAGCTAGTAAGCGATAAATCATGTCGCACTCCCCCTCTTCGCTGTTGTACTCTATCCATAATTTATGAAATAAATGTAGCAAATAGAACGAGTTAGAATTACTACTGAAAATTTGGTTTACTATATACATATACACTTAGTAAAGGAGATAGTACAATGCAAGCACCACCTTCCTTTTATGAAGGCGATACGTTAGAAGTCGCAAAAAAATTACTCGGACAGAAACTTGTTCATATTGTAGATGGAATAAAGCGAAGTGGAATCATTGTTGAAGTAGAAGCATACAAAGGTCCGGGTGATAAGGCCGCACATAGTTACGGCGGCAGACGGACGGATCGTACGGAAGTCATGTTTGGTGCGCCAGGACATGCTTACGTATATTTAATTTACGGTATGTACCATTGTTTTAACGTCATTACAGCACCAGTAGGCACCCCGCAAGGTGTTCTCATTCGAGCCCTTGAGCCGGTAGATGGAATAGAAGAAATAAAACTAGCGCGCTACAACAAAACAGACATTACAAAAGCACAGTATAAAAACTTAACGAACGGACCTGGAAAATTATGTCGTGCCCTTGGAATCACTTTGGAAGAACGAGGCGTATCATTACAAAGTGACACATTGCATATTGAACTCGTCCCAGAAGAAGAACACCTATCATCACAATATAAAATAACAGCAGGACCTCGTATTAATATCGACTATGCAGAAGAAGCTGTACATTATCCGTGGCGTTTTTATTATGAGGGGCATCCGTTTGTTTCAAAGAAATAAAGTGAAACTTTAATCAGTGGGGAGTGCCTTCATCCCCCACTGATTATTAGTTGAACCAATCGGACTTTTATGGGCAGTTGATCCCCCGCCTAACTTCTTTGCTTTCGCTGAATTTGGAAGTGGGGATCTTACTGCCCATTAAAGCGGGATAAACGATATCAACGATTTTTCGAATATATCTATCATAACTCACAATATATCAACGATTCGACAAGGAATAACATTACAAATAAAAGAAGACTGTTCCAAAATGGAACAGTCTCTCCCTTTTTACTCCGCACCTTCCGCAGTCGCAATATTATCCTCTAAGTTTTCTCTAGATAATTCAGCCGCCATAAAATCAGCTGTTTCTGGAAGTGCTAAATGCATATGAGCTTTTTGACAAATTTGGATCGTACAGTTTTCAACCACATAATCGAAAACATGTCCGCCTCCGCTTCTTTCATCATCAATATAATGTAAGTGGAAACCAGCTACACCAATACCTTGCGCATAATCTGGCGTCCAAAATCCAGCAAGCGTACCTTCTGTATTTTCAAATGAGAAGATTGGTTGTGATTTCGTCACTTCAACGAGTGGTGTATACGGTTTTTCTTGTCTTGGAACAGTTCTCGTTCTTACTTCGCGGAACGTACCATCCATTCGAATACCATAAAATAGGTTTTTACTCGGCATTAATTCATGTAATAAAGCTTCCACTTCTTCACGATTCATCGGATGCTCCACTGTATAACTCATTTCTTTCTCAAAAAACGTTACAGTCGCAAACGGTGTTGTTTCTTCTGGCTCTACTTTTTCTGCTGAACCGTCTGAACGTAAATGATAAAATTCATTATCAAACGCGATCATTTCACCATCTAATTGATCAAATGTGCCGATACCGAAATCACCACGTTCTTTTAGTTCCTCAAAGCTAATCACACCATCATATATACCATCTAATAGCGCAAGCATTGTAGATGTTTGATATACTTCGTTATTCGTTTTCGTTTTTTTTGCATCAATATCAATTAATTGCGCAACCGTCATCTCAAATCTGCCTCCATTAGTTTAATTGGTTTGGTAATAATTTTTCGCTTAATTTAATGTTGTCACGATAGTCAATTGGAATATCAATAATGACAGGACCATCTGCTGCTAATGCTTCTTTTAATACCCCTTCTAATTCATCAGGCGTGTTAACACGAAGACCTAACGCCCCGAAACTTTCCGCATATTTCACAAGATCAACATCCCCAAACTCTGTAGCTGATGTTCTGCCGTATTTCATCATTTGTTGGAATGCAACCATATCATATGTGCCGTCTCTCCAAACGAGATGGACGATTGGAGAATTTAAGCGTACCGCCGTTTCTAACTCCATCGCTGAGAATAAGAAACCACCGTCACCTGATACGGAAACTACTTTTTTACCTGGTTCTACTAAAGTAGCTGCGATTGCCCAAGGGAGTGCAACACCTAACGTTTGCATACCGTTACTAAATAATAATCTACGTGGTTCATAAGAACGGAAACATCTCGCCATCCAAATAGAATGGGAACCGATGTCACATGTAACAGTTGTATCGTCACTAATTAAAGAACGAAGTGTACGAATCACTTGAAGTGGATGCGTAACACCTTCTGAAGGACGATTTGGAACTTCTGCTTGTTCTGATAATTTCGCACGTAATCGTTCTAATACTGCTTCTGATTTCGTACTTAACACAAGTTTCGGTAATTTTTCTGCGATACTATTTACTGTTAAGGCAATATCACCAATTAATTCACGCTCTGGTTGGTAATCATGATCGATATCTGCTTGATGGTCATCAAGATGAATAATCGTTCTGTCCCCAAGTTTATTCCAGAATTTCGGATCATACTCAATTGGGTCATAACCGATAGAAATAACAAGGTCCGCTTCTTCTAGTAAAATATCACCTGGTTGGTTACGGAATAAGCCAACGCGGCCGAAGAAATGATCTTCTAATTCACGTGAAATCGCACCAGCTGCTTGATATGTTTCAACGACAGGAAGTTCTGTATCCGCAATTAATTCACGAACAGCTTTCGTCACTTCATTTGTGCTTGCTCTCATACCGAGTAAAATAACTGGCAATTTCGCTGCTTTTATTTTTTCTACTACGTATGTAATATCATGTGTGGGAGCGATTCCAAGCTGTGGCTTAGAAAGCGCACCGATAGACTCTACATTCGTTTCCGCAGTCATAACGTCTTGCGGAAGACTTACTAAAGTAGCGCCTGGATTTGTGGAAGTCGCACTTCGGAATGCATTTGATAATGCTTCTGGCACATTATCAGGATGCTCTACTTCTACGCTATATTTTGTGATTGGTTCGAATAGTGCAGCATTATCCATAGATTGGTGCGTACGTTTTAATCGATCTGTACGTGGAACTGCACCAGCTAAAGCAACAACGGGATCACTCTCCGCATTCGCAGTAACAAGACCTGTCGCTAAATTTGATGTCCCTGGTCCTGAAGTTACAAGACATACGCCCGGTTTTCCTGTTAATCTACCAATCGCAGCTGCCATAAATGCTGCATTTTGTTCATGACGACAAACAATTAACTCTGGTCCTCTTTCTTGCAGTACATCAAATACAGAGTCAATCTTCGCTCCTGGAATACCGAAAACATGTGTAACACCTTGTTTAATTAAACAATCAACAACAAGATCTGCTCCTTTTGTTTTTGTCTTCACGTCGTTTGCTTTTACACCTGTACTCAAACTAACCATTCCTTTGTTTCATAATTTGTGTAATAAAGATTTTAAACTTCACCTGGTTAATTAACGTGGTGAAGTATTATTTATCATTATATTACAAATGCATTATTTTTCCAACGATATGAATTTGACAGTTTTATGACACTCATTAAGGAATGCGCTTACAACCCTTTATTTATCTTAAAATAATATTTTCATATTTTCTCGAAAAAATCTAAAAAGCTTCCATCTCATCACGGTACCAAAATGTTTACAGTACCTTGCAAAGAACACTACTAAATGATATATTTGTAAATATTGGAACACCCATTAATTGGAATAACATTCGTAGTTAGTATATCCCCCTCTCAAAAAAGAGCGAATTCTCAGCTATAATTCATTATTTTATAAAGGGAAGTGATTACAATGAACAAAAGTGAATTTTTAAGCCAACTTAGTTCCTCCCTACGGAATATACCTAATTCAGAAAAGGAGGATATCATCTCAGAGTACGAAACTCATTTTATTAGTGGTAAACAGGATGGAATATGCGAAGAAGAAATTTCTAAAAAACTAGGAAACCCTAAAGCTATTGCTAAAGAACTTAATGTTTCCTATGCAATAAGCAATGCTGACAAGAAACGAAGCTTCAAAAATATGATAACTGCACTATTTTCTGTTATGAGCTTAAGTGTTTTAAACTTTGCCTTTATCTTTATCGCCTTTTTCGTACTACTCTTTTTATTACCTTTTCTTCTAGCACTAATCATTGCCACTCCAGTATTAATTATTTCACCTATTTTATTAATAGGATTAGGATTCTTTAAAGGGTTTCATCAAATTAGTTATTCCGATGTTTATAATGTGTTCATCGCTTTTTGCGTCGGTTTACTCATATCCGTCGTATGTTATCAAATGGTCAAACATATATACGCACTTTTAGTAAAGTATTTAAAATGGAATATAGCTATTTTACAAAGACACTAATGAATAAAAAAGGAGATTAAAATGAAGAAATATACTTTATATTCACTCATGCTACTTACTCTTTTATTTCTATCAGCTTGTTCAAACAGTGCACAACCTAAGGAAGAAAACGATGTACAATCTATTAAAGATGTTACGGTTAAAATTCCGGAAACTATATTCACTTCCTCAAAAAAGAATGAAACTATTAATGAAGATGAAATGAGAAAAAATATAAAAGATTATATAGATTATAGCTGGGAGTTATCTGAAAACATCATTCCACTTGCCTCAACAACTCCTGATAAGAATTTCACTGATTCCGATCGAAAAAAATTACAAAAACTAATCGATCTAGCGAAACAAAACGATATGAATTTCCATGAGTTTATTAGTAATAATAATTTACCTACTGATTATAAAAAACCTTCAAAAGAAATCTATGAATTTATGTCATCATCTACGGCTATTTTCGTAGAACTAGATCAAGAATTAAACAAACTCGCCCAAGATGGTAACTTATTCAAAGCCGATTTTTCTTTTACGAAGCACCTTGAGAAAGCTAATGGACGGAAGCAAAAAGAGATTGAAAAGTTTTTAAACGAAAAAAACATTAAAACTTCAATTAACAGCAATAAAAAGAATTAACGGATGTACTACATACCACTTTCAAAATAGCTATTTTGAAAGTGAGGTTTTGTGGTCTAACTATCAAATTCCCTAAACAAAAAAGACGCCCCATACAAGGGGCGTCTTCCACTATTACGCTTGTTGTTGCGCGCTATATAATTCTTCAAGTGGTTTCATGATAATTTTGTTAACGTCGCCGATTACAACATTTAAGCGTTGCTCAGTTTCCATTAACTTTGTAATTTTAGCATCTTGTTGAATGCGAACTACAACTTCTTGTGCTTGTTGGTTGTCTTCTTCAGTGATTTCTTGGCCTTGCATCATTTTTTGTTGTAGGCTAAGTTGCATTGTGCGGAACTCATCGAATAAGTTCTTTGAAGCTGCATCAGCTTGAACTGCTGCGTAGCTCTCTTTTAACGTTTTGAAGTCATCGTTTTCAGCGATTGCTTTTTGTAATTCATATGCTACATCATGAATGTTTTTTGTCATTTTATTTTTCCTCCTTTAGAAGGCTAGCGCTTATCATACGCACTGCCTTTTACGTGCATTTACATACGCACCTCTTCTTACCATATCAAACTATGCAAGAGATGTGAAGAAATTTCACTTTTATTTATATGTACGTATTTTATTATTTCAGAAACAACAGTAATAAACCTTGCACAATTCCAATCATACCGCCTAATAAGGCACCTAAATACGTAATCATTTTCAGTTCATTTTTTGTAATGGACAGCACTAAATCTTCTAGTCTCTCCGTGGAAAATGTGGACACTTCTTGCTGCACAATTTCAGCCAAGTGGAGATTATTTAGTATACTCGCTACGTTTTCTGCTCCCCACTTCAAGCCTTTCGTTACTGCACTTGGGACTACCTTTTCCATAATTGTTTCTCGAACTGGCTCACATACTTGCTGCACAGATTGATTTAAAAACTTGCTCACTGTTTCCTCAACTTTAACTGCTGACAATATAGAGCTTACAATCATTTCTTTTTCTACAAACGTTTCTACTTCTTTTACATCTCTTCCTTTTAACTTTTCCCACTCTTTTTGCAGTACTTCAGTTAAAAGCTGCTTTGTGCCATCTTGCCCTAAAAACTTAATAACCTCAGGCTGCACACGATCCACTACACTTACATTCCCTAAAAACATTCCGACTAAGTTAAGCAATGTCCCCCTAGAAGCAAAGAAATCATCAATCATTTTTGAAAGACGCGCTTTCCCTTCTTCACTTTCAAAAAAACTGATTCCTCGATCTAAAATAAACGCCGAGACATTTGGGATCGCATTCTCTATTTTCTCATGAACAGAATGAGGTAAAGCTTGTTCCCATGTATATGTATAGTACTCTTCTAAAAATGCCTGAATCTTTTCTGTAATCACCTGTTCGATTTTCTCAGTTGCTTCTTTTTCTACATGCGCTACGTCCCATTTTTCTAACATGTGTCGCAGTGACTGTTCATTCGTAATTACTTTATCCACTTCTACTTGTGCCCAGTGGATTAAACCTTTTTGAAACTCTTCATTTGTTAACTTCTTGCCGATTCCTTCTGGCGTTAACAAATGTTCTACAACCATTTTCCCTAATTGAACAGCAAGTTCATCGCGGCGCTTCGGAATTAATCCTGGTGTAAATGGCACTTGAAACTTCCCAATATACATAGGACGATGAGGACGAAATAACATTTTTATCGCTAAATGATTTGTAAATCCTCCAATAATCGCTCCGAGCCCTGTCGTCGTTAACATACTTAACCATATATCCATTACAATCAACCTTTCGCTTCTCCAAAACTATAGCATATCATCATACGGACAAAAGTATAATGGTATAAAAACGTATTTGCAATATATAGCTTCGCCTATTATGCCAACATTTTGTTAGTAAAGGAGTGATTTCGTTGGTTCTCGGTATTTTAACTTCTCAGCCTCATTATGAGCAAACGTATTACACCGAAATCGCTAAACGCGCTCGGCTTTATCATAATGTCGTGGCCCAGTTTACGCCGTTTGGTATTGACCCTAAAACAGATCTTATTTCTGGTCTGATTTATGATACAGATACAGGAAAATGGAAAGAGCAAATATTCCCTATTCCTTCTTATATATACGATCGTTCTTCTTTTAACGAGGAAACAAACGTCGAAAAAGCAAAGTCAATTATTCGCTCATTACACAACCGTGCTTCCACTACCTTTTTAAATAACACACTCATTGACTTAAGCGAACTACATGATGTATTTCTCACGAATAAAAAATTATCTCCTTATATACCAAAATTTGAAATAGCAACGATACACAACATTTTCAAACTGTTATTAAAAACAAAAGATATTATTATACGTCCTACTAACGCACATTCCAATGAAAGTTTGTACCGGGTCGTTTATAAAAATAAAACGTTTCATGTTGATACGATAAATGATGCTTACCATACTTCTACTCCAATTAAACGAACTGATGAATTTATATCTTGGTACAAATCTCATATACGATCAGCACGTTACATCACGCATACAATGCTGCAACCTCCAAATCAATTAACATACCCACTCCATATTCGAACCATTTTACAAAAAAATAAAGAACAGAAGTGGAACGTTATCGGTCAGTTTATACAAAAAAGTTCATTTCCGAATCAACTTTTACTATCGGCAACCGATGATTCCTCGCTGCATGCATTTTCAAAAATTAAATACGTACTATCTAGTACCGGTGTACAATTGTTACAAGACGCTTTACAAGACATTATAAATGAAGTGTTTCAAACGCTAGATGCATCTTATTCTTCATTATTCGAGCTAGAGCTTTCCACTATTATGGATCAAAAAGGGGCAATTTGGCTTATGTATGTCAACACGATTCCCCCGTACGAACATTACATTCGCCATAGTGATTCATTAGCCGAAAAAATATATCACGGACCATTACAATTTAGTCGCTTTACACCATAAAGAAAGGGGGTAAGTCTATTTTGAAAGAGCACATATATACGTTAAATATTTCAGATGAACATCCAAATAGTATTACTTTACCTTATATTTTTTCCATCACACCACCAATTACATCCCTTTCCTTCGGCCTACGCCATGTTGCAAGTGAAGAGGTAAAAATTCATTATTCCTTTACTCGCGAAATCATTATTGGAAAACAAATTGCAGAGAAACTTTTACTGCCTCATTCCACTACTATCCATGCATTCACACAAAATGAAACGATTATTTTCGGACCATTAATCGGGATTTTCACAACTGGTTTTAACGATGACGCTTCTAATCCTTTAGGGAACCGTTCAACTTCTCTTGGCGAGTTACTAACGCCACCATTCACCTTACGACCATTTGTATTCGTTTTTGGTGTGCAACATATAGACTGGGAAGACGAAACAATTGAAGGGTATTTCTTTCAAGAGGAAAAGTGGATAAAGAAAAAAGTCCCTTTACCGAATGTCATTTACGATCGATTACCAAATCGGAAAGCCGAAAATTATAAACCGATCGTAAGAGCAAAAAGAAAGCTAGAGCATGACTATGCTATTCCTTGGTTTAACCCAGGGTTTTTTAATAAATGGGAAGTACATCAACTTCTTATGAAAGATGAATCCATCATGCCGTTATTACCAAACACAGAAACATTTCAGCACTTCGAACAAGTGGAACGATTTCTCGGAACGTATAAATCCATTTATATGAAACCGATTCATGGTAGCTTCGGTAGAAATATTCATCAACTATTTTATTCTCAAGCAGAGAATTGCTACTACTGTCGTTATCGCGAAAATGAAGAAAATAAACTAAGAAAGTACCAATCATTAGAAACGCTTCTGAACCATGTGTTAAAAGGACATGATTTAAAAAAGTTTATCGTACAACAAGGTATCTCCTTGCTACGCTTCGATGGGCAGCCTGTTGATTTCCGCATTCATACAAATAAAAATCATTTCGGCCAATGGATGGTCAGTGCAATCGTCGCAAAAATTGCTGGCAAAGGTAGCTTAACAACGCATGTAAATAGCGGTGGCGATACGAAATTGCTACAAGAACTTTTTCCTGATTCAACGAAACAAATTCAAATTGAAAATAAATTAAAACATACAGCCTTACAAATTAGTTACGCACTCGATGAACAAGTAACCGGAAATATTGGAGAAATCGGTTTTGATATCGGTTTAGACACGCAGGAAAACCCGTGGCTCTTTGAAGCAAACTCTAAACCAGGGCGAACTGTATTCCAAGATGCCAAGTTAAAAGAACAGAGTGAACTAACGCGCCAATTATTTTACGAATATGCCATCTACTTAACTGAACACTCTTTGCGCGATACAAAAGAAAAAATGTCTCAAATAAAATCAGAGACTTCCTCAAACAACGAGCATATTCCGTCTCCTATGATTCACTCACAAATACAAAAACAAAAACTTCCACCTCATTCATAAGGTGGAAGTTTTCTATTTACACAAGTTTTACTACAAACTCTGTTTCCACGTTACATACTCCGCAATAAAAAATATGATTGCAATATTCATTTGAATTATTATGTGTCAATCCATCTACTGCACTTAATAATTCTTGGTCCATATACGCACTATAATCGTCTATGTAATCTACAGCCTTCCCATAATCTTGGAGTATACTTTGGCAATTTTGACAAGAATATGTTTGTGATTCTAATGCGTTGCAAAGCGGGCAAATTCCCATCACGATTCCTCCATATAATTGTATCTAGCTACGTATAGGAGCGGCTTGCCCCTTTCTCACTTACATTTACCTCAAAATAGCAGGATACAAAAAGAAAAATATATTTCATATCGCTCTTAGTTTTACCTTCTTTCTAAAAAATAAAACGATTACTCTTATTTCATAATTTACGAAATCACTAAGATTTTTTTACAAAATTTACAAATTATTATTTCGTATATCTTTCTAGGTAACATCCATACTATGAGTACAAACTTAATTACCGATGGATTAGCGCCAAACGGGGCGATAATCTGGTTCAACTCCAGCTAGTCCAACCAAAAAATTTTTATAACTCTAAGGAGGATATATTCCTATGGCAAACCAAAATTCTTCAAATCAATTAGTAGTACCAGGAGCAACAGCTGCAATCGACCAAATGAAGTACGAAATCGCTCAAGAATTTGGTGTACAATTAGGAGCAGATTCTACAGCTCGTGCTAACGGTTCTGTTGGTGGCGAAATCACAAAACGTCTAGTTGCAATGGCTGAGCAAAGCCTTGGCGGATTCCACAAATAAATATATATGGCAAAAAGGTCTCAAGGCATATGCCTTGAGACCTTCCTTCATTTATTGCAACATTTGTAAAAACTTCTTCGTACGTTCTTCTTTTGGATTTGTAAATACTTCTTCTGGTGTACCTTGTTCGACAACGACACCGCCATCCATGAAAATAACACGGTTCGCAATTTGATGTGCAAAACGCATTTCGTGCGTTACAATGACCATCGTCATACCTTCTTTAGCAAGTTCTTTCATTACTTTCAGAACTTCTTGAACGAGTTCAGGATCAAGCGCTGACGTCGGCTCATCAAATAGTAACACTTCTGGTTCCATTGCAAGCGCGCGAGCAATTCCAACGCGCTGTTGTTGTCCGCCTGATAATTGGAACGGATATAAATCCACTTTATCTGCTAAACCAACTTTTTCAAGGAAATAGTTTGCTTTTTTCTTCGCTTCTTCTTTCCCCATCTTTTTCACTGTAACGAGCCCTTCCATTACATTTTGAAGTGCTGTTAAATGCGGGAATAGATTATGGTGCTGGAATACCATACCTGTTTGCGTACGAAGGTTGACAATATCTTTCTTCGTTACTTTTTGAGAGAAGTTAAGCTCTTTATTACCGATACGAATATGACCAGCGTTTGGCGTTTCTAATACGTTAAGGCAACGCAGGAATGTCGTTTTACCAGATCCAGACGGCCCGATAATAACAACAACCTCGCCCTTCTCAACTGTTAAATCTATATGCTTTAGTACGGTATTATCTCCGAAACTTTTTTGTAAGTGCTGAATTGAAATCATAAAAACAAAAACTCCTTTTGTAAAAGGATTATTTTAATGTATAGCGTTCTGAACGCTTTTCTAACATCTGTTGTACGATTGATAATAAGAAACAAATAACCCAATAAATAAGACCTGCTTCAAAATAAACAATTAAAAACTCATAGTTCATTGCCGCAATTTCCTGCGCTTTTCGGAACATTTCTGTTACTAAAATTAACGATGCTAATGAAGTATCTTTCACTAAGCTAATAAATGTATTCGAAAGCGGCGGAATTGATACGCGCGTTGCTTGCGGTAAAATAACACGTTTTAACGCTTGCGGATATGTCATTCCAATTGTGTAAGCTGCTTCCCACTGCCCTTTCGGAATGGAAAGGATAGAAGCACGAATAATTTCAGATGCATACGCACCGACATTTAATGAAAATCCAACAACTGCTGCTGTATATGGCTCAACTTCAATATTAAGAGTTGGCAGACCATAGAAAATAATAAATAACTGTACAAGAAGTGGCGTTCCGCGAATGATAGATACATAGATACGAGCAATCCATTGTAAAATACGACTACCTGAAATACGTGCAAGCGCCGTTAACGTTGCCAGTATAAGACCGATAATAAATGTAATAAGCGTTAATGGAATTGTCGTAAAAACAGCTTCCTTCAGCATAGGCATGAAGGAAGTCTGCATAATATCCATCCAAGTAGACAATCGATCTGAAATCAATGCACTACTTAGATACATTTTCACCAAACCATTTTTTCGTTATTTTGTCATACGTACCGTCTTTTTTCATATCTTCTAACGCTTTATCTACTTCTTGTACAAGCTTAGTGCTACCTTTACGGAATAAGAATCCACTTTCTGAAGCTTCTTTTTCTGTATCTACAATTTTAATTTTCGCATCTTTTTTCGTTTCTAAATAATTTAACACTGATAATTTATCATTGATTGTGAAATCAACGCGCCCTGAAGCTAATAGTTCTGCTGCTTGGCTAAATCCTTCTACACCAACGATTTCCGCACCATTTTTCTTAGCGATATCTGCATAGTTACTTGTTAAAGATTGTGCTCCTTTTAATCCTTTTACATCAGCAAATGTAGCAGGTTTATCTTTATCTTTTGCGATAACTAATGCCGCTGAAGATGAAATGTAGGGTTTAGAGAAGTCGTATTTCTTTTGACGATCTTCACGAATACCAACTTCGTTTGCAACCATATCGAAACGTTTTGCATCTAAACCAGCAAGTAAGCTATCCCATTGCGTTTCTTTAAATACAGGTTTTACACCTAAACGTTTTGCAACTTCTTCTGATAGTTCAACGTCAAATCCAGTTAATTTATTGCTTGAATCGTGGAACGTAAATGGTGGGTATGTACCTTCTGTACCAATTACAAGTTCACCGCTTTGTTTAATCTTTTGTAACGCGTCTTGACTAGCTGTATCTTTTTTCTCTTCTTTACCGCAGCCGGCTACAATCCCGATCGCTAATGTAGTTACTGCAAGTACTGAAAATAATTTCTTCATGATGGTAATCCTCCAAGTATTCTGATAGGAATTTAAAAACTATATTGATTGTATGCAATCTTGAACAATTTTTCAATGAAAATGTTCTTATTTAGTTTATCCTTTTTCTTCATAATCAAACAAAAAGGAAAAACAATGCTACATACAAAAAATAAGTAACATTTTTTAATATAGCATTTATTGTACGAAAGGTAAAATAATACTTCTTATTTAATTGCCGTGATTCACTAAAAAAGAACTTGTGAAAATCACAAGTTCCTCCCCATACCTATTAAGCGCTCTGATTCCCTTCCATTTGCGTTTTGTACATATCGTAATAACGCCCGCGCTTTTTCATTAATTCATCATGAGACCCTTTTTCTAAAATCGTCCCTCTATCCAGCACGATAATTTGATCTGCACTTTTAATTGTTGAAAGACGGTGGGCAATAATAAATGTCGTTCTTCCTTTTTTCACAACTTCTAGCGCTTGTTGAATCATCGCCTCTGTTTCTGTATCGATACTAGATGTCGCTTCATCTAATATTAAAATGGCTGGGTCAAAAGCGAGCGCCCTAGCAAACGATATAAGCTGACGTTCTCCGGTTGAAAGTGTACTTCCTTTCTCCGTAATTTCTTCATTTATATTGTTCGCAAATCTTTCAGCACCTACATCACGCAATGCTTTTACGATGCGCTCTTTTGAAATATTTTCATTTTCTAAACTAACATTAGATGCTACTGTTCCGCTAAATAAAAATGGATCTTGCAGTACAATTCCCATATGTTCACGAGTTGCTTGTTTCGGCATCTCTTTTACGTCATGACCGTCAATTGTAAGCTTTCCTTTTTCAAACTCGTAAAACTGAAAGAGTACATTCATAATGGAACTTTTTCCTGAGCCAGTATGACCGACAAGTGCGACTGTCTCGCCTTGTTTCGCTTCAAATGAAATATTTTTTAACACTTCATCTTTTCCATTATAAGAAAACGACACATTATCAAACTTCACATTTCCTTGTATGCGAGGTATACGTTCTTCTTCTACCGCTTCCCCTTTTTCCTCTAATAATTCAAAAACACGTTCTGATGCAACGCGCGATTGTTCTAAGTTAGCAAGCTGATTCACCATATTTGTAATCGGTGAGAATAATCGTGTTAAATAATCAACGAACGCATATAGTATCCCTAGAGAAATGACGCCTGTAGCACTTAATGAAGCACCGCCGAAATACCAAATTACTCCTGTGAAAGCGATATTTCTTAATACACCTACTAAGTTATGCGAAGTTGCTGCATTTAAATTTAAAATTTTATTTTGATACTTAAAATAATCGCCATTTAATTCTTCAAATTCTTTTTTCGTTTCACGCTCTTGACGGAACGCTTGAATAATTGGCATCCCTTGAATGGATTCATTCACTGTTCCGTTAATATCAGATAAACGCGAATGCATTTTATGATTGTATACAGACGCGTACTTTCTATATAAAATAGCCCAAACAATTAAAATTGGGATGATGAGTAAACATAACGTCGCCAATTTTACATCAAGTAAAAATAGCGCAGCGAATATCCCAATAATATAGATGATACTTGAAACGAATGTTGCAAGCACCGTTACATATAAATCACGAATAGCCTCTGTATCATTCGTTACACGCGACACAATTTTCCCTGCTGGTAAATGATCAAAATAACGAATCGGCAACGTTTGAATATGAGAAAAGACATCTTCCCTCATAATTTGAATAATTTTGTTCGCTGCCTTCTGTAAGAAAAACTGCTTTCCGTATGCAAACAATGATACGACTACTAATAAAGCGAAGTATCCACCACCAAGTAATAATAGACGGTTTATTTCTGGTTTATAAAACGAAAACACTTCTTCTTTCGTCAATGCTTTCGCTTTATACACTTGCACCGCCTTACCATTTTGAAGGGTAATCATATCACCTTTTACAGTCCGTGACCCTTCTAGATTTACTTTATTCGGTACAAAGTAATATTGAAAACCGACTTGCATCACGCGTACTTCTTTTCCTTTTTTCTCACCTTCCTGGAAGCGATCGCTTCGCTTATAAAAGGCGCCATTATACGAAACAGCCTCTTCACTCTTTTCTGTTTCATACCAAGGCTTCTCTATTCCAACGATATGATCGTCAATCATCGTTTTCGCGACGAAAGGACCAGCAAGCTCTGCGATGACGAAAATAAATAACATTAGCATCGCTGCAAAAATCGTCCCTTTTACTTTCATTGCGTATTGAAACAATCGTTTTGAAACGCTCATATTTTCACCCCACTATCCGCACTTTCACTTTCTCCTTGTTGTCTTTCAAACTGTTCCGCATACCAGCCTCCCTTTTGAATAAGCTGATCATGCGTACCTTCTTCTATTACTTCTCCTTCATCCATCACGAGAATCCAATCCGCATGTTGTACGGCAGATAAACGGTGCGTCGTAATAATCGTCGTCTTTCCGCTTCTCTCTGTTCTTATATTTTCAATGATCGCTGCTTCCGTACGAGCATCAACAGCTGATAAAGAATCATCTAAAATTAATATTTCCGGATTTTGAATAACAGCTCGTGCAATCGAAATCCTTTGTTTTTGCCCTCCTGATAAGGAAACACCTTTCTCTCCGACGAGCGTTTCTAACCCTTCTGGTAAAAACTCTAAGTCTTTTTTAAACGCTGCAATTTCAATCGCTTTCTCGAGTTCCTCTTCCGTCGCTTCCCTATTTCCGAATAAAATATTTTCCCTCGCTGTTTTTGAGAATAAAATATGTTCCTGCGGTACATAACCAATCCACCCAAGCACATTTTCATTTGTCATTTGATCTAACGTCACATCAGAGACTGCAATAGCTCCATCTCCAAGCGGATATTGGCGAAGAAGCTGACGTACGAGCGTCGTTTTTCCGCTTCCTGTTTTTCCAACAACACCAAGCGTTTCCCCTTGTTTTAATGTAAACGAAACCTTTTTTAAATTTGTTTCAGTTGATGAAGGATATGAAAAGGTAACATCATCAAACTGAATATAATCCGGCTCTTGTACAAGCTTTGGATGTTTCGGATCCTTTACATCTGGTTCATACGCTAACGTTTCATTTACACGGTCGAGTGACGCATTGCCTCTTTGCATAACATTGATTAATTCACCAATTGCAAACATCGGCCAAATCATCATCCCTAAATACACGTTAAAGGAAACAAGTTCACCAAGTGTCACCTTTGATTGAAATACAAGATATGCGCCATACACTAAACCAATTAAATAACTAAGACCGACAAGCATTTTCACAGTTGGCTGGAATAGTGCATCAATTCTAGCTACTTTCATATTCTTTTCGTAGACGTCATCTCCTAATTGATGAAATCTTTCCTGATCTACATTCTCTTGTACATACGCACGAATAACACGCACGCCAGCAATCGATTCTAATACTTTATCGTTCATATCACCGAACGCATCTTGCGCAACTGTAAATCTTTCATGCAATTTCTTTCCATATATATTCATCGCATACGCCATAATTGGAAGCGGTATAAGTGCCGCAAATGTAAGCTCCCAACTAATTGTAAATCCCATCATAAAGACAATCGTAAGCATATATAAACTCGAATCAACGAGCGTTAATATACCGAAACCAGCTGTCATAGCGATTGCTTTTAAATCATTTGTCGCTCTCGCCATTAAATCACCAGTACGATTTTTTTGATAAAAAGTCGGCGTCATCTTAAGTAAATGCCCCATAAATTTAGAGCGCATTGTTTTCTCAAGCACGAATGCACCGCCAAACAATTGATGTTGCCATACGAAAGTGAGGCCATACCCAACTATCGTAACCCCAATTAAAATAAGAATAGACTGTATAATAGCTTCGTTCGATAACGTTCCTGTTTTTATATTATCTATCGTAACCCCTAACACTTTCGGGGGAATAACTTCAACTATATTCACAATTAAAAGAGCTCCAATGGCGATACTATATCTCTTCCAGTGCTCCTTAAAAAACCACTTTAACTTTAGTAATACTGAAAACAATGTAATCTCTCCCTTCTCGTTCTCGTTTATCTCTCATTTCTTTATCCGCTATCCAGACCCATTACATTTACATTTCGTAACCCATACAATCTCATCACATTTTTCCACCTTCCAAAGTTTTATTTAGTAACATGGAAAATAAACAAAAAAAAGCATACCGCCGCTTGACGATATGCACAAAAATGCATAAAAGCGTACGTTACGATATACGCAACGTACGCTTTTTATAAGACAAAAATGCCCTATATATCCGCACGGGTTGCGTAATGATATAAATGTTTTCTGCCATTTAACAGAGCTAAACCCATTACATTTACGATTACAATCATTACGCACACCCCCTTCATTTATTTTCCATTTATAATCTTATAACTTTATTGAGTATTCTGTCAATTGTTTTTTTTACAAATTGAATAAAAACATATGATCCATCATTTCGAAATAAGGGAATGTTCTGTAAGAAAGGGCATACAAAATAAAAACTTCATAAGAAATCGTTTTCACAAATATTTCATTTGAAAAATGTTATCAAACCCCATACAATCACCTTATACTCACTCTTACAAGTTGCTATTTTAGGAGGACTAATCATGACAACTAGCAATACGTACAAATTTTATTTAAATGGAGAATGGAGAGAAAGCTCTTCAGGAGAAACGATTGAAATTCCATCTCCATACTTACACGAAGTAATTGGACAAGTACAAGCAATTACTCGCGGAGAAGTAGATGAAGCAATTGCATCTGCAAAGGAAGCTCAAAAATCATGGGCGGAAGCTTCTCTACAAGATCGCGCAAAGTATTTATATAAATGGGCTGATGAGCTCGTAAATATGCAGGATGAAATTGCCGATATCATTATGAAAGAAGTCGGTAAAGGATATAAAGATGCGAAGAAAGAAGTTGTTCGTACAGCTGATTTCATTCGTTATACGATTGAAGAAGCTTTACATATGCACGGGGAAAGCATGATGGGCGATAGCTTCCCGGGCGGTACAAAATCAAAACTTGCGATTATCCAACGCGCACCACTTGGTGTTGTATTAGCAATCGCACCATTTAACTACCCAGTAAACTTATCTGCTGCAAAACTTGCACCAGCATTAATTATGGGTAACGCTGTTATTTTCAAACCAGCAACTCAAGGTGCAATTAGCGGTATTAAAATGGTGGAAGCACTTCATAAAGCTGGCCTTCCAAAAGGTCTTGTAAACGTAGCGACAGGACGTGGTTCTGTAATTGGTGACTACTTAGTAGAACACGAAGGCATCAATATGGTATCGTTCACAGGTGGTACAAACACAGGTAAACATTTAGCGAAAAAAGCTTCAATGATTCCACTTGTATTAGAACTTGGTGGTAAAGACCCTGGTATCGTTCGTGAAGATGCTGACTTACAAGATGCTGCAAACCATATCGTAAGCGGTGCATTCTCTTACTCTGGTCAACGTTGTACAGCTATTAAACGTGTACTTGTACACGAAAACGTAGCAGACGAGCTTGTTGGCTTATTAAAAGAGCAAGTAGCTAACCTATCAGTTGGATCTCCAGAACAAGACAGCACAATCGTTCCATTAATCGACGATAAATCTGCTGACTTCGTTCAAGGTTTAGTTGACGACGCTGTGGAAAAAGGTGCAACAATCGTTATCGGTAATAAACGTGAGCGTAACTTAATTTATCCAACATTAATCGACCACGTAACAGAAGAAATGAAAGTTGCTTGGGAAGAGCCATTTGGCCCAATCCTTCCAATCATTCGTGTTTCTTCAGATGAGCAAGCAATTGAAATTGCTAACAAATCAGAGTTCGGTCTGCAAGCAAGTGTCTTCACTAAAGACATTAACAAAGCATTTGCAATTGCTAACAAAATCGAAACTGGTTCTGTTCAAATTAACGGACGCACAGAGCGCGGTCCTGACCACTTCCCATTCATCGGTGTAAAAGGTTCAGGTATGGGCGCACAAGGTATTCGTAAGAGCCTTGAGTCTATGACACGTGAAAAAGTAACTGTATTAAACTTAGTTTAATCTTATACAAAGAAGCTGATCTAGTTTTAGATCAGCTTCTTTTCTATATATACTTCCAAAAAACAGAGTATTTCGTTCTACTTCCGATTTGGTTTTCCAAACCGAACTAAAACATGCCATAATAATTTTAATTCTTGAAGCACTTCCTCATAAGTTCCACGATCACTCCAAGATAATGGATTGTGTTTCAAATCCGCTACAGCAGAACCGATTATATTTGCATCGATACAATTATGTCGTGCAATACGTCTTGCCAAAGATGGCATTTTGGAACCTCTAAAATCCATTGGAACTTCGTCTACCGGCAGTACAAAACCCATGTGCCAATACAAATCAATAGCATACTTCAGGCAAATTTCTTCTAAAGTTCTTCCTACATCCGTCCCCTTAAATGAAGGATCTACAACAAGAGCTTCCACGTCTTCTTTAAGAGAAATCTCTCCATGAACTTGCGCTTCAATATAATGATTAAGATTACGGGCTGGCTCTTTGCTTACTAAATCTATAAACGGCCTTTCCATGTTAGCCAGTAAATGATTAACTAATCTTGTTGGAGTCAAATTCCCTTCACCAATTGCACACTCTCTTACGAATGTCTCTTCCAAAAGAGCAGCTAAAATCATATCAAACTCCTCATAAGTCCCCTTTTCTTTTGGATCTTGATGCGAATCTAAATACGTATATGTAGAGCGAGAAGAAACTTTTGGAGATAAGAGAAAATAACATGATCCAAAACGCGGAGCCGGCCCATCTGGATGTAACATCAAATTTAGCGCCCCATACTTTGGCCGTTGATCATTCGTTACACCTTCCAATTGATATGCTCCTCCAAATATTCTCTGTTCCCAAAGGTCACGTTCACCGCCAGGATAAGCAGATACGCTTCCGTTAGATAGCAATGTTTCAAACTGACTTTTATATATTCCTTGCTCAAACAATGCTTCAGCAACACTTTTCATACTCGAATCGAGTCTGTCTGGATGAAAGTGTAAAGCGATCCTTGCATGAGATTTTAAGTTAGCCACAGCTTCTTCAAATATTTCATCTGTAATATTACACATGTTAAGTATATGATTAATTGTTGCTTTCGCCTCACGTTTTTCGTTCTCTGCATATTTTGAAATATACTCTAAAGCAAATAATTGAGACCTTGATAATTCCATAATCCAATCTCCCCTTTAATTGAAATGACCTTAATCCTTTCAATTAAAAGTGCATTTTTTCCTTCTTATGCAACTAACCTAGTGTATTGAACAAAAAGTACTTTCATACAGTCTAATTACAGATGCGAGCATTCTTTACGGGTAAATCCACACATTCTACAGAAATGTGATATCCTAGCCAACGCTCAGCAATATGTTCAAATGATAAGGCAGAGCCTGTTGTAAAAAATCGATGCTCAGGATTCAGATTGTCAGACAAAATTCCTTTGTGCTGTAAAATTGTGCTTAACTCTATCGCTGTTTCTTCTGCAGAACTAATAATCGTTACATCCTCTCCTAGTTCCTTTTTAATATAAGACTCTAAAAGTGGATAATGTGTACACCCAAGAATTAACGTATCTATATCTTCTTTCGTTAATGGCAGTAAAGCTTGTTTCACTTGCTCGGTTACATATGCTGTATCTTCTAATTGATTTTCTACAACTGTAGCTAAGGTCGGGCACGCATGACTATGCACTTTCAAATATGTATCAAGCTCATGCAATGCTTTTTCGTACATATTAGATTTTATCGTACCTACAGTTCCAATTACTCCGATTTTTCCTTTCTTTGTCACTTTAATTGCCGCTCTTGCTCCTGGATGGATAACGCCAATAACCGGAATAGAAAGTGCTTCTTGCAGCGCAGTCAATGCAGCAGCTGCAGCAGTATTACATGCTACAACTAGAGCTTTTAACGGAAACTGTTTGAGGAACTCAACCATTTCAAATACGAAAGATTGTACCTCTTCTACACTTCTTGGCCCATACGGACAACGCTCATTATCACCAATATAATAAATGCTCTCTTTAGGCAATTGTCTTATAATTTCGCTCGCAACTGTTAATCCCCCAACTCCCGAATCTAACACACCTATTACTGAATGTTTATGACATACAGACATATACTTCATCCCCTTTTCAATCATCTAGCGCCAACAACATTTATTATATTATGAAAATTCAATATTACATAATAATCCCTCTTACTTTTAATCACAAACTCTTCTCTATAATCTGATTATTATTATATCCATTGACGTATAAAAATTCATTTGTTACTCTTAAATACGTTAAATTAATATTTAAATCCTCATTCGTATCTCGGTGAGGTAGAGGTTGCAGTCATTAAGAGTATCATTTCAGGAGATGTAGTGGCATTGATGAACGAATGAGAAAGGAATGATTGCCGAAGTAAGCCCGTGTCCACCATGCACGCTTGCTGGGTCTGCTACTTAATAAGTGCAGAACTGTCACAAACGTTTCGTTTGTGGAGAGCTATCGAGAGGTATGTCGTGGGTTTCTTATAAGATGGAAAGCATGTAGCGGCAAATTACGTGCTTTTTTTGTTTTGTTTGGGACTTCTCTTCCTGACTCAGGAAGACATACATATCTCCTCGCTTGACTTGGTTATACTAACTTTGGAGGTATTTTCTATGCAACAAAAAAAATGGGGCTTTTGGGTACTCACAGCTTTCGTTGTCGGTAACATGGTTGGCGCTGGTATTTTCATGGTGCCAAGTACGTTGGCACAAACAGCAAGCCCTCTCGGTGTCACTTTAGCTTGGTTAACAACAGGGTTTGGTGTTTTAATGCTAGCTCTTGTTTTCGGTAATTTAGCAATTCGTCGTCCTGATTTAACGACAGGGCCACAAAGTCATGCATATGCTTTATTCTCAACACCAAAAAAGAAAAAAATGGCTGGTTTCAGTATGGTATGGGGATATTGGGTTGCAAACTGGGCAAGTAACGTTGCCATCATTACATCATTTGCGGGATATTTATCACTCTTCTTCCCAATTATGAAAGATACACGACTACTATTTTCAATCGGTTCTTTTAATGTAGAAGTCGGAAAACTAATTACATTTACGATTTGTTCCATCTTACTTTGGGGAACTCATATTATATTAACAAACGGTGTAAGCGGAGCTGGAAAGCTAAACTTCTTAGCAACAACAACGAAAGTAACTGGATTCCTATTATTCATCGTCGTTACATTATTTGCATTCGAAGCTTCTAAGTTTGGACAATGGTACACACCGATGATCGATAAATCAGGTGTATCACACGGCCTTCTTTCACAAGTAAACTTAGCTGCTCTTACGACGCTTTGGGCATTTATCGGAATTGAATCAGCGGTTCTTTTATCAAACCGTGCTGTTTCTCCAAAAACGGTAAAACGCGCAACAGTTGCGGGATTACTTATTACAGTTGCGATTTACTTAGGAATTACAATTTTAACAATGGGTGTACTTCACATTGATAAATTACAAGCTTCTGAACGTCCATTAGCAGATGCACTAAACGCTGCAATGGGTCATGGCGGCGGGAAACTGATGGCATTACTTGCTCTTACTTCCCTATTCGGTTCCATCTTAGGCTGGATTTTATTAAGCTCAGAAGTACCATATCAAGCAGCAAAAGAAGGTTTCTTCCCTTCCTTCTTCACAAAAACAAACAAAAAAGGAAGTCCAATTTATTCATTACGATTAACAAACATTATGTCGCAAGTGTTCTTATTCTCAACATTATCAGGAACAATTGCGGAAGCTTATACATTCGTTATTACTGTATCGACACTGGCCTACCTCATTCCATATCTCGTTTCACCAATCTTCCAGTTAAAACTAGTCGCAACTGGTGAAACGTATAAAAATGAAATGCGGGCAAGAATTACAGATGGCATAGTCGCAGTGATTGCACTTTGCTACGCACTGTGGGTTATTAAAACAGGAGCAGCCGATATAAAAACATTCCTTCTCGGAATTGGTTTATTCGTAATCGGCTTTGCCTTCTATCCATTAATGAATCGTGATCAGAAAAAAAATAACGAAAAGAAAAACGGGCAAGTTGCATAACGCAATTTGCTCGTTTTTTCTTTTACAAAACATATATAATAGAACAAAGAGGTGAAAAACATGTCAATCGAATCACTATGGAGCAGCCGTTTCCAACAACATATGCAAAATATCATTACATACTTTGCACGTATGATTAACGGTTTACTATATAGCTTTATCTTTATTTCATGCGTTGGCGCATACTACTATGCTCAGTTTCTAAAAGCATCTCCTTCTAAAGGAATATCTTTACTACTCATCACGATTGTACTTACATTCATTATAACGAGATGCCCTATTCGTACATTTATTCAAAAACCTGACGCTGTCTATTTACTAGCACTAGAAGAGAAATTAACTTCTTATTTCAAAAAATCTCTTCTATACAATTACATCATTCAGCTTTTCCCATTATTATTTACGTTCCTTATTCTCGTTCCGCTTGCACTGCAATCATTACAATTAACGATACCTTTCTTATGTACAATCTTTATCATTTTAATGGTTACGAAAGCTTGGAACATATACATACATTGGATGTGGCGTGATCGTCACGAAAAAAATATATGGCTGATTATTCGTATTGCTTGTAACGCCCTAGTCATTTATATGCTGTTTTATGCGGCAAATGTTCTCATATTGGGCGGATTACTTTTACTGCTTGCTTTCCTGCTTCTTTATACGAAAAAACAGCCTACAAAACGAATACCATGGGATTACATAATCGAGCAAGAAGAAAAAATGAACGTTCGTTTTTATCAATTTGCTAGCATCTTCACTGATGTTCCGCAACTAAATAAGCAAGTAAATAAAAGAAAATGGCTTACAACTTGGATTGAACCTTTATTACATAAAAAACGAGCAACTTTCTTCTATTTACATACACTCGCATTTTTACGCGGGAATGATTATTTCGGTATATATATTCGCTTAGGGTTGATCGGTGCCTTCGCCTTATATTTTATACCAAACATATACGTAAAAGGCGCTATCGCATATATCGTCCTATATATGATTTCTATGCAGCTCCGTTCCCTATGGAAATATTTTTCGGGAGATATTATTGTAGCATTATATCCAATTGATACTGAAAAACGAATGAATCAATTTCTTCACTTAATCTTTATATTGCTAAGCATTCAGCTCATTATATTTTCAATTGTTATACTCATTGCTACAGGTCAATTTTTACATAGCCTTATCATTATGATTGTCGGGTTACTCTGGATCAAATTTATTATTGTACCAAAAACGAAACAACGCGTTTCTTCGTTTTAACGAAAAGAATTATCTTAAATGCCAAGGAGAAAATAAAGTATCTCCTTGGCTTTTTTATTTTCATTCCTCAAACAAAAATCACTGAAACAACCAATATTTTATGATTTTTACATAGAAAAACGATAATACATGTTTACGTCCTAACAAAAAGGGTATCTATTAAATTAACAGAGTAAAGGAGGGGCCTATATTGTGAATAAAAAAATGGAACAATTGAAGCACCACGTTACCGACAATCAACGCAAACATGCTTTAACAACAAACCAAGGAGTAAAAATAGCCGAGGATGAATTCTCTTTAAAGATGGGCTTAAGAGGCCCAACCTTAATGGAGGATTTCCACTTTCGAGAGAAAATGACCCACTTTGATCATGAACGAATTCCTGAAAGAATTGTTCATGCGCGCGGAGTTGGCGCTCATGGTTATTTTCAGCTTTATGAATCGTTAGAAGCATATACAAAAGCAGATTTTCTTACTAACCCTTCAAAAAAGACACCTGTATTTGTACGGTTCTCGACCGTTCAAGGCTCTAAAGGATCCAATGACACAGTAAGAGATGTACGCGGATTCGCCACAAAATTTTATACAGATGAAGGTAACTATGATTTAGTAGGTAATAATATGCCTGTATTCTTTATCCAAGATGCTATTAAATTCCCTGATTTTGTCCATGCAGTTAAACCAGAACCACATAATGATATTCCTCAGGGAGCTAGCGCTCATGATACATTTTGGGATTTTGTTGCGCATAATCCCGAGTCTACTCATATGGTTATGTGGCAGATGAGCGACCGTGCTATTCCGCGTAGTTTACGAATGATGGAAGGTTTTGGGGTTCATACATTTCGACTTATTAATAAAGAAGGAAAAGCCCACTTCGTAAAATTTCATTGGAAACCTACCCTCGGGGTTCATTCATTAGTATGGGATGAAGCTCAAAGGATTGCTGGGAAAAACCCTGATTTCCATCGTCAAGATTTATATGAAGCAATTGAAAAGGGCGATTATCCAGAATGGGAGCTTGGATTGCAGCTAATTCCAGAAGAAGATGAGCATGCATTTGATTTTGATATTTTAGATCCAACGAAATTATGGCCAGAAGAAGAAGTTCCTGTAAAACTAGTTGGTAAAATGACATTGAACAAAAATGTTGATAACTTCTTTGCAGAAACGGAGCAGGTAGCTTTCCACCCTGGCCATGTCGTACCAGGTATTGATTTTTCAAATGATCCTCTTCTGCAAGGAAGATTGTTCTCCTATACAGATACACAATTATCTCGTTTAGGAGGCCCTAATTTTCACCAAATTCCTATTAACCAGCCCGTATGTCCTTTTCATAATAATCAACGTGATGGCATGCATCAAATGCAGATTCATCGCGGTCAAACAAGCTATCACCCTAATGGCTTAAATAATAATCAACCAGCAACCGTGCAAGCTGAACAGGGCGGATATGAGCATTATCAAGAAAAGATTGATGGACATAAAATTAGGGGGCGCAGTAAAAGCTTTCTTAACTTTTATTCGCAAGCTAAACTTTTCTACAATAGTATGAACCCTATTGAAAAGCAGCACATAAAAGATGCATTTTGCTTTGAAGTTGGGAAGTGCAAATCAGACATGGTGAAGGCAAATGTAATTGCTCTACTGAATCATGTCGATCGTCAATTAGCAAAGGAAGTCGCTAACATGATTGGAGCCCCTTTGCCTAAAGAAAATCACGAAATAAATTCGGATGCAAAATCACCTGCACTAAGCATGTCCAACACTATTTTTAAAGCTGATTCCAAAAATGTGGCAATTCTATTGAATGGTGACCCAAGCGTCGCCCTTCTGTCCGAATGGATTCAAGCTTTTGTACAACACCGAATGAACTATAGCATCATAGATAATAAAATTCATCAGTTCAATGATTCCATTAAAGTAACGGATACTTATACAACAGCAGACTCTGCACTTTTTGATGCGGTATTAGTGTTTAGTAGCGAATCTGTCATTCAACCCCCTGTTTTAGAATTTGCAGAAACTACTTTTAAACACTTTAAACCGATAGCCTATGTCCTTAGCGATCCTCATGCTTTAGACAATAGTAAAATCAAATTAGATGGAGCAGGAATTTACAACTTAACAAACACTTCAATTGAGTCATTTATAGAAGGCATTGCCCAAGGACGATTCTGGAACCGATAATATAATATAAGGAGCGGATTAAAATGAGTAAAAAAATTGCTATTTTAATAACGGATTATTTCGAGGACACAGAATACACAGAGCCAACAGAAGCTTTTAAACAAAAGGGATATGAATTAACAACTATTGAAACAGAAAAAGGTAAAACAGTACACGGTAAACAAGGAAAAAGTGAAATTGTAATTGATAAAGGTATCGATGATGTTTCTCCAGAGAACTTTGATGCACTCTTCATACCGGGTGGATTTTCTCCAGATATACTTCGTGCGGATGAGCGTTTCGTTCACTTTAGTAAAGCATTTATGGATGCGGAAAAACCTGTTTTTGCTATTTGTCACGGACCCCAATTACTCATCACTGCACAAACACTTGAAGGACGCGATGTGACTGGATATAAATCTATTGAAGTCGATTTAAAAAACGCCGGCGGAAACTTTCACGATAAAGAAGTAGTCGTATGCCAAAATCAGCTAGTAACAAGTAGACAACCTGAGGACATCCCGGCGTTTATTGAAAAATCGTTGCGTATATTGGAATAGTTATTAAAGATTAATCAAAGTAGCTATTTAGCTACTTTGATTAATCTTTTTATTTGTATGAAAAACAAAAAAGAACCTTATTTTTAATGATCTTTTCATACACCCTCTTTTCTCTCCCCGGAACTTCTAATCACTTTTCATAAGCAGTTCTCATATAGTGAAAATGACTATACAATTCCTATCCATAAGTTAAATAATGATTTTACACATATATAAATACAAAAGATGGGAGCCTTATTTATGAATAACAATCCACCTTCAACGCCCCCAAATCCAGCGGAAACGAATAATAATGAAGTGAGCTTACAAACGTTACGCGTCATCGGACTTATTGTACTGATTAGTGGCTACATATTAGTCACTCTTTCTGAAGTAGGAACGTTAAAAAATCTTTTACTACAACCGAGCACCACTCCAAATTTAGCTGAAGTTGATCCGTTTTAAAAGCCATATGAAAAGCGATTTCTAGCATCGCTTTTCATATCGTTTTATCCAATCTGAGAAACCTCCCCCTCATACTTCTCTCTCCCAATCGCCTTCATAAATAATAAAATACTGCTCATACCAACGATAAAGTACAGAGCACTCATGCCCCAAGATGCGATAAATGAACCTAACATAACACCCAATGCCCCGTTCATTTTTGCTACTTGAAAGACCATTCCGTTAATCGCCATATATGAACCTCTCGCCTCATTTGGTACCATATCTGCCATAATAGATTGACGCACTGGCACATACATCATTTCTCCTACCGTTTGGAAAAGCCCTGCAATTAATAAAATCCATAAACTATTGCTCGTTCCGAGTATTGTAAAACCAATCGTATAAATGAATAAGCCTACATATAAAATTTTCAAATCGTTGAAGCTTTTCAGCATTTTAATAAGAAGTGCTGAACATAATACAACTAAAATTGTATTCTCTGCAGAAATCCAGCTCAGCATGCGAATACCTGTTAAATCAAACGTAACACCATTCCCGAATAAAAAGTGCACCGTTTCAAATTCCTTCTGCAAACGTACTCCTAAATAATTATTAATTTGAAACTCTAACGATAATGTACATATACTTGCTGCACAAAAAATTAAAAACGCTCTATCTTTCGTCACAACTTTATAACTATCCGCCATATCTTTTAATACATTTTTCTTCTCCACCGTTTTCCGTGCTACATACACTTCTTCCATATATACAGCCATCACATATAAAGTAATAACTGCAATCACTGTTAATCCGATAAACAATTGCAATCTATAGTTCTCAAATAGTAATCCGCCAAATATCGCTCCAATCGCAATGGATAAATTAATTGCCCAGTAGTTAATGCTGTACATCACTTTTCGATTCTCAGGTGTACTCACATCAATTAACATCGCCTCTGTCGCAGGATTCATAAGTCCAGATCCTAAACTATTCACTAGCATAAAGATAAATGTTAACCAAGGTGAATCTACATAATCGGAATTTGCAATCCCCATACAAGCAATGGAAATGACTTGTATACTTTGACCGATAATCATAACCTTTTTACGACCAAGCCGATCTCCAACATACCCACCGTACAAACCAATTACTAATGAAGCTATGACATTAATAAGTAGTAACGCACCAGCAATCGCACTACCTAACTTTATTGAAAAATAAATCGCCATAAATGGAAAAATCATCGTGGATACAGTACGTGTTAAAAACGAAGTTATAATTCTAATTTTTATATTTCGATGCATACTCCAAAATCCCATTGTTTCCCCCTCCTTATGCTTACTTATTTTACTTTGAAAAAAAGGAAGAAAAAGGTTAGAATATTCTAAAGAGTTTCCCCTTTTATAATAGAAGGAAGTGTATATATGAAAATTATGGACTATTACATTAGACTAAGACTACATGCACAAGATCAACAGCATCTGCGAAATAGCTTACAAGAATTAGCGGATGTTTTATATTGCAGTACGAAAAACGTAAAGATTTTATTAAAGAAAATGAGCGATGAGCAATTAATTAGCTGGACTCCAGGGCGAGGTCGCGGGAATAAAACGGAAATTCTATTTATACATAATTTCGTAGAAGCGATTGAGTCCTATACAGATGAACTGTTAGCGCAAGAAAAATTAAAAGATATCTTTCTTCTTTTAAAAGAACCCCTACCCCTTGCACTTCAAAAAAAGATAGAAAATAAACTACATCATCATTTTGGATACGAACCTTCAAATGATATGTACGACATACTAAAAATTCCTATATCGAGAAAGATAGTCCCATTAGATCCGGCTTTTGTGGCTGTAACTACAGAAAGCCATCTTACAAGTCAAATTTTTGATACGTTAGTCGTTTATAACGATGTTACGGAAAAAATGGAACCACACATTGCGCATACGTGGGAATTAAGCGAAGACGGGCTTACGTGGACTTTTTATTTACGAAAGGATGTATATTTTCATAACGAAACAGTTTTAACTTCTAAAGATGTACGATTTTCATTTGAAAGACTAAAAGAAGTTCACTCTCCTTTCGAATGGTTAACAGCAGAAATTGTTCAAATTAAAACGCCATCACCACTGCAAATTCGATTTCATTTAGCAAAACAAAATTTATTTTTCTTACACTATGTAAGTTCCATACAACTAGCAATTTTACCGTGTGATGCAGTTATTCAAAATCACCATTATATAGGTACTGGACCTTTCAAACTTGCCCATTACTCTGAAGATAATATCGTGCTCGAAGCGTTCACTCATTATTTTAAAGAGCGCGCTTTATTAGACCGTATTGAATTTTGGGGTATTCCTGATCATGTACAAATCGATGCTGATTATGAACTACCAAATGAAGAAGAAAATGAAAGGCATAATATACAAATAGAAGAAATAGGTTGTATTTATGCTGGCTTCAACTTTGCAAAACCTGGTCCTCATCACGACATTTACTTTCGAAAGGCTTGGAGAGAACTATATGATGTTGAAATGATACTTCGTAACATAGAAGGAAGACGAACAATTGCTGCATCAAGCTTTTTCCCTGAAAGAAGTCGCCAAGCTTCTAAAAGGTCTTACTCTTTAGAAAAAGCAAAAGAGTATTTAAAAAAGAGCACTTATAATGGAGAGACGATACATATTTACTTCTTCGCATTTAAAGATAGTGCAAATGATGCATATTTCTTAAAAGAACGATGTGACGGTCTAGGTATACAAGTAGAGCTTCACCCATTTCTCGTTTCAGATTATATGAACCGTTCTATCGATCAGCATGCCGATATTATTTTCATGGGAGAAGTGTTTGCTTCCAATCACGAACTTGCATTCTTAAATGTATTTAAAAATAAAAGTTGCTTCATAAACCGGTTCATGGACCCGCACTATGAAAAACAAATTAACTGTTTACTTGATACATTTTTATTAGAAGAAAATAAAGAAAAGCGCTACGAGCTCATGTATGAGATCGAAGAATTTTTACAAACAGAACACATCATTTTATTTAACTATCACGTTTTAAAAAGAAAGACATACCCTTCTTCTTTAAAAAACGTAACAATTGATTCATTCGGTTGGGCAAATTTTGCGAAGTTATGGATACAGCCATCCATGTCTTAAAATGTGATTCATTATAAAAGGAGAAGGTACTACATCCTTAGTAGTACCTTCTTCACATACAAATACAAACTATTATTTAATTACTTCATCTAAGTGATCCTTCAAGTTCAATAAATATTGCTCAATATCCGGATTCTTCACCACATCATAACAAGCAAAACTCTTTAACGGACTCATCCCAAGAAACTTCTGCACGCGGTGTAAATGACTAAGCGTTGATTCTAGACTTTCCCCTTCAAAGAACTTCGTCTTATCTCCAAATGAATTTTCAGGTGCATTCCAAGTTGTAGAGAACATATACTCTTTCTCTGTTAATAAACCACCTGTTCCGTATTCATCTGCACCTTTAAAGAACAAACCGTATTCATATACTTCATCCATATACGTTTTAAATAATCCTGGAACACTAAACCAATAAATCGGTGTTTGATAAATCACAACATCAGCCCATAAAAATTTATCTTGTTCTTCCTTTATATTGTATCCATCTTGAATCGTTGTTGTTTTTACTTGATGGTTCTCGCTTAATACCGCCACCATATGATCCACTAACGTTTTATTTAATCGTCCTTCCTTTGTACCGTATTTTTCATGTCCATTTATAATAAATATTTTTTTCATCGTTTTCCTCTCCCCTACTCTATTCCTCGCTTATTAACCCAAGTTGCTGTTTCAACGTAAGATTATCTTCTAAATGCCAGTCTTCCGTAATCTTTCCGTCTTTCACATGCAAAATATCTATTGCAGAAAAGCTAATATTTTTACCGTTATGCGTTCCTGTAAAAGAAAGACGAGCTGTTACTTTATCACCGACGACTAATAAATCTTCAATCTCGCAATGTATATTAGGAACGACTTTACGAAAGTTTTGTGCTGCAAACTTTAACCCTTCAACACCTTGTGGTCGCTCTTTTGGCAACGTATTATCGAAAGAAGCTCCTCTTTACCTGTATCCCAAAATGCATAAAAACGCTGCGCTGCATGAACCATTTCGGTCGCTTCCATTTTACTTAGTGAAGGATCGATTGTCATTTTTTTTGCCTTTGGCATTTCTTTTAATAACTGTACTTCAGTTTTTCCCTCCACGCCACATGCTACAAGCACAATACAAATAACAAACAAACTAAGAAATCCAAACAACTTTTTTACCCCCATGAAAATCACCTCCCCCTCATAAAAAACTTTATATTTCGTATTGCTATTGTATATACACTAACTTCCTTTATGGAAGTAGTGATATTTTTTTCATATAGTTACCAAAAGTATAGTTTTGTGATACTATAAAGCAAATTCATTCAAAAAATTTTATGGAGGCTAGTTCCATGAACAATATAGATCCAGTTGAATTAACGAAAGGTTTACCTGGCATACCTTGTCCTATCGCTAAAACGCTTGATGTAATTCGTACGAAATGGACGTTTTTAATCATTCGCGACCTTCTTATCGAAGGAACATTACGCTTTAGTGATTTACAAAAATCAATGGACGGGATTAGCCCGAAAACATTATCGCTTCGACTAAAAGAATTAGAGTCTCAAGGCATTATAACGAGAAACGTATATCCAGAAGTTCCGCCCCGTGTAGAGTACACATTAACGGATAAAGGAAAGCAATTAGAGGGGATATTTATTGAATTAAAACGGTTTGGATTAAGCTTATAAACCAAAAAAACTTACCATTGTTAAACAGGCTATAATTAGAAGTAATTATAGCCTCATTGAAACGTAAGATTAAGAAGTTAGCAGAAGAGAAGAAACAATTACGTGAGCAATTGAAGATTGCTTATGCAGATATATACAAAAAGAATTTAGAATATGAGGGGAACTTTGTCCACCTTTATTCTGTCACTAAGTAGCGTATAAATTTATATTTTATTAGTTTATCTTCACACTATTAAACGTCTCCATATGTGTGCATCAACTTAAAAATTTTATAATGCCCCCACAAGATAAAATCTATATTTTTTTCTTGTGAGGGGTATACACGCAAAGCAACTAAATCTTTGACTTGTTATTTACTAGTTCGTTGCACAAACCCTACATTTCTAGCAGGATCTCGTAAAATATTAGAGGATAAAAGAATTGAATTTCTTGAGTAAATAGTTAAGAGTTCTCTATATTTTTAATTATTTCTTTTTCAATCTTCTCAAGTTATTTTATCTAAAATATGATTAATGTGCGCCACTTAATTTAACTAAAATTTTTGCTTGCGCTTTATCATGAATTAACGCTTCAAAACCTTGTTCAGCAATATTATCTATATCAACTTTACTTGTAATAATGGATTGTGCAGGTAATCTTCCATTAGCGAGTAATTGAATGACCTCATTATAAGTTTCATTACTGTATCCCACAGATCCCATTAATTTTACGCCACTAAAGAGTAAGGAAGCAGGAGCATTAAATTGGATATCTTGAGTATGGAAGCTAATAACCATCATTGTGCCACGAACTTTAGTTGATTGAATGGCTTGATTAAATGTTGACTCAACACCTGCAGCTTCAATTGTCACATCTGCTCCATCTGGGAATAATTTACGAATTTCTTCTACAGGGTTTACTTCTTTAGCATTAAAGACATGCGTCGCACCCACTTCGGTTGCTTTGGCAAGCCGACTATCAAATAAATCAACAACAATAATATTAGAAGCACCTGCAGCTTTTGCACCTAAAACAGCAAATAGCCCAATAGGGCCTGCGCCATAAACAACAACAGTATCTCCTTCTCCTACATTTGAATCCTTAATTGATTGGAATGATACAGCTGCTGGTTCTACCATTGCTGCTACTTCTAGTGGTAAAGTATCTGGAATTTTAAAAATCGTTTTTTGTGGAAGTATCACGTATTCAGCAAACCCTCCGTCGATTTGTGCACCTACTGCGTCTAAAGTGATAAAACGTTCAGTTTCAGCATTTGAAGGATCTTTAAGCATCATTGGATAAATACATACTCTGTCCCCTTCTTTAAATTTTGTTACATGAGCACCAACCTCTGCAATTTCACCAGAAAATTCATGTCCGATTATCATATTCTTATTCATTGGTACTGAATCTGGATGCAAGTATGCATGTAAATCAGAACCACAAATACCAGCCCATGCCACTTTAACTTTTACATCATTGGGTTGTAACTCTTTTGTTTCTCTTTCCTCGATACGAATATCTTTTTCACCATACCACACTGCGGCTTTCATAAAAAATCCTCCCTCAAATAATTGGAATATTATATATAATTTTCATTTAATATTAGATCGTAATTCGTTTTTTAAAGCATAACGGTAATTCTTTTGCTCTTTAACCTTACTCATTCCTCCTTTGCTATGTTCAATAATCTACCATAGGTTTTTGAGGAAGACGATGAGCAAAAAATAATATACGTCTCGAATTGAGACATTTGTTTTAATTTGGTTCATTTATCAATAAGTTCTTAGAAATCTGAATCAACTCTTCTTTTGTATAGGAATATTCATTGCTTAACCATTTTTTTATAATCTCAAAAAAGCCACTACAGTAAAAATCACACAGTACCATTGGATAATCTGAGTTTTGGATTTTTTTCGAAAGCGGATCATTATATTCCATTGAGTTTTCATATAAATTTTCTGCACCAAATCGAATCAATTTTTCGTATAACTCAAGGCTATTATTTTTACTAGTAATATTAAAAAACAATGCACGATTAACATCTATGTATTCAATTATTTCCTCAAACAATGTATGTTCTAAATCCAATCCTTCTTTTGTTTGTTCAAAAAGATTGATTGCGATGGAATTTGATACATCGCTAAATAATTCATATTTATCCTCATAATGACGGTAAAATGTGCTTCTATGAATCATTGCTTTTTCACAAATATGATTGATTGTGATGGATGAAAATGTTTTTTCTTTTAATAAATCCATAAACGCATCTTTTATTATGTTTTGTGTGCGTAAACGTGTGAAATTACTCAATTTTAGTATCCTCCTATATTGAATCTAAGTACTGCATGAATTTTTAATTGTTTTCCTAATCCTTATCTCCTTTTAGTATGCCTAAATTAGTGATAATCTGGCATTTCCCCACGAATATAATCCTTTTATGAAACTGAGATGGATCATATAAATTTGGCTCTGGAGCGAATATACCAGAGCCAAAATATTTAATTTAGTTCACTTTTTACAGGGAAAGAATGTAATCCATATATAGAACTACTATTTGAGATAGGAACAGGAAGATCCTGGTCAATAAATGAAAATGATTTATATCTTTTTATTAATTCCGTTAATACAATTTTCGCTTCTAATCTAGCTAGAGGAGCACCTAAACAAAAATGGATGCCATGTCCAAATGTAAGATGAGGATTACGTCTACGATATATGTTAAAACTATCGGCATCTTTGAATTGATGCGAGTCACGGTTAGCTGATCCAACCCAAGCTGAAATGATTTGGTCTACTTGTAAAGTTTGTCCTTTTAATTGAATCTCTTTTTTTACTCTGCGTACAATTCTTTGAACTGGTGAACGATACCGCAATACTTCTTCAATTGCTTTCGGAACAAGAGATGCATCCTGTTGTAATTGATCATAAACATTTGGATGTTCTATGAAGCAATATAAAGCGTTTCCAAGCAAATTGGTTGTTGTTTCATTTCCCGCTACTAAAAGTAGTTTACAAAACGGTACTATTTCTTTTCCTGAAATATTTTTGTCCGCTTCACTTTGAACTAATAAAGAAATAATGTTATTTGAATCTTTTTTGGATTTCCCTCGATTGGATTGTATAATTTCTTCAAAAAACTCTCCTAATTCATTTTCTGCTTGTAAACGTGTATTAAAAAATTCCTCCAAATAATCCGAATCATCATGACTCGGTGAACTTACGATAATATCAGACCATCTCTTAAACCTTTCCATATCCTTAGCAGAAACACCTAACATTTCAGCAATTACTATAACTGGTAACGGATAAAATAACTCTCTAACAATATCAAAAGTTTCACGATTAGATAATTGATTGAGTATATCGTTTGTGATTTGCTGGATTCTAGGTTCCCATTCCCTTAATGCTTTAGGAGTGAAAGACCGATTTACAATAGACCGAATTTGCGTATGCTTTGGCGGATCCATCCCAAGAATACTTTGTGGAAATGGAGACTTTTTCTTCTCAGGCATAATACTAGAAAAGTACTCTTTATCCTCTAAGACAGTTTTTACATCTTCGTACAAAAAAACATTCCACATGTCTGCCTGATGATTAAAACAAATAGGCTCCTTTTCTCGCATCTCTTTATACCATGCAAATGGTTTATACGGATCTTCTAAAGCCTTTTTTCCCATCAACTTATTTGTAGGAATCATAACAACTGATTGATAAGGTGTTTTCATATACAACAATCTCCTCTCAAAAAAATTTCATTACACCGAATAATATTCACCGAATGTCATTCGGTGTAATGAGGATTATACAACAAGAACCAAAATATTCAAACTACTTTTTCGGTTTTAAAATATCCGTTAATATATAAATAAGGGGGAATAGACATTGCACAAAAAAACTCTGACAAATAGAAAACAACAAGCTTTACTAACACAGAACAATATATTTCATGTGTTTTTAAATTTAATGAGAGAAAAGAAATTTGAAAATATAACAATTGAAGATATTTGTAAAAAAGCAAATGTATCAGTAGGAACTTTTTATCATTATTTCACTTCCAAAGAGGATATTTATAAAAAATTATTTCAACAAATTGAAGAAAATCTACATGTTGAATTAGAAAATATAGATCAACATACAACAATGCAAACAACTATTTTAACTTTCTTCCAATGCATAGCTGAATATACAACTAAATTGGAGTTACATATAAATCTTCTTAACGATTTCAACAAAAGGTCATTTATATATGAGCCTTCACTCATTTACGAAGCTCTAAATGGCTTTGTTTACAAAGGACAACTTGAAAAAGAATTAACAAATGATATGAGTGTAGAAGAAATAACAACGTATCTTTTTACAATTGCTAGAGGACTTATATTAGATTGGTGTCTTTTAGATGGAAAATACTCACTAGAACAGAGAATGAATACTTATATGAATTTAGCATTGAAATCTTTAAAGCCTTAAATTTTAATCAAGCCCTACGCTTTGTTGCTTCATTTTGTACATTTCATTCAGTTTTATTTTTTCTAGGTGTTAAAGCAGCTGAAATAAAAGAAAAAGCATGCCTTCTTTATACTGCGAGAAGGGCATGCTTTTTCTTTTTTTACAATACAACTTATAAATCCCACATCAATCCATTTCAAGATAGTTAATTCCCCATTAGATATTTTTCCTATCCCCTCGGAAAAGGAGAATAACAGTCAAAATACATATGAAAAATCAAGAAAATGAATATTTCATACAGGCTAGTTTTAGCACTGGGTATACTTTATATCGTTAAAAATCCATTAAAAAATGAACCACTTTGAGATATATGTCGCATTTTGAAACACATAAACATTTTTGATTATCGTTTTCCTCTAATGCCTATGATAAATTGCTATACATAGCTAGCTTACAATTATATTTCTAAAAATAACATTTCACCTTTCATAAAAAATAAAAAGGAGTTTTTAAAATGAAGAACCGAGTAAACCCAGCATTATTACCAGGCTTAGAAATGTATCCAGATCAAGATTTACGCCCAGAGTGTTTGCCAGTAATGAGAGAAGAAGCATCAAAAGTCTTCCCTCCTACCATTGTTGATGAAACTCTTTCTGTAACAAATGAAGTCATTGAGGGACCTGATGCAAATCCATTACGATTAAAAATTTATCGTCCAAAATCAAATAATGAATCCTTACCTGCTCTGTTGTGGATACATGGTGGCGGATATATCTTGGGATCTATAAATGATAACGATGATCTTGCTGTAAAAATTGCAAAAGAGGCTAACTGTATGGTCGTTTCTGTAGATTACCGTTTAGCTCCTGAACATCCTTATCCAGCTCCAATTGAAGATTGTTATGCAGCATTAAAATGGATTGCTGATAACGCGGAGACATTGAACATTGATTCGAATCGAATTGGTGTTGCAGGAGTGAGCGCTGGTGGCGGACTAACAGCTGCATTAACATTATTAGCCCGTGATCGCCAATATCCTTCTATTTGTTTCCAAATGCCGCTTTATCCAATGATTGATGATCGTAATAACACACCTTCTGCCAATGAAATTAAAGAAGGGTTTGTTTGGAATCAAAAATCAAATGAAGCTGGCTGGAAAATGTATTTAGGAGAATTACATGGAACGGATCATATTCCCGCTTATGCAGCCGCTGCTCGAGCAGAAGATTATCGTAATTTACCACGTACCTACACATGCGTTGGTCAATTGGACCCATTCCGTAGTGAAACATTAACCTATGTAACCAAACTTGCAGAAGCTGGTGTTGATGTCGAGTTCCATTTATATCCTGGAGCTTATCATGGGTTCGAAATGATGCATCCGGATACTGATATATCTATTCACGCTTGGAATGATTATGTGCGAGCAGTTAAAACTGGTTTCGCAAGAAAGTAACTAAGGTAGCTACAAAAAATTTCATAATAAAGGAGAATTTTTAATGAAGAATAGAGTTCATCCAGAATTAAGAGAAATGTTTTCTGTATTACCTGAAGTAGATAATAGTCCGGAAAATTTCCAACAATATAGGAAATGGGCTAAAGAATCTTTTACTGCAACAGTTCTATCATCGAATGATGAAGTTACTGTATCTAATCGATTTATACCTGGGCCTGAAAGAGCGCCTGAAGTTAGAGTTCGCATTTATGAGCCAACTAAAAAAACAAAAGCTTTACCTGGGGTCCTTTGGATACACGGTGGTGGATATCAAGTGGGATCACCCGAAATGGATGACAAACTTTGTGAAAAGTTCGTATTGGAAGCCAACTGTATAGTGGTTTCGGTTGACTATCGATTAGCACCGGAAAATCCATTCCCTGCACCACTTGAGGACTGCTATGCAGCTTTACAGTGGGTTTCTAATAATTCGGAAGATCTTGGTGTCGATTCTTCTCGAATTGCAATTGCCGGAATGAGTGCGGGAGGTGGACTAACAGCAGCCCTTGCCCTTTTAGCAAGGGATAGAAAGGGACCTTCAATTATATTCCAAATGCCACTATGCCCTATGATTGATGATCGTAATATAAAACCTTCTGCTTTTGAGATAACGGATTCAAAATTATGGAACAGAAAGGCTAATATCTCTGGGTGGAAAATGTATTTAGGTTCAGTTTACGGTGAAGAGGTATCCCCATACGCTGCTCCAGCTCGTGCAACTGACCTTACAGGACTTCCACCAACTTATACAATGGTGGGTGAAATAGACTTATTCCGAGACGAGACAATTGAATATGCGAATAGATTAATGCAAGCTGGAGTACCAACAGAATTTCATGTTTATCCTGGTGGCTACCATGGATTCGAATTAATAGTGCCCAATGCTGAAATTAGCCAAAGAGCTGAGGAAGAATATATCGGTGCATTAAAGCGAGCATTACAAAAAACAGAAGTTTAAATATATATGAGGATTTTATATAGCATATAGTAAAAAATAAGAGAAAGAGTCTATGAAGAGAGCAGCTCCTCTGTCACTAAGTCTTATAGAGATAAAAAAGTACTGGCAATGCCAGTACTTTTTTATTATTATGCTCGCTGTTCAACATTGACTCTTTTAATAAAGAACGAGATTATTAATCCAACAATTACTACAATGATAGCAAAAATAAAGGTATTTTGAACACCGTTTGTAAAGGCCAGAACTTGGTTTAATGGATTTTCTTTATCAGATACTGTCTGAAGGAAGCTTCTTGAACCTGAGGAAAGAATTGAAATTCCAACAGCTGTTCCAATAGCACCAGCAACTTGTTGTAAGGTGTTCATAATCGCTGTTCCATGCGGGTATAGTTCAGGTGGCAGCTGATTTAATCCGTTTGTTTGAGCTGGCATCATAATCATTGAAATTCCAACCATAAGTGCAATGTGTAGTGCAACAATAAATCCTGTAGATGTTTCCAATGTTAAAGTTGAGAAACCATACAGTGCACATGCTACAATGACAAGTCCAGGAATAACTAGCCATTTAGGACCAAAACGGTCAAATAATCCCCCCATAACAGGCGAAAGAATTCCATTAATAATTCCTCCCGGTAGAAGCATAAGACCCGCTGCAAACGTTGATAACGCTAATGATGTTTGTAAGTATAATGGTAAAATCATCATCGTACAAAGCAGCACCATCATGCATACTAAAATTAAGAGAAGTCCAATAACGAACATTGGATATTTAAAAGCCTTAAGGTCTAACATTGGCTCATCCATCTTCATTTGACGAAGGGAAAATGCGATTAATCCAACGACTCCAATAACAAGAGAAAGAATAACGTGTGAGCTTCCCCAGCCTCCACTTTCTCCAGCGCTACTGAAACCAAATACGATACCGCCAAAACCAATTGTTGAAAGAATGATTGAGAAAATATCGATTCTTGGCTTTGTTAGTTTTGTTACGTTTTGCATGAAGAATGTACCAAATACTAATGCGATAATTAATAATGGGAGTGAAATCCAAAAAATCCAGTGCCACGTTAACGTTTTTAGAATCAACCCTGAGACGGTTGGTCCAACAGCTGGAGCAAACATAATGACAAGCCCGATAATTCCCATAGCTCTTCCACGCTTATGTGGTGGAATAATAACAAGAATGGTGTTAAACATAAGTGGTAAAAGTAAAGCTGTTCCTACTGCTTGTACAATGCGGGCAATCATTAATACGCTAAATGTTGGTGCAATAGCTCCAATTAATGTTCCGATAATGGAGAATACAAGAGATGCGATAAAAAGCTGTCTTGTTGTAAACCATTGAAGAATTAAACCTGAAATTGGCACAAGAATTCCTAATGTTAATAAGTAGCCGGTTGTCAGCCACTGTGCTGTTGTCTCTAGAATATCAAAACCTGTAATTAAATCTTTTAACGCCATATTTAAGGCTGTTTCACTAAACAAGCCGATAAATCCAGCAATAAGAAATGACGTAATAATCGGCAGAGCTCTGATGTTAGAGTTCTCTGCTGTTGTTTGTTGATTCCCCATATTAAATTGTCTTCCTCTCTCTTACCTAATTCTTTTATTTGAATTTTCGATTTTAATAACCTTTCCTTAACACCTCGTGGCACTCCCAAATCAGCTCTTCTATTCCCGTCTGGCCTTTCAGCCTACGGCGAACGATTTCTGAGGATAGATTCTGGACTTTGAGCGCTCTTGGTGCTCTTCTTTCGAAGTATGCCTGAAAGGCTGCTTCAATGTCATTATTGTTTTTGAGCTCTTCGGCGAGAACGATTGCATCCTCAATAGCCATGGCTCCTCCTTGCGCAAGAGTCGGAGCTCCGACGTGGGCGGCGTCTCCTCCAATGACGACGCGGCCTTTGTACCATGGCTCTTGCACTGCGACTTGTTCCAATTTGTTAAAAATAACAGGGTAATCTTTTGACATATGCTTTGTAATAAAATCAAGTCCCGGAAAGCCTAAGAGAATCTCTTTGACTCTATTAAACCGGGTATCTTCCTCATCCCAGTAATCGCTGGCGCAAGGCTGGAGCACAAAGACATAGCCGGCGCGTTCAGCTAATGGTACGACGCCGATTTGCGTTTCTCCGCTTATATACATCAATGACGAATCCTCAAATTTGTAATCAGGAAGCTCGAAATAAAATCGCCACGCTCCCATACCGAGATGCTCTTTTTCTATTTCCTTTTGCAGCATCATATTCCTTACAGTTGAATGAATGCCGTCAAAACCTACTAAAATATCAGCCTTTATCTTTTCTCCGTCGTCAAATATGGCAGAGACCGATTCAGCCCTTTCTTCATAAGCAACAACCTTTTTCCCCCACTTGATATCTACACCCGCTGCATCAGCATGCTTGATGAGAATATCACTTAATGTTTTTCGCGGGATATTATTGCGCCCTGGAAGTGTGTCGTCTAAAAAGGATTCACTGACTTGAAACTGCAGATTCCCCTGTGCATCAAATGTTTTCAGCCATTTTGTTTGAAAGCCATGTTCACAACACTCTTCAAATACATCCAATTCTTTCAAGACAGCCAGTGCGTTTTGCGGCATAAGAATCCCCGCACCGGTTTTGCGATTTTCTAAAGCCACCTCGCACAAGGTAACAGAAAACCCTACTTTACTAAGGGAAATAGACGCTGACAATCCGCCAATTCCCCCACCAGCTATCAAAATATGTTTCATATAAATAACCCCTTTTAGTTCTTCGAAAATAGTTAGGCGCCTAACTACATTACTTTACTACATCCTCAGAAAAATTGTCAATCATCTTTAAGTCAGGTTGTATTATGATATTAACTCCTTTATAATCGTGTCATAACTAACGAACGGGAGCTTATTTTAATGGAATTAAAACATTTACCTAAATATAAATATTTAACAGAACACACCGAGACGTATTCCAATATAGATGCCAGTTCTCTTGAATTGTTTTTATCTCTATTTGATATATCAAAAAAAATGAATCATGTGATGGAGCGTTACTTTGCAGGCAGAGGACTGTCTGAAGGAAAATTCAAAATCCTGATGCTACTCTTCGACGCAAAAGACCACTCGTTAAGTCCGACAGAACTTGCAAAGCAATCAAACGTTACGAAAGCAACGATTACAGGTTTGCTGGACGGGCTGGTGAGGGACGGTTTTGTCAGCCGCACGCATCAAAATAAGGATAAACGAAAAATCAGCATTGAACTGACAAAAGAGGGAAAAGAACAACTGAAACAATTTCTACCCGGTCATTTCAGTAAAATCTCTGCGGTAATGGAAAACTACAGCGATGAGGAAAAAGAAATGTTTATCAATATCCTGGGAGATCTATTTGAAAAACTGAGCGTGTTTAAAGACTAAAACGCATTTTTTTGGTCCCGCCACATCGTTATTCAGCTGAAATTTTATAGTATATAGTACCCCTAGAACGAAATTTTGTACTAACTTGTAATAAAATATTCATTTTTTCATTTTGAGGGTATTTGTATTGCTTAGGTTGATGGCGGTGAGGCTAGTTCCATGAACGATATAAATCCAGTTGAATTAACGAAAGGTTTACCTGGCATACCTTGTGCCCTATCGCTAAAACGATTGATGTAATTCGTACAAAATGGACGTTTTTAATCATCCGTGACCTTCTTATCGAAGGAACATTACACTTTAGTGATTTACAAAATCAATGGACGGCATTAGTCCGAAAACATTATTGCTTCAACTAAAAGAATTAGAAGCTCAAGACATTATAACGAGAAAAGTATATCCAGAAGTTCCGCCTCGTGTAGAGTACACATTAACGGATAAAGGAAAGCAATTAGAGAGGATTTTTATTGAATTAAAACGATTTAGATTAAGTTTATAAAACAAAAACCCCTTACCGTTGTAAGGGGTTTGATTACTTCGCAAAACTTTCAGCTAACTGTTTCTCTCTCCACATAAATGTAATAGCGAGACCAACTATTAAGACAACTCCTGAAAATGCATATGGATAATGAATATTCATATCAAATAATATTCCGCCCATCGCTGGTCCTGCTATATTTCCTAAACTCGTATAAGTCGAGTTCATACCAGCAACGAATCCTTGCTCTTTTCCAGCTGCTTTTGATAAAAACGTCGTTAAAGCTGGGCGAAGCAAATCAAATGCAAGGAAAATGAAGCACGTAACGAGAAGTACAATCCAATAATTAAAGACTACAGTTGAAATGAACGCTAATACTGCACCTACAATTAAACAGATTTGAATTAACACTTTTTCACCGAACATATCAACTAATTTTCCAAACATAAATACTTGCACAACTACCCCAAAGATTGAACTAATTGTAATAATTGCCGCGATATCTTTCGGTGTGAATCCAAACTTATGATCAGAAAACAGACTGAACACCGTTTCATACGCCGATAAACCGAACGCAAGTACAAATACGATAATAAATGCAATTGCATACATTGGATGTAATGATTTCTTTAAATCACCAATAAAGCTTGATTCTTTCGTATTAGAAGAAATCTCTGCAAGCTCTTCTTTCGTTAACGGTTCTTTTAAAATAAAGATCGAAATGACACATGCTATAAAAGCAATTGCAGCTGCAACGAAAAACGGTACACGTATACCGTATTCTGCAATAAATCCGCCGATTCCAGGTCCTATAATAAAGCCGGTACTAATAGCAGCAGATAAATATCCCATCGCCTTTGGACGTTCCTGTATAGATGTAATATCCGCAACATATGCCGTAACACCAGGCATAATAAACGCAGCACTAATTCCGCCTAACACCCTCGCTGCATAGAGCATCCATACATCTGTTCCTAATCCAAAAAGAAGCTCTGAAACACCAAAAATAAATAATCCAATGATTATCATTTTCTTCCTACCATAAAGGTCGACCCACCGGCCTGTAATAGGTGAAGCAATAAGCTGAGCCATTGCAAACACTGCAACGAGATATCCCATCGTCTTACCTGTTAAACCCATATCATTCATAAAGGACGGCATAACCGGAATGATTAATCCAATCCCTAAAAAAGCGATAAATATATTACTCAAAAGAATGACCAATACCATCTTTTGTTCTTTTATCGGTTTCTTCACTTTCAACACCTCTTCCCGTAAGCTCCCCTCAAAAAAATAATGCCCAAGAAGCTTTTTCTTTATCCTGCTATTTGTGGGCTAATCATGAGTAGAGATGCCCCTACTCGTTAGAATTTCGCTGTATCCTTCCACACATACATACGCATTAGGTGAATGACTATCATTCAGTTTTCCTCAAAAATGAACCTACCTTCTCAGACAGGTTCATCTCACTATTTCTTTATATGTAATGCATGTGTTAAAAAATCTAGTACTTCTGCCTTTTGTAACTCGACTTGCTCATCATCTTTATGATCATATAAATACACTTGCTCCGCTGCTGATTCAACTAGAGCGATAAATAACTTCGCTGTTCGCTCTGCGTGAACCGAATCACGAATTTCACCCGCTTCTTTCGCCTCATTTAAAAATTCACTTAGCCACATATAAAGAGGCTCATACACAGCTTCCCATTCTTTTATATGTTCTGTAGATGCAAGACCCGCATACATTAAAGCTTGTATTTCACGATATTCCTCTATGAAGTGAAACACCGCATCTATTACTTGCGTTACTTTACTTGAGAAAGGCGCATCGTTTTGCACTTTTTCTTTTACTGCAAGTATCATCTTTTCAACCATCACTTCTGCTATTGCAGGCATAACAGATAACTTAGAAGGAAAATATAAATAGAAAGTTCCTTGTGCAATGCCAGCTAATTTCACGATATCAGAAATCTTCGTTTTTTCAACGCCCTTTTCCTGAAACACTTCAATCGCTGCATAGACAATTTTCTCTTTTTTATTCATCATCTAAACCCTTTCACACGCGTATTGAATGACTGTCACTCATTTTATAAGATAATCGATTGTACTGTCAATGATAGTGAACTTTGCGAGGAAATCATTTTTTTCATAATAAAATCTCCTAACAAAAAATTAGGAGATAAAAATGCCAAATACCTTTAAGAAAGAGCCTTTAACCCTGTCACGCCGCATACAATAAGAGCTACACTAATGATACGTGCTTTACTTTTCGACTCACCAAACAGGAACATGTTTAATAAAACGGCACCTGCTGTTCCAATACCAATCCAAACCGCATACGCGACACTTACTTGTAAAAATAAGAAAGATGTATACAAGAATGCAAAGGATGTAGCAAACCCGCCTATATAAAGAGCCCCATTTGCTAATGTTTTATCTTTACTATACATTTTAAGACCGATTACACCGACTATTTCACTAATTGCAGCACAAAATACGAAAAACCAACCCATCTTTAAGCAGCTCCTTCCATAGTATCTTCTTTATTATCAGCTAGCTTTAAACCGATAACGCCAGCTACAACCATCACGATAAAGAATAATTTTCCTACACTGAAACTCCCGCCGAAAAGGAATACATCCATTAAGAAAGTACCTACCGTACCAGCTCCGGCGAAAACAGCATATACAGTCCCTGTTGCAAGATGTTCACACGCTTTAGAAAGGAAGTGAAAATCAACAGCGATAACTCCTAAAATAATAATCCAATGCCACCAAGTATTCGCTGTATTAAAACCAAACACCCAAAAAATTTCAAAGATACATGTTAATATGACATATAACCAAGCTTTATTTTTCATACCTCTCACCTCTTATGACTGACTATCAGTCATTTTTATTTTAAAAAAATATGCTCTTTCATCCCTACTATATATAAACAACTATCATCCTCATTTACTTTTATATTTATTCCGTTTTCAAACTAACTACATCCTTCCAAAGAAGAAATGACTGAATGTCATTCATATATATTGTACATGAATATTTTAAAAACTGTCAATGCCGAAAGTTTATTTAAAATTTCTTTCATCCGATTTGTATATTTCCTAATAATCTGTCAATACTGCTAGTAACATAATATTTTCTCCACTCCCCCTTGGAGAGATCCCTTGAATAGAGCAGTTAGCTTTTGCTAGCTGCTCTTCTTTACATTTATTTCACCTAACATACCGAATCATCGCCACCTCATCACAATAATCAACCTTTGGACAATGTCTACAATCAATCCATACTTTTTCTGGTAATGCATCTCTATTCACAAAAACAAACCCGCACTTTTGAAAAAATTCCGTTTCATATGTTAAAGAAATAACTCTACTCACTTTTATTTTCGCCGCCTCATTTATTACATGGTTTACTAACATACGTCCGATCCCTTTTCCTGCATATGTATGCGAAACGACTAAAGATCGTACTTCTGCAAGATCCTCTCCTAACACATGTAAACCAGCAACTCCGACGATTTCTCCCTCTTCTTTCATAACATATAAACATTGTAAATATTGATAGAGAGACAAAAGAGAACGCGGTAAAACCACTCCCTCTTTTGCATAAATCTCAATAAGACTATAAATTTCTTTCACATCACTCGTAACCGCATTACAGATTTTCATATGCTATCCCCTTGCCCCCGATATTAATATTTATAACTCGAAATGAATTTTAATACATAATTTTATATAATAATACATCTCTCTTTTCTTCTCGTCAATCACTTTATACAAACAAAAAACCAAGCAATCTAATCGATGCTCGGTTCCTCATTTCGTATCGGTAATACCGTCGAATATTTAATTTCACGAAGTGCTAAACTCGTCTGTATCTTTGTAATACCAAGCTTATTCAGCTTTCTAATAAACTGCTCTAATTCTTTACGATCACGATTTGCGACCTTTAATAAATAATCATATTCTCCTGTTAAGCAGTGACATTCTAACACTTCAGGCATCGCTTCTAATTCTTTTTCCAACACTTCCAACTTGTCAAATTGATGAATATTCGTACTCATAAAAATGAAGCATAACAAGTCAAAACCAAGCTTCTCTTGATTTAAAATAGCTACTTGCTTATCAATGAATCCTTCTCCATCTAATCTTTTTATTCTTGCATGCATTGCAGCTGGTGATAAATTAACACGTCGTGCAAGCTCTGCATTACTTACTTGTGACTCCTTCTGCAATATATCTAAAATTTGGACATCTAGATCATCCAACACTTTAATAACAGACGACTCCATTATAATTCCCCCTTTTTTCTTACCGATGATTATTCGAAAAAACACCTTATAACTTATATAAAACTGAACATCCTTCTTTAAATATCATTCACAGCAAAACATTTTATCGATTTTTATCCATTATACAAAAGAATATATTACACAATAAAGAAAAATGCTAAAATTATTTACAATTCACATTGATTACAACAAAGGGGATTTTAATATGCCTTATTTTTATGTCTTTTTACTATTACTAACGAGCTTATTATGGGGAGGAAACTTTGTCGTTGGAAAATCACTTGTTGATCACGCATCTCCAATGACACTTACAAGTTTAAGATGGATGATTGCGATTGTTTGTTTATTACCAATGGTATGGTTTAAAGAAAAGAAAATCATTCCACCACGCGCTGCGATACTTCCGTTAATATTGATGGGAATTTCAGGGGTTGCTCTTTTTAACATCTTTCAATTTTTAGCATTAGAAAAAACATCCGCAACAAATGTAGGGCTTATTTCTACATTAAACGCGATTTCTATTGCACTATTTTCTGTCTTATTTCTAAAAGAAAAAGTAAATACACTTCAAATTCTATCCATGATTCTTTCATTCTTTGGAGTTATTCTTGTCCTATTAAAAGGTAACTTTGCACTTTTATTTTCACTACATTTTAATAGTGGTGACTTATGGATGATTGCCGCTGTTTGCATTTGGGGAATGTATTCTGTTTGTAGTAAATGGGCAACAAAAACAACGACACCGCTTATGGCGACGCTTTACTCTGGTATTTTCGGCGTTATTTTATTACTGCCATTTAACATAGGAAGCTTCACTGTTACAAATATCAACACTTCTTTTATAACATCACTTTTATATACTGGACTCATTTCCACAGTTCTTTGTATGGTATTTTGGAATGTTGGCGTACAAAAATTAGGAGCAACTACATCCGGCATTTTTCTAAACTTCAATCCCATTTTCACAGCTATTTTAGCATTCCTTTTCCTCGGAGAAGAATTAACGTGGATTCAAATTTTAGGGACAATGATCGTTGTGACAGGATGTTATTTATTTTCCCATTTCAAAACAGTTGCTGTTCAGCCAACTAGAGCTTTAATGCGAAAACATTCTTAATCCAAAAACATCGCCAGCGAAGTGGCGATGTTTTTATTTACGTTTCATTTCTTTCACATACTGCTTTTCTTCTTCTGGCGATAAACGTTCTGTCGCCTTTCCAGTATCACCACCTTGAATTTCCCACAAAAAGTTATGCTCCTCAACCGTTTGTGAAAAATCCCCTTTCTCCCAGCGCTCCAAAGTAGAAAGTAACTCTGACTTATATTTAAAATTCGTACCGCTTTCTACTGCGTTCTTCGCACCACGAATTTCCTTATTTGTCATTTCAATAAATCCCCATTTTTCAGAGGATTTCACTTTTTGATGTACCATCCTATGCATTGTAGAAATAATTTCAGCTTCACTAACTTGTTGCTTCTCTTCCTCTGCTTTCTTTCCTTGTTGTCCCATTACTTTTTGCGCTTTAAGACTCTTCTCCTCTTCTTCTATATAATTAATACCTTTAGTAACACCGAATACAGCTCCTATCGCAATTACGATCACTGTAATTGTCCCTATAATCCATTTTTTCATATTATGTATTCCCCATTCCCCTAATAATCACATAAACAAATGGAATCGCCTGCACACAGTCGATTCCATTTGTTTCCTTATTTTATTTTAAACCTTAAGCGCTTCTCGCACAATATAACTATCCACACATTGCTTGAATTTTATGATTTTTCCATTTTCAAGTTGCCATATATGAACAAATTCTGCTTCAAATGATTTTCCCGTTTCTTTATAAACTCCTGAATACATACCTTCAGCAATAATTACATCTTTTTCACTTACTTCATGATACGTATTTACACTTGCTTTATAATCATCCCATTCTGATCCTAATTGGCTAAATACATTTTCCATTATAGCTTCTACACCGATATAAGTTCCCCCGTACGGGAATCCTTCTGCCTCTGTCCATTCTACTTTTTCAGAGAGGGCTTCTGCTAAATGTTTTGCATTCGAAGAAGCTGATCCTTCATATGTACTTCGAATAATTTCTAAATTTGATTTAGACATGTTACTTCCTCCCGTTTTATTTATTTTTACACAAGATGTAACACATGCAGTTACATCTTGTGTAAAAAAATATTAAATTGTTTTATTCTTAATCTATAAGTTGTAATCATTATAGTTACAATCGTTATTCAAGTCAACAATTTATAAATAAAATCTACTTCGTTTTCATTACTTTCTCTTTTATGAAACGGTCTACATATCCTTCTGCTTTTACAACGAATAAATACGCACCCATTGATAATAATGCAAGGTCTAATTCATATCCTGGATTCTTTCCATCTCCTAATAAACCTGCTGCTCCATTTACCTTTACGATAGCTCCAGCTAAAATAAGAGCGAATAACAATCCTACATACTTTACGCCTAAACCGATAATTAATAATATACCACCAACTAATTCAACTGTTGCTACGCCATACGCTAGACCACCCGGTAAGCCAATGCTTGTAAACCAGCCTGCTACGTTATCGATACCTGATTGAAACTTCGCTAAACCATGTGTAAAGAACGTTACTCCTAACACGATACGAATAATTAAATTCCCAATATATTGATTCATTTTTTTCTCTCCTTTTTGTTTTGTTATGGTGAACTTTTATTTACAAGTCAAAACAATACGGTATTTCATTTCATTCGTCAAATACTTTTTTAAAGAAAACAAAAAACATTATCCCTTTTACGGATAATGTTTTCCTACAAAGTAGCGTTAATTCAAGCTTTTACTCTATCGCACAAAAAAGTTGAAACATTTTTCCAGCGCCAACATACGGCAATAAAGAAATATCCTCTTCTACAACCATGCCAACAACGTTCACTTTCTCATCTACAGGCAAATCATGTATAGCAACTTGCATCTCTCCTGCATATCTACCGTACAATTCATTATCAATTGTAATGCTGCCTTTCTTTCTTACAATTGCATTCATTGGCTGTAAAATCACTTTATGTTCTTCTCGCGATTCTACTGAGCGAATGACATCACGAGCTGGATCTAGTCTATTTGTATGCACTTGTTCCACTATTTTTAATACTTCTTTATCAGTTATAAACGATTTGTACCGCAGCGGAATAATCCCTCTACTCGCACTCGCTATCTCTTGTACACTTTCTACACTTCCGCTTATATCCCCGATTAACACTTTATCAACACCACAATGTTGTACAAGTTCTAAGTACGCTTCGAGCGGTCTCATATAACGATGCTTTTCTAGCGTCGGTAAGCCTTCATATAGTGGACCACGCTTTTCACCATCTCCCGGAATAAATGCCATCGTTTTTATTCCGCACTCATGCAAGTATTGGTTTTGTTTTTGTAAAAAGGACTTTGCTAGTCCTGTTTCTGGACGCGGGTAAAAATTATGCCACGCTTCTACATTCTCGACCCGTATCTTTTCAGTAATTAACTCTTTCCAAAATGAATCTGTAATCGTGCTCGCATTTAAAGCTACTTTCATCTTATGAGATACGCGTGCGATTTCTTTTGGCGCAATGCCGTAGTCCATTCTTAAGCCTGTAATGCCCCAGTCCAGTAGATCCTCCACATTTTCATATGTCATCCCTAAATGGTGTAACGATTTTGGAGAAACATCGACCATTAATTCCATGTTATTTTCAAGAGCTTGTTTCCCAAGTATTTGAATTAGCTCTTTATACGTACCAGGGTCATCTTCAGGAATGTGCAATGATGTAAAAATAGATGAAAACCCGTTTTCCTTCGCTACTTTTAGCCACTCTTCTTGCTTCTTTACTCGTTCTTTTGCAAGGTAAATTGAAACTCCAATCATATGAATCTCCCTTTCTATAAATAGAAAAAGAGAAAGGAATCCCTTTCTCTATATGTTTTCTGCCATTTCTTCTTTAAATCCGAAGAAGTACGTAAAGATGAATCCGAACGTATATGCCACTACTAATCCAAGGAAATATAATAAATATTTATTATCAGCAATTAACGGAATTAATGATAATCCTGATACACCAATTCCGAGTGCAGCTGTTTTCATAACTGCTTGGAACGCACCGCCAACTGCTGCTCCTAAACAAGCTGTAAGAAACGGTTTTCCCAGTGGTAATGTAACCCCGTATAATAACGGTTCACCAATTCCTAAAAATCCAACTGGTAATGCCCCTTTAATTACGTTACGCAGTCGTTTGTTTTTTGTTTTTACAAAAATAGCAATCGCTGCTCCTACTTGCCCAGCGCCAGCCATTGCAAGTACCGGTAATAAAGGCGTTACGTGCGTTTGATTAATAAACTCCATGTGAATCGGTGTTAAACCGTGATGTAATCCGACCATAACGAGCGGTAAAAATGTTCCAGCAAGTACTGCCCCAGCAAACGCTCCGCCAATACTTAAAATACCATTAATTCCGCTCGTAATTCCTTCAGATAAGAAACCTGCTACTGGCTGAATTGCTAACATCGTTACGATACTTACGACTAACACAGTAATAAGTGGCGTTATGATAATATCAACTGCATTTGGTACAGCTTTTCGAACTTGTCTTTCCACTACAACCATAAGCCACGCTGCAAAAATAACTGCAAACAATCCGCCCCGTCCGGGTACGAGCGCTTCACCAAATAACTTTACGTTCGCCATCGCCGGATTGAAAATTAAAATACCAGCAATTGCCCCAAGAACTGGTGTCCCGCCAAACTCTTTCGCTGTATTCCAGCCGACTAAAATGCCTAAGAATGTAAAGATACCGCCGCCAATAAGTAGTAACATTTGTAGCCATGTTGCATTCGGATCAGCGCCTGCGTTTTTCGCAAAGTTAGCAACCCCGTTTATAATACCTGACGCAACAAGACCCGGAATTAACGGAATGAAAATACTTCCTATTTTTCTTAAAAAGTTTTTCACCGGTGTATTATTTTTCTTTTTAATCTCTGACTTCATCTCTTGCCCAAGATCTTCAAGGTGATGATCTGCCACCTCACCAATTCGCAGTCCCGTTAAACCTTCCATCTCTGCTGCTACTTTATTTACCGTTCCCGGACCAACGACAACTTGAAGCGTCTCATCTTCAATAACGCCCATAACCCCTTCAACCTTTTTCAAAAGGTCCATGTTCACTTTACTTTCATCATGAAGCGTTAATCGTAGTCTCGTCATACAATGAGCAATGCCACGAATATTTTTTACTCCCCCAAGTTGCTCTGAAATTTCTCTGGCCATTCTCTCTTCTTTCTTCATAATAGAATCCCCCTCCCTATTATTTTATAGTGCCTTCTTCACAAACCCTTTCGCTTCTTTTAGTTTCTCCAGTGCTTCCCCATACTCACACTGCAATAACACCATAACAATCGCAGCTTTCACGTTACGTTCTGCTTTTTCATAATGCTCTGCTGCTACTTCATAACTAACACCTGTTGCTTCCACAATAATTCGTTTTGATCGTTCTATTAACTTTTCATTTGTAGATTGAACATCTACCATCAAGTTTTTATATACTTTCCCTACACCAATCATAGATGCTGTTGAAATCATATTGAGCACTAGTTTTTGCGCTGTACCAGCTTTCAAACGCGTTGATCCTGTTAAAATTTCTGCGCCTGTTTCTACTTCCACGTTTAGTTTTGCATATTTACTTATTTCAGCATTTTTATTACAGGAGATACTAGCTGTACTCGCTCCTACGCTATTCGCGTACTTCAAGCCACCAATAACATAAGGAGTTCGACCACTTGCTGCAATTCCAATCACTGTATCTTTCTCATTTAATCCAATACTTTTCAAATCTTCTTCTGCTAATTCTTCGCGATCTTCTGCACCTTCTACCGCTTTAGTAAACGCTTTCAATCCACCTGCTATAAATCCTTGCACCATTTTATCGTCTGTGCCAAATGTCGGCGGACATTCCACTGCGTCCAAAATACCTAAACGGCCACTCGTACCAGCCCCAATGTAAATTAATCGGCCCTCTTCTTCGAAAGATTTAATAACAGTCTGCACAACTTTTTCAATCTGCTCTATTTCATTTTCAACTGCTAATGCAACAGTTCGATCTTCTTCATTCATACTTTGCAAAACTTCTTTTATGCTCATCTCATCTAAATTCATCGTCTTCTCATTGCGATGTTCTGTCGATAAATTTTCTAACATATTCCCACCTACTTTGAAATTTAATTTCATACTTTCATTATAACTTTAAGAAATTTAAAATCAATATCACTTTATTATTTTATGAAATTTAATTTCTTTTCATGACGAATTTATGTCCGTCCGTATGCAAAAAAGATGGGTTTCCCCATCTTCTCATTTCAGCTTCCGTAATCGCAAAGCTTCTTCTCTTGTTTCCATAAATTGATCTAGCACTTTATTACCAATGCGATTAAAGGTAATCACATATAGAGCATCTATCATGTTCAATTGCGTCATTCTTGAAGCAATACTTGCAATACGATGATCTTGTTCTACATCTGGCATACAAAGGCGAATATCCGCCTCTTTATATAACGGTGATGATTGATCAAGCTTTGTAATCGCAATAACTGTTGCACCCTGTCTCTTCGCATATTGCGCCATTTCAAGTACATCTTTCGTACGACCAGATGTTGAAATCGCCACAAAGATATCGCCTTCTTTTAAATTCGTCACAAGCGGCAACATCATATGAAAATCAGATAGCATCATCGCTGTAAATCCGAGCCTTGTAAATTTATAAGCTCCGTCCATCGCCGGAGTAGCTGATCCGCCTACTCCGTAAAAGATAATTTTATCGGCATTTACAATATGATCTGCAGCTTTTTCAAGTTCTTTTTTATCTATCGCCGTCACGCTCGCCTCAATTGCAGCTTTATTCACATACGTAACTTTATTAAACAAGTCGTACGGGCCATCTTCCGTATTCATCACTGAAAAATCATTAATATTATAATCAGCAATCGTTAATTCACGAACGAGCGCGATTTTAAATGCTTTAAAGCTCCCAATCCCAATCGACTTACAAAAACGAACAACACTCGCTTCACTTGCACCTGCATTCGTTGACACTTCTTTCGTCGTTAAGTTCGGAACAATCTCTGCATTCTCCATTATGTACATGGCAACCTTTTTTTCAGCTGGTGAAAATTGATCCATATTACTTTCAATTTTAAATAGTAATGTTGAAGCTTTCACTATTTAACCTCCACTTCTTACGGTTGCGTTCACTTATTTTCTCTTGCTTCAAGAAGGTAAAAACCATCATCGCCAGGAGGATGAAACACATTTACAATGCGATTCCCTTTTTGATAAACAGTTCTTTCCCCTTCTGTCCACTTCTTTTCCCAACCGTTCATCCAAATCGCAACATCAGGTAAAAAAGCAGTATATTTCAGCTTCTGATCGTACTCACCATCTGCTTCTTCCGAGAAAATAGAAACCGGAAAATCTTTCACTTTTGATTCTTTCCATGCAGTAAATGGTATGCACAATAAAAGAAGTATAATTACACCTATAATCTTTTCCTTCGTAATCCTCAAACACATCCCTCTCCTTGTCATATCACATACATAGATTTTACCATAATTACAAACCTTTCATGCCACATGACTATTGCTTTTCCAATAAAAAAAGAGCTTACCCACATCAGATAAGCTCTTCCTCTCTATACAAAATACTTCTTCAAAAGCGGCGGGGTAATAATCGTTGTCAATATAACAACAATAACAATCGCTGTGAAATTTTCTTTCGCTAATAAATTCGCCGTAAGTCCATTCGCTGCGATGATAAGTGCTACTTCACCACGCGATACCATTCCCGCACCAATACTAATAGAAGATTGAAGATTGAATCCTGTTAGTCTTGCTCCTAAACCGGATCCAATTAACTTTGTGAAAATCGCAATAAGCGTCATGATGATAATGAACCAAAGTTGGCTTCCGATACCTTGAAATGTAATTTCCATTCCGATACTTACGAAGAACACCGGTACAAATATTGCATACGCAATCGGTTCAATTTTATGTTCTACTTCGTGCTTATACTCTGTTTGAGAAATGGCAATTCCGGCTGCAAATGCTCCAATAATGCCTGCAATTCCCATCATTTCACTGTAATAAGAAAAAGAGAAGCAAATAATAAGAGCCGCGCTAATTAACGCTTCTGTTACACGAAGCGGCACGAGCATTTTCATAATCCAAGGAACAACTTTCCATGCAATAAAAACAATGCTAACAAAGAAGATAATTTTCTTTACGATAACAAGTGTTATATTCACATCTTGCGTTCCTAAAAAGCTCATAACAAACGCTAATAAAATAACGACGATGACGTCATCAAATACGGCAGCACCTAAAATCGTTGTACTTTCTCTCGTATTCATTTTCCCTAAATCTCTTAGCGTCTGCACTGTAATACTAACCGATGTTGCGCAAAGTAATAATCCTAAAAAAATGGCATGAGATTGTATTAATCCAAACAGCAATCCTGTTATATAACCACCGATGAAAGGAAAAATAATTCCACCAGCTGCTACTGCAAATGACGATTTCAAATTCCGATTTAACTCTTCTAAATCTGTTTCAAGTCCAGCCATAAACATAAGTAGTAAAACACCAATCTCACTCAATTCATCGATTAATTCAGAACTATTTATAATACCAAGTACAGCTGGACCGATAATAATACCGATAATTAATTTACCAAGTACAGAAGGCTGGCCAAGCCTCACGCTAATATCACCAGCTAATTTCGTACAAAGTAAAATGACGACAAGTTCAAAATAAAATAACATAACATCTTCTCCTACTTTAACTTTGATCAGTGGGTTTTCTCCATCCAAAGTAAATTTATAACCCTCGTCCATTCCTGCAAGTAGTTTCTCCTATTCATCTGCATTTTATTTGTCATATTTTTATTTGACAAAATATTCTGAATTATATTAAGATTAATCCAGCAATTTTAAAAAACTATGCACCATAACTGTACCTCCATTTCCTTACATACTCTTTTCTAGTGGGCTCATACTACATTCACAGTTATGGAAATGAAAAAACGGGGGGAGAGTCCAAAGTGAAGTCATTATTACGAAAAAAAGCGCTTAGTACTGAATCACCACGGCAGTTAGAGAGAACATTAACCGCACTTGATTTAACGTTTTTAGGAATTGGCGCCGTAATTGGGACAGGTATATTTGTATTAACAGGTATTGTTGCAGCGAAACATTCTGGTCCTGGTATTATGCTATCATTTCTTATTGCTGCATTTACTTGTGCTTGTGTAGCCTTTTGTTATGCTGAATTTGCTTCTTCTATTCCTGTCTCAGGAAGTGTGTATACTTACGCATACATGACAGTCGGTGAAGTCGTCGCCTTCATCGTCGGATGGTGTTTAATGCTCGAATATTTACTTGCAGTCGCAGCAGTAGCTGTCGGTTGGTCTGGTTATTTACAATCTTTACTACAAGGATTTAACGTCCATCTGCCCGCCATAGTCGCCTCAGCACCTGGCGTAGGAAAAGGTGGTCTCATCGATTTACCAGCTGTTTGTATTTTACTCATCATTACGGGGCTTTTAAGTTTTGGTATACGCGAAAGCGCACGCATTAATAATATTATGGTTCTTATTAAGTTAGCCGTTATTATCGCCTTTATCGTAGCAGGTGCAAAATATGTAAAGCCTGAAAATTGGACGCCGTTCATTCCATTCGGGTACGACGGTATTATTACTGGAGCTGCTACTGTATTCTTCGCCTTCTTAGGCTTTGATGCAATCGCAACCGCTGCGGAAGAAACGAAAAAACCACAGCGCGATTTACCAATTGGCATTATCGGTTCCCTTCTTATTTGTACTGTTTTATATATGATTGTATCTTTCGTTTTAACAGGTATGGTTCCTTATACACAATTAGATGTTTCTGATCCAGTTGCATTTGCCTTACATTTCGTTGGCGAGGATACAATTGCAGGACTACTCGCTGTTGGAGCGATGACTGGAATGACGACCGTTCTCTTAGTCGTTATGTATGGACAAGTTCGCGTTTCGTATGCGATGAGCCGTGACGGTTTACTTCCAAAAGCGTTAGCACGTGTAAATAAAAGAGTGAAAATCCCTTTATTAAACACGTGGATTACTGGTGTTGTTGCCGCTTTATTAGCAGGACTTTTAGATCTGCACGTATTAGCGAATTTAGTAAACATCGGGACATTAACAGCCTTCACATTCGTTTGCTGCGCAGTACTTATTTTACGAAAAACACACCCTGACTTAAAACGCGGATTCCGCACACCTTTCGTACCTGTACTACCAGTTGTCGCAATTCTTTGCTGCTTATATTTAATGATCAATTTGTCTAAAACGACATGGATTAGCTTTGCCGTTTGGCTTATAGTCGGCTTATGCTTCTATTTCTTCTACTCTAGAAAGCATAGTCACTTAGCTACCGAAAAAACGAATGATGAAAAGAAAAAAGCATAACAAAATAGCTCGCCGTTTTAGCGGCGAGCTATTTTTCTGTACTATTATATTTTTTCGTTAACGATTGTAAAATGAAAAATATGCCGATGCAAGCTGTAAACGATGCCCAATTTCCTATTGGCGTTGCGTATTTCACAATTCCAATACCTACAAGTAATAGGAAAATAATCACCTGATATATGAGCTTCCACTTTTGCATATATTCCCTCCTTTACTTCGTTCCCTTCTTTTTCTTCTTCCATGCATTTAAACTATCAAAGAAGAAATTAATAAATAACGTGCCTAAACCCGCTAATAAAAACGTCATTAAAAATAGAACCCATATACTTTTTTCTTTTAAGAAATAATATCCTACAAGGAGCACAACCGCGATCCATACATATTCAAGAATTCTTTTTAGCTTTTTCTCTTCCAAATTATTCGCTCCTTCATTCTATGCTATTTTTAGTATAACAAAAAAGAAGCCTATCATGATAAGCTTCTTTTCTTCTCTCTTATTTGTTTATGCTTTTTTCAACAAGTGAAATCGTATACTCTAATGTACGATTCATCGTTTCTACCTGTGTATCTTTTACTTTTACATCTTTCACTACAGCTTCGGCCACTGTAATTTTTTGACTCAGTGCTTTCACTGAACCGTCCGTTACATTTGCATCTTGCGCTTTTTTCACTACTGCTTTTGCAGATTCAATATTGATTTGTAATTTTTCTTTCGGTGTTTTCGGTTGTTCTACTACTTTAGATTGTACAAATGTTACATTAGCTGTTTTTAATTCGTTATACGTTTGAACGATTTGCTCTCCCGTACTCCCTACATTTTCAAATGCTTGCTTTGCATTATTATAGCTTTTCTCTAATTCTTGAAATGCTTCCTTTGAATATTGACCTGGCTTATCACCAAATTCATACGTACCAGCTAACACTTCTTTCACTTTTCCAAGCTCTTCATATAACGCGTTCACTTGCTCTAACTTTGTGCGGTTAGAAAACTCATTGTACGCCGCTAATACTTCTGAAGAACTTAACGCTTTACTATATAATCTCGCAAGCGCAATTTGTCCGTTCAACGGAATACCACCATTTCCTTTGCTATCAGGGTCAGCTCCAAATGCAAATGGTACGTTCGGATGAGACACTTTCCCTGTAGCTGGTTGGCTATTTACTTTTTTACCATCGACATAAATAGCTACTTCGCTTCCGTTATACGTTCCTGTTAAGTGATATGTTTTGTTTGCTTCTAATTGAACGCCAACGCGTTTATAACTGCCGCCAATGTGAGCCCATAATTCAACATATCCACTTCCTGTAGATTCAAAACCAATTCCGCCACTCTCTGTATTTTGCAAAATACCTTGTCCGCGAATTTCATTCATTGAAAATACAGTTTCTAGCGTGAACGTATTTGCTACTTTCTCTTTTTGTGCTGCTGAAAATGGAAGGTATCCAAATGTGTTTGCTTTTCCGTTTAATTTCATAACATTCTTTTTCAATGCTTTATCATATTCAATAGTCACATTGCCCTTCACATCACCTTTTGTAGCAAATGGTGAATTGTCTTTAAATGTACCATCTGCAAAGTTCACATCGAAAACATCAGCCTTTGGCACTTTTACATTCGGATCAATATTATCTTTTTTCGTAGTAACTTCTGCCGTTAACGGCTGCGCACTTTCATTACCGAACGAATCGATTGCAACTACTTCAAGCATATATGTTTTTCCACCATCTAACCCTGCAAGCGTAAACGTAAGATCTTTCGGCACTGGATCACGATAAAACTCTGAGAATGCTAACAATTTATTCTTTATTTCTCCCGTTTGCTTATCTCTAGCTTGTACACGATAAGAATGTACAAGAAGGTTGTCCAATGCTTGTGGAAATGTTACTGTTGCCGCATTTTCTGTTACATTTGATACCGCAAGCTTTGCATCCTTAGCAAAGTATGGCTTTTCTTTATCACGATCTTCTATATGTGTAAATGTGTCTTTCTTTGCTGGTAATTTAATTTTCCAAGGCTCGCCTGTCCAAGAATTTGTATGGAAATCACGGCGATTGATCGTTACTTCTTTATCGTCTACTTCTACTAATAAGCCTTGGCTTAATGTGCTAGCTCCTGGCGGGATATTCCCTTGTACTTTACCACCTTCAACTTCCATGTAACTTATAGAAGATGTACCAACTGATGTAAAGTCTTTTTGATGAATCGATCTTGGATCATCTAACGGATAATGTGAATGACCTGAAAACGTAATAGCCTGCGGATATTCTTTTAATACCGTATTAATTTTTGCGCTATCTTTTGTTCCCCATTCATGACTACCGTAAACTGTCTCTTTAATGTGTTGGTGTAAAAATACGAAAATTGGTTTTTCTGGATCATCTTTTTGTGCCTTTGCCATTTCTTCTTTTAACCAATTAATTTGCTTGTCCGAATAATATCCATGAGTTGTCCCGTCCTCTGGAGACATAACAAGGAAGTGATACCCTTTTACCACTTTATGATAATAAATTGATTCCATTCCTGTCTTTTCTAAGAAACGCTTCTGTGCGCCCTCTACAGATAAACCGTTCCAATAATCATGATTTCCTAGAGAATTCATTCGCACTGCATCTTTATTTGCATTTTCATTATACACTTGCATGAAACGATCATATTGTTGCAGTGATCCTGAATCAGTAAAATCTCCCACAATTACAAACGCATCTTGTTTAGGTGCAAGTGTATTCAGTTGCTCGATTGCTCGTTTCCAGCGAAACGTATCATCTGTTCCACTATTCTTAATATGTACATCACTTACAACCGGAAAAACGATCTTCTTCTCACTCGGTGCCTTTTCTTGCTTCTTCTCTTCCGCTTTAACTGATGTACTCCACGGAAATGATACAAATGCTAATACAAAAACCATTAATAATCCAATAAGACCTTTTACTTTTCGCAAAACCATTCTGTCCACGTGAATCCTCCTCATAATAATCGATTCATTACAAGGGATATTTTATCTAAAGCATATTAATGTCGTTTAAATAACAAATGAATTTTATTAGATTTTTGTAAATATACAGTTAATTAAAGGTTAAGTTCAACTTTCTTCTTACTATTGTATACAACCACTTTTTGTCTAAAAGAGTCTGAGCATTCTTTTCCCATGTCTATCCACATATAATCTTTTCTATAACATGAATAATAATTTAAGGTTTCAGCCTATTAGACAATCTTAATTTTTAACAATTTCTTCTTTTTTTTAACACATCGGCCATGCTTCCACATTTAATAGTAGTAAAAGACTACTTAAAAAGGAGGGGGTTGTATTGAAGAATAAAAAAAACATTGGCTGTTTTGCTCCTTTGTCTATCATTTGCCCAGATCCTTGTCCACCTCCCCCTCCTCCAGATCCAGATTGCGAGCGAGTAACAAATGAATTTGCAGGAAATTTCCTTATAACGAATAACAACATTCCCTCCGCCAAAGATGAATCACAATCGATGATACTGTGGCAAAGTGATGGAATGCTGCCTATATCAGGCACTGTCTCGGTTTACAATAGTACTAGCAGCACAGAAGCAATTACCATTGAAATCGTTGGAGCAGTAACCAATATTTTCACTGTGTTTCCTGGTAATACAATATCGTACACAGGAAAAGACTTACAGTCAGTTAATATTGCTAATATCCAACATAATCCTTCACTATATTTAGAAGGCAAGTACTGTTGCCAATTTACATGTTGTTTATAAAATACCAATCTTATTACTTCCTCAATTAAAAAAGCATACCATTTGCGGTATGCTTTTTATGAAATCGGATAACGTACTGTAATACAAAACTCACCTTGATTAACAGTTGTTCCTGTTGTAGTAATTCGAACAGTCGTAAAATATCGTACAGTGAAAGTACCACTACTTTGTGGTTGTACGGTAATTGTATCAATTACTGTAGCACCTACTAAAAAATCAACTGTAATTGGAGCCGCACCTACATCATATTTCACGTAACCTGAACCATATACTTCTTGCGTGATATTATTTGTATATACAATTTGAGTACCAGCACCTGTAATAGACCAGTCTGTACATACTTGATCTTGTACAAGCGTTTTATTAGAACAACAAGACAAACTGGAACTTCTCATTCCCATTTTAATCCTCTCCTATTCTGCTATGAAAGTGGATAACGTGTTGTAATACAAAATTCTCCCTGATACGTTCCAGCAGGTGTTGCAGGTAACACAACTTGTATAATGTCAAAACGCCGATACGTAAACCCGATACTCGTTCCTGGGTTTAATGTTTGTGTATCTATTACAGTACCAGCAGAATCAAGCGCCTCTACAGTAATTGGTCCTGGTCCAACATCATATTTAACAAAACCAGTCCCCACTACGTTTTGGTTAATATTATTTGTATAGAGAACATTATCAATTGCTGTTGCAACTACAGTAGCAGACCACGGACTACACACTTTATCTTGCACATAATTTTTATCTGGACAACAAGTTAAAGCTGACCCTGAGCAATCACAAGACATAGTTGTTTCCCCTCTCTCTTTTATATTCCCTATATGTGTATGTCCCTCAGAGTCTTTTGCCTGTACTATTCATTTATTTTCAAAAAATATTCAAATGACTAAATAGATTCCGTTCTGTTCCTTTTCTTCATAAATTTATAGATTAAAATACCACCGACAACGATAACTACGACTAGTAATATCGGTAGCATATATTGCCCCACAACATCCGCAGCCTTTTCCCAATGTGGACCTAATTTCATTCCAAAATAGACATATAAAGTCGTTAACGGGAACATTGCTACAAATGTATATATACTAAATTTCCATATGTTCATTTTCGCCATACCACATGGAACAGAAATAAGCGTTCGAACGCCAGGTACAAAGCGTCCAACAAATGCTACAACTGGTCCATATTTCTCAAAGAAATCATCTGCTTTTTGAATTTGTTCTTCTTTAATAAAGAAGTATTTCCCGTACTTTATTAATAGAGGACGACCACCGTAATAACCGAGTGCGTATAACGTTAACGGTCCTGTCGTTCCGCCAAGTGTTCCAGCTAATACAGCTAGCCAAAAATTCATATCACCCTCGTATACCCAATACCCAACCATAGGCAAAACGACTTCTGCCGGAATAAATTCAAACGTTAAAGCCAATACAACTCCAAAATAAGAAAACTGCTTTAAAAACTCAATTATATCTAAAATAATTTGCTCCATATTTTAACTCCTATCCTACGTTTACGTTATGCTTTTCTTGTAATTGAACTGGAGCCATTTTTACAATTCGGTTCAAAATAAATAACACAATTCCAATATCATCTAAAATACCGATGAACGGTAAGAAGTCTGGAATTAAATCGAGCGGCATCGCTACATAACCAACTAAAAAAGCAATGGATAAGATTTTCTTCTTTATTGAAACCTCTTTTGAAGTAAAAAAGTCAAATAGGAATGGAACAAATCGGCGAACATGAAATACAACTCTTAATCTACTAATAAGTTTTTTCATTTTTATATCTCCTCTCCTTGTATACAAAAAGGCCCCTACCAAATATGGTAAGGGTCCTAAAAAAGACAATAAGGGGCCTTTACCATTGCTGGTAAAGGTCTCACTAACAACGAAACGTTGCCAATAAAGCCGAGGGTTTCTCCCTGTAATGACGACTTTACTGTAATAAGTTACTCCCCTTTATATACACAATTTTATACAATCACATTAAAATATTTTAGAGGGCTTGTCAATATATTTTATATTCCAATCCCTTTTGCTTACCCTTCCATAAAAAACAAAAAACGTATAGGAAATTTCTTACTATCTCATAATATACATAATCATTTTTGAATGAAAGGAGAGATTTCATTTGCATACCGTATGGAAAGGTGCACTTTCACTTGGACTATTAAATATAGGAATTAAACTATATAGCGCCGTAGAAGAAAACGACATAAAATTTTTAAGCCTCCATAAAGAATGCTTAACACCTATTAAATATAAAAAATTCGCTCCCGATTGTACAGATGAAGAAGTCGATGATAAAGATATTGTAAAAGCCTATGAATACGCACCTCATAAGTACATTATTATGGATGAAAAAGAATTATCTGCGTTGCAAAAAGCTCACGAACCACGATCTATTCGTATTATATCTTTTATCCAAAATAACGAAATTGATTCTGTTCTCTATGATCGTTCTTATTTTATAGGCCCTACTCCAGGACACGAAAAATCGTATCTATTATTAAAAGAAGCTCTTGAACGTACGAATAAACTTGGTCTTATCCATATTTCCATTAGAAAAAAACAACATTTAGCTATTATCCGTAACTTTGAAGATGGACTTATGTTGCAAACCATTCACTACCCTAATGAAATTCGCGATATAACAAATATACCTAACTTACCAAGTAACGAAAATTATCCGATTCAAAAACAAGAACTCACCGCAGCAATCAACTTAATTCACCACCTTACAAACCCTTTCGAACAAGAGTTATATACAGATGAATATAAAGAAGCCCTTACCGAATTAATAGAAAATAAAATTGAAGAACAGGAAAAAACGGAAACCATCTCTCCTGCTCCAAACATCATCAATATTATGGAGACATTACAGGCAAGTATTGAACAAGCAAAAATAAAAAGAGACAATAAAACAGAAAAAGAGGCCAAATAAAATTGACCTCTTTTTCTTTAAAGCGGATTACATTTCGGCATTTCAAGTCCAGATGATTGAGCTAATTTTAATAAATAATAACATTCTTCCCTTGCCATATGATCTGCCATTCTCGCTGATAATACACTTAATACTTCATTGGACAACTCGAGTTCTTCCACTTCATGTAAAAAATGTGAAAATAATTTCAATTCAAGTGAAACATCTTTTGTAAACTTCTTTAATGCTGGAAAATGATGAAGCTCCGTTCGTAAATATCCAGTCATCTCAACCGCCTTTAAGTAAAATTGTTCAAAATGCTTCGTAAATTCTTCGCTTTTCTCTTTTAATCTTTTTTCAACAAGATCTAACCCACCAGAAATAGAGCCTGCATGACCAGCTGCATCTGTTAACCAAACGAGATGATAATGAAGTTCATGAAAAACAGGTGGAATTTCCCCCTTCTTCAAAAACTCTAAAACCGTTATATACTCTTCCACTTCGTTTACCATATGATTAATAAAAGTCGGCGTAAAATGAATAGTAATTTTCCCTTCCAACTGTTTCTGTATAATATTTAATTTAAACGTCCGAATCTCCTTAGCTGCTTGTTCCGCCTCTTTGGAAAATGCCACGAGATTCACATTACGAACTTTATTTAACAGATTCGTAAATGTTTCAACAAAATAAGTAGCTTTCTTTATATCTTCTTTTTCCTTTGGAGCTAACGCATCAAGTAAAAATTGCGCATGATCACTCAGCACTTTTAGCCAAAATTGATGCTCAAACAACGCACTTTCTTCATAATTTCTCTCCACCAAATCCCCTCCGTCTATTCATCCTTCTCTACCACTTGAAGTTTATATCCATCTGGGTCTTGTACTACAATACTCTTTGCATATTCATTTTCTGTATATAAAATTTCATAAAACGCTAGCTTCTTTTTCAATTTCTCTATGTCAGAAATCGTAAATGTTAAATCCTCACATGAATCTGTAACACTTTTTTCCCGCCCGCCTAACATGCGATTCATAACAAAACTAATTCTCGTTGAATCGGCATCATACCAAACCCCCGTTACATCTAATTGTGGTCTTTCTAAACTAGGTTTAATTCCTAAAATCCCTTCGTAAAAATATAACGTTTCCTTTAAGTTTTTCACTTCCAATACAATGAATTGTTTCACAGTCTCCACATTCATTCCCCCCGTACCTATTACTTTTTTATATGTGTCATAAATGCTCATTATGTCTGAATACAATACGTAGTAATGAACATGTAAGGAGGTTTATTCGTGAATAAATATATGAGATCATTCGTGCCCTATCATAGTCCTCAAGATCCTTGCCCTCCTATCGGAAAAAAATTTTACTCTACTCCTCCTAATTTATTTTTAGGCTTTCAACCGCCAAACTTACCACAATTCACGCCAAAAGAAGCGCTACAAAAAGGGACTTTATGGCCTGTTTTTTATGACTATTATGAAAATCCTTATAAAAAAGGGCGGTGACTACTGACGTGACTCAATCTCTACCAGAAGAATATTATGAGCTGTTACTGGAGCTTCAAGAACTAGACTTTGTACTAGTCGAACTCACTCTTTATTTAGATACACATCCAGATGACACTGCCGCGATTAATCAATTTAATGACTTTTCCTATAAACGAAGAGTATTAAAACAAAAGATGGAAGAAAAATACGGGCCACTCCAACAGTTTGGAAACAGCTATTCTAATGCCCCTTGGGAATGGAGCAAAGGTCCTTGGCCATGGCAAATATAAAGGAGAGAAACTATGTGGATTTATGAAAAAAAATTACAATACCCTGTTAAAGTAGGAACTTGCAATCCAGCACTTGCAAAATTATTAATTGAACAATACGGCGGTGCAGATGGAGAATTAGCTGCTGCACTCCGTTACTTAAATCAACGTTATACAATTCCTGACAAAGTCATTGGCCTACTTACTGATATTGGTACAGAAGAATTTGCTCATCTTGAAATGATTGCTACAATGGTTTATAAGCTGACGAAAGATGCGACTCCTGAACAAATGAAAGCTGCTGGTCTTGACCCTCATTACGCTGATCATGATAGTGCACTCCACTACCATAACGCTGCCGGTGTTCCATTTACTGCAACCTATATACAAGCTAAAGGTGATCCAATTGCCGACCTATACGAGGATATTGCGGCTGAAGAAAAAGCACGCGCAACATATCAATGGCTTATTAACTTATCAGATGATCCAGATATAAATGACAGCCTACGCTTCTTACGTGAACGAGAAATCGTCCATTCACAACGTTTCCGAGAAGCGGTTGAAATTTTAAAAGAAGAACGTGATAAAAAAATATTTTTTTAAAACACGTATCCTAGTGATATGTGTTTTTTTACGCTATAAGTTAAATCCTTCCTATTAAACATATAAATAGTATATTTATTCGATTTAATGCATTATTTTTTAATTTTTTCAAAATTCCCTATTGCTTTCTAGTCATCAGACCTTTAAAATAATAACAGTTACTCGACAAATTATTTGAATTTTCGACAAAAACACTCATTAGGAGGATTTTCTTTATATGCGTACAACTTTAAAACCAGCGCAAATACTTTCGATTAGTTTACTACTATTCGCAGTTTTCTTCGGTGCTGGTAATATGATTTTCCCGCCCCTTCTCGGCCTTTCTTCCGGAGAAAATATGTGGATTTCCATTACAGGATTTATTATTACAGACGTCGGTTTATCTTTACTAGCTATCGTCGCTGTTGCCCTTGCCGGTGGTAGTTTTAACACTTTAGCAAGCCGTGTTCACCCAAAATTCGCAGCAATATTTGCTATCATTATTTATCTTTCAATCGGCCCACTATTTGTTATTCCACGAACTGGATCTGTATCTTACGAAATTGGGATTGCACCACTTTTCCCAGACCAATGGTACTCTATGTTAGTTTTTAGTGCGATTTTCTTTACAGTCGTCTACTTCTTATCATTAAATCCATCAAAATTAGTAGATCATATCGGAAAAATATTAACACCAATTTTACTTGGAATTATTGCGATTATGGCAACAAAAGCAATTCTTTCACCAGGAACGTTTGCAGAACCTGTTGGTGACTATAAAGAAATTCCATTTTTCAAAGGATTTCTTGAAGGATTTTTAACGTTAGATGCAATCGGTGCACTTGTATTATCAACGATTGTTGTAAATGCAATTCGCCAAAACGGTATACAAGAGAAGAAATCAATTGCGAAATATACAATTATTTGCGGAAGCATTGCCGCTCTATTTTTAACAATTGTGTACTTCTTACTCGGTTATATCGGTGCTTCAAACGGCAACTTAGGACAATTCGAGAACGGTGGTCAACTATTAGCAACTGTTATGTATCACTTCTTTGGGACAAGCGGTAATGTTTTATTAAGCATCGCCATTATCTTCGCTTGTTTAACGACAGCAATTGGTGTTGTAAGTGCATTTGCAAACTATTTCGCAACAGTATTAACAAATGTTTCTTACAAAAAGCTCGTACTATACGTTTGTATTTTTAGCTTCATTATTTCAAACTTAGGATTAAGTTTACTAATTAAAATTACTTTGCCTGTATTAATTATTCTATATCCAATTACAATCATTTTAATTTTCGTATCATTTATCGATAAATATACGAAACGTAAACCTTCTGTTTACATCGGAGCAATGATCGCAGCATTCATTATTAGCTGTATTCATGCACTTGATAATGTGGGAATGATACCAAGTTTTATCGCTAATATCGTACACACGATTCCTTTTTATAACTTAGGAATCGGTTGGATCGTTCCAGCAATAATTGGTGGTATAATCGGATACTTTATTCCGCAAACAGAAGCTGAAGGCGAAGTTTCTACAAAATAAAGAAAAGAAGCAAGCATGAAATACATGCTTGCTTCTTTTTATTTTCACATCGTATGCTTAAAAGTAAATAACTCTTCTTTCGACTGCACAGCAGATTGTTCCTCTTCTGCAACGTCCTTCTTTATCTCTCCTCCCAACCTTACTTTCATCATCGCCTCTTCGATACTTTTTACAATCATATTTCCTGAAAAAATAGTAAGTCCAAAAAATGTAATCGGAACGAGAGGGATCCACGGATTCACTGTTAATGACCTAAAGTATACTCCAATTAAACCTGACCATTCATGCGTATAAGATTCCACCTCTTTTATTTGTCCACCAAACATTACAGTCCCACCAAAGAACACTTCAAGTAATCCTAAGTGCAGTAAAATAGTAAGAGTCTGCGTAAACTGCTGAAGAAATACGAGTATAAACGTCATATAGAGGTGCGGAAAAAGATGTTTTATAACAATATGTCTTCTCGATCCACCTAATATGCGTGCGGCATCAACAAATTCTTCCGTTCGCAATTTACGAACTTCCTTCGCAACATACAGTGCAATAACTGGCATTACAAGCAGTACAAGTAATACCACTTGAAACGAAGCCCTTTCAAAAAAGGTTGTTGTCTCCTCTCCGCTTCCAAATGTATTTGCAGATTGAAGAAAAAAATACGCAATCATAACTGTCGGAATAACTGTAAAACTATCAAAGAAAGCCTCAATTTTTGAAAATCCTCTTTTTATGTACGTTCCGAGTACGACACCGAAAAACACACCTATTACCATTCTAAGTGCCGCAATTAAAATAGATATACCAATCGTCCACTTCGCGCCCTCAATGACTAAATGTAACAGGTCATACCCTTTCCGGTCTGTCCCGAGTAAAAATTGTAATGAAGGTGGAAACGGTGGCACTTGTGGATTTTCATCCGCATCATATTGCAATGTAACTTGTCTAATATGTCCATCATTCCATAACGTATTTCCGATGCTCAAAAGAACTAATAGGAGAAGAAACCCAATACTTATCCAAAATCTTTTATCACGTTTTATATACGTCCACATATTATAATCTCTCCTTCATCGCAGCCGGAATGAGATAATGAAACAATTTAAATAAAATAAAAATCGGAATATATATAAGAAGTACACTAACAATGAAAACCTCAACTCTAATACCGAAATACGATTTCAAAAACATAAAAATACCACTCGTATTAAAAATCCATTCTATAATATATAAATTAGATAACATAAAAAAGATATTCGTTTTCGCAAAGAATAATGTACTAAGCAACACATTTCGTAAAATATGGCGATTTAAAATATGAAAGCGCCCCAGCCCTTTCGCCTTAGCAAATAGTACATAATCTTTTTCTAGTTCATTTTCAAAACGAAGCACGATCATTTTTACAAACATAATCGTAGTCGGGATGCTCAAACACAATATTGGCAACCCCCTAATCGACTCGCCTCCAATTGAAGCAATTTGAAAAGGTAAAAAACCTGTTTGTTTAAAAAACCATACAACTAAAATTTGTGATACTAAAATAAGAAGGATATCTGGAATGGATTCTAGGAAGATAAGAAATGATTTAATTCGATGTTGTATACGCGGTGAACTACTCATAATTACATAAACAATACAAAATGCTACAAATAATGAAATGAAAAAAGCAGCTAAAAATATAATAATTGTTTCTTTATAATGGACAAACAACTGTGGAAATAAAAATTTATCTCCCACATATTTAAAATTGGAGATGTCCATTAAATTCACAAACACTTCTTGTAAACTCTTTATGTACTGTGATGCATGCAGCTCAAATCCATAAAATAGTTTCGGCAATGTCCCTAAACAAATAATACCCAAAATCGAAATAAGAAATTGAAACGTCACTTCCATCCCATTCAAAAATACTTTTTTGACCATTTTCGCCCTTCTCTCTCTATAATTTACCTCTTAATTTTATTCTTAATTTTCTGAATTGTAAATATTTAATATATAAAAAATCGCTAGGTTATGACCCTAACGATTCTTTGTGTAACTGTTTTTCTCTTTTCGCAAACGGCATATACAAAATAAAACATCCAATAAGCGCAGCTATTTCTAATGAAATAATATAGTAAGGATGTGGTCCTAACATATCAAGTAATGAAGCTGTTTCTGGCTTATGAGCTAAAAACATATAATTACCACCTGTTTTGTAATTTACAAACGAAACAATCGGAATCAATATGTTTAAAAATATCATTGTGCGTTTAATAGATTGTACTGTCGGACGATATCCTTCCACCCAAGTCATAAAGAGCGGTGCCCAAATGAGCAATATATGCGCGATAAAATATTCAATGAACCGAAAATGCGGAAAAGCATACTGCAAGTTTGGCGTTAAAATGGCTTGTGATGCACCAATAATTCCTGTAAAAAATACAATCTCATATATACGGTAACTTTTCGTTATGATCATAATTGACGCTAACAACAAACTAATCGTACATAACTCAAACGGTAATGAAGTGGCTAGCTCAAAAATCCCTGCTTTCCACTCCCACATATGAAGTCCAATTTCACTCCCTATAAATAGAAATGCAATCGCATATCGAACCGTTATATTCCACTCATTTTGACGTAATACATCTTGGTATTGATATAAAAAAACGATTCCCACCAACAGAATAAATAATATAATGGCATGTTGCCTTGAGTAGGGAATAAACGGTTTTAATGGATGCGCACTAAAATAAGCTTCCATCTTCCTTCCTCCTCTCCTTCATACAATATTATTGTAAGAAAAAAAACACGCGTCAATTCATTTGCTTACACTGGGACAAGCTCTACCTTACATTTACATATTCATACCTTACAAAACTGTAAGGTTATTGTAAGCTAAAACGATTTGTCAGATTCTTTCCCTCTTCTATACTTAATGTAGATACTAAAACGAACGAAAAGGTGATAAATAGATGAAGAAGAAAAATAAAGTGTTAATTACTAGTGTAGTAGCAATCGGAATTGCAGCTGGATCATACTTTGCATTTGCTGGCGGCGGTTCAGAAGTAGCAATGGCATATAGCGGATATAAAGTAACAGAAAAACAGATTGAAAACGCGCAAAAATTTGGCGGTGAAGTCATTCCAAACGGAATTGAAACAATTTCATTTGATCCAACAAAAGGTACGTATGAATTAGCTGTAAAAAAAGGTGATGAAGTAAAAAAAGGGCAGCTTCTATTTAAATACAATGACCCAACTGCGAAACAAGGTGTAACTGAAGCAGAAATGCAAAAGAAAATCGCCCAAAAAGAAGTAACATTATTCCAAAAACAAATTGATGCAGCGAAACAAAAATTACAAAAAGATAAAAATGCAGGTCTTCCTGCTGAAGCATTAAAAGCATCAGAAATCGAGGTACAACAATTAGAATCACAGCTTGAAATGAAAAAGTTTGAAGTTGAAAAAGCTGATGAAATGATTAAAGCAGCAAAAGAGAAAGTAAACACACTTTCTGTAACGAGTCCTGCTGATGGCGTAATTGATGATATCGTAAAAGTCGCTGACGAAAAAACAGGTATGAGCGGTATTACACTTCGTCATGCTGGTCCATTTAAAGTAAAAGGTCAACTTTCTGAATATGAGCTTGCTAGTATGAAAGTTGGGCAAGAAGTTACTGTTTCATCAAAAACCGTTGCTGGTAAGACTTGGACAGGAAAAGTAACAGAAATCGGTTCTACTCCATTAAAGAGTATGGACGAAAACAAAACAGTTTCTAACTATCAATTCACTGTCACTTTAGATAATAGTGAAGAATTACAAAACGGCTTCCACGTTTACGTAACAAGTAAATCTGGCGAAGCAACTGGTACAATTGTTCCGAAAAGCAGCATCGTGAAAAAAGGTGATAAAAATGTTGTGTTTGTTGTAAAAGACGGTAAAGCGAAAGAACAAACAGTTACTGTTGAATTCGAGACTGATAGCGAAGCAAAAGTTTCTGGAGTGAAAAAAGGAGAGGAAATTATTTCTAAACCTGAAAAAGACTTAAAAGATGGTATGGAGGTTGTCGCCCAGTGATTAACTTAAAAGGCATCACGAAATCCTTCCAAAATGGTGCAGAGTCCGTTCAAATATTACACGGAATTGACGTAACACTGAACCAAGGAGAATTCACTTCGATTATGGGACCTTCTGGTTCTGGTAAATCAACATTAATGAACATTATTGGTTGTTTAGATAAACCGACGACAGGTACGTACGAACTAGCTGGTCAAAACATTTCAAACATGTCTGAAACAGAACTTGCACACGTACGTAATAAAGAAATCGGATTCGTATTCCAAAACTTTATGTTATTACCGAGACTTACAGCACTTCAAAATGTAGAGCTACCTCTTATTTACGCTGGAGTTGATAAAAAAGAAAGACGTGAGCGCTCATTAGCTGCTTTAACAAAAGTAGGTCTAGCTGATCGTGCTACTCACTTACCGAACGAATTATCAGGTGGACAAAAACAGCGTGTCGCTGTTGCACGTGCAATCGTAAATAATCCAAAGTTCATTTTAGCCGATGAACCGACGGGGGCACTTGATACGAAAACAAGTACACAAATTATGGACCTCTTTTACGAATTAAACAAACAAGGCTCAACAATCATTATGATTACCCATGATCGTGAAATCGGGGAAGCTGCAGCACGTCAAATTGTAATTCGTGACGGAAATATCGTCCAAGATTGGAGAGGTTAATTTTGAACACGAGTGAAAATATACGCATGGCCCTTTCCTCTATCTTTGCCCATAAGATGCGTTCTATCTTAACGATGCTAGGAATTATTATCGGTATTAGTGCCATTATTACTATCATTTCAATGGGTGATGGTACAAATGCAAAGTTTAAAAAAGAGTTAGGCCAAGGAAAAGATAATGAAGTAACGATTTACTACAACAATCCTGATTACGGAACAGATAGTGCAAAAATCACACCTGATATGCTAAACCGTCTTCAAACTGTGTCAGGCGTTAAAGATGTGTATCCAGATGTAAGTATGAAAGTGAAAGCATCTGCCGGTTCAAAAGATGTAAATCTTGATTTAAAAGGTGGAACAGGCGCTTTTATGACAGATTCGAAAATAAAATTAGTTCACGGTCGTGAATTAAATGACAGCGAATTAAATCAAGCAATCCCTGCTGTTATATTAAATGAAGAAGCTTTCAATAAATTGTTTAATGGTTGGGAACCAAATTTATACACAGATATAAAAGGAAAGCCGTATAAAGTAGTGGGTGTGTACGAAACGAAAAACGAATTTGGAATGGCTATGTCAGAAGGTTATACATCACTTGAAAACGCCCCTGTCATTTCAGGAGTAACTGAGTATGACTCTGTAAGATTAACAATGACCTCTCCGGCCGAACGTAAAAGTGTAGAAAAACAAGCCGTTTCTGTTTTAAACGAAATGAAAGCTCCTAAATTTGAGCACAAATTCGAAGCACAAGACTTAGGTGAATTTACGAAGCAATTAGATGAATCAATCGGTATGATGAAAATGGTATTCGGTGGTATTGCCGCTATTTCCTTACTTGTTGGTGGTATCGGTGTAATGAACATTATGCTTGTATCTGTAACAGAGCGTACACGTGAGATTGGTATTCGTAAAGCTCTTGGTGCAACCCGTGGTAAAGTATTAACACAATTCTTAATTGAATCTTGTATTTTAACAGGACTCGGTGGTTTCATCGGTTTCATGCTCGGTATCTTCTTCGCTTGGATTGTCTCAATCTTTGCCGGATGGCCACTCGTTGTCTCAAAAGAACTTGGACTTCTTGCAGTAGGTATCTCAATGTTAATCGGTATTATATTCGGTTTACTGCCAGCTAACAAAGCTGCAAAACTGGATCCAATTGAATGTTTACGATATGAGTAAAAAAGAGGTTGCCTACGTGCAACCTCTTTTTCTATACCAAAAGAAATGAACAACTTTATTATGTGCATCATCTAAGCAAATCTCAAATAACAATATTCGTGTATTAAAAGATTAATTAAGAATTCTTATTTTCACCTTTTTGCGTCCCCACTTAATAGCTTCTCTTTCAGTCGGGAAAAGTACATCAATTATTTTCCCTTTAATAGCACCACCCGTATCACCGGCAATGGCTACACCATAACCCTCAACATCTACTTGCGTTCCTAATGGAATTACTTTAGGATCAACAGCAATTAACTTGATATTTGGGTTTTTCCCTATATCAATACCATATGCAGTAATGCGTTCATGTGGAGGACTGTTCTCTACACTATACGCTGTAGACTCGAAAACCATTTCAATGCCACCGTTTGGATTAATCCATTTTTCCCCTTCATAAGAAATAATCTTTAACCAGCCACTTGTTGTACCATCAATAACAAGCACCTCTTGTGCTGAAAAAGCTTGGCCTCCATTTCCTTTTGTGGATACAAATGATGGTTCATTGTACGTGTAGAATGATTTTTCTACATACTTTTTCTCACCATTTGGATTGATCCATTTTTCTCCTTCATAAGAAATAATCTTTAACCAACCACTTGTTGTGCCATCAATCACAGGTACCTCTTGCGCTGTAAAGACTTGGCCTCCTCCTCCTTTTGGGGATACGAAAGATGGCTCATTATACGTGTAGAATGATTTTTCTACATACTTTTTCTCACCATTTGGATTGATCCATTTTTCTCCTTCATAAGAAATAATCTTTAACCAACCACTTGTTGTACCATCAATCACAGGTACCTCTTGCGCTGTAAAGACTTGGCCTCCTCCTCCTTTCGCAGATACGAAAGATGGCTCATTGTACGTGTAGAATGATTTTTCTACATACTTTTTCTCACCATTTGGATTGATCCATTTTTCTCCTTCATAAGAAATAATCTTTAACCAACCACTTGTTGTACCATCAATCACAGGTACCTCTTGCGCTGTAAAGACTTGACCTCCTCCTCCTTTTGGAGATACGAAAGATGGCTCATTGTACGTATAGAATGATTTTTCTACATACTTTTTCTCACCATTTAAATTAATCCACTTCTCGCCTTCCCAAGTTTGAATTTTCCACCAACCATTGTTTCGTTTTTCCCTTATAAGAATGGTTTGAGGCGGATATTCCACGCCTCCATTTGATTTAACTGATGTAAAAGAAGCTTCATTATATGCATAAAATGACTTTTCTACATTTTCCTTCGTATCCGCATTCGCTAATACACCCGTCATTACACTATGTTTTAACATATATATCACCTATATCCTTTCGTATATTTCAATTAATAATCTCTGAAACAATGAATATTTCATTTTAGAAAATTCATTGTGGTTTTTCATAACTATCAAAAACAGCTATCAAAATTGATAGCTGTTTTATAATCTATTAAATCACTTTATTTAATTACCCTTATAAACATCTTAAAAGATGTTTATATGCTAACGTTGCTAACTTATTTTTGAAATCTACCATAACCAAGGAAATGTTTTTGATTATATGAACTAAACACATTTCCTCTTACAACACCCGTCTGTTCACTTCCTGCATGAATGAACTCACCGTTTCCAAGATAAATCCCCATATGTGATGGGCCAGGTGTATATGTGTTTTGTAAAAAGACTAAATCTCCAGGCTGCGGATCATTAATTTTAATTACCATCGGCCAATATCCTGCTACACTATTCCTTGAAATACTATACCCATTATTTTTATATACATAGTATATGAAACCACTACAATCAAAGGAATTAGGCCCCGATGCTCCAAAGACGTATGGCTTCCCTAATTGTTTTAGAGCTAATTCAATTACTCCTGAGACCTCAGAAGCATTTGGATTAATCCATTTTTCTCCTTCATAAGAAATAATCTTTAACCAGCCACTTGTTGTACCATCAATAACAAGTACCTCTTGTGCTGAAAAAGCTTGGCCTCCATTTCCTTTTGCAGATACAAATGATGGTTCATTGTACGTATAGAATGATTTTTCTATATACTTTTTCTCACCATTTGGATTGATCCATTTCTCTCCTTCGTAAGAAATAATCTTTAACCAACCACTTGTTGTACCATCAATAACAGGTACCTCTTGCGCTGTAAAGACTTGGCCTTCTCCTCCTTTTGGGGATACGAAAGATGGCTCATTATACGTGTAGAATGATTTTTCTACATACTTTTTCTCACCATTTGGATTAATCCATTTTTCTCCTTCATAAGAAATAATCTTTAACCAACCACTTGTTGTACCATCAATAACAGGTACCTCTTGCGCTGTAAAGACTTGACCTCCTCCTCCTTTTGGAGATACGAAAGATGGCTCATTGTACGTATAGAATGATTTTTCTACATACTTTTTCTCACCGTTTGGATTGATCCATTTTTCTCCTTCATAAGAAATAATTTTTAACCAGCCACTTGTCGTCCCATCGATAACAGGTACCTCTTGTGCTAAAAAGGATTGGCCTCCTCCTCCTTTTGCAGACACAAATGATGGCTCATTATACGTATAGAATGGTTTCTCTACATACTTTTTCTCACCATTTAAATTGATCCACTTCTCGCCTTCCCAAGTTTGAATTTTCCACCAACCATTGTTTCGTTTTTCTCTTATAAGAATTGTTTGAGGCGGATATTCCACGCCTCCATTTGATTTAGCTGATGTAAAAGAAGCTTCATTATATGCATAAAATGACTTTTCTACATTTTCCTTCGTATCCGCATTCGCTAATACATCCATCATTACACTATGTTTTAACATATATATCACCTTTCCTTTTCTTCTACTTAATTTATATAAAGTAACGATCCCATTAATTTCAAATAATACTTAATAAAAAATACAAAAGGCCACTTAAATAAGTTGGCCTTTTGTATTATCTAATTACTACATGTTCTTCACGAATCCAACGATTCCCACCAATATCAACATGTCCATCTTGACGCCCAAATAATCGATACGGCTCGCTACCATCGACAAAACCAGTATCTTTTCCATTCGGTCCATCGTAATGTCTAATTTGATAACCAGAAGGATATTTTGAATAAGCATAAAACCATTGAACATCGAAATGCTCTAATTTTGCCCATTGTTGATCCCCGCCGAAATTAATCATATATTCTGGGATCCACCAAGCTTTATAAATTAAATATGGGTTTTTATCTTTAATAGAATTACCTGAAAATATAAAATCAGTTGGATTTGTATTTAAGTTCACCTCATATCCAACAGGATATTTTGAGATAGCGATCCCAATACCTACCGGTCGACTTTGTTGCCCATTGTTATCACCATTTCCATCAAGAAACCAAGATAATGACTTGTTACCAATTAAATAATTCAAATCACATTTACCAATACCAGATACATTTCCTGTCTCAGTATACTGCCAAATGTCACAAGGATAAGCTGGTTTATTCCCGCCATAACGTGGAATCCATGTAAAATCAGCTTTAATATTTGCTGCACCAAACGCTTCATAAGTATGATGCCCTACGTATAAACCAACTTTTTTTGCTCCTAAACGGCGTAATTCATCGATAAATGCTTGCGTCCCACTTTGCATATCACCCATTGTCTTAACCTCAACGTCTGCAACCCAAAATAATGCACCTTTGTCACCTCGCGCCCAAAAATCTTGCGCTTCTTTCTTAGCATCCGCAACAGACGTAAAGCGGCAAAATGCGTAATTTCCATACGGTACTTTATAACTTTTCATAGCTTGAACGTATTCTTTATACATAGGATCTACGTAATTTGAGCCATCTTGCACCCTAGCAATAACTAAATCAAGCTGTGGAGCCGCTACACTCCAATCTATATTACCGTTCCATTTTGAAATATCTACAATGTGTCCCATTCCTTCATTTCTCCTTTTTATGTTCTTGTTTTTGTTCATTATTTAAAACTTCAACAGCACTGATTAATATTTTCGGAATCTTAATCCCTATACGACCAGCATTTTCTAAAACTGATAATGCTTCATTTCCTATAAAGAAAAAGATTGTTGCTTCTCGAATTCCACTATTACTACCAAATAATGAATCTAGCTGTGCTGCAACTCCAATTAATAAAAATAACATCACCTTTTTAGCAATGCCCTTAAAGCCAACTTTACTTTTCAATTCTCCGCTATACCCTGCTGCAATCATTCCAGACAGATAATCAATAACTGCTATTATTACCAATACTTTCAATGCAACATCAAACCCTCCAAAAAAATACCCACAAAAAGCTCCGAATGTCGCTCCAAATATCTTTATTAAACTAGCAATATGAGCCACGTTCCTTTCTCTTTTTTCAAATAAAAAAGAAAGACAAATGTCTCTCTTCGCTTTTTATTAAATCACTAAGATTTATTTGTATAGGAGGGATAGTTTTTATCTTTAATAACCTTTTCCATACTAATTAATTTTTAATTAGGCTACGCTTTGCACCTTTATAGTTACTTAATTCTATATTTTTCCAAATTTGTTAATTCAGGAGAAGTGTATACATATTTTCTTCCTTTATCATACCTCCTTGTACTACTCTTTTACCTAATACACCAAAAGCTATTTCGCTACTTTAAATGTATTAAGTTTGAGAGTATATAAACTTATTCAACCCTTAAAAATACTATCTTCTCATTCCTAAACTTGCTTAAATGTAGGAGGTTAAACATACATGAAATAAAAAATATTCATTTGTATATTTAGCTCAGATAATATCTACAAAGTTGAGTAATACACACACCACACAGGAGTACTCTTACCTCCAAGGCCCCGCTGGTTATCTACGCGAACAAAGTGCATGGTGACCTATGAAAGCATCACTGTACGATAACCCGAGTGCGTCCTATTCTGGTGGAACGCTTATTCACCAGAAGGGATTTTGTTTTCCCCTTCTGATACTAAGATTATCATTCATCCATATTTATAAATTCCCCTTAATTATCCCTCTCTTCATCGGAAATTTCTCCTTCTACTATCTTTATTGATTATGTAAATCTATTGAAAATATCTCACTATTTTCCCATTCGGATATAGTAAACCTTTACTTATGATGCTCAAATCACCCCTAAAGCCGTAGCAATTAAGCGAAGAGCATTCTTCTTCTTTTCATAATAAGAGTCTTTCTTTATTAACAATTCATTATAAATATAATCATCTCTTAATTTTTGATCGCTTAAATACTTCATCTCAATAATGTTTCTCTCGTCCTCATCTAAGCTATACTTTAAAGCTTTTTCAACCTGTCTATACTTCATTTGATTAATCTGCTTAGTATTACAAATTTCAGGAAACAAATCAATTTCCCCCTGCTGTTGCACAACATCATCTCCAAAACGCACCTTTAATGCACGATGTTCCTTCAAAATACTTATAACTACTTTTTGTATTTTCTTTTCTGTTTCTTTATCCATAATTGATAATAAAATTGGTTGTTCCAAATTAAAAACCTCCTAAGAATATAATTTATTTTTGTATAAAATTCTTCTTACTAAAAAAACAATCTATATTTATTGGAGAACATAATTCAATCTGCTTATTAAAACAAAAGCATTTTTCTAATGAGAATCTATTTCTCCTAGCTTAGTTTCATACAGTGAAACCAAATACTTAAAAATTTTTTTATGCTATGAAAAGTTTTGTATTCCCTTTCTTTAACCTTACGTATTTCACAAATTGAAGGATCAAACAGTTCTTTACATAGCTTCAAATTATATCAACCCTTTCCTCTTTACGTTTTCTATCTGAAAACTTTATAATAAAAATAAGAGTTATTTTTGGAAACTCGTTTAAAGGGGAGACAATATATAATGGAAATAAAAGATAGATTAAAACAAATTAGAATACATAATAAGCTAAGCCAAGAACAATTCGGGAAAGAGGTTGGCTTAACAAAAGGAACTGTTTCTAAATTTGAAAATGGGAAAGCCTTTCCTGGACGAGAAACATTAGAAAAAGTTTCAAAAAGATTTAATGTTACTATTGACTACTTATATGGAGAAAGTAAAGAAATAGATTTAAATGCACACAAATATAAAAAGTTTAAAGAAATCATGGAATGGCTAGAACCGTTACCAAAAGATGAAAAAGATATAGCATTAGAACAAATGCTTTCTATCGCTCAGGCGCTAAATAAAAATCATACGAAACCTGAGAAGAAATAGCCTATTTATTTAGAAGAATGGCTATTTCTTTTAATTTTTTCTATGTATTCATCTAATTTCTCTGGGGCTATCTTTACTATCGTATTTATAAATAGCTTAACGATTTCCTCTTTTGTCATCTCCAAAATCCTCCATCACCTTTAACAGGATAATGATTTCTTACTGAACTACTTTCCAACTTATCATTACTAAATTTTCTTTATTTAATCTCCCTCCTATATATACTCATTTTCATAACTATTTGTATATGTTAAACCACGCACCTAATTCCCAAAAAATACTACAAAATATCTTTATGAATATTTTACCACCAATCGAACTTTTGTTCTATATTTAGTTTATAATTCTTTAAAAAACAGCGTATAATCATTCTATTATTTGTAATTCGAAGCAAATCTCCACTATTTTTTATTGTATTGAAGAATAATTCAATTTTATCAACGTTTTATTAAAAATATGAATCTACAGGAATTCACGAACCAATTCATAACAATATCGTCCCTTTAAATCATGTTTCTTCTATTATATATGTTTCATGTTGCGATTATCTTTTTATCCTTGCAACTTTCATTTCGCATTACCACTATCCTACAATCCTATTATTGCAAAAATAATATGTGACACCCTAAAATCAAGGCGTAATTTTTTCCATACCTCGACTTATTTTGTAACAATTATAGCGATATTTTATTAAATTTCACCTCATTTTTATTTCTCCACAACTAAAATAGTTATTTTTACATAACTAATTTTCTGTTCCGACAGCAAAATACGCCATTTTTGTAATGATTACGAAATAATTACGTAATACTATAGAAATACTATTAACCTATCAGAAATTGAAATACTACCTTTTTTATGCATCATGTGCTCTAACCTCCCCTAAAAACTATAAGAAAGCGCTTTTAGGATATTACTGGAATTATTACAAAATATTAATGACCCGTTACGAAAGCTTTGTAATTTTATGTTTTTCGCAAATAAGAAAATAATGGTTGCTATAATGAGGTCAACGAAAACAAATGCAATGGAGGCTATTATGAAAAAATTTATGGGTATAGCAACAGCAGCGGTTTTTGGTCTTGGGATTTTCACAACATCTGCTAAAGCAGAAACAATCGTAACGACTGATGTACTAAATGTACGAGAAAACCCAACTACTGAATCAAAAGTTGTAGGAAAATTATTAGATGGATATAAAGTTAACGTTTTACATACAGAAAACGGATGGTCAAAAGTGAAATTGAATAGCGGTAAGGAGGCTTTCATTAGCGCTGACTACACAAAAGACACTTACTACGTAACAGCTAACGTATTAAACGTACGTGCTGGTGCAAACACAGACTCAGAGATTCTTGGGAAATTGAAACAAGATGACGTAATCGAAACAACACACCAAGTTGAAAATGGTTGGATCCAATTTGAATATAACGGAAAAACAGCTTACGTTCACGTTCCTTACTTAACAGGTAAAGCTCCAGTTAAAGTTCAACCAGTAGTTAAAGCTGAAAAAACAATTACAGTTCAAGATACAGCTAAAGCCGTGGCAACAACTAAAGCTCGTGAAGTAGCTGAAACGCAAGCAAAAGCTAAAGCGGAGGAAGCAACTAAAGCTCGCGAAGCAGCTGAAGCTCAAGCAGCGGCTAAAGCTCGTGAAGCAGCTAAGGCTCAAGAGACAGCTAAAGCTCAGGCAGAAGCTAAAGCTCAAGCAGCAGCTGAAGCTCAAGCAGAAGCTAAGGCTCAAGAAGCAGCTAAAGCTCGTGAAGCAGCTAAAGCTCAAGCAGCAGCTGAAGCTCAAGCAGCGGCTAAAGCTCAAGAGGCAGCTAAAGCTCGTGAAGCAGCTAAAGCTCAAGCAGCAGCTGAAGCTCGTGAAGCAACTAAAGCTCGTGAAGCAGCTGAGGCTCAAGAAGCAGCTAAAGCTCAAAAACCAGCTACACAACAACCTGTTGCAAAAGAAACTGAAACAAGTGCACCATCATCTTCTCGTGAGTTACGCGTTGTAGCAACAGCTTACACAGCAGATCCACTTGAAAATGGTTATAAAGCAGGCGACCAAGTAAAATCAGCTTTAGGTCACAACTTAACAGCTAATCCAAATATGAAACTTATTGCAGTTGACCCAAGTGTCATTCCATTAGGTTCAAAAGTATGGGTTGAAGGTTACGGAGTAGCAATCGCTGGTGATACTGGTGGAGCTATTAAAGGAAATAAAATCGACGTTTTAATGCCAGATAAAGGCACATCTAGTAACTGGGGACGTAAAACAGTTACAGTTAAAGTATTAAACTAGTTTGTAAAAAAAGAGTCAGTCTCATTGAGGCTGACTCTTTTTTTGATGCTTACATTCTTTCTCTTGGAAGTAAGCAATATTATCTCGAAGCCACTTCCTCTCTAACATAAACAAGTTCCCACGTTTTTTGTGCACTTTGTCAAACGTCTGTAAAACTTCTTCATGATTAGCAAACTTATGTAAAAAATGAAGTGCAATGATAACCTCTGATTCATCTGTAGACTCTACTTCATTTTTACGTCTCCTAGAAACAAGAACAAAGCGATAAATCATTTAACTGCCTCGCTTCTTCATACGCACATTGCCGAACTCCTGCTTCTTCGTCAGCCATCCGTCTTAATAAATCATCTATATACTCTTCCATCTCCTTCTCTCCCGTCCAAATTAAGTCTATCTCTTTGCATTCTATATACGATAAACCACTATTTCACCAGAAAAAAGAGGATGCCACGGCATCCTCTCCTTGTACTTCCCTATTCCACACAAGTAAACTGCGTCCAAGCTCCTACATAATCTAGTAAGAATAACTCTTCTTCTGCAATTGTACCGACAATATTTTTTCGTTCATCTATCGGCATTTCTTTTAGAATGATTTGTAATTCGCCTTTATACTTACCAAATGAGTTGTTACCAATTACAACTTGGCCTCTTTCCTGTCGTACACTTTCGCGCACCGGGAAGTCATAGTCTTTGTACTTTTTACGTACTTCTGTAGAACGTACCATATATTCTGTTATGTCACCGCGTCTTACGTGTAATTCTTGCAGCGTGGCTCTCTTCTCTACTTCAGTCGCCTCGTCTACAAAGTTTACTTTCAGCTGTAACATGTAACGATTTAAGTTTCCTAGTTTCTCTAACTCTTCTTCACTCGCATAAGCATTTCCGATAATAACGTCATCAATAAGCCCTGTCGCCCATAAATGTTTCGCTTGTACTTCAATCGGTAAGTTACGATGCTGTTCTAATGTACATAATCCGTCGTTAATATCCCATGGGCCGATGTTAGCTGCATGTGACGTAATAAACGCTGCCGTGCGAATACCATGTTTTTTAAAGCGTTCACTACAGCGAATGAAATAGTCGTACGGAAGTCCAGTAAATTTTTGCGGATAGAAGTTATGACAACCGATTAAAGCTGACTTATTTGCCTGATGCGAAAGAATATTTTCTAAGTAAGCAATATCGTTACTTACGTTCAGCTCAATTTTTAAGCCGTACGGATTATTCGTCATTTTCGCTTCAGTTAATCCGTCAAACCCTAAATCTAATCGAATACCGTCTGCACCTAACTCTGCGAAGAATGATAGATCACTATAACTAATACCGAGCTGATCAAAGACAGCTGGAGCTACATCTAAAATAACTTCCATATTGTTATCTTTTGCGTGATGAATAATTTCTTTAAATTCAGCTACAATTTCTTCTTTCGGACGATTCACAGACAATAGACATGTGAATATTCTTGAAAAACCGTGGCGTGCCGCTGCCGAAATGTATGCCATATCTTTTTCTTTCGTTGAATGCTCTGGATAAAGTGAAATTCCTAATTTACGCTCCATGCTTTTGCATCTCCTTCACACGTTGTATTAATGCCATGCTCGTAAATCTATATTTTGCAGATAAACATGTTGCACATAAAATCGTTGGTACAATAATTACGTACGGTGATTGTAAGCTTAGCATTACATAGGCACCCATTGAACTACCGATAAATACAATTGATACTAGTAGTAAAACTAATAAAGATTTACTTTGTACCCATTTTGAATAATGTGCAATACACTGCCCCGCTACAAATGTAATTAAGATGATAATTGCTCCGAGCATTCTGTTTTCTCCTCTCCTGCTAATTGTTGTTTCTCATACATTTTGAAGAACGGATAGTAAATAACGAATGAGATAACAAAGTTAACAAGTACAAGTACACCAGCCATAATTGTCCAGTCCGTACTAATAATCGCTGCAATTGGCGCTAACATCGTAAATGGCAATTTCGCCATCATCATCGGAATCATACCTGAAACAACTGCGAAATATGATACTGTCGTTGTAACTAACGGTGTAATTACGAACGGGATAATTAAGATTGGGTTCATTACAATTGGTGCCCCGAAAATAATTGGTTCATTAATATTGAATAAGCCTGGCACGAATGATAATCTACCTAACTCTTTTAAGAACTTAGATTTAGAGAACATAAACATAATTACTAAAGCTAACGTTGAGCCTGATCCACCAATCCATACGAACCATTGAATAAATTGCTCTGTAAATAAGTTTGGTAATTGATGTGCATTTCCTGTAGCTGTGAATACTTCCATATTTTCAAGAATTGCAGAATCCCACATTGGACGAATGATCGGTCCTAAAATCGCAGGGCCATGTATACCGAATGACCAGAAGAATACGATTAAGAATACTGTTAATAAACCGCCGAATAAATTATTTCCTACTAATACTGATTTTAGTGGTGCGATTAAATATGTGATTGTTGTATTTACATCAAATTTCAAACCGTAGCGAATGCCCCAGAATAAAAGAATAACTGCTAACGTTGGAATTAATGCTGCAAACGAATTTGAAACTGCTGGTGGTACACTATCTGGTAATTTAATTGAGATATTATGCTTAATCATAAAGTGATAAATTTCTACTGCAATTAAAGCTGTAACAATTGCGCCGAATAAAGATGTTGCACTTAATGTTCCTACTGAAATATATCTACCTGCATCAATAACACCTGGTACGGCTTTCGTAATTTGAATGGGTTCAACTGATGCTAGTAAAAAGGCGAGTACAGATAATAACCCTGCACTTAACTGATTGAGCTGATAAAAATTCGCGAGCGAAGCGCCTACCCCAAATGCTGCGTATAACGCCATTAGTCCTACTGTAAATCGGAATGGAATATCTAAAATATGGCGAAACGGTGCAATCCATTCCATATATGCATCAATTGGTAAGTTTAAAAAGATAACGAAAAATGATCCGACAATCGTTAACGGTAATGTAGAAATAACCCCGTTTCGAATTGCTAATAAATGTCGCTGTCCGGCAATCTTTTGTGTTGTTGGCATAATCTTTTGTTCCATAAAACTCATAAAGCCATTCATCAAAACCCCTCCTCTTTCTCTTTTCTATGAAAGAATGAAATAAAGTTATAACATTATAATGTTTATATTTAAAAAAATATAATTATGCTAAAACTAATTGTTCTGCTTGTTTCAATACTTTCAAACCATCACACATGCCATAATCTCGTTGGTCTATAATCGCAACTGGTATATTGTATGAATTTGCAAGAAACTCTACGGCTGGAAATAAATATTTCACTTGCGGACCAATTAAAACAACATCAGCATTTTTTATTTCCAGTTTCACAAGTTCTGAATCAACTGCTTTAATTTTATAATCCTTCCCTTGTTTCATTGCCTCTTCTTGCATTTTTCTTACAACCATACTCGTTGACATGCCTGCTGCACAACATAATAAAATGTACATCTTATACTGTCACTTTCTCTTCTATTCGTTTATGAAGAGTGATAAATTCTTCAGCAAGTTCTTTCACTGTAATGGCATTCATTAAATGATCTTGTGCATGCACTAACAGTAAACTGATTTCCGCATGATTTCCTCTTGCTTCTTCTTGAATTAAGTCTGTTTGAATACGATGAGCTGCTGAAATTTCTTCCCTAGCAAGTTTCATCTTTTCACTCGCATTCTCAAAATCTCCCTGTCTTGCAAAAGCAATTGCTTCAAGTGACGCGCTTCTCGCGTTGCCACCGTGTAAAATTAACGCAAATGGAGTTTGCATATCAGTCATTTTAAATTCCCCCAAGCCATCTTTTTTCTATATTGTTATCTTATTATGAAAACGCATACAATTAAACATAAAAAACTTCCGTTGTGTAACGGAAGTTTTTATATACTTTTCTTATAACGTTAATAATATCTCTTGAAAATCTTCAACCACTTCAGCCTGAGCTAATTTCTCTATCGTATTTTGATTAGACATAATATCATATAAAAAATCATAAAGCTTTTGTAAATCTTCATTATTATTGCGCTTTACACTAAATAAAATAATAACTTGTACTTTCTTATCTCCCCAATCAACAGCTTTTTCAAGTGTACAAAACATCAAAAATGTTTTCTCACTTAATAACTGCATCGGATGTGGAATCGCAACTAAATTTCCAACCGCTGTAGGAGATGTATTCTCTCTTTCCATAACAGAGTCATAAAAGTGTTCTGGTACATAGTTTTTCTCAGCAGCTTTCTCACATAAAAATCGGATAACCTCTTCCTTCGTAGAAGCATTGTGATTTAAAAAGATTAAATCTTCCTTCATATATTGCTGTACACTAGTATTCACATGCGTAAATAACTGCTGACCAATTGACTTAATCTCTTTATCATCAAATATTGAGTTTACTTTTATAACAGGCACAGGTAAACCACTTGGTATATGAATCGTACTAATAATACAATCTATCTTTTCTTTGTAGAGATCTTCTACTTTCAATTGATAATAACCGGTAATTCCCACAATCTCTAATTTATCTCGGAACTGTGATAGAATTTTATATTTCAATAGTTGGGCACTTCCTTGACCAGTTGCACAAACTAATAAACATCTTTTCTTTTGATTCTGTTCCTGTAAACGGCTCATCGCTCCGCCGAAGTGAATCGCAATATAACCAATTTCACTTTCCGGAATCGATTCTCCCGTATATTCACCAATTATATCTCCAACGAGAACCGCAATTTCAAAAGCATACGGATAATTCTTTTTCACTTCTGCCAAAAGAGGATTTCTCGTATTTAACTTATACTTCAAACGATTTAATAACGTTTTTAAATGAACACCAAACCCAAATAATAATTCTTCATCATAATAAAAAATAAGATTCCGTTCTTCCGCTACTTTAAAAAGAATATGTTGCATGAATGCATATAGATCTTTTCCTAATAGTTCTTCCACATTTTCATAACGATCTTTCGCTGTAACAGCAGTACTTAATAAATGCATCGTCACATATAAAACTTCTTCTTCTGGAAATGAAAGATGCAACTCTTTCTCTAAATCCCCTAAAATCTCTTTCGCAATTGTATATTCTTTCTTTATTATAAGTTCAGCTTGCTCTACATGTAGTCCTTTCATATAATGTTGATCTTCACAACGCTTTAATGCAATTGCAATATGAATGACTAAATTATCAATTTCTATATCTGATAAGTATATCGTTCCTCCTTCGATATACTTTAATATAATCGAACGGATAAGCGGTATATGAGGTAGCGATAAGTATGTATCATTCTGCTCAAATTGCTCATGAAACGGAGTATGGTCATAACGCGGTAAACCATATTGTGATAAACAAGAACGAATATGAAACTCCTCTCCGACAATACGTATACCATAATACGGTCTCTTTTCAATTTGTAATTGATAGCGACCACATATATCTGTCACATCTTTCATAATTAAATTTACAGTCGATTTACTTACATAAATCTCCTCTGCTAACTGTGAAAGCTTCACATACCCATCTGTCGTTAAAATACGTTGTAGAATGTAAGCTATCCTTTCTTCGTAAGAAGTTGGGATCTTTTCCGTCTGTTTTTGAAATAGACTCACGCAAAACTCTTCAAACTTCTTCGCTTGTATAATTTCTAGTTCGTATCCAGTCCCTCTTTGCGATTCAATTTTCGCTCCATTTTCTTCCAATATATCATTTAATAATTTTATATCTTTTTGAATCGTCTTCGTTGATACATGTAAACGGCTCGCTAAAAAAGCTCGATTTAACATCGATTTCTCTTCTAAAAACTCCTCTAAAATAGAAACTAATCGCTGATGCACCTTTGTCATAGCTCTTCCTCTCGCAATTTATATATAAAAAGGAAAAAGCTGCTGAAATCAGTAGTTTTTCCCTTTTATTTTATCTATTTCTTTAATGTAAATCCGAATTTATCCCATGCTTGCAAATAATCTAATAAGAAAATCTCTTCTTCTACAATTCGACCAACTACATTTGTTTTTCCTGTATTCACCATATCTTTTAATGCAATTTGCAATTCACCTTTATATTGGCCATATTGCTCATTATCAATTAGAAGATCGCCGCGCTTAATTTCACGTGTATGATGAGGTTTAAACTCTTCCTTTTTATATTTCACACGGCTTTGTGTAGAGCGAATCATATATTCAGATACATCCCCGCGATAAAAATGAGGTTCGTCTAATACGATAATTTTTTCTAGTTCTGTCGTTGTATCATATAACTCTATATCAAATGTTTGTTTCTCTTTATTTAATGCACCTAGTGCTTGTAATTCTACTTCTGATGCATAAGCATTCGCAATAATAACATCATCAATTAATTCTGTTGCAAATAAATGCTTCGCTTGTGTTGTCATTGGTAATTCACGATGCTGCTCTAACGTACATAATCCTTCTGTTACTGGCCAAGGTCCATATGTTGCATCAAATGATGAAATAAAAGCAGCCGTTCTCATACCGTAATCTTTAAATTGTTTCGAGCATTTCATAAAATGATCATATGATAATCCAGAATAACGATGCGGATAAAAATTATGGCAACCAATTAAATTTTCGCGATTTGGTCTATGACTCATAATGTTATCTACATACTTCGTACCGTTACTCATATTGATCTCAATTTTTAAGCCATACGGATTGTACGTCATAATTGATTCTTCTAATCCTGAGAAACCAACATCTAAACGAATACCGTACGCACCTAGTTCATGGAAAAACGATAAATCGTTATATGAAATACCTAATTGCTCAAAAACAGCTGGACTAATATCAACTAACACTTGGAATCCTAATGCATTTGCATGAGAAATCGTTTCTTTAAACTCTTCTATAATTTTCTCTTTTTCACCATCTACAGATAATAAACATGTAAATACACGAGTAAATCCGTATTTACTTGCTAATGTTAAATACTCTTTATCTTTCTCTACTGTTGAATGTTCTGGATAAATAGAAATACCTAATCGTCTCATATGTACACGCCTCTTTCTTCATCATATTGTAAACCTTTTCAAATATATGTAGCGAAAAAGTATATATCCCCTTCTCATTCACTACTTTTTGAATCCGCTTTCTTTAAAGAAAAAACAATTTCTATCATTCATAACAACTACCAGTCTATACATCTATACTTTACATCTTTTTTTCATAGTTGTGTAGTCTTTCCACAAATTTGTCAGTTTTTTACCTCGAAAATTGTTGTACGTTTTCAAGGCACCTTCCTTGACTGTTACATTGGCCAATACATATACTCGAAAGAAAAGAGAAATTTTTTATATAGGGGATGAATATATGGGAGAAGCAATACTCGTAAAACGAGAACCGTTATGGACGAAAGAATTTGTCGCGCTAATTCTAGCAAACTTATGTATGTTTTTAGGATTTCAAATGTTAATTCCGACTTTACCTGTTTATGTGAAAGAAATTGGAGGTACAAGTTCCAATATTGGATTTGTTGTCGGTATGTTTACTGTTGCGGCACTTTTTGTTAGACCACTAACTGGAAATGCCTTGCAAAAATTCAGCAAAAAAATCATTTTAATGATCGGTACTGCTATTTGTTTACTCGCTATGGGTAGTTATCTTTTCGCTTCAACTGTTTTCCTATTGCTTGCCGTTCGAATTTTACACGGAGCTGGTTTTGGTATTACAACGACTACATATGGAACTGTCGTTTCCGATTTAATTCCGCAAGCTCGCCGCGGTGAAGGCATGGGATATTTCGGTCTTTCTGGAACGATTGCAATGGCGCTCGGTCCACTTATCGGACTTTGGCTTATGCAAACATATAACTTCACGATTCTTTTTTTATGTGCACTTTCCTGTACAATTGTTTCATTAATATTAACGAAACTACTTCAAATCAAAAAATCGCCGCAATCACCACAGCAAACATCTGGTACCTTTCTCGATGGATTTATTGAGCGCAAAGCTTTACTTCCTTCATTATTAATATTATGTATTACATTAATGTACGGGGGAATCGGAAGCTTTATTACGTTATTTGCTACGGAAGTCGGCATTGCTGATATAAGCCTCTTCTTCTTATTTAATGCACTTGCAATCGCTGTTACTCGTCCATTTTCCGGAAAGTTATATGATGCGAAAGGTCATTCTTTCGTAATTATTCCAGGAGTTATTATTACGTTTACAGGGATTATTTTATTGTCGTATACAACTACCATTCCAAGCTTAATTATTGCAGCAGCATGCTACGGAAGTGGTTTCGGAGCGATTCAACCTGCACTACAAGCGTGGATGATTGACCGAGTAGCACCGCACCGACGAGGAGTCGCAACAGCTACATTCTTCTCAGCATTTGACCTTGGAATTGGTGCTGGCGCGATTATTTTTGGATTCATTGCACATTTTACAAACTACGCAACTGTATATCGTTATTCCTCTCTACTACTTATTGCTTTCCTGTTCATTTACATTACAAGTGTAAGAAGACAAAAGCATGGAAATAAAAACACAGAAAAAGCTGCTGGATAATTCCAGTGGCTTTTTTATCTTATTTTTGATGTTATAAAACTACATGCATTTTCCTACATATTTTTTAAATTTTCATCAAAAAATATACGATGAACTCGCAGACGCTTTCCTTGATATTCAACCGAACAATACTATTCTAAAAAGTGTGATTTCTTTACAAAATTAAGATTTATATAAGATGAAAACCAATAAAATACAGCTGTTTCTTTAAGTAATTGTAAACTTTTCTTCTCTTTGTAAATTTAGTGTAAATTTTACTAGCAAACCGTTTACACTGCCTCACGGTTCAGTTAATAATTACATCGTACATGAAATTTAAGGAGTGGAATGCGTGGAATATAATGTTCAAGATATGATCTTCCAGTTCATTGGTGGATTAGGTATTTTCTTATTCGGAATTAAATACATGGGCGATGGACTGCAACAAGCTGCTGGAGATCGTCTTCGTGATATTCTAGATCGCTTTACAACAAACCCACTGATGGGTGTACTAGCAGGTATGTTAGTTACCGTATTAATCCAATCAAGTTCAGGAACAACCGCTTTAACAGTCGGACTTGTAAGTGCTGGGTTTATGACATTAAGACAAGCAATCGGTGTTATTATGGGTGCGAACATCGGCACGACAGTTACTGCATTTATTATTGGAATTAAAATCGGAGAATATGCTCTTCCAATTATGGCAGTTGGAGCTATCTTACTATTCTTCTTTAAAAATAAAAAAGTACATTCTTTAGGTCAAGTTATATTCGGTTTTGGTATGTTATTCTTCGGTTTAGAACTAATGAGCACAGGTATGAAGCCTCTTCGCTCTTTAGAATCATTCCAAGAATTAACGGTTAGCATGAGTGATAATCCAATTTTAGGTATTGTTGTTGGTACAGTCTTCACTTTAATTGTACAAAGTTCAAGTGCAACAATCGGTATTTTACAAGAACTATTCGGTCAAGGTGCAATCGATTTACAAGCTGCCCTTCCTGTATTGTTTGGTGATAACATCGGTACAACAATTACAGCTGTATTAGCAGCAATCGGTACTTCAATTGCTGCAAGACGCGCAGCATTAGTTCACGTTATCTTTAATATTGTCGGTACAATCATCTTTACAATTTTATTAATACCTTTTACAAATTTAATTCAATACTTCCAAACGTCATTAAACTTAAATCCAGAGATGACAATTGCATTTGCACACGGAACATTTAACGTAACGAATACAATTATTCAGTTCCCATTCATCGCTGTATTAGCATGGATTGTAACGAAAATTATTCGCGGGGAAGATGCTGCTATTGATTTCAAACCGCAACATTTAAATCCAATCTTTATTGAACAATCTCCAGCTATTGCTTTAACTGAAGCACAAAAAGAGATTATTCGTATGGCTGAGTTTTCATTACATGGATTAAAAGAAGCAAACCAATTTTTAAACACACAAGATAAAAAACACGCTGACATGGCTACTCAATTAGAAGGAGCTATTAACAACTTAGATAAAAAAATTACCGAGTATTTAGTTTTACTATCAGAAAAGCCGCTTTCACCTACAGATTCTGAAAAACATTCCGTTTTAGCAGGTGTCGTTGGCGATATTGAACGTGTCGGTGATCATGTAGAAAACCTTGTAGAACTTGTTGATTTCCAAATTTCAAACCGTGTTTCCCTATCAAACGAAGCACTAGCTGAATTAAATGAAATGCTTGAGTTAACGATTTCAACATTACAAGACGCAGTTGAAGCTTTAACAAACTTCGATACTGAACTAGCTCAAACAGTTATTGCAAAAGAACGTAAAATCGATCAAATGGAACGTGTTCTTCGTAAACGTCACGTATTACGTCTGAATGAACGTAGCTGTTCAGGTGATGCAAGTATCATCTTCGTTGATATGGTAAGTAACTTAGAGCGCATTGGCGATCACGCTGTAAATATCGCTGATGGTGTTTTAGGTGAACAAGGTAAAGTCCATTTAAAACAATCATTATAATAGGAAAGAGACGCTAACATGAGCGTCTCTTTTTTCATTTCATATTTACAACCGTTCTACCTTTTAACTTTCCTTGCAATATAAGTGTAAACTTCTCATCTAATTCTTCTAATGTACATTCTTCTGTATAAGATAGTAACTCTTTGTTTTCCCATTCATTTGCTAGGAGCGTCCATACATCTCTTCTCACATCTACTGGGCACTGTACAGAATCTACTCCTAACAGGCTTATGCCTCGCAAAATAAACGGATATACCGTTGTTTGTAATTCCTGTCCTGCCACATTACCGCATGTCGTTACGCACCCGCCATACTTTACCGTTTTTAAAGCTGTTTCTAACATATGTCCACCTACAGTATCGATAACCCCGGCGTATATTCCTTTAAGCATTGGTCTTCCTGATTCATCATTCAATTCTGCGCGATGAATCACCTTTTTCGCTCCTAGACGTAGTAGCATCTCTTCCTCTTCCATTTTTCCTGTCGCTCCTACTACGCTAAACCCTAACTTACTTAAAATACTAACAGCTACACTTCCTACGCCACCTGTAGCACCCGTTACTAGTACATCTCCCATACTAGGCATTACTCCTGCTCTAATAAGTTTATATACTGATAAAGCGGCGGTAAAACCGGCTGTCCCGTACATCATACTTTCCTTTAATGACATTCCCTCTGGTAAAGGGACAACCCAAGACGCTGGCACGCGAATATATTCTCCGAAACCACCAGAAGTATTCATCCCTAAATCATATCCCGTTACAATGACTTGATCTCCTGCCTTAATGGTAGCATCTTTACTACTCACAACCACTCCTGCTGCATCAATTCCTGGCGTATGAGGATATGTTCTCGTAACACCTTTATTACCAGTAGCTGAAAGAGCGTCTTTATAATTTAGTGAAGAATAATGAACCTGTATGAATACGTCCCCTTCAGGTAAACTACTTACTTCTCTCTCGACAACGTTTCTTACAAACTGCTTATTTTCTGTTTCGTTCACAACGATTGCTCGGAATGATGTATGATTCATTATGTTCTCTCCTTTATCCGTCAAATTCTTCTTTATTATATAGAAGAAACAAGTAGACCTATTCATTTCTTCTTGGCTATATTTCAACAAATCTTACTTCTCTATTACTTTCTCACAATACATATTTTCATTTCTACTAAAAAACCTTATACTTATTCTACATCTGAAAAATAAAATATAGAATATCTGACTTTTTATAAATAAATTGAATTTTTACGAAATGTAAATGATTTGTAATGTTTTTTTTCGCTAAATTTCATTATAATAAGTGGATATGAGTGTCGTATTTCAATCCAAATGAAGGAGTACAGGAAATGGAGCAAAACCCATCTTTGCAAGAAAATACACGCAGTAACCCGAAAAAAAATAAGAAAAAAATAAAAGTTATTATAAGCGCTATACTATTCGTTTTATTAATAGGCGGCGGTTATACTTGGTTTTTAGTAAATAAAGCATCTTCTGCTGTTCGAAATGCCGCACATGATTTAGCACGCGGTGATAAATCTGATTTACGTGATAGAGCTGTAAAACCTATTACAAACAATGTCTCTGTCTTAGTAATGGGTGTTGATGAAAGCGATGTCCGAGGAAAAGAATATGGTGAAGCTATTAGAACAGATGCGCTGTTGCTTGCAACGTTTAATAAAGATAGCAAAACTGTAAAACTATTAAGTATCCCACGTGACACATATACTTATATTCCAATAGAAAAGAAAAAAGATAAAATTACACACGCTCATGCATTCGGTTCTGCTAAAAATAGAAAAAATGGTGGACCACAAGCAAGCATTGATGCAGTTGAAAAATTAATGAATGTTCCTGTCGATTATTTTGTGAAATTTAACTTTAAATCATTTATAAAAATCGTCGATGACTTGGGCGGTATTGAAGTTGATGTACCAGTTGAATTTACTGAGCAAGATAGCAATGATAATGCAGAGGCAATTCACCTAGAAAAAGGTGTTCAAAAGTTAAATGGCGAAGAAGCTCTTGCTCTTGCTAGGACAAGACACATCGATAGTGATGCAATGCGTGGACAACGTCAACAACTCGTTATCGAGGCTATTTTAAAGAAACTAACAAGTGTTGGTTCTGTAACAAAAGTTGGCAACATCATTGATGATATTAACGGACAATTCGTTACAAACTTAACATTTGATGATATGCTTTCATTCTATAAGTACGGATCGGATTCAGAAATCGAGAAATTACAAATTCAAGGTGACGACTGCTATATGGAAAAAGGAGACGATACATGTAGCAAATCCGCTGGTGGCGGCCGAACGTATTACTACAATCCAGATAAAAAAGAATTAGCAAAGGTTACAAACGATCTTCGTACTCATCTTGGATTACCTGCATATACAAAAACAGACTCTGATTCGAAAAAAACAAGTACAGAGAAAACAAAAGAATCTAAGTCTGAAAATACAAGTGAACGCGAATCAAGTAACAATGAAATGAAAAATAAAAATAGCAATGAAGATACAGAAACATCGTCTAACGACAATGAATAATAAAGAAGCAGTTCTCTATGGAGGTAGAGTACTGCTTCTTTTTATTCCGTCACAATTAAAAATCAGAACTTTCTAACTATCTTTTTTAATATTTTTAAATTATAATAAATAGTAGCAATCTATTCCAATTATCAGGGGGCTCATACATATGAAAGCTGCAGTAAAACATAACATCTCAGATTTTAAAGACTACTTAAAGTCAAACGATATATACATGGAAGAAAATATAGATGAAAATGATGGTTCTGTTCATTTTTCAGTAGGATTAGAGACAGAAGCTGGCGCAAAAATTCAACTTATCGCTGCTTTCCAAAACGAACATCCTACTGTAGATATATACTGCTTCAATGTTGCTCACGTACCTAATGAAGCAGCAACAAATGATGTTTTACATACCATTAATGAATTAAATACATCTTATCGATTTGCAAAATTCACATTAAACAAGCAAAATGCAATTGATATTTCAACATCTCTTGCATTCTCAGAGCCAAACTTTAATCCAGCACTTGTCTTTGAACATACGAGAATGCTATATAAATTAGCAAATGACGAATATAAAAACTTAATGAAAGTGATTTGGGCATAAATAAAAGGATGGGCTGCAAGCAGCGCCATCCTTTTATTTCAATATCATATCAATCCACATCTTAATAGCTGTACCTACAATCAAAATCGATAACATATATTGCAGTGCTTTTTGATTGATCTTTTTCCCTACTCGCGCTCCAAGCGGCGCTGCAAAGATACTTGCAATCGCAATAATAAGAGCTGGAATTACAACTACTTGTCCAGTTATTACTTTTCCAGTTGTAATCCCTACTGAAGAAATAAACGTAATAGCGATAGATGTTGCTATCGTTGTACGTATCGGCAATTTTAAAATAACTAGCATAATCGGAACTAAAAGGAACGAGCCTCCAGCACCTATAATGCCTGATGCTCCGCCTACACTAAACGCTAACAAGCTTGCTAACCATTTATTATATTTCAGTTCATCACCATTATTTCGTTTCGGTACGAACATCATAATAGCAGCAATTGTTGCTAACGCTGCATAAACAACATTGACCGTATGTTCCTCTAATGCATTAGCACCAAAACTACCTATGAAACTTCCTATTAATATACTAGCTCCCATATACACAACGAGCGTTTTATCCATATCATTACTTTTCCGATAAGCCCATGCCCCTGCAAAAGTTGCAAAGAATACTTGCACCGCTGTAATACCACTCACTTCATGTGCAGTATAGCCAGTAAATCCTAGCAATACCGGAATGTATAAGATCATCGGATAATTAATAATCGCACCGCCAATTCCAACCATTCCTGATATAAACGATCCTATAAACCCAATTATAAAAAGTAATACGACTAAACTCACCTTATATCCCCCGCCTTCTAAAAAGAAGGTGATTTAAATGAATAAGTTTACATTCCCATCCGAAGCATCTGCTAAATAAGCTCCTACTCCTGCAAACTCTACCCCTTCCATAATCTCTTCCTCTTTTAACCCTAATAAATCTACTGTCATTTGACAAGCTACAAGTTTAATCCCCTGTTCTTTCGCCAAATCAATTAAATCTGGTAACGGCATCGCATTATGTTTTTTCATAATACCTTTAATCATCTTTGGTCCCATACCAGCAAAATTCATTTTAGATAATCCCATCTTATCAGCGCCGCGTGGCATCATCTTTCCAAACATTTTTTCTATGAAAGTTTTCTTTACCTCTACATGTTCATCTTTCCTTAAAGCATTTAATCCCCAGAAAGTATGAAAAATAGTTACCTCTTGATCATACGCCGCTGCACCATTTGCAATAATATAAGCAGCCATCGCTTTATCATAATCTCCGCTAAATAAAACGATTGTTGTTTTCTTCTGTTGTTCCATGTTGTTTTCCCTCCAATTACCTATAGGGGTATTTTTATTTTTATAAAAAATTGTTTCGCCCTATTCTACTTTACCTTCCCACGCTAACATACCACCTACCATATTGATTGCTTGAAAACCGTAGCTCTCTAAAAATTGAACAGCTCGTGCACTTCTTCCGCCAGAACGACAAACGATAATATACTCTTTCTTTTTATCCAACTCATGCATACGAAACTCCAATAATCCTAGTGGAATGTTACACGCTTCTGGAATTTTCCCTTCAGCTACTTCTTCTACTTCACGTACATCTACGATATTTACTGCTTCTTTACGTACCAATTTTTCTTCTAATTCTTTTGCTGTCATTTCTTTCATTTTACATTTCCTCCTCACAAACCATTCATACCGCCTGAAACATTGATAACGTGCTGAAATCCTAATTTTTTTAATACTTTTGCAGCCTGCTTACTTCTCATTCCACTTTGACAAAGAACAATAACTTCTTTCTGTTTATCTAATTGTTGCGCCTTATTAGCTAGTTCATTTAATGGAATATTCCGAAACCCTTTAATATTGTTCCCTCTATACTCACCAGCTGTTCGCACATCAATAAATTGTTTATTATTTTGTCCCATCATACGTTTTAATTCTTTTCCTGAAATGTTTTTTACTCCTCTAGCTGGTAAGAATCGAGAAATAATAAACCACGATACAAGTACAATTAAGATTATATTCAATATTGTCTTCACATCCATAAAGCTATTCAAACTCCTTCTATACTTTTTTCCTATCCAAATACATACTATAACTTTGAATATGGAACCCCTTCTTTCTTAAAAAGCGTATACTTAAATTCCGATCCACTTTATTATGAACAATAAGATGCAAAGGCTTATTTGGTATTTCATGATAATACCGTTTTAAATACGCATATGGTATACACATAATTCTAGAATTGTTATCACTGTCGCTCTCTGTATAATTTCGTACATCTACAATAACACTTTCAATTTTCCTTACTTGTTCTAACGAAATATATGCAACATTTAAAACGGGAATGTAACGTTTTACTAAACTTCCCAGCACCAATACTATTAGGGGTATAACTATATAGAACATATATGATTATCCTCTTTACTTTCAATAATAAGCAGATGATTTGCTCCTCCGCCTATTATTGAAATGCTATGCTTTCTTGATCCAGAACTTTAATTCACCATCTTCTTCCGTGTGTTTTAACACTTCATGACCGCCTGTTTGTGACCATGCTGGAATATCTTTAATCGCACCTTTATCTGTTACGTGTACTTCTAACACTTCTCCTGATTGTAATGCTTCCATTGCCTTCTTTGTTTTTACAATTGGCATTGGACACGCTAATCCTTTTACATCTAATACTTGCTTGGCATTCATTTCATATACCTCCTGTGTTTATTTCATTTGAAACCGAATTAATTATGAACAGCACAACGGTTTGGACCAATCTCCATTTCACGCTCTTCGTCTTCATTTGGATTTAATTGTCCCATATTTGTTTGACGAATTTCTTGATATGCATTCGGTTGAGGTGGTAAATTCTCTGTTACAACTTTACGGAACTCTCCCTCATCCTCAATATTTAAACCTGCATTATGCTCAAATAAATCTTTTAATTTTGCACTAACAATACCACTTTCGTCCATTTCACTTATTTTTGAATAATGAGCCGGTAACACAATTAAACTTTGAGATAGTTCTTTATATCGGCTATACAAAGTATTACGTAAATCACTTACCCAATCTTCAGCTTTCCCAGCAAGATCTGGACGCCCGATTGAATCTACAAATAAAATATCGCCTGATAATAAATAGGAATCATCTACAATAAATGACGTACTTCCAATCGTATGCCCTGGTGAGTATAATGCGTCAATTTCAATTTTAGTACCTCCCACCGTAATAACAGATCCTTCAACAAGCGGTTCGTATGAGAAAACAACTTCCTCCGCATCTTTTGGCGGTAACCAATACGTACCACCTACTTTTTCCGCTAACTTACGTCCTCCAGAAATATGGTCTGCATGTAAATGTGTATCCATTACATTCGTAATCGTAACAGCATGCTCTTTCGCAAATTCTTCATACGCTTCAACTGTTCTTACTGCATCAATAACTGCTGCTTCACCGTTTGAAACGACCATATAAGATAAACAGCCTTTTCCAAGACGGTTAAACTGATACATACTTCCGCCATTTTTTAAATCTCCAACTTTTACAGGCTTTATATATTCACTCCATGCCTTCATACCACCAGCTAAATAATAAATATTTTCTAATCCAGCCTCTGTTAATTGCTCTGCCACAAATATAGAAGACCCTTCTTTTGCGCATACTACTAAAACATCTTTATCTTTAGGTAATTCACTTACAATATGATCTACACCATCTAACAAATCAAAATACGGTTTATTTATAGATGAGATTTGTTTCCCTTCAATTTTCCAATCTTCATAATCCGTCTCATTACGAACATCTAAAATAAACAACTCTCCGAATAAAACTTTCTCTGCAACATCTTTTGCTTGTAATGATTTAACACTCATCTTTTTACCCCCTATGGTATATTTACATTTAAAAAAATTTAATTCTTTATATTCCCTTGCCACTCTAACATACCTGGAATGACATTTTTCACATTTTCATAACCTTTCTCTTTCAACATATGGCAAGCTACATCACTACGGTTACCAGTTCGGCAAACAACATAAATTTGTTTCGTCTGATCTAAAACTGCACTGTCTAACTCTCCTAACGGCACCGAAATGGCCGATGGAATATGACCAAAAGCGAATTCCGCTGCTTCTCGAACATCTAATACAATACACTCTTCATCGCTTAATAATATCTCTTCCAACTCCGTATTCGTAATTGTATGAGGATACTTTGCTACTTCGTTCACTTCATGCTCATGTGCTTTCCTAATGTAATGCATCAAAACATCGTCCTCTTGTTTCGTCCCGATATATTGATGCCCTACTTTATTTGCCCAGCTTTGTATATCTACTGTAGATCCTTTATCTGTTGCCTTAATTTCAATCACTTGTCCTGATGCCAATCCTTCTATCGCCTTCTTCGTTTTCACAATCGGCATCGGACAAGCTAACCCTTTACAATCTAAACTCATATCCACTTTTATACTCATAGTGATTCCTCCATAACTTATATGCATATACCTGTAGGGGTATATTAAAATGTTTTTGAAAATCTGTCAACACTTACGTTTGACAGATTATCGGCTTTTTACAAGTAATTGAACAGCTTCTTTAATTAACTCTTCATTTGAACCATTACCACTTTCAAACTGTTCACGCAAGCATTGCTCTAAATTCGTTCCAACAACAAGTCCAATTGTACGATCAAGTGCAGAACGAGATGCCGTTAACTGTGTAATAACCTCTCGGCAATCTTTTCCTTCTTCCATCATACGAAGCACACCACGAACTTGCCCTTCAATACGTTTTAATCTATTTTTCATGTCTTGATTATATTCCATTGTATAATCACCTCATTACCATTATGTCACCATTTATAGCTTATGACAATATATTATACCCTGTAGGGTATTTTGTAAACCCCTATTTTAAACTTTTACCTTATACATTCACAAAATACAAAGCGAAACCTTCATCTATAGGCTTTCATCTTCCACCAAATTTTGAAGTGGAAGATGAAAAAATATCAATATACAATACGTTCTGGTAATACTGTTCCATACAATTTAAAACCACCATCTACATTCTTTACCTTATATCCTTTTTCCATTAACATGCGCGCTGCAACATATCCTCTCATACCGAGTTGACACGTAATATATATATCTTTATCCACTGGCACTTCATTCAAACGATCACGTAATTCATCTAACGGAATATTAACAGAGCCTTTAATCATTCCTTGTTTTAGTTCATTAGGCTCTCGAACATCAATAAGATATCCACCATTTTCAACAATATGATCTATTTCATGCCATTGGACTGTTTCCACAAAACCATCTACTATATTACTTGCTGCATACCCTACCATGTTTACAGGGTCTTTTGCAGAAGAATATGGCGGGGCATATGATAATTCTAAATCTGGCAAATCAAGTACAGTTAAATTTGCTTTTATTGCCGTTGCGATAACATCCATACGCTTATCTACACCGTCACGTCCTAGAGCCTGTGCTCCGTAAATTTTCCCACTATCTTTATTAAAAATTAATTTTATTAGCACTGGCGTAGCATTCGGGTAGTATCCCGCATGCGAATTTGCCTGTACATGCACTACCTCATAGGGTATATTTAATCGTTTTAATATTTTCTCATTTACTCCAGTCGAAGCAACTGTTAAATCAAAAACTTTAGCTACAGAAGTTCCGAGTGTACCTTTATATACAGAATCTGTATGACCATGAATAATATCTGCTAACATACGACCTTGACGATTAGCTGGCCACGCTAAAGGAATCATCGTTTCTATTTCTGTAACAAAATCTTTCACTTCTATCGCATCACCAATTGCATATATATGTGGGTCAGACGTTTGAAATTTCTCATTTACTTTTATCGTCCCTCTAACTCCTAATGCTAATCCTGCATCCTTCGCTAAACTACTCTCTGGTTGTACACCAATTGCTAAAATAATCATATCTGTTTTTATAACTGAGCCACTTTTTAAACGTACAACAGTCCCGTTCTCTTCTAATGCATCTACACCATCTTCAAAAACAAGCTCAACATTGTGCTTGTTCAAATGCTCATGCACATATGCCGCCATTTCATAATCGATTGGTGGCATCACTTGATTTGCCATCTCTACAAGAGTAACATCAATCCCTCGTTCTCTTAAGTTTTCAACCATTTCCACTCCAATAAATCCGCCACCAATCACCGTCGCATGACGTGGTTTCTTCTCATCAATATACGCTTTAATACGATCAGTATCCGGTACATTCCGTAACGTAAACAACGCCTTCGCTTCTTCAATACCCGGGATAGATGGAACAATTGGTTTCGCCCCTGATGAAAGAATTAACACATCATATTTCTCGTTATATGTTTCATTTGTCGTTACATTCTTTATCGTAATTGTTTTCTCTTCTTTATTAATCTGTACTACTTCACTCAATACACGTATATCTAAATTAAAACGCTTCGACATTCTTTCAACAGTTTGTACTAATAATTTTTGTCTTTCTGTAATGACACCGCCAATATAATATGGCAATCCACAGTTTGCGAATGAAATGTATTCACCACGTTCAACCATAATAATTTCATCTTCCTCACTTAATCGACGAAGCCTTGCAGCTACTGAGGCCCCGCCAGCAACTCCGCCTACTACAACTATTTTTCTGGACATATTTTAAACCTCCATAGTATTTAATTTTCTCAAACTTCACACAAAACCTATACCTGTATGGGTATATAATAAATTATAAAAAAGTTAATTTCAATCAATATGTCTTTCTTTCACAAATTTGAAACAAATAAAAAAGAACTTAGATATCTCCAAGTTCTTTTACGTATAGTTCTATAACTTTCTGTACGATTACATCTGCTGTATTTTCCTCCGGTGGCATCAATAAATTTGTAACCGGCCCATACACAACAGGACTTAATTCCACTTCATAACCACCATATGAAATTTCTTCCTTTGTCGGCAAGTAACCAATATATCCGTTCATATATCCACCAAAGAAAGCCAATTCATTTTGAAGATTCTCTTTCACTTCTAATGCCGTTTCCGAAAAAGGTTCCATCGGTATACCTGAAAACATACCATCATTCACTTGAAACAGTTGCACTTCTAAATCAAATGTAGCTTTTCGTTTCACTCAACATCAAAATATTACAATTTTAGATAGAGAAAGCATTTTCATTGTGATATTATGAATCCATATTATTGAAATTAACGGGAGGATACTATGAAAAATCGCTATTTAAATACTTTATTATTGGGGATTATTGCTGTACTCATCGCAATATTTGTTTTAGGCTATTTTAATATCATTTCTTTACCCCAAAAGAAGTCTGTTGTTGCAAAACAAATTAATACAACAAAAGAAACGAATCAACAAAATTCCAACAAGGAAAAGCAAGAATCCAAAAAGAACAATGAGTTGGATATAGATGAAACAAAGGTTTCTTTACTAACTAAGAATGGAAAAGGAGAAACTATACCACTAGGAAAATCAGATTTAGGCACAACACTTGACTACGAAATTTCGCCTAGCGGAGATAAAATAATTTTGAATAGCCGCGTATTGGCTGATGAGCCAGGTAAGTTATCCTTGTATGATTTTAAGGCAGACAAACAGACAGTAGTGAAAATAGATTCCAAATTAAATAACTCACAGACTTGTAAGAGCGTTACATGGATTGATAATAATCACTTATTGCTTGTAATAGGTGGAGCTGCAGGAAGTGCTAACCACGGTGGGGATTTATACACTTATAACGTACAAACAAAGGAATTCAAACTCTTTAAAAAACGTCCTAAAAACATTAGTTATACAAAAGTAGTTGGGGATATGGAATCTTTCTATTTTATCGGTATTCAATACACAGATGACAATTACAATAAATATACTGGTTATGTTGAAACCGTTTCTACAAACGAAATCAAAAATTCTTTATAGTAAATGTGTGCAACAACTTGAATGTGTGAGTAAGGATTTTTAAGTTTATAGATTTACTAGTACTCTAGTTATTGGTATAAAAAACACATAATGAAAAACAGATCAAAAAAAGCCACTATATACATAGTGGCTTTCCTTATCACACATACTTCCGATGCACCATCTTCCCATCATAAGAAAACACAACACCCTTACTCTCCACAATCGACTCCATATGCACCGTTCTTCCCCACAGCTGATGAAGATATGGTAATACCTTTTCTAAGTATTTTAAATCGAGCTCGATTCCTTCGTAACTATGTTTAATGTACAATTCTCCGTTTTTTAAGTAGTCTCCGTCTTCTACTACTAAGTACGGGAAGCCGCCATTTGTACGCATATTTACGAGTTGATCACGTACATGTTCCCACTCTTTATCTATTACTTTATATTCTTTTCCTTGGCGCTGGAATAAATACATATCTTCTCTCATTACGAGATCTTTATTTAAGTAGTTTCTTAAAAACGATACGTCCCATTCGATTTCGCGTACTTCAAAGATTTTATCTCGACCAGATCCTGGTTTTACGCCGCGTCGTTTCATTTCTTCAGTAGGGTTATTGTAGCGCTCCTCTATATCTTCAAACATTTTAATACCGAGGTAGTATGGGTTAATACTCGTTTTTGATGGCTGAACGACGCCCGCATTTAATTTTGCAAATTCGATTGCTTCATCAGATGTTAAGTCCATTTCGCGAAGTATGCGTTGATGCCAGAAGGATGCCCAGCCTTCGTTCATAATTTTCGTTTCAAGCTGTGGCCAGAAATATAACATTTCCTCACGCATCATCGTTAATATGTCCCGCTGCCAATCTTCTAGCTCACGGCTATATTCTTCAATAAAGAGGAGTAAGTCTTTCTCTGGTTGTGGTGGGATTTTCTTCTTTTTACGTACATTGGAGCGTTCCCTCTTTTTATTGCGATCATCTAAATTCCATAAATCATCGTATTGCGATACCTTTTTCTTTTCTACTTCTTCCTCTTCTAAATCATCAATACTCCACGCAAGTTTTGGACGCATAAGCGACGGATCAATATGCTCTTGAATGGCAAGTACGGCATCTAAAAATGTTTCTACCTCTTCTTTTCCGTACTTATGCTCATATGCTTTCACCCGTTCAGCTGTCGCTGACATACTTTCTACCATATCCCGCTTCGTATTTGAAAAACGAATATTATTTTTAAAGAAATCACAGTGCGCTAACACATGCGCTACGATTAATTTATTTTGAATTAACGAGTTCGTATCTAATAAAAAGGCATAACATGGATCAGAGTTAATAACGAGTTCGTATATTTTACTAAGACCTAAATCGTATTGTAATTTCATTCTGAAAAACTGTTTTCCAAAACTCCAATGTGAAAACCGCGTCGGCATCCCATATGCACCAAATGTATAAATAATTTCCGCTGGACATATTTCATAACGCATCGGATAAAAATCAAGCCCAAATCCAGTCGCAATTTCCGTAATTTCCGCAATTGCATATTGCAGTGCTTTATCGTCACTTGCTCTCATTATTTTCCCTCCTTACACTTTCCCTTAAGAAAGTGTATGATTGAGAACAAGCTTTCATGAGGATTGATTGCATAATAAAAAGACACCCTCATAAAAACGAGAATGTCTCATCTATTAACCTTCAATAATCTCCATCTTCTCCGTAATCGGTGTACGAGCTTTTCCTTCTGGTGCTTTATCGAAATAGCCAAGGTGAAGAATTCCAACGATGCGTTGACCTCTAGTTAAACCAAGTCCTTCTATAAATAATGGATTGTAGTTTAATCCACCTGATTTCCAAACACAACCTAAACCGCGTTCCCAAGCAAGAAGTTGGAAGTTTTGCATAAATGCACATGTTGCAGCGTAATCTTCGTCACGTTGAATTTGACGTGGATCTTCATTTATGTAAACAACAATTTGTGCTGGCGTGCTTAAGAAACGATCCGATAAAATTTTACCGCGTTTCGCTCTTTCTTCTTCTGTGAAAGAGTTTAATACTGCGTCTACTAATTTCTGACGACCTTCTCCAATGTATAATTTACAATTCCATGGTTCACGATGTTTATGATTCGGTGCCCACGTTGCGTCGTTTAATAGTTCAATTAATAACTCTTTGTCTACTGCTTTATCTGTAAATGTACGAACAGAACGTCTTTCTTTAATCACATTTGCGATGGAAGTATATGTAGTCATATTTTTCTCTCCCTTATTTTTATCTATATGTATACGTTTATTGTTGATATTGATTTTCAATTTCGATTATACCTTAGTTTTTTACTATTAATCAATGTTTTATGTTGGAAAACTTCCAAAAACTTCAGTTCATACTGTGAATAAAAAAACTTGATTTGTTCACAAGTATTTCACATTTTATGGAAATGATATGTGTACAGTTTTTCACATTATCCATCTAGGAGGAGTTTACATGTACAAAAAAATCGCAGTAAGTATGACTATGGCAGCATTATTATTCGGTGCAACCGTCTTCCCCACTTTCGCTGCTACGCCAAAAGAAGTCACATTGCATCATCATAAACCAATTTCAGAAGAAGAAATGCAGTCGCTCGAAAAACTCGGCTATAACAAACATGAAATTTGGAAAGCTGCCCACATTGCAAAAATGAGTAAAAAAGAAATTAAAGACGTTTTAGCTTACTATAAGCAAAATAATTCTTGGGAGAAAACAGCAGAGCATTTCGGGGTAGACCCAAGTAAGTTAAAAAAGCATCATATGAATAAAGAAACGAAAAAGGCACTACTGCAAGAATTAGCAAATATGCAAAAATCTACACCAGACGGGCTAAAACAAAAAATGAAAGAATATAATATCGGATTACGTCAGCTCACGGTATTAACAATCATCTCTCAAAAAAGTAATACTCCCCTTGATGATGTACTAAAAATGAAAAAAGACGGAATGGATATGAAACAAATTGCAGAAAAATTAAATGTAAAAAAAGAAGATATACGAGCAGAAATGATTAAATTAGTGAAGTCTATTAAGGAAAAGAAAACAAATTAATATGCCAAAAAGGAAGAGTTTTTCAATACTCTTCCTTTTCTTTATGAACTTTCAATTTTTAAGTATAAATTCCCGTATTTCCCAAAAACTAACACAAGAAAATGATATATGTTAGGGGTGAGAAAATGTTCGGTTTATCATCTAAGAAATCCAAAAATACTAATCCAAAAACACTTTGTTCTATTCCAGAATTTATAAAAAGCATGACAGAATCTAGCGATTTTGTCTCTTATAACGTACTTGAAAATGAAACATTATGTTTGTTTTATTATAAATCTGTCGTGGAAGCACTTATTATTAAACAATTTATTTTAACTCCTCTAAAAAAGGAATCGGATCGAATTCAAAACATCTCTGATTTATGTAATATCGTCTCTATTGAAGATATTATTACCTCCCCTTCTATTGATGATATTCGTGAGAAATTATTAGGGGGATATATTTTATTACGCTTAAAAAACAATTCGAATCCCGATCAATATGCTTTAATTCGTGCCGAAAGTACTGTTTTAGGAATACGATTAAATAACGATACAGAAAATGAATATAGCGTAATCGGGCCTAAAATCGGTTTCGTTGAAAACCTTGATACAAATATACACTTATTACGCCGAAATATTGTAACAGAGCAACTCATATTTAAAGAAATGACCGTCGGAACTATGTCAAAAACGAAAGTAGCAGTTGCTTATATAGAAGGCGTTACAAATGAACAATTTATCAACACCGCCATACAACGGCTAGAAGACATTGACTTTGATGTCCCATTTGACGCAACTATGATTGAGCAATTTATTAGTGATAATAGCAATTCACCGTTTCCTGTTTTATTGCCTACAGAACGATTAGATCGAGCTGTATATGCATTGGTTAACGGACAAGTTTTAATTTTAACAGATGGCTCTCCATATGCTTTATCAGGACCGACAACGTTACTAGATTTTTTCATTTCTCCAGAAGATTATTATTTACCGTGGATGATTGGATCGTTCTTTCGCATTATTCGTTTTTTCGGAGCTATATTTTCTCTTTTTTCATCCGCTATTTATACAGCGGCTTTAACGTATCACTATCAAATGATTCCTGCTGATTTACTAGGACCTATTATTTTCTCAAGAGCGAACGTACCTTTCCCACCTATTTTAGAAGCACTCTTTTTAGAAATTACAATCGAATTGCTTCGTGAAGCAGGAGCACGTTTACCTACGAAAGTAGGACAAACAATTGGTATTGTTGGCGGGATTGTAATTGGGCAAGCATCTGTTGAAGCTGCTTTAACAAGTACAATTTTATTAATTGCAGTTGCTTTATCCGCTCTTGCATCTTTCACAACACCGACTGTAAAGATGTCTTCTACTATCCGGTTGTTACGCTTTCCACTTATTCTTTTAGCCGGCGCATTTGGTGGATTAGGTCTTATTGTCGGGTTTGTATTTATTTTAGCTCATTTAATTAAATTAAAATCACTTGGATCACCTTATTTATTACCTTTATATCCATTTCGTGGTTTAGGTACAGCAGAAGGTTTTCTTCGACTACCATTTAGTCAAACAGCACAAAGGCCTTCCTTCCTTAGACCCACATCAAAATGGCGCTATAACCCGAACAAAGTGAAGCAAAAACGTGATGGTGATAATCAATGAAAAAACTTTTCTTGTTCCTTATTATAATCTTTTTTGTTCTACAAACTGGTTGTACACAAACGTATATAGTGGATACACAGCGTATTATTCATATTGCTGGATTTGACATCACAAAAAATAAACAATTCCAAGGAACTATCTTATTCCCAGAATACACACATGGTGTAAAGTCTAAGCCAGAGACGCAATCAACATCTGCTCGTTCACTTGAAACAATCGCTTCACGATTGAACGCTAAATCTCCTCACAATGTTGTTGTAGGTCAAATGCGTGTCGTCCTATTTGGAAAGGCTCTAGGAGAACGCGGAATGGGAGAAATTATTACTAACTTACAACGTGATCCAAATATCGGACGTGATGTTCAACTAGCAATTGTAGATGGAACGGCCGAAGAGCTTTTAAATTACGGAAAAAAAAATGGTTCGTTATATATCGCTGATTTACTCGAGCAAAATATAAGAAATGAGAACATTCCACAAACTGAATTAAACGTCTTTTTATATAATTACTACTCTTCTGTATGTGATGCCTATGTTCCTTATATAAAAATGGGTGATAATCATTCCGTCGCTGTTAAAGGGCTTGCTTTTTTAAGAGGCGATAAAGTCGTCATGTATACGGATAAAAGACATTCTGTTTTAGCAAAATTACTAATTAATCCTACAAAAAATGGGCGTTACGAAGCAGCAATAAAAAAGAATAAAAATAAAGGTATAGTGGTCATACAAAACTTAGCTGGGAAAAATAAATATGATATAGATCAAACTGGCGACATACCAAAAGTAAAAATCCATTTAAAATTAAATGGTTTAATTAAAAACTCTCCTAATTGGATTGATTTAAGAAAAGAAACAAATATCAACTATATAAAGAAACAAATTGAACGAAATGTTGAAAAAGACTGTGAAGATTTAATAAAACAATTTCAAAAAAAGGAAATTGATCCTTTAGGCATACGCGATGAAATTAGAAGTCATACGAGAAAATGGAATATAAAACAAATTCGAAATATGTATAAAAACGTAGCCGTAGATATAAATTTAGATCTTAATATTGTACAATCTGGAATCGGGGAATAGTGAGGTGAAATAAGCAATGAATACAATGAATAAAGCAAAGACAGTCTCTCCATACTTTGCCTTTATATTATTACATTCGCTTCAAATTGGAATAGGAGTTCTTGGGTATCAACGTGTAATTTTAAAAAACGCTGGTTATGATGCCTGGATTTCTCTTATTATTGCGGGGATTGCAACCCATATTGTGCTGTTTTGTATGTTAAAAATGTTAGAAAAAGACGGAGATTTAATTAGCATTCATACAACAACTTTTGGAAAATGGATTGGTTCTATATTTTCCGTGATTTTCACTCTTTATTGCTTATTATTTTGCCTTACTGTTCTTCGTACATATATGGAAGTGATACAAGTTTGGATTTTCCCTACCATTAAATTATGGAAACTAACCTTTATGTTTTTATTAGTGACTTGCTATATTATAAAGGGTGGATTTCGCTCTGTAACCGGAATATGTTTTTGGGGAGTCGTTCTTCCTATTTTCGTTGTATTCTTTTTAATTTATCCAATGAAATACGCTCATTTCCGTAATATTTTACCTATTTTTACACATTCACCTTTTGACATGCTTATATCTGCAAAGCAATCTGCATTAGAGTTTCTCGGCTTTGAAACAATCCTTATCTTCTATCCATTTATTGAAAAAGGTAAGTCTTTAAAAAGATGGGCTCATGCAGGAATTTTTTTTAGCACTTTGATTTATGTAGTTTTAGCTATTGTATCTTTTATGTATTATAGTGAAGGACAATTAAATCATACTATTTGGCCTACTTTAACGATGTTAAAAATAATTAAAGTTCCTTTCATTCAACGGTTTGAATATATTATTATTTTTGTTTGGTTTCTGATTATTTTGCCAAACCTTTGTTTAACTATTTGGTCATCATGCCAAACGATGAAGCGTTCATTTCATATTTCATTTAAATTTACATTACCGTTTTTTATTTTCATCGTTTTTACAGCTTCTTTATTTTTTAAAAACCGTGAAAGTATCAACACATTAAATACAGTACTATCTCAAGCTGGCTTATATATTGTATACGCTTATATCCCGATTTTATTTCTATTCCATTCACTACGATGGCATTTCAAAAATCGGTCAAAAAAATCTTCACCCGACACACCGTAATCTCTGATACAATTTGATTAATACATTTGTAAAGGGGACAAGCGAATGAAAAAGTATGTATTTTCTTTACTTGCAGTACTGAGTTTAATTCTTGCTGGATGCGGAAGTACTAGTACAAATGACCAAAAATCTTCTGAATCAAAAAAAGAAGAACATGACCACGCATCGCACACTCAGCAAGCTGACATTCAAGAGAAAACAAAAGGAGTCGACACACTTCCTACCTTCCTAGACAAGCTTGATCCACAAATGAAAGATATCTATACTGTCGCTGGACAAAATGCAGAACTATTAGATTGGATTCCATGTTACTGCGGTTGCGGTGAAAGTGTAGGACATAAAAATAATAAAAATTGTTTTATTCGTGAAATTAAAAAGAATGGTGAAGTTGTTTGGGATTCTCATGCAACGACTTGCGTCAATTGCCTAGAAATCGCAGTTGAATCTGCTTCGATGAAACAAAAAGGAAAATCAACGCTTGAAATTCGTAACTATATCGATAATAAATACAAAGAAGGATACGGAAAACCAACACCTACGCCAATGCCAAAAGCTTAAAAAACGAGGACATACCTCGTTTTTTCATTCACTTTTTTTCTTAACAAATTCTTTCAAGTGTATTTCTCCTTACTTATCACACACTATATATAACTCTCGGTAAGGAGGGTACACAGTGCAAACATATAACGACTATGATAAAGCTCTCTATTACACGTATTGCTGTAATTGGGATAAATTACTCGTTCTCATGGTTCAAACGAACGATCAATTATTTTCTAAGCGTATTGAGCATTTTTTACACGCTTATCAATACAGTAAAGAACTGCCAGAAGTTGATAAACAATTGCAGCTCCTATTTCAATATATTGACCATGCATCCCAAAAGTCACATATAGAAGAAGTAGAGCAAATTCAAATGTAAACTATAGCGCTATTCTCTTCTGGAGAATAGCGCTTTTTTAAAATGTTCATATCAATAAAAGTTTCCCCGTATAAAACTTTTATTGATAAACATATTTTTTCTTTCTTTTCTGTACCACTTCATACTATAATTTAGTATGTAACTATTATAAGAGAGGTATAAAATATGGGACGAGAAAAAAAGCAAGAATATGCTTTATTTACCGCGTGGGGAGCTTCGTTTATTGCTACACTAGGAAGTCTATACTTTTCCGAAATCATGAAATTTGAGCCTTGTGTCCTTTGTTGGTATCAACGCATTTTCATGTATCCATTCGTTTTATGGCTCGGTATCGCTGTAGTAAAAAAAGATTATCGCATCGCAAGTTATTCTTTACCGATCGCAAGTATTGGTGCTTGTATTTCTTTATATCACTATGCAATTCAAAAAGTCGCAGCATTTTCGGCTGCAGGGGCAGCTTGCGGCCGTGTACCATGTACGGGAGAATACATAAACTGGTTCGGCTTTGTGACAATCCCGTTTTTAGCACTTATCGGCTTTATTACAATCGCTGTTTGTAGCTTTATTGTCATCAAAAACAAATAAGGAGATGAAAGAATGAAAAAAATGCTTATATTTGGCGGTATTATTATCGTCTTATTTGCGGCAATCTTTGCTGTAACTCAAATGGAAAAGAAAAACGCATCGACAGATGAAAAAGGTTACTACTCAAATAAAATTTCTCTTGAAGATCTCAATAAAAATATAGAAGATAAAAAAGAACAAACGATTTACTTTTATCAAACCTCTTGCGTTCATTGTCAAAAGGTCTCTCCTATTGTTGTACCTTTAGCGAAAGATTTAAATGTTGATATGAAAGTAATTGATATTGAAAATTTAAACGAGCCTTGGGATAAGTACGATATTAAAGGAACGCCAACGATTATTCATTTTAAAGATGGTAAAGAAGTAAGCCGTATTAGCGGAGAACAATCAAAAGAAAAGTTTAAAGAATGGTTTGAACAAACGAAAAAATAACGAGAAAAGGAAACTCCTTCTACACATGAAATGGACGTAAAATTCCAAACTAATGTATAAGGAGGGGGTTTTATGCCAGAAGTAAGATGCTCTGTTTCCAATTGTTCATTTTGGGGACAAGGTAACTTTTGTCAAGCAAGTGCGATTATCGTTCAGCCAGATGCGGATGAAACTGGTCAAACTGAAAATGAATCGTATACAAGTGCAGTTTTAACGAACGAGACGCTAGAAAGTTCTGTAGCAACAAGTGTAGAGACTTGTTGTCATACATTTAAGCCAAAATATTAAACATAAAAAGCATACGACTAATCGTATGCTTTTTTACATTCCCCTCCAAAAATCATGCATAATAAAAAAGTACAAAATAACGAGAACGGCTGTCCCGCATAACGTAATACGCCGATATATACTTTTCTCCCCTTCCCTTGCCTTAACAAATGCCCAAATAAATCCGAAGAACAATATTAAATCAACGTATGGAACATAAAACGAAAAGACGAGAAAAGCATACAAATACACGATAAATAAACAGGTCGTTACTAAGAAAACTTTAAACGCAAATTCACTTTTCATAATGTAACCGCCCCCTATCTGTACTGTATTATATTCAGCAAAGTACAATAGTTGCAGTTAAACTGGAAGTAGAAATAAGCTACCGTCTATAATACGGTAGCCTATTACGGAACATTATATTTTCGTTTATATATATTACTTAAAATCGAAGAAGGAATTTGCTCATAACGAATTTTTTCTCCTGTTTCATCCACAATATACAAATTGTTTCCTATATAATATATTCCATCTTTTCGTTTTGAGTACACTGCATATCTTTCGTTTGGCAATACCATTTTCACTTTCGTTAGCTGTCCATTCGGTTCTTGCCAATATATATCCACGCGATCTACTAACGTAAGCATACCAATTTGCTCTTCTTCTACTTTACGACCATTCCAGCTCACAACACGATAACCAAGCTTATTCGCTTCATATTCCGGGCTCGTATGAAACCGAGAAATGATTACTTTCGTCTGTAATTGAACTCGGTCATATAACCACTGTATATCCCTGTCATGCATACGAATACAGCCATTTGATTCCCTACTTCCAATTGTCCATTCCCGATTTGTCCCATGAATCGCATATTCATTTTTATCTAGTCCAAGCCATCTCGTACCAAGAGGGTTATTTGGTGCACCACCAGCTATTTTTTTTCGATGGTATTCTTTATTTTTATATTTAGTTATAATACAAAAATTACCTTCAGGCGTAGGTGTACGATCTCTTCCAGTTGTTACGGGGAATGTTTTTGTATAATTTCCATTTTCAAAAAAAGACAACTGGTTTGTCGTAAGATTCACTAATATTAAATGATCTGTACTAGCAAAAGCACTAACCGGTAGAATGAAAAATAATAGTATGACGAAACATAGCTTTTTCATCTATACCCCCCCTAGCGCTCACTATAATAAGTGGAATTAACTTTACTTTGCTCTTATAAATGAAAACTATCCATTTACAATAACGCCCCCATTTACATGTATCATTTGCCCGGTAATATAGGATGAATCACCAGACGCTAAATATACATATGCTGGCGCTAATTCATATGGTTGTCCAGGTCTTTGCATTGGAACATTGCTTCCAAACTGTGATACTTTTTTCTCATCAAAGCTCGATGGAATAAGTGGTGTCCAAATTGGTCCTGGCGCAACACCATTTACACGAATCCCTTTTTGCACTAATGACTGAGAAAGTGATCTTGTGAAAGCAACGATTGCCCCTTTCGTTGCAGAATAATCAATTAACGTTTCATTTCCTTCGTATGCAACGATAGACGCGGTATTTATAATGACATCCCCTTGCTTTAAATGAGAAAGTGCGGCTTTCGCAACGTGAAAATAAGAAAAAATATTAATACGAAAAGTCTTTTCTAGCTGTTCTGCTGTAATATACTCTAGTCCTTGCTGCGGATATTGCTGTGCGACATTATTTACTAAAATATTCAAACTACCTAGCTGCCGGACAGTCTCTTGTACAATATCTTTACAATGCTGTTCATCACTTAAATCACCTGGCAACAATACGCACTTTACGCCTTCTTTCTCAACATATTGTTTCGTCTCATTTGCATCCCCCTCCTCATCTAAATACGCAATCGCAATATTTGCTCCCTCTTTCGCAAAAGCGATAGAAACAGCTCGTCCAATTCCGCTATCTCCACCTGTAATTAATACATTCTTTCCTTTTAACTTTTCGCTTCCTTTATAATTTGGATCTTCAAACTGCGGTAGAGGATTCATTAATGATTCAATGCCAGGCTGTTTATTTTGATGTTGCGCCGGCATTGTTACAAAGTTTTTTTGCTGCGGCATAATTTCTTTCAACTCCTTTTTCTTATAATGTGCATAATAAAAACTGAAATTCGCACATCATATTACGATTAATATTCGAATTTAAGACACAAAATATGAATTGTTGTAAACTTTTTATGCAAAACTATTGCAAAATAGATAAAAAACGAATATTATATATAACTGTTGTGAAAATTATTCGTAAACAGAAAGGATGTTTATATGTTTAACCTTTCAAAACATAAAACTTCTATTAAAACTGAAATTATGGCAGGTATTATTACCTTCTTAACAATGGCATATATCATTGTCGTAAACCCAGTTATCCTTGGGGATGCAGGTGTTCCATTTGAACAAGCATTTACAGCAACCATTATCGCTGCTGTTGTCGGAACATTATTTATGGCGATCTTTACAAACTTACCAATCGCAATTGCACCAGGTATGGGATTAAATGCTTACTTCTCTTACTCTGTTGTAAAGGCTCATGAAGGCATGACTTTCGCAATTGCATTCTCTGCTGTATTCGTAGCAGGTATGATTTTAATTTTGTTATCATTCACATCTTTCCGTACAAAATTAATGGAAGCAATTCCTGAAAACTTAAAACATGCAATTACTGCTGGTATCGGTCTTTTCATCGCCTTTATCGGTTTACGTTTAACAGGTATCGTTACAAAAAATGAAGCAAACTTAGTTGGACTTGGTGATCTTCACTCTGCTCCAGTACTACTAGCATTAGCTGGACTTGGAATTACGATTGTTCTTATGTCTTTAAATGTAAATGGCGCACTATTTATCGGTATGTTATTAACTGGTATTATCGCTTTCTTCACGGGACAATTATCATTCTCAAACGGTGTTACATCAATGCCTGGATTACCAGAAGGAATTATCGTTTCAAATCCAATTACTGCTGTATCTGACGTAATTAACTACGGATTATACGGCGTTGTATTCTCATTCTTCCTTGTTACATTATTCGATACAACAGGTACATTACTTGGCGTTGCTCAACAAGGTGGATTTATGAAAGATGGAAAACTTCCAAAAGCTGGACGAGCTCTTCTATCTGACTCATTCTCAGCAACAATCGGTTCTATGTTCGGAACAACACCATCAACAGCTTACATTGAATCTTCTGCTGGTGTTGCAGCTGGTGGTCGTACTGGTTTAACAACTGTTACAGTAGCTGTTCTATTCGCACTAGCAGCATTCTTCGGACCATTAGTAAGTGCCGTTTCTGGTGTATCAGCTATTACTGCACCATCATTAATTATCGTTGGTAGTCTTATGATGGGTTCAGTTCGCCACATCGATTGGGACGCATTTGATGAAGCATTCCCAGCATTCTTAGTAATCTTAAGCATGCCACTTACATCAAGTATCGCAACAGGTATTGCACTTGGATTTATTTCATATCCACTTATGAAAGTGGCAAAAGGTAAATTCCGTGCTGTTCACCCACTTGTATATGTATTTGGAATTTTGTTTGCTTATCAATTGATATTCTTACCACATTAAAAAAGTAGAGCATCGGATTTCGATGCTCTACTTTTCTTTTATAACAATCATTCAAACTATAACGGTCCCTCCAAAATATGAAGGAGCTTATAATCTTTTAATATTTCTCTTCTACCTGTAATTCTTTACTATACTTTTGAATGAAAACTGACGAAACAACCATTACCATTCCTACACTAAATCCAATAAGCTGATCCAGTAGCATTTCATCATGAATGAACCAGCGCAGTAAAAATACCCCACCAAAAATAAGCATCATAATAAATCCAGTATGTCTAAGCCCTTTATATACATTTTCCATATGTATCACCTCTCTCGTATATTAATATTTAAGCCCTATTACAGGCTTAGATTTTCTTCTTAATAAGAGCCCTATAAATAAAAATACTTGGACGTCCCAAGATATTTCTAGATAATGATTTTAGGATCATTTGGGACAATTCTTTCACCTCCTGTGGATTTACCACATTTGAAGAGTGTTTCTCAGTGAACGTGCGGGACTCCCTACTCGCAGGCTGAGCAGCCTGACCCTCGAACCTAGATGATAGTAGCTCTAGGGCGGCTTTCGATTCAGGACTAGCTCTCATACACGAGGTTGTTGGTCGGCGTACACACTAGAGATATCTCGAGACGTCCAAGAAATGATTCTAATATAGAAGGGAGGTCTCTTACATGAGATTATTTGTTGGTTTAGATGTAAGTTCGTTTGATATGAAAGTTTGCTTTTTAAATGGTGATGGAGAAAAACTGGATTCTTTTTCGGTCAGTAATGACCTACCGGGAGCTACTACACTCAAAGAAAAATTATTACAGTGTGTTGCAGGTAAAGAGGTCGACATCCTTAAGATTGGTCTAGAATCCACCTCTGTTTACAGCTTTCATCCTTCTATGTTTCTTCACCATGATATAGATTTACAGCGTTTTGGAGCAAAAGTATTTCTCCTAAACCCAAAGCAAGTCGCAAATTTTAAGAAAAGTTATTCTGACATGAATAAAACCGATGAGATTGATGCCTTTGTCATTGCTGATTACTTACGATTTGGCCGTAATCAAATGTCTATCGTAAAAGAAAGCCAGTACGTGGCACTGCAGCAATTAACTCGATCACGATACCAACTTGTCAAAATGTTAACGAAAGAAAAACAACACTTTCTTCAACACCTAAGTTTTAAATGTAATACATTTTCACAAGAGGTGGATACTTCCGTATTCGGTAGCGCCATGACAGAACTATTTCTTGAAAAATTCAGCTTAGAGGAACTCGCTAATATGCCTTTAGAAGAACTCGCTGAGTTCCTACAGAAAAAAAGTCGAAACCGTTTTGGTGATCCAAAATGCGTAGCAGCATCCATTCACAAAGCTGTGAAAGTTTCTTATCGCTTGGATAAGGTTGTAGAAGATTCAATAGATGTCATCTTAGGTACATCCATCGCAGTCATTCGTACGTTTCAACAGCAAATCAAGGAATTAGAAAAGTCTATTAAAAAAATCATGGCTGGTTTGACCCAAACACTTGAATCTATTCCTGGAGTAGGCCCTGTTTTCGCTGCCGGTATCATTGCTGAAATTGGCCAAATCGAAAGATTTGACGATGAAACAAAAATAGCCAAATACGCTGGATTATACTGGCGAAAGCACCAATCCGGTCGTTTTACAGCCGAAGATACTTCATTATCCCGTACAGGTAATCATTACTTGCGTTATTACTTAGTTGAAGCCGCCAATTCAGTAAGAAAGCATGTATCAGATTATCAAGAGTATTACGTGAAAAAATATAATGAAGTACCAAAACATCAACACAAACGTGCACTCGTTCTAACCGCAAGAAAATTTGTGCGATTGGTGGATGCGCTACTACGTAGCCACCAACTTTTTACGCCTGGAAGGTGTGTGAAAGAATGACATAAAATTTTGTCATCGCTACCTTTCATTATTTTCCAGTAAATTACATTCGTTACTGGTTTAGTTTTGTGATGCCTTTTTTAAACAAATTGACCTTTGACAACTTTAAACTTTGTTATTTCTAAGTTGACATACTACCGCAGGTCTACATACTTTTATCCATATTATACCATAATCTAAAAACGTGTATAACCAACATTCGGTATCGAAACCAATAATAAAAAAGACTGCAGAGAATCCCATCTCCACAGCCTAATTATTATTTTTGCAAGAACGCTTTTAAATCTGCAAACTGTCTCTTTGCATCTTCATAGCCTTGCTCATATAGATTTTGTAGTTTTGCTGTATCTTTTTCCATACGATCTACTTGAAGCGGTACTTCTGGACGAATAACAAATAAATTACCCGCTTGTTCTTCTTTTTCAATGTAGTGAAGTGTTTCATTATACACTTCATAGCGATTTAGCATCGTGTTAACAAGATTCGGATATTTTTTATAAGCTTTCGCAGCAATCCACCCAAATCTTGATTTTTTCTTTGCGTAACCGTGATTTCTTGTTAAAATTACGACTGATTTTTTAAATCCATCTTCCTGTGCTTTACGAACTGGAATTGGATCTGAAATCCCGCCATCTAATAATTGCTTACCACGATAATTTACTACTGGTGCAATGAAAGGTAATGAACTAGAAGCTTGTAATAAATTTAGTGCATCGTCATTCGTTCCCTCTTTTTCAAAATAAACAGACTGTCCTGTTTCACAATCCGTCGTTCCTACAAGGAAACGCTCTGGGCTATTAAAGTATGTTTCAAAATCAAACGGCACATGCTTTTCTGGGATTTCATGAAAAATAAAATCCATATCAAATAGCTGACGTTTTCTCCATAAGTTTTTATACGATAAATATTTCGGATGTGATGCATAATCAATATTTACTGTTTTATTTCTATTTCTTTGTCTGGAAAGATACGACGCTGCATGACAAGCACCAGCTGATACACCGATTACATATGGAAAATATAAATCTTGTTCCATAAAGTATTCTAATATCCCGCCCGTATATACACCACGCATACCGCCGCCTTCTAATACTAACCCTGTATTTTCAAGCATGTTACTCTCTCCTCTATATATATTGACTCTTTAATTATTCACCATGTTAAGTATCTGTTTCTATTATATATGAGTTCTTTCAGAAATTATATTTAAAAGACTTGAGAAAACGGAATTTTTTCTTCCAATTATATTTCCAAATGATCAGAGACATCCTTTATAAACCTCTGAATAAAATCTTGTTCTTCTTTCGTATATCTATCTAAGAGTAACAGCCACTTTTCTTCAGCTTGTTTATGCAATTTATCATGAGCTTTATATATTTCATTTCCGCTTTCCGTTAAGCGAAAGAAAATTTCTTTTTGATTGTCTAACATTTGCATCTTCTCAACGAATTTCTTTTGGAACAACTTTGTACAAACTTTAGAAATCGCACCCTTCGTCATTCCCATTTCTATCGTAATTGCCGTTACATTCATCAGACCATTTTTCCCGATACACTCGATTACATGTAACTCAGATAAAGACATACCACTTACACCTGTCTCACGAAGAAACTTCTCATTTTGTCCTTTCAAATGTTCTTCTCTTTTATGCAAAAGTGTACGAATGTCCGAAAGTATTTCCATTTGTTTCGTTGCATAATCCAATCTGTTCACCCCCTAAGTTTCCAAAGAAACAATTTAGCTATATACCATTTTAAAATCATTTTTTCATATTTACAAGTGAGAAAAACATGTTAAACTAAATTTAGTTTCCAAGGAAACTAAAAAAGGGGAGGTTAACATAATGAAAAAATCCAAACTACATTTCAGTTTATATGTTGTCTGTATTAGTGCCTTACTTGGTTCCTTCGCTCAAAATATTTACACACCTATCTTGCCCATGATTCAAGGTTCTTTTCATACTTCTCTTTATCTTGTAAATGTAACAGTTTCACTTTTCACGTTCATTCTTGCAATTATGCAGCTCGTATATGGACCTTTCATTGATACAAAAGGGAGAAAATCTGTCCTTATCCCTAGTTTAGTCATTAGTACAATTGGTTCAATCGGATGTGCTTTTTCGGCAAACATTTATTTATTTCTCTTTTTTAGAGCTGTTCAAGCCATAGGAATAGCGGCTATACCTGTAGTTTCAGCAACGATTATCGGCGATTTATTTGAAGGAAAAGAACGCGGAGAAGCGATGAGCCTATACCAAATGTTACTTGCCCTCGCACCTGCGATTGGTCCTCTCATTGGTGGTTATCTCGGCAGTATAAATGGCCACTTATCTGTATTTCTATTTTTATCTATACTTGGCATTCTTTTATTAATGATAAACCTTTCACTACTTCCAGAAACAAAACCTACTGTAATGAAGCAACCGCAAGCAAAAAAGAATTACTGGTTTATCTTAAAAAATAAAACTGGATTTTCTATTACTCTTATTGGCTTCATTCAATTTTGTATTTACTTTTGCTTTCTCGTTTTTTTACCGAGTATTTTAACAAATTCATTTCATTTAACTGTAAAGGAAATTGGTCTTATGTTTGTACCAATGTCTCTTTCTATCATGCTGGGAAGTTTTTGCTACAAGTTTTTGCAAAAACGCCTCACAACAAAGCAAACTTTATTTATTACGAGTTTCTTCAATATTATATGTGTCGTTTTATTCTCTTTCACATATAGCATTAATATCCCATTCATCATTATCGTTACATCTTTGTACGGTTTTAGTATGGGACTTTCTATGCCAACTCACACTACTTTGTTAACGGAAGAATTCGTACAAGAACGCGCAACAGCTATCGGTATGTACAACTTCATCCGCTATCTTGGTATGGGCACAGGCCCACTTATAGGTGGATTTCTTTTATTTAACCAAAATTACTTTTGGATTTTCTTCCTAGGCGCAATTATATTTTTACTTGTAATCTTATATGCAATGAAAATGCTACGCTTCCCTGCCACACAAAAAGCAAAATAGAGACCTACAGATGGTCTCTATTTTAAACTCTTTGATCCGCAACAATATGAATATCAATATGTTTCGTCTGTCTCATAATTTCATTTACAATAGAACCTTTTCGAATTTCTTCCCACCGCGTTCTCGCTGATTGCCCAAGTAAAATTTGTGTTACTTGCAATCTTTTCGCGACTTCAATAATAACATCCGCTGGCTTTCTTCCTTTTGCTTCTTCTAATACAAAACTTGCATCAAATTGATTCGTGAGCGCCTTCCACTCTTCAATTGTTTGTTTTTTACTAGCTGAAAGAGAGTCTATATTTTCTCTTTCAACATTGAATACATACAATTCAGCGTTTAAGCGATCAGCCATGCGCCAGCCCCGTCTTATTAATTTCTCTGCTGTTGAACTGTACTGTACACAAACGAGAATTTTTTCTTTCACTCCGATTGGTTCTATCACTGTTTGACTAATCTTTTCGTCCATATCGTCAGCGACTTCCCGAAGTGATAATTCTCTTAGTGCTCCTAAATTATTAAGCGTAAAGAAATTTTGTAAGCTTTGCTGTATTTTTTCTTCCTTATATATCTTTCCATCTATTAGTCTTTTCCTTAACACTTCCGGCGTTGCATCAACTAGCTGAATTTCATTCGCCTTTTGCAAAATAAAATCTGGGATACGTTCTCTTACTTTTACATTTGTAATTTGAGCTACAATGTCATGAACGCTTTCTAAATGTTGGATGTTAAACGCTGACAATACGGATATACCAGCCTCTAACAATTCTTGTACATCCATATAACGCTTCTTATTTTTAGAGCTGGGAATATTACTATGCGCAAGTTCATCCACTACAACTACTTGCGGCGCACGTTTTATAATGCCTTCCACATCAAGCTCATAAAATACTTTTCCTTTATACTGTATTTCTTTCAAAGGAACTTTTTCTAAATCAGCAATTGCTTCTTCCGTCTCTTTTCTCCCGTGCGTTTCAATTAAACCAATTACAATATCCGTACCGTCCTTTTTCATCTCTCTAGCATCATAGAGCATTTTATAACTTTTCCCTACTCCTGGAGCAGCCCCTACATATAGCTTTAACTTCCCACGATTTTGCTGACGAATATATTCTAAATATTCCTCTGGCGTTCGCCTTTGAAACGTCGGTTTATAGTCATCTGCATACAAAACACACACAACCTTTCTTTCGAAACAACACTACCTCAATCCGTTAGATTGAGGTAGCACTGTTACTATTTCAGTAGTTTCTGTAATTCTAAATTTAACTTTAAGACGTTTACGCGGGTCTCTCCAAATAAACCAAGTGCCGCACCTTCTGTTTGATCTTTAATCAATTGCTCTAGCGTTTCTTTCGGAATTTTCGTTAATTTTGAGATACGCTCTACCTGTACGGAAGCTGCCTTCGGACTAATATCAGGATCAAGCCCTGAACCTGAATTTGTCACTAAATCGATTGGTACTTCTGTAACTGGAACGCTCGGATTTTGTTTCTTCCACTCTTCAATACTTTTCTCTACTCGTTTCTCTAAATCTGGATTAGACGGTGCATAGTTATTTGAACCAGACGCTTCTGCTTTATATTCAATACTAGAAACACGCCCATGAAAATAACGTGGATCTGTGAAATTTTGACCGATTAATTTAGAACCAATCACTTCATTTTTATCATTATATATTAGACTTCCATCCGCATTATCCTTCATTACTGCTTGTGCAATACCAGTAATAATAAGCGGATATACAAGTCCACACAACACTAAAAATGTAAAAGTAATCCGGATGATTGGTGATAGTATACTTTGTTTCTTCGCCATCTCTTTCCCCTCTTCCTTATATGAACAAGCCGACAATCATATCAATTACTTTAATTCCAATGAACGGTACAATCACTCCACCAAGCCCATAAATAAGTAGGTTTCGGCCCAGTAGTGCATTCGAACTCATCGGTTTATATGCGATACCTTTCATCGCCAATGGAATGAGTAATGGAATAATAACTGCATTAAATAGTAATGCTGATAAAATCGCTGACAGTGGTGATGTTAGTTTCATAATGTTCAATGCTTCCATTTGCGGAATCGCAAGTGTAAACATTGCTGGAATGATTGCAAAATATTTTGCGATATCATTTGCAATACTAAATGTCGTTAACGCACCGCGTGTCATTAACAATTGCTTACCGATTCCTACTACCTCAATAATCTTCGTTGGATTCGAATCTAAATCAATCATATTCGCTGCTTCTTTCGCAGCTGTCGTACCACTATTCATCGCCAATCCAACGTCAGCCTGCGCTAATGCCGGTGCATCATTTGTACCATCACCTGTCATCGCTACAAGTTTCCCTTTATCCTGCTCTGCTTTAATAACTGCAATTTTATCTTCTGGTTTGCACTCAGCAACAAACTCATCTACTCCTGCTTCTTTTGCAATGGTTGCTGCTGTTAATGGGTTATCCCCTGTACACATAACCGTTTTAATCCCCATTTGACGTAACTGTTCAAAACGTTCACGCATACCAGGTTTTACTGTATCTTTTAAATAGATTAAACCGTAAATACGATTATTCACTGCAACTACAAGTGGTGTTCCACCCTCTTTTGAAATGAAATCTGCTTTTTGATTTACATCTTTCGGAATTGTTCCACCTTGTGACTGAACCCATTCAATCACGCTACCGACAGCACCTTTTCTCACTTTCGTTCCGTCCTGTAAATCAACACCACTCATTCTCGTTTCTGCTTTAAATGGAACAAACTCACCTTGTTCCGCAAGTTCTCTATTATATGATATAGATTTCGCTTGCACATACTCGATAACAGATCGACCTTCTGGTGTTTCATCTAAAACTGAGCTAATCGCAGCCCACTTTCCAACTTGCTCAATCGTTTCATTTCCTACAGGTAATAATGTATGAGCCATTCGGTTCCCAAAAGTAATCGTACCCGTTTTATCTAAAATAATTGTATTAATATCGCCCGCAGCTTCTACTGCTTTACCCGACATTGCTAACACATTAAACTTTGTCACACGGTCCATCCCGGCAATACCAATCGCTGATAATAATCCACCAATTGTCGTTGGAATTAAACAAACTAACAATGCTACAAGTACAGCTGTATCAATTTGAAACCCTAAATAATTTGTGAAAATCGGCAGCGTCACAACAACGATTAAGAAAATAAGCGTTAAACTCGTTAATACTGTATTTAAAGCAATTTCATTCGGTGTTTTTTGACGAGCAGCCCCTTCTACTAAAGAGATCATTTTATCAATAAATGATTCACCAGGATTACTCGTAATGATAATCGTAATCTCATCACTTACAACCATCGTACCGCCTGTTACGGAACAAAAATCACCGCCAGCTTCTTTTATTACAGGAGCTGATTCCCCTGTAATCGCAGATTCATCAACAGATGCTAATCCTTTTATGACTTCCCCATCACTTGGAATCATTTCTCCTTGTTTTACAATAACAACATCACCTTTTCTTAGATCCGTTGCTGAAACTTGAACAATGTTCCCATTTTCTTTTACAACATTGGCAAACACATCTTTCTTCGACTGTTTTAAAGAATCGGCTTGCGCTTTCCCCCGTCCTTCCGCTAATGCTTCTGCAAAATTAGCAAATAAAACTGTAAATAAGAGAATGAAAGAAACTGTTATATTAAACCATCCTGGTACACTACTAGAATGACTTGGAAGAAACGATAAAATGAACGTAATGATAAATCCAATTTCTACAACAAACATAATCGGATTCTTTATCATGACTTTTGGATTCAATTTCGCAAAGGATTGTTTCATCGCATTTGTTACGATATCACGATCCATCGTTTTCGCTTGTCTAACTTCATCTTCTACAACATGCATTTGTGACTCATTTACTCTTTTTTCTTTTACTACTACCGGTCTCATCATTTACCCTCCATTACTTCAATGTAAGAAATTCTGCAATTGGACCGAGTACCAACATTGGGAAGAATGTTAATGCACCGACAATTACAATTGTTCCGATGAAAATGCCGCCAAATAAACTATTATCCGTACGGAACGTTCCGACTGTTTCTGGCACAACCGTCTTCTCTTTCAATGAAGCTGCAACAGCTAGCATCGTAATTAAACTGAAATAGCGTCCTAAAAACATAACTAAACCAGTTGTAATATTCCAAAACGGTGTATTATCTGCTAACCCTTCAAATCCAGATCCGTTATTCGCAGCTGATGACGTATACTCATAAACAACTTGTGTTAAACCGTGGAAGCCCGAGTTAGAAATCGCTTCTGTTCCTAAATGTGTAGAAAGAGCTAATGCCGAAAATCCTAAAATGAGCAATGGATGAAATAGTATCGTTACCGCAATTAATTTCATTTCCTTACCTTCAATTTTCTTACCTAAAAACTCTGGTGTCCGTCCGACCATTAATCCAGATATAAAGACTGCGATAATCGCATACATAATAATGTTCACAAAGCCTGCTCCAACGCCGCCGTATACTGTATTTAACATCATATTTACGAGCGGGACTAGACCGCCAATTGGTGTTAACGTATCATGCATCGTATTCACCGCTCCGGTTTCAGCAGCTGTCGTTACTGTTGCGTATAGTGAAGAAAATACTGTTCCGAACCTTACTTCTTTTCCTTCTGTACTTCCTTGTACATGTTCAATACCCATTTCATTTAGTGCTGGATTCCCGTTTAGTTCAGATGTCGTAATTGTTATAAACCCTAGTAAAAACACCATGAATAGTGAAACGAAAAGGATGCGACCTTGTTTTTTATTTCCTACCATTCGTCCGTACGTAAATGGAAGTGCTGTTGGCAATAACATCATAAGCATCATTTGCAAAATATTACTCATTTGCCCTGGATTTTCGAAAGGATGTGTAGAGTTAGCTCCGAAAAATCCACCGCCGTTATTTCCAAGTTCCTTAATGGACACGAATGATGCAAGTGGCCCGCGTAAAATACTTTGTTTCGCGCCATCAATCGTTTGCGCCGTAACTGCCCCGTCTAACGTTTGTGGTACACCAAGTGCGACAAAGACTAGTGCCGCCATAAATGCGATAGGAAGAAACACTCTCGTTAATGCTCTCGTAAAATCAACGAAAAAGTTACCGAGTTCTTTTCCAGCAAGCCCTCTTATAAATGCCATAACGAGCGCTAACGTCGTTGCCGGTGCTGCAAACATTAAGAATGTAATTCCGATTAATTGTGATAAATAAGATAAACCATTTTCACCGCTATAATGCTGTAAGTTCGTATCAGCCATAAAACTAATTGCTGTATTAAAAGCGAGCGTAGGCTCCATTCCTTCAATGTGTGCTGGATTTAATGGCAATACTCCTTGTAGTCTGAAAATGAAATATACGACAACAATCATAAATCCATTTAATAAAACTAATGATAATGCGTACTGTTTCCACGTTTGATTGTATGCTTTTACACCCGTAATTTTAAAAATAAATTTTTCAAAAGGCCCGAATACTTTATCTAGCTTTTTACTACCTTGAAAGGCTTTCTCTAAATAAATTCCCGTTGGCTTTGCCACAAGAATAAACAATAGCATTGTAATAACGACTGCAACCCAGATCATAATGAATAACTCCCCCTAATTAAAACTTTTCCGGATTTAATAATGCATACACTAAGTACACCGTAATTGCTGCAACAATAACTGATAAAACAATCATCATGATTGCTTCCCTTCTTTCACAACTTTATCTGACCAACTTGCAAGGCTTATCATCGATGCAACTAACACAACAAAAATCCCGATCATTACAACATCTAACATGGCTATTCCTCATTTCTAATTGTTAAAATTTACCATTAAAATATTAAAAAAGAACACTGAGCTCTACTCAGTGTTCAAAAAATGAACAACAAAAAGTAAACCTCCTCTCTAAACGCTTACGAGGTTAGCTGTCGGATTCGGGCCTAAAGAGTAGCCCTACTTTCAAAACTGAAAGATTCACCCCAAGTGACGATGCACAAAATTGGTTCCCCCGCTCCATTTCTGGAACTCAGCGATTTTAGGTTTTTTTGGAAATTTTATGAATGATTTATGAGAGTAAATATACTCCTCTATTTTTCACTTGTAAAGAGCTAAATTACTGAAAATAAGAAAATATCCATCTATTTAAACGCTTACATTAAGTGTTATTAATATTTTTTCATCTGTTTTCTCGTCTTTTCTTTCTTTTTCACATAAATGATCTTTTAAATACGAAATAAAAAGAGCGAATGACATGAAGTGCATAGCTTGTTGCACTTAGCATTCGCTCTTTTTTATTCACTATTTATTCTCCTCGTAAAAAAGTACGTAAATTTCTCCCGCGAATATAAACTTGTGACAATTCTGCATGTAGTTGCTCATATTCGATCACATCTGTTTTTAAGTATAAAGCGTCTTTCGATGGCAATATGATATAAGGCCTTGGAAAAATAGGATCGAGCACCACCAATTCTTGAACTCGCTCTATCGATACCGCCCAACGATTCGCTATATCTCCTAGTAACAACACCTTCATCTTCTTCTCCCCCGCCCTATTCAAAAAATAAAAAAGAAATATTATCACAATTCGTAAACATGACAAATGTAGCTCCAATTGTTTCATAGAGCCTCGCTGGGTATCGTTTATTCCTTGTAACAACAGTAATAGGTGCTTGAAAAGAAAAGCGAATGTGTTCTGTAAAGAAGCTAATAATTGGAAGCTCATCTCCTAGTAAAATCACCTTCTTAATACACTCACAAACACTAGCAAAATCCTGCTCCTTACTACAGCTATACGTCCAATCAAACCCACAATTCCTCACTTCAGCCGCTATCTCTTCATTTGCGGTAAAAATAATTAACTCATGTTGAAACGCTACTAAATCTATTAAACTATTTACCTTGCTTTCTTCTCCAACACAAATAAGTGTTAGTTCCATATACCTCATCCTCCTTAGCATAAAAGAACTCAAACATAGATTGATATTCCCCTATACTAATCAGATCGATGAAGTGATGTATCCATCATGGCACCGTCCTCTCTCAAGACGCTTACGAAGTTAGCTGTCGGATTCGGACTTTGAGAGTAGCCCTAATTTCAAAATTGAAAGATTCACCCCTAGTGACACTGCACAAATTGGTTCCTCCGCTCCATATAATTGGACTCAGCGTATTACAAAAAATATATTCTGGCTGATATATTACTCTTGTATCTAGAAAAAGTAAACAGAAAAAAAAGCCAGTTATACAACTGACTTTTGTCTACTTATACATGTGCTTTATTCAATTTATATGCAAAATGATTCGTCGGTCCATGACCACTTCCAATATGTAGCGGCTCTTCAATTGCTATACTAATAAATTGTTTTGCTTCTTGAACTGCCTCTTCAATTGAGTATCCTTTCGCAAGTCCAGCTGTAACCGCTGAAGCAAATGTACACCCGCTTCCATGCGTTTGCTTTGAAGGAATTCGTTCACTTCTAAATTCAATAAACTTTTCTCCATCAAAAAGTAAATCAATTACTTCATTACCTTGATATTCTGCATGTCCGCCCTTCATAAGTACATATTTCGCCCCTAATTCATGCAATACTTTTGCAGCCTCTTTACTATCTTCAACGTTATGAATTTCTAGCCCCGTTAACACTTCTGCCTCAGGAACATTCGGCGTTACAACTGTTGCTACTGGCAATAAATATTCTTTTAACGCTTGTACTGCTTCTTGCTGTAATAATGATGCACCGCCCTTAGCAATCATAACAGGATCTAGTACAATATTATTCCAGCCAAATTTATTAATATGTTCTGCTACAATTTGAATAATTTCGCTGCTAAATAACATTCCTAATTTCACAGCATCTGGTGTTAAATCCGTACCAATTGAATTCAACTGTTCCGTAATACCTTCTAACGAAACTGGATATACCCCTTGAACGCCAAGCGTGTTTTGAGCAGTAATTGCCGTAATAGCCGTCATCCCATACACACCAAGCTCTTGGAATGTTTTTAAATCTGCTTGAATGCCGGCACCGCCACCGCTATCAGATCCTGCAATTGTTAAAGCTTTATTTACTTTCATCCCACTCATCCTTTTCTATCCAAAATAACGATGATAAACTGTTTTTGCTTCACTTATATCTTTCGTTCCATGTACAAGTACACGACCATCTTTAAAAGCAACTAATCTCTTTTCTTCCACAGAAAATGATAATAAATATGGATTTACATTTAAATCATTTACACGATCATGCAGCAGCTCTTTGTATCGTTCAAAATCCATTTCCTCTTTATGAGGTGGTCTAATTTGAACTGTATTTCTCCCGCATAACACTGCTGTTTTCGATGTATTTTCTTTGTTTAAATAAGGATATAATGCATTCTCTCCGCACGAAGGGCAATTATGTTTACGAAGCTTTTGCACATTCATACATGAATATTCATTCTTCCATACATCAAACGATACAAGTCCATCTCGAAGTGATTCGTAATCTTCCACTAACAGTTTAAGAGCTTCCGTTACTTGATGAGAAACGACGAGAGATACAGCAGGTGATATAATCCCCGCTGTATCACATGTCGATCCGCCAAGCGGAATCGATTGTAATAAACAAGATAAACATGGCGTTTTACTAGGAAGGATTGTGTAAGAAAGACCATAACTTCCTACACATGCTCCGTAAATCCATGGAATAGCATATTTTTGTGCCATATCATTCACAATGAAACGCGTTTCGAAATTATCAGTTGCATCAATCATTACATTAACGTTTGTAACGAGTTCTTCTAACTCCTCAGCTGTTACATCTTGAACGAGCGCTTCTACTCTTACTTCACTATTAATCTCTTCTAGACGCTTCTTCGCTGCTACAGCTTTCGGAAGATTATTTTTCACATCACTCTCTGCATACAATTGCTGCCTTTGTAAATTACTCCAATCGACATAATCCCGGTCAACAATCGTTACTGTACCAACACCAGCTCTTACAAACATTTCTGCATTTGCACTACCTAGTGCGCCTGCACCGATAATAAGCACATGCTTTTCCCTTATCTTTTGCTGTCCTTCTTCTCCAATTGGAGAAAATAGTTCTTGGCGAGAATATCGATTATTCAACTACGCTCATTCCTTCTAAAGGACTACTTGCCGTTGCACAACGTTTACGTGCAATACGACCTGCTTCAAAGCCTAAACGGCCTGCCTCAATACTTAATTTCATTGCTTGTGCCATTTTAATAGGATCTTTTGCTCCTGATACAGCTGTATTTAATAACACACCATCTGCTCCTAATTCCATCGCAAATGCCGCATCAGCCGGGCTACCGATACCAGCATCAACGATAACTGGTACTGTCGCTTGTTCAATAATAAAGCTCAAATTCAATGGATTTACAATACCAAGTCCTGATCCAATTGGAGATGCTCCTGGCATAATCGCATGCACGCCAAGTTCTTGTAATTTACGTGCTAATACAACATCATCAGATGTGTACGGAAGTACGATAAATCCTTCTTCTAGTAACATTTCAGATGCCTTTAACGTCTCTACCGGATCAGGTAATAACGTTCTATCATCACCAATAACTTCTACCTTTATCATGTCGCAAAGCCCTGAAGCTTTTGCTAATTTTGCAATACGAACAGCTTCTTCAGCATTTTTTGCTCCGGCTGTATTCGGTAATAACGTATATTTTTTTACATCAAGTCTCTCTAATAAATTAGGCTGCTTTGCATCAAATATATCCATACGACGTACTGCGAACGTTAAAATTTCTGCCTCAGATACATCAATTGCCTTTTGCTGCACATCAAAATCAGGGAATTTTCCTGTTCCTAATAAAAGTCTAGAATGAAATGAAAATGGTCCAATGTTTAACATAATCAACCGCCTCCTACGAAAGTTACAATCTCAATTTGGTCTCCATCAAAAACAGATGTATCTGTATGATCATCTTTTTGTAAAATATCTTTATTACGCTCTACTACAACAATTCTGTTATCTAACTCTAAATGTGTAAGTAGCTCAGCTACTGTTTTCACACTCTCTGGCACTTCAATTTGATTACCATTAATTTTTAAATTCAAACTTCCATCCCCTTTCTAAACTGTTTTAGAAAGCAATGAATCTAGCAAGTGATTCTCCTGCTTTCCTTCTATTAAATCAGCCATATATTGACCAGAAACAGGACTTAATAAAATGCCGTTTCGATAATGGCCTGTGCAAGCATATAAACCTTTTATTTCTTCATGCTCTCCCATATAAGGAGCTTCATGATTCGACTGTGGTCTTAATCCTGCCCATGCGCTTTCCCATTCCGCTTCTTTTAATGCTGGCAATATTGTATACGCGCGCTCTAATATAGAAGTAATACTCTCTGGTTGCACAGTTTTATTGAATGTACGGGGCTTCATCGTTGCTCCAATTACGTAACGTCCGCCACGCTTTGGTGCAATGTAAAATCTTTCTTGGAAAATAGGCGCCTTTAAAAGTGGTTTTCTACTTCTGACCGCTACTACTTCTCCTTTAACTGGATATGTACCCCATTCGCGGTGAAAATAACCTAGTAACTTCGTGCTCCATGAGCCACCCGCAATAACAACTTTTTCGCAAGCGATCATACCTTCGCTTGTCACAATTCCAGTCACTTTCTTATTTTCAATACGGATATCAAATACTTCTGTTTGCTCATATATATCAGCACCCGAGAATGATGCGGAATGTGCGAATGCTTTCGTAAGCTCTGGTGCAATAACATGACCATCTTTCGGATAATATACAGCCCCTATAATTGACTCAGATAGATACGGCTCTTTCTCTCGCAAACGATCTCCCGCTAGGAAATAAGAATCTTCACCGGTTTTCTGCTGCCAATCCATAATGTGAAGAATTCTTTCCTTCTCATCTTCATTTTGAGCAATGCGATAAATGCCTTTCTCTTCATACCCAATATCGATGCCTGTTTTTTCGCGTAAAACTTCTGCAAGTTGTGGAAATATAGCACGGCTTTCTCTCGCAAGTTCAAATAGCGGGTCATATTCATCCCATTCTGCCTGTACCCCAAGTAAACCAGCGGCTGCTTTCGAGGCTTCAGATGCAATCTGTTGCTTCTCTACAATCGCTACTTTATGGCCTCTTTCTGCTAGAAAATGTGCAACTGAACTACCAATTACACCACCGCCAATTATCGCTACATCATACTTCTTACACATGTTTTTCCGCCCACTTTCTTATTGATTCCTTATAAGATTTCGCTTTGCTATACGGGTTACTACTACTTATAATCCCAGACATAACAGCAATACCACTGACGCCGTTAGTAAGAACATCTCCAGTGTTTTCCGGAGTGATTCCTCCAATTGCTGTAATCGGTATGGATAAACACCTTGCAATGTCTGAAATTTCTTCAAGCCCTCTCGCTGGCACACCTTTTTTACAATCTGTCGGAAATACATGACCATAGACGAGTGAATCCGCGCCATTCTTAAATGCATCAATCGCCTCTTCTAAAGAATGCACAGAATAACCGACATGCAAATAAGAAAACTTTTCTTTCACTGACCTTACATCTGCGCTTCGATATCCTAGCTGCACGCGCGGAATATTTAATAAAATAGCAATATCAATTCGATCATTTATCACTATTTTCGATGCTGGAAAGCCCTTCTTCAAAAGACTTTCCACACCTTCATACAATTCCTTCGTACTTTTCTCACGCTCACGAATATGCAAATAATCAATTTCACTTTCAATTTGCATCGCTACATTCACTAACTCTTCGAATGACATGTGACCATTTGAGATTACATGAAGCTCATTTTTCATATTCATTCGCCTACTTTAAAATGTTTTCGAATAACTCATCGGCCGGAACGATTTCTTTCGTCATTCCTTTATCTTTCAACCATTTATTTTGTTTCTCCCATGACTCTTTTGAATCTGATAAAAATGGCTCATCTTTCGTTTCCATCTTCTCTAATAAAATTTTCATACTTTCCTTTTCAACTTCTGGCACAAGTGGGAAGTTTTCTTTTTCTTGATGATTTAATAAAATATTCAATGCTTCATCTGGGTTTTTCTTCATAAAATCATAGCCTTTTTTCGTACCACGCAAGAAAGCTTGCAAAGCTTCTTTATCTTTTTTCAATGTTTTATCACCTGTTACAAATACGAGCTCATGATAATTCGGTACACCATAATCTGCTGGATTAAAGTATGCTGGTTCATGACCTTCATGACGCATAACAGGTACTTCGTGGTTAATATATGCTCCTGTTACCGCATCCACTTTTTTCGTAATTAATGCTGGTACTAAATCAAAACCAACATCGACTACTTTCACTGTATCTGGATTACCACCAGCTTCTTTTACCATCGTTTTTAAATACATCTCACTTAAAGGTGTTCCAGAATACCCAACTGTTTTACCCTCTAAATCTTTTGGCGATTGAATGCCTGCAGACTTCAGCGATACAACATGATTTAATGGTGAACGTACGACAGCTCCAATTGATTTCACTGGAATTTGTTCATTTGCTTTTGCCATGACAACATCTGGCTGATAATATAAGCCAACTGTTACTTTTCCTGCAGCTGCTAACGTTAATGGGTCAGTCGGATTAGAAGGGAATTTAATATTTACCTTTACTCCTTCTTCTTTAAAGTAACCTTTTTCAATTGCCGCATAAATAAAGCTATGTACCGCATTTGGGTACCAATCAAGCATGACCGTTATTTCTTTTTCTTTTTTACTCTTATCCGATGCTGAATTACTAGAACATCCAGCAACTATTGCAATTAATAATGTAAACACAAAGATGCGTTTAAAAAATTTCATGAATGCTTCCTCCAACTAATGAATTTCTTTTCTAATACCGAAATAAGTATGACGAAGAAAATAGCTAATAATGATAACAATACAACGGGTGCAAATACACCTGCCCCGTCTAATTGCGTCATCATTCTCTTACTGAAATATCCTAGCCCCGCTTGTGCACCTAGCCATTCACCAATTGCCGCCCCAATTACACTAAGCGGTACTGCAATTTTTAAAGCTGAGAAAAAATAAGGAAGAGCAGACGGCAATTTTAATTTAAAAAAAACATCTTTTTTCGTTGCCCCATACGTAACTAAAAGCTCTTCCCATTCTTTTTTCGTACTGCGCAGTCCATCATACGTATTAACCGCAATTGGGAAAAACGTAATTAAAACCGTAACAACAACCTTACTCCAGATCGTATATCCAAACCATAAAACGAAAAGCGGAGCAAGCGCTGTAATAGGAATCGTTTGTGAGGCAACTAATAATGGATAAAATGCTCTCTCCATCCAATCACTCGCATTCATTAACATCGCTAGCCCTACCCCAAGTACGATAGAAATAGCCACCCCTATTAAAACGACATATAATGTTGCTGGCAAATGAACCGTAAATAATATGTCTTTTAGTTTCCATATCTTCATTACAATTGCAGACGGTGACGGTAAAATGTACATTTCATCTACAATTCTTGCGCCTACTTCCCAAAGAGCAAGTAAAATACTAGAAAGTGTAAGAGCAGGTAATAGCTCCTTCAACCGGTTCATCATACGAGTACCTGCCTTTGCAACATACTAAGAAGCTCATCTTTCAGCGCTAATACTTCCGGTTTATATAAATCTTTTCTTGTCCGATTATGATCAAGCGGTACAATCCTCTCGGTTAAAGTAGTTATCGGTTGCTGCTCTACCACTAAAATTCGATTAGAAAGAAACAATGCTTCTTCCACATCATGAGTGATAAATAAAATTGTTTTTTTCCACTCTTTCCATTGTTCAAACAACCATTCCTGCAAAGATGCCTTCGTTAAAGCATCCAACGCGCTAAACGGTTCATCTAAGAGCAATATCTCTCCGCCTGTTAATAAAGTTCGAATGAAAGATACGCGTTGCCTCATACCACCAGATAAATCTTTTGGATATTTTGTCTCATATCCCTGTAAACCAAATTTCTGTAACAGTTCCTTTGCCTTTATTTGTGCTTCTTTCTTCTGTACACCTTGGCACTCTAGCGGCAGGGCCGCATTCTCAATAATCGTTCTCCATGGCAGGAGCATATCTTTTTGGGGCATATACCCTACAGGATGGCTCTTTGTTTCTGTTAGTTCTATCTGTCCCGTACTCGCTTCTTCTAAACCTGTAATAAGGCGAAATAAAGTACTTTTCCCGCATCCACTCGGTCCGATAATGCTTACAAACTCTTTATCTTGTATAGAAGCATTTAATTCATTAATGATTGGCTTCTCATCATAATGAAAAGAAACATTATGAAACTGTAGTATGTTCTTGCTCCTCAAATCCCCACATCTCCTTACGATAGGACATATCCCAGAATAAATATTCAAATCGACTGGAATATAGGAAAATCTCCTCTAATCGGTCTAGCTCTTTTTCAGACTTTCCAACTGCCATTTCATTTAATAAATCGATTAACCAAATACAGAGGTTGCCGTACTCTTCAGAACTATATCCTTGAATCCACTCACCAAAAAATTCATGGTCCCTTGCTCCAGGAATATCATTTAAACGCTTTCCAATTTCCCAGTAGCTCCACATACACGGAAGAAGTGCTGCTATTAATTCTGCAAGTGTGCCATTTTGAGATACAGACATCATGTAATTTGTATAAGCTAAATTTTTAGCAGATGGCTTTGCAGACTCTATCTCCTCTATAGAAATTCCAAGTCTTTTTGCATACTGTTTATGAATTGTCATTTCTCCATTTAATATCCCATCAATTTGTTCAGCAAATTTCCCCATAACTTGTGGATTTGTTGCCTTTACAACACCGATCGCATATAACTTTGCATAATCTAACAAGTATAAATAATCTTGAATAATATAATACTGAAACTTATCTTTTTCTAACGTACCATCCCCCATACCTACAACAAATGGATGATTATGACTCATCTCCCAAACTGGTTGTACAGTTTCTAATAATCTATCGCAAAATTTCATTTCTCTATCCCCTTTCAATTTATATATCTAAATAAAAAACCACTTCTAAATAAGAAGTGGTTACAGCAAATAAAATTATAATTTATTCGTTGCTCCACTTCCCTTCGCTAGTATTATCTAGATCAGGTCTGTAAGGGTTAAGGATTATTCCTCTCTCAGCACAACAAGCACCCCTAGTGGTTTCAATATGAAATTTTCAAATAAAAAAGCCCCGTTTCTATACGCAAAGAAACGGGGACTCATTATTAGTGTCCGAATTGCTTCCCTACGCTAGCATAATCTAGATCAGGTAATAAAAAGGATCAAAGACTTAAGGTCTTACTCTCAGCTGGCAACACCAGCTCTCCTAGCAAACTATAAAATTATCACTGTCAGTATAACACCGTAATAAGACATCATCAACTGTTTTAATTTTCCCAATTGTCAACAAAATAACAAAACCATATAATACTTATATTCTATCTTAGAAATTATTATCCTAATGAATTGGATAAAAAGGAATCATTATCCTCGAAAAATTTATTTTTATATTGATTTCATATTACATTTATGTGAATACACCCACTATATTATATCTTTATACTATAATAAAATTACAACTATACAACTAGAGGAGGTCTCTATTATATGAATATGAAAGCTACTGCTTTAACAGCAACTACTGTCGCAATTGCTTCTTTACTTCCTTCTATGGGAGAAACAAATGTACAAACAGCCAACGCTGAACAATTATCTAATGTGAAAACTGGATATGTCAAAGTCGATCAAGTAGCCTTACATACAAAAGATAACACAAATAGCTCAGCAATTGATACAATTCGCTTTAATACGAAAGTGAATATACTTGAAACAACTAATGACTGGTATAAAGTATCTGTTGATAATAAAGTAGGTTATGTACAAAAAGATTCTATTCTACTAAAAAACAAACTTCAATCTAATAATCAATATATCGTCAATGCCAATGCATTAAACGTTCGTTCTGAACCTGATTTAGAATCTTCAATTTTAGATGTATTACCAAATGGAAAATTCGTTACCATTCAAGAAGAACAAGGCGAGTGGTATAAAATTTTACATAATGGCAAAACAGGTTACGTACAAAAAGCATTCGTATCTAATGGTTCACAGCCTTTAGTAAAAGGCATCACAGTTCAAAATAATACGAAATACACAGTTGCAACACCTAAGCTTAATGTACGTAGCAACGCTAGTACAAGTAGCGCACTACTTGGTTCATTGCAAAATGGTACACAATTACAAGTAGTGGAAACTGTAGGAACTTGGTATAAAATTCGTTTTGGCACAGGATACGGATATGTGGCAAAGCATTATGTGGTGCAAAATCAAACGCAATCACAAGCTCAAACGACTCAACCTACTTCCATTCCAGCAGTTTTCAAATTCCCTACTCAAGGAAGAATTAGCTCAACCTTTGATATACGCTGGGAACAAATGCATTATGGTATAGATATTGCAGCTCAGGGTAATGTCTCTATCCAGGCTGCTGCGGCAGGTAAAGTCGTGAAATCATATTATTCAGCTAGCTATGGCAATGTTGTGTTCATCGCCCATCAAATAAACGGGAAATTATATACAACAGTCTATGCTCACATGAAAGATCGCACTGTACAAGCTGGTGATCAAGTACAAGCTGGACAATTAGTAGGTCATATGGGAAACACAGGTCATTCATACGGGCAACATCTTCATTTTGAATTACACAATGGAGAATGGAATTTTGAAAAAACAAATGCAGTAAACCCACTGCCATATTTAGTTAGGTAAATTGTATGCCACGCAATATCAATATACCTCTCTTAATTGAATACTTAGCCTTTTTAGGCTTAATCTGTTGCTTAGTAATTTATAATACAAATACTGTATTTTTATCTATTATCATTGCTTTTGTTGCTTTAGAAATTATGATGGAAGCTTTTCAAGTTCAACTAAAACAAAAAATTGCCCATATTTATAATGCCATTTTTCTATTAAGTGCTTTAATAACAAATATTATTAGTAATGGTTTTTATTTATCTACCGTATTTCCCGTATTTTTTATGGCTGTTTTATTATTCATAGCTAGATACATTCATGTCCCTAATAACAAAAAACACGAACAAGAAGCTTAGAAAGAGGAGACACTGTGTACCAATCTTTCAAAGATAATCCGATAAAATATATATTGAATTTATACAAAAAAACAAATACTTTTTTTGGTATACAAGGAAGCTATACGGCACAATTTCTCCTTTATGGAATGTTATTTCTCGTCTTAATTACATTCTCCTTGCTTTACTAATAAAAAAAGGATCTCACAATTGAGATCCTTTTTAATTTATATAGAAAGTGCCCTTTATCCACAAGCATATTTTTCATAAATAAAGCTAAGATTATATTTTTTCTCTAAGCTCATTCTTTGTTCATCATCACACCAATAGAACAGAATATCATGAATCGTTGCATAACGCTTATTTTTAAGAAACAGTTTAAAGAAAGATGGTAAACAGTCATGTAATTGTATAAATATATAATTGCGTAATATTTCTTCTTTATATTTAATGCCCTTACAAATATACAATAATTCTTCACAATAATATGCATGTTGTGGAACTTGGATCATTTCAAAAAATGGCACATATGATAATAACTTTCCAATAAAATGATCATATCGATCCATTATCCCTATCGTCATATGCTCCATCATATCTTTCATTACATATAAATAATCATCTACATGAGTAGTCTTGAGTGGGTCTAATCGATCTGAAATTTGAGAAAGTACAGCTCTTTGGCAAGCTAACACCGCTTGACTAGGTCCATAATATGATAGAAAGTCTGTACACTTACGATACTTTCGTAATAAATCATATGTATATAAGTCATAAACAAAAGTATTACAATACATCGCTAAACTCATCATATCACTATTTAATTGCTCTTTTGATAGTGACTTAGCTCTCTTACACATATAAAAAAATGTAAATTCTAATACTTCTTTATGGGATAATAAATGTTTACAGTCTGTTATACATTTCTCATTAAATTTAACTCTATCCCAAATTTCTACATCTCCATCAGTTAATTCACCAATACGATATTTAATTATTAAATAGTTTAAAGCAACCGCCTGCGTCAAAAGATCCCACGTTTCATATTCCAATGAAGTATGAACAAACTCAGCTAGCCCTTGAGTTACCATAAAAGTATTCGCTTCTTCATACCAACCAATTTCTTGGCATAAGCGAAGAATACGTACTAAAGTTGGAATTTCGTCTTTATGAAATTGCGGTAAATTCTTTGCTTTATTCATTCCATATACGATAAATGCCGCTAAATTTTCTTCTTTATAAAATTCTTTTTCTTTCCACACTAATATAGTTCGTTCTTTCCCTTCACCTTTTGGATGACAAGGTACAAGCAAAGAAAATAATTCAGCGAAATTATTTGGTTCTATATATGTATCTGTAACCAAATTCCAATTTGGATCGCGCTGTACAGCCTTCATATAATTCCCCTTCCCTTTTATCTACATAGGAAATATTAATCCATTATCACATCATTAACAATAAATATTGTTATATTCGAAATCAATCATAATACTTATATCTATCAGTATATCATTTTTTCTCTTATTTATAATTAGGAATGACAAATTTAAATAAACTGTCGAAATTACTAACTGTATACTTATTATATAATGGCTCAGATACATCATGCTAACATATTAGCTTAACCCTATATACTAGAATAATGTATCTGATTTTTATACGTAACGTATTACACTAATTAAAGTCTCACTTCATTCCGTATGCTCTGATATTTCACTTAAAGCAAATCCCGCTTGATCATCTGCCGATTCTTTTATAGCTAAATCTCCTAGTGCTAACATCCCAACGAGTTGACCACTCTCAACTACTGGCAATCGTCTAATTTGATACTGTGCCATTAACTCTGTAGCCTTTTCAATAGGATCATCTGGAGAAACTGAAACAATGTTTTTTGTCATTACATTTGTAATTTTATTAGATCCAGGATGTTTTTCAGCAATCCCTCGAACAACTAAATCTCGGTCCGTAACAAGACCAACAACTTGTTCATTTTCAACAACCGGGATCAATCCAATCGATTCTTCTTTCATCTTTACAGCAGCTTCATATACATTGTCTAACGGTGTACACTGTACAATATGAGTGCTCATCAAGTCTCTCACTCGTGTCATTTGTATCTCCTCCTTTTTATACATACCATAGCTTTTCCTAAATCCCTTTATTTATTTCAGGAAAATCAGTTGATAAAGGAGAATGAACGCACAATAAAAAAGAGTCAGCATATTGCTGACTCTTTTTTTATGACCCGTACGGGATTCGAACCCGTGTTACCGCCGTGAAAGGGCGGTGTCTTAACCACTTGACCAACGGGCCATGGCTCCGCAGGTAGGACTCGAACCTACGACCGATCGGTTAACAGCCGATAGCTCTACCACTGAGCTACTGCGGAATAATATATGGTGGGCCTAAATGGACTCGAACCATCGACCTCACGCTTATCAGGCGTGCGCTCTAACCAGCTGAGCTATAGGCCCATATACTTTACAGGGGCAGTAGGAATCGAACCCACACTGGAGGTTTTGGAGACCTCAGTTCTACCTTTAAACTATGCCCCTAAAGGATGCCGACTAGAGGACTTGAACCCCCAACCTACTGATTACAAGTCAGTTGCTCTACCAATTGAGCTAAGTCGGCATAAAAAAATGGTGGCTCGGGACGGAATCGAACCGCCGACACGAGGATTTTCAGTCCTCTGCTCTACCGACTGAGCTACCGAGCCAAACATAAATGGCGGTCCCGACCGGGGTCGAACCGGCGATCTCCTGCGTGACAGGCAGGCATGTTAACCACTACACCACGGGACCATTTGGTTGCGGGGACAGGATTTGAACCTGCGACCTTCGGGTTATGAGCCCGACGAGCTACCGTGCTGCTCCACCCCGCGATGATAAAATATTTACTTTATAAAAAATGGAGGAGGTAGAGGGATTCGAACCCCCGCGCGACTCTCGCCGCCTGTCGGTTTTCAAGACCGATCCCTTCAGCCGAACTTGGGTATACCTCCATGAAGGAAAAAATATTTTATTATTTATGTCTAAACCATTTTAAAAGAAAATGGAGGAGGTAGAGGGATTCGAACCCCCGCGCGATTCTCACCGCCTGTCGGTTTTCAAGACCGATCCCTTCAGCCGAACTTGGGTATACCTCCGAGACATATAATAAATAAAGTGGAGCCTAGCGGGATCGAACCGCTGACCTCCTGCGTGCAAGGCAGGCGCTCTCCCAGCTGAGCTAAGGCCCCATGTTTTTGGGAATATCGGGAAGACAGGATTTGAACCTGCGACCCCCTGGTCCCAAACCAGGTGCTCTACCAAGCTGAGCCACTTCCCGTTATTAAAAGCGCGCCCGAGAGGAGTCGAACCCCTAACCTCTTGATCCGTAGTCAAACGCTCTATCCAATTGAGCTACGGGCGCATATGGTGCCGAGGGCGGGGGTCGAACCCGCACGGTGGTCACCCACCGCAGGATTTTAAGTCCTGTGCGTCTGCCTGTTCCGCCACCCCGGCATGTCATATTGAAAATTGGAGCGGAAGACGGGATTCGAACCCGCGACCCCAACCTTGGCAAGGTTGTATTCTACCACTGAACTACTTCCGCAAGACATGTATGAGTTATTTTATTAAAAGTGCGGGTGAAGGGAGTCGAACCCCCACGCCAAAGGCGCTAGATCCTAAGTCTAGTGCGTCTGCCAATTCCGCCACACCCGCATATTTTGTTAAAATGGTGAGCCATGAAGGACTCGAACCTTCGACCCTCTGATTAAAAGTCAGATGCTCTACCAACTGAGCTAATGGCTCTTAATGGCTGGGCTAGCTGGATTCGAACCAGCGCATGACGGAGTCAAAGTCCGTTGCCTTACCGCTTGGCTATAGCCCATTAATTAAGAATGGTGGAGGGGGGCAGATTCGAACTGCCGAACCCGAAGGAGCGGATTTACAGTCCGCCGCGTTTAGCCACTTCGCTACCCCTCCGACATATATGGTGGAGGATGACGGGATCGAACCGCCGACCCCCTGCTTGTAAGGCAGGTGCTCTCCCAGCTGAGCTAATCCTCCATTTTGCCTGGCAACGTCCTACTCTCACAGGGACAAGGTCCCAACTACCATCGGCGCTAGAGAGCTTAACTTCCGTGTTCGGTATGGGAACGGGTGTGACCTCTCTGCCATCATTACCAGACTGTATTCATTTAAGACAAGAATCATTATAACTTATTTAACTTTAAAAGTCAACAAGTTTTTTATATTCTTTCAAAACTAGATAACATTGCTTCATATTATATGGTTAAGTCCTCGATCTATTAGTATTCGTCAGCTCCACATGTCACCATGCTTCCACCTCGAACCTATCAACCTGATCATCTTTCAGGGATCTTACTAGCTTACGCTATGGGAAATCTCATCTTGAGGGGGGCTTCATGCTTAGATGCTTTCAGCACTTATCCCTTCCGCACATAGCTACCCAGCTATGCCCTTGGCAGAACAACTGGTACACCAGCGGTGCGTCCATCCCGGTCCTCTCGTACTAAGGACAGCTCCTCTCAAATTTCCTACGCCCACGACGGATAGGGACCGAACTGTCTCACGACGTTCTGAACCCAGCTCGCGTACCGCTTTAATGGGCGAACAGCCCAACCCTTGGGACCGACTACAGCCCCAGGATGCGATGAGCCGACATCGAGGTGCCAAACCTCCCCGTCGATGTGGACTCTTGGGGGAGATAAGCCTGTTATCCCCGGGGTAGCTTTTATCCGTTGAGCGATGGCCCTTCCATGCGGAACCACCGGATCACTAAGCCCGACTTTCGTCCCTGCTCGACTTGTAGGTCTCGCAGTCAAGCTCCCTTATGCCTTTGCACTCTACGAATGATTTCCAACCATTCTGAGGGAACCTTTGGGCGCCTCCGTTACACTTTAGGAGGCGACCGCCCCAGTCAAACTGCCCACCTGACACTGTCTCCCGGGTCGATAAGACCCGTAGGTTAGAATTTCAATACAGTCAGGGCGGTATCCCACCAGCGCCTCCACCGAAGCTAGCGCTCCGGTTTCAAAGGCTCCCGCCTATCCTGTACAAACTGTACCAAAATTCAATATCAGGCTACAGTAAAGCTCCACGGGGTCTTTCCGTCCTGTCGCGGGTAACCTGCATCTTCACAGGTACTATAATTTCACCGAGTCTCTGGTTGAGACAGTGCCCAAATCGTTACACCTTTCGTGCGGGTCGGAACTTACCCGACAAGGAATTTCGCTACCTTAGGACCGTTATAGTTACGGCCGCCGTTTACTGGGGCTTCAGTTCAGAGCTTCGCTTACGCTAACCCCTCTCCTTAACCTTCCAGCACCGGGCAGGTGTCACCCCCTATACTTCGCCTTACGGCTTCGCAGAGAGCTGTGTTTTTGCTAAACAGTCGCTTGGGCCTATTCACTGCGGCTTTCCGTTAAGAAAGCACCCCTTCTCCCGAAGTTACGGGGTCATTTTGCCGAGTTCCTTAACCAGAGTTCTCTCGCACACCTTAGGATTCTCTCCTCGCCTACCTGTGTCGGTTTGCGGTACAGGCACCTTTTATCTCGCTAGAAGCTTTTCTTGGCAGCGGGGAATCAAAGACTTCGCTCCATAAGGAGCTTCCCCATCACAGCTCAGCCTTTACGATAAGCGGATTTGCCTACTTATCAGCCTAACTGCTTGGACGTGCACAACCAATCGCACGCTTCTTCTATCCTTCTGCGTCCCTCCATTGCTCAAACGATAAAGAGGTGGTACAGGAATATCAACCTGTTGTCCATCGCCTACGCCTGTCGGCCTCGGCTTAGGTCCTGACTAACCCTGAGCGGACGAGCCTTCCTCAGGAAACCTTAGGCATTCGGTGGACGGGATTCTCACCCGTCTTTCGCTACTCATACCGGCATTCTCACTTCTAAGCACTCCACCAGTCCTTCCGGTCTGACTTCACTGTCCTTAGAACGCTCCCCTACCACTGATACCATTCGGTATCAATCCGCAGCTTCGGTGGTGTATTTAGCCCCGGTACATTTTCGGCGCAGAGTCACTCGACTAGTGAGCTATTACGCACTCTTTAAATGGTGGCTGCTTCTAAGCCAACATCCTAGTTGTCTAAGCAACTCCACATCCTTTTCCACTTAATACACACTTTGGGACCTTAGCTGGCGGTCTGGGCTGTTTCCCTTTTGACTACGGATCTTATCACTCGCAGTCTGACTCCTAAGGATAAGTCATTGGCATTCGGAGTTTGACTGAATTCGGTAATCCGATGAGGACCCCTAGTCCAATCAGTGCTCTACCTCCAAGACTCTTACACTTAAGGCTAGCCCTAAAGCTATTTCGGGGAGAACCAGCTATCTCCAGGTTCGATTGGAATTTCTCCGCTACCCACACCTCATCCCCGCACTTTTCAACGTGCGTGGGTTCGGGCCTCCATTCAGTGTTACCTGAACTTCACCCTGGACATGGGTAGATCACCTGGTTTCGGGTCT
>NZ_CP117702.1:617500-830000 GCF_045277205.1 Bacillus sp. A01H | reverse complement strand
GCGACCTCATCATATTAACATCTTCATTTTTCGATGTCAACTAAGTTTTAAAATTTCTTTTTTGTCGTTTTCTACGTTTCCGCATCAGCGACGTTTATTAATATACCATCATGATTTTTAAATAACAAGTGTTTTTTATAAAAAAAACAAAAAAAATATCTATCCTCCTTTCTTCTATAGTAAAACCTTTTATTCTCTCTACTGAAAATAAGTATTTTGATTTTATACCAATACACTCCAATTAACCAAACTGCCTTTCATAATCCCTCCCACCTTTTCGTTCTCTTCTACATTAAAGTCCACATTTAAAAAGAAAATAGCTTCGCCACTTTCTAATAATGCGCACATGTTGATTTTTTGTCCCTCCACACAAATCATTACTAATTGAAAGAACCGGTTGTTGGCAGATAGCTCCACCCCAACCGAATTCGAGGTGAGAATCTTATCGTCCGACCAACGGCGGGATAGATAACGAAATTTCAACAAAACATCAACTTAAGGTTATTGTTAGAATTTTTTTACATTTAATTAATGAAAAATATCCATTTTTTGTTATATAGTAGAAAGGACGTACTCAACTATAAATAACCCAATGGAGGAATTACTTTATGGATAGGTTAACAAAGTTTTCATTAAAAAACCGCGCCGCTGTTATCATCATGGTTTTTCTCATTTCCATACTCGGTGTTTATTCCGGGTCTAAATTACCTATGGAATTTTTACCTAGCATCGATAATCCCGCAGTCACCGTCACAACCTTATCTCCAGGACTCGACGCTGAAGCAATGACAAAAGAAGTAACCGATCCCCTTGAAAAACAATTTCGCAACTTAGAACACATCGACAACGTCACCTCTTCTACTCACGAAGGATTATCACGCATCGATATCGCGTATACATCCAAAGCAAATATGAAAGATGCCACACGTGAAGTTGAAAAGGCCATTAATACAATTAAATTACCTAAAGATGCAACGAAACCGATAGTTAGCCAATTAAATACTTCTATGATTCCACTCGCTCAAATTGCAATCCAAAAGCAAAACGGATTTTCAAAAGCAGATGAAAAACAAATCGAAAAGGAAATCGTACCACAACTCGAAAGCATTGATGGCGTTGCCAACGTTATGTTTTTTGGAAAATCAACTTCCGAATTATCTATTATACTAGACCCAAACCAATTAAAAGATAAAAACGTAACAACGGAACAAATATTAAAGGTTTTACAAGGAAAAGAAACTTCCACTCCAGCTGGAGCTGTTACCGTTAATAAAGAAGAATATAACCTTCGTGTCATCGGGGATATAAAAAATGTAGATGACATTAAAAACATCACTGTTGCACCTCAAGTTAAATTACAAGATGTTGCTCAAATTGAACTTAAACAACACTATGACACAATCTCACATATAAATGGCGAAGAAGGCACTGGATTAATCATCATGAAAGAGCCAAGTAAAAACGCAGTTGCAATTGGAAAAGAAATCGATAAAAAAATTAAAGATATAAGTAAACAATATAAAGATCAGTTTTCTATTAAACTTTTAGCATCAACTCATGAACAAGTTGAAAATGCTGTTACTAGCATGGGAAAAGAAGTAATCCTTGGAGCAATTGCTGCAACTCTAATTATCTTAATCTTTTTACGCAATTTCCGAACGACACTCATCGCTGTTGTCAGTATTCCATTATCTATTTTATTAACACTCTTTTTACTACACCAATCTAACATCACACTTAACACTCTAACACTTGGTGGTTTAGCCGTTGCAGTTGGACGTCTCGTCGATGATAGCATCGTTGTCATTGAGAATATTTTCCGCCGGTTACAAAAGGAATCTTTCTCTAAAGATATTATTCTCGATGCAACGAAAGAGGTCGCCGTCGCAATTACTTCTTCCACCTTAACAACGGTTGCTGTTTTTCTACCTATCGGCCTCGTATCAGGAGTAATCGGAAAATTAATGTTACCTATGGTATTAGCGGTCGTATATTCTATACTATCGTCCTTAATCGTTGCACTAACAGTTGTTCCACTTATGGCTTTTTTACTACTCAAAAAAACAAAACACAAAAAGCCAAGTTATTCACCACGATATGTGGCTACATTAAAGTGGTCTCTTTCGCATAAATTCATTATTCTACTTACTTCTTTTTTATTATTCGCAGGATCGATTGCTGCCTATGTATTACTACCGAAAGCGAATATAAAATCTGAAGACGACACAATGTTATCTATTAATATGACTTTCCCAGCTGATTACGCTCCTGAAACACAAAAACAAAAAGCCTTTGATTTCGAAAAGAAGCTACTTTCTAATTCAGATGTAACGGATGTTATTTTACGAATGGGATCTAGCGCAGAAGATGCACAATGGGGGCAAACGACGAAAAATAATCTTGCCAGTATATTTGTAGTCTTCAAGAAAGGCTCTGATATTGATCAATATATTAAAGAGTTAAAAAAAGAACATAACGCTTTTGAACCCGCTGAACTTGATTATATAAAAACGAGTTATTCAAGCTCTGGCGGCGGCAATAATTTGCAATTCAACGTAACAGCCACTAACGAAACGAATTTAAAAAAGGCTGCTACTATCGTCGAAACAAAACTAAAAGATATGGATGATCTTTCTAAAGTAAAAACGAATTTAGAAGACTCTAAGAAAGAATGGCAAATCCATGTTGATCAAACAAAGGCCGAACAACTAGGATTAACACCAGAATTAGCAGCTCAACAAGTAGCATTCCTTATGAAGAAATCACCTATTGGTGAAGTTTCAATCAATAACGAAAAAACTACTATTATGATAGAACATAAAAAAGAAAGCATTACGAAACAAGAAGACATTTTAAACACAAACATACTATCACCTATTAATGGACCAATTCCTTTAAAAGACATTGCAACTATTTCAGAAAAGCAACTTCAAACAGAAATCTTCCATAAAGATGGAAAAGAAACCATTCAAATTACCGCAGAAGCTTCAAATGAAGACTTAAGTAAGGTAAGCGCAGAAGTGAGCAAAGCGATAGCCGACTTAGATTTACCTAGCGGAGCCAAAGTAAATATCGCAGGCGCCACTGAATCTATGCAAGAGAACTTCACAGATTTATTCAAGATTATGGGGATTGCAATCGGGATTGTATATTTAATTATGGTTATTACCTTTGGGCAGGCGCGTGCTCCTTTTGCAATCTTGTTCTCCTTGCCATTAGCTGCTGTCGGCGGTATTTTAGGATTAATCATTTCAGGAACACCAGTTGATGTAAATTCCTTGATCGGCGCATTAATGTTAATCGGGATTGTCGTTACAAACGCTATCGTATTAATAGAAAGAGTACAACAAAACCGAGAACACGGTATGGAAACGAGAGAGGCCTTACTTGAAGCAGGTTCCACTAGATTACGCCCAATTATTATGACAGCTATTACAACAATCGTCGCTATGCTACCACTCCTATTTGGTCAATCACAAGCAGGAAGTATGGTATCGAAAAGTTTGGCAGTCGTTGTCATCGGCGGTTTAGCAGTCTCAACTGTCCTTACATTAGTAGTCGTTCCTGTAATGTATGAACTATTAGATAAAATCGGGAGAAAAAGACGCTCTCGTAGAAAAATAAATACTTCTACAGAAACACCTGATATTTAAACGAAAAAGCGTTATCTTCACGAATGAAGATAACGCTTTTTTCTCTACCTACTCATATAATTCATCATTTTTTCTGCATACCGCTCTAGAGGTTCACTAGAATTCACAATAAGATATTCACTATTTAGAGGTCTTTTACTACCATTTAACCACTTTTTAAAAGCTACTTCCGACTCCACCTTTTCAATTTGACTGACCAGACGCTTACGTGTTTGTAGTCTCATATTAATCTCTTCCATATCATTCAGATAACACTCAATATATTTATATTTCACACCATGTTTATTAGACAGCTTAATTCCTTTTTCAACCATCCCTTTATATAGACATGGACTATCCAATATCACACTATGTCCTTGTTCTAAATATGAATCAATCAATGCCCATTCAGCATCATACGCAAGTCCACCAATAATCGTTGATTCAATACCTTTCACTTCTAGTGATCTTAACAATGCTGATTTCAAAACGTCATGATCTACAATTATAGCACCTGTTAACTCCCCTATATACTTAGAAACTGTAGATTTTCCCGATCCTGGAAAACCTGACATTTGCAGAAAAAACAAATTAAACCCACTCCCTCATTTTCATCTTTTTATCCCACTATTTGTGAGCAGTAAAACCCCACTGTTTAAAATTTCACTTTATCTATATAACGAATTACAAATTCAACAATCGCTATACCTTTTCCTTCTATATTAAAACGCAAAAAGAACCCCCTACTTATAAATAGAGAGTTCTTCTTTATAACTTATGCCGCTTTTACCTTCTTCGTCGTTTTACTTTTTCTTTTCGCTCCTGTAAAACGTTTGTGCAATATAGATGCTACTAAGCGTGAAATAACATTGAATAGCAATACCATAATAATTAATACAGCTGCAGACTTTGTCGCAATTAACTTCGCATCCGGAATAATTCCTTCAGAATTTAACTTCCAAATGTGAACCGCTAACGTTTCAGCTGGTCTAAATGGGTTTAAAGGATGAGCAGGACTTGAGAAGTCCGCTGCTGAATTTAAAATTGGAGATGTTAAACCCGCTGTATAAATTAATGCCGCCGCTTCACCAAATATACGACCTGCCGCTAAAATAACACCTGTAATAATTTGTGGTAGTGACGACGGAATAATAATACGAGTGATCGTTTGCCACTTTGTTGCACCTAATCCAAGACTCGCCTCTTTCACATTAGAAGGAACCTCTGAAATCGCATTTTCACAAACACGAGTTAAACCTGGCAAGTTTAAAATTGTTAAAGCAAGGGCACCACCCATTACTGTGTATCCCCATCCTGTCATTGTAACGAACACTAACAAACCGAATAAACCAACAACAATAGAAGGTAAAGATGCCATTGTCTCAATACATAAACGAACAAAGTTTAAAAAACGTCCTTGTTTTGCATACTCTGCTAAATATATTCCAGCGCCTAATCCGAGAGGAATAGATATAATAAGCGTTATAACAAGCATATAGAAAGAATTGAATAACTGCGGACCAATCCCACCACCAGCTCTTGTATTACTTGGTTCTCCAAACAAGAAATTAGGATCCCAAAAACCCCATCCCTTTTGTAAAATCTCAAACACTAAGAACACTAGTAAAGCTACAACTAAAGCCGCAACCGCATAAAAGATACCTGTCCAAACTTTATTTACCGTTCTTGCATTCATTATTATCGCTCACCTCTTTGCCCAATTGCTCGAATTACTAAAATAAACAGGAATGAAATAACAAGTAAAATCATTGCTAAAGTCCATAGCGCATTGTTCCAAGCAGTTCCGTTTAATGTATTTGTCATGTCCATTGTCAAAATACCAGTTAACGTTGCTGTCGGGCTATATATTCCTTCTGGTAATTTAACCGTATTCCCAATTACCATTTGAACCGCTAATGCTTCACCAAAAGCACGCGCTAAACCTAAAACAATACCTGTTAAAATCCCCTTTTTCGCAGCAGGAACAATCACTCGGCTAATCGCTTGCCATTTCGTTGATCCTAAACCATAAGAAGCTTCTAAATAATCAAATGGAACAGAGCGTATTGCATCAGAAGCGATACTAGCAATAGTAGGCAAAATCATTATACTTAATACAACAATACCTGCAATTAAACTAAAGCCCACTCCTCCAAACGAATCACGTAATAGCGGCACTAAGATTGTAACCCCTAATAATCCGTATACAACCGAAGGAATACCAACTAATAATTCTAAAACAGGCTTCAATACTTTATTTCCAAACTTCGGCGAAATTAAATTCATGAATATAGCAAGAGCTATAGCAATTGGCGCACTAATAATAACCGCACCTAACGAAACCACCGTTGAACCTACAATAAAAATTACAGCCCCGAAAGTTCCCTCATCAGCATTTGGACTCCATTTTGTCGATGTTAACATTTCAGTAAACGAGATACCACTTTGCGTAAATGATTGAATTCCTTTACCGCAAATAAATGCAATAATAGCTAATGTAACTAAAACAATAAAAATACCACAAAACGTAACAAGTGATCTTCCTATATATTCACTTTTCACGTAATTAATTTGTTTTTTCCCCTTCATCACAGGACAGACCCCACTTCATAAATTGAAATGAACAGGACTGGCCTTGCAGCCAGCCCCATAAATTTTATTACTTATTTAATTTAGACATTGGAATATAACCCATATCTTCTACTTGCTTTTCAAAATCTTTACCTTTTACATAGTCAATGTAAGCTTTTGTTGCTTCTTTTGCCTCACCTTTCGTTACCATGTACTCGTAAGACCAGAATGGATATTTACCAGACGCAATGTTTTCAACTTTTGGTTCAGCACCATCAATTTTCACTGTTTGTAGCGCACCTTTTTTCTCGCCAACCATGTAAGACATTGCTAAATAACTTACTGAACCTGGAGTAGAGTTAATCGCTTGTTCTACTGCACCGTTAGAATCTTGTGTAGTACCAGTTCCATCATTAATTTTCGCGTCTTTCATAATTGTTTTTTCAAATGTAGCACGTGTACCAGAAGAAGCTGGACGGTTAATTACGTTAATTTTTTCATCTTTCCCGCCTACCTCTTTCCAGTTTGTTACTTTTCCAGTGAAGATATCTTGTACTTGTTGTACTGTTAAATTATCAACTTTTACATCTTTATTTACGACAAGTGCGAATGCAATACCCGCTACCTTGTTATCTACTAATTCTTTCGCCTTATCAGCATCTTTTATTTTATCTGCAGATGGAACATCTGAGTTACCAATTTGGACCGCACCAGAAGCTACTTGGTTAATTCCAGTTCCACTACCGCCACCTTGCACTTGAATAGAAACGTTTGAATTTTTCTCCATAAATTTCTTTCCAGCTTCCTCTGCAAGAGGTTGAAGTGCTGTAGAGCCTGCAGCTGCTATCGTACCTGACAATTCTTGTTTTGCATTATCGCTTCCTTTAGCATCTTTACCTGATGTCTCTTCTGCTTTTCCACATCCCACTAATGAACCCGCTACCACTAAAGCTGCTAAAGAAAATTTAATACCCTTTTTCATGACCATGTCTTGTACCCCCATTTGGATTATCACTTTTCACATTTATCTACTTCTTTCGAACACAAATTCATTGTAGGACAATAATATTATGTGAGTGTTAAGCAATTTTTAATTTTAAGTAAATGACGATAATAATCCTTAAAAACTAGGAATCCCAACATTTATAGTTAAAGAACCCAACAAAATCCACACTAATTAAGCTGTAATGTAAATTTACTCTTAACAATGTAAATTAAATGTAAATGTTTTTCGCTCTTTTTCCCTTTTAGTTAAAGTTACATTTACAATTCCGTTGTATTTTGTTACTTTTACGCGCCTAATTTATGTACATTACACAGAATTTCAGTAATATTTTTTAGTACAACTAAATAAATTGGAACAATTCTAAAAATAAATGAATATTTTTAAAGTACCAATTGACAGCATCATCCAATGTAGTCTACTATATTACTAACAAAAAGTTTACCTAAGGAAACTTTTTAAACTTAAACTAACAATATAGAGATGAGGTAACTTTTATGGTATCGGCTAATAAAAAACCACTTTCCGAATTTAAGACTGGAGAGTTTGTACAAATTGAGAAGATACAATTAGAAGGAACTATGAAACGACGTTTATTAGATTTAGGATTTATCCCAGGCGCAACAATTAAAGTATTACAACGCAGCCCACTTGGAGATCCGGTCGCTTATCAAGTAAGCAACACAACTATCGCACTACGCAAGGAAGAAAGTTCCCTTATTTTCGGGGTATTAATAGGAGATGATTTCAGATGAGCAAACATCGCATCGCTTTAGCTGGCAACCCAAATACCGGGAAAAGTACATTATTTAATACTTTAACAGGTTTAAAACAACATACTGGAAACTGGACGGGAAAAACTGTTTTAAAAGCTGAAGGAGAATATGAACATAACGGTAGTAAATATACATTAATAGATTTACCTGGGACTTACTCACTATATTCAAATTCTGCGGATGAAGAAGTAGCAAGGGATTATATTATATTTGAAAAACCAGAAGTAACTGTAGTTGTTGTAGATGCAACAGCAATGGAAAGAAATTTAAATTTAGCACTTCAAGTGATGGAAATGACGAGTAACGTAGTCATTTGTATTAACTTAATTGATGAAGCTGAGAAAAAAGGCATCGTTATCGATGAAAAAAAATTAGCAAAATCACTTGGTGTACCTGTAGTTAAGATTTCCGCTCGTAACCGAGTAGGCATCGGTCATTTACTAAATGTCATTGCTAAAGTAGCAAATAAAAAGCTAATTCCAGCACCAATTAAAGTTACTTATAGTGAAAAAATCGAAAATATGATTCGAGAATTAGAACCACAAATTTATAAAGTATTCGGTGATACGTATCCAGCACGTTGGATTGCATTACGTATATTAGATGGAGATAAAAATTTCTTAACTGCACTTGAAAAACATCATAACGAACCACTTGTAAGGGAGGTCGTAATCAATGGAATCTCACTCAGCCAGTAAAGCTCTTCCATTAGACTATATTATTCAACACGCTCAAACACTTTCAAAAGAAGATATACGAGATGATATTGTCGGAGATATTTATCGAACATCTGCAAGCATCTGTAAAGAATCTGTTCAATATACAAATACGGATAAATTATATCGTTCTGAAAAACTAGATAAAATTTTCACATCTCCAATATGGGGATTCCCAATTATGCTCGGTATTTTATCTATCATTTTTTATCTTACAATCGCTGGTGCTAACGTACCATCTGATATGATTGCTGAGTTTTTCGGATGGGCCGAAGGATATTTAACTTCTTGGTTCCAAGCAGCACACGCACCTGAATGGTTACATGGCATTTTAATACTTGGTTTATTCCGTGGTATCAGCGCTGTTATTAGCGTTATGTTACCACCTATGGCCATCTTTTTCCCTATGTTCGCACTATTAGAAAACTATGGATACTTACCACGCGTTGCGTTTAATATGGACCGCTTATTCAAACGCTCTGGTGCACACGGTAAACAATCTTTAACAATGGCAATGGGCTTTGGTTGTAACGCTGCAGCTATTATGTCAACACGTATTATTGAATCACCACGTGAACGTATGCTTGCAATCTTAACAAATAACTTCGTACCTTGTAACGGTCGCTGGCCTATGTTAATTTTAATGGCCTCATTATTTATGGCTGCTGGTTATACAGGTAGTATGCAAACACTTGTTACTGCCGGCGTTGTAGTTGGAATGGTTGTAATTGGTATCGTTATGACATTAACTGTTTCTTGGGTACTATCCAAAACAGCTTTAAAAGGCGTTCCAACCCACTACACACTTGAGTTACCGCCGTACCGTAAGCCAAAGGTTTGGAATACAATTGTGCGCGCAACACTCGATAAATCAGTTTATGTTTTAAAACGAGCTGTTGTTGTAGCTGCCCCTGCGGCTGCATTAACTTGGTTACTAGCTAATATTTTCATCGGTGACACAAGCTTACTTATGTATTTTGTAAATTTTCTAGATCCATTTGCTAAAATGTTAGGACTTGACGGCTTTATTCTAGCTGCTTTCATTCTTGGACTACCAGCGAATGAAATTGTTATCCCGATTTTATTAATGTCTTACTTATCAACCGGAGCTTTAACTGAAATAGATGATTTTAATCAAATTAAAAATTTATTCTTAGAAAATGGTTGGACTTGGTTAACAGCGTTAAACACAATGTTGTTCTCACTTCTTCATTTCCCATGTGGAACGACACTGGTTAACATATATAAAGAAACAAAAAGTGCAAAATGGACATTCTTATCGTTTGCAATCCCTACCGTTATCGCAATTGTTGTGACATTCCTCTCTACACAATTGGTACATTGGTTAGGGCTTGTATAAAAACAAAGCATACATAGAAGGTATCCCCCTTCACATATGCTTTGCACGAAAGAAACCTGAAATCATTCAGGTTTCTTTTTTTGTATATCAGTATTCCAAGGCTGTGCTCCATACGTTGTAATTTTTTTATGAATGTAGTATATAGCTCCTGGAAGAACTGCCATTAATATTGTGCAACTAATCCCCAATCCAGTAAACACCTTCCATCACCTTACTTTACTCTTTTTGGTAAAGCTGAACCCGTATGTTCAATTGTTGGATGAACATGAACAGTAACCTCAGCATCACTAAAGTAATTTTCACCTTGATCCCAATTCTTACTTATTTTTTTCCACTCTTTATAATTATGCCGCTTATACACTTCCCCTAATTCTAATACATCTACCTTATATTTTTTTGAACAAGCTGAACGGATTTTCGGATGCGCGTCTCCATTTCCTTCGAAATATCCTTCTCTAAACGTTTTTCATTCAAGACCTTTTTATGATCACTAAAGTGTAACTCAGCTATTGTACCTTCCAAAAATAAGTGAATATTAAACTTTGGTTTTGTAACATTTGTTGTAGATACTTTAATTTTCCGACGCAACTTATGAATTTCATATGTAATAAGTTGATTCTTTTTGCGGATAGTAAAAAAACCTCCAATTTTTTTACCTACTATATAATTCATTCCTAATGTTTCTTCCCCATTCAAACTACCTACACACTTATTATCCTTCCCACGAAACAACGCTGCCCCGTTCATTTGTACACCTTGCTTTGTTAATTCAAGAATAGGTAATACGAAGCTTCGGCTCGCAATCATCTTTTCCTGAACCTCACCAATTCTTGCAGCCTCAATCATTTGGGCATTTTTCGGAGGATGTTCAGCTAACATATCAATATACTGTGCCGGTAAATTTTCAGGTTTTGCACTCTGTTTTAAAATAGATTCGGCATTCTTCTTCGAAACAAACAAACGAATATTTCTCCTCATTTCATGATCGCGAATATATACATCTAACGTATTTTGCAAAACATACGGATTCGCCAGTAATTCTTCCGAAAAAATAATGACTTGTATATGCGGAAAAAATAATGTTCGACTAATTTTTTTAGCAATAATTCGGATTTGCTCAAAGACACTATCTGCTTTCGCACTCACATTAATATAATTTTCACTATCTCCACCACCTTGTCCCCCTTGTTGCGCTAGCTTACTGGGAAGCACCATCTGATACGTCCCTTTCATAATCGGATTCGATTTCTTTTTTTTCACGATATCATAGGCTGCACCTACTACAAATCCTCTTTCTTCTATTTCTTCTAGCTCAGAACACCCACTGATAGATCCAACTAAAACCATAAGCATTATAATTTTAAGAAGGTGTTTCATTTCTACCATTCCTTCTTCTTATTTTATATACAATAAAAACTAACAAAGGTGCTAACACGACAAACCCCATATCTATCCAAGCTAAATAAGTTCCATAATTTGATAAAGCATTTAAACTACTAGGCATCATATTCACCATAAAAATAATCGGGGCACTTACAAAAATGAAAATATGTTTCTTCACTTTGGGAAACATAGCGCAAAATAATAATGATGCGACATCATAATACATGGCCGTAGTGTTATAAATAGTAATAATCCAAGTTGTAAAAAAAATTGCATCAAATCTTTCTAAAAACCCTCCACCAATTTCAATTTCTTTCCCTAATTCAATTGTTGGGTACGTCAATCCACGAGTTGTCATATACGTAAAAACACTAATACAAGTTACATAAATTAAAATGTACGACAACACATTTACCATTACCGCTTTCGCAACTGCCATTGGTGCTTTTTTTGCCGCCTTATCATTCAGCAACACAGCATAAAACAGAGCTACTTCAAATCCAATAAACGTAAAAATAGAATTTTTAACTCCAACAGCATATTGACTCACTTCCGTTTGAAAGGCTGGTAGTAAATTATTTATTTCCATTAAATTTATATTCAATAAAGAAAGAAGCACTATCGCAATTAAAACAATAGGTAAAAATAGAACATTTAACCTTAATAAAGCTGCTCTAGAGCCTGCTATTCCATAAATAACAACTAATAAGAAGAAGAAAGACAGTAGTTGTATTGGTGTATCACTAAACAAATACGTTTGGGAAATAATTGAAATCATTCGCGATTCATATGCTGTCAACGCAGCAAACGTTAATACTAAAACGCTGCTAATCGTGTATGCAACAGGCTTTGTCAAATGCGCACTCGTATATTGAACAAAGTTTTGTTTCGGGAATAAAATAGCTACCCTCGTTACAAACCAACCTAAAACTGCACACACCAATCCACCAAAAAGCAAAATAATCCAACCGTCCGAAAATAAAGTTTGGTTAGCGATATCTCTTGGCATAGACAATGCTCCTATACCAATAATGGTCGAAGATACCGCAAACCCAATTTCCCGAGATCCAATCTCTTCATCGCCATACTCAAATGGTTTCAATTATTCTCGCTCCTTTGGACGTATTGTAGAATCCTTCGTTTGTAAATATTCCGGTCTCTCTTTCAACATTGATTTCGGCAAACGAATAAGCTCTTCTTTCCAATCTTTATAGAATGCGGGAGCAATTGGAGTTGTATACGGCACACCAACACTTGTTAAATTTGTAATATGAACAGCAAGCGCAATAAGAGCTAGAATGATTCCATACAACCCAAAAGCCGTTGCTGCTAATACAAAGACGAAAAGTAAAATTCGAAACGTAATTGTGATGCTATACACCGGAAGTGAAAATGTAGCAATAGCTGTAACCGCAATAATGATAACTAAAAATGGATTTACAATTCCTGCATTCACCGCTGCCTCTCCAATTACAAGACCACCTACAATCCCAATTGTTTGTCCCATCGGTTTCGGCAACCTAATTCCTGCTTCTCGTATTAACTCCATCGTTAATGCCATCATTAACGTTTCAATATAGGCAGGAAAAGGAACACCTTCTCTTGCTCCAGCAATCGAATAAGCCAATTTAGAAGGAATAAGTCCTTGGTGATACGAGACGAGCGCTACATACATCGCTGGCATTAAAATTGCAACTATACCAGAACCCATCCGCAAAATTCTTAATAAAGTCCCTATTACCCAACGCTCATAATGATCTTCCACAGATTGAAAAATATCAACAAACACTAGCGGAGCTATAAGGGCAAAGGGAGATCCATCCACCAAAATAGCTGCCTTTCCTTTCGTTAATGAGGCCACAATATTATCAGGCCTTTCCGTATTCAAAAACTGCGGAAACGGCGACAAATTATTATCTTGAATTAATTGCTCAATTGTACCCGTCTCAAAAACGACATCTGTCACTATGGATTGAAGACGCCGATCTAGCTCTTTTACAATGTAAGGATTAATAATGTCTTCTATATATACTAAAGTCACTTCTTTTTGGGATCTCTTTCCCATAATATAAGATTGAAATCTCAGCTTTGGGTCACGTAAACTACGGCGAATTAATACTTTATTCACGTTAATATCTTCATTTAATCCAATTCTCGGTCCACGTATTAAATCTTCTGTTACTGGCGGTTCTAAACTTCTTTTTTCCCAAGCCCTACTATTAATTACGATAGCGGTTTGAATATTATCAATTAATATAACTGTATCTCCCGCTAAAATCGCATTTATAATATCCGGCAACGTTGTCTTCTTACCAACTTCTGCAATAGAAATAAAGCGATCCAATAATGTTTGAACAACAGCTTCGTCTTTTTGTATTTCTTCATATTGAAGTGTACGAACTACATATTTATAAACATTATCCTTATCTGTTAACCCACATAAAAAGACAACAGCACAGCGTGTAAAACTACCGGCAAGGGCAACTTCCCTAATTGTTAAATCATTCGGCGAACCTAACTCATCTCTAATTTCTTTCATAACTTCAAATAAGTTACCTTTTAGCTCTAACAAGTCCCCCACCTAACTTCCTTTTCAACAAGTTTTTAGTTAGATTCCGCTAATAGAAGAAAATATATACAAAAAAAGAGCTATCTCTTTTCAAAGATAGCTCTAGCATACGAATTACTTTTCTACTATTATATTGTCTGCTTTTATAGACACATTTTTCGTGAATCCGCTAACGATAAACATCACAATCATATTCATTAACAGCGCGACTATACCTACATTTAAATCTTTTATATATTGAGGGAAACCCGGAAACATCGTAGCTATAGTTGAACCAGATAAAGTAATATACGCAACCACTAATAACCCAATCCCCATCCCGGCAATTGCTCCTTGCTTCGTAATAACCTGACGTGGAAACAAACTACATACAAGTGCCGGGAAAAGTTGTGTCACTATACTATATCCCATTAAAAGAAGTGCCCCTATCGTTTCTCCACCTTTAAAAGTAAACAAAACAGCTACAAGCGTTACTACAGGAACAAATAATTTCGCTACTTTTGCCACTTGTCGATCCGAGACAGATGGGACCATTGTTCGGTAAATATTTTTCGCTAATAATGTAGAAGCGGCCATGACAAGCATAGAACCTGGAACTAATGCCGTTAAAACTCCAGCACTACCAATAACCCCAATAAACCAAGGATCAAAAGTTTGAAGAGCCAGACGGAATAACGAAAGGTCTACATCCCCTCCCTTTAATCCAGGAACTTGCAAAATAGCTGCGAACCCTGCAAAGAACACGAAAAGTAAAACTAAAGAGTACAGTGGCATAATGGCCGCATTTTTACGAAATACTTTTTCATTTTTTGCAGAGAAAGCAGAGGCAAATGTATGGGGCCACATATAGAAACCGAGAGCTGTTAATACAATAGTAGAAACAAACCAAGAAATGCTCATTCCTTCATCAGGTAAAGATAAAAATCCTGGTTTTGCTGCTTCTACAGCTTCAAACATCGGCTGAAATCCTCCGTAATAATGGTACGGTAAATATATACCTAAAAACATAACGATAAACAGGATCATAATATCCTTCAAAGCGGCCGTCCAAGCAGAGCCGTGTATACCTGAAACCATTACATATATTGTTATAACAATTGCGCCAATCCACACTGCGATAACTGGTGATACCCTTCCGTAAGACGCTTCCGAAACGATAATTCCTAATCCTTTTAACTGTAAAACAAGGTATGGGATAATCGAAATAACCCCAATGATAGAAACGATAAGGCCAAGTGCCTGACTCTTATATTTCTTCACAAAAAAATCTGGCTGTGAAACTAGATTATGCTCTTTTGCATACTTCCAAACTGGTGGTAATAAAAAATAAGATAAAATATAAGCTAACGCACCATAACCTAAAATATAAAAAGTAGGTGCTCCCTTACTATACGCCCATCCACTTCCACCTAAAAATGTGAATGTCGTATAAATTTCACCTGCCATAAGAAGAAAAACAAAAATAGTACCAAAGCCTCTTCCTCCAACTGACCATTGCTCTAAATTCATATCTTTTCCATGTTGCGCCCGAATTCCTAAAAATAGTGCGAGAAACAAAAATAAAATAATGATAAGTAATGCGGTCATTTTACATCCCCCTTATTAGCAGGATCAAATACGTATACAATCCCCATACAAAGAGATGTAATAAGCACTGATAATAATATCCAAAATAATAAAAATGGCATCCCTAATATGTAAGGAGTAACTGAATTAGCAAATACGGGGCCAACAACTAAACAAAAAACTGGAATAAGCGCTAATACGTGTATTTTCTTCATCTCATTCTCCTTTACTTATGAAATTCATAATCGATGATACAAAGACTTGCACGCCAATTGGTAATGCATCTTCATCAATCGTAAAACGAGGGTGATGGTGAGGATATATAATTCCTTTCTCTTTATTTCCTGCTCCGATAAAAAAGAATGTCCCTGGTGCTTTTTGTAAAAACGCTGAAAAATCTTCTCCAGCCATCGTCGGCTGTAAACGAGTAACTCGTTCCCTTCCATAAAGCTGTAATACTGTTTGCTCAATAATCTCTGTCACTTCATAATCATTTACTACTGGACGATATCCATATTCATAAGAAAACGTATATTTCGCTCCGTAAGCTTCCGTCACATGCTTTACAATCTGTTCAATTCTTTTCTCTGTTTCTTCTCGCAACTCATGTCTTAAACTCCGCACTGTCCCTTCAATCTCCGCTTGTTCTGGAATCACATTATGAGTTGTCCCAGCGTGAAATTGCGTAACAGATACTACAAGAGAATCTAACGGATTCGTGAGGCGAGAGACAATTTGCTGAAGTTGCGAAACCACTTGTGTACCAATTGCAATACTATCAACTGTTTCATGAGGGATTCCAGCATGTCCACCTTTTCCTTCTATTATAATTTTAAAAACATCTGGAGCAGCCATTGCGGGACCATAAATTACACCTACTTTTCCAACCTCTAACGATGCCCAAAGGTGAGCACCAATAATATAATCGACCCCTTCCATTACACCCGCTGCAACCATTTCCTCTGCACCGCCAGGAAAGTTTTCTTCAGCATGTTGGAATAGAAAACGAATCTCCCCTTTAATTTTCTCTCTTGCTTCTACTAACTTATGTACAACTCCAAGTAATATCGCTATATGTCCATCATGGCCACATGCATGCATTACACCCGGATATGTAGAAATAAAGTCAAACTCATTTTCTTCATGAATAGGAAGAGCATCCATGTCAGCACGAACCGCAATGGTTTTACCAGGCTGCTTACCAATTAATCTTGCCATTACACTATATTTAGTAGGTCTTAACACTTCTAAATGTGGAATTTTCCGAAGTATGTCGAACACAAACTGTGATGTTTTTTCTTCTTGAAAAGATAACTCTGGATACTTATGAAAATGCCTTCTCCACTCAATCAATTGATTTTTCGATACAACTAGTTCCTTCGCTACATCCATTTCTCTTCTCCCCTTCTTCACCAAGTTAAATGTTATTATAACGTGAATTGTTAACTTTTAAAAGAATCTTCTGAATTTTCTATTATAATTATTTAAAAATAAAAAGCCATCGAAATGATGACTTTTTCATTATTATAAAATAGTAATCGCTTGTTTCCCCATTTGCTCCCACGCTTTCTCAAACTCTGCTCGCGGAACGGCAAAACGCGGATTATTTTTTAGAGGATCATTTACATATACAAAGTTTTGATCGTATCCAACTACTACTACACTATGCTCAAAATATGTAATTTTCACTTCCCCAGAACTTGTATTCCATGTTTCAAAACTACTTTCAGCTAGCGGCTTAAATGTTGTATTAATAATAACCCATACTGGAGAACCAGAACTAATTACCTTATATAGATCTTTCACATCTCTATCTGTTAAATTAATTACTTTTTCAGAAACATATTTTTCTGCTAAATTAAAGATTGGTTTATTGTATACACCATATCCTGGTTCAGCTTTCGTATAAATATTTCCAACAAATCCCTCATACGGATTTCCACGCAAACCATTTTGTTCAAATGGAACTCGATGAATTTCACTAGCAAGTTGCATCTTATCTACTTGCACACCTTTATATTGTAGCAACATAGCTAAGCTTGTCACTTCACATCCACGAGGTAATTCTGGTAACTGCTTTATAAACGGAACATTTTCAATCATAGCCGCTTCTTTCATTTCAGATAGAAAATCTAAGCGTAGCACTTGTGCCTTTTGTATAATCTTATCTTTCCCTATAAAAAACGCTGCAGCAAATATAATTCCAAAAACAAAAAGATATTTTAACTTTTTCATTTTAAACAAAACTCCATTAATTATTATTTTACAGACATACCTCTTACCATTGTACCTTTCTTCTTGCTAGTTTGCTAGAAAGATTCTGTGAATTATTGTTCATAGCTACATCGTTATAAAATTCTAATTATTTTTAATAAAAAGAAAAAACAATATACTTTTTAGCAACATTTTGCTAAAATCAAAATTATTAACATGGTGAAGATATCACCTTGTTAATAAAACCATTCTTAGAGTATTTAGTCATAGTTCGTTTTTTTACATACTCCATTCATTTCATAGCAAATAAACTGAGTATGTGTCACATCCCCCACTAATGATTAAAAACTCAGAATGAAAACCAGTTAACACATATAAGAAAATAACGGGGTGAGGGGCATATGAATCAACAAGTAGAACAAACAGATTTAAAACGCACAATGAAAAGTAGACACCTATTTATGATTGCACTTGGTGGTGTTATCGGAACTGGCCTATTTATGGGATCTGGTCAAATCGTCCATAACGCCGGCCCTGGTGGTGCTATTCTTGCATTTTTAGTCGGTGGATTTGTTATGTATTTAACGATGTTATGTCTTGGTGAATTATCCGTAGCTATGCCAGAAGCAGGTTCATTCCAAAGCTATGCAAGCAAATTTATTTCACCTGGTTTTGGTTTTGTTGTCGGTTGGATGTATTGGTTAAATTGGGCTGTTACAGTTGGAGTAGAGTTAACAACTGTAAGTATTTTAATGAAACGATGGTTTCCAGACGTTTCTTCGTGGATTTGGTGTGTTACATTTGCGGCAGCACTCTTTCTTGTAAACGCTTTATCAGCAAAAGCATATGCAGAAGCAGAATTTTGGTTCGCAAGTGTAAAAGTCGCAACTATTGTTGTTTTCATCGTACTCGGTGGTGCAGTTATGTTCGGTCTACTAGACTTTAACGGAAAACCAGCTCCAATGCTTCACAATTTCACTGAAAATGGCGGCCTATTTCCAAATGGTGCATTAGCTGTTCTTCTTACGATGATCACAGTAAATTACTCCTTCCAAGGAACAGAATTAATCGGAATTGCTTCAGGAGAAAGTGAAAATCCTGAAAAAACAATTCCTAAAGCAATCAAAAATACCATTTGGCGCACACTATTCTTCTTCGTCCTAGCAATATCAGTTGTTGTAGGTTTACTCCCGTGGCAAGAGGCTAATCTAGTCGAAAGTCCATTTGTACTTGTATTTGATGTAGCTGGTGTTCCATATGCAGCAGACATTATGAACTTTGTTATTATTACAGCTGTATTATCCGTAGCCAATTCTGGTCTATACGCAAATTCGCGTATGCTTTGGGCGATGGCAAAACAAGGAATGGCAAGTCCAGCATTTACGAAATTAACTAAAAAAGGTGTACCACTAAACGCATTGATTTTCAGTCTAATCTTTGCAAGTCTATCCCTATTAACAAGTGTATTTGCAGCAGATACTGTCTTTTTAGTTTTAACATCTATCGCAGCAATGGCTGCTGTTGTCGTTTGGATGTCAATTGCGGCTTCACAGTTTTTCTTCCGTAGAAACTTCGTGAAAAACGGTGGTGACATAAATGATTTAAAATATCGCACACCACTTTATCCGCTCGTTCCAATCGTAGCGTTCTCACTCAATTTTATTACATTTGTTAGTTTAGCTTTCATTCCAGATCAGAGAATCGCTCTTTATTGCGGCATTCCATTTATGGTCATTTGTTACATTTTATATCAAGTGAAATATAAAAAAATTGTCACATTTGAACAACAACAGACTATTCCACAAGAAATAAACTAAATATACGAAATATTCAGCTATCTTTCTTATGATAAGATAGCTTTTTTCTATTTCTTGGGTATCCTGGTATAACTTTATTTATCTTAAAATTTTCACAATCGCATTTTTCTCTGGAAAATAGTTTACAATGTAATCAAGTTACAAATGATATTCACCTTAAAAAGTGTGCATTTGTGTCTATTTTTTAACAATATCTCAAAAACTATTGCCTTCTATAAATTAATAGGTTTATATTGTTTTATTGGCATAGTTTCAATCCAAGGAGAAAGGAGATTTTCAATCGTGCAACTAAAGAAAGCGTTTTGGAAGTTGGCTTCGCTTCTTCCGTTATCATTACTTCTGTTCCTCGGTGGCTGTGATAAAAAACTCGCAGTATTAAATCCGCAAGGACCTGTTGCAAAAGCACAGTATGATTTAATTGTTTGGTCATTCTTGCTTATGTCATTAATTATCGCAATTGTATTCATCTTGTTTACAGTCATCTTGATTCGTTATCGTGAAAAACCAGAGAATATGGACTATGAGCCACCTGAACAACACGGTAACACATTATTAGAAATCATTTGGACGCTTGTTCCTGTTATTATCGTTATCGCATTATCGATTCCAACAGTAAAAGCAACTTATGCTTCGGAAGAGGTTCCGAAAGAGTCCAAACATATTAAACCAGTGGAGATTTATGTTACATCTGCAAACTGGAAATGGTTATTCAGTTACCCAGAGGAAAAAATTGAAACCGTTAACTATTTAAACATCCCAGCTGGTGTACCAATTCAATTCAAACTGACTTCTGTCGGCCCAATGAATGCTTTCTGGGTACCAGAACTTGGTGGTATGAAGTACACAATGGATGGCATGATTATGGACCTTTATTTACAAGCTGACAAACCAGGTTCTTACCTAGGTCGTAGCGCGAACTTCTCTGGTGAAGGATTTACTCACATGGAGTTCGAAGTTGAAGCAAAAACTAAAGAGAAATATGACAAGTGGGTTAAAGAAGTACAACAAACTGCTCCTAAACTAACAGAAGATAAGTACAACGAAATTGTTAAACCTGGTGTAGTTGGTCGTATGACATTCTCTAGCCATCACTTAAGTTATGTAGATCCAAAATCACTTGAATATTGTGATTACAACTACTACAAAAACAAAAAATAATAGCTATAATTCCAACAGATTGGAGTGAACACAGTGAAGCTTGATGAATTCTTTGTCACAGGTGACCCGATTATTTACGGTGCAGACGCTTCTATCGTTCTTGTGACATTAGCAATCATTTTCGTACTAACTAAGTATAAAAAATGGAAATGGCTTTGGGACGAATGGTTAACAACTGTTGACCATAAAAAGATTGGGGCCATGTATATTATCTCTGCGGTTATTATGTTATTCCGTGGTGGTATGGACGGTTTAATGATCCGTGCACAGTTAACATTCCCTGAAACAACTTATTTAAACGCTGAACACTATAACGGAATCTTCACAACACATGGTACAGTTATGATTCTTTTCATGGCGATGCCATTCGTTATGGGATTAATGAACCTTGTAGTACCATTACAAATTGGTGCTCGTGACGTTGCATATCCGTTCTTAAATGCTTTAAGTTTCTGGTTATTCTTTGTCGGAGCAATGTTATTCAACATCGCTTTCGTAATCGGTGGTTCTCCAGACGCTGGGTGGACTTCTTACTTCCCAATGGCAGGTACAGAGTTTACTTCTGGTGTAGGAAATAACTACTACGCAATTGCATTACAGATTTCAGGTCTCGGTACGTTAATGACAGGTATTAACTTCCTTGTTACTATCTTAAAAATGCGTACACCTGGTATGACTTTAATGAGAATGCCAATGTTTACTTGGTCAATCTTAATTACAACGATTATCATTATTTTCGCTTTCCCAGTATTAACAGTTGCTCTAGCATTAATGACATTTGACCGTCTATTCGATGCTCACTTCTTTACGATGGCGAGCGGCGGTATGCCAATGTTATGGGCCAACCTATTCTGGGTATGGGGTCACCCTGAAGTATATATCGTTATTTTACCGGCATTCGGTATTTTCTCTGAAATCATTAGTACATTCTCACGTAAACGTCTATTCGGTTACAGTGCGATGGTATACTCAATGGTTGCAATTTCTTTACTAAGTTTCGTCGTATGGCTTCACCACTTCTTCACGATGGGTGCAGGTCCAGCGGTTAACTCATTCTTCTCGATTTCGACAATGGCGATTTCGATTCCAACCGGGGTTAAGATCTTTAACTGGTTGTTTACACTGTATAAAGGACGTATTCGTTTTACAGTTCCAATGCTTTGGTCATTGGCATTTATTCCAAACTTCGTAGTCGGTGGGGTTACAGGGGTTATGCTTGGTATGGCAGCAGCTGATTATCAGTACCATAACAGCTACTTCCTAATCGCTCACTTCCACTACGTATTAATCGCAGGTACAGTATTCGCTATGCTTGCTGGATTCACATTCTGGTATCCAAAAATGACTGGTCATATGTTAAATGAACGCCTAGGTAAATGGACATTCTGGATCTTTATGAGCGGATTCAACATCTGTTTCTTCCCAATGTACTTCTTAGGTTTAGACGGTATGACTCGTCGTATGTACACTTACTCTGAAAGTCTTGGATGGGGATGGCTAAACCAAATCGCATCTGTTGGTGCGGTAATGATGGGTATCGGCTTCCTACTTCTTTGCTACAACGTAATTTGGAGTGCTCGTCACGGTGAACGTGACACAACTGGAGATCCATGGGACGGCCGTACACTTGAATGGGCAACTCAATCTCCTGTACAACATTACAACTTCGCGAAACTTCCTGAAATCAAAGAAGCTGATGCTTTCTGGTACATGAAAAAACGCGGAGAAACAGTTACACCAGCAGCAGAAGACATCAAACCAATTCACATGCCAAGTAACTCTGGTGTGCCTATTATTGCGTCTGGATTCTTCGGTCTTGCAGGTTTCGCATTAGTATTTAGCTGGTTCTGGCTTGCAGCAATCGGCGGCATTGGTATTTTAGCTTGCTTAATCTATCGTTCATTCGATTACGATGAAGGTTACTATATTAGTGTTGATGAAATTAAAAAATCAGAACATGTAGCATGAGAGGTGAAATGATATGGCGGCTTTAGATAAAAGCTTACCTTTGGAATATCAATCCGAACAAAGCAGATTGAATATCCTAGGATTCTGGATTTTTCTTGGGGCTGAAATTATGCTGTTCGCAACACTTTTCGCCTCTTATCTAGTACTTGCTGGTCGTACGGCAGATGGCCCAACACCAGCACAACTGTTTGAACTTAAAACGCTTTTAATTCAAACATTACTACTTTTAACAAGTAGTTTCACATGTGGTATCGTGATTCACGAAATGCGTAAGCACAACCAAAAAGCAATGCTTGGATGGTTCGTCCTTACATTACTTTTAGGTGCAGGCTTCCTATTCTTCGAGATCGAAGAGTTCATTATGTATATTGGTGAAGGCGCAACAATTCAAACAAGTGCTTTCCTATCTGGATTCTTCGTTCTTCTTGGAACGCACGGAGCCCACGTAACAGGCGGTATCATTTGGGCAATTTGTGTTATTATCCAAATTTTAAAACGAGGTTTAACACCAGTTACAGCTCGTAAAGTATTCATTATCAGCTTATACTGGCATTTCCTTGATTTAGTTTGGGTCTTTATTTACACACTAGTTTACTTGAACGGGATGGTGGCGTAAATGGGTCAAAATAACAACCAAGCAAACGGGCATGCGCATAGCGGATTCCCTTGGTCACACGTTTTCGGATTTATTTTATCGCTTGCACTAACGTTTCTAGCGTTGATAGTGGCACTTTATACAAACCTGCCACTATCAACGATCTTAACTACCATTATCATAATGGCTGTTGCGCAAGCGTTGTTACAATTAATTATGTTCATGCATTTAAAAGAAGGAGAAGGAAGAGTTCAAGTTCTTACTATGATTTACAGTTTCTTCGTTGCAACTGCAACAGTTGGTTTAACTGTATGGATCTTCTTCTCAATGTAATGTACATGAAAAAGACTGCTGAGATTCCTCAGCAGTCTTTTTTTATTCCCTCCCCTATTACATCCACATTACGGAATTAACAACAGAATCATGAAAAATATACTTATTATGACAAATGTTAAGAAAACTCTTTCTTTATGAAATCGAATCCATATGCGTTGCTTTTCTACCTATTATATGGCTAAATAAGTACTATATTTATTTGAAGGGAGAGAACGCAATGGAACATCACACTTCTGTTCTATCACTTATGGTTGTCGTTGCAATCGCGTTTTTCGTTCCCCTTTTGTTACAACGCTTTAAATTAAAAGCACTTCCTGTCGTTGTTGCAGAAATCATCGCAGGAATCTTTGTAGGTAAAAGTGGGTTTAATATTATTGAGCCAGATATGTGGCTTCAAGTCTTATCGACACTAGGATTTATCTTTCTTATGTTTTTAAGCGGTTTAGAAATTGATTTTTCTATCTTTAAACAAAAAGGGAAAAAGAACACGACAAACGAACCAAACACATTCCAAGCAGCAAGTATTATCTTCTTATTTATTTTCATCTTATCTTATGCCCTATCCCTACTATTCGTATGGCTAGGATTTGTAGATAATGCAATGTTTATGACTTTAATCATTTCAACAATCTCTTTAGGTGTTGTCGTACCAACATTAAAAGAGAATAACTTAGGAAAAACAGCAATTGGGCAAATCATTTTATTAGTCGCTGTTATTGCGGATTTAGTTACAATGATTTTACTCGCTGTATTCGTCGGATTAAATTCCGAAAGCGGCCAAAGCATGTGGCTCCTTCTTCTTCTATTCGGCGCTGGTATTGTTATTTACTTCGTTGCAAAACGTTTTAAAAACATTCCATACTTAGATAGCTTAAAAGCTGGTAGTGTACAAATTGATACAAGAGCTGTTTTTGCACTCATCTTAATATTAGTTGGGTTATCTGAATCCGTTGGAGCCGAAAATATTTTAGGTGCCTTCTTAGCAGGTGTACTCGTATCATTATTATCACCAAATGAAGATATGGTTGAAAAACTGGATTCTATCGGATACGGTTTCTTCATTCCTATTTTCTTCGTAATAGTTGGTGTAAATTTAGAGGTTTGGTCTATTTTTAAAGAGCCTTCTAGTATGCTAATGATTCCAATTCTAATTGTAGGACTCTTTATCTCAAAACTGTTACCATCACTCGTTTTACGAAAATGGTATCCACGTAATATCGTACTGGGGAGTGCCATCTTATTAACATCGACACTTTCTTTAGTTATTGCAGCTGCACAAATTGGTGAAAAGCTAGGGATCATCAGTCCAAGTTTATCTGCTTCCCTTATTTTAAGCGCAGTTATTACTTGTATTTTTGCGCCTATATTATTTAAAAAGATGTTCCCAAAAGTAGAAACGCCAAAACCAAAAGTTTCTATTATTGGTGCGAGCAGAATTACCCTTCCGTTATCACTTGATTTAAAACGAGAAGATTATGACGTAACACTATATATGATGCGTCAAAATAAAATAAATGATGAGGAAGCGAAATCGCACGACTTCCCTATTGTGAATTTAGATGACATCACAATTGCATCATTAACCGAACAAACAGCATTTCATGCAGACCGCGTTGTTGTTGCAACAAGTGATGATGAACAAAACTTACTATTAGCAGAACATGCAAAAGAACTAGGTGTTGAACATGTTATTGCAAGTGTAGAAGATCCGCTTCTACAAGAAAAAGCAACACAAGAACATATCGCCGTATTCTCAACCATTAACTCTACACGTATTCTATTACGTGCGCTAATTGATAAACCGAGTCTCGTTCGCTTAATTACAACAGCAAACGAAACAGTCCGTGAAGTTGAACTACGAAGCAATAAATATAACGGCGTTGCACTTCGTCGCCTTCCGTTTTTAGGTGATGTACTAGTCATTCAAATTTATCGTGGGAATAAAGCATTAATCCCTCATGGTGATACAAGACTACAACACGGTGACACATTACTTGTAACAGGCTCAAAGGAACATATCGATACACTAAAAAGCATATTAGAATAGAAAAATGCCCCTTACATAATTAAGGGGCATTTTTTTTCCATTCCATATGGTAAAATGTTACTATCACATATTATGAGGATGGATTACATTATGTCTATTATAACTTTAGCTCTCTTATTATTAGCAGAAATACTCGTTGCCATTATTCTCATCGGTGTTAGTATTGAAATTTGTAGTTACGGATGGAAAAAATCAAATGGAATAAAATACTCTTGCCTCTTACTTTCACTCCTTCTCGGAACCGCTAGTATACTCGGACTTTTCGCCGCACCTGCCTATTTCTTTATACAATTAACAGAAAAAGCCTTATAAGAAAGGATGTTAATATGATTACCGTGAAAAATATTGATGGATCTGAAACTTACGTATTACGTCAAAAAATTTTGCGCCCGAATCAAACATTAGCAGATTGTAAATACCCTTCTGACTATGAAACAGATACCTTTCACTTAGGCGCATTTATAAACGATCAACTTATTAGTATCGCTTCTTTCTCAAAGGAAATGCATCCCGACTTACAAGCAGGTATGCATTATCGTCTACGAGGAATGGCCACATTGCCTGAGTTTCGAAACAACCACGCTGGAAGCTCCTTAATTCAGAAAGCAGAACAAATCTTACAAGAGCGTCAAGCAAATATGCTATGGTGTAATGGCCGAATTACTGTAGCTGACTATTACAAGCGCTTAGGCTTCCAAGAACATGGTGAAATCTTTGAAATTGAACCAATTGGCCTTCATAAAGTACTGTATAAAAGAATATAAGAAAAGCTTTCCGCAATACGGGAAAGCTTTTCTTATATTTCAATCTTCACTTTTTATCTTTTTCATATATATGTATATAAACAAACTAGGAACTAAAAAACAAGCAAACATAATAAGTCCTGTCATACTAATTTCCTTTATCGAAATATCTGGTGTTACAACGATACAAATAGCTAAAATCCCAATAACAATACTTACAGGAATTAATAATAGTTTCATGAAATAGCTACGTGATACTCCCCCTGTATGCTCATACACTTCCACTGAATTTTTCAGATTTAAAAAGTTAATAACTACAATCCCACCCATAAATACCATTAATAAATCCGAAACACTTTCATATCCTGCATCTTGCAAAACGTAGCGATAAAAAACAATACCTAGTATGAAAATATTTTGTAAGATGAAAACTAATCTAATATGTTTTAACCCCTCAATCATTAAACGTTCATCTTTCACAATTTTCATCGAATCACTCCTTTTCCTCCCAAAACAAATCATTCAAAGTTTTATCTACTGCATAACAAATTTTCAAACATAAATCTAAAGACGGATTGTATTTGCCCTTCTCAATTAAACTAATCGTTTGCCTTGTAACGCCTACTTTTTCTGCTAATTGTTGCTGTGTTAAATCTAACTGAACACGCGCGACTTTTATTTTACTTACAGCCATTCATGTTCCCCCTCCATCCATATTGTAACATATATATTCCATTAAGTAATTTATATTTTGCGTGACTGATTATAGTTTCACTTTACCCCGCATTAACGGGCAGTAAGACTCCCTCCTAATAATTAAGCTAATAACCAGATATCCAGAGAGAGTCAAACTGCCCATAAAAGCCCGATTGGTTCAACTAATAATCAGTGGGGGATGAACAGAACCCCCACTGATTATAGTTTCACTTTATTATACACAAAAAAGGAGCCCCTCATAAGAAGCCCCCTCTCCTATATTATAAGAATAAATGACATCCAAATAAAATTGTAAATAAGTAGAGTAACGGATGTACCTCCATCCCTTTCCCTTTCACAATTTTTAAGACTGGATACACTAAAAATCCAATTGCAATTCCATTCGCAATACTAGACGTTAACGGAATACCAACGAAAATTAAAAATGCTGGTAATGCATCTTCAAATTCATTCCAATTAATATCACGAATACTTTGTGCCATTAAACTACCTACAATAATTAATGAAGGAGCTGTAATAGCGGCTACACTTGATAAAGAAGCAATAACAGGGCTGAAGAATGCTGTTATAATCGTTAGGCCAACTACTACAATACCTGTTAATCCTGTTTTACCACCTGCAGCAATACCAGCTGAAGATTCAATCGTCGCTGCTGTTGGGCTTGTCCCAAAGATAGAACCTGTAGTACCGCCAATTGCATCCGCAATAAATGCTTTACCAAAACGTTTCTCTGTATTATCTGTAATTAAGCCTGCTTGTTTAATTAAACCGAGTAATGCTCCTGTTGTATCAAATAACAGTACAAGTAAAAATGAAAATACAACGCCATATAATCCGTATTCAATTACATCTGAAAAGGCGTTAATTGGATTTGAAACGATAATCCCCTCTGGTAAATGAGGCATCGCAACAATTTTATCCGTAAACTTCAGCTGCCCTGTAAAGAAGGCAATAATTCCTGTCACAATCATACTAATAAATAATGCACCGCTCACACGCAATGTCATTAATACCGCCGCTAAAATCAAACCAATTAAAGTTAAAATAACGGCTGGAGAATGGAAATCACCAATCGTAACTAAGTTAGATGGATGATCAACGATAATTCCAGATAGACGTAATCCAATAAAAGCAATAAATAACCCAATTCCACCTGCAATTGCATGTTTTAAACTATCAGGAATTGCGACAATAAGCTTTTGCCTAAATGAAGTGAAAGATAATAAAAGAAAAATGATACCTGTTACAAATACTGCTGAAAACGCAATGACATATGTAATCCCCTCTGCCTGTTGAACGACAGAATAAGCAAAATACGCATTCATTCCCATAGCTGGAGCAATAACAATTGGATAGTTAGCTAAAAACGCCATACATAGCGTCCCTACAACAGTCGCAATAATAGTTGCCGTAAAAGCTTGATCAAATGGTACACCTGCATCAGATAATATTTTCGGATTGATGACAAGAATATACGCAAATGTAAAAAAAGTTGTGATGCCAGCTAAAAGCTCTTGCTTCACAGAAGTGTTATATTTTTGTAATTGAAACATGGTTATGTACCCTTCCTACATCTGAATTATTATCACACATTCTTTTCTTACTAGTATGTGAGAAAATATAATACTTAATCTTAACAATCAATAAAAAGAAGAGTCAATATATTCGCTAATAGTTCGAATTTTAAGTTTAAGTCTGACAAGTACAGATGTAGTACAGTTAATAATGATTATTTTTGTAGCATAACAGATGGAAATGTTTTATAATTTGAAATAGTTAAATATTTAGTAAACGCATTCAAATATCGTTCACTCTACAAGGGGGATTCTTCTTATGCAGCACACAAACAAATCTGGAACTTTAAACCGAGGTTTAAAAGAACGACATATTACTTTAATGTCACTCGGTTCAGCTATTGGCGTTGGACTATTTTTAGGATCTGCTTCTGCTATTAAACTAGCTGGTCCTTCTATTTTACTAGGCTATATGATTGCTGGACTCGTTATTTTTTTCATTATGCGAGCACTCGGAGAAATGGCAATTGAACAACCTGTTGCTGGCTCTTTTAGTAAATATGCATATGATTATCTTGGACCACTAGCTGGCTATATTACCGGTTGGAACTACTGGTTCTTATGGGTTGTTACTTGCATGGCTGAAATTACGGCTGCTGGCATTTACATGCAGTACTGGTTCCCAGATATTCCGCGCTGGACTTGGGCTTTACTCGCTCTATTATTAATGAGTGCTTTCAACTTTTTATCTGTAAAAATATTTGGAGAACTTGAATTTTGGTTTGCTCTCATTAAAATTGTCACAATTATCTGTATGATAGTAGTTGGGGCTGGTATTATTTTATTTGGCTTCGGAAACGGTGGTATCGCTACTGGCATTTCAAACCTTTGGTCACATGGTGGCTGGTTCCCAAATGGTTTTTCTGGGTTACTCCTCTCCATGCAAATGGTGCTATTCGCTTATTTAGGCGTTGAATTAATCGGCGTTACAGCGGGTGAAGCGCAAAACCCGAAAAAAACACTCGCAAAAGCAATCGATAACGTATTTTGGAGAATATTACTGTTCTACGTTGGGGCTCTATTCGTTATGATGGCAATTTATCCATGGAACGAACTTGGTGAGAAAGGAAGTCCATTTGTATTAACATTCCAGCAAATCGGTATCGCAAAAGCAGCAGGAATTATTAACTTCGTCGTATTAACAGCAGCTCTTTCTTCTTGTAATGGTGGTTTATTTAGTACAGGCCGTATGCTGTATACATTAGCTCAACAGAAAAAAGCTCCGGAAAGATTCGGTCGTTTAAATAAAAATGGCATTCCAAGTCAAGGAATTGTAGCAACAGCAATCGTTTTACTCGTTGGTGTTATATTAAACTATCTTGTGCCCGCAAAAGTATTTACATGGCTCACTAGTATTTCAACTTTCGGGGCAATTTGGACTTGGGGGATTATATTAGTCGCTCAAATTAAGTTCCGTAAAAGTTTGCCGACGCAAAACAAACAAAAGTTATCGTATAAAATGCCTTTATACCCATTAAGTTCATATTTCTCACTTGCTTTCCTTGCACTCGTATTATGTATAATGGCGTATTCAGAAGATACAAGGATTGCATTAATTGTTGGACCAATTTGGCTTATCGGTTTAGCTGTCGTGTATTACATGAAAGGTTTTCATAAAATTGATGAAACACCTAATTCAAAAATTAGTTAAGCAAAACATCCCTTCCTTATTACTTGGAAGGGATATTTTTATGCCTATATAAATATTTCTCAACAAATTTCACGGTATTTTTACAAATTTTTAATATTTTTTATGTTTTCCGTCTTTATTTTTACAGAAAAATAAATTACATTATTAAAGCACATATATTTATTATTAGGGGGATTCTTCTATGAAGAATAAAAAATGGATTACATTTTCTTTAGCAACAGCAATTACACTAAGCATAGGGGCTTCGTTCATACCATCTACTTATGCCGAAAGCTCTGTAGACCCAGCTCCTGAAATTGCTGCAAAAGTTGTAAATCAAAACAATGGGAAAAAAGTATTATTCGATAATACACACGGTCAAACTGCCGGGACTGCTGACTGGGTTATCGATGGTGGCTTTTCTGATTTCGGAAACGGCATTGCCCAAAACGGCTATCATGTAAAAGAACTACGTAAATCAACACCGATTACATACGAAGATTTAAAAGACTACAATGTGTTTATCGTTCCAGAAGCAAATATTCCTTACAAAAAATCTGAACAAGATGCTATGTTACAATACGTGAAAAATGGCGGTAGTATCTTCTTCATTGCCGATCATTATAATGCAGATCGTAATAAAAATCGTTGGGACTCTTCTGAAGTATTTAACGGATATAGACGCGGTGCTTGGGATAATCCAGCAAAAGGAATGTCTAACGAAGAAGCCAATTCACAAGCTATGCAAGGAGTAGAAAGCTCTGATTGGCTATCTGACAACTTCGGTATTCGCTTCCGCTATAATGCAATCGGTGATGTTTCCGTTAAAAATATTGTATCACCTGAACAATCATTCGGAATTACAGAAGGGGTTTCATCTGTAGCAATGCATGCTGGTTCTACTTTAGCAATTACAAATCCAAAACTAGCAAAAGGACTTGTTTATCTTCCAGAAAACCCAGCAAAATGGAATAACGCTGTTGATAGCGGTGTGTATAACGGCGGTGGTGTTGCAGAAGGTCCTTATGCTGCTATCGCAAAAGTAGGGCTTGGAAAAGCTGCCTTTATTGGAGACTCTTCTCCTGTTGAAGATGCTACGCCAAAATACGTTCGTGAAGACTCTGGCCAAACAAAGAAAACTTACGATGGATATAAAGAAGAAAACGATGCTATCTTACTAGAAAATATCGTAAATTGGCTATCGAAAAAAGAGACATTTACAAGTTTAGATCAAGTAAATGGTTTACAGCTTGATTTACCTACCACTTTACAAACATTTGAACAACCAAGCTTATCAACTGAGCCACAACCTGAACCTTGGAGTGCGCCAAATGCAGGTTATCAATGGTTTAATACAAATACTTTTAAACCTGGTTCATATGGCTATAACGGTGCAGTAACAACAAATGACTACGTAGTTACACACCCTAGCACTCTACCAAACAATGAAGTGTTCCAAATCAAAATTCAAGTAAATAACTTATTACCAAACACAACATACAATAATTATTCTTTAGGTATATTCACTACTGGCGGTACACAAGTAGCAAAAGTTCAAAATACAAACGGCACTTGGCCATCTACTTTCGGATATAGTAGTGCATTTTCTTTCACAACAAACAGCTTAGGTTCTGCTGAAAAAATTGTGAACGTACAAATCGATCCAAATACGACTGGACAAGCAACACTTCGTCTACGTCAAAATACGACAGCGAAATATAGTGAGACTGTAACGATTAATAAGAAATAATGAAAAAGGCAATCCGGATATGGATTGCCTTCTTCTCATTTCTCTTCTTTTGAAAAAAACATTCTTGAAATAACGATACCTATACTTCCTACGATTAAGAATAACACTGCCCTAATCATCATTGAAGCTTCTGGTAAGTCTAGAAGAAATAGCTTTCCTATCGTTACGACTAACACGACTAAGCCGGCATATAATATTTCATTCATATTTTTATTCCGGCCAAGCCAAACTGCAAATAATGCATACACCATCCATAATAACGATACAGATACACTTATTATGCTTCCATCTGTGGACAAAACTTCACCGATTCTAGTAATTGTAATAAATACAATCACCATAAACCAATAGAGTGCTATAGAATACACATACTTGCCAAAGCTCGCTAATACATCTTTCGCTTGTCTCATGCAATAATAGAGCGTGCCAATTAAAATAAGATGAGCAACAAAGCCTGCCGAAATAAATTGATCAAACGGGCTAAAAATAGTCTGTATCATTCCAATTGCGTAAACCGTCGCACTAACATACAATTTTATCTGTTGTTTTCCTTTAATAGAAGTAAACATACCGAGGAAGCCTTGTAATAATAGTACAATCGCTGCATTCACTAAACTATACTCATATAAAATCGCTAAACTAAAGGCCCCCATTGCGAAACCAAATAAAAGATTTGTAAATGTAGAATGTCTATTCTTCCTATATTCAAACACGAACATAATAGCGTGCACGAGTGCACTTATCATTAATCCCCATGTTGTAAATTCAGGTATTTTTGAAATGGCTAATATAAAGAAGACTGCATTCGCACTAAATATCGCCAAGCGTGGCTCTACTATAAAACTTCTCTCCGTAAACATATGCCAAAATAATAGTAAGTGAATTAAACCATAAACTACTGTTAACTGGACTTGCAAATCCTCTACTAACATTGACATAACAGCAAAGAAGACAAAAAGAACAATAGCAGCAACAACATAAGAAATCATATATAAATACTGATAACGATTTTTCAACGCATACCATAATAAGCTGAGCGTTAGTATCATCTCATATCCAAAGAAAATATACGGATTAGGAGTTGTACTATTTAATAAGAATGGCACGAAGAAAGCTCCTACCGCTACAAATATAGTAAGATATTCCGATTGATACTTCTTCGCTATATAAATACCTAAAATGACCCATGCAATATTACATACAAACGCAACACTCGCTGGAATAAATCCATATAAATAATGTGCCGCAAATGTCGTTAAAACTATACCCGTAATACTTCCTCCTGCTAGCACTAACCCTAATGCTTGCCGCTCGCGTTTAATTTGAATATCCCCTATATAATAAAAACCGATTGATAGGACAATACCAAACACAATTCGTATTGCTGGTGTTAATAATCCCGCATCTACCCCTGCTTTAAATAACCAAATTACTCCAAGCAACATAATACCGACAAATATGCGCGGTAACCACGTTTGGCAAAACTTAATAATATTAAATGGTTCTCGTTTAAAAGCAGATATATCCACTTGTTTTACCTCACGTTCTTGCACAGGTTCTTTTATTGTAACTACTTCTTCTTTTTGTTTTTCTTCCGTCACCGTTTCAATATATTCTTTCTTTTCCTTACTAACATGTTGCTTAGCATTTTCTGCTTCTATTTCTCTTTGTTTGGCTTTCAATTCAAAAAGTGCTTCTTGAATCGTTTCAATTGCCGTTTCGAGTGCTTCTATTTTCTTATTCAAATCCTCCTTCATACGCTCCCCCCTTATCCGTTCAAAACCTATATATTACCAATTACCTTTATCATACTCTTAGTCTATTCATTTTCAATACTATTTTTCCAAAAAAGAAAGGTGTTTTCCGAAATCGGAAAACACCTTTTACTCATTTCTTCTTATTTAAAACACTACTCACGATAACACCAATACAAGCACCTATAATAGCTGGAACAATCCACCCAACACCTTCCATATAAAACGGAATGTATTTCAATACTGATGTCCACTGATTCATCATCACATTTTTATTGAAAATATCAACTGCACTAAACACCGCTACAATTCCAACAGTTACTGTATATACGTATGCATACTTCTCAATATACTTATGGAATAGCCCTAAAATAATAAGCGTTAATGCAACTGGATAAATAAATCCAAGAATCGGTACTGATACTTTTAAAATTTGTGTTAATCCTAAATTAGCTAAAATCATACTAACCAAACTTAATATAAATGCCCAAACTTTATAAGCTACTTTCGGAAATGCACTTGCGAAAAATTGACTACAAGATGTAACAAGTCCGATTGACACACATAAACACGCGATCGTAAAAATAAGACCTAATAAAACGACCCCGCCTTGCCCAAATAATGTAGTCATCACTTGCGCTAACACTTGCGCGCCATTATCAAATGTCCCCAATGAACCACTCATTGAACCGACATATCCAAGTATGACATAAATAATAGATAATAATAGTCCTGCACCAATTCCAGCAATACTCATATATTTCGCTAAACCTTTATCATCTTCAATACCTTTTGCACGAAGAGCATTTGCAATCACAATCCCAAAAATTAAAGCTGCTAATGCATCCATCGTTAAATATCCATCTAAAAACCCTTGGAACATAGGCGCTTGTCCATAATTTCCAGCAGCCTCTTTCACACTACCTACTGATGTAAACATGCTTTTTATAAAGATAAGAGCAATCATACCTAATAATAATGGTGTTAAAACCTTTCCGAACAACCCCATTAATTTAGACGGTGATAAACTTAACCAGTACACAATACTAAAGAAAATAACTGTGTAACATAATAAGACTACGCTACCCGCTTCCGGAAATAGCTGACCCGGTCCCATTTCAAAAGCTAGACTTCCTGCACGCGGAATACCAAGGCCTGGTCCAATAAATACATACACGATACACGGAAAAATAATGGCGAATGAAGAATGAACTCTACCCGCTAGCGTTTGAAAACTTCCTGCTTTTGCAATCGCAATAACTCCCAATATCGGAAGACCTGTTGCTGATATAATAAACCCTACTAATGAAATCCACACATGTTCTCCTGCTTCATACCCAAGAAAAGGTGGAAATATAAGATTCCCCGCTCCAAAGAACATCGAGAATAACATAAGACTAATAAGTAAAATTTCTTTTTTCTGTAACAATTTCATTTCTTTCTCCTTCTTTAATTTCATCTTTTATGAAATCAATTTCACATATAAAAAAGTGCAATAAACCGCTTCTTTACAAAGAAAACATAGTCCATAGTCTAACATAAAAGAAACACTCATTCTATAGCTATATCCCTTTTCCAATTTCTTCTGAAAAATCAACCTTTATTGACTTATAATAGTTAATAAAGTAAAATATTAAATGTACAAAATTATTAACTTTGTTTTTGTTTGTGTCAGGAGGAAAATAACATGGAATCAGCGATACAACTAGAAAGAGAACAACAAAGAAAAAAGAAACATCCTCCAGGTTTATACTTACTCTTCTTTACAGAAATGTGGGAAAGATTTAGTTACTATGGATTACGAGGATTATTAACATTATATTTAACGACAGCTTTAGTAAGCGGTGGTCTTGGGTTTAGTCCTGGATGGGCACTCTCTATTTACGGATTTTACACTGGAGCCTGTTATTTCACACCGATGATTGGTGGATACTTAACAGACCGTTTTCTAGGTAGACGAAAAGCGATCACAATTGGTGGTATAACAATGGCAATCGGTAACCTTACACTATTTGCCTTACAAAACCAAGTCGGCCTATACCTCGGATTAGCGCTTATTATTATCGGTAATGGATTCTTCAAACCGAACATCTCTACACTGGTTGGGGAATTATACGAAGAGAACGATCCAAAACGTGATAGTGCATTTACCATTTTCTATATGGGTATTAATGTCGGATCATTTTTAGCTCCACTCGTTTGCGGATTTTTATCAGAAAATTTATTCAAAACAACGGTTGATGGCGTTGTACATTACGGATTCCGTTACGGATTCTTAGCCGCTTCAATCGGAATGATCATTGGACAAATTTTATTTACAACACTATCCAATCGCTTCCTTGGTGATATCGGTAAAAAACCAACTCGCGATTTACAAACAACAGATGGACAACCATCAGTAGGAGATACACCTTTAACAAAAAAAGAAAAACAACGTACTGCAGTTATCGTCATTTTAACATGCTTCGTTGTCTTCTTCTGGGCTGGCTTTGAACAAGCTGGTAGTTCATTAACATTATATACAAACAAATTTGTAGACCGCTCTGTGTTCGGATGGGAAGTTCCAACATCTTGGTTCCAATCGGTCAATCCATTATTTATTATTTTACTTGCTCCAGTTATTTCGGCATTATGGGCAAAACTTGCAACTCGCAAGCGCGGGGATTTAAAAATCCCAACTAAAATGGGACTTGGTATGATCTTGCTCGGTATCGGTTATATCATTCTCGTTATTGCTACATTAAAAACAGGTAGTGATGAACATAACATTACAGAAAAAGCAAACTTACTATTTATCGTCTTTACGTATCTTTTCCATACGTTAGGTGAGCTATTCTTATCACCTGTTGGACTATCAATGGTTAGTGCGCTTGCCCCAGTAAAACTTGCTTCTTTATTAATGGGAGTATGGTTAGCAAGCTCAGGAATCGCTAACATTTTAGGTGGACAACTTGCAAGCTTCACAACTTCACTTGGATATGCTGAAGTATTTACAGTAATTGGCGCTGTAGCAATTGTATTAGGCTGCGTTTTATTACTAATTTCTAAGAAGTTAGTGAAATGGATGGATTAAAAAAGATGAGGGGAAATCCCTCATCTTTTTTATGCATTCTTACCTTTTTCTATCGCTTGTTCGTACAGATTTTTATGTTCTTTATATTCACTTGGCACAAAATTCTTATAGAAGAATGCAAGCCAACTGTCTCCTTTTTTATATCCTTCTTCTCTAATTTCTGCTGCTTTTTTATTTGATTTAAACCCTTCAATAAACCATTTCTTTAACGATTCATTTTTTTCATATTTAGCAGGAACTTTCAAATCATAGTTTTCAAATGCATACTTATAGCCAGCCTTTTCTACTGCTTTTTTTGTAGATTTATAACCCTTTTCATAAGCTGTTTCATACGCCTTCACGTACACATCTTTCTCTCTATTTCCGGGGTTCTTTCCGGCTAATTCCTTACCTGCCTTTTCCCCTAGTTCAGCTTGCTCTTTTTCAATTTTTTCTGTTCTTTCTTTATTCCCTACTTGGAAACCTTCTGCAAAATTCGGCTTAAACTCTGGAGCAATTTGACTATCTTCCATCGTCTCTTGTGCTAAACCTTGCTCTTTTCCTTTTTCAAAATTCGTTTTCTTCTGCTCTTCTAAAGACCAAGATGCAGCATAAGCAATTTTGAATGCTTCTTTATATGTATCTGATTTTCCAGCTAAATGTGATTCTGCATCATTTTTCCCTGCTTTAAAATCAATCTCTCCATTTTTTTGTCCCTCAAGCTGTCCTTTTTCCATATCAGCTTGACGTTGTGCTTCCTCTCGCTTACGTGCTTCTTCCGCTTTTCTTTGTTCTTCAGCTACACGTTGTCTCTCTGCCTCTGCTTTTCTTTGTTCCTCCGCTACACGTTGTCTCTCTTCTTCAGCTTTACGCTGCGCCTCTGCAGCACGTTGTTTTTCAGCCTCAGCATTGCGCTGTGCTTCTGCTTGTCTTTCAGCTTCTACAGCACCATTATTATTTTGACTAGGAGCTGGACTTGTTGCACCACTACTAGAAGCTGGCTTATTGTGATAATGATATTCCCCGTACTGCAATCCCCATTTTTCACAATTTGTACGACACGTATGTCCCCCATTAGCATCTGTACGTCCTGGATGCGCATAAGCTGAAATTGGAGCTACCAATAACGCTACACTTGTTGTTAAAAGAAGTTTCTTCACCTGTTGTTTCACTCTTGTTCCTCCCAAAATCTTGAATTCTAACTTTATTATACATAAATAGAAAAATACTTAAATACCAACTAAAATATTCTATTATTTCTCAACATTAGTAAAAAAGAAGGTCAACTCTTTAGAGAGTTGACCTTCTTTTTTATTTCTTCGCCTTCGTTCCTACTAAATCACCAGCAACAACATAACGTTTAGAATTATCTTTTACAGATACACATGTAATAAGTGTTATCTCATCTTTCCCATGATCTTCAACAACCTCCCATTTATCAGGAGTTACTTCAGATACACCAGTAACCGCATATTCATATTCGTTTTCATTATCATACAAATAAATTTTATCGCCTTTTTTTAGAGACGCTATATCACTAAATAAAACACCTTTTTTAGACATGTTATGTCCTGCTAATGCATAATTCCCTTTTCCCATTACTTGATTTTCTTTTACTGTTGCTGCACCTGATAATAGGTTTTTCTCAGTAGAAGACTTTAAAACAGGAAGTTCTAATGAAACACTCGGAATCGAAATACGACCAATTACTTGTTTCTTATCTAAAGATGCGTTCGCTACTTCTGCCAAGTCTGGTTGATTAATTTTCGAAGCATCTACAAATTCTGTCTCATGTTTTTCATAATCCATTTTTTGAACAGCCTGTACATTTTCAGTCTGTTTCTTTTCAGCTTGATATCCATCATAAAATGGTTTGCCGATTAATACACCACCTACAACAAATAGGAGGATTGCTACTATACTATAAATTCTTTGCTTATTCATATACAATTCCTTTCCGTTACAAAATCTTACTCTATTTAAAATGATAAGATAATATTGCTATATGTACAAGTGTAAGCTGAAAAGAAACCTTCTTGCTGACGCAAGAAGGTTTCTTTTTAAGCGATTTTATTTCGATATAAAGATACGTGGAAAATTGTCATTTGAATAAAGAAAATACTAAATGCAATATATATTGGATATGCAGGAACATATAGATTAGCAATTGGAGAAAGCGTTAAAAAACCAACCGCACAAGGCAACACGTACCATAGTGACATAAATGTAGTACGACAAGCCTTTTCTGTAATCGCCTTTTCCCGCTCGTCTTCTTGAGGAAATAATAGTGGAAACATCCAATATGATAGCTCTTTATATTTTTTCTTTTGAATTTTATAAAGAACAGTCGATACAATACCAAATATTAAAAGCAATCCTATTGGCATTAAACTCACCGAAACTTCAAATGGTACCCTCTTCGTTTGAATAAAGTTAGCAACTTCGATAGTAAAATAATACAACTCAATAAATGCCCAACCTGCTAATACCATTAAGAGTACATTCAACATATAGGAAAATACAAGTCTATTCATCCTCTTCCCCCTCCTTATTTAAAACAAACACATCTTCCATCTTGAGCTCGAACACATCGCAAATCGTAAGCGCTAATAACAATGAAGGAACATAATCCCCTTTTTCAATTGCCGCGATTGTTTGTCTCGTCACTCCAACCTTTTCTGCTAATACACTTTGCGAAAAATTAAATCGAGCTCTTAATTCCTTCACTCTATTTAAAATGGTCAAATTTACCACCTCTCACCACCATTGTATGCTATCCTTAACAAAATGTAAACTCAACTTAACATTATTTTTACAAAAAAATCCAACTTTACATATTGTAAAGTTGGATTACGTGTTAGTTTAAAATTGTAACTTTAACTGTTCTTCTGCCCCAACTACTTGATGAACCTTTATCTGGCATTAAAACATCAATTCTATGCCCCTTAATAGCTCCACCAGTATCGGCTGCAATTGCTACTCCATAACCTTCAACATTTACAGTTTTACCTAATGGAATAACATTTGGATCTACAGCAATTAATTTCATTCCTGGGTTTGCAGTTAGATTATAACCTTTACCACCTGGTCCCCATGCAGAGAATACTTGTTGACCTGGTGCATAACCATTTTCCGCTGGATCAGCTGTATAAGCTGTAGCTTCTACATAAATTTCTTTCCCACCAGCAGTTGGCTTAGGAGATGGTTCAGGTTGTGGAGGTTCTACCTTCGAATTATTATTAGCAACTGGTTCAGCTGGTTTACTAGCTTTCTCTTGCTTTTGCTTTTCAGCAATTTCTGCTTGTGCTTTCGCTAAAGCTTCTTGCTCAGCCTTTGCAGCTGCTTCTGCTTTTGCACGTTCTTCTGCTGCAATTCTTGCTGCTTCTTGTTCACGAGCAATTGTTTCTTGTACTGCCTTCATATTTGACTCAATTTTAGCTTTTTCTTCTGCTGCTAAATTAAGTTGGCTTGCAACCTGATTATATTTAGCTTGAACTGTTTGTAAGTTAGCTTGACGCTTTTTCAAGTTATCTTGCAGTTCAGCTTGTGCTTTTGCTAATTTTTGTTTGTCTACTACTAAAGATGCTTCTTTCTCGTCAATTGTTTTCTTATCTTCTTCAATTTGACGAAGATCTTGTTCTTGTAGACGTAAAATTTCTTTATCAGCTTCTAGAATAGTAGAAACTGCGTTCATACGTTGTAAGAAGTCTGCAAAGTTCTTTGACTCTACTACAACTTCTACTACTAAACTTGTATTTGAACTGTTTTGAACAGAAACCATACGTTTTCTCATAATATCCTTACGAGCAAGGACTTTATCCTCTAAAACGACAATTTCGTTCTTTTTTTGTTCAATCTGCTTATGTGTTTCATCGATTTTACGTTGAATAGCAGCTTGATCCTCTTTATTTTTTGCAATTGTATTATTTAAATTATGTAGTTCGTTTTCGATACCTTGAATTTCTTTACTAACAGCTTGCTTCTCTTGCTCTTTCTTTTGCATTTCTGCATCGTTTTGCTGCAATTGCTGTTGCATGTTGTTAAGTTTCTCGTCGTTTGACTCTGCTTTAACAGCGACTGTACTAGAAAGACTTATAATTCCTGCTAATACTAGACTACTGATTCGCTTAAAATAGTTCATAATCCGACTCCCTTCTTATACAGTTATACATGATTTATTTTACAGTTTGTTTACAATATCATTAAATACAGTTTATTTTTCATGACGAAAAAAAGGGAATTATGCATAAAATGTAATAGATTCTTAAATATTTAACAATTCCTATATTTAAAAATTATAAAAGATGCTAAAATCCAAATATAGAGAAAACATAACTTCTAAAGGCGGTTGAAATAAATATATGTTTACTCAAAAGAAATCACTCCAACATAAAATTGATCAATTAGAAAGTCGTATACAAGAACTAGAAGCAGAATTAAAACAAAAGGATATCGAACAACAAGAGACTATTTCTTCTATCCACGATCGTGTACAAAGCGTTGTTCAAGAGCATCAACTTGTAAATAACCAGCACAATACACTTCAAAATTTAGTTCAACAATTAAGCTCATGTTTCGAAAATGTTTCAACACGCACGACACATTCCAATGAATTAAATAATGAAATGTTACAAAAAGAACAAAGCTTAATTCAATCTATTGAAGAAATCATTGACTGCTCTAATGAAGGAAAAGAATCTGTTCACCGTTTACTTATTGTAATTAACAAATTAGGCGAACAATCTCAACGTACGTCTAATAGTATGAATCATTTAAGTGAACGCTCAAAAGAAATCGAGCAAATTGTAGAAGTCATTCAAAACATTGCAGCACAAACAAATTTACTTGCTTTAAATGCAAGCATTGAAGCTGCACGTGCTGGTGAACACGGTAAAGGATTCGCTGTCGTTGCCAATGAAGTAAGAAAATTAGCTGAAAGTACAGCTGAAAGTACAAAAAACATTGGCAACTTAACGAAAAAAATTCAAGAAGAAATTGAAAAAGCATACGATAATACAAAAGATAATTTGCATTTAGTCGATGAAGGTGTAGAAATGAGTGCCGATACAAACGCTAGAATCGAAAATATTTTAATTATGATTCAAACGTTACAAAACGGTGCTACTAATGTTATTAAAGCTATTGAAAACCAAAAGTCTTGTAATGATGATATATTACGAGAATTCGCTACTACACAACAAATGTTCCAAAAGTTAAATACTACTATTATGAATCACATTCATGATGCTGAGAAAGTCGATGTTCAATTAACGAAAAGTCTTGAAGAAACAGCAGTTTCTCATTAATAATAAAAATCCCTTATACTGCTATAAGGGATTTTTATTATATTTCGAATATTTATTTCTTCTCAATATTCATCCGTATCTTTGTTATAATGGACAAGTTGTTTCTTTCGACTATTAAACAAGGAGGTTATTATGGAACAATTTTACTACATTTTAAAATATTTAATTCTTGGTCTGTTCCAAGGACTAACAGAACCGATTCCGATTTCTTCAAGTGGTCACCTCGTTTTAGCACAGCATTTGCTAGGACTAAAAATCGAAGGGTTTAGCTTTGAACTACTTGTTAATTCAGCTTCATTATTAGCTGTATTACTTATTTATAGAAATGATTTAATTCGTCTAACGAAGAATGGTCTATCTTATATATTTACAAGAGCAGAAGATGCAAAATCAGATTTCTTCTTTATTATTTACCTTGTTATTGCGACCATTCCAGCAGGTGTTATTGGTGTTTTATTTAAAGATTACATCGATCAATACTTAAAAGGTGTGAAAATGGTTGGGATTTCCCTTCTTATTACCGCTGTCGGTCTTTGGATTATTAGAAACTTGCGTGGACGTAAAAATGATGGCGACCTTTCTATGAAAGACGCAATTATTGTCGGCCTAGCACAAGCTTGCGCACTAATTCCTGGAATAAGCCGATCAGGTGCAACAATCGTAGCAGCGATGTTACTTGGTATGAAGCAAGAAACGGCTCTTCGTTTCTCATTCTTACTATATATCCCTGTTAGCTTAGGTGGTTTATTACTAAGTATTACAGACATTGCAAAAGATCCAAATCTAGATACACTATTCGTACCATATATCGTTGCATTTATCGCAACATTTATCATGACGTATATTTCATTAAAATGGTTTATGAACATTATGGCAAAAGGAAATTTAAAATATTTCTCTTTCTATTGCATTATCGTAGGTGTACTTACTCTTATTTTCTTATAAGGTGAAACGTACAAATCAAAAAGCGAGTCATTCTATTACACTAGAACGACTCGTTTTTTTATGCATATACTTTCTTTTCTTGACAATACAAACGAATAACATGTTTATTTTGTTGAAATACATCATGCGTTAGGCGGATAATAATAAAATTTCGTTTTATTTGATCATCATGAACAAAAATCTGTTCTCCCTCTTGAAAACGCCACGCACTTTCAAAAGTTGTAATATGATTCCCACTTACAGAAAAAAGCTCATATCGCATATCTTGTTCCCTCTTTCAACTTATAATAATCATAATATCCTTATATTAAATTTAGTATAACTTAATTCTATTAAAATTTATAATTTTTTCTATTTCAAAATATTTTAATTTTGTTTTAAGGTTCTTTTAACGTTATAATGGTAAACGAATTTTCATTGAAAGGAGCTTCATTTTGACTGCATATTTATTCCCTGTAAAAACAGCATTTATTTTATTTCCTTTTTTAGCAATGTTTCTATTAATCCCTTTTTTAATATTTAATTATCGAAAGTATGGTTATTTAAATAAATGGCGTTCATTTATTTTATACTCATTATTGCTTTACTTATTAAATGCCTATTTTCTTGTGATTTTGCCGTTGCCACAAACATATGATACTTGTAGCCTACAACCGGCTAATACACAACACATGCAACTATCACCATTTTATTTCATACAAGAAATTAGTAATCATACTTCGGCAATTTTAACGAAACCAGCTACTTATTTCTACCTATTAAAAGAATCTGCGTTTTTACAAGTAGCATTTAACGTTCTATTAACCGTTCCATTCGGTATTTACTTACGGTATTATTTCCGACGTAGTTTCTTACAAACAATTTGTATTTCTTTTTGTCTTTCACTCTTTTTCGAGCTAACACAAGTGACTGGACTATACGGTATATACAATTGTGCGTACCGCTTATTTGATATAGATGATCTGTTTTTAAATACATTAGGCGGCGTAATCGGCTTTATCATTGCACCAATTTTTACGTACTTCCTTCCGAAAGCAAGCGAATTAGATAGTCATATTGATTTGGAAACGAAACCAGTCGGATTCGTTCGTCGCTTTATCGCGATGCAAATTGATTGGATTTTCTTATCCATCGTTGTACCTGTCATTAAAAACAAAGGAAATTCTTTCTTTGTTTCTAATATTCAATCTTACACGAACATATACGAACTCATTTTCATAACGTGTTCGATCTTTATTTACTTTATTATCATTCCATACTTTACGAATGGAAAGACAATCGGTAAAGCATTGCTTCGTATTTACGTGAAAGGACAATCAGATCGTATTACGTTGAAGGAACTATTCATCCGTTATGGTATATTCTATTTCGTTTTAGGTGGAATCAATTATATTCTTTCTAGTAGCTCTATCTTAAATCTTAAAGAACCTTTAGTATTAATAGTTATATTATTATTCCAACTCGTAATTAACGGTCTATTTATTATTCATGTTTTATTACATGTATTTAGTCGTGATAAGTTACTATTTTACGAGCGAATTAGTCAAACAAGAAATGCGATCGTACTAAAAAAAGCTGACAAGTAATACTTTGTCAGCTTTTTTTCATAATCGTAAATAACTTTTCTGTGTAAGGATTTGAAAACATTTCTGCTTCATCTAATAATTTCCTCACCTTTAGAAACGAATGCAATTCTGGATATATATTTTGTAATTTTTCGTACGTTAACGTATGCATTTTTCCCCAATGCGGGCGTCCTTCATACTTTAGAAAAATTTTCTCCACCTCACCAAAATAAGCAGCATACTTCATACCTTTATACATATGAACAGCTATATACGCAGAATCTCTTCCATACGCTGGACTGAGCCATATATCATCCCTTTTCACATAACGGCATTCAATTGGGAAGTGCACTTTATACTTTTTCTTTTCAATAAGGTTTGAAATTTCTTCTACAACGGCCTGCATATACTTTGAAGGAACACTATACTCCATTTCATAAAATGGAACCGCACGCGATGTAGCAAATACTTCATAACTCGGACCAATTATTTTTGTATTCGGTACAGCTTTAGCCGATAATCGACTTACTCCTTTACTTATAGAAGGAAACCATTTACATCCTTTAGATAACAAAGAGAACATCTTATTTTCAAGTAACTCTACCTTTAGTCTATGCCATTTCAAATCACTTTTTTTACCCGTTGTTTCGTTTGTAATTTTCACTTGCACTTCATCTGAATAAGGAAAAACAAAGAATTCAAAGTGGCGATTCTTCTTATATTCTTCTAATTTGTTCATTACAGTAGATAATGCTTGTTTTTCACTTTCATACACAAGTGAATACGCCCTGATAACTTTCAATTTTATCCTTACAATGATACCTAGCATCCCAAGTGACAACTGAAAGGCCCTCCAATATTCTACATTCTCCGTTTCCGAACAAACTATAGTCTCACCTGTAGATAAAACTGCCGTAATCTCTATAACTTGTGTTGATAAACTTCCAAAGGTAATACCCGTTCCATGCGTCCCCGTACTAATTGCTCCTGCGATAGATTGCGAATCAATATCCCCTAAATTTTCTTGCGCATAACCTTTTTCCTCAAGTAACTTCCCTAGCTCATGTAACTTTGTTCCTGCCCATACTTCGGCAACCATTTCTTCCGTATCAATATTCACAATTCCCTTCAATTCATCTAAAGAAACTAAAATTTCTTCCGTTTTCACAAGAGGTGTAAACGAGTGTCCTGAACCGACAACGCGAATTTTCTTCCCTTCTTTTCGTGCAAGCTCTACAACTTCTACTACATCTTGTATACTTTCTGGATACATCGTATAATGCGGTGTTCCTTCTACATTCCCTGTCCAATTTCTCCATTTTTGTCCCTTTATAGAAAGCATTGGCCATCCCCCCGATATGTTGAATACTTCCCAATAATCTCTCCTTCTTTCACACGATATAAAAACGGAAACCGCTCGCATAACTCGCCAGCTTTACTATGACGAAATAAGATAGAATCTCCTATCTCTACTCGTTCCTCACCGTTATAAAAAATCGGTGTTTGCACTTCACCAGCGCCTTCTAAAGCTAATAGTTTTGCACCATTCGGCCTCCAAATCTCAGGTTCTTTATCTTTCCCAATTGCGCCTGAGGCAATATATCCACCACCTAAACAAGTGTAAATTGTTGGTGCTGGTTTACGCACAACTGGTAAAGCAAATCCGACAGCTGGATGAAATTGCACCTCTTTATAATAATCAAACAGCTTCGGGGCATAAAAAGCCGAACCTATTGTAATCTCTGAAACTGAATGATCTTGCTCAGTTGTTTTTATACTTCCTGTGCCTCCCCCATTTACAAACCTTAGTTCAATACCTAGATTTTGTATTTCTTTTACGATATGTCCTCTTCTTTCTTTAACTTCTAACACTGATTTCTTCTTTAAATATGAAATCACTTTACTTTTCGCTCGTTGATTCGGTATGTGATCTCCTACCCCAGCAATTTGGGCTTCATATCCCATTACACCATCTAGTATTAAAAATGATGATTCTTTCAACCTTTTTACTATTTTCAAAGCACCTTGCACATCTTTTACCGGTGATCTTTTGACCCCAAAATGGAACTTAAAAAAACGACTACTCATATCAATATCTAAGCAAACACGAAAACATCCTTTAGACTTCTCGGCAATTTTTTCTAAATAAACAATATGATCTTCACAATCCACCATACAAGTTATAATGAGCCCTTGCTTTGTTAGCAAACTTATTTCATGTAACGCTCTTTCATCATAAGCAGGATATCCGAGCAATAAATCATTGAATCCTTGTTCAATTAAAAATAAAGCTTCCCTAGGTGAAAAACACATAATACCTTGAAATCGTTCATTTGCAGCTAAAATCTTTTGCATAACCGGAACAGAACGTAACGATTTACTCGCTATACGAATCTTCTTATTGCCACTTAATTCTATAATCAATTGAATATTTCTATCTAAAGCTACTTCATCCAAAAATGCACACGGTAATGGAACTTCTTTAAAAATTCCTCGATCCACATTTTTTCTCTCCTCTTCTCTATATGTCTTATACATATTGGAAAGAAAGTTGGAATCTCCTCTACAAAATAAAAAAGTTTCTTCCTATTTAAGAAGAAACTTTTTTAGGACTACTTCATAGAAATAGTTGCTGCTACTGGATAATGATCAGAATAATCATCATACGTATATTTTTTGAGCCATGATGTAACAGTCCACTGTGGAGATTTCGGTTGTAACACTTTATTCTCTACAAATGACGGGTTCGCATGGTCTTTACTTGCAATAATATAATCTAAATACTCGGCAGGGCTATCAGGGAAATTATATTTTGCAATACTGTTTGTCGTCGCATCCCAAGTTGCTGTATGTCCTGTATAAGATGGAATAGAAGCGTGCAATGTTTTGAACATTGATGCGTATTCTGAGTCACTATTGTTCTCAGCATTTATTTTATTCACATTCATATCACCACCAAATAGGACGTACTCGTCATTTGGTATATTTTTATTTTTAATAAAATCTTGAATTTCTTTTAACTGGTTTGTACGTACAGATGCAGGTGAAGTTTTTCCGCACATACTATCTTCAGCCTGCAAATGCGTCCCAATTACATGAACGAAACGATCATTTTTCTTAATTTTCGTGTATACAAATCCTTTATTCGATAAATTATCTGGTCCACATCCATTTGCAAATACATATTGAACCTTTTCAACGATCGGCCATTTGCTAACGATTGCAACGCCTCCATCTTCAGGAGTTGCAGATGAATAGCTACCTAACGTTTTATCCCATTCATTTCCGTTGCTACGACCTAATACAGCTGTTTGATTTGGGTATTCTTTCTTCAAATTTCCTAAAAGGCGATCTGAAGCACTATTATCAAACACTTCATTTAATATAACAACGTCTTGATTCTTAATATAATCTGCCGCCCCAATTAAATCAGCACGCTCACTTTGTCCCCAATTCGGATATAAGTTAGTTGATAGCATGTACACGTTATGCGTCATCACTTTCAAAGTATTGTTTTGATCTGTAGACGTATCTGCTTGAGCTGAGGATCCTCCGTATAAAACTCCTAAACCAATCCCAAAGCTAAGTACACCTTTTAGCAATTTACCTTTCACGTTCCATACCTCCATGTGTATAGTATTGAACTACTCACCACTTAACGTCCTTACGGACTGTTTGAAGTGGGAGATTCCTAAGTACAGAAGCCTAATGGCTTCTAATTCATTAGGCTATCCCCGTAGTTCCTACGGTTAGAAGCCTTAAAGCTTCATTTTTAAGATTGATACTTGCGTTAATATCTCTGTCGTGATGACAATTGCACTCAGGACAATCCCATTCACGAAGATTTAGATTCTTAACGTCTTTATTTTGATACCCACAACAAGAACATAATTGGCTTGAAGCAAATGTTTTGGATACCAGAATGACTTGTTTTCCATACCATTTTGCCTTGTATTCTAGCAACGTTCTAAATTGTGACCAAGATACTTCACTAATCGCTTTTGCTAACTTATGATTTTTTAACATATTCGATACTTGCAAATCTTCTATACCGATAACATCGTGGTTTTTGATGATTTCAGTTGAGATTTTGTCCAAGTAATCTTTTCTAGCATTAGCTATGTATTCATGAATTCTAGCTACCCTTACTCGTTGTTTATTCCAGCGAGAAGATCCTTTCATTCTTCTAGAAAGAACGCGCTGTGCTTTTGCCAACTTCTCTTCCAATGAGCGAAAAAATTTAGGGTTTTTATAGGTTGTTCCATCTGACAAAATGGCGAAATCTTTTAATCCTACATCCATTCCAATATAAGAATGTGTTTTCGGAAGTTCTTGCACTTCTGTTTCAACTAACAATGACACAAAGTATCTGCCAGAAGGGTTCCGTCTAACCGTAGCATTTAAAATACGTCCCTTTACTTCACGACTTTTGGCAAATCGAACAAGACCTAGTTTCGGCAATTTCATTTTGTTTCCGACAACAGCAATGTTTTCATTTGTTTGTTTTGTGGTATAAGATTGTACGTTGTTCTTTTTAGATTTGAAACGCGGGGCACTGTTTTGTTTTTTAAAAAAGCGTGTATAAGCATCCACAAGGTTGCGAACAGACGATTGAATAGCAATACTATCCACTTCTTTTAGCCAAACAAACTCTTTCTTCATGGCAGGAAGTTTGGCAGAGCATGTACCATATGTCAAACCTTTTCCTGTTTCTTTGTATGCATTATCCCATAGAGATAGGAAGTGATTGAATACAAAACGAGAACAACCAATCGTTTTATTGATCAGGATCGCTTGTGCTTTATTTGGATAGATACGAAATTTATACGCTTTATTGATCATCCTTCATTTCACCTCCATTTCGATATATTTCCATTATATACCAAACGCACATTCGATAGTTAGTTAAGTGATTATGACAAATTATCCGGTAACACTTTACATATGTCGAACAATTAAGATGACTTCCTGCCATCTCTTGTTCGAAGCCAATTCATCTCCCACCTACTCGCTGGGCTACGCCCTTCACGCTCCTTGAGGAAGGAGTCTTCTTGGCTAAATTGATAAAAAGGTCAAATACTCTATTGTGAGATTTGACCTTTTTTAAATACTTAACGATCTCCGTACGTATCAAACCAAAGCTGAATGTATCCAGCAGTAACACGTTGTGCATCCATTAATCGCTTACCTGTCATTGGCGTAACTTCAGCGCGCCATTTATCTGCATATTCTTGTGACACAGCTGCTTTTACGAACCAATCTTTCGTATTATCATTTACAATTCCAGAGTAATCTTGTTTCGCTACTACTGCCGCTCCATGAATCCACTCTTCTGGATTTGTACCTTTCCAGTTCCAATATCCATTTCCATCCGTCACTTTATAATTATCTTTTATCGTATCTACAAAGTTTTCATATTTAGAATGGAATCCTTGTGGATACGAAAGATTTGTAAAGTTTGCTGCATGCATCGGTTGGTTTACATCTCCTAAATAATGAAGAGATAATCCTAAATAGAAGAATGCTTGTTTCATATCTTTATTTTTATATGATTCACCAGCTAATTTAAAATATTTAGCGCCAGTTTCTTTTGCCTGCTTTGCAAATGGAATATATGTTTTTCCATTGTCTGGATCATAGAAATGTGAAGCAAATGTGCTATTATCATAATAAGGATTTTCATAGTCAGCAGCATAAATACCGTTCTCTAACTCCGTACGCCATTCATTTAATTGTGCAACTCGATCTTGTTTTACAAGTGTTGTATTGCGAGACATAATATCAATCGCACGGTTTACAATCCATAAATGAGAATTTACGCCTTCTTTATGTTTATCTTCAGCAGACCAGCGGTGAACTATTTTTATTTTACTTCCCCCATCGTTTTCATAAGCAAATGCAACGCTTTGTAAAGGAGCTACTACTGTAATAGCTGCTGCTAAAGCAAGTACTTTCTTTTTCATCTGAAATCCTCCATTTTATAATCGAATTATTGTAAACTTTTTGTTAGGATCCTATGATGTCATCCGGTTAACCTATGACTAGAATATCCCACCTTTCATGAAATTTCTATTACTAAATCAAAATATGCAAATGTTCATATCATTATAACTTTATACACAGTGAATATAATGAATGAATACACTTTCATTTTAATAAACTATTATTAAGGCTTATCTAAACTAATGTAAAAAAAGAGTAAAGCACCCACATGCTTTACTCTTTTTTTCTATTCGATAATATACTCGGCAGTTGTACATTAACTGCCAACTTATGAATAAATCCAAATACTAATCCAATCCCAATAAATATGTATAAGATTGTAAATATCTTCCCAAAATCAGTTTGCGGGCTAAAATTCGCATCACCGACAGTCGTCAGCGTCACAACGCTAAAATACAAAGCATCAAGAGGACGTAATTCTTCAACTGTACTATAAAAAATCGTACCAGATGTTAATGTTAAAAATGTTAATACGAATAATACTTGAAATTCTTTATCTTTCCACGCTCGTAAACAAGCTTTTAGCATTCGTTTCAATGTCAACATAAATGAAAGCATGAGACTTCCCCTTCCAAACAAAATACCTGTAGTTACAGGAAAGTCTATCACCTTTCTGTACAGAAAAAAAGTAGCCCTCTTCTATTTCTAGAAAAGAGCTACTTTTTACTATTCTATATTATTTAGGTGAAACAAGAATTTTCACTTGTGTTTTATCTTTTACAAGTGCTTCAAATCCTTCTTCAACAACTTGATCTACTGTGATTTTTTTCGTAATTAATTTCTCTGCTTGAATTTGACCAGAGCTAATTAATTTAATAACAGCTGGGAAGATATGACGGTATCCTAAAATACCAACCACTTCTTTTTCTTTTAGTACAAGATTATTTGGAGTAATTGTTGCGTCTTTTTCCCATACACTAACAATTACAGTTTGTCCTTCAAAGCTTGTGCTTTCAATTGCTTGACGAAGTACTACTTCAACACCTGTTACTTCAAAGCTCACATTTACACCTAAACCATTTGTTAAGTTACGAATTTCTGCTAATACATCTTGAGTAGCTGGATTTAATACGTAATCCGCACCTGCTAATTTTGCTAACTCTTGACGTTCTTTAGAAAGCTCGACTGCAATAACAGGAGTTGCTCCTGCTGCTTTAGCTGCTTGGATAACAAGAAGTCCAATTGGACCACAACCAAATACTGCTACAGCTTCCCCTTCTTTTAATTTACTTTGACGTACTGCATGAACTGCTACAGCTGCTGGTTCTACAAGTGCACCTTGTTCATATGTCATTTCATCTGGAATATGGTGAACCATATCTTCTGGTACTACTGTATATTCAGAGAAACCGCCGCCTTCTCCGCCAAGACCGTGGAAAACAAGTTGTTCACAAACATTGTAATGTCCATGTTTACAAGCTTCACATTTACCACAAGAATAAATTGGTTCTACAACGACGCGGTCTCCCACTTTATGAGATGTAACGCCTTCACCGATTTCAACTACCTCACCGCTAAACTCATGACCTAAAATAACCGGTGCTTTTACATGTGTTAATGGATGCTCTTCTGTCGGAATAAAAATAGGTCCTGCTAAATATTCATGCAGGTCTGTCCCGCAGATACCACACCATTTCACTTTAATCTTAACTGCTCCTGGTTTTACAGTTGGTTCTGGTACTTCTTCTACTCTTACATCACGTTGATTATGCCAAAGTAATGCTTTCATTTTATACATCCCTCTCTATGTATATACTTAACCTGGTGAAGTTTACAAATCTATTATAATACTTCTATCCATATATTTCAAAAAAACAATCTCATTTCCACTGATTTTTAACAAATAACGTTCAATATTTTGTCACTTTGTACTTTTTTCCACATCTGTTAATTCAATTTCATTGCGGTTGAAATTAGCATTATGCCATAATAGCATAGGAGAGGTGAATATCGCTTGAAATATTTTATTTACTTTATTGTTATCGTAGCGTTTCTAGATACATTTTCACAATTACCTATTATGAGTACGTTCGCTCAAAGTCTTGGAGGATCCCCTCTTATTATTGGGCTAGTTGTCGGCATGTACTCATTCGCTAATATGATCGGTAATATTATTGCTGGCGCTGCTGTCGATAAATTTGGTGCAAAAAAAATACTTTATATAAGCATGGGACTTACGAGTTTCATAGTCTTGTTATACACTGTTGTTCAAAGTGGTGAGCAACTATTAGTTGTGCGCTTTATGCATGGCTTTAGTGATGGATTTTTAATTCCTGCTGCCTTTACGTTTTTATCCAAACAAACAAATGCAGCAAGACAAGGTAAGGCAATGGCTCTGTCTGGTGCTGCTGTTGGAACAGCGGCAATTGTAGGACCTGCTTTTAGCGGAATTATGAAAGCAACTGCCGGTATAGAGTGGGTGTTCATTACCATTTCTATTTTAATGGTTCTTGGTACAATTGTATCTCTCTTCTTCTTACCAAATAACGTATCAAGAAAAGATACTTCAAGAACACAAATGATGAACAAAGAAGATATGTTTGAACTATTGAAATCAGAACCGTTATTACAGGCATATATTGGTGCTTTCACACTCATGTTTTCACAAGGAATTGTCACTTATATGTTACCAGTAAAGGTTGAAGCATTAGCCCTTAAAGCATCTACAACAGGCATGATGTTAAGTGTATTCGGCATTACCGCTATCCTCTTCTTCTTACTGCCAACAAATCGTATTTACGATCGATTTAATCGTTCAAAACTAATGTTAATTGGTATTGCAGTAATGGCATTAGCATTATCTTTACTTGGATTATTCGCAACAAAAGGCATGCTCTTTCTCGTTATGATGATTTATGGCATTGGATTCGCTATCCTTTTCCCATCGATAAACGCATTACTTGTTGAAAATACGACAGATGATAAACGCGGAAAAGCGTTCGGATTGTTTTATGCTTTCTTCTCATTAGGCGTTGTTGCTGGATCCTTTACAGTTGGAGCAATCGGGGCATCCCCTAGCGTCAGCTTTGTTATCGGAACTGCATTCTTATTAACATTTGCCGGAATGATTTATGTAAGAAGCAAAGTAAAAGGCAGAGACAAAGTAAAAAAGACAATGATAGGATAATTCCATCATTGTCTTTTTTTAATGATAAACTTCTATTCAACTTTTAACTTTCAAGAAGCCGTATTTAATAAACAATATGGCATTATATTTTTCATAGAGATAATACAATGGATAACAAAACAAGAAGAAAATAAGTACAGTTGGTACATCGTCTATAATAGAAAAATACTTTACTAATAATTCCTTAATACTCTCTCCAATTATAATAAACAGTGGGATTATACAAATTGCTGCTAATATTAAGCACGGTGTGATCCTCATTTCTTTTAGCCTCACTTTACAATGTGGACACCTGAATGAAAAAGGATGCGGGAGATCCACAATATGTTGCGCAGTAATATTCCCTTCACACTGTGGACATTCAATTACTTCTTTCATTTTACTCACTCCTTTCTATTCATAAAAAAGAGCACTATCCAAGTAGCGCTCTTTTATTGCCGAATATATTACTTTTGTGTATAGCCAAGTAACAATGTAAATAAATTAAACTGTAATGGCAATACTACAGTTCTTCTTTTACAAAAAAAGTGTATCAATACCAACGATACTTCGACAATTTCCTCGGAAATATTTCCTTTCCCTACATAATTTGATACACTACATATAAACAGACACTTGTATTACATAAGCTAAAATAATAACTTACTGTACAAATTCAAAAGCACATTCTTCATATGAAGAATGTGCTTTTCTGTTATTAACGTTTAATCCAAACAGCGCCTGCTGATTTATCATCTGCCTGTCCAACAACTTGGAATTTAAGTCCAAGATTCGGAACTTTTCTTCCTGCGTCTGCAATTTGGTTGTTACTATATACTTTTGAATCATCAAAAGTTGTAACGCCTTGTAATCCAGAATAGTTAAACTGTCCACGTGTTAATGAATTTACACTCCATGCTGGTGTTTGATCAAATGAAAATGCTGCGTCTGCAATTTGCATACCTGTATTACCGTAAGTTGGTTTTCCGTTTAAATTGCCAACAAGTGCCTCTGGATGCGAATCTACAACACCAAGGAACCCTTCACCTGGATGCACCCCAACCCAGTTATCTTTAAAGCTATCATCTGCATACCAAACGACAAGACCTGTATTATACACTGGACCTTTTCCGGCTTTTAATCCATTATCTGATCCCGCATAGTTTCTCCACTCTAAGTAGTAATAATGAGCTTTTTTCTCTGTTCCATCAGAAACAACGAATCCATTTAACCGCATTTTTGATGTTCCTTCTGCATCATCAGAAAACACTACTTGTCCATCAACTGTTACATTTACATTATCCATCGCGAAACCTTTATACGTTACTGCTGGATCTGTAATATAATCGAATTGCAGTTTTACCTTTTTCCCTTTAAATTGACTTAAATCGTATGACTTATCAATCCATTTCCCATCTGTTGTATCTTTATCTCCTTGGACTACTTTTTCTCCAAGTCTATCAATTAATGTTTTCGTTCCATCTTCTGTTACTGCATGCACTTCAACAAAATCGCACTCTGCTTCTAACTCATAATTTGCTTTATAATCAAACTTTGCATTTGTTCCTTTTGTTAAATCAAAGAACGGTGTTTCTAATGTTGTATGCATATCATCGCCTCTTGTACTATAATATGCATGCTTTCCAAACTCCGGTTTAATTGTTTCAACACTTTTGCCTGGTAAGTTAACACGTACAACACCTGGACGATTTGATTTCGTAACACTTTGATCAATATATGTAGGAACTCCTACCCCACTCTTAATTTTATCGTAATCTACTTCTAAAATTTTTGCCCAGTTGCCCCCCATATTCTTTTGTAAGAAATCTTTATTTTGTGGTGAAAAACTAGTTGGCTCTGTTCCTGCAATTTTCCCTGTCCAACTACCTCCACTCATTAATGACCAAGCTTCGACAGGTGAACCAGTTCCAGTATATTTCGTATCATATTCATCTGGTAAGCCAAGATCATGTCCAAATTCATGCGCAAATACACCTACTGCTCCATCTTCTGGTTCAATTGTGTAATCATGTGCTGCTACTTTGCCACCAAAGTAATCTACCTTTGATTTTGTCCCTTCAATTGCTACTGGATCTATTGCTAATTTTGAACGATGTGACCAAATGGCATCATCACCTAATTTACCTCCACCAGCTTCTTGACCAACACCAGCATGGATTACCATTAAATGATCAATTACACCGTCAGGTTCATTTTGATTCCCATCCCCGTTTGTATCATATCTATCAAACTGATCAAACTGAGATAAATCTAATCCTTTCTCAGCAGCTGCATGTAAAGCTTCTTTCACTAAATCACGTGCGCCTTTTGGACCTTTGTTATCATGACCACTGCTACCATCAGCTCCATAATCAGATGCTTTTCCTGGAACTGTTAGCCACTCCGTTACATATCCATCTGTCGTATAACTACCGCCAGACTGCTCTTCGTAATATTGTTTAAATGTTTTTACTTTCGAACCATCAAATAACGTATATGGTTCATTACCAAATAACATCTTTTGATAATGCTCTCTACTAAAGTCATTCGAATACATATACCCTGGTGTTTGATCAATATTATTATGTTTATAATCACTAAATTCAACAAGTAACACTAATACCTTATCCGTTCGAACAGATCCCTTATACGGCGCTTGCTTTGCTTTAGATGTTGGAACTTGCCCATTCAATTGTTTTTTATTTGGTTCAGGCTTTTGCTCAGGGCTAACGTTTTTTTCAGGTTTCTTTACCTTTTCCTTTTCTTCCATTTTTTTCTCTTTTATTTTTTTCACGAAATCAGATGCCTCTTTAGCAGTATCAGCTGGAAGAATTTCTTTATTTGCCTGGTCCCCTTGTTTCTTTTCAATATATTTCTCTACAGCCTTTTTCGTCTCTTCTTTAGAAGATGCTGGACTAATTTCTCCTCTTTCTTTCAGCGCTTCCGCTAGACGATCTTCTTGAATTAAATTGTAATCAATTGGTGTTGTAGACACATTTTCCTTCTCTTTTGCTGGTGTTTCTGCGTATACTAATGGGGCACTCATTACAGATGTGCATCCGATAATTGCCGCAATTGCTAATGACGATAACACTTTAAATGGCGCTTTTCTTCTCATTTCATTTCTCTCCTTTTATAAAACTTAAAATTCAGATAAAGTGGGATAAATAAGTGCATTTAAATCAAAAGCTCTACTTTCTGCCCTCCCTATATAAAGTGAAACTTTAATCAGTGGGGAGTTTGTTCATCCCCACTGATTATTAGTTGAACCAATCGGGCATTTACGGGCAGTTGATTCCCCACCTAACTTCTTTGCCCCAGCTGAATTTTGAGGTGGGAGTCTTACTGACCGTTAATGCGGGATAAAAAGGCATAATTCTATAAACATTAAGCTTTCTGTTATAGAATCATGCCCTCCAGTTTTCTGGTCAGACTCTCTATCTGTCTATATCAAAATATGAAAAATAAAGAGTGATTTGTATATATTAAATAGTTTATATAACAAATTTAAAAGACAATATGCAAAATTGCATGAAAATTCTTTTAAATAAAAAAAGAATCCTAGTCAATTAAACTAGGATTCTTGATTTTCTATTATTTCTCTTGTGTTTTTTCCCAATCAGCTAAGAATTTCTCAATTCCTTGATCTGTTAATGGATGCTTCACTAATGAAGCAATTACGTTTGCTGGGATTGTTGCAATATGTGCACCGTTTAATGCTGCGTCAGTTACGTGAACACTGTGACGTACAGATGCTGCGATAATTTCTGTTTCGATGCCATGAATTGCAAAGATTTCTGCGATTTGGCGAATTAAGTCCATACCGTTATGACCGATATCGTCTAAGCGACCTAAGAATGGTGAAACGTATGTTGCACCAGCACGAGCTGCAAGTAATGCTTGAACTGCTGAGAACACTAATGTAACGTTTGTACGAATTCCTAAGTCAGAGAACGCTTTTACTGCTTTTAAACCTTCTGTTGTCATTGGAACTTTTACAACAACGTTTGGAGCAATTTTCGCTAACTCTTTTCCTTCTTCGATCATTTTATCTGCTTCTAAGCTAATTACTTCTGCACTTACAGGTCCTTCTACAACGCTGCAAATTTCACGAATGCGCTCGTGGAAGTCTACGCCTTCTTTTGCTACAAGTGATGGATTTGTCGTTACTCCAGCTAATACGCCTAATGCATTTGCCTCTTTAATTTCGTTAATGTTTGCTGTATCAATAAAGAATTTCATTTGTTATTCTTCCTTCCTAATTTTCATTTTATATTTATTTATTTTTCTTAATAAGCTCTAATTCAATCGGAATAGATTTGTCCACTTTTTTACCTTGCGTGATCTCTTTTGCTGTTTGCATCGCCTTCTCTCCGATTAATTCCGGTTTTTGAGCGACTGTTGCAGCCATACGCCCATCGTTAACCGCTTTCACAGCATCTTCTGTTGCATCAAATCCAACAACGACTACATCTGTTTTTCCAGCAGACTTCAATGCTTCAAGTGCCCCTAATGCCATTTCGTCGTTATGGGCAAACACCGCTTTAATGTCGCTATTCGCTTGCAAAATGTTTTCCATAACAGATAATCCTTTTGCTCTATCAAAATCAGCCGCTTGTTTAGCAACTACTTTTAAAGATTTATCCGCTACGTTATGGAATCCTTTCCCACGCTCACGAGCAGCAGAAGATCCAGGGATTCCTTCTAATTCAGCAACGTTTGCTCCTTCGCCAACTAATTCACGAATGTAATCACTAGCCATTTGACCACCTTCAATGTTATTAGAGGCAATGTGAGAAACAACTTTACCTGAATTTGCAACGCGGTCTACTGTAATAACAGGAACATTCGCTGCATTTGCTGCACTTACTGCTGAAGCAACAGCATCTGAATCAGTTGGATTAATAACAACTACATCGACACCTTTTTGAATTAAATCTTCAACATCATTTGTTTGCTTTGCTGCATCATTTTGTGCATCAACAGCAATCAATTCGATGCCACTATCTTTCGCTTTCTTTTCTGCACCTTTTTTCAAAGTTACAAAGAAGGGATTATTTAAAGTTGAAACAGAGAATCCAACTTTAATAGTTTTATTTCGACCTTTATCGCTAGAATCCTTTGCCCATTCTGGTGGTTCCATTGAACAACCAGCAGTAATGACCATAATACATGCAACGAGTATAAGTAACCATTTCTTCATGAACTGTCCCTCCATTACGCTTCTTTTCGGCGATCAATTAATACAGCTAGTAAGATTACAAGTCCTTTTACAACTTGTTGGAAGAAAGAAGATACACCTAATAAATTTAAACCGTTATTTAGTACACCGATAATAAGTACACCGATGAATGTACCAACAATCCATCCTCTTCCCCCAGAAAGACTAGTTCCACCTAATACAACTGCTGCAATTGCATCTAATTCGTAAGAAGTACCTGCAGTCGGCTGTGCAGAATCTAGTCGTGATGTTAAGACAATACCTGCAAGCGCTGCCAAAATTCCGGAAAGACCGTAAATCATTACTTTAATTCTCGTAACATTAATACCTGATAATGCTGCTGCTTCTTCATTTCCACCAATTGCAAATGTACGGCGACCAAATGTCGTTTTCTTCAAAATGAAGTACAGCACTGCGAAAGCGATCATCATTGTAACAGCTGGTACTGGAATACCAAGAAAATAACCGCGGCCAAACATTTGGAACATTAAATGATCACCAAGACCAGTGATCGGACGTCCGTCCATATAAACAAGCGTCAACCCGCGAAAAATAGTCATTGTTGCTAAAGTCGCAATAAATGGAGCTACTTTTCCCTTCGCTATGATGATACCGTTTACAATTCCCATTACAAGACCAGCTAATAATCCAACTGCCATCGCAAGGAACGGGTCCATGCCACTTGCCATCATTCCAGCAACAAGTGCACTTGATAATGCTAAAATAGAACCTACCGATAAGTCAATACCCCCTGTTAAAATTACAAAGGTCATTCCGAATGCAATAAGCGCATTAATCGATACTTGACGCAGTATATTAAATAAATTTGGAATTTCAATAAACGCTGGATTTAAAGCCGTAATTACTACAATAATTAGCGCTAGTCCAATTAAAGACCCAAGTTGTTGTAATACATTCCCCTTCTTAGCCATCCTTACTCTCCCCCTGTAGCTAGTGCCATAATAGACTCTTGTGATGCCTCATCTTTCTCTAAAATGCCGCCGACTTTTCCTTCATGAATAACAAGAACGCGATCACTCATCCCTAAAACTTCTGGAAGCTCAGATGATACCATAATAACGGCATCTCCTTCTTCGGTAAGCTTATTCATAATAGAGTAAATTTCTTTTTTTGCTCCAACATCAACACCCCTTGTTGGCTCATCTAAAATGAGTAACTGCGGGTGGATACCTAGCCATTTTGCAATTACAACCTTTTGCTGATTTCCACCAGAAAGAGATTTTACCGCTTGCTCTCCACTAGATGCTTTCACATTAAGAAGCTTCATCATGTCCGCCGTAAACTGTTGTTCTAGTTCGTTACTTACGACACTCCCCTTTGAAAGACTTTCTAAATTCGTTAAAGCCAAATTTTCCCGAATTGAGAAATCTAACACTAATCCTTCAGATTTTCTATCCTCTGTAATGAAAGCGATTCTTTGTCTAATCGCATCTATCGGACTATCAATCTTTACTTCTTGTCCATTTATAAAAATTTGGCCAGAATCTAAAGGTTCGTATCCAAATATCGCTTTCATAATATCTGTACGGCCAGCTCCCATCAAACCAGCAACACCAAGGATTTCACCTTTTCTCACCTGAAACGATACATTTTCAAACTTCCCTTTTTTCGTTCCATTACGCATCTCAAAAATCACATCGCCAATTTGACTATTTCGTTCTGGGTAACGTTCACCAATGCTGCGCCCCACCATCATACTCACTACTTCATCAAATGATGTTTCTGGAATTAATCTCTTTCCCACGTATTCTCCATCACGCAAAATCGTAATAGCATCACATATTGAGAAAATCTCTTCCATACGATGCGAAATGTACACGAATGAAACACCTTCTTTACGTAACTTATTGATTACTGTAAAGAGCGTTTCGATTTCACGATCCGTCAGTGCCGCAGTAGGCTCATCCATAATAATAACGCTTGCATTTGTCATTAGTGCTTTCGCAATTTCGATAATTTGCTGTTGTCCAACCGATAACTCTCCTGCCAACATAGCTCCTTTTACATGTAATCCTAACTCTGCTAGTTGCTGCTGCGCAATCGCGTTCATTTGGCGCGTACGTAAAATACCTGTCTTCCCATACATTAACTCTTTACCGAGAAACATATTTTCAGCTACTGTTAAATTCGGTAATATGTTCAATTCTTGATGTATAAATGCAATACCGTACTCTTCAGCTTCTTTCGCATTTTTAAAAGTTCGTTCTTGTCCATCAATCGTGATCGTTCCACCATCTCTTTTGTATACACCTGTTAAAATCTTCATGAGCGTTGATTTACCCGCTCCATTTTCCCCCATCAATGCATGGACTTCTCCTGTTTCAATCATAAATTGTGCATTCTTCAAAACAGGATTTCCATTGAACGCCTTTGAAATATTTTTCATTTCAATACGCATTCCCATCACTTCCCTTTATTAAAAAATCACGCCTGCATGTAAAATTACATTGGCATAAGGCGTAGCCTCGCCTGTACGAATAATGGCCTTCGCTTTCTTTGTATGCTCCTTAAATTGTTCATGAGATACATATTCAAACGCTGGCTCTACTAATTTCAGCTCAATCTCTTTATTTATTTCCGCATTATTGTTAATAACCTCTTCTGCTAACGTCACTTTTTCAATTGCCATATCATCAGCTACCACTTGCAATACATCTAAAAAGCTAGGTTTTCCTATTTCAACAGCTAAATCAATTCTTTTTACTCCGTCAGGAATTGGTAAACCGCAATCAGCAATTACAATCGTATCCGTATGCCCAAGTGAAGCAAGGATTGATGCAATCTCACTATTTAATACGCCGTGCTTCTTCATCCGACAATCACCTGCACTTCACGTACTCTATCTCTCGTTGGCATACCGCCTTGCGCCCCAAGTTTCGTTACAGAAAGACCACCAGCAATATTCGCAAAACGAATTGCTTTTTGAAGTATTTCTCCTTCAGAAAGCGCAACTGCTAATGCACCATTAAATGTATCACCAGCTCCAGTCGTATCTACTACATCAACAGCAATGCTAGGAACATGTACAATCTCCGTACCATTATGGAAACGTACACCGTTAGAACCTTCTGTCATCAATAGTTTGTTTGGATATTTAGCCAGTAACTCTTCAATTGGTGATGTGAAATCATCTAATACGATGCGACACTCATGTTCATTTGGCGTAATATAAGTTGCCTTTTCTAAAATATCTTCTGATAACACTTGTGCTGGCGCTGGGTTTAACATAACCGGGATTTTGTGTTCCTCACAAATAGCTAATACATATTTTACTGTTTCAAGCGGAATCTCTAGTTGAAGCACAACCATATCAGCTTTTATAAGAAGATCTTTTGAACGATTTACAACCGACTCATTGACAAGAGCATTCGCTCCTTGCACGACAACAATACTGTTATCCTCTTCTGCTAAAACGATATGAGCAATTCCTGTCGCCGCATCTGTAACCGGTACCACATAGTCGATAAAAACGCGTTCGTTCTCTAAATTTTTTCTAACTACAGTTCCATAATTATCGTCTCCTACCGCTCCAACCATCGCTACATTTGCGCCTAATCTAGCTGCAGCAACCGCCTGGTTAGCTCCTTTCCCTCCTGGAATTGTATGAAATGCTTCACCAATTACTGTTTCCCCTGCTTTCGGACGTTTTTTTGAAACGGCCACTAAGTCCATTGAAATACTACCTACTACTGCAATATTTGGCATCTATTTCATCTCCTTACTTCGTTGTATTTCGTTCTATAATTTCAATCGGTAAACGATAATGTTTCTCTTCTAATACGTTTCCTTCCATCTGCTCTAACAACAGTTCTGTTGCAACTTTCCCCATTTCATAAATTGGCTGTGCAACAGTTGTAATAGATGGATACATCATCTCTGTTAAAGAAATTCCATCGAATCCGATAATTTGTAAATCATCCGGAATAGAAATCCCCTTTTGAAGCGCAGCCTTTACGATACCTATTGCAATTAAATCATTCCCAGCAACAATTCCATCAATATGCGGGTATTCTTCTAATAGTTCCACCGCTACACGCTCACTATTAGCTGGATCAAATGTACTCTCTGCAATCATATAAGAAAGATTATTTTGCGTAATAACGTCTACAAAGCCTTCAAAACGTTCATTTGCTGTGCTTACGTCACGCGGTCCACGAATATGTGCAATATGTTTACAGCCTTTATCTATTAATAACTTTGTCGCTGCCTGACTTCCCGCATAGTTATCTGCATACACAGCAGGTATACGCTCATTAAACATACGGTCAATTGCAACGACTGGTACTGACAAGTTCATGTAATTCACACTATTTTGTGGATTTGTCGCTACAATAAATCCATCTACATTATTTTGCCTAAGTACATCAATATATTGCTTTTCTTTCTCTAAACTTTCATCAGAGTTACAAAGTACAACTGTATACCCTTGCTTATGCGCTACATCTTCTACGGCACGTGCAACTTCTGGAAAGAATGGATTCACGATATTTGGAACAACTAAGCCAATTAAACGAGATTTTTTATTATACAGTGAACGCGCTACTGTACTAGGCTTATAGTCTAGCATCTCAATCGCTCGTTCTACTTTCTTTAAAGTATCTTCATGAACATATCCATTTTTATTTAACACTCTGGAAACGGTCGCAACAGATACTCCCGCTAATTTTGCAACGTCTTTAATCGTACTCATTTTCTTTCCTCTCCATTTCATGTAACCGTTTACAGAAAATAATATAACGTATTTCTAGAAATACGTCAATCATTTCTCACGAAAAAGCTTTTAAGGTTATACTCAAAAAAGCACCGCCATAAGGCGATGCTTTTTCATTACGAATAGGATACAGTTTGTTCTTTTTCCTCTGTAGCTGGCTCTTCAGCATCTTTTTTACGATCTGACAGTTTAATCTTCTGTAAGAAAATCGTAAAGATAGCGCCTACTACGATAAATACTAATCCTGTTAAGAATACAGTATGAAGTGAGTCTACTAAAGAGTTTTTCAAAATTGGTACAATGCTATTAGCGAATGCTTCTGGCATTTGTTTTAATGCCTCTGGACTAAATAACATTGAATATAAGCCTTGCGGATCTGTATGAATCATATCTTTAAATTTCGTTACCATTTGTCCCGCTTCTTTTGGGAATGTATCTAATACAGGTACTAAATTTTTTGTTAACGTTGTACCTGAAGTGTTATTCATGATTGATCCTAAAATTGTAATACCAAATGTTCCACCGATTTGACGGAAGAACTGACTTGATGATGTTACGACACCAAGATCTTTTTTCGGGAAGCTTTCTTGTAACGCTAATGTTAATGTCGGCATTACAAGACCCATTCCTAAACCGATAACCATCATATAAGAAGTAGCAGTCAATTTAGTTGTGTGCATATCCATCGTTGTTAATAACCAGAACCCTCCAGCCATTATAAGCATTCCTGTAATAATTTGTGGTTTTACACCAACTTTTAATACAAGTTGCCCGCCAATAATACTCATCACAATCATTGTAATCATCATTGGCGTCATAATTGTTCCTGATTCAGCAGCACTTACTCCTACAATTCCTTGCATGAAGAATGGTACGAACATAATCGCACCGAACATTCCAATACTCATAAAGAATCCAATCGCATTTAGTAATGTAAATGTACGATTTTTAAAGAAATGCATCGGTAAAATGGGTTCTTCCGCTTTCGTTTCAACGATAACAAAGCTAACGATACCAATTAAAGCTAATGCAAATAACCCGATAATTTGCCAAGAATCCCATGCGTAATCTTTTCCACCAAACGTTAATGCAAGTAATAAACTGACAACACCGAGAATCATCGTAAAGATCCCAGCGATATCAATTTTAATTGGTCCTGTTTGTTTATGTGATTTTAATCCCATTGCAATAAAGATTGTTGCTAAAATACCAACTGGCAAGTTAATGTAGAATACCCATCTCCAGTTCACTGCATCTACAATCCAACCACCCACTTGCGGTCCAATTACAGAAGCAAGACCGTATAACGCACCAAAAATACCTTGCCATTTCGCACGTTCTTTCCCCGTGAACATATCTCCGATAATAATCATAGCCATTGGCATCATAATACCGCCACCAAGACCTTGAATACCACGGAAAATAATTAATTCTGTCATACCATTTGCCATACCACATAATGCTGAGCCAACCATAAAGATAACTAGCCCTGTTATATATACGTTACGACGGCCAAGTAAATCCGCTAATTTACCTGCGATTGGTACAACTGTCGTTGATGTTAACATATAAGCTGTTGTTAACCACGTCATTAAGCTTAATCCGCCTAGTTCACCGACGATACGCGGCATTGCTGTACCAACGATTGTTCCATCTAAGGCAGCAAATAGCATCGCAATGATTAAACCGATTAACAACAACTTTCTATTTATATTTTCTTGTTGCTCCATGTAATCTCCTCAATTCCTCTTAGTTATTCTCTTTTTTCTCTTGTGTCCCGCAAATAATTGTTTCTAACTTCTCAAAGAGGCGTAACAAATCTTCTCTTTCTTGTAATTCTAAATGTGAGAAATATTTTGCAATGTGCTCATTACGAGCGGTCATTGCCTCTTCTACTCTAGCTTTCCCCTTTTTGGTTAACTCAATGACGACAACACGACGGTCCTCTTTGTCGTGATAACGCTCTACAAGCTCTTGGTCAATTAAGCGATCGATCATCACTGTAATTGCACTAGGCTTTACATACATCTTTTTTGCTAATTTTGTCGCCCTTGAAGCTCCATAATGATCTAAAATCTTTAAAATATAAAACTGCGGTGGTGTAAGTCCTGTTGCTTGCATTTGTTCTAATAACTCCGTCTGCATTTTCTTTCCAATTGAAAAGGCAAGAGCTTGAATTTTATCGATATGCATCATATCATTTGGCATGTTATCCACCTCTTATTTAAACAATAAAATATTTAATGTATTTAAATATTAATCCGACGAATAAAATCCGTCAACGTTTTTATTTATAAAAACGTTTACATTTTTGTCACAAAGTTGTATAATTTTCGACGAAGTTAATATTGACAGTCACGGAGAATCGGAGTACACGGCTATGAATCATAAAAAAGGAAACTTTTTTATATTTCATGGCCTTTTTATATTCTCTCTGACTTACGACACTTCGAATTAATTTGGGGAGGATTTTCATTTTATGTTTTTTACACAATTTTTTAAACCTGCGCCCCACGCGGAACGCTTACCAGCTGACCGCGTTGATAGTGAATACCGTAAACTACGTTTACAAGTATTTTTAGGTATCTTCATCGGCTATGCAGGTTATTACTTTGTTCGAAAAAACTTTTCACTAGCAATGCCATACTTAATTGAACAAGGCTTTAGTAAAGGGGAACTTGGGGTTATCCTTTCAGCAGTTTCTATCGCTTACGGATTAAGTAAATTTCTTATGGGTATCGTATCCGATCGTTGTAATCCTCGCTACTTTTTAGCAGCTGGGCTATTTTTATCAGGTATCATTAATATTATTTTCGGCTCATTTTCTTTCATTACAACGAGCATTATACTTATGTTTGTACTTCAATTTTTAAACGGATGGGTGCAAGGTATGGGATGGCCTCCTTGTGGGCGTACGATGGTTCACTGGTTCTCTATTAGTGAACGTGGTACAAAAATGTCTATTTGGAACGTCGCTCATAATGTCGGCGGCGCACTTATGCCTTCTCTTGTAACATTAGGCCTATATTTCTTTGCAAATGACTGGAAGAGTATATTTTACTTCCCAGGTATTCTTTCAATTTTAGTTGGTATTTATGTATTAATTACGATGAGAGATACACCTCAATCTTGCGGATTACCTTCTATTGAAGAACATACTGGAGAATATCCACCAGATGAGAAAGTACAAGATCGCGAACGCGAACTTTCGGTAAAAGAAATTTTATTTAAATACGTATTAAACAATAAATTTTTATGGTACATCGCTATTGCGAACGTTTTTGTTTATTTCGTACGTTACGGTGTTGTAGACTGGGCTCCTACTTATTTAGTAGAAGAAAAAAGCTTTACTCATAGTAGTTCACGTACAGCCTATGCTCTATATGAATGGGCTGGTATTCCAGGTACACTTCTTTGCGGCTGGATGAGTGATAAACTATTTAAAGGACGCCGTGCACCTGCTGGTATTTTATTTATGGTTGGTGTATTTATCGCCGTTCTTGTGTACTGGCTAAACCCTCCTGGTAACCCAATGGTTGATAGTATCGCACTTGTTGCAATTGGATTTTTAATTTACGGACCTGTTATGTTAATTGGTCTACACGCTCTTGACTTAGCACCAAAGAAAGCGGCTGGAACTGCAGCTGGATTAACTGGCTTCTTCGGTTACTTAGGCGGAGCAGCTTTCGCTAGTGCCGCTATGGGCTTTATCGTCGATGCATTCGGATGGGATGGCGGATTCATCTTATTACTTGTATCTTGTGTACTTGCAATGTTCTTCCTTGCTCTTACTTTAAAGACAGGATCTCCAAAACAAAAGCAAGCTTAAGCACTAATATTATTCTTATCAAAAAAAGAGAGACTGTTCTTTCCAGAACGTCTCTCTTTTTTCTACATATAATACTTTTTTCTTACAAAAGATTTATTTCCCTCTCTTATACATGTTAGCGTTTTCAAAGCGCTTCAACTACTTATATACATGCATCCAATCTCTATATAAAAAGATTTTTGAATATTTTCTCAACTTATGCTTGTCAAACATTGTCAATTTATATTAAAATAACAACAACATACAAAATATTTAGTCTTTTCAGAAAGATGGAGGGATAGCCATGAAGAATCCACTTCTTCGCATTGAAAACTTACAGACTTCCTTTCGCATACAAGATCAATATCATGCCGCAGTTGATGATGTTTCGTTAACTGTCCATGAAAATGAAATTGTCGCGATAGTTGGTGAATCAGGTTGCGGAAAAAGTGCACTTGCCCTTTCCATTATGCGACTGCATAATGAAGCAAATACAAAATTACAAGGGCAGCTTAACTATAGAGATAAGGATTTACTAACGATGTCAGCCGCAGAGATGAATAAAGTACGCGGATCAAACATCGGTATGATTTTCCAAGAACCTCTTACAGCACTCGATCCTCTTATGACAGTTGGAAAACAAATCGAAGAAAATTTAGACTACCACACAAGCCTTTCAAAAGTTGGAAAGAAAGAACGCACCTTAGAACTACTTCATCAAGTTGGTATTCCAAAACCAGAACTTACATATAAACAATACCCACACGAATTATCTGGCGGAATGAGACAAAGAATTGTTATCGCAATTGCAATTGCTTGTAACCCAGCACTTATTATTGCAGATGAGCCAACAACGGCTCTTGACGTAACCATCCAAGCACAAATTTTAGACTTACTAAAATCTATTCAAGAACAAACGAAAATGGGCATTATTTTAATTACTCACGATTTAAGTGTTGTCGCAGAAACAGCCGATCGTATCGTCGTTATGTACGCTGGACAAGTTGTAGAAACAGGAAAAGTTGAAGAGATTTTTAACAACCCTCTTCACCCATATACTCGTTCTCTATTAAACTCCATTCCATCTGCGTATGCTGAAAAAGAAAAATTGCATGTAATTCAAGGGGTGGTTCCTTCGTTAGCGAAGATGCCTCGCACAGGTTGCCGCTTCCAAGCTCGAATTCCATGGATTAGACCTGATCAGCACGAGGAAAATCCAATTTTACATGAAGTAAAACCAGACCACTGGGTGCGTTGTACTTGCTACAAACATTTTAACTTCCAAGATAAGAAAGGAGATGACGTAACTCATGGCACTGCTTAAAGTAGAAGATTTAAAAGTACACTTTCCAATTAAAGGTGGTGTTTTCGGTCGTACATTAGATTACGTTCGTGCTGTTGATGGCGTAAGCTTCGAACTACAACCTGGCGAAACGTACGGAATCGTTGGGGAATCTGGGAGCGGCAAATCAACAACTGGCAAAGCAATTATGCACTTAACAAAAGCAACAGGCGGTAGCATTCATTTTAATAATAGAGATTTAACAAAATTAAGTCGCTCAGAACTAAGAGAACAGCGAAAAGATATTCAGATGATTTTTCAAGATCCTTATTCATCCTTAAACCCGAAGAAACGTGTTATGGATATTATCGCTGAACCACTTCGGAATTTTGAGAAACTCTCACCTGATGAAGAGCGTAGAGCTGTTCAAGATTATCTTGATAAAGTTGGCTTAAATCCAGAGTCTATTTATAAATACCCACATGAATTTTCCGGTGGACAAAGACAGCGGATTGGTATTGCACGCGCACTTACACTAAAGCCGAAGCTTATTATCGCAGATGAACCTGTATCTGCACTTGATGTGTCAGTACAAGCGCAAGTTTTAAACTTCTTACAAGATTTACAATCTGAACTCGGACTAACATACTTATTTATTAGTCATGATTTAGGTGTAATTCGCCATATGTGTGACCGTATCGGTGTTATGTATCGCGGACGCATTGTGGAAGAAGCAACTAGTGCTGAAATTTATAATAACCCACAGCACATCTATACGAAGCGCCTAATATCAGCTATTCCTGATATTCGTCCGGAAAACCGCGAACAACAGCGTAAATTGCGTCGTGAAGTAAGCACTGAGTACGAAAAATCATACGAAAATTATTTCAATGAAAATGGACGTGCTTACGATTTAAAACCAATCTCGCCAACTCACCGGGTGGCATTACCATAAGGGAGTGATAAAACATGTGGAAATTTATATTACGCCGGATTTTAGTTATGATACCGCAATTATTCGTATTAAGCGTACTCGTCTTTACACTTGCTAAAGCAATGCCAGGTGATGCATTAAGTGGCGCTGAACTAGCAAACCCAAAAGCCGATCCAAAAGTAATTGAAGAACAACGTGAGAAACTTGGGTTAAATGATCCTATTCCCACACAATATGTAAGGTGGATTTCAAACGCCGTACAAGGAGATTTCGGTATTTCTTACGCACATAAAATACAAGTAACAGATATTATTGGGGAACGCCTTGGTAATACAGTGCTGTTAGCTCTTCTAATTCTTATTCTTACTTATTTAATCGCCATTCCACTTGGCGTTATAAGTGGGCGTTGGAATGATACGTGGGCTGATCGACTCATTACACTCTATAACTTTTTAGGATTTGGTACACCCCTATTTATTTTCGGATTAGTAATGTTATTCTTATTCGGCTTTTTATACCCGATCTTCCCTACAAGTGGTAGCGTTGATCCACAAGTGGCAGCCGGATCATTTGATTACTATTTAAGTAAATTAAATCATATGATTTTACCAGCTTTATCTGGGGCATTAATTGGCACTGTAGGAACTGTACAATATTTACGAAGTGAAATTATTGATACGAAACATAAAGATTTTGTACGCACAGTAAGAGCAAAAGGTGTACCAGAATCTAAAGTATATTCCAGACATATTTTACGAAATTCATTTTTACCAATTGCAGCATTTTTAGGATATGAAATTACAGGTTTAGTTGGTGGCTCTATTATTCTAGAAAATATTTTCGGCTACCCAGGAATTGGACAACTATTTTTCCAATCTATTACTCAACGTGATTTCAGTGTCGTAACTGCTCTTGTATTATTTACTGGATTCGCAACGCTACTCGGGACTCTTCTTTCCGATATTATTCTAAGCATCGTTGATCCACGTATTCGTATTGATTAATGGAGGTGAAGAAACGTTATGTTAGCAAATCCTGAAAAACAAACTGAAGTCATTCATTACGAAAAGAGCCCTTCTGGTTTCTCCATTATGTGGCGCGAATTTCGTAAAGATAAACTAGCAATGTTTTCCCTATTCTTTTTAGCTTTAATATTAATAGCCGTTTACGCAACTTCATTTATTATGAAACAAGAAGATATCGTTCGAGTCGATCTGTTCGCCATTTATGATCCTCCTTCTGCTGAACATTGGCTAGGAACTGATTATGGAGGCCGTGATATTTTCGGACAATTAATTATTGGTACACGTAATTCCTTTACAGTTGGTTTAGCCATCACTCTTTTATCAACTCTTATCGGTCTTACAATGGGACTAATTGCTGGCTATTTTGGAGGAGTTGTCGATAACATCATCATGCGTTTTATCGACTTTATGATGATTTTACCATTCTTAATGATTGTTATCGTATTTATCTCACTCGTTCCAACTTTCAATATTACTACATTTATTCTCATAATGACCGCTTTCTTATGGGTCGGAAAAGCAAGACTTATACGCTCTAAAGTATTAACTGAGAAAGAACTTGATTACGTATCTGCATCTAAAACGTTAGGAACACCAAATTGGAAGATTATCTTCCAGCAAATATTACCTAATTTAAGTTCTATTATTATCGTAAATATTACATTAAATCTTGCTGGTAACATCGGGATTGAATCTAGTTTGACTTACTTAGGATTTGGTCTACCAGAAAGTACACCAAGTCTTGGTACACTTGTAAGTTATGCAACAAACCCAGATGTATTGCAAGAAAAATGGTGGATTTGGTTACCCGCATCAATCATGATTTTAGTGTTGATGCTGTGTATAAATTTTATTGGTCAAGCGTTAAAGCGTGCGGCTGATGCGAGACAAAGAAAAGGTTAAGGGGTGGAGAAGTTATGAACAAACCAAAATTGTACAAAGTATTAAGTACACTTGCTGCTTCAACATTATTACTATCTGCATGTGGGGGTGCTGATAGCGGTAGCAAAAAAGCAAATACGAAAAAAGTAGAAACAAATAAATTTAGTGCTGCTGTAAAAAATGATGGTAAAGAAATTAAAGACGGATCATTAACTTATGGACTCGTTTCAAATTCACCTTTCGCTGGTGTTTTAAGTAGGGTATTGTATGAAGTTGCTCCAGATTCAGAAATTATGGATTTCTTTGATGAACAATTATTAGCTACAGATAAAAACTGGGAAATTACAAATGATGGTGCTGCAACTTATACAATTTCTGAAGATAAAAAAACAATTACAATTAAGATTAAAGATAATGTAAAATGGCACGATGGTAACCCTTTAACAGCTGAGGATTTAGAATATTCTTACTTAATTATTGGGAATAGCAAATATACAGGTATTCGTTACGATACACAAATGCAAATGATTGAAGGTATGGAAGAATATCACGCTGGAAAAGCTGACAAAATTTCTGGTATTAAAGTAGTCGATCCAAAAACAATTTCTATTACTTATAAAGAAGTAAACCCTTCACTGAAAACTGGTATTTGGACATATCCTACACCTAAAAAATATTTAGGCGATGTACCAATTGAAAAACTAGCTGAATCTGATAAGATCCGTCAAAATCCAATTGGATTCGGACCATTTAAAGTGAAGAAAATCGTTCCTGGTGAATCAGTTGAGTATGAGCGCTTCGATGATTATTGGGCTGGTAAACCAAAGTTAAAAAATGTAACGTTAAAAGTTGTAAATCCATCTATTGTTAGTGCATCTCTGAAAAAAGGTGATATTGATATTGCAGCAATTACTGCTGATCAATATCCGAACGTAAGTAAATTAAAAAATACACAACTAATTGGTAAAACTGACCTTGCTTACACTTATATCGGATTTAAATTTGGACATATGGACAAAGCAAAGAACGAAGCTGTAATGGATAAAGATAAATTCAAAGACGTTCGTTTACGTCAAGCGATGGCACATGCAATTGATAGAGAAAAATTGGCAGAGAAAGTATATCACGGCCTTCGCGTTCCAGCTAACTCTCCAATTCCACCATCTATGCCAAAGTACCATAATAATGATGTTGGTTCATATAACTTAGATGTAGATAAAGCGAAAAAACTATTAGATGAAGCTGGCTATAAAGATAAAAATGGTGATGGATTCCGTGAAGATCCAAAAGGTAATGAATTTAAAATTAACTTCCTAGCTAGTAACGGTAGTGAAACAAGTGAACCACTGGCTAAATTCTATATTCAATCTTGGAAGGATATCGGCTTAAAAGTAGAACTTGTTGATGGACGCTTACATGAATTTAATGCTATGCGTGAAATGATTAAAAAAGATGATCCGAAAGTTGATATTTTCTCTGGTGCTTGGAACACTGGTTCTGATCCTGACCTTTCTGGTCTATGGGGTAAAAATGCTGGTTTTAACTATCAGCGCTGGGTAAATGATGAAAATACGAAGTTATTAGATGCTGGATTATCAGAAAAAGCTACTGATGAAAAATATCGTAAAGAAGTATACGATAAATGGCAAAAATTAATTCATGACGAAGCACCGATGATTCCAATTCATTACACATTTGATTTAACAGGTGTTAATAAGCGCGTAAAAGATTTTGATGTCAATGCTGAAGTGAATCAAATAACTTCACATTGGAAAGACGTTACTGTAACAAGTGAGAAGCCAGAAGTAGAAAAATAATCATAAAAATAGCTCCTAGCATCTATATACATGCCAGGAGCTATTTTTTATTTACAACCTTTTTAGTGCTATTAATAACAACCAATTCCTTCCCCACTCTAAAATTAAAAGATTTGATGAATCATCTTTATTACAACAGCTAATGTAACAGATGCAGCAAATCCCCCTAAACAAATAAGACCGACACCTTGGCTATATGATAAATTTTGAAGTGCTTTCATCTTTTTCATCCTCCCTATCTCCCCTTCGTTATTTTTATTTTACCAATGGAATAATTTTCATAACATCGATTTTTCTGACAAAAAACTTACAAATTTGTAAGTTAATATTTTCTAAAACTTATGTATCTATTATGTCCACACTCGCCCCTTTTATACGTCAAAAAAGACCTCGAATTATATCAAGGTCTTGCTTACACTACAAAATATTTCACTCAATTTATTTAATAATCATCACCGGACATTTCACACGCTTTGCTATTTTATGACTGACACTACCAAGCACCATTTCTTGCAGTGTATTTAGCCCTCTACTCCCAGCAATAACAAGATCTATATCTCCTGTATTCACATATTGAACAATCGTATCTCCTGGATCGCCATGTAATATCGTAATTTTATAAGAAATGTTCTCTTTCTTTAATAACCCTTCAATCTCTTTCAATTTATCTTTTCGACTAGCCGATATTGTTTCTAAATCCGTTTGACCTTGTATAATATCTGATTTTGCTGTTCTATTATCTACTACGTACACAACTTCAACATTTGCTTCTTCACTACATTTCGCAATATATGTTGCATGTTCCGCTGCTCGAAGTGCATGTTCAGAACCGTCACATGCTAATATAATTTGTTTGTACATATGCTGAATCCCCTTTTCGTTATCCTACTCATATTATATAGTAAAGCCTCCTAAAAAGGAGGCTTCTAACTAGCAATTCTTTTATTATAAGTAGCTAAATTTTTAACAAGTTTTGCACTACGTTCATTTAATCCCGTTATACTTACTTTCACGCCACTTTGTTCATACTTCATGATAACTTTATCAATTGATGCCACTGCTGAATCATCCCATACATGTGCATGAGTAAAATTCATCTCAATTTCTTTTACATCTTCATCAAATGAAAAAGCATTTATAAAGTCTGCCGTAGACGCAAAGAAAAGTTGACCGTGAATTTCGTATATTTTCTTATTTTCAATATATAAATGTTTCACGTGAATCTTTGCCATATTGAATGCAAATAAAACCGCACTAATTACTGTTCCGATAATTACACCTAATGCTAAATTATGTGTAATTAAGACAACCACAACTGTTACGATCATAACAAATGCATTCCCTTTTGGTACTTTATGAATCGTTGTTACAGAGTTCCAATCAAATGTTCCGATTGAAACCATAATCATAACTGCAACTAAAGCTGCCATCGGAATATGAACAACATAGTCCCCTAAAACGAATAGTAATACGATTAAAAATCCGCCCGCTACAAACGTCGATAAACGACCGCGTCCACCTGATTTAATATTAATAACAGATTGTCCAATCATTGCACATCCTGCCATTCCTCCGAAGAAACCAGCAACAATGTTTGCAATACCTTGCCCACGTGCTTCTTTATGTTTATTACTTTCCGTATGCGTCATATCATCTAAAACTGAAGCTGTTAATAAAGACTCTAGTAAACCGATAATTGCAAGCATAACTGCGTACGGTAAAATAATCCCTAATGTCTCAAGTGTAAAAGGCACGTCTGGAATACTAAAGAACGGTAATTCTTTCGGCAAACTTCCCATATCCCCTACTGTTTTTAACTGTAATCCGCTCATAATTGCAATACTTGTCACAATAATAATGGAAATAAGTGTCGATGGGACAGCCGTCGTAATACGTGGAAATACATATATAATTACAAGTCCTAATGCGACAAGCGCGTACATTTGCCAAGTTGCATTTTTAAAATGTGGCAATTGTGCTGTAAAAACTAAAATTCCAAGTGAATTTAAAAAACCACTCATAACAGATTTCGGAACAAACTTCATAAATGAGCTCAGTTTGAACACGCCAAAAATAATTTGGACAATACCTGTTAATATTGTTGTAGCAAATAAATATTGCAAACCATGATCTTTAACAAGCGTTACCATTAACAATGCCATTGCACCTGTTGCAGCTGAAATCATTCCAGTTCGTCCACCAACAAATGAAATGGTAACGGCAATACAAAAGGCTGCGTACAACCCAACGGTCGGATCCACGCCTGCAATAACAGAGAAAGCAATTGCTTCAGGGATTAACGCTAAAGCAACAACTATTCCTGATAGCACATCCCCTTTCACGTTGGAGAACCAATCATTTTTTATCGTCTGAAACAAAATACCACTCCTCTACTCTTTTACCCCGCTATTTGCCGGGCAGTAAGACCCTACCTCAAAATTCAGCGACAACAAAGAAGTGAGGTGGGGATCAACTGCCCATAAAAGCTCGATTGGTGAAGGCTAATAATCATTGGGAGATGAACAACCACTGATTAAAGTTTCACTTTATCATTCGATTTTCTCCATAAGAAAATCTAGCCGACTGCACGAAGGCTATTATATAACGAGTAGAGGATTTTGCGCTATGTAAAAGTTTCCTAAAAAAGACGCTACCTTCATAGCGTCTTCTCTCATTTCATTAATGTCCACCGTGCCCTTGACCACTTTCCTGAACAAATTCTAACCTCTCATCTAGTATTCCTTGCGTTTCAAATGAAATATTTTCAGTATTCCCTAATAAGAATCCATGATTGTACGGGCCAAGTGTTGGGTCATCTTTAAACTTCGGTTGAATAGTAGCAAGGAAATCATACACTGGTTGTGAAGCTTTTCCTTCCTCTAATAAGATAACGGGGGCATGTTTACCCATATGTGAAAATGGTGCTCCTGCAACTGCTAAGTCTGGTGTTTTGCTTGAAACAAATGATACACCGTGACCTGGTTTTGTGAACCCCCATCCAAATTTTGCTTTTTCATCTTTAAACTTTGCAAATGCAATAGAATTCTCTACTGGAGTCTCTCCACTAATACGCGTTACTTTCCCGTATTTGCTTAACTCTTTTTCTACTTCTTTTGAAATGATTTTTTCTGGTCCTAGTACATATATATTTGCTTTATCTTTTCGCATCTTTAATGCCTCTATCGTCGCTTCTGGCACTTTATTCTTTTCTGTATAAAGTAGTGGTTCTGGCATATGAGAAATCCAGTTTACAGCTGGTGTTGTATATAAACGCCCTTCCTCTTCGGATGAGCCGATAATAACACTATTCGGATAACTACCTGTTATATCCGCATACTCTTTATCAACATCTTTTGCAAATGTAGCTGGATCCGTTTCTTTTATTTGCTTTACTTTATACTCTTTTAATTGCTCAAGGATAGATGCATCGACATCCCCCATCACCATAATTTGTGTTCCATCTTTCGTTCCGAGCGGATTTAATCGTTTTATTTCTTTTAATGTCATTTCGGGTACCTTTTCTTTTTCTATAAATAGAATCGGTCCGTTATTCGGATGATGAATAAGGTCTGCACTTGCAATACCTAATTGCCAGTCTTTTACTGGTACTAAAATAACAGCGCCTGGCTGATTCTCTTTATGTGTTGCTGGCCATATCGTCTGCGAAGTTAATACTGCCATTTGAAGAGGATCATTTGTGTTTAATCTCGTTACATTTTTTAAACTTGTCGTTAATAAATCATTTGATGCACCCTGATTCATTTCTTTCGGCGCAGTTACCTCCTGATTCATTTTCATTTCCTTCTGCTCTGTTTTCTTCTCTTCTTTAGATTCATGATTTTTATGATCTGTATTTGTTTGTCCACATGCCGCAAGACCAACTGCTGTAATTATTGTTATCCCAAAAACTCGGGTCATCTTTTTCACTATACCGCCTCCGTATAAATCATTTTCGAGCCAATATGATTACCTAAAATGGAATTTCAACTTTACAATAACAAGCAATTCTGAAGAAATTATGCAGACGCATTACAATCTGCACCATTTCTTCATGATTTTGCATTACAATTTAAGTAAAGATTACATATGGAGGGCTCTCTATGATTGATATACTGCTCGTAGACGATGAACCGAGAATGCTTGAATTATTAACGCTTTATCTTACTCCAATTGGATATAACTGCATATGTGCACGATCAGGAGAAGAAGCGATTTCACATATAGAAAATCAAAACTTTAAATTTATTTTACTGGATATTATGATGCCAAAGATGGACGGATGGGAAACGTGTAAAAAAATCCGCTCATTTAGTAACGTTCCTATCATTATGGTAACAGCTCGTGATCAAACGGTAGATGTCGTCCAAGGATTAAAAATCGGAGCAGATGATTACGTAACGAAACCTTTCCATGAAGAAGAGCTTTTCGCGAGAATTGAAGCTGTTTTAAGGCGAACGAATCAACGGACGCAAATCCAATATCACGGCATTTTATGGGATGAGGCAAAGCATTTCGTTTCTGTCTATAACGAAGAACTTCTTCTTACACCAATTGAATTCTCTTTACTCGGATTATTTTTACGTCATGTGAACTATGTATTGAACCGTGATCAGCTCATTGAACGAATTTGGGGATTAAATACAAATACAGAAGATAGAACTGTCGATTCACATATTCGTAATTTGCGTGATAAATTACGAAAAGTAAATTTCCCTATTGATGATCATTTAAAAACTGTGTACGGAGTTGGCTATCGATGGGTTGATACTTTAGATTAAGGAGCAAAGCAATGAAGCGAATTTCTATTCAGCTCGGATTTTATTTTTTGATTGTTACACTTTTAATCGAAAGTGTTCTATTTGTCTCGCTTTATTATAGTCTTGTCAACAATAGAGTAAATGAAGAAATGACAGCTTTATTAAAGCGCGGAAATAGTCACAGAGATGTCCTTGAAAAGTATTTTGATAAGCAAACAATCTCTCATGTTGCACTAATGGAATCCGAAGCCGAAACCACTGTTGTTATTACAAATGCAAATAAAGATGTACTAGCTAAATCCAATGAAATAAATACTACTATAAAAAGGCATATTGAAAAGATGCAAACGCGGACAGATCATGACGGAGCAATTATAGAGAATCATTGGAAAACATCTAATTATATATGTACAGTTAGTCCAATTATAGTCGCAGGAAAAACGGAAGGCTACGTATATATGTTTCTTGGAACGGCATCAATAGAAGAAATGGTGAATGGACTAACAAGACAATTTATTATTGCTGGAGGCATTACTTTTCTATTAACAGCCATCACCATCTTTCTATTATCACGTTTGTTAACAAAACCATTGTTACACATGAAACATGCCACTGAAAAAATGAGTAAAGGAGATTTATCAGTTTCATTAACGACTACTCGAAATGATGAAATTGGTGAACTAGCATCATCTATTCAAACACTCGCAAATGATTTACATTATATGAAAACAGAGCGAAGTGAATTTCTGGCAAGTGTTGCTCATGAATTACGAACACCATTAACATACGTAAGAGGTTATGCTGACATTGCTTCAAAAGAAGCAACATCTCCTGAGCAACGTTTGCGGTATTTATCTATTATAAAAGATGAGTCTGATTACATCACAAACTTAGTTCAAGATTTGTTCTCCCTTGCACAAATGGAACAACATAACTTTTCTATTCAAGTAAAGGAAGTGCATTTACACACCTTCCTTACGCGTATATGTGAAAAAGTAAACGCCATGTATAAAGAAAGGTACATTACAGTTTCTTTCTCTTGTCCTCCTACACTGCTAGTAAACTTAGATGAACAACGATTCGAACAAGTTGTGGTGAATATTTTAAATAACGCTTATAGACATTCAAAAGAGCATTCTCATATAAACATTTCTGTTACAGAAGAACATAAAAGTATTTCCATTGCAATTGAAGATGAAGGCGAAGGTATTCCGCTTGAAGACCTCCCTCACATTTTCGACCGCTTTTATCGAGTTGATAAAGCGAGATCACGAGCTACAGGCGGAACTGGTTTAGGATTATCTATCGTGAAAGAAATTGTAGAGCTGCACGGTGGGAATATTACTGTAACGAGCGAAGTTGATCACGGATCTTGCTTTATTATTTCATTGCCATCTATACAAAAACACGACTACCATCAGTAGTCGTGTTTCTTTATCATTTTACTTTATAATATAAGTTTACAAATTGCCCAAAACGTTTCGTATCCGTTAAAGTTAAATGAATTTCTGGGTTCTTGTCTTGAAATAACGGAACTCCAGAACCTAATATATGCGGTGTAATCGTAACAACATATTCATCAATTAGATTATTCTTAAAGAACTCTCTCAGTAGACTCCCTCCACCGACCATCCATATTTTAGATCCTTCTTGCTCTTTCAACCTTTTTGTAAACTCCACTACATCTTCATTTACAAACTCCACGTGTTCGTTCGAACCTTTTTCTGAGTTAGAGAAAACATAACATTTTTTATCTACATACGGGAATGTTTCCATATGCTCTACTACATAATCGTACGTTCTTTTTCCCATGATTATCGTATCAATTGTTTCATACATTTCTGTATAACCGTTATCTCCCTCTCCTTCTGTTTCCATTAACCACTCTAAATCATCATTTTCTTTCGCAATATATCCATCTAAGCTCGCCGCAATAAATAAAACTATTTCACGTGACATATCTTTTCCTCCTTGCATCTCATCTTGATAATCATCTTGATAACATATGATGTAAACAATATACTAACAATAAAACATGACAATTTATGTCATGTTAAAAAGAAAAAAGGTGATACATTTGTCAAAAGCTAAACGCTTATTAGATATTCTTATATTTGCTTCTGCCAAAAAGACATTTACAGCGCAAGAAATAGCTGATGAATTTAATATCTCCGTTCGTACTGTCCATAGATACATTTTAGATTTAAGTGATATGGGGTTGCCCATTTACGCAGAACAAGGTCGTAACGGCGGCTATAAAGTATTAACGAATAGAGTCATTCCACCTATCTTATTTACGGAAGAAGAAGCAGTCTCCATCTTTTTTGCTTTTCAATCTTTAAGTTACTATCGAGACTTGCCTTTTAACACAGAAATCAATTCCGTTACACATAAACTGTATAGCTCCCTACAACATGATGCGAAAGTGAAAGTTGATAAAATACGTTCTTACATCGCCTTTTGGAATCCGAAGCGTACAATTGATACACCTCTTTTAAACGAAGTACTAACTGCGGCTATTGAAAATAAAAATTTACAATTTCAATATGAATCTAAATCGGGGATAAAAACAAAACATGTTCATCCTATCGGTGTATATGCTCATGACGGACTATGGTACTTACCATCCTATGACTTCAGTAGAAAAAAAGTATTACTGTATCGCGTTGATCGTATTCTTTCTATATTATCAACGGAAAAAAATGAAAGTACATTCATGAATTTAGCAGAATGGTTTGACTCTAGCTCTAACGTCGTACACATTCCTACGCAGTTACATGTTTTACTGACAAAAGAAGGTGTGCGCCAATGTAAAAGCGTGCCTTACCTTGAAGAATTCGTTGTAGTAAACGAGGACGGGACAGGATATATACATTCAACAATTGATAAAGGTGAAATAAACTTTATTATCCCTTTATTTTATAGACTTGGAAAAGATGCAAAAGTGTTAGAACCGAAAGAATTAATAGATGGTTTACGTATACGTGCGAAAGAAATTTTACATATGTATGAAGACGAAAAAAGCTGCTAGATGTAAGCAGCTTTTTAGTCTCTTTGTTACTATTGACGAATATCAATCCACCAACGATGTTTCGCATTCATATTTTCAGTGTCGCCAGTTCCTCTGTAATTGAAAGCATCCAAAAAGATTGAATCTAGTTTATCCTCATCTACAAAATAACCTAAGTTAACCTTCACCGTTTCTCCTGGTCGGATACTACCAATATTGTAGAAGCTTTTTCCATCTCCATGAGGCTCTAAATAATCAACTTCGCCTGTCATAATATTTTTTTCTGCGATTCCATCTTCTTTAGCGTAGTTCCATGCATTACCTTCAAATTTAAGCTGTTTTATAGATGGATGCATATAGATTTCTTCTGTCGACTTTTTACCAATATTTTTTACTGTTGTTTTTAAGTAAACAAACTTAGGATTAATTAATTTTGTTTCTACTAATTTATGAATTGAATCTTTACCATTTCCAAGTTTATATACATCGCGTCTATATGGTATCAATTGTCCCTCTTGATCCAAAGCTTGATTCTTGCTTAATATCTCTAGGCCAAGTTCATTAAAGTTCTCTTGTTTAAAATCTTTGATTGAATCAAAGACTTCAACTTTTTCTATCACATATTCAATTTGGCTGTTATCCATAGATATCGTTACTGGAACCTTTTGCCCTATATGAAATAGTCGTTTGCTATCCTTCTTCAAAGGAATTACCTTAGTTGTTTTACTTTCTTGGCTAAAATACTTTTTATCATAATCGCTTATATATGATGACTTTTCTTTTGACGTGGGCTCAAGTGAAATGCTCCCTAGCACATCTATCATTTGTTCTTCGTTTATATCATTTCCAATATAACTTTGTAACATAATTCCTTCTTCCTCAAAATAGAGAAAAATTACTCTATTAAACATTAAATCTTTATTACCATTTTCTCTATGAACAATTACTGCCTTCTTACCATTTATCTCTTTTTCTTCATAACTTTTCGAGTACAGAGTTGGAAAATCTGAATTCCCTCCTACTCTCCAAAGAACGAATGAAAATCCCCCCATTGCGTAGTTATCTTTAAATGAATATTTCATAGCACTATCATCAATTGCTTCCATATTTTCTGGCAATTTACCTATTTTCAACTTATACCACTTATCACTCTTTTTTGAGTCCTTGTTTGATACCGAAACATTTACTTCGTAATTTTGTTTTTGGACAATCATATTATAGACTTTCACTGCACCAAAAACGGTTGTCGGCATACCAATCAATAAGCAAGCAGCAGCGATTAACATACGATGTTTTTTACGCTTTTTCTGTGGCTTCTCGTCTTTCAGCTTCATTTCTTCCATAAACAATTTCTTTTTGCGCGTATATGTATGTGAAAATTCATGTTGTTCTTCGAGTTTATCAAAATCATCTAAAGCAATTTTTTCAGCAAGTTCATATATTTCTTTGGAGTTCTTTGAATTCGTCATGTTGTATACCTCCTATCATATTTTGGACTCTTTTTCGAGCACGCTCAAACTGCTTTCGGACATTAGCCTCCGTTATCCCCATGACGCTTGAAATTTCTTGATACGTTAAGTTATAGAAGACTTTATACTTAAACACCTGTTTGTTAGATTCATTTAACTCTTTTAACAATGCATCAATTTGAACCTCGGACATTACACGTTTTTCCCACTCTTCAATATTTTCATCTACTGCTTCTGCTGATTCTCTTTCATATTCTTCTAAAAATGTTTCATGTCGTCTATTTTTCCGGTAGCTATCAATCGCCTTGTTTTTCGCAACCCTCAAAATGTATCGTTTAAGCTCTTCAGTACTCAAGCTATGGAGCTTTTCCAAGTTCTTATAAAGAGTAATAAACGTCTCTTGAACTGCATCTTCTGCCTGCTGAATATTATTTAAAATAGAATAAGCTACATAATAAATCTTTTGTTCATACAACTCATATAGCTCTTCCATCTTTTCATAATCGTTGTTTGTAACTTTCATATAATTCCTCCTCTCACTCTATATAACGAATGAGCACCATACTTTGTGACACTGCAAAATCTTTTTATAGATAAAATTTAATAATAGAATAAACAAAAGCCCAATTTCTCTATTTTAACTGAGAAATTGGGCTTTTGTTTATTAGAATTTTCCTGAAAACTTCTTTAAAACATCCCTCTTACACTTTTTCATTAAGCAGTATTTGCTCTATCGCCCCTTTTAATAAGCGCTTAGTCTCTTCAAAATTATGATTCTGCTTTTCTCCCGATTGTACCGTATAAAATTCAGCAAACGAGCGCTCTTTATATCTTGGTACGACATGCATATGGTAATGTGTTAACTCGTTAAATACTCCACCATTTTGACAAACTGTAACTCCATCTGGTTTATATAATGCCTTAATCGCTTTTGCAATAAGCTTAGAAGCATCCATAATGGATTTTGCTACAACATCATCTAATTCATCTACTTCTACAACATGCTGTTTTGGCACAATTAAAGTATGGCCTGGATAGAAAGGTTCATGATCTAAAAAACATGTTACATACTCATCTTCGTATACTCTATATATTTTTTCCTCCTCGTTTGCTAATTTACATCCTAAACAATCCATTACACTTTCTCCTCTCTCTAAAACAGAAAAACGTGAGAGCCGTATTCTCACGTTTTTCTGTTTCACTTTATTAGCTCAATCGTTTCCGTAACTTTTATACTATCTTTTACCGATTGAACAATCGTGCAATTTTTCACTGCAAGTTGCAGTGCCTTGTCCAACTTCTCTTCTGTAATGTTTTGTGCTTTAATTTTATAATGCAAATGAACACTTTCAACTGGTTTTGATAATGCTTCACTTCTACCAATTTCCGTTTCAATTGTAAACGTATCGTATGGAATACGTTTCTTTTCTAAAATTGTTCGAAAGACAATTGCACTACATCCTGCGATTGAAGAAATAAGTAATTGTAACGGTGAATACCCGTTTTCTTTTCCAATCGCTAATTGACCATACGATAAATCTGCCTCAATATCATCTTGTTTGATGGTTAGTTTCATTTGTTGTCTCCACCTTCATCGGTTTCTGCCGTTTCTTATTTATATAATAATATATGTAGCAGAAAATGATAAATGGAATACCACAATATAACGCCATTCTTTGTTCTGGAATAAACGCTAAACTAATAACAACGATACTATTTGTAATTAAAGCTAAAATAGGAACAATTGGATATAACGGTGTTTTATATTTTAAGTCCTCTAACTTTCCTCCGCCTTTTATATACTGACTTCTAAAGCGCAGTTGCGACAGGGCAATAATGATCCAACTTGAAACAGCTGATAAACCAGCTATAGATAATAAGTACATGTATACTGTATCTTCTGCAAGGAAACTTGTTAATAAAGATAAAGCAGCTACAGCAATTGTTACGACTAGCGCTGTAATTGGAATACCACGCTTATTTACTTTCTGGAAAGACTTTGGTGCCATTCCTTCATTTGCAAGTGACCATAGTATACGAGTTGCCGCATATAATCCTGAATTCGCTACAGATAGTAACGCTGTAATAATAACAAAGTTCATAATATCAGCTGCATATGGAATACCAATTTTATCAAACACAACTACGAACGGACTTTCAATTACGCCAGCTTCTTTCCAAGAAATTAATCCTACTAAAATCGTCATTGTTAAAATGAAGAATAACATAATGCGCCATACTGTATTACGGATTGCACGTGGAATTGTTTTTTCTGGATTTTCACTTTCTCCCGCTGCAATCCCGATTAACTCTGTTCCTTGGAACGAGAAGTTAACTGTAATCATCGTAAGTAATACGGCAGCTAGTCCATTCGGGAATAACCCGCCTTCGCTTACAAAGTTAGAGAAAAGAGGTGCTGCTTCTTTTCCGTCATATGATATAAATCCTAATAATGCACTACCACCAAGAACAACAAAGGCAAGAATGGTAACTACTTTAATACTAGAGAACCAAAATTCTAATTCAGCATAACTTTTCGCCGAAATTGCGTTTGAAGCATATAAAATAACACCGAATACAAGACACCATACCCAAACATCAACATTCGGAAACCATCTTTTCATCATTAAACCGATTGACGTTAATTCTAATCCTACTGTTACTGCCCAGCCAAGCCAATATAGCCAGCCGATCATAAAGCCCGTTCCTGGTCCAATAAACTTCGTCGCATACTTTTGGAAAGAACCTGAAACTGGCATCGCTACCGTTAATTCTCCAAGACAAAGCATTGTTAAATACATAATAAATCCGCCTACTAAATATGAAAGGATGGCTCCCCCTGGTCCAGCCTGATTAATGGTGTAACCTGAACCTAAGAAAAAACCAGTTCCGATTACACCACCTAGTGCGATCATAAATAAATGTCTACTCTTCATCGTACGATGTAATTTCTCATTCGTTGGTTGCTGCATCTAAATCCTCCCCCTACCAATACCCCTATATCTTGTTAAAATTTTCTGATAATAAAAATATACACGAAAGCGATTACATTTTCTATATAAAATTAAAACTTTTCTGATAAAATAATATAAAAAATTGAATTATTGCAAGATTTAGATTCTATTTAGAGGAAAATAAGGAGAAACAAGGAAAAACCCTTACATATATTGTAAGGGTTAACGAAGTTCTAACCTTCTCGATAAAATTGATAAACTATAGTTTACAATAAAGTACATACAAGCTACTACTATAAACGTTGGAATCATATAATTTACATTTTGTCCGCTAATAATTTGAGCATTATGCATAAGCTCTGGGAGTGATATAACGACTGCTAGCGCTGTATCTTTCAGCAATGAAATAAACTGACTGACAAGTGGCGGGACCATTCTTCTTAATGCTTGTGGTAAAATAATGTGCCAAAGTGCTTGCACATACGTTAATCCTGAAGATCTTGCAGCCTCAATCTGTCCTTTTTCAATAGATAATAGGCCACTTCGAACAATTTCAGATATCATTGCAGCTTCAAATATTGTTAAAGCGACAATTACGGCTGTTATAATTTCTAATTTCAAGCCTGCTTCTGGAAGTGCAAAATATGTGAAAAATATAATTAAAAGTAGTGGTAAGTTTCGAATTACTTCAACGATAACTCCTAATATTTGTGAGAAGACGGGTATTTTTGTGTACCGTACAATCCCTATTACACTACCGATAATAAAGCTAAGTACAATCGCTACGAGTGCTACCTCTAATGTGATGAGTAATCCTTTTAATAAAAAGAGAATATGATCTCCTGTTATTGCTCCCTTAAAATCCATTTACACCGCCTCCTTTGCTAAGCGTTTTTCTAAATAACGCACTAGCATACTGAGCGGAATTGTTAATATTAAATAAAACATCCCGACAAATATATACACATCGAACGTAACAAACGTCTTCGTTGAAATTAAATCTCCTTGATACATTAAATCAGCACCAGCAATAATTCCGAGTATAGAAGAGTTTTTTACTAAATTGAGAAATTGATTTCCTAAAGGAGGGATTACGATTTTCATCGCCTGGGGTAAAACGACATGGTACATTGCTTGCGTATACGTCAATCCTGAGGAACGTGCTGCCTCCATTTGGCCTTTCGCGACTGATAAAATACCAGCTCGAATGACTTCCGCAATAAACGCTGCAGTATATACGGTAAGCGTAACTGTTCCTGCTACAAAACCATTTAAAGTAATTCCTACTACAGGTAAAGCGAAATAAAATATAAATGCAATTAATACGAGCGGAATATTTCTTACAAATTCTACAATAGCAGCTCCCAACCAATTTAAAATACGAATCGGTGCAATACGCATTACCGCCAATACTACCCCTAAAATAAAACTGCCTATTAATGCGATTACACTAGACAACACTGTATATTTAAAACCCTCTAAATACATATCAATGTTATTCGTTAATATAGAAAAATCAGGCACATATTCTCCCCTCTTTCTTTACAAGAAGAGGATGAGTACTCTCATCCTCTCACTTTTACTATTTATCACTTTACTTCTCTGGTTTCTGCCCAATCCATTTCTCATATAATTTGTCATACTCTCCGCTTGCTTTCATGTCTTTAATTAAATTATTAATCTCTTTCGTTAAATCATCTGCACCTTTTTGCACTGCAATTCCGTACGGCTCATCCGTGAAAATTTTCCCGACAACTTCATAATTCGAATCTTGTTTTGCCATACCGTAAAGAATTGCATTATCTGTCGTTAACACATCACCTTTTCCTGCTTTTAACGCTGTAAATGCCTCACTGTAATTTTCAAATTCTAATACAGTCGCTTCCGGTGATTTTTGGCGAATGTTATTTGTCGATGTTGAACCTTTTACTGCTAACACTTTTACGCCCTTTTTCACATCATCAATACTTTTAATATCGCTTCCTTTTTTTACGAGTAACGATTGCCCTGCTTTAAAGTATACATCTGAAAAATCGACCTCTTTTTTACGTTCTTCTGTAATTGTCATCGTTGCGATAATTGCATCAATGTCACCATTTTTCAGGAGTGGAATACGCGTTTTAGACGTTACCTCTTTTAATTCTAATTTCTTTTCATCTCCAAGAATTTTTTTCGCAAGCGCCTTTGCAACATCAACATCAAATCCTTCTACCTGCCCTGTTGAAGGGTTTTTCAATCCAAATAAGTTCGTATCATTCTTCACCCCAACTACTAATTTCCCGCGCTTCTTAATTTGCTCAACAGCCCCGCCTTGCTTCGTATTCGTTTCTTTTGCCTCATCTTTTTTACTTCCGCACCCAGCAACGACAAGTACGAATAGACATGAAAATACGATTAACGTAAACAACTTTTTCATTTTAAGCATAAAACTCCTCCTTTAATGGTTTAACACTCGGCTTAAAAATAGACGCGCTCTTTCTTGTTCAGGACTCGCAAAAAATTGCGCCGGTGTTGTATCCTCAATAATCTTGCCATCATCCATAAATAAAATCCGATCGGCTACCTCCCGTGCAAATCCCATTTCATGCGTGACAACGACCATCGTCATCCCTTCTTTAGCTAGCTTTTTCATAACATCAAGTACTTCCCCGATCATCTCTGGATCAAGAGCAGACGTAGGCTCATCGAATAGCATAATTTCCGGCTGCATCGCAAGTCCTCTAGCAATTGCCACCCTTTGCTGTTGTCCACCAGATAATTGATGTGGATATACACTGGCCTTCTCCGGAATTCCTACTTTCTCTAAATAAAACATCGCCGTTTTCTCTGCTTCCTCTTTTGAAATTTTATTTACTTTAATAGGTGCTAGTGTAATATTTTGAAGAACCGTTTTATGTGGATATAAATAAAAATGTTGAAAGACCATTCCGATATTTCGGCGTAATTCATTCATATCTGTTTTCGCATTGTGTACCTCCGTATTTTGTACAATTAACTCTCCCTCTGTAATTGACTCTAACTGGTTTATACACCGAAGCAACGTGCTTTTTCCTGATCCTGAAGGCCCAACAACTACTACCACTTCACCTTTTTTCACTTGTACATTAATATCTTTTAAAACTTGAAAGTTACCATAATATTTATTTACATTACGAAACTCTATCAACATACTCCCCCCTTCCCCTAACAAAGCATGTACATTCTTTTTATATTCAAAAATAAGCAAAAAAATAACTTTGATCCTCATTTCACCCATAAAAAAAGCAAAGGGGTTTCCCCTTTGCTTTTTCATCTCTATTCCATTACGATACTTCTTCTTTCTTATCTTTTCCGTATTCATGTTCCCAGAAATCAGCATTTTTAATTCCCAATGTCCCTGGATCGAATACTGGATCTTTTCCTTCTTTCTTCTGCTTTTCATAATCCTTTAATGCAACTAATGCAGGTTTTTGTAACAATAAAATCGCAATGATATTTACCCATGCCATAATCCCTACACCGATATCACCTAAAGCCCAAGCCGTTGCTGCTGTTTTGATACAACCGTAGAATACAGCTCCTAAAAAGACAAACTTTAGTACCATAGACATCCAAGGACGGTCTTTATCACGATTTAAGTACGCGATATTCGTTTCTGCAATGTAGTAATACGCCATAATTGTTGTAAATGCAAAGAATAGTAACGAGATTGCAACGAAACCGTTTCCAAATCCAGGGAAAACAGATTCTACTGCTGCCTGTGTATATCCCGGTCCTGGCTGTGCACCATTTAATTTATTTACGATAAAGTTTTTTCCGCTTGCATCAAATACGTTATACATGCCTGTAATAATCATCATAAATGCTGTTGCTGAACAAACAAATAATGTATCAATGTAAACGGAAAACGCTTGCACTAAGCCTTGCTTAGCTGGATGTGATACTTCAGCTGCTGCCGCTGCATGTGGCCCAGTTCCTTGCCCTGCTTCATTAGAATAAATACCACGTTTTACTCCCCAAGAAATTGCTAAACCGATAATACCACCAAATGCTGCTTCTAATGCAAACGCACTTCTTATAATTAACATAAATGCTTCTGGCAGTTTTTCAATATTCATAGCGACAATAACACAAGCTACTAAAATATATCCAACAGCCATAAACGGTACGACAACTTGCGCTACGTTAACAATTCGTTTTACTCCACCGAAGATGATAAGAGCCAATACAACAACTAATAAAGCCCCTGATAGAGTAGTATTAATTCCAAAAGCTGTCTCTAAACTTACAGCAATACTATTTGCTTGCACGCCTGGTAATAAAAGCCCAGTTGCAAGGATTGTCGCTGCAACGAATACTAATGCATACCATTTAACCCCTAAACCTTTTTCAATGTAATAAGCAGGTCCACCGCGAAACTGTCCTTGATGCTTTGTCTTATAGATTTGCGCGAGTGTTGATTCTACATAAGCTGATCCTGCTCCTAAAAAGGCTACTGCCCACATCCAAAATACAGCCCCTGGTCCACCGAAGGCAACCGCTGTAGCTACCCCAGCGATATTCCCTGTCCCAACGCGCCCTGATAACGAAAGTGCTAACGCTTGGAATGAAGAAACACCAGCCTCTGATTTTTCTCCTTTAAATGTCAGCTTCACCATTTCTCCTACGTGCCTTACTTGTAAAAACCTCGTTCGAATAGAAAAATATAAACCTGCTCCTAAACATAAATAAACAAGTGCTGGACTCCAAACAATATTATTTAACCAATTTACGAAAGCTTCCAATATTCCCCCTCCTTTTTATTAAGAATATTCAGAATATATAAAAATTATAAGTGTATACCGAATCTATGACAATATTATTTTAATAAAACAAACATATTTTTGTATAAAAAAACAAAGTATATATTTGTTTTATATACTTTGTTTTGAACAGAATGTATTATATATTCACAATTGCTTCTTTTTTTATAATTCTTTCGTATAGCTCTTCTGATAACTTTCGGAAATTATCTGGCATATCTTTCCCTTTAAATTTCTTTTGGAGCGTGCCGTATAGACCTATGTCACGCAAACGTAAAAATAGTGGTAATGATTCATACCAGCTATCCGCCAGTCTGTGCTCATACTCATAGCCTTTCCGTAACACTTGTAACTGTTTACGAGCAAAGTCTGTCTTCTCTTCCGCTGTCCACGTTGTAAATAGAACAGAGTAATAAAGAACCATTGCTAAATCGTGTATAAAGTAATTATAAGCCGCATCATCAAAATCAAAGATTGTTAGCTCTTTTCCATCATAATGAAAATTACCTGGATGAATATCACCATGCATAAGGCCGAATGTTTCTCTTTCAATTGGAAGAGCCTTTATCTCATCCATTAATACAGTAGCAATCTTTTTCACTTGATCATCTTCTAATTCATTAACAATCCCACTCTCATCTTCTTCCCACGTATCACGATGATCCGTTTTAGGATAGTTCATTGTTAGACGATGCAGTTGTCCAATCGCTTTTCCCCATGCTTCAAAGTAAGCGTCTCCCCAATAAGGCGATTCCGCTCCTTTTACTTGCTCACCTTTTGCATATGTAAATAAAGAAGCGAAAAAGAAAGTTTCATCCTCTGCTCTGATGTCTTCTACAAGATTTTGAGATGCTGAATAAAGGGGGCCTGCTACCTTTGCCCCATTCTCCGCAACATATCGTAAAAAATCTAGTTCAGCCTCGACTTCTTTTTTAGAGCGATGCGACGAATGCGTTAAACGTAATACATAGTCTTCATCATTATCACCCTTCGCCTTAAAAATATAATTCTCAAAATCTCCAAGCGGCTTGTCTTCCACTGTTACATGAAACAAACTCGCTGCTCTTTTTAAAATCTCTTTCGTAAAAACACGTTCTACAGCTATTTCCATATGTATCCCTCCTATATATCTTCTTAATTCGACATAAATGTTAAAAGTACTGCTATGAAATTGAATAATGCGTGGGCAATCATAGCTGATAAAATAGAATTTGTTTTCTCATATAACCAAGCAAATACTACTCCACTTAAAAAATTCACTGGTAATGTGTTATATGAGGGAATATGAACAACAGTAAATATTATAGAACTTACAAGCACTCCACCCCATATACCATATTTATCACGAAAAAATGTATAAAAAACACCTCGATATAAAATCTCTTCATAAATTGGTGATATAACTGCTGCTCCAATTACCGCGATACAGAACGAATATATTGATTTATCATTTTGGACCGTCTCCGTTTTACTATTTTCAAAAGAAATACCCATTTTCTCCATTATCATTAATACAGCAATACTAACTACAATTAAGGTAATCAATGCTATAACTGTCCATAAAAAATCTTTCCATGAAAGTTTTCGAATTCCAATATCTTTCCAAGACAGTTGATATCTTTTTATACAAAAAAGATAAACTACAGTAGTAAATATCACCGCCATTATAAATCCCATTAATACTCCAGCATATAATGAGTTCCCTATTATCTTTAAAGCATATTCATATAAAAGAGATTCAACTGTTACTGGGACAATAAGAAATACGAAAACTAATAAATATAAAATTTCTTTCCATCCCCACATATACCTCAAAGTCACCTATATCATCCCCTATATCCTATTTTCTATAGTATAAAAGATGACGTAACGTAACTTTCAAGCTACTTTTTTAAAAATAGTCCAAGCATAAATTTCTCGCAAAAAGAACAACAAAAGAGTAAAAACCAAAAGCATATGTTTCCATCACTTCCATATATCCTCTATTCAATTCACCATACATATTAGAAGTACTGCTATGAATACTATAAAAAATCTAAAAACAAAAAAAGGTTGATTCACTAAATCAACCTTTACATTATTAAAAGTTTTATTTATCAATTGATTCTCGTATATAACATTTATTTTTATTTCTCTTCACCTTTTGTCTGCATTGAATTGAAAGTCCAATTTAATTTTAATGAATCTCCTTGAAATACATTTTGCTCTGCATTATTATCTACAAATGTGAACATTACATAGAAAGTATCATCATCACCAGAAGCAAGTCCATTTCCTTCTCGGTCTACAACACCTTTTTGTACAAGATCAGGAATACTTCCATTTTGCGTAGATACCTTTAAATCAGATAATGTAGTAGACCAAATTGGAACCTCATTTTTATCCAAATTCCACAAGAAATCAACACGGATATGATCACCAAAATCAGCATTTCCATTATCTCCTTTAGCATCGATTACACTGTAATCTGTCAGGAGTTTCACATCTCCTATTGCTAAAGTTCCTTTGTTTACTAATTGAAAACCACGCTCCATTTCATCACCTGGTTTAATATTATCGACATTAATAACAACTTCAGGATTCACACTCAAATCTAAAGTCCCCGCTGCAAAAGTGTTTTGTGACACTTCCTTATCACTAAAATACGCATATGTTCCCCCGCCAATTAAAGATAAGCCAAGTGCTGCAGTTACAACACCCATACCAAGTTTTTTCTTAATGCTCATTTCACAAGTCCCCCTATTTTTAAAGTTCAAACTACAAACCTTATTTCCATCCCACAAAATAATTTAAGCAACTACCTTGTCCCACAGCGAAAGTGAACCAACTTTAAACTAGTTACTTCATGTATCAAAACGACTATTACTTTTAAAATAACCGGTAATGTTACCGTAAATTATTACCGGTTATTTGTTAGCCAATCTCATTTCATTTACTATTCATTGTCTGATTGCATTATTTACTCTAGAGTTTTGCCCACTTATTTTTTTGGTTCTAAGCCAATAGAGCGTAAGATTTTATCTAATGTCACCGGACCTACATTTTCTTTCGGTTTCTGATTTTCTTTAGCATCTGAACTCTTTTTCAAGAAGTTTTTCTCAATAAAACGAATATCTGTTTCATCTACAACACCATCTTGATTTATATCTCCATCTTTTACAGATACTTTTCCTTTTCCATACGATAAAGCTGCTATTCTAGCATCTTGAATGTCTACCATTTTATCTCCATTTACATCACCTGCAAGGTTATCATCCATGTCAGCTCTAAAGTTTTGTCCCACTAATTCACCATCTTGCACCTTCCCTATTTTTGCTGTTAATTTACTATTTAAATGACCTGGCATTTCTACGAAAATATCATATTCTTTATCACTTACTGGGACACTATGAATTTCAAATTGCCCGTTATCACCAATCGTTCCTGTATATTTCTTTCCATCCTTGCCAACTGCGTACACTTTTGCTCCTAGTTTTGTATAGTCTTTCTTACCTAAATACCCCTCTTCATTCAAGAAAGCTTCCGGGCCAATATATCCTGTAATCGTTGAATGTTTCGAAACAATAGCAAAAGATTTATCTTTAAACGCAGGAATCTCAATGCCTTCTGATGCACCAGCTTTTGTATAAGAGAACTTCTCTACTCCAAATGCAGTTAAATCATTAAAGTATTCATCGTTCGTCATCTCGAATGTAACATCTAAAAATGGTGTATCTCCATCTAATCCTTTAAATTCTTTTCCTTCTAATGATGCCCCAACTTTCACCTTGTTTTCCCAAGCTCCTTCTTCACTTATCTTCGGATCTTCTAATTTAAGGTTCAGTCCATGTTGTTTTACATATTCCGTAAGTGCTGGATTTGGTTTCACATCTGTAAATTTAAAGAGCTGCTTGTAATAAGGAATTTCAAATGTACCTGACATAAGCTGTTTTACATTATTAAGATTCAAAGTTAACGTAATTTTCTCTCCTAATTTGATTTTATCTTTGTCATAACTTGGAACAGCGTATTCTGTCCCTTCCTTTACAAAGACGTAATCTTTATATCCAGTTGCCATATTCCCTGCAGTTGCAAGATCATATCCAAATAATTTTAAATTTAACGGCTCATTTATTTCCTCTGGAAGTACTCCAAATTTAAAATCACCATTTGCTTGAATTGTATTCAGCCAACCTGATGGAAAGGCTGAGTTTTGATAATATACAATTTGGTTCGCTTTTTGACTATACTGCAAGCCTTTTGCTTTTAATGCATCTACTGTAGAATCATAAATATTACCATGCACCCATAATGCACGTTGGCCGTCTTCTTCTTTAAACATAGAATCATTTACTTCATGTATACCAGGTTGTACATCCTTAAATTTCATTTCCGGTATAACATTATCAATGATAATGCTATCGCCTTTTGTATACGATTTTCCTTCTTTATCATATCCAACGAAGTTCAATTCGTAATCTCCATCAGGCAACATAACAGGTTTATCCCCAATTGGATGAGCTGGGTCTCCTGTGAATGGAAGTACATACCCTCCCATACCAGAAAACATCATATATTCAATATTCGGTGTTAGACTACTTGCATTAAGTGTACCAACGACTCCTAATGCCTTTCCTGTCTTTCGGTCCTTCACAACTGCATCAATAGTTTCAAGAGGACTATTTAGTTTAAATGTCAAAGGCGAACTTGGTCTCTCCATAAACGGATGGAATTTAGATGCATCTGTTGCCATTGCATCTCTCAGTAAATCTACAGACGCAATCCCTTTTTCTGTGAATTTAACTGCAAATGGTACTTGATACACTTCTTTTTCATTGTTTTTATTTGAAATATGAATATAGCCCTCATATCTACCAAATTCAGCGTTTTCTGGAATGATAATTTCAGGGCTAATTTCCTCTGATGTACTAGGAGCTACTTTAATAGAATCTGGTACATTTAGCTTCACACCATTCTTCGCTGCATCTTGCACACCTACACTTGTAGATGAAAACTCTACTTCTAATTTAAACTCTTTTCCATCAGTTTTACTGCTGTTCTTAATTAAGACTTTTCGACTATCTTTAATAGGCCCATTTTCAATTTGATTTTTATACCCAAACGCAATAGAACCTGTTTTTTCTTCAATTTCTACTTCTTCATCATCTACAACGTTTGATGTTTTATCGATAACCTCGATAGATGTATCTGCATGAACTGCACGATATGCATCAATTCGTCCAGAACCCACCTCAAATACAGAACGCTCTTCTTTTAGGTCAACTGCGGTATTCATAAGTGCTTCTTTTACTTCAAATGGACTATAGTTTGGATGTTCTTGTAAAATAAGTGCCGCTACCCCTGCAGTATGAGGAGTTGCCATAGATGTACCTGACATACGTCCATACGCTACCGGATAATTTTCTCCATCTTTTGGATCATTAATATATTCAGGAACAGTTGAGAAAATAGACACACCTGGTGCTACAATATCTGGCTTAATATCATCTGTTTTAGTTGCAGGACCACGGGAGCTGAAATCAGCCAAATGATCTCCCTCTGTTTTTATATTACTAAGTTCTCCAAATGCTAACGACACATCTCCTTGTACAGCTTTTGCTTGCAATTTCTCACCATCTACTTTTGTTAAGCGGAACGATGGAATAGATGAAGTACTTTCCCCAAGATAACTTGTAATTTCCCCATCTACATTGTTGTATACAATTACCGCCTTTGCGCCTGCTTCCTTAGCATTTTTAATTTTTTCATCAAATGTAATCTCACCACGTTGGATAAGAGCTAACTTCCCTTTTACATCTTTCCCTGTAAAATCATCTAATTTCCCAAGTCCTGCATATACAACCGATAAGGATTGTCCTTTCAAATCTTCAATCTTATCAGTAAAGCTTTTTCCAAGTAGCATCATCTTATCTACATGTACATCACCTGCATCGGCGGAAAACGTTGGAATATTCATTGCAGCGTCACTGGCTCCAACTGTAATTGGAAGTGCTGCTGCACTAGGTGATCCTATCGTACCTTCTTCCGGACCACTATTACCAGCTGCTACTACTGTAACAACACCTGCTAACATCGCATTGTTCACTGCAACAGAAGTAGGATATAAAGGATCATTAATAGACGCTCCTAGTGATAAATTGATAACATCCATATCGTCTTTCACTGCTTTATCAATCGCAGCAAGAATACCGCTTGTTTGTCCACTTCCATACGGACCTAGTACGCGATATGAATATAAATCTACATCTGGAGCAACGCCCTTCACTGCATAATCCACACTATTCTGTTTGTCTGCAGCAATTGTCCCGGCTACATGCGTACCATGGGATGTATAATATGCACTTCCCTCATAAATTTCAGGATATCCTCCAGAATTTTGCCAATCCTTATACGTTGTCTCCATTGGATCAGCATCATTATTCACAAAGTCCCATCCTTTTATTGAGTTCGGATCTACTTTACTTGGATCTTCACCTTGTTTTGCACGATATCCTTTATATGCATCTTTCAAATCCGGGTGGTTGTAATCAATACCTGTGTCCAGTACACCTACCTTAATTCCTTTACCTGTTATTTTTTCATCATGCAGCTTGTCCACACCAATTTGCGGTACACTATCTACCATTTTTGGTTCAACAGCAGTCTTAGCTGTTTCTTTCGGCAAATCAATTTTAACCTCATGATCTTCCCATACGCGCTTAACGATACCGGTACGAACTAAGTCTTCGATCATATTTGCTGGTAAAGAAATCGCTACACCATTAAAAGCATTCTTATACTCTCTTGTTATTTTTGCAGATTTTACATTTGTCCCTTTCTCTTTATTCTTTTGAAGCTGTTCAAGCTCTGCTTTAAATCCTTTATGTGATGCCTCTACCTTTTGTTCCGCATTTGAAAGAGCTATCTTTTTCCCTTTAGCCGCTTGTTTTAATACCTCAATTTTGCTAGGCGCTTGCTTAAATTCTATAATCACATTTACATTATTAGGACTTGCTGTATTGATACCTGGCGAAATAACAAAACCTGGTTTTGTATCTAACGTTTTTAAGGCATTACGTTGTTCCTTTGTAAGGCCTTTTAAGATAGCATCTGCATCATCAATTCCAGTTAAAGTAGATGTATTTACCTCTTCCGCTAATACGTTATATGGAATCCCTTGAGACAATAACATTCCAACTGTTAACGTTCCAATAAGAACCTTTCCAAATTTCCCTCGTTTCATATTGCATCTCCCCATTATTCATATTATTTTTGAAACAAATTGATTCTTACATTCCCATGTAGCATCGGAAACTCTATCAATCTTAATCTTTTGTATCATGAAAGATTCCAACACTACTACCATCCCCATACCTCATATAGCTAACCACTCACTTTACTCTTTTTATAAGAGCCCCCCATCATTTGTTTCCAACAAAAGATTTTCATGAAATGAATTATTAACAATATTAAAATGTAATTCTATTTTTATTATTTCACATTTTGATTATTCTGAAAATTAAACAAAAGGAGTATCTTTTCTCTAATTATTCTATGCCTACATAGTACAAAAGAACTATCTTGTCATTTATTCTTTGTGATACAGAATAAATCGACACGATAGTTCTTTGATAAATTTCTTATTTAATCTAGCGGAACCAATTGATTTCGAACTGCATAAATCACTGCTTGCGATCGACTTTTCACATTTAGTTTTTTAAAAATTTTATTGATGTGTATTTTAACTGTTTTATCACTAATATATAAAACTTCAGCAATTTCTTTATTACTAAGTCCTTTTACTAGTTCAAAGAGAATTTCCTTTTCACGTTCCGTCAGTTCATTTTCATTTGATTCTACTTTCATTTTTTGCTGATGATATGTAATTAATTTTTTAGTCATACGCGGATGAATAACTGAATCACCTCGATATAACATTCGAATTGCTGCTACTACCTGCTCTGATGAGGAATCCTTCAATAAATAACCATCAGCACCGGCCTGAAGTGCATCCATTAAATACTCATCATGTTCATACATTGTAAACACAAGTACTCGGCAACTCGGATAAATTTTTTTCACTAACTCTGTAGCTTCAATCCCATTTTTCCCTGGCAGGTTAATATCCATCAAAATACAATCTGGTCCGCATTCTTCTACTTTTCCCAATACTTCATCCCCAGAGCTAGCTTCTCCAACCACTTTCATATCAGATTCATCTTCTAGTATGCTCCGAATTGCATCCCGTAAAAAAGCATGATCATCTACTACTAATATTTTAATCATTTTACGCACCCCTTGTTTGTGAATCTGGAATTAACAGTGTAATTTCTGTCCCCTTTCCTATAGAACTATCAATCTGTAAAGTAGCCCCTAATTGGTCAGCTTGTTCATTCATATGTAATATACCATAATGTGGCTCATTCTTTGTTTTAACCATAGACTCAAATAGTGAAAAGCCAACTCCATTATCCTTAACCCTTAAAAGAACGTGTTCACTTTGATAACTGAGTAAAACATCAGCCTTTTTTGCTTGTGCATGTTTTACAATGTTTTGCAAACTCTCTTGTAATGTATCAAATATAACTCTTTCTTTTGAAAAACTAAGCGCACGTGCATGGCCTCTTTCATGATAGGTAATGTCTAATTCATATTCTCGTTTTAAAGATTTTATTTTACTTGCTATTGCCTGCTTAAGACCTAATTGTTGTGTCGGATATGGTTTTAAAGCATAAATAGAATAGCGAACTTCTCCTAGACTTCCTCTTAAATCTTTTATGCTTTTCTCAACTACTTGCTGCATATCTTTTGGTTTATCATGGTATTTTTTCCGTGCGGATTCTAGTTGGAATATTACCCCCGCTAATGTTTGCGCAATACCATCGTGAATTTCACGGGCAATTCTATTTCTTTCTTCTAAAATCATTCTTTTTTTCTGTTCAGAAATCAATATCCTTGTTTTAACAACGTTAGCTAATTGGTTAGAAAATGTAGCTAACGACTGTACATCTTCCGGAAAGAAACCCGCATTTCTACTTTTCCCTGCAACAAACATTCCGACTAATTCATCATTTACTATAAGAGGAAAATATACAAGTGAGCGTATAACACTATCAAATATTTCATCTCCAGGAGCCGTACCAATTTTCCAATCATTAAATACAAGATTTTTAGAAAGTTCCTCAAACGCCCTTGATATTTCTGAATCATCAGAAATATAAGAGCGCACTTTCCCATCTTTTAATAGAATACTCCAGTTCCCATCATCTTTTGTCCATATTACATATGCTTGTATGCCAAAAAAACCTTTAAGTGCTTGTTTAATATGTTTCAAGTTTCCTCCAGTTAATCCTCGACTAATTTCGGTCGTAATAAGAAATAACTCATATAATCGTTCCTTCTCCATCCTTATCCGTACAGAAAAAGAACTAATAACTGAAGCTGCTACAAGTGGAAAAAAGAAAAACAGTACTGTAATCTCGTTTATTTCCACACTATATATACTAATTAATACATGCATCAGGGCCGCATAAGAGAAACCAAAAGTTTCGCAAAGAAATACCGTTACAGTTTTTTTATACCACTGATATATTGAATATGGCTGTGGAAGAAGTATCATCAACAAATCGTAAAAACGATTGTTGAAAAAACAAAAAAACACGCAAAATAATAACAAAGATATTAAATTTTCATATAGAACTGGCATAACTATCTTATTAAGTAATAAGGACATACATTTGTTTGAAAACCATTCGGCCAAAATCAAACTAAGTGCATGCTGAGTACTATTAAATAACATTCTTTGTATCGGTGAACGACGATGCAGGTGAATAATTAGCGTTACGAATACAATAGCAGTAATAGTTATATGGATTCCAAACTGCCAACTCATAGCGTAAATGATCGGAAAAGTAAGCGAGCTAGTTCCTCTCCAAAATCTTACAGGAAAATACTCTGCAATCCCCATAAATAGTAACAACATTATTAGTATTGTTGGATGAGAAGGGATTTTAATTTCAAGTAAAGATATAGTTATAGTAACCAAACCAAGAAAAGAAATAAAATAAAGATAAGAACTAGCAATCTTTTCTCTCATAAAGATAGAATTTACATCCTTCAAAACAACCCCTTCTTTCTTTATAAAAACTTCATTTTCCCTATTATCCAATAAAAAACCGGCACTGGCAAAATGGAAGAACATCCACTAGCCAATCACCGGCTGTGTACTGTACCTAAAAAGGCAAGACACAATACTAGTATTATAAATCGTTTTTCTTAAATTTCCTATTCATCAAATGATGTAATTATGCATCCCGCTAGATTTACTCTCCTATAGTACAAAAGATATATATTAATATCGCAAATATATACGTTCTTTCCATTTCCCTACTTTTCTAAAAAATCCAAGCATAATTTTCTCACAAAAAACAAAAATTAACAGAAATAATTTCAATGTAAAGGAGATGGAAATTATGACCGAACAGAAGCACTCACAACAAGATAATAACAAAAAGCATATGTTTCCATCACTTCCGGAAAACATTAATTATATCGAAAATAAGCTCTGTCATTCAGACGATATAAAAAAATTAGATCTTCCTTTCCAAAACGGCAAAGGAACAATCTTATATATCGAATCTTTAGCAGATTTAAATTTAATTCACCAATTAGCTCTTGAGCCTTTATTAACTCGGTCGGATTTGTCTTTAGATAAAGCATTTGCCACATTAAGTATGAAGAAAGAAACAAATTTAAATTACGGTGTGCAACTTTTATTACAAGGCAAATCATTATATTTTCATGAACAAGTCGACAGTTTTTGTATTTTCGAAACAGCTTTATCTTTAAAGAGAGATATAGCAGAGCCTGATAATGAAGGCATTGTACGTGGACCACATACTGGTTTTGTAGAAGATTTAGCAACCAATTTAGCTTCCATTCGTAAACTCATAAAAAGTCCAAATATCGTCGTTAAATATTTCACACTTGGTGAAGAAATGCATACGAAAGTGGCAATTGCTTATATGCAAAACATAGCGAATGACGATTTAGTTACAGAAGTAAAAAGAAGGTTAGAAACGATTAAGACAGATGCACTTATGCCTCCAGGATATATACAAGAATTTATAGAGGATACGTCTTTCTCACCATTTCCGCAGCAATTAAATACAGAGCGTCCAGATAGAGTCGCAGCAAATTTAATGGAAGGACGAGTTGCTATTTTATCTGATGGAGATCCAACAGCGCTCATCGTTCCTGTTACATTATTCGCTTTCTATCAATCACCAGATGATTATAATAACCGCTGGATTGTCGGTTCTTTCGTCCGAATGATTCGCTTAGTGAGTTTTTTGATTGCTTTTCTCTTACCAGCTATATATATCGCAACCGTAGCCTTTCATCCTGATGTATTGCCGCTCGAACTTGTATATACAATTAAAGCTTCATTAGAGAAAGTACCACTTCCTCCTATTTTTGAAGCTCTCTTAATGGAGCTAATTTTCGAGTTATTACGGGAAGCTGGTATTCGTTTGCCGAGCAGAGTTGGACAAACAATCGGTATTGTAGGCGGTTTAGTAATTGGTGATGCAATTGTAAAAGCCGGACTCGTTTCTTACACAATGATTATCGTTGTAGCTTTAACTGCAATCTCATCTTTTCTCGTTCCATCAAACGATATGAGTTCAGCAGTTCGGATTCTTCGATTTCCATTAATGCTCCTTGCTGCCCTATTCGGATATGTAGGAATATCGTTCGGTCTCATTATAACTTTCGTTCATTTATGTCAGCTTCATTCTTTTCATACACCATATCTTTCTCCTGTTGCACCAATGCGGATTAAAGATATGAAAGATTCTTTTGTCAGACTACCAATTTGGTCATTTTGGGAACGACCACATGATCCAAAACCGAAAAAAATGCAGCGCCAACATGTAACGAGAGAGGATGAGGACGGTGACAAACACGCAAAGTAAAATTTCGTTAGTTCAATTTACCTTTTTCGTTATTCAGTGCCAAATCGGAGTAGGCATACTTTCTCTACCGAATCGCCTTCACCCGATTGCTAAAGGCGGTGGGTGGATTTCTGCACTCATCGCTGGGCTTGCGATTCAGCTTATTATTTTACTTATGTGGCTTTTCTTAAAACGATTTCCTGATGCAGATATGTATGAAAGTGTTTGTATGCTATTTGGGAATAAGTTTGGAAAACTATTAGGTTTTGCTTATGTTTTTTATTTTACCCTTATTGGTATGACGGTTATGTTGAATGCTTGTAATGTCATTAAAGTGTGGATATTACAAGCAACTCCTTGGTATGCCATTCTCATACTATTTACAATAGCTTGTTGTTATGTAGCTTATAACACTTTTAAAGTCATCGTACGATTTTATGTCATGGCCTCTATTCTCATTTTACCAATGGCTCTTTTAATCGCCTTAGGACTCACGCGAGCCGATTTTTCTTATATTTTTCCAATTACAGAAGCTGGATGGTGGAATATTATTCAAGCATCTAAAGAAACAATTACAGCTATGTATGGTTTTGAAATTATTCTTATCGCTTTCCCCAAAGTAAATGGGGGTTCTATTGCAAAACTAAAGGCAATTTCTATCGCGAATGGATTTGTAACCCTTTTTTATACTTTTACTGTTTGGATTTGCTTTATCGTATTTAGTCCAAAACAAATTGAGCTTATTCCAGAACCAGTTGCTTACTTATTACGATCCTTGCATATCGGGATTATAGACCGAACTGATTTACTATTCATACCAATTTGGATGATAACAGTTGTAGCTTCTATCGCTAGTTATTACTGCGCTGCTTCTATAGGAATTGGACATATATTCAATCTTGGTAATCATAAAAAGGCTGTCCCAATCGTTGGTATTATTGCTTTTAGTATAGCCCTATTTATCGATACACCTGAAGAATTAAAAGTGATTGCAACTTTCACAGATAAGTTCACCTATATTTTCATCGTTGTCCTCCCTCTTTTATTTCTACTTTATTCAGTAATAAGAAATAAGAAAGGAGAACAGTATGTTCAAAAAAAGAGTTAAATTACTTTTTGTATTATGCACTAGTGCATTCCTTGCTGGCTGTTGGGATCAAGAACCATTAAGGGAAGCAAGGTTAGCTTATAGTATTGGATCTGATATTACGGAAGAGAATCAACTCCAGCAAACAATTGAGCTCGTAAAAAGTTCAAGCGGCGAACAATCTTCATTCGAGAATGAAATACATTCAGCAACCGGGCATAACATAAGAGATACAAGCGATGCACTGAAAAAAAATGTGACTGGAAATATTCGTTATTTTAAATATGGTGTTCAATTACTAGGAACCAAAATTTTAAAAAAAGGTATACTACCTTATTTAGATGTCAGCTTTCGGGACCCAACAAACCCAACTGCTTTAGTAAAACTTATTGCAGTAGATGGTGAAACATCCGAGATACTAGAAAAAAAGAAAGTAGGAAATTTACTAATTGGAGATTTTCTAAAGAAAAAAGTGAAAAGCTTAGAAGATATGAGTGTATTTCCAAAAGAAACTTTAGAAACAGCTGCTACAAAAATGTTAGATCCGGGTAAAGACTTTACCCTCCCTTCTATAAAAATAAAAGGAAAAGAAGTAATTACAAACGGATTAGCTTTATTTAACAATGATAAATTGACCGGGCATTTACCTTTAAAACAATCTGTTTTATTCGTATTATTAACTGGAAAAATGGGAACAAGTGCCCGTATAACCCAAAAACTTACTAGCGATGAATCCGAGAAGACATCTGACTATTTAACAATGGAAGTGAGCAATCGGAAATTAAAACGAGACTTAAAAATAACAACAGATAAAAAAGGAAATGTTTATGCTCACATTAAGCTTCAATTAAAAGTTATAGCCCTTGAAGCTCCGAGAGATAATCTTTACAAAATGGATGAAAGAAAAAAACTAAATAAGGAACTATCCAAACAGCTCACGAAAGAAGCGAAAAAAATAACGAAAAAGTTACAAAAGGCAAATTGTGATGCTTTCGGAATTGGTAGACATCTTATCGCTTATCATCCTGACCTATGGAAGAAAAAAAATTGGAATAAAGATTATGCAAAAGTAAAATTTAAGCCTGAGGTAGAAGTAAGCATTTTGTATAGTGGTGTCTTAAAATAAAAGGTTGTATGCCACGCAGGCATACAACCTTTTATTTCGTATATCGATATACAATTGATTCATATGGTCTTAAGTCAAGGTTTGTAATATCCTTGCTGGAATCTTTATAATTCGACAGTAATACTTCTTGTTGCATTCCATCTAATTGAACGTGCGCTGGTACAGAGTACGTTATTTCCTCTCCATAGAAGTTATTGATAACAAGTAGCACTTCACTTTCTGTAGTACGAGTATATGCCCAAATTTTAGGATCATTTTCATCCAAAATAGCATATTCTCCTTCTGTAATTACATCATACGTTTTTCTAAGTTCTATTAACTCTTTATAATGATAAAATACAGACTCTTTATCTTCTAATGCCTTCTCTACGTTTATTTCTTTAAAGTTTTCAGCCACTGAAATCCAAGGTGTACTTGTTGTAAAGCCACTGTTCATCTCTTCATTCCACTGCATTGGAGTACGGGAGTTGTCACGAGATTTTTGTTTTAAAATCCCGATAATCTCTTCTTTTGATAATCCTTCTTCCAACTTTATATCATATATATTTAACGATTCCACATCACGATATTGTTCAATAGACTCAAAATTAGGATTCGTCATACCGATTTCTTCGCCTTGATAAATATAAGGCGTTCCTTGCAACATATGCATAGCCGTTGCTAACATTTTTGCAGATTCATTTCTATACTTCTCATCATTACCGAAGCGTGACACAATACGAGGCTGGTCATGATTACACCAGAATAACGCATTCCATCCCCCGCCCTTTTGCATTTCAATTTGCCAATTAGACATAATCTCTTTTAATTTAATAAAATCAAAATCAGCCTTCGTCCACTTATCACCATTCGGATAATCAACTTTTAAATGATGGAAACTAAACGTCATACTTAATTCATTACGCTCAGGGTTTGAATATTTAATACAATTATCAATTGTCGTAGATGACATTTCTCCAACTGTAATTACATCTTTCCCTTCAAAAACATTTCGGTTCATTTCTTGTAAATATTCATGAACACGTGGGCCATCTGTATAATATTTACGGCCATCGCTTGTCGCCGTACTTCCATTATCATTTAAGAACTGTTGATCTTTTGAAATTAAATTAATAACATCTAATCGGAATCCAGTTACCCCTTTATCAAGCCAAAAGCGCATCATATCATATACTTCTTCACGAAGTTTTTCATTTTCCCAGTTTAAATCTGCTTGTGTCTCATCAAATAGATGTAAATAATATTGCTCTGTCTTCTCATCATATTTCCAAGCAGACCCACCAAACTTAGATTGCCAATTATTTTTTTCATCACGCCAAATATAGTAATTACGATATGGACTATTTTTATCTTCCTTCGCTTCTTTAAACCACTTATGCTCCGTCGAACTATGATTTACAACGATATCAAGCATAATTTCAATGTTACGTGCTTTTGCTTCTTCTAAAAGCTCTTCAAACTCTTCCATCGTTCCGTAAGATGGATCAATATTGTAGTAATCACTTACATCGTATCCATTATCATTTTGTGGCGATTGGTATATCGGTGTTAACCAAATATAATCTACTCCGAGTTCTTTTAAGTAATCTAGTTTTTCTGTAACCCCTTTTATATCACCGGTTTCTTTATTGTAATAGCTATTAAAGCTCTTCGGATAAATTTGATAAACTACACTTTTATGCCAATCCTTCATGTTTAACTTCCTCCTACTTCTGTTTTACTCGTTTTGCAAATAACCACGTTAACGTAAATGGAATTACAATTGCGATAACCATTCCGACAATAAACATTGGAATCGATTTCGGAATGATAGAAATAAATGCTGGTAATCCACCAATTCCGATAGCAGGTGCTAATACACCATTTAATGTAATGAATATCGCCACCACAGCCGATCCGATAATCGCTGCATAGAACGGGAATTTATTTCGTAAGTTTACACCAAACATAGCTGGCTCTGTAATACCGAAATATGCCGAGATTGCTGATGTCGATGCCATACTTTTATCATTTTGATTTTTAGAAATCCAGAACATCGCAAGTGCCGCACTACCTTGCGCAATGTTAGAAAGAGCAATCATCGGCCAAATGAATGTACCACCGTGTTGTGCAATTAATTGTAAATCGATAGCAATAAACATATGATGCATACCTGTAATTACAAGTGGTGCATACAATGCTCCAAATAATACTGCTCCAACTACTGGTACTGTTTCATATACACCTACTAATCCTACTGTTAATAAATCTCCAATATGACGTGTAACCGGACCAATAATCCCTAATGCTAATACACCTGTCACAACGATTGTTGTAATTGGTACAACTAATAATTGAATTGCATTTGGTACATGTTTCTTTAAAAAGATTTCTACTTTACTTAATACAAATGCTGCTACTAAAACAGGTAAAATTTGTCCTTGATATCCTACCTTCTCAATTTGGAACAGCCCTAAAATATTGAAGTACTCAATCTTTTGACCATCTAAACCAGTCGCTGCTTTTCCATAGTCCCAGGCATTTAATAAGGCCGGATGCACAAGCATTAATCCCATAACAATCCCTAGTATTGGACTACCACCAAAACGTTTTGTTGCTGACCACCCGACAAGTGCCGGTAAGAATACGAATGCTGTATTCGCCATCATATTAATTAAATCCCAAAGCCCGCCTAAGTTTGGATACACATCTAATAAATTTTTTCCATCAAAAAATAAGTCCTTTGCGCCTAATAGATTGTTAATACCCATTAATAAACCAGCTGTTACGATTGCTGGTAATATCGGCATAAATACATCTGAAAATACTTTTACAAACTTTTGAGCTGGATTTAACTTTTGGTTTCCAGAATCTTTTACATCAGCTACTGTCGCTTCCTTCATACCTGCAAGCGTTATCAATTCAGCATATACTCGATCAACATCTCCTGGACCAATTACAATTTGAAATACCCCAGCGTTATGAAACGCTCCCTTCACTAATGAAACAGACTGCAATTTATCGTTATCTATTTTACTTTCATCCTTTAAAGCGATACGGAGTCTCGTTACACAGTGCGCAGCTTGTTCAATATTGTCTTTCCCGCCAATATACTGCAACACTTCCTCTGCTGTTTTACGATAGTCTTTCCCCATATTCCCGTCCCTCTTTTCTTTTTTTGATACCGTTTACAATTACATATTAACTCGTATATATAAGTTAGTCAACACTCGTATATACGAGTTTGTCATTTTTTTATAAAAAAAGAGATGAAACATTACGTTCCATCTCCTTATTTTCTCCGCGCCACATCCGAAAAATGAAAAATATCTAAGCGGTGGCGGGATTCTGTATATTCGAACTGACTTCCATCATACAAATGCGTAAAGTTTTTCACGACAACAACATAATCTGTTCCATTTAAATCTAAATACTTTCTATCGTCCTCTGTACATGGTTGCACTTCAATTACTCTCTGTGAGTAACTAATATGAAGACCTAGTTCTTTCTCAATATATTTATAAATGGACCCCGCTGCAATCTCACTCGTTAATCCAGGAATATATTCCGATACAAAATGATTAATATCCAAAATTACTTTTTCTCCATCAATATTTCGTACGCGTTTAATATGATCTATGTCTGTCTTCTCTTTCACATTTAATAGCTTTGCAACCTCTTTTGTCGCTTTTACTTTCTCCATTTCCACGACTTCTGTAATACAATGGCGTCCTAAACGTTCATTTTCTTCTTGGAAACTTACAATACCACCAAAGTTGAATTCAATATTTTTTCGCTTTAAAACAAAAACACCTTTTCCGTGTATTTTTTGAACATATCCACGTTCTTGTAATAAATCTACAGCTTTTCTTACAGTACCGCGGCTCGCTTCATATTGCTTCATTAATTCAGTTTCTGATGGGATTTTGCATCCCTCTTTTAATTGCCTATTATCAATAGAATTACTGATTTCTGTATAAATTTGTTCATACTTACTCATCATCTACAATAGCCCCTTGTCACCTTCTAGTTCTATATGTATTATACCATGCTACACTCTTCTGCCAATCTCTCACTTATTTTCCAGTATAGGAAAAATAAAGGTAAATATTTAATCTCTAAAACGTATTTTTATAAAAATTTTTATATTTTTCTTTTCATTCAAAAAAACATGTAGTATACTAACTTCAAAATCAGAGGAGAAAGGGAGCAAAGAACTATGCTTACTTATACAACAATTGTAGTTACATTTGCACAAAAACATCATCATCATACGTAACCCTTGAAACCTAGCGGAAAAATTACGCGTAGGTACAAGGGTTATTCCCGTTGTACCTACGCTTTGGCGAAGAGCCATGTAGGTATTTTTTATCTACATGGCTCTTTTTTTATTACCAAAAAGCTAGTAAAAAATGATGTTTAAGCAAATATTACTACAAAGGAGTTAACAAAAATGGAAACGAAAAAATGGGGATTATGGGTTTTAACAGCTTTTGTTATCGGGAATATGGTTGGCGGTGGCGTATTTATGCTCCCAGCAAATTTAGCACAAGTATCAGGTCCAATGGGTTCTACACTTGCATGGAGTATTACAGGACTTGGCGTATTTATGATTGCACTCGTATTTGGAAATTTAGCAATCCGAAAACCAGAATTAAAAGCGGGACCACAAAGCTATGCTCAAGCGATGTTCCCTTCAAAAAAAGCGGGTAAAGTTGCAGGCTATAGTATGGCATGGGGATATTGGGCTGCGAACTGGGCTGCAACAGCATCTGTTATTATTTCCTTTGCTGGATATTTATCAACATTCTTTCCAGTTTTACAAAGTAAGCAAATTCTCTTTTCAACGAACGGATTTTCACTAGAACTTGGAAAAGGGTTAACGTTCCTCGTATGTAGCCTTATGTTATGGGGAATTCAATATATTCTTTCTCAAAATATCGATCGTGCTGGAAATATGAATCTTCTTGCTACTATTGCAAAAATTATCGGATTTACAATGTTTATTGTAATCACATTATTCATTTTCAATGCCTCTAATTTCGGAGACGGGCAAACATTTATGAATGAAGCAGGACAATCCATTTCGTTAGGTGGACAAATCAATTCAGCTGCTATTGCAACACTTTGGGCATTTATCGGTATTGAATCGGCTGTCATGCTTTCTAATCGTGCAAAATCTCAGCGCGATGTAAAAAAAGCGACTATTTTCGGATTAATTATCGCTCTTCTTATTTACATGTCAATTACTCTACTTACAATGGGCGCTCTCCCGCAAGATGCTTTAAAAGAGTCTCAAAAACCATTAGTAGACGCATTAAATTTAGCAATTGGCAATAAAGGCGCATATATAATGGCTTTACTTGCACTTGTATCTTTATTTGGATCTACAGTTGGCTGGATCGTTGTTAGTTCAGAGGTTCCTTATCAGGCAGCAAAAAATGGGCTTTTCCCTAAATTTTTCGCGAAAACAAATAAAAAAGGTAGTCCTTCAAAATCATTATTTATTACAAATGTGATGACGCAAATTTTCTTATTCTCAACGATTTCTGGTACCGTATCAGAAGCTTATAATTTCGCTATCGTTGTAGCAACATTAGCTTATTTAATTCCATACCTTGTTTCTACACTGTACCAATTCAAATTAGTTATTACAGGAGAAACGTATGATATAATGCCTGGCTCTCGAATAAAGGACGGCATCATTACTACATTAGCATTCATATATTCTATTTGGGTTATCAAAACAGGAACTGCTGATTTAAAAACGTTCTTCTTAGGAATCGGATTGTTCGTATTAGGTCTTATTCTTTATCCTGTACTAATGAAAGACTCACAAAAAATGAATTAAAAAAGGAGAAGCTTCTGGCTTCTCTTTTTTATTAGAAGTCTATAATTAACTTTTCCTTTAACTCTGCTACAGATAAAGGTTTTGCATAATAAAATCCTTGTACATAATCACAGCCCATCGATTTTAATAAGCTTTCTTGCTCTACTGTCTCTACCCCTTCAGCAACTACTGCTAAATGTAAGCTATGGGCAATTTCAATAACAGATTTTACAATCGTTCGCTCTGGCTGTGCATGATCATAATGAAATTCACGAATAAAATTACGATCAATTTTTACTATATCCAGCGGTAGTTGTTTTAAATAATATAAGGAAGAATAACCCGTTCCGAAATCATCTAAAGCAATTAAAATACCCGTATTTCTTAATTCTTGTAATGTAGCAATAATATAATCAAAATGACGAACAGCAATGCTTTCCGTTATTTCTAAAATTAAACGATTTGCAGGAAATCCAGTTCTCCTTAAAATGCTACGTACAGATAAAATAAAACGCTTTTGCATTAATTGTTGTATGGATAAATTCACAGATAACTTTAGTCCTTCTTCATACTCTGGCAATGTTTTAAACAAGCGACATGACTTTTCTAATACCCAGTCTCCTAATTTTATAATAAGTCCAGATTCTTCAGCTACTGGGATAAATTCGCTTGGTGAAATAGGTCCTTCTTCTGTCGAACAACGCGCTAAAGCTTCAATACCAGTATATTTCTTCGTTTTCAAATCAATAATAGGCTGCAGTGCCACATCTAACTCTTCATCACGAATTGCCTTTTGCAAAGCAAATTCAATTTTCATTCTACGATTTATTTTCGCACGTAACTCATCTGTAAAGAAACACGCTGCATTTCTTCCCTGTTCTTTCGCACTATACATAGCTAAATCTGAATTCTTCAATAGAGTTTCTACATCTTGTCCATCTTGCGGATATGAGCACAGTCCTAGACTAGCTGAAATGTATACTTCGTGACCTTCAAGTATAAATGGCGCCTGAAAGCATGACAACACAGATGTCGCTAGCTGCCTCATCTCATCTTGTGTATGATTTTTTGTTAACAACACAAATTCGTCGCCACCCAGCCTAGCCAGAACATCTTTCTCTCCTAGCACATAATGCAACCGTGAAGCAACTTCGCTTAAAAGTAAATCTCCTATCATATGACCTAGCGTATCGTTTACTAATTTAAAACGATCCAAATCAAAATAAATCATACCAAACTCTCTTTTATCTGCAATTAATTCGTTAACAGTCGTTATTAATTGTAAACGGTTCGGTAAACTCGTTAAAGCATCATGATACGCAAGCTCCCTATAACGACTTTCGCTTAACCGTAACCTCTGTTCTGCTTCTTTCCTACTACTAATATCATTTCGGATCGCAATAAATTGATATGGCTCTCCTTTTTCATTTAAAAATGGAACAATTGTTGTTTTAACCCAATAATATGTACCATCTTTTGCTTGATTTCGAATCTCCCCTCTCCATACTTTTCCGCTCAAAATACGCTTCCATAGCATTTGAAAAAATGTTTTCGGATGATGTCCTGAATTTAAAATACGATGATCTTTCCCTATTAACTCTTCTCGTGTATATTTGGAGATTTCACAAAACTTATCATTTACATATGTAATAAGACCCTTTCGGTCTGTAATCGCAACAATTGAAGACTCATCTAATGCTAACTTTAAATCTCGCAATGAAGATTCATATAATGCATGACCTCTTTGTTCTAGCATGCGCATCTCTCCTTGCTTCCTATCTGACTAAAACACAACTTGTTTCTTTTCATAGAAATAGAGATATTTCATTTCCTAATAATCGTTCTTTACATACATCACGTTTTGAAATATGTCGATTAAAATAACATAATATTATTTGTAATAAAAAGCAATATAATACCGTTTCGATTATAAATAGTAGTTTTTGAATTATAATAACAAAATATTAACATATTTTCACCTTGATTTTGGAAGAATTTTATAAATAAATACTGTATTAAACAAAAAAGAGGATATCCTCTTTTTTGTTTAATACGGATATGGTGTTGGATATGGCGCTGAATAAGTTACTGGGTACGGTGCTGGATATGGTACTGGATATGGCGCTGGATAAGTTACTGGGTATGGTGCTGGATAGTAGCCTCCACCTGCTGCACCCGTTAATGCGCCAGCTGTAAGCCCACCTAACACACCTCCAGCAAAACTTCCAGGGAAAAATCCACCGCCCCATGAGCCGCCACCCCAGCCCCATCCACCTCCGTGATGGTGATGATGATCATGGTGATTGTGCCCACCATGGTGGTGATGTCCGCCGTTATGATGGTGCCCTCCATGATGATGATTACGATAATACAATCCGTTATTTTCTATATAATTCATATTTCCCCTCTCCTTTTCCATTTTCTCATCTTAATAGGTATTGTAAGAATAATATGGATCTTGTTGGTAACCTGTATAATAAGAATAATCCGAGTAATACGGATAACCATATCCGCCATAACTAAATCCAGGGCTGAGTAATGCTCCTGCTACAAACCCTGGAAAGAAACCTCCACCCAAAAATGGTGAATGTCCAAAACCACCATGAAAACCTCCGTGACCAAATCCTCCAATTGGACGACCATACATTTTATTCACCTTCCTTTTCTCTTTAAAAACGTAACAATACACTGTATGTAGGACAAATGCGGAAAGTATGGGGGAAATACCTACATTTTGTAAAAAACAGAAAACACTTTATAATAAAGTGAAACTTTAATCAGTGGGGGGCTTACTGCCCATTAAAGTGGGATAAAAATGTCACATTACATCCGCTATTTAGGAAGTCTATATTGAAGAAAGATTAGAGGAATTATATAGAAATGAAGAAACCTATTGTCCAATTACTATTAATATTTACAATTGTATCTATCGTTCTTTTCCTATTAAATACATCGTATATTTCGTTATATACATTTGTCGGCGTTCTCTGGTCCATCACAATTGTAGGAATTTCATTCGTTATTTTTATCGAAAATAGGTCTCCGCAAAGTACCTTAGCGTGGTTTTTAGTATTAGCACTTCTTCCCGTTGTAGGTGTACTTTTATACTCTATTTTCGGGCGTAGCCGTTGGAGAAGAAAAAAGCATCTCCATCGTTCAGAAGAACAAAGAAAATTATTCCGTGAAATATTAGAAGGAAAACGACTAGAGTTATCACTCAAAGTCCCATTAAGTGAACGCTCTACCCATTTAACAGAAGTTGTACAAAAATTTGGAGGCGGGCCTGCCGCAGATAGAACAACTACAAAACTTTTAACAAACGGAGATCAAACATTTTCAGCAATTTTGCAAGCGATCGAGCAAGCAAAACATCATATACATATTCAATACTATATTTATAAATCTGATGAGATTGGTACAAAAGTTCGGGATGCTTTAATAAACAAAGCAAAAGCTGGTGTTATTGTACGCTTCCTTTATGATGGATTAGGAAGTAATACGTTAAGAAGACGCTTTTTAAAACCTATGAAAGAAGCTGGGATTGAAATTGTTGAATTTGATCCTATTTTTTCAGCTTGGTTACTTGAAACCGTCAATTATCGTAACCACCGTAAAATCGTCATTGTAGATGGAGAAATCGGTTTTACTGGAGGACTTAACGTCGGTGATGAATATCTTGGCCGTTCAAAAAAGTTTCCCGTTTGGCGTGATAGTCATTTAAAAATCGAAGGAAAAGCGTTATATAAATTACAAGCAATTTTTCTAGAGGACTGGCTCTATGCATCTAGTGGTTTGAAAACCTATTCTTGGGATCAATTTATGAATAGACAATACTTCCCAGGTAAAGAAATTTCAAGTGCAGAAGGTGCCGTGCAAATTGTAGCAAGCGGGCCAAGCTCAGATGATAAGAGCATTCGCAATACATTATTAGCTGTTATGGGCTCGGCAAAAAAATCTATTTGGATTGCTACACCATACTTTATTCCAGATCAAGAAACTTTAACATTATTACGTTTAAGTGCAATATCTGGCATAGATGTACGCATTTTATATCCTGGTAAAAGTGATAGTATTATTAGTGACCAAGCATCTCAGTCCTACTTCACTCCACTTTTAAAAGCTGGTGCCTCCATTTATAGTTATAAAGATGGCTTTATGCATGCAAAAATTGTACTTGTTGATGATAAAATTGCAACAATCGGAACAGCAAATATGGACGTACGCAGCTTTGAATTGAATTACGAAATTATTAGCGTACTGTATGAATCAGAAACTGTTCATGATATTAAACGTGATTTTGAAGATGACTTTAAGCATTCTACCGAAATTAAATGGAACGCTTTCCAAAAGAGAAGTATCAAAAAACGAATATTAGAGTCTTTTATGAGGCTCATTTCTCCTTTACTATAAGCAATCAATGTACTATTGATTGCTTTTTCTTTTATATTTGTCCCCTCTCCTTTTCTTTGCATACCATATTAAAACAAGTTATCATAAGATGTATTACTTTATGAAAATAATGTTAGGTGGGACATACATGTTAGAACAATTTCATATACATGCTGATTTAAAACAGCAACTTTCTACAATTCACGAAAAGAATAAACAAGAAGCTGGTGAAAATGCACATTTAATCGGTACAAAAGTATATAAAGCATCTGATAATAGCATTATCGAAGATGCCATTACAGCACTTCTTCTTGGCAAAAATATTCTATTAAAAGGGCCGACTGGTAGTGGTAAAACCGTACTAGCTGAAACTCTTTCTTCTTTATTCCAAAAACCAATGCATAGCATTAACTGTTCTGTCGATTTAGATGTAGAAGGTATTTTAGGATACAACACACTACAAACGAAAGATGGCGCATCTGAAGTTACATTCGTTAACGGTCCTCTTATGAAAGCAATGAAGAACGGTCATTTCCTATATATTGATGAAATCAATATGGCAAAACCTGAAACGTTACCACTTCTTCACGGTGCATTAGATTACCGTAAAATGATTACAAACCCGTTTACACAAGAAGTTGTATACGGTGATGATGAGTATCGTGTAATCGCAGCAATTAATGAAGGCTACGTTGGAACAAGTGAACTAAACGAAGCGTTAAAAAACCGTTTCGTTATTATTGAAGTTCCCTACATCCAAGGTGATACATTAAAAGAACTATTATTAGCAGAATCAAAACTAAAAGACACTGCAACAATTGAAAAGTTCGTTGCATTTGCAAGCGATCTTATGCCTTTAGCTCGTGATGGCCGCGTAAGTGAAGAAGCAGCAAGTATTCGTGGCATTATCGATGCATGTGATTTAGGTGTATATATTCCCGTTATGCGTGCAATTGAACGTAGTATTATCGCAAAATTAAACGATGAAACAGAACAAATGACTGTCCGTGAATTAGCAGAAAGTTATTTCTTTGAGGGATAATTTATGAGACAAATTTTTAGTGACAAAAAAATTGATGCGTCGCTGTTTCTACAAATGGAAAACTTAATGTATGCCCTTCTCAAAGAAGATGATGCCTACCTTGAGTATGGCTATAAAGCATACTACGACGAAATTGAAAAAAAGGTTGTCATTAGTCACTTTTGGGATGATCGAAAAGAAGAGGATACAGTAATCGGATTAAAAAGCGAAGTGTTTTTAAAAGCACTTGGTAATAAACATTACTCGGACATGACTTTAATTCGTTCTTATGCAATTGAATTGCAAGAATCACCCTTAAAAAAGTTTTTAACACAATTATTTGTTCTATTAGAAGATTTACGTGTTGAGGAAATCGTAAAAAACTTACGCCCTGGCACAAAGCATGTTTTTAAAAGAAGAAAAGAAATGTATCGCAATTACTTTAGCTCACAAAATGAAATCAATCGTGTTCGTAACTATCACGGTGATCGTCTATTTTGTCTATGCTATCTTTCATTAACGAGCGATAAATATGAAATGTTTAATAATGAATATTTCGAGCAAATTGAAGCTATTTTGCATGAAACATTCCCAGCTCGTAATACGGAAGATATTATGTATATCGTTGAGAAAATTCGCTATCGCTTAGAGGAGCTTCTTGAAAGTGATATGCTGAACAACTATTTCGGGCATGCACCGCTTTATTTATCTGTCATTGCAGATGAAAAAAACTGTCGCGTCGAAGATTTAGCAAACGATGATACGCAGCTCATAGATGACGATGAAAATAAAAACAAAATGGATGAAAGCTTCTCAACATGGCACCGTGAAAATAAAAACAATGAAAACGAGAACTTTTTACGCTTTGAATTAGAAAGCGGAACAAAAACAAATATGATGGGTGACACTGCTCGCGAATCAGAAGATGGCGACCAAGCACTTGGCTCTGTACAAGGTACTTCTCAAAAAAGTACACAATCTAACTTTGATGGTGCTGACACAAAAGAAGCAAGAGCTTCTCACGCTTCTAGTCAAAATGATGGTGCATATGGTAAATATAACACTGGCGCTTCTCATACATTTAAAGAAGCACGTAAACCAAATCCTGATGAGAAAAAGGATTACCAAGCTATCAAATCAGTCGTTAATAAAGATGTAAAAGAATTAAAGAAAATTATCGAAAAAACGATTGAAAATAAAACGAATGCAAATAGTGATAAATATTACGGAAGACTTCGTAAGAAATTCCTTCGTATTTATACTGAAAAGCAGCCGCGCATGTTTTATAAAAAAGGACAAGAATCGCAAGAGCTTGACGTTGCATTCCAACTATTAGTAGACTGTTCTGGTTCTATGTATAACAAGATGGAAGAAACGAAAAAGAGTGTGGTTCTATTCCATGAAGCGTTAAAATCTTTAAAAATCCCGCACGCTATTAGCGGATTTTGGGAAGATGCTTCTAGTGCGAAACCTGAAGATAAACCGAACGTTATCCATGAAGTTGTAACGTATAAAAACTCAACGTTACCAAACGTTGGTCCCGAAATTATGCAGCTTCGCGAAGAAGAAGATAATCGCGATGGATATATCATTCGGATCGTTTCTGAAAAACTTGCAAAAAGACCAGAAAAGCATAAATTCTTACTTGTCTTCACAGACGGTGAACCTTCTGCGCTAGACTACCAACAAGACGGTATTTTAGATACGCATGAAGCTGTCAAACTTGCTCGTAAAAGTGGTATGGAAGTAATCGGAATTTTCATCGAAGAAGGCGAAGCGAAAGAAGCAACTTATCAATTAATGAAGAACATTTATAACCATCACTTCTTAGTTGCAAATCACGCTGAAGATTTACGTCTGAAGATTAAACCACTATTGAAAAAGTTATTACTGAAGACGATTGAATAGAAAAACAGGAGCTTTGCGCTCCTGTTTTTTCTATTCAATCACTTTGTTTCTGGTTGAAACTTATATGGAATGGCTACTTCTAATAATGAATCGAATCCTCCATCGTAGAATGGGAATCGTTCATTTGCAATTGCTCTGTCCACCCACTCCATTGCGGAAATTTCTCCTTCATCTGCTGCAACAAGTTCACCTTTTACTACATGCGCTCGAAATGTAAATAATAGCGCATGATTCCCTGGCTCTTCAAAGAATTTTTCATTAATCGCAACAAGTCCACCTGCCACAGCAGTTAAACCTGTCTCTTCTTTTACTTCCCTTACTAAAGCTTCCTCTAACGTTTCACCCTTTTCAACAGCCCCACCCGGCAATGACCAAACATTTTGTTCTACATTATGTACCATTAATATTTTATCTGTTTCTTCGTCATGTATTAGTGTGTATACGACATCAACCCTTTGCATGTTCCTTTTCTCCTTCAATTAACTCATCCATTGTAAATAAAGAATGTAGCTGTAAGCCATCTTCTAATAAGTTTTCTCTTCCCTCTTTTGTTCGTTCAATTACGCCTAAAACATGATGTACCTTCGCACCTAGTTCTCTTAAATCTTTCGTGCTTAATAATATTTGACCACCTGTCGTAATAACATCTTCAACAACACAAACATTTTTCTCAGTAATATTAACGCCTTCTGCTAACTTACATGTACCGTACTTCTTCGCTTCTTTTCTTACAAATACAACTGGTATACCCGTTTGTAAAGATAATGCTGTTGCTACTGGAATTCCTCCCATCTCTAAGCCTGCGAGCACTTCTGTCTCAGGAGGAATGAGCTCTTTCAATTGCTTAGCAATTTCTACTAACAATGCTGGATTAGATTCAAATAAGTACTTATCAAAGTATTGATTTGATACTTGTCCTGATCGAAGCTTAAACGTTCCCGTTAAACGTGACGTATTATAAATTTCTTTTGCTAACTCCCATTTCTCCATTTCCTGTCTCCCCTTTACACACAAATTAACTCATTCTATCACACTTGTAATTATTTGTATATTCCTAAAATACAAATAAAAAGAGTCGATTCCTAAGAATCGACCCTTCCTATTAATTCATTACTAACTCAGCTGTGAGCTTTTTTTTTAACTTAGCCAACATGTCCGTTGTCATTTTGTCTAAATCGTATTCTGCTTTAAAGCCCCACTCTTTCATTGCTGCTGTTGCATCAATAGAGTTTGGCCAACTATCAGCGATTGTTTGACGAGCTGGATCTACAGCGTAGTCCATTGTAAACGTCGGAATGTGTTTACGAATTGATGCTGCGATTTGCTCTGGCTCAAAGCTCATTGCTGTAATATTAAATGCATTTCTATGCACTAACTTACTTGGATCAGCTTCCATTAATGAAATAATCGCTTGTAAAGCATCTGGCATGTACATCATATCCATGTATGTTCCTTCTGCAATGTATGAGGTGTATGTGCCTTTTTTAATCGCCTCATAATAAATTTCAACTGCATAATCAGTTGTTCCGCCTCCTGGAGGAGCTACGTAAGAAATTAAACCTGGGAAACGGACACCGCGCGTATCAACGCCAAATTTTTGATGATAATAATCACATAATAATTCCCCTGCTACTTTGTTTACCCCATACATCGTAGTAGGACGTTGAATTGTATCTTGTGGTGTATTATCTTTCGGTGTTGATGGACCGAATGCACCGATAGAACTTGGCGTGAAAAACTTACAGTTTAATTCACGAGCTGCTTCTAATGCATTTACAAGTCCGCCCATATTTAAATTCCATGCAAATAACGGATTTTTTTCTGCTGTTGCTGAAAGTAAAGCTGCTAAATGAATAATTGTATCTACTTCATTGCGCTTTGCGATATCATGTAGTTTTTGTCCATCTGTTACATCTAACGTTTCAAATGGACCAGACGTTACTACTTCACTATCTGTTTCACGAATATCTGTTGCAATAACATTTGATGCGCCGTATACATCACGAAGTTTCATTACTAGTTCAGAACCAATTTGCCCTAAAGAACCGGTTACTAGAATTTTTTTCATTTTCCCCACTCCTCATTTGCAAGCTATTCAAAAGATGTCGTTACTTAAATGATGCCCATTTCTTTCCCTACTTTTTCATACTTACGAATTGCTTCATCTAACATTTCTTTCGTATGAGCTGCTGTTGGCATATTACGAACACGTCCTGTTCCTTTAGCTACAGTTGGGAACACGATAGATTTTGCATATACGCCTTCTTCATTTAGACGTTTACTAAATTCTTGTGTTAATACTTCGTCACCAATAATACAAGGTGTAATTGGCGTTTCACTTTCTCCGATGTTAAAGCCAAGTTCTTTTAACCCTTGTTTTAAATAGCGACCATTTTCCCATAAACGATCGTGCAACTCTGTGCTTTCCATTAAGATTTCAATTGATCTCATGCAAGCTGCAGCATCAGCTGGTGTTAATGCTGTAGAGAATAAGAATGGACGTGAACGAACTTTTAACCAGTCAATTAAGTTTTGTTTCCCTGCTACATATCCACCAATTACCCCAATTGCTTTTGATAATGTACCAATTTGGAAATCAACTTTATCAGACAGACCAAAGTGCTTTACAGTTCCTGCCCCTTTACCAAGTACACCTGAACCGTGTGCATCATCTACGTATGTCATTAAATCTAATTCTTCCGCAATCTCAACAATTTCTGGTAGTTTTGCAACATCTCCATCCATTGAAAAGACACCGTCTGTAATTACCATTAATTTATTGTAAAGTCCTGATTCTTTCGCTGCGATTGCTTTTTGGCGTAAATCTTCCATATCAGAATGTTTATAAACAATAATTTTTGCTTTTGATAGACGACTACCATCAATAATAGAAGCATGGTTTAACTCGTCTGAAAGAATCGCATCATTTTTATCCATAACAGCTGAAATCGCTGCCATATTACAATTAAATCCTGATTGATAAGCAATTGCTGCTTCTGTATGTTTAAACTTTGCAATTGTTTCTTCTAATTTAATATGCAAATCTAAAGTACCGTTAATTGTACGAACCGCTCCTGCTCCAACGCCGTACTTATGAATTGCACCAATTGCAGCTTCTTGCAAACGGCTATCTGTTGCTAATCCAAGATAGTTGTTTGAAGATAAGTTAATATATTCTTTTCCGCCAATTGTAATGATCGGTCCATTTGAACTTTCGAGCGGATCAATTACGTTATAAAGCCCCTTTGATTTTAAATCCTCTAAATTTTCTTCTAAAAATTTCGCAAGTGTTTTACTAGACATCGTGAAGCCTCCCATCGTTCATGTAAGCGAATTATTGTCTTAATAGTTCTAATAATCCCTCTACTAGCTTAACACGTTTTCAGAATTTATTATAGAAAAATAGTTTAAAGTAACCGCTTACAATTCTAGATTATATATGATTCATTACAAGAAATCTATCATTTACTTTTCATATTTGGTAGAATAAAAAAAATATGTAAGGGGGCTTCAATCATGGCATTTACTGAATCTGATGTATATAATAACGAAGCGTTTTTTGAACAATATATGAAACGAAGATACCGAGAAAATAGCCCAAATGAATCACTTGAAAAACCAGCCTTCTTTCAACTCATTGGTGATGTGAAAGGAAAGAAAATTCTCGATTTAGGCTGTGGGGACGCAAAATTTGGCAAGGAATTATTAGAAAAAGACTGCCACTCTTACACCGGTATTGAAGGCTCCGAACTTATGTATGAAAAAGCTAAAAAACAACTAGAAAACAAAAATGGCGCCGTTCATTTTTTAAACCTCAAAGACTACACATACCCTCCTTCTACTTTTGATTTAGTAACATCTAGACTCGCCTTACATTATATCGAACATCTTACTATCATTTTTCAAAATGTGTACGAAACTTTAAAGACAAATGGAACCTTTACTTTTAGCGTTCAACACCCTATTATTACCTCTTCATTTGAAAGCTTGCAAACGAGCGGAAAAAGAACGAGTTGGCTTGTCGATGATTACTTTAAACTAGGCAAACGGGTTGAACCTTGGATTGATCAAGAAGTTATTAAATATCATCGTACAACGGAAGAATATTTTACACTATTACAACAAGCTGGATTTACAATTACAAATTTAAAAGAAGCTACACCAGATCAAACTTATTTTCAAAGCGCGGAAGAATATGAACGTCGTTTACGTATTCCCCTCTTTCTCTTATTCTCTTGCCGAAAATAAAAAAGACGATGATTTCCTCATCGTCTTTTTCTTTATCTCATTGCATGAGCAACTTCTTTACGTACACGTCTTCCTTTTCCATGCGGAATACAAAGTGGCGTCCCAAATAACGGATCCGTACTAATTTGACATTCCATTCGGAATACATCACGTACTAGCTTCTCATCTACTACTTCTTCTGGCTTACCTTGTGCATATATTTTTTTATCTTGAATGGCTACAATATTGTCTGCATAACGGCAGGCCAAATTTAAATCGTGTAGTACCATAACAATTGTTCTTTGTTCTGTTTCATTTAATTCGAATAATAAATCTAGCACTTCAATTTGGTGAGTCATATCTAAATAGGTAGTAGGCTCATCCAATAAAATAATATCTGTATCTTGCGCAAGCGTCATTGCAATCCAAGCACGTTGTCGTTGTCCACCTGAAAGAGCATGCACATCACGCTCAGCAAATTCTGTCATACCTGTTGCTGCAAGTGCTTTCTGTACCATTTCCTCATCTTTTTCTGACCATTGCTTCAGCCATGTTTGATACGGATAACGTCCTTGCTTTACAAGTTGCAATACTGTAAGCCCTTCTGGCGCTTGCGGTCCTTGCGGTAAAATTGCCATTTGACGAGCGATTTGCTTCGTTTGCATATTTTGAATGGCTTGATTATCTAACAAAATGTCACCAGCTGTTGGTTTTAATAATCTAGCTAGTGAACGTAATAAGGTCGATTTCCCGCAACCGTTAGAACCGATAAAGATGGTAATTTCACCTTTTGGAATTTCTAAATTCAACTCATCAATAATAATTGTTTCACCGTAAGACAACGTCAAACGTTTCGTCTCCAATGCTTTTTGCATATTCATCTTCCTTTATGAATTCCGACTTTTATAAAGTAAATAAATAAAATAAGGTGCACCAATTGCTGATGTAAATACCCCTGCTGGAATTTCAAGTGGGGTAAAAACTGTACGCCCAATTAAATCTGCAGCAAGTACTAAAATTGCACCGACAATAGCCGCAACCGGGAGTAATGCACCGTATAAAGAACCAACTAGTCTTCGTGAAATATGAGGTGCCATTAAACCGACAAATCCAATTCCACCAGCAAAGGCAACTGCTCCACCAATTAAAGCTGTACTAAGTAATAACATAAATATGCGTGACTTCGTTAAAGGAACACCAAGTCCTACCGCAATATCATCCCCTAGCTCTTGCGCATTTAAATGTCTAGCAGCTATAAATGATATTACCGTTAAAATAAGAACCCACGGCGCAAGTACCATGACGTTTTGCCATGAAGACCCGTAAACAGTGCCTGTAATCCATACATTCGCTTGACTCGCTTGGTAAATTGGCGCTAACAACATAAACAAAGTCGTTGCCGCTTTCGTTAATGCCCAAAAACCAACACCAATTAAAACAAGACTAATCGGTGATAATCCGTCATTTCTCCATGCAAATAAATATACAAAAAGTGCTACAATCGTTGCCCCAATAAATGCTGCTAACGGCATATAATGAATGCTTACAGTTAGCGCATTATTTTTATCACTAAATATAGCTAAAAATAATACCACTGCAACACTTGCACCACCTGTAATCCCGATGATATCCGGAGAAGCAAGTGGATTTCGAACGAGCCCTTGTAAAATACATCCTGCTACAGCAAGTGCGATTCCTACAAGGATAGCAATTAAAATACGAGGCATACGAAACTTATTTACAACCATATTGGACATCGCATCGCCATTTCCAGTAATCGCTTGCCATACATCATAAGGAGCAATTTTCATGTCTCCCATACCTGCACTCGCAAAAAACAATCCTATTAAAACAACTAGTAAACTGAATAAGACGAGACAAGCTCGTTTGTACATTAAAAACGAGAGCCCGCCTTTTCCTATACGAAACGGAATATACTTCTTCATTTGCTAAGCCCTCTCTTACGTGCAATATAAATAAAGAACGGCGCACCAATAAATGCTGTCATAACCCCTACTGGTACTTCTTGTGGCATAATGACATATCTTGCTGCGATATCAGCTAAGATCAATAGTATTGCACCTAATAAGCCGCTATACGGTACTCTCCACCTATGATCTACTCCAACAAGAAATCTGGCAAAATGCGGGGTAACAATACCAATAAACCCAATAGGACCTGCGACCGCAACTGAACCACCGGATAACAGGACAATAATAAGTAGTACGAATGATTTCATTAAAATCGTTCTTTGACCAAGTCCTTTTGCAACGTCTTCTCCCATCATCAATGTATTTACTTTCCCTGCCATCATAATAGATGCAATCCAGCCTATTAATAAATACGGGAATACTGATTGTAAAATTTCTAACTTTCTTCCTTGCACAGATCCGGCAAGCCAAAATAATACTTCTTCAAGCGCCTTTTCATTTAAAACAAGTAATCCTTGTGTTAATGATGAAAATAACGCACTAATTGCCACTCCTGCTAACGTTAATTTAAGAGGCGTTGTCCCCTCTTTTCCTAAAGAGCTAGAAGCAAATACAAGTACAGCTGCAATTGCTGCCCCTAAGAAGGCAATCCACGTGAAAGCTGATAATGATGTCACGGAAAAAATAACAATTGCTACAACTATGAAGAAAGCAGCACCTGAATTTAATCCAATAAAATCTGGAGAAGCAAGTGGATTTTTCGTTAAAGTTTGCATAAGACAACCTGCAATGGCTAAACTAGCACCAACACTCGCTGCAATTAATGCCCTTGGTAGACGCACATTTTGAATAATAATATGTTCATTGGACCCATTAAAATGGAAAAAAGCATCTAACGCTAATTTCCAACTCGTATTTGTATATCCGAAAATAATACTGCCCCAAATACAAGTAATGACTGCAATGATCCCAACAAATAATCCAATCCATTTTGCTCGATTTGTTTTTAATAACATGCAGCGTTTCCCCTTCAATGTATAATGATACGTTGTAAGTGTATTTCAACTTAATTCTCATTGTCAACGGAAATGAGAATTATTTTCAACCGTATGTATTGACAATCTAAAGATAAAGGCTTAATATCATGCTTGCTATTGAAAAAAATTCTCACTATGTAGGGGGTACATAATGAATTTCATGCGAAAGAAATCGTTTACAGTATTTGTATTTTTATTAGCCTTTTCACTACTTTTAAGTGCTTGTGGAAAATCAAATACGAAAGAAGAATCAAAAGAAGGTACGAAAAAAGAAATGATTCCTGTGGAACATGCAATGGGTAAAACAGAAGTTCCTGCTAATCCAAAACGTGTAGTCATTTTAACAAATGAAGGTACTGAAGCTTTACTTGAATTAGGTGTTAAACCAGTTGGGGCTGTAAAATCTTGGACTGGTGATCCATGGTATCCACATATTAAAGATAAAATGAAAGATGTAAAAGTTGTTGGTGATGAAGGACAAGTGAACGTAGAAACAATCGCTTCTTTAAAACCAGACTTAATTATCGGTAACAAAATGCGTCACGAAAAAGTGTACGAGCAACTAAAAGCAATTGCACCTACTGTGTTCTCTGAAACATTACGCGGTGAATGGAAAGATAACTTCAAGTTTTATGCGAAAGCATTAAATAAAGAAAAAGAAGGCCAAAAGGTTTTAGCTGATTACGATAAACGTATGAAAGATTTAAAAGCCAAACTAGGTGATAAAGTAAATCAAGAAATCTCTATGGTTCGCTTCATGCCTGGTGATGTTCGTATTTATCATGGTGATACATTCTCTGGTGTTATTTTAAAAGAACTTGGATTTAAACGTCCTGGCGATCAAAATAAAGATGACTTCGCAGAGCGTAACGTATCTAAAGAACGTATTTCTGCAATGGATGGCGATGTATTGTTCTACTTCACATTCGATAAAGGAAATGAGAAAAAAGGCTCTGAATTAGAAAAAGAATATATCAATGATCCACTATTTAAAAATTTAAATGCAGTGAAAAATAATAAAGCATACAAAGTTGACGATGTGATTTGGAATACTGCTGGCGGTGTAATGGCTGCTAACCTACTATTAGATGATATCGAAAAACGCTTTGTTAAATAGTATTTCCCTAACCAGCTCCCCTTCTATGGAGCTGGTTATTTTTCAATTCACTTAAATGTCACATTATTTCATTTTGTATTTTTATTCCCAATATGTTATATTATAAAAGTAAATAGAATATATTTTCTCTATATCAGAATAAATATTTTAATATAAATTTTCTGATTAATCACTATTTTATTTTCTTTTAGAATTCAATTATTACATTTGAAAACGCTTATCATCTTGTTTTCAGGGCAAAATACAGTAACGGTCGAAGTAAAATAGAACTTTTTTAGAAATTTTCTTTCTATTTCCATATAATTCTATTGACTTCTAAATATTTTGTAAATTAAAATGATTACATAAATATCCGTTATACAGGATTAGGGGGAAACAAAAATGGATGCAGCTTTAAAATTAGACAAAGCTGGAGAGCAACAATCACCAAAAAAACATCCACCAGGATTGTACTTGTTGTTCTTAACAGAAATGTGGGAAAGATTTAGTTATTATGGAATGCGTGGCCTTTTAGTTCTTTACTTAACGACTGCTGCGGTTAGTGGCGGGTTAGGATTTGATAAGGCGTTTGCAGTGCAATTATATGGTACTTTTACAGCGGCAGTATATTTCATGCCAATTATAGGTGGATGGCTAACGGATCATTATATTACAAGACGTCATGCCATTACTCTCGGCGGAATTATTATGGCAATCGGCAACTTTGTACTATTCTCAATGAATACAAAAACAGGACTATTTCTAGGATTAATACTATTAGTTATTGGTAATGGGTTCTTCAAACCAAATATTTCTACACTGTTAGGTGAATTGTATAGTGAAAATGATTCACGTCGTGACAGTGCATTTACTATCTTCTATATGGGTATTAACGTAGGTGCTTTCTTCGCTCCACTTATTTGTGGATTTTTAGCAGAAGATTTCTTTAAAACAAGCGTTGATGGCGTTATGGTTATGGGATATAAATACGGATTCTTAGCAGCTTGTATCGGTATGATTATTGGACAAATTGTTTTCAACTTATTAGCTCCTCGCTATCTTGGTACAGCAGGAACAACAGTTGTTGGTAAAAAAACAAAAAATCAACCTGCAGTCGAAAAGAAACCTTTAACAAAACAAGAAAAAAACCGCACTTGGGCAATTGTAATTTTAACTTGTTTCGTAGTATTCTTCTGGGCAGGCTTTGAACAAGCTGGTAGTTCTTTAACACTTTATACAGATAAATTTGTTGATCGTACAATTTTTGGATGGGAAATCCCAACATCTTGGTTCCAATCCGTTAATCCAGCGTTCATCGTACTACTTGCACCATTCGTATCTATGCTATGGTTAAAACTTTCTAAATCAAAGCGTGGCGATTTAAAAATACCAACAAAAATGGCATTTGGTATGATTTTACTAGGTATAGGTTACCTTGTTTTAACATTAGCGGTTCTAAAAACTGGAAGTAGTGAAGCTGATATAACTGTTAAAGCAAACTTATTATTCATCGTTATCACTTATATGTTCCATACAATTGGAGAACTATTCTTATCACCAATTGGTCTATCAATGGTAAGTGCAATTGCACCTGTTAAATTAGCATCATTACTAATGGGTGTATGGTTAGCTGGTTCAGGTATGGCTAACTGGTTAGCTGGTAAACTTGCTTCCTTTACACAATCATTAGGATACCTTGAAGTATTTGCAAGTATTGGCATTATCGTTATCGTCTTAGGACTTGTACTCCTTCTCTTCTCTAAAAAAGTTGCGAGTATGATGGAATAATACAAAAACAGACGCTTCTAAAATCAGAAGCGTCTTTTCTATTACTTCTCCTCTAAAGCCGTCACGTTCACGTGGACGCTTTCTCCAGGATTAGATACATCATACACTTGAGCAACCCCACTCTGCTCGTCACAGCTCTCAATCCATACTGGTACACCTTCATATGTAACGTCGATTCTACTTGAAGAAGATAAAATTTGTTTCACACGTTTTACATCCATTCTACTATCCCTCCTTTGACTTATTACACTCCTTTCTATCTTTTCTTTTCCTTTTAGAATATATTCCATATAGCAACATTTTAATGGTTAGCCTTTTTTCCTTACATATTAATATTCTTTCTCATATCACCTTCTAACAAATAAAAAAAGACGTAGGTCCCACACGTCTTTTTCCATAATATTCAAATTTTAAGAAAATAATGTTTTTACAACTTCACTTACTTTATCATTATGAATTTGATAATACACTTCTAATCCTCGTCTTTCAAAGCGTACTACTTTATTTTGTTTTAATTTTGTTAAATGTTGCGAAACTGTTGATTGTGGAATTTCTAGCACTTCCTGTAATTGTGTTACATTACATGTTCCACGTTGCATTAGTTCCATTACTAGACGTAGACGTAACGGATGCGCTAACGCTCTTAACATTTGTACATCTTCTTCTGAAATATGACATTCGAATTGATTTTGGCTCATAAAGTTCCCCTCATTTTCGTTTTTATTTTCTTTTTATTTATTTATATATCTGTTCTTATATTTCCTGTTACGACATAACTTTATCAACCTATAAAGCTGAAAAATTTTTCCACCTTTATCAGGAAAGAATTCAGGAAAAATTCCTTGCTGATTTTGAATATTATACTATATGATATAACGAAAAAGCAAAAGTAAGGACTATGAATACTTTGCTTACAAACGTTGTTTTATCAAGCTTTTTGTTATATTTTCACCTCATTGCAACGTACAGTAATTATATTGTAAAATACCGTCTATAATTGATAACCTATCGTAACGTTTTGGGGTTATATTTAACCTCTTTGTTATGCTAAAAGGAATTTTCAGTAAAAAGAGATATCATAACATTAAATTTTAACTTATTGCTTTTTAATTAATATTCAATCGCTTGAACTATGATGGAACACTTCCTATTAAGTACATTTACTGTCCCACCCCTGACTTGATCAAATAGGACAAACGGTACATTCTGCAGCTCTATATTCGATACAAAGACGGTCTCTACTATAGAGCTGTAGTATCAATAATGTATAAACAACTACAAGAAAAGAATATGCAAATAATTTATCTCACCCACTCGAATAGATTTGAGTGGGCTTTTTGTCGACTTTATGAACAAAGCAGTTCTTTTAACACTATTATGGAATAATTATACTTTTTTACGTTGACAATAGTGTTGAAGGAGAATATACTAAGCATGTAAGTTGATTGTGAATAGTTTCACAAATAATGTGAATTTCTTCACATATAATAGATAGGAGTTGTCATTATTATGAGTACTTGGACACAAATTTATGACCCATTAAACAATATTTGGTTATCTGCTCTAATCGCAGCACTTCCAATTTTTTGCTTCATCATTTGTTTAATGGGACTGAAAATGAAAAGTTATATCGCTGGGCTTTACAGTGTGATTGTCGCTATTATTCTTGCTATATTCGTTTATAAAATGCCAGCAACAGTAGCTGTAGCATCTGCCGGATTTGGTATTTTATCCGGATTTTACCCAATTTGTACTATCGTTATCGCAGCAATTTTCCTTTACAAATTAACTGTTAAAACAGAACAATTCAACATCATTCGTGATAGCATTTCAAGTATTACAAATGATCAACGTTTACAAGTATTATTAATTGCTTATTCTTTCGGTGCTTTCTTAGAAGGCGCAGCTGGTCTAGGTGTTCCAGTTGCTATTACAGCTGCACTACTTGTAGGTATGGGCTTTAACCCATTAAAAGCAGCAGGTATTTGTTTAGTAGCTAATATCGCTGGTGGTGCTATGGGTGCTATGGGTATCCCAGTTACAGTACCAGCACAATTAACTGAACTTGATGCATTAACTATCGGTCGTCAAACTGTTCTTATTCTACCATTCATTAGTATTGTATTACCTTTCTTACTTGTTTCAATGGTCGATGGAATTAAAGGTATTAAAGAAACTTGGCAAGGTATTCTTGTAAGTGGTATTTCTTTCGCAATTACTCAGTTCGTTGTAACTTACTTCTTAGGTGCAGAACTTACTAATATTTTCGCAGCCGTTGTAAGTATGATCTCTCTTGCATTATTCTTACGTGTTTGGCAGCCAAAATCTTCTACTAAAGAAGAAAAACAAGAAGAAAAAGAATCTCATACATTCAATCAAATTTTATATGCTTGGTCTCCATTCGTATTCTTAACTGCATTCGTAACAATCTTTAATTTAAAACCAATTAAAGCGTTATTTGCTCCGGATGGTGCACTAGCAAACTTAGTATTTAACATTCAATTCCCTGGTCTTCATAATGCTGTTATGAAAACTACACCAATTACAAAAGCTGATACACCTTTCGCAGCTGTTTTCAAATTTGATGTATTCTCATCTACAACTACTGCAATTGTATTAGCAATTATCGTTTCACTTATCGTGTACCGCGTTAAAGGTAAAATGGTTAAAGAATTAATGGTTGAAACAATGAAAGAGCTAAAAGCTCCAGTATATACAATCTGTAGCGTTATCGCGTTAGCTTACGTAGAAAACTACTCTGGTATGTCATCTACACTTGGACTTGCATTCTCTTCTACTGGTAATGCATTCCCAATTCTTTCTCCAATCTTAGGATGGATCGGCGTATTCATTACAGGATCAGTAGTATCAAGTGGTTCATTATTCGCACCGCTTCAAGCAGTAACTGCAGATCAATTAAACATCGTTCCTTCTACTCTTGTTGCCTTAAACGTAGTAGGTGGTACAATGGCAAAAATGGTTTCACCTCAATCTGTAGCAGTTGCTTGTGCAGCAGTTGGACTAGTTGGTAAAGAATCTGCCTTATTTAAAACAGCAATGAAATACAGTCTAATCTTCTTAGCTATCATTAGCTTACTTCAATTAAACGCTGTATTTAATATCTTTTAAAATAAAACACCGATCCAAATGGATCGGTGTTTTTTACATTACATCTTCTTATTCTTTAGTAAAGAAGCTCCAGCAATTTCAGGATGCGTCATTTCGAATGGATCTAAAATAATATCCAATTCTTCTTCTGTCAGTACACCATGCTCTAAACATAGCTCCCTAACAGATTTTCCTGTTTCAATTGCTTCACGTGCAATGCGAGATGCCGCTTCATAACCAATATGAGGGTTAACTGCTGTAATAATTCCAACACTTTTCTCAACATATTGCTTCAGCAGTTCTTCATTTGCTGTAATTCCTTTAATACAATATTCACGGAATACACGGAATCCGTTATTCATAATGCTAATAGATTGAATTAAATTAAATACGAGCACAGGCTCCATTACGTTTAACTCTAATTGTCCTGCTTCTGACGCTAAGCAAATTGTATGATCATTACCAATTACTTGGAAAGCGACTTGATTAATTACTTCTGCCATAACAGGATTTACTTTACCTGGCATAATAGATGAACCTGGCTGACGAGCTGGTAATTGAATTTCCGCCAATCCAACACGTGGACCAGATGCCATAATACGAAGGTCGTTCGCAATTTTAGACATATTCATCATACATACTTTTAACGCTGCAGATACTTCTGTGTATGCATCTGTATTTTGCGTTGCATCAACTAAATGCTCTGCACCAACAAGTGGGAATCCGCTAAATGTTCGTAAGTGTTTAACCACTTGTTCAATGTAGGTAGGGTTTGCATTTAATCCCGTACCAACAGCTGTCGCCCCCATATTCACTTCATATAAATGTTGGCGAGATTGTTTAATTCTTTTTATATCACGCGCAAGCACTCTGCTATACGCTTCAAATTCTTGTCCAAGACGAATCGGAACAGCATCTTGTAAATGCGTACGTCCCATTTTAATGACGTGATCGAACTCGTTTGCTTTTGCACGGAAAGCAGCATGAAGTTCTTCCATTGTAATAAGAAGTTCTTCTAACATCATAAGAGTTGCAATATGAATTCCCGTTGGGAACGCATCATTCGTTGACTGAGCCATGTTTACATGCGTATTTGGGCTAATTTTTGCATACTCGCCTTTTTCATATCCCATACGTTCTAACGCTCGATTAGCAATTACTTCGTTTGTATTCATATTAATAGAAGTTCCAGCACCGCCCTGAATTGGATCTACGATAAATTGATCATGGAATTTCCCATCAACAATTTCTTGCGCTGCCTCCGCAATTTCATGTCCAATGTCTTTCGCCAAGTAACCAGTATCGATATTTGCAAGTGCCGCCGCTTTTTTCACAATTGCCATTGCCGTAATGAGTGACGGATGGATGCGATATCCTGTAATCGGGAAGTTTTCTACCGCACGTAATGTTTGTACACCGTAATAAGCTCTACTTGGTACTTCCTTTTCACCTAAAAAATCTTTTTCTATACGTATATCCTTCGTTGCTATCATTTTCATCACCTATACTTTTCATTCTAAATCCCTATTTAAAAAATTCGCCCTCTAAAAATACGAGTATCATTCAGAAGAATTTTTCAGTGTCCACCTTCACTATATAGCACCTTTTTTGAAAGCGCAAACATTTAATTTTCTATATATACCTTTTATAGAAAATCATTCTTCTCCCTTCTTTATTTCCACTCGTTTAATTTGATGCATATCTTTTTCCAGAACTTTAAAAGAAAAGCCGTGTTTTTCAATAATATCTCCTTCAGCAACGATTTGCTTTTGTACCATAATCCATCCACCAATTGTATCTACATCATCAGCGATTAAGTGTATGCCAAATAAATCATTTACTTCACTAATAAGCACTTTCCCCTCTACAATTTTACACCCTTCACTTATATGCTCTATAGGCGGGTGTTCATCTTCATCGTATTCATCTCGAATTTCCCCAACAATTTCTTCTAAAATATCTTCTAATGTAACAATCCCAGCTGTACCACCATATTCATCATACAACACAGCTAATGGAATGTGTTTTCTTTGCATTTGTAATAGTAAATCATGAATTGGAATATTTTCTAGCACTTCAATGACCGGCCTTGTATATGGCATAATCGAGCACTCCTCGTCCCGATTACCATCCATATAACGAATAAATAAATCCTTTACATTAACCATTCCAATGATTTCATCTTTATCTTCACCAAATACAGGATACCTCGTATATTTTTCTTGTGCGATTATTTTAATATGTGTTTCAAATGGTTCGTCCTCATATAAACCTACAACTTCCGTACGAGGCACCATAATTTCCTTTGCCACTCTATTATCAAATTCAAAAATATTATTTACATATTTAAATTCCCTTTGATTAATCTCTCCGCTCTCATAACTCTCAGATAAGATTAATCGTAATTCTTCTTCCGAATGAGCAACTTCATGTTCAGAAGCCGGATGTAATCCGAATAACCCTGTTACAAGCCTTGCTGAACCATTTAAAGCCCAAATAAACGGATACATTACTCGGTAAAAATAAATAAGTGGTTTCGATAATAATAAGCTAACTTGCTCTGCTCTTTGTATGGCGAACGTCTTAGGAGCAAGTTCACCAATAACAACATGTAAAAACGTAATAACTGCAAAAGCAATAATAAATGAAACGGTACTTGCAATTGCAGAAGATAGGTGTAGTTTTAAAAACAACGGCTCTAGTAAATGTTTTATAGTCGGCTCGCCTAACCACCCAAGCCCTAAAGCGGTAATGGTAATACCTAACTGACATGCTGATAAATATTCATCTAAATTTGAAGTTACTTTTTTTGCTGCCAATGCTCCTCGTCGTTTCTCACTAACGAGTTGGTCAATACGACTGCTACGCACCTTAATAATTGCAAACTCAACAGCTACAAAAAAACCTGTTAATGCAATAAGAATGACTACCATCAGTAATTTTAAAATATCCACATATATCCTTTAGCTTTCTTAGCTAAAGTGACACCTCCTTTAAAAAAGAAGTTTCACTTTAGTTTCTTCATTTACTCAAAAGCAACCCTATATAAAATTCACCAATTTCAAACCTCATACAATTCTAAAGGTAAACCATCCGGATCTTGGAAAAAAACAAATTTTTTCCCGGTTATCTCATCAATACGTATCGCCTCAGTTTCAACACCACATTGACTTAAATGTTGCACGGCTTCTTCTATATTTGTAACAGCAAATGCTAAATGCCTAAGTCCAGACGCTTCTGGAAAACTCGGGCGCTCAGGCGGACTTGGGAATGAAAATAATTCAATTTGATACTCTCCCCCTACACATAAATCTAACTTATAAGAATCTCGTTCCTTTCTATATACCTCATTTACCTCTTCAAAACCTAATATCCTAGTATAAAAATCTTTTGACACATCATAATTTGAACAAATAATTGCAACGTGGTGTACTCTACATATATTCATACTCTCTCTATTCCTTTCTTTACCAAAGATGCATATTCTCCCTTGAAATGAAAAACATATATAGCAGAATATCTCTTTTAGGGGGCTTACTATGAAATTTATTACCTTTTTCTTAGGACTTATCGTCGTCTTCTTCCTTGCTTATATCGCTAGTAACAATAAGAAGCATATTAAATTTAAACCTATTTTCATCATGCTTCTTATACAGTTAATTTTAACCTATTTATTATTGAATACAGAAATCGGTCTCATACTTATTCGGTTCATCTCCAGTTTGTTTACAAAGCTACTCGAGTATGCTGCTGATGGTATAAACTTCGTATTTGGCGGCCTTGCCAATAAAGGTGAAATGCCCTTTTTCCTTACTGTCTTATTACCAATTGTCTTCATTTCCGTCTTAATTGGTATACTACAACATTTCAAAATACTACCATTTTTCATTCGTTGGATCGGTTACTTCCTTAGCAAAATAAATGGTCTTGGGAAATTAGAGTCTTACAATGCTATCGCATCTGCCATTGTCGGCCAATCAGAAGTTTTTATTACGGTCAAAAAACAATTAGCTCAAATTCCAAAACACCGTCTTTATACACTTTGTGCATCTGCCATGTCAACTGTATCTATGTCTATCGTAGGTGCCTATATGACAATGATCGAACCTAAATATGTAGTAACCGCACTCGTTCTCAATTTATTTAGCGGCTTTATTATCGTACTTATCATTAACCCTTACGACGTGAGGGATGACGAAGATATTTTAGAACTAAAAGGCGAAAAGCAAAGCTTTTTTGAAATGCTTGGAGAGTACATTCTAGATGGCTTTCGAGTAGCTATCGTTGTCGGTGCTATGCTTATCGGATTCGTCGCATTAATGAGCTGCATTAATGATCTATTCCTCATTATATTCGGCATTACTTTCCAGCAATTAATCGGCTACGTCTTTGCACCAATTGCGTTTCTTATCGGTGTACCAAGTTCTGAAATTGTCGCGGCTGGTAGCATTATGGCAACGAAGCTTGTAACGAATGAATTTGTAGCAATGATGGATCTTAGTAAAATTTCTAATAGCCTTTCTCCTCGTACAGTTGGTATTATTTCTGTCTTCCTCGTCTCTTTTGCCAACTTTTCTTCTATCGGCATTATTTCAGGTGCGGTAAAAGGATTAAACGAAGAACAAGGAAACGTCGTTGCCAGATTTGGCCTTAAATTACTATACGGAGCGACTCTCGTTAGCATTTTATCTGCAATTATCGTAAGCATTATGTTGTAATTAGGTAAAATTTTATCATTTTCTTATCCCTATCTTTTGTATACAATAACGAATAGATGTCTTTATAAATAATCAAGACATCTATTTTTTATACATGTACAATCGCTTTTATTTAGCGTACAATATTTTTTATGTGTTTAAATGCGCTTCTAGATGTATATACTTTGATAGTTTTAAAGGAGAAAAAATGATGAAATCCGATATGCACAAAGATACTCGAGCCAAAAAGGGACGCTCAAAGAAAAAACGTCTACTTTGGTTCCTTCTTATTCCATTACTGATTATAGCACTTGGAGCAGGAGGCTACTCCTTCCATATATACAGTAAAGCAAAATCAATTCTAAGTAATGCCTATTCTGAACTTGGCCGCGGAGACAAATCCAGCAAACGTGAAAAAGCCGTTAAACCTATGACTGACAACATTTCCGTACTTATTATGGGTGTTGATGAAAGTGATATTAGGGACAAAAATTATGGGAAAGCAACTCGTACAGATGCACTATTACTTGCAACCATTAATAAAAACGATAAATCTGTTAAGCTTGTCAGTATTCCACGTGATTCACGTGTCTATATTAAATCACGTGATAAATACGATAAAATTACACATGCGCACGTATTCGGTGGTGTAGACAGCACGATTGATACAGTTGAGAAATTTTTAGATGTTCCAGTTGATTACTATGTAAAATTCAACTTTAAATCCTTTATCAAAATTGTTGATTCCCTTGGTGGCATTACTGTAGATGTTCCAGTGGAGTTCACAGAACAAAATAGTAAAGATGAAGCAGATGCAATTCACCTTAAAAAGGGACGTCAACATTTAAATGGAGAAGAAGCACTGGCACTAGCGAGAACTCGTCATATCGATAGTGATTATATGCGCGGTCAACGACAACAGCTTGTTTTAGAAGCTATTGCTGAAAAGGCATTATCTCTGAATTCCATTAATAAAATCGGTGGTTTATTAGACGCTGTTGATAAAGACTTAAAAACAAATTTAACTTTTGATGATATGATGACAATTGCGAAAAATTCAATGGGTTCAAACTTAAAAATGGACAAATTGCAAGTAGAAGGTACTGATAAATATATAGGTGGTATTTATTATTACGTTCCAAACGAAAAAAGCGTCGATAATATTTCGACAACACTACAAGAACATCTCGGTGTTACGAATAAAAATGAACATAAAAAATTATAATAAAAAGGCTGCTAGAACTTTCTAGACAGCCTTTTTATTATAATTTTCAACATATTTCTCGTACACATTGTGACAAAAAGAGACAATTATTACAACAGTGTAACATATTTTATAAAAACATTACACACACAGTGAAAATAATAGTATACTAGTACGTACATAATGTTATTTTCATCATTTTTATACAAAAAATGTAATACATATATTTATACAAAAATTTCTGGGGGGAAATAAATGAAGCTAAGTAAAATACTGATCGGTTCTGCAATTGCTGGAGGCATATTACTTTGTGTTGGCGGTGTTGGCGGATATCAATATGTATCCAAACTAAATAATCAATTAGATACTACTGCATTACCCAATACTACATTTGAAGGTATTTCTCTCGATGGAAAAAATAAAAAAGATATTCAAGCTATTATTAATCAAAAAATCACTGAATTAGATCAAAAATCACTTACGTACATATTCCAAAACGATAAACAAACTTACACATGGAAAGATTTAGGGATAAATTATAAAGAAAAAGATATTATCGACAAAATCTTTAAAGAACAAGAAGGCAACGCAATAAATCGTTACAAAATGCGGAAACAAGCTGAGAACGGCGAATTAAAACGTGACTATAAATTAACACCTCAATTAAATACAACTGCTTATGAAAGCTTTATGAAGGATAAATATAATGAAACATTAAAAAATCCTGTTAATGCAGAATTAAGTATTGAAGGCACTACAGTAAATATTAGCCAGAGCCAAAATGGAGAAAAAATCGATAAAGAAAAGTTAACTGATTTAACGCGGCAAGCCATTACTTCTGGCACATCTGACGTTACATTACCCGTTACACTATTAAAGCCTGAACGTTCTACAGAAGATATACAGAAAATGGGGATTAAAGAAGTAATTGCTGAATATTCAACTCCAATGGCTGGCCGTAATGGGAATCAATCCTTTAACGTAAATAAGTCAGCTAATACTTTAAGTGGAGTGATTGTCGCACCTGATGAAACATTTAGTTTTAATGGCCGCGTTGGCGTAACGGATGCTGCTCATGGTTATAAATCCGCAGCTGTATATTCACAAGGGAAAGTTATACAAAGTGCAGGCGGAGGCGTTTGCCAAGTGAGTAGTACTTTATATAGCGCAGCTTTAAGAGCAGATTTAGGAATTGTTTCTCGAAGCAACCATTCTATGCCCGTAAATTATTTACCACTTGGGCAAGATGCAGCAGTAGCAGATTATGGTCCAGATTTAAAATTTAAAAATAATACAGGCAATCATATTTATATTCAAGCATTTTCAAATGGAGGTAGTATTACTACACGTATTTTCGGCACAAATACTGGTAAAAATGTTGAAGTTTCTTCTCAAGTAATTAGTAGGACTAATGATAAAATAACAGCAGTTACATATAAAAAAGTTACACAAAACGGTGAAGTAATATCTAATGGACAAATTTCAAAAAGCGTATATAAAAGCGCTCCAAAACAATAAGACACTATCAAACAAAAAAGGCGTGATCTACTCACGCCTTTTTCTTTTGCAATAATAATAAAAAGGTTGCAAGATGGTCTTTCGTTTCTTCTAACGACCACATACGATTTCCTTGCTTCGCAGCTAGTACGCACGCCTCTTCCCAAGCATCCTTTTTCTTCATATATAATAATTCATCGCGTAATTTCAAAACAATTTCTTCGTCTTCTTGCTCTATAAACTCTTCCATCACGCCTACTATTTCATCTTCATGGATACTTAACGTACAATACGATTTGAAAAAATATTGTAATGTCGTATACATATTTACTCCCCCTTCTTATTTATCAGATGGATAAGAAGTAATGATCTTATATCCTAAATCCCCTGACTTATCTCTCGCTAAAACAGTAACAGTTTTGACTAACTTGTCTTTTACATTCATATTTTTCTTTATTACCGTTTTTCCAACCGGGAATGAATGTGTTGTATTTAATACGAGACGAGCCTCTTTAGAATTTTTTAACCAATCTTGAATTTCCTTATCATGCTGCTTCAAACTATCTTTTACAGCTTTCGTTGCCGTTTCCTTGTCATAGTATGTACTTGCTGCTGATACTTTATCTGTCTTCAAGCGATTCTTCAAATCTTCTTCTGATTTGCCTACATGTCTTTCAATCGTATGACCATTTTTAGGTGGCCCTTCCATTTCATCTAAAATATTATCACTAATTTTTTCTACTGATGCCGATTGATTCCCTGTTTGTTTCTCTGTTTTTTGTTCTTTTCCTGCACATCCACTTAAGATCAGCATGAGTGCCAATAAACTACTCACGAAAAGACTACTTATTCGTTTCATCATATCACCTCTTTCATGATTATTATCGTAACTTCACTAAAAGTCAATTTCACATCGAAAAAACATACACATTTTTCAAATTCCTCATCTATTTTGCCAAATTACCACCCGTTTTTCATAAAACCGCTATTTTCGCCCTTACATAAATATCCCCCTATGTTTTTATGATTATTTCCCGAGTTAAACCTCCCCCTAAAATCATCTATTAACCTTTTAAATAAAGGTTTCATTTGTATTTTTTTAAAAAGTAAAATATACCCCTTACTTCATATACCTAATACCCATATAAGGTATAATAATGGTGTTTTTAACGTTTTTCTACATTATGTAAATTTGTACTTGCCTACACAATGGAAATATGGTGTAATGCAAAAAAAGATAAAGGATTTTAAACAATGGCTGAAACAATTCAAAACTTCTTAACAGACTATTATTCAATCGCAATTCCACTTAGTATCTTAATCAACATAGTCATTAGCCTTTTAGGTGTTATCCCTAGTATTTTTTTGACCGCTATTAACATACAGCTCTTTGGTGTAACAAACGGAACCCTTATTTCGATCGCAGGTGAGGCATTAGGGGCTATTATCTCGTTTTATATTTATCGTATAGGCCTTCAGAAATTCACTCACAGCAAAGTAAATAAGTATCCAAAGGTAGAACGCCTACTTTATGTAGAGGGTAGAGAGGCCTTTCTACTCGTCCTATCGTTCCGCCTCATTCCTTTCATTCCTTTCATTCCGTCTAGTATCGTGACTTTATTTGCAGCTCTAGGCAAAATGTCATTACTATCCTTCAGTATTACCAGTACGATAGGGAAAATACCGGCTTTGTTAATCGAAGTATATTCGGCCTATCATGTCATGAACGGAACAAATGAAGCGAAGTGGATTGTAACAATCGCGGGCGCTATTGGATTGTTTTATTTGTGGAAAAAATGGAGAAAAAAATAAAGAAGGAGCCTATGCTCCTTCTTTATTTTTGAGGTATTTTATTAATAGCTATCCTTTAGATCGTTAGTTAATACCAACAGCACTAAATGATTGCTTAACTGCATTTACTTCAGCAGAGTTCGCACCATATAAATCAGCTGCAGCTTGTACTGCACCAGCACGCGCTTGACTAAATGTAGTAGATTGCGTGAAATATTGTGTGTTTGCACGGTAATAAATTGCACCTAGCTTATCTTTACCAATACCAGTTACAGTTACACCGTAATGCGTACCGCCATTTGCTAATAAATAAGCTTGTTTGTTAATAATACCACTGTTCGTATGAACCCCACCGTTATCACTAGTACCAGTGTAACGCTTAGAATAATGATCTGGATCACCATATTTCGTTGGATCACTCATAGAGCGAAGCGCATCTCCTGCTTTACCAGGCGTATAAATATCTTCACCAATTTCCCAATCTGGGTTACGGTTATCATAGAATTCTACTAAAGTACCAAAAACATCTGAAATAGCTTCATTTAATGCTCCTGATTCATTTTGATAGATTAAATCTGAGCTATACTCTGTAACAGCATGCGTTAATTCATGGCCAATTACATCAATTCCACCAGACAATGAAGTGAATGTTACACCATCACCATCTCCGTATACCATTTGAGAGCCATTCCAGAACGCATTATTATATCTACTTCCATAATGAACTGTTGATTTTAATGGCGCTCCTGCATCATTAATAGAGTTTCTATTAAAAGTAGCTTTATAGTAATCATATGTTTTACCCGCATAGTAATGAGCATCTACTGCCGCTGCATCATACGCTGCATTGAAAACATTATCCGCATCTACCCATAACGTTCCTGGCAATGTAGTACGATTTTTCGCATCATATGTGAAAATCGTTGCTCCGCGCGTATTATCTTGTAAGTAGTAAGATGAGCCAGATAACGTTGTATTAAGCGACTTCGTATCTCCTAATACACCTTTACCAGTACCCACTGCATTTGTTCCTGTTACAGGCTTTACAGCTGGTTTCGCTTCCTGTTTAGGTGCCTCTTGCTTAACTGGTGATTTATCTTCATTTGCTACATGATCAAGTTTATTATATTTATTTAACACTTTACCGCTGTCTGCTTCAATGAAATAGTAGTAGTTTCCTGGACTCGGGTCTAAGAAGTTTAAATTTACAACGTATGCATATGTTGTTTCTTCACCGTTTTGATATACATATAAGTCCGCTTTTGGTTCTACCTCATATTTAGGTGTAATCCCTAAATCTTTTTGCGCAATTTCAATTGCTTTTGCGCCTTCGATCTTATTTTTATTTTTCAATTTTTCTTTTTTGTCTAAATCAGGCGCAACTGTTCCAGACAATACTTTTAAAGAACCATCTTTACTTACGTGAGCTACTTGCGTAGACCCCCATACAGGTACTCCTTCATATACTTGTTGCAAACGTAATACTGTTGAATCAGTTACAGCATCTTTCTTCACTTGTTTCACTTTGAAAGAATCTTGCGCACTCTTTTCCCCTAACTTGTAATCACCTTTTGCTGCGTTTAAGTAATCAAACACAACAGATTCTGCTTTCTTACCAGTTGCCCCAGTTAGATCCCCAGAAACAAACTCCGGTGACTGTACTGTCTCATTGTACTTCTTCGTAGAGAGCACATTTTTAGAATCTGCAAATGCAGAGCCTGTCCCTCCGAACGTTGTAACTGCCATTCCTGTCGCTAACACTAATGCTAAACTTTTCTTTTTCATGAACCTTCCCCCTAATAAATTATTTTTTGAAAAAGAGTAGTTTCATATTAGCATTATGTTTCCACTATTAATATACTAAAAATTCAATTAATTTTTTCTCAAGTTTTGTAGAATTTTGAGGAACAAATATTGAAAAACCCCTTTCCGGTTGGAAAGGGGGTTTTTATTAAGAATTTACCAATTCAACTACTTTTTCTCCTTGACCATAGATATCCGATGTCCAAGCATATTGCGGTTCCAATACCACCAGTACAGCTACCAAAGCTAAAGCACCAATAATTATTTTCTTTTTCATACTATTTTCCTCCCTTTTCTTCTAATAAATTAATTGCTAATTTATAATAATTATTACTTTCCCTAAACTCTAATAATTCTTCGTGGTATCCTGCTAGTTCTAAATAAACCAGTTTTAATTCTTTTTTATTTTCTTCGCCTCTAAAAAATGGGATTGCCTCAACTTCTAAAAACTTTTTATAAACATCTTTAGTTTCAAAGTATTTATGCTTAAGCATTAAAAGTATATATAGCATACTTTTATACTTTTCATCCCTCTTCGCGATATCTATCCCTTTATCAATCCAATCTTTCGCTTCTTCAAATTCTTTTAATTCAATACACTGTAAAGCGATTTCATACACTGCATCAATATAATTTAAATCCTCTTCCTTCTTGTACTTTAAGCATTGCAAATAATAATCTTTAGCTTTTGCATAATCTTTTAAGTTGTAGTACAGGAAGCCTAAATTATTTAAAGCAATAGCTGTTATATTTTCTTTATCGGCAAAAGAATTTGCTTCCCTCAAAATATTATTATAAATAGATAGTGCTTCATTATATTGTTTTTTTTGTATATAACTCAATGCAATAAGTAACTGGCAATTTATCACATAACGAAACTTATATTCATTCTTGAATCCTTCCATTGCTACATTAGCAAAATGTAAAGTCATATGTTCAACTTCCAATTCATTATAAACAAGAGCTAAATTGAAATATATTCCATTTTCGTGATAACCTTGTTCCTTTGCCATTACTTCTGTTCGAGTCAAGTATTCCAATGCCCTCTTATATTTATGCTGTAAAAAATAATATAGACCTTTACTATACGTATATAATAATTTCTGGAATGGTGAATACTTTTTGTACATCTTTTTTAAACTCTCTAATTCTTCTTCAACAGCAGGAAAATCTCGTTTCATAATTAAATAACGCGTATAAAGCAGTTTATAATAATTTATAATTTCAAAATCCAAAACATGCTTCATTTCACCTTGTAATTCTTCATATATGCGTTCTACTTGTGGCTTGTCCAAATGAACTAATGCATTCAACCATTCATCCAACTTCACCTTCACATCTTCTTCTACATCTCTCAAATCCGTCACGGCAATTTCTAATCTTGCGCAGAGCAATTGTAGAATCTCTTCTGATGCTTCGATTTTTCCATTTTCGATTTTACTTAAGTATGAGACAGAACAAATGCCCTGACATAATTCTTCTTGTGTCATTTTTTGCTGTAGCCGTTTGTAAAAGACTTGTTTGCCTATTTTTTCTAATGTTTGTTGCATTGTCCTCCTCCATTCTCATTTACCCCCATTACTTTAATAATACATAAAATCTTGAGAAATATAAATTGATAAATGTTAATTTTCTAAAAAATATGCAATATTTCATTTTTTTCCCTCTTGACTATACTTTCATATCTATTCTTTGCTACGATCCGTGAAAAATTGGTATACTATAACCAAATTATGGAGGTGTTTTCGCGATGACTTATTATAAAGACGATAGCTATGCCTTACATACAGATTTATATCAAATTAATATGGCTTATACATATTGGAAAGATGGTATTCATAACCGCCGCTCGGTGTTTGATTTATACTTTCGAAAACTTCCATTCGAGAACGGTTATGCTGTTTTTGCTGGCCTTGAAAAAATTGTAGAGTACATAGAAAACTTCAGCTTTACCGAAAGCGATATCGCTTATTTAGCAGAATTACAATTTGAAGAAGAATTTCTTCAGTATTTACAAAATATGAAATTCACTGGGACGATTCGAAGTATGCAAGAAGGTGAAGTTGTCTTTAATAACGAGCCTTTATTACGTGTCGATGCACCGCTCGGCGAAGCACAAATTATTGAAACCGCCCTGTTAAACATTGTGAATTACCAAACATTAATTGCAACGAAAGCAGCTCGTATGAAGCACGCTGCAAATAACGATGAACTTTTAGAGTTCGGCACAAGACGTGCCCACGAGTTCGATGCAGCCCTTTGGGGTACACGTGCTGCCTTTATCGGTGGTTTCTCATCTACGAGTAACGTACGGGCTGGAAAACGCTTTGGGATACCTGTAGCCGGCACACATGCGCACTCTTTTGTTCAAGCTTATCGCGATGAATATGTTGCTTTTAAGAAATACGCTGAAACTCATAAAAAGTGTGTCTTTCTCGTTGATACATATGACACATTAAAATCTGGTGTTCCAAATGCAATTCGCGTGGCAAAAGAGTTCGGGGATCGCATCGATTTTTATGGCATTCGCCTCGATAGTGGTGATATGGCTTATTTATCTAAAAAGGCAAGAAAACTACTAGATGAAGCCGGGTTTACAAATACAAAAATTATTGCTTCTAGCGATTTAGATGAATACACCATTATGCATTTAAAATCTCAAGGAGCAAAAATTGATGTATGGGGCGTTGGAACAAAATTGATTACGTCCTTTGAGCAACCAGCATTAGGGGCTGTTTATAAACTCGTTGCGATTGAAGATACTCATGGAAAGTTAAATGATACAATTAAAATTTCATCTAACCCGGAAAAAATCACTACTCCAGGACTAAAACGAATTTATCGCATTATCAACCGAGTTAATGATCATGCAGAAGGCGATTATATTGCATTAGATTGTGAAGAACCAGGAAAAGAAGAACGCTTAAAAATGTTTCACCCTGTTCACACGTATATAAGTAAATTTGTAACAAACTTTGAAGCGCGCGAACTGCATAAAGACATTTTCGTTAACGGTGAAAGAACATATGAACTACCTGACATATTGGATATTCAAAAATACAATGAACAGAGTCTCGCGTTATTTTGGGAAGAGTATATGCGAACTTTAAATCCTGAAGAGTACCCTGTCGATTTAAGTCAAGAATGCTGGGATCATAAAATGAATTACATTCAAACTGTTCGAGAACAAGTTGAAAAAAATATACAAAAATAAAACAGAGAAGCTGCTCCTTCTCTGTTTTCTTCAATGCTATATATCTTTGTAAAAAATATATTAAAATAACAAGACAAATATTTTTTATTTGTAAATTTTAATATTACGTTATTTATTTCTAAAATAATATTTGTTATTATTTTATTGAGTCAATTTCAACAGAATAACCTAAAAAAGAGGACGCAGGTTGCGTCCTCTTTTTTATCCCGCATTAACGGGCAGCAAGACCCCCAAAATTCAGCAAAAGCAAGGGCGTTAGATGGGGGATCAACTGTCCGTAAAAGCCCGATTGGTGAAGGCTAATAATCAGCGGGGGATGAAGCCCCCCACTGATTAAAGTTTCACTTTATAAATCTTTCACTCGTAGTACACGCATTGCATTTAGAACTGCCAGTAGTGTCACACCAACATCTGAGAAAACCGCTTCCCACATTGTTGCAATACCGAAAGCACCAAGTAGTAAAACTAATCCTTTTACCCCTAATGCAAAGATAATATTTTGCCATACAATGCGTCTTGTACGTTTTGCAATGTTTACAGCTGTTGCAATTTTTGAAGGCTCATCAGTCATAATAACGATATCTGCCGCTTCAATTGCTGCATCTGATCCTAAACCACCCATTGCAATACCAACATCGGCTCTTGCTAATACCGGTGTATCATTAATACCATCACCAACGAAAGCAACTTTTTCTTTTCCATGCTTCGCTGCATCAATTTTTTCAATCTCTTCTACTTTTTGTTGCGGTAATAGTTCTGCGTGAACTTCATCTAAACCTAACTCTTTACCAACAGCTTCACCAACTGGTTTTGCATCACCAGTTAACATGACTGTCTTCTTAATACCTAGTTCTTTTAACTTTTGAATTGCTTGTTTTGAATCTTCTTTTACCTCATCAGAGATAACAATATAACCTGCATATTTTCCATCTACAGCAACGTGAACTAATGTACCTACTGTTTCTGGTTGCTTAAATGTAATGTTCTCTTTTCTCATTAATTTAGCATTACCTGCAAAAATTTCTTTTCCTTGTACTTTTACGACTGTACCGTGACCAGAAATTTCGTTATAATCATCGATTATTTTTTCATCAACTGATTTTCCATATGCATTTCGAATCGATTGTGCAATTGGGTGGTTAGAATACACTTCAGCAAATGCTGCATACTCTAATAATTCTTCATTTGTAATACCTTCGCTCGGTTCCATTTTTGTAACTTTGAAGACACCTTTTGTTAATGTGCCTGTTTTATCAAAAACAATATATTTCACATCATTTAAAGCTTCTAAATAGTTACTCCCTTTTACTAACACACCACTTTTAGATGCACCACCGATACCTCCAAAGAATCCAAGAGGAATAGATACAACTAACGCACATGGACAAGAGATTACTAGGAACACTAACGCTCTATAAATCCAATCCGAGAATGTAGCTCCTTCTAAAATAAGTGGTGGAATAAACGCCATGATCGCTGCTGTAATTACTACAACTGGAGTGTAGTAACGCGCGAACTTCGTAATAAAGTTTTCTGTTGGCGCTTTTTTACTGCTTGCATTTTGAACTAAATCTAAAATTTTTGATACAGTTGATTCACCAAATTCTTTTGTAACTTCAATTGTTAATACACCATTTTGGTTCACAAAACCACTTAATACATCATTTCCAATTTCAACTTCACGTGGTACAGATTCACCAGTCAATGCTGAAGTATCTACCATTGATGTTCCTTCAATTACTTTTCCGTCTAACGGTACTTTCTCACCAGGTTTCACGATAATATAATCGCCGATTTGTACATCTTCTGGTGATACTTGTTTCGTGTCATTTCCAATCTTTACATTCGCGTAATCAGGACGAATATCCATTAATGAAGTAATTGATTTCCGAGAACGGTTTACCGCAATACTTTGGAATAGTTCTCCTACTTGATAGAATAACATTACTGCAACCGCTTCTGGGTATTGTTGAATTGCGAAAGCTCCTAGTGTTGCAATTGCCATTAAGAAGTTCTCATCAAACACTTGGCCACGAGTTATGTTTCTTACTGCTCTCCAAACGATATCTCCACCAATTAATACATACGCAAGGACGAATAACGGAATTGTGATCATTTGTGGTAAGCCAGCTAATGCAGCAATTGCTGTCAAAATTCCGCCAACCACTAATCGTCCTAACATTTTTTTCACATTTGCTTCTCCATGATCGTGACTATGTCCATGGTCATGACCACCCTTTTCTTCACGAACAACTTTCACATCTGGTTCTAACTTTTGAACGACATTTGTTATATTGGCTACAGTCGTTTCTAATTCTCTTTTATTCGCTACTTCAACTCGTAATTTCTTTGATACGAAATCAACAGTTGCTGCTGAAACCGTCGGCATTTCCTTAACTTTATTTTCAATCTTCATCGCACAATTTGCGCAATCTAAACCTTCTAATATAAACACTTCTTTTGCCATTTTTGTGTTTTTTTCTTCTTGCACTTTAATGTGCGGTTCTAATTTTGTAACGAGTTGTTTTGCTTCTGTAACAACTTCGCTTTCTTTATTTTGCGCTGTTTCTAAAACCATTGTTTTTGTCGCGAAATTTACAGAGCAAGAATTTACTCCTTCTATATTCCCAACGCCTTTTTCAATTTTCATTGCACAGTTTGCACAATCTAAACCTTCTAACATCAGTTTCTTTTTCACTAATGCTTCAGCCATCGTTCTCCCTCCTCGCGTTCTATTTATTCTTCCTCGTTTACGTGTTCAAACGCTTGCTCGAAGATATGAATTACGTGTTGGTCAGCTAACGAATAATAAACGACCTTTCCTTCTTTACGATTCTTTACAAGTTTCGCTTGCTTTAACACACGAAGCTGATGTGAAATAGATGATTGTGTCATTCCTAATAAATACGCTAAATCACAAACACACATTTCAGCTTCAAATAACGCATGTAATATTCTTGTACGTGTACGATCGCCTAATACTTTAAATAATTCTGCTACTTTACTTAAACTTTCATCCGTTGGAATTGTTTGTTTTACTTGCTCAACAACTTCTTCATGAATTATCGTTTGAGAACATGTCTCTTGTGGTGTTTCTACTTTATTTCCAGCCATTATAGCTCACCTCTTTATTTGAACATATGAACAATCATTCATATATCTTATACCTTTATTATATGAGCGTCCATTCATATGTGTCAATGAAATCTCATACATTTTTTTGAACATTTCGTTCACATTTTAAAAAGATCTACACATATTTTCCGCATCCATTACATTCTCATACAAAAAAGAATATACACTTTACACAAAAGAAAAAGCCTTGCGCGTTCCCTAGACGCACAAGGCTTACTATACTTATATCCCTTTTAACTAAGCTTTTAATTAGCTTGTTCTAAATTATCCTGCGAACTTCCATCGTCTTTTAAATGACTATGTTTTTTCGAATAAACAAAGTATACAACTACTCCAATTGCTAACCAAATACCGAAGTAGATCCATGTTGTTAATGGTAGGTTAAACATTAAGAATAGACAACATGCGATTGAAATAAGCGGTAGCGTTGGTACAAGTGGTACCATAAAGCCACGTTTTAAGTTCGGATGTGTTTTACGAAGAATAATAACTGACACACCTACCATCGCAAATGTTAACAATGCTCCAATATTCGCTAAATTCGACAATTCTTTTAAATCGATAAATCCAGCAATTAAAGCACTACCAATACCTGTTAACCAAGTTGAGAATACTGGCGCTTCTGTTTTCTTATTAATTTTCGCAAATGATTTTGGTAATAAACCGTCACGGCTCATCGCGAAGAATACACGTGTCGTTGCATAAATGTAAGCAAAGATTACAGCCATAATACCAATTACAGCTCCAACTGCGATTACACCCGCTACTTTATCTTGTCCTACAACTTCTAATACATATGCCATAGCTTCTGGTACATCTAATTCTTTATAAGAAACCATACCTGTCATAACGAGACATACTACAACATAAATAATTGTACAAATAACTAATGAAGCAATAATACCAATCGGTAAATCACGTTGTGGATTTTTTACTTCTTCAGCAGAAGTTGCTAATGCATCAAATCCTAAAAAAGCAAAGAATACTGCTGCTCCGCCGGCAAAGATTCCGCTAATACCGTATGGTGCAAATGGTGTCCAGTTTTCTGGTTGTACGTAAAACGCACCAACTGCAATGAATAAAATAACAATACCAATTTTAATTAATACCATTATGTTATTCACACGCTTACTTTCTTTCGTACCTCTTGATAGTAACCAAGTTAAAACTAATGTAATGACTACTGCTGGTAAATTCACGATCCCACCTTGTGATGGAATCTTTAACAACTCTGTTGGAATTTCTAATCCGAATCCACTCACTAAGTTATTAAAATAACCTGTCCATCCACCAGCTACTGCGGCAGTTGTTACGACATATACAGATAGTAATGTCCATCCCATTAGATGGGCAATAAACTCACCAATTGTCGCATATGAATATGTGTACACACTACCTGAAACCGGAAGTGTAGATGCAACTTCTGCATAACACAACGCTGCAAATCCACAAACAATCGCTGCAATCATGAATGAAAAGATAACTGCTGGACCAGCATCTCTTGCTGCTACTAATCCTGTTAATACTAGTACTCCTGTACCAATTATCGCACCAATCCCTAGCATTGTTAGGTCAAATGCCCCTAGCGTTTTCGTTAAAGTTTTACTTTTACTTTCCCCTAACAATTGCGTAACGGATTTCTTTTTAAATAGGTTGGCCACGATGTATGCCCCCTTTTGCCAAGAAGAGCTAAGAGATATTCACTCTTAGCTCTTATCATGTTGGTTTATATATTGTTCGATTTTGTTTTGTATAATGCTTGTATTAGCAAGATACTGTTTCTGCTTCTAATAATTCTTTAGCACCTTTGTACTCTACACCGTGAGCTTCTGCAACTGCTTCGAATGTTACATAGCCATCTAATGTGTTAATACCTTTTAGTAATGCAGAGTTGCCTAAGCAAGCTTCTTTGTAGCCTTTGTTAGCAATTTGTACTGCGTATGGTACTGTTACGTTTGTTAATGCAAGAGTTGATGTACGTGGAACCGCACCTGGCATGTTTGCAACTGCATAATGAACAACGCCGTGTTTTTCGTAAGTTGGGTTATCATGAGTTGTAATACGGTCAGTTGTTTCGAAAATACCACCTTGGTCAATCGCGATATCTACAACAACAGAACCTGGTTCCATTGATTTAATCATTTCTTCTGTTACAAGTTTTGGCGCTTTTGCACCTGGGATTAATACTGCACCGATTACAAGATCAGACTCTTTTACAGCTTCTGCAATATTGTACGGATTAGACATTAAAGTTTTTACTTGGTTTCCGAAAATGTCATCTAATTGACGAAGACGTTCTGCACTTAAGTCGATGATTGTTACATCCGCACCTAGTCCAACTGCAATTTTAGCAGCATTTGTACCAGCTTGTCCACCACCGATGATTGTTACTTTACCACGTTTAACCCCTGGAACACCTGCAAGTAAAATTCCTTTACCGCCTTTGTTCTTCTCAAGGAATTGTGCACCAATTTGTGCAGCCATACGACCAGCTACTTCACTCATAGGTGCAAGTAATGGTAGAGAACGGTTTTCTAATTGTACTGTTTCATATGCAATAGAAACAACTTTCTTTTCGATTAATGCTTTTGTTAATTCTGGTTCTGGAGCTAAGTGTAAGTATGTGAATAAAATTAAACCTTCGCTGAAGTGTTTGTATTCGCTTTCAATTGGTTCCTTAACTTTCATAACCATTTCCATGTTCCAAGCTTCTTCAGCTGTATCAACAATTTTCGCTCCCGCTTCAACATACTGAGCATCTGTGAAACCAGATCCTAAACCTGCACCCTTTTGAATGAATACTTCGTGATTGTTACGAATTAAATGTACAACACCTGCTGGTGTCATTGCCACACGGTTTTCGTTGTTTTTAATTTCTGCTGGTACCCCAATACGCATAATGAAATGCCCCCTTATAATTAACAGAAAAAAGAAAGTCTTTTTTCTTTTTGTAATAATTAATAACTTATGTCCTTATTCTAGCATAACTTAAAAGTTATGAAAACGCTAACATACCATATTTTTAAAGTTTATATATTTAGAATAGTGCAAATATATAAAACATTGATTCTATTAGCCTCGTTGTTCCATCTCATTATCTATCACTCTATTTTTATTATACTCCTTTAAAATAAGCAGCAATCATTTATTATTCGACAATAATGTAACAATGTAAGAAATACCAATGATGCCGTATACATATACAGTTATAAGTTTAAACAATACTTTAGAGATATATTCTTTCCCTAAAAAAACAGCTGCTAGCATTTAACTAGCAGCTGGATAACTTATAAATAACTTGGAAAATAAATCATCTGTTGTTTCCGTAATTTTATCAAACAGATCACTTTCTTCCTCTTCTTGCTCTTTTAACATCTTAATTGTTTCACGTGCCGATTCAGGATAATCGGTAATGATACCATCTACGTTCAATTTATAATATCCCTTTAAACTTTCCATATCATTTACCGTCCATACGTAAATTGGTTTATTTAACTTCCTTGCTTCTTTTACTAATTTCTTATTTAACATGTATTCTTCCGCTACATAAAAATCAGCCTTTACATTCTTTAAGTGAGCTCTACTTGCATATAATATATATCCTACTTTTATATTTGGATTTGCACGCTTAAACTCTTTTATAAGCGGATAATGTAACGTTTGAATAACACATTGCTTCTCAAATTCATTATCTTTAATCGTTTTTAATACTTTGTTTACAAAGTCTTTTTCGCCCCCATGAAGCTTCACTTCAATATTGAGTTTGATTTTACCCTTTGCCAACTTAATGATTTCATCCAGCGTACTGATTTGTCCTGAAAAACCATCTTGACTAAGGGTAAGCTGCCTTAACTCTTCCATCGTTAAATCCGAAACATGAACGTTAGCATTGGCAAGACGTTTCAACTTCAAATCATGTATAACTGCTAGTTCACCGTCTTTTGTTTGTAATACATCTATTTCAGCGTAGTCTGCTTTCGCATCAATAGCTCCCTGCACAGCTTCTTTCGTATTTTCTACACCTTTTGAAATATAACCGCGATGAGCCATAATAATCGGTTCTTTATATGTGTTTGTAATAAAGGTCACAATGAAAGCAACAACCATTCCCGCCGTAATAATTCCTACAATATATACACCAATAAATTTCCAACGATGTTTTTGGAAGAAACATTTATCTGCCTTCGTCTTTGAATAATCTAATCCTTCTTCTAATAAAACATCTTCGACTGGAACCTTTTGTAAATACAATCTTGTTAACGCCATAATATAGAACGGTGTCATAATAAAGCTAAATAGATACAATGTACTTGTTAGGAAAACTGAAATAGTTGACTCTGCTAGTAGTGCAAATGTCCCTTCTGGGTTTGTAAATTCATATACTCCCCACAGACAAAGTAAATAAACTCCTACACATAAAAGAAAAACAATTCCTACAGATATGAAAAAACCTACTAAAAAGAACAAAACTTTAAAGAAGCTTTCTTTTACTAAGTTTGCGCTTTTGCGTGCTGCCGTACGGAACGGCTTCTCCTCTAAAACGATAATAGGTAAAACAAAAATCCAACGAAGGTTCAAATAGGCAACTACAGCAAAGAAAGTATAATATCCAACTTGCCCCATTGTTGTCTTAAATAGTTCACCTGTAATAAAATTAGGAATTTGAATTTCAGGAATCAATGCAGATTTATATCCCATACTTAATAGTGGTAATAGTACAACTGCATACAAAACAAAGCCAGGTAAGCAATATGTAAACAGAGAAGGTAAATACGTTACTGTTTTATATAAAATCGGACGTAATCTCACCTTCTGCCTTTTATGAGCGAAGTACGAAATGATAATAAGTACTGCAAACTCTGTAAAGATCAGGAACAATGCCAATATAGATAAAATTACGATCGCCAAAATCCCGTATGGTGTTTTCAAAAATGCTAATAACTCATCATTTGTTGCGTTTGCATACCCACCAAAGTACAACAACTTATTGAAAATAATACCGAAAAGCGGGATAAACACAATCGCTGCTAACAATTTATAAGCAAGTTGGAATGTTAACACATTCCAAAAGGCAAATCTAACAGTTTGAAAGGAATGTCTCATTACTCCTGGTATAGATAGTCTTTTACGGTGTTGCATATATTCCTCCACATTCTAAAACGATATTTGAGATGGATTCCACATTTCCATTTCTAACCCATCCCTTTAATAATAATATATTCCGCTTAACATGAACACTCTTATACATACAATGAAAAAAGTGATGGCTACTTCCCATCACTTTTCACTTACTCTATTTTTTCTCTAACCCTTGTCCAAATGCTTTCAAGAAGCTAAATCCGAATGTGATGGCTCTATTGATATCTGGATCTTTTAACACTTTAAAGAAGTCCATCACTTTTGTTTTTTTACCACTCTTTAATTCATCTGTTGCAAATTGCAATCCAGTGACTAAACTCGATGTGATTTGCTTTGTTACTTCTGGGTCAACTGAGGACAGTGCTTCCCCCGCCCCCATCATGTTGTTAAGTGCATTTTTAACTGGTTCACGATTTAATTGCTCCACAGCGATTTTTGAAACATCTTCCTTAGCAGCAAGTAAACTAATCGCCGCATCTAATATTCCAGCCTTCTGTAACTGCGCTAACAGCTGCATCGTTTCTTCTACTGCTTCACGATTATTAGATAGCTCATTTAGAAGTTCATCTGCTACTTGCTGTTTCTGTTCTTCCTCTGTTACAACTTTCTTTTTAATTAAAGTAATCTCTTTCGCCACTATCTCCGCCCCCTAGTCCACGAGTGATACGTATTGTTTTCTTTGCCATTTTTGCTCGATTTCAACACCATTTTGCGGATTACGCTTTTTATCTCGCGGGTTTGAAGATGGTAACGGACGATTTCCTTTTTCACGTAATACACGCATTTTCACCATCGTTTGTTTGTACGCCGGTGTACACGTATAAAGGTCTGTTGCCGTCCCAGTTAAAATATTGATCGCTTCTTCATTTATCGTTGCATGCATCGGTAAGTATAGCTCTTTCCCCGTTACACGCTCAGTAATAAGCGCTTGTACTTTAATTTTGCCAAATGGTGATGCTAATTCTACAAGACCACCATCTTTCACATTGCGCTCTATAGCAAGTTCAGGTGAAATTTCAACGAACACTTCAGATACTTTAGATAAAATACCAGCCGACTTATTCGTCATATTCCCTTCATGGAAATGTTCTAGCATACGTCCATTATTTAAAAGTAAATCATACTCATCTGGCGCTACAACTGGTGGTATCCATTCATCTAATGATAAACGAGCTAGTTTATCTGGGAAGTTAAATCCGTCTACATATAATAGCGGTGTATCACTACCATCATGACTACCCCAACATAAACTATTCCATCCTTCTAGACGATCGTACGTTGCTTGAGAGTATAACGGTGCAAGCGATGCGATTTCGTCCATAATTTCACTTGGACTTTCGTAATTCCAATCCCCGCCGAGTGCACGAGCAACTTTTTGTAAAATCCACCAATCTGGTTTTGAATCACCTAGTGGTTTTAATACTTCATATAATCTTTGAATACGTCGCTCTGTATTCGTAAACGTTCCTTCTTTTTCTAAGCTTGGTGCCGCTGGTAAAATAACATCAGCAAAACGAGCTGTTTTTGATAAGAACATATCTTGAACAACGAGGAAGTCTAAATTCGCTAAAATATGTTGCACATGGTTCGCATTGGAATCGACTAAAGCCATTTCTTCCCCCATGACATACATACCACGTAGTTTTCCTTCTTCTGCCGCAAGTAACATTGCGATATTATTTAATCCTGGTGCTTTCGGAATCGTTGTGCCGTATGCTTTTTCAAACTTAGCACGAAGCGTATCATCCGATACTGCTTGATAACCTGGAAGCCAGTTTGGTAATGTCGCCATATCACAAGCACCTTGTACATTATTATGACCTCGTAATGGATATGCGCCTGCACCAGGACGACGATAGTTCCCCGTAACAAGCAGTAAATTGGAAATGGCAGCAGATGTTGTACTTCCTCCTGTATTTTGCGTTACACCCATTCCCCAAAGTATACAAGTTCCATCTGCTTCATATACCATACGAGCCATTTCTTTCAGGTTTTCTTTCGAAATTCCCGTAATTTCTTCTGTATAATCAAGCGTATACTTTTCTAACATTGTGCTATATTCATCAAAGTTCTTCACATTTTCAGCTATGAACTTTTTATCATGCCAATCTTGATCAATAATATATTTCGTAATACCAGCAAGCCATACGTAATCTGTACCTTGACGCGGATGAATAAATAAATCCGCACGCTCTGCCATTTCATGTTTACGAAGATCTGCTACAATCAGTTTTTGCTCGTGTAATTTATGAGCACGTTTTACACGCGTCGCGAGTACTGGATGTCCTTCTGTTGGATTCGCACCAACGATAATGACAAGGCCTGCTTCAGCTATATCTTTCACTGTTCCAGCATCGCCGCCCATACCGACGGTTTTAAATAAACCATCTGTTGCTGGAGATTGGCAATAACGCGAGCAGTTATCTACATTATTTGTTCCATATATTTGACGAGCTAGTTTTTGCATAAGATAATTTTCTTCATTCGTTACTTTCGAAGAAGAAATAAATCCAAATGCATCGCTGCCGTATTCTGATTTAATATGTTGCATGTTAGAAGCAACAACTTCTAACGCTTCTTCCCATGAAGCTTCAACAAACATATCTCCTTGGCGAATTAATGGCTTCGTAATTCGATCTTCACTATTTACAAAGTCCCATCCAAATTTACCTTTTACACATGTGGAAATGCCATTAACCGGTGCATCAGAAACAGGTTGCACTTTTAATATATGGCGATCTTTCGTCCATACTTCGAATGAACAACCGACACCACAAAATGTACAAACTGTTTTTGTTTTATTCACTTTCGTCTTACGCATCGCAGCCTCTACTTCTGAAACCGCTAAAATACTACTATATCCAGGCTCTACATCCTTTACAAAATCAATCATCGGATCTAACACATCTGGTTTTAACCCTGTCATGAATCCAGCTTCACCTAACATTGATTTTTCCATTAACGCATTACATGGACATACTGTTACACACTGCCCACAACTTACACAAGATGAGTCATTTATACTTACACCATGATCCCATATAACACGCGGACGATCTAAGCTCCAGTCTATCGATATCGTTTCATTAACCTGTAGGTTTTGACATACTTCTACACACTGTCCACAAGCAATACATTGATTTGGATCATACCGATAAAACGGATGTGACATATCCACTTCACAAGCACTTACTTTCGGCTCATACGGATATTTCTGTTCTTCAATTCCCATCATATGTACTGTATTATGAACCTTACAATTACCGTTATTGTTATCACATACGGTACAATACAATAAATGATTCTCTAATATTCGATCCATCGCCTCAGTCTGCGCCTCTTTCGCACGCTGTGACTGTCTTTCAATATGCATACCATTCTCTATTTGCGTTGAACAAGCACGCATTAACTTCCCATCTACTTCTACAATACACGTATCACAAGTTTGAATTGGATCTACTTCTGGTACATGACAAATTTGAGGATGTTCCAAATTACTCTCGTTAAATAATTGTAGTATCGTCTTTTCACCTGATGCTGAAAATTCTTTACCATCTACGGTTACACGGACTGTCTGTTCTGCCATAGTTTCCCCTCTCCTTACAACCAACTGTACAACACACTTGTGAATCCGTTTTCACAAGTGAATTACTGTACATATTTTTGAAACGCCCTGCCTAAATACTTTTCTTATGAAGTCGATTCTAGATGTTTATAAGGTATCACTACGAAAGCTTGAAAATTTCACTATTCTACATTTCTATTATATCGTATATATACAATAATAACCAAAATAATCTGATACCTTCCTTCTAATAGATGTTTTTATTTTTTCAATGTTTTATGATGAATGTGGGAGAAAATACATATAAAAGGGGAATTTCATATGGGACCTACGCAAGAGAGTTATACAATTGTACGCTATCACTCTGGTACATTTTCAAAACAAACTGATGAGATTGTTACAGAATCTCCTATTACTATTAAATTGAATGGTGAAGAATATGTAACAGTCGTATGTACACCAAATTATATTGAAGATATGGTAATTGGTTTTTTAATTTCTGAGGGGATTATTTCTTCCTATAAAGATATTGAAGAACTATGGGTTCAAAAAGATAATGGAATTGTCCATGTAACATCATCAAAAATAAATCCGCTCTATCAAAATTTATATAATAAACGATACATCACTTCCTGCTGCGGAAAAGGTAGACAAGGTTTTATTTTCGCTAACGATGCAGCAAAAGCAAAAGATTTACATGATATACATGTAAAAATTACTCCTGAAGAATGCTTTTACTTAATGAATACTTTACAACAATCTTCTACTACCTTTCGCCAAACCGGCGGTGTTCACAATACCGCGCTATGTGATCGAAACAATATCCTCCTATCAAGAATGGATATTGGAAGACATAATGCATTAGATAAAATATATGGACATTGTTTACGCAACAATATATCTGTTAAAGGAAAAATCATTGCATTTAGCGGGCGTATTTCATCCGAAATTTTACTCAAAGTTTCAAAAATCGGATGTGAAATTGTTCTATCTAAATCCGCTCCAACAAAACTAGCATTGCAACTCGCTCACGATTTAGGCATTACAGTCGTAGGATTTATTAGAAATGACTCTTGTAATATTTACACGCATCCACATCGAATTGATGGTTATCAATCGAATAACTAAAATAACTCCTCAATCGAGGAGTTATTTTAGTTGTAAAAATGTAATATATTAAACACTTGAATAGTTAATAAAGTTAATATATAATTTCATTACATATTAAAAAACAAAACATTGTAGCATATATCTTTTCATTCTTTTACAAATTAAAAGAGACTGCTCACAAAACACATACACAATCTTATAAAAGGTTCACTTTATTTGAAATCGACCAAGGAGGTTACAACGATGGAAATTCGCTTATTAACGACAGAGGACGCAGAAATATATTTAAAAGTTTGTATGGAAGGTTTAACGAAGAACCCGGAAGCTTTTAGCTCTTCTTATGAAGATGTTCTTAAACATGAGGATCCTGTAGCTGCTATGGCAAAACGATTAAGCAATCCGGATAAGTATACTCTAGGTGTCTTCAAAGATAACGATTTAATCGGCATTGCTACTTTAGAAACAAAGCCTTTCATTAAACAAGAACATAAAGCAAAAATCGGTTCCGTTTTTGTTTCCCCTAAAGCACGTGGCCTTGGAGCAGGACGAGCTCTTATTAAAGCAATTATTGAAAATGCTGATAAATTACATGTAGAACAACTTATGCTCGATGTTGTAGTTGGTAACGATGCAGCAAAAAAATTATATGAGTCATTAGGTTTCCAAACTTACGGCGTACAAGAGCGTTCATTAAAACATAACGGTCAATATTGGGACGAAGAACATATGGTTCTATTCTTAAATGATTAATACTTCAATCTAGTTTTCCAAAAGCATCTTTTTATTAAGAAAGATGCTTTTTTCATTACAACAATGTAATCTTCATGTCACCTTTATCGATCGTACCAAACCTTTCCATTCATTATACTAAAAATATAAAGTGAAACTTTACTCAGTGGGGAACTACATCCCACGCTGATCGCATGTACTTGATATGTAGAGGAGAATGTGACATGAAACAAAACAAACGAGCTATGCTTTTAATATTTACTACAGCAATTGTAACTTCTGGATTAGCAATTTTACCTTGGTTTATTATATAAAAATACTCCCCCTAACAACGAAAAAAGCTTATTGCTTCTTAAGAAGCAATAAGCTTTTTTTATATTATAAAATCCCCAAAATTTTATTTACACAACTTATAATAATAACCATAGATACGGCAACGCACATGACAACCGTATTACGATCTTGCTTTTCTTTTTTTGAAATTTCTTCTTTTGGATTCATGTGTATGATCTCCTTTTAAAAAAAGTGTGAGATAGGAAATTTTTCTTATCCGATGCGAGGTGAATACGAAAACCCTCTCTATCTCACATACACAATAGAATGGAATTGTCATTTTATAAATAAAATGACATGACGTTATGTCGCAACATAGGGTATTTTGTGTCGCTACGTTTTCTATTATAAAAAATAGTTGTGCAAAACTAGTGCATTTTTTATGTCAATTACTCTGAGCGAGAAATCACTCTTCCACTCAATCACATAAAAAGAGTTTTTTATCATTTTCATGTAAACTATACAAGTAGAATGAACAGTTTGGGGTGCACAAGATTATGGTGAAAATTTTATTAGTAGACGATGAAGAACGTATGTTACGATTATTAGATCTGTTCTTAAGTCCTCGTGGCTATTTTTGTATGAAAGCTACCTCTGGCCTTGAAGCACTAAAGTTAATAGAACAAAAAGACTTCGATATTGTTTTGTTAGATGTAATGATGCCAAATATGGATGGATGGGATACTTGCTATCAAATCCGTCAAATTTCCAACGTTCCAATCATTATGCTAACAGCTCGTAATCAAAATTACGATATGGTAAAAGGCCTTACGATCGGCGCAGATGACTATATTACAAAACCATTTGATGAGCATGTATTAGTTGCACGAATTGAGGCTATATTACGCCGTACAAAGAAAGATGGATTTGTTAGCTTCAATGGTATTGAGTGGGATAAAACGAAACATACTGTCACAGTGTATGATGAAAAAATCTCACTGACTCCTATCGAATTTTCGTTACTTGGACTATTTTTACAAAATACAAACCGTGCTTATAGCCGAGATGATTTAATCGAAAAAATTTGGGGTTATGAAACAGACATTGAATATAGAACAATCGATTCACATATTCGCAATATCCGTGATAAATTACGTAAAAAAGGATTTCCAGTTGAAAATTACTTAGAAACTGTTTATAAGGTCGGATATAAATGGAAAAGTGAATAATTACTTCGGTCAGTGGAAACTAGTATACCACTGACCCTTTATTATGAATAAGGTATGGTGAGAAAATGAGTAAACTTTCACTTAAAATCGGGACATACTTTTTAATATTAGCTTTATGCATTGAAACAATTGCTTTCGTATCTTTTTACAAAAGTATTTCTAAAATGCGCATTGAAGAGGAAACACTCGCTCTTTTAGAAAAAGGTAATCGCTATAGTAAAAAAATTAAAAACCGCGAGAGACGGGATGAATATTATAAAGAAATGCAACACACTGAACATAATAAAAATCCTAAACGTCCCGTGTACCCCGAGTTCGATATTGCGAATGCGGCTGCACACTTAGTTGAATCGGAATCAATTTCTAACTCCGATATAGCTATTATTATTACTGACCATAACGGCAAAATTATTTCCACCTCAGAACCCGTAACAAAAGAAATGCAAAAACAACTTACTTGTAAAACAGAATCTGTCCCAGAAAGCGGATTAATCGTTGAAAGAAACTGGAAAAAGTCAAAATTCATCACCACAGTAAGCCCACTTAACACAACAAAGTTTCAAGGAAAGTTATATATGTTATTAAAAACATCTTTCTTAGAAAACATGTTACTTAAACTCATGAACCAATTTCTTATCATTAGTGTTTTGACTGTTATTTTAACGACTATTTCTGTCTTTGTTTTTTCTCGTGTTATTACAGAACCGCTTATAAAAATGAAGAGGGCAACAGAAAAAATGTCAAAATTAAATAAGCCAATTCAATTAGGTATTAAACGGAATGATGAACTTGGAAGCTTAGCAAAAACGATTGAAGATTTGTCCAGTGAACTAACTTATATGAAAAAAGAACGCAATGAATTTCTTGCTAGTGTCGCCCATGAACTATTAACTCCATTGACCTATATGAAAGGTTATGCGAAAGTAGCAAAGAGAGACACTTTAACGAAAGAAGAGCGAGAAGAATACTTGCAAATCATCGAGGATGAAACAGATAGTGTAACTGACCTCGTCCAAGATTTATTTATGCTTGTACAATTAGAACAACACCAGTTTGTTATAAAAAAACAAAAAGTACTTCTTAGACCATTTTTAGAACGAATGGTTGAAAAAACAAAAACAACATTAACAAATAAACAAATGCAACTTCATGTATATTGCAAAGATGATTTAGAAGTTTGCATAGACGAAAGACGTATGGAACAAGTTATGTTAAATTTATTACACAATGCTTATCAACACTCACTAGAAAACACTACTATTACGATACGCGTACTCGCAGAAACAAATTCTTTTACAATAAGTGTACAAGATGAAGGTGAAGGTATTCCTGAAGAAGATATTCCGCATATTTTCGATCGTTTTTATCGTGTTGATAAATCTAGAACGAGAGCTACTGGGGGAAAAGGTATCGGGCTAGCTGTTGCTAAAGAAATTGTGGAATTGCATAACGGTGCCATTCTAGTAACAAGCAAATTAGGGGTAGGAACTACCTTTATAATTGAGCTACCTTTTGAATAATATGTGTGTGAAAACACCAGTAATAGTAAAAACTACTGGTGTTATTTTGTTCATAAAATCAGCTTATATAAGCTAAGCTTTTGAAATTATTCTTATTTCAATATAAAATAAAGATACATTTGTCAAAGATTTGGAGGGTGATATAATTGGATATCCATGTATTAACAAAAGATGAAGCGGAAATTTACTTAGAACTTCGTGTAGAAGGTTTAAAGCAAAACCCTGAAGCTTTCAGCTCTTCTTATGAAGATATTATTAATAAAGAGTGTGCGATTGAATATAAAGCACAAAAATTAGCACAAGATGAAAACTATACGCTAGGCGCATTCAAAGATGGAAAATTAATCGGGGTTGCAACACTGGAAACGAAACCATATGTAAAACAAGAACATAAAGCTAAAATCGGTTCTGTATATGTATCTCCAAAAGCACGCGGACTTGGAGCAGGGAAAGCACTTATTAAAGAATGTCTTGAGCTTGCTAAATCTTTAGAGGTGGAACAAGTTATGCTTGATGTTGTTGTTGGCAACGATGGAGCAAAAAAACTTTATGAATCATTAGGATTTAAAACATTCGGTGTACAAGAACGTTCATTAAAATATAACGGACAATATTGGGACGAAGAGCATATGGTCTTATTCTTAGACGAAAATAAATAATAAAAAACATCCTCTCATGTATGAGGATGTTTTTTTACTTTTTTCTAAACCACGCTGTATTTAATAGTTGAATCGCTTTCGCAATTTCTTCTTCTGATAAGATCGCAAACCCAAGTAAAACGACATTTTCAGGTGCAGTACCGTCTTTATAGTACGTAGAAACAGGATATATTTTAATACTATATTTTGCAGCTTCTTGAATGAGTTCTTCTTCTCGCATTCCATTATGTACTTTTAATAAAATGTGTAATCCCGAATCTTCTCCTATCACTTCAACATGATTAGAGAAATACTTCTCTATTTCAAAAACAAGTCGATCCCTCTTTTTCCGGTAGACGACACGCATTTTATGAATATGTTTTTCCCAATAACCTTCATGTAAAAACTTTCTAATCACTTCTTGATCCATTCTTGAAACACTTTGTGTATAAAATAAATATTCTTTTTGATACTTTTTAATTAAATTCTTCGGTAATACTATATAGCTCATCCGTAATGAGGGCAACAAAGCTTTTGATAACGTCCCCATATAAATAACTTTCCCATCTGTATCTAACCCTTGTAGTGCCGGAATTGGCTTTCCTGAATAACGAAATTCACTATCGTAATCATCTTCAATAATATACCTATCTTCTTCTTTCTTTGCCCATTGTAAAAGCTGCGTCCTTCTCGTAATAGGCATAATCATTCCATATGGAAACTGATGAGAAGGAGTTACAAATACAACATTTGCAGTGCTATTTTCTAAATCTGCCATACAAATGCCGTCCCTATCTAAAGACAACATTTGAACCTTCTTTTCTCCCTGTTCAAAAACGACCATTTTCCTATGGTACCCTGGATTTTCAACAGCGTAATTACTTCCCTTCAACAATTGAAAAAGTAACTTCACTAATATTTGTGTTCCCGCACCTAATACAATTTGACTAGCTGAACAACGTACACCTCTAGATTCATACAAATAGTTCGCAATTTCCTCTCGTAAGCTTAATTCTCCTTGAGGGTGTCCAAGAAAAAGTAAATCATTATTACGCGGCTGCCATACATCATTTATAAGCTTGCGGTACATAGTGAACGGAAAAGTTTTTGTATCAACCCCTGTTTGTGTGAAATCAAATGTATAGTTCTCCTCCCGAAACGATACTTCTTCTACTTTCGCTTCGCTTCCTTCTACATCCATCATTTGTTCAAATTTACATACAAAATAACCTTTTCTTGATATCGACTCAATGTAACCTTCTGCAAGTAATTGCTCGTAAGCCGCTTCTATTGTATTCTTACTCACTTGTAAATAGCTCGCCAGCTTTCTCTTTGCGGGTAATTTTGTAAAAGCGGAAATCGTTCCATCCTTAATCTCTTTTTTTATATACTCATACAATTGCACGTACAATGCCTTTTTACTATTCATATTTAAATTAGGCGTTAATTCTAACATAATATCTGACCCCTTAATAAAACTAAAATCTGATACTTTTTACAGTACCAGAAGTTATATATAATTCCTTTTATCATGTCACACATAAAAAATCAAATACTCGAGAGGAGATGCATGATTATGAACAATAGTAGACGGATTGGACTCATTATGATTATTACAGGAGCTACCTTATGGGGATTATCTGGTCCGATGATTCAGTGGCTATTTCAACATACTAACGTATCATCAATTGATTTTTTAACAATTCGCTTGTTGCTTGCGGGATTATTTATTTTATCTTTTTTACTTATAAAGAAACAAAACATATTTCAAATTTGGAAACACTCTAGACATTCTATACAACTTATTATTTTCTCTATTCTCGGCATGCTCGGTGCGCAATATGCCTTTATCGAAACAGTTCATATTAGTAATGCGGTCACAGCGACATTATTTCAATTTCTAGGTCCTGTTTTTATTACCATTTATGTCGCATTTGGACAAAGAAAATTCCCTGCTTCTATGCAACTACTCGCAATTATTACTGCACTAACGGGAACGTACTTTATTATTACAAACGGTTCAATTGAAAATATTGTTTTATCGAAAGAAGCTATTATTTTTGGCCTATTAACAGCAATTGGATTTGCATTTTATACCCTCCATCCAGCTTCTCTTATTAAAGAATGCGGAACAACCATAGTAATTGGCTGGGGGATGCTAATCGGCGGCATTGCCCTGCTTATTTTTAATCGCTCGTTTGGATGGAGTCAACTTTCACAAACCTTTACACCAAAAACTTTTTCTATGCTTATCCTTATCATTATAAGTGGCACTCTTTCTTTCCTTCTTTATATCGGTAGTCTGAAATATTTAGCAGCAACAGAAACGAGCATTTTATCTAGCATTGAACCACTTGTAGCAGCTATCGTTTCAATCGCTTGGCTAAATGAATCATTTGGAGCGTATCAATTACTAGGCGGGGTATGTATCGTTCTTTCTGTTATTTTCTTAACGATGCCTCAAAAAGAACGAGAACCAACCCTTTCAACTGAACAAATATAAAAAATGTCAAAAGAGGTCGTACAAAACTTACGACCTCTTTTTATACTTTAAAGGAATTGTCCCTCTTTCTGGCAAATACAATTACACTAACAGTAAAAATTAGGAGTGTGACACCATGAAAAAAATTGGAACTATGCTACTTTTCTCCTTTCTCATCACTGGATGCTCGCAATTGCAGCCTGATTCAGAAGCACCTAAAAAAGAAGCTATCGCCACGTCATCCACCCAAGTTAATGCACCTTCCTTCTTTCATCTTAGCGTTTTAAAAGATGTAAATTGGGAAGAAACACCCTCCTTCATACAAGAAAAAACACCTTTAAAAGGTATCGAAGAAAAAATCGCAATGGCTGATAGCCCTATTATTGCAAATGAAAAAAATGAAATGATGTGGTACTTTTTAGATCCTGAAATGCCAACTGGAAAACTATCTATTATTGCACTAAAACAAGGATCAGTAACCCCAACACCCGTACTCTTTCAACAAGAAACTTCTAAACCAACTTGGACTACTTCAAATACAATTGATTCTACTACAACCGAACTCCCACTCACTATGTCACTACCTTCATCTGGATTATGGGTATTAAATATATACGTGAATGAAAAATATTATGATCAGTTTGTAATCAATGCCACAGAAAATAAATAAAAGGAAGGAGGCTGTTTCAGCCTCCTTCCTTTTATTTACCCATCTTATATGTAACTAATCGCCTGACTCCCCATTTGCACCCATGCCTTTTCAAAACTTTCTCTCGGTACTTTTACATCTAAACTATCACTTAGAGGATCTCGAATATATACAAATTCCTTATCATATCCAATAAGTACTACACAATGTTCATTATACGTAATAGAAACATCTCCACTATTTGTTTCCCATGTAGTAAATTCATCTTTATCTAATGGCGCAAATGTTGCATTCGTAATCATGACTACCGGTTGTCCTGATTTTACACTCTTATAAAGCTCTTCTATACTCTTCCCTGTTAAGTCCACAGCTTTGTTAGGTAAATACTTTTTCGCTAATTGAAAAAGTGGTCCATGATATACACCATATCCTGATTCAGAAAAGGTATAAATATTTCCTACAAATCCTTCATTCGGATTCCCACGTACACCATCGTTCATAAAATCAACTTTCTTTATTTCGTTTGCTAATTTCATCTTATCCACTGTAATACCTGCGTATTGTAACATCATCGCTAAGCTCGTCACTTCACAGCCTCTATCTAACTCTGGTAACTGCTGAATGAAAGGTACATTTGATAAAATGACCTTTTCATCACGATTAAACTCTACTTGTTTTCCACTTTTCATATTGAAGAATGTTAATTTCTCCACATACTTTGTAATTCCATTTGTATAGATCCCCCATACTGCTATAACGAGTAAAGCCATACCTATATACCACTTAAACTTCCGTATCACTTTCACGCCCTTTTTAGTTCGTTAAATAAGAATAAAACGCGTCCGCATCCGTTCGAATCACTGGTACAAAATTTAGTTCTTTTCCTTTTTCAGGCTGATCCTTTTTTATTTTTTCTGCTAATTCTTGAACGTTCCTATTCGTTTTATCCATATTAAGCTCATCTGCCATTTGTAACACTTTTTGTTCATTAATTTCGCTTAATACTTGATATATATCTTTCCCATACAAATCGATATGATATTCTTTTGCTTCTTCCTGTACTTTTTGTTCGTATACTTCTTGCGCTAACACTTCTATCTCTTTTCCTTTTGGTGAAATACCTAACTTGCCTGCTTCCTCTCTTACTTTCGTTCCATAGATTTCTTCTGCAATGTCCTCTATTTCTTTTCCATTTGTCGAAATACCTAATTTATCCGCTTCATCGTTAATTTTAATCGTATTAATTTGAGTAATCAAATTTACAATTGATGTATTTTCTATTGATATGCCTAGCTTTAACGCTTCTTGCTTCACTTTTGTTTCATAGATTTCTTCTGAAAGAGTTCCAACATCTTTTCCTTCAATCGAAATTCCTAACTGTTCTGCTTCTCTTCCTACTTCCGTCTCATGGATTTCTTTTTCTAGCGTAATTTGTTCTTTCCCTGCCGTTTCAATCCCTAAATTCTCCGCCTTTTCTTCTGTATGCACAGCATGTATCTTTCCATTGTTTAATTGTTCTTTGCTGCGCTGTGTGTAATCTGTCTTTCCTTTTGATGTTTCAGAAGGAGAGGCACCCCCTAATATACTTAAACTCATTACTCCAATAGTGAATACCATCATCATTTTCTTTTTCAAAATTAATTCCTCCCTCTTACACTTTCTTTTCCATCATTCCCTATTCATAATCGAAATAACATTATGATCGATATAATCTACTCAAATACCTTTTTATAATCGCTTCTTTTTATAGGGCGAACTTTTCTGTATATAATACATGTTAAAAATAGTTTCTTAACTTTCCCTTAAAAAAAGACGACCTTGTAAAAACAAGATCGTCTTCTCACTTATATTCTTTGGTGTTTAGGGAAAATCACTTCAAAACAAGTGCCCTCTTCCCATTTGCTCTCTACTGATATTTTTCCGTAATGTTTTTCTACAATCCAATTTGCGATTGAAAGACCTAATCCAGCTCCTTCTGACGTACTTCTTGCTTTATCCCCTTGATAAAAACGATCAAATAATTTCGGAATATCTTCTTCTTTCACTCCTATCCCGTCATCTTTCACCTGTATACGAATTGAACTACTCGTTTGCGTGCAATTGATTTGAATCTGCCCGCCTTCGTTCGTATACTTCATCGCATTATCTAACAGTATGACCATCATTTGATGAATCCGCTCTCTATCACCCATAAAAGATACGCCACGTTCTACTTTTAGTATCATTTCTTTTTCTTGATAAGAAGCAATCTCCTTATATGGAGCTACTATTTCCTCTAACAATTTATCGAGTTCAAATGTTTTCTTATCCATCTCAATTTGATTAGAATCAGAACGTGCTAGCAATAATAAATTACTAACGAGTTTTGATAACCGCCTACATTCTTTTGAAATTGTAGAAATATCCATCGCTTTTTCTTCTATCGTAGCGGATGGTGACTGGAATAAAACATCTGTTTTTGATTGAATAACTGCAAGCGGTGTCCTTAGTTCATGTGACGCATCAGAAACGAATTGCTGCTGTTTTTCCCATGAATTTTGAATGGGTACGAGTGCCCTGCCAGCTAAGAAAAAGCCGATACCGATTGCACATAAACTTCCTACGCTACAACCTATCACAAGAATTAAAAATAAAGTATGTAACATTTCTTTTTCAGCTGTTATATCCCTTGCAATTTGAACTATTTTTGCATCTTTTTGAAATGAAAATATTCTAAAATATTGTCCTTGTACTTCTACATCTTGCAAAGTTCCTAATTTCTTTGGAGAAAACTTTTCCAAATTGTCTTCAAAAATAAAACGACGTTTGCCGTTTTCAATATCTATCTCCACCGTGTTTCCAAGCCAAGTTAACTCCATTATCCTTGGATCCCCAATTGGAGGATATCCTCTAATTTTTTTAGGTAGTTTTTTATCATCTGCATTCTTTCTATGTTGAACGGCTTTTTCTATCGATTCATTTACTCCACTATAAATACGCTTATATGTGTAAGAATAAATGATACTACCTAATACGCCTATCAAAATGATAAATACTAATGAATTCAATATAGTCAATCGAATACGCGTCTTCTGAAACATACTTCCCTTTTTCATTGTTCTTTTAATATATATCCAATACCTCGAACAGTTTGAATATCTTTCTGATAACCGAATGGCTCTAATTTTTTACGTAAATGATGTACATACACTTCTACAATTGCCACTGTCGTATCTGAATCAAATCCCCAAACACGATCAAAAATTTGTTCCCTCATTAAAATCTTTCCGCTATTTTGAATAAGATACTCTAGAAGCTCATATTGTTTTAATGTTAGCTTCATACTTTGTCCATCTACTTGAACATCTTTATCTTTTCCGAACAGTTCAATCCCTTTATATCGAATAGTCTGCTTTGTTGTTAAACTACCACTTCTGCGTAGTAAAGCACGAATTCTCGCTTTTAATTCAGGGGCCTGAAATGGCTTAACGATATAGTCATCTCCACCAAAGTCCAATCCCTTCACCCGATCTTCTAAAGAATCTCTCGCTGTTAAAAACAGGACTGGTGTTTCAATCTTTTCATCACGTATTCTTTGAATTACTTCAAAACCATCCATCTCTGGCATCATCACATCAAGCAAAATTGCATCATATATATTTTGTAACGCTAGAAATAACCCCTCTTCTCCATTCAATGCTGTATCTACTTCAAATTCATCACGCAAAATTTGTACGATAGACTCTAATAACGAAGCATTATCTTCTACTACGAGTAAGCGCATATTCTCACCTTCCACCATATCGTTCGATTCTATTTATAATCACATTCCTGCTTTTCCTAACAAAAGAATATCATTATATTCTGTAACTTCATTTTTAATTCGTTCTTTCTACACTTTTTCTTGATACAGAATTTTAAAGATTAATTATAAAGACTCTTTCTTAAATTTAGCTTAATAAAAAATTGAAAGAAATAAGATTTCCCTTATCTCTTTCAATTTTTTACTACATATACCTTTTTACTTGGCAATTCCAAACAATTTAGCTGACCACCATACACAGCCCCGCCATCAATTCCAATAATTCGATTACTACCAAAATACACGCCACAATTCTCACTACCATGAAGCATTTTTGTTTCCGTATGGCCAAATACAACAACCTTTTCGCCACTATATCCATTATGAAACTCATTACGGATCCACATTAACGTATATGGTTCACATTCAGAAACTCGTTTCATAGGCTCAACACCAGCATGTACAAATATGTACTCTTCTGTTTCAATGTAATGATCTAATTCTTGAATAAACTTTACATGATCTTCTAAAACATGCGATTGTAAAATTGGTTTTTGGAAGTCTTCCTCATTAACTACAATATCTTCTTCTACAAATCCATAACTATATAATGTCTTATCTCCACCATTCCTTTTTACCCAATGGTTCCATGAACGTTCCTCATCAGTCGTTAACGCCTTAATCATCATATCTTCATGATTTCCCTTTAGAACGAGGGCTCCATCTTCTTTTAACTCTTTTACCCTTTCAATTACTGCACGTGCATTTGGACCACGATCTACATAATCCCCTAATAAAATTAGTTGATCCTTTTTTGCATCGTATTGAGCTTCTTCTAATAACTGTTCGAACTTTTTTATTTCGCCATGAATATCACTAATAACAAGAATTCTTTTCATATTATCACCCCTCTTTCTAATTATAATTCAAAACGACAGAAACTTCAGAATTGTATTTTAAAACCGTATTTATTACAGATACAACGATTATCCTTACAACAATGTAAGTCTCTTGTCATTCAATTCGATAGTTGCGATTGCTATATTTCCTTATACTAAAAGTAAGAAATGAAACAAAAAACAAGGAGAGATGAGATATGAAAAAAGTGATGGAAGTTATGGTAGCAGTGGCAGAGGTTTTCGTAAATGGCAAACAAGTTGCAATGGAGTTAAACAAATAATGAAAAGGACAAGATTCATTCTAGACCCTTTACTCATATAAAAGAGATAAGACTTCTTCATTTTTTTGATCCCTTATCTCCTAAAGAAAGCCGTATCCTTTTTCGGATACGGCTTTCTCTTATTTTTGACTCGTACGAGCTGAAATGCTAATTGCTCTATCTGTCGCTTTGGCAGCTTCATCTAACGCTTCTTTACTATTCTTCCCGTCATACATTGCTTCTAATGCTTTTACAACTGCATCTCGTGATTCTGGGAATACACTAATTAAAGCACCTTGTGTTGCTGGAGATTGTTTCGTCGCTTGCAATTGATCTACGGTTACTTTCAACTGTGGATATTTTTCATATTGCTCTTTTACTAATGGTTCATTATATGCATCCGGATTAATAGAGAAATAACCTGTTGCAGTATGCCATTTTGCTTGTACGTCTGGCTTCGTTAAATATTTCATAAAGTCCCAAGCACCTTGTTGTGTTTCTTCTGAAACCATATTCGTCATCCATAATGATGCTCCTCCAATAACAACACCATTTTGTTTCGAATCCTCTGGATATGGAATATATGAAACGCCTACATTAAACTTAGATGCATCAATTAAGTCGCGAACACCAGCTGAAGAATCTAAATACATAGCAACTTGTCCAGACTGGAACGCGGCACGAATATCATCCCAACTTGCTCCATACTTTCCTAGTGCACCAGCTTTATTTAACTCATCTAGCATCCCAAATACTTTCTGTCCTTCTTTACCGTTAAATACAGCTTTCTTTGCAGCATCTTTACGACCATTTTCATTATCTACATATAAAGCGCCTTGTGTCGCTAACAATTCCTCAAAGAACCAACCATAATTCAGCATTGAAAATCCATATTGTTTTACATTTCCGCCTTCTTTAATCGTTAACTTTTTCGCTGCTTCTTGCAATTCCGCATATGTTTTTGGAGCTTTCTCTGGATCTAAGCCCGCCTTTGCGAAAGCATCTTTATTATAAATTAATACTGGTGTAGATGAATTAAATGGCATAGAATACATTTTTCCATCAACTGAATAATAATTTGTAATTGCTTTTTCCAACTTTGAAGTATCGTACTTATCTTTTTTTATCCAACTATCAATTGGCGTAATCTTTTTACTATCAATCATATATTTTGTTGTAATTTCACTCGACTGAACAAGAGCTGGCGCTTCTTTCGTAGCAGACATCGTTCTAAATTTCGTTAAAGACTCTTCATATGTCCCTTGGAACTCTGGCTTTATCTCGTATTTATTTTGTGACTTATTATAGTCTGCAACAAGTCCCTCTAATACCCCTTGTGTTTTTCCACCCATCGCGTGCCAAAAACGAATTACCGTTTTATCACCATTCTTTTCAACTGGCGCTACTTTTGCCTGTGCTTCAGGTTTCTCCTCCGTTTTACTAGTTGAACAAGCGGCACTAGATAATGCCATTGTTGCTACCATTAATAGAGCAGCACCTTTTTTAACTAGACTCATTTTAATCTCACCTTCTCTTAGTTATTTAATTGCACCTTTTGTTAATCCTTGTTGTAATTGCTTTTGTCCTAAAAATAATAGAATCAATGTTGGTATAACGATAACCGTAACGCCAGCCATTACGCTTCCCCAATCAGTTGCAACTTCTTGAGATTGAAGCTGCTTCACACCAATTTGAACTGTTCTTACCTTTTCATCAGTGGTCACTAAAAGTGGCCATAAGTACATATTCCATGTTGTTAAAAAACTATATACGCCAAGCGTAATAAAACTCGTTTTACAATACGGAATTACAACGCTGAACAAAAATCTTACATTTCCAATCCCTTCAATAAAAGCAGCTTCTTTCAGTTCATTCGGAAGTGTCATAAAATGTTGGCGTAACAAGAAAATACCGAAAGCTGTTGCAAAAAACGGCACTGTCATCCCAGCGAAACTATTGATCCAGCCAAAGTTTTGAATCGTTAAAAAGTTAGGTACCATCGTCGCTTCCCACGGAATAAGCATCGTTGAAATAAACAGGAAAAAAATAAGATTTCTTCCCTTAAACTGAAGAAAGACAAAAGCATACGCCGCTAAGCTTGACACGATAAGTTGTCCAATCATAACAACTGTCGATACAACTAAGCTGTTATATAAATATGTAAAAAGTGGTACTTTCTGAAAAATATTAATGAAATTATCAAAAGTAAATTGAGTTGGAAATATCCTTCTCATTTGAATATCGTCTGGTGTCATAAAGCTTATTAAAAACGCATACAGCACAGGAAAAAATACCATTACTGCACTAATTATGAGCAGCATGTATAGCAGGAAATTTTGTTTCCACTGTTTAACGATCATTTATAATGCACCTTTCTCTCAGCAAACTTAAATTGAAGTAATGTAGCAATGAAAATGAAAACAAATAGTACCATAGCTTGTGCACTTGCTGTCCCAAATTGATGATTCACAAATGCCTCTTTATAAATCGAATATACAATTAAATTTGTTGCATCATTTGGTCCACCGTGCGTTAAAATATCAATCTGTCCAAAGCTTTGGAACGCACTAATTAACGTTACTGTCACGATAAAGAATAAAGTTGGTGATAGCATCGGTAATGTAACACGACGAAGCTTATATAAATAGCTAGCACCATCTATAGATGCACTCTCATATAAAGACGTATCAATATTTTGTAAACCACCTAATATAACTAAAAATGCAAATCCTGTATTCACCCAAACCGTTGTAACTGATACAGAGAATAGTGCCCAGTCCGGACTCGTTAACCATGCAATTGCAGGAAGATTCATAGAAGCTAATATATTATTGAATAACCCGACACTTGGATGAAATAAAAATAACCAAATTACTGCACTAGCAGCTACTGATATTCCCATTGTCGAAGAAAACAGAACTCGAAATAACCCAATACCTCTTACCTTTCCGTTTGCAATCAATGCAAGAAATAAAGCGAGTATAATACTCGTAGGCACTGTATATACAACAAATAATAAAGTTGACTTTATGCTTTTGTAGAAAGCAGGATCAGAAAATAAGTATTGATAATTTTCTAAGCCAACGAAAAGATTAGCTTCTCCGTGTATATCTGTTAAATAAAAGCTATAGTAAATCGTCCTAAATAATGGATAAAAAAGAAAAATCGAGAACAATAAAATAGATGGCACTAAAAATAATAATCCTATTCTTAAATCCTTCGTTCTACTCCATAAATTCTTCTTTTTTGCCACCTTTGCTTGGGCTGGTAACTTGCCTACTTCAATCATTATTTCGCCACCACTTTCAACTCTTCTTCAGCTACCACTTTTAATCGTTCATTCGTATTTTGATGAAAGAAGCATAACTTATCTTGTGAGAATAATAATTTTACTTTGTCACCTTTGTTCAGGATTAGCTGTCCAATGACTTTTGCACTCCAAGTTGTTCCATTTATTGCGAAGTTTAATATAGATTCGTTGCCTAATACTTCTACAGATTGTAGCGTAACTTCTTGTCCTTCCTCAGACAGGGCAATATGCTCAGGACGCATGCCTATGCGAATTATTCCTTCTGGTAATTGCTTTAACTGTCCAATAGATAACGGAATTTGCAATTGCCCTATATGTAATACACCTTTTTCTTTGTTTACTTCTCCATCATTTATATTCATCGAAGGAGACCCTATAAAACTTGCAACAAATTCATTTGCTGGTTCGTTATAGATGTCAAGCGGTGTTCCAACTTGCTGTATGCTTCCTTTATTTAAAACCATGATGCGATCTCCCATAGTCATCGCCTCTATTTGATCATGAGTAACGTAAATCATTGTAATTCCTAAACGCTGCTGAATTTCTCTAATTTCAATTCTCATTTGCGCACGTAATTTCGCGTCTAAATTCGAAAGTGGTTCATCCATTAAACAAATCGGTGCTTGGCTCACAATCGCTCTAGCAAGCGCAACACGCTGTCTTTGTCCACCTGATAATTGACCTGGTTTCATTTTCACATACTCTTTCAGCCCTACCATTTCAATAGCTTCCATTAATCTCTTTTGCCGCTCTTCTTTTTGTACTTTCCTTACCTTAAGTCCAAATAAAATATTTTCTTCTACAGATAAGTGTGGGTATAGTGCATAATTTTGAAATACCATTGATAGATTACGATCTTTCGGCTCTAAATCATTTGCAACACGTTCATTAATAATTAAATCCCCCGAAGAAATTTCTTCTAGGCCAGCGATCATTCGTAATAATGTGCTTTTCCCACATCCTGAAGGCCCAACTAAAACAAAAAACTCACCCTTTTTAATGTGAACCGATACCCCCTTAACCGCTGTCTCTTCTGCATTTTTATATACCTTTGAAACATTTTTCAATTCAATCACAAAGTTGCACTCCTTTTTTCTTCTTGTATCCATACTTCATAATGACTCGTTGAAATTGCACTTGCGCCTGCACGAATAGCAATTTCCGCATCTTCTCGTGTTTGAATCAGTCCGCCTGCAATGATAGGAAATTCTATTTCCTCTGCTAACTGCTTAATAATGGAAGGCATAATACCAGGCATAATCTCTACTGCATTCGGTTTAGTCGTTTTACAATTTTCAATTGATTTTGTAAGAGATAAAGTATCGACAATAAAAATACGTTGGATCGTTTTTAATCCAATTTTATTGGCATTTCGAATTGTAGATCCTTTTGTTGAAATAATACCTTGTGCTCCGATAACGTCTTGAATATACAAAAGTGCTTCCTCTGTATTCGTATTTAAACCTTGTATAAAATCACAATGAAGAAAGACATCATGTCCATGTTTCTGTAATTCATATACACGCTCTGGTAACTCCAGCATTGAACCCGTCATAAGAAAAACTGTTTTCGGTAATTTTTTGTATGTGTTGTATCCTTTCCAATCCTTTATCATCGCAATATAAGGTTCTTTAAACATTCATTCCACCTAGCTTTTCTGTTTTTATCCAAACTAAAAACACCTACTTACATAGAACACCTTTCTCCTTATTTGAACTCTAGGGAATAGAGCACACCTAAGAAAGTGGCACGTTATATGTAAGCGGGTGTTCTCAAATGTTCTCTACCCTAGTTATTTTGTTACCTTTACTATAGTATGCATTTATTAAGTCAGTTTTGATAGATTGTTAATTAGCTGTTAATCGAATGTTAATATTCACCATATTTTCTTAACATTAATCTAGATATACGAATAACCCCCAACAGCAAACAACTATCTTTAAAATTCAAGTAATATGCAAATTCATTCCATAGTTAATCAAATTTAGTTTTCTCGCAACTTCTTGTGAGGCATAATTATCCCAAGAAGTACTATAAAGTGAAATGCGGTTTTCTTCTTGTATTGATATCGCCCAGGCTGTAACAACATCAGTACCATACCCATTCTCCGCTAAAGTTTCCACACTCGCCTCAGCAGCTACAGGTGTACTCCTAGCACTGCAACATATAGAAACTACCTTTTCATTTTTTACAATTGCAAAGTAAGGTTGCCTCCACTCCATCTGTTCTATTAGATTAGGAAAATTTTCTCGCAAAAGCTCTTTATTCTTCTCTGTTATCTGTATTGTTCTAGTTGGCTTATGTAAATTATTAGAGAACATGAAAGCAGGGCCCATCCAAATATTTTTTACTGTTCTTTCTTCATTTAATACATGGATAATCTTTGCTATCTCTATATGATTTGAAGGTTCTCGAATTAATTTCTCAATCTTACCTACCGTTTCATCATCCAGATCACAATGATATCTCGTTATACTCCCTTCACGAGTTCTGCCAAGAAAACAGCGTGGTGCTTTCGGATTTCCTTGTTCATTTACATATTTCATTTTTCCTACTTGATTATGAACAAATAAAACCTCTACCTGAATTGCTATTAAATCAAGTTCTGAGAGCCTCATTTATATTCTCCTTAGTTACTCCATATACCATTCATAATCTATTTTTCATGCCCAAAACAAAAATCCCATTTACATACACATTACTGAATCCATCATACTCAATGACTTCTTCATTCTGTCTATCTAAATGGGATTATTTCATACTTGTTATTCTACCGGTTGCGGTTGTGGCTGTACTACTTCATTCGCTCCAGCTACCCTCAACATATTTGCAATATCTTTAAAACCTCTTTTTTCAGCATATTGCAGTGGCGTAATATTTTCCTTATTGGCCATATTTACATCTGCCCCGTGGTCAATAAGCATTTGAATTACTTTCTTGTGATTTTCACTACCATTTCCTAATACAATTGCTTCTACTAAAGCTGTTCCACCACGAGCATTTTTATAATTGACATCAATATCTGTATGCTCTAACAATTCTTTTACGACCTCTACATGGCCACGCTCAGATGCAGAAATAAGTGCTGTTCCACCTGACTTAGTCGTTTCTTTCGTATTAACTCCTGCATTAATTAATACTTTTACAATATCCGTATATCCTTCTCTACTCGCATAAAGAAGTGGATTACTTTGTTTCTCATCTTTAATTTCAATATTAGCACCTGCACCAATTAATGCTTTCACTGTCTCTACATGATTTTGGTACGTTGCTGCAAGGACAGGTGTTTCTCCGTTGTCACCTTCTACATTTATATTCGCTCCATCTTGAATCAACTTCATAGCTGTTTCTGTGTCTCCAAGAGTGGCAGAAAGTAGCAACTGTTTGTCCATTAAATTTATACTTTTTTCTTCTTTAGATTCTTCCTGTTCTTTATGCTTCTCTTGTTTCTTTTCGTTTTTCACATGAACCGGTTTCGATTCTGGCTCTTCTTGCTTATCGCAAGCCACTACCGTCATTAAAAGTCCTAATAACATACATAATAAAATTTTTTGTTTTCTCACAACTACAGCTCCTATGAAAGATAATGTTTTCTTAACCATTCCTCCATCACATACAATAACTCTTCTTGAGTACATTTATCCATAAGCACTTTATATTCCTTCTTTAATTGGATTATCTTAAACTTATATGATGTTTCTCAACCTATTGGAATGATACGCCTGATGGCCTCATCATTAGCATTATGAAGCAATTAGTTTAGCACGTTTTCACCGCATTTGTATACATTTCTAAAAAGTACATACATGGTTGCTTTAGGTCACTACATTCCATTGTAACCGTTCTTCTAAAAATTTTACACCTTTTCTATATTTGCACCTGAATAATACTAGAAAAAGACAACTATGCAGTTGTCTTTTTCTAGTATTAATGATGCCCACCGTGATTTCCCTTTTTCGTGTTCCCCATCATTTCTTTATTCATTTCCCATTTATGCTCTGCTAGCTCTTTATACGAGAGAACTTTCCCCTTATAGTTAGATACAAAGCTCTTTGCATCTTTTTTGTTTTTAAATGAAATGACATTATAAGCCATTGGTGTTGTAATTGTTTTATCATATACATAAGTAGCATCTTCTAACGAAACCCAATCTTTCGAATCATAATCTCGAACAAATTTTTCTTTCGTCTTTTCACCTGGATTAATCTCCATCCATTTATACATACAACCGATATCATCAAACTTTAATGCTTTTCCATTTTCTAAAATGATTTCTGTTGCAAATTGATTATCCATTACCCCAATTTGGCAAATATCACACTTATCATGCTTCTCATCAATTGCCACAGCCTCTGCTTGTTTCTTACCACATCCTACAATTGTAAAGACAAAGAATAAGCATATAGCAAGCATCACATACTTTGTTCTCATTGTATTTCCTCCCTAACCGTATCTTCTACAAGGAGCATATCAAAAACTTGTGTGCGATTTGTGAAAAAATGATGTGTCTTTTGTAATATATGGAACAAAAAAGATGTGTAGTCCTCTCTACACACCTCTCATCATTCACAACCTGTAATTACTAAATCATCTTCTATTTTAATTAATAATGTATCTGTATGAATTTGCTGCCCAACAACTACATTTACTAATCTTATATTTCCACTGATGCCGACTGCAACCTTTTCAAGTTCACCGTTATTTTTTCGGATCATCATTAATTTTTCCCACTCATATACGTAAGAAGATTCATTAACAAAAATCTCTTCTACTTTTCCTTCATAAGAACTACAAATCTCTTCCATTCTTGTTTTCATATAAAATCTACTCCCTATTTCACACTTCAATATTGTCATCTTATTCTACCATTCTTATGGAGAGCAGCTTACTTTTTAAAAATTCAAATTAACTCCCGTGAACAAAATGACCAAAATAAAAATTATGCTTCTAATGATGTTATTTTTCAAATTATTTACCATTCAAATAGATGCTTTTATGATAAACAAAAAACCTTTTTCTGAATTTTTATTTTATTTTGAAAGCGCAATCATTTTTGAGGGGGAGATTACATGTTAGCACTACTTGGATTTGCAATGGTATTTGTCTTTATGTTTTTAATTATGACAAAACGTATGTCAGCACTAGTAGCATTAATATTAATTCCAATTACGTTCGCATTAATTGGAGGATTTTATGCAAACATGGGACCTATGATGTTAGAGGGCATTCAAAAACTAGCACCTACTGGTATTATGCTTATGTTTGCTATTTTATATTTTGGAATTATGATTGATAGCGGTTTATTTGATCCTGTCATTAGTAGGATTTTGAAATTTGTAAAAGGAGATCCTTTAAAAATTGTTGTTGGTACAGCGATTCTTACAATTATCGTTTCATTAGATGGGGATGGAACGACAACGTATATGATTACTGTTTCCGCAATGTACCCACTATATAAACGCCTTGGAATGAATCCACTTATATTAGCTGGGGTTGTTATGTTAGGTGCAGGCGTGACAAATCTTACACCGTGGGGTGGACCGACAGCTCGTGTTATGAGTGCACTTGGACTAGACGCATCAGAGCTCTTTACACCACTTATACCAGGAATGATTGCTGGTGCACTTTGGGTAGTTTTCGTTGCTTACTATCTTGGAAAAAAAGAAAGAAAACGTTTAGGAATTATGGATATACAATATTTAAAACAAATGCAAACAACAGATGAGCAAGCTGCAACAGTAGAAGCTGCTGTTCATAAGCGCCCTAAACTTCTATGGATTAACTTTTTATTAACTGCTACCTTACTTGTCTGTCTTATACTAGAAGTTATGCCATTACCTGTTTTATTTACAATCGCTTTCGCTATTGCTGTTATGATTAACTATCCGAACTTAGAGCAACAGAAAGAGCGTATTGCTTCTCACGCAGGAAACGTATTAGCAGTTGTTTCTCTCGTATTTGCCGCTGGGATTTTCACTGGAATTTTATCAGGAACAAAAATGGTAGATGCAATGGCTAAAAGTGTAGTAACTCTTATACCAGATGCTCTTGGCCCACAATTACCAATTATTACAGCACTTCTTAGTATGCCATTCACATTCTTCATGTCCAATGATGCATTTTACTTCGGTGTACTACCTATTTTAACGAAAGCTGCTGCTACCTATGGAATTAGTGCAGCTGAAATGGGACGCGCTTCCTTACTCGGGCAACCTGTTCACTTATTAAGCCCTCTTGTTGCATCCACTTATTTATTAGTTGGGATGGCAAAGGTTGATTTTGGTGAACATCAACGTTTTACTTTATTGTGGGCAGTTGGAACGACAATGGTCATGTTGATTACTGGAATTTTAATTGGGGTTATTCCAATATAAAATAAAAAAACAGTAGCGGACATATATCCTCTACTGTTTTTTATTATGAAGGAATAAGAAAATATCTTCTTTCTGGTCTCCCAACACTCCCATATATAAGCTCCGCATGAACTTTCTTTCCTGATATTAAATATTCTAAATAACGCCTCGCTGTCGATCTGCTTACTCCGACCATTGAGCTTAGCACTTCCGCAGTAATACCTTCTTCATTCACTGTTAACATATGCTTTTTTATTTTTGCTAAAGTTAAGGGGTCTATACCTTTCGGGGCATATTCTATTTCATTTCCCTTTACGCCTCTTTGAGACCATAGATGTTCTATTTGTTCGATAGATAATTGGTTATTTTTCTTTAACTGCACAAGCTTTTTTTGGTAATTTTCCAAACTTGCTTTAAATCGATCAAACATAAGTGGCTTTACGATATAATCTGTTACTCCACCTCGCAGGGCGTGCCTCACTACATCTGTTTCCGATGCAGCTGTAATCATAATAATATCTGTATCATGTAAATTATGTCTAATATATGTGACAAGTTCCGTTCCTTGCATATCAGGTAAGTACACGTCTAATAAAACGAGCTGTGGCTTCACAAGATCTAGCCATTCTTTCGCTTGTTCCCCAGTCGTCGCTGTTCCAATTACTTTAAATCCCTCAATCTTTTCAGTAAAACGACGATGAATGTCTGCAATTCGAATATCATCTTCTACAATCAATACTTCAATCTCCTCACCCATTACAATTCGCCTCTCTCTTTTGGTAATGCAATAATAAACAATGCACCACCTAAATCCCCTTTTTCGATTGCGATACTTCCATTTAAATCTTCTACTAACTCTTTCACCTTTGCTAATCCATATCCTCGCTTCTCGCCTTCTTTCGTCGAGAAGCCTTTATAGAATATGCTAGTAATGACCTCATCATGAATCCCTTGTCCTGAGTCTTCCACTTCAATGACTATTTCTTCTCCGATATCAGTTACAAACATTCTTACTTTCTTATCATGTTCTTCATTTCTTTCAATCGCTTCAAATGCATTCGTAATTAAATTTCCTAAAATAGAAACGACATAATTACTCTCAATATGCGGGCTTAATTTGTCTAAGCTACTCTCTCTATCTAGCATAAAATCAATCTTCAACTCTCTTGCTCTATTATAGAATCCAATTAAAATCCCACCTAACCATGGATTTTGAATTCGTTTCATAATAAATTGAACAAAATCTTGATATACCGCTGTTTCCTTATGAATAAGCTCCAAAGCATCTTCATATAATTCTAGCTGGATAAGACCTGAAAGCGTATACAACAAATTGTTATATTCATGCGTTTGCGCTCGTAATGCCTCTGTATATTGCTTCGTCTGAGATAATTCTGCTGTTAACTGATCCATTTCAGATTTCAAACGTAAGCTCGATACAACGCCAGTTACTTTATTCTTTACTTTAATGGGTAGACGGTTCGCAATAACAGCCTGCCCTTTTATATTTAATTGGCGGTCAAACTGTTCTTCACCAGTTTGAAGTACATCTAATATCGTTGAATTAGGAATTATATCTAAAATAAATTCTCCAATAATATTTCGTTGTTCATCTAGCGAAAGAATATCATAGGCTGCTTGATTAACTAAACTAATTATGCCATGTTGATCAATGACAATAATCCCCTCACGTACAGATTGAATCACTGTACTATGCTCTTCATATAAAGATGAAATTTCTTCTGGCTCCATCCCAAACATCATTCTTTTTATACTGCCAGCTAAATATATAGAGCCGATTACTCCAATTAATAAGCCTATTATTGTAATCCAAAACACACGCTTTCCATACACTTCTACCGCTCCATGAATATCATCCATTGAAAATCCAACAGATACCACACCAATGATTTCATTTTCCTGATTATGGATTGGAACTTTTCCACGTAATGAAGGGCCTAATGATCCAGTTGCTTTCGAAACGTAAGATTTCCCTTCTAATAAAACTCCTTTGTTATCTCCGCCAACCATTGCTTCTCCTATTTTATCTTTCCTAGGATGTGCATAACGAATCCCTTCTTTATTTCCAACTACAATAAAATCAGCATCTGTATCAATTCGAATTTTTTCCGCAATCGGTTGAATAATAGAAGCTGGATTTTCTGTTTGAAAAGCTTCCTTGATTTCTGGTATAGCAGCAACTGTTTTCGCAACATGCAAAGCTCTTTTGCCAATTTGCTCTTCTACCGTTTCAGATAATATGTAATAAAATAAATAACTCGTTAGCATAAGTACAACAAGAATAAGTGTACTAATAGTTAATGTGATTCTCGGTTGGAGTTTTAATTTTTTAAATTTCAAAACCATTCCCCTAACATGATTAAAGATAGAATTTAAAGAATATACAGTCTCTTTAATTATACTTAATCATAACACGGTTACTCTATATTTCTTTCTTTTTCTCTTCATAAAAAAGAAACGAAGTAAAATTATTACCTCGTTTCTTAACAATCATTATTACACTTTAAACTTACCAATCATCTCCTGTAATTCTTCTGCCATTTGTGATAAATGAACTGCTGCTGCATTGATTTCATCTACTGAAGCTAATTGTTCTTCTGAAGAACCAGCAATATTTTGAACGCTTGCTGCATTTTCTTCAATCGTAGCTGCAATTTCATTAATTGATGCACTAACTTGTTTTGCATCTACTGTCATTTGCTTCGCTACTTCTACCATGTTATCAATTTGTACAACTGTATCATCCGTAGATTTCAGTATTTCAGCAAAGCTTTGCTTCGTTTCATTTGCAACTACAAGCCCTGATTGTACTTCTGTCCCAACTTGCTTCATAGAACTTACCGTTTCCTTGATATCAAATTGGATCTCTTTCACTAGTTTTCCAATTTCCGTAGAAGACTGTCCTGATTGCTCAGCTAATTTTCGTACTTCATCTGCTACAATTGCAAATCCTCTTCCTTGCTCTCCAGCTCTTGCAGCCTCAATTGCCGCATTTAACGCTAATAAATTGGTCTGCTCTGCAATGTGTTGAATCACCTCAAGAATTGCTCCAATTTGTTTTGATTTATCATCTAACAAAACAATAACTTTATCTGATTGTGAAACAGACTCATGGATTAATTGCATTTGATTCACAGTTTGTTCAACTAACTTCCCACCATCTTCAGCCTTTTTCTTCGTATACATAGATGCTGTGGATACTAATGAAGAACTATCTGCAACACGCTGAATTCCTTCTGTAACTTCTTCTAATAATGTTGCGCCTTCTTCAACTTCTTTCGTTTGTATTTCAGCCCCGCTCGACACTTGCTCTATTGCTTGTGTAATTTGTTCCGTCGCTTCACTTGTCTGCTTCATACTAGCTGTTAATTCTTCTGAAGATGCCGCCACGTGACTTGCTGAAGTATTTATATTGGAAATGACCTGATGTAATGATGCCGCCATCTCATTAAAACTTTCTCCTAGCTGTCCAATTTCATCTTTAGAATGAACTGTAATTGTTTCTGTTAAATCGCCTTCACTAATCTTTTTCGATGATATAACAAGTTGTTTTAACGGACTAATGATAGAAGCAATTATGAAGTAAATTAAAATCCCACCAATTATTAATGAAATACCAATAACAGTTAGCGTTTTATAGAAAATAGGATTAGCTGCTTCAATAATTTCTTTTGAAGGCATAATTCCTGCTATTTTCCATCCAGTCTGCTTATTTGTTATAAAGGTAATATTGCGATCATCACCATCGAGTTTGAATTTAAAATCACCTGTTTCCTGTTTGTACAATTCCTTCTCAAGTTTTTCTTCTATTTTGTCACCCGGTTTCATCGTCGGATGTGCTATTACATGTTTAGATTGGTCGAAGATTGCTACATATCCTTTTTTGCCGATATTGACCATTTTTGAAGTATTTACAATATCATTAATAATTAAATCAATACCGAGAACACCGCTCTTATCCTCATTTTGTTTTGCTATTGTAATAACAATATTCCCTGTTGTACTTGACTTATATGGGGCTGTGATAACCACTTCTCCGCTTTTTTTCGCTGCTTCTTTATACCAATCTCTTTCGGTAGGATTATACCCATCTGGCATTTGAATAGACGGTGATTGAATAAATTGTCCCGTACTAGCCCCCGTATAAATTGCTTCTATTTCTGGATGTAATTTATTATATTCTTCTAATTTATTTTGCACATTTTGAAGCTGATCAGTTCCGTAACTTACTCCGTTAAATAACTTTGTAAAATATACTGCGTCTACCTTTTTACTGTCTATCTCTTTATTAATAACATTATTTAAAATCTTTACGTTATCTTCCGCTGATTGTAAAATTGTTTCATTAAAATTTGTCTTTGCTTGCTGATAAGACGTCCAACCAATTACAATACTTGGAAGAATTAAAACAATAACAAATGACACAAGTAACTTTGCTTTTAAACTACTTCTTCTTAATTTCCCTTGAAACATATCTCTACCCCTCCATACCGTTTTAAATGTAATTGTTTTACATTTAATTTCTTTATATAAATTATACGATTAAAACGTATCAACTCTTTATCTCTTTTTCTATTAAAGAATTAATACATACCTTTTTCATTCTATATAAATTAAATAATTAAAACAATATATTAAAATGTAAATTATTCGAACAATTCACAGAAGAACCTCTAGTATCTCACTTACTAGAGGTTCCACCCACTATACTATTCTTTATCTTTTTCTACTTCTTTTTTCTCATCTTCTACTACTGATACAACCGGTTTATCGTTTGATAATTGTTGTACTGCTCCTTTTCCAGCAAATCCTTCTAATAACTCTTTTAAATCAATACCAGAAGAAGCTTTTAATGTTTCTTGCATCGTTGCCATTAAATCAGTCGCATAACCTGCAACTTTTCCGGCGCCGCTATTTTTACCACCGCCGCCTGTATCGACAACTGTAATTTTATCAATGTTACTAAGTGGGCTTGCAACTTCCTTCGCATAACTTGGAAGCATTTTAAGTACCATATCCATAATTGCCGCTTGGCCATATAACTCAAATGCCTCTGCAATTTTTTGTTTCGCTTCTGCCTCTGCTAAACCTTTTAACCTAATAACATCGGCTTCCGCCGTACCTTGTGCTTTTTGTACTTCCGCTTTCGCTTGACCTTGCGCTTTTTCGATTTCCGCCTTCGCTAAACCTTCCACACGTACTTCTTCCGCACGTGCTCTCGCTTCAGCTTCAATCTTATATTGATCCGCATCTGCCTTTTTCATTTGTTTTACTTTTTCTGCTTCCGCTGATTGCTCAACAGCATAGCGATCTGCATCTGCTTTTTTCTTTACTTCTGCATCGTATTGCTTTTCACGACGCGCAATCTCTTTTTCTTCTAATTCAATTTGTTTCTCACGCTCAATGATTTTAACGCGCATTTGCTCTTCTGTAACACCTTGTTGCGCTTTCGCTTGTTGTAATTCGTAAGAAAGATCCGCATCTGCACGAGCTTGTTCTTGCTCTCTCTTATAAGATTGTACTTTTAATTCTTTATGTTTTTCAGCTTCAGCGATTTGGGCATCACGTTGGTATTCAGCTTCTTTCGCTTCTTTCTCAGCACGAGCTTTTTCAATACGAGCTTCCTTTTCACGCTCTGCATTTGCAATTGTTGCATCACGCTTAACCGTCGCAATTTGTGGCTGACCAAGTGCATCTAAGTAACCGTTCTTATCCATGATTTCTTTAATTGTAAAGGAAACGATGCGAAGACCCATTTTCTTTAAATCTGTAGAAGCTACTTCATGCACTTTTTGAGCAAATTGCTCTCTATTACTATACGCATCTTCTACTGTCATAGAAGATAAAATCGCACGTAAATGACCTTCTAAAACTTCTTTCGCTTCTACTTTTAACTCTTCTGTTTCTTTTCCTAAATATTGCTCAGCTGCTGTCGATACTTCTTCAATTGTAGAACCTACTTTAATAATAGAAACACCATTTACTGTAACTGGAACACCTTGCTTCGTATACGTATCGCGTGTGCCCACTTCTAACTTGTAGTTTAGTAAGCTTAAAGGTTCTGCTCTTTGCATGATTGGCACTACGAATGTACCGCCACCGCGAATAATCTTAATCTTCTTTCCATCATCAGTGGTCACTACATTTTTCCCACCACCAAGCCAGTTCCCTGTAACAATTAACGCTTCATCTGGTCCAACTGTTCGATACTTCGTAATGAATACTAAAATGAGTAGAATTAAAATTGCGAGTAAAACTCCACCAATAATTAATGGAATCGTCATGTGAATTCCCCCTTATAATTTTGGTTTTTTTAAAGAATAAGCGATGTTTTGTACAAGCAAAACACCATCTTGGACTCCCTCAATAATAACTTCAGTTCCTTGTGAAATATCTTTTTTCCCAATTGTTTTAGCTGGAATTGCATTACTTCCAAATTGAGAGGATATTAATACTTCACCAAATCCTTCTGTAGGAATTGTCGTAATGACTTCTCCCTTGCAACCAATGAATTCATCCATACGTTGCACAGTATTTTGTTCTGCTTCTGCAATCGGTTTTAAAATTAATATTTTCATTATGAATACACCAATAAAGGATATAGCAAATGCAGCCACGAAAATAAGAATACTATTAAAGGAAAATAAATATTCTCCTATATAACTAAGTCCACATAACATAGCGAAAAAACTAAGTAATAAAGTAACAACGGATACAGATCCGCCTCCAAAACTAAATATGGATTCAAATATATCCCCAAAAAAGATATAAATCACAGTGAGTATAGTAGCAATAATAAATCCGTATAAATAAATTGTCTCAAGTGGATAACCAAACAAAACCATTTCTTATCCCCCTCTCTTAAACAATCCCTTTTTTGTTATGTGTATGCCCCACCTCTTTCAAAGATTATTGTTCTTAATTTTCAGTTATTTACTCTTTAAAGAAAAGCCTGCAGTACAGGCCTCTAAAAAAGAACAGGAGAAGCCTATTGTGACAGGCTCCTCCTAGAAAATAACCGATATATTATATATCTATATAATATACTATTTTCCACAAAAAGTAAAGTTAAACATACATTGGAAAAGCACTTATTTTACTGATAATTCGTATGTTCCATCGCCATTATCATATTTATATACATACAAGTAATATTTACCTGGTTTTGCATTAAAGTTTGCCTCTATATGATTGCCATTTGCTTGACCGTAAGCAGTATAATTTTGTATATCTGATTCATGGTGAAGTACCCATGTCATCCCGATTCCATACTCATTTAAAACGGAAATATCAATATTTTTCGCTGATGCTACATTAAATGTATAAACATCAGTGTGATCCCCGCCGATAAGGCTACCTTTTATCGTAGTGTTTAGTCCAATACGATTTGCTTCCTCTGGGCGATTATTTGGTTCTGATTCTGTTAAACTTCCATCTTTAACCGTAACCGTTGTTTCGCTTTTGCTCTCTTTTCCTTTATCATCTTTTACTATTAACGCTACTTTATATGAACCTTCTCTTTCATATACATGTACCGGATTTACTTCTGCACTTGTGCTTCCATCTCCAAAGTCCCATAAATAAGAAACGATTTTTCCATCTTCATCTTTTGAGCCGTCACTTTTAAATTGAATCCCTTCTTTTACAAGTCCATTATAAGGGCCATTTATATTAACTGTTGGAGCTTTATTTTCTCCGTCATCTTTTGCGATACCGTGGAAGACTACATCATATTCAAATTGATTTGAGCTATTTATACGGTAATTGACGAAGTATGCTGTAACAGTTTTGTAGCCACTCCATTCTTTTTGCGCAAGTTGTTCTAAAGCTTCGTTTACTTTCTTACTCATTGCGTTCCAATCTTCTGATTCACCTTTTGTTACACTACCTGTATACGTACCTTCTAATGTAAATGTATTAAAGAATTGGGAGCTATGTTTTGTCATTTTTGCATCTCTCATCGGCAACATTTCAGTCATTTCTTTCTCTACTGCTGTTAATGATTTTGGGGCATGTTCAGCTAAATAATCATCTGCTACTGCCGGTACATTATATTTATCTTGATTATCGATTAGCTGCTGCATATACTCTTGATACTCTTTATTTAACTTAGGATCTTTACTTAGATTTTCACGATATGCATCATAATTTTTTACGTCATTCGCACGAATCAAATCTTGAATTTTATCAAATGTTTCAAACTGATGCGTATATAAGTAAGACTGCAATGCGAACGAGTAATTATAGAAATCCCAAGAACCGTATTTAGCAAATAATGTACGCTCTGCTGTATAACGGCTTGCAGGATCAGATGATAATCCACTAATGATGCTCTTTCTCGGCACTACATTATTTGTTCGAGTAGACCCTGCGAAAAACTCTGCATTGCCTTCTTGGAACCAAGTTAACCTTTCATTTTGATACATATCTCCTCTTCCGAATAAACCTGGCACTTCATATCTCCCTTGAAGATAATGAGTAAACTCATGACGGAATAACTCTTCTAAACTATAAATGCTTTGTTCTGGCGTGCGCTCATATGTAAAGAATGTTCCTGTTTCTTCAATATAAATTCCACCGTTGTTCGTTTCATATCCATACAGTTGTCTATTTAACTGGTACTCTTCTGGGCTGTTATAAATTACGATCGTTAATATATCATCTGCATTGCCCGGCTCTAACGCTTTATCATTCCCAATTACACGATGATACTGTGCTTTTACTTCCTTTGCAGCCCAGTATAGTCTCTTAATTTTTTCTTCCGATACTTTATCTCCTGTTTTAAATACGATAGATCCATCATCAAATGTATACGTTTTTGGTAAGTACTGCTCTTTTCCTTCTTTACGTATTTTCTCTAAATCTACTGTATTCCCGCTATAATCTTTTCCATTATAATTTGTTGTAATTTGTTCTACTGCGACAAAGTACGGCTCACTTAAGCGCGGATACATATGCATTGCCTGTGTAACAACTTCTAAACCTTTATTTGGATTGCTATGAAACTTCCCTAAACGACTCGCAAAGTAAATTCCATTATTAACGAGCCACTTATTTTCTGGTGTTACTTCATTTAGGAGAGCAATACGATTTATTTCATTAATAAACCCATCTACTTTTCCATACCACATTGTTTCATTCGCTTCTTTACGAGCCTCAATTAAGTAAGACTGTATATCATAGTCAATCCCTTGCATAATATCGTATATTGCTTGTCCCTTCATTCGATCATTTACATACGTATTAAAATCATCATTATATTGCTTTAAAATATTCGATGCGTATTGAACTGTTTCAACATCGCTTGAAGCGTTACTAATCAATTTACCGTATGCAGATACGACTGTATCTTGTTCAGCTGTACCAAGCTTAAAGTTTGGATTTTTTGCGATTGCTTTTAAAGCAGGTAAACATTTGTCCTGGAAGCTTCTTTCATTTAATTCACTTAATTCATTATTATAAAATGCCAAATAAAAAGCTGAACGTAACACTTCCGTAAACGTTTGAATTCCTTTTGAATCATCTTTCGTAAATGTACTACCTCGATGAGCTAATTCATCTATAACGACTTGCATTTTCCCTTTATCTTTATAAAAGGACTTTGCATCTTCATTAAACTGGAATAAGTCTGTAATTTGATGCCACTTAATACTGCCTAACGTTTCAACTAATTCTTGATCATTCATCTTGTTTAAATCAGCCATTGAATAGCTTTCTTTAACTTGCTTTACTGTCGCTTTGTTCGTAATAGATGCTGGTCGTTGTGAAAAGTCTCCTACTTTTAACCGTTCTTGAAACGATAATGTTTCCTCCGCTTTAGAAACGTGTCCAATCTCATCTACCGGCTTTTCAATTCCTACTGGTTTCGAATGCAATACATTATATGGCACCTTTTCTTCTGCTGATGCATGAGTTTGAATTGCCCCCAGCGATAGAGCCATTGTACTAATGCTAAGCATCACTTTATTGATCTTTGATTTCTTGTTCATATCCTTGCCCCCTATTTTAATATTCCATCCAAGAATTTAACATAAAATCTAGATGCAACAATATAAAATGCAATATTTCATATTATTTCTCCTTACATTTTGTACATATCGTGAACAATCTCCCTACTATCTAGCCGCCAATAGTTATGAATCTTTAGCGATTAAACAGTCCTTTTACACACATTAAAAATCGAATTTTTTGACAATTAATCCTTTAATTGTTATGATTAATATAATTGTTAACTTTATTAAACAAGGGTGGGATTCTATGATAAAAAAAGAAAACAGTGTATTCTATATCTCCATCTTGCTAACAACATTATTCATCATATGGGGAATTACCCCAGCAAGTTGGATACAAGGCTATGATTTACAAAGCGTTACATCTTCTTTAAACTCATTTATCCTCAATAAATTTGGATGGTTTTACTCTCTACTTATGACTGCAATGATTATTTTAGCCGCTTATTTAGCATTTTCTAAGTACGGTTCTATTCGTCTTGGTAAAGATGGAGAAAAACCAAAGTATAGTTATCCATCTTGGCTATCCATGTTATTTGGGGCAGGAATGGGAATTGGACTCCTCTTTTATGGAATCGCTGAACCGATTTCACACTTTACAGATCCACTAACAGGAAAAGCAGGTACAGAGGAAAGCGCCAAGCTCGCTATGCAATATTCATTTTTCCACTGGGGTCTCTTTCCATGGTCACTATACGCAATGGTTGCTTTAACAATTGCATATTTCACATTCCGCAAACAAAAAGGTAGCACAATTGGGGCTACAGTTACTCCATTATTTAATCGATCGAAAAATTCTCCTATCGGAAAAACAGTCGATATTTTAGCTGTTTTAGCCACAGTATTTGGTATTGTGCCATCTGTTGGGATTGGTGCTCAACAAATTGCTGGGGGATTAAGCTATTTATTCCCTTCTATTCATAACACTTTACTTACACAGCTCGTACTTATCGCTATCTTCGCTGTTTTATATTTAACAAGTGCACAAACAGGCTTAGATCGTGGGATTAAATATTTGAGTAACTTAAATTTCTCTCTTGCAGGTATATTACTCGTCTCCTTCTTACTTTTAGGACCAACTGTATTTATTATGAAATATTTCACATCTACACTCGGTTCTTATATTGGAGCTTTACCTAGTATGGGATTAAATTTAGGAGCATTTAATGAAAAATCTTCTTCTTGGATAGAAAACTGGACTATTTTCTATTGGGGATGGTGGATCTCTTGGTCCCCATTCGTCGGTACATTCATCGCCCGTATTTCTAAAGGACGCACAATAAAAGAATTTATTTTTGGAGTTGTATTAGTCCCAACTCTCATCTGCACATTTTGGTTTGCAGTATTTGGCGGTACCGCTATCCATATGGAAATGTTCCAATCGCTTGGTATAGCTGATGAAATCGCAAAAAATGGTACAGAGATTGGATTATTTGCTGTTATTTCACATCTACCGTTCTCTACATTTTTAACAATTATCGGGTTAATTTTAGTAGCCACATTTTTCGTTACTTCTGCTGACTCGGCAACATTTGTCGTTTCTATGCAAACAAGTAACGGAAGCTTATCACCAAAAAATAGTTTAAAACTTATATGGGGATTAACAATCGCGATCATCGCAGCTATTTTATTACAAGCTGGAGGATTAAATGCACTGCAAATTGCAGCGATCATCGCAGCACTACCATTTTCTATCGTAGTCGTCCTTATGGTTACTTCACTCTTTAAAGAGCTACGAAAAGAAGATGTTAATTTGCAAACGAAAGAAGTTCCGCAAAAAATAAAAAAGGTTATGTAACGATTGGCACCTCAAATTATTTCTAAATCCATGATAAATGAGGAAAAAAGTAAATTAAAAAACCCCATTCGTATGAAATATAATTTTCATACGAATGGGGTTTTTTACTCTATTATATAGTGTTGTAAACATGCCTTCTCCTCAAAACCTACTTTCTTGTACAACTTCATCGCACGATCATAATTCGTATTCAAACATAGTTCTATCTCTCTCATCCCTTGGAAGGAGAAAATATATTGAATTGAAGCTTGTAATAACCGCTCTCCGACACCTTTTCCATTTATCTCCTTCTAAAAAAGACATCATCATAAGTATATTTCAAAATGAAATCGCCATGATAATGTCTTCTTAAAAACTCATATAATCATATTACGTTATAATAAAATAAAACGTTTTTTATTTCTTAAATAATCTCTTTCTAAATACAAACATACTCAATGCTGAAAGAACTAACGCTATGCCTGAAAGTAATGTTGAAGTATTCTCTTGTCCACCTGTTGCTCCTAATGATTTCTTACTTTCTTCTTGCTTATTAACAACTGGTTTATTTTCTTTCACAACTTGATTATTCACGTTTTGTTCTTGGACTACTGTGGATTGATTTACTGCGTCTTTTGAACCTTCAATTTCTTTTCCTGTTCCTTTTATCTCAGCTTTCGCCTCTTCAACTTCTTTTATTGGCTCTTTTACTTCCTCTTGCTCTTCTTCAACTTCTTTTATTGACTCTTTTACTTCCTCTTGCTCTTCTTCAACTTCTTTTATCGTTTCTTTCACTTCTTCTTTTGTTTCTTCAACTTCTTTTTCCGGCTCTTTTACTTCCTCTTGCTCTTCTTCAACTTCTTTTATCGTTTCTTTCACTTCTTCTTTTGTTTCTTCAACTTCTTTTTCCGGCTCTTTTACTTCTTCTTGCTTTTCTTCAACTTCTTTTATCGTTTCTTTCACTTCTTTTTCCGGCTCTTTTACTTCCTCTTGCTCTTCTTCAACTTCTTTTATCGTTTCTTTCACTTCTTCTTTTGTTTCTTCAACTTCTTTTTCCGGCTCTTTTACTTCTTCTTGCTTTTCTTCAACTTCTTTTATCGTTTCTTTCACTTCTTCTTTTGTTTCTTCAACTTCTTTTTCCGGCTCTTTTACTTCTTCTTTCGGTATTAATTTTTCTACTATATTCTGCATGACGATGCCACTATATAATATGCCCGTCTCATAATGATCTGCATCCAAGTCAAATTCATATATTTTTTCTCCTAGAGTACTCCAAATGATTCCCTCATCAGTAAGCATTCCACCTGCACTCTTTAACGTAATCTTTTCAATTCGTTCCCCTTCTAAATCATATACAGGTATTTTCACTTCTTTATTTATTTCTGCATCATCCAAAATGACCTTTTGCCTTCTAACATCAATTGTTCCCCACTGGCCTAATTGTATTAACGGCCTTACATCACGAATCTCATTTTCAGCTAATTTTAAACTAAGTAAGTCTAACATTGATCCAAGAACTGACACATCTTTAATACGATTATCTGTAAGATTTAACCATTGTAAATTTTTTAATGAAGATAATGGAGTAGTATCTTCAATTTGATTATGAGATACATTCAAATTATTCAATTGTTTCATGTTTAAGATGAACTCAATATTTTTCAGACCTACTCCTTCCAAAGTGAGTTTTTCTAAGTTCATCATGTATTCTAAGCCCGTTATATCTTTTATCTCTTTTCCTTTTTCTTTAAGGATCTCTAATTTTTTAATCTGTAATAAATCTTCTTTTGTGATAGGAGCGTTTAAATTCTCTCTACCTAAATTCTCTTTATTAATATGTTGTTGTAAAGTTTTATCGAGAATTACATTTTCCTTTTGTTCATTATCCTCTTTTATTTCATCTAACCTTTCAACAACATTTTGAATTACTGTTCCATTAAACTTAATACGATTTTCTTCTGGCTTTATATCTAATATAAATTCGTATGTTTTTTCACCGGTAGTACTCCATTTAACAGAACCATTATTAACTATTCCATCTCCATTCTTTAATTGAATAGTATCGAGTGGCTCGCCTTGTAAATTATAGATAGGTATTTTAACTTCCTTATCTTTTTCTACATCATCTAAAAAGATTTTTTGTCTTTGAACGTCAATGTACATTCTTTTTCCTAACTCTTGAACCGGTCTAACATCACGAATTTCATTTGACGCTAGCTTTAAATCATATAAACCTGTTAATTGACTAAGTGGTGTTATATCTGAAATATAGTTTTCTTCTAAATTAAGTGATTGTACAGTAGACATTCTTGATAAAGGTTCGATGTTTTCTAATTCATTTTTAGAAAGGTCTAACTCTACTAATTTTTTCATTGGTGTAATATGTTCAATATTAGTAAGTCCATTGTTACTTAAAGATAAACTCTTCACATTCTTCAGTTGCTCAATCCCAGCAAGATTAGCATTACTAATTTGATTATTTGCTACAGTCAAAGTCCTTAAAGATTTCGCTGTAAATAATGGTTTAATATCTTTTATATAATTACTATTTAAATCTAGCAATTTAATCTTCTTCATTTGACTTAGTGGGCTTAAATCTGAAATTTTATTATTTCTCAAGCTTAAACTCTCAATATGTTCTAACTCAGCCAAAGGTCCAATATCTTCAAGTTCGCCATAGGTTATACTTAATGATTTCAATTGCCTCAAATTCGAGATAAATTTTATATTTTCTAACTTAACTTCTTCCAACGTTAAGTTTTCTAAGTTCTTCATATATTCTAGACCGCTTACGTCTTTTATTCCTTTACTTTTAGCTTCAACGACTATTAAAGATTTAACTTTTAATAAATCTTCCTTAGTTATTGGGGTATCTAAATTTTCTCTATTCAAGTTATATTTATTAATATGCTTTTGTAATTGCTTATCTAATATTACATTTCCATTTTCATCTTGTTGATCCACTTTATCCTCTTTATTTTCCTTTTGTGCTTCTGGAACATTATTTTCTAAATTCAATGTATTTACTTCAAATTGTACTTGATACTTATTGTCATAAGCCATTGTCGGAATATAAATATGCATTTGCATATTATACCTTTTTCCTAATTCCCCTACTTCAAACTGAATCACTTTCGTTCCATTTTTCTTTTTATCTTCTGATATTACTTTCACATCATGAAACACACCAGGAGTATGTATATCCTCTGTTTTCAAGTATTGAAAGAAGTCACTATCACTTAACGTTGCTGTTACAATTTTCTTTCCGTTCTCAACTGTTAATTTCGGATTTTTTATATAAACAGCTGCCATAGACTCTTCATTTGTTTTATCTTTATACGCTTTAATAACAGCGTCATATGTACCATCTTCTAAACCTTGTCCCGTTTTATTCGCCTCAATTGCTACTGCCGCTAAAGCAGGTGTTGAATAAACAGCAAACGGAAGTGATAACGTCGCCGCTATAATCATTGCATTTATATGTTTTCTTTTATTTCTTTTCAACTTGACATCTCCTCCAAAATATACAAATTAAAATGTAATCATTTCTCGAATAAATGATAATGATTTTCATTATCATTGTCAACTAAAAAAATAACCCCTCAAAAAGGGGTTATGCCATTTTCTCTCCTGATTCTTCTCTAAAAAAGCTCTTCATCGCATGAAATACGTCTGCTTTTTGCTTTAAAATATAATATCTGAAGTTTTCATCTTTAATATTTTTATAGGCTGACATAAGTGTACTGTGGCGATTGTACTGATTCACTTCCCCATACCCAAACATATTACACTTCTTCATTAATTCTTCAACAAGTTTTACACATCTAGCATTATCTGATGTTAAATTATCACCGTCTGAAAAATGGAATGGATAAATATTATAGCGGTCTGGTGAATATTTATTATCGATTAGCTCAAGTGCTTTTTTGTATACAGAAGAACAAATTGTTCCGCCACTTTCTCCTTTTGAGAAAAACTCTTCCTCTGGAACTACTTTTGCCTCCGTATGATGGGCAATAAATTCAATATCTACTGTTTCATACTTTGTGCGTAGAAATCTCGTCATCCAGAAAAAGAAGCTACGCGCCATATATTTCTCCCATATTCCCATCGATCCACTCGTATCCATCATCGCTAATACAACAGCTTTTGAATCTGGCTTTAATACTTCATTCCAAGTGCGGAATTTTAAGTCTTCTTGGTGAATCGGATGGAAAGATGCTTTACCACGCATCGCATTTCGTTTATATGCGGATATCATCGTTCTTTTCTTATCGATGTTGCCCCATAATCCTGTTTTTCTAATATCATTAAATTCAACATGTTCAATCCGGTTTTCATCCATTTCTTTTCTCTTTAAATTAGGTAATTCTAATTCTTTGAAAAATGCTTGCTCTAATTCCAAAATAGAGACTTCAGCTTCATAATAATCTTCCCCAGCCGCATCCCCTGCTCCTTGCCCTTTTCCTGGTCCTTTTTGCTTTTGACCACCTGATCCATCTCTCGCAACGACATCACCAACTTTGCTGTCACCATTTCCTTGCCCAACGTGTTTGTTTTTATCATAATTGTACCTAATCTTATATTCATCTAAAGAACGAATCGGTATTTTTACAACATCCTTACCATTAGACATAACAATGCTTTCTTCTGTTACAAGATCGGGTAAATTATTCTTAATTGCCTCTTGTACTTTCTCTTGATGGCGTTGTTGGTCGTCATATCCTTTGCGATGGAGGGACCAGTTTTCCTGTGAAATCGTATAATTTGGTTGGTTTTCTTCACCCATTTCTTTCCCTCCTTACTGTAATTGTCTTCCTATATGAACAGCAAGCTAGAAATTTTGTTTTATACTGTACCAGCTAGAATGAAAGGTAACTGCCCATCGAAAATCATCCCATAAACATATATAACGTTTTTCATATAATACTCCGAGCATCCTAAACAAAATTTTGCCACTCACATACTAGAAAAGAATCATTCAGCCTTTGATAAGAAAGAAACACAATGCATAGTTGCACACATTTACACTTTGCAACATATTGTATTGTGTTGGCTTTTTTCGTATGAATGGTTGGTTACTCTATCATATGCATATTGTAAAAATAATTGACAATAAATTCATAAAATTGCATCTTAATTTATTACATTTGGACAAGGTATGACACTTTACACATATGACTGGATAATAAAACGCTGTCCCGCAAAATACAAGAGACAGCGTTTTGTTATCAAACTATCGATTTAGCAGGCTACCTACATAGCGTAATAATTCATTTGCTGAAGAAGAATTATAGCCGTGCTCATCAATTAAACGTGCAACAACATCATTAATTTTCTTCAGCTGATTTTCGTCTGGTGTTTTCGTTGATGTTGTAATTTTCACTATATCTTTTAAATCAGCAAATAGCTTCTTCTGAATCGCTTCACGAAGACGTTCGTGCGAATTATAGTCGAAGCGTTTTCCTTTACGTGCATAAGCAGAGATGCGAATTAATATTTCTTCCCGGAATGCTTTTTTAGCATTTTCTGAAATTCCAATTTGCTCCTCAATCGAGCGCATTAACTTTTCATCTGGGCTCATTTCTTCACCTGTTAACGGATCACGTAATTTCGACTTATTGCAGTACGCCTCAACGTTGTCTAAGTAATTATCCATAAGTGTCTTAGCGGATTCTTCATACGAATAAACAAACGCTTTTTGTACTTCTTTTTTAGCAATTTCATCATATTCTTTTCTTGCTAATGAAATGAAGTTCATATAGCGCTCTCGGTCTTCATTACTAATCGATGGATGCTGATCCAATCCATCTTTTAAAGATCTAAGCACATCTAGAGCATTAATAGATGGTACCTCTTTTCGAATAATTGTAGAAGAAATGCGGTTAATAACGTAACGAGGATCAATACCTTTCATACCTTCATCTTGATATTCGCGTTGCAACTCCTCTACATCAATCGCATTATAACCTTCTACCGTTTCTCCATCATACAAACGCATCTTTTTAATTAAATCAATATCTGGACGCTTCGGATCTTTTAAACGAGTTAAAATCGTAAACATTGCTGCAACCCGAAGTGTATGCGGTGCAATGTGCACATCGGACACGTCACTTTCACGAATCATTTTTTCATAAATATGTTCTTCTTCACTCACTCGTAAATTATATGGAACTGGCATTACAATAATTCTTGAGTGTAATGCTTCATTTTTCTTATTTGCTATGAAAGAGCGATACTCTGTTTCATTCGTATGCGCTACAATTAATTCATCTGCTGAAATAAGTGCAAATCTTCCCGCTTTGAAATTCCCTTCTTGTGTAAGCGATAATAAATGCCATAAAAACTTCTCGTCGCATTTTAACATCTCTTGGAATTCCATCATCCCACGGTTTGCCTTATTCAATTCTCCATCGAAGCGATACGCTCGTGGATCTGATTCTGAACCATATTCTGCAATTGTAGAAAAGTCCAAGCTACCTGTTAAATCTGCAATATCTTGTGATTTAGGATCAGAAGGGCTAAATGTACCAATACCAGTTCGGCGATCTTCAGAGAAGAAAATACGCTCCACAACTACATCTTCAATTCTCCCACCATATTCTTGCTCTAGGCGCATAACGTTGAGTGGTGATAAATTCCCTTCAATTCTTACTCCATACTCATCAAAGAAATCATCTCGTAAATGATGCGGAATTAAATGAAGTGGATCTTCATGCATTGGGCACCCTTTAATTGCAAAAATTGCTCCTCGATCTGTTCTTGAATATGTTTCTAATCCTCGTTTCAACATCGTAACTAATGTTGATTTACCTCCACTAACAGGACCCATTAATAATAAAATACGTTTTCTAACATCTAATCGTTTTGCAGACGGATGAAAATATTCCTCTACAAGACGTTCTAAAGCATCCTCTAACCCAAATAGCTGATTACTAAAGAAGTTATACTTTCTTCTACCATCAACTTCTTCAATTCCAGCATCTTTTATCATATTGTAAATGCGAGAGTGTGCTGTTTGAGCCACCCATGGTCTTTCCTTCACAAGCTCCAAATACTCCGCAAACGTACCTTCCCATTGTAAGCGTTCTTCTGCTTCTCGATGCTGTTCAATTTTTTTTAGAATATCCATTATAGCTCCTCCCCCATCTCCTTGTTCAATCGGATTATTATAAAAGGTATGCTAGGATGTCCTTAAACATTCTTTAAATCAAAATGAAATATACAGTAGTGTTATAAAATTCTCTCCAAAATTCAAAGAAAATTCTGTATAATATAGGTATTAAAGTTTTTACACCTCTATTCATTTTAAATAAATTCTTTTCTTCCAAGAACATTACATACATTTCGATTCATATTTCAGATTCGTAAACTGAAAAAATAGGAGGGATATTAGTATGAAATTATTATTAATTTTAGGTGTATCACTCACATTTCTTACAGCTATTTTTACATCTGGTTACAATGATAAACCCGGTACACATAAAAAGTGATGTGCTTCTTAGCACATCACTTTTTTTATCGATTATTTATAATACACATTTTCCACATCATATTTTGATAAAGGGCGGCTATAATAATAACCTTGTACAAACTTCACATTCTTTTCCTTCAAAAATTGTATTTGTTCCGCTTTTTCTACCCCTTCTGCAATTACATTCAATTCCAACGTATGAGCTAGATGAATAATTGCAGCCGTAATATTCGTATCACGTTCATCTACATGTATACCTTCCATAAAAGAACGATCAATTTTCAAAGTATCAATTGGATACGTTTTTAAATAACTTAAAGATGAATACCCTGTACCAAAATCATCTAAATGAATCTTTAAATTTTGTTCTTTTAATTGTAGCAATACTCTTTTCGATATATCTTTATGTATAAGGGCTCCTTCTGTAACCTCTATCGCTAATAAATGAGCTGGTACATTGTACTTATGTAAAGCTCGTGTAATCATCTCTATTAATGTAATAGAGCGAAAATGCCTGGCTGAAATATTAACTGCAATTGGGACAACTTCATATCCTTTATTTAACCATTCGCGTATTTGTCGACACACTTCATTTACTACCCATTCATCAAGCTTAATAATAAATCCTGTTCTTTCTGCTAGCGGAATAAATTGATTGGGAGAGACAAATCCTAATTCTTTATTCTCCCACCTTATTAAAGCCTCCATACTAGCTATTTTTTTCGTTTCAATATTAATTTGCGGCTGATAATATAAGAAGAATTCATTTTTTTCTATAGCACGATGTAATTGGTTTTCTATTATAAATCTTTGTTCACGCTCACAATCTAACCCACTGCAATAAAAATGATAATGCCCTTTTCCTTTTTCTTTTGCTTTTTCCAAAGCAGCATCAACTCTTTGGAATAATATCTTTTCATCTTCTCCATCTGTTGGAGCCATTACAATTCCGATTGAAGCACTTAAATACACGTCCTCTTCTTCGATTACAAAATGTTCACTAATCCTTTTCAGTATGTTTTTGGAAACTCCCTCTACACGTTCTTTCGTTATATTTTCTATTAACATAACAAATTGATCATCGTGTTCTCTAAATAAGTGTATACCGGGTATTTGAAAACTGCTTAAACATTCTGTAACTTTTTGTAACACTTTATCTCCTTCTTTATGACCAAACGTATCATTAATAAGGTGAAATTCATCTAAATCTATAAAGATAAACGCAAAAGCTACCTTCTCATTTAAAAAATCATTTAACTTATTTGTACATGAAATTCTATTCATTAATCCTGTTAGCTGATCATAATAAGCTAAATATTCCGTTCTCATTTCATTTAATATTTGCTTTGTAACATCCCTTGTAACAATATATACTCCAACAATTTCACCATTTACAATAATCGGGATAGTTCTCAAGGAAATATAGAGCTCGTACCCTTCTTTATGAACATATTTCTTTGAAACAATTTGCTTTGCCCTTCCTTGCATGGCTTCTTTAAATATAATTTGAAAATCTTTTTCATATTCTTTATTAATAAATTCAAAAATAAACTTATTATTTAATTCTTCAAATCGGTATCCAAATATTTCATACGTTGCTGGATTTGCATATGTAATTCTTCCTATAGAATCTATAGATATGATGGAGTCATTATTATATTCTAGTAATGACTTAAACAGCATTTGTTTTTCCTCTATCTCCATCTTCTCCTCTATTTGAGCTGTGATATCCCTTGTAATACAAATAATAAACTGACATACTCCTTCTTCATCAAATACAGGATTAAGTGAAGATTCATAATGTAAATTACCAGTTGGTAAACTAACTACATCACAAAAGGTATGTGCTTTCGCTTCGCTCGCTACTTTTGCATATTGCACTTGCAATATTTCCGCCGTATCTTCCGGTAATACTTCTGCAAAAGTTTTTCCATAACATTCTTCACTTAGCTTCGCATAATCCATACCTAACTTATTTACATAAATATATGTAAATGTTTCATCATCAATAACTTTAACAATAAATACTAAATCTTGAATAGCATGTAATAATCCTCTTCTTATTAAATCCATATCTATCATACTTAAAAAGGTATTTTGATTACTATATTGTTCCTTCATATTTATCTCAACCCGTCTGATCTATTTTTATTCATATATCCCATTTTATATGAATATGTATCCTTTTTTAAATGTATGATTACATATTATTTTTATTTTTAGAAAAAAAGTCGCCATATGGCGACTTTTAATAAACAATTTCTAAATCTAATCCTGGATAATTTTGTTGACGGAATGCTTCATAAATTAAAATAGCTGCTGTATTAGATAAATTTAATGAACGCACTTTATCAGTCATTGGAATACGTAAACAATGATCGAAATTTTCTTCGATTACATTAGCTGGTAAGCCGTTCGTTTCTCTTCCAAATACAAAATAGTAATCCTTCTCACGTTTGCTATAATCAAACGCTGTATGAGCTTTCTCGCCATACTTTGTTAAATAGAAGAATTCACCGTCTTTATTTTTCTCATAAAACTCTTCAATTGAATCATAATACGTCATTTTCACGTGCTGCCAATAATCTAATCCTGCACGCTTTAACATTTTATCATCCGTTGAAAATCCAAGCGGTCTAATCAAATGTAATTCTGTTCCAGTTGCTGCACAAGTACGAGCAATATTCCCTGTATTTGCTGGAATTTCTGGTTGATATAAAACAACATGTACTCCCACGCGATATTCACCTCTGTTTTTTGTCTACTACGTATTATACCACTTGAGCGAAAAATCTCTACCCATTAATAATATGAAAGAATTTATATTTCATTTGTGGTGTATATTTACTAGAATCTTCATAGTTCTAATAACGCCGACGGCTATTCGCTGAATGTGCATTTACAAGTGGCATACCATCTGCGTCTTTTGCTACTACAATCGTCGTATGGTTCCACCTACCATCATCCTCGAAATCATAAGCGATGACATCACCAAGAATAAGGTCCTCTGGCCTTTCTACAGCTTCAGCTCGAAGTCCTGATGTAGCACCTGACAAATACCAATAAAAAGAGTGTGCAACAGCCCAGCTCCAACTCCACTGATTCTCCCTTTGCCACCATCCTTTACGAATATTAGGATATCCATTCATTGGTACTTCTCCAGTATGAAGACATTGAGAAATAAAATTCGTACAATTATCAGGGAAATTACGATATGCAGGGTTTCGATCATCCCACCAACGCTCTGCATATTTAACTGCCTCTAAACGGTTGTACTGATAGGAACCGTACTTCTCTTTTGTAACTTCCCTTTCTAATGTCTCACTCATTCCAACTGCTTCTGGCACTTCAATAGCATAATCACTTATTATCCGGCTATTATTTAAACAAACTCTTCGTTTTAATTGTTCCTCTTCAATATAAAATAATTCTTTATGCTTAATTAAATATTTAAAATGTATTTGATAATCAATTTCTTGATGATTGCTATTATTTAATTGCCTCATAAAAGAAACATCCGCAGTTGCTTTTACTATCTCTGCATTACGCTTTTGAAATAATTGTTTCTTTCTCTTTGCTATTTGTAATAAATCTTCAGCAATACCATCTACATTTGTTCGTTTCTCTGTTATATATGCTAAAAAGTGTTGGACTTGCTTTTCAATATTTATTTTTACAACCATTTCGTCTCCCTCCCATATTACAATATGAAAAAGGGAGATATTATCTACTCTTTTTTCTGCGCTAACAGTTCAAGTCCGCGATTCATTTCATGAAGAACCTCTTCGTCTTTCTCACGTTGCATCGCTTTTTCAATAGCTTCGCCCACGCCGTCTCCACCAATTTTTCCAAGCGCCCACGCTGCCGTCCCGCGAAGCACTGGTCTTGGATCATCTTTCATAACACCTATTAAATCTGGAATTGCTGATGCTTCTTTAAAATGTGCAAGTGCCACAATTGCATTTCGTTGCAACGGTTTTTTACCTCTCCATGAACCAGACATAATTCCATATTTCTCTTTAAAATCACGATTGCTAATTGTTAAAAGCGGTGTTAATAACGGTTTAACTAACTCAGGATCTGGTTCCATCTCAGGGTGATTATGAAAATCCATTCCTTTATTTTTCGGACAAACTGTCTGACACGTATCACATCCATAAATACGATTACCTATTTTGTCGCGATACTCTTCTGGTAGGAATCCTTTCGTCTGTGTTAAAAATGCTATACACTTCTTCGAATCTAACTGTCCTCCTTGTATTAAAGCACCTGTAGGACAAATATCAATACACTTTGTACAGCTCCCGCATTGATCTTCTATCGGCTGATCTGGTGGGAATGGAACGTTTGTAATCATTTCTCCTAAATATACATACGAACCAAATTCAGGTGTAATAATAGAGCAGTTCTTACCGCTCCATCCAATACCAGCACGCTCTGAAACAGCTCGATCACTTAATTCACCCGTATCAACCATTGACTTAACTTCTATATCGGGAAGTTTTTCGATTAAATATGCTTCTAATTTCTGCAAACGATCTCGTAAAACTAGATGATAATCTTGTCCCCAAGAAGCACGACAAAAAATCCCACGGCGTTCTCCACGCTTACTTAATGGTGCATTTTTTAATTTTGAAGGATACGCTAATGCAATCGCAATAATTGATTTTGCACCAGGTAATAGAAGCTGTGGATTCGTTCTCTTTTCTATATCAGGCTCTTCAAATCCAGATTGATAATTTAATTGTTGCTGCTGGATTAACCGCTGCTTTAATTCTTCAAATGGTGAAGCACTAGCAAAGCCTATTTTATCTATACCAATCGTTTTACTATACGCAATAACATCTTGCTTTAATTGTTCAAAATCCATTCCTAATCATCTCCTCAGATGAATCCATCCTTCATGTAACGATCTATTAGTTAGCAATTCACTTTCGGAATACTATTCTTTACTTCTATTTTCGCATACAATTACGTTTTCCAAACATTAAAAAACGCAATGCCTCGTTTATCTCGGAAACGAAACACTGCGTTGATCACAATTTATAGAAAAACATTTAATAAAATTTGGAGCGGGTGAAGAGAATCGAACTCTCGACCAGAGCTTGGAAGGCTCTTGTTTTACCACTAAACTACACCCGCAAATATGAAATACATATAAGATATTAGAATAACTTATGTAAAGTAGTATAGCATGTAAAAAAAGCGGAAGCAAGAATTTTATCGAAAAAAGTCGAAAAAGTGATGAGTAGCTCATCACTTTTTCAATTCTTTATCAATCGCCTTCTTCATACTATCGAAATCAGGGTTTGCAAGATTTCCGTTTATATATACTGAAGGAGCACCTTGAACTTTTAATTTTTGAGCACGATCTGAATCTTTACGTACTTTTTCTTTTATTTCTTTACTGTGTAAATCTTTCTTAAATTGATCTACATCAACTTTCGGAAGCTTCTCTTTCACAATGTTAAGAAGTAATTCTTCTGTAATCCATTCTTCCGTATCTTTCTTTTGACTTTGATAAATCTCATCATAGAAAGTCCAGAATGAATCTTTATCTTGTTTATAAATTGCTTCACCAGCTGCTGCACCTAAATCAGAGTCTTTCCCAATAAACGGAAAATTAATAAAGTATAACTGCACTTTACCTTTATCAATATACTCTTCTTTTAATCGTGGCAATACTGTTACATCCCAAGTACGACAAGCGGGACATTTGAAGTCTCCAAATTCAACTACCTTAACCGGAGCATCATCTTTCCCTAAAGATTGTTGTGTGGAATAAGCAAACATCTCATTCCCTTTATCTTTTTTGTCATTTATGATGCTATACGCAATCGTTCCGATCACAATCAATACTGCAATGGAAAAAACTATACCAAGAGCCATGAGTTTGTTCGATGATTTCATATACATTCCTCTTTAATTTCATATTCTGTATACAGCATTGTACACAATACACATAATATCAACACTTATATACGTCACGCAATGAACACGCTCACATAAATTACAAAAACACAATAATTGTGACGATATTGTGTCACGATTTGTCACAATTTATTCAAAAAAAGAAGCTCCTATGTAGGAACTTCCATTAGCTTACTGCTTTTTCACGAGCACTATTCAACATCGACTGCTCTGTTTTTATATCATGACGAATGACTAACTTCTCACTAACTGCTTGCACATACTCATCATGATTGATATAGCCTTCTTTCTCCATCAATCTCAAAACGACATTTCGTCTCTCTACGGCCTTATCATAATTTTGTGCCGGTGAGTAATAAGCAGGTGCCTTTACTACAGCAGCCATCATTGCACTTTCAGCCAATGTTAATTGGCTCACCTTTTTACCGAAGTATAGGTTTGCTGCTTTTTCAATTCCCCATGCTCCTTCTCCGTAATAAATATTGCTTACATACAATTTTAAAATTTCATCCTTCGTAAATGTACGTTCAATTTTTTTCGTATAGAAAATCTCTTTCCACTTACGAGAAAATGTACGTTCATTCGTTAAAAAAGCATTTTTAGATAACTGTTGTGTAATTGTGCTTCCGCCTTGCACAACACCACCAGCTTTTATATTTTCAACAGACGCTCTGACAATCGCTATATAATCTAAACCGTTATGATGATAAAACCTTTTATCTTCTGTCGCAATAAATGCATGTGTCAATGATTCTGGTACCTCTAACTTAGCCGGTACATGTAATTTACTAATATCACTTTTCTCAATCATTACATTTCCAATGAATAATAACGTAAAACTTAACAATAATAATAAAATAATGGCTTTATAAAAAAACTTAGTCATTGGATTTAATGCAACTTTTTGATGATAGTTCACCCTAGATAATACTCGTTCTTTCATCTTAAACACCTCTTTTCCACATAGCGTATAACTCTTACTTTAAGAATACCTTGTTGTAAAAAAATATCCCATCGATTTCTCTTACACGTACCTTACATCATTGTAAGGTATAAATTGAAACTTTCATCAGACCCCCACCAATCTGGCTGCCCGGCAAATAGCGGGATAAAAAAGTATTGTATCACAGCCCTTTTTTATCTACTATTCATCTGAAATATTGAATATAGATTATGCTAAATCAATAGCAGATTAGATCTTAAGGCTATTATACTTTCTCTATTAAAGCGCCCTATTTTCATTATATCATCTACCAATATATATACTTTTGAGTATCTAGTAATCTAAATGTACATAATATATCATATATTATACAGAACAAACGTTCTTTAAATCAATACTAACGCTATTATTATTTTGACCTTTTTCTTAAACAGTATACAAAAAAGAGTATTGATTTGACTGTATCTCAAATCGGCTACTCTTTTCTTTACAATCTTCCTATTAAGTTATACGGCTGCACTTCCCACGTTTCATACGGAATGAAATGGGTTGCTCTCATCGCATCAAGCGTTCTGGATTTCATATGAGGACGCGTTATATACTCATTTATGTTCTCTTCGTTTAAAGCTACAAATTTAGCCTCTTGTATTTCTTCATGTTGAATTTTTATTTCACCGCTTACATATGCTACTTTAAAAACGACAGCTAAAATGTTCATGGAAGCATTATAATAAACTCCTGTAACTCCAAGCGGCTTCACAGTTAAACCCGTCTCCTCAAGCATTTCCCTACAAACAGCTTGATCGAGTGCTTCCCCTTCTTCTACCTGTCCTCCTGGTAACTCCCACGTATCAGCTCGCCAGTGTACCTTTGCTAATAACACTTCATCTTTTTCATTTGTTAAATAGCCTGCTACAGCAACGATATGTTTTGGTGTTTTTTGTTCCATGTTAAGCCTCCTAGCAATAATGAATATTTCATATATCCCTATAAGCATATTCCCTGTTTACAATAAAATACCTTTATTAAAAAAGCCCCTATTCGTTAAACGAACAGGGGCTTTTATCGTATTATTCTCCTAAGTCTACGTTGTGATAAACTTGTTGTACATCTTCTAAATCTTCTAATGCATCAACCATTTTTTCAAATTGTGCTTGTGCATCTTCAGGAAGTGTTACATCGTTTTGTGCAAGCATTGTTAATTCGGCAACTGTAAATTCTTCAACACCCGCATCTTTAAGAGCAGATTGTACTGCATGGAATTGATCTGGTTCAGCATACACGATAACAGCATCTTCTTCTTCAAGTATGTCACGTGCATCCACATCTGCTTCCATTAAAATCTCAAGAACTTCATCTGATGTTTTCCCTTCAAGGCCGATAACAGCTGTTGCATCAAACATGTAAGCTACAGAACCGTTTACACCCATGTTACCACCGTTTTTGCTAAATGCAGCTCGTACATCTGCTGCAGTACGGTTTACGTTGTTTGTAAGTGTATCTACAATTACCATAGCTCCATTTGGTCCGAATCCTTCATAACGAAGCTCGTCATAATTTTCTTCTGAACCACCTTTTGCTTTTTCAACTGCACGATCGATAATTGTTCTTGGAACATTGTATGTTTTCGCACGTTCTAATACAACTCTAAGCGCTTGGTTTGATTCCGGATCTGGCTCGCCTTGTTTTGCCGCTACATAAATTTCACGTCCAAATTTCGCGTATATACGGCTAGTATTTGCATCTTTTGATGCTTTTTTATCTTTAATATTATTCCATTTACGACCCATACTTTCCACTCTCTTTCCCGTTTTAAATCTACATAAAAATATTAATATGAAATATCATGTGTGTTCAACACATTTTTAAAAGAAATATAAAAAGTTCATTTTTGATTCATATTACAGACATAATATAAATCACTATCATTTTGTTCTTTCGACAAGTTATATTATACATGAATTCCTACGTTTATTACGAATTTTAGAAGCACATAACATAATTTAGCAAAAAAATCCTACCATTTCACCAACACACTATTTATGCTTATTTTGTAGTGTGATGAAAATATAAAAAGACTCTACACATTTGGTGTAGAGTCTTTTTATTACGCCGTTCGTGATACCGATGGTCGGGGTCGAACCGACACTCCCGAAGGAACACGATTTTGAGTCGTGCGCGTCTGCCAATTCCGCCACATCGGCACAAAAGAAAAGGCGGCAACCGGATTTGAACCGGTGATAAAGGTTTTGCAGACCTCTGCCTTACCACTTGGCTATGCCGCCATATAAAATTTTACTGGAGCGGAAGACGGGATTCGAACCCGCGACCCCAACCTTGGCAAGGTTGTATTCTACCACTGAACTACTTCCGCAAAAATGGCTGGGCTAGCTGGATTCGAACCAGCGCATGACGGAGTCAAAGTCCGTTGCCTTACCGCTTGGCTATAGCCCATCGAATTCTTACTTAATTATATGTAAGCATCCATTAGATTATTTATAATTTTTAAAATAAAAATGGGGCGACTGATGGGAATCGAACCCACGAATGCCGGAGCCACAATCCGGTGCGTTAACCACTTCGCCACAACCGCCATGTTGTGTAAATATATTTGGCAGGGGCAGTAGGAATCGAACCCACACTGGAGGTTTTGGAGACCTCAGTTCTACCTTTAAACTATGCCCCTATGTAAATGGTGGAGGGGGGCAGATTCGAACTGCCGAACCCGAAGGAGCGGATTTACAGTCCGCCGCGTTTAGCCACTTCGCTACCCCTCCGAAACTTACATGGTGCCGGCTAGAGGACTTGAACCCCCAACCTACTGATTACAAGTCAGTTGCTCTACCAATTGAGCTAAGCCGGCGTATTTTATTAAAGTAAATGGTGGCTCGGGACGGAATCGAACCGCCGACACGAGGATTTTCAGTCCTCTGCTCTACCGACTGAGCTACCGAGCCTTATTAAAATGGCGGTCCCGACCGGGGTCGAACCGGCGATCTCCTGCGTGACAGGCAGGCATGTTAACCACTACACCACGGGACCATTTGGTTGCGGGGACAGGATTTGAACCTGCGACCTTCGGGTTATGAGCCCGACGAGCTACCGTGCTGCTCCACCCCGCGATAATATTATTCATATAGTTTATATGGTGGAGGATGACGGGATCGAACCGCCGACCCCCTGCTTGTAAGGCAGGTGCTCTCCCAGCTGAGCTAATCCTCCAAAAGTGGTGACCCGTACGGGATTCGAACCCGTGTTACCGCCGTGAAAGGGCGGTGTCTTAACCACTTGACCAACGGGCCAAATATTATAAATCCTATGGCGGAGAGCAAGGGATTCGAACCCTTGATACGCTTGTGACGTATACACGATTTCCAATCGTGCTCCTTCGGCCAACTCGGACAGCTCTCCAATGGCTCCGCAGGTAGGAATCGAACCTACGACCGATCGGTTAACAGCCGATAGCTCTACCGCTGAGCTACTGCGGAATAATATTGCCTGGCAACGTCCTACTCTCACAGGGACAAGGTCCCAACTACCATCGGCGCTAGAGAGCTTAACTTCCGTGTTCGGTATGGGAACGGGTGTGACCTCTCTGCCATCATTACCAGACATTATTCTTTTGAGACAATCATTATTATAACTTATTTTCTTTAAAAGTCAACAAGTTTTTTATGTTCTCTCAAAACTAGATAACATTGCTACATATTATATGGTTAAGTCCTCGATCTATTAGTATTCGTCAGCTCCACATGTCACCATGCTTCCACCTCGAACCTATCAACCTGATCATCTTTCAGGGATCTTACTAGCTTACGCTATGGGAAATCTCATCTTGAGGGGGGCTTCATGCTTAGATGCTTTCAGCACTTATCCCTTCCGCACATAGCTACCCAGCTATGCCCTTGGCAGAACAACTGGTACACCAGCGGTGCGTCCATCCCGGTCCTCTCGTACTAAGGACAGCTCCTCTCAAATTTCCTACGCCCACGACGGATAGGGACCGAACTGTCTCACGACGTTCTGAACCCAGCTCGCGTACCGCTTTAATGGGCGAACAGCCCAACCCTTGGGACCGACTACAGCCCCAGGATGCGATGAGCCGACATCGAGGTGCCAAACCTCCCCGTCGATGTGGACTCTTGGGGGAGATAAGCCTGTTATCCCCGGGGTAGCTTTTATCCGTTGAGCGATGGCCCTTCCATGCGGAACCACCGGATCACTAAGCCCGACTTTCGTCCCTGCTCGACTTGTAGGTCTCGCAGTCAAGCTCCCTTATGCCTTTGCACTCTACGAATGATTTCCAACCATTCTGAGGGAACCTTTGGGCGCCTCCGTTACACTTTAGGAGGCGACCGCCCCAGTCAAACTGCCCACCTGACACTGTCTCCCGGGTCGATAAGACCCGTAGGTTAGAATTTCAATACAGTCAGGGCGGTATCCCACCAGCGCCTCCACCGAAGCTAGCGCTCCGGTTTCAAAGGCTCCCGCCTATCCTGTACAAACTGTACCAAAATTCAATATCAGGCTACAGTAAAGCTCCACGGGGTCTTTCCGTCCTGTCGCGGGTAACCTGCATCTTCACAGGTACTATAATTTCACCGAGTCTCTGGTTGAGACAGTGCCCAAATCGTTACACCTTTCGTGCGGGTCGGAACTTACCCGACAAGGAATTTCGCTACCTTAGGACCGTTATAGTTACGGCCGCCGTTTACTGGGGCTTCAGTTCAGAGCTTCGCTTACGCTAACCCCTCTCCTTAACCTTCCAGCACCGGGCAGGTGTCACCCCCTATACTTCGCCTTACGGCTTCGCAGAGAGCTGTGTTTTTGCTAAACAGTCGCTTGGGCCTATTCACTGCGGCTTTCCGTTAAGAAAGCACCCCTTCTCCCGAAGTTACGGGGTCATTTTGCCGAGTTCCTTAACCAGAGTTCTCTCGCACACCTTAGGATTCTCTCCTCGCCTACCTGTGTCGGTTTGCGGTACAGGCACCTTTTATCTCGCTAGAAGCTTTTCTTGGCAGCGGGGAATCAAAGACTTCGCTCCATAAGGAGCTTCCCCATCACAGCTCAGCCTTTACGATAAGCGGATTTGCCTACTTATCAGCCTAACTGCTTGGACGTGCACAACCAATCGCACGCTTCTTCTATCCTTCTGCGTCCCTCCATTGCTCAAACGATAAAGAGGTGGTACAGGAATATCAACCTGTTGTCCATCGCCTACGCCTGTCGGCCTCGGCTTAGGTCCTGACTAACCCTGAGCGGACGAGCCTTCCTCAGGAAACCTTAGGCATTCGGTGGACGGGATTCTCACCCGTCTTTCGCTACTCATACCGGCATTCTCACTTCTAAGCACTCCACCAGTCCTTCCGGTCTGACTTCACTGTCCTTAGAACGCTCCCCTACCACTGATACCATTCGGTATCAATCCGCAGCTTCGGTGGTGTATTTAGCCCCGGTACATTTTCGGCGCAGAGTCACTCGACTAGTGAGCTATTACGCACTCTTTAAATGGTGGCTGCTTCTAAGCCAACATCCTAGTTGTCTAAGCAACTCCACATCCTTTTCCACTTAATACACACTTTGGGACCTTAGCTGGCGGTCTGGGCTGTTTCCCTTTTGACTACGGATCTTATCACTCGCAGTCTGACTCCTAAGGATAAGTCATTGGCATTCGGAGTTTGACTGAATTCGGTAATCCGATGAGGACCCCTAGTCCAATCAGTGCTCTACCTCCAAGACTCTTACACTTAAGGCTAGCCCTAAAGCTATTTCGGGGAGAACCAGCTATCTCCAGGTTCGATTGGAATTTCTCCGCTACCCACACCTCATCCCCGCACTTTTCAACGTGCGTGGGTTCGGGCCTCCATTCAGTGTTACCTGAACTTCACCCTGGACATGGGTAGATCACCTGGTTTCGGGTCTACGACCACGTACTAAACGCCCTATTCAGACTCGCTTTCGCTGCGGCTCCGCCTCTTCAGCTTAACCTCGCACGGGATCGTAACTCGCCGGTTCATTCTACAAAAGGCACGCCATCACCCGTTAACGGGCTCTGACTATTTGTAGGCACACGGTTTC
>NZ_CP117702.1:325000-615000 GCF_045277205.1 Bacillus sp. A01H | reverse complement strand
GTTAAAAGTTTAAAAACATGTTTCAAAAATCATTATAATCTCCCTTCCTTCTGCATTTCATATCTTATCACTTTACCATATTTCTGCACGATAGAAAATTCTAAATTTTATGTTATATTATTGTTATAGGAGCGTGGTGAGAATGAGCATTAAGTATTCAAACAAAATCAATAAAATCCGGACCTTTGCATTAAGTTTAGTATTTATCGGCCTCTTCATTGCATACTTAGGAGTCTTTTTCCGTGAGAACATTATTATTATGACAACATTTATGATGGTTGGCTTTTTAGCTGTTATCGCTAGTACAGTCGTTTATTTTTGGATTGGTATGTTATCTACTAAAACTGTACAAATTATTTGTCCAAGCTGCGATAAACCTACAAAAATGCTCGGTCGTGTCGACGCATGTATGCATTGCAACCAACCTTTAACAATGGATCGAAATCTAGAAGGAAAAGAATTTGATGAAAAATATAATAAGAAGAGCTATAAATCATAGGCACATATGAGTACAGTAAGGAAAATGTATCCTTACTGAGCTAAACATTAAAAGGTGATTTCTTGGTTAAGAAATCACCTTTTGTATTTATTCTTAATTAAATTAGATCTCCACTGAACATTTTAACTCCTTCTGAACCTAACGTAATTCCCATATATAATAAAGAAAGAGGTTGACGTAAAGCCGTCAGCCTCTTTCTTTATTATATATTACGCCTTATGACACTCTGGACAAACGCCATAAATTTCTAAGCGATGACTATTAATAACGAAGCCTGTTGTTTTTGCAGCTTCCTCTTCAAGTTGTTCCAAACCTCCATAAGGAAAATCAACAATTTTACCACATTTTTCACAAATCACATGATAATGTTGACTTGTAACATAATCAAATCTACTTGAAGCGTCTCCATAAGTTAATTCCTTTACAAGCCCAACCTCTTTAAATACACGTAAGTTATTATAGACAGTTGCAACACTCATATTTGGAAACTTACCTTCTAATGCTTTATAAATATCATCCGCTGTTGGGTGCGTCATTGATTCCACAAGGTACTCTAAAATAGCATGACGCTGTGGAGTAATGCGTACACCCGTATTTTTCAGCATTTCTAGCGCTTCTTTTAATTCTTCTTTGACCACCGTCATGCACCCCGATTCTATACGGATTATTATTTTATAATTCTTATAAAGAGTGTACTCCTTTTCTTATAAATCGTCAATATTTCTACTATAAGTATGTGGTTAATTTTTGTATATAGCCTTATTCTTATGTATCTTTCCCTATTTTTTATGCATTTACAATAGAAAAAAAGTGCGACATAATCGCACTTGGAATACTATCATCTGAGGAGGTATGCCCTACACTTCACTTTATGTAAGACAATAAAATATGTATAGACACTCGCCTTACTTCTATATATTTTATCTCCACAATGGATTTACTTTATATAAGAAAGAACATCTTCAATATGTCCCTTCACTTTCACTTTACGCCACTCTTTTACAAGCTCACCGGCTTTATTAATCAGGAATGTAGAGCGCTCAATTCCCATGTACTCTTTCCCAAAGTTCTTTTTCAATTTCCAAACATCGTATAATTCTGCTACTTTATGATCCTCATCTACTAAAAGTGTAAATGGAAGTTCATGCTTCTCAATAAATTTCAAATGTCTATTTGCCGAATCCGGACTCACTCCAAGAATAACCGTGTCCTTCTCTTGAAATAATCCATAAGAATCACGGAAATCACACGCTTCAGTTGTACACCCTGGAGTCATATCTTTCGGATAAAAATATAGAACTACATTTTTCCCACGAAAATCAGCTAAGCGAACTTGTTCCCCGTTACTTCCCTCTAATGTAAATTCTGGAGCCATTTCTCCTACTATAACCATTGTTATCACTCCTATTCTTTTCTTTTACTATAACAAATGCCATCTTATTTTTCATTGTCTATTACAGACCTCATCACGAAAGCAAACGGTAATGTATATCCAATTAGCGCTTCTCCAATTGCAATCCACCGCCCAATTCCAATTGGAGATATATCACCATATCCAACAGACAATAAAGTAACTGCGCTAAAATATAAACAAATTTCAACGAGTTGAAAAGAGTGAGCGTTTAAGCTTTCTCCATCCTCTTTCAAAACTGCAAAACCCATTTCTTCTAATACAACATAACTTAATCCAAACGCAATTAGTACAGTTGTATAAATCAAAAATAATGTGGCTAGATTATACAGCGAAAAAAAACGCGTTGAATCTGAATAGGAACTCCATAACAATTGGACACTTCTCAAAATAGCAATTGCTACAATTAATAGAATAAATCCCCATAACATGTCCTCCACCTCATTTTATATGTATGAGACAGCCATTGGATTTATCCCTTAGAAACAAACAAGCTTTTATAATTAATTCCCTGCACCACGGTACCTTTTTACCCCTTGATTCCAAAGAGTAATTGCAATCGTAAAACAGATAACACCAACGAGCGGTGTTGCAAATGCATAGCTATTCCACTCTGTTTTTCTTAAAAAGTACGCTGCTGGATACACTCCGACAAACGCAAATGGTAGGACAAACGTTAAAATGAAGCGAATCACACGGTTATAAATATTAACAGGATAGCGGCCATAATTCCCTATGTTATACATTAGCGGCATAATCGAACTTTTCGCGTCCGACCAAAAACCAAGACTTGCAAGCGTAACAAATATTCCTCCGTATACAAGTGCGCCCCCTCCTACCATCAACAAGAATAAGAAGATATCGTACCAGTAAAAAGATAATTGCAACTCCACTGCTGCGTAGCCCATTACAATCATTCCCGTAATCGCTCCAATTAAAGATTCAAGCTCCATTCTTTCTAAAATAATTTGAAATAAACTATGAATCGGTCTCGTTAATATGCGATCCATTTCTCCTTTAATAATGTAACGATCATTAAAGTCCCATATGTTAAAGAAAGCTGAGAAAATGGCAAACGGCACTAAAAAGAAACCATAAATAAAGATGACTTCTTCTCTACTCCAACCTTTTAATGCTTGCGTATGTCCAAACACAACAAGAATAAAGATTAAATTAACAGCCTGTAGTGATAAATCAGAAAGTAATCCAACGATAAAATCGCCCCGATACTCCAATTTTGTTTTTATATATTGACTTGCATATTGCAAAAATAGTTTTATATATATCATCTCATCATCCCCCTTGTACAATTAGACGTTTTCTCGCCGTTCTCCACATGAGTACAATCGGAATAATAAGTACAATGGCCCAAATTACTTGGAATAATAATGCCTCATACAATTTACTTCCTAGTATACCTTCTGAGAAAATCATACTCGGAATATAACTAATAGCCTGAAACGGTAAAAACATCATTGCCTTTTGGGCCCATAACGGATAAAAACTAATTGGTAATAATAGACCTGAAAACAAATCAATAACAACACGTTTTGCATACATAATTCCGCTATTATTAAATAAGAAGAATGTGAGCATTCCCGTCATTAAATTAATTTGTGTATTAATAATAAAACTAAATATTAATGATAAGAAGAAATATAACCACGTTTGAAAGTTCGTTGTAATTTGCAATGAAAACAATAGGGTAACAATGACCATACCCGGAATTGAAAAGAAGGCAAAGCGAAATATTCCTTCACCAAGACCTTGCATCACTTTCATCCCTAAATAGTTATATGGACGTATCAGTTCTACCGCTACACGTCCTTCTTGAATCTCCATCGCAATTTCCCTGTCTATATTATTAAAATAAAAAGCACGTGCCATCCACGCAATTGCGATATACGTAGTCATTTGCGAAATAGATAAACTTTCAATATTCTCTTTTCCGCTATAAATTGCTTGCCACAAAAAATAATATGCGCCGATATTAATTGTATAAATTAAAATCCCGCTATAGTAGTTTGTACGATACGCAAGCATCATTAAAAAGCGAATTCGAATCATTTCAATGTACTTACCCATGTTTAATACCTTCCTCATAAATGTTACGAATAATTTCCTCTGTAGACACTTCGTTAATTTTTAAATCTTTAATTTGAAAGGCTTGTACCACTTTAGAAATAAGCATTGAAATAATAACTTCTTCATTCGGTATTTTGGCAATCCACGCGTTTTCCTCTTTCGCTTTCGACCAAACGACATGACTATCTGGCATAACCATTGATAAATCCTGATAAGAAACTGGTGCGACAAACTGAAAATGTATTTCTTTCTCTGCTCCCCACTGCGTACGAAGATTATGTAAAGAACCGTCATACATAATATTGCCTTCATCCAGCATGATAACGCGCTCACATAATGCTTCAATATCAGTAATATCATGGGTTGTTAATAAAATTGTTGTTTTATAACGTTCATTCATTTCTTTTAAAAATTCACGTATTTTCAATTTCACAAGTACATCTAGCCCAATTGTTGGTTCATCTAAAAATAATAACGGTGGATTATGAATTAATGCCGCCGCTAATTCACAACGCATTCTTTGACCTAAAGATAACTTTCGAACTGGCTTGTCTAACAAAGGACCAATATCTAACGTTTCGATTACGTGCTCCATATGTTCCTTATACTGAGCGTCTGAGACACCGTACACTTTTTTTAATAAACGAAACGATTCTTGCACGGCAATATCCCACCAAAGCTGCGAGCGTTGACCGAAAACAACACCAATTGTTCTTACAAATTCTTCCCTCTGCTTATGTGGGTTCATCCCATTTACTAAAATGTCTCCTGATGTCGGAGTCAAAATTCCCGTAAGCATTTTAATTGTCGTTGATTTACCGGCACCGTTCTCACCGATATATCCAACCATTTCACCTTGTTTCACAGTAAAAGATACATCATTTACTGCTGGTACTATTTTATAATTACGATTTAATAAATCGCGAAATGCACCCTTTAAACCTGGACGACTTGAATAGGCTGTAAATTCTTTACGTAACCCTTGTACCTCAATTACCGATTTCATAACCGGACCCCCTTCCTAAATGTCACAACGAATAGTTTACCCAACTGCCTTCTCTATCACAAACAATACGTCTTTTCGAAAAACATGTTAGAATAATACATAGATTTTTGTAAGGAGATGAATGGTAGTGAAATTCACAAAATCAGAAGCATTACATAAAGAAGCTTTAGAACATATCGTTGGCGGTGTTAATAGTCCTTCTCGTTCTTTTAAAGCAGTTGGCGGCGGCGCTCCTGTTGCTATGGAACGTGGAAAAGGTGCTTATTTCTGGGATGTAGACGGAAATAAATATATCGATTATTTAGCAGCATACGGTCCTATTATTACTGGACATGCTCACCCGCACATTACGAAAGCAATTACAACAGCTGCTGAAAATGGTGTACTTTACGGAACTCCAACAGCGCTAGAAGTAAAATTTGCAAAAATGTTAAAAGAAGCAATGCCTGCATTAGATAAAGTTCGCTTCGTAAACTCTGGTACTGAAGCTGTAATGACAACAATTCGTGTCGCTCGCGCTTACACAGGCCGCACAAAAATTATGAAATTCGCTGGTTGTTACCACGGTCATTCTGATTTAGTACTTGTAGCAGCTGGATCTGGCCCTTCTACACTAGGAACTCCTGACTCAGCGGGTGTACCACAAAGTATCGCTCAAGAAGTTATTACCGTTCCATTTAATAATGTAGAAACTTTAAAAGAAGCATTAGATAAATGGGGACATGAAGTAGCAGCTATTCTTGTAGAACCAATCGTTGGAAACTTCGGTATTGTAGAGCCAAAACCTGGCTTCCTTGAGAAAGTGAATGAACTTGTTCACGAAGCTGGTGCACTAGTAATTTATGATGAAGTTATTACTGCTTTCCGCTTCATGTACGGTGGTGCTCAAGACTTACTTGGCGTAACACCAGACTTAACAGCGCTTGGTAAAGTTATTGGCGGCGGACTTCCAATCGGTGCTTACGGTGGTAAGAAAGAAATTATGGAACAAGTTGCCCCTCTTGGACCTGCATATCAAGCTGGTACAATGGCAGGAAATCCTGCTTCTATGGCATCTGGTATTGCTTGTCTAGAAGTTCTTCAACAAGAAGGGCTTTATGAAAAATTAGATGAACTTGGTGCAATGCTTGAAAAAGGAATTTTAGAGCAGGCTGAAAAACATAATATCGATATTACATTAAACCGCCTAAAAGGCGCTTTAACTGTATACTTCACAACAAATACAATTGAAGATTACGATGCAGCACAAGATACAGACGGAGAAATGTTCGGTAAATTCTTCAAGCTTATGCTGCAAGAAGGAATTAACTTAGCACCTTCTAAATACGAGGCATGGTTCTTAACGACAGAACATACAAAAGAAGATATTGAATATACAATTGAAGCTGTAGGTAGAGCATTTGCTGCTTTAGCAAACAATAAATAATCCCGCCATTAAAAGGAAAAAAGAAAGCACACCTTTCTTTTTTCCTTTTTTCTATTTCATAAATCCCTCATTAATAGTATAATTATTCATAATTATCTGTTTAATTTTATTTTATATCCTTACTATCTTTTGTATACAAGGCTGCTCACGCCTCAAATAGTAAGATTATTCAAACTTTCATAAGAGGGGGGATTGACGGATGCTCAATAAAACAAACACATGGACACCGTCTTTATTTCGAGATTACAAAAATGCGGAACACGATGCGTGTGGAATCGTTTCCGTTATGGAGAAACGAAAAATTCCTACAAAAGAAAATATTGACCTTTGCATACAATCGCTCGTCAAAATGAATCATAGAGCTGGTTTCATTAATGGCGAAGGCGATGGAATCGGTATTCACATTGATGTACCAAAATCACTTTGGAATGAAAAATTAAAAAGTAGCGGATATAATCCAACGATCGTGGATCATCCCCACTTTATCGTTGGACATTTTTTTCTAAACAAAAACGAAAATATAGTTAATTTAAAAAATCATATTCGTACACAACTAAATAACGAAAACTTTGCAATTCTTTTCGAAAGTGATGATGTAATCAACTCCGATGCACTCGGTCCACTTGGTAAACAAGAAGAACCTTTATTTTGGCAAGTTGCTCTTATCGCAGAAAATGAAGTTACAAATATTGAGCAAACATTATTTACAGTAACGATAAAAATAGAAGAAAATGAAGCGATTCATGTTGCTTCCTTAAGTCGTGATCACGTTGTATATAAAGTTCTCGGTGCTGGGGATACACTTGTTGCCTATTACAATGATTTACAACACCCACTTATTGCTTCAACTATGACACTAGGACATAATCGCTATTCTACTAATACATTATCTAACTTCTTTCGTGTACAACCATTTAGTATCCTCGGACATAATGGTGAAATTAACACAATTGCTAAATTACGCGATCAAGCTGAAATGATTCACGTTCCACTTACTGCTGGGGGCAGTGACTCCCAAGATTTAAACCGCACCTTAGAAACTCTACTTGTTCAATACAACTACAGTTTATTTGAAGCAATGGATATACTATTCCCGCCAATTATTAATGAAATTAAACTTTATGAACCACATTTACAAGATTTATATACGTATATACGTGAAGCATGGGGCCATTTTGCACAAGGTCCAGCTGGCATTATTTCACGTTATAAAGATGAAGCTGTTTTCAGCGTGGATTCCCTCGGGCTACGACCAGTATGGAAAGTAGAGACAGAAAGCTCTTATATTTTCTCTTCTGAACCTGGAGTTGTATCCCCAACTGAATATGTAGCAGAACCAAAACCACTCGCTCCAGGGGAAAAAGTCGGACTAAAGTGGAATGAACAAGATGAGCTTGTTCTTTATGAATATGACAAATACCAAGCTCAAGTATATGACCGTTTTAAAGAACGAGTGGATACTAAAGATTATCATTTAAACTTATCTACCCCTGAAACGAAAGAAATCCAAGGATTATGTGATTCTATGCAAGTTGACACAAAACAATACGTTGCTTTCGGATGGGATCGTGAACATATTCAGCTTCTTGAACAGATGGCAACAAAAGGTGTTGAACCAATTCGCTCACTTGGGCATGACTCACCACTCGCTGCACTTGATACTGATAGACGAAATATCGCTGACTTCATTAAGGAAAGTGTAGCTGTTGTTACAAATCCAGCAATCGATCGCGATCGAGAAGTTGAACACTTCTCCACCCGAACGATACTTGGCAAACGTCCAAGTTTATTGGCTGATGCTAAACAGCCATTTGTAGTTGAGATGCTTTCCCCAATCATTTTAGAAGGAAGTGTAGCACAATCTATTGTAGAAGAATTACACACAATTACGTACGAGCAACTTATACAACTATTCAATACTCATAGCTCTATCGCTACAATCTCTGCTACATTCAGTCAGGCAGAAACTTTACAATGTGCCTTAAGTCGAATTAGTTCTGAAGCGATAACAGCCGTGAACGATGGAGCTTCCCTATTATTAATAGACGATGCTGACGCTCACCTAAATGGACGATTATGGATTGATCCGCATTTAGTTACCGCGAAAGTACATCATGTATTAAGCGAAAATAAATTACGCCGAAACTGCTCTCTCGTTATACGTTCTGGTGCCCTTCGCTCCTTACACGATATCGTCACACTGTATGGATTAGGAGCAGATAGTATCAATCCATATTTACTATTTGCAACCGTAAATGATGGGACAAAAACACCAATTACGAATTTATATCATGCACTTAATAAAGGACTGGAAAAAGTCATTTCAACAATTGGAATTCATGAATTGCGTGGTTACGGTCGCCTCTATTCTTCTATCGGGTTACATGAAGAAATCGCAAATATATTGCAAATTACAAATTTCTTAGGTTCAAATGATTTAGCTTTTTCTCTTGAATCACTTGCTGAAGATGCACAAATGCGAGCGAACGATTATAACAATCCTAAAGTTAGAATGCGAAAATCTTTTCATATATTCCCGCGAATTTGGAAAGCAATCGGCGATGTTGCAAAGGGAAACTCTTATGATGATTACCGTGAAAAATTAAGTGAATTAGAAGAAAATAACCCAATCGCAATTAGACATCTTGTTCAAACGAAAGAAACAAAACATGTCGTTCCGGCTGAAGAAGTGTCCATCAGTATTCAAAATCATGATTTACCATTTATTATTAGTTCCATGTCATTCGGTTCTCAAAATGAAATTGCCTTTCGTGCATATGCAGAAGCAGCTGATCAGCTAAATATGATTAGTTTGAACGGTGAAGGCGGCGAAATTAAAGATATGATTGGAAAATATCCACATACACGTGGACAACAAATCGCGTCCGGACGATTTGGCGTAAACGCCGAACTACTCAATTCATCAAACTTAATTGAAATAAAAATTGGGCAAGGTGCCAAGCCTGGTGAAGGTGGACATTTGCCAGGTTCAAAAGTAACAGCCAAAATCGCTGAAGCGCGTAATGCTACAATTGGCTCTGATTTAATTTCACCTTCTAACAACCATGATATTTATTCCATTGAAGATTTGGCTCAAATGATTACAGAAATTAAAACGGCTAATCAGCTTGCAAAAGTAGCTGTAAAAGTTCCTGTCGTCCCTAACATTGGAACAATTGCTGTCGGTATCGCTAAAGCTGGTGCTGATTTTATTAACATTAGCGGATTTGATGGTGGTACAGGTGCCGCACGTATTCACGCATTGCAACATGTAGGGCTTCCTGTAGAAATTGGTGTGAAAGCCGCTCACAATGCTTTATTAGAAGCAAATATGAGACATAAAGTAGAAATTTGGGCTGATGGTGGTATTCGAAGTGTGAATGATGCCTTGAAAATTATGCTCCTTGGAGCAAACCGCATTGGATTTGGTACATTATCCATGATTGCAATTGGCTGTACAACTTGCCGCGGATGTCATCTAGATACTTGCCACGTTGGAATCGCAACACAGATTGAATCTGAAGCTCAAGCGAAAGAACACGGATTACGCCGCTTCGTCCCGCGTGAATTAGAAAGCGCCGTGGCTGGATTATTACATTTATTCACTACTTTTGGCGAAGAACTAAAACGATTAACAGGAAATCTCGGCTATACAAATTTACAAGAAATTGTCGGGCGTTCCGATTTATTAGAACAAGTTCGAGGCAAAAATTTATTAAACTTATGTAATTTACTACAAACGATAGAACATCCATCTGGTACAAAAACAGAACACGTACTAGAAAAACAATTTGAAACAATTCATTCTCCTCATTCAAAAGAATTAGTAGGCGTTGGCGTAGAGCAACGCGTTATGGGTGGTCTAGAATCTTGTTATCGCGTTCGTAGTAAATTATATGAAGACACGAAGCTTGAACCACTTACATTAAAGTATACGAATGGCTCGATTCCTGGAAATGGATTAGGTGCTTACAATAGTGAGAACTTATTTATACACGTAAACGGCGGCGCACAAGATGGTATTGGTAAAACCTCCTTTGGTGGTGGTATTTATATAACAAAAGCAAAAGGAAAAGACGGTCTATATTATAACGGTTCTGTCGGAAAAGGTTTTGGATACGGTGCACAAAAAGGGGCGCTATACGTTCAAGGTAACGCTGATGCTCGCGCTGGCATTCGCCTCTCTGGAGCAGACATGATAATTGGCGGACGCATGATAAAGCCACTCCGCGAAAAAGAACAAGGGAATATAGGAGCATACTCTAATATTAAAGGTTTCGCTTTTGAATATATGACAAATGGGCGCGCGCTTGTTTTAGGAGATCCTGGTCCATGGATTTGTGCTGGTATGACTGGCGGTGTTGTTTATTTACGCCATGATTCAAGCTTAGGTTTAACAGAACAGGCCTTAAAAAGAAGAATCGCAAAAGGAGCAAATGTTACATTACAACCACTTAGTAAAAATGGTGTGCAAGATGTGACCGAGTTATTACTAGATTATATCCGTGTATTAAATGAACATGAGCAATACGAGGAAGTTGCTTTATTGACACCGTTATTCGATGATATGCAGCAACAGTTTTTTGAAATCATCCCGAAAAAAGAGCAGGCTGATCCATCTATCTCAACAGAGTGATATGCCAAATTTTCATCTTCAAGAAAAAAATTGACGAAGTACACTTCTCATAGTAATCTATAGTAACAATTTGAAACCTGCTGAAATTCAGCAGGTTTTTTTACTAAAAATTGATGTTTAAAAAGAATTAGGAAAAAGTATAAAATGAATCTTAATTTCTTATTAACGTCACTAAAATATCACTTGCTAACATATTGTAATGAATGTATAGTATCATGTTGTACATTCATTATGACAAGAGAAAGGATCTTATTAAGGGTATGAAACTTGGTGCTCGCATTTTAAAAACGGGTATTGCCATCACATTAGCTTTATTTGCTTGTATTTTACTTAACTTACCGAGTCCAGTATTTGCGGGAATCTCAGCTATCTTCGCTGTTCAACCGTCTGTATACCGTTCGTATTTAACTGCACTTGAACAAATTCAAGCAAACGTCATTGGTGCGGTATTCGCTATCGCATTCGCTACTGCTTTTGGACATAATCCTTTTATTATTGGATTAACATGTATATTAGTAATTGCTCTTACATTGCAATTACGATTAGAAAACACAATATCAATTGCTTTAGTAACAGTTATCGCTATTATGGAGTATCAAGGTGAAGATTTCTTTAGTTTTGCCTTACTTCGATTTGCGACGATTATGGTTGGAATTATTGCGGCTTCACTTGTAAATTTAGTGTTTATGCCGCCAAAATACGAAACAAAGTTATATCATCGCATCGTTGATAATACCGAAGAAATTGTAAAATGGATTCGAATGAATAGCAGGCAAGCTTCTGATTTTACAACATTAAAAACTGATATTGATCGTATGAAAGAAAAAATGATCAAACTAAACCATTACTATTTGCTGTATAAAGAAGAAAGAAGCTATACGAAAAAAGTAAAGTTCGCAAAAATTCGTAAGCTTGTTTTATTCAGACAAATGTTAGCGACGACAAGTCGTGCTTTAAGTACGTTAAAATCATTACATCGTACTGAAAACGAACTGCGCTATATGCCAGAAGAATTCCAGGAATCTATTCAGAACGAACTTGATTCATTAACACATTATCATGAACAAGTTTTATTAAAATTTATTGGTAAAGCAAAAAAACAACAATCTGTTGAAATGCTTGATGAAGTTGAAACAGGTAAACAGGAATTAATTGATATCTTTATGGAATATCAAAACAAGGATGATGAAGAGGCATATAAAACATGGCTACATCTCTTCCCTCTTATTTCTGCTATTATTAACTATAGTGAAGAAGTAGAGCATTTAGATTTACTTGTGGATAGCTTCTACACATACCATAAACCAGAAGCAGAACTCAAAATCGATGATAAAAAAGAAGACGAATAAAAAACAGCTCCTTTTACGCTAAAGGAGCTGTTTCTGTTATATGTTGAAGTTGATATAAATTGTGGTAATATCCTCTTTTTTTCATTAATTCTTCATGAGATCCTGTTTCTTTAATTTCACCATCTTCAATGTAAATAATCGTATCCACATGCGTAATCGTCGCCAATCGATGTGCAATTATGATCGTCGTTCGATCAGCAGCTAACGTTTGAAGCGCCTCTTGAATATATCGTTCATTTTCTAGATCCAAAGCGGAAGTCGCTTCATCTAATATAAGTAACGATGGATTCTTTAAAAACACGCGTGCAATCGCTACACGTTGCCTTTGCCCACCAGATAACTTCACACCGCGTTCCCCGACGACAGTATCATAACCATCAGGTAACTCAATAATAAAATCATGAATTTGCGCAGCTTTGGCAGCTGCAATTACTTCTTCCTCTGTAGCTTTCGGATTCCCATATAAAATATTTGCCCCGATTGTATCGCTAAATAACAAATTATCTTGCAGTACAATTCCAATATGACTACGTAAATTTCTCATATCATACTTTCTAACATCTATCCCATCTACATAAACTGTGCCTGAAGAGACATCATAGAAACGCGGGATTAAACTAGCAAGAGATGACTTCCCTCCCCCACTCGCTCCTACAAGTGCTACCTTCTCTCCTGGTAACATAGTTAACGAAAGGTTATGTAATACCTCTTTTTCATCCGAATTGTAACGAAAAGATACATTATCAAATATCACTTCACCATTTAATTTTTTCGTTTGTACCGCACTTGGCACATTCACAATATCGTATTTTTCATCTAATAGTTCAAACACCCGATCCATCGATGCAAAAGACTGTGTTAATGTCGTAGAGGAATTGACAAGGCGGCGAAGTGGACTATACAAACTATCCATATATCCAACAAAGGCAACCATAGTTCCTAAGGTTAACTGCCCCTGAATCACTTCATACGCCGCAAAACCAATCACGAGTAACGGCCCTAAATCTGTTAACGTATTTACTGCCGAAAATGTTCTCGCCGTCCAACTCGTATGTGTTAACGCTTTCGTCAAAAATTCATTATTTCTTTTTTCAAATTGCTTCCCTTCATACTCTTCTAATGCAAAGCTACGTGTCACTTGCATCCCTTGAATACGTTCATGTAAATACCCTTGCATCGTTGCTAACGCTTGTGAACGCTCTTTCGTCAATTTTCGAAGACGCCCGAAAAAATATTTCACTGCCACTACATAAATAGGTAAAATTAATAGCGCAACAAATGTCAATTTTATATTCATAGAAAACATAACAATGATAGCGATAGCAATTGTTGCCGTGTCTAACCAAACATTCATCAAACCAGTAATTACAAAATCCTTCGTTTGTTCTACATCATGAATGACACGCGAAATAATCTCCCCTGTTTTTGTATTCGAATAATAACGTAAACTCAACTTTTGTAAATGACCAAAAATATGTTTTCGCAAATCATATAGTATTGTATTTGCGATACGCTGCGCAAAATATTGACGATAATATTCAATCGGTGGTCTTAACACTGCAAAAATAAAAAAGGCAATCCCAATCGCTGTTACTAGTTGGGACGTCTTATCTTGAAGTGACCCTCCGCCCTGAATGACATCATCAATAATATACTTTAATAACCACGGCATAATGAGCGGGATGCCGAATTTAACTAGACCAATCATAATCGTAATAGCAATAAGCCATCGATATGGTTTAACAAATTGCAAATATCTTTTTATACCTTGCACATAATCCCCCCTCTAATAGGACAAACCTGCGGGGAAATCCCCTGCAGGTTTGTTTTAATTTCTGTACATTAAATATCTCTCATACCACATATCTACAAAGTCTGGTGCGAATGGCCCTTTTCTTTGATGAATCCATTGTGTTAGTTGTGCTACATTTCGTTTTAAAATCGTATCAATTACAGGTGGATATTGCATAATTTGACTATGTTTTTCATATTCATCTTCATCTAAAAGTGTATATGTCATATCTGGATACACTTTAATATCTAAATCATAATCAATATACTTTAACGCTTCAGAATCATATGCAAAAGGTGAGCTTAAATTACAATAATAATATACGCCCTCTTCCCTTAACATTCCAATCACATTAAACCAGTAGTTTGCATGAAAATAACAAATTGCTGGTTCACGAGTAATCCATGTTCGGCCATCTGATTCTGTCACTACTGTACGATCATTTGCTCCGATCACAAGACTTTGTGTCCCTTTTAAAATCGTTGTCTCTTCCCACATTCTATGAATGGAGCCATTATGTTTATAACTATGTATTTGTACTTTTTCTCCTTCTTTGGGAAATCCCATATATGCTCCCTTCCTTCAACTGCAAATGCCCTTTGAACTGCATTCACTTTTTTTCTATTATAACTTTTTTGTCGAAATTTTAAAACTAAAGCGATAAGACTCTATATTTTACACTGAATACGATATCCTTAATCCTATTAAGAAACAAGGATCTTCGCTTAACATTTTATAAAGGAAGAAATGAGAATAAAAAAAGTCCTTCCTCATTTCCATGTACAGAAGGACCTTTCACCTAAAGGCAACAATATATCTTATCCTAAATTTGAAATCATTTTTTCAGTTTCAAAAGATTGAATCACACTATTTGTTTGCTCTTCAAATTTCTCATGTAATAGCTTGAGCGCTAATTCTGTTCTATATATTTCTTGGCGGATAAAATGTAATTCCTTTTTATCGCACGTATCCTTTTCGCTCATTTCAATTTGCTGATACTTCTCTAGGTGAGCTTGTAACTTCAACAACTCATCCATCGTTTCCAATTGCTCTCCTACCAACTTATCAAAATCGTTCATTACTTACCCCCTTTTGGACTTATTTATCATTTATTATTCCTCATTACATATTTCTAATCTTTAACTTCCTTCTCCTTTGACTACATTTGTTGACTTATTAGAAGTTATGTCGTTCGTTTTATTTTCATTCCCATGACCAAAGCACAAAGAAAACACTTCTCTCGAATTAGAGAAGTGTTTTTCTTTCATTACTGATTTGAACTAGAAGATTGTGATTGTTTTGCAGCTGATTGTGCATTTTGTTTTTTCACAGCATGCACGTCTGTTTCAGTTGAAAATTCAGTACCATAACTAGCGTTTGCACTTTGTGCACCAGAAGCTTGTGCTTTCTTCGCTTCTGATTGTGCGTTTGCTTGTTTTACTGCTTGCACATCTGTTTCAGTTGAAAACTCTGTACCATAACTAGCATTTGTACTTTGAATGCTAGCACCAGAAGTTGCCTTGTTATAACCTTGTTGTTTTTTACTCATCTTTCTCACCTCCACAATCAATAATGTAACCAATTCAACTAGAAGCTATCCGTAATTTTCTTTTGAAAAAATTCCGCATATATCTCTTGTTACTCATTCAAACTATAGAAAATGGAGGTGGGAATATGTATGTAGGACGCGATATGACTGAACTAACGATGGTTTCAAAAAGTGAGTGGAAAGAAGATGAATTGGCTTATTTTCATCATTCATTACAACAGATTTTGCCGTATTTAAATGCAGAAGGTCAAAGTATCTACAAAGAAATTGTAATAGAAATTGAATCAAGAGGCGGCTTACAAGAAGGTGATGCTAGTTGGACTCATGGGACAAAAATTTCTTACGATTAAAAAAGTGTTCCCAACCTGGGAACACTTTTTTTGTTTATCCCGCTTTAATGGGCAGTAAGACCCCCACCTCAAAATGCAGCGAAAGCAAAGAAGTGAGGTGGGGGTAAGGCTGCCCATTAAAGCCCGATTGGTGAGGGTTGATAATCAGTGGGGATGAAGAAAACCCCCACTGATTAAAGTTTCACTTTATTGCATTGTAATTTTCTCAACACAATTCTCATAAATCGTACGATGTGATTTAGAGAAAGGTAACTGCTCAAATGCTTCTTTCGATACAAATTTCAATGTATCTGTTTCAACGATATCACCAGTTACTTTTCCGTAAAATACGAATATATCCCATGTGCGATGTGTAAATGTATGTTGTACATTCATTGCGTATTCATCAATAGAAATCGAGAGCTCAAATTTTTCTTTCATATAATCTGTAAGCTGTTCTTTCTGACTTCGAATCCCTTCGCCAAGTTCAATATTCGGAAACTCCCACATGTTAGCTAATAAACCGGTACTTGGACGTTTATTAATGACGTAACGACCATCTTCAGTTTGAAGTACTCCTGCAACGATCGGTACCATCGTAGGGGCTTTCGCTTTACTTTTTACTGGTAATTCCTTTTGAACACCTTCAGCATATCCCCTGCAATGCTCACGTACAGGACAAAGTAAGCATGCTGGATTTTTAGGAATACAAATCAATGCTCCTAATTCCATCAAACCTTGATTAAAATAAGATGGATTTTCAGCCGAAATAATTTCACGCACAATCTCTTCAAACACTTTTCTCGTTTTTGGTTTTGCAATGTCATCCCATACTGATAAAATGCGAGATAATACACGCATAACATTTCCGTCAACTGCCGGCTCTGGTATACCATATGCGATACTTAAAATAGCACCTTTTGTATAGGGACCGACTCCCTTTAATTTCTCAATCTTCTTTACATCACTTGGTACAATCCCGCCATATACTTCTTTTACTTCTTTTACGGCTGCATGTAAATTTCGCGCTCTAGAATAATAGCCTAAACCTTCCCATGCTTTTAACACTTCTTCATCATCAGCATTTGCCAAAGCTTCTAGAGTAGGAAACTTCCCCATGAAATTTGCGTAATATGGTTTTACAGCTTCTACCCTAGTTTGCTGCAACATAATTTCCGAAACCCAAACACGGTATGGATCTTTATTTTTACGCCACGGTAAGTCGCGTTGCTCTTTTTCAAACCAACCAATTAAATCATTTTGAAACTGCTCTATGTTAAAATTATTTAATATTTCAAGTGTCAAACTTGGTCCCCCTCATTTTTTTGCATATAAGTACTATTATAAAGATTTTAGGAAAAAATTTAAGTAAGATGACATAGGAAATAGAAGGCAAAGGACTTGAGGTATCGAATAAAAAGAGTTACATTAATAAAAAACGGAGGTGGATTTCTATGGACACAGCCACTCACCTTGTTATGGGCGTTACTCTAGGCAGTTTGGCCACGTTAGATCCAGCCATAGCACAAAGTGATATTGGGCCACAAGCAGTTATGCTTGCTACAATTGCCGGCTCCAATATTCCTGACATCGATACAGTTTTAAAATTGCGTAATAACGCTAAATATATAAGAAATCATCGTGGGATTACTCATTCCATTCCTGCAGTGATTCTTTGGTCTTTCCTTATAAGTGGCATCTCTTTCGCCTTCTTTTCAGACGCTCCATATTTGCATCTACTACTTTGGTCCTTTATTGCCGTCTTTCTTCATGTCTTTGTAGATATTTTTAATGCCTACGGTACACAAGCATTACGGCCCTTCACAAAAAAATGGGTAGCGCTCGGCATCATTAATACATTTGATACCGTCATTTTCTTTATCCATATACTCGCAATTGCTTGTATGCTCGTAGGTTCCCATAAAGGATATACTGCCTTAGCAGCGTATATATTAATGATTGTTTACTACATCGGACGGATTATGATGCATAGAAATATAAGAAGTGTTGTACAAAAACGTTTCAAAAATGTTGAGAAGATAATCATTTCTCCTTCTTATCGATTTTATCATTATCATTTAGCAGTCGTTACAACCGATTATTACTACGTTGCTAGATGGCATCGTGGTAACATTATGATCTATGATAAGTTCGATCGGGTACCGTTCCCAGATAATGCTATTATGCGCGCAGCTAAACAAGATGAAAACATCTCAGCATTTTTATCTTTCTCCCCTGTATATCGCTGGGACATTTTCGATTATGATCATTATTATGAAGTTCGATTCATTGATTTGCGATATCGTAGTAAAGACTATTATCCATTCGTTGCGATCGTTCAACTCGATCATAATTTAAATATTATTAGTTCCTATACAGGATGGATTTTTAGTGAAGAAAAACTTCGAAAAAAACTGGAGTTACTTCCACATTAAAAAAAGCGACTTCAGTCGCTTTTTTTAATGTTTCAAATGATCTTCTTGATTGATTAGATGGCTATATTTCGGATTATTTGTACGCATTTCATGAAGGCGTCCTCCATGATTATTAATCCATGATCGCACAACTTGTTCAGTCATTTCTTCTCCTTGATAACGACCTGATTTCGCATAAGTCGTTTGAAAATCTTCCCACAGTAATTCAACCCAAGCACGCGCTTGTGCATAAGAAAGCTTGTCATTTTTGTCTAATAGTTCTTTCGTTAATGCTTCATAAATATCATTCATGTTCTAATCTCCTTTACCTAATTATCCCTTCATTTCTAAAGGATAGTTTCTTCTATTTTGCACATTCTATAATTGATACTTCTTCAAGAGGTATCAACTGATGATGAGGAGGGCGTTCGCAATGGGTAAACAAGCCGAATTTTGGTCTGAGTCAAAAAACAACAGCAAAATCGACGGTCAACCGAAAGCGAAATCACGCTTCGCTTCGAAGCGACCTAACGGCACAATTAACACGCACCCACAAGAACGTATGCGTGCTGCAAATCAGCAGGAAGAGTAGTAACAAAGTAACTTAACTTCCTACACGAGGTGATAAAGATGAGCTACCGTGATCGCTTAGATAGTCGTTCTGAATTATTTAACCATACGTGGACTCGTCCGAAACATGCAAAAGCGCAAGTTAACGGACAGACGCAACAAACCCAGTCTCTCATTATCTTGGCGAATGAATGTAAAAAACGCCAATTTTAGAATCTCCTATCTCCTGTAACGCCTACCAAAGATGAAAACCAGAGAGATATTCGCTCTCTGGTTTTTATTTTTCTTGTAATAAAGAAATCGGTATTCCTATCTCTTCATTATCATTTTGCTTATGTCCCCAAGCAAATACCCCATTGAAATACGTAATTTCAAATAATATACCAGGTTCTTCTACTAATTCATACGTTTCACCAATATGGAATTTGTTTATGTCAGTCATATAAGCGCGAGCCATTGCTATCTTTCGCATTAATACATCGAACTCATTTACAATTCCAAGTTGCTCAGCTTTTATTGCTTGCTCTTTCAAAACCCCAATTTCTTCCCTTAGCTCATATGGTGTCATTTCACTGTAGCGTTTTGGCATATTCATTTTATTCCCTCATCCCTCTTCACGTTTCATTTGCAAAAATATCTCTATCTCATCAATAGAGAATCCTTTACGATATAACGCTTGTTTCATCTTATTTTCAAACGTCCATCCATCATACTTCTTATATTTCTCATAGTATTTGTTCCCATGATAGTGTAACGCTTCTTGTTGCTTTTCGTCATCTTTTTCGTCTTTCAATTCTTCTAAACAAATTTGAATCACATCTCTAGAATATCCTTTACGAACAAGCATTTCGTCTAATTTTAGCTTCATTTGTAAAAACGAATGCTTTTGATAAGACTTTTTCTTCTTTTCTATAAGAATTAAAGCATTCTCAATTTGCTTTTCCTTCGGATATTCTTGTAAACTATGCGTAATAATTAGATCCTGAACACCTTTATTTAACAACTCTCTTTTAATAACCGTTGGACCTTTTCGATTCACATTACTTTGCGTTCTCGTATATAAAATAGCATACTCTTTATCATTAATATATCGGTCATGTAATAATTTCGAAACGACTTCAGAGATGATGGCTTGTCCCACTTCTTTTTTTCGTAAAAAATCTTCTATTTCTAGTTTCGTTCTCATTTGATAGGATAAATAGGAGATTGCTTGTAAATATGCTTTCTGTACCTCTTCATTGTACAAAATATTTCCTAACGCTATTTCATCAATTTCTAAGCCCTTTTGTAATCCGTGTTTTATTAAGATTACTTCATTCACACTAAATCCGTATTCTTCACCTTGACCTTTATCGATATAAATATTAAACCGTTCTTTCGATCGTTTTTGTACTTCTATTTTTGTAATGACAGCCATACTCTCACCTCTCTATTATTTTAACATAGTCGAGGAACGTTTTTGCTTTTCAAGAATATATATAATGAGGAGGAAATAATTGTGAAAATCGCAATTTCTGGTGGTACCGGCTTTATAGGTAAATACCTTTCTACCTTTTTTATTCAAAAAGGATATACTGTTTATATTCTCTCACGAAAAAAAACTGCTGAAACTTCCGATCCTAACCTTCAGTATGTACAATGGACACCAGATTTACAAACCTTCCCCCTCTCTTCTATTGATATAGTTATTAATCTAGCTGGAGAGTCTATTAATAGTAGATGGACAAAGAAACAAAAGAAAGTCATTTTAAACAGTAGAATTCAAACAACAAAAGGACTCATTAAACAATTGCAGGCACTCCCTACAAAACCACACACATTTATTAACGCAAGTGCAATTGGATACTATGGAACATCTGAAACCGAGTCTTTTACAGAACAGCATGTGACTCCTGGAAATGACTTTTTAGCAAATACAGTATATTCATGGGAACAAGAAGCATCTAAAGCACGTGCTCTCGGAATACGGACAATCTACGCAAGATTCGGAGTCGTATTAGGTCCAGACGGAGGAGCCCTTCCAAAAATGCTACTTCCCTATCAATTCTATATCGGAGGTACAGTTGGATCTGGAAATCAATGGTTATCATGGATTCATATAGACGATGTCGCTTCCATGATTGATTTCATCATACACAAAGAAGAAATTGATGGACCTCTTAACATTACAGCTCCTGATCCTATAAGAATGAAGGAATTTGGAGAAATCATTGCAACTATAATAAAAAAACCTCATTGGTTACCTGTCCCTTCATTTATGCTTCATGCTTTATTAGGCGAGATGAGCATACTTGTACTAGAAGGGCAACATGTATTACCTAGTAAAGCAATTGAGTATGGGTATCAATACACATTTCCGTCAATAGACCATGCATTACAAAATATACTTTCGCATACAATGTAGTACTTCTAAAACACAGTTTTACAGAGGGCCCTTTCAAAACTTTTATTTTCTAGCATCCGGAGCATTATTACACAAATAATCTTTCAGTTACTTTCCCTTACATTCCATTAACATTATAAAGTAACAGAAATGAGGTACCTATGAAAATATTGCTCAAACAAGCCATTGTCTATCCTATTACATCCCAAAAATTTCAAGGGGATGTACTCGTTATAGGAGAAAAAATTGCTGAGGTCAAGCCTTCCATTCAACCTACTCAAGATATGACAGTTATAGACGCACGTGCTCTTCATCTCTTACCTGGATTTATTGATGTCCATACCCATCTTGGTCTCTATGATGAAGGTACTGGTTGGGCTGGCAATGATGCAAATGAAACGTCTGAAGTTTCAACACCCCATATCCGTTCTTTAGACGGAATCCACCCTTTGGATATTGCATTTAAAGATGCGGTACAAAATGGAATTACAACTGTTCACGTTATGCCAGGAAGTCAAAACATTATCGGTGGTACGACTTGTGTAATAAAAACAGCCGGAACTTGTATTGATCATATGATCATTCAAGAACCTGCTGGCTTAAAGATTGCCTTTGGCGAAAATCCTAAAAAAGTCCATAGTAATGGAACAAAAGAGTCCATTACGCGTATGGGAATTATGGGATTACTTCGGGAATCATTTTATGAAGCACAGCACTACGGGCATGAAGCAGATTTTCGAATGCTTCCTATTTTAAAAGCATTACGCCGTGAAATACCCGTACGTATCCACGCTCACCGAGCAGATGATATTAGTTCCGCTCTACGCTTTGCAACAGAGTTCAATCTTGATTTACGTATTGAACATTGTACAGAAGGACACTTTATTGTTGAAGAACTTTCAAAACACAATTTGAAGGTTTCAGTTGGCCCCACGCTTACACGCCGTTCTAAAATCGAACTAAAAAATAAAACATGGGATACTTACCATATATTATCAAAAAATGGAGTGGAAGTTTCCATCACAACAGATCACCCCTATACACCCATTCAATATTTAAATGTTTGTGCTGCTGTCGCAGTAAGGGAAGGATTAGACGAAAAAACTGCACTAGAAGGAATCACTATATTTCCAGCGCGAAATTTACGTTTAGAGGATAGAATTGGAAGCATTGAGGCTGGAAAAGACGCTGATCTTGTGCTCTGGACCCATCATCCTTTCCATTATTTAGCCAAGCCTGTACTAACTATGATTGATGGAAAAATAATTTACAAAAAAAATAAAAAAAACTAGTTTATTTTTTTGACTAGATAAAGTATTATACGATTATAAACTGAATGAAACCATAATCAATTTGTGTCGTGATTATCATTTTCAAATTGATGAATGGGGAAGGCAAATGGTGCGCCACCAGCGTTAGAAACTGGTTCTAGTGGGTTCGATTCCCACCCCGAAATTTTTTAAAGATTGATATAAAAATTTCGAGGGTGGGGTGTTTTTTCGTCATGCTACCCTCGTGTGAGGAGGAGTTAGTATGTTGAAAAAACGCGACTTACACGACAGCCACGTTCTATACGAGTTAATGGTGGATCCAGCTGTCTTCCCTTTTGTGCGTCAAAAGGCTTATTCTTATGAGGAATATTTATTTTTAACGAAACAAACGATTGAAGCTGAAGAGCGTGGGGAATTAATTTCACGCACAATTTTAGATGAATGGGGTAACCCTATCGGAACAATTACTTTATTTGATGTGCAAGAAAAAGCCGGATTCCTTGGAACATGGCTTGGCAAACCTTATCACGGAAAAGGCTACAATAAATTGGCAAAAGATTCATTTTTTAGCGAACTTTTCTACGAGTTAGATATTGAAACGATCTTTATGCGTATTCGCAAAATAAATATTCGTTCTATTAAAGCTGCAGAAAAATTACAATATGTAAACCTAGCAAACGAAACAAGAAAAGCCGTTTATGATGAAATTAACGCAAATGAAGAAGTATATAACTTATATGAAATTCCAAAAGATCAATATACACTTGCTACAATGCGAGATACAACGTTCCAAGATTCTCATCACTTAAAAGAAGCATAATCTAAATTTTCAGAAATAATAATTAACCATTAACATTTTGATATATACGTATATCACCCCATGTCTTTGGAAACGATAAATAGTGACTTTAGGACACGAGGTGATTTGTAATGGATAAAAAGAAACGTGATAAAGCAAAAAACGCATTATCTAGTACACAAGAAGTTCTCTACCAACGAGAATTTCGTAAAGCAGATCGCGCAGCGGGTTATCGCTCGAAAAGTATTTAAAGTGAGAATGAATAATTAGAAGTTCTCCCCCCCCTAATTATTCATTCTCATTACATATTTTTTCTACGTGATAGAGTAGGAAAAAGGTTCCTTATAAATAAGGAACCTTTTTTATGTGGATAACGTTATCCACATAATTTATAGAATTGTGAATAAATTAGGCAAACCTTTCACCAGTTTATATATCGTAACGCACATCAAATGTTAGAATTGTGGATATTTTTCTAAAAATTGTGGATAATGTGGATATAGTTGTTAATATTCCGACTTTACTGTTTAATGAAAGCGCACTCTTTATGTGGATAAGTCTTTATCTTCGAAAATAATAAAGAACCCTCTTTAAACATACAAAAGAGGGTTTCATATTAAGTAAATGATTGTGCAAGAGCAGGTGATTTAATAGGTATATGATTCGGTTCTACATGGTTTTCTGCCAAAATTGTATCCACAATATGATCAGCTGGCTCTGGACGATAAATGCTTTTCATCGCTTCTTTCATTTGAAGAAGCCTCATATCATCTTGTAATAACGCCTCTGTTTTTGCAAAAACCTCACTATCATCACGAATGACAACTGCAGCCCCTTTTCTTTCAAAGTACATCGCATTTTCATTTTCTTGTCCTGGAACAGGCTTATATAAAATGACAGGTACTTGCAATGCTGCCGCTTCACTTAACGTAATACCGCCTGGCTTTGTAATCATACAAGAAGTAACACGGAATAGTTCATCAATATTTTCTACATAACCAAATACTTTTAATGCATCAGGATTTTTTTCCTGTAACCCTAACAAATCCTGTTTTAACGCTTCATTTTTCCCACAAACAACAACTACTTGTAAATCAGGTACTGACATAAATGATTGGCATAGTTCTTTTACACTTCCTAATACTCCATGAGCACCTGCTACAATTAGTAAAATCTTTTTATTCTTACATAACTGATATTTATTATATATAATATCTGAATTGATCTTTAACTCAAAACTACTACGAATCGGAATTCCAGTTTCAACAATTTGCTCCGCAGGCACACCAATATCAACCATAACTTCTTTTACGTGATCAGTTGCTACAAAATAACGATCTACTTCCCGATGAATCCATATTTTGTGCACACAGAAATCCGTTAATACGTTATACACAGGAATTGAAATACCTGTTTGCTTTTTTAATTCTGGTACAGCTATAATCGGAAACGTATTAATAACAATATCCGGTTTCTCCGCTTGTAAAAGTAATTTCAAACGTTTTCTTCCAAAATTAGCATACCAAGATGCTATTTTTTTATCATAAATTTTTTCCACGCCATAATAAAACAAGCGGTACAATTCTTTTCCTATTGTATAACTTTTTAAATATAAATATTTTGTAATATCGGTTATAACCGGATGTGATTCTCCGAACAAATCGCATACAATTACATCTTTAATTCCTTTTTGGCGAAATGTTTGTTCTAATGTTTTCGCTACTTGCACATGACCGTTTCCGTAATGTGCAGTTAATATTAAAACCTTGGGGTTTTTTATCAAACAAATCCACTCCTAGCTTATTGTTTCTCCATATTGCATATACGACAATAGGAAAAACATTTTCCTTAAAAATTACATAAACAGACTCTAATATTTCTCTTTCAGCTATGTACCTGTCGTGGATATGCAAAGCATATAAGATTGACCCCTTAATCCTATCTGTGCTCATATCTTTACATTATACTTTCCTATAAGAGCTTTCGCAATAACTTACAAATGTTCTCTATTCCATGATACTCACTCTTTTACTTCTTAATTCTTTTTACTATTTTGATTTCCCTTTACAATTATGTAAATTTCTCCACTTATTCCTTACAAAAATATGGATATTCTATTTTCAGTATACTCTTTTCTCCATATATACTCTAGGTTTTATTGTAAAGAAAGCAAAAAGCCTAACCCAACATTTGGATTAGACTGCTTGTAAAATATGTCTTGCTTCTTCTACATTTTTTTCAGTAGGCGGTTCTACATTTGCGAGTGGATACTTATGCCCAAGTGCCTCCCATTTATATACACCAAGCTTATGGTATGGTAGCACTTCAACTTTCTGAACATTAGACAGACTTTGAATAAAACTAGATAGTTTTTGTAGATCCTCCTCATTATCAGTAATGCCAGGAACTAATACGTGTCGTACCCAAATCGGTTTATTCTTATCCGATAAATAACGAGCAAATTGTAAAATATGTTCATTTGGTTTTCCTGTTAATTTACGATGTTTCTTTGAATCAATATGTTTCAAATCCAATAAAACTAAATCTGTGTACTCCATTAAAATATCTAGCTTATTTTGGAATTCTGGTTCTTCAGAATAACAACCACCCGAAGAGTCAATTGTTGTATGAATTCCAATTTCCTTACACTTCTTAAATAATTCAATTAAGAAATCTAGTTGTAATAATGGTTCCCCACCACTAACTGTTATACCGCCTCCGGAAGCTTCAATAAAAGGAAGGTAACATGTCACATCCTGCATTACTTCTTCGACTGTTATTTCTTTTCCTTTACCGATCTCCCACGTATCAGCATTATGACAATATTGACAACGTAATAAACACCCTTGTGTAAATATGACATAACGAATTCCTGGGCCATCAACAGTACCACAAGACTCTACAGAATGAATTCTTCCTTTTACCATGTTACTTCCTCCTTTATTGAAACAGCCTCCCTCTGCTATTTATAAAATGCAGAGGGACACTTTTTTCATTTACATGCTTTCATGCATTGTACGGTTAATTACATCGATTTGTTGTTCACGAGTTAATTTAATAAAGTTTACAGCGTAACCAGATACGCGAATTGTTAATTGTGGATATTTCTCAGGATGTTCCATTGCATCCATTAATGTTTCACGGTTAAATACGTTAATATTTAAGTGATGTCCTTCTTTTACTGCATAACCATCAAGCATTGATACTAAGTTACGTACTTGTACTTCATCCTCTTTACCAAGTGCTTTTGGAATAATAGAGAATGTATTAGAAATGCCATCTTGTGCATCTTCATATGGTAATTTAGCTACAGATAATAATGAAGCTAACGCACCTTTTGTATCACGTCCATGCATCGGGTTCGCACCTGGTGCAAATGGTTCTCCAGTACGGCGACCATCTGGAGTGTTACCAGTTTTCTTACCGTATACAACGTTAGATGTGATTGTTAAGATTGACATTGTATGAACAGAATTTCTATATGTTTTATGTTTACGAAGTTTATTCATAAATGTTTTCACAAGATTTACAGCAATTTCATCTACACGGTCATCATTGTTACCGTATTTAGGGAAATCTCCTTCAATTTCAAAGTCAACTGCAATTCCGTTTTCATCGCGAATTGGTTTTACTTTTGCGTATTTAATTGCACTTAAAGAGTCTGCTACTACAGATAGACCCGCGATACCTGTTGCCATTGTACGAAGAACATTTGTATCGTGAAGTGCCATTTCAATACGTTCATAGCTATATTTATCGTGCATGTAGTGAATAACATTTAATGTGTTTAAATATAGACCCGCTAACCATTCCATTGTCATATCAAACTTATGCATAACTTCTTCATAATCTAATACTTCAGAAGTAATCGGTGCGTACTCAGGACCAACTTGTGCTTTAGATTTTTCATCTTTACCACCGTTAATCGCATATAGCAATGCTTTTGCTAAGTTTGCACGTGCACCGAAGAATTGCATTTGTTTACCGATTCTCATTGCAGATACACAACAAGCAATCCCGTAGTCATCGCCGTAGTCAGCACGCATAATGTCATCATTTTCATATTGAATTGCTGATGTTTTAATAGACATTTTCGCACAGTAGTTTTTAAAGTTCTGTGGTAATTGTTTAGACCAAAGAACTGTTAAGTTTGGTTCTGGAGCTGGTCCTAAATTATCTAGTGTATGCAAGAAACGGAATGAGTTCTTTGTTACTAATGGACGGCCATCTAATGCCATACCGCCGATAGACTCAGTTACCCAAGTTGGGTCACCAGAGAATAATTCATTATAATCAGGTGTTCTTGCAAATTTCACAAGACGTAATTTCATAATGAAGTGATCCACAATTTCTTGTACGTCTTCTTCTGTTAAAGTACCATTTGCTAAATCTCTTTCAATATAAATATCTAAGAATGTAGAAGTACGTCCAAGACTCATTGCAGCTCCGTTTTGCTCTTTAATTGCTGCAAGATATGCGAAGTATAACCATTGGAATGCTTCTTGAGCAGTTGTTGCTGGCTTAGAAATATCAAAGCCATGAGAAGCAGCCATTTGTTTTAACTCTTGAAGTGCACGTATTTGTTCAGATAACTCTTCGCGTAAACGCATTGTATCTTCACTCATTACACCGCCAGTTAAATTTAAATCTGCTTTCTTCGCTTCAATTAAATGATCTACTCCATATAATGCTACGCGGCGGTAGTCACCGATAATACGTCCACGTCCGTATGCATCCGGAAGACCCGTAATAACACCTGATTTACGAGCAGCTCTCATTTCTGGTGTATAAGCATCAAATACACCTTGGTTATGAGTTTTTCTCCAATCTCTAAAAATACGACTAAGCTCTTTATCCATTTCGTATCCATAAGATTCACAAGCTTGTTCCGCCATACGAATACCACCATACGGTTGTAAAGAACGTTTAAATGGTTTATCAGTTTGGAAACCGACTACTTTTTCAGTCTCTTTATTTAAATATCCTGGTTCATGTGATGTAATAGAAGAAACAATTTTTGTATCCATATCAAGAACGCCACCGTTTTCACGTTCTTTCGTTGTTAAATCCATTACTTGATCCCAAAGTTGTTTCGTTGCTTCAGTTGCTCCCGCTAAGAAAGATTCATCTCCCTCGTAAACGTTTACATTATTTAAAATGAAATCGCGAACATCAATCTCTGCTTTCCATTTTTCACCTTTAAAGTTTTCCCATGCATTTTTAACATTTTCTAATACTTGAGTCATCCTAATCTCCTCCATTTTTGATTAGTACAGGACTAAGATTTTTTATATAACAGCTTACACACTTAGAATACTACTTTTTTACGAAAGTGAACGAAATAGTTGTGACATGTTTGTGAAATGTTGAGCAAACTACTATATACATAGTGTTAACTTCATTTTAAAGTCTTTAAAATTAACCCTTTCCTTAATTGTATTTTTTTGGTATTCTTATATACGAGTCCTATTTTGTAATATAAAAACAATACCCATTGTAGAGCTGTAATACTCTTATCTCCTAATCTGTTATAGTTTTTATAACAGAACAAAAAAGTGTACATATGTTGTACACTTTTTTGTTACCTATAAAATATCTCTTTTTCTATTTCCATCATGGAATCCACCACGACTGCCTGTTAATGCAATTAATTGCTCTAACCCTTCTATATGATCACCAATAATTCGAAGTACAGCTGGTGGATGACCTATTTTAGCAAAATGTTCACTGGGTCGAATACGGTTCATCTTATCGACTTCAACACGACTTACACATGCAACTTCAAATCCTGAAAGAATAGCTTTCACTTGAGCTACACACGGTGCCAGTAAAGATCTATATCCAATTTCTTTCAAACACTTACGACTAAATGCATTCGGTACAGCAATAAGAGAGCCTACGCCTAGATCTTTTCTATCACAAGCTAAATTTAATGCATATTTAAATGCAGTTACAAGATGAAGCGGTACTCTTAAATCTAAATAATGATTTAGATCATTTAATGCAACATCTGTTCCATCTGCAATAGCTTTTGCAAAAGGATATAACTCACTCGCTGGAATAACAAAATCGCCGTCTATAAATAATACAATTTCTCCTTTTGCGAAATACGTTCCAAGTGAGCGCCCCACATCATTTCCGAGTGCTTCTTTATATACGATTGTCGTTGCTCCCTTTTCTTTTGCAATCGTTGCTGTTTGATCAGACGAACCATTTACAACAACGATAATTTCAAAAGGTTCAATTTTGCGAAGTTCTTCTATAACGTTTCCAATTGTTTTCTCTTCATCTTGTACAGGAATAATGACCGATAATTGCTTTCCCTTATACAAATTCGATGTAACGCCCCATCCTTGATAAAAATCTTCAAAATCTAAAGTATGATAGACACTATCTCTTTTCCTATTTCCATCATAATACCCTCCGCGCTCATCGCTACCTACTATTCGCTCCGCTACAGCTTCTATATGGTCACCTATCATCCGTTTTTCAGAATGAGAAAGACCCGTGCCATACGCAGCATGCTCGATCGGCCGAAATTTATTTGGTGTAATAACGTCAATTGCACAATGTCGACTAATTCTCCATTTGCTTTGAACAAGACGTAAATGAGCGACAATAGGATTAACAAAACATTCATACCCAATGCTTTGAACAACTTCTTTCGTCAACGCATGAGGTACAGATAATAAAGAGTCAATTTTTAACTCCTCACTCTCTAACATTGCATTTAATATTTGGCGCCACACTGTCACTGAGTGCGGTTTTTGTTTCTTTAAAAATAACGCATCCAAATTATTTAAAACGATGTCGGCCTGATCATGTAAAATTGGATTTAGGAATAATTGTAACTTTGAAGTTTGAATAACAAAATCTCCATCTATGAATAGTAATACATCACCTATCGCGTGTTTTGCGCCAACTGCACGGCCCACATCATTCCCCAGTAGCTCTGTATACTTGATTACTTTACACCCTAAATGATCAGCAACCTCTTCTGTACCATCGTTACAACCGTTTGCTACTACAATAATCTCTACTGGATTTAATCCTTTTGCCGATTGAATAACGTCTGAAATCGTATCCACTTCATTACATACAGGTATAATAATCGATAGTGACTTAGCCATTGTTTTCTTCACGAAACCATTTAATAGTTTCTTTCAACCCTTGTTCCCACGTTACTTTCGCTTGAAATTGAACAAGTTCTCTTAATTTCGTTACATCTGGTCTTCTATTTGGAATTTCTTCAAAGCCATGTGGATATACCTCTTCGAAAGGAACTTGAACAATTTTTGAAGAAGAATTCGTTAATTTTTTTATTACTGCTGCTACTTCTTTTATACTCTTTTCATTCTCAGAACCTATATTAATAATCTCACCATTTACCTTCTCATCCATTGCTCGAATCGTTGCCTCTACCGCATCACTTACATACGTAAAACAACGTGTCTGCTTTCCATCTCCATATACGAGAATGTCTTCTCCTCGCAGTGCTGCGCGGATAAATCGTGGGATTACCCCTGCATACGGACCATCTTTCGCTCTTGGACCATAAATATTAAAATAACGAACAATCGTTACAGGTAAACCTTCTAAAGCGTATCCTAAACATAATGTTTCTTCTAACGTTTTACAAATTGCATAACTCCAACGTATTTTAGAGGTTGCACCGTATAATCGATCTCCTTCTTCAGAAAAGGGCGGCTTTGCCTTACCATATACTTCTGAAGTAGACGCAAAAACTACTTTCTTCTTTCCTTTTAGCGCTGCTTGTAAAATGTTTCTCGTTCCATCAAAATTCGTTTCAATAAGCTCTATGCTCTTTTCCATTGTCGTTTTCACACCTAAAATTGCTGCTAAATGAAACACTACATCATGTTGATTTACTAATTCATAAATAGAATTTTTATCTAAAACACTTATTGGAATAACCCGAATTTCTTTCATTAACTCATCATGATATTTATTTTTCCCTTTATAGAAGTTATCAACGATAGTGACATCATAACCTCTTTTCACCAGCTCTTCAGCTAAATGCGATCCAATAAATCCTGCTCCACCTGTAATTAAACATTTCTTACTCATACACTCACCTTCTCGTATATTAATATTTAAGCCCTATTACAGGCTTAGATTTTCTTCTTAATAAGAGCCCTATAAATAAAAATACTTGGACGTCCCAAGATATTTCTAGATAATGATTTTAGGATCATTTGGGACAATTCTTTCACCTCCTGTGGATTTACCACATTTGAAGAGTGTTTCTCAGTGAACGTGCGGGACTCCCTACTCGCAGGCTGAGCAGCCTGACCCTCGAACCTAGATGATAGTAGCTCTAGGGCGGCTTTCGATTCAGGACTAGCTCTCATACACGAGGTTGTTGGTCGGCGTACACACTAGAGATATCTCGAGACGTCCAAGAAATGATTCTAATATAGAAGGGAGGTCTCTTACATGAGATTATTTGTTGGTTTAGATGTAAGTTCGTTTGATATGAAAGTTTGCTTTTTAAATGGTGATGGAGAAAAACTGGATTCTTTTTCGGTCAGTAATGACCTACCGGGAGCTACTACACTCAAAGAAAAATTATTACAGTGTGTTGCAGGTAAAGAGGTCGACATCCTTAAGATTGGTCTAGAATCCACCTCTGTTTACAGCTTTCATCCTTCTATGTTTCTTCACCATGATATAGATTTACAGCGTTTTGGAGCAAAAGTATTTCTCCTAAACCCAAAGCAAGTCGCAAATTTTAAGAAAAGTTATTCTGACATGAATAAAACCGATGAGATTGATGCCTTTGTCATTGCTGATTACTTACGATTTGGCCGTAATCAAATGTCTATCGTAAAAGAAAGCCAGTACGTGGCACTGCAGCAATTAACTCGATCACGATACCAACTTGTCAAAATGTTAACGAAAGAAAAACAACACTTTCTTCAACACCTAAGTTTTAAATGTAATACATTTTCACAAGAGGTGGATACTTCCGTATTCGGTAGCGCCATGACAGAACTATTTCTTGAAAAATTCAGCTTAGAGGAACTCGCTAATATGCCTTTAGAAGAACTCGCTGAGTTCCTACAGAAAAAAAGTCGAAACCGTTTTGGTGATCCAAAATGCGTAGCAGCATCCATTCACAAAGCTGTGAAAGTTTCTTATCGCTTGGATAAGGTTGTAGAAGATTCAATAGATGTCATCTTAGGTACATCCATCGCAGTCATTCGTACGTTTCAACAGCAAATCAAGGAATTAGAAAAGTCTATTAAAAAAATCATGGCTGGTTTGACCCAAACACTTGAATCTATTCCTGGAGTAGGCCCTGTTTTCGCTGCCGGTATCATTGCTGAAATTGGCCAAATCGAAAGATTTGACGATGAAACAAAAATAGCCAAATACGCTGGATTATACTGGCGAAAGCACCAATCCGGTCGTTTTACAGCCGAAGATACTTCATTATCCCGTACAGGTAATCATTACTTGCGTTATTACTTAGTTGAAGCCGCCAATTCAGTAAGAAAGCATGTATCAGATTATCAAGAGTATTACGTGAAAAAATATAATGAAGTACCAAAACATCAACACAAACGTGCACTCGTTCTAACCGCAAGAAAATTTGTGCGATTGGTGGATGCGCTACTACGTAGCCACCAACTTTTTACGCCTGGAAGGTGTGTGAAAGAATGACATAAAATTTTGTCATCGCTACCTTTCATTATTTTCCAGTAAATTACATTCGTTACTGGTTTAGTTTTGTGATGCCTTTTTTAAACAAATTGACCTTTGACAACTTTAAACTTTGTTATTTCTAAGTTGACATACTACCGCAGGTCTTTATAATTCCACGTGTATCTACGACTTGCTTTATCCCTTTAAAAACCTTCCAATCGATATTAGAGTGGTCTGTTAAAATTAAAATACAATCCGCTTGTTTAACGACTTGTTCATCCAAAGAAACAGATTGATACACCTTATCTCCAAATTTTGCAGAAGAAATATATGGATCGTGATACGTTATCTCATATCCTGCTTTTATTAACAATTCAATAATTGGCAACGCTGGCGATTCTCTTAAGTCATTTACATCTTTTTTATATGCAATCCCTACAATTAAAACCGTTGCAGGTGATTGCACCACACCTTTTACTTTCCGGACCACTTTCTCTGGCATTTCCTCATTAATTACATGTGCCGCCTCAATTAATTGACTAATTGCTCCATTCTTTTTTATTCTCCACTGGAAATATAAAGGATCTACCGGAATACAGTGTCCCCCTATCCCTGGTCCTGGCCAATACGGCGTAAATCCAAACGGTTTTGTAGATGCCGCTTCAAGTGCCTCATAAAAATCAATTCCTAAACTTTCACATAGTGTATTTAACTCATTTACTAATGAAATATTGACTAAGCGCTGAATATTTTCAAATAGCTTACACATTTCTGCTACTTTTGGGGAGCTAACTGGAACAACTACATCAAATATAGTGCTATACAAAGCCTGTACTTTTTGTTTACACATTTCTGTTTGTCCACTAATGACTTTTGGAATCGTTTGAACTGAATATTGACTATTAGCTGGGTCAATTCTCTCAGGAGAATACCCAATATAGAAATCTTCTCCTACCTTTTTTCCTGTTTGAGAAATAATCGGAATAATAACTTCCTCGAGCGTACCTGGATATGTGGAACTTTCGAAAATGAAGGTTTGTCCTTTTTGAAGGTTTTGTTGTATATAATGCGAAGCTGAAATAAGGGCACTTAAGTCCGGTTCTCTTTGTTCATTAATTGGAGTTGGGACAGTGACAATAACATAATCACTATTTTGAAAATCAGCAATACCTTGATCCGGTGTATTGACTATTAATTTTTTTCTAGTCAATAAACTCTGTAACAATTTAGTAGAAACATCTGGAATATAACTTTCTCCCTGTATAATTGATTCTATTTTTCTAGTATCTTTATCTAATCCAAGCACTGTATGTCCTCTCTCTGCAAAATGAACTGCCAAAGGAAGACCAACATATCCTAATCCGATAATGGCAACTGTACTACTAACATTCATCTGTATTCTCTTCTTCCTTTCTCAATTGTTGAATGATATTTCTATTCCGCTCTCCATCTGTAAAACCCCCGCGCTCGTCTGTGGATTGCAATAAATATGCAATCGCCTCAAGTTGATCACCGAAAATACGATCAAATGCTGGAATACGCCCATTTACAAATCCATGTTGCTCTGGGCGTACTCGATTTGTTTTTATGACATCTACAAAGTCTACCGCTGTAATAGAAAATCCCTCCAAAATAGCTTTCATTTGAGCGAGTGGTGGAATGATAAGAGAATCATATCCGATTTTCTCTATTACCTTTTTATGCATAGCATGTGGTACTGCCGTTAATGAGTTATTCCATAAATCTGGTCGTTTCGCTACCAAATTCACAAAATATTTTCCCATGCTAATTGGGTCTGCCGGATGAAACATATCTAATAAACACTGTAAATCATTCAATGCCACATCATTTCCATCTTCGATAGCATGTAAAAATGGAATTAGTTTTTCCCCTGGAATAACAAAATCACCATCGACAAATAAACAAATATCGGCCGTAGCATGCATAGCTCCTATCGCTCGGGCTACATTATGTCCAAGCGCTTCCTCAAATTCAATAACAATGACATTCTCTAGCTTTGCTTGTTTAACTGTCTCAACGTCCGCTCCATTCGCAACAACTATAATTTCATCTATACCTGCTTTTTTCACTTCTTGTATAACAGATCTTATAGTCGTCTTTTCTTCTGATACTGGGATAATCGCACTATATTTTGCTTTTTCTCTTTGTAATAAAATTGGTTTATACTTTCCTATAAATTCTCTATCCCTCTTTCCTTCCGAAAAGCCGCCACGCTTACCATATATTTCGATTACGTATTGCAAAGCACGTAAATGATCCCCCATAATACGGCTAGTCGCTTTCGGATAAGGAGAACCGGGTGATGTACCAGTATGAACAGGACGCACTTTATTTGTATGAATGACATCGACTGAAGCCATATCGACAATATCTACTCCTCTAGACATCGCCATCGCTTGAAATAGTGCTGGATCCGCTAAATTCCACCAACCAAACTTCTGAATAACTTCCCTACTCATTGCATGCGGAATTGCGATTAAAGATCCAACAACAAGCTCTTTTTTATTCAAATAACGATTCAACATAAATTTTCCAACTGTCGTATAATGCGGTCTCATCTTTAAATAAACGGACCATGTTAAATTATTCACAACAATTTGGTGGCCTTGCTGAATGCCTTTTATAAAACGTTGCAGCTCTCTATGATCAATGACGATATCACCATCTAAAAACAAAACAATGTCGCCTTTCGCTTCTCTTGCACCAATTGCCCGTCCAACATCATTACCAAGAGAATATTTATAATAAATGACATGGCAATGATGTTGTAAGGCTATTTCTTTTGTTCCATCTGTCGACCCATTATCTACTACGATAATTTCATATGGTTTCAATTTCTCCACTTCTACTAAGACTTGTGATAAAGTACTCGCTTCATTATGCGCCGGAATAATAACTGATACCCTCATACTTGTACCACGCTTACCCTTCCAAGCGAACATAAGAAATGATAGGAATACGTACAACTACATCTTCCGGTGGTCCATAAGAAGGAGAAGTACGAACACTTACTGCCCCGTCTGTCACAGATAACAAAATACCCGCAACAATTTCGACCGCTGTCACAACTTGCACTAGCTCACCAACATGGTTACGTAATTCTTCAGTAAATAACATATATAAGTCTCCTTTCTTACGCTTCTTTAATTGATATAATACTTGTAAATGGTAATAAAACTTCTGTTCCTATTCCTTCTTGCAGTGTTAAGAAATCATCACCAACTGCTACAATTACACCTGTTAACTGTCCAACTGTCACCGTAATTTCTACATTTTTACCTAAATACTGCTCTGCAATTTCTTTAAAAGGTGATGTATTACATTCTTTTAAAATGTTACAAATAATAGATTGAAATCTACTTGATTCAATAAATTCTTCCGTAGCTTGCTTGGAGTTTCTTTGAATAAACCTCGCGAAGTTTTGCGAAAACAAAAGTCGTTCCACAGCAGGCAATAACTTATTATCTAAAAAATAATCTAATTGTCTATTAAACAATCTCGATAACTTTTTCCAATACTTACCGAATAAACACATACACTTCTCCTCCTATTATTTTTAAATTATAAAAATATATCCATACATCTTAATGTATACAAAGCAGACTCTTTTTGTGATAGGTAAGACATACATTTTTCAACGAAACAATATGTTCTAATCACATAAAAAAAAGACTACCTAAAAAGATAGTCTCTTACACTTCAATATTTCGTAACATCGTATAAATGTCATTATTCACTTTACCAAAAGATTTAATGTTGTTTTGAATGTTAGATAATAAAACAACATACACACTACCATTTTTACTAAATCCATTTAAACAGTTCCAGCCTGGCATTACACCGTGATTCGAATAACTTCCCGGGTCTACGTACCATCCAAACCCGTAATCTTTTTTTCCACCTGTAAACATTTGATCGTAGCTTTCTTTTGAAATCAACTTTCCAGAGAAGAGCGCTTCATTAAATAAATATAAATCATGGGCACTTGTATATATATCACCACAACCATAAAGTTGTGACATACTTGGAATATTAGGTGTTGTCATATTGTTATTTACTATTTTATAACCTGTCGATGGAAATCTCGTTTGTTCTAGCTCTCTACCAAAACCAGAATGTTTCATACCAGCAGTAGCAAAAATATGTTGTTTAATATACTCTTCTAACGGTTGTCCGCTTACCTTCTCAGCAATATAGGCAAGTATCGAGTAGTTAGAATCGGAATACTTCCATTTCTCTCCTGGACTTCCAATACGCTTTTGCTTTCCTATTCGTTTTATCAATTCTTCATGAGAGATATCCTCTGTTCCCTGCTCGTACTCTGGAATTCCTGATGTATGTGTTAGTAAATGTTTTAACTGAATGCCATTACCTTGAGGGAAATCTGGAATATACTTCGCAATCGTATCCTCTACATTTAACTTATTTTGATCTTTTAATTGCATAATAGCAGTCGCTACAAAAGCCTTTGAAATAGAACCAATATAAAAAGTTGTCTCTGAATTATTCGGTACTTGTTTCTCTTTATTCGCCATACCGTATCCTTTATTCAAAAGAACCTTTCCGTTCTTCACAATAACCGCTGTCCCGCTAAATCCTGTTTTTTGCAAATATTGATCTAATTGAGCGTTTTCATTAATTTCTTGAGGTGGTCCCTCAGCAGGCTGTTCTGCAGCTTGTGCTTGCTTCACTTGTTCTTCCTGCTCTATTTGTTTTTTTGCTTCTTGCTTCTTTTTTTCTTCTTTCTTTTTTAGCTCTTCTTGTTTCTTCATTTCTGCTGCTACTTTTAAAGTTTCTTCTTTCTTATTATGCGCAACAATTTTTGTATACATGAAATATACAAGTGAAAATAGTAAGACGAGAATGATTGTTCTTTTTATGTATACAATCGGCCGACGTGATTTCCCATTCGCATTATTTTTTTCGTGATCCATGATTACTTTTTTCCCCTTATTCACCAATAATTTAATCTCTCTACTAAAGATTTATTTTAGTAGATTATGGATAATCCATTCTATGTCATCCCTACTTTATCACGCACTGCACATATTACCAACCTATATGTATAAAAAAGAAAAAGAAAATTTACAAAAGTAAGATTCCCGTTAAATTTTTAACATAAAAAAAGAGGATATCCTCTAAAAACTGATGTTATCAATCTTTTTGGATATCCTCTTATCTAATTATTTATACGTGTTTTTTCATATCATCGGCAACAGATTCAACATTTGTACCTACGATAACTTGGACACTCGTGTTACTTAATTTCATAACACCTTTTGCACCAGCACGTTTTAATGCTGCTTCGTTTACTTGACCAGCATCTTTCACTTGTAAGCGTAGACGTGTTGCACAGTTATCAATAACTGTTAAGTTTTCTTTTCCACCTAAAGCTGCTACGTAAGTTTCACCAATTGAACCTGCAACTGGAGCTTCTTCGCCTTCAGCCATTTCCTCTTCATCTTCACGACCAGGAGTTTTTAAGTCGAACTTCTTAATTAAGAAGTAGAATACTACAAAGTAAATTGCTGCGTAAATTAAACCGATTCCTGCTAGTAACAATGGTTTTGTTGCAATACCGAAGTTTAAGACGTAATCGATTGCCCCGGCACTAAATGAGAAACCATCATGAATGCCAAGTGTTGTTGTAATGAATAGAGACAGACCTGTTAATACAGCATGAATTCCATATAGTACTGGTGATAAGAACATGAATGAGAATTCAATTGGCTCTGTAATACCAGTTAAGAATGAAGTTAATGCTAGACCACCTAACATACCTGTAACCATTTTACGTTTTTCTGGTTTAGCAGCTGCAATCATTGCGAAACATGCTGCTGGTAAACCGAACATCATAACTGGGAAGAAACCAGTCATAAACATACCTGCTGATGGATCTTTTGCAAAGAAACGTGCAATATCACCATGAACGATATCGCCTGCTGCATTTGTAAAGTCACCAAGTACGAACCAGAAGTATGTGTTCATTACGTGGTGTAAACCAATTGGAATTAATAAACGGTTTAATAATCCAAATAAACCAGCACCAATTGAACCTAAGTTCACGATACCATGTGCCACTGCATCAATACCACTTTGAATTGTTGGCCAAATTTGACCGAATACCAATCCTAAAAGTAACATTACGATTGAAGTAATGATTGGTACGAAGCGTTTTCCTGCAAAGAATCCTAACCATTCTGGTAGTTTAATCTTATGGAATTTGTTGTATAATAATCCCGCAACAACCCCTGCAATAATACCACCGAGTATGGCCATGTTTATTTTTGGCGTTAACGCCGCTGCTTTTGAAACCTTTGTCATTGTATCTGCTAATTTAGTTGGATCTACTGAACCGACTAAATCTTGAACACTTTTTAATTTATCATTTAACTCTGCTGCTGAATACGTCTTACTTAGAGCATTCGTTGTATTTTGTAAAACAAGATATCCGATTGCTCCGGCAAGTCCAGCTGCTCCACTACCGTCAACAGACAAACCGATTGCAACACCAATTGCAAAAATAAGTGCTAAATTATCAAAAATTGCTGCACCGGCCTGTGCCATAACAGGAATGTTAAATACGTCTTCTTGTCCTAAACGAAGCAATAATCCTGCTGCTGGTAGTACGGCAATTGGAAGCATTAACGCTTTACCAATACGTTGTAGAAACTGCAACATTTTAATTCCCCCTATCAAATTCATGAAATCGTTATCATTATAAGTACGCCTTAGAAAACGCTTTCTATTTACATAACCATAATAACATATAGTTGTATAGATGTGTAGTTTTTATTTTTGAATTTTTTATGGATAAATCTCCTATTTCCAAACTGTTATATAAAAGGAAATTTCTCCTTTTTCACTACAGAATATTCAAAACGAAAGACCCTCTATAGAACATGCAACTTTCGTTTTATCATTCCACTTTTTCATGTTATTATTTATTTCCGAGCATATCGGGAAAAGTAAACTTAGTTAATTCGAAATAGGAGCGTTGGTACTATGCAGTGCATTGAAACAAACAACTTACAACAGTTGTTAGAACAAGTAAAACCATATACGAAAAAAGGAAAGCTTGCTACTTATATCCCCGAACTAGGAAATGCCAATCCAGATGATTTAGGGATTGCCATTTTTCATAAAGAAACAGAATACATCCATGCTGGCAACTCACAAACACTATTCACTCTTCAAAGTATTTCAAAAGTAATTACACTTGCACTTGCCCTTTTAGATCGTGGTGAAGAATATGTATTTTCTAAAGTTGGAATGGAACCAACCGGTGATCCATTTAATTCTATTATTAAATTAGAAACGACAAGTCCTTCTAAACCACTTAATCCAATGATTAATGCAGGGGCACTAGCCATTACAAGCATGTTAGCAGGAAAAGATAATGAAGAAAAAATGGATCGCATTCTTCATTTCGTACGTGAAATAACAGATAATCCTACTATTAATTATTCTTCTAAAGTTGCCAATTCAGAATTAGAGACAGCTTACTTAAATCGTTCACTTTGTTACTATATGAAACAAAACGGAATTATTGATTGTGATATCGAAGAACTGATGGATTTATACACTCGTCAATGTGCAGTTGAGGTAAACTGTATCGATTTAGCGCGTATCGGTTTAATTTTTGCGATGGATGGATATGATCCATATAAGGAAAAACAAATTATCCCTAAGCATATTACAAAGATTTGTAAAACATTTATGGTTACATGCGGTATGTATAACGAGTCTGGTGAATTTGCGATTCGTGTTGGTATTCCCGCAAAAAGTGGTGTAGCTGGTGGCATTTTCGGCTGTGTAAAAGGAGAAATGGGCATTGGTATTTTCGGACCAGCTTTAGATGCAAACGGAAATAGTATCGCTGGCTTTAAAATTCTTGAACTTCTTTCTGCCCAAGAAGGTTGGAGCATTTTTTAATTGAGAGCTATCCTGCTATACTAGCAGGATTTTTTCATTTCATAAAAACCTTAACTGTATCAACTATCCACGCCCGTACAAAAACCGTGCTGAAAGTTTCTCTATATCATGCATATTTGCTCCCCCCTCCTGAATAATATAGTACAACCTAGCGCTATATGTGGAGGTGTGAAAGATGAAACTAATATTTCAAATGGGAAAACAACCTGTTCTTGAAAAAACAATTCTTCTTTTTATATTGAGTATTGTAGAAAGCTTGAAGTTAAAAGTCGTTTCACTCGATGAAGCTCACCGATACATATTCAATTTAGAAGTACTTGAACTATTAATGGATCGGAACATCGATGATCAAGTACTGGAACTTATTCATTTCGGAATGGGACTTGAAGACATTCATCATGTGCTTCCTGAAGAACTTGAACATACAATTGAAGAATTAAAGTGGCTTTGTATCCAAGTATTAAGTGAGTACAGTATGCATGAAGAATCGGAACAATTAATTGAAGATATACGTTAAAAAAAGCACCTATGTAGGTGCTTTTAATGTTTTTTCAAACTATTTTTATACGCTTCAATATTTACTGGTAGCTCTTCCTCTTCCAAAGTATGTTCATTTACATCTTTATGAATGAACGCACCTTTAGGTGGTTGGTGATCATGCCCTTTTTTCTTATGATCAAATGCTTTCCCGCGTCCCATACAAATCCCCCTTTCTTAAAAGAAATCCGTATTAGTATGGAGAAAAGTACGTCGATATATGCAATCCCTTGCTGTATTTCCAAGGAAATACTCGAACCTTGTTTTCTACTCTCCTTACAACAACTGATCTATCCCGATAAGAATTAATAACACGCCCGCAATAACCGTAGCCCATTTCCCTAAGTATTCTGCTAAATATCGTTTTCCTACATACGCAAAACCACTTATGCAAATAAAACTAAACACCCCAGAAATAGTTGCTGTAAGCCAAAGGTTCAAGTTTGTTACTCCAGCATCAAATCCACCTGCAATATTATTAATAGACAACGCAATCCCTAAAACAATTGCTTCTGAAAAACTAATCGTTTTAGAACCATCAAAATCTGCTTTTTCTGGATCACGTAAAATTCCCATAAGTACATTACCATCTTTAGAGCCTACGGTATTTCTTTGCCCCAAGAAAGGCTGGCACAAAATAAACACACCGATTATCCCTAAAACGATTGCTCCAATCAAGTTTGCTGTAAACTCTGAAATAAATAACGCAATCCAGTTCCCAAAAAATCCAGCTAATAAAGTAAATAAAAAACCAAAAAATGCGATGATAAAATTGTTGAACCACGAAATTCTAATTTTACGAATGCCATATGCAATCCCAACACCTGCATTATCTAAATTAGAAGCAATCCCAATTAAAAAAATTGAAAATAGACCTGCCGTACTCATAAATAGCCACCCCTTTTTCTCACTTTTCAATGCATCTTATGAAAATGTTGAGCAACTGTGCCTGTCTGTTTCATATACATGTAATAAATGCTCAACATTTTTTCAACAATAAAAGGAGTGCCTTCGCTATGCCTAAAGAAAATCCAAATGAGCGGCTTAGTAGATTAATAAAAAAACTTTTAAAAGAACGTGCCTTATCTATGCGCCAACTCGGAATGCTTACAAATATTGATCCCGCAACAATCTCAAGAATTATGAATGGTAAACAACCGCCAAAACAAAAACACCTACAAAAATTCGCAGAATGTCTGCAAGTTCCACCCCAATTGTTATTTGATGAAATGTATCCGGATTCTCCTCACATTAATAAAGAAAAGACGGATATGTACACATCTCTTGATACAATTCAGCAAACGCTGCAATCCTCTAACTTATTCGATTTCGACTACACAACAACCCGCGTAAAACAAGAACTTGAAAACTATGAACGATATGCGCAAACAACAGAAGGTGAAAAACGTATTCATGAAAGTTTTGCAAGCAAGTTAGAACAAATTGATAGTGCTGGTCCTTTCATTGAACAATTAACGGATATGTATCAACAATTTTGCAATGAAACGATTCCAAAAGAAGAGCGTGCAGTCCTTGGCGGCGCATTACTGTATTTCATTTTATCGACAGATATTATTCCCGACTATCTCTTTCCAATTGGTTATTTAGATGATGCAATTGCTGTTGAATTAGCGAAAGAGAAATTAATTGAGCTAAAACGAAAGACATAGAAAAATAAAGAACTATTTCAGTTGTTTCTATCCAACTCTGAAATAGTTCACTAAAAAATCGTACAAGTATACATACCTGTACGATTTCAACATACTAATCTATTTTTTTCGTATGACACCATTCGTATATAAATGCTGTTATTACTTTTGTAAATTCAATTAACTGTTCTATTTCTACTTTCTCATTTATTGAATGAGCTTCCTCTAATGTACCTGGTCCGTAAATAACGGCCGGAATATGAAATTCACTAAACCAACCACCATCCGTTACCGTTGCAGACATATCTAAAATTGCATTTTTAGAAAGAATTGATTCGTGTACTAAGCTAAGCGTTTTTACAGCTGCATGTTCACTATCTATTTCTAAAGAAGGGAAAATTTCGCCACGATCCACAATCATTGATTCTCCGCCCCACTTAAAATGTGGTGGATTTTCAGTTAGCCATGGATCGGCAGCTGCCACTTTCCCAATATACTCTTCAATTTCTTTTATTATTTGTTCATGTGTTTCATTCGGATAAAAGTGTACTGTTATCCATAACCGGCACTCATCCGCAATAAATGCTGCATGTCTTCCGCCTTCAATAACAGCTGGATTAATTGTTGTTGTTCCAAATGGATAGCCTTCATATGTTTTCATAACTGCCCAGTGACGCTCTAATTCTTGTAAACTTTGCACAATTTTCATCATTTTTTCAATCGCGCTCGCTCCGAATAAACGACCCCCTGCATGGATCATTTGCCTACGTGTTGCATCATGAAACGTTTGCGGGCTTTTCACAGTAATCCACCCAGTAATTACGCCGCCCTGTCCTTGCATATGTAAATCACTCGTATCTACTACGACTGCAAAATCAGCATCATACCCTCTTTTGCAGCATTGAAGTGTACCCGCTTCTCCCACTTCTTCCCCAATTACGGATTGAAAGATTAGATCTCCAGGTAATTCAATACCAGCTTCTTGTAATAGCTGAATAGCAAATAGTGCCCCAGCCAGTCCCCCTTTCATATCTGCTGCACCACGTCCAACTAACCAACCATCTTTTATAAATGGCTCAAACGGATTCGTTTCCCACGCCTCACCTGCTGATATTTCCGCTACATCCATATGCCCATTAATAATAAGACTTTTATATGTGTCACTTTCTATCCCTTTTTTCACCCCAACAACGTTCGGATCATTCGGATATACATCCCATTTATCAACACTAAAATTTCGTTTTCTTAAAAACTGTGCAACAAATTCTTGCGCCTCATTTGTGTTTCTCGCCGGCGGTGCTGGTGTTTCAAAACGAATTAAGGTTTTTGTAAGCTCTAGTAACTCATCTTTTCGTAAATCAATCTGTTCTAATAGCTGTGAAACTTCTTCATTCATCGCTAATCCCCCTTTGCATACATAGTATGTTTCCAGCTTTATTTTCACAAAAAAAGAGACTGTTTACAATTTTACAGTCTCCAAATTACTCAATATTATAAACTTTCTACTTCTGTTGTATCTGTCTTTTCAATATGTTCTACTTTATGTGCCTTATTTCTTGTCGCACGGTAAAACAGTAAGCAAACAATCATAAATGGAATTCCACAATACAATGCCATTCTTTGTTCTGGAATAAAGGCCATACCTACAATTACCGTTATATTTAATACTAACGCAAGCAGTGGAACGAATGGATACAGCGGTGTTTTAAATTTCAAGTCTTTCACATCTCCGCCCTGCTTTATATATGACCTTCTAGCTAATAAGTTAGATAGAGCAATAGATGCCCAAACTAATATCGCTCCGAACCCAGCAATAGAAAGTAGCCATAAATAAACTGTATCTTCCGCATAAATACCTGATAGTAATGAAAGGCAACCTACAATTGTACTTACAATCAATGCATAAATAGGAACACCATTTTTAGATAACTTACCAAAAATCGGACTAATCATTCCTTGATTAGACATAGACCATAGCATACGAGAAGTTGCATATAATCCTGAATTCGCAACGGATAGAACCGCTGTAATAATAACGAAATTGATAATATCGGCTGCATAAGGAATACCAATTTTATCAAATACAACTACAAATGGACTTTCTATTACTCCCGCCTGTTGCCAAGGGAATAATCCTGCAAGAATGAAAATAGATAATACAAAGAACACGAGTATACGCCAAACTGTATTATTAATTGCCTTCGGAATTGTTTTCTCTGGATTTTCACTCTCACCTGCTGCAATACCGACTAGTTCTGTTCCTTGGAAGGAAAAGTTAACAGCAATCATCGTAATTAAAATAGCGGATAATCCATTTGGAAACAATCCACCATAATCAGTAAAACTAGAGAACATTGGTGCTGGTTCATTTCCTTTCATATCTAGAAAACCAAACATCGCTGCCCCGCCCAAAATAATAAATGCAATGATTGTAATGACTTTAATACTTGCAAACCAAAATTCAACTTCTGCAAAACTTCTTGAAGATAACGCGTTAATAGCAAAAAGTAGTACCGCAAACACTACGCACCAAACCCAAGACGGTACATCAGGAAACCAGCGTTTCATTAAAATACTAACTGCAATTAGTTCAATACCTATTGTAGCCGACCAGTTTAGCCACGACATCCATCCGACTACATAACCCGCTGCAGGGGAAATATGCTTTGTCGCATACGTTTGATAAGATCCTGCGTCAGGCATCGCAACAGCTAATTCTCCGAGACAGAGCATCGTTAAATACATAACAAATCCTCCAACAAGATAAGCTACAATCGCTCCTCCAGGCCCAGCTTCATGAATTGTATACCCCGATCCTAAAAAAAGTCCGGTACCAATAACTCCTCCAAGTGCAATCATAAATATGTGTCTGCTTTTCAATTCCCTTTTTAATCCTTGGTTTTGATCCATCATACAAATCCCCCCTTTTCCCTTTGGAAACCCATTTCATGTAAGCGTTTTTATTTTTTTTATACGAAAAATAATTATTGAAAAGAGCAAAATACATAGTATTAATCACTACCTGTTATTAAAAGATCATCCCTCACTGTTATTAATAACTTTTTATCAGCGATAGCTTGTCCTTCTACTACTTCTAATGACTCGATATACCCACTGATTCCTACCTTAATTTCTACTTTCTGTTTATCTATTGTTTCAATTAACGCTAATTTCTCCCATTCGTATACGTAAGAACTTTCCGTAACAAATAACTTCTCAACTTTCCCGTAACAAGGACTATACACGCCTTCTATAACCGTCTTCACTTTATACACTCCTCCTTCTTATTAATTGGTACTGAAACGTTGCATATCCCTCCTTTAGAGATTTCAACTATTCTTTATGCAAAATGCGTACCAATCTTAAATTCCTATTTAAAATGAGGGTTCCTCACAAAAAAATCTTCATAACCGCAAATTTTTTCTACCGTGTAAAAAGTTTTAAAAGGAAAATCGCAAAAAAATTTTGCGGTTTTATAAGAATTTTAATAAAATTATAAAAAGTCAGTCTTCATAGGGTGAAATGAGGAGAAGATAATCTATGCGTACAGAAGAAATTAATTTGAAACAGATCATTGAAATGAATATGCTATATGAAACTTTGCTCAATGAACTCGATATCGGGATTCATATTATTAATGAGGAAGGTAAAACGATTATCTATAACCGTAAAATGATGGAAATTGAATCAATGGAGCGCTCAGATGTGCTATATAAAAGTCCTTTAGAAGTATTCGCATTTGAGGAAAATAAAAATAGTACTCTTATAGAAGCATTAAAATTAGGAAAAACAAACAAAAATATAAAACAAACTTATTTTAACAATAAAGGGCAAGAAATTACAACGATTAACAATACTTTCCCTATAATAGAAAATGGAAAAATTAAAGGCGCTATTGAAATTTCAAAAGAGATTAGCAATTCTAAACAAACAATGAAAACAAACCTTTCCCGAAAACAAAATAATAAGTTTACCTTTGATCACATAATTGGTGATTCTGAAGCCATTCAATCAATCATTGCGGAAGGAAAAAGGGTCATTCGTACATCCTCCTCTATACTTCTCGTAGGAGAGACAGGCACTGGGAAAGAACTATTTGCACAAAGTATCCATAATGAAAGCCAGCGTTCAGGCAAACCATTTATTTCACAAAACTGTGCCGCTATACCTGATACGTTAATGGAAAGTTTATTATTTGGTACGAACCGAGGTGCATTTACAGGAGCTATCGATAAAGCCGGTTTATTTGAAGAAGCGAACGGAGGAACTTTGTTATTAGATGAGATCAATTCGTTAAGTCCAGCACTTCAAGCGAAGTTACTGCGGGCTATACAAGAAAAAACAATACGAAGAGTCGGAGGCACACAAGAAAAAGAAATTGATGTTCGCATTATAGCAACTATTAGTGAAGACCCTCTTGAAGCTATTACAAACAATCGATTACGGGAAGACTTATATTACCGATTAAGCGTCGTTACTTTATGCCTCCCGCCGTTACGCGAACGAAAAGAAGATATTCCCGCTCTTGTTCAGCACTTTATCGAAAAGTACAACATTCAATTTGAACTTAGCGTAACAGATATAGATGTACATGTAAGAGAATTCTTGTATGCATATGATTGGCCCGGAAATGTACGAGAATTGGAACATATCATTGAAGGTTCAATGAACTTGGTTGAAGATGAAAATATTATTACAGCGTTTCATCTTCCCACTCGCTTTCGCGAACGAATAAAAAAAGAATTCAATACGCAACCTTTCCTAACTAATAACGATACTGATACACCTAAAACATTAAAACACACAATAGAAGCAATGGAAAAGAACTACATCAATCAAATTCTAAAAGAATATCACGGTAATATCTCACAAGCTGCAAAGTTTTTAGGATTAAGTAGACAAAACTTACAATATCGAATTAAAAAACTGCATTTACACATATAAAATAAGACTTTAATCAGTGGCGGTTTTGTCCATCTTCGACTGATGACTAGCCCTCACCAATTAGTCTTTTATTGCCTATTAAAACGGGATCAATCTGTTTCCAAGTACAAATAAAAAATTGGTAAAATATGATATAATTAACATATAACATACTTGAAAGGAATGATATATATGAGTAGTAATACAAAGTTAAAGTTATTACAATACTTAGCCTTTTTCCCTACCATTTTATGTATGATGTTACTCATTGATATAAATGCCTATCCTTATGCAAAGCTACTAGCAACACTTAGCGGCTCTTTTGCAGCTATTATGCTTGCTGCTTTTTGGAATTTGAAGATACGTATGAAGAAAGAAAGATCTTCTTAACGCTAAAGCATAAAAAAATCGAGCCTACACAGCTCGATTTTTTTACTGATTATTAAAACTCAACATTCTCCAAATACAAACCACTTGCCTCAGCAAGGCAATTAATCTGATTACGTTGTTTCGCCTCTAAAATGTGTGGAATCGCCTCTGCATCTAATTGTCCTAATCCAACTTCAATTAATGCTCCAACAATTTTTCGTACCATGTTATGAAGGAATCCGTTACCACTTACTCTAATTTGTACAAATCCTGCCTCTTCCATCACATCAAGTGTATATACTTCTCGCACCATAGACTTTTTCTTTGATTTTGCATTTGAAAAAGCAGTAAAGTCATGTGAACCAACTAAATGTTTCGCAGCTTCTTTCATGCTTTTCACATTTAATTTTTTATTCACATGCATGCTGTATTTACGCATAAATGGGTTCGTATGCTCTTCATTCCAAATTTTATACAGATATGTTTTTGCTTTAGAATTGTAACGAGCATGGAATCGATCATGTACTTCTTCCACATTTGTAATGCTAATATCATTTGGCAAATATTGATTTAAATATTTTTTTACTTTATGTTCCACTAACTTCTCATCACTTTGAAAGTTAGCAACTTGATTCAAAGCATGTACACCAGCGTCTGTTCTACTACAACCGATAATTTCAATTTCTTTTCCGACCATTTCGGAAATGACACTTTCGATTTTTCCTTGAATCGTATTATCGTTATTACCGAGACGTTGCCATCCTTTAAAACGTGCACCATCGTACTGAATCGTTAATTTATAATTGTTCATTTTATTCTCCTTCATAGAAAATATTCCCTCATATCGTGAGGGAATATAAATACACTTTACTTTCTAACAAGCTTCACTACATTTTCTACATGAGCTGTATAGAGTATATCATATCCTTTGTTGTATCTGATATTACTATAGTGCATTCTTTTGCAAAGAAAATAAAATCAAATAACTTCTTTTGTTTTTGAGTAAATTCAATTTATTTTAAGTGTGTGGTCATTTTTGTGGTCAGTGGTCAAATGGATTAGTCCTTTTCATGCATTCTATAAATTGGTAATATTTATTTAGTTTGAGGGGGCGATAATATGAAGGTTGTTCAATCTATATTTAGGGGATTTCGTTTATTAAGTAAAATCATTAATCCGATATTAAAGGCGTTATCTAAAAGCAAATTTTAAATCTCATAAAAATAAAAATCCCCTTCTGCATATGGGTGCGGAAGGGGATTTTTTTAAATTATTCTATTCGTTCTACAGACACTACTCATAGATAAATAAGAACCGGTGTATATTTACACTAACATCTATAAATATGAAAATCAAGATATAATTATCTACATATAGAATCAGGTATCAATTTGTATTCATAAAACTATTCTTTTGTATAGAAGTATTTAAGTCCTTTAGCATCTAACCATGCTGTTGCTCGATCTAGTTCATTACCTTGGCGGTAGTTTGTCTCAAATCTAACTAAACCTTGCTTGTCCCCACCAGAAATAATACGAGATTCATATCCTAAAGAATCCATCATTACTAACATTTCTGCTACTAATGCTGTCCCAAATTCATACGTAACAACTTTATTATATTTATTCACGATAATCTCTACCTCTCCATCATTTGGGTTTGCTTGAATTGATTTGCCAACAATAACCTCGGCTACCGCTTTAGCTGCCTTATCAAAATTATCACGGTATTTTTGCATATCTGTTTCATTATCGATAAAGCAAATTTCAGGGAGTAATCCAGTCTTAGTTTTATTAATCCATCCTAAATCCGTAGAAAATTTGATTCCTCGATCTCTCAACCCAAATGCGTCAGCCATTGCTTTTGAAATCTTTGCCGCCAATTCTCTATTTCCGTATGAAGGATGTAACCACACTTCACAACCTGTACCGCCTGGAGTGGCATTTAAATGAAACTGTAAATCTACATCACTATCTTTCACTCGTAAGTGGTTATTAGCTGCATTGCTCCAAACTGCTGATTTTGTCGTACCTACTTCATCTGAACAGTTTACATATTTCCATCCTGCTGCTTGCACATATTTAGCAACAGCATCCAAGAAACGTCTGTCTTCCACATGTTCGATTCCATATTGACTATTTGCACCTGGTACAATTTTATTATGACCACCTGATCCTGCGAAACAACCCATTGTTCAACATCTCCTTTTAGTGTAAGTTATTTTTTTGTAATACATCTTTTTGTTGTAATCCTTTATCGCTTAAATAGTTGTTCTTCCATGCCATATATAGAGTGAAAGCTCCTGTAATTACTGCCACTAAATCGTTTGTAATTTTGTCATCAATCGTTTGGTACCCAATAAGATTCAAAACACTGTTAATCACAGCGATTACTAATACGACATAACGACTAATTGAAGCTACATCAAAGTTTTTCATAATCTCACCTCCTCGTATATTAATATTTAAGCCCTATTACAGGCTTAGATTTTCTTCTTAATAAGAGCCCTATAAATAAAAATACTTGGACGTCCCAAGATATTTCTAGATAATGATTTTAGGATCATTTGGGACAATTCTTTCACCTCCTGTGGATTTACCACATTTGAAGAGTGTTTCTCAGTGAACGTGCGGGACTCCCTACTCGCAGGCTGAGCAGCCTGACCCTCGAACCTAGATGATAGTAGCTCTAGGGCGGCTTTCGATTCAGGACTAGCTCTCATACACGAGGTTGTTGGTCGGCGTACACACTAGAGATATCTCGAGACGTCCAAGAAATGATTCTAATATAGAAGGGAGGTCTCTTACATGAGATTATTTGTTGGTTTAGATGTAAGTTCGTTTGATATGAAAGTTTGCTTTTTAAATGGTGATGGAGAAAAACTGGATTCTTTTTCGGTCAGTAATGACCTACCGGGAGCTACTACACTCAAAGAAAAATTATTACAGTGTGTTGCAGGTAAAGAGGTCGACATCCTTAAGATTGGTCTAGAATCCACCTCTGTTTACAGCTTTCATCCTTCTATGTTTCTTCACCATGATATAGATTTACAGCGTTTTGGAGCAAAAGTATTTCTCCTAAACCCAAAGCAAGTCGCAAATTTTAAGAAAAGTTATTCTGACATGAATAAAACCGATGAGATTGATGCCTTTGTCATTGCTGATTACTTACGATTTGGCCGTAATCAAATGTCTATCGTAAAAGAAAGCCAGTACGTGGCACTGCAGCAATTAACTCGATCACGATACCAACTTGTCAAAATGTTAACGAAAGAAAAACAACACTTTCTTCAACACCTAAGTTTTAAATGTAATACATTTTCACAAGAGGTGGATACTTCCGTATTCGGTAGCGCCATGACAGAACTATTTCTTGAAAAATTCAGCTTAGAGGAACTCGCTAATATGCCTTTAGAAGAACTCGCTGAGTTCCTACAGAAAAAAAGTCGAAACCGTTTTGGTGATCCAAAATGCGTAGCAGCATCCATTCACAAAGCTGTGAAAGTTTCTTATCGCTTGGATAAGGTTGTAGAAGATTCAATAGATGTCATCTTAGGTACATCCATCGCAGTCATTCGTACGTTTCAACAGCAAATCAAGGAATTAGAAAAGTCTATTAAAAAAATCATGGCTGGTTTGACCCAAACACTTGAATCTATTCCTGGAGTAGGCCCTGTTTTCGCTGCCGGTATCATTGCTGAAATTGGCCAAATCGAAAGATTTGACGATGAAACAAAAATAGCCAAATACGCTGGATTATACTGGCGAAAGCACCAATCCGGTCGTTTTACAGCCGAAGATACTTCATTATCCCGTACAGGTAATCATTACTTGCGTTATTACTTAGTTGAAGCCGCCAATTCAGTAAGAAAGCATGTATCAGATTATCAAGAGTATTACGTGAAAAAATATAATGAAGTACCAAAACATCAACACAAACGTGCACTCGTTCTAACCGCAAGAAAATTTGTGCGATTGGTGGATGCGCTACTACGTAGCCACCAACTTTTTACGCCTGGAAGGTGTGTGAAAGAATGACATAAAATTTTGTCATCGCTACCTTTCATTATTTTCCAGTAAATTACATTCGTTACTGGTTTAGTTTTGTGATGCCTTTTTTAAACAAATTGACCTTTGACAACTTTAAACTTTGTTATTTCTAAGTTGACATACTACCGCAGGTCTTTCAATAAAAAAAGTGACCGTATATACGATCACTTCCCTGCGAATTTAAAAAGAGCCATTATCCCACCGGTGATAATAGCTCCAACTACTGTAGTACCAATCCAAAATACTAATTTATCTAATCGATCAATCCTCAAATGAGCACTTTTCGCTGACTGCTGCGCTTCAATTGCAACATCCTTAACGTTACCAAGCGTATCTAACTTTGTTTCCACCCTTGTTAATCCAACTAATAATTCCTTAAAGTCATCATGTTTTTGTTCTGGCATTTATTAAGCCTCCTTTTAAGCTGCAAAGCAACTTGGATCCATTCCGAAAATATCTGCAATATCTTCCTCACTCCTATCTTTTAAATAGGATTGTGTTGTCGAAATATCCGAATGATTTGCAAGTGATTTTAATTTTTCGAGTGGTACACCTTGCACTTTTAAATTATCTAATCTGCTATGACGAAAACAGTGAGGATTAATTTTATATTCCTTACCTTCTTTTTCGTATAACATCTTAGCGAATATCTTGCACCAGTAATTAAATACGCTCTTATTTAAAAGTTTCCGTTCACCATTCTTATAAACTCTTACGAACAAATCTGGAATAGCATCTTTACCGCGCTGTTCTATATATAAACGAATACATTTCTGTACTCGGGGATTATAATACAATCTGAATTTCTTTCCTCGCTTACCACGTACTACATTCGTAAAATAACGTTCTGTTAGTTCTTCTTTTTGAACTTGGTACACTTCATTCTTCCTTGCTGCACTGTAGTAAGAAAGCGCTAAATAGGTTGCTAACATATATTTCTCTTGTTCAAGTAATTCATCGATTAACCACTCAATTTGTTCTTCAGTTATAAAATTTATTTCTCTGACTGGATTCTTAGGTAATCCTCTAACCCGTGAGCCTACATTAAATTCATAATCATAGTCGTCATCATCCGCACAAAACTCTAACGCGGACCTTAATGCACTCATCAATCCATTTACACGTGCATTAGACATTCCCAGCTCTTGAAAAATAATAGATAAGTTTCGAATATCCTTACGTGTTAATTCAATTAGATTTTTATTTTCGAAGTGTTGATGTAATAGAAACAAAATAATTCGTAAATCCCAATGATATTGCTGTAAAGTGCTTGCCGCTTTCCCTTGTGCTTTCTTTTCGATTAGAAAATCTTTGACTAGGTTTTTGTTTTCTTGGCTAACATGCTTTTCATAAATTGCTTGGTCTACTATTCGTTTCACACTGATCATCTCCTCAAAATAAAAAGAGAAGCGAAGTCGCTCCTCCTGATCTATGAATTGAATTTTTACTCAAAGCCGTATTTTGTTAAAAATAAAAAAGCCCACTATTGTGCGCTATCGGTAATTAAATCTGCTCTTCCATTGTCAGTTAGGTATTTATCAATTCTGTCCTTGTAAGCCTTCATTTTTACAATGATAAACGTATACGTAAAAACTTCATCAATTACTCGTTGTGCCATATACTCTGCCATCTTTCAACACTCCTTTTATTGAATACTAGTAATAATTAACTCATCTAATGCTTTTTGCATTAAAGCTTGTTGCTCACTTAACCCTTTAAATTCTTCTTGTCCTGGATTATTTATAATCATTTCATCCATTGCTTGCTGCATTAGTTCCAACTGCTTTTTAAGTTTTTCTAGCTCTGATGGTTCTTGTGGTTGCGGTTCTTCTGGCTTCGGCTCAACTGTTTTCACCCATTTACCTTCCTTGAATACAGGCTCGTAAGCTAACCAAGGACAAACTTCTAAAGTACAGTTAGGAGGGATGTCAGGCTCATAGCCTACAATGACATCCTCCTCGTATGGTACTTTAATCGTTTCGTATTCTACCCCAAACATTACACAGTCAGGACATTCGTATTTGCTGATTACTGGTAACTCTTCACCTGTCTCTTCGTCAATCTTAGGCTTGTACGTGCCATCTTCAATGGATTGGTGAAGCGTGCATAACTTTTCTTCTGTTACGATTTCCTTTTGTTCTTCGCGTTCAAAAGTTCTCTTCTCGTAAATCGGTTTTTCATCAATAGGAATCATTTCTGTAAACTTCCCGTTTTCGTCATAACAATAACCGTAATATTTAGCCATGTGGTTTCCTCCTTTATCCTGCCGCAACATAAGTAATTGTGAAGTTGAAATCTTTATTTAGTAAAGATGGACCTACAGACGAAATCTTTACATCGCCGCTAGTCCCGATAGACAGCGCCCCCACAGTTCCATCATTGGCTATAATATTGTGGGTAACAGTCAACAATGGTCGCATGTCAGAGGGCATTACAAATACGGTGCTAATCTGATCTGATTTTCTTCTTATGCGTGCTCTTAGAGTAACCATGTTACTTTTACGGTCAGCAATAACTCCATCAGAACTAGTTAACTCCGCCTCAGGTGGTAGTGTTATAGTAGCTCGTCCATCCTTATCGCTTGTAACGATATTAGATTTTGTGGCTTGGAGTCTAAATTCATTTGATTCAGGGACGTATAACCAAACAGTTTTCTGATTCTTCCTGTCCCACATAGCAATATTTCCAGCACTAGTTTTTTGGATAGCCACTTCTGATTTTTCATCTTTAAAATTAATCTCCGCATTCGCACTAGACAATACAAAAGTACCCGTCATTGTATCTCCTGTTTTCTTTAGAAGATTGGATGCAGAGTTTACTGTGAATTCTTTAGTGGCAGGATTGTACGACCATACGACTTGATTTTGTGCAATATCATAAAATGAAAATATTCCTGATGTATTGTTCCGAAATAAAATATCGTTAGCGGCATTTTTAAATCTGAGGTCACCCGCTTCAAATATCGTCGTTCCTGTTATCGTTCCACCTGTAGTTTTTAACAGGTTTGTATCTGACAAGACTGTAAATCGTTTAGCCACTGGGTCATATTGCCACACCCTCGCAAGGTTTTTGTAGTCATATAAGATAAGTGCCCCATCTGTAGCGGATTCTAACCCGAATAAAGCGCCAGTAGCATCTCTCCAACGATAACCTTTACTCTTAGCCCCGACTGAAATATCCATGTCGATATTACCCGTCATAGTACCGCCTGACTTTGGTAATGCTCCCTTCGCTAATTCCCCTGCTGCAATGAGTTTATCGAAATCCTCACCCTCAAAGTCTTTAAACTTCTCACCTGCGACCATGATTTTATCAAATATTTGAAACTCATTTGTAGATTCAATTGAGTCATTTGATGCAATTGAAGAACGTACTTTAAAACTAAAATCATAAGTATTCACACGTTTTCTTGTTCCATCTTCTGTGCGTTCAATAGAAATTTGACCTTTAACATCCCCAGCTTTCACAAGAGTCTGTGATGTTAATAAGACTTTAATTTTCCCTTTTTCTTTATCTAACAACTCCACTTCTTTATCTTGAAATACGACTGTTTTATCTGGTTTCTCAAAATATACAATGATTTTATCCGTGTCATTTAAAGTGAAGTTTTTTCCATCTTCAGTAATATTAAAGATAAGTTCCGAAATATTTAGATTGTTTTGGGAAAATTCTATATTAGAATGACTAATAGATTTCCGTGTATCTACAGTAATTTCGTATGACTGATTGTTCATTGATTACGCTCCTTTTAATCAAAATAAAAAAGACCAGCTTATGAATGCTGCTCTGATTTCTCATTTATAAATTTTGAACTAACAATTTTTCTAAAACCTCAATTCTACGATTCATCTGTTTGTTTGCTTCTTTTAATGCATTGATTTCAGCATCCTTTGCAATCTTTTCTTCTTGAAACGCTCTAATCTGAAGAGATAAAGAAGAATATATTTCAGCTGCATTTCTTTCTTTTGTAACGAAACACTCAGGAGTATTTTCATCATCTGCAATCCAACCATATCGAATCGGAATATCATTTGTAGTAAATATAGTCGAATCGTCTTCTTGACGATTCATCCGCATTTCATACAATTGTTCCATTTCTGTTTTCAAATTATATTGTTGAATATTTAATCCCATAATTTTTTCTAAAGCATTAATCTGTACATCTTTAATGTTCGTTTTATACTTACGTTGTGATGATGTTTCAAAATTACTCGCCATTACAGGTGAATACGAAGTACCCGAACCAGATTTAACCTGTAATTTACCTGCATAACCAGGTACTGCTCCATTTCTAAGTAATAATGTTTGAAATCGTAAATCCGTTTCTCCATTGTTATCCACTACATCAAGCATATTTTTTCCGTTTAAGCTGCAAACAATAGAAGACTGACTTTCCAACCATACGGTTTTAGCCCCGCCGTTTAATGTTATCCCGCCCGTTGCCTCTGCCCAAAACGAGCCACCTTGCGCATAATGACCTATACCTTTACCAGATTTAACAGTTACATTACCATTCATTCCGGCACTAAGATTCAAATCACCTGATCTTTTGAAAGCAACTGAACTTACGAAATAAGGGTCTCCATAAAAATCTTTTCCATTTATTATTCCTAAGAATCCTTGCGTTGGCTGTTTACTTAAGACAACAGAACCGTCTTGAAAACTAGAATCCCCTCCCAATACAACTGTTGGTTGAATTTGACCTGTGCGATCATTATAGTATCCAAGAAAAACTCTGCATAAATCCGACTCCATTAAACGGATGAATTGCTTTTGAATGTGAACATAGTTCCAACCGTCGTTTGTGCGTAAGGTTGAACCAGTTACCTCACCGCCACGTACTAAATCACCAGTAAGTGTTCCAGCGGTAATAAAATCCGCAACAATTCGTCCATCATTTGTAATAGCTGTTCCATAGGGTCCATTTATTCCTCTAGAAGAATACCCCAATCCATTGATATTCCATTGCCAAACCTTTTTAGCAGTCATTTCATCCTTGGTATCCATAATTAAAATACGATCAGGATAAACACGAACATGCCCACCAAACCCAGAGTTAATAAGGTTTGTTGCGTTTTCCTTTGCGGCTTCTAATATAGAGCTGGGCATTTCTAAAATTTCATTTTGAATTTGCTCTAATTTGCCAACCACATTTGTAAAAGAATCTTTAAAATTACCTAAAGTTATTTCTATATATTCTTTTTTTATTGGATCATATTTATAAGAAATAGCTTTCGCTTGAATATCAAGATTATCTTCTTTATGTTTAACAGTGACGGTATCACCTAAATATACCTGCTGTAAAACAGCATAATCTTTATACTCCTCTGTTTGAGAAAGTTCTTGGAATTCGACTTTATATGTAGCTTTTGGAAGATCAACCTTTTGAATCGTGTACATGTCCTCGGCGGCTCGACGTAATAATCTATACGCTTCCTCTAAAGGAACAGCATCTTTATCATCTGCATATTCACCAATTGCTGCTTTAATATGTTTAAATTCCACCACTCTTATTTTAGGGTGAGGATATTTAACAATATTTGGACTATCTACATATTTTTCTGGAAGAAGTAGACCATCAAATCCTTGAGGCATAATTTTAGTGATAGGACTTTTCCAATCAACACTCCCTTCATAGCCAAGTAAATTTTTCTTATGTTCAATCACAACACCACGATTCATGCCACGATTTCTCAACATTTTCACATCAAAGTTATCTCTCTGTAACTCGCCGCCCCAACGATTTATAAATGAATTATCTTGCCCCTTATCTAAAAGAGCTTCGACCGGGTTTTTCCTTACAATACGCGCACTTGCTATTGTTGTAATGTCAGAGTAAAAAACAAAAGGATGTTTGTATTGACACCCTGTAGATAAACGGTTCATTGCCCCATTTCCATTTGTTGATTGTATAAATATATCTTCAATCAGATTTTCTGTTAAATCATAAAAAATGTGATAACATTGTACCGTTAATTCGCCCATATTTGGTCGAGGATTAACTACACGGAATAATTGTTCACCATCTGGTGTAGGGACTTTAATAATACTCATACCATCAATTTTGATTCCATGTGGTGCAAATAAAGGATAACTAAATGTAAATGCAAATAAACCGTTGAGTTCTTCCTCAACAGTTGCGTTATAAATATGTTTATCTAAAATACCAATTCCATTGTTAGTAAAATTAGTCTCATCTGCTTTGTATAGCGTAATCATAAATATCTCCACCGTGGTTTTATTTGTATATATTCAACATTTTCTGACCACTGTATGTTATTAGGTCCTACTTTTAGTATTGGAAATTCCCCTTCCATAAAATTATTTAATGATACGGTATCTAAATACGCTTCTAATATCTCAGAATCTACTACTACAGAATCTATAACATTCTTTATTCTAAAAGAAATATCATTAATTGTTACTCTTAAATTTCCAACACCAACAATCCATAGTTTTGGTTCTGATTCGAACGTTCCAGGATTATAAATAACACCAGGATTATCTAGTTTTAAACTTATATCTTCAGTGTATTCAAAAGGGTCAAGAGTGAATTCAACTTGTAACTCTCCATACTCTTCAATTTCATTTGCGATATCACCAATTTCCACAGATTTAATTTTCCGATACACATTATCATCAGTGAAATATAGCGTTTTACCATTCATGAACCATGCCTTGATGCGTCGAATTAAAGGTTTTATATTTTCTTCTTCCAGCAAATTAAACTTAATTTTTAAAGGGACGTCTTCGAACGCCCCTTTTTTTGTTAACGAACCATGTCTACCTGGTACTTCTATATATTCTATTTTTTGTTTTGCTGTTGGAATAGCGGGGCGATCTACCATGCATATTTTATAGTCACTCGCTAATTCCGTATCAATTCCCATATCTAGCAAATCAATTCCTCCCTATTCCAATATTTAAGTTACGTCCTTTTTGTGTAAACCAATCATCAGCTTTTTCAAACATTCGGTCAATATCTCTATCATTTCGTACAGTATTATAAAAATTAACTTCTATTGGTTGCTGATTACCACCACCAGAAGTTGTTACAGCCATATTAGGTACACTTTGTAAAAGTGCTTCTCCTAATATGTTTGATCCATCATCAGCGTTAATTTTGGATAATTGAGACGCTACATTTTGGATTGTATTAGCTACACTTTGCTTCATGGTTTCTACAACCTCAAACAATTGATTATTTGATGGTAAATTCTGCATTGTAGCCGCAATTCCTTCACCAATTGATCCGAGTGTTTTTTTATTCAAAGGTAACACCGCTTCCGGTCCGGCTTCGCCAGCACCTTGTAAATTTCCACCGTTCATCCCGAAAATTGTGGGCTTAGTGAAGATGCCACCTTTTGCATACCAGTCTACGTTAATACCCGCTGGAATAGTAAAAGCTTTTCCCATAAATGTCATTGTGCTAGTTTGCAAGCTAAAGTGTGGTAATTTCGGCATTGCAGGACTAGGAATTCTAAGTTTTAAATTACTAAAGAATCCTTTGATTTTATCAATAAAACCGCCCACCATATTGACAGCTTCCCTAATTGGATCAACAATATAGTTCTTTGCTGCTTCAAACTTTTCAAGAGCCGCATTTTTCACAGAATCAAATTTTGTTCTTGCTGCATTAGCCAAACTATCAAATTTTTCCTTCGCTGAATTATAGGCTGAAATAACTGGATTGATTATATATTTATAAACTAACTGCCACGCTGCAAGTGTATAAGATTTTATAGATTCCCAATTTCCTAATATCCAGTTAGCTAAATCCGAAAGCTTTTGTTTCGTCCAACTCCACAATTCTTGAACTGGTTGAATTACATACTGTTTTATCAATTTCCATCCTGCTAGTGTGTAAGGTTTCGCTAATTCCCACTGTGAACTTAACCAAGGAAGAGAGCCACCCTACTGCTGTTTCAACTAAAGAAGATAACCATGAGGAAGCTGTCTCTACTAAAGATGACCAATAAATCGATGCCGTTTCAACCAAGGAAGAGAACCATGTTTTCGTTGATTCTACTAAAGATGACCACCAGCCAGACACTGATTCTACAAGAATAGACAACCAAATCGATGCCGTTTCAACTATTCCGCTCCACATTTGCGATAGATATTCACCTATAGAATTAAAAATATCGATCGTCCATTTTTTTATAGAATCCCAATTTTTATATATCGTAATACCTAAAGCGACTACCGCGGCTACAATGACAGCAAATAGAGCTATCCATCCCATCATTGCAGCCCCTATCCCCGATATAACGACAACTATTGGTGCTAACGCCATAAATGCTCCTGAAATCACACCAATAGCTACTGCTACAGCTGCTAAGGTAGCCGCTAATTTGGGATTGTTAGAAATCCAATCTGCGATTTTGGCAACAACATCAGCTATAACTCCAAGAACAGGTTTAAGAGCCGTTTGCAAGTCTTGCATTGCCTTTTGGAACTTAACTGCTGGGTTCGCATCCATTTTCTTAATGGAATCATTCAATTGGTCCTGTTGCTTTCCGAAATCAATAGTTTTATCTTTCGCGCCTAGCAAAGTATTAATAATGTTTTGCCCTTGATCTTCATACATTGTTCCGAAAAACTTAACACCTAGTTCATTTCGTTTTGTTTCATCATCTACCTCTGACAAAGCCTGTGCGATTTCAGTCATTGCCACTGAACCTGCTTTACCACCGTTAGCTACAGCTTTTCCCCATACTTCAACTTGTTCTGCCGAAATTTTTGTGCCTTCAAGAGCTTCTGTCATAGCTTTATCGACACCTTGACCGAATTCAGCCGCTTTAATACGGCCTTCTTTCAATCCGTCCAAGAGATTATCGATATTCCAAGTTCCAGTTTCGACCCCAGCTGCCATAATCGCTTGTACTTCTTCAGCATTGTACCCCGCTCTTGTAAGCTGCCCTCCGTATTCAGCAATAATATCTAATTGTTCTGGTGGAAACCCCATATTCAGTAAGGCGTTTGTTAATCCAAGCGCTCCTTCCTGTGTAAGACCTAATTCGCTACCTACTTCATTTACTTCTTGGATTAATTCCGTGAAATCAATACCTGCATATGATTGAGAAATAACAGCTGCGCTTTTTACAAAAGAAGCATTTGCTTCATCACTAACACCTTTATTTAATGCCCATTGTCTCCTTACACCTTCAAGAGCTTCCTCAGCATCTAATCCGTATGCTGAAATGCCTCTTACAGCTTCCTCTACAGATTTTTTAGAAGATTCCGAGACATTGAAACTTATGTCAATTTTGGTTTGTAGCTTTGACATATCCATCGATTTTTCAATAGCGGCTGCAATTCCGCCACCTGCTGCCATACCGCCGATAACATTTTCAAGTCCTACTTTTAGCCCTTCAAACTTCTTCTCTGTTCTTTCGGCTTCTTGCTGCAGGTTTCTTAATTCATTTTGCACTTGCCGTATTGAATTACCATCATCTACAGACCGGAGAGCCCTTTGTAATTTCTCTATATCCGTTTCTGCTCCTAATGCTTCCCGTCCAATACGTTTAATAGCCTCATCTAATTGAGAAGATGAGGCTGTTCCTTGCTTAATCGCTGACGTTAAATGACCACCTAATGCATTCGCAAAATGATCTACACTAGTTCCAGTTGCTTCAAAAAGAGTTTCTAATTGCTTGGTTGAACTTGCTACTCTTTTTGCTTCATCTTCTTGTTCTTTCAGACTTCGATTTGTGGTTTCAATTTGGTTTTTCAGTTGTTGCTCTGCTGTATTTAACTGTAATAACTTCGTTTCTAGTTTATTAACTTCAGCGGAATTTTCACCATACTGTGATTTAGCTGCCGCTAACTGTTGTTCACAGTTTTTCGTTTGTTGTGCGGCGTTTTGTTGCGCTTGACTTAGGTACTGAAGCTTTGCACCTAACTTTTCTGATTCTGTAGCGTTATTGCCTAATGATGCGCGTTGCAAATCATACTCTGCACGTAATTTCGCTGATTTATTTACAAGCTCTGTTTCTTCTGTTCCTAGTTTATTTATGGCTTGTGCTGTACTACTGTTTTGTTGCTCTAATCTTTGTAAAGCTGATTCGGTTTCTTTGATCTGATTCGAAAATTTTTGTTCAGCAATTTGAGCGTTTCCTAGCTGACGAGATAATTTTTCAACTTCAGTAGAATTTTCACCATACATTTCTTTAGCTTTACTTAATTGCTGTTCTGTAGCTGCAACCTTTTGTGCAGCTAATTGCTGTTGCTGTTGTAAGTATCCTAACTTAGCATTTAATTTTTCGGTTTCTGTCCCACTTAATTTAAGTTGTTCTTGTTGCAATGTGAACTCTTGGCGTAACTTAGAACTTTCATTCTTCATTTCGCCCATTGCTTTATTAAATTCTTGATTAAAAACCTTAAACGTTATTCTTGACTCTGGTCCATTCGCCATATTTTCACCTGCCTTTTCTTAGCGTGGATTAGCTTTCCAACTATCAAAGGCAAGCTTCCCTTCTGCTATTCGCTCCACCGATGCGACGGGAAAATGCCAAAAAACTTCTGGATCAATCCCATAAATTAAAACGTAGAGAACATATTTGTCCTCTACGCATTCAATGTTTATTTTCGGTGGCTTTATTTCTTTTTTCCGCCAGACTTTGCACTACCCGCTAAACCTTTAGCAAAATTATTTTTCTTTCCATTTGTTATATTTGAAATTAACTTAGAATACAGCTCCATTGTTTCTTCAAAAGAATAATGGAATATTTCAATGAATTCTTCAAAGTTATATGGAAATTGTTTATTCGCCCCAAGGCATCCTAAATAAATAATTTTTTGCATCTCAATTTCATTGAAACCCTGTAATGCATCGCTATCGATTTCGTTTGGATTCACGTTTGCTAAATTATTCATTTTAAATAAACTTTGCATAAGTGATTGTTCGATTAAACCTAAACTTTGTCCTCGTTGCATTGCAGCATTCGTAATAAAGCAAGGAACTGTTTGATGATTTTTTTCAATTGCCTTAAAGTACCCATCTACATTTACAACTTCTACTTCTTTTAATTTTACGATTTCGACTTTCATAGGTTACTTGTCCCCTTTTTTGATTGAGTTGTTACTGTTATTTTTACAGTTTTACAAGACTTGGCGTGAATTGTGTATGCCATTTCTCTTTTACCTGCACATCGTCCACTTCATCAAATAATGCTTCATAATAAAATTCACCGTTACTATCTTTAAGTGCTGTAAATTCTAATTCCGTTTCTGCTAATTCATCCGCACCGTTTTCTACCTTGAATTTGAATCCCGTCGTAGATGCACAGTTAGAAAAGGCAACCATTTTCTTTAAATCTGCAAATTCATCAATTACATCCGCTGTTAAAACAAATGATTTTCCTTTTGATTTTGTCCCGTAAGACCATACACCAGCTTTTAAGCCCTCTGTCTTAATTCCAAAAATCTTTCTAAGTACGTCTACACGTAAATGACCAGAAAGAGTCAAAGTCATTTTAGTAGGCTTAGAAACCTTTTTAACCTCTAACCCTTCGCATTTTTTTACCATCTCAAGCATTTCCGTTTCACCTTCAATTGTTCCGACGCAACCGAACTTTGTTCCGGTTTGCTGAACACCACCTTCAATAAATTGAATACCTACGTTTGTAAATGACATAGAATCAAATTCTTCAATAACTGTTTTTGCCATTATGATTAACCTCCTAATGTTTGATTGATAACCTTATCTAATTCTGTATTTAAGCGTTCTGATATCTTCGGCGTAGCTGTTTGCAAACCACGCTCTAATATTTTTCGCGGTGTGTTTTTCTTTGAATTTCCTATCCCTAAATCGGGATACTTTAAATAATTGAATCTAGGTGTTGGGCGAATCATAAAACCTAAGTTTAATTTGCTATTCGTTAAAGCTTTTTGATCTTTGGCGTGTTTTTTATTTCTCACTCGCCCTTTCCACGTAGAAACTGGAATTTTAGGCTGAATGAACTCGACTGCAAGATTCACACCGTCAGTATGCAAAACTCTATTAAGTGTTTGCTCTGATTTCCTTGGTATTTGTTTCATTTTTCTTTCTAAGGCTTCAATATCACCAAACTCAACACTCCATGAATTAGCAGCCATATTTAACACTTCTCGTTACATAAATTTCAATTTCATCAACGTATTCGTCAGTTTCTCCTTTTTGAATAGATGTTTTATCAGAACGCTGAAAAGAATGTCCTGTAGCTTCAAGTGTTGCAATAATATCTAGCATTCTTTCGTCTAAGTCATCTCGATTTTCAGAGTAATAACGAATTAAAACGTGTTGCCTAAGTGTTAATTTGTTTTCTGTTTTTTCAAAGCCACCTGTTTCAAATATGAAGTAATGATAATTTTCTTCTTCATCTTCACTTACTTGATCCTGGTAAATCTCTACATTGAATGCTTCATTTAATTTTTTTATTAACAAGCTATTCATTTTCTGGAGTCGCTTTTTTGATTGTTCGTTACTCAGCAATATGTCCACCTACTTCCTGTAAATAGAAATATAAATACTGTTTATCTGAATCAACTTTTATGACATCGTATTCCAATTGATTTATAACTACTTTTAATTTGTTTTTATTAACAGAACGAAATGAAGGAGGGAATAAAGTCTTTACCTTTTTATCTAACTTTGCATTTAATAATCCGCAAGATTGATAGTCACTGTCCCGTGCCGACAATTCTCTAAAAGCTAATTTTCCTTCTTCAGCAAAAACACCTTTGATCCGTTTTGCATTTTCACTACGCTTTGTTTCTGTGCGTCCATATCTCAAAAAACCATCATTAAACGTTTCATTGTATGACTTCACCTTTTGCCCTCTCTTTCAAGGCAGATTCTAGAATTAAACGCTGCAATTCTCCGCGGAAATTTTTTTCAAAATCCTCAAGACCGTTGTTATACTCATATCTACATCGTTCAATAAGTAATTGCTTAACTTGATCTTCTTCTTCAAAAGAAAAAGACGTACCACAAAGTTTTTGTAAATACGCCTTTCCTCGTTCAATTGTTTTTATTAATTGTTTATCTTCATCATTCCAAGTAATTCTTAAACGACTTTTCACATCTTCAAGTAATGTTTCGTTTAACGTTTGTTCCATTTTAACCACCACTTGTTACTGCTTCTTCTATAATTTTTCGAATATCATCTTTCAAAGTCGCCGAAGAAATATCTATGTTATGTTGATTTGCATATGCAACTAATTCCGGTTTTAACATATTGTTAAAATCCATTTCCTCCACTCTTAATGTGGAGGGTTGCTTAGGGTGTAGGTGTTTCACTACCAGCATTTAAAGCGCTAATATCAAATACTAAGAATGATTCATTATCTTTCGGACGACCATTCGCATATTGTTTAGACAAATAAACCGTTTCATCTTCTAAGAATTTATATTCTGTAGATGTTTCAATTTTTTGAGTTGAACCAACACCCATAAAGTAATCTCGCGCAATTCCTGCAACCATTTTTCCTTTTGGAACAGCTAAAGATTGAAGAACTGTTGCTGGAATTGGTAATACACCAGATACATATGCGCCATTTTGTGTTAAGAACGTTGTTGCTGGAAAGATTTTTTCCCAATAATCAAGTGGATTCACAATCATTAGTGCATTACTTACTGCACGACGACCATCTTTTGTAAGTGGCGCCATTACTTCTTTACCTAATGATTTTGGTGATAAGCTAGTAAGTGCAATTGCCTTTTTATCTGGATAAACACCCGCAGTAACTGCTCCATTAAGATCTTTCATCATTCCAATCGGTTGATCTTTACCAGTACCATTTACAATTGCTTCTTCTAATGCAATAGCCATTGATTCAGTTAAAATTTCGCGAACATAGCGATCAAGCCAAATCGGGCCCAAGTCTAACATTGCGTTACAAACTGGAACATATGCACTTAATTTATATAAATTCGTTGTAATAACTTCAAATCCATCATCCAATAATTCTTTAATTTCTTCACAAAGTTTTCCCCACCAAGCAGACTGTACATTTCCCTTTTTGACAATCCAGTCTGTAACGCCAGTAGTATTTACAAATTCAATGTAGTTCAATAGCGCGTGGTTTGTACGTAAATATTCAAATACACGTTCGAATACAGTTGCCGGAACTAACGTTTCTACACCTGCAAAACCTTTATTAGCAATAACAGTGTTGTAATATGTTTGTTCATCTTTCGTTAAAACTTGTAGCCCTCTACTTACCATTACTTGTTGATCTGTTAAATCTTCGTTTACAGCTTGTCGCGCTTCATTGATAATGTTTTCTTGAATAGAGTTTGCAAAATCAATCATAGCGGTCGCTGCTTGTTCCTCATCACCACTATTCATTGCATTTAATAACTTCTCTCTCATTTCATTTTGTTTTTGAGTTTCACGATCTAAATTTTTCATTTTTAAATTCCTCCTATTTTTATACAAAATAAAAAACACTACCGTTTCGGAGTGTTTAAAGCTGTTAGTAATGTAAATAATGCATTTTTGCTATTATGAGTAGTTTCTTTTGGTTCTTCTTTTTTTTTGACGGATGACTTATATTTGTTTAATATCTTTGCCTTTGGTTCTAACTCATCACCTTCATCATCTTCTGGGATTTCTATTTCATCTGAAATTTCATCACAGAAACCAAACGTTTTACATTCTTCAGCGGTTAACCAAGTCTCTTCTGCTAGCAGTGTTTCAAGTTCACTTTTCTCTCCTACAAAACGAGTTGTATAACTTTCTGTTACTGCCGTATCAATTTTTTCTAATTGATTAGCTACTTTTCTTAAATCCTCTGAATTACCTGCTGCATATGTCCATGCCTTGTGAATCATCATCATCGTATTTTTCGGCATAATAATTTTATCTGCTGCCATTGCGATAACAGAACCACCTGATGCCGCTAAACCATCAATATAAACATTAACCTTCGCTTTATGATTTTTAAGAAGATTATGGATTGCAATAGATTCGAATACATCACCACCTGGTGAATTAATATGAATATTAATCGTACCGGTAGAAATGTTGTCCAATTTATATTTCACGTCATCAGCCGTAATATCAGCAAACCAACCTGAACCAATAGAACCATATAAAAACAGGTCGGTTTCATCATTTTCTACTTTATTAAATACTTCAAAACGTTTATTAATTTTTGGAATTTGGATTGTTGTCACCTTTTACACCTCCTTTCATCGCTCCTGCGCTTTCAACTGATTCATAGTTCTTAGTAACATAACGCATTTCTGCCCATTCCTCATCTATAGGTTCACGCCCTAACATTCGTAAAATATCATTGATTGAATTTACACCAATTCGGAAAAATACATCACAAGCATTTGCAAGCTCTGTAATGTCCACATGTTTAATTCGACTTGTATCAACTTTCAAATATGTTCGCCCTAAGTACTCTTCTTTTGTATAAAACTTCCGATTTATTTCATCTGTAATTAATTCTATAAGTGGATTGATACAAAACATAAGGAAATTATCCGTTTGTTTAGATACATCAACCACATCACCTTTTAACATTCCTTTTGGTACATGAAAAGCCATAGAAACAAAGTCAATAATGTCATCTACCAATGATTTAATATCTCGACTATCTAATTTATTTCCCTTTGAAGTATTGCTGAAATTATCTAATTCGTATCCATCTTGTAATTGGAAAACGGCACCTGCATTATCTGCTTCGAAAAATGTTTTAAACTGGTCATTAAACATTGCATCAATTTGTTCTTGCATCTCATCAGTTTGTGGTCTTAAAAAATCGCCTTTCACTACAACTCGCATAGCATTAGAGCGCTTATAAATGTTCGTTGCAGAAGTAATTAACTTTCCCCAGCTTCCATATAAACCATCTATTACATTCATGATATTTTCATCATTTAATTGAAAGTAAAAAACTTCACTCTCTTTAAATACCTTCTGGGTAAAAGTGAAATCATTTATTGTAACGTTTGTATACCAATTTTCTCTTAATGCAAATTCTTCTTTATTGAAGCTATCGGCTACATAAAGTTGATCGTTATGCATTATTACTAAACACTCGTTATCATAAATCAAATGTGAAACTAAGCTATGCATAAATTGAGATGCGTTTTGATTTTGATTTGGCTGTACATTAAATAAATAATGGTTTTCATTTCGGACTTCTTTTCCTTTTTCAAAAGTTTGGAACTCACAACGTACAAGCGTGTTCGCAATTAGATCTACACAAGTATTTACAGCTAATTTTTTAAAATAAAAATCAAGAGAAGACTCATACAAATAACTTTTTAGTACTTCCCTGTTTCTCTTTCCAAACCAACCGCCTATCCAATCTATTAATCCCATTCCTTCACCTACCTTTCTAATAAGTTCTTACTTTGAACGTTCCCGGAGTGAGTTGTTTATGTTCACTTAATTCCGAATCAAAATTTAAGGCATGCAAAAAGGCGAAAAACCCATCTGTTTTCCGCTTTTCTTTATCAATCTTTTTATATTCAATATTTCCATTCATTTTTTCTTCTTTGTATACATTACCAACATACCAACGCATAAGAGGATCATCGCCAAAAACAATTGTTTGCTTAATAAACATCTCCTCTACAAGCGGGGCTAACATGCTATGTGTAGCTGGTCCACGACGTACAATTTCAACTTCAAATCCTGCTGTAGTTAATGCTTCTTTTAAAATTGTAGAACGATACAAGTCCATGCTAACTTTCTTAATACGATATGTCTTGTTCATCATAACAAACCAATTTAATACATGTTCCGCACTTATTGATTTATCATATACAACTGTTAACAGACCTTTTTCAATAGCTATTTTAATTATGTCTTGATTAATGTCTTGTAATTTTGGAGCTGTATGATGCATGAAAGTATGTTGAAGCCAATAACGTTTCCCATTTGCTTTAAATAGTAGTCCTACTGAACAGAAATCTCTAATTTGTGCAAAGTCTACTGCCCCAATACATTCCATACCTTGTATATTTTCCGGTAATGCTTGCTCAGTCGCTAAACGCTCTTCATATGTTGCGACCTCTTTCAATACATCTTCCATTGGTAGATTCATACGTTTAGTCATGAACTCTATACGGAAAGAACTATTATGTTGCATATCGTGATATTCTTGTTTCATCTCATCTTGAAGGTTTTCATTATAAGGATATGATGGATTTGCTTTCTCCCACATTTCCTCATTGTCTACTTCCGATTCATGGTCCAATTTACAAATAAAAGGGAATAAAGTTGATTGAGGAAGCTCTTTATTAAGAACCATTTGAGCTTCTTCTTTTAAGTCGTCTAATACACCACCACGCACACGTCCATCTGTTGTAATGTAAAACGTACGTGGATCTTTTTTCTTACCTAATCCCGATGTGAAAACCTTCACACTATCGTAGTTTTCATATTCATGGATTTCATCAAAGATAACAACTCCACTACGCTTACCATCTTTTGTTCGAGCGTTTGAAGTATTATATTCTAACTTTGATTTTGTTTTACGATGTTGAATTAACATCTTAGATTTATAAAATACCTTTTTCATTTTCTTTGAAAACTTAGGATCATCCAAAACATTGTATACATCTTCAAATGATGTTTTCGCTTGTTTTTCTGATGTCGCAACAATATCTATGTCATAACTCCTTATGCCATGATGCCCTGTCATCATATGAAAACAATTATAGGCAATATAACCGTTCTTTCCAGCACCGCGACCTAGCAACATAAAAAATCGATTGAACATCAACTTACCATTTTCATATTTAACACCATAAATAAATGCATTACAAAATCTTTGCCACGCAAATAATTCGAAAGGAAAATATTTTTCCGGGACACTCACGGAGTTTTCAATTGCTTCTGCATCAATGATGACTCCCGGCTGATCTAACTTCCAACGTAAAAATTCCATCAGTTGTTTTTGTTCTTTACAAGCTTGAATTTCCCCGTCTTCAACCATCCTCATGTAATCATCAATGTAAGGGTGATAGTTATACATCTTCTTCGCCTTCATCCTTATTTAAGCTTTCTAGTCCCATCTTCTTCAGAAGTTCTGTCATACTTTTAATTGTTTCACGATATTCTTTTCCAGCAGGGTTTGGTTTAGTACCTTTCTGACCGCCACCATTATCCCATGAAACCATTCTTTCTTTTTTCCATTCTCTTTCTAAAGCTCTTGATGCATCCCACATAGCCATGTACTTATCAACTAGATCAATGTATACTGCGTTATCCATTTCTGCGACTTCCAATTGTTGTAATAAATCTTCTTTAATTTGCATCTTTTTAGATAGTTTCCGCAACCATACCCCCCCTTTACTTTAAAAAATAAAAAAATGTTTTTTCCGCTCTCCCCCTCCCGTTGAAAGCTCCCCCGAAAGAAAGTCGATTTTATTTTAAGGGGGGTACTTATTTAATTCGTATATATCTTTCAACAAAAGAAATAGTATAATTTATTTCTTCTTCTGAAATTGGCAAGAACATTTGAACTCTATCTATATCTAAAAGTTGTTTTACTTTCTCAATCGTTAAATTATTACATTTATTACGATTAATAATGTCTCTGATTTGTGTGTATCTATAATAAATAAAACGAGCACCAGCATTAAAGATGTCTCGCTCTACGCTTGTTCTATCTTCTGACTCTAGCATCGCAACTCTTTCAAGGTACTCAGTGTCGTACTCACGACCGTTATCATTTATAATCATGTTTTACCATCTCTCTTCATTAACAAACGCTGGTAGTTTGTCCTGTACCCTTAAACGGTCATGTACTTCGTTATGACATGTATTGCATAGAGACATAAGGTTATCAAATGTTAAAGCAAGCTCTGGATATTCTTTCACTTCCTTGACGTGATGAACACAATCAGCCTTACGATACTTCCCTTTATCTCTACACATACAACATTCAAAGTTATCTCTCTTTAATGCCTTGAGCCTTAGTTCACGCCATTCCCTAGACTTATAGAACTTCATAAGCTTGTTATCTCTTATTAACTGAATAAGCTCATGTGTTTCCATATCTCACACCTCACTCATTAACTTGCCTATTAAACTTGTTATTGCTTCTTTCTTTTCTTTCGGCTTCGTTCTTTTGTTTAACCTATTTAATTCTTTAACTACTGGTCGTAATGATTCTAATTCCACGTAATCTTTAAGATTATCTTCACCAATAGCATTAAGGATTGTACCGATAGCAATCGCATTTTCAAGTTTAGTTAATTGCATTGCTCATTATCCTTTTCAATTAAATGTCCAAGACCTTCTAATGCTTCTTCACCATTTACGTATATCGTTACATTTTTCAAAATAGAAATTACATCATCTAATGATTGGATTTTATTCGGATCAATCTTATATCGCTTTAAAGGTTTAAATGTCATTATTTTACCTTCCATCCTTCATCCTCCTCCAAAATAAAAAGCACCCGAATGGATGCTTTTCTCTAAATTATTCATTTATATTTCAATCGTGGTACGTGAAGTTTTATTCTTTTTCCAATCACCTAATGTTGTTACATTCATCTGCGCCAACCTTATTAAGTAACTGGAAGAAGAGCAAAAGCCCTTCTTCGCTTGAATAACATAAATTGCAGTTGAATATGAAATCAAGAAACAACTATTCATCCAATCTGCAACCATCGCCACCGGTCATGACGATCCATTTTCATTATCAGGAATTTTGTGAGAAATGTTTTCCGCCACTTCTCACAATACAAATATATCATGTTAAAAAACAAAACGTGTCCGTAAATAGTTCGCGAATAGTTCACGAATAGTTCGCGTTTTTTATTTCTGCATTTTACGCATCGTTTTTCAGCCTCTTTTCGTATAGTTTTGAATAAATATGCTCTTTAATCCTTGAGAATGAATTAGCTATAAACTAGATTGTGTTAAATTCACCTATTCCGTTTAACCTTAGATATATCAATATATTTCGCATTTTATAAAAATGAATTTGACACTTTCAGTTTAAAGCTAATTCAATAAGCGATAAAAAAATAAAGGAATTAGATTCTGAACTTCCTTTGATAATCATTTAATGTATCTTGTTCCATTCCTATATATCTCAATGTTTCTTTCTGATCTGTATGATTCAGCATCTTTTGTAAAGCAACTACATCTTTAAATTGTTTGTAATGATGATATCCATATGTTTTTCTAAGTGAATGAGTCCCGATCCGTTCTAATCCAAACTCTTCTGCAGCTTGATTTAATATTACATAAGCCATCGCACGAGTGATTGGTTTATTCTTTCCATTTCTACTCTTAATCAGATATTCATTCTTCGGTTTTCCTTCTGTATAATTCCTAATAGCTCTTTTCAGTTCTGAAGGCATCTTCACATCTTTGATTTTCCTTGTTTTCTTTTCACGTATAACAATATTCCACCCCTCAACATCACGAACGCGTAAACGCAAGATATCCGATATCCTGAAACCTGTATTAATACCAAGAAGAAACAGAATGTAGTTTCTCTCATTCTGTTTCTTATAGAATTCTTTTATTTCTTGTATTATTTCTTTATCGCGAATCGGTTGTACAATGTTCATGCGCTTTGCCCCTCTACACTTTCAGTATCATGTTTAAATACTTCTTTCTTAAGACTGAACGCAAGACGCAATATAGCTTTTCCTTTTAACTGATAATACTTTGTTTTCCCTATCCCAATTTCTTCTCTTATGTCAGGGTCATATCCCATTTCTTCATTCATGTAAAACATAATTACAATTTTCCGCTCTGTATTTGGTAATCTGTTCACAGCTCTATGAATCCATCTCATGAATTTCTCTCTAGTACGTTCATATTCGATTCTTTCAATTGCGATGTTCTCTGTAGAACTATTAAATTCGTTAGTAACACATGGAGGAATAATAGAATAAGATGGTGTCACTTTTGGTAAAAGGTCGAGTGACATAGTCGCTAAATAACGTCTATACTCTTCAAAAACTTCCTCTACGGCTTTTTTTGTCTCCTTTTCATCTACAACTGGCATTTTAAATGATAATTGTTTATTCATATTGAATTCCTCCCAAATGATTTTTATTTTTGTCTTAATGCTCCACGTCTACGTTCATATCGTGGTCCGCGAATCCCCATTAAATCTTCAATATCACGAGTACTTAATTTCTCTTTTCGTTTTTTCTTATTTTTCTTCTTTGCTTGTTTTGATTGCTTTTCCCACTCACGTAACTGATCTCTTAGCACCTTCATTTCCCCATCTCCCTTTTCAAAATAAAAAGGACACCTATTCCTAAAACAACAATAATTGCTGCTTTAATGAATTGGTGTCCTCTAGTTTTCTAGCCGGACTATATTTATTTGCTTTTAGCCTTCTTACTTCCCTTATAAAATCCATAACGATGATCGACCTCTGAAATAAAAATTACAAGTACCATAACAAGTCCCGCTTGTATGAAGCTTTTGGTGTTACTAAAGGTCACAAACATAATGATTAAGTAAAGAGCCCAATACATTCCGAAAAACTGTTTACTATTCATTTTCTATTCCTCCAGTATCGCTATTTTATAATTCCAGCTTGTACAAAGATGTTTCTCCAAGCTTTATTAACTTGATACTTCTCCACTTCTTTTGTGCGACGAGCAATTGCTTTTCTAATTTTTCTTTTCTTCAAAGCTTTCATTCTCCCAACCTCGCTTTAAAAGGATTATTTTGTTTAAAACTGACTTAAACATTAGTTAATAAATGTAATTATCTTGTTAAAAACTTAATAATATTAACATCTCATACAGTTAGATATTACGTTACAATATAAGTAAATTCGTTTATAGACGAATACCCTATGACTTGCTGGGAGAAATCCTGGCTTTTTTTAACGCTTGAATAAACCCAAATATTCCGTCAATACTATAGATGACATGGTAATCTTTCTCCATTACCTGAGCAGTTAGCTTTTGCTAGCTGCTCTTTATTTTTGAATACTAATCGTGATTTTGTACCATACTAACCATAAGCAGTTATCTTAGCAGTGATTTCTGCCCGGAATCTTTTGTCAAAACGGAGCGGTCAGTTTTTGCTAGCCGCTCTTTTATTTTTTTACAACGTCTTTTGGGCAAGCACGTAAAATGTATGGCAATTCTCCTGTTTTAGATAAACCAAAGTCCCCTAATCTCGATACCATTACCACGGTATATTCTTCTCCTTTATAGAGAACTTTTTCACCTTTTAAAATACCGTTATAACCAACTATCCTGTTGTATCCATACATTGTTACACCTTTTAATTTCTTATCAAGTTCAATCATTGCAATTGTTTTAATACCATCATTATTCTCTTCTGCTTCATGCCACTTTATATCTTCCAAAATCTTTATTCCCCCTTGAATAAAGCCCAAAATCTTGTCCATACTATACATAACACTTAATGATTGAACTTCCTTCTTAACGTTTCTTTCGGAGAGCAGTTAGCTTTTGCTAGCTGCTCTTATTCTTTATAAGTCCCATCCTTCACGTACACATCATCTCTAAGGCGATTCCAATCCCACATTTGCATGCGATCCTTTTCGTTATCAAATTTTACACCATAACCAAAACCTTCTATCCTTGTGATTCCTGTAATTGCACCTTCATTTCCTTTATAATCCACTAAAATCATTCCTGTTTGTAAAAAGCCGATTTCTTTAAGTGTTTTCATATCCATTCTCCTTTTCTACAAAATGAAATTTTTATATTAATCTTCCTCAAGTTCCGTAACAGTTATAAAATTTCTAGCATTCTTCCGTTCCACTACTCGTCTCTTGTATGCAGGTGTCTTATAGAATTTAACAGTTTCAGGACGTACGCCCATATGTTGAGCGCATTGCAATATGGTCCCGACACACACGAATGATTCACCTTTATAAACGGCGTACTCCTTTACTTTCACCATCACAACCTCCAGTTCAATTAAACGTTAGAAATGTATAAGTAAATTGCGATCATCGATAAAACTACAGCAATTCCAGCTAAAAGCGCTCTATACAGATGCCCTTTCGACTGCTCAACACAAAAATATGCTGTAGTATAAACTGATAATGATACTATGCTAATGCACCATACAAACGCTAAGAGCAAAACAGTTGCTATATACATTTAACTCACCACCTCGCTTTCTACTAAAATGAAGTTTTTATTAAGAAATTAGTCATTCCACTTAAAACGGATGTAATGTTCGTAGTACGATCCGCCTAAAATATTTTTCTTTTCTTCTTCCTTAAATTCAACATTCACACCGTCCAGTAATTCTTGTAACTTTTCTATAAATATTTTTGAAAACATCATATGCCGATTTGGATTTTCATTATGAATTTTATACCTATGACCTGAATATCCACTTGCAGCACTTTTAGTTATTACGATTTCCATTTCTTCCGCAAATTCCAATACCTTTTCATCGATGGCTTTTTCTTGGAGTTCCTTTAAATTCTCTACTAGAGACATATCCATTCTCCTTTTCTAATAAAATAGCGTTTTTATAAAAAACTTTGCACCCTTAAATCAGACAAGCATATATTATTGTATGGGGCACTCCAGTCCATACGTTCAAACCTTTTAGGCTAAAAGCACACTTATATGTGTGCTCTTTTTTATTTACTTTCAAATAAAGTTTTCGTTTTATTTCTCCCAAGGCGCTCTATTCATTTATTGTTGGTTTCGAAAAATACTTTTCACCTTTTAACTGGACAAGCATATGTTATTGTATGGAGAAACTCTCCACTCATAGAAATCTACCTTTCTTGTCCAAGAGCACAATATATATGTGCTCTTTTTTTATGTCTAAATAACGTTTTTGTCTTACTTACTGCCTTTACCAAAACACTTATATCCGATTTTACGCATTAATGAAATTTTATTATTAGCTACATACTTAAAGTTCTTATGACCCAATTTAACCATTTGTCCATTTCTTGTATGTCTCATCCGTTCCATTCCCCTCCAAAACAACGTTTTTGTATTAATTAATTCCTTGCAATGCTTGCATTAGCCCAAAAAACAGCTTCTTCGAGTTTTGTTAAAGCTAATGATTTCTCGCGACTATTCGGACATGATCCATCAATCAAATTTGCGAAATGTAAAGCTTCATTTCTAATATCTACAAACTTTTCTATTTGTCCCTCTTTTGGCGGATGATAAGTAAAATTCTTTTTAATTTGTTCTTTCATAATTTGTAGCTCCTTTTTCAAAATAAAGATTTTGTTTAGTTTTCTTTCTTAAACACTTCGTTTTGTTTTTCTCGAAAGTATAATAGTTGGCACATTCTTTCATAAGTTAACCCAGTTTCTTTTTGAACTTCTTTGAAGTAATCATTAAATCCTGAGTCCGTCCCGTTATCATATAAATAAAAAAGTCTATCTGCTTGCTCAGGTTTCATCATCATTAACTATTCCCCCTCGCTTTTATACAAAATAAGAATTTTGTTTAAATTTCATTAACCGTTTTCCCCATTTTACATATAGTAATATCATCCAAGTGAATACCTAGATTGCTCTGGACCAGCTTCCTGGTGTTCCTGGTGCACCTGTTACGAAGAACTCGTTTATAACCAGCGGGTTCTTTTATTTATTCATCACAAAATAACTATTTTATTTAATTTTAATCTAACTATTTTTGAAGTCTTACAAATTTGTAAGGTTATTGTCATACTTTTAAATAGTAAAAAAATTAATGAGTCTATAGAATACAAAATGTTAATTTACAAACTAGAACAACATACTTGAAAGGTGAAAATTCATGAAGAAAATTTTATTACACCCTTTATTTTTATCTTGTAGTATTATAATTCTTGTTCCATTTATCTGGATTTATTTTGTTTTATGACAAGATAGTTAGCCAGCGCTAGCTGCTCTTTTTCTGTAGAATAACGCTTTTGTTTAGTTTTACTCTTCAAAACTTCATCATATAAACTCATAAAGGTAATTTATTTATTACTTGTCTGCAACTTAATATCTGGAATAATTTCTTCCGGTCTAAAAAGTACTTTGTAATGGTATGCATCTTCGTATTTAGCATCTGTTTGTTCTATGAAGTAACTCACATTATCACTTAATCCAAGGTAATGTTTCTTATATTTACCATCACCAGTCTTGCAAGTTACAGTTATCTTTTTCCCATCACCAGCGTCTAAAGCGCATAATCCCTCAATACTTAAGAGGTATTTATCAGTTATACCATTGAAGAACACTACTCTTCGTTGAACCTCAAATGAATCAGCTGATTTAGATAAATTTTGTGAAACTGTATCTGCTTCTGTACTACAACCCGCTAAACCCGTTATTGCTATAATAGACATTAAACCTGCAATTATTTTCTTTTTCATTTTCCGCTCCCCATTTCTTAATAAAATTCAAATTTGGTCTTACTTCACATCAACACGTGCTTGACTTGCTTCTCGTCTAAATCCATCCGGATATCTTTTAGCTAATTTTGCGATATTCATTTCAGCAATATCTTGTAACGTATATCCTAGTTCGTGTGCCATAATCGATAAATAATACAGAATGTCTCCAAGCTCTAAGGCTAATTTATAAGTGTTTCCGTCCTCTTCTCCTGGACAATGCGATGGTTGGAAGCCATGTCCATGATAAATTGCTTTTTTAACAATATCAGCAACTTCACCAGCTTCACCTGTAAGTCCTAAAGCTGCATTTGAAACACGTCCTCCAAAATCAGTTTTGTTATTCCAAGTTCGTAAAGTTGCTTCCTGATAATCGTTTAATTCATCGATTGATAAATTGCTTGCGATTTGTAAAACAGTAGCTTCTTTTATAACCTGTTCGCCTTTTCTTGCTTCACTAATTAATTTCGTTGCTTCCAATACACCGTTTTCCATAACTTTCATTTTCATCTACTCCTCTTAACTAATATTTTTATTTTTTCCATTAGCTGGTGTTGTAGCTGCTTTTATCGGTTCCCATCCATAACTCAACCTTGATCTGAAAGTACTTACGCTTATGCCATTTGATTCAGCAATCTTAACAAGTTCCTTCCTGTCCATTTGTTTACGTGTCGGAATACTTGCCGCGTCTTTAGGTTCCCAACCATTATTTACCCTGCTGTAAAAAGTACTTGAATTAATTCCGTTTTCCGTCGCTAGTTTCAACCACTTATTCTCTTTCCCTTCGCTCATATGCCAATATGTTCTAGGTGGTGTAGTCAATGCTTCTTGTATATCCCAACCGTATCTGTACATTCTCATGTAGAGAACTCTTCTACTAATACCGTTTGATTCAGCTTGTTGATATTCCTCATCAGTTAACCAACGATTGAAAGCCATCACTTTCCCTCCTAATCCAGTGCCAAAAATTCAGCTCTGCTACGATTCGAATAATTTATCCTAATCTTCTGAATACCTTTCCCGTGCTCTTTTAACGTCGCTTCCCAAGCTTCGTTTTCATTTTTAGCATCAAAACAATCCATCTTTTGCCGTTCCTCTTTATCATAGAAATGTACTTCATAGCTTGGATTCAAAAACTTTTCACTGGTACTTATCGCATTGTAGTCGAAACTACCTACAACATCATCAATAGTTAATTGCTTCATAATCGCATCCCCAGTTATTTAATTTTTTCAGTGATTGTAGTTGATACACGATCAACTTTCCCGCCTTGCCAAGTAATTATTTGTTCTCCAAATCCAGTTGCTGGAGGATTCAGCGGAGTAACCTCACCATTTTTAACCACATAAATTTTATTATCCGTAACATCGATTTCAACTTTCGTAGGCTTCATACGACTGAAATCCTCCTTTTCTTGTTAACTAGCTTTTTGTTGTTTGCTTCTTTCTAATTCTTTTTTCATTGATTCAAATTTTATTAACCATGCTTGCCAACGCTTATCGTTTTCCTCTTGCTGTTGCTTTGCTACTTCACAGTTACAACCTTCTGTTAAAGTTACACCCGGATAAGTTTCTTTACGAATAATTCCTGTATCATGACATAATACACACATGCTTATTCCTCCTTATTAGAAACCTAAATTAGCAAGCCTTTGATCAGCTGTCGTAAATTTCAATACCTTTGAATCACCTAATAAGCGACTAACTGTTTTAGCATCGTATTTATTAAAAAGTTGTTTTCCAGTAAAGTTCGTTGTTGTAAATGTACTCATTCCTTGTCTAGCATTTGATACCGCATATAATAGACGTTGTATGAAATCGGAAGCTTGTCTATTTGAATCTGTTGAACCACTTTCAGCCCCAAGATCATCTAATACTACAAAATCAGCTTGTCCAATTAATTGAACGAAATATTGAAGTGTATATTTACTGCTCTTATCATCGAAAGAATCCATAATCATTCTTGTTATTGCTTCTAATTCAACGTACAAGCAACTTTTCATAAGGTGATAATTTTCTTCTTTTTGACTGATGTCCCAAAAATATTGATTTAATTCATGAAGCATGCTGTATGCTAGGAAACTTTTTGCCGTCCCTTGATTTCCTGTAAATACAACTTTTCTAATTTCGCCATTCTTTAAGTCCTCCAAAGTTTCTTCCACAGCTTTCTTGTGACTAATCGTTTCATCACACCCGGTCCTGTAATCAGATAATCTCGAAAGAGGAATTTTCTTATTTGTAATAACACTAGCCTTTTCCAGCATGTTAAATTTCTGTAAACGGCTAATCTTTTTATAATGAGCATTAGCTTGCTCTTCCAAAACCTTATTGTTTTGCTCAACTACACATCTTGGGCAAACAGGTTTCCCTTGATAAATAATCATTTGAACTGGCTTAATGATGGTTTGTCCACCTATTTCATAAGAGTGATTCATACATTGATCAGAATGGTAAGTCACCTTCGATTCCAGGGATTCCGCCAGCTTTTTCATTGGTGTTGCCATTTCTATTCGCTCCTTTTTTACCTTTGTTTTTAAACTCTATTTCTGCTGCATTCACATCAGCTAAAGTACGAATGTTTTTGTTAACCCACTGTTTTAAAATTCCCTCAGCATAATTCCATTTCTTCTGCTGTTTCAAAGCACGTTCCATAGCTGCTTGTACAAGTTCTTCGCTTGTATCGTTTACCCATTGAGCAATACTTTCGGCTATGAATGAATTTAAAATACCGAAATTATTTTCGTAGAAAGAGAAGATGCTACTACTACTACTACTTTGTATATTAGTACTTAGTTCTTTAGTACTTAGTAGTGGTTGATTTTCTACTGGTAGATTCTCCACTGATGGTTTTTCCACTAGTTGATTTTCTACTAGTGGTTTTTCGACTTGTGGTACTTCGTATATAATCATTTCCCATTTGCTAATCTTTCCGTCTTCTCCTTTAATTGGGAATCGTTTAACATAACCACATTCCTTTAATTCCTTCATTCCAGCTTTCAAACTTGCTATACCATCCTTAGAATGCTTTGTTACTTCTTCCATATAAAAAATCCAATCATCTGGAAGTGTAAGAATATACGCTAAAATCCCTTTCGCTTTCCAACTTAACCTTGTATCTTTAAGACCTGTATTATTTATTGTCGTGTAGTTCTTATCTTTATTAACTCGAAAAGTAGCCATTCATTTACCTCCTCGTACAAACTGCCACATATGCTTGTCCACTTTTGATAATTCGTTGAATTTCATAATGCGGATAACCAACTTTGAAATACTGTTCAATCATTTGTTTTAATTCTTCTTTGCTTTTTGCTAAGTCCCAGAATTTATTAGGTAATAGCACTTGATATTCAGTTAAACACATGTACTATTTCCCTACTTTCCGTGATATACTTATAACAAGTGTTTTTTCTTAAAGGACCCACAGCCATGGGTCTTTTTATTTTGTTTTACATCACTCCAAGCCCATCGCTTTATTGGTTCATAAGTAATGTAAAGTAGCGATACACTGCATGCAATAAACATTGCGAATATGGCTAATGATGTTGTATCTTCCATCATGCTGACACCCCCTTTTCTAGCCAATTAAAGAATGCATCCCTTGGAACTACTTTCTTTCTCCCGATTTTCACTAAAGGAAAACCTTTTTGATCCATAATGTCGTATGCTTTTCTTTGTGAAATTCCTAATACTTCTGCTACATGATCTACTTTCAACATAATTGGATAATCGTTTGTACTATCGTAAGTAACCGGGATAGCATCTAATTTTTCTATTGCTGTTTGTCTTGCATCTTCTTTATTAAAACGAAGTAACTCAATCGCCTCCCAAAATTCTTCATCGCTCCATCCTTTTTGAGCTGAAAACTTTGTGACTGCTAACGCTATTTGAACTGTTGAATTTTTCATGATTCTTCATCCTTTCTCTTTCTGTCGTCATTTTGACGACTTTCATTCAAAAAAATTTCTTCAATAGTTATCCCCAGGCTTTCCGCTAATTTTGGAATTTTATCGGCGTTTAGTTTACGCTGACCATTTTCAATATAAGAAATAGCTGAAGAACCACTAAAACCTAGCATTCTTGCTAATTCTCCCTGAGTTATTTTCTTTTTTTTACGTATATCACGTATTCTCATGCCTATAGACAAATGTTTCACCTCCAAGTCGTCATTATGACGATTTGTTATTTTCATTATATGTCGTCAATCTGAAGAAGTAAACATGTTTTTTGTCATTTTGTTATATTTTTTTTATCAATTTGATAAAAAACAGTGTAAAGTCGTCAGAAAGTATATATACTGTAATTAACAACAATTCGAATGTAATGTAAGACACACATAGAAATTTATTTATAAAGGGGAATAAATTTATGACTCTAGGAGAAAGATTGAGAGCTTGCCGTGAAAAAAGCGGCTACACGCAAACATATATAACAGAAAAACTAGAAATACACCGTGGGACTCTTTCTAGTTATGAATCCGGGAGACGAAAACCTGACTATGATACTTTATCTAAACTAGCTGATATCTATAAAGTATCTGTAGATTATCTATTAGGAAGATCCACTGATGAAAGATTAACAGCAGAACAAGATAAACAAGCAACAGCAATGGGGAAAAAGATTGAACAATTAATCTCTAAATTATCAGAAGAAGAACAGAAAAAAGCTTGGGAACAGTTAGAAATGTATGTACAGTATCAACAAAATAAAGAACAAAAATAAAAAAGCTAACCTCTATGGTTAGTCTTTTTTTATTTTAAACACACCGTCTAGTAAGTGTTTTAATTGTTCCTCAGTATTAGGAGTATTTCCCTCTAATAACAACTTAATTGCAGCTTCTTTTGCTACTTGTTCTTTTACCATTATAACTTCCCCCTACACCCTCTGTATATTTTGTTTTTAATTTAATAATTTTTAGAGTTTTTTCTTTATAGCAAATTATATTAAGCACTAAATTCTTTATAAAATAATATTTGGAAAAAAATAGGTGTCGGTTTTTTTTACGTTAATAAAAAACCTACAGTCCCTAAAAAGTACGAAAGACGCTGCGATTTACGCAACGTCTCTTTTTTCATTATTATTTTAATTTTTAAGAACCACCTGGTTCAACCATCATATATTGCACTTCATGTTTAGCTAATTGGCTTTTACTATCCTTTGTTTCTCCACTAACATTTAAAGTTAAAGTCATTACAGTCAGAATAGATAATACTACCATACTAATTTTTTTCATATTCATCCCACTCTTTCAACTATACTTGCTAACGTCCGTCTCACCGCATTAGCATAATGATAATTACCAACACGCTCAAAACGCCTCAAAGATTCCCTTAATCCTAGTATATCATTGTTAATTCTGGAAATATAGTACATTGTGAACGGAGAATCCATTTTTCTTTCTACAGCTAACTGTTTAAATATTTTTAAAGCTTTATTTTTGTCACCATATAATCCTTCGAAATACCCTATTTCAGATGTATCAAGGTATTCAAATTTTATTTTATCAAGATTAAATCCATTATCTATATAAAGAAAGGCTAAAGTAGATTGGAATGATTTATATTTCCGGCTTTCTCTTCCTATGCCATTGTCCTCTAAATACTTTATGCAATCCAATAAATATTTTTCTGATTTTAATACATCCAAGAACATATAACTTTCTCCCATACAGCATAATGCAGTTGCTTTGGTTATTGGGACTTCCATTTCATTATCTAATATTTTAAGGCATTTCTCTCTACATAATTCTAATTTATCATCAAATAAATTCACATAGGCCATACGTTCGTTAAAATACATACTAAGCCAATTTCTTATAAATCCATCCTTAATCTCTACTAAATTTTTCTCTACCTTATCTAGGTATGGATTCATTGCTCTTATATTAAAAATATCATGCATCGACAATGCATAAAGAATATTAATAACTACTTGGCATTCTGGATCATTCGGAAATACTCTTTTATTAATCTCATCCAGTAAAGGCTGTCCACGTTTTTTATCCAAATTTCTTTTATTAAATAATTTATACGCTTTCAAGTGTTTATTTAATAACTTACAATCACTATGTTTATTAACTAAATAATCTATTACTTCATATTCTCCAGTTCCTTGGCAATAACACAAAGCCTTCCTAACATTTAGATTCTTTTTACATAGTGTAATAAATCGCCTGATTATCTCATTTCTTTCTTTAACGTCCTTGTATATTTCAGACACTACACACAAAAAGTTCTCCAATTTCATTTCTGCTGTTTTTCCAGTAATCGCATCATTTATCACTACACGATCTACTCCGGTTTTTCTTTCTAAGTCAGGAAACGTTAATTCTTCTTTTTTTATTCGCTCCTTTATTTGTTTCATTAAACTCTTCACTAGAAACACTTCCTTTTCCCGAACACGGACACCACCTAACAATTCAAAAAAATTGGAAACAAAATACGAGAAGAGAATATTTATTTTTTATGTTATACTTAGATGTGACTCGTATGTAGCAAAGTGTTTCCTAAGTACTGGTTAGGGAACGGTTCAAGAGAACGTTTAGCAGACACCTCTTGAACACGCTCATATGGGTCTTTTTTCGTTCATTTTTAGTTACTTCCATACTATCACGAATTTTTAAAATTTTAATAAAATAATTATCAATTAAATGTTGAGAAAGTTTTTTTATCGCTATAAATCAAGATTTAGTTGGATATGCAACTTTTCATATTGTTATTTTTATACTTTATAGATATAATACCACAAAACCGAACTTTTGTTCTATTTTATTTTGAGTTTTAAATACATTTTCTATCAATACACTATAAATGACAGTAAATCTATCATTTATAGTATATCAATATGTCTATAATTATACTTGTACTATGAAGACATTTAGTGAAACTTTAAAAACGTTAAGAAAAAGTCGTTCGTTAAGGCAAGAAGATTTAGCTCATGAACTAAACCTTAGTAGAAGCCAAATAAACAATTACGAAAATGGTTTTTCTGAGCCTGATCTCACTACATTATTTCGCCTCGCTTCCTATTTCAATGTAACACTAGATGTGCTTACAGGTCGCATTGATAATTCGGATGATGAAATGTTACATAATACTTTGCTTCGTGTTCAGAAAACATATGGGGTGTTATCTGAACAGCAAAGAAAAAACTTTTGCAAGCAACTTGATTATTATGTTCGTTTCTTGGGTGAGAATAATGAAATACTATGATTTGATTTTAGAAGAAATCATTTCCAATTTCAAATTGTAAAATTTTCTTATTTTTACAATTTGAGCAAGAGAGCTGTACGCTCTCTTTTTTTATTCGCAAATTCGACATAATATGACAAATTTGCGTAAATAGATTTGTTATGCTTAGCTCAATAAATTTACATAATAGGAGTCACCCAAAAAAAAAGACACCCTAAGGTGCCTTTTTTACGTTTTAGTAGCATCAAACATGTTTTTCTCAATTTGTCCCCAAACATTATTCATACTAGTTGTTTCAAAATATCGCATAATAGTCGTTGTATATAATTTGTACTCTAATAATTCTTTGTTTTTTAGTCTTCTACCTTTTTCTTTATATAAAGAAATAAGTATTTTATTCAATTCATTTTTAGAGTATTTAGGTTGTGTTCTTACGCATGTTGGTAAATTAGCTTGTTTTCTTAAATTATTTAATCCATTAAACCTTATCGAGAAAACATTTGCATTATATATCTCATCACTTCGATCTAAATCTTTCGCACTAGCTACTTTGCCTATCTTTTCGCAAAAATTAATGTACATCTGTAAAAGTTCTTCTTTTGTTTCTTTAACTTCATCTACTTTTGAAAATACTATATTTACATTGGCTTCTTTTAAGGCTTCTTCATAAGAAGTAAATATAGCATATATTTGTTGGTCAGTTATCCCTTCTTTCGATAAATCAAGCAATGAAGGGGTTTTATTTAATTTAATAGCAAGATCACTAATAATAGTAATCAATTCTTTTCTAGAAAATTTATATTTATTAATTCGTGATTTAGGACAATTGGATAATAACAGCAAATCTGACCACTTTTTATTAAAACGATCCATCATACCAGATGAAGATAAAAAATCGGGATTTTTATGTTTATCATATAGTTTAGAAGTTATTGCTCCACTTGTAATTTTTAAAATATAGTTGATTTCTTCTTTAAACATATCCATTATTTCTTCATTTGAAATATTAGCATTTTTGAAGCGGTAATGATTTTTAGAAGCTTCTCCATAACCAATCATTTCGATAAATTCAGCCCAAGTTTTTTTAAAACGTACTCTATATAGTTCTGGGCTAGGCACATCAGCAACATTACACCACTCTTTGCGATTAGGTATTTTATTATTTTCTTTAATCCACCTTACTACTATATTAATTAATTCTATGTCAGAATACGTTCGGTAAGAGCGTTCTTTATTTATGTTTAAACCAGCTTTTTTTAACGCTTCGTTCCATGAACCAAATCGATTAATTATAGTATGAGATTGGCTAATATCACTAACTTTAGGACTTCTATCTAATCCTTTCGCCGTTTCCTGTATTATGCAAATTAATTCATCATTTGAATACTTCATATAATGTCACACCACCAAACATTTAACAGTCGTCATATCATAATAAATTATTTATATTTTTAGTATAATCTAACTTGACTGTTCTTGCCCATCCTAAAAGAACGTCATTATTAATTAATTCTAAATAACTTTTAATAAAGTACTGATTTTGTATCAATAAAAAAAGCCCACAAATTATGTGGACTCAGAAGTATGGATACATATATTTTACCACAAAGACACTCAATGGGTGTCTTTTTTCTTTTTGTGATACTGGAATTATTTGTGCCATTAGAATACTATTAGTTCAAGGAGGTATGGATAATGAAAGGATACTTTAGAAAACGTGGTGAAAAGTGGTCATTTACTATTGATATTGGGAAAGATCCTATCACTGGAAAGAGAAAACAAAAAACGGCATCAGGCTTTAAAACAAAGAAAGAAGCTGAACGTGCATGCAATGAACTTATCCATCAATTTAATACTGGAAGTCTAGTTGATGATAAGAATTTTACTCTTAGTGAGTATTTACAAGAATGGCTAGAAAATACAGCTAAACAAAGAGTAAGAGAAACTACATTCACCAATTATAAAAGAGCTGTAAATAGTCGAATTATACCTGTGCTTGGTTCGCACAAATTAAAAGATTTAAAACCCTTGCATGGACAACGATTTGTTAAGTCATTAATTGATGAAGGGTTGTCACCTGCTTATATTGAATATATTTTTATTGTTTTAAAAGGAGCATTAGAAGACGCTGTTAGGTGGGAGCTCCTATTTAAAAACCCATTTCAACATGTGGAAATACCTCGACCACGAAAAGTGGTCAATTCTACGTGGTCAATTGAAGAAACGAAAAGATTCTTAAATCGGACAAAATTTGAAAATGTCATCTATTATCATCTTTTCTTATTGGCATTAAATACAGGTATGAGACGTGGTGAAATACTTGGTCTAAAGTGGAAGAATTTCGATTTGAATGAAGGTAAAATAAGCGTTACAGAAACACTTATTTATGATGAGAATGGATTTAGATTTACAGAACCCAAAACACATGGATCAAAACGTTTAATTTCTATCGATCAAAACTTATGTAAAGAATTTAAGTCTTATAAAGCTAAACAAAATGAGTTCAAATTATTATTTGGGCAGTCATACGAGGACAATGATTTGGTTTTCGCTAAAGAAACTGGACAACCAATATTACCACGAACTATGACAACTACTTTTAATCAATTTATAAAAAAAGCCGATGTACCTCAAATTAGGTTTCACGACTTACGACATACACATGCAACGATCTTATTGAAGCTAGGTATTAATCCGAAAATCGTAAGTGAGCGTTTAGGACATAGTTCAATTAAGACCACATTAGACACTTACAGTCATGTTACTATAGATATGCAAGAAAGTGCTGTTTTAAAGCTAAGTGAGGCATTAAAATCATAAAAAAATTGTTGATGTGGTCAGAATGTGGTCAAACCCATCAACAATCTTATTAAAACCCCTTTATTTCAGGGTTAATTTGACTATATTCTCAACATGAGCTGTATGCGGGAACATATCAACTGGTTGTACATATTCCACTTCATAGCTCTTCATTAACGCTTGTACATCACGTGCTAATGAAGAAGGGTTACAAGATACGTAAACAACTTGTTTCGGCTTCACTTTTAAAATTGTTTCCAGTAATTTATCATCGCAACCTGTACGAGGTGGATCGACAACAATTACATCTGGACGCCATCCTTCTTTTACCCATTTCGGTAGCCATTGTTCAGCTTTACCTGCTTCATATTTCGTATTTGTAAATCCGTGACGCTTCGCATTTTTTCTTGCGTCTGCAATTGCTTCTGGAATTACATCCATACCACGTACTTCCGCTGCATCATTTGCAAGCCAAAGTCCGATTGTACCAACACCACAATACGCATCTACAATTTTCTCATTGCCAGTTAAAGCAGCGGCTTTTTTCGCTTCATTGTATAAAACAACCGTTTGTTCTGGATTCAACTGGAAGAATGCACGTGCTGATAATTCAAATGATAAATCACCAAGTGTTTCTTGAATTACTTCTTTTCCAGCTAATTTAAATGTTTTATCACCGAAAATAACAGATGTTTTACGCCAGTTTACATTTTGCATAATTGATTTAACAGCTGGCATCTGTTTTTGTACTTCTGCAATAAATTGTTCTTTATTTGGCAACTCTTCTTTTGTTGTAATAAGTGTAACTTGTACTTCCCCTGTTTGAACTGCAGTACGTGTCACAATTGTACGTACTAAACCTTTTTGTTTTTTCTCATTGTAAATAGAAACATTTAATTTTTCTAAAATACGTCTTACAACTTTTGTCGCTTCATTCGTTGCTTTATGTTGAATCATACAATGAGCAATATCAATTAACTGATGTGAATTTTGTTTATACAGTCCTGTAATAACCTTTTCGTCTTTACGCCCCACTTGTAGTTGACTCTTATTACGATAATGCCATGGATTTTCCATGCCAAGCGTCGGACGAATTTTCTCTTCCAAACCGTTGTTCATATACTTCTGGAATGCTTGTACAACGATATCACGCTTTTGATTTAATTGTTCTTTATAGTCTAAATGTTGCAATTGGCAACCGCCACACTCTTCATATACCGGACATGGTGCTTTCACACGATGTGGTGAAGCTTTACGAACTTTTTTCACTTTCGCTTCAGCGAAGCCACGCTGAATTTTCGTTGTTTCTGCAACAACTTCTTCTCCTGGTAATGCCCCTGGAATGAAAACAACTTGTCTCTTAAAATAACCAACGCCTTCTCCGTTAATCCCAAGACGTTTAATTGTCACAGGGAACGTTTGACCAACTTCCAACTTACTCTCATGTTGCTTTTGTATCATTATTACACCTCTACTCTATACTTTTCCATAAATATAACGCTGCATAACTGCAGTATGGTTCACACTCTTGTTTCACTTTTTCTAAAAATGCATCATCAGGCTTATCATCTAATTGAAATACACCTTGTACTGCACGCTGAATCCCAATGTCCGCTTTCGGAAACATGTTTTTCCGTCCAAGCCCAAACATTAAAAAATTTTGCACTGTCCATGTACCAATCCCCCTAATTGGTAACAATTGTGCTGAAATCTCTTCTTCCGCCTTGGTTTCTATACTCGCTAAATTTAATGTACCGCTGGCAATACTTCGACCTAATCCTACTATATATTCAGCCTTTCGCTGACTAAACTTCTGCTCTCTCAATTCCTCTATTGAAATATTTGCTACTATTTCTGGAGTGGGGAAAAAGAATACACCGTTCTTTTCTGTTCCATATCGTTTCACAAACTGTTCTGTTAACACAGTAGCAAATTTCAAATTTATTTGTTGATGAATGATACAGCGAAGAAGACAAGCAAAATAATCAAATTCTAAAATAATTGGAGTATAAGCATATGTTTCAAATAGTGGACGTAATGATGTGTTTAAAAAATGATTTTGTATATCTTGAAACGGTTCATTCCAATGAAAAATGGCCCTCATTCGTTTCATAACTTTCTCTGGATCTCCTGTCTGACTAGAAATCCAAAACTGTGGATTTTGAACAGTACCAATCCCTTGCAGGCGAACAACAATCTGTTCCTCGTCTATACAAAGCGGGACATAAATAACTTTCTCATCTAATTGAATGACGTTAAGAGGATCAAAAGATAAACGTTTTAATACTTCTTCAAAATGATACGGATACTCTAACGTAACATGTTCGCTCCACATACGTTTCCCCATCCTTTTTACACATCATTATAGCATGAGAAAACCGCAAGCATACATGCTTACGGTTGATTGCTTTTTACTAAGTCATCTAGACTTTTAAAATGATACCCTTTCTCGCGCAAATCATCAATGATTTTCGCAAGTGCTTCTGCATTATCTTTTGATATTGCATGAAGTAATAAAATAGATCCTGGATGAATCATCGTCATAACATTATTATGAGCATATTGCCACCCTCTTTGCTCATCCACTTTCCAATCCAAAAATGCAAGTGACCAAAATACATTATAGTAGCCCATTTCTTTCGTAAGAGCTAACGTTCTTTCACTAAATACGCCGCGCGGAGGACGTACATATTTCACTTCTTTTTGCCCGGTTACTTTTTTAATTTCTTCCGTTACACTCGTTAATTCTTGACGAAGTTTCTCATCATTTACCGCTGTGAAATCAGGATGGCTCCACGAATGGTTTCCAATAATGTGTCCTTCATTCTTCATTCTTAACAATAAATCTTTTTGTGTTTTAATATAATGCCCCGTTACAAAGAAAGTTGCTGGTACTTTTTTCTCTTTTAATACGTCTAAGATTTTTCCTGTGTATCCATTCTCATATCCATTATCAAATGTTAAATAAATATCCTTTTTCTTCGTATCCCCTAAATAAAAACCACCATTTTTTTGTAGCAAATCTGTATATAACTTTCCTGCATCTGGTACTGTTTCATTTTTAGGGCGCGGGATTCCCCAGTTATGTGGAGTATTTGTATAAGCTAGTGCCGAAACTGGAACAAGTGCCATCATAATTGAAAAAATGAGACCGATATATAACCATTTATGTTTCATAAATAGTCTCCTTTCCATATATAATCGTACTCGTAGTTTCTGTTGCTACGCATTCTTTCATGCTGAACATGTTTTTCTATATATACCAAAAAAATGCATCTCGAATCGTTCGAGATGCATTTTTGTTTACTTAAATACTGGCTCTTTAAAGCTAGCTAATTTTTCAAGTGATGTTTTATCAACATCTGCATGTAAGCTATTACCGTGAGAATCCATCGTTACAACTGCTTTAAATCCATCGATACGTAAATGCCACATTGCCTCTGGAATACCAAATTGTAAGAAATCAACATCTTTCACTTCTTTAATACATTCAGCATAATATTGCGCTGCACCACCGATTGCGTTTAAATATACACCACCGTGTTCTTCTAAAGCTGCTAATGTTTTCGCACCCATGCCGCCTTTTCCAATGACAGCTCTAATACCGAATTTCTTCATAATATCACCTTGGTACGGTTCTTCACGAATACTTGTCGTTGGACCTGCCGCTTTAATTTGCCAATTGTCATTTTCATCTTTCACAACAACTGGACCACAGTGGTAAATAATTTGTCCATTTAAATCTACTGGACAATCGTTATCCATTAAATGCTTATGAATTGCGTCACGACCTGTATACATCATGCCATTAATTGTTACAACATCACCAACGCGAAGTTCACGAATTTGCTCTTCTGTAATTGGCGCTTGTAATACAATTTCACGCTGCTCCGTTTTTTCTTGTACTTCTTGCTCCAGTGTATCTTCACCTTCTTGATATAACCAATCCATAATTTCACCTGTTTCAGGATGGATTGTTACACCAAGGCGACGGTATGCCCAGCAATTATACGCCACAGATACGTAGAAACTAGCTGGCAGACGGTTATACACGCCAATTTTACAGCCAAGTAAAGTTGTTTCTCCGCCAAATCCCATCGTACCAATGCCAAGCTTATTCGCATTTTCTAATACATATTCTTCAAGTTGTTGTAATTCTGGGATTGGATTGACATCATCTAATGTACGGAATAATTGATTTTTTGCTAATTCGTAACCTGATGTGCGGTCTCCCCCGATACCAACACCAATTACACCTGCACTACATCCTTGACCTTGTGCTTGATATACCGCATGAAGAAGGCATTTACGAATCCCTTCTAAATCGCGGCCAGCTCGTCCAAGTCCTTCTAGTTCACACGGTAAGCTATACTGAATATTTTTATTCTCACAGCCACCCCCCTTTAGGATTAAACGTGCATCAATATAATCTTTTTCCCATTGTTCAAACTTAATAACCGGTGTACCTGGTCCTAAATTATTTCCACTATTGTCTCCAAAAAGAGAATCAACAGAATTTGGACGAAGTTTACCATCTTTTGTCGCCCGCTCAAGCGCATTATAGATAGCTTCCTTCAACTTTAATTGATTCACACCAACTGGTGTATAAATTTTAAACGTTGGCATCCCTGTATCTTGGCAAATTGGCGAGATGTTATCATCAGCCATTTTAATATTATTTGTAATTGTGCCAAGTGCCATCGCAGAACGAGTCCCTGCATTTTCTCGCTCTTTCGCTTGTTGAATCGCACGACGAACATCTTTCGGTAAGTTCGTTGACGTTTCAACAATTAGTTGATACATGCTTTCTTGAAGCTTTTCCATTGTTACTTCCCCCTCAATTGTGAACGCTACCAAAACGTTATGAGCTGAAATTTCCACTATTATGCTCTGCAGCTTTTTATTTGTTTCACGCTATTCAAGCATACATGAAATTTTTCACAACTTGATTATACCTCTTTTTCTATCGTCCTTCTATTATCCGCACAGAAAAAGGCTACCAAATTGGAATTGGCAGCCTTTTTAATATATTATTCGTCTTTTTTAAATTGCTCACATTTTAATTCTAATTCATCTAGCATTGCAAGAAGACGATCTACATCTTCTAATTCTACTTCTTCAGGTTCAATTGTATCAATTACTTCAATGAACATATTTAAACGTTCTTTTAAATATACTAATTGTGTATCTTTATCTTGAATTGCTTTTCCCATGAAGGCACTCTCCTTTTAATTCGAGTTGCTTTTATTATACCGCAAAAATGATTACAATGGGTATGTAATTTCATCAATTTTGTCACGGTTATTCACTATAATGTAAGCCCTCTCTCTTTTTCCTCTAAAAAGTTTCGCTTTATAAAAAGCACATATTCTTCTATTATAGAGGATGGACAAATTGTTATTTCAATAGTCAAAGGAGTATTTCATATGACGATATCACAAAAAATGAAGCCGATTACTCCTTCTTACGATCCATGGGAAGCGTATATGGACCTTGAAGAGTACGGCAAACTACTATTAACAAATGTTGAGTTTACAACAACGACGTTATGCAATATGCGCTGTGAGCATTGCGCTGTTGGTTACACGTTACAGCCGAAAGACCCGAATCCGCTTCCGATGGATCTTTTATTAAAACGATTAGATGAGATTCCTCATTTACGTTCTTTAAGTATTACTGGCGGAGAACCTATGCTTTCAAAAAAATCCGTCGACAACTATGTAACACCACTCTTAAAATACGCCCACGAACGAGGTGTTCGCACTCAAATCAACTCAAACTTAACTATAGATTTAGCACGTTACGAACAAATTATTCCCTATTTAGACGTATTGCATATATCTCATAACTGGGGAACAATTGACGACTTCGTTGAAGGCGGATTTGCAATGATGGAGCGTAAACCTACGTATGAACAGCGTGCAAAATTATTTGAACGTATGATCACAAATAGTAAAGCTCTATCAGATGCAGGTGTACTCGTATCAGCCGAAACGATGTTGAATAAACGAACTCTACCACACATTGAGCATATTCATCGTCAAATCGTTGATGAAATGGGATGTAAACGTCATGAGGTTCACCCAATGTATCCAAGTGACTTCGCGAGTAATCTAGAGATTTTAACAAAAGCTGAAATTCGTGATGCAATTGAGCATTTACTAGAAATTCGCGATGAAAATGTATGGATGTTATTTGGAACTTTACCTTTCTATGCTTGTAGCGATGATGAGCGAGACATTGCCACATTTAAAAAATTACAAAAGAGCAAAAATGTAACTGTTCGTAACGATCCAGATGGCCGTTCTCGTTTAAATGTAAATATTTTTGATGGAAATATTATTGTAACGGACTTTGGTGATGTTCCACTTCTAGGTAACATTCAAACAAATACGTTACAAGAAGCGTATGAAAAATGGAGCGCTTCAAAAACAGCAAAATCATTAAGCTGTCACTGTCCAGCAGTAAAATGTCTTGGACCGAATGTTCTTGTAAAAAACAGCTACTATCCAACCGAAGATTTCTTATCAAAAACAGCAAATATTACATTATAAAAAAACGTCAGCTTATAAGCTGACGTTTTTTATCTTATTGCGAATGAGAAGAAGAAATGAATTTAAAATATAAATGATCATGAATTGGGATAGCGGCTCCAATTCCTTGAGAAGTAATATTTTTTACAACAAGCCTTTTTTGATTTCCTTTTAATACGAGATATACTTCTCCAAATGTTACTTTTCCTTTTTCATTTACTGCTGGTGTATAAGCATATAAATATCCAAGTTGACTCGGACTAATATTATACACACGCTCATGCCCTGTACCATAACCAATAGTCGTTTTAAATGAAAGTGGCAATTGTACTTTTTCAAGTGCTTTGAGAAGCATCATTTTTTTCACATCTGCAGCATCTTTCATATCTGCTGTTAAATCACCTTCAACCGTCTTTTGTGTTTCTTGCTTATAGCGTAGTGGATATAGGCGATCTCCTCCGCGATTATCGTACACATTGCGATTTACTTGTTTATATTCCCAATTAACCGATGTATCAATCGATTCATAATGTAAAGCCCATTGCCCTAAATAAATCTTTGCTCGGTACCCTACCGCAAGCGGCGCATTCGAAATTGTTGTTTCATTAAACATTCGAATTAAGTCCGGATTTTCAATTTTAATATTTGCTGTTTTTAATAATTCTTGAGCAAACTTACTCGGCTGTAAACGCGGTAAATCTTGCGCATCATTTGGAAACGTATTGTCTTTAGAAATATTTAAAACAGATGAAGGCATTTTTGTTTCTACTGTTGTCTTTGCAAAGCCACTGTTAGGAAATAATAAAATAAACGAGACCATAGTTGAAAGACATATGCTGTATACTCGTTTCACCTGTCTGGCTCCTTCCTACATAAAGGTATATATACTACTTCGTTTATTGTTTTCTCTGAGCACAATTGTTATGCCTATTTTTCATAATAAATAAAAACCAATTCCCATAATGACATACGCAGCTAATAAAGTACCGCCTTCAAACCAGTTTGTATCTCCATCATTTGAAATCGCAATCGTTAAGAAAACAGCTGTAATCATAGAAACAAGTTCTGGTATTGTAAATACTAAAGGCATCCTTTGCGTGAAAAACATAGAAAGCAGTACTAATACAGGAGCAACAAACATGGCAATTTGTAATGTAGAACCTATCGCAATCTCAACTGCAATATTTACTTTATTTTTATACGCCATAATAATTGCAGATGCATGTTCTGCTGCATTTCCAACAATCGCAACGATAATAACACCTATAAACAATTCTGACCAACCAAATGATTTTGCAACTGTCTCAAATGTATGCACGAGCGCCTCTGACACATAAGCTACCGCAATTGTTGCTATTGCTAAAATGAGTAATGCTTTCCCTTTCGACCACTCTGGTTCTTCCTCATGAGCGACTTCATCACTTTTATGCTGATATACACCACGGTGCGTAACTAACTTAAATAGCAATGCAGCAAGGTACATAATAATCATAATAATCGAGACACCTATACTTAACTGATACGTCTTTCCAGCGTCCATCTTCATTGAAAAAATCTCTGGAATAACAAATGCTACTACTACAGCAAAGATTAATAAAGCCGAATTATGCCTTGCATCATATACATTAAAACTTTGTCTTTTATATTTAAGCCCTCCCACAAAGAAGGATAGCCCTCCTACTAATAATAAATTTCCAAGTACAGAACCTGTTAAAGAAGCTAACACAACTTCAATCAATCCTGCCTGAAGTGCAAAAATCGAAATGATTAGTTCAACAGCGTTACCGAAAGTAGCATTTAATAATCCACCTATTCTAGGACCAGATACAATTGCCAAACTTTCTGTCGCTCTCCCCATAAAACCCGCTAATGCGATAATCGTAATACAATACACAGCAAACATAATTGTTTGAGGCCAATGAAGTGTTTTCCCAAGTACAGACAGTGGTACACCTATAAGAGCCACTATAAGAAATATTTTATTAAACATGCTTTTCATCCTTCCATCGTATGTATTTCTCCTCGATATTATTATTATTATTATTCTCCTAACTTGTCCGATTTCATCACAATTGCGTTTAAAAAATTGAATTGAAGAAAACAGTATGAAAGATGTTTAAATCATCTTGTTTAAATAAAGAAAATGTAAATTAAGAAAAGAGGTAAAAAATATGCACTTAAAAGAAAAAATCGCAACTATTATTCAAGGTCAACGTACCGGTGTATTATCTACAGTACGAAATGAGAAACCTCATAGCGCCTTTATGATGTTTTTCCACGAAGATTTTGTACTGTATGTTGCAACAGATCGACAATCAAAAAAGATAACAGATATTAAAAACAATCCAAATGTACATGTACTACTTGGTCGTGAAGGAAAAAAATTAGATGAAGATTATATCGAAGTGGAAGGCTTAGCCTCCATCGAGGAAGACTCCACATTAAAAAACAAGTTTTGGAGTAATAGCTTAAAGCGTTGGTTACTCGGTCCTGAAGACCCTAATTATGTACTAATTAAAATCAACCCCGATACAATTTATTACATCGATGGTGCGGGTACGACGGAGCCCGAGTTTTTACGACTATAAAGTGAAACAAGCCCACCTTTAGGTGGGCTTGTTTTGTCGAAAAGTTCTTCTGAAAAAAACAATAAAATAGGTGGAACTTTCTAAAGATTCTGTTATATAATAGCAGTAACTTAAATAAACTGTATTAAAACAGATTGAGAGGAGAAATAAAATTGATGAAAAGAGAAGAACGTAAAAACATGATTGAGTTTATCGAAAAGAAAAAAGGGATTGAGCGTGACGAATTATTGTTTATGACAGATGATGAAGTAGAACATATTTATAATGTAACGTACTTTTTATATGAAGAAATTGCAGAGTAGTATAATACTCCCCACCTTATGAAAAATATAAGGTGGGGAGTATTTCGTTATCTATCCAGCTCTTTGCGAGGCGGTAAAATCCCATTCACTTTATACGTGAGAATGATTTTCATGTATAATAATGTACGATTGGAGGAATTTTACTATGAGTTCATGGCTCTTATTCGCACTATTATCAGCAATTACTGCTGCCCTTGTATCTATTTTCGGTAAGATTGGTTTAGATGGAATCGATGCCAATGTTGCTACGACGGTTCGTTCTATTATTATGGCATTATTTATGATAGGCGTTATTATTATACAAGGTAAATTTCAAAATATCGGCGACGTACTGCTAAATAAAAAAGCACTGCTCTTTATCACATTAAGTGGAGTTGCAGGTGCTTCGTCATGGCTATTTTATTTTCTTGCCCTTAAAACAGGAAAGGTTTCACAAGTAGCTCCTGTCGATAAATTAAGTGTCGTATTTTCTATCATTCTCGCTATGATTATACTCGGCGAAAAGTTAAACTTTATGACTGGTATTGGTGTTGTCTTTATTACAGCTGGTGTACTATTTATCGCTTTCAGCTAAAAAACCGCTACTCGCGGTTTTTCTTTTTCTTTATGTAAAACCATACGACACATGTAACAACTACTGAAATGGATAAAATCCATATTCCATAATGATGCAAACTATACTCAACGAAACGCCACTTCTCTCCTAACTTCCAGCCAAGTCCAATAAAAACACTTATCCAAATAAGTGCACCACCGTAAGCGTACAAACAAAAACGCCAAAGTGTTAAATTCGACATCCCAGCAAAATACGCTGTTAAATGACGTACTCCTGGGATAAAATAACCAACTATTAAAAGAAATGGGCCATATTTTTCAAATAAAATATGTGTTTTTTCAATGTGATGTTCTTTAATTCTAATTTTCGGTCCATATTTTTTTAAAACAGGGAGTCCAAGTTTTAAACCTAATATGTAGCTTAATGTAATGCCTAACATCGCACCAGCCATCCCACTTAAAAACGCAGCTGTTCCTGACATAACGCCTTTTGAAACGTTATAACCAACGAAGGTCAATAAAAACTCGTCTGGTATCGGTAATCCAACAATCCCGCCAGCTAAAGCTATAATAATTCCAAAATACCCATAATGTGCGATTAACTCGCCAATATGTTGTTCCATTCGGAAGACACATCCTATACACGATCGTTATTCCACATTGTGCCCTTTCTATCTTTCAGACAAACATGGTATACATATTCACTATACATTGTTTTTATAATGAACTCTACTTCTATCCATTCCTTTAGCAGGCTGAAATTGAACTATTAATCAGTGACCTCGCTCATTCTTAGTACACATCAATCACGTGCTAGACTCCCGCCTTCTTTCCTTATATCCATCTCCTCTTGAAGGACTAATCTTACTATCCACAAATACCATGATTAAAAAATAAAAATTCATATGCTTGTTTTTTTGTTACAATAAAGGAAAGTTACTTTTCGCAACGGTTTAACTCTCAGGAAAAATGATATACCTAGCAAAAACATAGTTTGGTCGATATAATGCAACTTCTACCTATTAAAAGAACATGCACCCTTTACATACAACATCATTTTTCTAAATTATACAGGGGGAACGAACATGACCATTGAAAATCAATTTATCCAAAAGGTTTACTATAAAACATTTTTAACAGAAAAAACTTCTACTCCAGTATCAGAAGTACTCGGTGAAGCATATATAAATGAATCTACAAATGAATTCTCCAATATTTCTAATATTCGCTTTGCTCAAGGTGAATTGTATTACCAAAATAAAGACTTTGAAGCAGCAATATTTAAATGGGAGAAAGTAAATAATGAGCTTGCACTTTGGGCAACCAAGAATATTGCAGATGCTTATTTTGAACTAGGATTCTTACCAAAGGCAGAAGAAATGTATCAATCTATCCAAACGGAAGATACAACTCTTACAATGGAAGTTTCCTTACAACTTCTTTCTCTTTATATCGAACAAGATCGTTTAGGTCTAGCATTTAAGACGATTAGTGAGGCTGTTGCATTTCAACCTGACTATCCAAATATTACTTCAATTGCTCGTTCATTCTATGAAAAACAAGAAGATTGGAATAACGCCATCGAACTTGCCGTTCAAGAAGGAATTCGAACAAAATCATTACACTGGTTCGATACTTTAATCAATTATGTGAATCAAGGATTTACGAAACAAATCAAACCAGAATATTTCTATGAATCTTTAAAAGCTTTATATGCAATTGATCAAGTCCAATTTAAGGAACTTGTTATTGCTCTTTGGAACAGCTATCAAAATGAAAAATCACATCTACCTTGGATTCAAACAATCAATCATTTATTCTTACATATTGAAACAGACAACAATGACGATTGGCATGAAATTGTTGAACGCTATCAAGATACGTACTTTGAATTAATTACTGGTGAACATTTCATGCATGAAATGCAAGGACTTGTACCTGACTTATTAACAAATTGGTTTAGTTTAACGAGAGCAAAAGACGCCCTATTCGTCTCTGCTGCAGTGTTAGCGTGGAATGAAGTTTCACCTACAACTTTAGAGTCATTACTCGTAAAAAGTGCGGGAGCCCTACTCTCTAATTCAACAGCTGAAACAAATGTGAAAATGGAAACTGTTTCTCATTTATTCGAAACAATTGCTGTATGGGCTGAAAAAAATGATGTAGATTTAAGTCATCAATTTACGTTACTCGTTCATGAACTATGTGATTTAAATGTTACAAAATTACTAATTTCGGGAACTAGTGACTATGATAAATTATCATTCGTCAATTCAATATTAGGAGAGAACATCTTAACTGAAACTATAACAACTCCTATTCTATTTAAAGATGATAGCCAAACTGAAATAACAGAATTCACTGCGTTAGATGTGCACAATATACCGAACTTTGATGAATTCCATCAAATAATGGCTACACCTGAACAATCAGAACTTGAGAACAAATGTATAGAAATTAAATTACCAAGTAGATTTTTGAGAAAGAATAAATTTGCATTTCTTGTTACACCATCTGTTCGAGGACAAGTGGAAAAAAACAGCTCATATTTTGAATACTTACAAGCCGCAGATAGCCTTATTTACGTATTAAATTCTGCTTCATCGTTACATGGTGAAGAACTTGATACATTACTTTATTTACGTGAACAAGTACCAAACTTACAAATTCATTTCGTATTACATACAAATAGTGCGGATACGAATGAAAAACTAATGAGTAAGATGAAAGTCCATTTCCCAAATGCGCAGTTCTTCCCATACTCTCCTTCACAAGAGGGGAGCCAACAACTTGGGGACGTGACAGAGTCTATTCTTTCTAATCTAGCAGAACGCGATATAGAACAAGAACGTATCGAAAAACTAATATGGTTTACTCAAAAGACAATCGCATACCTTGTAAATGAACGTGTGGAATTAGAAAATACATTAGTCAAATCAGTACGCTGGAATAAACATATCTCAGTAAAACTAAACGGATTTATTAACAATCTTACTGCTCTTGAAAAAGATAAAATTCGTTCTATTACAGAATCTTATCTTTTAACGAAAGAAGAAATCACAAGAGATATCCATTCTCAAATTCCTGAATTATTACAGAGCTGCTCTGACCTTGTTCAAGAAGATAGTGATTTCAAATTAGTTCATGAAGAATTAAATACTGCGATGAACGAACGAATTCAAAAACATGTACAGCAAGTGCTTCTCCCTAAATTTACTGGGTTTATTCAAGAGTGGATTGAAACAGCACATAATGAATTTATTCAAGCTCAATCTTATTTAGATGAAATGAGTGAAACGTTTAATAAATTATATAAAGAAGAACGAATGAAACTTCCTTGCGATTTCAAATTACTAGATGATTGGCATCGAGATGTTGTACGCATGACCAATAGAATTACAGTATCGAATATCAATATTTTATTACGTTTTACACCGACACAATTTTTCTTAAAGAGTGCAGGAAAACTATTTGGTAACATGCAAAAAAATCAATCTATGCTTGCAAACAAATATAAACAATATATTGAAACGGAAGACTATACGGAAATTGCTCAAACGATTTCAAAACAATTCTTCCTTCAATTTGAAGTATTTGAAGGCGCATTAGAACGAGATATCATGATGTTCTTTAAAGATCCACTTAGCATACTGAAACAAAATGTAGAAGCCGCTCAACTTGAAATACAGGAAGACGAGCAAACATTAGCAACGTTAAGAAGCAATCCAGAAACTTATCACGATCCGTTAGCATTCTTTAAACTGCAACTATTGCAACACAAATTCGTTTTAAGTACGCACAAAAACAATGAAGACGTCTATGAATTTAATGAGTCTCCTACGATTTAACATAAAGTGAAACTTTAATCAGTGGGGGGTCTTCATCCCCCACCTAACTTCCTTGCTTTCGCTGAATTTTGAGGTGGGGGTCTTACTGCCCATTAAAGCGGGATAAAAAACCAAGCAAACTGAAGTTTGCTTGGTTTTTTACTTTAATTCATTATTTTCATATGTTCAAATGGATAATAAATTGCCGCTAATTCTCCTAATACATCAGCTTTATCAATGAGTCCTAAACCATTTCTACTATCTCTGCTTATTAAGCGATTATCTCCCATAACAAAAATCTTGTTTTTAGGAACTGTAATTGGTCCAAAGTCCTCCGTTAAATTCATAAGTTTTTTTTCAGCTTGTTTTTTATTACTATACAAATACGCTTCCTCTATCACTTCATGATTCACATATAATTGATCATTTCTCACCTCAATAACATCGCCAGGCAAACCAATAACCCTTTTCACATAAAAATTATCTGTCTTTACAACAATAATATCTTCTCTCCCATAACTTTCAAATTTCTTTGCCAACTTATTCACAATCACCTTATCCCCATCTTGTAACGTTGGCTTCATAGACGCCCCTTTTACAGTCGTAGGAAAAAATACGAAAATTTTCGCCAAAAACACGAGCAAACAAGCAATTGCAATTGTTCCAAAGAATTCACGCAACCGTTTTTTCTTTTGCATCATTCCACCATCTCATCATGTTTTTACTTTTATTATAAAGACTTCAACTACTTAATTTCTATAAAATTCCGAATTATAAAATTAGAATATTAAAAACTTTAAAATAACATCCTCATAAAATCCTTATTTTTATATACCATATTTTATATGTACCTCACTATTTATAGACAGTAAAATTTGGCTGAAGCAAAATAGTAAAAAAGATACTCTCCAAATAGTCTATCTACTATTTGGAGAGTATCCTTTTATATTCCCACATATACAATACACATTTGAGCCGCTACATATGTAAACCAAATCCAAAGTGGTTCATACTTTAATTTGCGCCCTCCAATATCTGTCACGCCAATAATAAAATCAGAAATCACAAATAGTAAACCACCAAAAGCTGGTATCCACCATATTCCTGTATTCTCATAGTATAAGGCGAATGCAAAGCAAGCCATTCCTCCAACCCACAATCCGTAAATTAGCGCTCCTATCGTAAACAATTTATCTTGTTTCTCATTTCGAATAAAAAAGAACCATCCTATAATGAGAAAGAGTCCGTATGCGAGTAAACCAATCCAAAAACCATTCCATGAAATGCCTGTTTGCAAAAATGCTTTTACATAAAAACAATGCGCAAGCGCGAAAGTAATCATCCCTCCAATTAGCCTGTGACCAATTGGAATTAAACCTGCCATAAATAAATCCCCTACAGTTGATAACGTCATACCTAGTGCAACCCACGTACTATAATCTACTGATGGATCTTGTAACCATATCCAAATTGCACTTGCTGTTAAAGAAAAACTAAGAATAAGACGCACCGCTAAAGGTAACGGCATATTATTTCTTTTCTTTTTTGTCTGTCCTATTGCATAAATTACACCAATTAAAAAAAGAATGATTTGTGCAATTAACACCATGTAAAGTAGATTCATAATATGTTCTCCCCAATAAAATGCTTTTTGTATCTTTTTTCGTTACACCTAGTCTATTATCCTTTTTCTACATAAAAAAAGAAGAACAATACTGTTCTTCTTTTTTAATCGTTTTCCTGTTATTTATGCTACTTGTTTTTCTTGCTCCATTTTCTGCTTAGCTGGCGTACGATTCACCACGATAATTCCCGCGGCTACACATGCTAAACCAAATAATACAAATGAATGAATTGCTTCTCCTAAAATCATGCTCGATAATAACACACCAAATACGGGTATGAAGAACATGTACATTGATACTTTTCCAACCTTGTTGTACTTCATAATTGTATTCCAAATGCAAAATCCTGCTGCGGATAAGAAAGATAAGTAAATCAGCATAAGTATTGCATGTACACTGAATGTAAATGGCATGACTCCAACTTGCAAAGCCCCTATACATAATAGCCCGATAGAACCAAAAATCATTTGGTATGCTGTCATATAGCCAACATCTAATGTTTTACTACCTTCTTTCGCCAATATATTCCCATACGAGTACAACATTGCTGCAATCAGAAGTAATAAACTACCAATTCCGAAATGGAATGACAAACTACCATCACTCGGTACATTTACTAAAATGACACCACAGAAGCCGATAGAAACTCCAATTACTTTTCTCACATTAAGAGCATCATCTTTATATAAAAAATGTGCGAGTAAAATTTGAAAGAATGATGAGGTTCCTGAAATGATAGCTCCTTCAATACCAGAACTATAGCTCATTCCAATATAAAAGCATATATATTGAAGAAATGTTTGAAATAAACCAATTTGTACTAACTGCTTCCCCGTTCCTTTTTTGAAATTCATATCTTTTCCTAACGCTTTAAAGAAGAATAAAAGCATAACCCCAGATAAGAAGAAACGATAACCAGCAAATAATATTTGCTCCCCAACTTCTTGTGGCTGAATTCCAAGTTCAGCATAACTTAATTTAATAAAAGGGAATGCGCTCCCCCATAAAAAAGTCGCTACTATTGCAGCAATAAACACGCCAATCGGATGGGTAAAAAATTTCTCTGTCTTCACTTGTTGTCTTCCTTTCCGATCTTTTTACGAACAATATTCATATATACCAAAGGAACTGTGAAAACACAAGTTTTCAGTTTATACGCAAACAAAAACATATCATCTAACGAAAACATATGCTATACTATAGAATAATTACAACATAATAACTGTTAAAAACAGATTCAACAGAAATGCTGCTATCCATTATGGATGGCAGCTTTCGTCGTTCTATAGGGGTTTCGATTTTGATTATTTTTCTCAATAAGAATTTGGAAGGAGCGAGTAGTAATGAACTCAGAAGTAAAAACATTACAAGTACAAAAGTCTATTTCTCATCCCTCTTTATGGGATACATTAAAGAAACATTATGAACTTATATTTGCAATCGCATCTGGTATTTTCATTTTAGCTGGTTGGTTATTCACAAAGAACGATGTAATGAATGTAGGCATTACTTGCTATATCCTTGCTTATATAGTTGGTGGATATGCAAAAGCAAAAGAAGGTATTGAAGATACAATTGAGGAGAAAGAGCTAAATGTCGAAATGCTTATGCTCTTTGCTGCTATCGGTGCTGCAATTATTGGCTACTGGGCAGAAGGCGCGATTTTAATCTTTATTTTCGCACTAAGCGGTGCAATGGAATCTTATACATTAAGTAAAAGCCAAAAAGAAATTTCAGCGCTTCTTGATCTACAACCTGAAGAAGCATTACGTATTTCAAATGGAACCGAGGAACGTGTTCCTGTTGGACGATTACAAATTAACGACATTATTTTAATTAAGCCAGGTGAGCGCGTTCCTGCTGACGGTACGATTCATAGCGGTGAAACAAATATCGATGAGGCAGCGATTACTGGTGAACCTATTCCAAATGAAAAAAAACATGGTGATGAAGTATTTGCTGGTACTGTAAATTTACGCGGTGCTATCGAAGTTAAAATTACGAAGCCGAGCGATCAAACATTATTCCAAAAGATTATCCGTCTCGTTCAAAGTGCACAAAGTGAAAAATCACCATCACAACTATTCATCGAAAAGTTTGAAGGAACATATGTAAAAGGTGTACTACTCGTTGTTGCGCTTATGATGTTCGTCCCTCATTTCTTACTAGATTGGAGCTGGAATGAAACGTTTTATCGCGCTATGATCTTACTTGTAGTCGCATCTCCTTGTGCACTCGTTGCTGCCATTACACCAGCAACGTTATCTGCTATTTCTAACGGAGCAAGAAATGGAATTCTCTTTAAAGGTGGCATACATTTAGAACGCCTCGCTTCAGTAAAAGCAATTGCTTTTGATAAAACAGGGACATTAACAGAAGGAAAACCTACCGTAACAGATGTATATGTTCGAGAAAATATGACAGAAAAAGAAGTACTTTCAATTACAGCAGCAATTGAAAGTCACTCTACACATCCTTTAGCTGAATCTATTGTGAAGTATGCACAACATGCGTATGACATTACATTAAAAAAACCAGAAAACGTTGAAGATGTAACTGGTTTTGGGCTAAAAGGAACATTCGAAAACAAAGCTTATAAAATAGGTAAAGCTGATTTTATCGGTGAAGAAACAAAGACATTTCATAATGGTATTTCTGCTTCCCTTGAAAAAGAAGGTAAAACTGTCGTTTATATTAGTGACGAGGATGGCATCCTTGGGCTTATCGCTTTAAAAGATACACTTCGCCAAGAAACGATAGCTGCTATTCGCGAATTACAAAGCATCGGTGTCGAAGCAATTATGATTACTGGTGATAATGAAGAAACAGCAAAAGCAATTGCCTCTGAAAGTAATATAAAGGAATATTACGCATCATGCTTACCAGAAACAAAAGTGGAAACGATTAAAAAGCTAAAAGAAAAATACGGGACAGTAGCAATGGTCGGAGATGGTATAAATGATGCCCCTGCACTCGCTACTGCTAGCATTGGTGTAGCGATGGGAGAAGGAACAGACGTAGCTTTAGAAACGGCAGACGTTGTACTTATGAAGAACGAGTTATCTCGACTTTCACAAGCAATTCGTTTATCAAAACGAATGAACCGTATTGTAAAGCAAAACGTAATCTTTTCACTAGCTGTAATTGCAATGCTGATTTGTTCAAACTTCATGCAATTTTTAGCTCTTCCATTCGGTGTTATCGGGCATGAGGGAAGTACGATTCTTGTTATTTTAAATGGCTTACGATTATTAAAAGGAAACAATTAAAACGGGTCCCTCATAAAGGACCCGTTTTTTCTAATGGTAGCTATTATGCCCGTTTGCACTACCGCTCGTTTTATGCTTTGGATGCGAACTACTCTTTTGTTTATTGTTATTTTTATTGTTGTGATTCTTTTTATTATTACTCATGAAATATCCCCCCTGTTCCCTATTATTATGGAACAAGAGCTCACTTTTCATTACGGGAATTATTGTCACCCGTCCTATAATGATGGAGTAAACCATTAATTTCACCGCCAAGTAAAATTACCCATCCAGTTAAGTAAAACCATAACATTAAAATAATAATACCACCGAGACCACCATATGTATTGGCGTAATTCGCAAACTTATCTACATAATAAGCAAATGAGTACGATACCACAATCCATCCTACAGTAGCAAATGTTGCTCCTGAAATGACTTCTCTTCTTTTTAATTTTCGATCTGGTGCAAATGTATATAAAAAACTAAACAATGCAAATAACACGAAGAAACTCGCTACTAAACGCGTAATACTCCACACGTAAGAAAAACTATCCGATAAACCAATTGCTTTAAATACAGCTGCCCCAATGACTTGTCCAAACACTGGAACAATTAGTGCAAACACAATCATAAAAATAATCGCTAATGTAAATACAATTGATAACGCCCTCGTTTTAATAAAAGAACGTGTTTCTGTTACATCATACGCACGGTTAAAAGCATTCATCACCGCATTTACACCATTTGAAGCAAACCATAGCATTGATAATAAACCAAATGATAATAAACCACCATTTTGCTCATTTACAACTTTATCCACGTTTACTTCAATCAAAGACATTGCATCTTCAGGTACGTACGGTTCTAATAAGTTGAGCACACTTTCTGTTTGAAGGTCAATGAATCCAAGAAGCGTAATTAAGAAAACAAGCCCAGGAAAAATCGCAAGCAAGAAGAAATAAGCGAGCTGTGCTGCCAAGCCCGCTACATCATCGCGCATCGTTCGGTCATATAAATCTTTACCAAACGAATAAGTACGATTTCTTCTCACCTTTTCTAAAATTTTTCTCATATATGGTTAAACGCTTTTCTTCTCTTCTTTATCTTGCTTCAACTCAATGTACGCTTCAGTTTTTTTTCCCTCTACATTGGAGTCTTTCATAAATAGTTCACGCGCTTCTTTCATACCGCCATCTTCAGCAACTACCGGCTCTTCTTCTGCTTTCAGTTCATCTACTTTTGGAGAAACAGCTTGAATTTCAATCGTTTCTGGCTTCTCTGCTGGCTCAACCTTTTTCTTACTAAAAATTTCTTTCGTTTCTTTTAACGTCTCTACAACAGACGGCGTCAATTTTTTAATTTCTGCTACTTTTGCTTTCACTACATTTAAATCAGCAAGTTCGCGTCCTTTATCTGTAACAGTTTGCACTTTTTCTTTGATTTTTGCATTTTCACCAATTTCAATCATCTTTGTTTTTGCTTTTTCTGCAGTATTTTTTACTTTTTCACGGTTTTCTTTCTTCAACATAGATACAGCTACACCTGCAGCTACACCAATCGCAATGTTTCGAGCAATATTATTTTTCTTTGCCATATTCCTTCACCCTTTCATTTCTTATGTTAGAAAGTATTTCTTTCTAAGCTTCCTCATATTCCTTGTTCTTTTCGAATGAAAGCTAATAGCTTTGCACACCCTTCTGTTACAAGGTCATATACTTCTTGGAAATTCCCTGTATAGTAAGGGTCGGGAACGTCTGTCCAGCCACCGTCTGGAACAAAATCGGACAGCCTACCAATATAGCCTCCAGTTTTACCTAAACTTTTTAAATCTGCTATATTCTTGTTGTCCATGGCAATAATATAATCAAACTTTGTTAAGTCTTCTTTTTCTACTTGCCTTGCTTTAATTCCTTCAAAAGTAACTGCATTTTCTTTTAAAATTTTTTGTGTTCCTTTATGTGGCGGATGGCCAACATGCCAATCTCCAGTTCCTGCAGAATCAATGACAATTTTCTCTTCGAGTCCCTCTTTTACGACAAGATCTCGAAAAATCGCTTCTGCCATCGGAGAACGGCAAATGTTCCCAAGACAAACAAACAATACTTGAACCATATTTTTGTTTCTTCCTTTCTTGGTGCATTTCTTTATATATACTTATAGTATAAACAACCAATTAGTGAATATAAAGGAAATCCCTACTAATTTAATAGGATTGAAAAGATTCATTAACGAAAATGATAAAAAATGTTAAGATAGCCTTATGTTATTTTAAAGGGGGACACTTCGGTGGATTTATCCGTAAAGTCAGAAGAAAACGTTGAATATATGGTTGAAGCTATTAAAGAAAAATTACGTATGGTTAATGCTGGAGCGATGAGAGCTGCTAGCTTTAATGAAGAAATGTACGAAGACTTACGTGACATTTATGAGCATGTTATGAAACGTGAAACATTCAGCATTAGTGAAATGCAAGCTATTACAGAAGAATTAGGTACATTAATTAAAAAGTAAAGGAGCCTCGTTTATGAGGCTCTTTTTTACTTCCAACAAATTCATGACAACTCTTCTCTTTCCCTCAATCAACTGTAAAATATTGTACAATAGAAGTAGAACCTCACCTTAGATTTTTTCTCCATACATACTACTCACAAATAATAGCAACACTACCATTGCTAACTGTTTTTACTGGAGGTGCTTACTTATGAGCAATTGGTACAGTAAGACGAAAGATCAAACATTAATCGACCTAGAAACAAACGAACAACACGGTTTAACAGAAGAAATTGTAAATGGACGTTTAAAGCAATACGGTTCTAATGAATTAGCTACAAAACAAAAACGCACTTTATGGCAGCGTATTTTCGCCCAAATTAATGACGTCCTCGTATATGTCCTTATTATTGCTGCCCTTATTTCAGCCTTTGTAGGTGAATGGGCTGATGCAAGTATTATTGCGCTCGTTGTAGTTTTAAATGCTGTTATCGGTGTCGTCCAAGAATCGAAAGCAGAACAAGCTTTAGAGGCATTGAAAAAGATGGCGACACCTAAAGCTATCGTCAAGCGAGATGGTGAACTAAAAGAAATTCCATCTGAGCACGTCGTTCCAGGTGATATCGTTATGCTCGACGCCGGACGATATATCCCATGCGATTTACGCCTGATCGAAACCGCAAATTTAAAAGTTGAAGAATCTGCTCTAACTGGTGAATCTGTCCCTGTTGATAAAGATGCAATCTACCACCCTTCCATGCAAAGTGATGAACAAGTACCACTCGGTGATCAAAAGAATATGGCCTTTATGTCTACTCTTGTTACATATGGACGAGGCGTTGGTGTTGCTGTTGAAACTGGAATGAACTCACAAATTGGTAAGATTGCTACCTTGTTACATGAAGCAGACGATGATATGACACCACTTCAAAAAAGCTTAGCACAAGTCGGAAAGTATTTAGGCTTTGTTGCTGTAGCTATTTGTATCGTGATGTTTCTCATCGGCTTTTTACAAGGACGAGATACACTAGAAATGTTTATGACTGCAATTAGTTTAGCCGTTGCAGCTATTCCAGAAGGTTTGCCAGCTATCGTTTCCATCGTTCTTGCAATTGGTGTGCAGCGTATGATTAAACAAAATGTTATCATTCGGAAACTACCAGCTGTTGAAGCTCTCGGTTCTGTCACAATTATTTGTTCAGATAAAACAGGTACGTTAACACAAAATAAAATGACCGTTACTCACTTTTATAGTGATAACACATACGATCAATTAGAAAATTTAAACGTAAATAATGATGTGCAACGTCTATTGTTAGAAAATATGGTGCTATGTAATGATGCATCTTACAATAATGACTCACAAACGGGAGACCCGACTGAAATTGCTCTTCTCGTTGCCGGGAGCACCTTTAATATGCAAAAAGATCATTTAGAAAAAATACATGAACGTGTAAATGAGCTACCTTTTGATTCAGATCGTAAAATGATGTCAACCGTGCATACATATGATGAAAGCTACTATAGCATGACGAAAGGTGCTATCGATAAACTCTTACCTCGATGTACCCACATATTTAAAAACGGTAAAATCGAGGTTCTAACAGATGCTGATAAAGATCAAATATTAGAAGCCGCTGGGTCAATGTCTCAAGAAGCTTTAAGAGTACTTTCATTCGCATTTAAACAATACAATTCAAACGATGTGGATATAGATCATCTCGAAGAAAATCTCATCTTTATTGGTCTTGTCGGTATGATTGATCCACCGCGAACTGAAGTAAAAGATTCAATTACAGAATGTAAAAAAGCCGGTATTCGCACAGTTATGATTACTGGTGACCATAAAGATACCGCCTTTGCAATTGCTAAAGAACTTGGCATCGCTGAAGAAATATCTGAAATTATGATTGGAACTGAATTAGACAACATTTCAGATACAGAACTAGCAAACAAAATTGATCGCTTACATGTATTCGCTAGAGTCTCTCCAGAACATAAAGTAAAGATCGTAAAAGCATTACGTGCAAAAGGCAATATCGTTTCTATGACTGGTGATGGCGTCAATGACGCTCCATCTTTAAAACAAGCAGATGTTGGCGTAGCGATGGGCATTACAGGAACAGATGTTGCAAAAGGGGCAGCGGATGTCGTATTAACAGATGATAATTTCTCATCTATCGTGAAAGCTGTTGAGGAAGGTAGAAACATTTATCGTAACATAAAAAAATCAATTCTCTTCCTACTCTCTTGTAACTTCGGAGAAATTATCACTTTATTTTTAGCCATTTTACTCGGCTGGGCAACACCACTACGACCTATTCACATTTTGTGGGTGAATTTAATTACAGATACGCTGCCTGCATTATCACTTGGGGTTGATCCTGAAGATCCTGATGTGATGAAGGAAAAACCACGACATGCGAAAGAAAGCTTATTTAGTGGTAGCGTTCCTTTCCTTATTTTCAATGGGGTTGTCATTGGCCTTTTGACGCTAATAGCCTTTATCGCCGGAGCAAAGTTCTATACTGGAGATACACATCTATTCCCTCTTTTCCCAGAGCAAATTGATGAGGATGCTTTATTACACGCTCAAACGATGGCATTTGTCGTTCTTAGTTTTTCTCAGCTCGTTCATTCATTTAACTTGCGTTCAAGAACGAAATCGATCTTTTCAATTGGGATTTTTACAAATAAATATTTAGTCTTCTCCCTTCTTATCGGTGTTCTTATGCAAGTTTGTATCATCTCCATTCCGCCCCTTGCAAATATATTCGGTGTGCATGCATTAACGATGCGAGATTGGGGATTTGTTCTCTTATTAAGTATCATTCCGCTTGTTGTGAATGAAATCATTAAATTAGTGAAGAAAAACTAAAAGGCAATGAGGACTATTTCTCATTGCCTTTTCGTTTACCCCACTGATTAAAGTTTCACTTTATCCTTGTAATTCTTTTTTAATGTTCTCTGTTAATGTAGCCATACGTTTGCGGCTTTCTTCACGCTCACGTTTATTTTGTTCTTCAATTTGTTGTGTTTCTTGCATACCTCTTGAAATAATGTTCCAAGTTTCCTCAAGTGTTTCCATCTTAATACTAGAAGAACCTGATAACCTCGCTACTTCCACACTTTGCGTCGCGATATTTTGTGCATTTTTCTTAAGTAATTCATTTGTACGGCGATCCAGTTCAGCCATAGAATCTGCAACAAGCTTTTGACGCTTCGCATTTACCGCTTGAATGATACCATTTTTAAAGATAGGGATCGTTGTAATAAATGCTGTATTGATTTTACCAATTAATTTATTATTACCACGTTGAATCATACGAATTTGTGGTGCTGTAAGTAACGCAACCATACGTGCTTTTTCTAAATCATCAATACGCTGTTCTAAAATTTCAACAGAGTTTTTAAGCGACTCTAATTCAATACCTGCTAATTGATCATTATTACGTACACGCTCTTCATACATCGGAACTAACTCTGTATTTAAACGCTCTAATAACATTTCTCCTGCTACTACGTATTTTTCTAAGTCTAAATAATATTTTAAGTTTTGCTCATATAAACCATCTAACGTACCAATTGATTTTTTCATTTCATCTTGATACTTTGTAATTTCCACATACACTTTATCAATTTCACGGCCCATCGTTTGATATTTGCTAAAGATTTGTTCAATCATTTTATCCGCTTTTTTGAACATACGTGAGAAGAAACCGCTTTTCTCTTCCGCAAAGTCTTTGCTATCGAATCGGTCCATAATTTTACCAAGCTGTTTTAATAATTCACCAGAATCTTCTATCTTTGATAATGACATTGTATGTAAAATTTGATCAGCAAAACGTGAAATTTCCATAGAAGGTTCTTTTCCAAGTTCAATTAATTCTAATTGATCTTTAATATCTACCGCATTATAAATACGTTGTACATCCGCATCTTGTCTAAGTTGCAAGCGAACATCTTGTGCTGTTTGCTCATTTAATTCTGTTTTCGAATCTAGTACGACTGGGTTATTCATATGGTATTCTCCCTTTCCTTATAAAAATGGACGAAATAGTCCTTTTATTGTTTGTGATAAATTTTTATAGGCTGATGAACCATGAAACTCAAGATCGAAATTAACTTCTTCAAGCCAATGTGAATCAAATGCCCCCGCTTCAATATATGGTTCAATATCGTTTCTTCCCGTTGGATTGAAATGGAATACATCTACTCCAATTTGATTTAAAAATAGTAATAAAACAGCATCAGAACGAGTTAACTCTCCACTCTTCTCATTATTAAATATAACAATTTTCGGTACATCTTGTGAATAATCAAATTTCTCAAGCTGTTCTAAAATATTCGGTGGTATTTGAGAAAGTTGCGCGAAAACATATAGCGCTACATCTTGTTTCGTCTCTTTTGCAATTGGTTTACACATTTCGCTTTCACACGTATGGATAATCGCTTCTGCAATACCATGTTGTAATCCTTCTGGCAATCGTTTATGTGGCCACCAATGACTGTTCATAATTAAATCTGGATGCAATTTTCCCCCGCGGTCTAATGCATCTCGATAATGGTATTGGAAATTTGCTTTTTGTTCTTTCGTAAACGGAAATGTATTAATTAATAAACTGTTATCAAATGATGTAACAGCCTTTAATCGTTGAAAATACTCTTTATCATTCTTTGAAACACCTGATATTTTCGCAAATAAAGAAGGGATATAAATGTGTTTATTTTCAACAAAGAATGTCGGGCGTACAAACGCCTTTTCTTTCGTAATTAAAAAGAGTTCATCATATGTTGTTTTTAATGTACGAGCTACAGGCGTATAGGAACGGAATTGCCACGGCTTGTACAGCAGTGAATTATCGTGGTGAAGTACTTGCTCAATTTCTTTTGAAGCTTGATACGCTACTGTTGCAACACGCTCACGGCGGCGATCTGGAAATGGTTCAAGAGCAATACGGCCTGGATGAGACATAATAAATGTCCTTCCCTCTTCATCGACATTCTCAAATCCATCTTTTCCTTCTGGGTGATAATAAAGTACATCGCAGCCGAGCATAATAAGAAAGTATAAGAAATATATACGGCTTTCCTGTGCATCACCGTACCAAACAATACGCGGCATTTGTTTCTTATAGTTAATCGTAGAGAACCACTTCGCTACGTAATTTTCGCTTAATTTAATCATGTCGATTAAGAAACGACGGAAGCCTTCTGTCTTTAAAGATTGATTATGTTGTTTCTCATATAATTTCAATACAGAAATAAATGTCGTATGTATATAATGTTGTAAATCAGGATTATCTACTTTCGGCAAAAGTTGTTTCCCAGATAAGTGTGCCACTAGCCTATTTACTGTTAGACCATTTGGTGCTTCTTGATGTAATCCGAACACTTCTTGAATATGACGAAGTTTTTCCGAATCGATTACTTTATTTAAATTTTGTTCATGTAAAACTTCAATTCCTTTCGCTTCACTATAATCAAATAGTTCATTGAAATATTCATCTACATCATTAGGAACGCCAAGGATTCGACATGCTATATAACTAAATTTCATCTCATTCTCTGTCAGCTCATATTGTGGACGTTTTTCTAAAAGCGTTTCAAATTGCTTTAAATCTGATTCATCTTTTAATGCATATGGTTGAAGTGTAAAACGTGAAAACACAACAGTTCACCTCCAAAAACATTTACTTTTTCTAAGTCTTTCTTCTATTATAAACTATTTCTGTCTATAAAAAATGGGCGCTCGTAAAACGAGCAAACCCATTTCAATTATTTATTGTCTTCTTTAGTAGCTGCAACTTCTTCTTTAGCTTGTCCAGAATTCTTCATGTAGTGAAGTATAAATGTTGCTCCAAATGCTACAACTAAAATAATGAAGAACACTGTATGGCTTATTTCAATATGAATGACAGACAATAACATTTTTGCTGCGATAATTAAGATTAAAATATATGCTGTCGTTTCAAGTTCTGGAATACGCTCTAACAATTTTAAGAATACACCAGCGATACCGCGCATCATTAAAATACCGAGCATTCCACCTAATAATAGAATCCAAACTTCATTTGATACACCAAATGCAGCAAGTACGCTATCTACAGAGAATGCGATATCCATTAATTCAACCATCGCAACTGTTCCCCAGAAGACACCAAACATTCTGAAGAGAACACTGTTTTGGTTCATACCATGAGCTTCCTCTTCTTCTGCATTACCTTTTCGTTTATCAATAAAGTATTTAACTGAAAGCCATGCTAAGTAAAGTGCACCTAACACTTTTACCCATGCTAATTTAATTAAGAACATTCCAATTCCAATTGCGATAAATCGAAATACATAAGCTCCAATAAGTCCATAGAATAATGCTTTTTTACGTTTTTCTTCCGGAAGGTGTTTTACCATTACCGCTAATACAAGTGCGTTATCAGCAGATAACAATCCTTCAAGTACAACAAGTGTACCTATTAATCCCCAAGATACTGGATCCTGCAACACTTTAATCCACATGTCCAAGTCGAAAAATTGAGCATACGTATCAAGGATTCCTTGCAAAATACTCATCTTACCTATATCCCCTATTCTTTGCTAGATTTATAGAAAGGTCAAAAAAAGGAAACGAATATCGTTTCCTTCCTATGCATCCAAGCCATACGCTCTTACAAGCGCACCTAAGCCACCTTGGAATCCACTTCCTACTGCATTAAACTTCCACTGTCCATTATGACGGTATAATTCACAAAAGACAACTGCTGTTTCGATGGAGAAATCTTCCCCTAAATCAAAACGAAGAACTTCTTCATTCGTTTCTTCATTTGCTAAACGAACGAAAGCATTTCCTACTTGTCCAAAGTTTTGACTACGGCCTTCCGCATCATAAATCGTAACTGTAATAGCAATTTTGTGCACATCTGCTGGAACTTTCTTTAAGTCCACAACAAGTTGTTCATCATCGCCTTCACCTTCACCTGTACGGTTATCACCTGTATGTAGAACAGATCCACAAGGAGACTGTAAATTATTATAGAAGATAAAATCAGTTTCCTTCGTACATTTTCCGTTCGCGTCTAATAGAAAGGCAGATGCATCTAAATCGAAATCTGATCCACCATCATAAGATTTAATATCCCAACCAAGACCAATTACTGCTTTTGTTAAGCCAGGGCTTGTTTTACCTAAATCGATTTTCTGTCCTTTTTGTAACTGAATGGCCATGTATATTCACCTCTATATTTTAATCTTTAAAAACATATCCATTAGTAAATATATACTTACTAATGGATAGTTAAATCTATTACTCTACATCTAAACCGAAATTGTTACATAGAGACGCTAATCCACCTTGGAATCCACTTCCGATTGCATTGAACTTCCAGTCACCTGCATGGCGGTATAGTTCACCTACTACAACAGCTGTTTCAATAGAGAAATCTTCTCCTAAATCGTAACGAATTAACTCTGCATTCTTTTCTTCATCTAAAATACGTACGAAAGAGTTAGAAACTTGACCAAAGTTTTGGCTACGACCTTCTCCATCGTAAATTGTAATTGTGAAACAAATACGTTCGATATGTGCAGGTACATTTTTCAAATCTACTTTGATAGATTCATCATCGCCTTCACCTTCGCCAGTTCGGTTATCTCCTAAATGTTCTACAGCACCATTCGCACCTTTTGGGTTATTATAGAAAACAAAATCTTCTGCTCCTGAAACTTTACCGTTAGCACCTACTAAAAAGATACTAACATCTAAATCAAAATCAGCTTGTCCATCATAACGATTTGTATCCCAACCAAGTCCTACAAGAACTTTTGAAAGACCTGGATTCGTTTTTGTTAAGTCTACCTTTTGTCCTTTTTTCAATGAAATTGATGCCATATACAATTCCTCCTCGGTTTATATTATTGATAACGTGATACAATCTCACTTAAGTTTTTATCTTGTGTTCCTTCTCCAACAGCTGAAAACTTCCATTCACTTCCGTGGCGATACATTTCACCTGCAATTAGAGTCGTTTTGCCAGCATAATTATCCGATAAATTATAGCGTGCGAATTCTTCGCCAGTTTGCGGGTTTTGAATACGAATATATGCATTACGAATCATCCCGAAATCTTGACGACGATTTACACAGTCATAAATATTTACAACGAATACTAAACGATTAATACGGCTCGGAACTTTATGTAATTCTACGAAAATTGTTTCGTCATCACCAGCGCCTTCGCCTGTTAAATTATCTCCTGAATGAATAATACTACCACAAGTAGAAAGCTTGTTTCCGAAGTAAACTAAATCGTTTTTGTTTAAAAAACGATCTTCTTCTAACATAACAACTGATGCATCACAATCTACATTTGGTTTACTTCCAAATAATGAAGACAGAAACCCACCTGATTGCCCAATTGGATCCCAGCCTAAGCCAACCTGTAGTTTTGCTACTTTGGGTTGTCCTTTCGTTAAATCGATCTTTTGACCTTTTTCTAAAATAATAGGCATGCAGTTTCTTCCTTTCTACAAAGCATTTTCCAATACGGAAAATATTGTATTCTCCTCTTATATTGTAGCATTATTTACCTAGTGATAAAAAGGATAAATTCTCAGTTATATGAAAACATTCATATAATTTACTTATGATGATGTAAGAAGTGGTAAATAGCACCAATCATTCCTGCACAATTACCGTTTTGTGCAAGTTCAATCTCACAATTATTATAAATCTCTTTTTGTAAATATTTTTCTACCTCTTCTTTTACTTCTTTTAAGAACTGATTTCCTCTATCAGTAATTCCGCCACCTATAACAATCATTTCTGGATTGAAAATATAAGCAAGGTTACTAATTCCAATCGCTAAATGTTTAAAGAATACCTCAACTGCTTGCGTAACTTCCCTATCTCCTTTATCATACAGTTCGAAAATCGTTTTCCCATTCCAATCACCTTCTCCTTTATATTTTCGGACAAGATGAATTAACCCTGAAATGGAAGCGACCTCTTCAAACGGCTTTCCTTCTATTAACATATTTCCCCATTCACCAGCACTAAACGAATGCCCTCTATATAACTCTCCATCTATAAAAATTGCTCCTCCAATACCAGTTCCAAGGGTGAACATAATAAAATTTCCTTTCTCTCTTCCACTACCATTCCACTTTTCTCCAAACGCTGCACAATTCACATCATTATCAATGGATACAGGAACTTTTAATACCTCTTGCAATCTATTCATAATAGGAATCATACTATAGCCCGGAATATGATCCACACCTCCCATCACCACCCCTTTATTAACGTCAACAATTCCCGCCGTACTAATACCAATTCCCCAAACCTTATGTTCCCCCATTAATTTTTTTGATAAAAGAATGAGTTTTTGAATGATTTGTTCTCCGCCCAAATGAATTTCTGTTAGAACTGTTTTATGCTTTAGTACTGTTCCTGTTTCTGAAACAATTCCATATTTAATATGTGTACCACCAATATCAAATGCAATATACTCTTTCATCTGCTGTCACTTCCTCTACTGTAATGTGTGTGAAATTCCCACTACTCTACTATTATAAAGAATTTACACTAACTCTTTTCTCTCTTTAGAAATACACCACCTTTTTCTATATATAGATTTTTTTGTATAAAACTCTTTTTCCTATGAAATATTACAAAGGGATGTATTTTAGATGGAATATTAATTTTTCAGGAGGAAATCAATGACGAAAATTTTTATTTTAGCATCAACTCTTTCTTTATCTTTTTTTAGTGGTTTAAATATTGGTAATGCAGCAACAGAAAGCTTCTCTCCAGTAACAAATGCGATTGTACAAAATAACGATCATTTCGCAGAAGGTAACTCAAAAGATAATAATAAACCACCAGGAAACGGTGGTTCTCAGGACGATAGTGGTTCTGGTGGCAATGGTTCTGGTGGCAATGGTTCTGATGGCAACGGCTCTGGTGGCAATGGCTCTAGCGGTAGCGGTTCTGGTGGCAATGGTTCCGGCGGTAGCGGTTCTGATGGCAGTGGTTCTGGTGGCAATGGTTCCGGCGGTAGTGGTTCTGATGGCAGTGGTTCTGGTGGCAACGGCTCTGGTGGCAATGGTTCCGGCGGTAACGGTTCTGGTGGCAATGGTTCTGGTGGCAATGGCTCTAGCGGTAACGGTTCTGATGGCAATGGTTCTGGTGGCAATGGTTCCGGCGGTAACGGTTCTGGTGGCAATGGCTCTAGCGGTAGCGGTTCTGATGGCAGTGGTTCTGGTGGCAATGGTTCCGGCGGTAGCGGTTCTGATGGCAGTGGTTCCGGCGGTAATGGTTCTGGTGGCAACGGCTCTGGCGACAACAGCTCTGGCGGCAATGGCTCTGGCGACAACGGCTCTGGCGACAACGGCTCTGGCGGCAATGGCTCTGGCGGCAATGGCTCTGGCGACAACGGCTCTGGCGGCAACGGTTCTGGCGGCAATGGCTCTGGCGGCAATGGCTCTGGTGGCAATGGCTCTAGCGGCAATCGTGGTAAAGGCGATAGCAGTTCTCAAGGGGGAAATGACTCTCATGGAGGTAACCGTGGTAAAGGCGATAGCAGTTCTCAAGGAGGAAATGGCCCTCAAGGTGGCAATAGTTCCAAAGGTGGTAACGTAAAAGATAACGCGAAAAAACAAGGCGATAAGTTACCGAATACTGCAACACATTATCCTGCATCTATTTTAATGGGACTTTCAACATTCCTAATTGGTATGTTACTATTCATTCGCCGTAAAAACGCAAAATAAAAACATATCCTTCCATCTTAAAAATACATGAAACAAATTGTAAAACTAAAAAGGACTTTGGATTGCATTTTATTATGCAGCCTAAAGTCCTTTTCATCCTTCCTATCCAAAAGAGCATTAATACGCTTTTCCCCAATACACCATTTGTTTCGCTTCTTTACCACAACAAATACATTCGTCAGCTAAATGCTCTTGCTCAAAAGGCATACAGCGAGAAGATACTCCGACTTCTTCTTTTAATTTCTCTTCACAAGCTAGTTCCCCGCACCACATCGCCTTAATAAATCCTTGCTTTTCATCAGCTAATTTTTTCATCTCTTCAAACTTCGTCACACTATACGTATTTTCATCACGAAATACTTTTGCTTTATTAAATAAAGAGTTATGAATTTCCTCAAGTAGTGCTGGAATGCGTTCTTCTAATTGATCCATTGATATAAACTCTTTTTCTTTCGTATCTCTTCTTACGAGTACAACTTGATTCTTTTCAATATCTTTAGGACCAACTTCTAATCGAATTGGAATACCTTTCATTTCATACTCATTAAATTTCCAACCTGGTGTTTTATTACTAGCATCTATTTTTACTCGTGCAACCTTTTGAATATGTCCTTGTAACTCTAGCGCTTTCGCCAAAACTCCTTCTTTATGCTGAGCAATCGGTACAATAACAACTTGCACTGGTGCAACTTTAGGAGGCATTACAAGCCCATTATTATCACTATGAACCATAATCAGTCCACCTATCATTCTCGTTGATACGCCCCAAGATGTTTGGTGTACATATTGCCACTTACCGGTACGATCTAAAAATTTAATATCAAATGCTTCAGAGAAATTCGTTCCAAAGTTATGGGATGTTCCTGTTTGAAGTGCTTTCCCATCATGCATTAAGCTTTCAATCGTATAAGTTGCCTTTGCTCCCGCAAATTTTTCTTTTTCTGTTTTTTGTCCTTTAATTACCGGTATCGCTAAATAGTCTTCACAGAAAGAAGCATATAGATTTAAAATATTTAATGTTTCAGCTTGAGATTCTTCTGCTGTTTCATGAATTGTATGACCCTCTTGCCATAAGAATTCCGTTGTGCGAAGAAATGGCCTCGTTGTCTTTTCCCAACGAACTACTGAACACCACTGATTATATAACTTTGGCAAATCATTATAGGATTGCACAATTTTTGAAAAGTGCTCACAGAATAAAGTTTCAGATGTAGGGCGTATACAAAGTCTTTCTGCTAACTTTTCATTCCCGCCATGTGTCACCCATGCTACTTCAGGAGCAAATCCTTCTACATGATCCTTCTCTTTTTGTAATAAGCTCTCTGGGATAAACATTGGCATATACACATTTTCATGACCGGTTGCTTTTAACTTCTCATCCATAACTTTCTGCATATTTTCCCATAAGGCATAGCCGTACGGGCGTAGAATCATACATCCTTTTACACTTGAATAATCAACAAGTTCTGCTTTTTTTACAATATCTGTGTACCACTGTGCAAAGTCCTCTTCCATCTTCGTAATCGCTTGTACTTGTTCTTTTGCCATAGTCAGTCTTCCTCCTTCTAGAAAATACAAAAAAGCCCGCGTCCCTAAATAGGGACCGAGCTTTGCCGGCGTTACCACCCTGATTCATGCACAAAATTGTGCATGCTCTCTTTTTGATAACGGGAAATTCCCGCTGCATATGCAGAACGCAAAGGTAGGTTCCATGTTGTCTTTTTAAGAATCTTTCAGCCTGACGGATTCTCTCTCTGCTAAAAAGGTTGAACATATACTAGTCCTTTTTCATCGTTATAACAAAATAAATTTGTTGAATATCATAATATAAATTTCACTTCAAAACAAGAGTGAATTTTCTTATTTTTATATATTCTTTTCATTTTTTACAGTTTTATACGTAGCTTTTTCGTGATATTTTTAAAAGTTGATGTGCAATCATACCAATAAGTGTACCAAGTAGGACGAAGAAACCAATAAACCCATACCCCATTCCTTCCCATCCACCAATAACCATCATTGTAACAGGAAAGGATGCTAAACAAAGAAGTATTAGACTAAGTGCAAATATAATATCGAACTGCTTGTCTGGAAACCGTTTCTTTAGTAAATACGAAATAGCAAATACAAGGATAATCGTGATTCCGCCAATGATGTAAAATATACCAAATCCATCTAACCAGTCCATACCATTCCCTCCTTCCATAGATTCCCTTATACTTATTATATGTTCAACTTTTCTGAAAATAAATAATAAATTTTATTTAAAAACATATTTTTATTACTAGGTATTAATAGTAGTATATAGTAATAGGTTTTATATAATTAGGAGGATTACTTTATGGATAAAGCATTAACGAATCGTGTCATCATTTTATCATTCGACTGTTTATCAGCTTTAGATTTTCCTATACTACAAAAATTACCTCACTTCCAATCTCTAATCAAAAAGGGTACGGTTGTCGAAAAAGTAGAACCAATTTATCCTTCTGTAACATACCCAAGTCACTCAACAATCGTAACTGGTAATTACCCTAATAAACATGGTGTTGTTAGCAATACGTTACTTCAACCTGGACGTGAATCACCCGATTGGCATTGGTACCGAAAATCAATACAAGGAACAACGTTATATGATGAAGCACATAAAGCAAATTTAATGACAGCTGCCCTTCTATGGCCTGTTACCGGCAGAGCAAATATTGATTACAATTTACCAGAAATCTTTCCAAATAGACCGTGGCAAAATCAAGTTTTAGTTTCATTATTTAGCGGTAGCCCGCTATATCAATTAGATTTAAATCGTCGTTTCGGCCATATACGAAATGGAGTGTCACAACCTGAACTCGATGATTTCGTACTTGCTTCTGCTGTGCATACAATCCAGACGAAAAAGCCTAATGTCATGTTTGTACATTTCACCGATTTAGACACCCAAAGACACTATCACGGCTTTGAATCAAAAGAAACAATAGCCGCAATTCATAGACATGATGAGCGACTAGGGAAAATTATTCAAGCTTTAAAAGACAGTGGACTATACGAAGAGAGCACTATTATCGCTCTTGGTGATCATAGCGCTTTAAGTGAAAACAAAGCCATTCAATTAAATGTACTATTTCATCAAAAAGGGCTTATCTCTATAAATTCAAAAGGAAAATTAGTAGACTGGAATGCTTATTGCCAAAGTTGCGATGGGTCCGCCTATGTATATGTGAAAGACAAAAACGATACCGATACAATTCGAGAAGTACAACTACTCCTTGAAGAACTGCTTCAAAATAAACAAAACGGTATTGAATTTATACTTCATGATGAGGATGCGAAGGAATGCGGTGCAGATGGCAATTGTTTATTTATGTTGGAAGCACGAGAAGGGTATTATTTCACTGAAAACTATACAGGAGATTTTATAAAAGAAATTACTGAAAAAGATGTTACGCCTAGTAAAAAATATACATTTGGTACGCATGGATACTCTCCAACAAAACCTAACTATGAAACAATTTTTATAGCTGCTGGGAAAGGAATAAAAAGCGGCATTACCATACCGTATATGAGACTTATTGATGAAGGCCCAACTATCGCTAGACTACTCGGTTTACACTTAGGTGAAACAGACGGATCAATTGTAGAGGATTTACTCCAATTGTAAAGAACTGTGTATATATGTAAAAGTTATGTAAAATTCATCATTGTTTCTCTTTTTATAATTTTTATTTTTGTACACTGTTAGTAGAACAAATTTGAGGGGGAACATTATATGAAAAAAATGTCCAGACAAGAAAAAAGCTGGATATTATACGATTGGGCGAACTCCGTATATTCGCTCGTCATTACAACCGCATTATTCCCAATTTACTTTAAAGCAGCTGCAAAAGAAGCTGGGTTATCTGGTGCAACTTCAACAGCATATTGGGGATATGCAAACTCGTTCGCAACACTTTTAATTTCTATACTTGCTCCTATTCTCGGCACAGTTGCTGATTATAAAGGATTTAAAAAACGATTTTTCACATTCTTCTTTGGACTCGGTATCGTATTTACAAGTATGCTAGCAGTCGTTCCAACATCTCAGTGGTACTTATTACTAGGATGCTATATGCTCGCATTAGTCGGTTTTGCTGGAGCAAACATTTTTTATGATGCATTTTTAGTAGATGTCACTTCTGAAGATAGAATGGATCGAATTTCTACAAGAGGTTTCGCTTTAGGCTATATTGGGAGTACTATTCCATTTATCGGTTGTATTGCTCTTATCATTCTTGCTCAAAAAGGAACTATCCCTTTATCAGTCGGCATTGCTAGTCAAATTTCATTTGCGATCACAGCTCTTTGGTGGGGATTATTTACAATTCCAATGCTAAAAAACGTAGAACAAACGCACTATATTGAACGTCACCCAAGACCAATTACAATGAGCTTCAAACGCCTTGCTGATACTTTTAAAAATATTAAAGAATATAAAACGGTCTTTATGTTCTTAATTGCTTACTTTTTCTATATTGATGGGGTCGATACAATTATTACTATGTCCACCGCTTACGGAACAGACCTCGGTATTAGTGCAACAAATCTATTAATCATATTATTCGTCACACAAATTGTAGCTTGTCCATTCGCTTTATTGTACGGAAAACTATCGGAGACATTTACCGGTAAAAAAATGCTATATGTCGGTATTATTATTTACATCATTATCTGCATATATGCTTATTTCTTAAAAACGACACTCGATTTCTGGATTTTAGCAATGTTAGTTGCTACTTCTCAGGGCGGGATTCAAGCACTTAGTCGTTCCTATTTTGCAAAACTAGTACCTAAAGAATCTGCAAATGAATTTTTTGGATTTTATAATATATTTGGCAAATTTGCCGCGATTACGGGTCCAGTATTAGTCGGTGTTACAACGCAATTAACAGGAAAAACAAATGCTGGTGTTCTTAGTATTATTGTGTTGTTTATTATCGGTGGATTTTTATTAACTAAGGTCCCTGAAAATAATACATCTGTTACACCACCTAATCCGAAAACTAAAACGCTATAAGAAAAAGATCCTCTTCTTGCAAGAAGAGGATCTTTTTTATCTATAACGTCTTACAATTAAAAACTCAACAGCCGGCTTTACAACTATCGCAGCACATAACGCAAACAATAACGGTATGTTATGAAAATCAATCCATCTATTAAACCCTACCGATGCGAAAAACAAGCCAAAAATTAATACAACGAGTACATAATATGTAACATTGGCACTTGTTTTTAATACATGTTTTTCTAAATCATCTTTCTCCTCAGTATCCCCTTCGACGCTATGTGATGCCAAACTTTTAAATAGATAATGTAACGCGATGCTACAAATAAATAGTGCATACCAGTTTACTTGAAGTTCAGTTAACCAATAGTAAAGTGCATACACTAACGTACCTATAGCAACTAATATAGTAACGAAAAGGCTTATCTTTTCTTTCCCCAACAACTACTCCCCCTACTGCTTGTACAAAAATAGTTTATCAACAGTTGTTCCTAATACTTCCGCTAAACGAAAAGCTAACGCTAAGCTTGGATCATATTTATTATTCTCAATTGCATTTATCGTTTGTCTAGAAACCTTACATTTATCAGCTAATGCGCCTTGTGAAATATTATTTTCAGTGCGTAATTCATAGATTTGATTTTTCACACCATTTCTCCTAACCTGTAAAATCGTTTTTACATCATCAGTATATAATTGGCTCATATAGTTGTCAAAAGTTCGCCAAAGAAAAAGGGAGCACTTCTGCTCCCTTACAATAGTTATTTCGACGCTAACGAATTTGTTAGTTCCTCTTTATTAGTGACATCTTCTTTCTTTATTTGCATGCGTAGAACTGGCCCTATTGCTAATAAAATAAGTGCCATTGCTATACAAAACACAATAACTAGTGATGTCATTTCCTTTAATCCTCCAGCTAAAGCAGTACCAATTAGCATAGCTCCCATAAACAGCGGTAAAATCGTCCCATTTACTCTTCCAACCATATTTTCTGATACAAGTTGAATCATAAGCGTACCGACAACGATATTAACACAGGCTAAACAAATACCTGTTCCAAATCTCATGAAACTAGTAATCCAAAATGATGTAGATAGCCCTTCTACTAAAAATGACATCGCTAATATGCCCATACCGAATACGAACATTTTTTTCGGGTTCACTTTTGAAGCGAAAATCGCAGCAACAATACCACCAATTAACATACCTATTCCATCAGCTGCAGCTAAATATTGAACTGCTTCCTTTTCCATTCCAAGGCGTTCTATTACAAGAAACACTTCTAATGGCGTTGTTAATCCAACAGCTAAGCCTATAATGGTGAAAGTAATTGTAATCATACGTAAATTTTTCGTATGAAGAACGTATTTCCACCCTTCTTTTATATCATTTTTTAATGAATCTCTCGCCACTTGCTCTTGTTCAACCCATTTCGGTAAAAATGAAAGAGCGATAGCAGATAACAAAAATAAAATGATTAAGCTATATAGTGACGTAAATAAACCAAGTTGTGTATACACAAGTGATCCTACCACTGGTCCAAAAATCATAAATAATGACTGTAATGTTTGGTTAAATGCAATCGCATTCGCTACCTGTTCTTCCTTTACGTAGCGCTTAAATATACGCGAAGATGATGGCTGAGAGAACTGGCCTACAATCGCGGAAATGAGTGTTGCAAAAAATATAGCCTGCCAATAATCCAGTTTTAACAACAGGACAATTCCTATAATAGACATTACACTTAATACATCTCCAGCGACCATTGTTCTTTTCGGATTCCAGCGATCAGCTAGCGCACCACCGATAAATGAGAAAATAAAAATAGGTGCATATTCCATAACCGATAACAATGAAACGGAAACTGGATCATTATTCGTTCGCTCCATTATGAAATATAGAAGGGCCATATTTCTGATCCAAATTGCAAATTGTTGTAAAATATCAGACGCCATAACGAGCATAAATGCTCGGTTTTTAAATAAAGCGTTCATTTTCATTCCCCTTTCATAAACCGACCGTTCGGTCTAATTTATTTTATAGAAAAGCAACTGACTTATTATTCAGCTGCCATTCCTTTTAACAATACATCTATTGCCTTTTTATAAATACGTTTCAACTCTTTATAATCTAACTCGTAGTAAAGTACTCCAAGCCCTGATAATAATCCATGCACAATATACATAAGATCGCGCGTATTATCTTCACGAAACTCTCCAGACTGTATGCCTGCTTCAATTAGTTTCTCAAACATAACATATGATTCTCTAGTTAAAGTTAATAGTTCATCCAAAATCTCTTTACTTACAACTTGGCTCATAGAGAATTCCTCTATTGCATTTGAAATTGGTTGCTGTATGTCCTCTACATGATATTCCGCGAGACCATATAATTTTTCAGTATTCGTACTATACGACTTCTCTTTTTCATTCCATTTTTCAAGCCAATCATACGTATGCTGTTTTACCACAAATAAAAATAATTCTTCTTTACTTTTAAAGTGATAATAAATACTTCCTTTACTTCGTTCTGTAATTTCACAAATCTCTTCCATAGATGTAGCTGCATAGCCCTTCTGTGAAAACAGACTTTCTGCTTTATATGCAATTTCTTTCTTTATCTCTTCTGCACTTCTTCTCATATTCACACCTCTTTAAACCGACCGTTCAGTCTAATAATAACAAATTAAAAACCTCTATTACAAGAGGCTATATTCCTTATTTAAGAAAACATACTCTCAAACCACGTTCGAATCATGTGTATAATTCCAATTTTAACTCCTAATTTAACAAGAAATACGCCTCCCGCAGCTAATAAAAATAACATTACTTTCCCCTTGTTTTTCACTTTCGGCTCCCTTTTCATTTCCATTCCCCTTAGTATATTAAAAATATTTAAACAAACGTTTGTTTAACTGTTTTTATGCATATGTAAGCCAACTAATTAAACGTTTGTTTAAAAAGAAATACGCCTATATAAGGCGCATTTTCATCAATCACCGCCACCTCCGCCACCATCGCAGCTGCCTCCGCTATCTCCACCAGAAGACCCTCCACAATCATGTGAACCTCCATGCGAGCTATCATTATCAGATCCCGCAAAGAAAAACAATGGTGATGAGTTGTTAGATGAGTTATGAATGTTATTTTGTTTTGTAAGATTTACCTTCTTTTTGTTTGATCGAACTGCTGTTAAGATTGTTACAACTACAACAAATAATAGTATGAAAATAATAAATTCCATATAAAAGCCTCCCTTATTCCTCGAATAATTGAATGGTTCTCTCTAGATTTTCAAGCGAAATGAAGCGCGATTCACGAAGAATCTCTTTTCCATTATGAAATAATAAAATTGTCGGTCCAGTAAATACTGCATATCGCCCTGCAACCTCTTGCATGTCTTGCAGTAATATCTCTATTTTCTCTACGTAATCATAATTCTCTAATACGTAATTTACTTTCCTTAACATGACATCACAAACACCACAATTTTCCGTTTTAATAAACAGAAGTACTAATTGTTGTTCTTCAATATATGTTACTAATTCTTCTATTGTTTCAAAGTTTTTCATCTTATCCCTCTTAACGTAGTTTATGAAATACTTTATCTTGATACATACGAAATGCTGAACTATCTTTAATCTTTCTTTTTTCCATTACTTGCTGAAAACGTAGCGTTTTTGCCGTTAACTCTTCTTTTAATTTTTTTCTCTCTTCTTCATCATAACAGCAAGCAATTAAATCCTCTATTTTTAATATATCTTTTTGCAGTTCCATTTCTGGTGGAATCATGCCCGCGTTTTTTAAAATTTTATAACTCATTCTAAGTTCTGGAGGTACCATTGAAAGGTCTTCTAATTGTAGTGGTTTTCCTTTTCCCGGAATATGATCAAGGTCTCCATTCCGTATTGCTTGTCGAATTTTTTCTTCGGCAATATTCAAAAACACATCCACATTACTCCCTCCCTTACATATTTTTACTATTATTTTACATGAAATTTCATTATCTTGCTACGCTATTACAAATTGACCTCATACAATTCTTTCTCAAATTTAACTCCAAGAAGCCCTTTCCTCTCTAATCGATATTTTATTTTCATGTGTAATCTGTATTAGAGCCATTTCATATTGAGAAAGTCTTTTCGAATTCAATAAAGCGTTTACACCAAATCTTACATTTGCTACGATTTAATCAGCTTCAGCTCCTTGTATAGACTTCGTGATGTCTGATCATTTTTATCTAGATTCATTTTGATTTATTGGCGCATGCCTTTAAATATATCTTTTATTTTGAAAGGAGAAATGGCTATGAAATCAAAAAAATTCACACTGCTATTACTATCCCTACTACTCTTCTTACCTCTTTTTCTCACAAACTTTATTACTCCCAATGTCGCATTAGCAGATTCACAAAAGCAAGGTCAAAAAATTGTTGGGTATTTTCCTTCATGGGGCATTTACGGACGTAATTATCAAGTTGCAGATATTGATGCATCAAAGCTAACTCATTTAAACTATGCTTTCGCTGATATTTGCTGGAATGGAAAACATGGAAACCCTTCTACTCACCCCGATAATCCAAATAAACAAACGTGGAACTGTAAAGAATCTGGTGTACCACTGCAAAATAAAGAGGTCCCTAATGGTACTCTCGTACTCGGTGAACCATGGGCCGATGTCACAAAATCTTATCCTGGCTCAGGTACAACTTGGGAAGATTGTGATAAATACGCACGCTGCGGAAATTTCGGCGAACTAAAACGATTAAAAGCTAAGTATCCTCACTTAAAAACAATTATTTCTGTTGGTGGCTGGACTTGGTCTAACCGCTTTTCTGACATGGCCGCTGATGAAAAAACAAGAAAAGTATTCGCTGAATCTACAGTCGATTTCCTTCGCGAATATGGATTTGACGGCGTTGATTTAGACTGGGAATATCCGGGCGTAGAAACGATTCCTGGTGGTAGTTATCGTCCTGAAGATAAGCAAAACTTCACCCTACTCCTTCAAGAAGTTCGAAATGCATTAACGAAAGCTGGTGCAGAAGATGGTAAACAATATTTACTAACAATCGCGTCAGGTGCAAGCCAACGTTATGCTGATCATACAGAGCTAAAGAAAATCTCTCAAATACTTGATTGGATTAATATTATGACATATGACTTCCACGGTGGATGGGAACCTACTTCTAACCATAATGCAGCTCTATACAAAGATCCAAATGACCCAGCAGCGGATACGAAATTTTACGTAGATGGTGCGATAGACGTTTATACAAATGAAGGGGTTCCAGCAGATAAACTCGTATTAGGTGTACCTTTTTACGGACGCGGGTGGAAAAGTTGTGGAAAAGAAAATAACGGACAATACCAACCTTGTAAACCAGGTAGCGATGGAAAGCTAGCCTCTAAAGGTACTTGGGATGATTATTCTACCGGTGACACAGGTGTGTACGATTATGGTGATTTAGCAGCTAATTATGTGAATAAAAATGGGTTTGTTCGCTACTGGAACGATGTAGCGAAAGTACCTTATTTATATAACGCGACTACAGGCTCATTTATTAGCTACGATGACAATGAATCTATGAAATATAAAACAGACTATATAAAGACGAAAGGTTTAAGTGGAGCAATGTTTTGGGAATTAAGTGGGGATTGCCGTACAAGTCCAAAATATAGTTGTAGTGGTCCTAAATTACTTGATACGTTAGTAAAAGAATTACTGGGTGGACCTATTAGTCAAAAAGATATTGAGCCACCAACAAACGTAAAAAATATTACTGTTACCAATAAAAATTCAAACTCAGTTCAATTAAGCTGGACTGCATCTACTGATAACGTAGGAGTTACGGAATATGAAATTACTGCTGGGGAAGAGAAATGGAGTACAACAACAAATAGCATTACAATTAAAAACTTAAAATCTAATACAGAATACACATTTTCAGTAATTGCCAAAGATGCTGCCGGAAATAAGTCACAGCCTACCGCTATTACAGTTAAAACAGATGATGCTAATACGACACCTCCTGGTGGAAATGGCAATGCTACCTTTTCAATCACTTCAAATTGGGGAAGTGGTTACAATTTCTCGATTGTAATAAAAAATACCGGGACGATCCCTATTAAAAAGTGGAAATTAGAATTTGATTATAACGGCAATTTAACGCAAGTTTGGGATTCTAAAATTAGTAGTAAAATAAATAGTCATTACGTAATTACGAATGCAGGATGGAATGGTGAAATTCCTCCCGGTGGATCGGTTACAATCGGAGGGGCAGGAACAGGTAATCCCGCCGAACTTGTAAATGCATCCATTAGCGAAAACTAAAGGTAACTTCCAATAATTATTTCACTAAAGTTTGAATTTAGGTTTGATTCCTCTCTCCTAAATTCAAACTTTTAATTTTATGAAAAATCACAAATTAACATTATAATAACCTATTATAACTATATTTAGTTTACAATATGAAGTTCGTGTGAAGTTCACCTGAATTTTACATGAATTTCCTTTAAGCTCTATTGTCTTCCTATACTAATCACATTATCCTTTACATATAGGAATTATTTTCATTCCATTTCAAACTATCTATATATACATAAAGAAGGATAGTCGCCTATTAGGGAAAGGCATCTAGTATTATTATAAATATAAACATAACAAAAGAAAAAGCACGCTTATAAGCGCACCATAAGAGTGCTTCTTCATACAATTCTCATGTAAGAGTTCTCGAAAATCATGTTAATCACAAAGAAAAGGCATTAGCTTATACAAGCTAATGCCTTTTCTTTATTCATATTGTTCAGCGTTCCATTCTTCTATATTCCACACTTTTGTTATCCATGCTTCATAGAAAGAAGGCTCATGTGATACAAGTAAAACGGTTCCTTTATATCGTTGTAGCGCTTCCTGCAATGCCTTCTTTGTTTCTATATCCAAATGATTAGTTGGTTCATCTAAAATTAAAACATTACTTTTCGTTACGATCAGTTCACATAAACGTACTTTCGTTTGTTCTCCGCCGCTTAATAAACGAATAGGTTTTAATACATGTTCTTCTCGCAATCCACACTTTGCTAATGCTTGGCGCACTTCTTTCTTTGTCATATCTGGTCGCTCTGCCCAAACTTTCTCTAAGGGTGTTGTTTCTGAAGCAAACTCTTCCTGAGCAAAATACGCAGGATTTACTCGTTCTCCAACAGAAATTGAACCGCTTAGCGGCTTAATTTGACCTAATAATGTTTTTAACATCGTCGTTTTTCCAATTCCATTATGACCAATAATCGCTATCTTTTCTCCTTTTTTCACTTGTAAATTCAACTCTGGACATAAAGGATCACTATAACCTATCCTTAGTTTCTCAGCTTGCAATATACGACTCACCGGCTCCTCATAAACACTGAAATCAAAACGGGATCGAGTTACAGAATGAATCTTTTCAATCCTTTGCATTTTCTCTAATACTTTCTCTCGACTTTTAGCCTGTTTCGCTTTTCGAATTTTATTTTTTTGAATAAATATTTCTAACTGAGAGATTTCTTTTTGTTGTTTCGCATACGCCGATTGTAATTGTTTCTTTTGCACTTGGTAACTTTGCACAAACTTTTCATAGTTTCCTACGTATCGCTTCACTTTTCCTCCTTCTAGATGAAAAATAACATTTGTAATACTGTTCAAAAATAATTCGTCATGCGAAATGATTACATAAGCTTTTTCATATAGTCTCAAATATGATTGCAACCATTCTATATGAGCTGTATCTAAATAATTTGTTGGCTCATCTAGTAATAAAACATCAGCTTTTTCTAAAAGAAGCTTCCCAAGTAATAACTTTGTTCGCTGTCCCCCACTTAACTTCGATACATCCTTTTTCAAACCTATTTCAAATAAACCTAAACCGATTGCTACTTCTTCAACTTCTGTATGAATGTGATAGAAATTAGAGCTTTCCAATATAGTTTGTAATTCTCCATACTTTACTAACAGTTTTTCTACTTCTCCTGCTCCATTCATTTCTTCAGCAATTTTTAACATTTCGTATTCAATCGCATACAAATCAGCAAATGCACTTTGCAAGTATCCCTCAATTGTCATCCCTTCTTGTAAATCCATATGCTGCTGCAAGAAACCTACCTTCACATGTGGAAACCATTCAATGTTCCCATCATCATGTATAAGTTCTCCTGTTAAAATCCTTAACAATGTTGATTTTCCAATTCCATTTTGCCCTACTACCCCAACATGCTCACCCTTCAATATTCGAAAACATGCATTATATAAAATGGTTTTCTCACCATACGAATGACTTAAATTTTCTACCGTTAATATACTCATTATTTTCTCTCCTTTACTTATGATTCATAAGCTAAATAGAGAGAGCAACAGTATAAAGCCTTATTTAATTGTGCATATAAAAAATGGGTAAGGTGAATACACCTTACCCATTACATATTATCGTAAGAAAGGATTAAGGTTCTTTACCTGCTGTCTTCAATTTAGCTTAATCGATAAAAATGGGCAGACTTCTCCCATATCAAGCTAAAACCATTTGAAGAACAGTTGATAAAGTCATTTTATCCTTTCACTCCTTTAACATTTGTTATATTAAGAGTATAAACTACTCTGTTATATTCTATTCTCTACTTTTCTTTTTGTTCCTTCCCCATGTTATCGTTTTCTACATAAATTTCTTTATACATCTTTTCTAATGCATATGGACTTGTAAAGATGAGCGTTAACGATTTCCACATATAAATTCTTCTCTGTAATTCTATTCCGTATCCTTTACTCACCATACTTTTCACTTCTGAAATATGGTCTTCAGCTTGAAATTGTTGTACAGACTTCAATTCACCCGTTTTAAAATCTGTTAAAAGACCTATCACAACTCGTCCGTGTTCCTGTGATCTTTCTTCTAAATCAAACTGTATTGAATGAACAAAACCTAAAACGTGAAAAATTTGAGCATGTAAACCAACAACAGCACGCTGTTCCATTAAATTGTAGCACTCTCGTTTTAGCACCTCTACCATTTCCAAAGAATTTCTATCAACTTTCATTTTGCCGACAAACATAATTTTTACAATATGAGCGACTGCCCCCATACTTTTTAATACACTCTCTAGAATTTCTACCGCGTCTTCTACATAACCATTTGAAACTATGGAATGAATAAATTCATCTAATACCGCTTGAAACTTTTTAATTAAATGTAAATCACATAACTCCGGAACATCTTTTCTCAATTGATCTCGACCTTGAACCCACTTTAAAATTTCTGTCATTTCTTCTTCTTTTAATTCATGATGTTCCATACCATACTTCATTAATAAAATATGATTTTTTAATACAGCTTTTCTTTCTTCAAGATTATCTGCCGTTAATTCATCCACTATTTTCTCTATAGTTTTCATCTTTCTCCCCCTATATAAAAAAAGCCTCTTAACAGTAATTATACAAAAAACTGTTAAAAGGCTTTTTCTATTTTTTCATATAAGGAGCTAATACTCTCAAAATTTCTTCCTTATCTTTCTTTAACTCAAGTGATGTTAACATATCCATCGTTCTCGGCCTAGGTAATTTCACTTGTACCTCACCAACTATTGATGCTGGTCTTTGAGATAAAATAAATACGCGATCCGAAAGCAAGATTGCCTCATCTAAGTCGTGTGTAACCATAACGATTGTTTGCTTCTCTTGGTGCCAAGAGTTTAAAAGCCAGCTATGTACTTCCATTTTTGTAAAAGCATCTAATTTACCAAAAGGCTCATCAAGTAGCATAATTGGCTTTTCACATAAATATGTGCGCAGAAAACTAATTCTTTGACGCATCCCTCCAGACAATTCATCTGGATAATGGTCTGCATATTCATCTAGTTCAAACTGCTTTAATGCTTCCATTCCTTCTGTCAGCCTTTGTTTTTTCGGCTTCCCTTCAATTTCTAACGGAAGAACGATATTTTGCAAAGCTGACCGCCACGGTAGTAATAAATCCTGTTGCGGCATATAACTTACAATATCTTGCTCTTGCATTTGCTTATCGTTATACGTTACACTTCCACTTGTTGGATTTTCAATATTTGCGATCATATTTAATAGTGTACTTTTCCCACAACCACTCGGTCCTACAAAAGAAACAAATTCTCCCTCTCGTATAGAAGCACTAATATTTGCTAATACATTCTTGCCATCGAAAGATTTCACAATATCTTTTATTTGTAATCCACTCATTTTTCACTTGGAAGGAACTCATTTGTAAAGGCATCTTTCACATCAATTTTCTTCTTAATAACTTTGTTATCATATAAGAAATTCATGTAATTCGTCCAAACTTCTTCCTTCTGTACTCCCCACGCTTTTGCATCATCTTGATACTTCGTACTTAACCATTTTTGACTTTCTTGTACTAAATCTTTATTTACATCTGGAACAGCTTTAATTAAAATATCAGCAGCTTCTTTCGGCTCTTTAATTGCAAAATTATAACCCTCTGTCGTTGCACTCATAAACTTTTTCACAAAGTCTTTATCTTGCTTCGTATGTTTTTCACTCGTAATCATAACAGGACTATAGAAATCAAGCGCTGGATCTAAGTCTTTCACCATAATCGTATTTAACTCTTTTCCTTGGCGCTTCGCTTCAATTCCATCCCAACCGTAATAAATCCATTCAAAGTCTGCATCACGACCAATTGATTTAAAGAAATCTGTTTGTCCTAAAATGATTTTTTCAACTTTATTAAAATCGGCTTGGTGCTTATCCATAATTGTCTTTAATGTCGCTTCTTCCGCTGGTCCTCCCCAGCCACCGTAACGTTTCCCTTCAAAATCTTTCGGTGACGTCATATTATCTTTCTTAAGCGATGCAAAAGCTGAAGTGTTATGCTGAATAATCGCACCTACAGATACAACAGGAATACCTTCCACACGAGCCAACGTTACATTTTCTTGTGCGCTTATTGCGAAGTCAGCTTTTCCTGAAGCTATCATTTGCTCCGCCGTCACATTATCACCAGGCTGAATGATTTCTACATCTAAGCCTTGTTTTTTATAATAATCTTTCGCTTGTGCTACATATAAGCCAGTATGATTCGTATTCGGAAACCAATCTAATACGACTTTTACTTTTTGATCTTTACTTGCACTTTCTTCTTTCTTCGCCGGATTACATCCAGCTACACCTACTGCTAATAAGGCAGCCAACATAACTTTTAAACCTTTTTTCATTTTCTGCCGTCCTTTCTATATATCCATGGTGCTGTTATTCTTGCCATAAACTCCACGATAAAATACAGACATAATGTCACCATTACAATAATTGCTGCAACACCAAAGACTCGGGCTGTTAAAAAGGATTTCGTAGCCCTTGTAAGCATAACTCCTAATCCTTCACTGGCACCGAGCCATTCTCCAATAATCGCTCCCATTACGCTATATGTAACTGCAATTTTTAAACCGGAGAAAAAGTATGGAAGCACTGCTGGAAACTTTACTTTCTGGTAAACTTGCCATTTCGTTGCCTTCATCGTTTGCAACAACTTCAACATATTTTTATCTACCGTTTGAAAACCTTCTAAAATGCTAAGCGCAATCGGGAAGAAACAAACGAGTATGACTACCATTACTTTCGGTAGCATTCCATATCCAAACCAAATAATAAATAACGGTGCAAGTACAACGATTGGAATCGTTTGCGAAATAACAAGCAACGGATTTATTAAAATACGAAATAAAGGGATAACGTCCATAAGAATTGCAATGCTTGTCCCAATTAAAATCGCAAAGAACAGTCCCATTATAACCTCTTGCAGCGTCTGCATCGTATTCGGTAATAGTAAATCTTTCATTCCAATTAATTCTTGAACAATGGCAGAAGGCTTCGGTAAAATCCACGGTTCAATTTTAAATAATGAAACAGATCCTTCCCATATCGCAATGAGAAGGATAAGCCAAATTGCTGTAATTATTTTAGATTGCTTCTGGTTTTGCATATTCATCACGGTACTTCCAAACTTTTTCATCTATCGTTACACCAGTGCTTGGACGATAATGGATTTTAATAGAAGTAATCACTTCTTCTGCTCCAGCGTCCACACAAGCTTGTTGTGCACGTTTAATGATATCAAGAAGTACATCTAATTCTCCTTCCAGCGTCGTTTCCATTGCCCCTACTTCATAACGAACTCCCGATTGTTGTACAACCTCAATCGCTTTATCAACAACAGAATACACATCTTTGTTCTTTGCTTGTGGTACTACTGAAAACGAAATTGTAACTTGTTGTGACATAATAAAATCCCCCTTATGAAATTAAATTTTAAAACAAGAAAAGGCTTTCCTACTGCGTAGGAAAGCCTTGTATGCAAGTTATTATAGAATAACATATGCTACATCACTTTAAGTAACTCCCTACGCTGGCATTATCCAGATCAGGTTGAGGGTCGATGTTTGCTCACATCCTCTCAGCCAATTGGCTCCCCGGTCCTTAATTCGTTTTCATTGTAGCATGATTTATTTTATTGAACAAACAAAAGCATGTATAATCATTTCATTTAACTTTTGAATTCCCCAATTAACTCTTGTAACTCCTGTGAGAGCCAGCTTAAAGAACTGGCTAATTCAGCAATATCCTGTACAGACATTTCCTGTTCTTTCATGATTTCTTCAACATTACTACTACTATTCGCATACTTATTTGCAATAAGTGATAGTTCATTTACAACACGAACAATATTTTGGCTATTTTGCAATATATTATTTGAATTGCTAGAAACAACTCCAACTTGATTGGTAACAGTTTGTGCTGATTTCGAAATTTTTTCAAAGAAAGCACCACTACTTTCAACAAGTTTCATTCCAGACTCTACTTCTTTTGAGGTTTTTTGCATTGAAACAACAGCTTCTTCCGTTCCTGCTTGTGTTTCCCCTATTAATTTTGCTATATCTTTTGCTGATGCTTCCGTCTGCTCTGCTAATTTACGCACTTCATCAGCAACAACGGCAAATCCCTCTCCTGTTTCCTCAGCACGTGAAGCTTCAATAGTAGCATGTAAAGCCAGCGAATTCGCTTGATTTGAAATACTTGTAATTACAGTTACAATATCACTAATTTCTTTTGATCTTACTTCCAAAGAATAAATGATAGAAGATAAATCTTGTACTGCATTTTGTATTATGTTCATTTGATTCATCGTCTGTTCAATAATACCATTTCCTTTTTCTGAATGATGCTTCGTACCTTCAGACTCTTTCGTCATTTGTTTTGCAATATTAGTTATCTCTTCCATCCTATCTTCCATTTCATATACAATATCTAAATACTTTGGTACTGACGTTTCTTGCAATTGAACGCCAGCCCTTAACTCAACTATAGAACTTACGATTCCTTGGACTGCCATGCTATTTTCTTTCGTACTCACTGACAATTCTTGTGAAGATGAGGAAACCTGTTCTGCTGTCTGCTTCACTTTATCTATAATTCCTTTAAACTTCTCGATGGTATTGTTAAAATACGCATTAATAATACCAATATCATCTGGTCTTTCCTCTAATTTAATACTTAAATCACCTTCACCAACTCTGCGTAATCCTTCACGTAAATCCCGCAATGGAGCAAGTGCGTTACGTACGATTAAGAATTGAATAACAGTTGCAATTAAAACAGAAATACAAATAAACATTAAACCTTGTATAATGAATTTTTCCTTTGTAATAGGAACAATAGAAGCATCTACATCGGCTGCAACAATTGCCACAATATTTCCGTCTCCATCTTTAATTGGCTCTAATATCGTTACCCATGATCCTAATAGATCTTCATATACTACTGTCATGTTTGCTTTTTTCGTGCTCATTACCTTATCGTATGCTTTCATCCAAAGATCTGGTTGTTTATAATATTCTCCCGGCCTTACTTCAACAACATTTGCTAAGTCTGTAGACAAGTCGACGATTAGTAACTCACCTTTTTCATTTTTTTTTGCTCCAACAATATACGTTTGTCCAACACTATTCAATTCTTCCGTTGCTTCATCTAATTTCTCTGTTAACTTCTCTCTCTTTTCTCTTTGTGCCACTGGGTCTTTTGTAACATCTCTCACTATTTCTTCGTCTAATTTATGTAATACCGTATCTCCTGTTTCAAAAGAATGCCTTTCAAATATAGACATCATGCTATTTTGAAACATGTTAAAACTTAACGCACCCATAGTACCAACAAGCGTCAAAATAACTAACACAGTTAACAATACATTCTTTTGAAGAAATGATAGCTTGTGCCAATATTTTTTCATTCACATCACCTTTCTTAATTAACTTAATATAAAGGAAAACTATTAAAATAGAAACCTTATCAACAACTGATAAGGTTTCTCATTTGTTTGCAAATAAAAAAAGACCAATGAAAAAGCATTGGTCAAGACCAACCCTATCCGTCCGGTAACTGGCTAGCGTAGCCTTTCGGCCTTAGCTCCTGTAGTTTTGCGTCCTAATGTTTCCATCAGTTTGCCTTTCTCGCTGAACGAGTTGAACGATATGGGAGTTCTATGAGAATTACATTATTCTCTATCAAAGATTACAACATAAAAATTAAAATGTCCACCTATTTAGAGATACAAATGTAAAATTTGGCTGTATTATTTTTTCAAAATAATTTAACAAAGTACGTGAATGTTACATTTCTTGTGTTATATAATAAAAAATGTATATAACACAAGGATTGTTTTGAGTATTTATTTTAATTTTCATTTAAATTAAATTATTCGAATATATCTTAACTAATGAATTTCGGAGGTAGTTTATCATGTTTTGGCTACAATTTCTTACGTTACTACTCTGCATCTTTATTGGCGCACGCCTAGGCGGAGTTGGTCTAGGGGTAATGGGTGGCGTTGGTATGGCAATACTTGTTTTCGTCTTCCACTTACAACCTACAGCTCCTCCTATTGATGTAATGCTTATGATTTTAGCAGTAATTACAGCTGCTGGTGCACTCCAAGCCGCTGGAGGAATGGAATACCTTGTTCATCTGGCTGAGAAAGCATTACGAAAAAATCCAAAACGCATTACATTCTTTGCTCCAATTGTTACTTATTTATTCACACTTTGTGCGGGAACTGGTCACGTTGCTTATTCTGTACTTCCTGTTATCGCAGAAGTCTCTCGCGAATCTGGAATTAGACCAGAACGACCAATGTCAATTGCCGTAATTGCTTCCCAACAAGCAATTACAGCTAGTCCTATATCAGCTGCAACAGTTGCACTTTTAGCAATGTTAGCTGACTATAAAATCACCTTATTAGATATTTTAAAAGTAAGTATCCCTTCTACTTTTATCGCTTGTATGGTAGCTGCATTTGTTGCTAGCAAAATGGGGAAAGAATTAAATGAAGACCCTGAATACTTAAAACGATTAAAAGAAGGAATGATTCCTAAGATTGAAGAGAAAAAAGAATTTGTTGGTGTAAAAGGCGCTAAATTATCAGTTATCCTTTTCCTAGTAGGAACTTTTCTTGTCGTACTTCTCGGTTCATTTGAAGTACTTCGTCCAGGATGGATAGTTGATGGGAAGTTAGCCCGTCTTTCCATGCCAAACACAATTGAAATGGTTATGTTAACGATTGCAGCTCTTATTATTATTTTCTGTAAACCAAATGTAGAAAGCATCGTGTCTGGTAACGTCTTTAAAGCGGGGGCAACAGCAGTTGTTGCTATTTTCGGTATCGCTTGGATGGGAGATACTTTCTTTAACGGAAACTTAAATATGATTCAAGGATCAATTCAGCATCTAGTAACAAGTGCGCCATGGCTATTTGCCATCGCATTATTCATTCTATCTATTTTACTATATAGCCAAGCCGCAACAGTACGTGCTTTAATGCCTCTTGGATTATCACTCGGTATTCCACCAGCACTACTGATCGCGATGTTCCCTGCAGTAAATGGATATTTCTTCATTCCAAACTACGGAACAATCGTTGCTGCCATTAACTTTGATCGTACTGGTACAACTGGCATTGGTAAATATGTTTTAAATCATAGCTTTATGATTCCAGGCCTAATCGCAACATTCACTTCTATAGGAATTGGAATGCTCTTAATATCAATTATGTTTTAAAGAAAAAGCACAAACCTACAAATTTACAGGGTTTGTGCTTTTTTAATCAAACGTTTGTTTAAATATTTTTAGCTGTCCATTCTTCCATTATGTTCTTTAATATTTGTGTAAAATCCGCTGGGAAAAGATGCCCCAAACCTTCTCTCACAATTAATTTACAGTCCACATTATATTCCTCAAACATAGACATTAATTGAAGTGTGTTTTCATAAAATGGATCTTTGTCTCCCGTAACAATATATCCTTCTACATTCGTTATATCATTTGATACAACTATACTTTCAATTTCCTTAACATCTCGAATAGCAGGTATAACTGCAATAAATTTTTGAGTCGCTGACATATTCTTTAACGCTAACTCTATCGCTATATTTCCCCCTTGAGAAGCTCCCGCGATGATGATGTCCTCCAAGTTATATTTATTTACAAAATCATTAAAAGTTTTCATAACGTCTTTTATAGCTATTTCATGATTATCCCAGCTATACGACTTCATTCCATGTATTTGTGAGGACCGGGGAAAACCTAATATATACTCATTTAGTATTTCTTCTTCACACCAATATGGTGCAAAATCATTTATATTTGATCCTCTCCAATGCAAAGAAAATAACCCTATCTTCGCCTCTTTATTTCCATAAGTAAATAATTTCGGTTCGGCTGTTAGCTGCTGTTTCTTAAAGATTTCTTCACACTTTTTCACTATCATTTTAAAAGCTGCATTCTCTCGTAATCCCTTTAAATCTTCATCCCCCATAAGTGTATGTGGATTCCACCAAATCCCCTTTTCTAAAGCTTCGTTTAAACTAACAATCGCTTCCTCATACTTACCTTCTGCCGAAAGTGCACACACTTCCCAGAAACTAGTTTTTTCTATTCTTTCAGGAAACTCCCTTTTTGCTTTATCTATGCATCTATAAATCGCTTCGAATTCTCTTTTTTCGAATAAACGAAACAACTCATTTTGCAACTCTATAAACTGTTTCCTTTTCAAACAACCCTCCCCCTTTTTCTAACTATCGATATCAAAACATAAAAAGCTATGTAGCGTTTTAATACTACATAGCCTTCTTCTACAAACTGTTACTCACTTCCTCTACTAGCCTCTTCGTACTTTCATACGCAGATTCAGCTAAACTAATCGCTGAAATAACTGAAACACCGTCCGCACCTGCTTCTATAACCGAAGCGGTATTTTCAATTGAAATGCCTCCAATTCCGACAATCGGTATTGTAATTCCTTGTTCTCTAAAATGAGCTAAACCTTTCGTTCCTTGCACTGCTTTCGTATCTTTTTTCGTACTCGTTGGAAAAATAGGTCCTACACCTAAATAGTCAGCCCCATTTTCAATTGCCCAGCGTGCTTCTTCAATTGTATGTGTAGATACACCAACAATCTTATCACCCATTTTTTCACGAACAGAGGTAATTCCTTCATCATCTTGCCCAACATGCACGCCATCTGCATCTAACTCGAGAGCTAGTTCCACATCATCATTTACAATGAACGGTACACCGTACTCCTTACAAATTGCTTGTAGTTCTTTTGCAAAACAAATGCGTTTCTCTTCCGTTAAAGCGCCTTCCCCCTTTTCACGAAATTGAAAAATTGTTATACCACCTTCAAGTGCATCTCTCAATACTTGCAGTGGATCCTTCGTACAATTATTACTTCCCATAATAAAATATACTGATAACAACCTAGACATTTCTGACTTTGAAATACGTGACATTTATTTTCCCTCCTTACTATATAACCTCAATTTTCCCATACTTCTCTATATCACCTGAAGTCGTATTCGCTAACTGATTCAAAAATTCAATTTGAAAACTACCAGGTCCTTTTTCCACCGTCTTGGCAGCTGCCAGTTCCGCAGCTACCCCATAAAACGTTAATGCCGCTACCGCTGCCTTTACATAATCCTTTTCTACCGCTACAAATGCTCCTATTACAGAAGTTAGTAAACAACCTGTTCCCGTAACTTTCGTTAAAATAGGATGACCGTTTCGAATGAGAACAGTTCGCTCTCCATCTGTAACAACATCTTCTTTTCCAGTAATCACCGCAACTGTATTCAATTCATCCGCTGCCTGTTTTGCAATACTTACGACATTACCATTTCCAGCACCAGCGTCTACCCCTTTAATTTCCCATCTCTCATTAATAACGTTCGCTATTTCAGCTGCATTTCCGCGAATAATCGCTAATTCAATTTCAGCCGGAATATGTCTCGCAACTTCTGTTCGATACGATGTTGCTCCTGCACCAACTGGATCAAACAGTACTGGTACATTGTTCACATTTGCTGATTTACCGGCAAGTAACATCGCTTCTACTTCTTCCGGACGAAGTGTTCCCATATTTAATACTAACGCTCCAGCAATGCTAGCCATTTCTGCCACTTCTTCTTTTGCATACGCCATTACAGGCGATGCCCCTAACGCTAACAAACCGTTAGCTGTAAAATTTGTTACAACAACATTTGTAATATTATGAACGAGCGGATTAGATTCTCTCACCAAATCCACTACTTTACTAATTTCTTTCCTATTCATCCTTCTCATCTCCTAACTAATGGGAGATACACAAAAAGGCACTTTGCGCGTACGCAAAGTGCCTGAACATGTGCTTTTACACTCTCCCTACGCTGGCATTATCCAACAGGTTCAAATGGTCAATGACGGACTAGTCATACTCTCAGTTTGTATCCACAAACTCCCATGTGTTTAGTATTCTTCTACTTCAAAGTCTACTCTTATTCTAGTAAAATAACAAGTTCTTTACTTTTCTATTTAATATAGAAGCAACTAATAAAACAATACGCATAATAACTATCTATTTCTCACAGTCTCATCATGGTGCATATTATGTTCTGTCACGATCATTCACTTTCAAACAGATGTTATCCCATTAAAAAACGTTCAAATCTGGAGCGAAACTGAATCTCAAGAAGATGTATGCTATAGTTAACGTATGGAAATTTGAAAGGATGTTTTAAATATGTCAAAAAGCGTTGTAATCGCTGAAAAGCCTTCCGTTGCACGAGATATTGCACGTGTACTGAAGTGCGATAAAAAGGGAAACGGCTACCTTGAAGGTAGTAAATATATTGTGACTTGGGCTTTAGGTCATCTCGTTACATTAGCAGATCCAGAAAGCTACGATGTGAAATATAAAAAGTGGAATTTAGAAGATTTACCGATGCTACCTGAGCGTTTGAAATTAACTGTTATTAAACAAACAGGGAAACAATTTAATGCTGTAAAAAGTCAGCTTCTTAGAAAAGATGTAAATGAAATCATTGTAGCAACAGACGCTGGACGCGAAGGAGAATTAGTCGCTCGTTGGATTATTGATAAGGTTCGAATTAACAAACCAATCAAACGTTTATGGATTTCATCTGTTACTGATAAAGCAATTAAAGATGGTTTTGCAAATTTAAAACCAGGTAAGGCATATGACAATTTATATGCTTCAGCAGTTGCACGTTCAGAAGCTGACTGGTATATCGGTCTTAACGCGACTCGAGCTTTAACGACTCGCTTTAATGCCCAGCTTAACTGTGGCCGTGTGCAAACACCTACTGTTGCTATGATCGCTAATCGTGAAGATGAAATAAAGAACTTCAAAGCTCAAACTTACTACGGCATCGAGGCTCAAACGACAAATCAGTTAAAACTAACTTGGCAAGATGCAAACGGCAATAGCCGCAGCTTCAATAAAGAAAAAATTGATGGTATTGTAAAAGGTTTAGATAAGCATAATGCTACTGTTTTAGAAATTGATAAAAAACAAAAGAAGTCATTCTCTCCTGGTCTTTACGATTTAACTGAATTGCAACGTGATGCCAATAAAAAGTTCGGTTACTCTGCGAAAGAAACATTGAATATTATGCAGAAATTGTATGAGCAGCATAAAGTGCTAACATACCCTCGTACAGATTCGCGTTACATTTCATCTGATATCGTTGGAACACTTCCAGAACGTCTAAAGGCGTGCGGCGTTGGGGAATATCGTCCTTTAGCACATAAAGTATTACAAAAGCCTATCAAGGCTAATAAATCATTTGTTGATGATAGTAAAGTAAGTGATCATCACGCAATTATTCCGACAGAAGGATACGTTAACTTCTCCGCCTTCACAGATAAAGAACGTAAAATTTATGATTTAGTTGTAAAACGTTTCTTAGCTGTTTTATTCCCAGCATTCGAATACGAACAACTAACGTTACGCACAAAAGTCGGTAATGAAACGTTCATTGCACGCGGAAAAACAATTTTACATGCAGGTTGGAAGGAAGTATATGAAAATCGCTTTGAAGATGATGATGTAACCGATGACGTAAAAGAGCAACTTTTACCTCGCATCGAAAAAGGCGATACATTAACTGTAAAGTTAATTATGCAAACATCAGGTCAAACGAAAGCACCTGCACGTTTTAATGAAGCGACTTTACTTTCAGCAATGGAAAATCCTACAAAATATATGGATACGCAAAATAAACAACTTGCTGATACGCTAAAATCAACTGGTGGATTAGGTACTGTAGCAACGCGTGCTGATATTATTGACAAGCTATTCAATTCGTTCTTAATTGAAAAACGTGGTAAAGATATTCACATTACTTCAAAAGGCCGTCAGTTACTTGATTTAGTACCAGAAGAGTTAAAATCACCTACACTAACTGGTGAGTGGGAACAAAAGCTAGAGGCGATCGCAAAGGGTAAACTGAAAAAAGAAGTATTCATTTCCGAAATGAAGAACTATACGAAAGAAATTGTTTCTGAAATTAAATCGAGTGATAAAAAATATAAACATGACAACATTTCAACGAAGTCTTGTCCAGATTGCGGTAAACCAATGCTAGAGGTAAACGGCAAAAAAGGAAAGATGCTCGTTTGCCAAGACCGTGAATGTGGTCATCGTAAAAATGTCTCTCGTACAACAAACGCTCGTTGCCCTCAGTGTAAGAAGAAGTTAGAATTACGTGGTGAAGGTGCAGGGCAAATCTTTGCATGTAAATGTGGCTATCGCGAAAAATTATCCACATTCCAAGAAAGACGTAAAAAAGAATCTGGAAACAAAGCTGATAAGCGTGACGTTCAAAAATATATGAAACAACAGAAAAAAGAAGAAGAACCATTAAATAACCCATTTGCAGAAGCATTAAAGAAATTAAAATTTGATTAAACAAAAAGGTTCCTACCTCTATCGGTAGGAACCTTTTATGTTAGTGAATGATTTTACTTCCTTTTGCGTTCTCAACGAATTTTTCGCTCGATTTGTTAATTGGTGTTTTCAATAATAACGCAGCTACAATCATAACTACTACGAAAGCACTTAATACAAGTAAATCTCGCGTTACAATATCCCACAGCATTCCGCCTACTGTTTCACGAATTGCACTAATTGCATATGTGAACGGTAAGAACGGATAAATTGCTTGGAAGAATTTCGGTGTCATTTGAATTGGGAATGTTCCGCCCGACCCTGCTACTTGCAGTACAAGTAAAATGATCGCCATCGATTTCCCAACGTTTCCAAAAATAGAAACGAGTGAGTATACGATACAAACGAAGACTCCACCAATAAATAAACTAAATAATACAAACCAGAATTTATCGACTACGTACGTACCGAGTAAGAATATATCTCCCATTGATACGATAAACGCTTGTGAAAGACCTATCGTTAAGAATGTTAATAAACGTCCGAAGTAAATTTCATGGCTCTTATAATTCGCGCCCTCTTCATGTACTTCTACTGTTAATAATGAAACCATTAATAATGCGCCTACCCATAATGCAAGCACTGTATAGAATGGTGACATCGCTGAACCGTAGTTCGGCATTGCAAATAATTTATTCTCTTTTAAATTTACTGGATTCGCAAAGTAGTCACTTTGCTTCTCAACATCGTTTTTCAATAAGCGTATGATGTCTTTTAAATCCTCTTCAGATTCAAAATCACGAATTTTATCTGCCAATTCTTTAATCTTTTTCTCAGTAGCTGGCATTTCAGCTTTAATGTCTGCTAATTTCTTTTTACCATCTACTAAGCCTTTTGATGAATCTTCTAGTATTTTTTTAACATCTGGAAGCTTTTTGTCTGCTTCTTTTAAAATTTGAGATGTGTTTTTAGACATCTCTTTTGTACGAGCAATTGCTTCATTAAAGTTTGGAACGATTTCTGAATCGTATTTAGCTAAGATGTCACTTATTTGGGCCGAAGTACTTTTAGATACTGCGTTAATACTTTCAATAACATCTGCTGCTGGCTTTTGACCTTTATTAATAGCGTCAATTCCTTTATCAGTTAAATCGATTCCTTTTTGAAGACCATCTTTTACTTTATTCAATTTAGAAATCGTGTTATTCGTGTTCTTATCACTATTTACATCTGCTAAAACTTTATTTGTATTTTCCAGAACTGGAATCATATCATTAACTAAATTCCATGCTGCTTTGAACTGTCCATTTAAATCATTTAAGGCTACTTTTGTAGAGTCTAATCCATTAACACCTGCGTTGCTTAAGTCTTCTCTTGCTTTTCCAAGTTCTGTTTTTACTCTGCTGTAATCACTTACAGCCTTATCGTACTTTTCTCTACCATTGTCTAATGCCTCATTGGTTTGATTTACTAACTCATTCGCTTTTTTTATATCTTGATTTAAATTACCTCTAAGTTGCTGAGCATCTTCTTTTACATTTTCAGCTTTGTCTTTCAATTGCTCAGCTTGGTTTTTCAATTGCTCAGCTGTGCTTACTGCTTTTTCGAAATCTGCTACAAACGTAGCATTATAATCTGCTTCTGCTTGATTTACCAAGTTATTTATTGCATCTAGCTTTTTATTAGTAGCATCTCTTACATCTTGTTTCACTTCTTGCCCTGTACCAATAATATTGGCAATATCTTTAACGCCACCATTTGCATTTACAATTGCTGTTTTAAGGTTTGTTAATTTCTCTATTCTCTTTTGGAAGAATTCTTTTCCAAAATCAGTTGATGCCGACTCTTTAAATTTAGTAAAGATATCAATTACATATGAAACACTATCTGCTCTACCTTGTAGCGTCTCAGAAACATTATTAAGATCTTGTTTCGCTTTCTCTGGATCAAAATTACCATTTTGCAACCCGTTTATAACACCTTGTGCGTAAGTTGTTCCGACACGTATCGAACTAAAAACATTATTTACAGTTTGATTAATATTTTTAGCAATATTTTTATACCCCTCACCATTCACTTGCGGTAATGCTGGAATTTCTGGTATTTCTGGTATTTGTGGTATTTGCGGAATAGTTATATTAGGTAACACTGGTAATTTAGCTGGATCTGGAAGTGTCAGATTAAAATCAAATGAAGGATTTTTTAAGTAATCTGTAATTTTCGCTGCAGCATCCAATCCCTGCTTCGTTACAATTAAATTATTCTTAATAGTTCCTGGAGCACGATTCAATGTTTCATCGTTTCTCGCAAAGAATGCATCTAAGCTCTTAAGTGTATCCTGACCATCATTAATAACACTCTCTACAACCGGCAACTCTTTCTGCGCTACTTTCACAACATCCTCTGCTCGAGTCGCATCATCTAACGCCTTATCCATCAATGTATTCATTTCTGGGAACTGCGCTTCTAACTTAAATACAAGATCTTTTACTTTCTCAATACTTGGTAAGTTTGTTTCTAAATCGATTCCAAGGTCATTGAAGATTTTAAAAATCTCACCGTTCGCTGTTTTAACAAAGTTTTTACTAATTTCTTCTGTAATACCTGATGCACCTTTTGCTGTAATCTTCGGTGCAATCGCATTTACCTTTTCATTTACATAGTAATCAAGTTCTGGTTTCTGTGGATTTTCATCCAGAACAGTTGCAATCTTTTCAGAGAAGTCTTTTGGAATTGTAATGCTTGCATAGTAATCCCCGCGTTCCACTCCGTAAATTGCTTGTTTTTCATCTACAAATTTCCAGCCAAGATTTTTGTTTTTCTTCAGAGAATCTACAATCTCGTTCCCGATATTGATATCTTTTCCTCTTAAATTAGAGCCTGCATCTTCGTTAGAAACTGCAATGGGAACTTCTTTTGTATTTCCATATGGATCCCAAGAAGCTTTAATGTTAAACCATGCATATAACGATGGTAAAATCATTAACCCTACAACAATAACAATTGCAGCCCAATGTTTTGCTACATTCCGTAAATCTGTCTTATAAATACGCCAAATTTGTTTCATAGAAGTTATCACCTAATTATATATTTTTCCTTCTTTAGAAAATGATACATACATTTTGCAATTATATCACTTTCTACATCGTGGATTAACCAAAAACGAACTATTTTTTCCCATTAACTTTAACTTACTACATTATATAACGAAGTAAGTCAAAGTATGAATACAAAATGACCAAATCGGTTTTACATTCAATAATAACAAATATATAGGAAATGTCATAAAAAATACAAGTATTTTCTCTTGGAAATACTTGTATTCTTCAAAAAAATCCTCACAGCTTTTTATCAACTGTGAGGATTTCTTCTATTATATATCTACTTGTACTTCTACACCGAAATGATCTGAAATTACATTTCGGTTTGTACCATTAAAAATAACTTTTGAAGAACGAACTTTTTCACTTCGGTTACACAATATTAGATCGATTCGTAGATTATGTTTATTTTCATCCCAACCAGCAATTTCCCCTTGGACAGTTGTTCCTTCATCCTTCTCTATTGCTAGTTCATATGTGTCATGCAAACCTTTTTGCATCATATATTCATAGCCCTCACCTTGCAAACGGGCATTATTATTAAAATCACCCATTAAGAAGGAAATTCCATTGCTATCTACATGCTCCATCAAACGATTCACTTGATCTTTAAATGATTCTTCTTCATCATTCCACCAACCGAGGTGGCAAGAGTAAAACGTGATGTTCTTACCATTATAAGCAATTGTTGCACTTACAATTTTGCGTGTTTTCCAATACGTTGTATCCTTATTTTCTGAAATAAAGAACGTATCTTCTTTTACAACATTATGCTTCGTTATAATCGCTAATCCTTCTTCATACACATCATAACCAATATGAGAGAAATCCCAAGTAATATTGTAATCTTTTACATGTAACGCTTTTAACTCTTCTAATAGTAAAAGTCCAAAATTATCTTCTTTCTTGTTACCGCATACATTTTTAGCTCCTATCGACTGACTTACTTCTTGCAATGCGATAACATCGTACTCTTCTTCTTGAATGACTTTAGCAAGATATTTTATCTTTTCTATTTGATTTTCTTCTTGCCAAGAGTGACAGTTTAAAGTTAGCAATTTCATATTATTACGCACCTAACATATCTTGAATGTCTGACTTTAATACGTCAGCTTTCGGGCCATATACCGCTTGTACACCTTTATCTTTTACGATTAGTCCTAAAGCACCATTTTGTTTCCACTGCGCTTCTGGTGCAACAACATCTAAATCTTTTACTGTTACACGTAAACGTGTCATACAAGCATCTACGTCAGCAATATTTTCTTTTCCACCTAATAGATCAATAACTTTTGTTGCTAATGAACCATCTTGTACATTTCCTGTTCCTTCTGATGCCTCATCTTCGTTATCGATATAGTTACCTGCACGTCCTGGTGTTGGTAAGTTGAACTTTTTAATTAAGAAATTGAATAATGTAAAGTTCAGACCGAAGAATACTAATGAAACGATAACGAAATTGATTAAATCTCTAGTTAGTCCTGCATTAACCATCATCGGTGTACGAGTAATTAACTCAATAAATCCGAATGCGTGAACACGTAAGTTAATTAAATCTGCTAATGCGAATGCAAGTCCTGTTGTAATTGCATATACAACATATAATACTGGAGCAATAAACATGAACATGAATTCAATTGGTTCTGTTACACCTGTTAAAAATACTGCTAATGCTGCTGATAAGAACATTGGTTTATATTTTGAACGTTTTTCTTTATCAACATTACGGAACATCGCGAAAGCAATACCCATTAATGCTGCTGTTGAACCGATAACTTGTCCAGCTTTGAAACGAGCTGGTACAACGTTATTTAATAGATCGTTATATGCTTTTGTATCTCCATTTGCTAATAAGTTATTTAAATCTGTAATCCATGCAAGCCATAAAGGATCTTGTCCTGCTACAACTTGTCCAATTTTCGAGCCAGTTAACATCGTATATGTTCCACCTAGCTCAGTATAGTTCATCGGAATTGTTAACATATGGTGTAAACCGAATGGTAATAGTAAACGTTCTAACGTTCCATATACAAATGGTGCAACAATTGGTGCACTATCTTTTGAAGCTGCAATCCAGCGACCAAATTCATTTAATCCACTTTGGATGAATGGCCATAAAAGTGATAATACAATTGCAGTTACTGTAGACCAAACAATTACAACGAATGGTACGAATCGTTTTCCGTTAAAGAATGCTAATGCTTGTGGCAGTTTGTTATAGTTATAATATTTGTTATATAAAGTAGCTCCTAAGAAACCTGTGATAATCCCTACGAAAACTCCCATGTTTAATGCTGGTGCACCAAGTACAGAAGTAAAGTAATCTTTTACAATTAAATCTCCCGCTAATACTGAAGAAACTTTCGCTTTTGAATCCGCTAACATTTCAGCGTTTACGCCAAATATAGCTCCTGTAATTCTGTTGGTTAAGACGAATGCTAATAGCGCTGCAAATGCACCACCTGCACGATCTTTCGCCCAAGATCCCCCAATTGCTACTGCGAATAAGATGTGTAGATTAGTAATAATTGCCCAACCGATGTCTTCCATTACGCGAGCGATTGTATGAACTGCGTTAATATCCCCAGCAGACATTCCAATTAACTTACCGATAGAAATCATTAAACCAGCTGCTGGCATTACAGCTACAACAACTAATAACGCTTTCCCGAACTTTTGCCAAAAATCAAAAGACGTAATTTTCATCTGTTCTTCCTCCCCTTTATTTATAACAACATAATGATTTAAATTATAATTTCTGTTTCCTTTATGAAAACGATTCCTTATGTTACTTCATTTTTATCTTTACGCAACCGTTTTCATAAATCTATTTTAATAAAAGCGTTTTCACTTTGCAATAGAAATTTATTATTTTTCATAAAAAAAGATGCTCTAAGAGCATCCTTTTTTATTATGAAATGCGATAAACCCTTGTTTCATAAGGCTTTAACGTGATTGTAGTTACTTGTTCATGTTCCGCAACTTCATAGTTATTTAAAAGCAAACGTTTGCGTTCTAGTGCAAATGAACCCTCATTATATACAGCTTCCTCTTTTGAGATATTACTAATTACAATAATCTTTTCATCATTTAATGTACGAGTATATGCATAAATTTGCGGATCATCTTCTAAAAGTAAATCGTACGTACCATAATTGAGTACATCGTGCTCTTTTTTCAAGGCAATCATTTTCTTATAGAAATTGAAAATAGAGTTCTCTTCATTCTTTTGCTTTTCAACATTAATTTCTTTGTAGTTTTGATTCATACTAAACCAAGGTGCACCTGTTGTGAAGCCAGCATTCATCTCATCGTTCCACTGCATAGGTGTACGTGAATTATCACGGCAAGAAGCCCATATAATTTCCATCATATCTTGATGTGATACGCCCTCTGCAATTTTCTCACGATATAAATTTTTAGTTGCAACATCATCGTAATCTTCAACATTTGGTAATTGGACATTTGTCATCCCAATTTCTTGCCCTTGATAAATAAACGGTGTGCCATGCATAAAGAAGTACATTGCGCCTAGAGCCGTTGCACTTTCACGCCAATATTGTTTATCATCCCCCCAAGTTGAAACGATACGTGGTTTATCGTGATTCTCAATATATAAGGCATTCCACCCTTTATTTTCTAACCCTTTTTGCCATTTTGTTAATACCTTTTTCAGTCCTACAACATCAAGGTCTTTCTTCTTTTCAGCATCCCATAAGCTTAAATGTTCGAATTGGAATACCATATTAAACTTACCTTGCTCTTCTCCAACCCAAAGCTCAGCATCTTCAATCTTAACGCCATTCGCTTCACCAACAGTCATAATATCGTACTTAGAAAATGTATTTTCTTTTAACTCTTCTAATAACGGTTGAATACCATCCACATTCATATGTTTATCAAAGGATGGTACATACTTTAGTTCTTTTGGATTTGGCATATCTTTAAAGCCATCTTCTTTTTTAATATGGCTGATCGCATCCACACGGAAACCATCAATTCCTTTATCAAGCCACCAATTAACTGTGTCGTATAACACTTCTCGAACTTCTTTATTCTCCCAGTTTAAATCTGGTTGTTTACGCGAGAATAAGTGTAAATAATATTGTCCTGTTACTTCATCATATTCCCATGCCGAACCATTAAAAATACTTTCCCAGTTGTTTGGTTCCGCACCATCTTTACCATCATGCCAAATATACCAATCACGCTTCGGATTGTCTTTAGATGAACGAGACTCAATAAACCATGGATGTTCATCACTTGTATGATTAATAACTAAATCAATAATAAGCTTCATATCACGTTTATGAACCTCATCTAGTAAAGCATCAAAGTCTTCCATCGTACCAAACTCATCCATAATATCTTGATAATCACTAATGTCATAACCATTATCATCATTAGGTGACTTATACATTGGACAAATCCAAATTACATCTATTCCTAAATCTTTTAAATAATCCAGTTTCGCAATAATACCTTGTAAATCTCCAATACCATCGCCATTTGAATCCATAAAGCTACGTGGATAAATTTGATAAGCAACCGCTTCTTTCCACCATGTCTTATTCATAGTCATTCTCTCCTTTTGCATCCCATCGGAATTTTATGCAAACGTTTTCGTAACACTATCATAACAAAATATGAATAGTTTGCAACTGTTTTCATTGAACTCTATGTAGTTTCTTGATTCTTATGCTTTATTTATTTCTCACAAAGGCAAATCTCATTCTTCTCATCTCCTTGTCCACGCTTATTACAAACCTTGTTCATATATAAAAAAGGAAGAACAAAAATGCTGTTCTTCCTTTTCACATTGAAAATCTTTCAATTGTCTGTTTCAATTCTGTTGCTTGTTTCTCTAAATCCTTTAATAATTGATCGATCGCTATCATATTTTTAGATTGTTGCAACGTTACACGTGCTACTTCTTGTGAACCAGCTGACGTTTCTTCAGCAATTGCTGCTACGGCCTTCGTCTGTGCCCCTGTTTGATGAATGTGACTCACTTGTTCATTCATATAGCTACTAATTTGCTTCGTTGCATCCGCTACTTCCATAACACTTGATGACATTTCTTTTAAAATTAATTCGGTAGCTTCCCCACGTTTCGCCTCTTCCTTAGCTATTTTCACTTGTTCTGTCATTTTCGTTGCAACTTGTTGCACTTCCTCTTGCATATTCCTTAATAACTGCGATATATTTCTTGCAGAATGGTCACTTTCATCTGCAAGTTTACGTACTTCTTCAGCTACAACGGCAAAGCCCCGTCCATGCTCTCCAGCACGAGCAGCCTCAATAGAAGCATTAAGTGCTAATAAATTCGTTTGGCTAGCAATCTCACTCACCACAGATACAATGTGTTCTACTTGTTTCATTCTTTCCTCTAACTTCTGTACATTTTGCATTGAATCTTCATTTTCTTTCGCCAATGTTTGAATACCTTGAATTAAAGACGTAAAGACACGAGTACTATGCCCTAAAGCTTGAACCATTTCTGAAGACAACTCATCAGACTGTTTCGCTTTCTCTTCTACTTCACTTGCAATAGAAGTTGTTGTATCAACAGCGGAAACAATCGCTTGAATTGATGCCGCTGATTGCTCAGCGCCAGAAGAAATCTCTGCAAGAGTTTCAGAAACACCTTGTGCTTGTTTCGTTGCTTCGCCTGTTTGTTTTCTAATTTGCTGTACTTGATTGTTTGTATACGAAAATGTTGTATCAATATTTTTTACCATGCCCCTTAAGTTCCCAAGCATCATATTAAATGCAACACTTAAAGATTTAATTTCATCATCAGTCTTCGGTAACGGAACATCTTCACGAATGTCTCCTTCAGCCGCTTTTCTCGCCGCCTCCTCTAACTTTCGAAGCGGTTTAATTAAAAATACGGCTGCTCCATATGCTAAAATTCCAGACCATACTACTCCTAATAGCATAACGATAATATTATATGTAGTTTGACTTACATAACTTTGAAAATAATCATATATCACATAAATAAAAAATATACTTGTTGAATATGTAATTAAAGCTAAAACTGTAGTGAATAGCATAAGTTGTGTACGTAAGCCAAAGGAAAATACCTTCCTTTCTTTTTCCATCTCTTCTTTCCCCCTTTTTATAAGTAATATAAGTACTACCTATATATTATTATCCATATTTTCTTTATAGAAAGATATACAGATTTCCATTTTTTTATTTACATATTAATTACATTACTTTTTCTGTATATAATATGTAAATAATGTATAATTTTATTTGGATGCCCATTATATATTCAACTAAATAATTTAAGGTTAGGTGATTCTATGTTAAAAATTCTATATCGGTTAAACGTTATAAACAGATTAATATTATTAGTAGCAGTACCCATTATTTCCATATTAATTATTAGCGTTGTAAATTATATGAATTTACAACACATGCACAACCAACTTCAAACAGTATATGTCGATCGGCTACAACCTATTAAATGGCTTGGATCTATTGAGAGCAGCCTGTACCAAGAATTTAGTTATGTAAAGGAACTCATTATTACTGAAGATGAAAATCGACGTACTACAATTTTAAATAAATTAAATGATACAAATAAAGAAACCGAAAAATTACAGGCTCAATACGAAAATACATATATAACAGGCGAAGAAAAAAAACTCCTTAGCCAATATAAAGAAAAACTAGAAAACTATAAAAAACATCGTGCTCAAATGCTAGATTTCATTAAAGAGAATAAACTGAATCAAGCATATTCATTCTACCTAACTACAGTTGAACCTAATTTATCAGCTACAGTAGGCGCTTTAAAAAATCTTAGTGATTATAATGAAAAGTTAGCTGAAGGTCTGTATAACGACAGCGAACACTCTTATAAACAAGTGATAAGCATAACTATTATTTTATTCATTGCCTGTTTAGTTCTTTGCATTCTTATCTCCTTATTTACTGCTAAATCAATTATAAATCCAATCAATTCATTACGGAGCATAATGAATACAGCTGGAAAAGGGGATTTAACCATTGCCGTACCAAAACAATATCATCATGAATTTGGTCATATGTTTAATAGTTTTGATCAAATGATATCAAACTTACGACAAATTATTAACAATGTGATTCAAACAAGTGCAAAAGTCAAAAGCTCTACAAATCATATTGTTGAAACAGCAACCGTTTCCTCTTCCACTATGGATAACATCGCAAATGCAATGAAACAGTTGTCTCACCATATTAATGATCAGTCTGCAAATATTAAAGATAGTTCTACAGCAATGGATGAAATAGCAAATGGAGTGCAAAGCATAGCTGAATCTTCTACAACGATTTCAAACTTAGCTATTTCTACTTCTGATAAGGCGAATGTAGGAACTGAAATCATTGAAAAATCCATTTCTCAAATGACAACTATCCATACTGTCATGGATGAAATATATAAAGTAGTAGATCAATTGGTTGTTCGTACGCAAGATATCGATAAAGCATTACAAACTATTACTTACATTTCTGAACAAACAAATCTATTATCTTTAAATGCCGCAATTGAATCTGCCCGCGCCGGTGAACATGGAAAGGGATTTGCTGTTGTGTCTGAAGAGGTTCGTAAACTTGCTGAACAGTCAAAACAAGCAGCTACAGATATAACCAAACTGAACTTACTCGTACAAGATGATACAAAAGACGTAGTCAACGTTATGGGAAAAGGACAACAAGAAATTCAAGAAGGCATTCATGCCGTTCAAAATGCAAAATTAGAATTCCAAAATATCGTAAATCATATTAATGAAGTTACAGATCAAATACAAGATATTACAGCAAGTGCAGAAGAAATGTCAGCAAGCTCAGAAGAAATAAATAGCGCACTTATTAATATCTCTTCAATTTCACAAAATATAGTTTCGGAGACTAATTATACATCCCAATCTTCACAAGCTCAGTCGGTATCAATACAGGATATTACAAATATGTCTCTTCAAATGCAAAAACTTGTTGAAGAATTAGAAACGTTCGCAACTCAATTTAAAATCAAAAACTTATAAGTATATAGAAAGACCACCAATTTAGGTGGTCTTTCTATATGAATTATACATTCAGATTTACTTATATAAGAACTGTCACCTAAAAAAAATAAAGGATTCTGACAATTTATGACTAATAACAGAAATAAGGGGCAACATTTGTAAAATATATTTTTGACTGGGGGTTTTGTATGATTCAAGTTCGAAATCTAGTAAAATCATTCGGCTCACTTGATGTTTTAAAAGGAATTGATTTAGAAGTAAAAGAAAAAGAAGTTGTTGTTTTAATTGGCGCCAGTGGTTCCGGTAAAAGTACATTACTTCGCTGTCTTAACTTTTTAGAAATGTACGATGAAGGTGAAATTCACTTGCAAGGTGAACGAATTGATCCAAAACATTCAAATTTAAACAAAGTCCGTGAAAATGTCGGTATGGTGTTTCAGCACTTTAACCTCTTTCCCCATATGACCTCACTAGAAAACATCATAGAAGCACCAATTCATGTAAAAAAATTAGAAACAGCAAATGCAAAGGAGATTGGAAATCAGCTTTTGCAAAAAGTCGGCCTACAAGATAAAGCAGATGTAACTCCTCACCTCCTGTCAGGTGGTCAAAAACAGCGTATTGCCATTGCACGAGCTCTTGCTATGAACCCTAAAATTATGCTATTTGATGAACCTACCTCAGCCTTAGACCCTGAACTTGTTGGAGAAGTATTGCAAGTTATGAAAGAACTTGCTGAAGAAGGAATGACTATGGTTATTGTTACTCATGAAATGAATTTCGCAAGAGATGTAGCTGATCGCGTCATATTTATGGATGATGGAAAGATTGTAGAGGACGCTCCGCCAGCACAATTCTTTTCGGCTCCATCACATGAACGAGCAAAACAATTTTTACGCAACGTTTTATAATGTAACTTCTGTTTCAAACGAAAAGAAATACATTCATACGGTGCACAACCAATCATCTAAATAAAATATCTCAATACCATACTTAAAACCACCCGTATGATCAATATATAGGAGGGGTTTTATGAAAAGAAAATTATTAACCATTGTTGCGAGTATTACGTTATGTACATCCTTCATACTAGGAGCCTGTAGTAAGGAAAGCTCTACTACTTCTTCAAATGGTGAAAAAGAATTTCGGTATGCAATGAGTGGCTTATATAAGCCTTTTAATTATAAAGAAAATGACGGAAAACTTGCCGGATTTGATGTAGAAATAGGTGAGGCACTTGCAAAAAAAATGAATATGAAGCCTACTCCTATTACAAATCCATGGGAAACGCTAATCCAAGGCCTCAAAGCAAAAAAGTATGATGTAATACTGGGCAGTATGGCCATTACAGAAGAACGTTTAAAAGCTGTTAATTTCTCAAATCCTTATTATCGTTCTGGTGCCCAAATTTTTGTGGCTAAAAAGAATACCTCTATCTCTTCTCCAGAAGATTTGAAAGGTAAGAAAATTGGTGTTGTAAAAGCTAGTACCTTTAAAGACCTTGTTGCAAAACATACAGATCAAATTACAGAATACGATAGCGATATTACTGCACTTATGGACTTAGAGCCTGGGCGTATTGACGCAGTAATCACAGATCAAATGGTTGGCTTGCGCATGATCAAAGAAGGTAAGTCAAATATAAAAGAAGCTGGAAAACCATTAAACCTTGATGAAATGGGAATTGCTATTCGTAAAGATGATAAAGAAATGGTTGAGAAAGTAAATAAAGCTTTAGATGAAATCATTAAAGACGGTACGTATGAAAAGATCAGTAAAAAATGGTTTGGGCGTAATATTCTTGGTGAAGAGGAAAAAACAAAGTAAACTAGCTAGTAAAATGTTTCATGAATTATGCCCCACTTTTTATCCCGCAATTTATGGGCAGTAAAACTCCCAATTGGTGCGGGCTAATAATTAGTGGGGTATTTCATTCCCTACCAAAATCCATACAATATGAGGTGACACATATGTTTGAAATTTTTATGTCTACTTATCCCACACTCTTAAAGGCTACTATTCTCACATTACAATTAACAATAACATCCCTATTACTCGGCTCACTAATTGGATTACTATTCGCTTTTTTTCGAATCTCTAACAATAAAGTTTTAAATAGTATTGCTCATGTATACATCGCCATTATTCGTGGTACACCTTTAATTGTTCAAATCGCTATTCTCTATTTTGGGATTACATCCGTTGTTGTTTTTACCCCTTTTTGGGCAGGAGCCATTGCTTTAGCAATTCATAACGGTGCATATATTACTGAAATTTTCCGCGGCTCTATCCAATCTGTCGATCGTGGACAAATGGAAGCTGCTCGCTCTCTCGGTATGCCGTATCCTTTAGCGATGCGCCGTATCGTATTACCGCAAGCATTTCGTCAATCTCTTCCTCCTTTAGGAAATCAGTTTATTATTGGATTAAAAGATTCTTCACTTGTTGCTTACGTAGGAATGGCCGAATTATGGGGATCAGGTTTATCTATTGCTGCAGGTAACTTCCAACAATTAGATACATATATAATCGTTGGTTTATATTATCTCGTGCTTGTTCTCCTATTCACTTACCTTGTTAACCTTTTGGAAAAACGACTACAGCGAAAAGAAACAAACTCAGTTCAAGTTAGTGCAAAGAAGAAAAAAGAAGTCTCTTTATAAGAAAAAGCAAGCCAGAGATGGCTTGCTTTTTCACTGCAACATATATCTATTTTTATTGATTTACTTTTTTAATACTCTCTTCTTCCTCTATATGTTCCTCACGATATGAAATATTATGAGGATCTAGCCCATTTCCTAAAGAACCATAGAAATGCTCTCTATGCGGATCCACTAATTCACTTCCTTGATAATACACACGTGGTGTATTCCATAGCGCTGCCAAAGCTTTTGTCATCGGCATCTCATGATAGCGTTCCGGCCACATTTCTTTAATTTTCTCTTTTACTAACGGGTAGTATTTAGAGCTCATAGCAGGGAACAAATGATGTTCTGTATGATATGAGAAATTGAAATGTAAAACGTCTACCCAACGCGGCACTGTTACTGATAAACAGTTTGCTAACGGATCATTTACTGGAACAATTGGATTTAAGCGGTGATTTGTTGCGATATATGCCATTACAATAAAGTTAGCAATTAACAATGGAATCACATATGCAAATAACCATTTTCCAGGTCCCATAATAAACAATAAACTAATCCAAACAGTCCAAGGCAAAAGAAGTTGAAGGCATACAGATTTTTGATTGGATGACTTAAACTCTTTTATAAAATGAAAGAACATTCGAGTCGAATGCAATGTAAATTGAATTGTTAGTGACAGAAAACTAAAGAATGAACGTACATGAAGAGGCATGCGATATACCCAGCTCAAAAACTTACTCTTTTTAAGCTTCTCAAGTGTAGGCCATGCATCTGGATCATTCTCTTCATGTTGTGTATGAACGTGATGCGTTGCATTATGCCACTTTCGCCAAAGTTTAGGACCTGTTGATAATGGCATAAATGCAATCGCTCCTAAGAAATCACGAAGCCATGCCTTTCTTACAACAGTTCCATGTAAAATTTCATGCCCTAAAAACCCAAGTGAAGCAAAACATAATCCAAGAACGATCGCAATTCCTAGATTAGCCCACACATTCAATTCAAATACACCAATCGATATTAACCCCGCCAATGCCACAAGTAAATAAGCCAGTCCGCCAAATAAACGAGTAGGAACTGGTTTAAATGCTTTTTTCGGCAAATGTGGTGATACACGTGCTGCATACCACCCAAACGTATGAAGCTCCTTCATCCTTTTGCCCCTTTCTTATGCCGCGCCTTGCGCAACTTACATATATCAATTCTTGCTTCCAGATTGATTTTACTAGGTGATTAAAAAGCATCTAGTATAAGGAAAATATACTCACTCTATCGTCACTTATTTTTCGCTTTTATTATCAATGAAAAACATTTATCTTTTTACTCTCTATCAACCTTTCCACATGATGAATCATATCAATAGAATTTCTACATTGTCAATAACTTTTATGACCTAGTAATAAAAGTTGGTTATATTTTTATAATTATACTTTATTTCAATAAAGAAAAAACACATATTTTATAAGGTTTTATCTATTATACATATACGTACCTTGACATGCTATAGACTCTATCTTATTCAAGAACCCTCTGTGTAAACAACAAATACACTCACTTAAATTTAAGCTTTACACAACTTCTACCTCTTCATACCAACAAGACCTAATAATTATACTGAAATAATTTTATCTTTCTTTTAAATAAAAATAGCCTTCCTCTAAAACAGCACACATGAATTTCATCTCATATGGAAATATTAAAAGGAAAATTGTTCTAAATCAGGAGGTTTCCTTAATGACAAGCGATACATTTCCACAATTCCCATCATCTTATTGGATTGAATCTACTCAACTCCCTGCTTTTCCCCCTTTATCTGAAAATATAAAGACAAAAGTCGCTATTATAGGTGCTGGTATTACAGGTATTACTACTGCCTATTTACTTGCAAAAGAAGGCATCGATGTTGTATTAATTGATTCTGGTCTTATTTTAAACGGGACGACTGGACATACAACAGCGAAGATAACAGCGCAACATGATCTTATTTATGATGAATTAATAAACCATTTCGGTATGGAAAAGGCCGGGCTTTACTATGAATCAAATAATCATGCCCTACAATTTATTAATGAAACTTTGCAAACATATAAAATCGACTGTAATTTCTCAAATGAAGATTCATATTTATATACAACTACTGATAAGGGATTAAGAAATTTATCGAAAGAATATGAAGCTTATCAAAAATTAAATATACCTTGTGACTATGTTCAATCTCTATCGATTCCAATTCCAGTACAATCTGCACTTGTCATGAAAAATCAAGCCCAGTTTCATCCCCTTCTTTATTTGAAAACGCTTTTAGAAAAGTTTGTGGAGATGGGTGGAAAAGTTTATGAACAAACGACTGCTATGGATGTAGAAAAAGGAGATTCTCCACAAGTCATTACAAAGGACGGACATCGCATTACGTGTGAATATGTTGTCTCTTGTTCACACTTTCCTTTTTATGATGCGAATAGCTTTTTCTTTACGCGAATGTACGCAGAACGCTCTTATGCTCTTGCTATTAAAACAAAAACAGATTATCCAGGTGGCATGTATTTAAGTATTGATGACCCAAAACGCTCCTTACGCTACACAACAAGCAATGGGGAAAAATTAATTTTAATTGGCGGAGAAAGTCATAAAACAGGCCAAGGAATAAACACGATGCTTCATTATGAAGCACTGTATTCTTTTGCAGAAGCAACGTTTGGGGTAGATGAGGTTCCTTATAGATGGTCAGCACAAGATTTAATCACGCTAGATAAGGTCCCTTATATCGGACATATTAACGAGAGCAATCCAAATATATTTGTTGCAACTGGATATCGTAAATGGGGGATGACAACTGGAACTGCTGCCGCTCATTTACTGAAGGATTCCATTCTAAAAGTAGACAGTCCATATAAAGAACTATATGCACCTTCACGCTTTCATGCAAATCCAGATATAAAAACGTTCTTCTCCCAAAACATTGATGTTGCGAAACATTTAATTGAAGGAAAGATTGAAACTGCATTACGTAAGCCAGAAGATCTCGAAGTTGGTGAAGGATCTGTCGTACATGTTAACGGGAAACGAGCAGGTGCTTATAAGGACAAAGATGGAAAATTACATATTGTCGATACAACTTGTACACATCTCGGCTGCGAAGTGGAATGGAATAATGGTGATTGTACTTGGGACTGCCCTTGCCACGGTTCCCGTTTTTCAATTGAAGGAGATGTTATTGAAGGTCCGGCAGATCAACCGTTAAAACGAGTTGATAATGAGTAAATAAATAAAGAAGTTCAACAGAATGACTGTTGAACTTCTTTATTTGCTATAAAACTTTTTCATATAAATTCCGACATAAGAAGGGAAATATTAACATCAAATGAAATAATATATTCATCTACAAATCAAAAGGGGTGAACATTATGCAACCTTCAGCTCCACCTCATCTAGAACCTACAAAAACTATTTTTTCGAACTCTATTACAAAGCTTGTTGTTTTTATTTGTTGGCTAGCCATTCTAGCTGACGGCTATGATTTAGGTATTTACGGGGCCGTTCTGCCTAAGCTACTGGAAGACAACAGCTGGGCACTATCACCAGCTCATGCTGGTACAATTGCCAGCTATGCTTTGTTTGGAATGTTTATTGGCGCTATTCTAGTTGGAACTATTACAGATCTAATTGGACGAAAATGGACACTTATATGCTGTTTAGCACTTTTTTCTACTACAATGGGCCTAGCTGCACTTGCTCCTTCTCCTGAATTATTTGGACTATGGCGATTTATCGGAGGAATTGGACTAGGCGGTGTCATTCCTACAGCTTCCGCACTTACTGTTGAATATTCACCCAAAAAGCGACAATCTTTTATTTATGCTCTTATGTTTACTGGCTATCCTTTAGGTATCGTGTTAGGCGCTATTTTGTCCATGTTTATGTTAGAAGACTTCGGATGGAGAATTATGTTTGGCATCCGAATGATTCCACTACTCCTCATTCCTTTCATTATTCGTTATTTACCTGAATCCATTCAATTTTTGTTATCACGTAACCGCCAAGAAGAAGTGGATAAAATTCTTAATCGTTTTCAAATTGAATTCCATGCAAAAGAGAAAACTCATCAACCCCCATCTAATATACGAAAGAAAAATGGATTTCTTACTTTATTCTCAAAAGAATACATAAAAGCAACGCTGCTTTTTTGGATCACTTATATAATGGGGATGTTTTTAATATACGGTTTAAATACTTGGTTACCTCAGATGATGCGACAGGCAGGATATCCTCTTGGATCTAGTTTATCATTTCTACTTATGCTAAATATTACCGCCGCTATCGGTGCATTATTTGCTGGAGCAATCGCAGATCGTATAGGAGCCAAAATTGTTATTAGCATTTCCTATCTTATGGCAGCTATATGTATTGGACTATTAACAATTAAACCATCTGTTACAATCATTTATCTTTTAATTGGTCTTGCTGGAATTGGATCGGTCGGTATTACTCAAATATTAAATGCATATGTGACACAATACTTCCCATCCCATATCCGAGCTACTTCCTTAGGCTGGGGACTTGGACTTGGCCGAGTTGGCGCAATTACTGGTCCTATTCTTGTCGGTATTATTATGACAATGCAATATGACTTAGTATGGAATTTTTACTTATTCTCATTTGCAGGTCTTCTTGCAGCTATATCTGTTTTCTTTATTCCTACAAAATAAAAAGAGCACAAACTTACTTGTGCTCTTTTTCGTATACCGCAAACAACATATCTCGAAACAATGTATTTAAACTCTCAATATCGATCCCTGATCCCTTTTCAATTCCTTTTACATATTGCTGATAGTAATGAATTTGTTCTTCTAAAAATTGATTCAACACATCAATTTTTAATCCAACATCTAATTCAGTACCTGCCTTTTTCTTTATTAACAACTGTTCAATTTCATCTAATACGCTACGCTCCAATGATAATTCTGTAATTAATCGATCGAATTCTACAGGAGGCAAAGTTGTTTTCTCCTCTAGCCACTTACAAGCCAAAATAGGACGCAATACATAAAAGTACTTTTTTAATTTTACATTCTCACCTTGCAAAAATTCACGATAATTTTTTGAAGCCATATGTAAGTAATGATATATCGTTGCTTTCGGATCGAAGTTCTTTTCACTCATTTGCTGAAGCTGTTCTGGAAAATTAGAGTTTTTCGAATAAAAAATGGGTGATCGAATCCATTCGAGTAAAGCTGGGTTTGACTTTGCAAATAGTTGTAACGCTTTTTTAATATCCCATCCGCTTATATCTAAATCATCACTAATCGGATACTCAATTACATCTCGTTTATCATGAATGGATAAATACCATTCTACCGGGTGCATATAAACGAATCTAACATCATAATCACTATCTTTTGATGGAAATCCCCATGCACGACTCCCTGACTCCACAGCGAATAAAATTTTCACATCATTTTCTTTCTCAATTCGTTCTAACTCCAACTTAATTTTCTCTCTCATTTCATACCCTCTCCATTTTTTGATTATTTCCTTGGAAATTCGACAAATATATTACTAAGTTTACTACATACTAAAATAGCTGTCAGAAAATTTCCGACAGCCTGTCAAAATTCGTTATTTTTTACTTGTTCTTTTCAGTTACACTAACCGCAATTCGTTCAAACTCTTTTTGGATCTCCTCTTTGTATGCATCTACTTTTGAAAAGTCCATAGCAGCAATATAAATTCGTTCTAATTTATCACGAACTGATTTCGCTTTCGCTAAAAAAGACATTGCCTCATTCATTTTTGCTTTATATTGAATAGAGACGTCACGAATTTCCTCCGCATACTTCTCATCCGTCCCTGGTGTTACAATAAGGGCATACATATCTATAATTTCATCACCTTCGCGGCTCGGAAAATATTCATGTGGTGCCGTGCTATCGAAAATCGCAAACCCTAATTCTCTTACGATCACCATATCAAGACTATTTGGATCAAACCCACAATGATATACTTCAACTTCAAATCCTTTTTCTTCTGCTGCCTTAGCTAATTTTTTGAGCATTGTTGATTTCCCAGAACCTGGGCGTCCTTTTATAAAATAACGATGTGGTAATCCTTCTGTTAAATTAGGAACAAAATCAACTGCTCCTTTCGGTGTAGCTGCTCCTAAAAACCGATGTTTCACAAGCGATTGTTTCCCAACTTTATCTGTAAATAATTTCTGAATGAGCTGCTCGGTTAGTTCGTTCGCTTTATTAAAATCAATATTACTAATATATATTTTCTCCCACTCATCATGTATAACTAATGCCTCGTTAAAACGAGCGTAAGCAGCTTGAAAAGCTTTGCTTGCTTCTGAAACAAATCGTTCAATTTCCACTTTCTGCTTTCTTAACTTATCTGAATCCCAAGCAATTCCTAAATTAATATACTCCTCGACAACTCCTGGCATTTTTGGCTCAATAACATGCGGTGATGTTCCATCAACAATTCCTACTTTTAACTTCGGGATAATGACACCATCAACCGATTTATTATCAGAAGAACAGTGTAAAAATTCAATATCATATCCCTTTTCAACCCATTCACGACCTATTACCTTAATTAAAGAAGATTTTCCCGTTCCAGGTCCACCCTTTAAAATAAATAATCTGTTTAGTCCTTTTAAATTCTCTTCATATAAATTATGAAATCCTCTAGCTGTATTTCCACCAGCATAATAATTCAATACATTCCCTGTCACTGCACTCACTCCTTCGCAGCATTCTATTTACATAAGCTACAATATGCGAGCAACTTTATTTGGGTGAATACCTATTTTGTGTTGCACAGAAAAAGGAAATGAATTACAATTTTATTATCACGAAAATTCCGAACTTTAAATTGCATATACCTTTATCAAGAGAGGCAGAGGGACCGGCCCTTTGAAGCCCAGCAACCTCAGTTTATACAAACTGAATAGGTGCTAATTCCTGCAAAATGCATTGCATTTTGAAAGATAAAACGTAACTATTGTGTGCAAAACTCATCTTTCTTGATTATGAAAGGTGAGTTTTTTATATTTCAAAATATATACTTGGAGGTATTTAAAGTGAAAGTAATTGACCTATCCCAAACATTTGAAAACAATATGTCTCAATTTCCTGGAACACCAAAAATCAATTTAGAAGCCATTACAAGCGTTGAAGAAACAGGTTATCAAGTTACAGATTTTCATTCTGTCGTTCATGTTGGTACACATTGTGATGCTCCTGCTCATTTCATTTCAGGCGCAACGACTATTGATCAATTGCCCCTAGACCAATTTGTAGGTGAAGCTGTTCTTATCGACGTAACTCATGTACAAGAACGAAAACTACCTAAAGAAGTATTACACAATGCTGACATAAAAGAAGGTGATATTGTCATTTTCCATTCCAACCTATCTAATAAATGGAATACAGAAGCGTATGAACAAGAAGCCTTTTATCTTTCTGAAGAATTAGCTGAAGAATTAGTTCAATTAAAAGTAAAATCTGTCGGTTTAGATTTCATTTCTCCTGACGAGGTAACGACAGAAACATCGCCAATTCATCACATACTACTTGGGAATAATATTTATTTAATCGAAAACTTAACAAACTTAGATGCCATTAATGCGAAACGTTTCTTTTTCTCAGCGGCACCTTTAAAAATTAAAAATAGCGACGGTGCTTTCGCAAGAGCATTCGCTGTAATTTTTTAAACAAACTATACAAAAAAGCAAAGATCATCATTGACCTTTGCTTCTATTTCTTTTATTTAAACTAAGAAAGAATTGCTCAACGCGAGGACGTAACCAAGCTAAATAATCTTTCTCTTTCTTCTTTGTACAAGCTATTTCTTCCCCATCGACCATTCCGACAAGTTCTAGCTCTAACAGTTGCCTCGTAAATGCTAACATATTTATTTCTTCTTCCGGATACTCTTCTTTTAATTTCTCCTCAATTTCCCCTAATAAAAAACCGTCACGCATCATTGCCAATGCATCAATCCAAAGTGGCGGCATTTCATATTTTTCTCCTGTAATTGTATCTTTTACAATATAATTCTTTTGCTCTTTTCGAAATTGAATCGCGTGTAAGCATACAGTCGAATTTAATGTTAATTCCATCATACCACCTCTTTCATAATATCTGCATAGAAAAAAGGATGCGCGTGCACCCCTTCTTTTTCTAACACTACCGAACCGTTACATGAATAACAAATCTCATGTCGATATTTTCCTCTATTATAAACGAAGTATTTTATAAAAAAAACCCTTCTCGAAACATTTTATAAAATGTTTATATTTACGCAACAAGAACACTTTTCTGAAAAATATTTTCTTCTAGCGCATTATGCTATCGGTAAAAAAATCTCCACCTTCATTCCTAGCTCTCCGCTACTTTGAATCGCAATACTTCCTTGCTACTCCTCATGATCAATACAAAAACTCTACATATTATCTCATTAAATGATAAGGAAATTACTTTCAGAGCAATCTGTAACCTTATAACGAGAAAAGGAAGGAGATTTCCCCTTCCTTTTCATCACAATTTATATCCACCTTACTCGATCATGTAGCAATCCATCCGTAAAGTCATTTCCACCAACTACAAAATCATTCATATATAAATTCAAATATTCTCCGTACTTACTTTCTGTATTTAATAATAATTCCTCTACATAATAGGCACCTTGTTTAAAGTTATCGAACAGTAAACTACACAAGCCAGCATAAATGCCACATCCTACTTGGAAGTATGTCGCATTCGTTTTATATTTATGAAAAACTTGACTGCTATTCATCACGTTATACATATAGGTCTCGCTATTTTCATAAACGAGTAATACACCGACTAGATCCTCGCCCGCAATCTCTTCTTCGGCTGGATTAAATACTTTACGATTCCAATTCCATAGATCTTCTACCTTATCTAAGTTCTGTCTAATTATATTTGTTGTATACTCGTTAATTCGGTAAAGAAACCCTACTTCCATGTTAAAGTTTTTCCCTAAAATTAAAACTTCCTCATGCGGCATCAAACAACCATAAAATTCTTTCTCTCCCAACTTTACTTTATACTCTGAAGCATATACATCTTCATAAAAGTAAAGAGGACGATGATGACTCATATACATCGGATAACTCCATATCGCTTCATCTAGAAATCGCTCTACTGCCCATGAAGCATACAGTGTATGAGGCTTTATAAGTGCTGTATCATTCAAAAATGACGTATCATGTTCTACTATATAGCATGCTCTTGGCTTTTCATTCGGGCGTTCCTTCATAAGTTCAACAACCATCCATTGAACGACACCTGGATTCATACCTGAGCCTATAATTGCTTTTGTATTTTTAAATTTATCTTTTTCCTTCTCAAATCTCGTATATCTTTCCGTAAGCTGAAAGCCGATTAAACTATCGTCCTGATCTACTGCCTCGTTTTCCAAAGCTGAATTAATATAACAAATTCCAAGTTCATTACAACAGCTTAATACTCTGATCGTATCTGCCCCTGAAACATCAATCACAACGCTCGTACTACTTTCTTTTAAATGTTTTTTAAATGTCACTACATCTTGGAGATCTATTTCGGATAAAAACAATTGATCTTCCAAATTTGGAAACAACTCGTCATAATACGTCCTATCTTTTTGTTTTATATCAACCAAATAAAATGTAACATTCTTTATCACTTCATAAATCGGGTCTTTTTCATTTACTATCGCTTGATTTAAAATCGCTAAAACTGCTTTTGCTGCTCCACCAGCACTACCAAGTAATGTAATCGATAACGAATTTGGAAACTGCTCCACCAACAAAACCCCTTTAATATATTAGTTAAGCAGTTCTCCCTCAAAAAAATAAATTGAATACATCAAAAGATAGCTCGTACATATTCTTTATAATTTAGTACAAAATTTCCTCTTCAACAGCCATACTAACATATTTATATTCAATTCATTTTTCCCCTCATATTCAGATCAAGCTAAACAAATAGGCTCGACCTTTTCTTCTGCATATAAAAGAAAAAGCCAGCCCTTTCAATTAACTTACGGACAATGGACAGATTTTACATGTTGAATATTTACATACATTTTCGCATCACGCGCTTTTAATATTTCAATATGCCCTTCATCAATCTTCGCCATCTTTCCGATTTTATTATATTCCTCACCTAAATCGAACACCATAATTTTTCCAAACATTTTAATAAGTTGTTCTTCAAACGTTCGAGCTAACGTAATATTTAAGGGATTCACGGGGAGTTCATTTTTATTGAGGGCGTAAGGCACTTGATTTTCTTTATACGGAATTAACCATTTCAAGTGTTTTAAAGATATATATACAGTTTTATAAACTGGACTATAAAAAACAATATAATCGTTCATTACACTTGTAACATACCCATGTATTGGAGCATTTCCTGCTACATAAATTTCCGTAAAAATCCCTTTGGAAGTACTTAATACTTTCCTCAAAGAAATTGAAGGTGACTCTCTCTTAATTACAGAATCCACATCTGGTTTTAAGATTTCTTCATCATGTGATCGTAAAAATTTATAATATTGTACATGGTATAAAGATATATATACGTAGTCTTGTCCATTGTAAAGAACAACGATATCATTTCCTACGTCTATTAATACACCTTTAAACCTTTTTTCACCAATTAATTTAACATATATATTTTCTCCAATACTTTTGTTTAACTCATTCATCTATATCCTCCTTCCTATGAATTTCTTCTTTCCTGTCTTTCATTTCTAAAAAAATAATCAGGGCAAAGTTCTGTTTTAATAGTAAGTAATTCCTTTTCATACTATTGAAATAAGAAATTGTTCTTCTCTTTCCCTCATAATGCCCCTCTTATTTATTAAACATTATTCATCTTCATTCTTTTTACATTTAACTACTTGACTCACACTCTTAATATGAGACTTAACTACATAAATCACTTCATCGCAGTTTACTAGTGTAATGCAGCCATGGTGTACCTCACTTAACAAACCTTCCACACATTCTGGACCACCACGATTAATTTTTACCCACTTATACTTCAAGTCTTTTAATATATCTAGAAAAGTATCCTCATCAGAGCAGAAACATGAACTATAGCAATCACCACATTTACTTTCTTTTACTTTCTTAACTAGACTCTTCACATGCTTCAAGTGATAATATACTAATTCACCATGTGGTAATTGTAACGTTAGATAATCTTTGCCTAACGATACAAGCTCACCAACTCGACTTTCTGGTCCGCGAAGGTTTACTTTGACAGTCTCACCAACTAAACATTTAATTTGGTCACAACATAATACATTCTCCAATTTCGTATCCCCCTTTCTTATTATCTTCCTCTACTTGATTGTCTTTGTGCACGAGCACGACCTGAATTATTGCTACTTTCCTTACTATCGTCGCTCTCATCGCTCTCTCCACAAGCTAAAGCATTATAGTTAACACTTTTAATATGCTTTATTGCAATTAAGATAATTTCTTCTTTTACGATTAATGTTACGAAGTCACAAGAAACATCTTGTAAAATGCCTTCCACTTTCTCTGGACCACCGCGATTAATTTTCACCCAGCAATATTTGAAACTTTCAAGCAGTTCTTCAAAGTCTTCTGCACAGGCGCAATCTTCCCACTCGCAATCACTTGATCCACATTCTTTCGCATTTTTTGTGATACTCTTTAGATGTTTAAGTTGATAGTAATAAAGTTCACCTTTTTCATTCTGCAATACGAAGTAGTCCGGACATACTGATATTATTGTTCCTTTTTGAGATTCTGGACCACCCCTGTTTACTCTCACAAAAGATCCAATTAAGTCTTTCAAAAAATCACAATGAAATAAACTCACGAGAAAACCCCTTCCATTAATTTATAAGCTTTTGCACTGATAGTATATGTATCTGTACAGGTTACGTTCTCTATGTTTGTCCTAGCTAGAAAAAAATATGCTTTTAACATGGTAGACTACTACCTATCAAAATTTGAGGAAAGGCTAAGAACTCCTTATGCTTTTAATATCTTTAAACAAAAAAATCCCTTATGAAGATACATTTCTGCATATCTTCATAAGGGATTTCCCATAGTTTAATCTTCGTCTTTAACATCCATATCTTCTGGAATTGGTTCGTTCAATATTTCTTCCACTAATTGCTTATATTTCTCCATTTGTTCTAAATGTGTATTGAATTGTTCTTTATTTAATAAATATTGCTCTCCATCAAATAGTGCACGAATTTTCTTTTGCTGAATTAACTCTTCAATATACGACTTTGGTAAATTCAAATACTCCGCAGCTTCTTCTACTGTTATATACAACTCGTTCATTCCTTTATTATTTTTTCCTATATACTGTATCTTACTTTATTTTTGTAAACAAATAAAAAAGATTTTGTAAATGCAACCTAAAAAGCAGGTAGATGCATTCCATATATTGTATAATAGTGTATAGTAAGAATTTTTTAAATATAGAATGGTATTACCCATTTACACAAAGGAGAGTTAACATATGGCTACTCGTCACATCATTACAATGTTAGAAAAAACATTACAAATTGAAACAGAAAACACAATTTCTCATTTAACTGCATCTTTATCTGATCGTATTCTTTCTCAAAGCGTAGCAATACAGGAAAACAATTGTTACCATACAATTGGAGAATGGTACAAAAATCATTTCTTATTCCAACAAGATGATTTCCTTTGGGCTAAATACGTTTTCTATGACGCATATTGTGAGGAAATAAAAAAACAAGGTCATCTTACAAAACGTGTTCGCCAAATATTAGAATCATTAGCTCGAATGCATGGAAAACAGTACATTGCTTCTATATTAAACATGCCATTTCCTAACGAACGAGCTAAAGGAACAGCATAATGTAATACAGTTCTGCGTCAGCAAAACATAGATTCATTATTTTCTAGGAAGATTCACAAATAAAATGTTCATGTCACATGAACTGATGAAACCGGTGTCATTATAATGATTGAAAATATAGTAAACAGGAAAACCCCCATTTACCTCTCTCGTCATTCGAATAGAGAAGTAAATGGGGGGATACTTGTTCCTTTACTATTTCATCATCTGCTTAATCAATTCTCGATTTCTCTTCTTAAATACCTCATTATGCGAAGAAACCATTCCATACTCACTTGCATCTGGCTGAATAAATTGTTTCGCTTTATTCACAGCATTTCCAGCATCTTGGAATGCTCCCGCAATTAAGTGTAATTTTCCTTCATGCTTTAAAATATCCCCAGCAGCATATAATCCGTCTACTGAAGACTCACTATTTGCATTCCCTGCAATATAAAAATTATCTATAATCGCAACGTCTAACTCACTATTTTCTAATAATGTAATGTCACGTTCATATCCATGATTAATAATAACTTCATCAATAGGTAAATGAGAAACTTCACCTGTCTCATGATTCGTTAATTCTACATATTCAATCGCTTCATGACTATCACCAGCAATTAATTTTGTAATCGATGTATGAAAGAAACACTCAGCTGAGCTGTTCAGCAGTTGCTTCACTTGTGCTTCATGACCAGATAATTCTTCTTTTCTATATGTTACATATACTTTTTTCGCGATTGGTTCTAATTCATTTGCCCAATCAACGGCAGAATTTCCTCCGCCGGAAATAATGATCGTTTTATCTTTGAAACGCTTTAAAGACTTCACTGTATAATTTAAATTCGATACTTCAAATCGCTCAGCACCTTCAATTGATAACTTTTGTGGTTTCAATATACCACTTCCAGTTGCCACAATAACTGTTTTTGAAAAGTGTTCTTTTCCATCGTTTGCTTTTAACGTAAAAGTGCCATCTTTATTACGAATAATCGATTCTACTTTTGTATTTAATACAACTTCCGGCTTAAATGTTAACCCTTGTTGTACAAGTTGCTCAATTAATTTATCACCTGTAACTGGTAATAGTCCTCCTACATCCCAAATCATCTTCTCTGGATAAACATGTATTTTTCCACCTAACTGTGGTTGAAATTCTATTATTTTCGTTTTCATTTCTCTGAGTCCACTATAAAAAGCTGAATAAAGCCCTGCAGGTCCTCCGCCTATCACAGTTACATCAAACAATTCTTCTCGATTCATTCGTGCTCACTCCTCAGCTACTAATCATTGATTATCATTCTCAATAAAATATAACCTGTTTCCGCAAAATTTACAATTAAAATTACTATTGACAATACAACTAGATAAAATTATATTATTTAATGAATCAATAGTGATAATCATTATCAATTTGTTAATAATTAGAAAATTTGAGATTACATCTTCTTTTATTAGTATGGTTAATACTATATTGTGACATCTCACATTCAAAATTTTTAATAAACATTTTGTATTACCACTACTCTTTCAAAAAGATTGCAGTTAAACAAATTATTGTATACACATATCATCTATTTAAAGGAGACAGACGATGAAAAAGTTATTTATTTCACTAACAGTTCTTTTCGTCCTTGTTATGAGCGCTTGTAGCAATGGCTCTACAGACAAAAAGAACGATGCAAAAGGTAGTAAATCAGAAACCATTACATACCAATCTGAAAATGGTAAAGTAGAAGTTCCTGCAAATCCAAAACGCGTTGTTGTTTTATCATCATTCGCTGGTAACGTAATGTCATTAGGTGTAAATCTTGTTGGGGTAGATTCATGGTCTAAACAAAACCCACGTTTTGATAGCAAACTTAAAGACGTTGCTGAAGTATCAGATGAAAATGTTGAAAAAATCGCTGAACTAAATCCAGATTTAATCATCGGTTTATCAAATATTAAAAATGTTGATAAGTTAAAGAAAATCGCTCCTACTGTAACATACACTTACGGAAAAGTTGATTACTTAACACAGCATTTAGAAATTGGTAAGTTATTAAACAAAGAAAAAGAAGCAAAAACTTGGGTTGATGACTTCAAGAAACGTGCACAAGAAGCTGGTAAAGAAATTAAAGCAAAAATCGGTGAAGATGCTACAGTTTCTGTTGTAGAAAACTTCAACAAACAGCTTTATGTATACGGCGAGAACTGGGGCCGCGGAACAGAAATTCTGTACCAAGAAATGAAATTAAAAATGCCTGAAAAAGTAAAAGAAAAAGCATTAAAAGAAGGTTACTACGCATTATCTACTGAGGTATTACCTGAGTTTGCTGGTGATTACTTAATCGTAAGTAAAAACAAAGATACTGATAACTCATTCCAAGAGACAGAATCATATAAAAACATCCCAGCAGTAAAAAATAATCGTGTATACGAAGCAAACATGATGGAATTCTATTTCAACGATCCACTTACATTAGATTTCCAACTAGACTTCTTCAAGAAGAGCTTTCTTGGTAAATAATACAAACATGAGGAATTCTTATTTTAAGAATTCCTCTTCCTTTATTCTATGAAAAGAAAAGATGTGAAACGAATGACAAAAGAACATGACAATACACGTTCTATAGCTTTTACATACAAATTAATTTTAAGCATAATTGCATTCTTTCTTATTTTTATGGTAGCAATGGTATTAGGTGCTGCAGATACTTCAATAAAAGACGTATGGTCAGCACTCACTTCCTCCGCTAAAGGGGATAAAATATCTATCATTCGCGAAATACGTTTGCCCCGTGAAGTTGCCGCTATTTTTGTAGGAGCTGGACTTGCTGTTTCTGGAGCAATTATGCAAGGATTAACAAGAAATCCACTTGCAGATCCTGGATTACTCGGGCTATCTGGTGGAGCAAATGCTGCGCTTGCACTAACACTTGCTTTCAATCCTTCCATCAGCTATCTTTACTTAACATTAGCTTGCTTTATCGGTGCTGCCGTTGGTGCAATTATGGTATTTGGAATTGGTATGGTGAAAAAAGGCGGTCTCTCCCCTCTTCGAATTGTATTAGCTGGTGCTGCCGTTTCAGCATTTCTACTCGCAATTTCAGAAGGAGTCGGCATTTACTTCAAAATTTCACAAGATGTATCACTTTGGACTGCTGGAGGCGTAATTGGAACTACTTGGAGCCAATTGAAAGTTATTATTCCAGTCATTTCAATTAGTATCTTTATCGCTATCTTACTAGCAAAAAAATTGACAGTTCTTAGTTTCAGTGAAGAAGTGGCTATTGGACTCGGTCAAAAAATTATTGTTATTAAAACCATTCTATTTATCATTATTATCTTACTTGCAGGTGCGTCTGTAGCACTTGTCGGAAATATGGCATTTATCGGTTTAATGGTACCTCACATGGTACGCCCAATTGTCGGTCCAGATTACCGATTTGTTATACCGATGTCAGCAATTGCTGGGGCTTCCTTTATGCTACTTGCAGATACAATCGGACGTACCATTAACGCTCCGTACGAAACACCAGTTGCTGCTATTGTCGCAATTGTAGGATTACCATTCTTCCTATTCATTGTACGTAAAGGAGGAAAAATGTTCTCATGATACCATCTATTCTAAGAAAACAACGTCTTATCATACTCGCTTTACTTATACTAACCATTACAACTATTGTAATTGGAATGGGGCTCGGTTCAGCATCTTTATCTTATGATCGACTACTCCCAACGTTAATGGGACAAGGAACTTTTAAAGAGGAGTTCGTTTTATACTCTTTAAGACTACCTAGAATTATCATTACATTATTAGCTGGTATGGCTCTCGCTTTATCAGGAGCTATTCTGCAAGGAATTACCCGAAATGATTTAGCTGAACCTGGTATTCTCGGAATCAACTCTGGGGCCGGTGTTGCTGTTGCTATTTTCTTTTTATACTTTCCAATAGATGTAGGTTCATTTCTTTACTTACTACCTATCGTTGGATTTATCGGAGCGTTTCTGACAGCTGTTCTAATCTACGTATTTTCATATAGTAAATCAACTGGACTTCAGCCGGTGCGATTAACATTAACCGGTATCGGTTTTGCATTTGCACTATCTGGAATGATGATCGTCCTTATTTCATCCGCAGATCGTATAAAAGTGGATTTTATTTCCAAATGGATTGCCGGTAACATTTGGGGAGATGACTGGATCTTCGTTTTAGCAATGCTTCCATGGTTAATCGTATTCATTCCGTTCGTTTTCTATAAAGCAAACCGATTAAACATTCTAGCATTAAACGAACCGGTCGCAATTGGCGTTGGAATTGAAATTGAAAAAGAACGCAGATACTTATTAGTGGCAGCCGTTGCGCTTGCAGCTGCTGCAGTTTCCGTAACAGGAGGAATTAGCTTTATCGGACTGATGGCTCCTCATATCGCGAAATCTTTAGTAGGTCCAAGGCATCAAATCTTCATGCCTATCGCCCTTTTAATCGGCGGATGGCTATTACTATTAGCAGACACAATTGGACGAAATATCGTTGAACCTAACGGTATCCCAGCAGGTATTGTTGTCGCTTTAATTGGTGCTCCTTACTTTATGTATTTGTTGCTTAAGAAGGCGTAAAAAACACCCTCAAGATCTTTTCTTGAGGGTGTTTTTATTCTACTGCTGCCCATACCCTTCAAACTTCTTCGCCAAATTCTCCATCTCGTCTTCTGGCAATAGCTTCGGTTCCCCAATGCTTTTCGTTTGATAATAAATTTGCGCACAAAACTCAATTTCTTCCGCAACGGTAAATGCCATTTTTATATGATTTGCACCTGCAATTAAACCGTGGTTCGCAAGTAAAACGGCACGGCGATCAATCATCCCTTCAAAAGCAGCCTCTGCTAATTGCTTCGTACCAAATGTTTCATACGGTGCACAACGAACATTTGGGCCTGCGAAAGCAATTAAATACGATACTGCGGGCAGTTCCCATCCTAATGATGCAATCGTCTTTGCATAAGGAGAATGTGTATGCACAAGCGCATTTATATCTTCACGCTTTCTATAATAAATAAGATGCATATCAAGTTCGCTTGATGGTTTTCTCTCTCCCTCTACTACATCGCCATCTAAGTTTAATATAACTACATCTTCAGGCTTCGTTTCATAATAATCTAAACCACTTGGGCTAATGGCAACAAGACCTTGCTCCCGATTGAAAATACTAATATTACCGCCTGTCCCCTTTGTTAAACCGCTAGAAATCATTTTCTTTCCATACGCTACAATTTCTTCTCTCTCTTTTTGTAATAACATATACATCCCCCTAAGTATGAAGCTTATGATGACTGACTTTGTATCTATCTACTTATTGAAATAGCTTTTTTAAGTTTTCCGTAAACGGTGCTTTTACAATCCCTTTTTCCGTAATAATCGCTGTTACATTTTCATGTGGCGTGACGTCAAATGCTGGATTATATACTTTACTTTCTTTCGGAGCAGAATATTGCCCAAAGCGATTAATCACTTCAGAAGCATCCCTTTCCTCGATCGGAATTTCTTTTCCTGTCGGTGTTTTTAAGTCGATTGTCGGTGTTGGTGCTGCTACATAAAACGGAATGTTGTAGTATTTCGCTAAAATAGATACGCCTAATGTCCCAATTTTATTTGCTATATCACCATTTGCTGCCACACGGTCGCATCCAACGATTACCGCATCAATCTTCCCTTGTGACATAACCATAGCTGCCATATTATCTGTAATGACAGTGACGTCAATTCCCGCTCGCTGCAATTCTAATGCTGTTAACGTTGAACCTTGTAATCTAGGACGTGTCTCATCTGAATAGATTTTCAAGTCCCATCCTTTTTCTTTCGCTAAGTACATTGGAGCTGTCGCAGTACCATACTTAGTCGTCGCTAACGCACCTGCATTACAATGTGTTAATACTCCCATTCCATCATGGAATAATGTTAGTGCATGTTCTCCAATGTGACGGTTAATTTCTTCATCTTCTCTATGAATCTCTTTTGCCTCTTCTAGTAATCTATCTTTCAACTGGGCGATTGATAAGTGTGCGTTCTCTGTCGCGACTGCCTCCATTCTTTCAAGTGCCCAAAATAAGTTTACTGCTGTCGGTCTTGATGTTGCTAAGTATGCACATACCTTTTTTACTTCCTCTATCAATTCTTCCACCGTATTTTGAGTAACTTCCTTGGCTCCTAAATACACCCCGTAAGCTGCTGAAACACCAATCGCTGGCGCACCTCTTACTTTCATTACTTGAATGGCATCCCACACACCTTCAGCTGTTTTAAAAGATTCATAGACAACCTCATTCGGTAATAATGTTTGATCTAATAAAACTAAAGCATCATCTTTCCACTGGATTGGTATTAATTGCTCTTCCATCATCTTCTCCCCTTACTTCGCGTAGTGCATTGACTGTTCTTTTAACGTTTCTACAAAGCTTGTACCTGTTTTATATTGATTCGCTCGTAAAATAAATTTCTTCGCTACTTGAAGACAAATGCGTTCCGCTCTAGCACGTGCTTCCTCATTCTCAATACAAGTAATGTCTTTTACTTTCGCTAGCCCAACAATACGACGAATTAACTCAAGACCTGTCACTGCAGCTGTATCCTCTAATACAGATTGTAAATATACTTCGTTAAAGCCTTCTTCCTTCGCCATAATCTCTGTCACATGAATATCCCAAGCGTCTAAAAACTTCTTCTTAAATAAATCAATTACCTCTATTATTGTCGATTGTAACCAATCCATATACGTATCTTTCTCAGCTCCAGCTGACATCATTGCATCTGCATTTACCCAAGCAAACATTAAATTCGCCATTACATTCCCAATGTCATAGCCCATTGGTCCATAAAAAGCAAACTCAGGATCAATTACCTTTGTAGAATCATTTTTTACAAAAACAGAACCAGTATGCAAATCACCGTGAATAAGCGCCTGTGCATTCGTCATAAAAGAAAACTTAAGTTTAGCTACTTCTATACGGAGCTCTTTATCACTATAAATATGTTCTCTAATCCATCCATCATTTAACGGAAATAACTCATTACGCTTATTATGATTTGTAAATGGCTCAGCGTATACGAGTTCTTCTGTAATCTCACATAACTCAGGATTTATATAATTCTTCACAAGCTCCTTCTTCTCTTTATGATTCATTACAACATCCGATGTTAATAAGAGTGTATTTACCATAAAGGTAGTTAAATCATCCGCAAGCCTCGGAAATATTTCATGATTTATAAGTGCTGTACGTAATATTGTGTGATCCGATAAATCCTCCATTACGCAACAATTCATCACACTATCAAACAAATACACCTTCGGAACAAGTCCAGGTGCTAACTCTTCCTCTAACTGCAAAACATCTGATTCTATACGAATACGATTCGTCGACAACTTAAACTCATCTGAAATACGTGCTGTATCCCCAGCTTGCTTTACAATGACAGAAATGTTCTTCTGTTCATCCCAAACGCGGAATACATAATTTAAATTACCATCGCCTATTTCTTTACACTGTAACCCCTTTGCATGTTCAAACTTACATAATTTCTCTTTCACATATACAATCACATCGCTAGCTTCCATTAAAAAATACTTCGTGAACTTAGACATGGTTTCCCCTCCACACTAATTGTAAGCGTTTTCTAAAAGCTATAAAAAATAATAGGATTAAATCTTTCATCCTATAATATATGTTCTTCTTTTTGAAATGTATATCTAGGTTTTATTATATCTTGTTAATATCTTGAGTCAATGTTTCTATATCATTGCAATATGCTTCCTAATTATATATTTGAGAGGACAAAAATTGTTCAAAAAGATTCTAGTTCATTTTATTTTATTTATCACACAATTCTTTGTAAAATAGAAATACGCAGTTCCTTTTCAAAAAGACAACTTCTAAGAAATATTTCCTTCCTAAGAATTTATACTTACATCATATCTCTAACATACACACTACTCATTCAAGCACTCATTGAAAATTTATAAACTTAAAATTACCTTTCCATTCCCTGTTATCCTTAATTGAGAATAAATATTAATTAAATTGATATAAAGTTCGTTTATTCGCTTGACAAAATAACCACTTCTATATGATAATTAATATCGAATTAGAATTATTATAGTTAATTAAAAAATATATTTTATGAGCACACTATTTTTTGATGCTCAAAACCAACATTTAGGAGGAATTTTAATATGTTATTAATCGGCACAGAAGTAAAACCGTTTAAAGCTAATGCTTACCATAATGGAGAATTTATCCAAGTTACTGACGAAAGTTTAAAAGGAAAATGGAGTGTAGTTTGTTTCTACCCAGCTGACTTCACATTCGTTTGCCCAACTGAACTTGAAGACTTACAAAACCAATATGCAACTCTTAAAGAGTTAGGCGTTGAAGTATACTCTGTATCTACAGACACTCACTTCACTCACAAAGCATGGCATGATAGCTCAGAAACTATCGGTAAAATCGAGTACATCATGATTGGTGACCCAACTCGCACAATCACTACAAACTTCAACGTTTTAATGGAAGAAGAAGGTCTTGCTGCTCGTGGTACATTCATCATCGATCCAGACGGCGTTATCCAATCTATGGAAATCAATGCTGACGGTATCGGCCGTGACGCAAGCATTCTTGTTAACAAAATTAAAGCAGCTCAATACGTACGTAACAACCCAGGTGAAGTTTGCCCAGCTAAATGGCAAGAGGGTTCTGCTACACTTAAACCAAGCCTTGACCTTGTAGGCAAAATCTAAGGAGTTCGATCAAAATGATACTAGATGCAGATATAAAAACACAACTATCCCAATATCTTCAATTAATGGAGAACGATATTTTACTTAAAGTAAGCGCAGGAGACGATGACGTATCTAAAGATATGTTAGCTCTAGTAGACGAATTAGCTACTATGTCATCTAAGATTACAGTAGAAAAAGTTGAATTAGAGAGAACACCAAGCTTTAGCGTAAACCGCCCTGGTGAAGACACTGGTGTCGTATTCGCTGGTATTCCATTAGGACACGAATTTACTTCATTAGTGTTAGCTTTACTACAAGTAAGTGGACGCGCTCCAAAAGTTGAACAAAAATTAATCGATCAAATTAAAAACATTCAAGGCGAATATCATTTTGAATCTTATATCAGCCTAAGTTGTCATAACTGTCCTGATGTTGTACAAGCTCTTAACGTAATGAGCGTTCTTAACTCTGGTATTACACATACTATGATTGATGGCGCTGCATTCAAAGAGGAAGTAGAAAGCAAAGACATCATGGCAGTACCAACAGTTTTCCTAAACGGCGAATCTTTCGGCAGCGGTCGTATGACACTTGAAGAAATTTTAGCTAAAATGGGTAACGGTCCAGATGCATCAGAGCTTTCTGATAAAGATCCATACGATGTTCTTGTTGTTGGTGGCGGCCCTGCTGGTGCAAGTGCAGCAATTTATGCAGCACGTAAAGGAATCCGCACTGGTATCGTTGCTGAGCGCTTCGGCGGTCAAGTAATGGATACTATGGGCATTGAGAACTTCATCAGCGTAAAACGCACTGAAGGTCCTAAGCTAGTAGCAAGTCTTGAAGAGCACGTTAAAGAATACGACATCGATGTAATGAATCTACAACGTGCGAAACGTTTAGAGAAAAAAGAACTTATTGAAGTGGAACTTGAAAACGGCGCTATTCTGAAAAGTAAGAGCGTAATCGTTTCAACAGGTGCTCGCTGGCGTAATGTTGGCGTACCAGGTGAAGCTGAGTTCAAAAATAAAGGTGTAGCATACTGCCCACACTGTGACGGTCCATTATTCACTGGAAAAGACGTAGCAGTTATCGGTGGAGGTAACTCTGGTATTGAAGCAGCTATCGACTTAGCAGGTATTGTTAAGCACGTAACTGTTCTTGAATTCATGCCAGAATTAAAAGCTGATGCTGTATTACAAGAACGTCTTAACAGCTTACCAAACGTAACTGTTCTGAAAAACGTTCAAACAAAAGAAATTACTGGTACTGATAAAGTAAACGGTATTTCTTACATCGATCGTGAAACTGAAGAAGTTCATCACGTTGAATTACAAGGTGTATTCGTACAAATCGGTCTTGTTCCAAACACAGACTGGTTAGGCGAAACAGTTGAACGCGTTCGCGGTGAAATCGTAACAGACAAGCACGGCGCTACAAACGTACCAGGAGTGTTTGCTGCAGGTGACTGTACAAATAATCCGTACAAACAAATCATCATCTCTATGGGTTCAGGTGCAAACGCAGCTTTAGGTGCATTTGATTACTTAATCCGTAACTAATTATATAGACGTGAGTAAAAAAAGCGGGTGCCTTGGCACCTGCTTTTTTATAATCTTAATGTATAAATTAAAAATCTCTCATTCCCATTCTTCTCATAAGCACCTGGCAATCTAACTTCTTTCTTCAGCTCAAACGCAGTCTGATTTTCTAAGAAGAAAATATAGTCCTCAGAAGGATAATACAAAATAATATCCACTTCTCTCCCCGTTTCTTCTACTGAAAGCAAAATGTTATTTACTACATTCATAAACACTTGTACAGAAAATGGATTAAAGAAATAAAAACGGTTATCGCGTGGATCAATTTCATATTCCTGCGCTAAACAACATTGGAATTGAATTTTCCCCTTACTGTTTCGTGCCTTTCGTGCATAACGATCTCGATTATCCATCGCTTCTTTATAAAACTCTTCATTCATTTCAATTCCAACTGCTGAAGCACCACATTTATGATGCATATAAAAGTTTAATCGCCCTTTTCCGCATCCAAAGTCTACAATTCGGTCGCTACTTCGTATTTCATATTGATTCAATAACTCATCTAATCCGCTATACGGCGTCGGTTCATAACGATGATAATGCATAGACTTGTTAAATCCTTTTTGCTCACCGACTGTTTTTATATGTAAAACTGCATCGTAATATTGTTCGTTCATTCGTTTTCTCCTATTAAGAAATGGTACTTATTATTATACACCATGTACTGGATGCTCATTTTTCATCAAATTAATAGGTACGTGAAATTATATCGACGATTTTCTCAATATATCTATCGTAATTTCAAATATATCAACGATTTTTTCAATATATCGACGTTTCGACAAAGGATATCGACTTAACGACAAATTTCTACAAAAAACAGGAGCTCCCTAGCCCCTGTCTTCTAACACTTTCAATACAGTTTGTTTTAATATTTCTACCCCATCCATAATGCAACTATGATCGAACTTCATATACGGATGGTGTAATCCAGGTTGTAGGTCTGCTCCTAATCCAAGCATGACAGCTTTTAAATGTGGTCTCTTCACTGTGTAGTAATGGAAATCATCGCTTCCTGTCGTATAAAGTGGTCCCGTACATTTATCTTCCCCATACACTTCAAGAATGCCTTTACGCATAAATCGCTCAGCTTCTTCTGAAACTTCAGCTCCTGGCGCGAGATCAATCCACTCATATGAAGTTTTCGATCCCATCGATGCAGCTGATTCTATGACATGCTCTATTTTTTTCTTCAATTCTTCTAATAATGTATTACTCTCCGCTCTGACATCTAAACTAAAATGCCCGTTACCCGGAATAATATTTAAATTATCACCACCAGCTTGGCACCTCGTCATCTTTACTGAATAGGAACTTTGCGGTGGTAGCCATATGTTTTTCAAACCGATATTAATCATGGAAATAACATCAATCGCATTTATCCCTTGATGTGGGCGTGCTCCATGTGCATCTTCTCCATGAATCGTACCCTCTAAAAATCCTGCTGCTCCGTGACGAATTGATGGGGCAGCTTGTTTCAAAGATAGTTCTTCAATCGGGCGCAAATGAACACCGAATAGGAAATCCGCATCATCCACAGCACCTTTCTCTACCATTTTTAAAGCGCCATTCCCTTTCTCTTCTGCTGGCTGAAAAATAAATCTAACTGTACCACTTTTCCATCTCATATTCTTTAATTGTAAAATAAGTCCCATTACAATCGTCATATGAGCATCGTGACCACACGAATGATTCGCTTTAAATTCTCCATTCACTTCTTGCCAAAGTGCATCCATATCAGCGCGAATTGCAATAACAGGATTTCCGCTTCCAATTTCAGCAATCACCCCTGGGCAATCATCAAATATTTTATATGAAATTCCTTCTTCTTTTAAAAAGTTAGTAATATACGCTGTCGTTTCATACTCTTTCCAACTCACTTCAGGGTTTTCATGTAAATGCTGAAAAATTTCAGTTAAACGCTCTTGTAGTTCTAATGTTTTCAAAGCTACATTCTCCTTCCCAAATTCCAAACCATTCAGGTTAATTATACTTATGAAAAACAGATGTTTTTATGAACATATTGAATTTTAAGAAAAAAGTCAATTGTTTATTTTTAAACACTAAAAAAGCTTACTCTGCATCTATATTACAAACTAAACAAACAACTAGAATATTACTTATTTTCTGTCTTTTATGTTGACGCTTACATATATTTTTAGTTATCATAACCTAATAAACGTCTATTTTACGACAATTCTAAAAATACAAACAAACATACATAACAAGGAGGACATTTATGAAAAAAGAAATACCTTTTGGTGTAGCCATGATCCCTATTATCATTACAGTTGCAGTTATGATGGTCACAATTGTTGTATTAAAACAAAGCCCTCACGTCCCACTTATTATCGGTACAACCGTTGCTTCCATCGTCGCTTGGCGTTACGGTTACAAATGGAACGACATTGAAGAAGCAATGTATAAAGGAATTCGCCTCGCATTACCCGCTATCGTTATCATTATTCTAGTAGGTTTAACGATCGGTGCTTGGATTGGTGGTGGAATCGTCGCAACAATGATTTATTACGGTTTAAATCTATTAACACCATCACTATTTTTAGTTTCAATTACAATTATTTGTTCTATTGTTGCATTAGCTATTGGTAGCTCTTGGTCTACAATGGGAACAATTGGTGTTGCAGGAATGGGTATTGGCCTAAGTATGGGAATCCCAGCTCCGATGGTTGCCGGTGCTATCATTTCCGGTTCTTATTTCGGCGATAAAATGTCACCGCTTTCAGACACAACAAACTTAGCCGCAGGATTAACAAATACAGATTTATTCACACATATTCGTCATATGTTATTTACTACAATTCCAGGTTTAATTATTACTCTTATCGTTTACGCGTTCTTAGGAAGAAGCTTCGGTGCTAACAATATCGATGCAAAAAGCATCGAGCAAACATTACAAGTATTGCAACAAAACTTTGTTATCTCACCTTTCCTATTAATCATACCTGTAGTTGTTATGGTATTGGTCGCTAAAAAAGTTCCTGCTATACCAGCTATTCTCGTAGGTATTATTTTAGGATTTTTATCACAAGTCTTTATTCAAGGTGGTTCTGTCTCATCAGCTGTCGCTGCACTCCAAAGTGGATTTGTCATAGACACTGGCAACAAGCTAGTAGACGAGCTATTTAATCGTGGTGGTTTAAGCTCTATGATGAATACCGTCTCTATGACAATTGTCGCTATGACTTTCGGAGGAGTATTAGAACATACAGGTATTCTTCGCTCCATTGTAAATCAAATTTTAAAATTAGCGACATCAGCAAAAGGACTTATCGCTTCAACTATCGCATCTTGCTTTGCAACAAATCTTACTTGCTCTGAACAATATATTTCGATTGTTGTTCCTTCAAGAATGTACGCGAATGCATACACAGAAAAAGGACTACATTCTAAAAATTTATCCAGAGCATTAGAAGATGGCGGAACATTAACTTCTGTTTTCGTACCTTGGAATACATGCGGCGTATTTATACTCGCAACACTTGGCGTAGGTGCCTTCGAATATGCTCCTTATGCTATATTGAATTTCATCGTACCTATTATCTCGATCATTTACGGTATAACTGGTCTCACAATTACGAAACTATCTGACATTGAAAAAGCAGAACTACTAAAAAAACAAAACACTCAATTAGAAGCTTAAAGATAACGGTAAATTCAGTTCATATATTGCGCGAGGACGCCCTTGTTGATAAGGCATTTCCTCGCCGCAAATATGAACATACCCATAATCAACTAGTTTCTTTAATAACCTTTCTGTTGATCGCCGAGTCACTTGTAAGTATTCAGAAAGATCTGCTGCTGTAAACTTTAATGACGGATGTGATTGACTAAATTGAATAATTTTTGATAAATTTGCTGGGCTAAGTTTCGTTTCCTTCGCTATTTTCATTAGTTCCGGATTTTCATTCTTCAAACTTTGTACTCTCTGTTCTTTCGGGAACGGACCAAATAGTTCTTTATCACTTGTTAGTATATAAAAACAGTGGTCTATTGGATTATTCTTCGCGAAACCTTGGGCGATTTTAGCATTTTGCTCCGCTTCTTTCACAGTTTTTCCGTAACCAAATCCAATAGCTATCGTTCCTTCTATACTCGCAAATAAATTATTCATCGTATTTGTTTTTATAATGGATTCAATATCACCACGAGTCGTATATAAAATGAACGTCATTTCATCAATTGTTTTAAATGAACCACGTAGTTCTTTTGAAATAACATCTAATTGCTCAAGCAAACCATCTCGTAATTCTAAAGAAGAAATAATACAAGCACCAACAGTAGCTGAATGGCTTCTTGCTAACTCAGCTTTTATTTTTGCATCTTTTAGCCCATGTATAATAGATTGCTTCGGATCTATCATACGTTCTGAAGGAATACCTATTTTTTGAAGTTCATCATAGACAGCGTGAATACTAGTTAAAGCTAAATGAGCTTCTCCAGATTGATATTTAGCTACATGAAAATCAATAACTCTATTTATTTCATCTTTACTCCACAGCATATTTTCATAATCAAACACTTGTGGACTTTCTTTTATGCCAATATCATGGAACACATTTATAATGAATGAACGGTCTACTAAATCAATTGAAATGTTATGTGGTTGAACCCCTTGGTGATACATGACAGAAAGAATAGAAGATGCGACAGTCGTCTCGTCTTGCTGTAAGTACGTACTTGGAATTCGTAATTGTTCTCTTATTTCTTTTGCCATATAATAAGGTAAAGCACCTGAGAAAAAGATGAAATCACAAGGCTTTAAACGCTTTAATAGTTCAGAAGATTCTGCCGGATGAAGGTAAACATATGGATCAATTTCTATTTCTTCTAGTTTATGAGCAATAGGTAAAAGTGTCTCCATAAACTCTTTTGAACCGACAACTGCAATTTTTATCATCATTTCTCTAACTCCTTATCATTAATTAACGACTATTTAACGTCAACTATATCAAATGTACAAAACCATTGTAAACAGGAAGGGGTCTCTACCTAATGAAAATTACAGCTATTCATCTTTATGCAATTCGTTTACCGCTTCGCGATCCGTTTGTTATTAGTTACGGTTCTTATTCTGATATGCCTTCTATTATTGTCAAAATGGAAACAGACGAAGGCATTATCGGTTACGGTGAAGGCGTCGCTGATGATCACGTTACAGGCGAATCTTGGGAAAGTACTTTCCATACTTTAAAGCATACACTAGCTCCTGCTCTTATCGGGAAAAATCCAATGAATATCGAGAAAATACACGATATGATGGACAATACAATTTACGGTGTTCCTACTGTAAAAGCTGCGATTGATATTGCTTGTTTTGATATAATGGGTAAAAAATTAAATCAACCTGTATATCAATTAATTGGCGGACGATATCATGAGGAATTTCCTGTCACTCACGTCTTAAGTATCGCCGAACCTGAAGCCATGGCAAAAGAAGCTGCTTCCATGATTCAAAAAGGTTACCAATCTTTCAAAATGAAAGTCGGTACAAATGTAAAAGAAGATGTAAAAAGAATTGAGGCGGTACGTGAACGTGTAGGAAATGATATTGCGATTCGTGTTGATGTAAACCAAGGTTGGAAAAATAGCGCCAACACATTAACAGCACTTCGTTCATTAAGTCATTTAAACATCGACTGGATTGAACAGCCTGTCATTGCAGACGATATTGACGCAATGGCTCACATTCGTTCGAAAACAGACCTTCCGCTTATGATTGATGAAGGATTAAAGAGCTCTCGTGAAATGCGCCAAATTATTAAATTAGACGCTGCTGATAAAGTAAACATAAAACTAATGAAATGCGGCGGCATATATCCAGCTGTAAAACTTGCTCATCAAGCTGAAATGGCAGGTATTGAATGCCAAGTTGGATCCATGGTCGAATCATCCGTTGCCTCTTCCGCGGGATTCCATGTCGCTTTCTCGAAAAAAATTATTACGAGCGTTGAACTTACAGGTCCATTAAAATTCACGAAGGACATCGGAAACTTACATTACGACGTACCATTTATTCGCTTAAACGAACAGCCAGGACTAGGTATCGAAATAAATGAAGATACACTACGAGAACTCACCGTCTTTCAAGACAGTGTACGCTAAAGGAGGGCTAACGCATGACAGTTCTATACGAGGGCAGATTAAAACAAAATAACGAGCTATTTCACGTTACATTACTATCACTAGAGCACATCGAACAAATTTTATTACTACAGAACGTTGTAGTTGAAGCACTAGAAGATAAAAGTCGCTTACAACCACTCTCATTAGAAGAATTTCAATACATTCTAGAAGGAAACGGTATGATGATCGGTGCTTTTATCGAAAACGAACTCATCGCATTTCGCGCCCTGCTCGTCCCTCCTATCGACGATGAACATTTAGGACTCGATATCGGCTTACCAGAAAGGGAACTGTACCGCGTCATCTATCAAGAAATCTCAAACGTGCATCCGAACTGGCGTGGAAATGGTATGCAAAAAATATTAGCGACAGTCATCATGGATGAATTACAAAAAGAAGATAGCAAATACGACTACGTTTGCTGCACCGTTGCCCCTTTTAACATTCCAAGTTTGAAGGATAAGTTCTCACAAGGGATGAAGATTGCTGCGCTGAAGGAGAAATATGGTGGTAGTATGCGGTATGTTTTTGTGAAGGAATTGAGTGGGAACAATGAAAGGGATTGGACCGATATTAAGAGCATTCCAATGACCAATGCTGGTGGACAGCAGGCGTTGCTTTCAGAGGGGTATCGCGGGTATGAGATGGAGAAGGTGGATGGAGATTTTGTTGTGAAGTTTGGGCGATAATTGCTACGCTAGAAAAAAGGAGATGTCTGCTGTGACATCTCCTTTTGCTTTCTCTTCCTTGAACATATCGATTGCAACTTCAAATATATCAGCGATTTCCAAAATATATCGGCGCAACTCCAAATATATCAGCGATTTCCAAAATATATCGGCGCAACTCCAAATATATCAGCGATTTCCAAAATATATCGACTTACCGACAAAGATTGACAATAAGTGCACCACTAAACCGTCATCTTCCAACTAGATAACGCTAACCAGTTCTCCATTTCCTTATAATCAGGCATGATTTTCCCGACAAGACGCCAAAAAGAGCGATCATGATTTAAATGAACCATATGACACATTTCATGAACAACTACATAATCAATTACTCGCTGTGGTGCCATCGCTAGCTTCCAATTGAATGTTAGCTGTAAATTTGAATCGCAAGTGCCCCCACGTACGACTACTATCTGTAATACGAATAGAACGCGGTTTTGTTTTAAAGTTACTTTGATGTGCTTTAATACTCTTCTCTACTAATGACTTACACTGTTTATAGTAAAATCGCTTTAAAGCTTGTTGTATTTTCTCATCCTTTAGCTCTTTCACATAAATATGTAGCTTATCCCCTTCAAAAATTGCATTGTCTTGCTCAATGCTTGCATCTTGGGAAATCTGTATCGGATACGTACTTCCTAAATACAAAAAGCCTTCTCCTTGATCATAATCCTTTTCCTGTGGTCCACGCGCTCGCTCCGCCATTTCCTTACGTGTTGTCTGAATCCAATCCCACTTCTCTTCTAGCAACTGGACTAAATATTCAACAGGTGTCCCTTTTGGAGCTTGCACCTCAACATTCCCGTAAGAATCCACCAAAAAACGCACCGATTTTTTCTTTTTATAAGTTATATGAAAATTAATTGTTTCGCCTAAATATGTATGTACCATTTCCTCACCTAGCATATTATTTTTACAAATAAAAAGGAGTAGGATACAAACGTCCTACTCTACCTATTATATCATTTACCGCTTTAACGGAATCATTATCCTCTATACTTTACAGCTAATCCTTTAATGAAATTCCTTGCGTATCTATCGCCGCACTCTTTGTAATTTTTATGGCCTTTTTTTCTTAATAGAGCGCCTAGTTCTCCCTTAGTCACCGTAACGCCTACGCTATCTAATATATCAAGTACATCCTCACTCGTTAAAGATAGTGCTATTTTCATTTTCTTTAGAAGAAGGTTATTCGCACTTTCTTTGCTTTGTACAGGTGCCGGTTGCCCTGGTTTCGGATCTTGCTTACCTCTTTTTAAAGTAATAAATCCATTTAAAAATGCCTCTAACATCATCATATCGCATGTTTTTACGTACTCATCTTCTTCCACATCAGGGTTTTCAGGTTCATGCTGAGGCGCTCTCTTTATTTTTGTAAGCATATCAACTACGTCTTCTTTCGTTACTTCCATTCCGCCAAGTTTAAAAATTTCTACCATATCTATATCTTTTATATCTAAAGCATATCTTACTCTTTTTAATATATCGTTGTTGCTCATTGCCATTGGGTTTCCTCCTGAAATGTTGATTATTTTTAACTTTTTATTTGTAATACAGTTTACCGTAACTAATCTAAATAAGATTAGTTTTTATTATTTTCATAATTAAATTTAACAAAAAAGGTAGTGCCTTCCGATCCTGTTTGAATTTCTATTTTTGCATTATGACGGGTAGCAATGGCATAACATACGCCTAATCCCAATCCAGTTCCATTATCTTTGGTTGTGTAAAATGGAGTCCCCAGTTTCTCTAATACTTCAGGGCTGATACCTTTCCCTTCATCCCGCACTGCAAGCACCACACAATTTTGCCCTTCCTTATAGGTGCTAATGGTTAGAGTTTTCCCTGTACTCATCGCTTCTAAGCCATTACGGTATAGGTTCATTAATAATTGCCGTATCTCATTACGATTTAAAAGTAATGCTGGAACGTCATTTGTATCGACTTGAATATATTTATTTTGATTATGCGTATCTATCTTTATTAAAGGAATAATATCGTGGATAATTGAGTTTAAATCTAACATCTGCAAATCTGATTTCTTTGTATTACCTATTGAGAGAAATTCAGTAATAATAGAATTGGCACGGTCAAGTTCTTCAACCATTAAATTAAAGTAGTTATTATGTTTCTCATAGTTATTCTCTTCTTTTAATAACTGCAAAAATCCTCGTATTGTTGTCATTGGATTTCTAATCTCGTGGCTGATACCTGCTGCCATTTGCCCTATTAACTCTATGTTGGATAACCTTTTCAATTCCTGCTCATATTGTTTTTTTTCTGTTATGTTTTTACAAATACAACAAATACCATCATCATACGGATATGCAATAACTTCATGCCAATATTCATCAGAGGTAGAAAAAAATTCAAAATGAACTGTAGTTCGCTCTGACATTACACGATGAAGCTCCTTATATATAACTGTATCTACGCTACTTGGGAAGACCTCCCATATATTCTTACCTAATACGTCTTTTGCTGTTTTTCTTTGTGGGAAATGTTGATGTTTATTTACATAAGTAAATTCCCATTTATTATTCAAAGTCAAGAATCCATCCGTAATACTTTCAATCACACTTGTGACTTTTTCATTAGCAGCAGCCAGTTCTCTCGTTCGTTCTTCCACCATGCTTTCAAGTTGATCCATATATAACAAGTTTGAAAACGTAGGAGCTGTGGCATCAACGATAGATTTTGCCAGTTGAATTCGGGAATCATCGTAATTATGAGTTTTTTCCTCTTTGCCAACGACGATTACCCCTAATACTTCTCCCATTGAAACCAATGGCATCATCAGTAAACCCTTACTATCTATATGTTTTGTTCGAATAATCTCTTGAATCTTGGCTTCATAGCTTTTCTCCATCCAATCTGCTTCTATCCAATCACAGCCCGAGCTTAACTTCGTTGTCTTAATCGTTGTTTTGTCTAGCGGATCTAAAAGGTGGGTAGCCATGTTTTTACTCTCTAAAATCTGTCCTAAGTAAAAAAAGCATTTATCAAAACTCTCCTGTATTGAGGAACACATTGATAAATCACGGGTAACATTTAGTAACAGCTGCTTCTCGGCAATAAGATTTTCTTTTTGGGTTAAATTTTTTGCGTTTTGAATGGCGACCGCCGCCATGTTTACATAAGCTTCAACACTTTGAATTTCTGAATCTGTTAAGTTCATTGGAACTCCATAATCAAATAAAAAAACAAGACCAAATAACTCTTGCCCAAATGAGATAGGCAGAGCTAATAAAGACTTAATTTTGAACGCATCGACTGGTCTCGGATCCGGTCGATGATCCTTTGAGGTATCAGGAATATAGATGGTTTTTTTAGTTTCAATAACTTCTTTTGCCAGTAAGTCTACTTCAGGGTCAATTACTTGAGTATCGAGCATTACGCCATTTATGGTCTCTGGTTTTCCTGCAAACCCTCTAAATGTTCCATCTTCTTCAGGTAAATAAATTCCAACAGCGTCACACCTAACAATCTCCTCTGATATCGCCATTGTTACACGCTGCAATACTTCACGTAGTTCTAATTTTGTATTTATTATTTTGGTTATATTCGCGAGCCTAGAATATCTCGTTTGATCACTTAACATTTGCATAGCCTCCAATTATAGGCGTAATAAAGTGCAACTTTAATAAGTGAGGGGTGATTCATCCCCCACTTATTATCAGCCTGAATCCAACCTAACCCCTTTGCACTAGCAGAATTTTGAGGTGGGAGTTTTACTGCCTGCAAATAGCGGGATAAAATAAACATGCTAATATCAGTGAAAATCAAGATCAACCTACCATTTTCTCCTGTATTCTTTTCTTACCCTTGTTTTATATAGAATACCTCACTTACTTCTGATACGGTTCACCTTACACTAATAAAATTACTACACTCCATCCCTCTAACTTTCAAAAGTTACACCGTTTCACTACCCTGTGTCTCACTAACACTCGCCTCAAACTTATTAAGCAATGCGCGTACTTCATCCGTTGACTTCGTGCTCATCAATTGATTTCGTAGTTCAGCAGCCCCAGGGAAGCCTTTTACATAAATTTTGAAGAAGCGATGTAATCCTGTTATGGATCTTGGTAATACTTCTGCATATTGATCTTGAAGATCAAGTTGTAGTCTTAAAAGATCTAGATGTTCTTTACTGCTATGCTCTCTTGGTTCTTTTTCGAAAGCAAATGGATTTTTAAAGATTCCTCGTCCAATCATTACGCCATCAATGCCGTATTTTTCAGCAAGTTCCAGCCCAGTTTTACGGTCAGGAATGTCTCCGTTTATCGTTAGGAGCGTATTTGGTGCAATACGATCACGTAATTTTTTAATCTCCGGAATTAGCTCCCAGTGTGCATCTACTTGGCTCATCTCTTCTCTTGTACGTAAGTGAATAGAAAGGTTTGCAATATCTTGTTTAAAAATGTGCGTTAACCAATCTTCCCACTCGCTTAACTCTTTAAAGCCAAGTCTTGTTTTTACGCTGACAGGTAATCCGCCCGCTTTTGCAGCTTGAATAAGTTCTGCCGCAACGTCTGGACGCAAGATAAGGCCACTACCTTTTCCTCTTGATGCTACGTTTGGCACAGGGCAACCCATATTAATATCGATGCCTTTAAATCCTAACTCTGCCATACCAATACTCATTTGACGGAAATATTCAGGATTATCTCCCCAAATATGTGCCACCATTGGCTGTTCATCTTCTGTAAAAATTAAACGACCACGTACGCTTTTCATACCTTCTGGATGACAATAGCTATCTGAGTTTGTGAACTCTGTGAAGAATACATCTGGACGACCAGCTTCACTTACTACGTGACGGAAAACAACGTCTGTCACATCTTCCATTGGTGCAAGTACGAAAAATGGTCGTGGTAAATCACGCCAAAAATTATCTATCATTTCAAATTCAAATCCTCTCACTATGAATACAATTTCAAACTCTCAATAAACCAAAAAGCAGATGGTATAGATTTTCCTATATCAACTGCTTTCCTATTATACCAACTTAAGCCAAGCTACACACTCTACGTGAGTCGTATAAAGTATATCATATCTTTTGGTGTACCCTATATTACTATAGTGCATTCTTTCGCTAAAAAAATAAATTAAAATGTCTTCTTTTTATCTTGAATTAATTTAGTTTATTTTAAGTGTGTGGTCATTTTTGTGGGCAGTGGTCAAAAAAGAGCCGAGTTTATACTTTACTCTTTTTTTGGTCATAAAAATAGACTTTTGTAAAAAACATTTATTATATTTTCGCGGACTCGTTCGTTTGCTAAATGTTTCTAGTTCCTCACAAATGATTTCGAATTTTTCACGGTTGATATCACTTGGATAAGACATACACTCATCTCCTGTTTTTGCAACATCCTAACATGTTTACGAGACTATAAACAGGCTCTAAGATACTATCTCTCAACTGGATAACGATGATTTTATCCCGCATTAACAGGAAGTAAAACTCCCACCTCAAAATTTAGCTTGGGCAAAAAAAGTTAGGTGGGGGTCGCGCTGCCCGTGAGTACCCGATTAGTTTCACTTTTTTTAAACTTATTCTGTATTTCTATTTTAAATCAATCATATAAAACTATTTGTGCTGTACTGTCGTTTAATATTGAGAAAGTTTTTTTCTTGCTAGAACATGTTGTATTTCTTTTGAAAAGCAAGATAATAGAATAGAGTTTAAAATATTCAGAAAAAGGATGGGTTATATTGAGAAAGCAAATTGCAATGCTAACTGTTACAGGCGCACTATTCTCCACAGTTTTGGTTCCTTTTTCCGATGTACAAGCATCGGAAAACACAAAAAAAACTGTAGCAAATCATTCAGAAGCAATACAACCACAATTCATTTCAAATGAATCAAAGGTCCCATACAAGGAGCCTATTCAACCACAAATTATTGAAGGTGAATCAAAATCTCCATTTAAGGATCCTGACATGTCTATGGATCAAAATGGAACATTGATGATTCAAGATGGTGGTGAAAAAGTAATTATAAGTGAAGGAACCTATAATTGGAGATGGTTAGGCAGTTACGATGGAGACAATGTAGCCTGGAGCACATTTGACAAACATATGTCAAGCGCTTTAATGGCTGGACTAGGTGGAAGTATTGCAGGTATAATAGTTAATACTTTTGCCAAAGGTGTTGCTGGTTACATTACTGGTCAACTTATTAATAATATACACAAGAATGCAAATGAAAAAGTTTGGTTTACTGTTCATAAGTTTTATGATTACGATGCTGTTAATGTATATGTCAAGTATCGTGTTTGGGTTTATTCTAGTCCATCTAGAGAAAGAAGTAGTATTATAAAATTCTATGAAGAAATTCACAGAACATAATAAAAAGGTTGTTCCCATTTGGAGCAACCTTTTTATGTAAACCAAGAATTAGTTAGATACACAAATGATATAAAAGCAATAAGTGATAATGTATTATAAAATACTATTTTCTTAGTAGCTCTTTTAAAAATAAAAGGTGCTAAAAATATTAATATACCCATTATATAAATCCAAATTATAGAATTATACCCCAGAAAAAAAACGAGTGAAAAAAAGATTACTATGTTTATGTATTTCTTCTCTTTTTTCCCCATAAATACACTCCCCATCAAAGAACTCTCTTAGTATTATTAGTCAATATATCATTTTTATAAATAATGTCAGTATTTATTATAACACGACTGATACTTACCAATATTGAGAAAATTAGTTAAGAGAGAAAACTGCCTTATTCATCCCCATCACCTTTTATTGATTAGCTACTTTAATCACCTGTTAAAAAATCAATCTTAATTTATATAGGCCGAAATTAGTTTGCCTGTTAGTGTCTTATTTTAAATTATGTTGCATATCAAAAAGGACGGATTTTATTTTTTAATCAAACTATTCTTTTATTTAACTTTAAAATACTCGTAAAACCATTTTCCTTCAGGTCTTTCGTCCATCCAAGCTGTAATCTTATCGAGCTCATCATTTGGTAAAACTTCAGTTTGTAAGTACGCTATACCAGTTGATGGATCAGAAATAACTTGTCCTTTAGTTCCACGTTCGGCCATAGCGTTTAAGACTTCTGGAACTAATGAAACGCCAAACCCTCCAGATTTAACATATTGATAGCCCCCATTAGAAATAGTTTGTTCTGATTGATTCTCTTCTGTAAACCAAGATAATGGCTTGCTGCCAATCAATTGGTTTAAATCACACTTACCTATACCAGGTACATTTCCTGTTTCAGTGTATTGCCAGATATCGCATGGATAAGCTGGTTTATTACCACCATAACGAGGAATCCATACAAAGTCCGCTTTTACATTTGCCATGCCAAAAGGAGCGTACATGTGATGACCGACATATAAACCAACTTTCTTAGCTCCTAAACGGCGTAATTCATCAATAAATGCTTGTGCGCCTGCTCTCATATCTCCCATCGTTTTTACTTCTACATCTGCAACCCAGACTGTTGCATTCTTGTCTCCACGATTCCAGAAGTCACGAGCTTCTATACGCGCATCATTTTCTGAAACAAAACGACAAAACGCATAATTACCAAAAGGGATACCATGTTGTTTCATAGCTTGTACATAACCTTTGTATAAAGGATCTACATAATTCGAACCATCTTGTACACGAGCAATAATAAAATCTACGTATTGCTTTGCTACAGGCCAATTAATATTACCATTCCATTTTGAAATATCTACAATGTAACCCATTATTTATCGTCTCCTTCGCTATTTACATCATGATCAGACCAAATACCTAATGCAATACCAACTGACAGCAAATAAGGTGCTAATTCATCCAAAAAGCTCTTAGCTTCTGGTACACCAAATTTCGTAAATAAAAATCCAAGCAAAGAAAAAACCGCAACCCATGTTTTCCAGTTGCGGAATCGTTTTTTGATATTCTCTTTTGTCATAATTAATTTATCTCCTTTTCTAAAGTATCAATGCGTTTGTGTGCTTGTTTAGAACTTTCCTCTACCCTTGTAATTCTTTCTCCAAATAAAATCATTTGTTTTTCACTTGCCTTTTGATCAATCCGAATATCATCAACCCCTTTCCTGATATAACCTAATTCTGCTCTCATTTCTGCACTTTCTTGTCCATCAGACTTTACAGCCTTTGTTCTATTCAATGAATAGCCAAAATAGCTAACGGCAAGTGATAACACTGCAATAAGTAAACCAATTTCAATAGTCATTTCTTCACTCCTTTTTATGCTGCAAAGAAACTTGGATCCATTCCAAATATCTCTGCAATATCTTCTTCACTTCTATCCTTCAGATAAGATTCGGTCGTTGAAATATCAGAATGGTTAGCAAGCGATTTTAACTTTTCTAGTGGTACTCCTTGTACTTTCAAATTATCTAATCTGCTATGACGGAAACAGTGAGGATTAATTTTAAATTCCTTCCCTTCTTTTTCGTACAGCATCTTAGCAAATATCTTGCACCAATAATTAAATACGCTCTTATTTAACGTTCTTCGTTCACCATTCTTATAAACTCTTACAAACAAATCTGGAATAGTATCTTTACCTCGTTGATTTATATATAAACGAATACATTTCTGTACTCGGGGATTATAATACAATCTGAATTTCTTACCTCGCTTACCACGTACTACATTCGTAAAATAACGTTCTGTTAGTTCTTCTTTTTGAACTTGGTAAACTTCATTCTTCCTTGCCGCACTGTAGTAAGAAAGTGCCAAATAAGTCGCTAACATATATTTTTCTTGTTTAAGTAATTCATCGATTAACCACTCAATTTGTTCTTCACTAATAAAAGTAATTTCTCTGACTGGATTTTTAGGTAATCCACGGACCCGTGAACCTACATTAAATTCATACTCATAGTCATCATCGTCCGCACAAAATTCAAGTGCTGAACGCAATGCACTCATTAATCCATTCACACGTGCATTAGACATTCCCAGCTCTTGAAAAATAATAGATAAGTTTCGAATATCTTTACGTGTTAATTCAGTTAGATTTTTATTTTCGAAGTGTTCATATATTAGAAACAAAATAATTCGTAAATCCCAATTGTATTGTTTTAAAGTGCTTGCCGCTTTCCCTTGTGCTTTCTTTTCGATTAGAAAATCTTTGACTAGGTTTTTGTTTTCTTGGCTAACATGCTTTTCATAAATTGCTTGGTCTACTATTCGTTTCACAATGATCATCTCCTCAAAATAAAAAGAGAAGCGAAATCGCTCCTCTTGATCTATGAATTGAATTTTTACTCAAAGCCGTATTTTGTGCAAAATAAAAAGACCAGCTTATGGCTGCTCTGGTTTCTTATCAATTAAATTTTGAACTAACAATTGTTCTAACACTTCAATTCTACGGTTCATTTGTTTATTCTCTTCTTTTAGCTCTTCAATTTCAGCATCTTTAGCAAGTTTCTCTTCTTGGAATGCTTTTATTTGAATTGCTAAAGAAGAATATATTTCAGCTGCATTTTTTTCTTTTGTAACAAAACACCCAGGAGTATTTTTATCATCTGCAATCCACCCATAGTGAGTTTCTATATCGTTGGTTGTTAGGATTGGATCACTCTCAATACGATTCATTCGTTTCTCGTACAGGTCTTCTATATCTGTTTTCAAGTTGTATTGTCGAATTTGGAGCGCCATAATTTTTTCTATTGCATCAAACTGTACATCACGAATATTTGTTTTGTACTCGCGTTTCGATGCTGTTTGAAATGAAGATGCTGTAACAGCATTAAAAGCGTTCCCTGTTCCATCTTTAACTTGTAGTGTTTTGTATCCATCAACGTTACCGTTACGCAAAGTTACTGTTTGAAAGCGAAGATCCGTTTCGGAGTTGGATGTTGCAACTATATCAAGCATATTTTTACCCTTTAAGTTGAAAACAATAGAAGACTGACAGTCCATCCATACAGATTTAGCCCCGCCTTTTAATGTGACTCCGTCTGTTGCTTCTGCCCAGAACGAACCACCTTTCGCATAATGTCCTATACCTTTACCGGAGTTAATAGTTACATTCCCATTCATTCCGGCACTAAGATTCAAATCACCTGATCTTTTGAAAGCAACTGAGCTTACAAAATAAGGGTCTCCGTTAGAATCTTTTCCGTTTATTATTCCTAAAAATCCTTGTGTTGACTGTTTACTTAGGACAACCGAACCGTCTTGAAAACTAGAATCTCCTCCCAATACAACTGTTGGTTGAATTTGACCTGCGCGATCATTATAGTACCCGAGGTAAACCCTACATAAAGCCGACTCCATTAAACGGATAAATTGCTTTTGAATATGAACGTAATTCGAACTATTGTCTGTTCGTATTGTAGTCCCTTTAAGTTCCTGCGCTTCTAGATACTTTGCTATAGTTGTTCCATCTAACTCTATTTTACCCGCTTGAATTTTAATAGTTTCTGCTGTTTGATTAATAGCTGAAATAATATCGCCTTTTTTCACAGTACTAAGGATATTGGTCTCAGTAATGTGAATACGTCCTTCTAAATCTCTTACATAGGAATCCTTAGCAAATTGTCCATCTGCTTGTATCCTCGTATATACTTCTGTCCTTTTTGCTGCGGCATTGATACCCTGTTCATTAATAGTGAAACGGTTATCAATCATAGTCATTTTCTGATTAAATTGCTCAGTTGCAAGTTTATTAGCTAATTCATCTAATAAAACTTCTTTATTTTGATCAACAGTCTGCTTCAACTCAGGTATCTTAAACCCAGCAACATAGTCCTCTACTTGTTTTAGCTCGACTTTTGCATTGATTGCGGTTGCCTGCTGTTCAAGTTTCGTATTAGCTTCAGTAAGCTTCTTCCCTTGATCTGATACTACATTATTTAAATTACTAACTGTGGAAGATAATCCACTTGCTGTTTGCTCCACGGTACTCATGCGTTTCTCAAATCCAGCTTGGCTATTTTGGACATTTGTTACATTGGTTTTTACACCATCTACACTTTTTTCAATCTCAGTTGTTTTCTTACTGAATTCATCTGTAGAGACATTCTCTTCAGGTGCCGGCTGCCATTCAGTAGCAATGTTACCTATTTCAATTTGAACATTCTTAATATATCTTTCACCTTCGTTTCCGGTGTGTCCATATATATAAAAATGAGCCCCTTTAGAAACATCATACTTATCATGTAGTTTTAAAGTTTGTGAGTATCTAACCCACTTCTTCATCTTATCTACACCTATTGAGAATTGACCACTATGAAACGTTTGATTTGAATTACCTTCAATGAAATGGTATAGACCACCAGTAATATTATTTGATCCACTTTCTGTCCAAATATCCATACTAATAGTTATTTCTTTTCCTGCGATGTCTCCTTTTTCGAAATCATCTATAATAGGTTGATTCAGTCCTAACCAACGACCAGGAAGACCAATAAAGCTATTCTTACTTATCATAGCTAGTACAGGGTATCCGAATTTTTTCACATCTAAGTGAGCGTGATACCCCTTTTCAGGTTGTTGAACACCACCGTTAAATTCACCCTGCCAATTCGAAAGTTGTAACGTTCCGTTTAATGCGTTGTCCCATCCTCTTTTATCGTTAGTGATATATCTTTTAAAATCTGTATTAAGTAGGAAGTTACGACCGCCAGGTTTTAAGTTAGTAACTTTCCCTGTAACTTCTGTTAATTTCTCGCTAATCTTCCCTGCTTCTGTCTTTATTTCAGATGTAACTTTAGTGAACGTATTTGTATCTGCGTAATTATCATCAGACTTTTTATAATCACTAAGTATTTTTCCTCTTTCAATTTGTGGTTTCATAGCATAGAACACTTTACCTTTATTACCATCTTGGCAATAAAAAGTTACAGTTCCATTGTTGTTTTTAGTTGTAACCTCAAATGTATATCTGTGCCTAATCCACTCATCTGTAAGTTCCATAGTTATTGATTTAGGTAGATTAGTAGCGGCTTCGGCTGTAATATTAACCTTCATCCCTGGTACACCCTTTACCCACAAACTAACTGTGTAAAAACCTAAAGGTAACGGAACTATTGTATTAATGCCTTTTCCGCCAATTCTTTGATAAAAACCACAAGCGGTATCAACTTTAGGCGTTACTACCAATACACCATGATCGTTTTCTTCTGAGAAAGTAAGATCTGCGTTTAGTGTAGCCCAACCAAAAGGATTTTTTTACCATCAAACTCTGTATTGTAATATAGGTTAGTTGTACCAACTTGTAAATCATTCATATTCGTTTCAATACGTTCGATTGTTTGTTTCGTTCCATTAGCATCTTGTTCAACTGTATTTAATTTATTACTAATTTCAGTATCTTTTTTCGTTAAAGTCTCAATAGAAGTTTTAAATCCAGCTGAGGTTTGTTCTATTTGAGTCACTTTTTTATTAATATTACCTTGTTCGTTTTGCACATCAGAAATTGTACGACTGACACCTTGTAAAGTTTCCTTCACTTCATTGACTTGTCCTGTTGCTTGATTTTGCGCTTCTTGTACTTTTTGATTTAACTCTGTTTTTGTCGACTCAATATCTTTATTAACCTGTTCAAGTGTTTCTTTCTTGACCGATTCCACATCAGGAACTACCGGTTCCCAAATACCATCTTTCCAGAGCTTTAAAATGCCCGGCTTACCATTAGAAATATCTAACCATAATGTTTTTCTATCTTTAAGCCCTGTTGTTGGTGGATACTTAGATTCAATGATTTCAACGGTATTATTTTTAATATTCTCCTGCACTTTTTCAGCCAGTATTTTTGCTGCTTCTGACTCCTTCTTTGCATTACTAGCCGTTTCATTAGCTTCTTTCACTAATTTATCTAGCTGATCTATCATGTCTTGTTTATTACCTAGTGAACTAAGAATACGATTGTAAATTTTTCTTAATTCCTCATTCGGATCAATAATCTCATGATAATCTCCAAATACATATTTATCTTGCAATGGATTTTTATATGATTCATCACCAGCAATCGCCCTTGCTTCTAGATACAATTTAGGCGTAAATCCCGTATCTTTAATTCGAATTGTATCGCCCTCATTAATTAACTCATGGGCTAGTCCGAACACACGACCAATTGATTGTGCTTCAACTTCGTATAAAACAGATGCATTTACACGTTTTTTTAACTCTGTATTCATAAGAGTCATCAAACGTTTGGCATCCATATCATCATTTTCTGTCTCCGGACTATAGAAACCAAATTTATGATTCCCTTTCTCGTTCCATCTTTGAAAAGCATCATTGTCCACAAGATAAGGAACACCGTTATTTATTTCTGTAATAGTAATAAATTCTCCGCCTTCTTTTTTTACGAAACCTAGTAAGGCTGTACAAATGTTTTGGGAGTTTTCAATCCGTTTAATTCCTAGCAAGTCTTTACCAAGGGTTATTTCTTTCCCTGTTTCTTGACCACGCCTTTTCACCATATCTACATAACGTCCAACGATTTGAGAGCCTACAACTTCAGCACGGTATTGTATTTCTAGTTCAAATAATGATGCTATCTTTTTTAGAAAGCTTAATGGATCAATAAATTCATCAATAGTCATAGAACGGAAACTAGCATATTCTAAATTTCCTTTTTTCCACTTCGTACCTGCAAGAGCGATATCAACCATTTCAATTACTGTCTTACCTTCTAATTTTTGTGGAGGGATAATTCCAGATTTAGCAAGTTGAATCCATTCTCCTGATGCATAAGCAATCACTGATCTATCATCGGATTTCTTTTCAATTTCAGTAATTACATAAGGAACGATACGACCATCGCGCACTTCTTTTAACACTAGGTTTTGCTGCATAAGTGTGGATGAATGCCTTGTATTATCAAATACATGAAACTCTAATGTATCGATGTTATTCTTGATTTCCCAATGTCTTTTATCATCCCAATAATCTATAGGCTGAATAGATGCTACAATTTGTTCTGTTTTAAAATCAACAACATGCAATTCACCACTTGGCGTTTTCATCTATATCTCTCCCTGTAACTGATTGTAGCTGCAACATCTGGTGGCATAATATCAATACGATTATCTCCACGTATGATTTTAGGAAACTCGCTGAATATATCTTTAATATTGATAGCGTCTTTCCCATTAATCGTAACAAGACTTCTTTCTGTATCAATTATCACTTTGTCTCCTGCATCGAAAATATAAGGCTTTGTATTAGAAGGAACTTTATTTATTTTCCAAATCTTTAAATCATCTATTTGTATTACATCAACTGGTTGGTTGTTATCCCACTTACATACTGCAATCATAACTTGTGCAATTTTTCGGTTAGTCATCGGATTTCCCGTTTCATCGATCCAACGCTCAACAATTGAAGCATCATCGATTTCTGTCCCATCTCTGAAACGAGCTACATAAACAGTCCACTCTTTACCTCGTCTCGCAATACGTAACCTACCGTAAAATTGATTAAATGTATTAGGGTGCGCTCCACTTGTGTCTACTAGTTTTCGTATACTATTGGGTGTTCCGGCATTTCCAATTCGCATGTAAGCTTTTGTGATTTCAGCATCCCAATATAAATCGCTCATGTTGATTCGTGCGACAATATTACTTGCATCATCCAAAAGCAATACCTCGACACGCCCCATTTCCCCAATACTTTTAGATTTCAAACGCATCCATGCTTCCATTTCGAAATCTTGAATAGGGCCGCCTGGAATGTTTTTCTTAGCTATTGCTCCGTGGAATCCTTTCTCTTGTCCGTAATCTTCACAATATAATGCGTAACCATCCCTTGATTTAAAACTACCTGTACCTTTCATTTCTTCAACTTGCCCCGTAACAGGAGTCCACCCTATAGGTGAAGCCATTTCATCCCATAACACACGCTCACGCTCTTGTACCGTTGTTTCCTCCACAGTAAGGGGATAACCAATACGGAAATAGTTTCGTTCTGAAGGATATTTACCAAACCATACATCTAAAAAGGTGCTTGGTTTTTTTACAGTCATTTCAATTAATGCTGGAGCTTCTACGCTTCCTTTATTCGTGAAATAAGAAGTAATCTCAGTAGACCAACTTTGTTTGAAAGTGTGAGTTTGTACTTTTCCTAATTTATAAGGCATCGGACAAATAAATTTAATTGTACCAATTCCAAGTGTTACAAATTCATCTGGATCAAAGCTATCATCTACAACAGCTAAATATGTTCTATTTTGTTCTACATCGAAAGTAAGCTCTGTTGGTTGATCTGTAATTAACCAATCCGCAATTTCTTCTTTTATGATTTCTAAATCAGCTCCATCAGGAACGATAATTCCTACAGGAATAGATAGAACACGCATTTCCGTTTGTGTGTTTAATAGTCTCGCGCCTGGATAACCAGGAACACTTAAAAAATTCCTTTTTAATGGCGCCCAAGTTGGTCTTTTCCATCCTTTTGCGATTTGAATAAAGTCTTTTCGTTCGTTATTAAATGTAAAAGAACTCATGTTGACACCTCATTTCTTTATAAAACAAAAGAAACCCAAACCTAAAAGGCTGAGTTTCTTTGTTCTTCTCTTTCTTGATATTCTTTCGTATATCGATAAGTACCGCGCGCCACATCTCTTCCCTCTAAAATAACAGGAACTTCCACAACTAAATCACCACCAAGCATTGGAATTACTCCACCGCCAGACGATTCAGACGAATAATTAACTACTTGATTCGATATGCTGCTTGTCATAGCTTGTCTGCTATTAGACATATTTCCATATACACCACTCATAACAGTTTTCAAGCCTGATAATTGATTCATAGAACTAGCCATCATACGACTCATATCACCCATTAATTGATTCATAGTTCCAGTAATACCAAGTGATTTTTCTTTTGATGATAAAGGTGTAACCGTAATGGAATTACCTTTCTTAGTAAATAATTCTGGTCCAGCTTCTCCAGTAATAAATGAACCATCACCTACAGGCTTTCCGCCCTTAGCAAGCATCGGTACATATGGAATCGTAGGAGCGCTCACACCAGGGATTCTATTCAATAATTGTGCTGGTGTATTAAATGCATAAATGAATTTATTTATCATATAAATAAGTCCGTTAATAGCCGCTTTTATACCACTTTTAATTCCACTCCACACAGCCAGTATAGCTGATTGCATACCTTGGAACGCGCCAATAACAGCCCTTGTTACCCAGTTTACAGGTGTCATAATTGCATCTGTCAATCCACTCCATATTGATGCTGCTGTATATCTAATCCCATCCCAAATACTTGCAAGAGTAGATTTAATACCATTCCATACACTGACGCTTGCACTACTAATCCTATTCCAAACTGTTGAAATAGCCTCTTTAATGTTATTAAAAATAGACCTTGCTATAGAAACGATTGAATTCCATAAACTAGATAAGTAGTTTGTTACAGCGTTCCATACCGCACTTGTAGTAGAACTAATCGTGTTCCATGTATTTATAATCCATCCTTTTATCGAATTAAAAATTGGTACCACAAATGCAACTATTCCATTCCAACACGATTGTAAGAAGCTCTTAATAGCATTCCATACAGTCATTGTTGCGGAACTGATTGTATCCCACACGATAATGATCCAAGACTTGATTTGTTCGAAAATCGGCATAACAAATGCTACAAGCCCATTCCAACAAGAAACTAAGAAATTCTTAATCGTTTCCCATACAAAACTTGTAGTAGAACTAACGGTATTCCAGCATTCAGAAATAAAATTCTTTATACCTTCAAATACTGGTGTAGCAAAGTATAAAATAGCCGTCCAAATCGCTTGTAAGTATTGAGTAATGAAATTCCATACAGTTTGAATCACTGTAGAAATACCATTCCAAATCATAGAGAAGAAATCAGCAATCCCTTGTAAAATAGGAGTTAAAAAGGCAACTAAACCATTCCATGTCTCTTGGAAGAAGGTTGAAATAGAAGTCCATACTTCGGTGAATAAAGTTGCTATTCCTTGTAAAACAGAAGTAAGGTATTCCACAATTCCATTCCAAATTTCCATACAGAAATTAAAAATAGAAGTCCAAATACCAATGTATGCTTCTAAAATGGCGGTTCCCCAAGTTACAACAAACTCAACTATTCCATTCCATAAGCCTATTAAAAACTCCTTAATTGAGTTCCAAACTTCCGACGTAGTTTCACTAATACTATTCCATGTTTCACTTGCCCATTGTACTATGCTATCCCATATTCCTACTAAGAACTCTCCAATTGCATTCCATGTATCCACGGTCCATTTCGTTATAGAATCCCAATTTTGATAAATTGCTACAGCTAAAGCGACAACTGCGGCTACAACAATTGCGATTAATGCTACCCATCCCATCATTGCAGCCCCTATACTCGATATGACGACAACTATTGGCGCTAACGCCATAAACGCTCCTGAAATTACACCTATAGCTACTGCTATAGCTGCTAATGTAGCTGCTAACTTTGGATTATTAGAAATCCAATCCGCAATTTTAGCAATAACATCAGCTATAACTCCGAGAACAGGTTTGAGAGCCATTTGTAAATCTTGCATCGCTTTTTGAAACTTAACTGCTGGATTTGCATCCATTTTCTTAATGGAATCATTCAATTTATCTTGTTGCTTCCCAAAATCAATTGTTTTATCTTTTGCACCTAGTAAAGTGTTAATGATATTTTGCCCTTGATCTTCATACATCGTACCAAAAAATTTAACACCTAGTTCATTACGTTTTGTTTCGTCATCGACCTCTGATAAAGCCTGTGCAATTTCAGTCATAGCTGCGGAACCTTCTTTACCACCGTTAGCTACAGCTTTTCCCCACTTTTCAACTTGTTCTGCTGAAATTTTTGTACCCTCAAGAGCTTCTGTCATAGCTTTATCAACGCCTTGGCCAAATTCAGCCGCTTTGATACGACCTTCTTTCAGTCCATCTAAGAGATTATCGATATTCCATGTTCCAGTTTCAACCCCAGCTTCCATAATCGTTTGTACTTCTTCAGCGTTATATCCTGCACGCGTCAGTTGCCCACCATATTCAGCAATAATATCTAATTGTTCTGGTGGAAATCCTATTCTAAGTAAAGCATCAGCCATACTGAGAGCACCATCTTGCGAAATCCCTAATTCATTCCCAATTTCATTCGTTTCTTGGATTAATTCAGTAAAATCTATCCCTTCATAAGATTGAGCAATTGCCGCTGCACCTTTTACTATCGCTGCATTCGCTTCATCACTGACATCTTTATTTAAAGCCCACTGTCTACGCACGCCTGCAAGAGATTCCTCGGCGTCTAATCCATAAGCAGAAATACCCCTTACAGCTTCCTCAACTGATTTTTTCGATGACTCCGGAACATCAAAAGCAATATCAATCTTTGTTTGTAATTTTGACATATCCATTGCTTTTTCAATTGCGGTTGAAATTCCACCACCTGCTGCCATACCACCAATGACATTTTCTAATCCTATTTTTAAGCCCTCGAATTTCTTCTCTGTTCTGCTAGCCTCTTGCTGTAAGTCCCTTAATTCATTTCGTACTTGTTGAATAGAATTACCAGAATCTACAGATCGTAGCGCTCGCTGTAATTTTTCAATATCACCTTCCGCTCCTAACGCCTCACGACCAATAAGACCAATCGCTTGGTCTAATTGTCTACTTGTTGCTGCGCCGCTTTTAATTGCATTCACAAGACGATTTCCTAATGCTCCTGCAAAATCATCAACACTTTTCCCAGTTGCGCTAAATAATGTTTCTAATTGCCTTGTGGAACTCGCTACATTATCTTGTTCAGCCTTCATATTTCCAAGCTTATTTTTCAGACCATTAAGAGACCCTTCTGTAAATTCAATCTCACGCCTAAAAGCACGATATTGTTCTTCAGAAATTTTACCGTTTTGAAATTGGGCTTGTACTTGTTGTTCCGCTGCCTTTAATTTATCTAATTTCTGCGTTGTATTTTCTATTTGTTGTGTGAGCAACTGTTGTTTTTGTGCTAATGCTTCCACATTACCAGGATCAAACTTTAGCAACCGTTCAACATCTTTCAACTCTTTTGTTAAATCATTACTACGTTTATTTACGTCTTTTAAAGCATTTTGAAGACCTGTGGTTTCGCCACCAATTTCAATTGTAATTCCTTTGATTCTCCCTGCCATTTTCTCACCCCTTTCTTAGAACGAATCGAAGTCTTTTTGACCTGCTTTACGTGTTTTTTCTTTGTCTGGATTCTCCATTTCAGCAAATTCAGCAATGTAATCAAAGCAATCACCGATTGTCATATCTTCTAAATCCCAACTTGTTAGTTTTGCTTTATAACAAAGTGCAAGGAACGTATCAGTGGTTAATTCTTCATCACTGAAAGTCCCTTGCTCTCCATTACTTTTCTTTATTTTTTTTTTGCGCCCATCGTACTTTGAATCATGTCCATAATTTCTGGAAGAATCTCAGAGATAGGGAACTCATCAAAACCATCTAACCACGTAATTGGATCAGCAATTTCTGAGTTTGCTGTTTTTGCATATAACCAAACTAGATCATAAACAACCTCAAAATCTACTTTACTAAAATCTATGTTTGCTAAATCAATAGTTGCTCCAGCTTGAGGATTTGAAGGAGCAATAACTCCTAATTTGAGCATATCTGCAAATAAATCACGTCTAAATTGTGCTTTATATCGTTTAACTGTTGCTGCTGTACTTTTTAATCTGACTTGTTTTCCGTCTATTGTAATTGTCTTTTCCATTTACTATTACGCTCCTTTTGGTGCTGCTGGTTTTTTAACGTACACTTCTTTGTACCAATTATCATAAATAGCTTGAGTTGTTTTAGATGTTGTCTTCGTTTTAACCATTGGTCTTCCGCCAGGCGCTAAAATCAGTGGGCTAGCAACGAATTTCAATTCATTCGTATTTGGTTCAGCGGAATTCGTTTTTGATTTAGATGAAATGTTAGGACGACTCGCTGAACAGTTATACATAACATGTCGGGTTGCTTTTACATCGCCATCAAATTCAAATAATAGTGCGAATGGTTGACCTTTTGCATCAGCTAACTCATTTAATACACCATCCGTTTCATCTAACTGCTCACCCAATGCATCGATAGCAAATTGTTCTGGAATAGTAGCGATATTCAGAGTCCCTTCGTAACCTTGGTTATTATCTGCTGAATAATAAAGCATATCGTCTGCGTAGAATTCAATTAAATCACCGCGTGGCTCATTTGTTAGTTCAACTGCACCAGGCATTGGAATTGGCGTTTTAAATGTAACGACCCCATCAATTACGTTGTATGGTACATAATGAACATTTTTTAAACCATAAGATACTTTATTTTCTGGCATTTACATCAACCTCGTTTCATATATTTTTTGATACATTTTTTCAGATTCAATAAAAGTCCCATACGAGTCATAAGGAATTTCATGATCGTCTAGGACTTTTTCAAGTTTTGCTTCTGCAACTAAATCTTTTTTAGCTGTGTAAAGCTCAATATTTGCATCGTCTATCTTGTGATAAACTTTATTATCAGCCATTAAATTTGCTGATCCATCCACAAGAAAACAAATATAAGGTGGTGCTGGTACTGGCTTCGTTGGTGTTGCTGTGAAATGCGAATAAGCCACAGGATAACCTGTAGCTTCAAGGATTTTTGTTAATTCACCTAATGTCATTATTCAAGCGCCCTTTCAATCCGTCTTGGTAATTCATTAATTACATACTCTTCCACTGGACGAATATGCACTTGAGCTGGAACACGCCCACCACCAGCCTTTGCATGGCCGTTTTCCAAAAGATGCGTTAGTTGTCCTTTTGTATTGTGGACGATAACGCTATTACCTTCTTTTTTCTTACGCCACCCTTTACGATAACCACCTGTTTTTTTTGGACTATCTTGCTTTAATTTATCTACAGCAATATCAGCAACTTCTTCTTGCGCTGTCAACAATTCTTCTTCCACAACATGGGCATATCTTTGTAATTCTCTAGCAAGTTCGCTCGCAAAATCGTTCATATTAAACATGCTCCTTTGCGATAATAGTCAATGTTTGATACATTTCATCATCATTCATTGGTGGTTCGATAATATCAAAGATACGATCCTTCATTTTAATTCGCATTAATTCTGTAATACCTGTTATATAAGGAATTACAAAACGATAAATTCGTGTAGACTGTGAAGCCGAAGCTTCAATATACTCCGAACCTTTTACCGTTTTTATCATTGCCCACGCTTTTTTTACTTCTTGCCAATTACCTGTTTCAACTTCTTGATTTAGTTCATCTTTTATTACTTCAGGTTGTTCAATGATAATTCGATTTCTACAATCGCCAGTATTCAGTGGTTTCTTGTATTGGAAAGGACGCATATTACTCACCGTCCAATTTAATTTCTTCTAATGCTTTATCGATGCCTAAACTATTAATCTGACTTAAAAAATTCTTGTCAAAATACTCTAATGCATCGTTATAAACATAACGAGAGCGTTCAAAGACTAATTCTTTGAACTCCTCGTCATTATTTAAATCATAATCTCCACAAACCCTAAGTAACGCCTTGTTAGACGTAGAAAGGATGCGCTTTAGGTTATCATCTTCCTCATCACCTAAGTGCATCCTCTCTTTAAACTCCTGTATAATTACATCTGAAATGATTGTATCCATTCACATCATCCTTGTGTCGGTGGTGTTACTTCTTCAAGTTTCAATGTATAAACTTGCGAAGTGTATTTATCCTTTGGTTTACCTGTAGCATATTGTTTAGCAATATAAACTGTCGCATCTTCTAAAGCTAGTGTTTCTTCATATTTTTTGATTGGCTCTGTTCCACCCATCGCTGCAATGTATTCCCCTTTAACAAAGAACACCACTTGTCCTTGAGGTACAAATACAGATTCTGTTGGGATTGGGTTAAAAGGTAAGCTCGTTACATATACACCCGCCGCATTTTGAATTGTAGCATTTGCTTGAATGTCAAAAGTATCGAATGGATTTGTTACCATAACTACTTTACCAGCAATATTTTTTGGTCGATTTGCATCTGTTTTACCATCAGGATTTAATTTTTTAGCCAATAATTTGACCACGCCTTTTAATTCATTAATTGTTTTGCGACCTGGTTCAAACGTTAAAGTCCCAGCAACTTTTTTATCTGGATATACTCCATTCGTGACACTTCCGCTAGGGTCTTTTAATAATCCAATAGGTTCATTTTTACCCGTACCAGCTACAAAACCACGTTCTAAACCTACTGACATTGCTTCCATAATCATAGTACGAACATATCGTTCCACCCATACTGGACCAAGCTTCAACATATCATTTGCTAATGGAATAAATGCTGTTAATTTCAGTTGAGTAATTGATTCTTTTCGGAATGCAGCATTTAATTGCCCTTTAATATCACCAAATAACGGTCCCCATACAGCTGCACCATCTGGATCTCCATATATAAATTCTGTCACGGCTCCTAAATTCTCTAAACCGATATGCTCTAGCAACGGATGACCCTGAACTAAATCATCAAAAATTCTCTCTTGTGTTGTTTTAGGTAAAGTCTCAGTAGATTTAAACCCACCATCTTCAACAACTGCATTAAAGAATTTCATTTCCTCACTTGTTAGTACATTAGCACCGCGAGATTGCATAATAGAACGATCTACCATTGATTCATTCACTTGATTTAAAATATCTGAACGAACATCTGTAGCAAGTGCTTCAATCATGGAATTTAACGCTGCTGATTGTTCTTCTGCTGTACCTTCCTGTGTTGCTTTCGCAAAAGCCAGTTTCTTCTCTTCGAAATTATTAAACTTAATAACCATATTTTATTTTCCTCCTAAAGTTAAAAAGAGCGTACTCAGATTCTGTTTGGTATTAACAGGCTCTTGAATAGGCTCTTTTGGATTTTGATTATTTGGTTGTTTCATATACTTAGCTACTAAATCTTCTTTAAAATTTTCTACAACTTCCACTTCTTCATCTTCTTGCGTATCATCGATTTCAATTTCATCAGCAATTTCATCAGCTAAACCAAGAGCAACCGCTTCTTCTGCTGTTAGCCAAGTTTCATCTTTTAAAAGTTGTTTTAATTCTTCGTCTGTCCCAACAAAACGTTTTTTATAAGATGCTGCTAAAGCTGAATCGATCTTTCGTAAATCTCGTGCTGTTTTTTCAAATAAATCTGCATTTCCATATTCAAAGGTACTTGCTTGATGAATCATCATCATAGTATTACTAGGCATAATGATCTTATCACCTGCCATTGCAATTACAGACGCCGCACTAGCTGCCCAACCATCAATATGAACTATAATTTCTGCACTATGCTGCTTTAACTGATTACAAATTGCTACACCATCAAAAGCGGAACCTCCACCGGAATTAATATGAACGTGAATTTTTTCTGCTTTAACATCTTGAATTTTTCTTCTTACTGCTTCAGCATTGTTCTCACTAAACCATCCACCAATTGACCCATAAACAGTTAATTTGTATTCATTTTCACCTTTAGCTTCAAAACGAATATCTCGCTTTAAATTCAAAAGCTTATTCATATTCACATGTTCCATCATTTCTCACCCCCTTCAGATTCATTTAATTTTGTATAGTTCTTCGTAATATGATGGATATTTAGATTCGGATCATCTGACTCTTCATAATCTACTTCTGAACGAATTTCATTTCCTGTAAATGCACTTGAAGAAATAAGCTTATCAATACTTGTCGCAAGATCAAATATACTTTGATAGGAAACAGCTTTAACCTCAATTTTTTGTCCCAAAAGATATTCACTCATTTCAAAGAATTTAACGTTCGCTTCATCAGATAGTTTTTTTAATAATGGTCGTACTGTGAAAAGCATATAATTTTTCGTTTGCTTCTCTACATCAGCCATTTCTCCATATATCAAAGCTATAGGAATACCGATTGCCATAGCTACTTGATTTAAGAAACCATTTGTTACTTTATTGATTTCTTCCACACTTGGGCCATTTGCAACACCATTGTATATCTCGTTATAATTAATACCTTTTTGCTGTGGAACAATAGCTATATCTTTTGAACCAATTGACTTATACATATTGTCTATAAACTCTTGTAGCTTTGCTATTTGTTCCTCAGTTTTAGCACCAATCATATCCATATCAACAGTGCCACGAACTTGATTTTTACGTTTCTGTGAGTTTAGTATCCTACCAAATAAATCACCATAATCTGCAAACAATCCATCAATAAGTGGAGATAATTTATCATTACGATACTTCAAATGAATAACTTCGCTTTGCTTAAAACTTCTCTTAAACGTATAATCTTTTACCCTTACATCAGTAAAAGTATCTTCAAACACAGCATACTCATTATGTTGAAATCCATCTGCAATAAGTAAATCACCATCATCTGCTTGTATGACTAAACACTCATTATCATAAATAAGTTTGCGGATAAATCTTTCCCAGAAGGTACTGGCCGTCATATTCTTATTTGGTCTAATATTTAAGCGATAATAAAGTTCATTCTTCTCAAATGCTTTACCATTCCTTACTCTGAATTCAGATTGACTAATCGTCCTTCCTAAAAATGATACACATGTATCAATCGCCAAGCGTTTCATATGAAGCCTATTTGCTGTATCGGTTAATGCATCCAGATCCAGCATAAATTCTAGTTCTTTATTTCTTCTAAACACTGAACCTAACCATCCAATGATTATCACCCCCTTTAAAATTTGATATTATCGAGCATAAACTCAACTTCTTCTTCAAGAATGTTATCCGCTTGCCATAATGCATGGATAAAAGCTTGAAATCCATCCGTTTTCCGTCTGAATTCATCTTTTTTCAAATATTCTTTATTGCCATCTTTTTTAATATGAACATAGACATTATTTGTGTACCAACGCATTAACGGATTATCACCAAAGATAATACGGTTGTTCGCAAATAAAGTTTCGACTCTTGGCGCTAATAATGAATGAATAGCTTTTGGATTACGAATATACAACAATGTAAACCCTTCTGCTTCAAGTGCTGTTTTAACAAGATCTAAACGGAATGTATCTGCAACAATCGTATTCACGCCATACATTTCACGCATTCTTACGAACCAATCCACAATGTGAGAAATATTAATTACAGGTTCATCAACAATTGTTAATAATCCATTTTCAGCCCACTCAAAAATAGGTGCTTTTAATTTAACCTTGTCTAAAAAACCTTTACGTACAAATGAATGACCTTTCCAAATATAATCTTCACCATGTTTAAATAGTAAACCAACAGCCGCGAAGTCTTTAATACTGGCGAAATCGAGTCCTCCCACAGCTACTTTATGTTTTAAATCCGGAATCTTTCTAAGTGTTTTTCCATCTTCTTCAAAACTAGTACGCATAATTTCTTCCCAGGTAGCAACAGATTTTGTTAAATCTGTTTCAGGATAATTCATACGTTTAGTAATGAATTCTTCACGATTTGATGGATTATTCGCTAATTGTTTATATTGAGTTAATACCTTTTTAAATAAACCTTTTGCATAAGAACTTCTCGGTTCACTAAACATAGGATTCGCTTTTTCCCACACATCAGGATTATCAATCTCTTCTGGATTATCAATCTTGCAAATAAACGGAAATAAAGGATCATCTAACTCTTCACCTTTTAAAATATTCATTGCTCTTTCTTTCGTCTTATCCAAGAATCCATCACGAACAAAACCATCCGTACCAATAAAAAATTCTCTAGCATTCGGTACTTTTCCAAGTCCGCTAGAGAATACATTTACAACATCAAAATTTTCATATTGATGTATTTCATCATAAATAACACAACCATCACGAAGACCATCTTTCGAACTTGCATTAGATGTATGATATTGCATAATACTTTGGGTATCATTACTAAGGATTTCAACTTTAGTTCGATAAAACATATCTTCTAATATTTCTTTCCCTTTAATAGCATCATAAACTTCACGAAATGAAACTTTTGCTTGCTTCTCATTATTGGCTACAATTGAAACATTGTATCGATCTATCCCATGCAACGGGCTAATAAAAAAATGACATAATGATGAAATCAAACCATTTTTACCGCCACCACGAGCCATCATAATAAGAAATTGCTCGTAAAAAACTGAATTGTCTTCTTCATAAAAAAGAAAAACAAATGCGGTTAAAAACTTCTGAAATGGTTGTAATTCGAAATACCACTTCTCTGTAAACTTTATATAATCATCATGCATCTCATTATCAAAATACAAATCATCACGTATAAAAATGTATTTCTCCAGGTACTCAATTAGCATTATGCGCTCTTTATTTAGCTTAATTTTCCCTGTTCGATACATCTCAATATATTCGGTAACATATTGATTTTGAATCATGTCAGATCTTTCACAGAGCGCTTAGGTTTTGAAGTTGTTTTCTGTTCTTCAGCCGATGCTTCCAAGCCAAGTGCATCTAAAATCTTTATCATTCGATCATTGGTTTTGTGTAAATCATTAATTGAAGGATTGGATTTCGGACCGTGCATGCCAGATACTTTTATTCCTGTTTCTTCAATATCATCAACAAGAATACACTTTAAATCCCACAATGATAAATAGTCTTGAATTAAGTCAGTATAATGATTACCTACAATCTTTTTTTCTTTCAATTGATTTGTTAGATCCTTTTCAATCCTTTTTCTCATTGTTTCACGCTTAACTCTAGCCACAATATCCCTCCCTTCTGATTTACATCGTTTTCCAATTTAATATAACGCGCGAAAATGGTGATAAATTTGGAAAATCGACCCCCTCCTCCGGTGCCCCTTAGAGCAATTTTTGATGAAATTTTTTAAGGGGGGGTGTTATATTTGATTCTTTTTTACCACTTTTCATCGTGTTCCCATTTGTTTATCTTTTTAACAAATACTCTACCGTGTTCTTTATTATGGCAATCCACACAGACTGTTTCTAAGTTATCCATTTCTAATGCAAGCTCAGGATGATGTTCAAGTTCTTTTATATGATGGACAACGAGTTGTATCTTCTTACGCTTCGCACTCTCGCTGTATTCATTCGTGTCTGTTTGTACTCTTCCATTACGTTTGCATTCCTGGCACTCATAGTTATCACGCTTCTTTACTTGCTCTCGTATACTCTTCCATTCACCACTGTCATAGAACTTACGCTTCTGTTGTTTGGTCTTGTATTCTTTAATCACAACAACCACCAGCATATAATTGTCGCTCAGCTTCTTGTAATCTCAAAATACCTTGAACTGACTCAACATCACAGTTATTAATTAATAAGCAATACTTCTTTGCCTTGGTTAAATCATATTGCACACGATATACATCTTCACTTGTATCAGTGATTTGCACATCTTCTTTTAGCTTTAATGCTTCAATTAGTTCCTTTGTAGAAAACTTAGATAGAACCTCTACCGCATCTTTATGTACAATTTTTTCTACAAGCGTTCCATTCATCTATCCTCACTCCTTACTATTAATGAATTCATCCATTGCCTTACCAAGCAAACTAACCATTGCTTCTCTCTTTTGCTTTGGTGTTGTGTTATCTTCTAACTCATTAAATATAGGGATTGCACCTTCTAACTTCTGTTTATCGATACGCTCATTTACAAGGTCCTGTCCTAACATTGAAATGAATGTACCAATTACAACAGCTTGTTCTTGTTTAGTTAGTTTCATTACTCATCATCCTTTTCAATTAAATGCTCAAGACCTTTTAATGCTTGTTCACCATTCACATATATCGTTACATTTTTTAATATTGAAATTACATCATCTAATGATTGGATTTTATTCGGATCAATCTTATATTGCTTTAAAGGTTTAAATGTCATTGTTTTACCTTCCATCATTCATCCTCCTCCAAAATAAAAAGCATCCAAATGGATGCTTGAAATAAGTTATTAATTTGTATTTTGATTACGGTACGTGAAGTTTCACACTTCTTCCAATCACCTAATGATGTTCTGCTGATATGCATCAACAATATTAAGTAACTGGAAGAAGAGCAAAAGCCCTTCTTCGCTTGAATAACATAAATTGCAGTTGAATATGAAATCAAGAAACAACTATTCATCCAATCTGCAACCATCGCCACCGGTCATGACGATCCATTTTCATTATCAGGAATTTTGTGAGAAATGTTTTCCGCCACTTCTCACAATACAAATATATCACGTTGATTCAAAAACAACCGGCACATTTCCTGCCAAAAAGCGGTCACGACTCTGCCACTTATTTTTATATTCTTCTCTTATGTATTTTATCTTAATGACTTACCCATATCTTATATTGTGTGTAACTGACCCCTTCGCCAAATCCCTTGATATCATTGACTTAATTATACTTTCCCTTTTGAGTTACACAGTATGAAATTTATGAGTAACTGTATAGATTTAAAAAGAAAAAGCAATGCTTAGATTTTAAATCTAGTCATTGCTTTATCCATTGCATCTTGGTTTACACCTATATAACGCAACGTGACCTTCTCTGACGAGTGATTGAATATCTCCATGAGTAATGCTATGTTTTTTGTTTGCATGTACATATGATAGCCGTACGTCTTTCTCAGTGTATGCGTTCCTATTTCATCTAATCCAAACTCTGCCGCTGCTCCACTTAATATCTTATATGCCATGCTACGACCGATTGGACGATTTCTACCTTGTCTACTTTTCAATAGGTACTCATTATCTTCTCTTTCTTCAATAAACCATTTGAGCTCTCTTTTCAATGCTGCAGTAATTTGTATTCGTTTCTGTTTCCCTGTCTTCTTTTCTCTCATAGATATATGACTACCTTTGACATCTCCTACCTTCAATTTCAAAATGTCCGAGATTCTTAAGCCTGTATTGATTCCCATAATGAAGAGAATGTAATTACGTAAGCTCTTCTCCTTAAAATAATCTTTTAGCTGCTGTATTTGCTCTGGATCACGTATTGGTTGAACAAAATTCATTATTCATTACCTCCCGTTTCTTCTGTCTCGTAAATTTCTAATCCAAGTGCAAAAGCAAGTTTATAAAACGCTTTAGACTTCCAACGTCGATAAGTACGCTCTGACATCCCTATTTCGTTGTAAACCATGTAATCACATACGTCCTCTTCTTCTAAATAACGTTTATAAATAATATCCCTTTGAATAGTTCCTGCGCGTCCGTTTCCTAATCGAGTTAGAAACTGATCAATACGTAATGACATTCTCTCCAGCCATTCTTCTCGTTTACTTTGTTGAATATTTGCTATAGCAACATCTTCTAACGGTTTTCCGACTGTATGTGTAGGACCATGCTCACGTATTTCATAAGAAGGAGTGACTTTCATTTCTTTACGCATCATCCCGAATTGTCTATGTATACGCACGCTTTCCAACACACCTTCTAATTCCTCTTGTGTTGCTACTCTATCAATTTTTGGTAAGAAAGATAATTGTTTAGTCATGTAAGACCACTCCTTTTTATTTTTAAATTACTTTTGTCTTAACGCTCCACGTCTGCGTTCATAACGAGGTCCATGAATCCCCATTAAATCCTCTATATCACGCGTACTTAACTTCTCTTTTTTTCTTTTCTTATTTTTCTTCTTTCCTTGTTTTGATTGCTTTTTCCACTCACGTAATTGATCTCTTAGCACCTTCATTTTCCCATCTCCCCTTTTCAAAATAAAAAGGACACCTATTCCTAAAACAGCTGTAATTGCTGCTTTAATGAATTGGTGTCCTCTAGTTTTCTAGCCGGACTATATTTATTTGCTTTTAACCTTCTTGCTTCCCTTATAAAATCCATATTTATGATCAACTTCTGAAATCAAAATTACAAGTGCCATAATGATTCCAGCTTGTACAAAACTTTTTGCATTACTGAAGGTCACAAACATGATGATTAAGTAAAGAGCCAAATACATTCCAAAAAACTGTTTACCATTCATTTTTATTCCTCCAATATTGTTATTTTATAATTCCAGCTTGTACAAAGATGTTTCTCCAAGCGTTATTGACTTGATATTTATCAACCTCTTTAGCACGGCGAGCAAGACGTTTCTTTAATTTCTTTTTCTTATGATTATTCATCAGAATCATTCCCCCTTTATGTTGAATTCGTTGCCTTCTAAATGAATTAATACGTTGATACTTTTTAACCACTCGTACTATTGGCTTCAATACTTCACAAAGTGTTTCTATAAAATCAGTAATTATTTCACAAATACGATTAAATACATTTTGAATCATTTCTTTAAATTGCAGCATTTCTGGACTATCAACAATTTGTTGCACCATTTCTCTTTGCTTATCCTTATCAGGTTCATTTACCGCTGCTTCCATTCGTTTTTTAAGATCTTGCATTTCCTCATTCATTCTCCTAATCTCACTTTCTATTCAAAGGATTATTTTATTAAGAAATAAACTTTTTCACGCTTCACCACCTGTACCATCAAATATTATTTTCGTTTCACATTCATTACAGAAATCCATATCAATTCCTTCATTATTTGGATCAACCGTTTCCTTATTGCACATCGGACAAATTTGAACCATTTCTCTCTTCCTCCCTTGAATAAAGCTCAATATTCCGTCAATACTGTAGATGGAGGAATTTTTATATACCCATTTTTATTCCTCCCTTTCTCTAAAGGCTGGACAGTTAGCTTTCACTAGCTGTCCTTTATTCATTTGAATAATTAGCACAACTTTGTGCATACTATCTATAAGCTGCTTTCTTAACAGTGTTGGCAGCCCGGAATCTTTTGTCAAAAGGAGCAGTTAGCTTTTGCTATCTGCTCTTTTTAATATCAGCTTTTTCCTTGCAATCTTCGCAATAAACCATATCACCAATGACAATTGCGGTTTCTTCGTATTGTGGCGTTCCGCATCTGCATTCCCACCACCAACCATTCTCTAAATAAGCTTGTTTTGGAATTAAATGTTCATGTTTATATTGATCTGCCCATTTAGCTCTTCTTACTTCTACATCAACGAAATCAATACCGAATTCACACTTCCCATAATTTCTAGCTTGTCCTGCTGTCTCAGCAAATGCTATTCGTGAATACTCACCATCGCTTACTTGATATGCTTTCATATCCATTCTCCTTTTCTACAAAATGAAATTTTTATACAAAATACACACAACTAAACCTACATAATTTCATATGATATATTGCATCCTTTCTTTTTAGAGTGGATAGTCATTACAGAAGGGCACTTCCCGAAGTGCTCTTACATTTACATACCAAATAGCGTTTTTGTTAAGATTTCCTCTATTCAATTACCTCACGTTTAAAGAATTTATATTTCGCAATCGTCTTTAAGTACCAATGGGTATCAGTCGCTTTCGAAAGTTCTTTATTTCCATTTTGGTAATAGATATCGCTAATCTCACCCTTCAGAATTAACTCAAATACATCAGCTAGTGAAATTTCTTTATATCGTTCCATTTTCATTCTTCCTTTCTCTCAAATAACGATTTTGTTTAATTTCTAACTTTTATTACATTAGTTTTAAATGCTTCACCCTTACGGTTAAAAGATACAATATTCATACCATGATAATCTCTGTGCCAACGGAAAGTTGGATCTAATCTATTAGGAAACCTCCCATCAAACTTTCGTATGGTTGAGATTTTGAAATTCTTCATTCCCATAAAATTTTCTTCACCTATTTTTGTCATTTGTCTATTCCTTGTATGTCTCATCCGATTCATTCCCCTCTCAAATAAAGATTTGGTTTAGTTTTTTAATGTCTTTAGATTGTCATAACCATTTCCAATCACTTCAAACTCATTCTGATCTTCAACTAAATGTGGCAACAATAACCTAGCAAATTCCTCAGTCCTAAGGGTTAAAACTGAATATAACCAATCAATAGTTCCTTCAATTACTTCTGTACTTTCAATTTCTTCCCGACTACAATCCGTATATATCACTCTTATCCACCTTACAAAATCACCAAGATAAATATCGTTTCCGTTCTTATCTATTAAACCCGTACACTGCTTTGGTTCTGTACACATAAGCCAACTGTCATTTTCGTTATCTAAGATCCACCAATCATCTTCTTCATCTCTTGATACACATTCACTAAAAATCCACTTTTCTCCATCATGAGCCTTGAACTTAATCTCTTTCATTTTTAACTTCCTCCTTACTCAGTTCCATAATAGTTCGAACCATCCAAGCAAAACTGTTCGCTTCAACTAATACGGATTTCGCTTGTACCAAACTAGCGTCACATATCAGTTGTAACTTTTCTTTTGTTGTCATTTCCTTTTGCTCAATTATTTTTTCCCAGCCCATTTTGTCTCCTCCAATCAAATAATAACTTTATTAAAATAGCGTCATCTGTCCGCTCTTATTCTGCTTTTCCAATTCTTTTATTCTTTTCTCAAGCCTTTGTATTTCTTGGTGTAAGAGATGGATCGTCTTGCTATTGTGATTTCGTAAATTAAGGCACCTTCTATGAACCATGTTGTTGTACTAGTCAAAATCAATCTCATCTTCAAAAATTAATTCATCACATATTGGACATTCCCCTAAAATACAACCGGATGCCATATTCATTCTTCCTTTCTACAAAATAAGAATTTTGTTTAAATTTCATCTTCGTTTTCTAGCTGCACAAAATCAACCGATTCAGAATAATATCCGTTTGATTCACCTAACCAACGTAATGTTACATATCCCTTGATTGTTGCTAATTTATAAAACGTCCATGTACTACTTCCCCAATCGTTATCTGGTCCATCTTGATTAACTTCTTCCGCCATAGTTATAGGTGAACCGATAAGATCATCTAAATCTCCAATAATTTCTTCAATTCCAACTCCCTCACAGCACTCTTGCTCGTGGTACATTTTGTAAACTTCACCATCGGAAGTATAGAATGTTAGCTCATCCGGAACATCTTTCTTAATTTCTGTTAATACTTTTCCTAACAAAACATCAAATGCTACATAATTCATTTTTCATCCGCCCTTTCTCCCAAATAACTATTTTGTTATAAAGTCACTACTGCTGCTGGTTTGCTTTTCTCTAATTGTTCAATTACCATTTGCAATCCTAACCAGTAACTAATTAAACGACGTGGCAACCTTTTACCGAAATTCCAAATGTCTTCCAAAGCGTCAGAATCTAGTGAGCTGCTATGATAAACATCACTTAACCAAAAATGGTAACCTTCCATAGATGAACTCTCATCAATTGCTGAAATAATACGATCATATACTTCCCGTCCGTCTTCTCTTGTTTCATTTATATCGTATTCCTTCCAATATTCATCAAGTTCCCTTTTTGCCTTTTCTTCATCGAAATTCCAACGTTCTTCACAAAAAGCCGTTAACTTTTCAGTGAAACACCCTAAATTGAATCCTTTAATATTTTCTAATGTTGCTGGACATGTAAGGTTATACACCGCTTCGCCAATATCACCTGAAATAAATACGTTATATCCTGCAAGAACAAATTTAGTACGATACATATTTGTTCCGGGCTTGCCCCAATAAATAACCTGTAATCCTTCTTCACCTTGAATTTCAGCTACATGATCTCCAAACCAATTCTCCCTAATATCTTTAGTTGCTTTTTCAACGTATTCCATTTTCTATTTCCCCCTCTTTGTATTCAAATAATGCTTTTGTTTAGTTTTTATAGATATCTATTTTCTTAACTACACACTTCCCGAGCGTTCCTGTGTCGATTTCTACAGTAGAAACTCCGACTGTGTGTCCTTTCTTTACATAAAAATCATATAGTTCATCGGCTTGCTCTTGCGTATGACAATAAATAATGTCTAACACGTTGCTATATAATTTCATTTCTTATCACCCATTTCTTAATAAAATTCAAATTTGGTCTTAATATCCGTTATCCTGGCGCTGGTGGTTCACTTCATTCTTTTTGTAATAACCTTGTTCAATTTCTTCAAAGGTGAATCCTAATTTCTTACCTAACCCTAAAAACGAGTACAATAATTCTTCATAAAGCTCAATATCTTGAGTTGCACGAAATTCCGACACAGCTTCATATACATTGTTAAATTGATTTATTAACGTGCTTGCAGTATAAACGTTTGCATTATGTTCTAATAATTCCAGACTATATTGATTAGTTTTAAATCCGATACCATTCCCAAATGAAGCTATAAAATGAAATCCATCTACATACTCCATTAAAACAACTTCTTTTTCACTAGGACCTTTATTGCTCCAATGCTTAAAGCATCTTGTTTCATTTGCGAGTTCTCCAATTTCAACTTGTAAAGCAAGGATCATGTTGTAAAATAAACTTTGCCCTTCCAATCCATGCTCCTTAATGATTCTTGTATCTAATGCCTTTTGCATTCCGAATATTTTAGTTAAATTCATTTTATTTTCCCCTTCCTATTTGCCAAATGTTCAATCATATACTTATCGGACTGATTTATTTCACACGTGCTAACCTCTACATTTTGTTATAAACTATATTTAGAAAAGGAGGTGTAATCACTAATGAAAGATGATCCTAAATTAAGGTTTTCTAAATGTATTTACTGTGAAAATGAAGATTTTTCACCAGATGCGCATTTCTGCAAACGTTGCGGTACTTCTTTATACAATAGTTGTAATGATTCTGAAGATACTTGTTTAAACATAAATCCACCCGACGCTTTCTATTGTGAGTCTTGCGGCGGCGAAACATTTTTATTAAAAGTTTCTGCTGAAATGTGTCAAACTGATACAACAGATTACGCTGAAGAGTACATAAGAGGGAAGTAGTTCACCTCTTATGTGCCCAACCCGATTGAACGATTCTCAATCAAATACTTATCAGCCTGATCTATTACAAGGAGTGCAACCTCCGCTTGGTGTCTCCTTAACACTTTTGCCATCTTCGGTAAACTCATACCTTGACTCCACATTTCACGAAAACGCACTACATCTCTTTCATCCCAAATGAAGTTAGCCTCTTCTAAAGCGATGTAAATTTTCAACCTTGATTCTTTCATCGCTTCATGATTTCTTGCTACACTCATAAGCGAACCTACTTTCTAAAAATAATTATTTTATCTTTTCAGTAAACTTAGTATCCACACGATCAACTTTACCGTTGACCCAAACCGCAACTTGCTCACCAAATCCGCTCATTGGTGGATTTACTGTTGTAACATTTCCGTCCTTCACTATTAAAAGTTTGTTGCTACTAACATCAATTTCTATTTTTTTCATATGTCCATCTCCCTTTTACTACCTCATGTACTCGACAACATCAGGCTTAAAACCACTTCCTAAATAAATCCTTACCGGAACTATTTCTTTTTTATCCCTTGCTGCCTTACATAACTCTTCCGCTGTATCCCAACTAAAAAACTTATCTACAGCGCGTTGAAATCTCCAAATTGCCATTACATATTCTTCAAAGATGTCGTAGCGATCATCTTGTTTTGTTGTGCGTGGTAACTCATCTGTGCACTTTGCGTTCTTTGGAACATGAACGCGTACATCTGCATATGTAGTGCGTCCTGTTCCTCTTTTCACATTTGCTTTCATTATGTCAAACTCGCAAATCGCTGGCTCTACATCAAAAATATTTAGTTGCTTAGGCATTTGCCATCCCACTCTTTTCAAGAAGATCCAGTAATTCAGTTGCTCCTTCTTTACTCAAAAACATTCGCCCTTCTAGCAATTCAATGTTAGATTCAGAAACTTCACCCGTTACAAAACATGACTTTTCTTGTTTTCTTAAAACGATGTTTTCCCCATCAACATGAAAGTTTAATGCTGTTCCTTCAGCAATCCCCAAAGTTCTGTGTAACTCAACAGGAATTACCACGCGCCCTAGCTCGTCTACTTTTCTAGCAATACCTGTGTTTCTCATATCTTGCTCCCCCTTGTTAACTTACTTTTTGTTGCTGTTTACGTCGTAACTCTTGTTTCATTAACTCAAATTTAATTAAGTACGCTTTCCAACGCTTTTCATTTTCTTCTTGCTGTTGTATTGCCACTTCACAATTACAACCGTTCGTTTCAATTACACCCGGATAAGTTTCTTTACGAATAATTCCTGTATCACGACATAATGCACACATACTTATTCCTCCTTCTTAGAAACCTAAATTTGCAAGCCTTTGATCCGCTGTGGTGAATTTTAAAACCTTTGAATCCCCTAATAAACGACTGACTGTTTTAGCATCATATTTATTGAAAAGTTGTTTTCCAGTAAAGTTTGTTGTAGTAAATGTGCTCATTCCTTGTCTAGCATTTGATACAGCATATAAAAGACGTTGTATGAAATCTGAAGCTTGTCTATTGGAGTCTGTTGAACCACTTTCTGCCCCAAGATCATCTAATACCACGAAATCAGCTTGTCCAATTAATTGAACGAAATATTGCATTGTATATTTACTACTCTTATCATCGAAAGAATCCATAATCATCCTTGTTATTGCTTCTAATTCAACGTACAAGCAACTTTTCATAAGGTGATAGTTTTCTTCTCCTTGACTGATATCCCAGAAATACTGATTCAATTCATGGAGCATGCTGTATGCTAGGAAACTTTTGGCCGTCCCTTGATTTCCTGTAAATACAACTTTTCTAATTTCTCCGTTCTTTAAATCCTCCAAGGTTTCTTCTACAGCTTTCTTGTGACTAGTCGTTTCATCACACCCGGTTCTGTAATCAGATAATCTTGAAAGAGGAATTTTCTTATTTGTAATAACACTAGCCTTTTCCAGCATGTTGAATTTCTGTAAACGGCTAATCTTCTTATAATGAGCGTTAGCTTGTTCTTCCAAAACCTTATTGTTTTGCTCAACTACACATCTTGGACAAACAACTTGTCCTTTGTATTCAATCATTTGAACCGGCTTAATGATTTTTTGTCCGCCTATTTCATAAGAGTGATTCATACATTGATCAGAATGGTAATTCACCTTCAATTCCAGGGATTCTGCCATTTTTTTCATTGGTGTTGCCATTTCTATTCGCTCCTTTTTTACCTTTGTTTTTAAACTCTATTTCTGCCGCATTAACATCAGCTAAAGTACGAATGTTTTTATTAACCCACTGTTTTAAAATACCCTCAGCATAATTCCACTTCTTCTGATGTTTCAGAGCACGTTCCATAGCTGCTTGTACAAGTTCTTCGCTTGTATCGTCTACCCATTGCGAAATACTTTCGGCTATGAATGAATTTAAAATCCCGAAATTATTTTCGTAGAAAGAGAAGATGCTACTACTACTTTGTATATTAGTATTTTGTTTATTAGTACTTAGTAAATTATCAGTACTTAGTAGTGTCTGTTTTTCCATAGGATGGTTTTCCATATCACTGGTTTCCCTGTCATTGGATTCCCGTCGACTGGTTTTTCCACTGACTGGTTTTTCCACTGACTGGTTTGCGGACTCTGTGGATGGGACTTCGTAAACTGCTGTTTCCCAATGTGATATTTTCCCTGTTTTTGGATCTTGAACAGGATACCTTTTTAAATACCCCGCTTTTTTTAATTCTTGTATAGTTTTGGTGGTTATTTCTTTTCCGTCTTTGGCGTGTTGGCTGAGTTCAGTTGCATGAAACGTCCAATCATCTGGTAAAGAAAGCATGTATGCTAATAACCCTTTTGCTCTCCAGCTTAATTTCTCATCGCGCAATGGTGTATTATGAATAACTGAATAATTAACATCTTTCTTAACTCTAAAAATCCCCATCGTTTTACCTCCTCGTACAAATCGCCACATATGCTTGTCCACTTTGGATAATGCGTTGTATTTCATAATGCGGATAACCAATCTTGAAATACTTTTGGATCATTTCTTTTAATTTATCTTCGCTTCTTGCTAAGTCCCAGAACTTACTAGGTAATAGCACTTGATATTCAATTAAATCCATGTACTATTTCCCTACTTTCCGTGATATACTTATAGCAACTTATTTTTTGCAAGGGACCCACTGCCATGGGTCTTTTTATTTGGTTTTACATCACTCCAAGCCCACTTTTTTATTGGCTCATAAGTGATGTAAAGCAACAATGAACCACATGCGATTAACATTGCAAATATGACTAATGATGTTGTATCTTCCATCATGCTGACACCCCTTTTTCTAGCCAATTAAAGAATGCATCCCTTGGAACTACCTTCTTACGCCCTATTTTCACTAACGGGAATCCTTTTTGATCCATAATGTCGTATGCTTTTCTTTGTGAAATCCCTAATACTTCTGCTACATGATCTACTTTCAACATAATTGGGTAATCATTTGTACTATCGTAAGTGATCGGGATAGCATCTAATTTTTCTATTGCTGTTTGTCTTGCATCTTCTTTATTGAAGCGAAGTAACTCAATCGCCTCCCAAAATTCTTCATCGCTCCATCCTTTTTGAGCTGAAAATTTTGTAATCGCCAACGCTATTTGAACTGTTGAATTTTTCATTTTTTTATATCTTCCTTTCTTTTTATAAAATTTAAATTTTTCAATTAAGAAACATGATCATCTAATAAATTAGGTCTTTCGGGCGGATACCATCCAGAAATGAATTTCATTGCATTTTGATAGTATTTTCGTGGTATCTTATCGTATTTAGCTACCCCGAAATGCCTTTTTAATGCTCCATATACCCCTTGATAAGATGCATTATCGTAGCCTTCTTTTCTTAGTTCAAAAACACGTTGTTTCACTTTTCGTTGAACAGCACCTTTGTTTTGTTCGGTAAGCCATAGCTCGTTATCTACTAAAAGTTTCATTTTGTTCATTTCTTCTTCCGTATGATCTTGTCGTGATTTTATTTGTTTTAGTTCAGTCATACTGTAGATAATCGCATCCTCAACACTTTTAGGTTGTTGCTGTAATTTTTGGATGTGTTCTTTCATTCGCTTGAACTCTTGTAAGAATTTAATTTTCATTTTCATTGCCTCTGGTGTTATGTAACTCATTGCAACAATTGCAAATGCATCTTCCGTAAGATTGAACTTTGGATACCATTGTTTATTTTGATAATGCTGGTATTGGGTATGCTCAAAGTTGAGCTGCCCCCATTCTGTTTCGTTTGCTTCAATCAATTTTTCTATCTGGACCTCAATATCTCGAATTACATTTTTATGTTCTTTTCCAAACATTTGGGCCATTGTTAAACTATCTGTAACCACTTGATTTCCTTCCATAAAAACAAACTCACTTACTGGATGCTGTAGAAATTGTGATTGATTCATTTTTGTTTCCCTCCCTAGGTTAAATTAAAGTTAACCTTTAGCTAAAAAAATAAGATAACTATTAGTTAACCAACTAGTAAATCATCCACTTTTATTTCATATAACTTAGCTAACATTCCTAATTTAGATACACTAGGTTGTCTATCACCAGATTCCAGTAGGGAATAAGCACCTTTATGTGTATAACCTAGGTATTTGGCTACAAAATGTTGACTATAACCGTGTTGTTCTCTTAAGGCTTTCACCTTCTCTGTATTAAGTTTTATCATGTCATCACCTTTGTTTAATTCGTTAATTTGAGTATACACAAAGGTTAACTTAAAGTAAACCCTAATTTTTATTTTTTCAAAAGGTTGTCTTAGAGTTAACTTTTCTGTTACATTTTATATAGAAAGTTACTGTATTACTAATACAGTAACTTACAATAGCGGAGTGTCTATATTTTGTAGAGGGGGAGAATTTTAAAATGAATCACGAATTGATTAGTCGAAGGGTAAAAGAAATTAGGACTGAGATATTAAAAATGAGTCAAAGAGAATTTTCTGAAGCATTAGGAGTAAGTAAACCTCTTATATCTATGTGGGAAAATATTAATAATGAAAAAGGACCATCTAAAGAGATGGCAATTAAAGTGGCTAGATTAGCAAATGTATCTGTAGCTTACGTACTTGGAGAATCTGATGAAAAAAATCCTAACGCAAGTGCTCAAGATGAATTCGAAGAATTAATAACTCAATTTAGAGAAAAAGACCCAGAAAAACAAAAAGAAATTATGAAACTATTTAAAGACTTAATGAAAATAACAGGCGATTGATAGCTTTAGAAGCTAACGATCGCCTGTTTCATTCTCGACATAATTTCTAGTGCTTTTTCATCACCTTCATGCGCCGCTTTCATAATATCTAATAATTGTGATTCGAATTCCAATACTTCTATTGCTGTTACATTTTCTAGGTTCTCTTTTTTCATCCCTAAAACCCCCGTTTTTATCTGTGTAGTTTGTGAATAATTCACAAATGTAAAACTTTTAACTACTTCCTTAAAAAGTTTTATAGCCTATAATGCACGAAAGACGCTACCGAAGTAGCGTCTTTTTTAAAATCACCCATTTTAAGCTCAAAGCCCACCGGGATCAGTCATCATATATTGAATTGTAGGTGTAACATTTGAATTAGCACTAACTTTTGTATCCGTTTTGTATACTAATGTGCACAAGGCAAAAGTACAGATTATTGTCGCAATAATTTTTTTCATTTAACTCACCTGCTCTTTCGTTAAGGCTTCACGAATAGCCTGCATATAATATATATTACCATTTCTAGCAAGTTCTAGCAACGCATTATTAAGATATTCTGTCCTTTTTTCTGGTCTAGCGTAAGCGTAATAATACCATTGGAAACCAGTTAATTTACCATTCTCTTCTAATAACTCATTTAACAACTTAATAGCAAGGGTTCGATCACCATATTTCGCCTCAAAAAAAGCAATTTCAGCTTTATCTATTTTTGTAAAATCAATTTTATCGAGATTGAAGTTATGTTCTATGTAAAGGAAAGCTAATGTTGTATGAAACGATTTGTATTTTCTTGTTTTCTGTGCAGAAGATACTTCTTTTAATAAACTAATAGATTCTAAGATGTACTTTTCAGCTTTAAAAATTTCTCCCGAAAATATATAAGACTCTCCAATACAACATAATGCTGTGGCTTTTGTGATTAAAGCGTTAAAACTTGATTCTACGACTTTATTAGCTATTCTACGGCTTTCACTAATATTATTATTTAAAAGCTGTATGTAGGCTTGACGCTCATAAAAATATAATTCTACACATTGTTTTATAAACTTATTTTTTACTTTTGGTATTGCGTTTCTAGCATTATCAGCATGTGGAAGCATTGCGCTATAATTCCCATGGTCATACATGCACACCGTTAATAACATTTCGATAAGTATTTGACGATCCACATCTTCTATTTTCGTCAGTTCATTAACCAAATTGCTTAATTCTTGTCCACGTGCTTCATTACGATTCCTCTTATTGAAAAGTTCATACACATCAATATATCTTTGTAAATTTTCGTTTTCTTTATATTTTCTAATTAAATATTGAATAGTGTCATATTCCCCAGCTGCTTGACAATAAAAAAGAGATTTTTTTACATTTAAATCGCTTGTGCATTTCATTGCGAATTTTTTTATTTTCAATCTAATTTCTTTTTGGTTATCATAGACTTCATTTAATAACTTTAAAAAATTCTCAAATTTCATTTCGAATTTTCCGTTTAGTCCATTGCCGAGTGTTGTATTACTAACCCCTACTTTTGTAGCTAAATCATTTCTAACCATATTGTTGGAATCAATAAAATCTCGTACCTCTTTCATTAACTTCTTCATTTTTGCTCCTCCTATTTGGAACAAAGACGCTTCGCTTTTTCTCAAATCTAATAACAGGAAAATCATACCATAGTAATGATTTAGTAATATCGGCATGTTATAATGTAAGTGTTACTCGTGTAGTAACCGAAAAGAGACTTATGGCAGATGTTCCCCCTTGTGAGTCGGGCGAACGGTGTAAGAGTGGGCCAAATCACTCTTACACACGCTGTGAGTCTTTTTTTCGTTCCGTGTATTTTATTATCATAATAACATAAATTTCCCAAAATTCAGGCGAAATGTTATCTGAAAAATATTGAGAAAGTTGAGAAACTGTTCTGTAGCAACGTTTTTCATGTTCGACAGAATGAAATATGTAATTTTGTATAACATCAAACAAATCCCCCTATATGAATATTTTACCACCAAACAAATGTTTGTCTATGTATTTTTTAAAAGTCTGTAAAAATACCGATTATAAATTTAAAAGTCAGAATATCGACCAATTATGGTATAGTAATAAGGCGATTATTATACTCAAACTATGAAAACTACAGTCGGACAAAACATTAAACGTTTACGAAGGTCTTTTGATTTAACGCAAGAGCAATTATCTGAGCGAACAGGTTTATCGCGCGGACAAATCAAGAATTGGGAAACCGACCGTCATGAACCTGACCTTGAAAGTTTAAAGATACTTGCGTCGTATTTCAACACCTCCACAGACGCTCTTCTTAATTTTGAGAACAGAAAAGAAGATGCGTTATTAGAATTATTATTCAATGATATCCAAAGAGCTTATGAGGAGCTTGACGGGCGTCAACAAGGTCGTTTTGCAAAACAGGTTTCCTTATACGTGAAAATGTTACAAAACAATAAAGACATACTATGATTTGATTTCATCATAAAAGAAATCATTTCCAATTTCAAATTGTAAAATATTCATCTTTTTACAATTTGAGTAAGGGAGCTATTTGCTCTCTTTTTTTATTTTCCTTCGACAAAATATGACAATATTATGATAGATTGTTTGCTATGATAAGCTCGGAAATCTTACATTTTACATAATTGGAGGAAAGAACATGTATAAGAAACTAGGTACAATCGCTTTAACAGGAGCATTAGCTTTGAGTTTAGCTGCATGTAGCGAAACTGAAGAAACTGCAAAAAAAGTATCTAACAATCAAAAAACTGAACAAACAGATACTAAAAAAGAAGATAGTAAAGAGTTTAAAGTTGGTGAAACGATTCAACTAGGAGACCATAAGTTAACGGTTTCTAATGTTGAAAAATCTCAAGGTGGCGAATTCGACAAACCTAAAGAAGGACAAGAGTTTGTAATTGCTAACTTAACTATAGAGAATGGCGGGAAGAAAGAAATCAGTTACAACCCATTCGATTTTAACCTGCAAAATAGTGATGGGAATATCGTAGATCAAGCATTTACAATGGTTAATCAAGATACTCAATTGAATTCTGGAAAATTAGCTCCAAACGGAAAAATCACTGGAACTATCGCTTTCGAAACAAAGAAAGATGACCCAAAGCTCCAATTAATCTTCAAACCTAATTTCTTATCTAAAAAAGAAGTAAGAATTAATCTACAATAATTACATAGGAGTGTTAATTTTGAAAAGAACAACTGAATTTGTATTAGGACTTATTGGCGGTATTTTTGGTATTATTTGTGCATTTATCGCTTTAATGATTGGTGGTATGGGAGCTGCGTTTGAAGCTGAAGGTGCGGACAGTATCATCGGTTTAGGATGGGGAGCTGTCGCTCTATCTATCTTAGGGATTGTTGGCTGTGTAGTAGTTAAGAAGAATGCTAAAACTGGCGGTATCATGATGACAATTGCTGCTATTGGCGGGTTCATCTGTATCTCTATCGTTTACTTATTACCAGGAGTATTATTATTAATCGGCGGATTAATGGGTATCTTCCGTAAAGATAAAGCTGCTGTATCAGCTTAATTACACATTATGTTAACCAAAATTAGAGGGCGAAGCTCTCTTTTTTTGTATATTCTAAATATCTTGTACTCAAATACTGGAAATTTTGATACTATTTTATTATTAAAATCTAATATATAAGGGGAGAAATACGGGTGGAAGTTGAAAAGAAATCAAAGGTTTGGGAGTATATCGGATGGGGGAGTTTCATTTTAGTCGGTTCTTTCTTATTTTTTTGTGCTTTGATACTAGTATTTGGAGATCCGAAAACTAAACACCAAGCTCAAGAGGTTACAACTGAAGGGCAAAAAGTTAAAGATGCTGAAAAAGATACTAAAAAGGAATATTCGATTGGCGAGACTATTAAAATGGGTGATCACAGATTGACTGTAACTGATGTGAAAAAATCTTCTGGCGGAGAATTTGTTAAACCAAAACAAGGCTATGAATACGTATTGGTAGCAGTAAATATCTATAATGGCGGTAAAGATGATATCTCATACAATCCATTTGATTTTGAAATGAGGAATAGTCAAGGCAATATCACCAGAGCTGTACCGTCTATAATTAACCAGAATACACAATTAAGCGCTGGTCAACTTGCACCTAATGGACAAGTAGCAGGAACTATTGTATTTGAACAACCTATAGGAGAGAAATTAAAATTACAATTCACACCTAATTTCTGGAGTAAGAAGAAAATCATCATTAATCTTTAAAATAAAAAAGCACATGAAAAGGGGATTCCATGTGCAACAATAATCTAGGTGATTTCAATATAACATGAAAATCTCCTATGTATGGTTCTTTTTCTTTTTTCTCAATGTACAAAACAAATTAACATGGTAAAATAATATTCGGATTGACGTCCAATACATATTATTAAAATTAAAGTGGTTATCAAGTCGGAGGAAGGCACCCTAGGGTGTCTTTTCTTTTTGATTAAAATACTGATTTTATATCAATAAAAAAGCCCGCAACATGTGCGGACTTAGAAGTATGGATACATATATTTTACCATGAAACTTTATTTTGTGGACCATTATAAATTTATTCTCAATCCCCGCTATTTGCGTTGACCAAAAAATATGACTATGGTAATATAGGCACTAGAATCACCATTGTATAGTGAATATATATTTACTATATATTGAGTATGACACTTATCTGAATTGCATAGAATAAAAGAAGAGATGCTGTAACATCTCTTCAGTAACTGCCGCCATCAGGTGGTAAGGTTGCTATTTATTTTCTTCTAGAGCTACCCTGCTTCTGACGGCGAGGGGTGGCTCTTTTACTTTTCTTAAACAAATTGTTAGCAAACTTATTTGCATAAGCTGTAACAACTATAGTTAGGAATACCTTGAGTAAATCCTGAGACAAAGAAAGTAAATATTCCATCATAAGGGTCACCTCCTTTCTCTCTAAAATAAAGAGAAAGGATAGCAACCAGCCACCCGACGTATACAGTTGAATATAGTTTACCATAAAGTAACTCATCTGAGTTACTTTTTCCTTTTTCTAATACTGGAATTATTTGTACTATTCGAATACTATTAGTTCAAGGAGGTATGGATAATGAAAGGATATTTTAGAAAACGCGGTGAAAAGTGGTCATTTACAATTGATATTGGAAGAGATCCTCTTACTGGAAAAAGAAAACAAAAAACAGTATCAGGCTTGAAAACAAAGAAAGAAGCCGAAAGAGCGTGTAATGAACTTATTCATCAGTTTAATATTGGGAGTCTAGTTGATGATAAAAATCTTACTCTCAGTGAATATTTACAGGAGTGGCTTGAAAACACAGCTAAGCAACGAGTGAGAGATACTACATTCATTAATTATAGACGAGCTGTTAACGGTAGGATTATTCCTATAGTTGGCTCACATAAACTGAAAGATTTAAAACCTCTACATGGACAACGATTTGTTAAATCGCTAATTGATGAAGAGTTATCTCCTAAATATATTGAGTACATTTTTATCATTTTAAAAGGGGCATTAGAAGATGCTGTTAAATGGGAACTTTTATATAAAAACCCGTTTGAACATGTAGAAATCCCTCGTCCACGAAAAGTGGTCAATAATACGTGGTCAATTGAGGAGACGAAAACCTTCTTAACATACGCTAAATTTGACAATCCTATTTACTATCATTTATTTTTACTTGCACTTAATACCGGTATGCGTAGAGGTGAATTGCTAGGCTTAAAGTGGAAAAATGTAGATTTAGTTGAAGGTAAGGTTAGTGTGACTGAAACTCTAATTTATGATGAATTAGGATTTCGATTTACAGAACCGAAAACATCGGGTTCTAAACGCTTAATTGCGATTGATCAAAGCTTATGTAAAGAGTTGAAAAGTTATAAAGCAAAACAAAATGAATTTAAATTAGCTATCGGTAAAGCTTATGAAGATAATGACTTAGTTTTCAGTAGAGAAGATGGTAGACCAATCTATCCAAGAACATTAACTACTGTCTTTGAAAGATTTATAAAGACAGCACAAGTTCCCAAAATTAGATTCCATGACTTACGACATACTCATGCCACACTTCTTCTTAAATTAGGTATTAATCCGAAAATCGTAAGTGAACGATTAGGACATAATTCTATTAAGACCACATTGGACACCTATAGTCATGTTACGTTAGATATGCAAGAAAGTGCCACTATAGCGCTAAGTGAGGCGTTAAAATCATAAAATAATTGTTGATGTGGTCAGAATGTGGTCAAACCCATCAACAATTATTATAAAACCCCTATACTTCAAGGCTTAACCAAGCTACACACTCCACATGAGTCGTATGTGGGAACATATCAACAGGTTGTACTTCCTGTGTTTTATATCCGCCTTCTTCTAGTACTTTTAAATCACGTGCTAATGTTGCTGGGTTACATGATACGTATACGACGCGTTTTGGTTTCATGTCGATGATTGTGTTTAATAGTGCCTCATCGCAACCTTTACGCGGTGGATCTACGACCATTGTGTCAGCGATTACGCCTTCTTTATACCATTTTGGAATAACTACTTCTGCTTCTCCTACACCAAATTCAGCGTTTGTCATGTTGTTTAGTGCTGCGTTACGCTTTGCGTCTTCGATCGCTTCTGGGACGATTTCAACGCCGTACACTTTTTTCGCTTTTTGTGCTAGGAATAAGGAGATTGATCCAATTCCACAATAGGCATCAATTACTGTTTCGTTACCATCTAATTTTGCGTATTCTAACGTTTTATCGTACAGCACTTTCGTTTGTTCTGGGTTTACTTGATAGAATGAACGTGCTGAAATCGCAAATTTAATGTCACCGATAAAGTCATAAATATATTCTGATCCGTACAGTACTGTCGTTTTGTCTCCGAAGATTACGTTTGTACGTTTCGTGTTTACGTTTTGAACAATCGATTTTACTTCAGGGAATTTCGCTGCAATTTCTTCAATGATTGCTTTCTTGTTTGGCAATTCTGCTGTACGAGTAATGAAGACAAGCATAATTTCCCCTGTTACTTGTCCGTAACGAGCCATTACGTGGCGAAGTGTTCCTTTGTTACGCTCTTCATTGTACGCTGAAATCCCGTGTTTTTCACAAATACGTTTTACTTCTTGAATTAATGTATCGTTTTCTTCTGCTTGAATTAAACACGATTCCATATTAATGATGTCATGCGTTCCTTGACGATAGAATCCAGCTACAAGTCCACCTTCACGTTCTCCAATTGGTACTTGTGCTTTGTTACGGTATACCCACGGATTCTTCATGCCAAGTACAGGATGAACAGGAACATCACTTAATCCGCCGATGCGCTGCATAACGTCGCGTACTTGTTTTTCTTTCGCTTGTAATTGTCCTTCATATGTTAAATGCTGAAGCTGACAACCGCCGCACTGATTGTACACTGGGCATTCTGCATCTTTACGATATGGGCTCTTTGTATGAAGCTTCATTAAACGACCGAATGCGAAGTTTTTCTTTACTTTAATAATTTTAATTTGTGCTTCTTCACCTGGTAATCCGTTTTTAACGAAAATAGGATAGCCTTTTACTTTCGCAACACCGGCACCATCATGTGTTAAATCTTCAAATACTACATCTATAAACTCGTTTTTTTCAACTGGTGGCGTCATTTTTGTACTCATTTTCCGACCTCTCTTTTTCATAACACTGCGTTACATTTTATCATACTTATATGGTCTATTTCTATTGGAAGAAAAAAAGCTATTGACGATAGTTCTCCGTTAATGTTACGCTACTACTAATTTAATACGGACGATGTTACCTCATATATACTCGATAATATGGATCGAGAGTTTCTACCCGGCAACCTTAAATTGCTGGACTATGGGGAAAACTAATGAATATTAGCCCATGTGCAAAAAGGACTCATATTGATTAGCTTTCTCTCATAGATGAAAGTGAATCCATATGGGTCTTTTTTTATTTTTATTTTTCTAAAAGGTCAGACATCTTACGTATGACATAAAACCTCCTTGTTTTATTTTTAGTAATATAACGAGCGTTTTATGTACAAACTTTATACGAACTTCTGAAAGGGGCAACTACATGCAATATGTAATGAGCATTATCGGTATTCTTGTCGTTTTAGGTTTATGTTTTGCTTTGTCAAACAACAAAAGTAAAATCAACTTCCGTGCAATTGCTATTATGATTGGTTTTCAAATTTTAATCGGTTGGTTTATGTTTGGCACAAAGATTGGTCAACAAATCATTATTTTCATTGGTAAAGTTTTCAACAAACTAATTAAACTTGGTACGACAGGTGTCGATTTTCTCTTTAATGGGATTCAAAGAGATTTTGTCTTTTTCTTAAACGTACTATTAATTATCGTATTTTTCTCAGCACTACTTTCTATCTTTAGTTACTTAGGGGTTTTACCATTCATCGTTCGCGTTGTCGGCGGTGCCATTTCAAAAATCACTGGTTTACCACGCGTTGAATCATTCCACGCAGTAAACTCTGTATTCTTTGGTTCAAGTGAAGCGTTAATCGTTATTAAAAATGATTTACAACATTTCAATAAAAACCGTATGTTTATCATTTGTTGTTCTGCAATGAGTTCAGTTTCTGCCTCTGTTACAGCATCATACGTAATGATGTTAGATGCGAAATATGTACTAGCAGCTCTTCCGTTAAACTTATTCTCAAGCTTAATCGTTTGTTCGTTATTAACACCTGTTGATACGAAAAAAGAAGACGAAGTAGTTCAGAAATTTGATCGTACTTTATTCGGAGACAGCTTTATCGGTGCAATGATTAACGGTGCACTTGACGGTTTAAAAGTAGCTGGTATCGTTGCCGCATTAATGATCGCCTTCATCGGTGTGATGGAAGTTGTAAACTACGTAATTAGTGCCGCTTCAGGTGCAATGGGATATGCTGTTACGTTACAACAAATCTTCGGTTATATACTTGCTCCATTCGCGTTCTTAATGGGTATTCCAACTCAAGATATTATCCCAGCTGGTGGTATTATGGGTACGAAGATTGTATTAAACGAGTTTGTAGCAATACTTGATTTAAAAGGTGTTGCAGCAACATTATCTCCACGTACAGTTGGAATCGTTACAGTATTCTTAATTAGCTTCGCAAGTATTAGCCAAATTGGTGCAATCGTTGGTACAATCCGTGCCCTTTCTGAAAAACAAGGAAGCGTTGTTTCTAAATTTGGTTGGAAAATGCTATTTGCATCAACACTTGCTTCTATTTTATCTGCGACAATCGCTGGATTGTTTATTTAATAAAAAAAATCACCTTCGCTTAGACAGCAAGGTGATTTTTTATTATCATCATTTAAGAAACTGAAGAAAACTCTAATGCCTCTTCCTTATTAATAATTTCTCCCTTATATTTACCTTTCACCGAAATATCAATAATGGATTTATTTCTTGTCTCCATTTTCCCTAAAGAAAAAATATATATTAAGTCATCTTTTTTTAACATCCATTGTTTTCCGTGCCAAGGACCAGTTAACTTCTGTTCTGGCGATGCCAATATTTCTCCAAAATATTCACATTCGCCTAGAGATGTTTTTACTGTATTCTTCTCCATATCAATAACTATATATTTAAGAAGCTTTATACTTTCATTTGAGAAAATCTCTACTTCATGATCACTTTTTTTCTTGAATTTCAGCTTTCCATCCTTTGTATTAACCAATTTACTTTGATCAATTGCATTCAGTACAAACTCATACTCTTCTTTTGTAACACCGAAATTAGGATGATATGGAAAACTTTTTTTCTCTGCATGCTCTTCTACGTATTTTAAATACCATTCCATATTATTCACTAGATGCTCTCTCATTCTTTGACCAATATTCCCTACCTTTTTAAAAGTATCTGGATCCATCTCTAGCGTCATAATATCCGCCGTAACTTCCGCGTTCATAAGATGCGCTGGAATATACTCTTCCACACTGTTTGCTTTACTTACTTCACTTTGACAACCGACTATAAATAGCGATATGAAAAGGATATATACTATTTTTTTATATTTCATTTCTGTTCTCCACTCCGTACATCATTCTTACTTAATTTTATAGCGTTCTTATTATAGTCTAAAATTCTTATATTTCAATAAAATTCATTAACAATATACAAAATTGCATATTCATAAGTCTTATTACTTTAAAATTAGCTTAAATTACTTTCCAAATTATACAAATAATAAACTTCGAATGTTATAATTTGTAAAAAAACTAATTGGAGGACCTTATGAAAATTCACGCACTTGCCGATTTATTACATTTACTAGTCTTAACCCTAAAAAGCTATTATGTATGGGGAATGCCTATCTATGTCTTCATTATTCCTCTTATCTTTGTAGTAGGTTATATTATTATTAATTCTAATAAGAAACAAAAAAATACCTCTATTCAAAGTCACTAATCTATTACCTTAATAGCCTCCTAAAATTCATATTCCCCTCATTTTCTCCAAATGCTATGATGAACAAGGGTATGTCCCCACCTCTCTTACAGCGGTGGGGATTTTAAATATAAATATGTAACATAATACACAATAGAAGGTGATTTTATGAGAAAATATGCAGCAATCGCTTTATGCACATCTGCCATTCTAGCAGGTTGTAATACTAGCAATGTAAACCAGGAACCTAAAAAAGAGAAAAGGGTTCAAGAAGTTAAGAAACAAACAGAAACTGTGCAAGAACAAGGTAAAATTTCTTATCAGCCCATTACACACGAATCTACAAATACTACTATTCATATAACAGATATAAAAGATACTTTAACTGAAGTACAATATAAAATTTGGCGTACTGCTGATGGAAAGGAACACACTAAATCTTTTTCTTCTAAAGAAAAAGAGAAACAGTTTACACTTCCTTTTGATATAAAAGAATTTGAAGGAAAACGTGGTGAGTTCCAAATTGAAGCAATAGGCATAAAAGAAGATGGGAAAAGCATCCCACTCACAAAAGCTGCTATTACTTTCGAACAAAAGGTTCCCGTTCTTATGTATCATGCAATCGATGATTATCACGGACAAGGCATTAAAGATTTATTCGTCTCACCTGCTAACTTTGAAGCCCAAATGAAATATTTAAAAGACAACGGCTATACATTACTAACTTTTGAACGTTGGGGTGATATTAATAAAGTAAATAAACCTATCTTTGTTACATTTGATGACGGTATGAAAAATAATATGAATGCATTCCATGTTTTACAAAAGCTAAAAGACGATACATTTAAACCGGCGGCAACAGAATATATGATTGTTGATAACGTTGATGTAGAAGGATCACTGTCTACTTCTGAAATAAAAGAAATGGTCAATTCCGGCATTTTCTCAGTGCAATCTCATACAGCGACGCATGCAGACTTACCGAAAATTACAAACTATGAAGAGGAATTAAAAGGATCAAAAGAAAAGTTAGAAAAAATAACAGGTAAGCCCGTTATCGCAGTTGCTTATCCATTCGGTCATGTAGATGATAAAGTCGTTGCAGAAACGAAGAAATATTATCAATTTGCGACGACAACAAAACCCGGAAAATTCATTACAAAAGGTGAACCCGATGAATTGTTAAAAATGAAGCGTGTTCGCATACACCATACGACGACCGTAGAACAGTTTGCTTCTTCGATTAAATAACGATGAGGGCTCAATATATTTTGAGCTCTCTTTTTACGCTATATTTATATATATTTTTTGAATTTTCTTGTATTATATATAGTAAGAAATCTTTCAAATTAAAGGAGATTATACATATGTCATTTGAACAAACGTTAGAGAAATATGCTGCCCTTGCAGTCAATGTTGGTGTTAATATTCAACCAGGACAAACATTATCAATTAGCGCACCTCTTGAAGCTGTACAATTTGTACGCCTCGTTACAGAAAAAGCATATAAATCTGGTGCAAAACACGTATATGTGGATTGGAATGATGAGACGTTAACACGCTTAAAGTTCGATCTAGCTCCTGAAGAAGCATTCGCTGAGTTCCCATCTTGGAAAGCACACGCTCGTGAAGAATTAGCAAAAGAAGGCGCTGCATTTATGTCTATTTATGCAGAAAACCCTGATTTATTAAAAGGTGTAGAACCAACGCGTATCTCAACAGCTCATAAAGTAGCTGGTGAAGCAATGAAAGTATACCGTGATTACGTACAAGCTGATAAAGTAAGCTGGTGTGTCATTTCTGTTCCTACGAAAGAATGGGCTGCGAAAGTATTCCCTGACGTTGCACCAGAAGAACAAGAAGCAAAACTATGGGATGCTATTTTCAAAGCTACTCGTGCTGATTTAGAAAATCCTGTGGAAGCATGGAAAGAACACGATAAAACATTACATACAAAAGTTGATTATTTAAACGAAAAGCATTATAAAGCTCTTCACTATACAGGTCCTGGAACAGATTTAACGATCGAACTTCCAGAAAAACATGTATGGGCTGGTGCTGGTAGCTTAAATGAAAAGAACGTACCATTTATGGCGAACATTCCAACTGAAGAAGTGTTTACAATGCCACTTAAAACAGGTGTAAATGGCCAAGTATCTAGTACAAAACCGTTAGCATTTGCAGGTAACATTATCGATAACTTCACGTTAACATTTGAAAACGGACGTATCGTAGATTATAAAGCTGAAGTTGGAGAAGAAGCTTTAAAACATTTAGTAGAAACAGATGAAGGTTCTCACTTCTTAGGAGAAGTAGCTTTAGTACCTCATGATTCACCAATTTCAAACACAAATATTTTATTCTACAACACGCTATTTGATGAAAACGCATCTTGCCACCTTGCAATCGGAAATGCTTATGCATTTAACTTAGTTGGCGGAAAAACGATGTCTAAAGAAGAACTTGCTGAAAATGGCGCAAACGCTAGTATTACACACGAAGATTTCATGATTGGATCAGCTGAGCTTGATATCGACGGCATTACAGCTGATGGCAGACATGAACCAATCTTCCGTAAAGGTAATTGGGCGTTTTAATAAAAGCAAAAGGCTATCTTCCACACTGGAAGATAGCCTTTTATGATGCAGATGAAACCTTAAGCCCAATTACTCCTAACACGATGAAAAGAATACAAAATGCTTGGAATAGGCTAATGTGCTCTTTAAAAAAGTACACACTAATAATCGTAATAAGTAACGTCCCAACACCAGACCAAATTGCATAAGCAATACTTAAATGAATCTTTTTTACAACGATGGCGAACACGCTGAAACAAATTCCGTAAAATACAAAAATAAGTACACTTGGAATGAGCTTTGTTAAACCGTTTGATAACTTCATCGCAATTGTTCCAGCTACTTCAAAAATAATTGTTACAAGTAATAATAACCAATATACCATACTAGAATCTCCTTCTCTGTTACCTTATAGAGATTCTAGTATACTACTTATAGTCCTAATGAAATATATTTAATTTCTAAATATTCCTCGATACCGAAATGACCTCCTTCACGACCAATGCCACTCTCTTTAAAGCCACCGAACGGCGCTTGTGCAACTGATGGGAGGCCATCATTTAAACCGATAATACCATACTCTAGTGCTTCACTAATTTGGAATGCTTGGCTAATGTCTTTCGTGAAAATGTACGCTGCTAAACCGTATGGCGTATTGTTTGCCCGTTCAATTACTTCTTCAACCGTTTTAAATTTCGCAACAGGTGCAACTGGTCCAAATGTTTCTTCATTCATACAAAGCATCGTATCATTCGCTAATCCAATTACAGTTGGTTGAATAAAGTGTCCATCTAGCTCTGTAACCTTTTGGCCACCATATAAAACTGTTCCACCTTTTTGAATAGCATCTTCAATATGTTCTTGTACTTTTGAAACTGCATTCTCGTCAATAAGTGGTCCTACAGTCGTTCCGTCACTGAAACCGTCCCCTACTTTTAACTGCCCTACTGCCTTTTGAAACTTCTCTACAAACGCTTCATACACTTCTTCCTGAACAAATACTCGGTTTGTACATATACACGTTTGTCCTGCGTTACGGAATTTCGAACCGATTACTGCCTCTACTGCTTTATCTAAGTCTGCATCATTCATAACAATAAACGGTGCGTGACCACCTAACTCAAGTGAAACCTTTTTCATCGTTTGTGCCGCACTAGCCATTAACTCTTTCCCAATTTCCGTTGATCCTGTAAAGGACACTTTTCGAACACGCCCATCTTCCATCCACGTATCAGCAATTGCTTTCGCACTACCTGTTACAATATTTATTACGCCTTTTGGAATGTCTGCTTCATGAGCTAATTCAGCTAATTTTAACGCAGTTAACGGCGTTTGACTTGCAGGTTTTACAACCGCTGTACATCCTGCTGCAAGCGCCGGAGCTACCTTTCTCGTAATCATAGCAGCCGGGAAGTTCCAAGGCGTAATAGCTGCCATAACACCAACTGGTTGCTTCATGACTAAAATACGTTTATTCGGATGAGAAGCAGGAATCATTTCACCATATACGCGTTTTCCTTCTTCTGCATACCATTCAACAAAACTATTTGCATAATTCACTTCACCAAGCGCTTCTGCAAAGGGCTTTCCTTGTTCTTTCGTCATGATCGCTGCAATCTCTTCTTTATTTTCCTCAATAAGTGTGAACCATTTTTTTAATTTCGCTGCACGATCTGCCGCTGTTAACTTAGACCATAATTTAAAAGCTTCATGCGCAGCATCAACAGCTTGCTTTGCCTCTGTTACCCCGCCCTTTGGTACAGTCGCAAATATTTCCTTCGTTGCTGGATTATTTACTTCGATTTGCTCTTGCAATGTAATCCACTCACCATTTATATACATCGCCTTTTTCTCTACATTTACAAACGTCGCTTTTTTATCCAATATTCTCTTCCTCCTCTATAAGTTTCTTTATTTTCCTAGTCGCAGCAGATTGACTTATTTTTAAAAACTCCGCTACTTTATAACTCGATCCATATGTTTTATATGCTTTCAAAATAATATTCCGTTCTACTTCTTCTAACATTTTATAGAGACTTTGACCGGACTGTTCAACCGTTGATTCTTGCATCGCTATTGGTAAATCTTCTATCGTAACGATATCATCGGCAGTTATAACAATTCGCTCAATCACATTTTCAATCTCTCTATTATTTCCTTCCCACGGGTAACCAACAAACATTTGTAATGTGCTAGGCGCTAATTTTACATTTCTACCATATTTCTCGTTAAAGTGTTGTAAATAATGATAAATAAGTGGCAAAATGTCTTCTGTTCTTTCCCGTAGTGGCGGGATTACAATGGGAATGACATTCAGACGATAATATAAATCTTTCCGAAATGTTCCTTGTTTCACCATCATACTTAAATCTCTATTTGTTGCCGCTACAATTCTAACATCCACCTTTTTTAATTCTCTTCCGCCTATAGGGCGAAACGTTTTTTCTTGCAACACTTGCAAAAGCTTTGCTTGAGTTTCAAGCGGCATTTCGCCAATTTCATCTAAGAATAGCGTTCCTTTATGCGCTGATTCTAATAGTCCCTTTTTCCCTTCACGATTCGCACCTGTAAAGGATCCGCCTGAGTATCCAAAAAGCTCTGATTCAATTAAATTTGTCGGCAATGCCGCACAGTTAATTTCATAGAAACTTTCATTCTTCCGGTTACTCACTTCATGTAAATGACGCACCAATCGACTCTTTCCTACTCCTGTCTCACCTAAAACGAGAACCGTACTATCTACCGCGGATACTTTCTTGATTGTCTCGACTATTTTTTGCATAGCGATACTTTTAAAAATAAGTCCTTCATGTTCATATGTTTCTCTTAATTCTTTTTTATATGTTTTTAACTGATTATCCATTTCTTCTACCTTTTGACGTAATTGATAGAGTTCTGTAAGATCACGAGAGTAACTAATTACTCTTCTTAAATTGCCCTCTTCATCAAAAACAGGTCTTGTACGAACGTGTAAATACTCTCCTGATTTTGTCGTCTGAACGAGTTCGATTGGCCTCTTTTTTTCAATTACTTCTAACGTTGCTGATGGATAAAAGATACCATCTTTCTGCAATTCTTTTACATGTTTACCTACTAACTCTTTTGCAGCCAATTGATAGTGCCTTTCACATGTACTATTTACACGTACAACGATTCCCTTTTCGTCAGTCACAAAAATTTCGTCAAACGCATATTCAAATACATCTTGTAAATCCATTAACACTCGTTCCTTTTCTGCAACCATCCTAGCCACCCCTAACTTCCAATCCGTCGATTCACTTCACTACCTTTATTATAAATCGAATTTTCTGCATTTTATATAGAGTCAGCTAGAATGTTTGCTGTTTTATTATTTAACTTTTAAACACGAGCAATATTTGCTTTCTCATAACAGACTTGCAACGATTCTTCAATGATTGTTAATCCTTCTTCCAGTTGCTCATCTGTAATCACTAATGGCATTAGCACACGAATAACATTACCGTATGTTCCTGCTGATAGTAGAAGTAAGCCGCGTTTATTTGCTTCTGTGCATAAATTAGCTGTTAACGTTTTATCAGGTGCTTTCGTCTTACGATCTTGAACGAGCTCAAATGCACACATTGCTCCTAAACCGCGCACATCACCGATGCAATTATATTTATTTTTCATCTCTTCGAATCGGTTCATTACGACTTTTCCTAATTCTATCGCTCTATCATTTAAATTCTCTTTTTCTATTACATCAAGTACTGCTAATGCTGCCGCACATCCTAGCGGACTTCCTGCATACGTTCCACCAAGTTCTCCTGGTGCAGACTCATTCATAATTTCTTTGCGCCCAATAACACCACTAATCGGTACACCAGCACCTAATGATTTAGATACCGTAATTAAATCCGGAACGACATCATAATGATCAATGGCGAAATATTTTCCTGTACGGCTAAATCCAGTTTGAATTTCATCCGCTACAAATAAGATGCCGTGTTCTGAACAAATATTGCGTACTTCTTGCACAAACTTCTTACTTGGGACGATAAATCCACCTTCCCCTTGAACAGGTTCCATTACAACGGCTGCAATCGTTTCTGGTGCTACTTCTGATACGAAGAAATTCTTAAACTCTTCAATCATAAAGTTATCGTACTGCTCTTCCGTTAATCCTTCTGGGCGGCGATATTCGTACGGGAATGGTGCTTTATAGACTTCAGGCGCAAATGGACCAAATCCAAACTTATATGGTTTTACTTTACTTGTCATCGTCATTGTCATTAATGTACGTCCATGGAAACCTTTAGAAAATGCAATAATACCAGGTCTTTTTGTATATTTACGAGCGATTTTCACCGCATTCTCAACTGCTTCTGCACCACTATTTAAAAATAGTACTTGCTTATCAAAACTTCCCGGCGCTAATGCCGCAAGCTTTTCTGCTAATTCAATATATGGCTCATACATCATGACATTAAAGCCAGTATGAATGTATTGATCTACTTGTTTATGGAGCGCTTCTTTAACAGCTGGGTGACAATGTCCTACGTTAATTGTTCCTATCGCTCCAGCGAAATCAATGTACTGATTACCATCAACATCAGTAACAAGAGCACCATTTGCAGATTGTACAAACGTTGGGATGCCGTTACTTACTCCTTTTGGTACTATATTTTGGCGGCGTTCTAGTAAAGACGCTGCTTTCGGTCCAGGAATTTGTTCATTTACTTTAGCAAATTTTTTTATATTCATTACGTACCCCATCCTTTTCTTTACATTGTTTTCTCTTTTCATTGCAAAATGTATGCCAATATTCTTTTCTAGTATTCATCTATTTCGCCATAAAAAATAAGTCTATAAAGACTCATTAAGAGTCTTTATAGACTTATTTTTCTTACACATTAGACTTTCCTTTTTCCCAAACAAACTCACCTGAATGAGAAATAAGGTCCCCAACAGACTGTACTACTAAATCAGCAAGTGGTTCTAATGTTTGACGATCTCCTGTACCAGATAGTACTCCAATTGCATAGCAATCACCATTTTTCGCTAAATATAAATCAGTCGGTGTATCCCCAACGACCGCTACTTCACATGCCTTTAAATGAAATTTCTCACAGAAGGATTCTATAATTCTTTTATCGGGTTTTTGTACCGCAAATGTATCTGAAGCTACAACATAATCAAAAAAGGTCTCTAATTGATACTGTTTTAAAAATAATTCTGTCGGTGCAAAATCATCCGCCGTGACAACACCTAAAATAAATCCTCTATCCTTTAAGCTTTGTAAAATTCTCGGTAAATCTGCCGTCATTTTCATGTAAGAACGATGCTCGTACATAAGGGCAAACAGTTTTTCACTTACCCATTCATGCATTTCCTCTTCTTTAGATGACGTAATATACTTACAAAGCCCCTTTGCCACATCAAGGCTTGTTCCTGCCGCTATTGCGCTACGTGGGTGAACAAATACCCCATCCACACCGATTTCTTTTAATAAAGTCGGCTGCATTGATTGTGGCAGTTGGTATAATTTTATACATTCAGCCACAAGTTCTTCAGCCACTTTTATCCAAATTGAATGAAAATCCATTAATGTCCCATCTTTATCAAATAGTATTGCTTTTACTTTCTCCATAACACCCCACCTCTCGTCTCTTATCTCCTCCAGTGTATCAATAAAGTATGGATATAAAATAAACGAATTGTAAAAATACCATGAAAATCAAACTAACTTCCAATTTACAATACAAATCGGATTGTTTGACTATTACGTAACAGAAGCGTAAAATTACTCTCATCTTATTGAAAATTAGCTAATTACTTAACCTCATTAACTATCATGATAGTTTCCTAATTCTTTTTTTAAGTAGGAGATGTTTATATATGGTTGAAGAAATATTTTATAAGAAAACATTAGAAAATCTGTTTTTAGATCCTGTTCAAATTACACTTTGGGATGGAAACACTGTACAGTACGGTGAAGGAAATCCTCAATTTCATATTACATTCCACAAACCTCTTGCCAAAAAAGAGATAATAAAAGATCCCTCCATCGCATTTGGTGAAGCTTATATGAATGGAGATATTGAAATAGAGGGTAACCTTGAAAAAGCGATTGAGTCTATTTATAAAAACAAAGACAGTTTTTTAGGTAATAGCAAATTACAATACTTTACAAGCAAATGGAATTTTTCAAAACGAAAAAATAAAGAAGATATCGCCCATCATTATGATATTGGGAACGATTTTTATAAATTATGGCTAGATGAAACAATGACATACTCTTGTGCATATTTCCAAAATGAAACCGATTCCTTAACAGCTGCTCAACATAATAAAGTAAATCATATTTTAAAAAAGTTAAACCTTCAAAAAGGAGATACTTTGCTAGACATTGGTTGCGGATGGGGTGAACTCATTACAGCTGCCGCAAAACAATATGGTGTGAAAGCAACGGGAGTCACATTAAGTGAAGAACAATATGCAAAAACTCTAGAAAGAATCGAAAAAGAAAATCTCACAGATTTAGTTGAAGTAAATTTACTCGATTATCGTGATATTCACGAGCGAAAGTTTGATAAAATTGTTAGTGTAGGTATGATTGAACATGTCGGGAAAGATCACATTACAGAGTACTTTGAAACGGTCAATGCATTACTCAATGATGGTGGTATTTCCGTTCTTCACTGTATTACTTCTCCTACAGAGGGCGCTACTAATAGTTGGATTGAGAAATATATATTTCCTGGTGGATACGTCCCCGCCGTTAATGAATTAATTACTAACATAACTAATCAGCATTTCTTTATAGTTGATGTTGAAAGTTTGCGCAGACATTACGGTAAAACACTTCAACACTGGGCAGAAAACTTTGAAAATACACTAGATGAAATACGTAAAACAAAAGATGAGCGATTTATTCGTATGTGGCGCTTGTATTTAAATGCTTGTGCAGCTTCGTTTTATACTGGTAACATTGATTTACATCAATTTGTATTTACAAAAGGGATTAGTGATTCCATTCCTTGGACACGTTCATATATGTATAAATAAAAAAGGATGCCTTTACAGGGCATCCTCTTGATGTTCAGGAACAAATAGTTCCAGACAATGATACATATTTTCGAATTCCATCGGTGCATCTCCACCATATTCACCATCTAAATTAATCATTAGTTTATCTGGTGAATGCACTTTAATTCGGTTCGCTTGTGTGTATAGTACTTTTGGATTGTTAATATGTTCACCACGCTGCGCTTGTGTTGCAGCTTTAATTAAGTCGGCAATCGAACCTTTTTTCAGCACTAATAAATCAAATAAGCCATCGTTAATCGATGCATATGGTGCTACCTTTTCAAAGCCACCCACTGAACGAGTATTCGTAATTAAAAACATCGTAATTTCTTCTTGTAGTAATTTTCCATCATACTCAATTTCAACGTATGTTGGATGTAGTGATGGTAGCATTTCGATACCTTTTAAATAATAAGCAAGTTGTCCTAATACAGTCTTTAGCTTACTTGGTACTTCATATGTTAATTCTGTAATACGACCGCCACCAGCGATGTTAATAAAATATGTATCGTTTGCTCTACCAAGGTCTAATGGCACAGTTTTTCCTTCACAAATAATATCCGCTGCCTCTTCAATAGAACGAGGTACACCGATTGCACGTGCAAAGTCATTTGTCGTTCCAACTGGAATAATTCCAAATTTCGGACGGAATTCATGACCAACTAGACCGTTTACGACTTCATTTAACGTGCCGTCACCACCAGCCGCAATAACAACATCAAATTTACGCTCTACAGCTTGCCTCGCCGCCACAGTTGCGTCTCCAGGACCCGTTGTCGCATGACAAGATGCTTCATATCCAGCTTGTTCTAATTTTTGTAATACTTCTGGTAAGCTCTTCTTAAATAGCTCACGCCCAGAAGTAGGATTATAAATAATTCTTGCTCGCTTCATCATTTATTAGCACAGGAAATTTCTTTATGTATCAAAAAAGAACATACCGAACTTCTATTCAGTATTCCCGTGCCTACCTCCTCTCATCTTCCTATCCTTCTTTTATCTCGCTCAAACAGGCAGTAAGAACCCGATTCGTGTAGCCCATCAAAAGTAAATATTCATTTCAATGGTTTTGTTTTATTTGACAAAAAATTTATGTCCATCTATTTCCTCACAACAATTTACATATAACGAATAATAATTATCTATTATTTCATGAGATGAAAAAACCTCTATTTCTAGATTTATCATTATTCCCACCTTTTTGCAACTATCATACCATAGTTGCTATACAAACATTTTTCCACTTTTGACAGTTAATCAAACGTTTGTTTAAATAATTTTCTCTCATTTAAACAAACGTTTGATTAACCTAGAAAAACACCCATGTACGGGTGTTTTTCTGCTTAATCTTTAAAAGTTACTACTATTATCGCTTATTAATCTCTTCAAGTAAGATTTTGTTAACAAGCGGTGGATTTGCTTGCCCTTTTGTAGCTTTCATAATTTGACCAACTAAGAAGCCAATTGCACGGTCTTTACCGTTTTTAAAGTCTTCGATAGATTGCTCATTATTATCAAGAATTTCTGTTACAACTTTACGAAGTGTACCCTCGTCAGAAATTTGAACAAGGCCTTTCGCTTTAACGATTTCTTCTGGGTCTCCACCTTTTTCAATTAATTCGTTAAATACTTTCTTCGCAATTTTAGAAGAAATTGTACCTTTTTCAATTAATTGAACCATTTTAGATAAACCAGCAGGCGTTAATGCAACGTCTTTTAATTCTTTTTGTTGTTTGTTTAGGTATGCAAGTACTTCACCCATTAACCAGTTTGATGTTAATTTCGCATCAGCACCGTCTGCAACAGTTGCTTCAAAGAAATCAGACATTTCTTTCGTTAATGTTAATACGTGTGCATCATAAGCTGGTAAGCCTAATTCTGCAACATAGCGAGCTTTACGTGCATCTGGAAGTTCTGGAATAGAAGCACGAACTGCTTCTTTCCACTCATCGTCGATGTAAAGTTCAACTAAGTCCGGCTCTGGGAAGTAACGGTAATCATCAGATCCTTCTTTCACACGCATTAAGATTGTTTTCTTCGTTGCTTCATCATAACGACGTGTTTCTTGTTGGATGATACCACCAGATAATAATTCTTTTTCTTGGCGAGCTTGCTCAAACTCAAGACCTTTTTGTACGTAAGTGAAAGAGTTTAAGTTTTTCAGTTCCGCTTTTGTACCGAACTTCTCTTGTCCAACTGGACGAAGGGAAATGTTCGCATCACAACGCAAGGAACCTTCTTCCATCTTACAATCAGATACGCCAGTGTATTGAATGATTGATTTTAACTTCTCTAAGTATGCATATGCTTCTTCTGGCGTACGCATATCTGGCTCAGATACGATCTCAATTAAAGGCATACCTTGACGGTTGTAGTCTACTAATGAGCCGTCAGCTGTATGCGTTGATTTACCAGCATCTTCTTCTAAATGAAGACGTGTAATACCGATACGTTTCTTTTTACCGTCTACTTCGATTTCAATCCAACCATTTTCACCAATTGGCTTATCAAACTGAGAGATTTGGTAAGCTTTCGGATTATCTGGATAGAAATAGTTTTTACGGTCAAACTTTGTTTCTGTTGCGATTTCACAGTTTAATGCCATTGCAGCTTTCATTGCAAAGTTAACTGCTTCTTTATTTAAAGTAGGAAGTACTCCTGGGTATCCTAAGTCAATTACACTTGTTTGTGTATTTGGTTCCGCTCCGAATTCTGTTGGACTCGCAGAGAAAATTTTCGAATTTGTTTTTAACTCAACGTGAACCTCTAAACCAATAATTGTTTCTAAATTCATCTATGCTCGCCTCCTTACAGACTTGCTTTTTTTGTATGATGGTCTGTTGCTTGCTCAAACGCATGTGCAACGCGGTAAATTGTCGCTTCATCGAAGTGTTTACCAATAATTTGTAAACCAAGTGGCATGTTGTTAGCACCGAATCCACATGGAACAGAAATCGCTGGAACGCCTGCTAAGTTTACTGGGATTGTTAAAATGTCATTTGCATACATTGTCATTGGATCATCAACTTTTTCGCCCACTTTAAATGCCGGAGTTGGCGTTGTTGGTCCAATAATAACATCGTAGTTAGCAAATACATTTTCAAAGTCGTTTTTAATTAATGTACGTACTTGTTGTGCTTTTTTGTAATATGCATCATAGTAACCAGAGCTAAGAGCAAATGTACCAAGCATAATACGACGTTTTACTTCATCACCGAAGCCTTCGCTACGTGTGTTTTTGTAAAGATCCATTAAGTTATTCACATTATCAGAACGAACACCATAACGTACGCCATCAAAGCGTGAAAGGTTAGCTGATGCTTCAGAAGAAGATAATAAGTAATACGTTGCTAGAGCGTATTTAGAGTGTGGAAGAGACACTTCCTCCCAAGTTGCGCCCATACCTTCTAATACTTTTAAAGCAGCTAGTACTGACTCACGAGCTTCTTCGCCAACACCTTCTCCTAAGTATTCTTTCGGTACAGCAATGCGTAAACCTTTAACGTCGCCTGTTAAACCAGCTAAGTAGTTTCCTACTTCAACGTTAGCAGAAGTTGCATCCATACGGTCAAGACCTGAAATAGCTTGTAATAAGTATGCATTGTCTTCTACTGTACGTGTAATCGGTCCGATTTGGTCAAGTGAAGATGCAAATGCTACTAATCCGTAACGAGATACGCGTCCGTAGGTTGGTTTTAAACCTACAACGCCGCAATATGCAGCTGGTTGACGGATAGAACCACCCGTATCAGAACCTAGAGAGAATAATACTTCTCCTGCTGCTACAGCTGCTGCAGAACCACCACTAGATCCGCCTGGAACGTAATCTAAGTTCCATGGATTTTTCGTAGCGTAGAAACCTGAGTTTTCATTTGAAGAACCCATTGCGAACTCGTCCATATTTAATTTACCGATTGTAATTGTGTCAGCAGCTTTTAGCTTTTGCACAACTGTCGCATCATAAATTGGATCGAAGTTTGCTAACATTTTGCTCGCACAAGTTGTACGAAGACCGTTAGTTACAATGTTATCTTTTACACCGATTGGCATACCGAATAATAAACCATTATCTTCAGCACCAATCTTTGCATCTAATTCTTTCGCTTTCGCGCGTGCATTTTCTTCATCTAATGTAAGAAAAGCTTTTACGTTATCTTCAACATCCGCAATACGTTTATAAGATTCTTCTACTAAATCCGTAACGGAAATTTCTTTGTTGTTTAACTTCTTATGTAACTCTGATACTGAATGATCAAATAATGACATCGAAATTCCCCTCCTCTATTCTAATACTGCTGGAACACGGATTTGATTATCTTTGTGATCCGGTGCATTTTTTAATACTTCTTCTACTGGTAAACCTTTTTCTGGTACATCTTCACGCATAACATTTTTCATAGTTAATACATGAGTTGTTGGTTTTACGTTTGTTGTATCTAATTCATTTAACTGTTCTGCAAAAGTAACAATTGCATCTAGTTGTTTTTGAAATTTTTCTGCTTCTTGATCAGTAATTGCAAGACGTGCTAAATGTGCTACGTGCTTTACATTCTCAACGGAAATTCTTGACACGGCTAGGCCACCTCCATAATATATCGTTCAATCTACAATACTATTGATGATACCAAATTTTCAGTACTTCAAGCAAGTCAACACACGGTACTTACACCATTTTTACATAAAAAAAGAAAGGCAAACGCCTTTCTTTACGATTTACTCTTTATCTAACGGTTTATTTTTCGGAAATCTCTCGTTATCTTCTTCATTATCACGAATTGTTTTTTGTAATACAAAACAAGACATCGTTAAAAATAATGTTCCAATTAAATAGTATCCTTTTACACTAAGCGTTTCATCTAGCGTATAAATACCAATTAGCATACCTGAAAGCGCACAAACAAATGAAGTCCATGCTAAAAACGTGAACGCTTGCGTATTACGTCTTCTCATCGTTCTCCCCCTCGTTAGCAGTACATCCATTATAGATAAGTATATTTACCATGATGGATTTTTATGTAAATTCTAGTTTTATATTTATAAATCTATCATAAAAGAATACTATTTTAAAGAAAGTTTTCTGCCTAATCTGAAAAAACAATTAAAATCATTGACAATTATTTCTATTCTACATAAAATAAAAATAAATATTACGAACCTCGAAATATACGGGAGTGGAATTAATTGTTGCAATATGAACATTTTTTAGACTTACTGCTAGATAACGCCAAGAAACTTTTCTATCCTGAAGAATGGGTAAGCCTAGATTTAACACTTTCTAAAACAGAAGTATTTTGTTTACTTTGGATGGAACGAAATACAGATATTACAATGACGAAAATTGCTGATCTTCTTGATATACCAATGAGTACAACGACAGGTGTTGTAAATCGCCTTGTAAAAAAGGGATATATTGAACGCTACCGTGATGAAAATGACCGACGTATTGTATTAATTCGTTTAACAGAAAACGGCGTAATACTCGTTCAAGAAGTAAAACAAAATGCAGCCCATTACTTTAGCCTAGTAACAGAAGCATTATCGGAAGAAGAAAAAGCATTTTTACTACAGATCTTCCAAAAGATTATGAATCACATTGCTACATCACAACAAAAAACAGAAGAAAAAGTTTCTACACCTAAAATGAAAAACATTCCGATTGAATAAAACCCTAGCTGGGTTTTTATTCAATCGTTTATTTCGCCACTCGTAATATTCGATACTCGAAACAAAGGGGATATGAATGATGAGAATTATTTTGTATACAGGTAAAGGCGGCGTAGGAAAAACTAGCATTTCAGCGGCAACTGCACTTCAAAGCGCAAAACAAGGATTAAAAACTTTAGTAATGAGCACAGACCCAGCTCATAGTTTAGGAGATTCATTTGGTATAAAACTATCTTCTGAACCATTAGAAATTCGTGAAAACCTATGGGGACAAGAAATTAATACGATTTATGAAATGGAAAAAGGCTGGGGGAAATTACAGAAATATATTACACTACTCTTCACTTCCAAAGCAGCTGATGATATTACAACAGAAGAGTTAACGATGTTTCCTGGTATGGAAGATTTAATTAGCTTACTTCGTGTACTCGATTATTATAAACAAAACACATATGATGTTATTATCATTGATTGTGCCCCAACAGGAGAAACATTAGCCATGCTCAGTTTTCCAGACATGCTCGGCTGGTGGATGGAAAAACTCTTCCCTATTAAAAGAAAAGTTTTAAAAGTTGTTCGTCCTGTAGCGCAACCACTTCTTGGTGTCCCCCTTCCAACCGATGATATTATGGACGAATTAACAAATACACTTGAACAACTTGGAGAAATGAGAGATATTTTATCAAACCGAGACGTAACAAGTATCCGCATCGTTGTAAATCCCGAAAAAATGGTTATTAAAGAGGCTCAGCGTAGCTTTACGTATTTAAATTTATACGATTATAACGTAGATGCGATTATGATTAACCGCGTCATCCCTAACACTGTCATCGATCCTTATTTTCAAGCTTGGAAAGATACCCAAAAGAAATATAAAACATTAATTCAAAATAGTTTTGATCCACTTCCTATTTACGAAGCTCCAATGTTTGAACAAGAAGTTGTTGGCTTACCTATGTTAGAACGCGTTGGAGATGCTTTATTTAAAAAAGATTATTGTCCTACTGAAGTAAAATTTAACGGTCGCACTCAATATGTAAAAAAAGATGGCGATGAGTATATTTTCGTTCTGTCCATTCCCTTCTCTAACAAAAGTGAACTTGCATTAAATCAAAAAGGTGACGAGCTTATCATTCGTGCTGGTTCTGTTAAACGAAACATCACATTACCCAAAACGTTAACACACCTTTCTATTCAAGGAGCAAAATTTGAAGATGATGTACTAAACATTCGTTTTGGAGGTGTCGTACATGCATGAAGAACTACTAAGGAAAGTCATCCGTACAAAAATAAAAGTAGGTATGCATATATTAGAAGAGTTACCTGCCCCAATCCAGCAATCAGCTAAGCAAATACTAAATATTTTACAAGAGGAGCTAGCTGCTTATCCGAAAGAACAAGGGCATCGTGAAGATAATTTGAAAAGTATTATAATTGAATGAATATCTCTGGATAGAGGGCCTTTCTAGGCTTTCTATCTCTATATTGGAGTGATGTAAGTTGTTTAAAAAACATTCCACTATTATGCTTTGGAAGATTCCCTTGTTATTTCTCATTCATAACCTTGAAGAATCTTTCCAAATGCCACAATATCTTGCTAATCAATTTTCAATTACTTTTATAACTAGTCAACAATTTTCCATTGCGATTTCTATATTGACTCTCTTTGTTTTACTTATCGTCTTTCTATATCAAATAAACATCTTGTCTTCTATATACTGGATTATTTTTATACAAGGGGCAATTTTCTTCAACTCTGTTCAACATATTATTTTGTTTTTCATTTACCGTTCTTATAACCCTGGCGTAATATCCGCAGTTTTCATTGCCATCTTTTCTATTTTCTTTTTTTTATCCCAAAAACACTTAATTCATAAAAATAAATTCTTAATTACACTCGCTTTCAGCTTATTTTCTTATCCTATTATAATTTGGATTACCTTACTATTCGCTAGCTACTTTCATTCATAAAAAAGACCAGGAAAACTCCTGGTCCATTACTCTACTTAACAAACATTGGATTCTATGTTATACAGAATTGGAAGGTACAGAATTAGGGTTGTTTTGTTTGTTAAGTAGATTATATGTTGAACGAACTAACAGCGGAGGGGTTCCTTCTGTTAGTCCATTAAACCCAATCATTATTTTACGATTTTTTCAAGCTCATCAAGTGAAAGATCTACTGAAATTGAACCATCATTTGTTTCTTTCTTAATTGCATCTGTTACTTCTTTTGAATGATATAATTCAATTACTTTTTTCAGTGTTGGATCATCTTTATCTTTCGTACGAGCTGCGAAAATATTAATATATGGCTTCGCATTTTCATTCTTTGGATCTTCTAAGAAAATTGGATCCTTCGCTGGATCTAATCCAGCTTGACCAGCAACACCGTTATTAATAACTGAAGCTGCTACATCTTTTAATACACGAGGTGTTTGCTGTGCGATAACCGGTGTAATTTTTAACTTCTTCGGATTTTCAGCAATGCCGCTTGGATCTCCAAATAGACCAAAGTCTTTTTTAAGCTTTAATAACCCAGCTGCATCAAGAAGTTTTAATGCACGTGCTTGGTTCGTCGGATCATTTGGAATCGCAATTTCTGAACCATCTGGAATTTCATTTGCTTTCTTATGTTTTTCAGAGTATAAACCCATTGGTGCAATTTGCGTTGTACCAACAGCTGTAATATCTAGCTTATGCTCCTTTTTAAATTGCTCTAAGAATGCAATATGCTGGAATGAATTTAATTCAATATCTCCATCAGCTAACGCTTTATTTGGCGTTGTGTAATCAGAGAACTCAACCAGTTTAATTTTAATTCCTTCTTTTTCAGCTTTCCTCTTCAAAATTTCCCAAGCGTCTCCATCCGTTCCAGTTACACCGACGCGAACTACTTTTTCTTTCGCTCCTGCCCCTGTGTCTCCACTTGAGCAGCCGCTTAATGCTGAAACCCCTACAATCGCTGATAATGCAAATGCTAAAATCTTCTTCATTCTCTTTTCCCCCTCTTCCTTTTATGATCTGCGTAAAAAGACTTTCGCAAAGTAGTTTCCTAAGTTTTGAGCTAACTGTACAAGAATGATAAGTAAAACGACCGTTACGAACATAACTGATGTATCAAAACGTTGATAACCATATGTCATTGCTAAATCACCAAGGCCGCCACCACCGACAAGCCCAGCAACTGCAGAAAATTCAATTAAACCAACTGTCATAAATGTAACACCTAAAATTAATGGTGCTAACGCTTCTGGTACAAGGATTTCAAAAACAATTCTAATTGGTGAAGCACCCATCGCTTGCGCTGCTTCAATTACCCCTTTCGGAACAGAAACAAGATTTGTTTCAACCATTCTAGCGATACCAATTGATGCAACTAACGTCATTGGAAAAATTGCTGCCGCCGTTCCAATTGTCGTTCCGATAACACTTCTTGTTAGCGGGCTTAAAGCTACTAAGAATATGATGAATGGAATTGGACGAATTGTATTAATGATAATATTAAGAATAGAAAAGACCCATTTATTTTCTAAAAAGTTTCCTTTTCTCGTCACATATAAAAGTAAACCTAGAGGTATACCAAGAATTGTAGCGAATATAAGGGTTACAATTACCATTAAGAGGGTATCCCCCGTCGCATCTAATATGCGCGGCCAAAATATACTCCAATCAACTCGCATGAGCTTCTACCTCCTTCAGCTGCACTTGCAGTCTTAGATGTTGTAATGCTTTTTGAATTTCCCTCTGTTCACCTTGCAATTCTACAAGAAGATTTCCAAATAGCACATTTTGAAGTTCAATAATATTTCCGTACAGTACATTTACATCGACATTATAGTTTTTTGCGATATATGATAGTACCGGCTGTCCTGTTTCCTCACCAGTAAATGTTAGGCGATAAATCTGACCACCATTTTGAATTTTCGCTAAAACACTTTCCGGTAAATGATCATTAATAACAGAACGTACAAAGTTTTGAGTCGTCGTTGTTTTTGGTTGTGTGAAAACATCAAACAGTTTTCCTTCTTCAATAACTTTTCCTTTTTCCATTACAGCTACACGGTGACAAATTTCTTTCACAACATGCATTTCATGTGTAATAAGAAGAATTGTTAAATTATATTCTCGATTTACTTTCTTTAATAAGTTTAGAATTTCTGTCGTTGTTTCTGGATCTAAAGCTGATGTTGCCTCATCACATATAAGAATATCTGGTGATGTTGCAAGTGCTCTAGCGATACCTACACGCTGCTTTTGTCCACCTGATAGCTGCTCTGGGTAATTGTTTGCTTTATCTTCTAACCCTACAAACTTCAGCAATTCATTTACTCTTTCTTTTATTTCATTCTTTGGTACTTTTGCTAACTTTAATGGATAAGCAATATTCCCAAACACTGTTCTTGAATTAAATAAATTAAAGTTTTGAAAAATCATCCCGATTCTTTGTCTTAGCTTCCGTAATTCTTTCGTCGATAATGATGTAATATCTTTATCATCTATTGAAATCGTTCCTGCCGTTGGTCTCTCTAACATGTTTACTAGGCGTAATAATGTACTCTTTCCAGCGCCACTAAAACCGATAATGCCAAAAATTTCGCCTTTCTCAACTGATAACGTTACATCCTCCACCGCATGAACAGATTGCCCACCTGATTCATATACTTTACTTACATTGTTAAAAGAAATCATTTTTTCCCCTCCTATATGCTGTGAAAACTTGAAGCAGAGCTCTCGAGGTAAAATAAAAAGTGCTCTCCTTCTTATCAACCATAAAGATAAGAAGGAGAGCACTTATATGTACTCGGTCACATCTTCTCATCTTCCAAGCCTTTCATAGGCTTGCTGGAGTTAGCACGGTATTAAAAAACCCGTTGCTGAGGTATCGTAGGGCCAGTCCCTCCACCTCTCTGGATAAGAATGTATCGATTTAATTGTCGTTTAATTAATTCTCATTATAGAACTCAGAATAATAAGAGTCAATACATTTTTTAGAAAAATATTAATTATTTCTTTATTAAAATTTTCAGATGAAAAATTCAAGAAAAAATAGTAATCTTTAAAGTTATGTAAAATTCTCCTCTTGCATATTTTTTAAAAGGATAATCTTCTCTACTAATTGAATACCATTATTTGAATATGAAATTGGAGGAAGGTAAATATATGAAAACAGCTCTTTTACTCGTTGATATTCAAAATGATTATTTTCCACATGGAAAAATGGAATTGCGTAATCCAGTAGAAGCAAGCGAATATGCTAGTCAGCTACTACAATTCTTTAGAACGAAAAACGAACCTATTTTTCATATCCAACATGTAGCAATAAAAGAGGACGCTACTTTTTTCCTCCCCAATACAGAAGGTGTACATATTCATGAAAGCGTACGCCCACTTAAAGAAGAAACCGTTATACTCAAACATTATCCAAATAGTTTTCGCGAAACCGATCTTCTAGAGCAATTACAACGTTTAAATATTGAGCACCTCGTCATATGCGGGATGATGACTCATATGTGTATTGATGCTACCGTAAGGGCTGCCTTTGATTTCGGCTTGCAATGTACTGTTATACATGATGCTTGTGCGACAAAAGATCTTTCTTTTAAGAATGCTACGATACCCGCTGTTTATATTCATAATACAATTTTAGCTAGTTTAAATGGCGTATATGCAAATGTAATGAGTACAGAGGAGTTTTTAGCTACAAAAAAACACTCTCTTCAGTGAGCAAAACCGAAAAGAGTGTTTCTTGTCAAACCATAGATTTTCTTTCAAATTGTATTATACAGGAAATCCTTAAAATGAATACAAAAAAATGTGACTAATAAGTCAACTTTTCTCATTGTTTTATTTCTATTTACATGTTTATCCCGATATGAATAGGGTTTAGCTAGTTCTATTTGCCTAATGGTAATATATAGCATTTTAAATTCGAACTAGTTTCCCCTATTATTTATCTGTTTGTTTTTGTTTCTTTTTCAAATACTCCGCACGCAATTTTTCAATTTGCTGCTTTTTATCAAATTTGACAGGCGTCTGTTTTTCATGGAACTTTGCGACAGCTACCTGACCTTTGTAATCCAATTGATATTTTCCCACTTTGTTCACCTACTTTTCTTCTCTTTAAAGAGAATCTATTCAACAAATATAATATACCTTATTTTACTGAAATAAACCTTAATACTTAATCAGTTTTTCTACTGACACCTATCTTACTCCACATATAGAAAGTTTTTCAAAAAAAAGAGATCTTCGCAGACTGCGAAGATCTCTTCTACTATTTCTTATAAAGTTTCAGAAGTAGTTTTTGCTTGCATGTGAAGCGCTAAGTAGTCAGGGCCACCAGCTTTAGAGTCTGTACCAGACATGTTAAAGCCACCGAATGGTTGGTATCCTACGATTGCACCAGTACATCCACGGTTGAAGTATAAGTTACCTACATGGAAGTCTTCACGTGCTTTTTCAATATGGTCACGGTTGTTAGAGATAACTGCTCCTGTTAAACCGTATTCTGTATTGTTTGCAATTGCAAGTGCATGGTCAAAGTCTTTTGCTTTACAGAATGCTACTACTGGTCCGAAGATTTCTTCTTTCATTAAGCGAGCATCTTCTGCAACGTCAGCAACGATTGTTGGTTGGATGAACCAGCCTTTAGAATCGTCTCCTTCGCCACCTGCTAAAATTCTACCTTCTTCTTTACCAATTGCAACATAGCTCATTACTTTATCAAATGCAGCTTGGTCATTAACAGGACCCATGTTTGTACCTAATACAGCTGGGTTAGCAACTGTTAATTCTTTCGTTAATTCAACAGCACGATTTAATACGTGATCGTATACATCTTCGTGGATTACTGCACGAGAACATGCAGAACATTTTTGTCCTGAGAATCCGAATGCTGATGCAACGATAGATTTAGCTGCTAATTCAAGATCTGCTTCTTTATCAACAACGATTGTATCTTTACCGCCCATTTCAGCGATAACGCGTTTTAACCAAATTTGGCCTGGGTTTACTTTCGCCGCGCGCTCATAAATACGGATACCTACATCACGAGATCCAGTGAAGCTAATGAAACGTGTACGAGGGTGATCTACTAAGTAGTCACCAACTTCAGAACCATTACCTGGTACGAAGTTTACTACGCCAGCTGGTAAGCCAGCTTCTTCTAATACTTCCATGAATTTCGCTGCTACTACAGGAGTTGTACTAGCTGGTTTTAGTAATACTGTGTTACCAGAAACTAAAGCAGCTGTTGTCATACCTGCCATAATTGCGAATGGGAAATTCCAAGGAGAAATGATAACACCTACTCCTAATGGAATGTAAGAGAAACGATTATATTCAATTGGACGGCTTTCTACTGGAATTCCGTCTTTTAATTTCAACATTTGACGACCATAATATTCCATAAAGTCGATTGCTTCTGCTGTATCAGCATCTGCCTCATTCCATGGTTTACCTGCTTCTTTTACAAGAATAGCAGAGAATTCATGTTTTCTACGACGAACGATCGCTGCAGCACGGAATAAAATGTCTGCACGCATTTCTGGCTTTGATTTTCTCCAAGTTTGGAATGTTTCATCCGCTACTTGCATTGCTTTTTCAGCTAACTCACGGCTTGCTTTTGAAACACGACCAACAAGTTCCTCTTTATTTGCAGGGTTTACAGAAACAATTTTGTCTTCTGTAGTGATTTTTTCTCCCCCAATAATTAATGGATAGTCTTGCCCAAGATAAGATTCTACTTTCTTTAAACCTTCTTCAAACGCTAATTTGTTAGCCTCCACTGAAAAATCTGTAAATGGCTCATGTTTGTATGCTACTACCATTATTTTTAGCCTCCCCTTAGAAAAACGTTTACATTTTACAACATTATTCTACACGATAATTTAGATTTATTCAAATATTCCTAGACTTATATTTTAAAAATTAATTAATTTTTAAAATATAATAAAAAAACAGAGTTATACAAATGTATAACTCTACAAAATATGAGTATATTCCAAAACGTTTTTGCTAATCAATAAAATAGTTACTAACAAAAATAAAGTCCTTACATATCCAACACCTTTTTGAACTGCAAACTTCGATCCAAAATAAGCGCCAAAAATCATCGATAACCCCATAATAATACCGTATTCAAAATGAATTACGTCTAAAAATAAAAAAGTGATTAACGATACGATATTACTAACAAAGTTCAAAAGTTTTCCAGATGCTGCCGCTTGAATAAAATCCAAACCAATTAATAAAAATGCAAAAATTAAAAAGGATCCCGTCCCTGGTCCAAAAAATCCATCGTAAAACCCTATCATTAAAATAACAAAGAAAAATATTAATGTTTTTCTTTTCGTCATCTTCTTATAGGTAGACACACTTCCCCAATCCTTTTTCGCAATAATATAAATAGCAATAAATACCAACATTACAAGCACTAACGGACGTAAAATATCTGGAGGAATAAACTTTACTACTAAAGCACCTGCTACTGCTCCTATAACAGTTAATGGGATTAACTTTCCTACAATTTTAAAATCGACCTTTCCCGATCGAATAAAGTAAATCGCACTCGTAAACGTCCCCATCGTTGCAGCTAATTTATTCGTTGCAATTGCCGAAGCTGGCGGTAAACCAACAAACATAAGTGCCGGAAGCGAAATTAACCCTCCACCGCCAACAACTGAATCAATAAAAGCTGCTAAAAAACCGAATGCGATTAATAAAATAATGACTTGAAAACTTAATTCGTCCATGCGCTTTACCCCTTACCCCATTATTTATAACATTTTAAATTATAACAAAATTACCCAAGAAAAAAAGCCGTTCCATAAAGGAACGGCCCTTCTATTTAATCTAAAATTTTCACATACGGCTCATCTTGCTTCGCCTCACGTATAATAATCGCTTCTGGACGTTCTACAGATTTAATCGTTACTTGTACTTTCATATAATTCGGGAAGTATTCCATAACAAGCCCGGCTACATATTGTGTAAAGCCAATTATTTCTGCTTTCCCATTAAACTGGACAGGAATATCAAGCTTTATTTCTCTTAATTCATCGTCTCTATACATACCAGTACCGATAACAGCTGTATAGTCACCTTGGAAATAATCGCTTAATTTTGCCTTGAAGTTTGATACTCTCGCCAAGTCTTCACGTTTATTATCTGTTTTCGCTTGTTCAGATGGGAACAAATAATATTTCTCATTAATTTGTTTCCAATCCTCAACCGTTTCACTACCTTTTTCGACATTCGCATAAGAAACAAAGTTACCTGGCACGAGCGAAGACTTCGGAGCCTGACGATAAATTGCAAATGTTATCGGAAGGTTTTTTGTCTCAGGATCTTGTTGATGCATAACTTTCAAGATTTCTGGCACCATTTTTTTCCCTTCAGCTAACATCTTTTCATTCGAAATTGCAGCCTCACGCGGGTACCCATGCTCTTCCTCATAATAATGAACCGAATTCATTGCTAATCCAACTACAATGCCACTACGCTCATCTTTTTCGCCTTTGTTCACATAATAATCATGCTCTAAAATATTTGAAATATATATTGGATTTTTTTTATTTTTCACTTCTAATGATTCGGATCCTGTACCTAATGCAGGATTTAACCCTATGTTCGGGAATTTAACCGCATCTTTTTTTAATGTATCTTCTAGTTCCTTTTGTTCTGCATCTGTACGTTTTCTTTTAACAAGCATCTGTATATACTGAGTAGTTAGGGATTTTCCACCTTTGAAAACATTATCTTTCGTACTAAATGATTCTTTCGCAATACGCATTAATCCTGTTTCAAATTCATCTATATCAAGACGATTACTTACTCCTTGCACAACTAAGCCACGTGCGTTTCCTCCCACAAATGGAATAGTCGTCTTATAATATTCATCCGAAATAGAGTAATTCGGGACGATTGCTTGCTCTTTTGCTTTCCCCGATTTCTCAACCACTTTTTCATCTTTATCGGCACCTGCACTACACCCACTTACAAGTAGGCCAAGGCTTAATACCGCTAATGCTATTTTTTTCATGGTAAGTTTGCACCTCTTACTTATTTAGCTCTTGTAAGAACCTCTCTTCATTCCAAACCTCGACATTATGTTTCTCCGCTTGTGCTAATTTCGAACCCGCCGCTTCACCTGCAACAACTAAATCTGTACTTTTACTAACACTTCCTGTTACTTTTCCACCTAATGCCTCAATCTTTTTCTTCGCTTCACTACGTCCCATAACTTCTAATTTCCCTGTTAAAACGACAGTTTTTCCTGCGAAGTACGACTCAACGTTTTGTAAATCAGCAATTTTCATGCCTTTATATGTCATGTTCACGCCGTATTCTTTAAATTGTTGTAATAACTCTAATACGTCTTCATTATCGAAATACGTTACTACGGATTGAGCCATTTTTTCACCAATTTCATTAATTGCTTTTAGTTCTTCTTCCGTTGCCTTCACAAGCGCATCCATCGTTTCGAAATGCTCTGCAAATGTACGTGCCGCTTTCGCTCCAACATGGCGAATACCAAGACCGAATAATAATCGCTCTAATGAGTTTTCTTTAGAATTCTCAATTGCTTGTACTAAATTCGTTGCTGATTTTTCTCCAAATCGTTCTAGCTGTAATAATTGCTCTTTCGTCAACGAATATAAATCAGCAAATGTACGAATATAATCTGCCTCAAAGAGTTGTGTAATGACACGTTCTCCAAGTCCATCAATATTCATTGCATTTCTTGAAACGAAATGGATTAACCCTTCTCGAATTTGAGCAGGACAAGTTGGATTTATACAACGAAGTGCTACCTCTTCTTCTAAACGAACTAGTTCACTCTCACATGCTGGGCAATGCGTTGGCATATGATATTCTTCTTCCTCACCAGTACGCTTATCGAAAATAACATTCACAACTTCAGGAATAATATCTCCAGCCTTCTTCACAACAACGTAGTCACCAATTCGAATATCTTTTTCACGAATTAAATCTTCGTTATGTAAAGAAGCACGACGAACGATCGTACCAGCCACTCGCACTGGCTCTAGCTCTGCAGTCGGTGTTACAACCCCTGTACGACCAACACTTAATTCAATGCCTGTTAATCTTGTTACAACTTCTTCAGCTGGGAATTTATAAGCAATTGCCCATCTTGGACTCTTTGCTGTAGTGCCTAGACTTTCTTGAAGAGCAACATCATCTACTTTTATAACGATCCCATCAATTTCATAATCAAGATGCGGACGTTTTTCTTGCCATTCTTCTACATAAGCTATAACTTCTTCAATTGTTTCACATGTGCGTCGATTTGGATTTGTTTTGAATCCAAGTTCACCTAAGAAATCAAGCGATTCACTATGTGATAGGATTGTTTTTTCTTCTACATTCGCAAGACCGTATACAAACATAGATAAGTTACGCTTCGCTGCAATTTTCGGGTCAAGTTGGCGGATTGAACCTGCTGCCGCATTACGCGGATTCGCAAATACATCTTCACCATTTTGCTCTTTTTCTTCATTTAACTTAACGAATGAACGCTTCGGCATATAAGCTTCGCCTCGTGCCTCTAACGTTACTTCTTCATTTAAACGAAGCGGGATTGCTTTAATCGTTTTTAAATTTTGGGTAATATCTTCACCTGTTACACCATCACCACGTGTTGCCCCTTGAATGAAGCGTCCTTTTTCATAATGAAGTGAAACAGCAAGTCCGTCAATTTTTAATTCGCATATATATCTTACATTCGCATCATCAATTCCTTGACGTACTCGTCGGTCAAAATCACGTAAATCTCCTTCGTTAAATGCATTTCCTAAACTTAACATCGGTGACTTGTGTGTTACTTTTTCAAATATATCAAGAACCGTTCCCCCAACGCGAACGGAGGGAGAATCTTCACTCATAAACTCTGGGTTCTCTGCTTCTAATTTTATAAGCTCCTGCATATTACGGTCATACTCCGCATCAGAAACAGAAGGATTGTCTAACACGTGATATTGATAGTTAAATGTATTTAACAAATCACGTAGTTCTTCTATACGTTTTTTTGCTATCTCTTTTGACATATCCTCATTCCTTTCCTATTGTTTCGTCACAGGTGCAAATTTTGCTAACAAGCGTTTAACACCAATTGGGCTTGGGAACGCAATATCTAATTCTTTTGCATCACCTTCACCTTTTACACTTACAACTGTACCGATTCCCCATTTTTGGTGGGAAGCTTTATCGCCTACTGCCCAGCCGATTTGTTCGCCGCCTGTCGTCTTAGCTGCAGGACGCGCGAAAGCTGAACGAGAACGTGTTGTAGTTGTCGTTTTACTGCTACTTGCCACTCTTCCTTTTGCACCAAACGAAGTTTCACGCTTCGGCGCTGTTTCATTTAATGATTCCACTAGTTCTGTCGGGATTTCTGTAATAAATCGAGATGCGGCATTCATACTTGTTCTACCAAATAATGTACGCATTTGTGCATTGGATAAATACAACTCTTCTTCTGCACGAGTAATACCGACATAAGCAAGACGACGCTCTTCTTGCATTTCATCTTCTTCCATTAGAGAACGAGTATGCGGGAATATTCCTTCCTCTAAACCAACAATAAAGACAACTGGGAATTCTAGTCCTTTCGCTGAATGCATCGTCATTAAAATAACTTCCTCACCAGCAGTTGGGTCTTCATCTACACGATCAATATCTGCAACAAGTGCTAAGTCTGTTAAGAATGCAACAAGACTCTTATCTTCGCTTTGAGATTCAAATGTTTGCGTAACAGATAAAAACTCATCTAAGTTCTCTAGACGACCTTCTGCTTCTAACGTACGCTCGTTTTTCAACATGTCGCGATAGCCTGTTTTCTCAATGACTTCTTCTACCAATTCTGTAACAGATAAATACTCTTGCATATTTACCCAGTTGTGTAATAAACCTGCGAATTCCTTTACTGCCTTTGTAACCTTTGCACTTACTCCAACATGCTCAATCTCATCGAATACAGCTGTTAATGAAATTCCATTTTGTACACCGTAATTAATAATTTTGTCGATAGAAGTCGCACCAATTCCACGCTTTGGCACGTTAATAATACGTGCGAAACTAATCTCATCATCTGGATTCCCAATTAAGCGTAAATACGCCAAAATGTCTTTAATCTCTTTACGGTCGTAGAACTTCGTACCGCCGACAATTTTGTAAGGAATATTAGATTTCAGGAAAATCTCCTCGACCATACGAGACTGCGCATTTGTACGATATAACACTGCAAAATCAGTATATTTTCGTTTTCCCATTTGAATATCGTCGCGAATTTTTTTCGCAACAAAGTATGCTTCGTCCTTTTCGGTTGCAGCACGATAATACGAAATTTTGTTTCCAACTTCATTATCTGTCCATAATTTCTTCGGTTTACGATTCGTATTTCTTTCAATAACCGCATTCGCTGCATTTAAAATATTTTGTGACGAACGATAATTTTGTTCTAACAGGATAACTTGCGCATTCTCATAGTCTTTTTCGAATGACAAAATGTTGGAAATGTCCGCACCACGCCAGCGATAAATTGACTGATCTGAGTCACCTACAACACATAAATTTTTAAAACGTGCTGCTAAATGTTTAACAAGAAGGTACTGCGCTTTGTTCGTATCTTGATACTCATCCACGTGAATATACTGGAATTTGCGCTGATAAAACTCTAGTACTTCTGGAACACGTTCAAATAGTTGAATCGTCGTCATAATTAAATCATCAAAGTCTAATGAGTTATTTTTCAAAAGACGTTTTTGATATTCTGTATATACATCGCTCGTTAATTTTTCATACGGATCAGCAATTGTAATTTTCTTCGCATATTTATCCGCAGATAACAATTCATTTTTCGCATTACTAATACCAGCTAAAATAGAGCGCGGTTCAAATTTCTTCGGATCAATATTGCGCTCTTTCATAATTTTTTTGACTACAGTTAACTGATCACCTGAATCTAAAATTGTAAAGTTACGATTAATACCAATGCGATCGATATCACGTCGTAAAATACGTACACACATAGAGTGGAACGTAGAAATCCAAATATCTTCAGCTTCTGGTCCGACAAGTGTATCAATACGCTCGCGCATTTCACGAGCGGCTTTATTTGTAAAGGTAATAGCTAGTACATTCCATGGCGCTACTCCTTTTTCACCGAGTAAATACGCAATACGATGTGTTAACACGCGTGTTTTACCACTACCTGCGCCTGCCATTAATAGAAGTGGTCCGTTCGTTGTTTGTACTGCTTTTTGTTGCTGCGGATTTAAACCATTTAATAATCTATCTGTCATACTCATATACGCCTGCACCTACTCTCCTTTTACTGCTTTAACCGTTTTTAACGCTGCTTTTATATCATCATAAATAATATTTCCGACAACTACTGTATCAGCATGCTGCGCCATTTCCTTCGCCTGTTCAGCATTAGAAATACCGCCGCCATAATATAACTTAGCTTGTTTCAATTCTGCTTTCACATTTTTAACAAGTTCAACATCTCCATACGTACCGCTATATTCTAAATAAAATATCGGTAAACGTAATAGCTTGTCTGCTAAACGCGCGTATGCAATCACATCATCTTCTGTTACATCACACTTTGCATCTGTAAGCTGGGCTACTTTCGCTTCAGGATTTAAAACACAATATCCTTCCATAAAAATTTCGTCCCAATCCATAATATCCCCAAATTCTTTCAAAGCCTCATGATGAACGCCTGTTACCCATTCCACCTTTCGGCTATTTAAAACGCTTGGGATATAATAAAAATCGAATCCTGGTGTAATTGCTTCCACATCAGAAACCTCTAACACACAAGGAACTGCATATCTACGAATGCTAACTAGCATGTGTAGTACATTATCAATTGTCACCCCATCACTTCCGCCTACAATAACAGCATCTGTTCCAGACTCACAAATCATTTCTAAATGTTCGTCACTTAATTCCTTATTCGGATCAAGCTTAAATACATGTTTCCATCCGGAAATATCGTACATGAAAACACCCTTTCTTTTCTCAAGTTGTATATATTTCTGTTTAAAATAACAGTTTATTTTCATCATTATTGTTTTAACTTCATCTTAAATATTTGTTTAAAACGGAGAATTAAGTTTGGAATTACCTCTTCCATATTTTTTAAACTAGAGGATTTAATTTTGAAGTTCCTTTTATGCATTCTTTCATTATAACAAAAAAAGTTACTTACACACACGCACATTCCAACATCTTTTTCCACGTCAAATGTTGGATTACATATCCGAAAAATCAAAAGGGATACTAATAAAAGAAATAGTATTATCTATTTCAACTTTCATAAAAAGGAGTGTTTTTCTAATGAAGCAAAATATCGGTACAATAAATGCCCTAATTCGAATTACACTCGGACTTGTCCTCTTTGGTTGTAGTGCAACGAAACTCGTGCGCAAACCTTGGTGCACTTGGTCTAACATTTTGCTATGGATTGGTGCAATGAAAGTTGCAGAGGGAATTGTTCGTTTCTGCCCTATTGTTGAGATGTGGAAATTCGGAAAATACATGAATATGGGGGCATTTAAAATGCCTAGCATGGATTTTGCTAAAAAGGGACATACTAAAGAAGAAGCGAATCAAACCTCCAATCACGACAAACCACAGTCAAATGGAAGTTATGACGCTTCTGACAAAGAGATTGAGTCAGCGATTGAAGATATAATCCTGGCAAAACCGCTTTGAATCATTTGTCACGATGTAAGATGCTCTCAAAGGGACTTAGCTGCTGCAGTGGGCGGTTAAGTCTTCTTTATTTTACCACGAAACAGAACATACATTCTTATTTTAAGTATTTAAATATACATAATCAATAAAATTCAGAAAATTAGGTGTAAACCCCTTGCTTAAAATGATATAAAAGTGATATCATTTTTATATCAGGAGGCGATCATATGAAAGAAAAACAAGTATTTTACGTTAATGGTTTTCTTGGGATTATTGGAATTTTAATTTTAGCCGCTATCGGTGTATTTTTCCTTGTACAAGAAATTTTCATAGGAGCAGCATTAACTATTATTTTAGCTGCAGTTCTTGCTACAGGTATCGGGATTGTTCAGCCAAATCAAGCAAAAGTCATTACGTTTTTCGGTAATTATTTAGGAACAATTCGTCAAAACGGTTTATTTTTAACGATTCCGTTCGCGTTCCGTCAAACTGTATCGTTACGTGTTGAAAACTTTAATAGTAAAAAATTAAAAGTAAATGATGTCGACGGCAACCCAATTGAAATTGCAGCTGTTATCGTATATAAGGTTGTTGATTCTGCAAAAGCAATGTTCGGCGTTGAACATTATGATCGATTTGTAGAAATTCAAAGCGAAACGGCAATCCGCCACGTTGCAACGAAATATCCTTATGACAATTTTCAAGATGAAACTTGCATTACGTTACGTGGAAACACTGAAGAAATCTCTGAAGAATTAAAACGCGAGTTAGAAGCACGCCTTGAAATTGCTGGCGTAGAAGTATTAGAAACTCGTTTAACACATTTAGCTTACGCAACAGAAATTGCCCATGCAATGCTACAACGTCAACAAGCAAAAGCAGTATTAGCTGCTAGAAAAGAGATTGTTGAAGGTGCTGTGAAGATGGCAAAAGATTCAATCCATATGTTAGATGAAGAAGGCGTACTAGAACTCGATGACGAGCGTAAAGCAAATATGGTGAACAACTTATTAGTTGCCATCGTTTCAGACAAAGGTGCGCAACCAGTTATTAATACAGGAAGCCTATACTAAAAGGTTGTAAATCCTTATGGCTAAAAAGAAAAGCTTTCCATTACGTATTGATCCTGAATTACACGCAGTCATCGAAAAATGGGCGAATGATGAGTTTCGTAGCGTCAATGCACACATCGAATATTTACTTCGAGAAATGGCAAAGCAAAAAGGGAAATTAAAAAAGGATAAAGATGCATAAAAAATCCCGCTGAGGAATCAGCGGGATTTTTCACATATTAATTTCTCGTCATCTCATGCCCAATTGCACGATATCCTATATCACTTCGGTAAAATAGACCATCACTCTCAATTTTACCGATTTCTTTATATACTTTATCTTTTGCTTCTTGTAAACTATTCGCCTTACAAGCAACAAATAGTACACGGCCACCGTTTGTCACAAAGTCACCATGTTTCATTGCTGTACCCGCATGGAAAACAATTACATCTTGCAATGCATCTAGCCCTTTAATAATTTCACCTTTTTTATATGCTTCCGGGTATCCTTTCGAAGCAAGCACAACACCAATTACCGATTCCTCTGACCATTGTAACGTTAACTCACTTTCATCTAATACAGCGTTACATACATCCACTAAATCATTTTCTAAACGGGGTAATACAACTTCAGTTTCAGGATCGCCAAAACGTGCATTAAATTCAATTACCTTTGGACCATCATTTGTTAAAATAAGTCCCGCATATAAAATTCCTGTAAACGATCGATTTTCTTGGATCATCGCTTTAGCAGTTGGATGTAACACCGTTTCAATCGCCTCTTGAACTGCTGACTCCGAAATTTGTGGTACTGGAGAATATGCACCCATTCCGCCAGTATTTGGACCTTTATCACCATCAAAAGCTCGTTTATGATCTTGTGCAATTACCATCGGATGTACAGTTGTTCCATTCACAAATGCCATTAATGAAAATTCTTGTCCATCTAAAAACTCTTCAATAACAACTTTCTTACTCGCTTCCCCGAACTTTACATCTTGCAGCATTTCTTTCACAGCTTGTAATGCCTCTTCAAGTGTCATTGCTACCGTTACACCTTTACCAGCCGCTAAACCGTCTGCCTTAATAACAATTGGTGCACCAACCTTTTCAATGTACTTTACTGCTTCTTCATAGTCTGTAAAAGTTTCGTACGCTGCAGTTGGAATATTATATTTTTTCATAAGCTCTTTTGTAAAAGCTTTACTACCTTCAATAACAGCAGCCGCTTGATTCGGACCAAATACGCGAAGTCCCTCTTCTTTAAAACGATCAACAATTCCATTCATAAGTGGAATTTCTGGTCCAACGAAAGTTAACTCAACATGATTCTCTTTCGCAAATAAAACTAATGCATCAAAATCATTTTCATCAATATCAATTGGTGTTGCAACATCACGCATACCTTCATTACCTGGTGCTACATATACCTTTTCTACTTTTTCAGATTGTGCAAACTTCCAAGCTAAAGCATGCTCACGCCCACCGCGGCCAATTACTAAAACATTCATATTTCATCCCCCAATATTTAAATAAGTACAAACTAGAAGCTATGCTCCTAGTTTGTTTTTTCATATCAATCAAAGTTTAAAAAGGAGGATTAAGAGAACCGAGCAGGTCGAGGCGCATTTGCCAGGAGGACACGGAGTGTAGTTTTCCTACATGAGTACCGCACTGGCATTGCAACGACGACATGCGAAGGTGATCTTAACCGGACTTTTTAAATATCCTCTATTAGTGTTTGAAATGACGTACGCCAGTGAACACCATAGCAATCCCATATGTATCCGCCACTTTAATAGAATCTTCATCACGGATTGATCCGCCTGGTTGAATGATTGCTGTAATTCCTGCTTTTGCTGCTTCTTCTAATGTATCTGGCATTGGGAAGAAAGCATCAGATGCAAGCGCGCTACCTTGTGCTTTTTCACCAGCTTGTGTAATTGCGATTTTTGCAGAACCTACACGGTTCATCTGTCCCGCACCGACACCAATTGTCATATCATCTTTCGCTAAAACAATTGCATTTGACTTCACATGTTTTACAACTTTCCAAGCTAATTTTAAATCTTTCCATTCTTGCTCTGAAGGTTCACGTTTTGTTGGAATTGAAATTGTACTTTCATCTAATGATAACGTATCTTCCTCTTGAACGAGAAGGCCACCTTGTACAGAAGTTAGTTTTTTGCTCGCGCTTGTCGATTTTTCAATATTTACAGTTAGTAAACGTAAGTTTTTCTTACTTTGCAATACTTCCAAAGCTTCTTTTGAGAAAGAAGGTGCAATAATAATTTCTAAGAAAATTTCATGTAACTTTTCAGCTGTAGCTTTATCAATTTCACGATTCGCTGCAATAATGCCTCCAAAAATGGATACTGGATCCGCTTCATAAGCACGTGTGTATGCTTCATGAATATCCGTACCTACTCCAACACCACATGGATTCATATGTTTTACCGCTACTACTGCTGGTTCTGTAAATTCTTTCACGATGCTAAGCGCTGCGTCTGCATCATTAATATTGTTATACGATAATTCCTTACCGTGTAATTGTTCTGCGTATGCAACAGAAGAAGTTGCTGCGAATGGCGCTTTATAGAAAGTTGCTTTTTGATGTGGGTTCTCGCCATAACGTAAGTCTTGCTTTTTCTCAAATGTCACAGTTAATGTTTCAGGACTTTCTTCACCCATTTGCTCTGTTAAGTAATTAGAAATTAGTGCATCATATGCTGCTGTATGACGGAATACTTTTGCTGCTAGTTTACGTTTTGTTTCCTCTGCTACTTCACCGTTCTCTTTTAATTCAGCTAATACAACATCATAATCTACTGGATCTACAATTACAGATACGAATTTATGATTTTTCGCAGCAGAGCGAATCATTGTCGGGCCACCGATATCAATATTTTCAATTGCATCAGCAAATGTTACATCAGGCTTAGCGATTGTTTCTTTGAATGGGTATAAGTTAACGACAACAAAATCAATTGGCTCTATACCTAACTCATTCATTTGTGCTACATGCGTTTCATTATCACGAACTGCTAATAGACCACCATGAATATTTGGATGTAATGTTTTCACACGACCATCCATAATTTCTGGGAAACCAGTTACTTCAGAAATACCGATTACTTGTAAGCCGTTTTCTTCTAGTAATTTTTTCGTACCACCTGTTGATATAACTTCGATCCCTTGTTCTAGTAAACCTTTAACAAATTCTACTACTCCTGTTTTATCTGAAACACTTACTAATGCACGCTTTTTCATTTACCCTTCACCCCTGGTTGTATGTTAGTTAACAGTTGGTTCTTTCGTAGATTGAACAATTTGATTCACTGTATTTACGTATAATTTATGTTCAACTTGTTGAATTTTCTTTTGTAAGCTTTCTCTCGTATCCCCTTCAGAAACAACTACTGCTTCTTGTGCAATAATTGGCCCTGTATCCATACCTGCGTCTACATAATGAATCGTTACTCCAGTTACTTTCACACCTGCTTCTAACGCTTGACCAACAGCATCTTTCCCTGGAAAACTCGGTAATAGTGATGGATGAATATTAATAATCCTTCCGCCGTAAGCTTCTAGTAAAGTTGGTCCAATTAAACGCATATATCCAGCTAAAATAACATAATCAATTTCATACTCTTCTAGCTTCTTTAATATCTCTTTTTCAAACGCTTCTTTTGACTCATATGCTTTCGCTGAAAAAGCGAAACACGGGATATGATGATAATGTGCTCGCCCAACAGCGCGTGCTTCTGGTTTATCACATACTAATAAACTAATTTCTGCATCCAATCTTTTTTCTTCTACTGCATTAACGAGAGATTGAAAGTTAGATCCGCTTCCAGAAGCAAAAACTGCTAATCTACTCATAGCGCTGTGCCTCCATTAAAAGTAACGCCAGCTCCTTGTACAGTGCGTCCAATAATACGAGCAGTTTCTCCTTGCTCTTCAAGAAGACGAACAACATCTTTTGCATCTTCTTCCTTCACCGCTACTACCATACCAATACCCATGTTAAAAATATTGAACATTTCTTTCTCTTCCAGCTTGCCAACTTCTTGAAGTAAACTAAAGATCGGCTGAATTTCCCAAGATCCTAATTCAATTTCTGCACCGATTTCTTCTGGTAACATACGTGGAATATTTTCAATGAATCCGCCACCTGTAATATGTGCCATACCGTATACTTCATATTTCTTCAATAGTTCTAAAATAGGTTTGACATAAATTTTCGTTGGTTTTAATAATTCTTCACCAAGAGGTAGCTCTAAGCGTCCGTAAATGCGATCTAAAGATAGCTCTCCATCTTCTAGTAATACTTTTCGTACTAAAGAATAACCGTTACTATGAATACCGCTAGATGCCAAGCCAATTAATACGTGACCAGCTTCAATTTTTTCACCTGTTACAATTTTCTTTTTATCAACGATCCCAACTGTAAAACCAGCTAAATCGTATTCTTCTGTAGAATACATTCCTGGCATTTCAGCTGTTTCTCCACCAATTAAAGCACAACCTGCTTGGCGACAGCCCTCTGATATACCTTTGACGATGTTTTCAATTTTACTAGGTTCAGCTTTACCACAAGCAATATAATCAAGGAAGAAAAGCGGCTCTGCTCCTTGGACAACAATATCATTTACACACATTGCTACTGCATCAATACCAATTGTGTCATGTTTATCTGCCATAAAAGCGAGCATCAATTTCGTTCCCACGCCATCTGTTCCAGATACTAATACAGGTTCTTCTAATGCAAATTTTGATAGATCAAACATACCTCCAAAACCGCCTAAACCGCCTAGTACTTCTTTTCTCATTGTTGTTTGTACGTGTTTTTTCATGCGAGATACCGCTTCATATCCAGCTTCAATATCTACTCCTGCTTGCTTATATGCATTCGCCATCGTTATTTACACCTCGTCTTTTAATTTCTCCCTATCCTGTGCGGGCCGTTTTAAGAAAGAAGCTAGCTTCTACATCAAAAGAAGTAGAAGCTTTTTTCTTCTTATTTCATACTTTCTAAAAGCTCTTGCTCATAATCATAAAGAGCTGTTGGATAATCTCCATTGAAGTACGCCATACAAAGGCCACCGTATTTCCCTTCATATGGACGTCCAATTGCATCTACTAATCCATCTTCACTTAAAAATGTTAATGAGTCTGCACCGATCATTTCACGAATTTCTTCTACCGTATGATTTGCTGCAATTAATTCTTTTCTCGTTTGAATATCAATGCCATAGAAACATGGATATTTCAAAGGTGGTGAAGCTATTCTTACGTGAACTTCTGTCGCTCCAGCCTCGCGAAGCATACGAACAATTCGTTTACTCGTTGTTCCTCGTACGATAGAATCATCAATCATAACAACTCGTTTCCCCTCAACCACACCTCTTACTGCTGAAAGCTTCATCTTAACCCCTTGCTCTCGCAGTTCCTGAGAAGGTTGAATAAACGTACGTCCAACGTAACGATTTTTAATTAATCCTAACTCATATGGAATGCCTGTCGCCTCCGCATAACCAATTGCTGCTGAAATGCTAGAGTCTGGTACACCAGTAACAACATCAGCTTCAATAGGAGCTTCTGCCGCCAGACGTTTCCCCATGTTTTTACGTGCTGCATGGACATTAACACCAGCGATATTTGAATCTGGGCGTGCGAAGTAAATGTATTCCATACTGCAAATTGCATGTTCTACATCATTTGTAAAACGATCTACGTGAATTCCATCATCATTAATGATAAGTAATTCACCCGGTTCTACATCACGAATGTATGTTGCACCTACTACATCAAAAGCACATGTTTCTGATGCTACAACGTAAGCATCTCCCATCTTTCCAATTGAAAGGGGACGGAATCCATTTGGATCTAGCGCAACAATCATTTCATTTCCAGTTAGTAAAAGATATGCAAACGCACCTTTCACTTTATTTAAAGCTTCTTTTACACTTTCAATTAACGAATCTTTCGTACTACGTTTAATAAGATGTAAAAGTACTTCTGTATCTGAACTTGTTTGAAAAATACTTCCCTCTGCCTCTAATTCACGACGAAGCATTTTGGCATTAATTAAATTCCCGTTATGAGCTAATGCCATACTATGATCAGAAAAACGGAATAGTAATGGTTGAACGTTAGCCACTTCACTTCCACCAGCCGTCGCGTATCGTACGTGTCCGATTGCTGATTTTCCGTTCAATCCTTCTAGCTCTCCTCTTGAAAACACTTCTGATATTAAGCCTAACCCCTTGTGACCGACGATTTTTTCTCCATTATTTACGACAATGCCTGCGCCTTCTTGTCCACGGTGCTGTAAACTGTGCAATCCGTAGTATGAAACTTGTGCCGCATTTTCATGCCCCCAAATTCCGAAAACGCCACATTCTTCGTTTAACCCCTTTATTTCAGCAAGCATGGGATTGCCCCTTTCCAAGCCTTTCTCATTTCATCTACATTTGCTGTAAGTAATACTTCATTTTCTTCATTATGAATTGTTACTTCATTTGTATTTGTTACTTCTCCAACTTGAATTGCTTCTACCGCTTTTTCGAACGCTTCTTTATTTTCACGTTTTACAGTTATTACGAAGCGGGATTGTGATTCCGCAAATAATGCCGCTGTTGCTTCCCCGTCTAATTTCACAGTAGCACCTAAGCCGTTAGCACCAATTGCACTTTCTGAAATTGCAACTGCTAAACCACCTTCAGCAACGTCATGTGCAGATTGAACAAGGCCAGCTTGAATGGCTGCTAATACTTGTTTTTGACGTTTTAATTCTACGTCTAGATCGATACTTGGTGATTGACCGAAAATTTTGCCGTGAAGCATTTTCTGTAATTCACTTCCACCAAACTCAGCTTTCGTCTCTCCGATAACATAAACTAAATCGCCAGCTTGCTTAAACTCTTGTGTTGTTACATGTTTTAAATCGTGTACAAGTCCAACCATCCCAACTGTCGGTGTTGGGTATACCGCTTCACCACTACGTTCGTTATACATTGATACATTTCCGCCAATAACTGGTGTTTGTAATGTGCGACAAGCTTCACTCATACCATCTACTGATTTCTCAATTTGCCAGAAGATTTCTGGTTTTTCTGGGTTACCGAAGTTTAAGCAATCTGTAATTGCAAGTGGCTCCCCGCCAGAACATACGATATTACGTGCTGCCTCTGCTACTGCAATTTTACCGCCCACTTCTGGATCTAAATAAATGTAGCGAGAGTTACAATCTGTCGTCATTGCTAATCCTTTTTCTGTACCGCGTACACGTACAACTGCTGCATCTGAACCTGGTGTAACAACTGTGCTTGTGCGAACTTGATAATCATATTGATCATAAACCCACTCTTTACTTGCAATCGTCGGTTGTTGTAATAGAGCGAATAACGTTTCTTTATAGTTTTCTACTTTCGGCGTTTCCATTTTCATTTCTTGGAACTCAGCAAAATATGCTGCTTCTTGTGATGGTTTATGGTAAATTGGTGCTTCTTCTGCAAGAGCATCTGCTGGTACTTCAGCTACCATTTCACCTTTATGGAATAAACGAAGCATTTTGTCTTCCGTTACTTTCCCCATCGTAACGGCTGCAAGACCATACTTCTCAAATAAATCTACTATCTCTTGTTCTCTACCTTTTTTCACAACAATTAACATACGCTCTTGTGATTCAGATAGCATCATTTCATATGGTGTCATTCCTGTTTCACGCTGTGGTACATCATCTAAGTACATTTCAATACCCATGCCTGCTTTACTTGCCATTTCTGCAGAAGATGATGTTAAACCAGCTGCACCCATATCTTGAATTCCAACAAGTGCATCCGATTGAATAAGTTCTAAGCAAGCTTCGATAAGAAGTTTCTCCATAAATGGATCTCCTACTTGAACTGCTGGACGCTTCGCTTCTGAGCTTTCAGATAACTCTTCAGATGCGAATGTTGCACCGTGGATACCATCACGACCAGTTGATGCTCCTACGTACATTACTGTATTTCCAGCACCGTGCGCTTGCCCTTTTTTAATGTCCTCGTGGTTAATTAAGCCTACGCACATTGCATTTACAAGTGGATTTCCTTCATAACATGGATCAAACTGTACTTCGCCGCCAACCGTTGGAATACCGATACAGTTACCGTATCCTGCAATTCCTGCTACTACTTCTTCGAATAAGTATTTCACACGTGGTGATTGTAATTCTCCAAATCGAAGTGAGTTTAATAGAGCTACTGGACGTGCTCCCATAGAGAATACGTCACGAATAATACCGCCAACACCTGTTGCTGCTCCTTGATATGGCTCAATAGCAGAAGGGTGGTTATGACTTTCCATTTTAAATACAACCGCTTGATTATCACCGATGTCTACAATGCCAGCACCTTCCCCAGGCCCTTGCAAGACGCGCTCACCTGTTGTTGGGAATTTTCGAAGTACTGGTTTTGAATTTTTATAACTACAATGTTCAGACCACATAACAGAGAATAATCCTGTTTCTGTATAATTTGGCAGACGGCCTAAAATCTTTTCAACCATGGCAAACTCTTCGTCTGTTAGCCCCATTTCCGCATATATGCGCTCTTCTTTAATTTGTGTTGGATTTGGTTCAAGCATTAACGACATATGTTTCCCTCCACTGTTTTAAGATAGATTGAAAGACTTTTAACCCTTCAGCACCGCCAAGTAATTCATCTACAGCACGCTCTGGGTGTGGCATCATACCAAGTACATTTCCTTTTTCGTTTACAATACCAGCAATATCTGAAACGCTTCCGTTCGGGTTTTCTACGTAACGGAATGCGATTTGATTATTCTCTTCTAATTGTTTAAGAGTCTCTTCATCACAATAGTAATTCCCCTCACCATGTGCAATTGGAATATTGATTACTTCATCTTTTTCATATTGTGATGTAAACATCGTTTCATTATTTTCAACACGTAACTGAACTGTTCGACACATAAATTTTAAGTTTTCATTTCTCATTAATGCTCCTGGTAATAATCCTGATTCAACAAGAATCTGGAATCCATTACATACACCTAAAATTGGCTTTCCTTGCTCAGCAGCTTTTTGTACTGCTTTCATTGCATTTGCAAAGCGAGAAATAGCACCGCAGCGTAAGTAGTCACCGTAAGAGAAACCACCTGGTAGTAGAATTGCATCATATTCATCTAAATTCTCTGTATCGTGCCAAACGTAATCTACTTCTTCGCCAAGCTCATCTTTAATTGCATGGAACATATCGACATCACAGTTCGAACCTGGAAATACTATTACGGCAAATTTCACTGTGCGACAACCTCCTCAACTTCATAACGGAAGTCTTCCATTACAACGTTTGCTAATAGTTTTTCACACATTTCCTTTACCTTACTATCTAAGTCAGTTACCGATTTATCAATTGTTAGTTCCATGTACTTTCCAATTCGAACATCTTGTACTTCTGTGAATGAAAGGCTATGAAGTGCTCCTTTTACTGCTGTTCCTTGTGGATCTAATACGCTTTCTCTTAATGTTACATATACCTTAACTTTATACATGTGAAATTCCCCCTAAACGTTTTAAAATCTCTTCATAAGCATCTGTTAAATTTCCAAGATCACGACGGAATACGTCTTTATCAAACTTCTCATTGCTCGTTTCATCCCATAAACGGCAAGTATCTGGTGAAATTTCATCTGCTAAAATGATTTCTCCTTCATCCGTTACACCAAACTCTAATTTGAAATCTACTAATCTTACACGACAGCTTGCGAAATGATCAATCAACACTTGATTGATTTGTAGAGCCATATCTCGTAATACGCTTACTTGCTCTGGCGATGCAACGTTTAATACACGAATATGATCTTCCGTTACAAGCGGATCTCCTAAATCATCATCTTTGAAGTAAAATTCTACGATTGGTTCTGCAAGTACAGTTCCCTCTTCCATTCCGAATCGTTTTGAAAGACTTCCTGCAATTACATTTCTTGTGACAACTTCTAAAGGAATAATACTCACTTTCTTAACAAGTTGTTCTGTTTCAGATAGCTTCTCAACAAAGTGTGTTTTAATTCCTACTTCTTGTAACTTTCTGAACAATAAAGTTGTAATCTCATTGTTCAAACGACCTTTCCCTGTAATCGTCTCTTTTTTCTCCCCATTGAAAGCAGTCGCACTATCTTTGTACTCTACCCAAACCATATCTGCTGATTCTGTACGATAAATTCTTTTTGCCTTACCTTCATACAGCAATTCTAGCTTTTGCATTTCGCAAGCCCCCTGTAGTTTGAAAAATGTGAATAATGTTTTTATAAAGAATGGCACAGAATGACTCTATTCTGTGCCATATGAAATTTTACGCTTCGTTTAATCCTAGGCGTTCAAAGATTGTATCAACGTGTTGCATATGATGCTCATAGTTGAAGCATTCATTAATTTCTTCTTGTGTTAACTTGCTCGTAATACGCTCATCAGCTTCTACAAGCTCTTTAAATTGTACTTGTGTTTCCCAAGCTTCCATCGCTTTAGGTTGTACGATATCGTAAGCTTCTTCACGCACCATACCTTTATCGATTAATGTAAGCATTACGCGCTGAGAATAAATTAAGCCGTATGTTCTTGTCATATTGCGTTTCATATTCTCTGGGTATACAGTTAAGTTTTTAACGATATTACCAAAGCGATTTAGCATGTAATTTAACGCGATTGTAGCATCTGGTAAAATTACGCGTTCTGCTGAAGAATGAGAAATATCACGCTCATGCCATAATGGAACATTCTCATAAGCTGTCATCATATAACCGCGGATAACACGAGCTAAACCAGTCATATTTTCAGATCCAATTGGATTACGCTTATGCGGCATTGCAGAAGAACCTTTTTGACCTTTTGCGAAAGCTTCTTCAACTTCACGTGTTTCACTCTTTTGTAAACCACGAATCTCAACTGCCATCTTTTCAATAGATGTTGCGATTAATGCAAGTGTTGACATGTAATGAGCATGGCGATCACGTTGCAATGTTTGTGTTGAAATTGGTGCTGCTTCTAATCCTAAGTTTTCACAAACATACTTTTCTACGAATGGATCGATATTTGCATATGTACCAACCGCACCAGATAATTTACCAACACGAACTGTATTAGCAGCTTGTTTGAAACGCTCTACGTTACGTTTCATTTCTTCATACCAAAGACCAAGTTTTAAACCGAATGTTGTTGGTTCTGCATGAACACCGTGTGTTCTTCCCATCATGATCGTGTATTTATGCTCTTTTGCTTTATTAGCTAAAATACTTACGAAGTTTTCTAAGTCTTTTAATATGATTTCATTCGCTTGTTTTAAGATGTAAGATAACGCTGTATCTACTACGTCTGTAGATGTTAAACCGTAATGAATCCATTTACGTTCCTCGCCTAATGCTGGTGTTTCTGATACAGCACGAGTGAATGCAACTACGTCATGACGTGTCTCTTTTTCAATTTCATAAATACGATCAATATCAAATGATGCATGCTCACGAATTTTCTTAACATCTTCTTTCGGAATATCGCCAAGCTCAGCCCATGCTTCACAAGCTAAAATCTCAACTTCTAACCACGCTTTAAATTTGTTCTCTTCCGTCCAAATTGCACCCATTTCTGGGCGTGTATAACGACTAATCATCTTTTTCCCTCCAACAGTTGTTCTTGATGGTCCCAAATATGCAAACTCTTCGCTTTTTCTAGAGCGACTTCAATATTATCATTTAAAATATTAACATGCCCCATCTTCCGCTGTGCTTTTGCTTCTTCTTTTCCATACAAGTGTAAATAGCACCCGGTTAATCTATTCACTTGTCTTAGGACCCCTTCTATATGTTCGCCTAAAATGTTTACCATGACAACTGGTTTTAACAAATTTGTTTCTCCAAGAGGTAAATTACAGATTGCTCGAATATGTTGACCGAATTGACTCGTTTCACATGCATCCTGTGTATAGTGTCCTGAATTGTGAGGTCTTGGTGCTAATTCATTAATGTAAATCTTACCATCAGCTGTAACAAACATCTCTACCGCTAGTGTTCCCACAAGTTCTAGTTCATCCGCAAGCACTTTTGCATAAGCAATAGCTTTTTGAGAAAGTTCTTCTGTAATGTGAGCCGGAACGATGGATTCATGCAAAATGTTATTTACATGAATATTTTCCGCTACCGGAAATACTTTCGTTTCACCACTTACACTACGAATGACAATAACTGATACTTCTTTTTCAAAAGGCACCCATTTCTCTAAAATACACTCTGCTGCATTCGCAAGCTCTCGCGCTGTATCAACGTCATCCTCACTTCTTAAAACAACTTGCCCTTTCCCATCATATCCGCCTGTCGTCGTTTTTAAGACGGAAGGATATGATAATTCAGCGATTGCTTCAGTAAGCTGATCTTGATTTTGAACTAATCTATACGTTGCTACTGGTAATCCTGCTTTCTCAATCGCATTCTTTTCTGTAAAACGATTTTGTGTTTTACTTAACAACTGACTGCCTTGCGGTAAGTAAGCATGTTTTTCAAGCCATTGTAAACATCTATAATCAATATTCTCAAATTCATATGTGACAACATCACTGATCTCCGCTAAATGCTGAATTGCTTTTAAATCGTCATATGATGCAACAATTTCAATATCAGCAACTTGTGCACATGGTGAGTTTTTTGTAGGATCTAAAACAGCAATTTTATATCCCATCTCCTTAGCTGCCAATGCCATCATTCTTCCTAGCTGGCCGCCTCCAATAATACCGATTGTTTTTCCAGGTAAAATGATTCTCGTCATACTAGCTCACTACCTTCGCGCACATCTTTTTCAATTGCTTCTCTTCTCAATTCTAATGCATCATATATGTCATCATGGAATGATCCAAGTATTTGTGCAGCAAGTAAACCAGCATTTGTTGAACCAGCCTTACCAATTGCAACAGTTGCAACTGGAACCCCTCCTGGCATTTGGACGATGGATAATAATGAATCTAAGCCGTTTAACGCTTTTGATTGAACTGGCACTCCGATTACAGGAAGATTCGTCTTCGCTGCAACCATTCCTGGTAAATGCGCTGCTCCACCAGCTCCAGCAATAATAACCTTCAATCCACGTTCACGAGCCGTCTCTGCATATTCAAACATATAATCCGGAGTCCGATGAGCGGATACAACTTTTTTCTCATACGGTATATTTAATTCATCTAAAATGTCACAAGCATATTTCATTGTTTCCCAGTCTGACGTGCTTCCCATTATGACTCCAACTAGTGATTTCATATTAGAATCCCCCCGATTCAAATAAAAAAAGCCTGAAATAGAACATTTTCTCTTTTACTATGAGAGAAAGCGCTCTACTCAGGCATACGTATCCCTTGTGAATAGAAAAATACCGAGTGACTTTCCCTCATAGTCTAACGAATAACGGTCGTTAGGTAGAGACTTGCAGGCCATATCCCCGCGATTATATGAGGTCTTATATATTATTCTTTCTATGGCTATATTAACAATATTTTATAAACAATGTCAACAAATAATCGAATGTTTTTTTATTACTAACCAATAACGTTCGTGTTTTAGTTATATTCAAAAGAATAATTGTAACTATATACAAGAAGGATAAGCAATTAGAATATATATTTCTAGAGATCTACCATACATAAAACGGTTTGTATATTAATTCTGTATGCTTTTATATAAAGTGAAACTTTAATCAACCCTCACCAATCGGGCTTTTACGGGCAGTAAGACCCCCACCTAGCTTCTTTGCTTCCGCTGAAATTTGAGGTGGGGGTCTTACTGCCCGTTAATGCGGAATAAAGCATATCGTTTCTATTCCTTTGTATCGCATTCATTACTGTAATGATTGAATACTTATTTTCATTCTTATATCATCCCGCTTTTCTTACTCTCATTATGTAAAATATATACTTGTAGTAAGAAATAACAGTTACCCTCAATAGCCTCATTTTCATTCTTTTCTCTCATTAAGATTACTAAATTTACGGATTATGTCATTTGATATATATAAATAAACACAAAAAAACCTAAGTCGAAACGACTTAGGTTTTTGCTTGGCGACGTCCTACTCTCACAGGGACAAGGTCCCAACTACCATCGGCGCTAGAGAGCTTAACTTCCGTGTTCGGTATGGGAACGGGTGTGACCTCTCTGCCATCATCACCAAACTATTGAAGGCATATTCCTTCAAAACTAGATAACATTGCTACATATTATATGGTTAAGTCCTCGATCTATTAGTATTCGTCAGCTCCACATGTCACCATGCTTCCACCTCGAACCTATCAACCTGATCATCTTTCAGGGATCTTACTAGCTTACGCTATGGGAAATCTCATCTTGAGGGGGGCTTCATGCTTAGATGCTTTCAGCACTTATCCCTTCCGCACATAGCTACCCAGCTATGCCCTTGGCAGAACAACTGGTACACCAGCGGTGCGTCCATCCCGGTCCTCTCGTACTAAGGACAGCTCCTCTCAAATTTCCTACGCCCACGACGGATAGGGACCGAACTGTCTCACGACGTTCTGAACCCAGCTCGCGTACCGCTTTAATGGGCGAACAGCCCAACCCTTGGGACCGACTACAGCCCCAGGATGCGATGAGCCGACATCGAGGTGCCAAACCTCCCCGTCGATGTGGACTCTTGGGGGAGATAAGCCTGTTATCCCCGGGGTAGCTTTTATCCGTTGAGCGATGGCCCTTCCATGCGGAACCACCGGATCACTAAGCCCGACTTTCGTCCCTGCTCGACTTGTAGGTCTCGCAGTCAAGCTCCCTTATGCCTTTGCACTCTACGAATGATTTCCAACCATTCTGAGGGAACCTTTGGGCGCCTCCGTTACACTTTAGGAGGCGACCGCCCCAGTCAAACTGCCCACCTGACACTGTCTCCCGGGTCGATAAGACCCGTAGGTTAGAATTTCAATACAGTCAGGGCGGTATCCCACCAGCGCCTCCACCGAAGCTAGCGCTCCGGTTTCAAAGGCTCCCGCCTATCCTGTACAAACTGTACCAAAATTCAATATCAGGCTACAGTAAAGCTCCACGGGGTCTTTCCGTCCTGTCGCGGGTAACCTGCATCTTCACAGGTACTATAATTTCACCGAGTCTCTGGTTGAGACAGTGCCCAAATCGTTACACCTTTCGTGCGGGTCGGAACTTACCCGACAAGGAATTTCGCTACCTTAGGACCGTTATAGTTACGGCCGCCGTTTACTGGGGCTTCAGTTCAGAGCTTCGCTTACGCTAACCCCTCTCCTTAACCTTCCAGCACCGGGCAGGTGTCACCCCCTATACTTCGCCTTACGGCTTCGCAGAGAGCTGTGTTTTTGCTAAACAGTCGCTTGGGCCTATTCACTGCGGCTTTCCGTTAAGAAAGCACCCCTTCTCCCGAAGTTACGGGGTCATTTTGCCGAGTTCCTTAACCAGAGTTCTCTCGCACACCTTAGGATTCTCTCCTCGCCTACCTGTGTCGGTTTGCGGTACAGGCACCTTTTATCTCGCTAGAAGCTTTTCTTGGCAGCGGGGAATCAAAGACTTCGCTCCATAAGGAGCTTCCCCATCACAGCTCAGCCTTTACGATAAGCGGATTTGCCTACTTATCAGCCTAACTGCTTGGACGTGCACAACCAATCGCACGCTTCTTCTATCCTTCTGCGTCCCTCCATTGCTCAAACGATAAAGAGGTGGTACAGGAATATCAACCTGTTGTCCATCGCCTACGCCTGTCGGCCTCGGCTTAGGTCCTGACTAACCCTGAGCGGACGAGCCTTCCTCAGGAAACCTTAGGCATTCGGTGGACGGGATTCTCACCCGTCTTTCGCTACTCATACCGGCATTCTCACTTCTAAGCACTCCACCAGTCCTTCCGGTCTGACTTCACTGTCCTTAGAACGCTCCCCTACCACTGATACCATTCGGTATCAATCCGCAGCTTCGGTGGTGTATTTAGCCCCGGTACATTTTCGGCGCAGAGTCACTCGACTAGTGAGCTATTACGCACTCTTTAAATGGTGGCTGCTTCTAAGCCAACATCCTAGTTGTCTAAGCAACTCCACATCCTTTTCCACTTAATACACACTTTGGGACCTTAGCTGGCGGTCTGGGCTGTTTCCCTTTTGACTACGGATCTTATCACTCGCAGTCTGACTCCTAAGGATAAGTCATTGGCATTCGGAGTTTGACTGAATTCGGTAATCCGATGAGGACCCCTAGTCCAATCAGTGCTCTACCTCCAAGACTCTTACACTTAAGGCTAGCCCTAAAGCTATTTCGGGGAGAACCAGCTATCTCCAGGTTCGATTGGAATTTCTCCGCTACCCACACCTCATCCCCGCACTTTTCAACGTGCGTGGGTTCGGGCCTCCATTCAGTGTTACCTGAACTTCACCCTGGACATGGGTAGATCACCTGGTTTCGGGTCTACGACCACGTACTAAACGCCCTATTCAGACTCGCTTTCGCTGCGGCTCCGCCTCTTCAGCTTAACCTCGCACGGGATCGTAACTCGCCGGTTCATTCTACAAAAGGCACGCCATCACCCGTTAACGGGCTCTGACTATTTGTAGGCACACGGTTTCAGGATCTCTTTCACTCCCCTTCCGGGGTGCTTTTCACCTTTCCCTCACGGTACTGGTTCACTATCGATCACTAGGGAGTATTTAGCCTTGGGAGATGGTCCTCCCAGATTCCGACGGAATTTCACGTGTTCCGCCGTACTCAGGATACATTCAAGAGAGAACGAAGTTTCGACTACGGGGTTGTTACCCTCTACGACGGACCTTTCCAGGTCGCTTCGTCTACCTCGTTCCTTTGTAACTCCGTATAGAATGTCCTACAACCCCAAGAGGCAAGCCTCTTGGTTTGGGCTATGTTCCGTTTCGCTCGCCGCTACTCAGGAAATCGCATTTGCTTTCTCTTCCTCCAGGTACTTAGATGTTTCAGTTCCCTGGGTCTGTCTTCCTTACCCTATGTATTCAGATAAGGATACCATACCATTACGTATGGTGGGTTTCCCCATTCGGAAATCTTCGGATCAAAGCTTACTTACAGCTCCCCGAAGCATATCGGCGTTAGTCCCGTCCTTCATCGACTCCTAGTGTCAAGGCATCCACCGTGCGCCCTTTCTAACTTAACCAAACTAAAATTAAAAAATATGAGCTACACTGTTATCTAGTTTTCAAAGAACATACATTTATATATGAGAGATAGTTCTCTCAAAACTGAACAAAACGAAACACGGAAACTTATATTGATGAACAGCGTTCATCAATTCTCCATAGAAAGGAGGTGATCCAGCCGCACCTTCCGATACGGCTACCTTGTTACGACTTCACCCCAATCATCTGTCCCACCTTAGGCGGCTGGCTCCAAAAAGGTTACCCCACCGACTTCGGGTGTTACAAA
>NZ_CP117702.1:320000-322500 GCF_045277205.1 Bacillus sp. A01H | reverse complement strand
TACGTATAGATATAGTAGAGAATACCTATACTGATTTCAATCTATTATCTTTGCCAAATATAAAAAACACCTAATATATATTAGGTGTTTTTTTATATTTAAACTATATACAATATGTTACTTAGCATTCCTTACTATTCAAGTTATTCTTCTTTAATAACTTACTTATCTTTTGTCTATCTGCCCATCCTACTCCTATTAAGACTAAACTTCCTCCTATTACTATCTTCCAAGTTAAAGACTCATCTAATAAAGCAATTGAAGCAACAATACTTATTAACGGTAATGCATTTAAATATAACCCACTTACTGATGCCGAGACTGTCTCTAGTGCTCTATTCCAAAACCAATACGCTAAAATTGTTGCTCCAATAACAAGATATATTATACTTAGTCCGGCCTTCCATGTTTCAACCTTTGGAAAACCGTAATAAAAAATTTCTACCGTTGCAAATGGTAATAGAATAACAGCTCCAATAATTAAAGTTAGTGTTGTAAAAACCTTTTTTGATAGATACTGTTCTTGTTTTGGCCTTTTCAGCAATACTGTATAGAAAGCAAATAAAAAAGTACTTAATAAAATAAGGGTATCTCCTATTAAAGATACTTCTTGATCGACGTTACTAGATGGAATGGTAATAAGAAGTACCCCGGCAGCCCCGAGTACAATACCGATCCAATAATTAAGCTGAATTTTTTCTTTTAAAAAGAACGCTGAAAAAAGAATTGTAACTAAAGGTAAAGCAGCATCAATAATACTAACATGCAATCCACTTGTTAAAGAAATACCGTAGGATGTGAACATAAAATAACCAGCTACACCAGTAAAAGATAGTAAATTCATCCTTTTCCACGGCACTTGTTTATGTGCAACCGATCTTTTTAATTGTTTAAATGAAAATAGTAAACAGATTCCACCCGCGAAGAAAAGACGAATAAATAACAAAGTAAATGGCTGAATAGATTCTAATGCCCACTTTGTTGGTGCAATAGCTGTCCCCCATAATATAACAGCCACTAATAACATGCATATTTCTTTCATAATCCCCCACACCCATCAATAATATATATTAATTACCTTAATTATAGATTTTTTGATGAATGAAATCCTTTAAAAATGAAAAGATATTGTATAAATTGAAACTTTAATCAGCGGGGGTTCACTTCAGCGCATGTCACATAGCTCAAAAGCGTTGCGAAATGTTGGCTTGTACACGATGAAACAAAGTTACTTAAACAATAACAGGATGGCTACTGTAAAAGAAGTAGATACTTCCATGCAAGCCAATACGAATGATTGGGGCGTTCAATCAAATTCTATTCAAGCGATTCGCAGAGCCTTATATGCAGAAGTGAAGAGCTTTTTTAAAGCGTTGGAACAATGTAAGAAAAATCCTGAGCAGTTCACAGGGCGTCCGAAGTTTCCAAATTATTCTCGTTCCACTGACAAACGAATCATTGAAATCTATCAAGTCCCTAAAGTGGATAATAACGGGTATTGGATGGTTCCGATGAATGTGGCATTCAAAAAAAATTGGGTTCCATTAAAATACGTATGCCGAAAAATTTAAGACATAAAAAAATCTTCTACATTGAGATTGTACCGAAGCAAAAAAGTCGGTTCTTTGAGGTGCATGATACATATGAAATGCATGTTTCTCAAATGAAGAAACCATCCACGACTACGAGTAACGCTTTGAATTGCGATTTAGGTGTAGATAGATTAGTAAGTTGCGTGACAAATCGTGGGGTAGCATAAATGCTAGAGCGTCAAACTGTCTAGCGATAGACGAAAAGACCTAGCGCTCGAGCTCAAGCCCCCACTGAAAGGCTTTGTCTCACTGGGGGTAGTTGACTTTAAAACGTCTCCATTTCATCCTTTTCTCTCATTAAGATTACTAAATTTACGGATTATGTCATTTGATATATATAAATAAACACAAAAAACCTAAGTCGAAACGACTTAGGTTTTTGCTTGGCGACGTCCTACTCTCACAGGGACAAGGTCCCAACTACCATCGGCGCTAGAGAGCTTAACTTCCGTGTTCGGTATGGGAACGGGTGTGACCTCTCTGCCATCATCACCAAACTATTGAAGGCATATTCCTTCAAAACTAGATAACATTTGCTACATATTATATGGTTAAGTCCTCGATCTATTAGTATTCGTCAGCTCCACATGTCACCATGCTTCCACCTCGAACCTATCAACCTGATCATCTTTCAGGGATCTTACTAGCTTACGCTATGGGAAATCTCATCTTGAGGGGGGCTTCATGCTTAGATGCTTTCAGCACTTATCCCTTCCGCACATAGCTACCCAGCTATGCCCTTGGCAGAACAACTGGTACACCAGCGGTGCGTCCATCCCGGTCCTCTCGTACTAAGGACAGCTCCTCTCAAATTTCCTACGCCCACGACGGATAGGGACCGAACTGTCTCACGACGTTCTGAACCCAGCTCGCGTACCGCTTTAATGGGCGAACAGCCCAACCCTTGG
>NZ_CP117702.1:310000-315000 GCF_045277205.1 Bacillus sp. A01H | reverse complement strand
CATTGGTGCTGATGATTACATTACAAAGCCTTTCAGTATTCATGAAGTCATTGCACGTGTAAAAGCTCTTATGCGGCGTTTTTTAGTTCTTGGAAGTGACGCTAATATACAAAAGAAAACAACTCTAACTTTTAAAGGCCTATTGATTGATTTAAATACATATACAGTTCATACAAACAAAGAAGAAATTAACTTAACCGGAAAAGAACTGGAACTATTAAAATTCTTCACTTCAAATCCAGGACAAGTATTTACAAAAACACAGCTCTTCCGAAATGTGTGGGACGATAATTATATAGAAGATGACAATACCGTTATGGTACATATTCGAAAACTTAGAAAGAAAATAGAAGTCGATCCTTCCAACCCAAAATTCATTCAGACTGTATGGGGAATTGGTTATAAGTTTGTAGGTGAACAGCTTGAAGACTGATAAAACCCTTTTCCTTATTTCATTACAACTTATCATTTGCGGGCTTTTAAATATACAAATGGACCCAAGGGTAAAAATATCTTTATTTATTACCCTTATCTTAATTACAATGTATCTCTTCTTTTCAAGAATACAATTCATTCAGCACCGCAAATCAATAGATACTAAATTAAGTCGTGTACTAAAAGGTAATTTACAAGCAAGATTATTTACAAGCAATGATCGTTCATTACATAATATCGTTTTTTCAATAAACGAACTAATAGCTGAATTAGAAAAGGTTCGGATTGAAGCAAAGAGGTCTGAGGAATCTAGAAAAAAACTTCTGTCTAGTATCTCGCACGATATACGAACACCACTTACCTCCATTATTGGCTATATTGATGCCTTAAAAGATGAGGTTGCTGCTTCTGAAATAGAAAAGCAAGAATATCTTAAAATACTTTATATGAAATCAAATAACTTGAAGCACCTAGTTGATGAGATATTCAATATGGCGAAGCTAGATGCTAACGAATTTCCACTAAAAGAAGAAGAACTCGACTTTTCTGAAGTTACTAGAGAAGTTTTGATTGAATTTTTACCTGAGCTCTCAAAACATAATATTGAACTACAAATTCTCATACCAGAATCTACTTTTCCTATCATGGCAGATCAACTTAGCCTTATACGAATTATAGGTAATTTAATGAAAAATGCTATTTATTACGGAAAGGATGGGAAAACAGTAGGAGTCGAACTATTAGAAACCGATACAGAATATGAACTTCTTATTTGGGACAAAGGCCCTGGTATTCCAAAACATGATTTGCAAAACATATTTGAGCGAATGTACCGAAGCGAACAATCAAGAAACTCCTCTTTTGGTGGTAGCGGTCTCGGACTTTCTATTTCTAAAGCGCTCGTTGAAAAGAATGGCGGGCATATATGGGTTGAAAGTAATCCATGGGAAAGAACCACTTTTGGATTTTCCATTCCAAAACACAATACTTTTAAGAAATAGTTAAGAAATGATTAATATGCAGTTAAACCTTCCTGCTTATCATGTAAGTAAGAACTTATAGAAAGTAGGTGTCTCCTATAAATACAATTATAAAAACAACTAATCTTACTAAAGTATATGGCAATCAAAAATCCGTAGATAATCTAAATATTAACGTTCAACAGGGAGAGATTTATGGATTCATAGGTCGTAACGGTGCTGGTAAAACAACAACCATTCGTATGCTACTCGGTCTTATAAAGCCTACAAGTGGAACTATCGAAATATTCGGAGAGGACTTATTTCAAAATCAAAAAGATATTTTAAGTAGAATTGGTTCTATCGTTGAAGTTCCAGGGTTTTATGAAAACTTAACTGCAAAAGAAAACTTATTAATTAACGCAAAGATAATTGGGGTTCACAAAAAGAATGCTATTGAAGAAGCGTTAGAAATAGTAGGCTTGCAACATGAAACAAAAAAGTTAGTGGGAAAGTATTCTTTAGGCATGAAGCAGCGTTTAGGAATTGCACGCGCCCTTCTCCATTATCCCGAACTACTTATATTAGATGAACCAACTAACGGACTAGACCCCATCGGGATTAAAGAAATGCGAAAACTTATTCATTCTTTAGCTCAAGAAAGGAATATAACGATACTCATTTCTAGTCACATATTAGCCGAGGTAGAACAGTTAGTTGATCGTATCGGAATTATTCACGAAGGAAAGTTACTAGAAGAAGTTTCTCTTGATACGCTACGCAAAGCAAACCGTAAATACATAGAATTTCAGGTGAATAATGACAGTAAGGCTACGATGTTATTAGAAAATCAATTTCAAATTTTCGATTATGAGGTACATGATGAAGGGAATATTCGCATTTACTCTCATTTCGGGCAACAAGGATGCATCAACAGAACGTTTGTTCTAAATGATATTGAAGTATTAAAAATGATGATGAGCGAAGACAGATTAGAAGATTATTTCACCAAACTAGTTGGAGGTGGAACAATTGGTTAACCTACTCTATACAGAACTATTAAAACTAAAACGCTCTAATATGTTTTTAATTAGTATTATTGGGGCTGGTGTCGCACCTTTCTTAGTCGTAGTAGCTTCTTATATACATATAAAAACCAAACAGCCAACTCCGACTATTTGGTTCCATCAATTATTCACTGAAGTTAACTTATACACTACTTTAGTTATAGGGTTCCCCTTATATGGAGTAGTAGTTGCTTATCTGTTTACCCGTGAATATGCAGAAGACACATTAAAAAATTTACTAACTATCCCCGTGTCACGTATTAGTTTTATTATAAGTAAGTTCATCATTCTTTTCCTTTGGATCATGATGCTAACTTTAGTTGCTTGGTCGCTTACTTTAATATTAGGGCTATTGGGGAACTTCCCTGGTTTTAACACTGCTTTACTTTTAGGTTCTTTCCTAAAATTTTTAACCTGTGGTGGACTTCTTTTTCTATTGTCTTCACCTATTGTTCTATTAACTCTTGTAATGAAGAGCTATGTACCGCCTATTATATTAACAGTCATTATTACAATGACTAATCTTATGCTCGTAAATTCCAAACATAAAGATTTATTTCCCTGGATCGCCACTTTAGATATCGCAAATAATGAATTACAACCCACATATCCATCAGAGTATTCTTATATGATCATTGCAGCAACAACGATTTTCGGATTTATCGCAACACTATTCTATTTTAAGAGAGTAGACATTCATTAATTTTTAGGAGTGAAACTATGAGCGATATCATTATTGCCTTCATACTCGGTATCGTAGAGGGGTTAGCTGAATTTTTACCTATCTCTTCTACCGGCCACCTTATATTAGTCGGGCATTTATTAGGCTTTGAAGGAGAAAGAGCGAAAACATTTGAAATTGTTATTCAACTAGGCGCAATTTTAGCTATTGCAATTTTATATCATAAACGTCTCGTATCTTTATGTAATATTAAGCCTCTTCTACGGAAGGAGAATAAATTCAACGCGTTCCATGTATTTCTTGGCGTATTTCCGGCAGTAGTTGCTGGTTTACTACTACATGATGTTATTAAAACTTACTTATTTCAGCCATATACTGTTGTGATTGGACTTGTAGCAGGGGCAATTCTTATGATCTTTGCAGAAGTAAAAAAGCAAGAGGCAACCGCCTGCTCACTGGACGATTTAACATACCATCAAGCATTAACAATTGGATTATTTCAATGTTTAGCAGTATACCCTGGCTTTTCTAGAGCAGGATCTACTATCTCTGGAGGTCTATTAGCAAAAGTAAATTATAAGACTGCATCAGAGTTCTCGTTTCTAATAGCTCTTCCTGTAATGGTTGGGGCTACAGGCTTAGACTTACTAAAAAGCTGGAAGTATCTAAGTGTCGATGACATCCCTATGTTTGCAGTAGGGTTCATTACCTCTTTTATAGTAGCAATGCTAGCAGTAGTAACTTTTCTGAAGCTTTTAGAGAAGATAGGTTTAAAACCTTTTGCATACTATCGCATTTTGTTAGCTGTCTTATTTACACTTTTCGTATTGCTATAGATTCATATAAGTCACATATTATTAAACCGATATTCAAGTTGAAATATCGGTTTTTTATCCATTTCACCTCTGTCTTACTTGAATATAGCATAGTGGCAATCCCTCTGAATATCCTTCAAGCACTTTTAGCCTTTACCGTACGGCACAATTTAAAAATTAAACATCCCTCCACTAATCTAGATGTCTACTGGACAATGCTGTATAGGGATCGTATATTTTTATAAACCATATTCATTCCAAACTATCTTGCACGGTTAGTAATTGATGAGTTAAAAAACGCAATATGCCCCAGTCACATTTATTATGAATTAGAAACTAAACCAATATCGCCAAATAACGATTATAGTTTTATATTCAATGCGTATGATGAACCTATATCCATGATTAAGACATCAGAATACAACGTTCGTCTATAATTGAAACAGTATAATATTGTTTACCAAACACGAAAAAACACAAGTCAAAAGACTTGTGTTTTTAGTTGCTTGGCGACGTCCTACTCTCACAGGGACAAGGTCCCAACTACCATCGGCGCTAGAGAGCTTAACTTCCGTGTTCGGTATGGGAACGGGTGTGACCTCTCTGCCATCATCACCAAACTATTGAAGGCATATTCCTTCAAAACTAGATAACATTTGCTACATATTATATGGTTAAGTCCTCGATCTATTAGTATTCGTCAGCTCCACATGTCACCATGCTTCCACCTCGAACCTATCAACCTGATCATCTTTCAGGGATCTTACTAGCTTACGCTATGGGAAATCTCATCTTGAGGGGGGCTTCATGCTTAGATGCTTTCAGCACTTATCCCTTCCGCACATAGCTACCCAGCTATGCCCTTGGCAGAACAACTGGTACACCAGCGGTGCGTCCATCCCGGTCCTCTCGTACTAAGGACAGCTCCTCTCAAATTTCCTACGCCCACGACGGATAGGGACCGAACTGTCTCACGACGTTCTGAACCCAGCTCGCGTACCGCTTTAATGGGCGAACAGCCCAACCCTTGGGACCGACTACA
>NZ_CP117702.1:295000-305000 GCF_045277205.1 Bacillus sp. A01H | reverse complement strand
GGTGATATAGTTGCATTACTAGCTAAACATAATATTAAAGTTATTTCATTAATACATGAATTGCCGCATTTAATACAACAGTACTCTGCTGAGGGAAAAGCAAGAAACATTGCCCAATCTGCTCACAAAATTGTCTTCCCTTCACAATACGTGTATGAAAAATTCCGTACAATCACCCAATTAGATCATCAAAAATGCCACATTCTCCCTCAGGGCTTGTTCAACCATAATCCTTATAAGAAAAATATTGCACAAGCGAGAAGCAATTTACGAAAAAAGCACAATCTGCCTCTCGATAGCAAAATCATCTTGGGGGTAGGTTTCGCTGATCATCGAAAAGGAATAGATTTATTCTCACTTATTGCTTACTCAGTAAGAAAGATGCATACGAATATTCATTTTATCTGGGTTGGGAAAACAGATGTTCATTTTTTTAATACAATCTCCCCAAGATATACAGCACATTTCACATTAGTGGATCCAACTCCAGATATCGGTTTATATAACGCCGGTGCTGATTTATATTTATTAACTTCAAGAGAAGATCCTTTTCCAAACGTAGTTTTAGAAGCATTAGATACAAAAGTCCCTGTTATAGGGTTCAAAAACGCTGGAGGTTTTGAAGATGTTGTTACGGAACAAACCGGCGCATTAGTAGACTATTTAAACTTACCTATGATGCTGGAAAGAATATATGAACTTATCGGGAATGAAGATTTACGATTACAAAAAGGGACCTTTGGCCAAGAACTTATTGAAAGAGATTTCAACTTTCTTGATTACGTTTATCAATTATTAAACTTGCTTGAGCATAATTATAAAAAAATAAGCGTCATTGTACCGAACTATAATTACGAAAAATACTTACCGGAACGAGTTAAATCAATATTAAATCAAACCTATCCCCTTTACGAACTAATTTTCCTAGACGATGCCTCTACTGACAATAGCGTATCTATATTTGAAAAGCTGCTCTCAAATGAAAATAAACACCACCTGAAAGTTCAGCAGATTATTAATGATAAAAATTCTGGTTCTGTATTTAAACAATGGATAAAAGGTGTCTCTGCAGCAACCGGTGATTATATTTGGATTGCTGAGGCCGATGACTTATGTGATCAGACATTTTTAGAAGAAGTAATACAAGGGTTTCATATAGATAGTGATGTTGCCTTAAGCTACACACAATCAAAACAAATAGATGAACAAGGAAATATCTTGGCCAATCATTATTTGAATTACACAAATGATATCGATAAGGAAAAATGGCAGAGTTCTTATATCCGAAAAGGGATAGATGAAATACAAGATACGTTATTTATCAAAAACACCATACCTAATGTCTCAAGTGTAGTTTTTAAAAACATAGATATAAAAACAATAGCAAAACAATTGCAAAAGTTTAAAATAGCTGGTGATTGGTTTTTCTATGTTTCTCTCCTTAAAGAGGGGAACATTTATTTTAATCCAAAACCTCTAAACTATCATAGACGACATACAAATAGCGTAACAAGAACAGAAGATTCATATTCCCATTACAGTGAAGTTGTACAAATGCAGAATTTCATTAAAGACACCTTTACTATCGACGACATTTCAAAAAAGAAAATGTATGCATATAGAAAGTACCTTGAAACATATTTGAAGGTTTAATTATATATTTTCTTTATCATCAGTAGCTCTTTTAAGACATTACTATTATTTAAGGGGTGTTACTCTTTGAAAGAATTTATAGAGGCAAATAAACATTTGATTTCTCAAATTGCACAAAAATACAATGTAAGTGCAAATATCCACCCAGAGGATCATATCTTTCAATTCCTTGTCACAAATCCAGTCTTTCCATCTAAAAAAGAAGCAATAGATTATTATTTTAAAGATGGAAGAAAATCAGCAGAAACACTCTTAGATTTAATTACTTCCTTTTATCCTCCTATAGACACTCCAATTCAATTATTAGAATTCGCATCCGGATATGGCTGCGTAACACGTCATTTATTAAATCAGCAAATGAACTTAAGTATAACTACTTGCGATATACACGAAGAGGCTATTACTTTTATTGAAAACACATTACATACTTCATCTCTATTATCTCACCCTGAACCAGAACAAGTAAAATTAGACTCGTCTACGTATGATATCGTTTTTTGTCTATCCTTTTTTTCTCATATGCCTGATACAACTTGGTTTCGTTGGCTTCAGACATTGTATAACGCTGTTTCCCCTGGCGGCTTATTCATTTTCACAACTCATGGATATCAAAGTAAAAAGTACTTCGGCTTTCCCGCTTTAAATGAACGGGGTTATTGGTTTCTTCCCTCTAGCGAACAACTCGATTTAGATGTTCATCAATACGGGCAAACGATCGTTAGCCCCTCCTACGTATGTGACAAAATTAAATTATTACCTTATAATCCTATTATCAAAAAATACACTGAAGGTTTTTGGTGGGAACATCAAGATCTTTGGGTAATAAAAAAAGAAATAAAATAATAAACCACGCTCTACTTATACAGAAGTAGGGCATGGCTTATTATTTTTTACTATATAAGAACTCTTCAATCCATAGCTTATTTAATCTAATTCCACTTTTGAAATCCACTTTCGGTTCCCAATTACATTCTCGTCTTACTCTATCTATATTTAAAATGATTTTTTGAACGTTTTCTTGCTTTTGTTTATAGCAGATAAAGTCCACTTTTCTTTCCGTTAATTTCTCCAATTCTACTATAATTCGTTTTAAAGAAAGACCCTTTCCGCTGCCTATATTATACACACAAAATTTCAAGTGATTTAATTGCGATAGTTGTATAGTAACTTCCACTAAATCATCGATATAAATATAATCTCGAATAATTTCTTGTGGATTCCCATATATATTAATCTTTTCATTACTGAGATGCTGATACAAAAAACAATTTATTGCTCCAACTTTCTTTAACGGGTTTTGATATTTTCCATACGGATTAGAATATCTACATACAACATAGTCCATTCCATATTTTTTCTTATAAAAGTACAAATAATTTTCAAGCGACACCTTTGTTATTCCATAAGGAGAAAGTGGTTTTAATGGATGTTCCTCATCAATAGGCAGATATTCCGGTTCACCATAAACTGTGCCTCCAGAAGATGCTAATACGATTTTTTTAATGGGGAAATTTTTAGCACTTTCCATGAAATTAAGAAAAAAAAGGCTACTGTTTATATCTCCGAAAACATCTTCAATTGAAGTTGTTACATTAGACGTTGCAGCTAAATAAATAATAATATCCACATTCACTAAGGCTTTATATATATCTTCAACATTTGCTAAATCACCTTTAATAAATTCAACCTCACTTATAATATTTTGAGGAAAATTATTTATATGTCTGGAAAATACTTTTACATTTTGGCCTTTTTTCAATAAACCTAATGCGAGGTTAATACCAATGAAACTATTTCCACCTACTATTAAATAATTATTCTTCCGCATAATATCCTCTCTAGTAATAAGATTTTTGCTTATCTCACCTAGAAATACAAATAAATAAACTTAGTCAATTCTATTATTGAGTCTCTTATAATTGTATGCCCCTTATAAATTTTCATTATCTTTATTTTATATTTTCCCTTTAGAATCACTACCTTATTTAAGCCGTCCGAAAAAACATTCATAATATTTACTCATTCCTATGAATATATTGGATTAGTAAAAGCTTTCTCCTTCTCCATAAATAAAACTTTCAAAAAGGAGCACTACATGTATGAAGAATGTAAATCAAGAGCTTTTAAATCATGTAATTCTACATAAAGATCGAATCCCACATTTCCATAAAGACTTTCCCCTTATACTATTCTGGAGCCATAGAAGCGGATGCACTACTTTAGCTAATTGGTTCTTTTTTCAAATCGGATTGTTTAATGAAGCAAAGAAATACCATGACTTTATTCATTACTATGAATTCTGGGTATATAAAAACAACACCAACTATATACCAGAGTTACAAAATGGGCTTCTAACAGCAGAAAAAGCTGTTTGTAAACTTGTACGAAATCCCTATACAAGGGCCGTCAGCTCATTTTTATTACTTGCTGACAATCCATATGCAATTCCTCAATGGGAAAGTATCCGCCAGTATTTATATAATGACAAATATAGTAAACGAGGAATATCATTTAAACAATTTTTATATTACGTTCGAGCATTAGGTCCCAATTCCGTAGCAATGGACATACATTTTAGTCAGCAATACGTTCCGGGTGAAGAAAATTTCATCCAACACTATATTCCTTTAGAAGATTTTAATACACAAATCACCAAAATAGAACATACGTACGATTTAGTTAAATCTAATTTAGCGCTACTTACAAATTCAGATCATCATCGCTCTCATAAAATGATGTATACAGGAAGCTATGCAGAGCTCAGCATTACAGATGCCGCCTTCCCTCGCTTTCCGACATATAAAAGTTTTTATGATGAAGAAACAATGGCATTAGTTACAGAAATATATGCACAAGACTTTGAAATGTATCCGTACACAAAAGGGATATTTTAAATTGATACACTCTTCAATGAATAAAAGCGAATGTATCGCATAGCATAAAGTGAAACTTTAATTAGAGAGGGGTTCTCCCCTGCTAATTATTCCCTTCTACCAATTTTACTGTTATAGATTCCCTAAATTTCACCTACCCTCTTTGAATTCACTAATTATTGACGCATGTGCCATATACATTTTTACACAGGAGTGATGTCATGTGGAAGGTAATTTGAAACATAATAACGGATATTGTGTTATTTGTGAGAAGGAAGCTACATTTATAGAGCATAACGATTGGCTTAGAGATCACTACTTATGTTCTACATGCCACTCTATACCAAGGCAGCGAGCTTTAATTCATGTTTTAAATACATTTTTTCCGAAATGGGGTTCCTATCATATTCACGAATCCTCACCTGGGGGGATTACAACTCAACTACTAATAAAAAACTGCAAAAACTATACATACTCTCAATACTTTAAAAACTATCCTCTCGGCCAATACTTTCAAGGGATTAGATGCGAGAACTTAGAAAACATGACTTTCCAAAATGGATCTTTTGATTTGTTCATTACTCAAGATGTCTTTGAACATGTAATGGAACCAAACAAAGCCTTTAAAGAAATAGAGCGTGTATTAAAGCCTGGCGGTGCTCATGTGTTTACTGTCCCTTGGTACCACACACTTCCCAAAACTTTGCAAAGGGCAAGAATCAATGAGGATGGAATTGAGTATATTGAAGAGCCAATTTATCACGGAAATCCTATTGATGAGAATGGGTCTTTAGTAACATTTGATTGGGGCCAAGATATGATTGAATATATTTATACACATGCAAATATGTATACCCTAGTTTATTTACAAAAGGATAAATCACTAGGCTTAGATGCTGAATTTTTACATGTTTTTATTAGTAGAAAACAAGAAAATGATTTTTAGGCACCATATAATTTGGAGGTTAACAAATGGATAACTTTAAGTTAGGAAGTGATTTTGATAACCTTGTTAGCCCGCTTTCTGATGTTGAACTTCTTCATCTATTTATACAAAGTTGCTCACAAACAAAGATAAATGGTATCCCAGTACCTATGTTCCCCCCTGAAGAAATTCAACAACAGTTTGTAGGTGCTTCCTATGAACATGCTCTTTATGAAGCATATTTGTTTTATAGACTTGTAAAAACATATGCCCATAATTTAAGCGTTCCCTTGAATAAAGAACGGAAAATTTTAGACTTTGGTTGTGGCTGGGGAAGAATTATACGCTTTTTTTTCAAAGATGTTCGCGATGAAAATTTACTTGGGATTGATGTAGATCCAGCAATGATTAATATTTGCAATGAAACGTTAGGAAGAGGAATATATAAAACCGCCAATCCACAACCTCCTGTAGAATTTATTAGTGACAATTCATTGGACATCATATTCGCTTATTCTGTATTCTCACATTTATCCGAAGAAACTGCAGAACATTGGATAAAGGAATTTTCAAGAATTCTTCGTCCAGGTGGAATCTTCATCGCCACGACACAAGCGCGCTATTTTCTCGATTACTGTCAACAATTTAAGGAACACCCTGAATTAATTCAGACAGGATGGCATAAAACTTTATCTCAAGCTTTTCCAGATATAAATCGTGCCATCTCGGATTATGAAAGCGGCAATTTCGTCCACAGCCCTACGGGAGCTGGAGACGTTAGAAATAGTAGCTTCTACGGGGAAACCATTATACCTAGAACTTATATTAAAAACCACTATGAGAAGTACTTAAAGCTGCGGGACTTTTTCGATGATGCAAACCGATTACCCCAAGCCCTATTTGTTCTCCAAAAAGATTAACTCTTTTCGCTCATTGTATAATGAAGATCATTTTATATTTCAGCCGTATATATTAAATCATTAAAGATTTCCATATCAAGCAAACTGTACAAAAAAATTCATTATGAGGCATAAACAGAGTAAGTAAATAACGGTTCTCATGCTTTAACTAGATTCGAAAAATCAAAAATAACTTCCCACCACCTGAACTACGAAGCACATAAGGGGGATATATCTTGAAAATAATTGCTTTTTACTTACCACAGTTTCATCAAATAAAAGAAAATGACCGATGGTGGGGAAAAGGTTTTACTGAATGGACAAATACTAAAAGTGCACGACCTTTATTTTCAGGACATTATCAACCTAGAGAACCTTATCAAGATTTTTATTACGACTTAACCACCCCATCCGTAAGAAAATGGCAAGCAGAAATTGCCAAAGCACACGGCATATATGGTTTTTGTTATTACCATTACTGGTTTAAAGGGAAGAGGCTATTGGAGAGACCATTTAATGAGGTACTTCAGATGGGCGAACCAGATTTTCCATTTTGCCTATCTTGGGCAAATGAACCATGGACAAAAACTTGGGATGGTCTTGATAGTCACATATTAATGCCTCAAAATTACGGAGGGTTATCGGATTGGAAAGAACACTTTGATTATTTATTACAAGCTTTCCAAGATGAGAGGTATATCCGTATAGATAATAAACCACTATTCATTATTTATCGTCCTGGGCATATACCTAATTGTGAGCAAATGCTTAACTACTGGAATACACTCGCACAAGAAAATGGTTTGGCAGGTATATACTTTGTAGAAACATTAAACAGCTTCCCACTTCCTAATATAAATGGGTTCGATGCTAGCATTCAATTCGAGCCTTTTTATACAATTGCTCATGATAGCTCTTCAGACATAAATAAAACAATATATGAGTCTGGTAAACAAATAAACGCTTGGGATTATGATAAAGTTTGGATGTATATACTAAAGCGGTCTCCTCCAGAGAAAAAAACATTTCCCGGTGCCTTTGTTGACTGGGACAACACAGCACGCCGCAAAGATTTAAATAGCAGCATTTTCGTAGGCTCTACTCCTGAGAAGTTCACGATATATTTAAGTAAGCAAATCCAGCGCACCTATTCTGTTTACAACAGCGAGTTTTTATTTATTAATGCGTGGAATGAATGGGCAGAAGGTACTTACTTAGAACCAGATAAAAGGCATGGCTTTGCCTATTTAGAAGGAGTTAAACAAGCAATTAACAGAGGCATGAAAGCATACAAAAAAGACGAGTCATTCTGACTCGTCTTAAGATTGCTTGGCGACGTCCTACTCTCACAGGGACAAGGTCCCAACTACCATCGGCGCTAGAGAGCTTAACTTCCGTGTTCGGTATGGGAACGGGTGTGACCTCTCTGCCATCATCACCAAACTATGAAGGCATATTCCTTCAAAACTAGATAACATTTGCTACATATTATATGGTTAAGTCCTCGATCTATTAGTATTCGTCAGCTCCACATGTCACCATGCTTCCACCTCGAACCTATCAACCTGATCATCTTTCAGGGATCTTACTAGCTTACGCTATGGGAAATCTCATCTTGAGGGGGGCTTCATGCTTAGATGCTTTCAGCACTTATCCCTTCCGCACATAGCTACCCAGCTATGCCCTTGGCAGAACAACTGGTACACCAGCGGTGCGTCCATCCCGGTCCTCTCGTACTAAGGACAGCTCCTCTCAAATTTCCTACGCCCACGACGGATAGGGACCGAACTGTCTCACGACGTTCTGAACCCAGCTCGCGTACCGCTTTAATGGGCGAACAGCCCAACCCTTGGGACCGACTACAGCCCCAGGATGCGATGAGCCGACATCGAGGTGCCAAACCTCCCCGTCGATGTGGACTCTTGGGGGAGATAAGCCTGTTATCCCCGGGGTAGCTTTTATCCGTTGAGCGATGGCCCTTCCATGCGGAACCACCGGATCACTAAGCCCGACTTTCGTCCCTGCTCGACTTGTAGGTCTCGCAGTCAAGCTCCCTTATGCCTTTGCACTCTACGAATGATTTCCAACCATTCTGAGGGAACCTTTGGGCGCCTCCGTTACACTTTAGGAGGCGACCGCCCCAGTCAAACTGCCCACCTGACACTGTCTCCCGGGTCGATAAGACCCGTAGGTTAGAATTTCAATACAGTCAGGGCGGTATCCCACCAGCGCCTCCACCGAAGCTAGCGCTCCGGTTTCAAAGGCTCCCGCCTATCCTGTACAAACTGTACCAAAATTCAATATCAGGCTACAGTAAAGCTCCACGGGGTCTTTCCGTCCTGTCGCGGGTAACCTGCATCTTCACAGGTACTATAATTTCACCGAGTCTCTGGTTGAGACAGTGCCCAAATCGTTACACCTTTCGTGCGGGTCGGAACTTACCCGACAAGGAATTTCGCTACCTTAGGACCGTTATAGTTACGGCCGCCGTTTACTGGGGCTTCAGTTCAGAGCTTCGCTTACGCTAACCCCTCTCCTTAACCTTCCAGCACCGGGCAGGTGTCACCCCCTATACTTCGCCTTACGGCTTCGCAGAGAGCTGTGTTTTTGCTAAACAGTCGCTTGGGCCTATTCACTGCGGCTTTCCGTTAAGAAAGCACCCCTTCTCCCGAAGTTACGGGGTCATTTTGCCGAGTTCCTTAACCAGAGTTCTCTCGCACACCTTAGGATTCTCTCCTCGCCTACCTGTGTCGGTTTGCGGTACAGGCACCTTTTATCTCGCTAGAAGCTTTTCTTGGCAGCGGGGAATCAAAGACTTCGCTCCATAAGGAGCTTCCCCATCACAGCTCAGCCTTTACGATAAGCGGATTTGCCTACTTATCAGCCTAACTGCTTGGACGTGCACAACCAATCGCACGCTTCTTCTATCCTTCTGCGTCCCTCCATTGCTCAAACGATAAAGAGGTGGTACAGGAATATCAACCTGTTGTCCATCGCCTACGCCTGTCGGCCTCGGCTTAGGTCCTGACTAACCCTGAGCGGACGAGCCTTCCTCAGGAAACCTTAGGCATTCGGTGGACGGGATTCTCACCCGTCTTTCGCTACTCATACCGGCATTCTCACTTCTAAGCACTCCACCAGTCCTTCCGGTCTGACTTCACTGTCCTTAGAACGCTCCCCTACCACTGATACCATTCGGTATCAATCCGCAGCTTCGGTGGTGTATTTAGCCCCGGTACATTTTCGGCGCAGAGTCACTCGACTAGTGAGCTATTACGCACTCTTTAAATGGTGGCTGCTTCTAAGCCAACATCCTAGTTGTCTAAGCAACTCCACATCCTTTTCCACTTAATACACACTTTGGGACCTTAGCTGGCGGTCTGGGCTGTTTCCCTTTTGACTACGGATCTTATCACTCGCAGTCTGACTCCTAAGGATAAGTCATTGGCATTCGGAGTTTGACTGAATTCGGTAATCCGATGAGGACCCCTAGTCCAATCAGTGCTCTACCTCCAAGACTCTTACACTTAAGGCTAGCCCTAAAGCTATTTCGGGGAGAACCAGCTATCTCCAGGTTCGATTGGAATTTCTCCGCTACCCACACCTCATCCCCGCACTTTTCAACGTGCGTGGGTTCGGGCCTCCATTCA
>NZ_CP117702.1:262500-292500 GCF_045277205.1 Bacillus sp. A01H | reverse complement strand
TCACGTTGTTTGTTTCGTTCAGTTTTCAAAGAACTACTTGGCCGCTCATTTGCGACTTCCTTATGTTAACATCTTCATCTTTCAATGTCAACTAAGTTTTTTATTTCGTTTGTCGCTTTCAACGTTGTTGTCATCAGCGACTCGTATAATATTACACCTCTAATCTCTAATCGTCAATATGTTTTTCTAAAAAAATATAAAAAGACTTATTTCTTTTAAAATAAGCCTTTTTATCATATACCATTCTATTCGTTTATTATCTTTCTATAATTGGTAACGAGACGATAAACTGAATAACACCATCCTCATATTCAGCTCGAATACTACCACCTTGTAATTCAACAATACTTTTCGCAATCGCCAATCCAAGACCCGATCCTTCTGTTACTCTACTTCTAGATTGATCTTTCTTATAAAAACGTTCAAACAAACTCGCTAACTCTTCTCTCGTAAACACTTCACTATGATTCGCAATTACAATTTGTATATCCCGTCGCTGCCTTTGAAGAGAAACTTTTATCTCCCCATCATCTTTACTATACTTAATCGCGTTCATTAATAAATTATCAAATACACGAACCATCTTTTCCGAATCAATCGCTGCATAGGCACGTTCCTCAGGAAACTTCTTAACGAACGTAAGTCCATGCTCTTCCGCTTGCGGTACTAACTCTTCTATTAATTGCTCGAGCAACTCATTTACACATACTTCTTGTTTTTCTAATACAACTTGTTCATTCGTTAACTTTGTATACTCAAATAAATCTTCTATTAAATTCTTTAACTGCTCCGATTTAGCAAAAGCAATTCTTGTATACTCATCATGTTGTTCTTTATTTTCATATTTAGAATCTCGAAGTAATCGCAAGTAACCCATAATAGAAGTCAGTGGTGTACGTAAATCGTGAGATACATTCGTAATAAGCTCATTCTTTTGCTTCTCTAATCTACGTTCCTTTTCTATATTATTCATAAGCTCTTCCGCCATATTATTAATATTCTCAGTTAAAGACGCAATCTCATCTTCACCTTTCTTCTCAATACGGTACGCTAAGTTGCCTTTTTCTATTTCCTTTACACCTTCTGCCATCGCTTCAATTTGTTTCATCTTTCTCTTTGTTATATAGAAGAAAGAGAAAATAAATACGAGTACACCAATTAAAAATGGGAATGGGCCTTCTTGCGTATCATACATTACTACACCATCCGGAATTCCACTAACGAACATATATAAATTCTTATTTTCTATTGTAATAGGTGAAAAAGCTATAAATTCTTTTCTCGTATTTTCAAATATATCTTGACCATTTGAATAGTTAATCGCAAATGATGCTGCATTACGAATCGTATTATGCAGATCGATTTGCTCTTCTTGTGCCTGCTTCGTTTTATATACAACTTTACCACTTTCGTCAGTAACCAATATTTTTAAAGCTCTATTTCCTCGCTCTAAATTTTGATTCTCCGTTTCGATCATATTGGATATAGCTTCTAATTTATTTTCATGCACCGAACTATTTGCTGCTTTTTGAGCTTGATAATTAATTTGTTGCATACCAGACCGATAATCGACAGTCGCTTTACGATTCGCATTCTCAAAAAATGGCGCAGCTCCCTTTGCAAAAAAAACTCCTAATAACGCACAAGCAGCAAAAGTAGTAATCAGTTGAATTCTTATACTCTTTCGTACGCTCTTTACTAATTTCTCAATCAATTGTCTTGTTTTCCTTATATAAGTAAACGGATTAAATATCTTTTTCAATCTTATACCCCACTCCCCATACTGTTTTTATATATCTAGGTTTCCTTGGATTCTCCTCAATCTTTTCACGCACTTTTCGAATATGCACCATTACAGTATTATCAGACTGGAAAGATCTTTCATTCCAAACCTTTTCATAAATTTGCTCTGCACTAAAGACCATTCCCGGATTACGGGCTAGTAATTCTAGAATTGAAAATTCCCTCGGGGTCAGCTTCACTTCTTCTCCCTCTACAATAACTTTATGGGTTGAGATGTTTATTTTCATCTCTCCAATTTCTAGCTCGTCCTCATTTTGAATAGAAAAACCATTCATTTTCATATAACGGCGTAACTGAGATTTAATTCTTGCGATTAACTCTAACGGATTAAATGGCTTCGTTACGTAATCATCTGCACCCGTTGTTAACCCTAAAATCTTATCCATATCTTGCGTTTTCGCGGAAAGCATAATGATCGGCATTTCTTTTTCTTCCCTTACTTTCATACACATATGAATGCCATCTACTTTCGGCATCATAATATCTAATACGACTAGATGTACTTCATTTTCTTCTAGTAAACGTAATCCTTCTTCTCCATCCCCTGCTTGCAATACTTTATATCCTTCATTTTTTAAATAGATTGTAATAAGATTTCTGATTTCTTTTTCATCATCTACGACAAGTATTGTTTCGTGTGCCACAATATCTCCCCCATCATTTTTTTAATCCCTAACTTCTATTATAGGAAAACTTCTGAAGAAAAACGCTCGGAAATCCTTAAGTTTTTCTGAAGACGCAAAAAAGGTCTAGACTCCCCTTAAGTCTAGACCTTTCAAAAACCCCTTTTATTTACGAACGTAGATGAAATATAGTACGAATAAAACTCCCATAACATACATAATTGGATGAATCTCTTTACGTCGACCACTTACTACCATTGTAATTGGATAGAAGATAAACCCGATTGCAATTCCTGTTGCGATACTATACGTAAGTGGCATTGAAATGATAGTAAAGAATGCTGGTACTGCAATCTCGAATTTCTTCCAATCAATTTCTCCTAAAGATGAAACCATTAAGATTCCTACAATAATTAACGCTGGCGCTGTTACAGCTGGTGTTACAACACTTAATAATGGCGAGAAGAATAGTGCCAGTAAGAAGAATCCTGCCGTTACAACTGCTGTAAATCCAGAACGTCCACCCGCTGCTACCCCTGCAGAAGATTCAATATAAGACGTTGTTGTTGATGTACCTAAGATCGCACCAATTACAGTTGCAATTGCATCTGCAAATAATGCTTTTCCTGCACGTGGTAATTTATTGTTCTTCATTAATCCCGCTTGATTCGCAACCGCTACAAGTGTACCTGCTGTATCAAAGAAATCGATAAAGAAGAACGTTATAATAACAATCCCCATTTGAACAGTGAAAATATCTCCGAAGTGCGTTAATGCTGCACCGAACGTTGGTTCTAGACTCGGTATTGCTCCCACTACCGCTTTCGGAGTATCAATTAATCCGGTTGCTACTCCTAAGATTGCCGTAAGAATCATACCGTAAAATACTGCACCATTAACTTTCTTAATCATGAAGATAATGGTCGTAACAACTCCGAAAATTGCTAGTAACGTTGTGCCCTTTGTTAAGTCCCCCAACCCAACAAGAACAGCATCATTTTTCACGATAATTCCAGCATTTTGGAATCCAAGGAAAGCAATGAATAATCCGATACCTGCCGCTACTGCAAACTTTAACTCTGATGGAATTGCATTAATGATTTTTTCACGAATACCTGAAGCTGTAAGAATAATAAAGATAATACCTGACATTAACGTTCCAGCAATTGCTGTTTGCCACGGAATACCCATCGTTAACACTGCTGTATAAGCAAAGAACGCGTTAATTCCCATACCTGGCGCTAAAGCAATTGGATACTTCGCGAAAATCCCCATAATTAACGAACCGATCGCTGCTGCTAATGCTGTAGCAACGAATACTGCACCTGGATCCATTCCTGTACCTGCCGGTAATCCTTTAACATTTCCAAGTGACAGCGTAGCAGGATTGACAAATAGCACATAAGCCATAGATAAAAATGTCGTTAAACCTGCTATGAACTCTGTTTTATAATTCGTGCCGAGTTCATCAAACTGAAAATAGCGTTTCATCTTACGTTTCCCCCGTTATATGATTACTCGCCGTAATCTCCTAGCCCTCTTTTATCTATTAAAAATAAAAAAGGCTTCCATTGCATATACATGGAAGCGTTCTATGAATAAAGATAAGATTCCCCTCACCTTTATAAAAACGCCTCGTAGTCAAGCCATTTACGGTAGCTAGGTAGAAACTTTCGGGCCATATCCCCGATATTATACGACGGCATAATATTCACTTTTCGTTTGAATTACATACTCATATTAACTCGACGAAGTAGTTTTGTCAATTTAAAAACGAACATTTTTATAAACATTTATAATTTCGTTCGTATTAATCCTAAAACAAAAAGGTCCATCTATACATAAGTAATAGATGGACCTTTTTATAAATACTATTCCCACTCAATCGTTGCTGGTGGCTTACTCGTTACATCATATACGATACGGTTAACGTGTTTCACTTCGTTTACGATACGTACAGAGATTTTCTCTAACACGTCCCAAGGGATACGTGCCCAATCAGCTGTCATACCGTCGATAGATGTTACCGCGCGGATACCTACTGTGTAATCGTAAGTACGCTCGTCACCCATAACACCTACGCTACGCATACCAGGAAGCGCAGTGAAGTATTGCCAGATTTCGCGATCTAAGCCAGCTTTAATAATTTCTTCACGTAAAATCGCATCAGATTCACGAACAATTTCTAATTTCTCTTCTGTGATTTCACCTAGTACACGAATACCAAGACCAGGGCCTGGGAATGGTTGACGCCATACGATTTCATCAGGAATTCCTAGTTCTGATCCTAATACACGCACTTCATCTTTAAATAACGTGTTTAAAGGCTCAATTAATTTGAACTGCATGTCTTCTGGAAGTCCACCAACGTTATGGTGAGATTTAATTGTTTGTGCAGTTGCTGTACCACTTTCAACGATATCTGTGTAAAGTGTACCTTGTGCTAAGAAGTCCATTCCTTCTAACTTAGAAGCTTCATCATCAAATACGTAAATGAATTCGTTACCGATAATTTTACGTTTTTGTTCTGGATCTTCTACACCTTTTAACTTGTTCATGAAGCGTTCTTTTGCATCCACTTTAATAACGTTCATATGGAAGCCTTCGCTAAATGTTTTCATAACGCCTTCTGCTTCGCCTTTACGAAGTAAGCCGTGGTCAACGAAGATACAAGTTAATTGATCGCCGATTGCTTTATGAATTAATACTGCTACAACAGAAGAATCTACACCGCCACTAAGTGCGCATAGAACTTTTTTGTCTCCAACAGTTTCACGAATTTTTTCTAATTCTACTTCGATAAAGTTCTCCATGTTCCATCCTTCAGAACAACCACATACGCCGAATACGAAGTTTTTAATTAAATCGTTACCGTGCTCAGAGTGACGTACTTCTGGGTGGAATTGTACACCGTATAAGTTTTTCGCTTCATTGCTCATACCAGCAATTGGGCAAGACTCACTTGTTGCGTCTACTACGAATCCTTCAGGTAAACCAGTTACTAAGTCGCCATGGCTCATCCATACAACTTGCTCTTCTGGAAGGTTCGCATATAATTTTGATTCGTTCTCTACTTTAAGAACCGCTTTTCCGTACTCACGGTGGTTTGCACGTTCTACTTTACCACCGAATTTTTGTGTCATAAGCTGCATACCGTAACAAATACCGAAGATCGGTAATCCTAGGTCAAAGATTTTTTCATCACAATGTAATGCACCTTCACCATATACACTATTTGGTCCACCAGAGAAAATAATCCCTTTTGGATTTATTTCTTTAATTTCTTCTGCAGTAATTGTATGCGGATGAAGTTCACTGTATACACCGAACTCACGAATTCGACGTGCTATTAACTGATTGTATTGACTTCCAAAATCTAAAACGATAATTGTATCGTGTTGCTTCTTCAAAATAATCACCCCAACGTTAGTTCTCGTATATAAATATTTTCACCAATTAGGCGAAAAGCATTACCAATATAATAAAAAAAGCCAGTCCTCCGCCTCTAGTCTCATAACAAAGAAAAGGCAGGGGTCTGGCTTTATAAAGAAAGATAGTCTCCGCTCTTTATAAATATAAGACACACTGCCTTCATAGTCAGGTTGTTTACGGTAACCCGGTAGAGACTCTCAAACCATATCTTTGAGGATATATGAAGGATCGTTTTATATTATCTTCCTAGATTCTAACAATGAAGTGTCGGTATGGTCAAGAGAGAAAGCGACAAAATTCTACAGAAATTCATTTCCTTTTCTAAAAAACATAAAAAAACATCCATTTCTATATAGAAATGGATGTTTTTTAGCGCGAACGGAATTACATCATTCCGCCCATCAAGCAGTATATATAATAGAAGGAAACAGATATAAAAAAAGCCATTATATCAATATTTTTCAGCAACCTCATTACTTAAAAATCTACAATTCCAAATCCTTTCGGACACTTCTCGGACACTAATTACAAGTTCCAGACACCTTCAAAAACTCAACGGCTCAAATTCGCTAGGTTTAATCAAATTATGTTAGATAACACCTAATAGCATAGTAAGTAAATTTTTCACATAGTGAACTATTAATTTGAATTCGTTTTCATTCTAACAAAATAAAAATTTGAATAACAGACTTTTTTAATATTTTGATTTCTTATAATATTTATAAAGCGAGGTACTTTTTAAGTAGTATAATAAAAAATGGAATGAGGTTATGTATATGAAATTGAAAAAAGTAATTATGGGTATAACAGCTACAGTATGTACATTTTCAGCTATTGCACCATTAAATGCGCATGCAAGTGAAGTGAAAAAAGGCAGTACAGCAATTGGTTTTGGTAATACAAATGTAGAAAACACAAGTTTTGATTTTAATCAAACTTTTTTACCAAAAGATAAAGGAGTAGAATATGGACCAGCTGATCCACCTGGCGGGGGTTCTGATGGTTATAATACATATGTAAGTAGCAGAACCGTTCAAAATTCAGCGAACGAGAGAAGTTTACTTATCGGTCTTTATTCATTAGCTGGTGGTTTTTGGCTAGGATTAGGAGCTTCTATTATTGGATATCTAAACGGTAATCAAACTTGGGATTATGCTGTAAAAACTTTATATAGACATAAAAATGGTTCATACAAAGTTTCAACTTTACTTTATAAAAACGGTAATGTTGTAGCTTCTGGGAAATCAAAAACTTTAAGTTATAAACAATTATCAACATGGTATTATTAAAAAAAGATCGGCTTCATTTTTGAAGTCGATCTTTTTTTAACTTTGCAATAAACATTATTATCCCGCCTATTAAGATTAAAGGAATTGCAAACTTCCATTTAAGTTGTTCTTTTAATATAAATATTGATAATAACACGGGTAAAAAAGCTATTAATAATCCTATGTAGTGTAATAGATTTAACTTATTTTTCAAAGTAATCCCCTCTTTGCTTAAAATTCTTTTTTTATTTTAATTTGTAATTATTTGTTGTGGTCCCGTTCCTTTGAATTTTGATTAATCCCTTTTTAACTGTTTTACACTCCTTTTAACCGTAACTCTATCCAGACAATAGATTTCCACTAAATCAATATATCATTTACATGAACTAGCATAACAATGAGTATAGAAAAATACAATATATTCGAAATAATTTTACAGCTACTAAAAATGTGATTGTCGCCAATTTGAGACGTTATCTCTCCTTATTTAACTACATAAGCATAAATAACTAAGTCTTGTTTATTACCTTCAAAGTCATCAATTCGAGTTATCCCATAATCAGTACCCCTAAAACGTACCTTCATATTTGCATCAATATCATTACGCCATTTGATTTTGAAAATAGCTTCTACTTTGTATTTAATTGCAGCTGCCCCGTAAAATTCATTAGCTGAAGCCTGTCGATAATATGCCCAAATGTTTTTACCGCTGGGTAACGGTTCCCATTCCGGAATCCGTTGTCCCATATCATCTTCTGTCCATGTTGCTGTTATGATTGTTATTTTCTTATCCTTTTTTTGAGTTGTGACCATGTATATTTCTCCTTTCCTATAATGCTCTTAAAAATTCATCATGATGTTCAAATAAACCAACATAAGCATCTAACATGCTTGCTGTGCCATCTATCCTCATCTTAGCTGCTTGATTTTTCACCGGTACAATATTACCATTACGATCTGTTTCTACACCTGTATTTGTTAAACACCATTTGAGAATAGGTGAGTTATTATAATTAATCTTTTTAGCTTGCAAATCCGCTCCCATCTGTTGCATGGGAAGACTTAAAGTTTTAGCTCCTTGAATACATCTAACCATCTTAAAGCCATGTTGCTCCATTTCTTCGACCCAATACTTAGCCGAATAGCTGTCATAATAAACCCATAAAGGTGTTATGCCGTAATTATTTAGCATTTCCACAAACCATGCTGTTATATCGCCGTAATTTATGCTATTTCCATTACAAAGTCGCAATAATCCTTGTTCTAGCCATTTATCATATGGAATCTTATCCATTTGAACCCTTTTTTCAAAACTATCACGTGGTAGCCAGTACATTTGATGAATAAACCGTTTTTGAGTGTCTTTATCCACAAATAAAAGAGTTGCACACGATAAGTCAGTAGTAACACTTAAATCCGCACCACCGATAGCATAGCAATTCCTAAACTGCTCTATATTGAATGTTTCCTCATTGTTTATATCATCAAATGTAAGCCATGCGCTTTTTACAGTATCCCTAATATTAAAATCCTTCGTAAGTAGTCCGCTTAGGTCACTAGGGTTATTCTTTGCCTTCTCTACTTTACTTTCAAGGTCATCTAATTTCTTAATTGAACCTAATGCAGGGTTTGCTTTTTGCCATGCCTTGTTATCTGCCCATTCTTCCTTAGAATCCAGTTCATATAAGATAGGTAGGAATCTATCATCCTCGAATTTCCCATCCACCACATTACAAGCATAGGAATACATATCATCAAATATATTTTCTCTAACCGTCCCTGCTGTTGTAATCATAATTAAAATAGGTTGCTGTCGTGCTGATTGGCTTTGTTTCATAACCTCATACAAGTTACGGTCTAAAATTGAATGTAATTCATCAATAATAACCATGCTACTGTTAAGCCCATCCAATGTATTACTATTCTTTGCTAACGGCATGAGCTTGGACATAGTAAGGGGGAAATATAGATCACTCTTACGCTTCTTAATATGCTTGGATAGATCGGGGCTTTGTTTAATCATATTGTGTGTTTCATCAAACAATATACGGGCTTGGTCACGCTTGGAAGCAATGCTATAAACCTCTGCCCCACCTTCTCCATCTGCAATAAGCATATAAGCCGCTATACCTGCTAACATAGTTGTTTTCCCGTTTTTTCTCGCTACATAGAATAAACTTTCACGATAACGCCTAAAACCTGTTTCTTTATCCACAAATCCAAATAAAGCCGCTATATACGCTTTTTGAAATAGTTCTAACTCAATCGGCTTACCAGCCCATTCTCCCTTGCTATGCTTGCAAAAACGCTCTATAAATTCAATAGGTTTGTTTGCCTTATCTTCATCAAAGACATATTTCTCTGGTTTTGCTATATCCTCTATTAATCGTTTATATTGCCTATAAACTCGTTTAGAAACCATTACTTCTCCTGCTTCAATTGCATTCCAATACTCTTGTATATAATTCACGTTATCACCTCTTAATAAAGTCAATTAGTTCATCTTCTTTTGGCTTTGTATCTGTTGGTGGTAATAAATCTACTAATTGTTTATATAAGAGACTATAACGCTGTACAGTTGTGTTATAAGCTTTTAATGCAGGGTGTTCTCTTAAAAACTCCTGCCGTCCCTGTTTGAACATTGCTGTCGGTCCTTCTTCATTTACTTGAGTTTTTAAAGACTCTAAAGTAGTTTGCATAAATACAAGCTCATTATATAAACTCTGCGCTATCGGTAAACGCTCTTTAGGAATCTGCCTTAATATCGTTTTAAGTTTTTTCATGTCACTAGAAATTGCTACAATCTTCTTGGGAGTTCTCATATAATCACCTTCATTATTATTTTTGTTTTGGTTTCATCCCACCCTAAATATGAAAAACCATGGAGAGGAACAAAAAGCTTCCTCCTCGGTCCTCTAGCCATGCCTTTTCCTTAAATCAACGGGGGGTATGTTTTACTTTTGAATTAAATTTCCTTTGCTATCGAATGTTAATCCGTTGGCACATATATCACCGCTATGATGTTCTTGGTTATGGCACTTTTGGCATAGAGCCTCTAAATTATCCCAACTTAGCGTTATGTTCGGATTATTAATGTTTTGTGGCGTAATATATTGTTTGTGATGGCATATAACGGCTATATCACCGCATCTTTCGCATAAATAGTGCTTACTTTGCATGAATCCATCCTTACATTTGCGCCATGGTGCACTGTTATAAAAAGATTTTGCATAATCCTTAGCCATTTTTCATATTCCTACCTAATACAGTTAATGATGCTAATAACTGATCGATTGTTCGCTTTAATCGTTCACTATCTTGATCTTGTGGGTCATACCACAACTGTAAGAGAAACTTAGTTACTGTTTGTGCTAATGGATGTACTGACGTATCATCTGTCCATGTCCTGCCTGTTGTTACCTCAAGGTATGAAGGGATAGACTCTAGTAAAGGAATAATAATAGGGTCGTTGTCTGGGCCGTCTACTCTTAAGCAATCCCTTGCTTCTTGTATATCTATTAACAATGCACTCACTCCTTTTAAATAAGGGATACCAGCGCTATAACTGATACCCCTTCATGTTTTGTTATATTATGCTGTTGCTTCAGACAATTTAATGAATGCTTCACCTACTAATGGTTTAGTATCCGCAATCGCCATAGCTCGGTAATCAATTAGACCGCTCGTAAAACTACTTTCTCTTGACACTTCAATAATGATTCCCTGCGGCATGTTATACCCCATATAATTCAAGTTACCTAGAATAATAGTGCCATCTGCTAGGTTGTCATCAATAACTACCTCTTTACCTAAAATGTAGCCAATGCTTTCGTTTTTAGGGTCCGCAATAAAGATCGGTCTGCCAGTGCTATCCACCAAGCTATAAACATGGTTGTAAAGCGTTGCGTTGCTCATAGCGAATTTTGCACCTGCTGCATATCCACGCTTTAGCATAGCTAACATTTTTGTGAAGTCTGTATATTTCGGTGTACTTGCTTTGGCAAATGTAAAGCTGTTAGCTGCATTCCATGTAATTCCTTTAAGTAGTCCAGTTCCCTGCCCTGCTCCTGTACCATTTACTAATGCATCTGCAATAGCTTCCATTACACAATTAGTAAGTTCTTCAATCATGTAAGCTTCAAATGCTTGTACTGTCATTTTTTTAGCTGCTGCACTGATTGAGAATACTTTAATGATTTCATATCCTGCAAAACTAACGGCTGCTGTTGAAATCTTTTCCCTTTCTACTGGGGCACCTTCCACATGCCATTGAGCCTTATTTGTTGGCGTTCCAATCGGTACACTGATGTTTGTTGGAATATTAAAGTTACGACAATGTGAAATCAGTCCACCCATTGTACGTGCTTTCTTGATAACCTCGTTTAGTGTAGTAGTAGGTAATACTGCCGCACTATTCGTTGTAGTATTAAAAGCATCTGCTCGGTGTTCTGCTTCTTGAATTTCCATAGCTCGGTTAAAAGTTCTTGTTTCAATATCTGTAAGCTTTTGCCCTAACATTGTTTTATAAAATGCGTTTCGGTACTCTGTACTTTCAAAAATATTTTCTGTTGGTACCTGTTGCCCCTGGTTAAATTGCATTCCAGTAATCGGATTGAATTGGTTACGTTGTGCTGTTCCTCCGTTTTCTGGTGGTGTTTGATTTTGACTTTGTGCTTGTGTTTGTTTTTCTTTACTGTTAGTCATCGCTTGTTTCAACCCTTCAATTTCAATATTAATAGCTGTAATATCTGCATTTGGATCAGTATCAACTGTACCCTTAATTTGTGCTGCTCTTGCTTCCATTTCTGCTAAAGAATGATTACGATAAAAGTTAAATGCCTCTGCTACTGTAGTGAATTTCATATTCTTACACTCCCCTCATTAATAATTGGTTAATTTTTATTTTTAATGCTTGTCTTTCTGCTGATTTCAGCATTTCCCATGAGCTTTCAATCGCTGCCCTTGCCTCCACACTCGTTTGAGGATATGCAGGAAATGGGCAAATACTAAACTCATAGACTTTTTCAATTTTTGTTATTGTCCTAATGTTTGTCTTTGCATCAAATTGGCTGCCGCCTTTTGGTACTTTGAAAGCAAATGACATTCCCGATAGGTCTTGACGTCTTACTGCCGTATAAACGCTTTTTCCTTCCTCGGTTTCAGGTAATTCTGCCCTCATTGTTAATCCTGCCGAATCTAACGCAAAGGACATTGTTTTTGGTGTTCTTGCTAAAGGAATCTTGCTCATATCGTGGTTATACAGTAAGCGAATATCCGATAAATCGGCTTTTTCTAATGCGCCTCTTTGAATAATCTCGATATATTCCCCAAATGGTGCTTTTATAGTGGTAGGCTGATCATACACAATCGGTCTACCATTTAGAATAAGACTGCTGTCACCTGCCGGATCGGCTGCTCTTAGTTCTGCTACTCTTAACTCTTTCATTGATTATTACCCCCTTGTTCTTTAAGTTGATATTGATCGGCTTTTTCTGCATTAACTACGTTCAATGTTTGTAGTCGCTTGTCACCGTCCTCAACTGGTGGTAGGTTTAAAATTTCTAATGCTTGATTTATTGTGAATAAGCCTAGCGGCATTAATTCCTTAATAATTTTCGTTTTTGTTTCATTACTAGCAAACTGCAATCTATTCGCTTCAAAAATGATAGAGTTTCCAAAAGACTGCTCACGTTCTGTGAAAAGCTTGTCCGTCAATTCTAAAGAAAATTGAATCGCTAACGGCTCTAACACACTTTCATAAAATGCCGCCCACTCTTCTTCTGAATAAGTGCTATTCACAATGGTTTCACTAATACCCAAATACTCATAAATCTTCTCTTTCACCGCTTCTAGCTGCTTATCATCAATAGTCGTCGGCTTTGTTTCTAGTGGGATATATTCATATTTATTATCGATTGCTGCGATACCGCCATTATTGCCAATTGATAAATAATCGTTAGTAAAAGCTTCCTTTTCCTCTTTTAGCTTCTCAGGTGATAAAACTTGATTGTATTTCAAGATACCTCTAATAGTTGCATTCGATTTTATTGCATTTCCCAATCCTTCATTTTGCGTATGCGCTAAATCTAAAGTTGGTAAAATTGCTGTATTGGTATCACCTAATAGATCGTTAGAATTAAAGAAACGTCTTACTATAAATACCTCTGAAAAATGCAATGTGACTTGTTGACCATTCGCAAATAAGAAACGGCAATACATTTCACCTGTTAGATCAGTGAGGTATTCCACACTTTGAGGTGACAATGGATATATAGCAACTAAATTACCCTTGTCGTCCTTTTCTAAGTAAGCAAAAGCATTATTATAAAGATAGTAATGAGTAACCAACTTATAAATAAGGTCATAAGCGGTCATATAAGGGTTCGGTCTTACTTGTAAAATCCGGTTTAAATGACAATCACCCTTTTTACGACGGTCTGATGATGTCATTACATGCGTTCCTTTTAGCTTTGCAGTGTTTCTAGCTATGCTATCGACTGCCGATCTGTAAATATCACTTTCATAAGCATTACCGCTAAAAGATGTAAATATTGCAGCCCCACCACTCATTACATCGGCTCTTTCTGTTTTCTGTGGTTCTTTTTTACGATTAAAAATTTTATTAAAAAAACTAGCCATTTTCTCACCACCTCTCATCTAGCCATTTTTTCTTTCTATCTGTTTCTATTTCGTATTCTTGTATAAGCTTCATAAGGTCTAAACGATCTACCATTACCTTTTCATCATCACATTTAATTTCTAATTGTTCCTTCAATCGTTCTAATATTTCATCCATAGGATTGCTCCCATTCAATGCCCTTAAAATTGCTTGCTGCTTCTGCAACATCAACCAAACCACTGTCGTCTATATCCATTAAATGAACTTCTCCTTCGTCTGTTAAAGCAAGACATAACGTCCTTGATGTTATCAATTCACCTGTTTCATAGTTTTGATACACTGTATTTAAATCCGCCGGAGCTGGTATTATCTGAATTATTTTCCCTTCCATATACTCACCTCATTTTTCATTGTTTTAGTTTTACATCCGAAAAAATAACCTCACCCACACCTCTACATTAGGGTGAACACCATTTAGACTAAAGGTGAACACCTAGTTGAACAGTATTTAATGTTAAGCGTTCTACCTAAAACCATTGGTATGACTGGATTTCGAGCAAGGTGAACACTAAGAACACCAAGAATCAGCAAAAGTACCGAACTGTGAACCCTACTACTCTCTCTTACCTATATATATTTATTTATACTTTTTATATAGATTATGGTGTTCATGTGTTCTCTTTTCCGCTGAATCATTGGTACTACTGGTTTTAAAGGTAGAACACATCTTTTGTTTTTTGGTGTTCGCTAGTGTTCACCCTAATAATTAGCTGTTCACCCTGTTAACATGATGGTCTTCCAGCAAAAGGCGGTGTTATCCATCCTCTTTCTCTATCTTTACCTTTTTGTTTCCTTACTGCTCCGTACTTCTTAAGTGCTATGGCTGCATTTTTTGTGTTCTTAGTTAAATCCAGTTCTTTGAAAATGACTTTACTACTTTTCCACGTCCACAAATCTTTAGATGCTCCCCAAGAAAATCCGCTTAAAATTTCAATTTCTTCATGTGTCTGTAGTTCGCTTTCTTCGTTGTGTTCTTTTTGTTTTTGAGCTTCTGCACTAGTAAGTAGGTGCGAATCATCTTTTAACGCCATTGTAGCGACTTCTCCCCAAAACTGGTCGATATCCACTGCTTTTAAATCACTTATCTTGTCACCTACGTTTATTACAGCGTATCGCCTATTTCCTGTCTTATCTTTCAAAAATTCATCGTCATTAACAGTAGCAAAGAATATAGTCATCCTCGGATATTTAATTGATAACCGTTGATATGGTCGCCTAAACTCATCAAAACTCTCTGTAAAGAACGCTTTTAGTGCTGCCTGTTCAAACTTCATTGTAGAATCCAACTCGCCTAATTCAACGGCAAAGTTGCTTACTGCCTCGATTACACTGTCTTTGTTCTCTGGGTTAAGCCTTTTACCAGTTTTGAAATAGTTATCACCTATTGAGTTAAATAACAACTTAAACCAGAATGTTTTCCCACAACCTTGAGAGCCTTGAAAGACAAGTACAAATTCTTGATTCATCTTTCCGCTTTCGTTGAATGCAAGTTTAACAGCTTGGATTGCCCATTTTTTTAAGTACGCAATTCCTAACTCTCTATCTGATCTAGCGTTTAATGTTGCGAAAACTTCCTCGATACGGCTCTTTCCATCCCATTTCTTAGATACGTTTAAGAAATATTCAGCTACTTTGTTCTTTTTATTACAGCTAGCTAAATATAAAAGATGGTCAATTAGTTTATCTTTCGTTATAAAATAATCCCTATCAATAGCTTCTTCAATAATCCCTTGTGCATGATGATCTGCTATTTCACCATCAAAATATAAATTTAAGGACGATAAGTATTCACGTTTTCTTATAACATCGTAATAAACCCCTATGCCCATTGAATCTAATAGCTTCTTGGTATTTTCAGCTTTAACAAGGATTTTATTTTTGCTATTTCTTTTAAAATCTATTTCATTTTGCACTTTTTGTTCTTCTTGTTTACGAATACCTTGTCTGTCACTTATATATCTTTCGTAATATTCCTTAACCTTTTCATCTTTCTTACAATGCTCAATCATGGCTTTATAACTAGGCTTGTCCTTCATATCCTCCGTACCGTTATCCAGATAAGAAAATTTATGTAGCCTATATAAGTCAAAACTGTTTACATTCTTACCGCTAATCGGGTCTGTTGAATGATTACTATGTGCATGTGTACCATCGTCATAAATAATTAATCCACCTTTAGAGCTTCCATCAATATAGGTATATCTATTATTTATAAATGGCTCATATTTATCTGATAAGAAGTTGTTCAAAACATCTGTTATCGAATAAATATTTGTCCATGCCCCAATCCAGTTTTGTTTTGTGCGTGGATCAGCTTTTTCGTTATTTTTAAAAGTCTTAATTTCTTCATGCTGTTTTGTAATAAAGCTAGCATCGAAGAAAGGGAAGTCTTGATAATAAAATTCATAATTATCAGGGTTACTACAAGTTGGATAGTGCATGTGTCGCTCAAATTCACATGAAGTCTCATCAATCCAGACTTGGAGAATATCCACTAAATATCGTGTGACTTCTTTGTAGTGTTCCGGCTCAATATCATGATGCAGAGGTATGATAACCCTGTAACGTGGATTCTCTTTTGTATGATTGTGTGTTGAATACATAGCAACCGCAAAATTTGTGAAACCCTCAATGTTCTCCCACACATTTACACCTTCTGGCACTTCATCTATATCAATTAATATGATGCTTCTGCTTTTTACATTGGCTTTATTTCTACGATTTTGAACATATCCGCCTATAAAACCACCTGCATTGCCTTTCTCATTGGTTATCATAGGCTCGCTTATCCTATTTAAAAACTCTCCGTATGCTATCTTTTGATTAATAGCGTTTGTGTTGGTAAGGGATTTAAAGTCAGTTATATCGATTAATCTGTCATATTTAAGCTTTATTTTTTCTTTATGTGCTGTTGTAATAGCTAACAAACTCTCACCTCCCTTGTATCTAAAACAACTTGATGTTAAAATGTAAGTAATTAATAAAATTCGCATGAAGATATATGAATTCGCCGTTCATATATCTTTTTTTATTGTCTTTTTTCGCCATTCTTTACTACCTCATTGAATAAATCTGTATTGATTTTATCGAATATTTCAACGCTGTCAGTTAGTTCGTTTTTTAGTTGCCGCATGACATGCCACAATATTCTAATCGTTCTGTGATGCTCTTTGTAGTAGCTTTTCTCTTCACCTTTCATTTCTACTTCTAACATTTTGTCATTTAATTGACCTAACAAGGTTTCTACATCAATTAAAGTATCTGCATGTCCTTTAATTTGTCCTACTTCATGATCTAATCCAAATACTAAATCCCTTACATCACGCATGTTTCCAACGCTCCTTATTTTCTGTTCATTTCGTACAATCTTTTCTTAGCTTCAAACTCCATAGCTTCTAAAATCTCAGGGTGTTTTTTTGCTACAGCACATCGTTTTACAATTTCATGTGCCTTCATGATTCTTGTGGCGGATAATATTCCGTTCATATGTTTTCACCTCATTCTTTTGTTTTGACGTTGCAACCGTCTTTTTCAGCTATCATTTCCAACATTGCATTTATTTTCGGTCTGCTCGACCATCTGAACAACAAAAGCGCTATTTAGTTTAAAGCAAGCTTTGATAAAGTTTTATATCGTTATTAGTAGCGTTCATATTGGAAGTCATATCATCCAAAAACGCATCCACTTCACTTTTCTTAAACAGATACTTTGTCCCAACTTTATAGTATGGTAATCCATTTTTGACTAACCGCTCTTCAATAGTCGGTTTGCTAATGTTTAGATACTCGGACAACTCTTTATAAGTCATGAAGTATTTTTGTTTAGCTAACTCCTCAACTTTTTCGTTAATTGCTTTTTCTAGCATAAAATTAACTGTCTTTTCATCAATCTGAACATTTAACAATTTAGATCACCTCCTTTTCGTGAAACCTTATTTGAAAAATTTCATCAAAATCAATCTCTAAAGCATCCGTTATTTTTTTAGCAACCAATGGACTCGGATGTCTTGTTCCTTTTGATATATTAGCAATTGAGGACTTTGAAACTTGCGTTTCTTTAGCAAGGGAACTTTTGTTAAACCCTTTTTTAATCAATAAAATATTAAACTCCTTAATATCCTTCAAATAGATTTTCATATTGTTTCACCCCCTTTTTAATCCGTATGAATTATTTAATTCATTTGAATTAATTATCATATTAGCCCTTTGTAATTCTTTTGTCAACATTTTTATTTCATTCGGATTAAAAATGACTTATAATGTAAACCATAAGTAATAAAAAGGAGTGAATTACATTGAATCAAAATAAATATTTTGCTGATTTTATAAAGAACAAAAGGAAAGAAAAGCACTTAACTACTAGTCAATTAGCTACATTATCTGGATTATCACAATCATATATTTCCAATTTAGAAAACGGTAATCGTAAAACACCTAAAATTGAAACCATTAATAAATTAGCTACAGGTTTGGGAGTACCGAACGGTACATTAATGATGGCTGCTGGTCTTGTTAGTGATCCATTTAAAATGGTACTTAACGAAGTGGACGAAGCTGCTTTCAAACAAGCATTCCATAAACAAGACCTAGAAGAATTAGAAAAAGTAAATGCAGAAATTAAGCGTTTGGAAAAACAACCAGAACAAGGGGACCTAAAGGAGTTAAAACAACATAAACAACGCTTAACTGATCGTATTAATAAATACAATGGTACTTATGTCAAAGATGAAACAGTTACGAAAAGTCTGTCAGTCCCTCCTTACCTTTTCAATCTTAATTATTTACTTAGTTCAAATCTTGATTTATTTTTTGATGAGGATACGCCTTCCAGTAATAACGAACAGAAAAAACTTACAGATGAAGACAAACAACATATAAAAGATTTTATAGAATATTTCATAATGAAAAAAAGAGGGGAATCCGATGGCATACATCTATAAAAAGGGAAAAAAGTGGGCGTTCCGTGCATATATGGGTACTGATCCCGTAACAGGAAAGGAAATAAAAAAGAGTAAGTCTGGTTTTTTAACTCAAAAAGATGCAAAACTTGCAGCCGCTTTATTCGAAAGACAATTTCATAATGGGGAATATATCGAGCCATTAAAAATAACCTTTGAAACAATGTGCAAGGACTGGTTAAAGCATTATGAATCTCAAAGGGCAAAAATAAGTAGCATAAGAGCAAGAAAAATTGCTTTAGATCGTGTTATTGATGATTTTGGACAAATACCTATTCAAAAAATCACTAAAAAGGCATACCAAGACACAATAGATAAGTTAGCAAATACTTTCAGTTCCAACTATATTTCAAGTATTCATTCATCTACTAACATGGTTTTTGTGTATGCTCAAGAAAATAAATTGATTAAGGATATACCAACTAAAGGAATTAAACTACCTAAGAAAAAGAAAACTGTCTCTGATCTTGAACAAGGTAATGAAATTCATGAAAAGTTTCTTGAAAAAGAAGAATTAGAGGAATTTCTAACGGTTACTAAAAATGACGGATTAGAAGGTGACCTATTAGCCTTTACTATGCTAGCGTATACCGGCTTACGAATAGGTGAAATGATCGCTTTAAAATGGTCTGATATTGATTTTGACGAACATACACTAAGAGTTATAAAAACTTACTACAATCCAACAAACAACAAGTCAAAATATACATTACTGACACCAAAAACGGAGGATTCCATTCGCACTCTAACAATTGACCCTCTTTTAGTCGATATGCTAACACAGCACAAACAACAACAAGAAAAAATAATAAAAGATAACAAACCTTTTTATAAAGACAATGATTTTATTTTTTCAACCAATGAAGGTTATCCTAAGACAATTAAGCATTTATCAATTAGAATGCAGCGATTACTTAAGAAAACATCTATACAAAAACAAGTAACACCTCATTCATTTAGACATACTCATACCTCCTTGTTAATTGAAGCAAATGTACACATAAAAGAGATACAGGAACGACTTGGACACTCCGATATTAATACAACAATGGACATATATGCACACATGACAAAGAACATAAAAAAAGAGGCTTCCAATAAGTTTAGTAACTTAATGAAAGACCTCTCTAAAAATCTTATTGACTAATATCGATCACTTTTTCGGACACTATATTAGGTGTAAAGGCTTATAAATGTTGATATAACAAGGTTTTTACACCTAAATTACATCATTCCGCCCATACCGCCCATGCCCATGCCGCCCATGTCAGGCATTGCTGGTGCATTTGGTTCTGGCTTGTCAGCTACTACAGCTTCAGTTGTTAAGAACATAGCTGCAACAGATGCTGCGTTTTGAAGTGCAGAGCGAGTTACTTTAGCTGGATCTACGATACCAGTTTCAAGCATGTTAACCCACTCGCCAGTAGCTGCGTTGAAACCAACGCCTACTTTTTCGCCTTTTAGGCGCTCTACAACTACAGATCCTTCTAGACCAGCGTTGATTGCGATTTGGCGAACTGGCTCTTCTAGTGCACGAAGTACGATGTTGATACCTGTTGCTTCGTCGCCTTCAGCTACGATAGAAGCTACTTTTGTGTATACGTTCATAAGTGAAGTACCACCACCTGCAACGATACCTTCTTCTACTGCTGCACGAGTTGAGTTAAGTGCATCTTCAATGCGAAGCTTGCGCTCTTTTAACTCAGTTTCAGTTGCTGCACCTACTTTAATTACTGCTACGCCACCTGCAAGTTTTGCAAGACGCTCTTGTAATTTTTCACGATCGAATTCAGAAGTTGTTTCTTCTAATTGCGCACGGATTTGACCGATGCGAGCTTCGATTTGTTCTGTGCTTCCTACACCTTCAACTACAGTTGTGTTTTCTTTCGTTACAACAACTTTACCAGCGCGTCCTAAAGATTCAACTGTAGCAGATTTTAAGTCACGGCCTAATTCTTCAGTGATTACTTCGCCACCAGTTAAAATTGCGATATCTTCTAGCATTGCTTTACGACGGTCACCAAATCCAGGAGCTTTAACAGCTACTACATTGAATGTACCACGAAGTTTGTTCACTACTAATGTAGCTAACGCTTCGCCTTCTACATCTTCAGCAATGATAAGAAGCGGTTTACCTTGTTGTACCACTTGCTCTAATACTGGTAAGATTTCTTGAATGTTAGAAATCTTTTTGTCAGTGATTAAGATGTATGGGTTATCAAGAACTGCTTCCATTTTGTCAGAATCAGTAATCATGTAAGGAGATGCATATCCACGATCAAATTGCATACCTTCTACTACGTCTAATTCTGTTGTGAAACCTTTAGATTCTTCTAAAGTAATAACGCCGTCGTTACCAACGCGCTCCATTGCTTCAGCGATTAATTGACCTACTTCTTCGTCAGCAGCAGAAATAGCAGCTACTTGTGCGATAGAAGATTTACCTTCGATTGGTTTAGAAATCGTTTTTAATTCTTCTACTGCAGCAACTACAGCTTTTTCGATACCTTTACGAAGACCCATTGGGTTCGCACCAGCTGTTACGTTTTTAAGACCTTCACGAATCATAGCTTGTGCTAATACAGTTGCAGTTGTTGTTCCGTCACCAGCTACATCATTTGTTTTGCTAGCAACTTCTGCTACTAATTTCGCACCCATGTTTTCGAATGCATCTTCTAATTCAATTTCTTTTGCGATTGTTACACCGTCATTTGTAATAAGTGGTGAACCGAATTTTTTCTCAAGAACAACGTTACGACCTTTTGGTCCAAGCGTTACTTTTACTGCATTTGCAAGAGTGTCGACACCGCGAAGCATCGAACGACGTGCTTCTTCACTAAATTTAATATCTTTTGCCATAATAATTGACCCCCTTGGATTTTTTAAGATTTATATAATTAACCGATAACTGCTAAAATGTCACTTTCACGTAAAATCAAGTAGTCTGTACCTTCATATTTCACTTCAGTACCTGCATATTTTGAGAAGATGATAAGATCACCTGCTGCTACCTCTAAAGCAACACGCTCACCATTTTCAAGCACTCGACCAGTACCTACTGCAATAACTTTACCCTCTTGTGGTTTTTCTTTTGCTGTGTCTGGTAATACAATACCACTTGCTGTTTTTTCTTCCGCTTGAACAAGCTCAATTACAACGCGATCACCTAATGGCTTTAGCATGAACAATAACCTCCTCATTTTGTTATGTAAATTTTATTTATTAGCACTCAAGTCACCCGAGTGCTAACACACTTATAATAATAAATAATCTCAATTTCTTTTGCAAGTAAAAAAATCATAATTTTTTCGCAAATTACGCTATAAATTTTTCTATATAGAGTTCCTCTTCTTCTACCTTTACTATATGAATCGTTGTTTCCACTACTCGTATGTTACAATATGAAAGGACACCCTAAGTTGTTTTCGCTACACACACAACTTTCTCCTGTCTTCTATTATAATTTCAAATAAGGATTTACAAAAAAAACATAATTTAAGTAAGGTTTATATCGTAGGTAGCATATTTACATGTTATCCTACCTTATCTCATACACTAGAGTTAGAAAGGATGGTTAAACCATTTGAAAAAACAATATTGGTGGGTTATCGTTACATACATTTTAATGCAGTTATCATCAATTGCTGGATTACCACTTCTTCTGAAAACTGGGCTTTATGATAACAGGGGATTCACTAGGGAAGAGAAATTTCAACTCATAACTGGTCACTGGGCGATCATTAGCTTCTTTATTGCATTATGTATCGTACTTTGGTTACTTAGAACAGATATTCGCGACAGACATTTAGATACAAAGCGTTCTACTGTTCCAGCTACGATTGGTTGGATTTTTATCGGGTTCTTCTTAGCATTTTTCTCGCAAAGTATTGCTGGTATGATTGAAATGTATGTATTAGGTATTAAACCTGGATCTGAAAATACAGCGAGACTTATGGATATCGCAAGAACGACACCTTGGTTCCTTATCGTCATCTCTATAATAGGACCTATTTTGGAAGAAATCGTATTTAGAAAAATTTTATTTGGTACACTTTATAAGAAGTTTAACTTCTTTATTGCCGCTATCATTAGTTCCCTTGTATTTGCGGCGATTCATTTTGATTTTACTCACTTATTGGTATACACTGCTATGGGGCTCGTATTCGCCTTCTTATATGTAAAAACGAAGCGTATTATCGTTCCAATTGCAGCTCATGTTGCAATGAATACATTAGTTGCAGTTGCCCAAGTTTTAATGAGTAACGAACAAATTCAAGAAATGATTAAAGAAGCTGAAAAAATGCAAGGCTTTATCGGAGGATTTTTAGTATGAGAAACTCACCATTGTTCATGGCTATATTGTACTTCCTTCTAGGATGTATCTTTACACATCTAGCCATTAGGAATGTAACAGATACAATTTGGAATATGTGGACAATACTATTTGCAGTTATGGCGACGATTGATTTTAATTTGGCACTTCGCCTCATCTTAGTTAAATTCACAAAGAAAAAACAATAATAAAACGCAGAGGTCGCTCCCTCTGCGTTTTATTGTGGATAATTCTTCAAAAAGTAAACTAATGTTTGTAACTCTACTGCTAAATCAATATGATGAATTCTTATATTGTCTGACACATTTAATCGTGCTGGTGTGAAATTCAAAATACCATGCACGTTTGTTTCTGCCAATCTATCAGCTACAGATTGTGCTACTGTAGCGGGTACTGTTAATATTGCCACTTGTATATCAGATGATAAACGTTCTTCTAATTCATCTAAGTGATATACAGGAATGCCTCCGATTTCTGTTCCAACTTTCTCTTCACTAATATCAAACGCCATTTCAATCTTTGTATTATTGTTTTTCGTGAAATTATAATGTAAGAAAGCGGTCCCTAAATTACCTACTCCAATAAGCGCTACACGTGTTATATCATCTTGGTCGAGTGTTTCACGGAAAAATGATAATAAATAATTTACGTTATATCCATATCCTTTTTTTCCTAATGCTCCAAAGTATGAGAAATCTCTTCGAATCGTTGCGGAATCAACCTTTACCGCTTCACTTAATTCAGCTGATGAAACACGTTGCTTACCAGACAAAGATAAGTTTTGGATAAATCGATAGTATAGAGGCAATCTCTTAGCAGTGGCTTGTGGAATTTTCTGCTGCTCCATATAACCTCTCCTCTCTTCCTATCTTTATTCATATGCTTTAATTAAATACAGAAGTTTAGCACTTATTAAATTCCTTGTATAATAGAAAGAAGAAGTATTCTCTCTGTATTTTAAACTATACACTATTTTTAGTATGATTGAGAAATATAAACATGGCAAAGTTAAGAAATTATTTGAGGTGAAAACATTGATTTTATTACAAGTAAACGCGCTTTCGAAATTATACGGTGCAGAAACGATTCTTTCAAATATAAAATTAGAAGTTCAAACGAAAGATCGTATCGCATTAGTCGGACGAAATGGCGCTGGAAAATCTACATTATTAAAAATAATAGCGGGTGAGCTATCTCATGATGGTGGAGAAATTATAAAACCGAAAGATGTCTCAATTGGATATTTAGCTCAAAATACCGGTTTAGAAACATCTTTAACAATTTGGGATGAAATGTTAACCGTCTTTACACACTTGCAGCAAATGGAGACAAAACTTCGAAGGCTAGAGCAAGAGATGGGAAAAGAAGAAAACTTTTCAAACGAGGCTACGTATGAAAGATTATTAGCTGATTATGACCAATTACAATTAGATTATAAAGATCAAGGTGGCTATCAGTACGAAGCAGATATCCGTTCGATTTTAAGTGGTCTTGGCTTCCCAGTTGAAACGCACCAGACGACGATTTCGACATTAAGCGGTGGACAAAAAACACGATTAGCTCTCGGTAAATTATTATTAACGAAACCAGACTTACTTATTTTGGACGAGCCTACAAACCATTTAGACATCGAAACATTAACATGGCTTGAACAATATTTACAAGGTTATCCTGGCGCAATACTAATCGTCTCCCATGACCGTTATTTCTTAGATAAACTTGTTACACAAGTATATGAAATTTCGAATAAAGAAAGTAGACGATTTGTTGGTAACTACAGTAAATATTTAGACTTAAAATCAGCACTATACGAGCAAGAAATGAAACGTTATGAAAAACAACAAGATGAGATTGCTAAGCTAGAGGACTTCGTTCAAAAAAATATAGCTCGTGCATCTACGACAAAACGTGCGCAAAGTCGTCGAAAACAATTAGACCGTATGGAATTATTAACAAGACCATTAGGGGATTCTAAGTCAGCTTCCTTCCACTTCGATATTGAAAAACAAAGTGGAAATGATGTTTTACAAGTAAAGGACGCAACTATCGGCTATGATAAGGATCCAATTATTGAACATGTAACAATGCGCTTAACACGCGGAGATAGTGTTGCTTTAGTTGGTCCAAATGGAATTGGGAAATCCACATTATTAAAATCCATTGTGAATAAGTTACCACTATTACATGGTGAGGTTTCTTTCGGATCTAATGTCTCTGTTGGTTATTATGATCAGGAACAAGCTAATTTAACATCTTCTAAGCGCGTTTTAAATGAGCTATGGGATGAATACCCACTGCAACCTGAAAAAGAAATTCGCACGATATTAGGTAACTTCTTATTCACAGGAGATGATGTATTAAAGCCAGTATCTTCTCTTAGCGGTGGACAAAAAGCTCGTTTAGCTCTTGCCAAACTTATGATGCAAAAATCGAATTTATTAATTCTCGATGAGCCTACAAACCATCTTGATTTAAATAGTAAAGAGATTTTGGAGAATGCTTTAATTGATTATCCTGGTACCCTTCTCTTTGTATCTCATGACCGCTACTTTATTAATCGTGTAACGACGACCGTTGTTGAGTTATCAACAGAAGGTGCACAGGAATATTTAGGGGACTACGATTACTACGTTGAAAAGAAAAATGAGATGATTGAACGTGCTGAGTTTGAACAACAAGAACAGCAAGAAAATCATGCACCTGTTCAAAAAACTGTAGCTCCAGAAAAATTAAATTATCTCGAAGAAAAAGAGCGCAAAAAGTTGGAGCGTCAACGTACTCGAAAAATTGAGGAACTAGAACAAAACATTGTACAATTTGAAGAAGAAATTGCTACGTTAGAAGATCAACTTTGCTTACCAGAAATATATGCAAATTATGAAAAGGCTAGTGAAATTACAACGAAAAAGCAAACACTACAAGAGCAACTTGATGCTTGTATGGCAGAATGGGAAGAATTACATTTATAAGAGTCTTAAATAAGAGGGATGTCTCATAAGTCGGGATTTTAGACTATGCGGCATCCTTTTTATCTTCTAGTTTGAATTAACGTCATATTGTATAAAATATTCGACATGAGGCATCGTTTCAACGACAAAGTTTGACAATATTAGCGACTCCTATAATAAGAGCATATTTCAAAATGTTTTTTAAAGATATCTTCTTGTTTTTTATTTCCCGAGAAAAATACATCTAAAGGTCAGACTTCACCTATTTTATCCACAATCTTATACACATATCCACCTTTATAAAATAAACAACAAAATAACTTTTCCACATTATCCACAATTAACAAAAAAGTTATCAACATTTTATATACACAATAAAACCCATATTATCAACAGATAATATGGGTTTTATCCACAAGCTGTGGTTAATTTTGTGCATAACTATGCTTCAATATCTAATCCTGGATTTGCATTTAAAGCTAATGTAGCACGTTTTCCTTGTTCATATGCAATTGTACCTGCCGCTGCAATCATTGCTGCATTATCTGTACATAAAGATAGAGGAGGAATAATTAGCTCTACATTTTCTTTTTGTGCAAATTCTGCTTCTAAACGGGCACGCAGTCCTTTATTTGCAGCTACTCCACCAGCAAGAAGCACTTGCTTTACGTTATAAGCATCCGCCGCACGAGATGCTTTCGTTACTAATACGTCAATTACACTCTCTTGGAAACTTGCTGCTAAATCTTCCGGTGCAATTTCTATCCCGCGTTGTTTTGCGTTATGCACAGTGTTGATAACTGCTGATTTCAATCCGCTAAAACTGAAATCATACGAATCCGGTTCTAGCCATGCACGAGGTAAATCAATTGTTGGTTCTCCTTCATGTGCAAGTCGATCAATATGAGGACCACCTGGATATGGCATAGATAACGTACGAGCTACTTTATCATATGCCTCTCCTGCTGCGTCATCTCGCGTTTCACCAATTACTTCAAATGAACCATGTTCTTTCATATAAACAAGCTCTGTATGCCCACCAGAGACAACAAGTGATAGTAATGGGAATTGAACTTCTTTTACTAAGCGGTTCGCATAAATGTGACCAGCGATATGATGAACACCAACTAGGGGGATATCATGTGCAAATGCCACTGCTTTCGCTGCGTTCACCCCTATTAGAAGCGCTCCTACTAAACCAGGTCCTTCTGTGACAGCAATTGCATCAATATCATCAAATGTGATATTCGCTTCTTTTAACGCTTCTTCTAATACAACTGTAATTTCTTCTACATGATGACGGGACGCAATCTCTGGTACAACTCCGCCAAAACGTTTATGACTTTCAATTTGTGATGCAACAACATTTGCAATAATTTCCGTTCCATTTTTAACAACCGCTACTGCTGTTTCATCACAACTTGTTTCAATACCAAGTATAATCGTATTTTTTTCCATTATATATTCACCCACATTACGAGACCATCTTCCTGATTGTCTGCATAGTATCGTTTACGAATTCCACCATTTTGAAATCCGTATTTTCTGTATAACTGTTTTGCTACTTCATTTGATACACGTACTTCAAGTGTCATCGTTTTTACACCTAGAGTTTTCGCCTCGGAAATAACTTCTTTTAATAAAGCATCTCCTAGCTTTTGACCTCTGTATTCTGGCAAAATAGCTATATTTGTTATATGTGATTCATCAATAATTATCCACAATCCACAATACCCAATTACACGACCATCTTTTTCTAGCACAACATAATGTGCATGTTCATTCATCGTTAACTCACGGTGAAAGGCATCTGCAGTCCAAGGAGTTGAAAAAGATGCTTCTTCAATGGCTACAATTTGAGCAATATCGTCAAGTTCCATCTTTCTAAATATCATATCCATCCTCTGCAAGCTCCTACTTGTTTTGACTTTCTAACCACTTTGTTTCAGCTTCAGCTAAACGAAGATAACTAGGAACAAATGAATGTACATCTTGTTCTTCTTTTTGTAATCCTAAGAACGCTAGCTCACTTGGTCTTGGGTTATTTTTAGTGAAAGGAGCAAAGACAGCTTGATTGCCTAAATGTTCAATAATTGTTTCTTTGTGTAGTTTCACATCGTTACCAATAAATAAAACAGGCTTTCCTTTATCTTTTAACATTTGCAACCAGTCTACAATAAGGATGATTCGGTCTTCCTCTATAGAAGTTAAATCCTCTCCTTCATATGTATATAAGCCAGTATAAATTTGTCCACGTCTTCCATCGAATAAAGGACAGATTAATCCATCAAAATTAGCTCCGTTTGCAGCCACTACTTCTAAACTTGATACACCCACAATTGGTATTTGAAGTGACCAAGCTAATGTTTTGGCAGCTGTCACACCTATACGAACACCTGTATATGATCCTGGTCCAGCAGCTACAACTATTTTAGTTAATTCTTTTGGTTTTACACCGCATTCTTTTAACAGTTGTTCTACAGCTGGCATAAGACGCACAGAATGATTTTTTGTTAAATTTGTAATGATTTCCCCAATTACGTTTCCTTCTTCAATAAGGGATACACCCATTACATAATTTGAAGTATCAATTGCTAGTACTTTCATCTTGTAATAGCTCCTCACATAATCTAATATAGCGATCTCCAATTGGCTCGAGTACAATGTTTCTTGTGTCATCTCCAGCATGGAATAAACTAATTTGTAGCTTCTCATTTGGTAAATATGCTTCTATTAAATGAGCCCATTCTACTACCGTAATTCCTTCACCGTAGAAATACTCATCAAAACCTAAGTCTTCTTCACTTTCAGCTAAGCGATACACGTCCATATGATATAGCGGTAATCTCCCTTTATATTCTTTAATAATATTAAAGGTAGGACTATTTACAACTCTTTTCACTCCAAGACCTTTTGCTAGTCCCTTTGTAAAAGTCGTCTTACCAGCCCCTAGATCTCCTTCTAAAATAATTACATCTTGTGCCTGAGCAAGTTCACCAAGTTTTTCTGATAATCTTTGTGTTTCCTCAGATGATTTTGTTGTTATTTCATATTTACTCACAGACTTCACCTACTTTACTCACAATGTTCTCTGCTATTTATTATACAGGTTTTGAATATATAAAAAAGTCCTTAGGAGTTTTCCTAAGGATAGTTTGACTGTCTTTATTAGTTTTTTGTTAAAACAAATAAAAAAATACGAAACAACATGTTTCGTTCTTTTCTTTATATAAAATGGCGGTCCCGACCGGGGTCGAACCGGCGATCTCCTGCGTGACAGGCAGGCATGTTAACCACTACACCACGGGACCATTTGGTTGCGGGGACAGGATTTGAACCTGCGACCTTCGGGTTATGAGCCCGACGAGCTACCGTGCTGCTCCACCCCGCGATGATATAAATAGCTTGGCGACGTCCTACTCTCACAGGGACAAGGTCCCAACTACCATCGGCGCTAGAGAGCTTAACTTCCGTGTTCGGTATGGGAACGGGTGTGACCTCTCTGCCATCATCACCAAACTATTGAAGGCATATTCCTTCAAAACTAGATAACATTGCTACATATTATATGGTTAAGTCCTCGATCTATTAGTATTCGTCAGCTCCACATGTCACCATGCTTCCACCTCGAACCTATCAACCTGATCATCTTTCAGGGATCTTACTAGCTTACGCTATGGGAAATCTCATCTTGAGGGGGGCTTCATGCTTAGATGCTTTCAGCACTTATCCCTTCCGCACATAGCTACCCAGCTATGCCCTTGGCAGAACAACTGGTACACCAGCGGTGCGTCCATCCCGGTCCTCTCGTACTAAGGACAGCTCCTCTCAAATTTCCTACGCCCACGACGGATAGGGACCGAACTGTCTCACGACGTTCTGAACCCAGCTCGCGTACCGCTTTAATGGGCGAACAGCCCAACCCTTGGGACCGACTACAGCCCCAGGATGCGATGA
>NZ_CP117702.1:155000-257500 GCF_045277205.1 Bacillus sp. A01H | reverse complement strand
GCGATCTCCTGCGTGACAGGCAGGCATGTTAACCACTACACCACGGGACCATTTAATCTTTACATTAATGTCATTTTACTTTTCATTATAATATTATGGTGGAGGATGACGGGATCGAACCGCCGACCCCCTGCTTGTAAGGCAGGTGCTCTCCCAGCTGAGCTAATCCTCCGAAGTGGTGACCCGTACGGGATTCGAACCCGTGTTACCGCCGTGAAAGGGCGGTGTCTTAACCACTTGACCAACGGGCCAATATGAATGGCAGAGAAGAAGGGATTCGAACCCTCGCACCGCGTTCGCGATCTACTCCCTTAGCAGGGGAGCCCCTTGAGCCACTTGGGTACTTCTCTGTATGGCTCCGCAGGTAGGACTCGAACCTACGACCGATCGGTTAACAGCCGATAGCTCTACCACTGAGCTACTGCGGAATAATAAAGACAATTTGTATCTTATAAAAATTCTCATCGTAAGTCAAGAAGTTTTTTCACAACATCTTGTACAAACGTGACATGTTTATAATATACTGGATTGCGTTTTCACTGTCAAGATGTTTTCTTTATCAAGATTAGTTTCCCTTTACACTTTCCGCAGACATATCTTTTTGTATCTATTTGACGCCTCCTTACATATTGAAGTGAGCATTCCATACATTCATACATATAAACCTTTTTTCCCTTCTCTTCATTTATCATTCGTTTACAAAAGCGTGGTGCATCAACTGCCTTTAATAATTCTCGAAAATCCTTATCCCGATGCTTATACCCTCTTCCCGCAATATGTAAGTGATAATGACAAAGTTCATGTTTAACAATCCCAACTAATTCTTCTTTCCCATACATTTCATAATATCGATAATTCAGTTCAATATTATGTGTATTCAACAGATAACGTCCACCAGTTGTACGCAACCTACTATTAAACATTGCTTTATGTAAAAACTGCATTCCGAAATATTGTAGTGATACTTCTTCCACTAGCCGCTGTATTTCTTGCTCATCCATTTTCATTCCTCCTAAACAAAAAAATATTTTTACACTTTTCTCCTCTCTTATACATATATTAAATAGTACATATACCCATCCTCATTCAAGAAGCGTGGTTTCTAAAAACATAGCAAAAATAGAAATCCACTCACCAACCTCTCATCAATAGTACTTTACATTTATGAGAGTAGGATTAAACAAGGAGGGATTCCTATGCCTACATGGCTCAAAAAACAAATGCAACGCGCATATTTTGAAAAAAACCGGTATCAAATTAAATTACTAAATGAATGCTGGTTTTATTATAGCAAAATACATCAAAGTTCCTAATCCATTACACGTTTTATCCTATAAAAAAAGAGCAGTTTCATCTGCTCTCTTCTCTTACTATTCAATCGGCAACATAGATAATGCAACGCGACCTTTTTTCGTATCAATATCATCTACCCATACTTTGACGATTTGTCCGACAGATACAACATCTAACGGATGCTTCACGTATTGTTTGCTTAGTTTAGAAATATGTACTAAACCATCTTGTTTCACACCTACATCAACAAAAGCACCGAAATCAACAACGTTACGAACTGTTCCTTCCAGTTCCATACCACGTTTTAAATCTTCTAACTTCAAAATCCCTTTTTTCAGAAGCGGTTTAGGCAACTCATCCCTCATGTCTCGCTCTGGGCTAATGAGTGCATCTATAATATCAACTAATGTTGGTTCTCCAACTCCCGTTTCTTGCGACAACTTAGAAATCTCTACTTCTTCTAAACTCTTTTGTAATTGCGGTTGCCCTACGTCATCTTTCGATAATCCTAGACTCTTCAATAACAATTCAACATTTTTATATTGTTCTGGATGAATACCTGTACGGTCTAACGGATTTGCCCCTTCTAATATACGTAAGAAACCTATACATTGTTCATATGTCTTCGCACCTAGACGTGGTATTTTCTTTAAGTCTGTTCGTTTTGTAAATTTCCCTTCTTCTTCACGCTTTGCTACAATATTTTTCGCAACAGTTTTTGATAAGCCTGAAACATATTGCAACAACGCAACTGAAGCTGTATTTACATTCACACCGACCTGGTTAACTGCTGTCTCTACTACAAACGTTAATGATTCATTTAATCTTTTTTGAGACACATCATGTTGATATTGTCCAACCCCAACTGATTTAGGATCAATCTTTACAAGTTCAGCAAGTGGATCTTGCAGACGTCTACCGATAGAAACCGCACTTCTTTCTTCAACCTGTAAATCTGGGAATTCCTCACGGGCTAAATCAGAAGCCGAATACACACTCGCACCAGCTTCGTTCACAATAATATAGAAGACTTCTCGTTTCACATGTTGTAATACATCAACTATAAATTCTTCTGATTCTCTAGAAGCTGTACCATTCCCAATCGCAATCATTTCAACCTGATATTTATCTATAATAGAAAGAACTTTCGCTTTTGCATCTTCATATTTACGCACTGGTGGATGCGGATAAATAACATCAATATATAGAACTTTCCCCGTATCGTCTACGATAGCTAATTTACAACCCGTTCTATATGCAGGGTCTACAGCTAACACAACCTTTCCTTTCATTGGAGGTTGTAATAACAAATTACGTAAGTTCTCAGAAAAAATATGTATTGCTTGTTCCTCAGCTGTTTCTGTTAATTCTTTTCGAATCTCCCTTTCAATAGAGGATTGAATTAATCGTTTATAACCATCCTCAATTGCTAACTTTACATACTGTGCACTTTTTGAATCGTTATCACGAATTACTTTCTTATATAAGAAAGTTACTATCTCATCTACTGGCGGAACAACAGAAACTCTCAATATATCTTCTTTCTCACCGCGATTCATCGCTAATACACGATGCGGCACGACTTTCTGCAACGGCTCTTCATAATCGTAATACATTTCATATATATTTTTTTCATCTTTCTCTTCATCTTTTACAGCCGAAGACATAACACCTTTTCTAAAAGTAACATTCCGAATCCAACTACGATATGCTGCTTCATCTGAAACGATTTCTGCAATAATGTCTTGAGCACCTTGTAATGCCTCTTCTGCAGATTGCACTTCTTTCTCGGCATTTATAAACTCCATTGCCTTCTGATTCGGATCTTCTTTTGTATATAACAATAACCATTCAGCTAATGGCTCTAGTCCTTTTTCTTTTGCAATCGTTGCTTTCGTTCTTCTCTTCTCTTTATATGGACGATATAAATCTTCTACTTCTTGCAACTTTGTAGCTTTCACAATTTGCTGACGTAATTCTCCTGTCAGTTTCCCCTTCTCATCAATAAGACGAAGAACCTCTTCTTTTCTATCTTCAAGCTGCATTATATATTGCCATCTCTCTAAAATTGTACGAATTTGCACTTCATCTAAAGAGCCTGTCCATTCTTTTCGGTAACGAGCAATAAATGGAACTGTGTTACCTTCTTCTGTTAATTGAATAACATGACGAACTTGCTTTTCGGTAAAGCCTAATTCCTTCACTAACATTTTCATTAACGCTTGTCGATTATCTACCATTTCCATATACAACCGCAACCTCCTCTATAATAAAAAAAGTTGCCCTTCAAAGAGAGCAACTTAAACTGCCGATTTAAAAATCTATTAGTCCTAAACTAATTTGTAGCGCTTCATCTACACGAATCATCATCACTTCATCTAAGTGAGTGATTTTGTCCGTTAAGCGCTGCTTATCGATTGTTCGAATCTGCTCAAGTAAAATAACAGAATCTCTCTCAAAACCGTACTTTTTCGCATCAATTTCCACATGAGTGGGTAATTTCGCTTTTTGAATCTGTGCAGTAATAGCCGCTACAATCACCGTTGGACTAAAACGATTTCCGATGTCATTTTGAATGACAAGAACCGGACGAACGCCTCCTTGCTCAGAACCAACAACTGGGGAAAGGTCTGCAAAATACACGTCGCCGCGTTTTACAATCAAAATATTACCCCCCGCTAACTAAGCGTTCTACTGTATGAGCTGCTTCATACTCTGCTAAGAAAGCTTCAGATGCAATACCAAGATTAATTTTTCCCATTTCAATGTACCCACGTCGCATTGATTCATGTTGGTAGCGTTTCTTCGTCTTATGTTGACGCAATAACAGTTGTGTTGCCTGGCAAATTAGTTCATGGCGATTCTTATTCTCTTGTTTTCCAATTCCGTCCAATTCCGTTACCATTTGCTTTGGCAACCGAACCACGATTTCAGTAGTTACACTTGATTCGGACACAAAAATACACCTCCACCGTCAACTACACACCCAAATATATATATGACACCTATTGTAATAATACCATTGTATGGAGCCTGTTGCAAAGACTTCCTTATTCCTTGCTTATGTTTTCCAATTCACAAACAAAACATTCATATTCTTTTATTTTTTATCTCATTACAACAAGAAACGGAAGAGTTTCCACGTTAAATTATGTTAAAAGTAATGATAAGTAAAAAGCTTCTCGTCAAAAAACGAACTTATTCTTAGCCAACGAAAAGTCCTCTCACATGACAAGAAGCAAATCATACTACCTTCTATATATCATTCAAATAATTGATTACTTCCACAACTTTACCGTTCCGTATAAATATTCTCGGCACACGGAAACTAATCGTTGTAATAATTTCATAATTAATAGTACCTGAATATTCCGCAACCTCTGTAGCGCTAATATATTCATCTCCTTGCCTTCCAATGAGTGTAACTTTCGTACCAAGAGGCACTTTACAAGGAAGGTGAATCATGAATTGATCCATTGTTACTCGCCCTACAATCGGTACCCTTTTACCATTTACAAGCACTTCAAATCCTTGTAATCTTCTAAGCCAGCCATCTGCATAACCAATTGCAACGGTCGCAATCCATTCTTCCGTCTTCGTTCGATAAGTGACGTTATAACTAATTCCATCCCCTTTAATCACCTCTTTAATATGAGCAACTTTCGTATGCAATGATAGCGCTGGTTCTAATTTAAACGGTAAAAAAGGGCGTATTTCTACAGATGGAGATAACCCATACATCGCAATACCAATTCGTACTGCATTAAATGTAATCCCTTGAAAACGTAGCGTTGCAGCACTATTAGCTGTATGAACAAACTTAGGATCCACTCCGAATTCTTTCAACCAACTTAACTGCTCCAAAAATGTGTTATATTGCTTATCAAAGTAAGAAGTCTCCACCTCATCTGCCGTTGCAAAATGCGTATAAACTCCTTCCAATTCTAAGAATGGTGCACCTTCTAAGCTTTTTAAAAATCCTTTTAATTCTTTACGTTCACGTATTCCAATTCTCCCCATACCACTATCGAAATTAATATGGTATTTCATCGTAGACGAACCATCCCAAAGTTTGATTGCTTCATCTACCCATTCCTTTTGAAAAACAGTTAATGCTACATCATTTTCAGCAGCTACATTTATATCACGAGGAGGAGAAGGACCTAACACTAAAATCGGCGCAGTAATACCAGCTCTTCGAAGCACTAAAGCTTCATCTAAGAACGCAACTGCTAACCTTGTCGCCCCCGCTTCTAATGCTGTTTTAGCCACCGGTACATAATCGTGCCCATATGCATTCCCTTTAACAACGGCAAAAATTTCTACATCACTCGGGATAAATTCTTTAATATGTGTAACGTTGTTATAAATGGCATCTAAATCCACTTCCACCCAAGTGTCACGGTAAAATGGCGCTTCTTCCATAAACACACTTCCTTATACACGATATGCGAAGCTTATTCTTTTATATGCTTCTTTTATGAAATCCACCCTTCAAACTAAGAAAAGACGTGGTGCACATATATCACCACGTCTAAGAAGTTTACTTCACTTGCTTCTCTGTAACTGAACGAGCAACCATTAACAGCTCCTTCGGCTCTAAACCTTTAGACACGAGCATATATTCTACTCCGTTATGCGACCACGTTAAAGAGTCTTTCGTCAATGCTCCAATTGTAAAGCCAAGATCAACCAATTCCCCGCTCACACTTATCGCTGACGAAGCCTCTGCAACTTTTGCCTTTTCTTGTATTAAAGTAAAGGATTTCTTACTTCCAGTGTATGTGAGTATCGCACGCTTGCCACTGTCTGTCTTCAACTCTTTTTCATCTTTCAAAGTCATACCTTGCGGCGTATCACGCGGATACAAAATAGCAAATGGTTTGTCTTCTTTCGCTGTCGTTTGAACATCTACTTGCGCTCTAGACATATTTTGTTTCGTATCAAATGCACCTTTATCAAATTTCGCATCAAATTTCACTTTAGAGAAATCTACTTTCACAAGAACATTTTGATCATTATCCATTAACTTCACCGAAACTGGTGTTAAATCACTTTTCTTCAATGTAATCTCTTGTCTCGGCAACATGTTTTGATGCTGATAGTTTGTTTTTGTTTTAAAGATATAATACTTATCTGTTTTTTCAAAAGTAAGGTTTTTCTTATCCTGCAAAATATCCCTCACAAGAGATTCGTATAAATAAGCCTGGCTACTATTTTGCGGCCAATCACTTTGGAAACGGAAACTCTTATTAAGCGCTGGCGTTAATACAAATACACCTTCTTCATTCCTTAAAATAATTTGACTTTGGTCTTTTTTCGCATTCTGCAAATTCACACGATAAAAAGAAGGTTCCTTATGCCATATTTCTACCTTATACTCCTGAGGCTCATTCCCTGTTTTAATAGATAATTTCGCTTCAGCTTGATAGCTTTTCAACCCTTTTACTTTCGCTTCTAAATCTCTCACAACATCATCTTGTTTCTTTTCCATACAACCGGCCAACACAAAAACGGTTAATAAACCGACAAGAACTAAAAACAGACGCCTTTTCATCACTTCAGCCCCTTTGCCCCTATAAATGAATGGAAGATGTACCTTCCTTATCGCTACCACAAATATATGAGACAAAGATATAAAATATGCAGACTAGCGTGACGAGCTTTCTAAAACAACTTGAGCAACAGCAAATTCCTTACTATGACTAATTGATAAATGAACAATATGCTCTGTACTTGTAATAAGAATCGGCTTCCCTCTATCATCATTTCTTACTTCAATATCTAAAAAACTCACTTCTTTCCCGATACCAGTTCCTACCGCTTTTGAATACGCCTCTTTCGCTGCAAATCTTCCAGCTACAAACTCTGTAAGGCGGCTTCCCTTCAGCCCCTTAGCAACATTACGTTCACTTTCAGTTAAAATACGTTCCATAAATTTAAGCTTTCCATCTATCATTTTTTCAATTCGATTCAATTCAATAATATCGATTCCAATCCCTACAATCATTTCAAAATCCCCTTCTTCTATTTAGCTTTCTTTTTTCATATTGTAAGAATAACAGAGAATCTTTCTGATGCAAAAGGAGTGATACTCACAATATGCTAATACCATCCGCCCGCATTTCCTTACAACCAATCGTCATCGCTTTACTTCTCGTACAATTAATCATGATTATATTAGGCGATTTTTTCCTCTTTCCTATGGCAGCTTCTAATGAATATATCGCTAAAGGAGAATGGTGGCGTCTCATAACTTCCCTACTCGTACATGTAGACTTACCACATTTTCTTTCTAATAGTATTTGTTTATTCGTCCTTGGCTCTTCTATTGAAAAACAACTAGGCCACTTTTCTTTCATCATTATTTTTTTCCTTTCTGGCATTCTCGGAAATATTTTCTCTTATCTTATTATGCCCCATGAATATATTCATACCGGGGCATCTGGTGGTATCTTCGGATTGCTAGGTGCACAGTTATTTCTAATGTATAGCCGCTATCGTTCTTCCAATCCAAGAGACATCGCTATTTTTTCAATCATGATATGTATATTACTACTATTCACTTTCTTCAATCCCTCTGCCAACCCTATCAGCCATTTAACAGGATTGATCATTGGTGGTATTTGCACCCCTTTATTAATAAAAAAACTCGATGGTGCAGAGCTCATTTAATATAAAAGCTCGCACCATCGATAATTTCCACATCTGTTTGTTCACTTAAATCCCTCATGAGTTGAAATAAAGACTCATCCTTCATCTTCGCTTCAATCATACAATCAATTTGTGGAACACTTCCCTTTATCTTTTTTAAAAAAGATAAAAAAGTATCTACATCAATAAAGTCCGCATGTGCTCTCGGGTCTTTTCCCTCTCTAGGACTAGAAATGTGCATTTTCACTGGTAACAAAGACGATTCCCACGTATGTACGACACGCGCCCAATCTTCATGCCAATCTTCTCGATCATGATTCATCATATGGTGATGTAAATCAAATACAACGGGAATGTCCAATTTTTCTCCTAAATATAATGTGTCCTCGAGCGTAAAAGTTGTATCATCATTTTCTAACATAATCATTTCCTGAATACCTCTTGGGACATTAGACCAATTCTCTATAAAACGCTCTAATGCAAGCTCTTTATCTTTATATCCGCCACCAACATGCATGACACATCGTTGCTTATGTTCAATCCCCATACCTTTTAATAATTTTCTATGCATCTGTAACGTCTTTACAGATTGTTTAAAAATATTCTCCTCGGGTGAATTAAGTACAACAAAATGATCTGGATGAAAATCAATACGCATATTCATTCGAATAGCGTAATCACCTAGCACTTTTAAATTTTCTTTTAAAGGGCGAATATAATTCCAATCTAACAACTCCTCATGATTCGCTAAAGGAATCAGCTTGGAACTAAGTCGAAAGAACGATATGTCATGTCCTTTATTATGTTTTAATAATCGTAAACAGTTTTCCAAATTCGAATTAGCAATTCTTTCAAGTTTACGAATCGCCGCTTCCCGATCATCTATTTTTTGAAACTGCGCGTACGTCATCGTTTGAGATGGAGATGCATTTTTCAAATGTACACTCATCGCGACATAGCCAAGCCTTACAAGCATGCGGCACCTCATTTCTACATAAGTTATTATGTAGTATGTACAATTACAAAAATAAAAAAAGAGAATGCCGGCAAAGGGCATTCTCTTTTTCATTATTAAGCTTGTGGCTTACGGCTATGATGTTTTCTTTCGCCGCGTCCGTTTGAAGATCCTGGGCGTCCTTGACCTTCGCCACGACGACCACGGTTGCCACCATCACGATTGCGATCACGGTTACCGTCACGATTACGACCATCGCCACCGCGTCCATCACGACTACGATTACGGTTACCATCACGGTATCCGCCTCCGTTACCGCCGCGTTTTTTAGAACCGCCACCTCTTGCAACAACTGGTGGTTCTGATGTTAAAGCGATTGGAGTTGTATCTGGCTCTTTTGTCATCATTTTTAAAGCAGCAGCTACTACTGTTACAGAGTCGTTCTCTTCTAACATTTCTTCCGCAATACGCTTGTAGTATGCTAAGTTTTCATTTTCAATTGTGTTTTGAAGTTTTTCAGCGATTAAACGTTGTTGACCTTCTAGTGCCTCGTCAAGTGTTGGTGCATCCATGCGGTCCATTTTACGTTTTGTTGTACGCTCGATATTTTTTAATTGTCCAGATTCACGTGGTGTTACAAATAGCATTGCAATACCTTTTTTACCTGCACGACCAGTACGGCCAATACGGTGAACGTATGATTCTGGATCTTGTGGAATATCGAAGTTGTATACGTGTGTTACACCCGAAATATCAAGACCACGTGCAGCAACGTCTGTTGCAACAAGAACTTCAATAGAACCTTCTTTGAACTTACGTAATACAGACATACGTTTCGCCTGAGTTAAATCACCATGGATACCTTCCGCAGCATAACCACGTAAATTTAATGCTTCTGATAATTCATCAACACGACGCTTTGTACGACCGAATACAATCGCAAGCTCTGGAGATTGAATGTCTAATAAGCGTGTCAATACATCAAACTTTTTCTTTTCTTGCACTTCTAAATAGAACTGCTGAATGTTTGGCATTGTTACTTCTTTTGCTTTTACTTTAATGTGTTGAGGCTCAGTCATGAAACGCTCAGCAATACGACGGATTGGATCCGGCATTGTCGCTGAGAATAGTAATGTTTGGTGTGTTTCTGGCACATCTGTTAAAATTGCTTCAATATCTTCAATGAAGCCCATGTTTAACATTTCATCCGCTTCGTCAAGAACAACTGTCTCTACGTTTTGTAAGCGAAGTGTTTTACGGTTAATATGATCTAAAATACGACCCGGCGTACCAACAATAATGTGTGGGTGTTTTTTTAGAGCACGAATTTGGCGGTTAATATCTTGACCACCGTAAATTGGTAAGATACGAACGCGTTTATGTTTACCAATTTTGTATAGCTCTTCTCCAACTTGAATTGCTAATTCACGCGTTGGCGCGATAACAATACCTTGAACCGATTCTTTATGTGTATCCACTTTATCTAATAGTGGTAATCCGAATGCTGCTGTTTTCCCTGTACCTGTTTGTGCTTGCCCAATAATATCCTTACCTTGCAATGCATGTGGAATTGTTTCAGCTTGAATTGGCGTAGCCTCTTCAAAGCCCATACTTTCAACAGATTGCAGTAAAGAATCACTTAATCCTAATTCTCGAAATGTTGTCAATGTTACTTCTCCTTTTCTATCCTATACTTATCATTTAAAAAAAGGCGTTTTCCGAATTTGCGGAAAAGCCCTTTTCCTGAATGCTCACGTATATAAACGGGCGTATATTCTTCACGAAAATACTTCTAAACGTTATTACACTTTATCAATTATAAGTTTTGTATGTGTAAAAAGCAAACCCAACTGTTACCTTATTTTCATATTAAGAGTTTTTTTCTTCACTTTTATTTTTTTATATTTACTGTAAGCGCTTATTATAAGTTTCTTCTTTTTTCGTTGCTATCATCCCTATTTATATACACCAATTATTTCAACATCGTAATTACTTCTTCCAATTTCATACCGCGAGATGCTTTGACTAATACAACATCTTTCGCATCGACTACTGCTTGCAACTCTTTTACTAACTCTTCTTTATTATCATAAGCCTTTACACGTTCGTTAGGGAAATTAATTTTTGCTCCTTCAGCAATTTGAGCTCCTAATTGACCATATGTGAACACATAGGAGATTTTTGCTGGATCGATTAATTTACCTACCTCATAATGAAACTGTACTTCTTGATCTCCAAGCTCTAACATATCGCCGAGAACAACAATTTTTTTAGAGAATCCATCTAAACCATTCATTAGGTGGAATGCTGCTTCCATAGCTGTTGGACTTGCATTATAAGCATCGTTGATAATTGTTAATCCACTATTTGTTTTTACAATTTCCATACGCATGCCTGTCATTTGAAGTGTTACTAAACCTTCTTTCATCTCTTCCCACGTTACACCAAAATGTTTCGCAATTGCCATAGAAGCAAGCGTATTATACACATTGTGTTTCCCTAATACCGGTAGATAGAATGAAATGTTTTCTTCTCTATTCATTTTAAAGTGTGTCCCAGTTGCTTGTAACGTTACAGTCGTTGGATAGTAATCATTTGCTCTAGCATCACCAAACGTAACTGTTTCAGCTATTAAATTCATTTCAGGAACACGATTCGTTAATAATGGCTCATCTCCGTTATATACGAACACTCCACCTTCTTGTAATCCTGTCACAATTTCTAATTTCGCTTCAGCAATTGCCTCGCGAGAGCCTAAGTCCATTAAATGCGCTTCACCAATGTTCGTAATGATAGCTGCATTTGGACGAGCTAACTTAGATAAGAATTCAATTTCCCCACGGCTTGACATTCCCATTTCTAATACAGCTACTTCTGTATTTTCTTCTAAGTTTAAAATAGTAAGAGGTAGCCCGATATGATTATTGAAGTTTCCTTCTGTTTTTTGAACTTTGAATTTAGTCGCAAGAAGACTTGTTACAATATCTTTTGTAGATGTTTTACCGTTACTACCTGTCACACCAATCACTTTAACATCCAATTGGTCACGATAGTTTTTTGCTAACATTTGTAATGCTGATAGCGTGTCTTCTACAAAAATAACCGGAAGATTCTCAGGTGGATTTGCTACATCTTTCATCCATAATGTCGCCACAGCTCCATTTTCAACAGCTTTATCTACAAAAGCATGTCCATCGAAACGTTCACCTTGAATCGGAACATATAAGTTTCCTTTTTCGATTTTTCTCGTATCAATAGACACTCCTTGTATAGTAATTCCCTCATACTGCTCTGCTAATCCCGTACCATTTGTCATTTGTTCTACTTGTTTTAACGTTCGATTTATCATAAAAACACTCCTTACATAGAGGAAGCACTATTCCTTCGAATAGTGCCTCCTCCTTTTTTTTGTTAGATTGTATATTTAATTTTTTGTTTTTCTTCGTGACGCTCCATTGCTAAACGAATTAGCTCTTCAATTAATTCCGGATACGGTAATCCAGTATGTTGCCATAGTAGAGGGAACATACTAAACGGCGTAAATCCTGGCATCGTATTCACTTCGTTAATGTATACTTCTCCATCTTTCGTTAAGAAGAAATCAGCTCGCGTTAAGCCAGCACCATCTAACGATTGGAATGCAACAATCGCATCTCGCTTAATAACATTAGACTCTTCTTCTGTCATTTCAGCTGGAATAATTAACGCTGTATCACCATCGATGTATTTCGACTTATAATCATAGAAGTCTTTTTTAGGTACGATTTCACCTACAACTGAACATTTCGGTTCATCATTACCTAGTACACCAACTTCTACTTCACGTCCAACGATATTTTCTTCCACAATAATTTTACGGTCAAATTGGAATGCCTCTTCAAATGCATTCTCAAGTTCTTCACGATTTTTACACTTATTAATCCCAACACTTGAACCAAGGTTTGCTGGTTTTACGAAGCAAGGGTATCCTAATACTTCTTCTACTTTTTCATATGCTGTTTCACGATCTTTTTCCCATCCGCTACGAATGAATGATGCATATTTCGCTTGTTTTAATCCAGCTTCTGCGAAAATGTTTTTCATAACAACCTTATCCATACCAGCAGCAGATGCTAGAACACCATTTCCTACATAAGGAATATTCATTAATTCTAATAATCCTTGTACCGTTCCATCTTCACCATTTGGTCCATGTAGTAATGGGAAAATAACGTCGATAGCATTTTCCTCAGCATTTGCAGATGGAATGATTTCTGTGCTTAATGATAGCGGAGAAATCGCATTTTCTGCACCGCTCATTTTTAGAACTTCAACATCTGTTACTTCACCTTCAATACGCTCACCGCGTACCCATTGACCTTGTTCTGTAATATAAATTGGATGAATCTCGAATTTATCTTGATTTAATGCTTTAATAGCAGCAAGAGCCGTTTGTAGCGAAACTTGATGCTCAGCTGATTTTCCACCATATAATAAACCTAATTTAATTTTTGTCACTGAAATCACCCTAACCAATTGTTTTCATTTTTCTATTTTAGCACTTTTTATAAAAATAGGTAGTTCCTATTTGAAATAAAATGCAACTTCCACAAATAATTAAATGACACCACTTATTGGTTTTCTATACTTTTTCCACTTAACTTTCTTGATAAATATATAAAGTGAAACTTTAATCAGTGGGGGGCTTCATCCCCTACTGATTATTAGTTGAACCAATCGGACTTTAATGGGCAGCCCGACCCCCACCTAAATTCCTTGCTTTCGCTGAATTTTGAGGTGGGGGTCTTACTGCCCATTAAAGTGGGATAAAATTGCAATCCAACCTGGTTATTTACCTAAAATATGTAGAAATCCCCTTTTTGTGTATGTCATCTAATTATTAAGAAGATTGTTTGGTTAGTGTGCTTTTTTGCCTTTGTTCAACGAGACGGTCTAAAGAAATATATACAATACCTGCAACTACACAACCGACAGCTAAAATTGTAAATAAAAAGTGGCCAAGTAATCGGTCTAATAAAAAACCTCCAAGAAGTGGGCCGAATGCACTTCCTGTAATCCACTGCAAACTTGCAGCTCCCATATAAGTCCCCCTCAAATGCTCAGGAGCCAAATTCGCTACAAACGTCATCTGTACAGGCGACATAATCATCTCACCTAACGTATATATGGCATATATAAACAGTAACGTTATTAAAATAATCGTAGCATTTGTATCAAGTCCTCCAAACCACTTCGGTAACCACCCTATAAAAAATAACCCAATCCCAAACAAACATGCACCATATAACATCGTCTTTCCAACAGGTTTATCTGTGACCCATTTTGAAATTTGAAATTGGAACAACACAACTAATAGTCCATTTAAAGCCATTAAATATGGATATGGATTGTTAGTTCCAAAAATACCTTTCATTTCATTGTCAAAGTGCAGTGGCAACATGCCTTCTGTTTGAGAAAATCCCATCGAAATAATGATACCTGCTAATAAATAAATCATGAGTGCCTTATCTCGCAATACAATTTTCCACACTGCTCCTGATTCTTTTTCTGTATCACCTTCTTTATTCGTACTCTTTGGCATTGTCTCTTGAATAAGGACGAATACAAGCAATGCATAAAATAACATCGTAGATGCGGCAATAATAAACACAAGGTTCTTCGATAACATAACTACTGAAGCCCCCATTATCGGACCAATTGCAGCACCTATATTGTGCCCCATTCGCAATAAACCATATGCTTCTGTTCTTTTTTCTGGCGCCGTTACATCCGCAACCATCGCTGATGCAGCTGGATGAAATAACGAATTACTTAATCCTAAAAAAACAGATAAAATCGCATATGGAATAAATCCTTCTATAAATAAAAAACCGAGCATGAATACTGCATTGCTCGCCATCGAAAATATCATAATCGGTTTTCTTCCATATATATCAGCAATTCTTCCCCCTATAATTGATCCAAAGCTTGCAGCAATTGGAGACAGTGCCATAATCACTCCGACCTGTAATAATGAATCTACCTTATCTTTTAAATATAATGCAAAAAAAGGCATCAACATCATCATTGCAATTCCATTTAACGTCTCACCAATAAACCGAATCCATACGTTACGGTCCATCTCCCTTAACTCACGCCACGTATTTTTCATTATTTCACCCCTTTTGTTCAACAATAATTATCTTATAACAAGTTCAGAAGAATGTAAATTTTCAAAATTAAAAATCCATTCTAACAGAATTAGAATGGATTTTTCTACTTATAAATTGGCTGCGTCGTCTTCTTCTTTACTATTATTTAAAGCACTATGTTTTCGGCTATATAAGAAGTAAACCGCAATACCGATAATCATCCATACACCAAAACTAATCCAAGCCGTCCCGGATAATTGAAGCATTAAGTATAAACAAAAAATTACCGTTAACGCTGGTAAAAATGGTACAAGCGGCGCCTTAAATGCTCTTGGTAAATCAGGATGCGTTCTTCTCATTACAATAACAGCAACAGCTACAAGTGCAAAGGCTGATAAAGTCCCCATATTTACAAGATGCGCTAACACATTTAAATCTATTAATCCTGAAATAAGTGCTGCAATAATTCCCGTTGTCCACGTATTTAAAAACGGTGTTTTAAATTTCGGGTGAACTTTAGCAAGACGTTTCGGCAATAATCCATCTCTACTCATTGCATATGAAACTCGTACTTGCCCATACATCATAACTAACATTACTGTTGTGATTCCTGTAATTGCGCCTACTGAAATTACTCCCGCTAAACTATCTTGTCCAATAAATTGAAGTGCAAAAGCGACTGGATCTGATATATTCAACTGCCCGTATGGAACAATTCCTGTCAAAATAAGCGAAACGATAATATAAAGAGCCGTACAAATTAATAAAGATGCAATAATACCAATTGGTAAATCACGTTGTGGACGTTTCACTTCTTCTGCTGCCGTTGAAACTGCATCAAACCCTATAAATGCAAAGAACACTGTAGCAGCTCCAGCCATTACACCATCTAAGCCAAATGGCATAAAAGGCGTCCAGTTTTCAGGTTTCACATAATTAAAACCAGCAAAGATAAAAATAAGAACAACCGCTAGTTTAATAAATACCATAATATTATTTACACGTGCACTTTCACGAACACCTCTAGATAAAAGAACCGTCATCACTAAAATAATTAGAACTGCTGGCAAATCAATTATTCCACCCTTTCCTGTACCAGGGGCTGAGGAAAGAATGGTAGGAATATGAATTCCAAATCCCTTTAATAAAGATTGGAAGTACGCGGACCAACCATTTGCCACAGCAGAGGTTGCAAGTAAATACTCAAGCATTAAGTCCCATCCAATTAAAAATGCGAATACTTCTCCCATCGTCGCATATGTGTACGTGTACACACTGCCTGAGACAGGAACTGAAGAAGCAAATTCAGCATAACAAAATGCAGCAAAGGCACATGCTAACGCGGCTATCGCAAATGATAATATAATAGCTGGTCCAGAATGTTTCGCTGCTACCACGCCCGTTAGAACAAAAATACCCGTTCCAACAATTGCCCCGATTCCAAGCATCGTTAAATCTAGTGCGCCCAATGTTCTTGCTAACGTCTTTTGTTTACTCTCTTGCATTAACTTTGCAATAGGCTTCTTTTGAAAAATTTGCTTCATAGCATGCTCCTCCAAGTTTTAAATTTTCTGAAAATTTTTAATTCGCTTTTTCATTTTACTCATAGTACTTTTTCCAGTCAATACTTTTGTCGAAATAAGTAGAAACTCTTATGAATATGCACGATTTTTATCATTCTTTCTATATATCTTTCTATAACTTTTTTTGGTATTATTATACATGTCGATTCCATGAAAAAGGCATGCTCTGTTATTGAGCATGCCTTTTTTACTTATTTCACAGTATATGATCCCTCTTCAATCCAGCTATACATATATTTTTCATCTTCTGTTTCATGTGCTTGTTTTACAATACGAAGCGGACGGAATGTGTCTATCATAACAGCTAATTCAAGCGTTTCTTTTTTCCCTATACTCGCCTCTGTTTTCCCAGGATGTGGCCCGTGAGGAATGCCGCTCGGATGAAGTGTAATAGACCCTTCCTCCACACCTTTTCGGCTCATAAAGTTACCTTCTACATAGTACAGTACTTCATCACTATTCACGTTACTATGATAATACGGTGCCGGAATAGATTCTGGATGATAGTCATATAAACGTGGTACGAAAGAACAAATAACAAAATTGTGACCCTCGAACGTTTGATGTACTGGAGGTGGCTGATGAATACGACCTGTGATTGGCTCAAAGTCCTCAACATTAAAGACCCACGGATATAAATAACCATCCCAACCAACAACGTCTAACGGATGATGTCCTAAAACATGTTTATGCATATATCCCCTCGACTTTGTCATTACGACAAATTCACCTTTTTCATCATACGTCTCTAATTTTTCAGGACCACGAATATCTCTCTCACAAAACGGGCTATGCTCTAACAATTGTCCATATTCATTACGATAGCGACGCGGTGTTGTAATTTGACTATTTGCCTCTACAACAAGAAACTTAGTCTCTCCTTCATCTGGAATAACACGATAGATCGTTCCAATTGGAATTGTTACATAATCGCCCTTTCGATAATGAATCGTTCCAAACATCGTTTCAATTTTTCCTGTTCCGTAATGGACAAACAACATTTCATCGCCATCACCATTACGGTAGAAATAGTCCATTTTTTCTGTTGGGCTCACTACTCCGATTAATAAATCCTCATTCCCAAGTATAAAGTTTCTTCCGCTTACTGCATCACCACTTTTTTTATTTTCTTTCGTGCGAAAGTGACGATGAGAAAGAGCAACATCTTCTTCATACTGCAACTGACAAGAATGAGATAATGCCGCATGCCCTACTTCCGTTGGCATATAATGATGATACAAAATAGATTGCGTACCAGAAAAACCTTTTGTTCCCATTACCTGTTCACGATAAAGTGATCCATCTTTTTTACGGAATTGTACATGTCGTTTATGAGGTAGCTCCCCCATGTGACGATAAAACATGCTCATCACCTGCTTCCTTTTCTTTTTTGACCGTATTACGTAATGTACCTAAACCAGTAATCGTAAGCTCTACCACATCACCATCTTGCAGCCACTCTTCTGTACCCAGTTCTAAAATACAACCTGTTCCTACTGTTCCAGAACCAATCACATCGCCTGGATATAACGTAACATCTTCCGAAGCACGTTCAATCATTTCAGCAAATGTATAGTAAATATCTCGAAAGTTCCCTTTTGATAATAGCTTTCCATTTACATGAGCAGTCATCTCTAACTCATAACGGTCACCATTACGATAAATATCTAGTTCCTCTTTCGTAACAAGGTACGCTCCTAATGAAGTTGCAAAATCTTTTCCTTTCGCTGGACCAAGTCCTACCTTCATTTCTGTTGCTTGTAAGTCCCTTGCACTCCAATCATTCATAATACAATAACCAAAAATGTATTCCTCTGCTTGCTCACGAGAAATATTTCTTCCTTCTTTCCCAATTACGCAAGCAATCTCTAACTCATAATCAAGTTTTTTAGATTTCTTCGGACTAATTACAACATCATCTGGACCAATTACAGCACGATGGTTCGTAAAATAAAAAACCGGGATATCGTACCATTCAGGTACAACATCTAACCCTCTTCGGCTACGTGCCGTTTTTACGTGCTGTTCAAATGCATAAAAATCCCTAATACTACTCGGATTAGGAATCGCTGCTGCTAATTGCACTTCCTCTAAAGAATATATGCCCTTTTCCGGATTATTAATATTACGCAACACTTCTACATACTCATCCGCTTTCTCTAAAAAGGCGAACATAGAAGAAGGTAATTTTCCACCACTAGCAAGATTCATATCGATTACTTTGTCACCTTCAAGCCATCCAGCTCGCATTTCTTTTGAAGGAAGACGAAATGTAACGAATTTCATCCTAATTCCTCCTTATGAAAATGAAATTTCCACCAGCAAAAGAATGATTGCTGGTGGATATAAATTTTATAAATTCCCGCGACGCTCTTGTTCTCTTTCAATTGATTCGAATAACGCTTTAAAGTTTCCTTCTCCAAATCCACGAGAACCTTTACGCTGAATGATTTCAATAAATAAAGTTGGACGATCTACAATTGGTTTCGTAAAGATTTGTAGTAAGTATCCTTCATCATCGCGATCTACTAAAATCTTTAATTCTTTCAACTTATCAATTTCCTCATCAATTTTTCCAACTCGTGCAGTTAATTCATCATAATAAGTATCTGGTGTATCTAAAAACTCCACACCATTTGCACGTAGCGCTTCTACTGTTTTAACAATGTCATTTGTTAGTAAAGCAAGATGCTGTACACCTGCTCCATTATAGAACTCTAGATATTCTTGAATTTGTGATTTTCTCTTTCCATCCGCTGGCTCGTTAATAGGGAACTTAATACGACTTCCATTTGTCATAACCTTCGACATTAATGCTGAATACTCTGTACTAATATCATCATCATCAAAATGGATCATTTGTTTAAAGCCCATAACGTTCTCGTAATAACTAACCCACTCTTCCATCTTTTCAACATTACCAACTACATGGTCTACAGCAATTAAACCTGACTCTTCAAATGGAATATCAAACTCAGCCTTTTGGAATCCTGGCATAAATGTCCCTTTATAATTTTTACGCTCTACAAGCGTATGAATTGTATCACCATACGTACCAATAACTGCTTTTTTCAATGTACCGTTCTCATCTGTTAACTCTACAGGCGGAGCAATTGCGACGGCACCACGTTTCACCGCTTCTGAGTATGCTTTATCAACATCGTCAACAAGTAATGCCACATCTTTCACGCCATCACCATGAGTCTTTACAAACTCTGCAATACGATTGTCACTACTTAAAGCCCCAGACACAACGAAACGCATATTTTTTTGCACAAGAACATAAGATACTTTTTCACGATTACCAGTTTCTAATCCAGAGTAAGCCACAATTTTGAATCCGAATGCTCTCGCAAGATAGTAACTTGATTGCTTTGCATTTCCTACGTAAAATTCCAAATGATCTACATCACGTACTGGAAAAAAGTCCTCCATTTGTGCAGCTAGCGTATCCATAGATTTTTGTTTCATAAAATCCTCATCCCCCTGTAAATAGATTAAATGGTTCATACTTAAAACCAACCGAAAACGCTTCCAACATCAATTGATAGAAATTAGTTAGCAAGCTAACAAATTCTGACCTTTAAAATTTTCTATCTTTTCTGTCAAATTCCTCTTTTTTTCTTACATATAAAATTCGACTTTTTTCTCTTTAAAATAAAGGGGGCTATTCATACTTGAAGGGATATATAGAAGAAAAATAAAAAAGACTCCAACATATTAATTACTTACTAATATGCTAGAGTCTTTATTTTTTTTGAATGATTGTATTTATATGTCTCATACTAATACTTTTGCAAGGAATAGAATAAATGATGTTAATACTACTGCTCCACCTAATGATCCTAATAAATCTGTTTTTGTTACTTGTAACACTTGCTCACCGTTCATATTCCTCATTCTCCTTTCATTTTGTATAATGTAAAACTTCTATTATACTAATACACTTGATAGAAATACGATTAATGCTGTTAATACTACCGCTCCACTTGCTGATCCTACGAAGTCACCTTTTGTTACTTGTAATACTTGCTCTTTCATTTTGCATTCTCCTCTCTTTTTCTTTTTACAAAACTTCTATTATACTAATACGCTTGATAAGAATACGATTAATGCTGTTAATACTACTGCTCCACTTGCTGATCCTACGAAGTCACCTTTTGTTACTTGTAATACTTGCTCTTTCATATTATGTATCCTCCTTTTTAATAAGTTATCTATATGTAATTTCTAAGAAATGTTTATTTCATAGTTTTTATGTTGACGTTACATTAAATTTAATAACGTAACGTTTGTAACATTAATGTAACATAACTATTGTTACGTTGCAATATAATTACGTAAATTTTATTACACTTTTTTTACGTTTTTTTATAAACACCTTCAAAAACCTTGATTTAATGCATTTTCTACTAAATCCATATTTGTAACATTCATGTAATATTACAGTCATATAACGAAACATCCCTATACCTACCTCTACTTTTGTTACAAAGTAAGATAAATCTTTCATTAATAAAGTGGAATCTATCAAATTCTTACTGATAGTTCATGAGAGATAAAATACAATCTTTCCAAGATAAGTTTATATGTTTCCTTTATATAACTATGTATAATAAGAACAAAGAGGTGGTCATTTTGAAATTAATCGCATTAGATATGGATGGTACACTACTATCATCTAATCTTGAAATCTCCAAAGAGAACTTACAAGCTATCCAAACTGCAAAAGAGGCTGGTCATATTGTCATGATTTGTTCTGGCCGTGCAAAAGAGGATGCTTTGAAATTATTGGAAGAGTATAAACTATCTCTTCCAGTTGGAGCAAGCAATGGGGCAATTGTTTATGTGGATGGAGAAGTAATTAACTCGCGTTGTATACAAAACGACAAAGTGTACAAACTTGCAAAATTACTAGAATCTGAAGGCTTTCCTTATAAGCTATATACAAATAAAGGAGTTTATTCTCCATATACATGGCAAGATCAAGTTATGCAAGCGTTCGAAGAAAATAAGCATGCACTAGATGTTACGCTTGAGGAACTTGAAAGAATTACAGAAAAACAAAAGAAATCAAACTTAATTACTGATTTCCAAAAAATAGAAGATGTTGTAAATAATCCAGAATTAGAAATATCTAAATTCTTTATTTTGACATTTAACGCAGGGCATCGCGCACAGCTATTAAGTATGTTACAAGAAGATACTGATATTATGGTTACAGCATCTGCTCCTACTAATTTAGAAATTATGGACAAGAATGGACATAAAGGAAATGGACTGAAACAAATGGCAGCCCATTTTAATATACCAATTGAAGATACAGTTGCTATCGGTGACAATTTTAACGATGTACCCATGTTAGAAGCAGCTGGTTTATCAGTTGCAATGGGAAACGCTGAAGAAGATGTAAAAAAACTATGTGATGTTGTAACATTAACAAACAATGAACATGGTGTTGCTCATGCAATCGAACAATTTGTATTGAAACAAACTTCATCTAGTAAATAAAAAAAGGACTCTTTCTATTTGAAAGAGTCTTTTTCTTTTATACATGATGACAAGCAACAAAATGCTCCTCACCAACATTACGAAATTCAGGTACCGTTTGTTTACAAATATCTGTTGCAAACGGGCAACGTGTATGAAAACGACACCCCGAAGGTGGATTCGCTGGACTTGGAATGTCACCCTCTAGTATGATTCTCTCTCGCTTCACTGTTGGATCTGGTATTGGAACAGCGGATAACAATGCTTTCGTATACGGATGAAGTGGATTCGTAAATAACTCATCACGCGGCGCTGTTTCCACAATCGTTCCTAAATACATAATTCCAATCTTCGTACATAAGTGCTCTACTACGCTTAAATCATGTGAAATGAACAAATAAGATAATCCCTTTTTCTCCTGTAGCTCACTAAATAAATTAATGATCTGTGCTTGAATAGATACATCTAATGCTGCCACAGGTTCGTCAGCTACAATAAATTCTGGGTTTAATACCATAGCTCTTGCAATAACGATACGTTGGCGTTGTCCACCCGAAAATTCATGAGGGTACCGATCAATATGATATGGGGCTAAGCCACATAACTCTAATACTTCTGTCACTTTTTCACGAACATTTTCTTTCGTCGCTAATCCGTGAGCTAACATCGGTTCACCAAGCGCTTCCCCAATTCTCATTCTCGGATTTAATGAGCTAAATGGATCTTGGAAGACAAGTTGCATATTAGGACGATGTTTTCTCAATTCTTCCTTAGATAAAGAGTGAACATCTTGCCCTTTAAACTTCACTTCCCCTTCCGTTTTTTGGACGAGACGTAAAATTGTTTTTCCTATCGTTGTTTTTCCGCTTCCCGATTCACCAACGAGGCCGAATACTTCACCTTTATTAATAGTAAAACTTACTCCATCAACTGCTTTTACATGTCCAACCGTTCTACTAAATATGCCGCCTTTAATTGGAAAATATGTTTTTAAGTTTTTTACTTCTAATAATGGTTCACTCATTGTTTCGCACGCTCCTCATATAACCAGCAAGCAACTTTATGATTCTCATCATGTACATTCAAACTTGGCGCTTCTTCTTTACATATTTCCATACAATGCTCACAACGGCCGCTAAAGTAGCAAAACTCATCCAAACCAACTAAATTAGGAACTTGCCCTGGAATAGAATATAGTTTATCTATTCGTTTTCCCATCACTGGTTTTGATTTTAACAAACCTTTCGTATACGGGTGTTTCGGATTTTGGAATATTTCTAGTACCGGTGCTTCTTCAATAACTTTCCCGCCATACATAACGACAACATAATCAGCCATTTCCGCTACGACACCTAAGTCATGTGTAATTAATAAAATGGATGTTTTAAATTCCTTTTTTATTTGCCTTAATAAATCTAATATTTGAGCTTGAATCGTAACATCAAGAGCCGTTGTCGGTTCATCAGCAATTAATAACTTCGGATTACAACTAAGTGCAACAGCAATCATAATACGTTGTAACATACCACCGCTCAGTTCGTGTGGATAAGAATGGACGATTTCATCCGCGCGAGCTATACCGACTTTACGAATTAACTCAATTGCCTTCTTATATGCTTCATTTTTACTAAGTAATTCATGCTCCCTTAACGTCTCTACAATTTGTTCCCCTACAGTAAAGACTGGATTTAGCGATGTCATCGGTTCTTGGAAAATCATCGCAATATCATTCCCTCGTAAACTACGAAGCTCTTTCTCTTTCATTCCTAAAAGACTTTTTCCTTCATATAAAATATCTCCACCTACTACACTACCTGATTCAGCAATAAGTCCCATAATAGATAAAGCCGTTACACTTTTCCCGCAACCAGATTCACCTACAACACAAACAGTTTCACCTTCTCGAACAGAAAAACTAACATGATTCACAGCTTTTACTGTTCCTTCTTCTGTCTGAAAGTGTGTTTGTAAATCTTTTAGCTCTACTACTGCTTTACTCATATTCCCTCACCTACCGTCTCATCTTTGGATCTAACGCATCACGAAGTGCATCACCAAGTAAATTAATGGATACAACTGTTATAAAGATTGCAAAACCAGGCGGAATCCATAACCATGGGCGCTTTTGAAAATCAATTAATGAGTTCGCTGCACTAATCATATTCCCCCATGATGGTGTAGGTGGGACAACGCCGAGACCTAAGTAGCTTAGTGCGGACTCTCCTAAAATAGAACCTGCAACGCCTAATGTGGATACAACAATTAATATTGGTAAAACATTAGGAATTAAGTGATAGATAATTTTCCGGTAATCTTTTATCCCTAACACATCAGCAGCTTGCATAAACGCTTGCTCTCTAAGTGATAAAATTTGACCTCTTACAAGACGCGCAAGCCCCGGCCAACCTACTAAACTTAAAATAATCATAATGACATATAGACGATAATCAGATGGTACTTTCCACTCTGATAAAATCGCTCCCATTATAATAAGTAACGGTAATCCTGGCATCGACATTAAAATATCGGCAAGACGCATAATAATATTATCAACGATGCCGCGATAAAATCCTGCAATAGCCCCTAATACAGCTCCTAATATCACTGATAAAACCATAGAAGCCAGGCCAATCGTTAATGAGATTCGTCCTGCTTGCATAAGCCTCGTTAAAATATCTCTTCCCAATTGATCTGTACCGAGCCAATGAGAAAAACTAGGTGGTTTGTTAATTAACGTAACTTGTATTTTTCCTGATGCATACGGCGAAAAAAATGGTCCTATAAAACAAAATAAAAACATAAAAATTAATGCATACAATCCTACTAGTGCCATCTTATTTTTCTTTATTTTTTTAAGAGCTTGTCGCCACGGTGATGATTCATTTTTTCTTCTCTTTTTCTCCTTTTTTTCTGTAATCACTGTAATAGTTTCCATCCCATTCCCCTCCTTACTTCAACCGAATACGTGGATCAACAACTGCATATACAATGTCCGCTAAAAAGTTTGAAACAATTGTTAAACAAGAAAGAAACATCGTAAATGCCATTAATACTGTATAATCACGGAAATTAAGTGCCTCTAATTGAATGTTACCAATACCTGGCCAGTTAAAGATTTGTTCAATAATAATCGCTCCTGAAAATAAACCTGGTAATTCAAATGCTAATAAAGTAATCGCCGGTAAAATCGCATTTTTTAATGCATGCTTATAAATAACGGTCTTCTCTTTTAAACCTTTTGCTCGTGCGGTTCGTATGTAATCTTGCCTTACAACTTCTAACATACTAGTTCTAAAATAACGAGTTAATGAACCTACACCTAGAAGAGTCAAGATAAATACTGGTAAGATCATATGCTTTGCTACCTCTATTACATAAGCAAACCCTGTTGAATTACTACCAACATCAATCATCCCACCTATCGGTAATAACTTAAAATCAACTGCAAACACTTTAATTAAAAACAAACCGATAAAAAAAGAAGGAAACGACATTGCTGCAAAAACACCAATTGTTACAAGTTTATCGAATAAAGAATGTTGTTTCGTCGCCGAGAATACGCCAATAATAAGTGCAATTAGCCAAATGAAAAATAATGCAATAACTGCCACACTAAACGAATTCCAAATAAACTTATTTAATAGTGACGTTACAGGTTCTTGGTATTGAAGCGAAAAACCAAAGTCTCCTTGCAACGCATTACCTAACCAATGAAAATAGCGTTCGACAATTGGTTTATTCAATCCATACAATTCCCTAAGCTCAGCCGCCCTTTCCGGTGTAATCTTTGGATTTGAATCAATATAATCACCCGGAAGAAGCGCGAACAGGAAGAAGATAATAATTGATGTTCCAAACAGTGTAGGAATCATTTGTAGCAACCTGCGAACAATATATGTTTTCACCCTTTTTCTCTCCAATCTAATGCTTAAAATAGAAGAACATTTTTTCAAATCGGCACATTTCTAACCGAATGAAAAAATGTCTTCTACTTTCACATTCTTCTCGTTATTTTTCAAATGATAATACTGGTAAATTTGCGCTAATACTATTGTATTTCTCAGGATCAATTCCTTTTATATTCCCGTTATAACCAGTAATTGTTCTACGATAGTTTAATAAAATTACTGGTGGATCATCACTTAATTCTTTATAAAGTTCTTTATAGATTGGTTTACGTTTTTCAATATCTACAGTTTCAATACCTTTTTGAATTAACTCATCTACTTTTGCATTTTTATAACCAAGACTCTTCTCATTAGCACCTGATAAATATTCACCAACTGTTTCACTTGGATCACTTGTAATTGGTGTAGCAACAGAGGCTAAATCATAATCACCTTTATTAACTTTTGAAAGCATCGTATTAAAGTCCATAAATTCAGGATTAAACTCTACACCTATCTCTTTATAATTCTCTTTCGCAATCGGAATTAATAAATCACTATCTTTAGCCGAACTTGGGCCAAAATAAGAAAGCTTTAATTTTTGACCATCTTTTTCACGAATTCCATCCGAGCCAACTTTCCATCCTGCCTCATCTAATAACTTTTTCGCTTTTTCTTTGTCATACTCATATTTATTAACACCTTCTTCCGTATAAGCCCAAGAAGTCGGATGGATTGGTACATTGGCTACTGTACCGTATCCTTTTAACGCTGTATCAACATATTTTTTACGATCTAATCCGTAAATAAGTGCCTGGCGGACCTTCTTATCCTTTAAGTACGGCTTATTATTATTCATATAAATATAACTAAATGACGGTGCTGTTTCAATTTGGATATTTGCAAATTCTAAAGCCTTTGCCTGTTCAAGAACTTCGTCACCAGTACCTAAGCCAGTATGGTCTACTTCACCTGTTTGGAATAGTTGAAGTTTCGTATCGCCAGAAGTAATTTTATAAATGAAGTTTTGAATTTTTGGTTTACCCGCATAGTAATTTTCATTTGCTACAAAACGAACTTCTTGACCTGGGATATACTTTTCAAATTTATATGGACCCGCAGCTAGCGGTTTTCCATACAACTCTTTTAAATAATCCAAACTTGTATTTTGTTTGTAATCTTTTCCGTAATAAGCCTTTGATAGCACAGTACCACCTAAAACAAATATAGCTTGTGAATTAACTTTTTCAGTCGTAACCTTAATTGTTTGTGGATCAACAACTTGAATGCCTTCAATTGAAGTTGCTGTTCCTTCTTTATATGCCTTACCACCTTTAACCGCATATTGAGAGATGTCTACTTCACCCTCATACGCCTTATCATGTAAAAGCGTCAATGTGAACGCTACATCATCCGCTGTTAATGGTGATCCATCGCTAAATTTTAAATCTTTACGTAAATGGAATGTATATGTTAACTGATCAGAAGAAATGTCCCACTTCTCAGCTAATTCTGGAATTGGTTTCCCTTGTTTATCGGTTGATACAAGAGATGCAAAAATAACTGAAGTGACATTTCCATCCCAACCATTTTGTTGGAAATATGGTAAAAATACGCCGCCTGGTTTATTAATCCCAACTACTAACGTATCCTTTCGATTTTTCGCTTTATCTGGCACTTTCGTTTTATCTTTCGCAGCAATCTTTTCAATTTTTATATTTTTCAAATCTTGCTGTTTAACCGGTTCCGTAGAAGCAGTATCTTCCTGTCCCCCACAAGCAGATAACACAAGCGAACTACTCAGTAATACCGAAAATACACCAGCCCATTTTTTTGTCTTTTTCTTCATTGTCCCCACCCTAACTTTTTAATAGTGATACCCTTTGAACTTATTACCTTATGTATGCCTCCCACAGCAACATTTATAGCCAATCGGAAAAGTCGGTTTTAATCGTAAAAAAATAGATGTTTTTGAGGGGTAACAATCCTATTCCGACCTTTCCGGTAGACTTTATGGTTATTAGCTTATATCTTCCGTTATATTTTGTCAATTCTTTCTAAATAAATATTTTTAAAATTTTTCAAAAATTATTATTCTATCTTTAATTTAGGTAAACTTAACAAAATACCGTTATAGTTATCTTCTTGCAATCCTTGAATGCGCGCATGATGTGCAGACACAACTTTACTATTATTTAAGAAGATTACAGGTGGATCTTCACTTAACTCCTGGTACAACTTTTTATAAATTTCTTTTCGTTTTTCAATATCTAATGTTTCTAGTGCCTGCTTCGCTAATTCATCTACTTTCGGATTATGGTATCCATCATAGTTTCGTTTACTTGTTGAAACAAACTCTTCAATCGTTCCACTCGGATCATCAATCATTGGCGTAGATACCATCGCTAAATCATAATCACCTTTTATCACTTTTGAAATCATCGTATTAAAGTCCATATATTCTGGATTAAACTCTACACCAAGCTTTTTATAATCCTCTTTCATCACCGGGATCATTACATCATTTATTTTACTTGCAGAAGAAGCAAAATAACTTACCTTCAATTTTTGGCCATCTTTTTCGCGAATTCCATCTGGACCAGCTTTCCATCCAGCCTCATCCAATAATTTCTTTGCTTTCTCTAAGTTATACTCATATTTATTAATCCCTTCTTCTGTATACGCCCAAGAAACTGGCGTAATCGGTACATTAACGAGTGAAGCATAACCTTGGAAATACGTATCAATAACTTTTTGACGCTCTAATCCGTAAATAAATGCTTGGCGGACACGCTTATCTTTAAAGTATGGTTTCTTATAATTCATTTTAATGTAACCATAAGAGCTTCCCGTATATACATTAATATTGGCAAAACCTAAATCCTTTAACTGTTCAATCGTCTCCGTGTTTGTCGTAAAACCATCATAATCTACTTCCCCGGCTTGAAATTGTTGTAGCTTTGTATCACCTTTTGAAATTTTATAAATAAAGTGCTCAATCTTCGGTTTTCCTTCAAAATAATTTTCATTAGCTACAAATCGAACCTCTTGACCAGGAATATATTTATCTAACTTATAAGCTCCTGCTCCCATCGGTTTTCCATACAACTCTTTTAAATACTCTAGGTGCCCTTGTTTATACTCTTTCCCGTAATAAGCTTTAGATATAACTTCTCCACCGATTAATGATAGTGTTTGAGCATTTACCTTTTCAGTCGTAATCGTAATTGTTTTCGGATCAATGACTTGAATTCCCTCAATAAAGGTTGCCTTTCCTTCTTTATACGCTTGCCCACCCTTTATTGCTGTTTGACTTATATCAGTCGCTCCACTATAAGTTGGATCGTGTAATAGCGTTAATGTAAATGCTACGTCATCTGCAGTTAGTGGTGATCCATCACTAAACTTTAAACCATCTTTCAAATAGAACGTGTATGTAAGCTGATCCTCCGAAATATCCCACTTCTTCGCTAAAATTGGAATTGGTTTTCCTTCCTTATCGAGTCCAACAAGAGGTGCAAAGATAGCTTGCGTTATATTACCATCCCATCCATTCTCCATAAAGTGCGGAAGGAATATCCCTCCAGGACTCGGCATTCCAACTACAAAAGTATCTTTTCTTTCTTTTGCTTTTACGGGACTTTTTGCTTTGTCGCTTGCCTGAATAAATTCATCTTTTACTTTCGGGACGTTCCTGGCCTCGTTTGTACTCGCTTCCTCTTGACCACATCCGGCTAGTAATACTGATACACTCAAAAATGTAGCAATTGCTCCTTTAAAAACATTTTTCATTGCACTATCACCTTTACCTTCCTAATTTTTAACGATGTAGGAACATAGGACTCCTTCCTGCAACTATATTTATTATTCCTATAAAAATAGTATGAATTAATTTCAAGATTATTCCTTTCCTTTAAACATGTCAACCGTTCTTTTTTATTTCGTATTAAAAAATTAAAAATTCACTTCTATTCGTTCCGTATGAAACATAGAATACTAATAACCAATTACCAAAAAGGGGGCGAAAACATGGACAACCTATTCCAATACGTCCTTCACTACGTATTATTAACAATTATGATAGTTGGGGCGCTATTACTATTCCCGTTCTTCCCAAAGTTCGTCCTCTTTTTAGCTTTTTTTATTATGCTCGGGATCGCTATTATCATTTCAACAAAGGAAGATACCACACAAAAAGAAAACAGAGTTCAGCGTGTAAAGCTGTAACTCTGTTTTTTTCAGTCGTAACGTATTCTTGTTAAACTAATTATGAAAAAGACTCCTGCAAATAAAATGAGTATACCAATATATCCTCCTATATCAGCCAATGTACCTCCCCTTACAATTAACTCCGTAAAGCCACGCATCGCCCAAGTTTGCGGAACAAAATTTGCTGCTGTCTGCATCCATGCTGGTTCAATTTCAATTGGCCAATACAGGCCACCAATCATGCATGTTGAAATCACAACGATATTACCTAATGCAGACTGTTGTTCTGTTGTTTTCACGATACTTGCTAATAATAAGGCTAGACCAATGACAGCTAATAATAATACGGAAACGAGTATAATAACCCCTAACAAATTTCCCCACTGCACATTAAATAAGGAATTCGTTAATATCATTAGAACACCAAATTGAATCCATCCTATTAAGAAGAATGAAAGGATATATCCCGTTAGTATTTGAACTTTTGAAACTGGTGCTTCTAATAAACGAGACCAAACACCAAGTTGTCTAGCTTTCAAAATAGTCCCCGTCGCACTTAACATAACAATCATAACGAATAGAATTGAAAATCCCGCTGCTCGCCCTGTAACGTTATTTAACTTTTGATCATCATGTGAAATTGATTCTTTTTGAATCGAAGCAGGTTCTACTTTTGTATAGATTTCTTTATACATAGGTTCCCACGAAGCGTTACTTTTCTTCTCAAAATCTCTCGCTGCACTAACTTCTATCTCCATTTTTTTTAATGCACTTGCCAATACTTGCTCTACAGAAGTTCCACCAGTAAAATCAGCACTAGCTTGAAACTGAATATTTTCTACCCTTCCATCTAACATATTCTTTTGAAAGTCTTTCGGAATAAGAACTATGCCGGATGATTTTTTGTTTTCAATCTTCTGTTTGCCTTCCTTATACGTTACCTTCTCTATAGAAATTAAGTCACTTTTCTGTATGTCCTCGTAATACTTGCTAGATAATACAGAACCATCTTCATCTACTAAGCTAACATTTACTTTCTTATTCCCACTTCCACCTAAAAGTCCGCCGAAAATGAGTGTAAAAATAATAGGCATTCCAAACATAAGTATATAACTTTGTGGTTTTATTAAAATTTGTTTTAACTCTAGCCAACAAAGTGCCCAAACCTTCTTCATCATTTCTCCCTCCTATCTCGTACGTAAACGTAATGTCCCTATCATAACGGAGACAATTCCTGCACCACATAAACTAAAAATAACAGGGAGTAACACATCCCAAGATGTTCCCGACATAATATTTAAAAAGCTTGTAAGTGCCCATTTATTCGGAGCAACATTCGCAATGGTTTGAAGTGTATCAGGGAATACGTAAATTGGTAACATCGATCCTCCTAATATAGCGAGTATTTGAATACCGATTCCTCCCATTACATCTGCCGTTTTTTCCTCACGAATAAAAGCGGCAATTAACATAGATAAACCCGAAACACAAATTGCATAAGACATTCCCACCGCTACTATTTGAGATAAGTCTCCGCCCCATTCCACATGAAACATAAAGTGTGTAGCAACTATAAATATCCCAAATTGTATACAAGCAAATAATAATGTACCTAAAAACTTCCCGAATAAAATTGAAAATGAACTCGTCGGTGTACTGAACAAACGCGCCAACGTCTCAGTTCGTTGCTCTGTTACAACTGACTTTGCACCTACTGTTATGTTATATAGTAAAAACATGACTAACATCGCTGCGGCATAATATTGCATCGCTGCAACTGTTTTTTTACCTATCGTTCCTTTTTCAATGTTATCTGCACCCGAAGTTGCTACTGTTTGTAAATCTCCACTTACTTCTTTTGCAACTTGTTCCACATTACTATGCTGAGAATTTGCTAATTCCGTCACAACACTTTTAGTAGATACCGCAACTGTTTGAACACGCTCTGAAAAAGAGCGGACCATTGATTCAGCGATTTTCGCTTGTATATCTTTTGATGGGTCTATAAACACCTTTGGTTCTTTTAATTTTCCATCTTGTACTTGTTCGCTCCATTTATTCGGGATGACGATTCCCACATCGATTTTCTTTTCCTTTAACATATCTTCAAGCTCTTCCTGAGAATTAACTATCTTTACTTTCACATCATCTTTTAATTCTTTAGATTGCAATACGTCTTTTTGAAAGACATCTGCAAACTCATCATTTCCTACTTGATAATAGCCAATCACTGTTTTGGGTAGTCCACCATTATCAAATATATTACTTAACGCTGAACCTAAAATCGCTGTTAATAAAAGCGGCATAATTAACATCATCATAAATCCGCGCCGATCAATTAAACGTATTTTTAAATCTTTCCATGCAATAATAAAACTTTTCATCTCGCACTAACCTCCTTAATCACGAAGTGAACGTCCTGTTAATTGTAAAAAGAGTGCCTCTAAATTCGGTTCTTGCACTTCAAGCTTTAAAATTTGAGCGTTGTTCTCCACAACTACTGACACAACTGTACCAATGGACTCACCACCATTTAGCCCAATATCAATCGTACTATTATCTTCATCAAAAATAATTCGTTCAACAACAGAGAGTGCTTTCAACTTTTGTAGCAGTTCCGTACTATAACGATTTAATTGCAATCTCACTATAAACCCATCCGCCAGGCGATTACATAGTTCCCTTTTCGTTCCTAATGCAATTACCTTTCCATGATCAACAATTGCAATTCTTTCACATAAATACTCTACTTCTTCCATGTAATGACTCGTATAAATAACTGTCATCCCTTTTTCATTTAACTTTTTAACAGTCTCTAAAATATGGTTTCTCGATTGCGGATCAATCCCAACTGTCGGTTCATCCATAATTAACAACTCTGGCTCATGCATAAGTGCTGCACCAATATTAATACGCCTTTTCATTCCACCTGAAAATGTTTCAATTTTATCTTTTCCACGGTCCTGTAAACCGACGTAAGCTAATACTTCCTCCGCTCGTTCTTTTGCAATTTTCCCATTTAAACCGTACATTTTTCCCCAAAAAACCAAATTTTCCTTCGCTGAAAGTGTTGGATAGAGCGCAATGTCTTGTGGAACAATACCAATTTTCTTTTTCGCCTCTAATGGATATTCTTTTACTGATTTCCCACCAACTTTTATATCACCACTGTCGTATGAAATTAACCCGCAAATCATTGATATCGTCGTTGATTTTCCCGCACCATTTGGACCAAGTAATCCAAATGTTTCCCCTTTCTTCACCTCAAAAGAAACATTCTTTATAATTTCCTTCTTACCAAATGATTTCGTAATATGATCTATGACTAACATACTGATTCAGCCCCTTTGCATTCATCTACACTTTCATTGTAGAAAAATTTCTTCTTCTCTCCATCATCCTTGAGATAGAAATACAAAATAAAAAAGCAGCAAATTCTGCTGCTTTTTCACACTTATATATGCCAAAAGTCATGTGTACATCGTGATGCCATACCTTACTGCGTATATGGCTGCTTGCGTTCGATCTCTCAGTTCTAACTTACTAATTAAATTAGAAACATGATTCTTAACAGTTCCCTCTGTAATAAATAACTTTTCCGCAATCTCTTTATTATTTAACCCAAGTCCAATTTCCCTTAAAACATCTACTTCTCGCTCAGTTAATTGTGCTAATTGTTCTGGTGTGGTGCACTCTACTGCTACTTTTGTCTTTTTTAATTCTTTTATAATTTGCGCTGTTATATCCTGAGGAAGCACAGCCCCTCCACTATGCACCGTTAAAATTGCTTGAGCGATTGCATCTGTCTCCATGTCCTTCAATAAATAACCACTTGCTCCTTGCTCCAATGCTTCAAAGATAAGCTTACTATCACTAAAAGTCGTCAACATAAGTACCTTTATATGAGGGAACTGTTCTCTAACTAAACGTGTTCCTTCAACACCATTCATACGGGGCATCCGAATATCCATCAAAATAATTTCAGGATGTAACTCTTTCACCTTTTGTATCACTTCGTCTCCATCTGTAGCAGTTCCCACTACTTCAAGTTCCTGACGTAAATTTAATAACATCGCTAAGCCATCACGAATGAGTGATTGATCATCAACAATCATAATCCGAATCATACAGTCCCCCCTATTAACCACGTTTTCTCCTGAAGTGGAAATTCAATCTGTAACCGAAAGCCTTTTTCTATCTCACTCTCAAATTGAATAGTTCCACCATGTTCCTCTACTCGTTCTCTCATATTAAGTAAACCAAAAACTGGGCTTACCTCGTTAACTCCCACGCCATTATCCAAAATACATAGTTTAACTTGTTTCGCCGAACAAGTTAAACTCACTTCACATAAGCTCGCCTTGCCATGCCGCTTTGCATTTGTTAAAGACTCTTGCATAACCCGGAGCAGTGTAGGTTGTAGTGACAGCGGAATCACAACCGGATCTCCTTGTAATTGAAACGATACTTGTACTTTCGTCGCTTTAGAATATCCATGTAACATTTCACGCATATTCTCTATTATGTTCCCTAGTTTACCTTCTTCTTTTAAGGCATGTACAGACGCTCTCACCTCTTGAAGTGATTTCCTGGCTAGCCCATGACATGTATGTAAAACCTCTTCCGTAGCGTCCGACTTTTGTTTCCACAAAGCCTCTGCCAGTTGTAATTGGACAAGTAAGGCTGTCATATTATGACCGACAGTATCATGAATTTCTCGGGCAATATCATTTCGCTCTCGAACGGCTGTCAATTCTTCTACCTCTTTGGCATATAGACGTAATTGTTCATGCGCTTCTTTTAGAGCTGTATGAGACAATGTCAATTCCTCATATTGTTCATCTACCATTTTCCGAGCAGCTGTAAGTTTTTTTATTAAGCTTCCAGCTAAAGCACTAAAAACGATGAACATAAAATTAATGGAATTACTCTCCAATTCTAAACTACCTGTATGTTGATACGCATGTAATATATTTATAAACCAACAAAGAAAGAAAAAAGTAATAAAAAAGTACGTCATGCTTCTACGAAACTCATGAATAAATAGCCCTACTGCATCAATTCCAAATATAATTAAATATAAACATGTCTCGGGAAATAAAAAACCTAATAAAGCTGTGACTATCCCATTTGCTAATAGTGTATAAAAACCAAGTTTTTTACCTCCATTCACTTTTACTAGCAAAATATGATTCACAATATAAATAAAAAGTGCTGTACCTACAAAAAATTGCAAATATGCTGTTTCACGTGAAACATGGTTTGCATAAACAAAACAAATCATGACGATTGTAATAATTCGCGCGTATCCTAACATAAAATTCTCCTCACATTTTAATAACCTAAAGTGCATCTCTTCATTATAATAACAAGAAAATTATACCAATTACTTCTCTTTCCTTACACACAAAAAAAAGCAAGCCCCCCTCAAAACATGAGAAAACAACTTGCTCTTTCATTCTAATCTCTTTACTCCATGATATTCTCTAAAGCATTATATAAATCCGCTCGTAACAACTCTTTCTTCGTTTTTTCTTCATACAACTGTTCAAGCATTTCAACATCAACTACATGTTCCATCTTACACTCAAGCGTATATATATCTTCTTCAACATGCATTAATTCGGTTTCAATCTCCTCAATATTCCTAACTTCTTTCTTTTTTACAGAGACTGTTTCAACACTTTTTCTTCCTTGGCGTTGCTGCTTTATTACTTGTGTCTCGAGCTTTTCCTCCCACTTTTGACGCGCCCATGCATAGTTCCCTGCAAACTCAAATAATTTACACTCATCAATCCAATACGTCTTTTCAAATAACTTATTTAAAAAATAACGATCATGTGAAACAGCTAAAATCGTCCCATTATATTGTTCAAGAGCTTCCTCTAAAACTTCCCTTGATTCAATGTCGAGATGATTTGTCGGCTCATCTAAAATTAAAAAATTGATATCTTGATACATAAGTTGTGCAAGTCTTAACCTCATTTTTTCTCCACCGCTCAGTTGCGTTACTTTCTTAAACACCGCTGGACCATAAAATAAAAATTTAGCTAATATATGTCTCGCTTCTCCCTCTGTTACAGCTACACATTCCCTGAAAGCCTCCAATACATTACTCTTCATATTTCCGTACGCATGCTGGGATAAATAACCGATTTTCACACTACTTCCAATTCGAATTTCTCCAGCGTCTGGTTCTATTTCTTCTAATAATAACTTTAATAGCGTTGTCTTTCCTGTACCATTACGACCAACGATAGCCGCACGCTCTTGAAAACGAACATGTAAATTTGCTTCGTTAAATAAAAGATGTTCAGCAAATCCTTTACTCACTTCTTTCATTACAACAACATCTTTCCCACTTCTCTCTTGCCCTTCAAACTGAAGTCCCATTTGTTTTCGTTCTAAAATAGGTTTTTTTAGTTTCTCCATACGTTCCAGTGCACGTTCCATACTTCTTGCTCTCTTATGCAATCCTTCATTCGGAGGATTCGCCTGATTTGCCCATTCACGTAATCGCTTAATTGCTTCTTTCATTTTCTTTATTTTCTTTTGCTGTTCTTGATAAGCCTGAAACTCCTGAAGTAACCTTTCTTCCTTCTCTTCAACAAACCGAGAATAGTTTGTATGATACACGTGAATCTCTCCATCTTCTAAATCAAAAATCTTCGTTACAACTTCATCAAGGAAATAACGATCATGTGAAATAACCACAACCGTTCCATTGTATTCTTTCAAAAATTGCTCTAACCATTCGACTGCAAATAAATCTAAATGATTGGTTGGTTCATCTAATAAAAGTAAATCTGGTTTCTGCAACAGCATGTATGCAAGGCTTACTTTTGTTTGCTCCCCACCACTTATCTCCACAAATGATCGTGGGAATAGTTCTGTCACCTGTAAACCATTTGCTACCTTCATAATGTTCGCTTCGATTTCATAACCACCAAGAAACGCAAACTTTTCTTGGATGATTCCGTATCTTTCCATTAATTTTTGTAAAACAGAAGATTCCTGTTCTTCCGCCATATGTTTTTCTAAAGTACGCATTTCTCTTTCTAATTCCTTTTCTATTTTAAAAGCGGAACTCAATACTTCATATACAGTCATACTCTCATCAAATTTCGGAATTTGTGCCACATGACCAATACGTGTACCTTTCTTCATATGAATGGCCCCTGCATCCAAACTTTCCATTCCAGTTAAAAGCTGAAAGATTGTTGTCTTCCCACTACCGTTACGACCAACTAATCCAACACGTTCACCATTCTTTATTTCAAGCGATATATTTTCAAATATGATGTTTCCACCAAAAGATTTCGTTACATTATTTACACTACAAATTGTCATTTTCCGTACTCCTTTCAATATAAAAAACCATAGGAAAGAAACATTCCCCATGGTTTTCGGCATAGAAAAAGGAAGCTAAATAGCTCCCTTTTCACACGTTTATTAAAAATGGGTGAAGAGATTTCTATCGTTCTATAGCTACTATGCAATTGTTAAAAAAGGACAGACGTATCCCGTTAACAACTACATCATGAAAAATCGCACGACAAAAATAGATAAAATCTAAAAATTTGGCACGTGCAGCTAAAGAACGTTTCATCTCATTCACCTCTTTCGTACGGAATTTAATACTTACTTCTTTATTATACTTTCCCATTTCATGTTTGAATAGTCATTTTTCTGAAAATAATGAAGATAGACTAAACATTTCAATAAGTGACATCAAATCTTACAAAACTGTTATGTTCACGTAATGGAAAGCGATAGTACGAAAAGATGCCTCCCTATACAATAAAGATGTAAACAAGAGAGACAACAAAAGGAGGAAACAATCATGATGAAAGAAATCGTAAAAGCAATCTTTGAGGTATTAGTGAACGGACAAGCAGTTGTAAAAGAACTAAATGAACTATAAAAAGGAGTGAAAGAATATGATGAACATGGTAAAAATGATTTTACACGCTCTAGTTGATGCAAAAGCAGTTAGCCAAGAATTAAACCAACAATAAAAAGGGGTATGTGAATATGAAGAAAGCCATTTTTGTAATCGCAAGTACAGCAATTGCCTTATACACAATAAAAAATAGAGAAAAGAAGTATAATAAAAACAATCTATATTATCCATACACATTATTAAAGAAAAAATAAAAGACAAGGTACCCTATCTTAATGAGGATATCTTGTCTTTTATTTTTTATATTCCCTTTAAAGGATTTTCTTCTCCTTATCCCGAATGTATTAAGCGGGATTTTTACACATATTTTAAAGGGGCATATATACAAATGGATACACAACAACTATACTTTTTAAACGATATTGGCAAACAAAAACCAGAAAGCATCCGGAATAGAAGCGCTGCATGTCCTTTTTGTGACAGAGAAAGTTTAACGGATATTTTAGCAATTGAGGGCTCAATTATTTGGCTAAAAAACAAATTTCCTACATTAAAAGATACATTTCAAACGGTGCTAATCGAAACAGATAATTGTGAAGACCATATTGCGACATATACAGAAGAACATATGAAATCGCTAATTCGTTTCTCCATTAAACATTGGTTAGATTTACAGAAGAATGAAGAATTCACATCTGTAATTTTATACAAAAATCATGGTCCATTCTCAGGTGGAAGTTTGCATCATGCACACATGCAGATTATTGGAATGAAATATGTAAACTACCTCGATAACGTAGAACACGACAACTTCCAAGGCGTAATTGTTCAAAAGAACGAACACATTGAACTCAATATCTCAGATCGTCCTATTATCGGTTTTACTGAATTTAATATCATTATCGAAGATATTGGATGCATAGATGAACTAGCAACTTATATTCAGCAAACTGTACGTTACATACTGACAGATTTCCATAAAGGATGTAGTAGTTATAACTTATTCTTCTATTACTTAAACGGAAAAATCATTTGTAAAGTTGTTCCTAGATTTGTCGTTTCACCGTTATATGTAGGATATAAAATACCGCAAGTTTCCACCAAACTAGAAGACGTAAAAATACAACTAGCAGCGTATTTCACAAAACAAAACGACGCGATTATCCACAAAAAAATAGAGTAGGTATCAAAAACCTACTCTTTAATTACACCTTTATTTCGATAGTACACATCTTCTAATCCGATGTTATACTTCATATTATTATCCGTCCACTCTGGCCCTAAATTCCCTGGCCATCCAGATGTATTTGCTATATATTTTAATAATGCAAAATCCGTCAAACCTTTTTGCACCCCGCGCTTATATCCTTTCATTAAATGCGGCATTGCAATTTGCGCATTTGTACGTGGATCTTTCAGCTCGTCATCCGTTAAATGATCCGGTGCAAGTCCACCACCGCGATGCAATTGAAACAATCCGAATGAAGTTCCGTTATCTCCAACACTTCTTGGATTTAATCGACTTTCATGTTCGGCAATTGTAAGAGGTATCCATTCTGGAAGATTGACTTTCTTTGCTTCCTCTATAATAATTTGTTTCATCTGTTTTGCTTCTTCTGAGTCAACATAGCTTGTCTCATTTACTAATTTGCCCATTCCTTCAGACTTTCCTTGGAAGTATAAGTACACCCCAAGAACAACTAAAAATCCTACAAAGAATTTCTTCACTACCTCTACCTCTTTCTCCGCTGAAATTTGTCCCCTTTCAGCCTTCTTCCCTTTACAATTACCCACATTCTATCATTCTCTTACTCTTTTATCATAGCAAATAACTATACATATTATCATCATGCTTTAGACCGATTTTGTGAAAAAACAGCTGGTAAATACGTGAAAAAATGTAACTTTCATAGACTGAAACATATTTTTTGTATATAATTGTAAACTGAATTCTAAATATAAACTAGGAGAATAATAATATGAAAAAATGGTTGCTACTCTTATTTAGTTTACTACTATTAATTCCTGTCCCTATTTCCGCACAAAAAAACGAAAATCCAAAAGTCCTTATTTTATACAGTTCGAGCGATGATCAAATTACAAGTGATACCCAAATACTTAATACACAAGTAGGACATTTTACTAATAACATAACAATAAAAAACATAAAACAGTTAGCTGAAATAACTGATAAATCTTCATATACACATGTTATTTACATAGGTGAAAAACAAGAAGAACTTCCCACTGAAACAAAAGAATTTCTAGAAAATTTCTCAGGACCACTACTCGTTTTAGGTCAAAATATAGAACAATTATCCAAACGTTTTTCATTTATTATACTTAAAAATGAAGATATAAACTCTGATACAATTGAATATCCAACACGTAAACTAAAGAATACATTAGAGGACGAACGATCCATTAAAAACCTTGATACAAATGGAACAATTCTTGCCAATGCTTTAAAAGGAAATACTACTTACCCATTAATTGTACAACAAAATAATTCTTATTATGTTGCAACTTCTAACCTCTTTGATTGGATATCTTATTATATTGGCGAAAGCCTATTTTCTTACTTTGAACAAAAGCCAACGAAAAATAAAGTGGAAGCTTATTTACGTCTTGAAGACGTTCATCCAGCCGCAGATATAAATCAATTAAAAGAAATTGCTGAATTATTAAAAGAGAAAAAGATGCCATACATGATCACTGTTATTCCTGTATATACGGATCCAGAAACAGGTAAAACACTACATTTAAAAGATAAACCCGAACTAGTCGATCTTTTACGCTCTATGCAAGATGATGGTGCAGCAATTATTATGCATGGTTATACTCACCAATTTTATGATAGTGAAACTGATGAAGGTTTTGAATTTTGGGACGTAAAAACAGACCAACCAATTCGTCAACCGAAGCATGAAAAACCAAAAACAAAAGATGATTTCCCTAATATAGAGGCATATAATACATACGTAAAAAAAGGGGAAGAATTTGAAGAAAAATATACGACTGATCATATTGAAAAAGGCATTCAAGAACTTGTAGATGCCAAACTGTATCCGGTCGCATTTGAAGCACCTCATTACACGATGTCTCAAAAAGGATATGAAATATTATCAAGATACTTTTCAACTTATGTAGGACAACTACAGTTAAGTGACACAACTTGGAAATCTATGCACTCTCCGGCATACAGAAGTACACCATCATTTTTACATGGCATGAAATTAATGCCTGAAACAGTTGGATTTATCGAAGAAGATAAACCACACGCTATTGCTAAAATGAAAGCAAATGCTGTATCTGTTGCCAAATTATCCGATGGAGTTATTGGTGCATTCTATCATCCTTACTTAGGTGTAAAACCATTAAAAGAAGTACTAAAGGATCTAGAAAGTATTCCAAATATAGAATGGATTGATTTACAAAAAGAAACAAATGAAGTGAAAATGAAAGATATTCATATCACTACTAATAAAGACGGCATTCACGTTGAAAAACCAACAAGCGCAAGTGACATAATAGATTATATAAAACAATATGGATTCTTCCTTATACTCGGTTTCCTCGTCATTGTCTTTCTCTTATTATTAAGACGTGCGAAAAAATTAGAATCCTAATACAAAACCACCAAGCAAAATGCTTGGTGGTTTTTTTAACTTAAACCAAAACGTGGCATATTATTAATAACCCATTGATTATGTTCATAAATAAATTCAACTTCTATTTCTCTATAATAAGAAGGGCTAAAATAACAATTCTATCCTTTCAAATAAAATTGAATCGTATTTTCATATATCGTTTCTGCAACCTTATCAACAGCTACGTTTTTTATAACACTAATTTCCTTTAATACCTCTCGAATCATTCTCGGATGTGTCATAACACCCTCTTGAAATTCCCACGGTCCATCTGTTTCTACCATCATATATTCAAGAGGATAATACGAAACAATTTTTCTAATCTTCTCCTTATGTAAAACATCTGGCGTGATAGAAATGTAATAACCATTCCTCATCATCCGTTTCATTGTTGTTTCACTTCCTTTAAACCAATGAAAGTGTGCACGTGAAACTTTATATTTCTCCAGTAAATCACATACAATATCAGCGTCTTCATACACTGCATGTAATATAATTGGTAAATCATATTTACTAGCTAGTTCAACAAACCGTTGTAACACTGATATATACGAATTGATAGCAATGCGCTCATCTTCTTTTCTTAAATAATACGGTAAGCCAACTTCACCAATCGCAACTATATCATCTACATGCTCTTCAATTAATTTATAAATTTGCTCACATTCTTCTTTATGAATCGGTTGCTCCGGATGAAAACCTATTGCTGGATGTACAAAAGGATATAGTTTTGCTAAAGATAAAGTTTCTTTACATGATTGATAATTCATAGATACTGCAATAAGCCCATTTATCTCTTTACTATGCTCCACATCTTTAAGTAATTTACTTTTCTCTTCATCCTTATATTGGTCAACATGTATATGACTATCAATCCACTTCACCTTTATTCCCCCATAAAAAAACAAGAAAGGATCTCCTTTCTTGTTTTATCATCTATGTTATTTAACAATTAAGTTTGTTATGATATCAAATAATCCAATACATACTACGGCAACAGTAAAGTAGCTACAGAAATCTTTAATTGGAAACTTCACTACTTCTTCTTTACGCATCCCATTCTTCTCCCTTCTTACTATATCCCTAATTATTTTTATCTATTTGTATCTATTATGCAAAAAATATGACAAATTTACTATCGAATTAACTTACGTAAACCTTACAATGTTGTAAGGTTTATAAAAAAGGCCCCATCTACATACAGATGAGGGCTATTAAAAAGTAGTTGGTTTTTCATTCTTCATTACATTACAAACAGAAAGTAATATAGTGAGACTTTCTAATTACACTATATGAAATTCAATAGCTTTTAACTATCGAATTACATTACAGAAGACTTACATGTTTGTAAGCTAGGTGTAATGTAATTCGATAGTTTCCCTTATCAATATTTCGTACAATAAATTTAGAAAGTAAGCCAAATAAGAAGAACACTCACATAACCAAATTGCATTGTTAGTAGCCACTCTTCTTATACCTTTCACTCATGCTACTACAATGTACCCCCTTCCCCTTTATATAATAAAAAAGCCTTGGTCCATATGGACCAAGGCTTTTTCACATACACTAAAATACCCCTACCTAGTATTTTTATTTTCGACAAAAAATAGGTGGGGGTATAATCCGCTATCTCATCGCTAAAAGTTTACTCTTTGCATTAATAGGAATATTTACAGCTTCAATTTCTTCAATCGACTCGCCGTAGCGTCCTTTTGCGTACACCTTTAATGTTTCATCTCTCTTTAACATATGCTTAACAGTCTTCTTTATTTTTTGTTCTCTTCCACGTTCGTCAAATGCAATAAATTCATATTCATACCACTCATCGCCAATATGCTGACCAATTGTATTCACAACCGTATAGTATTCTTTCGTCTTATAAAATGGATTATATTTATCGATAACCGGTCCAAGTTTCGTAGGTAGTAACATTATTACTATGACTATCATCGCTATTATAGTAGTGATCATTTTTTTCTTCATAATAAACATTCCTCCTCTGCAGGATATATATACATCCATTTTAAAAAGAAGGAATACAATCTACTATTGAATCTCATTACATTACACTTACATTTTTGTAAGAATTAAAAAAAGGTGAACGAATTTACTCGTTCACCTTTTAGCTCGCTTTAAAGCCCCCACCAAGTACATCACGTACATCATGGATAACGACGAAAGCATCGTCATCTACTCGACTAATAACTTGCTTTAACTTAACAAGCTCTTGTTTATTAATAACAACATATAAAACTTCTTTATTTTTACCAGTATATCCGCCGCGCCCTTCTAATACAGTAACGCCGCGTGTCATGTTTTTCGTAATAGCCTCACGTATTAACTCTGGTTGATTTGAAATAATTGTAACAGCCGTTTTTGTGTCCATTCCTTCTACAATGAAATCAATTACTTTCGCTCCGATGAATACTGCAACAAGTGTGTACATCGCTTTTTCTTGCCCTATTATAAATACGGAACCAGCAATTACAACGATATCAATAATAAGTACACCTTTACCGACGCTCCAACCTAAATATTGATTTGCTAACCGTGCTAAAATTGCCGATCCCCCTGATGTACCTCCAGCTTTGAACATACAGCCTAATCCGATACCGACAAATACACCAGCAAATAGTGCCGCTAATAAAGTATCACTATTTACATGATACTCAATATGTTCCGTAACATATAAAAACAAAGATGTTTCTACAATCCCTAAAATTGTATAAACCATCGTTTTCTTATCAAAAAATTTATAACCAACAGCTAGTAAAATTGCATTTATAGCAAAGTTCACAACCCCTGGTGACCAATCAAATAAGTAGTACGTAACAACCGTTAAACCAATAATTCCACCTTCCGATAAACGGTTTGGAATTGCAAAGTAATTAATACCAATTGCGAATAATAATGAACCAATTGTAATTAGTGTTATTTCCTTTATACGTTGATTAACCATAGTTCATACCCTCCCCCCATTTGACATTGTATCACTATCTCCTAGAGGTTTAGAAGTTGTTTTTATTCAGCATTTTTCCTCATAAAGACCAGGATATTATGTTTAAACAGAGGGGTGATTAATTATTCACATTTGCTCTAACTATACGGACAAATTGCTCCACATTCCCCTTCTGAATATACTTAGCTCGGATGGTTTCATGATTACAAATAAATTCGAAATACGGGGAAAAACTATGCTATCTATATGCAAATATGAGTACTCTTTAAATGTTGAAAGATAGTATGGAAATTTTCCGTAAAACAGGAGACGTCTAGTAGTCGCAACAAAAATCCCATGTTGATAACATAACGTGAAATGATCCTTCTCAAAAACCCCCACCACAAAGGCTAAAACATTTTCGTCATTCCCTAAAAACTTTTTTATACTTAATAAAAGTTCATTCATGCATTTCCCTCCAAATACTATTTTTGAAAAGAATCCATGGATTGTTACAAACCGGTTTAACCCCTTTATAAAGTATGAAACGCGTTTCCTGTCAAAGGTATTTCAAAAAAATAATCCGTTATGCACTTATACACATAACGGACTAAAACTACACTGTAGATCGCTCCACAAGTTCATATGGAATTTCCACCTTTTCTTGTTTAGAACTTTCAGCATTTGTTTGCCGATAAAACATTTCAAAGGCTTTTTTACCTATTCCCTTTAAATTTTGATCAATAGTTGTAAGTTGTAACACTTGCGAAATAGGTTGGTTATCAAATCCAATAATCGCTAAGTCTTCAGGAACTTGAATACCTAATTTTTCAGCTTCCGTCATAACCCCAATTGCAACCTCATCTCCTGCTACTATTAATGCTTCAGGAAGATGCTGCATTTCCTTTAATTTATGAGCCACTTTCACACCATCTTCTAACGTAAAACATTCTGTAAAAATCCACTCTTCATTCACTTCTTCATCTATAGATTGCAATTGCTGTTTATACACATCAAAACGTTTTTGACTACTCGGTCCTAGCTTTCTTCCCGTGCAATAACCAATTTTTTTATAACCTTTCTCAATCAAATAATCCATTCCTAATTGAAAAGCTGCTGAATGATTCGTATATACACTTGAGATATTTGAAATATCATTATCTTCACAAGCAACAATTGTTCCATAGGAAGCATACGGCTCTATCGTTTCCCATTCATTCGCACGAGAACAAATAATAAGACCATCCAATTGTTTTGTTTTTAACATATGTAAACTTTTCATTTCTTCTTTTTTATTATAATTTGTTTGGCAAAGTAGCACTCTGTAATTATGAGCTAACGCCACCTCCATCATCCCGCCCACCATCGCATCAAAACATGGATGATTAATATACGGTAAAATTACACCAACAATATTCGTTTTCCCTTTTGATAAATGAACGGCATTTGCGTTTTGTGAGTAATTCAACTTCTCAACTATCTCTATAACCGCTTTCCTTTTTTCTTCACTTACATACGGATGATCATTTAATACTCTTGAAACAGTCGTAACTGAAACTCCCGCCATCTTTGCAATATCTTTAATATTAGCCATACACTCACCTCTACTTTTAAATTAATAAATCCCATGAACATATGTCAAACCTTCTCATCATTACACCTTCATTCGTTTTTCTTACAAAAGTGTAATTTTCCTGTAAGCTAATTCGATAGTTACTCTCTGCTATTTTTCATACAATTAAGTCAGAAACAGGGCAACCATTATTCGAAAAGGAGCGGATTTATATGATGAACAAAATGAAATCAAACAATTTTTTAAATACAATGAGCATGGTATTTTCCGCTTTTATCGATGCAAAAGCTGTTGCTTCTACATTAAACAAGTAAGGAGAATATATTATGAATAACATCACTTTTAACAAATTAGATTTTTTAGGACTGGCTAGTGGCTCGATTCTTCTTACTGCTTTTATTTACGCCACTACGCTTGTATAAATTTTGTGTCCCCTTTCCCCTTTATTATAAATAGTAATAGAAAAGACGACCGTCTATGCCCGGTCGTCTTTTCTTACTTTTGATTTGATTCCAAAGCTTCCTTTAGCTCCTCAAACTTCTCATTTAATTGGTCTGTCATCATTTTCATAGCTGTTTTCCGATCTATTTGTTCTTCAGCATCAATTTGAATCGGATCTCCAAAAATCAATTGTGCCTTTTTCCCCTTTATTAATTCTTTTACACTTGATGGACCAACATAAGCTGCTGGTATTAATGGAACGTTAGAACGCATCGCAATTGTCACAGCACCAGCTTTTAACGAAACATCTTCTGTCGATCTCGTTCCACTTGGGAAAATCCCTACCACTTTTCCTTCTTTTAATAAGCGGGATGGAATTTTAAGTGTACTCGGTCCTGGATTTGCACGATCTACAGGGAATGCATTTACATTTTTAAAGAACCAATTTTTGAATTTCCCTTCAAATAATTCTTTTTTGGCCATGTAATGAATCTCTGTTGGGTACATCCCTGTAGCTAACATTAATACATCCATAAAACTTGTATGTGTACACGCAACAACATACGGGCCACCTTCTGGTAGCTTTTCTCTTCCTTGCACTTCTACTTTCCCAGCTGTTTTAAATATATATTTCAACAAAAATGTAATTGGTTTATACATTGGTTTCGTTCCTTTCTGAACATCCGAAGTATAGTCATTTTCTTACCTCAATTATAACACTAAGTTATAGGAGTTGGTAATAAAAATGAGTATTAATTGTTAAATTTCAATTCTTACAAAAGTGTAATTTTCTTGTAAGCTAATTCGATAGTTACTTCTTGCGATATTTCATACAATTAAGTCAGAAACAGGGCAACCATTATTCGAAAAGGAGCGGATCAATATGATGAACAAGCTGAAAACGAACAATCTTTTAAATACAATGGGCATGGTATTTTCCGCTCTTATCGATGCAAAAGCTGTTGCTTCTACATTAAATAAGTAAGGAGAATGCATCATGAATAACATTACTTTTAACAAATTAGATTTTTTAGGATTAGCTAGCGGCTCTCTTCTTCTTACTGCTTTTATTTACGCTGCTACGCTTGTATAACTTTGTGTCCCCTTTCCCCTTTACATAGAAAAAGACGACCGTCTATGCCCGGTCGTCTTTTTAAATGTTTCTTTCTTTTAACTCTTTTAAAAGCTCTATCATTTCAGCTTGTTGTTTTATCTTCTTACGACCATTTCGATTAATTGCTGCAAGCTCACAAGCAACTCCGACGGCAAAGAAAAACAATAAACTTTCTAACATGTAAAATCCTCCAATTGCCTATTAAACAGCTTGACGTAATTGCTCTTCTTCTAAAATTCTCTTGTTGATATTTTCTTCTTTCCTCTGACAAACATTATTACGAATAAGTGCAGCAATAACAAGTAAAGTCCCTACAATATCAAACATTGTTATTTGATATCCTTGCATCATCATAATAACTAAGGTTGTAATTGGTACAAAATTAATAAATAAAATCCCATTAATGGACGATAAAATTTTCACACCATAGTTCCAAGCTAGTAACGCTACTATTCCTGGTAATGTCATCATAAATAACAAATCGTATTTCACAATAAAAATCGTTCCCATACTCGGAACTGAAACATATCCAAACGCCGTTATAATTATCGTTATAATTCCTGTAACAGTCGTACCGAATACACACGTCAACGTAGAATAACGTAATGTTGACCAATCGCTACACGTTTGACCACCCATCGTATAAATAACCCAGCCCACAACTCCAACAAATATACATGCTAGCGAAAACATGTTATCTTTCAATGTTAAAAAGAAACTCATATCACCTTTTGTAATAACAAATACAGCCCCTATAAAAGCGATAATCATGCTCGTTATCATATACTTTTTCGGTTTTACACGCTTATATCCCCATAGGATACAAATAGAAATCATCGGCATAAGTGCTTCCATAATGGAGGCTACCATCACACCTGATTTTCCCATTAACATTTGACCTAAAAATATAAGTACATTATATACAGTAAACGCCATCGTTCCGAAAAAGACGAGTAACTTTCCTCTTCCCTCTAAACGAAATGCCCGTTTTCCTTCTTTCATTAACAACAATATAATCAGCATTATCGCCACCGCTCCATAGCGAATAAGCGAAAAGTAAAATGGATCTATGTATTCTAACGCATGATCAGCAACTGGAAACATTGCTCCCCATGACATACTTGCAATTAAACACGCTAAAGCGCCTATTATCATTTGACCTTTTCTCACCGCAATCCCCCACTTCTTTCTATTTGCACAAAGAGAATTGTAAAAGAAAAAATATATCACGTAAAATGATTCAAAATGATGTTAACTATCATTTATAATGATAGTTAACATCAAGGAGGATCGTATTATGGAATTAAGAGATTTACAAATCTTCCAGAGCGTTGCTGACCAAGGTAGTGTAAGTAGCGCAGCAAAAGAATTAAATTACGTACAATCAAATGTAACAACGCGTATTAAACAACTGGAGAACGAGCTGAAAACACCGCTCTTTTATCGTCATAAACGAGGCATGACTTTAACAGCTGAAGGAAGAAAAATGCTCGTTTATGTTAATAAAATTTTGCAAGATGTTGAGGAGCTAAAACAAGTATTTTTAGATAGCGAAACACCCTCTGGCATATTAAAAATCGGTACTGTCGAAACAGTAAGTACATTACCTACCATTTTATCTTCTTACTACAAAAGCTATCCGAACGTCGATTTATCATTACAAGCAGGTTTAACAGAAGAATTAATTAGAGAAGTACTCGATCATCAATTAGACGGTGCTTTTATATCAGGGCCAATAAAACATCCCCTTATTGAACAATACGATGTTAGTACAGAGAAATTAATGCTTGTAACACAAAATAAAGCTTTTCATATAGAAGAATTTACAACAACGCCTTTACTCGTTTTTAACCAAGGATGTGGATACCGTTCCAAACTAGAACGATGGCTGAAAGATGAAGGTTTGCTACCAAAAAGAATTATGGAATTTAATATATTAGAGACTATATTAAACAGTGTTGCACTCGGCCTTGGAATTACGCTCGTACCACAGTCTGCTGTCCACCACCTTTCTAAAGCAGGGAAAGTACATTGTCATGCAATCCCTGAAAAATACGGCAGTATTTCAACGGTTTTCATACGCCGCAAGGATAGCTATATGACAAATTCAATGCGTAGCTTTTTAAAAACAATCGAAGAGCACCACCACATTAATATGCTTTAAAAGACATTCTTACACGAATGTCTTTTTTTCTTACAAAAGTGTAAGTCTTCCGTAAGCTAATTCGATAGTTGCCGGCGATCATATTTCCTATAATTAAGACATAAAGCAGGGCAACAACAATTCGAAAAGGAGCGGATACGCATGATGAACAAAATGAAATCAAACAAATTTTTAAATATAATGGGCATGGTGCTATCCGCACTTGTCGATGCAAAAGCTGTTGCAACTACATTAAACAAATAAGGAGAGATTATAATGAACAACATTACATTTAACAAATCAGACTTTATCGGACTTGCAAGTGGAGCGACTCTTCTTACAGCTTTCATTTACACACTTGCTAAAGGTCTTGTTTAACACTTTGTTTCCCCAAACCCCTCTATATATAGAAAAAGCTGCTCGTCTTATAGACAAGCAGCTTTTTCTATATATAGTTTGACCTGTTTTCGTCATATCATATCCGCCAATCGCTTTTAGTTCATTATGAAATTCTTCCGATTGCAGAATGTCTTTTACAACTTCGATCAGCTTTTCATTTTCTTTATTCTTCAAAATCACTAAATCATACTGCTCTTTCATGATTGGAATAAAGTCTACATTTACAATTTGCGAAAACTTTTCTGATCCTACTCCCACATCAGCTTTCCCATTCGCGACTTGCGTGGCAACACCAAGATGATTCGACTCTTCCCATTCATATCCACTAATATTCTCTTTATTTAACTTTTGAATGCGCAATTGTTCATCCACTAGTACCCTAATACCAGAACCTTTTTCTCGATTTACAAATCGTATAGATGAATGAGATAAATCAGCCCATGTTTTTATATTTTTTGGATTTCCCTTTTGCACATAAAACCCAACGTTCCTTGCTAATAAATTAATCATCGTACATGGTTGTCCTACTAAAATACGTTTTACGTAAGGAACATTATATGTACCCGTTTCGCCATCAAACAAATGCAAGCTAACGATACTTCCTTCTCCTTGATACATTTTTACTAGGCTCGTTAAACTACCTTGATATGCCCTTAATATATTTGAACTTGGCAGGCGATTTTCTATACGTTTTGCCAACATGTCTAACGTTAGTTCTTGTCCACTAATAATACATGTATTCGAGATACTATTACTGTCATTCTTTACAGAAGTAACTTGTACGTTACCTGTTTTCATTTGCTTAATATATTGTTCTAAATCTGCTGCATCAATGCGCATCTGTCTACCAATTCTATAAGAAGGCAGTTCTCCTTTTTTAATTAAATCGTATACAGTTAATTTTGATACTTTTAATCGCTTCGCTACTTCTTCCGTTGTGTAGGAATGATGATTCATAGACGATTCCTCACTTTCTTTCTTCATTGTAACAAAGAAAAGAATATTTCTCCTATATTTTAAAAATAACTACATCGTTCAAATTATATTCAATTATAACTAGTTATATTTAGTTATATTTAGTTATATTTAATTATGTCAAAACGAAAGGGGATTTTTTATGAATAAGTTTACATTACAATCCATCGGGGCACTTATCCTTTCTTTTCTTCTTATATTTAGTGTTGCATGTACAAGCGGAGAGAAGAAAGAGAAATCAACCGCTAAAGAAGGAAAAACAGTTGAACTTACTATATCAGCAGCTGCAAGCTTACAAGATGCGCTAAAAGAAATTGAAACAAAATATAAAGAAAAAGAACCTAATATTAAACTTTCTTTTAACTTCGGCGCTTCTGGTGCACTTCAACAACAAATCGAACAAGGTGCACCTGCTGATTTATTCTTCTCAGCAGCCGAAGATAAATTCCAAACTCTCGTTAAAAAAGGATTCATTAATGAACAAGAGGGGAAAAATCTCCTTGGAAACGAACTCGTTCTAGTCGTCCCAAAAGATAGTTCTCTTACAAAAATTCAAGATTTAAAAGATGAAAAAATAAAAAAAATCGCACTTGGTACACCTGAATCTGTACCTGCGGGAAAATACGCAAAAGCTTCTCTCACACATGAAAATCTTTGGAATGACATTCAAAATAAAGTCGTATTTACAAAAGATGTTCGCCAAGTGTTAACATATGTAGAAACAGGTAATGTTGATGCTGGTATTGTATACAAAACAGATGCTCTTATTTCAAACAAAGTAAAAATTGGTGAGACAGCAGCGGCTACTTCTCATGAGCCAATTCACTATCCTTTAGGTGTTATAAAAGAATCTAAACACAAGAAAGAGGCGACTTCATTTTATGAGTATTTGCAGTCAAAAGATGCACAATCTATCTTTAAAAAATACGGATTTACAGTCCTATCATAATTGCCATGAGCTTTGATACTATTTTATCACCAATCTTTCTATCTTTACGAGTAGCTGCATGTGCCACCATTATCGTTACCATTTTAGGAACGATAATCGGACGAGCGCTAGCACGCTCCTCATGGAGATATAAAGTAATATTAGAAACTATTTTCTTACTACCAATGGTACTTCCGCCAACTGTAATCGGCTTTTTTCTCATTATCATTTTTGGAAATAACAGTCCTATTGGAACGTGGATAGAATCAATATTTCAGCAATCTATTATGTTCACATCTACTGCTGCTATCATTGCTTCTACAGTTGTTGCATTTCCGCTTATGTACCAATCAGCAAAAACAGGATTTTCTATCGCGAATGTACAAATTGAAGAAAGTGCTCGTGACCTTGGTGCAAGTGAATATCAAGTTTTTCTACACGTCACACTTCCGCTTGCATTTCCTGCCTTACTAAGTGGAATGATTTTGAGCTTTGTTCGTGCGCTTGGTGAGTTTGGTGCTACGCTCATGTTTGCCGGAAACATTCCTGGTAAAACACAGACTATCCCAACTGCCATTTACATGGCGATTGATGCAAGTAATATGCAGCTCGCCTGGACACTAGTAGTTATCACTATTAGTATGTCCCTCCTATTTTTGCTATGTATTCAGCTTATTAATAAAAGAATTACTAACTCTTAAGGCAGCTCTTTTTGAAGCTGCTTTTTTATTTCTTAGGAAATAAAAATATACCACCGGGAAATAACTGAATTTTAAATTTTATTTAAATATACATTCTATTTGAATTTACTTTCTAAAATAGGCAATTTCCTGTTATTATATGGAGGTGTTTGAAAAAATGAAGAAATGAAAACGCATTTATATCTTGAATTCTTCATCCTGTTTTAGCGATCGGTAATCTTCTACTCTAGTAGTGGGGCATTACCGATCGTTAGAACGATATGTAATTATATTGGTATAGCAAAACGAAGGGAGTCTTGTAATGGACATTTTATTAGCGCTTCTTCCTGCAATTGCATGGGGAAACATCTTATTAGTAAGCGTAAAAATGGGCGGTGGTGCATATAGCCAAACGGTAGGTATGACAATCGGTGCTCTATTCTTCGCAACAATTATGTATGTATTTACTCAACCAGCTTTAACAATGACAATCTTGATTGTTGGTTTTATTTCAGGTTTATTCTGGGCTTTAGGACAAGTAAACCAATTAAAAACAGTTGAAAAACTAGGCGTTTCAACTACTGTAACAATTTCTACTGGTATGCAACTTGTTGCAACTTCTATCTTTGGGGTTATCGCTTTCCGTGAGTGGACTACTACTACAACGATCATTCTGGGAACGATTGCAATCCTATTAATCGTAGTTGGTGTTGTATTCACATCATTAGATGATAAAGAAAATGCTCAGCCACCAGGACAATTGAAAAAGGGACTTCTTACTTTAATTGTTTCTACTTTTGGCTATCTTGTATATGTAATTATTATTCGTTGGTATAACATCGATGGTTGGTCTGCTATTTTACCACAAGCAGTTGGTATGTTTGTTGGTGCGGTTGTACTGACATCTAAACATAAACCATTTAACAAATATGCAATCCGTAACGCTTTATCTGGTTTACTATGGGGAACTGGAAACTTATTCTTACTTCTTTCATTACCACGTGTCGGAGTAGCAACAAGCTTCCCATTATCTCAAACTGGAATCGTTATCTCAACATTTGGTGCGATTGTCTTCTTAGGCGAAAAGAAAACGAAACGTCAATTGATCTTTATTGCACTAGGTAGTGTTTTAATTATCGGCGGCGCTGTATTACTTGGTATGACAAAAGCATAAACTTATAAATTATTAATCTCTGAAGCAGTTATGCTTCAGAGATTTTTTATTACAACTGTTTTTTAAGTATAATAATTTTTATAACCTTATTTGTATTAAACCTCTTCCCTCCATTTTCATCCTTCTCACAATAAGCCTTTTCTTTTTACAAAATTCTCTTAAAAATGGTATCGTTTTTTATAACATATCTCCACTAGAAAGGAATAGAGGATATGCTAACTAAACATCGAATTCTATTTATTGGTGCTGGTCGTATGGCAGAAGCTATATTTTCCGGATTACTTAAAACAAGCAAAGAATACATCGAAGAGATTATCGTTTCTAACCGAAGTAACGTAGAAAAGCTAGATCAATTACGAGCGCGATATAATGTGTCTACTACAACAGATTGGAAGCAACATGTTACATCTGTTGATACGATTGTTTTAGCAATGCCGCCTTCTGCACATGAAGAATTATTAGCAGAGTTATCTCCGTTACTATCGAATCAACTTGTCGTAACGGTAGCTGCCGGCATCGGCCCATCTTATTTAGAAGAAAGACTTCCTAAAGGAACGCCTGTTGCTTGGATTATGCCAAATACAGCTGCTGAAATTGGTAAGTCTATCTCCTTATACACGATGGGACAATTCGTAAACGAGACTGATCAAGAAACCCTGCAATTGCTTTTAGGGGGCATTGGTACTTCGCAACTTTGTACCGAGGAAGAAGTTCATCAACTTACTGCAGTTACTGGAAGTGCACCAGCCTTCCTTTATTACTTTGCTGAAAGTTTAATTGAAGCAACAAAAAGTTATGGAGTCGATGAAGCAACCGCAAAACACCTTGTCATTCAAATGATTTCTGGCTCTGCTTCTATGCTTGAACAAACACAAGATCCAGCTAACCTCCGTGAACAAGTAACAACGCCAGGTGGTTCCACAGCTGAAGGTCTCAAAGCTTTATATGAATATAATTTTTCAGAGGCAATTCAAAAAGCAGTAGAAGCAACAAACAAAAAAGCTAGGGGGAAATAATATGAATTTAACAAGTTTAAAAGACTATACAACATTACATAACGGTGTAAAAATGCCTTGGTTCGGTTTAGGTGTTTTTAAAGTAGAAGATGGTTCAGAAGTAATTGAATCTGTAAAATCAGCAATTAAAAATGGTTACCGCAGTATTGATACTGCAGCAATCTATCAAAACGAAGAAGGCGTTGGACAAGCAATCCGTGAATCAGGTGTTGCACGTGAAGAATTATTTATTACATCAAAAGTATGGAATAGCGATCAAGGATATGAAACAACACTTCAAGCATTTGAAACTACATTAGAAAAATTAGGTCTAGAATATTTAGATTTATATTTAGTACATTGGCCTGTAAAAGGAAAATATACTGAATCATGGAAAGCGTTAGAAAAGCTTTATAAAGATGGCCGTGTTCGCGCTATCGGTGTGAGTAATTTCCATATTCACCACTTACAAGACGTATTTGAAATTGCTGAAATTAAGCCAATGGTCAATCAAGTGGAATACCACCCACGTTTAGCACAAGAAGAATTACACGATTTCTGTAAAGAACATAATATCCAGCTTGAAGCTTGGTCACCGTTAATGCAAGGACAACTACTAGATAATCCAACGTTGCAAGAAATTGCGAAAAAATATAATAAATCAACTGCGCAAATTATTTTACGCTGGGATTTACAAAACGAAGTTGTAACAATTCCCAAATCAATTAAAGAACATCGTATTATTGAAAATGCAAACATCTTCGACTTTGAATTAAGTGCTGATGATATAAAAGCAATTCAAGCTTTAAATGAAGATCGTCGCGTTGGTCCAGATCCAGATAACTTTAACTTCTAGTAGAAAAACCACTGCCATATGCAGTGGTTTTTCGTTAAAGAAAACTGAAAATTTAAACTATATTTCATTCAGTTGACACTTCATCATCCAAGGTGTAAGATTTTGAATTATCAAAGAAACACAAAAATTAATAAAGTTTATTCGTTTACTCATTGTATCAAGAGAGGTGGAGGGACTGGCCCTTTGAAACCTCGGCAGCAGGTTCATTTTTGAATACTGTGCCACTTCCTGCAAGCTTTATAGCTTGAAAGATAGAATGAGGGACTTCGTTTATATACGGGTGCATAACTTGTACGTAAAAATCCCTCTTTCTCAATATGAAAAGAGGGATTTTTTATTTTTCATTTCCCTCATCATCATCCAAACTTAATTATTTAGGAGGAAAATCAAATGAAAAAGAAGTTTGTACCCGGTATTGCATCAGTTGTAGGAGTAAGTATTTTATTAACTGGTTGCGGTAGTTATAAAAACGAAGCAAGCGGAGCAAATGCAAAAGACGAGGCGCCTAGTAAACAGGTTTTAAACTTATCTTCACCTACTGAAATACGAACAATGGATACAGCTCGTGCTACAGATACTGATTCTGGTCAAGTAATGAGAAACGTATTTGAAGGTTTGTATAACCTTGGTGAAGGTAATAAACCTGTCCCTGGTGTTGCAAAATCTCATGAAGTAAGTGGCGATAAAACGAAATACACATTCCACCTGCGAGATTCAAAATGGTCAAACGGTACTCCTGTTACAGCGAAAGATTTTGTCTTCGCTTGGCAAAGAGCTGTCGATCCAGCAACAGCCTCTGAATATGCATTTCTATTCTTTGATATTAAAAATGCAACAAAAATTAACAACAAAGAACTTCCAGCCGACCAACTTGGTGTAAAAGCAGTTGATGACCATACGTTTGAGGTAGAATTAGAGCGTCCTGTTCCTTATTTTATTAGCTTAACAGCGTTCCCAACATTTCTACCAATTAACGAGGAATTCTTTAAAAAACAAGGTGATAAGTACGCTTTAGAAGACAATACAATCTTGTACAACGGCGCTTTTACACTAAGCGATTGGAAGCATGAACAAAGCTTTAAATTCAAGAAAAACCCTACCTATTGGGATAAAGATACTGTCAAACTAGAGGAAATCAATTTTAACGTCGTAAAAGAAAAATCAACAGAAGTAAACTTATTCGAATCAAAACAATTAGACCGTATAAAATTAACATCTGATTTCGTTGATAAATATAAAAAGGATGCAAACTTTAAAGAACGCCCGAACGTAGGCGTACAATTTTTACGTATGAATCAACAAAACAAAGTACTGCAAAACGTTTCTGCACGCCAAGCAATTGATCAAACAATTGATCGAAAATCCTTTGTAAATACGTTATTAAATGATGGCTCTACACCAACCTTTGGTCTCGTTCCAAAAAACTTTGCAAAAGGGCCTGATGGAAAGGACTTCCGTACTATAAATGGAGATTTAACTAAAGTTGATACAAAATCTGCACAAGAGTTATGGAAAAAGGCAAAACAAGAGCTTGGTTCTGAAAAGATTACATTAGAATTATTAACGAGTGATGCTGACCTTGATAAGAAAACAGGTGAGTTCTTAAAAGGACAACTAGAAAAGAATTTAGATGGATTAACAGTAAATGTGAAACCACAACCACGTAAACAACAAGTTTCACTTTTATTAAAAGGTGACTATGAAATCGGTATTGATGGCTGGAGCCCTGACTTTGCTGATCCAATTACATTCCTTGAATTGTTTACAACGAATAACCCTTACAACTTGGATCATTACTCTAATAAGGAGTTCGATGAAACAATTGAAAAAGTGAAAACGACTTTAGCTGGTGATGAAAAAGCTCGCTGGGAAGCATTACTAGCATCTGAGAAAATATTATTTAAAGACTCTGTTATCGCTCCCCTTTACCAAAAAGGCGAATCTTATTTAGAACGTTCTTATGTGAAAGGAATTGTGCAAGTAGACTTTGCAGGCCAATTAAACTTCAAATGGGCACAAATTGAAAAATAAAAGGCAAGCTGAATCGATATTTTTCTATCTACAGTAATTATTTTATTAAAAAAATGTATTAAAAGCGGATTCTCAATAAGAGGAAATCCGCTTTTTTAATATATTATTTTAAAAAATTAATGCTCAAATTTTTATTATTGACATATAGTTCTCTCCAGTGTTAATATTCTAAATAATCAAAGAAACGAAATATTTCACCATCATAATATAACGTCTACTACGTCGAAGCATATAATGATAAATTATAGTTCAACATGTATATACATATAGAACACCTGATTACCTACATGTACATATTTATAATAGGTTTTCTCTTCTTCTATAGATACACTTCAAAACATGGACATTATGACGTTACGAAACAACACATTTAGGGAGGAACGAACAATGAAGAAAAAAGTTGTACCTGTTGTTGCATCTGTTTTAGGGGCAAGTCTATTACTAACTGCTTGCGGGGGAAATAAAGATAACGCAAGCGGAGCGAAAGCAAATGATAAAGCACCTGATAAACAAGCAATTAACTTATCATTTGCTTCAGAAATTCCAACAATGGATGTTGCAAAAGCAACGGATGGGGAATCCATGAACGTAATGCGTAATGTTTTTGAAGGGTTATATGCAATGGGAGAAGATAATAAACCGATTCCTGGTGTCGCTGAGTCGGTTGACGTTAGTCCCGATAAAACGAAATATACATTCCATCTGCGTGATTCAAAATGGTCAAACGGTACTCCTGTTACAGCAAAAGACTTTGTCTTCGCTTGGCAACGTGCCGTAAACCCTGATACAGCAGCTGAATATGCATTCTTATTCTTCGATATAAAGAATGCGAAACAAATAAACCAAAAACAATTGCCGATTGATCAACTAGGGGTCAAAGCTATTGATGACAAAACATTAGAAGTACAACTAGATCGTCCTGTTCCCTACTTCTTAAGTTTAACGACATTCTCAACATTCTTACCAATTAATGAAGAGTACTTAAAGTCTCAAGGCGATAAATACGGTTTAGAAACAAATCATTTAATTTACAACGGTGCCTTCACATTAGATAACTGGAAACACGAGCAAAGCTTCCAACTGAAGAAGAATCCTAACTATTGGGATGCTAAAACGGTGAAATTAGAAGAAATCAACTTCAATGTCGTTAAAGATAAGTCTACAGAAGTTAATTTATATGATTCAGGACAAATTGATCGCGTTGCTTTAACTGCGGAGTTTGTTGATAAATATAAGGGCGATCCAAACTTCAAAGAACGCGCTGAAGTTGGCATTCAATTTTTACGACTCAATCAAAAAAATGAAACATTAAAAAATCAACATGCACGCCTTGCTATTAACGGAGCAATGAATAAGAAAGCATACGTAGAAACAATTTTAAATAACGGCGCTGTTGCAGCTGAAGGAATGGTTCCTGCGAAATTTGCAAAAAGTCCTGATGGCAACGACTTCCGTAAAGAAAATGGAAATCTAGTGAAAGATGATGTGAAAACAGCGAAAGAAAACTGGAAAAAAGCGAAGCAAGAACTGGGTACTGACAAAGTAACAATTGAACTCTTAACAAGTGATAATGCTTTAGCTAAAAAGACTGGTGAATATTTAAAAGGTGAACTAGAAAAGAACTTAGATGGATTAACAGTAAATTTAAAACCACAACCACGTAAACAACAGTTAAAACTACTGTTAAGTGGTGACTATGAAATCGGTATTGATGGCTGGGGCCCTGACTTCGCTGATCCAATTACATTCTTAGATTTATTTACAACAGATAGTGCTTACAACTTCGATAAATACTCTAACAAAGAGTACGATGAGCTAATTCATAAAGTAAAAACAGATTTAGCTGGTGATGAAAAAGCTCGCTGGGAAGCAATGAAGCAAGCTGAAAAAATTCTATTACAAGACGGTGCTGTCGCTCCTTTATACCAACAAGGTCGTTCTTACTTACAACGCTCTTTCATTAAAGGACTTGTAACAACTGACTTCGGTGGTGAGTTTAACTACAAGTGGACAGAAGTTGCAAAATAATAAGTGCTAATAAAAAGGTATCCCACCGAGGATACCTTTTTATTTTATGCTTCTTTAACTACAGAGCTTCTTCTTCCCTTTACCATTCCTTTTATAGCTAAAGTCATCACTGCTACTGATTGTGTAACCAATACAATAACTAATAATGAAATAATATTTCTCTCTAAACTAACTCCTCCAAATATTATTGTATAATAGCCATTCGCTGCATATGTTGCAGGAAATAATCCGCCGATTGTTTGATATGTTTTAGAAAGCATTTCATGTGGGACAATTACACCGGAACTTACAAGTTGTAACGATAGTGAGATAATATTAAAAATCATACCTGCGTTTCCAAACACAGTTAGAAACATTTGTGTTAATGAAAGAAATGCGAAGAAAACTATTGTCAATAATCCTCTTCCCCTTCTTTTTGCATTGAACTAAAACTCATCATAAATATAAACAAAAACATCAAATATGTTCTCCATGTCAAAGAAGGTGTATGCCCTGACCAAATATAGCTAACTAAATAGTTAATTCCCATAATGCAAGACGATATTACTAAACTAATACTTATTAGTTTTACATATTTGAGCATATCTTTTCTCCTTGTTTTTTATTTTTCTACTTCTTCAAATTGTAGATTCACCGGTTCTTCTAAGAGTGTTTCATAAAAGTTCTCTGCCAAATCTGTTGTAGGAATTTTTTCATCTACTTCATCAAATCGAATACTATCTAGCCACACATAACCTTCTCCTGATAATAAAACACCAAATGCAATACCAAGCGCTCCTTCTTTTATATCTAATACAACTGAGTACGATTGCCAATTATTCGTATTTTTAATGGGACGATTTTGCATATTATCCATAGCAAGCGGTTCTGTCTCTTTTCCATCTACTCGCATCCACAATCCTGCCCAATCTCTTACATTTTCACTCTTAACAAATGCTGTAAAACGTAATCTCTTCCCTACATATTTATCTGCTCGGAACATTTGCATTAATGTTGAAAATCCTCCGTGCGTAACATTCTCTTTTGCTTTTATGTATGCAGATACTTTCCCTTGATGGACAACTTCATAATCTAAACCCATCTCATATTCAGCAGGATGACTTCCACTTAAGATCCATCCTTTCGGTATACCTTTTTGCATTGAAACACCCTCTCTTTCTATATAAAATGACTGGAAGTACTTTCGATATTTCTTTGGTGGCAATTGAAACATTCTTTTAAAAGCTCTCGTAAATGCCTCTTGTGAGGAAAAACCATATTGCATTGCAATATCAATAACTGCTCTTTCAGTCGATACTAAAGTTTGCGCAGCATGAGTTAACCTTCTCTTTCGAATATAATCCGTTACACTCATCCCAACATATCTTTGAAAGATACGATGAAAATGGTACATCGATACTGCACTGTAAGATGCCACTCTTTCTGTTGTAAGCTCCTCATGTAAGTGATTCTCTATATATTCAATTGATTTTTTTATTATCTCTTTATACTCTTCATGCATTTTAGTCCCTCCCTCACAACTTCAATTTACCATATACATACAAATCGTTTTTGATTTAAATTGCGGATTAGCCCTTATGACTACAGAATAATAATTTATTTTTAACACATACATAATTACATGATTTTGGGAAAAACTTGTATAGAACGAATTTACATAAGGAGGAATTTATAATGAGAACTCTACTATCAGTTTTATTAGCTCTTATGCTAGTACCTGCATTAACAGGATGTAAAGCTCCTGCAAAAGAAGATACAACTTCTAATAAAAAGACGACTGAAGAAGCAAAAAACGAGGCTCCTGCAGATTTAAAACTAAACTTCAATGAATTCGATTTAAAGGCAGACTACCAAGATACAAAGAAAGACTACGAAGCAGACTATAAAAATGTAGCAGCTGATAAGAAAATGGAAGCAAAAATTGAAGATCATAAAGCAGATGTAAAATTAACAGGAGACGAGGCTATCACAAAATTAAGCCCACTTCTACAAGAATTAAAATTTGATAAAGATACTGCTGACCAAGAAGTAATCGATCAAGTAGTGAACGTGTTCAAACTTGATAAAGACTATCAAAAATTTGATTTAGAAGTTGTCTTCTCTGATGGAACGAAAAAAGAATATAAAAGAGAAATAAAATAAAGAAGTAGGCAGTTGCCTACTTCTTTATTTTATTTTTTAGCATATCGCAAACTTGGTTGAGATCCTACGTAGTATTCTAATCCAGATACAGATGACTTTTGTAAATAAGAGTCTGTTGGGAATACAAGTGGGATTAAAGGATATTCTGTAAACATAATATCTTCTGCTTGATGTAATAAGTCAAAGCGTTTATTTTCATCTTGTTCTAATTTTGCTTGATTAATTAAATTATCAAAGTCTTTATTAAACCATTTCGCATAGTTATTTGGTCCATCACCTGCATAAATTTCTAATTGAGCAGCTGGATCTAATGTAGATCCTCCCCATCCCATATATGCGATTTGGAAGTCACTTTGTTTGTACATATCAATATAACTTTTCCACTCTTTACCTTCTATCTTTACGTCTACACCAAGATTTTTCTTAAACATTTCTTGAAGTGTTTCAGCTATTTTTTTCTTATCTGAATATTTCACCGTTACTTCTGGAAGTGTAGTCCATCCTTCTTCCTTCATTCCTTCTTCTAATAGATTCTTAGCTACCGCAGGATCATATTTAAAATAATCACCCTTCTCTTTACGGAAGTCACGACCACCTTCTGTTTTTGCTCCTTCTGGAACAAATCCATATGCTTCTTTTGCATTATTCTTTAATATTTTCTCTACGATAAACTTACGATCTACAGCTAATGCAAAGGCTTTACGAATTTTAGCATTTGTAAATGGTGGTTTCTCTGAATTAAATGAGTAAATATGAGTTGAGTAGTCTTGCATTTTTTTAAACTCTTTATTGTTTTGTTCTTTTTCAACTAAATCCGTTGGTATGTTAGATAATAAATCTAATTCTCCAGATTTATATAATTGATACGCTGTTTTACCTTCAGGAATAATACGGAATTCGATTTCTTTTGATGCTACTTTTTTATCATGGAATTCTTTATTTTTTTCTAAAATAATCGCTTGATTATGCTTCCATTCTTTCAATGTGAAAGGACCATTTGTAATTAATTCTTTTGGATCTACTTTTAGTTTACCTTTTTCGTCAATAGATTTTTTATTAAGTGGAATATATAACGACTGGGCTAATGTTCGCTTAATAGATGTTACCGGATGTTCAAATTGTAGCTTTAAAGTTACATCATCTACTGCTTGAATTCCTACTGCATCTTCTGCACCTTTCCCCGTATTAAATGCTTCTCCACCTTTAATGAAATAGAGTTCAGTTGCATTCATAGAACCCGTTTTAGGATTTAATATTCTCTTCCAAGCAAATTCAAAATCTTTTGCTGTTAATGGAGAACCATCAGACCATTTCAATCCTTTTTTCAAATAGAATGTATACTCTTTTCCATCTGCCCCAGCTTCCTCTTTCTCTACTAAATCCTTTTCAAACTTCCCATCTGTTGTCTGTCTATACAAAGTTGCAAATAAGTGCTCAATTACATAATTAGAGTTATTATCTGTTGAAATCGCTGAATCTAACGTGTAAGGATCACTACCGAGATTCGTTACAAAACGGTCTCCTTTACTAGCACTTGCTTTTGAAGTATCTTTCTTACCGCAAGCGACAGAAGTAATTGCTAATACGGTCATAATGACAAATAATAAAAACTTCTTCATCTTCCATTCCCCTTTAACCTGAAATTTTTGGTGTAGATGCTAATAATGTTTTTGTATAAGAATGTTGTGGATTACGGAATACTTCATCCGTATTTCCAAATTCAACAAGTTCTCCTTTATATAAGACAGCCACTTTTTCACATAAATAGTGAACCATTGGCAAATCATGCGCGATAAATAAATATGTATAGCCTTGTTCCTTTTGAATTTTTTGCAACAGATGTACAACTTGAATTTGAAGTGAAACATCTAACGCTGAAATTGGTTCATCAAGAATCAATACTTCTGGCTCACATAATAAAGCTCTTGCAATAGCAATACGTTGACGTTGCCCTCCGCTAAATTCGTGCGGATAGCGATCGATATATCGTCTATCTAATCCCACACGTTCTAGCGCATCACCTGCTACTTTATCCTTTAATCCTTTATCACCTAAACCGAATGAAATATAACCTTCCGTTACGCTATCGCGTACTTTCCAGCGCGGATTTAATGCTGCTGTGGAATCTTGAAAAATAAACTGTACTTTCTGTAAGAAATCACGTTTATGAGCTGCCTTCAACTTGTGAACGACTTGATTGTTATATTCAATTTCACCAGACGTTGGGCTCTCAATCCCAGCTATGAGCTTACCAAGTGTTGTTTTTCCTGAACCACTTTCTCCAATAATGCCAAGCGTTGTGCCTTTCGGGATCGCAAGCGATATGTCTTTTAACGCTGCGATTTCTTTATTTTTACTTCCATACGTTTTCGTTACTTGCTTTACAGTAATTAAATCTGTCGTCATGAGGCATTCACCTTCTCTTTTGATTTCGCTTTATTATGCTCCAGAACATGTTGCCAGCAATGTGAACTATGCTCCCCAGAATATGTTGTTCTCTCTGGGAAACGATGAATACATTCTTTTATCGCTACTGGACAACGATTTACAAAAGGACAACCAAAGCTATTTAACGTCTCAATGGAAGGTGTCGTCCCTTCTATTGCACGTAATACTTTTTCGGAATCATCCATATTGGGAATTGCTTGTAATAAGCTTTTTGTGTATGGATGTTTAGGAGAACCTATCACTTCCTCTATCGTTCCTTTTTCAACAACACGTCCTCCATACATCACAACTACTCGATCCGCTACTTCACGTACAAGTGCTAAATCGTGCGTAATTAGTAAAATACTCGTATTTTGCTTTTCCTTTCTTTCCTTTAATAACTCCATAATTTGCTTTTGAATTGTTACATCTAATGCTGTCGTAGGTTCATCCGCAATAACGAGTTTTGGGTGGCAAGCAAATGCGATTGCTAAACAAATACGTTGCCTCATACCTCCGCTTAATTGATGTGGGTACTGTTCAAAGCGTTTCTCTGCTTCATGTATTCCTAAATCATTTAATAAGTTAATTGCAATTTCTTTTGCCTCTTTTTTCGATTTCTTTTCGTGCTGCAAAATCACTTCTGTAATTTGCCTTCCCACCTTCATCGTTGGATTCAAAGATGAAAGCGGATCTTGAAAGATAAAAGAAATATCTTTCCCACGAATTTGATTCCATTCTGATTCTTGTAACTTAGTTAATGCCTTTGATTCGAAAGATATATTTCCATCATCAATTTGAATTGATTCTTGATTTAAGCCGATAATAGCTTGTGCTGTAACACTTTTCCCTGAACCACTCTCTCCTACAAGTGCAACAATTTCACCTTCGTTAATAGAAAAGGAAACATGTTTCACAATTGCTTGCTTACTATTCTCTTTTTCAACGGCTAACGTTACGTTTTCTAAAGATAAAAGCTGTCCCATGTCGTTTCTCCTTTCGATTCCGTTTTACGATTTTCGGATCAATTGCATCTTGCAAACCATCACCAATTGCATTAAATGCGAACATAATAAGCGCAATCATTAGTGATGGGAAGAAAAGTTGCCACCATTCTCCGCTTAATAATGTCCCAAGCGCATCATTCGTCATTGTCCCCCAGCTTGCTGCTGGTGATTGTACCCCGAGTCCAATGAAGCTTAAAAATGATTCTGAAAAAATAGCTGCTGGAATTGTAAATGATAAATTTACGATAATAATACCTGTTAAGTTCGGAATGATATGTCCGTATATAATTTTCATATGTGATGTACCTAATCGCTCCGCTGCAATAACAAATTCTCTTTGCTTTAAAGATAAGACTTGCGCCCTAACGAGACGTGCCATACCAATCCAACCTGTTAATGCAAGGGCGATAATAATTGTAAAAAGTCCTGGTTTCATAATGATTAGTAATAAAATTACAATTAATAAATATGGAATACCGTATAATATTTCAATCCCTCGTACAATCCACTCATCTATTAACGTTCCAAGGCGATTACGCCCTCTCACATATCCACTAAATCCTCCAATTAGCACACCAAGTCCTATATCAAGAACAGCTGCTACTAATCCAACTACTAACGAAATCTTCCCACCAGCCCAAGTACGCGCCCAAATATCTCTTCCCAAATCATCTGTTCCGAACCAATGCTCACTACTAGGTGGTAAATTTGTCGCCTCTTTTACTTGTTCACTCGCAGTGAAAGTGGTTAAACTTTCACCGATAAGAGAAAAAATAATAATGAGTAACAATGTCACCGTTCCTAGAACTGCGATTGGATTTGATACAAACTTACGGAACACTTCTTTTTTTCTGCTAATTGCTTGCTGATCTTTATTTATCGTTAATTCTTTTTTCTCTTCATTTGTCAATAACTGTTTATTAATTTCATAAGCACCCATTTAAATATCCTCCCTCCTTACGTAATAGAACGAATACGCGGATCAACAATACGATGAATAATGTCTGTAATGAAAATACAAAAAATTAATAATGCACTATAGAAAATCGTTGTCCCCATAATGACTGGATAATCTCGGTTAAAAATACTATCTACAAAATATTTTCCGAGACCAGGAATTGCAAAGATTTTTTCAATAATAAAAGTCCCCGTTAACAACCCAGCCATTAACGGCCCAACAAATGTAAGCACTGGAACAATTGCATTTCGAAGAGCATGTCTTATAATAATCTTCTTAATCGGTATACCTTTCGCTCTCGCTAACTTAATATAATCACTCTGCAGTACTTCGATCATATTAGAGCGAACAAATCTTGTAATCACTGCGATTGGTCCTAACGCTAATGCAAAGGATGGCAATACCGTATGTTCAAATGTACCCCAAGAGGCTACTGGTAAGAGCTCGAATTGAATAGCGAATACTTGTATAAATAGTGGTGCTAAAATAAAACTCGGAATAGAAATACCGAGGATGGCAAGTAAACTTACACCATAATCAATTACTTTCCCATGATAGAGAGCAGCAAATGTACCTGCAGCAATTCCGACTAGCAATGAAATAATAAGTGCTTGTAAACCAATAATTGCTGATGGACCAAAGCCAGTTGTTATGATTTCTGATACACCTTGCCCGGTTGATTGAACAGATTCACCAAAATCAAAATGAACTACGCCGTCTAAATAAGCAACATATTGATTCCATAACGGTTCATCAAGGTGATACTTCGCTCTCATATTTTGCACAACTTCCTCCGGAAAGATCTTTGCATCTGATGAAAATGGATCCCCCGGAATAATATGCATAATTAGAAATGTCACCGTCGTAATAACCCATAGTGTGAACACCATAACCGATAATTTTTTAATTACATACACTCCAATACCCCCTAAACACATATATTTACTTAGTTTTATGAACGTACTTTTTCCATTACTCCCTTTCTCTTTTTAGAATACAAAAAGCCTTGATCTTAAAAAATAAGATCAAGGCTTAATAAACAAAGGCCTATCACTTATCTTTCAAGACTTGCTTGCTGGAATTAGCACGGTGTTCCTATTACAGAACCCGCTGCTGAGGTGTCATAGGGCCAGTCCCTCTACCTCTCTGGATAAGTAAATTGCTATTTTATTATTTGGTTCAAATTGTATATTCCGAATTATAATTCTGAAAAAATGAAAAGTCAATCAAATTGGATATATTTAGAAAAATCAGTTTTTAATAGTGTATTTATCTAAATTACAGTTTTTCGCCTATAATAAAAAAAACCGATATGAAAGGAGTTATATGATGGATCCCTTACTTCTAGCAACTATAGGATTACCATTAACAATCGTTATACTTGTTATCATTGGATTTTATAAACTTTTCATTAAAAAGAAAAGCATTACCTCTTTTTACACCCCCTTTGATAATATTACCGGGCAAACTATTTCCGAATTTCACGAAGAACAGAAGGTATTAGTATCCGAGGATGAAGACGGCGATGGTAAGAAGAAAAAATAACCTTGCACAGGCAAGGTTATTTTTTCGTTTCTGCTTGAAAACGTTTATAGTATGTCGATGCTGTTGCAAAATTAATTTCTATATCACGAATCAACGATGAATCTTCTTCTTTAGCTAACTTCTGTAATTTTTTCATTGCTTGTTCCGATTCATTCAAGAAACCGACATATACCTCATGTTCTTGCTCTTTCGACTTCGGAACACGAATTTCTTTTCGTATATGATCAATATCTTCTAACATGCTCGTCGTTACCTTTTGCACATCTTCTTTATATGTAGCAGTCGTTATTTCCTTACCGCCCTTTTCTTTTGCCACTTCAAATAACTGCAGTGCGTTATTAATTTCTTTATTCATTTTCAAATCGTATTTTTCATGTACTGCACGGTATTCTTTCATTTCTTCTGTTTGTTCTGTAGATTGCTCTACCTTTTCTTTCGGTTCTTTCGTATCCTTATTTCCATTACATCCTGCTAGAAGGATCATACTTCCCATTACAGCAATACCCAAAACCTTCTTCATCTCTTCTTCTCCTTTTATCTACAGCTACTACTCATTATAGTTTCTTTTATCTCCACTTGTTATTATACCGAGAACATCCTACTTTTTACACTTAAGACGACATCGTAATATATATACCAACATGTTTGTCACAGTATCGTCACTTTATACAAATAACTTTTGCACTGCTTTACTACAGCACCTTACAAAACTGTAAGCACACATAAAGAACAAACCATGCTAGACTTACATATGCATAACGCAAACATATGTAAGTTTTTAAGGAGAATCATCTATGTACAATACAATGCCTTTTATGGGAGAAGATATTCGTGTACTTATTCGCGAAAAATCACTTCATATCGAAAATACAGAGAGCCTTCGCCGCGTATTAAAAAAGAAGCATGCTCCATTTAAGTTAGCCCAATATTTAAAACAACAACATACAAATCAATTTCATACAGTGCTAAATATATCAGATAAATCATTAACAATCGAAATCATCGGTCATGTCTACATTGGAAACTTCGCAGATATCTTAAAAGAAATCCCACGTATACCGAAAATTGCTCCTATTATCGTTAAAAAAGCGTATAAAATTACCGACCATACCGATATTATCGACTGCGGGGAAAAAGAAGTTGATAGTAATCGCTGGGTGTGGGATAAACTTGCTATTTTATATGATACGATCATGAATAATATGTATGAGGTATTTGAAAGAAATGAAAAAAAGAACTGATTCAAATATTCCCTTTGAATCAGTTCTTTTTTGTTAAGCCTCTAAATTTTGTCTTGCTTGCAGTTCAAACTGCTTTTCACTTCTTCTAGCCATAAATAAATAGCATAGTACCGCACCAATTTCACAAAGAGCTATTACAACACCCATCGGTAATGCGGTATTACTTCCACCAATACCTACTAGCGGTGCAACAAGCGCTCCTGAAATGAACTGTAATAAGCCTAATAAAGCTGATGCTGTTCCTGCAGCTTGTTTTTGATTTCTCATCGCTAATGAGAACCCAGTTGTTGAGACAACCCCAACACTTGATACGACAAGGAATAACGAGCATAAAACACCAATTAACCCTATTCCTAATAAGATTGTTAGTAGTAAAGATAAACCACCAACAGCTGCAATAACAATACCAGAGACAAATAATGTCTTCTCATTCACTTTCCCTGCTAAACGACCCGTAACCTGACTCGCAATAATAATACCGATACCGTTGATTGCAAAGAATAAACTAAATTGCTGTGGTGATGCTCCGTATATGTTCTGCAACACAAATGGTGATCCCGAAATGTATGCAAACATTGCCGCCGTTACTAATCCTTGTGACAATGCATATCCCATAAACAAACGGTCCTTTAACAATTTTCCGTACGTCGCTAACGTCCCTGACAAACCGCCTGTTTCTCTTTCTTCAGGAGGTAATGTTTCACGTAATACGAAAGTAGCTGATATTAACATAAATACACTTATTGCTCCGAGAACGATAAAGACACCGCGCCACGTTGTAAACTGTAATAATTGTCCCCCAATAATCGGTGCCAAAATAGGTGCTGCTCCGTTTACTAACATAAGCAGTGAGAAGAATTTCGTCATTTCAGAACCTGAATACATGTCACGTACCATTGCACGTGATATAACAATACCGGCTGACCCTGAAGCTCCTTGTAGAAAGCGTAATAACACTAAAGTCCAAATAGATGGCGCAACAGCACAAAGTAAAGAAGAAGCAACATAAATAATAAGAGCAATAATAAGAGGTTTGCGTCTTCCGTAAATATCACTAATTGAGCCAACAAATAATTGTCCTACTGAAAGCCCAAGCAAACAAGCTGTTAATGTAAGCTGTGCTAGAGATGCACCTGTTTGCAAGTCATCCGTTAATTTCGGTAACGAAGGCAAATACATATCAATAGATAATGGTCCAATCGCCGTAAGTGTTCCTAATACAAGAATCATCCATAACCTGTTCATCTTTACAGGCTTATATATTTCCTGATTAACTTCATTCACTTTTTTCGTTCACCCTTTCCTATACATACTAAATCGTAACAATTATAGTTACAACATAAACATACGTCAAGTATAGCGCATTTTCCTGTTTAATTTTGTAAAAAAAGCGATAGAATCTCTATCGCTTTACTTGTTCAAATTACTATTTGTAAATTTAGATACGGAAGACATCGCCTCTCCTGTATCTAAATATGTGATTTGAATTGGATCTCCCACTTCTGTAAACATAGCATATGGGAACTTTTTCGCAGGTATCATAAACACTTTTTGTTCGTTCTCCAACAGTACATAAACAATTGTATTTTCACCTGATTTTTCTTTATATACACGTTGTACAACGCCTTCTTTTTGCGCCTCTTTTCCATTTGAAGTCGGTCTAAATGAATCTCCGCTTCCACTCAGCGCATTTTTATAATTCTCAAGCGCTTCTTTTTGCGTCGAACCTGTTGCAAATATTTTCGCATTAGAAGCATAGATAACCGTATGGGCACGCACTAACCCTCCATCATCAATAACAGGTACAATCCAAGAAGGTTTACCGTACACGTTATAAATAACCGGCATCGTTCCATGCCATTTCTCTCTCTTAAAGGAATTATCCACGACTTCCGAAGCAGCCGAACCATCCATAATTCCCTTTACTTCTTTTCCGTTATAGTAATACAACTTACCTGTACGCGCATCGATAAGTGAATAACCTAGTGCAGAATCTACTCCCTCTTTCGGAGAGGTGAAATCAGTAAAGTAATATAACGTTCCATCCTTACCGAAGATTGGTGTAACTCCTTCTTTCGTTCCCCACTCAGTCGGAATCTTCATGTCCGTTTGCGAGAATTTTGTATTCCAAAATCCGTGAATGTACTTACCGAAATACGTATTTAATGTAGATGCGGTCTCGTGATTTAATACACCATCAACAAATTTAGGTGCCTTTCCTTTATCGTATCTTTTCACTTCACCTGTTTGTGCGTCTACTACTACAACGCCCTCTACTTCGAATCCGGATCTTCCCGAAATAAATTCACCGTACGTCATTGTATAATACGGTTTCCCTTTATCATCAACTTCGAATTTAGGTTTCCCTTTAAAGATTAAATTTGGTTCTGCTTTCCTTACCACACGCTCTAAATTATTTCCGAAAAACATGCTTGGCACGTATTTCATTTTATAACCAAGGTGCAGCTTTGCTTCTGCATCAGGATTCGTACCTGACATCGTGACGTACCCTGGAATTGTCTCAGCTTTACGTGCTTTAAAAAATCCTGAAACTTCAATCGGTGCTACATATAAAGCCTCGCCATTTACCATTTGTGGCGTTAATTCTCCTAGCTCAAAATAAGCTACTTTCGGAATATCCCCAAATACTTTTTTCATCTTATTCTCCGCTGTCTTTGGCGGCACTGTAAATGGCTGATCATTTTCAGTAAATGGCTCTGAAATATCTTTCTCTACCTTTACAACAGAATCATATTTCTTTTGCGAGATTACTATATCGTGCAAATAACCAAAGTAGCCGTAACTTGCAAGTAAAACAAACATTAGAAGTCCTTTTAACGTGCCTTCTAATTTACCTATTTGATCTTGGGAAAATAAAACAAGCCCAATTAAAATCGCTACTGCAACAGAATAATGAGTAAGAATTGAATCTGCTCGATCATCAATTAGCCAAAAATATTCATAGATTGCAATACCTATCCAAAATAAAACTGGAATAACTAAAATAGATGATTTCTTACCCTTTACAACCTTCTCATCCCCTTTCTTATCCACTGCTCGAAGTTTACTACCGCTTCTTCTTGTCCATGGAATCAAAAACAAAGTGAGAATAGCTAAAATTAAAAATTTCATCAAAGGCAATGTCCCCTTTTCTTTTGTCTTCCCCTTTAGTATAACAAATAAAGGTTATTCAGGTAAAAATGGGAATTGTTATATTTTTTTACTACTTAGTACAACTCCGCTCACTACATATAAGATAGATGCAATATAAAAAATCGTGCCGATCGTAAAGAAATCTACTAAATATCCTGTTGCAATAATTGCTACTGCTCCTCCAATCGATGTCCACACATGATATTTTCCAATCTCATAACCAGCATTTTCTTGTACAACTTTTCGTGCTAACGAAGTCTTCTCCGTATTACGCTGCACAGCCCCTAAAATACCCATTAAAATTTGAAGAATGTATACATGCCATACTTCTGTTGCAATAGGAAAACAAAGCATTAATATTGCCATAGACCAGGCGTATATAATTAGTAACTTTCTATCACCTACTCTATCAGATATTCTTCCAACTAACGGATATACTAGAGCTGAAGTTAAGGCAAATAAGCCATATGCCCAGCCAAACTGTGAGAAGCTATTTCCAACATTCCGAAGCAATAGAATGTAAAAAGGAAATACCATACTTCCTGCCATCATAATGATGCTTTGTGAAGCTACAAATCTTCTATATGTCATTTCGTATACTCCCTATAAAATAAATTCACAAATCTCTCTTTTGGATCCGCTTCTTTTTTCTTCTGAAGAAACTCTTCTATACGAGGATATGCTCTCTTTAACTGCTCTTTCGTTGGATAAGAATAATACGGTAAATAATAACTACCGTTATGCTTTAACGTAACATCAATCATCTTCTGAATAACATCCTCTGTTTTCTTTATCTCATTTTCAGAACGCCCTTGATTAATTAAAAGAACCAGTGCAAACATATCACCTTTCGCATAGGATAAAACTGCATTTTCATTCTTTTCCACGTAACGAATCGTAATATTGAGCAAATTAAACTCTTCTTCATTTAATACGTTACGTAAATCATCTATGTATTCCGTGAAAGAATCTATAGGTACAAAATATTCTTGTAACACCTCTGTCCTATTCGGATTTTCATATTCCATAAAGGCACTATCTGACCTCATAACATTATTTCGCGTCTCATACTTTCCATCTGTACGTTCGAAATAACTTCTTTGTATATCCCAAAACGTATTCTTTCCCCAATCACTATAGCGTGATAATCCAAGTAAAAATTTCGGCGCTGCTATAATAGTTTCTTCTTTTAGTTCACTATACTCTTCCCTCATATTTTGATTTTGTGCCAATGTATAATCTGTCACATACATTTCTCTTAAGAATGAATTTGGAGCAACAGAAATACGAGCTAAGTGCATACGAACATTAGCATCTTTTTTCACTTTTTCTTTGAAATAAGACGTGTATTCTTTATAATCTAGCATTTTCGTATGCGTTTCATATAATTCATCATTTGTTAACTTTAAAGTCACATCTAAAATGACACCAAATAACCCATAACCGCCAATGACGTAAGGAAATAAATCCGCATTCTCTTCTCTACTTACATTACGTACAGTGCCATCTGCCATTAGTAATCGAAATGATTCGACTGTATCAATCAATGCCTCATGACGAATATCACGACCATGTACATTTACACTTAATGAACCACCAACCGTAAAAATATTTTGAGATTGCATAACTTGAACTGCAAGACCATATGGATTTATTTTCTTCTGAATATCATTCCACGTGACACCACTTTGAACTGTAATGCGCTTCTTCTCTGGATCAAATTCTAATATTTTATTATACCCTTTCATATCAAGCATCGTACCATGTGGATAATACGTCTGCCCGCCCTGACTATGTTGCATACCAGCAATAGAAATCTTCTCTCCAGAAACATCCGCATCTTGCACTAATTTTATTAACGATTGCTCATCAGTAGCACTTTCAACACGTTTTATTTTTGTCGGAAGCAATTTACCTACATCACTCATAATAGGATGATCGAGTTGTTTTTTATATGTATGTACAGACGTTGCAAGCAACACTGTATATGCTACAATGACCACCGCTATCTTTCCTTTTTTCAAATGACACTCTCCTCTTCTACATCTTTTCCTCTTTATATTGTACCTATTTTCCTATGAAGAAAGAATACCAAAAAGAGGGACCTTATTTTAGGTCCCTCCTTATCAAAACTGTTACTTTGCTGCTGGCAATTGTATTGGGTCAAACTTTTCATACGACGTATATTTTGCGTTCGTAATAATGTGTGCTTTATCCTTGCCATTACTACTCATAATCATGTCTATCTTTGCTGATTCATATTTAAAATCTTTTGTAATGATATATTCTGCATCCACTTCTTCTATCTTCGCATTTTGTGCTTGTAACATTTTCTTCTGCGTTTCATCCATGCTAGTTAACATACTTTCTGTTTCTTGCCCTTTTAATGTAAATTTCAGTTTATATTTATCTCCGCTTTTCTCCAGCTTCATTTTATCTAAAACTACTTCCGGTACTTCTAATTTATCTATAATATCTTGAGTCGCTTTCATTCCACCAGCGTTTAATTGCTCCTCTGGTACGGTTATAACTTCTCCTGTATTAGGGTTTTTTACCTCACCAGCAACTTTACCATCCACAGTATACACTACAACATCTGTACCGGAAATATTCATTTCAGAACGAGAATTCTTTGTCTTTGGCTCTAATTGCATCTTAGCCTTTAATATATCCATCTCTGTTCCCTCAGCTTTTACCCCTACACCATATGTCATCGTTACATGTTCTTCATTTTTAAAAGCTTCATTCGTTTTCTTGAAAACATCTTTCGCCGTTAATTCCTTTTCTTTTTGAACGGATTCTTTTTTCGGCTCATCCGTCTTTGCTGTTTTCTCATTACTACATCCTACCCCTAGACTGATTGCAAGCACTAAACTTGAAATAAAAATAATTTTTTTCATAATTCCGCCCCCCTTTCCCAAAATAATATCATCTCTTTTCCTATGAAATCTATATAAATTTCAATCTATATTCGCTATATAGCGACATGTTTAATGAAGAGTTTAAATATGATGTAAATAACGACAACTCATTTCAGGAGGTCATTATGAAGGCGATCATTTGCACACAGTATGGACCACCTAACGTTCTTCAGCTTCAAAATATAGAGAAACCTATACCTAAAAAGAACGAAGTATTAGTCAAGATTCACGCAACGAGTGTAACGACTGGAGATTGTAGAATACGTGGGTTTAATAGCCCTCTCTTATTTTGGATTCCTATGCGAATCATATTAGGTTTTAGAAAACCGAGAAAGCCTATACTCGGTGTAGAGTTATCCGGCGAAATCGAAGAAATAGGAACAGATGTAACTCAATTTAAAAAAGGAGATCAAATTTTTGCATTAACAGAGCTTAATGTCGGTGGTTATGCAGAATATACATGTGTACATGAAAGTGGATTAGTAGCATTAAAACCTACCAATGTAACGTATGAGGAAGCAGCAGTTATTCCCTTTGGCGCAACTTCGGCACTACACTTCCTAAGAAAGGCCCGTATAAAAAGGGGGCAACAAGTACTAATATATGGCGCATCTGGATCAGTAGGAACAGCTGCCGTACAACTTGCTAAATATTTCGGCGCAACCGTTACAGCTGTTTGTAGTCATTCAAATTTTGAACTCGTGCAATCTTTAGGGGCTGACAAAGTAATCGATTATACGAAAGAAGATTTTACTAAGCAGGGGGAATACTATGATGTTATATTTGATGCAGTTGGAAAATATAAAAAATCCCTTTGTAAACAATTATTAACACCTAATGGAATATATGTATCTGTTAATGGAATGATGGCAAAGGTAAGTAAAGAAGATATGTTTCTACTAAAAAAACTAACTGAAACAGAAAATTTAAAGCCTGTTATTGATAGAACTTACCGATTAGAAGAAATTGCTGAAGCTCATATATATGTAGAAAAAGGGCATAAAAAGGGGAACGTTTCGATTACCTTAAAATAAAATATATTCAGAAAATAAAGTTGACAATTCTTTTTGCAAGATTTACTATTAGTACCATATTAAAAAAACTACATACACATACTCTTATCAAGAGTGGCGGAGGGACTGGCCCGATGATGCCCGGCAACCGAGCTTATAACGTATAAGCTAAGGTGCTAATTCCTGCAAAACGAGTTCTCGTTTTGGAAGATAAGAGAGGAATCTATTTTGTCTATTCGGCACCTCTCTTATTTTTGAGAGGTGCTTTTTATTTTGGAACGTATATTTAAGGGGGAATTATAGATGAAGAAAGTATTATTAAGCATTGTAAGTGGGGCTGTATTATTATTAAGCGCATGTAGCGGGAGTTCAGATAAAGAAGTAAAAGCGTTAGATGAGAAAAAGATTACTGTCGGTGTAACAGGAGGGCCACATGAACAAATTTTTGAAAAGGTAAAAGAAGTAGCAGCGAAAGACGGTCTCGAAATTGATATAAAAGTATTTAATGATTATGTAGCACCGAACGTATCCCTCGATGAAAAAAGCCTTGATGTAAATAGCTATCAAACAAAATCATATTTAGACGTATTTAAAGCTGAACGTAATATGAAATTAACTGAAGTATTTTCAACAGTAACATTCCCTATGGGCGTATATTCAAAAAGCTTAAAGGATGTAAAAGAATTAAAAGAGGGCGATGCAATTGCTGTACCAAATGATCCAACGAATGAACTTCGAGCTTTAAAACTATTTGAAAAAGCAGGGGTTTTAAAAGTGGATCCAAAAGCGACAGAAAAAGCGACTGCAAAAGATGTAATTGAAAATCCAAAAAATTTAAAGATCGTTGAATTAGAGGCATCTCAATTACCAACACAACTAAGTGAAGTGAAAGCAGCTGCCATTAATACAAACTTTGCATTAGGTGCAAAATTAAGCCCTGCGAAAGATTCTATCTTCCGCGAAGGAAAAGATTCACCATATGTAAACTGGGTCGTTGTTCGTACTGAAAATAAAGATGATGCTGTTGTAAATAAATTAAAGAAAGCTTATCAATCTAAAGAAGTAAAAGAATTTATCGATAAAAAATTTGATGGTTCTGTTTTACCGTCTTGGTAGGAGCTGACGATAATGATTGAATTAAAAAATGTATCCAAAGTATTTACAACAAAAAAGGGGAATGTGGAAGCTCTTAAGTCTACTTCCCTCCAAGTAAAAAAGGGCGAAGTATTTGGAATCATTGGATATAGCGGCGCTGGCAAAAGTACATTAATTCGCTGTGTAAATTTATTAGAAAAACCAACAACAGGAAATATTATTGTAAACGAGCAAGATTTAACAACACTGTCTACAAAAGAACTAGCAAAAGCGAGACAAAAAATCGGGATGATTTTTCAAGGGTTCAATTTACTTAAAACCGTTACCGTCTATGAAAATATCGCACTACCTTTACGCCTTGCTGGCATTCCAAAAGTAGAAATTGAAAAAAGGGTAGAAAAGTATTTACGTATTGTCGATCTCTTTAATCGAAAAGACGCCTATCCAAGTGAACTTTCTGGTGGCCAGAAACAACGTGTAGCCATCGCGCGTGCGCTATCACATGAACCGGAAGTGTTATTAAGTGATGAAGCAACGAGCGCTTTAGATCCAGAAACAACTGATTCTATTCTTGACCTATTATTAAAGATTAATGAGGAAATCGGGATTACAATTTTATTAATTACACATGAAATGAATGTCATCCAGCGTATATGCGACCGAGTTGCTGTTATGGAACATGGAGCAGTAGTTGAAAGCGGGACTGTGAAAGATATTTTTACAAACCCACAACATGTAACAACGAAGAAATTTGTAAATAGCGCATTTGCAGCGAAAATTCCAGAAGAGGTACAAAAAGAACTTCAAACTACTGGTGAAATTGTAACTCTTTCTTTTATAGGAAATTCTTCAGGAGAACCAGCATTAGCTGTCGCTACAAAACGATTCCAAGTATATCCGAATATTTTATCCGGTAATATTACTCAATTAAAACATGAAGCATACGGGAAACTTATCATCCATATGCAAGGGGAACAAAATGAAATCAACCGTGCTTTATCATTTTTACAAGAACAGGGAATCATCGTAGAAGGAGGTAGAACAGACCATGGAAAACAAGTCCTTTTTGGATGAATGGGGTAAAGTTATATGGGAGGCGACCATACAAACTTTTCAAATGACATCTATTTCATTACTCATCTCGATCCTTATTGCACTGCCACTTGGTGTCACACTTGTTTTAACGAGACCTGGTGGACAGCGAGAAAACAAAATCATTTATCCAATTCTTAATACAATTATTAATATCATTCGCTCTCTTCCATTTATCATCCTATTATTCTTCATTCTACCTTTTACAAAATTTCTAATGGGAACATCCATTGGTGTACAAGGTGTTATCGTACCGCTTGTCGTCTTCACTGCTCCCTATATCGCAAGATTGATGGAGACCGCATTATTAGAAGTCGATCGTGGTGTGATTGAAGCTTACCAAGCGATGGGCGTTTCTACTATAAAAATTATTTGGCACGTCATGGTGAAAGAAGCTCGTCCCTCCCTTGTACTTGGATTAACAATTGCAACGATTGGCTTAATCGGCGCAACAGCAATGGCTGGTCTTGTAGGCGCTGGTGGGCTAAGGGATTTAGCATATCGATTCGGACATTTACGCTATGAACCTGAAGTAATGTATGCAACTGTCTTTATTTTAATTATCCTCGTTCAAGGATTACAGTCTTTAGGGAATGGTATTGCGCGAAGATTGAAGAAAGATTAAAAAAGAAGGTATCTCACCCTGGTGAGATACCTTCTTTTTACCTTTTGAATCCACCTTCTGAATGAATAACTTGTCCAGTAATCCATTCCGCTTCTTCACTTACTAAAAACTTAATAAGTCTTGCTGCATCCTTTGGTTCACCAATTCTACCAAATGGAAACATCGGTTTTAATCCTCGCTTTATCTCTTCAGTCATCCAGCCTGTATCAGTTGGACCTGGGTTAATTGCATTCACTGTTATTCCTAAATGAGCTACCTCGGCTGACAACGAACTAGTAAGAGCATCAATAGCCCCCTTCGTTGTTGCATACGCTAGTTCTCCAACCATAGGCCCTTGAAATTGTCCCGAAGTCATATTCACAATTCTACCACCAGATTTCTTATCAAACCCTCGGGCAAATTGACTACTTAATAATGTAGTCGCACGAATATTGACCATGTAGTGCTTATCTAATTCTTCAGCAGTCAAATTAGAGAAATCATTATTCGTAGAATACGCTGCATTATTAATTAATATATGAGGGTAGCCTAGTTGTTCAGTAACTTTATTTATAAGCTCTTTCGGTGCATCATTCTGAGTTAAATCTAACTCCATACTCGATACTTTCACACCGTTTTTTAGTAACTCTTCTTGTAATTGTATTTGTTCACTTTGATCAACGCCCCAAGGCATCTCTTTATCATACTCTGTCCAATACGTAAAAAATATATCGTATCCTGCTTCAGCTAATTCTTTACAAATTGCTGCGCCTATACCATCTAAACGACTTACGCCTGTAACAACTGCTACTTTATGTTTTAATTGATTCATCATATACTCCTCCAATTTAAAGGACGCATACTTTATATAAGAGATATGAATTTCCCTACACATTATCCTTACAAAAGGGATGTACAGGCCGAATATGCAGTCCTTGCATGATTTACAGATAGCTAAATAAACCCTCACTTACGAGAGAAAAATTTATCTATCTAGTTTCGAATCATTACAAGCTCATCCACATATTGAGTCCTTGTCTCCTTTCCATATACCTCTATTTCTATCTTAACAATATGATGTAATATTTTAAATGATAAAAAATAAAAACCAATATTCCATTCCAAACTTCTATCAAATTTATTATATTATAATATTGAAATAACGGAAATAATCAGAAAAAAACACTGGTAAATATTTACTAGCCTTCTTATAATAAAATGTGGGGCTAATGTGAGAGTTTAGTTTTAAACAAATAGGGGGAAGAAACATGTCCAAAAAATTACTTTCTTTATTTTCTGCAGTAATCGTAGCAGCTTTTGTAATAACCGGCTGTGGTCAAAGCGATACGACAAATAAAGAACAAAAAGAAAATGCAACAAAAGAAAGCAAAACGGAAAAAACGGATACGACGAAAGAAAATAAACCTGAAGATAAAAAATCCGAAAACAAGAAAACTGAAGATAAAAAGACGGAAAATACCGCTACTAGCTCCAGCGATTATTCTAAACTTATTTCCTACATGGAAAAAGAAACAGGTGGTAAAACAAAAGTTCTTTTTGAAAATAAGGAACCACAAGTTTATAAAGCTGAAGATGTTTCAGTATCGATGAACAGCTATACATTAGTTGAATTAAATGGATTCCATACGGACTTTAACATTCCATTTAACCGTCAAACAGAGGGCGGAGTTATTCTTGTGAACTATAGCGTAAAAAATAGTTCAGCTAAAGATATTTATTATATGCCAGCATTGGACATGTCATTTACTGGTGCGCAGAAAGTATATAGTAACTATAAAGACTTAATTCCAAAAGAAGATCAGCTGCCAACTAAGCTTGCTCCAACGAATGATTACTTAGTAAAAGCAGGAGAAACCATTTCTGGTTATATCGCGTATCCATTCGGAAAAGATGATCTAGAAAAAATTTCAAGTCTCTCAACAGTCTCAGTCACAGTCCCAACTGCACAAGCTAATAAAGGAAAATTCGATGCTCCAATCGGAAGCCCTGGAAGCTTTTCATTAAGTTTAAATAAACAAGGTGCTGAAAAGGTTGCAACAGATAAAACTTTCTACCAAGATAAAGCTACAGCTAATAACATGGGCGATAAAAAAATGTTAAAAGAGAAATCAAGTATTAATAACAGCCAAGAATTAGGTGCTGTTCATGTTACATTAGACGGATACCAATTTACTCAATTCACACCAAATTCCGTCGAAGCACCACGCTTTGCAAATTTCAAAAATGGTATTGTTCTATTAACAGTGAAATTCAAGCTTGATAACAAAGATACTCAAGACGTTTCATTATCTCCTATAAGCTCTACATTAAGAGTGAATGATGGTACACAATATACAATTAATGAAGGTATGCTACTAAATTACGACTATAACGCTGCAGTCAAAACAGGAACATCTGGAGAGTTACTGCAAGTATTTATTTTAGATCAAGAGCAGTATGAAAAGATTTGGAAAGATAAAAGCTTTGAGATTGAGTTAGGACCTATGAGAAATAAAGAAGCTAAAGATATTTCACAAGGTAAAAAAGCTAAATTTACATTACCTAAATAAAGTAGAGAAGGCATATAACATATGATTGTTATATGCCTTCTTTATTTTCATCAAAAAACACTACTTTTGTTCACACTTTATCCATTGTGAATTTTTTCACAATGGATATATAATAAACTTGTAAATACAATATTGGAGGGATTTCAATGGTTATCAATTTTTTAAGAACTGATAAACGTGCTACTTTCATATTATTATTTTTACGACTTTACATAGGATATACATGGCTCGCTGCTGGAATCGGCAAAGTCTTTGGACAATCTTTTGACGCAAGTGGTTTTCTAAAGGGCGCTATTGCTCAAGCATCAGGTGACCATCCTGCAGTACAAAGTTGGTGGGCAGATTTTCTTCAACATTTTGTTCTTCCAAACGTAGACCTATTTAGCTTTTTAGTTCAATGGGGAGAAATTTTAGTAGGTCTAGGTTTAATTTTAGGCGGATTAACAAAAACAGCTGCATTTTTCGGAATCATAATGAATCTTTCATTTTTATTAAGCGGAACTGTTAGTGTAAATCCAAACCTGCTTATTTTGACTATGTTCATTTTAGTTGCAGGACAGAATGCTGGACGCATTGGATTAGATGGCTATGTTTTCCCAAAACTTTTCCGTAAAAACAACCACGGAACATATAAATTAAGTAAAACTGCGTAGTAACGGTTTACTCTTAAAATATAAATAAGAAAAAGAGCCTGCGTATAGGCTCTTTTTTATTTACTCCAAATTTAAACTCTTAACGAGCCACGAAAACCTCTGGCAGCATAATAAGAGTCTGCTCCATTGTGGTACACGAAAACATGTCCGAAGCGATAATCGCAAAATAGCGCACCACCGAGTTCTCGAATATCTGAAGGTGTTTGTACCCAGCTTGATGATTTCATATCAAAATCTCCAAGTTGTTGTAACTCTCGATATTGTTCTTCAGTTAATAGTTCAATACCCATAGCGGCTGCCACATCAATAGCGTTATTTTCTGGTTTATGCTTCTTTCTTGATTCTAACGCTTCAAGATCATAACAAAGGCTTCTACGACCTTTAGGACTCTCCTTTGAACAATCATAGAAAGTATACTCGTCCTTCTCTTTGTCATATCCAACAACATCCGGCTCACCGCCTGTTACTTCCATTTCATTAAGTGACCATAATTTTTCAGCATTAGCTTCTATCTTCGCTTCAACTTTAGCCCATTCAAGACCTTCATGGCGGTTCATGTTTTTCTCAAAACGAGCTTGTAATACTTTTATTAGTTCTTCACGTTGTTCTACAGATAACTCATTTTTATTCGCTGTCATATTCGTCCTCCGAATTAAGTTTCTTTATACTCACTTAAATCTCTTCAATAATAGTTTAGTTTACAACAAATTATATAATTTGTTGAATCTCTTTTTCAACAATCTGACCCGATTACCCAACGGAAAATCCCTGCGCGGATATCTATTATATAGTTCTAAAATCTTTCATACTTTCCCCAAGAATATAATGTGAAAACCACATCAAATTCTGCTTCATAATAGCCAAATGAACTCCTGGTTGGTCAGAACTATATGCCATTTCTTTAAATATAATTAGTTCTGTATCAACTTCCATATCTCTTAATCCTTCATATAACTCATATGCATTTGTAACTGGAATTCTTGCATCCTTTTCGCCATGTTGAATTAACGTAGGCGTACAAGCTGATTTAATATACGTCATTGGTGATGTTTTCGTATATATATCTGGATCATTCCATGGAGTATTTCCTAAATACATTCTAATAAAGTAAGGGATATCTGTATTTACGTAATGAGTACTCCAGTTCGTAATTCCGCCCCCAACTGAAATTGCCTTAAATCTGCTACTAAATGTAGCACAGAAAGCTGATATATATCCTCCGTTACTCCATCCCATAACTCCTACTCTATCTTTATCTACAATCCCTTTTTCAACTAGTTCATCCACTCCAGATATAACATCATCGTAATCAGCAAGTCCTTGTTTTCTGTAGTTCGCTTTTAAAAATTCATTGCCATAACCAGAACTTCCTCTATAGTTTGGCTCTAAAACGATAAAGCCTTTTTCAACAAACTGTTCAATCGGATATTTCTCATTGAAGCAGTCTGAAAATATCGGAAAAGATGCCCAAGCCGGACCTCCGTGAATTACTACTAATAAAGGATATTTTTTATTTGAGTCAAACTCTACTGGTCTTGATAAAACACCCTCTATTTTAAGACCATCACTACTTTGCCATGAGATGATTTCCCTGTTGCTTTTAAGCTTCCCTTCGAAAAAGCTATTTTCATTCGTTATTTTTTTATCGTCCAAATAGATTTCAAAGGTCTCATTTGTTATAGCTTTACTATAGGTTATATGATTTCCATCCTTTGTTATAGAAGCATCCATTATAAAACCATCTACGTTGTCACTTAATACTTCCATAGTGCCATCTTCAGCTAGTAATCCAATACGATAATTCGTTTTATCCTGCCATCTAATTAAAATCCCTTTAGCTGTCCACTGTAATGGCATAACCGTACTATCAAAGTTTGTTAAGGGCTGAAGTACCTCTCCAGTATTCATATCATATATCTCTAATGTACTCTCTTGTATATGGCTTCTATAATACTCCTTCTCTCTTATGCTTGCTGAGTAACATATTTTGTTGCCCTCAGGAGAAAAGCAAACGCTCCCGCCCAACAACCTATCTACATTCATCTTTTGTAGTTCCTCAGCTTCAACATCTAATATGTATAGATCACCATTCATATAATCGTTTAGGCTTGGTGTAGCCATACATACAACTTTTTTCCCATCATTTGAAATATCAAAGTCATGGATATAAAAATCCTTACCATCAGTTAATTGATAAACACCGTTAATCTCTCGTTCCTCTTTATCATTTTGTATCACTTTTTCTATTTCAACGTAGCATAAACAATTATTTTGATGTTCCTTACCTACATGTTGAAAATCTCCATATAGCTCCTTACGTTTCTTTATTTCCTCACATTCTTTTGACTGTGTAATATAATAAAAACCTTTACCGGTAGGATTCCATTTGAATATACTGATTCCTTCTTCCTCATTAGTAATTTGCACCCCACCATAACCATCTAATGACTTAACAAAGATTTGATTTTTCCCATTACCAACAGGGCTAAGGTATGCAATATCCCTAGAATTTGGAGACCATAACGGGCATGTACTATCTATATCCCCATTTGTTAATGGATAACTCTGCCCTTTACCTTTTTCATATATCCATGCATGATTTCTATATGTATTGTCTTTCCAGTTAGCTGTCCTCTTAACAAATGCTACATTTTTGCCATCATCGCTTATATTGGTACTTGATAAGGTTGGTAATGAAATAATCTCTTCTATACTTAAATATGTTTTTTCACTCACTTTCATCAATATGCCCCCTTGTAATGTCCATAAATCTCTCGTCTTTTTTTGTCGTAATAAAGGAAATTGTTCACGAATACTTAAAATAGTAACGGAAAATTCAGATAAATAAAAGTGAATCCGATAAAGTAAAACTTTAATCTATAGAGTTCTATCCACTCAAATTAAAGATTATGTGGTTTTCATCTAAATGGGAAAAATAAACGCATTTTGATTCATACATTCGTTTAAAGTGAACTTCCATCAGTAAGAGTCTTATAGCCTACGAATTGTGGAATGAAAAATGGACTAAGAATTTAATCTTAGTCCATTTTTTATTTTATATCCATTTTGTATGGAATGTACCTTCTTTATCTACTCGTTTATACGTATGCGCTCCAAAATAATCGCGCTGCGCTTGCAACAAGTTTGCAGGTAGTTTGGCAGTACGATAGCTGTCATAATAAGAAATTGCTGCTGAAAATGCAGGTATCGGAATGCCCTGTTGTACCGCCATTGAGATAATTTGGCGTAATCCACCTTGATATGACTCTACAATTTCTTTAAAGTATGGATCAAGTAAAAGGTTCGGTAGGTCAGTGTTAGTCTCATAAGCCTCTTTAATGTTCTGTAAAAAGGCAGCACGGATAATACATCCGCCTCTCCAAAGCATAGAAATGCTGCCAAAATCAAGGTTCCAATCATATTCCTCAGAAGCTGCCTTCAATTGCGTGAATCCTTGTGCATAAGAACAAATTTTACTCATATATAAAGCTTGGCGCACCGCTTCAATTAATTCGGCTTTTTCAACTCCAATTGCCGTTTTATCTTTAGGTCCAGATAAAACTTTGCTTGCGTTCACACGCTCTTCTTTTAAAGCAGAAATGCAACGTGCAAATACAGATTCCGTGATAATAGGCAGAGAGATACCTAAATCAAGTGCGCTTTGACTTGTCCATTTCCCTGTACCCTTTTGTCCTGCAGTATCAAGAATAACATCCACCAATGGCTTACCAGTTTCTTCATCTTTCTTCTTGAAAATATCGGCTGTAATCTCAATTAGATAGCTGTTCAGTTCACCTTTATTCCATTCAGCAAATATTTCATGGAACTCTTCTGCAGTCAAATCTAGTGTTTGTTTCAAGAAGAAATATGCTTCACAAATTAATTGCATATCTCCATACTCAATACCATTATGAACCATCTTTACATAGTGTCCTGCCCCATTAGGTCCGATATAAGAACAGCAAGGCTCGTTATTCACTTTTGCAGAGATGTTTTCAAGCATATCCTTTACTTTTTCGTATGCATCCTTCTGTCCGCCTGGCATAATAGATGGTCCCTTCAATGCACCCTCTTCGCCGCCTGACACACCTGCCCCGATGAAATTGATTCCTTCTTCGGCAAGACGTTTGTTTCGGCGAATTGTATCGACAAAGTATGTATTACCACCGTCAATTAAAATATCGCCTTTATCGAGGTGAGGGACTAGAGAATCAATCGCTTTATCTGTAATTTCCCCCGCATTAACCATTAATAAAATCTTTCTAGGTGATTCGAGTGAGTTAACAAACTCTTCAACTATATGAGTACCAACTAAGTTTTTACCACGGTTTTCCTCAATGGTTTCATCAACTTTTTCCTTTGAAATATCATATAGGGCAACAGAATACCCTTTACTCTCAAAGTTAAGTGCGAGGCTTTTTCCCATAACGCCCACACCAACAACTCCAATTTGTAACTTTTCCATATTCTATCGTTCCTTTCCATGTATGTTACTCTGTATTATAGTATATATACCTAAAATAACATTTTAATCAAATAATCCAACTTTTTCATTTCAATAGGCTCTGCCAGTATTCGTGCAAAAGGTTAAAGGGACACGGCACATCACTATCAAGTTAAAAAATAAAGAGAAATTTTCATCCTTATTAATCAATCATGAAAAATAACTGGTTAATTATGAAAAATCACATTAAACAGCTTCCGTATCCCTTTTACTGTTTAGAAAGATCTATACAAATAAACTTAATAATAAAGTAAACCCTAATCCGGCTACAGAAACGATAGTCTCAAGTAAAGTCCATGTTGCAAATGTTTCTTTCATGCTTAAACCAAAGTACTCTTTGAACATCCAGAAACCAGCATCGTTCACGTGTGAAGCAATTAAACTACCAGCCCCTGTTGCAAGGACAACTAAAGCAAGGTTAACATCAGATTGGCCTAACATCGGAATCACTAAACCGACAGTTGTTAATGCAGCAACCGTAGCAGACCCCAATGAAATACGTAAGATGGCAGCGATAATCCATGCGAGCAAGATCGGTGATAAGGAAGTTCCTTTGAATAATTCGGCTACATAGTTACCAACGCCGCCATCAATTAATACTTGTTTGAAAGCGCCGCCTCCACCAATAATTAAGAGCATCATCCCAATATTCGAGATCGCTGTTGTACAAGATTCCATCACGTTTTTGATTGGAATATTTCTTGCCAATCCCATTGTATAGATCGCAACTAGTAAGGATATCAACATGGCAGTATCTGCATTCCCAATAAACTCGATCGTTGCTAGTAAACTATTATCTTTGAATCCCATTGTTTTTTGCAACAAAGTAATAATTGTAGCGACTGCCATTAAAAGAACAGGCAGTAAAGCGGTAAAAACACTGATTCCAAAACCAGGAGTTTCTTCAAGTTTAAATACTTTCTGATCACCTAATGATTGTATATTACCGGTTTTTGTGAACGCCTCAGGTACTAGTTTTTTTGCAAGTTTAGTAAATACAGGTCCAGCTAACACAACCGTTGGAACCGCTATCATAAAACCATAAAGTAATACTTCACCGATGTTTGCATGCAATTCACCAGCGATAGCAGTTGGTCCTGGGTGTGGTGGTAAAAATCCGTGTGTTACAGATAAAGCAGCTGCCATCGAAATACCGAGATATAAGATAGAAACTTTTAATTCTCTTGAAATTGCAAATACAATCGGAATTAATAATACTAATCCTACTTCAAAAAATAATGCAATCCCGATAATAAATGAGGCAGTCACAACAGCCCATTGAATGTTCTTTTCACCAAATTTTTTCACAAGGGTCATGGCAATGCGTTGTGCACCCCCAGAATCTGAAAGCAACTTACCTAACATCGCACCAAGTCCAAAAACGAGTGCTAAGTGCCCAAGTGTTCCGCCTAATCCCGCTTCAATGGTTTTAAAAATCTTTTCTGGTGGCATTCCAAGTGCTAAAGCAACCCCGACTGATACAATGATTAATGAAATAAAGGTGTTTAATTTAAAGCGCATAATCAGTAAAAGTAATGCTAAAATCCCAATTGCTACAATGACTAATGGCATCGTAGTTCCCCCCTAATCTTAGCTGTATTTGTATTTATCCCGCTATTCGTGGGCAGTAAGGCCCCCACCTCGTGTTTTAGATAGAAGCGAGGCGTGGGGGATTACTGATGAAAATTTTACTTTATTAAATTTCTTTGATAATTTGCAATGCGTGTATAATCGTCTTCTAGTGCCCTTGATAGGTTAATAAATATAGGCAGTAATTGTCTGTATTCTTTTGTTGCTTCTTCTTTCGGTGTATGTTTGTAGGTACTACCAACCATTTCGGAAACGATTTCAAAAGAATCAATTTTTCCTGTGGCATAGAGACCTAATATACATGCGCCTAGACAAGAGCTTTCGTAGCTCTTTGGAACAACGACTTCAGATGCAAAAATATCGGACATCATCTGTCGCCAAACGTCAGACCTTGCGAAACCGCCTGTTGCTTGAATACGAGTTACAGGACCATCCATACATTCTGTTAATGCTAAAAATACAGTGTATAAATTATATATAACACCTTCTAAAGCTGCACGAATCATATGTTCCTTCTTATGTGACATCGTTAAACCGAAGAAGGAGCCACGTACATCTGGATTCCATAATGGTGCACGTTCCCCTGCGAGGTACGGATGGAATAATAATCCGTCTGCACCAGGTCTCACGCGTTCTGCTATTTTAGTTAATACATCGTATGGATCAATTCCTAGTCTTTTCGCAGTTTCTACTTCTGATGAAGCAAGTTCATCACGAATCCAGCGAAGGACCATCCCTCCATTGTTTACTGGTCCACCAATTACCCAATGCTTTTCTGTTAAGGCATAACAAAATATTCTTCCTTTTTTATCTGTTTGTGGTTTATCAATGATGGTCCGAATAGCACCACTTGTTCCAATTGTGACAGCAATCTCCCCTTTCCGAATTGCATTCACACCTAGATTAGAAAGCACCCCATCACTGGCACCAATGACAAACGATGTTTGGGAATCGATACCAATCTTTTGGGCTAAATCTGGATTGCAGTTGCTGAATATTTTGGTGGTTGGTACGAGTTTAGATAATTGAGCTGAGGTTATACCAGCAATTTTTAAAGCTTCCTCATCCCAATCTAGCGTTTTTAAGTTCATCATACCCATGCACGAGGCGATGGAATGATCAACAACATATTGATCAAAGAATTTTTTGAAGATATATTCTTTGATTCCAATATATTTTTTCGTTCTAATCGCAATTTCCGGATGGTCATTCACAATCCATGTAATTTTACTTAATGGTGACATTGGGTGAATAGGTGTTCCTGTTCGTCTATAAACTGTATGGCCATTCAGTTCATCTTTGATTTTATGTGCCCATGCTTCACTACGATTATCTGCCCAAGTGATACAAGGTGTCAGCGGCTGATCATTTTCATCCATGGCAATGACACTATGCATAGCACTGCTAAATGAAATAAACGATGGTTTTTTATCTGAATGCTGTTTCGTTATATTTGATATCGCTTGTAAAACAGCTTGGAAAATCTCTTCTGGATCTTGTTCCGCTGTGGATATATCCGGTGTGCGAAGTGGATAACCAATATTCTCGGTTTGAATGACTTCGCCTTTTTCAGTAAATAAAACTGCTTTCGTACTTGTTGTACCGATATCTATACCTAACATATAGCTACTCATGTCCTTGCTCAACTCCTTTAGATAACATTTGTTGTGACATCCAGAGGTCTTCGACTTTCCCTTGAACATCATCAAAGTTTTGATGTAAGGCCTTAATCATGAGGGCTCGATCTTTTGATTCGATTGCTTTTATATAAAGCTCATGATTTTTAATAATCCGTTCAAAATCTTCGTACTTTTCCTTGAAACGAGTACGCATTGATAAAAGGATTAAGCTTTCCATAACAGGCTTTAAATTATTCCAAATCATCAGGATGTAGGAATGCTCAATGGTTCGAATAATCGTTTCATGGAATAAGAGATCTTGATAAGAAAATTCATCAGAATCATGATACTTAATGGCGATTCTCATCATTTCCATTATTTTATTTAGTTCTCTTACTAAATCATTTGTGTCCATCTTTCCAAGTCGCTCAAAGATAAACGTTTCTATAAGTAAACGAACATCATATATTTCTTCAATTTCTTTCTCGGTTAAACCAATGACAACTGCGCCCATTCTTTCTAAGCGAATAATATTTTCAGAAGCTAGTAATTTTAATGCTTCACGAACGGGTGACCGACTTACAGAAAAATCGGCAGCTATTTTATTTTCTGACAGGATGGTACCGCTTTCAATCGCACCTGCAATAATGCGCATTCTCAATTCGCTCGCAACACGATCACCTGTAGAAGCTTTTGAAAGCCATTTTTCAGGATAAAGAAATTCCATTGATTTCGTCATAAATCCACCTCGTGTTAATCAAGTATACTTGTATACAAGTATTATAACTCGGATTTCTAATTATGCAAGCGCTTTTATTGTTCGCGTTGGTTCTATTAGAGGAAAGCCCATAATTATTAAGCTAACAAATCAAGTCACCCCAAAACTATTATTGTTGATAAAGAAGATTTAGGAAATGGAAAACTAAACAAGTGGTATGAAAGACAAATAATTATAGAATCTATGTAAAAAGAAGCAGCTACCTTTAAATGGAGAGGTAGCTGCTTTTTTAGTTGTTCATATTCTGCTGATGCTTTGAAATTAATTTAGACATATAGACAAAACCCTAAATTACGTATTGTCTTGTAACTCCATGAATATCTATTCGCGCTATTGTGTTTATACACTGCTCATTGATAGTTTCCCGATTAATTCTCAATAACATCATGTAACCTCTCAGCAAACTCTTTATGATGCACTGTGTTATAACCCACATGATGTCCTGGAAACTCTGCGAATTCTGTTCCGAGGTGTTCTGCTAAGTTGAATGCGCAATGATAAGGAAAAGTTTCTCTTGAAATACTTCCACCAGCTGGACGTACCTGTATCGATGCAGGTTTTAATAGGGACTTTAATGCATCGATATTTAAAGTATAGCTGAGAATTCCCGGGATTTCATAATCAGTGAAATACATCGAATTGCCAAGTAGTCGCTCTGTTAGCATATCCTTCGATGGTTCGGAATTACTATCATCAATATTTGACAATAACTTCATGACCTCACTTTGATGATTCCCTTTAAGGTCTTCCATGAAATTTATAGCCTGCTTCAACTCATTTTCAGATAAAAGTTGTAATAAAACCGGTTCGTGTGGAATTAGTAACTGTACCTGCTCAGGATGACGTATGCACAAATCAAGTCCGATAACAGCACCAGAACTACTTCCGAATACATAAGCCGGTTCTTTGGTCAGATTAGCTAGCAACCGATGAGCATCTTCGCTATGCGTGTGCACATGGTAATCCTCATTTTTATTGACGAGATTGCTACGGGAATGACCACGACGATCGTAAGTAACAACGGTATACCATTTAGCAAGATGGTCGGCGACATTATGGAACTTGTCGGCATCACCACCCCCACCATGAATCAAAAGAAGAATTGGACCCGAGCCACGCGCCTCATAATAGATGCTTGCTCCAATTACTTGCAATGTTCCGTTTTTTACTATACTCATTTGTACATTCTTCCTTTCTTTTGTCATCTCCCTTAACATTACATGATTGGTGAATGATATAAAATGCAGGAAATAACTAAGAAACAAATTCACCATAAGAAAAAGCAATGTGTAGCTTTAAAATAAAGTTTGATTAAAAATACTGTGTTAAACCGTATTCTATGATGAATAAAAAGAAACCATTTTGAAAAAGTCTAATCAAAATGGTTTCTTATCCAACAGGTTTATGTTTATGTTTATGTTTTATAAAAAAGTTTGATCATAGCTTATTTACAATTCTTTGATTAAAGAGATAAAGCATCTCACCTTTTTTATAAACGTCTTAACTTTATTTCAAAACTACAATATATTTACTAACCTACTAATCTCCTACTCAACCGTAACAGACTTAGCTAAGTTACGTGGCTTATCAACGTCACACTCGCGGTGAAGTGCTGCGTAGTATGAGATAAGTTGTAATGGAATAACTGCTACTAGCGGTGCTAGTGCTTCGTGTACAGCTGGTAATACGAAGCTGTCACCTTCCATTTCTAAGCCCTTCATTGAGATGATACATGGGTTAGCTCCGCGTGCTACTACTTCTTTCACGTTACCACGAATTCCAAGGTTTACGTGTTCTTGTGTAGCAAGTGCGATAACTGGTGTACCGTTTTCGATTAAAGCGATTGTACCGTGTTTTAATTCTCCTCCAGCAAATCCTTCTGCTTGGATGTAAGAGATTTCTTTTAGCTTTAACGCTCCTTCTAATCCTACGTAGAAGTCTACGCTACGTCCGATGAAGAAACAGTTACGAGTTGTTGCTAAAAATTGTTTTGCTAATGCGTCCATTTCTTCTTTTTGATCACAAAGTTGTACCATTGCATTTGCTACAAGTCCTAGTTCGTGTGTTAAGTCAAAACCAAGAACTTCACCTTTTGCTTTAGCAATATCTGCAGCTAAAATTGAAAGTACTGCAAGCTGTGCTGTGTAAGCTTTCGTTGATGCAACGGCGATTTCTGGTCCCGCGTATAACGGAAGTGTATAATCCGCTTCACGAGAAAGTGTAGAACCAGGTACGTTTGTAATTGTTAATGCTTTATGACCCATTTCATTTGTTTGTACAAGTACTGCACGGCTATCAGCTGTTTCACCACTTTGTGAAATGTAAATGAAGAATGGTCTTTCTGTTAATAATGGCATGTTATAAGAGAATTCACTTGCTACATGCACTTCAACTGGCATTTTTGCAAACTTCTCGATAAATTGTTTTCCAACAAGACCTGCATGATAACTTGTTCCACATGCAATGATGTAAATACGATCGCTATCTAAAATCGCATTGCGGATGTCTTGATCTAATTCAATCTCGCCATTTTCATCTTGGTACTTTTGAATTATATTACGGATAACAAGTGGTTGCTCATCGATTTCTTTAAGCATGAAATGAGGGTATGTTCCTTTTTCAATATCACTTGCGTCTAATTCCGCTGTAAACGGTGCACGTTCAATCGTTTCACCTTGTAAGTTTTTAATTGTAATACTTTCTTTCGTTACAATTACAATTTCTTTATCCATTAATTCAATAAATTGATCTGTAACTTGTAACATCGCCATAGCGTCGCTCGCCACAACATTAAAGTTGTCACCAACACCTACTAATAGCGGGCTTTTGTTTTTAGCAACATAAATCATGTTTGGATTTTCAGCATCAAGTAATCCGATTGCATAAGAGCCATGTAAAAGAGATAGCGTATTACGGAACGCTTCTTCTACACTTAGTCCTGTGCTCACTTGTTGTTCCATAAGCTGTACGATAACCTCTGTATCCGTTTCACTTACGAACGTGACATCTTGTAAATATTCCTTCTTCACTAACTCATAGTTTTCAATTACACCGTTATGAACTAGTGTAAAACGCTTTGATGTACTTTGATGCGGATGCGCGTTTACTTTGCTCGGAACACCATGTGTAGCCCAGCGTGTGTGACCGATCCCCACGCTTGTTGCTACGTTCTCATCTACGATTTCGCGAAGTTTTGCAATACGGCCTTTTTCTTTGTATACAACAACACCGTTCTCTGCTTGTACTGCAATACCTGCTGAATCATATCCACGATATTCTAGCTTTTCTAAACCTTTTAATAAAATTTCCTTTGCATCTTGCTCTCCAATAAATCCTACGATTCCACACATGTTTAGTCGCCGTTACAAATGCTTACACTGCTCTGCGAACATGTAACGACATAGTCCGATACCATTTTTATTTATACTAAAAAACGGATTACATATTGCTAGCCCTGTAAGCTTGTAACGGCTTTCACCTTCCTCTCGATTGGGTTTAAGTCCGTATATACTTATACAGCTAGTTTGTATCCGTTCCTTTTCTCTCATCACACTTTCACCTTTGTCCACTAAGTCACCTTAATGATTTAAGTAAAAGCTTGCGGTTGTGATGAACAACCGGGAGCCATCCGCCGAAATCTCGATAAACCCCACCTCGTCAACTACACTACTTGTAGTTCTGGCGCTTCTATAATTTACAATATTTCCTTTGAGAAAAAGAACAAGACCATCTTATAACAAACATGGATAAACCGTCAATGAAAATTTTTTCACCATCTATAAAACATATGAAAAAGGAGCACTTATTGTGCTCCTTTTCAATAAATTTATTAAATTATTCAGCGCCAACTTCCGCTTTCACAACTTCTACAATGCGATGTACATATGCATCACAAACTTCTTGTGTTGGTGCTTCTGCCATTACACGAATAAGTGGTTCTGTTCCAGATGGACGAACAAGAATGCGGCCATCACCATTCATTTCTTCCTCTACAACACGAATAATTTCTTTAATTTTTTCGTTTTCTAGTGCTAGTTTTTTATCTGTTACACGAACGTTTACTAGTAATTGCGGGAATTTTGTCATTTCTCCTGCAAGCTCAGATAATGGTTTTTTCGTCATTTTCATAATGTTTACAAGTTGAAGTGCACTTAACATTCCATCACCAGTTGTAATGTAATCAAGTAAGATAATATGGCCTGATTGTTCTCCACCTAAGTTGTAACCTCCGCGCTTCATTTCTTCCATTACGTATCGGTCACCAACTGCTGTTTTATCACTTGTAATACCGTTAGCTTCAAGTGCTTTGTAGAAACCTAAGTTACTCATAACTGTTGAAACAACTGTATTATGCTTTAGTTGACCAGTTTCTTTCATGTACTTTGCACAAATAAACATAATTTGATCGCCATCAACAATGTTTCCTTTTTCATCTACAGCGATTAAACGGTCACCATCACCATCGAAAGCAAGACCAATATCAGCACCTTTTTCTTTTACTAATTCAGCTAATACTTCTGGATGCGTAGAACCTACTCCATCGTTAATGTTCATACCGTTTGGTGAAGTTCCCATTGTTGAAATATCAGCTTCTAAATCAGCAAATAAGTACGGAGCTAAAGAAGACGTAGCACCATGCGCACAATCTAAAGCGATATGTAAACCTGAGAAATCTTCCTCTACAGTTTGTTTAATGTATTGTAAATACTTTTGTCCACCTTCAAAATAATCACTCACTTGCCCAAGGTTCGTACCTGTTGGACGTGGTAATTCATCCACTTCTTTGTCTAATAAAGCTTCAATTTCTGCTTCTTGCTCATCTGTTAATTTAAAACCGTCTGAACCGAAGAATTTAATTCCGTTATCTTGTACTGGATTATGAGATGCAGAAATCATAACACCAGCTTGTGCATCTAACGCTTTCGTTAAATAAGCAACACCTGGTGTAGAAATAACACCAAGACGCATTACTTCTGCTCCAGTTGATAATAGACCTGCTACTAAAGCTCCTTCTAACATATGTCCTGATATACGTGTATCACGGCCGATAATTACTTTTGGACGGTCTGTATCTTTTGTTAATACATAACCACCAAAACGTCCAATTTTGAACGCTAATTCAGGTGTTAACTCCTTATTCGCAACCCCGCGTACTCCATCTGTACCAAAATATTTACCCATTATGATTCGCTCCTTTTTCTGGCTCTTTTTGATTATCTACTGTTGGCTCTTGGCTAGTTTCTTTATCTTCATTTTGTTCCGATTCCTTCTCCTTTTCCTTTTCCTTTTCTGGATCAGGCTTAGGTTCAGGTTCAGGATTTTTTGGTTTTTCAGTTTGATTATCTTTATTATTATTTGAATTTGGTTGCTCACCGTTACCCTGTACTTCTTTATCGGGATTTTCTTTCTTCACAATTGTAACTTTAGCACTTTTTTGTTTTGGCTCTATTGAAATATTACCAGGGCCACCCACTTGAATAGCAACATCCTTCGTCCCAGGAGACACATTTTGTAGATTAATCACTGCTGTTATTTGAGCAGCTGTTATTTTATCTACTATACTTGTTTCTCCTGAAATATCAACGCTTATCTTCCCATCTTGCGGCGAAAGTAACTGGGCCGTAACGTCTTTAGAAAGTCCATTTTTTTGAATTGATATACCATCAATCGTTCTTGTTTTCGTTTGTTTTGTTTTTTGTACGCCTACTGAAACCTTTACTTGATTTGGCTTCGCACTTGTTACACCCTTTGGTAATAAAACAGAGGTATCGAATGTTGTAGACTCTGTCAATTGACTAAGATCTACTTCGACCCCCTCTATCGATTGTATATTATCCAATATATCTTTTGGACCTGCTATCGTTACTTCTCTCGGCTCAACGCTAATATTTGTAACGGCCAATCCTTCCGGTAAACTCCCCTTTTTCGCATATGTTATAGGAACAGTTTTTTCAGTATTATTGGCCGTAGCTTGCGTCGCCACATTCAACGTTACACTAATTTTAGATGGACTTGTTCTTACATTTAAACGTTTTCCTTCTTTATTGTATAATGTAACTTCGGCTGTTTTTGTAACAGTTTTATTAACACCTTTTAAATCAACATACGCCTTAGCAGATGAAATACTTTCAATTTCTTCTTTCGTCCCAACTACCTCAACCGTATCAGGTTTAATGTTTGATTTTTCGAGAGTAGCACCAGCTGGCATTTGATCCTCATTTGATAATTTCAAGTCTACATGAACATATTTTCTCGCTTTTTCATGAAGAGTAATTTTAATTGTTGATGGCTGAACTGTTCCTTTCACATCATCTGGAAGTCCATTCGTTTTCAAAGAAACTTCATACGTTCCTTTTTCGCTACCTCTCAAATCAACTGGTATATCAAATTGTTTTTTCGCTTTTGCCGTAGCAACTGCTGCTTTTGGACCCTCTAACTTCACCTTAACGCCCTCTGCCGGAATACCACTTACAATATATTTCTCTTCATCATACTTAACGTTAATAGCATAATTAGTTAATGTTTCTTTCGCATCATTTGCAAAAGGTAGTATCCCCGATGTCGTATTTTTTTCAGTTAAAGTCGCTGACATAAAAAGCATACACGCCAATAGTAATGAGATCCCCTTTAAAAACCAATGATTCTCCATTAACTTATCCATGACGCTTTCTCCTCCAATTCCATAAAGACGAAGAAGTCGTTTTTTCGTTCGCACTAAATTCAGATAACAACATATCTTTCAGTTGTTCTGTCTTCAAATCACGATGCAACTTACCATTTTTCGTTAAAGAAATTTGGCCTGTTTCTTCCGACACAACTACTGTAATACTATCAGTAACTTCACTAACTCCCATTGCAGCGCGATGCCTAGTTCCTAACTCTTTAGAAATAAATGGACTTTCCGATAACGGAAGATAGCAAGCTGCTGCTTTAATGGTACTTCCTTGCATAATTACTGCTCCATCGTGAAGAGGTGTGTTTGGAATGAAAATATTAATGAGTAATTCCGATGATACGTTTGCATTTAGCGGAATACCCGTTTCTACATAATCACCCATACCGGTCTCTTTTGACAAGGTAATTAATGCACCAATTCTACGTTTCCCCATATATTCCGTTGCTTTCGCTATCGCTGTTGCAACCATTTCAGGCTCATCATCCTCGTGAGTTCCAGTACGCGAAAATAAACTCCCGCGTCCTAGCTGCTCAAGCGCTCTTCGCAATTCTGGCTGGAAAATAATAATAACGGCTAAAAATCCCCACGTTAATACTTGTTCAGTTAGCCAATATAGCGTTCGCAATTCAAGAAAAATACTGATCATCCGAACGACAATAATAACTGTAATCCCTTTTAAAAGTTGAACAGCTTTCGTCCCTCGGATTATGAGAATTAGCTTATATATAATAAACCATACAACGGCAATATCTAATGCCGTACTAAGATATTTCAAAATGGTCGTATCTTCAAAAGGCATGCTAACCCTTCCTCCTACTTACGAGCAATTCTATCCATATATTGAAATATTGTTTTATGCTCTATCTGTATGTATTTCCAACAACTAGTTAATTATACCATACATGAAACAAACGACAATTACAAACAACCCCCTTTAGTCTAAATTGGTAAGATGTCAAACATTCTTATCGTACAGTATAATATAAATCATTATTATACGCCTATTTTCAAATAAAAAAAGCAACTTCTCAGTTGCTTTTCTTACATTTATTTTAGTTTTTCACCGAATAAAGAACCCATTAAAGCAACCGCTGTTGTTGCCGTTCTATTTCGCTCATCTAAAATCGTATTTACCTCAACAAACTCGGCAGATGTAACAATATCAGCTTCCGCTAACATCTCCATTGCTAAATGACTTTCACGATAAGATAAGCCACCAATTACAGGTGTTCCAACTCCTGGTGCATCGTGAGGATCAAGACCATCTAAATCTAATGATAAATGCACACCATCAGTATGAGATAAATACGCGATTGTTTCTTCCATAACAGCCGTCATACCCATACGATCAATCTCGTGCATTGAAAATACTTTAATACCTTCATTTCGAATAAAGTCTTTTTCTCCTTCATCTAATGCACGTGCACCGATAATTACGACATTCTCTTTTTTCACCTTTGGATATGCCCCGTATAAATCTACAAGCGTGGGATGTCCATACCCTAAACTTGCTGCAAGTGACATACCGTGAATATTTCCAGATGGTGAAGTTTCTTCTGTATTTAAATCACCATGTGCATCATACCAAATAACACCTAGGTTTTTATAATGTTTCGCAACACCAGCTAATGTACCAATAGCGATACTATGATCGCCACCTAATACAAGTGGAAAACGCCCTTCTTCTATAATATGATCCACCTTACTTGCTAATTCGTTACATACAGTTGCAACTTGTGTAAGGTTTCTTAAGCTTGTATTTACATCTACTTCTTTTTCTCTCTCTATACATATATCTCCCATATCTTTAACGTCATATCCAATTTCTTCAATTCTTTCAATTACACCTGCATAACGGATTGCGCTTGGTCCCATATCAACGCCACGACGCATCTGCCCTAAATCCATTGGAACTCCAATAACTGAGATTTCTTTTTTCATAGATAGTATCCCCCTTTTGTGCCTTCACTAAATATTTTAAATCTTTTATATAGTCTGACTCAACTCGACATTTTTCTGTATGGATATACAAATTATTCACTTATATTCGCTTCAAAATCCAAATGTTAAGACTATTCTATGTATAAAGTTAACTTAATGAAGCAACTACTATCATTATTATTAGATAATAATAAAAAACACTCCCGCATTTAGAAGGGTTTTTCTGATGCTATTTTCCACACTGTTGCAATATTCTTTGCTGTCATTTCAATATTCTCTTCTGCTACTTTATATGCCTCCTCTAATGTCATCGGACTTGTTGTAATACTAAATACTGCATCAACTCCTTTTTCATGAACAGCCGAGTAATTCGGAGATACTGATCCCCCAATCGCAATGACAGGAATATGAAGACGCTTTGCACGCTCCGCAACACCTACTGGTGCCTTTCCATATGCTGTTTGTTCATCTATTCTCCCTTCGCCAGTTATAATTAAATCTGCACCTTCTATATGCTTATCAAAATTTGTATAATCTAATACAATTTCAATTCCTCTCCGCAAGCCTCCCTTTAGCACTGCAATAACAGCTGCACCCATACCTCCTGCAGCTCCTGCACCAGGTATTTTAGATACGTCGCAAAATAGGTATTGTTTAAGGATATGCGCATAATGCTTTAAATTCTCATCCAGCTCTTTCATCATCTCTTCATCCGCACCCTTTTGTCGTCCAAATACGAAAGATGCTCCTTTTATTCCAACTAACGGATTATCTACATCACATGCTGCTTCTATCTTTATATGCTTTAAGCGTGAATCCATTTGTGAAAAATCAATAGAGACAATCGAATGTAACGTTCCACCAGACGGCTCTATTACTTCTCCTTTTCCATTTATGAACTTGACTCCTAAAGCTGACAACATACCCGCTCCTCCATCATTTGTAGCACTTCCCCCAAGTCCTAAAATGATATGCTCAGCTCCTTCGTCTAGCGCATGTAGTATAAGTTCTCCTGTTCCTTTCGTCGTCGTAATAAGTGGGTTTCGCTTTTTAGCCGGAACGTGTTGTAAGCCTGATGCTGCTGCCATTTCAATAAACGCTGTCTTTTTATCTTTAGACATACCGTAAAAGGCTTGTACGCTCTCTCTAAGCGGTCCTGTCACATGAAATGATATAATCCTCCCGCTTGTAGCATCAACAAGGGAATCGACCGTTCCTTCCCCTCCATCTCCAATTGGTATTTTTACGTACTCTGCTTTAGGAAAAATTGCTCCAAAACCTCTTTCAATAGCTTCACATACTTCTATAGCTGTTAAGCTTTCTTTATATGAATCAGATGCAATAACAACTTTCATAATTATCCCCATCCTTTATTTTCACGTTTTCTCTATTTTAAATGACAAGTATGAAAGTTGTCTTTTTAAACACAAAAAAAGCTTACATCATATGATGTAAGCTTTCTCTATTAGATGGAGCCTAGCGGGATCGAACCGCTGACCTCCTGCGTGCAAGGCAGGCGCTCTCCCAGCTGAGCTAAGGCCCCTTAGTAATTAAGCGGAAGACGGGATTCGAACCCGCGACCCCAACCTTGGCAAGGTTGTATTCTACCACTGAACTACTTCCGCAAAAATGGTGAGCCATGAAGGACTCGAACCTTCGACCCTCTGATTAAAAGTCAGATGCTCTACCAACTGAGCTAATGGCTCGTAAATGGCTGGGCTAGCTGGATTCGAACCAGCGCATGACGGAGTCAAAGTCCGTTGCCTTACCGCTTGGCTATAGCCCATTAATATTTACTAGTATGGTTATCTTTTCAAAAAAATAAACCCTCTCAGGTTATTTTAAAGAAAATGGTGGAGGGGGGCAGATTCGAACTGCCGAACCCGAAGGAGCGGATTTACAGTCCGCCGCGTTTAGCCACTTCGCTACCCCTCCGACATTTAAAATATATATGGTGGAGGATGACGGGATCGAACCGCCGACCCCCTGCTTGTAAGGCAGGTGCTCTCCCAGCTGAGCTAATCCTCCAAAAGTGGTGACCCGTACGGGATTCGAACCCGTGTTACCGCCGTGAAAGGGCGGTGTCTTAACCACTTGACCAACGGGCCAAAAAAGTTTTAAACCTATTCCCAAGCTTCCAACCGGGCTTGAACCGGTGACCTCTTCCTTACCATGGAAGTGCTCTACCAGCTGAGCTATGGAAGCATAATGGCTCCGCAGGTAGGACTCGAACCTACGACCGATCGGTTAACAGCCGATAGCTCTACCACTGAGCTACTGCGGAATAATATTAGCCTGGCAACGTCCTACTCTCACAGGGACAAGGTCCCAACTACCATCGGCGCTAGAGAGCTTAACTTCCGTGTTCGGTATGGGAACGGGTGTGACCTCTCTGCCATCATTACCAGACTTTTATCATTATAAACATTTCTTTCGAAATGTCAAGAAGAAAATTATATATTCCTTCAAAACTAGATAACATTTGCTACATATTATATGGTTAAGTCCTCGATCTATTAGTATTCGTCAGCTCCACATGTCACCATGCTTCCACCTCGAACCTATCAACCTGATCATCTTTCAGGGATCTTACTAGCTTACGCTATGGGAAATCTCATCTTGAGGGGGGCTTCATGCTTAGATGCTTTCAGCACTTATCCCTTCCGCACATAGCTACCCAGCTATGCCCTTGGCAGAACAACTGGTACACCAGCGGTGCGTCCATCCCGGTCCTCTCGTACTAAGGACAGCTCCTCTCAAATTTCCTACGCCCACGACGGATAGGGACCGAACTGTCTCACGACGTTCTGAACCCAGCTCGCGTACCGCTTTAATGGGCGAACAGCCCAACCCTTGGGACCGACTACAGCCCCAGGATGCGATGAGCCGACATCGAGGTGCCAAACCTCCCCGTCGATGTGGACTCTTGGGGGAGATAAGC
>NZ_CP117702.1:90000-150000 GCF_045277205.1 Bacillus sp. A01H | reverse complement strand
GCAATTCCAATCCTTGATACACTTAAAGAAAGAGATATTAAGAATGCAACCTTCTTCCTTTCTGCTGCATGGGCAGAAAGACACCCTGATGTTGTTGAACGCATCATAAAAGATGGACATGAAATCGGTAGTATGGGTTATAATTACACGTCCTACACTTCTCTAGAGGCAAATGAAATACGAAGAGATCTTCTGCGAGCACAAGATGTTTTTACAAAACTCGGTGTGAAACAAATTAAACTATTGCGTCCACCTAGTGGAGACTTTAACAAGGCAACACTTAAAATAGCAGAATCACTCGGATACACTGTCGTTCATTGGAGTAATAACTCAAACGATTGGAAAAACCCTGGCGTAAACAATATCGTTTCCACCGTCTCTAATAATTTAAAAGGTGGAGATATCGTCTTATTACATGCATCCGATTCTGCTCTTCAAACAAATAAAGCTTTACCACTGCTTCTACAGAAATTAAAGAGTGACGGCTATGAGCAAATATCCGTATCACAACTTATTTCCAACACAAGTACGAAAAGTAAAGATGTCCAATAATTTTTTACACATAAAAAGCTCTACTACCTTTCGTTCAGGTAATAGAGCTTTTTTTATCCCGATATTTTCATTCGTACAACTACCCTGCGTAAAAACTCTCTTAATTAGGCCGACTTACTCGTCTTTCCAATTAAACGATGTAATATAAGTAACTGATATGCATTACATAATAAAAGTGGTATCACCATTAAATATAACCAATCTGTATCATTAATTCGAAGTGCTGGTACCCACTCAAGAATTGTTACAACCACCATAAAGAACAAAGCTGGCACAAATGCCTTTTTATTCGTTTCCTTACTTTTTATATAAGCAACGATGGCACCAAACATAAATAACACACCAGCAACAAGTATGTTATTCCCTAATGAAATTTCCCCATTTGCAATCAATACCGATCTTAAATACACAAAATCAAATAAAACGAATGCAATGAAGAAGAGCTGGACTATATTCCATAAAGAAGGTGACCTGAACATCCCTAATCCAAAACGATGGATTGTTAAATAGGCAAAGAACCCCATTTGACTTATCACACTAAAAATAAATCCTACACCCATCAACCAGAAGGAAACTGCCAAAATTTCCTTTCCGTCGAAATTTTGAAAAAATTTAGCGTACTTGTCCCACTCTAAAACAAATCCAATAATGACTGTACTAACCCCACCAAGAAACAACGTCGTAAAAAATAGTCGAACCCACTTGCGGCTATTCACAACACATCCCCCATTATCCTTATATTTCTAATTAAATTGTATCAATGACAATTTCAAAAAGCTAGCCATGTTCATGTATAAATTCCTTAAAGATATTTATATTAAAAAGAGAGAACTGTGCTGAAAGGAGTTCCAACTTATGAAACGGATGCTGCTCGTTTTGACTTCTTCTTTTCTATTTCTTGTACTTGTAGCATGTGCACAAGAAAAAGAAGCAAAGTCCGAACTTGATTATGATCAAACGAAGAAAATGATTGTTGATATTTTAAAAACCGATCAAGGTAAGAAAGCCATTCAAGATGTGTTAACTGATGAAAAAATGAAACAAGCACTCATACTAGATGAAACAGTAGTAAAGAAAACGATTGAAGATGCAATGGTATCCGATAAAGGGCAACAATTCTGGGAAAAGCTCTTTAAAGACCCTGAGTTCTCATCGAAATTCGCTAAAAGTATGGGAAAAGAACAAACAGCCTTAATGAAAACATTACTAAAAGACCCTGAATACCAAGCAGGCGTTATAGAAATTATGAAAAACCCTGAAGTAGAAAAAATGATGTTACAAACAATGAAGAGCAAAGAATACCGTCAATATTTACAACAAGTATTAACAGAAACTGCTGAAAGCCCACTCTTCCAAGCTAAGATGATTGATATTATTAGTAAAGGTGTCCAAAAAGCCGAAAAAAGTGGTTCTGATAAAAAGGAAGCCGGCGGTGAAGGTGGTTCCCAAGAAGGTAAAAAGGAACAGCAGTAAAAATAATAACGATAATAATGAGTGGACAATACATGTATCATCCACTCATTATTATTTTATTTTTGCGCAACAGTTGTTTTATCAATTACCGCTTCAGCTATTGTGCGATAAATAAGACCTGTCGTATGCGTATCTTCATATACTGACGGCGCAAAATCTTCTTTATTCCAATCAGGTTGTTGAAGCGGGATTCGGCCAAGTACTTCTGTTTGAAGTTCTGTAGCTAATTTATCTCCACCACCTCTTCCAAACACATATTCTTTTTCGCCAGTTGTTTTACTTTCAAAATAAGCCATATTTTCAACAACACCAAGAATACTATGTTCTGTACGTAAAGCCATTGCTCCAGCACGTGCTGCTACAAATGCCGCTGTTGGATGCGGTGTTGTGACAATAATCTCTTTACAAGCCGGCAACATCGAATGTAAGTCTAGCGCAACATCACCTGTACCTGGTGGTAAATCTAAAACTAAATAATCTAAATCGCCCCACTCTACTTCCGTAAAGAAGTGATTTAACATTTTCCCGAGCATAGGCCCTCTCCAAATAACCGGTGCATTATCTTCTACAAAGAATCCCATTGAGATTACCTTTACACCTAGACGCTCCACTGGAATGATTTTATCTCCTCTTACTACAGGGCGTTTTTCTATCCCCATCATATCAGGTACGCTAAAACCATAAATATCAGCATCAATGATACCAACTTTTTTCCCTAGACGAGCTAAAGCAATAGCAAGGTTAACAGAAACTGTTGATTTCCCTACTCCACCTTTTCCACTCGCCACTGCTAAAAATGTCGTTTTCGAATTTGGTGACAATAAAGATTCAGTTTGCTCTTCTTCTTGTTCTGGTGCAAACTGAGCTAATTCCTCTTCTGTAAATTCTGCAAAGCGAAGCCCTACTGTTGCTGCTCCTAGTTCTTTTACTAACTTTACAATTCCAGATTGCAATTGCATTTGTTCCGCGGTACCAGTTTTTACGATTGCAATTTTAACACTTACATGTTCCTTCTCAGGCTTGACTGTTACCTCTTTAATTGCCCCTGTTTCTTTTAACGTTTTATGTAAAAACGGATCTACAATCCCTTCTAACGCTTCCACTACTTGCTCTTTCGTTACCATAATTAGCCCAGCCCCCTGTATGAAAAATAACATAATGTTAATTAAATATATCTCTCTTTACTTTTGAAATAAATGCGTTTACATTTCCAGTATAACATATTTTCGGAAAACTTCGTTAACGAGAGAAACGCAAAAAAATCCTCCTTATTCTGGAGGATTTCCTTTTTCCGTGAAATAACGTAATATACCACGATATACAGCAGCTGCTACCTTTTGCTGATATTTCTCCGAATTTAACATATACCTTTCATTTACATTCGATAAAAAGCCAGCTTCAATTAAAGCACCTGGGTTTTTCGCATACTTTAATAAATACACATGAGAAATTGTTTTAGCAGAACGATTTGTATTCTCTAAACTCGTTCTCAACTCAGCTTGTATAAATTTCGCAGCACGTTCATTTTCAATTGAAGAACGGTAATAGAACGTTTGTGCGCCTTTTGATCCACTACTAGTTAAAGCATTTAAATGGATACTTGCAAAAAAATCTACATCGGGTTTATTAATAATCTCTACACGTTTTTTTAAATCTTCTGCTTTACGTCTACTATATGACTTTGTATCTTTCTGGGCTAAATCATAATCTCCCTCACGCGTTAAAATAACTAGTGCACCTTGCTCTTGTAAATAATCTTGCACCTTCTTTGTAATCTCAAGCGTAATATCTTTTTCTACAATATCCTTGCCACCAACAGCCCCTCCGTCTGGTCCACCATGCCCAGCATCTAATACGATTACTTTCCCTGATAAGGGTAAATTCCAAGCTCGCCACGATTTTGTAATTTGAAATTCTTGTTTGACTAAAAAAAACAAAATAACCGCAGCGAGTGCAAAAGAGATAATTCGAATTCTCTTCATACCTTTCCTCCTCCAGCTAGTCCCTCTAATTACTTATATGGGACAAGAGGAAAGTTTATGCTTGTCTTAATGAAGCTTTAATCGATATCTTCTTTCACCTTTTTCATATCCTTCCTGCCACCATAAGCCGATAAACTGCTGGCAAGATTCAAAAAGTAATTCCTCATCTTGTAACTTAATCTCCCGCATAGTCATGCTCGTTAAAAATTGAAATAGTGTTTCCGTTAATTGTTGCTCTTCTTCTAAGGCCCTATATTTCACATCAAAGAACGATTCGCCATAATAACCAAATTTGCTATATCTCGCTCCTAATAAATACGATTCTATCCCTAATTCAATGCAGTAATCTTCATACTGACGATGAAGTTCCTGCATCTGAAAGGCATCTCTAATATTTGAACGTAATGTTTTTAATGATAATTCCCGCAGCATCTTCCGCTCATATTTCAACTGCTTTTCTTTTTGTTTTTCTTGTAAGCTGACAATGACATTCATAGTACTTATAAACCTCCCTAATACGTATTAGTCTAAACTTCTAAAGAAGAAGCATACGCGAGAGGATAGCACTAAAATATTCCAAACTACAAAAATTTCAAAAGAGGAATGAAACATAAAAAACCCCAACCAAAATGGTTGGGGTTTGTAGTTCGCAAAAATTAACGTTTTGAGAACTGAGGTGCACGACGTGCGCCTTTAAGACCGTATTTTTTACGCTCTTTCATACGTGCGTCACGAGTTAATAGACCTGCACGTTTTAGTGTTAGACGGTATTCTGGATCAGCTTTTAATAAAGCGCGAGAAATACCGTGACGAATAGCACCAGCTTGACCAGTGTATCCACCACCATTTACGTTTACAAGTACATCGTAGTTACCTAAAGTTTCTGTTGCAACTAGAGGTTGTTTCACTACTTCACGTAATGCAGCAAATGGGATATAGTTTTCAAAATCACGACCGTTAATGATAACGCGTCCTTCGCCTGGAACTAGGCGTACGCGCGCTACTGAACTCTTACGACGTCCAGTGCCATAGTATTGAACCTGTGCCAAAGTAAGCCCTCCTTTAATTGATTATCCGCGAAGTTCGTAAACTTCTGGTTTTTGTGCTTGGTGTGGATGCTCTGCTCCAGCATACACGTTTAGTTTCTTAGAAACTTGACGGCCTAAGCGTCCTTTTGGAAGCATGCCTTTAATTGCAAGCTCTAACATTTGTACAGGGTAGTTTGTACGCATTTCAAGAGCTGTTCTTTGTTTAAGTCCACCTGGGTGGTTAGTGTGACGGTAGTAAATTTTATCGTTTAATTTATTACCTGTTAAATGAATTTTCTCAGCGTTAATAATAATTACATGATCACCCGTGTCAACGTGTGGTGTAAATGTAGGTTTGTTTTTACCACGTAAAATGGATGCTACTTCACTAGCAAGGCGACCTAAAGTTTGACCTTCAGCATCAACCACATACCATTTACGCTCAACTTCGTTAGCTTTTGCCATAAAAGTCGTACGCATGTGTTTCCCTCCTCGTTATCTTTTCCATAGAAAAAATCTATTGTTTATCTTAAACACGATTTCCTTCCGGGGCTAATCGTGGTTTTAGAAACAATACCATATGTTATGATATACTTTTGAGTTTCTAATGTCAAGCAAATGTTACACCAGGATTAGTTGTTATAGTTTACCTGCCATAAATAAAGCCCATGACCAGGAGCCATCTTTCCAGCAAACTGACGATTTTGTTTCGCTAAAATCTCTGGAATGCTATCCGGATCAAGCTTTCCTTGCCCTACGCTCAGTAACGTACCAACAATAATCCTGACCATATTATATAAAAATCCATTACCTACAAAACGAAAAATTAATTCGTCGTCCTGCTCAATTAGCTCGATTTCATAAATTGTTCTCACTTTATCTTTTTTGTCAGTTTTTGCCGAACAAAAAGAAGTGAAATCATGCGTTCCAATAAAATAAGGGATCGCTTTTCTTATAGCATTTATTTCGAGCGGATATGGATATTGATATACGTAATTTCTACGGAATACATCCGCAGTCTTTGATAATAATACACGATAACGATATTCTTTTCTCTCGACACCGTAACGTGCGTGAAATTCTTCTGTTTTTTTCTCTACCTGTGTGATAACAATATCATCTGGTAACATAGTGTTTAATGCATTGCTCCATTGCCACTCTTCAAGAGACAACGGTGTATCAAAGTGTATCACTTGTCCTTTAGCATGAACGGTAGAATCCGTTCTGCCCGATGCCTGAACACGAACAAGTTCCCCTTTATGCAATTTCTGCAAAGCTTTCTCTATCTCTTGTTGAACAGTACGATGCTGCGGTTGAATTTGATAACCACAAAAATGCATGCCATCATATGCAACCGTACATTTTATTCTATCCATTTCTTTATTCTCCATTACGATCGCACCCATGCCAAAATACAAGCTAAACAAAGTAAGCTTATAATCGTTACTGTATCGCTTGTTTTCCAGCGTAGTTGCCTAAATTTAGTACGTCCTTCGCCACTTTGATATCCACGGGCTTCCATAGCAATTGCTAAGTCCTCTGCACGCTTAAAAGCACTGATAAATAGAGGAACGAGTAGTGAAATGATAGCTTTCATCCTATCTTTTATCGGTCCCCCTGCAAAATCAATACCACGTGACGATTGTGCCTTCATTATTTTACTCGTTTCATCCATTAATGTCGGGATAAAACGAAGAGAAATTGACATCATTAATGCGATTTCATGAACAGGAACTTTTATACGCTTCAACGGCTTTAATAACGTCTCCAAACCATCTGTAATCTCAATAGGTGTCGTCGTTAACGTTAATAATGTCGTCATTAAAATGATAACGAAGAATCGTATAGAAATGTATATTCCTTGCTCTAATCCTTTTTCATGTATCGAAAACCAACCAAGCTGGAATAATACTTCCCCTTCTTTATTTGTTAAAATATGCAGGAAAAATGTAAAAAGAAAAATCCATAGAATTGGTTTTAAGCCCGAAAGTACATAACGAATCGGCACTTTTGCAAAAAATAAAGCAATGAGTGCATATAAAAATAAAAATCCATATGAAATCGCATTATTTGCTAAGAAAACAACAAATACATATAAAAAGACAATCAGCAGCTTCGTACGTGGATCAAGTTGATGAATAAGAGAATTCCCTGGAATATATCTTCCAATAATCAACTGCTGCATGATTCATGACCACCTTTTCGTAACACCTGCACAACTTCATGAGTAAGATCCTCTAAAGATAAGGTAGCCTTTGGGATTGAAATGCCAAACTTCTCTTCAATTGCACGTTTATACTTTAAAGACATAGGAAGATCCACACCAATTTTCTCTAGTTCATCAGCATGTGAAAATACTTCCTCTGCACTTCCTTGCAAAAAGACCGTTCCTTTATGCATGACTACAATCTGCTCGGCATATTTAGCAGCATCCTCCATATTATGCGTTACAAGGATAACTGTAAGGCCTTTCTCCTTATGTAGCTTATAAAACATCTCCATAAGTTCATTTTGCCCTTTTGGGTCTAGTCCTGCTGTAGGTTCATCTAATACAAGCACTTCGGGTTCCATCGCTAATACGCCTGCTATCGCAACACGCCTCATTTGCCCACCACTTAACTCAAATGGTGAACGCGTTAACAGTTCTGGTTCTAACCCTACAAGTTCAATTGCTTCTCTTGCCTTTTGCTTCGCTTCTTCTTCCGATACCCCAAAATTAGTAGGTCCGAAGCAAATATCTTTCTCCACAGTCTCTTCAAATAACTGATGTTCTGGGAATTGAAAGACAACCCCTACCTTTTTACGTAGTGGCTTTAGCTTTTTTTCTTTCTTTCCTGCCGAAATGAAATGTTCACCGATTTGAACTGTGCCATTTGTCGGCTGCAATAAACCATTTAAATGTTGAATCATCGTCGACTTACCTGAACCAGTATGACCGATAATGGCATAATAGCCCCCACTTGGAAACGACACGTCTACATCATAAAGTGCGCGTCTTTCAAATGGAGTTTTATATTGATAACGATGTTCTACTTTTTGGAATGTAATCTCCAAAGTTCGTTCACCAAGCTTTCCATTGTAAGATGCGTATTTTGCAAGAGAATTTCATTTCTTTTTAATAATTCTGCTATTTTCACTGAAAATGGTACATCTAATCCAATTTCTTGGAGCATATGAGAGGACTTGAAAATTTGTTCTGGAGTCCCTTCCTCTAATATCTCTCCCTTATTTAAAATAATGACACGGTCTGACTGTGCCGCTTCTTCTAAATCGTGCGTAATTGATAACACGGTAATACCTTTTTCATTAACAAGTTGTCTAACCGTTTCTACCACTTCACGTCTCCCTTGAGGGTCTAGCATTGACGTTGCTTCATCTAATATCAAAATAGACGGTTGAAGTGCTAAAACGCCTGCTATTGCTACTCGCTGCTTTTGCCCACCAGATAACGAATGTGGCTCATCATTAAGAAAATCTTCCATACGGACTAGTCGTAAGGCCTGATCTAATCTTTCTACCATTTGCTCTCTTGGCATTCCGATATTCTCTAAACCAAAGACAACGTCATCTTGCACTGTCGTTCCAACAAATTGATTATCTGGATTTTGAAATACCATCCCAATTTGTTTTCGAACATCCCATACCGTTTCCTCTGACAAAACCATTGTATCATTTACTGTAATTGTCCCTGCTTCCGGCAAAAACAAACCATTCAATAATTTTGCAAGTGTAGACTTCCCAGAACCGTTTTGTCCAATAACAGATACCCATTCTCCTTCATATAAGGAGAATGAAACATCTTTTAATGCATAAGTGGCTGCACCAGGATATTGAAATGATATATTTTCTGTCCGAAGTTTCTCTTTTTTCAATACAAGGCACCCTTTCCTTCGCCAAGTAAGCCTATTTTTATATTTAAAAAAAAGGGCCATGACCAGTTTCTTGAAAAGAACTGTCCTGCCCTTTTAATTATCATTATACTAACTCGATAATTACCATTGGTGCTGCGTCTCCGCGACGTGGACCAATTTTTGCAATACGAGTGTATCCGCCTTGGCGCTCAGCATAGCGTGGAGCTACATCAGCGAATAGTTTTTGAAGTGCATCTTGACCAGTCTCAGCGTTAGCTACTTCATTGCGAATGAAAGCTGCTGCTTGACGACGAGCATGAAGATCTCCGCGTTTACCTAAAGTGATCATTTTTTCCACTACAGAACGAAGTTCTTTTGCACGAGTTTCTGTCGTTTGGATGCGCTCGTTGATAATTAAATCAGTAGCTAAGTCACGTAACATAGCTTTACGTTGCGCACTTGTACGGCCTAATTTTCTGTATGCCATTCGTAGTTCCCTCCTTTGTTGATGGGTTTAAATCCTCAGTCGTCTTTACGTAAACCTAAACCTAATTCCTCAAGTTTATGTTTAACTTCTTCTAAGGATTTACGTCCTAAGTTACGAACTTTCATCATATCTTCTTCTGTTTTGTTCGCAAGCTCTTGTACAGTATTAATTCCTGCACGTTTTAGGCAATTATAAGAACGAACAGAAAGGTCTAGTTCTTCGATAGTCATCTCAAGAACTTTCTCTTTTTGATCTTCTTCCTTCTCGACCATAATCTCAGCATTTTGTGCTTCATCAGTTAAACCAACAAAGATATTTAAATGCTCAGTTAAGATTTTGGCACCTAAAGAGATAGCTTCTTTTGGCCCGATGCTTCCATCCGTCCATACATCAAGCGTAAGCTTATCATAATTAGCCACTTGTCCGACACGTGTCTTTTCCACTTGGTAAGTCACACGTGATACTGGAGTATAAATAGAATCAATAGGAATTACTCCTATTGGTTGATCTTCGCTTTTATTTGCATCAGCTGGCGTATACCCACGGCCACGCTTTGCAGTTAAACGCACGCGGAAATGCGCATCTTTTGCTAACGTTGCAATGTGTAAATCTGGATTTAAGATTTCTACATCACTATCGTGAGTAATATCAGCAGCTGTGACAATACCTTCGCCCTGCACATCAATTTCCAACGTCTTCTCTTCTTCAGAGTAGATTTTAAGAGCTAACTTTTTCAAGTTTAAGATGATCGTTGTAACGTCTTCTACTACGCCCTCAACTGTTGAAAATTCATGTAATACGCCATCGATTTGGATAGCAGTAACAGCGGCACCAGGGAGTGAAGATAAAAGAATACGACGTAAGGAGTTACCCAACGTAGTACCATATCCACGCTCAAGCGGTTCAATTACGAATTTACCATATTTAGCATCTTCGTTAAGTTCAACCGTTTCGATTTTCGGCTTTTCGATTTCAATCATTAACTAAACCCTCCTTCAAAACGTCGAAACCCCGGTTAAACAAAGGTATAACCCCTGTCTAACCGAAAGTCCCCCTTAGGCAGTTCCCGATTGTGCACAACAAGCGATGTTTCTGTACGAAATTTCTCGATAATGCATCATATCCATTATAGACAAAAGGGAAAATTCTATACAGAAAAATTACACACGACGACGTTTTGGTGGACGACATCCATTATGAGGAACTGGAGTAACATCTCTAATTGCTGTTACTTCTAGACCTGCAGCTTGAAGAGCACGAATTGCAGCTTCACGACCAGCACCAGGACCTTTAACAGTAACCTCTAAAGTTTTTAAACCGTGCTCCATTGCAGCTTTAGCAGCAGTTTCAGCAGCCATTTGCGCAGCGAATGGAGTAGATTTACGAGATCCACGGAAACCAAGTGCACCAGCACTAGACCAAGAAAGCGCGTTACCGTGAGTATCTGTAAGTGTTACGATTGTGTTGTTGAAAGTAGAACGAATATGAGCTACACCAGCTTCAATATTCTTTTTCACACGTTTTTTACGAGTGTTTGTTTTACGTGCCATTGTTAGTTCAACCTCCTTTACTTATTATTTCTTTTTATTTGCTACTGTACGACGTGGACCTTTACGTGTACGAGCATTGTTTTTAGAGTTTTGACCACGAACTGGTAAACCACGACGGTGACGAAGACCACGGTAAGAACCGATCTCCATTAGACGTTTGATGTTAAGAGATACTTCACGACGAAGGTCTCCCTCAACTTTAATACGATCGATGATATCACGGATACGTCCTAATTCGTCTTCCGTTAAATCACGAACTCGTGTTTCTTCAGAAACACCAGCTTCAGCAAGAATTTTTTCAGCAGTTGTGCGACCAATGCCGAATACGTAAGTTAAAGAAATAACAACGCGTTTGTCACGAGGAATATCTACACCTGCGATACGTGCCATTCCGAATGCACCTCCTTCTGATTAACCTTGTTTTTGTTTATGTTTAGGGTTTTCACAAATAACCATTACTTTTCCACGTCTACGAATAACTTTACATTTTTCGCAGATTGGTTTAACTGACGGTCTTACTTTCATGTCTCGAACCTCCTTAAAGATTACGGAGTGCTATATTATTTAAAACGGTACGTAATACGACCACGATTTAAATCGTACGGAGATAATTCTACCGTAACTTTGTCTCCTGGTAAAATACGAATGAAGTTCATACGGATTTTACCAGAAACGTGAGCCAATACGACATGCCCATTCTCTAATTCTACTTTGAACATAGCATTTGGCAACGTTTCAAGAACGGTACCTTCGACTTCAATTACATCATCTTTAGCCATTCAATAGTTCTCCCTTCTTCAAATCAGTAACATTTTACACTGCTCTGAAATCCCGGAGAGCCAGCTACTTATAAAGTGGTAAGGATTTCGTATCCTGCTTCTGTAAGAGCAATCGTGTGCTCAAAATGGGCACACCATTTACCATCTACCGTTACCACTGTCCAGTCATCAGATAGTGTTTTTACATATCGTCTTCCTTGATTCACCATCGGCTCAACACAGATGACCATTCCCGGCTTTAATCTAGGGCCTCTATTTGGTGGACCATAGTGCGGGATTTGAGGGTCCTCATGTAAGTCTTGCCCGATTCCGTGACCAACATACTCCCTAACGATCGAGAATCCATTCTCTTCAGCATGGGTTTGAACCGCATGTGAGATATTTGATAATCTCTCGCCTGGTTTTACTTGTTCTAGACCAAGATACAACGATTTTTCTGTGACATCAAGTAGCTTTTGAACAGATTCAGAAATGTTTCCAACTGGATACGTCCATGCAGAATCTCCATGGTACCCATTGTATTTCGCACCAATATCGATACTGATGATATCGCCCTCTTTGAGCTTGCGCTTCCCTGGAATTCCGTGTACAAGCTCTTCATTTACAGAAGCACATATGCTCCCCGGAAATCCGTTGTATCCTTTAAAAGATGGCGTAGCACCATATTTTTGAATCGTCTTTTCCGCTATTTGATCGAGCTCTTTCGTTGTAATTCCTGGAGTAATGTGCTGTTTTAACTCTTGATGAGTCAAAGCAACGATCCTGCCCGCTTCTCGCATGATTTCTATCTCGCGAGGAGTTTTGCAGATTATCATTACGCTAAGCCTCCGATGAGAACATCGATATCAGCAAATACTTTATTGATATCTTGCTCACCATTAATGCTTTGTAAGTAACCAAGCTCCTCGTAGAAATCAAGCAAAGGTTTAGTTTGCTTAATATTTACATCTAAGCGATTTGCTACAGTTTCTTCATTGTCATCAGAGCGTTGATATAACTCGCCACCACATTTATCGCACACGTCAGCTTTTGCTGGCGGATTGAATTCTAAGTGGTAAGTCGCACCGCACTCTTTACAAATGCGACGGCCTGTAAGGCGTTTTAATAACAATCCTGAATCCACATTAATGTTTAAAACATAGTCGATTTTTTTGCCAAGATCTTTCATAATCTCTTCAAGAGCTGATGCTTGTGCAACAGTTCGTGGGAAACCGTCTAATAAGAAGCCTCTTACGCAGTCTTCTTGACTTAAACGTTCACGAACGATTCCGATTGTAACTTCATCTGGAACAAGTGCACCTTTATCAATAAAGGATTTTGCTTGTAAACCCATTTCAGTTTCAGCCTTCATAGCTGCACGGAACATATCTCCTGTTGAGATGTGAGGGATGTTATACTTGGCAACAATCTGTTCGGCTTGTGTACCTTTACCAGCACCAGGAAGCCCCATTAAAATTAAGTTCATCCTTGTTCCCCCTCAGAGTACATGAGCATGTAGGGAAGACAATACTTCCCACTTACTCACTGCTTGATAAACCCTTTGTAATGGCGTTTTACCAGTTGGCTTTCTAGTTGCTTCATTGTTTCTAAAGCAACGCCGACAACGATTAACATACTCGTTCCACCGATCTGTGCAGATGGAGGAAGATTTCCCAGCTTCGTAAAGATAACTGGTAAGATTGCAATCGCTGCTAGGAAAATTGATCCTACAAAGGTCAAACGATACAAGATTTTTGTTAGATATTGTTCTGTATTCTTACCCGGACGAATACCTGGAACATATCCACCTTGTTTGTTTAGATTCTCTGACATTTGCTCTGGATTAACCTGAACAAACGCATAGAAATATGTGAAGGCTACAATGAGCGCAACATATATGATCATTCCCACTGGGTGAGAATAGTTAAAGTTTGCAATAATCCACTGCGATACATCATGTTTCGGGAAGAACTGCGCAATAGTCGGAGGAGTAATTAAGAATGAAACAGCAAAAATTACTGGAATAACACCAGCACTATTTACCTTAAGCGGTAAATGTGTGTTTTGTGCTCCAGCATAACCACCATTTCCTCCTGTTACACGCTTCGCATATTGAATTGGGATCTTTCTAACAGCCTGTTGAATGAAAATAACACCCACAATAACTGCTAACACAGCTAGTAAAATCAATGCAACTTTAACGATACTCATGAACAATTGATCTCCGATATTTTGAAACTGTTGCTGATACACTTGAGATATAACACTTGGGATCGCTGCGGCAATACCACCAAAGATTAGGATGGAAATACCATTACCTACACCTTTAGCTGTAATCTGTTCACCTAACCACATTAAAAATGCAGTACCAGCAGTCAGTACCGTAGCAATGTATAAATAAGTGCTCCAACCAGGATTCAAAATTAATTGTCCACCTACCATACCGTTAAAACCGATTGACATACCAAACCCCTGAATAAACGCAAGAACAATTGTAAAATAACGCGTGAATTGCGTTAATTTACGACGGCCCATTTCACCTTGCTTCGCCCATTCCGAAAATTTAGGAACAACATCCATCTGCAATAATTGCACGATGATGGATGCTGTAATATACGGCATGATTCCCATCGCAAAGATGGAGAAGTTTTTCAAGGCTCCACCGCCAAATGTATTTAGAATACCTAAAGCATTTAATTGATCTTGTGCCTTCAGTACGTCTCCATTTGTAAATGGCACGGGGATAAACGTGCCAATCCTGAATACGATTAACATCGCTAAAGTGAATAATATTTTACGTCTTATCTCAGCAACGCGCATAAAGTTGGAGATTGTACGAAACATTAGATCACCTCAACTGATCCGCCAGCTGCTTCAATTGCTTCTTTAGCACTTGAAGAGAACTTGTGCGCTTTAACAGTTAGTTTTTTCTCTACTGCGCCGCTTGCAAGAATTTTAACACCGTCGTTTAATTTGCTGATAACGCCAGTTTCCAGCAATAATTCAGGTGTTACTTCTGTACCATCTTCAAAACGATTTAACGTTGATAAGTTTACAATAGCAAACTCTTTACGGTTAATGTTTGTGAAGCCGCGTTTTGGTAAACGACGGAATAATGGAGTTTGACCACCTTCGAAGCCAAGACGAACACCGCCGCCAGAACGTGCGTTTTGTCCTTTATGACCTTTACCAGCAGTTTTACCGTTACCAGAACCGATACCACGACCGACACGGTTACGTACTTTACGAGAACCTTCTGCAGGTTTTAATTCATGAAGTTTCATTCCCAGGCACCTCCTTATATTAATGAGTTATCCTTAAGCTTCTTTTACAGTTACAAGGTGAGAAACTTTGTTGATCATACCAAGAATAGCAGGAGTTTCTTCCTTAACTACAGTTGAATTCAACTTTTTAAGACCTAAAGCTTCTACCGTCGCACGTTGATCTTGTGGACGACCAATTACACTACGAGTGAGGGTAATTTCTAACTTTTTCGCCATTTGTTTTCCCTCCTTAACCTAGTAGCTCTTCTACAGATTTACCGCGTAATTTTGCAACATCTTCAGCGCGCTTAAGTTCGCTTAATCCGTTCACAGTAGCGCGAATCATGTTGATTGGTGTGTTAGAACCAAGAGATTTCGAAAGAATATCTTGTACACCTGCTAATTCAAGGACCGCACGAACAGGTCCACCAGCAATAACACCAGTACCCTCAGCAGCAGGCTTTAAGAATACTTCACCAGCTCCAAAATGACCGTTGATTGTGTGTGGAATTGTTGTACCAACTAATGGTACAGCGATTAAGTTTTTCTTAGCGTCTTCGATAGCTTTGCGGATTGCGTCTGGTACCTCTTGTGCTTTACCAGTACCGAATCCAACATGACCGTTTTTATCGCCAACTACAACTAGTGCAGCAAAGCGGAAACGACGACCACCCTTAACAACTTTCGCGACACGATTTATCGTAACTACACGTTCTTCAAGTTCTAATTTACTTGGGTCAATGCGATGCATCAATTTTCCCTCCTTTGACCATTAAAATTGTAATCCAGCCTCACGAGCAGCTTCAGCTAGAGCTTTAACACGGCCATGGTATAAGTAACCACCGCGATCAAATACTACTTCTTTAACGCCTTTCTCTACAGCACGCTTAGCAACTGATTCTCCAACTTTCGTAGCAGCTTCAATATTGCTAGTACCGTTAAGAGCAAGGTCTTTATCAAGAGTAGATGCACTTACTAACGTTACACCATTTACATCATCAATAACTTGAGCGTAAATATGTTGGTTAGAACGGAACACGTTTAAACGTGGACGTTCTGCAGTACCAGTAAGTTTAGCACGTACACGCGCATGTCTTTTCTTACGAGTCGCATTTTTATCAGCTTTAGTGATCATTCTTGTCACTCCTTTCTCTCACCTAACGGGTTTACTTAGCAGTTTTACCTTCTTTACGACGAACAACTTCGCCTTCGTAACGAATACCTTTACCTTTGTAAGGCTCAGGAGCACGTACAGCGCGGATGTTAGCAGCGAATTCGCCAACACGTTGCTTGTCGATACCTTTGATTACGATCTTAGTTGGTGCAGGTACTTCAACTTCAAGACCTGCTTCCGGAGTCATTTCTACTGGATGAGAATAACCTACGCTTAATACAAGTTTATCACCTTGTTTTTGAGCACGGTAACCAACACCGACTAATTCAAGTCCGCGTGCGAAACCTTCAGTTACACCTTCAACCATGTTTCCGATTAAAGCACGAGTTGTACCGTGTAATGCACGGTGTTCCTTCTGTTCAGATGGACGCTCAACTGTTAATGTATTCTCTTCAATTTTGATAAGCATATCAGCATTGAAAGTACGAGTTAATTCACCTTTAGGGCCTTTTACTGTTACAGTATTGTCTTCTGCAACTGTAATAGTAACACCTGCAGGGATTTCAAGAATCTTTTTACCAATACGAGACATGTGGTCACACCTCCGTTCGTTTTAAATATATATTACCAAACGTATGCTACTACTTCTCCACCAGTTTGTAATTGACGAGCGTCTTTGTCTGTCATTACTCCCTTAGATGTAGAAACAAGAGCGATACCTAATCCGTTAAGTACACGTGGTACTTCGTCAGCTTTAGCGTAAACGCGTAAGCCAGGTTTACTGATACGTTTTAATCCAGTGATTACACGTTCGTTGTTTGCACCATATTTCAGGAAAATACGAAGGATACCTTGTTTGTTATCCTCGATGTATTCTACATCACGAATGAAACCTTCACGTTTTAAAAGTTCAGCGATCTCTTTTTTGATTTTAGAAGCAGGAACCTCTAATTTCTCATGACGTACCATGTTCGCATTACGGATGCGAGTAAGCATGTCTGCAATTGGATCTGTCATCACCATGTGTTTTACCTCCTTCCCATTTGTGGGTTTTACCAACTAGCTTTTTTAACACCAGGAATTTGACCTTTATATGCAAGTTCACGGAAACAAATACGGCAAAGTTTAAATTTGCGGTATACAGAATGCGGACGACCGCAGCGTTCGCAACGTGTATACTCTTGTACTTTAAACTTAGGAGTACGCTTTTGTTTCGCAATCATAGATTTTTTAGCCACGTTTTCGCCTCCTCTACTTAGCGTTGGCTTCCATTATTTTTGGAATGGCATACCGAATTGTGTTAAAAGTTCACGAGCTTCTTCATCAGTGTTCGCTGTAGTAACGATTACGATGTCCATACCGCGGACTTTGCTTACTTTATCATAATCAATCTCAGGGAAAATAAGTTGCTCTTTAACACCTAATGTATAGTTTCCACGACCATCGAATGATTTCTTAGAAACACCACGGAAATCACGTACACGTGGTAAAGAAACTGATACTAATTTATCGAAGAACTCATACATTTGCTCGCCGCGTAAAGTTACTTTCGCACCGATTGGCATACCTTCACGAAGACGGAAACCAGCGATTGATTTTTTAGCACGAGTTACAACAGGTTTTTGACCTGCGATTTGTGTTAATTCTTCTACTGCGTTGTCTAAAGCTTTTGAGTTAGATACCGCGTCACCAACACCAGTGTTGATTACGATCTTTTCGATTTTTGGTACCTGCATTACAGATTTATAGTTAAACTTGCTCATTAGAGCAGGAGTAATTTCCTTTTGGAACTTCTCTTTAAGGCGATTCAATGAAGTGACCTCCTTTCTTAAGAAAATTATTTATCTAATAATTCACCAGATTTTTTTGCAATACGAACTTTTTTACCATCTTCTACCTTGAAGCCTACGCGAGTAGGTTCACCTGTTTTCGGATCTAAAATCATAACGTTAGAAACGTGAATAGGTGCCTCTTTAGTAATAATTCCACCTTGTGGATTTAATTGAGATGGCTTAGAGTGCTTCTTAACGATGTTAACACCTTCAACGATAACACGGTTTTGCTTTGGGAAAGCCACAAGGATAACGCCTTGTTTTCCTTTGTCTTTACCAGTGATTACCTGTACTTTATCACCTTTTTTTACATGCATCTTAATTCTGCACCTCCTTAGCAAGGCAATACCTTAAATTATAGAACTTCTGGAGCTAAAGAAACGATCTTCATGAAGTTGCTATCACGTAATTCACGAGCTACTGGTCCGAAGATACGAGTACCACGTGGGCTCTTATCGTCTTTAATGATAACCGCTGCGTTTTCATCAAATTTGATGTAAGAACCATCCGGACGACGAGCACCGCTCTTCGTACGTACTACTACTGCTTTAACAACGTCACCTTTTTTAACAACGCCACCTGGTGTTGCTTGTTTTACCGTAGCAACGATAATGTCACCAATGTTAGCATATTTACGACCAGAGCCGCCTAATACTTTAATTGTTAAAAGTTCACGTGCACCAGAGTTGTCAGCAACTTTCAAACGAGATTCTTGTTGGATCATGTTATGAAACCTCCCTTCGGACTAAAAATTCCGATTCGTCTATTTAGATAATAACCGCTTCTTCAACGATTTCAACTAAACGGAAACGCTTAGTAGCAGAAAGCGGGCGAGTTTCCATGATTTTTACGATATCGCCAAGTTTCGCTTGGTTTTGCTCATCATGGGCTTTGTACTTCTTAGAATACTTAACACGTTTTCCGTACAAGGAATGAGTTTTGTAAGTTTCAACTAAAACTGTAATCGTTTTGTCCATTTTGTCAGACACTACACGACCAGTATAAACTTTGCGTTGGTTACGTTCGCTCACTATGCAAACCTCCCCTCAATTTATCGATTAATTCCGATCTCTCTTTCACGAACTACAGTTTTCATACGAGCAATTGCCTTACGCACTTCACGAATGCGAGTTGGATTCTCTAATTGTCCTGTAGCAAGTTGGAAGCGAAGATTAAACAACTCTTCCTTTAAAGCTTTAACTTTTGTTTCGATTTCGGCAGTGGTTAATTCACGAATATCATTAGTTTTCATTAGATTCACCACCATTTTCTTCACGTTTTACGAATTTACATTTCACAGGTAACTTGTGAGCTGCAAGACGTAATGCTTCGCGTGCTACCTCTTCAGATACACCCGCGATTTCGAACATAATTTTCCCAGGTTTTACTACTGCTACCCAGCCTTCTGGTGCCCCTTTACCGGAACCCATACGTACTTCTAGAGGTTTTGCAGTGTAAGGTTTAGAAGGGAAAATTTTAATCCATACTTTACCGCCACGTTTCATGTAACGAGTCATTGCACGACGAGCAGCTTCGATTTGACGGTTTGTAATCCATGAAGCAGCTTGTGCTTGTAAACCGAATTCACCGAAAGCTACTTCAGTTCCACCTTTAGCACGACCACGCATTTTACCACGATGCTCTCTACGATATTTTACGCGTTTTGGCATTAACATATTATTTTCCTCCTTCCTCAGAAGCTTTCTTTTTTGTAGGAAGGACTTCTCCACGGTAGATCCATACTTTTACGCCTAATTTACCGTATGTTGTATCAGCTTCAACTGCTGCATAGTCAATATCAGCGCGAAGTGTATGAAGTGGAACAGTTCCTTCACTGTAAGATTCTGCACGAGCGATATCAGCTCCGCCAAGACGACCAGAAACCTGTGTTTTAATACCTTTAGCACCTGCACGCATAGCACGTTGAATAACTTGCTTTTGTGCACGACGGAATGATACACGGTTTTCTAATTGACGAGCGATGTTTTCGCCTACTAATTTAGCGTTAAGATCAGCTCTCTTAACTTCTAAAATGTTGATGTGTACACGCTTGCCTGTTAATTGGTTAAGAGCTTTACGAAGTGCTTCAACTTCAGTACCACCTTTACCAATTACCATACCAGGTTTTGCAGTGTGAATTGTAACATTTACACGATTTGCTGCACGTTCGATTTCTACTTTAGCAACAGCAGAATCTTTTAAGCGTACATTAATGTACTCACGGATTTTGATGTCTTCATGTAATAATGTAGCGTAATCTTTCTCAGCGAACCAACGAGATTCCCAGTCACGGATAACGCCGACACGAAGACCAATTGGATTAACCTTTTGACCCATCGATTATCCCTCCTTCTTTTCTGATACCACAACTGTGATGTGGCTTGTGCGTTTGTTAATTTGGCTTGCACGACCCATTGCACGTGGACGGAAACGTTTTAACGTTGGACCTTCGTCAACGAAAACTTTCTCAACAACTAGGTTGTTAATGTCCATTTCATAATTGTGCTCTGCATTTGCGATTGCAGATTTTAAAACTTTTTCTACAACTGGAGAAGCAGTTTTTGGTGTGTGGTTAAGGATAGCAATCGCTTCACCCACTTGCTTACCTCGGATTAAGTCTACAACTAAACGAACTTTACGAGGAGCAATACGAACTGTTCTCGCTACTGCTTTAGCTTGCATTGAAGTGCCTCCTCTCATTATCTTCTAGTTTTCTTATCGTCAGCATCATGACCTTTATACGTACGAGTTGGTGCGAATTCACCTAACTTGTGGCCTACCATGTCTTCAGTAACATATACAGGTACATGTTTACGACCGTCATATACAGCGATTGTGTGACCGATGAACTGAGGGAAGATCGTTGAACGACGAGACCAAGTTTTAACAACTTGCTTTTGCTCAGTTTCATTTAGCTTTGCAATTTTACTCATTAAATGATCATCGACAAATGGTCCTTTTTTCAAGCTACGAGCCATTTTGGTGCCTCCCTTCGTGATTGCCGTACGGTTCTCAAAGTGAACCGTACTACAATCCCATTATTTTTTACGACGACGAACGATGAATTTGTCAGACGCTTTGTTTTTCTTACGAGTTTTGAATCCAAGAGTTGGTTTACCCCATGGAGACATTGGAGACTTACGTCCGATTGGTGAACGTCCTTCACCACCACCGTGTGGGTGATCAACTGGGTTCATTACAGAACCACGAACAGTTGGGCGCTTACCTAACCAGCGAGAGCGACCAGCTTTACCGATCTTGATAAGTTCGTGTGACTCGTTACCAACTTGACCTACAGTTGCACGGCAAGCAGATAATACAAGACGCACTTCACCAGAAGTTAAACGTACAAGAACGTATTTACCTTCTTTACCAAGTACTTGTGCAGATGTACCAGCAGAACGAACTAATTGTCCACCACGACCTGGTTTAAGCTCGATGTTATGAACAACAGTACCTACTGGAATGTTGATTAATGGTAATGCGTTACCGATTTTAATGTCAGCTTCAGCGCCAGACATAATTTCCATACCTACTTCTAAGTTCTTAGGAGCAAGAATGTAACGTTTTTCACCGTCAACGTAGTTAATTAATGCGATATTCGCAGAGCGGTTTGGATCGTATTCGATCGTAGCAACGCGTCCTGGAATTCCATCTTTGTTACGTTTGAAGTCGATGATACGGTATTGACGCTTATGTCCGCCACCTTGATGACGTACAGTGATTTTACCTTGGTTATTACGACCAGCCTTTTTGCTTAAAGGAGCAAGTAAAGACTTTTCGGGTCTGTCAGTCGTGATTTCAGCGAAATCATTCGTAGTCATGTTACGACGACCGTTAGTAGTTGGATTATACTTTTTAATTCCCATCTCAATTTCCCTCCTTCTTTAGTAAGAATTAAACGCCTTGGAAGATTTCGATTTCTTTGCTGTCAGCAGTTAGCTTAACGATTGCTTTACGACGACGGCTAGTAAAACCAGCGTGACGACCAACGCGTTTTGCTTTCGGCTTGTAGTTCATGATGTTCACTTTTTCTACTTTAACACCAAAGATCGCTTCTAGAGCATCTTTAACTTCTGTTTTATTAGATTTAACGTCCACATCGAACGTGTATTTTTTTTCAGCCATCATTTCCATAGAACGTTCAGTGATAACTGGGCGCTTAATGATATCACGAGGATCTCTCATTATGCAAGCACCTCCTCTACTTTTTCCACTGCCGCTTTTGTCATGATTAGCTTATCATGATGAAGCACGTCTAAAACGTTTACGCCATCAGCAGTGATTACTGTTACTCCAGGGATATTGCGAGCAGATAACTCTACAGATTCGTTTGCATCAGCAGTTACGATAAGAGCTTTCTTCTCAACAGTTAATCCTTTAAGTACTGCTAGCATATCTTTTGTTTTTGGTGCATTTAACACTAGGTCTTCAAGAACTACAATGTTGTTCTCAACTACTTTAGTAGCTAATGCAGATTTGATTGCTAAACGACGAACTTTCTTAGGGAGTTTGTACGCATAGCTTCTTGGTGTAGGTCCGAATACCGTACCACCACCACGCCATTGAGGAGAGCGGATAGACCCTTGACGAGCACGTCCAGTTCCTTTTTGACGCCATGGTTTACGACCACCACCGCGAACTTCAGAGCGAGTTTTTACTTTGTGTGTACCTTGACGTAAAGATGCACGTTGCATCATTACAGCTTCGAAAAGTACAGCTTCATTTGGTTCGATACCGAAAATAGCTTCAGCTAATTCGATTTCACCAACCTGTGAACCAGTTTGGTTATATACAGTAACTTTTGGCATTGGAATTCCTCCTTCCTATTGTGAATTATTTGCTAACCTTCACAGCGCCTTGAACAACTACAAGAGATTTCTTAGCACCTGGAACGTTACCTTTTACTAGTAATAAGTTGCGCTCAGTGTCAACTTGAACGATTTCTAAGTTTTGGATAGTAACTTGGTCTCCACCCATACGTCCAGCAAGTTTTTTGCCTTTGAATACACGGTTCGGAGCAACTGGGCCCATTGAACCTGGACGACGGTGATAGCGAGAACCATGAGACATAGGTCCGCGAGATTGTCCGTGGCGTTTGATAACACCTTGGAAACCTTTACCTTTAGAAATTCCTGTTACATCAACGATTTCACCTGTAGCGAATACGTCAACTTTTACCTCTTGACCAACCTCTAATCCGTCCACGTCTGCATCGCGGATTTCGCGAATGAAGCGCTTAGGAGTTGTAGATGCTTTAGCAGTGTGGCCTTGTTCAGGTTTGTTAGTTAACTTTTCACGCTTATCTTCAAATCCTAACTGAATTGCGTTGTAGCCATCAGTTTCAGTTGTTTTCTTTTGAAGAACAACGTTTGGATTAGCAGCGATAACTGTTACTGGGATTAACTCACCGTTCTCAGCAAATACTTGAGTCATACCGATCTTTCTTCCTAAGATTCCTTTGGTCATGAGTTACACCTCCTACATTTTTAAGTTATATAAATTATAGTTTGATTTCGATATCTACACCAGATGGTAAGTCTAAACGCATTAATGAATCTACTGTTTGTGGAGTAGGACTCACGATGTCGATTAGACGTTTGTGCGTGCGCATTTCGAATTGCTCACGAGAATCTTTGTACTTATGAACAGCACGAAGAATTGTGTAAACAGTTTTTTCAGTTGGTAATGGGATCGGACCAGAAACTGTTGCCCCAGAACGCTTAGCTGTTTCTACAATTTTCTCAGCTGACTGATCAAGAATACGGTGATCGTAAGCTTTTAAACGGATACGAATTTTTTCTTTTGCCATTATTTTCCCTCCTTCGTTCGCCTATTTCTAAAATAGACCTTCTCCATGGAAATTTCCTCACACCATGCCATGGCAAAGCGGCCGGGTGTGTCAGCAACCTTCCACTTCATCGCAGTCAAAGACCAACATTGTCTATTATACAATGTTATTCGTCTAGATGCAAGCATCTTTTTGTTTGCATCTGCTTTTCTCTACTTTTGCTATTATACATGGCACTTTAAAGAATTTCAAGTTTTCATCTAGCAGAATTCATTTTACAGTTTCTGGATTTCAGTTTTAATGATTTCACATTATTATAGAAGAAACTCGTCAAAACATGAAACAATCATTTTGTTCATTATATAAATGCAAACAAAAACCCCAAGGGAAAATCCCTCGGGGTTTTTTATATCAGTTAAGATTACTCAACGATAGTAGCAACTACGCCGTAACCTACTGTACGTCCACCTTCACGAATAGAGAATTTAGTTCCCTCTTCGATAGCGATTGGAGCGATAAGTTCGATAGTCATTTCTACGTTGTCACCAGGCATTACCATTTCAGTACCTTCTGGTAATTGGATGATACCAGTTACGTCAGTTGTACGGAAGTAGAACTGTGGACGGTAGTTAGCGAAGAATGGAGTGTGACGTCCACCTTCTTCTTTAGATAATACGAAAACTTCAGCTTTGAATTTAGCGTGAGCTTTTACAGAACCGCTTTTTGCAAGTACTTGTCCACGTTGGATGTCTTCACGAGCAACCCCACGAAGTAAAGCACCGATGTTGTCACCAGCTTGAGCTTGGTCAAGAAGTTTACGGAACATTTCTACACCAGTTACAGTTGTAGAAGCATTTTCTTCAGCAAGACCGATGATTTCTACAACGTCACCAACTTTAACGATACCGCGCTCAACACGACCAGTAGCAACTGTACCACGACCTGTGATAGAGAATACATCCTCTACAGGCATTAAGAATGGTTTGTCAGTTTCACGTTCTGGAGTTGGGATGTAAGCATCAACTTCAGCCATTAATTCAATGATTTTTGCTTCCCAATCAGCTTCTCCTTGAAGAGCTTTAAGAGCAGAACCTTTGATTACAGGAATGTCATCGCCTGGGAATCCGTATTCAGATAATAGGTCGCGAACTTCCATTTCTACTAATTCTAATAATTCTTCGTCGTCTACCATGTCGCATTTGTTTAAGAATACAACGATGTAAGGTACACCTACTTGACGAGAAAGAAGGATGTGCTCACGAGTTTGAGGCATTGGGCCATCAGCAGCAGATACTACTAAGATACCGCCGTCCATTTGAGCAGCACCAGTGATCATGTTTTTAACATAGTCAGCGTGACCTGGGCAGTCAACGTGTGCATAGTGACGAGTTTCAGTTTCGTACTCAACGTGTGCAGTTGAGATTGTGATACCGCGCTCTCTTTCTTCTGGAGCAGCATCGATTTGATCGTATCCGCGTGCTTCAGCACCACCAGCTTTTGCAAGTACTGTAGTGATCGCAGCAGTTAATGTAGTTTTACCATGGTCAACGTGGCCGATTGTACCGATGTTAACATGGGGTTTAGAACGTTCGAATTTAGCTTTAGCCATTCTAAATTCCTCCTTAGTTTATATAGGTTATTTTATATTTAGGCTAGAAAGCGAAACTTGCGTCCCACTTTCTAAGCTTACATAAGTAGTTATACGTGAAGAATCGATAAAAATCAATTATTCACCTTTATTTTTTTTGATAATTTCTTCAGAAACAGACTTTGGTACTTCTTCATAGTGATCAAACACCATAGAGAATGTTCCGCGTCCTTGAGTGTTAGAACGTAATGACGTTGCATAACCGAACATTTCAGAAAGTGGAACCATAGCGCGAACAACTTGAGCGTTACCGCGAGCTTCCATACCTTCTACACGTCCACGACGAGATGTTACGTCACCCATAATGTCACCCATGTACTCTTCAGGAATTACAACTTCAACTTTCATCATTGGCTCAAGAATTACTGGGTTACATTTAGAAACCGCAGCTTTAAGTGCCATAGATGCAGCGATTTTGAACGCCATCTCAGATGAATCGACATCATGGTAAGATCCGTCAACTAATGCAGCTTTAATGTCTACTACTGGATATCCAGCAAGTACACCATTTTTAAGTGCATCTTCAAGACCTGCGCCTACAGCTGGGATGTATTCACGTGGAACAACACCACCGACGATCTTGTTTTCGAATTCGAATCCTTTACCTTCTTCATTAGGTTCAAACTCAATCCAAACGTGACCGAATTGTCCACGTCCACCAGATTGACGAGCGAACTTACCTTCAACTTTCGCAGCAGAGCGGAAAGTCTCACGGTATGCTACCTGAGGAGCACCAACGTTTGCTTCAACTTTGAACTCACGGCGCATACGGTCAACGATGATATCAAGGTGAAGTTCACCCATACCAGCGATGATTGTTTGGCCAGTTTCTTGGTCAGTGTGAGCACGGAATGTTGGATCTTCTTCAGAAAGCTTAGATAATGCTGTACCCATTTTATCTTGGTCAGCTTTTGATTTTGGTTCGATAGCTACAGAGATAACTGGCTCTGGGAATTCCATAGACTCAAGGATAACAAGGCTCTTCTCGTCACAAAGAGTATCACCAGTAGTAGTATCTTTTAAACCTACAGCAGCAGCGATATCACCAGCGTAAACTGTTGAGATCTCTTCACGGCTGTTAGCGTGCATTTGTAGGATACGACCTACACGCTCACGCTTACCTTTAGTTGAGTTTTTCACGTATGATCCAGAGTTTAACACACCAGAGTACACACGGAAGAATGTTAACTTACCAACATAAGGGTCAGTCATGATTTTGAATGCTAGAGCTGAGAAAGGCTCTTCATCGCTAGACTTACGTTCTACTTCTTCATCTGTATCCGGAAGAGTACCTTTGATTGCAGGTACATCTAATGGAGATGGTAGGTAGTCGATAACTGCGTCTAACAGAATTTGAACACCTTTGTTTTTGAATGCAGAACCACAGATTACTGGGAAGAATTCTACAGAAGTTGTAGCCTTACGGATACCAGCTTTAAGCTCTTCTACAGTGATTTCTTCACCTTCTAGGTACTTCATCATCATTTCTTCATCAAGCTCAGCTACCGCTTCAATAAGTTTTCCACGGTATTCTTCAGCTAGTTCTTTATGCTCTTCAGGAATTTCAACACGTTGAATGTCTGTTCCTAAATCGTTACCGTACATGTAAGCACATTCTTCAACAAGATCAATGATACCATTGAACTCATCTTCAGCACCGATTGGTAACTGAATTGGGTGTGCGTTTGCTTGTAAACGATCGTGGATTGTTCCTACAGAGTATAAGAAATCTGCACCGATTTTATCCATTTTGTTAACGAATACGATACGAGGTACGCCGTAAGTAGTAGCCTGACGCCAAACAGTTTCTGTTTGTGGTTCTACACCAGATTGTGCATCAAGTACTGCTACTGCGCCATCAAGTACGCGTAAAGAACGTTCTACTTCTACTGTGAAATCTACGTGACCTGGAGTGTCAATGATGTTTACACGGTGACCTTTCCATTGTGCTGTAGTTGCAGCAGAAGTAATTGTGATACCACGCTCTTGCTCTTGCTCCATCCAGTCCATCTGAGATGCACCTTCGTGAGTTTCACCGATTTTGTGAATACGTCCTGTGTAGTACAGAATACGCTCAGTAGCTGTTGTTTTACCAGCATCGATGTGAGCCATGATACCAATATTACGAGTGTTTTCTAAAGAGAACTCTCTTGCCATTTGGTGTCTTGCTCCTTCCATATATGGATTGGATTTTTTATTTTAAGTAGCAAAAAAGCCACTTTATATTGTTACACATGTCAGTATGTCCAGTACCCTCATTATGTAAAACGAGCGCCCAACGAAAGGGAGAGGCATTCTCCCTCTCCACACTTCCATAAGCGACAAATAAAGCGGTTTATGCTTACATTTATTTTACGTTGAATCCTACCAACGGTAATGAGCAAATGCTTTGTTAGCTTCTGCCATTTTATGAGTGTCTTCACGTTTCTTAACAGATGCACCAGCGTTGTTAGCTGCATCTAAGATTTCGTTAGCAAGACGCTCTTCCATAGTTTTTTCACCACGAAGACGAGCGTAGTTTACTAACCAACGAAGACCTAAAGTTGTACGGCGTTCTGGACGAACCTCAACTGGAACTTGGTAGTTAGCACCACCAACACGACGAGCGCGTACTTCAAGAACAGGCATAATGTTCTTAAGAGCTTGCTCGAATACTTCCATTGGCTCTTTACCAGTACGTTCGCTTACGATATCGAACGCATTATAAAGAATTGTTTGAGATTTACCTTTTTTACCGTCAACCATCATTTTGTTGATAAGGCGTGTTACTAGCTTCGAATTGTACATTGGATCTGGTAACACGTCACGTTTTGCAACAGGTCCTTTACGAGGCATATTGAGTTCCTCCTTTCATTAAAAAGTTATTATTTCTTAGCCGCTTTAGGCTTTTTAGTACCGTATTTAGAACGGCCTTGCATACGCTTGTCAACACCAGCTGTATCAAGCGCACCACGAACGATGTGGTAACGTACCCCTGGTAAGTCTTTTACACGACCACCGCGAATTAATACTACGCTGTGCTCTTGTAAGTTGTGACCGATACCTGGGATGTATGCTGTTACCTCAATACCATTTGTTAAACGAACACGAGCATATTTACGTAACGCTGAGTTAGGTTTCTTTGGAGTCATTGTACCAACACGAGTACATACACCACGTTTTTGAGGTGCAGAGATATCAGTTGATTTTTTCTTTAAAGAGTTAAAACCTTTGTTTAACGCAGGTGATTTAGATTTCCATACTTTATCAGTACGACCATTTCTCACTAATTGGTTAATAGTAGGCATTTGATTATCCTCCCTTCGCATGTTTGTATGACCACATATCCAGGTGGTTCATTATTAGTTGAAAACAAAGTTTTTGCAAGGGAGAGCAAATGCTCTCTCCTCACAAAAACAGTTTTAACTTATTATTCCTATTGCTGAAGCTCCCACTTGAATCCCCGCAACTTTTCCAAGTTTACGAACTGATTCAACTTTGGTTATGGGTATGTTATGTTGCAATGCAGTGCGAATGATAACATGGGTTAACCGCATATCAGCATCTTCTGCAATGACAACTTCTTTAACTATACCATTTTTGATTGCTTCCAATGTACGTTTATGACCAACGACTACATTTTCAGCATTTGACACTTTTTGATAAGACATATAAATATCCTCCAAAGCATCGTTCAGGAGCAACCTTGCTTATAGTAACATTTTGACTCATACAATGTCAACTAGGATTAACTGTTTTTATACAAAATTTACGACGGAAAATTTTACTGTTCCACATAAACTTCATCGTTTTCTACATTCATGTCATCTTGTGTTGTTTTAACAAGATCCACTTTGCGATAACGATTCATACCTGTTCCAGCAGGAACAAGTTTACCGATAATAACATTTTCTTTCAATCCTAGAAGCTCATCGCGTTTACCCTTAATCGCTGCATCAGTTAAGACACGAGTTGTTTCTTGGAACGATGCTGCAGATAAGAATGAATCTGTTTCAAGTGAAGCTTTTGTAATACCAAGTAGAACTGGTCTAGCTGTTGCTGGTTGTTTACCTTGCAGTAACACCTTCGCATTCGCATCAGTAAACTGATGGATATCTAGTAATGTTCCTGGTAATACATCTGTTTCACCTGCATCACTCACACGTACTTTACGTAACATTTGGCGTACCATTACTTCTACGTGTTTGTCACCAATTTCTACCCCTTGCATACGGTATACTTTTTGAACTTCACGTAATAAGTATTCTTGAACTGCCGTAATGTCCGTTACTTTTAGTAATTCTTTCGGATCGATAGAACCTTCTGTTAACTCTTTACCGTGGCTAATTTTCTGTCCTGGAATTACTTTCAGACGAGCACCGTAAGGAATAGCATACGTACGAGCTTCAACTTCACCCTGTACAACTACTTCTTGGCGATCTTTAACATCGTTGATCGCTGCGATAACACCGTCGATTTCACTGATAACAGCCTGACCTTTCGGATTACGAGCTTCGAAGATCTCTTGGATACGAGGTAAACCTTGAGTGATATCATCTCCGGCAACCCCACCTGTATGGAACGTACGCATCGTTAACTGTGTACCTGGCTCACCGATAGATTGAGCTGCGATAATACCTACCGCTTCCCCTACTTCTACGTCTGTTCCAGTTGCTAAGTTACGACCGTAACACTTCTTACATACACCATGGCGAGTGTTACACGTAAACGCTGAACGAATGTTTACAGTTTCAACACCCGAATTTTCAACGATATGAGCGATATCTTCAGTAATTAATTGATTTTCAGCAACTAATACTTCACCTGTTTCAGGATGTTTTACAGTTTTTCTTGCAAAACGTCCAACAAGACGATCATATAATGACTCAATAACTTCATTACCCTCTTTAATCGCACCAATTAATAAACCGCGATCTGTTCCACAATCATCTTCACGAACGATTACATCTTGTGCAACGTCAACAAGACGACGTGTTAAGTAACCAGAATCGGCAGTTTTCAGTGCTGTATCGGCAAGACCTTTACGCGCACCATGCGTAGAGATGAAGTACTCAAGTACTGTTAAACCTTCACGGAAACTTGATTTGATTGGAAGTTCGATGATACGACCAGATGGATTGGCCATCAGACCACGCATACCAGCAAGCTGAGTAAAGTTCGATGCGTTACCACGGGCACCGGAATCACTCATCATGAAGATTGGGTTGCGTTTATTCAAGGACTTCATCAGTTTTCCTTGGATAACATCTTTTGCATTACTCCAAATAGAGATAACGCGATCGTAACGTTCTTCTTCCGTGATTAAACCGCGACGGAATTGTTTAATTACATTATCTACTTTCGCTTGTGCTTCGTGGAGAATTTCATCTTTTTCACCTAATACAAGAATGTCAGATACCCCAACTGTAATACCAGCTTTTGTAGAGTACTTGAATCCTAAGTTTTTCATACGGTCAAGCATGCGAGACGTTTCTGTAATTTTGAAACGTTTAAACACTTCCGCAATGATGTTACCAAGGATTTTCTTGCTGAATGGCGCCACTTCTTCGCGACTAGCAATAATCTCTTTAATGTTCGCACCTTTTTCAACGAAATATTTCGCTGGTGTTTCTTTTTCAAGGTTTGAATTTGTTGGTTCATTAATATAAGGGAACGACTCTGGTAAGATTTCGTTAAATATTAATTTACCAACTGTTGTTAATAGAAGCATACTCTTCTGCTCTTCAGTAAATGTTGCGTTGTTTACTGCGCTTGCAGCTACTGCAACACGTGTATGAAGATGTACATATCCATTTTGATATGCAAGTAATGCTTCGTTCGCATCTTTGAAGACCATACCTTCACCGATTGCACCTTCACGCTCAAGTGTTAAGTAGTAGTTACCTAATACCATATCCTGAGATGGAGTAACAACTGGTTTACCGTCTTTCGGGTTCAAGATGTTTTGTGCCGCTAACATAAGAAGACGAGCTTCTGCTTGTGCTTCTGATGATAAAGGTACGTGAACGGCCATTTGGTCACCGTCAAAGTCCGCGTTGTATGCAGTACATACAAGTGGGTGAAGACGGATTGCGCGACCTTCTACTAATGTAGGTTCAAACGCCTGAATACCAAGACGGTGAAGTGTTGGTGCGCGGTTTAGAAGTACTGGATGTTCTTTAATCACAGATTCTAAAACGTCCCAAACTTCAGGTTGTACACGCTCGATTTTACGTTTCGCACTCTTAATGTTGTGTGCTAATCCTTTTTCAACTAACTCTTTCATTACGAAAGGTTTGAACAATTCAAGCGCCATCTCTTTCGGTAATCCACATTGATACATCTTTAAGTTCGGTCCTACAACGATTACAGAACGACCAGAGTAGTCAACACGTTTACCTAATAAGTTTTGACGGAAACGTCCTTGTTTACCTTTAAGCATGTGAGATAGTGATTTTAATGGACGGTTACCTGGTCCAGTAACTGGACGGCCACGACGACCATTATCGATTAATGCGTCTACAGCTTCTTGTAACATACGTTTTTCGTTTTGAACGATAATGCTTGGTGCACCTAAGTCCAATAGACGTTTTAAACGGTTGTTACGGTTAATTACACGACGGTATAAGTCGTTTAAGTCAGAAGTAGCAAAACGTCCACCATCTAACTGTACCATTGGGCGTAGTTCTGGTGGGATTACTGGTAGAACATCTAAGATCATCCAAGATGGCTCATTTCCAGAGTTACGGAATGCTTCTAATACTTCTAGACGTTTAATAGCACGAGTACGGCGTTGTCCTTGTGCTGTTTTTAATTCTTCTTTTAAGAAGTCTACTTCTTTATCTAAATCGATGTCTTGTAATAGCTTTTTAATCGCTTCTGCACCCATAGCAGCTTGGAATGTGCTACCATATCGATCACGATATGCACGGTATTCTTTTTCAGAAAGTAATTGCTTCTTATCAAGTGGTGTATCTCCACTTTCTGTTACAACATAAGAAGCGAAATAAATTACTTCTTCAAGCGCGCGAGGGGACATGTCTAAGACAAGTCCCATGCGGCTCGGGATACCTTTGAAATACCAAATATGAGATACAGGAGCAGCTAATTCGATATGACCCATACGTTCACGACGTACTTTCGCACGCGTTACTTCAACACCACATCGATCACAAACTACACCTTTATAACGTACACGTTTGTATTTTCCGCAATGACATTCCCAGTCCTTTTGTGGTCCGAAAATACGCTCACAGAACAAGCCATCTTTTTCAGGCTTTAACGTACGATAGTTAATTGTTTCTGGTTTCTTAACTTCACCGTATGACCAAGAACGAATCTTGTCAGGTGAAGCAAGTCCAATCTTCATATATTCAAAGTTATTTACATCTATCAAGGGGCCTACCTCCCTTTTAGTCTACAGGTTATCCCAATTATTCCTTAGTTGTCTCAACTTCGACATTCAATTTGTCTGCTGATTGATGATCATCGTCATCTTCCGTATCACGCATTTCAATTTCTGTATCGTCGCTAGACATCATTTTAACGTCCATACCTAAACTTTGCAGCTCTTTAATCAATACTTTGAATGATTCAGGAACGCCTGGTTCTGGAACATTTTCGCCTTTAACAATTGCTTCATACGTCTTAACACGTCCAACAACATCATCAGACTTCACTGTTAAGATTTCTTGAAGAGTATAAGCAGCACCGTAAGCTTCAAGTGCCCAAACCTCCATCTCACCGAAACGCTGTCCACCGAACTGAGCTTTACCTCCAAGAGGCTGCTGCGTTACAAGTGAGTATGGTCCAGTAGAACGAGCATGAAGTTTATCGTCAACCATGTGCGCAAGTTTGATCATATACATGACACCAACAGATACACGGTTATCGAATGGTTCACCAGTACGTCCGTCATACAGGATTGTTTTCGCGTCATTTGCCATACCAGCTTCTTCAATTGTGCCCCAAACATCTTCCTCACGAGCACCATCGAATACTGGTGTTGCAATGTGAATGCCAAGGTATCTTGCTGCCATACCAAGATGAAGCTCTAATACCTGACCGATATTCATACGAGATGGTACCCCTAATGGGTTTAACATGATATCGATTGGCGTACCGTCTGGTAAGTAAGGCATATCTTCTTCTGGTAAAATACGAGAGATAACACCTTTGTTACCGTGACGTCCGGCCATCTTGTCACCTTCAGAGATTTTACGTTTTTGAACGATATATGCACGCACAAGTTGATTCACGCCTGGTGGCAATTCGTCGCCATCTTCACGGTTGAATACTTTTACGTCTAAGATAATACCGCCACCACCGTGTGGTACACGTAGTGATGTATCACGTACTTCACGCGCTTTTTCTCCAAAGATAGCATGTAATAGACGTTCTTCAGCTGTTAATTCTGTTACACCTTTAGGTGTTACTTTACCAACAAGTAAATCTCCATCTTTTACTTCCGCACCAACGCGAATGATACCGCGCTCGTCAAGGTTACGTAATGCATCTTCCCCAACGTTTGGAATATCACGTGTGATTTCTTCTGGTCCAAGCTTCGTATCACGAGCTTCTGACTCATATTCTTCAATATGAATAGAAGTATACACATCATCTTTTACAAGGCGCTCACTCATAATGATCGCATCCTCGTAGTTATAACCGTCCCAAGTCATGAAGCCAACAAGCACGTTACGTCCAAGTGCTAGTTCACCTAATTCCATAGAAGGACCATCCGCAAGGATTTCACCTTTTACAACTTCATTTCCAACACTTACGATTGGACGTTGGTTGTAGCAAGTTCCTTGGTTAGAACGAATGAATTTTTGCATTTTGTAGCGATCTAAGTCGCCTTTTACTGTTTGACCGTCAACTTCTACATAGCGACGTACCCAAACTTCACGTGCTTCTACGCGCTCAACAATACCAGGGTGTTTACAGATTACTGCAGCACCTGAGTCTTTTGCTGATACGTACTCCATACCTGTACCTACAATCGGTGATTCCGGATTCATTAACGGAACCGCCTGACGTTGCATGTTCGCTCCCATAAGTGCGCGGTTAGAGTCATCGTTTTCTAAGAACGGAATACAAGCTGTCGCTGCCGACACTACTTGTTTTGGTGATACATCCATGTAGTCGATGCGTTCTTTATTTGTGACAATGTTTTCACCACGGAAACGAGCTACGATATCTTCATCAAGGAATTCTCCTTCTTCAGATAATTTCATATTCGCTTGGGCTACAACATAATTATCTTCTTCATCTGCTGTTAAATAATCAACATGCCCTGTTACAAGACCAGTTTCTGGGTCAACACGACGGTATGGTGTTTCAATGAAACCAAACTCATTTACTTTCGCGAATGAAGATAATGAGTTAATCAAACCGATGTTTGGTCCCTCTGGTGTTTCAATCGGACACATACGACCATAGTGAGAGTAGTGAACGTCACGTACTTCAAAGCCTGCGCGCTCACGCGTTAAACCACCAGGTCCTAATGCAGATAGTCTTCGTTTGTGAGTTAACTCTGCTAATGGGTTTGTTTGGTCCATGAACTGAGATAACTGAGAACTTCCGAAGAACTCTTTAATAGATGCAATAACAGGACGAATATTAATTAATGCCTGTGGTGTAATTGCATTTGTATCTTGGATCGACATTCTCTCACGAACAACACGTTCCATACGAGAAAGACCGATACGGAATTGATTTTGTAATAGTTCTCCAACAGAACGCAGACGACGGTTTCCTAAGTGGTCGATATCATCTGTATCCCCTACTTTGTATAGTAGGTTGAAGAAGTAACTGATAGAAGCAAGGATATCACCTGGTGTGATGTGTTTTACATCGCGAGTAATATTTGCATTACCAATTACGTTAATTACGCGCTCGCCTTCTGACTCAGGAGCATAAATCTTAATAGATTGCAGCTCAACATCGCCTTCTACCACTCCACCCATTGGTTTCGCTGTTTTGAATCCAATGTTTTTCTCTAAGTAAGGTAAAATGCGATCAAGTGTACGACGATCTAAGATTGTTCCTTCTGCCGCTAAAATTTCACCAGTTTCTGGATCCACTAATGTTTCAGCTAAACGTTGATTAAACAATCTGTTTTTAATGTGTAACTTTTTGTTGATCTTGTAGCGACCTACATTTGCTAAATCGTAGCGCTTTGGATCAAAGAAACGAGACACAAGTAAGCTCTTAGCATTTTCTACTGTTGGTGGCTCACCAGGACGTAGACGCTCATAAATTTCAAGCAATGCTTTTTCTGTGCTATCTGTGTTGTCTTTTTCTAATGTGTTGCTTAAGTATTCGTTATCACCTAAAAGCTCGGTGATTTCTTGATCAGAGCCAAACCCTAATGCGCGTAACAAAACAGTTACAGGAAGTTTACGCGTACGGTCAATACGCACATATACAACATCCTTAGCATCTGTCTCATACTCTAACCAAGCTCCGCGGTTTGGAATTACAGTAGCAGTAAAACCACGTTTTCCGTTTTTATCCACTTTGCCACTATAGTATACGCTTGGAGAGCGAACTAACTGGGAAACGATAACACGTTCTGCACCGTTAATTACGAATGTTCCAGTCTCTGTCATGAGTGGGAAATCTCCCATGAACACATCTTGTTCTTTTACTTCACCAGTTTCCTTGTTGATTAGACGCACTTTTACACGAAGTGGTGCTGCATACGTCACATCACGCTCTTTGCATTCGTCTACAGAGTATTTAGGTTCACCTAAGCTGTAGTCGATAAATTCAAGCGATAGATTTCCCGTAAAGTCTTCAATCGGAGAAATGTCTTGGAACATTTCTCGCAAACCCTCATCAAGAAACCACTGATAAGAAGAGGTTTGAATTTCGATAAGATTTGGTAACTCTAATACTTCACTAATACGGGCATAACTTCTTCGTTGGCGGTGGCGTCCGTATTGAACTAGTTGACCTGTCAACTGCTTCACCCCTCAAATCATGAGTATTATAAATGCACAAAAAAATTTGTGCAAAATCACAAATAAATACAACTACTGCTATTTAGCGTAGTCTTTTTCTCTTAAAGATAAATACGTTGAGTCTTTCTACCTGTTCAAAAAAGAAAAATGGCTTCTATAAGAAAACCATCATTCTGTTTCATAATCTGCTGATTTTACTATCTTTTCCAAGAGAAACAAAAATATACATCTTTCTCAACGCAGAAAATCATATATTGGCATTGTATAATGTTAACATAGCCAAAAATAACCGTCAACGTTTTTTTGATTTTATGATATAATATCCTTTTTTCTTTTCTACAACTTCGACTTCAGAAAATACTTCTTCTAGTTTCTTCAGCGCAGATGGTGCACCTTGTTTCTTTTGAATAACAATCCACAACTCCCCACCTGGAACTAAATGTTCTATAGCTTTTTCTAAAATCTCATGCACGATATCTTTACCTGCACGAATTGGAGGATTAGATAGAATAGCAGCATACATACCATCTACATTTTCATAGACGCTACTTTGAAAAATGTGCACATTTCCAATTCTATTGTTAGCGGCATTTTCTTTCGCAAGCTCAAGTGCCCTTTCATTCACATCCACCATGTGAACTTTACGGTCTTGAAACTCTTTCGCCAACGATAAACCAATTGGTCCATATCCACAACCTACGTCTAATATGTCACCTTTAATATCTGGCACTTGAAACGCTTCAATTAAAAGACGAGAACCAAAGTCCACTTCGTTTTTCGAGAACACCCCACGGTCAGATAAGAAAGTAAATTGAGATCCACGAAGCGTAAATTTCCATCGCTTACGATCACTTTTACTAGAAGGGTCATTAGAAAAATAATGGTCTGCCATATGGCCACCTCTTTTCTTTACAGTTAAAAAAAAAGCTCGCATGAGAGCGAGCTTTTTTTAAAGCATCAAAAGTTAATTACTTAACTTCTACAGCAGCGCCAACTTCTTCAAGTTTAGCTTTGATTTCTTCAGCTTCTTCTTTAGCAGCAGCTTCTTTGATTACTTTTGGAGTGTTGTCAACTAATTCTTTAGCTTCTTTTAAGCCAAGACCAGTGATTTCACGAACAACTTTGATAACTTTGATTTTTTGTGCACCAGCGCTAGTTAGTTCCACATCAAATTCAGTTTTCTCAGCAGCAGCTTCTCCAGCGCCACCAGCAACAGCTACAGGAGCAGCAGCAGTTACGCCGAATTCTTCCTCGATAGCTTTTACTAAGTCGTTAAGTTCTAATACAGTCATAGATTTAACTGCTTCAATGATTTGTTCTTTAGTCATTGTAAATATCCTCCCTTAAATAGGTTTGTATTGTTTTATCGATAATACGTAATTATCTTTTAAAAAATTAAGCGCCTTGCTCTTCCTTTTGGTCTGCAACTGCTTTAGTAGCAAGTGCAAGGTTACGGATTGGAGCTTGAAGAACGCTAAGAAGCATAGAAAGTAAGCCTTCACGTGATGGAAGAGTAGCGATAGCTTTAACCTCATCAAGTGTTACAAGTTTACCTTCGATTACGCCTGCTTTAATTTCTAAAGCTTCATGATCTTTAGCGAAGTCGTTTAATACTTTCGCAGGAGCAACTACATCCTCGTTACTGAACGCGATTGCGTTTGGTCCTGTTAAGAATTCATTTAACTCAGCCATTTCAGCAGATTCTGCAGCACGACGAGTTAGAGAGTTTTTGTAAACTTTGAACTCAACGCCAGCTTCACGTAATTGCTTACGTAATTCTGTTGCTTCAGAAACTGTTAAACCACGGTAGTCAACAACGATTGTAGATTTACTAGCGCGAAGTTTGTCCGCGATTTCAGTTACAACTTGTTGTTTAGTTTCGATTACTTTGCTCATGTTATTACACCTCCTGTAGATTATATAGAAGATGTACCGAAAGTGCACTAAAAACCTCCATGCCCAACTTGTAGACATGGAGGCATATAGTCACAGAAAAAAATTCCGCTTCGTATATTAACACCTAGGTAGGAAATTAAGTCTATTGACACCTACTGTCTACGGTACACTAATTAAATTCACAACATAAATGATTATATTAAAACTTCTTTATGAAGTCAACTTCCAAAATTTACGCTAATGTAGAAACGTCTACACGTACGCCAGGTCCCATTGTAGAAGCAACTGTTACGTTCTTCATGTAAGTACCTTTTGCAGCAGCTGGCTTAACTTTTTGTAAAGTGTCAGCGATTGTTCTGAAGTTTTCTACTAATTTAGCATCTTCGAAAGATACTTTACCGATTGGAACGTGGATGTTACCAGCTTTATCAACGCGGTATTCAACTTTACCAGCTTTGATTTCGTTAACAGCTTTAGTTACATCGAAAGTAACTGTTCCAGTTTTAGGGTTTGGCATTAAACCTTTAGGTCCTAATACGCGACCAAGTTTACCAACTTCACCCATCATGTCAGGAGTTGCTACTACTACATCGAAATCGAACCAACCTTGTTGGATTTTACCGATGTAATCAGCATCGCCTACGAAGTCAGCTCCAGCAGCTTCAGCTTCTTTAGCTTTTTCACCTTTAGCGAACACTAATACACGTTGTACTTTACCAGTACCGTGTGGAAGAACAACTGCACCACGGATTTGTTGGTCAGCTTTCTTAGGGTCAACACCTAAACGGAATGCAGCTTCTACAGTTGCATCAAATTTAGCTGTGTTTGTTTTCTTTACTAATTCTACTGCTTCTGTTGCAGAGTAAGCAGCTGCACGATCAACAAGCTTTGCAGCTTCTACGTACTTTTTACCTCTTTTAGCCATTTTTATTTCCTCCTCGAATGTGGTTTTAGCGGAATAACCTCCCACGTTTACGCTTATTTTCAGGTATAACCTGAGGATGCGCGCCACCCATTTATTTAAAAACGATAATCATTTACGATAATAAAGGTTGCGAATTGGAATTCCAGACCCGCAACCTTTTTTAAAAAACAAATCGAATTAGTCTTCGATAACGATGCCCATACTGCGTGCAGTACCTTCAACCATACGCATTGCAGCTTCTACGCTAGCAGCGTTTAGGTCAGGCATTTTAGTTTCAGCGATTTCGCGTACTTTATCACGCTTAACAGTTGCCACTTTATTACGGTTTGGTTCACCAGAACCAGACTCAATACCAGCTACTTTCTTAAGAAGAACAGCAGCAGGAGGAGTTTTAGTAATGAAAGTGAATGAACGGTCCTCAAATACCGTAATTTCAACAGGGATGATAAGACCAGCTTGATCTGCTGTACGAGCGTTAAACTCTTTACAGAAGCCCATGATGTTAACACCTGCTTGTCCTAATGCTGGACCAACTGGTGGAGCTGGGTTAGCTTTACCTGCAGGAATTTGAAGCTTTACCATTTTAATTACCTTTTTAGCCACGAGACACACCTCCTTAAGTCCGTGATGTGGTCAATTGGACAGTGATTTGCCCTCCCACGTCATATTTTATCTCTAAGGATAAAATCTTTCAAAAAACGTCTCCGATAACGAAGACGTACTGACTTAAAAGATATTATCACTTTTTACAATTCATTTCAAGTTTCATTTTATAATTTTTCAATTTGATGGAAGTCAAGTTCAACTGGAGTCTCGCGACCAAACATGTCCACAAGCACACTAACCTTCTTCTTCTCCACATCAATTTCTTCGATAGCACCTGTATAATCTGCGAATGGTCCCTCATTTACACGTACTGTCTCATGAAGTTCAAAGTCGAAATCAACCACTTCGTTGTCCATTCCCATATGTTTCATAATGGTAACAACTTCCTCTTCTAATAGAGGTGATGGTTTAGATCCAGAACCAGAAGAACCAACGAACCCAGTTACACCTGGCGTGTTACGTACAACATACCAAGAGTCATCAGTCATGATTAATTCTACTAATACATAACCTGGGAACACTTTTCTTTTCATTAATTTTTCTTTACCGTTTTTCATTTCTACTTCTACTTCTTCCGGGACAACAACACGGAAAATTTTATCTTGCATACCCATTGATTCTACACGTTTCTCTAGGTTTGCTTTTACTTTATTTTCATATCCAGAATAAGTATGGACAACATACCAACTTTTTTCCATTCATTTAGGACGAGCGTCCTTCCCTCCCTGACGTACATTTTTTTGCGCAAATGAAAAAACCCGTTCACCGGGCTTTTACACAGTTCTTATAAATAACATTATATCATGGATAAGTGCTTCTTATTCAAGAATTAACCGAATTAAAGAAGAAATGCCCATATCAACTACTGCGAAGAAAATCGCAAAGAAGACAACTGTAGCGATAACAGTCGCTGTTGAACGGAGTAATTCATCTTTTTTAGGCCAACTTACTTTTTTCATTTCGCGACCTACATCGCCGAAAAAGTTCGTTAAACGCATCTACGGGACCTCCAGTGTATTATTTCAATTATTTATTTTGTTTCCTTGTGAACTGTATGCTGATTGCATGTTTTACAAAATTTCTTTATTTCAAGTCGCTCTACTGAGCTCGTATCTTTCATCGTAGAGTAGTTTCGATTTTTACACTCTTCACATGAGAGTACAACTTTTTTCCTCATTAGTTACACCAACCTTGTAACATTATGTCCCTAAAAATGTATCATACAATAAAAGACAATGTCAATGACATGCCTTTTGTACTCGCTACAAAAAGAAAACAGGTGATTTTTTACACCTGTAGCTCTTGTTATTAATTTGAAGTGGTACTCTCTCTCATTTCCATATATCGTTCCAATTTCCGCTTCACTCTCTGTAAAGCGTTATCAATAGATTTCACATGTCTATTTAACTGTTCCGAAATCTCTTGATAAGAACGACCGTCTAGATATAAAGAAAGCACTTTCTTTTCTAAATCGCTTAATAATTCAGATATTTTAGATTCTATGTCGGTATATTCTTCCTGACTTATAATCATTTCTTCAGGATCAGTTACCTTCGCTTCCGAAATAACATCTAATAATGTCCGATCAGATTCCTCGTCATAAATCGGTTTATCTAAAGACACATATGAATTTAACGGAATATGTTTTTGCCTGGTTGCTGTTTTAATAGCGGTAATAATTTGTCGAGTGATACACAGTTCAGCAAATGCTTTGAATGAAGACAGCTTGTCCTCTTTATAATCACGGATCGCTTTAAACAATCCAATCATACCTTCTTGAACAATATCTTCTCGATCGGCACCCACTAAGAAATAAGATCTCGATTTCGCGCGAACAAAGTTCTTATATTTGTGAATCAAATATTCTAGAGCGTCAGTATTACCTTTTCGAACTAACTCAACGATTGCCTCATCTTCTAAATCACGAAATGTAACGTCGCCTACACTTACGAAGCCTGCTTCCACCTTGATCCCTCCGACCGCTATTTATTTAGAAATATTATACAGTAAAAAGACAAAGAGCGTCAATGCTTCAACGCTCTCCTCTTCTTAATTTTTCTAACTTTTCTGTAATATCTTTACTAAATATCTTTCGCATAGCAGGTTGCTTTTCTTTTGTGTCTTGTGTACGCCTTCTTACTTGTTGCTCCATCGCTTGTACTTCCAACTCTAATTCCCGCGCAGATTTCCGGAGCGCACCTTGAGCAAATATAACCCATTGTTCCGTATAATCAGAAGTCGCAACATATATTTGCGTATTTATATTTCTAAGCTCAATTGCAAGTTGCTCTATCTTTTCATCTGCAGTTTGATTCTTCCTCGTGAATATAACTTCCACACGTGATTGTTTCATCTTTTTTTCAATACCGTGGACTGTATAAGCATCAAAAACGATCATTACCTTTGTACCTGTGTAACCTTGGTAATCCGCCATCTTATCAATCAGTGCATCTCTTGATGATTGCAAATCTACATCCCGTAGTTTTTTCAAGTCTCCCCAAGCTCCAATAATGTTGTAACCGTCAACGATTAAAATATCGTTCATTTTTTATTTACCAATTTCGTTACGTTTACGATATACCTCATACATTAACAAACTTGCGGCCACTGAAGCATTTAAGGATGTAACTTTACCAACCATCGGTAAAGTAATTAAGAAATCACATTTTTCACCAATAATACGACTCATACCTTTTCCTTCACTTCCAATTACTAATCCAATTGGCATTTTACCATCTAAATTACGGTAATCCGTTTTTCCTTTTGCATCTGTACCAGCAATCCAAAGTCCACGTTCTTTTAATTCATCGATTGTACGAGATAAATTCGTTACACGTGCAACAGGAATATATTCAATTGCCCCAGTAGATGCTTTCGCAACTGATGCAGTAAGTCCCACAGCTCTTCTTTTCGGAATTATAATTCCATGAGCTCCTGTCGCGTCCGCAGTACGCATAATAGAACCGAGGTTATGCGGGTCTTCAATTTCATCTAAAATTAAGAAGAATGGATCTTCATTACGCTTCTCTGCTACTTTGAATAGATCTTCTAGCTCAGCATATTGATATGCGGCCACTTGAGCAATTACACCTTGATGGTTCCCCTCAACTAATTGATCTAACTTCTTTTTTGGTGCATGTTGCAAAATAATTTTATTTTCTTTCGCTAGTGCTAGTACAATTTGTACTTGTCCTTTGGCAGCACCTTCTGCGATCCAAATTTTATTAATATCTCTCCCTGATCGTAACGCTTCAATTACAGGGTTACGTCCGATAATATATTCACTACTCATGATGATGTGCCCCCTTCCTTTTCTTCTAGAACAGCAATTGCCTTATATACAATTTCGTCTAATCTTTCACGATTATTTAATAAGTGATGATAGCCAATTAACGCTTCAAAGGCTGTACTATGTCGATATGTTTGTACATCTGTATTTTTCGGAACAGTACCTGAATTTGCATTACGCCCTCTTCTTAGTACTGCCTCTTCTTCCTCAGTTAAAAACGCTGTCTCTAATAAATGATAAACAACTTTCGCCTGTGCTTTTGCCGAAACAAAGCTTGTCCCTAATCGATGCAACTGATTAGGACGAACCTTCCCTTTTTGAAGTAGGTGATAGCGGATATATTGTTCATATACCGCATCACCCATATATGCTAACGCTAAGCTGTTTAATTGCTTTGCATCAATCATTCTTATCCTCTTTTCCATCTTGTACCTTGAGCGGTATCTTCTAAAATAATATTACGATCTTTTAAATCATCGCGAATTTGATCTGATAATGCAAAATCACGATTTTTACGAGCTTCAATACGTTTTTGAATAAGCGCTTCAATTTCTTCATCTAGTAACTCTTCTTGCGCTAATTCTAACCCTAGAATATCAAATAATGTTTCAAGCTGTTTTACGTATGCTTCAATTACCACTGTAGACGTATGTTCTTCCAGTAAATATTGATTTGCATGATTTGCTACATTATATAACTCAGTGATTGCATTGGCAGTATTGAAGTCATCATTCATCGCTTCTTCAAATGCAGTTTGGAATTTTTTCAGGTCAGCTAACCACTTCTCATCATGATCTGTTAAATCCGTACTACTTTCCATACGGTGTTTTAAATTACCGTAAGCTGTTTTAATTCTTTCCAGTCCGTTATTTGTGCTTCGTAATAACTCTTCACTGAAATTAATTGGGTGACGGTAGTGTACTGATAGCATAAAGAATCTAATTAACTGCGGATCATATTGCTTAATGATATCGTGAACTAAAATGAAGTTCCCAAGTGACTTAGACATTTTCTCATTATTAATATTAATATATCCATTGTGCATCCAATAACGTGCAAATGTTTTTCCTGTTAACGCCTCAGACTGCGCGATTTCATTCTCGTGATGAGGAAATGCCAAGTCTTGACCACCAGCGTGAATATCAATTGTATCCCCTAAGTATTTACGCGCCATTGCCGAGCACTCGATATGCCAGCCTGGGCGACCTTGACCCCAAGGGCTTTCCCAGAAGATTTCTCCTTCTTTCGCAGCTTTCCATAGTGCAAAATCAAGAGGGTCTTGTTTCTTTTCTCCTACTTCAATACGCGCACCGTGACGTAAGTCCGCGATCGGTTGATGTGATAACTTACCGTACCCTTCGAATTCCTTCGTTCTAAAGTACACATCCCCTTCTGATTCATATGCATATCCTTTATTCACAAGTTCTTGAATAAATTCAATAATGATATCCATATTTTCTGTTACACGCGGATGAACTGTTGCATGTTTGCAACCTAGTGCCGTTACATCTTCAAAATATGCTTCCACGAAACGGTCCGCAATTGTCGGCACATCTTCACCTAATTCATTTGCCGCTTTAATTAATTTATCATCTACGTCAGTAAAGTTAGATACATACTGCACATCGTATCCTTTATATTCTAAATAACGGCGCACTGTATCAAATACCATAGGTGGTCTTGCGTTCCCGATGTGAATATAGTTATAAACTGTAGGTCCGCATACATACATCTTTACCTTATTTTCTTCTAATGGAATAAACTCTTCCTTTTGACGTGTTAACGTATTATAAATGTGAATAGTCATTTTTATCCTTCCTTTCTACCTTTACTTCAAGTTGTTTTTTCAATTTATCAAGTTCTACTTCCATGACCTTTAATTTATCAAAAATTGGGTCTGGAAGGTCGGAATGATTCAATTCTTGACCAATCTTTACGCCATTTTGAATAACGACTCGGCCAGGTATACCTACAACTGTAGAATGTGCAGGGACTTCTTTTAATACGACAGAACCTGCTCCAATTTTAGAATTCTCTCCAACTGTAATAGAACCCAGTACTTTAGCACCTGTGGCAATTAATACATTATCCTGAATTGTAGGGTGCCTCTTTCCCTTTTCTTTACCCGTACCACCTAATGTAACTCCTTGATAGATCGTTACATTATCACCAATTTCGCACGTTTCTCCAATTACAACTCCCATTCCATGGTCAATGAAAAAACGACGACCAATTGTTGCTCCTGGATGAATCTCAATGCCAGTAAAGAAACGACTAACTTGTGAGATCCAACGTGCAATAAAGAAGAAATTCTTTTTATAAAAAGCATGTGCAATTCGATGGGCCCAAACTGCATGTAATCCAGAGTAAGTCAAAATGACTTCGAAATAACTTCTTGCCGCTGGATCCTGTTCAAAAACGACTTCAATATCTTCCCGAAGCCTCTTAAACATCGACGTTCCCTCCCCTTTATGGGCTGCTTTTTCGAGTGAACTAACTCCCTACTTATCCCCCTAAATCTTTATACACGTGGATAAAACTTATACTCATACCCAATTTTACGGTATAAAAAAAGGCGTCTCTGTCATATTGACAGAGACGCCTTATAAGCGCGGTTCCACTCTGTTTAGGCTAAAAAAGCCTCAAACTCATCTCTGATAACGGTGTACACCGCTTCTGCTTACTTTACGTCCTAAGACGTTTCGCAAAACAATTTGCTGTTCAGCAGAAGACTCGAAGGGGCATTTCAAAAATCCGCTTATAAACCACTTCCAGCCTAAGGTGGTTCTCTCTGTAAAAAGCCTGATTTTCTACTTCTCCTTCTCGTCGCTTTTCCTTATTAGGTTTTAAGTATACTTATTATATTTCTAAACCTAGAAAATGTTAACCAATTACTTTTTGAAGACGATTTAAAACTTTTTCTTTTCCAAGAAGTGCAATAGCATTAGGAAGCTCTGGACCGTGTGTTTGACCAGTAGTTGCAACACGGATTGGCATAAATAAGTTTTTACCTTTATGACCTGTTTCCTTTTGAACTGCTTTAATAGCCGCCTTAATAGCTGCCGGTTCCATAGCTTCTAGTGCTTCTACTTGACCAGCAAATGCACGAAGTACTTCTGGTACTTGTTCACCTTTTAATACTTCTTGTCCTTCTTCTTCATAATCAACATGATCTTTGAAGAACATTTCAGAAAGCTCTACAATTTCAGCTCCAAAGCTCATTTGTTCATGATATAACGCAATTACATCACGAATCCAAGCTTGTTCTTGTTCACTTAAAGTTTCACCTATACGTCCAGCCTTCACTAAATGCGGTAAGCTTAATTCTACCACCGTATCTAAATCTTGCTTTTTCATATATTGGTTGTTCATCCATTTTAGTTTTTGAGAATCAAATAATGCAGGTGATTTTGATAAACGAGCTGCATCAAACATTTTGATAAACTCTTCTTGAGAGAAGATTTCTTCTTCTCCTACTGGCGACCAACCTAGTAGTGCAATAAAGTTAAAGATTGCTTCTGGAAGATATCCAAGCTCTTTATATTGCTCAATAAATTGAATAATAGATTCATCACGCTTACTTAATTTTTTACGGCTTTCATTTACAATTAAAGTCATATGACCGAATTGCGGAATATCCCAACCGAAAGCTTCATAAATCATCATTTGTTTTGGCGTGTTTGAAATATGGTCATCACCACGAAGTACGTGTGTAATTTCCATTAAGTGATCATCTACTGCTACTGCAAAGTTATAAGTTGGAATTCCATCTTTTTTCACGATAACGAAATCACCGAAATCATTTGAATGGAATGCAACTTCATCTTTTACAATATCTTTAAATGTGTAATCACGGTCAGCTGGTACGCGGAAACGAATACTTGGAATACGTCCCTCAGCTTCAAATTCTTTCACTTGCGCTTCAGTTAAATCACGGTGGTTACCTGCGTAACGAGGTGTTTCACCACGAGCAATTTGCCCTTCGCGTTCTGCTTCTAGCTCTTCTTCTGTCATATAACATTTGTAAGCTAAACCACGCTCTAATAAATCTTCATATAACTTTTTATAAATATCTAAACGCTCTGTTTGACGATATGGTCCAAATTCACCACCAACATCAACACCTTCATCCCAGTCCATACCGAGCCATTTCAAGTATTTTAATTGGCTTTCTTCTCCACCAGCAACATTACGTTTTACATCAGTATCTTCAATACGAATAATAAACTTACCATCTTGATGACGAGCAAATAAATAATTAAATAATGCCGTACGCGCATTTCCGATATGTAAGTGTCCTGTTGGACTTGGCGCATAGCGCACTCTCACTTGCTTTTCCATAATTGGTACACCTTCCATTCTTAATGTCAACACATTCTATAATTGTACACCAAAAAAATGTGATTATCCATCTTACGAATTAAAAACCATTATTTTTTCTGTAATAAAACAACTGCTTGAGAAGCAATTCCTTCTTCTCTACCTGTAAATCCTAATTTTTCTGTTGTTGTTGCCTTTACATTGATATTATCGATAGACGTTTCTAATAGCTCACTAATGCGTTTGCGCATACTTTCAATATGTGGTGCCATTTTTGGCTTTTGAGCAATAATTGTACAATCTAAATTCCCTAATTCATAACCTTGTTCACGCACAAACTCCCAAACCTTTTGCAATAATACAGCTGAATCAGCATCTTTAAAGGCAGGGTCTGTATCAGGAAAATGTTTCCCAATATCTCCTGCTGCAATTGCACCTAAACACGCATCCGCGATTGTATGTAACAATACATCTGCATCAGAGTGACCGATTAATCCTTTCTCATGTGGAATTGTAATTCCGCCAATAATTAACGGTCTACCTTCCGCGAATTCATGCACATCAAAACCTTGTCCAATTCGAAACATTTTTTACATCCTCCTCGAGCTAAACTACTGAGCTTTATGATTCTATATTATATCGCTATCCTTATAAAGAAAAGCCCGGCCTTTGCCGAGCTTCTCTTCGCTATAATCATTGCTATCATTTCTTTTGAACGTGAAGAAAACTTTCAGCAATTAGTAAATCCTCTGGGGTCGTCACTTTAATATTATAGTAACTCCCCTCTACTACACCTACTTGCTTCCCGATACGTTCTACGAGACTTGCATCATCTGTACCAAGGAAACAACTCTGCTTCGCACTTCTATGAGCTTCTAACAAAAGAGAAACAGAGAACCCTTGCGGTGTTTGAACAGCTTTAAGTTGAGATCTTTCTACCGTTTCGACAACAACACCCTGCTCTACTTTCTTAACAGTATCTTTCACTGGCACCGCACAAATGGAAGCTCCATATTTTTCTGCTGCAGTTAATACATCTTGGATCACTTTATTCGTTACGAACGGGCGCGCACCGTCATGTACAAGAACATACTCAACATCACTTGTATGCTGAATCGCATTATATACACTATCTTGTCTTTCAGCTCCACCTTGAATAAATTGTACTGGCTTTGCAACCGGATACTTTTGCATTAACTCTTCAAAATACGGACGCTCTTCTTCGTTAATTGCCATAATAATATTTTTACATGCTTTATCCTGTTCGAAAGCACGTAACGTATGCACAATAATCGGTACTTCATTAATAAGTAAGAACAACTTATTTTTGCCAGCACCCATCCGCTTTCCTTGACCAGCTGCTGGAATAATTAATGTATACATATTAATAATCCTCTACTTATAATGCTTTTTCTAATAATTTACGTTTGGCAAAAATCATGCGCCCAGCCGACGTTTGTAACACACTCGTAACGAGTACATCGAGTTGTGAGCCTACATATTCTCTACCATCTTCTACTACAATCATCGTGCCGTCATCTAAATATGCTACACCTTGATTTTGTTCTTTTCCATCTTTTACAACATACACACTTAATTCTTCACCTGGGAGTACAACAGGTTTAATTGCATTAGCTAAATCATTAATGTTTAACACCGTTACCCCTTGTAATTCAGAGACTTTGTTTAAGTTGAAGTCATTCGTTACTACCGTTCCACCAGTGATTTTCGCCAACTTTACAAGTTTGCTATCCACTTCCTGAATATCATCGAAATCGCCTTCATAAATTTCTACCGGGATCGGCATCTCTTTTTGAATACGATTTAAAATATCTAATCCTCTGCGACCACGATTACGTTTTAAAGCATCAGAAGAATCGGCAATGTGCTGAAGTTCTTCTAACACGAATTGCGGAATGACAATTGTTCCTTCTAAAAACTTTGTTTGGCAAATATCAGCAATACGTCCATCGATAATTACACTTGTATCGAGAATTTTCCAATGCGCTAAAGATTCTTCTACCTCATTTTCTGGTTCTTCATTCTCACTATTATTATTTTTCTTCTTCCCACGTTGTGGTAATGTAAATAATCCTAGCAATTCATTCCTCTTTTTAAACCCTACTTGGAATCCTAAATATCCTAGTAAAAGAGTAAAGAACACTTGCAACACTGTACTAATAACTGGAATTGTAAATTCACGAATTGGTATTAAAATTAAATACGCAACAATAAGCCCAGAGATTAAACCTAATGTACCAAACAAAACATCTGCTACAGGCGCTTTTACAAGAGCCTCTTCAATATGCTTAATAAGTTGAACAATATAATCTACAAGCCAAAATGTTGTTAAAAATAAAATAATTGCACCAATAATTGCACGAACATACGATCCTTCCAATAAAGGAACGGCACCGATGTCTAATACATTAATAACTTTTGGGATTAAGTAAATCCCTAACGCTCCCCCGATTACTAAAAAGAAGAGCTGTACAATCCGTTTTAACATCCAACCACCTCCTACTCATTATTAACCATTGTTTCGCTAATCAAAACGCCGAATGCAAAAGCGGACGTGTTTTTTTATAAATAGTTTTATTTACCAATATATCATATCATATACCAAAAATGTTCTAGTGTCGTTATATTATGGAATCAATGTAATATTCTTAATTGTGTCTACTCATATAGAGATGCTCTTGAATTCTTTTTAGGCCTTCTCGTATTTTCTTCGCCCTGACTTCTCCAATTCCTTCCACATCATCTAATTCATTAATAGTTGCACGACAAACACCTTGCAAAGTTTTAAATCGATTAATTAAATTTTCAATGATAAGTGGTGGAACACGCGAAATTTTGCTTGTGATTCGGTATCCTCTCGGCGTCACACTTTCTTCTAAACTCGTTTGTCCTGGGTATCCAAGCAATTTAACTAAATCACTGTCCTCTAGAAGTTGTGTATTCGCAAGTTCTTGTAACTTTTTCAAAATTTGATGATGGTCTTGTGTTTTTTCTTGATAGTAATCTTTAATTAATAGCGCTGCCTCTGCTTCTAAGTCGGCTAATAGTTCCGTAAGTTGTAAACGAATTAACCTACCTTCTGTTCCCAATTCATGAATATAGCTCAATATTTCATTTTTAATACGTAGTACCATTTCAACACTATGTAAAACATGGACTACCTCGGACATTGTAACAACCTCTTCAAATTCTAGAATGCCCAAATTCGTAATCCCATCATTCCATACAGCCTTATATTTTTCTAACGTTTGGATAGCTTGATTCGCCTTTGTTAAAATAACGCCTATATCTTTTAGTGTATAACGTAAATTCCCTTGATATAGCGTAATTACGTTACGTCTTTGTGAAATAGCCACGACAAGGCTGCCTGTCTGCTTTGCTACACGCTCCGCCGTTCGGTGGCGCATACCTGTCTCAATAGAGTCAATAGATGACTCTGGAACTAACTGTGCGTTCGAAATCAAAATTTTACTTCCCGTTTCATTTAAAATAAGTGCCCCATCCATTTTTGCTAATTCATATAAACTAGCTGGAGAGAATGCACAATTAATATGAAAACCTCCATCAACAATACTTTTAATCTGCTCATTATATCCAAGAACAATTAATCCCCCTGTTTGTGCGCGAAGTACATTATCTATCCCTTCGCGCAGTGGTGTTCCCGGGGCCACAAGTTGTAAAATATTAATCATACTTTTGACACGTTGCTTGTTTTCTTCCATAGCCTAGCCTCCTAATGTCAAACGAAGTGCTTCTCCTAAATTAGATACACCAACTACCTCAATCCCATCTGGAATTGTCCATCCTCCCAAATTTTTTCTAGGAATAATAGCGCGTTGAAATCCTAATTTAGCTGCTTCTTGTACACGTTGTTCAATTCTTGATACCCTTCTTATTTCTCCAGTTAATCCTACTTCTCCTATTACTGCATCGGTTGGTGCCGTAGATTTATCTCTAAAACTTGAAGCTATACTTAAAGCGACAGCTAAATCAATTGCTGGTTCATCTAACTTCAAACCACCTGCTACTTTTAAATATGCATCCTGATTTTGCAATAATAAGCCTGTTCTTTTTTCTAGCACTGCCATAATAAGCGATACACGGTTATGATCAATTCCCGTTGCCATTCTTCGAGGGTTTCCAAAACTAGTAGGGGAAATTAATGCTTGTATTTCTACTAAAACTGGTCTTGTTCCTTCCATTGAGGCAACCACTGTTGATCCTGCAACCCCAACTGGTCTTTCCTCAAGAAAAATTTCAGAAGGGTTTAATACTTCTGCAAGGCCAAGCTCTTTCATTTCAAAAATACCCATTTCATTCGTAGAACCAAAACGATTCTTTACTGCTCGCAAAATGCGGTATGTATGATGACGGTCTCCTTCAAAGTAAAGAACTGCATCGACCATATGTTCTAACATACGAGGTCCTGCAATCGCTCCCTCTTTTGTCACATGTCCAACGATAAAAATAGGGATTCCTTTCGTTTTTGCAAGTTTCATTAATTCCGCTGTACATTCACGAACTTGTGCCACACTTCCCGGTGCTGATGTTACTTCAGGTAGATGTATTGTTTGAATAGAATCAATAACAACAAAGGCTGGGTTCACCTCTTCAATATGTGTTGCAATTCGCTGTAAGTCCGTCTCTGATACAACAAATAGATTACTACCATTTACATGTAAACGATCCGCACGCAGTTTAATCTGTTTTGCTGATTCTTCACCCGATATATATAGGACATCATATGAAGAATCCGCTAATTGTGATGATATTTGTAATAGTAACGTTGATTTTCCAATCCCGGGGTCTCCACCAATCAGTACTAAGGATCCATCTACAATCCCGCCACCAAGTACACGGTTAAATTCTTGAAATTTTGTTTCAATACGCGCCTCAGACTTTGTTTCCACTTCTGTTAGACGTCTTGGTTTTGTTACTTCTGTTTGAATTGCATTCGCATAATTAAGGCGCCTTGATGATACAACCGGTTCCATCTCTTCAACAAGCGTATTCCATTGACCACATCCAGGGCATTTCCCCATATATTTTGGTGACTGATACCCACACTCTTGACATGTGAATTTTGTTTTCTTTTTAGCCATATCGTTTTATATCTCACTTCACTTTCATCTATAAACAATTTATCCTTATCGTACAAGAAAGAGGGCTATCTCGTAGCCCTCTTAGTTTGTCTATACTTATTTTACCTTTTCAGCACTATGAATGACAAATGATTCTCCTTCAACATCAAAGATAACTTTTTGTCCTTTCTCAATAGCACCTTTTAAAAGTTCTTCCGATAGTCTATCTTCTACATGTTTCTGAATTGCTCTACGAAGCGGACGAGCACCGTACTCTCGGTCAAACCCTTTATCAGCAATAGCCGAAATCGCTCCTTCTGTTAAATGCAATTCAATTTCTTGCTCTTTTAAGCGATTTACTAACTGATTTACCATAAGTGTTACAATCTCTTGAATATGTTTTTTCTCAAGCATATGGAACACGATAATTTCATCAATACGGTTTAAGAATTCTGGACGGAATGCCTTTTTCAGTTCATCCATTACTTTACCTTTCATATCTGAATAATCGCGGCTCTCATCTTGTACGTTAAATCCAAGATGTTTATTACGTTTTAACGCTTCTGCACCAACGTTAGATGTCATAATAACAATTGTATTACGGAAATCAACTGTACGCCCTTTAGAATCTGTTAAGCGACCATCTTCTAATACTTGTAGTAAAATGTTAAACACATCAGGATGAGCTTTCTCTACTTCATCTAATAAGACAACTGAATATGGCTTACGGCGAACCTTTTCTGTTAATTGTCCACCTTCTTCATATCCAACATATCCTGGAGGAGATCCAACTAAACGAGAAGTAGAATGCTTCTCCATGTACTCAGACATATCGATGCGAATCATTGCATCCTCATCACCGAACATAGATTCTGCCAACGCTCTTGCTAGCTCCGTTTTACCTACACCTGTTGGTCCTAAGAAAATAAATGAACCAATCGGACGTTTCGGATCTTTCAAACCTGCTCTAGCACGACGAACAGCTTTCGCCACAGCTACTACCGCTTCATCTTGACCAATAACACGATCGTGAAGAATCGATTCTAAGTTTAATAATTTATCAGTCTCTGTTTGTGCAAGCTTAGAAACCGGGATACGAGTCCACGTAGAAACAACATTTGCAATATCTTCTACTGTCACTTCTGAGTTTTCTTTTCCTTGTTGCTCTTTCCATTGACGCTTCGTATCTTCTAACTTCTCACGTAAACGTTGTTCCATATCACGTAAGGAAGCAGCTTTTTCAAACTCTTGACTTTGTACAGCTGCATCTTTTTCTTTTCTAATTTCCTCAAGCTTCACTTCAAGCTCTTTTAGATTTGGTGGTGTTGTATAAGAGCGTAAGCGAACCTTTGAAGCAGCTTCATCAATTAAATCAATTGCTTTATCTGGTAAGAAACGATCTGTAATATAACGATCTGAAAGCTTTACAGCTGCATCAATTGCATCATCTGTAATAGATACGCGGTGATGTGCCTCATAACGATCGCGTAAACCTTTCAAAATTTGAGTTGATTCATCTAAACTTGGCTCATCAACGTGAATTGGTTGGAAACGTCTCTCTAAAGCTGCATCTTTTTCAATATATTTGCGATATTCATCTAACGTTGTCGCTCCAATACATTGTAATTCCCCACGAGCTAAAGATGGTTTTAAAATGTTCGATGCGTCAATAGCACCTTCTGCTCCACCTGCACCAATTAATGTATGAAGTTCATCAATAAATAGAATGATATTTCCTGCTTGGCGGATTTCATCCATTACTTTCTTCAAACGGTCTTCAAATTCACCACGGTATTTCGTTCCGGCTACCACTGTACCCATATCTAGTGTCATAACACGCTTATCTCTTAAAGTTTCAGGAACTTCATTATTTACGATTTGTTGTGCTAATCCTTCTGCAATTGCCGTTTTACCTACACCAGGCTCCCCAATTAATACAGGATTGTTTTTCGTTCTACGGCTTAAAACTTCAATTACACGTTGAATTTCTTTACCACGTCCAATAACAGGGTCTAAACGATTTTCACGTGCAACAACTGTTAAATCACGTGCTAAGCTATCAAGTGTTGGTGTATTTGCATTTGTTGAAGAACCACCTTGATGACCTGAACTTGCTTCATTACTTCCAAGAAGTTGCAATACTTGTTGTCTTGCCTTATTTAAGCTAACACCTAAGTTATTTAAAACACGTGCTGCTACCCCTTCACCCTCGCGGATTAAACCAAGTAAAATATGTTCTGTTCCAACGTAAGAATGACCTAATTTACGAGCTTCATCCATAGACAGCTCAATAACCTTTTTAGCACGCGGTGTATAATGTACGGTTTGAGAAGCTTCTGTTCCGCGTCCAATTAACGCTTCTACTTCTTTTTGAACTTTCTCCGGGCTTAATCCAAGAGCAATCAACGCTTTTGCTGCAATTCCTTCACCTTCGCGTACAAGCCCAAGTAAAATATGTTCTGTTCCAATATTGTTATGCCCAATACGAATCGCTTCCTCTTGAGATAAAGCTAATACTTTCTGTGCTCTTTCTGTAAATCTTCCAAACATCATAGAAATCGCCTCCTACTTGCGCTTAGTTTTTTTCAATACGTAATCGCTCACGGATTAAGGTTGCTCTTCGATAATCTCTTTCTTCTGGCCCTAAAGGTCCTCCCGCATATTGTTGTAAAATGCCTGGTTGTGTAAGAACCATTAGCTCAGTCAAAATATTTCTCGATATACCTTTTATATATCCTAAATCAATACCAAGTCGTAAATCTGATAAGCAATTTGCTGCTTCCGCAGATTGAATTAAACGACTGTTGGCTAGTATGCCATAAGAGCGATAAACTTTATCTTCAAGCTCAATACTTGAATTTTGTACAATTAATTCTCTAGCCATCTTTTCTTGCTGTATGATTTGTTGAATGACACTCTTTAAATCTGCAATAATATCTTCTTCAGATTTTCCTAGCGTCATTTGGTTTGACACTTGAAATATATTACCTAACGCTTCGCTACCTTCACCGTATATTCCTCTTACTACTAACCCTAATTTTTGAATTACTTGTATAATACGGCTAATTCTTTTCGTTAAAACGAGCCCTGGTAAATGGATCATTACGGAAGCCCTAAGTCCTGTACCAACGTTAGTAGGGCAGCTCGTAATATATCCAAGTGATTCATCAAAAGCATATTCAACCTCTTTCTCAATCCAATTATCTATTTGATTGGCACTTTGAAGTGCCTCTGATAACTGCAATCCTGAAAATAAGCACTGAATCCGAATATGGTCTTCTTCATTCAGCATAACACTAATATGTTCGTTTTCTGACAATAGACACGCTCCATATTCTGTTCCTGCAAGGTTGGGACTAATTAAATGCTTTTCAACTAATACTCTCCTTTGAAGAGGCGTTAATTCATTCATTTTTAATAGTTCAAACTCTCCAAAAGGTTCTACTGTTTTATTTATAAATTCCTTTTTAAATAATTCTTGAATCTGTTTAGCTTCTTCTTCGTTTTGCATAGTAGAGAATTGATATTTTTTAAAATTACGAGCCAAACGAATTCGACTACTTAAAACAATATCAGAATCAGGGCCATCTCCCTTCATCCATGGACTAATCGCTTCATTCATAATTTTGTCCAGTGACATAGAACTATTCCCCCTCTCTATGCTCACTAAGCTGAGTTTCAATATTTCTAATTTTATCCCTTACTCCAGCAGCTTTCTCAAATTCCTCTTTCTGTACGTATTGTTTCAGAATGAGTTTTAGTTCATCTAATTCTTTCTTTAAGTGAATATTTCCTTCTATACGCTTCGGAATTTTTCCACAATGATCTGTATGCCCGCCGTGAAGACGTTTTAATAACGGCTTTAAATGTTCCTTAAATGTATCGTAACAAGAAGCACATCCAAAGCGTCCTACCTTTGTAAGTTGCTCATATGTCATTTTACAATTTGGACATCTTAATATATTTGTGTTCGAAAATCCGCTTTTTTCTTCTTCAAACATTGTTGATTCACCGTGTAATAACCCAGCAAATAAATCATGGAATGAAAAGTTAGACTGCGATGATTGAAAGAAAGACGTATAGCCACTTTGTTCTGCACATTGCTCACAAAGATGAACTTCCGCCTTCTTTTCGTTAATTACTTTTGTATAATGTAAAGTTGCTGGTCTTATATTACAGTTTTGACAAGTCATCACTATCCCCACCTTTACAACAGGAACGATCTATCTCATAGTACTTTTCATACATTACTAGACTGTTCACTTTCCTTTATTCGTTTACATAAAAGTGCGTGTTCTTTTTTCAAAACTTCTACAATATTTAACTGCCTTATCTTTTAGTTATTATTCTTTTACAAAAGCTGTATTTATTTATATTTCAGTGTTCTTAACATTGCGCATAATATTCGAGCCCTAAGTTCATCTCGAGAAGGAACATCCATTGATAATACAGAACGATCTAGTACGCTTAACATAAGTTTAGCTTCACGATTCGTTATGATTCCCTCTTCTATTAAACGTATAATCATACTCTCTGCATTTCCTTGCGCAACGCTATGATCAATCATATGAAGCATTTGATCAATAATGTCTATATCGTCATGCAGTTTGACTTTTATAATGCGAATGTAACCTCCTCCACCACGTTTACTTTCTACTACAAATCCTCTTTCTAACGTAAAACGGGTATTGATCACATAATTGATTTGAGATGGTACGCACTCGAATCGATCCGCAATCTCATTTCTCTTGATTTCAATCACATTATTATTACTTAAGTCAATAACTTGCTTTAGATATTGCTCAATGATATCAGATATATTTCTCATTTATCCGCCACCTTTATTGACTTTGACTATCTTTGACTTTAATTATATACGTATTAATAAAATTTGCAACTCTTTTGCTTATTTACTATCCTAGCCACATTCCCCTGTATTTAATCAAAATAATAATTATTTAAATACATTTTTTATTACTATGGATTATAAAAGAAAACACGAAAAAACACGAGTCATTTGACTCGTGCTTAGTTGCTTGGCGACGTCCTACTCTCACAGGGACAAGGTCCCAACTACCATCGGCGCTAGAGAGCTTAACTTCCGTGTTCGGTATGGGAACGGGTGTGACCTCTCTGCCATCATCACCAAACTATGAAGGCATATTCCTTCAAAACTAGATAACATTGCTACATATTATATGGTTAAGTCCTCGATCTATTAGTATTCGTCAGCTCCACATGTCACCATGCTTCCACCTCGAACCTATCAACCTGATCATCTTTCAGGGATCTTACTAGCTTACGCTATGGGAAATCTCATCTTGAGGGGGGCTTCATGCTTAGATGCTTTCAGCACTTATCCCTTCCGCACATAGCTACCCAGCTATGCCCTTGGCAGAACAACTGGTACACCAGCGGTGCGTCCATCCCGGTCCTCTCGTACTAAGGACAGCTCCTCTCAAATTTCCTACGCCCACGACGGATAGGGACCGAACTGTCTCACGACGTTCTGAACCCAGCTCGCGTACCGCTTTAATGGGCGAACAGCCCAACCCTTGGGACCGACTACAGCCCCAGGATGCGATGAGCCGACATCGAGGTGCCAAACCTCCCCGTCGATGTGGACTCTTGGGGGAGATAAGCCTGTTATCCCCGGGGTAGCTTTTATCCGTTGAGCGATGGCCCTTCCATGCGGAACCACCGGATCACTAAGCCCGACTTTCGTCCCTGCTCGACTTGTAGGTCTCGCAGTCAAGCTCCCTTATGCCTTTGCACTCTACGAATGATTTCCAACCATTCTGAGGGAACCTTTGGGCGCCTCCGTTACACTTTAGGAGGCGACCGCCCCAGTCAAACTGCCCACCTGACACTGTCTCCCGGGTCGATAAGACCCGTAGGTTAGAATTTCAATACAGTCAGGGCGGTATCCCACCAGCGCCTCCACCGAAGCTAGCGCTCCGGTTTCAAAGGCTCCCGCCTATCCTGTACAAACTGTACCAAAATTCAATATCAGGCTACAGTAAAGCTCCACGGGGTCTTTCCGTCCTGTCGCGGGTAACCTGCATCTTCACAGGTACTATAATTTCACCGAGTCTCTGGTTGAGACAGTGCCCAAATCGTTACACCTTTCGTGCGGGTCGGAACTTACCCGACAAGGAATTTCGCTACCTTAGGACCGTTATAGTTACGGCCGCCGTTTACTGGGGCTTCAGTTCAGAGCTTCGCTTACGCTAACCCCTCTCCTTAACCTTCCAGCACCGGGCAGGTGTCACCCCCTATACTTCGCCTTACGGCTTCGCAGAGAGCTGTGTTTTTGCTAAACAGTCGCTTGGGCCTATTCACTGCGGCTTTCCGTTAAGAAAGCACCCCTTCTCCCGAAGTTACGGGGTCATTTTGCCGAGTTCCTTAACCAGAGTTCTCTCGCACACCTTAGGATTCTCTCCTCGCCTACCTGTGTCGGTTTGCGGTACAGGCACCTTTTATCTCGCTAGAAGCTTTTCTTGGCAGCGGGGAATCAAAGACTTCGCTCCATAAGGAGCTTCCCCATCACAGCTCAGCCTTTACGATAAGCGGATTTGCCTACTTATCAGCCTAACTGCTTGGACGTGCACAACCAATCGCACGCTTCTTCTATCCTTCTGCGTCCCTCCATTGCTCAAACGATAAAGAGGTGGTACAGGAATATCAACCTGTTGTCCATCGCCTACGCCTGTCGGCCTCGGCTTAGGTCCTGACTAACCCTGAGCGGACGAGCCTTCCTCAGGAAACCTTAGGCATTCGGTGGACGGGATTCTCACCCGTCTTTCGCTACTCATACCGGCATTCTCACTTCTAAGCACTCCACCAGTCCTTCCGGTCTGACTTCACTGTCCTTAGAACGCTCCCCTACCACTGATACCATTCGGTATCAATCCGCAGCTTCGGTGGTGTATTTAGCCCCGGTACATTTTCGGCGCAGAGTCACTCGACTAGTGAGCTATTACGCACTCTTTAAATGGTGGCTGCTTCTAAGCCAACATCCTAGTTGTCTAAGCAACTCCACATCCTTTTCCACTTAATACACACTTTGGGACCTTAGCTGGCGGTCTGGGCTGTTTCCCTTTTGACTACGGATCTTATCACTCGCAGTCTGACTCCTAAGGATAAGTCATTGGCATTCGGAGTTTGACTGAATTCGGTAATCCGATGAGGACCCCTAGTCCAATCAGTGCTCTACCTCCAAGACTCTTACACTTAAGGCTAGCCCTAAAGCTATTTCGGGGAGAACCAGCTATCTCCAGGTTCGATTGGAATTTCTCCGCTACCCACACCTCATCCCCGCACTTTTCAACGTGCGTGGGTTCGGGCCTCCATTCAGTGTTACCTGAACTTCACCCTGGACATGGGTAGATCACCTGGTTTCGGGTCTACGACCACGTACTAAACGCCCTATTCAGACTCGCTTTCGCTGCGGCTCCGCCTCTTCAGCTTAACCTCGCACGGGATCGTAACTCGCCGGTTCATTCTACAAAAGGCACGCCATCACCCGTTAACGGGCTCTGACTATTTGTAGGCACACGGTTTCAGGATCTCTTTCACTCCCCTTCC
>NZ_CP117702.1:85000-87500 GCF_045277205.1 Bacillus sp. A01H | reverse complement strand
TAACCTCTTGATCCGTAGTCAAACGCTCTATCCAATTGAGCTACGGGCGCATATGGTGCCGAGGGCGGGGGTCGAACCCGCACGGTGGTCACCCACCGCAGGATTTTAAGTCCTGTGCGTCTGCCTGTTCCGCCACCCCGGCATGTCATATTGAAAATTGGAGCGGAAGACGGGATTCGAACCCGCGACCCCAACCTTGGCAAGGTTGTATTCTACCACTGAACTACTTCCGCAAGACATGTTTGAGTTATTTCATTAAAAGTGCGGGTGAAGGGAGTCGAACCCCCACGCCAAAGGCGCTAGATCCTAAGTCTAGTGCGTCTGCCAATTCCGCCACACCCGCATATTCATTAAAAATGGTGAGCCATGAAGGACTCGAACCTTCGACCCTCTGATTAAAAGTCAGATGCTCTACCAACTGAGCTAATGGCTCTTACAATAAAAACTGGTGCCGACTAGAGGACTTGAACCCCCAACCTACTGATTACAAGTCAGTTGCTCTACCAATTGAGCTAAGTCGGCTAAATGGTGGAGGATGACGGGATCGAACCGCCGACCCCCTGCTTGTAAGGCAGGTGCTCTCCCAGCTGAGCTAATCCTCCGGATTGCCTGGCAACGTCCTACTCTCACAGGGACAAGGTCCCAACTACCATCGGCGCTAGAGAGCTTAACTTCCGTGTTCGGTATGGGAACGGGTGTGACCTCTCTGCCATCATTACCAGACTGTATTCATTTAAGACAAGAATTATTGTAACTTATTTCACTTTGAAAGTCAACAAGTTTTTTATATTCTTTCAAAACTAGATAACATTGCTTCATATTATATGGTTAAGTCCTCGATCTATTAGTATTCGTCAGCTCCACATGTCACCATGCTTCCACCTCGAACCTATCAACCTGATCATCTTTCAGGGATCTTACTAGCTTACGCTATGGGAAATCTCATCTTGAGGGGGGCTTCATGCTTAGATGCTTTCAGCACTTATCCCTTCCGCACATAGCTACCCAGCTATGCCCTTGGCAGAACAACTGGTACACCAGCGGTGCGTCCATCCCGGTCCTCTCGTACTAAGGACAGCTCCTCTCAAATTTCCTACGCCCACGACGGATAGGGACCGAACTGTCTCACGACGTTCTGAACCCAGCTCGCGTACCGCTTTAATGGGCGAACAGCCCAACCCTTGGGACCGACTACAGCCCCAGGATGCGATGAGCCGACATCGAGGTGCCAAACCTCCCCGTCGATGTGGACTCTTGGGGGAGATAAGCCTGTTATCCCCGGGGTAGCTTTTATCCGTTGAGCGATGGCCCTTCCATGCGGAACCACCGGATCACTAAGCCCGACTTTCGTCCCTGCTCGACTTGTAGGTCTCGCAGTCAAGCTCCCTTATGCCTTTGCACTCTACGAATGATTTCCAACCATTCTGAGGGAACCTTTGGGCGCCTCCGTTACACTTTAGGAGGCGACCGCCCCAGTCAAACTGCCCACCTGACACTGTCTCCCGGGTCGATAAGACCCGTAGGTTAGAATTTCAATACAGTCAGGGCGGTATCCCACCAGCGCCTCCACCGAAGCTAGCGCTCCGGTTTCAAAGGCTCCCGCCTATCCTGTACAAACTGTACCAAAATTCAATATCAGGCTACAGTAAAGCTCCACGGGGTCTTTCCGTCCTGTCGCGGGTAACCTGCATCTTCACAGGTACTATAATTTCACCGAGTCTCTGGTTGAGACAGTGCCCAAATCGTTACACCTTTCGTGCGGGTCGGAACTTACCCGACAAGGAATTTCGCTACCTTAGGACCGTTATAGTTACGGCCGCCGTTTACTGGGGCTTCAGTTCAGAGCTTCGCTTACGCTAACCCCTCTCCTTAACCTTCCAGCACCGGGCAGGTGTCACCCCCTATACTTCGCCTTACGGCTTCGCAGAGAGCTGTGTTTTTGCTAAACAGTCGCTTGGGCCTATTCACTGCGGCTTTCCGTTAAGAAAGCACCCCTTCTCCCGAAGTTACGGGGTCATTTTGCCGAGTTCCTTAACCAGAGTTCTCTCGCACACCTTAGGATTCTCTCCTCGCCTACCTGTGTCGGTTTGCGGTACAGGCACCTTTTATCTCGCTAGAAGCTTTTCTTGGCAGCGGGGAATCAAAGACTTCGCTCCATAAGGAGCTTCCCCATCACAGCTCAGCCTTTACGATAAGCGGATTTGCCTACTTATCAGCCTAACTGCTTGGACGTGCACAACCAATCGCACGCTTCTTCTATCCTTCTGCGTCCCTCCATTGCTCAAACGATAAAGAGGTGGTACAGGAATATCAACCTGTTGTCCATCGCCTACGCCTGTCGGCCTCGGCTTAGGTCCTGACTAACCCTGAGCGGACGAGCCTTCCTCAGGAAACCTTAGGCATTCGGTGGACGGGATTCTCACCCGTCTTTCGCTACTCATACCGGCATTCTCACTTCTAAGCACTCCACCAGTCCTTCCGGTCTGACTTCACTGTCCTT
>NZ_CP117702.1:32500-82500 GCF_045277205.1 Bacillus sp. A01H | reverse complement strand
GAGTTTTACGACCCGAAAGCCTTCATCACTCACGCGGCGTTGCTCCGTCAGACTTTCGTCCATTGCGGAAGATTCCCTACTGCTGCCTCCCGTAGGAGTCTGGGCCGTGTCTCAGTCCCAGTGTGGCCGATCACCCTCTCAGGTCGGCTACGCATCGTTGCCTTGGTGAGCCGTTACCTCACCAACTAGCTAATGCGACGCGGGTCCATCCATAAGTGACAGCCGAAGCCGCCTTTCAATTTCGAACCATGCGGTTCAAAATGTTATCCGGTATTAGCCCCGGTTTCCCGGAGTTATCCCAGTCTTATGGGCAGGTTACCCACGTGTTACTCACCCGTCCGCCGCTAACTTCATAAGAGCAAGCTCTTAATCCATTCGCTCGACTTGCATGTATTAGGCACGCCGCCAGCGTTCATCCTGAGCCAGGATCAAACTCTCCAATAAAGTTAGTTTGTCTAGCATCATAAAATAAAAATTGACGTTTCACGTTGTTTGTTTCGTTCAGCTTTCAAAGAACTACTTCGTCGCTCAGAAGCGACTTTATTAATATAACATTTTGTTATATTTTCGTCAACAACTTTTTTCAAAAAGTTGTTTTTCGTTTGTTTTGCTTGTTACCTTTCGTGGCAACGAATATAAATATACCAGTTTGATTATTAAAATGCAATAGTTTTTCTAATAAAATTTTTAACTTAGTAAAAAAGTATAAAAACAGCACTTTTCTTCTATATAAATATAATTTCTTCCAACATCAACATCTAATCTCCACACTCATACTCAAATAAAGTGAAACTTTAATCAAGCCTCACCAATCGCGATAAAAAAAGCTTTGGAGAAATCTCCAAAGCTTAGTCTTGTTTATGACGCATAGCAGGGAATAATAGTACGTCACGAATAGATGGTGCATTCGTTAATAACATAACAAGACGATCAATACCAATTCCTAGTCCACCTGTAGGAGGCATACCATACTCAAGAGCTTCGATATAATCATCATCCATCATGTGAGCTTCATCATTACCTTGTTCGCGTTCTTTTAATTGCGCTTCAAAACGTTCTTTCTGATCGATTGGATCATTTAATTCAGTGAATGCATTTGCATGTTCACGTGCAACGATAAATAATTCGAAACGATCTGTGAATCGTGGATCTTCGTCATTCTTTTTCGCAAGTGGCGAAATTTCTACCGGATGACCGTAAATAAATGTTGGTTGGATTAATTTATCTTCTACTTTTTGCTCGAAGAATTCATTAATAATATGACCAACTTCCATTGTATCCTTAATTTCTACATTATGTTCTTTTGCAAGTTCACGCGCTTCTTCTACACTCATCGGATTCCAGAAATCTGCTCCAGAATGTTCTTTAATTGCATCTACCATATGAAGACGTGTCCATTCTGGTTCTAGATTAATTTCATAATCACCATATTGGATTGTTGTTGTACCTAGTACTTGCTTCGCGATATGAGCAACCATATTTTCTGTTAGTTTCATAATATCTTTATAATCAGCATACGCTTCATATAATTCAATCATCGTAAACTCAGGGTTATGACGAGTTGATACACCCTCGTTACGGAATACACGGCCGATTTCATAAACTTTTTCTAATCCACCCACAATAAGGCGTTTTAAATGAAGTTCAATTGCGATACGCATATATAATTCCATATCTAACGCATTATGGTGCGTGATGAAAGGACGCGCAGAAGCTCCACCTGCAATTGCATGCATCATAGGTGTTTCCACTTCAAGATAACCGTTGTCATCTAAGTATCTTCTCATTTCACGAATGATTTTACTGCGAGTAACGAATGTTTCACGGCTTTCCATACTTGTAATTAAGTCTAAGTAACGTTGACGGTAGCGTTGTTCAACATCTTTTAATCCATGATATTTATCCGGTAATGGACGAAGAGATTTCGTTAATAGCGTAAATCCCGTTGCTTTCACTGAAAGTTCTCCAACGTTCGTTTTGAAAATTTTACCTTCAATACCTACTAAGTCACCTAAATCTGCTGTTTTAAATAATTCGTACTCTTCATCTCCAACAGCATCTTTACGAACGTAAATTTGAACTTGTCCATGTAAATCTTGAATATGTGCAAATCCAGCTTTTCCCTTACCGCGTTTTGTCATAATACGACCAGCGATAGAAACAGAGATTTCTTTCTCCTCTAATTCTTCTTTAGAGAACTCTCCATATAGGCTTAATAATTCATTTGTTGCATTTGTACGTTCAAAACGTTTACCGAACGGATCGATCCCTTGCTCACGTAAGTTATGTAGCTTTTCACGACGAACAAGCAATTGGTCGTTTAATTCTTCGTGGTTCATGTTATCCATGGTATTGATATCACTCCAGCTCTATTAATTTTTACAATATATACAGTATAGCATTTTCTACTCAACTAGAAAAACTGCCAGCAACTAACTGGCAGTTCTTCTTTCTTTCACGTAATTATAGGAAGTGTATAGAAGAATGTCAATCTTCCCTTCCTATTATTAACCAACGTGAATTGTTTGTTGTTTCGCTTCTACTTCTTCTACAAATGTACCTAATACATTTGCAAGGTCTTCACGCGTATTACAAGCATTGATACCATTACGTACAGTTGCATTACCACGAATGCCTTTTAAATACCAAGCTGCGTGCTTTCTCATCTCTCTTACAGCGACATTTTCATTCTTTAAATCGATCAGACGATCTAGATGCAACATACATACGTCAATTTTCTCACGTACTGTCGGTTCCGGCATTAATTCACCAGTCTCTAAATACTTTACCGTACGATAAATCATCCATGGATCTCCAAGGGCAGCGCGGCCAATCATAACACCATCTACACCAATTTCATCAAGCATACGCTTTGCATCTTGCGGCGTTGCGACATCACCATTTCCGATAACCGGGATATTTACAGCTTGCTTTACTTGTTTAATAATATCCCAATCCGCTTTTCCTTCATACATTTGTACTCGTGTGCGCCCATGAACTGCTACCGCTTGTCCACCAGCACGCTCAACAGCTTTCGCATTCTCGATTGCGAAAATATGATCCTCATCCCAACCAATACGCATTTTTACTGTAACTGGTTTTTTTACAGCATCTACAACTGCCGCTACCATTTCATATATTTTATTTGGGTCTAAAAGCCACTTTGCTCCTGCATCACACTTAACGATTTTTGGTACTGGGCACCCCATATTAATATCAATGATGTCTGCTGTCGTATATTGATCTACGTATTTCGCAGCATCTACAAGAGTTTCTTTCTCGCCACCAAAAATTTGTAAACTTAATGGCTTTTCTCTCTCATCAATATATAACATATCTAATGTTCTTTTATTGTTCAGTAGTATCGCCTTATCACTTACCATTTCAGCACAAACTAGGCCTGCACCGAATTCTTTTACTGTCAAACGGAATGCAGAGTTACACACTCCCGCCATCGGTGCTAATACAACCGGATTTTTCATCTCAATATTTGCGATTTTTAACACTCGATTTACTCCTTCCTTCATGGTCACTTTGGCATTAGCTCATCTATCGAGACCTTTAATGCTTTAGCAACTTCCACTACAAAGTCTTGGGAAGGCGATCGATTTCCTCGCTCAACTTCACCTAAAACAGATACAGATACCCCTAATTCTTTTGCAAAACCTTCTTGCGTATAACCTTTTAGTTTTCGAAAAGCACGAATGCGTCTTCCCCATTTTTCTGCTTCCATACCGTTACTCCCTCTCGCCTTTTCATTTCTTCTACTTGTGAACGTGAAATGTTTTGTTTTATATCTTGATTAATCTCTAACAACGGAACGATAACAAAAGCTCTTTCGAACATCCGCGGATGCGGAACAATAAGATTCTCTGCTTCAATATTTTCTTGATTATATAGTAAAATGTCAAGGTCGATAGTCCTAGGTCCCCACCTAATTTCCCTTTTTCTTCCTAGATCATTTTCTACTTTTTGCGTTACTTTCAATAATTCTTGCGGTGATAAATTGGTAGAAATTTTTATAACTAAATTTAAAAAGCAACTTTGGTCAGTATAGCCAACCGGTTCCGTCTCATATACAGACGAAACATCCTCAACTTTGATATAAGGATTTTTATTCAGAAACTGAATCGCTTCAGTTAAATACGTATAACGTTCTCCAATATTTGAACCTAATGCAATGTAAGCTATATTATTCATGGGCGTTCTCTCGTAATTTCTACCGCTACAGCACGATAATGTCCTGGTATCGGCGGATCTGGTTTAATTACCTTTATCGTACATCTTGAAATACTCTCATATTGTTTCAATATATCTGTAGCAATATTTTCAGCAATACTCTCTACAAGCTTATATGTTCTATCTTCTACAACTTTCCTACATAATTCGAAAAGCTCTCCATAATTAACAGAATGCTCTAAGTCATCACTTTCTCCTGCTTGTTTCAAATCCAATTCCACCGTTAAGTCCACTTTAAATCTCTGGCCTAATTTATTTTCCTCTGGGAATACACCATGATAACCGTAAAACTCCATATCATGAATATAAATTTTATCCAATTACTTTACCCCCTTACCAATCATCGCATCCATCATCTTAGCCATACGTGCCATTTCCTTCACATCATGAACACGAACAAACTCACAACCCTTTTCAATACCAAGACAAACGGTAGCTCCCGTCCCCTCAAGACGTTCTTCTACCGGCAAATCTAGCACATGCCCAATAAAGGACTTTCTTGAAGTACCTAAGAGAACTGGATAACCTAGTACGTTTAACTGTTCTAAATTACGCATCGCTTCTAAATTTTGTTCAGGTGTTTTAGCAAAACCGATGCCCGGGTCTAAAATGATATTCTCATCTCGTACACCAGCATCTTTAGCAATTTTAATACTGTCATATAAATCAGCAACCATATCAGCCATTAAATTACGATAATTCATGTTATCGCGATTATGCATTAAGATAATAGGTACATCGTAATGAGCCGCAACTTCAGCGATTTTCGGTTCCGCCTTCGCTCCCCAAACATCATTAATAATATGAGCACCAGCTTCGATTGCTTGTTTTGCAACTTCCGCTTTATATGTGTCGATAGAAATAGGCAATTTCACCTCTTTTGAAACAGCCTGAATCATTGGAACAACTCGTTTTATTTCTTCTTCCACTGACACTTTAGCAAAGCCCGGACGAGTAGATTCGCCACCAATATCAATAATATGAGCACCTTCATCTCGCATTTCTTTCGCATGGCGCACTGCAGTATCTACCTCGTTGTAACTCCCACCATCAGAAAACGAATCTGGTGTTACATTTAAAATCCCCATAATTAACGTTTTTTCATTTAAGTTCAATGTATATTCGCCGCAGCGCAAATCATAATCCCACTTCAAACTACACATCTCCTCTTCGTAATTCATTTCTGCTCCACAATTTCTCTCTCTGCATTTCATAAAGGTTCATAAATCTTTTTGTAACCATACCTACTTTACCCGGGAAATCTCGTCCCTCTATACGATTAAGCGGAACAATTTCTTGAATCGAGTTTGTTACGAAGACTTCATCGGCTGAAAGTAATTCATCTTTTGTAAAGAAACCTTCTTTTACTTCTATACCAATCTCTTCAGCAACCTTTATAATAAACGCACGAGTGATACCATTTAAAATCCCTGTTTCAAGCGAAGGTGTATATAAAATATCACCTTTCACAAAAAAGAGATTCGAAACAATACCCTCTGCAACATAACCTACTTCAGTCAGGAAAATCCCTTCCTTATTCACACCATTTCCAATTTCACGTTTCCCCAAAATGTTATTTAAATAATGGTGAGACTTCAAGCGAGATGCACCCTCTGGGGTATTTCTTACTTGATTTAAGATAACCCCTTCTTTTTCCACTACATCTCCCGGGGCCGCTAAAGGTTTTATAAAAACAATAATAGACGGCTCTTCATACATTTCTGTTTGCAATCCAATTTCATCTATACCCGCCGATACATTAAAACGGACATACGCATGCTCTAATTTATTCTTAACGATTAAATTCTTCAAAATAAGCATTACTTCATCTTTCGTCATCGTCCATTTTATTTGCAATGTATCCAGCGCATCTATTAAACGGTCATAATGATCATCCAATAAGAAAGGATGACCATTATAAATACGAAAAGTCTCAAAAACTCCAAGACCATATAAATAACCATGATCATAAGGAGAAATTCTCGCTTCACTCGATTCTACATACTGACCATTTACGTAAATTAACATGATGTCACACTTGGACTATATTTACGAATGAAATTCTGCAACAACTCTTTCCCGTGAGAAGTCATAATAGATTCCGGGTGGAACTGCACACCTTCAATCGGTAATGTTGTATGGCGGAGCGCCATAATTTCCCCTTCTTCTGTCCAAGACGTTACCTCTAAACAATCAGGTAACGTCTCTTTCTTAACAATAAGGGAATGATAGCGTGTCGCGGTAAACGGATTAGGGATATCCGAAAAAATCGTCTTCTCGTCATGATGCATAAGCGATGTTTTCCCATGCATTAATCGCTCTGCACGAACAACCTCTCCACCAAACACTTGCGCAATAGATTGATGACCAAGACAAACCCCAAAAATCGGAATCTTTCCAGCAAAGTATCGAATAACCTCCATACTAATTCCTGCCTCATTCGGACTACATGGACCTGGCGAAATCATTAAAAAGTCTGGTTTCATATTCTCAATATCTGAAATAGTCACTTCATCGTTACGTTTAACAACAAGATCTTGTCCAAGTTCTCCAAGAAACTGCACTAAATTAAATGTAAAAGAATCATAATTATCAATCATTAATATCATTTCTCTCACCTAACCGTTTCTTCACTACGTTCTTTTGCACGCCATAAAGCAATCGCCTTTTTTAACGACTCTTTATATTCATTTTCCGGATTTGAATCAATTACAATTCCCGCCCCAGCTTGTACATGCGCTTTTCCGTCTTTAGCAAGAAGTGTCCTAATTACAATATTCAATTCTGTATCTCCAGAATAACCGATCCAACCGATTGAACCTGTATAAATCCCTCGGCGAACAGGTTCTAATTCTTCAATAATTTCCATCGTACGTATTTTCGGAGCACCCGTAATTGTTCCTCCAGGGAATACAGCCTTCACTAAATCGAAAGCATCTTTATCTTCTTCCACCTCACCACGCACATTAGAAACAATATGCATAACATGTGAGTATTTCTCAATTACCATAAACTCGTCTACTTCTACAGTGCCATATTTACAAACACGTCCTAAATCATTTCGCTCTAAATCTACAAGCATGACGTGCTCTGCTCTTTCTTTTTCATTCTCAATTAATTCCCTTGCCAATTCTTCATCCTCTTGCTCATTTGCCCCTCTAGATCTCGTTCCAGCAATTGGTCTTGTACTTACTTCAGTTCCCTGTTTCTTAATTAGCAACTCTGGCGATCCACTTACAATTTGAAAATCCCCGAGCTCCAAGTAACCCATATATGGAGATGGATTAATTTCACGAAGACTTGTATATATTTCTAGTGGGTGTGTTTGTAACGTTCTTTCTTGTCTTGTCGACAAGTTTACTTGGAACACATCACCAGCCCCAATATATTCTTGAATACATTCAACCGCCTTCATAAAGCTTTCTTCAGTAAAAGCAACTGCTTCATTTTTCTTTTCAGGGCACGCAAACGGTATAGTCACTTCCGGCGCTTCTGTTGCCCAAAGAATCTTCCATTCATTTAATCGCTCTTTTGCCTCTTCGTGCTTATCTACATAATGTGTAATAATCCATAATACTTTTTCTTTTTGATCATACACAAACACATCATCAAATAATAAAAAGAATATATCAGGTATATTAATATCATCTTCCGCAAGAGAAGGAAGTTTTTCAATATAACGGATGCAATCATAACTAAAGTAACCAATTGCACCACCTTGAAAAGGCGGGTATTCCGGATTATAATCCGTTTTCCATCGCTCCATATATTCCTGCATTAAATCTAATGGGTTTCCTTGCTTTATTGTTTCCTTACCACTTTCACTTATATGTAACGTTTCACCCTTCCCTCGGATTACCGCTACTGGGTTTAATCCCACGATGTTATAACGACCGCCACGTCCACTCTCTAACAAAATATGTTGCGGTTTATCCTTAGAAAGAAATTTATATTGCTTAAAGAAATCTAACTGATATGGAATAGAAAGCGCTAAAGATTTTCTTCGTTGCATATCAACACCCCGTCTTCTTTTATCCCACCCTCTTATATTAACCACTTCAAGCTACATTCGTTATGTATATAGAAGGGTTATATTCGAAGGCTAGTGAAAATAAATTAATGATACTACCTCTTATTTTACATGAAGTTTTCTAGTCATTCACTCTTTTCCTATTTCCAATCCAAAAAGAAAAAGCATCCTTTTTTAAGGATGCTTTTTCAATCACATGTAATTAAGACTCAAATTGATAAAGTGGTGTACTTAAATAACGTTCACCATTACTTGGGATAATAACAAGTACCTTTTTCCCTTTACCTAACTTTTTCGCAACTTCTGTCGCTGCATAAATAACTGCTCCTGAAGAGATACCAACTAAAATACCTTCCTCTTTAGCCACTCTTCTTGCGTATTCGAACGCTTGCTCTGTTTTCACTTGAATGATTTCATCATATACTTCTACATCCAATGTTTCTGGAACAAATCCAGCCCCAATTCCTTGGATTTTATGTGGACCCGGTTTTCCACCAGATAACACTGGTGAATCCGCAGGTTCTACTGCATAAATTTTAATATCTTTATATGCTTCCTTCAGCACTTCACCAGCACCAGTAATCGTTCCACCTGTACCAATACCTGCAATAAATGCATCTAATTGGTCGCCCATTTGCTCAACAATTTCTGGACCTGTTGTTAAACGATGAATTTCTGGATTTGATTGATTTTTGAACTGTTGCGGTATAAAGTAGCCATGTTCTTTTGCTAATTCAGTCGCTTGACGAATTGCTCCGCCCATTCCTTCAGGCCCTGGAGTCAATACTAATTCAGCGCCATAAGCACGTAATAAATTGCGACGCTCAACGCTCATTGTTTCTGGCATTACTAAAATTGCCTTATATCCTTTAGCAGCTGCTACCATCGCTAAACCAATTCCTGTGTTACCACTTGTCGGCTCAATGATTGTATCGCCTTCTTTTAATAATCCTTTTTTCTCAGCATCTTCAATCATAGCTAATGCGATACGATCTTTAACGCTGCTCCCCGGATTCATAAATTCTAATTTTAAGTATATATCTGCACTGTCTGATTCTACGATGCGGTTCAACTTAACGATCGGCGTTTTCCCGATTAATTCTGAAACTGATTGTGCCACTCGCATTCCTGTCACTCCTAACACCGAGTATTTTTATTGGTTTTGTCTATATTTAGATTTTGTCAGAAAATTCTCTGTTTGTCAATGTATTTAGAGGGTAAATTCCCTTATTACAAATTCTCAATTAAATTTGTAATATCTTCTTTAGAGAACTTGTATCGCTCATTACAGAAATGACAATGAACTTCTGTTTCTTCTTCTTCTTCACGAACTTGCTCTAACTCCGTTTTACCTAAACTAATTAACACACTCTCTATACGTTCGCGTGAGCATGTGCAATTAAATTGAACATCCATCGTTTCTAATACTTTTACCTTATCTTCTCCAAGGACTGCATACAGTAACTCTTCTGGAGAAAGCCCTTGTTCGATCAATGTTGATACAGGAGGAATCTTCTGCAAACGCTCTTCAATGAATGAAATTGTCTCTTCCTGTGCACCCGGCATAATTTGAAGGATAAATCCACCTGCCGCTAATATGCTATCGTCTCCATTTACAAGGACACCAACACCTACAGAAGAAGGCGTCTGCTCAGAAACTGCAAAATAATACGTGAAGTCTTCTCCTAATTCTCCTGAAACAATTGGAGATTGACCAATAAACGGCTCACGCATACCAATATCTTTAATTACCGTTACAAATCCTTCAGTACCTACCGCTTGATATACACGTAATTTCCCTTGTTCTGTTCCTTCAAAGTCAACATGTGGATTCGTTACATAACCACGTACATCTCCATTTGCATGAGCATCTACTAAGATAGGACCAATCGGACCATTTCCTTCTACCTTAATTGTTAGCTTTTGGTCACCTTTTAACATTGCCCCCATCATTGTACCTGCAGTTAAAGAACGACCAAGTGCCGCTGAAGCTGTTCTCCATGTATCATGACGTCTTTGCGCCTCGCTTACCGTGTTTGTAGTACGTACACTATACGCACGCACTTCCCCATCAAATGCTAACGCTTTTACTAAATAATCTTTCATACTTATTTATTCACCTTTCTCATGCTGTAAATTTGCATTACGCTCGTATAACATATACAAACCTTTTAATGTTAAGAATGGATCTACAACATCAATTACATTCGATTCTTCTGAAATTAATTTCGCTAATCCACCTGTTGCAATAACTTTTGGTTCTTGTTTAGCTTCCTCTTTCATGCGCTTAACAATACCTTCCACTTGTCCAACATAACCATAAAGAATACCGGATTGCATCGCACTTACCGTATTCTTCCCAACTACACTGCTTGGTTTTGTAATTTCAATACGAGGAAGTTTTGCCGCTCTACTATATAAAGCCTCTGCTGAAATCATAATTCCTGGTGTAATAACTCCACCCATATAATGCTTTTCTTCGTTAATATAACAATATGTAGTAGCCGTACCAAAATCGACAATAATAAGCGGACTTCCATATAAGTGGATTCCTGCTACTGCATTTACGATTCGATCCGCACCTACTTCTCGTGGATTTTCATATTTAATATTTAGCCCCGTTTTTATTCCAGGACCTACTACAAGCGGCTTAATTTTAAAATACTTTTCACACATGCGCTCTAAAGCAAACATAATTGGTGGTACGACTGAAGACACGATAATACCTTTCACATCTTCAAACGAAAGACCCTCATGCTCAAGCAACTGTTTTACAAGCATTCCATATTCATCTTCTGTCTTATGACGATCCGTTTCCATGCGCCAATGTTGACGAAGTTCCCCCTCTTCAAACACGCCCAGTACAGCATTTGTGTTCCCTACATCCAATACAAAAATCATATTCTCACCACTTATCTTATTTAATCTATATTTGTGCAGTATGTATAAAACTTATAAAAACATCATATCACACATACTTATATAATCAGCTTTTCTATCCTCATCATTTTACAAAAAGATTACTCCCTATTTCAATTTTTAGTACCAGATTTATTTAAATTCTTTTTCTACTTAGTTCCCTTCTACAAATAAAAAAGGAGTGACTATCGTCACTCCTTCATCTCTTCTTACTTATCTTCTGATTCTTCATCGTCCTTCTTCATGTTGATGTTTACTTTCACATCAGCTGAAGATGTTGAACGTTCTGGCAATCTGCCATAGTCACATAAATGATTGATTTGCTCTGCATCTAACGTTTCTACTTCAAGTAACGTTTTCGCAATAAGATCTAGTTTATCACGATTGTCAGTAAGAATTTGTTTTGCACGAGCATAACATTCTTTCATAATCGTTTGCATTTCCATATCGATTTCGTGTGCAATCGCATCACTATAGTTTTGTTCTGAATGGAAGTCTCTTCCTAAGAACACTTGACCACCTTGTGAGCTACCAAATTGCATTGGTCCAAGCTTATCACTCATACCAAATTCCGTTACCATACGTCTTGCAATACCAGTCGCACGTTGGAAGTCATTATGAGCACCTGTACTTACTTCACCAAATACAATCTCTTCAGCTACTCGACCACCAAGTAAACCAGTGATTTTATCAAGTAACTCTGGTTTTGTCATGAAGTAACGATCTTCTTTTGGAAGCATTACTGCATATCCACCAGCTTGACCACGAGGGACAATTGTTACTTTATGAACGACATCAGCTTCATCAAGGACAACACCAATTACAGTGTGGCCCGCTTCATGGAAAGCAACGATATTACGTTCTTTTTCAGAGATAACACGACTTTTCTTAGCCGGACCTGCAATAACACGATCCGTCGCTTCATCAATGTCACTCATATCAATTTTCTTCTTATCTTGACGCGCAGCTACTAAAGCAGCTTCGTTTAATAAGTTTTCAAGATCGGCACCAGAGAATCCTGGTGTACGAGTTGCAATTGCTCTTAAGTTGATATTCTCATCAAGCGGTTTATTACGAGCATGCACTTTCAGTACAGCTTCACGGCCATTTACATCTGGACGATCTACTGTAATTTGACGGTCAAAACGACCTGGACGTAATAATGCTGGGTCAAGAATATCAGGACGGTTTGTCGCAGCGATGATAATAATACCTTCGTTGGCACCGAATCCATCCATTTCAACAAGCAATTGGTTTAACGTTTGTTCACGCTCATCATGGCCACCACCAAGACCAGCGCCACGTTGACGTCCTACCGCATCAATTTCATCAATGAAAATGATGCAAGGAGCATTTTTCTTTGCGTTTTCGAATAAATCACGTACACGTGATGCACCGACACCGACGAACATCTCTACGAAATCAGAACCACTGATAGAGAAGAACGGAACGCCTGCCTCACCCGCAACGGCACGTGCTAGTAAAGTTTTACCTGTACCTGGAGGTCCCACTAATAGAACACCCTTCGGAATACGGGCACCAACTTCAGCAAACTTACGAGGATCTTTCAAGAATTCAACTACCTCAACAAGCTCTTGTTTCTCTTCATCTGCTCCAGCAACATCTCTGAAACGAACTTTTTTCTTTTCGTCATTATATAACTTCGCCTTACTTTTCCCGAAGTTCATAACACGGCTACCGCCGCCCTGAGCTTGGTTTAATAAGAAGAAGAATAAAATGAAGATAATGACAAACGGGATAATAGAAGTAAAGAAGGTTACCCAAGCACTTGTTTCTTCTGCTGGTTGATACTTAACTTCAGCACCTTGCGCTTTATCATTAATTTTCTTTTGTAATTCCTCAGTATTTGGTGCATAAGTAACAAATTGTTCTCCCTGGCTAGAGTTATTAAATTGTCCTTTTACTTCAAACACACCATTTTTCGGTTGAAGCTGCACATTACGCACTTCACCTTTTTCTAGTTTAGTAATGAATTTATCGTAGCTAACTGATGTCGTTTTTTGTGTCGAACCATTAAAATAGCTCACGATTCCAATTACTACTAGGAATATCAGTAAATAAAAGATGGTATTACGGAAGATACGATTCATTCCTAACCTCCTCTCACGGCATAAACACTATAGTAAATCGTAACATAGAAAAACTTTCCTATACAATTGTGACGCCTGTATTTAATTAATTTGAGTAAACGCTTGGTTTTAATACTCCTACATAAGGAAGATTACGGTATTGCTCTTTATAATCTAATCCATATCCTACAACAAATTCATGCGGTACAGTAAACCCAACATAATCCGCTTTCAAATCTACCTTACGGCCTGTTGGTTTATCTAATAACGTAACGATTTTTACAGACTTCGCTTTACGATATTTAAATAGGTCTACTAAGTAACTTAGCGTAAGACCGCTATCAATAATATCTTCAACGATTAAAATATCGCGACCTTCTACAGAAGTATCAAGGTCTTTTAAAATTTTCACTTCGCCTGTTGAAACAGTTGAGTGACCGTAACTAGATACAGCCATAAAATCCATTTCAAGATATGTATCTGTTCTCTTTAATAAATCTGCCATAAATGGCATTGCACCCTTTAGTACACCAATCGCAAGAGGTACTGTGTTTTTATAATCCTCTGCAATAATTGCGCCTAATTCGAGCACCTTTTCTTGTATTTGCTCTTCAGAAATTAATACTTTTTCGATATCTTGATTCATCATTTCATTATCCTCCCGGAAGACTCCTTGCTTTTGTAGTGAATAATCATATATTTATCCTTCTTTGCTGTCTCTTTCGAGATAGCAAATGCAGATCGCTTCAACAAGGGTAACCAAATAACATTCCCACTTGCATCACAAACGACCGGCCATTCTTCTCTTTTTTCTCTTGGTACTTTTGCTTCGATAAAAATAGCTTTTATCTTTTTAGTGCCATTCATACCTTGTATTGACATGCGATCTCCATTTTCTCTAGACCGAATACGAAGTGGATATGATATATCATTATACTTAGCAACAAATACTGTTTCATTCATGTCACTTGGTATATCTTCGCTCACCTCTGTTACAAGTTTATCCCCGTTCGATAGCGTAATTGTTCCGGGAACTGATAAATCTTGTAAGAAAGGAGAAACAATTTCTTGTTTAAATCCAAAGCTACACTCCTCATATGCGCGAACAATTTTCAAATCACCTGGGAAATCAAGTGAACCCGAAGGTTGTGTCCGCTTAAAAAACTCAATCACTTTGTCAATATGTATAGAGGAAAGAGAAGATGGAATCTTATATTCATAAAGATAGTTTAATATTAGTTGAATCCCTCTTCTTTGTAAAGGCATAGACATGGATTCAAAGGCAGGAATTGATAAGCTAATTTGTTTATCACTTTTTTTTGTAATTACTTTATTCATTTTCTCAAAAGCTAATTCCTGCAAATACGCCTCATCCTCTTGCATCTGCATGCTAAATTTTTGGAATTTCTCATGCACTTGTGGGTTTTCTTCTTTCAAATGAGGAAGAACGTATTTACGTAATCGATTCCTTGTATATACTTCCTTTTTATTACTTGGATCTATACGAGGAATTATTTTCAGCTTATTACAGTAATCAACAATTTCTTCCTTTGTTACTCCAAGTAACGGCCTAATTAAATATCCATTATGAAAAGGACGCTTCACTGCAATTCCTGCATATCCTTTCGGAGTACTCCCTCGTACAAGACGCATTAAAATCGTCTCTACTTGGTCATCACCATGATGTCCAAGGGCTACATATCTCGCATCATATTTCTTCATTATTCTTTCCAAAAATGCATATCTGCATTCTCTAGCAGCAACCTGTGCATTCATCCCGTATTGCTGTTGATATTGCGACACATTAATTCTTATCGTTTCGCAAATAACTCCCAGTCCTTTACAAAGGTCCTGCACAAACTGTAGGTCCTCATGAGATTCATCACCTCTAAACATGTGATCCACATGCGCCACTACAATTTCAAACTGTTTTGCCGCTCTTTTTTCTAACAAATAATATAGAAGAGCCAAAGAGTCAGGACCACCAGAAACCCCTACAACAATTGTTGAGCGTTCCTTTAATACATCATGCTGCTTTACAAAGTCATCTACCTTTTCAACAAATGTATCTTTCAACTTCGTAATCACCTTTCATTAAACAAGAACAGCAACGTTAGTTACCTTGTTTATAATGGTACAACTTTTACAAACATTGTGCAAAAAAAAGATATACAAAAATTACATTTTTATCTTACATCATCCGTATATATTCACAAAAATAATAACATTATCTTTTAAAGCAAAAAAACCTAGGTATTCACCTAGGTTTTTAGAAAGAAACATTACACTTCAAGTTTCACTTTATTGCGCTTGCATTCCTACAATTGGAATGGTAGCCCACTTCGGCATATTTTTCTTCACTTTCGCTACTACAATAGTCATATCATCATTTATATAACCATCGCCAGATCGAATCACCTCTTCCATAATGATATCAGCAATTTCTTGCGGATCTTCAGTTTGTAACTCTTTAATTTTCCGCTTCATCCATAACTCGTGATTCTCCACATGCTGCGCGCCCTCAAAAATCCCATCACTCATCATAATAAGAATATCACCTGTTTTTAATTGCTCACCCACTACATCAACTTCAACATCCTCGATAATTCCCATCGGTAAATTACTTGCTTCAACTTTCAAAATATTATTTGCGCGTTTAACAAAACTCGGCGTCGATCCAATCTTTAAAAACTTCGCACTCGCATCCCGTAAATCTACCATAGCTAAATCTAACGTCGTAAACATCTCTTCTGTTGTTCTTAAAGAAAGAATAGAGTTAATAGACTTAATCGCTATTTCTTCATCAATACCTGATTGAAGTATTTTTTGTAATAATTTCACCGTTTCTTTACTCTCCATATGAGCTCTTTGCCCATTTCCCATACCATCACTAATTGCAAGGGCATATTTCCCAACACTTAAATCCATCATCGCATAAGAATCACCCGAAACAAACCCACCGCCTTTCGCGGCTGTGGCCAAGCCGGTATCAAGGGAATACGTTTTTGCTGAACCAAATGATATTAAACTGTGCCCATTCGGATAAGAAGATTTTTCTTCATGTTTCACAACTATGTTTTCCTTCAGGATATCAGAAAGCATTGGTGCAACTAATTTTTCACACTCTCCATGTTCATTAGATGCAACTGGAATCAACATTTCAATATCAATACTTCCTCTATCTAAACAATAAATATCAACATGCTCTATTTCTACACCAAAATCACGAAACGCTTGCAGAATCTGTTCTTCCTGTACTTGATGATTTTCCCTTTCTCTTTGTATCTCCTTAGCAAAATCCTCCATAACTTTTGATACACCTAACAATTGCTCCGCTACTATTCTACGATTTTCTTTCATTTGTTTTCGTAATTTTTGTCCCTCATAGAAGTGATCTAATTCACCCGCTACTAAATCCGTCACTTTCTTGCCTCTTACGCAATGCTTGTCCCATTCACGAACTAACTTCCGATTATGCTGCAGAGTTCCTTCTTCCGTTTCACTCATTATTTGTTTCATATAATCATACGTTTTATCGAAATTAACTACCCAGCATTGGTCCTTTTTAAAGCATGTTTGACATGTTTTTGCAGTAATTGTACTTAAGAACAAATCTGCCTCCGTCTCTTTATCTTCCTCCTCCACATATCCATATACAGAAAAGCTATTAGATAAAGCAGCAAATACATTGGCAAATTGATTGATTTTATTCGCTGTAACATCACGCATTCTTCTTAAATACTGTTGTTGATCTTGCGAATGCTCCTGTGTGCCTGGCATAAATTTAGCAATACGATCCATAACAAGTTTCGGTGTTAATAAAAAGAAAGCAATCGCCACACCAGATTCAATTAAAGTTGTCACAATGTTTGTTTGCTTGTCTACATATAGCGTAATCAAGCTTGTCCCAATTAATAAACCTAAACTAACACCTAAGCGTTTCCCTTCTTTTAACAAACCACCAAGCAATCCAGAAAAGGCAAGCAGACTAAGTTGGGACAAACTAGAGACATTTGCTAAGCTTAATATTAACCCAGTGACGACCCCTACTGTAGATCCTGTAGCCGCTCCTGCGATAAACGCAAACACAAGCACTAAATACCTAGTAAAAATATGTTGAATAGAAGCGTCATATACGAACCAATCTGTTGTACCAGTTAAAACAGATGCTAGTAATATAATTAAACAAACAATTTCTTCTGTCTCTAACGCTTGTTGTTTCCCTTTTCTTTCTACTAAAAGCGGGACACTTTGTAAAAATATCATAGTTAATACGAAGCTAAGCCCTGCCTCAATCGTACTAACGAGTAAATCGTACATGGTAACAGTTTGTTGTGCAAAATATACGACAACTAAATGTGCAGTTAATGCGGAGATAAATACTTGGAATGGTACAAGTCCAACAGTTTTACGTGTAAACCGACTAAAGAAGATATTATAAATGAAGAAAGTAAAAATAGATGCAAAGGTAAAGAATAAATTATCTATCGAAACTGAAAGTGCGCCCCCCATTAGGGCCAAGAATGCGAGCGGCATTTTATCCCGCTTCATAACATAAACAGCAGCAAAAAACGGTAGTGCAAACGGTAAAATGTTTGTTAATATATATGCTCGTCCCAAAAGAAAACCAATAACAACAATAATGAATCCCCATCTAAAGAAAACTTGCTCAAACTTCATTCGCAACTTACTCGTCCACTTTACTCCTCCAAGCTGACCTTCATTCATTGCCAATGCACTTGTATTCATAGTATTCCTTCCTGCTTTAGGCATATTTTTAACACCACCTGCATAGTTTAATTACTGTCATTATAAAAGATGATTATTGGGATTTTTGTCAAAACAACAGTTTTCACTTTTATAATCGTTCGACTTTTTATTCGAAATAACTCTACATATATACACAGTATGTATTTTATTTTTAATATTTTAATCGAACATTCAGAAAATATAGGGTGATTTTGTAGAAGTGTTGTATGTCTTAATTTATTTAACAAAAAAAGATCATGCGCATTTGCATGATCTTTTTAGATGACCCGTACGGGATTCGAACCCGTGTTACCGCCGTGAAAGGGCGGTGTCTTAACCACTTGACCAACGGGCCGTTAAATTAAATATAGCGGCGGAGGGGATCGAACCCCCGACCTCACGGGTATGAACCGTACGCTCTAGCCAGCTGAGCTACACCGCCATGTCGTCTTATTTAACGGACAATTAGTATCTTACCTCAGATATAATTTAAAGTCAACACATATTGAAAACTTTTTTAAAAATATATTTTCCCATATAAAAAAGCACCCTGAGCAATCGCCCTGGGCACCTCTCTATATTCTAAGAATTAAACGTTCTTATTATCCGCGACGTGCGCCACGGCCACCACGTTTAGATTCAGTGTTACGCTTTAAAGAAGTTAAACGATCTTCGCTATCCTTTAAGAAACGTGCCATCTTTTGCTCGAATGTTTCTTTTGGAGCACGGTCGTTACCGCCACCACGGTTATCTCTGTTGAAAGAACGATTACGTTGTGGACGTCCAGAACGTTGTTGATCACCACCGCGTTGGTATTCACCACGTGGACGATTTCCTTCTGTTTTTTCACGCTCTTTCGCTTTTTTAATAGATAGACCAATCTTACCATCTTTTTCAACGTTAATAACTTTTACTTCTACTTGGTCGCCCACTTTTAAGTGATCGTTAATATCTTTCACATAATTATCAGCAACTTCACTAATATGAACAAGACCCGTTAAGCCTTCTGGCAGCTCCACAAAAGCCCCAAAATTTGTAATACCTGTTACTTTACCCTGTAACTTGCTGCCTACCTCGATTGACATAAAAAAAATGCTCCTCCTTAGTGGTTAAAAAGTCAAATTTTACTTTATTATATATAATCCTAAAATATAGTGTCAATAAGACATACTCTACTTAGAAACAGGAAAAATTATCTCCCCTTTTCCAGAGAAGAAATAATCCCTTCTAGCAATCTTTAATACGTACTCTTCATCATTTAACTTTTGAACTTCGTCTTTTAGACTCTTTTCTTTGTTCGTTAATGAATCCAGTTCTTTTTTCATGTCCTTAACTTTTGCTTCTTTTGCTTTAATGGAACTGTTTTGTTGATAAAACGTTACACTAATACTCGCAATAATTGTAAAAGCAAAGACAAGAAAAACCGCTAAACGGCGATAAAGTCGCTTCCTGTTCTCATCCGTTTGTATTATATGCTCTTTAACAGGATTTGGACTCTGTTTTTCGATTGTTCTTTGTCTCAGTTCCCTCATTTCCGAGGTCCCCCTAACTTCTTTTTTATACGCTCCCATAATTGGAAGATATGTCCCTTCAATTTTGCTATATATTGCAGGAACCCTACATGCTTCATTATAAAAAGTTTAACACGATTAGGGAGAAGTTTCCATATGAGCGAAGCAATAAATCGAACAGGCCAGAAAAAAACTTTCCATATGAAAAGTAATATCCAAATCACCATTTTCCATAACACATGTCCAATTGAAAGCAGTATACGAAATAAGAATAATATAAATGCAATAAATAGCTGCGCTATAATAATAACAGGTTTTATCATGAGTAGCTGTATAATTTGAACAAAAAAGTGTGTTGTTTGCACAAAAATATAGATGAGAAAATTTAACAGTCTCATGTATATTGCTTTCAACATGCTTTGATATGCCGCAAAACCACATAATAATGCTAAAAATACATATATACGTAGTTCAGCTTCATTTACAAGAAGTAATACGTAAAAAACGAATAATGCTTGGACAATCCAAAATAGTATATCATGTATAAATACAATCCAACGCTTACGTTCTTGACGTTTTAAAAATCGTTGGTATGTATCTAAAGACGCTCCAATCCAAGCACCCATTCCAATCATTGAGAGCATCGTATACAACTGAATTGTTAGACTCATTTAAACAACTTACTAAAGAAGCCTTTAGTTTTCTCCCCTTGATTCTCATCAATATACAGCATCTCATGAACTTTCCCTTTAATCGATACAACACCTTTTTCTACATCTAAATTTTTCATTTGCAAATTTTGACCGCGAATTGTTAAAAAGCCCATTACGGTCTCAAGTAAAAACTCTTCGCTATCAAAACTCTCTACCTGCTTTACACCGGTAATATCAATTACACGTCTGCCACGCATAATAATATCATGCTCTACAGAAACATTTTGTTGATTAGAAGACATAGGTGAGTAACCATTATTCACGTAAATCCCCCCATACATTTATACTAGCTAATAGTAATGTATGAAGGGATAATCAATTTTAGAACAAGCCTTCTTCGGCCTTTACTTTTTCTTCACGAACTAAGCTATACATATTTGCTGCATCTTCTTTTTTAGTCGTTTCTTTCAATTCATTTATTTTTACAGTTACTATTTTTTGACCAAAACGAATTGTTAATTCATCAGCTACTTTTACATCTGAACTTGCTTTTGCCACTTGACCATTAATGGATATTCTTCCTTGATCAGCTACTTCTTTCGCCAATGTTCTTCTTTTAATTAAACGTGATACTTTTAAAAACTTATCTAGACGCATATTAAATCCCCCTATTAACGCTCTGTTTGTTTTGCCTCTTCCCAGAAAATATCTAACTGCTCTAATGATAAATCTTGCATCTCTTTCTTCATTTCAGCTACCTTTGCTTCCATGTATAAAAAACGACTGACGAATTTCTCATTTGTTGAACGTAACGCTTCTTCTGGATCTATTTTATAATGACGAGCTATATTAACAAACGCAAATAGTAAATCGCCAAATTCACTTAACATCTTCGCCTCATCCATGTTTGTAACTTCTTGTTGGAACTCTTGCCATTCTTCTAAGGCTTTCTCTATCATCGGCTGTACATCAACCCAATCGAAACCAACCTTACCAGCTTTTTTCTGGATTTCATAAGCGCGTAGTAACTGCGGCAAACTTTTTGGAATCCCATTTAAAACAGATTCTTTTACAAACCCTTTTTCTTGTTTTTTAATTTCTTCCCAATTGGCAATTACTTCATCGGCATTATTTACATCCGTATTCCCAAATACATGCGGATGACGACGAACCATTTTCTCAGATAAAGTTCGAATAATATCATCTATAGAGAACCAACCTTCGTCCTCTCCGATTTGGGCATGAAGCATAACTTGTAATAATACATCACCCAGTTCTTCTACTAAGTGATCATCATCCTCTTCATCAATTGCTTCTAATACTTCATAAGCTTCCTCAATTAAATATTTCTTTAAAGATTGATGTGTTTGCTTTTTATCCCATGGACAGCCATTCGGGCCACGAAGATCTGCAATAATTTCTCTAAGCACATCAAACTGTTGATACAAGGATGCACGTTCCTGAACTGGTGGTATGTACACACTCGTTAAATTATTCAACTCCGTTTCATGATCTAACATGTACAACGGCACCTTTTTCACTTGCTCAAATGAAGTCCCTGCAGCTGTTACGATATACACTTCATAATCATCTGGCAGCATCTCCATTAATGTTAATTTCACATCTGATGCAACGAATGCGTCATATACCTGGCAAAAGATTAAGTGTTGACGTAATTCTAATTGTCCTCTTTCAAATGATGTAGCGTCAATTAATTGGAATCCTTCAATCGGATCAATCTTAAGACTTGCAAACATAGGATCAAGGAAACTTTGCCCACCTTCAATTCGCACTTCAATATTCGCTACTTCACTTTTTTCCAATAGTAGCTGAACCGTTCTTTCCGCTACAAGTGGATGCCCTGGAACAGCATAGATGATTTCTGCACCTTCAGCTTGTTTTAGCAATGTATTCGCAATTGTTTCATATACAATTTCAAATGTATCATGTGCTTCATATACATTGTCAAAAGCAGTATATCGTATACCTTCTTTCTCTAACTCTTCTATAACGGGATGTTCCTTCGTTCTAACAAACATGTGATCTGCTTCTTTTATTTTTCTATATACACCCATCGTTAACTGATCTAATTCACCAGCACCTAATCCTAAAATAGTAATGATTCCACTCACAACCTGTCACCTCTATCCACTCTTCTTCAATGAACCTTCTTTTTTCTCTTTTTTCATAACAGTTCCTATTTCTGTTTTTGTAAATACACGTAATTTTAAAATGAAAAACATATATGCCAATCCGCCGATGGCTACACCTAACAACGCCTCAAGTGTTGCAACACCTCTATGACTTGTATCCATTACTAATCCAGACATTTGCAATACACGCATAAACATTATTAGTACAAATCCCATACCGATACCACTAATAACTATACCTAACATATTCCGTTTGTCGATAAGCGATTCGGATACAGCTCGCATAAGTAATACACTATTTAGTATAGAAATTACAATTAACGCAACTAGCGTCGCAATTGCAGCTCCCTTCACACTAAAATATGGCATTAATATATAATTTAAAGCTAACTTTAAACAACCGCCAAATATAACGAATATTGCTGGTTTTAATGTTTGTCCTAACCCTTGCAAAATAGAAGCAGTTGTAATCGACAATGAACTAAATAAAATAGATAAAGATAAAATAGATAAAACATCTGACCCATCACTATTTTCAAACAACATAATATTCGTAGGTTGGATAATACAAGTTAATCCAATGGCTGCTGCAAATCCGATAACAAATGTTATTTTCATCGCTAACCTTACCTTTTCTCGAATAAAGGTAAGATCCCCTCTTTCCTTCGCTGCTGTAATAATTGGAATAAGCGACAACGAGAAGGAAGTTGTCACGACAGTACCCAATTGCATAAGCGGGATACTTCTGTCATAAACACCTTTTAACACCTTTGCACTTTCAACTGGCTCTCCCGCTCCAATAAGTAGAGAATAGAAAGAAATAGAATCAGCCATTTGTATAAAAATAAGTACTAAGTTACTAACACAAATCGCTAACCCCTGCCAAAACAGGGTTTTTATAATCTTCTTTTTCCCTTTAATCCTCTTTACACTTTTGAAGAATATAGAACGAAAGTCATGACGCATATAAAGTATAAGTACGATAATCCCAATCAATCCACCTGCGATTGAACCGAGCATAGCACCTGCACCAACTGTATATAAATCAAATTCGTGAGCAATTAGGAATAGAGATAAAAATACAATAATAGAAACACGAATCGTTTGTTCTATCACTTGCGAAACAGCTGTTGGCATCATATTATTGAATCCCTGGAAATATCCTCTTGCTACAGATAAAAACGGCATCAATATGAATGAAAAGGAAATAACGCGTAATAGCTTATCTAAGTGTATATCGCCCATAGCTATCGCAATTGCTTCGGCACCAAAGAACAATGTAAAAAATCCTATGAAACCAATCCCTAATAAAAACCAAAAAGATACACAAATAATTTCCTCTGCTTCTTGTTTTTTCCCTCGCTCTAATCGTTCCGCAACCATTTTTGAAATTATAATAGGGAACCCATAAGTAGCTAAAATTAAACAAAATCCATAAAATGGATAAATTTGTTGGTAAATATAAAAACCAACGTCACCCGCTATATTTTGATATGGAATACGGTAAAAGGCGCTTAATACCTTTGTAACAAAACTTGCGATTGTTAATATAATAGCCCCACGCCAAAAGGCTTGATACTTCTTCGATTCCATGCAAGAAAACTCCTTTTTCTATTCTCACCCCTCGTATTATATCATAAAGAAAAGGACAAGCTTCCTTACCTACACAAGTAAGAATACGTTCGTGCAACGTTAGAAATATTCAATGAAAAAAGGTAGCAAAGCGCTACCTTCATTCAATATACATATATCTCCAAATAATTGATTTCTCAAGAAGAAATATCATAATTAGGAAAGATTGCTACTTCTAAAATCATACACCTTTACTGTTCCATTTGTTTGGCTAAGAAACTGGCAGCAGTATTGACCGCCTTGTGCTCTATTTCGCTTATAATCGCTTCTTTTGAAAAAATAATGACAGCCCCAATTGGGTCTCCATTTGCAACAATCGGCCCAACTGTATAAGAATGAACCTTTTCTGTTACACCATCAATAATGGAAATATCACTTTCGTCCGTCATAATAACAGACTTTCTTTCTTCCATCGTTTTTTCAATTAGATCGCCAACGCTTTTATTTAAGTATTCTTTTTTTGATACACCTGATACTGCGATAATAGAATCTCGATCACATACAAGCACATTATGTCCTAAGCTATCATATAAAGCATCTGCATATTCTTTTGCAAAATCACCTAGCTCGCTAATTGGAGAATATTTCTTTAAAATTACTTCTCCATCGCGATCTACAAATATTTCTAGTGGGTCCCCTTCTCGAATACGTAAAGTTCTACGAATTTCCTTCGGGATTACTACCCTACCTAAATCATCAATTCGACGTACGATTCCAGTTGCTTTCATTCTAATGCTGCCTCACTTTCTACTGATGATGAAAGTGGTGAATTTACCTGTTCATGTAAAAATCACCAACTGTTAGACATAGTATTTTACACATTAGTTCTTCTATGCACGTCGAATTGCATTTTTTTATCTAATATTAGGCATTTATGACTTCTTTTTTTACATCTGGCAAGCCTTTTAATAAATTTTCAGCAATTGTTAACCACTTCGATGTCTCTAAGCCATTTGTTTTCATGACGATTTTCAATTGTGATCCTTCCATTCCTAGACCGATCATTCGTCCAAAACTATTTCCAAGCATGAATAATTTTCCGCCATCAATGTTTTGACTCGCTTGTTCTGAGAACAGAATTGTTACTTCAAATTTATTTTGCTTAATTAATTCAATTTGTTCTTTCATTGCTAATACTTTAATATTTGCGATTTGCAATAAGTAACCAACTTCTTGCGGGTAATCACCAAATCTATCTATCATCTCTTCCTGCAACTCTTCAATATCCTCAATTGCAGAAACACCTCTAAACTGTTTATACATCATAATTTTTTGTTTACTATCAGAAATATAAGCATCCGGTAAATATGCATCTACTTCTAAATCAATTTCAACATTAACTGTATTTTCAACTCCGTCTGTTCCTCTACGCTGTTCAATTGCATCTTTTAACATTTGAGAATATAAATCAAATCCGACAGAATCAATAAATCCATGTTGTTCGGCTCCTAACAAGTTACCAGCACCACGAATTGATAAATCTCGCATCGCAATTTTGAAACCAGATCCAAGCTCTGTGAACTCCTTAATAGCTTGCAGACGCTTCTCCGCAACTTCTGATAACACTTTATCCCGTTTATATGCAAAGTAAGCATATGCAACACGATTAGAACGTCCAACACGCCCACGAAGCTGATACAACTGCGATAATCCCATACGATCTGCATCAAATACAATTAATGTATTTACATTTGGAATATCTACACCCGTCTCAATAATCGTTGTACTTACAAGAACATCATGCTGTCCTTCTAAAAACGATAGCATAACAGACTCTAATTCACTCTCGTTCATTTTACCGTGCGCATAAGTTACACGCGCATCTGGAACCAACATCGAAATTTCATCTGCTTTTCGTTCAATATCCTCCACACGATTATATAGGAAGTAAACTTGCCCACCTCTTGCAAGTTCGCGTTCTATCGCTTCTCGCATTAACGCTGGATTATACTCTACTACATATGTTTGAACTGGGAAACGATTTTCGGGCGGCGTCTCAATAACAGATAAATCACGCACACCAAGCATAGACATATGAAGCGTACGTGGAATCGGAGTTGCCGTTAATGTTAATACGTCAACATTTGCTTTTAATTGTTTAATTTTTTCTTTATGCGTTACGCCAAATCTTTGTTCTTCATCAATAATGAGAAGACCTAAATCTTTATAAGTAACATCTTTAGATAAAATACGATGCGTTCCGATTACAATATCTACCGTGCCATCTTTTAAACCTTTAATGGTTTCATTTTGCTGCTTTCTCGTACGGAATCTACTTAATAACCCTATATTGATTGGATAATCTTGAAAACGCTCTCGAATTGTTTCATAGTGTTGTTGTGCAAGGATCGTTGTCGGCACTAAAATTGCAACTTGTTTTTCATCCATAATTGCTTTAAACGCCGCACGAATAGCTACTTCCGTCTTTCCATATCCTACATCACCACAAAGAAGCCTATCCATTGGACGTCCGCGTTCCATATCCTTTTTAATCTCTTCAATAGAACGCAATTGATCCTCTGTCTCTTGATACGGGAAAGACGACTCAAATTCTTGCTGTTCTGCTGTATCTGGTGTATATGCATAACCCTTTGAAGCTTCGCGCTCAGCATATAGTTTAATTAGGTCATCCGCAATGTCTTGTACAGATTTTTCAACTTTCGTTTTGACCTTCTTCCAATCATTTCCACCCAGTTTATAAACTTTCGGATCCTTACCTTCAGATCCTACATATTTTTGCACTTGGTCAATTTGTTCAATTGGAACGTATAACTTATCATTACCTTGATATTTAATGTTTAGATAATCTTTATGAACACCGTTAATCTCTAATGTCTCAATACCTAAGAATTTACCTATACCATGATTTACATGAACTACATAATCCCCAACTTTTAATTCCGAATAACTTTTAATACGTTCAGCATTCGATAACTTTTGCTTACGTTGTGATTTTTTAACTTTCTTATGAAAAAGCTCTTTTTCAGTAATGACAACAAGCTTTTGCATCGGCATTTCAAATCCTGCATGCAAATCACCTACAGCAATTTGTAACCTTCCAGGCAACAATATATCTGTGCCCTCTACAATATCTGCCTCAATATCATAATCACTTAAAATATGTTGTAGTTTTTTCACACGTTCATCATCTGTACCTAGCACAACAGTCGTAAAATGCCCTTCGTTCCATCTATCAATTTCAGTTTTCAACAACTGCATCTGCCCATGGAAATCTTGCATTGTTTTACATGTCACATTCACAATGTTTTGTGGATGTGTATGTGCTATATGACGTAAGAATAACGTTAAATATACAAAGCTTCTTTTTTTATGATGAAGAAATTCTTCAAACGAATGAGAGAAAGTTAAATCTTGAATAATTGTTCCCTCACCAAGAAGGGATATATACCATTCCGCCTCTTCTGTTTCAAGATGTGATGCTGTTTCTTGAATACGTGAAATCTCATCTAAAATCACAACACCGTCTTCTGGTAAATAATCTATCAGACTAGCAGGTTCGTTATAGAAAATAGATAAATATTTAAACATCTGTTCTATACTTTGCCCGTTTTTTAACATCTCAATTTCATGACTTACCGTCTCAAGCACTGTAGTCTTCAACTTATCATCGGAAAGTTTTTGCATCGTCTTAGTCAGGCCTTCTTCAAGATGCTTAATTCCCGATTTCAATTCTTCCTGCGAAAATAAAAACTCTGTTGCTGGACCAAATCTAACACTTTCTTTTTTATCTTGAGAGCGCTGTTCATCCACATCAAATAATCGAATAGAATCAACTTCTGTATCGAAAAATTCAATACGAAATGGTAGCTCTTCAGTTAGTGGATAAATATCTAATATTCCCCCGCGTAAACTAAATTCTCCAGGAGCTTCTACCATAGACTTACGCTCATAGCCGATATGATGTAAAGTATGCAAGAATGTATCGAAATCAATCTCTTGCCCTAGATTGATTTCGATTTGCCTTTGCTTCCACAACTCTTTCATTGGTAAAAATCTGCGTAGTCCTGCAACTGGTGCTACAATAATCCCATGTTCTCCTGCAGCTAAGCGATTTAACACTTCAATACGTTGCGCCTTCAATTCTGGGCTTGCAACACCAAGTTCTGATGCTATCAATTCATTTACTGGATATAGCCATACATCCTTTTCACCAAGTAACGCCACTAAATCTTCATGTACTTTTTGTGCTTGATATAAATTATGCGTCACAATAAGTTGTGATTTTTTTGTTTTTTTATATAAGGCCGCCATTAATAACGAACGAGAAGAGGTTGCCATACCTGATACAAGTTGCTCTTTTAAACCATCTTCTAATCCATTAATGACCGATTGGATCTCTTCATTTTTATAAAATTGCTCTAATAAACCTATCATTTTCAAAACCCCTCTCAACATAAAGAGCAAGCCACTATATTTTATGCAAATATTTTGGAAAAAGAAAACAGAAAAATGCTTTGGACATGCCAAAGCGACAACATTTTATTGCAGAAATTTTTCATATTCATAATACTCAGGATAAGATGCGAGCGTTTCTTGACACAATTCACAAATCGTTTTTATATATATATTTCCATTCTCATGAAAATGAATCATCTCTACTACTTCTTGCTCTGTTAGTTGAAATAAAACGTCGCTATATACTTTTTCTGCGGTAACGGAGCCTACATTACTCCCGCAATGTCTGCAATAATAATACCCTTCCATACTAGCCTCCTAAAAATCCAATTACTGCTAGTATGGGTAAAAACAAAATAAAATATTCCCAATTGTACCCTTAACTATTGAAAGTATTCATAATTTGAAGAAAAGGTTTATTTAACCACTCTTCACATGCATCTGCTGCTTTTTCAATAGAATGATTTACATCAGGAATTTCTTCCGATGTAAAACGTCCTAATACGTAATCTACTACCTTCATTCCATTTTTCGGACGATCGATTCCCATGCGGATACGTTGAAACTCTTGTGTTCCTAAATGTGAAATTGTTGATTTCACACCATTATGTCCACCCGCACTGCCTTTCATACGAAGGCGTAATTTACCTACAGGGATGTCTAAATCATCGTACAGAACAACGAAGTCCTCTACATCAATTTTATAGTAATCCATTAACGGACGAATACTTTCCCCAGATAAATTCATATATGTAAGTGGCTTTAATAAGATTACTTTTTCTCCATTAACAAATCCTGCACCAAATACTCCTTTAAACTTTTGTTCGTTCAAAGAAATATTCCAACGCTTTGCAAGTTCATCAATCGCCATAAATCCAATATTATGCCTTGTTAATTCATATTCTCTACCTGGGTTCCCAAGTCCTACTATCAATTTCATTCTTGTACCACTACTTTCTTTTTTCGATACGAAAAGACGTAACCAATCTTGGTTACGTCTCATTCTATCCAATTAATTGAATAATACACTTACAGATTCTTCTTCGTATACACGAATGATTGCTTCTCCGATTAGCGGAGCAACTGAAAGTTCATGTACTTTGTCGATTTTCTTCTCTTCTGGTAATACGATAGAGTTCGTTACAACTAACTCTTTAATATTTGAGTTTTGGATACGCTCAATTGCTGGACCAGATAATACTGGGTGTGTACAGCAAGCATATACTTCAGAAGCACCGTTCTCAACAAGAGCGTTTGCTGCTAATGTAATTGTACCAGCTGTATCAATGATGTCATCAATTAAAATTGCTGTTTTACCTTCAATATTACCGATAATGTTCATTACCTCAGATACGTTCGGACGAGGACGACGCTTATCAATAATAGCGATTGGTGCTTTTAGGCGATCTGCCATTTTTCTAGCACGAGTTACTCCACCGTGGTCAGGTGACACGATTACGATATCTTTAAGACCTTTTGTTTCAAAGTAATCTGAAAGAATCGGTACACCCATTAGGTGGTCGATTGGGATATCAAAGAACCCTTGAATTTGTGGAGCATGTAAATCTAGAGTGATTACACGAGTTGCACCTGCTGTTTCAAGCAAGTTTGCTACAAGTTTCGATGTAATTGGTTCACGAGAACGCGCTTTACGGTCTTGACGCGCATAACCATAGTAAGGAATAACAATATTAATTGTTTTTGCAGATGCACGCTTTAATGCATCGATCATAATAAGTAATTCCATGATATGTTCGTTTACTGGGAAGCTTGTAGATTGAATAATGAATACATCGCAACCACGGATACTTTCTTCAATGTTAATTTGAACTTCTCCATCACTAAAACGATCAACAGAACATTTTCCTAGTCCTACTCCAATATGCTTTGCAATTTGCTCAGCAAGTTCCTTATTAGAGTTTAAAGAGAATACTTTCAAATTAGAATTTAGATATTGAGTCGACATCTAGATTAACCCTCCACATTATGATTTTTTCTTATTCAGCAATTGATCAACATAGTCTTCTTTGTTAACTTGACGTGCACGTGCTACAGATAATGCTTTTGATGGAACATTCTCTGTAATTGTAGAGCCTGCTGCCACATAAGCACCATCTTCAACTGTTACAGGAGCAACAAGGTTTGAATTACATCCAATAAATACCCCGTTACCAATCACAGTTTTAAATTTATTCTTACCGTCATAGTTCACCGTAATTGAACCACAACCAAGATTCACGTCTTCTCCAACTTGTGCATCCCCGATATAACTTAAGTGTGAAGCTTTACTTCTATTACCAAAAACAGTTTTTTTGATTTCCACGAAGTTTCCAACGCGTACTTCATCTCCAATAACTGAATCTGGTCGAATATGTGCAAATGGGCCAACCGATACTTCTGTACCAAGCTTACTATCATGTACAGTAGATTGACGAATTGTCGTACGATCTCCAATTTCACTATCGCGAATTACTGTATGCGGTCCAATCTCACAATCAGAACCAATTACAGTGTTCCCCTCAATAATTGTTCCTGAATGAAGAACTGTATCACTACCGATAATTGCATCAGCAGAAATATACGTGTTACTTGGATCAATAATAGTAACACCATTTACCATGTTCTTTCGGTTGATACGGTTTTTCATAATAATTTCCGCTTGCGATAGAGCGACTCTGTCGTTAACACCTAACGTTTCATCGAAGTGCTCTGTTTGATAAGCTGATACAATATGACCTTCATTTTTTAAAATTTCAATAACATCTGGCAGGTAATATTCACCTTGTACGTTATCATTTGAAACTTTAGAAAGTGAAGCGAATAAAGCTTTATTATCAAAACAATACGTACCTGTATTGATTTCTTTAATAGCTAATTCTTTCTCATTTGCATCCTTATGCTCAACAATCTTTTCAACATGACCATTCTCATTACGAACGATACGACCATATCCAGCAGGTTCTTCTATGTAAGCTGTTAATACCGTTGCCATTGCCCCTGCTTCTTTATGTTGCTGAAGTAATGCTTCCATCGTTTCAGCAGTTATTAGCGGTGTATCACCACAAATAACTAAAGTTGTTCCTTCTTCGTTTGCAAGTACACTTGCAGCTTGATCTACAGCATGCGCTGTACCAAGTTGTTCTGCTTGTAATGCAAACTCACTTACGTTTCCTAGCTGTTCTTGTACCATTTCAGCACCATGTCCTACGACTGTTACAAGTTTCTGCAATCCTAATTGAGATACTTGATCGACAACATGTTGTACCATAGGTTTTCCACATACAGGATGAAGCACCTTGTATAGCTTAGACTTCATACGTGTGCCTTTACCTGCCGCTAGAATCACTGCAAATCTGTTTGACATATAGACCCTCCATCGCAACCTATTTATCCATTAACGATATTATCCTAAATCATCATATATTTCAAGAAACACATTTTAACTATTAAATTTTACCATAATTCTTATAAGATGTTTTACTCTTTAGTATCTTTTTTAAGAAATAAGCTATACTATTTAAAATGATTTTGAAAAAATTAGAAGTTCCCCTCTTTATTTTATTTAATTCAGAATTTTCTAAACGAGATATATGTATAAACACAAAAAAACAAACCCCTGTAAATGCTTACAGGAGTTTGTTGCAAAATTATAGGGCTTCCTTTAAAAAGCCCTTTTCATTCGAATTTTACGAAGCGCCCGCTTCTTCAAACTCAACCTCTTCTAACTCGCCTAAACGATGATACTCTGTTAAAACCGCATCTTGAATTTTAGAGCGTGTACCAGAATTAATTGGATGTGCAATGTCACGGAATTCTCCATCTGGAGTACGTTTACTTGGCATTGCTACAAATAATCCATTATTACCATCAATTACACGAATATCATGAACAACAAATTCATGGTCTAGAGTAATAGAGGCAATTGCTCTCATGCGGCCTTCTGTGTTTACGCGGCGTAATCTTACGTCAGTCACTTCCATCTTGTGTTCACCACCCTTTTCTAAATAAGCGATATATTTGTATAAATTCCACAAAATTTCTATTTTCCCTTTAATTTTTTAAAAATTTTTAAGATAAAAATTTTTAGTGTAATTGAATATAGAGATTAGTGGAGGTTATCGCTTACAAAGAATTACTTAACTAGGGCAATTACTTCAATTTCAACTGAAACATCTTTCGGTAATTTTGCTACTTGTACGCAAGAACGAGCTGGCTTATGAGCAGAGAAATAAGATCCATATACTTCATTAACAGCATTAAAATCATCCATGTCTTTTAAGAATACTGTTGTTTTTACTACCGTATCAAATGAAGCACCTGCTTCTTCTAATACTGCTTGTAAATTTTGAAATACTTGCTCTGTTTGTACTGTTACGTCTCCTGCTACAAGCTCTCCACTTGCAGTCAACGGAATTTGTCCTGAACTGTAAAACATATTATTTACAATAATCCCTTGTGAATATGGTCCAATCGCTTGTGGTGCATTGTTTGTTTGAACAACTTTCATACTTTTCACCCTTTTATTATTTATTTTTACTCTTTAAAAATAGTGCACGAAAAGCAGTTTGTCCATCTATTTTATAACTTATAAATAGAATAAAAAAAGATAAAGCTATTTGCTTTACCTTTTTACTCAGCCTCTACAAGCCCTTCATCAAATGGTGCCAGTGAATAATTTCCCTTTTCCACTTGAATCGCTTTTTCTTTCACATCAACTTCCGATAGACGAATTAATGATACAAAATTATTAATTAGTCTTTCTTCAATATCCGTAGACTCTACTAATACACCAATACCAACAACATTAGCTTTAAACTCTTCTAACATACTCATCATACCTTGAATGGTTCCGCCAGCTTTCATGAAGTCATCAATAATTAAAACATTGGATCCTTCTGGAAGGCTACGCTTCGCTAACGTCATTGTTTGAATTCGCTTAGAAGAACCTGATACATAGTTAATACTAACAGTGGGGCCTTCTGTTACCTTATTATCTTTTCTTGCAATCACTACCGGTACATCTAAGTAGTTCGCCACTGCATATGCAAGTGGGATCCCCTTCGTTGCCACCGTCATAACTGCATCAATTGGTTGCCTAGCAAAAACAGAAGCAAACAAACGACCTGCGCCATTAATATGACGAGGATTACTTAAAAGATCTGTCATATATAAGTAACCACCAGGCAAAATACGATCTGGATTTTCAAATAAGCTACACAGCTCACCAATAATTAGATCTGCCTCTTCTTCACTTATATATGGTATATATTTCACTCCTCCTGCTGCTCCTGGTATCGTTTGCAATGTGCCGACCCCTTGTTGTTCAAACGTTTGCTTAATAATAACTAAATCTTCACTAATAGAAGACTTAGCTGATTGATACCTTTCAGCAAAAAAAGTGAGAGAAACTAGCTGACGAGGGTTTTGTAACAAGTAATAAGTCATATCAACCAATCTTGTACTTCGTCTAATTTTCATACTCTCACCTCAAATCACGAATATTCTAAACAAATCATAACGTATTATACGTCTTTATTCAAGCGTTTCTCGCTCTCCTAATAAACGTACTGCGTATACTTGTTCACAAAATCCTTTTAATCCGTTATATATACGATGCATTCGCGAATCATGGTGCACAAGACCGAATACAGTTGGACCACTACCACTCATTAATACGGCATCTGCTCCAAATCGCTTCATCTGTGCCTTAATACGTGCAACTTCAGGATGCATCGCAAACGTTACATCTTCTAAAACGTTACCGACAGTATCACAAATCCCTTTGTAGTCTCCAGCATTTATGACATCCACCATTTTATCTACATTTGGATGTGTAACTCGATTTAACTTTAAATTTCCATACACATCAGCAGTAGATACACCAATATGGGTTTTTGCTAAAATAACCCAACAAGAAGGTGGAGTTTTTATGTGCTCAATCTGCTCCCCTCTTCCAGTGGCAATTGCTGTCCCACCATATACGCAAAATGATACGTCTGACCCAATTTCTGCGCCAAGCTCTGCTAACTGATCAATTGTAAGCCCTAAATTCCATAATTTATTAAGGCCACGTAATGTCGCTGCTGCATCACTACTTCCACCCGCTAATCCAGCTGCTACTGGAATCGTTTTTTCAATAGTAATAGATACACCTTTTTTCACATTAAACTTCTCTTTTAATAATTTCGCTGCTTGATAAGCCAGATTTCTTTGGTCGTCTGGGACATACCGATTATGGGATAAAATTTCAATACGGTCTTCTGCTAATTCCATTAGTTCTAAACGATCCGCTAAATCAATTGTTGTCATAATCATTTTCACTTCATGATATCCGTCTTGTCTTTTTCCCAGTACATCTAACGACAGATTAATCTTTGCTGGTGCTTTCACTAGTAGCTTCAATCTATTCACCCACTCTATGTACTCAATCTTTTATCGTTTATTTTACCATAAATTTATAGTAAGACGATGACACTTCCCTAATTATAACGAAAAGCATTCAGAATGAAACTACTTATGTAAAATGATGGCACCTTTTATAGTACAAAAAGCCGAGGAATCACTCCTCGGCTACCGTAGCATAGAAAGTATCTTACAACTACTGGTTTTGTTTCATTAATTGCTGTTCTGCAATTTCTATAGCACGTTTCACCATGTTACCAGCATCTTTCGCACGAATTCCGCCCCATCCTTCTTTCTGAACAACATCATAAAAGCCCAACTCTTTTGCAAGCTCTTCTTTAAATTGATTCGACATGACACCTCTTCGTCTACTCAATGCAGAGTCCCTCCTTATTTTGCTACGGTATCATTAGTATGCAAAATAATATAGCTTTTCATTTGTGGGAATATATGTAACGATACATGAATTATAAAATCACTTCATTATGAGGTTCACCATAAAATGTTAACTCTACTGTCTCTGTTAAAACATCCGCATAACTATACGATACACGTTGTAACGCATCTTCTTGTTGATCCAGTTGTACAACAAAAACAGAACGGTACGTTTCTGCAAGTACACCCGATTGTTCTACAGTTTTTCTTCTCCCACTGTTCGCCTTTAACATCAGTCTCTGTCCAAGATGGTGATCTAATTCGCTTTTAATTTCATCTAAACGTTTTGACATATACTTCGTTACACCTCGCTGTAATTTAGATTGAACACTTAAAACACGATATATCTATCCCAATTATTAACCGCAACTCACAGACAATATCATTATAAAAGCATCATGCGTTCGAATAGATAGAAGAAATACTATATTGTAAAAGTATCATTATGTAGTCTGTGCGTTCTTGTCTCTTTTTATCCAAACTGATTTAAATCCTCTCCAAATAAAAAAGCAAGATACATATGTACCTTGCTTATTCTTCATAATGTTGAAAAGGTAATCCAGTTCGTAAAATCCCCCTCGTCTCAATCCCGCCAAGCCCCTTTTCACCAGTAATCGTATTACGTACAACATCCCATACATTAACCCTTTCCATAAATGACGTAAAACTAATTTTACCAACCACATATACAGGATCTAGTGCGTGAATATTAATTCTAGATGGGGAACTAGCAAAATTAGCGCCTGCTCGAATTAATGCTTCAAAGTGTGATTGACATGCCCCAGCAAAAATAACGAGTTGATCCAATGATGGATATTTTTTTCTCACTTCTCGAACAGCCTGTACAAAATGCCTTGAATGCCTATAGGCTGCTAAATCTCCCTTTACGCCTTTTGATTTTGTATACGCATCGTGCCCTGTAATAACTAAAATGTCCGGACGAAAATGATCTATTAAATCTACTACCTTTTCATGCATCTCTGTTTCTTTACAATGAATACCTTGTACAGGAACACCAATTTTATTATATAAATCTAGGCACTTGCGCAAATATAACGGGTCTCCATCTATATGCAAGACACGCCCTGGCATTTGAAAATAATTCACTTCACTTGTATATCCACCAGTTGAAGTGTGTTCATGCCTTTGTTTCATTAATACGTAATCTTGTTGAAACAAACGATACGTCCGCTCCATTGTTTCTTTCTCACGCTTCGCTCTCTTTTTATGTTCTCGTTGATCTATACTAATTAAATCTTCAAGTGGCGCATCTGCCACTAATCTAATTTCCTCTCCAAACAATATAGCTATCTCGCCTTTTATTTCTATAATACGAAAAAGGATATCCCTATTATGAGAATATCGTTCCACTAATTCTCCAACATGTAAAGCCATTCTCCTACCTCCAAACTCGTTAGGCCATCTTACCTGTTTTTAAAGTATGAATTTAGGAGGAGAAAGGTGACAAAAGGGACAGTTCAAATTGAACTGTCCCTTTTGTACCCTTATGATAACTTATGCAGAACTAATGCATTACTTAATGTCGCAAACTCTTCGATAGATAGTGTTTCGCCTCTTCGTTTTGGATCAATTCCTACTTCTGTTAAAATCCGATCCAACAGCTCTTTATCTTTCGGGAAACCATTTAAATTATTTGATAAATTATTCATTAAAGTTTTACGACGCTGTGCAAAACTTGCTCGTACTACTTCAAAGAAGAATGTCTCATCTGTTACTTCTACCACTGGTTTAGGACGCTTTAGGAGGCGAATAATTGCAGAATCAACATTCGGTTGTGGCACAAACACTGTACGCGGTACAGTCATAACTGTTTCTACCTCTGTATAATACTGAATAGCAATGGATAAAGAGCCATACTCTTTCGTTCCAGGCTTAGCCGCTAAACGATCCCCAACTTCTTTTTGCATCATAACAACGAAACCACGAACCGGTAATTTCTCTTCCAGCAATTTAAATAAAATTGGCGTCGTAATATAGTATGGTAAGTTAGCTACTACCATTACATCTTGCCCTTCTTCAAATTGCTCACTAAACACCTCATGTACATCTGCCTTTAGTACATCTTTATTGATAACAGTAACGTTGCCATATGGAGCTAACGTCTCATCTAAAATCGGTAATAACCTTTGATCAATTTCAAAAGCCACTACTTTTTTAGCACGCTTCGCTAATTGTTCTGTTAATGCACCGATACCTGGTCCAATTTCAATTGCACCACTTTCTGAACAAATTTCAGCGTGATCAACGATACGATTTAATACATTCGTATCAATTAAAAAATTTTGTCCTAAACTTTTTTTGAATGAAAATCCATACTTTTCAACAATATCTTTCGTACGATTTGGCGTTGCGATATCCTTCATTTTCTTTCCTCCTGTATGACTTGCTTATAAGCTTCTGCAAATGATTCTTTTGAAACTTGAAACATTTGTAAACGTTTATGTAACTGTTTTGCGTTTGTATAACCAATCTTTAATAGCTTACCCATTCTTTCTCTGCGACTCTTTGCCATTTCTCCGCCCACTAAACCTGCATCGACTAAATCGCTCCAACTGATTTCACTTGTGTAAGCTTCCATTTCTTCATGTATATTCTCTAAAGCACGGCGAATTGATTCATCAGAAGCATGTTCAATCCCGACACCTTTTTTCCTCTTAGCAAGTGCTTCTTCCTTCGGTAAAAAAGCATGTTTACATCCAGGCACCTTATCAGAAATAATTTTTCGAATACGCTCTCCAGGATAATCCGGATCTGTGAAAATAATAACGCCTCGTTTTTGCAGCGCTAATTTAACTTGTTCAATAACATGATCACCGATTGCTGAACCGTTCGTTTCAATTGTATCCGCATCAACAGCACGCTTAATCGCGACTGTATCATCTTTACCTTCTACAACGATAATCTCTTTAATTTTCATGCTTGCCTCCACACTCGTTTCGTCTCTACTTAGTAAAACAAAAAAATGACGACTTTTCCATTATTATTTTCCCCATTGTTACATTTTAAAAAATAGAATGTCCAAAACTTTGTTCTCTCTCCTTATTGTAACACTTACTCATTCACCCTCGTTTTCTCTACCACTTCTACTATTCTGTTTCTCAAAAAATAAAAAGAATGGGCTCCCCCATTCTTTTTATTCGACACCAAATAAAGCTTTTGCATTCTTAGTTGTTACTTCCGCTACCTCTTCATAAGAAATTCCTTTTAAGTTCGCAATTTCTTCTGCTACGAGTTTTACATAACTTGGTTCATTTCGTTTCCCGCGAAATGGATGCGGTGTTAAATACGGACAATCCGTCTCTATTAATAATTTCTCTAATGGAATCTCCGTAGCAACTTCTTTCGGTTTCTTAGCGTTTTTAAATGTAACTGGTCCACCTAACGAAATTAAAAAGTTCATATCAACACATCGCTCTGCTACCTCTACGCTACCGCTAAAGCAATGCATAATACCCCCTACTTCAGCTGCATTCTCTTCTTCTAGAATATCAACAATATCTTGAGTTGCATCGCGGTTATGTATAATAATCGGTAATTTTACTTTTTTCGCTAATGCAATTTGTTTACGGAATACTTCTTTCTGTATTTCTTTTGGAGACTTATCCCAGTGATAATCTAAGCCCATTTCTCCAAGTGCAACGACTTTAGGATGAGAAGCAAGTTCTTCTAACCAAGCTAAATGCTCTTCTGTCATGTCGATTGCATCAACTGGATGCCATCCAACCGCGGCATAAATAAAATCATAGGCTTCAGCTAATTCAATCGCCTTTTTTATCGTTACTTCATCAAAACCAACAACAACTGTATAAGTAACCCCCGCTTCTTTCATTCGGGCAATAACTTCTTGTAAGTCTTCTTCAAATTGCTCTGCATTCAAATGTGAATGTGTATCAAACAACATAATACATAACTCCTTTTATATTGAAATCAAATTTATTCTACGTAAATAAGCTCTTTTATAACTTAACGATAACAATACTACAATCTTAATGCAAAAATTGAGAGTGTAAAAAGAAAAAAGACGCTTCACACATGTTACACGTGAAACATCTCTTTTCTTGTCTTAATTACTTAATTTTTGTACCATTTGGTAGATTTTGGTCAATCGATGCTAATGACAATACGCCATTCTCTTCACCCGCTAAAATCATACCTTGCGATAATTCACCGCGTAATTTTACAGGTTTTAAATTTGTTACACAAATAACCTTTTTACCTTTTAGGTCTTCTGGCGAATAGAATTTTGCAATTCCAGAAACAACTTGACGCTTTTCTGTACCTAAGTCTAGTTGAATTTTTAACAACTTGTCTGCTTTTTTCACAGGTTCCGCAGATAGAACTTCAGCTACACGCAATTCTACTTTAAAGAAATCATCAATTGTAATTTCTTCTGCCTTCGGTTCTTCTTCTTTTTTCTCTTCTACTTTAGGAGCAGAGGCTTTCATTTGTTCTTTAATGTACGCCACTTCCACGTCCATTTCTAAACGAGGGAAAATTGGTTGTCCTTTTTCTACTTTTGTTCCAGCTGGAATACAGCCGATTGTAGATAGGCTTCCCCAAGATATATGTGCTTCATCAGTAAGGCCAAGCTGAGCAAACATTTTGCTTGGTGCTACTGTTAAGAATGGCATAAGCATAATACCCGTTTGACGAAGTACTTCTGCTAAGTGAGCCATTACAGAGGCTAACTTTTCGCGATCATTCTCATCTTTCGCTAATACCCACGGTTGTGTTTCGTCAATATATTTATTCGTACGGCTAACCAATTGCCAAATTGAGCTTAGAGCTACAGAGAATTCCATATTCTCCATTGCTTCTTCCACTTTTTTCAATGTATCTTTCGCAAATGTTACTAACGTTTCATCAAATTCCGTTACATTTTCTTTAAATGCAGGGATTTCTCCGTTAAAGTACTTATCAATCATAGCTACTGTACGATTTAATAAGTTACCTAAGTCATTTGCTAAATCGAAATTAATACGCTCCACAAATCCTTCTGGTGTGAATACGCCATCAGATCCAAATGGAACTTCACGAAGTAAGTAATAACGTAATGCATCTAATCCGTAACGATCAATTAATGTAACTGGATCTACTACATTTCCTTTTGACTTACTCATCTTTCCATCCTTCATTAAAATCCAACCGTGAGCAAAGACTTTTTTCGGAAGAGGTAAATCTAATGCCATTAAAATGATTGGCCAATAAATCGTATGGAAACGAACGATTTCTTTTCCAACTAAATGCACATCTGCTGGCCAGAACTTCTTATACATCTCTTCATTTTCTGTTCCATAACCTAATGCTGTAATGTAGTTAGATAATGCGTCAACCCATACGTAAATAACGTGTTTCGGATTACCTGGAACACGAACTCCCCAGTCAAATGAAGTACGGGAAACTGCTAAATCTTCCAATCCTGGTTTAATAAAGTTATTAATCATTTCATTCTTACGAGACTCTGGCTGAATGAAATGTGGATTCTCTTCATAGAACTTTAATAGTCTGTCAACATATTTACCCATTCTAAAGAAATATGATTCTTCACGAACAAGTTCTACATCATGACCACTGTCCGGACTTTTTCCCCCAACTACTTTGTCACCTTCCATAATTGGATCTACTAATTGATGCTCTGTATAGAATGTCTCATCTTGTACAGAATACCAACCTTCATATTCATCAAGATAAATATCACCTTGATCTACTAGTTGCTTGAAGATTTTTTCGACAACATCTTTATGACGATCTTCCGTTGTACGGATAAAGTCATCATAGGAGATATCCATCTTCTCCCAAAGTTCTTTAATTCCTGCAACGATGTTATCCACATATGCTTGTGGTGTAACATTTAATTCTTCTGCTTTCTTTTGGATCTTCTGTCCATGCTCATCAGTTCCTGTTAAATAATGAACATTATATCCTTGCATACGCTTATATCGTGCCATCGCATCTCCTGCTACTGTTGTATAAGCATGTCCAATGTGTAATTTTCCACTTGGATAATAAATTGGGGTAGTAATATAAAAGGATTTGTTTTCCTTTGTCATTGTTTTGGACCTCCCGGATAACCTCATATGTATTTATAAATAGTATATCAAAAACTTATATATAAAGTGAAACTTTAATCTGTGAGGGTCTTGTTCATTCCCACGGATTATCAACCCACACCAATCGGACTTTTACGAGCAATCCGACTTCCACTTAACTTCTTTGGCCCAGCCGAATTTAAAATTTAGAATCTTACTACTCGTTAATGCAGGATAAAAACAAGTTCATATTTTTATATTTATCATCTATTACTCATATTTCAAGAAAATATACAGTCATTACCTATAATTTCTTGATTTTTCCGAAAATAAAGTGAAATAATAGTAGAAATTACTCAAACTCTATTATATATAAGAAGTAAGAAATCTATAAATCTTTTTAAAAAATATAGAATTAAAGAATTGACGGAAATGTAAATGATTGGTATCATATATCCATAGGGTATTTTGTCGAAAAATGACGAATCTAAAAATAGACTCGAAACTTATAAACTATTTCTTTAGGAGGAAAAGAATTATGAAATCTACTGGTATCGTTCGTAAAGTTGATGAATTAGGTCGTGTAGTAATTCCGATCGAATTACGCCGTACTTTAGGTATTGCAGAAAAGGATGCTCTTGAAATCTATGTTGATGACGAGAAAATCATCTTAAAAAAATATAAGCCAAACATGACTTGCCAAGTAACTGGTGAAGTATCTGATGGTAACCTATCTTTAGCTGAAGGTAAAATTATCTTAAGCAAAGAAGGCGCTGAGCAAATCTTAAACGAGCTTCAAGATTATATCGAAACAGCAAAATAAGCTTCTCAATTATGAGAAGCTTATTTTTTATCGACATGATAGATTTGATATACATCGCGTTTCGACAAATCTCGATCTTTAGCGACTGTTTTTATCGCCTCTTTTGAATTCATACCTTTTTCGTTTATATAATGTTCAATATGATTATATACTGAAATAGATTCCCACCATTGTTCTTCTGGAGCAGGTTCTTCCGTTGAACCAGCTACTAAAATACAAAACTCACCACGAACTTCATTTTGTTTCGTCCACTCAATTGCTTCTTCAACTGTTCCTCGAATAAATTCCTCGAATTTTTTCGTTAACTCTCGGCATAATACGATTTCTCTATTTCCCAATACTTCTTGCATCGAGATTAAAGTATCATCCAGGCGGTGAGGCGCTTCATAAAACATCATTGTAGTTTGTATGTAACGAAGCTTCTCTAACTCCATTTTTCTTTCTTTTTTATTTCTTTGTAAAAACCCATAGAAATAAAACTGTTTTGTTTCAAGTCCTGATGCAATTAATGCTGTAAGGGCTGCATTTGCCCCAGGAAGCGGGATTACATGATATTGCTCAGCTACTGCCTCGACAACAATATCATAGCCTGGATCGGAAATACACGGCATACCAGCGTCACTAACAAGTGCTATAGTCTTTCCTTCATCTAACTTCTCTAATATTTTCTTTCCACTTACTTCTTTATTATGCTCGTGGTAACTCATAACAGGCGTTTCAATTTCAAAATAATTACAAAGTTTTTTCGTTTGTCTCGTATCTTCAGCAGCAATTAAATCCGCTTCTTTTAAAATTCGGATTGCACGAAATGTCATATCTTCTAAATTTCCAATAGGAGTTGGTACTAAATATAAAACTCCCTTTTCACTTTGTTGAAAGCTTTTTTGTTGCCACATAGCGTTCTCCTTTTTGCATATATTCTTCTTTTTGTTTTCTATTTAATTGCTTAAAATAATACTCTGCTTGCATAGCTGTACGCTTATCTTCATGAAATTCTACGTACTTTAAAGCAACAGGAAGTCTAGCACGCGTATACTTAGCCCCTTTTCCGCTATTATGGGTCTCAATCCGCTTCTCTATATGATTTGTATATCCAGCATAGTAACTTCCATCAGAGCACTCCACTACATAAAAACAATGCTTATTCTTCTCCATATAAAATAGAACGAATCTCCTTTGTATATTCATTATTTTCTTCATATACAAAAAGAGGTGGCAATATTTTCAAATCTGCGTTTCCGTCCTTAATTCCTTCAATTAACAATGTATTCGCTTCTTTCCCTGCCTTAGGATAAACAAATCGTACACGCTTCGGTTCAATTTTGTATTTACGCATTAATGTAACAATATCTAATAAACGACCTGGACGATGTACAAATGCTACTTTTCCGCCTTGCTTTACTAGCTGACTACTTGCAGATACAACATCCTCTAGTGTACACATAATTTCATGACGAGCTATCGCTAAATGTTCATTCATATTTTTTTCAGAAGTTGCAGGTGTTTGGAAATAAGGCGGATTACATGTGACAACATCATATTGATGACGCCCAAGTTTCTCCGGCATATCTTTCAAATCCCCGTGTATTAAGTGAATTCTTTCTTCCAACTTATTGTATTGGACACTTCTTATTCCCATATCATATAAGCGTTCTTGAATTTCTACACCAGTAATATTCCCTTTCGTCCTTGTACTTAATAGAAGGGGCACAACTGCATTACCTGTACACAAATCAAGTAAATTACCTTTTTGAATTGGCACCCAAGCAAAGTCTGCAAGTAAAACAGCATCTAACGAGAAATTAAATACTGATGGGCTTTGTATAATCTTCAAATCTTGTGCTAATAAGTAATCTAAACGTTCATCTTCATATAAATTCATATGTTGCTCCTTTTCTTACACTTAACCTACCCTATTTCATCTTCTACTAATAAAAAACATATTCGATTCTACTCTCATGTATAAAAAATTACCTTTCCAATTATTATTGGAAAGGTAATTTCACTTTTTATTTAAAAATGACAGGCAGAATAAACAATCTCCCTCTTTACGTACACTTCCATAATGCAGATTACAAATATGAAAACCTTCTTGATATAGTCTTGCTAAATTATCGTAGCCTTCACCAATATCTGTCTTCGGCTTCACTTCTTTACGTTTTTGAGCTTTTTGTTTTTCTTTAATCTGTACTTCTTCAAAGCGGTGTCGCAAATTTTCATTTTCCATTTTTATATGTTGGTTTTCTTCCAGTAACTCTGCAAGATGTTGTTTTAATTCTCCCAACTGTTTGTATAAATGTCCAATTTGCTCTTCCATACTAGAAACCGATGCAAAAATATCTTTTTTCTCCACAAGCACCCACCTCATTAATCTGTGGTTTGACTCGAAACGACCCCTTTATTCACTAACTCATCTAACGTATATTCTACTATCCGTTCCTTGTCTACTAGTTCCACTTGAATTAATCTTTCTAAAATATTTAATCCGATAACACGGCCAGTACCATGCGGGGTTTGTATACGTTGATCTAAATCAGGAAGTTGTTCCTTTGCTGCCTCATATTCATCGTTCTCATATTTTAAGCAACACATTAAGCGACCACATAAACCAGAGATTTTTGCAGGATTTAATGATAAATTTTGATCCTTTGCCATCTTAATGGATACAGGTTCAAAATCCCCTAAAAAAGTAGAACAACAAAGCATACGACCACATGGACCAATACCACCAAGCATTTTCGCTTCATCACGAACACCGATTTGTCTTAGTTCAATTCTTGTCCTAAAAATTGCTGCTAAGTCCTTCACTAGTTCGCGAAAATCAATCCGACCATCCGCAGTAAAGTAGAAAATAATTTTATTGCGATCGAACGTATACTCTACATCTACAAGTTTCATATCAAGATTATGTTCTACTACCTTTTGCTGACAAACTTGATATGCTTCTTTTGCAGCATGTTTGTTCTCTTCAACAATGGTACGATCGTTTTCATTTGCAATGCGAATAACCTTTTTTAGTGGTAATACAACGTCGTTTTCATCAACTTGCTTTTTGGTAATAACTACTTTTCCGTATTCAATACCTCTTACCGTTTCTACAATTACAAACTCATTTTCAGAGATATCGAACTGATTCGGATCAAAGTAATACACCTTTCCGGCCTTCTTAAAGCGAACACCTACTACATCATACAAAACGGTCATCCCTCCTGCAACCGCAACACTAACTGTTCGAACACAAGCTGCGCATTTACATTAGCGTTGATTCTATTTTTTGCCTCTAATATATTAAAGAGAGCTGATACAATGCGCTTCTGAGCGTAGGAGAAAGATTCAAACATCTCTTTCTGCTCATGAAAAACAAGACGATCTTCTTCTCCAAGTTGAACATATAATAAATCCTTATAAATAAGGAGTAACATATCTAAACCTTGCTGTAATTGCTCTTTCTCTCTAAAGTGTTTTCCCCATTTTTCTTGTACAAAAAAAATAGAGGCTTTATCTTTTTCGAGCGCTTCACATAATTTTATCACTAAAGCTCGTGCTTGTGCAAACCATTCATCACTACATAAAGCTAAAGCTTCATCAAAACTATTCGTAAGTTGTGCAGCAAGTGTTGATAAAGATGCCGTAATACCTTCATCCTGTAATCTTCTAATTAAAGATTCCGTAGGTAACGGTCTAAATGTAACAACTTGACAGCGAGATAAAATCGTATTTAAAATTTGATGACTTTGTTCAGTAAGTAGAATAGCTGTTGTATCACTACTTGGTTCTTCTAAAAATTTCAACAGTGTATTCGCTGCGTTTGCCGTCATACGGTCTGCGTGCTCAATAACATATACTTTTTTATTTGCTTCTAATCCTGTTTTGGAAAACTCTTCTTGTAAATCATGAATTTGCTGCTTCTTAATAGATAATCCGTCTGGTTTTACAATATGTAAGTTTGGGTGGTTACCTGAATCAATTCGCTTACAATTTGTACATACATGACAAGGTTCTACCCCATTCCGCTGAGAACAGAGGAAACTCTTTGCCATTTGAATTGCTGTCGCAAACTTTCCCGTCCCTTTCCCTCCCTCTAACAAGTAAGCGTGGGATATACGCTCTTTTGCGATGCTATTCATCAACATTTTTACACCGATGGGTTGTATAGCAGAAAGCTGCTCCCACGTCTTCATCATAATGCATACCTCACTTATTTCATTCTTTCCTTCTATTATAACAATTTATCTTCTATAACCTGAATAACTTCTTCTATAAGTTTTTCCATTGGTTGATCAGCATTTACCAATACAATACGATCCGAGAAACGTTCTACAACTTGTAAATACCCTTCACGCACACGTTTATGGAAAGAGATATCTTCCATATCTAACCGATTCACTTCACGTCCTGCATCTTTTGCAATTCGAGCTAAGCCAACCTCTGGCTCAATATCTAAGTAAATTGTTAAACTAGGCATACAGTCCTCTGTTGCGAAACGATTTATTTCAAATACTTTATCCATACCTAATCCTCTTGCATATCCTTGATATGCTAAAGAGCTATCTATAAAACGATCACATAATACAAGGTAATCCTCATTAAGTGCCGGCATAACTTTTTCTACTAAATGCTGTCTACGTGCAGCAGCATATAACAACGCCTCTGTACGTGCTTCCATCATCGTATATTCTTGTTTATGCAAAATCGTTCTAATATCCTCAGAAATTGCAATACCACCTGGTTCTCTCGTCGCCATTACCTTTTGTTCCTTTTGTTCAAAGTATGGCAATAAACCTTGAATTAGCGTTGTTTTACCCGAACCTTCTGGACCTTCAATTGTTACAAATAATCCCTTCATTCTAAAACCTACTTTCTATATCATACACTTTCATATATTTCGTGCTGCCTTGAAAACGAGCGCCAGCTTTCTCTAAATGCATAATTTGCTCTTTATGTTCTGAAGTAATTCTTTCCCCATACATAATCAATGGAATACCAGGTGGATACGGAATTACCATTTCTGCTGCTACCATCCCAACTGCTTCTTCTACAGATACTACTTTTGTTTCGTATTCTTCCAATTGTTTATATGTATACGGTAAAGGAGAAATTTCCCCTTTATAAGTATAACGAATAGATTCCGTCTTGTCTTTCACCTCATAATATTGCAATGCCACTCGGATCATCTCTATAGCCTTCATATATGTCTTATTTACTTGCAAAGGCAAAATAAATAAGACATTATATGGATCTGCCATTTCTGTATATATACCAACCTTTTCAAATAAAGACTGTAATTCGTATCCTGATAATTGACAACGCGTCTGTACGGTAACTTTTAGCTCGTCTTGTAATGGATATTGTAAAATAGCTATTTGTGGAATAGCACTCAATTCTTCTTTAAATTCCCGTAAAAACTCGACAATTTCATCATGTCCCTTTTCTTTTATACGCGCTATCGTAAAGCGTGCAATATCAAGAGAAGTCATAATTGGATACGATGGACTACTAGATTGTAGCATACTTAAATAAGTAGAAACTTTTTCTTCTTTCACTAAGCGACTATTTATATGTAAATAGGATCCCATCGTCATTGCGGGTAATGTTTTATGCGCAGAATGAACTACAATGTCTGCACCATATGCTAACGCTGACTTTGGAAATGCCCCGCCTAAACAAAAATGAGCTCCATGTGCTTCATCTACTAACACAGGAATTTTATGTGCATGTGCATAAGCGATGCTTGCCTCTAAATCCATACCCATACCATAATAATTAGGATGCGTTAAAATGAGTGCTTTCGCATTCGGATATTTTTCAATTGCTTCCTTAATAATCTCATCATGAATTCCCACTGGTACGTTATAAGCCTCATCAATCCATGGATCTAAAAAAATAGGATTTGCTCCCGCTAACTTTAAACCATTAATAATGGATTTATGACAATTTCTTTGTACAAGAACAATATCATGTTCCCCACAACAAGACAAAATCATTGCTAGATTCCCGACTGTTGAGCCATTAATTAAAAAATAACTTTTGTTCACTCCATATACATCAGCTAATAATTGTTGTGCCTCATCTATACATTCAAACGGACTATGTAAATCATCTAATCCTGACAACTCAGTTACATCGATAGATAGTATATCTTTAAACTCTCCTACCGCCTCCTGAGGGAAGTTTAAACCATTTTTATGACCTGGGACATGAAAGGATAACGGCCTTCTTTCTTTAAACTCTATTAATGCTTCATATAAAGGTATGCGATTTTGATTCATCTATATCTCTTCCTTATTATTTCATTCTTTATCTATTATACAGAACAAAAAAAATAATAGGCATATGCCTATTTAAAAATATGATACTTCTAATTTCCGAAGCTGTTTTAAATAATATATATACTTCGGATCATTTGTTTCCGTATTCACCATGTCCTTTTCACATTCATAACATATTAAATTATTATAAACATATATCCCTTCTTTTCTTTCTGTCTCACAAACAATACAAACTTCGTTTTGTGATTTCATATCTTTCCCTCCCTATTTAAATGGACATATTTTATACTTCTATTCCTTAACAATTTACAGAAAAATATACATCAATCTCTTATATAATATGATTCATCCTTGGGCAACGTGTTTGTATTACCATTACTTCTTTTTGCATACTGTTTGAAAACACAAAAAAACACAAGTCTTTTGACTTGTGTTTTTAGTTGCTTGGCGACGTCCTACTCTCACAGGGACAAGGTCCCAACTACCATCGGCGCTAGAGAGCTTAACTTCCGTGTTCGGTATGGGAACGGGTGTGACCTCTCTGCCATCATCACCAAACTATGAAGGCATATTCCTTCAAAACTAGATAACATTGCTACATATTATATGGTTAAGTCCTCGATCTATTAGTATTCGTCAGCTCCACATGTCACCATGCTTCCACCTCGAACCTATCAACCTGATCATCTTTCAGGGATCTTACTAGCTTACGCTATGGGAAATCTCATCTTGAGGGGGGCTTCATGCTTAGATGCTTTCAGCACTTATCCCTTCCGCACATAGCTACCCAGCTATGCCCTTGGCAGAACAACTGGTACACCAGCGGTGCGTCCATCCCGGTCCTCTCGTACTAAGGACAGCTCCTCTCAAATTTCCTACGCCCACGACGGATAGGGACCGAACTGTCTCACGACGTTCTGAACCCAGCTCGCGTACCGCTTTAATGGGCGAACAGCCCAACCCTTGGGACCGACTACAGCCCCAGGATGCGATGAGCCGACATCGAGGTGCCAAACCTCCCCGTCGATGTGGACTCTTGGGGGAGATAAGCCTGTTATCCCCGGGGTAGCTTTTATCCGTTGAGCGATGGCCCTTCCATGCGGAACCACCGGATCACTAAGCCCGACTTTCGTCCCTGCTCGACTTGTAGGTCTCGCAGTCAAGCTCCCTTATGCCTTTGCACTCTACGAATGATTTCCAACCATTCTGAGGGAACCTTTGGGCGCCTCCGTTACACTTTAGGAGGCGACCGCCCCAGTCAAACTGCCCACCTGACACTGTCTCCCGGGTCGATAAGACCCGTAGGTTAGAATTTCAATACAGTCAGGGCGGTATCCCACCAGCGCCTCCACCGAAGCTAGCGCTCCGGTTTCAAAGGCTCCCGCCTATCCTGTACAAACTGTACCAAAATTCAATATCAGGCTACAGTAAAGCTCCACGGGGTCTTTCCGTCCTGTCGCGGGTAACCTGCATCTTCACAGGTACTATAATTTCACCGAGTCTCTGGTTGAGACAGTGCCCAAATCGTTACACCTTTCGTGCGGGTCGGAACTTACCCGACAAGGAATTTCGCTACCTTAGGACCGTTATAGTTACGGCCGCCGTTTACTGGGGCTTCAGTTCAGAGCT
>NZ_CP117702.1:12500-27500 GCF_045277205.1 Bacillus sp. A01H | reverse complement strand
GAGAGATAGCACCACGTAACACATGATATACACCTTGATACTCTTTCATCTTTTCCATCGCGATTACATCTTTCGGTTCTTGCACGACACAAACAACTGATTGATCTCGATGTGAATCGTTACAAATATAACAAGGATCACGATCAGTAATATGCCCGCACACAGAACAATATGCTAAGTCTCGCTTCGCATTTACAAGTGCTTTTGCAAAACCTAACACATCATCTTCTTTCATATCTAATACGAAAAACGCCAATCGAACCGCTGTTTTCGGTCCGATTCCTGGCAATTTCATAAAACTATCAATTAGTTTTGATATTGGTTCTGGATAATGCATATATCAATATCCTCCTAGAACATTCCACCCGGTAAGTTTAAGCCTTTTGTAAATTTACCCATTGTAGAGTTTGAAAGTTCATCAGCTTTCTTAAGTGCATCGTTTGTTGCAGCTAACACTAAGTCTTGTAACATTTCGATATCTTCTGGATCTACAACTTCTTCTTTCACTTTTACTTCAAGAATTTGCTTATGACCATTTGCAATAACTGTGATCATACCGCCGCCAGCTGTACCTTCAACTGTTTTTTCGCCAAGTTCTTCTTGCGCCTTTGCCATTTCCTTCTGCATCTTTTGCATTTGTTTCATCATGTTATTCATATTTCCCATTCCGCCACGCATCATAATTAATTCCTCCTAATTATTATTACTCTTTTATTTCAATGAGTTCTTGCCCTACTAATTTTACAGCCTCTTCTATGAGAGGATCTTCTTTTTTCTCTGGGCTTTCTTCAGAACTTCCACCTTCACGCTGTAAAAAATCTTCACGGATTTTACCCCATTCACTTTTTGGAATGGCAATCATATTTAATCTTTTACTTAGCAATTCAAATAAAGTTTGTTCCACTGTATCCATAGCCTCTCGATTTTCGCTTGCCATTTTACAGTGAATCTCATATTGGAACGCTAAAACGTAAGTATCATCTGAAGCCGCTACCGGTTCGCTATTTTCTAATAAAACAGCAAACGCTACTTTGTTGTATGCTTTGAGTCTTCCTAACAACTCTCCCCATACAGCTTTTAATTGTTCTAAATCTTGACGCTTCGCTTGCTTTAATACTTCATTTACGCGTCCGACAGGTATCTTCATACTTCCTGTCCGTACTGGCTTTGGTGCTGCACGCGTCTCTCTGACTTCCTGCTGCACACCGGCCGGCACACCATTCTTTTTGACTTGTTCTAACTCTTTCTCTAATTGCTGCATCCTGTTCATAATTGCTTGTAAACGATCTGCACCATTTGCTTGCATCATAAACTGTTGACACAGTTGTACCATAACAACTTCTAAGAAAATTCGCGGATGATTTGTCCACTTCATTTCCTGTTGTGCTTTACTAAGAGTATGAATGATCTCATAGATTACTTCCGGCTGCATTTCTTCACTTAACGTCCGGAATTGCTCATCAACCATTACTCGTTCCAACATATGTTCCAATTGTGGTGAAGTTTGATATAAAAGCATATCACGATAATAGTAAATGAAATCCTCCATAAAGCGAACTGGATCTTTCCCTTTACCCATCATCTCATCTATGATACGTAATGCTCTTGATACATCATTTTCACGTATACATTCTACTAAGTTGCCTAAGTATTGCTGAGAAACAGACCCTGTTACAGCTAATACATCTTCTGTCGTAACAGTCTCATCACTATAAGATATTGCCTGATCAATAAGACTAAGCGCATCACGCATACCACCTTCAGCGGCACGTGCAACAATTTGTAATGCCTCATCTTCTACTTGCGTACCTTCATTGTTCACAACTGTCGATAATCTCTCAACAATATCATTTACTGATATCTTTCGAAATTCGAAACGTTGGCAACGCGAAATAATTGTAGGCGGTATCTTATGTGGTTCTGTTGTCGCCAAAATAAAGATAACATGTCCTGGCGGTTCTTCTAACGTTTTTAAAAGCGCATTGAAGGCACCCATGGAAAGCATGTGAACTTCATCAATAATGTATACTTTATATTCTACAGCACTTGGAGCATATTTTACTTTATCTCTAATATCTCGAATTTCATCTACACCGTTATTTGAAGCCGCATCAATTTCTAATACATCTGAAATAGATCCTTGTGTAATCCCCAAACAAGAAGGACATTCATTACAAGGTTCAGCTACCGGAGCATGTTCACAGTTAATTGCTTTTGCAAACACTTTTGCAATTGTCGTTTTTCCTGTTCCTCTCGGCCCAGAAAATAAATAAGCATGTGAAACTTTCTCTTGAAGAAGGGCATTTTGCAACGTTTTTGTCACGTGCTTTTGACCGACTACATCTTCAAACTTTTGCGGTCTCCATGTTCGGTATAACGCTTGGTATGACACGAAAATACGGCCTCCCTCAAAGGTTATTATCTCATTTATTATAACCCATTCTGTTTATAGATTCCAAAAGTTATTTTCTATACAAAAAACCCACCTTAGTATTAAGGTGAGTTTTGTATACATATATAACTGCCGTGCACCTTCTGTCGATTACGTACCATAAGCGTTACTTAAGCAGTTAGCTCGGTTCAGGCACTCCTGCGGCACACGAGAAGACCCGCTTATTGCTGCTTCCTTCCGGACCTGACAAGGTTCACGGGGTCCCGTTGCGCAGGACCCAAACGTCAACACCACTTACTTAAGGCAGGCCTTACAGCAACATAACCTCGAGAAGGGATTCGGCCTCGCTAGAGCGGATTGCGAGTATAGGGCACCGCTACCTCCCCGCTTAGCACGGCAAAGTTAAAACCAATATTCGGTTGCCTTCATTAAAGGCACTATCAGTATAACTTGTTTTTTTATAAAATGCAAATACGTTAATTCTCTTTACTTTTCTCTAATTTCTTAATCGCTTTTCTTTTTTTACGAAGCGCTCTAAAAAAGTTCGTTAACAGCGTACCGCACTCTTCTTCTAATACACCAGCTACTACTTCACATTGATGATTAAAGCGTTCATCCGTTAACAGATTCATCAATGTCCCTGCACATCCACCTTTCGGATCACTCGCACCATATACAACTCGCTTTACTCGTGATAAAACAATTCCACCCGCACACATCGGGCAAGGCTCTAATGTTACATATAACGTCGCATCTTCTAAACGCCATGTCCCTAATTTTTTGCACGCCTCATCAATAGCTAACAACTCAGCGTGAGCTATCGATCTTTGCTCAGTCTCCCTTAAATTATGAGCAACACTAATTACTTCACCATCCAACACTATAACTGCCCCAATCGGTACTTCTTGTATTGCCTCTGCTTTTTTAGCCTCTTCTATTGCTAACTGCATAAAATGAATATCTTGATCACGTTCCATAACATAGTCCTTTCATTACAAATAAAGTACACTTATTTCCATTTACTACACATGGGATAACTTTTATAAATTCAATCCACCCTAAGAAAAAAAGAGAGGGGATTACATATGAAGAATACTGCCTTACTCATTATCGATATGATTAATGACTTTCAATTTTCACACGGGCCTATCCTAGCCAAAAAATGCGAAATTATAACCAATCCTATTTTACAATTAAAGAAAACAATGAAATCCTTCGGTTGCCCCATCATTTATATTAATGACCATTATCAACTTTGGAGGTCTGATATTGACCAATTGATTACTCATTGTACAAATGAGTATAGTAAAAATATCATTCATAAGATCGCTCCAAATGCTGATGATTACATTTTTATTAAACCACATTACTCTGCTTTTTATGAAACACCTTTAAATTCTTTATTAGGCTATTTAAAAATAGAAAATCTAATATTAACAGGTGTCGCCGGGAATATATGTATCCTCTTTACAGCTAACGATGCTCATATGAGGAATTATACATTGTATGTACCACAGGACTGTATTGCATCTAATGATGATCAGGATAACCTGCATGCTTTAAAAATAATGGAAGCCACATTAAAAGCAAATATAGTACCGTCGTTTCAAATAAAATTTAATTAATACATATATCTATTTTCCAACTTTTTATATCAAATTAACCCGCTCGCTTCCCTCTTGTGCTACAATAATTCTGTTTTGTGTTTTTAGTAGTCACGGTAAATCACTGATTGAAAGGAGGAAACAGCGTGACCGGAGTACCATTTATCACGGTTGAAGGACCAATTGGTGTTGGAAAAACTTCACTTGCGAAGGAAATTTCAACTCACATGCAACTCCACTTACTGAAAGAGATTGTTGATGAAAACCCCTTTTTAGGAAAGTTCTATGAAGACATCGACGAATGGAGTTTTCAAACAGAGATGTTCTTTCTTTGTAATAGATACAAACAATTAGAAGATATTAACATAAAGTATTTGAATCAAAGGAAGCCAGTAGTAGCGGATTATCATATATTCAAAAATGTAATTTTTGCATCCCGTACATTAAAAGATTCTCAATACGACAAGTACATGCAAATCTATCGTATCCTTACACAAGATATGCCAGTTCCAAACGTTATCGTTTATTTAACAGCTAGCCTAGAAACATTACAAAAGCGAATTGCAATGCGCGGAAGAGAATTCGAAAAAAATATGGATCCAAATTACTTACTACAGCTCACAAAAGATTATGAAACAGCAATGGATGCTTTTAAAAAGGACCATCCAGATATCCCAGTATTGAAATTTAACGGAGACGATATGGATTTTGTAAAAAATCCTGATGATTTAAACGTCATCCTATCTGCCCTTCAAAATACTCTCTTAAAGGAGTCGAAATAATAATGAATTTAAGGCAAAAATATGATATACCAAATGACGCAGTAATCACTATCGCTGGAACAGTAGGTGTCGGTAAATCCACTATGACAACTGCATTGGCTAACGCTTTAGGGTATCGCACATCATTTGAAAAGGTAGATTCTAATCCGTATTTGGACAAGTTCTATGCTGATTTCACACGCTGGAGCTTTCACTTACAAGTGTATTTTTTAGCAGAACGATTTAAAGAACAAAAAAGAATTTTTGAATACGGTGGCGGTTTTGTTCAAGATCGCTCTATCTATGAAGACACTGGCATTTTTGCAAAAATGCATCACGAAAAAGGTACAATGACGGAAACTGATTATGAAACATATAAAGGTTTATTTGACGCTATGGTCATGACTCCTTACTTCCCACATCCAGATTTATTAATTTACTTAGAAGGTTCTTTCGATGATATTGTTGATCGTATCCAAGAACGTGGACGTCCGATGGAACAGCAAACACCAATCGAGTATTGGAAAGAGATGCATGGGCGTTATGAAAACTGGATTAACAACTTCAATTCATGCCCTGTTTTACGATTAAACATTAATGAATACGATATTTTAAAAGATGGCGATTCCATTGAACCAATCATAAAAAAAATCGGTCATTTTTTAAAACAAACACGTAAACTTGTAAAATAAAAAACCCGTGCATATGCACGGGTTTTTCTATTAAATTACTTTTTCTTTGTTGGAGCAATAATTTCACTCTCAGGTTTTCCAGCGTTAATACGCTGACGAACAGTACTTGTACTAATATCGTACGCCTCAGCAATCTCTTTAACAGTCATTTCTTTCCCGTTAATTACTGCTGTTAATACTTTACCTGTACGTTTTGGAGCTGCTTCTTTCTTTACAGCTTCTTTTTTAACTTTTTTTGGTGCCTCTACTTTTGTTGCAGTTTGCTTTACATCACAAGTGCAGCCACAAAGTTTACGGAATGTATCATCGCTAATAATGCGTGATACATTTGCACCACTGTTTAAAATTCTATTGTTCTTACAGACAGGACATTGTACATAATATAAAGTTTTTCCATCTAAAGGAAACGTTTGTATAATAAGATCCATGTTGACTCCTTTCATATCTATGAAGATAATCATCGGAATATGAGTGTGTAATAAGGACAAAATCGCCTTACACCATACTTTATGATTGGTTTTAAAATAAAAACTCGTTACGTGTGGTAACGAGTTCTCCAATCTCCACTTATATGCGCTGTTGTCAATTATATCTGGAGGAGGTAGAGGGATTCGAACCCCCGCGCGACTCTCGCCGCCTGTCGGTTTTCAAGACCGATCCCTTCAGCCAGACTTGGGTATACCTCCATATTGACATCAAATATAATATCAAAAGAAAAACAGTTAGTCAACCCTACTAAAATAAATTATGAGGAAAGGAAAATTTTACTTTTCCTCTCCTACATTATAGTACTGACAACGCTCATAATTACCAATCACTCATACCGATGAATGTTTATAAATTTACTTAATAACTGTTTTTCCTCCCATATAAGGGCGAAGAACTTCTGGAATTATAATTGTACCATCTTCTTGTTGGTAGTTCTCTAAAATAGCTGCCACCGTACGTCCAATTGCAAGACCAGATCCATTTAATGTATGAACATGTTCTGGTTTGCCGTTTGGCTCACGACGGAAACGGATATTTGCACGTCTCGCTTGGAAAGCCTCGAAATTACTACAAGAAGAGATTTCACGATATGTGCCATAGCTTGGAATCCATACTTCGATATCGTATTTCTTCGCTGCTGTAAATCCTAAATCGCCTGTGCACATGCTCATAACGCGATATGGCAACTCTAATAATTGTAACACGCGTTCTGCATCATTTGTTAGTTTTTCTAACTCTTCATAAGAATCTTCTGGTTTTACGAACTTCACAAGCTCTACTTTATTGAACTGGTGCTGACGAATTAAACCACGTGTATCACGGCCAGCTGAACCTGCTTCAGAACGGAAACAAGAGCTAAACGCAGCATATCTTATAGGCAATTGTTCTTTATTTAAGATCTCATCACGGTGCATATTTGTTACAGGTACTTCAGCTGTTGGAATTAAGAAGTAGTCTTCACTTTCAATACGGAATGCATCTTCTTCAAACTTCGGAAGTTGTCCTGTCCCTGTCATGCTTGCACGGTTTACCATATACGGAGGTAATACTTCTTCATATCCATGCTCATCAGTATGAAGATCAAGCATAAAACTAATTAAAGCACGCTCTAATCTTGCGCCAGCACCTTTGTAGAATACGAAGCGGCTTCCTGTTACTTTTCCAGCACGTTCAAAATCTAGAATTCCTAAATCTGTAGCAAGATCCCAATGTGGTTTTGGTTCAAAAGCAAATTCCTTCACTTCTCCCCAAGTGCGAGCTACTACATTATCATCCTCTGTTTCACCAACTGGAGCAGATTCGTGCGGAATATTTGGAATAGATAGCATCAATCTTTCTAGATCTTCTTCAACTGTACGAAGTTCGTTATCAAGATCTTTTACTTTTTCTCCAACTTCACGCATTTCTAAAATTAGAGCTTCTGCATCTTTCTTTTCGCGCTTCAATACAGAGATTTGTTGAGATACTTCGTTACGTTTACTTTTTAGTTCCTCTGTTTGAACAAGTAGTTCTCTTCTTCTCGTATCTAATTCTTCAAAGCGACCAAAATCAGTTAAATCTTCGCCTCTATGCTGTAACTTAGCTTTTACTTCTTCAAAATTTGTACGTAAAAATTTAATATCAAGCATTATATACTCCTCCTTTTATTTTATAAAACACAAAAAACTCCCGTCCCTATATAAAGGGACGGGAGTTAACCCGCGTTGCCACCCTAGTTGAAAGCATTACCGCTTTCCTCTCAAGTAGAAATAACGGCTCTTCACCGGGAATGTTTACTAATCATAAAGATATTCCACATTCCATTCCAGGATGGATTCACAAACTGTTTCTATCGATTTCCACCAACCATCGACTCTCTATAAGAAACGACATTTGTTACTACTTCCTATCAACACGCTTATTTTATAAAATTGTTACCATCAATTTACTATAATCTTATACAAGTTGCAAGTTACTTATACAACTTTTTTCATTTTCGCTTCTTTTACCATTTCTACAAAGTATGCTGTTACACGATGGTCATCTGTTAATTCCGGATGGAAAGAAGCAGCTAAAAACGGCCCTTGCCTTACCGCTACCATGCGATCGCCATGTGTAGAAAGTACCTCAACATCATCCGCTACATTTACAACATACGGGGCACGAATAAATACGCCAACAAAATCTTCTCCCACACCTTTAATAGAAAGTGCAGCTTCAAAGCTATCTTTTTGACGTCCAAACGCATTGCGCTCAACTGTAATATCCATAGCACCAATATGTGCTTCGTCATAGCCAATAAGTGTTTTTGCGAGAAGAATCATTCCTGCACATGTACCAAACATTGGTTTACCAGACTTCGCAAATGTACGAAGCGGTTCCATGAAAGCATACTTATCAATAAGACGGCGCATAGTTGTACTTTCACCGCCTGGTAAAATAAGACCATCAATATCTTCAAGTTGTTCTATACGCTTTACAACAACAGCTTCTGCACCACTTGCTTCAACTGATTTTACATGTTCACGAACTGCACCTTGAAGACCTAGTACACCGATTTTCACCATTTTAAAGTTCTCCTTCAATTACCATCCACGCTCTTGCATGCGTTGCTCTGGTAGTAACGTTGAAATTTCAATACCTTTCATCGCATTACCTAGTCCTTTAGAAAGGCTTGCAATTAACTCGTAATCCTCATAATGAGTTGTCGCTTCAACGATTGCACGTGCAAATTTCGCTGGATTCTCTGATTTAAAGATACCAGATCCAACAAATACACCATCCGCACCAAGTTGCATCATTAACGCTGCATCTGCTGGTGTTGCTACACCACCTGCTGCAAAGTTTACAACCGGCAAACGACCAAGGCGTTTAATTTCAAGTAGTACTTCATAAGGAGCACCAGTATTTTTTGCATATGTCATTAACTCATCTTCACGTAGACTTGCAACTTGACGGATTTCTGCATTGACTTGACGCATATGACGCACTGCCTCTACAATGTTTCCTGTTCCTGGTTCGCCTTTTGTACGAAGCATAGATGCACCTTCTGCAATACGACGTGCAGCTTCTCCGATATCACGGCAACCACATACAAATGGAACTGTGTAATCACGTTTATTTAAATGGTATACTTCATCGGCTGGAGTTAATACTTCACTCTCATCGATATAGTCTACCCCTAATGATTCTAATACACGTGCTTCTACAAGGTGACCGATACGGCATTTTGCCATAACCGGAATTGACACTGCACCCATAACTTCTTCAACGATTGTTGGGTCTGCCATACGAGAAACGCCACCTGCTGCACGAATATCTGCTGGTACACGCTCTAATGCCATAACGGCAACTGCGCCTGCCTCTTCTGCAATTTTTGCTTGTTCAGCGTTAATTACGTCCATAATAACGCCGCCTTTTTGCATTTCTGCCATTCCACGTTTTACACGTTCTGTCCCTGTTACATTTGTCATGTTACAAAAACCCCCCTAGGTGAATTGCTTTTCCCCGTTAAAGGCGAAAATTAAGAATACTCTTACATTCTACCACTAACTATCAGATGCTTGTCTACTACTTTTTCATAAAGTCGGTATGAAAAATAGGAATAAGAAAAAGCCCCTACAATGAGGAGCTTTTAAAACCAACCTTTTACTGTATCAACAGCACTATTCCATATACCACTAAAGAAAGAACCAATTCCGCGCATAGCACGAGTAAACCAGTTTGCTTCTTCTACTTCAGATGTTGTTACAAGATCCACTTGTAACGACTTACCAGTTAAAAATCCAGGGTCGTTTGCATCTTTTGGCGTAATTACCATTTGACCAAGCGCAGCTCCCTTTTTAATAGGTGCTTCTTGTCCCTTACTTGATTCTTTTAATTCTGTTTTATAAACATCTTTACTTCCTTTTGGTACTGGAAGTGAAATGGCTTGTTTCGTTTGAACTGCTACATCTTTGTCTTTCGCATTTTCTACTCGTACTGTTTCTTGTCCTTTTACTGAAGAACCTTTTTTATACATTTGTTTCATTTCAAAGTTAGCAAATCCATAATCATATAGCTTCTTTGTTTCATCAAAACGTGCTGTATGAGAACTTGTTTTAATCACTACAGAAATAAAACGCATACCGTTTCTTTCAACCGTACCAGTGAAGCAATCTCCCGCTTCTGGAGTTGAGCCTGTTTTTAGGCCATCTACGCCATCATATTCTTTAACTAAGCCCTTTAACATCCAGTTCCAGTTCGACATTGCAAACTTCTCTTTTTCTGGACGGAATTCTTTTTTCGGGATTTTTGCTGTATCTAACACTTTTGGATAATCTTTAATTAAATGTTGTGCTAAAGTTGCAACATCCTTTGCAGACATTTTATTTTCTTCATCCGCTGTTGTTCCTTCTGGATGCATTCCCTTTAAATCTTTATTCGTTAAACCTGTAGAATTGACAAATTTATAATTTTTCAACCCTAGTTCTTTCGATTTATCATTCATCATTTTTACGAAATCTACTTCTTTACCTGCAATTGCTTCTGCTAATGCAATCGTTGCACCATTTGCAGAGAAGATTGCCATTGCCTCGTATAACTCTTTTACTGTATAAGAGCCACCATTTTCTAATGCCACATTTGATAATGAAGCATCCTGTGAAACTTTATACGCATATTCAGAAACCTTAATTTTCTGATCCCACTTAAGCTTTCCTTTATCCACTGCTTCGTGAACTAAATACTCACTCATCATCTTCGTCATACTAGCAATGGATAATAATTCATCAGCATTCTTTTGATATACAATTTTTCCAGAATTCGCTTCTACTAAAATTGCCGCACCCGCTTCAATATTTAAAGCAGTTCCTGTTTCAGCTGATGCATTGCTATATGGTAACAACATACTACAAGCTAGTGTAAGCATTGTTACTAGTGCAATGAATCTTTTGCAAAACATACCTTTCACTTTTGCTACCCCCAATATCTATGTACTCACATAACCGTTATTCTAACATAATCAAAAAAAAATAGACAGAGATATAAAATCTCCGTCTATTTATATATAAGACATTATAATGAGTAGTTTGGAGCCTCTTTTGTAATTTGTACATGATGAGGATGACTTTCAAGTAAACCAGCACCTGACATACGAACAAATTGTGCATTCTCACGTAAGAATTCTAAATCTTGTGCTCCGCAATATCCCATACCTGCACGTAATCCACCAACTAATTGATGAACCGTATCTGCTAAAGGTCCTTTATATGGTACTCGTCCTTCAATACCTTCTGGAACAAGTTTTTTATTTCCTTCTTGGAAATAACGATCTTTACTTCCTTTTTCCATCGCTCCGACAGAACCCATACCACGATATACTTTAAATTGGCGACCTTGATAAATTTCAGTTTCACCAGGACTTTCAGCAACACCAGCAAACATACTACCTAGCATAACAACATGTGCTCCTGCTGCTAAAGCTTTAACCATATCACCAGAGTACTTAATACCACCGTCAGCAATAACTGGGATACCGTGTTTACGAGCTTCTGTTGCACAATCATAAACCGCTGTTAATTGTGGTACACCAACCCCAGCTACAACACGTGTTGTACAGATAGAGCCTGGTCCAATACCAACTTTAACTACGTTTGCCCCTGCTTCAATTAATGCTCTTGTTGCTTCAGCAGTAGCAACATTTCCAGCGATAATATTTAATGATGGATACTTTGCACGAACTTCTTTTACTTTATCAATAACGCCTTGAGAATGTCCATGGGCTGTATCAAGTACGATTGCATCTACGCTAGCTTTTACTAATGCGTCAATGCGAGTCATAGCATCAGCCGTTACACCAACTGCTGCTCCAACTAATAAGCGCCCTTGCTTATCCTTCGCAGAATTTGGGAATTCAATTACTTTTTCAATATCTTTTATTGTAATAAGCCCTTGTAATACACCGTTGTTATCAACAAGAGGGAGTTTTTCAATTTTATACTTTTGTAGGATCTTTTCAGCCTCATCTAGCGTTGTACCAACTGGAGCTGTAATTAGCTGTTCTTTTGTCATTACGTCGGAAATTTTGATTGAGTAATCTTGGATAAAACGCATATCACGGTTTGTAATAATACCAACTAATTTTCGCTCGTCTAAATTATTTACAACCGGTACACCTGAGATACGATATTTCCCCATAAGGTGCTCTGCATCATACACTTGATGTTCTGGAGTTAAAAAGAAAGGATCTGAAATAACACCACTTTCAGAACGTTTTACTTTATCAACCTGCTCGGCTTGTTGTTCAATAGACATATTTTTATGAATAATTCCTAAACCGCCTTGACGAGCCATTGCAATAGCCATATCCGCTTCTGTTACTGTATCCATTCCTGCACTAATTAACGGGATGTTTAACTGTAAGCTTTCAGATAAAACTGTTTTAACACTTACTTCTCTTGGTAGTACATCTGACTTTGCTGGTACAAGTAATACGTCATCAAAAGTCAAACCTTCTTTAACAAATTTAGATTCCCACATAATTGTTCCCCCCATGATACCAGAAATTATTATTAGTAGCTTATCAATTGGTTAAAATACTGTCAAGGACGTATATATATGTTAGAATTTTTAGACAATAAAAGGAGCGTAATATATGCATCAAACACATTGTACTTGGCAGCAATTAAGTTTCTTCTTTTCATCTCAAAATGTACAACGTTATCTTGCCCGTTGTTATGAAAAATCCTCCATACAAAATGCTGAAAAAAAAAGTTTTGAAAATTGTTATCCCTTTATTTATTACTTAGAACATGGGAAAAATTATTATGAATTATATAAGGTAGCTCCCTTTTCAATTCAGCCAATGTTATTGTTTTATGGAATGAGCCAACTTTTTAAAGCATGCTTATTAACTATTGATCCGAACTATCCTGAATCCACTACTGTTTTAGCTCATGGTGTTACGACTCGTAAGCGGAAAAAACAGGGATATCAATTTTTAGAAGATGAGGTAAAGGTACAAAAAAATGGATTATTTACTCATGTTGCAGAACAGCTGTTTCACATGAAACACTTAGAATCAGAGAAGTTTAACATGTTGGATTTAATGGGGAATATTCCTGAATTACAAAACTTATTTCGCTATAGTCAACGAGGTGCCACTTTGTATAAAATTGATTCAACAAATGCAAATGAACTTTCCTTTTCAGTCAATATATTAGATCGACTTCATATGACTTCAGAAAGATTTTCACGTTATATTGAATCAATTTGTAAGCACTTATCCGTGCAACATGTTACTGGGAAAACGAGCGCCTCCAATTTGCTTTTTACAGCTCCTATTCAATCGTGGAATCCTATATATAGTACGCCTTTATACTACGAATATCTCGCTGATACTTATTACTTACCACTTACAACTGACCCTAGAAATCCTAAACCCGTATTACCTGAACTTCTTGTTCACTATTTATTGCTCTACAATTTAAGTATGATTTCTAGATACGAAACAGATTGGTGGTATGATTTACTTGGAAGCTATGGCTCTGAAGATTACCCATTTATTTATCAATTTCTTACTATTTCTGCTCAAAAAATTCCTTACTATATTTCGAATTTTTTACTAGCAGAACCGAACCTATTTCATGGGAAATAAAAAAACACAAGTCAAAAGACTTGTGTTTTTAGTTGCTTGGCGACGTCCTACTCTCACAGGGACAAGGTCCCAACTACCATCGGCGCTAGAGAGCTTAACTTCCGTGTTCGGTATGGGAACGGGTGTGACCTCTCTGCCATCATCACCAAACTATGAAGGCATATTCCTTCAAAACTAGATAACATTTGCTACATATTATATGGTTAAGTCCTCGATCTATTAGTATTCGTCAGCTCCACATGTCACCATGCTTCCACCTCGAACCTATCAACCTGATCATCTTTCAGGGATCTTACTAGCTTACGCTATGGGAAATCTCATCTTGAGGGGGGCTTCATGCTTAGATGCTTTCAGCACTTATCCCTTCCGCACATAGCTACCCAGCTATGCCCTTGGCAGAACAACTGGTACACCAGCGGTGCGTCCATCCCGGTCCTCTCGTACTAAGGACAGCTCCTCTCAAATTTCCTACGCCCACGACGGATAGGGACCGAACTGTCTCACGACGTTCTGAACCCAGCTCGCGTACCGCTTTAATGGGCGAACAGCCCAACCCTTGGGACCGACTACAGCCCCAGGATGCGATGAGCCGACATCGAGGTGCCAAACCTCCCCGTCGATGTGGACTCTTGGGGGAGATAAGCCTGTTATCCCCGGGGTAGCTTTTATCCGTTGAGCGATGGCCCTTCCATGCGGAACCACCGGATCACTAAGCCCGACTTTCGTCCCTGCTCGACTTGTAGGTCTCGCAGTCAAGCTCCCTTATGCCTTTGCACTCTACGAATGATTTCCAACCATTCTGAGGGAACCTTTGGGCGCCTCCGTTACACTTTAGGAGGCGACCGCCCCAGTCAAACTGCCCACCTGACACTGTCTCCCGGGTCGATAAGACCCGTAGGTTAGAATTTCAATACAGTCAGGGCGGTATCCCACCAGCGCCTCCACCGAAGCTAGCGCTCCGGTTTCAAAGGCTCCCGCCTATCCTGTACAAACTGTACCAAAATTCAATATCAGGCTACAGTAAAGCTCCACGGGGTCTTTCCGTCCTGTCGCGGGTAACCTGCATCTTCACAGGTACTATAATTTCACCGAGTCTCTGGTTGAGACAGTGCCCAAATCGTTACACCTTTCGTGCGGGTCGGAACTTACCCGACAAGGAATTTCGCTACCTTAGGACCGTTATAGTTACGGCCGCCGTTTACTGGGGCTTCAGTTCAGAGCTTCGCTTACGCTAACCCCTCTCCTTAACCTTCCAGCACCGGGCAGGTGTCACCCCCTATACTTCGCCTTACGGCTTCGCAGAGAGCTGTGTTTTTGCTAAACAGTCGCTTGGGCCTATTCACTGCGGCTTTCCGTTAAGAAAGCACCCCTTCTCCCGAAGTTACGGGGTCATTTTGCCGAGTTCCTTAACCAGAGTTCTCTCGCACACCTTAGGATTCTCTCCTCG
>NZ_CP117702.1:0-7500 GCF_045277205.1 Bacillus sp. A01H | reverse complement strand
GTTCTAAACCTGTTAAACGTTGCAAACGCATATCTAAAATAGCTTGCGCTTGTTTTTCACTTAAGCCGAAACGTTCCATTAAACCTTGCTTTGCAATTTCCGCTGTTTTCGAACTACGAATTAATGTAATAACTTCATCCAGATGGTCTAAGGCAATTCGTAATCCTTCTAAAATATGAGCACGCGCTTCTGCTTTTTCTAGTTCATAAGCTGTACGTCTACGAATTACTACCTTTTGATGTTCCAAGTAATGATATAAATTTTGTTTTAAGTTCAGCACTTGTGGCTCTCCATTTACAAGAGACAGCATGTTAATACCGAAACTTGTTTGAAGTGCTGTATGTTTATATAAGTTATTTAATAATACATTAGCATTGGCATCACGACGTACTTCCATAACAATACGCATACCATTTCGATCTGATTCATCACGTAAATCTGTAATACCTTCAATTTTCTTATCGCGAACTAATTCTGCAATTTTTTCAATTAATCGCGCCTTATTTACTTGATAAGGTAGTTCCGTTACGATAATAGATTGTTTGCCATTTGACTTCTCTTCAATTTCAACTTTAGCACGAAGTATAATAGAACCGCGTCCTGTTTCATACGCTCTACGAATACCACTTCTTCCTAAAATTAAACCTGCCGTCGGGAAATCTGGTCCTGGAATGCACTCCATTAATTCTGCAATAGTAATATCAGGATTATGACTTAATGCCAATACCCCATCAATTACTTCGCCAAGTTGATGCGGCGGAATATTCGTTGCCATACCAACTGCAATACCTGTCGTACCATTTACTAGTAAGTTAGGAAAACGCGCTGGTAATACAATTGGCTCTCTTTCAGAACCATCATAGTTATCTTGATAATCAATCGTATTTTTTGAAATATCACGTATTAACTCCATAGAAATCTTAGACATTCTTGCTTCTGTATAACGCATTGCTGCTGCTGAATCTCCATCGACAGATCCAAAGTTACCATGCCCATCAACAAGCATATAACGTTGACTGAAATCTTGCGCCATACGTACCATTGTTTCATAAACAGCTGAATCACCATGAGGGTGATACTTACCAATTACTTCACCAACAATACGTGCTGATTTCTTATACGCTTTATCAGCCGTAATTCCTAAATCATTCATCGCATATAAAACCCTACGATGCACAGGTTTTAATCCATCACGAACATCTGGTAATGCACGAGATACGATAACACTCATTGCGTAATCTAAAAATGAGGTACGCATTTCATGACTAATATTAATTTCTCGAATTCGTGCTTGTTGTTGATTGTCTGACATCAACGAGCACCTCCTCTTACATTTCCGTTACACATACATTGATTTATATGTAGAAGACAGGAATACTCAGATTCCTGTCATTACTCATTTAAATATCAAGGTTTTTCACGTATTTTGCATTTTCTTGGATAAAGTTACGACGTGGCTCTACTTTATCCCCCATTAAAATTTCAAATGTTTCATCTGCTTCAATTGCATCTTGAAGGGAAACTTGAAGTAATGAACGCACTTCTGGGTCCATTGTCGTTTCCCAAAGCTGAGCTGGATTCATTTCTCCTAAACCTTTGTAACGTTGGATCCCGGGTTTAGGTTGAGCTGGTAATTCAGCTAAAATCTTTTCAAGCTCTTTCTCATTATAAGCATATTGAATTTTTTTACCTTGTTGTATTTTAAACAACGGTGGCTGTGCAATATAGATATAACCATGTTCAATAATTTGACGCATATAACGATAGAAGAACGTTAATAATAGGGTACGAATATGCGCACCATCTACGTCGGCATCCGTCATAATAATAACTTTATGATAACGAGCTTTCTCAATATCAAAATCGCCGCCAATGTTCGTACCAATTGCAGTAATAATTGTACGCACTTCATCGTTAGATAAAATTTTATCCAATCTTGCTTTTTCAACGTTAATAATTTTACCTTTTAGCGGTAAAATCGCTTGGAAGTGACGATCACGCCCTTGTTTTGCTGATCCACCGGCAGAGTCACCCTCTACAATGTAAATTTCACTAATTGCTGGATCTTTCGAAGAGCAATCTGCTAATTTACCAGGTAAACTTGAAACTTCTAATGCACTCTTGCGGCGTGTCAATTCACGTGCTTTTTTCGCTGCAACACGTGCACGTGCTGCCATCGTACCTTTTTCTACGATTTTTCGTGCAACATTCGGGTTTTCTAGTAAGAACTTTTCAAATGCCTCTGAAAACACAGACTCTGTAATCGTTCTTGCTTCACTATTCCCAAGTTTCGTCTTCGTTTGTCCTTCAAATTGTGGGTTTGGATGTTTAATTGATACAATTGCAGTTAAACCTTCACGAACATCCTCACCCGTTAAGTTACTGTCTGCATCTTTTAAAATACTATTTTTACGTCCATAATCGTTAATCACACGAGTTAAAGCTGTTTTAAACCCTACTTCATGTGTTCCACCTTCATACGTATGAATGTTATTCGTAAATGAGTAAATATTATTTGTATATCCTTCGTTATACTGTAAGGAAACCTCAACTTGAATACCATCTTTTGATCCTTCTACATATACAGGTTCTTCATGGATTGGTTGTTTTGAGCGATTTAAATGCTCGACGTATGATTTAATTCCACCTTCATAATGGAATTCTTTCTTTTGCTTATGTTCACGTTTATCTTCAATTGTTAATTTAATATTACGATTTAAAAATGCTAATTCACGCATACGAGTTGCGAGCGTATCAAATTCGTATACTGTTGTTTCCTGAAAAATTTCTGGATCTGGTTTAAATCGAGTTATCGTTCCTGTTTGATCTGTGTCACCAATGACTTTTAAATCCGCAACCGGAATACCTCTTTCGTATTTTTGATAATGGATTTTACCTTCACGATGTACAAATACCTCTAGTTCTGTTGATAGGGCATTTACTACAGATGCCCCAACACCATGCAAACCACCAGAAACTTTATAACCGCCGCCGCCAAACTTACCACCAGCATGAAGAACGGTCATAATAACCTCTACAGCAGGACGTCCCATTTTTTCTTGTATACCAACTGGAATACCACGTCCATTATCCGTTACACGAATACTATTATCTTCTTCGATACTAACGTTAATTTCATCACAGTAACCTGCAAGTGCTTCATCAATACTATTATCGACGATTTCCCATACAAGATGGTGAAGTCCTTTTCCGCTTGTAGATCCAATATACATACCAGGGCGTTTTCGAACTGCTTCTAGCCCTTCAAGTACCTGTATTTGACTTTCATCATATGAATTTTCTTGCATTTGCTTTTGTTCCATTGACACAAAGATCACCTACTTTTCCATTTAAACAGGGATTACGCCCTATCTATTTCACAATCTACCGTGCCGTTCGTTACATGAATTGTTTTCGCTTCTTTTAATGTTTCGTGTTCAATTCCGTCGACACTCGTCGTTGTCACAAATGTTTGCACTTTTCCTTGAATTGTATTTAACAGATGCGATTGACGATAATCATCTAATTCTGATAATACATCATCCAATAGAAGAATCGGATATTCTTTAACTTCTGAGTAAATCAATTCAATTTCAGCTAATTTTAGGGACAGTGCGGTCGTTCGTTGTTGTCCTTGCGAACCAAAGACTTGAACATTTTTACTATTAACGAAGAATTGTAAATCATCACGATGAGGACCAATTAAAGTCGTACCACGGAAAATTTCACGTTGTTTCACGGATTGAAAACTTTCATAGTATACTTCTTTTATTTTCGACAAATCCATTGATTCTGATACATCTACACTCGGTTTATAGACAATTTCTAATTCTTCTAACCCACGGCTTATACCACGATGAATTGGAGCTGCCCATTCTTGTAGTAAATGCAAAAATTCAAAGCGTTTTTGCAAAATTTTTGTACCATGCTCAATAAGTTGAAGTGTAAATACATCCAACATCGTTTCCTCATTCTTACTATTCCCTTGCATCTTTTTTAGCAAGTGATTTCGTTGTGTGAGCACCTTTTGATATTGACTCAATTCATACAAATAGACCGGAGCTATTTGGCCTAATTCCATATCTAAAAAGCGTCTTCTTACTTGAGGGCTTCCTTTTACAAGATTTAAATCTTCTGGGGCAAACATGACAACATTCATCACGCCAATATATTGACTCAATTTTTGTTGTTCAAGTTGATTTAATTTTGCCTTTTTACCTTTTTTCGAGATATTTAATTCCAAAGACAAAGAACTATTTCTCTTTTGTAGCTTTCCTTTAATTTGACCGAAATCTTCATCCCAACGGATAAGTTCGCGATCATTAGAGGTTCTATGAGATTTCGCCATCGCTAAAACATAAATAGCTTCCATCAAATTCGTTTTCCCTTGCGCATTCTCGCCGATAATTACATTTACCTTATCTTCAAAGGAAAGCTCTAACTTTTCATAATTGCGATAGTTTTTTAATTGTATTTCTGAAATAAACAAAGGGCTCCCCCTTTATGACTGAACTTGGAAACTTCCGCTTCCTGGAATTTCAATAATATCGTTCGCATATAGTTTGCGACCTCTTCTATTTTCAAGTTCTTGATTCACGTACACTTCATATTCTTGTAAAAACCATTTTACAGCGCCACCTGTATCAATTACATCGGCTAACTTTAAAAATTGCCCTAGTGTAATATACTCTGTTGAAATTTTAATACGTTTCATAAAATCGCTCACTTTCTGAAAGTGTTCATTCTTTCATTGTACTAAATAAACTAGCATTAGGAAAGTAATACCCAAAAATCAAATAAGGGCTACTAGCATCTGAAAACTAGCAACCCTTATTTCTTACTTAGTAAGTACGAACCGGTAAAATTAATTGAATAATGGATTCATCATTTACTGTACGAATTAAGAATGGTCTCATTGCTCCAGTAAAGCTAATCTTAATTTCAGTACTATCTAATGCTTTTAGTGCATCCATCATATATTTTGCACTAAAAGATATTTTTAACTCTTCTCCATCTACTTTTTCACATTGAACTTCTTCTACTACTTTTCCGATTTCTGGTGAATTCGAGGAAATTTCTAGCATTGCCTGCTCTAAAGTTGATAATTTTACAACATTATTACGACCATCTCTTGCTAAAAGAGATGCACGATCAATTGCTTGTAAAAATTCTTTTGTATTTACAAAAATATCTGTTTTGCTCTCCGCTGGAATTAAGCGAGTTGTATCAGGGTAATTTCCTTCTAACAATCTTGAGAAGAATAATAAATGTTTTGTACGGAATAATACTTGATACTCCGTAATAACGATATCTACCATTTCTTCAGACTCATCTAGAATTTTGCTTAATTCATTTAAACTTTTTCCTGGAATAACAACATTTGCTTGGAACTCATCTGCAATGCCTTCAATTTTTGCTTTTCGAAGAGCTAGTCTGTGACTATCTGTAGCAATGCCAGTTAGTTCGCTGTTATATACCTTCCAGTTTACACCTGTCAAGATTGGTCTTGTTTCAGAAGTAGAAACTGCAAATACAGTTTGTCTAATCATATGTTTAAGTAAATCCGTTGGAATCTTAAAAACATGATGTTCTTCAATTTGTGGTAACAATGGATATTCTGCAGAATCTAAACCATTTAAATTAAACTCTGATTTTCCAGAAGTTATTTTTGTCATCAAATGATTTTCCACAGAAATTTCTACAGTTTCTTTAGGCAACTTCTTTACAATTTCACTAAAATATTTAGCCTGTAAAACAATACTTCCTGATTGATTCACTTCTACGATTTCTTTTCCATTCTCTTCAACTGGAATGAAAGATTCAATTGAAATATCAGCATCGCTTCCTGTTAATGTAACTCCTTCTTCTGTAGCGACAACTTTAATCCCCGTAAGGATTGGAATTGTTGTACGAGAAGAAACAGCCTTCATTACATCTTGTACACTTCTTACAAGATAGTCTTTTTGTATTGTAAAACGCATAAAGAAAAACCTCCGGTAAGTATAAGATTTTATTTAATTAATAAAGATAAAAAATAGTAGTAATAATAATAGGGCTTGTGGATATGTGGATAACCCTGTTAAAGGATGTAAAAACAGTCTATCTACATGTGGATAGACTGTGCGTAAAACAAGGAAAGTTATTCACACTATTCAGCTACTACTTTAAAATATCGTTAATTTCTTCAACTTGCTTTTGTAATTGCGTATCCGTCTTAAGTAGCTTAGAAATTTTTTCATGAGCATGGATAACTGTTGTATGATCACGTCCACCAAATTCTTCACCTATTTTAGGTAAGGAGGAGTCTGTCAGTTCACGTGATAAATACATTGCAATTTGGCGAGGGAAGGCAACTGATTTCGTTCGCTTTTTCGCCTTGAAATCTTCCAATTTTACTTGATAAACATCTCCTACAGCTTTTTGAATATCATAAATGGAGATAATTTTTGGTTTAGAATTTGGAATAATATCTTTAAGTGCTTCGGCTGCTAAATCAGCATTAATATCTTTGTTAATTAAAGATGAATAAGCTACAACTCGGATGAGTGCACCTTCTAGTTCACGAATATTTGAATCGATTTGATTTGCAATATAAAGCATGACCTCATTTGGTATATCAAGTCCTTCAGCCTTTGCCTTTTTGCGCAAAATTGCAATCCGCGTTTCTAAATCTGGTGGCGTAATATCCGTAATGAGTCCCCATTCAAAGCGAGAACGAAGACGATCTTCTAAAGTTGGAATTTCTTTTGGTGGCCGATCACTGGAAATTACAATTTGTTTACTTTCTTCGTGTAATGCATTGAATGTATGGAAAAACTCTTCTTGAGTTTGTTCTTTTCCCGCTAAAAATTGAATATCATCTATCAATAAAACATCCACATTGCGGTATTTATTACGAAAATCGACAGCTTTATTATCACGAATAGAATTAATGAATTCATTTGTAAATTTTTCTGATGATAAATATACAACTTTGGCATTTGGGTTATGTTCAATTACATAATGACCAATTGCATGCATTAAATGGGTCTTTCCAAGTCCAACTCCCCCATAAATAAAGAGGGGATTATATGCTTTAGCTGGCGCTTCGGCTACGGCCAATGAAGCAGCGTGAGCAAAACGGTTACCAGAGCCAATAACAAACGTATCAAACGTATATTTTGGATTTAGCATACTCTGTGGTAAATGATTAGAATCATCTTGTGCTGAATTCGGTTTAGAAGGAGGAAGATCAATCTCCTCTTCGGCTTGACTTTGGGGAATAATAAAGCGAATAGCTAATTTTGCCCCTGTTAAATCATAAAGTGTTTCTGAAATTAGCTCTGAATAATGAGATTCTAGCCAATCGCGGGCGAATTCATTTGGAGCCGTAATTGTTAATACATCTTTCTTTAAATTATGTGCGGTCGTTGATTTTAACCATGTTTCATAACTTGGTTTACTGACCTTTTTTTCTAGTTCTTTTAAGGCGCTGTTCCATAAATCAGAGATGTTTTCCAA